>CBDDFL010000003.1:0-161404 GCA_965227095.1 Alphaproteobacteria bacterium | reverse complement strand
TCTGAGATTGAGAAAGAATTTTCCTTACGTAAGGACGCCATTCAGCAAGGGCTGACGGATGTTGCCGGGCTTGTTCAGGCGGCAGAAGCGCTTTTTTTGGAGGACTACCAAGCGGTTGATTGGAAAGACCTGAAAGAAAACGACCCGACGATTTATCTCGTCAAGCAAGGGGAGTTTCAGGAACGCCTGGAGCGCATTTCCGGCATCAAGGGGCAGGCGCAAGCCGACTTCCAGAAGCTTATGGAAAGCAACCAGGGCCAATCAGCACAAGAGCTTCAACAGTATGCGAAAGCAGAACAGGCGAAGCTCTTTGAGGCCTTACCGGATTTAAAGGACGACACCAAACGCCAAGCGTTTGAAACCGAACTTTCCGGGTTCTTGACAAAGGAAATGAAATTCACAGCCGAAGAGTTGGGAGACCTCATGGATTCCCGTCTGATCGTGGTGGCCGACATGGCCATGAAGTTTCACAACCTCCAAAAAAGCAGCAGCGCCGCGAAGCAGAAACTGGACAAGGCTCCCCTGACACTAAAGCCAGGCGCGCCGAAGTCTCGACAACAACAGGCCACCGATAAAAGAGCTGCTCTTCTTAAACGGTCCCAGAAAACGGCATCGGACGAAGACGCATTGGCTTATCTCATGGCCTCTCGTGGAGAAGGTTAAATGGCACAGCCAACCAACACATATGCAACCAATGACATGGTGGGTATTCGAGAAGACCTCGCCGACGTCATTTATAACGTAAGTCCCTTTCACCAGCCTTTCATGTCGATGATTCCGCATGTGAAAGCGACATCAATCAATCACGAATGGCAGACAGACGCTCTTGAGGCGGCTGACGATACGAATGCGCGAATCGAGGGCGATGACGTAACGGCGGAGGCCGCGACGCCGACTGTCCGCTTGGGTAACTATACTCAGCTATCGGATCGTTCAGTTCGTGTGTCGTCTACCGCACAGGCTGTAAAAACGGCAGGTCGCGGTAACGAAATGACCTACCAGAAAGAACTGAAGAAGGCGAAGGTTCTCAAGAATGACCTTGAGAAGATCCTCACGTCTTCGAAGGCGAAAGTCGGCGGCGACGATTCTACAGCAAGAGAACTCGCCGGAATGGGTGCGTGGGTAAAAACCAACACCGACAAAGGCACAGGCGGTACCGAACCGACTGGCGACGGCACGGATACGCGTGGTGACGCTTCGACGGCAAACCGTCGGGCTTTTAAAGAGTCTCAGCTGCGTAAGGTCTTGCGGGGTTGTTACGACAATGGCGGCGAACCTACTGTTCTTATGGTTGGGTCGTATAACCGTGATGTGGCGACAACTTTCCAAGGCCGCGGTACTACTGTCAACAAGGCAGAAGACAAAAAACTTCATGCCTCGTTTGATGTGTATGAAGGTCCATTCAATCAGATCAAGATTATCCCCAACCGCTTCCAACGAACGCGGGATGCTTGGGTTATCGATCCCAAACTATGGGCCTTTGCGAAGTTGCAGGACTTCCATTCGTTTGACCTTCAGAAAAGCGGTCACTCAGACGCGCGTGTTGTAGCGTGTGAGTACTCACTGGAGTGCCGAAACGAATTGGGCTCTGGCCTCGTCGCCGATTTGACAGACGCTTAATGACGGGGGGCTTCGGCCCCCTTTTTTCTTGGAGAAAACACCATGTCATTTCTAGACATTCTGAGAACCAACCAACAGGTTCTCTCTGTGGAGCTGGCCGACATTTCAACCGCAGGTCAGAAGTATGTTGCGCCCGGCTTTAAGGGCAAGATTGTACGCGCCTATTCAGTAATTAACGGAGCGATCACCACCGGCGACGCGGAGCTTACTCTGAAGATTTCAGGTACGGCGGTTACAGCAGGAACGATTACCATAGCGAACTCTGGGTCTGCTGCTGGTGATTTAGACAGTTGTGAGCCGACAGGAGCAAATGACTTCGAGTCCACTGATGTAATTGAGGTAGAGACCGACGGCGGTTCCACAAACACAGTGGAAGCGGTCGTTACACTTGTTCTCGAGGGCACCTAATGACTTCCAACCACTATTTGCCGGACACTCACCGTGAGGCTGCTTATACAGCGACCGCGGGAAGTGTAACGGTAGGTGATCAAACATACGCAGTGCGTGTTCTGGTCACCACTGACGCCCATGTGAAGTTTGGTGGCGATGCGACGACTTCAGATATGCTGGTCAAAGCGAACCAGGCGGAAGTGTTCTCGTGCAAGCCTGGCAGTTCGATTAGCGCGCGGCAGGTGTCAACGGGCGGCGATCTTCATGTGACGGAGTTAACCCAGTGAAGAAGCTCATGGACGCCATCGATCTTGGCGGGCGTGTTCAGTATGACTGGCTTCACTACGGAGACGACGGGCGGAAGAAAATTACCACGGAAACGGTTCAAGACGTCCAGCCAATCTTGGATCAGAACCAGCGTGAGTATAATGACGCCCCGACGAGAATGCAGGGTGATTTCGTGAAGGTGGCCACCATTCCTGAAACCTTCTTTGAAGACTTCTGCAAAATGAACGATATTTCGTTTTCGGAGATGATGCTGGGGCAAACCGAGAAAGCCCAAGCGCTCTGGAACAAGCTTCTCAATGATAGAGACCTGTCTAAGCTTAGAACGCACCCAGGGCATGTGGACTTTAAGCGTTTGGACTAATGGCGCTTGATACATACACCAATCTTAAAACAGAAATAGCCGAACACCTGAGACGCGACGCCACCGCGTTTAGTTCCAAGATTGATACCTTTATTGACTTGGCAGAGGAACGTCACAGAGACGAAATTCGTCTGCGGGAAATGTTAGAGCGGACGTCTATAACAATCTCTGCAAGGCAAACGTCACTTCCGAGCGATTTCCTTCAGGTGAAAACTCTGAAGCTTCTGACAAGCCCTGTAACGCCGCTAAAGCAGTTATCTCCGGATATCATGGATGAGTACCGCCGTGAAGAGAATGGGCGGCCTTGCTACTTCGCCATTCACAAGGAAATCGAAGTGGACGTGGTTCCGGATGAGGCTTATTCCGGGGAAATGCTCTACTACAAGCAAGTCGCGGCGCTGTCGGACTCGAACGCTTCAAACGAGATCCTTGCTAGAGCGCCGGGGTTGTATCTATACGGAGCACTCACGTTCTCCGCCCCTTATGTGGACGATCTTCGTCTTCAAGAGTGGAACACCATCTACGAAAACCTGAGAGACGGTCTCGGGAACGCAGATAGAAAAAGCCGTCATTCCGGCCCTAAGAAAATGCGGGTGAAGGGGTTCGTTGTCTAGTGCCAGACTTAAGGTTCTCCCGGTGGCTCCCAGACGCAGCGCCTCTCGGAAGCCGGGGGGTGGTGCGTGTCGTAAACGCGCTTCCGGGGCTGAATAGTTATGAGCCCATCGGAGCGTTCACCTCAACCAGCACAGCACTAGACGCTCGCCCGAGAGGGGCAACGACAGTGCGCGACGGAGACGGGAATGTCCGTCAGTATGCTGGCGATGCCGGAAAGCTCTATGAGATTGTCGGCACCACATGGACCGATCGGTCTAAGACCGGTGGCTATGTTACCGCCGAAGAAGAAGTTATTGAAATGGTGAAGTGGAAGAATAAGCTTCTCACCACCAACTTCTCAGATTTCCCGCAACAAGTCACGCTTGGCGGTAGTCAGTTCTCCGATTTGACGACGGAGTTCCGGGCCAAGCATATCGGCGTGGTTGGGAATTTCGTTGTCTTTGGAAACACGTTCGACACAACAAACGACACGGTATCCACACGGGTGCGGTGGAGCGCTGCAGGAGATGAGTTGGACTACACCGTCTCCTCTACGACGGCATCCGGGTTTATCGACCTGAAAACGGGCGGACGTGTACAGAGAATAGCCGGCGGTGAAGTGGGGATTATCTTCAGTGAGACGTCGGTCCACAGAATGTCCTTCACAGGTGATATTGGGTCTTGGTTTCAGTTTGACGAGACGCTTCCTGGGTTAGGGTGTTTATCTCCCGGAAGTGTCGCACAGCTCGGAAACGCAATTTACGTTTGGTCTGAGCAGGGCTTTCACAGAATAACCGGTGGTGGAACACAGGCTGAGGCCATCGGAGCGAATAAGGTAGATCGTTTCGCCCGCGGGGATTTGGACTCTGCGAACCGCCATAGAATTTCCAGCGTGATCGACCCGAAGGCAAACCGTGTTTACTGGGCATATCCAGGTGCGTCGAACACGAATGGCCGTCCAAACAAGATTATAGTCTACGACATAAACCTTCAGGACTGGTCTCTCATTGAGGAGGACGTGGAACTGATTTGGCGTGCTGGCGGCGCGTCGTTCACATTGGATACGCTCGACAGCGTGTCGGCGAGTTTGGACAGCCTTCCGGCGTCTTTGGACTCGGAGCGGTGGAAAGGCGACAGCCCGCAATTCGCAGCTTTTGGGACTGACTTTAAGCATGGCTTTTTTGACGGAATACCCATGACGGCTGAGATTGACACTCAAGAGATAGAGTTTTTCGAAGGCAGGCGCGCGCGCGTCAACGGGGCGCGTCCCTTGGTGGATGGGGGAACTGTTCAGTTAAGGGTGATCACCCGAAACGATCAAGCCGACACGACGACAGTGGGGCCGTCTCTGACAAAGAATATCGACGGCCTGTTTAGGCCGGATACAAATGACAGGTATCACCGGTTCCGGGTGACAATGTCCGACAGTTGGAACAACGCCATAGGCATTCAGGTTCCCAAGCGTGAGCTCCAACAGGGGGCCAGTCTATGACTGTGTTGCCGCTCCCGTCTGCTCCAAAGGAGTTGGACGACGAGAAGGAGCACAGGCGACGTCTTGCCGAGCGGGCGAATGCGTGCCTTCCCTTGAATGGAAGTCAACGTATGCGGGGGCCCCTCATGTTGGCCCAATACACTGTGGACGGAGCGCCGCCGGCCTCAGATTACGAAGGTGGGGAAATCTATGTCACAGACGAAATTGGCGGACCAACCCGCGCCTGGTCAAATGGCACAAACTGGCTCCGCACCTCGGACGACACGCCTATCAGTGCGTAGCGTCGCGCCCGAACACATTCCTGGCGTTTGGGGTGATATCGCGCCGCTCATCGAAAAGGCCCTGAAGCACGCCCAAGGCGAAATGACAACGCTCCAAGATACTTATGCCGCCATGCGGTTGGGGTGGATCGGCACGTGGGTTGTATTGGACGGTGACGAGATTGTCGGCGTTCTCGGGTACGAGCAACAGAAAAACCCCGGAAACAAGGTGTTGTTTTTGAATTTTGTCGCCGGGCGGAACTTTGATGATTGGGTAGAGGTCATGGAGCGCATGCTGATTAAGCACAAAGAGCAGATTGGATATGACGTGATTTGGTCAAGCTCTCGCGCCGGCATGATGAAGAAGCTGAAGAAACGAGGCTGGAAAGTAAAGTCCTACATTATGGAAGCGCCAAATGGGTAAAAGTTCCCGGAACCAAACGGTCACACAAAAAACAGATATCCCGGCATTCCTACAGCCGTTCGTTCGAAATCAAGCGTCCATTGCGTCTTCTAATCTCACCCGGTTGGATCGGGAGCTTCGAGACAATCCGGGTGTCAGGCCGTTTAATGACTTCCAGAACAACGCCATTACTCTTGGGGCGAATAGAGCCTTGGGTGAGGGTGGGTTTTTCCCAACGTCGGAGAATGTCTTTCTCAACACGGCGCAAGGACAGGATATTGGCGACACGCTTGATCCGACTGGCGTCGACACGCTTCGTGCCACGGCAAGGGGTGATTTCCTTTACGGAGGCGAGGGGTTTAATGCGGCTCTGGACGTTGCCAACAAAGACATTCAGAAACGTATCCTTTCAACATTTGGCCGGACGGGGCAGCTTAATGGTGGCCTTGCGCAGGCCGCCCAAGCTGAAGCCGCCGCGGATGCATTCGCCCGGTTATTCAGTCAGGAGAGGTCTAACCAGTTAGGGGCTTCTCAAGCGCTTACAGGCCTTGCAGACACAGAACGTTCAAGACAGATTGCGGCCGCACAGGCTCTTCCGGAAATTGCGCTTGCAGCCCCCACAGCGTTGGGGACGTTCGGCAGGCAGCAGCAAGCCCAACAAGAGCGGGAAGATCAGGCGCGCGCGGCTGCTTTTGAACGGATTATCGGAGCGTCTCAGGGGACGGTCCCAACGTCCGCGCTATTAGGGTCTAGTAGTTCTCAACCGCTCTACTCTAACACCGCCGGAAATGTAATTGGGGGTATTGGGCTGTTGGCGTCAATCGCCGGACTGTCGAATAGTTACTACAAAGAGAATATCCGCCCGGCGACCAATCTTACGGGCGCGTTGGAGAACGTCGATATCGTGAAGTGGAAGTACCTTCGCGAGTACGGCGATCAAGACGAACACGTTGGCGCACTGGCTGAAGACTTCCATGCGGCGTTCGGCGTGGGTAATGCGAACGAGCTCAACGCTTTGGATGTTCTGGGCGTGTCTCTTGGCATTATCAAGGAACAGAACAAGCGAATTGAACAACTGGAAAGCAGGATTGAGGAACTATGTCAGGCGGATTGATAGGGCTTTTCAAGAACAGCGCACCCATGTTGGATAAAACGAACCCTTTGGCAAACAATCCCATGCCACCGCCTCAACACGGCTTGCCGGTTATTCCGGACGGTGTTTTGCCACCTCTACAGCAACAGCCCGGTGACGTGCCGATGAACCCCATGCCGAAGGCCCAGCCTGGGTTCCTGTCAAAGGTTGGCGATAGGTTGGGCAATCCGCTGGCTCAGTTCTCCATGAACCTTATCGCGAATTCACAGCCCTCTACACAGCCACAGGGCCTAGGTACGGCCATGGGGCAGTCTATGGACGCTGTAAGAACGGCGCAAAGGGACAGAGAGCTGGAAGAAATTCTAAGAGCGCTTCAATCAGAGAGAGGCCTGTAATGACGATTGTCCCGCAGCAGACTTTAGATCCAGCTCAGGCCGAGTTTTTACGGCGGCAGCAAATGGCTGAACTAGCGAACCGCGGCATCGCCATTGGCGGAAGGCCTGGCAACGATATCAAGTTTGGGGCTCCTTTAACGCAGCCTATGCCTGATCCCGTGCCGCCGGCCATCAAGGAGCTATTTGGACAGCCGAAAATGCCATTCGGTGGAATATTGTCACCGCCTGCTATTAGCCCTGATGCTTTGGAAATATTGCTGGAGGCGTTGAGGGGGGCCCGCGGCAATGATCTAAGTGGGATCTCCAATAGGGTGAGGTCCCTTTCGGGGGCGGGTGAATAATGCTTGGTATTTTCGGCGGACCTAAGGAAGAGCCGAGTATCGGCCTGCTAGGCCGAGTATCGAACCACATAAATGAGGGGCTTAATAGCCCGCTAGCAGATCTGTCAATTGGCTTGCTCCAGGCCTCCGCTCCGTCCACGACACCTCAGTCTTTAGGCGGGAATTTAGCGCAAGCCGCTGGCTATGCGTCTCAACGCCAAGCACAACGGGGCCGGAACCAGCTGATCCGAGATAGGCTTGAGCAGGAACAACAACAGCGCCGCGCACAAGCAATGCTTCAGCAAAAACTGTCGGATCCGAATTCTGGCTTGTTGCCGGAAGGTCTGGATCCAGAAACGTTTGCGGCCATGAACGCGGCCAATCCTGAAATTGCGGGCATGATCCTGCAACGGAAGTTCTTCCCTGAAGGCGGAAGGGTGCCCAACGACATTGCGATGTTGGACGCTTTGGGGCTTCCAAGAACACCGGAAGGATTGGCGCAGCTATCAAGGATTAAGGGGCAGAACGGTACGGACGCACTGAAGACGTTGGCTCTACAGACGCAAATTCTTCGTGACCAGCAAGATATGCGTCTGAAGGGTTTGGAGTTTGAAGAAAACAGAGCTGAGTCCACGCAGAAGAAGGCTAGCGCAGTCAGCGGTATCAAATCGTTGGCGAAGGATTTGCTACAAGTCGGTAAACACTCCAATAGGCTTTCAGAGATTGGGCCAATGTTCCAAGGCACTGATTTACTTCAAGGCCCAGCCGAGAGTGCGCGCGCTGTCGTTGCTGAAGCAAAAGAGGCTCTGGCTCCCGGCCAGCAAAACGCGCAACGTGAAGTCATTCAGTTACAAGATGCCATAAACAGTGTTGGTAGCCGCGTAGCCCTGATCGCCGCAAAGAGCTTCGGCTCACAACAGACGAACCAACTGCTTCGCTTGATTCAGGAAAGTAAGTTCTCTTCAGCAGACTCAGATCAAGAACGCGCAGATAAGATTGCAAACGTGGCGATGGAAACACTCGCTATAATTCGTACCATGAAGGAAAATGGGATCGAAGATCTCGACGACGTCGATACGGGTGCTCTTGAGGGGCTAATTGTCGATCAACTCAACCGCGCAAGAAACATCCCTGAAGCGAACGAAGGGCCGGATCAGTTCGAACAGTTCTTGCTACAGGGCGTGGAGCCGGAAGATATTCAAGACAAAGGCTTGGCGGGGCAATACGACAAGTGGTTGGACCAGCAGTTAGGCCTTGAGTAGTGACAGAATCAAAGGTTGAACGTCTTCGCAAGAAGCGCCAGCAACAGCCGACAGCTTTAGAACTAAACGGCAAGGTCGAACAGCTCCGGCGCAAACGCGAAATGGAGTTGATATCTCCGTCCGAACCAGAGGGTTTCTTTGATAATTTCGGCGAAAAAGCGAAGCGTCTTGGCGGTAGAATTGTTGAGCAGATTCCGACAGTAGACATCCCGGGGCATCAAAAGAGGCCTGTCGTGACTGGTTCTGAGGGGAATGCCGGAGCACGAGCATTGGGCCTAAGAGCCTTAGAGCTCCCCGGGAAGCTCCCCGGCGCGTTAGCAAGTACAGCAGCTACCATTCCGGCTCTAGCGTCCGCAGCGGCTCAGGAAGTGATCGACCCGCTGGTGGGTAAAGAATCGAGCTTTTTGGAGAATGCGCGGCGCGGGCATCAGCATATTATGAACACAGCGCCGTTTCGGCAGGCAGGACAGTTCAGCGACGCGGCGCCAAGCGGAGGCGACATCGTTGCGGGCGGGATGACATTAGCCGATCAGTTTAAGACTATGTCTGCGGGCTTTCGGCCCCCTGCATTCGGGGAGCGCTTCAAGAAGAATAGAGAAGCGGTTCTTGAGAAGACGCTCGACGATGAAAGAAACCACCCATTCGCTACAATGGTAGGGAGGGGGGTTGCTGACGTTGCTGCTTTGTTGGCTTTGAGAGCTCCTCGAGCGAAAGCGAATGTTAGAGCAAACGCAGCCATTCGCTCGGCAAGAGGGGATTCAGTGACGGCGAACGCTCAGCGACTTTCGGACAAGGGCGTTGATCCCACAAGTTTTATGGCGTTTCCCCCTAGTGCAATGAATGCGGTTAAGCGAGAACTCCCCATTGGTTTAAAGCGGGCAGCGGAAACGGGATCTGAAGCTGCTTTCCTTGCGGCGCTACAAAAGGAAGCGGGTGGGGACCCGGTCGCAGGGCTTATGTTTGGCGCAGGCGGACAGGCTCTAGGTAGCGGTTCGTTGTTCATTGCCTCTTCTATTGGGCGGACAGCGGGTGCATCGATTACTTCTTGGGGGCTCGCGCTAGCCGGAACGATTGCAGCAGCAACGAGTTTCAACACAGAGAGTCCAATCCAAATATTAGAAGGCCAGAACGCCAAGTATGGAACGTTCCTACAGTTAGGTGTTCTTTCTGCCTTAGCCGGCGCGGGGCGGGTAGGGCAGCCGGGAAGCAAGATGACGAACTCCCATACCCTGTCAATTCTCGGGGAGACAGTTTGGAATGCAGGGCGCAGGGCAACAATCATTGAGACGGGTGTGTATGTTTCAAACCAGCTGAAACAAGGAAACCGGCGGCCTGCTGAGGTGTTGAGTGTGCTAGAGCGTAACCCAGACGCTCTAGGGGACACTATTAAAAACAGACTAGATCGGGCGTTCAAATCCGGCAAGGGCGAATTCGTTCGGGAAATGAACCGGCTAATGAAAAACGAGACGTTTAACAAAAGGTTGGACAAAGCGCTGGAGACTTTGCCCCCATTGCCAAGTGCCTTTGATCCGCCAGCTGAAGTTAATCCTGAGGACGTTCCTGTGAGTCAACAAGACACCCCTCTATTACAGGCTGGATGAGAATCCCTGTCCCACATCGTTCTTGAATAACATCTACAACTGGAGACAGCGTTAGCCAAATAAAACCAACTGTTCCCCCGGCGGCGGCAACAACAATGGCTGCATCTTTGGCCATCTCGAACCAGGTGTACTTTTTAGGCTCGGCGTTGCTCATGGCCGCTCCTTATTGGCATCTCCAAAACAACGACACGGTAACTAAATGTCTAACATTGCACAATGGTCGACCACAGCGTCGGGCAATAGCGCTCCTGCGCCCGACGGCTTCCCAGAGGATATGCCCGCCTCTGGCGTGAATGACGCTGCTCGCGAGGCCATGGCCGCAATAGCGCGGGATTATGAAGACAGACAGGGAAACCTTGTCACCGCTGGGACGGCCACCGCTTATACGCTGACGACGAATAACCTGCATGCGGCCCTTGCAGACATAGGCATGCTGGCTTTTCGGGCGCATGTGGCGAACACAGGTTCAGCACCGACCCTCGCAGTAGACAGCTTAGCGGCAAAAACCATTGTTAAATCTGATGGTTCCGCAATAGGTGCTGGTGATATTGCTCTCAATGGCGTCTATCTCCTCACCTACAATGAGACCAACGACGTGTTTCACATTGTCCTTGGGGGCGGTAGTTCCAGCGTTATAACAACGCGCGGGGATATTATTTATGGCAATTCCAGCGGGGAAGCGGCTAGGCTCGCTATAGGGGCGGCTGATACATACCTTAAGTCAGATGGAACAGACGTTTCCTGGGCTGCTGTAAGTGGAGGCGGTGGCGGCGGTAGTGCCGTGCCCAACGTCCTGTTCAACGGCGGCTTCATGATAGCCCAGCGCGGGACGTCGTTCGACAGTACCACAAACATTGCGAACAATGACGACACATATCTCTTGGATAGGTGGTTGTTGCTATCCGATGGAAATGATGCGGTAGACGTTTCTCAGGAAACCACCACAGTCCCTGTTGGTTCTTTCTCAGCTTGTAAATTAGATGTTGAAACTGCCAGTAAGAAAGCAGGCCTTCTCCAAATTATCGAGGCTAACAATGCCGAAGCCATTATTGGGGGGTCGTGCTCGCTTTCATTTAAGGCTCGTGCAGGGGGCTCTAATGCGACAGTGGACAAGCTGCGCGCGGCGGTTCTGTCCTGGGACGGTACAGCGGACACGGTTACCAGTGACGTTGTGAGCGCCTGGAACGGGGAGGGCGCAGACCCCACCCTCGTTGCGAATTGGACATACGAAAACACACCAAGTGATTTAACGCTTACCTCCAGCTATCAGACTTTCAGTATTGAGAATATTTCCATTGATACGGCGTCCACAACCAATGTGGCAGTGTTTATTTGGATCGATAATTCAGACGGGACGGTTGGGGATCTTGTGTACATTACAGACGTGAACCTGGTGAGCGGCGAAAGCGCCCAAACCTATTACCCCCGGCCATTTGCTCAAGACTTAGCTCTTTGCCAGCGGTACTTTTCCAAAAACTTCCCCTACGACGACGCCCCCGCCTCGGAAGTCGCCGATAGCTTCGATTTGGGCTACGCACAGTCCGCCTCAGAAATTCGATACTTCCTCTTTTGGCCGCAAGAAATGGTGGCGGCACCTTCGGTGACGCTTTACGCGCCGGTTTCGGGGACGCCGACGGGTTCTCAGTGGGTCTACACCCGTTCTGGCACGGCTTACAACGGCGCGGCCACGGTTGTTTCAACCAACGCATCCGGCGCTCAATTTAACATCGCGGCGTCAAGTCTTGGAGTCGACAACGCCTCGAAACTCAACGGTATGTGGATCGCAGACGCGGAGCTTTAGATGGCACAATACACAGACGAGACAAAGACAGTCATTGAGGCAGGTGGCCGGTTTATCCCCGTAGATCCGAGAAACAAGGACTATCGCCGGCTGATTGCGAGCGGCGTTGTCGTTAGCGATGCACCTGTGAACCTTCCCGAAGAGAAAGCGGCGCTTAAGGCGCTGGTTGACGAAAACGCTGAGCAGGTACGTCTTCAATTCATCACGCCGGGGTTCGGGCAGAACATGGTGTATCTGCAGAAGTGGGAGCAAGCGAAAGTGGCGGTTCAAGAGACCGGAGACATTCCTGTTGGTAAGTATCCTTTTCTAGATGCTGAAGTTTCCATTACCGCGGACACGATAAAAGAGGTCGCCCAAATTATTGTCGATACGGCGGATCAGTGGATTGATATCGCCGCCACTATTGAGAACAAGCGCCAGACGGCGAAGAAAAACATTGACGCAGCTACGACAGTAAAAGACGCCAAGACGGCGTCCAAAGTGGACTGGCGCGCGGTGCTACCAAGACGGTAAGTGTGAGACACATCAACGAAGCCGGCCTTCGAATTCTAAAAGAGTTTGAGGGTTTAGAGCTTGAAGCCTATCGAGACATTGTCGGTGTTCTAACCATTGGATACGGCCACACCAAGAATGTTGTCGAAGGACAGATTATCTCTGAGGAGCAGGCGGACGAACTTCTTCGGGAAGACCTTCACTGGGCGCAGGAAGCGGTAGAGAAGCTTGTTACCGTAGAACTGTCCGAGAACGAGTACTCCGCTCTTGTGTCTCTCATGTTCAACATCGGTGAGACACAGTTCGCCAAGTCCACCATGCTCAAGCGGTTGAACCGCGGAGAGTTCGCCTCCGCTGGTGAAGCTCTTGAATGGTTCCGAAAGGGAAAGGTTGACGGGAAGCTTGTCGAAATCCCGGGCCTTATCAGGCGCAGGGCCGCCGAACGCAAATTATTCATGCACGACAGAAAGCAGATGGGGCTGGATACCCCAAGAAAGGTTGAGCCAATGAAAGGCTGGCGCACCATTGGATACAACGTCTTGCTGTTTCTCCTCATGTTTGTGGTGGACCAGCTTCAAACCGTTGTCCCCGCAGAAAAAGCAAGCATGCACCAAATACTAACAGCCCTAGAGGCGCAGTTACAGGCGGCGTGGCTTGCCGGCAACGTGGCCTTGAGAGCCATGACAGACACCCCATTGGGTAAGAAATCAAACGGAGATTAAACATGCGAAAATTTGGACTGATGGCTGCCGTCATGGCGGCTTTTTTATTGGGCGGGTGTCAAACCATAACCGACACCCTAGAGCGGATTGACCCGTTTAAAGAGACGGACAGTGTACTGAAGTATTGCGAGGTCTATGAATTCGAATTGAACGTTCTCGCCACGCTGATCGAACAAGAAAAGCTGACGGTGGAACACATCGCCGTTGCCGACAAAGCGATCGAGGTGATCGGGCCTGTGTGCACACAGCCCTCGCCGCCGAACAACAAGGAAACCATTCTCATTGTGAAGAAGAACATCGAGGTTCTAACCGGCCTTAGAGAGGAAGTGGAATAATGTGGCATAAACTTGTCATCGGCCTGCTGAGTGTAATTGTTTCGCAGCGCGATAGCCTGGGCAAATCATTTGCGGGTTCAGTAACGCTGGACGGTCTAAAATTCATTCGGGACAGCCTGGAACTTCTTTACAAAGGCGAACTGTCCGAAGAAGAGCTCATTGAGTATTGGCGGTCGCAAGGGTTTCAGATTGAAGAGGCCCGCGCCCGTTACGAAAGGGCGAAGGCAGAGTTTCTCGCGGAACAATGATCGCGGGAATCATACGAGGTGTTGCGTCGGCGGTCATCCTGTGGGTCTGGTCGCCGATCTCACATTGGCTGAAGGTTCGACGAGCGCTCAAAACTGCGGAGCTGAAACGTGAAAACAAAGACCTTAAGAAAAAACTCAAACGCATCACGGATGCAGCCCAGATTGAAGATGATATTGACGCTCTGTCTGATGACGAGCTTCGTGAGCGCATGCGGAACTCACCGTACAGACGAGATTGACGCCTGTGCAGGTTTTCGGCCATTGACGTTCTCTTCCAAGGATACTGAGGAAACACGCCGCGAGATCGAAAAGCACAACACCAAGTACGAGAAGTTTTGTAATGAGTAACGCCGATACGCAAACAGAGCCGCGTTTTGCGAATTTTGAACGTCATTTCAACACGATAATTGGCATCATCATCGCGGCGCTGTTGGGCTGGTTTGGGCTGACAACTCAGAACATGTCCGTTCGCCTGGCTGTTGTGGAAAGCTCCATGAGCCAACTAACCATTCAGGTGTCTAGACTGCGTGAGGCGACAAACGACCGGTACACATCACGCGAGGCCGTGGAGGACAAGGCGGCGCTTCAACGGGAAATCGACCGCCTGGAAATCAGGGTCAATGACCTTGAGCAACGGGTGCGTAAGACCGGTCAATAATCTCCACACCAATCTGTCTGCTTACCGTCATATGTGGTCGCGAGGCCTTCGGCAATCAACCGCTCGGCAACGTTCTCGTCACCAACATAGATTTCGGCCAAGGTGCGTCCATAGCGATCCTTGCCCCTCTCCAGCCCCTTCCTAACCACCTTCACCTCATCAATCCAGCGCTTAAGATAGAGCGTTGCGCGTTCGCCCAGCATCTGTTCGGCCAGGCATTCGGGATTGTTGGTCTCGGGCGTATCAAGCCCTAGGATTCGGATCTTTTCATCGCCGATCCAGATCGTATCGCCGTCCACGACTTTGATTTCAATATCTGCGGTGGCGGCTGATATTGAGAAGAACGTCAAACAACAAATCAGTGTTACAATCGGTTTCATGCCGACCCTCCGAGATTTCAGTGACTACCGTATCAACATCGAATGCCTCAATAGAGGCTGCCACAAGATCGTGGACAATGCAGACCCTCACACCCTCCCGTTAGACATGGAGATATCGGAGCTGGAAAAGAGGCTCCGCTGTAAGGCCTGCGGCCATGTGGGCGCTAAGGTGTTTATGAATGTTCGGGCGGCAACGGCGAATAGGCCCAGTGGGTCATGTATCGGATCTGAATGAATTCAGTCCCAGACCTTGAGATTAAAAGTGTATCGTTAGCAGGGTCTCTCATGCAATCGACAACGCGATATTGCCCTTGGACGGGGTGATCGATCCACACGTCACAAGTCCCATTTTCATCCCGATATTCAGCGTCAAATACTCTAGCAGGACGCCATTCCATTCATCCACTCCTTTCAGGCGCGCGGGGGCGCCTCTTCTGTCCACCTACTCACCTCCAGCGGGGCTAGGGGCCGCCGCTTCTAAATGCGCCTTGAAAGCTAATTTCTTTCCGTCGTCAGTGGCGAAATAGATTTTGTGGGTTCCTGTTGGGAACTTATTGATCTGCACGTCCATTAGACCCATCTTCACCAAGGCCTTCAGATCGTCGTCTCGCCTGTGCGCCTCGCCAGTCACGAAGCGATTCCGGTATGATTGCCTGGCTTGATTCAGCCCCAATGTGTGAAACAAAACCTCCATTTGGCTGGCGCTAACTTCACTCATCCCCCACCTCCACCGCGCTTGGGGGTGTCTAGTACCTTTGCATTGACGAAAATGCTTTCTAAGCGGCTCCATTCTTCCTTTGTGAACGGTTTCATAATGCCACCACGATAGTCGTCGCGGGGGTAAAGCTGATCGTATCCAGCTACAGATCCGCCGTATCGAATAGAGTCAACGTAGTCGAACTCATTGCAGTCATTGAAGATGATCACTTCAAACTTACCGACGTCAAAGACGCAGTTTCCAGCAAACACATCTTCCCAATTTGTTAGGGCTTTAACTTCCAGCTTGCCGTCCAGTACGTCACGGAAGCAGGATGCGGCCTTATCGATAGAGAGTGCTTTCCAGCTCATCTCAAACCTCCCCAGAACGGTTAGCGAGCGTTCCCACTTTTCCTGTTTTGTTTACGTTCCATTCCGCCTTGAGAGTCGGAACGGGGCGTTGTTTTAAAAGGGTTTGCGACTGGCCGTCTCCGCCACTATTTCGCTCGCGGACAATCGCAACGCGATGTCCTCCGCGGGAGCGCCCTGGCCGGGCGAGCCGCAGTCGCGGCTTTGGGCGTTTGGGGGAGGCGCTCATTTTGCGCCACCTTGGGAACGGGCCACCAAAGCACTCAAACTCACAAACTCAAACCCCGCTGCTTTTAGCCGGGGGAGCACCCGGTCGAGCGCTTCGGCGGTGCGGTCGCCGCGGCCCGTGCCATCGCCCCCATCATGCAGCACAATGATGGAGCCGGGCCGCACATTCTGTTCCAAATACCAGGCAAAAAACGCGGGCGAATGGATCCGCGTATCGGCGGGGTAAATATCGGCCAGCACGGTCTGCATGCCTTGCGCCTTTACCTCTGCCACAATCGTGGAGGTGTACAGCCCAGAGGCGGGGCGCATAAATTTGGGCGCATAGGTCCCAAGCAGCTCCGACGTGCGGGCAAGCTCCCGCGCGAACCGGTCATGGTCAAGGTCAATGGACGGTGTGGCGTCCCACCCATGATTGGCGATTTCGTGCCCGCCTTCCACAATTCGCTCCAACACCGTTTCATACATCTGCGCTTTAACGCCAATGACAAAAAAGGTCGCTGCTACATTGTGTTTGTCCAGCACCGCCAAAATGCGGTCGGTTTCCTCACCAGACGGGCTGTCATCAATGGTCAGCGCCACCAGTTTTTGCTCTGGGCCGGTGTAGTACAGAACGTCAGGTCCGAAAGTCTGCGGCCAATACACAAAGACACGCGGCGCAAACAGAAACGCAAAGGCAACTGACACGGACAGCACCCCTAAAAGGGTGAGGGTCATGCGGGCCGCCGTCATCGCACCGGCTCCCGTGTCAGCAGCCAGAAGCGCAGGGTCATCACAATAGACGCCACGAACAAGCACACCACATAGCCCCACCAGATGCCCACACCATCCAAGTTGGTATTGAACGCCAACACCCAACAGGTGGGGAAACCCACCGCCCAATAGCTAAAGCCCGCCAACACCATGGGGATGCGTGTGTCCTTCAGCCCCCGCAAGGCATGGGCGGCCGCCACCTGAATGGCGTCGAAAATTTGGAACAAAGCCGCAATCTTCAAGAAGATAACCGCTTGCGCCACCATCACCGCATTTTCAGGGTCATGAATGTCCACATAAATGCTGATAATCGCGTGCGGGAACACCACGAAGAAAAATGCAAACAGGCTTTGGCAAAACGCTGCCACCAAGATGGTCACATAACCCGCGCGCCGAATGCCGGCGGCATTTCCGGCCCCTGCTGCAAGCCCCACACGCACCACGCCCCCTAACGACAGGCCCAAGGCCACCATAAAGGTCATGGACGCCACATTGACGGCGATATGGTGCGCGGCGAGGGAGACCGTACCGAACGTTCCCATCAAGAACACACCGGCATTGAACAACCCGCCTTCAAAGGCGACGGTCATGCCGATGGGCAGGCCGATAACAAAGTGTTCTTTCAATTGCCCATAATGGGGCCGCCAAAAATTTTTCAGCAAATCAAAATGACGGAACGCTTTGCTGTAATGCGCCCAAGATAAAAATGCAAAGAAGCCGATGCAATTGGCCAAGGCGCTGGCCACACCGGCCCCCACCAGTTCCAAGCGCGGCGCGCCAAGATTGCCGTAGATGAACATCCAGTTCAGCACAATGTTCAGTCCCGTCACCAACACCACAAAGGCGAGCGCCGAATTTGGTTTGCTCAGACTGGAAACGAAATTGCGCATCACGATGAGAGCAAAGGCGAAAGGCAAGCCCAGGGATAAATAGGCGATATAGGGGGCGGCAGCCGCTGAAATGTCTTCAGGCTGTTGGAAGAACCTCAATATATTTTCCGACCACAGAACAAAAATGATCACCATGGGGAGGGCGGTCAGAAAGGCGGCCCAAATGCCCATGCGCACGGCCACCGTCACGCGTGCGCGCCGGTTCGGCCGGGCGCCAACAGCTTGCGCGATCACAGGCGCCACGGCCGAGACAGGGCCAAAACCCACGAGCCATCCCAAAAAGTATACAGTTGTGCCCAGCGCCGCGGCGGCCAAGGGGGCTTGTCCCAGCCGGCCCACCATCACGGCGTCCACCGTCAGAATGGCGAATTGGGTGACTTGCGTTGCCACAAGCGGTCCGCCCAGCTTCAACAGGGCCCAGATCTCTGCTTTCCAGGGATCCAGCCATACAGCATCGGCAAGGTGCGAGCGCGTGGTGTGAGAACTGCGCATCGACATGATGTTGATCCAAGTCCAGTGGTGGCGCTGCGGATCATCTCGGTCCAGCGCAGCCGGTCTGTATATGGCACCGCAGGTGATTTGGCCAGCGATTTCTTTGGGGCATTGCCGCCGAATGGATTGCCCGGACTGGAGACGGGCAATGACGTGGTGAGTAAGGGGGACGTCGCCGTTTTTCGTCATTTGCCGGTAAACCGTCATTTTGGCGGCGCAGCCGGGTAATCCACGCGCCAGACGGATGGGCGCATGGGGTTGATCCAATTTTAGAGGTACCACCAGCCCACTCGCCCTCCCAGTCACCCGCCAGGGTATCGTGTTCGGGGGGTTGCGCCGGGGGAGTGGGCCGGCTGGGTATTGCACACAATTGGGCGCATGGGGTTGATCCGATTTTGGAGCAAAGGGGGCCTCAACCATCGTCAATGCCGGGCAAGCGGCCTTGAGGCCGCGCCGACCCGGCAATCTATAGGCTTTGGGTGTCTGGTTTTCCGGAATATCACCCACCTGCCGTGGGCGTGGACGGTCATAATGACTGTCTATCTGTCGAGCGGCCTTTGAAGCCATTGGCGTGTCCTCTGCCAAAAGCCTCCCTCTTCACTAATCATATCACATTTTCTGATCGAAGGCGGTTTTTGACGCAATATGTGATGCAGGTGTTGTTTCCTGTCAGTGCCATGCTGACCCGGCAGGCCACATCGTCGCCATATGAGAAGCCGCCCAGGGATCCCCGCGTGAGCGCGTGAGGATGACGGCTAGAGAATGCACCAAAGTGGAACAAAGTTCTCAGGCGTCATCGTCAATCCAGATCATAGCGCGTTAACAGAAAGGGATGCTCGCTGTCGCCATGACCTTTCAGATGACCTCACCCAATACTTCTGCTGACCCTGCTTGCTTGGGAGTGACGCTTAGTTACGCCGGAGGGCCGGGCAGTTCTGGGATTTGGAGCAGGCCATAATTCAGAACAAACATGACCAACGTCGTTGCATAAAGCCAAGTGGTAGCCACGGGAGACGAGATCCAAACGACCACGCTCATAGCTGATATGAAGAAAACTTCGGACCAGAACCATGCTGGCTCCGGCTCTGCCGGTGCTTGCCAAACCACGGCGGAGGCCGCGACGAACAGACCATATCCGACCACAATTGCGGCGCCGAAAAGTTGTCGGATGTCCGCGTCCTCTTCCAGAAACAATCCGGCTGCGTGTGTTGTGCCGATGAGCAGCATGGCCGCCACAATGCTGCGTTCGAATGGTGGAATTTCCAAATTGGGAATGAGTGAGAAGACCCAAGCGCTGAAATCATCCCATTGGAGAATGGGATAGCGCAGCCAGTCCACAAACCAGCTCGTTACGTCCCAGGGCACGAAAGCGTCGATCAATGAAATGACAGCAAATGCCCCTAACAACGACCGGAGAATAAGGAAAACAGCACTGATCATTTTTCCCCCCTTTACGCACAACCAAAGATTATAAGTTCCCCAAGCGCCATTCTGTGACACCAGTCACAATTTGAAAACAGCTTTGGCGATTTCGATCATTTTCCTAAGGCAGGGGCGCAAACATAGGACCTCGATAAGAATTTTCGGCGGAATCCCGGCCAAAACCAACGATTGAAATGGTGCATCACCTTTTTCCGTCCAATTCCAAATTTTTTCCTCTTATTTGTCATAGATCAAAGATGACGCCTGCGTCATTTTTTAGTCTGGCACTCCGGTACCAATGAAAATGGAGAGAAATGCCATGGAAATGAGGATTGTCAGCCAACCGCCAACCGAGCCCCGCACATTCGACGACCCGGGCGAGCTGTCCGATCAGCTCTCACCCGAAGACGTGGAAGTGGTTCGCGAGATTTTCAGCACGCCACTCGTCGGCTCCTACAATTGGGATTATGAAGCCGCCAACGAGAAGATTAAGCGGCTCTATGAATTGGGCAAAAAGTTCAACTGGAACGCCGAAATGGATGTGGATTGGGACGTTTATTTCGACAAGTCCCAGGGGCCGTCTCAGCCTGGCCTGAACGCCTATGCGGATCATCCGATTTACAAAGCCATGTCGGAGGAACAGAAAAACGAGTTCGCCTGGCGGTCGCTGTCGCAAGTGTTGTCTCAGTTCCTGCATGGGGAACAAGGCGCGTTAATGGTCGCCTCGCAATTGGTCACTTGCGCGCCGACCTATGACGCGAAGCTGTACGCGGCATCGCAAACCTTCGACGAAGCGCGGCATGTGGAAGTGTTTAACAAATACCTCCGTACACGGTGCAAAGTCGAATATCCGGTCAACCCAAGTTTGAAGGCCATTCTCGACAAAATTTTGACCGACGAACGGTGGGATCTTAAATTCATCGGCATGCAGGTGCTGATCGAAGGCCTTGCCCTGGCGGCCTTTCAGACCATGGCGCAAACCACGCGCGATCCTTTGCTACGGCAAATCGTTACGTTGGTGATGCGCGATGAAGGGCGTCATGTGGCGTTCGGCGTCAACTATCTGGAGGACTGGATCAAGGCTTTGCCGGAAGATGAAATCGAAGAGCGGGCGCAGTTCGCCTACGAAGCCTGTGCCGTTATGCGGGAACGCTTGTTCTCCACCACGGTTGAGGAAGAATTCGGTTTTGACCGGGAAGACGCACGGCGCATCGGGATCGATTCCGAAGGGGGGAGAGCGTTCAGAAACTTCTTGTTCGAACGCATGATCCCCAATCTGAAGCGCGTCGGCCTGTTGACCGAATCGGTCCGGCCGAAATTCGAGGCCCTGGGTGTGCTCCATTATGAGAATGCGGCCTCCGATGCGGAAATCGATTGGGCGGCGCTGGAGCGCCCTCTCGAAACCGGGGTACTTGCCGCCGCGGAGTAGACGGATCTAACGAACGAGATCAACGCCTTCGAGGGACGGGGTTTGTACCCCCGTCCCTAGGTTTTTCTTGGTCAATCGATGAATACGCAGTCGGCGGTCCAACCACCGGGGGGCTCTGAATGGATTTTGTGCGATGAACTGTATGAGATTGAGCGAAGACACAGGCTAGACCTCGTGCGTCAGACTTGATTATGTCCCCTTAAATTCCATGTCGGTTATTGGGCATGTTAAGTAGAGGGTGGCACATGAAGACCGCGAGCATCTTTCTTTCATTACTGTTTCTAACCGCTGGCGTCGCGAATGCTGAAACCTTCGACATTTCCGGCAATGATGGCACCACTGTCACGGCAGAGGTGCTGAACACCTTTGATGAGCCATGGTCCATGACACTGTTGCCTGATGGACGCATGTTGGTGGCTGAAAAAGGGGGGGATGTTTTCCTTCTTTCGGCGGCCGGCGAGACGCTTGGGAAGATTTCGGGCGTGCCAACCGTGGAACCGCGCGGGCAGGGTGGTTTTGGCGATATCATTCTTCATCCGGATTTTGCGGAAAACCAACGCATCTACATGTCCTATGTGGAACGGGACGGGGGGCTTTCCGGTGCGGTGGCCGAGTCCGCCACGCTGACGCTGACCGATACCGGCGGTGCCCTGTCAAACATTCAACGGATCTGGACGCAAACGCCTAAGGGCAGCACCTCTCGTCACTATGGTCATCGCCTTTTGTTTGACACAGAAGGATATTTGTTCATCACGTCCGGCGATCGCGGGGAACGCGAACCCGCGCAAGATAGAGCCAGCAGCCTGGGCAAAATCATCCGCCTGAAGGATGACGGGACCGTGCCGGACGACAATCCGTTTGTAGGACAGGGGGAGGTTCAATCCCAGATCTGGTCGCTCGGTCACCGCAATCCGCTGGGCATCGCGTTAGACGGAAACGGCATTGTATGGGCTCATGAAATGGGGCCACGTCACGGGGATGAGCTGAATAAAATCGTCCGCGGGGAGAATTATGGATGGCCGCTTGTTTCTGATGGACGTCACTATTCGGGGCGGCGCATTCCGGATCACGAAACGACGGACCTGTATCGCGCCCCCGCCATTTCCTGGGTGCCGAGCATCGCGCCGGCGGGCTTGGTCATCTATCGTGGCTTGGCGTTTA
Source organism: Alphaproteobacteria bacterium (assembly GCA_965227095.1). Classification (GTDB taxonomy): domain Bacteria; phylum Pseudomonadota; class Alphaproteobacteria; order JANQMY01; family JANQMY01; genus JANQMY01. The sequence goes on along the minus strand of CBDDFL010000003.1, from coordinate 139,252 downwards.
CCGGATGGCAGGGCGATGCGCTGATTGGCGGTCTCGCGGGCCGCGCGATTGTGCGGGTGTCCCTGAACGGCGACCGTGGCGTGGAAGCCGCCCGGTATGAATGGAACGAACGTGTGCGCGAAATCGAAGAACGGCCCGATGGCCTTCTTTATGTGCTGGAAGATGGGAGCGATGGGCGTCTGCTGCTGCTGTCACCCAAGACGCCAAACTAGCGGCTTCTATTCCGCGTAGAGCTGTATGTCATCTCCGATCCGGGTTGCGTGAACGTTTTGCGCAAGCTTCAGGAAGGCGACAAAGGACGCTGGGTCGTCGGCGTCGAACACGCCAGAGAATTTTTCTTTGGCCAACGCATCGTCTGATGTCATCAATTGAATTTTATTGTACCGGTTGAATTCGAACAGAATGTCGGACAGGGCGTCCCCTTCGAACACCAGCTGGCGTTTGCGCCAGGCGGTCAACGCCGCGATGTCCGTTTTCGTTTTTTGCGGTGCCACGGTGTTTTCGGACAGGGTCACTTCTTCGCCGTCTGATAAGACGATCGGCGACCGCGAGACAGGTGGGGCGATCACCTTGTCAATCGGTGCCACCGCCACGCGCCCTTCAATGACGGCAACTTCCGTGTCATCTCCGAAATGACGCACATTGAATTTGGTGCCTAAGGCTTCGGCGACAGTCGTGCCGGACGTGACCCGGAAGGGACGGGTCGGGTCTTTTTCCACATCGAACAAGGCTTCGCCTTCCAATACTTCGATGGCGCGCACATCGTCTTGGTAGTTCACGCGCAACCGCGTTTTAGTGTTGATATGAACCAGCGATCCGTCGGCCAAGGTGATGGTGCGCTGTTCCCCGCGCATGGTGGCATATTCTTGCGCTGTGGTCGGATAGAGCAGGGGCGACAACGGCCCCAAGACGACGGACAGCAGCAGGGATGCGGCGATCAATCCGCCCAGATAGGGGACCCATGCCGGAACCCGCTTGGGATCAGACGACGCCAGTGGCTGTTGCGTTGGTGCGGGGTCGGTCGCGGTGCTGTTGAAGGAAACAACGTCCGCGCCTTCGTCCGCCAGGATGCCGTCGATGAGTATCTTTTTGTCCGGGTCCACATGCGCGAGACCGGCCAGAAGAGCGCTTGCCACCAAAAGCTCCTCCACATGCACGGGCGATGCCTTTAGCCAAGCAGCAAGGTCAGCCCTGTCGCCGGCAGTAAGCGCGCCGTCTTCAATCTTAAGCGCCCAGGAGGACGCTTCTTCCACGATTTGAGTGTTCAGAGCGTGATTGTTTTTCATATTATTCACTCCGTCCAAGCGGCCCGGCACGAGGCCAAGGCGCGGGTCAGGTAACGATGCACCGTATGGGGCGAGATGTTCAGCTCACGGGCGATTTCCGCGTGAGACAGGCCATCCCGCCGGCGCAGCAACAAAACAGCCCGGTAAAGAGGCGGCAAGTCGTTGAGAATGGTTTCGAGCTGTCGCAGGGCAGATCGTGCCTCCAGATGTTTCTCGAAGGCGGCGGCATCGCCATCGCCCCCTGTTTCCAGCACCGTGTCCAGTTCGACGGTTTCATTGGCCTTTCGCCGTTTGAGGAGAAATTCATTGGCAAGATTGGCGGCAATTCGGAACACATAGGCTTCGGGGTGGCGGATGAGATCGCCGTCGGCGACCCGCGTAAGCCGGAGATAGGCTTCTTGCGCAAGGTCACGCGCTTCGGATTCACTGCCCACCCGAGAGGTGAGATAGCGGAGCAGCGTGGGCGTATAGTCCCGAAACATCCGATCGAGATCCGGACGCGCTCCTCGCTCGCCTGCTGATGGCCGTTGTTCCATGCGCTCGCATAGCTCCGTCGGGGGCACACCGCCCCAAATATACTGACACATACTAAAGAGGGGCTGGGGCGCAAAATTGGGTATCACTTTTTTGACAGTTTCCGGTTTTTTTCGTGAAAGCAGGTGTGTGGGGCGCGAAATGTGAATTTTTTAAGAATCGATACCCAGTTCGGGGGCCTTGGCCCCTCTTTAGAGGCGTGGGGTTGAGACAAGGCCGTTCCCAGCGGGCGGCGTTGACGAGACTGACAAAGGTGTCAAAGTCTTAAAACGGGGGACTGAAATGGGCGTCGCGCCAAATCGAAAACGGAAATTTCGCCAATTGGCATTCAGCATTGTCAGCGCCGTCGCGCTGTCGACAGCGTTAACGGGCATGCCGGTTGCGGCAGATGATACAATCAAGGTGGATGTCGCACTGGAGGCGCAAGCGTTGGACAAGGCGCTGAATGACCTGGCGCAACAATTCGGCAAGCAGATTGCCCTGTACAGCGCGGATGCGGCCGGCATGACCGCCCAGCCTCTCAATGGAACCTATACGGAACAACAAGCCTTCCGTGCGCTGCTGGCGGGCACCGGGCTTGAATTCCGGTACATCAATGACCGAACCATCGCGGTGGCAACACCCGACCGCTTGGCCATGGCCACGGGCGATACGGAATTTCAACTGGCGCAAGCGGGTGGTACGTCCGGTACTTCCGGCAATGGTGCGGGGCCGGACGATGGCCCCCTCGACGTCATTGTCGTGACCGTGCAGAAACGGGAAGAGGATCTGCAAGACGTGCCCTTGGCGGTCAGTGCGTTTGATGGCGATACGCTGGATGCGTTTAACATCACCTCGATCCAGGATGTGTCGCGGTTTACGCCGAACTTTCTGGGTTCGTCCTTCACCAATACCCAACCGATTTTTGCCATTCGCGGCGGCGCCAATACCCTGTCCGCGATTGGGACAAGTGAACCTGTGGGCGTCTATATTGACGAGGTCTATATTCCGCGGTTTTCGTCCGCCGATTTGGAATTATTCGACCTTGAGCGCGTCGAAGTACTGCGCGGCCCACAGGGTACCTTTTTTGGACGCAATGTAGCCTCGGGTGCCGTGGTGTTGACCACCAAGAAACCGTCCTTCGAGGAAGCGGAAGCAAAGATCCAGGGCAGTTACGGCAATTTCGATGCGTATCAAATTCGCGCGCTGGCAAGCGGTCCGCTGACGGACAATGTCGCCGCGAAGATCTCTTTCTCGCGCTCCGAGCGGGATGGCTACGGCGTTGACCGTTTGTCGGGACAAGAACAAGACGATATGGAAAGTACGTCCGTGCGCGGGGCCATCCGCTGGCGCCCGACGGCCCCATTGGAAATCACTTTGTCGGCGGATTTCACCAATGACCGCAATGGCGGACGCACATTGTCCTCCACCTCTATTGGTGATGACGGCGACCGGCGCACATCGGAATTGGGCCTCAACCAGGATTTCGAGCGCGATATTTATGGCGGTTCGGCACGCATCTCTTACGATCTCAACGCTGGATCCCTGTTGTCGATCACGGGGGTGCGTGCCTCCCAGTCCGACGAACTGTTTAGCTTTAACGGGTTGAGCTTTTCGCTGTTGCCCTTTGCCTTCCAGCAAGTGGATCGAGACAGCGAAGATCCGCGGACGATCAGCCAAGAGCTGCGGTTTGTCAGTGAGCCCGGCAATCGGCTCGATTATATTGCCGGCCTGTTCTATCTGAATGAGAACTCGGACCGCGTGGTGGAACGCCAGCGCTTTGCGTCCGGCTCGGGCACGGTCATCCAAGATTTGGTGTTCGACCAGAACGTTAAAACCAATGCCTTTGCGGGCTATGTGGACGGGACGCTGCACATTACCGATCAGCTCGATCTGGCGGCCGGTGTGCGCTATACCATCGAAGAACGTAAAGCGACGTTGAATTTCGTGAACAATTTGTCGCCGGGCGCAAGCTTCTTGGCCAGTGGATTAAGCGAAACCTTTGATGCCTTCACACCGCGCGTGTCTCTGGTTTATCGGCCCACGGAAGATATTACCGTGTTCGGCAATCTGTCCCGAGGCTTTACCGCCGGGGGTTTTAACACCGAAGCGGATGCACTGAACGAAATCACGGACCCCTTCCAGGAAGAAACCATCCTGTCCTACGAAATTGGCGCCAAGACGCGCTTTGCCGATGGCCGCGGCTACGGCAATGTGACCTTCTTCCGCCAGAACTACAAGGACAAGCAGGAGTTTGTGTTCAATTCCCTGAACTTTGTGGGCACGATTTTGAACGCGGCCGAAGCAACGATCCAAGGCGTGGAAGTGGAAGGCGGTTATCGCTTCAACGATTATCTGGGCATCAATGCCAATTACGGCTTCCTGGATACCGACTATGACAGCTTCCCCATCCCCGGGGGCACGGATAATACGGGCAATGAACTCGGCTCCTCGCCAAGCCATCAGTTTGCCGTGTCGGGTGACGGGATCTTCCCGATCTTGAACGGCCAGTCTGAGCTGTTCGCCAATGCAAGCTATACCTTCACGGACAGCTATTTCACCGGCGCCACCAATGACCCCGATCTGCGGGTGCGGCGCTATGGCTTGCTGGGGGCGAGTTTTGGCGTACAAGCCGCGGATGGCCGCTGGAAAGCGGAAGTGTGGGGCTCGAACCTTCTGGACAAGGATTATGTGTTGATCCCGTCCGACTTCATCGTCACCGCGGAACATCTGGGGGCGCCGCGTTTCTATGGCGGGCGGGTGACGTTGGCGTATTAGGCCCTGTCATCCAACTTCAATGTAAGCGCGGTAGAGAAGTTCCGAAACGGGACTTCTCTATTGCCGTTTAAGGAACATATCTTGATCAACAAAAAATCCCTTACCCGTCGTTCCTTTCTGTCCACCTCTGCCATCTGCGCAGCTTCTGTCATTGTGGCGGGGTGCGATGGCGGGCGGCCGGGCGCCGGACAAGGGGTTATCGACTATCCTTTCACGCTGGGCGTCGCCTCGGGCGATCCCATCTCCGACGGCGTTGTCCTATGGACACGGCTGGCGCCGAAACCGTTCGAGCCTGTTGATCCTGCCGCACCGCTCATCCGTGTCGGGTGGGAAATCTCCGAGGACCGGCGCTTCTGGCGCATTGTAAGGACGGGGGTGGAAACCGCCACGCCCCAATCGGCCTATGCGGTTCATGTGGAGGTGGGGGGTCTTAAGCCGGGGCAGGACTATTACTATCGCTTCTTTGTGGGGGACGCGGTAAGCCCTGTGGGGCGGACAAAGACAGCGCCGGAAATAGGCGCGGCGCTCGACACGCTGCGCTTTGCCGTGGCGTGCTGCCAAAGCTACACCCAAGGTTTCTATGCCGCCTATGGCGATCTGGCGGCGCAAGCGCCGGACCTGGTGCTGCATGTGGGCGATTATATCTACGAAGGTCCCTGGACCATGCCCGCGCGGCGTGCACCGGCCCCGCAGGCGCTAACCTTGGATGACTATCGCGCGTTTCATGCCGCCGCGAAAACGGACCGCCATCTACAGGCCGCTCATGGCGCGGCACCGTGGGTCAGTGTCTGGGACGACCATGAAGTGGTGAACGATTACCGCGGCGACCACACGCCATTTGGCACCACGCGGGAGGCGTATGTGGCGCGGCGGCGGGCGGCCTATCAAGCCTATTACGAACATATGCCGTTGCGGCGGCGCGCCCGGCCCATCAATGGCGCGATGCAGCTCTATCAACGTTCCCTTTTCGGAGACTTGGTCCAATTCGACATGCTGGACACGCGGCAATACCGGGATGATCATCCGTGCCGGGAAGAAGATGGCGCAACGCCTTATTGGGTGTCCTGCGATGTCACCGACCCAAGTCGAAGCCTTCTAGGCGGCACTCAAGAAACTTGGCTCGCCCGTGGGTTTGGCATTGGCCGGGCCAAATGGAACATGTTGGTACAAAGCACCCAGCTCACGCCGTTTCAGCGCGTCGACGAAGAGGGGGTGACGCTCACATCCTCTGACCGGTGGGACGGCTATCCCGCCGCGCGCGACCGCGTGTTTGACCTGATCTTAGATAAGGCCGTGACAAACCCCACACTCCTGGGCGGCGATATCCATGCCTTCTTAGGAACATCTTTGGTGCGCGCCGACGGCGGCGACCCGATCGCAAACGAGCTGGTGTGCGCCGCCATTTCCTCCGGCGGGGGCGGGGATGAGCGTTATCAAGCCGAAACCGCGACCTATGCCGGCTATGGCCGCCCGTTCTTCTTCGAAAACCGGCGCAACGGCTACCTTCTGTGCGACCTGAATCACAATGCATTGACCGCACAGGCGCGCGTGGTGGACAACGTGCTGGACCCGCAAAGTGCCACCAGCACGCTTATAACTCTCAGCTATGAGGATGGACGGATCGGTCCGTCAACCAGCTAATTGTAAGTGTTGTAATTCCTGCCCCTTGCAGCCATAAGTAACTCAGTTGCCGGAATGCCAGTCTAAAAGGGGGTAGGCTTGCTTTTCATCCGAATTGTATCCGCATTTCTCGTTGTCGTTGGCACGGCAGGATTCTTCTTACCTTTTTGGTTCGGCAGCTTGGGAGAACGAGCAGCTGAGATTGAACTTCCCGTTGCGCAAGTTGAAGATGTTGCCGTTTCGCCGGACGGGCATTTGTTCGTTGCGCTGATACACGCTGCCCGAATTCAGAAATACACGGCAAACGGTGAGTTTGTTCTGAACTTTCCGGTGGGGTCGGGAGGCGGCACGTATTGCATCGCGATAGCGGGGGACCGCCTTTATGTGGATGTCGGACGCCGGCGCGCTATTGATGAACTCGACTTGTCGGGTCGCCCGATTAAACTAGACGTTCCGCGAGGGGAACGCACAGAACCTGGAGGGTGCGAACTTGACGAGGCGATTCTAGACGTGGAAGAAACCTTCACGGGATTGCGTATTTCATTTGTCGATGATCGCGCATCATTGGTCATCAAGCCCAAGTACTGGCATTATCTGATGTGGGGCCCGTTCGGCTCATGGTTGATGGCTATTGTGGGGCTTTTCCTATGGCCGGAATGGCGGCGCGGTCTTCTAAAAATGATCAACACCCAGCGGGGTCGGAGTGTTGAAGCTGCCGAAGAATTAGATGGCGAGCGAAATGACTGGCCACGAATTCTGGCAATGGCAACGTTTAAGCCCGCTTTAGGTTCCTTGTTTGCGTTTGCTTTCTTTTTCACAACTATGGGCGCGTTTTCACTACTCGGGGAACCTGGGGCTGAGGAACCGCCAGCATTGGCTGTGGCTTCCTTTATGTCACTTTTGGGGTTCGGACTCTGGTTCACAGCAAACTGGGGCGCGCTCGTCAGTACAGAGATCAAAGGATGGGGCGCGCGAATTTCTTTTTTTTTAGCGGGAGGCTTTGTGTGTGGAGTGGTCCTGCAGGTGTGTTTTGATTTCGGATCTTTTTTTGGGCGTTATTTCGCTAACGAACCGACGGATATGCTAAATCTGTGGCCTGATTTTTCTGTTAGCACTCTAGTGATAGTGGGGTGCATTGCATACGTCATACAATTGATCGGCCTGGTTTCTGAGCCGATCAATAGACGCTTCTTCAACTTTTTCCCTTGGCCGTTTCGACAGTAGAAACCTGGCCTAGTTCCGCGTTGGGATCACCACGTTCAAGCGCTCATACCCCTTCACGAAGGTGGAGTAGTTGCGCTTGGGCTCACCGACCACTTGAATGTCCGGGAAGCGCTTCATGATCTCTTCCCAAATGATCTTGAGCTGCAATTCCGCCAAGCGGTTGCCCACGCAGCGGTGAATGCCGAAGCCGAAGGACACATGGTGACGTGGGCGTTCCCGGTCGATGATGTAGTCATTGGGATTTTCGATCACGTCTTCGTCGCGGTTGCCGGACACATACCACATGGCCACTTTGTCGCCTTCGCGGATTTTCTTGCCTTGGAAATCCACGTCGCGGGTGGCGCGGCGCGCCATATACGCCAATGGCGTTTGCCAGCGAATGGTTTCCGATACCATGGACGGGATCAGGTCCGGGTTTTTCCGCAGCTTGTCGTATTGATCCGGGTTCTGATTAAGCGCGAGAACCGAACCGGTAATGGTGTTGCGCGTGGTGTCGTTGCCGCCAACAGTCAGCAGCACCACATTGCCCAGATATTCCCCTTGGTCCATGCCACGGGTGGCTTCGCCATGCGCCAGCATGGAGATAAGGTCGCCGGTGGGGTCCGCGTTAACCCGCTTGTTCCACAAATCGATGAAGTAGGCGCCATATTCCATAAAGTGCAAATGTTTTTCTTCTTCGGTTTCCACCAGGCCCTGTCCAGGCGTGGCCGTCACCACGTCCGACCAGAACAAAAGTTTGCGCCGGTCTTCCTGGGGCATGCCGAACAAGGTGGCGAGAGTCATGCCGGTCAGTTCCTTCGACACCAGATCAACCCAGTCGAATTCTTCCCCGATGGGCAGGCCGTCCAAAATACCGGCGGCGCGTTCCCGAATAAGCGGCTCCATGATTTTCAAGTTGGCCGGAGAGACAGCCGGGCTGACGGTCAGGCGTTGAACGTCGTGTTTGGGCGGATCCATCGCGATGAACATGCCACCGGTGCGCATGTCGTCTTCGCGTTGGACAAAATCCTTCGGCAGCATTGTGATGCGCGGTTCCGAGGAAAATGTCTTGTGGTCCGTATCGACCGCCACAATGTCATTGAACTTCGTGATGCTCCAATAAGGGCCATACAGGCTGTCCGGGGTGAAATGCACCGGATCTTCTTTGCGCAGGCGCTCAAAATAGGGCCACATAATATCCTGCTGGAACAGTTCGGGCTGCGCTGGATCTAAGGTTTCCAGCGGTTCTGCATAAGCGGCGGCGCGCGCATCCATCTGTTTGGTGTTCGGGGAAATGTTCATTTTGGCCCTCATTCCTCTCCACGTCGTCAAGACGGCTATTTTCTTTTGGTAAGTATACTAAATGCTGATCCATCCAATCTCTATAGAATGATGCAATTTTGTTGATTCTGTTGCGCAAATATGCAGTTCCGCACGCCAAGATCCCGATTTCGACCGATTAGTCGGGAACCAAGATCTCTAAACCCACGCCGTCGCCAAATTTTTCCGTTTTTTTGATGCCTCTCCGAGGGATGGGTATTTTACGCTCGATGCATAAATAGATGAGCGCTTCGGTCACGAAAAACATCGTTAAATGGATGCTCGCCCGCGTGTCACTCGCATCATCCACGAATGTGGCCTTGAACGCGTAATCGCCGTCGTCCAAGACGGTCAGTTTGACCAGCCGACCTGTCGGCATCTCCGTGCATTCTTGCTTGGCGTAGGCGTGGATGGCATCGCTCAACTCTTCATTGACGAATGTGAGAAGTCGCCGTTCTGTGGGCAAGGGGTGTGCTCCTATAAGTATGACATGCTCAATGACGCAACTCAGAACACAAAGGTGAAACCGCTCACAGATCGTTGATATGGATCGGCAAACTCGCGGCTTACCGAAAATAAGATTACCCCAAATTCCTAATGAACTTTATCCTCGTCATGGCAAATTTTGTTTTTTTTGGGTTGTATTGATCTTTTGACGCTTTTGATCCGTACAGATACGTGAGTCGAATAACGGAGTTAAACGGGATGAGTGCAACACGGCCAGCCTATATAGAACGTCCGGGTCTCTTAGGCACTTTGCGCGAGTTTCGAACGCCACTCGAGGGACCAAAGTTTCTTTTACGCCTATCGCAGTTGGCAAATGCCCCTCGTGGTGATGGGCGGGCAATTGCCCTAGCGCCGGGATATCTAGCGGGTGAGTTGTCCCTTCTGCCCCTGGTGCAATTTTTGAGATTTTTGGGTTACACGGTCTATCCCTGGGGGCTTGGCAGTAACAATGGCGATGTGGAAGAAGACATCGGCCTGTTCGGCGCACGCATCCAGGAATTACACACCGAATTGGACGGAGAAAAAATCACACTCATCGGGTGGAGCCTGGGCGGTGTCATTGCTCGTGAAGTTGCCCGTCAATGGGACTCTTGCGTGGCCGAAGTCATAACGTTGGCGACACCAATTGTTGGCGGACCGAAATATACCGCACTTGGTGATTTCTATGCGTTCCAGAAAGGTGTTGACCTCGATTGGATCGACCAGGAAGTTCATGAGCGCAACAAACTGGGGCTCAATCAGCCGGTGACGTCGGTTTACAGTAAGTCTGACGGTATTGTCGCCTGGCAGGCTTCGGTGGATGTCTACAATCCCCAAGCTCGAAATGTCGCGATTAACACCACTCATATCGGTATCGGTGTAAGCCCGGTGGCGTGGCGGTTGATTGCTGACATTCTGGCCGAAGAGGAAAAGATTACACGCGCCGTCGCGGAAGCCTAGGCTCTATTCTTCTCCGCGATTGCGCGCGCCATGACGCTATCGACGAAATTTCCCTTAGAATCCGTATACGCCTCGCGGTCGTGTTGGTGTGCTTGCGCTAGGTCTCGTTTAAGCTTGGCATATTCCTGCGCGAGGTCGGGGTGTGTGCGCAGGTAATCGCGAAACAACAATCGAGTCCATTGTTCGCTTGGGCGTTCACACACATGCACATGATGCGTACGACGCTCGCCATAAGGCGGCATACCTTTTACGAAGAACAAACGGTCCGTCTTCGGATTATCTGCCCAGAATACATAGTCAAGATCCGCCAATAACGGCACGAAGCGTTCGCGTGCGGACGCCACATCTTGGACGGCGATCAAAATGTCGATGATTGGTTTGGCCGGCAGGTTAGGGATCGCCGTGCTGCCGAAATGTTCGATGTCCAGGACTTGGTTTGATGGCAATGCTTCTTCCAGACGTTTTTTTTCCGCTTCAAACATACTGGGCCAAACCGGGTCATAATCGGATATCTGAATGTCGTCTGCCATGTACGACGCGTTCCTATTCTCTCGTCATCGGCAATTCCGCCGCCCATTTTTCAGACCATTGATCGAGGCGCGCAAGCTGTTTCCCCAACTCAGCCCCCCATTTGGTCAGCACATATCCGTCATTGCCCTGGTCCACCAGACACAGGTCACGCAGGTCCTTTAGCCGGCCATTGAGCAAAGTGGGCGACACCTGTTCACATTGATCCTGCAGCGCGCGAAAGGTGAGCGGACCATCACGCAATTCCCACAATATGCGCATGGTCCAACGTTGACCAAGCACGTCGAACAGCACCATGACAGGGCGGCCGGTCGTAGACCCGCGGACTGGTAATCCGACTTTTTTACTCATGTGCCATCCCTTCCTTGACGCTACAGAAAATGTAGCATATCTATGTGCTACATAAACAGTAGCACGATGAGGCGGTATGACCAATATTCTAAAACCAATCTCGGAACCCTATTCGTCAGACATTGCGGCCATTCTTGGGAAATACCCGACTGTTGACGGCTATCTCCTGAAGCTGTTTCGGACATTTGCAAACAGTCTGAGATTTCTCACAAAAGCGGTGCCCAATTTGCTGGATGCCGACAGCCCGTTACCCATGCGCCAGCGGGAAATCGTCATTTTGCGTGTTACGGCGAACAACAAATGCGAATACGAATGGGGGGTGCATGTGACCGCGTTCAGTGCCCATGTGAAACTATCAGAAGAGCAGGTGGCCGCCACCTATCTGCACGATGACACGGCGCCCTGCTGGGATGCTGAAGAGGCGTTGTTGGTCAAAGCAATTGACGAGTTATGTGCGACGGGTACGATCTCAGAAGCGACCCTTCCAAAATTTCAGAGCAATTGGACAAAAGAGCAGCAGCTTGAAATTTTGGCGCTTGCCGGTACGTATCACACGGTAAGTTTTGTCGCCAATGCGGCGCGCGTAGAGCTAGAAGATTTCGGCGCCCGTTTTCCAGTCTAGTTTTTGACGTGTGAGGTGCGCTTGGCGGTGCCGAACGACACCAGACGTTGCCGGTTCTCGTCCCACAAGGCCAAGGGGATGCAGCGCAGGCTTTGCCATAAGGTCAAACGGTTCACATTGTTCAATTCTGGATGATCGCGCAACACCTGTCGCAAACGGTAGAAAGGGATACGGCTCGACAGGTGGTGCACATGGTGGACGCCGATATTGCCCGTCATCCACCGCAACACCATTGGTAGATCGTAGTGAGAGCTGCCTTGGACGGCCGCTTCATGTGGATTCCATTCTGTGGCCGGCGCCCAAAATGTGCCGTCGAATTGGTGTTGGACATAGAACAACCAAACGCCAATAGAAGCGGCAAGCAGCGTAATGGGTATCTGCACCATCAAAAACGGCCCAATGCCCACGAGCCACATCATAAAGGTGACGACCGCGGCGATCGCCAAATTCGTGGCCATGGGGCTTACCCATTCCATTTTGTCTTTCAGTGACATGCCAAGCGGGAGGCGATGACGCAAGACAAAGAGATACGCCGATCCAAACACGAACAACACGAGTGGATTACGATACAGGCGGTAACCAACGCGTTTCCAAAATGGCAAGGCGTTGTATTCGGCAATTGTAAGGGTCGCGATGTCCCCGATGCCGCGTTTTTCAAGGTTTCCGGTGGTGGCATGATGAATGGCGTGGTTGCGCCGCCAAGCGTCATAAGGCGTTAAGGTCAGTACACCAATAACTCGCCCAACCCAATCGTTAACCTTCTTGTTGCTGAAAAAGGATCCATGTCCGCAATCATGTTGGATCATGAACATGCGCACTAGAAAGGTTGCGGCAATGAGAGAGGGTATGAAAGAGAGGGGCCAATAGCCCCATGCGATCGCTTCCCATGCCAAAAACCATAGTGCCAAAAAGGGCAATACGGTTACGGCCATCTCAAACCAGCCGCGAGCATTGTCAGGCCGTTTATAACGAGCCAGTAATTGTGCCCAGCCTCGGGCTTGAGAAGCGGCGGATTGGTTTTCGGAAGAGGGGGCCGTCATACGCAGTACTCGGTTAGGATGCGATTCACTCGCAGGAAGAATGCCCGTTTAACGGATGGGGCGTGGGTCTGCAAGCTTGAAAAACGCATCGATCTGACGCAGCCAAAAACACTAACGCGACAAACAATTCGATTTGGTTGGATGATTGCTCAGAATTTTCGATTAATTCGACTGAACACGCAGACGAACCAGCGATTGTCAGGGCGCAAAGAGTTTGGTTAAGAAATCAAACGATGCCTCGTCTATGCCAGGTTGCATTTGTTTGCTTGGGCCACCGACATTTAGGACTTTGATCCGATGCTCTGTCAGCCAATGGCGAACCCCTTCCAAGGAGCTTTGGTCCAACAAAGATACTTCCAAAAGAGGCCGGTCGTAGCGGTGGCAGAAAGTGCGCGTTGCTTTTGTGCCTGGGTCAATCGGTAAAACAAGATACAGGATCAACGTGGCGTCGCTGTCCCTGACGTTCCATTCGGTACGCATTGATCTGGGAACATCAGGCGTCAATACGCTGCGGTCTTGTGGTGTCTCCGCAAGCTCAAGATGCGCCGGTATTTCTCCGTCTTCACACACCCGCCCTGGGGGGCACCACCCCCCAATATCTAGACCGCACAAATGGGCCGCCCAAAGGGCGGCTTGGTCTACGCCGGTCTGTCCACCTGAGATGATTTTAGTAAGCTGTTCTGTCATGGGTGGGGGTAATCTTAGTAATGACGATACGAAAACAAGAACTTGGCTACACCTTCGCGAGGTGTCTTTGGCATGCGACTCTATCGTTGACCGTTGCCGATGATCCTTTTTAAGACTTTCTATCGATAGCTTTTTCAAATGATGATTTTGCGAAGGGGGTGCCAGGGTTTGCAGCGCACTGGTTTACAAATGTCGATGTATCCGACGTGACCACTGAGTTCAGAAAAATATCCGCGCTACGGATCATCCGCTCACTGAGCGGTTCGGAACAGTCATCATATAGCCAATGAGAAATCGTGCCGTCGATCAGGCTTCTAATTGCGGTGATCAGATCTTCCGGCTGATGATCGCACGAAAGATCTCCGCGGTTTTGCCCACGGGCAATTAACTGAAACAAGCTGTCTTTCGCTGCTTGGCGTGACCGTTGCGCCGATCCACCTTCTTCCAAGCCCAGCGAAAGTTTGAACATCTCGCGGAATACTGACCGGTAAAAATGCCGGCTGCCTTCAATTTCCTCACCAATACTCACGAACAACCCACGTATGAGGAACGGTGTCGGCGTCGTGCGGTCGGCTAACGCTTGGTCCAAACGGATACTGTAATTTGCCCATACCCCTTCGGTGACGCCATGCATGAGCGCGTGTTTTGAGCCAAACTGGTTGAATACCGTTGCTCGCGCAACACCGGCGTGTGTCGCGACCTCGGCTATGGTGACGTCTTCGGCGCCGTGCAGCGTGAACAATTCGCGGGCTGCCTCCAGAATGCGAGCACGTAGGTCGGCTTTATTTTGTTGTCTTTTCCCCATTTGTAGACACAAGTCTAATAAAAAATGGACTTGAGTCTATCTATTATTTTCTTCCGTGAGCCGGTAACACGAAAATACTCGGGGGCCTCGCCGATGATAGAGCCGCCAACAGACGTTGGAAAAGAGTGATGTGGTTTATTGCTCATTCGTTTATGTGATTGGTTGTAAACGAATGGCGGTCGGACACTCTTTGGTGGGGTGTGTATGATTATACGTTTGTATAATAGTTTTAGCGTAACATTAAATGCGCAACACGGCCGGTGGGCGGACCACCGGCCGTTGCTTTTCTTAGTGGTGCTTTTCGTCGCCATCTTCGTGCAACGGATCTATAAGACCGTTTAGATCATCGCTTGACAGACCGACCTCTTTAAGAAGGCTATCCACCAGGGGGGCCTGAGCGCGATAGCGAAGGGCGCTGTTCACCACTTGGTCCGCCAGGTTGGCGTTTCCGTTGCCATTGGCAAGCGGTATGCCGGCACCGTCCGCGGCGCCGTTCACATAATGCCCGCCATTGCCGCCGGCACCGTTTAGCCCTTCTACCTGGACGATCTTGATGCTGTCGATGTGTTCCATCGGCTTCACGCTTTCGCGCAAGACACCTTCGATCTTCTGCAGCAGCTCCAGCTTCACCTGCATGGCGATCTGTTCGTGCGACAATACGTTGGCAGCTTCGTTGATAGCGCGCTTACCTTCGGCTTCCACCGCATAGCGGATTTCGGCGGCGGCCGCTTTTAGTTTTTCGGCTTCCGCCTCACCTGAGGCTTCCAGGCGAATGGCTTCGGCTTGGTCGGCGGCGGCGGCTTTTTCGGCTTCCGCTCCCACCTTCACCTTTATGGCTTCGCGTTCGGCGTTTTTGGCCGCTTCAATCAACTCGATTTCCTTTTCACGATTGGCCGCTTCCGTATCGCGTGAGGTCTTCACCGCTTCTTCGGCTTGCACGGCTTTGGCGCGCGCATAGTCCGCTTGTTCTTGGGCTTCAGATTGAGCCTTCGACTTTTCCGCGATGGCGATGGCGCGGTCTTGTTCGGCCAGTTCCACGGCTTTTAGGCGGTCCACGTCTTGGGTTTCCACGGCACGCTGTTTGTCGATGCGCTCTTGTTCCACGGCCAGTTCGGACGTGATTTGGGATTGCTGAACTTGCTGTGCCGCCATGATCTTGGCTTGTTCCGCGGCCTGTTCTTTTTCCGCCTGTTCTTGCGCAATCTCAGCTTTTTGGCTGGCGCGGCGCACTTCGATTTCGCGCTCTTGAGCAAGCCGGGCATATTCTTCTTCACGGCCGATCTGCAGCTTCTGACGTTCCGCATCCAGATTTTTTTCGCGGATCTGCACTTGCGTGTCCTGCTCGATATCGTTGCGGATCTTGCGGCGCCGTTCGATTTCGTCGGTCAGGCGCGTCAGGCCTTCCGCGTCAAACGCGTTATTGGGATTAAAGAATTCCATACCGGTTTGGTCGAGGCCGGTGAGCGACACGGATTCCAACTCGAGACCGTTTTTCAGCAAGTCTTCGGAGACCACTTGCTGCACTTTCAAGACGAAGTCAGAGCGCTGCTCGTGCAATTCTTCCATGGCCATTTCAGCCGCGACGGAGCGCAGGGCATCCACAAACTTACCTTCGATCAGGTTTTTCAATTCGCCCGGCTGCATGGTGCGGTGACCTAAGGTTTGGGCGGCGTCCGCTATGGCTTCCGCGGTGGGCTTCACGCGCACATAAAACTCTGCTTGCACGTCCACGCGCATCCGGTCACGGGTAATCAGTGCTTGCTCATTGTTGCGGCGTACTTCCAGGCGCAACGTGTTCATGTTGACCGGGATGATTTCGTGCAGCACGGGTAAGACCAGCGAGCCGCCATTCATGATGACCTTCTGACCGCCAAAACCTGTGCGGACATAGGAGATTTCTTTCGACGCGCGCCGGTAAAGCCGCGCAATGATCATGAGCAATCCGAATGCTAAAAATATCAGAATGCCAATGGCGAGTATGTCCATAAGGGTATTCCTCCTTGTTTAGCCCCTCAGGATGAGCGGGCGTCTGGGGTGAGGGAGGGGTGCGTGTTCTTGATGGCGAAGAACACGGTGCCTTCCTGACGCACGATGAGGACGTCAGCTCCCTCGGGCAGGGTTTCAGTTGCATTGTCTGGCTCCACCAAAATGTAGTGGGTTTGCTTGAACGCATCTTCCAGCTTGGCTTGGGCCGCGTCTCCTTTTGCCGCGGTGCCAAGCACGATGGTGGCGGTGCGGCCGATAAAGGTTTTTTCAGAGACCGCACTTGTTTCTTCCTTCGGCATCACGCGGGCTACAGCCTTGCCGCCGACACGTACACTGAAGATCGCGGCAATAAAGGCCGGCACGGACAGGAACACGGCGGGCAGGGCGAAGCCTGTGCTGCTGATCATTAGTCTTTGAGCGAACAATCCGCACAAGCCAAATGAGCTCAGAAAGATGAGCAACAGCATAAGCACGGGCACGCGGCCCACATTCATCCAGGACAGGATTTGCGCGAAAGACCCTCCGGCGCCGCTCAAATCCGTGTCCAAGTCAGCGTCGATATCGGCGTCTACATCCACGTCAATATCGGGCATCACCTGATCCAACACGTCCGATAAGCCAAGACCGATGAGCAGGCTTACAAACTCAAGCGTGACGATCGCGACCATCAGACCCAGGGCAAAGGTGAAGACCTGGTTCTGCGGCAACAGAAGAAAGTCGATCATTCAATCCCTCCCATATTGTTGCGGCCAAAAGCAGCCCTTAAGAGCCGGAATGTTGGCTCTTCAATGCCGCCAAACGTTCCTTCACGCGGTTGGTGCGCGATAAGGCATCGAGTTCCGCCAATTGTTTTGAATTGGCAAGCGGGGCCGCATCGCCCGCAACGCCGGTCTGGGTTTCCATGGTTCGGTCAAACGCTTCGATGGCTTTTTCAGCCGCGGCTGTGATGCGCTGGCCGGCGGGGGCTGCCGCCTCGGTGCCGGTTTCACCGGTCGGGGCTTTTTTGCGGCTGTCCACAAAGGCTTTCAGGTCATCGCGCATTTCGCGCTTCTTGGCTTGCAGAGCGTTGATGTACCCGTTCAGCTCGTTTTCGCTTTCCGCACACTCGGCGATGGTCTGTTCCAGCACCGGGATCTGCGCTTCAATGTCGAGCTGCGTGGACACGGCGGCCTCCGCCAAATCGTCTCGTTTCTCGGAAAAGGCCAACTCAATTTGTTGGGACAGTTTTTCGTGGGCCGAATTTTTCTCCGCCAGTTTTTTGGTGGCGAGATGTTTGTTGGCGATCACTTTGCCAAGCTCGCTGCGCACGTCATCGATGGTGCCGTCCAATTCGCGCACCGCTTGTTCCATCACGGTTTCGGGGGACGCGTTTTCAAGCGCATCCACAAGCGCATTCACGCTTCCGGTGATGAGGCGGCCAACGCGGCTGGTGAGAGATTCCGTCATTTAGATTTCTCCTTTCGTGTGCGGGATGCAGAGACAACTGCGGATAAGTCGAGAACGCGGTCGATATTGTCAGAGACAATGTCGGGGTCGTAGCAGGGAGCGACCTTTGTGATTCCAAGGCGTATAACAGTCTCGCACAACCTTAGCGTACGTTCCATGACACCGTACTCAAAACGTTTTAAGTCGGCCGCGCGCGTCTTGGCGTCACTGGTCATTGGGGGCGCGGCAGCATATGCATCCGCTTCCACCAGCCAGTCGAGAAACAGCCGGACAAGCTCTGAATGCAGGTTTTCCTGGTCTTCGTGCTGCGCCAGCTGATTAAGCACGGCTCTGAACTGCGCCTGAAAACTCGACAAGGCGCCTTCATAGCTTTTTTCCCGGCTTTCAAGCAGACGCGCCCGCTTGATGAGCGCCCGTATTTTGTCGCTGGGGGTGACGGCATCTTCGATTTTGAGTGACGCGATGAATTCGGCGTCTTCGGGTGAAACGCGCACGCTCACCGGAACTGATTTCATTTCCCTCTCCCTGTATACATTTGTATACATAAGTGGGAATTCGTTGACGCACTTTCAAGATATAGTCATTCGATTTTACACGGAAAAGGGGAGTTTCCGTTTGAATCGTTCCAAAGCTTGGGATTTTGGCCCAAAGTGCCGTGGGGGCGCGAGGTCGATCTTGCATTCCCAAAAAAGGTGATATGGTCGCGCCCGGGAAACGGTGTGTTGCCAGTCCCCAAAAATGGCATAGGTCTGAAATGAAGGGCCCGCCAACTGTCTCGGAGTGAAATCTGCGTATGATTCCCATCGAAGAAGAAGCCAAGAGTTTAGAACCGGTTATGGTCCATCAGTTTGGGCCGGCGGCGGTTATCGTCATCAATCGCCCGGATGAAAACAATGCGGTGAATGATGAGGTGCGCGATGGCATCATCTGGGCGCTCGACCGAATCGAACGGGACCCGGCCACATCTGTCGCCGTTCTCACCGGAGCCGGCGACGACTCCTTTAGCGTCGGCGCTGATCTCAATCAGCTGGCAACACTGACACCGCCGGAAGCCAAACTGATGGCCGAAAAGCAACGGCGGGTCTGCGAGCGCTTGGCGCATTTATCCAAACCGATCATCGGCGCCATTAAAGGCGCGTGTATCGGGGCGGGGTTCGAATTGGCGCTTCACTGCGACATTCGGTTTGCCCGCGCGGATGCGCGGTTCGGCCTGCCGGGCGTGAATGTGGGCTTGGTACCGGGCGGCAGCGCCGTCGGGCGTCTGACGCAACTGATCGGCGCGGGGCCGGCGCGCGCCTTATGCCTCACGGGCGGGATCATCTCGGCGGAACGGGCATTCATGCTGGGCCTTGTAACCAATGTGATCCAACCGGACGAATTCCGGCCTACGGTCGAACAATTGGTGGAGCATCTGTGCACATTATCGCCGGTCGCGTTGGCGGAGCTAAAGGGGCTGCTCAACCGGTCGATTGAAGATGGGTTTCAGGCAGCTGTTGATGCCGGACCAGAGTCACTTGAACGCTGCTTCAGTGACGGCGATGCGATGGAACGGTTACAGGCCATGTTTGGCGGACCCGATCCCGAAGCAACGGTTCACTAACCGGCGCGTCGCTCGGAATCACAACAGTTACATGGTGCTTGGCGGCAGGGCTGCGTCGATTGCGTCCTGCCGATCCTGCGGCTGCGGTTGTCCATCCGCGCAGAAACCATTGCCGTCCGCGTCAAACAAAAACCGCTTACACCCAGACGGGATCGTCGCCGGATCAAAATCCGCTTCCGCACCTGATGACGCCCGCGCATCGGCATCCTCTACCAGGCCCGTATCTAATTGCAGAATGACCGTTTGCCGAGCATCCGAATTGTTTGCGGATGTGGTCGCTTGTGCCTCGTCCGACGCCGCCTTTTTCTCTGGCCGCTTCGCAAGGGCAAAGGGCGGCAATAGGCTGACTTGCTTGGTGTTGCCGAAAAATTCGGTTTCCGGGACGATGATGTCGCCTTTGTCGGGACTGTCGGCATCGGACTCTGAATAAGACGTATCGGTGGCGACGCTGGTGCCCATGTCCAGCTGTTCTGTAAGCGGATCATCCGGGTCGGCCATGGTGACATCAAACTCAATATCCGCATCGGTCTGAGCGTCGATGTCGCCCGTCGCATCATCACCCTCAGATAGGTCCGGCAACTTCATGCCCGGCTTTAGGCGCGGAGAGATGATCCATCCCGTTTGATTGCCGTAATAGGCGTCACTGGCGGTTCCGCTCTGGGTGAGGTCAAGGGCGGCAACATCGGTGCCTTCCGCATCAGTCGCCTTGTCGTCGGCCTTGGGCAACGCGTCATCGTCTTCAGGGTTCACTTCCCGATCAGCAACGAAGTCCACAGGCTTTTCATAATATCCTGCTTCCGTCAAATCGGCGCCGATATCATCGGGGAAATCCACATCGGATGTTTTCAGGCCGGCCAATTGGTGATAGGGCGGTACCGGATTTGACCGGGTCGTGCGCGTCAGATCTGCGCCAAGAATGATCGGAATGTTCAGACGGTCACCGCCGGCCAAACGTCCCCGGTAGACTTGAGTGTTTTCCAGAACGCGTTGCACATAGTTGCGCGTTTCGGAATAGGGGATGCGTTCCACCCAGTCGATCTGATCGATATCCGGAGAGCGCGGATCGCCGAATTCCTCAATCCACCGGCGTGCGCGGCCGGGGCCCGCATTGTAGGAAATCAAGGCCAGTATATACGACCCATCCCAATCGTCGATTAGGTCGCCCAAATGGACGGCGCCGAGTTGCGCGTTATAGGCGGGGTTCGATGTGAGCCATTTTTCCTGGTACTGAAGTTTATGCTGCTTCGCGACAATGCGCGCCGTGCCGGGCATCAACTGCATCAAACCACGGGCCCCCACGGGGCTGCGGGCTTTTGCGTTAAATTCGCTTTCCTGCCGCGACAGACCCAAGACCAAGGCGGGTTCGGCAGGTTTGGCTGTATTTGGCAGATCCGGGATGTTGACGATCGGATAGGAATGTTGCGGCAGAACGATGTTTTTACGGAGCGCTTTTTTAGCGATGCGCAAGGCAAAGCTGCGATGGCCAAGCTCCTTCGCCAGGTTGCCCAACATCGTATAGCGGTCCAGCGTGGTGGCTTCATCCGCCAAGTGATACAGAAACGACTGCATCAAATTACCACGCTTCAGATTATTCAGGATGCGCACGACTTTCACCAGCTCTTCATCCATGAAGGCCTGGAGGGCTTGATCGTCTGTTTCCGGAATTTCCGGCAAACGCAGAATGAGATCGCCCTGGGTGATTTTTTCAGCAGCAAGCTGGCCGTAATATGTGGTGGGGTAAGCCGCGGCCAAGTCGTAGAACAGTTTAGCGCGATCCTTGTCGTCAGAGGCTTCCGCCGCGCGTCCAGCCCAGTAGGTCGCGCGCGCGAGGCTAACGGGCGTTTGCACGCTGGCATAGAGTTTTTGGAAATGCTTGAGGGCGGCCGTCGGCTTGTCGAGTTGGCGCAAGGCAATCCAACCGGCCAGCCATTCAGCTTCCGCATACCCGCGGCCTTCGGTTTGCACATGGTCCCGTGCCAAGTGATAGGCGCTCTGATAATCCAAATCATCGATGGCGCTGCGGACCAAACGATGGCGCAACGACCACCAGCTGTCTTTGTTCTCCAGACCGGTCGGGTCGAAATCCGTGCTGATCAGCAAGGCCCGGGCTTCTTCGAATTCTTCTTTTTTACGGAGGAACTGAACCTGGTCGTAAAGCAAACCGGGATGGTTTCGCAGATGTTCAGGAACGGCGCTAACCGCACTGTCGATGGAGCCTTCGCCACGCATCAACGCAACGCGGGCTTTGCCAAGTTTTTTATGATCCTCGCTCACCAACGGCAACATGTCCGCCGCGGCAACGCGTTGCCGGTCCCACAACAAGCGGCTTAGGCGTTTCTCGTGCGGTTCGCCTTTCAGAAGGTCACCATGGTTGCGCAAAATCTCACTGCGCAGCGAGGAGCGGAAGTCATGCTCGATCCACGCTTTGATAATCCAATTCTTGCCGTAGGTCTTATTGCCATCTTCAAGATGGGCTTTTCCAAGGCGGTATTTGCCTTCACCAGACAAAGGTTCGCGCCCGGCAAACCAGGTAATGATCTGGGCCGCGGACATGTCTTTGGGGATTGCTTTTTCAGCAGCAATCAACAGGCGCAATTGGCGCGGCCAGGTGGGGTTCTTGTCGATAAACCGCACTATCTCGTCAAAGCGGGCGCCACTGTCTTTGTCCAACAAATAGATCCAAGTGACGATCTTGGCGGCATCTTCGTCTTTGATTTGACGCGCTGCGGATTTCGCCGCCGCCCAATTTCCCCGCCGCGTGTGTTGAAGCGCCACGCGCAACTGGTCTTCGTCGGCGCGGCTTAGAACGCGCGTTTCGGTGTAGGGGGCGAATTTTGTTTCGGTGGGATTTGTGGCGGCGACGGCGGTTGGAGTGATTTCCGGCGCGCCAAACGCCAGTGAGATCGCAAGCGTTGCACACGCCGCTGAGCGTTTTAATTTACCCCACTGTGCTGACCCTGCAGCGACCACGCCTACACCTGTCCTCTACCCATTGTCACCGAAAATTGGACTACGCAGACAATGGCCCCCTGTTGGGATGAAAGGATACCTTTAAGGGAGGGGAATGGTAAAGATGCTACCGGCGTAAAAAAGCTAAGCAGCTGGAATTATTAATGCTTTTTGGTTAACGCAGGCGCCTTGCACAGGCGTCAAACCAAGCTTATGGTCAGGCCCCTTTTTTCATCAGGATACTTTTGGTTTTTATACGATTTCAAAAGTGCCCTAAGTATTAGTTTTACGCATTTCCGGACGGTGAACCGCCAAGGATGATTTTGGCACTTCACCTGGAAACGCTCATCAATTTTGGAGAAGATCAATGTCAACCGCGGCGGATACAGCGACCCGCTTCCGGGGCTCTTTTGTGGCCCTGATCACCCCTTTCAACCCGCAAGATGGGGGTAAGTCGGTTGACGAAAAAGCGTTCCGAAAACTTGTGGAATGGCAGATCGAACAGGGCACTCATGGGCTGGTGCCATGCGGCACAACCGGCGAATCGCCGACGCTCAGTCATGAAGAACATGACCGGGTTGTGGAGCTGTGTGTGGAAACCGCGGCGGGCCGTGTGCCCGTGATGGCCGGGACGGGTTCGAATTCCACGGCAGAGGCTGTCCGCTTGACGGAACACGCGGCCAAGGCGGGCGCGGATGCGACCTTGGTGGTGACGCCCTATTACAACAAGCCGACCCAAGCCGGCATGTATGAGCACTTTAAAGCAGTGGCTGAAGCCTCTGATTTGCCTCTATTTATTTATAATATTCCCGGCCGCTCGATCATCGACATGTCGGTTGAGACCATGGCGCGGCTCGCCGAAATCCCGAATGTCATCGGGGTCAAAGATGCCACCGCCGATCTCACGCGCGTGTCCTTGCAACGTCGGGCCATGGGTAACGACTTCGTCCAATTGTCCGGTGAAGACGGTACCGCCTTGGGCTTCAATGCCCATGGGGGGCACGGCTGTATTTCGGTGACGGCGAATATTGCTCCGGATTTGTGTGCCCAATTTCAAACCGCTTGTTTGGAAGGGCGCTATGCTGATGCGTTGGCCATCCAAGATCGATTGATGCCGGTTCATTCAGCGTTGTTTTGCGAGTCGAGCCCCGGACCAGTCAAATATGCGGCAGAACTTTTGGGCCTCGCCTCGTCTTTCGCACGGCTGCCCATGACTGAAATCGCGCCGTCTTCAAAAGAAGCCGTGCGCCAAGCTCTAACGGATGCGGGTCTGCTCTAGGCCCGCATCAAGCAACGATTATGGCCAAAAAATCAGACGAAACCGCCGCGATCCGCGTGGTTTCTGACAATCGAAAAGCGCGCCACAACTACGCGATCGAGGAATCCTTCGAAGCGGGACTCCAACTCACCGGTTCAGAGGTAAAGTCCTTGAGAAGCGGGCAGGCAAGCTTGGCTGACTCTTACGCGGCCGAGCAGGACGGTGAGATCTTTCTGCTTAACTGCTACATCCCCGAATACACACAGGCCAATCGGTTTCAGCATGAAACGCGGCGGCCGCGAAAATTGCTGCTGCACAAAAAGCAAATTGCCAAGCTGATCGGGTCCATTGAACGGTCGGGTCGCACGCTCATTCCCCTAAAGCTCTATTTCAATGAGCGGGGCATCGCAAAGGTGCAGATCGCCTTGGCCGTCGGCAAGAAGCTTCATGACAAACGCCAGACCGACAAAGACCGGACCTGGCAGCGGGAAAAAGCGCGCCTGCTGCGGGAGAAAGGTTAGGGCGATGGGTCAATAGCTTAGGCCCTTCACCTCATGCGTCGAAAAAAGTCCTCACGTCCTGAAAAACAGCTCGGAACATGTCCGGTGTCAGGCGCCCCGTATTCGTGTTGTAGCGCGAGCAGTGATAGCTATCGAACATGGCCAGTCCGTTTGACAGATCATGCCGGGCTTGGTGCGCGAAGGGGTGTTCTTTCAGCTTAATGCCGAAGGTGCGCAGCAGGGATTCATGGGCAATCCGCCCGAGAACGACAATGGCCTTTAGATTCGGTAAGGCGTCGATGCGGGCGTTGAGGAAGTCCCGGCAGGTATTGATCTCCGCGCCGGTCGGCTTGTTTTGTGGGGGGACGCAGCGCACCGCATTGGTGATGATGCAATCCTTCAGCGTCAAACCATCATTCGGGTCTTGCTTGTACGTCCCTTTGGCAAAACCAAAATCACCCAATGTCTCGTAGAGAAGATCGCCTGCATAATCGCCGGTAAACGGGCGTCCCGTTCGGTTCGCCCCACGCAGCCCAGGCGCCAGCCCGATGATCAACAGTCGCGCGTTTTCATCGCCGAACGACCCTACGGCCCCATTGTACCAATCAGGGTGATCGACGGCTGTCTCGGCGCGAAACTGATAGAGCCGAGGGCACAGATCGCAATGTTCGGGGGGATCGGGGGGAAAGGTTTTTGCCACAGGAAGAGGTGTCCGGATGAAAGTGCGGTCCGATGCCTACGCGGTCAGCCCTTGGAAGACAAGACCCGTGGACCCGGATGACCGGTCTCAAGGGTGGTTTCAATGGGGTCTGACCCCATTGAAAGGGCGTGCTGAGGCGGATGTAAGCGCCCAACATTCGAAGAGATGTCGGCAAGGTCAATAAACTGATCGGCTTGCCGGCGCAGCTCGTCGGCAATCAGGGGCGGGTCGGATTTCAGGGTGGAGACGACCGTGACACGGCAGCAGGAGGATTGGACCGCCTCCGCCAGCCGCCGAAAATTACCGTCCCCCGAAAACAAAACGACGTGGTCAAGATGGGGGGCCAGCCGCATGGCATCGACCGTAAGATCCACGTCCATATTTCCCTTGAGCTTTCGACGCCCGTGGATATCCACAAATTCTCTCGTGGGTTTGCTGACGACGGTATAGCCGTTGTAGTCGAGCCAATCCACCAACGGGCGAAGGGGGGAATAGTCCTGATCCGCGGGGAGGGCTGTGTAGTAGAGCGCCCGAACGACTTTCACGCGCGATTCGAAATACTGAAGAAGTTTTTTGTAATCGATATCCAGATCGAGCGCGCGTGCCGTTGAAAACAGGTTTGATCCATCCAAAAAAAGCGCGGCGCGTTCGTTGGGGGAAAAATGCATCATCCTCTCCATATCCCCGCTCGGTTTTGGCCATTGTGGGTGGGCCGGTGGGTCACACAGACACACTCCGCAATGGAGACGTATATATGGGGGAATCTGACGGGGCCGCGTGTCACAATGCGGCTCGCGATCCATCACATTGTCGAGATAAACGAGGACTCATTGATCTTTATTGGCTTGGGAAGCAATCGACCAGGACGCGCCGGTGAGCCTGTGGAAATGTTCGCCGCGGCACTGAGGGCATTGGAAATGCGGGGGGTCTTGCTGCGAACGTGGTCTGGTTTGTATCGAAGTGAGGCTTTTCCGGATCCTGACGACCCCAAATTTCTCAACATGGTCGTGGAAGTCGAGACGGATTTCGGCCCTACTTTGCTTCTTAGAACCCTTCACGAGGTGGAACATGCCCTGGGCCGCCGGCGGCGGCGCCGTAACGAACCACGCTCGATCGATCTGGATTTGTTGGATTATCGGGGCCTGGTGTCCACAAAAGATGGTGTGGAGCTGCCCCATCCAAGGCTTCAGGACCGGTCCTTTGTCGTGGCGCCCCTTAGCGAGATTCGCCCCAATTGGCGGCATCCGGTGTCTCAAAAGACCGCATTTATGCTTTTAGAAGCGCTGGGGGGCCGAAAAATCATCGAAAGAGTGGGATAAGCCTTTATTAACGCCAATTTTGTCTTGATAACGCAGTTGCAAAAACCCTTGGAACCGCTTAAATAGCGGGTTCATCCAAAATAGC
Source organism: Alphaproteobacteria bacterium (assembly GCA_965227095.1). Classification (GTDB taxonomy): domain Bacteria; phylum Pseudomonadota; class Alphaproteobacteria; order JANQMY01; family JANQMY01; genus JANQMY01. Next base: position 113,210 of record CBDDFL010000003.1, on the reverse strand, counting down.
TGGAGCGATAGCATATGGCGCGGGTCACCGTTGAAGATTGCGTGGAGAAAGTCTCAAACCGGTTTGAACTTGTTTTGCTGGCCGGGCAGCGCGCACGCGCCATGTCTGCGGGAGCAGCGCTCACGATTGACCGCGACAATGATAAGAACCCGGTTGTGGCTCTGCGTGAGATTGCCGAGGAAACGGTGAAAGCCGATGAACTGCGTGAGGATTTCATCCACAGCATGCAGCGTCATGTGGAAGTTGATGAGCCGGAAGAAGACAACATGCGGCTTTTGATAGCTGGTGAAGAAACAGCACCGCCGCAAATGGATAGGATGACGGAAGAGGAACTGCTGCGCGGCCTGCAACAAGAATCCGCGCGCCGGGCCGCAAACCCGCCAACACCTGAAGTTGACCCAGAACCGCAAGAAGGTCTGTAAGGCCAACCAGTTTTCAGCACGGCTTGATCGGCGCACCCTATGGTGCGCCCCAACCACTGGTGATGGGTCGCATTGGCCGGTGCCAGTTGGGAGTAGAGGCGCATGATCAGACAGTATGAGCTGGTCGACCGCGTCAAAGGATACGACCCGAACGCCGACGAAGATCTTCTCAACAAAGCCTATGTGTTTGCCATGAAAGCTCATGGCACACAGACCCGTCATTCGGGCGATCCCTATTTTGCGCATCCTCTGGAAGTCGCCGGCATTCTGACCAGTTTGCGCTTGGACACATCGACCATCGTCACCGCTTTGTTGCATGACACGCTGGAAGATACCCACGCCACCTACGATGAAATCAACGATGTGTTTGGCGGCGAAGTGGCCAAGCTGGTGGATGGGGTTACCAAACTGTCCCAGTTGGAGCTGACATCGGAAGCGTCCAAACAGGCTGAAAATTTTCGCAAGCTTTTGGTCGCCATGTCGAAAGATGTGCGGGTGCTGCTGGTCAAGCTGGCCGATCGTCTGCATAATATGCGTACACTGAATTTTGTGCCGAAGGAAGAAAAACGCCGGCGCATTGCTCAGGAAACCATGGATATCTACGCGCCCCTTGCCGGGCGAATGGGGATGCAAGAAATCCGCGAGGAACTGGAAGATTTGTCTTTTCAGCAGCTAAATCCATCCGCACGTAAATCAGTTCAAAAACGGTTGGAGTTTCTGCGCTCCGAAAGCGGCAATATCATCGACCGCATTGCGCGCGCTCTCAAGAAAGAGCTTGTGGAAAACAATATCGATGCGGAAGTCTTAGGGCGTGAAAAGAAGCCCTTTTCCATTTGGCGTAAAATGGAAACAAAGGCGATTTCGTTTGAACAATTGTCCGACATTATCGGGTTCCGCGTGATCGTTCCGGAGGTTGAAGATTGTTACCGCGCCGTCGGTGTCTTGCATCGGACGTGGGCCGCGGTACCGGGACGGTTTAAGGATTATATCTCTACGCCAAAGCGCAATGATTACCGCTCCTTGCACACGACAGTGATTGGGCCGGAGAAACAACGCGTCGAACTGCAAATCCGGACAAAGGAAATGCATCAAGTAGCCGAAATGGGCGTGGCAGCCCATTGGAGCTATAAGGACCGCGTCAACGGATTGAGCGGCGCTAATGGCAATCCCTATCGGTGGCTGCGCGACATTGTTGAAATGTTGGAGCACGGCGACAGTGCCGAGGAATTTCTGGAGCACACCAAGCTGGAAATGTTCCAGGACCAGGTGTTCTGTTTCACCCCTAAAGGCGAGCTGATCGCTTTACCGCGTGGTGCCACGCCCATCGATTTTGCCTACGCCGTGCACACCAAGCTGGGCGACAGTTGTGTGGGCGCCAAAATCAATGGACGCCATATGCCGTTGGGCACTCGGCTGCGCAACGGGGACGGTGTTGAAATCATTCGTACCAAAGACCCCGGACCGCTGCCTGCTTGGGAATCCATGGTGGCCACCGGCAAAGCACGCTCTGCCATTCGCCGGTACACACGAAATGCCAAGATGGAAGAGTTCAAGCAGCTGGGCGAAGAAATCCTGGAGCGCGCCTTTGAAAAATTGGGTGAAGATTTTTCCAAGAAGCGTCTGCGTCCGGCCATGAAACAATATTCGGTCAAAAAGGCCGACGACCTCTTGGTGCGGGTGGGCCAAGCAGAGGTCAGCAGCAATGATGTAATGTCGATCCTGTTTCCGCAAAAAATGAAACGGGGCAGCGACGCTCAGATGTCGGGGCCGATCCTTCCGGAAAAACCGAGCGAACCCTCCGTTGCCATCAAAGGGCTGACGCCGGGGCTCGCGGTTCATATCGCCCCCTGTTGCCATCCGCTGCCGGGTGACCGCATCGTGGGCATTAAAACACCGGGACGCGGTATCACCGTGCATACGATCGATTGTGCAACGCTGGAACAGTTTTCCGATGTGCCGGAACGCTGGCTGGATGTGTCGTGGTCGGACAAAACCGAAAACACATTGGGCTTTTCGGGCCGGATGCGGATTGTGTTGGGGAACGAGGTAGGGGCGCTTGGTACCATCTCGACCATCATCGCCGAAAATTCCGGCAATATTAGTAATCTCAAACTGACCAATCGACGGGCGGACTTCTATGAACTGCTGGTCGATATCGAAGTCCGGGATGCCAAACACTTCAATACGATTGTCGCGGCCCTGCATGCCGCAAGTGGCGTGAGTTCCGTGGAACGCGTGCGAGGATAAAGATGATGACAGAAGATGACGTCCTAAAAGAATTCCGCGACAGCAATGCCTTGCTGGAGGGGCACTTTATTTTGTCGTCGGGACTTCATAGCGGAATCTATTTGGATAAGTCCTTGGTCTTTATGTATCCAGAACGGACGGAACGGCTGTGTTCCGCGTTGGCCCAAAAAGTGATGACGGTGTTGGATGAAAAACCATCCATCGTCGTGTCGCCCGCCGTGGGCGGCATCATCCCCGGGTATGAAACCGCGCGGGCGTTGGGCGTGCCCTCCATTTTCACCGAACGCGAAGACGGTGAGTTCAAACTGCGCCGTGGTTTCAAGCTCGAGCCCGGTCAAACTGTCGTCATGGTGGAAGACATCGTGACCACCGGGCTGTCATCGCGCGAATGTATCTCCGCCATCCGCGCTTATGGCGGAAACGTGGTTGCCGCGGCGTGCATCATCGACCGGTCGGGTGGGGCCGCGGCGCTAGATGTGCCGATGGTGTCGCTTGCACAGTTGAATATTCCAGCTTTTAAACCAGATGAACTACCGCCGGAGCTTGCGGCATTGCCGGCTGTCAAACATGGCAGCCGTGGTATTCAGGCGTAAAAAGGACCCAGACCATGGTTCAGATGCATCATAAACTTCGCCTCGGGGTCAATATCGACCATGTGGCGACCATTCGAAATGCCCGGGGCGGGCGCCACCCGGACCCACTGCGCGCTGCGCGGCTGGCCGTGGAAGCGGGGGCTGACGGCATTACGGCGCATTTGCGTGAAGACCGCCGTCACATTAGCGATGACGATATCCACCGGCTGGTGGACGACATTGACGTGCCACTCAACCTCGAAATGGCGGCAACCGATGAGATGCTTGAAATTGCCTTGCGGCACAAACCGCACGCCGTGTGTTTGGTGCCTGAAAAACGCGAGGAACTGACGACCGAAGGCGGGCTTGATGCCGCGGCCGGTCACAATCACCTGGCGCCATATGTCCGTGAGCTGATCGACTCGGGAATTCGTTTGTCCCTTTTTATTGATCCGCATCCGGTACAATTAGCGGTCGCGAAAGCTTTGGGTGCGCCGGTGGTGGAACTTCATACCGGTGCCTATTGCGATGCCGTTCATGACGGTCGGCAGGATGACGCTGCCCATGAGCTTCAACGTTTGCAGGACGCCGCCAAGGCCGGCACCGAATTGGGGCTGGAAGTGCATGCGGGTCACGGTCTTGGGTTTGACACGGTGGGGCCGGTGGCGGCGATCCCAGAGCTCGCGGAACTCAATATCGGTCATTTTTTGGTAGGTGAGGCGATATTCGGCGGGCTCGATTCTTCTATTCGGCGCATGCGGGCCTTGATGGACCAAGCCCGGCAATCGGCCACCGGTCAGGTTTCGGCCTAAGGTCCCGCGCTTATGATTCTGGGTATCGGCAACGACTTGATCGACATTCGGCGCATTGAAAAGACCTTAGCGCGCCATGGGGATCGGTTTTTGCTGCGGGTGTTCACGGAATTGGAACGCACGCGGGCGGCCAAATACAAGAACCCGGCGGCCTCTTTTGCGAAACGATTCGCGGCCAAGGAAGCCTGTTCCAAGGCGTTGGGAACGGGTGTCAGCCAAAGTGTTTTTTGGCGCGATATGGGGGTTGTCAATTTGCCGTCCGGGCGGCCGACCCTTGCATTGACCGGGGGGGCGCATGAACGCTTGCAAAAAATCACGCCAACGGGCATGCAAGCGCAAATAGATCTTACAATTACAGATGATTTTCCGATGGCACAGGCTATTGTTATCATCTCCGCGGTTCCGGCCGCCCAATGAAAAATGATACGAAATCAGGTATGGGTATTGGGGTACGGCCCCAATTGGTCATTTCAGGTAGGTAGTTTTGAGTGTCACCACAGAAACGAGTTTAAAAGACAAACTCACCAATATCGCGGCGCCTCTGACCCGGCTTCTTGGGGGCGGCGGCAAAGGCGGCCAATCCTATGCGGTTGGGTCGGTGTCGATTGAGGAAGGCTCTGACAAGCTTGTGGGTGTGGGCACGAATTGGTCGTCATTAACTCCGGTGGATGGACCCGTGGCGGGTAAGATAACGATCGATGGGGGCACGGAAGTCTACGGCGTAAAGTCCATTGAGAGCGACACGCAAATCACCTTGACCAAATCGTTCACGCGGGCGTCGGTCGCAAATGCGGGATATTCGTTCTTGTCGAACGCGCCCGCAAGCGCACCAGCCGAAGGGGAACCGGATGCTTGGCTCGATACGTTCCGCACCATCGGCTATGCGCTGTTGATCGCTGTTGTCATTCGAGCGTTTTTCTTTCAGCCGTTCAACATTCCTTCGGGGTCGATGATCCCCACATTGTTGGTGGGCGACTATCTGTTCGTCAGCAAGTTTTCTTATGGTTACAGCAAGCATTCATTGCCGTGGAGTCCGAACCTGTTTGGCGGGCGGGTCCTGTCCGGGCAGCCTGAACGGGGCGATGTCATCGTTTTCAAACTGCCAAGTGATGGGCGTACGGATTATATCAAGCGGCTGATCGGTCTGCCGGGCGACCGGGTGCAGATGAAGAGCGGCGTTCTGCATATCAACGGCACCGCTGTCGAGCGCAAGCGGGTAGAATCGAAACTGTGCGATGACGGGATGAAGCGCGGGCAATATCGCTTCAATTGTTACTTGGAAACCCTGCCCAATGGTGTCAGCTATTACACGCGCGATGTGCGCACCAGCGAATGGGACGACACCATCGAATATGTGGTGCCGGAAGGGCACTATTTCATGATGGGGGACAACCGCGACAACTCCACGGACAGCCGCGTGCCCCCGTTCCGCAACGGTGTGGGCTTCGTGCCCTACGAAAACCTGGTGGGCCGCGCGGATATGCTGTTTTTCTCAACCGACGGCACGGCCCGGTTCTGGGAAGTGTGGCGTTGGGTTCCTGCTGCCAGGTTTGGCCGTATCTTCCAGTTTATCGAGTAGCCCATGGGGCAAAAGAACGGGGCCAACCCGCCCCCCTTGGACATACTAGAAGACCGGCTTGGGCATCACTTTCAAGATCGTGATTTATTGATCGAAGCGCTGACCCATGCGTCTTTCTCGGCGGCGCAGAGGGAACAGACCAGCGCGCTTGATTATGAGCGCCTGGAGTTTCTGGGTGACCGCGTCTTGGGCTTGGTGGTGGCGGATATTTTGGTACGTCGCTTTCCAAAGGAAAAGGAAGGCGGGCTGGCGCCTCGGCTGAACGCCTTGGTTCGCAAAGACACGCTGGCGGAGATTGCGCGTGATTTGGAATTGGAAAAATTCCTCCGGATTGGGCAAGGCGAAAACCGCCTCGTACAAGACCGCTCGCTGAAAGCGATTGTGGCAGACGCCTGCGAGGCTGTGATCGGCGCGCTTTATTTGGATGGCGGCTTGGCACCGGCGGACGCCTTTATCAAGAAATATTGGGACGGCAGAGTGGCAACTCTGGATGAAATTCCACGGGACGCCAAAACGTCGTTGCAGGAATGGGCGCAAGCACGCGGGCTGGCTCCGCCTGTTTATGAATTGGTGAAACGGACCGGGCCGGATCATGCGCCGCAATTCGTCATGAAGGCCGTCTTGTCCGGCTTGCCACACGCGGAAGCAAAAGGCACCTCCAAGCGCAGCGCTGAACAAGCCGCGGCGGAAGCCATGTTACGTGAGGCCGGTATTTGGCCCGACAAAGGCGGCGCGCGGTGACTGCTGATATCGACCAAGGGACTGTTTGTGGTTTTGCCACGATTATCGGGGCGACCAATGCGGGGAAGTCCACACTCCTCAACCGATTGGTGGGGTCGAAAATTGCCATCGTCACCCACAAAGTTCAGACAACGCGTACCTTGTTGCGCGGCGTAGCGATACGCGATCACGCCCAAGTTATTTTCGTGGACACGCCCGGTCTGTTTGAGCCGAAGCGCAAGCTCGACCGGGCCATGGTGGACGCCGCCTGGGGTGGGACCGCTGAGGCTGACCTTGTCATTTTGCTGATCGATGCGGCCCAGTGGACACCGGCCAACAAGAAAGCCAGTGCTCAGATTGACGAGATCATCGCGACATTAAAATCCAAAGAGTTGAATGTGATAGCGGTGCTGAACAAAGTCGATCAGCTCAAAAAGGAAGAGCTGTTGCGCATGACCGGTGCGTTGGGGGAGGCGGAGGTCTTTCGCGAGATTTTCATGATTTCCGCGCTTAACGGCGATGGTGTGGACGAGTTGTTCGATTATGTGGTGAGCCAAATGCCGTCGGGCCCCTGGCTTTACCCTGAAGATCAGGCGGCGGACGTTCCGTTGCGCTTGCTGGCGTCGGAAATCACCCGCGAGAAATTGTTTCTGAGATTGCATCAGGAATTGCCTTACGCCTCTACCGTTGAAACAGACAGTTGGGAAGACCGGAAAGACGGTAGTTTGCGCATCGAGCAGACGATCTTCGTCGAACGCGATAGTCAAAAAGCCATAGTGTTGGGCAAGGGGGGGCGCACCATCAAGGCGATCGGTGCCGAGGCACGCAAGGAAATTTCCGAGGCGCTGGGGCGCAAGGTTCATCTGTTTTTGTTTGCGAAAGTGCGCAGCCGTTGGGGCGATGATCCGGAACGGTATAAGATGATGGGTCTGGACTATCCGCAGGAATAGCGACGCGTAACTCATGGAATGGCGAGATACAGGCATCGTTTTGGGCGCGCGGCGGCATGGAGAATCCGCGGCAATCCTTGAAGTGCTGACGGAAAATCACGGTCGTCATATGGGCTTGGTGCGGGGTGCGCGGTCCAAAAATTTGCGCAGTTTTTTGCAAACGGGCAACACGCTGAAGCTTCAGTGGCGGGCACGCCTGTCCGAACATCTCGGAAATTTCACGGTGGAACCGGACCGGTCTCGAGCGGCGGACTTGCTGGATAATCCATTGGCGCTGGCGGGCGTGCGCGCCGTCGCCGCCTTGGCCTCGGCCGCCTTACCCGAAAGAGAACCCCATGCGCCGCTTTTTCATGGACTTTCCTATTGGCTGGACACGGTGGAAGACGAGAGCGTTTGGCCCGCGCTACTGGTGCGGTGGGAATTGGCGCTGATCAATGAATTAGGGTTTGGCCTTGATTTTTCCTGTTGTGCCGCCACTGGCACGACGGAAGACCTGATCTATGTGTCGCCCAAAAGCGGCCGCGCGGTCAGCCGCGAGGGTGGGGCGGCCTACAAGGATAAAATGCTGCCGTTGCCCGGTTTTTTGTTGTCCTCTCAGAACGCGGATCCGACGGCTCAAGATGTGCTGGATGGCTTTCGTATGACCGAATATTTTATCGCCCGGCACGTATTGGCCCCCCATCAAGTGGATTTGCCGGAAACGCGGCAGCATTTCCTGGGTCTTTTGCAGCGAAATGCCTCGGTTGGTGCCAATTAATTCTCTCCCCAAAAGGGCCTCGAATCAGATTTAACCTATTGGCTCTGTTTGCTTTCTAAAAAATATGTGTGAGGTGTGAATGGCCGCGAACGGTTCGGCAGTGGATGATATTCGGGACGCCCCTTTGTCCCGTGCGCTAAGCGAACGGTATCTTGCTTATGCGCTGTCCACCATCACGCAACGGGCCCTGCCGGATGTGCGGGATGGCTTAAAACCGGTGCACCGCCGCCTGCTTTATGCGATGCGCCAATTGAAGCTGGATCCAAATTCCGGCTTTAAAAAATCCGCGCGTGTGGTCGGTGATGTCATCGGTCAATACCACCCGCATGGCGACCAAGCGGTTTATGACGCCTTGGTGCGTTTGGCGCAGGATTTCGCCGTGCGCTATCCGCTGATCGAGGGGCAAGGCAATTTCGGCAATATTGATGGTGATAACGCCGCCGCCATGCGGTACACGGAAGCGCGCCTCACCGAAGTGGCCGAGGCGCTGCTCGAAGGGATTGACGAAGACACGGTCGACTTCCGCGAGACCTATGATGGGGATGCGGAAGAACCGGTTGTTCTACCCGCCGCGTTCCCGAATCTGTTGGCCAATGGCTCGTCCGGCATCGCGGTGGGCATGGCCACCAGCATTCCCCCACATAATGCGGGGGAGGTTTGCGATGCGCTGCTGCATCTCATCAAGACACCCAATGCCCGGCTTGAAAGCTTGGTCAAACACATTCCCGGTCCAGACCTGCCTACCGGCGGCATTTTGGTGGAGCCGCAGGAAAGCATTCTGGAAGCCTATCGTACGGGGCGCGGTGGTTTCCGCGTGCGGGCCCGCTGGGAGGTGGAGCAACTGCCCCGGGGCACCTATCAGATTGTGGTCACGGAAATTCCCTACCAGGTCCAAAAAGCAAAGCTGATCGAAAAGATCGCCGATCTTATTCAGGGAAAGAAACTCCAGCTTCTGGACGATGTGCGGGATGAATCCGCCGAGGATATTCGCCTCATTCTCGTGCCGAAAAACCGTACGATTGAACCGGCCATGTTGATGGAAAGTCTGTTCCGGCTGACAGACCTTGAATCACGCATCTCGCTTAACATGAATGTTCTGGATGCGGACAGTGTGCCCCGCGTCATGCCATTGGACGAGGTGCTGCGTTCCTTTTTGGATCATCGGCAGGAAGTTTTGGTTCGGCGCAGTAAATACCGACTCGCCAAGATAGAAAATCGGCTCGAGGTACTTGCCGGGTATCTGGTGGCCTATCTCAATCTGGATGAGGTGATCCGTATCATCCGTGAGGAGGATGAGCCTAAGAAAGAGCTGATGGCCACCTTTGAGCTGACGGATGTACAGGCTGAAGCGATCCTTAATATGCGGTTGCGCAGCCTGCGTAAGCTTGAGGAAATGGAAATCAAAAAGGAAGACCGTAAGCTGAAGGGCGAACGGAAGGACCTGAAAGCGCTGATCAAATCCGAAGATCTGCAATGGCAGCGTATTGCCGAAGAAGTGAAGGAAATCAAAACCAAATTCGGTCAGAAAACTGAATTGGGTAAACGGCGCACCAGCTTCGAGGATGCGCCGGAAGCCGACATTATCGACTTCGAAGAAATGATCCCCAAAGAGCCGATCACCGTCATCTGTTCCGAAAAAGGCTGGATCCGCGCCATGAAAGGCCATGTGGAAAAAACCAGCGATATTAAATACAAGGAAGGGGATAAAGCACGTTTCGTTCTGTATACGGAAACAACCGACAAGCTGCTTCTATTCGCCACCAATGGTAAGTTTTACACGCTGGGCTGTGATAAGCTGCCCGGCGGCCGCGGCAACGGAGAGCCTGTGCGCCTTATGGTCGATATGGATGAAACCAACGACATTGTGGATTTGTTTGTCTACGAACCAGAAGGCCAACTGATCGTCGCCGCATCATCCGGCTATGGTTTTGTCGTGGCGCAAGAAGATGTGATCGCCACCAAACGGGGTGGTAAGCAAGTACTCAATGTGTCCGGCGGGGTGGAGGCTCAGGCCTGCGCCGATGCCAGTGGCGACCATGTGGCGGTGATCGGCGAAAACAGAAAGCTACTGCTGTTCCCAACCGAAGATCTGCCGCAAATGAACCGTGGCCGCGGCGTGAAACTTCAGAAATACAAAGATGGCGGCCTGTCCGATGTCATTACCTTCGATCTGGAAGATGGATTGACGGTGATCGATACCGGCGGTCGACAACGGGTGTTTGACGATTTACGCGATTGGCTGGGCGCACGCGGCAATGCGGGTCGCTTGCCCCCGAAAGGATTTCCGCGACGTAACAAATTTATGTAATTCCCCGCTGGTAGATCATGTCGAAACCGCCAAGTAGCATGCGGCTACCGTCAAAGGGCATGGCCGCGTCTGTTTCCTGCATGCGCGGATCTTCCATGACCTTAGACATCGCGTTATCTCGGGTTGCTTTATCCGGCCAGGTGATCCAGGAAAATACGATGGATTCATCGTCCTTCGCTTTGACGGCGCCGTAAAAGTCCGTCACCTCACCTTTGGGCACATCGTCCCCCCAGCATTCCGCTATTTGAAGGGCGCCAAATTCTTTAAACACGTCTGCCGCTATCTCGGCATGGCGAAGATACGCCTCTTTGTTATTTGTCGGAACCGCCGCCACAAACGCATCCACATAGGTCATATCGTTGTTCCTCTGTTACAGTCTGAGTGACGAGATGTTTGTAAGGTCATCATTGCACATTTCGTGACGCAGTTGGCCCGTGTCCGGCAAAACAATCCTTTTTCTTTCCAGGACCATGGTGCATACCGGCGGTGATAAGAACAAGATCGAAGGAAATAGCCATGAGATTCAAAGACAAGATAGCCATTGTCACTGGCGGTGCCTCCGGCATTGGGGCGGCAACGGTGAAGCGTTTGGTGGAAGACGGGGCCAGGGTGTTGGTGGCCGATCTCAATGCCGATCTTGGTAATGCGCTGGTTTCAGAATTGCCGGATGGGGCGGCGTCTTTCTATCGGGTTGACGTGTCGGACCGGTCTGACGTCGAACAGATGGTGGCATCGGCGGCTGAAACGTTCGGTGGTCTCGATATCTTGGTCAATAATGCGGGCATTGGGGCATTCGCCGAGACACCCGATCTTGATCCGGAAGAATGGCACCGGGTGATCGATATCGACCTGCACAGCGTGTTCTATGGCTGCCGGGCGGCCATACCTGAAATGCGTAAACGCGGGGGTGGGGCCATCGTAAACACCGCATCGATTTCTGGGCTTGGCGGTGACTTTGCCTTTGCAGCGTACAATGCCGCTAAAGGGGCTGTCGTGAATTACACCAAAGCCCTGGCGGTTGATCATGCCAAGGACAATATTCGTGCCAACGCGCTCTGTCCTGGCTTGATCCTCACCGGACTGACGGAATCTGGAATTATGCAGCCGCCCGTGGGAGAAGTTTGGCAGGCTGGTATTCCCATGGGGCGGTACGGCACGCCTGACGAAATGGCGAATGTGATCTGTTTCCTCGCGTCTGATGAGGCATCCTTTATGACCGGCAGCATCGTGGTGGCAGATGGTGGGCAGACTGCCCATACGGGTCAGCCGAATTTACCGAAAATTATGAGCGAGATGATGCCGACTGAGTGATTAAAACACCACGGATGGCAGCCAGGTGGCGATGGCGGGGAACAGAGCGAGGATGCCCAATACCAAGATTTGCAGGAACACAAATGGGATGACGCCCCGATAGATATCCGTGGTTTTCACGCTGTCGGGCGCCACGCCGCGTAAATAGAACAACGCAAATCCGAACGGTGGCGTGAGAAACGATGTTTGCAGATTGATCGCCATCATCACGCCGAGCCAGACCGGGTCGATTCCCATCATCATCAGCACCGGCGCCACAAGCGGCACCACCACAAAGGTGATCTCGATAAAGTCGAGGAAGAAGCCCAGCACGAACATGACGATCATGACAGTGATCATGGCGCCCACCGCACCGCCGGGCATGCTGTTGAGGAAATTCTCCACGGTTTCATCGCCGCCCAGGCCCCGGAACACCAGGCTGAACAAGGCGGCGCCAATGAGGATTACAAACACCATGGAGGTGATCTGAGTGGTGCTTTGCATCACATCGGTCAGACAGCCATTGCGCCAAACCCTCTGCAGGCTGACGACGACGCCCCAGGCGATAATCGCGCATAAAAGGAAGGCAGCCGCGATGCCCGCTTGATCGCCGCCGGAAATCGTGTCGCGCGTAAGGCGAAGGTCCACTTGCGCGGTGAGGAAGATGAGGGCAATGAGAGCACCCCCGGCGGCGACCCCCGGCCAAGGGCCGAGCTTCATGGTCGCCGTGGCAGTGCCGCCACTGGCCGCTAGTTCTTCAACCTCTAGGGCTTGAAAGCGATAGCCCGCGAGCAGGATCGCGCCGACAGCGCCCACAGCGGCCGCTTCGGTTGGGGTGGCGATACCGGCAAGAATGGATCCCAAAACGGACACGATCAGCACCACGGGCGGCACCAACGCCCGGACGACGCGGCCCATGAGGTTTTCACGGTCCGCCGCCAGTTCTTCGGCTGGGATTGGGGGGGACGACTCCGGATAGATCAGCGCCATCACGATTTGATAGGAGATGTAGATTGCCACCAGCAAAAGGCCGGGCATCAAAGCGCCCGCGAACAGATCGCCCACGGAGATGACGTCTCCCGAAAAATCCCCCATCGCGCGCAGCGCTTCATTATGAGAGTTCGACAGAACATCCCCCAACAGCACCAGCACAATGGACGGCGGAATGATCTGACCCAAAGTGCCGGCGGCACTGATCGACCCCGTGGCAAGGGCCGGGTCATATCCGCGTTTCAGCATGGTGGGCAGGGACAACAGTCCCATGGTCACAACCGTTGCGCCGACAATGCCGGTGGATGCCGCAAGCAAGGCGCCCACAAGGGTGACCGAAATGCCCAAGCCACCACGCATGCTGCCGAACAGGCGGCCCATGGTGTCGAGCAGTTCCTCGGCAACCCGCGAGCGTTCCAGCATGACCCCCATAAAGATGAACAGGGGAACGGCGATAAGCACTTCGTTGGTCATCGTGCCGAAAATGCGTTGGGGCAAAAAGCCAACGAATGACATGTCGAACACGCCCAACGCCGCTCCGATAAACGCGAAGAGTAGCGCGACGCCGGCCAGCGAAAACGCGACGGGAAAGCCGGCGAGCAAAACCAGACAGGCGACCACAAACATGAGAATGTCGAGGGTTTCGCGAATGTCCATGACGCTCTCGTCCTACAACGCGGTCTGGCCGGACTCTTCGGAGGCTTTTTCAACACCGAAGAGGATGAGGGCGGAATGAATGGCCATGGAAATGCCTTGCAGCACCATGATCCCGGCAAAGACCAGGATCGTGGTTTTCAATAAATAGATACCGGGAATGCCGCTGGTTTCTTTCGAGCCCTCAAAAACGGACCAACTGATCTGCACATAAGGATAGGCGGTCCAAAAGATCAGTATCATGACGGGGATCAAGAGGAGGAGTGACCCTAAAAGGTCGGTCAGCGCCTTTTGCCGAACGGGTGCTTCGCGATAGATCAAGTCCACACGAACATGGCCGTTATGCAGTAGGGTGAACCCAGCGCCCAATAAGAACAGCATGCCGTGCATGTAGACGATTGATTCTTGCATATAGATGTAGCCGACGCCGAACACATAGCGCATCAGCACGATGGCGAATTGTTCCAAAACCATAATCAACGTCAACCAAGCCACCACACTGCCCAGTGCTTGGTTAAATCGGTCTATGACCGTTGCGATTGGTTTTAGGCTGCCCACAGATGATCCCCCGATCGGCCTTTTGCTTAGCCGTAATCGTACGGCAAGCGGCGGTCCCGCATATAGGCTTCGTCCGCCACTTGCGACCAAGCAATGCCGTCGGCGCGCGCTTTGAGGAAGCTTTGATAGATGCGATTGGTCAGCTCATCTTCTTGGGCTGTTTCCTTCACCACTTCACCGGAGATGCGGGCGATTTCGGTGTTGATCTCTGGCGAGAAGCTGCGGATCTTGACGTCATGTTTTTCAACGAGGTTGCGCAAGGCGCCTGCATTGAAGTGATTAAACTGCGCATATCCGTAACTGTCTTCGGCCATGCAGGCCTGGCTGAGGATCATGCGTTGGCTGTCGGACAAGTCGTTCCAGACTTTGAGGTTGACGCCTACCGCCAATGTGGAACCCGGTTCGTGAAAACCGGGGACGTAGTAATATTTCGCAACCCGGTAGAACCCCATGGATTGATCATTCCACGGACCAACCCATTCGGTTGCTTCAATGCGTCCCTGTTGCAGGGCTTGGAAAATGTCTGGGCCCGCCAGTGCTTCGGCATTGGCGCCCAAGCGGCGCAACACCTCGCCCCCCAGGCCGGGCATGCGCATCTTTAGGCCTTTAAAATCATCAAGGGTGTTGATTTCTTTGCGGAACCAGCCGCCCATTTGAACGCCGGTGTTTCCCGCCGGCATCGCCTTGATGTTGAACTTGGCGGACAGTTCATCCCACAATTCTTGTCCGCCGCCGTGATAGATCCAGGCATTGTTCTCGGTGGAGGTGAGGCCCATGGGGACGGCGGTGAAGAAATTGAATGCCTTCGATTTGCCCTGCCAGTAATATTCCGCACCGTGATAAAGGTCGGCTTGGCCGGTTGAGACGGCATCAAAAGCTTCGAATGCGGGGACCAATTCACCCGCGGCATAGACCTTAATCTTGATGGCGCCGTCGGTCATTGTTTCGACCCGTTCGGCGATGCGTTCGGGAGATTCGCCCAAGCCCGGCAACCCTTTTGGCCAGGTGGTGACCATTTTCAGGGTCAGTTTTTTCTTTGCGACGGCTGGGGCAGCACTGCCTTCGGACGCTGTCGAGCTACCCCCATTGTCGCAAGCGGCGATGCCTGCGGCCAATCCCAATCCCGCGGCGATACCGGCGGTTTTTTTCAACGCTTGCCTGCGATCCATGCGGCGCCGTCTCCTCTGTAACGTTTAAGGCAGACACATATGGTCTGCCTTTTCCCCCTTCGTCAAATTGTCTCTAACTTTTTGCTACAACGGCCGCCATCCTGTCGCGGTCAGGGCTTCCAAGGGGCGGAAGCGCGATTTGTAGGCCATCTTAGGACTGTGTTGCACCCAATATCCCAGATAGACATGTTCTAGCCCTTTGGAGAGGGCCAAGTTGACATGGTCCAAAATCATAAATGTTCCCAATCCGCGGTTCGCGAAGGCTGGGTCGAAAAAGCTGTAGACCATGGACAAACCATCATCCAACACGTCCGTAAGGGCGGCGCCGATGAGCTGGCCCTTACGCTCGCCAGCTAGCGCGGGCAGGCGATATTCGATGATGCGGGTCATGACCGAGGTGTCTTCCACCATGGCGGCATAGTCGTGTTCGTCCATTTCGGTCATGCCGCCGGCCGGATGACGTGTCTTTAAGTAAAGCTGCAGCAGCTCAAACTGTTCTTCGGTGGCGTGTGCCACCACTGGTTCCACAACGATGTCTGTGTTCTTGTTGAGGATGCGGCGGAACGATTTGGTGACATTAAAACGTGGGCAGACGATCCGGACAGAGATACAGGCAGAGCACCCATCGCAGGCCGGTTTATAGGCGATGCTTTGGCTGCGCCGAAACCCGGCATGCGTCAGCGCGTCGTTCAAGGTCGGTGCGGCGGGCCCGAGCAACTGGGTAAACACCTTGCGTTCAAGTTTGCCCTCCAAATAAGGGCAGGTGGCAGGTGCCGTCAGATAGAACTGAGGGAATTTTGTAACGGGCTGTTGAGTCAACTGGCCTGTTCCCTTTCTTTTTATACGCAGGGTTTTTCAACCCACTTACACTGGCCAAAAAACACCGGCCAACAACTGCTTATGCAGCCGCGTTTCCGAACGCTGAAATTACCTCAGTGTAATCCATAGTACCAGGGCGCCAAGAGGGAAAATGTAGCCCAAATAATCAAGGCCAGCGGCCCGCCGACCACCACAAAATCCCTAAACTTGTAATGGCCTGGTCCCATCACCAACAGGTTGGTTTGGTAGGCGATGGGGGTCACGAAAGAGGTGTTGGCGGCCAAAATCACCGCGATCACAAAGATCATTGGATCGACCCCCAAACTCTGCGCGGTATTCACCGCGACAGGGGTGAACAGGACGGCCGTGGCGTTGTTGCTCAGCACATTGGTTAACATGGCGACGAGGAGGAAAAACGCCGACAAGATCACAGGAACACCGGCATCCTGCAGCAAACTGACAAGTGATTCGGCAAGAAAAAGGGCCCCTCCGGTAGCCTGCAAGGCAGTGCCCATGGCCAAGGAAGCGCCCACCAACAGGAATATCTGCCGGTCGAAGGCCCGTCCCGCTTGGCGAATGTTTAGACATCCGGTGGCGACCATCAAACTCGCGCCGAGAAGGGCCGCCAAAATGATGGGCATGATGCCCGTTGCGGCCATGGTAATGGTGCCTAAAAAGATGATCTGGGCGCGTTCGGCATGGGATACTTTCGGCACAGACTTTTTAGACCAATCCAACAGCAGCACGTCGCGGTTGGCACGCAGTCCTTCAATATTGGACTGGCTGCCGAACACCAGCAGCACGTCTCCCGCTTCAAGGCGCATATCCCGCATTTTGATTCGGATCATCCGGCTGCGGCGCTGGATGCCCAAGGCTATACAGCCGGTTTGGTAATGGAAGCCGATTTGGGCAAGGCTAACGCCCACCATGCGGGACCCAGGGGCGACCACGGCTTCCGCCAACACCAGCTCTTCCGCGGGCGACGTGGCCACTTCCTCGGACCCCATTTTTGCCGCGTCAATGACACCGGCCATGGGGGCCGCTTTGCTTGCCAGCAATTCGCTTAGTTTTTGGCGCGTCGCGGCAACAATCAACGTATCGCCGGTGCGCAAAGTCACATCTTCGAAGGGGGGAAGCAGCGGAGTTTCGTGCCGCTGAATCATTCGGACGGTCAAATCGGGCAAATCGGGGAAGAGGCCCGCGACCGACTGCATGCCGACAAAGGTATGGCCGGGGGTGAGGTCAATCTGAGCTATGAATTGGCGCCCATCCGACACGCCCATCTCACCGGCCATGGAGCTTCGATCGGGAATCAGGTGAGGGGCAACCAGCAACACATAGATGGCCCCCACGCTGGCGAGGCCCAGCCCGATCAGCGTGAAGTCGAAAAAGCCGATGGACCCGGCCCCCATATTAGCCATGGTTTGGGCGGCCAACAGATTGGTGGAGGAGCCGATCAGGGTCAGCATACCGCCGAAAATCGCGAAGAAGCTCAACGGCATCATCACACGGCTGGTGGCCTGGTCTTGCTGTCCCGCGATGGCCGCAATGATGGGGATGAACATCACGACCACCGGGGTGTTGTTCAACAACCCACTCATGATCATGACGAGGAAATAAGCCCCGACCAGCGTGATCACCGGCATGGTTTCGGCATGACCGGCAAGCCAGCGCGTGGGCCCCTCAAGGGCGCCGGAATGGAACAGGCCCTGGCCAAGGACCAACAGCGCCATGATTGAAAACAGGGCTGGATTGGCAAAACCCGCCAATAATTCGGTGGAACCGAGCAGCTGTTTTCCGTTCTCATCCAAATAGGGAAAGAAATGAAACAACGCCACAAGGATGATGACGAGGCTGATGGAAACGATCTCAATTGAGAATCGATCCAGAATGTAGAGCCCAACGGCAATTGCGATGACACCAAAGGTCATCCACATATGCCATTGATCCGGAAGGATAAATTCCATAAAGCCCGATGGTTGGCGACAGCGCCTGCGCAAGCGAGATTACCGCCCTCTCAGCCGATGCCGTATGAAGTCAATCGGGCCCTATACCAGAGCTTCGGCCAGGCCGCCAAGACCACAGCCATTGTTTTCACGGCATGTGAAAAAGGTTAATGACCCTACGTCAGGGCATAAGTCGTTGAACTCAGGTCAATATTGCCCAGATCTCGCTCTTGCAAAGGAAAGAGCGACCGCTATGATCCCGGCCAAAATTGGCGTTTGGGACAGGCGGCGCAGAACAATAAAAACGCCGAATACGCGCGCAGGCCCCTTTACATCTGGAGAGCTACAATGGATTTGGAATTCACACCCGAAGAGCTCGCGTTCCGCGACGACGTCCGTGACTTCATCGAGAAGAACTATCCGACACAATTGCGGGAAAAGAAAACGCGGAGCGAATTCACGAAAGAAGACTTTCTGTCATGGCACCGCATTTTGGCGGAAAAGGGCTGGGTTGCGCCCTCATGGCCAAAGGAACATGGCGGGACCGATTGGACACCGGCTCAGAAATATATCTGGAACGAAGAAAATGGCCGCGCCGGCACGGTTGGGGTGCTGCCCTTTGGTGTGCAGATGGTGGCGCCGGTGATCTACACGTTCGGCAATGAAGAGCAAAAAGCAAAATATTTGCCGCGGATCTATTCCGGCGAGGATTGGTGGTGCCAAGGCTATTCAGAGCCCGGCTCCGGTTCCGACCTTGCCTCGCTTAAAACCAAAGCGGTGCGCGAGGGCGACCACTATATTGTCAACGGATCCAAGACGTGGACAACCTTGGCCCAACACGCGGACTGGATCTTCTGTCTGGTGCGCACAGACTCGGATGCCAAAGCACAAGAAGGGATTTCCTTCCTGTTGATCGACATGAACACCCCCGGCATCGAGGTTCGCCCGATCATCACGATCGATGGCAGCCACGAAGTCAACGAAGTGTTCCTGACCGACGTGAAAGTGCCGGTCGAAAATCGCATAGGCGAGGAAAATAAGGGGTGGACCTATGCGAAATACTTGCTGGGTCATGAACGCTCCGGCATTGCCGCCGTATCCCGTTCGAAGAAACAAATCGATCGTTTGAAAGATATTGCCCGCGGCGAAAGTTACGGCACGGCGTCGTTGTTCGATGATGATTCATTCAAACTCAAACTAAGCGAGTTGGAAGTGGATCTGACAGCGCTTGAATACACGGAACTCCGGACACTCGCGTCGGAAAATGCAGGCAAAGGCCCGGGGCCTGAATCTTCTATCCTGAAGATCAAGGGAACCGAGATCCAGCAGCGTATCACCGAATTGACCATCGAAGCCGTTGGCCATTATGCCCAACCGAATTTGCGCGATATGGACTTTTCAAATCTAAATGAGTTTCCGGTGGGGCCCGAACACGCAGACGGCACCGCGGCAACGTATTTCAATACGCGCAAAACATCGATTTACGGCGGCAGTAACGAGATTCAACGCAACATTATCGCTAAGATGGTGCTTGGGCTGTAAGCAAGGCAATCAGAAAAAGAGCAACTGTGAGGAAAGGCAGTCACAATGGATTTTTCCTTTTCGGAAGAACAAACGCTTCTTCGAAATAGCGTTCAGCGGTTTATCCAAGACAACTACGATTTCGACACGCGGCGCAAGATCACGGCAAGTGATACCGGCTGGCGCGAAGATTATTGGAAGCAATACG
The DNA here is from genome assembly GCA_965227095.1 of Alphaproteobacteria bacterium. Classification (GTDB taxonomy): domain Bacteria; phylum Pseudomonadota; class Alphaproteobacteria; order JANQMY01; family JANQMY01; genus JANQMY01. The sequence continues at coordinate 93,688 of CBDDFL010000003.1, read as the reverse complement.
CGGAGCTGGGCATCCTAGCTGCTCCGTTTGCGGAAGATCATGGCGGGCTCGGCGGATCGTCAATCGAAACGATGATTGTGATGGAAGAATTCGGTCGCGGTTTGGTGGTGGAACCTTACCTTCAAACCGTGATCATCGCCGGCGGTTTCTTGCGCCATGGTGGATCTGACGATCAAAAGAACACATTGATCCCTGAAATTGTTTCTGGGGACGCTGTGTATGGGTTTGCCTATGCGGAACCGCAAGGCCGCTACAATCTTGCGGATCTGACCACGACGGCAGCAAAGAATGGCTCCGGATATGTGCTCAACGGACAGAAAGCTGTTGTGGTTGGGGCTCCGTGGGCGAACAAACTGATCGTCACGGCCCGCACCAGCGGCGGCCAGCGCGACGAGGGCGGTGTAACCGTGTTTGTCGTGGACAAAGATGCCGACGGTCTCAGCACCCGTGATTATCCGACCATCGACGGTCTGCGGGCGTCTGAAGTAACCTTTGAAAATGTAGCAGTCCCCGCCGAAAATGTTATCGGCGATGTGGATGGCGGCTTGCCATTGATCGAGCGTGTGGTGGACGAAGGTATTGCTGCCTTGTGCGCCGAAGCGATTGGCGGCATGAAGGTGTTGAACGACACTACGGTCGAATACTGTAAGACCCGTAAGCAGTTCGGACAGCCCATCGGTAAATTCCAGGTCCTGCAACACCGTATGGTCGATATGTTCATGGCCTATGAGCAATCTGTGTCGATGACTTACATGGTCAATTTGAAGCTGGACGAAGGAACGGACGAACGCAAAAAGGCGGCGTCAGGTGCGAAGGTTCAGATCGGTAAAGCCGGCCGTTTCATCGGCCAGAACGCTGTGCAGCTTCACGGCGGCATGGGCATGACCGACGAACTGAATGTCGGCCACTACTTCAAGCGTCTGACCTTGATCGACACCCAGTTCGGCAATGTGGACCATCACTTGAAGCGGTATTCCACCGTCAGCTAACGGCTGCATAAGGCTTTCAAAGAACCCGGTCCGCGCTGGCGTGCCGGGTTTTTTGTGTCGCCTTAGTTTCTTGGGGCCAACAGCAACCGGTGGTTCAGCGCTTGCGTTGGTCGTGAATTTTGACCGACCGCGTTGGAGAAACGTCTCGTTTGGCTTTCGCTGACCGTCACCGGTGTGTCCAGAACATACCAGTGGACACCTTCGGTGCAGGGAGGGGTGGTTAGAGATCCCATATACCGAAAATATTTCTTCCGCTTTGGCAGAAGGTCGGCGGCATTGATCATCACGTTACGGTGAATTTGTTCCGCGCTTTCACGCGCCGGCATACGTTTCCAAATTTCTGCAAGGGCTTTGTTGTAAGTACCGGCTTTCATCAGCACACCAACGACAGCGATCTCACCTTCTTTGCTGCGGTGAACAAAGTGGACCTCCATGTCGGTCCGCTCGCCGTTTAGGCTGTGCTCGCTGGGCGTATGAAAGTGAAATTGCAGCAGGTCATAGGTTTTTTCGCCTATTTGGATGGAACTGCCCGGTTGATAAGACACCTGAACTGTATGGCCATTGTGGATGATGCCCAAGGGGCTTGCATGATAGTCGAACAAAATCGGCTCGACGGTCGCGCCCTCCGAGGGTGTCAAATTGATCGGTGATTGCGCTTTTCCTTTGGAACAGGCTTTGAATTTTGACGACAGCCCGCCCCAATGGGCCGGTCCCTCATTGCCTGTATATCCCCAATGCGTTCGGTGAGAAGAGCCGTGCGGCCCGGCATCTTCAACATAAGAGCCAACTTTGTCTTTTTTAGAGACGCTGCCCGCGAATGCTGGCCGGAGTGGTTCCGTCCCCATTACAATGGCGGAACAGACAAGTGCGCCAATCGCCAAGCGCGCCTTAAATCTTCCTGTACTGAACATGACTTCCAGTTTGAGCTTCTGCACTGTTTGGTCGGCGCGTTATGCGCTCTTGAGAGGAAGATACCTGTTCCATCTTAATTCCGGTCTACGGAATTTGTCGGCTTTAGACCGACTATCGCAAGGTCTTGTTTACCAAGAATTGCCGTTGAGGGAATGAGAGGGTGAACAAGGCGCTTGACCCGCTGGGCTTAATTGGTCCATCTGACGGCCTTCATTCTTCGACCGTGGGGCAGCACATGACACAAGAACTATTGTTGGAAAAGAACGACACAATCGCGACGCTCACCATCAACCGGCCAGAAGCGCGCAATCCGTTGGGCGCGCCCGGGGATGGCGAGTTGTTTCAAGCCGCGGCTCAAGAGATTAATGCGGATCGTGCCATTCGGGCCGTCATTCTGACGGGGGCGGGCAAGGCTTTCTCCGCAGGTGGTAATTTAAAGGCCATGCGGGACCGGAGCGCAGAATTTGGCGGCTCTCCCGCGGTGATCCGAGACAGCTACCGCAACGGCATTCATAAGATTATTCGCTCGGTCTGGGGGATTGAGGTGCCCGTTGTGGCCGCGGTCAATGGCGCAGCCATTGGCTTGGGCAATGACGTTGCCTGTCTCGCGGACACAAGGATCGCGTCGGACAAGGCGATTTTCGGCGCGACCTTTCTGAAAATCGGTCTTGTTCCGGGGGATGGTGGGGCTTGGCTCCTCCCGAAAGTCATCGGCATGGCCCGGGCCTCTGAATTGTTCTTCACCGGTGATACCATTGACGCGGAAACAGCCCTGCAATGGGGGCTCGTAAGCCGTGTGGTCCCCGGCGACACATTGATGGAAGAGGCAACCAAGCTTGCTCAGAAAATTTCGCAGCAGCCACCTGATGTTCTGCGCATGACCAAGCGCCTTCTGCGGGAAGGCATCGGCAGTTCATTCGACACGGTCATGGAGCTTTCCGCCGGCATGCAGGCGGCCGCACACCATACCGAAGATCACCTGGAAGCGGTGAACGCCTTTTTTGAAAAACGCCCCGGTAATTTCAAAGGCCAGTGAATGCGCAAAATTGCGTCCACATGGCGCGTCTTAACCCGCCAAATGACGTAGGGTTTCTTTGCGGTAACTCGAAATACTGCGGCTTTGCGTCGTTCGATAATTGCCGTAAAGTCCTGGACATCACGCTATTCCACCTAAATCACAGAGGAGACAAACATGAGAGGCATTATCGCGACCATTCGTATTAAGCCCGGCACAGATGCGGATTTCGAAAAAGTGTTCTTGGAACTTCGGGCCGCTGTCCATGCGAACGAACCTGGTAATGAGTATTACGACATCTTCAAATCTGACGAAGAAAACACCTACGTGATCATGGAAAAATACGTAGATGCGGCCGCCCAAGAAGCGCACGGTAAGTCCGATCATTTCCGTACCCTTGGCGCCAAAATGGGGCCTTTCTTGGCAGGACCACCTGAAATCAAAGTTATGGAAATGGTCGGGTAGGAGACCAACATGGATTTAAGTTTCAGCAAGGAAGACATCGCTTTTCGCGACGAAGTCCGGCAGTTCATTGATGACAATCTGGACCAAGAAACCCGCCGCAAGCTGTCCCTAAGTAAAAACGGCTATATTGACAAAGAAGGCCATTACAACTGGCAGCGCGCCCTTTACGAAAAAGGGTGGGTTGCGCCGAATTGGCCGGCCGAATATGGCGGACCAGGGTGGACGGCCACGCAGAAATATATTTTCGATGTTGAATGCTCACGGGTCGGAACGCCAACCGTCAGCGCCTTTGGCCTGAAAATGGTTGCGCCGGTGATCATGAAATTCGGCAACAAAGAACAGAAGGAAGAACACCTTCCAAAAATTTTGTCGTCTGAACGTTGGTGGTGCCAAGGATATTCGGAACCAGGGTCGGGGTCGGATCTTGCCTCCCTTCAAATGAAGGCGGAAGACAAAGGCGACCACTACCTTCTAAACGGCACCAAAATCTGGACGACAACAGCTCAGTGGGCGGATTGGATTTTCTGTCTCGTCCGCACCTCCACGGAAGGAAAACCCCAAGAAGGTATTTCGTTCATCTTGGTGGATATGAAAACGCCGGGTGTGGAAGTTCAACCCATTGTGACGTTGGATGTACCAGCCCCCGAATTGCAGGAAATCAATCAGGTCTTTTTCACGGATGTGAAAGTGCCGAAGGAAAACCTGATTGGGGAACCGAACAAGGGGTGGACCTATGCCAAATACCTCCTTGAATTTGAGCGGGGCGGCGGCACTTATGCACCCAGTTTGCACAAATCGCTCAACAAAGTGAAACGCATAGCGGGTGAGCAGGATTCTGCCGGTGCGAAACTGATGGACGATCCCGCATTCGTGACCAAGGTGACAGATGTGGAAACCCAAATCACCGCGTTGGAATTCACGGAACTGCGCATCCATGCGGCATTGAGTTCAGGGGAAAATCCTGGCCCGGAATCGTCTCTTATGAAGACCCGCGGATCTGAATTGCAGCAAGAAATCGCCGGATTGGCGATGGAGGCCATTGGCTTTTACGCGTCGCCCTATATTGCGAATACCTTCCTGCAATCAAATGACGGCACTCCGGGGCCGGATTACGCGGCGCCCACATCCGCTTATTATTTTAACGTGCGCAAAACGTCGATCTATGCAGGATCAAACGAGATCCAACGGAACATTATGTCGAAGGCTGTTCTTGGCCTTTAGACAGAACGACATGCATGAAAAAGGGGGCCAATTTGGCCCCCTTTTTTTGAGTAAATTCTCTTCGGTCGACTTACTTACCGGTTGCCTTTTCGAAGAACCGGCCGGTTTGTTCGCCCCCTTGGAACGACGGTACGGCATTTGAGAAGTCGTTGATCGCATCCCAGTTTTCTTTAACGGCTTCTGCGGTCAAACCGTCGCGGCCCACAAACACGCCTTCCGTTTCTTCGATGCGCGCCGCGGAGAAAACGCCGGCGCCGGCGCACAATACCATGCCGGTCGGTGCATCTTCCGCACACAGGCACATCACGCCGGGGGTGACATATTCCGGCTTCAGAAGTTCAAGAGCTTCGGGCGGCATCAGATTTTCGGTCATGCGCGTTGCGGCCACAGGCGCCAAAGAATTGACGTGAATATTATCTTTCTGGCCTTCGATCTTCAGCGTGTTCATGAAGCCAACCAGGCCAAGCTTCGCGGCGCCGTAGTTTGTTTGACCAAAATTGCCATACAAGCCGCTGGACGATGTGGTCATGACGACGCGGCCATATTGTTGTTCCTTCATGATCGGCCAAGCCGCCTTCGTCACTTTGACGGATCCCATCAGGTGTACGTCGAGGACGATTTCGAAATCAGCGATTTCTACTTTTGCGAAGCTCTTGTCGCGCAAAATGCCCGCATTGTTGATCACAATGTCGATCCGCCCGTAGGCATCCATGGTTTGTTTGACAAGGTTGGCGACACCGGCGTCATCGGTCACGCTGGAGCCATTGGCGAAGGCTTCACCGCCGGCGCCCTTAATCTCGGCGACGACCTTTTCAGCCGCTTCGGATGATCCGCCCGATCCGTCTACGGATCCGCCCAGATCGTTGACGACGACTTTTGCTCCCCGTGCGGCAAGTTCCAGGGCGTGGGCACGGCCCAATCCGCCGCCAGCGCCGGTCACAATAGCCACGCGATCATCAAAACGGATGCTCATGCTAAATGCTCCTTATTTTCTGCAAGTTGTTTTTGAGTGTCTGATAAATATCTTGGCATTGGTGCAGGTCGGCCCGCCTCACCTTCACGAGCTTGTGACATGGCCACCACCAGAAAATCCGGCATCTTTTTGGCCTATTGCCAAGGCTTGGTCAAGTAAGCCTTTTGGCGCATTTTTGTCTCGTTTAAGCCATTTCGGATCTTTGACCCAGGGCGCTTTATGGTGTTCAGTAGAAAGATCGAGGGTGGACCTGGGCGATCTAATTAGGGGGTTCGATGGATATTTGGGATTTTCAAGGCGTCCTTGGAATGGTGACGCTGATAGCGCTTGCGTGGATATTCAGCGAACAGCGTCGAAAAGTACGTGTAGGAATGATTTTTGCGGCGATTGCGCTGCAGTTTTTGATTGCCGTATCGCTTCTTTGGTTTGAACCGATGCGGAATGCCATCCTCAGCCTGAACGCCGTGGTTCGCGCGTTGCAGTCCTCGACGGAAGCGGGCGCCACCTTTGTGTTCGGTTTTCTGGGCGGCGGTGCGCCGCCTTATGAAGTGACCGATCCCAGTAACAGCACCGTTTTAGCCTTTGGCGTTTTCCCGTTGATAATTGTCTTGTCGGCCCTGTCGGCCTTGTTATGGCATTGGCGGATCCTGCCTATCATCGTGAATGCCTTTGCCTTCATCTTCCAACGCACCCTCGGCATAGGTGGTGCGGTGGGGCTAGGGACGGCCGCAAACATTTTTGTCGGCATGATTGAAGCCCCGCTTCTTATTCGCCCTTATCTTACGAAGCTGTCGCGCGGCGAATTGTTTATTGTTCTTACCACCGGACTGGCCACGGTGGCCGGAACCGTGTTGGTCCTGTATGCGGCTATTTTGTCGGACACCGTGCCCGGCGCGTTGGGGCATATCCTAACCGCGTCGATCATTAACGTGCCGGCGGCAATAATGATTGCGCGAATAATGGTGCCGTCAGATGACGTTCAAACGGCGTCCACGGAAAGTTCGTTCAAATACGAAAATACCATGGATGCGCTGGCGACCGGCACACAGAACGGTTTGCAAATCATGCTCGGCGTGGTGGCGATGTTGCTTGTGTTTGTGGCACTCATGGCTCTTGGCAACAATATGCTCACGGTCATTCCAGATGTGGCGGGGGCGCCCCTCACCATTGAGCGCTTGCTGGGATGGGCGTTTGCGCCTGTTGTCTGGCTGATCGGCATACCCTGGGAAGATGCCATGGTCGCGGGATCTCTCATGGGATTGAAGACCACATTGACGGAATTTGTGGCTTACCTGGCACTTGCCTCAACGCCGGACGATGCCTTGCAAGACCGCAGCCGGTTGATGCTGGTCTATGCCATGTGTGGCTTCGCGAGCCCGGCAGGTGTCGGCATTATGGTGGGCGGCGTGACGGCCCTGGTACCGGAACGGCGCGCGGAAGTGTTGGAGCTGAGCGTAAAAGCCCTGTTCTCCGGCACGATGGCCACATTGATGACCGGTTCCGTCATCGGCATTATCACCGCGCTTGGCGGCGTCTAGTGGGACAACGGTTCAGAAACCAAGTCGCGATCAGGAGGCCGCCGCCACACTTTGTGGCTGAGCCTTTAGGCTGAAGGCCTCCGCCAGCAATTCGTAGGACCGTTTGCGTGCTTGGTGGTCATGGGTGATGGTGACCACTAAGAACTCATCCGTGCCGAGTTCTTCGCCCAGAGCATCGACTTTCGAGCGCACTTGATCGGGCGTTCCCACAAATCCGCGTTGTTCGATGAACGCCAACATCTGATAATCGTCTGGCGTGTACGGATAAGACAGGGCTTCATCCAGAGACGGGAAGGGGCCATGTTGGCCCCGAAGCAAGCGCATGACCCACAGGTTTCGCGTCATGGACAGTTTTTTGGCCTCTTCCTCCGTATCCGCGCACAATACGGAGATGCCCACCGCCGTTCGAGGGGCCGGCAGGTGCTCTGTCGGTTTGAACCGCGTTCGATAGGTGTTCATGATTTGCGCGGCACCGTCTTGGTTGATGAAATGCGCAAAGCAGAACGGTTGGCTAAGTTGACCGGCGATCGCGGCCCCCATAACGCTTGACCCCAACAACCACATTTCGGGGGTGCTGGTACCGCGCGGCATGGCGTGAATACCGCGATAGGGGTGGTCGTCGGGAAAAGCGTCTTTTTCACCACTCGCTTCCCTTAGAAGCTGGTCGAGCAAAGTGATCTGCTGAGGGAAAACGTCTACACCATATGACTGCGGGCCGGGTTGCAGGGCCGCGGAGGTTCGTTGGTCCCCGCCGGGGGCGCGGCCAATGCCTAAGTCGATCCGACCGGGATACAGGGTTTCCAGCATACGGAAATTCTCGGCAACCTTGAGGGGGCTGTAATGCATCATCATCACACCGCCCGATCCCACGCGGATTGACTTTGTTTCCGAGGCCACTTTTGAAATCAAAATCTCCGGCGTTGATCCGGCAAAAGACGATGTGTTGTGGTGTTCCGCAAGCCAATAGCGCCGGTACCCCAACTGCTCACAATATTGCGCAAGATCAATGGTTTCCCGCACCGCCTCGGCAGCCGTGCTGCCGTACCGGATAGGTGATTGATCCAAGACGCCAAGTGAAACCACAAAATCCTCCCATGCCTGTTAATCTCTATTCATACCAAAAACACGGAGATCAGGGAACGCGGTGCTCTTTCCGCCGTTACCCCGGCGTAAATTTGTTCCCAACCCTGAAGAGCTGCGCTAATCTTGCCCCAGAACGTCAGCAAAGACGTCACAATCATGGGAGGTTAATTATGGGTCTGCGCGAGGTGGTAAGCACGCTCGGTGAATTGGGACATATGATCAAGCTGTCCCGTCAGCTCAATCCGCCGCCGCCAATGGAAACATTGGATTCTTATCCAAGGCGCATTGAAGACCACGCTGCGCGGATTCCGGACCGTCCCATGATGATCTTCGAAGGGAAGGAAATAACCTGGCGGGAGTATAACGCGCTGGCCAACAAATATGCCCGCGCCTTCAAATCCCTCGGTATTGGCAAAGGCGACGTCGTAGGATTGGTGATGGAAAATCGCCCTCAATTTCTGGCGATTATCACCGGGCTTCAGAAGATCGGTGCCGCTCCATCGCTCATCAACACCAATCTGCGCGGCAAGCAGCTTATCCATTGCCTGCAGGTGACATCGTCACAGCACTGCGTTTTTGGAGAAGAATTGTCTGACGCGATTGCGGAAGTTCGGGAAGAGCTTGAGGGCACGCTTAAAGAATGTCTTTTTGTTGCGGATGCCGGTGAAAAGGAAGTGCCCAATTGGGCGGTTTCATTCGATCAGCTAGCGGACGAACAAAGTGACGAAAACTTACCCGAAACCAAGGATATAACCCTCGCCGAAACGGCCTATTTTCTGTTTACCTCCGGAACCACGGGGCTTCCCAAAGCGGCCATTGTGTCAAACCGCCGAACCATCATGTCAACCTTGTCCATGAGTGGTGGCATGAAGTGTACAGAGAATGACCGGATCTATGTCACATTGCCGCTCTATCATGGCACAGGCTTGATGTTGGGTGTGGGGGCTGCCTGGGTAACGGGCGCTTGCATTATTGTACGGCGGAAATTCTCGGCCAGTAAATTTCTGGAAGAAGTGCGAACCTATGGTGCAACGCGATTTATCTATATTGGTGAATTGTGCCGCTATCTTCTGGCGCAGCCGGCACGGCCCGATGATGCGGACAATCCACTCGAAGCCATGCTGGGCAACGGATTGCGCCCGGATATCTGGATGGAATTTAAGGAACGCTTCGGTCTGAAACGGATTGTTGAATTCTACGGCGCCAGCGAAGGCAATGTGGCCTTCGCCAATTTTCTTAACAAGGACAAGACCATTGGTTTGACACCAATGACCGTCAAGCTTGTCAAATATGATGTGGATGCGGACGAAGTTGTGCGCGACGAGAATGGGCGCTGTATTGAGGTGCCCAAAGGCGAGCCCGGATTGCTTTTGGCGGAAATTTCCGAGAAAGCTGTGTTTGAAGGCTATACTAATTCCGAGGCGACGGACAAAAAAATCATGCGCAACGTGGCCGCGGATGGTGACCAATGGTTCAACTCGGGCGATTTGATCAAGCAGGTAGACGTTGGATTTGCGCTCGGCATTAAGCACTATCAATTTGTCGACCGCGTTGGGGATACCTTCCGCTGGAAGTCTGAGAATGTGTCCACGAATGAAGTGGGCGAAATTATCAATGGTCATCCCCAAATCCACATTTGCAATGTGTACGGCGTGGAAGTTCCGGGTGCGGATGGGCGTGCGGGCATGGCGGCGCTTACCCTGCTGGACGACGCGGGTGACCTGGATGTGGAGGGTTTTTCGGATTACATCAATGACCAGCTTCCGGCCTATGCCCGCCCGGTTTTCTTGCGCATCAAGTCAGACATGGATGTGACCGGGACCATGAAAATGCTGAAAGGCGACCTTCGGAAAGAGGCTTACGACATTTCCCAGGTGTCGGAGCCGATTTTTGTGCTGAAGCCGGGCGCGGATCGGTACGAGCCCTTGGCGGCTGATTTTCATGCGGTCATTAGGTCGGGTGCGGCTGGGTACTGATCGACTAAATCAGTATCGTTTCAGATTCGGAATGGTCCAGAAGGGCAGGCTGCCAATCAGGGCCATCACGAAGAAGAAGCCCAACAATGTCTCTGGCGTGCCGACATATTCCTTGAGCAAGCCACCGGCCCACACACCAAAGGCAGAGCCCAATCCGCCGCCAAGGCTGATCGTGCCGTAAATACCGCCCAATCGCGCGCCGCCAAAAATGTTCATGGTCATGCTGGACACGATGGGGCCGCGCGAGCCGGAACTAAGGCCGTTCACCGCAATCGTGACGATCAGCAAGGCAAGGGAGGCCGTGTACTGGGACAGCAGGTAGAACCCGGCGATGGCCGCGAATGTGAGGACGTAGCTTAGAAGAACTGTTTTGGTCCGGCCAATCGTGTCGCTGAGAAAGCCAAACCCCACCATGCCAATGGGGGCGAGCAGGCCGGAAAACCCGAAGGCCCAAGCGGCCGTCGCCGAGTCCATGCCGATGCTCGTCAGGTAGCTTACCATATGGATGGTCAGGCCCGTGGTGGCACCGCCCGTAAAAAAGAAGACAGAGAACAGCCCCCAGAAAGAGGCCGTGCGCATGGCGGTGGCCAAGGTCCAGGTGATCGCGTCGACTTCGGCCGCATTCCGTAGAGAAAGCGACCGCCGATAGAGCGGATGCCCGCGTTCGATTTGTCCCCAGGGAAACAAAAGCAATAGTGGCAACAGGCACGCAAAGAAGATGGCGTAGACCTGATAGCCCACCCGCCAATCGAACGCCGTTATGAGCGCTTCACTGGCGGGCGACATTAAGAAGATCCCAATTCCGTAGGATGAAAAGATCAGCCCGATGGCGGCACCTGTGCGTCGAACGAACCAGCGGTTCACAAGCCCCGACGCGGGCACGCCGCCGACCATGGATGCGCCGATGCCGATCATGATGCCAAGGGACAGATACAATTCCCACAGGCTATTGGCGCCGCTGGCCACGTAGTAGCCGATCCCCAATAACAGGGCCCCAAGGGCATAAACGCGAAGGGGCCCCCAATAATCAAACAACATGCCGGTGAGAGGCGCAAAAAGGCCCGACGCCAGCAGCGTCACGGAGCTGACACTGGCGATGAGGGCCCAATCCAGGTTGAGACCTTCGGCTACAGGCGACATGAAGACGGAAAACGCCTGGGTCATGCCTCCCGCCGCCATGTTTAAGAAGAAGCAAAACCCGAGCACCACGCCCGACAGCACATAAGGATGCATGCGGGGGCGACGCCGACGTATGATGATATTGGTAGACAAAGCCCGCGGAAGCTAAGGGGGGAATCACTTAGGTGCAATGCACAATTATGCATGACTCCTATGCGCCAAAAATCAAACGAACGGACTGTCTCAGTCCGGCACGTCCCTGCCGCCTTTGACGACCCGCAACCGGGTATGGTCCTGAAGAATGCGCACATCCGCGAGGGGATCGCCGTCCACAATGACCAAATCCGCGTAAGAGCCGGCCTGAAGCGTGCCTAGGGCCCCAGAAGCATCCATCGCTTCCCCGCCATTTTTGGTCGCGCAAAGCAGTGCTTCGGTGGGGGTAAGGCCCAGAACGTCCACAAAATGCTCCAAGTCCTTGGCGTAGGTGCCATGTGGCGCAATGCTGATTCCATAATCGCCGCCGACCACAAGTCTGACCCCGGCCTTTCGAAGCTTGGCAACGCTGGTGATGGTAGCGTCGATTTCTGCTTCATACCCCTGAGCCCGCACAATCTCCTTTGACAGGCCCAGGCTTTCGCATTCCGCTAAATACTGGATTTCCCAAGCAATCGCCGGTCCCACAAAAACACGATCTTTATGTGCGGCCAACAGGTCGACGGCCTCATCGTCCAGATAGTTTGCATGACCGATGAAGTCGGCGCCCGCGCGCACGGCTTGCTTGACGGCGGCTGCCGAACGGGCATGGCAAGCCACCTTCAGTTTCCGTCGATGCGCCTCATCCACCACGGCATTCACTTCTTCATCCGTAAACGACAATTCTCCAGGTGGATTGATGGGGTTGATCGCCTCGCCATCGATGAAAATCTTGACCACATCCACGCGCGCTTTGCGTTGCTCGCGGACGGCTTTGCGTAATGCCCACGGACCATCGGCAATGTGAGACAGGCCCCCTCCGGAATCCACATTGCTTGCGGTCGCGCCCAGATCGCGGCCAGCCGCCAATAAGCGCGGCCCGGTGATGTCGCCTGCGTTGATGGCATCCCGCAGCGCCACGTCAATGGCATAAGTGGACCCGAAACTAATGGCGGACGTAAACCCCGAACGAACCATGAGAGCGGCATTCCGAACGGCGATGATGGTCGACTTCTCAACCGGCACCTCGCCAATGGCAAACGGGCTTGCATCCGCAAATGACAAATGGGCATGTGTTTCGGTCATGCCCGGCATGACGAATTTTCCGCGTAAGTCTATTTGCTCTGTGTCCGGAGACAGGTCGGGAAGTTCGTTTTCCGGCCCCGCGAATTTAATACGATCATCGACAATCCAAAGTGCCCCTTTTTCGATAGAAGCGTCGCCAGTTCCAAGAAACAAATGGGCGTTTTTAAAAACTCTTTGGGTGTTAGACATGATCGGTCATCGGTCCCGTTGCCCTTAATCCGCGAAGAAAACTTCTTTTCTTTCCCCGTTTGGGCCGTAGACAGGCTCCCCTCTCTCCACCAGATAGGCCTGATTTATGCTCTGTTTGATACCAGCTGTGCTCAGGCGTTCGACCATCTTGTCGTAATTCGGATGTTTGAAGTGAGCCGCTAGACTGTCGCTGTCTTCCCAAAGTTCATAGACCTGGATTCGGGTGGGAACAGACGGATCCGGCGCGAAACAGTAATCGCGGCATCCGGGCTCCTCATTTCGCGTTGCAAGCTGAACGTCGCGAACAAGGTCGACAGCCTTGTCTCTATCTTCTTGTGTCTCGAATTCAAGCGCGGCAACGACGATGATCATCAAATGTCTCCCAATGTGTTTTGTTGTTCTTAGGCGGTGCTTGCGCGCGTCCAGCGCCGGTGTGACGGCCCTTCGGGACCTCTCTTTTCACCGGCATGTTCTGGATAAACCGACGCGGTATAAAGGTCCCCGTGGGAATCCATGGCTAACTGGTGAATGTAAATGGCAATCTTATCGACACGCTCGACAATCTCTCCCGTGTCTTCGTCCAGAACGGCCAGATCGCTCATTTTGTCGCTGGCATAGATGCGGTTGCCATAACAGGCAATGCTGAGCGGCATAATATGAGTCCACTCATCGATATAGTCACCGTCAGGTGTGAATCTTTGGATGCGATGCTGGCAGTTTGGTTCCGTGGTTTTTCGGTGATCGGCTATTTGTCCCGGTACGGTCATATAGTCGTGGAAATTTCCACCGCATAGGTCCGCCACCAACAATCGTCCTTTAGAATCCTGAGCGATTGCATGAGGGGTGTTGAATTCGCCGGGCTTCCGGCCCCACTGACCGATCGACTTGATGAAGTCCCCGTCCGGTGAAAACCAAACAAGCCGCGAATTCCAATATCCATCGGCCACAACGATGGTGCCATTTTCCTGAACCAAAACCGCGGTGGGACCGTTAAAATGAGTTGCATCGTCTCCCCATTCGGCGAAGGTGCCAAGGGTCAGTAACAATTCTCCGTCGGGAGAATATTTTTTAACGGTGTGGCCGTCCCGGTCCGTGGTCCAGAACATGCCGTCTTTTTCGATGTAAAGGGTATGCGCGCCAAGTGCGAAACCGGGGTCGTCCGAGGGGCCCCATTTTCCAAGAAAGGTGCCGTCACGGGTGAACATGGAAATACTGCTTTTGCCCATCTTGTCTGACATGGCAAGCGGGTGAGCCGCCCAATGTTCGATGTCTCGCGTAAACAGGTAGATGACATCGTTTTTGTCAACGGCGACACCAGACCCCATCTCGAAATTCATGTGGGCGGGATAGCGAGGCCAGCTTTGGGCCAGTCGATATCCGCTACGCCCATCGTCCGATTCCGTTTGATTTTCGACGTCGTGAGTCACACACATAAGGGTTCCTCCGCCGAACAGTTTAGGCGTGGACGTCTTGCGGCAGCAAGGAAACAACCGGCGAATTGACCCATGGGCAACGCGATAAGGTGTGGGTGAGGCCGCTTTCTACAACACCTCATAGGGACGTTTTGCTTTTGACCCCGCCTGTTCAGGCACTTACATTCACCACACCACAAAGAACAAGGAATAACGTTATGGCGTTGGATAGCGAAACACGGGACCAACTTATTAGCTCCATAGAGCGATTTGTCCGGGAGCGGCTGCGGCCGAACGAAGAGTTGGTGGCGGAATCCGACCAGGTGCCGGACGATATTATTCAAGAAATGAAGGAATTGGGGCTCTATGGTCTCAGCATCCCCACAGAATTTGGCGGCCTTGGCCTCAATATGGAGGAAGAAGCGCTGGTCTGCATGGAGTTGGGCAAAACGTCTCCCGCGTTTCGGTCGGCGTTTGGGACCAATGTGGGCATCGGTAGCCAGGGCATCGTCATGTTTGGCCGCGACGAGCAGAAGGAATATTGGCTGCCCAAATTGGCCAGTGGGGAAATGGTATCGAGTTTTGCCCTGACCGAACCGGAAGCCGGCTCCGATGCGGCCTCTTTGCGGACAACCGCCATCGCCGATGGGGATTACTATGTGGTCAACGGCACCAAACGGTATATCACCAATGCAAACAAAGCGGGTGTGTTCACCCTTATGGCGCGTACGGACCCGGACAATAAGGGGGCCGGGGGCATCTCGGCCTTTATCGTAGACGCGGACACGCCGGGCATCTCGCTTGGTCAGCCCGAAAAGAAAATGGGCCAGCAAGGTGCCCATATTTGCGATGTGGTGTTTGAAGATTGCCGTATTCCAAAGTCAGCATTATTGGGCGACGAAGAGGGCAAAGGTTTTAAAGCCGCAATGCAGGTGCTCGACCGCGGGCGTCTCCACATTTCGGCAATTTGCGTCGGCGTTGCAGAACGTCTGTTGCAAGATAGCGTGGAATATGCCGCCGAACGCAAACAGTTTGGACAGCGCATCGGCGATTTCCAGCTTGTTCAGGGCATGTTGGCGGATTCGCGAACGGAAGCTTATGCAGGCCGGTGCATGGTGTTGGATGCGGCCAAGCGCCGTGACGCGGGTGAAAATGTGAGTGCGGATGCTTCGTGCTGCAAATATTTCTGCTCTGAAATGGTGGGCCGTGTGGCAGACCGTGCCGTTCAGGTGCACGGGGGCGCTGGCTATGTGTCCGATTACGGCATTGAGCGGTTCTATCGCGATGTGCGCATTTTCCGCATTTATGAAGGCACATCGCAGGTCCAACAGGTGGTGATCGCGCGAGATCTCCTAAAGTCCGTAAGCTGATAATATCGGGAGTGGGGAACGATGTCCGGTAAGACAATCCGGATAGGGGGTGCCTCCGGCTTTTGGGGGGACAGCATGATGGCGGCCCGCCAGCTGGTGGACGGCGGCGACCTCGATTATTTGGTGTTCGATTATTTGGCTGAGATCACCATGTCGATTTTGGCGCGGGCACGCGCGAAAGACGAAAGCCTGGGCTATGCCACAGATTTTGTGGCGCCTACCATGAAGTCGCTTGCAAAGGATATAGCGGATAAAGGCATTAAAGTGATCGCAAATGCCGGTGGCGTGAACCCCGCTGCGTGTGCAAGCGCCTTGGAGGAGGTGCTCGGGGGTGAAGGTGTTCATCTCAACATCGCCTATGTGACCGGCGATGATCTGATGGATCAGCTGAAATCGCTTCGAACCCAAGGCATTCAAGAGATGTTTACAGGTGAGCCGCTGCCGCCTGATTTGATGAGCATGAATGCTTATCTCGGGGCACGCCCCATTTCCGCCGCGCTTGGACGTGGTGCGGACATTGTTATTACCGGCCGTGTTGTGGACAGTGCCGTTACCCTTGGGGCCTGCATGCACGAATTTGCCTGGCGCGATGATGAATTCGATCAGCTATCAGCGGGCAGTTTGGCGGGGCACATCCTAGAATGTGGGGCACAGGCCACCGGTGGTCTGCATACGGATTGGGACAAGGTGCCGGATTGGTCCAACATCGGGTATCCCGTCGCCGAAATCTCCGCCGACGGCACTTTTGTAGTTGAAAAGCCACCGCGCACGGGAGGGCTCATCTCAAGGGGCACGATCGCTGAGCAAATGTTGTACGAAATCGGCGATCCGCAGGCCTATATCCTGCCGGATGTGGTGTGCGATTTCAGTGAAGTACGTCTTGAAGAAGTTGAAGAGAACAAAGTCCGTGTGAGCGGTGCAAAGGGCGCGACGCCCACGGACAGTTTCAAAGTCTCTGGCACCTATGCGGATGGTTTTCGTGTGGGCATGTATTTAACCATTGGCGGCATTGAGGCTGAGGGCAAGGCCCGAAAGACAGCGGAGGCTGTTTTCGCTCGGCTCTCACGGATGTTGGCGGAAACCAATCTGGGAGATTTCAGCGAGACGTCCTACGAAGTGCTGGGAACTGAATCTTCCTATGGCCCCCATGCGCGCATAACGGCGCCGCGGGAAGTCGTGCTGAAGCTTGCGGCAAAACACGAAAAGCCGGACGCCTTGAACATGATGGTGCGCGAAGCCACCTCCAGCGCTACCTCCATGGCACCGGGCACCACGGGCATGGGCGGCAACCGCCCGAAAGTATCGCCGGTGGTTCGGTTGTTTTCATGTCTTGTGCCAAAGGTTGATGTCACGCCTGTGGTTCACCGTCAGAGCAATACCTTTCCGATTGAGGTGTTTGAGGGGCAACCATTGGACACCGGCGCGATCAACCGCCCCAGCGGACCGGAGATCCTGAAAGCGGATCTGACGGAATCGGTGCCGTTGGTGCGTCTTGCCTGGGCCCGCAGCGGTGATAAGGGGGATTCGTCGAACATTGGGGTCATCGCCCGCAAGATCGAATACATGCCCTATATCTGTTCGGCGCTTACGGAGGGTGCCGTGAAGGATTACTTCGCGCATATCGTGACCGGAAAGGTCACCCGGTATTACTTGCCGGGCATTGATGCGCTCAATTTTTTAATGACGAACGCGCTTGGCGGTGGTGGCATTGCAAGCTTGCGGAATGATCCGCAAGGAAAGGCGCTCGCGCAAATGCTACTGGACTTTGAGGTGCCGGTGCCCTCAGGGTTGGTGCCCGCGGCGGATACGGGTGAAACCGCGGTTGTCTAAACCACACATATTGCGCTGCTTATGACCGATAAAACGTTTGATCGCCTGTTGAGGGACATTCGACACTGTCAGGTCTGCGCTAAGGCATTGCCGCACGAACCCCGCCCCGTCATACGTGCAAAGAAAACCGCGACCCTCTGCATTGCGGGGCAGGCGCCGGGAACCCGCGTCCACAAATCAGGAAAACCGTTCACAGATCCGAGTGGTGATCGTCTGCGGGCCTGGATGGGCGTGACGGACGATCAGTTCTACGATGACAGTAAGATTGCCATTGTGCCCATGGGGTTTTGTTTCCCCGGTTTGGATGACAAAGGGGGCGATCTGCCGCCACGCAAAGAATGTGCGGAGGAATGGCGCGATCAAGTCTTCGACCAATTATCGCAGGTAAAGGTGACATTATTGGTTGGGCAATATGCGCAGAAATGGCATTTGGGAAGTGACCGCCGAAAAACACTGACAGAAACGGTGTCCCATTGGCGGGACTATCTTCCGCATTATTTACCATTGCCTCATCCCTCTTGGCGCAATAATGCTTGGATCAAGAAAAATCCCTGGTTTGAAGACGAGCTTCTGCCAGAATTGCGGTCTCTGGTTGCTGATGCTTTGACGTAGTGTTGCTTATGCGCTTTTGGAAAACAGTTTTTCTTTCCGTCTTTATACTGAGCATGGTGGCGTGTGCGCCGCGTTTCTTGGAAGAAGGGGACGCCGTCCAAGAACCCCGTTGGTCCGGTGATGTGTGGGTGACCCGCGATGCCCATGAAATAGCCACGCGAAGTTGGCCGCTTGAAAAGCCAAAGGCCGTGGTCATCGGCGTGCATGGTATTAATGACTATTCCAATGCCTTTGCGGAATCAGCACCCTGGTTTGCGGCGCGGGGCCTGGCGGTATACGCCTTCGATCAACGGGGGTTTGGGGCCACGCCGGAACGCGGGGCCTGGTACAGCACCAATGTAAAGGCGCGGGACCTCGACGCATTCTACTCACTGGTGGCGGCGCGCCACCCGGACACACCCATCTACCTGATGGGGTTGAGCATGGGCAGTGCGGTTTCTCTGGCGACCATCGCCCGTAACGGGCCGGCATCAGAGGCAGAAGGGATGATCCTTGTGGCGCCCGCTGTCTGGGGGTGGAAAACCCTCAATCCGCTTTACAAGACAACCCTTTGGATTGGCGCACATCTTTTTCCGAAGAAAAAACTCACCGGCAGCCGGCTGGAGATTTGGCCATCGGACAATATCGAGATGCTGCGGGCTTTTTCCCGCGATCCGCTGGTGATCAAAGGAACCCGCATCGAAACCATCTATGGGTTGGTAACGCTGATGGATGAAGGTTATCTGGCCGCACCGGCGATCTCCAAACCGGCTCTGGTGCTGTATGGCAAGAAGGACCAAGTGGTACCGGAAAAGCCGGTGTTCGACCTCATAGAGAATTTGAACGGTCCCACGCGTGCCGTGCACTACGAAAATGGCTATCACATGCTCACGCGCGATTTGCAGCGTCAACGCGTTTGGGAAGATGTGGTGGCGTGGATCAATGACAGGTCAGCAAAGCTTCCGTCCGGTGAGGAGATATCGCCCGACGTTACCCTCGCGCTTGATGGTTCATAATATCCACCGGTTCGATCTTATCCGCTGGGGTGAACCCGAAAATCTGGCCATAGAAATAGAGTTCCGCTTCCAGGGACCGGATGGTGTTTTCAGCTTTTCGGAACCCGTGTTGTTCGCCGTCGAACAATAAGTAAGCGACGGGGATGCCCTTTTCCTTCAGTACATTGACAATTGCTTCGGATTGGTTGGGCGGCACAATTTTATCTTCCGCTCCTTGGAAGACGATGAGAGGTTGATTAAACCCATCCAAATGATGGATGGGGGAGCGTGCCTCATACACATCTTTTGCGGCGGGGTAGGGGCCGATCAGATTATCCAAATAGCGGGATTCAAATTTGTGGGTATCTTTTGCAAGCGCTTCAAGATCGCTGACACCGTAATAGTTGGCGCCTGCTTTAAACACATCGCTGAAGGCAAGGGCGGCCAAGGTGGTATAACCACCGGCGCTGCCGCCGCGAATGGCCGCCTTATCGGGATCAATCAGGCCTTGATCGGCAAGGTATTGGACGCAATGCACCGTGTCTTCCAGGTCTGTAATGCCCCATTTCCCATTGAGGCGCTGGCGATAGGCACGGCCATAGCCCGTGCTGCCCCCGTAATTGATGTCCACAAAGGCAAAACCGCGCGAGGTCCAGAATTGAATGGCCAATTGCAAGGCGCCGGACGATTGCCCGGTGGGGCCGCCGTGGATTTTTACGATGAGCGGCGGCTTGTCCCCCTCGGGGCCGTCCGTTGCCGGATTAACGGGTGCGTAGAAATAGGCGTGCGCCGTAAGGCCATTGGCGGTCGGGAATTCGATCGCTTGTGATTTGGAAATTGTGTCCTGTTCGATGGGCAGAGGCGACGGGCGTGCTACCACGTCGAACGCGCCAGATGCCAGATCGAACGACATCAGCGCCGGTGTGTTATCGTCAAAGCCTGCTTCGAAGACCGCTTTGCCGTCAGCACACACGATGTTTCCGATGGAGGCACACGCCACACTGATTTTACGGGTGGTTCTATCCACCAAATTAAACAGCGTCAGCATTCCTTGACCGTCTTCGTCATGGCCAAAGACAACGATGTCCTCGCTTATGAAGCCGTACTTGTTTTGACCGAGCGACCAGAGCGGACCGCCGAACTCGTCCTCTTGTTCAATCAGGTGAATTATCTGATCGTCTTCAAAACTATGTGGGTTCCACCAGCCGGACCGGTCCGCCAGAAAAAGCATGTGACCGTGTGAGGTCCATTTGGGGTCCAAGACGGACTCGTCAATGCCTTCGTTCAAACGTTCCGTGTGCGTTGTGGTACCGGCCTCATTCACCTCCGACACCATCAAGGACACATTGTCCCACGGCATGTTCGGGTGGTTCCAGGCGATGAACGCAAGCGTCGACCCGTCGGCAGAAAGGCGCGGAAAGGCAACAAAATCATACCCCGTTGCTAAAACCCTTTGGCCGTGGGGGGCGTCCAAAGAAATCGCGACGATCTCGTTCTTGGGTTCTGCGCCTTCATCGTGGGTTTCGCGAATGCAAATCAATCGATTGCGTTTCGCGTCCAACTGCATGTCCGCATAGCGTGCCTTTTCATTATTCGTAATAGCGGTGGCCGTGCCGTCTGCCTCAAGGCGGTAAATTTCTTGGTCGGCGAAATTCACGACGAACACCAAGCCATTGGTTGCCAGATATGGAGCGCCCCCATATTCATGAACGCGGGTGCGCACATTCATGTCCTTCGGGGTCACCTCGCTGGCCGCAGCGCCGTTTTGAGATCGCATCAACGCCACGCGCCCGCCTTCCTGGGGGCGGCTTTCAAGCCAATAAATCGCATTGCCGTCAATGCTGGGATCAAACGCCGACACGCCGGCGCTGGCAATCAGGGGCGCTGTGATGGTTGAGGGCCAGCTGCCAAAGGGCAGGGTGTTTTTTTGCATAAATGTCTACCGATGACTGTGAATGTGGCGCCGAGGGGCGTTCAGGTATCCTTTTCACCCACCTCTATATAGCCCCTTGGCGAATCACAAAATGCCAATTCCGAGGGCAATAGGCGGAAGAGGCGCGCATTCTTTCGCTTGAGGTGTGGCAAGAATCATACGGTTCCACCTATCAATGAGTGTGACGGATGACCGTTTTAAGCGTTTCCTATTTTAAAAATCGAGATTTCAACCTATTATATTAAGAGTACCAAGGGGATCGTTGAAAATGTCGATGAGTGCAACGAGAGAGCCGACTTTAGGGATGGTGTTTTCATCCAGGCGCCGGTCGCGTCCGCCACAGCCGTGGGGCAAGAAAGCGACCGCGCAGGACGTTGCCTCGGTGAACCCCTTCTTTTCGGGCATGCTGATCGGTGTGTGTATCACCGTCGCGCTGGTCTTCCTCACATCGTCGATCGATATCCGGCTGTCGGGTGCCGAACAGGAATATTACATCCTGGACGAGCCGCAGTAAGCCCACGGCACCAACCCGCATTTTTCTAATTGAATTTGATGTCAATCAGCGCGCGGCGCTGCCCTGTGATATGTGTGGGCTTAGTAGGTTGTGGCGCTGCAGACGGGTGGGGCAAAGGTGATCGGCCGGATGTCGCACCGGCGCTCCCAACCGCGGCCGCCTTTGAACGTGTTGGCCCGGCGCGCGCCTGGTGGCAGGTCTTTCATGCGGAACACATTCTTGCGGTTACAGAATTGATTGCCGTTGAAGTAAGTGCTGTCGCCGCGTTGCGTTTTGTAAATTTCTTCTTCGCGGCCCTGTTCGTAAAGCGCGGTGATATAGCCTGCATCATGTTCTTGAATGGCACCGCGGGGCGTCGCCAAACCGACCTTCCGGTTTCCGGCGATCTTGTTGTCGTAGAGACGGAATTTTTCGTCCGGCTTCTGGTTGTCGATGCGCAATGAAATGCCGGTGCCGTTTTCAATGACCACATTGTCACGGATTTCACCGCTGCCGTAATGGACGATGCCGATAGGATGACTGTCGATCCAATTGCCGCAAATGGGCCCGACCCCATACGTTGTAATGCCGGCATAGGCTTTGCGTCCCACCGGCGCCTTACCGGACGAAAAGATCAGCTTGTTGTTTTTGATCACGGTCGGCACGGGGGCCATCACCGCGATGGCGTTTTCCGTTGTGCCGGTAATCCAATTATCCGCGATAAGGATTTTGCGGTCCGCTGGGGTGGTCGATACTTTGTTGTCGTAAATGTTCGGCTTGTGGTTCACCACAATGCCGGTTTTTAAAGATTCGATCTCGTTGCCGACAATTGTCGCGGAACCGTCATTGATGACGATCGCACGGTAATTGGCCATACCGGAAAACAGGCTAGAGGATGCGCCGGAGAAGCTTGAGCCGGTGACCGTTAAATTACCCGCAGTCTGCACGATGCAATCTTTTGTTCTTTTCTCGCCCACAGGCGGCGGAACAAATTTAGCGCCGGAAATTTCAACCGTCCCTTTCCAGTTCTTGAGCGAGACGCGGGCGCAGTAATCACCCGAAACAGGCTGAATGCGATAGAACGCGAACTGATTTACATTCTCAATGTCGCTTTGCAAGCCCGCGATCATTTCGTTGAAGTTTTCGATTTCTTCCTCGTCGCGGATGGACGCTTTCGTGCGTTCCAATTTCGCAATCTCGGCTTGCAGTTCGTCGGTATATTCCTTGCCCAAACCAGGAACGGTTCGGCATTGGCGCGTGCCACCGGCCGTGGCCACGTCAGATTTCACATATCGCTTAATTTTCACTGGTTTCCGGATGACCAAATTTTCGATCAGTGTTTTGCGGTTGTTGGGTTTGACCCAAATGGTGCCATTGGAATGAACGGCCCTAAGCGCCGCTGAAATTGTCTGGTAGCAGGCCGGGTCGGTGCTATCGGGATCAACGATAACCCCCTTAAAGCCGGAGCGTCCGTAGTTGGCGGGTGGGGGCGTAATTTCGCTGCAGCAATAATCGAGATAGCGCGGCGTTTCCGCCATCGCGAAGGGTGCCAAGAAACACATGGCGCCGAGAACCAACAGGGTGCGGACTTTTGACCCTACCATTTTCAACTCATCCTAACCGTCAATTTCTGCCGCCTTCGAGACGGCAATCCTCGCCGTTACACCAGCCCAGTTCTTTAAGTTCTTGATCGATTTCTTTTCCGGGATATCCGGCTTGCTTGGCCGCCATGAAATATGTTGCGGCCTGGTTCTTGTCGACCGGTGTGCCGAAACCGTCCCGATACATCACACCCAAATTATAGAGGGCATAGGGATAGAGCTGGTCGGCAGAGCGCTCAAACCAAATTTGGGCGCTGGAATAATTCACCGGTTCGCCGATGCCGTAATAATACATGCTGCCCAGCACATTCTGGATTTCCTTGTCGCCGCGGGCCGCGACCGTCTTGATCAGACGGATCTTTTGTTCCCCGGTGAGATTGTGGAATTCCGTCATTTGCTTGGTGACCGGGGCGCCAATCATCTTCTGATAGGCGCGCATGGATTCAGCCGTGTGGCCACCCCATTCATTGTCCGGCTCACCCTTGTAGATGCCGAGCGCTTTCATGGCTTTCTGCAGCCACCGCAGATCCAGCTCATTGATGCGGGCCAAAGCATCTTCGCGATCAGAATCACCTTCGGATTCATCGCTGTGTTTGCCGGGATAGGTCTCGAAGGGTGGGCGCCAATTGGCCGCCCTGCGTTTGGCGGATTCAATAATACGTGTGCTGATCGTAATCGATCCGCCAGGGGCGCCTCCCCGCGATCCGTTCATATGATCGGTCAGGTCGGTCCGAAGCTCCGCCGCGAAAGGATGGCCTTTGCCGGCGGCCAGAATGTAATAAGACAACGCTTCCGCATTGTTGGGTGAAATGCCGTCTTCCGTCATGAACAGGCTTTCATGATGGCGCGCTTCGCAAGGACGAATATCATTGGGATTGTTTGGATCGGGCACATAGAAAATATGCTTGTCATCCCATTGGGATGCGCCTGATGTGTAGGGGGAAGACTCGCCGCCTTTCACGATCGATCGTGAATAGATGATCAGCGCCTTACCTTCTTTGATGTCGAGTTCTTCGTCAGGGCTCGCGGTAACGAGTTCCTTGCTGTCATTGTACCGCTGGCCGCGTTGGCAGGCCCGGCGCTCATCGAAGATCTCGCCCAGCTTGAAAAATCCTTCAGCGCCACGGCTTGCGAGAATATAGACGATACGGTCACGGGCTTCGGCGCGTTCCTGGGGCACCATGGGCACATAGACCCGTTTGCGCTTCTCAAGCGCCTCGGCCAGTTTAATTTTCCGGATCTGATAAGCGTTCGGGGTCAAGCCCAATGCCGTGGTGTTGACGGACGCCAGGTAGTACCAAACATAGGCTTCCACATAGTCGCGGTTGACCAGTTTGCCTTTGGAATAAAGATCGCCCAATTCCAGCTGCGAAAACAGATCGTCTTCTTGCCACGCCGCACGGCGCCACAGTTTCACCGCACGCGTATAATCGCCACGCTGGAAGGCGCGTTCGCCGTCCGCAAAGTCGGATTTGGCAGGCGTGCCGCTTACTAAAAACAAGGCAGCGGCGAACAATAAAGCAGACACCGTCGCCAGCCATCGGGCTGGCAACCAATTGTCCTGGCGAAGCAGGTTTTCTTCCCCCATAAACGCACCCACCAAATTGGCGTCCGCGATATTTGCTGAAAACAGCACCCCCGCAGAGCCGGCAATACGCAAATCTAATCGGCGATACCCTCTCCCTGGTTTCCCAGAAAACTGCCGATCATCGTGTTTACTAACCTTAATATAAGCATTGCAAGGAGTCACGGCCATTGACGGCTGTCACATAACCGTTGCTTGCAGAATTTCCGCATCTGCCGCCATCTTGTTGAGGCCGCTGATGGTCGTTGGTGACCTTAGTCACAGAATAGCTCGGAATTCCGCTGCTTTCCTCACGTTCCCTTTATTTCGAGGGGTGCCTTGATATATGGTAAACTTGAAAGTGTGGGGACGATTACGTTGAGCGCGCCGCAAAAACTGCCTTGAGGGGGGCGTTGCGCATGGTTGAAGGCGAAGCCGGGTGGATCTACATCGCTCTTCTCTTGTTGGGCGGATTGCTGATTCTCGTTGTTGGCGGAGAGCGTTTCCTACGCGGGGCCTCGCGAATGGCCGAATCAGCCGGCCTGTCTCCGCTGTGGGTCGGCATTCTGATTGCCTTGTTCACGGCGGCGCCTGAAGCCGCCCTCGTTTTTTCACCTGTCATTCTCGATGTGATTGGCGCCGGCGGGCTTGCCCCTGCATCGGCCGGTGGCGAGGCCACGGAAATTGTTCAGGTTGGGCAGAATCGCTTCATTGAAGTGGTTTCCCAAAGCAGCCTGCTGCTTGCGAAATTCGGTGAAGACCTTCCGATCGCGATCGTTGTTGGCAGTTCTATCGTCAACACATTGCTGGTGACCACGTTCACGGTTTTTCTGTGGGCTGTGGCGTTTCGGTCACGAAATGAAAGCGAAGGCGTAGAACAAGCGGTTCATATCACCCTCGACACGGTGTTCCGTGATGGAATCATTTTGTTAGGCGCGTCCTGGCTGCTGATTTGGTTCGTCTATCGAGGGGGCACGCTGGAAATCCAGGACGGCGCATTATTGCTGGGCGGTTTGCTCTTCTATTTCGTCAATTCTTTCGCGACTGAGCGATCATTGGTCGCGGCAGGGGCGCAACCAAAGTTTCGGC
Organism: Alphaproteobacteria bacterium; assembly: GCA_965227095.1. Taxonomy (GTDB): domain Bacteria; phylum Pseudomonadota; class Alphaproteobacteria; order JANQMY01; family JANQMY01; genus JANQMY01. The sequence goes on along the minus strand of CBDDFL010000003.1, from coordinate 68,052 downwards.
GGGTTGTGAACGAAGGCTCACGTTACTCCGGCGGCGTCTGGTTTAACCTGATCGTTGGCAGTTTCGCGCTGGTGGTGGGGTCTTTATTGGTGATGGTCGCCCTTGCCGGGTGGATCAACAATTTGGATGACGGCATAAGCCCGCGGGAAACGCTGAACGCTATCACCTTGACTCTCATCGTGTTTTTCACGGCATTGCCGGAAATCGTGACGATTTTCCTGGCCGCTCTTCGGCGTCAGCCGGAAATTGCGTCGGGCAATTTCATCGCCAGCAGCATCGTCAACATATTCGGTGTTTTAGGGCTTGCCGCGATTTTGCAGCCCTCCGGCGTGCCCATCGCGATCGGTTCGTTTTTCCACTTTGACTTGGCGGTGTTGACACTTGGGGTTGTGTTGCTCGTAATCTTCTTATTCACAGAGCTGCGATTGACACTACTTGAAGCCATGGCGTTGTTTTTCTTGTATGTTGCTTATGCCACGATACGATATTCTGGTAATGCGCCAGACGTGACTTTCGGGGGTGGCGTGTGAAAGGGGTAGATGGGCTCTCAAACGATGCGTAATTTTTCTTATGAGCCACAATCTTGGTTGAAAGCCGGACGCCGTTGTTTGGCCGCCGGTACCGTTGTGCTATCCGGCATGATCGCAACTGTCCCAACGATGTTGTTAGCGGAACCGAACTCATCGGCTAAACCCCTTGAAATTGCGGGCTTTTCGCTCGATGAAGCAGCGTGTGATATCATCGAGAAAATCGTCGACCGCGGCTTCGCCGATCTGGATGACAAACAATGGGAACAGGTGGAACGGGCGGGCTGTGGATTCACATCAGGCTTCCGTAACGAGAACACAGTTCCAAAGAATGCTGATGACCCGCGCATGGTCATCGAAATGGGCTATTGCACCAATGATCTTGTGCGCAAGGCGGAAAAGGATTGGGCTTCTGATAAACAAGCTCGCTGGGATATCGCGCGCATCGCCGGAAATTTGAAAGAAGAAGAGCTTAAATGCATCACCGCGATCAATTTGCGCGGTGGGTTTTTGCCCTATAGTTGGGCCAGCCACATCAAGATCAGCTTTCGCGACTATCCGAATCGCACCTCAGAGCAGTGCGATCCTACCCGCTTTAAAGATGATGACTCGAAATCCGTCGGATATAGCGAAAGCGCGCCAGCCACGGCGGATGAGAACGATGTGGAAAAGAAAGACACCAGTCTCTATGGCGGCAGCCGGTCGAGCGACGGCAAGTCGGAAGGACCGGCCAGGGCGGCTGGAACACCCAATTGTCCAACCGGCCCTGTCGATTCCACATACAATACCCAGCCCTATAACACCGTCGTGCATCGCGTAGATTGGTGGATCCATTGGCAAAACCAAGACCAATGGCGTCTGTTGGCGCGCGCCCGCGTGGTTCGCGATTTCTTCGAGCGATATCAAACCGACCTTTATCCAAAACCAGCGGAAGGCAAAAAGCTGTTCAAGTTGCGCGCCTGTCACGCGGTTGCTGGCCGAGCAAAGACCCAGCTGGTGTATCAAGGTCCAGCGCCGATAACGGAAGTGTTCGGCGGTGAGCGGGCGAAGAAAGTCAAAAAGTGTAATTGTGAAGCCGACTACAAAGATCAATATCTGGTCTTCACGGTGTCTCAGCAGCCGGACGCATCCGTGACGCTCTGGAAGGGACCGGCCTACGAAAGGGCGTGGGAGAGCCAGCGGAATCGTTACATCTCCGAACAGCTGGACCGCGAAATCATGGATACGCATTTGTCCGCAGATCCATTCGGACCAAATTATGGCCGCTACGATGCCAAACCGGACAATGCGAAAATCATCAACAGATCCAAGGCGCGCGCACCGTCATCGGTGCGGCCCTATATTGGTGGTGAAGCGTGCCGTGAAGTTCTGAAGTTCAACAAGTTTCAGAAGAACTATTACAAAGACGGCAATCCCAAAAAAGGGCCACTTTTGCCTAACCTATAAGCGGTTGCGCAAAATTCAGCGGTCTTCTTGACGCCTCGTTAGGGCGGCATAAGCTGAGCGGAAATTTTTCTGCGGAGGCCTTATGTCCAGCACGGTTCACGCTAAAACGCCCCTGTCCGACATTCATTTGTTCGATCCCGCCACGCTCATTGACCCGTGGGACGCCTATGATGTGTTGCGCGAGGAAGCCCCCGTCTTCTTTGTGCCCGAGATGAATCTGCACGTGGTGACCCGGTACGATCTTCTCATGCAGGCGATACGGGATACGGACACCTATTCCAGCGACTTCGGAGAATTTTTGAACACGGCACGCATGGTGGCCTTTAATGCGGCTCCGCCGAATGTCCAACAAGAACTCATGAAGGCGGCGGAAAAAATGTTACCGCCGGTGAACACGTTGCTGACGGCGGATCTGCCCACGCACAGGAAGTATCGTTCGCTTGTGGATCGTCTGTTTACGGTCAGTAATGTGCGCAAGATGGAACCTTACATCCAGCAAATCATTGACGACACAATGGCGGGATTTCTGGACACGGACGGTCCGATTGATTTTATGCAGGCATTTGCGTTTCCGGTGCCGCTGCGCATCATCGCAGACCGGCTCGGGGTGCCGGAAGCTGATCGCGCGTTCTTTGACGACGGCGCAACGGTTGCAGCCTCCGGGTTGCGCCTCACCGTGCCGGACCATGATGAAATGGTGCGGCGGGCGAAGGTGATGGTTGCGTTACAGGATTTCATGGTCGATCTGGTGGAACAGCGGCGCAAAGATCCCAAGGATGATATGGCCACCATATTGGGGGACGTGATCCTGGAGGACGAACAACGCCCGCTTAATGCCGCGGAAGTGTGGAGTATCATGAACCAATTCCTCGTGGCGGGGCATGAAACCACAACAAGCACATTTGGGTGGGGCATGCTGAAACTTTGTCAGCATCCTGAGTTTCAAGGCGAACTTAGGGATGACCCCACGCTTATCAAAACATTTGTTGAAGAAGCGCTGCGAACGGAGGCCCCGGTTCAAGGATTGCCGCGCCTCGTTAAAAAAGACACCGATCTCGGCGGCTACAAACTCAAGGCGGGCGACATGATCATGCTGCGCTATGGCGCGGCCAACCGCGATGCTGAAAAATTTGAATGCCCCCATCAGGTGGATGTGCACCGAAAGAATGCGGGCGCTCAACTCGCCTTTGGATCCGGCATTCACCATTGCCCAGGGGCGCCACTGGCCCGGCAAGAGCTGAATTTGGGCTTCCCAGCCCTTCTCGACAAGATGCAGAACATACGCTTTGCCTCCGGCAAACCCGAACCGCAGGCTGAACCAAGCTTTATCTTGAGAAACTTGCCCGAGCTGTGGATTGAGTTCGACCGGCGGCCTTAGCGGCTCAAGAGAGCTGGTAGCTGGGCCAACAACTGGTCGTAATGATCGATTTCCACATCGCCGTCCATTTGGTCAGGCGCAATGTCGGGATACCCGAAAGTGACCACAACCACCGGCACATTGGCGGCTTTTGCCGCTTTAACGTCGGTGGTGCTGTCGCCGATCATTACGGCCCGGTCGGGAGCTCTGCCGACGCGATCAATCGTCCCAAGTAGATGACCTGGATCAGGTTTTTTAACGGGCAGGGTGTCGGCCCCAATTATCGCACTGAAATAGTGATCCATTTCGAGTGTCTTTAGGAGCGCAAGCGACAGGCGTTCCCGTTTGTTTGTACACACCCCTAATCGAGCAGCGTGAGCTTTCAACGTGTCCAACACCTCTATCACGCCATCGAACGGCCGGCTGTGATCGGCAATGTGCGCTTCATAATGCGGAAGGAAGCCGTCCATCATTCGGTCCAGATCGTCTTCGGTTGCGGGGGCGCCGGTGGCGGCCATCCCAGCACGGATCATCTCTCGGGCGCCATGGCCCACCATGTGCCGCACATCCGCCAGCGCCACAGCGGTGCGTCCCTCCGCCACCAATACATGATTGAGGGCATTTGTAAGGTCCGGGGCGGTATCTACCAGCGTGCCATCCAGGTCGAAAATGATGGCGGCGTCTTCGTACGGATTGGTCATTTCCCGTGAAATTCCGATTAAAAAAATGTTAAAGCAGGCGCGCGCACAATAGCGACTCGCTTGATGAAGTCTATGCACTGAGCGCCGCAAAATTGCGAAACATCTTGTTATTTTTCAGGAAAGTTTGGGACATGCCATTATGCCGCCGTATTCACTCCGCCAATTTGCCTTAGACGATGGGCAGGTTCCAACACATAAGCGGCATGAAATTCAAAGGGTAAGGTGGACTTAGATGGCTGGAAAAGCACCCATTGCTGCCGTGATTCTGGCGGCGGGCAAGGGGACCCGAATGAAATCCGCCCTGCCGAAAGTGCTTCATGAAATCGGTGGCCGCTCCATGTTGGGGCATGTGATGGAAACCGTGGCGGCCTTAGGGGTGGACAAGACGGTTGTGGTTGTGGGCCCCGACATGGATCAGGTGGCTGACGCCGCGTCGGGGGCGGACATCGCACTCCAACACGACGCGCTGGGCACGGGCCATGCGGTCCAAGCCGCCGAACAAGCCATCGGTAAATTTGACGGCACGGTCTTTGTGCTGTTCGCGGACACGCCCTTGGTCCGCCAAGAAACGTTTGAGGCCATGCGCGACATTCGCGAGGGTGGCGCAGGCGTCGTGGTTCTTGGGTTTACGCCGGACGATCCCGCGGCCTATGGCCGGCTCATCACCGGTCCTTCGGGCGATCTCGAGGCGATTGTGGAATTTAAAGACGCGACCGATGCGCAACGCGCGGTGCGCCTGTGTAATGCCGGTCTGATGGCGATAGACGGCAATGTGCTGTTCGACTTGCTGTCCAAGGTCACAAATGACAATGCCAAGGGTGAATATTATCTCACGGACATCGTGGCCCTGGCGCGCGCCCAGGGCATTGCCTGCCGTGTGACGGAAGCGGATGCCGACGAAGTATTGGGGGTGAACTCGCGCGCCCAATTGGCCGAAGCGGAAGCGGTGTTTCAAGCGCGCCGCCGAAAGGCCGCGATGGAAAACGGCGTGACGTTGCAAGCGCCGGAAACCGTCTATTTTAGTGCGGATACGGAGTTAGGCGCCGATGTCACCGTCGGTCCCAATGTGGTGTTCGGCCTGGGCGTGAAAGTGGCTGATGGCGTTACCATCAAACCCTTCACCCACCTTGAAGGCGCGTATGTTGGCGCGTCGTCAGACATTGGTCCGTTTGCCCGGTTGCGCCCCGGCACCGACTTGGGCGCACATGTCCGTGTGGGCAATTTCGTTGAAACGAAAAACGCAATTGTCGAAGACGGTGCGAAGATCAACCACCTCAGCTATGTGGGCGATGCGTTTGTCGGTGCACGCAGCAATATCGGCGCGGGCACGATCACCTGTAATTATGACGGGTTCAACAAATACCTCACCGTGATTGAGGAAGACGTGTTTATCGGATCGAACACGGCATTGGTGGCTCCCGTTCGATTGGGAAAAGGGGCGAACACGGGGGCCGGCAGCGTCATCTCAAAAGACTTGGCCGCGGATGCGTTGGGCGTCACGCGGGCGCCTCAACGCCAATTGGACGATGGGGCCGCCAAGTACCGATCCAAAAAGGCTGCGGAAAAAGCGGCGGGTAAATGGGGCAAGCCAGACCCCTCTTCGGTCAAAAAAACGGACGATTAACGGAGCACGGCCATGTGCGGTATTGTGGGCATTATTGGGAAAGAGGAAGCCTCACCGGTCATCTTCGAGGCGCTAAAACGCCTTGAATATCGGGGGTATGATTCCGCCGGCATTGCGACCATCGAAGGCGGTCAAATTGACCGGCGTCGGGTGGAAGGCAAGCTTAATAATTTGGGGGAGGCGCTGTCGACGTCTCCCTTGCCCGGCAAGATCGGGATCGGCCATACCCGTTGGGCGACCCATGGGGCACCGACGGAACAAAACGCCCATCCGCACGTTTCGTCTCATGTGGCTGTCGTACATAATGGCATCATCGAAAACTTCCGTGCCCTGCGGAATGAGCTGGAGGCGGCAGGACATACATTTTCGTCGGAAACGGATACGGAAGTTGTCGCCCATTTGGTGACCGATTATCTCAACAACGGGATGAGCCATTTTGAAGCCGCCCGTGCCGCCGTGCAGCGCCTCGAAGGGGCGTTCGCGCTTGGCATTATCTTTCAGGGTGAAGAAGATTTGATGGTCGGCGCGCGCCACGGGCCACCCCTTGCGATCGGCGCAGGCGACGGGGAAATGTATCTCGGGTCCGATGCTTTTGCGTTGGCTCCCATGACCAATCGGGTTTGTTATTTGGAAGATGGCGATTGCGCCGAAATTCGGCACGATGGCGTTACCGTCTACGACATAAAGGGCGAAAAGGTCGATCGTCCCTTTAACGTCATGTCCGCCAGCGCCCAGCTTGTGGACAAGGGCAATCACAAGCACTTCATGGCCAAGGAAATCTACGAACAGCCGGAAGTGTTAGGACACACCATTAGTGCGTATGCGGATCCTTTGCAGGAAACGATTTATCTGGGCCGTGTGCCGTTTGATTTAGGCGCGATCCCCAAAATCACCATCTCCGCCTGCGGAACCGCCTTCTACGCGGGCATGGTTGCGAAATATTGGTTCGAACAATTGGCGCGGGTCTCTGTCGAGGTGGATGTGGCCTCGGAATTTCGCTACCGCGAAGCGGCCTTGCCGGACGGAGGCCTGTCCATTTTCGTGTCTCAGTCTGGGGAAACCGCCGATACGTTGGCGGCCCTGCGTTATTGCGCCGAAAATAATCAGCATGTGGCGTCGATCGTCAATGTGGTGGAATCCACCATCGGCCGCGAAAGCGATGTGGTGTTTCCCATTCATGCAGGCCCTGAAATCGGCGTGGCCTCCACGAAAGCCTTTACCTGTCAGTTGATGGTGCTGGCGGCCATGGCCATTGCCACCGCGAAAGCGCGCGGCACGATTGATGAGGACACCGAAACCAGATTGGTGCGGGCTCTGACGTCCGTGCCCAGGTTGACATCAGAGACATTGGCGGTCGCCGGGCAGATCGAAGCGATCTCTCATGAGCTTGCGGCCAGCCGAGACATCCTCTTCCTGGGGCGCGGTCTGCAATATCCCATCGCCATGGAAGGTGCGCTGAAACTGAAAGAGATTTCATACATTCACGCGGAAGGCTATGCGGGCGGCGAACTGAAGCATGGTCCGATTGCCTTGATCGACGACAATGTACCGGTCATTGTAATCGCGCCGTATGACCGCCTGTTCGATAAAACCATATCCAACATGCAGGAAGTGATTGCCCGCGGCGCCAAGGTTCTGTTCATCTCCGACGATAAGGGCATAGAGCAGGTGGGGGACGGGGCCTGGGCGAAAATTCGCGTGCCGGAGGCTGACCCGTTTATCTCGCCCTTCTTGTATACCGTGCCGGTCCAATTGTTGGCGTATCACACCGCCGTGGCAAAGGGCACCGATGCCGATCAACCCCGCAATCTGGCCAAATCCGTTACCGTTGAATAAGGCGGCGCAGCGGCCGGATAATCTTGGTGTCGATCGAACTAAGCGACCAAGACGGCTTAAATGGCCTTGGCGGCTATTCTTTTGTGTCCTATTGAAAGAGAGTGACAGCTAGGAATTGCCACCAATGAAGATCGAATTCGTCAACCACGCGTCAGTAAAAATATATACGGCGGATGCCGTGATCCTGACGGATCCCTGGTATGACGGATCTGTGTTCAATGATGGCTGGGATCTGTTGGTGTCCGGCCCAAACGATCTCGACGCGCTGCTGAGCGATGTCAGCCATATTTGGGTGTCTCACGAACACCCCGATCATTTTTCGCCCGCTTTTTTTTCGCGCATATCGGCGTCGCACAAAGACAAGCTCACGGTGCTGTTTCAGGAAACACGCGACCGGCGTGTCGCGGAATTCATTGAAAAGAAAGGCTTTCGCCTTGAAGAGATGCCTGACGGGAAAATTCAGAAAATCGGTCAGCATACAGAACTCGTCTGCGGTAAGTCCGGGTTTTACGATTCCTACCTGTATGTATCCGACGGCGACAAATCGCTGTTGAATTTGAATGATTGCCCCATGTCCGACGAGTCTGAACTTTTAAAGCTAAAGGACAAAGTGGGGACGGTCGATGTGCTTCTCACTCAGTTCAGTTACGCGGCCTGGAAAGGGGGGCGCGACAACCAAGCCTTTCGGGACGCGGCGGCGCGGGACAAACTCACCACCATGGCGACACAAGCAACCGTCTTGAGCGCAAAGGCCATTATTCCGTTCGCGTCCTATGTCTATTTCTCAAATGAGGAAAACGACTATTTGAACCGGGGCATCAACACGCCGGACGAGGTGATCGCGGATCAAACCCGGCACGGGGCTGAAATCGTGGTCATGCAGCCGGGGGAACTTTGGGAGGTGGGGGCGTCCCACGACAACGAACCGTCGCTTGCATTTTGGCGGGGGCAATATGAAACCGTTCCCAACCGGCCACGCCGGAAACCGGTTGCGTCGATACCCGTTGACGAGTTGAAAACCGCGTTTCAGGCGTATCGCGCGCAAGTCTTCAAAGACAACAGCTACTCCATCGCGTTTTTGGCCCGTCACAATCCGGTCTTGCGGGGGTTTTTACCGGTTCGGATTCTGCTCACGGATCTAGACACGGTAGTTGAGGTGTCGGTGATGGACGGGTTTGACGTGGTGCAGGGGGACCATGATGTGTCCATGCATTCCTCTTCGCTTAAATTCATTTTCGACAACAGCTTTGGGTTCGATACGCTGACCGTTAATGGCCGGTTCGAAGCATCCGCGGACGGGTTTTCGAAGCTGACCCGGTCTTTCGCCATCGGGTCGTTGAACGGCATGGGCATCACCCTCGGATATGCCACCATTTTCCGGGCCGATCTCATCTTGAAGCTGCTGTCGCTTCTGTTCCGCGTGCAAAAGCGGCTTAAGCCCCAGTCATCTTGAAAGGCTAAGGTGAACGCCTGAGGCGCCCCTTTGTGAATTAAGCCCGATGTATCTGTGGTGGTGCGTGTGTCCGTGCCGCTTTGTGGGCAGACCCTTGCACCCACGTATTTTGTTGGGCGCATGGGGTAGATCCAAATTTGAACAATCTGGCCTGTCTGCGCCCCCGTCCCGCACCCGCCGTTAACCGTCATCCCATCGAACGAGGGGATCCAGTCTCCACCGGCCCAGATATCTCGTACCGGGGGGACGGATCCTTGCTGGCGTTTATGCTCATGCTGGCCAAAGGCCGGACACGGGCGCGAGGATGATAATGAGGATGACAATGATGGTGGGGCAATCCTCCCCCCAAAGAGGAGGTTGGGGATCGAACCAAGGTCCAAATCATTTATTCACAGTCTCAAAGAGCGGCCCCCGCGACATAAGTTAAGCTTATATTACTCGAATTGCAAGCCGGTGCCGTTCCGGGCGCGGCACGTAGAAGAGGCGACCCCCGCCTGACGCTTTAAGTGACAAAATTTCCGGTACACCCATCCAGACCTTGACCTAGCGAAGCACGCATATTTCACGTAAAGGACACAGACCCTTTCTCTAATCATAGCGCCGGTCCCCCATGTCCAAAGATGCCCAGAAAAAAAAAGCCGCCGAGGCGGCGCTCAACCTTGTTGAAGACGGGATGACCCTGGGCCTCGGCACAGGGTCTACCGCTGCGTTCTTTGTTTCGGCCCTGGCCGAACGCGTTCGCGGCGGCCTCAACGTGCGCGGTGTCCCCACATCGGAACAAACGCGCGCACAAGCCGAACGGGAAGGGGTGCCGTTGACCTCCTTAGGCGAAGTGGGCCGCTTGGATCTCACCATTGATGGCGCTGACGAAGTGGACAATTCATTCCGGCTGATCAAAGGGGGCGGTGGCGCGCTGTTGCGGGAAAAGATCGTGGCCTCGGCCTCAGACCGCGTGGCCATCATTGTCGATGAAGCCAAATGTGTGGATCATTTAGGGGCCTTTCCGCTGCCGGTGGAGATCGTGCCGTTCGGCGCGCGTGTGACCGAAAACCGGATTGCCGAATTACTCGGCGTCTATGGCGAGGGCGAGGTGAATGTGGTGCTACGGACCGATCAGTTCGGCGAGCCCTATGTGACGGATGGGGAACATCTGATCGTCGATGCCGCCTTCAACAAGATGGTCAATATAGAGGGCTTAGCCACGGCCTTGGATTCCATGACCGGCGTGGTGGATCACGGACTTTTTATCGGTTTATGCGACACACTTATTGTTGGCGGCGACGCGGGTATCCAAGTACTGAACAAATCCTGAGTAGGACATTTCCGAATGAGCAAGTTTGACTACGATCTATTCACAATTGGCGCCGGTTCCGGAGGCGTCCGGGCAAGCCGCCTGGCGGCGTCTTACGGCGCGAAAGTCTGTGTGGCGGAAGAATACCGAGCGGGCGGCACCTGCGTCATTCGTGGCTGTGTGCCTAAGAAATTGTTCGTCTACGCCAGCCACTTTTCCGAAGACTTCGAAGATGCGGCGGGCTTCGGCTGGTCCATCAACGACGCCAGTTTCGACTGGAAAAAACTCGTCGCCAACAAGGATAAGGAAATCGATCGCCTGGAAGGCATTTACCAAACCGTTTTGGGCAATGCGGGGGCTGAGTTCGTGCAAAGCCGGGCCGTATTGAAAGATGCCCATACAGTGCATTTGGTGGACGAGAACCGCGATGTGACAGCGGAGAAGATTCTGATTGCCACCGGCGGGACACCCTGGGTGCCCAGCGATCTGCCGGGTGTGGAACACACAATCACGTCAAACGAAGCCTTCCATCTGGAAGAATTTCCCAAGCGCGTCATTGTCGTGGGCGGGGGCTATATTGCCGTGGAGTTTGCCGGCATCTTCAAGGGCATGGGGGCGGACGTCACCCTGGTACACCGCCGCGATCAAGTGCTGAAAGCCTTTGATGAGGAATTGGGCGACACGCTGCTGGACGAGATGAAGAAGAAGGGCATAGGCCTTAGCCTGGGCAGAACCATCACGTCGATTTCGCTGGATGGTGAAACGCGCATCGTGACCTTGGACGACGGCTCAAAGATTGAGGCGGATCAAGTCATGTTCGCCGTGGGACGTGTTCCGAATACGGATGGAATGGGACTCGACAAGGCTGGTGTGGAACTGGGGCGTGGCGGTCAGATCCTTGTGGATCAATATTCCCGAACGAACATTCCGAACATCTTCGCGGTGGGTGATGTCACCGACCGGCTGCAACTCACCCCCGTTGCCATCCGGGAAGGGGCGGCATTTGCCGAGACCGAATTTAACAACAACCCTCAGGCGATGGATCACCGCACTGTGGCGACAGCAATTTTCAGTCAACCGCCGATTGGGACGGTTGGCCTCAGCGAAGCGGAAGCATTGGAGGAGTTCGGCGAAATAGATGTTTACAAATCTACATTCCGCACCCTGAAGCACACACTCACCGACAATCAAGAAAAGACGATGATGAAATTGTTGGTAGATCCAAAGAGCGACAAGGTGTTGGGCTGCCATATTATCGGTCCGGATTCCGGCGAGATGATTCAGTGTCTCGGCATTGCGGTAAAAATGGGCGCGACCAAGCAGGATTTTGATGCCACTGTTGCGGTTCATCCCACCTCGTCGGAAGAATTGGTGACCCTGAGAGATAAGGTGACGAAGACGGCTTCGTCTAACCCATCCGTCAGCGCAACATGAGTCCAATGGGGGGATACATGATCAATAGTCGGTACACGGTTTTATTTTGGTCCGTCATGACGGTTGTCTTCACCGCTTGGGGTGGTGCGGCGGCGGATACATTCAATGAGTTCAGCGACAATGTGCGCAAGATGAACACGTTGATCCTGGAAGCCTGTCAGAAAGATGAGCGGTCTTTCCTGAACACGGCGGGCATATCCGGAGATCTGCAGAATATCTACAATCTGCGCCGTGCGTGCGGGCAAGGCATGTCGGGCAAAACCATCGCTGACAGTCCCTACCAGGTGTTTTTCCAGTTCGACCCGAATGCGGACGGGGCTGTTGATTTCTTGGGCTTTAACCGGAAGCGCATTTTCGGTGCCCATACGTATCAAATGGTATTTGGATGGGTAACGGTCCGCGCTGAAGACAGCGAGGAGGCGCCGCTCGAAAGCTCCTATGCGGAAGCGCTGCTCATGAAGAAATCGGACTTTGGTTGGTTGCAGGTCTGGTCCTATGTGAATAAATCCGGCACCGATTGGAACCGCATTAAAGTGGACACGCCCACCGATTATCCGCAGTTTTCACCCGGTGAAGTGACCTTTATCCACGATTTTTGGATGGATGCGGTGCGGGGAGAATTCCCGGATTTTATGGGCCGGATCGAGGAATTGGCGGTCGAAAATTAGGCCAGGCAGATTGGGCTTTAAGTAAAGCGCTGAAAACATTACATAAAATCCAATTCACCTAAACAGATCATCTGTGCTAAGACTGGCGCTCGCTTGGCGTATCCCGGAGATGGGATGCGCCATGTTTGTAAGGAGTGATTGAGAAGAATGACGAAGGTTTGGAACCCCGAAAGCTGGCGGTCCCTGCCGATCAAGCAGGTCCCGGATTATCCTGACAGTGCGGCGCTTGAGCGCGTGGAGCAGCAATTGGCTGTCTATCCGCCATTGGTTTTTGCGGGGGAAGCCCGCAGTTTGAAACAGCAACTCGGCGATGTTGCCGAAGGCCGGGCGTTTCTCCTACAAGGCGGCGATTGCGCCGAAAGCTTTGCGGAATTTCATCCGGACAATATCCGCGATACGTTCCGGGTCATTCTCCAAATGGCGCTGGTGCTGACCTTTGCGGCGTCTTGCCCTGTGGTGAAAGTGGGGCGGATTGCCGGGCAGTTCGCCAAACCACGGTCGGCGCCCATGGAAGAGATTGACGGCACGTCGTTGCCAAGTTACCGCGGCGACATCATCAACGCGATGGAATTCGAAGCGGAGGGGCGCAACCCGGACCCTGAGCGCATGCTGCGGGCCTATGGACAAGCGGCAGCGACGCTGAATTTGATCCGTGCCTTTGCGCAAGGTGGTTATGCCGACCTTCAAAATGCGCATCAATGGACCCTCAGCTTCATTCAGGACAGCCCCGCCGGAGAACGGTATCAGGCCTTGGCCGACCGGATTTCCGAAGCGATGGCGTTCATGAAGGCCTGTGGCGTGTCCACGGAAGAGACACCGACCCTCCGCTCGACGGAGGTTTTCACAAGTCATGAAGCTCTGTTGCTGGGCTACGAGCAAGCATTAACGCGCGTCGATTCCACATCCGGCGATTGGTATGACACGTCGGCCCACTTCCTGTGGATTGGCGATCGTACGCGGCAGCCGGATGGGGCGCATTTGGAATTCATGCGCGGCATCAAAAATCCCATTGGGCTCAAATGCGGCCCGAGCCTCGATCCGGATGAGTTGTTGAAACTGATTGATCAGCTCAATCCGGAGAATGAGGCAGGGCGTTTGACTCTGATTTGCCGTTTTGGGGCGGACAAAGTGGGCGAACACTTGCCAAAGCTTATCCGCAAGGTGGAAGGCGAAGGCCGCAAGGTGGTTTGGTCCTGTGATCCGATGCACGGCAACACCATTAAATCGAATAATGGTTACAAGACACGGCCATTCGAACGTGTGCTGAAGGAAGTGCAATCCTTCTTCGCCGTTCACCAGGCGGAAGGGTCTTATGCCGGCGGCGTGCATTTCGAAATGACAGGGCAGAATGTCACCGAATGTATCGGTGGCGCCCAGGCCATTTCGGAAGAAGATCTGCACAGCCGGTATCACACCCATTGTGATCCGCGGCTGAACGCCGATCAGGCGATTGAGCTTGCATTCTTGCTGGCCGAACAGATCAAGCGGGAACGGGACGCCCAGAACGGCAAAGCCGTTGCGTAAAATTCAGCAGAATCCCCAGCAAGACTGTGGATTCTCGCTGTTTCATCCTTGAAATGATAAGTGTTGGCGCTGCGCTGCAAAACAGTCGAATTGTGCCGCTTTTTTGGACATAGTGCGCTGGAGTCGTTCCTACTAGGTGGGACGGCGCGGGCTTTGGCTGTCGAACAAAATCCCCTCGCGGGTTTCTTTGGTTGTGCGGCCGGTAGGTATGCTGCGAAACCGCGGCACGACGGCTCACTTGGTTATATTTTGGAGGCATGGTGTCGCTTGTGACGGGGGCAGCACATCAGCATACGGTAAACGGAATTGTGCGAGCGGGCGTCGTTGGTGCCGGGTATTTCGGGCGTTTTCACGCGCAGAAATATCGTGACCATCCGGACAGCACCCTTGTCGCCATCGCGGACCTCAATACCGCGCAGTTGGTGAAGGTCGCCAGCGAACTGCATGCGAAAGCCTATGGGCGCGTAGAAGACCTTCTCGACCAAGTGGATGCGGTGACAATCGCCACACCAGCCAGCACACATTTCACCCTGGCCAAAACATTGTTGGATGCGGGCAAGCACGTGTTGGTGGAAAAACCGATCGCAACTTCGGTCGATGACGCGCAGACCTTAATCGAACTTGCCGCGTCGAAAGGGCTGGTCCTGCAAACAGGACATCAAGAACGGTATGTTTTTGCAAGTTCCGGATTGCTTGATTTGCCAGCGAAACCGAAGCGGATCGTAAGTAAACGCCACGGACCATTTACCGGCCGCAACACGGATTGCTCGGCGGCAATGGACTTGATGGTTCATGACTTCGATATGATCCATGCGCTGAACAGTTCCCCTGTGGGGACGGTCAAATCGACGGGCCGTAAAGTAAAAACGCCGTATGCGGATGAAGTAAGCGCCACGGTGGAGCTTGAAGACGGTTGCGTCATCGATATTTCGGCGAGTAGAATCGCAGAGGATCGGGAACGTTTGATGTTGGTGGAATATGACGACGGCGAGGTTGAAATCGATTTCATCAATCGCCTGCTGAAAAACACCACGCCGTATGCGCTCTCTGATCTCTTTGACGAATCGAGTAAAGATAAACCGGCTCTGGCGGACCCGTTGGGGTATGGTGTAGACCGTTTTCTGCATGCGGTAAAAACGGGTGAAGCGCCAATTGTGAAGCCGCAAGAGGCGCAACGGGCGCTCGAAACCGTTCTGGCGGTGACCGACGCAATGGTTTTAAGTGGATAGGTGTGAGAATAGGTTATGCGTAGTGACACCCTAACAGCGACGCAAGAGCGCGCCGATACCGCCGCATCCGGCGGCGACAAGATCCTGTTTGTGGATTTGAAGTCGCAATACAATCGGCTGAAGCCATTGATCGATGAACGCATTCACAAGGTGCTGGATCACGGCGCTTATGTGAACGGTCCTGAAATTACGGAACTTGAAACCACCTTAGCGGAACGAACGGGCGCCAACCGCGTCATCGCCGTGGCCAGCGGCACCGATGCGCTGCTCATTCCCATGATGGCGGAAGGCATTGGCGAGGGGGATGCAGTGTTCCTGCCGGCCTTTACCTACAACGCCACGGCCAATGCCGTGATTATGGCCGGCGCTGTTCCCGTCTTCGTTGATATTGATCCACAGACCTTCAACATGGACCCCGACCATCTGGAACACCAGATTGATGCGACCATTGCCGAAGGCCGGCTCTTCCCTCGGGCAATCGTCCCGGTGGACCTGTTTGGACTGCCGGCTGATTACAAACGGATTTTGAAACTTGCCGAAAAGCATAATCTGTTCGTTTTGGCGGACAGCGCGCAAAGCCTCGGCGGGGCATTGGACGGGCAGAATGTGGGCAGTCTGGCCCCGGTAACGGCCACAAGCTTCTTTCCCTCCAAAACCTTAGGGGCCTACGGGGATGCCGGCGCCATCTTCAGCCGCGACGGGGACCGAGCCGATATATGGGAATCGATCCGCTGGCACGGCACGGATGATCAGAAAAAAGAATCGATCCGTATCGGCATGAATGGCCGCATGGATTCCATGCAGGCAGCGGTTCTTTTGTCCAAGCTGTCGATTTTTGATGAAGAATTAGCAGCGCGGCGCAAATTCGCTGCGATTTATACCGAGCAAATGTCCTCTTATGTGCAAACGCCGGTGGCCCAAGAGGGGGCTTTGAGTGCCTGGGGGCTCTATTCGATTGTGTCCGATAAACGCGCGGACATTCAGGGCGCCTTGAAAGCAGCGGACATTCCCTCGGCCGTTTACTATGCCATGCCGCTGCATAAGCACCGGGCGTTTGCCCCCTATGCGCCCAAGGGCGGATTGCCGCAGTGTGAGGCGATGAGCGAAAAAATCATGACCTTGCCCTTGCACCCCTATATGACCGAAGAACAGGTCATGCGGGTAAGCGATGTGGTGTGTTCCGCGGTCTCCAAAAACTCGGCATAGACGGCGGCCGACAAAGGTGCTAATGCTGCAGCCGGACTTCACAGAGCACAGCATTGGATCTTCGGTGACCAGAATGCTTTTGAACAATTCGCTTTGTATTAAGACGGTTTCAATCCGTGGCCAGATCGGCTGCGCGATTATTATTTGCGGTTAACGTCCCACACCGCTGATCAACTTCTCCTTTTCATTTTGGACTGTGATTAAGCGGCGCGGCGGCTTAAGGACAGGTTTGTTTTCGGGTGTGCTATGAGCTCTTCACCGATCATTTTCTATAATACGGCGACGCGTCGGAAAGAGACGTTCACGCCCATCGATCCAACGCGTGTGCGCATGTATGCCTGCGGGCCGACCGTCTACGACTATGCTCATATCGGAAACGGCCGAACGGCGGTTACCTTCGATTTGGTGTTTCGCCTGCTGCGCTATCACTATGGCGCGGATCACGTGATCTATGTTCGAAATTTCACGGATGTGGAAGACAAGATCATGGCTCGGGCTAAAGAACGCGGGGTGCCGATTGCCGAGATTACGGAACCGGTCGCGCGCATTTACCAAGAAGACATGTATGCCTTGGGCAATATCGCACCGTCGATCGAGCCGCGCGCCACGGCCCATATTGGCGATATGATCGAAATGATTGAAACCCTGATCGAAAAGGGCCACGCCTATGTGGCCGAAGGCCATGTATTGTTCAGTGTTCAGACCATGGACGATTACGGAAAATTGTCAGGGCGTTCCGTCGATGAAATGATTGCCGGTGCCCGGGTCGATGTGGCGCCGTACAAAAAAGACCCGATGGACTTTGTGCTTTGGAAACCGTCCGACGAAGATCAACCGGGGTGGGACAGTCCCTGGGGGGTTGGCCGCCCCGGGTGGCATATCGAATGCTCCGCCATGAGCGCGCATCACCTCGGCACTACGTTTGACCTTCACGGCGGTGGGGTCGATCTGACCTTTCCGCACCATGAGAATGAGATCGCTCAAAGCCATTGCGCCCATGATGGGGTGACCATGGCCAATGTGTGGATGCATGGCGGTTACCTGCAAGTGGATGGGCAGAAGATGTCCAAATCGCTTGGGAACTTCCTGACGGTCCATGATCTCATTGAAACATGGCCCGGAGAGGCGCTGCGTCTTCATTTGTTGATGACTCACTATCGCCAGCCCCTTAATTGGACCGAAGCCGGGGTGCGCGAAGCGAAAACGGTATTAGACCGTTGGTACCGGCTGCTCGACGGTAAGCTGTCACTCACAACGACGGAGGATATGGAGCTGCCCGAGGCCTTTGTGGCGGCCTTCAGCGATGATGTGAACACACCGCAAGCGATCGCCGTGATGCACGAACTGGCCCATCAGTTTAGCCAGGGGGATGACGCCGCGGCGGACGCGTTGATCGGCTGCGGCCGGCTTTTGGGTCTGTTCGGCAGTACCGCGGAAGAATGGGCAAAATGGCAGCCGAAAGGGGCCGAAATCGACCCACAGGTGATTGAAGACCTGATTTCCGCCCGGAACGCGGCCCGATCGCAAAAGAATTTTAAGGAAGCGGACCGTATTCGTGATGAACTAAAAGACATGGGCGTTGTCATAGAAGATGGTCCGAACGGGACCACATGGAGAACAGACACGTGACCCGGGAACGGCTTTACATATTCGACACCACACTGCGCGATGGCGCACAAACCCTCGGCGTCGACTTCAGTGTCGAAGACAAGCGACTCATCGCAAAAGCGTTGGACGATTTGGGCTTGGATTACGTGGAAGGCGGCTGGCCCGGCGCCAATCCGACGGACACGTCCTTTTTTTCGGAGAAGCCTGATCTCAAGCAAGCGACTTTCACGGCGTTCGGCATGACCAAGCGGGCGGGGCGCAGCGCCGCGAACGATCCCGGTCTGTCGGCATTGTTGGATTCCGACTCCGACGCCATTTGTTTGGTGGGCAAGAGTTGGGATTATCATGTGGACGTCGCGCTGAATATACCGCTTGACGAGAACGTAACCGGCATCTCTGAATCCATCGCCGCCGTTAAGGCGAAAGGGCGCGAAGCCCTGTTCGACGCGGAACATTTCTTCGATGGGTATAAAGCCAATCCAGACTATGCGCTGAGCTGTCTGCAGGCGGCCATTGATGCGGGGGCGCGCTGGGCGGTGTTATGCGACACCAATGGGGGGACATTGCCCCATGAAGTGTTCGACATCGTGTCCGCGGTCACACAGAAAATTCCTGGTGCGCGGCTGGGAATCCATGCGCATAACGATACGGAAAATGCAGTCGCGAACAGCCTTGCCGCGATCCGCGCCGGTGTGCGCCAGGTACAAGGAACGTTGAACGGGTTGGGTGAACGGTGCGGGAACGCCAATCTCGTGTCGCTGCTGCCGACGCTCATGTTGAAAGCCCCTTACAAAGATACCGTTGAAACGGGTGTCAGCGAGGAAGGGCTGACCCGGTTGTCGTCCGTCTCCCGTTTGCTGGATGAGATACTGAACCGTGCTCCCGACCGTCATGCGCCTTATGTGGGCGCGTCCGCCTTCGCGCATAAAGGCGGGCTTCACGTCTCGGCGGTTCAGAAAGATCCGAAAACCTATGAACATGTGCCCCCGGAAAGCGTGGGCAACAAACGTAATATTCTGGTGTCCAACCAGTCGGGACGGTCAAATATCTTGGCGCGTCTGGAGGCCTTGGATATTGAGATCGATCCAAAGGACGAGAAGGTCCAGCGCCTTCTTGATGAGGTCAAGGAAAAGGAATTCCTGGGCTATTCCTATGACGGGGCTGAGGCCAGTTTCGAACTCATGGCGCGGCGCGCCCTTAATCAGGTGCCGGAATATTTTTCCGTTGAAAGTTTCCGGGTCATGGTGGAGCGCCGCTATAATGCCGTCGGACAATTGGTCACCGTATCAGAAGCCACGGTGAAGATGGTGATCGACGGCGACACCATTATGTCCGTGGGGGAGGGCAACGGCCCGGTCAACGCGCTGGATATGGCCTTACGGAAAGATCTTGGCAAATTTTCTCAGTATATGGAGGATTTGCGGCTTGTGGACTTTAAGGTGCGTATCCTGACCTCGGGGACAGAAGCGGTGACCCGGGTGATGATCGAAAGCGCGGATTCCAAAGGCGCGCGTTGGTTCACGGTCGGTGTGTCCGAGAACATTGTCGATGCCTCGTTCCAAGCCTTGACCGATAGTATCGCTTACAAATTATTCCATTCGGTGCCGTAGGGCCTCACGCGCGCACCGAGCTTCGCTTTTTGTCTACCGGAATGTTGGATAATTCATTCGTGATCGTCGGCAGAATATCCTCGACCGACGTGACCGTGCGGTAAAGTCCCCGCACATTCTCGCCCGCGTAACCTTGTTCGATGACATGGTCGATCATTTCAAGGAACGGGTCCCAGTAATTGTCGAGATTGGCGATGATCACCGGTTTGGCGTGGACGCCCAGCTGACGCCAGGTGAGAATTTCCATGGTCTCATCCAAGGTGCCGATACCACCGGGCATGATGACAAACGCATCGGAGATTTCGTACATCTTGATTTTGCGGTCATGCATCGTCTCGGTCAGGATGAAATCGTCTAACCCGTCAAGCTGAGGTTCCATTTCCGTCAGAAACTTGGGCACAATGCCGGTCACTTTGCCGCCCGCGTCCAGCGCAGACCGGGCGACCGCCCCCATCATGCCGATGCCGGCACCACCGTAAACCACCCGAATACCGCTATTGGCGCATTGTCGCCCCAGTGTTTTTGAGGCCTTCAGGAAACTGGGGTTGGTCCCATCCCGAGAGCCGCAAAAAACACACACGGCGGTTAACTGAGGGCGGTTTTTGTGATCGCATCGCAGGGGTAAATCCATCGCACCATACTCTCTACGCTATTACTCGGACGAGGCCTTGCGCCCCGAAATCAGGCACATATTCAGTGGCTTAATATTGTCACAATGCGCTTTTAACTTGGTTAAGTGCGGGCATAGATTGGTTAAAGCCGGAATTTGGGGCAAGATTGGGACAATTCCGCGGGTCGGTGTTTAGGGATTAAGTTTTTGTTAAGCATGTTCGACGTGGATGGGCCCACATTATCTTTCAGGACGGTCCTTTTTAGGGCCGTTTAAGGAGGACAGAGATTGCGCGGAACAATAGTTGCAGCAGCCATCCTGGCGGCCCTTATTCTCGCTGGGGTTCTCCTCGTTTTCGGTTTGGGAACGTGGGACGACAGTGACACTGGCGTTCCGATAACGGATGGACGGCCTGCTGACCAGCAGACCGCGGAACCGGCCAAGGGTGATGCCCCCGACGATCTTGTCCCCAGCGATCCCCGCATACCGACTTTCGATATTGTCCGCGTAGACCAAGACGGGACCGCCGTTATTGCCGGCCGGGGTGCCCCAAACGCCCGCATCCAAGTGCTGGTTGGCGGAGAAGTGGTTGCTGAAGCAGACGCGGACGATAACGGTGAATGGGTCGTTATTGTCGAGACGCCTTTGGAAGAAGGGGCTCAGGAAATTACGCTAACGGCCACACTCCCGGATGGCAGCGTCTTAAACTCAGAGCAGAAAGTGGTGATTGCCGTGCCCGAACGGCCGGGGGAAAAACCGCTGGTGGTGCTGGGCGGGCCGCGCGGGGGCAGTAAAGTCCTGCAAAGTCCAAACGATGTGGACATCGGCCAGGAACTGGCTCTGACATCGATCGATTATGATGCAAATGGTGATGTCATCTTTTCCGGCACGTCCGACCCCGGTGCCCGTCTTCTCATGTATCTCGACAATGAGCTTGTGGCGGAAGGTTATGCCGATGGCAATGGCCGGTGGGAATTGAAGCCAGAAAGCGAGATTACGCCGGGTGTTCACATGGTGCGGGTAGACCAGGTCGATGATGACGGGTTGGTGAGCGCGCGGGTTGAGCTGCCCTTTGAACGGGAATCACCTGAGGTCTTGGCGTCTTTGCCGGGCAAAGTGGTGGTTCAACCAGGTAATAGCCTGTGGCGGATTTCACGGCGGCTCTATGGGCGTGGCGTGTTGTACACGGTGATTTATGAGGCCAACAAAGATCAAATCGCCGATCCTGATCTAATCTATCCCGGTCAGGTGTTTAAAACACCGCCGCCCGATAAGTCCTGATAACCGCAGATTCAAGCGGTGCGAACCGCAATATTGCGCACGCCGTGTGCGCCGATCCGGTGTACTTTCTGGCGGCCTGTGTTGTGGGACCCTGGAATTTCGCCTAAGACTCACTAATCTAAAAAAACGAGCAGCGCGTCGCGTTTACCAGCGCAAACGGCGCCGCCACCCTCACGACGCGGAGCGACCTTTTTGAGACAGTATGTGTCTGGCCATGGCAGCGATCCCTCTAGTGACCGGTCTGATCACCGAGAACATCATTGGGAAACGCTTAAAACACTTCTTCCTTATCTGTGGCCGGCGGATCGCCCAAACTTAAAGATACGTGTGGTAATCGCCCTGGCGTCGCTGCTGTTGGCGAAAGTTGTGTCCGTGGTCGGACCGTTCTTCTTCAAGGATGTGGTCGACCAGATGGAAAATCTGGAACCAACGGCGGTGACTTTGGCGGTGCTGCTGGTTGTGGCCTATGCGGGCTCGCGCATTCTGACGATTGCCTTTGCCCAATTGAGAGATTACGTGGCAGCGCCCGTGGGGCAGCATGCACAGCGTGTGGTGGCCCTCCAGACTTTTCGACATCTGCATGAATTGTCACTGCGCTTTCACCTGGAGCGCCGCACCGGCGGACTAAGCCGCGTTATCGAGCGGGGAGTTGTCGGGATCGATTTCATTGTGCGTTTCACATTGTTCAATATCGTTCCGACCATTGTCGAATTGCTGATGGTCTGCGTTATTTTAGCGATCGTCTTCAATGGCTGGTTCCCCCTCATTACGCTTGTTACCATCGGGGCTTATATCTGGTTCACATTTTCCATCACGGAATGGCGGAACAAATTCCGCCGCCGGATGAACGACAAGGATTCCGAAGCCAATACAAAGGCGGTGGACAGCCTGTTAAACTTTGAAACCGTCAAATATTTTGGGAACGAACAGCATGAAGCCTCGCGGTACGATAAGTCTCTCGCGGGGTATGAAACAGCGGCCATCAGTGTCAACCAATCTCTTGCCGCGCTGAACACCGGCCAGGCCGCCATATTCAATTTGGGGCTTGGGCTCCTTTTGGTCTTGACCGTTTATGGTGCGGCCGCCGGATACATGACCGTTGGCGAGTTCACCATGGTCAATCTTTACATGATGCAGCTATACCAGCCTCTCAATCTGTTGGGCATGGTGTACCGCGAGGTAAAGCAGTCTTTGGTCGACATGGAACAAATGTTCGATCTGACAAAGGTTGAAGCCGAAGTCGTAGATCCCCCCAATGCGCCTGAGATAAAAGTCGATGGCGCGCAGATAGAGTTTGATCATGTCTTCTTTCACTACGAGCTCGCACGTCCCATTCTAAAGGATGTAACGTTTCAAGTACCTGCCGGTAAAATGGTCGCGGTTGTTGGCCCCAGTGGCGCGGGTAAGTCGACGCTGTCGCGCATCCTCTATCGGTTCTATGACATTGCCGACGGCGCGGTTCGGATCGATGGTCAAGATATTCGCGAGGTGCAGCAAGAAAGCCTGCGTAAAGCCATTGGAATAGTGCCGCAGGATACGGTGCTGTTTAACGATACGATCCTTTACAACATTCGCTATGGCCGGCCTGATGCGACAGATGCGGAAGTCGAAGCCGCTGCCAAACTGGCGCAAATTCATGATTTCGTGGTTGGCCTGCCTGATGGCTACAAATCGATGGTCGGCGAACGCGGGCTAAAACTGTCCGGCGGCGAAAAGCAGCGCGTGGCGATCGCACGAACCATCTTAAAAAACCCGCCCATTCTTTTGCTGGACGAAGCGACCTCCGCTCTTGATACGCACACGGAAAAAGAAATTCAAAAGGCGCTTGCCAAAGTCGCGGAAAATCGCACCACCTTGGTAATCGCGCATCGCCTGTCGACTGTGATCGACGCCGATGAAATTCTTGTTCTGGAAGCTGGTGTTATTGTGGAGCGGGGGCGTCACCAAGACCTCCTGGCCAAGAAGGGCATCTATGAAGGCATGTGGCGCCGGCAACAGGAAGCAGCGGCGGCACGCGAAACGCTTAAAAGCATGGATGATAAGGACCAGATCTTGAAACCGGCTCTTGCCGGAGAATAGGCCTATTCTGCCGGGTTGTGTGGCGGGCGCGCCGTGGGCGATTTAAAGCCGG
Source organism: Alphaproteobacteria bacterium (assembly GCA_965227095.1). Classification (GTDB taxonomy): domain Bacteria; phylum Pseudomonadota; class Alphaproteobacteria; order JANQMY01; family JANQMY01; genus JANQMY01. The sequence continues at coordinate 44,516 of CBDDFL010000003.1, read as the reverse complement.
ACTGAAAAGAGGCCCTTTGTTTTTGGGCCCAAGCCAGGCCTTGCTGCAGATTTTCAACGATCTTTCGCCTGTCGTACTGCTTGAGGTGGGCGGGCAAGGCCAGCATGGCCGGTGTCAGGACCAACGTTAATATGGTCGAAAATGCCAGGCCGGAAACGATGGACGTCGCGAGCGGCTGAAACCAAATGCCCGCGGGCCCGCCGACGGTTACATCGCGGCCAATCGGGTCGATACCCACCTGAAACACCATTGGTAGAAGTCCGAAGATTGTCGTTACCGTGGTTAGAAAAACGGGCCGCAATCTTTGTGCCGCGGTACGGACGATCGCGTCCTTGTACGAAAACCCATCCGCCAGCAGACGTTGATACGTGTCAATCAAGACGATGTTGTTGTTGACCACAATACCGGCCAGGGCAATGATCCCTGTACCGCTCATCATAACGCTCAAGGTTTGAAAGGTGAGAACGGCCCCCAGTAGGACGCCGATGGTAGAAAACACCACCGACGACAAGATCAACAGCGCATGGTAAAAACTGTTGAATTGGGTCAGAAGAATGATCGCCATTAAAAACATGGACATGGGGAACGCGGTCCCCACCAAGAATTGAGCCGATTCTTCTTGGTCTTCGCTGCCGCCGCCGAACTTAATTCCAACATTTGGATCGAGCTCTTGGGTGGAGAGCCAGTCTTGTATTTCCGAGACTTTGTCATTGGTAAGAACGTCCGGAATGGTGTTGGCGTTCACGGCTAGAATTCTCAAGCCATTCAGCCGTTCGACCCGGTTCACCAGTGGCACGGGTCGGCGTTCGACAAAGTTCGTCAACGGAACGATACCTTGACTGGTGGAGATGCGCAGCGTATCGAGTTGCATGATAGACCTGTCATCCCGCGGCAATCGTGCGCGTATTTCCAGCTCGTCCTCGGCGTCATCCGGACGATATTCACCAATCTGAACGCCATTTGTGACCAATTGGACGGCCGTGCCCACCTGCACCACATCGGCGCCAAACCGGCCGGCCTGTTCGCGGTCAATCGTGAGTTGCCATTCAATCCCGGGAGGGGGGCGGGAATCTTCGATATCGATGAGTTCCGTGTCGGTCTCAAGATGGGATCGGATTTTGTCGGCGGTCATCACAAGCGATACGGGGTCGCTTGATGTCAATTCGATTTGAATGTCTTTGCCGGCCGGCGGTCCTTGTTCCCGCTTGCGCAGCTCGACACGCACGCCCGGAATGTTTGACGTTATCTGGCGTAGTTCCTCATATATTTCGAATCCGCTGCGCGTCCTGTCACGACGATCAGCGATTTCCACGTCAATTCGGCCAATGGTGTCTTCGGGCACATCGCCATCACCACCGGCCGCCGCGGCGCTTCGTTGGAGGCCCGAATTTGCATAGACAGTCTTGAGTCCTTTAACGGTCAAGACCCGTCTCTCCACATCAATAACGATGTCGCGCATTTCTTCCGCCGATAAGTTTCCGCGGGCGCCAATGATGAGAGCGATTTCTTCGGGTTCCGAATTCACCGCATATTCGACACCGTGATTGAAATGCGTAAACAACTGGACAGACGCGTATGAAACAACGAGTGCGCCAATCAGGACCGTAAGGGGCCGCTCGATGGACGCCGTGACAAACCGAACATAGGCACCGGTAAATCCCGGAAGGGATTTTAGGTCCCCACTTTCGGAGGCCGCCAGTGCTTTCATGGTTTCACTGTTGCCTGAGTTTGGTTTGGCAACAAGGGATCCGATCACCGGCAGAAAGACCAACGCAACAATCAGAGAAGAGCTCAGCACAAAGATGGTTGTGATTGGCAGAAAACTCATGAATTTACCGGAGATGCCAGGCCACAATAGAAGGGGGATAAAGGCGGCGAGGGTCGTACCCGTGGACGAAATAATCGGCCAAAACATCCGTTTGGCTGCCAATGCGTAGGCTTCTTTGCGATCTAGGCCTTCGGATATTTTTCTGTCGCCATATTCAACAACAACAATAGCACCATCGACCAATACACCGACGGATAAAAGCATGCCGAACATCACGATCATGTTGATCGTGTAGCCCATCGTCCCCAGAAAGAAGAAGCCAATGAGAAAAGAGCTGGGGATAGCGATGCCCACCAATGCGCCGGATCGTACGCCTAAAGCGGCAACCACCAGCACCATCACCAGAATGATCGCGGTCATGATTGCGGCCTGCAAGCTTTCGATCAGCATTTCGATGAAATAGGACTGATCAAAACTGTAGGCGACGTTGACTTCTTCCGGCCAGTTCTTCTGGATGCGGGCAACCGCGTCGCGCACGCTCTCATTGGTCTCCAATATGTTAGAACCAAGGCGCTTTACGACGGTGATCGCGATGGTGGGTTTTCCGTTGAAGCGCGCGTAACTGTCGGCGTCTTTAAAGGTCCGGCGGACGCTGGCGATGTCCGACATGCTGACAACCGTGTCGCCGTTGGTTTTAACAGGAATGCTGAGGACGTCCTCTTTCGTCTCGAATAGGCCGGGCACCTTGACCTGAAAGCGGCCTTGGCCGGTGTCCAGTGACCCCGCAGCAACCAGCCGGTTGTTGGAATTCACAATGCTGATGAGGTCGGGAAGCGCGATATCATAACTTTCGAGCTTTGCCGGATCGAAAATCACTTCCAGCATTTCCTCTGGTTGGCCATTAATATTGGCTTCCAGAACTGTGGTGACGGTCTCGATTTCGTCTTGGGCTTCCTGCGCCATTCGATAGAGAGCGCGCTGGGGAAGGTTTCCCGAAATTGTCACGACCAATACGGGGAATAAGCTCGCATTGATTTCTGTGACAATCGGTTCCTCGGATTCGCTTGGAAGGTCGGCCTTGGCTTCGTCCACTTTTTCCCGCACATCCAGCAAAGCCTGGTCTTTGTCAAAGTTCACGTCGAACTCCAAGACAATGGACGCAACTCCTTGCGACCCGAATGCACGGAGGTTCTCGAGGCCTTCGATGGTTTGAAGGGTCGATTCCATCGGTTTGATGAGAAGACGTTCCGCATCAATCGGCGAGATGCCTTGATGGGGAATGGTCACCATGACAAAGGGAATTGGAATGTCGGGATCAGCTTCCTTGGGAATACCAAGGTAACTCGCCAGCCCGGCGATAACAGACACCACCAGGATTGTCAGGATCGTGCGCGATCGGTTTATAAATGCGTCGATCATCGCCCCCATCGGTCCGGTGCCTCCCTTGTTTGTCTTCGGGTCGAACCGATTCGAGGCCGCAGGCCACCACTACTCCGCGGCGCGAAGCGGTTCCTCCCCATCGCCCGTGTCATTCGTGTCCGTGGCGCTTGAAATTGCCGGTGCGTGTGGCGTTTCCCAAGTAAGCCGTTTTTCGTCGCGTCCTGAAGCAATTGCTTTGCCCCTCTCCAAAATTGGGGCCATCCAGCCAAACAAGGCGCTGACAAACGTGTTTTGAGTACGCACGACTGTCGGTAAGGCCAACAGAACGGGCGTTAAGGCCAATGTCAATACGGTCGAAAACGCAAGGCCGGAAACAACGGCAGTCGATAACTGCACCCACCAATAGGAAATGGGACCGCCAAAGGTGACATCTCGATCAATGAAATTGATGTTGATCTGAAAGACCATTGGCAGAAGACCGCAGATCGTCGTGACGGTGGTCAAGAACACCGGGCGAAGCCGCTGAGCTGCCGTCCGTACAACCGCCTCAACTTTGTCGTAGCCTTGCGCGACGAGCCGTTGATAGGTGTCGATCAACACAATGTTGTTGTTCACGACGATGCCCGCCAGCGCCAATATGCCCGTACCCGTCATGATCACACTAAAGGTGTGTTGGAAAACCATCATGCCGATCAGTACACCAACCGTCGAAAAAATTACGGACGACAGGATAAGAAACGAATGATAGAAGCTGTTGAATTGTGTCAGCAAAATGATGGCCATCAAAAACAGCGACGCTAAAAATGCGCTCGACAAAAACGTCTCCGACCGGCGCCGTTCTTCGTCTGATCCGCCAAAATAGACGCGGACGAGCGGATCAATATTTGCGTCTGTTGCAAGCCATTCATTGATCTCGTCTATGTGTTTTGTTGCCAAATATCCTTGAGCGGAATTTGCGTTGACGGTGTAGACGCGGGACCCATCGACGCGTTCGACGCGCGACACTTTCTGGGCCGGAACACGTTCGACAAAGTTGCTGATGGGCACGAGGCCCATGGGGGTGGACAAGCGCAACGTGTCGAGCTGATTAATGCCGCGCGCATCTTCAGGGTATCGGGCGCGAATTTCTACTTCGTCTTCGGCGTCATCCGGCCGGTATTCGCCGATCTTGACACCGTTGGTGACCAACTGAACCGCGGCACCCACTTGAACAATATCCGCGCCAAACCGGCCTGCTTGCGTACGGTCGACTTGCAGTTCCCATTCAATACCCGGCAGGGGACGGCTGTCTTCGATTTCGATGACACCTTCCATGGACTCAAGCTTCGCGCGTACTTTTGCCGTTTCCCGCAATAACGCAGTCTCATTGAAAGACGTTACTTCTATCTGGATGTCTTTACCGTCTTCTGGGCCGCGATCGCGTTCTTGTACTTCCACGACAATGCCCGGCAGTCCTGATGTTTGATTCCGGAGGTCCTGCAATATCTCCCAGCCTGTGTGCGACCGTGTTTGGTAATCCTCGAACTCGACAAAAATGCGGCCGATCATGTCCGACCGGGTGCCCCCGCTAAACATGTTGCCGCCGCCGGACTGAATACCCGACTGGGTATAGGCGGTTTTGATGCCATCGACATTCCTGACGATGTTCTCAACGTCAACCGTTAGATCGCGCATCTCCTGAGCGGAAAGGTTGCCGCGCGCCGCGACAATCACAAAGGCGTCTTCTGGTTCAGATGTGATAAAGAACTCGACACCCCTGCCGAACTGCATGAACAACAGTATGACGAGTGTGGTAACACCGAAACTAACGGCAATGACCTGGAACGGACGATTGATCAGATTAGCGACCGTCTTCGCGTACGCGCCGGTGACACCCGGAATTTGACCAACGTCGCCGCTTTCGGTTGCGGCAAGGGCCTTCATGGTCGATTGATTGCTTTTTTCGGACTTACCGATCAATGCGCCCAGCACGGGCACGAACACCATGGCCGTGACCAACGACGCACTCAGCACAAAGATCAAAGAGATCGGCAGGTGCATCATGAATTTCCCAGGCACGCCGGGCCAGAACAGCAGCGGCACAAACGCAGCCAATGTGGTCGCGGTCGACGACACAATGGGCCAGAACATGCGCTTTGATGCCAAGGCATAGGCTTCGACGCGGTCAAGTCCTTCGGACATTTTTCGGTCGGCGTATTCCACCACCACAATGGCGCCGTCCACCAGGATCCCCACCGACAAGACCATGCCGAACATCACCATCATATTGAGGGTGAGGTCCATGGTGCCCATGATAAAAAAGCCGATAAGGAACGATGTGGGGATCGCAATCCCAACCAAGCCGGCGGATCGAACGCCCAAGGCGATCACGGCGATGATCATGACCAACAAGATCGCGGTCATGATGGAGCCCTCTAACGACCCGAGGGAGGAATAGATCCAGTGAGACTGGTCTTGGGTGAAATCATGTTCGACACCCTCCGGCCAGGATTTTGCTTCCTCAGCCACCAGCGCGCGTACGGCAAGGTTTGTCTCGATAATGTTTGCGCCGATGCGTTTAACCACCTCGATCGCGATCGTCGGCTTACCGTTGAAGCGGGCGAAGCTCGCGGAGTCTTTAAATGTTCGGCGAATGTCTGCGATATCGGAAAGACGGACCACGCCGTCGCCGCTGACTTTGATCGGCAGGAACAGAACATCTTCCCGGGTTTCGAAAAGGCCCGGCACTTTCACCTGAAACCGGCCACGACCGGTATCCAGTGATCCGGCAGCAACCAGCCGATTATTGTTTGCAACAACGGAGATCAGCTCGCCTTGCGAAATGTTATAGCTTTCCAGCTTCGCCGGATCGACGACGACTTCCAGAAGCTCTTCCCGGTTGCCGGTCAGGTTCGCCTCCAGCACGGTGGGGATGGTTTCGATGCGATCCTGCAGGCGGCGGGCAAGGGCATTCAGCGAGCGCTCCGGCAGGTCGCCTGACAGGGCGACCGAAATTACGGGAAACAAGCTCAGATTAATTTCGCTGACCACCGGCTCTTCAGAATCATCCGGCAAATCAGCCTTCGCCAAGTCCACTTGCTCGCGCACATCAAGTAAGGCTTGGTCTACTTGGAAGCTGACGTCGAACTCCAGAATGATCGTTGCATTGCCTTGGCTTGCATAGGCGCGGGTTTCTTTCAGCCCCTCGATTGTGCGCAACCGCGTCTCCAGCGGCTTGATAATCAGGCGCTCTGCGTCTTCCGGTGAAATGCCCGGGTGCATGACAGCGACCCGCACGATCGGCACGGGAACATCGGGATCAGCCTCTTTGGGAATGCTGACATAGGTGCTCAAACCGGCAACCACAAGCACAGCCATGATCGTGAGAACGGTTCGGGTACGTCCTATAAAGGCGTCAATCATATGGGTCATGAGGCGGCGTCACCTTCAAAAGTGGGGTCGACCTTCTGACCTTCCGAAACGAATTCCTGACCTACGGTTATGATTGTTGCTTTTTCAGGCAGCCCGGTCACCCAAGCGCCCTGGGGGCTGTCGGACAAAATTTCCACAGCCTGAAATTTCACTGTGTTTTTGTCGTCGATATACCGAATGCCGACAACGCCGTCGGCATTAAACACCAATATGGCTGGCGAGACTAAATGTGCCTTCACCGACTTAACGGGCACGTAGATCTCCGCCGTGATGCCATCGCGCACATGGCCTTCGACGTTGGTAACTTCCAGTTCCACACGGAAGGTACGGGTGGCCTCGTCAGCGCTGGAAGACACAAAGCGGATCCGTCCGGTCAGTTCTTCGCCCGTAATCAGGTTCGCGCGGCCTTGAGATCCAATGGACAGGGAATTGACCACATTTTCACTGACCTGACCGACCACCAACATTGGGTCGATGTCCACGACGGTGGCGCAAATGTTGTTGACCGCCATTAAATCGCCGACTTCAACGGGACGCGCATCCACGATGCCGTCGAACGGCGCTTTTATTTTTAAGTTCTCAAGTTCCAAAGTGCGGTTCAGGGCATCGGCCTTGGCGCTTTCGAAAGCGGCTTTGTCGGCGGCAACCTGGGTTTCGGAGCGAACGCCTTTGGCTTTCAGCTTCTTGGAACCGTTATATTCAAGCTCCCGTTGGCGGACCAAAGCGTTTGCCTTTTCCATTTCGGCTTCGCGCGCGTCTACCTTCAGTTCACAAATGACGTCGCCTTCTTTGACGATGGCGCCCTTTTCCACATGAACGGCAATCACCGGTCCACTGGTTCGGGCGCGCACATCCACTTTGCGAATTGCTTCCGTACGTCCTCGAACCACGACGTCTGCTTGGCGGTCCTCAGCCGTAATCGTCCGCACCTGAACCGACGGGACAATGGTCGCGTTTTCGGCGCCGTCTTTTTCATCGTTGGCGGAATTCGCATCCGCAAACAAAAGGCCTGATGCGATCCATGCGCTGGCACCGAGAAGGATTGCGCCCGATACGATAAACGACGAGTTGATGCGCCAGTTTTTGATCGATTTCAGAATTTCACTAAACATATCAGTAGTCAGACAGTTGCGGCGGCATTCGGACGATCAGACAGAGGTGGTGTTACATCGTCGGTCGGGTTTTCCAGAAGGTGCCGGTTTTTTTCCAAATAGGTGATGCTGGCTTCAAAGACGGCCTCGCCATAGCCGGCCAGAAATTGAGCTGCTTTAGATTCCGGTCGGAAAGTCTCCAGCCGTTTCTCGTTCTTCTTTTGCCGATACCGCATGATTTGCAGATCAATGAGCTGAGAAATTTGTTCCGACGACATCTCGTCGGCGAACAACATCATGAATGCAAACTCAGATCGGTATTTGTCTTCTGAGGGGATTGACGACATGGCGGCCAAAAAGGTTTTTCTACCCTCTGACGTGATCGAATAGACTTTCTTATCCGGACGCCCCTCTTGAGCGCGCTCGTCACAGGTCACCAGGCCTTCTTCTGTCAGCTTTGTCAGCGCCGGATAGATGGAGCCATAGCTTGCTTCCATGAAGTCGCCAACAGGGCTTTCTTCGAAGGCCTTCTTGATCTCATATCCGCTGGCATCGCCGAGGGTCAAAACGCCCAGGCATAGTGTTTTTACTTCCATTGGTCTTTCCGCTGACCACCAAAGGTCAGGTAAATGGCGCGTCCGCCGTGAGCACGATTGCTTTGAGTACGATTGGGCGGGCGCTTTGGTTTTGTGCAGTGCACTCAACTATCAGACCGATATATAGCTCCGATATAGTATTTCAAGTGTTAAACCCGAGGTTCAGTGGTCCTGCGCAGATTTGTCGCGAGCCGGGTGTTCCATGCGTCACACTATCGAGATCGGGTTGCGTCAGTATTTCCGCTTTGCAACCATCGTGTAACGGGCTGTTAACCCTAAAAACACCGAATTCCGGCTAGTTTTTGCGTTATCTGGGGCGTTGTGACAGTCCATGCAGATTTTTGGGGCCAATTATGCGTATTACGAGTGGCTTTCTCGCGTTGTTCTACGGTTTTGCCTGTTGGGGTCTTCTCTCGATAATGCCCGATATACCGGCCCACGCCGGCGATGGGGTTCTGTCGGAAGTAAGGGCCGGCGTATTGGCCCACGATGTGGGGCCATTCGCGGACAAGGAAGAAGATGGCGTTGACTACAATGCGGAGGTTCTGTTCCTAAAACCCAAGGAGCATGTGCTCGTTCCGCGTCCTCATGCGGGATTTGCCCTCAACAGCGCCGGCGATACGAACAGGCTCTATGGAGGCTTTACGTGGGACTTTACCTCCGAGAAAAGGATGTTTTTAGAAGTTGGGGTGGGGGCGGTGTATCACGACGGTGTAACGGCTCCCTCATTCAGCGCGGAGCGGGAAGGCAGGAAGACCCTCGCATGCTCCGTGCTTATAAGAGGCAGCTTATCTCTCGGCTACAATATAACGGAGCGCCACAATCTTTCGGTCTTGGTGGACCATATGTCGAATGCGGGCATCTGCCAGGCCAATGAAGGCAGTGATAGCGTCGGATTGCGGTATGGATACCGCTTTAAACCGGTTCATCTAATAAAATAGCCGGTTTCTTGTCGATGCTAGCTTGGCCCTATATAGGCGAACACCAGAAAAAACGCTGACGCCACGATCAGTAAATTTAGCACGCGCGACCATGGCCGGCTTTTGGACGGTCCATTCATCGATTGGCTCTTTGGGAATAGGGCGCGTGCGCCGCGCGGGGTCGGCGGCCTGGGTACTCTGGGGCTGGGCAATGAGGGGTGATCATTCGCTTCCTCCAGATGCCACAAGTGTGCTCCTTAGGTCTCAAGAAGCGGTAAATCCCGAAAAGTGACTAAAAACATGGCTAACCGCTGATTAATTAAACAAAACCAAGACCTTCTCGAGGGTCCGTCAACCATATTCGAAGAAACCCCAAAGCCGACCGTTCCAACTCGTGTCCCAAACTGGTACACTGCGGTAACGGCTAGAATTGGGGGGTTTAGGCATGCTGGGGTAGAATGCCTAGACTGGATAGTGTGCGCGACAAACGAAATATAACGGGGGCCTCACGGAATGGCTTCAATCGGACGGCTGGTCGCCAGCGGTCGGGATTGAGCGTTTCGAAAGACGCTGGTGGCGGGCGTTGGGGCCACATTTATTCCGCACTCGATTTGGGAACGAACAATTGCCGTTTGTTAGTGGCAAAGCCCGACAAAAAAGGCTTTCGCGTTATCGACTCATTTTCACGCATCGTGCGCCTCGGCGAGGGACTGGATCACAGCGGGGAGCTGTCACCAGCGGCCATGGACCGCGCGATGGAAGCGCTTTCAATATGTGCCGCGAAGATGCGTAAGCGGGGCGTCACCTTGGACCGGTGTGTTGCGACGGAAGCGTGCCGAAAAGCATCCAACGGGGCTGAATTCATCAATCGGGTGCGTGAGGAAACCGGCCTCGAACTGGACATCATCACGCCAAACGAAGAAGCCAAATTGGCCGTGGCGGGGTGCTGGCCGTTGGTGGATCAAGACTGCGATGCTGCGCTGGTGTTTGACATTGGTGGCGGCAGCACCGAACTCATTTGGTTGGATTTAGAGCACAAGCCCACAGGCAATGTGCCCGTGACCATCAAAGCGTGGACGTCCATCCCCATTGGCGTCATTTCACTAGCCGAACGATTTGGCGGTCACGATATTCCAAGCGAGGTCTACCAAACCATGGTGGATTTCGTTGTCCCGCATCTTGCCGAGTTCGCCAGAGAATTAGGACCTTTCGACAAGACGCGGCCCTTCCATATGGTGGGCACTTCGGGCACGGTGACCACAATTGCCGGAATTCATTTGGAATTGCGCCGCTATGACCGTCGCCGGGTCGATGGCAAGTGGATCACCTTTGACAATGTGATGACGGTGGCGGACCGCCTCTCGAAAATGGATTTTGAAGCCCGCGTTGCCGAACCCTGCGTGGGGCGTGAACGGGCGGATCTGGTGGTGGCTGGCTGTGCCATCCTGGAGGCGATAAACCGGTATTGGCCATGCGAACGTCTTCGCGTCGCGGATCGTGGATTGCGCGAGGGAATGCTTTTAGCGCTTATGGAAACTGCGGATCGCCTCAACTATCCCGCAAAAGAAGACGCGGAAATTTCTGTCGGAACGCATTTGACGGTTCCTGCCGGTGCCAGTTAAGCATACACAATTAGTGTAAGTCCGAACCAATCAGTCAGACAAAAGACGGTTACGATGCCCCCGAAAAAAGGCAAGGGAGCCAAACGCGGCTCCGCCACCACAGGCGCGCGCGATCTGAAAGTGCGGGTGAAAACGGCGAAAGGCCGGCGTTTGTCGTCGACGCTGTGGCTCGAGCGTCAGCTCAACGACCCCTTTGTGGCCGCCGCAAAACGGGCAGGGTATCGTTCTCGCGCCGCGTTCAAATTGTTGGAGATGGATGACAAATACCATTTCCTCAAAAGACATGCGCGGGTGCTCGATTTGGGGGCCGCGCCCGGTGGATGGACCCAAGTTGCGGTCGAACGTGTCGGCAGCGATGACAAAACCCAGATCACCGCGATCGACATTCTAGAGATGGAGCCGATCCCGGGCGCGCAAGTGGTTCAGATGGATTTCATGGATCATGACGCGCCGGAGCAGCTGACCAGCCTGTTAAATGGCAAAGTCGATGTGGTCTTGTCGGACATGGCGCCCTCGACCACCGGCCACCGGAGAACCGATCACCTTCGCATTGTGGGCATGTGTGAAGCCGCGTTGGATTTCGCCATGGAAGTTTTGCATCCCGGCGGCACTTTTGTTGCGAAGGTGTTCCAAGGGGGCTCCGAACGCGAGTTGCTTGACCAAATGAAGCGCCGCTTTATGACGGTTCGGCACGTAAAGCCAAAGGCGAGTCGCGCGGGATCGTCGGAATTGTATGTGGTGGCCTCTGGTTTCAAGGCAGAAGAATGAAGCCTGGTTGACCCGGCTGGCGGTCTAATTCCATGCTTTTCATGCGGTTTTTTCGAGCCAGAGCGGACGCAGACCAAGTTTCTGCCAAAGATTGGTCTTGTTGTCTTTGCTTTCCCAAGGCGAAGGTGATATGCCCTCGTGCCATCCATTTAAGGAGGTACGCGCTTGGAGATCCGTGAAGGCCTAACATTTGACGATGTTCTTCTCCAACCTGCCGCCTCGAGTGTGCTTCCCACAGAGGTTCAAACCAAATCGCGCGTCACGCGCGAGATTGAACTGGGTATTCCACTGCTCTCAGCGGCAATGGATACGGTAACGGAATCGCGTTTGGCGATTGCCATGGCTCAGCTCGGCGGCATGGGGATTATTCATAGGAACATGTCACCTGCCGAACAAGCAGAGCAAGTTCATCAGGTAAAGAAGTTTGAATCCGGAATGGTGGTCAATCCGGTGACCATCACCCCCAGCCAAACGCTGGCGGATGCATTGACGCTGATGGAGATCCACAAGATTTCCGGAATTCCCGTTGTGGAAGAACAAGGGGACAGTGCGCTTCCTGGAAAACTCGTTGGTATACTGACCAATAGGGATGTGCGCTTTGCAAGCCAACCCGATCAGCCGGTATCGGAATTGATGACCAAGGACGGTTTGGTCACGGTTCGGGAAACGGTCGACCGCGATGAAGCCAAAAGACTGCTGCATAAATATCGCATTGAGAAACTGTTGGTTGTCGATGGGGATTATCGGTGTATTGGCCTGATAACGGTAAAAGACATCGAAAAGGCTCAACAGCATCCCAACGCGTGTAAAGATAGCGCTGGCCGATTGCGGGTTGGGGCCGCCACAACGGTGGGCGATGATGGGTTTGAGCGGTCCGAAGCTCTCTTGGCCGCCGGTGCGGATGTGATTGTCGTGGACACGGCTCACGGGCATTCAAGCCATGTGGCCGACGCCGTGTCGCGGATTAAGAAAACCAGCAACTATGCTCAAGTCGTCGCGGGTAATGTTGCGACGGCGGAAGCCGCACGCTCGCTGATCGATGCGGGCGCCGATGCCGTTAAGGTTGGCATCGGCCCTGGCTCTATCTGTACCACGCGCATTGTTGCCGGTGTGGGCGTGCCACAGTTGACCGCCATTATGGATGCCGTTGAGGTTGCGCGCGAAAAAAACGTGCCTGTGATTTCTGATGGCGGGATTAAGTTTTCCGGGGATCTGGCAAAAGCCATCGCCGCGGGGGCCGATTGTGCCATGATCGGGTCACTCTTTGCGGGGACAGAGGAAAGTCCCGGTGAAGTGGTGCTCTACCAAGGCCGCAGTTACAAAGCCTATCGCGGAATGGGATCTGTTGGCGCCATGGCCCGCGGTTCAGCGGACCGCTATTTTCAGCAAGACGTCAAAGACAATCTGAAGCTGGTGCCGGAAGGCGTCGAGGGGCAGGTTCCGTTTAAAGGACCGTTGAACGGTATCGTTCATCAATTGGTCGGTGGTTTGCGCGCGGCGATGGGATATACGGGGTGCCCGGATATTCTGACCTTGCAAAAAGAAGCCGTCTTTATGCGGATCTCTTCGGCGTCCTTGCGGGAAAGCCATGTTCATGACGTGTCGATCACACGCCAGCCGCCCAACTATCCGGCGGCACAATAGGCTTGAAGCCTAAGCGCAGACGGTGACACCAGCAGCTCGCATACAGGCCGCGATCGAGATCTTGAACGACGTCTTGGGGGAGCCGCTGCGCTTCGACGATTATTTCCGCACCTGGGCGCGTCAACATCGCTATGCGGGATCGAAAGACCGTGCCGCAATAAAGGATATGGTCTTTCATATTTTCAGACATTTCGGAGAAGTGGCTTGGCGGTTGCCCAAAGCGGACAGCCGCTCTCTTGTTGCGGGCTATTTGGTTTGGTGCGACGGCAAATCCGCAACTGACATGGATGAGATTTTCGGTGCGGCCAAATACGGGCCTGCCCCGCTAACGGCGGCTGAAAAAGACCTGCTGTTTACCGACGTCACGGAAACACCACCTGTGTGGGCGGCATTGAACGTGCCCGAATGGCTTCTGCCCCAACTTATTCGTCAATTCGGCGATGAACTGTCCGAGGAATTGGAGGCCATGAATGGCCGGGCGCCCCTCTATGTGCGGGCCAATCGGCTCAAAACAACGGCGTCAAATCTGCGCGTCACGCTTGGTCAATCGCAGATACCGGCGGAGGCGGGCCATGGCTTGCCGGATGCGCTTGCGGTACCGCCGGATACGCGCGTGCAAGATCTCGATGCTTTCAAACAGGGAGATTTTGAGATCCAAGATTTGGGATCTCAAATTGCCGGGGATCTGTGTGACGCATCACCCGGGGCGACCGTTGTTGATCTTGCGGCGGGGGCCGGGGGGAAGACCCTCCAATTGGCGGCGGCGATGTCTGACCGCGGGCATCTGATCGCGTGCGATATTGACCGTGAGCGGCTGGATCGCTTGGAGAAACGCGCCAAACGCGCGGGCGTCACTTGCGTTGAGACCGTCTGTTTGGACAGCACGGGGCGGAACGATCTGCTAACGCGCATGAAGGCAGCCGCGGATCTGGTACTTATTGATGCGCCTTGCAGCGGGACCGGCACGTGGCGTCGCCGGCCGGAAGCCCGGTGGTGGTTGACGCCGGATCATTTGGATCGGTTCACGCAGGCGCAACAAGACCTGCTGGACCTTGGCGCTCAGCTTGTAAAACCCGGCGGTCGTCTGGTCTATGTGACCTGCTCAATCCTGCCGCGGGAGAATCAAGATCAGATGCGTGCATTCGAAACGGCCCATCCGGATTTCGTGCCGGTCGAATCGGTCACGACCAATGTCCCATCGGTTGATCTGGATAACATGCACCAAGGCGTTCAGCTGACGCCTCGGCGCCACAATACGGACGGATTTTTTATCAAGATTTTGAACAGACTTGACGGCGCGAGTTGAAGTATGATGATTGGCGGTCTGATGGGGATTCCTAGTTCTGTGCGGCGATTGGATCATGTCGAAAATTAGACTTACAGCGGCCGCTTGCGTGGTCGCGTTGGCCATGGGGGCGCTCTCACCCGTCGTGGCGGCGAAGTTCACCAAGCAGATGGAAAAGGTTTCCGAGGTCTTGCTGGGCGACGGCATCGCGCTGGTGCAACAAAAGAAGTTCGAGGAATCGGTTCCTGTTTTCGAACAATCCGTTGTGGCGGATCCAAAAAATGCCCAGGCCTTTGCTTATTTAGGTTTTTCGCACCAACAAACCGGCAATATGCCCGATGCGCGCAAATATTTTGAGATTGCGCTGTCGATTGACCCTGACGAGGTGCACGCACTCAATTGGGGCGGGCAAAACGATCTGTCACGTAAGGCGGTGGCAGACGCTGAGAAAAAACTAGATAGACTCGCCCGGGTATGCGGTGAAACGTGCGCCGAATACGAAGAACTCGATACAGCCATCAAAACCTTCAAGAATAAAGCGACCAATTGACAGACCGTATACTGATTATTGATTTCGGATCACAAGTCACTCAGCTCATTGCGCGGCGGGTCCGGGAGAGTGGCGTCTATTGCGAAATCGTGCCGTTCCAAAGCGCTGAAAAAGCCCTCGCGGACTTCGACCCCAAAGCGGTCATTCTGTCCGGTGGACCGGCAAGTGTGACAACCGACGAACCCCCCAAAGCCCCCGAGGCATTGTTTGAGATGGGGTTACCCATCCTGGGGATTTGCTATGGCGAACAAACCATGGTGGCACAGTTGGGCGGACAGGTGGAAAACGCCGACCACCGGGAATTCGGTCGTGCCAAAATCCACATCGATGAAGACTGTGCCTTATTCGACGGGCTGTTTGAGAAGGGCTCCGAAGAACCGGTTTGGATGAGCCACGGCGATCGGGTGATCTCGTTGCCCGACGGGTTTCATGCGGTGGCCAGCACGCCGTCCGCACCTTTCGCGGCCATCGTGAACGACGACAAAAAGTTTTTCGGTGTGCAGTTTCACCCGGAAGTGGTTCATACGCCGCGGGGGGCTGAGCTCCTGCGAAACTTCACCCATAAAATCGCCGGGTGCACCGGTGACTGGTCCATGGATGCGTTTCGGGCTCAGGCCATCGAAAAAGTGCGGGCGCAAGTGGGCAGCGGCCGCGTCTTGTGCGGCTTGTCCGGCGGTGTGGATTCCTCCGTCGTGGCCGTTCTGTTGCATGAGGCGATCGGCGACCAACTCACCTGTGTGTTTGTGGACACCGGCATGATGCGTGCCGATGAGCCCGACGAAGTCGTCTCTCTGTTCCGCGATACCTACAATATACCTCTGGTCCATGTGGATGCGGCGGACCAGTTCCTCACGCGGCTGGACGGCGTGGAGGATCCGGAAAAGAAGCGCAAAATTATCGGCGGCACCTTTATTGACGTGTTCGAGGAAGAGGCCAAGAAAATCGGCGGTGCTGATTTTCTCGCACAAGGCACGCTCTATCCGGATGTGATTGAAAGCGTGTCATTCACCGGCGGACCGTCGGTGACCATTAAATCCCATCATAATGTTGGCGGGCTGCCGGAACGGATGAACATGGATCTGGTGGAACCCTTGCGCGAGCTGTTCAAGGATGAAGTCAGGGCGCTCGGGCGGGAATTGGGCTTGCCCGAAACCTTTGTGGGCCGGCACCCCTTTCCGGGGCCGGGCCTCGCCATTCGTGTTCCCGGCACGATTACCGGCGACAAACTCGACATTCTGCGGTTGGCGGACAAGATCTATCTGGAAGAGATCCGAGCGGCTGGTTTGTATGACGAGATCTGGCAAGCCTTCGCCGTTCTACTGCCGGTCCGCACCGTTGGGGTGATGGGGGATGAGCGGACATACGACTATGTCTGCGCGTTACGTGCCGTGACGTCCACTGATGGCATGACCGCCGACTATTACGACTTTTCCCATGAGTTTTTAGGTCATGTGGCAACCCGAATTATCAATCAGGTCAAAGGGATAAATAGGGTTGTTTACGATATTACTTCAAAACCCCCCGGCACCATTGAATGGGAATGATGTCATGTCTCTCAGAGGCATTCGGGGTCGTTCAAAAATAGCAATAAAAACAAATATTTAATATCGGTTTTCGTTCGATATCTATCGGCTTCTATCGCGGCCCTACGGGACGTTCTGACGGTAAAGCTGACGGTATACAAATTGCACCTTTCCACCTAAATTCGTTTTACCGTCACACCAAAAACAGGGGGTGACGGTAAAAAAACAGCGTAAATCGCTGTAAATAAAGGATAAAAAATTACAAAATAGGCCATTTTGGCCTGACGGTAAAAATGGCGGGAAGGATAAGGTCATGCTGAGTGATATTGCGATTAAGTCACTGAAACCAAAGGATAAAACCTTCAAGGTTGCAGATCGGGATGGGATGTACCTGACTGTGTCAAAAACAGGCACAAAGACCTTCCGCTATGATTACAGGATCAATGGACGCCGCGAAACGCTGACAATTGGGCGGTATGGCAAATACGGCATGACGTTGGCGGTCGCACGGGAAAAGCTTGCTGACGCGAAGAACCTGATTGCTGAGGGTGTTTCGCCTGCCCGCGAAAAGAAACGCGAGAAGGTGAGATCGAAAGCGGAGGGAACCTTCGGAGAGCTCGCGCAGCAATGGTTGAATGAAAGCGACCTGTCGGAGTCGACCAGGGACATGCGCCGACACATCGTCGACCGAGACCTGATGCCTGTGCTCGGGAATTACACATTACGTGAGGTGACGAGCGAGGATGTCCGGGCACTGTGTGATAAGGTGAAAAAGCGAGGCGCGCCATCTACAGCGCTTCACGTGCGCGAGTTCGTCAAACTGATCTACAATTACGCGAACCTGCATGGGATCAAGGTCGAAAATCCGGCAGAAGATGTTGATCCAAGGTCTATCGCAAAAGTGCGCCCGCGAGACCGATCACTATCACCTGTTGAGATTCGGATCCTATATCGGGCTCTGGATGAGATTACTGCCAATCCGACATTGAAGCTGGGTGTAAAGTTCGTGCTTCTGACGATGAAACGCAAGACGGAGGTCGCGCACGCCACCTGGGATGAGGTCAGTTTTCAGGATGCGGTGTGGACGATCCCGAAAGCAAGAATGAAAACCGGGCTTGATCACAATGTCTACCTGTCTCGCCAGGCGCTCGACATTCTGGTGGCTCTGAAGACCTGCGCGGGCGGCTCGCAATATGTCTTTCCATCGCGCTATGACACGTTCCGCCCGATCTCAAATGCGACATTCAATCGGATCACAACCAGCGCATATGAGCATGCTCAGGACGCTGGTCTTCCGATTGAACCGTTCACGGTTCACGATCTCCGCCGTACCGGCTCAACCTTGCTGAACGAACTCGGGTTCAATCGAGACTGGATCGAGAAGAGCCTTGCGCATGAAGACCGACGTTCATCGCGTGGGGTCTACAATAAGGCGGAGTATGCCGATCAGCGCCGACACATGATGCAGGAATGGGCTGACATGATCGATGCCTGGGTCATTGGCGAAAAGCGCAAACCCGTCCACATTCCTGAAAACATGTCAGTTTATATGGCGGACTCAAAGATTTGACCGATGAAATCCACTTGTTTCTAGACGATACCGGTAGTCGTCATCCGGATCACGAACCGCGCCATGCTCGTAAGGATGGCATGGACTGTTTCGGCCTTGGTGGTGTTCTGATCAACAAGGAAGACATTTCTGAGGTGTGGAATGCGCATCGGGCTTTTTGTGATGAGTGGGAAATCGACTACCCGCTGCACTCACATGCGATCAGAGGCGGTCGCGGTAAGTTCAGCTGGCTGAAAAACCCTGAACGAGCCGTCGAGTTTCTTCCTGCGCTCAACAGGTTTCTCGTTGGACTCCCGGTCATTGGCATTGGCGCAATCATTCACCGCCCGGGTTATGTGGCTCGCTACAAGGAACGGTTTGCGGGTTCCCCTTGGAATATGGACAAAACCGCTTTCATGATTCTGATTGAAAGAAGTGCAAAATACGCGCGTTCTCAAAAGCGAAGCCTGCGCATCTTCTTTGAAGAGTCGGGAAAGCATGAGGACAGAGATATTCTCGCCTTTGCAAAAGAGCTGAAGCGCGAGGGGCTTCCTTTCGACGGCTCGAACTCGTCAGTCTACCAGGGGCTCAGCGTGAGTGAATTTCGCCAGATTGTTCTTGGTGAACCGAAGCGCCGCACCAAGAAGACTCCTATGCTGCAGATTGCCGACCTCTATCTCTACCCGATTGCCAAGGGTGGATATGATCCGACTTACAGGCCATATGTCGAGTTGATGGAGGCGGGACGCCTTATTGACGCAAAGCTCAATGAAGCAGACCGACCGTTGATAGGGATCAAATACAGCTGCTTTGATGATAGCGGCTCATAAAAAAACATAGGGCCCGGTAAACCGAACCCTATGTCGGCCGGCTTGGCCGACCCCGGAGCGTAACGCTCTAATTTTGGTTATATAGCATTTTGCTATTAAGAAATCAAGAGCATGGTCGTCAGCGAGCAATCAATATGGTCGGACGCTGAATGAGATAAAATACGAAATATTATTTACTTTCAATGTTTTATGCCATCAGTGAGCGGTGCGAGATGCCCGGAGCCTAACGTCTGGCGCGGGAGCCAGATCAATCTCACCACGCTCACTCGCAGCTTTTCTTTCGTCAAGCCAGTTCAGTATTTCATTCAATGGCCAGACCACGCAGCGCGGTGTCAAATAGAAGCGTTTCGGAAATTCTCCCTTCTGTTCAAGTTCATAAATGGTGGTGTCAGATAAAGGAACAAGCCGTTTCAACTCTTTGCGGCGGACTGTCTGTCGTTTCAGTATTTCGGTTCTGATTGATCCTAGAGAGGGCTGACGCGCCTGTTTTGAGGGCGCTTCCGCGGACTGCAGTTCGTCTGCCAGCGCACGCAAAGCCTCCTTACCTCCTTTCTTGAGCTGATGCGCCATGACGTTTTCCTTTCCTATTTCGCGCGGTTCCAGACCATGACGCCGGTGCCGTCCTTCTCGTTCTCGAAGAAGGCCGCGCGCATCGGATTCGCAAAGCTTGGGTCATCCAGTTTCACCGCCAGGTATGGCGTTTCGCCATCCTTGCTTTCCTGGCGCCAGGCCGCGCCGAGTTCGGCGCCGCCAGCATAGAGACGGAAGTCTGGTGCGCCATCGCTTGCCTTGTCCGCATTGGGAACAAGCTGCGCTTTCACGTTGATGGTCATGGTACGGATGGTGCCGGTATAGGCGCCATCCTTGGCAGTGAAGGTTCCAATCTGTGCCATGGGTCTAATCTCCTGTATTGACATGAAGAGCGCGGCGCGCCCGTTTGAACCCGGCGTCCGAGCCGAGAAAACTTTCCAGCATGGCCGGGATCAGCGCTTCGGGTTTTTCCTCTGCGCCATAAGTCTGACGGTAGATTTTCGCGTAGTCGCTGAGTGCGCTCGCAAGGTCGGGTTCAACCGAAAGGCTCATGCGCACCGGTGTGCGGTCGGGTAATTGTCCAAGACGTAGGCTCATCGTGTGGCTCCTTGTGAATGGGGTCTGAGGATAAGGTCGCGGGTGACCACGACGCGGACCGGCCAACCGGGCCGCACACGAATGGTCGGCTGGATGCCGAGATTGCGGTCGACGACGCGCTGACCGGCCTGGTTGATTGTTTCGGTCGTGCCGCGCCTTATGGCGCGTTCGATGTCGCCATCACCATCCGCGCCGAGTTCAGCGCCAATCCCAAGAATGGTTGCCAGGCCTGCCGCGATAAACACGCGGTCCCAATGATGATCGGTGCGGTCAGACAGGCCAGCAAAGCCCTGCGCGTCGGCACCTGGCGCGGAAATTAAAATCGACGACCCGTCAGGGAAAATGATCCGGTCCCAGGTGACCAGCGCCCGGTTCTGACCGAATGAGACTTCGGACTGGTAACGCCCGATGAGGCGTGAGCCTTGCGGGATCAGGACGTATTGTCCGGTGACCGTATTATAGACGGGCTGTGTGACTTGCGCGACGATCGTGCCGGGCAGATCAGAGTTAATGCCGGTGACAAGCGAGGCCGGGATCAGCGTGCCCGCCATGACCTGATAAGGCGAGGCTGGGTCTTCGATCTGGTTCGGATTGTAGATGTCGCTGCCCGCGCCTTCGCTCGCAAAGGCGAGCTTACGGGACTGGAGATTGGTGTCGGCAGGCGCGCCGAATGCAGATGGTGCGCCTTGCGGCAAGGCCGCGAGTGCCAGAAGTTCCGAGCCAAGATCAAGAGCAGGATCACGATAGGCAGGACCGCTGTCGGCGACGGATTGTCCGCCTGTTTCCGATTGCAGCTGGAAAAAGACTGGCGCGCGGGCGGCCTCATCGGCAAGCGCCGCTTCGCGCATGCGCCGGGCGCGTTCGGCTTCATCGACCGGGTTTGGACGGAAGTCGTCTTCCACTCTCGTGACATATTCCGGTTCAATGCCGAGTTCCCGTTCGGCGCGGAGCATGGTCGCGCCGAGATCGCCTGAAAGCGGTGGGCCGAGACGGGTGATGCGATCCTCTATTGGAGCGATGTCGCTGTAGCTGGCTGGCAGCGCCCCAAGCCCTTCAGGCGTTCTTGTGTTCTTTGTGTTGTAGAGCTCGCGCCTTGCGTCCGGGTCGACAGCGGTCGGAGGCTTCAGCGCAATACTCATGGCGGCGAACAGGGCGAGCACGCCGAGGCCCGCGCCGACCATCAGAACCTTGCGATTGATCCGTGTGACCGGCTTCGGACTGGAGCGGATCTTCAGCCGCTCGGCATGCTCATCAAAGGGAATGGGCTCGGACATGGCTCAGCCCCCGAAGATCGCCGCAAGGGGCGAACGCCGTTCATGGCGGGAGATGCGGACAACGGTCTGGTTGCTTGTCCCAAGCCTTAGCTCTGCAGCGCGGAACAGCCGGTCCACGACATAATAATTGCTACGCACACGGTAGTTTACGAGCTCTGCATCGCCGTCTTCGCCGAGCACGAAGAGAGGCGGCATATCTGTGGCCATGATGTTTTCGGGCATCTGGATGAAAACCTGGCGACCGTCATCGAAGACCCGTACCGGTTTCCAGGCAGGACTATCGCCAGACATTCTGTAGTCGAAGTTCAAACCCTCAAGCGTAAGGCCACTTCCGATACTGCCAGCCTCACGGGCCACAGCACGTTCATTTCGGGCGGTAAGACCTGCCAGCTCATCAGCCGGATAGCGCCAGGACAGGGCCGCCATGTAACCACCATCCACGCTTTCCAGTTCAAGGTGATAGGTTCGCCGATCGGTGGCGATCATGAGATTGGTGCGGATGCCGGATGAGATGGGTTTAACCAGCACATGCGCGCGGGCGGTATTGCCAGATCCGGAGATTGTATCGCCGACCACCCAGCGCACGGTATCGCCAGCTGAGACAGAGACGAGTTCTTCGCCTGGTTGAAGCGCAACATCGCTGACCTGGCCAGGGCTGGCATAGAGGCGGTAAAGCGCGCCTTCAGTATAGGGATAGACTTGGATCGCGTTCACATAACCATCGACCGAAGGTTCGATCAGCGCGCCTTCACGTCCTCTCGCGATTGTTTCGCGCGGCGACGCAGACGAGCTGACAATGGTGCGCGTAATGCGGCGGCGGTCACTGACCTCTCCCACACGCATCATCTGGCCCGGTAGCGGCAGAGGTACGGCGGTCTCTACGATTTCGACGGGATAGTCGGAGTCGTCTTCGATCGGCATCGCGGCGACGAAGGCGCTGGCGTCTATCGGTTCGAGTTCAGTTGTGGCGCAGGCCGTGGTGAGCGCGAGAGCGGATGTGGCGAGGATTAAGCGAAACATGGGGATCATTCTCCTGTGACAAGGTCCTGTCCCCAGTTGAGGGCATGGACATAAAGGCCGAGCGGGTTGGCGCGCAGGGTCTCTGCGTCAGTCGGCGGTTGCGTGATGATGGTGAAATTACCGGTGAAGCGCTGCGCCTGCATGAGCGCGCCATTCTCGTAGGTCTTCTCGATCCAGCGCGCCTGAAAGCTGTCATCGGAGACGCGTACAACGCTGACGACATCCACGGTGCGGGACTTGCGCCCCACATCGGCGAAGGGATCATTTTCCTGGGCGTACTGATTAAGTGTGGTGGATGCCCGGTCAGTGACAAAGTCATAGGCTCGCAGCCAATTCTCGCGCACGACGACAGGGTCAACGGAAAGCCCGCGTACATTCTCGATAAATCTTGCGAGATGATGGGCGATCTGGGCGTCGGTCGGGGTGTAGCGTTCCGTCGCTGGCGCCACGGCGCGGGCCGCGCCTGTCTCATCGACTTCGACCACATAAGGCGTGACCGCCGATTGCATTGAACGCCAGACGAGCGCGCTAGAGGTTACGAAGCAGAGCCCCAAGCAGCCAAGCGCCATCAGCCGCCAGTTCCTGGCCTGCACGCGGGCGGAGCCTATCCGTTCGTCCCAGACCTGACCGGCTTTCTGATAGGGCGTTTCTGGAAATGGGCCCCGCCCATAGCTGGTGGAAGATCGTTTGAAGACCATGGCTTAGTCGTCCTTGTCGTTGAGTTGCGGGGCTGCGCCGGACGAGCCGCGGTCACCCTCGCGCAGGCTGTGGGCGGCCATCTGACCGGCCTGGCTCGCATTCTGGCGAGCCTGCATGCGGCGCGCCCATCCCGGGCTTGCACTTGAAGAAGACGTGGAGGCATCGCCCCCACCGGAGCCGCCGGTCGCGCGCCATGCGCCCTGACTACCACGGCGGTAAGCCTCGCGCACGGATTGAGCGGGTCTGCTTGCAGCACGGCGCACAGCGTCTCCGCCCGCGCGGGCCATGCCCGCGACACCTGCAGCGACAGCGCCGACGCCGGACGCACCAGACGCAACAGAGCCGAGGGTATATGAGGTGCGCGCCGCACCAGCCATGCTGGCGCCAGCTTTGACGGCGCTTGAAGCGCCGCCCGCCGCTGCACCAATCGCCGCGCGCCCGCCTGCACCGGCGACATATGTGCCTGCCGCAACACCGGCTGTAGCACCCGCTGCTGATCCCGCGCCAAGTTGCGGCGCGCCTGTGATGAGGCCTGACGCCACGCCGGGCGCAAAGATGCCCATCCAGAAGAAAACGATGGCCGCGAGCACAGTGCCCATGACTTGAGCGAGGGTCACATCATCGCCGGTGCGGAACGCATCGGTCACGGATGAGAAGAGCGTCGAGCCGATGCCGATAATGACGGCGAGCACCATTAGCTTGATGCCTGAGGTGATGACGTTACCTAGTACGCGTTCAGCGAGGAAAGCCGACTTGTTCCAGAGCGCGAAGGGCACAAGAATGAACCCGGCAAGCGTCGTGAGCTTGAACTCCAGAATGGTGATGAAGAGCTGCACGGCGAGCACGAAGAAGGCCACCATGATGATCGCCCAGGCGATGAACATCACCGCGATCATGATGAAGTTGTGGAAGAAGCTGATCGGTCCCAGCATGTCGCTGATCTCCGAGAGCAGCGGCTGCGCCGCATCAAAGCCGACCCCGGCAATGAAGCCCGGACGAAGCAAGTCCGCCGCTGTCATGGTCCCGCCCCCTGCGGTCACGCCGAGCTGCGCAAAACTGTCAAAGACAATATTCGCGAGCAGCGAAAAATTGCCGATCACGAAGGCGAAGAAGCCCACATAGAGGACCTTCTTGATCAGGCCCGCGATGACATCACTGTTCTGGGAGAGCGCCCAGAACAGCCCAGCGAGCGTAATATCGATCGCAATCAGCGTGGTCGTCAGATAGGCGACATCCCCCGCCAGCAGGCCGAACCCGCTGTCGATATAAGCGATGAAGGTCGCGAGGAAGGTGTCGATCACGTCCATTAGTCGGGAGACCCGAGGAAGGCGCGCGTGCGGGCGCGGCCACGTTCGGCTTCTGCAAGCTGGCGGGCACGCTCCAGCGCTTCGGCGCGGTAGTGCGAAGCCATCATGGCTTCCATTTGCATGAGCTGCTCCGTCTGCAGCGCTTCAATCTGATTGCCCGCCTGCAGAACCTGGAGATTGCCAACAGCCGACTGGCTGCCCGCGATCAGCCGGTCGAGGCTTTCGCTATCGGCGCGAGCAGAGGAGACAACTTCGGCGGTGACCAGGAGGCTTTCGCGATAAGCGGTGCGGGACTGGCGCCAGCGGGTCCGGGCTTCTTCGACCAACACGCGATGTTCAGGCGGTGTCTCACCGTATTCTTCCGGGTAGATCACTTCATAGTCGCGTTCGATTTCTTCGACGCCATAGCCGATGCCTTCGGCCTCGCGCATGAGGTCATCGATGCGGCGCATACGGCGCATAATGTCATCGGCAATCGAGTCGGGTAGGTTTTCGAGGTCACGCGCCATATTCTCCAGCATCTCGATCTCATGGGTGAGTTGCTGGATTTGCTGATTGATCTGCTGGAGGGACCGAACCGCCGTCAGAATGTTCTGAGTATGGTTTGCCGGATCGTAGACGATCCCGCCGCCAAACAATTGCGCGGCGGCGGGTGGCGCTGTGAGCAATGTCATTGGAAGTGCGCAAAGCGCGGCGGACAGAAGAAGACGTTTCATCTGTTTGGCTCCTATTCTGCAGCGATGGCGTGCGAGGGTGGAAAGGGTTCGGACACTTCAGGCGCATGGCCAGGCCAGCGGGCCAGAAACTCGGCTGCCCAGGGCAAGCCCTTTTCGTGCAACCAGCATTCGGCGAAGTCATCGCTTGTCGTTTCTGCGAACACGCGGTCGAGCAGCGCCTGATCTTCCGGCGCTGATGCGCCGCATATCGAGAGTGCAATGGGCCCGAGGCCCAGGTCGAACACGCGCGCGCCCAGCGGCGACTGATAGTAGTAGTCGCGTTTGGGCGTGGCGCGGCTGATCAGCTCGATCTGGCGTGCATTGAGGCCGAAGCGCTGATAGGTTTCTTTGGATTGCGGCTCCTGTGCGCGTTCATTCGGGAGGAAGATGCGTGTCGGGCAGGATTCCACAAGCGCCGGGGCAATGCTTGAGTTGGCAATGTCTGCAAGGCTTTGCGTGGCGAACACGACGGACACGTTCTTCTTGCGGAGGGTTTTGAGCCATTCGCGGATACGGGCTGCGAACATGGGATCATCAAGGAACAGCCAGGCCTCATCGAGAATGAGCAGCGTTGGCCGACCATCGAAGCGGGCCTCAAGCCGGTGGAAGAGATAGGTAATGACAGGCGCGACGGCGCCCTTGGCGTGCATCAGTTCTTCCATCTCGAAACAGACTGCGTCTGCGAGCGCGAGGCTTTCATGATCTGAATCGAGGAGCCGTCCATGCGGGCCTTCCAGGGTGAACGGATGGAGCGCGGATTTGAGCGTCTCGTCCTGCAGCATCAGGCTTAAGCCTGTCATTGTGCGTTCTTTTTCAGGCGCTGAGCTGAGAGACTGGATGGCATCCCATAGTCTGGCTTTGAGGTCTGGCGTCATGGCGACGCCTTCATTGGTGCAGAGCCCGGCGATCCAGTCAGCGGCGAAGCTCGCGCCTGTCTCTCTGTCTATGTCTTTGAGCGGCTGCAGGCTTGGGGCATTGCTGCTGCCAAGATCAATATGTGCGCCGCCCATGGCGAGCGTCGCTGCGCGGGCCGAGCGTCCCTTGTCGAAGATGAAGACTTGGGCCCTCTCGTAGCGCTTCCATTGCAAGGCGAGCAGAGAGAGTAGGACCGACTTGCCCGCGCCGGTCGGGCCGACCACGAGCGTATGGCCGACATCGCCAATATGCAGGTTCAGCCGGAACGGTGTGGTGCCATCGGTTTGCGCCTGTATAAGTGCCGGGGCTTGCAGATGGCGATTGGTCTCTTCGCCCGCCCAGACCGCAGAGAGCGGCACCATATGGGCGAGGTTCAGTGTGTGCAGGATGGGTTGGCGAACATTGGCGTACGGATGACCTGGTAATGAGCCCAACCAAGCATCGACAGCGTTCAGCGTTTCCTTGATTGCGGTGAAGCCGCGGCCATTCACAATGCGTTCGGCGATGCGGATATGTTCGTCGACGGTGCGTCTGTCGGGATCGGCGACGGTGATGGTCGTCGTGACATAGCCGTAGGAGACGAGATCACTGCCAAGTTCCTGAAGGGCGGCGTCAGCATCGCCCGCCTTATTGTCGGCGTCATTGTCAACGAGCGCCGCCTGTTCGTTGAACATGGTTTCGCGCAGGACCGCGCCGATGGATTTGCGCTTGGCAAACCAGTGACGGCGTTTCTTGCCGAGGACCTTCTCGGCTTCGGCCTTGTCCATACTGATGAACCGCGTGGCCCAGCGATAGGCAAACCCCTGCCGGTTCAGCTCATCCAAAATCCCGGGCAGTGTCGAGGCCGGGAAACCCAGAATGGTCAATGTGCGCAGGTGCGCCTCGCCGATCATGGGTTCGAGTCCGCCTGCGAAAGGTTCGTCGGCGAGAATGGCGTCGAGAAAGACGGGAAGCTCGGGTGTGACGACCGGGTGGCGCTTCGTTGAAATGGTCGAGTGCAGGTAAGTTAGCGTCTCGTCGTCGGAAAGCTTGTCGATCTCGGCGAGGCAGGTGGACAGAAGATCAAACACCCTGTCAGCGTGCTGCTGGAACGTCTCCAGTCGATGCCGCCAGGTCGCGGCGTCTTCGGTTTCAGCGCGCTGGATCAGGGCCTTCTCGGCGCGGCCTGTTGCATCGGCAGGCGGCAACCAGAGGAGTGTCAAATAATAGGCGCTCTCAAACCTGGCGCCGGACTCTTCAGCCTGCAGCGCGCGTTCCTCGTCGATCAACCAGGTCAGCGCATCGGGAAATTCCGCCTCCGGATAGTCATGCACTTCATGGCGCTGCGCTTCGAAGAAGAGCGCCCAGCCCGAGCCAAACCGGCGCAGGACATTATTGACCCGCGCCATGACGGAAACGAGTTCTTCGTCTGTCGAGCTTTCCAGGTCCGGGCCGCGATAGCGGAACGTGGTCTGGAAGGAACCGTCCTTGTTGAGGACGACACCGGGCCCGACCATACAGGCCCAGGGGAGATAATCGGCAAGCAGAGTAGGCGTGTCTGCATATTCTTTCAGGTTCAGCATGACAGATGCTCCTTGTTACGCACCGAGCGACTGGCCACAGCCATGAAATCCGGATCAGACCGCGCCATGAACACGGCGGCTGAATGGCCAAGTACCCAGAGAAGAAGTCCCGGTATCCAGAGCCGGAGGCCAAGGGCCAAAGCTGCCGCGAGGGTCCCGATGGCGATGGCGGCGCTTCGCGGCGCACCTGCCATCAGGATCGGCTCGGTGAGCGAGCGATGGAGGGGGATTTCATAGCCCTCAGCCATCAGATCAGCGCTCCGCCGCCGAACGAGAAGAAGGTCAGGAAGAAGCTAGTCGCCGCGAACGCGATGGAGAGCCCAAACACGATCTGGATCAGCTTGCGCATGCCGCCTGACGTCTCACCAAAAGCGAGCGTCAGACCGGTCAGGGTAATGATGATCACCGCAACAATCCGGGCGACCGGTCCTTCGATCGATTGCAGGATCTGATCCAGCGGGCCTTCCCAGGGCATGCCCGAACCAGCCGCATGGGCGGGGCCCGCGAGGAGTAGCCCAATGCCGATCGCCGCGGCGACCTGAACCGTCCGGTTCACAGCGCGAATTTGATTGTAGAGAATCATAAAGAGGTTCCTTCTGTGACGAGTGAAAGCGAACGGGAAACAAGCGGGGCGGTGTCATAGCCCTCACCATTGAAACCGGTGACGCGCAGCGCCTCTTCGACGCGGCGCTGACCACCGGCGCGGCTCATGAAGACGACGACATCAATCGCCTCCGCGATCAGATCGAAGGGCGCACGGGGCGTTGCTTCAAGGGTGAGCTGTTCAAGCCGCTGAAGCGCCCCATATGCGGAATTTGCATGCAGCGTCGTGATCCCGCCGGGATGACCCGTGTTCCAGGCCTTGAGCAGATCGAGCGCTTCGGCGCCTCGCACCTCGCCGACAATGATCCGGTCTGGTCTGAGGCGAAGCGTTGAGCGGACCAGGTCCTGCAGGCTAGTGCTGCCGCGATGGGTTCTGAGTTGCACCACATTAGCCGCAGCGCATTTGAGCTCTCTTGTATCTTCAAGGATCACAATGCGGTCGTCGCCGAGACAGGCTTCTGCAAGCAGCGCATTGGTGAAGGTCGTCTTGCCCGATGAGGTCCCCCCCGCGATCAGAATGTTGGAATGGGTATTTATGGAGTCCTTCAGCGCTTCGGCGAGCGCAGGCGCCAGTGCGCCCTGGTCGACATAGTCTCCGAGTTCAAACGGCGTCGTTGCAGGTTTGCGGATCGAAAAGCATGGGGCCGTCGAGACGGGTGGGAGAAGCCCTTCAAACCGCTCGCCGCTGCCGGGGAGTTCGGCAGAGATGATGGGGGAGTTGCGGTTTGCAGCTTCTCCCACTCCGGAGGCCACAAGGCGGATGACCCGCTCGCGGTCGGAGGCTGGGAGAGTATGCTCGGAGACAATAAGGCCAATGCCAGCCGTCTCGATCCAGACTGACCCATCCGGGTTAGCCATGATCTCAATCGTGTCAGGCGCTTCAAGAGCTTCCCGCACCACCGGGCAGAACGCTGTGCGCAGCATGTTGCTACGGCGGGCGTCTGTTTCCGAGTGGTGCGGGGTCTGGCCCATCGAATTTTGCTCCTGTCACTTGGCGTTTGCGAGTGATTGAAGCTTTGCAGGCGGACCTGGATTTCGGGAGTTGGATTAGAGGCTAAAGCAGACAAGACGCTGCGTAAAAATGCAGATCAATACAAAACCTGTTCTGCAGCGATCACTGCAGAACAGAAATCCGGAGTTCTCTTTTTACGCGAGTTCGGCCAGTGAGCCTTCGCTCGGATTATGCAATCAAACAACTGTATTGAAATCAGTCTTTTCAACTAATTGTGATCAACGCCAGAATACAGTCTGGCATTCTTCTTGCTCGATTCCCCCATGTGGGGAGGAGCTGATGAAGACTTTTACCTTGAATTCCGACGGCGCACTGGCGCGTTATGATTACCTGTCACGGCTTTCGCCGGACCGCTGGGCCTGGGAGTTTCTGCGGCGCAACCGGGAATTCAGACGCGATGCGGCGACACGATCGCCGGACGATGTTTCGGAAATGCCTGCGCCATGTCCTGAGACCATTCGAATAATTCGTCCGCGCGTCACGCAGACGCTCGCAGAACGCTGGGGCCTGTTATTCATGCCAGATCCTGAGCTCAACGGATTTGATGCAAACGCCGTCTGGAGCCATTACGTCTTTCCGGATCAGGTCGAGGTCAATTGTACACCGCGAAAGCCCGGCCAGAATTGCGATATCTGGGATCGCACCGTCCCGCATTGCCAGATCACGCACATTACGGACCGCTCCGCCCGCGAATATCTGCTGGTGCGCGGCAAAGGCTGCGTTGCCCAGATACGGTGCACCGGCATGTCGCTGCTCAGCCTCGAACCCGTTCGCATGAAACTGCAAATCTCCGACATGGAAGCCTATGAGCAGAAGCTCAAAGTGCAAAAAGAAGCCATGAAACTCTACGGAGAGGGTCCGGACACATCCGAAGCCCTCTGGACAAAGACAACGCAAATTCTCCGCAATGGTCTGATCGCCCTGGACTGCCAGGACCTTGGCATGAAACAACGTGAAATCGCTGCCGTGATCTATGGTGAAGACGCTGTTGCCTCAGACTGGGGCGATGATTGCAGCGCCCTCAGGAACCAGCTGCGCTACGTCATCCGCAAAGCCGAAGGCCTTCGCGATGGCGGTTACCTTGTCGAGCTTCTCGGCGCACGGCTCGGACCGGATACGCAAGCCGCCTAAACGTCAGCTGGTGCATCCATCAAATTGGCAAACCCCCGTAAATCGCCGATATAACAGCGTTGAGCCTGAATCACGCCAGACTGGCGTATTCGATACCCGGAGGGACAAGCGCCTGTTTGTGTTTTACGACACCGAGACGACCGGGACCAATACGGTCTTTGATCAGGTCTTGCAGTTCGCTGCCATTCTGACCAACGATCAGCTGGAAGAAGTCGAGCGCTTCGAAATCCGGTGTCGGCGACTGCCCTGGATTGTCCCGGCTCCCATGGCCCTCAAGGTTACGGGCGTTACCCCGGAAATGCTGGATGATGAGAGCCTTCCGAGCTCCTATGACATGATGTCGGCGATCAGGGCAAAGCTGGAAAGCTGGGGACCAGCCATCTATGCAGGCTACAATTCCATGCGCTTCGATGAGCCCCTTATGCAGCGTGCCTTCTGGCAGACCCTGCATCCGCCATATCTCACCGTCACAAACGACAATGCACGCATGGATATCCTGCCGCTCGTCCAGGCCGCATCACATCTCTACGAAGGTGTTTTCAACTATCCGAAAACGCCGCGAGGCCGGACCGGGTTCAAGCTGGATCAGCTCGCGCCAATGAATGGCTTTGCCCATGAAAACGCCCACGATGCGCTCGCCGACGTCGAAGCCACCATTTTCATTGCCCGCATTCTGGCAGAGAAGTGCTCCGAGCTTTGGGCATCCAATGTTTCGACCGCCCGGAAAGCTGACATGGCCTCAAGGCTCGTTCCAGGAGCGCGCTTATTATTTGTCGAGTACTTCATCAGTGGGCCAAGTGTCTGGTGGGGACAGCGCGTGGGTCAGCAAGGTGCCTCGACAAATGCCGCGATCTGCCTGCGCCTCGATGCAAACTGGAATGAAATATTCTCCCTCGGTGACGAGGCGTTGCAGAAGAGGCTGACCGCATCACCAAAGCCACTTCGGGAGATTGCGCTCAATAAGGCGCCCATCGTGCTCGATGAGACCACCGCTCGCGCGCTTGGATATGAACCCGACGCTGAAATGCTCGCTCAGAGCGAATTGCTCGCTTCTAGTGAAGAAGCGTGTGCGAAGCTTCTGCAGACCGCCGCAGCACTAAAGGAGCCATGGCCGGAAGCTGAATATCTTGAGCAGCGGATCTTTGAAGGCTTCCCATCTCGTGATGATTCATCGCGCATGGACGCGTTTCATCGCGCAGACTGGCCCGAAAAAACCGCCTTGATCCGGTCCTTTGAAGACGATCGTCTGCAACAGTTGGCCCAGCGTATCGTCTATGCCGCCGCGCCTGAAACTCTGAGCGAAGCAGACCGGAAACGTATGGATGAGGCTATTTCAAAGCGGCTTCACGATGACCATGCCGATCCCGATCTTTGGCGCACCATTCCGCAGGCGATTGAAGAATTGTCAGAAGTCCGCAGCTCTGAGGGTGGAGCGGCAGTTGCGGCGGAGATTGAGGGGTGGCTGAGCGGGCTCACCGAAGAAGTTCCGCATATCTAAAATGCCTTGGAAATCCGTTTTGATTGAATGCGTGTCTCATCGAAGAAAACTGGTGACAGCTTCTCTCATGGAAGCGTCAGTAAGTCCAATCTTCGTGGGCCAATGGCGAACTGTTCAGTTCGTCGCGCAGACCTTTCCACAGTGGTAGGTATCGATCCATTCTTCGATGGAATTCGTCATTATGGTGACGGACGGACAAGTGCACAAGTTCATGCACAATGATGTATTCAAGGCAACCGATCGACTTCTTGAAGAGTTCGAGATTCAACCAGATCCGTTTCGCAGAGGCGTTGCAGCTTCCCCACTTCGTCTTCATACGCCGGATGCCCCAGTCAGGAACATCGACGCGCAGGCGCTCAGCCGCTTCGCAAATCAGCGGTTCCGCCAATCGCCGAAGCTCGCGGCGTTGCCAGTTCTGGAAGTAGCGTTCGCGCTGATCACGGGTCGAATCCACAGGAACTTTGAAATCAAGCCAACCTGACTTGCCGAAAGCGACCCTCGGTACGCCGCCACCTTCGATCAAATTGAGGCGGAATCGTCTCCCTTGGATGAAATGAGTTTCACCTGAGACATAGTTGCGTTCTGGCTCGCGCGCTTGTCGTTTGAACCCCTTTTGCTTGGATTTGATCCAGTTCAGCCGCGTGACGACGGCAAGCCTTATCGCTTCATCGCTCATCGTATCCGGAGCAGAGATCCGCACGCGCCCATCGGGTGGATAGACGCCAAGATGGAGGTTCTTTATGGCCTTGCGTCTTACAGTGACTTCGACGTTCGAGACGCAGATCTTTGCAGCGCTAGTACCCATCCTGATTCACCACGATGCCGAAGATGAGATCAAGCCGTTCCTGATCCGGAATAGTCGCCGCGATGGCGTTGCGCACTTCGCGCTCCTTGATGCGATTGCCGCGCCAGCCGTCCTTGCGCACGCGCCGAACTGCATTGTCGACCGAAATCGCTAGCGCTTCGTCACGCTCCAGATTGTCGTAGAGCGCGCGCAGCGACGGCCTGTTGATCGATGCCGGGTAAGCCGATGCGGGCGGCTGAGCTGCTTGCGCGGCGAGGTCTGCAATTCTCTTAAGGTATTCAGCATAAGCGAGTGCACCCTGACGGCGCTGCGCGATCAAATCGTCGAGAAGTCCGGACATTGAGTCATAGTATTTCGGGTTGGCCGCCTGTTCGTCGATGATCAGCTTGCGAACGTTATTCTCAATGGTCTCCGCGACAGCGTCTTCATCGCCCCTGATGCCTTCGGGCAGGTCTTCGACCGCGTCGGTGCCTTTCTTCGCGATCAGCTCGATCAGCGTCAGGTCCTCGAAGGCTGAGAGCGTCTGGCTCTCCTCGGCGCGGATATAGGTATCTATGAGATGCCGCATGGCGGGTTCATAAAGTTTCAGATCCACGTGGTCGCCGCTCGCAAGCTTAATCTCGTTGCGGAGCGCCTCGAACCGGGCGACCTCGGCGCGGATGTCCTCGGCTTCCTTTTCCGAATACCCTGCTTCGGCCATGTCCGGCGCGATGGCGGCGTAGGCGCGCAGCAGGGATGCGGTCAGCTTGTAGAGCGTCAAACGTTTCGGCTCATTGTCTTTCAGCCGCGACTTGTCGGTGGTGTCGGCGCCGCAGAAGAAGCAGATGAACTGAGCGCTGCCGCGCGGCGGCTCGACCGGTTCGCACAGGGCCCGGATCTGATCGAGGACTTCCTCTAGCCGTTCACGGGCCTTCTCGACACGGTTCGACAGAAGCCCCTCGACATCCTCCTTATCGAACTTTTCGAACGCGCCGGAGGTATAGTCTTCGATCGCACCCTCAAGGCTCCGGAACAGATCCTTGTAGTCGATGATGTAGCCATATTCCTTGTCGTCGCCATCGAGCCGATTGACCCGGCAGATCGCCTGGAACAGGCCATGGTCCTGCATCGTCTTATCGATGTAGAGATAGGTCGCAGACGGCGCGTCAAAACCGGTGAGAAGCTTGTCGACCACGATGAGCAAACGCATTTGGCCAGGCTCGTCGATAAACTTCTTCTTGGTCTGCTTCTCAAACTCCTCGGCCTTGCCGACGGCTTGGTTCTGCGGTTCGTCGAACCATGAGGCCAACATCTGGCGATAGGTCTTGAACTGTTCGAGCCGTTCGGTGTCGCCTTCGCCGGTGGTCTCGCCTTTCACCTTGTCGGCGGTCGGCCGGTAAGAGGTGACAATAGCGCATTTTCCTGCGAGTTCTGTCTTCTGGAACAGGTCATAGAACTTGCAGGCGTTCCGTATGCTGTCGGAGACGAGGATGGCGTTCCCGCGCCCATTGGCGAGGCGGTCCTTCGTGCTCATATCAAACATGATATCGGCGACGATGCGCTCCAACCGCGACTGGCTGGAGAGGACCTTCTGCATCGTGCCCCAGCGCTGTTTCAGCTGCGCGCGGGCAAGGTCGGTGAGGCCCTTGGTCTTCGCCTCGAACCACTGATCCACTTTCTGGGGCGAGGTCAGGGACTGGTCGATGTCGCGCGCTTCATAGCGTAGGTCGAGCACGACGCCGTCCTCGACCGCTTCGTCGAATTTGTACGTGTGAATGTAGGTCCCGAAGACTTCGAGGCTGGTCTGCTTGTCGTCCTTCAGGAGCGGCGTACCGGTGAAGCCGATAAACATCACGCCCGGCAGAAGCTGTTTCATCGCGCCGTGAAGCTTACCGGACTGGGTGCGGTGGCACTCGTCGACGAAAACGACGAGATTGCCCTTCGGCGAAAAGTCTCGCGGCAGGTTACGTGTCAGCTCTTCGACATAGGACTCAACGTCTGCCTCGGCGTCGTCCTTGCCGCCAAATTTGTGGACAAGCGAACAGAGGAGCCAGGGCGCGGTGTCGTTCAGGCGCCCGATCAAGTCGGCGCCCGTCTTGGTGCGGTAGATGTTTTCGCCAACGCCTGCGAAAACCTTTTCAATTTGCTCATCGAGTTCGGTGCGGTCGGTGATGATCAGCACACGGGCGTCGGCCTGGTTCTCACGTATCCATTTGGCCAGCCAAACCATGGTGAGGCTCTTGCCGGAGCCTTGCGTGTGCCAGATGATCCCATCATCGCGCGAGGCGATACGCTTCTGCGCGGCGCGTACCCCGAAATACTGGTTATGCCGGGGCAGCTTCTTAACACCCGCATCAAACACAACATAATCGTGAATCAGTTCGAGCAGCCGGTCCTTCCGGCACATACGAGCAAGCGCACAGTCGAGCGGCGTCTCGCCATCCGCACAAGGCGCCTGTGGCAGATATTTCCTATCGCGCGGATCGTTGGCGAGATCGTATGCCGGGTCCTCTTCCTTCCAGGTGAGATAATACTTCTCCGAGGTCTCGATCGTGCCGTAGCGCAGACCCTCGGTGTCATTGCCTGCCATGACGAGTTGCATGGTGGTGAAGAAGGGCTGAATGAAGAGCTTTGTCTGGTTGTCGAGGTTCTGGCGGATACCTTCTGACACCGAAACGGTGGACCGCTTCAGTTCCAAAATGCCGAGCGCGATGCCGTTGACGTACAGAACGACGTCCGGTCGCTTGCCGTAGGATTTTGCATCGGCGGCGGAAATGCTGACCTCTTCAGCGATCGCGAAGTGATTGCGGTCCGGATGTTTCCAATCGATCAGGTGAACCGTGCGGCGTTCGCCGGTCTCGTCGTCAAGCACGCCCTGAACGCCGTAGCGTAACAGGCCGTAGACGGTCTTGTTGACGTCATAAAGCGAGGCGGCCTGATCGCCGGCCTTGCGGGTGAACTCCTGCACCGCGCGCGTGGCGAGCGCGGCAGGCAGGCCTTGAGTATCGGTCAGAAAGCAGAGGAGCAGATCCTCCTCGATGTTCGAGGTGCGTGGATCGTCTTGCCAATTGCCGAGATAGTCATAATCCAACCGTTCGCGGAACAGTTTGACGACCCGGTTCTGGGTTGCGCGTTCGATTTGCCCGATCTTGCTCATGCCGCGCGCCTTTCGCCAGTGGTGGTCAGGCGCACGCGGCCCGTCAGTAGGTCCTGCATCATGCCGGTTTTCAGGTCGCGCGTCTTGGCGAGCTGCGCCTCCAGCGCCTCGATCTCGGTGTCCATGTCGGAGAGCACGGTGGCGATGGCGGCTTGTTCTTCGAGGAATGGCGCTTTCACTTCGATCTTCTCAATGGTCTTGGCGCTAAGGCTCGGGACCCCCGAAGCCTCATTGTAGCGAAGCCAATCAATTAGCAGTGCCTTATAATAAAAGAACTTCGGAACGTTCTCCTCGTAGAATTCAGTGTAAAACAAAGTATCGACCGTCCAGAAAGGCTTATCGGTATAGCGCGGCTTATCAATCGTGCCTTTGCGACCGATAAGTAGAGATGGGCCGCTGTGAAGCGGTTCACGGGCCCAACCAATTCTGCCACCAGTTCCTAAGATTGGTATCGAGCCAGATTCGACTTCAACGCCTTTTTGGCTCCGCCCATGGCAAACCCGCAGGACGTCGCCCAAAGTCACCTCGCGCCAGTCGCCGGAGAAGCCCGGGAGGCGGGTATGGCCGGTGAGGAGGGTTTGGGCGGCGGCCTGTTTGAGGTCGCGCTTCTTGGCGACCAGCGCCTCCAGCTCCGCAATCCATCCATCCACATCCGACAACGACTCAGCAATCGCCCGCTGTTCGGGGAGCGGAGGGAGGGGAACAGAGTAGCTCTTGAGAATCCCAAGGTTCGTGTGCGGAACGCCGGTCTGGATTGCACTTTCCAAGATCATCTTCTGGCCGCTGCCGCTCGAAAAAAAGCAAAGCAAAAATTCCGGACAAGCGACGCGCATATCCAGCGATATCTTCATTTGGCTCTGCGATACCAAATACAGTGCGAATGGCGCATCGGAGATCAAGGCGACCTGTCCCAATGTTCCGCGTTGTGTGAACACGAGATCACCAGATTGGGCAGTGTTCGCCGCGAGGGATTTGGCCTTTTCTTCTGAGACATAAGCCCAGTCGCCGCCTACATGAGGATAGCGCATGTTCTGGCCGCGGATTACAGGAACGCCGAACGGGACGTAGTCCTTGGAAACGAGGTCAGAACCGAACGGACCGCCGACAATGGCGTTGGCCGCCGTAGATGCAAGTGATTTCAATGATCGGGCCTCCCAATCCTCCGGAAGCGGCCCGATCTCTGTCTGTTTGAATCCGGTTGGAATGCCCCCGTCAAAACTCATGCAGCGTACCCCATTGCCGCGAGGTGCTTCGCAACCTTCACCGACAGACCCTCGATCTTCGTCTCCAAGTCCGCCAACGGCGTGCGATACCGCGCAGCAAGTGTCTTCACCCGAGCGGTCAGCTGCTGGCTGACGCGGTCCAACTCGCCCATGACATCGCCCTCGATCCGGGCGAGCCATTTCGCCCCCACCACCAGCGACTTGATCTCGTCGATCGAGAGCGTTGGGTAGTGGTTCACCACCGCCTCATCGAGTGCCTTCTGGAGCGCCTTGGCATCTTTCGTGGCTACGGCTTGGCGTTCGATCAGGTCGAGCGCTTTGTTTAACATATCGCGCTCGTCATCGCTGTCGGGCTCACCCTTGATCTCCTTGATGCGGTCCTTAACCGATTTCTGGGTGAGCTTGCCCTTGTCGGTCTTCGCGTCGGAGAGCAGGCCATCCTCTTGTCCGTGCTCCTCGTCGAGTTCGTCGATCTCGGCCTGCAACGCGTCGGCCTTCTCATTGGCGGCATCGATCTTCGTCTGTTCGTCCTCGAAGTATCGCGCCACGATCAGCGCGGGTGGGATGAGTTCAGCCTTCAGTTTGATAGCTTTCTTGCCAGTGCCGAGTGTGATGTCAGGCTCCTCCATGAACTTACCGTCCTTGTCCTTGACGAGTTCGCGAAGGACGTTGCCCGCTTTCCAGCCTTCGCCAGAAATGATGTAGGCGTCATCCTGCATGACCTCGGCCCAATAGCTCATCAGCAATTGGTAGACGTCATATTTGTCGATGAGGTCGGCGGCTGCGAAGCGCGCGAGCAAGTCCTCTGAAACCTCGTGGATCAGCGCTTTCGGTAGGTGGCCCGCCTCGAAGGCTTCGAGCTTCGGCTGCGTCGCCGCGCGCCACTCGGCGAAGAGTTTCGCAACGCGGGTTCGGTAGGCGAGGAATTCGTCATGCGCTTCGATAGCGGCGCGCATTTCATCAGGTTCGACTTTCGGCGTCACATAGCCTGGCCGGTCTGGCGCAAACAGCGCTTCGCGCACCGACGGCATGATCTCCCAGAACTTGGCAAGCGCATCGACGTCTCGTTCCGGGATGCCGCCTTTCAGGTGACCCTCAATATCCTGGCGATCTTCAGGTTCGCTCGCATCGATGTAACGCGGGATATTGAGGTTGTAGCCGTGGCTCTCGATCTCTTCGACGGGCACGAGGCGGGCGTATTTCGGATTGGTTTCGTCAAGGCGCGTGAAGGTGTCGACGATACGGTGGATATCCTGCTCGCGCAGGCGGTTCTTGTTGCCGTCCTTCACGAACCCCTTCGAGGCATCGATCATGAATATGCCCTTGCGGGTGTCGGCCCCTTCCTTATCGAGCACGACGATGCAGGCTGGAATGCCTGTGCCGTAGAAGAGGTTGGCTGGCAAGCCGATGATGCCCTTGATATGGCCGCGCCGCACCACTTCGCGGCGGATCGTCGACTCGGCATTGCCGCGAAAGAGAACGCCATGGGGCAGGATAACCGCGCCCTTCGCCTTGCTCTTCATGGAGGCGAGAATGTGCAGGAGGAATGCATAGTCGCCATTCTTGGCGGGCGGTACGCCGTATGCGAACCGGTCAAATTCGTCGTCCGCCGGTACAATGCCATTGGACCAGTTCTTCATCGAGAAAGGCGGATTGGCGACGACATAGTCGAAGCGCTTCAGCTTACCGTCCGTACCTTTCCAGTGCGGCGCAGACAGTGTGTTGCCTCGCCAGATCTCCGCCGTTGGGCAATCATGGAGGATCATATTCATCTTTGCCAGCGCCCGCGTCGCACCGTCATTTTCCTGTCCGTAGATGGTAAGGTCGGCGGGCGCCTCGTCATGGGCCTTCAGGAGGAGAGAGCCGGAGCCGCAGGTCGGGTCGTAGATGGTGTCATTTGCGCTTTTGGCCGCGCCAATGCCGATCACCCTTGCCATGATGCGGGAGACTTCCGAAGGCGTGTAGAACTGGCCCTTCGACTTGCCACTCTCGGTCGCAAAGTGCCATGATGCGGGAGACTTCCGAAGGCGTGTAGAACTGGCCCTTCGACTTGCCACTCTCGGTCGCAAAGTGGCGCATCAGGTATTCATAGGCGTCCCCGAGGATGTCATCATCGGCGGCACGGTTGCCCTGGAAATTGAGCTCTGGTCGATCGAAGATAGCGATAAGATTGGACAGGCGGTCGACCATGTCCTTGCCGCTACCCATCTTCTCTGGATCGTTGAAGGCGGCGACGTCGATGACGCCTTTCAGGTCGTTGGCTTCGGCAAGCTTGCGGATAATGACGTCGATCTTTTCGCCAATATCCTTGTCGCCTTTGAGCTTCACCATGTCAGCGAAGCTGCCGCCATCGGGCACCTCGATCAGCGCGCCGTCCTTGCCGTAATACTTGTCCGAGACGTATTTAACGAAGAGCAGGACGAGGACGTAGTCCTTGTACTGAGAGGCATCCATGCCGCCGCGCAATTCATCGCAGCTCTTCCAGAGACTTGAATAGATCGCCGATTTTTTTACAGCCATGTTCGTTTCACTTTTTATGCGGCTTCTCAGCCTTGCTTGCCCCTGTCCTCTGGTCCTCTATCCACTCATCGATCTCGCCTTTACGGAACCGCCATGAGCCGCCCACTTTGAAGCCCGGAATCTTGCGCTCGGAGGCCAGCCGATAGGCTGTTTTCTCCGTAATTCGCAGATATTCCGCCACTTCCTTGATGGTCAGAATGTCAGTTTCCATGGCCGCCCCTTGAGCCGAAATCAGCCTATTTGAGAAAATTAGGCAGAATCGGGAAAACGCTCAACTGTTATTTCTGGACCGGGTCAGTCCAGCATCATTGGCGCAGGCAGTCTTGTATTCCTTCTGCCTCAATAACTCTCCCGAACAGTCGGAACTGGGCGGACGGTGCGTCTGCCAGAGCGCGGTTACCGCGCAAGGGGGCGGGGCTTTGTCATGATGTTTCGTCTTGAGGTGTCCTACCTTCAGCGCCCCTTGCGCCGCGCCCTTATGCGCTCCGCCCGAGCCCCTTTTCGCCGCCCACCCCGCCTGATGCGGGAAAGAATGCAGGGCGGCGCAAAGGAGACTGACATGACTGACCAACTCGCCAACACTGCAGCCCTTGCAGAGACCACAGCACCCGCGCTGGCCGAGACACCCCGCATCTATTTGGCCTGCCTTGCGGCCTACAATAATGGCTGCCTGCACGGACGCTGGATCGATGCGACCACCCCGGACGAGATCATGGACGCCGTGCGCGCCATGCTGGCGGCATCGCCGATCCCCAATGCGGAAGAATGGGCCATCCACGATTATGAAGGCTTCGAAGGCGTAAACCTTTCCGAATACGCCTCATTCGAGACCGTGTGCGAGCTGGCAGATTTTATTGTGGAACATGGCGAACTTGGCGGCAAATTGCTCAGCCATTTCGGCGATGATCTCGCCGAAGCGCGCGCCGCCTTTGACGAATATGCAGGCGAATATCTCAGCGCGGCGGATTTTGCCGAGCAGTTGCACGAAGATACCGGCACGCAGATACCGCAGAGTCTTCGCTACTATATCGACTGGGAAGCGCTGGCCCGCGACATGGCCCTCAATGGCGAGATCATGGTCTTTGAGACCGGCTTTGATGAAGTCCATATCTTCTGGAATTCGTAAATCGACCGACGCTAAGTACACTCGCTTGGATTAGCCTGACATCTGACCAGTCTGGCTTGTTGTGCAATCAGATCTGCTTGCGCTTTGATTTCAGCGGCTCGCTCTGCAGTTGTGGGGTCTGCTTCATCATCTGGGAAACCTCCTGCCACGCCGATTAACTGCGTGGCGCCACTATCAGAACCGTAAGTCAACTTCGTAACTGCACCCGACTCGCTTACCGCGAGCGCAAATTCGGTTGATCCGAATGATGCCGCTTTGGGAACCGGCACCTTGTAGGCAGTTGCATTCGCGTTTGCGATCCGAACAGACTGCTTGTGCAGGCTTGCAGTCTTGAATTGATCTAGCGCCGTAGCCCCTTCGATCGACACGGTGTATTCGACTAATGCGGCGGGTCGTAATTCGACGGTTGGATAGGACTTTCCTGAAAGGCTCGTCTGTACCACGGGAGGCGCGATGGCTGTGTTTGCACCCGTTTTAATTCTAGGATTTCCGGTCAGGTCCAGAAGCGTACTGTATCTGCCATCCAGACTTGTGGACAATGGCACTGCTTTACTGGATGAGTTGAATGCGGGGTTGGCGCTTCCTTCGTAGGACAGAGTTAAAGTCTCGGTACGAACAACCTTTCCTGCATCGTTTCGCTTGAATCGATTTATGAGATCGCATTCACCCGGATAAGGTTGGTTCCTGAAAGCGCCCAGCTTGGAAGACAGTAACTCGATGCCAGTTTTCAAAGCCTCCCCGGCCTGACCCTCGGATGAGGCATTTACACCTTTCAATCGACCATCATCGTAAAGTTCAATTGTGAAGCTTGTATTTGAAAATGTTCCATCAAGTTCGGAGATATCGAACTCTATCTGCTGTGAAGTGTCAGCTGAATGTACAGGCGTCAGTACGACAGTGTTTGCTATGAAAATGTTGTCCGCATTATCGCACGTGAGCGTTCTGGTGACCTTCGCTTTCACTGTCGTGGTTGGAAGATAATATCCGACTTTGATATCTGGCGTGGAAGCGCATCCACCCACCCCCGCAGCTAGAGCTAAACATAAAAGCAGATTCTTCATATTTTCCCCCGATCTGTTCGTATAAACATAGCTAAAGGTGAAATTTATCGCAATACTTCAAGTTGTAGTGAGAAGATTGGTTGCGATCAAATGATGTCTGGTATTTTGGGAGGTGAGAATGAAGCAACTGGATAATGGTAAGTTCATCGTTCCTGTTCTGATTCAGACCTCAGCCAACGAGCGGATCAGGGAGGCTGCAGAAGCTTCATATGATTATCAGATCGCAAAGAATAGGGCAGTCTTGAATGAGTTTCCCAGCGTTGAATCGATCGACGAAGAGTTCAGGCCGTTGGCAGCAGCGAACGATTCGGATGACTGGACCAGATTGACGGAAATCGAACGTATCCAGGAATCTCAGGACTTTCTACTTAGTGCAGAACTTATTGTGGAGGACCCAGAAGGGGTACCAGAGGAGGTCGATGGTCACTCAATCTTCGCAAATCCAAGCATAGGGCTTTTCTCTACGTGCTTGAACGATCCACCGGTTGGTGAGGCGCAAGACGTCATCGACAAACTCGGTCTTCAGCAACTTTTTGATGCTGGCATGGACGGATCCGACGTTGCTCTGGCCATTGTTGATGCAGGCATTAACCGTGCCCATTTGAGTCAAAAGCTGGGTTTTATGCCAGCCATGGATACACACAACTCCTGGCTCCCGCCGAACAGCACATCTTCGCCCGGCGAGTTCAGAGTTGGCCACGGGACGATGTGTGCTTACGGCGCCCTGATGGCGGCTCCAAAAGCAACTCTCGTTGATTGCGCAGTTTTCGCGCGCTCCTCCGGGGCTGGTTACGCTGCCCAAGCGCAGCTATCCCATGCGCTAGACGGTTTGCAGTCGCTTTGGCGTAGCTGGATAAACTTCAATCTGGATGGTTTGAGCAGATACAACGCACTGGTATGTTGCAACAGCTGGGGCGTGTATCATCCGTCTGAGGACTTGCCCGTCGGTCATCGCGGGCGATTTATCGATAACCCTGATCACCCATTTCACCATTTCGTTCACATGCTCAGCAAGTCTGGAATTGATATGGTATTCGCCGCAGGAAACTGCGGTTCTGACTGCCCTGACCCTGCTTGCCAATCTCGTGTAAGCGAAACAATCATGGGCGCAAACGCACACCCCGATGTACTGAGCGTGGCGGGGTGCGATTTGAACGGAACGCCTACCGGATATTCCTCCAGCGGACCTGGAATTTCTGGCATGTACAACCAGAAACCCGATGTTGTCTGTTACACACATTTTCTTGGTTCGGAAGCACTCGGTGCGGGGAAACCAGATGCAGGCACGTCAACATCAGCACCAATAGTCGGTGGCTTCGTAGCAAGTCTGAGATCAAAATTTCCTTCTAATGACCTGGCTTCTTCTGACTTGTTTGACAGGATACGGCGTTCCTCAGAAAACCCTATGAATCCGGGGCATTGGACAGCTGAATTTGGACACGGTTTGATTCGGCCATCCGACTTTAGCTTTGAGCCGTTTGTTTAGTCTTTCGTTTCTGCACTTGAAGCCCCTTTGGCCCCGTCTCATGCCGTGTGACCTGGACGACGCCTGCCGGGCCTTGAAACCGGCCCTTGCGAAGAATTTTCCCCGCCGCTTTGCGGCTCCTCGCGCGCCAAAATTCTTCACCGGGCCGGTGCTCCGCTACGCTGCGCCCCTCGTCGCGGCTCGCCCGAAAAGTGGAAACCACTTTTTGGATAAGCGAGCGCGCAAAAGACAGGGTTCAGACCCGCCTTGCGCCGTCCTTTCGGTCCGGCGTCGACGGGGACAAGGGGTCCTCGAGACAACATGGAAACGAAAGGAAGAACACCATGGCCAACGCACTCGGATATGTCTCAGAGACCAAATCAGGCTTCGAAGGCGCTCTTGCAATGATGAACCTTACAAGCGCGATCCGTATCGAGAAGAACGCAGACAAAGCCGCCGAAGGTCAGCCGGACTATCGCATCTATGCCGGTGAAACCTCCACCGAAATCGGCGGCGGATGGCTTCGCAAAGCCAAGGCGAGCGGCAGGGAATATGTCTCGATCACCCTCGCTGACCCGCAGATCGGGCCGCGCAAGATCTACGCAAACCTCGCGCCCGTAAAAGGCAAGAAAGGTCGTCACGTGATCCTCTGGAACCCGCGCGACTAGACCTGAAAGCCAGCACAAATGAACCGCTCCGGAGCCTATCTCCGGGGCGGTTTTTCCGTGTGTTTTCCTTGGTTAAACGCCGGGGAGAAAATGCACCATGCGAATTTTAACCCTGCAAACATCCGCATGTCGGGCCAATCCTTTCCGAGCACAAACAAGCAAAAGGAAAGGTGTACAATGACGAAACCGGATAAGAAAAATTCACATGGAGACAATTGGCCGGAGCTCCTCAGCGTGGTCGAAGCGGCAAAGTTTCTGCGGCTGAAACGCTCCACGCTCGATCATTATCGTTGCGAGGGACGCGGGCCCATCTATCGCAAACATGGCGCTCGCGTCTTC
The DNA here is from genome assembly GCA_965227095.1 of Alphaproteobacteria bacterium. GTDB lineage: Bacteria > Pseudomonadota > Alphaproteobacteria > JANQMY01 > JANQMY01 > JANQMY01. The sequence goes on along the minus strand of CBDDFL010000003.1, from coordinate 371 downwards.
TATCCAAAGCCCGATCTCATTCGCTGGTCAGAACGCAATTCCTATGCGTCCACGTCCGAGCGCCTGCGTGATCCGAAATGAAAAAGCTCAGTTTCTGGCTGACACTATCGGGCATCTCTCTTCTGATTTTCGGATCGATATTTGATCCACTGGATCGCCTGATCTGGAACCGGACAGCAAGCGCGCCAACAGGGCTTTACTGGCTGAGCGACGACCCATTCACCCGGGACAGATGGGTCGTCGTCTCCAGCCAGAGCGCTGTTGCAGAGTGGGCAGAAGCGCGCGGATATGTCGGGAAAAATTGGCCGCTATTGAAGCAGATTGCAGGCCTGCCAGGCGATGAAGTCTGCCGGAATGGCAGCGAAATCCGG
>CBDDFL010000002.1:0-1494035 GCA_965227095.1 Alphaproteobacteria bacterium | reverse complement strand
AAACGTGATCTTAAAGTCTGTGCCGACGCCGGCAGATTCCGAACCGCCGTAGTCAATCCAGAACATTGGAAAATCATTGGTGTCGTCGTAAATCACACCCTCAGTGGTAGGGCCTATCGTACCTCCCGTCGCCGTTTCTGACACGTCGGCAAAATCAATCGAAGCCCCGTTTGTGTTGAAAATGCTGATGGTAGGTGTCAGTAACTCACCGCCCACGTCCCAGCCATTTCCAGAAACCTCGGAACCGTCCAAAGAAGCCATTGCCGTGTGACTCGCGGTAAAAGTACCCCCGGTGCGGAGCATCCACTTTAGCGCGGCCAAGTCCACGTCCTGATTAAGCAGGATTGTCAAAGTGTGGTTAAACGGCGAAACTGTGACGGCCACTAAACTTCCATTTCCTCAAACACGTTGTCCCACTTCACGTCGTAGACCTTCTTCTGGTTCATTTCTCGCGATGCCAAGCTTGCCGCCATGGCTAAAGCGACCATGCCGTCTATCCGGCCACGGCTTTTCTTTTTTGTGAGCTTTCGGTTTCCCGCTGGGTCTGTTTCAACCACTGCGTTCCGCGCGCACATTTCTAAAACGAGGTGATTGCCGTGCCGCACCTTCTCGTTAAGAAGCATGGACTCCAACTCTCGTAGAGCCGGCGACATGGACACAAAGCCCTGTCCGAACTCTTCGAACCTGTCATCAATGAACGACTCTGTCAGGCCAGCTTCGACAAGCCAGGACCGAAGGTGCTTCATGTTGTACCTGTCGAAGGCAACCTTCCGGATATCGTATTCCTGAAAGGCCTCTGCGATCACGCCGGCCACGTACTTGTACTCAATTGACCTGCCGGGCGTGCCCTGGATAAAGCCTTTCTTCTCCCAAACGTCGTAGGGAACATGATCCTTACGGGACCGCTCTACCAACCCTTCCTTTGGGAGCCAAAAAATAGGCCGGACATGCAAGAGGCCATCAACTGGGCTAGCCATCACGAACGCCGTGAGGTCATTCGTTTCAGACAAGTCAAGGCCCGCATATACCGGCCCCAGCTTAGACGGCGAACCCCCGTTTGCCTTCCAAACTGATTTCGTAACGAACGGGCTGGATGCCTCTACCCGTTGGTTCAAAGTGTAGTTTCGATAAAGCGGCTCTTGAGCCGGTAGGCGCCTGGCGTTATCTGCCTGCTTCCTCAACTCTTTCATGTTGAGAAAATCGCCCGCTGCAGGATTGGCCTGTTTGATGGCTTCGTCCGAGAACGGATCTAAGTCTTCATCCGCCACATACAGAATGACAACTGTGTGCGGGTCGTCGCCTTCAAGGCCCTTATCAATTAGCTGACTCAGCAAATCGAAGTCTGTCGGCGCCTGTGTCGAAATAATGATCGACATGGGGTCTTCGTGAGCACCCATGGCGTTCTCAATCGCGTTGTATAATTCCGAAATCGGCCCCTGTACCTGGCCAAGTTCATCGTGAATGGCAAAAATCGGCGACTGGCCGTGCGCCGTATGTGCGTCGGCAGAGAGCGCCTTGTAAACCGTCCCTAGAGCCGGGCATACAAGCTGCTTCGCCGTATCGCGAACGTTAATGTATGCGTCCAGCTCCGGATTAAGCCGAACAATCTTCGCCGCGAGCTGGAAAACGACCGCAGCCTGCTCTTTGGATTGTGCCGTACTCGGAATTTGCGAATTGCGTTTCGCTTCCGGCCCCGCCACATGCAGGAGAATAAGAAACCCGCAGAGGCTGCTCTTCGCGTTCTTCTTCGCAAAGGAAATAATAGCCAGTCGCGTCCCGTACGGGTTGTCGTAGATTTTTAAAAGAGCGTCTCTTTGAAAATCTCGAAGCTTGACGCGTTTTCCGACGTCTTTGCCTTCAGGGACCCTACAATAGTACTCGATCCAGCGAATATTGCGCTCACCGCGCGTTTCGCCGGGGACATGGGCTATCCAGCCCAAGGCGGCTCGAATTGAGGAGGTTTAGAAGTCCGCTTATCGACCGTCGCCTGTTGTGTAATGCGCAGTTTCGTCGATAAAGACGCAATGGCACGCGATTGCTCTTCCTCAGAACGAGATAAGTCGCGGAAAAGCTTCAAATCAAGCTCTTCAGCGGCCTTCACTGTCTCAATCAACTGGGCGAACTCACGTGCACGGACGATATGACGGCATAATTGAGCCAAAACAGGCCAAGTTTCACGCGGAAACCAGTCTGCACCCAGACTTTCGATAATTTTCCGCCATTCTTTGGCCTGCTCCGCCGTCAAATCCTCAGGAGGCTCTGGCGAAGGCATAGAAATCACCTTCCCGGACTCGATAACCTCCAAGTCCGCCGACGATTTAGGCCCGCGTGCGCCCATTTTACAAAAATTCTCCGTTAAAACCGTTTTTAGGACGGTTACTCACAAGGACCGCCCCACGCCGCTCGCCCCTTCGCTTGTGAGAGCTTTGAGGCCCCTCCCCCTACCCTTGTACTAGGGAGAAAGAAGGGACTCTGTTGAGTCTCTGTGGGCTTTCCAGGCCTTGTCTATTGCCTCTTCAGACATACCCGGGAAAAAGACGTCAGCTATCGTTCTCGCTTGCATCTTCCATGACTGCTCTTCAGTAAGTGGTACAGGCTGAATGTTGTAGATGGCCTGAGCCAACTCATCGCCACTCATGCGCTCTTCACTCATCTACAAAACCCCACTGGCCTTGGTGTTGCTGTCTTTGTGATTGGGTTGCCGTGCTTGTCTATCAGCCCTGTGTCCATATGCTCGCTGTCGCCTGCGTCTACTTGGATAGTCTGCATTGCTTGTACCCATGCTGGGACTGACCAGTCGTCGTAGTCTTCTGTGTCGGCAATATCAGACGTAATCTTCACACCAATGATCCACTCTGCTTGAGGCTATATCAAACAAATACGCTGCCTGCTCATCTGTCATGTGCTCAGCCATTTCGGTGAACGGTATCGTTACTATTGGGCCGCCGTCCGGCTGCCGCCTCAACATAATCAACAGCGACAGTCCATGCTCTGAATAGCCAATCTTCAGGCCTACCTTGTCATTCGTACCAAGGGTGGCTTGGATCAAGGGGGTTTCCATGTTCGTCACACCCTTTGAGGAAGCCTGCGCCACCGCGCTCTTGGCTTTGCTTGAACGAGTCATGACATGTCTTTGTCATCGATTGGAGGTTGTCCCAGTCCCAGAACAACGCTGGATCACCCTTGTGCGGAATGATGTGATCCACAGTGTTGGCCTCAACAAACTTCCCTTTGTGATGAGGACATTCGCAATAAGGATCGACCGCGAGCTTCTTAGCTCTAAGCTTTTGCCACCGCTTTGTTTTGAATAGCTTGTGATAGGCTGGACGCTTGTTCGTAGCCATGAATCAAAAAGCCCGGCAGGGCTTCCCCAACCAGGCTATTCAGAATTTGCAGGATCGCACTATTTCGGACGCAGTTATCTATTTGCCTGAAGAGTACCATTTAACCGCCCCAAGTCAAGCGCTCCATGCTCTCTTTTGTGCGTTCACGAACCTTTTTCCGAATGGGCGAGGCTCAAGGACTGTCACTAAGTGTCCATTCTCAAATACATAGCCTGCTTTCTTCGTATAGAACTTGCAGCCTGTTGTTACTATTCGTAACCAACAGTGCTCAGGCGCCTGCCAACGCTTCAAATCATGTGTAATCAAGGGGCGCACGCGACGCGGCTTCACCTTCTCAATGCGTTGTATGTACCGATCAATCGCATGCTGAGTGAGCTTGAAGTTTCGAATGGCGTAGTCTTTAGTCTTCACACCCACCTCGCCCACCGTGCATACAAATCCAGCCCGGATATAAGCCAGTCCTGCACCTTGTCTCTGCGGCAGTGATAGGTGTGGCGAAGCTCATCTGAGTTCTGACCGTCCACAATGACACCAATGCACACGTCAATAATCGGCGGGCCGCCTAGTTTGTAGCGGTTAGACAGCTCATCCGTCCACGGCCTGTATCGGTTCACCACTGCGTCTGTTAGGCTTGCCGGCCAGTTCGGAGACGCGTGTGAGTGTCCAGTTCTCTCGTACTGCTGCGCTCGCGGAAGCAGCTCACCCGTGATGGCAATGTAGCACCGGCCTATTTCGTCAGCGGCGCGTATCTCTTCAGCGCCTATGCGGCCCTTTTCTTCTAGGTGTTCAATGAGGGACTTGCGAAACTTGCGCTTTGTCCCCTCTGTGTGTGCCTGCCGAACGGCGCGGCCTAGCTCTTTCTCCTTAGCCTCGTCGTTCAAATCACCGGCGTACTTCCTCGAGAGCGTTCTTTGTCTCAACCACTCACGGTGTTGACGGTGCTTTGTTTCGGCCACCTTGTCTGTGGGGTGATAGTTTTCTTGGGGTGTCATATCACTCACCTTGTTTCACGTGAAATCCGTTACCGTCGTTAACTTCGTAGGCCAACCAGCCGCCGCCAAACAAAGTCCGAATCCGCACATGGCCCGGAAGCTTCTGGCGTATCTTGTGCAACATGACGTCTATGTTCTTCATGGAGCAGCCTCCGTTTGGGTCTTGTCCGTATAGTGCCGCTCGAACGTATTCGCGTGTTGTGCGGCCTCTGCGCTTTATCAGTTGGAAGATCTGATTTTCCTTGTTCGTCAGTCCGTAGGGGTGCGGCTCCGTGGAAAAGTTGAGCAGCTCTTTCAGCTGTCTGTTTTCTTCTGTCAGCTCTTCGCAGCGCGCCCGTAGGCGTTGAAGTTCGTCTACCCCATATCCAGTTCCTCCGGGATAACCTCAAATCGTCCGAGTTCTTTGTTAAATTGGAATTCTGCTTTACCGGGCACGCCGGCGAAATCTTGAAAGCGCGATTTCTTTACATCCACCTCAGAGCGGGCGGACTGAATGTTTTCCCGCCACACCACAATGCCATGATCGCATTTGTTGTACCAATTGGCACTGCCCGAAATGTCGTAGAGGCTAGGCTTTGCAACGCCTTCCTTACCTCCCCCCATTTTGACGGGGTGGGCAACAACAATCGTTAGTACCTCATAGGACATGGCGAAACGTTTCAGCTCACGTATTGCCCTGCTTACATATTCGGTTTCTGTTTCGTTTCGCCCGCGTCGGTGCTCAACCTCGTTCCATGGATCAATGAGAAGAATATTCGTGCCGTGACGAATAACGGCGTCCGACGCTTTCTCAATCAACCACCCCAGATCGCCGTCCTCATCCAAATCTCGTGGATCCTGGTAGAGAAACGAGAATTTCTCGTCTATCCACGCGTCAGCGTCCGCCATTTTCTTCGGCGTGCCTTTAAGCTCATGTGCATTCAGGAAATACTTACGAAGCACCTTCCGCAAATCCCGAGATGGATTCATTTCAAACGACGCTATTGTCGCGTTCAACCCTTCGTTCATGACGAGGTTGCATATCAGCGCCATTGCCCAAGTTGACTTCCCATGGTTTGGAATTCCCGTAACAACGGCGAACTCTCCGAGAAAGGGCCTGAAGTGCTCGTCTAAATCCGGCCAGCCGGTTGAGAATGTTTTTGCCTCTGGCACGTCTGGGAAGTCCGACATGCGATATAGGCCTTTGACTGGATAAGGTTTTGCAGCATTGAGCAGTCGAACTACTTCTTCCGGGCCGGCCTTCATAAGGACGTCGTTCAAATCCTTCGCCCCTTCCGGATACTCAACAAACAAACACCGAACCGCCCCGAGGCGGCGCACCAACTCCGACGCTAACGCTCTGCCGGGGCCGTCATTGTCAACCGCCAGAATAATTCTCTTGATCCGGCTAAGCCTGTCCCAATTGTTCCAGACGAATTTGAACTTGTCGTCATGTTCCGGATCGATCGGTTCATTTGAAGCCTGTGGAGGGGCGCCGTCCGGAACGGACACGGACAACGGAAAACCACATTCAATCGCCGAAAGCGCGTCCAATTCCCCCTCGGTTATCACCAGCCGCATGTCCCCCTCAAGCAAGGGATCTTGCAATGCGTCGACGTTCCAGAAAGTTTTCTTGGCGTCTTTGTCCTGCCAAAACTTCTTTCCGCTTCCGCGGTATTTGTTGTTCACCACCTCGCCGTCTTCGAAGAACGGGAACACAATCACCTCACCAATGTTGCTTTGCGGATTGCTGTAGATTCCGAACCGAATGGCTGTTTCGGGATCGATTCCTCTGGTTTCGAAAAACCGCTGGGCTTTGGCGCTTAGGCTCATAGAACTGCCCTCCCCTGTGTCCGCAGTGGTGACAAAACCAACGGACACCCTCGTCCCCAATCGTCACCGACAGGCACCTTTCGCGCTTCTTTTTTCTGGTGTGTGAACATTGGGGGCATTGAGTTTTTCGTGTTCCTGGTGATGAGTTTACGGTTATGTGAGCTTCGGAAAGTATTTCTGCGGCTGTTTTCATTTAGCCCGGCCCGTACCAGGGAACTTCTTCCCCGCCTTGAATGACGAATTCTCGCCCGTTCGCGCGCCGGTAAATTTTCTTGCCAAATTCCATGCGGTACGGCCTATCGGCCTCGCGTTTCTCAGCCGCATATCTGTCGTTTCGTTTCTTAAGCATGGCCAGCGCCGGCCAAAAGGCGTTGCCGGTGTATTTCTCTGGGTTTTGCGAAATGTGATAGTCAATTCGCCCAAGCTCCAGCTCCAAATCTGGAATGTCTGGACACTGAGCTTGCCACTTGTCGAAGTCTTTCTGGTTGAGGCGCAGCCTATCCCCTTGGAACCGGTACTTTGGCAATTCCAAAATTTCTGCAGGTGGGGGCGCAGCCCCTCCTTCTATTTCTTCTTCTTTCCTTCTTCCCTTCTTATGTATTGTCTCGCTGCTGTCTCGCTCGCGTCTCGGTTTTGATTCATCAGGTGTTGCGCCCTCTTTGTCTCGAGACTGATATTTGTCGTAATTACAAATGGTTATGACGGTCTGGCCTGTCTCGCTAGCTGTCTCGATCATGTCTTGGTTTTTGAGCACAAAAATGAAGCGAGACACCTTACTTTTGTCCCATTTCCACACCCCTGCCATGTGCCGAATGGAGTGCGAAAGCTGCCCTCTTTTCAGCCGAGAACCGTCTTTCCAGTTGGCCTCCTCGATCAACCACAGCCATGCTTCGTTCTTAGAAAACGGCTCTCGATTCCAGGGAGTCTTATCGCGCCAACCGCGTGTGACTTTGACGTACCCCATCAGTCGGCCTCCCTGTGGGCTTGTAGGCGAGCGTAGGCAACATCGAACTCACTGGCTTGTATGTCCTCGCCTTCCCCACGAGAACGGGCGTGAGCGAAAGCTGTGGCGGCGTCTAGGAACTGGTTTGATAAACGGCGTATCTCACGGCGACGCGCACTCAGCTCTCGATTGAACGTTGCGCCAATGCGATAAGAGCGTCCGGAAACCGCCGAGCGTGTCTTCCCCAGCTCTTGGGCAACGTCCGCCATAGAGTAACCCTGCCGAGCGCGCCGGCGGATTATCTCGTCCTGTTCTTCGGTCCATGTATCTTGTCTGGCCATGTGGGGGCTCCGTATAAGTGTGCCGCTGTTTTGACCTCATCAGGAGATGCGGGAGGCGAGGTCTGGGCTGAAACGCTTAGGGCAGCGTGTCGCGGCGCTCCCGGGGTTAGTTTGTCTACGAATTTACCGCCTTCAGTTGTTTGTTTTTGGCCCAAACGGCCCACGACTTCATTCGGTCTTTCACATCATCAATTGAGCCGTCTATCCATTTTGTTTGCCTTCCGTTTGAGAAAAGGCTGTATCGAGTTGCCGTCATGTGTTCTGGATCGCCCTCAACTACCATCACAATGCAGTCTGGATTTTGGGTTAGGCGCTGGTAAAGAATTTTTTGGCCCGTCGGAAGCCCACCTCCTGATTTCCATTCAAGAAAAAGAAAGCTCGAATTGATTTCCACCAGCCCGTCTACGTCGCCAAAGTTGATGAGCCCCGGAAAACACTGCGCGAATTGCTCTATCTTCGGGCGCCGCTTGATATTGAAGCAGCCGTTTTTCTCACACTTCCAACGAAGGGGGTTAAAGCCAGCTACATTCGACACAACACCGCCCCGTGTTTTGAGAAGTGTTGCGCAAAGCGAAGTGCATCACTACCGAAGTAACAAAACACCTGCCCTTGTGTTGGCGAGGCAAGCTCACCATTCTGGTTTATGAATCGAATCCGGCCTCGCTTGAAACAAAACGCATTCGCGTGCCCCGCAAGAATGTGAAACCAATTAGTGTCTGTGTAATTGTGCGTTAGCGTGATGGCAGCGCTCACGGCGCCGTTAGTAAGCTCGTTGGTAAGTTTTTCGCAGAACTGGGAGATTAACGGCTGTGAATACGGAGGGTTCAACCAAAGGCGCCCCGACCAAACCTTTTCCAACCCATTGTCGTCTTCCGTGAAAAACGTTTGTGCCCGCACGGTTTCTTGCGCCAACGCGTTGCTGGCAGGGTCTAAGTCGATATCGCCAAGTACTTCGCGGGCTGACTCGATGTATTCAGTCGGTGTGTACCATTCGTTAAGGCCTGTACCATTCGTTCGGTGGTGAAAAACCGCAACGTTGATTTCGTTCTTGGAAGGCGCGCGGCCTTCATCTAGTGCGCGCTGAATGGTGCTTTCGACAACGTCTTCGCCTGCGTCGCGAATTTGGCGCCACTCCGATAGGCGGCGTTTGTCAACACCAACCTCTTCCAAATTTGCGCGGTCCGAACTTTGGACCCCAGCATGCGCACCTTGAATGTGACCTTCTTCCTGCCCCCTATCAATCTCATCCGCCATCCGCATTTCGGCGCGAACAATCATGCGGAGGCAATCAGCTTGGGTTTCATTTGCAGCCTTGGTGATTTTTGCGTAGTGCAAAGCAGACTGTGCAACAGCACGCGCCTCCAACACCTCGGCGCTATTGCGCGCTTCAGAGAGACGGGTTGACGCTCTATCGATAAGGGCTGGAAGTTGCACTGCCTCGTTCATTCGTCTTCAGCCTTACGCAGCATCCATTTGCTCAGTGAGCGGAAAAACTTTGCAATTTTTGCAAACGTCTCCCCCAGCGAGAGGTAAATCCAGCTGATAATGTGTCGGAGTGTTGACATCGGGGGCCCGTCTTTCGAGTTCGGCAAGCTCGCGATCTAGGTCAGCGAGTTCGCCGCGTAGCATTTGAATTCGGTGTCGCAATGACTGTTGGGAGAACTTCTGAAGCGCTGGACGAAACACTCTGAGCAAAAAAGGCGCGCCCCATGTGGCCACCATTTCGGTAAAGACGCGCCATTCGGGTAGATTGTGGGCCGTAGTCCATTTTCTGGTGGTTTCCACCTTCGAACCGAACTGCCTTGCGATTTTTTTCGCAGTGCTTCGCTCGCCCAGATAGTCAGGCAAAGCCTGGCTGAACTGCTCAACACATTCTTGTAGCGGGGCTTCGTTACGCATCAGTTCCCCTCCGATACCCATCTTGGGTAGTGATTGGCTGTGGAAAACCTGTTTTCATCAACTCGCGCTGACCGGTTCCAGCCGCGGGGGCTCCCGGAAGGCGCGCATATATCCCAACTGGGGGCCGAGCGGACTGGTGTCTCCGCATTTGTCTGCTCGGTCTCTCTTTTTAAGGAGAAGCAATCACGCATTAGACTGCCTCTGCAAAAGTGGAATTGTCGTTGAGTTCGCTAGAGAACCAATCGTTGGGTTGAACTGAGCCACCAGTAACCCGGATGATTTTCTTCATAGTGACAGGCTCGGGCACCCGCCCATTCTCATAGCGGCTTATCGCAACACCGCTGACACCGACGAGGCTACCAACCTCGTCGCAAGTCTTGCCTTTTGACTTTCGCCATGTCCGAAGGGTTTCCATCTCGGGACTATTACCGAGACGGTAACTCATGTCAACCGTTTTGGTAATAACTTTTACATACCAATACGGTTAGTTTTCGTACATGAGCCGACTAGCAGAAATCAGATCATCCAAGGGCATGACCCAGGCCGTATTGGCTGACCACATGAACACTTCTTCTGTGTCTATAAGTAGATACGAGAAAGAAGATCAAAGATTAACGCTTCCCTTACTACGGAAACTTGCTAAGATCCTCGATACAACCGTGGCGGACATCGCCGGAGAAGAAATCGCGCTACCTGAAGAGGAATTTACCTTGGTTAGCGTTTACGATGCCAAGGCGTCAGCGGGGCCGGGACTGGTAGTATTTGAAGATGAAAAAGCTATCCATCAGGTAGCCTTCAGACACGAGTGGTTGAGGCGCGTTACAAACGCCCCAATAGAAATGCTTGCCGTGATCGAGGCGGATGGCGAGTCTATGGCGGAAACAATCCACCATGGCGATACACTTTTAGTGGATAGAACTCAGCGTGATCCCAGGCGCGAGGGAATCTACGTCATCAATTGGGATGGCCTCTTGAACGTCAAACGGATTACGGTAAACGTCGCTAGCAAAACACTTACCATATCAAGCGATAATCCGGCCCACCCGTCAGAGGCTGACGTGCCGCCAGAGGACGTCTCTGTCGAGGGGCGTGTCGTTTGGATAGGCCGTCGCGTTTAGGTCACCGATGCGCGAACCAACATTCAGAGAAAAACTTTCAAAAACCTTCGAACAGTGGATCGGCGGCTTCATTCAGGTGGTCCTGTTGATTTCTTCACTGGTGGTTTGTGGCATCTTTATAGCCGCCGCACTAAGTGTGGCGGAACGTCCACCGGATGCGCCGGGAGATGATTTCTTTACGCTCTTTTTCTCTGGGGTATGGGGATTTTTCACAGAAACTGGCGTTTGGATATGGGCAGCGCTTCTTTTTGTAATCATGCTCGTTGTTGCGATAATTTCAAACTTCGTCCCTCGACACTGGATTTACTTTATGGCGGGGGCAACGCTTACGACTGCGCTGGCCATGGGGTTCTACATTGGTGTTGGTATCTTTGTCGCCGCCTATGGTTTCTTTGTGTTCCGCGACTATCGAGACAGAAAAGTCGCTGAGCGCTGGGCTGAACAAGCACGGCTAACAGAAAAAACAAAATAAATTACCGTTTTGGTTTGACAAGATACCGTTTCGGTAATATATTGGGTGTCAAGAAAGAGGCACCCCATGGCACTTACACACCAAATTCCCCCACAAGACGACGCCAGAGATTGGTTCAAGTCCCGGGTTCTTCGGTTTGCGGACGAATACACGATTTACCAGCGGGCAGAGCTGTATCCGCATACTTTCATCAACCGCCTGCCCGGCAACACCCTTCGGGAAAACCTGAACGCCATTCGCGTAAACAAAGCGAACGTCAAGCGTCAGCTCAAATTCCTGAACTCCGATTCTAATGAATATGACCTAGACCGCCATATGCAGTTGCTCGGTGCACTGATTGGCGAGCTACGCCTTTACCGTGAAAGGACAAAGCCATGAATGCGAAGCTGATAGACGCCCTACTTCAAATTCGTCAGTTGAATGGGGAGCAGGCGGTGCGGTTGTTTGAAACCTGCGCCACCCGGATTGATGAGAACCGCAAGGAATTTGCGGAAAGCGGCCTCAAGCTCAATCGTCAGATAACCGACATTGTCGACAACATACTAACACTGGAAGACGCAATCCCCCAACCTGTTATCGACGTGCCGGCGCCCAGCATGGTGAACGTGAAAGACGCCCCAAGCGACGACAAGGCAGACGTGATTGAGCTGTTTTCGAACACCAACTGAGAACCCCTATGAGAGCGAATGGTGGCGCAATGCCGTTAACGGACGAATTGGATCCGTTCACCTGGATGATCCTCAACCCGGATTTTACGCGGCCCGTCCTTACTACGGGGCGAAGTTTCTCTACCCTGCGCGAATCTGGATTGAACAAACCATCGACTGGCGAACGACCGAACTTCTCGACGACGAGCGCCCCCAATGCGTTGTTAATGGCCGCCATCGAGACGCCTTCGAGCAATGGCCCTTTCTCGCTAAACGCCCAATCACGAAGGATGAATACGAATGGCTGAGAGCGCGCTTGCCCCTGTTGAAGAAGAAGTCCCGGGATTAGTGGGTGACGCATGGGACATGAATCTACCGCTACACACGCGCCTTTTCCTTGCTGTAGGTGAAATCGGCAGGTTGGAGAAGCGGGACACGGCCAAGGTCGAAACAAAGTCCGGCGGACAATACACTTACGACTTTATTTCACACGACGACGTCACATTGGCTGTAAAGCAGGCCTGCCAAAAGCACGGCATTCTTGTCTGGCCCACTGTCACCAGCCATTCAAAAGACGGGAACAGAACGGAACTCAATGTGCGCGTTGTCTTCATTAACGTAGACAACCCGGACGAGGCTATCTCTACCGAGGCCGTTGGATATGGGGTGGACAATACCGACAAGGGCCCGGGAAAGGCATATTCCTACGCTGTCAAAAATGCGCTGTTGAAGGCCTTCCAGTTGAATTCAGCCGACGATATTGAGCTGGACAACATTCCCCACGAATCCGAACACGTGCGCGGTAGGGACTTAGCCGAAGCCAAGGCCCGTTCCAACAACACGCTGGAAGCATGGGCTTACAACTACCGAAAGGGCATCAACGACGCCACCACGTTGAAGGAGCTGAAGGATCTTCAGAAGGCAAACAAAGACGTCTTGCTAGACGACGACACGCCCAAAATCACCCGTGACTATTTCATTGAATTGTTCGAAAGCAAAAAAGCAAAGCTTGAAGACAAGGTGGAGGCTGAATAATGTTCCGTCTGCCAATCAAACACCGTGTGCGCCAACGCCTGCCCCGCATCATCGACAAGAAATACAAGGGGTATATCGCGGCCCTGCCCTGCGTGATTCTAAACTCGCGCCCTGTCGAAGTCGCGCACCTGCGCTCTGGCTCTCCGTTATACAAAAAACGGCCGACCGGCATGGCGGAGAAACCATCAGACAAATGGACGCTACCCCTCTCTGCGGAAATGCACCGACTCTCAAATGACGCCCAACACAATCACAACGAATTGGAATGGTGGGCAAGCCACCATATAAACCCGTTCGAGCTGTGTATTGACTTGCAAAAAGTATATCCGGATCTCACGCGCGCTCGTGACATCATTCAGTTCCACCGCGCTAAGGCCATGGTTGAATACGATGGCTGAAATGTTGATGCGCAAAATGCCCGGACGGCTTGTCCCCACTCGTCTTCCTGACGAGGAAGTTATAAACGGCCTAAAAAATGGCGAACTGCTGAAGGTGCGGTTCAGCAGGCCTCGCAACCTGCGCCACCATAACAAATTTTGGAAGTTGCTGGACGTCGTTGCAAGCAATTCAGATCACTACGAAACAGCGGAAGAGCTATGCGACGTTCTCAAGATAAAACTTGGGATTGCTGAAAAGAGAATTCAACAAGACGGAAACGTCTATTACAAGCTCGGCTCTATCGCGTTCAACAAAATGGACCAGGACGAGTTTTCCCAGTTTTACGAACGTTGCATCCGGATCATTTGCAAACACTTCCTACCAGGCGTAACCGACGCCGAACTCCGCGCCGAAGTTGAGGAGCTAGTTTCATGAGGAATTATTCACAGAAGTTCTTATGGGGATGGCTCCACAAGGGCGGGTTCTTTACCTCGGCCCGCGGGTTGCAGCCCAGTCGTCCCCTACCCCAATAGATGAGGTCTGCAAATGAAATTCGAAATCAAAAATCGCTTTACCAGAGACGTTCAGTTTACGGTTGAATTAGAGGCACCGTTCAAAAGCGAGCCGTACTCGATTCAGTTGGGGGCGGCGGTAAAGCTAGCAGTTAAAAAGGACGCCAATCTCGGGGACGCCAATCTCGGGGGCGCCAATCTCAGGGACGCCAATCTCGGGGACGCCAATCTCGCGGACGCCAATCTCGGGGACGCCAATCTCAGGGGCGCCAATCTCGGGGGCGCCAATCTCGGGGGCGCCAATCTCGGGGGCGCCAATCTCGGGGGCGCCAATCTCGGGGGCGCCAATCTCAGGGACGCCTATCTCGCGGACGCCTATCTCGCGGACGCCAATCTCGGGGACGCCAATCTCGGGGACGCCTATCTCAGGGGCGCCTATCTCAGGGGCGCCTATCTCGGGGGCGCCAATCTCGGGGACGCCAATCTCAGGGGCGCCAATCTCGGGGGCGCCAATCTCGGGGGCGCCAATCTCGGGGGCGCCAATCTCAGGGGCGCTAAAGATGTTCCCGCACACGTTTTGGCTGAAACCTCTATTGTCCCAGAAGTTGGCGCGTTTGACGCGTTCAAAAAAGCCGATGGTGCAATCGTGAGCCTTCGCATCCCCGCAAGCGCCAAGCGATCAAATGCAACCGGACGCAAGTGCCGGGCTTCCAAGGCAAAGGTTCTCTCCATTTCTGATGGCCGTAAAGAAGTCACTTCGGCTCGTGGCGGCGTCTACCGCGTTGGCGAAGTGATTGAGTGCCATAGGTGGTGCGAAGATCGCTGGGAAGAGTGCGCGGGCGGCATTCACTTTTTCATTACACGTGCAGAAGCAGAGGCTTGGTAATGGAACTCGTCCTAACCGGCAACGCATTCAAGGCCGCAGAGCGTAGGCGTCGAGGTCTGATCTTTAGACTTAAGCAGTGGTGGAGCCGATGATTAGTCGAGACGGACCATTTTTCTGGAACGTGACCTGCGATCATTGTGGCGCAGAGTTGGACCCGCAGCCCACCACGGACGATTGCCCGGACTTTGACGACGTTATCGCCGAGATGAAATGTGAGGGCTGGGCGAACGTTAAAGAGAAGTTTGGTTGGGAAAATCTATGCCCGGATTGCGGGGAGTGAAGGATGACAACCCGCGTGCAGCGTCTTCTCTCAAAGCTCAACCGCACGATTGAAGACCTCGAAAACCAGCCCCTTGACGAAATTGCAGCCCACACGGACGGAATTCGCGGGTCCAAGGTACGCCTAAACATTTTGCAGGCGAACGCCCGCCACAAGCTAGACGAACTGGAGCAGTCATGAACGCCAACGCAATCGTGTGCGCGATAATCGCAGCATATTTTATTTTCTATTTAGGCCTGGATGCACTGGCGGAGATTGTTCGATGAGCCAAGCTGAAGAAGAATATCGAAATGTTGCAATGAGCGAACTTGGGCTACGTCTTAGGCGCGACGAGGAAATCCAGCGTCTTAAGGAAGAAAACAAGTGGTATAGCGCAGTGGTTAATTACTGCGTTGGTCGCTTACCTCGAAAGGCCTTCGAGACGCTTCTAGACACTCCCCGCAAAGAACTTCTCGCACGCCACAAGGCAGAGCAGGCCGTGATTGAAGCTGCGCGACAATGCTCATCTAAGGGATGGACGGTCGAGACTGCCTCTATTCTTAAATCAAAGCTTCAGGCCCTCGACGCTGCGGCGCCACGCGCGGGTGAAGGGGGAGAGAATGGATAATCAGCTTATCAGCGACCTTGCCGCTGATCGCTACGGCAACGAGCTTGAGTGCGAAGTCTATTGCGCGATCACTGGCGAGCACGAATTCAAATTCAACAAGAATGGTTGGCGCGTTCGCCCGAAGTCTGGTGGGCATTGGGTTTCGGCCCCCGACATTTTGCGCAACCCAAGTTGCGCCATTGCCCTCTTACAAGAGACCTTCGCCGACTGTGTTTGGCGGGCTGAGTCTATTGGCCGAGAAACAGTTTTTACGTTTCGAAAAACCTTGGAAGCAAATCAAGATTTTGAAGGCGTGCACCGGAAACTCTCTTACGCGGTGCTGATCGCCATTCTTTTTGCCTTAGAGGACACACCCAATGACCAATAGCTTAAAGCCCGCCGGTGCAGTCATCATTAAGGCCGTGGACGAGTTCATCGACAACTATGAAAAGGACGGCGCCGCACTGTTCGACGGTGACAAAGTCGCAGCCGCCGCTATCACCGCTTGGGTTAAGTCCGTAACAGACGGCCTGCATGAGGACGACGCCCCAGGCTACCTAATGGACGCGGCCCAACAACTTCTCAAGGATCAGCACAATGACCAATAGCCTAACACCTGCTGGGCAAGTTGTTTACGACATTCTGGACGCTGATGGCTGGGAATGGGCCGGGCCAGAAGAAGCGAAGAAGGACTGCAACAAAATCGCAGCCGCCGTCATTGTCGCGTGGCTGGAGGCTGAGGATGTGCGTCTCGGAACCCAACCTGGGGGCATGGGTATGGCTGTGTGGGATTTTATTGAGCGTTCCACAAAAGAACTCAAGGAGCAGCGGTCGTGAACTGGAATTCTGACATGAGCGCAGCGCCGAAGTGTAAACCTCTTGTCGTCGGCATCCCCGATGGTTGGGACGGCCCACCGTATTATTCAAAGGGCGAACAATGGATTGCTGAGTTTGATGACGGCCAATGGGTAATGGTCGCGACCGGCGAACCGCACCCGGAGTGGCCGGAAGGTCCGCTGATTTGGAGAGAAGTTCACCCACTCCCATTTATACCCCCGGAGGCTACCAATGACTGAAGCGGTGAAAATGTGGACGCTATTCGCTCCTGACGGCTCAATAGTTGACTGGGGGCCGGACAAGGCTGGTCTTCTCCACGTTGCCCACCAAGGGTATGCGACCGAAGCCGAAGCCGAGGCGACTTATTCCAGTGGATATTTCTATTGCAAAGGGACACCACCGGAAGAAGGCCCCGATTACTACATGGGCGATGTTCTTGCGTACAATGACGGATTTTTGTTGGGCTAGCCGCGCAGACGCGCCATGTAAATGAGCGGTGACAAAAGTTCAAATGTATTCAAGTGGTGACATATGACTGAGACAAGAAGTGCAGATATCAAAGAGTGGGCTAAAGGTTGGTGGGCATGGAGCCGTAATGGAAACGGCAACTGCGAAGGTTGTTTCGTCAGTCACTGGCCAGATGAGAATAACTGCATCGTCATAATGACAGTCCATGACATGTACGGCCAGAAAGAATGCGAAGAAGTTGCCGCCCTAGCCGCAGCGGCTCCAAAGATGAAAGCGGCGTTGGAAGAGACACACATCATGATTTCTGAACTCATCCACGATGTTGGCGAAGAGGAAGAGGTCACACTGCAACAACTGGCAGACCTTCAGGCGGTTGCACGCGAAGCACTCAAGGACATATCAGATGACTGAGCATTTTGTGGTGACGAAAAGCGACAAGTTTGTAAGCGATATCACGAACGGTCGTGTAAAATTTACCGGCAAGCTCGAACACGCATGGATCATGGATGAGGCTTTTGCCACTGCCGTGATCGAAGCTGCGGGGCCTGATTACGTAAAGCGCGACTTAAAAGAACTATCTAGTGAGGTGTGGAGACCCTTTCGTCGCCTCGTAAATCGCGAGTTTAGCGGACATATCAGATGACTGAAGAAGTGAAGCCGGGGTATTGGTGGGCAAAGTGGAATGGTTTTCAAAGCCTGCCAACAATCGTGTTTTTGGAAGAGTCTGACGATAGTCAAGTGCAGGTTTGGGGCTGGCCAGAGAATATGTACTTTCATGTCTCCCAAGGGCCAGACGATGATGAGGTGGGTTACGAATTCATCTCACCAATCGAACTGCCGGAGGAAGAGTAGATGGCCTTTATGAGCTTCCATTTTCAACAGCGCAAATATTTCGAGGCCCTTGGTAGGTCAATTTCCCAATGGCGCCAACAGAGAAGGTTACTCAATGCGTATACACGAGGGCACAACAGTAAGTGAGCACGATCTCTGTCATGTCTGTGGCTACGCGGTCTGGGCGTGTTACTACGGCCCGCCGCACGAGAACAAGTGCGTTCACGAAATGACGGACCCAATGACGTGCCCCCTCGCCATAGCGATGCGTAATAATGAGCTGACATTGTTGGAGAAGGTGAGTGATGAGTAAGCTTGTAAAACGGCGCCAAATCGAAGGCGCTATCAGCAACTTCGAATACATTGAGATGCGTACAAAGCAAATTGCTAAATTAAATGAGCTGGATAGCCATTATGCGCCATCTATTTTCAACAGCAGCGAACTTCTCGACTTGTTAAAAAATTGTCGCTATTGGCCAGCAGTGCGTGCCGCACTTGTGTCGGAAATGGAAAAACAGCTTAAGGTGCACAAGGAACATTTGCGCGAAAGCGGCTTTGATCCGGAGTCTTGGCGGCTATGAGTGACACCCCAAAGCCAGATCCGCAAATGTTGCGAATGATTGCGTCCGCGAAAGCGGCTGGCTTGGAGAATTTCAAAGTGTCGAAGCTTGGTAAGAAGTACGAAATTGAAGTGTTTTCAGAGAAACACGCGAACGACGATATCCAAGATCGTATCGAAAGGATGAAAGCCGGTGGCTAGTGATAAGGCGCCCTATTACAAAGTCAGAAAAGGACGTGGCTTTTTTCAGCTTGGTAAGAAGCGCGCCCGCAAGGCTGGCATGAATTCTAGTATCCCCTTGGGCGTGGACAGCAAAAAGACACGCGCCACGGCTTGGGTCTACTATCACGAATGGCTCGAAAAGTCTGGCCTTGGTGATGTTATGTCCGACGACAAAGAATACCCCAAGGGGTCTTTGGGAGCGTTCTGGGACGCCTACCGCTATACGAAAGCCTGGGAGAAAAAGAAGCTCACCACACAGACAGAGTGGTCCAATTGTTGGAAGTACATCCGCCCATTTTTTGGTGATCGGGGCATAAAGGATATCTCCCCCGCTGAGTTCGCGGAGTTTCAAGAACATCTTCAAGAGACAAAGGGCGACAATATCCGCTGGCGTGTGGTGAAGGTGTCCCGGGCGCTCTTTAACGCGGCGGTCAACAACTTCGTTATCGAGGCCTCCCCGGCAAAGTCTCTTCCGAATCCGCGCCCGGCCCCGCGCTACCAAATTTGGCGTGCGGCGGAAATCGGCAATCTTGTTAAAGCGGCCAATGAATTAAACAAGCCCGCAATGTCACTCGCCATTCGCATTGGCTGGGAAACGGCAATGCAGCCCATTGACGTGCGGACTCTAACGCTGTCAGAACGCCTGTCAGACGCGAAGGGCGCCTGGTTCGATACATCGCGCTCCAAAACCAAGAGACCTATTGTAGCGGTGGTCTCAGACGAATTGAGCCGGGATATAGACGCTTATGTTTCATCTTTGGGTGTGGTGGTATTGCCGGACCAACCGTTTCTAAGAACGTCACGTGACGCCCATGAATATAAAAAGGCGCGTTTTTTAACAGACTTCCGAATTGTGCGAGAAAAGGCCTTCGGCAAGCAAGAGAAGCGCCGCTTCCAGGATATTAGGCGCTCGGCAAACGTTGAAGCAGACCTTGGCGCCGCCACACCAGAAGAGCGTGCCGACTTGCTGGCCAACGCGCTGGATAAAGATCCGTCATTGGATGCCACCTACACACCTAAGACAGTAGAGAAGTCTCGTCAGATAGCTGAGAAGCGTTTGGTGGGGCGGAGACATTTGGCGATCAACGTAGCAAAGGAGGAATAGCTATGGACGAAGTAATGTCAGAGAAGTCAGCTGCGACGGCGCGGACCTTTGGCGGCATGGTTTTTCTGCCCACTAACGAAATTACGCGCACCTATGAGTTTGGGCACGGCAAGCGAACCGTCGTCAGTTGCCCAGCCTGGGTACATGTGAAGATCAGCCACAATGGAGAAACGCACCACATCATCGACAGTCAAGGACGTGGGCATACGATATCTCCTGGTTGGCTGCGCATCGAATGGGACGTCGCTAAGGGCGTTTCGCCGTTTTGAGGAGGAAAGCGAATGACGACTTGGGACAACCTAGACAGCCTTCCGAAAGAACAAAGGCACGCTTGGTACCAAGACATGATGCGCGAAAGCGAACTTCGAAAATATGCCGAATACGTCGTTACACAGGCCCGCGAGCTTGAGCAGTATCTCTTCAAGACACTCGGGGGCGACGACGCCCCTCTTAGGCTGACAGGTGAAGATGTTTATGCCGAGGGCGCCAAGGAGCGCCTGCAGGACTTGAGGCAAATGATCCACCTGTTTGACGAGAAAGCCAAATTGTACCGGGGGAAGCAAGGAGGCCGCCAATGACTAAGATCGGCGAGCGGTTTAACGAGTACGGCACCCTGGTATCGGTTCACAAATGCCCTGACTGTGGAAGCGAGTTCACCGTCTGCCCGCCTAGCAATTCTGACTGGGGCGGATGCCAGGCAAAGACGTGTATCTCCTATGACCCAAAACGGGACGCAGACAAACTGTTTGATGAGTCGCCAGAGCTAATTGAAAGACGTTTATCTGAGACTGAAACGAGTCACTAATGGAGGGAAAAGTGGGAACACACCCCTCACAAGTGGGACGAAAGTGGGAACCACATGAATGATATCAAGGACTTAGATACCGGGTTAACTGGCGGAGACGGAGGGATTCGAACCCTCGATGAGCTATTAACCCATACTCCCTTAGCAGGGGAGCGCCTTCAGCCACTCGGCCACGTCTCCGGAAGAAAAAGATGGATATCCCACACGCGGGACCAATTCAAGGCCATAAACCTTGAGAAAAAGTTGGTGGGGCCCCGGCGCGGGCCGCGCCAGGTCAAAAATGGTTGGGCGCAGCTGGGCGCGCCCCCTGAACACAAAAAAGGCCGCTGGTGGGGCGGCCTTATGTCGATCAGCTTAGTGGGTGTGAAGCCACTCGCGTGCTTGACGCTGAGCTTCCGCAACCTGCGAGGCAGTCATTTCTTGGGCCAATTCAGAACGCCAGGTGCGGGCTTCGATGCTGCCCTTCATGGCGGCAAGGTTAAACCATTTATGCGCTTCAATGTAATCCGGCTGAACGCCTTCGCCGTTGGAATACATCAGCCCCAAATTGTAAAGGGCTTCACTTGTGCCAGTTTCGGCCTGGCTGAGACAAATTTCGATGCTTTTGTCCGTCTTTGAAACACTCGTCATGTTCTACGCCTCCCCATTTGGTATTGGCACCCTATCCCTGCAAAAGGGGCGCCAAGTTGAGCCTTCGCAACGTTTGGCTGCGAATGAACTCATGCTTTCATGGGCCGGCTAAAAAATTGGTTAAACGGTGACGAGAAAAAGACAAAAGAATGGCAGGGTTAACAGACGGAAACCCTTATTAACAAAGGGTTTAAGGAAATCCTGCCACTTTATTTAATTTGTACAAAGATGTTTTATTCTTTATACAGAATTACTACGGTGTGAGGTCTGGAACAGCCATTCCTTTTTGCACGGCTGGCCGTGCCGCGATCGCATCGAGCCAGCGTTTGGTGTGCGCCCCCTCGCCGACAATATCCGGCTTGGCCTGTTTGATCAGATCGAGGGCCACCGCCAGCCACGGATAGGTGGCGATATCGGCAATCGAATAGTCACCGCCCAGATATTCCGCTTCAGCAAGGCGTCCATCCATCACATTGATCAGCCGGGCGGATTCACTCACATAGCGGTCGATGGCATAGGGAATCTGTTCGTCCGCCGTGTTGATGAAATAGTTCGCCTGCCCCAACATCGGTCCGACGCCGGCCATCTGCCAGAACAGCCATTCCAAACATTTACTGCGCGCGGGCTCGGCGGTCGGCAAGAACTGGCCGCTTTTTTCAGCAAGATAAATCAGGATCGCCCCGGATTCGAACACCGTATGGCGCCCGCCCCCGATATCCGTATCGACAATGCCGGGGATGCGTCCATTAGGCGAAATCTTGCGAAAATCCGGCGCGTGCTGTTCGCCTTCGGTCAGGTTCACAGGATGCACGCTGTAGTCCAGGCCGCATTCCTCGAGCATCACCGACGCCTTTTGGCCATTCGGTGTGGTCCACGTGTAAAGTTCTATCATGTATCGGGTCCCTTACTGCTGCACCGCGCGCGGTTTGCTGCGGCCGCACTCAGCATAGGAGGTCAAGGGACAAGAACAAGCATAACCGCCGAGGCACTTTTGCAGCCTGCGGGTGCAGTCTTTCGGAAGAGATAGATTGGGGCGTGTTGATACCTACTGACCAGGCATCAAACATGCGCCGACCGCCGCTTTGCTCCCCATTCTTCCGTCCAATTTCCGAAAGAAGAACCCAGCGGCGGCCGGTGCAATGTTAGTCGCGCAGCCGCTTAACGACGAGCGGTTCTGCGTGCAGTCGTCTTGCGAGCAGCAGGCTTCCGACGAGCCGTCGTCTTGCGTGCAGCTGGCTTGCGAGCTGTTGTCTTCCGCGCGGTGGATTTCCGAGCTGTCGTCTTGCGAGCAGTGGTTTTCCGTGCGGTTGTCTTGCGAGCAGTCGTCTTACGGGCTGCTGGCTTACGAGCCGTTGTCTTCCGCTTAGCTGTCGTCTTCTTGGCAGCTGTCTTACGAGCGGCTGGCTTACGGGCCGTTGTCTTACGAGCCGTCGTTTTGCGAGCGGTCGTCTTCCGTGCAGTTGTCTTGCGAGCTGCAGGCTTACGAGCGGTCGTCTTACGAGCTGTCGTCTTCTTAGCTGTCGTCTTCTTGGCAGCCGTCTTACGAGCGGCTGGCTTACGAGCCGTCGTCTTCTTGGCAGCCGTCTTACGAGCGGTTGTTTTACGCGCCGTTGTCTTGCGTGCAGTGGTCTTCCGCGCAGTTGTTTTCCGTGCGGTCGTCTTACGCGCCGTGGTTTTCCGTGCCGTCGTTTTGCGTGCGGCCGGTTTTTTCTTCGTCGTGGTCTTGCGAGCCGTAGACTTTTTACGTGTTGTCATTGGCATGTGTGTGCTCCCTACAATGAGGACCGGTTGGACGAGATAATCCGCGTGCAAATATGAATCACGCGGCCTATTTCGGCAACCGGCTTAAGAAATTCGGCAAACAACACTCATATCCAAAACATTGTTGCCGACCGATTCACCAGTATTCGACTGGCATTCACACACTCCGTCTACATCAAAAGTGGTTAATAAAATATTTCTACTCAAATGAAGTTAGAACTTCTTGTGCGCAAAAACGGGACAAAATGCGTTTAAGTGATTCGTTTTTTAGGTTTCGAGTTTGCGTTTGAGTATTTCGTTCACGGCTTTTGGATTTGCTTTACCGCCGGACGCTTGCATCACTTGACCAACAAACCAACCCACGGCTTTCGGTTTGGTTTTCACCTCTTCCGCCTTGTCCGGATTATCTGCGATTACTTTGTCAACGATCGCTTCTATTTCAGACGTATCGGTGACTTGTTTAAGTCCCTGCTTTTCAACAATTTCACCAGGATTTCCGCCGTTTTCGAACATTATTTCGAAGACTTGTTTGGCGATCCGACCAGAGATTGTTTCATCCGCAATCAAATCAACAAGCTCTCCGAGTTGCGCCGCAGAAACTTTACAGTCGGCTAGTTCCTGACCACTTTTGTTCAGTGCAGCAAACAATTCCCCCGTGATCCAATTCGCGACCATTTTCGGGTCGCGTTTTGACGCTGCTTCTTCGAAATAGTCGGCAATTTCTTTTTCCGACACCAAAACACCGGCGTCATATGCACTTAATCCAAATTCATCGATAAAACGCGTCTTTTTTTGGTCCGGAAGCTCCGGCAATGTGCGCGCAATCTCATCAACAACAGACTGTTCGAATTCCAATGGCAGCAAATCGGGATCGGGAAAGTACCGGTAATCATGCGCATCTTCTTTCGACCGCATGGTGCGCGTTTTTCCGGAATTCGGATCGAATAATCGCGTTTCTTGATCGACTTCACCGCCATCTTCGATCAAATCCACTTGTCTTTGGGCTTCGTAGTCGATCGCGGCAGCGACAAAACGAATCGAATTGACGTTCTTTATTTCGCACCGCGTGCCAAACGGGTCGCCGGGCTTGCGAACAGACACATTTACGTCGGCGCGCATGGACCCTTCTTCCATGTTTCCGTCACAGGTTCCAAGGTACCGAAGAATTGCCCGAAGCTTTTGGACGTACGCAGCCGCTTCTTCAGAGGACCGAATATCCGGCTTCGACACAATCTCCATCAACGCAACACCTGCTCGATTGAGATCCACCAAGCTGTGGTCTCCTTCGTGTGTGCTTTTGCCCGCGTCTTGTTCCAAATGCAGCCGCTCAATCCCAATCTCGACGGTTTGCCCATTCGATAAATCAACAGAGATTTGCCCTTCCCCCACAATGGGGTCTTTGAATTGGGAAATTTGGTAGCCCGCCGGTAAGTCCGGATAAAAATAGTTCTTACGGTCGAAAACGGATTTCAAATTGATCTTCGCATTAATCCCGAGCCCTGTGCGGATCGCCTGTTCCACACAATACTTATTGATCACCGGCAACATGCCTGGCATCGCGGCATCAACAAGGCTGACATTTTCGTTGGGCCCTGCGCCAAATGTGGTCGGCGCGCCCGAAAAAAGCTTTGCGTTACTGGAAACTTGCGCATGCACTTCCAAGCCGACGACAATTTCCCAATCGCCGGTCGCTCCTTGGATGATTTGTTCGCGTTTCGCTGACTGTTTGCTCATTTTATTGCGCCCACCATTTTTGTGGTTGCGCCGAAAAACCGGCTGCTTTTTCCATGACGCTGCCTAAGCGAAACAAAGTTGCTTCATCAAATGCGCGTCCTATCAATTGAAGACCAAGGGGCAGCCCCTGCCCGTCCAGTCCGGCGGGCACCGAAATGCCGGGCAAGCCCGCCAAGTTCACCGTGACGGTGAACACATCATTGAGGTACATGGAAATTGGATCGTCCGACCGTTCGCCGATTCCAAACGCCGGACTTGGCGTGGTGGGTGTAAGGATGGCATCGACCGTTTCAAACGCATTTGAAAAGTCTTGTGCAATAAGCGTCCGAACTTTTTGCGCTTTAATGTAATACGCATCGTAATAGCCGGCCGACAGAACATAGGTTCCGATCAACACCCGGCGCGTTACTTCCGCGCCAAACCCTTCCGCCCGCGTCTTTTCATACAACGAGACAATATCGTCGTCGGAGTCAGACACGCGAAGTCCGTATTTAACACCATCGTATCGCGCTAGATTAGACGATGCTTCTGCCGGTGCGATGATGTAATAGGCGGGCAACGCGTATTTCGTATTGGGAAGACTGATGTCGACGATTTCGGCACCGGCATCCCGCAACCATTCCGCTCCTTGAGACCACAATTGTTCAATCTCTGGCTCCATGCCGTCCACGCGATATTCCGTCGGAATACCGATTTTCAGCCCGCGCACATCTTTACCGATTTCGGCTTCATAATCAGGCACCGGAACATTGATGCTGGTTGAATCTTTTGGATCATGCGAGGCCATCGACCCCAACATGATGGCCGCATCCTGAACGGTGCGTGTCATCGGTCCGGCCTGGTCAAGCGACGATGCAAAGGCCACAATACCCCAGCGCGAGCAGCGGCCATAGGTTGGCTTCATGCCGACAATGCCCGTGAGGGCCGCGGGTTGACGAATAGAACCGCCTGTGTCGGTTCCCGTTGCCCCTAAGGCGAGGCGGGCCGAGACAAGAGAACTTGAACCGCCGCTAGATCCGCCGGGCACAAGCTTGGTGTCATCTCCGGCGCGGCGCCACGGATTAACGACAGCACCGAAATAACTTGTTTCGTTGGACGATCCCATCGCGAATTCGTCGAGATTAAGCTTGCCCAACATGACCGCGCCATCATCACGCAGGTTTTGGGAAACCGTGGACTCGTAAGTGGGGGTGAACCCCTCCAGGATGTGACTACTGGCCGTTGTCTGTACGCCTTCCGTACAGAACAGGTCCTTTATGCCGATGGGCAACCCGTCCATCGGCAACGCCTCGCCAGAGGCAATCCGTTGATCCGATTGCTTCGCGCGGTCCAACGCAATTTCTGGTGTGTAAGTCACAAAACAGTTGAGGTCGCCCGCCTGGTCGATGGCGTCGATATGCGCTTTTGTCAGGTCGACAGCGGAGAAGTCTTTTGCCGTCAAGCCATCACGCGCTTCGGCCATGGTGAGTTCGGTGAGGTCAGTCATCGTGCCAGCTCCCTACTCGACCACGCGCGGAACAACAAACATGTTGTCTTCGGATTCTGGTGCGTTCTTGACGATCTTTTCGGGATAGCCCCCATCGGTGACTTCATCCGCCCGTTGGAACAAAGTGGTCTCCACCGCGCTTTTCATCGGCGCGACGTTGTCTGTGTTGATTTCCTCCAACTGCTCAACCCAGTTCAGGATTGTGTTCAGTTCGGTCGTCATAGACTCGAGGTCCGCGTCGTTGTCCGACACTTGAATACGCGCAAGTTTTGCGATCCGGCGTACGGTTTGGATGTCCACCGACATTAAGTCACCTATCGTTTTGCTGTATTGAAATCACGTCTGTTCGAGTATCAGGGGAGACCGCGTCTTTCAAGAACAGACATTTGGGCGCCTTACCCTGGCCGCACCTCATATGTTATGCGTCGGCAGAGCTTAAAAGAGGCTAAAAACGTGCCCACCTTCGAGGACCCACAGGCATTCCTTGCCGCAGCGCCCGAAAAGTCGGCCCTTCTAGGGCTCGACTTGGGCACGAAGACCATTGGCATCGCATGTTCCGATGTGACGCGAACCATTGCAACGCCCATGGAGACGATTCGACGGTCGAAGTTCAAAAAGGATTTAGCCGCTCTGCTGACGATTATCGATGAACGGCAAATTGGCGGAGTTGTCATGGGTCTGCCCATCAATATGGATGGGACGGAAGGACCGCGTGCGCAGTCCACCAGGGCTTTTGTGCGCAATGTGCTGAAAGAGGTGGATCTGCCTTTCATTTTTTGGGATGAGCGCCTATCAACCGCCGCCGTGACACGCACCTTGTTGGAAGCGGACAGCAGCCGGGCAAAACGAGCCGAAGTGGTCGACAAAATGGCTGCGTCCTACATTCTGCAAGGCTTTCTGGACCGGATCGCCGATCAACCATCCCGTGACGAATGAGCAAACAACACCATGCTGTCTGTCGTTGCGATCCTGTCCCCCGTCATTTTGCTCATACTGTTGGGGTATGCGTTAAACCGCGCAGGTTTCCCGGGAGAGGGTTTTTGGCCGTCAGTGGAGCGGCTGACCTACTATGTGTTTTATCCCTGCCTTTTGTTCGGGGCGATCGCGCGATCAGATATGACCGCGGACAAAGCCGGTTGGTTTGCTGTTACTTTGCTTGCAGCCCTGCTCACCATGGCGACCTTCCTTGCCATCATCCGCCGGATCGCTGGGTGGCACGGACCGCGCTATACCAGCATCTATCAAGGCAGCATGCGCTGGAACGGTTTTGTAGCCCTTGCCGTGGCAGATGCTTTTCTGGGGCCTGAGGGGCTGGCCATGACCGCCATCGGTATCGCGGTCATGGTGCCAACGCTCAATGTCTTAAGTGTGTATACGCTCACACGCCATGCAGGAGCAGAGCCGCAGAACTTTCGGCTGGTGCTGCGTCTATTGTCTCAGAACCCTTTAATCATTTCATGCGTCGCTGGCATCGCCGTAAATCTTCTAGAGATCTATGTGCCAAGCATCTTGGCCGATACCATGTCCATGTTGGCAGACGGCGCCCTGACGATAGGGCTGCTCGCGGTCGGGGCGTCTCTCCAATTCGCCATTCCACGCGATGCCTTTGGCCAGTTGGGATGTGTCAGCGCGTTCAAGCTGCTGCTGATGCCGCTTTTTGTCACCATTTTTTGCGTAATGTTTGGCGTCACCGGAATTTCTTTGGCAGCCGCTATGATTTGCGCGTCGGTCCCGACCGCCCCTTCTTCTTACATTTTGGCGCGCCAATTGGGAGGTGATGCCGATTTTATGGCGCAAGCGGTCACCGCGAGTACCCTTGCAGCGGCGATTACCATGCCGCTCATTTTATACTTAACACCTCCGATCTAATCTGCCGCACCTGAACTGTTGCGGGTGACCATGGTTGCCATTATAAGCATGGCTTTAATGAGCGTCTCCGAAGCAGCACCCACCCCAATGCCCAGCCCGGCCTTTTCAAGGCGGCATTTGCTGGGAATCGAAGGGCTTTCCCCTCTCGAAATCACATCACTTCTCGATTTGGCGGATGACTATGTCGACCAAAACCGCCTGATCGACAAAAAACAGCCCACCTTGCGCGGGCGGACCGTCATCAACCTCTTTTTCGAATCTTCCACGCGAACCCAAAGTTCATTCGAACTTGCGGGCAAACGCCTAGGGGCCGACGTCATGAACATGGCGGTAAAGGCTTCCTCTTTAAACAAGGGTGAAACCCTGATCGACACGGCGATCACTCTGAACGCCATGCATCCCGACATCCTAATCGTGCGGCACCAAGATTCCGGCGCCGTCGAACTGCTATCGCAGAAGGTAAGCTGTTCCGTCATTAATGCGGGCGATGGATGGCACGAACATCCAACACAAGCATTGTTGGATGCCCTAACCATTCGCCGCAGGCTTGGTCGGATTGACGGCTTGAAAGTCGCCATTTGTGGCGATGTGATGCACAGCCGCGTCACGCGATCGAATGTTCATTTGCTGAACACTCTTGGGGCGGAAGTCCGCCTTATCGCACCGAAGACACTTCTTCCCGCAGGCATCGAGCGCTTAGGCGTAAAAATCTTCAATGACATGCGTGAAGGCCTGGTGGATTGTGACATTGTCATGATGCTCCGCTTACAGATGGAACGCATGACAGGATCGTTTATTCCGTCCACGCGCGAATATTTCCATTACTTCGGACTGGATCGCGAGAAACTGTCCTTTGCAAAACCAAACGCATTGGTAATGCATCCCGGCCCCATGAATAGAGGCGTCGAGATTGACAGTTCCATTGCCGACGACCGCAATATCAGTTTGATCCAGGAACAGGTCGAGATGGGCGTCGCCGTTCGAATGGCCGCTCTCACAGCATTAAGCCGTCAACTTGATCGCGGAGAACACCAATAACAATGCGCGAACGCAGATTAGACGACACCGGCAAAACACTTTTCACCAATGCACGTATTATCGATCCCCATTCAGGGTCCGATATACGGGGCCAATTGCTCGTTGAAAAAGGAAAGATTGTCGACTTTGGACAATCCCTGGTCACCGGCACACCGGAAAACGATGTCGACGTTATTGACTGCAATGGTCATGTCCTGTCACCAGGCCTGATCGACATGCGGGTTTTCGTGGGCGAGCCGGGGGCCGAACACAAAGAAACACTTGGATCCGCAAGCCGGGCCGCAGCCGCCGGTGGCGTCACCACACTCATCTGCATGCCCAACACGGATCCGGTGATCGATGATGTGGCATTGGTCGATTTCATCGAACGGCGCGCCCGCGATACCGCCATTGTCCATGTGCACCCCATGGCTGCGCTAACAAAAGGCCTAGAGGGCAAGCAGATGACAGAAATGGGTCTGCTTGCCGAAGCTGGCGCTGTAGGCTTTACGGAGGGGAACAAGTCGCTCGTGGACGCACAGATAATGCGCCGCGCCATGACCTATGCAGCCAATTTCGACGCGCTGATTGCACAGCATGCGGAAGAGCCCAGCCTGTCCAGTGCGGGGTGCATGAACGAAGGCGAACTCGCCACACGGCTTGGCCTGCCAGGTGTGCCCCCGGCAGCCGAAACCATCATGGTCGAGCGGGATGTGCGTTTGCTGGAGCTGACCGGCGCGCGGTACCACCTGTCACAAATATCGTCGGTTGAAACGTTGAAAATTGTCGAGCGCGCCAAACAATCGGGGCACCAGTTGACCTGTGCCGTTTCCGCGCATCATTTGGCACTCAATGAAAACGACGTTGCAAGTTATCGAACCTTCTTCAAAACCAATCCGCCCTTGCGGCGGGAAGAAGACCGCATGTCCTTAGTGGCAGGCCTATCTGCACGCAGCATCGACGTGATTGTGTCCAGTCACGACCCGCAAGCGCCTGAAAACAAGCGGCTTCCGTTCGCGCAAGCCGCTTACGGGGTGGTCGGTTTGGAAACCTTGCTGGCTGTCGCGTTGGAGCTTTACCACAATGGCCATTTGGCATTGATGGATGCCCTGCGCGCCGTCACGTCGCGCCCGGCGGAAATTCTGGGGCTACCTTCCGGTAAACTCACCAATGGCGCCCCAGCGGATCTCGTGTTGATTGATTTGGAGCGCCCCTTCGTTATCAATGCCGAAGAGTTGCACTCGAAAACAAAAAATACACCGTTTGATGGACATCGTTTTCAAGGGCGCGTCCTCAAAACCTTTGTGGATGGCATTACGGTTTTCGATTCAGACCAAAAAGAATTGGCCGCTTAGAACCGGCAGGAGCGAGACACGTAAACGGCGGGGTGCGGAATGGCCTTTTTTGATCCGATCAGTTGGGAATATTCCTGGCCCTATTATTTAGGAGCTCTGGTCTTTGGATATTTGTTGGGGTCGATTCCCTTTGGATTGATCTTTACCCGGATTGCGGGTCTTGGCGATATTCGATCAATCGGTTCCGGCAATATCGGGGCCACCAACGTATTGCGCACCGGCAATCGCTATATCGCCGCGGCGACACTCTTGTTTGACGGCGGTAAGGGCGCCGCAGCTGTCCTCCTCGCAGCGGCCTATGGAGGGCCGCAATTGGGAGCCATTGCGGGTGTCGCTTCTTTCTTCGGGCACATCTTCCCGGTCTGGCTGGGATTTAAAGGGGGCAAGGGGGTCGCAACCTTCCTGGGCCTGACAATCGCCCTTTATTGGCCTGTCGGATTGTTGTGCTGTGCCACATGGCTCGTGGTCGCCTTTGTACTGAGGTATTCTTCTTTGTCCGCTCTCGTCGCTGCTGCCGTGTCGCCGATATATATGTGGTTCTTTGAACAACCTCTTTTCATCACATTGTCCTTCATCCTTGCGGCGCTCATCTTCTGGTCCCATCGGGAAAACATTCAACGCCTTCTTGCAGGAACGGAACCAAAGATCGGCGCGAGCAAATCCAATACGGCATGAACCTTGATGGGTGGTATTCGTTCAACCGAGGATATCGCACGCTTAAGACTGTTCCGAAGCGCAGGCATCGGGCCTGCTAAATTTTTTCAGTTCATTGATACCTATGGCTCCGCTGAAGATGCGATCGCAGAGATTAACGCCGGGGCGCGCAACCAAAAACTCTGTTCGCCGGACCAGGTAGAGCAAGAAGTCGCGGCCATTGAAAATAGTGGCGGTCAACTCATTTTCTGGACAGATGACACCTATTCCCATCTGTTGCGGCAAACAGTCAATCCACCTCCGATTTTGTGCGCCTATGGCCAGCCGCACCTGATGCAGCGGCCCACCATCGGCATTGTGGGTGCCCGCAATGCGTCCGCGGCGGGAAAAAGATTTACGACGGATTTAGCAAATGACCTCGCACACAAAGGCTATGTGGTGGTGTCCGGGCTCGCCCGCGGTATTGACACCGCTGCCCATCAGGGCGCATCCCCCGAAAACACCATTGCTGTTATGGCCGGTGGCATTGACGTGACCTACCCACCTGAAAACGCCGACCTGCATCAACAGATCGCGGAGAAAGGATTGGTGATCTCTGAAATGCCGTTCTCTTTCCGGCCAAAGGCGGAACACTTTCCACGGCGCAATCGCGTTGTGTCGGGAGTTTCTTTAGGGATTGTCGTTATTGAAGCGGCGGAACGTTCCGGGTCTCTGATCACCGCGCGCCTGGCGGGGGAACAAGGCCGTGATGTGTTCGCGGTGCCGGGCTCTCCGCTTGACCCGCGCAGCAGCGGCACGAATGCGTTGATCCGGCAAGGGGCAACATTGGTGCGGTCCGCCGAAGACATTTTGGAATCGCTCCACGAACAGCCCGCCCTTTTTGCTCAGATCGAAAAAAAGCCCGTTGTTCCCAAACGCGCGCCCCCTAACGCGGCTGCCAAACCCGTAACCCGTGCCGACACCGCCTCAAACAAGTCTCGTGAAATTCCCGACGCGGAACGGATATTGTCTTGCCTGTCCCACACCGCCGTGGAGGTTGACGAGATCGTTCGTCAAACCAACATTAAAGCAGGCGACCTTCTTGGCCTGCTGATTGAGCTGGAACTGGACGGGAAATGCAAACTGCATCCCGGTCAAAAAGTGACCTTAAGCTGAGGCTTTATGCCAAAAAATTTCTTGATGAATATCCCAACTATTGCCCTTTTTTGAGGGAAAAAGGTGGACCATCCAATTCTTTAACCACCCTGTTGATAGGAATTTTTCCGTCGCGTGCTGGTTGACAGCGCCTCATGATTTAACTTATTGCCGATCCGCACTGAGTTTTTTGAAGCGCGTTTCTCGACAGTTGAGACACGTGCTTATTCATCAGGCGGGCATAGCAAGGGCCAGAATTACGCATGAACATTGTTATTGTTGAGTCGCCAGCCAAGGCTAAGACCATCAACAAATATCTTGGCAAAGACTTCAAAGTCCTCGCCAGTTACGGTCACGTGCGTGACTTGCCGTCCAAAGATGGCTCTGTCCAACCGGACAACGACTTTGAAATGGAATGGGACGTCGACACCCAATCCGCCAAGCGCCTGAAGGAAATTGCGGATGCCGTCAAAGGATCCGATAGCCTGATCCTCGCCACTGACCCGGATCGCGAAGGGGAAGCGATTTCGTGGCATGTGCTGGAAGTTCTGAAAAAGAAGAAAGCCCTAAAAGATGTAGACGTTAAGCGCGTTGTCTTTAACGCCATCACCAAGGCAGCGGTCTTGGATGCCATGGCGCACCCGCGCGAAATCGATTCCGAATTGGTTGATGCTTATCTCGCCCGCCGCGCGTTGGATTATCTGGTGGGCTTTACCCTGTCGCCTGTCTTGTGGCGGCGCCTGCCGGGTTCGCGCTCTGCCGGACGTGTGCAGTCGGTTGCGCTCAAGCTGGTGTGCGAGCGGGAAGCCGAAATCGAAGCCTTCGTGCCGCGCGAATATTGGTCAGTGGAAGGGATCTTCGACACGCAAGCGGGCACACCGCTGACATCGCGCCTCACTCATTGGAATGGCGAAAAGCTCGACAAGTTCGACATTAACAATGAAGACAAGGCGAAAACGGCCCTCGCCGATATCGAACAGCAAAGCTATCGTGTCGCCAGTGTCACCAGCAAGCCTGCCAAACGCAACCCGAGCGCGCCGTTCACGACCTCGACGTTGCAGCAGGAAGCATCGCGCAAACTTGGCTTTGCGGCCGCGCGCACCATGCAAGTGGCCCAGCGCCTTTATGAAGGTGTGGATCTGGGCGGGGAAACCGTTGGCCTGATCACCTATATGCGGACAGACGGCGTGCAAATGGCAGACGAAGCTATCGATCAAGCACGCGCGACCATTCAAAAAGAGTTTGGCGATCAATATCTTCCCGAAAAAGCGCGGGTCTATCGCAGCAAAGCCCGGAATGCACAGGAAGCACACGAAGCCATTCGCCCCACGGATCTCGGACGGCTGCCGTCCATGGTGGCAAAAGTTCTGGATGCGGATCAATTACGTCTGTACGAGCTGATATGGAAGCGCGCTATTTCCAGTCAAATGGAAAGTGCCGCGCTGGAACGCACCACGATTGATATTACGTCACAAGATACCAAAATCCAGTTCCGCGCCACGGGTTCCGTGCTGAAGTTCGACGGTTACTTGAAAGTCTATCAGGAAGGCAAGGACGACGCGGGCGACGATGACGACGATGTGCGTTTGCCGCAGGTCAGCCCCGACGAACAAACGCCGCTGAACAAAGTGACGCCATCACAGCACTTCACCGAACCACCCCCGCGATTTTCGGAAGCGACGCTGGTGAAACGATTGGAAGAGCTGGGCATTGGCCGTCCATCCACCTATGCGTCGATCCTGTCTGTCTTACGCGACCGGAAATATGTCTACATGGACAAGAACCGGTTTCATCCGGAAGACAAAGGCCGTTTGGTCACCGCCTTCTTGGACACGTTCTTCACCAAATATGTGGAATATGATTTCACGGCGGAGCTGGAAGAAGATCTCGACAAGATCTCCGCGGGCGATCTCGATTGGAAAGTTCTGTTGCGCGATTTCTGGAAAGATTTTACTCCCGCCGTCGAAGACATCGTCAAGCTGCGCAATCGCGACGTGTTGGACGCCATGAACGAAGTGTTGGGTCCGCACGTTTTCCCGCAAGAGGAAGAAGGCGTCGACCCCCGCAAATGTAAGGCGTGTGACGACGGCATTCTCAGCCTGAAAACAGGCCGCTATGGCGCCTTTGTCGGCTGCTCCAATTACCCGGACTGCAAATTCACCCGGCAATTGACCAAGTCCGCCGATGGATCCGACGGCGCCAGCGACGGGCAACCAAAAGTGTTGGGCGAAGATCCCGCTACAGGACGTGAGATCAGTCTGAAATCGGGACGCTTTGGTCCGTATATCCAGCTGGCCGCCAGCGAAGATGGCGAAGAAAAAGCGAAGAACGCCGGCATCCCCAAAGAAGTGGATGTGGCGGACGTCAATTTCGACTTGGCAGTGAAACTGCTGTCATTGCCACGCCATGTGGGCGACCATCCGGAAACCGGCAAGCCGATCATGGCAGCCAACGGACGCTATGGCCCCTATCTCCAGCATGATGGCAAATATGCACGGCTCGAAAGCTTCACCGAACTGTTCGAAGTGGGCCTTAATCGCGCCGTGACGTTGATCGCGGAAGCGAAAGAAAAAGGCGGTGGCCGCCGCAACCAGGCTAAAGCACTGCGCGAGTTGGGACCGCATCCGGAGGACGAACAGCCCGTCAATGTGATGGACGGCCGGTATGGCCCTTATGTAAAACACGGCAAGATCAACGCAACCATCCCGCAGGGGGAAGACGTTGAAAAGATCACCCTGGAACGCGCACTCGAACTGATCGACGCCAAGGCCAAAAAGAAAAAGCCCGCGAAGAAAAAAGCGCCTGCCAAGAAAACCGCGGCAAAAAAGACCACGGCCAAGAAGACCACTAAAAAAACAACCGCCAAAAAAACCACTGCAAAGAAACCAGCCGCTAAAAAAACTGCCGATAAGAGCAAAGAGTCCGCTGACACGCCGGCGGAATAACCGGCGTGGCCGCCAAACATCCTTCCTCCAAACACCCAAAGAAGCTTCCGAGCAAAGCAGACATCTTGGAGTTCGTCCGTTCCGGCGACGGTAAGCTGGGCAAGCGTGAAATCGCGCGCGCATTTGGCATCACCGGATCTGACCGGATCGGTTTGAAGGCCCTGCTAAAGGAGATGGCCGACGAAGGCCTGATCGAGAAAAAGCACCGCAAGAAACTGGGCGAACCAGGCAAACTGCCGTCGGTCACCGTCATTGAGGTGTTTGATCTGGATACGGATGGGGAGCTTATGGCCCGCCCCGCAAAATGGGACGGCGAAGGCCCGGCCCCGCTCATCGTCATGGCCCCGCCGCAGAGCGATCGCGGCCCGACCGCAGCGGTTGGGGACCGGCTTTTGGCCAGACTGCGCAAGTTGGACGATCCCGACAGTCATTTTTCCTACGAAGCCAAAACCATCAAGAAGCTTGGCGCCGGTGCGAAACGGGCGCTCGGCGTCCTTAAAAAACAGGGCAAAATGGCCATTGTCAGCCCTGTCGACAAAAGCGAGCGCCGGGAATATCAAATCGCTCCCGACGATATGATGGACGCCAAAGATGGTGATTTGGTCAGCATAGAGATTTTATCTCAATCCCATCACAACCGGCGCAAAGCGCGCATCGTGGCAAGCCTCGGCAAGGCAAACACACCTAAAACCACCAGCCTCATTGCCATTCATGCCCATGGCCTTCCGACCGAATTTTCTGACGCCACGCTGGCAGAAGCTGAAACCATCCAGTTCACCCCCGGCAAAGATCACGAGGATCTCCGTCACATCCCGTTCGTGACCATCGATCCGGAAGATGCCCGAGACTTTGACGACGCCGTCTTCGCGGAACGCGACACGGATGACCACAATAAAGGCGGCTATCGCCTTTATGTGGCCATCGCGGACGTGGCGGCCCATGTGCGTCCCGGCACGGCGCTGGATAAAGACGCGCTAAAACGGGGTAACTCGGCCTACTTCCCCGATCGCGTGGTGCCCATGCTGCCGGAACGCTTGTCGAATGATCTGTGCTCGCTACGCCCCGAAGAAGACCGCCCCGCCATGGTCGCAGAAATTACCATCAACCAACACGGCGAAAAAACAGGCCAGATCTTCCGACGCGGCATCATTCGGTCACGGTGCCGGCTGACCTATCAGAATGCCCAAACGGCATTCGACAGCGGCCAAGACAAAGCCTTAGACGACGTTAAAAAGGAATCGTTGGATCCGGTTCTGGAGGCTTACGAAAAACTGCGCGACGCGCGCGAGAAACGGAAACCGCTGGACCTTGACCTCCCCGAGCGCCGGATCGAGCTGGGTGATGACGGCCGGGTCGCGAAAGTGCGAAAGAAAGAACGCCTGGAAGCCCACCGCCTCATTGAAGAATACATGATCACCGCCAATGTGGCGGCCGCCGAAGCCCTTGAGAAAAGGAAGGTCCCCCTGCTCTATCGCGCGCACGAGGCGCCTACAGAAGAAAAAATTTCGTCTTTGATCGAGTTTCTATCGACGTTGGATCTAAAACTCGCGCGCGGACAGAATTTGCGTCCCGGACAGCTCAATCAAATTCTTGATAAGGCCCGCCAGATGGACCGTGCCGAGATGGTGAGCGAGGTGGTCTTGCGCAGCCAAACCCAAGCCTATTACACGGAACGGAGCCTGGGACATTTCGGCCTTAACCTTCGGCGTTACGCCCATTTCACCTCTCCCATTCGCCGCTATGCGGACCTGATTGTGCATCGGGCCCTCATTAAGGCCTTTAAACTGGGCAAAGACGGCCTCACCGACCAAGAAATCGAGAGCCTTCACGAGATCGGCGAAGACATTTCAAACACGGAACGGCGTGCCATGGCGGCGGAACGGGATTCGATCGACCGTTACATCGCCGCCTATATGGAGCCCAAAATAGGCCTGACCTTTGACGGGCGCATTTCGGGCGTGACGCGCTTTGGATTGTTTGTACAGCTCGAGGAAACCGGGGCAGATGGTCTGGTCCCCATTCGCACCCTGCCAGGCGGCTACTTCACCCATGACGAACACCGGCACCGGCTGATTGATGAGGACAGTGGATTATCCTTCACTCTTGGAGAGACGGTTACGGTCCGTCTCGAGGAAGCCACCCCGCTGACGGGTGGGCTTCGATTTGAATTGGTCGAAGGCGGTGCAATCGTTAAGAAGAAGGACAGGCACGTCGCCCAAAAATCAAAACGGCGGCGCGTTGGTTTCAAAAGAAAGCCCAAAGGGCCTCGTAAGCGGTAGTCCGCCACGGGCCCTCGGTTGTACGCCAGCATGACATCCGACAACTCTGAAAACGCCGCAACAGCTCCGCCAGCAAGCGTGCTTCAATCCCCCGACAAGGTGAGAAGCCTTGCCGCGATATTTTCGTGCGTCGCTGTCATGGGCATGGGGCTGGGCCTTACAATCCCGTTGTTGGCCTTGCTTATGGACGGCATGAATGTGTCGGCCTCCATGATTGGGATCAACACGGCCATGCCAGCCCTTGCGGGCATCTTGGTGGTCCCCTTTGTTCCAAGTCTGACCCATCGCCTCGGTGTGCGAAACCTTATTCTGATTTGCCTATTTATTTCAGTAATTTGCTTGTTTCTTTTCCGGCTGTACATGAATATTTGGTTCTGGTTTCCCATTCGATTTGTGTTTGGGGCCAGCCTCGGAATTCTCTTTGTTGTCAGTGAGTTCTGGATCAATTCTATTGCACCGGAACATGAACGGGGGCGAATCCTCGGGGTTTACACAACAGTTATGTCTGCGGGCTTTGCAACTGGACCCGTTATTCTGGCGGTCGTCGGAACTGAAGGATGGACCCCCTTCCTCATCTTGATGGGGCTTATGTCAGGCGCCACGCTGCCCGTGCTTTGGGGGTCAGGTGGCACCCCTAGCCTTGAGCACTCTTCGTCCGTGGATCTTCCTAAATACCTTCGCCTTGCGCCCACAGCCATGCTGGCCGCCGGTGTTTTTGGTGCCTTGGAAACCGGTGTTTTCAATTTCATGCCGATTTATGGCATTCGAAACGGTCTCAGCGGCGAAACGGCGGCCCTGGCCCTCACGGCCGTTGCCCTGGGGAATATGACCCTGCAATACCCGGTGGGCATGCTTGCCGACCGTATCGACCGCCGGCTGGTGTTACTAATGTGCGCTTTGGTGGGCTTCGTGGGGATCGCCACCCTGCCGCCACTGATCGGCACCACGTCCTGGACCGGGGGCCAGCCTATCTTGCTGTATCTCAGTCTATTTGTGTGGGGCGGCACCCTGACCGGCATGTATACGGTTGGCCTTACCCTGCTGGGCCAAAGGTTCCAGGGCAGCGCCTTGATCTCGGCGAATGCGGGCTTTGTGGTGCTCTATGAAATCGGTGCCCTCGGGGGGCCACCATTGAGCGGATATGCGATGGACCTCTGGAACCCCCATGGTCTTGTGATCGCGATGGGCTGTGTTTGCCTTGGATATGCGGGCCTTATCCTGTACCGGCATGGACCGGATTTCCTGGCCAAAGGCGTTACCGGCCAGCGATAAGCCACGATTACTTGACATTAGGGGATTGGTGAGTAGTCTGCGCCCTCTTCCGGACAAAAAAGCCCCGGAATCCTTAGAATTTGCGATCTTTACGTGAGGACGGGCACATGGCCAAACCGACGACTGTGAAAATCCGCCTGAACAGCACAGCAGGCACTGGCTATTTTTATGTAGCAAAGAAGAATTCACGCACCATGACCGAGAAAATGGTCGTGCGGAAATATGACCCGGTCGCGCGCAAGCACGTCGAGTTTAAAGAAGCGAAAATCAAGTAAGATTTAGGCCGCGTCGGCGACCACGCGATTGCGGCCTTCGCGCTTGGCGCGATAGAGCGCCTGATCTGCCCGGCGGAGCAATTCGCCCGGCGTATCCCCTGACCCTTCTGAAACCGTCACACCGATACTGATCGTGATTTTCAGCGGGTCCCCAATTCCAACATCGAATGGCATATCAGCAACTTGCTGGCGCACACGCTCGGCCACGGCGTAGGCAAATGTCAGGTCCGTGTCTGGCATAACGACAACAAATTCTTCGCCACCATACCGGCATACCAGGTCGATACCGCGTACATTGCTGACGATGCGCGATCCGAATTGGCGCAAAACTTCGTCGCCAATATCATGTCCAAACGTATCGTTGATCGACTTGAAATAATCGATGTCGATGATCAGGAAGGAGAGCGCTTTTTCGCGGTCCAGGGAATCCTTCAGCAAATTGCCCAAATGACCGGACATATAGCGCCGGTTGTAAAGACCGGTCAGCTGATCGGTCACCGCCATTTCCACGCTGAGCTCTAGGTTTTGTTTCAGCTTGTCGGAATAACGCTTCTTCTTGAATTGGGTCTTTACACGCGCGATCAGTTCGTTCTGATCGATTGGGCGCATAAGATAATCGTTCACGCCAAGATCTAATGCACGGGCCAAGGCTGGATTGTCGCCGTCATCGACGATCGCCAGGATGGGCACGCCGCGGGTTTCGGGGATTGATCGCAGCTGACTGCACAAGCGCAGACCTTCTTGACCGGACATCGCCAGATTAATGATCACCAAGTCGAAATCGCCGCCGCGCGCGGTTACCGTTGCATCGTCACGACTGGTTTCAACTTTCACCCGATGATTGGGTTCTAGATAATCCCTGACACGTTTGGCGGCTTCTTCACGTTCCTCAACAATCAGGATACGCGCGCCAGATTCGCCCTCCGCAGCATCATACTCGCTGGAGAGAAGCCCCATGTCGCGACCGGTCGCCTGCCGCATCCGCAGTTCGTCGGTCATCATTTTAAGGCGGACGAGGCTTCGCACGCGGGAAAACAGGGCAAGGTCGTTTACAGGCTTTGTAAGGAAATCATCCGCACCCGCCTCAAGCCCGCGCACCCGATCAGACGGCTGATCAAGGGCGGTTACCATCACCACCGGAATATGCTGCAGGTCTTCGCGGGCTTTGAGTTTCTCGCACACCTCAAAGCCGTCCATGATCGGCATCATGACATCAAGCAAGATAATGTCAGGCTGTTCACTGGCGGCAAGCTCAATCGCGGTTTGGCCATTGTTCGCCGTGATGACATCGAAATATTCTGCTGACAATTTCGCTTCCAGCAGTTTTGTGTTTGCCGGAATATCGTCAACGACGAGGACGCGCGCTGTCATAAGCCACTCAATCGAGAAATTTCTTTACAGTGTCCAGAAAGAGCGAGACGGAGATGGGTTTCGCGATATACGCCTCGCAACCACCGTCCCTAATTTTTTCCTCATCCCCTTTCATGGCAAACGCCGTTACGGCGATCACCGGGATGTGCCGGAGATTGTCGTCTTCCTTAATCCACTTGGTGATCTCCAAGCCGGAAATCTCAGGAAGCTGAATATCCATCAGAATCAGGTCAGGGCGTTCGCTGCGGGCAATTTCCAAGGCTTCCATGCCTTCGCGGGTCTGCAATGTGCGGTAACCATGGGCGTCCAGCAGGTCGTGGAAGAGCTTCATGTTGAGCTCATTATCCTCGACGATCAGCACCGTCTTCTCCTGCGTATCCATTTCTGCCACGCTAAGGCCTGCCTGACTGCCCATCCTAAACTTCCCAAACAGCTCCGACTTAAAGGTAGAATCGTGTGCCGACTCGCCTTTGTTGGACAGTGCCATTTGAGCCCAATATCATTAACTAAACATTGAGAAAGGCCAAATTGAGCTAAAGTGCACGCAATTTAAGCGGCATTTTCCATTGCTTTTCGAGGGAATTAACACATTGTCAACAAAGACATTAACAAGAGATTACGCGGAGAACATCGCCACGCAAGCGCTGGTTTTCTTGAGCCAGGACCAACGGGCGTTTGAGGGCTTCTTGGCAAATACAGGCATTGATGTTTCGGAAATTCGTTCCCTCGCGGAGGATCCGCAATTCTTGGGCGGCGTCCTTGATTACCTTCTGTCACAAGAAAAGGTGGTCACCGAATTTTGCGAGCAATGCGAGCTAGACCCGGAATTGCCACGTGCGGCCCGCCAATGCTTGCCCGGTGCTCCTTTAGAATATTAAGAAACGAGAAAGAACCAACGTGAGTACCAACGAACACCTCGATTTAGTCCTTAGCGAAATAGACGCGCTGCCAATTGCACCCGACCGGCCGTTGATTATTTCGGATGCCGATGAAGTCATTCTCCAATTCATGGCCGGGCTGGAAAAATATCTGATCTCGCAAGGATTTTGGATCGACCTAACGAGCTATGCCATCCATGGCAACGTCAAAAAAACGAATGAAGATACCCCGATCCCAAATGAGCACGTAACAGATCTTATCAAGTCCTTTTTTAGGACGCATACGGAAACGATTGAAGTCGTACCGGCAGCGCCTAACGTTCTGCGCAAGCTTTCAGACAAATCGCAGATCGTCATCCTCAGTAATGTCCCAACAGCCAGCAAAGACGCACGCATCCGGTGCTTGTCGTCCCAAGGCGTGAATTATCCGGTCATCGCCAATAGCGGCCCCAAAGGACCCGCTGTCGCGGCCCTTGCCGCGCGGGTGGAGGCTCCCACCTTTTTCTTGGATGACATACCGCACCACATCACATCGGTTGCCGAAACGGCGCCAGACGTCCGGCGCATCCATTTTGTCGCCGATGAACGCCTGGCGCGTCTCATCGAACCGGCCGAACACGCCGACCACCGTATTGATGACTGGCATGGGCTGCACGACATCATCGTCGATGAAATCAACGCATTCCTAGGACTGAGCGACTGACAGGGCGGGTATGGGCTTTCGTATCGGGATAGACCTTGGTGGCACTAAAATCGAGGCTGCGCTATTTGATCGCTCGAACACTGACCTCTTCCGCAAACGTATCAATACTCCGCGCAATAACTACTTGGCGACCCTAGAGGCCATTCGCGACCTTGTTCTTCAAGCGGAACATGACGCGGGCCACAAGGCAACAGTCGGCGTCGGGATGCCGGGAACCATTTCCCCCCATTCGGGACTTGTTAAAAACGCCAACTCTACCTGGCTCAACGGCAAGCCTCTGGATCGGGATCTGTCGCGCTTGCTAGAGCGCCCCATTCGATTTGCAAATGACGCAAATTGCTTTGCCTTGTCTGAAGCGGTTGACGGCGCCGGCAAAAATGCGCCTGTCGTTTTTGGCGTCATCCTCGGCACCGGATGCGGCGGCGGCATTGTTGTCAACCGAAAGGTGCTTACGGGCGCAAACGCGATCGGCGGCGAATGGGGGCATACCCCCTTGCCGTCCCCAACAGGCGATGAGATTCCGGGGCCCGCCTGTTATTGCGGCCGCCAAGGATGCCTAGAGACATGGATTTCAGGCCCCGCCTTCGAGGCACAATACAAGGACGCTACAGGCACCGCCGTATCCGCGGCTGACATTACTTCCCTGGCTATTGGCGGAGACGTGGCCGCCCGTACATGCTTCGACTTATGGCTTGGACGCTTTTCGCGCGGTCTCGCCGGTATCATAAACGTGCTGGACCCCGACATGATCGTTCTTGGTGGTGGGCTGTCAAACATACCGCTGATCTATCGTCACATAGACGCCGCCGTGCGTCCGCACGTTTTTTCGGATGCGTGCACCACACCGATTGTGCAGAATAAACATGGGGATTCCAGCGGCGTCCGTGGTGCCGCATGGCTGTGGAACGAGGATGGAGCGGCATAGCCATGGCAGCGTTTTGCCGAGACTGCCTTGAGAGAACCGACAAACCTGTCCGCCGGTGCCCCCGCTGCAACAGCCCACGCATGCTGCGGCACACCGAATTAGACAGCCTGTCCATTGCCCATCTCGATTGCGATGCATTTTATGCGGCCGTCGAAAAACGAGATAATCCCGACCTGAACGACAAACCTCTCATCATCGGGGGCGGCAAACGGGGTGTCGTTTCCACCGCCTGCTACATCGCGCGGACCTACGGGGTGGGATCGGCCATGCCCATGTTCAAAGCACTGCGTGCTTGTCCCAATGCCGTGGTGTTAAAACCGAATATGGAGAAATACTCTAAAGTCGGTAAAGAAATTCGAGAGATGATGCGTACACTGACACCATTGGTGGAACCGTTATCTTTGGATGAAGCTTTCATGGACCTGACCGGCACGGAACGGCTTCATCAAAGAACACCGGCCATGGCTATGGCGAAGCTGGCGCTGGATATTGAGAAAGAAATTGGCATCACCGTTTCCATCGGCCTCAGCTACAATAAATTTCTAGCAAAGGTCGCTTCGGACCTGGATAAACCCCGGGGCTTTTCAGTCATCGGCGAGGCGGAAGCGGCGGACTTTCTGGCGAAACAGCCGGTCTCGATCATCTGGGGGGTTGGCAAACAGTTCGGCAAATCGCTTGCGCGGCACGGCATTACCCAAATCAGCCAACTCCAGCGGAAAGACGAGAAGTGGTTGGTGGAGAAGTTTGGCGCCATGGGGTTGCGCCTTTACCACTTAGCCCGCGGCGAAGACAGCCGAACCGTTAAAAGCCGCCAGGGCGCCAAGAGCATTTCTTCGGAAACCACCTTCAACACCGATATAGCGGACGGCCCCACCCTTTCGTCCACCCTGTGGCGGCAATGCGAGCGCGTTTCCAAACGCGCGAAGGCGTCCAACTATTCGGGCAAAACCATTGTCCTGAAGCTCAAGACGGCTGACTTTAAAATACGCACACGGAGCAAAACTCTAGCCGAACCAACCCAACTGGCCGATGTTATCTACCGCGTCGCTAATGACATGCTGGAAAAAGAAGTTGATGGCACCCAATACCGTTTGCTGGGTGTTGGCATCGCGTCATTAAAACCCGGCGATCTATCGGACCACCCAAACATGCTAGACCCCGCCGCCACAAAACGCGCGAAGGCCGAAAGGGCCATGGATAAGTTGAAAGACAAATTCGGCGATGAGTCGATCAAACTCGGACGGGCTATTCGCAAGCGTTAGGGGCGGATCTAACAGCCGCTGTCCGGTAGAGATTCAACACTGCTCAACGCACCTTGTAGACTGAAGTCGGAATAATCCATCACTAAATCAGATGCCACGCCGTTCTCGAACAGAACGAAACTGAACTCATATTCCGGCAGTTCTTGATCCGCTCCATGTGGGTAATAGGCAATCACCACATTCCAGTTTTTCATTTTCTGAAGGTCGTCGCCTCCCGGAATTCCAGAAATGGCCGACATCTTTGCTTGGGATGCCGGTCCGGCGATGAAGGCCACCACATCGTAGAATTCCCCATCGACAGATCCGTCAAACACCGTGCTGGAATGGATTTTTTGGCCTTTTTTGGCGGCTTCAAGCATCTCAAAGGTGTGCTGTGTCGGGAATATGGTTTTGTTCGGCAACGCCAC
This sequence comes from Alphaproteobacteria bacterium, assembly GCA_965227095.1. Lineage (GTDB taxonomy): Bacteria > Pseudomonadota > Alphaproteobacteria > JANQMY01 > JANQMY01 > JANQMY01. Next base: position 1,450,006 of record CBDDFL010000002.1, on the reverse strand, counting down.
AAGCCGTTCTTCAGGCGCGCCATAGCGCACCTGTTTGTCGCCGTCCTTTTTACCCGACAGACTTGCCTTTCCGGTCGCTCGTTCCGCCAATTGACCGTTGAGATAATCCGTCAGGTCGAAACGAAACGTGCTGCCGTCCAGGGCTTCCCAAGACGAAATCCATCGGTCGCTAGCGGTGAGATTGCCTTGGCTGTCGTTAAGTTCTGTGTAGAACCGTTGGTTCATGGTGAAGCCGTCGCAGGCATCCGACCATTCCACGACAATACGTCCTTTTACGTCCGAGATACCGGATCCGGTGCGGGCACTTTTTAGAGAAACTTCATAGAGCGCCCGGTGGGACAAAACCTTGTCGGCAATTCCCGCCCGCGGGGCTGAGGCCAGAGAGACAGAGAACACCAGAACGCACAGAATACCGACCAAACGCGCCAATCGACTTACTCCAACAAACACCATATCCCCGCCTAACTATCGTACTAGAGCCGTTATGGTTTGGGTAGGCTCCAGATCTTTTGCACGACCTGCCATCCGCCCCCTTATGGGAAGTTTCTACCCGGCAAGTCTGAACACGTTGGGTAAAACCCGGAAAAATCTACCCATCGAATCTTCTTAAAAAAGACCCTAATTTCAAAGCGTTAACAGAATGTCTTCAGTGGCACGCTTGTTGCGAATTGCGGTTCGGACCATTTCGTCTGGATTTTTAGATTGGGAGACACCCGTGACTCATTCCTCAGCGGCTGCCGTCAAAGCGATCGAATTTCCAAGCGATACAATCGCAAAAAGCGACATGATCGAGAAAATCTCCCACTCGCTTGGCCTCAACCGGCGCAATATTGCGCCCAAAGACTGGCCCATCATCCAGCGCATGCTGACCTATGCGGTGGAGGCGGAACAAGTTCTCGCGGAGCAACAGGCACGCATCCATTACCTGGAAACCCTGTCCGTGACCGATGAGCTAACGGGTCTTTTGAACCGCAGAGGCTTCAACCAAGCCGTGGAACGCACGTTGGCCGCCGCCAAGCGCCACCAAGAAAAGGGGCTTTTGGCCTTCTTGGACCTCGATGGTTTTAAACAGATCAATGATACGTTTGGCCATGAAGCAGGCGACGAGATCCTGCAACATGTTGGGCAAATCCTAAGCGGAAATGTGCGCCGAACCGATTATGTGGCCCGAATCGGCGGGGATGAATTCGCGGTGCTCTTCGTACGCGCCCAGCAACTGCCGACCCGCGCCCACGCTCAGAACCTACGGCGTAAACTGGCGAAAGCGCCCCTTTATTTCGACAATCAAAAGGTGTCCATCAATGCCAGTTTGGGCATCCAGGCCTATGGCCCCGACACCAAAGCCAAAGACTTGCTGCGCCGTGCCGACCAAGCCATGTATTTGGAGAAACAGCGCCGTAAACAGGCCCTCTCCGTCACATAGCTGTCACAAGAAACCGCAGAAACCCTCATTTTTTCTCCTTGGCCTATGACGGGGCTCACGTGATATAAAGCCCTGCAACTGGGAGGCATAACGCCTCCCACGCCAATGGAAAACAAATGGGAGGCGGTATGACGGGACGTGTCGATGAGCGGCTGCGCGAACTTGGCATTGCCTTGCCAGACCCGGTTCCGCCCGTGGCCACCTATGTGCCGTTTGTTGTGACCGGCAATCTGGTTTTCATCTCCGGGCAAGTCACCGTTGGCCCAGAAGGCCTCCAATATCGCGGACAAGTGGGCACAGACTTTTCCATCGAAGAAGGACAAGCGGCCGCACGATTGTGCGCGATCAATGTTCTTGCGCAGCTCAAAGACGCCTGCGATGGGGATTTGGACCGGGTCACACGCTGCGTCAAGCTGGGTGGATTTGTGAATTCTCCTGCCGGATTCGGTGATCACCCGAAAGTCATCAATGGCGCCTCTGACCTCATGGTTGAGGTCTTTGGCGAAGCCGGGCGCCACGCACGCTTTGCCGTGGGCGCCAGCTCCTTGCCGTTAAATGTGGCCGTCGAGGTCGATGCGGTATTTGAGATCGCCTGATGCCTAAAGCCCGGCCCTGGATCAAACAGCTTCCGATAGCGCATCGCGGTCTGCATGATGCGCAAGCCGGCATTGTTGAGAATTCCATGTCCGCTTTCGAAGCGGCGGTCGAACATGGCTACGCGATCGAGCTTGATGTGCAAATCACCTGCGACGGCGATGCTGCGGTTTTTCACGACGACCGCCTGGAGCGTCTTACGGACGAAACCGGAAAAGTCCGCCGCCGAACCAGCGACGAGATCAAGAGCATTCGCCTCAGCGGCACCAATGAGACTATTCCTACCTTAGAAATGGTGTTCGACATGGTGCGCGGCCGTGTACCCATTCTGGTGGAAATCAAGAATCCCACGCGCAAGGTCGGCAAATTGGAGGCGCGCGTGGCCGATCTCATCGCTGGGTACGCTGGCGACACGGCGGTCCAATCCTTCAACCCGCTCTCGTTGCAATGGATGCATAAAAATGCGCCTGCCATTGCGCGCGGCCTTCTTGCGTCCGATTACCGGAACATCACGCAGGTGAATATGTCGCGTCGCGCCCGTTTCGTGATGAAAAACCTGCTTCTTTCCCCATTGAGCAAACCCAATTTTATTGGCTACGATGTAGACGCGCTGCCGGCGATTGCCCCGGCCATCTTGCGCAAAATCGGTCTGCCACTGCTCGCCTGGACTGTAAGGACAGACGAACAACGCGCCACCGGGGCGCGGCATGCCGATAACATTATTTTTGAAGGGTTTGAGGCTCCGATTGGGTGACCAGGAACAAATTGTTTTACGCGTAGCGAATGCTCTTGAAACGGTCGATCCTTTAGCGTGGGACGCATGTGCCAATCCGGGCGGTGACATCCCGTACAATCCCTTCACCTCCTATAGTTTCCTGAACGCATTAGAGAAAAGCGGGTCCGCAACCATCGACACGGGCTGGGCGCCTTATCATCTGCTGCTGGAAACACCCGAGGGTGAACTTGCGGGCTGTATGCCGTTATACCTAAAGAACCATTCCCAAGGCGAATACATCTTCGATTACGGGTGGGCGGACGCGTTCGAACGCGCGGGCGGAAGATATTATCCGAAACTGTTATCCGCCGTTCCCTTCACGCCCGCCACCGGGCGCCGTCTATTGGTCAATCCGCATGTGAATGCTCCGGATGCGGAAGAGTATTTGATCGCTGGGTGTGTGGAGATCACGAAACAGCTGGATGTGTCCTCGCTCCATCTCAACTTTTTGCCGGAAGATCAATGGCAGCGTTTAGGCCAGCACGGTTTCCTACGCCGCATGGATCAGCAATTCCATTGGGAAAATCAAGACTTCGACACATTCGACGCTTTTTTGAACGCGCTCGCCTCGCGCAAACGCAAACAGATCCGCAAGGAACGTAAGGAAGCGCTGATCAACGATATTGAGATCGAATGGGTGACCGGAACCGACCTTACCGAAGCCCATTGGGATGCTTTTTTTAATTTCTACATGGACACGGGTAGCCGCAAATGGGGGTCGCCTTATCTCACGCGCGATTTTTTTAGCCGCATCAACGAAGCCCTGCCGGACAAAACTCTTCTCATCCTTGCCAAACGCGAAGGCCGCTACATTGCCGGCGCATTGAATTTCATTGGCGGGGAAACGCTGTTCGGCCGCAATTGGGGCTGTATCGAAGACCACCGCTGTCTTCATTTTGAGGTGTGCTACTACCAGGCCATCGACTTTGCCATCGCACACGGATTAAAACGCGTGGAAGCAGGCGCCCAAGGTGCGCATAAATTGGCACGCGGATATCTGCCGCAAGAAACCTACAGCGCGCATTGGATCGCGAATGAAAGCTTCCGGACGGCTGTTTCCGATTACCTGGAAAACGAACGGTCATATATCCGGCGGGATGTGGCTGCCTTGTCCCAACATTCACCGTTCAAAAAAATTCAGAACATCGTCACGCGAGATTAAAGTAGATCATAACAGGGACAGGAACCGCCATGGCCTATGACACCAATAATATCTTTGCCAAAATCCTGCGCGGAGAGATGCCAAGCATCAAAGTGTACGAAGACGATCACACCTATGCCTTTATGGATGTGATGCCGCAAACCACGGGACACACTTTGGTCATCCCTAAAGTCCCCGCGGAGAACATTTTTGACCTACCGCCGGAGGCAGCAGCCCACCTCATCCAATCCACGCAAAAGGTTGCCGCCGCCGTGAAGAAGGGCCTGAATGCCCCGGGGATCATGCTGGCGCAACTCAACGGCGCGCCCGCCGGTCAAACCGTCTTTCATATCCATTTTCACATCATCCCTCGGGAAGAAGGGGTCGATATGAAATTTCATGCGCGCGAAATGGCCGATATGGACGAACTGGCAGCGATTGCGGAAAAAATTAAGGCCGCGCTTTGATGTAAGCGCGGCCTTAGCGTGTTCAATTCGTTCTTGCTAATCAACCAATGCCGGAACGGGCGGTACGGAGCCATTTGGTGACGACGGCCCATCGCCGCCTCCGTCATCATCAGGTCCGCCATCATCCTTCGATCCCTTCTTGGATCTGGCCTTTGGCGGCGTCGGCTCAATAAACTCGAAATCGAGTTTATCGTCCTTACCCAGAATAACACGAACAATACCGCCTTTTTTGAGCTTCCCGAACAGGAGTTCTTCCGCCAACGGTTTCTTGATGTTTTCTTGGATCACACGCGCCAAGGGCCGCGCGCCGAATTGTTCGTCATAGCCGTTTTTCACCAGCCAATTGACAGCTTCTGGTTCCAATTCGAAGGTGACATTGCGATCTTGAAGCTGGGCTTCCAGCTGCAGCACGAATTTTTCGACAACCCGGCCGATCACATCTTCCGAAAGCGACGAGAATGGGATCGTCGCATCAAGACGATTACGGAATTCCGGCGAGAAGAGTTTGTTGATCGCCTCTTCATCGTCTCCTTCCCGCTTCTTCCGTCCAAAGCCGATAGCGGGTTTCGCAAGATCCGCCGCCCCGGCATTCGTGGTCATGATCAACACCACATTCCGGAAGTCGATTTTCTTGCCGTTGTGGTCCGTCAAACTGCCGTGGTCCATCACCTGCAAGAGGATGTTGAACAGGTCCGGGTGCGCCTTTTCAATCTCGTCCAGCAGCAACACCACATGCGGGTTTTGGTCGACGCCATCGGTGAGCAAGCCGCCCTGGTCGAACCCAACATAGCCTGGAGGGGCCCCAATCAGGCGCGACACCGTGTGGCGTTCCATGTATTCGGACATGTCAAACCGAAGCAGTTCCACGCCCATGATGCTGGCGAGTTGTTTGGCGACTTCCGTCTTACCGACACCCGTTGGGCCAGAGAACAGATAACAGCCGATGGGCTTTTCTGGTTCACGGAGACCCGCACGGGCAAGCTTGATCGCCGATGACAATTGGTCGATTGCTTCGTCTTGGCCATAAACCACGCGTTTGAGGTTTGTTTCCAAATCGCGCAATGCTTCCGTATCGGATTTCGACACTGTCTTCGGTGGAATGCGCGCCATTTTCGAAATCACATTTTCGATTTCTTTAACTCCCAGCGTTTTCTTACGCCGAGATTCAGGCAACAGCATCTGCGAGGCTCCGGCCTCGTCAATCACATCAATCGCTTTGTCCGGAAGCTTACGGTCATTGATGTATTTGGACGACAATTCCACCGCTGTCTTGATGGCTTCATTGGTGAAACGCACCTTGTGATATTTCTCGAAATACGGCTTCAGCCCTTTCAGAATTTTGATCGCATCCGGAATGCTCGGTTCCATGACATCGATCTTCTGGAAACGGCGCACCAGGGCGCGGTCTTTTTCAAAATGCTGCCGGTATTCCTTGTATGTAGTGGAGCCCATGCAACGCAGGGTGCCGTTTTGCAAAGCGGGTTTTAAAAGATTCGAGGCATCCATGGCCCCGCCGCTGGTCGCGCCCGCACCGATCACCGTGTGGATTTCATCGATAAAAAGAACCGCACCCGGATAATCTTCCAATTCCTTGATGACCGACTTGATGCGTTCTTCAAAATCGCCGCGATACCGCGTACCCGCAAGCAGTGTGCCCATGTCCAAAGAGAAGATTGTGGATTCGGCCAACACCTCCGGAACTTCCCCCTTCACAATCATCCGGGCAAGCCCTTCGGCGATGGCCGTCTTGCCAACACCGGGATCTCCCACAAATAGGGGATTGTTTTTTCGCCGACGGCAAAGAACCTGGATCGCACGCTCTATTTCTGCGTCGCGGCCGATCAAGGGGTCGATCCGACCTTCCGAAGCTTTTTGATTAAGATTCACACAATAGGCTTCGAGCGCTTCATTCTCGCCCTTATCCATCGCGTCATTTGATTCGGTTTCTTCATCCGCGCCGCGTACACGCCGATTCTCCGACATGCCCGGACGCTTCGCGACACCATGGCTAATATAGTTTACCGCGTCATAGCGCGTCATTTCTTGCTTCTGCAGGAAGTATGCGGCGTGGCTTTCCCGTTCCGCGAATATCGCGACCAATGCATTTGCGCCGGTAACTTCTTCGCGCCCGGAAGACTGAACATGAATGACAGCGCGTTGGATGACACGTTGAAAGCCTGCGGTGGGCTTTGCGTCTTCCTCTGCGTCAACCACCAGGTTCTGGAGATCGTTGTCGATATATTGCAGGAGGTCTTGTCTCAATAAATCCAGGTCAACTTCACAGGCGCGCATCACCGCGGCAGCGTCTTGGTCGTCGACCAGTGCGAGCAACAAATGCTCGAGCGTAGCGTATTCATGATTTCTCTCGCCCGCGAATGACAGCGCGCGATGTAGGGCTTCTTCAAGGCTTCTCGAAAACGACGCCACTTGTTCTCCTTAACTCCTGGACCTCTTAGTCTTTCTCCATTGTGCATTGAAGTGGGTGCTGATGTCGACGTGCAAATTCGATCACATTCGTCACCTTTGTTTCCGCCACCTCATAGGTATACACACCGCAAATGCCGACGCCGTGCTGGTGAACGTGGAGCATGATGCGCGTCGCATCTTCCCTGCCCTTTCCGAAAAACTGTTCCAACACGAGGACAACAAAATCCATTGGAGTGTAATCGTCGTTCAACAAGAGAACCTTGTAAAGAGAAGGTTTCTTTGTTTTTGGCTTGGTTTTCGTAATGATGCCGGTTGACGTTCCGGAACCACCGTCATCACCGTCATCGTCGGCCATACACACGACAAAATCCGGTCCAATCTCATCCAGAGGTTGGGCCCCATTTCTCTCTTGCCGTGGGTGGGCATTTTTGCGCGGGTCGCTGTCTACTTGCATCGCATAATTCCTTGGTGCGCTCACCAATCCCGTTAACAAAGCAATATTGCGCCGGATTTGTAAATCTCTCGATAAACTTCAGGCCCGAAACCCCGCATTTCGGCCCGATCGCTTACAGTCTTAACTAAGCTCGCGATCTAAAGCGGCGAGCCAAGCTTCAATGCGCGCTTTGTTAACGCCGAGATCCGAATATCCATAAGTCGAGCGGCTATAGATCGCAAGACTTGAGCGGTCTTTTGATACCGAAACGATCTGGGCGGTTACCCTGTCCGGAAATCGTAAAATGGCCGTCCGTTGAACGAGATCAAAATAACCTGCGTCTTCGTCCCACGTAAGGCGTTCCAAACGTGGCATCGCCTCCAAGACCCGAATCCAAGCGGATTTCAGGTCGGACGCAGACACAAAGTATTCCGGCGCTATCTGATGTGCTTCCTCATCATTGACACCCGCGGGACACAAAAGAAATTGGTTGGGCCTAAAGCCTAATTTGATCTCACGGAAATCCAGTTGCCCCGACATATTCCTGCCTTTTATGTGACCCAATATCCAAAGAAATTTTCAGTTTTTGCCCTACCGATAACCATACTGAAATGGTCCAATTCGTATGAATTGCCATCTATTTGGCACGGTGTGAGCAAATCGGCATCAGAACAGTTCAAATCAGGCCGAATTTCGTATTTTCGATTTTACATGGGCAGTCCTTTGCCGCCATACTGTGACAGCTTACCGAATCTTTTGATTAACGGTTTGCGAATAGGGGCAAGGGGATAATCCACCATCGTGTGATGTGGTGAAGAAAATGGCGTATTGGCGGACGGCGTTAGTGTCAGACCAAACAGCAATCCCCGGTTGCAAAAACCGTCGGCAATCTATGCAAAAAGTGCGATTCGACCCGCTTAGAATGGTGTTTTTCAGCCTCTTAGCGGTGGTGGTCTTCATTGGTGCAACACCGACCCCAGCACAGGCAAACTCCAAATATGCAGCCATTGTGGTCGATGCGGATACAGGCAACGTTCTATTCTCCCGTCGGGCCGATAGTCAGCGCTACCCCGCCTCTCTCACAAAAATGATGACCCTTTACATGCTCTTTGAAGCGCTGGAAAAGGGCGACCTGACGATGACGTCGCAACTCACCACCTCGGCGCGGGCGGCTGGTCAATCCCCCTCTAAGCTGAATTTGAAGCCCGGTCAGAAAATAAAGGTACGCGACGCGATACTGGCTCTCGTGGTCCGGTCGGCAAATGATGTGGCGGTGGTCGTCGCGGAAGAACTTGGCGGTACCGAAGCAAATTTCGCGAAACTGATGACGCGCAAGGCCCGAGAAATCGGCATGACGAAGACCACCTTTCGAAATGCATCGGGCCTTCCCAACAGCCGCCAACTGACGACCGCTCGCGATATGTACACGCTGGGTTTACGGCTGCAGCAACATTTCCCCCAGTTTTACGGATTTTTCGCGACCGACGAGTTTAGCTGGGGCCCTCGCACCTACCGGTCCCACAACAAACTGGTTGGGAAGTTTCAAGGCACTGACGGCATAAAGACAGGATACACACGCGCATCCGGTTTCAATCTTGTGGCATCGGTCCGACGGGATAGACGCCATTTGATCGGCGTCGTAATGGGGGGTAAGTCGTCGCGTACGCGCGATCAGCACATGCGTGACATCTTAACCCGCGGATTTGTAGCGGTCGCAAAACAACCAATGCCAAAATCCGCGATTTCCGCCGCCCCTCCGATACCAAAAGCCCGTCCGACAAAGGTTCAATTGGTGGGTGTTGCCCCGAGACCAAAGCCGGGCGAGGAGGCACAAGGAGACACGGACAATTACGATGCCTCCCAGGATTACTCAGCATCCGGTAGCAGCGAACAAGTTGCCTCTCTAACCGTTGCCCCGGGCATCCAACCCGCCTTTGGGCAACCGGCGGCAAGTGCGACCGATGACTGGCAAGTTCAGATCGGGGCTTATTCTGACGAATTTTCGGCTGTCTCCCGGTTGGACAGCGCACGGCGGGCAGCTCGCGGAGCGCTTGACGGCAAGACATCAACGATTGTTCCCGTGACCGCCTCGAACGAAACACTCTACCGTGCACGTTTTGGGGACTTCACCGAGGAAGAAGCGGTGAAGATTTGCGAGTCACTCCAGCAAAACGGTTTTCTTTGTTTTAAAGTGAAAGCGGATCAGACCGCCGGCCGCTAGATCTAGCGCGTCATTTACCGACCCAATAAAAAGTCTTTGGCTTCGTTTATTTGCTTCGCCAGGAAGTCGGACCCTCCTTGATCCGGATGATTTTTTTTCATGAGACGCCGATGGGCCTCGCGGATGTCGTCATCCGTCGCACCGGGTTGCAACCCCAAAACCTTAAGGGCGCGCTCGACGCTCATGCCGTCATCGAGAGGTTCGGAATTTTGATCGGCGCGGTCGTGTTGCGTCCTGTCCCTCCAGTCAGCTCCAAATTTTCGGTCAAGGAATGCGTCCACCAATGGCACAGAGTCAGGGTCTAGATTTTGGCAGGTCATTCGAAACTCTAGAAGTTCCGATAAGGTCAGCACAGAAAGTAATTGCCCCTTAAACTGTCCCTCGAGAATCTCTCCATCAAGTTGATCGTTCTCATGGTCAAGCGTCATTCGTAGGAAATGGGTTTCTACGTTAGAAGACGATTGGGTTGCGGACTGAAACGGGTTTCCCTGACCCATCGGGTTTCGCCACGAAAACATGCCGGCCCGGGACAACAGGGCCAACGCCATGCCGGCAAGGGCTGCCAAGCTAATATTTCGAACGCCGATGATCAGTAAAATGACGAAAAGCATCGCCACCAAAATGCCGACCCAGCGCAATATTCTCAAAAGCCGCGCAGGCGACATGCGAACCAAGAGTTCAGCGGCCACCAAACCCGCGCCCAATGTCAAAATGCCAAGAAAAAACCAAGCCACGTCCGGTCAATCCTTATCGCTTGAGCTGGGTCAGAAGGCCCTTAACCGCCTGCGGCCGCTTATGCGAATAGTCCATGAGTGCAGCCTGCCCGCCCGCGACAAATACGGCAACGGCCGACAAGAGGTCACGCAACTGGTCGGCGGACGATGCAGAGAACCTGGAAAACGCCCCGCCCGATAGTCGGGCAAGTTCGCGGAACACGGTTTCAGCCGCCGGGTCATGACCTTCTTGAAAAGCGAAGATGGGAACTCCGAAAACACCCAATTGCCCCGCAAGCGCCGCTAGATCGTCGGCGCTCTCTTCCACGCAATCCCCCACATAAACGACCGCTTTTAGCTTGTCTCGTTGAGCAGAGTTTAGAGCATGGTTGAGAACCCGCTCGATTTGTGTGTGTCCTCCGCGACAAGTCACCCCCGACATGGCGTTTGCAAGGCTTTGCGCATCGGATAACCATCTCGATGCTCGAAACTCACCGAACCCTCTGAAATAGGCTAGTTGGATCTCTAGGTTTCCGACGGCGATCGCCGCTTTGAACATATCTGCTTGTACGTGAAGCGCCCGATCCCAGGTGGGCTGGCGACTCATGGTGGCGTCCATGGCGAAGAGGAGCCGGCCGGAGGTCGAACCACCACGATGCGGCGCCATCGCGTTCACGCGTTTGACAAAGCGATCTATGTCCGCTCTGGACGATTTGGACGCACTAGGCAGTTTCTTGGGTGGGGCCATTCGCCAGCGCTCTATGCTGTGGTCTCCGGCACACGCCCTTCAGCCGCGATCTCAACGCCGGGCAAGTTAAGAACCGCGATCAAATCCCTCACCTCTTGTCGTGCCGCAACGTGGGACATCGTCATCTTAACTTGTGTCTTGGCATCCGGAAGGTCAAGCAGTGTCAGGCCCAAGAGAAACAATTCCCGGTAAATGACCCGTTCGCCAAAGCCGGGGGCCACACGAAACCCTATACGGGTCGATAACGTGTCCAGAAGCTCCGACAGGCGCCTTTTGTTTTTCGCATCCAAGTTGGACAGTCGATTGCGCATTACCACCCAATCGATGGGTTTACGTCGGTCGAGCGCGCGTTTTTTCCGGGCGTCCCACACCATTTCGCTGTAAAGGCTGGGGCTTAAAACCGCTAGGGTGTTGGGGTCCACACGTGCCAGCAGATCAAAATCGACAAAGCTGTCGTTCAGTGGCGTGATAAGCGTATCTGCGATGGAATGCCCCAGCCGCGACAAATGACTGTCACTGCCTGGGCTGTCAATAATGATAAAATGGCAGCGGGCGGAAAGGTCGGCAATCACCTGGGTAAAGCGTTGTCTTTCGTCTGCTTCCATATCGCGGACAGAGTCCAGCGTACTTCGGGGGACAACGTGCACTTCTGGAATGGGTAACGGAATACCGGTGTTACGCACCCATTGCTCCCGGTTTTCCACATAGCGGGCAAGGCTCTGCTGTCGGCTGTCCAAATCAATCAAGCCAACGGGATGGCCCATCCGCGTCAGCGCCACAGCCAGATGCATGGCGGTGGTCGATTTACCGGTCCCGCCCTTTTCATTCCCGAGTACGATGACGTGCGCAGCGCGTCCTGACCCCATCTGCCGTCTTTACCCCTGCATGGTGTTTGCAAAATAGTGAGAAGAGGCATGCCACAAAGTCAACTGATTCACTATGGTAGATTGAATGGATAGGTTCGATTCTTTAGTCGTTGGTGCAGGCGTTGTTGGGCTTGCCATTGCGCGGCAATTGGCGATGCGTGGCGTGTCGGTCGTTATCGTCGAGAAAGAGGCTGATTTCGGCCAAGGAATCAGCTCACGGAACAGCGAAGTTGTTCATGCCGGGATCTATTACAAACCAGGCAGCCTGAAAGCCATAACATGTTTGGAAGGGCGCGACGCGCTCTATCAATATGCGGAAGACCGCCACATCCCATACCGGAAGACAGGTAAACTCGTTGTTGCGACAGGTGCCGGCGATGACGACAAGCTTGAGGCAATTAAATCGAACGCCGAAGCTTGCGGTGTCGACGGATTAACACTTTTAACCCGCGCTCAGGTTTTAGCCCTGGAACCGCAGGTAAGATGTAACGCGGCCCTTCTAAGCCCAGACTCTGGAATAATCGACAGCCATCAACTGATGTTGAGCTATTTGGCGGACGCGGAAAACCACGGCGCCGTGCTTGTCTGCAACCATCATTTCATCCGTGCGGAAATTGATGGGCAAAACGGGTTCGTAGCTGCCATTGCGGATGCGAACGCCGATGAGCACACGTTCGGATGCCGCAGCATCGTCAATGCCGCCGGCTTGGGCGCTATTGATGTGGCGAAAGCGATTGAAGGGCTGGCGAATGATTACATTCCAAGCCAGCATTATTCGCTGGGCCGCTATCTTACCCATTCCGGAAAGCCGCCCTTTCGCCATCTGATCTATCCGGTGCCGGAGGAACACGGCCTCGGCATCCACAGCACGCTCGACCTGGCGGGGCGTGTCCGCTTTGGGCCTGACCATCACTGGATCGACGAGCCGGCCTATCCTGTGTCGGACGATGCGGTGGATGCCTTCGACGTGGCTATCCGCCGGTACTACCCCGGCTTGGAACCCGGATCGCTCACTCCCGGATATGCCGGGATAAGACCCAAAATCAGCTTTGTGCGCGGACAATCCGGACGGAATCATCTGGAGGCAGATTTTGTGATTCACGGGCCAAAAACGCATGGAATCGACGGACTGGTTAATCTTTTTGGCATTGAATCACCGGGACTTACCGCAGCGTCTAGCTTAGCTCGGCGGGTGTCGGACCTTCTAATCACACTCTAAAAGCGATTTTTTTGCCAAATCTGTTATTTTTCTTGTGCAACGCTGTCATAAATATGACAAAATAACTGGGCGTTTCACAATAAGGCGAAAGCCATAAGGGGTGTTGTCCAGCCTACTGGCCCACTGGAAAGCACCTGAATAACAAGAAACGCCAATGGTCGGGGACAAGACCAAGGAAATCGTACCCAAGCCGCAGCCTCAACTGCGCATGGTGCATTTTAGAGCCCGCAGCTCCGCGCTGCGGGCTTATTGTTTGGGTGGTTTTCGAAAAATAAGAAGTGATTTACACTCCCTCCCGATCAGGATTCCCCCCAGCCTGTGGAAGGACACACCATGACCAGAATGCGGTTTTTGTTGGCGTTGATGATCGGACTGACGACAGCACCCGGCTTGGGCGCGGCCACGGAAGACGGCGGCACCGCTGCGAAACGCGATGGATTTTTCGTCAGTCAGTTTAGCGATTTCCGCGCGTTGGACGGGCGCCACGTGGTGCTTTACGGCGCCTCGCGGAAAAAAGCCTTCCTCGCGACCTTGTTCGGCTATTGCGTGGGCCTCACCCATGCGGAGAGCATCGGCATCGATTCCCGGCTGAGCTATCTCAGCGACCGCACGCCGGCATCGATCATCGTCTATGACACGTTCAAACAGCGCTGCGCCATCAGCCGTCTGGAGCGCGTGGACAATTACGCGCACGCCAAAGCGCTGGTGAAGCGCCGCAAAGACCTGGCCGCAAACGCAAAGTAATTTCAGATCATGCCGGATTATCCCTTTGCCGTTTTCCGTGAGCTCCGTGCGCTGAGGGATCAGGTCGCGCTGTGGCGGTCCGGCGGGCTCACCGTCGGCTTCGTGCCGACCATGGGCGCGCTGCATGAAGGGCATTTGTCGCTGGTGGATCTTGCGGCGCACCACGCGGACAAGGTGGTGGTGAGCATCTTCGTCAATCCGGCGCAGTTCGCACCGCACGAGGATTTCGACGATTATCCGCGCACGGAAGATGCGGACATGGAGAAGTTGAGCCTCAGGCCGGTGGACGGCGTCTATCTGCCCAATCGCGACGCCATGTACCCCCCCAATTTCTCCACCGATGTGACGGTGGGCGGGGTCTCCGAGGGGCTGGAGAGCGCCACCCGCCCCCACTTTTTCGGCGGTGTGGCGACGGTGGTCACCAAGCTCCTCAACCAGGTCCAGCCCGACATCGCCGTCTTCGGCGAAAAGGACTACCAGCAATTGCTGGTGATCCGGCGGCTGGTGCGCGACCTCGACATGCCCATCGAGATCATTGGCGGCCCCACCGGGCGGGAGGCGGACGGCCTGGCCATGTCGTCCCGCAATGCCTACCTCACCACCCCCCAGCGCGAGACGGCGGGGGAGCTGAACAAAATCATGCGCCACGCCATCGAAGCCATCGAGGGTGGCGAGGACGCGGCCCTGGCGGTGGAGAAGGCCAAAACCGCCCTTCTCGCGGCGGGCTTTAACGCGGTTCAGTATCTCGACCTGCGCGACGCGGAGACCCTGGAACCGCTGAAGCCCAACACCAAATCAGCGCGCCTGCTGGCGGCGGTGGGCATTGGCGAGCTGCGCCTCATAGATAATATGGCGGTCTCTTTGCCTTAGAAGGCGGCCTGGCCAGCCCGCTCCCCCTCCCAAGCCACCCGCCAGGGTACCGTATCCGGGTGGCTTGGGAGGGGGAGCGGGTGGCCAGGTAAATCAAAAGAGAGGCGGCCCGGCCACCCGCTCCACCAACGAAAAACGAGACTAGTCTACCACCTCCAATAATCCGTTGGCGGAACGTTTGGTCACCACCATCAAATCCGTCACACGGTAAGACCCCCCTTGCGCGCGCACGCCGCAAGTGACCAGCGCGTCCTTCACACCGTCACCGGAAAAATCCCCGCGCGCCAATTCCTGGATCGACCCGGACATGGAGCGGAAGTCGATGTCGAGGCGCGTGGGCGTTTGCTCGGTCACTTCCAAGGCCCCGCGGTCGGCATAATCTTTCAGTGTACGCCCCTGTTCTGCCGCGCGGTCCAAATTCTCCGTGCCTTCCGGATCGAACAGCGCCAACACCGCCACGGAAATCTCCTCTGGGTCCACTTGCGTCACCGGCGTTTTCGGCAAATGGTCGGTCTTGGACGGCGTCGCCTTGGCAATCAACGCCAACAGGCCGCAATGTTTTTGGAAATGGCCTTCAATGGTCATGTCATAGGTGGTCATGGCGAACCAGTCTTCCCCGGTGGCGGCCTGATAGTCGCGGCAGGTTTTGACGGATTTCTTCTCGCGAATGTCGGTTGGGTGCGTCAGCTCCAGCCCCTTGCCTTTCTTTTCTTCGCCCCCCAGCAGGATCGGCCGGTCCATCAGATCGGCGGCTTGCTGGGCGGTCAAACAGCCGGTCACCGGCTTGTCCGCGAAACTTAAGGCTTGGGTCAAACAGACCGTGTTTTCCGCAAAGGCCGCGCCGGCGCCCCCCATGGCCAGCACCCCGACCATCAAACCCACTTTCGCCGCTGCTTTCATCATCCCATTCACCCCTATAACAGTCCCAATTCCATGAGATCTTGGCGCATTTCTTCAGGAATTGCACCCGAGCTTTGCGCGCCCTTCGGCAGATCCTTGGGCGCATCCTTCGCTTCCAGATAGCGCCAGCCCTGAAACGGCCGCCTCGGTTGAAATTGCGTCAGCACCAAATCCGGATGCAGCACCAAATGACACCGGCGTATCCCCTCGTCATCTTTGAACGGGCGGATTTCGGTGATCAGCTGGCGCACCTGCACCTGGCCCTTAATGACCCAATAAAGCGACCCGCCCGTGACAATTTCATCGGCGCGCTTGGGCACCATGCGCGTGGTGTGAAAAATCTCCGGCGAGCGTTTCAGACGCTTCCGCTCCGACACCCAGTAGCGCTGCCACTCGGCCAAATCCTGAATGTCGTCGGCCCCGACGCACAGTTTGAGCAGGTTGAGGGGGGAAGATGGTGACGCCATGGTGTGTAACTCTTGTGTCCTTTCCTCAAGACCTAGTTCTGGATCGATTCGCGTCGAGCGATCGACCCATTTTGTTTGGATGGTCGCATGATCGAACCGGAAAACCGGTGCCCACTTTTCCTGATCATGCTCCGGCCTCTTCAAAGCGGACAAGGGCCGTCCCCTCATCCACCTGGTCCCCCACGGAAACCAGCACATCGCCGATCACCGCATCCGCCGCCGCCGACAGGGCATGTTCCATCTTCATGGCCTCCAGCGTGACCAGAGCATCGCCTTTTTTCACCTGCGCGCCTTTTTCCACCTGCACGGCGATGATCTTGCCGGGCATGGGCGCGGTAATGTCCACGGCCCCATCGGCGCCGGCCTCGTCAAAGGCATGGGCATCCACCAGCCCCAGCGGCCAATGGCGGTCCGGCGTGATCACGGTCAGCACATCGTCGCGCCTTACCACATGAACCGTGGCGCGGCGGCCATCGACGCTCAAGCTCAGCTCATCGTCGAATGGTTCCAGCACCCCACCGACGTCATAGGTCGTGTCGCCAAGCGTCATAGTGAAACCGGCCCCGCCCTCACCCGCGCCATAGCGCGCGGTCACCACATGGGTGTGCCCCGCCACCTCGAAGCTTAGCGTGCGGGCGGCCCGGCCCCCGACGCGCCAGCCGTCCAGCGCATCCCAGGGCGAGGCCGCGCCGTTTTGCGCGCGCAAGCCTTCTTGTTCCTGGCGCAACAGGCACACCGCGCCCGCCAGCACCACCTCCGCCGGGGGGTGATCATCAACGCCGGGCACCAAATCGTCCAAATGCTGGTCGATGAAGCCCGTATGCACATCGCCCGCGGCAAAGGCATCGTTGTCCGCCACGCGGCGCAGAAAATCCACATTGCTGTTGAGGCCCGCCACGCGGGTGTCGCTCAGCGCCGACTGCAAATTCTCGATGGCCTCATCGCGCGTGTCCCCATGAACGATGATCTTGGCGATCATGGGATCGTAAAACATGGAGACCTCGTCCCCCTGGCGCACGCCCGTATCGATGCGCGCATCCGCGCCCCAATCGGGGAAGTGCAAATGATGCAAACGACCGGCGGACGGGAAAAAGTTTTTCTGCGGATTTTCCGCATACAAACGCACTTCGATGGCGTGCCCCATGGGCTCGTCATCCTCAAGGCCCGCGAATTCTTCCCCCGCCGCCACGCGGAATTGTTCTTCCACCAAATCCAAATCGGTGATGGCTTCGGTGACCGGATGTTCCACCTGCAGGCGCGTATTCATTTCCATGAAATAGAACCCGTCGGGGTGCAGACCGTCGGACGCATCCACGATGAATTCCACCGTGCCCGCCCCTTCATAATTGATGGCCTGGGCGGCCGCCACGGCGGCGTCGCACATGGCGGCGCGCATCTCTTCCGTCATGCCGGGGGCCGGGGCTTCTTCCACCACTTTCTGGTGGCGCCGTTGCAGGGAACAATCCCGCTCGAACAGATGGTGCACGTTCCCATGGGCATCGCCGAACACCTGCACTTCGATATGGCGCGGCTTGGCGACGAATTTTTCCACCAGCACGCGGTCATCGCCGAAGCTGGAAGCGGCCTCCCGCTTGGCGGATTTAAGGTCTTTCTTGAACCGCTCCGGATCATCCACCCGGCGCATGCCCTTGCCGCCGCCGCCGGCCACCGCTTTGATCAGCACGGGGTAGCCGATGCGGTCCGCTTCGCCCGCCAGAAAGTCCGGGTCTTGATTGTCCCCATGATAGCCGGGCACCACGGGCACGCCCGCCTTTTCCATCAAGGCTTTAGCGGCGTCTTTCAGACCCATGGCGCGGATCGCCTCCGCACTGGGGCCGACAAATTTAATGCCCGCTGCGGCGCAGGCTTCGGAGAAGTCCGCATTTTCCGACAGGAAACCATAACCGGGGTGAATGCACTCCGCCCCCGCTTGTTTGGCGATTTCCAGAATTTTATCCGCCCGCAGATAGCTTTCCGTGGCGGGTGCCGGCCCCAACAAATAGCGTTCGTCTGCGTCTTGCAGATAGGCGGCGTTGGCATCCGCGTCGGAATACACACAAATGGTGCGCAGGCCCAGCCGGTTGGCGGTTTGCAGAACACGGGCGGCGATTTCCCCGCGATTGGCGATCAGGACAGAGGTGAACATTAAGAGGCGGTCCAATTCGGTTTACGTTTTTCCAGAAAGGCCGCAAGGCCTTCGCGTGCTTCGTCGGTGGTGCGTTGGTGCGCAATGCGGCGGGCCGTGTCGTCCATCACGGTTTCGTCGATGGGTTTGCCATTGACGGCGTCGATCAAGTCTTTCGCGGCGTGGATGGCGCCGGGCGCGGCGGCCAAAATGGCGCCGATAATGCTTTCGGCAGCCTCTGTTTGGGCGGCATCATCGTCCGTGAGCTGATGAATAAGACCTAGGCGCAGGGCTTCGTCCCCATCGAAGCGTTCGCCCGACAAGAAATAACGCCGGGCGGCCCGGGCGCCGATGGCTTCCACCACGTAAGGAGAAATGGTGGCGGGGGTAAGGCCCAGCTTCACCTCGGAAAAGGCAAAGCGCGCGGCCCGCGTGGCAATGGCGATGTCGGCGGTGGCCACCAGGCCCACGCCGCCGCCCATGGCCGCCCCGTGCGGCAAGGCGATGGACGGTTGCGGCATGTCGCGCAAGGCGCGCAGCATGGCGGCGAGGTTTTTGGCATCCGCCACGTTTTCCTCAACCGTGAAGGTCTGGCCCGCGGCCTTCATCCAATTAAGGTCGGCACCGGCGGAAAAGCTTTTCCCCGCGCCGCGCAGGACCACCACGCGCACATCCTCGCGGGTGGCAAGGGACAAAAAGGTCTGCTTTAGGGTGTCGATCACTTGCGCGTTGAAGGCATTGTGCACCTCTGGCCGGTTGAGCAGCACCGTGACCACCCCCCGTGGATCGACTGTTACTTGGACGTCTTCATTGCTCATGAGGCGTACCCCTTGTCTTTTCGCGTCATCGCGAGCTTGCGCAGCAAGCGCGGCGATCCAGAGCCCCTTGTTCCGTGCAAGTGGCCCTGGATTGCGTCGTCGCGCATAGCGCTCCTCGCAATGACAACGGTGTGTTGTTTTGAGTCTTGTTATAGCAGAAGAGACGCCCATGGAACCGGACCGCCGCCCTCTTGCTGTCATCCCAAGGAGCCGTCCAAACGGCGAGCTTGGGATCCATAGCCCCAATGCCAGAATTTTGAAACCGGTGGTTATGGGCCCCAGCCTTCGCTGGGGCGACAAAACGGAACAGACAGCCGTCCACAAACCATGGGCGCATGGGGTTGATCCAAATTTCGGGGTTACGCCCCCACCTTTTTCCTCGCTCGTCACCCCGGACGCGTGGCGGCGAGCCGAGCCGCCGCGCAAATCCGGTGCCCATCTTTGAAAAACCAGAAATTGTTATGACAAATATGTCCCCCACCGGACGGCCGAGACACACATCCGCGCACGAGGTTGCGATGGGAGGAGAAAACAGAACCGAGAGCACGCCGTACCTATCCGTCGTTCAGCCGCCCTCTGGGGAATAATATCACAAACGCAAAAAAAATTGAATTCAAAGACAGCAGTCTCACGCGAAAAAAAGCGATGATAGCGGCACAACCATTCAAAAAAGTATTGCTCCAACGCCCATCTAAGATTGTAATAACTCGACGTACTTGGGGGAAACAATGTGGACAATGCAGAAAAGACGAACCGTGGAAAGGTTCCACTGATACTGAAGTTCAGTTTGGTAACCGGAATTTGTCTAGCTTTCACCGCACTGTTTCTTGCAGGATCGGAATCCGTAAATCTTCAATACTCGGTAGATCCAAAATTATATCTTCCAGTGGCGCTTCATTGTGCATTGAATGCATTTCTACTGTTAACCGCCCTTCAGATACGCCAATACGCTAATCCCATTTTTGGCATTTTTACTAGTCTCAATCAAATGGCATTTGTTTGGTTTCCTTTGATCGGGATTGGTTTTGCCAATTTGGTTGTTGCTGGAAAAGCTATTCTCACCCCGGATACCAATACCCTTTGGATTGCAGTCTTTTTTGTTCCTGCCCTTGCCAGTCTATGGATAGGTTTTGCTGGGCTTGAGGACGACGACGAGGAGCCTGAAGAATCTGAGTACGAAGAAACGGTTTCAACGGAATTGCCTTTAGAGGAGAGCACCGAACAAAACTCGTTTGAATTCGTTGAGGTTGGGGAAAATTATGGACAAACCGAATTACTCAGTACACTGCTCTCCCACACTTTCGGGGGCCTTGTTGCCGCTGCGTATATCGCTGAGCTCATTTTTCTCTTTGGGATAGCGCCCTTATACCTCAGCGTTCTGGAATTAGTGCTTTTTGACCAAAAGTCGATTGATTTATCGAAACTGATAAATCAATTGCCTGACCTCGTGATCAATATGTTGCCCTACTTGATCGCAGTTCCGACAGTCATTTTTTTGCTCATTCTCCTGTTGGGATTAGGAAGTGCAACTTCTCAAATTTTCTCAATTTTTCAGAACAGAGATTTCAATTCCCCATTAACGCCAAAAGAGATTGTATTTATCGACAAAAGCATGGCGGCGCTGACTGACTACATAGAACAGGCCACATATCCCAAGTGGTATGATCGAATTTTCCTAATTCACATTTTTTTGTTTATTGCCAGCATAGCTGTCTGGGGAGGTGGTCTGATCGCACTTTCAACCATTTCACCAGCAATATTAGAATCTCAAAGAACCTCGGGTCTCAGTTGGCATTTCTACCAATGCGACCTAGTCGTATCCACAATCCTGGCCATATTCACTTGGATTTTTCTATTCTGGTCTGCTTCCCAAATTCTTGCCCTGTTTTTCCCGCGTGTCGGAGAATACCTTTATGTGAAGCATAGCTGGAATACCATGAATCAAGAGGAACGGTCATTCGATCAGTTTTTGGATACACTAACAAAATTTGTGCGAACAGGCGCAGTCAAAGAGAACGAACCATTTTCTCCAAGGGATTTCATTCAACTTGGATTACGTGAGTTCGGGTGGGCAGTGCACTCAGCCACATCATTTTTCGTTATCCTTACACTGATTTTTTCTTTTCTTGATTTGAACTATTATGCCGTTTTCTCGAATAAGGGCGTTGCCTATTCGAATTATTTTTCGATCCGGGTTCAAGAAATATCGTATGAAAAAATTGATAGAGTTGAGCTGGGATGCTGGCTGGACAACGATGGTGATCCTGCGATTGAATATCGTGTTTTCTTTGATGAACACTCAAGTCGAGACTTGATCAAAGGTGTAAGTCAATTCACTAGAGATCTCGATATGATTGAGAAAATTGACGCAGAAATAAGACTAGTCGGAGTGGAATTTCGCTCATCCCAAAGGAGAGGTTGGTTTAATTCAAACAAACCTGCACATGAATCAAAATGTGAACAGGTACTTTCGGAAGAAGTCGACAGCAACACATTCTCTCGAATGATGAAAATCATCCAAACACCGATACAAACAGACAGGCAAGGGTGAGGCTGTGGTAGCGATCTTGTCCATCTTCAGCCTGCTTTGTACTTTTTTGTTCCTAATCGATCTTGCCGAAGTCGGTGTCGATCAACGCTTGCTTAATCCGGGTCTGTCAGCTCTCTTCGCAGGATTAACTAGCTGGCGTTTACGTCGTCAGTACAACTCTCTTTCAGAAAATTTTGCGTCGATTGCGGACGAGAATTGTGACAGCACTGCAGGGCCTTCCAATCAGGTTGATTTTCCGAATGAGCAACAAACGTCGAATGTACCTTGGATGTTGGTTACGATCGCGATGTCAGCATTAGTAATATGGGCTTACATACCTGAAAGACATATGTTTGTCGGCAATGCGGCTTTGCAGAAAAGGGATCTTCAAAAAGCTGAGGGCTCATATCTTACCGCAATAAAATCTGAGTGGCTTCCCAAAAGGAGAATCATTAATGCGAATATTCGACTAGGCGACACATATTTTGCGTTTGCGACTGAGAACAACGGTGGCGATCAAGCCTATCTAGACGCACATTCCGCTTATCGCACCGCAGAGGAAATGGACAAAAATACTCTGGATGTATTTTTCGGTTTGGGTAATGTTTATCGAAGACTGGGAGCTTACCAGGAATCAATTTCTCTGTACCTGCGCGCTCGCGAGCTTGAAGGCGCGCACCCACATTGGTCCTATATAGGAATAGCTGTGACCCACAGAGTTTTGGGAGACTTTGAAAAAGCATTGGCCGAACTTGACACCCTAAAAACGTTGGACCTTAACAATATCGGCATGGCATTTTTTTATCACAAAGGCCTAACACTTTTTCACAAAGGTGATTACGAATCAGCAATTGAAGCGTTTTCCAATGGTATTCCGCATCAAGAAGATTACCCTTGGGCGCATATTTTTCTCGCTTGCAGCCATGCTGCGTTAGGCAATCTTCATGAAGCGCAAAAATCCTACGAAGAAGGTTACCAGATCTATTGGAGACAGATGCCCGATTTCGTTGTAACCCAAGCTGTCGTCTGGGAAGTAGATTCTATGGACACCGAAAGGGCTCTCATTTCCGCAAACGCGGCAAACCCAGAAACAAAGTCAAAATCACTTAAATTGTGTCGAGATTTCAACGTAGATGATAGCCCCAAAGGGAAACGCAAGCGCCACCCACAGCTACCTCCGCTTTGAAAAACGAATTTGTGATTATTCACCTCTCTAAAACCGAATAAAACCCCGCCCTCGCGTGTTATGCTCCAAGCTCAATCCTTTTTGACGCGCGTGATCCGGGCGGCGAACGTTCGGCTAATTGGCCTCACCCCACTCGCCTGATCACGCTAGATAGGAGCCACCCCGATGAAAAACGTGCTCTGTACCCTTGCGTTTGTTTCCAGTGTGTCCCTTGGCTTTGGCGCGCTTGGCGCCTTGGCGGGTTCCGCGAGTTCCGTTGGCAAGGTGGGCGACCCGCTGCCTGAAAAGCTGGCAGGCTATAGACTGACGGGCGATGTGGAAAAATGTTTCCGCACCACCAGCATCAAAAGTTCGCGCCCGCTGGATGATTATCATTTGGTGTTCACGATGCGGAATGGCGACCGCTATTTGAACCGGCTGAGCAACCGCTGTTCCGGGCTGCGCATGGAAGGGACCTACGCTTACAAAACCGGCCTGACGCAATTGTGCCATTTGCAGATCATCGATGTGATCGACACCTCCGTCGGCGGCCGACGCGGTTCCTGCGGGCTGGGTAAGTTCGAGAAGATCGAAAAGGTGACTTCTTCGGAATAGGTGTACCCGGCCGGCCCGCTCCCCCGTCCCTCACAGCATGTGCAGGTGGCCCCTGGATCGCCACGCCGCCAAAGGGCGGCTCGCGATGACGGCAGACGATGGGGTACGGTTGTGCCCTCCCCTCTGATGTCATCCCCGGTCGAGTGCGCGAGACCGGGGATCCAATCCACGGCGCGGTTCGCATCAAACTACACAGAAAGGTGCAAGCGGAACAGCGAGTGGATCCCCGCCTTCAGCGGGGATGACGCCTGAAAGACCCCGGCGATGCATGCCAGCGCCGCTTGATCCGAACAAGCGGCCCCTGGATCGCCACGCCGCCAAATTGGCGGCTCGCGATGACGGTAGAAGATGAGGCACGGCGGTGCCGCAGCTTTTGATGTCGCCCCAGCGCAGGCTGGAACCCATAACCACCGTCACCCGTTTCTAAGCACAGGGGGGATGGATCCCGGGTCACGCCCGGGATGACGCCTGAAAGACCCCGGCGATGCACGCCAGAGCACTTGATCTGAACAAGCGGCCCCTGGATCGCCACGCCGCCAAATGGCGGCTCGCGATGACGGATGGCGGGGATGACGGTCAGCACGTTTAAAAAAAAGAAAGACCTGGCGCATTGGGAGATGGGGGGAGGTGCGCCAGGTCTGATCTCGCGTTTGGGGAGGCGAGATTTGGGTAATTGTAAGGACGGTTAGTCGGCTGCCGGCGGCAGGATGACCGTATCGATCACGTGGATCACGCCGTTCGACGCCATAATGTCGGCCGCCGTAACGGTTGCGCCGTTGACGGTGACGCCGTCGGTTGCGTCAATCGCTACATTGGCGCCTTGCAAGGTGGCCACTTCCAGTGTCTTTCCCGCAAGGTCCGTGGACGGAACTTTACCGGACACAACGTGATAGGTCAGGATGCCGACCAATTGGTCTTTGTTTTCAGGCTTCAACAGGGTTTCGACCGTGCCGTCCGGCAGCTTTGCAAAGGCTTCATCGGTGGGGGCAAACACAGTGAACGGGCCGTCGCCTTTCAGGGCACTGACCAAATCCGCAGCGGTCAGAGCCGCGGCCAAGGTGGTGAAGGTGCCCGCGTCAACCGCCGTGTCGACGATGTCTTTCTTGGCGCCCGCATAGGCACTGGTGGCGAAGAACAGGGCGACGATGGTTACTGCAACTTTCTTGAACATGTAAAATCCATTCGTTCTGGGGAGGACGTAATACTGAGGTTTACGCGGCCGTGTCAGAACTGGATCAGTATTGGAGGGAAAATTATTTGGGACGGGGGCGGATAATCTTGTGAAGGGTGTTGCCCCGCCCCCCGCACCCGTGGCGGTGGTTTGATGGATCGCCATGCCGCCAAATGGCGGCTCGCGATGACGGTAGAAGGTGGGCTACGGTTGTGCCCTCCCCTCTGATGTCGTCCCAGCGCAGGCTGGGACCCATAACCACCGTCACCCGTGTTTCAGCACAGGGGGTGTGGACCTCGGATCGGCGCATACGCACCGTTCGGGATGACGGTCGGCGGGGATGACGCCAAAAAGAACCGCGACGCGTGCGTCCGATTAACTATCGAAATTGCAAAGAGTGCCCAGCGCTGCCGTGTCCGCTTCGCCATAGCCGCTGACGGCGGTTTTGGCGGCGAGCGACACTTCCACATCGCCCTGTTCGCAGGCCAGCGGAATTTCCAAGGCGCCGTCTTCGGTGACGGTAAGGTCAGCGGCGGTCAGTTCCTGGGTGCGGCCGTCCACGGTGACGCGCACCAGTTCAATCGGGTCACGGGACGGGGCGGTCACGGTGTAGAACACCACGGGCGCCCCGGCTTCGCCCTGGCCCACCTGCTGGATGCGGCCCACGGGCGGCAGGTTCGCCAAGATGGCATCGCGGGACGGTGCGGGCGAGGCCGCCAAACTGTCGAGGGCGGCGGCCACCCGGTCGGGCTTGTGGAACAGCGCCTTAAAGCGCGAGGCGCCGTAGAACAACGCTTCCTGGGCATCGCCCTGATTGATGTGCCAGCCGATCAGATCATCCCCGCCGGAGGAGGCATCGTACAGGCCATCGGGCGTCCAGAAGACCCAGCGGCGCAGATCATTGTCCACATAAAGCGCGAACAGCTCGCGGCCATCGCTTAAGCGGTGCCAGCGAATGGTGCCGTCATGATAGGCCGCCACCGCCTTCTTGCCGTCGCGCGTCACCGCCACATGCAGGGCGGCGCCCGGCGCCTTCACCTGCCAGAGCTGTTTGGCGGCGGCGTTGTAATAGCGCAAATTCTTTTCGGTGCCCAGCAACACATGTCCGCCATCGGGCGCCAGGGCCATGGCGCGCGACCATTCCCCATTGGGCAGATAGATCGGTTCGCCATTGATGCGCGGCGTGGGGCCGTTTTGCCAGCCGGTTACCTCTATGTCGTTGTCCAGCGCCGTGAGGTCGTCCGTGGACGCATTATCGGTGAGCGACACGGTGCCCACAATGTCGTCTTCATCGGCGGCGTAATCATCATCGCCCATGTCGAGGTCGAGGCGGCGGCGATGCACATTGAAACCGAGAGACAGCCTGTCTGGCCCCTGACCATAGGTGAGCGTCATTTCCGCGCCGTCATGGCTCACATCAAGGGTTGTGTCCGGCGCGGCAAGCCAGCTTGCGGCCAGCGGCAGTGGCGGCATGGCGCGGTTGCCAAGACCATCGAAGGCGGCGACCGTCGGGTCCGCCGCGGCAAAGACGAGGCCGCCCTGCCCCCATTCATGCAGATCCAGCACGGTGTGCGCGCCGGCCACCAGATCCTCGTACGGGCCTTGACCGTCTTGCGTCCACCGGCGGATGAGATGCTGCCCGTCTTCATTACGCCAGCGCCCGCCCGCATAAAGATAGGTGCCGTCTTTCGACCAGCGCACGGTGAGCAAGTCGCCCAGGGCAATGCCGTCGGTGTTGGGGGTGTCCAGTTCGGTGAGGTCGTCCGCGGACAGAAGGCTTACTTCCGGCTGATCGAAATAGCCCACGGCCAACTTGGTGCCATCGGGCGAAAAGGCCAGATCGTGCGGCTGTTCGCCATGGGGCGTGTAGGTGGTGTGGGTGGGCGTGAGTGACGAGACCGTCAGGTCCGCCCCGTACAGGCGCACCAACCCATCATAACTGGCGGTGGCAAGCCGCCCGTCCGGCGCGAAAGACAGGCCATAGACCTGGCCGCCATAGGTTTTGTCCTTGGCGACTTTGTCGCGCCCCGCTTCGTCCGACGTCATGTCGAAGACGCGAATGCCGTTGCGCGACAGGCCCGCCGCCAGGAAGCGCCCGTCCGGCGAAAAGGCGAGATCGTGCACAATGTCGTCGAGACCCGCGAAACGGTGCACCATGCGCCCGGTTTCCCGGTCGAACACATACAGGAATTCATCTTCTTCGCTGATGCCCGCGACCCAATGGGTCCAGCCGGCGACCGCGACCTTGGTGCCGTCGGGCGACATGGCCACGCCAAAGATGCGGCCCAAATGGCCGGGCCCGATGGGCGGGCGCAGCACGCGCAACAGGTCCGGCGTTTCGCCCGCGCGGCTCGGCATTTTCCAAACGCGGGCGGTTTTGTCGTAGGAGCTTGTGACCAGATACTGGCCGGCATCATCCAAATCGATGCGCTTGATCTTGTGGGTGTGGTGCCGGGTGTTCAACCGCAACAATGGGGTGCGCGGAAACACGCTGGACTTGGCGAAGGGGTCTTCCCGCTCGGACAGATCGCCCCATACATCCGCGGTGCCGTCGGCAGCGTCCGCCTCCGGCTCCACCATGGCATCGGAGATGGTGTCAAACGCATCGAACGCCATGTCGGACGCGGTTTGGTCGGTGCTGGTGATGTCGGGCTCGGTTTCCGTGTGGGCCGTGATTTCGGGCATGCCGATGCCATCGAAGGCGCCGGTGATCGCCGACAGGCGCCCATCATCGATGGCGAACAGATGCAGACTGCCGCCTACAATAAACAGAACGGCCGCCCCAACACGCGTGAACAAGTCCATGGTGTTCCCCTAAACACCCCACATAGAATTCGTTAAGGTTAATGGTTTTTGCGCTAAAAGCCAACGGTTAGGCAGCGCCAAACCCGCCTAAATAGTAAGCAAACCCGCGTTTTTCTTGGCCAATACTTGAAATATACGCAGTGTGGCGGGGGAATTACATCCGGAAGACGCCGAATTTCGTGTCCGGGACAGGGGCGTTGAGCGTGGCGGACAGGGCGAGGCCCAGCACCCGGCGGCTATCCTGAGGCGCGATGATACCGTCATCCCACAACCGCGCGGTCGCAAAATAGGGGTGCCCTTCCACATCGTATTGGTCGCGGATGGGGGATTTGAAGCTCTCTTCTTCTTCGGGAGACCAGGCCTCGCCCCGGGCCTCCATGCCGTCCCGCTTGACCGTGGCCAGCACGCTGGCGGCCTGTTCGCCGCCCATCACCGAGATGCGGGCATTGGGCCAAGTGAACAAGAAGCGCGGAGAATAGGCGCGGCCGCACATGCCGTAATTGCCCGCGCCATAGGACCCGCCGATGATGAGGGTGAGCTTGGGCACCTGCGCGCAAGCCACCGCCGTGACGAGCTTCGCGCCATCCTTGGCGATGCCGCCCTGTTCATATTTCGAGCCCACCATGAAGCCCGAAATATTCTGTAGGAAGAGCAAGGGGATGCGCCGCTGGCAGCACAGTTCAATGAAATGCGCGCCCTTCACCGCGGATTCCGAAAACAGAATGCCGTTGTTCGCGACAATGCCGATGGGCTGTCCGTAGAGATGCGCAAACCCCGTCACCAGCGTGGTGCCGAAGCGCGCCTTGAATTCATCGAATTCGGAGCCATCCACCAGACGCGCAATCACCTCGCGCACATCATATTGCACCCGCAGATCGGTGGGCACCACGCCCGTCAATTCCGCCGGGTCATAGAGCGGCTCCACGCTTTCCCGTAACGGAATGTTGGGCGCCTTCTCTTTGTTCAGGGTAGAAACAATCTGCCGGGCAATGGACAGCGCATGGGCATCGTTTTGGGCGAAATGATCGGCCACCCCGCTCACCCGCGTGTGCACATCGGCGCCCCCCAGGGCTTCCGCCGTCACCACCTCGCCGGTGGCCGCCTTCACCAAGGGCGGGCCGCCTAGAAAGATCGTGCCTTGGTTCTTCACGATCACCGTTTCATCGGACATGGCCGGCACATAGGCACCCCCCGCCGTGCACGAGCCCATCACCACGGCGATTTGCGGAATGCCTTTGGCGGACATATTGGCTTGATTAAAAAAGATGCGTCCGAAATGCTCCCGGTCCGGAAAAATCTCTGCCTGGTTCGGCAGGTTAGCGCCCCCCGAATCCACCAGGTAAATACACGGCAGCTCGTTTTCCAATGCGACTTCTTGGGCCCGCAAATGTTTCTTCACGGTCACCGGATAATACGTGCCGCCCTTGATGGTGGCATCGTTACAAACGATCATGCATTCCCGGCCCGACACGCGTCCGATACCGGTAATGAGGCCGCTGCCGTGAATGTCCCCGCCATAAAGACCATGGGCGGCCATGGGGCTCAGTTCCAGAAAGGGCGTGCCGGGGTCCAACAGGGTCTCCACGCGGTCGCGCGGCAGCATTTTCCCCCGCGACACATGACGGTCCCGCGAGCGCTCATCCCCGCCAAGCGCTGCCCGTTCAAGTTCCGTGGTCAGATCGTTGTGCAGTGACGCCATCTCTGCGGCATTTTCTTGAAACGACTCAGACGTGGCGTTGATGGCGGAGCTAAGTGGCGGCATGGACGACTTTCTTCCAGGGCAATTGTTTTTTTGAGGGAATACTATGAAGATGGGATTCGTTCAAATGGGTATATGCGCTGAGGGAGAAAACAATGCAAGGCAAGCGGATCCTCATCACCGGCGCCAATAGCGGTATCGGTCTCGTGGCGGCGCGGGAACTGGCCGCCCAGGGGGCGGAGATTGTGCTGGCCTGCCGGGACAGCGCCAAAACCGAAAAGGCTTTGCGCGAGATCAGCGCCGCCGGCGGCACACCGGCCATCAACCTACCTGTCGATTTGTCTTCATTTGCCAGCGTCCGGGCGCTGGCGGACAGTTTCCTGAACCGATATGACCGGCTGGACGTGCTGATCAACAATGCGGGCACCTTGCCCAACACCCAACAATTCACAAAAGACGGCTACGAAATGCAGATCGGGGTCAATCACTTCGCACACTTTCTGCTGACGAATTTATTGTTGGACTGCCTCACGGCGAGCGCCCCGTCGCGCGTTATTACGGTCAGCTCCACATTGCACAAACAAGGACAGATCGACTTTGACACCTTCAAGGGGTTCGACAGCTATGACGGGCGCCATTCCTACAACCAATCAAAACTGGCCAATGCCCTGTTCGCCGTAGAGCTGGCGAAACGCTTGGAAGGCACGGGCGTCACATCCAACTATCTGCACCCCGGCGCCGTTCAAACGGATATCGTCCGCGATTTCCCGTGGTATTTGCGGTTGGCCGTGCGCTTTATGTTTATCTCGCCCGAGAAAGGCGCGCTTACAACCATAAAGCTTGCCAGCGACCCAAGCTTGGCCGACACCACCGGTACCTATTTCGATCAATGCGAAGTGGCCGATCCTTCTCCGTACACGAATGATGATGCGCTGCGCCGCAAGCTATGGGACGTGAGTGCCGAAGCGGTGGGACTGACAGCATGATCACGGACTTCTTGGGCATGTGGGTGCTGGATGTGGCGACCTGCCAGTATGAGCAGGGCGATCCGCCCCAATCGGGCTCGTATGAAATCACTCAGAACGGCGACACCCTCACCTTTCGGATGAGCTGGGTGGATGCCGAGGGCGACGCCCATGATATGTCGTTCAGCGGCAAGCCCGACGGTGTCCCCGTTCCGTTTGATGGCGGGCCCTTAGCTGACTCCTTGTCTATCTCATTACCAAAAGACGACCAATTGGACTCGGCGGCGTTTTTGGATGGTCAAGAACTGATGCGTGCCAGCCGCATCCTGTCCGCCGACCACGCATCTCTCGATATCTTACAGGTCGTTAAACTGCCGGATGGCAGTACACCAACCAATCGCGCAACCTATCGTCGTCTTCAATAAACCGCTATGCCCGTCTTTTCGCGTTGGCCGCGCCCGCTCGCATTAATTTCATCCGCTTCCAGATGACAGCAGCCCACAAAGGCGGTACATTTGAGCGAGACCAAGATCAAACAATTCATTTAGCGCTTCACCAGGCTCACACCGGGCATTAAGCGCTCAGGTGGGGCGAACACAAATGACGAATCCATCAGAACCCTCCGACGGCACGCCGGAGACCGCGGCGCCGGGCGCGTCCACCAGCGCTGGAACCAATCCGCCCGCGGACGGAGCGTCCACTCCTCCGGCGACGTTACAATCAGGCAATGCCCCCGCATCTCAGCCCCCGGCGGCCGCCTCCGGGGCGGCCTCGGCCACCGTGGACGGTGCCGTTGCGTCTGGCGAGGCGTTCAGCTTTTCTAAATCGTACCGGCAATATGTGCTGGGTGTTCTTCTGTTTGTATACATCTTCAATTTCATCGACCGGCAGATCTTGGCCATCCTCGCCCAATCCATCAAAACGGATCTTGGGCTGAGCGACACACAAATCGGTTTGTTAAGCGGCCTGGCCTTCGGCATTTTTTACGCCACGCTGGGCATCCCCATCGCGCGGCTTGCGGACAAGTACAACCGCGTCAACATCATCACGATCTGCCTGACCATCTGGAGCGCGATGACCGCGGTTTCCGGTCTGGCACAGAATTTTTGGCACATGCTCATCGCCCGAATTGGCGTGGGCATTGGCGAGGCGGGTGGCAGCCCGCCTTCACATTCTCTGCTGGCGGATTATTTTCCCGCGAATGAACGCGCCTCGGCGCTGGGCATCTATGCCATCGGCGTGCCGGTGGGCATTCTCTTCGGCAATTTGCTTGGTGGGTGGATCAACGAATTTTTCGGGTGGCGCAATGCGTTTCTCGTGGTGGGTATTCCCGGCATTTTACTGGCCATCCTTTTGAGGATGACCGTGAAGGAACCGCCGCGCGGCCATTCGGAAACCAACGCCCGCTCCGTGGAACATGTGCCGTTCCTTCAAGTCCTGAAAACCATGTGGGGCTTCAAGAGTTTTCGGCAATTGTCTTTAGGGGCCGCAACCCAGGCCTTTGTGGGCTATGGCGCCATCGCCTGGATGCCGGCCTATCTGATCCGAACCCATGGCATGTCGTCCGGCGAAGTGGGGACGGCCCTGGGCTTGATCATCGGTGTCGCCGGCGGTGTGGGTGCTTTTCTGGGGGGCTATCTGGCGGACCGTTACGGCGCCAAAGACATCAGATGGCAAATGTGGATTCCGGCCATCGGCTTTTTGGTCGCAACGCCGGTGAGCGTCATCATGTTCAGCATCGATTACCTCTGGGTGATCTTGGTGCTGTACATAATTCCGGCGTTTGCGGTGAACCTCTATTCCGGCCCCACCTTCGCCATGACACAATCATTGGCGCCGCTGGCCATGCGGGCGTCGGCCTCTGCTTTGTTGCTGTTCATCATCAACATCATCGGATTGGTCTTCGGGCCCACCACCGTCGGTTTCTTGAGCGACCTTTTCCAAAGTTCGTTCGCCATGCCCGATACGGAATCGCTTCGGTGGGCGTTGATCCTGTGTTCCCTGGTCTATCTGGTGTCGGTCTACAATTACACCCAGGCGGCTAAGCATTTGAGACGCGACCTGGCCAGAACGGCGGAGGCGTAAGACGAGTTTCGTCGTCATTGCGAGGAGCCGTTGAGCGGCGACGCACGCCAGCGCCGCTTGATCCGACCAAGCGGCCCTGGATCGCCACGCGGGTAACTATCCGCTCGCGATGACGCGACATAGGTAGCCTTACACCGCCACCCACAATTCTTCCTGACCACGGAAGAACGGCAGGTCGCGCCATTTCACAGGCTTGTCCGCCAAGCGCAAGGTGGGATATTTCTCGAAGATCTTCACGAACGCCTGCTGCCCCTCAATGCGGGCGAGCGGCGCGCCGATGCAGATGTGGGCCCCGCCCCCAAAGGCCACGTGAGAGGTGTGCTTGCGCGTGATATCGAACACATCCGGATTGTCGAATACGTCCGGGTCGCGATTGGCCGCGTGCAGCGACATCATCATGCCTTGGTGCGGTTTCATGGGACAGCCGCGTATCTCGCGTTCTTCGGACATGACCCGTGTGGTGATCCCCACGGGTGCTTCGTAGCGCAGCACTTCTTCCACCGCGGCGGACGCCAAAGACGGATCGTTCATGAGAGCCGCCTTTTGATCGGGATGGGTCAGGAACAACCAAGTGCCATTGCCGATCAAATCGCTGGTGGTGAGGTTCCCGCCAATCAGCAGACCGATCAAATTCACCTCAATTTCGTCATCCGTCAGGTTGAGGCCTTCCTTCTGAGCGATGGTTAGATCACTGATCAAATCATCTTGTGGAGTCTCGCGGCGCTGGGCAATCAACTCATGAAAATAGGCGGACAGATTGTCCGACCCCCAAATCATGCGTTCTTCCTGCTCCGGCGTTCGGATCGCCGCTAGGCTCAAAATCGACGCTTCGGACCATTCGCGAAATTCCCCCACCCGGCTTTCTTCAACGCCGATCAAACGGGCGATAACCAGAATGGGGATGGGCACGCAAATCTCATCGATGATGTTGAACGTACCGCTCGTCGGCGCTTTGTCGATGACAGTATCGACGATTTGTTCAATCTCCGCCTTTTTCTTATTGATGCGGGCATATAGCGCTTTTGCAATGGGTGGCCGAACGCGGGAATGGTCCGGATCATCCATAAACAAAATGCTGGGGCGTTCCGCTATTTGCTCCTGCGGCTGATCGTCGGAGGGTGCAAAGAGGCGCATAAACGACCCTTCTTCCGCATTTCTGGGGTGCCGCCAGAGGGACCGGTCATTCACGATGCCGCGTACATCGTCATATTTACTCAGCAGCCAGATCTTTCCGCCGTCATCATGATAGACGGGACATGTCGTCTGCAAATCTTTAAGGATGGGGTGTGGATCTTCGCGCGCCACCGGGTCCATGGCGCTGGTTTCCATAACGCTGTCGATCGGCGCTTTGTTTTTTTCTTCTGTCACGCGCTTCCTCCTAACGAATTTTGCCGTTACGAAACTTCGGCGATCTTAGCTAATCTTTTGCGTTGTTTATAGGCGGCATCAAATTCATCGTCCGCCGGCGACCTCCAATATGGCTCCGGTAGTGTAGGACGCTGCGTCACTGAGCAACCACGCAATCGCGTCAGCTACTTCCTCCGGCGCCCCCGGACGGCCCAGCGCGGCGGTCTTTCCGCGCTCCGCCGCCTTGTCCGGCTGGCCGACACTCGCATGTAATTCCGTATCAATGATTCCAGGGCGCACGGAATTGACACGCACCCCGCCGGGACCCAGTTCCTTCGCCAGACCAACCGCAAGAGCGTCAAGCGCCGCCTTTGAGGCCGCATAGTCTACAAACTCATTCGGCGCACCTAAGCGCGCGGCGACAGAAGACACTAAGACAACAGCCCCACCTATGCCCCCTTTTGTTGTCGGCAAACGGCGGGCAGTTTCCCGTGCACATAAAAAAGCACTGATGGTATTGGCGTCGAATACGTGCCGAATGCGGTCGGCTGTCATGTCCGCCACGGGCAAGGATGGGGCCACGATACCGGCATTGATCACAACGGCGCGCAAAGGCGGAAGCTCACGTGCGGCGGTATCGAAAATGGAAATCACGTCGCCTTCGTTGGAAACATCACCCTTGACCGCAACTGCGTTAACGCCCGCCGCCCGTACCTCTTGAAGAGTTTGGTCGGCGGCCTCAGTGTTTGACCGGTAATTGATGCACACATTCCAGCCATCTCGTGCACACGCCAATGCCGCCGCGCGGCCAATGCCTCTGGACCCGCCAGTCACTAAAACAGTTTTGGCTTCCATTTTACGGCACCCTCACAACACGAAGCTGAACGCGGTGTATGGCAATCAGCTTACGACACCCTTTCAATCGCCACGGCGGTGGCTTCCCCGCCGCCGATGCAGAGAGACGCAACACCACGTGTTTGATCGTATTTTTCCATGGCGTTCAGTAACGTCACAATGATTCGCGCGCCCGACGCCCCGATGGGGTGGCCCAGGGCACAGGCACCGCCATGAACGTTGACCTTGTCGTGGGGAATGTCGATTTCCTTCATGGCCGCCATGGGCACCACCGCAAAGGCTTCGTTGATTTCCCATAAGTCCACGTCGTCTTTGGCCCAACCCGTACGGTCTAACAGTTTCTGGATCGCGCCCACGGGGGCCGTGGTGAACCATTGCGGTTCGTGGGCGTTGCTGGCCTGGCCAACAATCCGCGCGATGGGGGACCAACCGTTTTTGTCCGCCACGGACTGACGGGTCAAGATCACCGCCGCGCCACCGTCCGAGATCGAACTGGAGTTCGCCGCGGTCACCGTACCGTCCTTCACAAAAGCGGGCCGGAGGCTGGGGATCTTTTCCACATTCGATTTTTGAGGCTGTTCGTCTTGTTCGACCGTGACAACGCCTTTGCGCGTTTTCACCTCGACCGGCACCACTTCCTTTGCGAATGTTCCGTCAGCGGAGGCTTTTTGTGCCCGCTCCACCGACGCAATGGCGAAGGCATCTTGTTGTTCGCGGCTGAACTGATAGGCTTTCGCCGTTTCTTCCGCATATATCCCCATGGCTTTGCCTTCATAGGCATCTTCCAGGCCGTCCATGAACATATGGTCTTTCAGCTCGCCATGGCCCAAGCGGTATCCGCCGCGCGCTTTCGGCAACAGATACGGCGCATTGGTCATGCTTTCCAAACCACCGGCGACCATGGTATCGGCGCGCCCCACATCCAGCGTATCGCAAGCCATCATGACCGCCTTCATGCCGGAGCCACACATCTTGTTGACCGTGGAGGTGGGAATGGTGTTGGGAATGCCCGCCCCCAAAGCCGCTTGACGGGCCGGCGCTTGCCCCTGCCCTGCTTGCAACACGCAGCCCATGATCACTTCATCGACAGCCTCTTCTTTCACGCCTCCACGGGCCAGCGCATCTTTGATCGCCGCACTGCCAAGTTCCGTGGCCGACAGGTCTGTGAGGGAACCCATCATGCTGCCCATGGGGGTGCGTGACGCGCCGACAATGACAATTGGGTCTTCAGATGACATGGGGTGGTCCTTTCAGTCTTCTCATTCTTGATAAAAAAGGGGTCAGAGCCCTTTTTGGATTTCTCGTTCTTAAGCGGTTTCGGCGAACAATTCGCGGCCGATCAACATGCGCCGAATTTCCGATGTTCCCGCACCGATTTCGTAAAGCTTCGCATCGCGCAACAGGCGCCCCGTGGGATAGTCATTGATATAGCCATTGCCGCCCAGGGCTTGAATAGCCTCGAGCGCCATCCAGGTGGCTTTTTCCGCTGCATAAAGGATCGCGCCGGCTGCATCTTTGCGCGCCGTCTCGCCCCGGTCGCATGCCTTGTTGACCGCATAGACATAGGCTTTTGCCGCATTCATGGTGGTGTACATGTCCGCGAGCTTGCCTTGCATCAGCTGGAATTCGCCAATGGCTTGGCCGAACTGTTTGCGGTCATGGACGTAAGGCACCACCACATCCATGCAGGCCTGCATGATGCCCAAAGGGCCCGCTGACAAAACGGCCCGCTCATAATCCAGGCCGCTCATCAACACTTTCACGCCTTCATTCAGCGGGCCCATGATGTTTTCTTCCGGCACGTCGCAGTCTTCGAACACCAGTTCGCCGGTGTCGGAGCCGCGCATGCCAAGTTTGTCGAGCTTCTTGCCCGTGGAAAAGCCCTTCATGCCTTTCTCAATCAAAAAAGCCGTGATGCCGCGCGGACCGGCCTCCGGATCGGTTTTGGCATAAACCACCAAAACATCCGCATCCGGACCATTTGTAATCCAAAATTTCGTGCCATTGAGCACATAGCGGTCGCCTTTTTTATCGGCGCGCAATTTCATGGACACCACATCGGAGCCAGCGCCAGGCTCGCTCATGGCAAGGGCGCCAAGATGCTCGCCCGAAATCAGCTTCGGCAGGAATTTGCGTTTTTGGTCCTCCGTTGCCCAGCGGCGGATCTGATTGACGCAGAGATTGGAATGGGCGCTGTAAGACAACCCCACCGATGCCGAACCACGAGAGATTTCTTCCATGATCACGGCATGTTCCAGATAGCCCATGCCGGCGCCGCCAAATTCTTCTTCCACTGTGACGCCCAACAGCCCCAATTCCCCAAGCTTGGGCCACAGGTCGCGCGGAAACTCGTTGGTGCTGTCGATGTCGTCCGCACGCGGTGTAATGTTGTCGGACGTAAAGCTGCGGACAGTGTCCCGTAACATATCGGCCGTCTCGCCGAGATCGAAATTCAGCGTCGGATATTCATTTGGAATCATTTTGTTCTCTTATCTGGACGTCCAAATTGGAATTGCGTTTAAGGACCGTAGACTTCGACCAAGTCGCTGGGGGTGAACACCGTTAGGAACCCGGCACCGGCCCCGCCGCCGATCACATACCATCTTCCGTCCACCGCGGCGGACACCAGGCCTTGCCGGGGGCTGGACAGTTTTTGGCCCTTGGCCCAGGCGTCCGACCCTTGGTTGTAGATGTCATGATTGGCATAAGTGCGCAATGGTTTGAGGCTTTCACCGCCGGCCACGTGAATACGGCCCCCGACAGAGGCCGCCGTCAATCCCGAGCGCGCCACGGGGAGATCCCGATGGCGGCGCCATTGCCCGCCTGTGGGATCCCAGCTTTCCACCCGGCCCGTTACTTGTCCGGTGAGGCCGCGGCCACCGATCAGAAAAATGCGTCCTTTATTGACCAAGGCGGCCATGCTTTCCCGCGCCACGGTCAACCGAACCGTGGAAGTGCGCCATTGATTGCGCGAGGGATCATAGACATACACGTCCTGCGGGCTGGTGCCCCGCCCGCCCATGACATAGAGCTTGCCGTTATGGGACACGACAGAGTGACCGGAGCGCACGCCGGGCATGTTCGCGCCATTGCGCCAGCTTTGCGTGACCGTGTTGAAGATCTGAACCGTACGTGTTGGCTGGTTATTGCTGTTGGAGGTAAAGCCGCCAACGATGTAGAGCTCCTTGCCAAGCGCCGCCATCCCGAAGTGTTCG
The DNA here is from genome assembly GCA_965227095.1 of Alphaproteobacteria bacterium. GTDB lineage: Bacteria > Pseudomonadota > Alphaproteobacteria > JANQMY01 > JANQMY01 > JANQMY01. The sequence continues at coordinate 1,412,603 of CBDDFL010000002.1, read as the reverse complement.
CGGCCCGTGGGCATTGAGGGCAGAGGCCGCCAATGTTCGCCGATGGGATCCAGCACTTCGAAGGCGTCTTCCGGCCCCGTTAATCCGGAACCGCCGGCGACGTAAATTTCGCCATCGACCATGGCGACACCGGCCCGAGCGCGACCGGTATCGAGCGGCTGCAAGGCGCGCCATTGTTGCGCAAAACTCGGTGCGGTCGACGCAGACAAAGACGCGGATAAAGATGCAAAGGTGATAACGGCAGCAGCCAAAACGTTCTTAAACACGAAACTCAACGATCCCTTCTTGCCACAGCCAGAGCCTTGGGTTTGTTGATGTCTCGTATGGGCTCAACGGCTGCTTCTATCCCCTAAAACAGGTACCACGCCGCCAGCCCCAAAAACACAAAAAAACCAACCACATCCGTCACAGTGGTGACAAAAACGGTGGACGCAACGGCAGGATCGACCCCAAATCTTTGCAGGGAAATGGGGATTAAAATGCCCGCTAATCCGGCGAAAAGGAGGTTGATGAGCATGGCCGCGGCCAAAACAATGCCCAAATCCAAGCTTTGGAACCAAAACCCGCCCACGATGCCCAACAATAGGGCGAAGACGATACCATTCAAGAAGCCCACCATGGTTTCGCGGCCAATTACCCGCAGCGTATTGGTGGGCGTCAGCTCCTTGGTTGCGAGGGCCCGCACGGCGATGGTCAGGGTCTGCGTCCCCGCATTGCCGCCCATGCTGGCCACAATCGGCATCAATACGGCTAGCGCCACGAGTTGCTCGATGGTGGCATCGAAAAACGCAATCACGATGGAGGCGAGAATGGCTGTGAGGAGGTTCACAAAAAGCCAGCTGAAGCGCTGACGCGTGGTGGTCAGCACCGTGTCCGTCACCTCGGCTTCTTCGTTCACCCCGCCCAATTGCAAGATGTCCGCTTCGTTGGTTTCCTGAATGACCCCCACCACATCGTCCACGGTGATCATGCCGCACAGACGGCTGTTTTCATCCACCACGGGGGCCGAATAAAGGTGATATTGCTCGAACTGATAGGCGACGTCTTCCTCGTCCATGGCGGCGGGAATGAGGATCGGATCGGGGTCCATGATGTCGCCGATTTTCACAGGCCGCTTCGTCCGTAAAATTCGGCTGGTGGGCACGGTGCCCAACGGATGAAAGGCCGGGTCCACCACAAAGACATGCAGAAACTCCACCGGCAGGTCTTCCGTTTCGCGCATATAGTCGATGGTTTGGCCGACGGTCCAAAACGGCGGCACCGTAATGATTTGCCGCTGCATGAGGCGGCCGGCGCTATTTTCCGGATACTGAAGGCTATATTCGACGGCAGCCCTGTCCGCTTCAGAAACGTGTTCAAGGATTTCGCGTTGGCGCGTCTCGTCCAAATCCTCCAACAGGTAAACCGCATCGTCCGATTCCAAGACTTCGACGGCCTTGGCAATGTTTTCGGCCTTGATGAGCGGCAGCACCTCATCGCGAATCCCCTCTTCCAGTTCCGTCAGAACGGTCGGGTCGAGCGTCGCGCCCAGCACCCGAATGAGTTCTCGCCGTTCATCCGGACGAACGAGACTGATCAGGTCGGCCAAATCGGCTGCATGAAGATCCGCCGTTTGATGACGCACCGCGGTTTCGTTTCCGCTGTCCAGCGCATCGATGACACCACGGACGAAATCCGGTGACAGGGCTTCCGCATTCTGGGGGGAATCAGACGATGGCGGTGGGGCGACGTTCAGGTTTTCGGTCATGTTTCCTGGCCCTCCCGCATGGGGTCGTTCGATAGAGGCCTTCAGCGGAAGGACATGGGTGTTCTTCGAATAAAGAACAGAGCCACGATCCTGTACGCCGCCAACCAGACCGATTTGTAAAGCTGGCATGTATGGTGCGGTCGAGAAGACTCGAACTTCCACGGGTTTTACCCCACAGCGACCTCAACGCTGCGCGTCTACCAGTTCCGCCACGACCGCATAAGGCTTGAGCGTGTAGCAAATCCCGACCCGCTTGTGAAGCGTTTCGTGGCCCAAAACCATCAATAATCGGGAGATCTTAAGGGATGTTAAGTTTTAGCGATGAAAGAGATCCAACGGCCCTGCCCGCCCCCTATTTTAGGATGTTTCGGGGGCTCTTACGCCATGCCAAGAATATCTGGACATCCGACCGGCATCCTCAGCAAACGAATTAAAAGGGCGTGTGTCAAATGCCTTCGCCGTCCGTCAGGCTCGGACCGTGAATACCGCATTCGTCTTTGTCGAGGCCGGACCAGCGGCCGGACCGATAGTCGCCGCCTTCCTTCACACGATCCGTACACGGCATGCAACCGATGGACAAATAGCCATCTTTTACAAGGGGGTGTTGCGGTATTTTGTACCGATCCACATAGCGTTGCAATTCTTCCAGCCCCCAATTGGCGAGCGGATTGATTTTAAAGCGGCCATCGCTGTATTCGATGGTTTTCATCGCTGCGCGCGCGCCGGTCTGGAACCGCTTACGCCCGGTGATTTGCGCCGAGAAGCCTTTCAGGGCGCGTTTCAACGGCAGCACTTTCCGGAAGTGACAGCATTTGTCCGGATCTTCATTCCACAAGATACCGTCCGGATCATATTCATTCTCGTCACTGGGGTGCGGGCCAATGGCACGAATGTCGGTCAGGCCGATGGCTTCTTGTAACCGGTCGCGATAGCGCAGGGTTTCCCCGAACAATTTGCCCGTGTTGAGGAAGATGACCGGCACTGTCGGGTCCACTTGCGCCGCCAAATGCAGCAGCACCGCCGATTCCGACCCGAAGGACGACACCACCGCAATTTCATCCTTAAAGACATCGGTGATCATGGACTGCAAAAGCTCAAGCCCGGTGACGCCCTCATATTGGCGCTGTAGACCTTCCAAGCGGTCCGCGATTTCCGGCGGAAGCGTTTCGTCATCGGCAATGTCGAATGCGCGCGGTGCGCCCGTGGAACGGCGATCGATAACGGATTTTGCGGCGACGGTCATGACAGCCACCCCTTCTCATTTATGAACTCATCGGTGCGCTGGGACACGGTGGGCAGGTCCATCCCGGCATCGCGCCATTGTTGGCGCTGGAAACTTATTTCTTCCACACGCGCACTCCATTCCGGTCCGAACTGGCAGGACAAGGTCGACTTGAGGCGCCGGGCAAGCCCCGGCGAGGCGCCCCCCGTGGATACGCTCAACAGCAGATCGCCGCGGCGTACGCTTGCGGGCATATGAAAATCACACAGATCTTTCACATCTTCCGTATTGACCAACACGCCTTCTTCCCGGGCTTGGTTGGCCAATGCCCGCGCTTGGGCGCCCGGCAAACCGGCGATAAACAAGATATTGAGACCGGCAATTTCGTCCCGCGTGGGAAGGCGGCGCAGCAGGCGGTCCCCCGCCGTGTCGCTCAGCTCTTTGTCCCGTTCCTCACAGAAGACCTGCACATGGCGCGCGTTATCTTCGTCCAACAACCGAAGCCGTTGAAGCGCTGCGCGTCCTTGCCCCACAAGGCCTACCCGCAAAAGATTCAGATCTAAAACGATGGGGAACATTAAGCGTGCACTCTCCTGAATCGACAGACGGAGTCTTTTCCGCCTATTTCACACTAACTATATGTGATAGTCGATGATAATAACATTTGTTAGTGTACAATTACGATTTCAAGTCGTAAACGGAAAAATCGATATGTATCACAGTTATTTACTGTGTTTTTGTCCCAAAAACGGGAGTTACAGGAGAGATTTTAGTCGGGACGCCGGTTAGCGTACAGAGATCTGATCGGTCACTTTCAGTGTTTCGGTCACCGAAACGGCCAATTTGTCGCCTTGGACCATGATTTCTCCACGGGCGACGACCCGATTATTGGCCAAAATCCACACTTCTTCGTCTTCACGCGAATCGAGTTCAATCACGGCCCCACGACCCATGCGCAGCAATTGCTTCATGGGCATGGTGGCATTACCAAGAACCACAGATATTTCGACACCGACAGCATTTAGCGTTGTAGACAATTTGACCCCGTCCAATAGGCTTTGGTTAGGAAAACCAGGGTTCCACTTTGCGGTTACGGATTGGTAAAAATGGACCCCCTTTATTGAGAGAGTTTTGATGACCGACGCCGCCCTTCTCGACCGATTGCAAAAGGTTGAAGACAAGCTCGAGATCTATGAGCTGAAAGCCGCTTACTGCGCGGCCTGCGATGATGACCACAACCCGGACACGGTGATCACCTTGTTCGCCCAAAACAGTGTATGGGAAGCGCCCGGCCTGATCACATGCAATGGCCCAGATGAATTGCATGCATTTTTTTCGACCATGGGCACGCCGGGCGGCATGCGCAATTCCGCCCATATGGTCATGAATCCACAGATTTCGGTTGATGGAGATGAAGCAACCGGCGCCTGGCGCTTCCTCATGATGTGGACCGGTCTTTTGCCGGACGGCGGCCTTCAATATGTTCGGATTATCGGCACTTACGAAGACCGCTTCATCAAAGAAAACGGCCGGTGGCTGTTCAAATCGCTGCACGCGAACATTGAAGAAAACGACGCCTATCCGACACAAGAAATCGCCGTAGGCGGATCATCAAGAGAAAGCGAAGAATGACGAGCGCCGTCTCCCTGCCCCAAGAGATCTCCAGCACCGACGCATCGTCGGTCGAGTGGCGTATCAGCGATGACAAGATAGACTATCGCGACGCGGAAGCGTTTATGGAAGCGCGGGCCGGTGCCATCGCCGCCGGTGCGGCGCCGGAAATGGTTTGGCTCTTGGAACATCCGCCCCTCTACACGGCCGGCACCAGCGCCAAGCAAGAAGACTTGCTGAGCCCCGACCGCTTTCCGGTCTACAAGACCGGGCGTGGCGGCCAATTTACCTATCACGGTCCCGGCCAGCGGGTGGGCTATGTGATGCTGGATCTCAACAAACGCGGCAAAGACTTGCGCGCCTTTGTTACCAATCTGGAACGGTGGCTCATCCAAACTCTTGCAGAATTTAATGTGGTGGGCGAAACCCGCCCCGACCGGGTGGGTGTGTGGGTGCAACGCCCGGACAAAGGCCCCGGTCGCGAGGACAAAATAGCCGCCATCGGTGTGCGGGTGCGCAAATGGGTGACGTTTCACGGGGTGAGCTTGAATGTGGAACCCGACCTCGACCATTTTTCCGGCATCGTGCCCTGCGGTATTCAACAGCATGGTGTCACCAGCCTGGTGGATCTGGGGCTGCCCGTCACCTATGCGGACGTCGACGCCGCCTTAAAACGTCAGTTTGCGGATGTTTTTGGGTAAACCGTACACGCGTTTACCCAAGACCATTGGCGTCAGTACTTAAGCCGCTTTAACCGGCCACATTTTGATGTCGCCCGGCGGTGGGGATTGATTGAACTCAGTTTCGTCCAATGCGGCCAATGCCCGATCTCGGTCAGCTTCCGTAAAACTGCCGGTCGTCAGACAAAACTCAATCATATTGCCGTTAGGGTCGCGGGTGTAGACCGAATGGCACCAGTTATGATCGATCTCAAGCACGTCAAGCCCTGCGGCGTTCCATTTATCGCGCCATGCATCCAGTTCTTCTTTGGTGCTTACATCGAACGAAAAGTGATTTGTCCCCTCGGGCAAATTCGCGGCGGCGTTGAGATCAAAACTGAGTTTGTCTTGGTTCGGAACATCATGCAGTTCCCAAAACGCAATAAAGCGCGAGTCGTCGCCATCCATGCGGTAGAAGAAATGTTTCCCCCATCCGCCGGATGGAATGGGTTGGACTTCGACTTTCACAAGTTCAAACCCCATGACTCCTTCGTAGAAAGCATGGGTCGCTTTCATATCTTTCGCGGCAAGTGCCAAATGGTGATAGCCCATTTCTATTCCTCCTTTTGATCCACCATGGACATAACATCGGCGCTAGCGCCGTCGGGAGCCGCGATTTCCACGACCCGTTCTTCCACGTCATCATATTCCAAGCGCAATGCCCGGCTCATAATGGCGTGCATCATGTAAGTGCAGGTGATGTAAGTGAATTCCAAAATTTCTTCATCGGACAAATGCGACTTCAATTGATCGAACAGGGCTTCCGGCACCCTGCCCCGCTGCAACACCAAGGCGTCCGTATAGGCCAAGACGCAACGCTCCACATCGCTAAAGCAATTCGCCGTTGACCAACTGGGAATGGCTTGGATCTGATCTTCGGTCAGCCCCACATCGCGCGATGCCTTGCAGTGCTGGGAAAATACGAACTGCGATCCCACCGCGAACCCTGCCCGTATTTGACCAAGCTCCCGCAGCTTCGGATCAATCTTGCGGTTTTCAACCCTGCCCGTATTTGACCAAGCTCCCGCAGCTTCGGATCAATCTTGCGGTTTTCATCACGATAAAACCGAAAGCCTTCCGTGGTGTGATGAAATGCATCCGGTACGATGTTGAAGACCGTCCACCAATTGCCCGGTGTACCCGTGGCCGTGCCGGGCTCCTTGATCGGGTCGCGATCGCCGAACAAAAGATCGAAAATGGCATTCGCATACGGATTGTTGGCGTCCCGGCCCGCTTCCTTTAGTCGGGGCATTAGCGTCTCCCTTTCTTGTTTGTTTGTGTATTCGATTGTGCGGGCGCAAGTCCGGCGAACAGAACGTCCATGAACAATTCCTGGAAGGCCGAAGCGTTTTTTCGCGCGCGCACATCTTCGCCAAATACCGCGTCCACAAGTGGTGCCATGTTGAAATAGGTTACGGCAGCTCCGTGCAACAGCATGAGGATCTGATGGGGTTTGTATGGTTTTATCGCGCCCGCCTCTATGCAGGCATCGATGAGTTCCTGAAATCTGTAATAGCTGTCCGCGTAAACCTCACGCATGAGCCAGGCCAATCGGTCGCTGGACACTTGCCCCTCGGCCATAATGATGCGGCCGAGCGTTGGCGATTGTTGCGACGTTTGAAGAAGAATGACACAGGCCGCTTTGAGCGCGGACAACGGATCTAGAGCTTTTGACAGATTGTCTTGCACGACCGTGGTCGCATCCAATCGTTCCGCCAGCCTTTGCATCGAGGCTTCCCACAGGCCCCGCTTATTCCGGAAATGATAATGAATGCTGGGCTGCGACACCTCCGCAGCCTCCGCGATTTCGGTAACGCCCACATTCTCGAAGCCGCGCGCAGCGAACATGTCCAGCGCCGCATCCAATATGCGTTCTTTCCCCGATGCTGATTTGGTCACCGCCATTGATGGGTGGCCCCGAACTTTCCCTGACTAGAGGTCCAATAATACTGATAAATTTATCAGTATCAAGGCGCCAGATGTCACCGGCCTTATTAAATGCGAAGCCAAGGAAACAGCGCGCCGAGAAACAAGTTATCCGCAACGAAACCGATCGGGCTTACGCTTCACCCCGAAACACGTCGTGAATGTCGTTTGCAGTGCCCGTTAGATAGAGCAGATAGATTGAGAGAAACAACATGCCGCCAAACAGGGCCAGAACGCTGAGGCCTAAGCCCGCTGGACTGAATTGATTGCGCCAGGCGACCCAGGTGGCCGACAAGATTAAAAAACACATAAAGTCGAAATTGAACTGACCCGGCCAATTCATAGCGGCCATGTCACCGAAGAAGATCGGCACCAAATTCCACCCGTGGTTCATGCCCACGATGGCCGTATAGATGACAATACCGGCCAGCATCACCATCAATAAAAGTCGGAAGGGAAACACGGCTCCTCCAGAATGGTCTTTTGTCTGAACAAATCACCATTCTGGTAGAAGATGGCGCGAGCGACAGCAATTACCTCGCAGGTAATGTCGTTCATCCGGCACGGGATAAGACGGAAACGACGCCGCCCTATTCGAACTCAAGAATGATTTCGTCTACCGCCAAACTGTCGCCCGGCCCCGCATTAATCTTGGCCACTTTGCCATCACGTTCCGCGGGTAACACGTTTTCCATTTTCATGGCTTCGACGACGGCCAGTTTTTCGCCCGCTTTGACCTCTTGCCCTTCTTCTACATCGATGGACACCACCAAGCCCGGCATCGGACACAGAAGGTATTTCGATGTGTCGGGCGGCACTTTTTCAGGCATGAGGGCTGCAAGCTCCGCGGCCCGCGGCGTGCGCACCGACGCTTGCACGGAAGCTCCGCGATAGCTCAGCAAGAAGCCGTCATCGATCGGCTTCACTTGCACGGCCACATCTTTTTCATTCACTTGGCCCCGGAACAGCGGCTGCCCCGGCGTCCATTCACCGGTCACCACCAGATGGCGCGCACGGTCCGCTTCCCATCGGGGCAAAACATCCACTTCCAAATCTTCATCGGCAATATCGTCTGCACCAATGTTGATCTCGTAGTTTTTGCCGTCGATGGTGACGACCCAGTTTTGCCGTTCGTCCTCTCCCCCAAAGCCATCATGCAATTGTCCGCTGATCTGAGCCGCACGGGTCGCCATGGTGGCATGGGCGCGCGCGGCCACGGCCACAAGAATCTCACGGGTGGTTTCGCTCAGCTCCGCGCCTTCGAAGCCATCGGGAAATTCTTCGGCGATAAAGCCCGTGGTGAAGTCCCCGCTTTTGAAGCGCGGGTGGCTCATCACGGCATTGAGGAAGGGAATATTGTGCTGAATGCCGTCCACGAAAAATTCGTCCAGCGCATTGCCCATATGTTCTATGGCGGCATCGCGGTCTTCCGCGTGCACACAAAGCTTGGCGATCATCGGGTCATAGTAAAGAGAGATCTCGCCCCCTTCCTGCACGCCCGTGTCATTGCGCACGCGCCGCCCGTTTTCGTCTGATTCCGGCGGTGGGCTATAGCGTACCAAACGGCCGATCGACGGTAGGAAATTCCGGAAGGGGTCCTCCGCATAGATACGGGATTCCATCGCCCACCCTTTTACCTGAACATCGTCTTGGGTGATGGTGAGCTTTTCGCCGGCAGCCACGCGGATCATCTGCTCGACCAGGTCATAGCCGGTAATAAGCTCCGTCACCGGATGTTCCACCTGCAAGCGGGTGTTCATTTCCAGGAAGTAGAAATTGCGGTCCTTATCGACAATGAATTCAACGGTGCCCGCGGATTCGTACCCCACCGCTTTCGCCAGCGCGACTGCTTGCTCGCCCATGGCCTGGCGTGTGGCCGCGTCGATAAAGGGGCTTGGCGCTTCCTCAATCACCTTTTGGTGGCGTCGTTGGATGGAACATTCCCGCTCCGCCAGATAGATCGCATTGCCATGCTTGTCGGCCATAACTTGGATTTCGATATGGCGCGGCTCAATGGCGAACTTCTCGATAAAAGTCCGGTCATCGCCGAAACTCGCACGGGCTTCGTTCATGGCGGACTCAAACCCTTGCGCGACCTCTTCTTCATTGTGGGCAACGCGCAAGCCTTTCCCGCCGCCGCCAGCAGAGGCTTTGATCATCACCGGGAAGCCAATATCCTTCGCAATGCGCACCGCTTCGTCCGCATCCGGAATAGCGCCCAGGAAACCCGGGATGGTGTTCACGCCCGCATTTTGCGCAATCTTTTTGGATTCGATCTTGTCGCCCATGGCGGCGATCGCGTCCACATTGGGTCCGATGAAGGCAATGTTTTCCCGCGCCAAGGCTTTGGCGAATTCCGCGTTCTCGGACAAAAAGCCATAGCCGGGATGCACCGCTTCCGCGCCCGTCTGCTTGATGGCATCGAGAATTTTGTCGATGACTAAATAGGATTCGGCTGCCGGCGGAGGGCCGATGAAAACCGCCTCATCCGCCATTTCCACATGCAACGCATCAGCGTCCGCTTCCGAATAAACCGCTACCGTTTTAATGCCCATTTTCCGTGCCGTCTTGATGACGCGGCAGGCAATTTCACCACGGTTTGCAATCAGTATTTTTGAGAACATGCGCTTACTCTTATTTTTCGCAAGGCCCGACCTAAAGCGGGATGTTGTCGTGTTTCTTCCACGGATTGGATTGATCTTTGTTGGCCAGCATCGCCAGGGCCCGCGAAATGCGGCGGCGCGTGGAATGAGGCATGATCACCTCATCAATATAGCCGCGCTGGGCCGCCACGAAGGGGCTCAAGAAGCGGTCTTCATATTCTTGGGTGCGTTTGGCGATGGCGTCTTCATCGCCGATTTCGGACCGGTAGATGATTTCCACAGCCCCCTTCGCGCCCATCACCGCGATCTGCGCGGATGGCCAAGCATAGTTCACATCACCGCGAATATGCTTTGACGACATCACATCGTAGGCACCGCCAAAGGCCTTCCGTGTAATGACCGTTACCTTGGGAACCGTTGCTTCGGCATAGGCAAACAGCAGCTTGGCGCCATGTTTGATAATGCCGCCATGCTCTTGGCTGGTGCCGGGCAGGAACCCGGGCACATCCACGAAGGTCACAATCGGAATGTTGAAGCAGTCGCAAAACCGCACAAAGCGCGCGGCCTTGCGGCTGGAATTGGTGTCTAAGCACCCCGCCAAGACCATGGGCTGGTTGGCAACGATCCCCACTGTAGCGCCGTCGACCCGCGCAAAGCCGGTGATGATGTTTTTGGCGAAGTCCTTCTGAATTTCGAAAAAGTCGCCTTCATCCGCCACTTTGGTGATCAGCTCCAGCATGTCGTAAGGCTTGTTCGGGTTGGCCGGCACTAAGGTGTCCAGCGACATCTCCGTCCGATCAGGCTCGTCGAACACAGGACGCACGGGCGGCTGTTCCTTGTTCGACAACGGCAAGAAATCAAACAAACGGCGGATACCCGCAATGGCTTCCACATCGTTGTCGAAGGCCCCATCCGCCACCGAGGATTTCTGAGTGTGAGGCGTTGCCCCACCGAGGTCTTCTTGAGTGACCTCTTCCTGTGTGACGGTTTTCACCACGTCCGGTCCGGTCACGAACATGTAGGACGTATCGCGCACCATAAAAATGAAATCCGTCATGGCGGGTGAATAGACCGCGCCACCCGCGCACGGCCCCATGATCACGGAGATCTGTGGGACCACGCCAGAGGCCATCACATTCTTTAAGAAAACGTCCGCATACCCCCCAAGGCTGTCGACGCCTTCTTGAATACGTGCGCCGCCGGAATCGTTCAGGCCGATGACAGGCGCGCCCACATTCATCGCCATATCTAAAATCTTGCAGATCTTTTTGGCGTGCGTTTCGGACAGCGAGCCGCCAAATACCGTAAAGTCTTGGCTGTAGACATAGGTGAGGCGCCCATTGATCGTACCCCAGCCGGTCACCACACCGTCGCCAGGCACTTTGTTCTCTTGCATGCCAAATTCAACGGCACGGTGTTCGACAAACATGTCGAACTCCTCGAAGGAGCCTTCGTCCAGCAGCAACTCGAGACGTTCACGAGCCGTCAGCTTGCCGCGCGCATGTTGTTGTTCGATACGCTTTTGACCACCCCCAAGGCGGGCTTCCGCGCGCTTAAGTTCAAGACGATGAAGTATCTCCTTCATTCTCCCCTCTGATCATTATTGTTTCGGGTAAGGAAGAGTGGGGTTGGCGTTAACAGCCTGACCCCGTCAGCCACGTTGACATAGCACCCCCCTTTGGGGTTGCCAACGCTCAAATACCGCCGTGCACACCAGATTTTCCGATTTTTGCTGTTACATTTGTGCAAATGAAGAACTGAGCATTTGCGGGCAAAAAATGAGCGCCATCAGCGCTCTGTTGCAATTTTCAACCAAATGTTCAGTGGAGGCCAATAAAAGCGACGGCCGTTTCGAAATCGGCCCGAAGCTTCCTCTCCCGGTCCAGAGCCTCGGCATCTTCTCCCCACCGGTCGCGTTGCCAACGTTCATCCACGGTGGCGGCGGCCCAGGCGTCCGCGACGGTCACATGACCTAGGCCAGCAGCTGTCCCAATCACCAGCGATCCGCTAGCGGTGGTGGCCACATGAAGGCCTGTTAACTTCTGGACAGACAGCGCCGAGACGAAAGCTCGAACCGCCTGGAGCGCTTCATCAGACTGGGTCAACGGCATGATACCGGCCGTCGGCAGCAACCGGGCGCCGGTTCGATCCTGGAACCAATCGAGAAGTGGGTCCCAAACCGCCGCTTGAGCCGCCTGTAAAGCTTCTGGTTCATCCGCCCGGTAACAGGTGAGATCCGACCCCGCATACTGAACGATTTGATCGACGATCTTACCGGGGTCGGCGCCCACTTGGTCGATTGATGAATTGGCAAAACGGGTCAGCGGCATGTTTAGAGGGTCAATCTCCTCCTCCTGTGCCAACCATTCCTCAGCGACCGCATCCGCGATGCGCTCGTTTGCCAAGACCAGATGGCTGCGATGGGGGGTGCGCACCGGGCGGCCATCCAACAGGATGGAAAAGCCCCCCTCCGCATCACCGACCGACACGTCTTTGTAGAAACGCTTAACGCGTGTCATCCGCCCACATCCGCACCCGTCAGGTCGTCAACCGACGAGGCATCGGAAAACGACCCCGAGAATTGGGAGGCACACACACTGCCGCCGTCATGGTCGATATCCAATAGCGGCAGCAGGGATTGCGCCCCGCCGGACAAGACTAACGTCCCCACGCCACCGGCCCCCCGGCGTTCCGGCGCCACATCGCGTTGCGGGCTTAAAGTAGGCGCGTCAAGCTTACCGGCCACCCGTAAATCCGCGGCGGCGGCAAGCAAGGCAGGGTCTTTCGGCCGGGGAGACAATCGGAAATCGATTTTATTGTCGCGCAAGTCAATCACACCGGCCCCCGTGGTCGCCGCTTGATGGGTTTCCACGAGAAATCCGTTGGCCGTGGCCAATCCCCCTTCAAAATCAAAGCGGCTCAAAACGCAAGACAGCCCCATTTCCTGTTCCGGAACCTCCCGGTTCCAGCGGCCATGGCTGAAAAGCTGCCAGATCTCACTCCAGGCGTTTTCTCCCATTTGGTCCGCAATGTTTGTCGCCATGGCGCCATTGCCAATAAGCAAGTTGGTTTGCCCTGTAAGCGACGCTAACAAATCGGCCCCCGTGTCGCCTTCTGCTTTGAGGTCCGCCGCAATGTTCACCTGTCCAGATACGGGAACCGCCAAACGCCCGAGCGCGGGCAGCCGCTCGAGCTTTACCTCCCGAATGTGAGGACGAAAGGCAATGGCCAAGACAGGGTCGAACCAGGCTTGGAATGGAACTTCCACATGACCATCGGCCAGGTCCAGATCAAGATAGCCCAAAGGCACCCGCCCATCGTGAGCGTCCACATAGAGTTCCGCCGCTTCGATGACGGCGCCCCCCACCTCAATGCGATCGGCGGCAACCACTAAATTAGCATCCCAGTTTCGCAAGGTCCGACGCATCGTCGGCAGAATGCCGGCCAACGTAACGGTCTGATCGCGATCCATGCCGTCGGGGATCGTCAGCCGGTCAAAATCCAAGCGAGCCGCCAATAAGGGGCGCTCGAAGGGGGTCCAATCAACCGATAGGCTTCCTGTCAAACCTGCTGTATCTGCAACGCCTTCCGCCGCCGTGACCGCGATATCAAATCCGTTTTGGGTCAGCGTCAAACGCGCATCCAGCTGATCCGGGAGGCCGGCTTTGGCATAGGCGTCATGCTCCACGCCCCCGTCCCGGGCGGCCCGCGCCAACAAGGTAGAATTTCCCTGCGCCGGATGCCTCAAAGGGCCTCTCAATGAAAACTGAAAGCCCGCATAGGACCCTACCAGGCGCAGCGCGGCGGCCTTTTGTTCTTGCCAACGGGACAGGGCGGCAACGGTGCCGGAAAATTCCAGCGGCAGCCCCGCGATTTTGACAAGTCCATCATAGGACAAACCATCAACCGTTCTTGACGTATAAAACTTGCGCACGGCCAGCTGGGTAAGGCCCGTGCTGGATAGATCGTAGGACTGGACCTCCACATTCACGAATTCGAGCCGCTCTGGGACAGGTAAAGTGTCTCCCGGCGTCAACAGCTCTGACCAGTTGACGGCCTCGCCGGCCCCCCGTTCCACATAGATGGTGGCGCGTTTCACCCGCAGCCGGTCAATAGACAGGCCGTCTTTCACCAAAGCGCTATAGGGGATATCCGCGACCACTTGTTCGGCCCGCGCCGCGTGCGGCTCCAGCCCCCATTCCACATTGTCGATGGCCACATCCGACAATGATACGCGCACCCCTTCCGGCAACAGCGCCGCCCGAATAGGGCCTTTAATTGAGATGGTTTGGTTTAGCTGAGCGCCGACCAGTCGCTCTATGTGGCCCGAGGCAAATTTCAGGTCTTGGGTGGACAAGACCGCAATCGCCCCCACCGATACTGCAAGCAGAATCGTTGCACACCAGAATATTCCGCGAATAACGCGCATGCGGTGTTGCACCTTACTTTTTAATCTGACCCCTCGCGACGCCGCCGCGCCCCCTACTCAGACAAATCTAACCGGAAAAATTGGGGGCGTTCCGCGGGCAAATCACGGGCCTTACTTTAAGGCATTTGAGAGCTGAGCAAAGTCCTTAACCACAATTTTTGCGCCAGAATCGATCAATTCTTCGGGCGCGTGATACCCCCAATTGACACCGATGGCTGCAACGCCCGCAGAGCGTGCCATTTCCATGTCGAAGGTGGTGTCTCCGATCATAATTGTGTCTGCAATTGTGGCCCCCGTTTCGGCGATTGCCTGCTCCACCATATGCGGGTGGGGTTTGCCGGGCCCGTCATCCGCCGTCTGAATGGTGTCGAACATGCCGTGCCAGCCATGCAGCTCCACCACGGAATTTACCCCACGGCGGGACTTGCCTGTGGCCATGCCGATAAGATGCCCGTCTTGCGCCAAGCTGCGCAGCGTCTCGTCCGCCCCTGGAAAAAGCGGTTCGTGAAGATCCGGATCCTGCCGCAATTGCTGGAAGGCATTTTTATAGTCTTCGGCCACTTTCACATGGGTCGCCTCATCTGTCTCCGGCAACAACATGGCCACTGCTTGGACGAGGGAGAGGCCCACCACCCGGCGCACCATTTCCCGCGGCAGGGGCGCGAGGTCATGAGCGGCAAAGGCCCTGTTCATTGCTTCCGTAATGACATGCTGACTGTCGACCAATGTCCCATCGCAATCAAAAATGATGAGTTTTGTCATGCGCTTAAGGGACCTCCTTCACTTAAAAGCTTGATGTTATCGCCGTCCTTTTCGTGCAACCCCAAGAAGTCCCAACTCTTTTTCATATGCGCCGGGAGTGGCGCTTCCACCGAGAAAGAGCCAAGGTCTCTGTCCTCAATATCGAGCCTTCGGGCATGAAGATGAAGACGGTCTTCAAGAGCCGGGTTCAGATCTTGCCGCATGCCGTATTTATGGTCGCCGACGATCGGGTTGCCGATGGCGGCCGCATGCGCCCGCAACTGGTGGGTCCGGCCCGTCACGGGTTGGAGGGCAAGCCAGGTGAGTTCGCCGCCAATCGACGAGATGACTTCATAGGCCGTTTTTGTGCGTTGGGCACCGGCTTGCTCGTCCAAATCCGGCATCATCATTTCGCGGCCCTGCTGGGCGGTGGAGCCGGCCTTGATCAGCGGCACATCGATGATGCCTTCCTTGATCGGCGGTTCGCCTGTGACAAGGGCCCAATAGATTTTCGTCACCCGGCGCGCGCGAAACGCGTTCGATAATTTGGCCGCCGCGCGCGCCGACCGCGCCAGCAAGAGAACGCCGCTCGTGTCCCGGTCCAGGCGGTGCACAAGCTTCGGACGCTCCTCCTCACCGAATTTCAAGCCATCCAACATGCCATCGATATGGCGATGGGTCTTGGTACCGCCCTGGACAGATAGACCGGCCGGTTTGTTGATCGCGATAACATCTTTATTTTTATATAAAACAAGGGATTGGATAAATTTCTTATCTTCCGCACTTAAGCGCTGATGGCTCTTTCGAGGTGGCCGTTCCGCGCTGTCTTTGGCGTCCAGGGGCGGAACCCGGATGACCTGCCCCTCAACAACCCGGTCAGACGCCTTGGCCCGACCTCCATCAATTCGGATCTGCCCTTTGCGCAACAGCTTCTGCAATTTGCCGTGACTGAGCCCCGGAAAATGCCGGTTGAACCAGCGATCAAGGCGAATGTCCGCATCCGCCGCCCGCACTTCGATTTGTTGCACGCCGCTCATGTGAGCACCCATCTCGTGGCCATCAGCCCCAGCACTAAAGCACCGATGCTGAACACGACCGACGCACCGATATAGACAGCCGCTTGCGCCGTATCTCCACGCTGTATCATGTTCATCGCATCGAGTGAGAAGGCCGAGAAAGTGGTGAAACCGCCCAAAAACCCGGTAATCAGGAACACCCGCATTTCAGGCGTTACCGACAGCTTCAGCGCAAAGGCCTCTGCCAGCACACCAATGGCAAGGCTGCCCACAATGTTCACAAACAGGGTGCCCCAGGGGAAATTCGGCCCCATGAGGTGCAGTGCTTGACTGGCCACCGCGTAGCGCGCCATGGCGCCAACCGCCCCGCCCGCGCCCACTGCCAGATACATCCACATGCCGTATTAATCCGATTTGTTCTTCGTTGCCCGAAGCTTTGACCAGTATTCGAGGCGTTTCGCAACCTCTCGCTCGAACCCCCGTTCTACCGGCGCGTAAAACTGCTGGCGATCCATGTTTTCGGGGAAATAGTTCTGCCCCGAAAAGGCGTCTTCCGCCTCGTGATCATAGGCATAGCCCGCGCCATAGCCCTGATCTTTCATCATCTTCGTGGGGGCATTGAGGATGTGTTTCGGCGGCATCAACGAGCCATGCTGCTTGGCGGCGGATTTCGACACGCCAAACGCTTTATAGGCCGCGTTCGATTTAGGCGCCGTGGCCAGATAGATCACGGTCTGGGCCAACGCCAGATCCCCTTCCGGGCTGCCGAGAAATTCAAATGCGTCCTTCGCCGCAATCGCCTGAGTGAGCGCCTGCGGATCCGCCATTCCGATGTCTTCCATGGCGGCCCGCACCAATCGCCGTTGGATGTAGAGCGGATCTTCGCCCCCCACCAGCATGCGCGCCAGCCAATACAGCGCCGCATCGACGTCCGACCCCCGGATCGATTTATGCAATGCGCTTATGAGGTTATAGTGTTCTTCTTGAGTTTTATCGTAAAGCGGTGCGCGCTTTTGAACGGTTGCCACCAAAGCCTCCGCATCCAGCGGCGCATCGGCGTGACGCTCCAACAGGTCTTCCGCCAAATTGAGAAGATAGCGGCCATCCCCATCCGCCATGCGTTTCAACAGATCGCGCGCGTCGGGGTCGAGAGGCAGCGTCTTGCCCACCATGTCTTCCGCGCGCACCAACAAGGCTTCGAGATCCGCATCTTGCAGGCGGTTTAAGACCAACACCTGCGACCGGGACAGGATCGCGCCATTCAATTCGAAAGAGGGGTTTTCGGTGGTCGCCCCCACCAAAATGATGGTGCCGTCTTCCATATGCGGCAGGAAACTGTCCTGTTGAGACCGGTTGAACCGGTGGATCTCATCCACAAACAGCAAGGTGCCCTTTCCTTGCTCGCGCTGGGCACGCGCCGTGTCGAACACTTTTCGCAAGTCTGCCACGCCACTGAAAATGGCGGAGATCTGAACGAATTCGAGCTGGCTGACATCCGACAGCAGCCGCGCAATGGTGGTTTTACCCGTTCCCGGCGGTCCCCACAGGATCAGTGAGGCCCACCGGCCCGACGCCACCATCCGCGCGATCGGCCCATCCCCCTTCAGCAGATGATCCTGGCCGATAACCTCGTCCAAGGATTGCGGCCGCAGGCGGTCCGCCAAAGGGCGTGGCGCATCATCGGAAAGGCCCGCGGCCTCGAACAATGTGGCCATGGACGGCCTGCCTTCTTGTTAGATCCGGAACGTGACCGAGATGTTCCGATCATTTCGCCTAATCACAAAATCCCAAGTCATTCGGTCTTCGGCCAACAGAGTCAAAAGCGATGCCACCGTCGGCGTCTTCACCCCATTGACCTCGAGAATGATATCACGAGGGCGCATTCGAAGTTGCGCCGCGATTGAGCGCCGCTCGATCTTGGTGATGATAACGCCGCTTTGCCATGGGCTTGCGCCAATTTCCTCGGCGAATGCAGGGGACAGGCTGGCGATCGTCGCACCGGAGACCGGATTATTCCCTTCCACCGTCTGGATGTTGCGCGGCGGGTCTTCCGGCGGCGGCGCCAGTTTTAAGGTTATATCTTTGAGTGCCCCCCGGCGCCGCACTTGCGCACCCACCGTGGCATTCACATCTTGCGTGGCAATCCGGTACAGCATGCCTTCGGGATCGAAAATCTCCCGGCCTGCAAGCGACGTGATCACATCGCCTTTCTTGATGCCGGCCTTTGCCGCCGGGCTTTTAGGATGGATGCGCGTCACCAGCACGCCCCGGGGGCGGTCAAGCCCGATCGATTCCGCGATTTCAGACGTGACGCGCTGGGTATCCGCCCCGAGCCAGGGGCGAACCACCACACCGCCGGTGACGGCGGCATTGACCACCCGTTCCACCATTTCGCTGGGGATGGCAAATCCAATCCCGATAGAGCCGCCCCCGCGCGTGAAGATAGCCGTGTTGATGCCCACAAGACCGCCATCCAGTGTGATCAACGCACCGCCCGAATTGCCGGGGTTAATGGCGGCATCGGTCTGAATGAAAGACTGAAAGTCCGAGACCCCCACCTGGGTCCGCGCCAGCGCCGAGACGATACCGCTGGTCACGGTCTGCCCCACGCCGAACGGGTTGCCGATGGCCAGCACAATGTCGCCCACCTCGAGGCCGTCGGATTCCTGGAAGCGCAAGGCAGGCAGTTTTTCGTTGCCTGGATCGATCTGCAGCACCGCCAAATCGGTTTTTTCGTCCGCCACGATCAGTTCGGCGCTGAATTCGCGCCGATCCGACAGCACCACGGTGAATTGGTCGCCACCTTCAATCACATGATTGTTGGTGACGATGACACCATCATCCCGCACGATCACACCTGACCCCAAGGAACTTTCCACCCGCTCCCGAGGCATGCCGAACCCGCCATCGCCAAAGAACCGGCGGAAAAAGGGGTCCGCCATGATGGGCGACCGTTGTTCCACCACCCGCTTGGCATAGACATTCACCACGGCGGGGGCCGCTTGTTTCACCAGAGGCGCATAGGACAGTTGGACCTGCGCCCGGCTTTCCGGAAGCTCCCGCATCACCTCCGGTGCGGAAACGCTTTCCCCGGAAACGGCCTGTTCCTGAGCTTCCGTCCTGAAGAAAAACAGTGACAATCCAACGACAGATATGCCGATGGTGGCGGCGATGGACAAAAGGCGGCGTGTCATACAGTTACCCCAGATTTATTCCTCGATGGGTGGCAGCAGATAGAGTGTGGCCATGACAGCTGATCAGAAGCTGAACAGGTTGTAGCGTGGTCCATTCGACGAAACAAAAAAGGCAGCACCAAGGCTGCCTTTTTTACAAAATTTCTCATTGAAACCAATGCTATGCGGCGTCTACTTCGCCCTCATCGTCAATATCCTGGGTTGGCCCAGAATCTTGGCCTTTGGCGTCCACGTCGCGTTCCACAAACTCGATGACCGCCATGGGAGACGCATCGCCATAGCGGAAGCCCGCCTTGATGATCCGCGTATATCCGCCCGAACGGCCTTCATAACGAGATGCCAGAACATCAAACAATTTGCGGACAGCCGCCTGATCCGGCAGTTGAGCCAGGGCCTGGCGCCGCGCATGCAGGCTGCCCTTCTTGCCCAAAGTGATCAGCTTTTCCACCACCGGGCGAAGATCTTTCGCTTTCGGCAGCGTCGTCTTGATCTGCTCGTGCTTGATCAAGGCAACCGCCATGTTGGCCAGCATGGCCTTGCGGTGGCTTGATGATCTGTTGAACCTGCGGCCGCTTTTCCCGTGACGCATGGTTTATCTCCTCACTCTAAACGCAGCTTCCGCGCGTCAGTATTGATCCTCATAGCGCTTGGCCAGATCTTCGATGTTTTCCGGCGGCCAATTCGGCACTTCCATGCCGAGGTGAAGGCCCATATGCGCCAAAACTTCCTTGATTTCGTTCAGGGATTTCCGGCCAAAATTCGGCGTGCGCAGCATTTCGGCCTCGGTTTTCTGAATAAGATCCCCGATATAGACGATGTTGTCGTTCTTCAAGCAGTTCGCGGAGCGGACAGACAATTCCAGCTCGTCCACCTTCTTGAGAAGCGCTGGGTTGAATTCCAGTTCCGGACGGGTGTCTTCCACCTTGCGTTCGGACGGTTCCTCGAAAGTGATGAAGATCTGAAGCTGGTCTTGAAGAATGCGCGCCGCAAACGCCACGGCATTTTCCGGTGTCACCGCGCCGTTTGTTTCAACGGTCAGCAGCAGCTTGTCATAGTCTAGAATTTGACCTTCCCGTGTGTTTTCAACGCGGTAGGACACTTTCTTCACGGGACTGTAAAGCGCATCAACCGGGATCAGACCGATGGGCGCATCTTCCGGGCGGTTCCGGTCGGCCGGCACATAGCCCTTGCCCGTATCCACTGTCATTTCCATGCGGATTTCGGCGCCTTCGTCCAGCGTACAAATGACCAGATCCGGATTGAGAATATCCACATCCGCCATGGGTGTAATTTGGCCCGCGGTAACTTCGCCCGGGCCTTCCGCGCGCAGGGTGATGCGCTTGGGGCCTTGGGAATGCAGGTTCAGCGCCAGCGACTTGATGTTCAGAACGATGTTCGTCACATCTTCGCGCACGCCGGCGATGGAGGAAAACTCATGCAGCACGCCGTCGATTTGCAGCGACGTTACGGCGGCGCCTTGCAACGAAGACAAAAGAACGCGGCGCAGGGCATTGCCAAGCGTCAGGCCGAAGCCCCGCTCGAGCGGTTCCGCCACGAGGGTGGCCACGCGATCAACGTTTGCGCCACCATCGACGTTCAACTTTGTTGGTTTAATAAGCTCTTGCCAGTTTTTTTGGATCACAGCTTTTTCCTTATGAACACAGAAGGCGGGGTCGGGGGTCCGCGGCCTTCTTGCAATCGGCCCGGGTCTGCCGGGCCTTGATCAAATACTTAAACGCGGCGGCGCTTTGGCGGGCGGCAGCCATTGTGCGGGATCGGTGTCACATCACGGATCGTGGTGATGGTAAAGCCGACGGCCTGCAAGGCACGCAGCGCGGATTCGCGCCCGGAACCAGGCCCCGTCACTTCAACTTCCAGCGTCTTCATGCCGTGTTCCATGGCTTTCTTGCCAGCGTCTTCCGCGGCCACCTGCGCCGCATAAGGCGTCGATTTACGAGAGCCTTTAAAGCCCATGGACCCTGCGGAGGACCAGGAAATGGCATTTCCCTGCGCGTCGGTGATGGTCACCAGCGTGTTGTTGAACGTGGCGTTCACATGAGCAACACCTGCAGAGATGTTCTTTCTTTCCCGACGCTTAACGCGTGACTTTTCTTTAACTGCCATTGATCTTTTCCATTTCGTCGGCGCGTACCGGCGCCGGTCGAACCAAAACCCGTATTATTTCTTCTTACCTGCAATCGGCTTCGCCGGCCCTTTGCGGGTGCGTGCATTGGTATGCGTCCGCTGACCACGCACCGGCAGCCCACGACGATGGCGCAAACCGCGATAGCAGCCCAAATCCATGAGGCGCTTGATGTTCATTGCAACTTCGCGCCGCAGATCCCCTTCCACCAGATAATCCGCGTCGATAACTTCGCGAATTTGGATGACTTCAGCGTCGGACAGATCTTGCACGCGGCGCGCATCTTCAATGCCCACTTTGCTGCAGATTTCCACGGCTTTGGTGTTGCCAATGCCATGAATATAAGTGAGCGCGATTTTTACGCGCTTATTCGTCGGTATGTTAACGCCAGCGATACGTGCCACGGCGGTCTCTCCTGATTAATTGCTTCGCGTGTTCATGCACAAAAAAACAGAGACTTCGCTCTATCGGGTGTGTCCCCCAACAGATCGAATCCCTTTACGCCGTTTGCATCATTCGCGAAGCGGCGGATTATAGGAAAAGTTCGGCTCCAGTCAACCATTCAAGCGTTCTCCAAAACGGCTTTAATCTGGCGCGTCACTTCATCAATATCGGCCATGCCATCAACCGACTGAACCTTCGATTGATCCCCGTAATAGGCCAATAACGGGGCGGTTTCCCGGTGATAAACCTCTAAACGGCTGCGTACCGTCTCTTCATTGTCGTCGGCCCGGCGCTTGAATTCCGTGTGGCCGCAACGGTCACAAACCCCTTCTTTTGCGGGCTTTTTGAAGGTGTCGTGGTACCCCTCGCCGCAATTGCCGCAGGTAAAGCGGCCTGTGATGCGCGCCACCAGCGCTTCATCATCCACTTTCAGCTCGACGACCTTGTCCAGTTCCATGCCGCGGGCTTCCAGCACCTTGTCCAAGGCCTGTGCCTGAGCCGTATTGCGCGGAAATCCGTCTAAAATGAAGCCCCTCGCGCAGTCCGGATTGCCGAGGCGTTCGTCAATAATGCCCACGACAATCTCATCCGGCACCAGGTCGCCCCGTTCCATGATGGGCTTGGCTTTTTTACCCACTTCGGTGCCATCCGCCACCGCCGCGCGCAGCATATCGCCCGTGGAAAGCTGGGGAATGGTGTAGTCGTCGGCAATGCGTTGGGCCTGGGTGCCTTTACCGGCACCTGGAGGTCCTAGAAAGATCAATCTCAACGTCGCGCCCCCCGAAGTTTCGATTTCTTGATCAGCCCTTCATATTGATGGGCCAAGAGATGGCTTTGAATTTGTGCCACGGTGTCCATGGTCACGGTCACCACGATCAGCAATGAGGTACCGCCAAAGAACACCAGATAGCCACCGCCCCCGCCTTGCGATGTCAGCAATTCCGGTAACAAACACACAGCTGTCAGATAGATCGACCCGACCACCGTCAAACGGGTCAGCGTTCGGTCGAGGAATTCCGCCGTGCGCGCACCTGGCCGGATGCCAGGAACAAAACCGCCGTATTTCTTCAAATTATCAGCCGTGTCTTCCGGGTTGAACACGATGGCCGTGTAGAAAAAGCAGAAGAAAATGATCAGGAAGGCGTATAGCGCCAGATAGAGCGGCTGGCCACGGCCCAGATAGAGCACGATGGTCTGCAGCCATTCATTGCCTGAATCGCCCCCGGTTACGATCAAGCCCGCTGCCGTTGCCGGCAAAAGCAACAAAGAAGATGCAAAGATCGGCGGAATCACACCGGCGGTGTTGATCTTGAGCGGCAGATGCGAGCTGTCGCCCCCAAACATGCGGTTACCCACCTGTCGCTTCGGATACTGAATGGGTATTCGTCGCTGCGCCCGTTCCACAAACACAACTGTTGTAATCACCAACACGATCATGATGAGGACGAGAATGATGATGCCGGTGGACAATTGACCGGTCGCGCCCTGTTGCAAGGTCGTGAAGAGAGCCCGGGGCATCTCGGCCACGATACCGGCGAAAATGATCAACGAAATACCGTTGCCCACACCGCGCGCCGTGACCTGTTCACCGAGCCACATCAAAAAGACCGTGCCCCCAACCAGGGTAACCACGGTCGTGAGGCGGAAGAACGGCCCCGGATCCACCGCCACATTACTGGCTTCAAGACCAATGGCGATGCCAAACCCTTGAACAGTGGCCAACAGCACCGTGCCGTACCGTGTGTACTGATTGATCTTCTTACGGCCTTGCTCGCCCTCTTTCTTGAGCTGCTCAAGATGGGGCGACACAGCCGTCATCAACTGAATGATAATCGACGCCGAAATATAGGGCATGATGTTGAGCGCAAAGATCGCCATGCGCTCCACGGCGCCGCCGGTGAAAATATTCACCATGCCGCCAATGCCCGCCTGCAAATTTTGGAAAGCTTGGGCGTAGGCCACCGGGTCGATGCCCGGCAGCGGGATATAGGTGCCGATGCGATAAATCACCAAGGCGCCCAGCGTGAACCACAGCCGCTTCTTCAGCTCTTCCGCCTTGGCAAAAGACGAGAAATTAATATTGGCGGCGAGTTGTTCTGCTGCTGAAGCCATCTAATCTACCGTGAGGCCCTTCCCCAAATTTGGTCTATCGCTTACGCGGCCGCGGCTTTTTTCTTTCCGCGTTTACCGTCGGAGTTCTTGTTGGATTTATCCGCCGGCTTGCGCTCTTTGGGTCCTGGCTGCGGCACCCGCTTCGGCGGCAGGATCGTGACGGATCCGCCCGCCCCTTCGACGGCGCTGATCGCGGTTTTGCTGGCGCCCGTGACGGAAATGTCCACTTTCGTGCCGATCTTGCCATTACCGAGAAGACGAACACCGTCTTTCAAGCGGCGGATCACACCCGCATCCACAAGGCCTTGTTCCGTGATGGGCGAGGACGCATCGACGCGGCCCGCTTCAATGGCTTGCTGCAGGCGGCCCACATTCAGCTCGGCGTATTTCAATGGGTTAGGCTTTCTGAAACCACGCTTCGGCAGGCGCATATGGACCGGCATTTGCCCGCCCTCAAAGCCGTTGATGGAAACGCCCGACCGAGACTTCTGCCCCTTCACACCGCGTGCGGCGGTCTTGCCCTTACCCGAGCCCACGCCCCGGCCCACGCGAACGCGTGTCTTGCGTGCACCTTTATTATCGGAAAGCTGATTGAGCTTCATCTCGTTCGCCCTTCAAATCACATCTTCATCGGTGGGGCGGTAACCTGGCTGGCGCGGTCCCGAAAGCGGCGCCAAAGCGTTTAGGTTACCTATGCACCCTCTTCAATAATTTCAACCAAGTGGCCCACTTTGCGGATCATGCCCCGCACAGATGGTGTGTCTTCCAGTTCGGACACCCGGTTCATCTTGTTCAAGCCAAGTCCGATCAAGGTTGCCCGTTGATCTTTGGTGCGGCGGATCGGGCTTCCGGTCTGCTTCACTTTTAGCGTCTTCTTCTCGGCCATTGTTTTGTTCCCTAATCAGAGACCGCGCCTTAAGCGTCGGCGCCGTATTCCGTCACAGCTTCACCACGGCGCGCCACGATCTCGCCCACTTTCTTGCCGCGCTTTGCCGCAATGGTGCGTGGAGAGTAAGAGCTTTTCAGCGCATCGAACGTGGCTTGGATCATGTTGTAGGGGTTGGACGAGCCCACAGACTTCGCCACCACATCATGAACGCCCAGCGTTTCAAACACAGCGCGCATCGGACCACCGGCAATGATGCCCGTCCCCGTTGGTGCTGCCCGCAGAACAACTTTACCGGCGCCGTGACGGCCCTTCACATCATGGTGCAAGGTCCGGCCTTCCCGAAGGGGCACACGGATCATGGAGCGCTTGGCGCTTTCCGTTGCTTTGCGCACGGCTTCCGGCACCTCGCGGGCCTTACCATGGCCAAAGCCGACGCGGCCGCGCTGATCGCCTACCACGACGAGCGCCGCGAAGCCGAACCGGCGTCCGCCCTTCACCACTTTCGCCACGCGGTTGATGGCAACCAGTTTGTCTACAAATTCACTATCGCGTTCTTCGCGATTATCGCCTCGTGCCACGATTCCGTTCCTTAAAAGGTTAAGCCAGCTTCACGCGCAGCATCCGCCAGCGCCTTTACCCGTCCGTGGTACAGATAGGCACCCCGGTCGAACACCACTTTGTCAACGCCCGCTTTCACAGCGCGTTCCGCGATCATCTTGCCTATTTCGGCAGCCGCTTCTTTGTTGCCGCCATACGCAATTTTTTCGCGCATTTCTTTTTCCATGGTCGATGCGGATGCGAGGGTGCGTCCCTCTACATCATCAATGACCTGGGCATAAATATTTTTCGACGACCGGTAGATAGACAGCCGAGGACGTCCTTTGTTGGACTTCGCAAGGGAATTCCGAACCCGGTTTTTCCGTCGATTAAAGAGCTTTGTGCTTTTATCCATCTCACAATGCCTGCGTTATTTCTTCTTACCTTCTTTACGGAAGATATATTCGTCAGCGTACTTAACACCTTTGCCTTTGTAAGGCTCCGGTGGGCGATAGGCGCGGATCTTGGCAGCAACCTGACCGACTTGTTGTTTGTCGATGCCGCTGATTTTGATCTGCGTGTTTTTCTCACATTCGATTTTGATGCCGTCCGGTACCGGGAACAAAACTTCGTGGCTGAAGCCAAGCTGCAACTGAAGGTCCTTGCCCTTCATCTGCGCGCGGTAGCCAACGCCGTTGATTTCCAGTTCACGGATAAACCCGTCCGACACACCGGTGATCATATTGGCGACCAAGGTGCGGCTCATGCCCCACATGGACCGGGCACGCTTCGTGTCATTGCGCGGCTCAACTTTCAAGCCGTCATCGCCCTGCTCGATCGTTACGTCGTCCACCAAGGTCAAATCCAGCTCACCCTTAGAGCCTTTGACTTTCACGTTCTGCCCATCGAGCGTGACGGTCACACCACTTGGAACAGGGATCGCTTTTTTACCAATGCGAGACATCACTTATGTCCTTGTTGTTCTCATCCAATCCCAAGCCTTAGAAGACCTGGCACAGAACCTCACCGCCCACATTGTTGTCGCGGGCAACTGAATCCGACATGACACCTTTGGGCGTCGACACGATCGCAATACCAAGACCGTTGCCGATCCGCGGCAGGTCCGACGCCGGGGAATACACACGGCGGCCAGGTTTTGAGATGCGTTTGATTTCCTTGATCACCGGGCGGCCTTCGAAATACTTCAGAGAGATTTCGATTTCCGGCTTATTGCCCGCATGTTCCACTTCCGTGTACCCACGAATGAACCCTTCTGATTCCAGAACGTCCAAGACGCGGCGGCGCAGCTTCGACGCCGGCGTGTTCACCACGGACTTGCCGCGCATTTGCGCGTTACGGATGCGGGTGAGCATATCCCCTAATGGATCGGTCATTGACATATGTCGGTCTCCTACCAGCTCGACTTGACCATGCCAGGAATCTGTCCTGACGACGCCAATTCGCGAAGCGCAATACGTGACATGCGCAGCTTCCGATAATAGCCGCGCGGACGGCCGGTTACTTCACACCGATTACGGATACGGGTCGGCGATGAATTGCGCGGCAGTTGCGCCAATTTCAAACGTGCTGCAAACCGTTCTTCCGGCGGCAGCGTTTGGTCATTCGCAATCGCGCGCAACCGCTCGCGGCGAGACGCCGTCTGCTTCGCCATTTTCCGGCGCTTCTTGTCACGTTCAATCGAACTTTTCTTAGCCACGTTCGTCCTCCTGATGCCTAACCGGCAACTGTCCTAATTCGAAAACGGGAATTTAAAGCCGCGCAGCAATTCGCGCGCTTCGTCATCCGTTTCCGCTGATGTGCACACAATGATGTCCATGCCCCAAATGGTGTCGACATCGTCGTAATTGATTTCCGGGAACACGATGTGTTCCTTCAGGCCCATGGCATAGTTGCCGCGGCCATCGAAGCTCTTGCCATTCAGTCCACGGAAGTCCCGTACCCGCGGCAAGGCAACTGTCACCAAACGATCCAAGAATTCGAACATGTGGTTCCGGCGCAACGTTACCTTCGCGCCAATGGGCATGCCTTCGCGCACTTTAAACGTCGCGATGGATTTCTTGGCTTTGGTCACCACCGGCTTCTGACCGGAGATCAAGGTCAACGCCTCGACCGCCGACTTTACCTTTTTGGAATCGCCAACCGCTTCGCCCACACCCATGTTGAGAACTACTTTCTCAACCTTGGGAACCATCATGGGGTTCTTATAATTGAACTTTTCAATCAATGACGGACGAATGGAATCCAAGTAATGGGTCTTCATCCGTGGCACATAGCTTGCCTCAGACATCGATCACTTCTCCTGATGATTTTGCGAAGCGAACCTTGCGGCCGTCTTCGAGTGTCTTAAAGCCAACGCGCGTGGCATCGCCGGACTTGGGGTCCACATGGGCCAAGTTCGAAATATGGATCGATGCTTCCTTGCGGACGATCCCGCCTTGCTGGCGCTGGGTCTGTGCTTGATGGCGTTGCACAATGTTCACGCCTTGCACGATCGCACGGTTCTTTTCCGGGAACACGCGCAGCACATCGCCTTTTTTGCCTTTGTCCTTGCCCGTGAGGACGATCACCTTGTCGCCCTTTTTGATTTTCAATTTCGTAGCCATCACAACACCTCTGGGGCAAGCGACACGATTTTCATGTGGTTCTTGGCACGCAGTTCGCGGGTTACCGGGCCAAAGATCCGTGTGCCGATCGGTTCGCCTTGGTTGTTCACCAAAACAGCGGCGTTCCGGTCGAACCGAATGACGCTGCCGTCTGCGCGGCGAATGTCTTTTGCGGTGCGCACGATGACGGCCTTCAGCACGTCACCTTTTTTCACGCGGCCGCGGGGGATCGCGTCTTTCACGCTGACGACGATGATGTCACCGACGCTGGCATATTTGCGCTTGGAGCCGCCAAGCACCTTGATGCACATGACACTGCGCGCGCCCGAATTGTCAGCAACATCTAATCTGGATTGCATTTGTATCATCGCTGAACCTCAATACTTTTGGGGGCTCGTCCGTCGCGCACCAAATCGACAAATTTGGGCGCAGACAGGATCAACCGTCGCCAATGACTTCCCATCGTTTCGTTTTGGAAATGGGCTTGCATTCCTGAATGCGCACCACATCGCCCTCTTTCTTCACATTGCCTTCGTCATGCGCGTGATATTTCTTCGCGCGACGAACCGTCTTTTGGAACACCGGATGGGTAAAGCGCCGCTCTACCCGGACCACCACGGTCTTGTCCGTTTTGTCGCTGACGACCACCCCCTGAAGAATGCGTTTTGGCATCTGTTCGTTCCTTAGTTATTCGAGGCAGCGGCGTCGGCTGCTTTCTTTTCGTTCAAGATGGTCTTCACACGGGCCACGGCGCGGCGCGCCTCCTTGATCCGTGCGGTGCCTTCCAGCTGACCGGTGGCGCCCTGAAAACGAAGGTTAAACTGTTCCTTTTTCAGAGACTTCAGCTTGTCTTCAAGCTGATCCGGCGTCATGCCTCTGAGTTCGCTCGACTTTTCGTCTTTATTCACGACGGCTCTCCGGTCTTCTTGGTTTAGTTATCGCCAACGCGCGACACAAAGCGCACGCCAAGCGGAAGTTTCGCGGCACCCAACCGCAGCGCTTCCCGCGCCACGTGGTTCGGCACACCATCAATTTCAAACATGATCCGGCCAGGCTTTACTTTCGCCGCCCAATATTCCGGCGAGCCCTTACCTTTACCCATCCGAACTTCGGTCGGCTTCTTGGAAACCGGCACATCCGGGAAGATGCGGATCCACACACGGCCGGCACGTTTCATGTGACGGGTAATGGCCCGGCGCGCGGCTTCGATTTGGCGCGCCGTCACCCGGCAGGGTTCCGTTGCCTTCAAGCCATACGCCCCAAAGTTCAGCGTTGTGCCGCCTTTTGCGTTTCCGTGAATGCGCCCTTTATGCGCTTTCCGGAATTTTGTTCGTTTCGGCTGTAACATGTCTTCTTACCAAAATTCTAAGTTATCTCTGTACCGACGATTAAGCCGCTTCTTTTCCAGCGCCACCGCGCGGTCCGCGACCACCCTGTGGCGGGCGTCCGCCTTCTTGCGCTTCCTGCGCCCGACGATCTTGCGCCATTGGGTCATGTTCCAGGATCTCGCCCTTGAACACCCAAACCTTGATGCCGCAAATGCCATACGCCGTGTACGCCGTGGCCACGCCATAATCGATATCGGCACGCAGCGTGTGAAGCGGCACGCGGCCTTCGCGGTACCATTCCATCCGCGCAATTTCCGCACCGTTCAAACGGCCCGCGCAATTGATCCGAATGCCGCCCGCGCCCAAACGCATGGCGGATTGAACCGCGCGCTTCATGGCCCGGCGGAACATCACGCGGCGTTCCAACTGCTGGGCGATGTTGTCCGCGATCAATGTGGCGTCAATTTCCGGCTTACGGATCTCAACGATGTTCAAATGAACTTCGCTGTCCGTAATGCGAGACAGCTGACTGCGCAGCTTTTCAATGTCCGCACCCTTCTTACCGATCACCACACCCGGACGTGCGCTATAGATGGTCACGCGGCACTTCTTGTGCGGGCGCTCGATGACGATTTTCGCGACACCGGCTTGCTTCAGCTTCTTCTTCAAGATCTTGCGGATCTTGATGTCTTCATGCAGCAGGGAGCCATATTCATGACGATCCGCATACCAGCGTGAATCCCAGGTGCGGTTCACGCCAAGCCGCATTCCGATTGGGTTTACTTTCTGTCCCATTAGGCTGCCTCTTCTACTTCGCGGACCACAATGGTGATCTGACTGAACGGCTTGATAATTTTGCCAACCCGTCCACGCGCCCGCGGCTTCCACCGCTTCATAATCAAGTTTTTGCCCACATAGGCTTGGGCAACCACCAAATCGTCCACATCGAGCGAATGGTTGTTGTCCGCATTGGCAATTGCCGACTGCAATACTTTGCGCACGTCTTTGGCAATGCGCTTATTCGAAAAAGCCAGTTCGTTCAGCGCGGCTTGAGCTTTCTTGCCACGGATCGACTGCGCCACCAGGTTCAGCTTTTGAGGGCTTACCCGGATCATGCGACCAACGGCAAAGGCTTCGTTTTCCGCGACGCGACGTGGTGCTGCTTTCTTACCCATCGTCTACTTCCTCTTGGCCTTCTTATCGGCAGCGTGACCGTAATAGGTCCGGCTTGGCGAAAACTCACCCAGCTTGTGGCCCACCATGTCTTCCGTGATCAGGACGGGTACGAACTTTTGGCCGTTGTGCACGCCAAAGGTCAGACCGACAAATTGCGGCAGGATCGTCGAACGACGGCTCCACGTCTTGATCACTTCTTTCCGTCCAGATGACCGGCTGGTTTCTGCTTTCTTCAGCAGATACCCGTCGACAAATGGACCTTTCCAAACTGAACGCGCCATGATTTATCCTCAGCGTTTCTTCTTCAGGTGGCGGCTGCGCACGATATATTTCGTGGTTTCTTTGTTGCGCCGTGTGCGAGCCCCTTTGGTGCTTTTACCCCACGGGGTAACCGGGTGACGGCCACCGGAGGTCCGGCCTTCACCACCACCATGCGGGTGATCGATTGGGTTCATCACAACGCCACGAACAACAGGGCGCTTGCCTTTCCAACGGTTCCGACCGGCTTTACCGATCTTCACATTGGAATGATCTGGGTTTGAGACGGCGCCAATGGTGGCCATGCATTCGGCGCGCACCATGCGCTGTTCGCCCGATGACAGGCGCAGCAAGGCATAGCCGCTGTCGCGCCCAACAAGTTGAGCATAGGCGCCAGCGGACCGAGCAATTTGCGCGCCCTTACCGGCCTTCATCTCAATATTGTGAATGATGGTGCCGATCGGGATCGACGACATGGGCATGGCATTGCCAGGCTTCACGTCCACACGTTCGCCGGAAATGACCTTATCGCCAGGGGCCAAACGCTGCGGCGCGATGATGTAGCTAAGCTCACCGTCGTCATATTTGATCAGCGCAATGAAGGCAGACCGGTTGGGGTCATACTCAATGCGCTCAACCGTTGCCGGCACATCATACTTACGGCGCTTGAAGTCCACCTTGCGGTAACGCTGCTTGTGACCGCCACCACGGTTCCACACCGCGATACGGCCATTACTGTCGCGTCCGCCGGACTTGCTCTTCCCTTCGACAAGCGTCTTTTCAGGCTTGCCTTTCCAGAGCGCCGAACGGTCCACCAAAACGGTGCCGCGCAGGCCTGGTGTGATTGGATTGAATGTCTTTAATGCCATCTTACGTATCCAGTTTCCAACCGGTCCCTAGAGCCCTGTTGTGATATCGATCGTCTGCCCTTCTTCGAGCGTGACGATCGCTTTCTTAATGTCCGGACGCCGACCGGGGCGACCTTTGAACCGTTTCACTTTGCCTTTTTGGCGAAGCGTATTGACGGCTTTCACTTTCACGCTGAAGAGTTCCTCAACCGCGCGCTTAATGTTTGGCTTGGTGGCGTCCAACGGCACGCGAAACACAACTTGATTGTGTTCGGACGCCATGGTGGCCTTCTCCGTAATGATCGGGCCTAAGATCGTGTCATATGCGGTCCGTGCACTCATGCTAGGCGCGCCTCCAAAGCTTCCACCGCGGACTTGGTCAGAACCAATTTGTCCCGGCGCAGAATGTCATAGACGTTGATGCCTTGAACCGGCAGCAGATCCACATTTGGAATGCTGCGAATGGCGAGGCTCATATTGGTGTCCACTTCCGCGCCATCGATGATCAGCGCAGAGGTCAGACCCAAATTCTTCAGCGTGTCGCGCACACCTTTGGTCTTCGGAGCATCTGCTTTTGCGTCTTCCAAAACGATCAGCTCCGACGCTTTCGCTTTTGAAGACAGCGCATGCTTCAACGCCAAGGCGCGGACCTTCTTAGGCAAGTCGATGGCGTGGCTGCGTGGCTTCGGCCCCATGGCAACACCGCCGCCTTTAAACTGCGGCGCCGACTTCGCGCCGTGACGGGCACTACCGGTGCCTTTCTGGCGGTACATCTTTTTCTTGGTCGCTTTGATATCGCTGCGGCCCTTGGTGGCATGGGTCCCTGCCTGACGCTTGGCCAATTGGTAATTGACCATGCGGTGCAGAATGTCAGCACGCGGCTCCAACCCGAAAATGCCATCGGCAAGTTCGATCGTGCCGGCTTTCGATGCCGCCAATGTGGTGACGTCGGCTTTCATTACTTGTCCCCTTCTTTATCGGCGTCCTGCGCATCGGCAGGAGCCTCTGCTTCAGGGGCTTCCGCGGCAGGCGCCTCTTCAGCCGCTGCTTCAGGAGCCTCCTCTGCGGGGGCTTCTTCAGCGGCTGGCGCTGCTGCAGTTTCTTCGTCTTTCCGGAAGGCGCCCGGCATCGGCACACCGTCAGGAAGCTTGCGCTTCACCGCATCCCGCAAGAACACCCAACCGCCTTTGGAGCCAGGAACCGATCCTTTGACCATGATCAGGCCGCGGTCCACGTCGGTCTTTACGACTTCCAAATTCTGTGTGGTGACTTTTTCAGCCCCCATGTGACCGGCCATCTTTTTGCCTTTGAACACCTTACCGGGGTCCTGACATTGGCCGGTTGACCCATGACTACGGTGTGAGATGGAGATACCGTGGGTCGCTTCCAGACCACCAAAATTGTGGCGCTTCATACCGCCGGCAAAGCCTTTACCGATCGACGTGCCGCTGGCATCCACATACTGACCTTCGATGAAGTGATCAGCCGTGATCTCAACACCCACATCAAGCAGATTGTCGGGGCTCACGCGGAACTCAGCCATACGCCGCTTCGGCTCAACTTTCGCCACGGCAAAATGACCGCGAAGCGCCTTAGAGACATTCTTCACTTTCGCTTTGCCCGCACCCAGCTGAACAGCCGTGTAGCCGTCTTTTTCTTCCGTGCGGTTGCCCACAACTTGACACTTATCAAGCTGAAGAACCGTCACAGGCACATTGCGACCGTCGTCCATGAAGACGTTGGTCATGCCCATTTTTTTAACAATCACACCGGACCGCATTTTCAGCGTCTCCTTAGAGTTTGATTTCCACGTCAACACCCGCAGCCAGATCCAGCTTCATCAGGGCGTCAACGGTTTGCGGGTTCCAATCAACGATATCCAACATGCGTTTATGCGTGCGGATCTCAAACTGTTCCCGGCTTTTCTTATTCACGTGAGGGGACCGGTTGACCGTGAACTTTTCCAGCCGCGTTGGCAGCGGAATGGGTCCGCGCACCCGCGCACCCGTCCGCTTTGCGGTGTTCACGATTTCCCGTGTCGACGTATCCAAGATACGGTGGTCAAAGGCCTTCAGCCGTATTCTTATGTTTTGCGCTTGCATGTTACACCTTGTTCTTCATGCTCGCCTTCGCTGAAGGCTTTGCCTGTTCTTCGACCAATTACTCAGTAATGCTTGCGACGACGCCGGCACCAACGGTGCGGCCGCCTTCGCGGATCGCGAAGCGAAGCTGTTCTTCCATCGCAATCGGCACAATCAACTCAACATCCATCGAGATGTTATCGCCAGGCATCACCATTTCCGTGCCTTCCGGCAAGGTCACAACACCCGTCACATCCGTCGTCCGGAAGTAAAACTGCGGACGATAGTTCGAGAAGAACGGCGTATGACGCCCACCCTCTTCTTTCGTCAGGATGTAGGCTTCCGCCTTGAACTTCGTGTGCGGCGTCACCGACCCCGGTGCGGCAAGCACCTGGCCCCGTTCCACGTCTTCACGGCCAACACCGCGCAGCAGACACCCAACATTGTCGCCCGCTTCGCCTTGGTCCAGAAGCTTCCGGAACATTTCAACACCCGTACACGTGGTCTTCTGCGTGTCTTTGATGCCGACGATTTCAATTTCATCGCCCACATTGATGATGCCCCGTTCCACACGGCCCGTCACAACGGTACCGCGACCGGAGATCGAGAACACGTCTTCCACAGGCATCAAGAACGGCTGATCCTTCGGACGTTCCGGCTGAGGGATGTAGGCATCTACTTCCTTCATCAGCTCCAGAATGGCTTCCTTACCTTGAGCAGGGTCGCCATCTTCCAACGCCACAAGAGCAGAGCCCTTCACGATCGGAATATCGTCGCCCGGGAATTCGTAAGATGACAGCAGCTCACGGATTTCCATTTCAACCAGTTCCAACAACTCTTCGTCGTCAACCTGGTCGACCTTGTTCATGAACACCACGATCGCCGGCACACCCACCTGACGGGCCAACAAAATGTGCTCCCGCGTTTGAGGCATCGGGCCGTCCGCCGCGGACACAACCAAAATCGCACCGTCCATCTGAGCGGCGCCCGTGATCATGTTCTTCACATAGTCAGCGTGACCTGGGCAATCAACGTGTGCGTAGTGACGGTTCTCCGTCTCATACTCAACGTGTGCCGTCGAAATCGTAATGCCGCGCGCCTTTTCTTCAGGCGCCTTGTCGATCTCATCGTAAGCGGAAAATTCAGCCCCACCCGTCTCGGCCAGAACCTTCGTGATCGCCGCTGTCAAACTCGTCTTACCATGGTCAACGTGACCAATCGTGCCGATGTTACAGTGCGGCTTAGTCCGCTCAAACTTCTCCTTCGCCATCTTTTAATCTCCGTATGCTGACGGCCAATCCAATACTCAAAAAGAAAGCCGATGAGGCTTTAGGCGAATTTCGCCTTAACTTCATCGGCTACAGCTTGTGGAACCTGATCGTAATGATCGAATTGCATGGTGTACTGAGCACGGCCTTGCGTCATCGATCGCAGATTGTTCACATAACCAAACATGTTGGCGAGCGGCACCATGGCTGAAATCACCGTGGCATTACCGCGGGCTTCCGTGCCGGTCACCTGACCACGGCGGCTGTTCAAGTCGCCGATCACGTCGCCCATGTAATCTTCCGGGGTCACCACTTCCACCTTCATCACCGGCTCAAGCAGCTTTGGCGATGCTTTTTGAACGGCTTCGCGGAACGCGGCACGACCGGCGATCTCAAACGCCATCACGCTGGAGTCCACATCGTGGTAGGCGCCGTCCGTTAGGGTGACTTTATAGTCGATCACCGGGAAACCGGCGAGCACGCCCATATCGGCGACACTGGCAATCCCCTTTTCAACACCAGGGATATATTCCTTCGGAATGTTACCGCCGACGATCTGGCTTTCGAATTCACGGCCACCACCGGATTCTTGTGGCTCGATGGTAAACTTCACGCGCGCGAACTGACCGGAACCACCGGACTGTTTCTTGTGCGTGTAGTCGATTTCGTAAGCCTTGCCGACCGTTTCACGATAGGCCACCTGAGGCGCGCCCACATTGGCTTCCACTTTGAATTCCCGCTTCATGCGGTCCACAATGATGTCCAAGTGAAGTTCGCCCATGCCCTTAATCACGGTCTGGCCGGATTCTTCATCACTGGTCACGCGGAAGGACGGGTCTTCCTGCGCCAAACGGCTCAAGGCAACGCCCATCTTTTCTTGGTCGGCCTTTGTCTTCGGCTCAACCGCCACTTCAATAACCGGATCCGGGAATTCCATGCGTTCCAGGATGATTGCATGGTTCGGATCGCACAGCGTGTCACCGGTCGTCGTGTTTTTGAGACCCGCCAATGCAACAATGTCACCGGCATAGGCTTCTTTCACGTCTTCCCGGCTGTTCGCATGCATCAACAGCATACGGCCAACACGTTCGCGGTTTTCTTTCACCGTGTTCTGGATACCGCTGCCGGACTTAAAGACACCGGAATAGATCCGCACGAAGGTCAACGATCCAACGAAGGGGTCGTTCATGATTTTGAACGCAAGACCCGCAGCCGGTTCGTCGTCAGAGGCTTTCCGCTCGCCTTCGGTTTCTTCCTTGCCCGGAATGATACCCTTGATGGCCGGCACATCGAGCGGCGACGGCATGTAATCGATCACCGCGTCGAGCAAAGGCTGAACCCCTTTGTTCTTAAACGCCGTGCCATTCAGCACCGGCACGAAAGACAGGTTGATCGTGCCCTGACGAATGCACTTCTTCAGGGTTTCTTCGTCCGGCTCATTGCCTTCGAGATATTGCTCAAGCGCTTCTTCGTCTTGCTCAATGGCGGTTTCGACAAGCTTCTCGCGATATTCCGCTGCTTTGTCCGCAAGGTCCGCCGGGATGTCCGTATATTCGAACTCAGCGCCCAGACTTTCGTCTTTCCAAACGATGGCCTGCATCTTGATCAGATCCACAACGCCCGCATAGTCGCTTTCCGACCCGATCGGCAGCTGCAGCACCAGCGGCACCGCGCCCAGACGGTCGACGATCATGTCAACGCATCGATAGAAGTCCGCACCGGTGCGGTCCATCTTGTTGACGAAGCACATGCGCGGCACACCGTATTTGTCGGC
This sequence comes from Alphaproteobacteria bacterium, assembly GCA_965227095.1. Taxonomy (GTDB): domain Bacteria; phylum Pseudomonadota; class Alphaproteobacteria; order JANQMY01; family JANQMY01; genus JANQMY01. Next base: position 1,375,913 of record CBDDFL010000002.1, on the reverse strand, counting down.
CTGGCGCCATACGGTTTCGGACTGAGGCTCAACACCCGCCACAGAATCAAAAACGGCCACCGAGCCGTCAAGAACCCGCAGTGACCGTTCCACTTCAATGGTGAAATCCACGTGACCTGGAGTGTCGATGATGTTGATGCGGCAGTCTTGCCAGAAACAGGTGGTCGCAGCTGAGGTGATCGTGATGCCACGCTCTTGCTCTTGCTCCATCCAGTCCATGGTGGCGGCACCATCGTGCACTTCACCAATCTTATGGCTTTTGCCCGTGTAATACAGAATACGTTCGGTCGTCGTCGTTTTACCGGCATCAATATGAGCCATGATCCCGATATTTCGGTACTTCTCTAATGGCGTCGATCTAGACATGACGGATAATCCTTACCGGCCCCCTTGAGGCCCAAAAAAAGTTACCAACGATAGTGTGAGAACGCGCGGTTTGCTTCCGCCATCTTATGTGTGTCTTCCTTCTTCTTGACCGCGGACCCCTGTCCGTTCACGGCATCAAGAAGCTCCCCTGACAAACGCCCCACCATCGTGGTCTCTTTCCGGCCACGTGCAGCAGTAATCAGCCACCGAATGGCCAAAGCCTGCCGCCGATCCGGTCGCACTTCTACGGGTACTTGATAGGTCGCGCCGCCCACACGGCGAGACCGCACTTCGATCGCCGGCATGACGTTTTCCAATGCTTCGTGGAAAGACTTAACCGGGTCGTTTTTGGTCTTTTGCTCCATGATATCGAACGCACCGTAAACAATACGTTCCGCGGCAGACTTCTTGCCGTCCTTCATCAGGGAGTTCATGAATTTGGTGATCACCTCGTCGCCATATTTAGCGTCGGGGATAATGTCGCGTTTCTCGGCTCTGTGACGGCGTGACATCTTAACAGTTCCTTACTTCGGTCGCTTCGCGCCGTATTTCGAACGGCGTTGCTTACGGTCTTTCACCCCTTGGGTATCCAGCACACCGCGCAGGATGTGATAGCGAACGCCCGGCAAGTCCTTCACACGGCCGCCGCGGATCAGCACAACCGAGTGTTCCTGCAGGTTGTGGCCTTCGCCCGGGATGTAGCAGATGGCTTCAAAGCTGTTCGTCAGGCGGACACGAGCCACTTTCCGCAGAGCAGAGTTCGGTTTCTTCGGGGTCGTTGTGTAGACCCGCGTGCAAACCCCACGCTTCTGAGGGCAAGACTGGAGCGCTGGCACTTTATTCCGGACGACCGGTTTTTGCCGCGGCTTCCGCATGAGCTGATTAATGGTTGGCATGCCTGAACTTTCGTTTGTTTACCAATCGCTTAACGCACAAAAACAGGAAACACGGCGAGATCTTCCGGTCTGCCGGTACCCGTTTCAAATCAGAGGACCCCACAAGCAACTCAAGCAGGGTCATGAACCAAAAATTCGAATTAGACTTTCAAAGGGCAGCGTATAAGCACACAGCGCTTACGGCCTGCCGTCCAATGCGTGGCGCGTTATATAAGCGTCACACCTGAAGGTCAACCGGTTTCGGGGCTGATTTTGGGGAATTTTCGGTTTTTCTACGCCGTCCATCCCCACGGGAGTCTTGCGCCCGACTTCCCCTCGTCGAAACGCCCAAGATAGCACGCTTTTTTTACGGAATGCGGGTCAATTTGGAGGGGCACCGGGGACTGACCGCTCCTCGCATTGCCAAAAACAGCGAGAATCAGATTTGAGTCACCTTATGTATGACGCGTATCGGGGAATTCTCTTCCTCACCCTCGCCTGTTTGGCTTTTATTGCCCCTTTCTCAAGCGCCGACGCCAAAAAGCCCGCTCGCCAGCTTCTTTGGCAAACCAATGCCAGTGGCACGGATATCGGTATTTTTGACGTTGCGACCGGCGATCGGGTGGATCGGCTGGAAGTGGGCCCCAACCCTCATGGCATTGCCGCCGCCGGCAATACCGTCTTCGTGTCACTCGAAAATAGGGGCGGCTCATTTGGCGAGCTGCTGTGGATCGACCGAAAAAGCCGTGAAATCCGCCATCGGTTGAAAGTGGGGCCGCAGCCGCATGCCATTGCCGTCACCCCCAACGGCCGATGGGTCTATGTGCCCTGCCGCGATGGCCATTATTGGGTTATCGATGCCAATCAAAAGGCCGTGGTGGCGCGGATTGAAACCGGCGGCCGCCCTCACAACACCATCGCCCATCCCAATGGCCGCCGGGTCTATCTTTCACCCCAGGGCACGCCTAAGCGGGTGACCATTGTCGACCCCACACAGGGCCACAAGATCGTTGGTTTCATGGCGTTTTCGGCGTCTGTTCAGCCGTCGGCGCTGGCGCCACGCAAAAATCTGTTTTTCCAGCATGTGGATGGCCTGAACGGATTTGAGGTGGCGGACCTCGAAACCAACGCCTTGCTCACCCGCGTGGACCATTCCAGAAGCATCGGTCTGCCGGTTTGGCCAGCGTCACTTGGGTTTTTGGATTTCACAGGTCTCAATCACTGCCAGGGATTATCCGTTCGGCCAGGAGAGGCCGAAATCTGGTCGGTTTGCGGCGCCGTCGCCACGATTCACCAGCTGGATGAAACCGACACGACGGGCGGAACGGCCTTTGACGAACTTGGCCATATCAAACTTCCCAGCAAAGGCTATTGGCTGAGCCATTCGCCGGACGGGAAGTTTGCCTTTATCGCACTGGCCGAAACGGGCCACGTGGCACAGATAGAGACCGGCAGCCGCCGGATCATCCGCCTGTTGAGGGCGGGGGATAAGCCCAAGCGAAACATCGTGGTGCGGGGGGATTAGTCCCGCCAGCCGTCATCACCCCCTGGAGGCAGGGCTATCGCCTAGGGCATTTTCAAGAGCCATCCAGTCTTCCGCTCATTCCTGCGAAAGCAGGAATCTTATGGGCCTTCTCCCGAGATCCCGGTTCGCCAAAGGGCGACCGGGATGAGCGCAAGAGGAATGCTCCCTAGGCCGTTCCCCTGCCCTGATGGGGAGGTTATGTCGTTAATCTCGGACGGCCACCAGTTTCGCGGCGGGGCGGTTTAACAACGCGTCGATCACACCGTCCCACGGAACCACGGCCGTATCCACGTCAAAAGGCCGGATGAGACCGGATGTGATCCAGTCAACGGCTTCCTCATGCACCGCGGCGCCATTGACCCGGCCGGTGTGGAAATGAATGCCGCGCATATACATCTCTCCCATGGGCAGCGGCACATCCTGCACCACAACTCCAACCGACGTACAATTGCCTTGTGCCGCCGTTGATCGGACGGCGGCTAGAAGTGCAGCGGGATCCAGGGACGCGCAGACCGAGATGTCGTGGGCAGAAACCCTGGCCGGCCAATCTGTGACTTTTTCAATTTCCGCGCCAAACTTGCGAGCGTTATCGGCCGCCTTATCACTTTGTGTACAGAACGTAATTTTCTCCGCGCCAAGCTGCCGTGCAAATGCCACGGCATAAAGCGGCAAACTGTCGTAGTTTCCGAGCACCAAAACGCGAGACGGTTGCCCCTCCTTTATAAACGGCACCACCGCGCGATACGCATCGGCCACATTATCCGTCACACTGGTGAACCATTCAGCAGGCAGATCTTTGGGAAGCTTCAGCAGCATATTATCTGCAAAGGGCACGCGAATAAGGTCCGCGAAGGCGCCGCCCCAATCCCCGGAGACCGCGCCGACGCCAAACATAGAGGTTGGCGCCACATCCCGGCACGACGCGGAATGTCCATGGCCGCAAGGCTGGCAATGGCCGCAGCTTGGTTGAAACGCGACCGACACCCGATCCCCTATTTTAAACTGCGAGACGTCAGCACCGGTTTCAACAATTTCGCCGACGAATTCGTGCCCAAGTATGAAGGGGGGCGGAAATGGCAGCTGTCCGCGTATGATGCCCCAGTCCAAATCGCAGGTGGCGACGGCCGTGGGGCGGATGATGACATCGGAGGCGGCCTCTAATTTGACGTCCTCCACGGTGACCCATTCAATTTGGTTGGGACCTTGATATTGTAATGCTCTCATGTGGTGAGAGTTACGGCCCCACCGCTCGCGACACAAAAGGATAATTTCAACGCCAGGATGAACAGAATTCACCTCACCTTAAATCCTCAGGCAGACGTTGCGGCATGACCGGGCCTTCCAAACTGCCACCGCTGACTTGGGTCCGCGCGTTCAGCGAAGCGGCCCGCCTTGGCAGCTTTAAAGCCGCGGCGGAAAGCTTGGGCGTGTCGCCGTCGACCATCAGTCACGAAATCCGGAAACTCGAAGATTGGACTCAAACACCTTTGTTTGACCGCAGCGGAAAATCAATCGCGCTGACCGCCGAAGGCCAAACGCTATTCGAGGGCGTTGCCCCGGCATTTAGGCAATTGGCCACGGCTTTTGACGGCATCGCCGTGCCTCACGACACAGCTCTCAAAATCGGCATGTTCCCTTTCATGGCCAGTGAAGTGTTTGTGCCGAGGCTTGGCCGGATGGAAGACTTGCTTGAAGGCCGGGCAGTCAAAATCGCCTCGACCAACCATTTGTCAGACCTGTCCCACACCAATCCGGAACACCGGCTTGATGCGGTCATCCGCTACGGGGTGGCGCCGGTCGCCGGGTTTGACTGTGTGGAACTCACGCGGGTGTCCTTTGTCCCGGTGTCATCCGGGCAGGCCGATCTTGCCACCGATGAAGACGGCCACGTGAAACGCATTAGCATGGACACCGGTTTCGATGCCTGGGGCCTGATCACGCAGTCGGGCATCGCCCTGCCCCCAGCGTCCGATGCGCCCATCATTGTCGACAATTATCTGTCCGGCCTGAAAGCGGTGGCGCAAGGTGCCGGAATCGGCATTGCCCTTCTGCCCCTTGCCGCCGATTGGATCAGTGACGGGCGGCTGCGCCCTTTGTCGAACAGGTCCATCGACATTCCCGAACGATATTGGTTCGTGTTCGCGAAGAACTCTCCCCATGCCAAGACGCTAAAGAAGATTGCGATGTGGATGCGCGCGGAGCTTGCCCAATAAAAAAGGGCCTGAGATTTCTCAGGCCCTTCAATATTCCGTAAGCGGAAGACGGTTAAGCGGCTGATTCCGCTTCGCTGCCGCCTTCTGCTGGGGCATCGCCCCCAGGAGCCGCTTCCGCAGCGACGGCTTCCGCCGCAGCTTCTTCCGGTGCCGGCAAGGCCGCGGCCTCTTCGGCTTTGCGTTCTTCGATGATCACTTCGTCGCGTTCCACAGCAACCTGCTTCATGCGGCTCAGCATGCCACCGGTCCCGGCCGGGATCAGGCGACCCACAATCACGTTCTCTTTCAGACCGATCAACTGGTCGGCCTTGCCGTTCACGGCGGCTTCGGTAAGAACACGCGTGGTTTCCTGGAACGACGCCGCAGAGATGAACGACCGTGTCTGCAACGATGCTTTGGTGATACCCAACAAGACGGGTTCGCCAGACGCGATCTTGTGACCTTCGCGTTCGGCCTTCTCGTTGATTTCGTCGAACTCGGACTTGTCGACCTGTTCGCCCGCGATCAATGTGGTTTCACCGCCATCGACGATTTCAACCTTCTGCAGCATTTGGCGGACGATCACTTCGATATGCTTATCGTTGATCTTCACACCCTGCAGCCGGTACACGTCCTGGATTTCGTTGACCAGATAAGCGGCCAAGTCTTCCACGCCGTTAATCGCCAGAATGTCGTGCGGCGCCGGATTGCCATCGAGCAGGTATTCGCCTTTTTCGATGAAGTCACCTTCCTGAACCGTCAAGTGCTTGCCTTTCGGGATCAGATATTCCACCGGCTCGGCATCTTCTTCTTGCGGACGGATCATGATGCGGCGCTTGTTTTTGTAGTCGCGGCCGAATTCCACGATACCGCTCGCTTCCGCGATGATGGCGTGGTCCTTCGGACGCCGTGCTTCAAACAATTCCGCAACCCGTGGCAGACCACCCGTGATGTCTCTGGTCCGCGCACCCTCTGTCGGGATACGGGCCAGCACGTCACCGGAGTGCACCTCCGCCCCATCTTCCACGGACAAAATCGCGTCCACGGACATGAGGTAGCGGGCTTCCTTGCCGGTCGACAAGGTCAGAACCTCGCCGTTTTCATCGACAACCACCAAGGCCGGGCGCAGATCGGCGCCTTTCGGACTTGCGCGCCAATCGACGACCACCTTGCTGGAAATACCGGTCGCTTCGTCGGCCACTTCCTTCACGGACATGCCGTCGACAATGTCTTCGAACTTCACCTTGCCGGATACTTCGGTGATGATCGGACGCGTATACGGGTCCCATTCACCGAGGCGTTGGCCGCGTTCGACCTTGTCGCCATCATCAACACGCAGACGGGTACCGTACGCCACTTTGTTAGAGGCTTGTTCGACACCGTCCTTGTCCATGATCAACACTTTCGTGTTGCGGCCCATGACAATGACTTGGCCTTGGCTGTCCTTCACCACGTTGCGGTTTTCGATCTTCACCGTCCCGTCGTGACTGGCTTCGATGAAGCTTTCGTCGGCAACCTGCGCCGTCCCACCAATGTGGAACGTCCGCATGGTGAGCTGCGTGCCCGGTTCACCGATGGACTGAGCGGCGATAACACCAACCGCCTCGCCCACATTCACGTCGGTCCCACGGGCCAAATCACGCCCGTAACACTTCGCGCAAACGCCGGTCTTGGCCTCACAAGTAAGAACCGACCGAATACGGATCTTCTGAACACCGCAGGCGTCAATCCGGTCCAGCTTGTCCTCGGAAATCTCATTGCCCCTGGCCACAAGAATTTCGCCCGTGGACGGATCGATCACATCGGATGCCGCCGTGCGACCCAAAACGCGTTCGCTCAACGGACTAACAACTTCACCGCCTTCGATCACCGCCGCAACGGTGATGCCACCATCGGTGCCGCAATCAATCTCGTTGATGATGCAGTCCTGTGCAACGTCAACCAAACGGCGCGTCAGATAACCGGAGTTCGCCGTCTTCAAGGCCGTATCCGCCAGACCCTTACGGGCACCGTGGGTGGAGTTAAAGTACTCCATCACGGTCAGGCCTTCCTTGAAGTTCGAGATGATCGGACTTTCGATAATCTCACCGGACGGCTTGGCCATCAGACCGCGCATCCCGGCCAACTGTTTCATCTGAGCTGGCGACCCGCGGGCCCCGGAATGGGACATCATATAGATCGAGTTGACTTCTTTCACCCGGCCGGTGTCCTCATCGATACCGGAGGCCGAAATCTCGTCCATCATTTCGTCAGCAACGTTTTCCGTACACTTGGACCACGCATCAACGACCTTGTTGTATTTCTCACCTTGAGTGATCAGGCCGTCGATATATTGCTGTTCGTATTCCTTCACCAGCGCTTGGGTTTCGTCCACCAATTTGGTCTTGGTGTCCGGCACCACCATATCGTCCTTACCGAACGAGATGCCCGCGCGGGCAGCATGTTTGAAGCCAAGCTGCATGATGTGGTCACAGAAGATCACCGTCTCTTTCTGGCCGCAGTGACGATAGACCACGTCGATGACGTTACTGATCTCTTTCTTGGTCAGCAGACGGTTGACCAGATCAAACGGTACATTTGGGTTCTTCGGCAGAAGTTCGGCCAACAACATCCGGCCCGGCGTTGCATCCACCATGGTCTGGATTGGGGTGCCGTTTTCATCGACCGTATCGTAACGCGCCTTGATCTTGGCGTGCAGGGTGACGTTGTCGGATTCCAACGCATGCTGGATTTCGCCGGTGTTCGCAAACACCATGCCTTCGCCCGGCTCGTTGTCTTTCTCGATGCTGAGATAATAGAGACCCAACACAATGTCCTGACTGGGCACAATGATCGGCTTACCATTGGCCGGTGACAGGATGTTGTTGGTGGACATCATCAGCACGCGCGCTTCCAGCTGAGCTTCCAAGCTCAACGGCACGTGCACGGCCATTTGGTCCCCGTCAAAGTCGGCGTTAAAGGCGGCACAGACCAATGGGTGTAGCTGAATGGCCTTGCCTTCAATTAGGGTCGGCTCGAACGCCTGAATACCCAAACGGTGCAACGTCGGCGCCCGGTTCAACAAGACCGGATGCTCGCGGATCACCTGATCGAGAATATCCCACACTTCGGGACGTTCTTTTTCCACCAGCTTCTTCGCCTGCTTCACGGTGCTGGCCAAGCCCTTCGCATCAAGCCGCGAATAGATAAAGGGCTTGAACAATTCCAAGGCCATTTTCTTCGGCAAACCGCACTGGTGCAGCTTCAGTTCCGGACCCACCACAATCACGGAACGGCCGGAATAGTCGACGCGTTTTCCGAGAAGGTTTTGACGGAAGCGGCCTTGCTTACCCTTCAACATGTCCGCCAGTGATTTCAGCGGACGCTTGTTGGCGCCCGTGATCACGCGGCCCCGGCGGCCATTGTCGAACAGTGCATCCACGGATTCCTGCAGCATCCGCTTTTCGTTGCGGATGATGATGTCCGGCGCGCGCAGTTCAATCAGGCGCTTCAGACGATTGTTCCGGTTGATCACGCGGCGGTAGAGGTCGTTCAGGTCCGACGTGGCGAAACGGCCGCCGTCCAACGGAACCAGCGGGCGCAGTTCCGGCGGGATGACCGGCACAACGGTCAAGATCATCCATTCCGGACGGTTGCCGGATTCAATGAAGGCTTCCACCAGTTTTAGGCGCTTCACCAATTTCTTTGGCTTCAGCTCGGACGTGGTTTCGGCAATCTCCTGACGGATCTGTTCTTTCGCCGCTTCCAGGTCGACGGTCTGCAGCATGTCGCGAATGGCTTCTGCCCCGATACCGGCGGTGAAGCTGTCTTCGCCATATTCATCCTGCGCCTGCATGTATTCTTCTTCGTTGAGAAGCTGGCGTTCTTTCAACGGCGTCAAACCAGGTTCGATCACCACGAAGTTTTCGAAATACAGAATGCGCTCAAGATCTTTCAGCGTCATATCGAGCATCAAACCAATGCGCGACGGCAGCGATTTCATGAACCAGATATGCGCAACCGGAGACGCCAATTCGATGTGGCCCATACGGTCACGGCGCACTTTGCTGAGCGTCACTTCCACGCCGCATTTCTCGCAGACGATGCCGCGATACTTCATGCGCTTATATTTGCCGCAGAGACATTCATAGTCCTTAATCGGACCAAAAATCCGGGCACAGAACAAACCGTCCCGCTCCGGCTTAAACGTACGGTAGTTGATCGTTTCCGGCTTTTTGATTTCACCGTAAGACCAGGAGAGGATCCTTTCCGGGCTCGCCAGTGAGATCTTGATTTGATCAAACTGCTGCTGTTGCGCAACCGGATTGAAAAGATTCATTACCTCTTGATTCATAGATCAAGTCTCCTTTGCACGGAGGTCAACACTCACTTTGTGCACCAAGCGAGGGACCCCCCATTTCAATTCTGTTGTGGACCTTATGACCGTCATTATTGGTTGTCGGTAAGCTCCACATTGAGGCCGAGCGACCGCATTTCTTTGACAAGCACGTTGAAGCTTTCCGGAATACCGGCTTCAAACGTGTCGTCACCGCGAACGATGGCTTCATAAACTTTGGTTCGACCCGCAACGTCATCCGACTTAACGGTCAGCATTTCTTGCAGGGTATAGGCCGCGCCATAGGCTTCCAGTGCCCACACTTCCATTTCACCGAACCGCTGACCGCCGAATTGCGCCTTACCGCCGAGTGGCTGCTGGGTCACAAGACTGTACGGACCAATGGACCGTGCGTGGATCTTATCGTCCACCAGATGGTGAAGTTTCAGCATGTAGATGTAGCCAACGGTCACCGGCCGGTGGAATTCCTCACCGGTGCGGCCGTCGCGCAGCTGAACCTGACCGGAATCATGCAGGCCGGCGATGCGCAGAAGATCGACAATGTCGCCTTCATGGGCGCCGTCAAACACAGGCGTTGCGATCGGCACGCCCGGCCGCAATTCCTCGCCCAATTCCAGCAATTCAGGTTCTTCCATGCCGTCAAAGAGATCCGTACCCGGATATACTTCTTTGAACTTGGCTTCCAGTTCCTGAACATTGCCGTTTGCACGAACCTTGTCGACCATCTCGCCGATTTGTTGGCCAAGCCCGTGGCACGCCCACCCAAGGTGGGTTTCCAGGATCTGCCCCACATTCATTCGGCTTGGCACACCGAGAGGGTTCAACACAATATCGACCGGCTTGCCGTCTTCCAGATGCGGCATGTCTTCGATCGGTGCAATTTTGGAAATCACACCTTTGTTGCCATGACGACCGGCCATTTTGTCGCCCGGTTGCAGCTTACGCTTCACGGCCACGAATACCTTGACCATCTTCATCACCCCAGGAGGCAGCTCGTCCCCACGGCGCAGCTTCTCGACCTTGTCTTCGAAGCGGGCCTCGAGGCGTTCCTTGCCTTCATCGAATTGCTTTTTCAGCGCTTCGATTTCGCCTTGGGTTTTTTCGTTCGATAGGCTGATCTGCCACCATTGACCGCGCGACAGTTCTTCCAATGTGGCTTCCGTCACCTTCGTGCCTTCGGCCATGTCATTCGGGCCAGACGCAACCGGCTTGTTGAGCAACAATTCCTGCAACGTGCCGTAAACGTTCCGTTCCAGGATGGCCAATTCCGCATCCCGGTCGATCGCATAGCGTTCGATTTCGTCACGCTCAATCGCCAAGGCACGTTCGTCCTTGTCTACGCCGTGGCGGTTAAAGACACGCACCTCGACCACGGTCCCGGCAACGCCTGGAGGCAGCTTCAATGAGGTGTCGCGCACATCGGATGCTTTCTCACCAAAAATCGCGCGCAGAAGTTTTTCTTCCGGCGTCATGGGGCTTTCACCTTTCGGCGTAATCTTGCCCACCAGAATATCGCCTGGGTTCACTTCGGCACCGATATACACGATGCCGGCTTCGTCCAGGTTCTTCAGCGCTTCTTCACCCACATTCGGAATGTCGCGGGTGATTTCTTCCGGACCCAATTTCGTGTCACGGGCCATCACCTCGAATTCTTCCAGGTGGATGGAGGTAAACACGTCATCCCGCACGATGCGTTCGGAGATGAGGATCGAATCTTCGAAGTTGTACCCATTCCACGGCATGAACGCGACCAGCACGTTCCGGCCCAAGGCCAATTCGCCCTGATCCGTGGACGGACCATCGGCGATGATCTCACCCGCCTTGATGCGGTCCCCTACTTTCACCAGCGGGCGCTGGTTAATGCAGGTGTTTTGGTTCGACCGTTGGAACTTCAACAGATTGTAAATGTCCACGCGAGATTTGGTGGGGTCTACCTCTTCGGTCGCCCGGATCACGATGCGCGTCGCATCCACTTGGTCGACGATCCCTGTCCGGCGGGCCGCAATGGCCGCCCCGGAATCCCGAGCCACAACTTGTTCCATACCGGTGCCGACGAACGGCGCTTCCGCCTTCACCAAGGGCACCGCTTGCCGTTGCATGTTCGAGCCCATGAGCGCGCGGTTGGCGTCATCGTTTTCCAGGAACGGAATAAGCGCTGCGGCCACGGACACAAGCTGCTTCGGCGACACGTCCAAGAAGTCCACTTGTTCGCGCGGCGTCATTTGGAAGTCGCCCGCTTTCCGGCACGACACCAGGTCCGGCACGAACTGGCCATTCTCGTCGATCTCAGCGTTCGCCTGAGCAATGGCGTATTTCGCTTCTTCCATGGCCGACAGGTAAAGCACCTCGCTGGTGACTTTGCCTTCTTCCACTTTGCGATACGGGCTTTCGATGAAGCCGTATTTGTTGACGCGAGCGAAGGTGGCCAAACTGTTGATCAGACCAATATTCGGACCTTCCGGCGTTTCAATCGGGCAGATCCGGCCATAGTGGGTTGGGTGCACGTCGCGCACTTCAAAGCCCGCCCGCTCGCGGGTGAGGCCACCCGGACCAAGCGCGGACAAGCGGCGCTTATGGGTAATCTCAGACAGCGGATTGGTTTGATCCATAAACTGGCTGAGCTGGGATGACCCGAAGAATTCGCGCACCGCAGCAGCAGCCGGCTTCGCATTGATCAAATCATGCGGCATGACCGTATCGATATCGATCGAGCTCATCCGTTCCTTGATGGCACGCTCCATGCGCAGAAGACCCAGACGATACTGGTTTTCCATCAATTCGCCTACGGAGCGAACACGGCGGTTGCCAAGGTGATCGATATCGTCAATATCGCCGCGGCCATCGCGCAAGCCCACCAGGGTCTTGACCACAGCCAAAATGTCTTCCCGGCGCAGCACGCGCACCGTATCTTCCGCATCCAGATTAAGACGCATGTTCATCTTCACGCGGCCAACGGCAGACAGATCATAACGTTCGCTGTCGAAGAACAAACCGTTGAACAGGGTTTCCGCCGTTTCAAGGGTCGGCGGTTCACCGGGGCGCATCACGCGGTAAATATCGAGCAAGGCTTGTTCGCGCGACTGGCTTTTATCCACCGCCATGGTGTTGCGGATGAAGGCCCCCACATTCACATGGTCGATGTCGGCGATCGGCAGGGTTTTGAAGCCCGCATCCTCTAGGATGGCGAGATTTTCCTCGGTCAGCTCTTCACCGGCTTCGCAATAGATTTCACCGGAATTTTCATTGACCATGTCGAGCGCAAGATAGCGGCCCACCAATTCTTCCGGCTGAACCAGAAGTTCTTTCAGGCCTTCTTCTTCCAACTTACGGGCCAGACGCGGTGTCATTTTGCGGCCCGCTTCAACGACCACTTTACCGTCTTTCGCGTCCACCAGATCGTGCGCCGGTTTTAGCCCACGGAATTTTTCCGGATCAAACGGCGTGCACCAGCCCTGCTTCTTCTTGGTGTAATCCACGCGGTCGTAGAAATGTTCCATGATCGCTTCTTGGTCGAGGCCCAGCGCATAGAGCAGCGTGGTCACCGGCAGTTTACGCCGGCGGTCGATACGCACATGGACAATGTCCTTGGCATCGAATTCAAAGTCGAGCCAAGAGCCGCGATACGGGATCACGCGGGCGGCAAACAACAGCTTACCGCTAGAGTGCGTTTTGCCTTTGTCGTGGTCGAAGAACACGCCCGGCGACCGGTGCATTTGCGAGACGATCACGCGTTCCGTGCCGTTCACCACAAAGGTGCCGTTGTCGGTCATGAGCGGCATGTCGCCCATGTAAACGTCTTGTTCCTTGATGTCCTTCACAGACTTTGCGCCTGTGTCTTCGTCCACTTCGAACACGATCAGACGGAGCGTTACCTTCAGCGGCGCTGCATAGGTCATGCCGCGCTGTTGGCATTCTTCCACGTCGTATTTCGGCTCTTCGAATTCGTATTTGACGTATTCCAGCGTCGACGTTTCGGAAAAGTCGCTTATGGGGAATACAGATGTGAAAACGGCCTGCAGGCCCTCTTCCACACGATCCGCATCGGAAATGTATCTTTGCAGAAAGTGGTCGTATGACGTTTTCTGAACCTCAATCAGGTTCGGCATTTCTGCGATTTCAGTGATGTTGCCGAAATAACGGCGGACTCTTTTATGCGCTTTGACGGCTTTCGCCATTACATGTCCTCGCAATCTAGTCTCGATGCTGCGAATCTATGGGCACCAGCATCACACCCCATAATCTCGTCCGGTCTTGTTAAAGAGAACCGGCAAACTCTGATGGATACCGGCAGCAGCGCTTTGCCGCCGCCGGTCCCCAAAACCGAATTACTTCAGTTCAACAGTTGCGCCTGCACCTTCGAGCTTCGCCTTGATTTCTTCGGCTTCCTCTTTCGGTACGTCCGCTTTGATGTCTTTCGGTGCACCTTCCACCAATTCCTTGGCTTCTTTCAGGCCAAGACCGGTGATCGTGCGCACTTCTTTAATGACATTGATTTTCTTGTCGCCAGCAGAAGCCAAGACAACGGTGAAGTCGGTCTTTTCTTCAGCTGCGGCACCGGCGTCACCGCCTGCACCCGGAGCAGCCGCAACAGCAACAGGTGCTGCAGCAGACACGCCCCATTTTTCTTCGAGAAGCTTTGAAAGCTCAGCGGCTTCCAAAACTGTGAGGCTGGAAAGGTCCTCTACGATTTGTTCCAAATTTGCCATCAGTTTCTTCCTTCAGGATTGAACCAATAAGTTTCAGTTTCAGCCGGCTTACGCCTCTTCGCCTTGTGCCGCATAGGCACCCACCACGCGGGCCAATTGGCCAGCCGGTGCTTGGAGGACACCTGCAATCCGCGTTGCGGGAGTGCTCACCATGCCCACAATCTTCGCCCGCAGCTCGTCAAGTGACGGCATGGAGGCAAGCGCTTTCACGCCAGCAGAATCCAGAACGGTGCTCTCCATCACGCCGCCAAGAACGATTAGTTTTTCGTTCTCTTTGGCAAAGTCGACCATGACTTTAGGAGCCGCCACGGGATCGTCGCTGTATGCGATCGCTGTGGGCCCTTTGAACAAATCCGCGATGCCATCGCAGGGCGTTCCTTCAAGGGCAAGTTTCGTCAGCCGGTTTTTGGTGACTCGGAATGAGGCGCCAACCTCAGACATGCGCCCGCGCAATTGCACCATGTCGTTCACCGTCATACCCGAATAGTGGGCAACGACCACGACAGATGTGCTCGAGAACACGCCGTTGAGATCTTGAACCAGATCCGATTTTTGGGCTCTGTTCACTGTCATTCTCCAGTGTTTTGGTGAGAAGCGCCCATTCTGCTTCTCGCCCAAGTCAGTCCCTGCCGCCGGCAATCACGGCCCAAAAGGCACGTAACCACCACCGGCGTTACGAGCCTGCCCAAGGGTTCAATCCATCAAAACATCACGACCGTTCCAGGAACGGTGTGGGTCTATCCGGTTTGTCTCCCCGTCTCATGCAGGCCCAAATGACTTAAGGGTTTTCACCCACCTGCAATCTTGGACAGGATGGAAGCCAATAATCCGGCTTCCAACTTTTCGGCGGCACCCGAAGGCCCCGCCGAAAACACAGCCTGTTAAGCGCCAATCACGCTCGACAGGTCAATCTTCACGCCCGGTCCCATGGTGGAACTCAAAGCGACTTTTTTCACATAGGTGCCTTTGGCGCCCGACGGCTTCGCCTTCACGATGCTGTCGACCAAGGCTTTCACATTGGCCAGGATCTGGTCTTCCGTGAAACTTGCCTTGCCGACGCCCGCATGGACGATGCCCGCTTTTTCTACGCGGAACTCCACCTGACCACCTTTGGACGCCTTAATGGCTTCTTCCAGATCATTGGTCACCGTGCCCACTTTCGGGTTCGGCATCATGCCCCGCGGGCCCAACACTTTCCCCAAACGGCCAACGACCGGCATCATGTCCGGCGTGGCGATGCAGCGATCGAAATCGATATTGCCCGCCTGCACCTGATCGGCCAGTTCCTCGGCGCCCACCACGTCGGCACCGGCGGCTTTGGCTTCGTCGGCTTTAGCGCCTTTGGCAAACACACCAACGCGCACGCTGCGCCCGGACCCGCTTGGCAATTGGCACACGCCGCGCACCATTTGGTCGGCGTGACGCGGATCCACACCCAAATTCATGGCCAGCTCGATGGTTTCATCGAATTTGGCGGTGGCGCGTTCTTTCACCAGCTTTACCGCTTCAGCCACATCGTACAGCTTGTCGGCATCCAACCCTTCGCGGGCGTTGCGCGTTCTTTTTCCAGCTTTCGCCATCGCCCTACTCCTTCACCTCAAGACCCATCGACCGGGCGGAACCCGCGATGATCTTGGCTGCCGCATCAATGTCGTTGGCATTGAGGTCTTTCATTTTCGCTTCGGCGATTTCGCGCACCTGAGCCATGGTGACGCTGCCCGCCACAGCCAAACCAGGCGTTTGACCGCCCTTTGGAAGCTTCGCGGCTTTCTTCAAATAGTACGAGGCCGGTGCCGTCTTAATGTCGAACGTGAACGACTTATCGGAGTAAATCGTTATCGTCGTCGGCAGGGGCATGTTTTTTTCCATCTCCTGCGTCTTGGCATTAAAGGCCTTGCAAAATTCCATAATATTGAGGCCACGCTGACCGAGCGCAGGCCCAATAGGCGGTGACGGGTTCGCCGCCCCCGCAGGCACCTGAAGCTTTAGGTACCCTTCTACTTTCTTCGCCATGTCTTTCCCTTCTGTGCCCCCGCACCATGTCGGGGGAGTGCCCACAATTGGGCTTTTGGGTCCGCGGTACGGCTTTGGCTAGCCTCCCGCAGAATGCGCCAAGCAAGCGGTCTTACGACTTCTCCACTTGGCTGTACTCAAGCTCGACCGGGGTTGGACGTCCAAAAATAGACACCGCAACTTTCAGCCGCGCCCGTTCTTCATCAATCTCTTCCACAAGGCCGTTAAACGACGCAAACGGGCCGTCGCAAACACGCACTTGTTCGCCGACTTCGAAGGTGATCGACGGCTTCGGCCGTTCGATGCCTTCCTGCACCTGGTTCATGATCGCGTCCACTTCGCGATCGCTCACCGGCACCGGCTTGTTATTCGACCCTAAAAAGCCCGTCACTTTCGGTGTATTTTTCACCAAGTGATAGGCTTCGTCGGTCATGTTCATCTTGACCAGCACATAGCCGGGGAAGAATTTCCGCTCGGCATTGACGCGCTGGCCGCGGCGCACTTCGACAACCTCTTCGGTCGGCACAAGCACTTGCTCGAAGTTCTCTTCGAGTCCCTGCTGTTCAGCTTGTTCCTGAATCGCTTCCGCCACTTTCTTTTCGAAGTTCGAGTAGGCGTGAACGATGTACCATTTGGCTGTCATCTAAATTGTTCTCCGTGCGGCCGGGTCGACTAGTTCAAGAAATAGGTCAAACCGGTTCGCAATATCAGGTCGACGAAGAAGAAGAAGGTGGCCGCCAAGATCACCATGATGAAAACCATCAGTGTGGTGATCGCTGTTTCGTTTCGGCTCGGCCAGGTGACCTTCTGAAACTCCTGACGCACCTCCCGCAGAAACTGCATTGGTGATGTCTTCGCCATTCCCGTCTTTAGTCCTTTTGTCGGCGCCGGTTGGTTCGTCCGATTACAGACTAACCAACCTGCTTAAATTCCCCGAGCCGTCGTCCTGGCAGGAGTGGAGGGGATCGAACCCCCAACCCCCGGTTTTGGAGACCGGTGCTCTGCCAGTTGAGCTACACTCCTCCAAGACCAAGGGGGTCTGAAACCAAACCCCCACTCAAGCTCGTGGTCCTCTTACCTACTCAGTAATGCTTGCGACGACGCCGGCACCAACGGTGCGGCCGCCTTCGCGGATCGCGAAGCGAAGCTGTTCTTCCATCGCAATCGGCACAATCAACTCAACATCCATCGAGATGTTATCGCCAGGCATCACCATTTCCGTGCCTTCCGGCAAGGTCACAACACCCGTCACATCCGTCGTCCGGAAGTAAAACTGCGGACGATAGTTCGAGAAGAACGGCGTATGACGGCCCCCCTCTTCTTTCGTCAGGATGTAGGCTTCCGCCTTGAACTTCGTATGCGGCGTCACCGACCCGGGTGCGGCAAGCACCTGGCCCCGTTCCACATCTTCACGGCCAACACCGCGCAGCAGACACCCAACATTGTCGCCCGCTTCGCCTTGGTCCAGAAGCTTCCGGA
The DNA here is from genome assembly GCA_965227095.1 of Alphaproteobacteria bacterium. Classification (GTDB taxonomy): domain Bacteria; phylum Pseudomonadota; class Alphaproteobacteria; order JANQMY01; family JANQMY01; genus JANQMY01. The sequence goes on along the minus strand of CBDDFL010000002.1, from coordinate 1,358,421 downwards.
ACATTTCAACACCCGTACACGTGGTCTTCTGCGTGTCTTTGATGCCGACGATTTCAATTTCATCGCCCACATTGATGATGCCCCGTTCCACACGGCCCGTCACAACGGTACCGCGACCGGAAATCGAGAACACGTCTTCCACAGGCATCAAGAATGGCTGATCCTTCGGACGTTCCGGCTGAGGGATGTAGGCATCTACTTCCTTCATCAATTCAAGGATCGCTTCCTTGCCTTGAGCAGGGTCGCCATCTTCCAACGCCACAAGAGCCGAGCCCTTCACGATCGGAATATCGTCGCCCGGGAATTCGTAAGATGACAGCAGCTCACGGATTTCCATTTCAACCAGTTCCAACAACTCTTCGTCGTCAACCTGGTCGACTTTGTTCATGAACACCACGATCGCCGGCACACCCACCTGACGGGCCAACAAAATGTGCTCCCGTGTTTGAGGCATCGGGCCGTCCGCCGCGGACACAACCAAAATCGCACCGTCCATCTGAGCGGCGCCCGTGATCATGTTCTTCACATAGTCAGCGTGACCAGGGCAATCAACGTGCGCGTAGTGACGGTTCTCCGTCTCATACTCAACGTGTGCCGTCGAAATCGTAATGCCGCGCGCCTTTTCTTCAGGCGCCTTGTCGATCTCATCGTAAGCGGAAAATTCAGCCCCACCCGTCTCGGCCAGAACCTTCGTGATCGCCGCTGTCAAACTCGTCTTACCATGGTCAACGTGACCAATCGTGCCGATGTTACAGTGCGGCTTAGTCCGCTCAAACTTCTCCTTCGCCATGATCTTTCTCTTTTGTCGTCAAAAAGGTGGTCCTCTACAGCAGGACCCTTAAGCTGTTGTTAACCGTACGCCGGCGTGTCCCCTACCGGGCGACAGCCAACCCCCAATACACCCCCAAAACACAGGGCATGGGGCAAAAATGGAGCGGGTGAAGGGAGTCGAACCCTCGTCTTCAGCTTGGAAGGCTGCGGCTCTACCGTTGAGCTACACCCGCGTTATCCTTCACACCCACCTTCTTCAACGTTGCGCCAGGACATGAATCCCAAGATCCACCTTCCCTTATGGCCCTTCGCTGAAATCTTCGTCTTTTGCAGAAACGCTGTGCCTTTCAACACGTCGGAAACTGGTGGAGGGGGTTGGATTCGAACCAACGTAGACCGAAGTCAACGGGTTTACAGCCCGTCCCTTTTAACCACTCAGGCACCCCTCCGGATCGCCAATCAAGTGGCGTCAATCTGGATTATGATTTCCGAACTTGTTTGAAACTGCGCCTTACGCCCTGCAAAGCTGACTTGCCAACCGAACCACTTTCGCCACAAGCTCCCGCTCATGAACAAAGGCCCCCGACCGCCGGAATCAATTGCTTGCGGCGTTTCAGAGGCTTTTTTCACGTTGGTTGCGTGGCTCAAGGTGGCGGAATATAAGCGCTCCTATGGTAAAGCGCAAGCGCTCAAATGCGCCAAAATCCGCAGAATTTAGGGGCCGACGCCGAGACACCGGCGATGATGGCCGAAAGCCGTCCGGGAAACGTTCAAAAGGCCAGCAAAACACTGATCTTTGGCTGTTTGGCCAGCATGCGGTGGCGGCCGCCTTGGACAATCCAAATCGCCAGATTTTGAGGGGTATTGCCACCAAAAACGCCCTCGATACTTTGGGCGACGGGGCAAACCACCCTTTTGAGGTGAGTGATTCGGCGACAATTTCGCGCATCCTGCCGCCCGGCGCCGTCCATCAGGGCATCGCGGTGCTGACGTCTCCCCTGCCCGAACTGGATCTGGAAACCGTGGCGCCCTCACCGGACGCCCCCGGCCAAACCGTGATCATCCTCGACCAAGTGACCGACCCTCACAATGTGGGGGCGATACTGCGGTCCGCCGCCGCGTTCGGCGCCACAGCCGTCATCCAGCAAGACCGGAACGGCGCCCCCGCCACCGGCACGCTGGCCAAAGCGGCCTCCGGCGCCTTGGAATGGATACCGTTGATCAATGTGACGAACCTTGCCAGGGCCCTGCGGGAACTTGCCGATTGGGGCTATTTCCGAATTGGCCTCGCCGATGAGGTGGATCTGGACCTCAATGACGCTGACACCTCCGGCCATGTGGCCCTGGTCCTGGGCGCCGAGGGCAAGGGCCTGCGCCACCTGACCCGTCAGAATTGCGATGTGCTGGCCAAACTGCCCACCACCGGCGCACCGGCCAGCTTGAATGTCTCCAATGCCGCCGCCGTGGCGCTGTACGAGGTGACGCGGCGCTAAGGAAACAGGGTGTCGCCGACCATCGTCAATGACGCGTCACGGCTGCGCGAATTCGATGGTGATTTTGACAGTTTCCGTCAGCGTTTCGTCTTCCACGACCCGCGACTGAATGGCCGCCGGTGAAACACCCAGATCAATCAAGGCGGCTCTGACCGCATCCGTCCTTGCTTCTGCAAAGATCCGCTCGTCCGGTGTGCTTTCCCCCATGCCCATGCCTGTTTCAAGGATCACGCGGCTTATTTGAGCACCTTGGGCTTGATCCCATGCCGAGGCCACGCGCCGATGCGACGCCGCCGTCAGATTTTGTTTGCCGCCATCAAACGGCACTTCGGCGAATACCGGCCCTGTTGGCGGCGCCTCCGCAAACGGCACGCCCGATACCTCTGTGGGCGTTATCGGACCGGGAGAGGCAGAAGACTTTCGCCCAAATGGCACGTTCAAAGTAATCCGTCCACTGAAGCTTTCAAACTCGCTGGATCCGATGCCGTCATATCCCCCGGAAGCTCTGAACGAATAACCATTGGCCCAGTGGAACAAAATGCCGGCTTTCAAGCCTGCCCGTAACTGATCTTCGTCGATGTCCCACCCAACGATGGACAAATCGCCAGCGGTCTCAAAATCCCAGATGCCGATCAACGACATCTGCGGTTCGATCAACAGCCCGTTCTCGGTCAGGTGCCGATAGGCGATTTCCGGCTCAAACGTGGCGCGCCCCAATTCAAACGTTTGGCCTGGAACAATGGACCCCGTATTGCTGCCGAACGCATCTTGGGTTTCTTCATAGTAGACAATCGCCGCGGTTGGGGTGAAACGCCAATTGCCAAACTGCTTGTTGCCGGTAAGGGCCCCGCGGATCAGCCAGCGGGTCGTATCGAATTCATCGCCTGTTGCGAACCCCGTGATCGTCACATCGTTGCTGCTTTTGCCCCAAGCGCCACGAAGATCCAGGAAGATGTTTTTATGAAGACGGGCTGACAGGTAGGGGCCCACCATCCAGCCAAAGCCATCGACATATTCCCCCAGCAAGTCAGAACCTTCATCGGTCCAATCAAGCTGTGTCAGAATGCCCGCCATCAACCAATTCGTAAGCTGACAATCGGCACCAACGTAGAAAATAACTTGGTCCCCTTCTAAGTCCGTGCCGCTATCAAATGAGTAATTGTTGTATTGACCTTCCGCCCATAAATCGCCGCACCCACCCCAGAGACGCCCAGTGTTCGCTGAAAATCCGATCGCGCTGCCGTCTTCGCTTACGCGCAGGTCGAAGGCTTCCTCGTCGTTCCAAAGGGCATCAGGATTTTTACCGGCGAAAGTCGTGCGTTCCGGCTCATCGAACAACAGGACACTCGCGCGCCGGTACATATAGTTTCGGACAACATGTTGAAGGATTGTGGACGCGCCGAGACCTGGGTTCGGGATGCAGGACACATTGAGCGCCGCGGCGGTGACCGGGTCGACAAATAGTGAGAAGGTGGAGACACCACTTGTTGGGATGGTGAAACTTTCGTTCGCTCCCGACGAACCGCTTACGTTTAGGATAATGGCGCCGCTGGTGACATGTTGAACGAAGGCATCTGCCCCCGATTCCGGCGCGAGGGTAAAGAGCAATATCTCGCCAGAGACAAATGTCTCCGTCACATTTGTGCTGAGCGGCGTGCCGCCCGACGCCAATAGGTTCAGGGCCCCCGAATTGGCTAAGTTACAGCCTGGCGACGGGCTGGTCACAGCTTGGGCTTTGGCAGCGGACAGGTTGGAGAATAAGGCAACACAGATCGCCACGACGGCAAGCCCCCAACTCGCTGCCGTAACATGCCGCACTGCGCCCATCTGATGTAACAAATGACGCGAAATACTGTGCCAATTCAACATGGCTGCCCCCCACTTCGCCCGTTAACCATAGAGCCAAAGGCGGGTCCAGTTCAATCCATGATTCAAACGCCAGCGCCGACAACCACCAGTGTCAATTTTCGGGCATAGGGGTTATGGATCCCGGCGCAAGGCCAGGATGACGTCGGACGAATGGGCATAGCCTTGCCCCACATTCTTCTTGTCATCCTCGCACGATAGTGCGTCGGTCCAGGGGCCGCGTGTTCCAAACCAGCCACTCTGGATTATGGCTGGCAGGCGCCTGGCCCCAACATCGACGCCTCCTCGCAAAACGGCTACACTGAGCCAAAACAGGGGGAAACAATGATCAGAGCGATCTTACAAATCCTGGGCGTTTTTGTGCTTGTTTTGGGCCTCACCATCGTCACCCTGCGCTGGGAAAATGCCGATGCGGACGGCCCCTCCATTCTGTTTCCAGGCGGCGAACTGGTCTCCGGCGAGCTGTATGACGGCCCGGAACCGGACTGGAGCTTCACCGACGACCTCTACACCATCGAATTGCAGCTGAATGAGCCGTTGGCCTCGCGCCTGACCTTTGTCATGGAAAGCGGGGGTAAGCTCTATGTGCCGTCGGGCTACATGAACTCGTTCCTCGGCCGCCTGTGGAAAGATTGGGCCTTCCAAGCGGATGACGGCGACGGCCTGGCCGTGATGCGCATTGATAACACTCGCTATGAGCGGCGCCTGGTACGCACCAAGGACCCGGCGGTGATCCCGGGCGTGGCCGCGAAGCTTGCCGAAAAATATGGTGGGGGCGCCACGCCCGACACCATCGCCCAGATTGAGGCGTCGGTGGCGGAGAATGACACGTGGATTTTCGAACTCGCGCCGAGAGGAGAATAGCCATGACACTGAAAAATTATGTCTATCTGTGCCTCATCATCACCGTGGTGTGGCCCTTGATGCTGCTGTTCGTGCCGGGCGTGTCCGAGGTCATGGAATATTTGATGATCGCATTCCTCTCCAGCACGGCCTAAGTGGCGCACGGCAGCGCCAAGAACGTTCGCGTCATTGCCGGGTTTATCCCGGCAATCCAGATCAGCACCTCAACAATCTCCGCACCACTGACTTGGATTACCCGGACGCGCAGCCGTTCCGGCTGCTTACCGGGTAATGACGCGTGAAAAGAAACCAATATTGCGGCACTCTGTCATCGTCATTGCGAGCCGACCGCGAGGTCGGCGTGGCAATCCAGGGGCCGCATACACGGCAGCAGCGACGATCACCCCTTTTGTTCATATTGCAGAACATCCCAGTGTTCCGCCATCATGCCGTTCTCCACACGGAATATTTCTGCCGTATGGGACAAGCGCGGGCTGCCATCTGACGGCTCATTGCCGGACCACTGGCATAACAGCCACACCATATCCCCTTCCGCATTGATCAGCTTCACGTCACATTTCACGTTGGGCCACATGGCATGCATGCCGCGAATAAGCCCCTGCAGCCCGGCAAGCCCTTGCGGCACATTGGGGTTATGCTGAATGTAGTCTTCCTTGTAGAATTTGGCCGCTAGGTCCGCATCGCCGCCATTGACGATCTTCTCAAAAATTTCTTCGACAATCGCTTTGTTTTTCTGCGCGATATCTGACATGTGTGCCTCTATCATCAGCCTAAAGATAAACTGGCCGAAAATGCGTTGAGCGATCCGAGCCAATCCAACGGATCGTGCGCAAAAACAAACAGCGCATACCCCACGGCCGCCGCCGCAAAGGCGATGCGGACAAAGCGCAGTTTTCGTCTCAATGTGCGGGCCATGGCGTGATTGGCCAAACCCAACTGACGCCCCATCTCCACAAAGTCAAGGGATTGCAGGGAGTCCGCATAGTCTTGCGCCTTATAGCGCCGGGCGCTCAACCCCACCCAGGAAAACCTTTCGGACGTGCCCTCACTTTCCAAAAGCGCCCGGACCCGGCGCGGGATCACGGCCCCCAAGGCCGCCACAGAGGCCACCGCCATCAAAATGTTTTCAAGCACCGACAAGGGTTCGAAAACATCTTTGGGGCTTAGATCCGCGGCCACATAGGTGAAGAAGAAAGTGATCGCCACCAAAATGGCACCGGCTTTTGCGTCCGCCAAACTGGTTTGTTCCGACAAAGACGTATTCTGGCGAATGAGATACCGCAGGCGGAATTCCAACAGCCGTTCATGGGAAACCGCCTGTTCGATGGGTGTCCCATCCTCGGTATGCAAACCGAAATAGCTGCCGTGCGGGTCCACGCCCCGCGTGTCGAACTCCTGTGACATACGCCCCCTTACTACGCAAAATTACGCTCGTCCTGCCTCAAGCCTAACGCAGCAGGTCAGCAGATCAACACGCTTGTCTGCGGACATTGAAACGTGGAAAATATTGGTTTACCTTATATGCGCCATATCATAGGTGGCCGCTCTTTGATTCGTGAATAGGTGATTTGGTCCTCGATCAACCACTCCCCCCGTTGCTGGGCTCCTGCACATAGGGGATGACCTCTCTTGCGCTCATCCCGGTCGCCTGTTGGCGAACCGGGATCTCCGGAGACCACCTTGAGATTCCTGCTTTCGCAGGAATGAGCGGAAGACTGGATGGTTCTGAAGAACGCAACAGGCAACAGCCTTGCTCCGGCGGGAAGGATCAGAGGCGTTTCTTTGATTTTTTGGATGAACCCCATGCGCCCATTCCCTACGCCCGCTCATCCCGGTCGCCCGTTGGCGAACCGGGATCTCCGGAGACCACCTTGAGATTCCTGCTTTCGCAGGAATGAGCGGAAGACTGGATGGTTCTGAAGAACGCAACAGGCAACAGCCTTGCATCGGCGGGAAGGATCAGGGGCGTTTCTTTGATTTTTTGGATGAACCCCATGCGCCCATCGATTTGGATGTTTTTGTCCCCTTCTCTTTGCTTGTCGCCCCTGCGGCCGCAGGGGCCCATACCCACCAGCGTCAATGTTCAGGCCCTGTGGTTATGGATCCCGGCGCAAGGCCGGGATGACATCTGAAAGTGTCGCTCAGAAGTGCCAAGAAGGGGGCGTCATTGCCGGATTTATTCCGGCAATCCAGATCGGCAGCTCAACGCATTGCTCCGCTCAGCGCTGGATTACCCGGATGTGCAGCCGGGCCGCGTACGCCGAGCAAGACGTGCTGGATCGCGTCGTCGCGAGAGACGCGCCTCGCGATGACGATGGGGAATGGGTTTTTACGTCGCCTCCGCGCCCTGTTCCGGAGCGCCGCCAAAACGCTCGATCCAGGCCGCCACGTCGTCGTCTTCGATCTTGCGGAAGAGCACATCCGGCACCTCGAACGGCGTGCCGGGTTTGAGCACCGCAAGCTCCGCCGCGATGTCGTCCGACGGCCACACAAGGTCGTCGCCGTCAATGCCCAAGGCGGCACGGATGGTGGCGGAGGTGTTGGGGATGACCGGTGCCGACAAGACGGCAAACAGGCGGATCAAATTGATGCCCGTGCGCACACCCACCGCCGCGGCATCCTTGTCTTCCTTGAAAACGGCCCAGGGGGCGGCTTTGGTGAGGTATTCATTGCCCGCCGCCCAAATGGCCCGCAACTCACCGAAGGCCTTACGATACTGAAGCTCCTCCAGAAACTCAGTATACGCCTTGATACGCGTTTCGAGTTCTTTTTGAAGTTCCGCTTCGTTGTCGCCCGGCGCACCGCCATCGGGTACCTGACCCTCGAACCGGGATCGCGCGAACTTCAAAATACGGTTGCAGAAATTCCCCAGCACGTCCGCCAAATCTTTATTGACCACGCTGGCAAAATGTTCCCAGGTAAAGGACACATCGGCCCCTTCCGGCGCATTGGCCATCAGGTAATAGCGCCAATAATCCGCCGGCAGAATATCGAGCGCCTGGTCCATAAAGACACCGCGCTTCTGACTGGTGGAATATTTACCGCCGTAATAATTAAGCCAGTTAAAGCCTTTGATCGTATCCACCCGCTTCCACGGTTCGCGGCTGCCGATCAAGGTGGCGGGAAAACCCACCGTGTGAAACGGCACGTTGTCCTTGCCCATGAATTGCACATAGCGCACATCCTTGGCGGCATCGCCGTACCACCAGGATTTCCAGTCCCGCGTTTCGCCGGCGGGTGCCGCATCGGCCCATTCCTTGGCACAGGCGATATATTCGATGGGCGCATCGAACCACACATAGAAGACCTTGTCGTCAAAGTCCGGCCATTTGTCGTCATGGGCAACGGGAATGCCCCATTTCAGATCGCGCGTAATGCCCCGGTCCTGCAGGCCCTCATCCAGCCACTTATAAGCAATGGACGACACCAGTTGCGGCCAATCTTTTTTACTGTCGATCCAGGCGCGCAATTCATCCACCAGCGCCGATTGTTTGAGATAAAGGTGCTTGCTTTCCCGTACTTCCAAATTGGATGATCCGGATACGGCGGATCTGGCATCCAGCAAATCCGTTGGGTCCAGCACCCGCGTGCAGTTTTCGCATTGGTCGCCGCGCGCGCGTTCATAGCCGCAATGGGGACAGGTGCCTTCAATATAACGGTCCGGCAGAAAACGGCCATCGTCGATGGAATAGACTTGGGCGATGACCCGTTCTTCGATGAAACCATTTTCGGCAAGTTTGTCCGCGAGATGCTGGGTCAGCTCATGATTTTGTGGGTTGGACGACCGCCCCCAATGATCCCAGCTGAGGCCAAAGCGCGCGCCAATCTCTTTCTGGATTTCATGCTGTTCGGCACAATAATCTTGGACGGATTGGCCCGCCTCCAACGCCGCCAATTCCGCCGGCGTGCCGTGTTCATCGGTGGCACACAGACACAACACCTCATGCCCCCGCTGACGCTGAAACCGGGCATAGACATCCGCCGGCAACATGGAGCCGACCAAATTGCCGAGATGTTTGACGCCATTAATATAGGGCAAGGCGCTGGTGATGAGGATGCGCGTCATATGTGGATGCTCTCGATTAACTCCGGTTCGTCGCCGCCGAAGATGCACCTGGTGGCACGACAACTCTTTCTGGTATGGTACCGATCTTGGTCGATGGCGGTGGACATTATCTTGTCGCGGCCAAATAGCAAGTCATGGGACCCTTAAAAAGAGGCCGAAGATGGACCTTTCTGGTGTGAGCATTTGGGCGGTTTTGGCGTCAACGATTGTGGGGATGGCGGTGGGTGCCCTGTGGTATTCACCTGTCTTGTTTGCCAACCCTTGGATGGAGGCATTGGGCAAGAAGCCGGACGAGATGGGAGACCCCATGAAGGCCATGGCGGCGATGCCGTTTAATGTGATTGCCACGGCCATCATTCTGGCGATGCTCATGAGTTCCCTGAACCTCACCGGCGTGGTGTCCGGCATTCTGCTGGGCACGATCGTCTGGATCGGGTTCGCGCTCACAAGCCATGTTAACTTGTTCCTTTTCGAAGGACGCAAGCCCATTCTCTTCCTCATCAATATCGGCCATTTGTGGGTAACCTATGTGCTGATGGGGATTGTGATCGGGCTTCTGCAAGCTTGAGTGACACTGCCGGCCCGCCGGGAAGTCGAAATAAAGCCTGGACAGGCGCCACGTGAGCAGGCAGTTTTGCTCGGTTTTCCGAAACGACGCGAGTCCAACCCCTGAATGGTTGATCAGCCCCCGAAACAACGCCGAACATTTTCCGCCCATTTGCAGCGTAACTTATTCGTTGGTGTACTGACGCTAATTCCCATTACGGTGACGTGGTTTGTCATCAACATTCTTTTGGGGCTGATGTCGCAAATTGGGACGCCCTTTGTCCGGGTAACGGTTGGGCTGATCGAACCCTATGTCCCCAGCGCCATCGGCTGGCTGGAAAACCCCACCTTCCAATCGGCTGTTGCCATTTTTATGGTGGTGTTCTTGATCTATTTGATCGGCTGGGCCGCCACATTGGTGGTGGGCGCGCGGGTCATCCGCGCCTTTGAACGCATTCTGGAGCGCATCCCGTTCGTGCAAACCATCTATGGTGCTACCAAGCGGCTGATGGGCGCCTTGCAGCAAAAGCCCGACGGCGTTCAGCGGATCGTGCTGATTCAATTCCCGTCCGACCAAATGCGCACGGTGGGGCTGGTCACCCGCACGTTCCGGGACGAAGCCACAGGCGAAGAATTGGCGGCGGTTTATGTGCCCACAACGCCCAACCCCACCTCGGGTTATCTCGAAATTGTGCCGGTCTCGAAAATCGTCTCAACCGAATGGTCCATGGATGAAGCCATGAGCTTTATCATTTCGGGGGGCGCGGTGGCCCCGTCCGACGAGATCACTTACTCGAAGAGCCGCGGCGGCCAGATCACCGACATTCGCCCCAGCGACGAACATGACTGAGGCGGCAACGCCAACGCTGTCCGCCTTGGTGGTCATCCACAATGAAGAAGCGCATTTGGAGGCGTGCTTGTCGTGCCTCGGCTTTGCGGACGAAATCGTTGTGGTGCTGGACCGCTGCACCGATGGCTCCAAGGCGATTTGCGACCGCTTCGGCACGGTCACCGTGGAGGGCGCCTGGGAAATAGAGCATGACCGCCGCAATGACGGCATTGCCACTTGCACCGGCGGCTGGATCCTGGAAATCGATGCGGATGAGCGGGTGCCCGAGGCGCTGGGCCTGGAAATTCGTGAGCGGATAAAATCAGCCGCACCAGGATGTTATTTGATTTGGTTCAACAATTATGTGGGCCCGAAACATGTGGCCCATGGCTGGGGGGCCTATAACGGGATTTCCGCGAAATATGCTTTGTTCGCCAAGGGTCACAAAGTATGGGGCAAAGCGCGCGTCCACCCGCCCATCACCCTGACGGGGGCCAAGGGTGAATTGTCGGGCCGCATCGACCATTTTGTGGATGACGACTTGACCGACATGTTTGCGCGCCTCAACGGATATTCGCTGCGCGCGGCCCAAGACATGGTGGAAATGGGCACCACCCCCACCCGTTGGAAAACCTTTCGGCGGTTTTTCTCGCGCGGCTATAAATCTTACGTGGCCCGAAAGGGATATAAAGAAGGCGGCATGGGCGTTGCCCTTGCGTTATTTTCAGCGCTCTACCCGGTTTTGAGCTATTTAAAGGCCAAGGAACTGGAAGCGGCAAAAGGCCGGTCTGAGACGGCCGCGGGTTAGTCACTTTATGGCGCATATTGTGTTCACCGATGACGGCATTGTGTTCGACGGCACCACGCCGGAAACCGGGCCGTTGGGGGGGGCCGAAAGTGCTCTGATCGGGCTTGCGGAGAACCTTGCCGGGCGCGGCCACCGGGTGTCCGTGCGCAATAAGTGCCTGGGGCCCATTGAGCATAAGCAGGTCCATTGGGCGCCGCTGGACCACCCGATTTATGACCCGATCGATCTGCATGTGGCGAACCGGAACGCCGCCCTGTTAGGACAGTTTCCGGCAGCGAAAAAGACAATATTTTGGATTCACAATCCGGCGCAATTCCTTGTAAAGCCTCGATATTTATGGCCGCTATGGCGCCATCGGCCCGCCATCGTATTTTCCGGCGCCTATCATAAATCCACCTACCCGGATTGGGCGCCCAGTGGCGACCGTCTGGTGATTCCCTATGGCATTGACCCCACATTTTTGGATGGGGTCGAGCGCGATCCACCGCCCCCCTGCGCGATCTTCACCTCCAACCCGCTTCGCTCCTTGGATTGGCTGTTGGATTTGTGGGAAACGGATATCCATCCCCAGGTCCCAGAGGCGGAGCTGATGATTTTTTCCGGTCAGCGCACCTACGGATCTGCCGGTGAAGCAAAATCGGCCCGCATGGCCGACGTGCTGGTCCGCGCTAACGGTTTGCAGGATTACGGCGTGCGCCTGCGCGAGCCCGTCGCAAAGACAGATTTGCGAAAAGCGCTCACCCAGTCCCGAGTGATGCTCTACCGGGGGGACCCGGGCGAAACGTTCTGTTTGGCGCTGGCGGAAGCGCAAGCCATGGGCGTTCCAGCCGTGGTGCAGCCCATCGGATCGGTGGGCGAGCGTGTGGTGCACCAAAAGACCGGCGTGGTGGCCCCCACCGATGCGGCCTTCGTCCAGGGTGCCATCGACCTGTTGCGCGACGACGACCATTGGCGGCAATTTCACGCCGCGGCGCTGGCATCGCAAAAGCAGTGGACTTGGCAAAAAGCGGCCGCAGACTTTGAAAAATTGATTGGCAGCCCCTCTTAAAGCGTGTGACACTTCCTCACTGCTGGGGATTCGGTAATTTTTTGCGGATTCATGAGGGGCGTCCACCAAATATCAAGAGACGCGCCGCATATAAGTTGGGGCAAATTGTTTGCAGGAGTCGTAACCAGGGGGCTCGGCTGTCGTGTCCATTTGTGGCCAACGCCATCTCAGATCCATTTTGGCAATGCCTATTCTGGCATTGGGCGTAGCTGGTTGTGTCTACACCGTCGAAGAAGTGTTCTACGCGCAGAACAATGCCACCGAAGCCCTCATGTGGGCCATGAGCAACCCGGATCTCACTGACGAACAGCTCGAAAAACTCGCCAAAATCGAAGAAAAGCTGATCATTGCCTGCCAGCCGGTAAACCATCTGGCCATCACCTCGCTGGAAGGGAAAGAAGTAGGCGTGGCGGAGGGCATGGAGGCCAATACCGCTAAAAACAGCTGCGCCCGTCAGATAAAAAAGGTTGAAAAGCTGTTGTGGGAAATCGACCCGGAAGTGGCCGCCGCCTATTGGGAATGCAAGGGCTGCGCGCTGAAAAGCAAGATGGCCAGCGCCAATACGAGCGGTTGAAAATGGTGCCGGCTGAGGGACTCGAACCCCCGACCCCCTGATTACAAATCAGGTGCTCTACCAGCTGAGCTAAGCCGGCGCTTGACACGACGGTGTCCAAAGCGAAGACGCCTCGGATACGTTAGTTTGGCGCTCAATTCAACCCCTGCTGTGAACGGGGGGAATGACCATAGCCTCACTTTTGGGCCGTGCAGCGGCTAGGTGTTAACGCACCAGCGGCGCACAACACTCACTCTAATGGCAGCCCATCAAGACGCGGAAACAGATACAGCGTCCCCGGTTAGGCTGGACAATCAATTCTGACCAATTGAATTGAGTAGCACGTCGTAGCGCGCATCATCTCTTGAATTGCCGTTCACGGCCTCGGCGATAAGGTGCACAAGTTCATCCGCCGTTTCGACCGTGTAGTGCAATGGATCCCAATAGTTTTCATCAACCGTGGTAATGGACGACGGAATCATGAAGTCGATCAGCATGCTGTTAGGCATGGTCTTCAACTTATTTTTGATCCGCTCCTTACATTCAAGATGTCGCTGTTGAGAGATTGTTGGCGTTCCCCCGACTTTGTGAAAATGAAGGGGAACAAAAACGACAATCTTTTTAGTGTTGGCATCCAGTTTTGACATCAGCTCGTCAAACAGGGGATGTGTCGCATAGGTCCAGTTTTGAGCATCGGGATGCGGCGCGATCGGGTAAACATATCCTTGTTCCGGCGCCGTACCGGCGGCCCCATAAATGTTCTTGCGCGCTTTGACCACATCATAGGCCGATGCGGGTGGCAGAAAATTGCTAAAACCGTCCACGCCATATTCGGGTTCATTGATCCCCAACCAATACCCAATTGTGCGCCCCCCTATCTCGATCGCTTTGCTTTCAAAAAGGTGCAAAACATCATTCCACGGATTATGGTCATACATCCATGGCGGAAAGGGACGCACGGTCTTTTTCGGATAGGTCGATCCAACAGTGCACCAAACGGTATCTAGGCCGAAGATGACTGTTTTGATGGGAAGATCGCGCTTCTGCCGCCAATCGATATAAAGTGTCGAGAGGCGATATTGTTCGTACGCCACGGCGGCATTCATACTCATTTGAGCAAAGGTGCCGCCCAGCTTTTGATCCAGCAGAGCCGGCTTCAACAATCTGCTTGATGAGGTGCCAAAAACGGCACTGTCATATCTTGGATCGCGCGCGATGGATGGGTAGAGATACCTTTGGTTGACATCCATCAGCGGCCAACGGACCCCATCGAGAAAGGGGATGTTTCGATATGGATTGGTCACCACGAGAAACGCAACGCACACCAAAAAAGCGCCAAGCGCGGTGCGCCAAAAAACTCTCCAAAAATCCGACCAGCTGTCCATCCTCAAAACTCGAAATAAATGAATTCAACCAAATCGCCCTTGCCGACCTCAAGCGTCAGACCGACAAAAACGATGGCCGCAATCGCTGCAAAGATTGGTTTCGGCTTCATATGGGTCAGCACCATCGGTACACTGCCGGGAAGATATAGAACATAGGCTGCCGCAACCGCGCCAAGAATGAGGTTAAATCCCTCCGCAACCGACGGGCCGGCCGCCTGAAGCCCGAACATGGATCCATAAACCGTGTACGCCGAATCTATCGTTTCGGCGCGGAACAAGACCCACCCCAACAACACAAAAAGGAGCGTTAGTCCCCAACTCAGAACGAGCGGCATGGGAATATCAAGCTTTCGCCAAAAGTGATGTGTGATCAATCCAGCGCCGTGCCAAAGGCCCCAAATAACAAAAGGCCAGCCGGCACCATGCCACAAACCGCATAACCCCATGGTGCCCACGGCAGCAACCACATATCGGAACTCACCATGCCGGTTGCCGCCCAATGGAATGTAGACGTAGTCCCGGAAAAAGTTCGACAATGTTATATGCCACCGGCGCCAAAAATCCTGAATGGTCTTTGCCTGATAAGGCGCATTGAAGTTTAGCGGCAAGCCCAGCCCCATGATCAAGCCAAGCCCGATTGCCATGTCGCTGTAGGCGGAAAAATCAAAATAAATCTGGAACGCGAAAGACAGCGCCCCTGTCCAGGCATCAAGGATGGATACCGCTTGGTCATTGGCTTGCGCAAAGACGGCGTTCGCGTGTTTTGCAAACTGATCGGCGAAAACGACCTTCTTGGTGAGTCCAAGGGTGAAAAGAATTGCCCCCCGACCAAAGCGTTCCTCATATCCAATCCGCCATGGATCTTCCGACAGCTGAGGTATGATCTGTTGGTGGCGAACGATCGGACCTGCAATCAGTTGCGGGAAATAGACAACAAAAAAGGCGTATTCGCGAAAGCCGTAGGTCGGCGCAACCCCACGCCACCGATCAACAAGAAAGGAAATCTGCTGGAAGGTGAAAAAGCTAATTCCAATCGGCAAGAGCACATGTGTGATCGGCGATGGCAGATCTGTAAACGCGTAAAGATTACCTAAGATAAAAACGCTGTATTTGAAGTAGCCCAGTAGTCCGAGATTGGCCGCAATCCCAAGTAACAGGAGGTAGCGTTTTTCGTTCTTATTTACGGCATGCCCGAGACCCCAGTTAAAGATAACCGAGCCGATCAAGTATGGCAGGAACCAAAGATCTGCATACGCATAAAAAATGAGAGACGAAAGAACAATGAACCATTGCCGCCACTCAGCACGAGGCAGTGATAGATATCCGGCAACAACGATCGGAAAAAAGAGAAGAATGAAAACTTGAGAATTGAACAGCATTGCTTATCGCGCTTGCGCCCATTCGCGCCGCAATTGCTCTATCGCAGTCTTGAATTCTGTTTTCGGCAAAAATTCGTGTTCAAGGTTCGGAGGGGTGACCACCGCTTTGTCTATTTCCACCCGCCGCAACTGGACACTAGAGATTGGAAAGGACACGCCAATTTTTTCGCACAAGCGCGCGACCGTCTTCAGGGGACCAAGAGGCAAAGGCACCACCGGCCCCCCGTTGCTGACAATTCGATACATGTCTTTTAGGGACATGATATCCGGCCCCCCCAATTGAAGAATCTCACGAAGCGCCCTCTCAGAATACAACGCACCCGCGGCAGCTTTTGCGAGATCTTTATAATAAATCGGCTGTTGCAGCGCGCGCCCCGCCCCGGGGACCATCATAAACGGTAACATTCTGGAGAAAGACATCAATCGGGAAATATTTGTGTCTCCGTCAAACCCAAAAATCATGGTCGGACGAAGAATCGTCCATGGAAGGTCAGATTGCTGAACTTCGTTCTCGGCGCGACGAATTTCGTCATAGAAGGCGCTGATATGATCCACAGTCGCATTGTTACTGGAAAAAAACAGGATTCGTTTGAGATCGCCCGCATCAAGTTTTGATACTGCCGGCCAAGACTGTGTCAGGGGTGGAATCATCACAACCTGATCTACCGACGCCACCAAATCAGCAAAGCGATCGGTCTCTCCAAGGTCGAGAGCTTCGACGCGTGCGCCCAGGTGAGCTAATTGCGAGGCAACGTTCCCCCGATCTTGACGAATCGTCGCCACCACTTCCGCCCCCGTTGACCGAAGGGTTTTTACAACCTCAAATCCCAGGGTCCCGCCCGCGCCCACAACAAGTGTTGGCATCTCATTCAATTGGCTGTTTTCGTCATTCATACCCAAACACAACCGGCCGCCTGAGGAATCGGTTCTGGAAACTTACATCAAACGCTGGAAATGAGACCAGGGCTACCCCAAAAAGGGGGCGGTGGTGGTTCTTTGGCGCCGATAAATGCGGCCGTCGTTACCGCCACCGCTTTCTCAGATAGAAAAAGTTAATTCCGCTTCACATCCTTGAACGGCCCGGTATCGAACCTTGGTTCTTTCGGCATGTCCAACAATCGTTCGGAGATGATGTTTTTCTGAATTTCATCCGTCCCCCCTGCAATCGAAACCGCCGGGACGGATACGAGAATTTCAGCAATAATCCCGTCGCGCGGGCTGGTCGGACCGGTTGTCATGGCATCAATGCCCGCAATTTCCGTATGAACGTGAGACGCCAAGCGCGCAATATTACTGGCGGCGAGCTTGTTCACCGACCCTTCCGGTCCACGCGTGACACCCGCCTTCTGAGCCTCGCGCAGGCGTTCGGCATACCATTGCGCGCTTTGGTCCATCATCAGCAGTTTGGCGATTTCTTGACGAATGACCGGGTCTTTGATGGCCCCGGTCTCTGTTGCGCGTTCCACGACAAGGTCAACGCGGCCCGCACGCTGCGGATACCATTTGTAAGGTTCGTTCGCTACCTCCAGCTCGTTCCGATATTCATCGTAAATACTGCCTTGACGTTCCTTGAGGTCGCGCGATAAACGCGCGGCGGCAAAACTGCGCCGTTCATGGGCCAGCGTGGTCACGGCCACCTGCCAGCCTTCCCCTATATCGCCGACCATGTTCGCCGGATCGACAACGGCATCAGTAATGAAAACCTCGTTGAACGACTCATGCCCGTTCATTTGCTTAAGCTGTCTTACTTCCACGCCGGATTGACGCATATCCAGGATGAAGTACGTAAGGCCTTTGTGTTTCGGTTGGTCCCAATCCGTTCGTGCCAAGAGCAATCCGTAATCCGCATGATGGGCGCTGGTGTTCCAAACTTTCTGCCCGTTCACCACCCATTGGTTCCCGGGCAATTCTGCCTTGGTGGTGGCACCCGCGAGGTCCGATCCACTTCCTGGTTCGCTAAACAGTTGGCACCAGGCATCTTCGCCGGTCAGAATTCGCCTCAGAAATTTCCGTTTCTGCTCATGTGACCCATGATCGATCAACGTATTTGCAGCCAAAGCCGGTTGTCCCGACCGAACACATCCAACAGCGCCGACCTTGGCGAATTCGTCATCGATCGCTGCCACAGCCGCGGGGGGCAAATTTCTCCCATAATAATCCTCTGGCCAATCGGGCGCCCCCCAACCGGACTCCACCAATTTCGTTCGCCACTCAACCAGGCTAAGTGTTGGATCCCAATTGTCCGCAAGCCAAGCCCGGACATCATTTCGAATAGTGTCCACATTCACATCCATGACTAGACCCCCATCGCTTGAAGCATGCGTTCTCTATGCTGAGCAGGCGTGCCCAAAAACACTTCAGAACTTTTTGCGCGTTTAAACCAAAGATGGGTATCGTTTTCCCATGTAAATCCGATGCCCCCATGAAATTGGATGCATTCCTTGGCCACATGCACATAGGCCTCGCTGGCGGTCGCCTTTGCAAGGCTGGCGGCGGCTGTCGCCGGCGCGCCTGAGGCAAGAAGTTGGGCTGCTTGATAGGCCCCGGCTTTAGCCAATTCGACCATGACATAAGCATCCGCGCTTCTGTGCTTAATCGCCTGAAACGATCCAATGGTTCGGCCAAATTGAACCCGCAACCCGGTGTAGTCGATGATCGATTGTAAAAGAGCTTGCGCACCGCCAATCATCTCGTTTGCGAATGCGATCAGCACTGCATCGTAGATGGGATCAAGCGCCACCGTGCGGTCACCACTAATCAGCGCCGCCGGTGTTTCCTGAAAAGTAATTTCCGCGATCTTCCGTGTGGGATCCATCGGGGTTTGCGCGCTGCGCGACACTCCAGGTGACTCTGCATCCACGCAAAACAGGGACAGCCCTTCTGGCGTTCTTCCAACGACGATGATGTCCTGGGCGATTATGCCGTCGATGACAAAACGCTTCGTCCCGGTCAGGTGATATCCGTTAGCAGATTTCTCCGCTGTCACTTGGCAGTCATCCGCCGACCAGAGGGCGTTTTCTTCAGACACCGCAAATGTTGCAATGCGCTCCCCACTGGCAATTTGGGGAAGCAATCTTGATTTCGCATCGGCGTCTCCGGCCAGGTCGATCGCATAGGCGGCCATAACGGCACTGGACAAAAACGGCCCGCAAAACAGCGACCGTCCCTGTTCTTCCATGGCAATGCCAAGTTCAACGGCTCCAAAACCGGCCCCGCCATGCGCCTCCGGCAGGTGGATCCCCGCAAGTCCTAATTCGCCACAAGCCTGCTGCCAAATCTCTCGATCGACCCCATCATCAGTTGCTATCAGGCGCCGCACCACAGTCGGAGGGAATTTGTCGCCCATGAAGCGCGCCACAACCTCTCGAAACTGCTCTTGTTCTTCTGTGAACTTAAAATCCATCGTCGTCGTTTCCTTTTCCGCCACCCTATCACCTTGGACACCGGCAATCGAGGTGGCCGCTCACGTCATCATAGATCTGCTACCAACTGTGCAGAAGGCAAGTCCACTTGCACTGTTTCCGCTTCGTCTCTAGCGTTGGTCATCGGCAGGAAACAAGATGACCTAAGGGAAACGACATGGAATGGACTGTAGGCGATGCGACAATCACCAGCATCGTGGAACAGGGTCTGGAATTCTTGAATGAATTGATCGTCACTTCATCGAAAGAGGACATCAAAAAAATTGCCTGGCTTGTCCCCCACTATGCGGACGCGGATGGCCACCTAAAGGGACTCATCCAGTCCTTTGTGGTGACAACGCCGACCGCCACATTGATGGTTGACACCTGCGTCGGCAATGACAAAGACCGCCCTATCATGGACAGCTGGCACAAGGCGCAAAGCGCTTTTATGGACCGGTTTCGAGACGCGGGTTTCGACCCCGCAAAAATCGACTATGTCTTGTGCACTCACATGCATATGGACCATGTGGGTTGGAACACATTCTGGGATGGGAAGACCTGGCAACCAACCTTCCCGAACGCGCGCTACTTGTTCGCGAACACGGAAATGGATCATTGGAAAGCGGAATATCATCATTTCATCACCGAGACGCCAGACAGCAAATCCCGCTTCAAGATCACTCAAAAGAACACTTATGAGGATTCCGTGAAACCCATTGTGGAGGCGGGGCTTGCCGATTTAGTCTCCACCACCCACCAAGTTTGTCCGGAAGTTTTGCTATATCCGACACCTGGTCACACGCCCGGTCACGTCAGCATACTGATACAGTCCAACGGATCTAAAGCCATTATTAGCGGCGACTGCGTTCACCACCCGTGTCAGATTGCCCACCCCGAATGGCACACGGGCGCCGACACCGATAAACAGCAAAGCACCGCTACCCGCGAAAAACTCTTCGCGGACCTCAATGGGACAAAAACACTTTTAATCGGATCGCATTTCTGCGACCCCTGCGCAGGTCATGTAGAAAAAGACGCAACCGGGTACCGGTTCATCCATCCGCCTGCGTCTTAAGACATGTGGTCCCGTGGAAAGAATACCCCTACGCTGCCGTGCGCCTATTGGCTGGGGCGCACCACAAAGGTAAGCGCACCGGCAACAATGAATGTTCCAAAATAGATGGCCGCCACGGTTCCCAAATCAAAACCAGGCAACGCCGGTGCAACGACGATCAGCACATGCGCCGTTGTAACCAAGATCGCAATATTAAAATAGGCCAATTCCTTGGCCACCGGTGTTCGAAAGTCCGGATCCAGCATGCGCAGCAGCAACAACCCTGTTCCAGTTGACCCGCAACAGCAGCCAAACGATGTCAGTGCCCTCTCATAATTGTATTGTCCGCCCGTTTGGCTTAGCGAAAAGCACAGCCCGATGGTTGCCGCCGTCACCAACACGGTCGTCAGCATAATCGGCACGAACAGGGCCGCAACAACGGCGACTTTTATGCTCATCAACGTGCCCACCACCATGAGATCAACCGAAACCCCGGTAATCATGCGCTGCGTATCATCGTCGATAAAGTCACCCCACCCTGACCGATCTATCACGCCGCGCATGATCGAACAGACGATCAAACCGTGAATGAAAAAGAATTCAAACGACACAAACAAACCGATGGGCACCGGCCCGATTTGAATTCCTTCCGCGAGACCTTGTAAGAAGGACAGCCACATATAGGTCAGCACATACGCCACGCCCAACAAACCAATGTGAAAAGCTGCGGACTCCAAATTGCTGGGGTGCGTGATCAGTTGACCGGATGCCGGCCGGGAGGCTTTTTGATAAATGCCTTCGACAAACTCTTTCGCAAGCTCCGCTTTCTTGTTGTTGTTCCACCCCCGGCTAATGATCAATCGGGCGACCGGCACCCCCACCAGGAAGCTGACAATAAATCCGAATGACGCATACACCAGACCCGTGCTGGCCGCATTCGTCACGTCGAATGTGGTCTCCCAAATCGACCCCAACGCCAAGGCCTGCCCCGGTCCTTGCGTGAATCCGTGCGCCACAATCATCCCCAGATAGGGGCTTACGGACGCCGAACTTGCCTCATTGAACGCCAGGATAACGCCAAGACCGATCATGGCCTGCATCACCAAGCTCATGGTCCACAGCATCGCGAGCCACAGGCCGCCCCGCAGATACCCTTGGCCGGCGGGTTGACCCGCCGGACTGCCCGTCAACACCAGGCTCATAAAACTCAGTGTAAAGAAATGGAAAGTGAACGCGACAAAATCGTCGGACGTGTACCCAAACGCCAGCCCTGCGTTTATGAAAACAAAACCGACAATGCCGCCAAGAATGCTGGCCGGAATAAGCAGTGACTGCAAGAACGGCACGCGCATCCGCAAGATGGCCCCTGCATATAGCATGGAGGCCATAAAGGCGAACGCAATAACCCCGGGAAATGTTTCGCCCATCTTATTGTCCTTCTTTTAGGCTGACGCGCTTTCCTTCTCGGCCAGGAAACACCGTGAGAGCCGGTGCGGCATGGGATATAGGGGTGGCAGCTCGCCCGTGCATCGATCGAACGCCTGCGGGCAGCGCGCCGCGAAACGGCATCCGGGCGGCGGTGACGAAGGGCTCGGAACATCGCCGATGGCGTCGACTTGGGCGGTGCGTTTGTCTGGATCTATCGACGGAATCGACCGCAACAAGGCCTGCGTATACGGATGATGAGGCGTTTGAAAAATACCTTCCGTCGTCCCCTCCTCCACAAGCTGCCCCACATACATAACGGCGACATCGTCGGCCAGGTAACGCACCACACTCAGATCGTGGGTGATGAACAGATAGGTAAGATTGAATTGCTGCTGCAAATCATTCAACAAATTCAAGATTTGCGCTTGGATGGAGACATCAAGTGCTGAAATGGATTCGTCAAAGACAATGAATTCCGGCTCAACGGCCAGCGCCCGCGCAATACAGATACGCTGTCGTTGCCCGCCGGAAAATTCGTGCGGATAGCGCCACATCTGTTCCGGGTCCAGACGAACCAATTTTAAATATTCCGCGACCCGCGCCGTGACAGCCTCGGTATCCGTTGCAATGTTAAACGAACGTATCCCCTCGGCAATGGCATCCCGGACCAGCATGCGCGGATCCAACGATGAGGCCGGGTCTTGAAATACAAGCTGCATACGCCGGCGGAGAGGATGCATCTCGTCGGGTTTAAGGTTGGTGATGTCTTTGCCGTCGAACGTTATTTTTCCGCCGGTTGGTTCGATCAACCGTAAAATCGTTTTGCCAACCGTGGTCTTGCCACAGCCGGATTCCCCGACCAGTGCCAACGTGCGCCCTTTTTTTATTTCAAAGTCGACACCATCCACAGCGCGCACATGACCGACGGTTTTGCGAAATACACCCTTACGGATCGGGAACCAGGTCTTCAACCCCTCGACTTTCAGAAACGGTTTTTCTTGCTCTGCGGTCATTGCGCGGCCTCCTTTTCCAAGGCATGGCAATAAGCGATGTGGGCCGATGATTGCTCAATGGCCGGCGCCTGAACATCAGCGCAATGAGGGAGTTTGACCGGACATCTGGTGGCAAACCGGCATCCCACAGGCCAGCTACTGGGCGGCGGCACGACACCTTCAATTTCGTGCAGCCGTTCGCCTTTTTTCGCTAAACCTGGGATCGCCCGTAGCAGACCTTGCGTATAGGGGTGGGACGCATTGCCAAACAGTTCTTTGCGCGGCGCTGTCTCCACAATGCGGCCGGCATACATGACCGCAATGCGATCCGCCAATTCATTGACCACAGCCAAGTCGTGAGTGATGAGCAGAATGCCGGTTTGCAACTCGTCCTGCAGCTCCCTTAGCAGGTCGAGAATTTGTGCTTGAATGGTCACATCCAGCGCCGTGGTCGGCTCATCTGCAATAAGCATTTTTGGCCGCATGGCGATGGCCATCGCGATCACGACCCGTTGCTTCAAACCGCCCGACAATTGGTGTGGATAAGCATCGAACCGCTGGTCCGGGTCCGGAATGCCCACCCGTTTGAATAACCCGATGGTTCGATCACGCGCCGCCTGAAACGTCACTTTTTCATGCAATTGAATGGCTTCGACAACTTGGACACCCACTGTCTGCACCGGGTTGAGGCTGGACATGGGCTCCTGAAAAATCATGCCAATTTCGCTGCCACGAATTTTGCGCATGTCTGGCACATCTAGGTCCAACAAGTTCCGCCCATGGAACAGCACGCGGCTCGGCGCTTCAACAAGACCGGGCTTCGGCACAAGGCGCATGATGGAGGCGGCGGAAACCGACTTGCCACATCCCGACTCACCGACCAGAGCCAGCACTTCGCCACTGCGGATCTGAAAAGAAATATCCTCAACCACCGCAATCCGCCCGGTGTCGGACGGAAACGACGTTCGGAGGTTTTGAACGTCTAGTAACAGGTCGCTCATTCCCGCTCCCTCAGGGTTCTCGGATCGAGAATGTCACGCACCGCATCACCAACCAGATTGACACTCAGCACCAAAATAAACAGCCCTAAAGACGCACCGAACAGGTTCCACCAGATGATGGGATCGCGGGATAGTTCGTCCCGTGCCTGGTCGATCATTTGTCCCCAACTGCCGTCTACGCCGATCCCCAAATAGGCCAGAATGGTTTCCGATAAAACCAGCGCCGTGAATAAAAGCGCAAAGGTAATCACCATAAGGTGCGACAGGTTCGGCAAAATGTGCCGCATGATGATCGTAAAGTCGGACACGCCCAGCCCGCGCGCCGCTTGAACATAGTCGGCTTCGCGCAGTTTCAGCGTTTCCGCCCGCGCCAAACGGCTAAAGGACACCCAGCCGGTTACGCCTAAGGCAATGCAAACCTGCACCGTTCCTTTGCCCAGGGCGGTGATCAACGCAATGAGCAGTAAGATCCCTGGAATCGATGCCAACGTTGACATGACAAAGAAGACTGCATCATCAAGGCGCCCCCCAAAATACCCCGCCGACACGCCGAAGAAGAGCGCTAGCGGAATGACGATCAAGCTTGTCAGTCCGCCAACAAGAAGGGCGACCTTCACCCCCTTGAACACAAGGTAAAGCACATCCCGCCCCAACTTGTCGGTGCCCAGCCAATGGGTTCCCGGATGATTGAGGTCGGCTTCGCCGTAAAATTCCTTTGACGCGAACGGTGCGGAGTAACTTCTTTCCGCTCTCGTTTCGGGGGAGAACACGCGGTCAATAATGGAGCGTGGCTTTGATGCCGCGACAAGATCTTGCGTCTTGCTGGCGTCGATGCCGCCGACCCAAGAAATAGAATCTAAAATGCCGATCAGGAAGTACAAACCGACAATGGTGACCGCGATAGGCCGCCTCTGCCAAAGTGATTGGAATGCTTCGCGCCACAGGCGGTTTTCGCGAATGTAGTAAACCACCGCGGCAAAAAGCGCGAGAATGACAAGCGCAAAGAGATTGGAGATCAGCATGGGTGTTTACTCCAATCTAATTCGAGGATCAGCCAGGGTGTAGCTGATATCGGTCAGAATTTGACCTGTCACAAAAAGAAGTGCACCGATAAAGACCATGGTGCGTAACGTTGCAAAGTCGTTACTGTTAATGGCCTCAATCGTGATTGAGCCCAGACCGGGGATACCGAAGAAAGATTCCAACAACAAAGAACCTGTGAACAAGAAAGGGATAGCCACCACGATTTGGGTCAAAATGGGGATCATCGCATTACGCAGGACATGATTGCCCATGACGCGAATTTCACCGGCCCCTTTGGCACGCGCCGTTCGCACATAATCCTTCATTGTTTCTTCCACAAAAACCGTTCGATAGAAACGCACATCCGCGCCGATCCCATTGACCAGCCCAACCAAAATGGGCAGCAGCAGAAACTTGTACACAATCGACGGATCCGGATCGTAACCGGAGATCGGAAACCAGTGGAGAACCTTTCCAATCAGGAACTGTCCTCCAATGATGTAAAGGAGGATCGTGATGCTCATCGCCAGCATACACAGAACCAAAGCCATACTGTCGATATAGGTCTCTCGAAAAAACGACACAAAAAGCGAGACCACAATGGCAACGATCATACCGCTAATAAAGAGCGGTACGGTCAGCATCAAGCTGGGGCCCGCTCCCTCGCGGATACGTTTCGAAATAGGCGTGTCGTCTGCATCGCTTTGGCCAAACTGAAATGTCAGCATGCGGGTGTAATGATCAACCAACAGCGTGTCTGTATATCGGCCCACGCTAATCAGCCCGTGTTCGGAATTAAAGAACAGCGGCTTGTCATATCCTTTGTTTTTCTTCCACTGTTCGTACACTTCCGGTGTCGCGCGTTCGCCAACAGCCTTCCGCGCGATGTCATCCGGATCCGTGACGGTGAAAAACAAAATGAACAGGAAAAAAAGCACGCCGAAAACCGTCACAACGCCATAACTGACCCGACGAACGATAAATGCCAGCATGGTTATTGCCTCTCCCGATAGAAGGTTCGAATGCCCGGTATCAGGATCGCGAAAAAGACAGCGATCAACAAATAAGCGGGCCAACGCACTGGCTTATTCCATTCTGCTCTGTTTTGTGCCCGCAGCTCAGGGTCCACGTCCCAATATTTGTAGAACGGCACAGACATGCCAAACGGTTTCACATTCTTCATCCAACCGTGATAGAGCGCATAATTTTCTCGTGAAAAAAGCTCAATCCACGGCCGTTCCTCCGCCAAAATCTCTCTCATCTCACGGATGACTTTGAGACGAGTCTCGTCATTCGGCCGCGTTTTCATCTGCTTGAATAGTGCATCGTACCGCGGATACTTAAAGTTGGCGGAATTGGGGCCATCGCTTTCGGAACGGGCCTGACTGGTTTCCAACAGGAACAAGAAATTTTCCGGATCCGGATAATCGGCAACCCACCCCCAGGTGAAAATCTGGTAGGCACCATTTCGGACCTTCTCTTGGAATTTGTTGTACGTTGTTGCCTTGATCTCCACATCAATACCAATCGTTCGCCAGGCCCTCACATAAAACTGCGATTGCAACATGCCGCGAGATGTGGTGTTCGCTGTATCAAAGGTAAGTTTTAGAGGTTGCCCGGTTTCAGGATCCTTGCCGCCAGGGTAGCCAGCCTCTGCCAGGAGGTTCTTGGCCTTGTCGATATCCACAATGCGGAATGGGTTTTTGTAATCCTCTTCATACCCGAAAACACCGGGCGGGACCGGCGAATGCGCAGGAAGCCCTCTTCCATTGGTGAAGATGCGGGTGAATTCTTCCACGTCAATAACCAAGCTCATTGCCTGGCGTAGTTTTCGGCCCCGTTCGCCGGCAGCATGACCGATCTGAGGATCATCCATGTTAAAGCCAATATAGAAGATATCGGGAGACACCGATTTTTCCAAACGCATACCCTGCTCGACCATTTCCTCAGATAGCTGATCATTTTCAATCACCTGGTCGAAGCTCTCTTGAATGATCCCAGAAAGGTCGTAATACCCTTGAAGGAACTTACCGAAGCTAGGTATTGCTTCCTTTTCCCGGCGAAACTCCACCCGATCAATAAACGGCACAGGCTTTCCCACATAATCTGGGTTGAGCCAGCCGCGCGCTAGGTCATCCGCCTCGCCCTCGGTGGGATAGACCGTGCCCGGGGCCCCTCGATGGTCGGCCATCGCGCCCCACCAATCGGGGTTGCGTTCAAGCACAATGCGAAACTGTTTCTCGTAGCTTGCCATTCGATAGGGACCACCCCCTACTGGGTGGTCTCTCAAATGCTTACGCCCATCCTTGCCATCATAGTAAACCACCGCTTCCCAAGGCATTGGCGACGTAAACTGCATCGTGAACCAGTAGAGAATTTGCGGATATGGCTCCTTTAGAGTGACTTCAAGTGTATGGGGGGTCGGCATTTTCAGGCCCACAATATCGCCGGCTTCCTTGTATTGTTCATCGATACGTTTCTCCAAAAAACTCGGATCCGCTTCGCGAGCTTTATTCAGTCTGCTGATAAACTCATTGAACCCGTCTATTTTTGTGAAGACACTTGATACAGGGCTATTAATTGCCGGATCGGCGACTCGTTTTAGTTGGAACACCACATCGCTCGCGACGATCTCTCGATGTTCCACACCAGCAAGTTCCTCGAAACATTGATCTTTTTGAAACATGGCCCCTTCGCGCATGTCAAAGCGATACCGCACATGTCCATTTGGCAACACTTCCGGTTCCGGAACATTTTTTGCCAAACTTGATGTCAGCTGATACGGGCGCTTGAGGTAGTGATATTCCAGCATCGTCGGATATATCACCCCGGTGAACTGGTGAGATGAGGTTGTGTAAGCAACCGCTGGATCAAGTGTCTTGGGGGCCTCACTGAACGAGGTGTAGACAATTTTCTTGTCGCTGTCTGACGCGTGATAGGGATTGTTGTCACACGCCGTAAGACCAACGATGGAAACAATAGTCAGAAGTGCCAAGTGGCGGAAAGTACTTAAAAAGGTCATTGTGGTCGCTGGACTTCCATGTCATCGCCAACCGCCACCAGTCCGCCTTTGACCACACGGCAACACACACCGCCACGCCAATCGGATTCTACCGCGGCCTTCAGCCCAATCGCCGCCTGCTCCGTCAATGCACACGGTTGCGTTTCGTCGGTCACTTCCAGAATCACATCCCCAATCTTCAAACGAGCGCCAAGGCGTTCCGGGTTCTCGCCGTTAACCAAAAAATTGGCACGGCGCGTTGTCCAAGGCAACTCCTGACCGATTTCCGCGCAGACCGCGTCCCAACCCCCTGCGAAGAGGACAGAAACTTGGCGCGATTTACCGGGTCCCCGGGCATCCCCTGAAATACCAACATCATCAGAGGTAAGCGCTTTGTTCTGACACGCCATTGCCCCCCTCCGACGGTCCGCCAGCGCAATTGCCCTTAGCTTTGCCACACTCCGCTCCAAATCCGCAAAATACCAAGAAAACGGGGATATTTTGCTTTCCTAAGCGCCCTACTATAGGCGATTCCATTGAACAATCGCGATCAAAGACGAGTTACAAATCCCGGTTGTTATGCCATTATGAGCCCATAAAAACAGGAGTGAATGATGGTGGTGAGTTTCAGGATCGCTGTTCCGGCAGCGGCTCTTTTGTTGGCGTGCTGCTCTACCGGATTTCAACCCGACACGCTCAAATCGGATGAAAACGGCGTCACGGTTGAGTACAGCACACGGTTTCATGATGTGAATCATGCGATCACTGTTGCCAACGAACATTGTGCCGAATACGGCAAACAAGCGGCTTTTCGGAAGCGCCAAGGCGGGCGAATCGTGATCGCTTTCTTTGACTGCGTCGATATCTATGAACGGTGGCTGCCAAAAGAAGACAGCGACGAAATGGCGTCTAACCAGACAGACCGCGTCATAAGGTAATCGGACGTTGAGCCATTCGGACCCGACCGGCCGGACCACACCTCCCCCCTCTCAGAATGAGCAGGGTGATCCGGTGCAGATTCTATCGGCGGCATATTTAGAGCGGTTTGGCCATTATCCACCGATCCACCGCATGCCCGACGATCTTGCCGTGGAGAGCATAAGTGGGGCGTTGAAGGACGGTGAACCACTGCCACCGGAACCCTTCGCAGGAAGCGGCTGTAATTGCGCTTGATTACGCCCCTCGTGCGGGGCGTTTCGGTTTTACCCGGTTTTCCAAGATCAGAGACGCGACCCCGGAAAGTACGCAACCGGGGCCGCGAAGGCGGGCTCTGGATAGGTGGTCTTCATATCGGTGCAGCATGACGCCCCCATGACAGGCGGGTTGCATCTTCATGACGTTTTTGCGTGGCGGTGCGCTTCTCAAGTTGCAACATCGTCGATTATCCGTAGGATGCCGCCATCTTCAGAAAAACAACGCAGTAAGAGCGGACATATGCACGGAATGCAGGAACCAGCCATACGGCATGATTGGACCTTGGACGAGGCAAAAGCCATCTTCGACCAGCCCTTCAATGATCTCATTTTTGAAGCCCAAACGGTCCATCGCCGGCATTTCAACGCAAATGAGGTACAGGTCTCGACGCTGCTGTCTATTAAGACAGGCGGCTGCCCAGAGGATTGCTCGTACTGCTCGCAAAGCGCCCATTTCGAGACCGGTGTCGAAGCCACAAAATTAATGGATGTGGATGAGGTGCTGGACGGCGCCCGACAGGCGAAAGAAGGCGGTGCCACCCGATACTGCATGGGGGCTGCTTGGCGCTCCCCGAAAGACCGCGACATGGACGACCTTTGCGACATGGTCTCTCAAGTGCGGGATATGGGCCTGGAAACCTGCATGACGCTGGGGATGTTGACGGAAAGCCAGGCCAATCGCCTAGCCGATGCGGGGCTTGATTATTACAATCACAACATAGATACGTCGCGCGATTACTACGATAAGATCATCTCCACACGGACCTTTGACGACCGCTTGGACACACTGAAACACGTACGCGACGCGGGCATGAAAGTCTGCTGTGGCGGTATTTTAGGCATGGGTGAGAAAGACCAAGACCGTGTCTCCATGCTGGTGGAACTCGCAAATCTGGAAACACATCCCGAAAGCGTGCCGATCAACATGCTGATGAAGATTGATGGCACGCCGCTGTCAACCGAAGAAGATGCGGACGCTCTTGCCTTTGTTCGAACCATCGCGCTGGCCCGCATTCTGATGCCGACGTCGATGGTACGTTTGTCCGCGGGACGCGAACATATGAGCGACGAACTGCAAGCACTGGCATTTCTAGCGGGCGCAAATTCGATTTTTGTGGGCGACAAACTTCTGACGACGAAAAATCCCGGCAAAGAAAAAGATGGCCAATTGTTTGAGAAGTTAGGCCTTAGTCCCATGCCTCTTTCGTCGACACCAGCCTAGATCATAGAAAAAAACAAGGCTTTTGAAGCTCCGCATGTATGCGGAGCTTTTTTATTGGCTGCAAAATTTGCACAAAAAAAACCGGGGCGACATCGCCGCCCCGGCCTTTTGTTCGGATTTACTAGGGTCTCTTAGTACTTAGCTGAGAGCGTCACACCCCATTCGCGTGGCGGTGTGATGGTTTTAAAGTCACCACCGACCAGGCCAGAGAACACGACGTTTGCGTATTGCTCGTCACCACAGTTCCGGCACCACAGCTGAAGACCATAACGATCATCATCCGTGTTCACACCAAGCCGGGCATTGAACAGCGAGTAGCCATTCTGGACGCGGTTTGGCTGAAGCGCCGTCGATGTGTTGGTGGCGGAATTATAAGCCCACTCACCATGGACCAAGCCAACCAGCCCCGTGTTCGGAATTGGATGACGGTAGGTCGCACGAAGGCTGCCACTGTAAAGCGGAGCATTGGTCAAACGACTGTCACCCAAAGGCGTTGTCGCATTCAGACTGAACGCCTTGCTGTATTCAGCATCCGCATAGGTGAATGACGCCGCCAGGTTCAACCCTTCAATCGGAGCCACTTGAAGTTCACCTTCAATACCGGTTGTGGTTGCTTCCGGAGCCGTCAGAATAGTGAACGATGTACCCGTGAACTGAAGAACTTGGAAGTTCCTGAACACAGAATGGAAGCCGGTCACGTTCAACGTTGCCCGATTGTCCCAGAAGCGCGACTTCAACCCAACTTCATAGGTGTTGTTCAACTCTGTTGGGAAGGTCGGATCTGCAACTGTACCTGTTGCACCACCAACAACTGAACCCGGCAAGAAGCCCGCTTGACCGCCCAATTGGTCAAAGTTCAGACCACCGGACTTGTAGCCATGAGCGAAACTGGTGTAGGCGCTGATTTCGTCGGTGAAATTCACCGTCAACGCTACGGTCCCGATCCACTCATCGGCATCAGCTTCCGCATCAAACGGACGCGCACCGGCCGTCAGGAACGGATTGAAGGTGCCTGGTGCCACGTTGACTGTGGTAAATACTCCACCACCTTCTTTGTCTTCCGTTGTAAAGCGGGCACCACCAGACAGGTTCAACCAATCCAGCAGGTCGATATCCAAGTGTCCATAAAGGGCACGGGTTTTGCCGTTTTGCGTGAACACTTCATATTGCGTGTCGCCAGGGCTAATTGCACAACCTGCCGTTGCACCACAAACCAACGGGCCAACAAATGTTGCATCATCGAAGAAAGTCAGGTTTGCCTGCGTGCCCAAGTTCTCACTTGAGTAATACCCGCCGAACAACCAATTCACCGACTGAACCAATGGCAGATCCGCCAACTCGCCGCTGAACCGGAATTCTTCCGTGAACAGCTCAACTTGCTGGGCCGCAAACGGCACATGGAAGAAATTGAGACCGGTAAAGTCCACATCGTTCGTTCCACCAATGTCATAACGCTGGTACGAAATTGAATTGAAGAACGAGATGTTTTCGGCGAAATCCCAGGTGAAATCAATCTGACCATTGCGGTCTTCCTGACGTTCCGAAACAGGGAAATCATTGGTGGAGAAATTGCCATTTCTGACAGAATCATCCGCAGCAACAATCCCACCCGGCGCAGCAGCAGCCAAGAATGCAGCCGCACCCGCAGTGAGGCCTGAGCCGATCAACGCACCGGTCAAAGCAGCCGTCCCGAACGCCGTTTTCACATTGTTCAGGCTGACAATCGGTGAATCAGCCCATGGAACCGCGCCACAGCAGGATTCATTGGCCGCGAAGTAGTTACCAACCACACGAACTTCGATATCCGGTGTGGGCGTCCACAGCAATTGACCACGGATGTTGTAACGATCTCGATCGTTGATGTCATCGTTCGCATTGTTGACGTCAACACCGAAGCCATCACGGCGGCTGTAATCGGCGGCGATACGACCGGCCAATAAACCATCCAAGATTGGGAAGTTCACAACACCGCGTACTTGCTGGCGATCATAGTTACCGAAGGTAGCGCGAAGCTCAGCTTCGTATTCGTCCATCTTCGGCTTCTTGGTGATAATGCTCACCGCGCCAGCCGTCGTGTTTTTACCGAACAAGGTGCCTTGTGGACCGCGCAGAATCTCAATCCGTTCCACGTCTGGGAAGTCACCCAAAGAGGCACCCGCGCGAGACCGGTAAACACCGTCGATAAAGATACCGACCGCACCTTCAAAGCCAAGGTTGTTACCTGCCGTACCCACACCACGCAAACGCAGCGAGGTGTTTTGCCCGGAAGATTGCGACGTTTGAACCGAGAAGCCCGGTACTGACGTCTGCAAGCTGTCCAAGTTCGTCACACCAGACAATTCCAGAGCTTCTGCACTAAACGCAGAAACGGAAACGGGAATGTCTTGAAGGGACCGTTCACGCTTCGTAGCCGTAACAACGATTTCGTCGAGTTGGGCTTGAGCCATTTCGGCGGCCCCAACCGTACCAACGGCGATTGCTGCGGTGCCCAACAAGGCAGACCGCAAACTTGATTTAATCATTCTTTGTCCTCCCGACCCGGCGAAGCCTAGGCCACTCGAAATTGACGGCTGATCAAGCCGCCAGGTTACGATGTCGAGATCACCCCCCTATCAGGGCTGCACCTGCAAGTGGCATTTATGCCCTTACGTGTTTTGGTCATTTTCAGTGCAGAACTGCCCAAACGATAGGCTTTAGATCCTGGCCTCGACGGTAAGGGAGGAAGTTTGTCGCGGTCAAGGATGCCAAAGGTGAGATTGACAACTCCGTGTCACACCGTTGTCATTTTACAACACCCAAAGAATCGGCTTCGTTTTGTACAAAGGCCAATTGCAGACAGAGAATCTCTCCATTCTCGGGTCAGATTTCGGTCCGCCTGCCTTAAGGTATTGTTAAGGATTGGGACCAGCCTTTTTGTTGGCTGGCCCCAATCCGAGATCCTTGCGAATCAACCGACCTTAATATTTGGCCGAAAGAGTGACGCCCCATTCGAGTGGGTTACCGATGAAGGCGAATTCGCCGCCAACCAGACCGGCAAAGACACCGTGGGTGTTTTCATCACCACAGTTCCGGCACCATATTTGGACGCCGTAACGATCGTCATCGGTGCTCACACCCATCCGGGCATTGAACAGCGAATAGCCATTTTGAACCCGGTTCGCCACGAGAGCCGTCGATGTGTTGGTTCCCGAATTGTAGGCCCATTCCCCGTGGATCAAACCAACGAGACCCGTGTTTGGAATCGGCTGGCGATATGTTCCGCGAAGCGATGAACTGTACAACGGTGCAAAGGTCAACCGGCTGTCCCCCAACTCTTCACCACTGAGCAGAAACGACTTGCTGTACTCGGCGTCGGCATATTGGAAGGCAGCAGACAGGTTCAACCCATCGATAGGACTGATTTGGAGTTCACCTTCAACACCAGTCGATGTGGCTTCGGGCGCGGTGACGATTGTAAATGCCGTGCCGGTAAACTGCAGAACCTGGAAGTTCTTGAACACAGAATGGAAGCCGGTCACGTTTAATGTCGCCCGATTACCCCAAAAACGAGACTTGAAGCCAACTTCGAACGTATTGTTCAGTTCCGTTGGGAAAGTCGGATCAGCCGTTGTGCCCCCCGCTGCAATTGCAGCTGCTGCAGCAGCGGACGCACCTCCGGCAAACGCCGCAGCCGCGAGTGCCGCTGACGTTGGCGTCCCTCCAAAGAAGCCAGCCTGGCCACCCAGTTGGTCGAAATTCAACCCACCGGATTTATAACCATGGGCATAACTGGTGTAGGCACTAATCTCATCGGTAAAGTTGACTGTTAGAGCTACTGTGCCAATCCATTCATCGGCGTCTGCTTCCGCATCAAACGGACGCGCATCTGCTGTGATAAACGGATTGACGCCGCCAAGGTTCACCGTCGTGAACACGGCACCGCCTTCTTTGTCTTCCGTTGTGAAACGCGCACCACCTGACAGGTTCAACCAGTCGATCAGATCAATGTCCAAATGTCCGTACAGAGCACGGGTCTTCCCGTTCTGAGTGAACACTTCGTATTGGGTGTCACCTGGTGCAATCCCGAAACCAGCTGCCGCGCTCGCGCCAACAACCAGCGGCCCGACAAACGTCGCATCTTGACCAAAGGTGAGGTTTGCCTGAGTGCCCAGATTTTCACTGGAGTAGTAACCGCCAAACAACCAGTTCACTGATTGAACCAACGGAAGATCCGCGAGTTCACCACTAAAGCGGAATTCTTCCGTGAACAGCTCAACCTGCTGGGCAGCAAATGGCACGTGGAAAAAGTCTAGCCCGGTAAAGTCAACATCGTTCGTTCCGCCAAGATCGTAACGCTGATACGAAATAGAATTAAAGAACGAGATATTTTCCGCAAAATCCCACGTTACATCGATCTGACCATTGCGGTCTTCTTGACGTTCTGAAACCGGGAAATCATTTGTGATGAAATTACCGTTTCTGACCGAGTCATCTGCTGCAACAATTCCGCCCGGTGCCGCAGCGGCTAAGAATGCCGCAGCGCCCGCGGTGAGACCACTTCCGATCAGAGCCCCCGTCAACGCCGCTGTGCCAAACGCGGTCTTCACATTGTTAAGAGAAACAATAGGAGAATCCGCATACGGAACGGCGCCACAGCATGACTCGTTCGCCGCAAAGTAGTTACCGATCACTCGAACTTCAATATCCGGTGTTGGCGTCCACAGCAATTGACCACGGATATTATAACGATCCCGGTCATTGGTATCGTCATTGGCATTGTTCACATCAACACCAAATCCATCGCGGCGGGAATAGTCAGCCGAAATACGTCCGGCCAGTTTGCCGTCTACAATGGGGAAATTGACCAAACCCTGGACAAGTTGGCTGTTGTAGTTACCGAAACGGGCTTCCAATTCCGCTTCGTACTCATCCATCTTCGGTTTTTTTGGTAATGATACTGATGGCACCCGCTGTGGTATTCTTACCGAACAGCGTCCCTTGCGGTCCGCGCAGAATCTCCACACGCTCTACATCCGGGAAGTCACCGAGAGCCGCACCGGCACGAGACCGATAGATACCGTCGATAAAGATACCGACCGCACCTTCAAAACCAAGGTTGTTCCCCGTGGTGCCGACGTTTCTCAACCTCAACGAGGTATTCTGACCAGACGATTGCGCCGTTCCGACAAAAAATCCGGGTACGGATGTTTGCAAACTCTGAATATTCGTGACACCGGCCAGATCAAGAGCTTCAGCGCTGAACGCCGACACCGATACCGGAATGTCTTGTAGCGACCGCTCACGTTTTGTGGCGGTAACGACGATTTCGTCCAGTTGGGCTTGAGCCATTTCGGCCGCTCCCACCAACCCAACACCAATTGCGGCAGTCCCCAATAGGGCTGACCGCAAACTTGATTTACCCATTTTCTTCCTCCCGACACGGCCCTAGAGCCGCAAGGTTTTCGATGTCGAGATCGCCCCCCTATCTGGGCAGCACCTGACGGCGCTTTTGACACCCCCAAAACCAATTTTTTATTGGGCAAAAACCTCTACCCAACCGATAGGTTTTTGATCCTGCCCCAAACGGTAAAGTAGAAAGAATGTTGCGGTCAACAAAACGATTGGGAAACAAAGTTTCGAGTGGCGTGTTTATGTAGCGCTCAAACCCCAAATCGCACCCACTAGACGCCCAAAAAGCACAGTTTCCCGACGTAAAGTGTCGTATTAAGCAAAACTGAAAAAACGTCGAAATTAATTGCTGCTCTACATAAAAAAGGCCGGGTCGCTAACGACCCGGCCTCGTTTGTAATCGCTTAAACGATCGGATCAGTACTTCGCGGAGAGCGTTACGCCCCATTCGCGAGGCGGCGTGATGTAGGCAAACTCACCACCAACCAGGCCAGCAAAGACAGTATTGCGATATTGCTCGTCACCACAGTTTCGGCACCAAAGCTGAAGGCCATACCGATCATCGTCCGTGTTCACACCCATCCGTGCGTTGAACAGAGAATAGCCATTCTGTTCCCGAGATGACGGGATCGCCGTCGACGTATTGGTGCGGCTGTTATATGCCCACTCGCCATGAAGCAATCCAATTAAACCGGTGTTCGGAATTGGATGACGATACGTAGCGCGAACCGATCCACTGTGAAGCGGCGCATTCGTCAACCGACTATCGCCGAGCGGAGATGCACCAAGCAAAAATGGCGCACTGTATTCGGCATCCGCGTAGGTGTAGGCGGCTGCAATGTTCAACCCTTCGATTGGAGACACCTGAAGTTCACCTTCAACACCAGTGGTGGTCGCTTCGGGCGCCGTCAAAATTGTGAAAGACGTGCCTGTGAACGACAATACTTGGAAATTTTTAAACACGGAGTGGAAGCCAGTCACGTTCAACGTCGCCCGGTTATCCCAGAAGCGAGATTTCACACCAACTTCGTATGTGTTGTTTAGCTCCGTAGGGAAGGTCGGATCAGTAATCGTGCCAGTTGCACCGCCAAGAATGGACCCTGGCAAGAAGCCAGCTTGGCCACCCAACTGATCAAAGTTAAGGCCACCCGACTTATAACCGTGAGCAAAACTTGTGTAGGCGCTAATTTCGTCAGTGAAATTCAGAGTAACAGCGACCGTTCCGATCCACTCATCCGCATCCCCTGTTGCATCGAAAGGCCGAGCTCCCGCAGTCAGGAAGGGATTGAACGTACCAGGAGCAAGATTGACTGTGGTGAATACTGCACCACCGTCCTTATCTTCCGTGGTGTAGCGCGCACCACCCGACAGGTTCAACCAGTCGAGAATGTCGATGTCCAAGTGTCCATACAATGCACGGGTTTTACCGTTTTGTGTAAAGACTTCGTATTGGGTATCACCTGGTGAAATGGCACATGCTGCTGTCGTACCGCAGACCAGAGGACCCACAAACGCAGCATCTGGGCCGAAGGTCAGATTCGCCTGTGTCCCAAGGTTTTCGCTTGAGTAATAACCACCGAACAACCAGTTTACTTCTTGGACAAACGGCAGCTCGTACAGTTGGCCACTGAATCGGAACTCTTCCGTAAACAACTCAACCTGTTGAGCCGCAAACGGAACGTTAAAGAAGTTTAGGCCGGTGAAGTCCACATCGTTCGTACCACCCAAATCAAACCGTTGGTAAGAAATAGAGTTGAAGAACGAAATGTTCTCAGCGAAATCCCAGGTCACATCAATTTGACCGTTCCGGTCTTCCTGACGTTCGGACACGGGGAAGTCATTGGTCGAAAAGTTTCCGTTCCGGACGGAATCGTCTGCGGCAACAATGCCACCAGGCGCAGCCGCGGCAAGAAAGGCTGCCGCACCAGCTGATAAACCTGATCCGATCAGCGCACCAGTCAGAGCTGCCGTGCCGAACGCTGTTTTCACATTGTTCAGAGAGACGATCGGAGAATCTGACCACGGAACTGCACCACAGCAAGATTCATTTGCAGCGAAGTAGTTACCAATTACCCGAACTTCGATGTCAGGCGTCGGTGTCCAGAGCAGTTGACCGCGAATGTTGTAGCGATCCTGGTCGTTAATGTCGTCATTAGCGTTGTTTACATCAACACCGAACCCATCCCGGCGGCTGTAGTCGGCTGAAATACGGCCCGCCAAGACACCATCCAAAATTGGGAAGTTCACGATACCACGGACCTGGGTGCGGTCGTA
The DNA here is from genome assembly GCA_965227095.1 of Alphaproteobacteria bacterium. Lineage (GTDB taxonomy): Bacteria > Pseudomonadota > Alphaproteobacteria > JANQMY01 > JANQMY01 > JANQMY01. The sequence continues at coordinate 1,320,833 of CBDDFL010000002.1, read as the reverse complement.
GTTGCCGAAGGTCGCCCGAAGCTCTGCTTCGTACTCATCCATCTTCGGCTTTTTGGTGATGATACTTACGGCACCTGCCGTGGTGTTCTTACCGAACAGTGTGCCCTGAGGTCCGCGCAGAATCTCAATCCGCTCGACATCCGGGAAATCTCCCAGCGAGGCGCCAGCGCGAGAACGATAAATGCCATCGATAAAGATACCGACCGCGCCTTCAAAACCTAGGTTGTTACCGGTCGTACCAACACCGCGTAGACGAAGTGAGGTGTTTTGACCTGATGATTGAGCTGTCTGGACAGAAAAACCAGGAACCGATGTCTGCAAACTATCCAAGTTCGTGACGCCGGACAGTTCCAGAGCTTCTGCACTAAATGCTGACACAGAGACCGGAATGTCCTGAAGGGACCGTTCACGTTTCGTCGCCGTCACAACGATCTCGTCCAGCTGGGCTTGAGCCAACTCGACGGCCCCCACCGTGCCGACAGCAATTGCTGCAGTGCCTAACAAGGCGGAGCGCAAATTAGATTTTTTCATTTCAATCCTCCCAATCCGGTTTGCCCGGACCACACAAAATTACGACTAAAGCGTGCCGTTACGGAAACCTCTCGGCGAACGATACGACCGCGACAGTTACGAGGAATATTCCAAAAAAGGGCTTTTTTCCTGGGGCGACGGTAAGCAGCTCAGTTCTATGGGTCAAGCAACCCACGCGCTGCAACCTCCACTATGTGACACTGCGTTACATTTTTACAACAAAATCAAATAACGCGCATTACTGCACAGTGACTATGCATTTTTGCGGTTGCGAGATCGCCCACTGAATAAGCAGTTTCTCACAGGAACAGTTGGCTAAAAAATGTGCAGCGCAAAAACGCCCAGAGGGTGCCGCCCACAAAGCGCACCCCGCCAAACTAGCCGTCCGCGGTTTATGAAGAGAGATTCGGGAACTGAAAAGGAAGCACCCCTTAGAGCTTCCCCTCAATTTCCTTAATTGCCGTCTTTACCTGAGCTTCACACCCAGCACTGGCCATCCAGTTCAGGCGGCCCACCGGTTCTGCCACGTCGTCAGGTATCAGGCGGAGCGTAAATGATGCAGGCTGATCCCCATCGACACTGACCGAGTAGGTGGCCCCATCGTATATTGGCAGCCCCTCTGGCCATTTGGCGCGAGTCTGCCAGGGGCCCCACTTAGTCGTACCCACATCATCATTTTCGAGATTGGTCACCCGTGCCTCAGCCGAACGCTGGAACGTTGGTCTCAGCAGTTCCGGCGGCATATCCGCAACGACGCACCAGGTGCCGCCCCGCATGACTTCTACGGCTGTACCGGGAACGGTGGTGTCTGGCGCCACCGCCGCCACATCACCTCTCACACCCCCAAGGTCCGCCTCACCACCGCCGGTGCGCATGATCATGCGCTCCAACCGTTTTAATATGGCAGGCGATGCCGGCCGGCCCTTCCCTTTGACACGGCCCGAAAATGGTCCGCGAACTTCGAGAATGCGCCCAGATTGGGTCAAGAAAGTCACCCGTTGGCCACTGGAAACTTGGATTTTTTGGTCGCGGTCAACAGACATGCCCACACGTGCGGCCGGTGATGTGGAACTCACCACCACCATGGTTTCAGCACCTGCCGATACCGGTGTTAGAGCCATCAAAAACAGTGCGCCCGCCGCCCCGAGAAAAACTTTGATTTTATGCCGCATACATGCCCCCGCCCCACAGGACTTTCGCCTCTCAAGCTGTCACCATAGGCTGATTACGCCCTGTCCTCAACGCTTGCCTCGAGGATATGTACGCCGCTTGGCAGGACACACAAACGCGGTCATGCTGACCAGATGAGTTCATTCTTAGCTCAATACCTAAGGATTAAGTCCCGCGACGACGTTTTTTGGCTCACGGGCATCATCCTTTTTGCCGGCCTGATGGCGTCTGTCTTGCCGGCCACACCAGTGTTTACTCACGCCATTGAAATGTGGGCTCGTGATCTGCGTATTGCGATTGCAACTCCTCCGGAACCGCAAAATAACGATATCGTCATTATTGGGCTCACAGACGACACACTGGACACGCTTCCCTATCGCTTGCCGGTGGATCGCGATTTCATGGCGGACCTCATTGAAACACTTGATGGGGCTGGCGTAAGAGCGATCGGGATTGACAGCCTCTATGATCGCAAAACCGAAGATGCGAAAGATGAACGGCTGCGGAATGCCATTCATCATGCAAACGCACCGGTCATCCCTATTTGGGCCGATAAGACGTTTGGCGTTGACGGAAAACGGCTGGACATACTGAATGATTTTATCGGTGATGGACCGTCTGGCCATGGTGTCATCTTTAGCGACCGGTTTGACAGAACAGCGCGACGCCAAAAACCGGTGTGGGATCCAGAAAGTCCGCACCCATATCAGTTTCCAGCCGCCATCGCGGACACCATCGGAGTATCATTCGACAAAGCGATCGCGCCCATTGCTTGGCGAGGGCGCACCAAAGAAGGCGACCCGCCCTTCAAGCTTTACCCGGCGCATTGGGTCAACGCCCTTCCTGCCGAATGGTTTTCCAACAAAATAGCGTTGATTGGTGTGGACCTTGTCGACATCGACCGCCACCGCACGCCCTTTAACGTACTGCCCGGCACGCCCCGCATGTCTGGCATAGAGATTCACGCCCATGCGCTTGCGCAACTCCTTGAGGGGCGCACCCTATGGACGACAGGCTTTGCAGCCAACTTCACGATTGGGCTTTTGGCAGGGGTCATGGGAATTATCCTCGCACTGATACGGTCTCCGCTCCTGCTAAAAGTCGCAATCGGCACTGCGATCATCCTGCTGTTCTGGGTCCTTTGTTTTGTGATGTACCGCTTGAGCGGCCCTCTGGCTCCCATGTTCATGCCCGCACTCGCTTTTGTGACGGCGGTCGCGACAACAAGTGTTTTCGACGGTCGTCGTGAACGCGAAAAACGCGCCTTCATCAGAGGTGCATTCGCGCGCTATGTGCCGCCGGGGATTGTTGCTCGGTTGGACCAAGACCCATCGCGCCTGCAGTTGGGCGGGGAACGGCGAACCCTCACCGTCATCTTCACCGACCTTGCCGGTTTCACCTCTTTCAGCGAAGGGCTGGACGCCAAAATGCTGGCCGAGGTGATCAACGATTATCTGGACGGCGTCGCCGGCACGATCCTGCGCAATGGCGGAACGATCGACAAGTTTGTGGGCGATGGCACGATGAGTTTTTTCGGCGCGCCCGAATCCCAAGCGGATGACTTCGACCGCGCGGTTAACTGCGCTATCGAAATTGACGCCTTCAGTGAAAGTTTTTCAAAGAAATGGTCCGCACAAGGATATGATGTGGGCGAAACGCGCATCGGCGTGTTCTGCGGCCCGGCGGTTGTCGGAAATTTCGGCGGCAAAGACCGCTTCGACTACACGGCGCTGGGAAACACAGTCAATACAGCAGCGCGTTTGGAAAGCGCCAACAAGTTTACCGGCACGCGCATTCTTATCGGCTCCGACGGAGATCTTCCCGACACGTCACATCTTTTGCGGCCTGTCGGGAAGCTCGTACTCGCGGGCAAATCGGAACCGATCCTCGCCTTCGCACCGGCAGAAAACATACCTGGTGCTGAGGATTATCTATCCGCATACGAATTACTTGAAAACGAATCTCCGGAAAGCCGTGCCGCATTCGAGGCGCTTCATAGGTCAGCCCCCAACGACCACCTGGTCGCTTTTCACTTAGACCGCCTAAAGTCCGGCGATCGGGGCGCGACCATCATCCTCAAAGGCAAATAGCGCTACGCCTTACGCTTGCCCCTTTAACGCAGGACTTGCCTCGGCGCTTTCAAAAGCGCGCTCTATCCTCGCAAATCGATCGCGCACCAATGGCAAAAAATCCGGGTGGGTAAAAATATAGAGCTCTTCGTCGCGAATGCATTCAATCACCCGGTTGGCCACCAAAGCCGGGTCCAAACCGGACCTCACCATGTCCGCCACTTCAGCAGCCCTTTCTTGATTACCACCGGTTGCGTCGGCTTTGGCGCCGCCAAATTGCGCTTGGCGATGTTTGCCGCTTTCGTAAATGTGTGTACGGACGAAACCGGGACACAACACCGAAACGCCGACATTGGTCTCTGCCAATTCCGCGTCCAGCGTTTCTGACATGGACACAACGGCAAACTTGGAGGCGTTGTAGGGGCCCATTCCGGGGATACTCAACATCCCCGCCATGGATGCCGTGTTTACAAAATGTCCGCCTTCCCCATGTTCCTGCATATGCGGCAGGAAGGTTTCAATACCATACACCACCCCGGAAATGTTCACGGCTAGCGTCCAGTCCCAGTCGCCCGGATCAATGGTCCCAAAAGCACCACCGCCGCCGATCCCCGCATTGTTGCAAACAATGTGCACATTGCCGAACTGTGAAATTGTTTCTTGCGCGGCCTCGTTGACCGCTTCTCTCACGGCAACATCACACACAAGGCTTCGCACCGGGGCATTGCCGCCCCCAAGCTTTTCAGCGGCCGCCGCCAGCGCCTCTTCTTCAATATCCGCCAACATCACGTTCATACCTTCGCGCAAGAAGGCCTCGGCCATGGCAAATCCGATACCACTGGCACCACCCGTCACGAAGGCCGTTTTTCCGGCTAGGTCTTTCATAACGTCACGATCTTTCTTTACTCTGACGGGGTGGGCTGCAGCGCGCGGACGATGAACGTCGTCAAGCTGTCGATCACCGTCTCTCGCGGGATGTTGCGGCGCGCGGCATTTCGGAACGCTTGATAGATCGCCCCCGGAATTGCGTGCCCCGCCGTGTTGAGATGCAGTTGCCGGTCTACCAGGCCATCATTCGCTGCTTCCAACAGGCTTTCCGTCCAGCCATCGCCCCATTGATCCATGATGGTTTCTTCCGATTCGGTTTCGGGGCGGCCGGCGATCACAGACATATCGGCCATTACCGCCCGCAACACCCCCGGATGGGCTTCCGAATAAGTAAAACAACCGTTCAACGTGCCACGGATAAGCTCATCCAACGTGGCAGCGCCGTCGGTATAGCGCGCGACCTCTTCGTTCAGTTCCTCGCGCGCCTCTTCCACGAAAGCGGAAAAACACGCCTGCTTATCCTCAAAATGCAGATAGAAGGTGCCATGTCCGACACCGGCTTCTTTTGAGATGTCCTGAGGCCGCGTATCGTGATAGCCATGCTCCACAAACAAGCGCCTTGCGGCATCAAGAAGGCGCCGACGGCTTTCGGCCTTGCGTCCCGCGGGTTTTCTTTCTAGCGTCTTTTCCATAGAGTCCTGCGCAGTTGATATGGCGCGATCCTTTTCCAAAACTGACAATTTGTCAACTTTCCAAAATTTGAAAGCATTTGTCGTGCCGGCGGTCTTGTCACCGGCCGAGAAGCAACTAGGATCTCTGTCTCTAAAACGACCATCCGCAAGAGGCCCCATGACCAAGAACCGCTCCCAGAGCCGCGCGCTTTCCCAGGAAAAAGCCCAACGCTGGACCCGTCTGCGCATCGCCTTCCTGACCACCACGCTGGCCCTGGCGGTGATCGCTTACGCGTCGGGCGGGCTTGCCGCCGGATCCTTCAGCGGCGATGGTCTGTCCGGCTCTTCTTCAGAGGAAAAGCCAAAAGGCGCAACAAGCACCAAGGCCTACAAGGACGCCGTCAAGCTCATCAATCAGGAGCAATATGAAGAGGCCATCGCCAAACTTCTGGACGTCAATGCGGCGGAACCAAACGACCCGGATGTGCTGAACTATCTGGGCTATGCCCACCGCCAATTGGACAAAAACGAGATGGCGCTGGCCTATTACGAGCAAGCCTTGGCCGTTAAACCGAAACATAAGGGCGCAAACGAATATCTGGGAGAGCTTTACCTCAAAATGGGCGAGCTTGAAAAAGCCGAAGCCCAATTGGCGAAGCTCGACGACATTTGCACCTTCGGATGTTCCGAGTACAGAGAATTAGAAGCCAAGATTGCCGACTACAAGGCGGCGAATGGCGCGTCTTAAAGCCCGCCGGTCACATAGATGACCTGACCGGTGATCCAAGACGATGCGGGCGACGCCAAATAGACAACGGCCGCGCCAATGTCTTCCTCTGTTCCGTACCGCTTCAGCGGAATGCCGATTTGCTCTTTAAGTTTTTCCTCCTTTTCTTTGGTGTCGGTGCCCATGCACTCAACAAAGTTCTGTGTAGGGATCGGTCCCGGCGCTACCGCGTTGATGCGAATATGCGGGGCCAATTCAAGGGCGAAGGTTGCAGTCAAACTGTTTACCGCGGCCTTAGACGCCCCATAGGGACCATTCATGAATTGCGGGCCGAAAGACGCGCGCGATGAAATGTTGATGATGGTCCCCTCGTTCTTGCCAATGGCCTTGGCCGCGGTTACGCAGCCCGACCAAACGGCTTTAAGATTAAGATCCATCTGCTGGTCCCAATGGTCGGGTTCCGTGCGCGTGAGAAAACGCGGCGTGGCGTCAGGAATGCCGCCGGCATTGTTGACCCACACATCAATGGAGCCGAACGCATCTTTCGCCGCCGCCGCCAACGCGTCCAATTGAGCTTGATCGGTCACGTCGGTGGGGCACACCACGGCTTTACGCCCAATTGCCTCAATGTCCGCCGCAAGACTGTCCAAATCGGCCTTGCTGCGTGAGGCGACCACCACATTGGCCCCCGCTTCCGCCAGGGCCAACGAAATCCCGCGTCCGATACCCTTACCGGCGCCAGTCACGACGGCGGTTTTGCCGTCCAATTTGAAGAGATCCAATACTGCCACACTTACCTCCCTGTCACGCCGAGGGTGCAGCCAACGCCGCCCTCGATCTGTTTTCTAAAGTGAGTTTGAGAACGGGTTTGCCCACACGAAAATGCCATAAAACGATGGGCGCTTTGTTTGCGTCCCCGCCTCCCCACTCCCCCGGCCCAACCACCCCAAGGGTACCATGCTCGGGTGGTTGGGCCGGGGGAGTGGGGAGGACAAGCCAAAAAACGATGGGCGCATGGGGTTGATCCAACATTCGGCCGGACACCCCCACCTGACGGCACGCAAAAGCCCCTCGCTTGAGTTAACAAGCGGGCTTTTATTCGTGCGTCCATTCGGTCCATAGTGGAGATCACGGGCCCGTCCGCCCCACCCAATAGCGAGCAGACGGCCCTTCTTTGTTTCACAACCAGGATACCGTCATTGATTTTCCGCCACAACATAAAGCTTGCGATTGCGGGCGCCACGGCCCTGGTTTTGACAACGGGTCACCTTGCTTGTGCAGGAATTGCCCATGCCTGCGGCGCACCGTTCGGCGAAGTGGTTTTGGGAAGCGAAAAATCGGAAACAATCCAATCGATCGTTGCAAAAAAAGACGGACAGTTTGCGCTGATCGGCGCCCAAGACCTAGCGGATGAAAAAAGGCGCGGCTTCGTTTGGATGATGGATGCCTGTGGGCGATTGTCCCAAAAGATAACACTGTCCCCCGGCGGAGGATCAAATCTCCTGACCGGCATTGCCCTAGAGGATGGCAGCCTTGTGGTGGGCGGCTCTATCGCCAACCGCGAGGACGATACAAAAAGCGACGGCTTGTTGCTGCGCATTGAGGCGACCGGCAAACGCTCTTGGATCAGAACATTTCAAGCGGACCAATCCATCACGGTCACCAATTTGATCGACCGCGGCAACGGTCTCACCGCGGTTTTGCAGCCGGTGGAACGCGCGCAAGACGGGAAAGCGGTGGCCCCGACCCCTCTCAAGCCCCATGAAGAGCGTCCCATTTTTCTGGACCTTAGCCGTGACGGCAAAATCTTGAACGAATTTACTCCGTTGTCGGAAGAAAAAGTCAAACTGTTCCACCTCTCGCACGCAGCGCCCGGCGCCCCCCTCTACGCGTCGGGACGGTTTTCCTATTTCGGCCAGCCCACCCGGCCCGGCATTTGGGAGATCAACCGGCAGACCGGCGCTATCCGCCGGCTGTACAGCGGAGATGCCATCGGCCTGTCCTTCGGAAGCCACAGCACCACTGTCAGTACCCAGGTCTCTTTCTTGTGGCGGTCGAAACTGAGCGACAAAGGCACCACCGCGCCCATCAGCCTCACCCGATTGACGGAGGACGGCACACCGCAAGACCTCTGGTCCCTGCCGGCGCAATCGGCGGCCACCCTGCCCGCCGCGCAACTGCAACTGAGCAATGGCGATTTCGGCTTGGTTCTGCAATCCTACCCGGAAAAGAAGGTGCCGACCGAATTGTCGGTTCTGCGCTTGTCGCCCGACGGCACGCTTCGCTGGCAGACGGACCTGACGCGGCCCTATAATTCCGCGATCACCAGTATCATTGAAGTTCAGGATGGCGGCCTTGTGCTGGCCGGGCGCACCACCGCCAAGGGGAAATCAGATGGCGATGCCTGGCTGATTGCCTTGGACCAATCCGGCACTCAATCCGGCCCCTCCAGACAACGGCGCTGGTGATCCGTTGCCGGATTGCTGGCAATTTCGGTGACAGTGCACTTAATTGAATGGCAACCAGGATATCAAAAAGACGCATGTTTAATTAAGTGCACTGTCACCGTTATTTTGGGGGTTTTGCGTTTAGGCGGGCGACTTCCGCCATCATGCGCAGCGCCTCTTCATCGCCGTTCACGGTCAGCCCGGTGATACCGCTGTCTTCCCAATCTCTGAACCGTTTTTTGATCCGCGCTTTGTCCCCCACCAGCGCGCCCTGATCCACGAATTCATCGGGCACCGCGTCGGCTGCTTCTTGTTTATGTTTGGCCAAGTACAGTTCCTGAATACGCTCGGCCGCGTCCCCAAACCCGCGACGGATCATCATTTCTTTGTGGAAGTTTTTGTTCTTGTGCCCCATACCGCCCACATAAAGAGCGATGTTGGGTTTCAATTGATCGAGCGCCGATTTCACATCATCCGTCACGATGACGGCAGCACCCCCTTGCATGTCGAATTCGCTGCGCTCCTTCCCTGCTTTCTTGAGACCGGCGTCGATCCACGGTTCATACGTCTTGCAGGTTTCCGGCACCAACCCTAAGGGCAGCCAGCCATCAGCGATTTCGGCAGTGAGCTTGACCGTCGCTTCCATGCCGGTTCCGAGCCAAATCGGGATGTCCGGGTTCATGTGCAAAATGGATTTGAGCGGCTTGCCGACCCCCAAGGCGCCGTCGCCGGTATAGGGCAACGAAATTTCTTCTCCGTCATGCACCACCGGTTCTTCGCGTCGGAAGATCTTCTTCATGATGGTCACGTAATCTTTGATGCGATAATACGGACGCCCCCAAGCCTGGCCATACCACCCTTCCACAATCTGCGGACCTGACACACCGATGCCGCAAATGACGCGATTGCCCCCGGCAAGCGCATCAATCGTTGCGACGGTCATAGCGGCATTCGCAGGCGTCCGCCCGGCCAGTTGAATGATCCCGGTACCCAGCTTGATCCGTTCTGTCTTGGCGGCGAGATAGGCAAGCGGTGACAGGGCATCCGACCCATATGCTTCCGCCGTCCACACACTGTCATACCCCAAGCGTTCTGCGAGCTGCACTTTCTCCACGGGGAGTTTCAGTTCCCCCCCTGAATAGCCAAGACTTACCCCTAACTTCATAGACGCCTCCTTCACGGGCCCAATGTGTTTTATTTTTTCGCAATGCGCAGTTTGGACCAATCGTATCGTCTAAAACCCGTGGCACCACATTTTTTTATCGGCGTGCGCCGATATCCTTTCCAGCCTCTGTAAAAGTGACTAACACTTCTTGCGACAGTATCTTGATAGGCTCCGGCCGCCACTCTTAAGGAAGGAAAACCGCGCATGGTGACAATGAGAGACGTTTTGGCGGCATCTTATGACGCCGTGGAGGAACCGCCCCCCATGGCCAAAGCCAACACGGCGCTCTTGCTGGTGGATATTCAGGGGCTTGCAACGCCCGAACATCTTGCGAAGAAGGCGGTTTTCGCGGGGCTTAAGGCAGAGGCGGTCGACCGGGCCCTTGCTGATTACTCAAAACGTTTTTACGCCGCCGTAGACAATTGCGCGCGCTTACTTGAGGCCGCGCGCTCGGCGGACGTGCCGTGCGTGCATGTGAAAATCGAGGCGCTGTCCGGCTCGGCGCGCGATACCGGCCCCGCGCACCGCCGTTTGGGATGGTGCTATCCGCCGGGAAGCCCGGAAACACAGTTTCTGGAGCCGGTGGCGCCCACCGAGGGAGAGATCGTCATTACCAAGACGGTAAGCGGTGCCTTTACCGCCACCAATCTGGAGGCGGTGTTGCGCCATATGGGCATTCAGTGGTTGATCATCGCCGGGTTTGAGACCGATGAATGCATCGAGGCCACAGGCCGTGTGGCCCTGGACCTTGGCTATATGGCGTTGTTCGCGGATGATGCGTGCACGGCTTATGAAGCGCAGGCTCATGACCATTTCATGGCCAAATATGCCGGTTGGGGGCTGACGCGCAGCACGGATGTCCTCACCGCGCGTTTATTGGACATAAGGTAATCGAAAGTTGCCCCGCGGCTGTGGGGGGCCTCGATATCTCACTGCCCCCCTGCCGTCCTTATCGTTTTGCTCGGTCGGCTACATGGCGCGTTCGTACAAGCCTTGAACCTCCTCGCGGTTTGGATAGCGCGGCGTGTTCAAAATGATCATGTCGCGAAGCGCATCGGTGGTCAGCGCGGTCAAATCCTCGGATTTGGCACCGAGATCCTTCAAGCTGCGGTTTGTTCCGACGGTGGCGGACAGTTTTTCCACCGCTTCGATCGCCGCGTGCGCATCGTGGGACATGCCAAGGGCAAGGCCAACGTCAGCATACCGATCTTCGACGGCCTCCAGGTTGAAGCGCATAACGTGTGGCAGCATGGTGGCCAATGTCTGCCCATGGGCCACGCCATAGGTGCCGGAAACCGGATGCCCCGTGGCGTGCACCAGCCCCAGAAGCGGCCCCGACGAAAACGCACGGCCCGCAAGGTGCGATGCTATTAGCATTGATGTGCGGGCCTCGACGTCGCTGCCCTCGGCCACGGCCCGGGGCAACCATTGGCCAGTCAACCGAATGGCCTGCAAGGCCAGACCATCGGCATAGGGGTTGGATTTTGTGGAGGTCAACGCCTCGATCGCGTGGGTCAGCACGTCCATGCCGCAGGCCGCCGTCGCGCCGGCGGGCAGACCGACCGTGAGCATCGGATCCAACACCACGGCCCGTGGTTTCACGCCAGGGTTCCCGAAGGTCAGCTTGCGGTGATCGGCGCTTTGGGTGATCAACCCGCCGCCATTGGTTTCGGACGCCGTCCCGGCGGTCGTGGGAACCGCGATGGTGGGAACGCAGGGCGCGCTCACCTGAGCCGCCGGCGCAATGGTGTTAAAGTCGATCCGGTCGGCATCATCAAGGTCCGGCGCAAACGCCAGCGACAGGTCGTCAACACCGGACGGCGCGGCCATGGCGATGTATTTGCCGCAGTCCATCACCGAACCGCCCCCCACAAGAACCATTACGGTGCCGTCGATGCCGAACTCTCGCAGGGCCGCCACGCCGGCGGCAACATTCGCGTCCGTTGGGTTCGGATCGACGTCGACAAAAATCGTAAAGTCAATGTCGGCGCCCCTCAGGACCTGAGTAACAGTGTCGAGGACCCCCGCGTTCTGCACGCCAGGATCACTGACAACAAAAGCACGCTTGCCATGCGCCTGCACGAACTGAGCGACTTCGGCGACACTGCCCGCGCCGACGGTGGTTGTCCCCATGGGTTCAAGAGTAAAGGCCGTCATTTTAGGGTTCTCCTCCATTGTGGCCGTGCGCAGCTGCGAAGTGCAGCCCCCGACCAAAGCTGTTTGGCGCTACCTTATCAGCCTTTCCAAAGATGACGGGAACGAATTGTGGTCCATTGGTAGGAGAATGTCCGTTGCCCCAACGGGGTGCCGGTGTGCACACGTCACGACGGTGTGGAACCGCGCGGAAGCTGTCAACAGAGCGAACCTAGCGCGAGTTCAATACCGACATCACAAAATGCTGACCCTGGCATTGCTCGACATTTGCGGTGGACGAGCTAATTTATCGGAAACAAAAAGCGAAGCGAGAGGCGGCCCATGTGCGATGAAACAACCGAACGCGAGTTAGATGCCTATCTCGAGGCCAAGGCCATGACCCGCCGCACATTCGCGGCAGGGGCGTCTACCGCCATTGCCGCCGGTGGCTTGCTGCCGGTTGCCGTTGCGGCGCCGGTCGATGAGAGCATTGAACTGACGCAGGCCGAGGTTTCCGTGCCAACGCCAGACGGGCAAGCGGACGCCCTGTTTGTCCATCCGAGCGGCGGTGCCCATCCGGCTGTTATCATGTGGCCAGATGTGCACGGGGTGCGGCCCGCATTTTTCGACATGGCGAAAAAACTGGCCGCCAGCGGCCATAGCGTTTTGGCGGTGAACCCGTACTACCGCACAATGAAGGGACAGCTTTTCTTTGACGGTCTGACCATTCGCGATCCGGGCGGACGCGATCTGGTGGCACCGCACTATTCGGCGCTCTCACCTCAAACCGTCGTGACGGATGCCATGGCGATCACCACGTGGTTGGACCAGCAATCGGCGGTCGACACGGCGCACGGTGTCGGCGCGGTTGGATTTTGCATGACAGGGTCGTGGACGCTGCGGGCCGCGGCGGCTGTACCCGATCGCATCAAAGCCGCCTGCTCTTTCCATGGCGGCGGTCTGGTCACCGATGAACCAGACAGTCCGCATCTGCTGGCTGACAAAATTGAGGGCGGCGTTCTAATCGCCATTGCGGAAAACGACCATGAACGACAGCCAGAGGCCCTCGGCGCGCTGACCGCTGCTTTTGAAGCGGCGGGTGTCCCGGCCGAAATTGAAGTCTACGAAGACGCCATGCATGGGTGGGTGCCGACAGATTCCCGTGCCCATCATCCCGAACAATCCGCACGCGCCTGGAGCCGAATGCTGGCCCTGTTTGACGCTCAACTTGGCACGGGATGAGCGCTGTGGCGGGCCGCGTCCCTAATCAGGCAGCGGCTTTGACCATGGGGCGGCTGTAGACGTCTTTTTCCGCGATCCGGCCATCGCGAAAGGTATAGCGTTCCACACCGATACGTTCGAAACGGTCACCACTTGCCACATCCGTTCCCGTGACGCGATAGGTCATGAAGGTTGCGTCCGGCGCATGATGGAAGACCACATCTTCAAAACGCACATCTTTCTGAAGGCCGCGCCGTTCCTCAAAGAATGCGGCAACTTGCTGGCGAGACGTCATCTTCCTGGGCGCGTCATCCACCAAAATGGAATAGGCGAAATCTTCGGTCACCACGTCATACATGGCATCCAGATCTTGTTTAAAGAAGGCGCGTCCAAATTTTTTAAACAACGCATCCCGTTCTTCTGCTGTGGGCGTCATCGTCATTTTTCCTCTGCCGGTTGTTTTCGAAAGGGATCCCGGCACCTCACCCCACGCAAGTGAAACATTTTTCGCGGGGCTCCACCACGTGGAAAATGCCGGTCCAAGATTGCGCATCAGACGACTCCACCACCGCTCCACCTCGGCTTGACGGCTTCTCTACCGGAAGGGTCGGTATGAGACTGCTAAGAGATCCAAACCGTTGCTGGAGATTTCGTTGGCAACGGCAATATATTGGCATATGATGTGTCAATAGTTTTCTGTTGCGGCCACTGACAAAAAAGCAGCGGCACCAAACGGGAGTGTGTGATGAGAGCGCTAAAATGGTTGGGCATTGTTTTCGCCTGTTACGTTGTCTTCGTGTTGCTTTTCGAAGTGGTCTTTCTCCGTATGATGCAACCCACCCTCGAAAGCACGGGCATCCCCATGCTGGTGATCACGTCAACGGATGAGGACGGCAACGAGCTTAGCCTTCGGGTGGCACGACTTGAAATCGACGGCACGCTTTATGTCTCCGCTCATCATTGGACGCAAGGGTGGTATCACCGGGCGTTGAAATACCCCAATGTGAAAGTCGAAATCGACGGCGTGGTCGCGGACTATGTTGCGGTGCCTGTGGATGGGGAAGAATATGAGATGGTCGTAACCCGCGTCCCCATTCCGCTGAGTGCTCGCTTTATGATGGGATTTCCGCCGATGCGAAACATCCTTCGGCTCGATCCGGTGGCCACGAGCAGCCTCAACAGTCTTCCGCGCGTGCAGTTGGCCTATACCGGTGAGCCTATCGGGTAAAGCCGCCCCGCCGGACCTCGTTACGTCGCAATCCCCCTTAATTTTGGGAACACTTTCGGGTCGATACTCGCGGCACACAGGATACCCCCCCACATGGCACCGGGGACGCCTGGCGATGCCGTGTCCTGGCCAGAAAGATAAAGGCCTTTGATCGGTGTTTTCATGCGTAATGCGTCCGACAACATGCGGTCCGGCGTTACCGAAAGACCATAGAAAGCGCCCTGCCGGTGTCCGGTTATTGCCGCGGTGGCGAGCGGCGTCGATAGCTCCTTAAACACAACCAGTTCGGCAAGGTCCGGAAAATAAGTTTTGAATTGATCGAATAATCTTTCTTCGACTTGCGCCTTAAACGCCGCATAGGCTTCGCCACGGCCACCTGGTGCGGTCTGCGCCCATCGTTCCACGACGGACCACTCCGTCCACGCGGCCAATTCGCCCGTATGTTTTTGCGTCTGGCCGGGATCGTGCGCCGTATCTTTCAGAGATGGGAACGACACAAACATGCTGGGCGGCATTCCGTGCGGTGCCTGCGTCCAAACAAGATCCGTTTCGCCTGTGGGGTAAAGCCAGTGATTGGCTTTCGTGGCCCCCGCTTTTTCAATGTCCCCTTCAAACCCCAGAAACAATGAAAAATGGCAAATGCTGGGCTCAAGGGAGCGTATCTCCCCCACCCACTCATCGGCACCGCAACCATCCGGCAGCAAGCGATCAACCGTTTCGCGCGCGCCGATATTGGACGCAACACTGTCCGCGAAAATATCATCTCCGTCCGCGGTGCGAACGCCAATGACGCGCCCGTCTTCCATCAATAATTTTTCAACCCGGACACCGGCACACGCCCTGCCGCCGGCTTTGGTGATGACGGGCACGATGTGATCGGCGATGACCGAGGCACCACCCACCGGATACCACGCCCCACATTCAAGCCAGGAATGAGCTATAAGCGCATGAATCGCGAAACTCGCCACGCTGGGGCGGCCACCATGATCCCCCCACTGAGCAACAAGAATATTCGCGAGCTGCCGGTTTTTTACAATGTCGGCAGCCACATCGGCGGTCGTCCGCCCGCACCACTGCTTGATGGCGCCGCGTTTCCACCACTCAACCACCTCGCCAAATGGCTGGGGCATCGCGCGTGTTTGAAAGACGGCGTACACAGCCTCTCTCGCCTTTTTCACGGCATCAAACCAAGCGTCGATTGCATCTGCGTCGTCGGGAAAACGCTCTTTCAAGTCCAGCGTTTGCGCTTCATAGGGACGGGACAGCGGCAAAGGTTCCGCATCGCCCATGTGGAGATAGTCGTAAATCGCCCCCAACGGCGCAAGGTCGATTGGCGTGTCGCACAACCAATCCAGCACCTTTCGTTCAGGCTCTCCCGGTGCCACACCACTGAGGTAATGAATGCCCGCGTCCCAGCTGAAGCCATTACGCGAGAAACTGTGGGTTTGGCCGCCAAGCGTGGTGTATTGTTCAAGCAACAGGACCTTATGGCCGGTTTGCGACAGCGCACTGGCCGCCGCCATCCCCCCCATGCCGGAACCGATGACAATGACGTCCCAATTTTCTTGTGAAATGCATTCCCGATCCTCGCCACCCATTTGTCGCCCCTTATCGCTCGGCATGTGCGGAGATTAGAGCCTCACACTAGATCACGCATACAGAACAAGCGTTGATCTTGATCAACTGTGCGGCGGTGGGAGGGAGGCTAACGGAGATCGCTGAATGACCGAATAGGACCGTACGCGGATTTCACTTGCCAAGAGTTATCAAGTGAATGCGAAACATCGCGTAAGCAAACCCGGCGCCGGCAAGCGAAGAGGTCACCAGCCCGGTCACGGGGGACAGGGTAAGCTGGTGCAGTCCGTGACAAATCATCATAAGGACGCCCCACAGCAAGGCAAAAGCGCTTCCTTGAAGCAGCGCAGACATCACAGGTCGAGATTTAAGTAGAGATACCACTGCCCATTCCCCACGATAGAAGAGACGGCAAGTGTGCACGAAATTGACTAAAGGGTGCTGAAGGTCAGATCACAAAGTCATCTCAAGGTTTAGCTGTTTCTTAATCAAGCTTTCTCAAAAGAAAAAGCCCGGAACACCTGAGGCGCCCCGGGCTCTTGATGTGAGCTTAAAAACTGTTAGTCGGCGTAGCCTGGGTTTTCACGGTCCAGCAAACGCAACAAGGCCGGCCACGGCAGATGCGCGAACTTGCCTTCAGAGAAGAGCCCATCCATCTGCTTCTCAACCACCTGCTCTACCCCTTCATTGGGAATGTTCGGCGTGCCGCCCGATAGAATTTTGATTTGCATCGTGCACGCCCGTTCCAGGAAGAACATTGCCAGGAACGCTGTTGCGCAATTCGGTCCCGTTGCCAGGGTGCCATGGTTGCGCAAAAGCATCAGAGACTTGTCGCCCAAATCCGCCACCAGCCGGTCCCGTTCGTCATGATCAAGAGCAATGCCTTCATAATCATGATACGCCAATTGGGGAACAACCTGCATGGCGTGTTGCGTAAGCGGCAAAAGCCCTTCCTTCTGGGAGGAAACGGCGACACCATCATCAGTGTGAAGATGAATTACGCATTTTGCATCCTCGCGCGCCATATGGACGGCTGAATGGATGGTGAACCCAGCAGGGTTTATGGGATAGGGCGTGTCCATAACCGCATTCCCTTCCACGTCCACCTTCACGAGGCTCGACGCGGTGATCTCATCAAACAGAAGACCATACGGATTGATCAAGAAGTGATGTTCCGGCCCCGGCACGCGCGCGGATATATGCGTGAAGATCATATCGGTCCAGCCGTAATGGGCCACCAAGCGGTAGACCGCCGCAAGCTCCACGCGGACGTTCCATTCTTCTTCCGAGACCTGGTCGCGAACCGAGGTGTGGCTCAGATCATGGGCGACAGACATAGTATTGACCTCTCAATTTATTCGTTTCTCTCAGATTATTGTTATCGCGGGCACAAGACGCATCAATTGACTAAGGACGCAACAGCGGTCCGGCGCCCGGTTCATCTTCAATATTGCCCGTAAACAGTGCCGGTCCTGCTTGCCGGTGTCAAACGCCTTCGGCAGGCGCCGCCCCGCCAATCACACAAAAATGTGACGTGACGATTGGCCAGTATCCATATTAGGGATCGGGAGTACTATTTCCTGGCATTAACCAAGCAAAGGCGACCGTTTTATGAGTGACACGATTAAGGATGCCGTGAAGCAAGGCTATGGGGCGGTGGCCCGATCCGGCGTTGCTGCCCAAGCCGCCGCAGCGGATGCGGTAGCACAAGCCTTTGGTTATTCGACGGAAGAATTGGCGTGCCTCCCGGAAGATGCAAATCTCGGCCTGTCCTGTGGCAACCCCACAGCGCTTGCCAGCCTGCGCCCCGGCGAGACCGTGGTCGATCTTGGGTCCGGCGGCGGTCTGGATGTGTTCCTTGCAGCCCAAGCCGTGGGCCCCGATGGCCGCGCAATCGGCGTGGACATGACCCCCGACATGATTGCCCTTGCGACCCGCAACGCTAAAAAGGCGGGGCATGCAAACACCGACTTCTTGCTAGGCGAAATCGACGACATTCCGCTTCCCGCGGAAACAGCGGACTGTGTGATCAGCAATTGCGTGATAAATTTGGTGCCGGAAAAGCCGAAGGCCTTCGCGGAAATCTTCCGCATCCTCAAACCGGGCGGCCGTGTGGCCATCAGCGACATCGCCATAAAAAAGCCCCTTCCCCCCGCCCTGGCATCGGACATTGGCGCTTACATCGGATGTATCGCCGGCGCCATCCCCATTGCGGAATACAAGCAAGGACTTCTGGACGCCGGATTCGACGCCGTGGATGTCCTCGACAGTGGTGCTGACCTCAATGCGTATGGCGCAATGGACGGGCAGTCGGCATGTTGCGGCCCGGCCATGGAAGAGGAAAATGCGTCTTGTTGTGGTCCAACCGACGATACGGCAGACACCAACCCAGATGTTTTTGATCGGCTTACGGATCTTTTGAAGCGCTATGATATCAACGACTACGCGGCAAGTGTGAAGGTCATGGCGATCAAACCCGCGCACTCTTAACCGCTTGGCGCAAAAGAAAACGGCGACGAGGCTTCGCCGCCGTTCAATTCCTGTTCGCGGGTTTTAGGAACAATCGCCAATCCGTTCAGCGGTCCAGCTGTTGGACATGGTCATGGATTGACCGCCGAAGGACATGCTGTAGGTCATTTCGCCGTCACCATTGTTCCCGTCAATGGTATAGCGGCCATTACCTGTCATTTGGGGGCCGCCCGGTCCCGAACAGCTCAGGGTGAAGGTGAGCGTATTGTCCACCAACGACTGATCACCAACGGTGCAGTTGTCCCCACCGTCCTGAAGTTCCGCAACCGGATCAAATGTTTCTTCTTCCATGCATTGTTCTTCCACCTTCGTCTGGGGCTGTCCCATCATGTTTGTGTTGGTGGATGTTATGCGCCACAAGCCAGGCGTAATCTGCAGGCCATCCGCATAGAGAGGTGTTACCAACGCGAATTGACCGACCATGGCCGCGGCAATGGCAATTGTTGCTTTCTTCATGAACCGATACTCCCCGAAAGACATAAACGAGTCGCAATCCTACCCACCGTTTGGCGCCGATTAAACCTCGTGACACAAAAAACGACGCTCACGGCCTGTCGCAACGCGCGATGCGCAAGAAATCTCTTACACCGGTTAACCGGTAAATTTGCCCGCCCTCTTTCGGCCAAGACTTTGATCTTAAAGAGAAAATCAAACGAACAAGGTTATTGGCGGCCGCGCGGCGCAGCCCTGTGGGGGCCCTTGTTATAATTTTTCGGGTGATTTGATGACAGATTGACGACATGATGGGCCATGAGGGCGACGCCCAAAAGACGATAAGGCGGAAAACCGCCATTGGTAACGAGTAATGCGTAATATGGGGAGGGACCTATGCCGGTTCGAACGGCCTTTGATCTCGCCAGGTTTAATTTAGATGTGACATGGGCCTTCGGCGAATGGAGTACCTCCCTTCTCACAAGACCCCTCTTACACAGCCTGGCCGCCAAGGGAGATAAAACGCGAGGCGTGCTGGCGCTGCCTGGTTTTTCGGGGCCCGAGGCCTCATTGCGGCCGCTGGTACGGTTTCTGCGATGCCAGGGGTTTTATGCCAAGTCATGGGGCTTGGGCACCAATCGGGGCCCCCATGGTCATGACTATATGGAATTCTTGGCGGACATTATTGCACCG
Organism: Alphaproteobacteria bacterium; assembly: GCA_965227095.1. Taxonomy (GTDB): domain Bacteria; phylum Pseudomonadota; class Alphaproteobacteria; order JANQMY01; family JANQMY01; genus JANQMY01. The sequence continues at coordinate 1,301,414 of CBDDFL010000002.1, read as the reverse complement.
CGCCTGAAGCGCATGGCGGACAAAACCGGCAACAAGGTCTCCTTGGTCGGCCAAAGCCTCGGCGGTATCTACAGCCGGGAAATTGCCCGCGCTTACCCCAATTTGGTTGATCGAGTCATCACCTTGGGCAGCCCCGCCTACATCAATCCGGACAGGATTGGGCATTTGAACAAATTGGTGACGGTTGCATTGCAGGCCATGACGGGTGCGCCCGCCGAGATGCACATGGAAACAGCCCAACTTGTGAAAATTTATCGCCCACCACCTGGGGTGCCCTTGGTATCGATCTACAGCCAGCTGGATGGCGTGGTCTCTAAACATGTCACGATGATCCCCCATGTGGATCTGGACCATGAAGGGCCTGTGCCGCGGGAAAACATCGAAATCCTGGGATCTCACTGTGGCATGGGCGTCAATCCGGTTTCGCTTGTTGCGATCTGCGACCGTTTGGTTGCCGATATCGACGACTGGCAGCCGTTTTGCCCCCATGATTACGTGCCCGAACCCTTCCATTCGGCGATTCCCGCGGTTTACCCGTCGTCGGTTGCACCTGCGTTGTAAAACGACGCATTAACCATGTGAAACCGCGGATTTACTGGTTTTTTTGCACTGCAAAAAAATTTGTGCAGCGCACTTGCGCAGATGCGAAACAGGTGCTATATACCCCTCCATCACGTTGCCCATCTCGGTTGTGGGCGCATTCATCAGTTTGACTTTTGGACAAGAACTTAAGGGGATTGGACAGAAATGGCTGACTTTTCCCTCGCTAATGGATCAGACGTAGGAGCTCTCATGACGACCCAGACCAAGGCCAAGACGACCGCAAAGCGTCGCACCACGAAGAAAACTACTCGTCGGGCGACCGCTGCGAAGCCAGCTACGGCAAAGCGCACCAAAGCAAAGACAAACGGTGCTGCAAACAATTTTGAAGGCTTCCGTGCCTTTATCGAAAACCAACGCGAACGTATTCCGGTGTCGACCGATCAATTGCGCGAACGCATCGACTCCATTCGCACGGCAACCGCTGATGCGGGCGATGTTATCCGCTCTTCTGCCTCTATCGCAGCAGACGGCACCCGCGCTGTGAACCTGCAAATTCTTGAGAACGCTCAAGATGACGCAAACCGTTTCTTTGAAATGACCAAAGAATTGGCGCAAGCGTCCAGCATTCGTCAGGCTGCTGAAATTCAGGGCCAGTACATTCGCGAGCAGTTCCAAACCGGTGTGAAGAACACCCGCGAAATTGCTGAAATGGTGACGCAAGTGTCTCGTGACTCGATCGAGCCGATCTCGAAGAGCGTGACCGACACCTTCAAGACCTTGCGCAAAGCGGCTTAATCATTAGCCACACCAAAGTCTTCCATGAAGGGCTTCGGCGATGATCGTCGGGGCCCTTTTCATTTGGCGAATAGGCGACACGGCCACCTAAAGCTCGTTCACCACTTCATATTCTTCGCCGAACCATAGCGGCGAGTTCGCCAAATCAATAAATTTGGCTTCATCTTCCAACAGCGCCCGGCCGGCTTCCGCCGCCTTGGGGTTTGCGCCATTCGCGGCCAAAGCCTCAAAACTGTCGAACCATAGCTCGGCCACACCATCATACGTTTCAGGTGCATTCTCCAGCCCTCCGGCCCGCGCCGCCCGCATGGGACTGTCGGCATCAGACGGTCGCGCATGACATTGCACATAACGCCGAATGCCCAGCACCTCTTTGTACTTCGCCACGAGAGGCGCGTGGTTGTTGCGCCAATAATCCTGAAACGCTTCCAAGGACAGGCCGGGCTTCCTCTTCAAGCAAAATGTGAGTTTGATCATGCAATCCTCTGTTTTAGTTTTATAATATTATCCCTAACTCTACGCAGATGCCCGATCTTGCACAGCATCACCCTGAAAATGCAGCGGCGTCGCGAACCGGAAATCGTTGAATTTCACAACCGAACAGCTAGTTTGATCGGTCAAGAATAAGAAGGCAAAAATGGTCGATTTGACAACCACAGCCAGGGCGGAACGCTCCGAACCGCGGGACGAGCTGATCGATCCGTTCGGCCGGCATGTGAGCTATTTGCGGGTCTCGGTGACCGATCGATGCGACTTCCGCTGTGTGTATTGCATGGCGGAAGACATGACCTTCTTGCCGAAGAAAGAAGTGCTCACCTTGGAAGAGCTGGACCGCCTGTGTTCCGCCTTCGTGACGCGCGGTGTGAAGAAACTGCGGCTCACCGGCGGCGAACCTTTGGTGCGCAAAGGCATTCTGACCCTGATCGAAAGCCTTGGCCGTCATCTGGACACGGGCGCATTGGAAGAACTGACCCTGACCACCAATGGCAGCCAGCTGAAGAAATATGCCAAGGACCTGGTCGCCGCGGGCGTGCGGCGGATCAATGTGTCCGTGGATACGCTGGACCCGGACCGGTTCAAGGAAATCACGCGATGGGGCCGTCTGGACCAAGTGCTGGAAGGCATTGATGCCGCCCAAGACGCCGGCCTGAAAATCAAAATCAATGCGGTCGCGCTGAAGAGCGTCAATGCCCATGAAATCCCTCACATGATCTCCTGGGCCCATGAACGGGACATGGACTTTACCCTGATCGAAACCATGCCGCTGGGCGATATTGATGGCGACCGGACGGATCAATATTTGCCGTTGTCCGCGGTCCGCGCAGAGCTTGCCCAATACTGGAATTTGACCGACTTGCCTGACCGTACCGGCGGCCCGGCCCGTTACGTACGTGTGGAGGAAACAGGCGGACGTCTGGGTTTCATCACCCCACTGACCCACAATTTCTGTGAAAGCTGCAACCGCGTGCGCCTCACCTGCACCGGCACGCTTTACATGTGCTTAGGCCAAGAAGATGCCGCCGATTTGCGTAAACCGCTGCGTGACAGCGCCGACAATGACCTGCTGATGCAGGCGATCGACGAGGCCATTGGACGCAAACCCAAGGGCCATGATTTCGTGATAGATCGCCGGCGCAATCAACCGGCGGTGAAGCGGCACATGTCTGTTACCGGCGGGTAAGGTCTATTCGAAATCCACTTGGTGCGAGAAGGTCTTCCCATCGGAAATGGTGAGCCGCTCGAACCCGAGATAACGCAACAAGTCGAAAAACGTGAAAATGTCGTCGACGCTGTTCTCCACAAAGAAGGGCGTGCGCCGGGAGAAGGCCGTGAGCTGGGCCAGCACACCGCGGGCCCGATACAAACTGCCAAACACCTCGTCATTCAGCGCGACGATAATAAGCTTTTGCGCATCTGATCCTTTGGCAAACACGGCATATTGCGGCGCATAAGCCGCGCGAGATTGAAGCGCCGTCAGTTCCGTCACAAACCGAATGCGGTTGTCGCGCCTGATTTCCTCGTTAAGGCGCGCCCGGGCCACATAGGTCTCTTTGCTGGTGATGGCGGGGTAGTAATAGCCTTCATGTCCGGGTTTGCCGGACGGCGCCTCATCCGCGGCCACCTGAACTTCAGGCGTCTCGGCGGCAGGTTGTGTGGACGCTTCTTCCTGGCTCCACGCGGCGCCCGACAGTCCCAAGGCGAACAGGAAAATCAGTGTTGAACGTATCATGCGGCCTACCCCTTTTTGCCCACCATAACATACCCAAAGGGATGTGCACTTGGCATTGAAGCACACCCGGCGCGCAAGGTGCGGGCCCACCGCCTTGCTGGACCCCTGGCGGGCGGCGGGATATAAATCGCTCATGAGCCGTCATAGCGATTCCTTAAAACACCCCGATTGACCGTCACATGTCCGCCCCCCGATTTTCAAACATTCATTTCGCCGCCAGTCCTGTTGCCGAAGCACAGGAAGCGCAAGACGCCCTTGTCGGCAAGTTCGGTAATGCCGCATTGGATGATGCAGACGTGATTGTCACCCTGGGGGGGGACGGCTTCATGTTGCAGACCTTGCACGAAAACATGGACCGCAAAATCCCGATCTATGGCATGAACCGAGGATCGGTGGGCTTCTTGATGAATGAATTCGATTTAGATGGGCTGCCCGACCGGCTTAACAAAGCCGAAACCGCCATCATCCACCCATTGCGCATGAACGCCGTCACCGCAGACGGTCATTCCCATGAGGCACTTGCGATCAACGAGGTGTCCCTGTTGAGGGAAACCCGGCAAGCGGCCAAGGTGCGTATCATTGTGGACGACCGCGAACGCATGGCGGAATTGATTTGCGATGGCATTCTGATCTCCACCCCGGCCGGCAGCACGGCATATAACCTGTCCGCTCACGGACCGATCCTTCCGATTGATGCCGCTTTGCTGGCGCTGACGCCCATCAGCGCCTTCCGCCCCCGGCGTTGGCGGGGTGCCCTATTGCCCAGACGGGCGCGGGTCCAGTTTGAAATATTGGAAGCCGACAAACGTCCCGTTAGCGCCGTTGCGGACTACACCGAATTTCGAAATGTCATCCGCGTGGACGCGACGGAAGACCGCTCGATCTCGATTCAAATGCTGTTCGATGCGGGACATAATCTGGACGAGCGCATTCTCGCGGAACAATTTGTCTACTGACGGCGACACGCCCCACTGGGGCGTTCACGCAACCACTCTCGCGATTGCAAGCTGTGGTGGCGCCCTATTCGCCTATATGCAAGCACCGCTTGCCTGGATGCTGGGGGCGATGATGGCGACCACCGTGTTCACGGTGGCGGGGCGTCAAACCGCGATCCCCCCGAATTTGCGCCTGGCGATGATCACCATTCTGGGCGTGTTGTTGGGCGCCGCCTTCACACCGGAGCTTAGCTCGCAAATTCCGGGATGGGCCGTGTTTGTGGTGTTGTTGGTCGTCTTCGTGGTGGCTACGAATGCCTTATCCTTTTTGTTCTTTTGGAAATGGGGTGGGCTGGACAAAACCACCGCCTATTTCGCCAGCACCCCGGGCGGTATCAGCGAAATGGCGATCGTTGGGGAAGAGTATGGCGGCGACGTACGGATCATTACCCTGGTTCATGCCGTCCGTATACTGCTGGTGGTCAGCACAATCCCCTTCTATTTCCGAATGGTCCTGGGATATGACGTCCCGTCTTTACCCCCGACTGGAACGAGCCTGTTAAACATTGGCGGTTTGGAGGGCTTTACCCTGTTAGTCTGCGCGGTGTTGGGCTTTTTGATTTTCCGCCCCCTTCCTCTGCCGGCCACGGCCCTTCTGGGGCCTATGGTGCTGAGCGCCACGGTTCATCTCATGGGAATTTCCAGCAGCACCCCGCCGAACGAATTGATCGCCATGGCACAAGTGGTTGTGGGGGCAGCCATTGGTTGCCGCTTTTCCGGCATGTCTTGGGGGTTCTTGCGGAAAGCAGCCTTTCTGTCCGTGACCTCCGGCATCCTGATGATCGTTGCCGCAGTAATCGCCGCCTTTTTGCTCGCCCCCCTAGTAAGCCTCGATCAGCAGGGTATTTTGCTGTCCTTCGTCCCCGGAGGACTTACGGAAATGTCGCTCATCGCGCTGTCGACCGGCGTCGATACCGCTTTTGTGTCGACCATGCATGTTTTGCGCATCATGATGGTGATTATCTTCGCACCGATCGTGTTTGGCATGGTAAATAAATATTTAATCCGTATCCAAACCAACTAGATACCACTCCGCCATTTCTGGCTTTAGCCAAAATTAAGGCGAATTGACCGATAATCATGATCAATCTGGTGACGTTATTCGGGCAAAGTCTCTGCCTAGATGGGGTCAAACAGTGTGGTGCAACCGGGGCAGACCAAACGGCTCAAAAGGTCCTTCCCATGACGGGCAAAATGAAGATGACTTTAGATGCGGCAGATCTGATCAAACGCGGCGAAGAAGCGATGGAAGGACTATCGGAAAACTTCGATGCCTGGATGAAAGACGAATTGGAACGCCTGCTCGACGCCCGCAACAAAATCCTTGATGGCGGCATCAACGACGTCGCGATCGAAGCACTCCATGTTGTCGCCCACGATATGAAGGGGTCAAGCACGACATATGGCTACCCGCTTGCTGCGCGGGTCGCCGCCACCCTCTCCACGCTCACGCAGCAGGTTCTCACCGAAGAACCGTCCCTTGACCTTATTAATGCCCATGTTGACGCTATCCGGGCGATCATTCAGGGCGGTATCAAACACGCGGACGACCCGGTGGGTAAAGAAATCGCCGACAATCTTCAGGATCTTGTCGAGACCAAAATGAGCGCAGCGGGTTAAGCCATCTGGTCGATTGGCCGTTCCGTTACGCTGTAACCCGCCTCGGCAGGAATCGACAACACCTTAGCGCCGTCCCGATCCACAAGTTTTGGCTCCACTGTCACGATCGTACGCTCCCGCGCAGCCGCAAAAGCGTCTGCCACCGTCTCGCTTTGCGCAAGCATTTCCAAGTTCATCAGCGTAGGAAATATAATGGTACGTTTCCCGTCTTCGGCTTCTTTGATTGCCTGACGAGGTGAAATCCAAACTGAATCGACCGATTCAGAACCATCATGCACGCCAACCTGCCCTTCCGGCCAAGCGGCTAAAAAGAAATGCGTATCAAACCGCTTTGGCATCATCTTTGGCGTGATCCAATGGGCAAAGGGTTGCATCTGGTGCGACGCGAGCTTCAGCCCTTCCGTGCGAATGAAGTCCAAAAAATCAAGCTCGCGCGCATTCAAGGCATCGCGTTGCTTATCGTAGCTTGCCAATTGGTTGGCATCGATCAGATCTTCACAATCCGGATTGCGGGCTAGCAGAATGCCGGATTCCTCAAATGCTTCCCGAATAGCAGCGACCCGGATGCCGAGACTGTAGTCGTCAAATTCATCGGCGTGGCGCACATGGTTTTTCCAGTCCGGATCGAAATCGGATGTATCCGCCTTGCCGCCGGGAAACACCAAAGCCCCCGACGCGAAATCGATCTGGTGATGCCGAACAACCATGAACACTTCCAGCGGCACGGGCCCGTCCCCGTCTCGCAAAACAAGCACAGTGGACGATGGCACTGGTGTTGCTGGTTCTTTCTGCGGCATAAAATGGACCTTCCCCGTTTTTTATACTTTGTTTATCAGTTCACGACCGTGTGCCGCGATTTTCTTGTGCGCCCGCTGTTGTCTTGAAGGCTTTCTGTTAACGCCTTGCTGATAATCTAGGCCCGATCAAAAAAGATCGACCTTTAGTAATCTGATACCGATTGGACGCAGGTCAATGCAGCTTACCAATCAAGACTTCGACGACGGCTTTAAGAATAAGCGCTTCGAGCTCTTCTACCAACCCATCATTTCCTTATCTTCGCCTTTGGTGCTCGCAGCGGAAGGCGTCGTGAGGTGGAAACACCCGGACTACGGTACGTTAAATCCGGCATTGTTTCTCACACAGTTAGATCGCCTGGGGCGCACCGGCGAGTTAACGAGATATGTCTTTAGAGAAGCGGCCACCGCATGTTCGGCGGCGCAGCAAAATGGTTTAGACATTTCGATTGGTTTGAATGTTCTTGCAAGTGACCTGATGGACGGCAGTCTTCCGGCGTCGATCGGATTACTGGTGGAAGAATTCGGGATCAGCCATCACAACCTGATCGTCGAAGTGCCCCACTATCCGCTTCAACGACCAAATGTCCGTTTCCTCCAAACCATGGCCCGCCTTCGCGACAATGGCATTAGTACGGCCGCCCATCTGGGTGTTGATGTCTTCACCGGCGACAATGCTCTTGATCTAGGTCTTTTCTCGCATCTTAAAATCGGCATCCAAGCGGTTTTGGAAATCGAAGCCCGCCACAAGGGGCCCGGCGTCGATCTCATTATGAGGTTTCTAAACGAAGCCCGGCAAAAAGATGTCATTACGGTAGCCGTCGGTGCAGAGAGCGCGACATCTTTGTCAAGTATCGACGAACTCGGATTTACCGGTGTCCAGGGCAACTACATCAGCCCCCCAATTAGTTTGGACAATGCCATCGACTGGTTGTCGACCTGGTCCGACGTCATCACTGAAGAAAACTACGATGTCGAACAGGAACGCTCGGTGCAGCTGGTCAGCTAAGCCTCACGCAAACGCCGATGAGTGCGCTTCCGCAAGTGTTGACAGTTTGCCAAAGAAGTAATCCAAATCCTCGGCGTCTAATTCGTCATATTGGGTTAGAACACGTTCCAGGAATTTCTGCGTGAAATGGTCATTGTTGCTGGTATCGCCGGCCATGTCCAAATCATGGAACACATCCAACGCGATGCGGAATGCGGGGAACATGGTTTCAGGCAGGCCCGCCCGCTGATAAATGGCCTCGAACCCCTTTTGTCCGCCATCGTGAATGAGCATCCATGCCTTGTCGGTTTTGATGCGCGCTAAACAGCCAAACGCTTCCTCAACGAAACGCATATCACCCGTACAGGCCGCCCGCAGAATAATTGTCGGGGTCAACCGGCCATTCCGGTATAGTTGATTGACCAGATCCACCACGTCTTCCGCGCTGTGTTCTTCCGTCACGAGTTTTACGGTCACGCGTTCCCGGGTTTCGTCGATAATGGCGCGAATACGGTCTGATGGCAGTTCATGGTTTTCGGCGAGATAGATTTTTAGGCTGTCTGACACCAGCGTGACCAAACGCTCGGTCACCGCCAGCGGCAGCGTTGTCCGCTGTGCCATACCGCCTGTGATTTCTTCGTCTTCGCCATGACGGTCCAGAATGACTCCCATGGAGCGTTCGTTGATATCGGCCCCCTCATTCTTCACGAGAGTGCGCAGAGCGGCAGGATCATCTGTTTCAATAAGAGCAGAGACAACGGTTTCAGTCACCGTTTCCCGACGGGCAATCGCGGACCTCTTGGAACTAGAGCTGCCACGCACCAAAGAAACCAAATCTTCGTCCGTTAAGATAGGTGACGATTCAAGAACCGGAATTGCCACCTGTTCGACATCGGTGGCGAGTTTCCGAATGAGGTCTGCGGGAACGTCCGTTGCATTGCGCAAACTTTCAGCGAGCGCCACCCTCACACGGGTCGCCGCGTCCTGCGCCATGGTTTGGAGGATGGCACGGGCGATCGTGCGTTCCGTATCGCTTAGATCGCCGGCCCCCATTTGCGATCCTACTTTTCCGGCGACACTCGCGCGCACATCATCGGAAGGATCCTCAAGCAACGCCGCGATATCATTTTGACTTAGCGCCATCATCTGCTCACAGACTGAAATCGTGACCACCAGCATCGCGCATTGTGCTTAAGGAAGCCTTGAAGCCCCACCGCCGCCGCGTCATCTATAACCGACTGTTAAGTTTTCACTTCACATTTCAGCTAAATCATGAATAGTCCGCTGCAAAACAGGGGATTGGATATGCTTGAAGGTTTGAAAGTCATCGAATTTGCCACTTACATCGCCGCCCCCGGCGCCGGGGGTATTTTGGCGGATTGGGGGGCGGATGTTGTTAAAATTGAACCGATTAACGGTGATCCAATTCGGTCGTTCTTCGCAACGCTCGGCGCGACCGAGGATTTGGGAAACCCCGTCTTCGAATTGGATAATCGCGGAAAACGTAGCGTCGCCCTAGACACCTCCACCGACGAAGGGCGAGACGTTTTGTACAAGCTGGTGGCTGATGCGGATGTTTTTCTCACCAATGTGCGCCCCGGGGGTCTGGAACGGTCCCAACTGGACTGGCCCAGTTTGAAGAAAATCAATCCGCGCCTTATTTATGCCAGTGTCAGCGGGTACGGCCTGGAAGGTGAAGAACGCGACCGCGCCGGATTTGATATCGCGGCATTTTGGTCGCGGTCCGGCGTCGGGCGCCTAACAACACCAAAAGGTCAAACACCGATGCCCATCCGCACGGCGTCGGGCGATCATACGACGTCCCTGGCTACCGTGAGCGGTATTCTTGCGGCATTGCATGAGCGGCAAAAAACAAACAAAGGACGCTTGGTCGAAACCTCGCTGCTGCGGACCGGCATTTACAGCATCTCCAGCGACATGGCGATCCAGTTGCGGTTTGGGCGTGTGGCCTCTACCCGCCCGCGTGAGGCCGCCGTAAACCCCATTGGCAATTATTTCCAGACCCAGGACGGGACCTGGATTTGCATCGTTCCACGTCAGGGAAATGTGGACTGGCCGAAGCTTGCAAATGCGATTGGCCGTCCGGAACTTGCCGATGACGAACGCTTCGCCAACAGCAAGGCCCGGCGCGCCAATGCCGTCGAACTCATCGGTCTCATCGATGAAGCGTTTGCAAAACACGATTTGGACACCATGGGATCAAAACTGGACGCCGAAGACTTGGTTTGGGCACCGGTTCAAAATGCCGCCCAAGTCGCCGCCGACCCCCAAGCCCATGCGGCCGGAGCGTTTGTCGACGTCCCTAAAGAAGATGGCTCGGGCACTTTTAAATCACCAGCCGGACCTGTCCGCTTTCGGAACGAACCGGAAGAAGGCGGTGGAACGGCGGACGGTCCCAAAGGACCCGCCCCGTCACTTGGTCAACATACGGATGATGTGCTGCGCGAAGCTGGCATTGACGATGCACAGATCGACACACTGCGGGCGTCGAAAATTATCTGATCCAAATAGCGGCTAAAGCGCGTGCTGTGCCTTAGACGCACTCAGCGGATCAAGAGACGCGAGGATCTTCACCATCATGGGGGACAAGGTTACACCTTTTGTCGGATAAGGCTGAACCTCTGGTCCAATCCGTGGTGCGGTTTCAACAAACATGGCATTTCCGCGCGCGGGCAAGGGCACGGCAATTTCCCGGCCGATATGTTCTGCAATCACGGAGGGGGCCGCCGGTGGTGGTGACGCTTTTGTGCCATCGTGTTTGGATGACAAATTCTCTACGACCTCTGCCGCACTTCGTGCCGAACCATCTCGATTATAGAAAATAGATCGATTGGCAGCAGCAGCTTGCGGGAAGGTATCTGCCGCCGACGCTTGCGGAGTGGTTTCCGCAAGACTAATCAGGCGCGCGGCCGACCCAGCCCCCAGAAAATGAGCCATATAGAGTTCCGCTTCGCGCGGCGCCCGCCCAAGCCCTGCCTCCAAAACCGTCGATGCCTCTTGGGTGTATTCGGCAGCCATAAGAGAGGAGGTTTCCGCATCGTGGCGCAGGGCAAGAATTGCCGACTTGGTGCCCGCATCGGCAACTTGGTACCGGCCGTTGGCATCCTGGGTGATGGCGGCAGCTTCCGTCTCCAAGCCATATTTGGCCCCATGGTTTTTGACCATGCCAAGCCACGTTTGCTCAATGAATTGGAACAGGCCAGCAGCGCTGGAGGTGCGCGCTTTTGCTGAGGAATCCAGGCTACTTTCGCGCTGAGCGGTCTTGAGCAGATAGTCGAAATCCACGCCTGTGCGCGCGCTTGCCTGCGCAATCGCCTGCTTCGGGTCCAGCGTAGAATTAAGGGCCGGGTTAAGGGTCTGTAAAGAAATCATGCTCGCCTCCGACCCCTACGAAGCAATCCGTATGCCAGCCGGAAACGCGTTGGAGGACGCCTGGTTTTAGTGGATGGCGCCAGCCTGTCGCAGCTTGTCCTTCAACAGATCACCGTCAAAGGGCTTCATCAGATACTCATCTGCGCCTTCGGTAAGGGCGATCTGAATGTCTTCCACTTCGCACCGAGCGGTACAGAATATGACAATGGGGTCTGACCCTTCCGGCTCCTGCCGCAGCCTTTTAAGGAAGTCTAAGCCGTCCATAACGGGCATATTCCAATCGAGTAACACCACATCCGGCATGGTCTTGATGCAGGTATCCAGCGCTTGCGCACCGTCCTCGACTTCTTCGACGGCGAAATCCAATTTTTCGAGAGTTTGCCGCGCCACTTTGCGGATCACGCGCGAGTCGTCAACAACAAGACAACGTTTCTGTGCGGGCTTTTTCATGAAACAACTTCCCTAGGCTTCAATGCTCGAAGCCTAGGGAAGAGTGCTTAACTATTGGTTTCGTGAATAAGGACTTAACGAAACAGATCATTTTATCTGTTTACAGACGGTTAATGTCGTTCAGCGCCTGGAACAGTTTGCCAACACCGGTGCGTTTTACGCTGTTGCCACGAATGATTTCTGAAGCGCGCACCTGCTTCCCGTAATAGCGCCGGTTCCAGTTTTTGCGGGGCTTTACAACAGTCCCCTCCAAATTGATGCCGCCATACAATCCTTTAGAGCGCACGAAAGCCAGTATATCTGCCGTTTGCGCTTTGGCACCAACACCTACCGGGCCGGCAGCAACGCTGATGTCACCCCCCAGCTTTACGTCTGTCGTGAACAGAGCATCAAGACCTCGCTCGGTCATCACCATCAAAACGATCTCCGACACCTCAACGCCTGCCTGCAGCCCAAAGGTCAACGAACCAGTTGTGTAAAAGGCGGGGTAACTCCACCCGTCGGCGCGCCGGCCAACCAAAATCCCGTTACCACCTGATCCGCCCCAAATGAGACCGCCTTTCACGGAGCGTGGAAAGATCATGAGTCCCTTGGCGTTTTTGACGTTGTCGCGAAACCAGGTGAGGTCCGGATCGGCCGTGAACTCGCGCAGCGTGACGGTGGCGTTGTCTACGATTTGTTGCTGTTTCAGCGCATCTGCTGAGGAAGGCGTCGCGCTCAACGCGATCACCATGGCGAAAAGAGAAAATACGATAGAGCGCACGAACATGCCCCCGTCTCCTTTAGAAGATTGCAAACGAATTCCAAATACCATGCGAATCGGCCGAATTTGGGGGGCCGAGTGTACACTACATCCCCTGATAGACAGCCGTTTTGACAGTATTTCATGGCGTTTTTGTGGAGATTTTGGATGTTTCGGGGTTTTGCGTTGGAATGGACCGCCGGTTTTTGCTTCCTTTTAGGAGCCCTGTTCACAATCACGCCCGCCGTCGCAGAGGAAAAAGAAGCAGAATTTCGCGTCAAGGACGTGGATAAGTGGGACGTTCTGTATGTGCGGGAGGAGCCCGACGTAAAAGCGAAAATCATCGGGGCGTTGCCCAGCGATGCCAGGGAAATCAAACTCCTGCGCCAAAGAAAAGACGCCGCTCCCGATTGGAAGCGGATCTCCTATCGCAACATCAAGGGCTGGGTGAACGCCTCATTCATCGAAGTTGACCCCGGCGACAGCAAACCGCATAGCCTGGCCACCCGCCTAAGCTGCTTAGGCGCGGAGCCCGCGTGGGACCTGACAATTGCCGATGGCAAAGCGCTGTTCATGCCGGTCGGCGAAAAGAAACAATTGCTATACACACGTATTCCTAAGATGGCAGTCAACCGGGCCACCACATGGGCCATCGAAGCGCAGGATGCGTCCACCGAGCAAGATGCCGTCTTTGTGATCCGCGCATCTGGAGAATGTGTGCAGGGAGCCGGTACCGAAAAACGCCCCTATGAGGTATTCGGAAACTTCACGAATGGCTCGGTGGTCAATGGTTGCTGCGAGCCCTACTAAGTCGAGTGCCTAGTATGACTTCGGCAGATCGAGGACACGTTCTGCAACGAAGCTTAGAATCATCTCGCGGCTGACTGGCGCAATCCGCGCAACCATCACCTCACGGAACAATCGCTCTACATGATATTCCTTGGCATATCCCATGCCACCATGAGTCATGACCGCTTGTTCGCAAGCTCTAAAGCCCGCTTCGCCGCCAAGATACTTCGCGCTGTTCGCTTCCGCACCGCAGGACTGCCCCCCATCGTAAAGAGAGGCCGCTTTGAAAACCATGAGATTGGCCGCCTCAAGTTCCATCCAGTTTCGCGCTAAAGGGTGTTGGATCGCTTGGTTTTGGCCAATAGGCCGGCCGAACACCACACGGTCGCGCGCATAGTTTGCCGCGCGCTCAAGTGCCGCCATCCCGATGCCCACGCCTTCCGCGCCGACCAGTACGCGTTCCGGGTTCAACCCATGGAGAAGATATTTGAACCCCTTCCCTTCTTCGCCGATCAAATCTTCTTTCGGGATGCGCAACCCATCAATGAACAGGGCGTTAGAATCGACGGCCTTGCGCCCCATTTTTTCGATTTCTTGCACCTCCACGAAATCGCGATTGAGATCCGTATAAAAAAGGCTGAGACCATCGCTTGCTTTTTCCGTTTGGTCGAGCGGCGTGGTCCGCGCAATCAGAAGAATTTTATTGGCGGTTTGAGCCGTGGACGTCCACATTTTTTGTCCGTGCACAACGTAATGAGATCCGTCCCATTCGGCCCGACATTCCAAATGTGTCGTGTCAAGCCCGGCATTGGGTTCCGTCACACCGAAACAACAACGGTCTTCACCCCGGATAAGCGGCGGCAAAAACCGCTGTTTTTGTTCGGGTGTGCCAAACACCACAATCGGCATGGGGCCGAACAGATTGATATGGACGGCGGAGACACCGCTCATGCCGGCCCCCGATGCCGCGATGGTCTGCATCATCAGGGCAGCTTCGGTGACCCCTAGCCCCGCGCCTCCCACGTCTTGCGGCATCGCCACACCCAACCAACCGCCGCCGGCGAGATCTTTCACAAAGTCTTCGGGAAAACCGCCATTCCGATCACGGTCCAGCCAATAGGCATCATCATATTTTTCGCACAACTTATCGATTGCGCGTTTGATTTCCAGTTGATCTTCCGAAAAGGTGAAATCCATGGGCCGCTATTCCGCGTTATTGTAAAGTGACATAGCCAAACAGGATTGTCAGATATCCCACATAAAGCGTCAGCAGGAAAACCCCCTCCAACCGGCTCAAACGCCAATTGGACGCAAGGAAGGGTATGATCACCACGGATGCCGCCAACATCCACCACACATCAAATTGGATCATATTGTTTGGCAACGTGACGGGGTTTGCGGAAATGAGGGCCGTCACCCCCAAAATGCCGAACAGATTGAAGATACCGCTGCCGATAATATTACCGGCGGCGATTTCTGGGTTCCGGCGCCATGCTGCCACACTTGTCGCCGCCAGTTCAGGCAAAGAGGTGCCCACCGCCACCAGAGACAACCCGATAACGGACGGCGGCACATCCCAGGCAATGGCGAGGGCGGTAGCCCCCGTTACTAAATAATGAGCGCCGAACATCAAGGCCACGGCACCAACGGCCGCGATCACCAGATTGAAGAAAAAATTTTGCGTCAACATATCGTTGTCGACGATCGGCTCGGAATTTGACTGACGTTCAGTGATCAGCAAAACGACGATGTAGAGCGCCAACAGGCCTAAAAAGACAGTCCCAACCGTCGATGAAAAACTCTGTGTTTGGGCAATCCACACGGTCAGTCCACTCGCGCCGAGTAAAACGGCCCCATCCCGGAATACCGTATTTCGGTGGATCGCGATCGGATAGATCAGGGCGCCAAGCGCCAAGACCAAAAATACGTTTGAAATATTGCTGCCCACCACATTGCCGGTGGCGATGTCCGGCTCTCCACTGAGCACCGCATTGATCGCGACCACCAATTCTGGCGCCGAGGTGCCGATGGAGACAATGACCGCGCCGACAAACAATCGGGACAGACCGAAGGTTCGCGCAATTCCAATGCCGCCGCGCACCAAGCCTTCACCGCCGAGGCCCAACAATAAAAGCCCGCCAATAATCTCTAGAGCCACCATGTGCCCGTCCCCCCTAAACGTAACCTCGTGATGCCGGTCTATGCCGTTGTTCTGCAACACGGTTGTGACCACTGTGGCATGGCCGCCCCGGTCGGTAAAGATGGCCGGAATGCTAGTCTTTTTGCCAAAAACGCGAGGGCGAAAACGGAATCAAGCACTCTTGGTGATGGCCCGTGAGGATTTGGCGCGACAAGGCCTCCGCCGTGGCCGGAGCCTGCAAGATCCCATTGCGGTGATGTCCCGCCGCCACGAACAGATCACGATAGGCCCACGGCCCCAGCAGCGGTGCCATATCCGGCGAGCCTGCGCGAAACCCCGTCCACATTTCATTGACCGGAAGATCACTTAAGCCCGGAACCAAGCGCTGTGCCTTTATCCGCAACCCGGCAATCGCTTCCGTCGTGATTGACGTATCAAAACCGGCATCTTCCATGGTTGCGCCGATGACCAACCGTCCATCGGTACGGGGCACCAAATAGACCCCTTCCCCCCACATCACATGGCGCACCAAAGGTGCTTCAGGGTCCATCTGTAGACAGAGCATTTGCCCCTTAATCGGATCGATCGGCAATAGGGGGATGCCGGATTGGTCGAGAAGCTGCTTGGTCCATGCGCCCGTCGCTAAGACGACTTTGTCGAATACCGTGAGGCCAGGCACCGACAAACGAAACTGACCGCTTTTCAATACTTGGACGCGGTCGACGGATGTATCGCCACGCACGCTAACGCCCACCTGACGGCAGCCCCAAGTCAACGCCCGCAACAGGGCACGGGCATCCACGGCGTGGTCCCGGTCGAAAAAGACAGCGTTGCGGTAGGGGGCAGCCAGGAACGGTTCCAACTCGCGCAATGCGCCGGTATTTTTCAAAGTACCGTTCGCTTCGTCCTCGGGTGCTGGATCGATCAGCAATGTCCCTTCCACGCGGTATCCGATGTCAATGCCCGTGCTGCCCTCTATTTCGTTGGCAAACGCCGGCCACATGTCTGCACTGCGATGATTGAACGCCACCAAAGAGGCCGGCAGTTCGCGGCTTTCAAGATTTGGTGCCAACATGCCGGCGGCGGCCCACGTGCCGCCCATGTCTCGGGATCCTGCATCGAAGAGGGTGACGTCGGCGCCGCCTTGGGCCAAACGCCAGGCAAGGGACAACCCAATGACGCCACCGCCGATAACAGCTATGGAGACGCGGGATGACGTGTTTTCAGAAGAATCGGGGCTACTTTCGGAACTCATACCGAAAGAGTAGCCATTGTGGCGGGGTTTTCAATGGGGCGACGCAAAACCGCTCCGCCCCATGGAAAAAACCTTAGGCGCTCAGAGCTTGAGGCCGTGTCCAAGCAGGGTGATCCACTGTGGACGGTTCTTCGATTTCCTTGGATTGAATGGCTTCCAAGCGCTGCAGGATTTCGTTGGTCGCAACGGCGGTACTGCCGGCCAAAGTTGCCACTTCTTGGACCAGGCCTGCAATTTCTTCGCTGCGTTGGTCGGCTTTGCGCCGTTCCAGCACTTCGAAGCGCTCGCGTGCGGTTTGCGCGATGGCAGCCTGGTTGATCATCACTTCCTTGCGCAGGCTTTTCACGAGCTGGGCCACGCGGCGCTCCGCATGCCAGCCGACAATCCCACCGACAGCAAGGCCAACGCCCGTGATGGCGAGAATACGCGTGCGAATTTGGTCGGCATCAATGCCAAGGGCCCCATCCACCGCGGTGAGGGCGATACCCCCAACAAGCCCAACCATCGTCAGCATACCAATGAAGCTTAAGGAGATTTGCGTCGACAGCGGAATGATCGGCTCATTCTTCGACGATTTTGGTTTTTCGGGTGCAACATAGGTCATGGATCGGTCCTCCCTCGTTGATGTCCCCGGGACGGATCGGTGCGGTCCACCAACACGACGTCCTTGAGACCAAGGGTCCACAATCATGGCTAAGAAAACGTAAAGCCGCCTCAACTGAAAGCTGCTCACAGGGTAGATTTTTGGTAAACGAAAGGTTAGCGAAATCAGACAACCGATCGAAGAGTCACAGTCGAATCCATCACTTTTCCAGCAGCCAATCCTCAATGATCACCGCGTCCAAGCCCGTTGTGTGCAGCATTTGGATGGCGTCCTCCGCCGTATGAAGGATGGGCTTGCCCATAATGTTGAAGCTGGTGTTCAGCACCAGCGGCACGCCGGTGATGTCGTTAAAGGCGGATATGAGATCGTAATATTTCTCATTCCACTCGCGGCGAACCGATTGCAGACGACCCGTATCGTCCGCATGCACCACGGCGGGCACCAGCGCGCGCTTGTCTTCCTTGAAGCGCAAGGTCCGTTCCATATAGGGGCTTGATTGGTAGTCTTCGAACCAGTCCGGCCCATACTCATCGAGGATGGATGGGGCAAAAGGCCGGAAAGCTTCACGGTATTTTACCTTGGCGTTGATCTTGTCTTTCGCATCCGCCGGCCGGGCATCCGCCAGGATCGAGCGGTTGCCGAGTGCGCGGGGGCCGAATTCGGCCCGGCCTTGCACCCAGCCGATCAGGGCGCCCTCTGCCAAGAGCTTGGCGGTTTCTCGCGCGACCGTTCCAGGGAGGTGCCGGATTTTTCCGCCCCACCCCATTTCCACAATGCGTTCGACCGGCTCTGTTTTGATGGCCGTGCCTAGATAAGGGGACAAGAATTTGGGCGTCTTATCCGCTGTCGGATTATCTTCGTGGAAGGCCAACAAGGCCGCGCCCAGCGCATTGCCATCATCTGCGGGGGCGGATGGGACATACACATTTTCAAATCCCGTACGCCCCACTACTTTGCCGTTGTAAGACGAATTGAGGGCACAGCCCCCCGCCAGCACAAGATTCTTGGATAGATCGCGTGCTTCCACACCGGCCAAGACGTCGGCCATGATCGCTTCGAAAATGTCCTGGCTTGTTTTCGCGAAATCCTTGGCTTCAAGCGAATTCGAATCCTCAATGTGTATCCGAGATTGCACGTCTTTCACCGTGGCGCGAATGGTTTCTTCATCGGCGAATTTCAGCTGGCCGCGCTTGAAGGTGTAAAGCTTCTGCAACAGCGCAAACATTTCGGGGTCGCGCGTGCCATAGGGCGCGAGACCCATTAGCTTCCATTCTTCGCCCTTGGATTGATCGAAACCGCAAATGTCCGTCAGCAACCCAAACATAAAGCCCAGGCTTTCCCGCCCGCGATGACGGCGGATTTCGTCAAGCTGTCCATCTTTATACTGAAAGATTGCCATGGACCCGGTCTCGCCCATGCCATCGACCACGAGACACACGCAGTCATCGAACGGCGCGCTATAGCACCCCAAGGCCGCATGAGTTTGGTGGTGCAAGTAACGCCTGAGAGACATGTTGGTATGACCGAAGGCCCGCTCAAGTCCGATCAAAATGCCGAGCCCCGCACGCCGCTGGGCTAAATGAAGTTGCGAAATCAACGCCCGCTCAGATTTGATCGGCGTGAGAGACCGATTGAGTTCCGCCGGAAGCTTGGTGATTTCCGATACATCGAATTGGCCCACGCCGGCGCTCCGGTCCAGGAAATCCGTATACTGTTCGCTCCAGGTGGTGGCGACCACCACCTCTGCATCCGGTTCCAGATATTCTTTCAGAAGGTCCGGCATGCGCGTGACCGTGTCCGGCTCACAATTCACGGCCCGCTTATATTGCAGGAAACGTTCCGTCGCTTCGGCGAACAAGACGTCCCCGTCCGGCCCCACAATGGCCAAAGCGGGGTCATGAAAGGTGGTGGCAAGGCCGATATAATAGCGTTTGGTCATACGGAAAAGCGGGACTCTCGGGGATTCTCAAAAACCAGTAGAGTATAGCTTTCGTAGAACTTTTCTCGACCCATTTTCTGTGCGGCTTTATGGATTGGGTGTTCCCGCCATGCGCGCAGATGCGCAGCCGTTTCCCATTCATGGATCGACACCCTCTCTCCGTCCTCATTGTGGAACACCTTATAGGAGACGAATCCGGGGAGGGCTGTGGCAATATCGTAGAGCTGATCCGCCAACAGTTGAAACGCTTCCGCGTTTTCCTCGCGTATCCGGGACCTGAAAACGACGATGACCATTTTGCTTCCTCTTTACGTCTTAGTTCGGCCGTCCCGCCAGATCGTATCAGGATCCGGCGGAACACCTACTTGTTCACCCGCTGGGCGAACCCAAACGGCGCTTTGTAGCCAGGCCGGGCTTCCATTTCCGCCCGCAACTCCGCCGCAATTTCGGCCGGTGTGACCGAACCCAACCGGTAGCGCAGTTTGCGCGCCACCACTGCAAAGTCACCCGGTGCCAATTGCACCTCCGCCCCGAAGCCCGACGGCGCGTCTTCACCGAAGAAGTGCCGGAACGCCAACCCCACTTGATCCGCGGTCAAATAGTCGAACTTGACCTTGAACGTGAACCGGCGGAGCGAGGCGTGATCCAACTGCTCCATCAGGTTCGTGGTGCATGCGAACGGTGCCGGATGGCTTTCCATCCAGGTGAGCATTTCGTTCACCTGCGACACTTCCCAACTACGCGTGGCGCCCCGGCGGTCGAACAGCAGGCTGTCTGCTTCATCGATCACCAGGAATTGGCCGGCTTCCGCCGCGTCCGCAAAGGCGCGGGCGATGTTGGCTTCGCTCTCCCCCACCCAGGGAGAGATCAGATCCGATGCCCGGCGGTGCATCACCTCCAACCCCATGGCCTCCGCGATGTAGCGCACATAGGCTGTCTTCCCCGTTCCCGGCGCCCCATAAAGACACAAGGAGAAGTCAGACGGCATGCCAGGGGCGGCCAACCGGTCGGCCAAAGCGACCATGTCTTGGTCGCCATTGACCAGCTCCGCCACGAAGGCCGCCGGTTCGTCCCGCCGTGGAGCGGACCGTTTGCCATCCACCACGCGGGCAAGGCCTTGCACCACCAGTTCCACATCATCCGCAGACCCCCGGGCCAAATGGGCCGACCGCAGCGCGGTTGCCATCACGCCCGGAGAGGCTGCATGTTGCCGGGCCATGCGCGTGATCTCGTCACCCGACAGGGCGAGCCCTTCTTTGGTGGCGAGCCGCGTCAAAATTTTTGTCCGTACCGAAATCGGCGGAACTTTCATTTCAACGATCAGGCTCATCCGCCGCAAATAGGCGGGATCCACCGACGACACATCATTGGTGGCCCAGATGACCGGTGCCGGGTTGTGCTCGAACAAGCGATTGACGAACACTTTCGACCCCGTGCGCCGGCCATATCCGGACGGATAAACAAAGTCTTCCATTTCATCGAACAGAAAGGCTTTGTCTTGGCGAAACCGTGCCAGCTGTTGCCCCAACATCAGGGCTTGCAAACGTTCGCTGCGATCCGGCTCTGTATTGCCGCTGCTGGATTCGCCAACCGCATGCACCTCAAAACCGGCTTGCGCCGCCAACGCTTTGGCAAACTCTGTTTTACCGGTACCGGGTGCGCCATATAGCAGGATATTGACACCACGGGCTCCCGTGCGCGCCGCACCGGCCAACAGATCCCGTGCGAGATCCCGCTGGCGCCCCAGATGCTCGAAATCGTTCCACAGCAATCCCGCCCTAAGGCAAGGCCCCAACAATGCGGCTTCAATGGCCGACAGTCCTTCATGAGGCGGCAAAAGCGCATGATGCACCTCGTAGCCCGGCCGATAGGTATAGCCGAAATAGTCGCTGTTATTGCTCGGGTCGATCAGACCGCAGGGGATCAAGTGAGGCCCACGCAAGGCTTCAACCACTTGGGTTTCCGTATAGCCCAAGCAAAGCGCCGTCAGCGCATTGCTCGAGATATACCGCTTGCGGATCAAATCATCGCACAGATCTTCGAACGGATCTTCCGAGTAGATCCGTACTGCAAAGTCGAAGATGCTTTGCTCAACCTCATCCAACCCCAGCGCGCCACTGAGCGCCACGAGATTGTCTTCCCATTGTCCGGTAACAACCGAGCGATAGTCGTGAATCCGCGCGCCCAGTTCCGCCTCGAGGGCGCGCCAGGTTTTTGGCAGGACTCCGTGACGCCGGCGGCGCACGCGGACGCCTTTCTTTGCGCGAAAAAGGGCTCTCGATTTCTCTTCGTCTGCATCACTGTCCTCCGCTGGTATGTGAATGTCGATGTCCACGAATGCGCCATTGTCGACGAACCAATTGAAAATCAGGTCCGCGGCGGGCGTATCGTGGCGTGTGCGCTGGACAAGGCGCTGTAAATAGAGCGCAACCATCCGGCGGCTGAAAGAACTGCTCATTGTTCCAACCGTTTCTAACGTCGGCGGGATGTGTCCTAGGAGGTGTGCGAGCACCAAAAGGGCGCAATCCCAATGAAAATCTAGTGTTTTGAGGAGCTGATCCGGGCCCGGCCGGATCTCAGTTTGCGTTCTCTAGGAACAGAAACGTTTGTCGAGCCAAGCGCGGATCAGCGTCATCACGTGCACGGTGTGCATCGTATGATCTGCTGTTTGTGTAAAACCATTTGTCATTCGGTTTATCCGCTTCTTTCGTGCCGCATCTTGGGCACGCCTGACGGGTATCACAGACACGCAGACCCGCCAAGTGTTTTTTTGGCAACAGGTGCAAGTTTTTCACAATTCATCTGTAGGGGGAGTTTTTTAAGTACCCGTTATAACAACCGTCACCCCAGGAATGTACTCACATAAAGCCTGGGATGACGTGACAGAGTTACTGCGCCTATTTGATCTTTACACATCCGCGCAAACGGGTGGCTTTTTGTCTTTCCAAGGTTGCGCCTGTTCCATTTGTGCCGCCAAGCGGAACAGGGTTGCTTCCGCTGCATAGCGGCCAACGAACTGTACGCCCACGGGCAAGCCCTCCGGTGTCCAGTGCAGTGGCACGGACATGGCCGGCTGTCCGGTGGCATTCGCCATTTGGCAGAACGGCGAATACTCAAACAAGCGCCCGACATAGGTCCCCACATCTTCGCTGTTCATGTCGAGGTGTCCGATCGCCGCCGGCGGCTTGGCAAGAACCGGCATGATCAGCACATCATAGGTTTCGAAGAATGTCGCCACTTGGCGGCTGATCAGATGAATGTTGCGCACCGCCGTTGCGTAGTCCGCCGCAGGTGTGCGCCGCCCCGCCTCCGCCATCAGCCAGGTGGTGAATTCCACATCTTCCGGCGTAGCCTCGCGCCCACGGAAGGACGGGGCGGCATCCAATGTAGATGCCACACTGGCCTGGATGATGGTGCCGGCCGAGGCACGCATCAGCTCGTTATCATAATCGGGGGCCGCGTCTTCCACCGAATGACCTATGCTCTCACACAGCTTCGCCGCGTTCTGAACCGCCGTGACACATTCGGCATCGACGGGGCCGCCCGCAGGCGACACGGTTGAAAATCCGATCCGCAGCTTGCCCGGGTCCTGCCCCACGGCTTGGGCGAAGGGTGTGGCCGGTTTTTCGAGATAATAAGGATCACCCGGCGCCGGTCCTGCCACCACATCCAACAATGCCGCACTGTCGCGGATCGAAATGGTCACCGCATGCTGCATGCTCATGCCGGCCCAGCCTTCACCTTGATCGGGCCCCAAGGATATGCGCCCGCGGGTGGGTTTCAATCCGAAGACGCCGCCACACGCCGCCGGGATGCGGATTGATCCGCCGCCATCCGATGCATGCGCCGCCGGGACCATGCGCGCACCCACAGCGGACGATGCGCCGCCGCTGGACCCGCCCGTGGAATGATCGGTATTCCAGGGGCTGCGGCATGCGCCCAAGCGGCGTGGTTCCGTTGTGACGGTGAGACCAAATTCCGGCGTATTGGTCTTGCCGAAGACGACCAAGCCGGACCCCACAAGTTTGTCCACCATGGTGGTGTTGTGATCGGGGATCACGCCATCATAAAGGCTGGTGCCATTTGTGGTGGGAAATCCGGCATAGTCTGCATACAAATCTTTGAGCAGATAGGGCACGCCTTTGAACGGCCCTTCCGCCGGACCTGCCTCAATGGTCGCCCTGGCTTCGTCATACATGGTGGCGGTGACCGCATTGAGCTGGGGGTTGACCGCTTCCACCCGCTCAATGGCGGCGTCCAACAGGTCCGTCGGCGTGACATCCTTCTGCGCCACCAATTCCGCCAAGCCCACAGCGTCATAATTCCCGAACTCTTTAAAAGCGGCCATTTTCCATCCCTCACGTGATTATTGACGTAGCGTTTCCCTCGCCGCCCTTCGGGTGCCTGGACATTTTTGGCAAAAATGGCGACAACAAAAGCAACCAGATCACTCTAAAACCAAGACGGGGCGAAACACCATGATCAAGACACGTTTCACAGAAGAATTTGGCATCGAACACCCTATTGTGCAGGGGGGTATGCAATGGGTTGGCCGTGCGGAATTGGTGTCCGCCGTGGCCAATGCAGGCGCCCTCGGCTTTATCACGGCGCTGACACAGCCGACACCGGAAGACCTCACCAAAGAGATTGCGCGCTGTAAGGAAATGACCGACAAGCCGTTCGGCGTGAACCTCACGATTTTGCCCGCTTTAAAGCCCCCTCCATATGCGGAATATCGCCAAGCCATTATCGAAAGTGGCGTCAAGATTGTGGAAACCGCGGGCAACAATCCGCAGGAACACATCGCCGTCCTGAAAGAGCACGGCGTTAAAGTCATTCACAAATGCACGGCGGTCCGCCACGCGTTGAAAGCGGAAAAAATCGGCGCGGACGCCATCTCGATTGACGGCTTTGAATGTGCGGGCCACCCCGGCGAAGATGATATTCCTGGCTTGATCCTCATTCCGGCGGCAGCAGACAAAGTGAAAGTGCCCATGTTGGCCTCTGGCGGCTTTGGCGATGCCCGCGGCTTGGTGGCTGCCTTGGCGCTGGGCGCCGACGGCATCAATATGGGCACGCGCTTCATGGCAACGAAGGAAAGCCCGATCCATGTGAACGTGAAAGACCAGATGGTCGAAAACGACGAGCGGGCAACACAATTGATCTTCCGTACCTTGCGCAACACGGCGCGGGTGGCGAAGAACGCGGTCAGCGTGGAAGTGGCACAGATTGAACGAGAAAAAGGCGCGGACACAAAGATCGACGACATCGCCCATTTGGTGGCCGGTGCGCGTGGCCGCCTTGTGTATGAAAAAGGCGATCCGGACCACGGCATTTGGTCTGCCGGTATGGTGCAAGGCTTGATCCACGACGTACCGTCTTGCGAAGAACTGGTGCACCGCATCGTTTCCGAAGCGGAAGAGCTGATCAAGCAACGCCTCAACGGCAGCATCAGCTTGGCCGCCGCGGCGGAGTAATACACCGTTCGTCATCCTCGCGCGATAGCGCGGGGATCCAGCGGCATTTCATGGGGCACGCACACTGGCATTCTCAAATGCGGAGAGCCCCATGGATCCCCGCCCCTTCGGGTCGAGGATGACGCTAAGTTTCTAAGGCGACAGCACCTTCTCCATGGCGTAATTGTGCATGGGCACCCCGGCCACCTCGAAATCGCGGCGTTTCACGGTGGTAAAGCCATACTTAGAAAAGAAACGTTTGGCCGCTTCGCTGGCCTCCACAAAGATGCGGGGGATGCCCTCGCGCACGGCATGACCCTCTAATTCCTGGTATAGGGCGGCGGCGACGCCCTGCCCCACAGCCTGCGGCGCCGCATATAAATGGTCCAAATGACCGTCCGCTTCCAGATCAATATAGGCGATGGGACGATCCCCACTGTCCACCGCCACCCAAACCATTCGTCCATCTTCACAGCGCCCGCGTACCGCGTCGATATCCGGCGCGCGGCTTTCCCAAGCGGCCACTTGGTCGGCGCTATAGTCGCGGGGGCCCACCCCTTCCACCGATTGCGTGAACACCTCTGCAATGCCCCCGGCGTCACCTGACTGATAGAGCCTAATTTTGAAGTCCATCGTCGCGTTAAAGGATGTACCCATCCCCGGTGGCGCGCACGGTGACATCGCCGATGGACACCCCCCAGGGCTGATCCATGGCGTAGATCACCTGATCTGCAAGATAGTCCGGGTTCAGCACGGCGTATTGCGTGCTGTCCGGGTCCGTCTGTTCGGCACTTGCTTCACCCATGATGACTTTCATCATGGTGTCGCCATAGGTGGCGGCGTTCTGGCCGAGAATACCCACCACAGCCTCACTGTTGACGACGCCGCCGGACAAACCCGTCTGCGGCACGCCGGTTGGCTTGACGATGGTGACTTTGATCTTGCCGTGCGATTCCACCCGCAGTGACTCTGACAGAAAATTCACAGCTGCCTTAGTGGCGCCGTAAACGCCCGCGCCGACCACCGGAAAATTGCCGTAGATCGATGACAGATTCACCACATGGCCCTGGCCCTGCGCCATCATCTGATCGTACACGGCGCTGATGCCATTCAGCACGCCTTTAAAGTTGATGTCGATGCAGCGCGACCATGCCTCAGCAGCGTTTTCATGGTCCGCATAAAACGCCAGCGGCATCACCCCCGCATTATTCACCATCACATCAATGCGTCCGAATTGTTCCACGGCATGAGCCGCCAGCGCTTTCATCTGGGCAAGATCCGTCACATCGGTCACTTTCGCCGTGGCCGCACCATTGCCAGAGGTGATGCCGGTAACCGTTGTGTTGAGCTCGCTTTCATTGATGTCGGCGCAGACAAGCTTCGCCCCCCGCGCCGCCGCTTTTTCGCTGACGATCCGGCCAAATCCGCCGGCAGCCCCGGTGACGACGATAACTTTATTTTCGAGATGATTCATTGATTGAACTCCTGGCCGTCTCGTGGATTAAGACTGAGTTTCCATTTGCGGGACGCCGTCTTCCAACTGCACCCAATTCTGTTTGGTTGAACACCACACATGGAACATGGGGGTGAAGCCGGACGTATCATCCATGGTGCCTGTCTTTAGGAACAAGGTATCCGGTTGCGAGGGCAAAGCGGAATAGATGGGCGACCCACACGTACCGCAGAAATAGCGTTCTACTTTGTTACCACTTTTTGTGTCGCCGTCCACATAGAGTTTCGGTTGACCGGTGGTAAACTTGAATTCCGCCTTCGGCACGCCAGCCAGCGTCGAAAAGGCGGAGCCCGCCTGCCGTTGGCAATTTTTGCAATGACACACACCTTGCATGGCCGGTGCGTTATCCATTTCGTATTTGATTTGCCCGCAAAGGCACTGTCCGGTGACGGCCATCATCTTCTCCTCATTTTTGTTATGACAGAAGGATAACGCAGTTTTCCCGCAAATGGGAAGGGCCGTTGGCGTGGACTACCGGGTCTACGCTTCGCTTGACCGGTAATGACGATACGGGAAAGTCACACCGCCTTCGTCATCATAGGACAAGCAGACGAAACGTCTGCGCCGATCCGGTGATCCAAGAAAACATTCCCACAAAGACATTTTACGGTTGACTTCGAACCGATGCGGCATCATAGTCCGCGCCCAATCGGCACCTTGGCCGAAAAATTTTAGGACCTTTTCGATGCAAATCAATTTGCAGAACATGTTTGGAACCGTGAAGCCCGGCGCGTTATCGCAGCCAGGTTGTGAGCGGTTTGCATCTGATCGCGGGAGGGTCCTTGTCCTATGACGGCGTAGCCATCACATAGGCAGACACAAAAACCCCTCCCTCGACGTCCGCGGGAGGGGTTTTTGTTTGTCCGGCCCCTCCCGACGCTGCGGACTTTTCCAAGGGCAACGCAGAATTTAAGGAGTGAGAGCCATGTCTTCCTATGACGTTATTGAAACGGATCGTGGCCTGATCAAAATGTGGACGCGGGGCGTGCCCGTGGAAGATGGTGCAAAAACGCAGTTGAAGAACATTGCGGAATTGCCCTTCATTCACAGCCACGTGGCCGCCATGCCGGACGTCCACTTCGGACGTGGGGCAACGGTCGGCAGTGTGATTGCAACGAAAGGCGCGATCATTCCGGCTGCCGTGGGCGTGGATATTGGCTGTGGCATGATGGCCGCCCAAACCACGCTGACGGCGGACCAACTGCCTGACAGTTTGGCTACGTTGCGGTCCGCAATCGAGAAAGCTGTTCCGCATGGGAACGGTCGCGGCGGCAATTGGGGAAATGTCCCCGATCGCGCCGCCAACCGGTTCCGAGAAAGCGGACTGGCGCAATCGCTTGAGGATCTGCGCGCCAAACATCCGCGTTTGGAAAAAGCCAAAGCTTTGCCACAGCTCGGCACGCTCGGCGGCGGCAACCACTTCCTCGAAGTCTGCTTGGATGAAGCAGACCGCGTGTGGGTGATGCTGCATTCCGGCTCCCGCGGGATCGGCAACTTGATAGGCCGCATGTTCATTGAATTGGCGCGCCGGTCTATCGAGAAACGATTCCTCGACCACTATCTGCCAGACAAAGATTTGTCTTACTTCGTCCAAGGAGAAGACGATTTGTTCGACGCCTATGTGGACGCTGTGGGTTGGGCGCAAGCTTATGCCGCGATGAACCGGGAAATCATGATGGAGCGAACGCTGCATGTGATGCGCGGTTTGTTGCCGCCCTTCAAAACGGCCAAAACGGCAATCAACTGTCACCACAACTACGTGGAACGGGAAAACCATTTTGGCAAAAACGTTTGGGTGACCCGGAAAGGCGCCGTGCGGGCCCGCGAGGGCGACCTCGGCATTATTCCGGGCAGCATGGGTGAGCGGTCCTTTATTGTGCGCGGTAAAGGCAATGCGCATTCATTCGAGTCTTGCTCCCACGGGGCGGGGCGGGTGATGTCGCGGACGGAAGCCAAACGCCGCTTCACGGTGGAAGACCATGTGCGGGCCACCGAAGGTGTCGAATGCCGGAAAGACGCAAGCGTGATCGACGAAACGCCTGCGGCCTACAAAGACATCGACGCCGTCATGGCCGCCCAAGCCGACCTGGTCGACATCGTGCACACGCTGAAACAAGTGTTGTGCGTGAAAGGCTAAAGCGAGGAAAAACAGGTGCGCCGGGAATGAGGTGCCGGCGCACCACCAGTGTTCCTTATTCGGAGCCCGCATCGTCCAACGCACTGTTTAGCTTCCGCAACAGATTGTGGGCGGATGCCACTTCTCGTTTGTCGACATTTGCTAAAAACGCCTCAATTGACGACGCTTCGGCAGCCCGCCATTTGCCTAGGGTTTGACGCCCCTTGCGCGCCAGGTTCACGAGCTTCGAGCGGCCATCATTCGGGTTTCGCTTTAACGTCACAAACCCCGCCGCCGTCAAATCCGCCACAAGTTTCTGAACATATTGTTTTGCCACCGGGCGCAATGCGGCAAGGGCGCCCACACTTTGCGGTCCAAGACGGTCTATATCTTCCATAAGGGCCCGTTGCCCCGGCGTGACACCACTGTCCTTCATCAACGTGGCTGTCAGCGTGGTGAGTTTGAAATAAACCTTTGGAATGAGCTGTACGACCTCAATGAATTGCTCATTCACATTTTTCTCATTCATAACTCTTCCATTTACGATATAGACAATCTATATTGTCTTTTTAGACAACCCACATTGTCTTTTATAACACTGTTTTTTTGTAAGGCCAACTAAATGACCGGCAACGCCCCGCTTCCTATGTCCCCCACACCCTGGTTTGGCCGGATCATGGAATGGTTCAACGGCCCCACCTATCGTTTGGCATTCAAACTGATTGACGCCCCACCGGGCGCCTCATTCCTGGAAATTGGCTTTGGATCCGGACGATTGCTAGAGATGTTAGCCCGACGCATACAGGATGTGCACCTAGCGGGCATTGAACCCACGCAAGCCATGCTGAACATGGCCCAGAGCCGCCCGTCTCTTCGCAAATTGGGGCCGCGCCTCGACCTACAATTAGGCACACCGGATCTGTTGTCATGGGAAGATGGCGCCTTCGATGCCGTTGCCGCCCTTCATTGTTTTCAGTTTTGGAGCGACCCCAATTCGTGCGCGCGGGAAATTCGGCGCGTTCTAAAACGCGATGGCCGCTTCGTCCTTATACTGCGCAATCATGAGAAACACGCCCCGGACTGGCTACCCAATCCGATCAGTCGTTCCGGCGCCGAATATGAGGGGGCCAGACGCCTTTTGGTAGATGCCGGTTTTGCTGAAGTACACGGCGCGGGACAGGCTGGCTCCAGCAAAGCCATCGTGGCACGGAAATGATAAACCAGACGGTCGTTTTGTCGTTTCCGCGCCAATTAACACGCTTACGTCGCTCCATTTGCCGCGTGGCTCTCTGCCGTATCGAACAAGCGTTTCGGGGAAACCTTGGCCTATTATTCGCGTTTGTTTTTGCAACAAGTGCGACCGCCGCCCAACCGAGTGTCATTTGGGTGGATGCGGATACAGGCTGCAACATGGATCGCAAGACCGATCCAGATGATTGCCTGGCACTGCACTTTCTGTCCCAACATACGGTCTCATCCGCACACAAGTGGATAGGTGTCTCCGTTACCCACGGAAATCTAGATTTCAACGCCGCGCAAAGCGTCATGCTAGAGCTCCGGAAAGTCATCCTTGACGCCGGAGGTTTCATGCCACCTCTATTTGCCGGGGCGAAACACGAAGGCGACGTCCGCACAAGCAGCGCGGCTCAAGAGATTTGCAGGATTTTGGGCAACTCTCCGTTGGTTCTCGTAATGCTGGGACCGTTTACGACAGCAAGTCAAGTGGTCAACAACTGCCCGGCGGAGGCACGACAACATCTTTCGATCTTCGCCGTGGCCGGCCGGCGCCCTGGTCATGTTTTTCATCCGGCTGAGGAAAGAGCACAGTTAGCATTTCTGGGTCACGGGCCAATTTTTCGTGATTTCAACGTTGCAAAGGACGAGAAGGCGGCGATGTCAGTGGCCAGATCCGGCGTTCCCCTCACACTCACACCCTACGAATTAGCACGCCAGTTTGAGATCACTGCTCGGGACGTAGAGCACCTCCGCCAAGCAGGCACTGATCGGCTTTGGTTAGCAGAACGTGCAACGGCCTGGCTGAGCTATTGGCAGGACGATATGGGCCGCGCCGGGTTCTACCCGTTCGATCTGATGGCCGTCCTCGCCGTTACAACACCAGATGCAATGGACTGCACCCGCCGAACCGTGACTGTCAAACGGGATGGTCGGATTGGTTTCTGGGGCGGACCAATCAGTGTCCTGTTCGACGATGTCACGTCGGATTCCCGAAGCCCGCATACGGTGTGCCATCGGCTAACGCCTATTGGACGCACCGTTCTCCGTAGGTGGCTCCTTCACAAGGACACCCGAGAAAACCAGTGAAACGCAGAACAGGACAGCAACAGGGAAAAACGATAAAATGGAACATTTTGAGGTCATTGTAATTGGAGGAGGACAAGCCGGCCTTGCTGTTGCCCACGCTCTTCACGACCGGCGTATCGAGTACGTTGTGTTGGACGCATCCCACCCCGGAGCATCGTGGCGTGCGCGATATGACTCCCTGGTGTTGTTCACACCGTCTCAATATTCAGCTCTACCAGGCTTACCAGTGCCGCTCCAGCGGGACACCTATCCGACAAAAAACGAGATCGCCGATTACATCGCGTCCTATGCCGAGAAAATGGGTCTCAATGTCCAGCCAGGAATGCGCGTTGTACGCTTAGCTCGGGATAATGGTAATTTCATTGTTGTCGCAGAGAATAACCAACGATACACAGCCCGACACGTTGTGGTGGCGACAGGAGCATTGCAGCATCCCTCGATACCCGACTGGGCCACTGACGTAGATCCCTCCATCCCACAATTGCATACCGCTGACTATCAAAACCCTATACAGGTACCACCGTCAGAACGCCCTGTTTTGGTCGTCGGCGCGGGTAACTCCGGGGCGCAGATAGCGGAGGAACTTGCACGACATCGCCCCACAATTTTGTCTTTCGACAAACTGCCAAAAAGGTTCCCACAAAGATTTTTTGGCAAGGATATCTTTTGGTGGTTCAAGTTATTTGGCGTTATGGACCGAACAAGATCCTCCGACCGCAGCAGCCGAGAAGTTGTCGGCTCCATTCCGTTGATCAACTCTACACTCCCGGGCCTGCTGAGAAGTGGACGCCTGAAGCGCCGAGGACGCGCCATCGGATCAGAAGGACCTTCAATCGTGTTCGACAAAGGTGCCGCCGTCCATCCTGCCTGCGTGATTTGGGCAACTGGATTTAAGAATGATTTTTCATGGATCGATATCCCTGACATATTATCCGCTGCAGGGCATCCGCGTCATAATCGAGGCGTTAGTCCATGCTCAGGCCTTTATTTTGTTGGCCTGCCGGGCCTACATACCAAAGGATCGGCGTTTATCGGATTTGTCGGTGCCGACGCTGAGCATCTAGCAAACGTCATCCATGCCCAGATCAAAACGAGTTGATGCAAAAAACAAGACCCGCCGAAGCGGGCCTTGCCTGCGAACCGTAGAACTCGAGCCGGATCGCGGGGAGGAAACCGGCCTGCCCCCGTGCAAAGGGGCAGACCAGAGGTCATCTTTAATATTTGAGGGATACCTCCAAGGAGACCTGCCGCCCGCGATTTTGCTGGATAATCAAATCCTGCGGTGCAGGGCCTACGAATGGCGGAGGCGCAATCAACAGCGCAGTGCCACCACGTGTGGTATCCGTGAACGGCCGGTCACCCGCTGTAATCGCGTAGATCTTGTCGGTGATGTTTTGACCGATCAACGCCAGCTGCCAACGTCCTTCCGTGTCGCCAATTGCGATCTGCGCATCACCACGCCAGAACGATTCCTGATAGAAGGTATCGCTAACGTCCACGCGATATCCGCCGGAGTAGAAGGCAAAGCCCGCTGCACTCAGCACCATGTCCGTGTTCGGAATGGCCGTTTCGTAAATCGCGCCGAAATTGCCGGCTACTTTTGGTGACGACAGGGCACTTCTGCCGTTTTGGTCGATACCGCCCACAGCAAGAAACGGATCCGTGTTACGTGAGTCCGTATAGGCAAACGCACCACGGAAGGAAAGGCCTTCCCAAGGACTAGTCCACATAGCATCTGCTTCGAACCCGGTCGTCGTTACTTTACCGGCGTTGCTGGTAAAGAACTGGATCGCCGTTGCGTCGAACTGTTGGACCTGCAGATTTTTGTACTCGTAGTTAAAGCCTGTGAGGTTCCAACGGAGGGTATCGTTCAGTGACGTGCCACGCACACCGCCTTCAAAGCCCCGTGACGTTTCCGACACGAATATCAGGCCGTCGGTTTGTGCTGACAAGCCAACACCCGGCAACGCACTGTTGTCGATACCACCGGACTTAAAGCCGGTCTTGTAGGCACCATAAACGACCAAGTCGTCGGTCGGCGTCCACTTGATGGACACTTCCGGAGAGTAGTTGTCGTCGTCAAAATTAATCCCGGAAATTTGTTGAGGGATAAATCCGACAGCGCCGGTAACATTGGCGTGAACATACGGAACGTTAATCGCGTTTTGCTTTTGCTCGCGCGTGTACCGCAGACCTGCCGTAATTTCCCAGTCCTCCCAGAAACCACCAAACGGCGGTACCAAGGTGATGCTGCCGAAGAATGAGGCCGCATCTGTATCCGTCCGGTGTTCCTTCAAATAGTCAGCCGTCTGACCCGTCGCTGGATCCGGTCCAAAGACAGCGGATGCACCAAAAGCATGCTGGTAAGACTTAAAAGTGATGAAGCGCGTTTGGTAATACGCCCCCACCATAAAGTCCAACCAATCGGTGAACCCGTCACTCTGAACCCGCACTTCTTGAGAGAAGCTCCGCGTTGTGTTTTGCGCCAAATTACAGCCAACGCCGTTGATGTCATACCCGAAGCAGTCGTTCTGGAAGTTGTCCAGATTGTAGAAACCAGAATGGAAAACGACTGACATGTCAGGTCGGAAATCATACTGCGACCGCAATGTGAGGAACAACGTGTCCTGCTCTTCGAACGGCACACCGCCGCGGTTGTTCGGGATATTTGCCGCTTCCGCCGCATTCTGATCCCCTAACTGGAACTCATCGTCGAACGGGTCGCAATCATACCCTGACGGCAGTGAGGACACGCCGGGAACTGCCGTAAACGGATAGTTCGTAAGCTGCGCGGTCCCCTCCGTACACAGAACTTGGGCAAAGAGGATGGCACCATCATTTTCCATCTGGTTATAAGCCGCTTTGAAATTGGTGCTCCAATTTTCATTGGGATCCCAGGTCAAAGTTGCCCGCATATCCAGGAATTGTTCGCCACGAGACGGGTTTTGAACGCCTGGCGCGGTGTTCTTCATAATCTCGTCACGGTCTTGGAACCCAATCGCATAGCGCGCACCGATGGTGTCGGTGACCGGGCCGGATACGATGGCTTCGAAATACTTACCCTTTTCTTCGAATTCGTAAGCACCTTTCGCGGACACTTCAAATTCGTCAGTCGGGTCGTTTGAGCGGAAGGAAATCACGCCAGCCGACGCACTCTTACCGAAGTAAAGCGATTGCGGCCCTTTCAGAACTTCAACCTGGGCGATGTCCAGGAAGTTGTTGTTCACCAAGCGCATGGTGTTCGCCAGCATACCGTCAATGTTGATGGCGATGGCGCTGTCAAATGCACCACTGATCGCACTCGATCCGATACCGCGTAGATTCAACGTACCGCCGGACCCAGAACCACCTTGCTGAATCTGGAATGTCGGAATAAACCCGGCCACTTCCGCAATGGTGTTGATTTGGAAACGATCCAAATCCGCTTCTCCCAAAGCGGCAATCGTGACCGGTACTTCTTGTAAACTTTCATCCCGTTTCCGGGCTTGAACGATGATTTCGTCCATCTGTGCATAGGCAATGCCAATTTCCGTTCCAAAAAAGGCAACTGCGGATGCAAGGCAGACATGTTTCAGGCGTTTGAATGCCATAACGCAAACCTCCCCTTGAGTCCTCCCAGGTACTCAAATCTTTTTGTTTGTATCCAGACCCACAAAAAAGTGAGCACATGCGAGTCGAGTTTATCGAATTCTAATTAGATTTCGATGGGAAAGGCCGGGTTTGACGTAAATTGTCTCCGAAATGACACAGAATTTTACGTGTTTTCTGTGTCACAAAACACGAAATACAACGAAGAGTAGGATTGATTTAATCTGTATGCAGTGCACACAAATATGTTTTTGATAAGCGCTTCAAAAAAAGCCAGGCAGCGATTACGGGCGTGATTCTTCTAAAATTTCTTGAGCTTTTACGCCGTTTATGGACAGTGCGCTGATGATATGATCAGCAGTCGCCTGCGGTGTAGAGATGCCTTCAAGTTGATAGTAGTTCATGGCGCCGACCACACCGCCCCAAATCATGTGCAATGCAAATCGGCGGTCAACATCGCGAAAATCGCCTTCCTTGATGGCTTGTTTGACCAACTTGTCGATTGCATTTTCCAGCTGCGCATACCGGCGTTCGAATTCGACGTCATTAACCACATTCCGGGGCGCTGACACGACCAGAAACCACAGGGCGTAAGGTCCGGATGTTAGCCACTCAACGTATTTTACGAGAACCGCCCGCAGCCTCACAGCGGCGCGCCCTTTCTGCTTCAATGTCGATGCCGCGAACTTTGTGGCGTCTTCATTGGCATAACGAAACAATTCTTGGAAAATCTCTTCTTTGTTGGAGAAGTAATGATACAGCGACGGCGTACGCAACCCCGCTGCGTCCGCAATTTGGTTTAGCTGTGTCCCTGTGTAGCCGCTTTTGCAAAACAAGTGGGAGGCCGCCACAAGGATTTCGTGGCGAACGTCTTTGTCTCCCTCTTCGCGCCGCGGTCGACCGGCCCGACGACGTGGCCGAATTTTCGTCGTCACACTCTACCTTTCACATCATATGTCAGACGCACTGGACCCCTAAAGGCCCCACCCCATTCGACCAATTGTAGTACTAAACAGGGAATGACGCAAAAATAGCACGACTAGGCAATCGTTGAAGAAAACACTTCTCAGTGAGCGCCATGTGTCTCCAGTTTGTGCTGCGCGATCAACCAAAACCGGTGCCGCATACTAACATCGACGCCTGGGCCCAAAGGGTGGGAACAATGAGGGGTCTACCCCACCGCACCAGACAAATAGGTAATGCCGACACCGGCCCGTCGGCAGCGGTCATACCATTCGATCATGGGCGTAATGATGTTTTCATGAACTGGTTCATAGCCGACCGTACCATCGCCGTAGGTGGCGGGGTCACCAAAATCAGCAGACGCGCGTTCTTTGTCCGACAGAGGAAAGGCTTTTTCCAGCGCGTCCACGGCCGGTAACACATCTATGTGCAGCAATTCGCTCACCACATCATCAATGGTAATTTCAGGATCGCTGCTGAACCTGGGCGTCCGTGCAGTCAACATCAAAATTTCCTGCACCATGGCCAGGCGCACGGCATGCAATATATCGCGATCTATCAAACATTCATCCGAAAGAAGACCAATAGGGTCCGACAATTCAAGGGCGTCCAGCGCGGCTTTCAGATTGATCGAATCATAGGCCAAATCGCGAAACACCCGATCAAGCCCCGCATAGCGTTGCGTTTCGGACAAAAGCTGTCCAACCCGCTGCATCTGGCGCCGTCTGTCCGCTTTCGGTTCCACGCGCGCGCGCCGCAACCAATACATGGGGCTCATCGTTTCCAAGTATCCGGACATGACATCCAGCGAACTCAATCGGTAAGCATACCGGACCAGCCGCATAAGCCGCTGACAGGTTTCCGACCCGCGATAGATCTCAACAAAATGCTCAAGGTCTTTGCCGATGGCGTTGCCAACGCCTCCCATACTATTCGAGAGAAAACCCATTTGCTGAAGAATGCCATTGTTTGGAATCGCGCGAATTTGCGATGGATGGCCGGCGTCACCAGCGCCCCGCCCTTCATGCTGGCGTTTCGATTTGCGGGATCCCGTCGGGTACAACAAATTGGTGCCGTAGACTGACAATAGTGTCGCATAGTTGGGATTTTCAAACAGCTCCTGATTATGACGCGTCAGATTAATAAAAAATTCCAGGCTAAAATCCGTGTCTTGATAAAAACTGTCGTCCGCAGCCAGATGATTGTCTTCCCTCGTGGTGGTTTTGAAGCCATGTTCAAACAGGCGCGTCAGCACGCCAAACGCCAGACGGCGATTCCGGAAAAAGACATACCCATCCCCGCCTTGAAAACTCACCTCCTGCTTGACGGTAATATTGTCATTGGAAAACTGCCGCCGCGTCGCGGGTGACGATACATGGCACAGCCGGTCTTCAAAACTGTTGGGATGCGCCCCCCGCCCTATAGATTCGCCATGTGTGTCGAAGACGACCAGCTCGATATTCTCGAGTTTGTGTTTCGCCAACACAGCCGACAATTTGATCTTCAAGCGTTCGACCGCCAGCGACGCTGCTACTTGCCCCACATATCGTCCGGCATCGGAATATCCGGTTTGGATGCACAGCCGCCCACGAAGTTGCACATAGGCTTTGTAGTGCGGGTTGGCCAGAGCTTCATCAATGATCGCATGGCCATGTTCAAGTGCGGTTGAGGTTTCAAAAAGGGGCGAAATATCAACAATGTTCTCTACATCGAACAATCGTGCCAAGTAGAGCGCCGCAAGTAAGGTAAAAGAGGTTTCGCTTTCCGCAATCAGGAAACGGATAGGCGTTTCGCAATCCACATATTTCTTAAGCTGCGCCAGCAGCATGAACAGACGCCGGGCGGACATTTTTTCAGCTGCCACGTTCCCCACATTGGTTTGTACCGGAGTAACCTTGTCCAAAAGCCGGCCAATGGCCCGCCGATAGGTGCGGCGATTGCCGCGGTCATCGGGCGATGTGTCCATGGCAACGTCTTGGCTCAGGGCATTGAAAATCTGTGAGGCATTGAGGCGAAAATGGGTATGGGCCATGCCAAGCCCCAAATTGGAAACCTGTGCCCGCAACACTACCAAACGTGTGCGCAGGTCATCGTCCGCCAGCACATCTATTGCGGCATCAAGACGCCGCACCAAAGAAGACGGCGTCGTCAGCCTCTCACTTTTATTGTCGGCTAAACGGCGCCCTAAGGCCGCAACCTGTTCAATATCGTCCGCATCATGAGGAATAGCCTTTTGGTCTTCTTTGGCCACATCGAGCGCAAGGGCAAGGCGCTCTTTCAGATCCACTAAAGGTAATACGGGCCCGTCACCGGTCGCACCGTCACATATATCCGTCACGCGCTTTTGATAGTAACGCAATTGACGAACCATGCTTTCAAGCCGGGCATGGAAGGTGGTGTTCCACCCGATATCACGGCGCCCATCTAAGTCAAAACCGACCCAGCTTGCTAACGTGATTAAACGGGGGCAAATGCGATGCCAATCGTCCGGATACGCCTCTTTGGCCACCGCCACGATACATTCATACATGGCTTGAAGGCAGTCGTTGATTTCGGAGACGGCCACGTAGGATTGGGCGAGCTCTGCTTGCAGATCAATCCCATCCGGTGTGCCGTGAGGCAGAAGGCCGGTGCGTTCTAGAATCTTGTCTTGCTTTTCTTGCGGTAAAGGTGCGCCATCTTTTTCCGCGCAAACCGCCAGATCCGCCATGTCCTGAGACGCAATCTCGGTCATGCAAAATGTCGGATGAGCCGTAATCACCATCCCCATCCATTCGTGTTCGACCCGTTCTTTGAAAGAATCGAACGGTATTTTTTTGCCGAACTCCCCCACCGACAGCGATTTTACCTGCGCTTCAATCAATGTTTTGTTGAGGGTGAGATCGGTTTCCCCCACATACTGTGCTAGTCGATTTGCCCGAAACAAAAAGGCGCGCGCCACGAGGTATTGAACCAGATTTTCCAGATCACAATCATCATACTCTTCGCGATTGAGCCTGTCGCTGATGCTCAATGCCAATGCATCGACGGGATTGTGAAGGGGGTTTGGGCTTTCGGTGGTGAGTTCCGCTTCCAAGCGGGCACGGAGCGCTTCTGCTTGAGGGAAGAATTTTGCCAGGTCTTTAGAATAGTCAACGGGGTCGTGCGACATGAAACTCCTATTTGGCTAGGCGATAGACCGGCCTTGTCGCATCTTACACGTCGAATGGAACTAAGTGCGTGTCCCTAACTGACGAATGGCTTCCGCGATTTTGGTCCGGACGTCCGGACCTTGAGTTTCTATGGATTTTGCCAGCGTGTCGAGGTCACTTCGCAAGGTATGTACCTGTTCCACCAGGGATAAAATGACGGGCACGGCTTCATCATTCACCTGCATCGTATGGCGCAGATCGGTGATAAATTGGGCACGCGCGATATCCACTTGCATAAAAACGAATTGCTCTGCATCGCGCTGCTCCGCCGGACGGATCCAACCGGCTTCCACAAATTCAAACAATTCGTCCCGAGACAGGTCCGGGATGAGGCGCAAGACTTCTGCTTCGCTAAACATAAGCATTACCCCCAATTGCGGCGGGGCTGTTGCGGATGCTCTTCCCGCCACTCCTTAAGGAATGACGTTAGTTTATCATCTGGCTCCGCCGGTAACACCACTTTCAGTCGGACGTATTGATCCCCCCGTCCGGCAATCCCCTTTCCCTTTAGGCGCAAGACAGCACCATTGTTGGAGCCTGCGGGGATCGACAACGTTACCGAACCGTCAATGGTCGGCACATCCACCTTGGCGCCCAAAACGGCTTCATCAAGCGATATTGGCAATTCGATGCGGATATGGTCACCATCGCGTTCGAACAGAGCGTGAGGCGAGACGGTGACCGTGACAAAAGCGTCCCCGGACGGACCGCCATTGATGCCAGGGCCGCCCTTGCCTTTCAGGCGCAAGGATTGCCCATCTTTGATACCGGCGGGGATTGAGATGTCGAGAGAAGCGCCATCGGGCATGGTCACGCGTTTCTTGGCCCCTCGCGCCGCCTCTAGGAAATCGACAGAGAGCTGATACTGCACATCTTGACCGGCCATCGGCATGGAGCGGCCGCCAGCTCGCCCGCGCTGACCAAAAAAGGTAGAGAAAATATCGTTCAGGTCTTCCGCGCCCTGACCGCCACCGCCAAAATCATAGGCGTAACGGGGGTCTTGCCCGGCATAGTCGCGATAATATTGCCGTTGCTGTTGCTCGGCGCCCGACGCGTCAATTTCGCCCGCATCGAATTTCTTGCGCTTTTCAGGATCTCCCAAAATATCGTAGGCGAGCGACACCTCTTTGAAGCGTTCTTCTGCTTGCTTATTGTCCGTGTTCAGATCCGGATGATACTTTTTGGCAAGCGCGCGATATGCCTTGCGAATCTCTTCATCGCTGGCGGTCTTCGCCACGCCCAGGATCTTGTAGGGGTCTTTCGCCACGCAGGAATTCCAATCTCGATAAATAGCCCTAAACTCTAAAGATCGAGATTTTGGGAGGCAGTTTCAAGGCTAAAATCAGTCCAGAAATGCGGCTTGTAACCTCGATTTTCTGTCTGCTGTGACCCCCAGGGCATCCGTTAGATAGGCGTCCAGCGAACCAAAATCAGAATCAATGGCGTCGAAGGCCGCCTGGATGTAGTCATGCCGCGCATCGAACAGCGTGTCTTCCAGATCCACATCAATCTCAATACCGTCCGGGATGAGCTGTGCTTTCCGGTTCGTCCGATAGTCTTGATCCAAAAACTGATTGGTGAGCGTATAGTCTTCCAGGATGGTGTCGCGCGGCACGCCCAATACATGCAGCACCAGGGCGCAAGCCACGCCGGTCCGGTCTTTTCCGGCCGCGCAATGGATCAGCCCGGCATCGTCCCCTTGTGTCTCCAAATGGTCAAAGAGCGCTTTGTATTGATGTGCGAAACGCGTGACGAAGATACGGTAAGATTCTTGAATGCCGTTCGCGAGGTCTTGCGAGGTGAGACTTCGAAGATAGGCCTCTAGATCGAATTCTTCCTCGCGCACAATATCCCGCCCGTGGATCGCCAGCGACACCACTTGCGGGCCGGCCGGCAGGCGGCTTGGATATTTCTCACGTTCATCATCCGTACGAAGATCATAAATCCTCCCCAGATTAAGATCATTGAGTTGGATATGATCGTCGTCGGTCAATTCGGCCAGGGTGCCCGACCGGTATATCCGCCGCCATTTCACCGTGCGGCCATCAGCGGTTTCATATCCCCCCAGGTCGCGAAAGTTTGGTGTTCCGGCAAGGGGGATGCGGCGGATGGGTGTGGACATGGGCAATGGTCTCCTCTGGCAAACGCGTACTGACATGGAAAAATACCGACTCGCGGCGCGACACAGATTACGATGGGGGTGTGATCCTTGGATTACAAATGGGGCTTAGACATGGCGGTATTGTCGTTTTATCGCCTTTTTATTGTGACACGATAGCGGCATTCGGTGGGAAAAGGGGAACGTCATGGGATCTGTCGCGCTGAAAAACCAAGACGCGCAATGGCCCTTCATCGCCAGGCTGGTGATCGGGTTTATCCAAGGCTGCGCGCTTTATTGGGTGGCAGAGCTGCGCCTGTACGAACCGCAGTTCGGTTTTGAGCCGGACACATGGCGCAATTTCGTCACCATGTTACGCACCTTATGTGTGTTTGCCCCCCTTCCCCTCATTTTCGGTGTCGGCAATCTCCCACTGCCGCGGCTGAGCGCCTGGACAGTTGCGGCAAGTGCGGTGCTGGCCGTTGTCGGCTGGCTGGCCCCCGCTCCCGTTTGGTCCGGGGCGCCACCGGTGGTCACGGTGTGGCTGTTCTCGCTGATTTCAATTTACATCGTCCATGAGTTTCTGCAGGCCGCGTACAATGACCAGCGCGCCATCGCCCGGTACGAAACCTATTTCGATATGTCCTGGCGCCATGGTTTCCAAGCCGTTTTGGCGATCATTTTTTTCGCCGCGTTCTGGGCCGTCATTTCTCTCGGCGCCTGGCTCTTCTACATCATCGGTATCCACTGGGTCTTCGACACAATCTTCTCGCCGGAGTTCGCGTGGATCGCCACAGCCATGGCCTTTGCCCTGGGCATTCATTGGACAGACGCAGCATCCGACCTCACACGCGGCGTCCGGCAAATTGGCCTTGCGCTTCTGTCCTGGCTCGCCATTTTGATGACCGTTATCTTGGCGGCGTTTTTGGTCTCCCTCTTGTTCACGGGCCTCGAGCCATTGTGGGACACCAACAATGCCACCTTGCTTCTGCTGAATGCCGCAGCGGTGATGATCCTGCTAATCAATGCCGCTTTCCAATCGGGAACGCCACCGGAGAACGCACTCATCAGGACCATTGTGCGGTTCAGCGCATTTCCCCTGTTGGGGGTGGTGTGCCTTGCGGCCTTGGGATTGTGGTTGCGTGTGGATCAATATGGGCTCACACCCGCACGGGTTTTGGCGGGCGCGCAATTGCTGGTGGTCAGCGTCTATGCATTTGGGTATGTCGCCGCAGCGGTCAAACCGGGACCGTGGATGGATTGGGTCAAACCAGTCAACATCGCCGGCGCAGCCTTTGTGGCGGCCATGCTGGTGGCGCTGATGACGCCGATTGCCGATCCTGCGCGGCTGTCCGTGGCCAATCAAATGGAACGTCTCGACAGTGGCCGCGTGGACCCCGACGATTTTGACTTTGGGTTCTTGGGCAGCGACAGATCCCGCCACTGGGGACAAACCGCGCTTGCCACACTTAAATCCCGAAGTGAAACTGACCGCGATAAACGCATCGCCGAACTCGCTGAGCGGTTGGGCGATGACAGTAATTATGACCGCGGACGCCATTCCTTCAACGAACGCCGAGATGCTGTGCGCATGATCGGCGACGGTGACATCCCCGAAGCCGCTCTGTTGCCGGTAGGCCGCCCCGACCCGATCGGGGATTGTTTGCAGCAAAAGCGGAGTTTCGACGAACAGGTCAGATACGGTATCGAGCGTCGCCGGGAACTTGATGGAAAACCAGAGGCGTCCCTGGTGGACGTTCCGAGCGAATGGAACGATGGCCTATGTTTGGGCCGCCTGATAGATCTCGACCAAGACGGCGATGACGATCTGCTGCTGTGGAGCAATCGCAATCATTGGGATGCTTTTAACAACATTTTGTATTACGCGCTGATCCAACGAGGGCCGGATGACTGGGTTCCCTTTGCGACGTTCAAACAAAATCGCGTTGCTAAATATCTTAACCCAAACGAAATTCCAGCGGAGACAAAGAAAAAGCACCTTGACACTTTGGAAGCAGAATTCGCGGCGGCCAAGGTGGTCGCACCCGACCGGCTTGACCTCATGTTCATGGACCGGCGCCTACGCTTGCAACGCCCAAACCGGGCTTGGCAAACCCCTGTTCAAATGCGGCAACGCATAAATATGCTGGATAACCGCCAGCCGCCACCTGAGCTTCTTCAAGATTATCCGCAGTCCAACTTATTGTCAGACTGCACACCCAACACCAATGCCACCATCGACGCGACGATAGCCTGTTACGGCAGGCATATGGATGTGACCGGCGACGGAACAGACGAGTTTCTGATCATCCGGCTGGCGAGCGACATTAGACATATTGTAGCGCAATCTTATCGCCAAACAGACGATGGTTGGGAACAACTTGGCCAAGGGGAAGACTGGCATCCAGACGCGCTTAAACTTGATCAGATTGACGATGACCTTGAAAAGAAACAACGCATCAAAGCCGCACGCACGGACCTGCTGAACAGCCTTGAAACCGCCGAGCCCTTGCTGTGGGACATAGAATTAAGTGGTACACGGATGATACTTTCTTACCAGATGCCAAACATTCCCCGGCAACGACGAAGGCGATAATTTTCCGTTCCGTACGTCGCGGCCAATTACACCAATGTGCACCCGGTTTTGTTTGACTCGACACCGCCCCAG
The DNA here is from genome assembly GCA_965227095.1 of Alphaproteobacteria bacterium. Classification (GTDB taxonomy): domain Bacteria; phylum Pseudomonadota; class Alphaproteobacteria; order JANQMY01; family JANQMY01; genus JANQMY01. The sequence goes on along the minus strand of CBDDFL010000002.1, from coordinate 1,258,222 downwards.
CAGTACAGTTTTAGTCAGGTTCCACCCCCAGATGGGAGGTTAAAAAAATGACTCCTCCTGACCACGCAAGCTGATCAGCGAAAGCTGTTCCAGACAATCTAAACCCTTAGAATTTCGCGTGCGGTCAACCGCACAACTCTGAGAAACTCGGACATTGAGCCGGGTGGCCATGATAGATGTGCCAAATTGGTGAGCCTCACCACGCTTGAAAACCGTGGTTGAGGCCACCTGCTGTGATCCCAGTTTCTGTCTTGTGATCCTCATTTGCAAGCACCATTGAGTGTTTGTACTTTGTGCCAACGATTTCGCACGGCAACTGGACATTCAGGTTTTGCCGCCCATCCCAAAACGATAGCATTTCTCACGGCCCCAATGGCTCGAGGAAATTTTAGATCGTCGCGCGACGTCATTGCATATTTCTCCCCAGGCGGATGATTTTCCTCGATTTCAAAGATAAAACCCCAAAAGATATTTGCCTCTCGGGCAGCTTGCATTACTTTTCAGGAAAAGCAGGGTGTCCCGTGGTTTACGCGCGCGTATAGAAAAGTAAAACGCTCGCAACTGTCGTGTCACCTTACACAGAACCTAATTCACCAGAGAGGCCGCTTCATGAAAAACGATATCAACCGCCAATGGCTCATCGCCGACCGCCCTATTGGCCGTCCTCTCAAAGATTCAGATTTCAAGTTTCACGAAACCGACTTGCAAACGCCATCGGATGGCGAGGTTTTGGTGCGCACGCTTTATCTCGGGTTCGATCCCGCCCAAAAAGGTTGGCTCGAAAATGTCGCAAACTACGTGGATCCGACGGAAATCGGCGATGTGGTGCGCGGCTCCGGTGTCGGCCAAGTCGTTGAGTCAAAATCGCCGAAGTTCAAGGAAGGAGATTTGGTGTCGGGGCTGCTGGGCTGGCAGGATTTCGCTGTCGTTCCGGCTGCGTCCATAAACAAAGTGCCTGACGGCGTCCCGCCAACGGCCTCCCTAGGCGTTATGGGGACCACGGGCATGACCGCTTATTTTGGTTTGTTGGATGTGGGCAAGCCGGTCGCCGGCGACACGCTGGTAGTGTCGGGCGCGGCGGGCGCCACCGGATCGGTCGTTGGCCAGATCGGGAAGATCGCCGGATGCCGTGTCATCGGCATTGCGGGTGGTCCGGAAAAGTGCGATTGGATCAAGCAAGAACTCGGGTTTGATGAAGCGATCGACTACAAGAACGACAGCGTACGCAAACGCCTAAAGGAGCTTTGCCCCGGCGGCATCAATGTGATGTACGACAATGTGGGCGGTTCGGTGCTAAACGATTGCTTGGGGGAAATCGCCATGAAGGCCCGCGTTGTCATTTGCGGCGGTATTTCACGGTACGAGCTTGGTCAATTGCCCGCCGGTCCACAGAACTATTTCAACATTGTCTTCCGGCGCGCCAAGATGGAAGGCTTTATCGTGCTGGATTACGCCGACCAATTCCCCGTGGCGGCGAAGCGCCTGTCAAAATGGATTGCCGAGGGTAAAATCAAATACAAAGAAGACATGCAGGAAGGGCTTGAGAACGCCCCGAAAACCCTGATGCGCCTGTTTGAAGGCGCAAATTTCGGCAAGCAATTGCTGCAAGTGGCGGATGTAACGGCGGCGGTGACGTGATCCTGTCATCGCGAGCATTCCAATGGAATGCGCGGCGATCCATGGCAACTTGCTCAGTGCTCACCTCTCTGGATTGCCGCGGGCGCTTGGGCGCCCTCGCAATGACGTCGAGATGGATTTCATAGATTTGAGTTAATCGTTCGCGCCTATATGCGCCGAAATCAGTTCATTCACCTCGGCTGACTTTTCCATATGCGCCATATGGCCCGCATCCGCCAGGACTTCCACCTTGGCACTTCCGGCATTTTGTGCGTGAGCAGACGAAATCACTTCGTCCTTCTCGCCCCAAATGACCAACAGCCTACCGCCCAGTGCATCGGCTTGGTCTTTCAACGAGGCCGCCTGCTTCCCGTCCGAGAAGTTGGCCGACGCGATTGTGCGCAGCGCCGCATCAACACCGTCCAAACGTTTAAATTTGATAATGTCGTCGACCATGTCTTTCGACACCAAACTCTTGTCCGCGAACAACGCGCCTAGTGTTTGCGTCAACTGGCGTTGGCGCTTGCCTTCAATAAACCCTGTGATGTAGTCGATATTTATCTCATCGCCTAACCCAGCGCTGCACAGCGCCGTCACCGTTGCGACTGCATCGGGCGCCTCTTTCGACATCGCCAACACGACCGCGCCGCCCAGGGAATGGCCGACGAGATGGACCTTGGAAATGTCCATCGCCTTCATGAAATCGAGCACGGCGCCCGTTAAGATTGCGACACCGCCATCGCCAACATTCTTTTCCGATCCGCCATGTCCCAGCAAATCGACGGCGTAGGTCACGCGGTCTTCCGATAAGGCCGGCTGGGTGAACAGCCAATTGTTCAGTTCGCCGCCAAAACCATGCACAAAAATGATCGGCGTCGCGTCGCCCTCACCCATTTTTACATATTGGATGCGCTTTCCCGCGGCCTCGACTGTTTCCGGTTCTGGTCCGCCGCCATCGACGGCCACATCGGCCGGATCGTAATTGTCCTTGAAGCTATCGACGAAACTCTCGATCTCGCTATCTGATGCACCTGCATCGGCAATCACGCCGATAATCATGCCGCAAGGGTGCGTTTCCCCTTCTGCGGCAACCAGTTTGCGGAAGACCCCAGAGAATTGGGATTCAAGCGTGTTCGTAATCTTGGTGGTTTCAATATCCACCAAATCGTCACCTTCGCTGACGTTTTCGCCTTCTTCCACATACCAATGGTCGATCTTGCCTTCTTCCATTGCCAGGCCCCATTTGGGCACGATCACTGCATGGATCTCAGCCATTCGCGTTCACTCCAGTTTCCTATTACTTCGTAGGCTGATCTTATTCAGCCGCGGCACGCCCGCCTGCTTCCATAACGTCATGCACGGCGGCCTCTACCCGGTCCGCATTGGGGATGTAGGCATCTTCCAATGTGGGTGCAAAAGGGACGGGCGTATGTGGCGCGGTGATCCGCTTGATGGGTGCTTTCAGGGCATGGAAGGCTTTTTCCGCCACCATAGAAGATACATCGCCCGCCATGCTGCAGCGTGGGGGCGCTTCATCCACAACGATCAACCGGCCCGTCCGTTCCACGGATTCAAGAATTGCCTCTTCATCCAACGGCGACGTGGTGCGCGGGTCGATCACCTCAATGCTGATGCCTTTGTCTTCCAGCTTGTCGGCCACTTCGTTGGCCACATGAACCATGCGGGAGAAGCCCACAATGGTCACGTCGTCCCCTTCGCGGGTGAAGTTCGCCTCACCGAAGGGAATGGTATAGGCCTCGTCCGGCACGTCATCTTCAATGTCATAAAGGGTTTTGTGTTCCAGGAAGATGACCGGGTCGTCTTCACGAATGGCCTGGATCAACAGGCCCTTTGCGTCATAGGCGTTTGTGGGCATGACCACCTTCAACCCCGGCACTTGCGTGAACATGGGATGCAAGCATTGGGAATGCTGGGCCGCCGCCCGCACGCCCGCGCCGATCATGGAGCGCACCACCAGCGGCGTTGTGGCTTTGCCGCCGAACATGTAGCGGAACTTTGCCGCCTGATTAAAGATCTGGTCGAAGCAAACGCCCAAGAAATCCACAAACATCAGCTCCGCCACCGGGCGCAACCCCGTGGTGGCCGCGCCGGCTGCCGCCCCCATTATGGCGCTTTCGGAAATGGGCGTGTCGATGACGCGATCCGGGCCGAACGTTCCGATCAAACCTTTTGTCACCCCCATGACGCCGCCATAGGCATCCACATCGCCGGACCCACCTTGGCCGCCGGCCACGTCTTCACCGATGATCACCACGGTCGGGTCCCGCTCCATTTCTTGACGCAGGGCTTCATTAATTGCTTGGCGTACTGATTTTTTTGGCATGTTTCCGGTCCCTGCTTATGGGTATGACACGTAAACGTCGGTTTCGAGCTGATCCACATTGGGGAAAGGCGCGCTGGACGCCTTTTCCACTGCCGCTTCCACTTCAGCCAGAACTTCCTGGTCAAGCGCATCGAGTTGATCGACTTCCAGCAAACCGGCTTCCGTCACCCGTTTGCGGAAATTGTTCAGCGGATCTTTTTCTGCGCGCAATTTGGAGACTTCATCTTTCGCGCGATAGATTTCAGGGTCCCCCGCGAAATGACCAAAATACCGCATGGCTTCGGTGACAATGGCGCTTGGCCCTTGACCGGCTTTGGCCCGCTCCACAGCTTCGCGCATCGCTTCGTGGACCGCGAAGAAGTCGGTGCCATCCACAGTGGTGGCGGGCATACCGAACCCGGCGGCGCGGCCCGCTATATCTTTGGTGCCTACCGCGTAATCGACGCCGGTTCCTTCGCCATAGCCATTGTTTTCGATGACAAAAATGGCTGGCAGGTTCAACACCACGGCCATGTTGAGGGATTCAAATGTGGTTCCCTGATTAGAGCCGCCGTCCCCCGTAAACGACACGGCAACACCGCCGGTCTTGTTGACCTTGGCACTCAGCGCCGCGCCCACTACCAAAGGCGGGTTGCCGCCGACAATAGCATTCGCGCCCAACATGCCTTTGTCCAGATCAGCGATATGCATGGAGCCGCCCTTGCCCCCGCACAGGCCGCCAGCCTTGCCGAAGATTTCCAACATCATGCCTTCCACATCGCAACCCTTGGCGATGCAATGGCCATGGCCACGATGGGTCGAGCCGATATAGTCATCATCTGACAGATGCAGACAAATACCGACGCCCGAGGCTTCCTGCCCGGCATAAAGATGCACAAAGCCCGGAATGTTGCCGTTGTAGAATTCTACATTGACGCGTTCTTCAAATTCGCGAATGCGCTTCATCCGGCGATAGGCTTCCAGCAATTCATCACGCGTGAGCTGCATGACGCTCCTCCCAATGTTGGGCCCTGAGGGCACATCTTTGTCACCGCGCCCAGGCGGCATTTTTCTTAGTTTAAATAACATCATTCGCGCGCAGCAATGCATAGAGAAAAGTGCAACACCGTTGTTTTTTTGCGATTTCTTTGCAACGCGATGCGGCAGTGTTGTTGGAATTCATTGAGATGCAGGCGGAAGTCAGATTTGTACCCTAAACGCAAAACAGCCGGCCCATGGGACCGGCTGCTTCGTCACGTTTTAATACTTGGAGAGAATTAAAACCGTACAGAAACCTCACCGAGGATTGTTCTGGGATCTCCAAAACCGCCAAAGCCTGTGCCGGGGAAACCGCCCGACAGGGCATTCACGAGATAGACTTCATTGGACAGGTTCTTGCCAATGACAGACGCGCCAAACTCGACGCCGTTGAATTCCCAATCGTAAGTAACGGCCATGTCAAATAGGCCATACCCCTTCTGCTCAATCTCCTCGCCACCTGTTGCCGCTGTTACGACAAAATGATCATCGATAAACTTGTAGTCGAGCGATCCAGTAAGCGTTCCAGGTCCCATGGGAAAGCTGACCACACCACCCAGGGCATAGGTAAACCTGGGCGAGCGGGTGCGGTTTGTTCCATCAAGCACCACAGGAGCATTGGCCGTCATGGCACAGGTCGCAGCGGTAGCAACTCGGGCACACGGCAACGTCCCTTCGCGCATGTAATCGAGCCAACCGAATGACCCGCGAAGTGTCACGTAGTCATGCACCTGCGCGGTACCTTCGGCTTCAGCCCCCCACAGGCGAACTTCATCCACATTGTTTACAAGAGTACTGGTGCCGGGTAGGAACGCCACCGGATCGAAGATTACGGATGTAAATTGCTCGTCACTTACGCGGGTAAAGAAACCCGCCGCATTGAAGCGGACTCTATTGTCAAACCACTCCGACTTAAAGCCGCCCTCGAAACTGTTGACGAATTCTGGGCTGTAGACCTGGTGCTCGGGAATAACCGCACGAATACTGATGCCCCCACTGCGGAAACCGCCATTGGTATAGTTGAAGTAACCAAGCAGGTCATCATTATGCTGGTATTCAATCCCAACTTTGTAAGTCGTATTCGAGATTGACTGTGACGCTGCTGGGTTTGTCTGGGATGCCCCTGCCGGACTAAAGCCAGACACCAACGTGAAGACGCTTTCCGGAGAGGATTTGTCTTCATCCGTGTAACGAATGCCACCGTTCAAGGTGATCCGATCCGTCAATGCATAAGAAAGTGACGCAAACAGAGCCCAAGCTTCATTGTCTTCAGCACTCAGCTGCAAAGTCTGCGCATTCCCGGTCAGACAAAGCTCGAACGGTGTGGTGAACAATGACATAAGGGGGCCGCCGGCCAACGCGGGTACCGTGCCACATGTTCCTGCGCCGAGGATTGCGGGTGGCAATGCCCCCACATTGTCCGTTTCTTGTCGAAGCGATATGGCGTGTTCGTAGTAGTAGAACCCAAGTGTATATTCCAGGCGGTCCTCAAGAACGGAGCCATCTAGACGAACTTCCTGCGTAAACTGTTGATAGGCTTGATCCCGGATCGTTTCGAGTTCGAAAAGCGGGAACACCGGCACCGATTCATTACTGGCATCAAAGTCCTGGAACACCAGGTCTTCGGAATCCATATATGCCGTAATCGATGTAAACCGACCGATGGGAGAATCCCAATTCACTTCCGCACTCAAGATATCCGTCCGAAAGTCTATCGGCGCCACAAAATCAGCCGCGGTATTGAAAGGATTCAACTGAATAGGAGCCCCTAACGGGAACGCCGGAGGCGTTAAGCCGTCCAAGAACAAGTTGTCGTTTGGCTGAATTCTGCTGGTGTCGATTTGCCGGTCCCATTGAAACAACACTTCAACGTCCTGAATCGGATCCCATTTCAGCGCGACATTCATGGACCGATAATTGATCCCCCCGTCTTCATCGCCGGAAACAATGTTGGTGTAAAAGCCATTGCTTCTTCGGATCGTACCACCGACTTTAAGGGCCAGTTTGTCTTGAACCACTGGCGTATTAAACACACCCTTGAAGATGCGTGTTTGGTAGTTCCCGTATGCAGCTGACCCTTTAAATCCGAGCTCTCCGGTTGGACGGCTGCGCCGGACGTTAATGGCGCCACCCGTCGTGTTCTTCCCAAAAAGTACCCCCTGGGGGCCACGCAAAAACTCGATGCTCTCCATGTCGAAGGCATCGACCAGCTGCCCAGTGTTGGTACCGAAGAAAACACCATCGACAACAACTCCCACTGGAGGGTTTTGGGTCTTTTCAACGTCCGCATACCCCTGCCCCCGGAAGAAGATGGCACCACCACGCCCTACGGCCGTGGTTTGGCCGATCTGAACGTTCGGAATAAGGCCGTCAAAGTCCCTAAGTGTCTTTGGTTTGATTTGGTCAATTCGTGCTTCATCAAAAGCGGTCACAGCGATCGGTACGCTTTGAAGACTTTCTTCCCGCTTTCGCGAGTACACGATGATTTCATCGATTTGGGCGAGCGCGGGCGCGACCTCCACAAACATGAAACCGGCAAGGGCGGCTGCGCACACGCCCCCAAGATAAGTGTTACGTTTTTTCATAAGTTTCCTCCCCAGGAAACGGCTAATTAAAAAATATCCAACCGTGCTGTGGAAACACCACGCGCGATCTAGGGAATATTCCAGATCTGAGACGGGGTGAAGTCAACACACGCAAGACGGCAAGTGTGAAGAGAATTTCAATTTGTCAGTAGTGTGACATTCACGCCGCAGGTTGTGTTCATGAACATTAGCACACGTGTTAAAAATTCCGCGCCGCGTCACTTAACAGGCGGAACACCCATGTTAGTTTTTCAAGACCGGATCAATTATTGCAAAAATTCCGACTGCGGAATAATGGTCAGCAAGCCTGACGATTCGGTTACTCGGCAGATGCGGCGCCGCGCGTTTTATCGACCCCATCAGCAGCCCATTTGATACCGCGGCGAAGCAGATCGTAGAACACCGGCAGTTCCCAGGAACACCTCTCAATTTCAGGGTAATAGTCTGTCACCGGCACCATGTCGTAATGGCCCCGGCAATGACCTAACGTTAGATACAATACTTCCCCCTGACCGACCGAATGCGTGTAATAGACTAGCCGCTTCTCATTGTCTGACCAATCTTCATCCACAAAGCCAGGCGCTTTTCCGTTGAATTCAGTTTCCAACAAGGCATGAAGATCCCCATGATAATCACAAAGATATAGCTCGTCGGTTGCTTCAAACGGTTCAACGCCTTTCACGAGAGGGTGGTCGGGGTCCGATACGGTCACCGTATATGGTTCGATCGGTGGATGAGCAATAAACTGACTGCCTAACGTTTCCATCAGAACAGGCGCCTCCCGGGGGCTGCTTACGCTGCCGTCTTCAAGAAAGCGCAAAATGGAATTCGTGCCATGTAAAGCAAACCATGTCTTGCCGGTGGACACATAGTCTTTCAGCGCTAGTTGAATGTCCTGCGGTGGGGTTACATCGCAGGTGTAGGTGATTAGGAAATCAGCCTCTCGAATGCCGTCAATGTCATTGTAGTCAGGCGCGACGATCGTGCGGATTCGCTCGTTCTCGGCAAGAAGTTTCAATAGTTCCAGCCGGGCAAAGTCCATGTCGTGGTACTTGCCCCCTACAACGAGATACGCTGTGATCTTACCGCTCATCTTTTCGCACCTGATTTGTTTGATGTGCCGAGCGGTGGTGCCGTTGACGCACCGCTCGGCCTTAAGCGTGATGTCATGCGGTGGGCTTAGTACTGAACGCCCTTCGTAAAGCCGCCGTCCACAATCAAATTAGCGCCGGTCGTGAAACTAGAGGCCGGGCTTGCCAAAAATGCCACCGCATTGGCCACATCTTCCGCGGCCCCCATACGACCCATTGGAATTTGGGATAAGGTCGCCGAGTAAAACTCATTCATATTGTCTTTGATGAAATTCCAAGCACCGCCTTCGATGAAAATCGGACCGGGTGACACACAATTCACCCGGACATTTGCAGGCGCCAAGTTATTGCTCAGGTTTTTCGCGTAGTTCACAAGACCGGCTTTGAGCGCCCCGTAAGATCCGCCGCCACCGAAACATTCGACCGCAGCCGTTGTGGAGATTATGACAATTGACCCTCCACCGTCCTGCAATGCGGGAAGGCCCGCTTCAATACTGCGCACGGTTCCCATGACATCACCTTGGAAATTGGCTTCCCAGGCTTTTTCGTCGGCACCGCCGCCACCACCTGAAACGTTCGGAACCAGAATATCTAAGCCGCCCAATTCCTGTGTTGCGCTTGTCACCCAAGATTTGAGCGCATCGCCGTCCATGACATCAACCGCCGCACCCGTTGCGTTGACACCTTTTGCTTTGAAAGCGCTCACAGCTTCTTCAACCTGACCGGCATTTCGTGCACAAATTGCAATGTCAGCACCTTCATCGGAAAGCCGTTCGGCAATTGCCCGGCCAATGCCTCGCGTACCGCCGGTGACGATGGCTTTCTTTCCTTTTAGTCCAAGATCCATTTGATCCTCCCTGTTGGTGAATGATGCGCAACTTGCGCAATGTTGTTTTTAAAAAAGCTATCAGCACACATCGAAGCTGGCTAGCGAATTCACGTTAGGCCGACGATGACGTTGGCAAAGTTCCCGGCGGGACAATCATTCCACCCCGCGCGCGCTTTTGCGTCACAGCAACGGAAACCGATTGACCGTCCGTTCTTACCTCAAAAGTGTCGATGGGCAATGTGGCGGGTGCCCCTTCCGCCGCACCTGTTTTAATATTGAAACGCGCGCCATGAAGCGGGCACACAATCGTCCCCCGGCGCATTCGGCCGCCACACAACGGATTCATCGCGTGGCTGCATTCGTCTTCTATGGCGTAGAAATTTCCCTGCCACTTACACAGAAGGATCGCGCGGCCCTCGACGACAAAGGAGTTATATTCTCCTTCCTCGATATCGGACACGTTACAGACTTTCTTGAAATCGGTCGGACCGCTCATAAGTCCCTTCTAAACTTCAGCCTACGTCGTTCTTGTCTTAGAAACGCAGGTCTGGCAATATTTTTTACAAACCGAATGCAGAATTCTGGCTGTTTTCACCAATAACTAAAACAGCACGCAGGCACGTTATACCTTTAAGGGAGGAAATCATGGACTTGTCTTTAAACCCGAAAGACGAAGCCTTTCGGGAAGAGGTTCGCCACTTCCTTGAGGAAAACCTGACAGACGAATTGAAACATGCCTCGCGCATCAATGCGGGTGTTTTTGACGATGCGCCGATCAATCTGGCGTGGCAAAAAATCCTCCACAAAAAAGGATGGGTCGCCCCGTCCTGGCCGGAAGAATATGGCGGCACCGGATGGACCGATATGCAACGGTACATCTTTTCGTCCGAATTGGTGCGTGCTCAGGCGCCCACCCTGTCCGCTATGGGACTGCGGATGGCCGGTCCCGTGATTATGAAATATGGCACGAAAGAGCAGAAAGATTTTTACCTGCCCCGCATTCTGTCTGGCGACGACTATTGGTGTCAGGGATATTCCGAACCCGGATCTGGGTCGGACCTTGCCTCATTGCAATGCAAGGCAGACTCTGACGGCGATCATTACGTCCTTAACGGGACGAAAATTTGGACCACCCACGCGCAATTCGCGAACCGCATCTTCTGTTTGGTACGCACCGATGGCAGCGGCAAGCCGCAACAAGGCATTACCTTTCTGCTGATGGACATGGACACGCCCGGCATCACCGTCGAACCGATCATCACCATGGCGGGCGACCATGAAGTGAACCAAGTGTTTTTCGATGATGTCCGCGTTCCCAAAACCAATCGCCTGGGCGATGAAAATGATGGTTGGACGGTGGCGAAATATTTGCTGGAATTTGAGCGCGGTGGGTCCTATGCCGCGGGACTGGAAGTGTCGCTCGACAAAGTGAAATCCATGTCCGAACAAGAACGGCAAGATGGCACAACACTCAAATCAGATCCTGATTTCACCCGCAAACTCACCGAGCTTGAAATCCAGATCACCTCATTAAAGTTTACCGAACACCGGATCATGTCGGAACTGTCGCAAGGCCAGAACCCAGGCCCCGCCTCGTCCATTCTGAAAACGAACGGAACCGAAACGGGACAAAAACTCTTGGAACTCGGGGTCGAAGCGATTGGGTTTTATGCGTCTCCCGATCAAAAGGCCGCGCGTCATCCCAACGCAAATGTGGACCTGATCGGACCGGACCATGCACTGACACCGATGCCGCGCTATCTCAATTTCCGCGCTTCCACAATTTATGGCGGCTCGAACGAGATTCAGCGCAACATCATGGCGAAGGCTGTACTTGGCCTTTAGTTAATTACATTGGCCTCGCGGAGCTTGCTGATACGGTCGGCAGGCAGTCCCAGTTCGATCAGAACTTCTTCTGTATGCTGACCGAGTGTCGGCGATGGACGGCGAATTTCGGCGGGGGTGGCGCCAAAATCCGGCGCGGGCCGCGGTTCTTGCATTTTTCCGGCTACCGGATGAGTCGTCTCCACCACAATCCCGTTGTTGATCACTTGTGGATCTTTGACGATTTCTTCGCGCTTGTTTACGCGGGCGCCAGGCACGTCTTCTTCGTGCATGCGCTTGACCAGATAATCCGTGGTCATTTGAGCCATGGCGTCTTCAAAGGTTGACTGCATCAGATCCGCATTCTGAATGCGCGCCTGCATGGTCGCCATTTTAGGATCTTCGGCCAAGTCGGGGCGGTCAAGGGCACGGCAGAGGGATTGGAACTCCGCATCGGACAATGCAGACGACGACACAAAGCCATCCTTGGTGACACCGATCTTGTAAAAATCGGAAAAGTCCGACGTGCGCTCAAAATCTTCCAGAAATGTATGGTTGTACATGGCATCCGGCCACAGGAAGGCGATGGACGCATCCAGCATGTTGATCTTCAGATGCTGGCCGCCCTGGCCGTTAGCCCGCGCGAATAAAGCCGACGTAATCGCCTGAGACACCGTCAACGCGGTGACTTTGTCACATACCAGCGTTTTATAGAGGGTCGGCTTGCCCGTTTCCGGATCGGTCTGCGTATCCGCAAAGCCGGCGGTAGCCTGAATAATGGCATCATAAACACGCTGCCCCGCATAGGGACCGTCCTGACCAAAGCCGCTGATGGACACAAAGATAACATCAGGGTTCAGTTTTTTGACATCTTCATAGCCAAAGCCCATCCGCCCAATGGCGCCGGGGCGAAAATTTTGCACAAAAACGTCAGCGCTTTTTACAAGTTCCGTCAGCAGAGCTTTGCCGTCGTCATTCTTAAGATCGAGCGCGACGGACCGCTTGCTGCGGTTGGTCACCGAAAACAACGCCCCGACGCCGTTTCGCTGCGCCCCCAAATAGCGCATCATATCGCCAATGCCCAACGGCTCGACTTTAATCACATCGGCGCCTTGGTCGCCCATGATCTGGGTGGCCATGGGGCCTGAGATAATGGCGGTGAGATCTACGACGCGAACGCCGGCAAGTGGCCCTGGCATGGTTTTCTTCCCTTTATGAACTTCTGTTTTTCGTTAACGCTTTGTTTTTCATCCGACCGAGATCCCGCTGCGCGAGACAGGCGATCATTAACTTGTTTCCTCTACGCTATTAATCAATAGCAGCATGCCGCAAGGCATAAAGAAAGTCGTTTTGGAATTCCGATCATGTCGCGGCCAAAAATCGGACTTGCATTAGGGGGCGGAGTAGCCCGCGGGTGGGCGCATATTGGCGTGTTGCGAGCCCTTAAAGAAATCGGTATCGAACCCGACATTGTGTGTGGCACGTCCGTTGGAGCATTGGCCGGCGGGGCTTATCTTGCGGGACATCTGGACACGCTGGAAGATTGGGCACGCGGCCTCACCAAACGGCGCATGCTGGGCTATCTGGATTTCCGTTTCGGCGGCAGCAGTTTCCTCACGGGCCAGCGCTTGAACAAACTCACCTCTGACTATTTGGGCACAACGCAGATAGAGGATCTAGACCGCCAGTTTGTGGCGGTAACGGCTGAACTGGCCACCGGCCATGAAATTTGGATTCGCGACGGATCTCTGGTCGATGCCATCCGAGCGTCCTATGCCTTGCCGGGTGTTTTTTCGCCGGTGAAAATCGGAGGCCGCTGGCTTATCGATGGCGCGCTGGTCAACCCCGTCCCGGCCTCCGTTTGCCGCGCAATGGGCGCCCGATTGGTGATCGCCGTTAGTTTGAACGCTGATACTTTCGGAAAATCATCTTTAGACGAAGCATTTTCCCTGGACGACACCCAAGGCAACGGCAATGGCGGCCCTTCACGAAGCGACCTAAACTCGACCTTGCGCCCCGACCGTATGATCATGCGGCAACTTTTTGGCGCTAGCAAAGATGCCCCTGGCGTCGGCACCATCATGTTGGGGGCGCTGAACATTGTGATGGATCGCTTGTCGCGGTCCCGCATGGCTGGCGACCCGCCGGACGTGCTGATCACCCCACGCGTGGGGCATATCAGCCTGCTGGGTTTTGATCGGGCAGACGAAATGATCCGCTTAGGCCGCGAGTCGGTCTTGCGTGAAATGGATGTGCTTCAAGAAGCCCTGGCGATCCTGGCTTGATCCCTTATCCGGTGGCGATATATTCGCGCAACTCTCGCGCTTCGCGCTCTGTTTCCTCAATGCGAATCTTAACAACGTCACCGATGGAAATGATGCCGCACAGTTGGCCATTTTCTATAACCGGCAAATGACGGAAGCGCCCATTCGTCATTTTTTCCATGACCTGATCCACATGGTCTGACTTGGCGCAAGTCGCCACTTCCGTTGTCATGTAATCGCGCACCGGATGATCAAGCGCCGACGCCCCGCCATCGGCGACGGCCCGAACAAGATCCCGTTCCGAAATGACACCAATTACTTCCTGAGCTGGCCCGACCACGACCACGGCACCGATCTTCCGCTGTCGGAGCGTCAGAGCTGTCTCATTGATTTTTTGACCAGCCTGGACGGTGCAAACATCAGAGCCTTTTACGTCCAGAATATTGATTACCAACATATCGGTACCTCCTGATCCCTATGGCTGCATCAAAAATCGCAGCAATCTTTCGGATTCCGCAGCCAACCTTATGCCAAGGCGCCTCACACCACGGTATGGATCGAAGGGACGAAAAGACTTATCTTTTGTCTCTTGGGACGCCCCTTCGGACATCACTTTGTCATGATTGTGGGGCGCCAATAGGCATCGCGCAAGGGGGTTAGGACGCACGCGCAGCAATTGGACCTTGGGCAGTGTGCGCCGCACCAAATTTTACCATCCGTACACCAAAGACTTTGGCGAAAACATAGGATAAGGTGAAGTTTCACCAGCGGGGAGGATGTGATGCGCCGCGGCGCGTATATACGCCAATTAAAGCGCGATATCGAGTTTTGGATCGCGCAAAATGTTATAACGCCCCATCAAGCGGATCAGATGCTGCAACTGGCGGCCCAGGGGGCGCCGACGCGCCCCTCCGTCCCCGCCATTCTGACCATGTTGGGCGCGGTTCTCCTTGCCTTCGCCGGTATGACCTACGTGGCGGCGAACTGGCAGGGATTGGGTAAATTGGAGCGCTTGCTCATTCTCGGGACCACCATGGTGGCCGCCTATGGCGCCGCAGGATGGCTGTTCGTTCGTGCACGCTCTAATTATGCGCAAGCCGCCGTGCTGCTTGGGTGCGCGCTGTTTGGGGCAAACATCATGCTGCTCGGTCAGACCTATCACATGAGTGCCCACTGGCCGAACGGCATTTTGCTCTGGGCGGTTGGCGTGTCCGCCGCCGCTTTGATCATCCCATCCAAACCGGCATTGGCGCTCACAATACTATTGTTCGGTCTTTGGACCTTTGGCGAAACACTCGAGGCAGAATCACCCCATCTGCTTTATTTAATCCCCTTCGCCCTAATGTGCGCTGTTGGATGGGTGTGGAAATGGCGGCCAAGCCTCCACCTGTTGACGTTGTCTTTCCTTATCTGGCTGGCGATAAACCTCGCATTTTTCGTGGCCAACAAAGATTGGGACGAAACTCATCTCTTCACTCTCTATGTTCTGGCCGCGACAGCTCTGTTATCGGCAACAATGATAAAAGAGACGTTCTTCTTTCAAACGGCCGGCCAACGCTACGGTTTCTTCGCGATCTTTTTCAGCTACTTTTTGCTACAGCTGTCAGGCGGCGCTTCCGAAAGCGAAACCGCTTGGCTGCTTGTGGCCGGCGTGCTCGCAAGTGTTTGTGCGGTGGCGATCGTCCTGGCGCTGGTGTCCGACAACATTCGGCTTCTAGACGCCGGCATTTTGATGTTGGTCGTGATATCCGCGATAGCCGCACCATATATTGTCGACTCGACGGGCGCACTCTCCCGATATGTCTATGCCGCTCTCTATATCGGTCTGGCCGTGTGGGCCGTCGATTTTGGACTGGAAAAAGACGACGCCTTCATTGTGAATCTTGCATTCACCGCATTTGGCGCGGAAGTGTTGTGGCTATACTTCTCCACATTCAGCACACTGCTTAATCAGGCTATCTTTTTCGCCATTGGCGGCATCATCTTAATCGCAAGTGCCGTGGTGCTGGAGCGCGTTCGGCGCCAATTGTTGGCCAATGACACACAGGGTGACTAGATGCGCATGTGGGTAAATATCGGGCTGGCGCTCGCCCTCCAACTCGCGCTGCTTGGGTACATGATCTGGGACCGGATCTCCCTTCTCTCGGACGGTCGGGAGGTTGAGCTGAAAGTCGAACCGGTGGATCCGCGTTCTTTGTTCCGCGGCGATTATGTGATCCTCACCTACGCAATAAGCAATCTCAACACCTCTGCTTTGGAAGGCGATGACGACTTTTCCCGTGGCGACAAAATTTTTGTGGAACTGATCTTGGTTGGCGGTACTTGGCAGCCGGTTGCCATCTTTCATGACAAACCCAGCACCAACTCGACCATCGTTATCGCCGGCAAAGTGGACCGCGCCTATCCCGCCGCAACGCTGGTGCCGCCCACCGATAACACCGATGAGGAACCGTTAACGGGGACAGACCTTAGCATCTCCTATGGAGTAGAGAGCTATTTTGTTCCTGAGGGAGAGGGGCGAGACTTAGAAAAAGCGCGTAATGCCGACCGCATGTCGGTAATCTTGGCGGTTCGAGACGACGGCACAGCCGCCATTAAGAAACTGATGATCGACGGACAGGTATTTTATGAAGAAGGCCTGCTTTAAACCTGCTCACCTATTCTGGCGCGCCGCGAAATAGGGCAGCAAAAACAGGCCTGCGATAAACCCGCCAAGATGTGCTTGAACCGCAATGCTGCGTTGTTCCGCCGACGGGTCAATTCCCCACAACCCAACGATAATGTTGATCGCAAACCAAACCCCCACAAATGCGATCAGCCGAGGATCGCTGAGCCGCCCAAGCTCTCCACCGTCATACCCCACTTGCGGCCGGAAGATGAAACGGATAGCGCCCCCCATCAACCCGGAAATGGCACCAGAGGCACCGACCATAGGGACGGTTTCATTCGGATAAAAGGCCAAATGCGCAAGCGCTCCAAATATTCCGCACACGAAATAAAACGTAAAGAAACGGTAAGGCCGCAAATAACGCGCGACCGGTGCCCCAAGCGCCAGCAACCAAATCGCATTGATCCCCAGATGCGTAAGATCCGCGTGCAAGAAGGTATGGGTGATGAAGGTGGACAATAAGGCCGCCAGCGACTCTGTTTCCAGATAAGTTGCCCCGTATTGGTCTCCAAAGAAACGCGCAGGCGTAAAGGCAAAATAGGCAACCACCTGCCCATCCAGGCCGGACAAGCTGGGCCCCGGTAGGGCCAATCGAATAAGGTGCACACCGACCATTGCGGCGATTAAAAGCAGCACCGGCCCCGGCGCATTTATCATCGGCTGTTTTTCGTGCACGCTGCGGTAATGAACCATAATTACTCTTACAATGTCGCGCGGCGCCGCCTGCGCAATAAAAAGTCTCGCTTTATTTAAGCATCTGCCGACAGGCCAAGGGCCTTCTCAATCAGGGGAACGCGGTCATTCCCAAAAAACATATTCGTATCATCGATAAAAAATGTAGGAGAGCCAAATCCACCCCGGTCAATCAATTCTTGTGTATTGTCTCTAAGGCGGGCTTTGGCGTCGTCTTGTGCAATGTCTTCAAAAAACTGGTCCGCGTCTAATCCCACCCGGATGCAAATGTCTTTGAGAACCTCTCGTTGAGAGATGTCTTTAAGGTCCGACCAATAGGCTTCGAAGACCGAGGCGGCATAGGGCTCAATCTTGCCCTGGTCTAACGCGACGATCGCGCCCCGCATGGCCTCAACAGCACGCACCGGAAAGACCGGCGGCATGCCGATCTTGATGCCTCGATACGTCGCCCAATCTTGCAGGTCTTTTTGATAATAGGCCTGCTGGCGCTTATCTGGATTGGCCCGTTTCTCATACACCGCTTGATTAACCGCGTTAAACACACCCCCAACCAAGATCGGACGCCAAACGACGTCCAATTTGGATGAGGACGCAAACTGACGAACCCGAGAGAACGCCAGAAAGGTCCAAGGGCTTGAACAATCGAAGAAAAACTCAAGTTTGGTCACGAATACGCCCACCAGGCTTTTGGGTCTGTTTGCCTTAGTATAGCCTGCAACAGTTTGTTTGTATGGCCCTTCTCGGGGGTGCTAAATATTGAGGCCGGGGGAAATCCAATGATACCGCTATATGACGACAATCCGACCTTTCTGAAGCCCTATGTAACGGTGGGGCTGATTGCAGCCTGTATTTTGGCCTATATTTGGCAAAGTACCATTGGCTGGGGATCCCCCGACCTTACGGCCTACCGGCTGGGCTTCACGCCTGCCGCGCTGTTCGCCCCCGCCTCTGCATCGCCGGAACAATTGATTGTCCCCCCCTGGCTTACGGTGTTTACCGCCATGTTTCTTCACGGTGACCTGTTTCACCTGGGCGGCAACATGCTGTTTCTGTGGGTGTTTGGAAACAATGTGGAAGATGCCATGGGACATCTTCGATTTCTGGCATTTTACCTGATTTGCGGCTTGGCCGCCGCCGCCAGCCAAGGCTTTGCGGACCCGGATTCCACGATCCCGATGATTGGCGCCTCCGGTGCGGTGTCAGGAACACTTGGCGCCTATCTGCTATTGCACCCCCGGGCAAAGGTCATCGCCGTCATCCCCCTCGCCTTCATTTTTATCCCGGTAAGGTTGGGCGCCATTTGGATCTTGAGTTTCTGGATCGTTCTCCAGTTGACCTTCGCGTTTTTGACAGATCCGGCGGCGCCGGGTGTCGCCTGGTGGGCCCACGTGGCCGGTTTCTTCGCTGGATGTTTCTTGATCCTTTTCATGCGCCGACCCGGGGTCAATTTATGGAGCGGCGTGGACGCAGTACCAGCCGGGCCCCTATCGCGTTCGGCAATGCGACGCGGCCTGATCAAACCTAAGACCGACAAGTGAACCTGGAACAATTTGGAACCAAAGCTACCCGCTTTGGTTGGCACGCAATCTGCTCCCACTCTCGTGACGATCACAGCGGACAGAATATTTGTTTCGCAACGAAACAAACATCTGTCTTGACACGAGGGGATTGTGCCGAATTGGCACAATCAAAAGGCAGAATTGTGGATTTGAACGGTTTACCAGACGGCCGTTTCACTATCGAACATGCAGGCACAAAGGCTGTGTTCGACTATTGGAACGCCATACGAAACGGAAAACCTGCGGCACCAAGGGAAGCGGTTGACCCATGTGCTTTGCGATCACATTTGCCCCAAATCTTTATTCTGCAAAAACACGATGACCAACACATTACCTTCCGCCTGGCCGGAACAGGCATGTGCGCGATTTTTGGCCGAGAGTTTCGCGATCAGAACTTTTTCTCTATGTTCACAGGCGATTGCGAGGACAAAGCCCGCAACATGGTGGCACGCATCATCAATGACCGCCGTGTTGGGCTGATGTCGACAATCGGCTACACAATTGATCGGCGCGAAGCGGGGTTCGAAGTCATTATGCTGCCGCTGATGGATCAACAGGGCGACGTGTGCCGCGTTTTGGGAAGCCTGTTTGTGACACAGGGACAGTCCCTGATGCGGCAAAAAGTATTTGTCCGCCAACGGATCAACAACGTAAACCTGATCAACCCCGATGTAGACCGTGTGGCGGACGAGCCAAGCCTGCCCATCAAATCCAATCCGATGCCACGGCTCTATCTGATTAGAAGCAATTCCTAGCCGCGCGCACCACGCAGCCCTCAGGTCAAACCGCGAGACTACCTAGCGGTGCAACGGGGATCGCGTGTCCAAATGATTCGCAGGCTCAATATCGTCCTGGCTTTCATACCGGTCGCGGAATTCTTGCTCTTTGCGCTGCTCGATATTGTATTTTGTTTCGATCGCTTCCAGGTTCATGAGGGAACGTTCGTATTCACGCACGTCACGTTCGTCCTTTTCGGCACAACGCTCGTCGTCATACCGTTCCAAGCACCATTGATCGAAAGTCAGCGTATCGCTGAGATAGTCGGCACTTGCATTGGCTGCGGCTCCGGCCAAAAACACCGGCACACTGGCGAGCACAAAGATTGACGCGAATTTTTTCATGGTGACGTCCCCGACTAGGTTTCGCAGCCTTCATACACTACTGCACTATGGTACGTGACTTCCGTTAAGGTAGTGACAATGTGTGACGGTTCCAAGCACGGAGAACGAGAAACCGTCCGATTTGTGGGCGATTTGGTCACATTTTCGGGAATATTGTGGTTTCGCAACGGTTAAGCAGCGGCATCGCTCACTTTATCCTCGGCAATTTCGACCACTTCGGGCGTCAAGGCCGGTTTTCCGAGAATCATGTCTGAGACTTTCTCCGCGATCATGATCGTTGGCGCATTCGTATTTCCTCCGACCAATGTGGGCATGACCGAGGCATCAACCACGCGCAAACCGTCTATTCCATGGACCTTGCACGCGGCATCGACCACGGCATCCTTGTCCGTCCCCATCTTGGCCGTACCAACCGGATGGTAAATCGTTTCGGCATTGCGGCGGATGAATTCATCCAGCTTCTCGTCACTTTGGACATGTGCGCCAGGTTGGATCTCAGGACCTCGATAGGCATCGAAGGCTTCCTGACCGAAAATCTCCCGCACCATCTTCACGCCTTCGCGCAAGGTGACGCGATCGTTTTCCGTGGCCAAATAGTTTGGCTGGATAAGCGGCGGATCGTTGGGGTTAGTGGATTTGAGGGCAATTTCGCCGCGGCTCTCAGGCCGCAATTGACAAATATGTGCCATGAAACCGTGGCGATCCATCTTCTTCTTGCCATGTTCAAACATATTGGCCGCAATGAAATGCAACTGGATATCCGGCATTTCGAGTTCGGGGCGCGTTTTTAAGAACCCACCTGCTTCGAGACCATTTGTTTGTCCCAGACCTTTTCCGAAGAAAACGTATTGCATTCCTGTTGCCAACGCCCGGAACGGATTGGCCTGGCTGTAAAGTGTAATTGGCTGGGTACATTCGTAATTGATCGAGCAGTCCAAGTGGTCTTGCAGATTTTTACCCACACCCGGCAAATCCGCCACCACGTCGATATCGAAGCGTTTTAGATATTCCGCGTCACCAACACCGGACAGCAATAGCGTCTGAGGTGTATTCACAGCGCCGCCACACAAAATGACTTCTCGTTCAGCCCGCACTGTGCGGGCCTCACCCTTTTGGGTGAAGTCAACGCCAACCGCTTTTTTGCCTTCAAAGACGACCCGCGAGGTCAAAGCGTCAACTTCCACCGTCAAATTGTCCCGGTCGAGGGCGGGACGTAAGTACCCCACCGCCGTGCTTTGACGTTTTCCGTCACGGATGGTGAGCTGATAGAAGCCCATGCCTTCTTGTTGATAGCCGTTAAAGTCGTCCGTAAACGGATGACCTGCCTGCCGGCCTGCTTCAACAAATGTGCGGAACAATGGGTTTGTGGACTTGCCCGACGAAACTTTTAAGGGGCCGCCTTCGCCGTGAAAATTGTCGCCGCCAAACTCTAAATCTTCCGACCTTTTGAAATAGGGCAGCACATCCGAAAAGCCCCATCCTTCAAGACCGAGCTGGCGCCAATGATCATAATCACGCGCGTGGCCGCGGATATAGATCATGCCGTTGATCGAAGAAGATCCACCAAGGACTTTGCCCCGTGGCCAGAACAAACGACGGTAATTGAGGTGTTCTTGGCCCTCGGTTTCGTAACACCAATTTCCCTTGCCGCCGGTGATCAGCGAGCCGACCCCTGCGGGCATGCGATAGAGAATGCTGCTGTCTTTTCCCCCTGCTTCGAGAAGCAAGACGCGAACCGACGGATCTGCGGAAAGACGGTTGGCCAAAACACATCCGGCGCTGCCGGCGCCAACAATGATGTAGTCGTAAGTCTGCACGTGGATCCTCAACTTTTGTGGGTTATTTTTTGCGTTTTCCAGAGAATGGTTTGCACGGAAGCATTTGACAAGCACTAGAAATCGGAAAAATGTCGCGCCATGGATTTTTGGAGAATCTGATGATGAGAATCCGATTGGCCACACCGGAAGACGCGGTGCAGGCACCGGAATTAGAGCGCCGCGCCGGTGCCAAGTTTAGCGACGTGGGCATGGAAGATATCGCCGCCGGGGAGCCCACTTCCGCTGCGGAATATTTGGCCATTCAGGAAGACGGATTGCTGTGGGTCGCGTGTGATAACGCGGATCGCCCCGCCGGTTTCATTGCTGCCAAAATACTCGATGGCTGTACCTATATTCACGAAGTATCTGTTGACCCGGATTTCGCCGGCCAGAAAATTGGACGCCGATTGATCGACACTTTGTGTGATTGGGCAAAACAGCGGGGGTACCCGTTGGTGACCCTGTCCACTTTTCGCGACGTCCCCTGGAACGCCCCCTACTACGCGAAAATGGGCTTTGAGATTGTAGAGATGGGCACGCTCGGCCCCAACCATGCGGCCGTCCGGGCAGACGAAATCGACGGAGGCCTCGATGGGACAGTGCGGGTGTTTATGCGGCGGATTCCGTGACCGTTGCCACAAATATCGAATTTTATAAAAAGCTGAATTAAATAAAAAACAAATATAAATCGCTTTCTAATACAGTATTCATAAATAATAACTGTCATTTTTTATTTGATCTGAACTATTTCCTGAAAAACTCCAGTCAGTGCAGGCGAAAGACTTGGGGTTTTTCTGATGAATACACTTACAGGACGGTGGATTTCTTCCACATCACGTTTCATGAAAACCGCGGCGGCGTTGGCCGTCGGGACATTTTTGATGGCATGTAGCTATCAACCACCGGGCGGATCCTCCATGACATTGGGCGATCAAGCGAAAGCTCCGCGCGGTTACATCGATTTCTGCGAACGGCACGCCAATGATTGTGTCGACAGCAGCTCCAGCCGCGGCTCCGTCCGGCTGACGGAAAACCGCTGGATCGAACTTAACTCTATTAACACAGCAACAAATGTGCGGATCCGTCCCGTGACAGATCGGGCGCAACACAACCAAGTGGAAGTTTGGCAATATCCGAAAGGCGCAGGTGATTGCGAAGATTATGCGCTGGAGAAACGGCGGAAATTGATCGCCGCTGGATGGCCTGAAAAATCATTGCGCATGGCCACGGCGCGCAATCCCAAAGGCAACCTTCATGCGGTGCTCATCGTGGTGACGGAGCAAGGCGACTATGTGTTGGACAATGTCACCAACCGTATCCACGCCTGGGACAAGACCGCCTACCGGTGGGTGGCCCGCCAATCAGCGGAAAACCCCATGGTTTGGAACAAGATTGGCGTTGAGCCTCAAACCACGACGGTGGCTTTGAACAACTACTAAGACGGGACGTTTCGGAACGCCCCATTTCGAATACAACGAAAGGCCAGGTCGGGAACGATCTGGCCTTTTGTGTTTTTTACAGGTTCGCGCGCCTTCTACTGATTTGTATCGACAGCGCCGACCGCTTCTTCCGCCAGGGCGTGCGGACCATCCCCGTGAGCCAGCGACCATTCATGGAGCGTTGCCATTTCAACGGAACGGTAGGTCACCGGCAGCTTACTAAAACCGAGGCTTGCCGGACGGGCGGGCTGTCTGTCGCGTGCAGCGGCAACCCGAAGCGGATTGAGAACAGGGATGACGGGCGCCGCCTGCGCGGTGACCTCCGGCTTTAGCCGGGGCACAAGAGCCAGGGCGACAGCGGTGGATGGGGCAGCATCTTTTTGGTACGGCAAAATCGCGCTCGCATCTTGCCAGGCGCTGGCAATCGGCGACAGGGTCACGCCGAGACGATCGCACGCCGAATGTGGTTGCGGGAACGAGGTTCGCGCCGTGCACCCGACCACATCCGCCAAGGCGAAGGCCTGCTTGCGTGCTCGCTTCGCCAGTTCGGTGCGTTGATCCGCATTCTTCGTCGCATCCCATCGGGACGACACCTCTTTGCAGGATAAACTTTGGGACCACCCCAATTCCTGAGTGACCTTTAACTGCGACCCGACAGTGCAAACACGGGCAAACAAATCCGTGTGCAAATATCCAAAAATCTGAACCAAACTCCGCAGCCCCGGGTCGAACGCCGTCAAACGTTTTGCAACGTCATTGTCCGACATATTCTGATAGCTTTTTAGAAAGGCCGAGAAGGCAGCCGTTTGCTTTCGGGGATCGCCTGGTTTGGCCGCAACCGGCACCACCTTCCGCATCAACAGACTTCGTTGAGCCGCCGTGCGCCCGCGGCTGTCGAAGGTGGAATAACTTAAAAAGATGCTGGCACCGACGCGCTCTAACACAAAACTGACGGAACGGCTTTCGAGGAAGATCTTTCCTTCGACAAATTTCTGATTACCCTTTCCGCGCAAGGCGAAAACCCGGCCTTCTTCGTCCGTAAGCTGACCAACAACCCAATTGTCTACTCGGTCTAACTTGAGAGTGGCTTTTGCACCATTGGTCAACACCCCAGAGCGATAGGTTCCCAACAAATTTTGTTGAGACGGTTTCGCTGCGGCGACATCACCCCACAAAAAAAACACCGCCAGCGCATATAGCATGCAGCCCAGCATATATTCTCGGGGCGCGCCGCGAGCGGTCGGTGGTGCTTTTGATTGCCGTGGTGTCCCCATGGTTTGTTCGCTGCCCTACCCCTGAACTTCCAGGCCGGCCTTAAACCGTTGCCAGTTTTTTACGTAACTATCGGCTGACAGCTTGAGCATGTCCTCACTAGCGGCGTCCAATTCCCGGGCAACGCGGCCGGGAGCCCCAATAACGAGGGAATTGTCGGGGATCTCCTTGCCTTCCGGAATTAGGGCATGGGCACCAACAATACAGTTCTTTCCGATGGTGGCGTGATTGAGCACCGTGGCGCCTATTCCAATCAGTGAATTGTCGCCAACAGTGCACCCATGCAGCATGGCCTGATGCCCCACCGTGACACCTCTGCCCAAGGTTAAGGGAGCGCCCATATCCGTATGGAGGACGGAGTTGTCTTGAACATTGGAATTTTCGCCGATCGTAATCAGCTCATTGTCACCGCGCAGAACAGCGCCAAACCAAACACTTGCGTTTTTCTCGAGGCGGACCTTCCCCATAACCGACGCGGTCGGCGCAATCCAATAGTGATCCCCGTCAGGCAACTGAACGTGTTCACCGTCGAGTGAAAAAATTGGCATGCGTCTTCCCCTGTCCGCTTTTTACAGCGCGTCGCTAAAACTATCGCACGCTTACCGCCGATTGGCGAGACCCCGTTAATAAAGAGTAAACTCTTGGTTAACGGTTTGAGGCACGCGAAGAAAATATATTCAATCCACTATGACACTTTCTGGTGCCACCATCAAAAATCCGACACGAAAGTCATGCACGGTCATGATGTGAGTCGGATGATATGCCGTCTCATAATTAGGGCGCAACGCGTCGATTTACGGTAGATTAGTCCTTGATGGATCGATTCGGACTGAATTATTCAGCCTACTGCCGACACGGAGTTTCCGCTGCCGATCGGGTCTCCGTTACCCTGCACTGCACCGCCTGTCGGTGCACGGTCTTAAGATCATCTTCTTCACATCACACCAGTTGGGAGTTTTGAATGGGCAAACGCTCTGGACGCCAATCCGCACGTTCGAAGAACAATCGCAATCACTCGGTTAAGTCAGATGGAGATACGTTACAGACCCTATTCAATCCGCCCACTGATGAGTGGCACCCGCTACAGGAAGAAACAAGAGATCGCCGTTACGTTAAGAACATTCGCCCCTATGGGGTAAACCAGAAAAAGCTTCTGGATGCCATGAACAAACACCCTTTGGTGCTGGCGGTCGGGCCAGCCGGTACCGGGAAAACATATCTGGCGGTGGCGAAGGCCGTGGAAGCCTTCGAAAAAGGCGATGTCGGCCGGATCGTGTTGTCCCGCCCCGCCATCGAAGCTGGTGAGAGTCTGGGGTATCTGCCCGGTGACCTGCAGGACAAATTAGCCCCCTATCTGCGCCCGCTTTACGACGCCTTGACCGACCGTTTAGGGGCGAAACGGCTAAAATCCGCCCTCTCCGACGGGACGATTGAGATTGCGCCAGTCGCTTATATGCGCGGACGCACCCTCAACAATGCGTTCGTGGTGATTGACGAAGCCCAGAACTGCACCTACGGCCAGTTGAAAATGCTTTTGACCCGGCTCGGGTGGCATTCAACCATGGTGGTGACGGGGGATCCCGATCAAACCGATTTACTTGACGGTCTATCGGGCCTTCCTCAAATCGCGGAAAAACTGGACGCGTTGGACGATGTAGGGGTGGTCACCCTGTCAAAGGCAGATGTGGTTCGCCATCCACTGGTCGGCAATATGCTGAAGGTTCTGTAACCGGATCGGCGGCAAGCGCCCTGGTAACGTCTTATGCGATTGACGTTACCAGCGTTTGCCCAACCACAATCAGGCCTGTTCCAGCGGCCAATACGTATGCCCAATAGGCCGTCTGGCGCGGATAGGATTCCGGCTTGGCGATCACGGCACGCACCGCATCAGACAGAGGCATACCCTCACGCTGGATGAGCTGATACGCGGTGTAAAACACGAACAAGGCCGTCGCGAGGAAAAACGCATTGTGGGTCGCCATTGCGCCGGTTTCATACAAGAAGAAGACGGCAATCGCACTCAAAACAGCAGAAATATTGATTATATACGATGTCATAGCTGGCCCAGAAAACGCTTGTTCATTTCTCAAAGGTGCAGCGCCGCAAAATTGTGCAACGCAGTACTAAGATAACATATAGGTACTACTCTAAAGTTTCCAAGCCCCAAAATGACAAAACGTCAGTAATTTTTGTCGACCTGTGCTTAATTAAACCTTTGAAAACTAGATAAATTTTTCCTCGATTGGAAAAACTGCGTCACAATGTGACATTTTATCAGAAAAACGGGCTAAGGTGATCTTTTCGCTGCAGCGCCCTCATGGGCATTCGTGAGCACGATCATCAAATTCTTTGATCTGGGCACTGGTTTGGTCTCGAAATATTCACCTGCCTCCCCTATCCTTGAGTCGTCAGCACGGTGTTTTGCCGGATCTTTTGTCAGTTTTCTCGAGTTCGTAACCATGAGTCCTCAACGCGGCGATACCTATCACGGTGGCGACATAGATGGCGGCGCCACGGAAGAACCGAGCTGGGCAATCCCGCTGGTCGTGATTGTGGTGACCGGACTGCTGTCCCTGCTATTCCTTGCGTATTATTTGAGTCCAAGCTTGTCTGAAATCATGGGCACGGCGCCGGACCCGTCAGATGAGAATCGCCCGATCGAACTGGTCGTTGCCGATAAGACATTTGTTATTCCCGCGAACTTCACGCGGTTTGCCAAGGTTCGAAATGGCGGCGCGCAGGATTTGGTGGAAATGTATGCGTTGTTGCCGCGTTTCTCACCCTATACGCCGTCAAATGCCAGCGCCTTTGACGATAACACTGCCCAATCATCTGTGATTCATTTTGATCTGGCCGTAATGACCAGCAAGTTCAATGAACGTCAGCGCTTCGAGAAGATTTACAAGCGGCTTGTGATCGACCCAAAAGGAAAACCCGGTCCACACGGTTTTCAAAAATACGAATTCAATGAGGCCAGCGGCTACAAAGACGAAGATCTATTCGTATGGACGAGCCCGAAAGATGAGCTGATCGTTTTGCGGTGCTTTAAGAAGACAGAAATCATCGCAAGCCCCACCTGCCGACGCGATTTGAGCTTCAGCGACAAAATTGAGCTGAAATATCGCTTCAAGAGGTCCCACCTCCCACGATGGAAGGATATCGATAAAGGGATGATTGACTTGGTCGCTGGTTTTGAGGTCGCTCGTTAGGGCATCAGCCCCCCGCCAAAACGATACTCAATTGGTGGTCGGCAGGTCGATATCCAGAATGGCCATCTGAAACTGGTAGGAAATCTCTCCATCTTCTTCGTCGCGATAGATCACGCCGATGAATTCCTCCCCGACCATAACTTCCGCGGAATCGTCTTTGATGGGCTGTGGCACAACTTCAATTGTATCCAAGCGAAAAAGGTCCCGAAAATATTTTTGGAGCTTCAACAACTCACTCTGTTCCACCGGGTATCTCCTTAGAGCGCGATCAGGTTAAGTGGAATCCGGTTAACCGTCCGATCGCGCAACAAACGGGGATTCGATAGCGGGGTCATGTTTTCGGCAACACGGCCACGCTCTGGTCTCGACGCATTCTGGGCTTACTTGTCTACGAAATAGGAGCCTGCCGCAAGTCTTGTTTGGGCCGGGCGCTATCCTCCGTAATCGGACAAACAAAAATACAACTCAGGTGCGGCATTCCACGACATAGGCCAAACCTTTTGATCATGGTAACGAACCGCTGGGGAGTAATGGAAGGAAACGATTTTCATGCGTACCGCAAATTTTCGAGGGTTTTTCGCTCCTCTTTTGGCCATCGCGCTCATTGCCGCCATCGGCATTGCCGCCACGCCGACCAAAGTTCCCGCGCACGAATACACGCTGGGCACTCTGCTGATCAAGCATCCCATGGCACGGCCAACACCACCGGTCGCGAAAAACGGCGCCGTTTTTCTGGAAATCACCGACCAAAATGGAGAGGGCGACACTCTTTTGTCCGTTGCATCACCCAATGCCGCTCGCTCGGAAATTCACTTGACGACCGTCGTTGACAATGTGGCCCGTATGGCAAAGCAAGAGAAGGTCGATGTGGCGCCAGGTGAAACGGTAAGCTTCAAACCCGGTGGTTTGCATATCATGTTGATGGGTCTAAAAGGCGCCCTTGTTGAGGGCGAAGAATTCCCACTCACACTCAATTTTGAAAAATCGGGTTCCGTCGAGATTGTCGTCAAGATTGAGAAGTATCACAAACATGACGATGCCAAGGACATCGACGCAGACCAGCACCATGGGGCACACCACTAGAGGCGTTCTCCGCTAGAATTCAGTGACGACGCCTGACGCTCTAGGCGTCGTCCTTGTCCTCAATCAGTTGATTCATTTCGCGCGCGGGCTGATCGCAACCGGCACACCCAACCACTTTGGCTGGAACGCCAGCGACGGTGCAGTGCGCCGGCACAGGGTGCAACACCACACTTCCCGCGGCAATCCGGGCACATTCGCCGATTTCAATATTGCCGAGAACTTTGGCGCCAACGCTGATGAGAACACCATTGCCGATTTTTGGGTGGCGATCTTCGGTTTCCTTACCGGTGCCCCCCAATGTGACGTCATGCAATATGGACACGTCATCGCCAACCACCGCCGTCTCGCCGATCACGATTCCGGTGGCATGATCCATCATTATGCCGCGGCCCATCACAGCTGCGGGGTGGATATCAACACCGAATAGAGCGGAGACCCTGCTCTGCAGAAACAGCGCCATGTTCGTGCGCCCTTCCGACCACAACCAGTGAGCTAGGCGATGGGTTTGTAGTGCATGGAAGCCCTTGAAATAGAGGAAGGGCGTTACGTGGTTTGAGCAGGCGGGGTCCCTGTCCAGCACCGCTTTAATATCCGCCCGCACCGCTTCTCCGATTTCGGGCGCTTTTTCGAAAGCTTCGCGGAAAACCTTGAGAATTGTCTGCGGTTCCACCTCGCGCGTACTAAGCTTGCTCGCAAGGATATGGCTCAACGCTTCTTCCAGGTGCTCGTGGCTCAGGACGGCTTGATAGATGAAGGCGGCAAGTTCTGTTTCGAACTCCACAATTTCCTGAGCTTCGATCCGTATGTCGGACCAAACCGGATCACACGTCGCTAGTCTTTCGGCCGTAAGGCTCATAGTGCCGCTCCCCGTGGCTTGGCGGAGGAGATACATCCCGCCGCGTTGTTCTAGGTGTGAATCTAGTGCCTCAGCCGACCCCAATCAATTGCACGATTAGGTGATCAATTCTGCGAATTTGCACAAGTGTTTTCGCGGCCATGCCTCGCCACGGCTATTTACCCCTAAACCTCGCATTCATCCAGGGCTCGGGCAATTGTTCGTTTCTTGCCAGATAGGAAATTCGTAAAAGGCTTGCGACCGAAATGGCATCCGTCATCTCGCCCGCCTCAACCATCTCCAACGCATCAGAAAACTGTATTCTTTTCAATGCTATATCTTCAGTTTCTTCAGGCATCGCTTCACCTTGGCTCAAGCCCCAGGAAACATAGCACCATGCGCGTTCATTGGTGATCGAGTTTGAGAGATCAAGTTGCAATATTTCCTTGTAATTTGAGGCAGTTAAGCCTGTTTCCTCCCGCAACTCACGAAGCGCTGCCTCATGAGGTTCTTCGTGCGGAGGACAGCCCCCTTCGGGGATTTCCCAACTGTAGCGATCAAGCGGAAAACGGTGCTGCCCGACAAGGACGGTCTCACCATTTTCGAACAGCGGTACAATACCGGTCGCGCGGTTCTTGAAGGCAATTGTCGTGTATTCATGGGCGTGCCCGGAATTGTGGATCACATCGTGATACCGCACCGTCATCCACGGGTTCTCGTAAATAAGCTTATGATCCGAAATGGCCCACGGACCTCGGCGCGTATTCGTCATAGCCTTCCCCTTCAAGGTCATGCAGACCGTCAGCCATTACGTCCAAACCATACGGCATTGGCAGGTCTAGGCAATGTCCATGTAGCGCCGGACTAATTCGAAGGCTGCCTTACGAATTGCCTCGGCATCCGCGAACATAGCGGGCACGATTGAAGGCGGTCTCGAGCCGGTCTTGCTGACGTGTTCGGCTCCGTCGGTGGAAGACGCCGAAGACAACCAGGGTTCCAATCGCCGCGATGGCAGCTACCAAAAAAATGGCTGGCATAGTAATCATCATGTTTCACCAAATTAAAGGCGCTAGGTCAGCTATACGGTCGTCCTTTAAATCGGCACTTGGTGATCTGTTCTTATTGGTTTGGATCCAAGGCGATTGCGGGCAGAGCCAGCGTCACCAGCTATTGTCTTATTGAGATGACAGACAAATCTATAAAACGCGTTTGAAATCACCGCCGAGTTCGACACAAAATTAAATCAAATTGTTCTGTTCGCCGGGGGTTAGAGTCTTTTTTCTGTTAACGAGCGGAACACCGAAACAATCTCAATAGGTTAGCGAGCACACATCATCCATGACGAGCACCGTTGAAAAAGCGCAAGGCACAATAGATTTCAACCCCCAGTCGCCGGAGGCCCTCGATCTCCTTAAGCGGCGGCGATCGGTTGTCGCAAAAAGCCTAGGCGCGCCTGGCCCCACGCCAGACCAATTGGCCGATATTCTGGAAATTGGTGCACGCGTCCCAGACCACGGCAAACTTGCCCCTTGGCGTTTCATTATTTTTGAAGGCGATGCACGCGCAGCCATAGGCGACGTTCTCGCCACCGCCTTTGCGAAAGACGAACCAACGGCGGACGCGGACCGGGTTGCCTTTGAAGCTGGGCGGTTTCTACGCGCCCCGACCGTGGTCGCGGTTATTTCCAGCCCGTCTTCGGAGCGTCCCGTTCCACTATGGGAACAACATCTTTCATCGGCGGCCGTTTGCCAAAACATGTTGGTGGCATCGACGGCCATGGGGTTTGGCGCGCAATGGCTCACGGAATGGTATGCTTATCATGATGATGTGAAATCCTATCTGACGCTCGCAGAGGCCGAGCAAATTGCTGGTTTTATCTATATCGGCACCACGCAGGCCGAGCTGAAGGAACGTGCCCGGCCTGACCTCGCATCCCGCGTTACACATTGGAAATCAACATCGTAATCCTTGACTGTCTAGGTACGGGCGCGCGCCCAAGCCTTCGCCTCGTCACTGGCAACCCACTTAATGGCGTTTTCTAGCGCCTTGGCAAAATGTGGGTTTTGATAGGTCGGCGGCGCATCCCCGAATTGCAGATACACAATCGGGCTGTTTCCGTAATGCTTGACCCAGCCAACCATGTTGGAACCGGGGCGATGTTGCCACCCCTCCCGTGAAAACATGTTTCCTTTGACGGCCTGTTCGGCAGAGTAAAAGTTCTCTTCTGTAAAGCTGTAGTCGCTTACAAAGAGAGGATCGACACTCTCCTCGAACACCTCGTACAGATAAAGTTCGTCATTCACCTCAAAACCGCCTTCAAGCCCGGTGGTAACGGGATGATCGGTTTGGACCGCCGAGACCTTGTGATCGACCTCATGGCGGTAGCCCGAATCCGGACAGTCCCGGCCGCGCAATTCCCCTGGCCGATAGAGAAAACGCCCACCGACGATTTCTGCGTATTCCGGCCAGGTGGGCCATCCGGCAATGGCATGATGGAGGAAGACAAACCCATGGCCTGCTTCCAATAATTCCAAAAGGCCGGTCTTGTATTCCTCTAATGGATCAATGAATTGGGGGCTATCCTCCGCAAGGAAATCAATGCCCGGCATATCGTACAGAACATACGCATCATAAGGCGCAGCATTGTTGACCGTGCAGAAGCGTTGTGCCGCCGGTTGTTCGACGGCGGTATAGGCAATGTCCTCGAAGCTTTCGAAAACAGAAAAGAAAGCATCCCGTTCGAACGGATGTCCTTTCGTAAACACCAAAATGTTGGTGGGCGCGTTGTATCGAATAATGGACATTGGTCAGCTCCTAAGCTACCCAACTAAAAACAACGGGAGCGTCAGATGGATATTAGAGGCAAAACTGCCATCGTCACAGGTTCGGCAACCGGGCTCGGTGCGGCCGCGGCCCTGAAGCTTGCGGAACGTGGCGCCAATCTAGTCATCAATTACACCAAAAGCCAGCAAGAGGCTGTGGACACCAAAGAAGCCTGCGAGGCCCATGGCGTTGAAGCCATTCTGGTTCAGGCGAATGTGGCTGAAGACGATGATTGCCGGCGCATGGCAAAAGAAGCGATGGACAAGTGGGGGCGCATCGACATTTTGGTCAACAATGCCGGCGTCAGCAAATTTGCCGATCACGCCAAATTGGACGAACTTTCGGCGGAAGATTTTCAAAACATCTACGCGGTCAATGTGATTGGCGCCTATCAGATGATCCGGGCGGTGGAACCCGCCATGAAAAAGCAAGGGTTTGGTGCTGTCGTAAATGTGTCCTCCATTGCCGGTGTACGCGGGATCGGCTCTTCCGTCGCCTACGCAGCCTCCAAGGGGGCGCTCAACACAATGACCATGTCCCTTGCCCGGGCCCTCGCGCCGGAAATCCGCGTGAACGCTGTTTGCCCCGGCTTTATTGAAACCCGCTGGTTCAAAGAGAAAGCTGGAGAAGATGTGTTCAACGCTGTTGCAAAGGCCAATCGCGAATCGAGCCCGCTAAAAAAGGGGGCACCGCCGGAAGATGTGGCGGAAAGTATTGTGTTTTTTGCAACTGAAGGCGCACAGCACATTACCGGTGAAGCGGTTTTAGTGGATGCCGGCACCCATCTCACATTCGGCTCCATGCGCTAATGTGCGTTGCAGAATTACAACAGACGCTTTTTTACAACAAATTCGCCTAGATTTTGGATCGATTGCTCACAATTTGGGCATCTGATTAACCAGACGATCATGTAGTCTCCCCTTCGTTCGAGCGTATGGGAGCGGCATGTTACGCTGCAAGTTTCCCATTAAATCGCTGAAAACGGCGACTTTTTTGTCCGAGAGAGGAACGAACATTTTATATGTTCCAGTTTGGCACAGTGCTTGCTGGATAACTGGCGAGTTTCCGGGACGAAAACTCATTTAAACCTATTAGAGGGGTGCTCTACATGATTAAGAAAACACTTATTGGCGGCCTTACAGCTGCCGCAGCACTGTCGATGGTGACCACCGTTGCAGTTGCTGAAGAAGATTTCCCTGGGGAATTCTCTGCTAACGTTGCAATGACCACGGATTATGTTTTCCGCGGCATCAGCCAAACAGACAATGCACCGGCCATTCAGGGCGGTTTTGACTGGGCGCATGACAGCGGCTTTTACGTCGGTACATGGGCATCAAACGTAGATTTCGGCGAATCCATCGAACTTGACGTTTATGGCGGCTTTGGCGGCGATTTCAACGGCATTTCCTACGATATTGGTGGTCTTTACTACCTTTACCCAGGATCTGCTGACGATGGCGCAGAGCTCGACTTCTTCGAACTTTACGGTTCTTTGGGCTACGACTTTGAAATTATTGCCGTTGGCGCAGACATCGCGTGGTCTCCTGACTACACGACTGAATCCGGTGACGCTTTCTACTTCGGTGGTACGGCTTCTATTCCGTTGCCCTTCGGCTTCGGTCTTGACGGTGGGTTCCACAGACAGACGATCGACAAAAACTCTGTATTCGGTACGCCGGATTACAACACGTGGGATGTTGGTTTGACTTACACCCTGCTCGGCTTCGATCTGGATCTGCGCTACGTGGACACCGATTTGAGTGCAACCGATTGTTTCGGCGGCAGCGAGCTGTGCGACCCACAGGCAACCTTCACGGTTTCTCGTAGCTTCTAATCAACGGTCGTGGAGAGACCCTCTCCAACACCAACAGCAGCGTCGGGTACAGCGGGGGTACGTACTAGGTTGATCATACTGGGTTGTCCCGCCTAATTATCAACCGCTGTCTCGTGGGCCAGTCCCGACGCTGAGCGCCTCCAAGAGCAATCTTGGAGGCGCTTTCTTTTTGATCACACTTCACCTGGCCACAGACCATTGCGCTGTCTATGATCCTTTGAAACAGGAAGGAACCAGCGCATGGGCGATTTAAAATCTGACATTTGTGATGCGGTTGACGGTTTGAAAGACACACTTCTGGGCGTGTCCCGTCACATCCATGCGAATCCGGAGCTGGCGTTTCAGGAGATCTTAGCCGCCAAGTGTTTGACCGGCGCTGTGGAAGATGCCGCCTTACCCATCCAACGCCATGCCTATGGATTGGAGACCGGATATACGGCGGAATTTGGCACGGATGATGGCAATGGCACGGTCGCGATTTTGTCAGAGTACGACGCATTGCCCGGCATCGGACATTCCTGCGGCCACAATATCATCGCTGCGTCCGGCCTGGGCGCCGCCCTTGCCCTGTCGAAAGTGCCGGGTTGGAAGGGCAAGGTGAGATATGTGGGCACGCCCGCCGAAGAACGCGGCGGCGGCAAAGAGATCATGGCGCAACACGGCGCCTTCGATGGGGTGGATGCCGCCATGATGATCCATCCGGCGGGGATGGACCTCACAACCATGCCCAGCATTGCGCTGTCCAGCGTGGAGGCCGTCTATGAAGGTCAGAGCGCGCACGCGTCCGCCATGCCCCATCGCGGGCTTAATGCGTTGGACGGGGTCGTCCTTTCCTATCAATCCATCGCCGCGCTGCGTCAGCATATTCGGCCGAGCGAACGCATCCACGGGATCATCACCGAGGGTGGCCAAGCCCCCAATATCGTGCCGGACCGCGCCGCGGCCCTGTATTACATCCGTGCACAGAATGCCGGCGCGCTGGCAAAACTGAAGTCTCGCGTCAAGAATTGTCTCGAAGCCGGCGCCATCGCCTCCGGCACCACTGTGACGCTGAACTGGGCGCAGGTGGATTATCTGGACCTCAAAACCAACATGCCCCTGGCCGATGCTTATGACGCCAACATTCGCCGCCTTGGCCGAGAGCCCATTGATGCGTCTACCATGCCGTCAAGTTTTGCGGGCAGCACGGATATGGGAAATGTGAGCCATCGCGTGCCCTCCATCCATCCCATGATCGCCTGCGCGCCGGCCAATGTGGTGATCCACAATCCCGAATTCGCCAAATGGGCCGGGTCCGACAAAGGCGACCTGGCCGTGCTGGATGGCGCTAAAGCCTTGGCCATGACGGCCATCGATTATTTCGAAAGCCAAGCGTTGCGGGACACCGCGAAAAGTGATTTTGACGACACCGCCACCGCGTCCAATGAAGCTGTTTCCATGGCGTTTGACGAAAACGGTATCATGGAAATTGGGGGCTGTGGCTGCTCCTAAGCCTCGAGCCAGCCCTCCAGAAAATCCATCACCGCCGCCTTATAAAGCGGATGGGGAATGGCATACATGTGATCGCATCCGGGCAGCACCACCGCTTTCGCGCCCGGCACCGCATCGGCAAGCTCTTGCGGATTGCCCACCAGCGTATCGCGCTGACCAGCCACAAAGAGTGTCGGCACCCGGATAGCGGCGAGATCCTCGAGCGCCAAACTCTCCCGCGGCGCGCGCGCAAAGGCCGCGAGGGCCTGGCGGTCTTCCCCCTGCTGATCCGCGAACATCCTAAACCCCCGAGCAAGCGGATCTTGGATGCTGTCCGGGTCATCCGTTTCCATGGCGGGTGCCAAGTTCATGCGCGGCGCATCGGGATCAAACGACGCCTTGCCGATGCCGCCAAAAATCGCATTGGAAAAGCGGTCCGGATGCGCCAGCACACACCGCAGGGCAATGCCGGCGCCCATGGAATAGCCCATAAGATCCGCCTTTGAGACCCCTGCATCGTCCATCACCGCGATCACATCCTCCGCCATCTGGCCGATCTGATAGGCCTCGGGCTCATGGAATTTGGTGCTTTCTCCGTGCCCCCGATTGTCCAGCGCGAGCACCCGCCGGCCCTTCGCCTCAAACGCCGCATACCACCCTGTCCGCTGCCAGTTTTCATGGCGGTTGGACGAAAAACCATGGACCAGCACCATGGTCCCCCCCGTCCCCTCCGGGTTGATGTCGTCATAAGCAATGTCAGCGTTTCCGGACCGTACGATGGGCACTGCGCCCTCCTCTATTTGACTATTTTTTCAGCAGTATGGGGCCTTTTCCCCAACACAGCCAGGCGCTCCCCCAATTTTTTTGCCTGCACAAAACAAGTTGAGTTGTGCCCACGCGGCGAAGCGCGGTAACCTATTCCCCTCAGGTCGCGTTAGCGGAGTACGGGGGAGAGGTGTTGGAGCCTGACATCAAGCGGGCAATCGTCTTTATCGACGGCAGTAATGTGCGATATGCCGCCAAAGAAGCCTTTGGCGACGATATCGGCAATTACAACCCCTTGGCCTTGGCCCAGCTACTGTGCGACGAAAACGGCTGGCAGCTCAACGGTGTCCATTTCTACCTGGGCGTTCCCGACATCAACGTCACCGAGGACGGTCATTACGCCTGGATGAAGCGGTGCTCCCGCTGGCGGCGCCAAGGGGTCGATGTCTTCACCCGTGCACTCCAGCACGACACGTCCGGCGTGGCGCGCGAAAAAGGCATCGACGTGCGCCTTGCCCTAGACGTGATGGCCCATCACACCAGGGGCGATTTTGACGTGGCCGTCATCCTCAGCCAAGACCAAGACTTCTCGGAAGTGGTGGATGAGGTGAAGGCCGCGGCCCGCTTGCAAGACCGGTGGATCCAAGTGGTCAGCGCGTTTCCGCACAGCGACCACTCGAACAATCCCCGGGGGATCGCCGGCACCATGCCCGTGCATATTTCCGGCAGCCTGTTCAGCGACGCGCTCGACACCTCCGCCAACCGAAAGCTGCGGTTTTCGCCTGTTCAGGCCGAGACACCGGACGATGCGGTCGCCGTTGCCGATGCGCCAGTCGCCGCCGCTGCGTTAGACTCCATCGGCGACACGCCGCGCCGGCCGTACAGCTTCATCCTCTCCACATTGGCCGCCATCTATTTGCTGGGCACCGCCGTCACCCTTGGCCATATGGTCTGGGAGACAGTTGATCCGACCGCGGAGTTTGCGGACCTCGCCACCCAGCTCGAAACCCTTGCCGGAGCGCTTACCTGGCCCGACTATTGGCTCGCGAATTTTCTTGAGTTTTAATCTCCTTCCTGCCTGTTAAGACGATGCCGCAGCGGAATTGAGCCGCCGGGTTTGATTTTCCAATTGAATGACGATCGCGCCGGACAGGGCCGCGAACAAAGCGGCCACCGCCAAACAGCCAACCACCCCCCACATCTGATAAATCAGGCCCGACAACAGCGTGCCCACCAAACGCCCCGCCGCATTGGACATATAATAAAAGCCCACATTGAGCGACACATCATGGTCTTTGGAAAACGCCAAGATCAAATAGGAGTGTACGGACGAATTTACCGCGAACACGATTCCGAACAAGATCAGCCCCCCCGTGATGATCATGCCCAACATGTCCGCGTCGGCGGCATCGAACTGCCCCCCTGGCTGCATCATCGACAGCAAAATGATCGCCAGCAACGCAGGCACCACCGCCAGGCCGAAGGCCCACAACCGGGCCGCCGCAACTTCTTGCACCTTCCCATCCGCCGATGCGCCCACAATGCGCGGCGCGATCGATTGGACAAAGCCATATCCGATGATCCATACGGCCAGAAACCCGCCCACTTGCATAAACGTCCAGCCCAGCACGTCGTAGAGGAACACGGGCACGCCCACCACAAACCAGATGTCACGCGCCCCAAACAAGAAAAAGCGCGCGCCGCTCAACAAATTGACCTGGGGGTCTTTCGAGAAGACCTTTTGAAAAGGCAGTCCCTTTTGCGTCGTCGTCAAATCCGTCGGCAAATAAATCTGTACCGCAATCAAGACCAAGGCCAACCCCGCCGCCAGAGCTAGCAGCCCCGCCGTGAATCCGATCACCTGCAGCAAAAAGGCGCCGAGAAAAAACCCCGCCCCTTTGAGGGCATTCTTGGAGCCCGTAAGCGCGGCAACCCATTTGAACAGAGTGGAGCTTTGATCGTCCGGCGTCACCAATTTCACACCGCTTTTCGCGGACATTTTGGTGAGGTCCTTGGCAATTCCCGCAAGCCCTTGCGCGGCCACCACATAGGCCACCGACAAGGCGACCGGCCAATCCGGGTTCAGTTGCGACAACAGACCCAGCGCCAGGATTTGCAAGATAAGCCCCCCATAAAGCGTGCGTTGCAATCCAAAGCGCGCGCCAATCCACCCGCCCACTAAATTGGTGACTACACCGAAGAATTCATACAGCAGGAACAGAAAGGCCAACTGAAACGGCGTGTAACCTAAGTGATGGAAGTGCAACAGCACCAACATGCGCAAGGCCCCGTCCGTCAGGGTGAACCCCCAATAGGCGCCGGTCACTGACATATAGCCGCGTATATCGCTCATCGATCCGGCCTTACAAACTTTGCGCCACCTTCACGCCCAGTTCCACCAGGCGATAGGCATAGGCATATTCATTGTCGTACCAGGCGAGGATCTTCACCTGCGTGCCATCCACCACCATGGTGGACGGTGCATCCACAATGGAGGACCGCACATCGTTCACATAATCGACGGACACCAACGGCCGCGTTTCATATCCTAATATTCCGTAGAGGGATGTTTTAGACGCATCCTCCAACAGGCTGTTCACCTCTTCCACTGTTGTGTTGCGTTTCACTTCGAACACGCAATCGGTCAAAGAGGCATTCAGCAAAGGCACGCGCACGGCAACACCGTTCAATTTCCCCTTCAATTCCGGATAGATCAGCGTGATGGCCGTGGCCGACCCCGTGGTGGTGGGAATAAGCGACATGAGCGACGAGCGGGAGCGGCGCAGATCTTTCAACGGCGCGTCGATCACCGTTTGAGTATTGGTCACGTCATGCACCGTGGTGATGACGCCATGGTCGATACCCAGCCCTTCCTGGATCACTTTCACCACGGGGGCGAGGCAATTGGTGGTGCAGGACGCGGCGGTGACAATGTGATCCGTCTTCGGATTATACAGATCGTCATTGACGCCCATCACGATGTTCAGCGGGCCGTCTTTGACAGGGGCGGAGACCACCACTTTTTTGACGCCCTTTTTGAAATAAGGCGCCAGAGCTTCGCTGGTTTTGAATGTGCCGGTGCAGTCCAGCACTAAATCCACGCGACTGTCTTCCCAGGGCACGGCCTCAATCGTGTCATGGGTGGTGTAGCGGATGGTCTTTCCATCCACCGACATACTGTCATCGCCGTGGGAAATGTCAGCTCCCCAGCGGCCATGCACACTGTCGAACTGCAACAGATGGGCGCCGGTTTCCGCCGTGCCCTTTGCTTCATTGATATGGACGATGTCAAAGATTTCACGCGTGTCGAAATCCGTGGTCAGGTTTTGCGAACAGCCTTCCAAGGCCGCCCGCGCCGCCAAGCGCCCCATGCGGCCAAAGCCATTAATTCCCACACGAACAACCATTATGCTCCCCTATTTTGTCTTCGTCTGTGGTGTCTGTGATGCTTGAGCCGGTGCGCAATCCGCGAGCCTGTTCCCCACTTGGCAAATTTCCGGATGCCCTTGGCAGCAATCGTCCATCAAAAAATCGAGCAGGCCGCGCATTTCCACGAAATCTACCGCATAGAAAATCTGGCGGCTTTCGCGCCGGGCCGTCAGCAATCCGCTGCGCTGAAGCTCCTTCAAATGGAACGACAATGTGGTGGGGGCGGTTTCCACCGCCTCCGCGATATCACCGGCGGCCATGCCGATGGGCCCGGCCTGAACCAGTTTTCTGAAAATCTTAAGGCGCGTCTCATGCGCGAGCGCGGCCAATCCGGCGACAGCTAATTTTTCTTCCATAGTTCAACAATACTCGAATTATCGATCCCTGAGCGTGAAGGTTTCCTGACAGTTTGGTGCGGGGGAAAGGGTGCGCGATGCCCAAAGACGATGGGCGCATGGGGTTCAAATTTGCAGGAACCCGGCCGGCCCACTCCCCCGGCCCAACCGCCCGTAGCAGGGTACCCTAGGGGTGGTTGGGCTGGGGGAGCGGGCTGGCGATGCCCAAAGACGATGGGCGCATGGGGTTCATCCAAGTTTCTGAGCGACTCCCCCCTCGTAACCTCCCCTTTGTGGGGAAGAGGACGGTTACGGCCGTGCCACGAACCCTGTTGGTTCGCACAACAATGACATTTGTCGTGTTGATTGGGTGGATGAACGTCTTCGGCCATGGCGGTTTCCTGTCACCAAAGCCTCCCTCGGCCAAAAGCATATCACATATCTGGGGGATATTCACGGGGGACGCTGGCGGGCCCGACCTCGGATCCGATTGAGGGGCGCCAGTTACCCGACGCCGTAGAAGATCAGTGCATAGGACGATGCGATCACCAGCAGCGCATAGGCGAAGGATTCAAAAAAGGTCGCAATGGCTTTCAAGTCACCGTCCACGAATTCATCCCAAATGATGTAGGACACCACATGGGCCCAGACCTTCGGCCACAGCAGCACCCACAATAGGGGGCTGTCTTGGAACGTATCGGTCAGAGACCAATTGAAACTGACAAGACGCTTGGAAAGGAAGAGATCCGCAAGTGTGTCGCCTCCTTCATTGCTTGTCATCGTGCGCAGCGACATGCCAAACGTGATCACCCCCATGGTGAGATAGTCTTTCACCCACCACGGCACCGACATGCCGAAATAATCAAACACCCATCCTAAGAGAAAGTCCCAAACCGGACGCGTGATCGACGTCCAAATCTGGATCCAATCCCCCATATAGTGGTGGAAGTCGATCGCGGCGTCGGCAAAGGTCAAAATACCGACGGCGCCAAAAAACGCCCCTAACCTGTTGGTCAGAAAATCTAACACGTGTCCCCCCTTAACCACGTCTAGGCCTCAGCCTAGACGGTTCCGGCCCTTCAGTGAAAGGATGACTGTGCCAAAGGTCAACTGTAATCTGCGAAAAACTGACTAAAGTCTGTCTGTTAAAAAGGATGGGAGGAAACAAGATGAGCAGCCTGGCGGAACGACGCATTGAGACCGTACGCGACCATATGGCTTTGGAATGCGTGCAAGACTGGGACGCGGTGATTGCCACATTCGAGCACCCCCGCTACGAACTTTATGGGTCCGGTGCCGTGTTTGACGGCGAAGAAGCGGTGCGAAAATATTTCGAGCTGAGCCGTACCGCCTTTCCCGACCAAGGCAATGAGATCATTTCCATTGCGCATGCGGGCGACACGGTCCATGTGGAATTTTGGCTGACGGGCACCCATTTGGGTCCGTTTCCGTTTAGAGGTCAAAAAATCGAGCCGACCGGAAAAACCTTCCGTGTGCGTATGGCGGCCACATTTGAGTTCGCGAAGGACAGCGACAAAATTATCTGCGAGCGCCCCTATTACGACCAGAACGCCGTCGCACGGGCGTTGGGGTTGATGTGAGGATCTAAAGTTCTCCTATACCCCAAATAATTAAGTGCACTGTCACCGAAATCTGTCACCGAAATACAAAATACAAATGCACTGTCACCGAACTGGAATTTCCGAATTTTGAGAGGATCGCATATGCAAAATGTAACCTTGCTTCTAGTGCACGGCGCCTGGTCGGGCGAATGGGTATGGAAAGACGTAACACCCATCTTAGATGCCCGACACACCAAGTGGGCCTCTCTTGATCTTCCAGGGTGTGGAAATAACCCAAACCGAGGCTGGCGAGTAACGATGGCTGACTATGCGAACGCCATCAACCAAGTTGCTGAAACCATCACCGGGCCTGTTGTGCTGGTTGGTCACTCTGCTGGTGGTTTTCCCATTTCACTTGCCGCATCCACTGCGGCAACGCCGTATGCAGGTTTGATTTACTTGGCAGCCTATCTTCCGAAACATGGCGAAAGGATCATGACACTTGGGCCAAAGAACAAAGGATCGCTTATTGCAGCGTCACTCAAGCCAAACATCTTCGCTGGGCAATTAGACACGGCGGTCGATCATTATCTCGAAGCTCTGTACCATGATTGCTCAAACTGTGACACTGACGCCCTCATAAAGAAACACACACCGGAACCCATGCGACCTGGCCTTGCACGTATCAAACTCACGGAACAGTTCGACCGAACGCCGAAATTCTATGTTGAATGCACCCATGATCGAGCGATTACGCCGGACTTTCAGAAATTCATGCGGGAAAGGTACAATTTGGAACCGGCCGCAACGCTCGACACGGGTCACATGCCGATGTTTGCAGCCCCTAGTGAAACGGCAGAGGTGTTGGAAAAGATTGCGTCAACACTGACAAACTAGACAATTAGGTCTCGACCTCGTCCTGGCGCTGGAGCACTGTTGGCGGAAACGTTCTACCCGAACCGGCCGGTGATGTAGTCTTGGGTGCGTTGGTCTTTGGGGTTGGTGAAGATCTCGTTGGTCGGGCCGGTTTCCACCAAATCGCCTAGATGGAAAAAGGCCGTGCGCTGAGAAATACGGGCGGCTTGCTGCATGGAGTGGGTCACAATCGCGATACAGTAATTTTCCCGCAATTCGTCGATCAGTTCTTCAATCTTCGCGGTGGCGATGGGATCCAGCGCCGATGTGGGTTCGTCCATCAGGATCACTTCAGGGGCCACGGCAATGGCGCGGGCAATGCACAAACGCTGTTGCTGACCGCCGGAGAGCCCCGTGCCGGGAGAGCCCAAACGGTCTTTCACTTCGTTCCAAAGCCCGGCTCTTTGCAAGCTTTCCTCGACGATCACGTCTAGGTCGGCCTTCTTCGTGGCAATGCCGTGCAACTTCGGCCCGAAAGCCACATTGTCATGGATGGATTTCGGAAACGGGTTCGGTTTTTGAAACACCATGCCCACCCGGGCGCGCAAATGCACCACGTCGATTTCCGTCAAAACATCTTCGCCGTCCAGGCGAATGTCCCCATCCACCCGTGCAATGGGGATGGTGTCATTCATGCGGTTCAAGCAGCGCAGATAGGTAGATTTCCCACAGCCGGAAGGCCCAATCATGGCCATCACGGAACGGTCTGGAATATCCAACGACACATTTTTAATGGCATGGGCATCGCCATAGTAAACATTGACATTCTTGGTACTGAACTTGATGTCCATGTGATTACCACCGACGCTCGAACCGGCGGCGCAACATGACCGCAAGCAAGTTCATGAAAATAAGGAAGCTGAGCAGCACCATGATCGCAGCGCCCGTTTTCGCAACAAAGGCGCGTTCCGGACTGTCCGCCCAAATAAAGATCTGCACGGGAAGCACCGTGGCGGGCGACGTGACGCCGGTCGGCACGTCCACGATGAACGCCACCATGCCGATCATCAGCAGTGGGGCCGTTTCCCCAAGGGCCTGAGCCATGCCGATAATGGTCCCGGTCATCATGCCGGGCATGGCCAGCGGCAACACGTGATGGAACACGGTCTGCACGTGAGAGGCCCCTACGCCCAACCCCCCTTCGCGGATGGAGGGCGGCACGGCCTTCAGCGATGCGCGCGACGCAATAATGATCGTGGGCAGTGTCATCAAGGCCAGCACAAAGCCCCCGACCAACGGTGCCGACCGTGGCATGCCAAAGAAATTCAGGAACACCGCAAGGCCCAACAAACCAAACACGATGGACGGCACCGCCGCCAGATTGTTGATGTTCACTTCGATCAAGTCTGTCCAACGGTTCTTCGGCGCGAATTCTTCCAGATAGATCGCGGTTGCCACCCCAAGCGGGAAGGACAACAACAACGTGACGAAGAGCGTCAGGAAGGAGCCAACAACAGCCCCCCATATACCCGCCAATTCAGGTTCCCGGCTGTCCCCCACTTGGAAGAAGGTCTGATTAAAGCGGCTTTCAATGCGGCCTTCCGCGGAAAGTTGATCTAACCACCCCAGTTGATTGTCTTTCACGCGGCGCTCGTCTTCCGGCAGGGACCGGTCGATGAAGCCTTTGAACACAGAGTCCGCATCGTCCGACAGCGGTACCGCAATTTTAGCTTGGGTGCCGATCAAGGATGGATCCGCGATCACCGCGTCGCGCACAAAGAGGTCCGCGCCAGAGGACACGATCCCTTTCAGCGCCTTTCGATCCCGCCGGGCCGTGACGTCCGGGAATTTCTCCCGAAGCGTGCGGGTGACGACGGTGCGGTAGTCCGCTTTCGCAAGCACATCCGGATCGCCGGTGCCTTCTGGATCGATCTCTTCTTGTTTAAGGTCGAATTCCAGAATGGCCATGTGCTGGAAAAATGCCGTATGCCCCTGGTAGACAATGCTGCCGATCAGCGCGACCAGGATCAGCAGCGCCAAACCGATGGCCATGCGTCCGTAAAAGATGAACCTAGCTTCGGACGCATAGCGTTTCTTCAACAGCTTTTCAGCTTGCTCGGACGTATGATACGCCGCTTTGTTTTGGACAGATGTATCAGTCATACTTTTCCCGATAACGCTGAACGATCCGCAGGGCGATCACGTTGAGAACCAAGGTCACGGCGAACAGGGTAAGACCAAGGGCAAAGGCCGCCAGTGTTTTGGCACTGTCGAATTCTTGGTCACCCACCAGCAAGGTCACAATTTGTACCGTCACCGTGGTCACCGCTTCCAAGGGGTTCGCCGTCAGATTGGCCGCCAACCCGGCCGCCATCACCACGATCATGGTTTCCCCAATCGCGCGGCTCACCGCCAGCAGCACGGCGCCCACAATACCGGGCAGTGCCGCCGGTAGAATGACGCTGCGAATGGTTTCTGAATTGGTGGCGCCAAGACCGGCGGAGGCATC
This sequence comes from Alphaproteobacteria bacterium, assembly GCA_965227095.1. Taxonomy (GTDB): domain Bacteria; phylum Pseudomonadota; class Alphaproteobacteria; order JANQMY01; family JANQMY01; genus JANQMY01. The sequence continues at coordinate 1,213,373 of CBDDFL010000002.1, read as the reverse complement.
CCGCAGGGATTGCGGCACCGCGTTGATCACATCATCCGACAGGGACGATACAAACGGAATGATCATCACCCCCATCACCAGACCGGCGGCCAGCGCACTTTCGGATGCCACATCCAAGCCGATGGAGGCGCCGCCGGCCCGCAATGCGGGCGCAACGGTAAGCGCGGCGAAGAAACCGTACACAACCGTGGGCACACCAGCCAGGATCTCGAGGATCGGCTTCACAATGGACCGCACGGACGCGGAGGCGTAATCGGACAGGTAAATCGCGGACATAAGCCCAATCGGCACCGCCACACACATGGCGATCAGGGTGATCAGGAAGGTACCCGCAAAAATCGGCACGGCACCAAAAGACCCGCTGCCCCCCACCTGATCGGCTCGGATGGCTGTCTGCGGGCTCCACTGAAGGCCGAACAGAAAATCCGTAAACGGAACTCGTGCGAAGAAGCGCAAGGCTTCGAACAAGAGCGAGAAGACAATGCCGACCGTGGTCAAGATCGCAATGGTCGAACAGATAATCAGCAGCAGACTGACCATCCGTTCCACCCCGTTGCGGGCGCGCAGGCGCGGGTGAATGCGAGACCGGCCATAGGTCAGGCCCGCGACCGCAAGCGACATGGCAATGGCAAAAATCGCCCAATTGCTGATGCCCAAATAGCTTTTATAAAGTGCTGCGGCGGCTTCGCGGTCCGGCGTCACCTGACTGGGGATGCCACCTTTGGCAATGGCCACCACATCGGACATGAAAACCTGAAGCCGTTCCGGCGGAAGCGATGTCACGCTTTCCGGCGAATTGGCCAGAATGAGAGACTGCAAGATCTGTGGCGCGGCAAAATACCAGATAATGGCTAATACGGCGGCCGGCAGTCCCGCCCAAAGGGCGACGTAATATCCGTGATAAGAAGGCAAGGAATGGAGCGACTGAAAATCGCCTGAGGCACTGGCGACGGCTCGTCCGCGCCCGGTGTAGAAAGCCCCCATGACAATGAGCAACAGGGCAACCGCGATCCACAAAAACATCTCGCCCCCAAATACGAGTTTGATCTCACCGTTGATCAGGGCACTTATATCATCTGATGCCTGATCGGAATTCTTTTATAATGCGTCAGCACGACGCTGTACTGGTTTTTTCCCCGACACATTCTCGCGAAGCGGGAAAAAAGAAAGGAGCGCTGCCCCCCGGCGCGCTCCTTTCCCGCTTTAAATCAAACGCCAGGAAGGTTGACGAATGAGTTAGCGCTTTCAGCACCCTTTGCACGATCCTCATCAGGAAGCGGGATCAGGCCTTTGTCGACCAGGTAGCCGTCTGGGCCCCATGTGCTTTCTTTGGTGAACTCAGCAACATATTCTTCGATGCCAGGGATCACACCGCGGTGTGCGTTCTTGACGTAGAAGAACAAGGAGCGAGACACGCCATATTCGCCAGAAGCGATGGCTTCGAAGGTCGGCTCAATGCCGTCAACGGTGTTACCTTTAACCTTGTCGCGGTTTTCTTCCAAGAAAGAGAACCCGAAGATGCCGAGGCGGTCGCCGTTTTCAGCAAGCTTCTGAACGATCAGGTTATCGTTTTCACCCGCTTCGATGTAGGGGCCGTCTTCACGAACCGTACGAGCGATGGCTTTGTAAGCTTTCTTGTCAACTTTCTTCATGGCTTTGATCCAATCGAAAGTCTTTGCACCACCTTCAAGAGCGATTTCTTGGAAAGCGTCGCGCGTACCGGAGGTCGGAGGAGGTCCGAGAACTTCGATCGCTACGTCAGGCAAAGAAGCGTCGACTTGTTTCCATGTCTTGTATGGGTTTGGAACAAGCTTTTCGCCGCCAGCTGGATCCGGAACATCCTTCGCAAGCGCCAAGAAGATGATGCGCTTCGTCAACGCGAAGTCAGCAGCGTCTTTAGCGTTTGCCATCACGATGCCGTCAAAACCGATTTTAACTTCGGTGATGTCGGTTACGCCTGCTTCGTGGCACTTGTCGAACTCAGAGCTCTTCATGCGACGAGATGCGTTGGTGATGTCAGGTGTTTCAGCGCCAACGCCAGCGCAGAAAAGCTTCATGCCACCGCCGGAACCGGTTGATTCAACGATTGGCGTTTTGAAGCTGGTTGTCTTACCGAACTGTTCGGCAACAGTCGTAGAGAACGGGAATACGGTTGAAGAACCGACAATCCGTAGCTGATCACGGGCTTGGGCTGCAGTCGCCGTAGCCGCGATGGTTGCAATGGCCGCAATTGCGACGGTCTTAAATCTCACTGGAAACCTCCATGTGTGTCTGAGGCAATAAGCACAGTTGGTTAAGGCTCGAGCACAATGCTCTCCCCCACTAGCCCGCGATCCCATCGATCCACTGGATCCCGTCGCCGGCCGCACGGTCGTCTATACGCGCCTTCTGTGACACTTTTGCGATGAGAAACGGCGGTTTTTGCGCTGTTTGTCGCAGAAAAACGGCCATGACGGCCCGCTCGAACATCCGCGGCCCCCGGCACTGTTGCGGGCGCGCGCCTTTGTCCGCGATGACCCTTTGGGTGCGCTTTACCGCAGACCCGCGTTGATTTCCCGGAGCTTTTCCGTGCCCGGACAGAGATCTTTCTCGGTCAGGCTGTTGAGCGGCCGGGGCGTTGTGGAGAGGATTTCATGCAGATCCGTCTCGTCCCGCTCCAAAAAGATGAGGCCGGTGGGAATCTCGCCTTTTCCCTGGATTTGCTGCACATGTGTCAATGCGGCCACGCGATCATGCGGGTCATAGTCCGCGTTGAGCTTGCGTAAGCGGATATTGGCGCCGTCGTGCAAGGTCACATTGACCGACGCCCCTTCCTCATAGTCCGCTGTAATCTGCGATTTTTCCGGAATGAGATCCGCCTTCATCATGGCGGTGTTGTGTTCGCGCACATAATCAAAGCTTTTCGTGGAGCCATCGTGATTGTTGAACGTGACGCACGGCGATAGGCAATCAATCAGCGCAAAGCCCTTATAGGAAAGCCCCGCTTTTATGAGCGGAATTAATTGAGATTTGTCGCCGGAGAAACTGCGGGCGACGAATCCCGCCCCCAATTGCAAGGCCAGGGACACCAGATCGATGGCTTGATAGGGGTTCACAGCGCCCTTCTTCGCGCGCGAGCCAAAATCATTGGTGGCCGAAAACTGGCCTTTTGTCAGGCCATAGGTGCCGTTGTTCTCAACAATATAGAGCATGTTGGTCTGGCGGCGCACGGCATGGGCGAACTGACCCAGTCCAATGGACGCCGTATCGCCATCGCCCGACACGCCGATATAGACGAGGTCGCGATTCGCTAGATTCGCCCCCGTGGCCACCGACGGCATGCGGCCATGCACCGTGTTAAAGCCATGAGATTGCCCCAGAAAATAGGTGGGGGTCTTGGACGAACAGCCGATTCCCGACAGTTTGGCGATTCGGTGCGCGGGCAGATCCATCTCAAAACAGCTTTGGATGATCGCCGCACTGATCGAATCGTGCCCACAGCCCGCGCAGAGGGTGGACAGATTGCCTTCGTAATCGCGATGGGTCAGGCCCAGCGCATTGCGTTTCAGCTTGGGATGATGGGCGGTGGGTTTTGGCAGAAAGCTCATGACTAACTCGCTTTGCGCGGCCGGGGGCCGGTGGGCAGGGGCACAACAGAGCGCGGGCCGGTTCGTTTCATCAATTCCCGAGCAATGAAATGCGCGGTGATCGGCGTGCCGTCATAGTGAACAATCGACACCAGCTTGTCCGGATCGGCGGATGTTTCGTTGATCAGTAGGGTGCGCATCTGCCCATCGCGGTTCTGTTCCACCACAAAGATCTTGTCATGGTCTTCCAAAAAGCTTGCGACCGATTTGTGGAAGGGGAACCCACGGATGCGCAGCGTGTCCACATCGATATCTTCGTGGAGCAAATGGTCCACCGCTTCATCCAGGGCCGGCGCCGTGGACCCGAAATAGACCACCCCAAAGCGGCTTTTGGTATCGCAATGTTTGATTTCCGGTTCCGGCAGCCATTTCACAGCGGAGTCAATCTTGGCCCGCAGCCGCTCCATATTGTCCACATAGGCATCACCTTTTTCCGTGTACCGCGCATAGGGGTCGTGAGACGATCCGCGATTAAAGTACGCGCCTTTCGTCGGGTGCGCGCCGGGATAGGTTCTATACGGAATATGATCGCCATCCACATCGAGATAGCGCCCGAAATCTTTTGCCTGCTCCAGCCCCTGATGATCCAGCACCTTGCCGCGGTCATACTGGCGGTTGTCGTTCCAGTCGAACGGATCGGTCACCCAATTGTTCATGCCGATGTCAAGATCGCTCATCACCATGATCGGTGTTTGCAGCCGGTCGGCAAGATCGAATGCCTGCGCCCCGAAATCGAAACATTCTTTCGGATTGGCCGGGAACAACAGCACATGCTTGGTGTCGCCATGAGAGGCATAAGCCCCCGCCAGTAAATCCGATTGTTGGGTGCGGGTGGGCATGCCGGTGGACGGCCCTCCCCGTTCGATATCGAACAAAACAAAAGGCACTTCCGAGAAATAGGCCAGGCCTAAAAATTCGCTCATCAGGGAAATGCCGGGACCGCTGGTAGCGGTAAAGGCGCGTGCCCCATTCCAAGCAGCACCGATGGCAATGCCGGCGGCCGCAAGCTCATCTTCCGCTTGAACGATGGCGAATTTCTGTTCCTTGGTTTCCGGATCAATGCGCAGCTGCTTGCAATAACGCTCGAACCCCTCCGCCACCGACGTGGACGGTGTGATGGGATACCACGCGGCCACCGTCGCCCCGCCATAAACGCATCCAAGGGCGGCCGCCGCATTGCCTTCGATCATGATGCGGTCACCGATCTGGTCGCTCTTTCGCACGTTTATGCTGAGCGGACAGTCGAAATGTTCCCGCGCATACGCCAAACCAAGCTGAATTGCCGTCATGTTGGGCGCGATCAGCTTGTCTTTGCCCTTAAACTGTTCCGACACCAGCGTACTGATGATGTCCACGTCAATGTCCAGAAGCGCGGCCAAGGCACCCACATAGACCATATTCTTGAACAGCTGCCGATTCGGCAGGTCGCCGAATTCTTGCAGGCACAACCGCGTCATGGGAATGCCAATGACCGAAATATCTGTGCGGTCGACCGACCGGTGTCCCGTATTGTCGTAAATCAAATAACCGCCCGCATCGAGTTCGCGCACGTCATCGTCGAAAGTGTGCGAATTAACCGCCACCATGATATCTACCCCGCCCCGCCGGCCGAGATAGCCCGCTTCGCTGACACGCACTTCGAACCAGGTGGGCAAGCCTTGAATGTTCGACGGAAATATGTTGCGCGGCGCCACCGGCACGCCGGACCGGAAAATCGATTTCGCGAACAATTGGTTGGCGCTGGCGGAACCCGACCCGTTCACATTCGCGAACTTAATCACAAATTCATTCGTTGTACTGATTTTTTGGGCGCTGACTTTTTGATTTCCGGCGCTCATACGATTTTACCTATTTGCTTGCGCTTCGTTGTAGAGAAACTTCTGCATGTCCCAAGCGGTGGTCGGGCAGCGTTCCGCGCACATCCCGCAGTGAAGGCACATATCCTCGTCCTTTACCATCACCCGTTTGGTTTTGAGTTCCCTCGACACATAGAGGTCTTGTTCCAGATTGTCGGCGGGCGCCATCAAGCGCTGACGAAGATCCGCTTCTTCACCATTCTCAACAAAGGAAATGCAATCCATCGGACAAATATCGACGCAGGAATCGCATTCGATGCACTCACTGGCCTTGAAGACCGTCTGTACATCGCAGTTGAGGCACCGCGCGGCTTCTTGAAAGGCAAGCTCTTCGTCGAACCCTAGCTCCACTTCCAACTTGCGGTCGGCCAACGCTTTGGTTTTTTCCGCATGCGGAACGAGAAATCGCTTGGCGTTGTCGATGTCATTGCCGTAACTCCATTCATGGATACCCATTTTCTGGCTGGCCAACGTCACCGTCGGAGGCGGCCGCTTGGTCACGGGAATGCCCTGGCACGCATGGTGAATGGAAATGGCCGCCTGATGGCCATGCGCCGCCGCCCAGATAATGTTCTTCGGACCAAGCGCTGCATCGCCGCCAAAGAAGACCTTGGGGTGGGTCGATTGCAACGTGGTTTCGTTCACCACCGGCATGTCCCATTCATCAAACGTGATGCCGATGTCCCGTTCAATCCAAGGAAAAGAATTTTCCTGACCAATCGCCAGCAAGACATGATCGCATTGCATGAACACCGGGTCTTGGCCGGTGGGCACCGACGTTAAGCCCCCCTTCCCGTCCGGCACGCGATTGACGGTTTCAAACCGCACCCCTTTTAGAATGCCGTCTTCGACAACAAATTCTTTCGGGACATGATTGTTAAAAATGGGAATGTCTTCCGCGATGGCATCTTCCTTTTCCCAGTCGGACGCCTTCATTTCATCGAAGCCGGAGCGCACCACCACACGGACATCTTCCCCGCCCAAACGGCGCGCCGTGCGGCAACAATCCATCGCGGTATTGCCGCCGCCGAGAACCAACACCCGTTTGCCGATCGAATGGGTGTGTTCGAACGCGACGCTCGACAGCCAATCTATCCCGATACTGATGGATGCGTCCGCTTCCTCGCGGCCGGGAATGTTCAAATCCCGGCCTCGGGGGGCGCCCGTGCCCACGAACACGGCATCAAAATTATCGTTTAGAAGAGATTTCAGGCTGTCCACATAGTGGCCAAAGCGGCACTCGACACCCATGTCCAAAATCATGTTCACTTCATCGTCGAGCACGTCGACCGGCAGGCGAAAAGACGGAATTTGGCTGCGCATGAAACCGCCGCCTAAGGCCTCCCCTTCGAACAACACACATTCATAGCCAAGCGGCATCAGATCGCGCGCCACTGTCAGCGACGCCGGCCCGGCGCCCACCAATGCAATACGTTTCCCGTTTTTTTCTGTAGGAATGTCCGGCAGCCGATCCGAGATATCTCCCCGATAGTCCGCGGCGACGCGTTTCAAGCGGCAAATGGCAACCGGCTTGTCGTGAGTTCGCCCGCGCCGGCAAGCCGGTTCGCAGGGCCGGTCGCAGGTCCGCCCCAAGACACCGGGAAACACATTGGACACCCAATTGATCATATAGGCGTCGGTGTATCGTTCTTCGGCGATCAGTCGGATATATTCGGGCACCGGCGTATGAGCCGGGCAGGCCCACTGGCAGTCCACGACTTTGTGGAAATAACTGGGGTCAGAAATGTCCGTAGGCAGCATTCAGTCCGCCCTATCCCTAGTCAAACGGACTGGCCTCCCGACATATTCCTGAGGCGATGCTCAAGTACCCCCGGAGATGCGTCCGTTTGTATTATTTTTTGTTGCAATAACAATAGTCTGATTTGCCGGTTCGACAACAGGGAATCGATCATGTTTTTGCGCAAGTTCGATTTCTTTTTTTACCGCAGGAACTAAATGTACAGAGGTACGTGACTGCATTTCACTTTTTTGGTTAACCTGACCCTGCTTGGTGAGTCGGTTAGTGCTTAAAAAATCGGCTTTCCGTTTTTCTGCCTGCGCTTTGCGCACCACATTGAGGCCCCCTCGTGAAAGCTTCCGATCTGCTCGTCAAATGCCTAGAGACAGAAGGCATTACCCATATTTTCGGTGTTCCTGGAGAAGAGAATGCCGACTTCATGATGTCACTAGAAAACTCGCCAATCGAATTCATCCTGACGCGGCACGAACAAGGAGCCGCGTTTATGGCTGAAGTCTATGGCCGCCTTACGGGCAATCCCGCCGCCTGTCTGGGGACACTGGGGCCCGGTGCAACCAATCTCATCACAGGTGTGGCTGATGCCAACATGGATCGTGCGCCGGTCCTTGTGCTGACAGGTCAAGGCGAAACAGGCCGCCAACACAAGGAAAGCCATCAGGTCATGGACGTGGTGGAAATGTACAAGCCCGTCACCAAATGGGCGCATCAAATTGTGGCCCCGCGGTCGATCCCCGAAATTGTGCGCAAAGCCGTTCGAGTGTCTCGGTCCGAAAAACCGGGTGCCGTCTTGATAGAGCTTCCGGAAGACGTGGCCAAACTGGATGCGCCAACCGAGCCGTTGGAGCCACGGCGTTTTCGCCGCCCAACGCCCGACGACAAAATTGCGGATCGAGTATACGACCAAATCCGCAAAGCGGAACGGCCCATCATCATTGCCGGAAACGGCGCCATTCGGCGGCGAGCCAGTAAACAGCTTCGCCTGTTCTGCGAAGCCACCGGTATCGGCGTGCTGTCCACGTTCATGGCGAAAGGATGCGTCGACAAAGACGCCCCCTATTGTTTGTTCACCATCGGGCTTGGCCAAAAGGACTATGTTGCGGATGCCATCGATGAGTCCGACTTGGTCATTACCCTTGGCTACGACATGGTCGAATATCATCCACGCTTGTGGAATCCGAACCTCGACAAAAATGTCATCCACATCGATTTTCAACCGGCTGAAATTGACCGGTTCTATCATCCACAAATCGAGTTGGTGGGTGACTTGGCACATTCCTTGTGGATGCTGAATGAGCGCTTAGCCGCGGACCCGGGCGTGACGTTCAACCTGTCCTATCAAGCGGCAACCCGCAAAAAGATGATCGCGGATTTCGAAGCGCACAAGGACGACAATACAAAGGGCAGTATCCGCCCCCAGAAAGCGATTTGGGACACACGGGAAGTGTTGGGCCCATCGGACATTCTTTTATCCGGCGTTGGCGCCCACAAAATGTGGATCGCCCGGTACTACCATTGCCATGAACCGAATACCTGCCTCATCCCCAATGGCTTTTGTTCCATGGGCATGCCCCTTCCCGGCGTGATTGCCGCCAATATGGTGCATCCGGATCGCAAGGTGATGGGCATCGCCGGCGATGGCGACTTCATGATGAATGTGCAAGAAATGGAAACCGCCCGGCGCCTGAATTCGGATGTGACCATGATGGTCTGGGAAGATGGTGGTTATGGCCTCATCTCTTGGAAACAGGAAAACGAGTTTCATCGGCATACGGATCTAAGCTTTGGCAATCCAAATTGGCTTCAGCTGGCGGACGCTTTTGGCTGGCACGGCCAATATGTCAGTGATTCCGCAGATCTAAAACCGGCCTTGGAGGCGGCGGTCAACCACAAAGGCCCATCACTTTTAGTGATTCCGATCGATTACAGAGAGAACCAGAAATTGAGCAAACGTCTCGGCCAGATCGAGGTCAATCTCTAACCCCAACAGCCGGAGTGTCCCCCATGGCTGCCTTAAAAGAGCAATATCCCTACTACCTTGCAAATGAACCGCGGCAGCCCAATGCTGATCTAGAAGTCACCGACAAATATACCGGCACGGTTGCGACCCGCGTCGCAATGGCTGACGAAAGCGCGATCGATGAAGCTATTGCTTGGGCCGAAAAAGCAGCCGAACCATTTGCGGAGATGAAAGCGTATCAACGGCGGGAAGTGCTGGACCATTGTGTCCAACGATTTCGGGATCGCTTTGACGAATTGGCGGATGCCTTGTGCGTAGAAGCCGGTAAACCGATTAACGATTCACGTGGCGAAGTGACCCGCCTCATCGAAACATTCCGCATCGCGTCCGGCGAAGCCGAACGGATCTATGGCGAAGTCATGCCGTTAGACAATGCTCCGCGTGCGGCGGAATATATGGGCATGTGGAAGCGCGTGCCCATTGGCCCCTGCTCTTTCATCTCGCCGTTTAACTTCCCCCTCAATTTAGCCGCTCACAAAGTCGCCCCGGCCCTGGCGGTGGGGTGCCCCTTTGTCCTAAAACCTGCAAGCCTCACACCCATTGGTGCGTTGATTATCGGTGAAACGCTGGCGGAAACAGATCTGCCAAAAGGTGCCTTTTCCATCCTGCCCGCCAAACGCGATGGTGCCCGATTGTTTACGGAGGACCCCCGGCTGAAGCTCTTGAGTTTTACAGGGTCCCCGGGCGTGGGGTGGGATTTGAAAGCCAAAGCTGGCAAGAAGCCCGTCGTGCTCGAACTGGGTGGTAACGCCGGCGTGATTGTTGATGATTGGGACTTGGACGATGCGGTTGCGCGCATCATCTTCGGGGCGTTTTACCAATCCGGTCAAAGCTGCATCAGTGTGCAGCGTGTTCTGGTACGCGACGCACTGTACGATGCGCTGAAGGACAAACTGGTTGCCGAGGTCAGCACCCTTAAATCCGGCGATCCGCGCAAAGAAGACACTTTCATCGGCCCCATGATCTCGGAAGGCGAAGCAAGCCGCCTGGATGGGTGGGTGCAAGACGCCGTCGGACGCGGTGCGGTGGCTCTGTGTGGCGGCACCCGCAAGGGCCTCATCATGGAAGCGACCGTGCTTGAAAATGTCCCCGCCGACGCGGATATCGTGCGCGAGGAAGCGTTTGGCCCTGTGTTGGTTCTGTCTAAGTACTCAGATTTCGATGACGCTCTTGCCACCATCAACGATAGCGAATTTGGGCTTCAGGCGGGCGTCTTCACCAAAGACATCTACAAGGCGCACAAGGCTTGGGACAAGCTGGACGTGGGCGGCGTGGTCATCGGCGATGTGCCGTCGTGGCGGGTCGATCACATGCCCTATGGCGGCGTGAAAGATTCGGGCCTTGGCCGGGAAGGCATCAAATTCGCGATCGAAGATATGACCGAAATTCGATTGATGGTGGTGCGCACGCCGGGTGGATGATCATCGTTCTTCGCCCAGTACCCGGTGCGCGACCACAGCGCCAATCAAGCAGAACGTGGCCAGCATGGCGCCGAACTGATCGACCCAAAAGGATGGAATCATCCAGGTGTAAACGGCGACAAACGTCAGCAGGGTGAGGAGTTGGAGCCGAAAGACGGTTTTAGGCCACGTCCCAATCGCCAATAAAAACGCGATCAGGAAACATAAGATCATGCTGCCCCACTCACCAACGCTCGACCAGAACGGAGGCACGCCATAGGTCAGCAGAAGGTCTTGGCCTTCGGCGCGCACACGCCGAAGGGCCACCAATCCCGACCAGGCCCAGTAAAACACGAGCAAATACCGTAGAAAAATTTCCAGCACCCATCCGCGCGCCTGCCACAGCTCCGCCGTGCCGGCGGGCTCCGCCTCCAACATGTACGACATGGGCCGGACTTGGATGCCGGTCAGCGACGAAAATTCCACATAGTTCGCGGCGTTACCGAATTCGAGCTGCTTGATGACATTACTCGTGAAAGGGCTCAGTCGGCTCCAATCCCCCACCTGTCCGGCGACGCGAACCAGCGGCATGGGCAAGGACACGACCCGCTGCGCGGACAGCCCCAACCACGACCGGTAGAGAGCGGCCATGTCGCGCAGGCTGAGGGTTTCCGGTCCACAGGGGCTCAACACTTTTCGGGCATAACGATTGTCTTCCAGCGAGGTGATGACGCTGCGCGCAAAATCGTTCATGTGAAGGGGTTGAAACTCAAAATTACCCTCCCCCGGCAGGAGAGACACAAACGGCATGGCCGCGAGGCCGCGAATGGCGGCGGTGCCACCATAGGCCCCCTTCGCGTAGATCAAGGATGGCCGAAATATGGTCCAATCAAGATCCATTCCCATCAAGGCGTCGTCCGCTTTGCGTTTGGATTCCGCATAGTCCGTGTCGGCGCCGACACTGACCGCTGATATCTGAACCACTTTTTTGACGCCTGCGCGCTCGCAAGCTGAGAACAGCGCATTGGGCGCATGATAATGCACGGCCATCATCGATTGGCCGGCTGTCTCTGTCATGATGCCCGCGCAGTTCACCACCGCGTCCACTTTGCGCAACAAGGGTTGCCAGTCTTTCGGAACGGTCAGGTCGTTAAAGTCTGTGCGAAACGCCGGCACGGTGGGAAAACGCTTCTGAAAGGCGATGGGGTCGCGCACACAGGCAACAACGTCGTGCCCCGCCCCTTTGAGCGCGGCCACCAATTGGGACCCGATAAACCCATTTGCCCCGGTGAGCATCACTCTCATGGATCGCCCTGCCTTACCCCATTTGATTGCGGCCGATTGATTCTCTTTAGGTCATTCTATCTTGGGAATAGGGGCATCGGAAAAGCAATCTCACCGCTTTTACCGTTGCGGTGACACGGCGGAGCCGATCACCACCTCCACTGCGTGTCGGGCGAATTTTCTGAGACTGTTTTTGGTCTCGCCGGACCGCGCGCGCAAGGCGATGCTGTGCAAAATCGCCTGAGCCAGTTTCGCGGCCGTCTTCGCATCGAACGTATCCGGCAATTCCCGGTCTTGGAGTGCGCGTAGGAATCGTGCCTGAAACATCTCATCGATTTCGTCCAAGACGTTGCGCATGTCGGACTTGAGATCCGGATGATTGATCGCTTCCGCAGGCGCTGTGCAAAACACAAAGCAGCCGGCTTGCGGGTTGGTCGACAGATAAACATCGATCGCCGCATTGAAGAACCCGACCAGCGCATCGCGTAACACGGGCTTCCCCAGAGTTTCTTCAGCCGCGTGTTGCATGTGCCCGCGCATCATCTGGAGCGACCGGCGGTAGATTGCTTCCTTGTCGCCGAAGGCATTGTACAGGCTTGGCCGATTGATCCCGGTCGCCTCCGATAAATCATCGAGGGACGTTGCCGAAAACCCCTTCTTCCAGAACACATTCATGGCAGCAGCAACCGCTTGAGTTTCATCGAATTTACGGGGACGGCCGCGGGTTTTGGACATTTTTGTATCGTTTCGCATAATTTTATTGAAGTCACTCTTTTTATATGCGACATAGTACAAAATATCAACCATGGGAGGACCGCATGGCTCTTGTCGAAAACCCCAAAAGCGCATTGGTACCCCAGTTAAAGGGCGTGCATCTGTTTCATTTTGACGGTGCCCCCTGCGCCCAGCGTGTCCGTTTCGCCCTCATTGAAAAAGGGCTTGCCCGTGGCCGGGAGGTGCGGTGGAACTCCAAAAAGAAACGAGACCAGAGAGGCAACAATTCATCTTGGGTCAGCCGCCAGGTGTCGCTCATCAAGAAAGATCACCTTACGGACGAATATGCGGAGATTCACCCGCACATGGTGGTGCCCGCTTTGGTACATGACGGCAGGCTTTACCTCGAATCCATGGAGATTGTGGACTACGTGGACGACACTTGGCCCGGCACGCCATTGAAACCCCGGGATCCCGCCCTGATGGATCAAGTGGCGAGCCTTGTGGACTGGGGAAAAAAACTGCACGTCTCCGTCCGCTATGTCTCCTTCCATTGGGGGTTGAAGGACATGGCCAAATTGACAGAGGAAGAAGAGCAACATCTCGCAAATCTGGAAGCGGTGGATTCGCCCGAAAAACTCACTGCGTTTTACACTCAATATGACCGGGATGAGATTTCGGCGGACACCTATCTCGGCCATCTGCAAGCATTGGAAGCAGGATATGCCCATTTGGAGGCGTTGCTGTCTGATGGCCGCCCCTTCCTCATCGGCGATCAACTGACCATGGCGGACATCATTTGGTCCATCAAAGTCTTACGCATTTGGGAATGCGGGTACCCTTTCAAACGAAACTTTCCAAAGCTGTTCCAATGGTATCGGCGCATCCAAAAACGGCCCGGCTTTCGGGACGGCGTCATGGGAAAACACAAGCTTTTAAGCCGCTTTTTTCGCATGAAAGCCCTCTTTGAGAATCTGACGGGCCAGGGCATTCGCCGCGTGGTGGCGCGAAAGCCCGCGCCGCAACTGCACCCCGCGCCCTAACGGCCTCTACTTATTGGCGGAAAGGCCTGGCCGATTGGCAGAGACAAATGGTCGATTGCCACCTATCCTCTCGCGATCGGGATTGAGAAGGATGAGAAAATGAAAGTTGCCATGTTCCTCTACGACAAAATGACCGCGCTTGATTTTGTCGGACCGTTTCAAGTGTTTTCGATCATGCCGGGCGTGGAGGTGCTGACGGTCGCGCGCGAGGCCGGGCCGGTGGATGATGATTCCGGTTTGCAATTGTTAAACGCGAAATACAGCATCTACGATGTGCCGCAAGCCGATGTGTTGGTACTGCCCGGCGGGCTCGACAACACGCATGTGCAAAACGATCCCGAGATCATTCCCTGGATCCGCAAAATTGATCAGGGCACGAAGTGGACCACCTCTGTATGCACAGGATCGCTCATCTTAGGTGCGGCCGGGTTGCTGAAAGGCGTGCGCGCCACCACCCATTGGGCGATGCTGGACGCACTGGAAGGCTTTGGCGCGACGCCCGTCAAAGAACGCGTTGTGCATGACGGCAAATATTTGTCCGGCGGCGGTGTCACCGCGGGCATCGACATGGCGCTGACCCTGCTCGCCAAAGAATTTGGCGATGAATCCGCGCAAGCCATGCAGCTGGCCATCGAATACAATCCGCAGCCGCCCTTCGATACGGGCTCGCCTGAAAAGGCACCGCAAAACATTCAAGACATGGTGATGCAGTTTTTCGCGGGCGATCAGGCCGCGGTGAACTAAACCTGCTCCCATCCAAACGCACAAAGGGCGCCCCTGTCGGCGCCCTTTTTGTTGGGCATTATCTGTTCGACTGGTAGCCGCGGCCGGACTCGAACCGGCACGGACCTTTCGGTCCGAGGGATTTTAAGTCCCTTGTGTCTACCAATTCCACCACGCGGCCAGGGGAAGAGATAAGCCGCATCCCATAGCGTGAATTGCGCAAAAAGCAAACTGGTCATTTTCAGACCTGGATATCGGGCAACAGTTGACCCGTGGCCCCGCCCCGCTAGCATGCCTCCAAACGCAATAAGAAGGGCGCGAAAATGACCGGCTGGCAAATAGGCGACGTGAAGATCACCCGCGTGGTGGAACTGGAAATGGCGGGCGGCTCGAAATTCATCCTGCCGGACGCCACACCGGACGCGGTGTCGGACATTAATTGGCTGAAGCCCCATTTCGTGAACGACGAAAACCAGCTGATCATGAGCATCCATGCGCTGATCGTCGAGGTGGGCACGCGCAAGATCATCGTTGATACCTGCCTTGGCAACGACAAAGAGCGCCTGATGCCCGCTTGGAACATGCGCAACGGGCCGTTCCTCGACGACCTGGCCGCTGCCGGATATCCGCGTGAGGAAATCGACACCGTCTTGTGCACGCACCTGCATGTGGATCATGTGGGGTGGAACACGATGATGGTGGATGGCAAATGGGTGCCCACCTTTCCCAATGCGCGCTATTTGGTGGCCGAGAAGGAATTCGAGTACTGGAACGAGCAAGGCGACAATGATTTCGGTCCGGTGTTCCAGGATTCAGTCAAGCCGATCGCCGAGGCCGGGCTTTATGATTATGTGCCGCTTGATCACAAAGTCTGTGATGAGGTGTGGCTGGAACCCACCACCGGACACACGCCCGGCCATGTGAGCATTCACATTTCATCGAAAGGCGAAGAAGCGCTGATCACCGGCGACTTTATTCATCACCCCTGTCAACTCGCCCGGCCTGATTGGGCATCGTCCGCCGACTTCGACCAAAGCGCGTCTTGCGCCACCCGCGACCGGGTCTTTGAAAAATATGCCGACACATCGGTGCTGGTGATCGGCACCCATTTCGCCACCCCCACAGCGGGGCACATCAAACGCGACGGCGATGTCTTTCGCCTGGACGTGTAACAAAACGTCGGAAGGTCAGTGACATGAACGTGATGCAAGCAAACCCGACGGCAGCGGTTCCATCCGAGCCCTTCCTGTCGACAAGAGTTGAATCCCCTCTCGGCCCGATCCTTCTGGTGGCGGATGATCACGCGCTTCACATTCTTGAGTTTGATAAAGAAGAGCGCGCAGACAGGGAAGCCAGCCGGCACGAACAGCGCACGGGTGCGCCCATCCTGCCGGGGCGCAATGCTATCCTCGACCAAGCCGCGGCGGAGGTTACCGATTATTTTGACGGCACGCGGTCAACCTTTGACACGCCGATTACCTTGTGGGGGACGGACTTTCAGTGCGGTGTGTGGAACGCGCTCCTCACCATCCCGGTGGCCGAAACCTGGTCGTACAAAGAGCTTGCCATTGCGGTGGACAATCCGCCGGGCGTGCGCGCGGTCGCCCAGGCCAATGGCGCCAACCAGCTTGCGATCATCGTGCCCTGCCACCGGGTCATTCAGTCAGACGGAAAACTGGGCGGCTATGGCGGCAAGATCTGGCGCAAGCAATGGCTGCTGGACCATGAGAAGAAACACTTCGCTCGGGAAAGCGGACGGCTGCTTTAGAGTGTTGATTTGTTGGGTTCCGGCTCAAGGCCGAGATGACATCAAAACAGGTAACGTCATCCCGCACCCGATGCGGGATCCATCACAAAAAGAATCACCCCTCACCCTCAGATGCACTTTGCATGAGCTGAGCGCGGTCGATGGGGTCCGCCCCCAACGATCTCACAAGCGCGATCACGTCCCCTTCGGCGGCGGCCAGTTGGTCTTCCTCGGTCGAGCGCAGCACCAAGCTCACCCCGAAATTGCCCTTGGAATAAAACGGATACGAACCGATGGACACATCCGCATAGGCGTTCTGGATCGTGCCCAGACCTTCCGCGATTTGACCTTCGGCAAGCTTCGCATGCACCGCCCGGCTTTGAACCGGTTTGCCGCCCACCAATTTTGAGCGCACGCTTTCCAGCATGGCTTGGGCGATGACCGGCACGCCAGCCATCACAAAGACGTTCTCTATGTGGAAGCCCGGGGCGTTACTGACCGGGTTTTCGATGAGGTCGGCCCCGTCTGGAATGCGGGTCATGCGCATGCGCGCCTCGTTGAGGGCCCCTTTCGGATAATGGGCCTCCAATATCGCCACGGCGCGCGGATCATAGTCAATGGACACGCCAAAGGCCTTGGCCACTGCATCCGCCGTGATGTCGTCATGGGTAGGGCCGATGCCCCCCGTTGTGAAAACATAGGTGAACCGGGCTCGCAGGGCGTTTAGCGCGTCCACGATCTCGTCTTCCACATCGGACACCACGCGCGCCTCGCGCATCTGGATGCCCATGGCGTTCAGTTCTTCAGCGAAATGCCCCAAATTGGCGTCCTTGGTGCGGCCCGACAGGATTTCGTCACCGATGATCAGCATGGCGGCGGTCACGGTTTTGGGCGCGGTATCAGACACGGGGGCAGAAGACATAAGCGATTTCTCGGAGTTGATCTTTACGGTTTGGCGATGCCATAAGACGCGCCCACCAACAATGAGGCCCGTCATGAACTTTCCCGCTCCGTTGATCGAAGGCAGGCTGATCAAGAGATATAAACGGTTCCTGGCTGATGTGGAACTGCCGGATGGCCGCCAGGTTACCGCGCACTGCGCGAATCCCGGCTCCATGATGGGACTAAAGGAGCCGGGCTTGCGGGTCTGGCTGTCGGAAAGCACCAATCCAAAACGCAAACTGAAATATTCCTGGGAGCTGCTGGAAGTGGATGGCGGCCTTGTCGGCATCAACACCAACCATCCAAACGGGATCGTTTTTGATTCTATTAAACTTAATAAAATCAAAGAATTAAAAGGATATTCTGAAGCAAAACGAGAGGTGAAGTACGGCAAAAACAGCCGTATTGATATCTTACTCGAAGAAGGCCCGTCATCTTGTTATGTGGAAGTAAAGAACGTGCATCTAAAGCGCGGCGGAAAACTGGCGGAGTTTCCCGATTCGGTCACCGCTCGTGGCGCCAAGCACCTCCAAGAATTAGGCGACATGGTGGAGGCCGGCCACCGCGCGGTGATGTTTTACCTCGTCCAAAGGACCGATTGCACCGCCTTCGCATTGGCCGGCGATATCGACCCCACATACGCCGCTGCCTTCAAGGCCGCCCGAGACCGTGGTGTGGAAATGTTGTGTTATGGCTGCGATATAACATTGGACAGCATCACGGTTTCGAAACCTATCCCCATAAGAATGTCTTAGATTCGGCCCTTACACGCTATTGCTTCTCATGATAGTTTAAGCGGCTACCCCAACCCGACCATAGGTTTGACCATGAACTTCGTTGAAGCCTCTGAAGCCCCCCTCCGCAACACGGGCGCTGTGAAGATCCACAGCCCGGCCGATTTTGAGGGCATGCGCAAGGCCGGGCATTTGGCGGCTGAAACATTGGATCTGTTGGTGCCCTTGGTGCAGCCAGGCGTTACCACCGAGCATTTGGACAATGTGGCCTTCGAGCACATAGTGGCCAGCGGCGCTTATCCCGCGCCGCTCAACTATCGGGGCTTTCGCAAGTCGATCTGCACCTCCATCAACCACGTGGTTTGCCATGGCATTCCGGGTCCGAAGGCGCTCAAAGAAGGCGACATCGTCAATATTGACGTGACGGTGGTGGTGGATGGCTGGCATGGCGATCACAGCCGCATGTTCTGTGTGGGCGCGGTACCGCGCAAAGCCGAACGCCTGATCGACATCACCTATAACTCCATGATGCGCGGCATCGAGGCGATCAAGCCCGGCGCCACCACCGGTGACATTGGGGCTGCCATCCAATCTTTCGCGGAAGGTCAACGCTGTTCCGTGGTGCGTGACTTTTGCGGTCATGGTCTGGGCCGCGTGTTCCACGATGCGCCGAACATTCTGCATTACGGTCGCAAAGGGGAAGGCACCGTGCTACGCGAAGGCATGTTCTTCACGGTGGAACCGATGATCAATCTGGGCCGTCCCCATGTGAAGTTGCTGAACGATGGCTGGACCGCTGTCACCCGCGACCGCAGCCTGACGGCGCAATTTGAACATTCTGTCGCGGTCACCGCCGATGGCTATGAGATTTTCACGAACTCTCCCAAAGGTTGGGACCGCCCACCTTACGCGTAACTCAAAAACCGATGTCTTCTGGGGCCAACAGCAAAGAACCCAAAGACACGCCGCATTATGTAGGCCATCGCGAACGCCTGCGCGCCCGTTTCATGCAAGGTGGCGCCGAGGCCCTGCCCGATTATGAACTCATGGAGCTGCTTTTGTTCCGGGCCATTCCCCGGCGCGATGTGAAGCCGCTCGCGAAAAACATCATTGAAAAGTTTGGATCGTTTTCAGCCGCCATCAGCGCCCCTGAAACGCGCTTGCGTGAAGTGTCCGGTCTAGGCGACGCCGCCATCATCGAGATCAAACTGGTCGAAGCCGCCGCCCAACGCTTGGCCCAGGGCCGCGTTCTCAACCGGCCCGCCATATCCTCTTGGGATGCACTGTTGGAGTATTGCCAAACCAGCATGGCCCATTTGGACACGGAACAATTCCGCATACTGTTCCTGGACCGCAAGAACACGCTGATCGCCGACGAGGTCCAGCAAAAAGGAACGGTGGACCACACACCGGTCTATCCGCGCGAAGTGATCAAGCGCGCATTGGAGCTTGGATCCTCCGCGTTGATCTTGGTGCATAACCACCCCAGCGGCGATCCGACCCCATCGGACGCGGATGTGGCCATGACCAAACAGATCGCGAAGGCGGGCGACTCACTGGGAATCCAAATCCACGATCACTTAGTTATTGCCCGCGGCAAGCATGTGAGTTTTCGCGGGTCAGGGCTTCTTTGACGCGCCCCCTTTTGCAGAGCCGCTAAATGCTCTAGAAGCAGCGGTCTCATCACTAAAGACTCCGAGGTTCCTATGATCCCGCGTTACGCACGACCGGAGATGACCGCGCTTTGGGCGCCCGAATCGAAATTCCAAATCTGGCTCGACATCGAAGCCCATGCCTGCGATGCCATGGCGGAGCTGGGGGTTGTGCCAAAAGACGCTGCGAAAGCGGTGTGGGACCGCGGCAAATTCGAAGTGGACCGCATCGACGCCATCGAAGCGGAGGTGAAGCACGACGTCATCGCCTTCCTCACCAATGTGGCGGAACATGTGGGGCCCGAAGCGCGCTTTCTGCACCAGGGCATGACGTCATCGGACGTTCTGGATACCTGTTTGAATGTGCAGCTGACCCGCGCCGCGGACATTCTGCTGGCGGATTTGGATGATTTGCTGGCGGCGCTGAAAAAACGCGCCGAAGAACACAGACTGACCGTTTGCATCGGCCGCAGCCATGGCATTCATGCGGAACCGACCACCTTCGGTGTCAAGCTCGCCCAAGCCTATGCGGAGTTCGACCGCAACCGAACGCGTCTGCAAAACGCCCGCGAAGATATCGCCACCTGCGCGATTTCCGGTGCGGTGGGTACTTTCGCGAATATCGATCCAAAGGTCGAAGCCCATGTGGCCGAGAAACTGGGCCTTACATCTGAGCCTGTGTCGACACAGGTCATTCCCCGCGACCGGCATGCCATGTTCTTTGCAACACTAGGCGTTATCGCCAGTTCGGTTGAGCGCATCGCCACAGAAATCAGGCACCTGCAGCGCACCGAAGTGTTGGAAGCCGAAGAATATTTCAGCGAAGGCCAAAAAGGGTCTTCCGCCATGCCCCACAAGCGCAATCCGGTGTTGACCGAAAACCTCACCGGACTAGCCCGTATGGTGCGCGCCTATGCCCTTCCCGCCATGGAAAATGTGGCGCTGTGGCATGAACGCGACATCTCGCATTCCAGCGTTGAACGGATGATCGGCCCCGACGCCACCATCACACTGGACTTCGCCCTTGCGCGGCTTACCGGCGTGATCGACAAGCTGGTGGTTTATCCCGAGAACATGCAAAAGAACTTGGACCAGCTTGGCGGCCTTGTGCATTCACAACGGGTCTTGCTGGCCTTGACCCAGGCGGGTGTTTCCCGAGAGGATGCGTATCGCTTGGTTCAACGCAATGCGATGCCGGTTTGGCGCGGCGAAGGCCAGTTCTTGGATCTGCTGAAGAAAGACAAAGACGTTTCGGCGGCCTTGTCGGATGAAGCCTTAGAGGGCCTTTTCAATCTCGATTACCACTTGAAACATGTGGACACGATTTTCGAGAGGGTTTTTGGCGCGCCGTAAACCGATTCAGCGCGCCAGCGGGAGAAAACTTATTCTTCGGAAATTTGCTGCATTGCCGTGACCATCAAATCTTCCATTTGGCGTCGAATTTGATGGTCCGATTGATCGACCTTTTTGGCATCGAAATCACCGCGCACTTTCCGGAACACATCTTCGTCGCCCGGTTCTTCGAAGTCTGATTTCACAACTTCTTTCGCGTAGGATTCGGCCTCGTCGCCGGTGAGGCCGAGTTTTTCCGCCGCCCATAACCCAAGCAATTTGTTGCGACGCGCTTCCGCCTTAAACTTCATTTCTTCGTCATGGGCGAATTTGTTTTCGAACCCTTTTTTACGATCGTCGAAACTGGCCATAGGTGTTTACTCCAAGTGAGGCTAACGCTTTCCCGCGCGGTGGATCAAAGGCCTTGCGAGGCCGGCGGCCCCTACTAAGCCCATCACCCTGACAAGCGCAAGATCCAATAAATTATACCAAATAATATAGTGACTTAGACGGTCAATTTGAAGTATCACCTGCTGATCAAATCAATGGATTTTTTAGTCGTTAACGAAGATTGATTGTCAGAATCAGCGGTGTGCGCTAGGGTCGCGCGAGATCCCTCACAGATGATTCTGAACATGGAAAGTTGATCGTTCGCCCCCCTTTTCTGCGTGAAGGGGGTTTTTGTTTTCCGTCGATCGCCGCGAATAAAAAGATCGCTGATCGACCACATCGCTCAACGGGGAAAAAGCATATGGGCCGGCGAAGACGCGTTTATGAAGGCAAAGCCAAAGTCCTGTACGAAGGACCGGAACCGGGCACCCTGGTGCAGCATTTCAAAGATGATGTAACGGCTTTCGACAATAAAAAAAGCGCCACCATCGAAGGTAAGGGCGTCCTCAATAATCGCATTTCCGAATACATCATGACGCAGTTGCACAATATTGGGGTACCCACCCATTTTGTGAAGCGCCTCAATATGCGCGAGCAGTTGATCCGCGAAGTTGAGATCGTGCCGATTGAAGTTGTGGTCCGGAACATCGCGGCGGGTTCCATCGCGAAACGTTTGGGCATTCCCGAGGGCACGCAACTTCCCCGATCGATCATTGAGTTTTATTATAAGTCAGACGAGCTGGGCGATCCGATCGTCTCCGAAGAACACGTCACCGCCTTTGGCTGGGCAACGCCGCAGGAAATCGACGACATCATGGCGCTGGCCTTGCGCATCAATGATTTCATGATCGGTTTGTTCTTAGGGATCGGCATTCGTTTGGTGGATTTCAAGCTCGAATTTGGGCGGCTGTGGGAAAACGAAACCATGCGCATCGTCCTGGCGGACGAAATTAGTCCGGATTCGTGCCGCCTGTGGGACGTGGATACAAACGAAAAGCTCGACAAAGATCGTTTCCGCCGGGACTTGGGCGGTGTCACGGAAGCCTATCAGGAAGTGGCGCAGCGGCTCGGCATCATGCCGGAAGGCAATCAATCTACTAGACGAGGTCCGATGTTGGTAAAATGAAAGCACGCATTCACGTAACCCTTAAAAATGGCGTGCTGGACCCACAAGGCAAAGCCATCGAACACGCCCTCAAGACCCTTGGTTTCGACAATGTGGATGGCGTTCGCCAAGGCAAGTTCCTCGAGATTGACTTGGGTCACACCGACAAAGAAACCGCAAAATCCCAAGTGGACGACATGTGCCGCAAGCTCCTCGCGAATACGGTGATCGAGGACTATTCCATCGACATCGAGGGATAGCCGCATGCGCGCTGCCGTTGTTGTTTTTCCCGCCTCAAACTGCGATCAGGATGTGGCGCGGGCTTTGGAAATCGTAACAGGCACCGCACCTGACATGGTGTGGCATGGCGACAGCAGCCTGCCTGATGTGGACCTTATCGTTTTGCCGGGCGGATTTTCCTATGGGGATTATCTGCGCTGTGGGGCCATGGCCGCCAAAACATCCATCATGCGCGATGTGGTGCGCCGGGCGGACGCCGGCGCCCATATACTCGGGATCTGCAATGGCTTTCAGATTTTGTTGGAAACCGGCTTGCTGCCCGGCGCCATGCTGCAAAACGCCAATCTCAAATTCGTGTGCCGCGATGTCCATTTAAAGCTCGAACGGACGAATACCCCCTTCACCCACACCTATGCGGATGGGTCGGTCCTGCGCATCCCGGTGGCACATCATGAAGGGAATTATTTTGCCTCTGACGATGCATTGGCGGCGCTGGAAGACGAACAACAAATTATCTTTCGGTACACAGATGAAAACGCGAACATGACGGATAAAGCCAATCCGAACGGATCGCGCAATAACATCGCGGGCATTACGAACAAGCAAGGCAATGTCCTTGGCCTGATGCCGCACCCTGAACGCGCCGTTGATCCATTGCACGGCGGTGTCGATGGACTACCCATGTTTCAAAGCCTTTTGGAAACCCTATCGTGACTGACATCACCCCCGACATTGTGCGCGACCACGGGCTGACCGACGAAGAATACGAGCTGGTCAAAAAACATATGGGCCGAACGCCCAATTTGACGGAACTTGGGATATTTTCGGTGATGTGGAGCGAACATTGCTCCTACAAATCCTCTCGCGTGTGGCTGAAGAAACTGCCCACCACCGGCCCGCAGGTGATCCAAGGGCCGGGCGAGAACGCCGGCGTCGTGGACATTGGCGACGGCGACGCCGCCATCTTCAAGATGGAAAGTCATAACCACCCGTCCTTCATCGAACCCTATCAAGGGGCGGCCACCGGTGTGGGCGGGATCATGCGTGATGTGTTCACCATGGGCGCGCGTCCGGTCGCGAATATGAATGCCCTTCGGTTTGGATCGCCTGACCACCCAAAGACACGTTATCTCGTCAGCGGTGTGGTGTCCGGCATTGGCGGTTATGGTAATTGCATGGGCGTGCCAACGGTTGGCGGGGAAGTGAATTTTCACGCAGGCTATAACGGCAATATCCTCGTCAACGCTATGACCGTTGGTGTCGCGAAAACCGACAAGATTTTCTATTCGGCCGCCGCGGGTATCGGAAATCCGGTGGTGTATGTAGGCTCCAAAACCGGCCGCGACGGCATCCATGGCGCGACCATGGCCTCGGCGGAATTTGACGACCAATCGGAAGAAAAACGCCCAACGGTTCAAGTCGGCGATCCGTTTACGGAAAAACTTCTGCTGGAAGCGTGCCTGGAACTTATGTCCAGCGACGCCATTGTCGCCATTCAAGATATGGGGGCGGCGGGCCTCACCTCCTCTTCGGTCGAAATGGCGAGCAAGGGACAAGTGGGGATCGAACTGAACCTTGACAATGTTCCCACACGCGAAACCGGCATGACACCTTACGAAATGATGCTGTCGGAAAGCCAGGAACGTATGCTGATGGTTCTAAAACCCGGCAGCGAAGAAGCGGCAGAAGCAATCTTCCGCAAGTGGGAGCTGGATTTCGCCATCATCGGTAAAGTGACCGACACGCAACACCTTGTGCTGACCCATCAAGGCGAAATTGTCGCCGACCTTCCGCTTGATCCCCTCACGGAACAAGCCCCCAGTTACAAACGGCCGTGGGAAACCGTGACGCAAAGTGCCGACCTGCCGGAGGTGACCTTGCCGGATCGCGCGCAATTGGAAGATGTTCTTGTCACCCTGCTCGGATCGCCTGACCTTGCGAGCCGCCGCTGGATTTGGGAGCAATATGATCATTCGGTCATGGCCAACACCATTCAAAAACCCGGAGGCGATGCCGCCGTTGTGCGTGTGGGCTCGTCCGACAAAGCGCTGGCCATTTCCACCGATGTGACACCCCGCTATTGCAAGGCAAACCCCTTTGAAGGGGGCAAACAAGCCGTTGCCGAGGCGTGGCGCAATCTGACCGCTGTTGGCGCGCAACCGCTGGCCATTACCGATTGCCTCAACTTCGGCAACCCGGAACGTCCCGACATTATGGGCCAGTTTGCAGGATGCATTGAAGGCATGGCGGCCGCGTGTGACGCGCTCGACTTCCCGGTCGTTTCTGGAAACGTGTCGCTCTATAACGAAACGAACGGCGAAGCGATCCCCCCCACACCCGCCGTCGGCGGACTGGGGTTGCTCCGGAACATCAACCACAGCGCGACAATCGCTTTCAAAAGTGAAGGAAGCGCGATCTACCTGGTCGGGACCACAGACGGTCATTTGGGCCAAAGCCTTTTCTTGCGGGAGATCGCGAAAGTGGAAGCCGGGGGGGCGCCTTCGGTCGATCTTTTGATCGAAAAAACCAATGGTGATTTCGTTCGCGCGCAGATCGAAAGCGAACACGTTCTCGCCTGCCATGATGTGTCGGACGGCGGCTTGTTGGTCGCTCTCGCTGAAATGGCGCTTGGCGGGACAATGGGTGCTGACATTCGCACAGATGCGATCGGCGGCCAGTTTTGGCACGTCCTCTTTGGCGAAGACCAGGCGCGATACCTTCTGGAAGTCGCGGACGTAAACAGCCAGAACCTTGAAGCAGCCGCCGCCCGTGCGGGAATACCCCTTCAAAGACTAGGGTTAACGGGCGGAAAGCACCTGGTAATTGACGGTTTGCCTCCTATTTCCATTGAAACGCTGCGCGCCGCGAGTGAAAATTGGCTCCCGGACTTGATGGCGTCTTAGAAGACCGCTGAGAAGGAATCTGCGCATGCCGATGGAAGCAGGCGAAATCGAACAAATGATCAAGGAAGCCCTTCCCGATGCGGAGGTCACCATTAAAGATCTCAAAGGTGATGGCGACCATTATGCGGCGCATGTGGTGTCGGCGTCTTTTGCTGGAAAATCCCGTGTGCAGCAGCATCAAATGGTTTATCAGGCCCTGAAAGGACGTATGGGCGGGGAATTACACGCCCTTGCCCTGCAAACAAGCACACCTGAATAACAATGGCGCCAGCTTGACCGGCAAGCCCAGGATGCTTAGGTGTAAAAACAAGACTTATTGAGTAATTCGGACGAGAAAGGTCTGACCCATGAGTGACAATCCCGTATTTGATCGCATCAAAGAACATATTGGCGAACAGGACGTGGTCCTGTTTATGAAGGGAACACCTCTTTTCCCGCAATGTGGGTTTTCATCGACGGTGGTTCAGATCCTCAGCTATCTCGGTGTGCAGTTTAAAGGCGTCAACGTCTTGGAAGACGAAGACGTGCGTCACGGCATTAAAGACTTCTCAAGCTGGCCGACCATTCCGCAACTCTATGTGAAAGGCGAATTCGTCGGCGGCTGCGACATCGTCCGCGAAATGTTTGAAGAAGGCGAATTGCGCACGTTCCTGGAAGAAAAAGGCATTGCGCTGCAAGCCGCCTAATCACCGATTCCATAACAAAAAGGGCTTCCCGATTTCTCCGGAAGCCCTTTTTTGTGTCTGGCACGCGCGATTAGCGAGAATAAAATTCGATCACCAGGTTCGGTTCCATTTGGACCGGATAAGGCACGTCCATCAGTTTTGGAACGCGCACGAAAGTCGCTTTCATTTTGTCCAGATCGACGTCGAGATAATCCGGCGTGTCCCGTTCCGGGCTTTGTGCCGCTTCCAACACCAATGGCATTTGCCGCGACTTTTCTTTTACTTCCACAACATCGCCTTCGCGAACGCGATAGCTGGAAATGTTGACCCGCTGACCATTCACAGTGACGTGTCCATGGTTAATGAACTGCCGCGCTGCAAAAACCGTTGGAACAAACTTCGACCGGTAAACAACAGCATCCAACCGCCGTTCCAGCAGGCCGACAAGATTTTCACCTGTATCGCCGCGACGACGCACCGCTTCATCATAAATGCGGCGGAATTGTTTCTCGGTAATGTTTCCGTAGTGACCTTTAAGCTTCTGCTTGGCCTGCAACTGTGTGCCGAAGTCCGACAATTTGGACCGACGGCGTTGGCCGTGTTGGCCCGGACCGTATTCGCGCCGATTTACGGGGCTTTTGGGGCGTCCCCAAATGTTTTCGCCCAGGCGGCGGTCGATCTTATATTTTGCGTTCTGTCTTCTCGACATTTGTGAACCGATTGTCTGTTAAAAAAGACGGGCGCCGTGAGATCGCCGCCCGTTCAAAAGGCGCGTAATATACGAACAAATTAACGCATGTCAAACATTTAACACTCAAGTCAAGAAAAAACTCTAAACATGCGTCACAAAGTGCACCAGCAGCGAAAACACAACTCCCCAATGCGGCGTTTGCGTGCGGTTTAACGGCAATGTTTTGCGGCCTGCATTAACACTTTACATGTTGCTCTTGTTTGTTCGTCCCTGTGCCAATGAAACGATCATGCCCCGCAAAGACCGAACATCTTGTTCCGTCAGATTCGCGCGGTGAAGCATGTTTCTAATGTTCCTTTTCATGGTTGGTGTTTTTTCGGGCGGAAACAGAAAACCAGACGTGAGCAATTCGCTTTCCAAATGCTCAAATAACCCATTCATTTCCTGCGCGGTTGCAGGCCGCGTGTCGAAATCCGATACAAAAGCATCCGGCGTGTCATCTGCGAGCGCGAAATACTCATAGGAAATCAACAACGCTGCTTGCGCGAGGTTCAAGGATGCAAAAGACGGATTTGTGGGAATGGTGATGATTGTTTTTGCGCTGACAAGATCGTCATTCGACAATCCGGCCCGTTCGCCCCCAAGTAAAATGCCACTTCGTATGTTGTTTCGCCTGTTTTCCTGCAATTGTTCGGCGGCACGCCTAGGGGTGACAACTTCTTTCACCATGTCGCGCGGCCGTGCCGTGGCGGCAAAGACATGATGTAAATCGGCAATGGCATCGGGAACCGTGTCAAAGACGCGAGCGCCCTCAATCACGAGGGTCGCCCCCGATGCATTTGCAATGGCGCGGGAATTGGGCCAACCATCGCGCGGCCGTACAATGCGCAAATCCGTGAGGCCAAAATTGTACATGGCCCGCGCCGTGGCGCCGATATTTTCGCCCATCTGAGGATCCACCAATATAATTGTCGGACCCCCCCGTTTAGACTCTAGACTTCTATCCGTTCCGGCCATGAATGACCCGCCCTTGATGCTTTTTCATACAAACCTATAACCCTTCATGGTCCCCGGTCTTTTACCAAGTCTTTTACGGTGCTATAGGGTGAATCTCTCCCCACGTACCAGATTCTGCGGTACAAAATGGACATCAATGACGGATCAGCTTTGTGAGGCCCTTTCATGAGCAAAATTAAAGTGGAAAACCCAGTTGTCGAACTCGACGGCGACGAGATGACTCGGATTATCTGGGACCTCATCAAAAAGAAGTTCATTCACCCCTATTTGGATATCGATCTTAAATATTACGATCTAGGCATTGAATCGCGCGACGAAACCGACGATCAGATAACGATCGATTGTGCCGAAGCGATCAAACAATATGGTGTCGGCGTCAAATGCGCGACCATCACACCGGATGAAGCGCGCGTCGAAGAATTTGGCCTCAAAAAGATGTGGCGGTCCCCCAACGGAACGATCCGGAATATTCTGGGGGGTACCGTCTTCCGCGAACCGATTATTTGCCGCAACGTGCCGCGATTGGTGCCCGGGTGGACAGCGCCGATTGTGATCGGGCGCCACGCGTTTGGCGACCAATATCGCGCGACCGATTTCGTTGTGCCGGGCAAAGGCAAATTGACCATGACCTTCACGCCGGCGGATGGCGGCGAGGTAATGGAATTCGACGTGTTTGATTTCCCCGGCGGCGGCGTCGCCATGGGCATGTACAATCTTGATGACTCCATTCGTGACTTCGCGCGCGCCAGCATGAGCTTCGGCCTCGATCGCGGATGGCCGGTTTACATGTCGACCAAGAACACCATTCTCAAAGCCTATGACGGCCGCTTCAAAGATCTGTTCCAGGAAGTTTTCGACACGGAGTTTAAAGAACAGTTCGAAGCAAAAGGCATTCATTACGAACACCGTTTGATCGACGACATGGTTGCGGCGGCGTTGAAGTGGAACGGCGAATTTATCTGGGCCTGTAAGAACTATGATGGCGACGTGCAGTCCGACACCGTTGCCCAAGGCTTCGGATCGCTTGGCCTCATGACCAGTGTGTTGCGGTCTCCTGACGGCCGCACGGTTGAATCAGAAGCCGCCCACGGCACGGTCACGCGCCACTACCGTGCGCATCAGCGGGGCGAAGAAACGTCCACCAATTCCATTGCGTCGATCTTTGCCTGGACACGGGGTCTTGCCCACCGCGCGAAGCTGGACGACAACCCGCAGCTTGCGAATTTCGCGGAGACGCTTGAGAAAGTGTGCGTCAGCACCGTGGAAAGCGGCTACATGACCAAAGACTTGGCGCTGTTGGTTGGCTCTGAACAAAAATGGCTCTCAACCACCGGCTTCCTCGACAAGGTGGACGAGAACCTGCAAAAGGCCATGGGCTGAGCACGCGGGGAACACTACTCATTCTTTTGTTCGATGGCGGGATCGCCGGTCTCACTGAGATTGGCGAGTTCGAGCCGTTCGTCAGCGACCGCGATCACCGCGTCATGCAGTTCCTGATTGCGGCGCATTAGGCCCGCAAAAGAATCCGATTCGATGAGCAGCAAGTTGCAGCGGGTGCAGGCCACAATGTCGGCAAGATGCGTGGTTTCTTTAATCAGCGCGATCTCGCCAAAAAAATCACCATCCACAAGCTTGATCGTTTTTCCTTTAAAACGCACATCCACTTCACCGGATGAAATGAAATAGAGCCGTTCGGCTGTGTCGCCCGAACGCACGATGATTTCACCTTCGGGCACGACGCGCGATTCCAGAATGCGCGTGATCTCGGCAATCTCCAACGCATCCAGTTTGGAAAACAGCGGCACACGCGCCACCATGCCCCATGTGACGACGAATTCGCGCCGATGGGCCTCGTTCACATAGCCCGTGGCGATGATGCCAATGGGCAACGCGAACATGCCAAGGCCCATCACCATCACCAGCGCGCCCAAAAGTTTTCCGAAAGTGGTGATGGGCACCACATCGCCATAGCCCACTGTTGTGAGCGTCGCGAGCGCCCACCACATGGCGGCGGGCACGCTGCCGAAGGCCTCCGGTTGCGCATCTTGTTCCGCGAAATACATCAGCGTGGATGAAATCAGCAATAGGGACATCATCACCACCAACGCACCGGCCAGCGCGCGGCGTTCTTCCACAAACACATTGCGCAAGGTGACCAATGCGGGCGAGAAGCGTGCGAGCTTTAACAGACGTACCAATCGGAACAGGCGCAGCACCCGCAAATCCATCGCGAACAGAAACGACAGATAGAACGGCAAGATTGCCAGCAAATCGACAATCATGGCCGGATTGGTCGCAAAGCGCAGCCGTGCCGTGACCGGATGGTAGCGCTTCAGCGGCGCATGATTGGTGCACACCCACAGTCGCAAACCATATTCGACCGTAAAGATGAAAACGGAAACCACATTGAACAGTTCGAGATGCGGTCCATAAGCCGTATAAATTTCGTCGACGGTTTCGGCGGAAAACGCAACCGCATTCGCCAGAATAAGCGTCACCATGAAGGCATCAAACAGCACGCTTTCACGGTCTTCCGTTTTGCCCGCTTCTAAAATGGTGAACAGGCGGTCTTTAAGGGGTTTTGACTGGTGGGCCGTGTCCGTCAAGCCGGTGCGAGCTGATTGCGCAGCGCCTCTTTAATGCCGTTTAAGGCGTCGTCTACTTTGTCGCCGTCCGGTCCGCCTGCTTGGGCCATGTCCGGCCGTCCGCCACCGCCTTTGCCGCCCACAAAGCCGACACCGGCGCGCACAAGGTCCACGGCGCTGATCTTGTCTTTGAGGTCGTCGGTAACTCCCACCGCCAGCGCCGCCTTGCCCTCATTAGCGCACGCCAGCGCGACCACGCCGGAACCCAATTTCTTCTTGGCGTCGTCGATCAGGCCGCGCAGTTCTTTTGGGATGGCCCCATCGACCACGCGCGCGATGATTTTGATGTCGCCGATTTCTTCCACCTCTTCCGCCGGGCCGCTGCCGCCCCCCAAGGCAAGCGCCTTGCGCGCCTCTGCCAATTCTTTTTCAAGTTTTTTGCGTTCGTCCAACAGGGCTGCAACGCGCGTGGGTAGATCCGCCGGTGTGGACTTCAGAATGGCCGCGGCATCGCGCCCATAGCCCAACATGGATTCGTAGAACGCCCGCGCGCCCTCCCCCGTCACCGCTTCAATGCGGCGTACGCCGGAAGACACAGCACTTTCGGTGATGATCTTGAACAGGGCGATGTTGCCCACGCGGTCCACATGGGTGCCGCCGCACAGTTCCACCGAATAGGGCTTGGAGGCATCGGCCAGATCATCGCCCATGGTCAGCACACGAACTTCCTCGCCATATTTTTCCCCGAACAGGGCCATGGCACCTGCCTTGATGGCATCGTCGGGCTGCATGAGGCGCGTTTCCACTTCACCGTTTTGCAGAATGACACGGTTCACTTCGTCTTCCACGGCTTGCAGTTCTTCCGCCGTCATGGCCTTTTGATGGCTGAAGTCAAAGCGCAAGCGGTCGGGCCCCACATAAGAGCCCTTTTGCGTGACGTGATCGCCCAGCGCATGGCGCAAGGCCGCATGCAACAAGTGTGTCGCGGAGTGATTGCTGCGCGTATGGGCGCGGCGGCCATTGTCCACTTCTTGGAACACCACATCGTTCACCGAAAAGGTGCCGGATGTGACCTTGCCCACGTGAATGTGCAAATCGCCGGCGGCTTTGCGTGTGTCGGTGACGACAAATTCCGCGCCGTCATTTCCACGAATAACGCCGGTGTCGCCGCATTGACCGCCGGATTCTCCATAGAACGGGGTTTGGTTGGTGGCGATTTTCGCTTCCGTACCCGCATCGATCTTATCGACCAGAGCACCATCGGCACTGAGCGCCACGATCTGACCTTCGGCTTCCGTGGCGGTGTAGCCCAGGAATTCCGTGGCCCCATGTTCGCTGCGCACATCGAACCAATAAGTTTCATCGGCCGTTTCACCGGACCCGGCCCAGGCCGCGCGGGCTTCGGCGCGCTGGCGTTCCATGGCGGCATTGAAGCCATCGGTGTCGACGCCAATGCCGCGATTGCGCAACGCATCTTCCGTCAGGTCGAGCGGAAAGCCATAGGTGTCGTAAAGTTTGAAGGCGAGTTCCCCATCAAGGCTGTCGCCTTGTTTCAGATCCGCCGCGGTTTCATCCAACAGCTTGAGGCCGCGTTCGAGCGTTTGACGGAAGCGTTCTTCTTCAAGCTTGAGCGTTTCAGAGATCAACGCCTCTGCCCGCTGCAGTTCCGGGAAGGCCGCCCCCATGTTGCCCACCAGTGTGGGCACCAGGCGGTGCAGCAGTGGGTCGGGCGTCCCGATCAAATGGGCATGACGCATGGCGCGGCGCATGATCCGCCGTAAGACATACCCACGCCCTTCATTGGCCGGCAGAACGCCGTCTGCGATCAGGAAACTGGACGACCGTAAATGATCCGCAATCACCCGGTGGCTCACCTTGTGCTGATCTTGCGGATCGACGCCGGCGGCTTCTTCCGACGCGCGAATGATGTTTTTGAAGAGGTCCGTGTCGTAATTATCGTGCACGCCCTGCAACACCGCCGCAATGCGTTCCAGACCCATGCCCGTGTCGATGGACGGCTTTGGCAGGTTTTGGCGTTCTTCTTTGGTAACCTGGTCATATTGCATGAACACCAAGTTCCAAATTTCCACAAAACGATCGCCATCCTCATCGGGGCTGCCGGGAGGTCCGCCGTGAATGTGCTCACCGTGGTCAAAGAAAATCTCCGAACACGGACCACAAGGCCCAGTTTCCCCCATGGACCAGAAATTGTCCGATGTAGGTATGCGGATGATCTTGCTGTCGTCGAAGCCGGTGATTTTTTTCCAAATGTCGAAGGCTTCGTCATCTTCCGCGAAGACCGTGACCAGCAGGCGGTCCGGCGAGATGTCGTAGTCCTTCGTGATCAAACGCCAGGCATAGTCAATGGCGCCTTCCTTGAAATAATCGCCAAAGGAAAAGTTACCCAACATTTCAAAGAAAGTGTGGTGGCGTGCGGTATAGCCCACATTGTCAAGGTCATTGTGTTTACCGCCCGCGCGCACACATTTCTGGGACGATGTGGCGCGCACATAATCGCGCTTCTCATGGCCCGTGAAGACGTTTTTAAACGGCACCATGCCCGCATTGGTGAACAACAGGGTGGGATCGTTTTTCGGGACAAGAGACCCGGACGGCACGACAGCATGACCTTGGTCCTCAAAGAATTTGAGAAAGGCTGCGCGAATTTCATTCAAAGTAGACATGGGTGAGATATACCGCTTCTGCGTGCCGAAATCACTGAGGCCATGGGCAGCAGGCACCAACCGCGCACCTGGCATCAACTAGCGCTTTTACCTGGGGACTCGGCGTTTTGTCCAGCAGACTGATGCGGGGTCAGCCCAGCATATTCGCGGCTTTTCAGAATGAACACAGGCCTTTCTCAGTGGGTCGCGTGTTTCCACCCCTGCAACCGTCATCCCGCACCTGATGCGGGATGACACCGGGGAATAGAACAGCACACTCGCCGATCCGCGCTCGCCATCGTCATCCCCGCCAATGGGCGGGGATCCAATCCACAGCGCAGCTTGGACAGGAATTGAACCGCATCGACGCGGCGATTTGAGAGTGGATCCCCGGCGTCGCAGAGGCTGGCGCGCCGCGTTCTTGCTCATCTCAAACAACGTTATTACCCGGTAAGCGGCCGTCCAGGCCGCACGCCCCGGTAATCCAGGTCTGAGGTTCATATATACCGAGAGCCAGATCTGGATCCCCGCGCCGCCGGCGCGAGGATGACGACCGGAAGAGGCGGGAAAATCCACAAACCAAAGAGCCGCGCCGTGCCAAAAAGTGCCCGCGGTTTTTGGGGATAGCGGCGCGCAAATAAAAAAGGCGCCGCGATACGCAGCAGCGCCTATGGTGCAGGGGCACAAGGGTTCTTGGATTGGCAGTTGGCTGAGAGGCGGGTTACGCCTCTTTCAGCATGTCGTCGTTATCTTCGTCGTCTTTTTCCGCCTTTTCGGCTTCACCCGGCGGCAGATCCGCGACCACGAGGCCCGCATTTTCGCGGACGGCGCGTTCGATGGTGGAGGCAATGTCAGGATTTTCGGCGAGGAATGTCTTCGCATTCTCCCGCCCCTGACCGATGCGCTGGCTGTCATGGGAATACCACGCACCGGATTTTTCGATCACCCCAGCTTTGACGCCTAAGTCAAGCAATTCACCGGTTTTAGAGATGCCTTCCCCATACATGATGTCGAATTCGACCATCTTGAAGGGTGGCGCCACTTTGTTCTTGACCACTTTTACGCGGGTCTGGTTACCGACCACTTCGTCTTTATCTTTGATCGCCCCGATGCGCCGAATATCCAAACGCACAGAGGAATAAAACTTCAGCGCGTTGCCGCCCGTGGTGGTTTCCGGGTTGCCGAACATCACACCGATCTTCATGCGGATCTGGTTGATGAAGATCACCATGCAGTTGGAGCGGGAGATGGAACCCGTAAGCTTACGTAAGGCCTGGCTCATCAAGCGGGCCTGAAGACCAGGCAATTGATCGCCCATTTCGCCTTCCAGTTCCGCGCGCGGGGTCAAGGCCGCCACCGAGTCCACAACCACCACGTCACAAGCGCCGGAGCGGACCAGCGTGTCCGTGATTTCAAGGGCCTGTTCGCCTGTATCCGGCTGAGAAATCAGTAATTCGTTGATATCTACACCCAGCTTGCGGGCATAGATCGGGTCGAGCGCGTGTTCCGCATCCACAAAGGCGCAAATGCCGCCCTTTTTCTGGGCTTCCGCCACACAATGCAGCGCCAAGGTGGTTTTACCGGAAGATTCCGGCCCATAGACTTCAATCACCCGGCCACGCGGCAGGCCGCCAATCCCCAGGGCGATATCCAGGCCCAGAGATCCCGTGGGAATGGACTCAATTTCTACGACGCTTTCGGCACCACCCAATTTCATGACGGAGCCCTTACCGAATGCCCGTTCGATCTGGCTGAGCGCCGCGTCTAGGGCCTTTTTCTTGTCCATGGAATCGCTTTCGTGGAGTTTGACGACATTCTTCGACATGAGCCGGACCCTCTTATTTCACAGCGGTTGAATCGATGCAATGAACGCAATGTACATGTTTTGTTCCGCTTGGCAACCGCCTTTTTAAGGCATTGTATTTATTTGTCTATTGGGACCATGTTTTTTATTTGTTCCGGTAATTTGCAACGCGTTGCAAAGCCTGACGTCACCGGCGCCCGAGGGAATCACCCAGGGGACTAATCTGCTCGCGCCAGACGTGTCGCTGTTTTGTCAAAGCCGGACAAGGGTACGACCTGAGCAACCTGTTGGAGCAGTGCTTTATCTGAGTCTTCTATGTTGTTGTCATAGACCACATAGCCATCCAGTTCTGGCCCTGACTGGAGGTCCGCGAAAGCAACATACTTTGACGCGATAGAAATGTGGAATGGAGCGACGGCATCAATCAGTGTTTTCGGCTGTCCATTTCCGGTGATTGCGAAATCAAATTTATGGTGTTTGCCGCTGGTTCCGATGAACTCATACTCAAGAGCGACATTCTTTTCGGGAACGTGTTTTAGGAGAACTTTGCGCATTCGCGACCGCAAAGTTTCTTCGGAAACCTTCACAATCTTTTCAACTGAACGCAAAACACCAACAGACGCCGCGTTTGAAACCGACAATATAGCGCTCTCTAGCCATTCAGCCGATGGTATTTTTATCAGTAGGCGCCCTTTTTTGTAATCCACACCAAAACGACCGGCTTCCTTTTTCAACTGACGATCCACTAAAGCAAAATCACGACCGTGTTCCCAGGCAATTGCCCTAGAAGCACCCCCATCATGAACATGGTATCCGTCGCCAAACTTAACGATAAAAACCTCAACCGGACTAAACGAAGGATAAAGACAGGTCGTCTGCAAACACACCCCTTCCGGTGTTTCGCTAACTTCGTGGAGCTTCTCGAGCGCTAACTTTATTTCTTGAAATGCCATAACTCACTCCAAATCGAACAAATCGCTTTGAGGAGGAATGTCAAACTGTCTTTGTTCGTTGGTTAAGTCTAGCTTAATCTCATCTGCCAAGTAAGCCAGCGCGTGAGGTAATCGTGAGATTTGAGGTTTCAGATTTCTGCGTGCCGAGATTTCCCAGACATTGGAAGATCTTATGTGCTCTTTGTTATCGTTCCATGCATGGATATGAGAACCAGAAATTTTGGCAGGAAGCCCCACTCCAATTGCCCATGGTGGGTTTCTCTTAACTATGTGATCGGGGGCCAAATCAACCCGACAAACTTGATCGTTACGAAATATCAGGGATACACTCGGCCACTTTCGATTTCCAACGCGTGTCTTGAACCGAAGTTGGGACCTGGTGCTACCATCTTCTTCGTCAATCAGCCAGATTGCTTGGAGCTCATTTTTCCACGAAGACTTCTCCCATACCGGAATTCCATCCGCTAGCTTCTTGGGCACTCCTAGATACTCATCTATCAGTTGAATTTTTCGCGAAAACACCATTTTGCAAGCATATTGCTTCTAGCTCTATTTTCGAAACAATTTGTTGGCACTAACTCAACTATAAGTACAACATCGATCCTAACCCCCCGCCTGCATGACCTCTTTCACCTTCTCGGCGAGCTGTTTCAGGCTGAACGGCTTGGGCAGGAAGGCGAATTCCAAATCCGGGTCGAGGTTCTTCTGGAAAGCGTCTTCCGTATAGCCGGAAATGAAGATGATTTTGGCATCCGGACAATATTGCCGGGACTCTTGCACCATGGTCGGCCCGCGCATGCCGGGCATGACCACGTCGCTGACCACCAGGTCGATCTCGCCGCCCTGTTCCTTCATCAGGTCCAGCGCAATGTCGCCGCTGGGCGCTTCCAGCACCGTATAGCCGCGGGTGGACAGCGCACGAGAGGCGAAGGTGCGCACCGCTTCTTCGTCTTCCACCAGCAAGATCTTGCCCATGCCGGTGAGGTCCGGCTTGGCCGTTTCCGCTTGCGCCGTGTCGGCGGCTTTTTCTTCTTCGGTTTCCACATGGAGCGGCAGGTAGATTTTGAACGCCGTGCCCTTGCCCACCGTGCTTTCCGGGAAGATGAACCCACCCGTTTGCTTCACCACGCCATAGACCATGGAAAGGCCAAGCCCCGTGCCCTGCCCCACTTCCTTGGTGGTAAAGAACGGTTCGAAGATCTTGCCTAAATCTTCCTTGGCAATGCCGGTGCCCGTGTCGGCCACTTCGATCATCACATATTCCGCCGCCGGCATCAGCGCATGGCCCAGTTTTTCCGATTGTTCGGTGGAGATGTTCTCTGTACGGATGGTGACCCCACCGCCGTCGGGCATGGCATCGCGCGCATTCACACACAGATTGATGATGGCCTGTTCAAACTGGCCTTCATCCACCTTCACAAGCCCCACATCGCGGTCATGTTTGATTTCGAGCGTGACGTTTTCGCCCACCAAACGCTTCAGCAAATCTTTCAAATTCGCAAGCGTGTCGGGAAGCCACAGCACGCTGGGGCGCAGGGTTTGCTGGCGCGAAAAGGCCAACAAATGCCGCACCAAATTGGCGGCACGATTGGCGTTCTGTTTGATTTGCATGATGTCCGCGAAGGACGGGTCGCCCGCCTGGTGCTTCGCCAACAACAGGTCGCAAAAGCCGATCATGGCTGTGAGCATGTTGTTAAAGTCGTGGGCCACGCCGCCCGCGAGCTGACCCACCGCTTGCATTTTCTGACTTTGGGCGAATTGAATTTCGAGAGACTTCTGATCGGTCGTGTCGATCAGATAGAGAATGGCTGCCGCCTCACTGTCCGCCTGCGGATCAATGGCGGCGGGCAGAACCGACACTTGGCTGAACATGTCGCGCTGGGTGCTGAGGCGGATTTCACCCGGCAAATGGGCTTCGCCCCCCTCTAACGCTTTTTCAAACGCCAAGCGCACATCGCTTTGGAAGCCGTCGTCGAACAGGCTGGTGATGGAGCGGCCTTTCTTGGCAATGTCGCCCAGTAAATTACGGCACGCCGTGTTGGTGTGGATCACCTTGCCGCGCTTTGAAATCCAGGCAATGGCGATGGGGGCGTTTTCCAACACGCCCGCCGGTGTTTCCGGCGCCTCCACCTGTTTGACCGGATTGTCGGCAGCGGGAGTGAGGTCGTGCACCAGGGCAATGCGGCCTGCGGTGCCCCCCGGTCCGTCCGGCGATACGTAAAGGGCCAGATTTTTCTGGGTACCGTCCTTTACCGTTACGGTCGCCGTGAAGGTGCCGTCGCCATGGGCCTCGATCGTCTCGAACAGGTCCCGGTATTTTCCCGACAGCGCGGCACGGCCGCCCTTGCCCAGTAATGTGCGGGCGGCTTTATTGCTGCCGGTAACGCGGTCTTGCACATCCAATGAAAAACACGGCAGCGCATCTTGCGCGAGCCAATGGGAGACCGCACCAGCGGCCTCCGCTTGCGGGGCGTCCGTGCCGTCCAAAAACGCCACCTGCCAAAAGGACGCGCCGCCGGGCTCAATCCCGTTCATGGCAAAGTCCATAGGCCGGGCGGAAATGCGCGCGCGTTTGGTGCCACCGCCTTCAACCGGAATGAGCACCGTTTCGGTGTCCGAGCCATTGGACTTCACGGCTTTTGACAGACGATAGATGGGGCCTGAAATTTCCGGGTAGCCGGCGAAGGCCCGGTCGAGCGGCACCAGCCGCTTCGGATCCGTCATGCCCACCAATTCACGATAGGCCGGGTTGGCATAGAGCACGGCGCCGTCATTGCGCAGAATCAGCAGCGCGTCGGGGGATGATTCGCCCAAGGCTTTGAGCAGATCCCGATTGGCGATTCGCTGGGTGGCTGCCGCTGGCGGGCGCCCCATGGCGAAGAAGGCGAGCAACGTAATGCCCAGAATGGTGATGCCGCCCAAGAAAATCCCGCCGGCAGCCCCCGTCTCATCCACCGCAGAAAAGGCCGCAAAAGCAGCAATTGCCAGCACCGCCAGCGCGGCTGCGCCTAAGTAATAGGTTCTGCCGCCCCGACGCTCCCCAAACAATTCCAAGCTGTCGAACACTGTGAATTCCCTGTCATTAACGGGCGCTGCGCTGAGGGGCGCGTCGCCTTAACCATCACCATCGCATGGTTACTTATGGTTAAAAAACGTTAATGAGTCCTTGCCCGGGATTTGTTGGCATTTTTCTGCATCACATAAGAGATCACGGCGGCCACGGCTTTGTAGTGATCCGGGTGGATTTCGTCGCCTAACTCCACCGACGCGTGGAGCGACCGCGCCAGAGGCGGGTTTTCCACAATGGGCACGTCGTGTTCGCCGGCCATTTCGCGAATGCGCAAGGCCACCGCATCCACGCCCTTCGCCACCACCAAGGGCGCATGCATGGTGCCCGATTCGTATTTCAAGGCCACCGCATAGTGGGTTGGATTGGTGATCACCACCGAGGCGTCCGGCACTTCCGCCATCATGCGCTGGCGCGAGCGTTCCATGCGGATCTGGCGCAACCGCGCCTTCACCATGGGATCGCCTTCCATTTGCTTGTGTTCGTCTTTCACTTCTTGCTTGGTCATGCGTTGGCGCTTGGTGAAATCGAATTGCTGATAGGCAAAATCCAGAATGGCGATCACCGCGAGAACCGCCAGAATGCCCCCCATCATGCGAATGGAAAGCGCCAAGATCGCATCCATGGTGTCGTTGAGTTCGAAGCGCAGAATATTCATGAGCAGTTCTTGCTCCGACGCCACGATCGCGGTGGCGATAAGCCCAACGATCGTGAGCTTCGCAAGGCCCTTGGCGAAGTTGACCAGCGCCATGGTGCCGAACAGGCGCTTGAAGCCGCTCATGGGCGAGATCTTCTCAAGTTTCGGCTGGATCTTCTCCGCCGTGAAAATGGGCGGGTGTTGGATCATATTGCCCGCAATGGCGGCGATCACAAACAACCCCAGAGGAAACAAGAGAGCGATCACAAGATCTAGGATCAACAGACGTGAGGCTTCCACAATGTGAAACCCATCGGTGGGGATCGTATGGGGCGACTCGATAAACGGCATGACAGCTTCCGTCACCCGCGATGTGACGCCGTCCGTCATAAACACCAAGGCGGCCGTGCCCGCCGCCAAAATGAACCAGTTGGAGATCTCTTGCGATTTGGGGACGTCGCCTTTCTTATGCGCATCCTCTAATCGTTTGGCGGTTGGTTCTTCTGTCTTTTGACTTTCATCGGGACGATCACCGCTCATCGATTACACCGTAAACAGACCGATGGTCTGCTCCACATGTTCGATGAACCAGATCATCACCGCACTGAGCGTAATCGAAATGATGATAAATCCCGCCAGCATATTGGCCGGCATGGCCACAAAGAAAATCTGCACTTGTGGCATCAGTTTCGCCAACACGCCCATGCCGAGATTGAAGATCAAGGCAAAAGCTATGAGCGGCGCGGACATTTGAATGGCCAGCTTGAAGGCCCCCGCCACGGTGGCTGTCGCCATTTTTGCAAAGTCCCCCACCGGCAAAGGCGCCCCCGGCGCAAACAGAAAATAACTATCGCGCATGGCGGCGATCATTAAGTGATGCAGGTCCGTTGTGAAAATGAGCGTGATGCCGACGATCGACAGAAACGTCGAGATCAGCGCGCTTTGTACGCCTTGTGTCGGGTCGAAATTTTGCGCGAACGCTAAGCTGGTCTGAAACCCCATGGTGAAACCGGCCGTATGAAGTGCCGCCATAATGAGACGCGCCGCCCCGGCGATAAATATGGCAATGGCGAATTCAGTGCCCATCAAGAAGAAAAGACCCGCAATGGTCTCTGGCTGCGGCGGATAAGTGCCTGCCACCAAGGGCACCATCACAATGGTAATGGCAAGCGCCACAAGAAGCCGAATGCGAACCGAAATGGCCGTCTCACTGAAGGCCGGAAACACCATCATCATGGTGCCCAGACGCATAAACACCATGAAAAAGAGATAAGGCTGGAACGCCGGACTTTCGAGAAAGGTGAGCGGGATCTGCACGGGCGCGTCACGCCCCGTAGGCAGCGATTTGCGCCATGAGGCGCATCGAGAAGTCGCCCAATTGCTGGCCCATATAGGGCAGCATCAACAGCAGCGAGATAAAAATCACGATGATCTTCGGAACAAAGACCAAGGTCATTTCCTGAACCTGTGTCAAAGCTTGCACCAAGGCGATCACCAAGCCCACAAGCAAGGCGATCATCATGAGTGGCCCTGCCACCCACAGCAACACCCAGATTGCGTCATATGCAATGTCTAGGACTTCCGCACCCGTCACGTTTCCCCACCCGCCGTCTTGGACTTTATTGTTAGATCGGCATTTTGACGACGTCCTGATACGCCGCCACCATCCGATCCCGGATCGACGTGACGGTTTCAAGAGTCATTTCTGCGGTGGTGACAGCCGTCACCACGTCAATGAGAGGCGCTTGACCATTCACGCCTTCGGCCATTTTCTGCTCGCTGGCGCGGCCGGTTTCCATTACTTGGTCAATCGCTTCTTGCACAAGATTGGCAAAGTTCGGTCCATCTTGCTTTGGCGCCGGTGCACCGGACGTAGATGCGGCCTCAGCAATCTTCGCATAAGCGGCGGCAGCGCTTGTAGGATCAATGGTCATGGTCTGTCACTCCCCAGAAACGGATTAACGGCGCAAGAGTTCGAGTGTTTGCCCGATCATAGAGCGTGTCGATTTGATGACGTTCATATTGGCTTCATAGGACCTTTGCGCTTCGCGCATGTCCACCATCTCCACCAGACTGTCCACATTGGACGTCTTGATATATCCGTCTTCAT
Organism: Alphaproteobacteria bacterium; assembly: GCA_965227095.1. Lineage (GTDB taxonomy): Bacteria > Pseudomonadota > Alphaproteobacteria > JANQMY01 > JANQMY01 > JANQMY01. The sequence goes on along the minus strand of CBDDFL010000002.1, from coordinate 1,171,714 downwards.
CGGCCGCCGGATGGCCCGGATCAAGCCGTTGGCCAAAGGCCGACTTGTCATAGGTGATGTCCGCCAGCTTCACGCGATTAAAGCCCATTTCGCGGTCAAGCTCGTTCTTGAACACTGGCACTTTGCGCCGGTAGGGCTCGCCCCCCGCCTTGTCGGCGGTCGAATCGGCATTGGCGATGTTTTCCGCGATGATCCGCATACGCCCGCTTTGGGCTGTCATCGCCGCGGCTGCAAGTTTAATCGACTTAAAGAAATCCATCGTGTGACCTCACTCTTACCTACTTGCCGCCACCAAGGGCGATACGCAACATGCCGACACCTTTGGAATAAAGCGTCGATGCCGCTTGAAAGTCCGCCTGGTTCGCTGAAATTTTCAACATTTGATCTTCCAGTACCACGGCGTTGCCGGTTGGACTGGCTTCGGTGTCTGGAGACCGCTCAATTTTGTACCGCGTTTGCGCCGAAGAGGGCTTAAGCGGAATGTGCCCTTCATGAGTTGCACGCGCTGCGACCACATGCGGTGGCGGTGACAGCAAATCGTCAAATGACAATTGCTTTAGGTCTCGGGCGACAAAGTCTGGCGTATTCGCATTGGCAACGTTTTCAGCCAACACGCCTTGCCGCGCTTGAATCCAACCCATTTTTGTACGGAGTATTTCAAAAATCGGAGTACCAAGAAGATTCATAACCGTCCGATCTTTTCCTGTTTTACAAAACGCCTTGCGCACTACGCTGCGCAAATCATTGATCCGTAGACTGTAGTAATCAGTTAGGATCTATGATTATTCACTTAGCGATTTTGTCGGGAACTAATTAAAACTGTATTAATCGGGAAGAATTTGCCCACTGGCCGTTACCTCAATCGCCAGATCAACAGCAAGTGTTTCCAAGAAAACCTGCGGAGACGTTCGACTGAGCAAAAACTCGACGGGTACGGGCTGATCCGGCGCAACATTTATGGTTAATGCTTCTTCAGTACTCAGAAAATCTTTCAAAACAGACGCCGCGGCTTCTACACGGCCCGCCTTTACACCGTCATTCTCCGGCGTGGTAAACAAATGGATAAAATCTTCCGGCTGCTTGTTGGTGTCGCGCGCCCATTTCTCACTGAAGCGGGCCACGATTGAACGGTCTTCGAAACGCGCCTGCGCGCCCACGATTTGGGATTGCTGCAAGCCCGAGATAAAATCGGAAATCGCGTCCCAAGATGGCCGAATGCCCGAAAACTCAGCATCGATATCGACCCTGGCCAAATCCGGCACGGTGATGGCCCCATCCTTGATGGTCAGAAGACCGGAGTTTCGATCGAAAATATAGGCGAGGGACGCATCGACGGAGATCTCCCCAATCCCGGCATCCCGCAAATAGGCGCGCGCGCTTTCCGATTCGATCGCATCCACGTCCAGCGATAGATCCTGCAATTCGAGCCGCGCCGACACAGGAATCTGACCCAATTGCGTATAAGTCGCCACCGTCCCAGACGGGATGCGCACAATCTCAATATCCGGTGTGTGAACGGAGAATTCGCTAAACTCCGCGATGTCGAAGATCAAGGCTTCCGGGGCGTCCAGATCGTTGTCTTGTCCCGCGGCGGCGCTGACGATCTCCCGCGCATTAAAGGTCTTGATGGTGGCCGATTCCATGGTGACGCCATTTCCAATGCGCCATTGAGCCACCACGTTCTCAACCGTCATCCGACCAACTTGGCCGGCAGACACGTCTTTTGCATCGAGAACATCAATCGTCGCGGAAATGGGAACCGTACTTTCGTTGCGGAAGAAGACCTCATCCGCGGTTACGGACTGGGCCGTCCCGGTGAGCACCAAAAAGGCCAGAACAGAGGCGTACCCCCCATCGCCAAAGGTTTCTGGGTCGAGCCAGCTGCGGTAGTTGTCCGTGCCGACCTCGGTTAGTCGCACGGATTTTATATTCACGAAATCCTGACCGGTGCGAAGATCGATCCCTTCGAGCGACAGGACATCCGCAAACACGCCAGTGTCCGTGTACTCCACTTCGGTCTCGGGTGTCCGGCCAAGGTATAGGTCGACCACACGTTCGGTATCCACTTTTTCAAGATGAATGCGATCAACAGAAAACCCAATTTCACGCCCGTCTAGATCTTTCGCGAATGAGAGATTCTCGATCACCAAACCATCACGTGTTTCCGAAAGCTCAATCGCAGATGCCGACCCGCCCGCAAACGCCAGGCTGCGTTTAAACACATAGACCAAACGATCCCCCGGATCCTTCGGCAAAATTGGCGCGATAATGGGTTGCATCATTAACGCAACGCCAATGACTGCCCCGAAAGCAAACCACGTTACCGCAAGCTTAAAGCTGTTCATGCGCCTGTTGATACTCACCACTAATCATGATGCGGAGAGTGCCAGGATAGGGTTTATGCGGGATTACTTTTTCCGATACGGTAACCCAAAGGTGTCATTTTTCTTCAAAAGCAAGTGGCCGCATTAACCGTTTAACGCGATCTTAAATCTCAAACGGCAATGTCAAACGACGTTTTGAGCGCCCAAGAATGTGGCGCACCATCGCAGAATTGAGAGCGGCACACCCGGATGGACTTCCTCGACGTTTTAAGATTTGTGGCAGCTTTGCTTTTCGTCCTTGGACTGATCGGTGGGTTTGCCTGGGCCGTGCGTCATTTCAAACTGGACGAGCGTTTCGCCAACCTTTCCCCGAGCACGCGACGCCTAAAGATTATCGAATCCTTACCCATCGATCCGCGGCGGCGTCTTGTGATCGTCCGGCGGGATGATGTGGAACATCTGCTTGTGTTGGGTCAGAACGGTGAAACCGTGGTGGAACGCAGTATCACGCCGCCCGTGGAAAACGATTTCGTGCCTGTGGCCATTGAAAGCCGACAGCCATCTCAAGCAGACCAAGCGGACACACCGCGCCTGCAGGGAGATGCGGCATGATTACGCCGGCCTTCAAAGGTGTGCCTGGCTGGGTGAAGCGGAGCCTTACATTGCTGCCAGCCGTGGCAGTATTTGCCTTAGCTCTGGTATCTCCAGCGATCGGGCAAGAAATTAACATCGATTTGGGAGCCGACGAAGGCAATCTCACAGACCGTATTTTACAGATCCTTGCGCTGCTCACCATATTGAGCTTGGCACCATCGATCTTGATCATGGTCACGTCCTTTATTCGGATCGTTGTGGTGCTGTCCTTGCTGCGAACCGCGATGGGCTTGCAGCAAAGCCCCCCCAATCCCGTGATCATTAGCCTGGCGCTGTTTCTAACCGCCTTCATTATGGCGCCCGTCTTTACGGCGGCTTATGAAAGCGGGGTTGAGCCCTACATCAACGATGAGATCGAAATAGATCAAGCTTTCGAAAACGCCTCCGGGCCCTTCAAAACATTTATGCTTGCGAATGTGCGCGAAAAAGATCTGCTCTTATTCATGGATCTTGCGGATGCTGAAGCCGTGGAGGAACCCGAAGCCACGCCATTTCACATTCTGATCCCTGCATTCATGATCAGCGAGTTGCGGCGCGCCTTTGAAATTGGCTTTTTAATCTTCATTCCGTTCCTGGTGATCGATATGGTGATCGCATCAGTCCTTATGTCTATGGGCATGATGATGCTGCCCCCGATCATCATATCGTTGCCGTTTAAGCTGATCTTCTTCGTCCTGGTGGATGGGTGGCACATGATTGCCGGCAGCCTTGTCCAAAGCTTCCGAGTCCTCTAGCGGCTGTTCCATAACCACGCTACATTTAAGGTTTAAGGAGCTCAGATGCTTGAGCTCCTTTCTGCGTAAGGACGAGATTATGACAGGCCAATGCCTTTGTGGCGCCGTCAGCGTCACCATTGATGCAAAACCCGACTTCATCAATGACTGCAATTGCAGCTTATGCCGTAAGGTCGGTGGAGCCTGGGGGTACTTTTGTTCGACGTCGGTAAAAACGACGGGTGACACTTTATCTACCACGCGGCCTGACCGAAAATCTCCGGGCGTTGAGATTCACGCATGTAAAAACTGCGCAACCACCACCCATTGGGTTCTGACAGATTCGTTCAAAATGCAAAATCCGACCGTCGATCAAATGGGCGTTAATATGAGGCTGTTTGACCTAGAAGACTTGGACGGTATCGAAGTGCGCTTCCCAAACGGCAATGACTGGACCGGAAACGGCCCCTATGGCTTTCGGCGCCCGCCGATAACAATCTGTGATCGGACCCCTTGGTAACGCCAGCGGTGCGGGAAGCCAACAATCTTCGTTTTGCGAAAATCGGATAATTTAGTTCAGCGCACTTAGGTTTTGATTGTCGTAACGCTTCTTCACATCTCGGATGAAGGCATCCAATGTGGAGGTGTTGGCAATTGCTTTCACCAGTTCTTTAAATTCCAATGCCCCGACATTGGTTCCTTGCGTCACCACATCGAAGGCACTGGCATCCACGCTTTCGGACATCACACCCAGGTAACGCTCGCGCACACGTGCCAATGCGAATTCATCCCCTTCCAGGGAATAGCCTATCGCGGCCCGCATCACATCTAGGCGTTCGGATGTGGAGAGCGGATCGAATTTTTGCCACCGTGGGCCCAGTAGTTTTTCGTAAGAACGGGCTGCCGTCCGGTATTCACCGATTTGCCAATTGATATCGGCTTTCAGGCGGCGCGCTTCCAAAGTGGTATCGTCGGTCAACAGATCCATGGCCTTTTCGCCAAATCCGAGATCCGCCAATGCCCGCGCTTCTATGAGGCGGCGTTGGGTGATCAGAATGTTCGGCAAGCGGCCTTGGCGCGTCTCGCGTATGGTCTTCAGCGCGGCTTCCGGTTTGCGGTCTTGTAAATAGACCATCGCCAAACGGGCCGCCACTTGAGACTTTGCAACGCCATGCAGGCGGTTCTGCACCTGGTGTTCAAGCAGGTCCGCTGATTGTTCAAGCAAATCCACGTCCGCCAGGCGTTCCGCCAGACGACGGATCATATCGTCGCCCCGCCGACCAATCGGTGTTAACTCACGGTAATCATAGAAAAGCGCCAATGCTTGAATGGGGGGCAGATTGTCCGCTTCGCCCTCTAAATAAAGTGCTGCAAAAGCGTCTGCCATATTGTCGGTCACCTCGCGCGAGAGGCGCTCGTCCGGGTAATGCGTCACTGCAGTCCGTAAAACGGCGAACCCTTCCCGGTAGCGATCCTCTTCGATCATCATATTGCCAAGCTCTGACAATATGGCGAGTTCCAGTGCATCCCCGCGCCATTGGAAACGAAGTCCGTCAAGACGGTCGATGGCATCCTGTTTGGTAATAGACCCAACTTTCGTGAGCAATCGTGTGGAATCGAATTGCGCCCGTACCGACGTCGGTAAATGTGAGGAGCTCGCCGCCACTTCATACAGTTCGATTGCAGCGTCCGTATTGCCTTCTGCCTCCAAAGTACGGGCCGTGACCCATTGCGATTCCGGGTCGATCACTTTGCCGTTTTCATCTTTCGGCAACATTGCAAGATAGTCACGGGCAACCTTCTGGTCGCCCGTATCAAGCGCCGCATTTGCCGCAGCCAGAATGAACCGCCGCCGCCATTTTTCAGGATATTCTTCCAGGACCGGCTTTGATCTTTCAAATCGCGTGGTCGCATCTTTGTCCTTGCCAAGACGATACGCCGCCAATCCCTGCCATACACCCGCATCTGGGTCATCGTTCAAAAGACGGTGTTCCAGATCCTGTTCTGCATCCTTGGTGCGGCCCAACATCAAGTTCGCAATGCCGCGCATGGCGCGAATCGATGCCGTGTTTTCCGAAGAAGCATTATCTGTTTCGATCAGCGCTAGAATACCTAGGGCTTCCGTTGGCAGCTGATTTGCAATGTAAAACTTTGCCAGATCAAAACGTGCGGCCTCCAATTCAGGACCATTTGCCTCGGACACCGCCAGCTGTAACTCTTGACGGCGTGTGGCGAAATCCAAACTGGTTTTCCATTCTTCGACATCCACAAACGCCGGACGCGAGACATATTTCAGAATAGATTCGCCCGTTCCCCAAACGGTGCGATCGGGGGTCGATAGGGACAAGCCCGACAACGACCGGACGACCACATCTCCATCGGTGTTCAAACCAACGAACAGATCATCAACAGTGGATTGAACAACAACACCATGCGCTGAGTTCAGCAAGCTGAAATCAACATAGTTTCGTGTCACGGGAATACCACGAACGGCCGGAGCGGCGGTCACAACCGCAATATCATCTCCGATTTCCGGGTCACGCACCCAATACACCGTGGACGGACTGCCCAAACCCAATGTCACTTTTCGATTGTCAGGCGTTGCCGAAAAACTGGTGATAGGAACACCACCACGGGGAGTGCGTTTTTCCTCCGCAATCGTGACAACCCATTCATTGTTCATTGTATCAACCGAGGCATAGGCCCCTTCCGGCACCAGCAACCGCAGCGCGGTGGCCTGGGGAACCGGAATGTCGGAAATCTGCGCAACGTGTTGCCGTACCCGCCTGTCGATCGCGGATAGGTCAATGGCTGCTTCTTCCGAGAAAACGATCCACACATGGTCCCCCCGGCGAAAGACAGCCGCTTCCACTTCCTTGGGCCACGGAAACTTTAGACGGGTCTGATCCGGAAGTGCCGTCACGTCCACTCGAAACGCGACCATGTTGCCATCCACCGCCGGCGTTGACCGCCGCGCTGGTGACGCCGTCGGCTCAAGGCCGGCGATTTTCTCAGCAAGAGGATTATTGCCCTCCTCATTCGCTTCCGGTTTCTTCAAATGAAAATCGGCATCATTGGTGGCTCGGCTTTTTGGAACCTCTATCTTCTGCCGGGGTGCGGCGACCTGAATATCGGGTGCGACGTGTTTTTGGTCAGCGTTTTGAGCATGCTTTGAATTCGGTGCTTCGTGTTCTGTATGGGAAGCCGTATCGCTTGTTTTGTGAGCCGTATGGTCACCATGATCATCCGCACGTTCTTCCTTGGGCGCCTTATCATGGTCCTTGACCGCAACCGCATCCAGTTCACGTTTTATTGGCCAGATATCCAACGCGATTTTCGTTCCATCACGAAAATGTTTGATCTCCACATCTGGTTCAATCAGAAACTCAACATGCAGATTCTTGAGTTTGTTTTTATAATCCGCACCTAGCACAAATTTCGGCGGATCTACGCGAAAGCGGCTAAGCTTTGGACGCGCATTTTTATCGAAGATAAGCGCAACATTTCCATCGCTCTGCGTCAGTTCATATTCAATGGTCTCGGGCCATTCGAATACGATCCGCGTAAACTCATCGCGTTCGCCCAATCGGACATCGAGAGAGAGATAGGGGTCAGGTGGACTGAAAGAGGCAATCTTGAAGCGTTCGGCGGCTTCGTTACCTAATGCGGCAATCGAACGTTCCACCGCGTCCAGATCCGGAGCCGTCCCGTAGAAGGCCGGCGGTGCCTCACGCCAATATAATGGCAACAAATCCAACGCCAACTGATTATCGACGATGGACGTGAAGAGCTTCAAGTCACCCTTCAACGCCAATCGCAAGGTTTTACTCTCCTTGTCTTGTCGTACGCGTGATACATAAGGTTTTAGCTTGTCGCGCAAATATTTGAGATCGGTCTTGAAGGCGTCCTCGAAATAGATCACCAATACGCCGTTTTCAATTTCGGCAGTCGCCCGAGGGCGGTCCGGCCAATTGAAAACCAAGCGGATGTAACCATCCTGGTCAAACACCTCGGTCTCAATGTCGAGCTTCGCAAAAGCGGTCGCCGGCAAAAACGCTGTGCCGACCATAAACACCAACGCAAAAAGCACAGGCACCAAAGATGATTTTTGTTTCATCATCTTCGACCTGTCCTAATGCTGAATAGAATATCCGTTGTCTCGCCGCTGCTGTTTGTGACAGTTGCCGCCGTTTCGTAGACCTGGATATCGCCGCTATATCCAACTTCCCGAAGCTGTTGGAGAACCGCTTCACCTTTGACCAATGACGGTATCCGATCAGCGTCGGCCTGCTGCGACCGAACCACGATGATATCAATGGGGTCCCGCAGTGTTTCAAAGAACGCAGCAAGCGAAACCACCAGGGATTGATCAAGATTTGTTTGGTCTAAGTCTGCCGGAATACGGAGAAGCAACGCGCCTTTTGCGACCTCCACGGCCAACGCGCCATTGGTCATCTCGTTCGTAAATTTTTGCGTCGCGAGTGATTTTAGATAACCGGCTCTTGTTTGCCCATCGGTAGATGGTTCCTGGACAAATCCGGCGTGAGAGGCTTTTTCACTTGGAGAGCTTGTCGCCATGGGCATTAAGTCTGACGACAATGACGTCACCACGTCGCCCCAACTTCTTTCGTCAAATTCCGACATAGAGAAGATTAAGACAAAAAACGCCAGGAGCAGCGCCATCAGATCCGCAAACGTGATCATCCACGTGTCAACACGGTCAACAGGTCGGTCGGCTGTCAAAACATCGATGGAATGGAGAGCGCGTATCGTGTCGGTCATTGGCCGCGCCCTCACAAAACCGGGCGCGTTGGCGCGCCATTCGTTTGAATTGTAACTGAAACAAATCCGTCTTCTTGCCGCCCATAGCCGGTCAAGACCTGGGGGGCGCCCTCACGTCCGGTAGTGAGAAATTGGGCGATCAGTTGAGCGCGCCGTAGGTCGGCCGCCGTCGCACCTGGTTCACCTTGGCTGTTCCCTCTCCGGCGCGGCACGGTAATGAATACCTGATGATCGCCGTCTCGCTGAGACAACTGGTCAGCGAGCGCAGCCATTGCATCGCGCGCTTCAGAGCGAACCGCAGCTGTGTTTTGAAAGAATAGCGCGTCCGCGGGAACATTGATGCGCAACCGGTTCTGTCCGGCATTAACGTGAAATTTCGCATCGGGCAGAAATTCGCCGATCACATTTTGTGTTTCTTGAAAGTCATCGTTTTGGGCACGAGACACTTCGTTTACGGTCGCGGCTGCCCGAACGCCCTCATTGGCGTTTGCAAAGAGTGTTTGCTTTACACTAGAGAGAGCTTTCTCGGATTTGTCCACGTCCAAATCGGACTCGTTCACAAGCACGACAAAGAAGCCGAAAATCACAAGATACAAAGACAAATAAACATTCGTCCGTGGCGTGACCTTCCGCTCGGTTAGTATGATCGTATTGTCGCTGTCCAGGTCCATGACGCTGTGCGAACTGCCGCCCCTTCTACTGTGTCTCACTCACCGCAACACTGACTGCCGCGGGCCTTCGCGCAGATGCGCAAAAACCTAGACACAACCTACTGTTTTTGGCGTAAATGCGGGGTTAAGACCTTGGGAAGATTAACGATTGATTCAGTTTACCGATGTGTCGGTATTCTGGATCTCCGCAAGCTCAACCGTCAGTCTTTGTGCCGCTCCGGAGTCCATTTTTGCGAGGACGGCCGCGATTTTTTGTTCTTTCATCCGTTGAGCAACAGGCACCAGCACTTCCATCTCTAGGCGATCGAAAATGCGTGCTGCATCTTTCGCCTTCATATTTTCGTAAACTTTTACCAAGCTTGCCAGCTTCTCTTCGTCCTCTTCTTCCTTTTGAATGAGAAGAGACTGAATTTTCGCTTCGATTTCTTTTAGTTCGGCAACCTTCTTTTCGAGGCGCTGCTCTGCTGCAACCAACAACTGTTCGCGCATGGCAAGTTCACGCTCACGCGTATCCAACTGCGTTCGACGCGACCCAAGCTGTTCTAAGACCTGAATCTCCGAGCGGCTATAGAATGATGAATCTCTGTTATCGACTTGCTTTGCTGCTGGTTTTTTGGGCGCGCTAGTGTGCTGCGCATCATCACCATGATGCCCCTCATTCGCAGCATGTATCTCTTCCTTATGCCCGCCATCGGTCGCCTGATCTTCATGTCCGTCGTGAACATCGTGATCGGCTTTAGCGGTATGGGTGCGGACGGGTTCTTCAGCCACGGCCGAACCGATTCCCGACACAAAGTCATTCATCCCCGTCCAGATGCTGACGGTTTTCAGGCCAAAGAGCAAAAGAGCGGCCGTCATGAGGACGGGCAATAAACGTACGCGTGTAGACATCCTGTCTGTTCCTGTTCTCACTGTACTGACAAAGCTATCGAACCTGTCTGAGCGCTTTTAGAAGCCCAGCTTCGATTGGGCTCCCCTGCCGGTCCGCCTCTTCCGGGCGGCTATTCGTTCGGTTGTTCGCTTCCGGACGCGATGCGGCTTTGGCGGCGCTCGGCCTATCGGCAAGCCGTTCGGCAATGCTGTTGCCGGATTGCACCATCAACGCAAGCTCGTCAGCAAGGCCTTGGGCTTTCGAAACACGCTCTTCAAGAATCCGCGCTGTATCGCCGGCATTCGCCTTCAAATCGAGAATGGTGGTCTGCGCCCTGGCAATGGAGCCATTCAAATCCTCCACAACCTTTTGCAGTTCTTCACGTCCTGACCGCAGCGCTTGAAGCCGCCGATCCAACACGAAGCAATAGCCAACTGTAACCATCAACAAGATGGCGACGATCGCCTCTAATATCATCCCATAAGGCATTCGAACATCTCCTCAGAGTTCGCCGCTCGCTTCACGCGATATTCTTTCATCTACACGCACCGCAACATGAGATCCCAACCGTCCCATGCGTCCTTCCAATAAGGGAACACCACCGCAGCGCAATTGCACCGCAGATTCAGGGGCCGTGTTCAACACAATGGTTTGGCCGACTTCGAGGTTCATCACATCGTTCAGTGACATAACCTGTTCGTCTAAGACGGCGTCGATTTGCAATTTGGTGGACCAAAGCTCTGTCGCTAAGTGCCCTTCCCAAATACTGTCACGGCCAAATTTTTCACCCATGAACATTTGGATCAGAACCTTACGTATGGGTTCCAATGTGGCATAGGGCAATAGCAGTTCGATGCGGCCGCCGCGGTCTTCCATGTCGATCCGCAACTTAACCAGAATGGCCGCATTGGCCGGGCGGGCAATGGCCGCAAAACGCGGATTGGTTTCGATCCGTTCCAATTTAAAATTTACGGGCGATAGCGGCTCAAAGGCCGCTTTCATGTCTTGAAGCACCACTTCAATCATCCGGCGCACAAGCGTGCGTTCGATCGTCGTGTACGGACGGCCTTCGATCCGCATGGAGGCCGTGCCGCGGCGCCCCCCAAGCAGAACGTCCACGATCGAATAGATCAGGTTCGATTCAACCGTAAACAGGCCGAAATTGTCGAGTTCTTCGGCTCGGAAAACAGAGAGAATAGCAGGCAGAGGGATTGAGTTGAGATAATCTCCGAAACGAATGGCAGAGATATTGTCGAGACTTACCTCAACATTGTCAGATGTAAAGTTCCGCAAGGAAGTGGTCATCAATCGCACGAGGCGATCGAACACAATCTCCAGCATGGGGAGACGTTCATAGGACACCAATGCAGAATTGATGATGGCGCGAATGCCACCGCCTTGAGCGGAAGCATCATCATTCATATCGAACCCAAGAAGACTGTCGATTTCATCCTGGTTCAGGATGCGCTCGTCATCTCCATCACCAAGAGCCATCTCATCCGCTGGCGCGTCATCAGCACCCTCGGCGTTTTCGTCTTGCGGCAGTTCTTCTTGGGGCGTTTCTTCTTCGGCCATTACGCTGCGTCTTACTGAACAATAATTTCTTTAAACAGAACATCCTGAACCGCCACGTTTTGCAGCGACAGGTTAATGCGCTTTAACAATTCCTCGCGCATGCGATAGATACCGGCGGAACCGTTAAGATCTTCCAGCCGCAATTCGCGCAAATAAACTTGAAAGTTATCGATGATGCGCGGCATGACGACTTCTACCTTGTCGACGGCGGCCTGATCGGTCAGTTCCAGCGCAATGCGCAATTTCAAATATCGTGTCTCACCATCTTCGGCACTCAGGTTTACCAAGAGGTCGGGCAAGTCGTAAAAGACGAGCGTATGCTGCTCTTCAGCATGTTCGCCATGCTCAGCATGCTCCCCATGTTCGCCGTGCCCGCCCTCGGCATGCTTATCCTCACCACCGCCAAAGAAGCCGAGGAAGTAGGCCGCCGCCAATCCGACAACGATCAGAATCACAGGCGCCCCAACAAACAAGATCATCTTGTTCATGCCTTTTTTAGGGGCTTCCAGTTCTTCGCCTTCTGGAAGGTCTTCTTCTGTGTCTTCTGCTTCTTGTTCTTGATCTTCCGCCACGATGGGTTCCCGCTGTTTACGGATGACTAACCAAACACACCTGCTTCCGCGGAGATGTGCTTCCGTCAAATTAGAGAGAGCGGGTTAAAGTTTGGTTCAAACATGTCACCGGTAATTAATGCCCGGCAAACAGTTCCATTTGTCGCGACCGCCCCACAATAACCACCGGAAACATTCCCAGACTTCTGCCCTTTTTTTAGGGACGGACCGCTGGCACAGCTCTTGCGCTTACCTGACCGACTACGGCCAAAAAGGAAGCTGCACGATATGGAAAATGCCATTCTAGTCGCAATGTCTCACCAGATCGCCAATCGGCGGAGCCTGGACGTTGTCGCAAACAACATTGCGAACATGAACACGACCGGCTTTAAAGCCGAAAACGTTTTGTTTGAGCAAATCCTGCAGGAAGTCGGGTCCGGTACGGAGATCGGCAATGAGATCTCCTTCGTTCAGGACCGGGCCGTTTACAGAAATTTAACCGACGGTGGCTTGGTGGAAACCTCTGGTCCGCTCGATATGGCGCTGTCGGGCGAGGGCTTCTTTGTCATCGATACACCAAAGGGTGAACGCTACACACGGAACGGTAACTTCAAGCTTGATGAAGAAGGCCAGATCGTCACATCCGAAGGTCACCCTCTTCTGGACATCAATGGCGAGCCCATTGTTATCGGTCCTGATGAAGCAAACATCGAAGTCGCCAAAGACGGCAGCATGGCCACCTCACTAGGCCCCAAGACAACTTTGAATATCGTCACATTCGATAACATCAATGAAATGCGGAAGGTAGGGGGCAGCCTCTATGACACTGAACAAGAGCCCTTTCCCGCCGATGCGGCTTCCGTCCACCAAGGCATGATCGAGACATCCAATGTCCAGCCGATCTTGGAAGTAACCCGCATGATCGAATTTTCCCGAGCTTATCAATCCGCCGCAAGCATCATTTCCGATGCTGAAGACTTGCAACGCAAGGCGGTCGATGAGCTGTCAGGCACGAACTAAAAAAACACTATTGGTTCCGAGAGGACAGACACATGAAATCACTTAGCATCGCAGCAACCGGTATGTTGGCTCAGCAGCTCAACGTTGAGGTGATCTCCAACAACATTGCGAACTTGAACACAACCGGCTTCAAGCGTCAGCGTGCGGAGTTTCAGGATCTGATTTACGAGAACATCGAACGCGTGGGCACAAGCTCTTCTGAGTCCGGGACGGTGGTTCCCGCCGGCATTCAGGTCGGCACCGGTGTGAAAGCGGGTTCTGTCTATCGTGTGACGGACCAAGGAAATTTGATCGCGACCGAGAACGAATTGGACGTGGCCGTTCAGGGCCGTGGCTTCTTCCGCGTAGAATTGCCGAATGGCGGCGAAGCCTATACGCGGGCAGGATCTTTTGCCACAAGCCCCGATGGTCAGCTGGTGACTTCCGAGGGATATGTTGTTCAGCCCGCGATCACAATTCCCCAAGACGCGATTGATGTGGCGATTAGCGCAACAGGCACTGTACAGGCGGTAATTTCCGGTCAGGTGACACCGCAAACCGTTGGCCAGCTGGAGCTTTCCAACTTTTTCAATGAAGCTGGACTTGAATCGATCGGCGACAACCTGCTCCTGGAGAGCGCAGCCTCGGGCTCGCCCACCACGGGTGCACCTGGCTCAACCGGATTTGGCACCATTTTGCAGGGCTTCCTGGAAACGTCGAATGTAGATCCGGTGTCAGAGATCACAGCGCTGATCACCGCACAACGCGCTTATGAAATGAACGCCCGAGTGATCAGCACGTCTGATGAAATGCTGCAAGCCACCGCAAATTTAAGGTAGGTCTAAGATGAACAGACAGTTCAAAAAACTCACCATCGCTTTTCTTGCTGCGGCAGGTTTGTGTGCAACGGCCCCGCAAGCGCTCGCCGAAATCATGCTCAAAAAGACGATTGTGGTGGACCAAGAGTTCATCACCTTTGGCGACCTATTTGAAGATGACAGTTTCGTTGACAATGAAGACGCGCAGCTGGTTCGCATCGCCCGTGCGCCGGCTCCCGGAAAACGCACCCAGTTAAGCCCAAGCCGCGTTCGGTCCGCAGCCGCCCGTCATGGTCTTGCTTGGCGAAACATTGAACGCGTGCAGCGTATTTCCGTGAAACGCGCAAGTGATGTGATTTCGGCAGATGAAATCAAGGCGGCCATCGCCGATGCGATCGAAGACCAAGGCATTATTGGCAAGGTCAAAATCCAGTTACCGTCGCGCGCTGCCAAACTGCACGTCGCGAAAGGGTCCGCCCCAGAACTGTCGGTCCGGCTTGATGAATATGATCCCGCGCGAAAGTTTTTTCGGGGGGAATTGTCAGCCATTGATGAAACCGGCAACGAGGTCACCCTTCCAGTATCGGGGCGTGCCATCAGCGTTGTCGCCGTCCCCGTCCTCAATCAGGCGATTGTTCCTGGATCCGTGATTTCAGAATCGGACATTGACTGGCTGGACTACCCGGCCGACCGCATCAACAATTCTATGGTGACGGATGCCTCTCAGCTGATCGGCATGTCTCCCAAACGGTCTATTCGAGCCGCTTTTCCGATCCGCACGGGCGACGTTCAACGCCCGGTTTTGACGCCAAAAGGATCTGCCGTAACCGTCATCTATGACACGCCCGGGATCAGTCTGACCATCAGCGGCCGCGCCATGGAAAATGGTGCACGCGGTCAATTAATCCGTATTCAGAATTTGAGATCCAACCGTATTGTTGAAGCTGAAGTGATCGCCCCCGGTAAAGTCCGGATCACCGGCACTTCCTTCACTCCAATCTAAGCCGACCTGGTCAGAAAGGATTACGTCATGCTTACTTTCCGCTTCAACCGCCTCATCGCTCTCGCCGCCGTCTGCGCAACGCTTGGAGCGTGTAGCGCGGTCGACCGCGTCAAAAATATTGGCGAAGCACCTGAACTGGCGCCGGTGGGTCAGCCGCCGCGGCCAAACCAGGCCACGTACGAGCAAGTTCAACTGCCCATGCCCCGCCCAAATCGCGATATATACGAGCCTAATTCTCTGTGGCGCTCGGGTGCGCGCCAATTCTTCGAAGATCAGCGCGCCTCCTCGGTCGGCGACATTCTGACAGTCAACATTGACATTAACGACGAAGGATCGGTGAGCAATGCCACCGCGCGCAGCCGGTCCAGCGCCGAAGATGCCGATCTGACCAATCTGCTTGGTTTTGAAGGCAGTCTTGCGAGCGTTCTGCCCGACGGCTTCAGCCCCTCAGCCGTCTCCAGTCTTGGTTCCAACGGCACAAGTTCCGGCCAAGGCACGGTAGACCGCAGTGAAACAATCCGCATGACCGTGGCGGCAATCGTCACCCAAGTCTTGCCGAACGGAAACTTGGTCATCCAGGGGCGGCAGGAAGTGCGCGTGAATTTTGAAGTACGCGAACTGCTGATCACCGGCGTCGTTCGTCCGGAGGACATCACCGCCACAAACACCGTCGGTCACACACAGATCGCGGAAGCCCGAATCTCTTACGGTGGACGCGGACAAATCACCGATGTGCAACAGCCCCGTTATGGGCAGCAGCTCTACGACATCATTTTCCCATTCTAATTTTCCCCCCAAATAGGCCCTCCTGCAAAGGCGTCAACTCGGAGTGGAAAAAAGAAAAGCCGGGCCCTCGTGCCCGGCTTTTCAATACCCGCAATGGATAAAATTCAATCGTCGCGATACACGCGCTCGCGCCGCTCATGTTGCTCCTGCGCTTCGATCGACAAGGTCGCAATCGGCCGTGCATCCAAACGGCGCAAGCCGATCGGCTCCCCCGTTTCTTCGCAATAGCCATAGGAACCGTCATCGATCCGGCGTAAGGCCGCATCAATCTTCGAGATCAATTTCCGCTGCCGGTCGCGGGTTCTCAATTCCAACGACCGTTCCGCTTCCGTCGATGCTCTATCTGCCAGATCCGCATGGGCCACCGTTTCTTCTTGTAAATTTTGTATGGTTTCCCTGCTTTCTTGCAGAATGTCTTCTTTCCACTTAATGAGCTTCCGGCGGAAATATTCCTTCTGCCGGTCATTCATAAATTTTTCTTTTTCGGATGGCCGATAATCATCCGCCAACTCTACTTCCATCCTTGTCGCTCCCTCACACGCAACACGCCAGACGGCGCGGACTATAACCACGGATTAGATTGCTTTCAACGCAACTCAACTGACTTTGGTAACTTTTGCGATACCACCGCTAAGTGACTGAAATTTATCACCTTTCTGGCGAGTTAGTGGCCCAGCTTAGCAAGCTCTACGCGGGCGCGCAGGTCGATCTCATCCACAATCTGACTGAGTCTGGGGTCAACAAAACTATTGCTGCGTCCAGCAAGCATTCGAACCAGTGCTTTCAAGCGATGTTCGGGAATGCGTCCATTGAGGAGCCCAAGTCGAATTTCATCAAGAAGGTCCAACACATCTTTTCCGTGCTGCGTGCTCTCTCGGTTGCCCTGTTCCGGGTCCGCGACTTCTTGCAGTGTCAGCAAAGAATCGACGGCAGCAATGGGATTAGCGCCCGTGGTTGCCGCGGCACCAGATCCGCCACCGACGGAATCGGCGGTTGTGAAGGATGAGCCTTCACCGGACTTCCGTTTCTCTGTTCGTCGAAGCGCCGCCGCTCCGGCGCCAGCAGGACCACTGATTTTCAAAGCCCAACTCCCCTTTTCCCGCACTATCCGGGCGTCTTGAAAGCAGCATGACCATCGCGCCTTAATGCATGTTTAAGAAAGCGGGAGGGACCGGCAAAATTTGCCGTTGTACGGCCAGTTTCTGCCGAGAGGCTGTGATTACAGCACCATCTCCCATAATTTATACGTATAAATCAATGGGTTACCTAGAGACCAGAGTGGCACGATATTCGCTCATGGATAAGCGAGAGAAAACGCATAATGCGGAACCGCGACCTATGAAAACGCCCTGGCTCAAAAAAGCACTGTCATCCCTGACCATCGCCGTCACGGCAACGGCCATGTTGGTTGGCCCACTGGTGTCCACCGCACAGCCTGCATCGCGCATTAAAGATATCGCTGCGATCGAAGGCATTCGCGAAAACATGCTGGTGGGCTACGGCTTAGTCGTTGGCTTGGACGGCACGGGCGATTCCCTGCAAAACGCGCCTTTCACCCTGCAAAGCCTGACCTCCATGTTGGAACGTTTGGGCGTGAACACGCGCGATGCCGGCCTCAACACGAACAATGTGGCCGCCGTCATGGTGACAGCGAACTTGCCCGCATTCGCAGCCCAAGGCACCCGCATCGACGTTTCTGTCAGTGCGCTGGGCGACAGCGACAGTCTGCAAGGCGGCACTTTGTTGGTGACGCCATTGATGGGCGCAAACAATGAAGTTTATGCGGTTGCTCAAGGTCCGGTGGCCATTGGCGGCTTTACCGCCGGCGGAGATGCGGCCTTGGTGTCACGCGGTGTGGCGACAAGCGGCCGGATTGCGTCCGGCGCCATTGTTGAACGCGAAATCCAATACACACTGGCGGACAAACGCCGGGCTCGGTTGGCCTTGCGCAACCCTGACCTTACAACGGCCCGCCGGGTATCCCAAGCCATCAACCGTTTCTATGGCGAAAATATCGCCCTTGCGTCCGACCCTGCGACCATCCAACTTGCCATGCCCGCGAGTTACACCGGCAATTTAGTTTCCTTGCTGACAGATATTGAACAGCTGGTCGTGGAACCGGACCAAGTCGCCAAAGTGGTTATCGACGAAGACACGGGTATCATTGTCATGGGTCAAGACGTGCGCGTCTCAACGGTCGCGATTGCCCAAGGCAACCTCACCATTCGGGTTACAGAGACGCCTGTGGTCAGCCAACCCAATCCATTCTCCGAAACCGGAGACACTGTGGTGGTACCCCGTACGGAAATCGAAGTAGACGAAGATGAAGACAGCCGCCTGGCCGTTCTGAACGGCGGCGTCAGCCTTCAAGATTTGGTGGACGGACTGAATGCTTTAGGTGTGGGACCAAGGGACATGATCTCGATCCTGCAATCAATCAAAGCCGCCGGCGCCCTACAAGCCGAAATCGAGGTGCTGTAATGGACAGCATTGCAAATAACCCGGCGCTCATTGCGCAGATCGCCTCGCCACACAAAACAGCGAACATCCAAAAGGCGCGTGAAACAGCTGAAGATTTTGAATCGGTGTTCATTGCCCAAATGCTGGAACCCATGTTTCAAGGCCTTAAAACGGATGGCGCCTTTATGGGCGGTCATTCAGAGAAGATGTTCCGGTCTATGCAGAATGAGCAGATCGCAAAAGAGATTTCCCGGTCTGGCGGCATTGGTATCGCCGATGCGATTTTTCGCCAAATCCTAGAATTACAGGAAGGTGCCGCCAATGCAGCCGCCCAATGACGCAAACCAGCGCGCTGATAATCTCATTGCGCTGACCAAGAAGCTTACAGATTTGCTGGCGACGGAAACCGCTCTTCTAAAAGAAAAGCGGCCCTCCGAAATTACAATCATCAACGAAGAAAAGTCTAAACTGACGGCGATGTATCAACGCGAATTGGCCGACCTGAAAGGTGATCCGCGGAAAATCCAAGCTCTGACGAAAGATCGGCGGGACAGTTTAAAATCGATCACGGCCGATTTTCGGAAAGCCACCAACCGTCACATGCACACGCTGCAGAATTATCGCACCATCAGCGAGGGAATCGTCAAATCTGTTGCGGACGAAGTGGCTGCAAAAGACGTTCCGGCAGCCGGCTATGGACAAAAAGCGATGGCCCCCAAGCCGAGCGCGTCCAACACACGCGCCTTTGCCGTAAACCAAGTTATCTAGTTTTCTAGAACAAGCCGCCGGTTGTCGACTGGCCACCGGTTAAGCGCAACAATCCATTTTGATAGTTCTGTAGTTGCGCCAGTGTTCGGGAAGATGCCTGCCCACTCTGCGCTTGCAGCCGGCTGGCGATTTCATCAAGGCTAGGATCGCGGGTGTATTCCCTGTACGCGCTTCGGATTTCTGACAAAGCGGAATTCAAAACAGTCTGTGCCCGCGCGGCATCGGTCGAATTCCTAAGGTTCAAGGTTGCATCGAGACCCAAACCAAAAATAATTGGCTCGAGCTCTCCGTCGGGCGTTTCTTGCCCCTCCTCATTGATCAGCAATCCTTCCGGCAAGCCGAGCCCAAGCAAGGCGTTTTCACCTTCCGGCCCCGCGATGAGCTCGATGGTCTTTCCCTTGCCGGCCTCAATGCGCAGTTGATCTTCGCCACTGGAGATGCGCACCTCCGCCCGGCCATTAAGCGTCAATACCAAATTAATTTTGAGCGCCAGGCTTTTGAGTGTCTCGCCTTCTTCAATCCGAACGGTTCGCGCGGGCTTACCATCAATTGAGATGCTGAAGCGGTCTCCCACGCGCGCAGAGGAATTGGCCGTCACAAGTGTGGAGCCTGCAAAGATCAGGTCTCCTTTCGGAAAGCCGAGTTTGTCCAGGACCGACGATCCCGCGGCATCGACAGATATTGTCTGCGCGGCTGTCGCACTCCCACCGGAGGCGTATTGATGCGTCCAAAGATTGTTCAAACCGCCGTCGAACTTCGCCGCAAATCCGTTTCGACTGCCGAATTGAGTTTCCCCAGGGAGGACCCCATCGGTTTGTCCGGACACGTAAACTTGACCGCCGGAAACCGCCACATCCGAAATCGAGTCGCTGGAGGACGTTCCTAGATAGGTGACAAGATCAGCGCTTCCCGTATCCGACAGTTTTGCGATAAAGCCATCCACATCGCCATTGTGTGCCCCAACGATGGCGGCACTACCCGACGCATTCAGCGCGGCATTGCCGGTGCCACCGACCACGTAAACATCGTTGCCATCAACCGTGACAGCACCAAGTGCGCCCCCTTGAAGGTCGCCCAAATTGACTTCCCATAAAGCGGCAGACAGCCCATCGGTGCTGCTATATTTGCGCACAATGGCTTGGCCCTCTTCGGCGGAAGTGACAATCACATTACCATCGGCGGCAAGGGCCACTCCCGTTGCTTTCTCACTGCCCACGCCGCCAAACTGGCGGTGAAATTCCAACGAGCCATCAGACGCGAGTTTTGTGAGGTAGCCATCGGTGCCACCCCCATGGGTTACCGTGCTGTTTAACGCGGACTTGGTTTCGCCCACGACGAAAATACTGCCATCGGAAGCAATGACAATGTCTGTTGCCCCATCATCCGCACCCGGTGCAATCTGACGGGTGAACTGTTCTTCACCCGCACTATTGAACTTTGTGACGAACGTGTCATACCCGCCACCGATTGCTTGTTGAGCTAGGTCTCCTTGAACGCGGCCCGCAATTACCACATCGTCATTCGCATCAATGGCGATCGAAAATCCGTCGGCCACTTCGTCTGCCCCGAGCAGGCGGCTGAAAATTGCGTTCCCAAGAGAGTCATATTTCGTAAGAAACACGTCTTGGGTGGCTTGATTGACCTGCCCGTCCAGGTCAGCCGTTGTGCTGCCAATGATGTAGACATTACCCTGGCTGTCGACGGCGCTTGCCTGAACGTCCGTTTTTGCGTCGTCAGGTGCCACGGTGTTGGAAAAATCACGTGTCGGATCCGCGGTATTTACATCAGACAGTTTGATCAATTGACCATTCGCTTCGACACCCGCTCCAACAGATCCACCGATATAAACACTCGGCTCACTGGCGCTTGCCGAAAAACTCAATGTCTCCGTCAGCGACCCAGTTATATCGATTCCGAATTGGTCTTTGTCGATGCGCACACGCTCTACACGCGAGACAGCTCCAGCAGCCTCCAATTCTACATTGATCAAATCGACAATGTTATCGACTGTCGCGCCACCGCCGGCGAGATTTGCGAAATCGATTTCCGCGACCAGAGTTTCGGTCGCCTTTTTGACGGTGATGGTGAATACCTCGTCTCCATTGATACCGTCGATCGGATCTGTATACACGCCGGCATGAATGAGGCCCGTCGAATAGCTTGAGGAAATGCGGGGTGTTGTGGTCAACGTATCTGCTTGATCACTTTTGTCGCCTAACAACAATGTCAGTTCGTTAAAACTCTCGGTACTAACAAAATTTGACACCTCTTCGAGACCGGCGGCAAAACGGCGATCAAGCCCCGGCAACTGCCCCGACAATGTGGTCGATTTAGCGGCCTCTTCCGCAAGCACAGCCAAGCTGTTCAGCCCCCGATAGAGGACAAACAATTTCTGGAGGTCTTGCGGGACTTGTTCATTGTCGAAAACCGGATCGTTACGGTCAATGTAAGACGTCGCGGTGAGGGCCGAACGAAGGCGCGCGTCTTGTGTCGGTTGGTCAACTCGGAAATCCCAGGGTGGAAGGATGGTGGCTGGACCGCGGTCCGTGGACGCCTGCGTTTGGGTTGTGCTTTGGGATTGTGACGCCGCCGCTACGGATTGCGCGATTTTAGCGTTGTAAAATCCGGTCAGCAGCGAGCTGCCGATCGTGATCGGCGTGAACGTGAAGCTACTATCATCGCTTCCTGACCCGAATATGTCCGACATGGCGTACGCTACAAAACCCAAGAAAAACAGGGTTTTAAGTGTAAACAACAGCCATTAATTCCTGCTTAAGACCTCGGAAAAAGGATAAAATTGAGAGCGCCTTGTCACGGCCATAAAGATCCCTGTCGTTCGCGCCGTACTGCGCTTCTTTTGCCTCCCGACAGTAGGGTTAATCGGTGTATACTGCCTCTACAGTCGTGTGCGTGGTTAAGTGAGAGTAACGATATGCAGACCAATCAAGCGGGCCTGGACCTCATCAAAATGTTTGAGGGCCTTCGATTGGAAGCCTATGTGGATGCGGTCGGTGTTTGGACCATCGGCTATGGTCACACCAAGACGGCGCGCGCCGGCATGGTCATTACTGAAGACCGAGCTGAAGAACTGTTGCGAGACGATTTGAGCGACGCCGAAAGTGCCGTGAACAATTTCGTCAAGGTCCCGCTCAACGAGAATGAATTTTCAGCTCTGGCGTCGCTGGTGTTCAATATCGGGTCTGGCAATTTCAAACGATCGACCGTGTTAAAGCGGTTGAACCAAGAAGAGCGGGTCGGTGCGGCGGACGCCATTGAATGGTGGAACAAAGGTCGCGTTAACGGTGTGCTAACCATGCTGCCCGGACTGGTGCGTCGCCGGGCGGCCGAAAAAGCCCTGTTCCTCACCCCCACGCCGCTCGAACTGTTGCGCGACTTGGTTGTTGCAGCAACCAGCGACGACGACCGCGGACTTGAAGAAGCCCCCCCAGTGGACCAGGGATTAGAGTCTCGCGTCGAACCGATTGAAAGCTCCCGCGCCCGGCGCGACAAGCTGACGGGCAGCCGAACAATGCAAGGGGCCGGTGTGGCGGGTGCGGCAGGCGCCACCGCGGTTGGCGCCGGTACCACCATGAATACGGAACAGCCCACATCCATGGGCCGCACCATCAAGGATTATTTGATTGAGTATCAAAGCGAGATTTTGATCGCCATTGGCGTTGTAATCTTGCTGGCCGCGCTTTTCATCATGTTTGCCCGCTGGGATGATTGGCGCAAAGGCAAACGGTAAGGTTTTAGGCTGCCGCTCGTTTCGCCAGGCGCTCAACGATCTTGGCGGCCAAGCGGTCCGCGCCCTTCCCATCAATCAGGCGGGGGCCGCGTTTGCTCATGAGCGCGCGTTCGTCCGGATCGGCGAGAAGGGCCGACAATTCTTTGGCGACGTGCGTCGCGTCAAAGTCATCCCCCAACCCCAACGTGACCCCCACGCCGCGCTCCGTCAACGACCTAGCCGAATAGCAATGATCGTCATCGAGGCATATGTAAGCGGAAGGAACTCCGGCGGCCGCGAGTTCTTGTGCGGTAACGCCATACATGGTGATCGCGAAATCAACTTCTGCGTAGATATCCGCAAGGGATTTCGGTTGCCGTAGAACCCGTGCCGACGGCAACAGGCCGTTGAGGCGTTTGTAGAGCAGATCGGCGTCACCAAATCCCGGACCGATCACGAATACGGGGTCAACCTCCGTCCGCATCTCTCGCAACATACAGGCGATG
Source organism: Alphaproteobacteria bacterium (assembly GCA_965227095.1). Lineage (GTDB taxonomy): Bacteria > Pseudomonadota > Alphaproteobacteria > JANQMY01 > JANQMY01 > JANQMY01. Next base: position 1,148,506 of record CBDDFL010000002.1, on the reverse strand, counting down.
TCCCAGGTCAGCTTGAGCGGGTCGGAGCCCCCCATGGTCACCAACACTTTCGGAACGGTATTGTTCTGCGTTCTGGTCGGCGCCAGTTCGCTGGCATGGGGCAGAATGATCCATTCCCACCCCACCTGCTTTTCGCCCGTAAAACCAATCCAATCAAAGTCCTGAACTTGAGGCACGGGTGGATAGACCACCACATCCGCCGCCAACCGCCGCGGCGATCCATCGTCAAGCAGGACGGTTAGGTCGACGTCTTGCTTCAGCCGCTGCAATGACGCCCGGCTCAATCCCGTTCTGATATCAAGGACGACGGCGCGTGGGCGTTTGTCCCGCAATATGCCGTGGAGCCAGTTTTCTTCGGTCTGGTTTTCGGGCCACGTTTCAACTTCAAAGCCGTCTTCCACAACACGGCGGTTCGCCGGCCCGTCCGGCCGCATCGCAAAGATCACCCCCAGGCCCTGGACATCGCGCAAGGCCCGCGCCACCGCGAGCGACCGCATAACATGGCCAAACCCTATGTCGGGGCCGCCGTCACATCGCATCACCACCAGGCCGCTTTCTTGCGCGACCGATTTTTGCCGCACATGGCTGTTGATGGCCCGCAAGGACGGATCAGCTTGCAGCAGGGCGAGCGCCTCTCTTAAATCCAGATCACCGGCGGTTGCGCCGCTGCGTATATAGAGCTGCTCAATCAACCGAACGTCCGCCTGCGTATCAATACTTAGCCGTATCCCGTCCACCTGAAGAGCCGGCTCAATGTCAAGATTGGCAATTCTACTGAACGACGGATTGGCCTTGAGAAATCCCGTCACATGTTCCTGTGCAACGGGATCGTCCGACGCTTTTGCCACCAGACGATCGAACGCTCTGCGACTGATAGGGTCGACACCATCATGGGCGCACGGCACCCCGGCCGGACCGAAAGCCGTATCTGCGTCGCCGGCTTGCACGGTGGTTATCATGTGATCGATAAACGCGGGATCGATCAACGGGGCGTCGGCATTGACCCGGATGATCAAGGACGGATCGGCAGCCGCCACTGCTTTTTCGAACCGAGACAGAACATTGCTTTCATCACCACGAATGACCGGCACACTAAACTTACCGCAATACCGTTCGATTTCATCGTCATCCTTATGTGTTGACGTGGCGACCACAATCTCATCGACACGCCGACATTTATCCAAACGGTGTAAAATATGCCACAGCAGGGGTTTGCCAGCGATGTCCCGTAATACTTTTCCGGGGAGGCGCGTGGATCCCATGCGGGCTTGCACAATCGCAAGGACTTTGTCTGACATCAGGACGCTTCCTGCCAATCCTCCCGGATATGGCGCAAGGGCCGCAACCCGTCTTCCGGGTCCGCCCGCCATTCCCGATCATCAAGCTCACTTGGTGTGGGTGACTTCTGTCCATCTCCATCGGCGAGAAAGCCACGTTTAACCTCTCCGATCACAGGTCCAATTTCATCCGGCAGCCAACAATGGCCCGCCTCATATTCTGCTCCCGAGGCGTCCAAATCGAGATGAAATTCAATAACGGGTGCCGACCACTTATGGATCGCCCGGAAGATTACCGCTGGCGAAACCGTATGGTCCGACCACCCAACCGCGCAATTGGTTTTCTTACCAATGATTTCTATGGCGGATAGATTGGCTTCTTCCACTGGCGTCGGATAGGCCGAAACACAATGAAGTAAGGTAATTTCGGTGGCCCGCGCTTCTTTCAGCACATCCACCGCATGGGCGATCTCATCCAAAGTTGCCATACCCGTCGAGAGGATCACCGGTTTACCGGTTGCCGCACAGGCCTTCAAAAGATCTGCCCACAGAAGTTCATAAGACGCGATTTTGTAGAAATCGACGTACGGCGCCAACGCTTCCACGGCCTGAAGCGAAAATGGCGTGCACGAAAAATGAACGCCCCGCCTCTGACACCGTTCGGCAATATGCGGCAGGAAAGCTTCCGGAAGTTCCCAGGCTTCGCGCGCACGGTGTTTTTCGCTCCTTTCCAAGATCTCGGGTGCAAATATTTCCGAAACCTTAAAGAGCTGAAACTTCACAGCATCACATCCACAATCAGCGGCCGCATCGACAAATTCCAAGCACCTGCCGAGGTCTTGTGCGTGATTACTACTGACTTCCGCGATGAATCGAACAGGGGTCATGTGCCCAATCTCTTTTCAGGTGTTTAACAGGTTGGATCAACTTATCAGCTGACCGTTAACTGGCCGTTAGGGCTGATAACCCTAATAATCTGGAAACTCATGGGTGAGAGATGACTCTGCAAGACAAGGTTAATGATCTGTTTACGGAATGGTCCGGCCATTCTGGGCCGGTCGTGGACATTGTGTCCGGCTCCGAGATCATCGACTGTGCACTTTGCGGATACAGGCATGTGGTTCCTCTGCCAACGGAAGAGGAACTTCAAGAAACATATGCCAAGGAATATTACCGCGACGAAAAACCCACCTATTTAAGTCACGCGTCAGAGGATTATCAGTGGGCAACGCTTGCTTTCCAAGATCGCCTTGAGATCTTTAAAAGTCACCTCCCCTCAGACCGGCGACGGCTTTTGGATATTGGTTCCGGACCAGGCTACTTCCTGAAATACGCCACAGATTGCGGCTGGAAAGCGGAAGGGGTTGAGCCGTCCCAACAGGCGGCGGCTCATAGCCAAGAATTAGGGTTGAAGGTGACACAAGCCTTTTTTGGCCCCAAGACGGCACCAACGCTCGGAACGTTCGATGTTATCAACATGAACAATATGCTGGAGCACGTGCCGGCACCCAGAGATTTAGTGTGCGAGGCCGTGTCAATCCTCAAAGAAGGCGGCCTGGTCTGCATTACTGTCCCGAACGATTACAATCCATTTCAGGAAACCCTGCGCGACAAGGCAGGGCTTGACCCGTGGTGGGTTGTCCCGAGCCATCATCTAAACTACTTCACATTCGATTCCATCAGCCAGCTGATGGAAAATGCAGGCCTCGAGATCCTGTCCCAAACCACCAGCTTCCCAATGGAGATGTTCCTCCTCATGGGAGATAATTATGTGGGAAATGACACGCTCGGCCGCGCGTGCCACACCAAACGCAAAACCTTTGATCTGCTGCTTCAACAATCCGGCAACGGCCAATTGCGCCGCGACTTGTACGCGCTGTTCGCCAAACTGGGTCTTGGGCGTGAAGCGATTGTCATTGGAAAGAAGGTATAACCATGGCCATCGATCTCTCAAAACTCGGTCCATCCCGCAGCATTGACGACCTTCTCGCGTTTTCGAAGTTCTTTCTTTTTGGGGCGTCCGCGGGCGCCATCGAAGTCGAAAACTTTTTGCTGAGCCGGAACAAGTCGATTGTTGGCTATCTTGACAATTCTCCCGCAAAGCACGGCACCCTGTTTCGCGGCCGCATGGTGATCGATCCGACGACCTTGTTCGACCATATTGACGGGCAAACGGCGATCATCATTTCCAGCGCATACCAGGTGGAGATCGCAGAACAGCTGATCGACCAGCTAGATATCAAACCGTCGCAGGTATTTCCGTTCGTGTCGGAAATGTTCCACAAACATTTTGGAGCTGCTGCGGTCACCGAACATCTGGAAGCGATCAACCGCTTGAAAGACATGGTCGCGGATCAAGAGTCGCGCGACTATATCGACAATCTCATCCGCTTCCGCTGGACCATGGATCCGCGTGAATTGAAGCGCAATCCATGTCTTACCGGGTTTTATGACTACCGGCCTCTGCATGCCCAAACAACAAGCGATGTGGGCCCTTTTAAAGGCGACCGCATCATTGATTGTGGTGCGTTCAATGGCGACACCGCCAAAGCCTTTCTCGACCGTTTGGACAATGACTGCGAAATCATCGCGATTGAACCGGTCACGGCAAATTACGATGCCCTGTCTCAGTGGGTCGATTCCAATGGTCTTGAGGCACAGGTAACCCCCCTCAAACTTGGTGTCGGCGAAACCCGCGCGACCATGACGATAGAGGTTACCGCCGACGCGGAAGACCCCCGCGCGACACTTACGACCTCCAAGAACAATACGCAATCAGAAGAAGTTGCCATTGAGAGCATTGACAGCATTGTCAATGGCGGACCGAACAAAGTCGACTACGTCAAAATCGATATCGAAGGGTTCGAGCCAGAAGCCCTTCGAGGCGCCGCCGGTGTGCTGAACCGCGACCGGCCGGACCTCGCCATCGCTGGCTACCACAAATGCGAACACCTTTGGGAATTGCCCCAGCTCATCACTCAGATCGAACCTAGCTACAAAATCTTTGTGGGCCACCATCCGGCGGCCCCTTATGAATGCGAATTTTTCTGTACTGCACGATAGCTCAGACAACGGATTAGATCATGTTGGAAAACGCGTACAATACATCGACTGAAAAAGGTTTCTTTTTTCCGGGCCGGGTCCTTTCCGGGGCCGGTACACGCAACAAGATTCCGGAACTCATTCGGGGCAAGGGCCCCATTATCGCCGTGACGGATGCCTTGTTTGCAGCAGATCCATTGTTGGAAGATCTCAATCCGGTACGCCGAATTACGGTATCGGAAGAGCCAACAGAGGCGCGCCTTTTGTCATTGGTGGTGGAAATTCCCAAGGACACAGCCTGGATTGTGGCCATTGGCGGCGGCAGCACCATCGATACGGCGAAAGCCATTGGGTCCTATTTGCGGTTCGGCAAGCTGCGCGTGCGAGACGAATCCGTTGCCCGCAGCGCCCCTCATCTGATTGCCGTACCGACCACCGCAGGGTCGGGTTCTGAAACCAGCCGCTTCTTCATCATGAGCGATAAGGATACGGGCGAAAAAGTGTCCATGCGGTCCTGGGCGAATGTACCGGAACTGTCCATCTTGGATCCCTATTTCCTAGCGAATGCCCCCGCATCGGTTCTTACCTTGGGCGCTTTTGATACCTTCGTCCATTTGTGGGAAGCATTCGTTTGCAAAAACGAGCGGTCCCCCTATACGGATGCGCTGTGCCTAAGTGGCCTGCCGCAGGTCCTTCGATCCGTACACAAATTGCAGAATGGATGCCTGTCATTCGACGACATTTTGGCTTTGCAACAAGCGTCCAGCCTCGGCGGCATGGCCATTTCAAATGTTCGAACCGGCATGATTCACACCCTCGGCGAATCTTTAGCGGCCCAGGTGACCATTCCGCACCCGGCCTCGTTGTTCATCTTCTTTCCTCAGGTCGTGCGGTCCTATGCTTCCGAAATTCAAGATCGGGTGACCCAGTTGGACTTAGCCACCCAGTCCATCATGCCGGAATTCGGCCCGGTCACGGTCGAATCTTTATGCGGCTTCTGGCTTGATGTTTTTGATCGGCTCGACCTTACCGCGGATATCCATGAGGTGATGTCCGCCAACACTATTTCCAGTGCGGACCTGTTGAAGACGGCCGCCCGCGACACCGTATTGTCCAAAGAAAATCCCATTGAACTCAACGACAAGGACATCCAATGGATAACCGAAATGTCTCTGAAGCGCTTCACCGCGAACCTGCAGAGCGAGCTGGCCGAAGCGATATCAATGTAGCCGACCTGGCTGCGCGCATTCGGCAGCTTACGGTAACGTCTATCTATCATGCGGGGTCCGGCCATCCCGGTGGATCCCTATCGGCTGTTGATCTCCTGGCGACTCTCTATGGCTGGGAGCTTAATCTCGACAAGAACGACCTAACCAACGAGGACCGGGACCGTTTCGTCCTGTCGAAAGGCCATGCCTGCCCGGCTCTTTACGCCGCATGGGCCGCATGCGGATTTATCTCCCCACAAAGCGTGACCACGCTGAGAAAACTGGGCAGTCCACTTCAAGGCCACCCCCATGTCATCGACATGCCGCTTGCGGAAACCAGCACGGGGTCATTGGGGCAAGGCTTCTCCACAGCCGTCGGCATGGCCATCGGTCAGCGCCATCGAAAAAGCCCTGCGCGGGTCTACACCATGCTGGGCGACGGCGAGTTGCAAGAAGGCCAAGTCTGGGAGGCCGCCATGTCCGCGAGCCACCATAAGCTCGACAATCTGTGTGCCATTGTGGATTACAACAAACTGCAAAGTGATGATCGCAACGCCAACATTATGGGCCTTGAGCCACTGGCGGTTCGGTGGCGCTCTTTCGGTTGGCATGCGATCGAAATCGACGGCCATAATCTAGACGACATCAAAAGCGCGTTCGACAGCGCCCGTCTCACGGACGGTCTGCCAACTGTCATCATCGCCCATACCACTAAAGGCAAGGGCGTCTCCTACATGGAAGACAGTGCGCCCTGGCACGGCAGCGTCAAGCTGTCCGACGACGACATTGCGCGCGCCCTTCAAGATTTGTCTCTCGACAACGCAACAGCTCAGGATTGGATAGATGGCATCGTCAACTAACGCGCTCACAGCAGACACCACTCCGCAGCTAATCGGAACCTCCGGCGATTCCCTTCGAGAGTCATTCGGAAAAACCCTGTCGGCTCTGGCCGACCAGTACCCGGACGTTGTTGTGCTGGATGCGGATATTGCCGGTGGCACGGGCGTTCATCATTTTCGCAAAAGCCACCCGGACCGCTTCTTTCAGTTTGGCATTGCCGAACAGAATATGATGTCGGTCGCCGGCGGCATGGCGGCATCGGGCCTAACCCCCATTGTGACTACCTTCGCCGTGTTTTGCTTGCGAGCGGTTGAACAGGCTCGGTTGTCCATTGCGTACACAAACCGCAATGTGAAAATCGTCGCGAGCCATCCAGGTTTGGATGTGGGACCCGACGGTGGTTCCGCCCAATGCTTAGAAGACATTGCGGCCTTCCGCGCCATCCCCGGGATGGCGGTGATTTCGCCGGCGGACCCATATGAGATGCAATTGGCCACCGAAGCGGTTTTGAAACATGAGGGGCCGGTTTATATGCGCACGGGCCGCAGCCCCGCCCAACGGGTCATCCCGGATAACCACAACTTTGAAATCGGTAAGGCAAGTGTCTTGCGAGACGGCCGTGATGTTACGCTGGTCGCATGCGGCGTGGAAGTCGCCCGTGCGTGTGACGCCGCTGATCTGTTGGCGGAAGAAAACATCTCGGCACGGGTTCTCAATATGGCAACGATCAAACCGATCGATACGGCGGCTCTGCAAACCTGCGCCTTAGAGACCGGCTGTTTCGTGACCTGCGAAGACCACAACATTATGGGGGGATTGGGGTCTGCCGTGTCGGAATCTTTAGCCCAATCCGTTCCCTGCCCCATCGAATTTGTGGGTGTTCAAGACACATTCGGTGAATCCGGCGAACCCGACGAGCTGGCCGATCATTACGGGCTAACCGCCCCCTTTATCGCGGCCGCCGCGAAACGTGCCATCGCACGCAAAAACCAACGCTAGGACAGAGCCATGACCAATGAGGTCTTAAAAGGACGCAAAGTTCTTGTTACCGGGGGCAGCAGAGGCATCGGCAAAGCTATCGCCATGGGCATGGCCGACGCGGGCGCCGATGTGGCTGTTACCTACAACACCAAATCGGAAATGGCTGCCATCGTTTCCGAAGACATTGCCGCGCTGGGCCGCGCGACCGCCGCGATCGAGATGAAAATTCCGGATCGCGACTCCATCCGGAACGCGATCGTCTCGGCCAACAAAGCGCTCGACGGTTTGGATGTCCTTGTCAACAATGCGGGCATCAACAAGCCGACCGACTTTAATGAAATCAGCGATGATGATTGGGACGCCATTCTGGGGGTCAACCTTAAAGGCCCCTTTATCTGCGCCCAGGAAGCCCTGCCCTATCTCAAACAATCCGGCAATGCGAGCATCATCAATATTGGCTCCGTTAGCGGACAATATGGCGGCCCCCGCACGGCGCATTACGCGGCGAGCAAAGCCGGGCTTATTTCCCTATCGCAAGTGATCGCACGTTTCGCCGCCGCCGACGGCATTCGCTGCAACACGATCGCTGCCGGGCTGATCGATTCAGAAATGGCCGCCGCCGGTCTGCAATCTGGTGCTGTGGTCCAAGCTGCGGAAAACATTGTGATGAAGCGGATGGGCGCCCCCTCGGAAGTGGCCGACGCGGCCATTTACTTGGCCAGCGACCAATCCAGCTACATCACCGCCCAGACCCTCAATGTGAATGGGGGCCTCTACTTCTAATGTCCAAGAAAACACTGTTGATTGTGAGTGGCGGCATAGAAGCCGTACACGGCATTGAACTGGCCAAAGCGCGCGGGCTGCATGTGGTTGTGTCGGATATGAACCCCGACGCGCCCGGCATCAAGGCAGCGGACGATGCGTTGATTGCGTCCACTTATGATGTGGAGCAGACCCTCAATGCCGCTCTTCATTACAACGCGAATGTCCGCAAAATAGATGGGGTGATGTGTTTAGGCGCCGATGTGCCGCGCTCCGTCGCCGCGATTACCAATGCGTTGACCTTGCCAGGCATTTCCGAACAGTCCGCCCATCTCGCCGCTGACAAGCTGGCAATGAAAGAGCAATTCTCAAAAAACGGTGTTCCGGCGCCTTGGTTTCAGCCGGTTGCCGACGTGCAAGACTTGTGCAAAATCGTCTGCCAACAGAAAAAACCGTTGGTCATCAAACCGGCGGACAGCAGAGGCAGCCGAGGTGTCCAGCGCATTGACAGCTGCACGGATCTGTCAGTCGCTTTTCAAAAAGCTTATGACCAATCACCCACACAACGGGTAATGGTTGAGGAATATCTGGACGGCCCTCAGATCTCCACCGAATCCATAATCCTCGACGGCAAAGCCTACACGCCTGGATTTTCAGATCGAAACTATGAATATCTGGAACGCTTCGCGCCTTTCTTTATCGAAAATGGCGGCGATCTGCCTAGCCACCTTCCAGAAGATGCCCAAGCTGCCATTTGCGACGTGGTGGAACGGGCGGCTGCGAGCCTCGGCATTCAGAACGGCAATGTGAAAGGCGACATGGTTTTTCACAAGGGCAAGCCCTTTATTATTGAATTGGCGGCCCGTTTAAGCGGCGGTTATTTCTGCACATTGGAAATTCCCTTAAACACGGGTGTCGATTTCGTCGGCAATGTGATCAAACAAGCCTTGGGCGAACCGCTGAACCCAAAAGACCTAACACCAAAATTCAACACGCCAATCGCTCAGCGCTATAAATTCATCGAACCAGGACGGATCACGGATATCCGGCGCGGGATGACCGCCCGCAACCTGCCCGGTGTCGAGGAGCTCATGATATCCGCCGCCGTGGGCGATATTATTCAGCCGACGGAAAATACAACGTCGCGGGTCGCTATGGTGATTGCATCCGGCCGCAGCGCTAAAGAAGCCGCGCAGCGCGCCCAAAACGCCATCGATACGCTAGAGTTCGATGTCGTTCCGGTTTCACCGACGACCACATCAGAAGCACGCCTTTCAGTCACAGCGTAAGTATTATGGGTAAGCTTTATACATTTTGCGTCTTTCACTTGAACATCAGCTTCTCTTCCATTGATGAAGAGAGGCGGCCTGAACTTGTGAAGAAATGCTATTGGCCCTTGCTACACATGGCCGAAGACTTATCGGTGCCGATCGGTCTTGAAGCATCTGGTTATACGCTGGAGGAAATCTCTCGTATTGATTCTTCATGGATCGACAAACTAAAGAACCTTATGGCGGACGGCTTGGTCGAGTTAATCGGCTCTGGGTACAGCCAACTCATTGGTCCGCTGGTGCCTGCGGATATTTCCCGCGCCAATCTCAAATTCGGCCATGATGTCTACCAAAAACTTCTTGGACACCAACCGTCCGTCGCGCTCGTCAACGAGCAAGCTTATTCGTGCGGGATCGTCCCGATCTACTTGGAATGCGGATACAAAACCATCGTCATGGACTATGACAATGTGGCGTCCTTCCATGGCGAATGGCCTAAAACCCTCCGTTACGCTCCCCAAAAAGCAGTGGGAGTTGACGGATCCACGATCAATCTCCTTTGGACCAATACGATCGCCTTCCAGAAACTGCAACGGTTGGCCCATGGTGATCTTCCGCTATCGGATTACCTCACCTATATAAACAGCCAAATCGGCGACGAAGATCGCTGCCTGGCATTGTATGGCAACGATGCGGAGATCTTTGATTTCCGTCCGGGGCGCCTGGCAACAGAGGCCGACCTAGGCAAAACAAGTGAATGGGATCGGCTGCGCTCGGCATTAGCCGAATTGGCGGCAAATCCCAACATCGAATTTCTGAGCCCAACAGGGATACTCGCAAAGAGCTTCCCCAACACGTCGGACGCACCGCTTCACCTTGAGACACCGGAATATCCCGTTCCGGTCAAAAAACAGCAGAAATACAATATTACGCGCTGGGCCGTCACAGGGCGTGACGATTCAAAAATCAACGCCACCTGCTGGCGCATCTATAAAAACTTGAAATGCGATCCCAGCGCGACCGAGGAAGATTGGCGAGAGCTCTGCTACCTTTGGAGCAGCGACTTCAGAACGCATATCACCGCAAAACGCTGGAGCGATTTTCAAAACCGCTTGGCGAAACAAAATACGGCGACCGGTTCCGCACACGCAATTTCGCTTCCCCGTGAAGTGCAAGCGAGCTTCATCCCTGTGATATCAGAGGATGAAAAATATGTGCGCATCACCACAGCAAGTGTGCGGGTTGAATTCAGTAAACGGCGCGGTCTCGCGATAGAAAATTTATGGTTCGGCGGCGAAGAAACGCACAATCGGCCGCCTGTGTGCCGAACACTGCCCCATGGATATTTCGACGACATTCGCCTGGGCGCCGATTGGTATAGCGGTCTTAGCGTCTTCGAAATTCCCGGAGAACCAAAAGTAACGGATCTTGAGAAAGTTGACCCGGATATCGAGATCAGTCCGAAAAGCGGTGATGTCGTTCTGTCAGCCAAAATTGAAACCCGCCTCGGCCCCATCCATAAGACGATTACGGTATCGAATTCTCTGCGTAGCATTCGCTTTGATACCGCCTTCGGATGGCAAATCGATCGGCCGGCCTGTCTTCGGATTGGGGGCATCACCCTGAATCCTGACGCGTTCAACCAAAACGATCTCACTTATCGGACCCATAATGGCGGTCGCGACTATGAGGAGTTTTCGTTAAAGGGCAAGATGGTGGATCATGGCGCTCCAATTTCGCTACAAGTGTCCGCCAATTGTGCCGTTGGCATGACGGAAGAATGGCTCGATATTGGAGATAAGGATCAGCGGGTGCGTCTTTCCGCCGACCACAGCAAGGCGACTGTGGCGGGCCTGGTCACCCATAAGCCCGTTGGCGACCGCACGTTCTGCCGCCTCTCCCTGACCGCACTGGAATTCGATGAGACCCGTAAGGCCGGACAACATACCATTTTTGGTCCGGAATTGTCTTATACGCTGTCTGGGTGATTACTCCGTTTACCTCTTATTAAGGAGTTGTGCCCGAAAGGCACAAAACACCGGGCCAAACGTATCCGGTTTGAAGTTTGTTAAGCATATTCGACCAATCTGGATTTGTGGGAAACAGATCGCCTGGCTGAGGCAATGTCAAAAACAAGTTTAAATGTATCGCCGCAAAAGCGGCCACAGGTAAAACGCCGTAAATCGGATAATATCGATCTGCAACCGTTCCAAGTGCGTGGGTTTGAAAGCCCTTGGATGGACTTGGACGATAAAGTTATACTCGTTACCGGCGGCACAGGGTCGTTTGGCAAACACTTTGTCAACACGGTCATTCAGAAATACAAGCCACGCAAAGTCATCATCTTTTCGCGCGACGAGCTGAAGCAATATGAAATGGCTCAGCAATTCCCGATCGAAAAATATGGATTCATGCGGTATTTCATTGGTGATGTGCGCAATCGCGACCGCCTGGAAATGGCGATGCGGGATGTGGACTATGTGGTCCACGCAGCCGCCATGAAACAAGTCCCCATTGCCGAATACAATCCCTTCGAATGTATCAATACGAATGTGGTCGGCGCTGAGAACATCGCGAATGCCGCAATCCGACGGAATGTGAAGGCGGTGATCGCCCTCTCCACCGACAAGGCCGCCAATCCGGTCAATCTGTATGGGGCCAGCAAACTTGCCTCCGACAAGATTTTTGTCGCCGCAAACAATCTGAGCGGCGCAGACGGCACGCGCTTTTCCGTTGTAAGATACGGCAATGTCGTCGGATCGCGCGGCAGTGTAATGCCTTTCTTCCAAAAACTTGTGGAGGAAAAGGCCGACTTCTTACCCATTACTGACGAACGCATGACGCGGTTTTGGATCACGCTTGATCAAGGCGTAAGCTTCGTATTGTCGTCCATGGCGATGATGCGCGGTGGCGAGATATTCGTCCCCAAAATCCCCAGCATGAGAACCGTGGATCTGGCGCACACCATTGCGCCCAATATTCCGCATAAAATTATTGGCATCCGACCTGGCGAGAAATTGCATGAAGTTATGGTGCCGCAAGACGACAGCCGGATGACCCTGGAATTGGATGACCGTTACGTCATCGTACCTTCATTCTCCGGATTTTCCACCGCGCCCTATCTCAATAATGGCGCACGGGAGGTCCCGGAAGGTTTCGAGTACGCTAGTCACACCAATGTGGAACGCCTCGATGCAAGAGGCCTCCAGGAAATGTTGTCCAGATGCTTCACCTAAAAAAAAGCGCTCAAAGATCCTTTCTTCCTTATAACCGTCAGCATATTGACGAAGCCGACATTGCCGCCGTTGCCAATGTTCTACGCAGCGACTGGCTGACAACGGGGCCTGTTACCGAACAGTTCGAGGAAAAACTCGCCGAAAAAACCGGGGCCCGTTTCGCCGTATCATGCGCCAATGGCACGGCGGGACTGCACCTTGCCGCCCTGCATTTAGGCCTTAATGAAAACGCGACCGTTATTGTTCCCGCCAACACCTTTGTTGCGACGGCGAATGCCGCACGCCTGACGGGGGCAAAGGTCGTCATCGCGGATATAGATCCAGCGACTGGTCTTATGTCGCCAGACACATTGGACAAAGCCATTAACCGCTGCTGCAAAGGGTCTGTTGATGCAATTTTCAACGTCCATTTTGCTGGTCAATGCGAAGACTTGTTAGCGCTGCGGGACATTGCCGTCCAAAACCAAGCCGCTCTGCTTCACGACGCGTGCCATGCGTTGGGCGCGGAGATACGTTCTGGAAACCGCGTGAAACCGATTGCCGATGGTCCCATGGAAGAACTGTCGGTGTTTTCGTTCCATCCCGTGAAATCCATTGCCATGGGCGAAGGGGGCGCGATCGTGACCAATTCGGAACGCATTGCCATGAACCTGAAGAAGCTTCGCGGTCATGGCGTGGAACGCAACCCGCATCTTTGGGAACATAAAGAGAATGGCCTAGAAGCCGAAACAGGTCCCAATCCCTGGTATTATGAAATGCAAGAGCTTGGCCTGAATTATCGAACCAGCGACATTAATTGCGCGCTTGGCCTCAGCCAGCTTGAGAAGCTCGACCGCTTCGTTCATTCTCGGCGCCGCCTGGCGGATCTGTACACAGAACTTTTAACTCCCCATGCCGATTTGGTGCGTCCGCTTGCGCGAACGGGACATTCCGAAAATGCGTGGCATCTTTTTGTCGTCCAAATTGACTTTGAAAAGCTTGGCACATCGCGCGCATCTGTGATGAAGGAGCTGCGCGACGCCAACATCGGAAGTCAAGTTCACTACATTCCGCTATTCATGCACCCCTACTATCAGCCATCCATGGACAGCAAGGACCCCAACGAAATTTGGCCGGGCGCTGTATCCTATTACAACACGTGCTTGAGCCTGCCTCTATTCGTCGACATGCAGGATGAAGACGTGCATTACGTGGTTGGCGCTCTTATCGACATTTTGAAAGCATAAAAAAAGGGCCGCGAAAGCGGCCCAGTTTTGGTATCCGTCAACGTTGGTCTTACTGGAACAACGACAGCACGATCTGCGGTGACTGGTTCGCAATCGACAGCGCCTGGGCACCGAGCTGTTGTTTCACCTGTAACGCCTGCAATCTCGCGCTTTCTTCGGCAAGGTCCGCATCGACCAAGTTACCGATCCCCCCAACAAGCGTATCTTGAAGTTTACCGACAAATACCAGATGTGTTTCAAGCGCTTTGCCGGAACTCCCCAATCGCGCAAGCGCGGAGTTCACATTTGCAAGGCTTGTGTTCAGCTGTGACAAAGACGTCGCAGCTTGCGTGAGCGTCAACACACTCGACGTGACGGACAATGTCAACAGAGGGCCGCCTGTTGATAGATTTTCGCTGCCAACCGTAATGGTATTCGCGGCTTCGGAATCCGCCAAGACAGTCAAGCCCTGGGTCAGCGAGTTATTGATCAGGTTCGCGCCATCGAATGTCGCATTGTCCACTGATGTTTGAATTTGGCGAAGCAATGCCTGAAAATCTTCGTTCAATGCTTGGCGAGAAAATGAATCCAAGGACGGATCGTTTGCGGCAACCGCAGTCTCTTTCAATTGCACAAGCAAATCGGAAACTGTTTCGCCTGCCGCCAAGGCAATGTCCGTAACACTGATGGCACGCTGGACACTTTGTTTGATCGCATCAAGCGCGCCGACATCGGCCCGTTCGTTCTGGGCGATGGCGTAAACGGCCGCATTGTCTTTAGCGCTGCCGATACGCAGACCTGTGCTGATGCGGTTCTGAGTGCTTGATAATGAGCGGTTGGTTGACTCCAGGTTCTGAAGCGCAATAGCCGCGGATACGTTTGTGTTGACGGACAATACCATGACTTACTCTCCTTTGCCGACTTCTCCAGCCTCGGAACGAGTTGTGAAGCTTTCGGCATAGAAAAGGCAAAGCCCGTGCCAATTTCCAAAATACATTTAAGTTATTGTTTTTATTTATTTTTTTCGTTTGTCCGCGTTTGCCCCATGAGATAACCATGCGGCAAGTTCTGCCGTTTGCCCGGCAAGTCCGCCCCATGGCCACAAAAAAAGGAGGCTGATATTGCAGCCTCCTTTTGGGCGCCCACCCCAGCCGGTGGTCAATCCGTAAACAGATTGTTAAGCCTCTTCATCAATGACCTGCCCCTCCAGGGAACGCAAAAATGCTCGCAGTTTAAGCGTATCTTCCAAAGGGTACTGAGCCCGCACCTCGCCGGTGGATTCGTCTACAGAACGATATACAAAGCTCTCGGCGGACTTGTCGACATCAATGCTCAGACGGGTCCCAAACCCGACAACGCCGGCAGACAGCTCTTCGAGGAGTTGTTGCGCTTCTGCCTCCCGTTCTTCGCTCAACGTGGCGGAACGCTGTTTCGCTAGCTCTTCTGTTTGGGTAACAGCTTCCGTCGATACGGTATCGACGGGTTCAAGGCTCTGTCGTTTACTGGCAGTAGGCGCTTTAGCGCCCTCTTCAGTGCGCGTAAATCCGACAATAGGAACAAAGGTGTTGATCGCATTTATCATGGCATATCGGCCGAATTATGACGGTCGCTCCTTCTTAGTATCCCCCAGCCGCTCTTAAATCCGTGATAAACTTTTCGGTAAATTTTATATCTAAGGCGTTTCAAAACGCGTGGATTTTTATAGGCGGGAAAGGGATGGCGCCCGCGCCATCCCTTCCACCAGAATGCCCTATCGGAACAAGGACAGTACGATCTGCGGTGACTGGTTCGCAATCGACAGGGCCTGAACACCCAACTGCTGCCGCACCTGCAAGGACTGCAGTCTGGCGCTTTCTTCGGCCAAGTCTGCGTCGACCAGGTTGCCGATACCTGCTTCCAGGGTATCCACCAACTGCGTCACGAAGGTGTTTTGCAGTTCAAGGCGGCGGCTGTCGGTACCCAAGCGTGCCAATGCGTTGTTGACACTCGCAATGTTCGTGTCGAGCGTTGCGATCGCTGTAGATGCTTCTGCTTGCGTCGAAATGTCTGCCGATGCAGCAAGCGTGATGAGCGAGCCGCCAAGCGACAGGTTTTCACCGGAAACAGTGATCTGAGAGGATGCGTTCACATCGGTCAGAATCTGAATGTTTGCCGTGGTGCCATCGATCAAGTTCACACCGTTAAAGTCAGCATTCGTCACAATACTCGTGATTTGGTCGCGCAAGGACACAAAGTCTTCGTTCAAAGACGTACGACTTGCAGCATCCAAGGATGCATCGTTTGCGGAAAGAGCAAGTGTGCGCAGTTCAACCAACAGGTCGGAAACAGCGGTACCAGCACTCACAGCAACGTCAAGCGCACTGCTTGCACGATCAAAACTGTCAGAAATTGCATTAAACGCCCCAACGTCCGCACGCAGGCCTTGAGCGATAGCGAAAACAGCACCGTTGTCCCGCGCGTCTGCAACTTTCAGACCCGTGTTCAAACGATTTTGCACCGTCGCAAGATCGCCATTGGTAGAGTTAAGGTTTTGCAACGCAATTGAAGCACTGACATTCGTATTTACTGAAACCATTTCTATGGACTCCGTTCTCGGGTTACTTAAAGAGCATTATGCTCCATGGGCTTTTTGCCCGCTGAGAACTAGGCAACCTCTGTGCCAGTACTAGGTAAAATTTGACCTATCGGCCAACACCCTGTGGTTCCTATATATTTTCATTTGTATACGGATTGTAAACCACGAAATCTATAGGAAAATATTGCCGGCCGGCGGAATTTACCGGCAATTTTTGCTTACCCCGGCAAGCTTTTCCGCTTAACAAAAGCTTAAAGCTATTTGGCCTGATCCGCTTTGTTCGCGAGCCCTTGCATAATCGAGCGATTGATATCGATCAGCGTATCAATGGATGCCTGCTTCCGCATAACCACACTAGAATGCCTGGATACGAAAATGGACAGAGAAACAATTTGCGCCCGCAAATTCTCAGGCAGGCCGTTACCGTCCGCGGAACAGTCCGACGCAAGGGTGCGCCACAGGCTGCGGTTCCAATCAAGTGCCTTGATTAGATCCCCACCGGAATAGTCTTTTTCTTTGGCTTCAATGAGTGCGCGCGTGACCTGACCAAACAGGCGGTATTCCGTGTCCCTCGGATCCTCAACCGTTTGCTGCGTCGTCTGATACGCCTTCAGGGACATAGCCTAACCTCTCTTTTTCGTACGCAAAGAGCTTGCGGCACTTCATGAGCGCCCGATAGTAGTTGGAACTCATCACATCTTTACTAATAGCTACGCACAAAGTGAGGATATCCGGATTTTTTATCACGCCCATAAATTCGCCCATACGCAGAGCAAATTCTTCGTAGTAATTCTTGCTGTTATCCGCGTCCAAATACATCATCATCACGGGAAAATAGATCAGTTTGGCAGGTGTGTCCGCGTCCTGCTGCTGAAGAATGTCTTTTTCCCGCAAGATACTTGCTTTGTTCTGGATAATGAGATTTGCCCGGCGGTCACCATTGGCCAGCACCGCTCCGTTCAGCACGAATTTTTCGCCCGGTTTTAGGGAAAGTTTCAAAGGCATTGTCTCATCTCCAGCACTACGTTCTGTATGCATGCGCGTCCGCGTTTCGTGTCGTCACATTTGCAAAACATGCTTGACAATTCGTATACGTATTTGTCTCGATCCGATTTATTTTTTACGTTTGTTTCAACTACGTTAAGCAATTCTCAACGACCTTTTTCCATATTTAGCGGAACATTTAGGGACGCATTAAGCATGCCGGGCGATAATCGCCACATTGGTGACCTTTAGGTGTGGAATTCAGAATGGCCAACCCTGCTCTTGCTCTATCAACCGCTCCTATACAAAGCCCAACCAACATTAAAGTGGACACCACCACAGCCCTGCAGGACAAAAAGAACATTGTCCGCAAGTTGGAATCGCTGACATCGCCCAAAGGCGATAAAATTCAAAATCCTCAAGTTAAGAAACTGCTGACAAAGGCGATTAAGGCCTACAAAAAGGGCGATCACAAATCCGCCGTCTTGCGCGGGCTTGATGCCACCCGCATTGATGAACATTGCGGCACCGCCTGCATGATCGTGGCCCTTGGCCTTGAAGGGTTGGGCGAATTGAGCAAGGCGCTGGCCATGTATGAGCGGGCCCATCAACTCGACCCCACCGATCCCGACCTCTATATGAATCTGAGCCTGGTGGCATGGAAACTGGGGCAGATTGAGATTGCGGAAAAATTCGTCCGCATTTTCATCAACATGCAACCCACCAATCCGTCCGGCTACAACAATTTGGGCGGTATCCTGCGCGACCTTGGCCGCTATGATGAAGCCATCGACACGCTGCGCAATGCCATCTACCAATTCCCACAGGAACCGGAACTGTGGAACACGCTGGGCACGGTTGCCATGGAAGACGGTAACATTGCGGATGCCCGCACCTTCTACGAAGAAGCCATTCGCCTGCGGCCTAAATATGCGCGCGCGCTTCACAACATCGCCTATGCGGTCCACCACACCGGCCCCTTGGACGAGGCCCTGCGCTATTACAATCTCGCCCTTAAATATTCCAAAGACGACAAGGACATTCGCGAGACGGAACACAGCCGGTCCCTGTGCCAGCTTGCCATGGGCAATCTGACGGAAGGTTGGGACAATTGGCACATTCGCTTGCACCCGCACTTTCGCGGGTCGATCATTTACGCAACCAATGTGCCCCAATGGGAAGGCGAAGAACTTGCGGGCAAAACGCTTCTTGTGGTGGGCGAACAAGGTCTTGGTGACGAGCTGATGTTTTCCAACACCTATCAAGATTTGCTCGACGCGGTTGGCCCCGATGGCCGCTTGATGGTGGCTTGCGACAGCCGATTGATCCCGCTGTTTCAACGCTCCCTGCCAGGCGTCGATCTGTTGAATTACGTGGACCGCAGTCATAACGGCAAAACCGTCCGTACGGTGCCAAACGCCGTTGGTCCGAACACACCAGACTTTTTCGCCCCCTGCGGTACCACGCTGAGATATTTCCGCCGCGAAATTTCTCTGTTCCCGACAGACCGCGCCCATCTGCGCGCAGACTCCGACCGCATCGCATATTGGAAAGACAAGCTGTCTTCTCTTGGCGATGGTCCCTTTGTGGGCATTTGCTGGCGCAGTCTCATCATGACCGCCAAACGGTCGAAATATTTCAGCCCCCTCGAATTGTGGGCACCGGTCTTCAAAAACCGGGATGTGCAATTTATCAATCTGCAATATGGCGATTGCGCGGAAGACATTGCCTTTGTCAAAGAAAAATTCGGCACGACAATCCACGACTTCGACGACATCGACTTGAAGAACGACCTGGATGACAATGCGGCCCTGTGCGCCGCGCTGGACCTGGTTTTATCGGCCCCCACAGCCGCCGGGGCGCTGGCCGGATCGGTCGGCACCAATGTCTGGCTGCTGACCATCGGGGATGTGTGGCCCCAATTGGGCACGGATCGCTTTCCGTTTTTCCCCAACAACCACGTCATCAAACCGGATGCGTATGCCGATTGGCCGGACCTTATGGATAAAGTCTCCGGCGAACTCTCCCAATTCGTACAGGACCAAAAGACCGCATGAGTGCCCTGCCACAAGAACCCCAAGCGGTTCAGCGCGATCACGCCTGGATCGAACGCGAATACAATCAGGAAAAATACCCTGTCATCTTGACGGCCGCGCAAGACGTTTTGCAGCGCAAGGAAACCAATTTGGCGCGCGCTGTCGGCCAGGTCATCGAAGCGGAACGCGGGCTCATTCCCGTCACCGCCCAACGGTCCTTCGTTGCCGGCGGATCCGATCATACCCTGCCGACGGCCATGGGATCTTTCGGGGTGAGTGGCGTGACCACCAACGCCATCGCCACATCGTGTTCCCCTGACACGGACGTCGTGGTCGAATTGGGCGCCGGTTGGGGCCGCAATTTGTTTCTGACCTATCTGTCGGGGGCCGCGCAAAAAACCACGCAATTTTTCTCGCTGGAATTCGCCGAAACGGCGCGACAAGCCACCAGCTTGTTGGCCCGGCTTGACCACGACCTGAAAATTTCGCCCGTGGCATTTGATTATCATGCGCCGGACTATGGCGCGATCCCGACGGGCGATGCCCCCACCACTTTGGTGACGGTCCATTCGGTCGAACAGATTCCCACTTTGAAAGAAGAGGTGATCACGGATTTTCTCGCTCGCCGTCCCAACACGGTCGGGGTGCACTTTGAGCCCATCGGCTGGCAACTGCCATCGGACCGGCTTCAGGGAATCACGCCGCGCTCGTCGCCCGCCTATGCGGCCCAACATGATTACAGCCGTAATTTTTGGCAGGTGCTGTCGTCGCTCCAAGATCAGGGCATCATTAAAGTGACTGACGTGATGCCGGATTTCATTGGGCAAAATCCGTTGAACCCAGCAACCTTTATCCGCTGGCACAGCACATAAACCCACCCTAAGACGACGACGAGATAATGACTCTTTCCCTAAGGGAAACTGAGTCTCTCTTTCAGTGGCATTCGTCCGCAGAATAGCTGCAGATTTGCCCCCGCCTCGGCAATTCCCCTTTGTTTTCTGGGCATATTTGCCTAAATCACCGTGATCGCTATAGTTCGCGCCGCTATCCAAGAAGGCGCAAGCTTGTATGCGGGGGTGGATGGCCCTAACGTGCGCCCATTCGATATTGAGACTGATAAAGAATAAGTGAGACAGCCGTTTATGAAGTTCGAAGGTACACAACAATATGTGGCGACAGAGGATCTCCGTGTTGCCGTCAATGCCGCGATCACCCTGGAGCGCCCCCTGCTGGTAAAAGGCGAGCCGGGAACCGGTAAAACCGTTCTGGCCCACGAAGTGGCAAAAGCGTTGAGCCGCCCGATGATCGAGTGGCACATCAAGTCCACCACCAAGGCTCAACAAGGCCTCTATGAATATGACGCGGTATCGCGGTTGCGGGACAGTCAGTTGGGGGACGAACGCGTTAAGGACATCAAAAACTACATTTCTCAAGGCAAACTTTGGGAAGCGTTTACGAGTGATGAAAAACCGCTGTTGCTGATCGACGAAATCGACAAAGCCGACATCGAATTTCCGAACGACTTGCTGCTCGAACTCGATCGCATGGAATTCTTCGTTTACGAAACCGGCGAGCAGGTAAAGGCGAACCAACGTCCGATCGTGATCATCACATCGAACAATGAAAAAGAACTGCCGGACGCATTTCTGCGCCGTTGTTTTTTCCACTACATCAAGTTCCCGGACCGGGAAACGATGCAAGAAATCATCGACGTTCACTTCCCCAATCTGAAGGTTGATTTGGTGCGCGAAGCGCTGAACATTTTCTATGACATCCGCGATGTGCCGGGCTTGAAGAAAAAGCCGTCCACGTCCGAATTGTTGGATTGGCTGAAGCTGTTGCTCAATGAAGATGTGACGCCGGAAACATTGCGTGAAAAGGATCCGACCAAACTGATCCCGCCATTGCACGGCGCGCTTCTGAAAAACGAGCAAGATGTGCATTTGTTTGAGCGTTTGGCGTTCTTGGCCCGCCGCGAAAACAAGAACTAACGCTGTCGACTTCGATTTGTGAGGGTGTAACCGCCAATGTTTATCGACTTCTTTCACGAACTGCGCAAAAGCAAAATTCCGGTTTCGCTTAAAGAATACCTGATGCTGCTTGAAGGCATGGACAAACAAGTCATCGACAATAATGTGGAGGACTTTTACTTCCTGTCGCGCGCGGCCCTGGTGAAAGACGAGCGCAATTTGGACAAGTTCGACCGGGTCTTCGGTGAAGTGTTCAAAGGCCTTGAGATTTTGGGCGATGGCGACGTTGCCCAAATCCCCGATGAATGGTTGCAGGCGCTCACCGAAAAATTCCTGACCGAAGAAGAAAAACAAATGATCGAATCCCTGGGCGGTTGGGAAAAGATCATGGAAGAACTTCAGAAGCGGTTGGAAGAACAAGAAAAGCGCCACGAAGGCGGCAATAAGATGATCGGCACTGCCGGCACATCGCCGTTCGGCGCCTATGGCTACAATCCCGAAGGGGTACGCATCGGCCAGAAAGAAGGCCGCCACGGCAAAGCCGTGAAGGTCTGGGACAAGCGGGAATACAAAAACCTGGACGATGAAGTGGAATTGGGCACGCGGAACATCAAGGTTGCGCTGCGCCGGTTGCGGAAATTTGCCCGCGAAGGCGCCCCCACCGAATTGGATCTGCCGGACACCATTCGGTCCACCGCTCACCAGGGTTATTTGGACATTAAGATGGTGCCCGAACGGCGCAACAAGATCAAAGTGCTGTTGTTCTTTGATATTGGCGGATCGATGGATGCCCATATCCGCACCTGCGAGGAATTGTTCTCGGCGGCGCGGACAGAATTCAAGCACATGGAATATTTCTACTTCCATAATTGTCTGTATGAAGACGTTTGGAAAGACAACCGCCGCCGCCATACGGAAAAAATGCCCACTTGGGATGTGCTGCACAAATTCCCGCATGATTACAAAGTGGTTTTTGTGGGCGACGCCACCATGAGCCCCTATGAAATCACCTATCCCGGCGGCAGTGTGGAACACTGGAACGAGGAAGCCGGCGGCCTGTGGATGGAACGTTTGCTCAACATCTATGAAAGCGCTGTTTGGTTGAACCCGGTGCCGGAACGCCATTGGGAATACACCCCATCGATCCAGATCATTCAGCAGATCATGGGCGACCGCATGTTCCCGCTGACCCTGCAAGGTCTCGACGGCGCCATGCGCGAACTGAGCCGATAGTATTGCGGCACATGGAATGACGGCAGGAGTGTTGATACGCTTCTGTAGACACAAATCCGAATTTGTCATTGCCGGTGAAACCGGCAATCTACTCTCACTGCCTCTTGCCAAAGAGCACAGCTTTTTTTGAGGCGTTTCTGCTTGGTACATGCGAGTGGATTCCCGGCCCGCGTAAACTTGTCCGGGAATGACGTGGAGTATGTCGAATTCTTTAGTCATCCCACACTCCTCAGTGAAAATCCCGCGAGCGGGGTAAGATCTTCGCCGCCCTGTATTGCCTCCCCTGGTTTCGCCGATACGTAATTTCGCGCGGGTCTTCGCCCGGCCGCTTCACTTCATCCGCCCGCGCCAACGTGTCTTTGATGTCGCCATGGGTGTCGGAGAGCAGCGCCAGCTTGTCGCTCATATCGACCAGATGGTCGGCAACCACATGAATGACCAACCCTTCCCGTTGAACGCGCCCCCGCACCCCCAGCACGCGGGCGCTCAACACAATCTTGCGGTATTTCTCAAACGTCTTGGGCCAGACGATAATATTGGCAACGCCCGTTTCATCTTCCAGGGTTGCGAAGATGACCCCCTTGGCACTGCCCGGCCGTTGCCGCACCAGCACCAACCCCGCCAAAGACACCCGCGTTTCCGGTTTGATGTGAGACAAGCGCTCATTGGCGATCACTCCGTCCCGATCAAAGGCATCCCGAAAGAACGACATGGGATGCGCCTTTAAGGACAAGCGCAACGTGGCATAGTCATGCACCACATGTTCGCCCAACACCATGGGCGGCAAAGACACCGGGGCTTCCTTTTGCAATTCGGTTTCTTGGGCGGCCACAAACAACGGCAGCACACCCGCGCTCAACCCCCGCACGGCCCAGGCCGCATCGCGCCGGTTCAACCCCAGCGACGGGAAGGTGTCCGCATTGGCCAACCGTTCCAACACCGCCGGGCCGAAGCCGGTTCGCATCCATACATCGCGCACACTATCAAAACCCCGCCCGCGCACTTCCATGATGCGGTCGGCATAATCGCGCGCGAGACCCTTGATCTGACGCAGGCCCAAGCGCACGGCGTATTCGGTCCGGTTCGGGTGCGGATCCGCCGCCTCTAACGGTTCCAGCGTGCAATCCCAATTCGAGGCATTAATGTCCGGCGGCAGAACCTTCACGTCATGTTCGCGCGCATCCCGCACCAATTGGGCGGGCGCATAAAACCCCATGGGCTGGCTGTTGAGGATCGTGCACAGGAACACATCCGGGTAATACCATTTGATCCAAGACGAAATGTAGACCAGCAGCGCAAAGCTTGCCGCATGGCTTTCCGGAAAGCCATAATCGCCAAAGCCTTCAATCTGCTTGAAGCAGCGTTCGGCGAACTCTTCCTCATAGCCGCGGGCTGTCATGCCTTTGATGAATTTATCCCGGAACTGATGAATGGTGCCGGTCTTGCGAAACGTGGCCATGGCCCGGCGCAATTTATCCGCTTCCGAGGGCGAAAACCCTGCCCCCACAATGGCAATGCGCATGGCTTGTTCCTGGAACAAGGGCACGCCCATGGTTTTGCCCAAGACCTCGCGCAGTTCGTCCGACGGAAAGTCAACCGGTTCCAACCCATCGCGTCGGCGTAAATAGGGATGCACCATGTTTCCTTGGATGGGGCCGGGGCGCACGATGGCCACTTCGATCACTAGGTCATAATAAGTGCGCGGTTTCAGGCGCGGCAGCATGGACATTTGTGCCCGGCTTTCCACCTGGAAAACCCCTACGGAATCCGCCTTGCACAGCATGTCGTAAACGGCTGGATCGTCCTGCGGCACCGAAGCCAGGGAATAACGAATGCCGTATTTTTCGTGGATCAGATCGAAGGCCTTGGCGATACAGGACAACATGCCAAGGGCCAGCACATCCACCTTCAGCATGCCCAAGGCGTCGAGGTCGTCTTTGTCCCATTCCACAATGGTGCGGTCATCCATGGCCGCGTTGGCAATGGGGATCACCTCGCACAGAGGCCCCCGGGTCATCACAAAGCCCCCCACATGCTGGGACAGGTGCCGGGGAAAGCCGATAATGTCGCGCGCCAATTCCGTCGCCATGAAAAGGGTCTTATCGAACGGGTCGAGGCCCAGTTCTTCAATATGCTCGGCCTTGATGCCTTCGGCGGACCATCCCCACACGGTGCCGGCCAAGGCGGCGATCACATCTTCGGACAAGCCCATCACCTTGCCCACTTCGCGAATGGCGCTGCGGGCCCGATAGGTGATCACCGTCGCGGCAATGCCCGCCCGGTCGCGGCCATATTTGCGATAAACATATTGGATGACTTCTTCACGGCGTTCATGTTCGAAGTCCACGTCAATGTCGGGGGGTTCGTTTCGCTCCATGGAAATGAACCGTTCGAACAGCAAATCCACATGGGTCGGGTCCACCGCCGTGATGCCGAGGCAATAACAAACCACCGAATTAGCGGCAGAGCCCCGCCCCTGACAGAGAATATTCTCCCGTTCCGCATACTGAACGACGTCATGAACGGTCAGAAAGTAAGGCGCGTAAGCTTTCGCCGCGATCAGCTTCAATTCGTGATGGATCGCATTGGTGACTTTTTCGGGAATACCGTCCGGATATCTTTCGTCGGCACCAATCCACGTCAAACGTTCCAGTTCCGCTTGCGGCGTGGTGGATTTGCCTTTCACCTCGTCGGGATATTCGTAGCGCAACTCATCCAGCGAAAAGGTGACCTGATCGGCGATCTCGAGCGTCCGCGCAATGGCCTCCGGATAGCGCCGGAACAGCCGCGCCATTTCTTTGGGCGGCTTGATGTGGCGTTCCGCATTGGCTTGCAGCAGAAAGCCTGCCTCTTCGATGGTGCAATGTTCGCGAATGCAGGTCACCACATCTTGCAGCACCCGGCGTTCCGCGCAGTGATACATCACATCGTTTGTGGCCACGAGGGGAACAGAAAGGCGATCACTGAGATCCGCGAGGTTTTGAAGCCAGGTTTCCGCGCCCCCTTGATAGAGGAAGCTGGCGCCGAGAGAAGTGGTCTCTGGAAACGCCTCCGTCAGTTGCGTGCAGGTTTCTTCAAAAGCCGTATCCAGCTTATGCGGCGGCATGATGATAAAGACCTGCCCCTCGCCATATTCAATAATGTCCGGCAGGGCAAGGAAACACTCCCCCTTCGGCGCACGGCGATTGCCAAGCGTCAGCAAGCGGCACAGGCGTCCATAGGCCGCCCGGTCCACCGGATAGGCAATCACTTCAAAGCCATCCACGGTGACCAAGCGCGTGCCCACCAGCAGCTTGAGCCCCACCTCCTTGGCCACCTTATGGGCCCGCACCACGCCCGCCAGCGTGTTGCGGTCGGCAATGCTGATGGCCGCCAGCTCATAGGTAACGGCCTGATAGACCAGCTCGTCCGGGTGGGACGCCCCGCGCAGGAAGCTGAAATTGCTGGTCACGGCCAGTTCCGCATAGGCGGTCATGATGATGAACCGCCTTTTCTTCTCGTCATCACCGGACAAGCCGTCATTAAGACAGCGCTGATCCGGTGATCCATGGAGATATGCCGTCTGGATTGCCGGGTCGGCGCGTCGCTTGCCCGGCAATGACGAAAATGTTTAACGCCTGCCACGTTCCACTCATCCCCGCGAACGCAAAGCGCTGGAGCACACATCCCATCGTCATCCCGGTTTCGCACATCGTGCGAAGACCGGGATCCATACCCACCGACCTCTGAGAGACGGAATGAGTTGGTGGGGAATGACACTAAGGCCTCATCAAAAGCAGAAAAGACAGTGGTTATGGGTCCCAGCTCACGGCTGGGACGACAGCCTATTTTTTGGCTCAGTCCGTGCGCACCCATGGGCGCATGGGGTTCATCCAATTTTCTGTACCACCCCCCTCTTCGCTCACCCTGGGTGCCCCGATCGTGCAAACTAAAATCTTTGCTAGTAGGTCTCGGGATTTTTGCTCTCGTAGAAACGAACGGAATTCTTTTTGCGTCATCCCAGGGCTTGTCCCTGGGATCCAGAGCTCCTTGCTCCGAGCAAGCCGCCCCTGGATTGCCGGAATAAATCCGGCAATGACGCACAGTGTTGGGTTGGTTGGAAAGAAAACCCTGTTCTCCAAATGTCATGCCCGCCGATAGGCGGGTATCCCCTCTCAAGTCACCTTGCTGAAGTGTGTTTGGAAAAACAGACAAACTCACCGTTGGCGTCGTGCCCAACAGCACTGCGAGTGGATCCCCGGCTTCACCGGGGATGACTGTTCGAGTATATGGCCAATGGCTTTTCACAGGCGCCATGGGGGTGTTCTCCACTGCGCCTCCCTCGGGCATGAGTATATCACAATGCGCGCCCATCGGCAGCTCACGCGAAGAAGCCATGCATGTACCAGCGCGGCGCGTTGGCGGCCGAGCGGTAAAAGCCATCGCGATAGACCCAAAAACGCCGGCCATCATCATCTTGCAAACAGTAATAATCGCGGGTGCGGGCGGTGCGGTCATCGCGCCACCATTCCGGCGCCACCCGTTCCGGCCCCGCCGTTTGCGCCACTTGGTAGGTGACCCGGCGCCATTGAAAGCGCCGTGGCGGCCCTTCGGGTATTTCCGCGATCACCTCGATCGGTTCCGCGCAGGGCAGCAGCATAATGGGCCGCCCCGCTTCGTGATATTGCTCCGCCCGCCAATCGGGCACATCCTCCACCTGTTCCGAGACCGGCTTGAACACCACCGCCCGTTCGGGAATATGGCTTTGCTTCGGCTCCAAATAGGTGACGCGGGCCATGCCGAAGCGATTGCTCAAACGGTCCACCAATTGGTGAAAGGCCGGGTTGTCATTGCGCGCGGTGCCGGTGCCCCCACTTGGTGCCTGGGTCGAGACTTGCGACGGCGGCAACGGGTCCACCGTTTGGGCCTCAAGGCTCACCACTTCGATGCCGAAGCCCGCATCGAAATCGCTGCCCAATTGGTCGAGCTTTTCCGAAAATAGCCGCGCCAGATGCACCGGATCATTGGAGGGCCGCGCCGTGCCCGCCACCACGCTGGTCACATGGCCATCCACCCGGTAGAGCCACAGCTTGAGCTGCCGCGCGCCCTTGCCATCGCGGTTAAGGGGACGCACCAGATCCTGCGCCATGGCGCCGATCAGCGAGGCGATATGATCCGTATGAAGAACGGGTTCCGCCAAGACCCGCCGCACGCGATAGGGCACGTGAGGCTCTTGCGGGGTGATGGGTTCGTTTTCCTTGCCCACGATCTGATCCAGCCGACGGGCCACCGTGCGCCCGAACCGTTGCACCATTGGCGCCCGCGGCAGCTTTAACAACTGGCCGATGGTTTTAAGCCCCATGCGGGTGAGCGCGTCCACCGTGTCCGGTTCCAGGCGCAAGGCCGCCACCGGCAAAGGCCGGATGTGCTGTGCCTGTTTTTGCGGCGGGATCACCGTCAATGTGGGTCGGCCATAACGGGCAAGGCCCCAAGCCGCTCCTGGCGTATCGGCCACCGCCAGCCGCGCGCTGATGCCCCATTCGGTCAGGCGGATCTGCAAATCCTGCAAAAGGGCCTCTTCCCCGCCGAACAGGTGCGCGCATCCCGTAATGTCGAGGAACACGCCATCAGTGCCGTTTTCCTCTGTACACGGAACCGTCCACGGCGTGTAGCGCCCACACCACCGGCTGAGCTTTTTAAGCGCCTTTTCATCCGCATACGGGTCCGCGTCATAGACCACCAAATGGGTGATGAGCGCGCGGGCTTCCGTGAGCAATTGCCCGATGCGCACCCCTTGGGCGGCGGCCACGGGGTTCACCGCGGTAATGCGCATGCCCCCTTGCTGAGGCGCTACCAAGGCCAGCGGCGAGGCGTCTAAATTTTCAGCCCCGTCAGGACCCGGTCTGCCGCCAAACCCCGTCTTGCGGTTGAGGCTGAGCCGGTCGGTCGGCCAATGGGGCAGCCATAGAGAAACAATGCGTCGCATGATCCCACTCCAAAACCCAATGATGCGGATGCCCGCCCCGGCAGCGCACGAGATCGGCGCGCCAGCGCGGCTTTTGCCACGCCTGAACCGTCCGCTGTTCCGCGGAAATCGACCAGCGGGTGGCGGCGGCACTGGCGTCACAGGCGTCCGGCGGGCGCAACAGAAAGACGGGCGTCGCCATGGTCTCCGCCGCCAATTGCAAGCGCCGCGTGGCGGTCAGGTCCAAGGCCGGCCCCACCTCCCCCACAATGGCGGCGAGCGTGCGGCTGCGTAGGGCTTCTTCCAGCACCCACAACACATCGGCGGGCTTGGGGCTGGTGACGAACAGCAATTGGTCGGGGACAAAGCCAAAGGCTGCGAGACCCGGGCCATAGAGCCAGCCAAAATCATGAGGGCCATGGGTCTGACGGCACCACAGCACACTGCCGTGCCCCTCCGCCCCGGCGAGCCGGCGCATGACCAGGGCCAGAAGGAAGCCGAAGGCCGACGGCATGTCCCGATGGTCGCGGCCCGCCACCTCATGCAAAGCGGCGGGCGACAGGCCCTGGCCGGGCAATCGGTCATCCACCTGCGACACGCCTATGGGAAAGACCCCGCCCTCGGGCCCGTCCAATTTATGTGTCTGTCCTTCAATTGCCGCGATGCGGGCTTTCAAATCCGCCCGAATCTGTTGACGCGTACCCACGAGCTGCCTCTTAAATGTTCTTGTTTTGTTCTAGTTTTTAGAACACAGAGAGTCAAGGGAGTGTTAAAGCAGGGGTGAAAGATCATGCACCCCCTCAAAACCGCAGAATTCTGCCTAAAAACGCAGCACACTCACGGCTCTACCTGTGGCTGAAATAGCGCAAAATTATCAATTAACACCTGTTAACCATTTTTGTGACACAAAGCTGACAAAACACGGCATAATAACTCTCTATAAAGAACAAAACCGCAAACTGGCGCAAAGACCAGGAGGCGGTACATGCTGGAAACAGACGCGACTTCCATTGAACTTGAACAAGAAGAAGCGCTCGGGAATATGACAAAGTTTGCAATCATTACAGGCTTATCGCTGGGTGCCTGGGTTGCCTTGATCGGTATGGTCACCACAGCCGCCTATGTGATCGACAGGTTGATGTAAGCCTCGTCGATCGACAAAAAACAGGAATAAAAACAGCCGCCAGGTCATACGGGCGGCTGTTTTATTTTTACCGCGGTCCCCCCCCTCCCCTTCCTCTAGAAAAATAACAAAATAAGCGCTAAGGTTGATCCTGCAAAAATCATCAGGGGACGGATGATGCACATACTTCTGGGAATCGCCGGCGCGGTGGCCGCCATTGTCTTTTTTCTCTACCGGGACACCTATGTGGCGCGTGAAGGGCAGGAACTGATCTCGGACGCGAAAGGCGCCATCCGCCGACACCGATGGAACCAGCACACCAAACACAATCCGTTGGATGACATTCAAGACCCGCGCGACATCGCCGTTCTGCTGATGACGGAAACGGCGAAATATAAAGGCGCGCTCACCGCCGCCCAGCAGGACAAGATCAGCAACCTTGCCCAGCAGCATTTCCAAATGGACCCGGCAGAGGTGGCAGACATGATGGCCCGCGTCACCTTCGCCACCAAGGACCTGACGGATGTGGACAATGTGCTGCACAAAATACTGCGCCCCCTGCATGACATGCTGGACCACCACGGAAAGGGGGAGCTTATCACCATGATGAAAGGGGTTGCCGCGGTGGACGGCGATGCCAATGCCGAACAACGGCACCTTATCGGCCGCACCCAGGACAAGCTGCTGAGCTGATGACCTGACCATCGCATCTCTTCTTGCAAGTTGGCGTCAAACGACGTGTAGTACCCCCAAAACAAAAAGAGGGGGACACACATGCTGATTGCAGGAAAACTACTTGCCGGCCTATCGGTCGCGCTGATTTTTCTGGCCTATTCAAACTTTGCCCCGACAGCCCTCAGCAGCGATCTGATCGCGGACTATGTGAAAAATCATTTCATGCGCGAAATCATCTTCGGTTTGTTCCTCGCCACCGTCACCATCGTTCTCATTATCCGGGCGAACACGCGCAACGCTATCCCCCAAATCCTGGTCGGCGGTTCCGTTGTCATACTGCCTTTCTGGATCGCATTCTTGTTCGGCTGGTCTACCGGCGGCATGACCGATGTGTGGGGCGACAGCATTGATGCCAATGCCGCCTACATGCTGCATGGCACGCAAATGGTCGGGTTCTATCTGGGCCTTGCTCTGATGTGGATGGGCTTATCGAAGCCATAAGGCCGACAACACGGTTAACCTGATACACTTTGGGACAAAGTGGCGTTTGTCTCGCAAACTTCTCGTACAATCGGACTGTATCGTCCTCTTCAACTTGGGACGCGTTTCTCACCGGGCGCGAACAAAAGGAGAGTTTCGATGAAAACAGCTTTATTTGCAGGCGTCATTGCCTTGTTCACAATTGGCCTTGCTCCGATCACCGGTGCGTCGGCCGGCGAATGGCGGCTGGATCCGCGCAAATGTCCGGACCTACGCGAAGATTACCGAGATTCAAGAGTTACGTGGAGCCGCCGCGATGCCCGTGAAGACCGGCGCGACAAAGCAGTCACCCGCTGCCCGGCCCGCGCCTGGACCTATGTGCCCAGCCGCTTTGAATACTTTCGCAAACGTCCGGCGCACCCCGGTGTTGTCGGTATTTATGTGGGCCCCAAAGGCTATTACCGGCGCCATAACGGCAGGGTCATCGCGATCCGCGTGGTCACCCACTAGGAATTTACGGTCCTCCCTCAGGCGCATTCATTTTCTTGATCATGAATGCGCCATCGATTCTCCGTTGGTCGCGCGATCGGACGGATAACCGGTCCCCACTTAACCTGATCGCGCTCTAAGACGGTAGCTTCGCGCTCCGCGCATATTTACAAAGCGGAGCTGCCGTCGCCCTTATCCCTTTTTAACCAAAATCAATCTCCTATACTGCGCCGTCAATAGAATGCTATCGTTCCGTGAACGCCTTAACCTATCGGCAGAATAGGAGACCCACATGCACGACTTTTTGGCCGCCGCCCTTGGGGGCGCGATGATTGGCTTGGCCGCCACCTTGTTGATGATCACTCATGGCAAAATCATGGGGGTCAGCGGTATCGTCAGTAGGCTGACGCCGCCCCTCGCGGGCGATTGGGGATGGCGTCTTTCATTCACCCTCGGCATCGTCGCCGCGCCTCTGATCCTGGCCGGGTTCAACGGCACCCCCGCCATTCAGGTGACCAACAACACCGGCCTGCTCATAGCTGGGGGCTTGATCGTCGGTGTGGGAACGGTTCTCGGCAGCGGGTGTACATCGGGGCACGGCGTCTGCGGGCTGCCCCGCTTGTCCCCCCGCTCGATCGTCGCCACCGGGGTTTTCATGGCCGTCGCCATGGTGACCGTTTATGTCACACGCCACGTGATGGGGGGCTGAGACATGGCGAAGCACATATCCGCCTTTGTGATCGGCATTCTATTTAGTTTGGGCCTTATCCTGTCGGGCATGGTCAATCCGGCAAAGGTATTGGGCTTTCTAGACATATTGGGTGATTGGGACGCCAGCCTGGCATTTGTCATGGGCGGGGCCGTGATCGTCAATTTCATCGGCTATCGGATCATCACGCAACGCCCCCACCCGATCTTTGAAAGCGCCTTCGCGATCCCCACACGCCGTGACATTGACATGAACCTTGTGCTGGGATCGTCCCTGTTCGGTATCGGCTGGGGGTTGGTTGGCTTGTGCCCAGGCCCGGCTATCACATCCCTGGGGGTAGCGCCCGGGCAAACGGCAACCTTTGTGGTAGCCATGCTGGTGGGCATGTCCGTCACACGGCTTGTTCAGGCTGGTGGGGTTGGCACACAGTCCGCGTCTTAACCGGGAGCACCCCACCTTGCGGGCAGGCATCCGCTCGAGATGGTCATATCGGGGAGGAAGATGGATTACGAAGGGGCGTATCAAAGAATAGATACCTGGGACGGCCGGTTATTTTCGGCCGCCCCTTTGACGCCCTGGCAAAAGGCGCTCGTTTTATTCCTTGGACTGATGGCCTACTACCTCGTGGTGGTCTCATTTCTGGAGAGCCCCCTCGGCGAAGGCATCTATCGGGATGCTTTTCCATTTTGGTACGAACTCGACACCGTCGTTCTTGTCAGCATCATTCTGGCCTACACATATGGGTCCGAGATATACCTGCGACGGGGCGGCCTATCCGATGTAAAGGAACTGGAAACCCATCTCGCGGATCTCGGGACGGCCGACGACACAGATGACCTTGAACGTCGACTTATTCGTCGCACGCGTCTTGCCTATGCTGCCGGTGGCGTGATCGGTTTGATTTATGTCTTCGCCTTCACGGGCTCCGGCGCCATTTTTTCTTCAAGAACACCTGATCGAACCGTTCTTCTTTTTCTCACTGGTCGCATTCCCAATTGCCTTCGGACGGGCAGGATGGTCCATCGCGCGTGGGGACACGACGCTGGCCCTGTTTTGTGAAGCTTACGGATCGACATTTCAGGCCGACGTCTTTGATCGCCTCACCTATCGGCCGTTTGTGCGGTTTGGCATGCGTGCCGCGTTACGCTGGTTAATCCTCTTCGCAATCTTGACCGTCCTGCTGTTGGATGAAGGCAATAACAAAACCCTGTTCGGTCAGTTGCCAACCGTGTTGTTCCTGGTCGTCGTGGCCATTCTGGTGGCCACCTTTGAGTTTGTGGTGCCGTTGATAAAAGCCCGCCGTTTCATTGTGCGTGAAAAAAACAGGGAAATGGCTTGGGTTATCCGCGATGTGAAGACCGAGCGGGAAAAACTGCGTTCACAAGACGCTACCCAAGCGACGAACAAACTGCCCGAATTGCTGGCCTATAAACGCGAGCTTGATTCCCTATCGGATTGGCCGGTGGATTCGCCCGATATCGGACGCTTCATCGTCTATCTGTTGATCCCGGTCCTATCTTGGTTCGGCGGCGCGGGCGCGCAGATCATGATTGAGGGAATGATTAGGTAACCCCTTTGGCCGCGCTCCAATCTATCCACGCTGGTTCCTCTCAATAAAGCAATGAGATCCCGGAGTGCGGTACGCCCGTAAACGAGATATCCGGATTTGATGGATTGAGCGGCAACATCACCCCGAACTCTCGCCGTCATTCTCGACCCGAGAGGTCGGGAATCCAGAGGGCAGAACCAGCCCCATGAGGCATAGAGTTTTTCCGTGCGGATCGACCGTTTGGATCCCCGCCTTCGGCGAGGATGACGTCAGAATGCGTGGACGACTTCTCGGTTCAAGCTACAAATCTATTCATCTCGCGCGGGCGTTTTTACAACACCATCTGGGACTGGGTGATCACGGCCACCGGCTTTCCGTCTTCGCGCATCAGCTTGGTTTGCCACACAGACAATCGCCGCCCCACATTTACCGGCGTTGTTACGGCGGTAATTGTCGCCCCTTCGGGGGCCGCCCGCAAAAAATTGGTTTTGCTTTCAATGGTGGTGGTGCCATTGGCCCCTTCCGGCAAATTGAAGGACGCGGCAATCGCCCCCATCGTGTCCGCAAAGGCCATCATCGCCCCGCCATGCATGATGTTATTGGTGGTGCATAAATCCGGGCGCACGGTAAGGGATCCGGACACCTTTTCTTTCGTCGCCTCTGTGATCTGTATACCCATCAGTTTCGAAAAGGGCATTAAGTCCGCAAGGTTTTCTGTCAATGTTGATCTCCCAGGACTTTCGCGCTTCCCCGTCCCAACTACCCGATGAGGTTACCCTTGGGGTGGTTGGGACGGGGGAGCGGGAAGGTCAAGCTCATTAATACTGTCTTCCGTCGTCCACGCCGTCGCTTTAGCACTGGCTCTGGTGGAGACAACGCCAATCCATTTCTTAAGCGGCAACAGCTGGTCGAAGATCATGCGGCCTTCGGGCGTCAGCTGTACCGCCCGTAAAATGCAGTACATAAAGATATCGGCGAGGGAAAATCCATTACCTGCCAGGTATGGCGCTTCTTCCAAGCGATTGCTGACCAATGTCATTTGATAGGCAATGGTCGGCAGGGCTTGCTCGATCAACTCCTCGCGCGGCTGACCGCCCATCATGGGCACCACCAAGCGCGGCAGGACCAATCCATTTTCAGTGGTGGGAAAGATATAAGCGTTTGCGATGGATACCCATTGGGTCATGCGTGCCCTGTCCAGCGGATCTGTAGGCTGTAACCCGCCCCCACCGTAAACATCATCCACATATTGGCAAATGGCGATGGTCTCGAACAGGCTGTGGCCGTCAATTTCGACCGCCGGTGTTTTTTGGAAGGGATGGCGCGCGCGATGTCCCGCTGCCTCCCCATGGGTCGGAATGTTTTGCCACGCAAGCCCCACTTCTTCCGCCGTCATGGCGGCAATGCGCCCATAGGTCGAGACCACCGGGGCGTAGATCTTGAGGTCTTTTTCTGTCATGGCCAGGCCGAATTCAAGCGACGCAGCCTTCGGGTTTGAACACCCGCTTTGTGGACGCTGGAAATTTTGCCAGCATGGCCGCTGGGCGGATGGGACGCGGCACTAAATTTCCCCCGCAATTGGGGCACACACCTTCAAGTATTTCATCCGCACAGGTCACACAGAAGGTACATTCGAATGTGCAAATGCGCGCCTCATTGCTGTCCGGCGGCAGATCTTTATCGCAGCATTCACATCCAGGGCGCAGTTCCAGCACAAGCCTATCCTTCAGCGAGGGTCTTGATGTCTTCGTCACTCAAGCGCTCAATACCCTCGGCCATATTGAGCGCAATACGATGATAGAACTTAGCATTCATGGCATTGGCCGTGCCATTGTCGCGTGTCGCCACCAGCTTTGCCGGTACACCGGCGATGACGGAATTTTCCGAAAACTCCTTGCCTTCCGGGATGATCGCGTGTCCGGCGACGATTGAATTGGCGCCGATCTTCGCGCCATCCATAACCGTTGAATTAATACCGATCAGACACCGGTCGCCGATCTCGCAGCCATGCAAGGTCACGTGGTGGGTGATGGAACAATCCTCGCCGACAATGGTGGGGGTGCGGTTGCCCACATGGACCATGACAAAATCTTGAATGTTTGTGCGCGCGCCAATTTTGATCTCAAAGATTTCCGACCGCATCACCACATAGGGCCAGACCGACGCCCCTTCCCCGATGGTCACCTTGCCATGGAGAAGTGCCGTATCATGGATGAAGGCGGGATTATTGAGGGTAACGTCAGGTCCAATGTGGGGCATGAAACTCATTCCAGTGTTGAAGCTTTTCATGCCTTCTTTAGTACAGATTCACCAGCCTGCTCAATGCGCATGCTGTTGCAAATGCTGACGCAGCAGGTCTTTCCCATAATCATTGCCGTTGGGGGTGCGCACCACCGTGTGGACATGATCCCGGGACGGACGGTTCGGTCCTGACAAAGCGATGGGGCCTTGGTGGTCAAACTCGATCATCACAACAGGGCTTTGAAAGCGGTAATAGAACACCGCGTCATCATCTGTTTTGCCGATCCAGGCGAAGTAGGTTTCGTCCCAATGGCGCAAGACCTCGACCATTTTTACCGCCGCATGGCCGGCATTCATATTGCCGATATACAGCCGTATAAGCTGACGAGCCTGTTTCTGTTGGTCATTAGTCAGATCGGCTAGACGAATGCCTTCATACGGTACGACCGCATTGTCGCTGAAGAGTTCACCGTAATTATTGTTCGTCCCCTTCTCGTCGCTCAAGATGGCGACGGCGCGCTGCGCATCCGTAAGCGTGTTGACAAAGGCAAGGCCCGCATTTTGTTCCGTTTGCAGAACTTCGATCCCTTCAAAAGGTCCAGGCCCTGCGACCGGCGGTTCCGACCCCATAAAAGTGGGCGTCATCACCACCTGATCCCCCAACACAAAAAAGTTGATCACCAGATGATGCCCGTCGATTTGCCACCCCCAAGGCGCATCCGTGGA
Organism: Alphaproteobacteria bacterium; assembly: GCA_965227095.1. Lineage (GTDB taxonomy): Bacteria > Pseudomonadota > Alphaproteobacteria > JANQMY01 > JANQMY01 > JANQMY01. Next base: position 1,111,950 of record CBDDFL010000002.1, on the reverse strand, counting down.
CGGTGTGCCCATGATCGTCATCCAATACCGCTTTTCACCATAACCCGGTGCATGGTTCATGAGATCGGCAAGGTGTCCTTCCAAACTCATGATGGAAATAGCATTGTCGAACCCTTGGGGACTTAAGCTTTCCGCCAAGAGGTTAAGCGCGGCCGTGGCTTGCGCATCCGTCATCTCTAAAAAGCCCACGCCTTGGCGCGTGCTGAGATGGATGTTCGCCCAGCGGCGCCATTCCGTATCGTCCACAGGGAATAAAAGACGCGATTGTTGTTCCGCTGACAGACTATCGATAAATCCGTTTGCCGCCTCAACGATGCCGGACGTGTCAACGCCAGTTTCTCGAATGTCGAACAAGCCATTTTGTGGCGTGCCATCCGTAGTCACCCCCACAAACGGATCCTGCAGCATATAATTTTCGATATGCGGCCAAACCAGCCGGGATACCTCCACCGGTTTGAAATAGGCAAACGCGGCCAATCCCCCGACCACCAAAATCAAAACAACGATCAGCCGAAATCCCCAACGCAACATAACGAGCACTCTCCGCGATTTGTTTAGGTAGCGCTGCCCCAATAGTTGAACGTCATGGGCTTTGGGCCGGGAATGTACATGGTATCGACTTCACCCAAATTAAAACCGCCCTCTTCAATGAGCTGGGGGATTTTCCGGTTGAGGTTGCACCCACCCGCAATGCGCTTCCAAATCGGGTTTAGCCGATTTTGCCACTTTTGCACCGCTTCGTCGGGGGCCTTGCCATGTTCACAGAAAATCAGCTTACCGCCCGGTTTCAGCACACGGCGCATATTCCGGAGAGCAGTGTGCGCATCCGGAATGGTGCATAAGGTATAGGTCATCAACACCGTATCCATGCTGTTGTCGTCCAGGGGAATGTCTTCCGCTTCCAGACCGATGAATTCCACATTGAAGGGCACCTGGGCCGCTTCTTTTTCCGCATAGGTCCGAAGCTCCGCAGACGGATCAAGGCCCCATACTTTTTCGACCTTGGCGGGATCGTAAAACGGCAAGTTCAACCCCGACCCGATGCCTATTTCCAAAATCCGCCCCTCCGCTTGAGGCACGACCTTTTGGCGCTGATACCGGATGGGCTTCTGGTTCATCGCCGCGTTCAGCATCACCGGCAGAATATATTTGTCGTAAAATCCCATTGAGCGTTCCTGTTTGTTGTTTTCTATTCAGAGAAGGACAGCCGTGCCTATTATGACGCAATTTTGCGGTACTTTGCCACGGTCCATTGGCAGAATGGCTTGGGCATGCCAAATAAGACGGATATACAGAGGAAAAGGCCCCCTGTTTCGGTGAGTTAAGCAGCAATGACCGATCACCCCAAATCCCCCACCCCCGCAACCGATTGCCAAGACATGGCGGATATTCGCCGGGAAATCGATCGCCTGGATCGCGCGCTGGTGGTCCTGTTGGCGGAACGCCAAACCTACATTGAACGTGCCGGCCACATTAAGGGATCGCGGGATCGTGTGCGTGACGAAGCGCGGATCGAGGACGTGGTGGCGAAGGTTCTGGCGGAAGCCGAGAAACAGGGCTTATCGGCGGACGTGGCCGAAACCGTGTGGCGTGCCATGGTGGACCGCTTTATCGCCCACGAATTCGATGTGTTCGACGCCGTCAAACGGCCCGCAGCGGAATAGCGTTAGAGCCTTAGAACTGCCGTTCAGGCATCCGAACGATGAGACCATCGAGTTCGTCCGTCACTTCGATTTGACAGCTCAGGCGGCTGTTTTCTTTGACGTCAAACGCAAAATCCAACATGTCCTCTTCCATATCTTTCGGAGGACCGACTTTTTCCTTCCAGGCTGGATCGATATAAAGATGGCAGGTCGAACAGGCGCACGCGCCGCCGCAATCGGCATCAATGCCGGGGATGCCGTTTTTCACGGCCCCTTCCATCACGCTGCTGCCGTTTTCAACGTCAACCACATGCTCGGTTCCACCGAATTCGATATAGGTAATTTTGGCCATTTCTTCCCGCAGCTGAACTTGTCTTGTTAAGTCGGACCGTGTCTTACGGCTCCATTCTCTCGAATTCAACCCACAATGAAATATTCAAAAATGACGTATCCGTCAACTTTGAGTAGGATTATGTCGCATGTTTGCCCGCCGACCAGCCATGGGACGCTATGGTGTCCGATGCGAATTGCAGCGGTGTGCTCTCCAAACTGGTGGCCATGGTGTCGTTCCATCGGTTGAGGAACCCAAAAAGCGCGATGACCGACACGATTTCCACCACCTGGTCGTCATCGAAATGTTTTTTGAGGGCGGCAAAGTCTTCGTCCGTCACGGCATTTGGCACCTGCCCCGCGCCTTGCGCAACACGCAGGGCGGCACGTTCGGCCTCGGAAAACAGCGGGTTTGTCTCATATTCCCAAACCGCGTCGAATTTTTCTTGAGAAGCGCCTCGATGGTTGACGGTGACATGGCTGGTATGGGCCATACAATATTGGCAGCCGGCAGACCGGCTGGTCACGAAGGAAATGAGGGATTTGAGATCGTCTGCCACTTTGCCCGGGCCCTGAATGGTGGCGGCAAGGCCGCCAAAGGCGCCCAATAAGGCGGGATTACGCGCCATCGTCAAAAGACTGTTGGGCACAAAGCCCATCGCTCCCTCGACCAGTTCGAAGAAAGGTTCGTGTTCCTTAAGGGCATCGCGCGATAATGGCTCTATGCGTGGCATGGCTGGGCTCCCCGTAGGTTGATTGGCGTTTATGCCGCGAACCTTAGGGGGCTCTATTGTGCCGACGCAAGCCCGAGGAAGACGGGCAGTCCATCTTCCGCTTGATTTTTCCCAATGAGGTCTAGGACGCGCAGTCCAAAAGCCGACAGTCGATAAACCGCTTGGCCTGCATCACGGCCAGTTCCAACTTGTGGATCATGTCCTGGCGTTGCCCGTAATCAACGGTTGCCATGGCTTCCGCGGTTTCCGCCAATCGTGCGACCTGCCATGCCCCCACACCTTTGGCCGACCCCTTCAGCGAGTGGGCGGTTTCCGTCCACATGCGTGCGTCGCTATCCGGGTCCATCTTCGACAAATACACTTTCGCTTGGTCGCGAAACAGCGTCAGCAATTCCCGTTCGAGATTGCGGTCGCCAAGCGTGTACTGATTAAGATGTTGGAAGTCGATGGGAAGGGTGATGGTGGGAGCCGCGTCGTCATGCTCGACGACGTCGTCCGGACTTTTTTCAGAAAGCAGGGTCATTCGTCTGTTCCTCATCCTACGCCTACACCAACATCTTACGGGGTGGCTTCTACCAAATGATTAAAGGATCGAAGCGCGGCAGCACTGTGACCGCGCCAAGGTTATGTGTGGCGCGATTGAGGCCAATTTGAGGCATTTGATTAAAATGCGAGGTAAAATCTCATCCGTATAAACCCCAATAAAAATAAGGGTTTTAGACGAAGCAGCAAATCCACACGCTTCCTGAACGCCAGATGAACAACGCACCCTGATGAATACGAATTCGGATGCGCCGCCATCGGATTTTTCGAACGGGACGGGCTTACCGCACGATGTCGGGCATCACGCCGAACAGCCAGCCATGGGCGCCAAAGACAGCGAGGTAAGCCACAAATCCAATTGCGAGGCGCCACCAGCCGATTTCGCCCAATCGCAAACTGTTACGGCCCGTAACAATTGCAGCGAACGGGATGTTGGAGGTCTTGGCCGCAAAGGCATCCCATTTGTCACCCAGTTTGCGTTTGCGTTTTGCATCAATGGACGCCGTTCCGAACGCCGTGAGCACGGCAAACGTGCCAAACATCAAAAGGGACGCTAAATCGCCATTCACAACGAGATGGGACAAGGCCCACAAAAACACCCCCCATAGAAACGGATGGCGCGTAATGCGGGTCATGCCGGAGACCGGTTCTTCCTGATCCAGAATGGCTTCCGCGCCCACACTGGTGGGATTGGGTGTCAGGAGGCCTGGCACCCCGATCATGAAGGCGAAGAACATGATCACAGACGCCAAGATATGGAGATTGACCAGCTGGCCCCACGTTTCCACATAGTCCAAGGAAGCGGCGTTATAGGACATGGACAGCCAGACAATGCCGCCCAGGGAGGCCACCGAAAAAAGCCCCAAATAAGGCCCCTCGCCGATGGCCCCGACGATGCCATCCCGTAATTTTGTCCCAGAAATGCCTAAATGTATGACGAGAAAAAAGACAGAAGCGGCAGCTAATATGAGTAGGCTTTGTTCCACGGACCTGGTCTCCCCTAGTTTTCAGCGGTTTTTGTGCGTCGTCCCCATATAGATAGGGATATTTCGCACGGAACAAAAACATACATTTGGCTAACCCGCTTCTGGTATTGTGAGTAAAGGCGTACAGGTGATTCTTGGACATAGTGAAACAGGATGACGGCAGGAACCGTGAGCCAAGCCCCTAGCGACACAGGGGCGGCCGCATTTGGTGGGATCGGCCGCGACACGCAAAACACCAGGCGAAAAGAAGCGTCGACGGAGAACCGTGCCGAAACGGACGAGACGACGCGCGCGCTAACCGTGCGCGATGACGACGAAAAAACGATCCGTAAGAAAAAGAAGCGCCGGCGCAGATGGGTCGGCGCCTATGGCTGGGCCTTCATCTTTACCGTGGCCTGGGTCGGTCTTTGGGCGGGATACATCTATGGATATTCGGGCGAGCTGCCCGAACTGTCCGCCATGCCGACGGCGTGGATCGCGGCGTTGCTTGTGGGCGCAATTGGCCCGGTCGCCTTTTTCTGGATGCTGGCCATGGTGGTGCGCCAATCCGCCAATATGAAGCGCAGCGCCGACATGATGCGCGCCATGGCCGACCGCCTGATGCGGCCCGAAGAAAGTGCCGCCCGGGATATTCAGACCGTTGGCACCGCCGTCGAACACCAAATTCAGAAAATTTCCGCGGCCCTTGATAATGCGGCAAAACGGATCGAGAAAATGGAAGCGACTTTAGAGAAGAAAGTCGCGGCCTTAGACGAAGCCGGACGCCGGGCGCGAGCACAAACCAACGACATCAAACAAGAGCTCGAGCAGGAACGGCAGTCGCTGGGAAGCTTTGCGGAAAAGCTTCACAAGGAAATGGGCGACAATGCTAAATCCATTGAAGGCAAACTGTCCGACCTCTCCAGCACCTCTGCCCATGCCCAGAAAGAAATGAAGCGTGCGGAAGAATTGGTCAAAAGCCATCTTGACGCTTTCCGTAGTGCGGTGGCGACCATGTCGGAGGGATCGGAAAAGGCCGCGACCGAAATCGGCCTGCAGCATGACCGCCTGCACGGTTTGTCCGAGGTTGTGGCCAAACGGTCCGACGAAGTGGTTCAGAAATACGAACAAAAACGCTCGGACCTGGACGGCATGGTGCGCAAGCTCGAAGGCCAAAGCGCCTTTCTGGACGGCGCCATCACCCGCCAGCGAGATTTCCTGGGACGCATGTCCGATGTCTTCGCCGACCAATCCAACCAGCTGGACGAAGCCTTAGGCCAGGCCCGTGATAAATTCGAAGCAGCCTTTGGTGCCATGATGGCCAAGGCCGAGGACGCCAGTGAAAAATTCCGCCTTGAAACGCTGCGCTCGGTCGATGAAAGCAATAAAGCAGCGGCGGCCATTTCCCAAACTGCCGAAGCGGCTTCCGAGGGCTTCAAAGCAAAAGCAAAAGAAGCCATTGCGGAAAGCGATGATGCCGCCGCGGAATTCATGCTGCGCGCCGCGGACATGAACAAGAAGATCCGCGTCGAAGCGGCAACCGTGATCGAAATCGGCGAAGATACGGCTAAAGCCATCCGTGAAGCACTGGCGACGGCCAACTTGGTGGCCGAAGATGTGCGCCGGTCGATGCATGAGCAGGCGCAGGCGATCAACCAATCCGTCGGTGATTCCACCGCCGCGGCCGAAGCGGCCAGCGAGAAACTGACGGCGCGGATCAAAGATTCCAAAACCTCCGCTGAAGAATTGGTCACCCATTTGGACAAAGCCTTGTCTGCCTTGGGGAACGCGGGCAGCCGCCTGAACGAAACCGTCGATATCATCGAAGGACAATCCGGAAAACTTCAGAGGCGCCTTGAGGAATTGTCGAAAGACGTGGAATCGCGGATCGCACAGATCCCCGATACAGCCGCGTCGGAAGCCGGCCGTTTGCGCGAGATGTTCGGTACCGAAATCACCCAGATGAATGCGCTGGCAAAGTCAGTCACGGACGAAGCGGAAAAATTGCAAGCGGCCATCCAAGAACGCCGCAAGCTTTTGATCGACATGCATCGCGGCATGATGGATGAAGATGTGGCGGCGCGTACGGCACCGGAACCGGAACCTGAAATGCGCGCTGATCACTCCCAAGACGACGAGCAATTCTTAGGCGTCTTCAAGCGCGGGCAATGGTCGCCATCGGAAGAAGGAGGGCCCCACAGCGAGCCCCCCCAAGACGACAGCCTGCCCTGGCCGACCGACGAAGAACCCGTTGGAAATCCATCTCCGTCAGCCCCGGAAGAAGGGCCGGTTCCTCAGTTCACCCGGCGCAAAGGCTCCGGTTTGCCAGAGAAAGGGTTTTGGCAAACGCTCTTTACACGCATCGATGAAGAAAAAGAAGCGGAAGAACAAGAAACAGGCCAGTCATCCACGGCGTCTGGGTCCAGGACGCCCCCTCCTCCGCCCGCAAACATCACCCAGTTGGGCGATGAAGCCTTCCAAAGAGCATCCGTTTCAATCATCGAAAGCCTGCAGGCCATGGCGATCGATATCGATCACCTACTGGAAGACACACCACCAATCGAACTGTGGCAGCGCTATCAGCATGGTGAGAAGAATGTTTTCGCCAATCGGTTATTGAGCCTCCGCACCACCGGACTTGCGGAACGGATCGAACAGAAATACCGCCAAGACAGCGAGTTCCGTGACAATGCGGACCGCTATGTGCGTCAGTTCGAGAGCCTCTTGGATGAGGCGATCACCCGCGATCGGGATAACCAGTTGGCGGATTCTTATCTCTCGTCTCAAACCGGCAAGGTCTATCTGCTATTGGGACAATCGATCGGCTATTTTGGTTGAGCCGCCTTCGCCAATCCCCAAATCTTCCAGAGCAACGGTAAGTGTTGAATCCAGCGCAAGCTCTGCAATAACAGGCCGATGGTCCGATCCCTGCACGTCTCCGCGGGCGACAGCGATCCGCCCCACCCCTTGCGACACAAACATAAGGTCTATGGGGAATTGTGGTATGGGGCCAATTGCGGGCCAGGTGGGTAAGAAGCGGTGAACGAGTTTGGTGCCCGTGCCCGACGCCAGATCTGACACCACGTGGGACCAAGGCGTGGCGTTGAAGTCGCCTACCACCACCACTTCCCCATCGATGGCCTTCATCAGCTCTTCGAGGCTCTCTTTGTTTTGAAACTGTCCCCGGTTGGGCAGGGCCCAGGCAAAATGGGTCCCAATGACGGTAACAGGGATGACTCCATCGGTCGCTGGCACGATGATACGCCCCCAAACCATGGGGGGCGCGGTTTTTGTCCGGTCGTTCCAACGAGGGTCCGCCACGGGGTATTTGGACAGGAGCGCCAATCCGCAATGCAGCTGGTGAGCGCAGTGGATCTGATACGGATAAATCTGTTTAACCCGATCGAGTAACGGCAACGCCCTTGGCCGCACTTCTTGCAACACAACGATATCGGGGGTTTCCTGGCGCAAGAACGCTTCTACATGATGAAGCTGTTCGTTCCCTCCCCAAATATTGAACGTGGAGATTTTGAGGTGCGTGTTCTGTTGTGCCAAAGGGATCTTAGCAGCATCTGGGAGGAACCAGGCGAGCGCCAGTAAATTCAACACGAGGCAGAGCGACGCGCCAAATACCGCACGCCACCGGTCAAAAAACCAAGCGGCGCATACTCCGGCCACGGAAAGTAAGGTCAGATGGAGGCGAAAATGGTTGGTGCCGTCGAACGCCACGTGGTGGCTTCCGAACAAACCGATGATCGATACCAGCAGGCCTAATGCGAGCGCGGTATAAAACAAGACCCGCAAAGCGGTTCCAAAACGGCCGGACACAGTAAAAACGCACCATACTCTGTTGAGATTGCCTGAAGTCTAAGAGGCGTTCCCTAAAAGACCATTATGACCGCAACGTGGCGAAGGTCGGTCCGGTGCGAAACAATTACAGCCCAAGCTTATCCGGCACTGTTTCTTCAGATTCTATAAGCCCTTGGCCCTCAATCATCGGCACTGTCCGGCGGGCATCTTGTTCCGCTTTTTTGCGGTTTTCGTAGGCCTCGATGGATTTCAGCGTCCACCCCACCACCCGTTTCATGGTCGACCCCAACGCTTCGTCAAAGGCATTGACCACGTTAGGAATGGAATCGCTTTCTGCCTCTGCCGTCCGTTCAAACGTTTCCGAGGCAATGATGGACGCGGAGGGCTGCCTGATAATTTTAACGTTAAGCCGCGTGCGAACGGTCGGCGTCGATGTGTCCCCATAAAGTTCGGCGTGGAATTCCCGCAATTCGAGCTTGAGGTCGTAATCGCCCCGCAATCCGATGGCTTGGCGGCCAACGGCGACAATCAACCCCGAATTTTCAAACGATTCCACCAGCAGGGTTTGCACCAAGCTGGGGGCGCGATCGCTCCACCGGGCACCGGCGTAATATTTAAGCTCCAGGGGCGATGTGCGAATGGCGATCCGGTCAGAATCCAATGCGCGCGACGCCACCGGTTCCTCGACCACCAATTGATAGGACGCAACCGGCAACCCCTCTTCAAAAGTACTTTTCGGTGACAAATCGTAGAGGTCCGGCGCAGGTCCAGTGCCGGGCAGATTGAGCAAGCTGCCGCAGGCCGCTGTCAACAGACCCATCATCGTGCAGAGCGCTGCACTTTTGATCCGCTTCGCGGAACCCAGCGGCCACATTGCTGCAACGGATTTTGGTGCCATGGTCTTCATCATCTGGGTTCAAACTCCGCCGCTTGATTGCCAAAGAAAAACGCTGCCGGATCGCTTTCAATGCGCGTGGCCACCCGATCCAACGTTGACACGAGCTGCCGGGCTTCCGTCACCAGACGGCCTAACTGCGCCAGACCTTGCTGCGAGAAATCAGCAATCGCGTCTTCGTTCTCGACAACCACATCGTCCAGGTTTTCAGCAAGAGTCGCGAAATTGCGCGCCGCCTGTGACGCTTCGCTGATAAGGACGCGCGCGTCTTCATCCAACAGACTGTTGGCCGTCTTCGCCAGCATATCCAGCTGTTCAACAAGCGATGCAATATCCTCTGAGGCTGCCGACAAGTTTTTCAGCATGGCTTCCAGCTCGTCGCTATTGTCCGCAAAGGCGCTGGTCAACACTTCCACATTCTTCAGCGTCTTGGTGATCGATTCGCGATTTTCCGTGTCCACGATATCCGCCAAGCGCTCAACAAGAATGTTGGCCTTGGCAATAAGGTCCGGCGCGCCAGTAAACAGTTCTTGGAGACCGGATTTTCCCGATTGGATGACCGCGTAACGTTGCCCCGGTTTGGCCACCAAAGCCGGACTTTCCGGCGATCCCCCTGAGATTTGCACAATGGAGACGCCGGTCAGGAGCTGAGCTTCAAGATACGCCACGGAATCTTCACGCACCGGCGTGTCGGCACTGACTTGGATAATCACGCTTACTTTACCCGGATCTTCCGGATGAAGTTTGATGGTGCGCACCTCTCCTACTGAAATACCGTTGTAGCGGACCTCCGCGCCCACCGAGAGGCCGGAGACATCGCCATCAAACAAGATCTCATAATAGGAATATTCCAAATCAAATTGCTGCTTCGCCAACATCAACACAAACAAAAATGCCGCGAATACACAGACAATCGAGAACACGCCAATCAGGACATAGTTGGCTCTTATCTCCACGCTGATACCACCCCTTTCACAATCCCCCAGATCTCCCCAATCATGACAGGTCCTCTCTTAAGCTTTCCCCATGGAGTGCTGAGCGGCCCGCGATCTTGGCCCATGAAAATATTCGCGGATCCAGGGATGATCATGCGCCATCATGTCATCCATTGTGCCCACGACGATAACACGTTTTTCGGCCAGTACGGCTATGCGATCGCAAATCGCATACAAGCTGTCTAGATCGTGAGTGACCATAAATACTGTTAAACCAAGAGTTTGTTGCAACTTCTTTATGAGTTGATCGAATGCCGCCGCGCCAATTGGATCAAGGCCGGCTGTTGGCTCATCAAGAAACACAATCTCTGGATCAAGCGACAAGGCGCGGGCCAGTCCTGACCGCTTGCGCATACCGCCCGACAATTCCGACGGCAGCTTAGCGCCAGCGTCCGCCGGCAGACCCACCATCCGAATCTTGATGGCCGCCAATTCGTCCATCAATTCCTGCGGAAGTTTTAGGTGTTCGCGCTGCGGCACTTGAATATTCTGGGCAACGGTAAGCGATGAAAACAGTGCTCCGTCTTGGAAGAGCACGCCCCAGCGACGCTCCTGTTCGAGGCGTTCATCGTCGGGCAAGGCAGCAAGATTGGTCCCGAACACTTCGACAGTGCCCGCGGTCGGCGTCAGCAGGCCCGTAATCGCGCGCAACAGAACTGACTTGCCCGTGCCGGAGCCGCCGACGATGCCAATGACTTCACCCCGGTAGACATCCAGTTCGAGGTGATCATGGACCACGTGAGAGCCAAATTGAGTCCGCAACCCTTTAACTGAAATTATCTTTTCTTTCTGTTGGTTATCAGACATCTCTACCATCCAATCTCAACAAAGAAGATAGAGAACAAGGCGTCCGCGATGATCACGAGGAAGATCGATTCCACAACAGATTGAGTGGTGCGCTGGCCTACTGATTCGGCACTGCCTTCCACCTTGAGGCCTTCGTAACAACCAACCATTCCAATTAGGAACGCAAAGAAGGGGGCTTTGATGATGCCAATGTAGAACTGAAGAATGTCGGTGTTTTCGAGGAACCGGTTCACGAACATGGTGGGCGAAATGCCCAAAGACGCCCAAGCCACGAGAGCGCCACCGGCGAGCCCCGCCAGGTCCGCCCCGAACACCAAAAGCGGCAGCATCAACACCAAGGCTAAAATCCGCGGCAGCACCAGCATTTCGATCGGATCGAGCGCTAGGGTTTGCATGGCGTCCACTTCTTCATGGACCTTCATGGAACCGATCTGCGCGGTGTAGGCGCTGCCCGACCGGCCGGCCACAATGATCGCCGTGATCAAGACCCCGATCTCGCGCAGGATCGAAATCGAGATGAGGTCAACCGTGAAAACTTCCGCGCCAAAATTCTTAAGCTGTACGGACCCCTGGTAGGCCAGCACGGCGCCGATTAAGAAAGTGAGCAATGTAACGATGGGTATCGCGTTCCACCCGGCCTCTTCCATGTGATGGACCATGGAGGTGAGCCTTAATCGCCTAGGATTGAGCAGGGTTCGGAAAAAAACGAGCAAAATCAGACCGAAGAACCCAGTGATACTGACGGCTTGGTCCCAAATAGACGCGGTTGCCTTGCCGATCCGTTCCAAAAGATCAATGACGAAAAATCGCCTTGACGGTTCGATCTCGCAAGGCTCGTCATTGCGCGCCACTTCATCTAACAGAATCCGGTAAGCGTCCGTCCCGCCGGTAAACGAAATCTGCGCATGGCCTGCTTCAAAGAATTTTGCCGTTCGATGAACAAGCCAAGCCCCTGCCGTGTCCAACGCTGTGACACCTGACAAATCGATGACAATGTCGCGGACCGGCGGTTCACCCAAACCGCGCAGATAACCATCAAGCGCGGCAATATGGGTCACCGTCCAATTACCGCGCGCAACGAAATGACCCGCGCGGCCAGACATCCCCTCGAAAGTTGGCGCGCCCCCTGCGCCCAAATCTGTCACCGGCCCAATACCCTCTTCGCTCAGAACACGGATTCGGTGCTGAATACCGCATTTTCAACGAGAAACCCTAACCCAAAAGTGGTTAACGGACCAAACAGACCTATTTCCCATGAAGATTTGATTACTTCAGTTTGAACCGGCCAATCGTTGTCTAAACAAGCAACGTTTTGGTCCCGTTCATGTCTTTTGCTATAAAGGTTGTGTGTATCCAACGAGGGGAAGTCCAAGTGAGTTTTAAAAATGGATTGATTGCGGCTGCTGTGATGGCAATGACCGCCATGTCAGGTTCGCAGGCTTTAATGGCCGCGGAAGGCGATGCCGTGAAAGGTGAACGCGTTTTTAAACGCTGCATGGCCTGCCATTCGCTTGAGCCGGGCAAGAAGAAACCAACAGGTCCGAACCTGCACGGTGTTGTAGGCCGGCAAGCCGGCTTGGACCCAGATTACCGATATTCTAAGGCCATGAAAGATGCCGGCGCTGGCGGCCTTGTGTGGACGGAGGACGCACTTTTTGAGTATTTGGCTGATCCGCGTGGCTATGTGCCATCATCAAAGATGATTTTGAAGCTCCCCAAGGAGCAAGATCGGTTGGACGTCATCGCCCATCTCAAGGCGGCTGGCGGCACCACTGAGGTCGACGCTGAGGCCGAGGCGGATACACCACCCCCAGCGCCCGCCGAATAGCATCTATTCAGCCAGAAAAAAGAGATGACGCCGGGGCTTCCCCGGCGTTTTTGCATTTACCCCCAGAAAACCTGCGATTTGCCTCATTTAAGTTACGTTTCGTCCATAGCATTAGCCAAAAATTGATGCACGTTCGTTAGTCTCGTCCCTGCATTGGAAGATCTGCAAAAGAATCAATTTGGGCTGAAACCGCACGATGCGCGCACTGCTAAAATCCATGGGCGGACTGCCATTACTGGTCATGGCGGCGGCCTTGCTGTTTCAAGAATGGGATCCCAACGGGACCGCCCAGGCCATTCAGAATTTCGGCTTTGACCGGTACATCACCGCATCACCTTGGGAAGATTCCGAAGAGGCAGACGCGTTTCGACCGGATCTCCTGTATGTGGAGTTGGACCCGCGTCCATCTGCACCCGAGAACGATCAATGGTCCCGAACGGATATTGCCAGTTTGGTCAACACATTATCGAGCGCAGGTGCCGCCGCTGTTATCTTTGACGCACCTTTTGCCCGACAAGACCCCGCCTCGCCGTCGCGCATCGCGGACGCTTTAGCACAACAGCAAGTTCCGGCCTTCATCACGGATGCCGTTCGGCAATTGCCCAATCCCGATGAGGCGTTGAGCAACGCTTTGGTAAATGTCCAAAGTCTGGCCGCGATCGAACTAAGCGATCGTTTCGACGGATCCGATACGGTGATCACGGATCCCATGGAATTCGATGGCGACAATCCGGCGAAGTTTCTGTTCGATTACCCGGGGGCCTACAGCGATGCGCCATCGTTTGCCTCAACAGCCGACGGGGCCGGTGTGGTCACCGTCCCCTCCAACGTCAATGGGCTGGTCCGCCAAATGCCCTTAGTCTTCCAGGCGAACAATAATGTATACCCAAGCCTCGCACTGGAGGTGCTGCGCCGCTATCAGGATGCCCCCATCATTGTCCGGTCGGGTTCCCCGGAGCTGCAACTGCCGTTAACGCCCGACGGCATTCAGAAAATTACTGTGGGGCCCCATGATCTACGGACGGATCGCGGTGGGGCGATCTGGCTTCACCCACCGGGGCCGTCCGCGAGCATCACCCGCTTAGGGTCAGACATATTGGCCGACGGATTACCGCCACAAAGCCTGAACAATACGATCGTATTTATCGGTGTCACGCCGGCCGCGCGCTCGACCCTAAAAATGGTCAACGGACAATCTGTCAGCCGCGCGCAATTGCATCTCCTGGCCTTTGATCAAATCGTTTCCGGTCACTTTATCGACAGGCCTGATTGGGTGCTGCGGGCGGAACAGATTTACATCGTTTTCTTCGGCCTCATGATTTGGGCGGCGGCTGTCTATACCGGCCTCTCGGTTTCGGCGGTGGTCGCGTCATTATCGATTGCGCTTCCCGCTTATATGGGACTGGTCATATTCGAAAACCAATTGCTGCTGATCGACTTCATTATTCCGTGTACAGCTCTTATTCTGATTTTCATCACGACCGCGGCATGGCGCGCCGTTCAAGAAGAATGGGTCAGCCAGTTGACCGGTGTCGCCGATACAAGCGCTCCGCGTGCTTCGTTCCGAAGCCGGATTGCGCGGTCTGCCCTTTCGGAAACCACCGTGTTGGTGTGCGGCGTGCGCGATATGGGGGGGCTCACTCAGCAATATGCCGGCAGTCCGTTCGCCGTCGGCGCGATCATCAGCAAAGCCTTCGCGACAATCTCGCCGCTTATTTCTCAATTTGGCGGAACGATTATTCAACGCGGCGATACATTAGTTGCGATCTGGTATACCACCAAGGAAACTGGAAGCCGGGCGACACAAGCCTGCGAATGCAGCCTGTCCATCGTCGAACGGTTGGAAGAAATCAACGCGAAACTCGAAAAAGAGTTCGCGTATGACGGGCTATCGTTCGATCCGATCACCCTCAACATTGGCATCGCGTCGGGTCATTGTGCGATCCTGAAACCCAAACGAAAATCCTCTCCCCATCTCGCAGCTTATGGCGCCCCCCTTAGCATCGCTTCGGAATTGTGCCGCCAAGCTGAACGATATGGCCCCGCAATATTGCTGGAAGAAAACACGGCCCGATTGGAAGGGCATCAGTTAGCCCATCTGCCAATTGATTCGATGCGCATGAACGGCAAGTCAGAGCGGTTTAATATTTTTGCTTTGTCGGGGAATGCATTCATGAGAGCAAACCCCCGTTTCAGAGACATCAGCCAGAAACACCGGCAGATCTTCGCAGCTGTACAAAGCCGTCTCTGGGAGGAAGCCGACACGCGTGTCCAGGAATGCAGGGACCTGCCCGGTGCTTCCCCTGTCCTCTATGATTTCTATGCAGAGAAAATCGCCGAACAAAGCAATTTCGGTGTTAACGCCACCACCCCTCCCGGTCGGTAACGATCGATCAAAACTGGCTGAAAACGGTTGAAAAAACGCATTTCTGCCTTATTTCCAACCCATCCGAGCCATTAATTCTAAGAAAGATACAATTTGATCTTTAACGGATCAGCAGGGCCTGGCGGTGAAAATTGGCGTCATGAAACGCGGCGGTAGCGCCGACCAAGTTTCTCAGTGAGGGGACAGAAATGACTATGACACGACCAGCGTTTTCGCTGTTCATTTCGACATTGACCGGCCTGCTACTTTGGTCGGGCGTCGTCGTTACGACAGCACACGCTCAGCCATCCAATACCGCGCTTGTTGATGACGCGCGAGCCTTTATCGAAACCCTGAGTGGTGATGCCATTGGGGTTTTGGAAGATCAAAACTTGAATGACGATGCCCGCGAGAAAGCCTTTCGCGCGCTGCTCGCTCAGAACTTCGACATGAATTACATCGCGCGCTTCACACTGGGCCGCAACGCGCGCACGGCCTCTAAAGCTGACGTGCGGGCCTACCATTCCTTGTTTGATGATTATGTGATTCAAGCCTATGCCAGCCGCCTGACCGCTTATGCTGGTGAGAAAATCGAGGTTCGCGGCGCCAAAGCCGTTGGCTCCAAAGATATCCTTGTTTTGACCGATATTAAGAACCCGGACTCAGGTCAGACCTTTGTCGCCGAATGGCGGGTCCGTCCACGCGGCCCTGTTTTTCGGGTGATCGACATCAAGATCGAGGGAATCAGCATGGTGATTACCCAGCGCGAGGAATTTTCCGCCATCATCAAGCGGAAAGGCATGACCGGTCTGATCAAAACGCTCGAGGAACGCACCGGCATTGAGGCGGATTACAGCGACCTGACGTCCGCTCAACTTCGTTAATACTTGCGGGGAAATTCTTGTTTCCCCGCGAGAATTTGAATGGGCTTGCCCCCGAATCGGATGGTCAAAGGGCAAGCCCACGCCTATACTGCCTGTTAACAAAATTTCAAAAAATCGATTGTGCAGTATACAACGGCAGCACATAGAAGGCTTTCTCAAGACCTCGGTCTGCCGAAGGGGTAATCCAATGTTTCGCAAAGCGCTCACATTTGCCGCGGCCACGTGCACCGCAGCTCTCGTGGGACACACATCTGCCCTGTCCTATGGGCGCGATGTGGTGCACCAGCCTGTTGGGCTGGCCGAATCTGCGTGGCAGAAGGACATCCTTCCGGCCGACCTGCTGCTGCGCTCGCATAGCCTCTTGGCGCCGATAGAAAAATCAAAAAAGACGCGTTCTGATGGCCCGGCCTATGTGATTCTGGCGGATGCCTCTGCCAATGTCACCATCGCCCAGCCCGCCGATGATGCTGAGGCCGACCTCCTCAATGAGATGGAGGGGGGGGAAGATTTGGGGCTGTCACTGGCCCCCTCAGACGCGGACGCCGATCAACCCAAGCCGAAAAAGAAGAAAGACCGAAACCGCGTCAATGATCCGATCGAAGGGGTCAACAGAAAAGTTCTGGGCGCGAATGATTGGTTGGACCGCCGTGTATTTCGACCACTCGCCAAAGCCTATGGCTTTATCACCCCCGATTTTCTAGAGCGCGGCATACGGAATATTTTCCGCAACTTACGTGAACCGGCAACTGTGGGAAATCGCGTGCTGCAAGGTGAATTCAAATCCGCCGGCAAAAGCACCGCACGTTTCTTGTTGAACACCACCGTCGGCGTTGCGGGTTTTGTCGACTTCGCCGATCAAATTGGACTTGAGCGTGAAGTGGCTGACTTTGGTCAAACGCTTTATACGTATGGCGTATCGGCCGGACCCTATCTGGTCGTTCCCCTTATGGGCCCCACCACCACGCGCGACGGCTTCGGCCAATTGGTCGACAGGGTAGCGGACCCGGCGACGTGGGTGTCGTTGGGCGCCAGCACCACCATCGCCGTCAACAGCCTTGACGGTGTGAGCCTGCGCGAAGAGGTCGGCGACAATCTAGATCAATTGCGGTCCACCTCTATCGATTGGTATTCCACCTTGCGATCGGCCTATTACCAAGATCGTCGCGCTTTTCTGGAAGGGGATGACGCCAATCAGAACGAAAATGTCGAAGACTTGTTTGATGAATTCGACGAATTCGATGCCGAAGAAACCGGCGCGCCCCTCAACTAATCCATGAAACTGACGGCGCGGGCAGAACCCTGGCCGATTGACGGTGAATTCCGAATTTCGCGGGGCGCGAAAACGCAAGCTCATATTGTCGTGGTTGAAGTCGAGGAGGATGGCTTTTTCGGCCGAGGTGAATGTGTCCCCTATGCCCGCTATGGAGAAACCATTGACGGCGTTCTTTCGATCATTCGCAACCTTGGCGCCGCCCACGCGTCGTTGACCCACCAAGAGCTTGACCAGCACCTCCCCGCGGGTGCCGCCCGCAATGCACTGGACTGTGCATTCTGGGACCTTCGCGCAAAAACGCTGGGCAAGCCCGTGTGGGACCTTGCCGGTCTTGCCGCACCGGTTCCTGCTCAAACCTGCATGACCATAAGCCTGGGCAGCCCTCAAACCATGGCCGCAGATGCCGCACGTGCCGCACAGCATTGGCGTTATCTTAAAGTCAAACTGGATTCGGACCGTGTTGTGGATCGCCTTAAGGCCATCGAAAAAGCCGCACCCAATGTACGGTTGGTGGTGGATGCGAATGAATCTTGGACGATTGGCCTGTTGCGTGAGGTCTTGGCGCAAGGCTTTTCGACCATCGAACTGATCGAGCAACCACTGCCGGCCGGCAATGACGAAGCCCTTTCCACTCTCTCGCCCCCAATCCCTCTGTGTGCAGATGAATCGGTCCACGCATCGGACACCATCAAATCTCTCGCGCGGTTGTATCAAGCCGTGAACATCAAACTCGACAAGACCGGCGGTCTGACAGAGGCCATCAAAACGGTTGCGGCGGCGAAGAAAGCGGATCTCAAGATCATGCTGGGCTGCATGGTGGGAACCTCCCTCGGGATGGCGCCGGCCATGATGTTGTCGTCGATGGCGGATGTGGTGGATCTGGACGGACCGGTGTTGCTGGCCCGCGATCGGAAACCGGCACTTCAATTCAAAGACGGCCTGGTTTTTCCCCCTCAGCCCGCTCTTTGGGGCTAAGATAGTCCAAAACAACGGGAGATTTTCGTGAGTTTTTGGCTTCTTGTCTGCGCTGTTAATGGCTTTGTGGCTGTGGCGGCTGGCGCATTTGGCGCCCATGCCCTTGGCGACCGCATTCCGCAAACGGATATGTCCGCCTTTGAGACCGGTGTTCAGTATCATTTGGTGCATACGCTGGCGTTGGGCTTGATCGCCATGGCATCGGCGCAGTCTTCTCTGCCGCAACAGCCCGTGAGCGCTTCGGGATGGGCCTTCCTGGCGGGGATCGTCTTGTTCTCAGGCTCTCTCTATTTCCTTGGCGTGACCGGCTCGCGCGCTCTCGTGCTGATCACGCCGATGGGGGGTGTTGCCTTTTTGATCGGCTGGGTGGCCTTGGCGTGGGCGGCCCTGCGCAGCGTGCCGAATTAATAAACCAGGGGATGGACATGCCAGAGATTTTTACGGGCCCACTGACAAACGATGACATTTTTCAGATTTGCACCTTTGGGGTCTTGCCCGCGTGGATTTTGCTGGCGGTGCTGCCGCATTGGTCTTGGACTGGACACATTGTCCATTCCATCATCATTCCGGTCATTTTGGGGGTCGCCTATACGTGGTTTTTTGCCTCTGGCGCCTTTTCCGGCGATCAAGGCGGCGGGTTTAATTCACTCGACCAATTGATGATCCTGTTTACACAGCCTGCCGCGGTACTCGCCGGGTGGATCCACTATTTGGTTTTTGATTTGTTCGTTGGGGCTTGGGAAGTGCGCGACGCCAAACGCCGGGGCCTCAACCACCTATTGGTCCTGCCGTCCTTGGTTCTCACATTGATGGCCGGCCCCATGGGCCTTCTGCTCTACCTGCTGATCCGGGCCGCGTTCCGCAAAGGGGGCTTTAGCTTGAAGGAATCCGTTGCGTAAATTACATTTGGGGGATGACAGATCATGATGCGCTGATCTTCGCGAATGAAGCATTTTACGCAGCGTTTCGCGAAGGTGACTTCGCCACGATGGAGCAGATTTGGGCGGATGATGTGCCGATTTTCTGCGTTCATCCCGGATGGAACCCCCTTTATGGCCGTGACGCGGTCCTCGGCTCGTGGCAACGGATCCTGCGCAATAGCAACCGGCCCAACATCCTGTGTCATGAACAGAAACCGCAAATCATTGGCAATGTGGGGTTGGTTATTTGTTTTGAGCAAATCGACGCAGACTTCCTTGTGGCCTCGAACATGTACGTTCGCCGCCCGGAATCCAATTTGTGGCGCCTGATCCATCACCATTCCGGCCCCGCCGCTACGCCACCCGAGATTTCCACTTCCGATCCTCCAGCGGCGGTAAACTAGAGAATTCGGCATAAAAACCTCCTGCTAGTGGCAGCGTCTCTTGTTGCACCGCAATCTGATCGTTATGATCCCGACCCGTCATACCGGCGTCCTCGCTCGATCAAACCGAGTATTTTGCCTTCGGACCATGACAGACAACTGAACGCTCCCCTTGCCGGAGAAAATATAAGATCACTGCCGACTGTGAGGCGGCTGCAGGAGAACACTATGTCTTTGGCCTTTGACCAGGCTTTGCAACAAACAGATGAAAAAGAACAGCCAAACGTTGCTCCGCTGCCGGAACGTCCGCTGAAGATCTTAATGCCGAGCTATCGGTCACATCCCTTCACCGGCGGGCAAGGCGTGTATATGCGCTATGTCTCAAAAGCGCTGGTTGACCTCGGTCATGAAGTGGACGTGATTTCCGGTCCGCCTTATCCGGATCTCGATCCGCGGGTCGGATTGATCAAGCTGCCCTCTCTTGATCTTTATGCAAAACCCAAAGTGTTTCTCGGCCTGCCGGCATTTCCGTGGTCGGAAGCCAAAACCTGGACCGATGTGCTGGAGTACCTAATCCATATTAGTGGCGGTTTTGGGGAACCCTATACATTTGGCCGCCGCCTAGCTCACCATGTGGCAAACACGCCGAAAAAATACGATGTGGTTCACGATAACCAAACGCTAGCTTATGGGTTGCTGGAATTGCGTAAGATGGGTTTGCCGATCGTCGGGACGATCCACCACCCGATCACCAAAGACCGCGACATCGCCATTGCCCATGCGGATACGATTACACTGAACTTGCTGACACGCCGCTGGTATCAATTCCTCCGAATGCAGATGAATGTGGCCAAGCAATTAGATCCCGTGATCGTCGTGTCGGAAAGCACAAGACGGGACGTCCAGTCGGAATTCGGAATCGACGAAGACAAACTGACGCTTGTCTACCACGGCATCGACACGGACATGTTCCGCCCCATGCCGCATATCAAACGCAAACCAAACCGTTTGATTACGACTACCAGCGCCGATGTCCCGATAAAGGGTTTGCTTTATTTAGTCCGTGCGTATGCAAAGCTACTTAAGAAATACCCGGATCTGGAATTGCTGACGATCGGGAAACTCCGTGAAGGCCCCGCTGACAAACTGATCCGCGAACTGGGCATCGGTAAGAACATCAGCTTCGTATCCGGCGTTGATGACGAAGAAATCGTGAAACTCTACGCGGAATCGACCATTGCGGTGTGTCCGTCGCTTTATGAAGGATTTGGATTCCCACCGGGCGAAGCCATGGCCAGCGGCGTCCCCGTGGTCTCCACACGGGGCGGATCTTTGCCGGAAGTTGTCGGCGACGCCGGGGTTTTAGTAGAGCCGGGTAATGCCGACGCCTTGGCAGAGGGCATTGACAGCCTGCTGTCTAATCCCGAACGGCGCGAAGAACTGTCGCGTCTTGGCCGGGAACGCATTCTACGGGAATTCGAATGGTCGCTGACCGGCGAAAACCTCGTCAATATTTATCGCCAGGCGATCGCGAATGCTCACCGTTGATTTAAGATCCCTCGGTCTTCGCAACGGAGACCGCGTCCTCGACTTAGGGTGCGGCGAGGGCCGGCATTTGCATGCCATTTATTACGACGCCAAGGTCCACGCGGTTGGGGTGGATTTAGGCTTTGACGATGTGGTCAAAACACGCGAAGGCTTTCAGCGCTACCCGGATATTTCTCCAAATGAGGGACAAGGCTTCAGCCTTACCGTGGGTAATGCGCTGACATTGCCGTTCGAAGACGACACATTCGACAAAATCGTTTGTTCTGAAGTGCTGGAACATATCCCGGATTACAAAACCGCCTTACGTGAGATTGAGCGCATTCTGAAGCCAGGTGGCACCCTTGCCGTCAGTGTACCCCGTTATTGGCCCGAGTGGATTTGTTGGAAACTTTCCTCCGAATACCACAATACGCCAGGCGGCCATGTGCGCATTTTCAATGCGGGTGAATTGCGGGACGATATTGAGCGGACCGGCATGTCTTATTTCCGCAAACACTGGGCACACGGATTGCATTCTCCCTACTGGTGGCTGAAATGCTGGCGTTGGGAGAAGCGGGATACCTGGTTTCCCATTCGCATGTATCACAAATTCCTGGTGTGGGACTTGATGAAACGCCCATTGCTCACACGCATTCTGGAAAAGTTCTTTGACCCGCTCATGGGCAAGAGCGTCGTTCTCTATTTCTCAAAAAGGCCCACCACTTGAAAAAACTCTACCTCCTGACCGACACGTTTCCGAAAGGCTTTTTTGACGGCGCCATTCAGCGCATCCAAGAGCTGCAACGCCCGAATGGCGCCATTCCGTGGTTCGACGGGGGTGTATTTGATCCATGGAACCATGTCGAAGCGGCCATGGGTTTGGCGACCGCCGGTATGATCGAAGATGCGGAACGCGCTTATCGCCATTTGGCGGAAACTCAACTGGAAGATGGTTCTTGGTGGGGGCAATATGGCAGCGCGGTGCCGTTGGACGACGACAAATATGTGGGTGAAGGCGACGAACAGGCAAAACGCGATTCCAATTTTGCGGCCTATATTTCAACCGGTGTTTGGCACCACTACCTCATCACCCAGAAAGACGATTTCTTAAAAGAATATTGGCCGGTGGTTCAGGCCGCGACGGATTGGGTGCTGACGCTTCAAAGCGATGAAGGCGAAATTCGTTGGGCGGCGGACGACCCCCAGACGCGCCAAGACGATGCACTTCTTACCGGCTGCAGTTCCATCTATAAAAGCCTGGAATGTTCGATCCTGATCGCTCAAGAACTGGGCCACGGTTGGCAGCGATGGGCAGAGGCCCGCGCCCGGTTAGGCGACGCCATCCGGCACAAGCCGCATCGGTTTGACCGTAGCTGGGAACCGAAAGATCGTTTTTCCATGGATTGGTATTACCCCGTTCTTTCGGGTGCATTGACAGATGATGCGGCCCGCGCGCGCCTGGCATCAAAGTGGGATGAATTCGTAACGGAAGGGTCCGGATGCCGGTGCGTTAATGATCAGCCGTGGGTAACCGTTGCCGAAACCTGCGAACTGGCGCTCGCGCTTTTGCACACCGGCCAAGAAGCAAAGGCAAAAGAAATGTTCAGCTGGATCCACCAATGGCGCGACGACGATGGCGCGTATTGGATGGGCTATCAGTATGCGGAAGATGTGCCATGGCCTCGCGAAAAACCGGCTTGGACCGCCGGCGCCGTGCTTCTGGCTGCCGACGCGCTGTACAAGGTAACGCCGGCCTGCAACTTACTTGTTGAAACCCGCATTCCCGAGACGACGGAACAGGGCGAGCGACTTTACCATCGCTAGTTCTTCAAACAGTCCCGACATCAAAGCGAGCTTATAGATTTCGTAAGGTGGGCGCCCGCCATCGGCAGGATTTGGAAACACATCATGGATGGCGAGGACACCGCCGGGCAGCAGATGGCGGGTCCACAATTGATAGTCCGACAGGGCCGCCTTCATGCTGTGCCCCCCGTCAATGAACAGAAAAGCCAGCGGCGTGTTCCAGTATTTGGCGACTTGTGCAGAAGGCCCCACGATTGGAATGACCGTTTTTTCCAACCCAGCCTTATAGAGCGTCCGCCGAAAAAACGGCAAACTGTCCAAACGGCCGGTAAACGGATCGAACAAATCCGCGTCGTGATACTCTTCCCCGCGTTGGTTTTCTTCTGATCCGCGATGGTGATCGACTGCGAAAAGTTGACCGCCAACAGATTTGCACGCAGCCCCGATATAGACCGACGATTTTCCGCAATAGCTGCCCACTTCCAAACAGGGGCCATGAACCGCCATCTCACGGGCGACCGCGTACAAAGATGCCCCTTCCGCTGGGTCCAGAAACCCTTTTACATCGTTAATCTGTATTCCAAGATCCATTTACTTACTTTTTGCTTCTCTAGCCAAATATTGTTTCAGGCAATAACCAAAAACCGGTTCTGGAACCTGCATAACCGCCAGAAATACTGTGTAAGCGGTTTCTATACTTAATAAAACGAAGAAAATCAGTATTTTCGGAGCAGCCTTTATAAAGGCTCTATCAACCAATCATAAACCCGCAGGCGTGAAGATTGGTGCCGAAGCACCATTGAGCCGACGGCAGGGCAAATCCATGTCGTCTTGCGGAGCGCAGAAATGCCAAGTCCAAAAATCAACGAAACGGATCGAGACTTCGACACCATATTCGAGGCCGTAAGCGCAACCGACCAGGGCCGCTGGTTTTTGGAAGAACTCACCCGACGGAACCGCAACGCCGACACATCGACCATATTGGATGCTTTGCAGGCCCTTTCCGCGGAAAACAACGCCACCCTATCGGAGGTTTCTCAGGCTATCCCGCCGCATTTGGCCGAGGAATTGGGCGACATGTCTGACGCCATCGTGCGTTTCCGTCATACGGCCCAGCAAGCAGACGCTCAGACAATTGCAGACCAAGTCCCGGAATTCCTGGACGACCTTGAACACCACATCCTGAGAAGCCTGGATTTTCTGGGAGTGACCGACGCCCAATTGGGCGCGGCCCCTGCGTCTGACCGGTCCGATATTCTGTCAAAACTGCCACCGGAGCTAGCTGACGAGGCGGCCCTTATCGACGGATTTGAGGAAGCGTCCCCAACAGACACAACGACTGAGTAAAAAGCTCAGCAATATCAGGCAATTAACACCTCACAAGCGAAAGACAGCCGCTCACGAAAGCGTTTGCTGCCTGTGATTTGCATCCGCCTTTTTTGGCGCCATATTGGGGCCAGGGAGATGCTAGGCTTTTCCAGCATCACAAGCGGTGGTTGGACGCAATGGATCGGCGGGCTTCAGGTCAACGTCATAACAAAGAGCTTCATTTTGCGGCACTATTGGCAACCGCTTTGTCCGCCGCCGCGCCAAGTGCCGCCGCCGCGGAAGCAAAAACAAATGATGTCGTTCGGGAATTTGCAGCCTCCACCGCCATTGATGGTGAGGTGAGCTATCTCAAGGCGGGTGACCCCACGGGGCGACGGGTAATCTTTGTCCACGGAACACCCGGGTCTGCTGATGGGTGGGAAGAGTTCTTAACTGACGTGCCATCCGGGTTTGAGTTTGTCGCTGTCGACCGCCCCGGGTTTGGCGAAAGCGCGCCCCGCAAGGCGGTTGTCGATTTATCGGCGCAAGCACAAGCGCTTAAGCCGCTTTTGGTGGAACGGGACGGGAAATGGCCCATCTTGATCGGCCATTCGCTGGGTGGGCCCGTTGTGGCGCAGGTGGCCGCAGACATGCCCGACCAAGTGGACAGCCTGGTCATTGCGGCAGGATCCTTGGATCCGACCCTTGAAAAAGTCCACTTCATGCAGCCTGTCGGGGAATGGTGGCCCGTTCGGCAATTGCTGCCCCGTGCCATTCGCAATGCCAATCAAGAACTGATGGCACTCAAAGTCGAGCTTGAGGAACTTCAGCCCAAACTTAAAACCATCGACCACCCGATCATCATTATTCACGGTACGGTCGATAATCTCGTTCCCTATGACAACGTTGCGTATATGGAGCGGCATTTCGATGGCAATGAAAACCTCTCCATCGTGACATTGGAAGGACAGAACCATTTTCTGCCCTGGAACTCCAAGACGGAAATTGACGCGGCTATCCAAAAACTATCGGAGGCCGCCCATGACGGTTGACCGGTTTTTAGACCTGTTGGGCCCCTTTGCGTCCGACCCCATTGTCATCGCCATCGCCCTTGGCCTTTTCACCTTCGTGTTGGAAGACGCTGCTACCACCATCGGCGCTCTATTGGCGGCAATGCATATCGTCCCCGCATCTTATGTGTTGATCGCGCTCTATACAGGAATCGTACTCGGCGACTTTGGCCTGTACGGCTTGGGATGGCTTGCGGCCCGCAACGAAAAGGCACGCCGCTTTATTAGTGAAGACCGCATTGGCAAAGCGCAAAAGTGGCTGGAAAACCACCTGTTCAGCACGCTGATTGGTGTGCGGTTCGCACCGGGCATTCGTCTGCCGACGTATACCGGTGCTGGTTTTTTGGGCGTTTCCTTTGTCAAATTTTCTCTGATTGTTTTGATCGCCGCCGGACTTTGGACAGTGTTTCTTTTTTCGGCTGTTTATTTCTTCGGGCAGATGATCATCGATATTGCCGGCACTTGGGGCTGGATCGCTGGGATGGTGATCGCCATCTGTTTTTTCACCTTCCCCTACATCAGGGATTACGTTCGCCGGCCAAAGGCGGCGTGAGGACTGACCATGACGGCTCTTGATATGAACCTCCCATCAACGCACAGGCCTCACCGCGACAGCGCAGATCGCAAACCTCATGCCGGTATGCCCCCCTTGGATACAAGCGGTCCTGCTTTGTCTCATTTTGAATTCTGGCCGGGATACCTGTTCTATGCACCGGTAGGCTTGTTGTGGGCGTTCCTCGCGGCAAAATACCGAAGTGCAACGCTTGCGACGATTGCCAACCCTCTGTTTCCGCATGGTGGACTGATGGGGGAATCGAAGGCGGACGTACTCGATACAATAACCGGAGATGCCCGGTCTTTTGTCGCGCCGTTTGTGACTCACATTAAAACAGGACATGACGACAGTGAGCTCGATTTTCAGCGTGCAAAAAAAATCATGATGCAGAACGGCCTCTCCTACCCCGTTGTCGCAAAGCCCGATCTTGGGATGCGGGGTATCGGTGTACGCCCTGTACGAAATGATAGCGACTTGAGGAGTTATCTCGACGCTTTTCCGCACGGAAACAAATTACTTCTTCAGAAAATGATCCCATTTGAAGGTGAAGCCGGCGTCTTTTATGTCCGCCTTCCAGGAGAGGACAAGGGACAAATACTGTCGCTGACCCTCAAATATTTTCCGCATGTGACGGGTGATGGCAAATCCACGCTTGAAGAGTTAATCCACGCGGACCCCAGAGCGGGACGCATCCCCCACATTTACCTCGACCGCCATAAAGACAGTTTGCAGATGGTTTTACCGACGGGGCAACCCTTTCGCCTCGCTTTCGCCGGCAGTCATTCCCGTGGCACGATTTTCAAAAACGGTAATGATTTCATCACCCAGGAAATGACGAACGCGTTCGATCGGATCGCAAAGGAAATACCGGAATTTTATTTTGGCCGCTTTGATGTGCGCTTCGAAGACATTGAGGACCTGCAAAACGGACACGGTTTCTCAATCCTCGAGGTCAATGGTGCCGGTGGAGAAGCAACCCATATCTGGGACAGCAAGACCCGCTTAATCGACGCCTACCGATCTCTTTTTAGGCAGCATTCTTTGCTGTTCAAGATTGGTGACCGCAATCGAGCACGGGGGTTTCGGCCCACAAAAGCTTGGGATTTGATGCGCGCGATCCTTAAAGAATCCAGTCTCACCAAGGCCTATCCGTCCACACAATAGCGATACGCGAAATTCTCCCCTTGTCACTCGCGCAGGATTCCTGCTAGGTCACAACTAGTGATGGTTCCGAAAGGACCAAGGGAATTCGGTGCGTTCGACATTGTGGAACAAAGCCGAAGCTGCCCCCGCAACTGTAAGCGAAGAGCGGATCTTCAAACATGCCACTGGGCCAATTTGGCCTGGGAAGGTGAAGAGACGCAGTGACGCGCAAGCCAGGAAACCTGCCATCACAAGCGTCGCCTGCCCGACATGCGGGGTGTCTTGGAGGGAACGGAAATCCGTTGTGGTGACGCGCCCGGACGTGGCGCTGCGCTGCAAAGGATTTAGGGGGCGGGAAAGTTCTTTCACGAACTCTATATTTTTGCTGACTGCATTGCCAACTCCGGCCGTCTTAACCGTGCCAGACGATATTTCGTCTGCACACCACGTATCGGAGTCAATGATGCAGGTAGAAACTTTTTCAAAATGGCTTCTTCTAAGTTCTGTTGCGGTCGTGGCTGTCGCAAACGACGTTCACGCCGACACCAAATTACGCGATGAAATTGTCATCACCGCCAGCCGAACGCCACTGGATGCGGACAAAGTGGGATCGGCTTTTACCGTCCTGTCTGGCGCGGAGCTGGAACACCAACAAATTCGTATTTTATCGGACGCCCTGAGGTCTGTGCCCTCTCTCGCCGTCAGCCGGTCTGGAAGCGTCGGCGGGCTATCGCAAATCAGAATTAGAGGCGCGGAGGCAAACCAAGCTTTGGTGGTGCTTGACGGCATCGAACTGAATGATCCCGCCTTCGGGTCAGAATACGATTTTGGCGCATTGCTGGCACATGAGATTGAACGTGTCGAAGTCTTGCGCGGCCCACAAAGCGCGCTGTGGGGAAGTGACGCCTTGGCGGGTGTCGTGAATATTGTCACGAAGCAAGGTCAGGAGGGTATGCAACTCCAAGCCTTTGGAGAAGGGGGCTCGTTTGCCACGGCTCAGCTTGGCGGTGCGGTGCGGGGTGCGGGAGACGGTTATAGCTTCGCGCTGTCCACGGCCTTCCTAAGAACCGACGGGATCAATACCTCCGTCTCCGGCAACGAAAAGGACGGGTATCGAAATGCGACCGGTGCCGCCAAAGCTAACTTCGAACTGACCGATACCCTATCGCTGGGCTTGGTAGGCCGCTACACGACCGGCCGCTCCGAATTCGACGATGCAGGATCTGGACCGCCGGTCGATGCCGACCTTGAATCGAAGAACCGCCAAGCTTACGGTCGCGTCTTTTTAGATTTCAACCCGTTCGATGACCTTTGGACAAACAGGGCGTCGTTCACCATTGCGGACACATCGGGGATCAACTATCAGGATGGGCTGCGAATTGCGGACGGCACGGAAGGCCAGCGCCTCAAATATGATTTCCTCAGTAGTGTGAACTTTCAAACCGATGTTGGAACCGTCCTGGACCATCGTGCGACGCTTTTACTTGAACGCGAAACCGAAAAATTTACCCAAACAGGCACGGCATTTACGTCCTTTGGAACATTTTTCGACCCCAACCAGAACCAAAAAGAGTCGTCCAATAGTATTGCCGGGGAATACCATCTGGGTCTTGGAGATGTTGCCTACCTCACGGGGGCGGTCCGGTTCGATGATAACGACAGGTTCGAAAATCAAACCACGTACAGAGGCACAGCCTCCGTTCGCGTACCGGTAATAGATGTGCGATTACATGGCAGCTACGGCACAGGGGCGAAAGACCCGTCCTTTACGGAGCTGTTCGGATTTTTCTCCAATCAATTCATCGGCAATCCAAACCTGAAAACGGAGACGTCCCGTGGTTGGGACATTGGCAGCGAGAAGGAGTTCTTTGACGGCCGCGCGGTCGTCGACGTGACCTACTTCAACGCCACGCTTAAAAATGAAATAAGCACAATTTTTCCCCCACCCGCCTTCATCGCAACGCCGGTCAACGACACAGATAACAGTCGCCGGGAAGGGATTGAAGTTGCGGTGCAGGCAAATCCTTTGGACATCTGGGCGCTCCGGTTTTCCTATTCACACTTGCGCGCGACAGAAGCAGGGGCAACAGAAATACGGCGTCCAGAAACACTCTTGAGTTTCCAGTCAGATCTTTCCTTCGCGGAGGGGCGTGGCAATCTCAACCTGTCGCTCGACTACAATAGTGATCAACTTGATGACGATTTCTCGACGTTTCCGGCAACACGATTGGTGCTCGATTCTTTTGTCCTTCTGGATATTGCCGGATCGTATCGGGTCACCGACAATGTGACGATGTTTGGACGCATTGAGAACGTTCTGGATGCCGACTACCAAGAAGTCTTCGGCTTTGAAACAAGAGGGATCGGCGCCTTTGGCGGGATCAAAGTCGATTTTGATTGGCAAACATAACACCTTGATCATTGCCTTGCTGTTGACGCTGGTTGGTTTCAGCGTCAATAGCGGGCAGGCAAGCGAAAAGCTGCCAAAGCTGATCAGCACCTCCGTGTGTACGGATCAGTTCGTGTTGATGCTTGCCGCACCAGACCAGATCGCCGGACTATCCGTCCACGCAACAAATCCAGACATCTCCCCCCTCGCCGACCGGGCGAAACAGTTTCCAAGCGTCGGCGACAGTGTCGAAGAAATTATGGCCACCGGAGGAGATTTGGTGGTGCTGGAAACATGGAGCAACCACCGAAAATCGTCTTTTCTGAAACGGATGGGTTTCCAGATTGTGAATTTGGAAACGGCCCGTTCCTACGAAGACATTAAGGGCGTGACCCGCCGTTTTGCCGCGACGATTGGCCGTTCTGACGCCGCGGAAAATCTGATCGCGCGAATGGAGCGCGCGGCAACCCAAGCCAGAATGGCACACACCGCCCAAAAACCAGAAGCCGTTTACTTTCTACCGACCGGAAGTGCGCCAGGAAGAGACACATTTGTTCATGACCTTCTCACCTTAGCCGGTTTCGAAAACTACGCGGCGCGCCAGGGCATATCAGGATGGCAGCACATAAATTTGGAAACATTGCTGAGGGAGCCGCCCGATGTTTTCGTGCTAAGTTTTACGGACCGGTTCTCCCGGTCCGCGCGGACAGGATTTGCGCGACACCCCAAATACCAGCAACTTTTGACCACATACCCAAACATCACCATAAAAAGCTCTGATTGGATCTGCGCTGGTCCCTTCGTGACCAAAGCCTTGCAAACATTGGTTCAAGGCCGATTGGAGAACAGTTTGACTTTGTCATCAGAGCGATCGGCGGAGCCATAAAGCGTGAACGATACGTCCCATACCCTCCAGGCCGGACCAGCGACTTCGGTCATCTATGCCGGCATTTCTTTCGGTTTGGCTTTCTTTTTCACGCTCTCTCTGTTCGCGGGGTATCAATCGCTTGGGTTCTGGGACGCAATGGGCGGGCTTTTCGCATGGCCCTTCAACGCGCAGAAATCCGTTGAATCCGTTATCATGCAGGAAATACGGTTACCCCGAACACTTCTCGCTATCTTGATTGGCGCCTCCCTAGGATTAAGCGGCGCCGCCCTTCAAGGCTTGTTCCGAAATCCTCTTGCCGAGCCGGGCATCATGGGCGTGTCGGCCAGCGCGGGCCTTGGCGGCGTCATAGCCATTTATTTTGGATGGGGATCCCTGTTCTTTTTGGCCACACCGCTGGCCGCAATTGCCACAGCGAGCATAACAATGTTCATTCTGCTGATGATCAGCCTGCGGGACACAACCCCCTTAACGCTTATTCTCGCGGGCGTCGCGCTCAGCAGTCTCGCTGTCTCATTTACATCCCTCGCAATGAACTTGTCCCCTAACCCCTTCGCTTTAAGTGAAATGATTTTCTGGCTGCTTGGATCGGTGCGGGACCGCAGTTTGGCCGACCTCGCTATCGCCCTTCCTTTTATGGCTCTTGGATGGTGTCTGCTTTTCATGTCACAAAAAAGTCTTGATGCTTTATCTCTTGGCGAAGACGTCGCCCGCAGTTTGGGCGTCGACCTTCGGTGGATACGTCAATTGGTCATCATGGGAACCACACTATGTGTTGGTGCTTCGGTCGCAGTTGCAGGGGCCATCGGTTTTGTCGGGTTGGTTGTCCCACACATGCTGAGACCACTGGTCGGCCATATGCCAAGTAATCTTTTGTTGCCGAGCGCTTTAGGCGGCGCCCTTCTCCTTCTGGCGGCTGATGTTGTGGTGCGGGTTTTACCAGGCAATCAGGAACTGATGCTTGGTGTTCTAACGTCATTTATCGGCGTACCATTTTTTCTGTACTTGATTCTGAAAAGGCTCCCCGGCCTATGATGACGATAAGCCTTAGAAAAGTGAGCGTCGTCATCGACGACCGCTCTATCATCAAGGATCTGACACTAGACGTTGAACCGGGCGCGCTGGTGGGCATCATTGGTCCCAATGGGGCTGGAAAAACGACGCTCGCAAAAACGATTGTGGGACTAAACCGGCCCACGTCTGGCAGCATTGACCTGCTGGAACGCCCCCTGCCGCGTTATTCCAACAAAGAGCGTGCGAAAATTATCTCCTACCTTCCTCAAGACGCGCCGGCCCATTGGCCCATATCCGCGCGAGAAGTCGTTGCGTTGGGACGGTTCGCTTACCAGGGCGCAAAAGAAACGAAGAAAGATCTTGACCGCGCCGTAGAAGGAGCATTACGCGCGACCGATGCGTTGGACCTGAAAGACAGATCTATTTCAAATCTATCCGGCGGCGAATATGCGCGTGTTATGCTGGCCCGAACACTTGTGGCGAACGCCCCGATCTTGCTGGTCGATGAGCCGATCGCCTCACTAGACCCCTATCACCAGATTCATGTGATGGAGATTTTACGTCAGTATGCCGACCAACAGAAAACTGTTTTGGCCATATTACATGACCTAACGCTTGCAGGACGATTTTGTGATCGCCTCATTTTGATGAAGGATGGTGAAATTAAAAGTGACGGATCAGCCGATGAGGTTTTGAGGCAGGATGTTTTGGAAGGTGCGTATGATATTCATACGGTAGGAGGGGAGTACCAAGGTGAAAAATATGTGGTTCCTTGGCGCCGTCGCAAGAAAACGGAGACAGAGCCCGGCAAACACGCCTAAACGAGAGAAGCTTCCATGGCGCTGATGGCGTTCGTGATTGCCGCAGTGACACCCTGAAGTAGCTCCGGGTGCGTATTTTTCGGATCGTCGCCCATGGCGTGGGCATAATAGTTAGATCCATACATGCCGACCGTTTGATAGCCGGTTTGGAAGATGTCGCGTATCTCTCCAGCGGCACTGTGGGACCTAGGCTCCACGCCTGGGAGCGCGCTAAAAGCCGGGCGGACATGGGGCATGAGATCCCGGGAAACCACAAGGTTTTCGACACCTCCATGAGACGCGTCACGAATAAGTCCCAGGTTGGAAACTTGCCAACGCCATGTTGCCGTACAACCGCCTAACTCGATCCAACAGGGCGATCGTCCCGGATTTGGCGCTAGTGTGTCCACAAATGTTTTACGTCCACGGAAACCAACCTCAGCTCCACTATGCGCAACAAATACGTAGCTGCCTTTGGACGTGTTGCGAGAAACCCAATCCGCGAGGGCAAGAAAAATGGATACAGGGCCACCCCGTTCACCTGCGCAGGAAAGCCACCCGGTAAAAGCCGTTGAAATGACAATCTTGGGTCCACCGCGGTCGATTTCACCGACCACATTTAACGCTTGGGCATGGTCTCGTGTCTGCCCCGTCAGAACCATGTGCGCCGACTGACCATTTAACGCGGCCTCATGAACGTCGGCGAAATTCTTTGGAGCAATGCTCATGACCGGCACCGGCCATGGGCGCTCGCTGTAAGGTGCTGGAACATCCTGCGTCAAATGTTCGGTTTGATCTTGTGCAACATGCGGATTGCACACGATTGCCGCTTTCGCTCCTCTTACAGCAATCTCGTTGATGCGGCGCACATGAAGGGATTGATCATGCACTTCGAGAGACCGTACCGGGACCACGGCAATCTTGCCGTCAATCGGATCTCCAGTGCCTTCCGGATCAAACACCGCTAGTGGCGCCGAAACACCTTCCGGGCTTGTCACTTTAGGGAACCAAAGAGGAAAACTCTCAACATGTGTTCCGTCGATCGATAGCGAATGCTGATCAAGATCAAAGAAACGCTGCTGCCAAGACGGAGTGCTCACGCGAAGGCCACTTTTGGTAAGCCGCTCGCCAATCCAATCCACAGCAAGACGGTTTCCTTCGCCACCCGTGCGATGGTGGCCAAACTGATAATATGTGAGCACGTCATCGAACAGGGGACCGCCGCTCAACTCCGGCTTCGCAAGTACCACCGGGGCAAACATCGTCGCACCTAGGCCGCCAACACCGCTCAAAAGCAATCGACGTCTTGAGATTCCGCTGATTGACCGTGTTCGGTCCATATTGCCTGCTCCAAATCGGCGCGCGCGAGCACACTCGGGATTCGTCGATTTTTCCGAGACGGCAACAAAGCCCGTGGTGGAACGGCGGCAACTGCCGTCGAACCTTGCTCACCATCAAGGTTTAAACGACACCTTCATTCTATCTGTCGGGCTGTTACCTAAACGTTGCCGAAATGGTTAAAATTGAGCGGAAACCTTGAGAAACGCTAAGGTTTCCGGTCAAAAACGGCCCCTTCTATGGGGCCGTCATGGATTTGCGGCGGGGTCGAGGTTTTAATAAGTGTGATCCAAGCATTGAATTCTGGGTCTATTAACGCCTCAAACTCCGCCACTGCGCCATCCAAATCATTCTTTTTGAAGGCGTGCAGTATGTTCTCGAGAAAGGCACCTCGATTTTTCTCATAGTGAATTTTGAAAAATGACGGGTAGTGAGGTCCTTTCCGCATCCAGAGTTGTTCGATCAGCGAAAGCAAATAAGGCGACGCCGCTTGCTCATATAACCTGAAATGAAGTCCATAATTGGCTTCGATGACGACCGACCAATCATCATTTTGATAGGCCGCCTTGAGTTTTTCCCGTTGCGCTCCGATTTGATCCAGTAAGGTGCCGCCGGCGTGTTCAAGGCCGAGGCGCGCCGCTAAACCCTCCAGTGACTTTGTAACGACGTGTAGTTCGGCAACATCAGCTTCCGTGAACACGGGAACAACAACGGAACCATTGGGCAACATTTTCAGCACTTGCTCTGTAACTAAACGCTGCAGCGCTTCCCGGACGGGTGTGACGCTCACATCCATAGCTGTCGCCAATTGCCTATTGGTCATTTTTTGACCGGGTTGCAAGCGACCGAGCAGAAGTGCATCCCGCATTCTTTCATATACTTGGTTTTGAAGTGTTGGACGCATTCGTCTTCTTGCTTGGAACTATCGTTCCATTTCTTTCGTCTTTGTACTGACGCTAGCCTTCGTCGAAGAAAATCAAAATATTAGACGCTATCGTCAGACGCATGTATGAAGCGTGTTATTGCTATCTCGTGTCATTTGATAAAGCAACTCACCACCTAATCAATGGTAGTATTTTCTATATCTCTACCAACTCAATATTGAGCCGAAAACAGCCAATTCTTGTTCACAAAAAGCCGTGAGCGTCCCTGACCATTGAATCTGTACTTGGGCTTTTTGAAGCATCAGTCGTGTTCTCCTAACCAACACCTCACCATTATCAGGAAAGATCTAATATATTGATATCATTATATTTTTTTAACTCCTGACGGCGAAATGCGGGCCACCGGTTGGCGAAACATGACAGAGTTTAGAAAAATGATTATGGTCTCGCTTCGGGGTATGGAACTCTTGTTGATCATGGGAAGTTATGAGGGATCTTATGAATAAGAAAATCTGGTTGGCTGGCGTATTAGCAGCTGCCTTTATCGGAACCGCTGGCACATCTGCCATTGCGGAGGAGGAAAAATCACCGGAGCAACTGCGGCAGGAGCAGGCGGCAAAGTCCTGCTTAAGTGTGGAGGGAGATGTTCAGAAGCGCATCGACTCATGCACATACTTGATCGACAATTCGGACAAGCTGATTCTGAGAAATGAGGCAGCAAAGCCCCAATATATGGCCATCTTCCATTACAATCGGGCAGCTAACCATCTGGAAAAACAAAACTTTCCAGAAGCCTTGGATGACCTAAACAAAGCAATTGAGTTTAATCCGGATTATGCGCCTGCCTATTTCATGCGCGGCGAAATTCGGGAACGATTGGGCCAAAAGAAAGAAGCCAAAGAAGATTTTAAAATGGCAGCCGAGTTGGATCCGGAAGACGAGAAGTATCAGCAGAGAGCCAAATAAAGGCCGACCTTACGAATTTGAAAACGCTCCGCCAAACGCGGAGCGTTTTTTTCATGGTTCCAAGTGGGAAACGATTTGTTCTACCGCAGCAACAGCCGTTAGCCGACGGGCCATAACATCTTCTTCAAGACGCTTGGCGAGGTCCCGAATTTTTGGATCTTGATACAAACGCTGCAAAATACGTTCTTCGAGCAACTCGTTCATCCAGGTAATCGCCTGTTGTTGCCGTTTTCCATCAAACTCTTTACCCGCCACCATTGCGTCGCGATAGCGAAGAATTTCGTCCCAAATTTTATCCAATCCCTCATTGGTTAAGCCACTGCACATGACGACAGGCGGCGACCAAAGAGCACTTTGGGGCGATAAAATGTGCAGGGCGGCTCTGTATTCGCCACTGGCGGCCATGGCCCTCGCCTTATTCTCGCCGTCGGACTTATTCACAGCGATCATGTCCGCAATTTCGAGGACACCTTTCTTGATTCCTTGAAGTTCATCGCCCGCCCCTGGCAACATCAACACAAGAAAAAAGTCGACCATATTTGCAACCACGGTCTCCGATTGTCCGACGCCAACAGTTTCCACAATAATCACATCAAACCCCGCCGCTTCACATAAAGCGATGGTTTCCCTTGTTTTGCGGGCGACACCGCCAAGGACGCCAGATGTGGGAGACGGACGCACGTAAGCATTGGGATCGGTTGCCAAACGCGCCATTCTCGTTTTGTCGCCTAATATGCTGCCGCCGGACCTGCTCGACGTCGGATCGACTGCCAGTACAGCCACCTTACGGCCCTGTGCCGTGAGATTGCTTCCAAAAGAGTCAATGAATGTGCTTTTTCCTACTCCCGGCACACCGGTAATGCCAATGCGCAAAGTTTCTTGAGGACGCCGCATCAATCTGATGAGCAATTCCTGAGCTAGCCTCTGATCATCTGTGTGCGAACTTTCAACGAGCGTGATAGCCCGTGCAAGGATGGACCGTTCACTCTTAAGGACACCCGCTTCATAGGCGTCTATGGACAGCCTTCTGTTTGCTTTTTTCTGATGTGTCAACTTCCGGCCCTCAACCAACCGGTTTTATGGATACACGACACTATGTTGATGCGTGCCCTAGGGCTTTGCGTAGTTTTTCAACAAGCTCGACCGCCGCATCACTTATGACAGTCCCCGGTGGAAAAATTGCTTCGGCACCTGCAGCATAAAGATCATCATAATCTTGCGGCGGAATAACACCACCGGCAACAATCATGATATCTCCGCGTCCTAACTTCTCAAGCTCCCTCTTCAATTCTGGGACCAGTGTCAAATGACCTGCCGCCAGCGACGATACGCCAACGATATGTACATCGTTTTCGACCGCTTGTTGGGCTGCTTCCGCTGGAGTTTGAAACAACGGCCCGATATCAACGTCGAAACCAATGTCAGCAAACGCTGTTGCAATCACCTTTTGGCCACGGTCATGACCATCCTGCCCCATCTTCGCAATCAAAATTCTTGGCCGCCGGCCTTCTTCTGCTTCGAATTTATCGATAAGAGACATGATCTCTTTTGATGATCCAGACATACTTCCCAGTTCCCGAAGATAGACGCCACTGACGGCATTAATCTCCGCCTTGTGGCGTCCATATACTTTTTCGAGCGCCAGCGAAATTTCACCCACCGTGGCTTTGGCGCGCGCGGCTTTTACAGACAGATCGAGCAAGTTACCAGAGCCAGTCTCTGCAGCTTTCGTTAGGGCGTCTAATGCCGCCGTGGTTTGCGTTTCATCCCGATCCCGTCTGAGTTGTTCAAGCTGGGCGATTTGCTGTTCTCGAACACTTTGGTTGTCGACCTTTAGAACTTCAATTTCTTCGGGTTCGTCCAAGACATACTTGTTCACGCCAACAACGGTCTGTTGACCAGAATCAATGCGCGCCTGGGTACGGGCCGCGGCTTCTTCAATTTTCAGCTTTGGAACACCGGCTTCGATGGCTTTTGCCATGCCACCCATGCCTTCAATTTCCTCAATGTGTTCCCAAGCACGGTGCGCTAAGTCGTGCGTGAGTTTTTCTACGTAATAGGATCCGCCCCATGGATCGATCACGCGACAGGTGCCGCTTTCTTTCTGGATAAACAACTGGGTATTTCTTGCGATCCGCGCACTAAAATCAGTCGGCAATGCCAGTGCTTCATCAAGTGCGTTTGTGTGCAGAGATTGCGTATGGCCATGTGTGGCAGCCAATGCTTCAATGCAGGTTCGCACCACATTGTTGTACACATCTTGAGCTGTCAGACTCCAGCCCGACGTCTGGCAATGTGTCCGCAACGATAATGACCGTTGGTTTTGCGGATCGAATTGTTTCATGAGCTTGGCCCACAACAACCGCGCGGCACGCATCTTGGCGACTTCCATAAAGAAATTCATACCAATTGCCCAGAAGAAGGAAAGCCGAGGTGCAAAGCTATCAACATCCAATCCCGCATCAATACCCGCACGCACATATTCAATGCCGTCCGCCAGGGTATACGCCAGTTCAAGATCGGCCGTCGCGCCCGCTTCTTGCATATGGTAGCCAGAAATAGAAATAGAGTTGAATTTCGGCATGTTCTGGCTGGTATAGGCGAAGATATCCGAAATAATTTTGACGGACGGCGCCGGCGGGTAAATGTAAGTATTCCGCACCATGAATTCTTTTAGGATATCGTTTTGGATCGTGCCTGATAATTTTTCGGGCGAAACCCCTTGCTCCTCCGCAGCGACCACATACAGCGCGAGTATTGGCAACACCGCGCCGTTCATGGTCATCGACACGCTCATTTGATCCAGGGGAATGCCGCTAAACAAAGTGCGCATATCAATGATGGAATCGATCGCAACCCCCGCCATTCCCACGTCACCAGCAACGCGCGGGTGATCAGAATCGTATCCACGGTGCGTTGCTAGATCGAAGGCAACCGACAATCCTTTTTGACCAGCTGCTAAATTGCGTCGGTAAAAGGCGTTACTTTCTTCCGCTGTCGAGAATCCAGCATACTGCCGAACAGTCCATGGTTGGTTGACATACATGGTCGGATAAGGACCGCGAAGATAGGGTGCTATCCCAGGCAAACCTTCGAGAAAATCTAGCTTCTCAATATCGGCAGGCCCATAGATCGGGTTTACCTCTATCCCTTCAGGCGTGCGCCAGGTTGCTGTTCCGGAATTCGATATGTCGCCCCCCCGCATACCCGTCGCAGAGCTGTTCTCTAGTGGCAATGTCGAAAAATCGGGCAAAACCATGTTAGATCTCCACTTCCAAGGCTTGGTAAGCCCCTTCTAAAACCTCCAGTACATTCATACCCATACTGATGAATACATCTGTACCAGCACTTACTAAATCAGATTTGTTTTTTGGTTTGCCGGCGACATAGACTGCCGTTGGATTAGCCCCCTTCAAAGCACTTAAAATATCTTCACCAATCTTTTCATATTGCGCATCGGTAGAGCACAGCACAAATAATGAGGTCCCACTATTTCGAAAGGCCGCAATCATTTCATCAATATTTGAAAAGCCATCATTTGAGATCGCTTCGATTCCACCTGCTTCGAAAAAATTCTTCGCAAAGGTTGAGCGCGCAGTGAAATCCGCCGGCGTTCCCCAATTACCAAGAAAAATTTTGGGACGTGCTCCGGATTGATCTTTCACACGATCGCTGGCATCCCGAAGTCGTTCGAACATGTAGCTATCTCGAAAAGGTTCAATCGGGACCGCTATCATTTCGGTTGAAGTTTCAAGTTGCGCTAGAAACATCCGCTGTTCACGACCAGCCGCTTCATCTTTATTGATACTGTCCTTCGTAAGCTCTTCGGAGAGGCAGTGCGCCACTTCTCTGCTGTGCTCGCTCTTCTGTATGGCTAGTTTGGGCGCGGTTTCTTCGAGAATATTGGGAAATTCGCTCACACCGATTGTTGCCTGAGCTCTTGTCGCGAGATTGCGTTGCCTTTCCTCGCGCGTGGATTTGATTTGCTCACCAACAAAGCCGGAGGCCAGCGCTTCCCCCATACCACCAATTTTCTCGATGTTTTGGAACAAGTTCCAGGCTTTCTCAGCCAATTCGTCGGTGAACGCTTCGACATACCAAGCCCCACCTGCTGGATCAGCAACAGATCCTAGCATGGTTTCTTCTGCAAGGATAATATGAGTATTACGGGCAACTCGACGGCCAAGCTCTGAGTTCCCTCCCTCGAGTAAGTCAAAAGGTTCGATTGTAATGCGATCCGCGCCACCAAGTGCGCCTGCAAATCCAGCCGTAACGTTTCTTAGGATATTCACCCAGGGATCAAATCTGGTCAGCATACGATGAGACGTGCGTGCCTGGATTGAGGTGGTGCCGGTAGTCCTACCGCTCGCTTCCGCAATACGCCCCCACAATTTGCGCAAAGCCCTTATTTTGCTCGATGACCCAAAAAGGTCGGCGTCAACAGAAACAGCCAAATCAATCTGACTGAAACTGTCCTCAATGGACATGCCAACGTCGACAAGCGCGCGTAGATAAGCAACACCCGTGGCAAGTGCAAATGCCAGCTCCTGAACATTACTTGCACCAGCGTTATGGTAGGGCGTTGTGTCTGACCGCAAACAAATAAGGTTTTCGAATTCTAACCTATTGTCCAATGCGAATTTCGCGAGGGAGTCGAGAACTTTCTCGCGGCCCGCCCACTGGCCACCAGTTGCAAAAGCGCCAAATGGATCCATGCCACAAAAGAGATGTACGTCCCCACTCTCAACCCCCATGGACCGACACAACGCCAAGATTTCGGACGCTACTGGTTGGCAAGCCATACCGGCGCGTAGAGACACTTCAATCATGTCTATGTGAACGGAGTCGAAAAGGCTTTTCAGGTCATCTGCGTTGTGAAGGGCGATGCCGCCTTTGCCGATCAGCTCACTACTTACCGCACCACCAATTGGCCGCCCTTTTTGAGCCGCCTCATCTAATACCAACTCGACAGCATGGACGCCGCCTTTGAGGTCTCGAAGGATTTCTTGGTTCGCTGCCGTGACATCGCCATTTGAGAAACTTTGATGGACTTTCCAAGGACAGTTTTGTTCCCCGAGGGGCAACTCCCTATTGAGCAACCTCGCAATTCCACTAGCTTCGGATTTTCTCGGTGTCCAATCCGCAGACGTATAAAGTGGATTAACGACAATTCCGTCATATGTGGTCGTAAATAGGCTGTCTTCAAAAGACTTGCCTTTTAAGGACTTCGCCGCGAGAGAGCGCCAATCATCCGTGGAGGGGTCAGGAAACTCCGCCCCTAGCTTTAGTGTATTTTCTGTGTTCATCGTCCACCTTCTTGGCGCCTGTTTTAGCGGTGGCTTTTGAAGAATTCAAACACCAATGAACACAGCTCACATCGTGGAAAATAATAGGCAGAGGTGTTGATCCGCTCAGCCCATAACCAATTGCAGGGCCACCCGGCATATGCCCTATCAGTGATTTTTCTGTTATTTTTCAGCAACTTAAAAGTAGAAAATGGAATTTTGCCAGTCCCGTTTCCAAATTGAGCGTTTTCTCGCGAGAAAGCCAAATTTGTCTGCTAAAAAGCACCAGGAAAAACAAAAATTTATGTTTCCGAAATAGGCCACAAAACCACCCGCCATCAAACGCAGGTGGAGCATTGACTAGAATTGAGGAGAATATGAACCAGCTGGCAACAACCGATCTGTGCGACGCGCACGAAGAGCAGGTCGAGGTTTGCGAACCGGTGTTCCGTGACTATGGGGGGGAAACCGCTTTTTCAGGACCGATTACAACCCTAACGACGTTTGAAGATAATACGAAGGTTCGGAAACTTCTCGAAACAAATGGGGAAGGAAGAGTTTTGGTCATCGACGGAGGGGGATCGAAAAGATGCGCTTTGGTCGGCGGCAACCTTGCCAAGCTTGCGGAGGAAAATGGATGGAAGGGAATTTTGGTTAACGGCTGCGTGAGGGATAGAGACGAACTTGAAGACGCCAAGGTCGGCATAAAAGCCATTGGTCATGTTCCTCGGAAAAGCAAAAAAGCCAACAGGGGAGAAATCGATCAGCCTGTAAAGTTTGCTGGTGTTACCTTTCTGCCTGGATACTATCTTTATGCAGATCGGGACGGTGTTATCGTGTCCCAAAAGCCAATTGCCTAACACTCCGCAATCCGGATGCCACAATGCACGAAGTCAATCGGCGATACACCAACATAGACGAATTTTCATATGTTGCTGAGGGCGACGGCCGTTTGAAGCGCACAGTGATTCGTTCAATCGAACGTTTGACGGGTCAACCCAAGCTGAAACGCATGTATCTTGAGAATCAAGCTAATCCCCGGCCCGGCGAATCGTTTTGGGACGCCGCCATTCGTCACCTTAAATTGAAAGTGTCCTACAATCAGGGCGGCATCGATTTAATACCCGAAACCGGTCCGCTGGTCGTGGTTGCCAATCACCCATTTGGGGTTCTGGACGGCATAGTCATCAGCTACATAATTTCAAAAGTCCGAGATGACTTCCGTATACTGACGAATAGCGTTTTGTACCGTGCTCCTGAAATTCGCCCATTTCTGTTACCGATAGATTTTGGCGAAGACAAAACAGCGCTCAAGACCAATTTGAAAACGCGGGCAGACGCACGAAGCCACCTTGCGGATGGAGGGGTCGTAATTGTTTTCCCAGGAGGGACTGTCTCAACCGTTCCGAAACCCCACTACCGGCGCGCGATTGATCCCGACTGGAAACCATTCACCTCCCAACTTATTTCAAAAACTGAAGCGCCGGTGTTGCCCATTTTCTTCGATGGACAGAACAGTCGACTTTTTCAACTCGCGAGCCATCTGAGCCCGACGCTGAGATTGTCTCTTTTGTTTAACGAAGTGTATCGCCGGATTGGGACGAACGTGGATTTGGTCATCGGGCAGACTATTTCACACACTAAGCTGGCTGACTTTACAGACCGACATGAGCTTATGGCATACCTAAAGGGAGAAACCTATAAACTCGCGGAACAATTGCCACGATCAAAACGGCGGCGCATCCTAAAAAGCGGTAACCACCCTATCCGCTCATTACTGTAGTGTAACCACCATCGAAATACATAAGAGGTTTGGAAATGTCCGCATGTGACACATCGACAGCCTCTCCAATCAAAAGAGTATGTGTGGAGCGGTCTACACTTTCAATCAATTGGCAATCGAAACTGCAGAGGCTTCCAGACAAGATCGGAGCCCCCGTCACCCGAGTCGCCCAATCGCCATGGCTGAATCGTTTGTCGATTGCGGAGTTGTCGGCAAATAGCTGAGCCAGGTGCATTTGGTTTTGCGCCAACACATTCACGGCAAATACGCGATTATCCAATATGGCGTCATGAGCGCTTGCCGTTTTATTGACGCAGGCAACCAATGTTGGTGGCGACACTGTCAGTGAACAGACGGCCGTTGCAGTAAGCCCTTGCCGCTTTGACCCATCACTTGTTGTGATTAAATGGACAGCACCGGCAAGGCGACGCATGCCGAACTTGAACTCTTCTTCAATGTTCTGTGTCATAGGTAATGATCGGTCGTAGTCTCATTTGGCCGTTTTGGTTCCGATCGAACCGTGCCCAAACTGATATAGGACCGTCGGTGGCAATGCCAGACAATTCTTATTGGTTTATTCAGGAGCCCCACACCGCCCGAGCTTAATCCTGTGAAATTCCACCGGTGATGGACCTGATATTGCCTTCCCCTCCCCCGGCGCCGGCCTGGAGATATTTCTCAATTTTGGCGGCTAGCAAAGGCCATTCGGACGGGTGCACGTCTTCGCGGTCGACCACAAGGCTCAATGCCTGAAACCGCCGCATTTCGTCTCGTTTAGAGGCAGGCGCATCCAAATAAGTATCAGTCGATGTCATCGTATTGATTCCGTTCTTTGATAAAAAATCGGGAGCTATTCATTCGCGACACGAAAGATCCCGGCCAGCCATTCCCAGGGCACATTCAAAAGACACACAAGCACGACCAACCCGCCGCTCACTTTCGCCTGGAGTACCTCCAATTTGGAGAGTCGCGTTTCAACACCCGCTGTCCGCACCTCTGTTTCCAATCGTACGTCATCAAGTGATTTTTCAATCCTCAACAGGTCATCAATCGTATTCTTTATGTGTTCCACACTCGCGACCAATAGTTTTTGGGACTCAATAGAGGAGGCATGCATGTCCTTGATCGACTGCTTCACCTCCTGGATCCCTTCCCGATTGTTTTCGACCAGTGCTTCAAGGCGGCTTAGTCGTCCTTCGGCCGCCTTGTTGGGCGCACTGTCACCGTCATGGCTCATCACACACCTGCGAATATTTCGTGTTGTGTTTCTCAATTTCCCGGCGCGTGTCGAGCGTATCTGAGAGTGAAAACGTTAGAGGTCTGAATAACGTACACGCATCACTTTCGGAGATAGGGTGAATTGCGCATCCGCTCAACAAGCTGATCGTCATCAAGACCGTCAATCTCGGCGTCGATGGCAGATATTTTTGAAAGCCGTTCCAAACGAATACGCAATCGGTCATTTTCCACCTGTGCTTGGATCAGTTTTTGGGCGCGGCGCCGTTCTAAAAGCACCAAAACGGCAATGGCAGCAGGTAAAGCACCCAGGACCACATAAGGACACATCACGCGGACGTATTAGCCCCAGGGGCAATCGTGATCGGGTCTTTCGTTACAAAACGCAACACCAAATTGACAACGCCCATAACGGCCGCCAACGCCATTTCCTGTGTTTCCGCATTGAAAATATCGGTCACGCCGGTGCTTTCAAGAACAACGCCTGCAACCATGAAAAGATTTGCCCAAATCGTACGGCTTGCCCAAAAAGGTTTAGTTTGTTGATCCATGTTCCATTCCTTCTTTCTTCAACCAAAATTTCACATCAAATGAAGGGCACGCTTTTTTGACGCCCGGCACGTCGCGGTGCCCAATAATGGCAACGCCCGGATACTTAACTGTCAGTTTTCGGATGATTTCGCACAGTGAAGAAAATTGTTCTTTCGTGAAATTCTTCACCGGTTTGCGGGATTCGTTTACACCACCGACCAAACAAATACCCACACTACGCCGGTTCC
Source organism: Alphaproteobacteria bacterium (assembly GCA_965227095.1). Classification (GTDB taxonomy): domain Bacteria; phylum Pseudomonadota; class Alphaproteobacteria; order JANQMY01; family JANQMY01; genus JANQMY01. The sequence goes on along the minus strand of CBDDFL010000002.1, from coordinate 1,067,833 downwards.
AGGGGCGCGCGTGGGCGCCAACCACATGCAGCGGGCGGCCTGCTTCTAAAGAGCCATCCCGCCGAATGACGAAGTGATAGCCAATGTCTGCAAACCCGCGGTCGAGATGCCAGCGGCGGATGCCAGCGGCCCCGATGTCAAGTGAAGGCGGCGTCGCGGAACAATGGATGATGAGGTGCGTCGTGAGGTGGCGTATGACGGACATAGAACACCTCACGAATCGGACTCAATAAGTTACGAGTAAACCCGAGCTAGAAAATCCACCTGGATTTGCGAAGTGAACTTTTCATAAGCCGAAATTCTGGAATCGAAGATTTCTTAACTTATTAGAAAAGGCCACCATCTACATACAGATCTGCTCTCCCTCCTGACAAACCGCTAATCTTGTAGTAGATCGTTTGTGAGGTTACGAGGATGATCGGTGGAAACGGAAAAATAAAGCCAGATGAGTTAGCGTCATTCATTGATCTCCCTCTGAATTCCCCAAGACCACTTGCTTCGCTGGCTACAAAAAGAATTTCGAAATTAAAAGGAGATGCTATGTCTTGCACCACGCCTTCACCTTGTACAGAGGTACAAGTTGGCGGTACTACACCGCTTAGGTCAATAGACGTGTAGCTTGTCGCACTTCCTCCATTCAACACTATGGCCTTCGAAACTACAAAACGATCCCCCACCTGGTGAAACTCGTTAAAATCTCCGCCACTATCATTATACACCGCGCCCACATATCCCTTATGGGTATAGCCGCTGGGCATCGTCGGTGCAGTCTCGGACGTTGAGAGCAGGCCGGCGGTGGTGCTGCCGTTTGAAATTACCCATAGATGATACCACGTGGAATTGGCCTCGCTGCCGGTATCCAACCCGTTCGCGCCCGACGCCGTGATGTCCAAGGTCAGGTTCACATTGGCCGCGCGCAGGGGACTGTTGGAACTGTCGCGCAACAACACGGCATTCGCGTCGATGTCCACTGTCGTGGCGCTTACATATTTGCACACCAGGCGCTCATGAGGCGCCAGCACATTTCCGCCCACGAAGAAATCGCCGCCGCCGGACGGGTCGGCCCAGGCGGCGTCCGTGCCGTCGCTGGTCAGGACTTGCCCGCTGGTGCCCAGCGCCAGACGCTCCGCCGCGCCGGCTGAGCCACCGCGCACCAAATCCCCCCGCGTGGTGACCACATCGTCTTGAAGGTCGCTGGCCAGTTTGCCGCTGTCCTTCAGCAGCTTACCCGTGGTGCCGTCAAACGCCGCCAGGCGGCTGTCCACGGCGCTTGAGGGCCCGTCCACATCACCCAAGTCGGCAATGGACGCCCCCCCATCTTGCAAGACCCTGCCGGACGTTCCGTCAAAAGTGGCAATGCGGTCATCCACCGACGATGCGGGGCCCGCCACAAGATTTCCATTGAGCGACAGCACCTGAAACTGCGTACCGTCATAATGCAAGCGCACCACCGCGCCAGAGGCAATGTCGCCGGCTTCCAAAGCGGTCGCCCCATTTTTGGTCACTGCCTTCGCCCCCACGCCGGAGACGTCCACCGTGACCGCGCCCGTATTGGCGCCGGCCGCCACAAAGGTAAACTGCTGTCCCGCCGCATAGGCCGTGATGGCGGGCGCGGGCGTGAGGGTGATGGCGTCCACCGTGCCGCCCACGGTGCTCACATGGGTGAAGGCTTGGTCTTGCACCTGCGCCACGGCGGCGTATTGGTCGCGCGCGGCGGCATTGGCCACGCCCGTATGCTTGCGCCCCGCCATGGGAAGGTCCGCCGACGGATTGGTCTGACCGTCGCGGGTAAGGCATTGTTCCAACCCTGCTTTGTAATTGTCGAATTCCTCGTCCATTTTGTCCGCATCAATGATAGCGGAACTGCCGCCCGCATCGCGGTCGGCCGACCAATCATGGGCACGGGTGAACGTGCCAGACCCATTCCAAGGCATAGCATTATCCTTCTACTGAAGAGTTGTGAGAGGAGAGCGGGGAGACGGAGAAAGCGCGCGTCAGCGCCGCTTGCGCAAATTCGGACGCATGGAGACAGCGATAGTGTAGGCTTCTTTCAAATTCCCCGCCCGGCCCGATTGCAACAGGCGCCCCATATCGTCCTGCACCGCGTCGAAATGGGGGTGCGCTTTCTTACCGTTAACGGTTTTATCGCGGAACAAAGTGACCATGCGCTCCTGCAAGCGCCCCACCCCCCGGCGCAGGACCTCCGCCTCTCCCGCCACTTGCTGGGACAGCTGTCTCATCTGGTCCTGCAACATGGCGGCGGCCGGGTTTTGCTGCGCCACGGACGGACCCAGCATGTCCACCCCGTAATGCTTCGCCAAATGCCACAACGCATCGCGCTTTTGGTCTGGCGAGCCGGCGCGCAACGTGTATTCCAGCGTCATCAATTCATCGAACGCCACATCGGCGCGCGCGCCGCGTTGATGCAGATAGTCTGCCCATCGGTTTTGCGCGAGCCCGTCGGCGGAAGATTGATATTGGTTGAGCAAGCGCTGCTCCACCCCACCCACATGGTTCAGTACAATTTCCTGAGACCCACGCGGCAGTTGCGAGAACCGAATGCGGTCCTCCGTGGACCAATGGGAAGGCGCCGCCTCCAATCCGAGCGACGCGGTGTCAGACACGGAAGTCGACGCGGAAACGCCCGCCCCCTCTCCCTCCGGCCCGTAATGCTTGTCCCAGATGGCTTCCAACTGCCGGCGATTTTCTTTCGCCAGCTCCTCTTCACTCAGACCACCGAGATAGTCCCGCTCCGCCTCGCGCTCCGCTTCCTCTTCCGCCGCGCCCGCCGTCATGCGGTCATAGACTTCAGACATGGTTTCGCGCATGGCCGATGACTCGAACTCGTCCATAAGAACACCTTTTTTGTTTGAGAAATATTTTAGAGGACTATTTTCGGTGACAGTGCATTTAATTCGTCAACCGCTCACATCGAAAAGGTTTCACCCTACCAATAAAGTGCACTGTCACTGTAATCTGCACACTCGTTGTGTAGCGATGTCAAAAGTGCACTTGTTATTGCATTTCCAATCTTCGTCACAACGACCAAAAGCCTTTCTCACCACAAGACAATCATAACAGCGAACTCTTGCTGATACCTTAGCTGCCCTCACGAACGATCAAGATCAGACCGCCAGGCGTCAATGAATATCCAGCCGATCCACAAGAGTCCCCCGAAGTAAAGGACCGCCATTGACGTAAAAAAGGTTTTGCCAATCCATGCAAATCCAACCGGAACGTTTGCGTCGTTTGGGGAAGGAAACGCCGCATATAGATAGAGCTTCACAGCCCACCAACCGAAGAAAAAAATAATCAGTAAAACGATGGACACAAAGAACAAAGACACTAAACATTGCCCCGTCGTCACAGCCCTTTTGAGGGCATCCAAAATTTTTGGATTTCTCCACCGCGCACTCCAATAGCCGGGCATCCATGTATGGCTATTGTCATCAAAATGTTCCCACATCTCACGGGCTAATGTGTAGAAGAATCGTCCGCAGACGGCGGCCCCAACAAACACTATCGAACCGATAGCGAAAAGAACAAGAGCACCAAAAACATCCAAGGATTGAGCGGATCTTTCAACAAAAAAGAATACCAGCACTGACGCCGCTCCAGTTATGCAAACGGCCAGTCCAGCAACGCACCAAATCAAGACTCCGATCAAAAGGAGCCTGTTTCCTGTCATAAAATGTCCCGCGATCGATCTCTATGTGATCACAGAAAATATAAACAGATACCGGACCACACTGGCATCTATATTACCTCAAATTGTCAATCGCAGTATCCTGGATACTGTTGGCAAAGTCGATGGAAGCGAAAACGCCATGCTTCGCCCACATCACGTGGCGCATTACCAAGATCATAATTTTGTCTGGGCTTTCCTGCGGATTCAGGAAAATATCCAATTTTCCCAAGACCTTCCCCAATCAATGACCCCGAATTCCCCGCAACCACAGCGCCCCCTTGCCCGGCTTGCGTAAACAAATCTGATAAAACTTCGACGGATTTTGATGGTGCGGCAGGCGGCCTCACGGGATAGTGTTCTGGAAGCCCATTGCTGAAATCGATCATATCATCAACGATCTCTGAATTACGTTGACAGTGCATTCAATTCGTCAACCGCTCACATCATCAAGGTCTCACCCTACCAATAAAGTGCACTGTCACCGTTATTCGTTATTAATATTGAAGTCGTGAATGCCTCAATCCTAGCACTCAGATGCTGCTAGGAGCTTCCATGCCACTACCGTAGTTTGAGTGCCTAAATCGAACGCCAACCTCTCTGCGATGTCTCCGATATCATTGTTCACCCATCTCCTGCTGATATAGCGCTACAAACCCACTCAGCACCTCCCAAAAAGCTCGGATAAACATGCTTCCGAAGATCAGCAAGTTTGAAAAAAGAATGAATACTGACTGCAGAAAAAACAGAAGATTCGACGACATTTCATCTTGCATTCGAATGAGCAGCGGAACTACGGCAAAATCGAAAAGCCATACAAAAAAACCGAAGATAGCGCCAAGTACGAAAATGGATCCAAATAAACCCAATGTGTAATTGATAGCAATGTGTTTAACTGCAGGAATGATCAATGAATGTTTCAAGTTGGGATCAAAATACTGCAAATAATGTTCATTGTTGTCTTCCATGTAACATCGGACATAGTACATCAATTTTCGCCAAGTGAATCGCAATATCCAAGGTGACAAAATCAAACCGAGCAACATGAAAGCCGAAAATATCAAATAGACAGCTTCTGTACGAAAGTCAGTGATGTGAACATATATCACTAATCCGACAAAAAAGAGCTCCCACACCAAGAGTGTCGTCCAACAGATCAAAACCAGCACTAAGAAACGCCTATTTCCAATCCCCAACACGTTATCCTCACACAACATTTGATCTACGTTTCATTTTAGACGCAGCTACTCCTCCAAACAGCTCCACGAAATAGCAATCTAGAAAGGGTTCATTGCCGTATCAAATCAAATTCGGAAGAAGTTAAACTGGCTGTCGGATTCAGCGTATATTGACGTCCCAAGTATTTGCTAAAAAGGAGCCAGAATTTCCAACGTTGGCGGCAATTCCCTGGCCTGCATTCCTCGCAAATTTCCCCACCTCAGGCCAAAACCGTCCAAACAATAATCCTAATCCGTCCGAGGCTTCGCCAATTAGCGATCCTGTAACTCCTGCTTCGAGTCCTCCCATAAAGCCAGCTACCGCACCTTCCGCGAAGGTCTTATCTGACGCTAGCGCGCCGCCAATCCCACCACCGATAGCTCCAGTTCCCCCTCCCAGAATACCGTTGTAGACAACTTTTTTACCGATATGGTCTGGATATAGGTTATTTATTCGTTTGCTAAGCCCACCACCGACCAAACCCAGGCCCCCAGAAGCAAGAAGCCGTGCCGCGCCTTCTCCGGTACCAAGTTTACCTTCCGCTCCTAGAATTAATGCTTCTGTACCAGTACTCAGAAATGAACTCTGTGCTCCATCTTTCGCAAACTGTTTCACTCCTTCTAGCAATTGATCGCGTCCTATACGGTTGTTCGTTACTGAACCACCTGACCCACTAAGGCGCGAGCTTGGGCGTGCCTGTTCGCTGGATCTTGTGCGAGTTAAGCGCGTTTGAGTCTGCGGCACGCGTTGGCCAGGACGTTGCATGGGCGGACGCGCTGTCAAATTCGGACTCCTAACAGGCACGTCGTCCACCACATCATCCACGCGCTGCGCGCCCTTCATGCCGGTACGCTGTGTTACCTGCAAAGGAGGTTTTTGAAGCTGTGGCGCATCGGGTCCATCGGCCTTCTTCATCGCCTGCGTTTTAGGGGGCTGAACGGAGTCCGGCGTGTCCACCTTATTCAAGCCCGGCTTCTTGCCCTTCCGCTTCTTCGCCTTCGCCGCGAAGTTCTTAATCACCTTTCCGGCTTTGCTGCGTTTTAGCCCGATGATGGCGCCAATGGTTTGCGCCCCCAGCATGGCTTGGCTGACAAGTTCTGGATCAATTTCCTTCAGACCTTCAACCGTGGTGTTATAGGCATAGGCCACCATTTGGGTCGCCAGTTTGCCGATAACATCTTCCATGTTGATGTCCGTGGCCGCTTCCAGCGCCGTCATGCCCAGGTCTTTTAAGACTGTCTTGACGATGCCACCGGTGGCCAAATCCAGGCCGATGAGAGCGGCATTGAGTTGACGGTCCGACAATTCCGCAAGGCTTTGAGCCCCGTCGCCGACAAACGCCAACACCTTCTGTAAAGCGTCTTGCAGGGCGGCCGGATCAACCGTCGGCGCCTCCTGACCACGATACTTGCCATGACGCGCGGACTTGCGTTCCTCTGCAGTCTGCATCGCCCTTTCAAGTTCGGCACGCGCTTGATCCCCCTTTGCCAATATCTGCTGAACTTTTTTATCCGCGACGATTTCGGCGGCTTCATCGGCCGAAGCGCCTTCGGCTGCAAGAGCGCCGGCCGTTGCACCAAGTGTCTGGTCGCTTGGCGGAGGCGGCGCCAGATCCGCCAAAACAGCGGACCGTTCCAACAGCGCGCCGAGGGCCATTACTTCTTCCGCGGAGGCCTCACCGCTTGCCACGAGATCCAGAAGGTCTTCTTCGGACAGATTGATTTCATTTTCGGGGCGCACCGCCGCCACGAGGGCCGGCGAAATAGGTTGTTGCTGACGGTCAGCGGTACCACGAACACGCATGGGCTTTCTCCAGATTGAACTAAGTTTGGCTCGAAAGTTCGTTTGGGCTTTGTCGATTGGCTTGGTGTTCGACCAATCGACACTACAGAGTTAAAGGAACAGACAACTAACTAACCAACGTTGCCCAGGTATGCACCACCAAGCTTTCCGAAGAGTCCAAGAGTGTCACCAATCACCCCGCCCCGATATTGAAGTTGGTTCCCATAATTTTGGGCATCAATGTTGGCCCTCAATGTATGCGCCCCCAGAACATTCGGTGGGGCGATGTTGATGGGCTGCAAGGGCTGAGCCTGCGGTACCGGCAGCGATGGGGCGCCCTGCAGGAAGGCCGACAGTTCATTAAACGGCTGGGAGCGTTCCAACATCAGCTCGTTGATCAATTGCTGGCGGGAATTGGCCGCAAGCTGAGCATTCTGGGCTGCTTCCGCGATCGCTTGTTGGCGCGCTTGCTGTTGCATATTGGCGTTTTGGGCAGCTTCGCCAAAGCCAATCTGCCGGGCGGTCACACCCTGGCCGAACAGGCGAGATTGTTCCGCCCGCCCGGCTTGGACAGCTTCCTGTGCCGCCGCCAGGCGCGCTTCGTTTTGCGCTTGGTCCAGCCGGTTCAGTTCCCGTGTGTAAGCTTCACCCGTTTGGGGCAGGCCGCGGTCGAACAGGGTCTGTTCGGTCTGCCGGCGCTGCCGGTCAAATTCCGGGTTCAGCAGGTTCATGGCGCGGGAAAAGGTGGCGTCTTCTAGCCGCTGGGCGTCCGCCGAAAAATCCTGCGCCCCGGGTATGGGGGCCAGGCCGCTGGTATCCACGCCCAAGGGGAATTCGGGCGTCGACACACCAAGCGACGACGGCACGGTTGGCAAGGTATCCGGCAATTGGAATTGATTGTTGGCGATGTAGTTCGCCTGGTTCTGCGCCAATTGCCCCAACTGCACACCGATATTCGATTGCAGATCCACCAAGGCCTGCTGGTCGGGCGACAAGGTTGTGGTTTGGGCAATGGGAATACCGCTGCTATCGCGTTGAAACACCACATTGCCAAAAGGCGTATACTGATTGATGGCGTTCAGTTTCGCGGTTTCACGTGCGGCTTCCACATTGGCTGTTTTTTCCGCATTCGCAATTGCCACCGGATCTGGCGCCGGCGGCGGAGAAGGTGCTTTTTTACCCATGTATCCACCTGCAGTTTTCACGTTGAAGTCCATAAAGAATGGCGTCTTGCCGGCCATCTAGACCGCGCTGAAGGCACCCTTCCTGTTTAAAGCCCAGCCCTTCCACCAGGCGGCGCGCACGTTTGTTGCGTTTGGCAATGGTTGCCGTCAGCCGCGTGCAGCCGCATTGAATGAATGGATAGGCCAAGATCCCCCGAATGGTGCCGCGATTGGCCCAACGGGGGCTGTCCGCGGCGAAGCTGATTTCCATGTCGAAGCCACGGGAATTATTGTAAACGGCGCCGGCGATGGGCTTGTCGTTGAGCGCGACGCCAATGGCGCGGAAGCCGCCCCATTCCCGCGCGGAGCCGATGTGTGGAATGCGGCGGGCCACCCATTCGCCCACGGCGAAATCGTCATTAAACACCAGGCGCGTTTTACGCCCCTTGTCCAGCCCGTTCTTGTAGCGGGGCCCATCACGGGTGACGGGGTGGTAGTGCGCCTTTTCAAATTCAGCGTAAGGATGGCTCATCACAAAATTCCTCCGGGTTCGAACACATAGGTGGTGGATTGCCAATAGACCCGCTGGTCTTGCACAGACACGCGCACGCGCAAACTACCCGCATAGCCGATGCCCGTAAGGCTCTGCCAGGATTTCGCGGCCTTCAGCGCGCCGCCCCAAATGGTCTGGTCCCAGGAACTGGCATCCCACGCCCCGGCGGTGTCCGGCACGGCGGCGGCCACCGGGTTGGTCGCAATGGAACTGTCAAAATCCGTTCCCAGGGCCATGGTGACGCCGGGGTCCGTTTCCGACCGGAAGATAGGGCGCGCGGCAGTGAAACGTTTCAATCGCGAGCGGTCGCTGAAATAGTTCCACGCTGTCTGGCCATCGCATTCGATGGCGATACCCGCATCGGTTTCGCCCGTGTCGAATTCGTACACTTTGCCATCGGCACTGCCGAAGAAAGGCCTGTCATCAAACAAAGCCCAGCAATGTGACGGCACATTACGAAAACGGCACCAAGCCCCGGTATCTGTATTGAACACATGCTGATCGAACTTTGCGGTGTTGCGCGGTACGTTGATGATCAGCATGCTGCCTTTAGGGTATTGTAAGGCTTGCCAGCCCGTATTGCCGCCATAGGCCTGGACCGCTTCGGTGGCGGCATCGGCGATCTTGTCTGAAAATGCAGCATTTCCTTGCACCCGGCCGAAGGGCAGCACCCGCGTCAGCGGCACATAGCCGTCTTGCGTGATCGCCACCAAATCGGATCCGAATTTAAGAGGGGCTGCCCCCACCGGCGCTCCAATGCGGAAAACCCCCACAAGCGCCCAGCCATTCACATCCCCAGGGTCGGAGCCCGAGTATATAATTACCTCGCCCGAGGACATGAAAAACGCAATCAGATCGTCAATACCGGCGCCACCGTCTTGGGTGATGGCGCCCAACCCCACCAAATTGCCGCCGAAATTCCCGACCAAGGACAAATCGAATTTGGTGAGCGCGCCGGTAACCGCGCCCAAACCGCCATACCAAAAGGCCTGGCTGTCGTTTTCGATAAAGAAGAGGCGTGACTTATAGGCCAGCACGTCTTTCAGGTCAGCGGGCGCAAGGCCTGTGCCCGTAAAACCGGAGGCTGCCAGCGACGATTGATAGGTCTGCGGCGCATCCGCCCCGTTGACCAAGATTAACCGCCCGCCGAAATTGGTGGCACACCATCGGTCACTGGTGAACCCGGAGCCAAGCGTGGCGGGTGTGGCGGAAGTGACATCCAAAAGCTTGCCGCTGACGCCCGCGATCAGTTTGCGCGTAGTACCCGCGTGATATTCATGCAGCGCCTGGACCGTGCCGGTTTCGCCCGTGTCACAGTGGAGCGCATAGCCGTTGCGGCTGACCACATCATTTGCGCGGGGAAACCAATTGTCTAGCACCACCGCGTCGGCCACGGCCATTTGGTCCAGCGCATCACGCGCATTCCACCCGCCCACGGGCGGAGGTGTGGCGACGGCACGCGCAACGCGCTGCCGCCCGAGGGGGCGCAGGGCTTGAAGCATTGGATGTTCCTTAAATCAGAATGAAAAAAGGCCCGACAAGCGGGCCTTAAACTAAGTGGGTGCGCAGAGTCAGCTATGCCGAATTCGACTCGTCCCCCGGACCAGGCGCCGGGCTGAAATGTTCATCGAATTTTTGCGCCGTCTGCTCCCATTTGGTCGCATCTGGCCCATGTTCCCGAGCGCGGGATAACACTGGCCATCTGGTTGCATATTCCGCGTTTAGTTCGAGCCACTTTTCAGCTGCGTCATCCACATCTGAAAGGATTGCTTCCGCTGGGCACTCGGGCTCGCAAATACCGCAATCAATGCAAATTTCCGGATCAATCACGAGCATGTTTTCGCCTTCGTGAAAACAATCAACCGGGCATACTTCCACGCAGTCAGTGTATTTGCATTTTATGCAGGCTTCAGTGACAACGTAGGTCATTTTTTTACTCTTCTTTGTCTTGCCTTTGGCGCTCGAGTAGATCGTACATCGGAAACGGAGATTCTTTTTCCGAACAAAACGCCGCGAGACGTTGTCCATTCAAAAAAGGCCAAAGCAGACGGCTAAAATTATGGACAACTATGTAGTTGGGGGTGTGGAACACCAAATGCAACCCATTTGGATCTTCGTTCTCCCGGTTGTCCACCAAATAAAGGTGATCTCCCATCGAAATGTCAAACTCGCAAAGCCATGGCTCAACTACCACCTTGATAGGTATTTCTGCCTCATTGATAAATTCCAGTCGGCGGCTTTCTGCACGCACTTGGCTAAGCTGACTGTCAAGGTTTTCGTGTAGCGTTCTCCTAACGTGTGCTGATCGTTCGTCAATTGTTTTCAGGTTTTGAGTTGGCCGGAATCGATTTTCTGAAATACCTACGCGAAGCCCAAACTTCGACTGACTATATCCAGAGGAAAACGTGAGTTTCCCAACCGACTTCTGTACAAGTTTTGAAATTGCAAGAGTGTTTTCAATAAATTGATCCGGACCCGTAGGGTGCGCTTTCGGAAACACAACCAGTTCCTTGCCAGGAACGAGCGCGATGATCTTTGCAGAGTCAGGAGACCCAATTTGTATTTCGATTATACCAGTACCACCTGAAGAGGATTCACTGCCTTCCCCGTTCAATTTGGTGCGGTTGGTAATTGTAATATAGTGTTGTCCCATAGAGGACACTTACACCATATTCGAACGTGGGTCATTCAAACGCGTCCCAAAGGTCAATCAGGAATTGCAGTCCCTCGGCACGCTCTCCAAAATGTGCCCAATCAGGGTTATTGGCAAAGGCTTCTTCATAAAATTCAAGAATGGCCTGCAGATTTCTAACTGTGTATTTCAAGCGCTTGAGCCTATCTATTATGGTTTTCGGGTCTTTTGTTATTTCATCTAACCAGTTTGGAGCATCTGGCCCTTTGTCCCAACCAAGATCCTCGCCAATTTCAGACGCTGTTTTCTCGATATCATCGTGCCAATCTTCTTGCTCGTCTTTGCGTTTTTTTGGTTTTTTCGGAGCTTGTGTTTGGTCCTCTTCGTCTTGAAGCCGATCTTTCCTCCGTTTTTGCCTCCGAGTGTAACGATTTCGAGTCGCCGTTTTTGATGCTTTTTTGGCAGCGGCCACGCCCGCTTTTCCAAACACTGCTGGTGCTGCTCGTCGTAATGCAGTCCGAATGGTCGTCCAAAACACGGCTGGCAAAACTTGGAGTCCGGCTGCAATAAGCTCTTGATCGACTTCCTCCCCATCACCCTCAATTTCTTGATCCGCTAGCGCCGATAATCGTTTTGCAATGGCATCGCCAAACGTCTTGCGCGCTTCACCGATGACCTGCTGAGCCAATTGTTTGGGATCGTCCAAAAAGGCTTGAGGATCATTCTCGAACGTAAAATTGCGACCATCACCTAGCGAAGGGGAGATTTGAGAAAATCCGACCTGTTCCTGCTGGCCTAGAGATCCGCTATTCAGACCTTGCGGCATAAGTGCAGACCGCTCACGTTCCTCCATGTCTACCAACACTTGCTCAAGCAGAGTCGCTGGTGCGACCTCAGGCATTGCGGGTGACTTCTTTGGTGGCAGACCAGCTAAAAGGCGAACCAGGTCAGAATCGTTTTCTTGGAAAGGATCCTCAGTTAAAACCCCGTTTTCGACGGCCGAACCGTGAACCAGCGTATCAAGATGAGATCGCGCCTGGGGAATGGCCGACATGTTTTGTGTAAGCTCGATGCCGCTTCGATAAGGTGGTATCTGCGCAGTCGTTTGGCTAAGTTGATTTTGATATATTTGCTCCTCCCCCGGACGAAGAGCCCTCCCTCCATAAAGATATGGAGAACGCATTTTGATCCTTTCTCACAAAAAAGGCCGCTCATGCGGCCATCAGAAAACTAAATTTTCAGAAAAGCTAAAGAACCCAATTCCCATCGGGTGCGGTGGGGATGTGGGCGCGGCCATCGTTTTCGCTGCCCGTGTTAAGGCGCGGACGGCCACCATCGCGTGCTTGGGCGTTGGCTAGGCGCACTTCGTATTTACGAAAGGCTTCGGCATAATCGAAGCCCTTGGCTTCTCGAAAGCGCCAGACGAGGCCGAGGGTCAGCAACTCCTCGTCCAACAGGGCCGTATCTCCATCCGCGGTGAACGCATCCTTATCGCCACTAATCCAATACTTGGTTACATATTCGAAGGCGATTTGATGGCCCGCCGCGGGTGCGGGGTAAAGGAGAATCAAATCCCCACGGATTCGAAATCGGTCGTAGGCGGATGTTCCATTGGTGCCCTGTTCATGCTGCCAATGCTGCGCATTGAGGGGCCCGTAAATATGACTACGACCACCTTGTTTTGGTCTGACTCCAGCCATAGCACTTCCTTTCCATTCCAAATGGTGGACTAATAAAGCGTAGATTGTGCCGTTAAAAACTGGGGATTAGTGGTCTTTTTTTTGGACCATGACCGTCAATTTCTCGGTTGCGATACAACCATTCGAATAAAATTCTCCGTCCCCTGATAAGCCCAAGCATCGGAGAGGTCCGCACAGGTAACGTCTTCTTCGTCTCCGCTACTGAATGGAATGAAAGGTCGAAGAAGGAGGCCACCCCTAAACTCTATCTCACTGACGTGCGCGACGATCTTGTTTCTGGATTGATCAATCAGTCGATCCTGCGACACAGCTAAGAAATACGGAAATGGAAGGCGCCAGGGATCAAAAACCGACCCCCAGGAAAAGTTGTTCGCCGCTATTTCATGGCGATATCGGGCATTAGGAGAAGCAATCTTGCGCGATCCAATACAGTGAACTGTCCCACTGTCCGCTATCACGACGTCAAGCCCCCTGTCACCGCACCTGCGTTCATCCTTTGGCACCAGAAAAAGTCGATGCCACCCCTCATCGTATACGCGTGCTGCTTTGTGGTCATCGATCTCAATGGGACCAGAGAATGCTTCCACATCGAAGTATTCGGTTGCAAGCAAGCCGTCACATGCACCGCTGCATCCGAACCGGATGTTATACGAAGACTGTAATGTTTTTTGCGGTTCAATCTCTTCAACTGCGCTGACCGGTCCAAGTTGCGAGCAATGGTAGGCAAAACGAAAAAAATTTGGTGCAGCGTCGACAAACGGAAGAATGAATAACGCGAACAAAACCGCAATACATCCCCATTCCAGAGCATCTATTTGGCGGTATTGATTTATGCTTCGGATTACGAATGCCGCTATCAGAACGGCCCAGATTCCACCAAAGACCAAGTAGCCTAAGTAACCAAAAAATATCGCGGACATAGCGATGCCTTCCTACAATCGAAAGACACCTTAGTCGAACCAACAAAGGAACACGATATGTGATTTAGTTCACAGCACCCAATTGCCATCGGGAGCAGTAGGGTTGTGGGCGCGGCCATCGTTTTCGCTGCCCATATTGAGGCGCGGGCGGCCACCATCGCGCGCTTGGGCATTGGCCAAACGCACTTCGTATTTACGAAAGGCTTCGGCATAATCGAAGCCCTTGGCTTCTCGAAAGCGCCAGACGAGGCCGAGGGTCAGCAACTCCTCATCCAACAGGGCCGTATCTCCATCCGCGGTGAACACATCCTTATCGCCACTAATCCAATACTTGGTTACATATTCGAAGGCGATTTGATGGCCCGCCGCGGGCGCGGGGTAAAGGAGAAGCAAATCCCCGCGGATTCGAAATCGGTCGTAGGCGGATGTTCCATTGGTGCCCTGTTCATGCTGCCAATGCTGCGCATTGAGGGGCCCGTAAATATGGGTGCGGTCCGTCCGATCATAAAGCGTATCGTTGAGAAGGCGCGAAAACCCAGGCGCAATCGTGCTGAGGCCGCCTTGGCTTTCTTGCGCCACCGTTGTGAAGGACGCTTCTTGTGTAAGCGCCTGCCAGTGAAAGCGATCCGTCAGCTCTTTGCCCTGTTCCTGCGCCAGGGCCAACATTTGCTGTACCGTCGCATCGGTGTTGTTGATCACTGACGATGGCGCGGGCACCCCCACGCGCTGACAGGTGTTTTGAACAATGCTCAGCAAGCTCATGGCGTCGCCCTCGCCCGGCTGGTGGATTTCTTGGTGCCGGATTTTGGCGAAGCTGTCTTTTTGGCCGCAGGCTTTTTGGCGAGCTTCTTGAGGTCCGCGATTTCCGCCCGCAGAGCCGCGTTTTCATCGCGCAAGGCCTTCACTTCTTCCGCCACTTTGCCGGTATTGGCCGCCGTGTCGAGCCAGGCCTTGGCTTTGCCTTGCAAGGCGCGCGCGCCGGACCCTGCCCTGTCCAGTAATGGGTCAGGGGCGGCAATCAAATCTTCCAGCGTACGGATCCCGAGCTGCCACATTTCTTCCGCTTGGGCTTTGGAAATGGCCGGCCAGTCTCGCAGAGACGTGCCTTCCTGGGGGGCTTCCTCACCCGCCTTCCAGCTTTCGTAATTCTTGCGGTATTCGTCCTTCACATAAGGGGGGGCCTCATCCCAGCGCAGCGGAATTTGGGTTTTGTCGTCGATCAACAACACGATGTATTCGTGATCCTTAAACACAGCGCGGCCTTCAGCGGCGCTTGCTTTCGCGTCTTGCACAGGGCGGTATTCGAATTCCACATAGGTCGCCATGGGAACCTCTTTTGAAAATTTAAGATGAGAAAAAAATGTGGGGTAAGAAACCCAGCTCATCGTCATTGCAAGCCGACGTCCGGGCAATCCATTTAGACTGTTTGTCTGACAGGTGGATTACCCGGGCTCGCTGCCGCTCCCCGGGTAATGACGAATTAACATGCGATACTTAAAAAAATTCCCGGCGGCTTTTCGTCTTCGAAAGAAGTGGCCCCGGGTCGCAATGATCAACGCTAAATTTCGTAGCATCATACGCTGTTTTCGGATTTGGTCAATCGAAAAATGTGAGAAAATTGAATTTTATTCTGTGTAGAGAGAAAGGCGATACCTCTGGCGTCGCCTTTCTCCACATTTTAGTTTACGGCTTTAGTCAGCTCACGTCTTAAAGGGTTGCCCCAATAAAGGGCTCACTGAGAACGGCGGTCGCTGTGCCGCTGGATTCCGCCGTGGTGATGCCGATGCCTTCAACCACTTCGGCACCCGAGCCACCATCATCATCCAACGTGCCCGCCGATGACGTGGTGTTCAGGCGCGCGCCCGCGGCGGCACTTGTGCCCACATTTAACGTGGCCACACCATTCACCACCAGAAAGCCATATTGGCCGCTGGTAAAGGTGGCCGCCGCCACGCCCACCTTTTTGCCCCGCGCATTGGCGGAGTTGGTGGTGCTGAGGCTTGCAGCCGTGCCATCGCTTTCGATGAGCACCGCATCGCCAGACGTGATCGCCCCGCTTGCTTGCACATAGACAAGGCAACGGCCCCGATCATAGGCGCGGTCCAGCAGGCCGAACAAACGCGCCTTTTCAGTTACCGGCGCGCTGGGATTGGTTCCAATTCCACTCATGTGTCGACCTCCTTAGTCAAACAGAACGCCCTGACGTGCCCGGTTGGAGCACACCAGATTGCCCTGCCAAATGATGGGAATGACCACCGCGTCCTGGTTCACACTGGTTTTTTCATCCAGCGTGGTGAGGTTAGCGTCTTTATGCGCCACCAGTTCCAGGTAGTTGGTGTTCAGAAAATACATGCGGTTGGCGAGAATGCCGCTGCCGCCATCGTGGATGACATCCGCATCCACAAATTTGAGCGCGGTAAAGCCCGCCGTTGCATCCTCCGCGGAGGCATAACGCTGTAGATCCTGAAGGCTGTTCCAGTAGAGGCTGAACAGTTCGTTGGACGACACGATGATGTCGGGCCGGTCGGACCCACGCACTGTGTCGAGCCAGATCTCATTCATCTTCCCACGAATGGTCGATGACGTGGCGCCGGCACCGTCGATGAACTTGTTCTTCCACCAGGAATGGGTGGAGGAATCGATACCACCCACCGTGCCCGTGCCATCTGTGGTAAGGATTTGCTGCAAACCACCGACTTGCTTATTGCCGTCGGCCGTTCCCAGGCTATAAATGTCCTCACTCAGATTGTTGGCGAAAGTGCGCATGGCGTTTTCCGTACGTGCTTCCGCCAGGCTGAGGATGGCATCCTTGCCCGAATTCTGACGAATTTCGAGACCGGAGGCCGTGACATGGACCGCCGCTTGTTTCCAATCATATTTGGCAGCGCTGATCACCTCAGACGCCTGGATATTTAGGGTTTCATAACCTGAATACCGTTGATATGTGGAATTTTCGGCATAATCCAGTGGGCGGACGATTTCATAACCGCCACTGACCACTTTCAATTTTCCACGTTTGCGGAGGCGGGCGTAGAGCGCATTATGATTGCTCACATTGTCCGCCACCTTCGTATCGTGATTACGGAGGGTCGTGGAAACCATCTCCGTAAAGATCGAATGGGGGCTTGCCATATGGCATACTCCTTCGGTTTGTGAAACAGGAAAAACCCAAGGACCGTGGCAACATTAAGGTAGAACGCTGGCAATTCTGCGCGCGAAAGACGTGGGCCTGACCACAATCAGCCAAAGCTGCGTGGCCCGCCACCTCTTGTCGGTCAGTAGCATGACGATCTAATTGGATGGTGCCGGTTGGTGAGTTTGGATTTGGATTAAGAGCGAAAGGCGCGCCCTGATACCGAGGGCATCAGAGGCCGCAGCCCCGCTCCTTCAGACCCACTTGTCCGGCGGAAGGGCCGGTCGGCCCTTCCCAGCCCGGTAGCGGTTGAAGCTGGTGGGTAAATGAAAAAATGCATCAGATTTGACTTCATTTATCAGTCCTCCAATGTACTTTCATCATTTTTCGTAGTGATTTCAAATACTTGAGCATTTACTAAAAAGTCACCGCTTGGTGACATTTTTAGATTGTCACCACTTGGTGACATTGTGTAGAATGTACCCAACTGGTGACATGCTATGGCTATCTTCTCTATTCACAACGCGAAAGATCTCGGTCTCGCCATTCGCGACCGTCGAACTGCTCTCGGCTTTGATCAGGCCACCCTTGCCCAAAAAGTAGGGGTCAGCCGCAAATGGATCATCGATATCGAGAAAGGCAAACCGCGCGCCTCGGTGGAACTCGTGCTGCGTACACTGAATATTCTTGGTGTGCAATTCACGACCCCGTCAGATATGCCCGACACAGACAGCGACATTGATGCAGTCTTTGACCAGCTACTAAGATCAAGATCATGACACAGACACTCATCGCGGTCGCGCGGGGACAGGAAATGGGACACCTAACCTGCGCGGCCAACCTCAAATTGACATTCACCTATGCAGATACTTGGCGCTCAAACAGCGACAGCTTTCCACTGTCTTTGTCCATGCCACTCGCGGCAAAAACGTACGACACCAAAAGGGTAGAACCGTTCCTGTGGGGCTTGCTGCCCGACAATGAATTCGTAATCGATCAATGGGCTAAGAAATTTCAGGTGTCTCCTAGAAACCCCTTTGCCCTGCTCTCCCACGTGGGGGAAGATTGTGCCGGCGCCGTTCAGCTGGTCACACCAGAACGAGTGCAATCAATTCTGACCGCGAGCGGCAACATTCAATGGCTTTCCGAGGCCGAGGTCGCAAATCGGCTAAAGCAATTGGTGACCGACCATTCCGCAACGCGCACGCCACGCGACACAGGCCAATTCAGCCTGGCAGGCGCGCAACCAAAAACGGCCTTGATTTTCCAAAACGGCCGGTGGGGCATTCCCTCTGGTGCCACGCCCACCACGCATATTCTCAAACCGCCCACAGGCGCATTCGACGGCTTTGCTGAGAACGAACATTTCTGTCTGGAACTCGCACGCGCCCTCGACCTACCGGCAGCGTCTTCCAAAGTCGTTCATTTCAAAGACCAAGCCGCCATTGCCGTGGAGCGTTATGACCGGCTAGAGCGCAATGGCGTGATCATCCGGATCCATCAGGAAGACTTCTGTCAGGCCATGGGAGTGCCGCCCCATCAAAAATACCAAAGTGTCGGCGGCCCAGGGATCAATGAAGGTGTTCACCTATTGCACAATAGTTCCGCACAACCGTCCGCGGACTTGGAAATGTTTCTCAAAGCCATTGCCTTTAACTGGTTGATTGCGGGAACCGACGCTCATTCGAAAAACTATTCGCTTCTCATCGGTGGTCGCGGACAGGCACGGCTTGCCCCTCTCTACGATCTGTCAAGCGCCTTGCCCTACCCGGATATGCAGTTTCAAAAACTCAAACTCGCCATGAAGATCGGCGGGAAGTACAAGCTGCAGGACATCACTGTGCGCCATTGGGCAAAGCAATTCGAGGACGTAGGTTATGATGCGGACACGGGCCGTGCCTGGCTAAAAGACTATTGCGACGCCTTGCCAGACCTTGCGAGCGATACCCGCGCGAAGATAGAACGGACCGCTCTGAAACACCCCATCCTCAAAAAGATTGAAACCGTGATCGCTGATCGGGCAAGCACGTGCGGCAAGCAACTATAAATCTAAGGTTCGCAGGTCAATCGTTCTCCTGCCAGCCTATTGTAGTATTCTAGGTATTCCATGCCGTGAATGCCCGCCCGGTTCTCTTTCGCGGTATCGAATGCCTCATGGTAGTGGCCGAGCAGTTTTGGACTCTCAGCTACAATTTTATCGAACACTTCCGCCCAGCCATTCTTTATAAGGTGAAGTCCTAAATCTTTACCGTCCACACGACACAAGCCAACACTTATGTCGCGGGATCCGGTCGCCACCTGGCACGTAAGGCTTTTTCCTTCAATTGCATTATGAAGAAAGTCATGGGCTTGTTGGCCGCACGGGACACATCGTCCCTCCCGCTTGCAGAGTTGATCCCGGTCGAGAAGCCAAATTCCATACAAATTTAGCCCCAGACTGATCTGGCCGTCGCCCGTAAGGTGTCCCGTCCCGGCCACGTCATTCTTGAGCTCAACAGCATCAGAAAATAAATCGGAGACAAGTGTTTCCCACGCGCTTTGATTCAAGGCCGTCAGTATACGTCTCTGTTGTTCTTTAGTGAACGCTTGCAGCGAGCTTATAAAGGCATCGACACTCGCCTTCTCGACTGCCTCAACTTCTGCATCCCTAAGCTCAGAACACGCGGTCACTTTCTCAATGCCAATTTCGGACTCAAGAACAGCTGAGAGCGCGTCGTCGTAGCATTGCCGAATTTCCTGCGCAAAATCTTCTTCGGAGGCAGCAAACTGATACGGCATAAGAAGTACCGAAAATACCAAACAAAAGGAAAGAACTGTTCTCCTCATTTTCCTTTCCCCATTATTCGACACACCACTTTTTACCGCTTAGTACGCCAGCCCCGCCCGCCAGGGTTTGCCCTCTTCAGACCAAAACGGAATGCAGTAATAAGGATCAGCAAAGACCTGATTATCGATGTCCGGGTCGGTCTTGGATAAAAAGGTCTGATCACAGACTTTATCTTTGCACACACAACCGAAAGCCTCTTGGAAACCCTTACGCTCAGGCGGAATTTCTTTCAAGATCGTGATCTTGGGCTGTCGATTTACCTTAAGAATTTCACCAAGCGCACGCTCATTTTGATACAGGAACCAGTTCAGAAGAGAGGACGTATTATCCCGTTCTTCGAAGCTAAGACGACAATTTTTTTCGTCGCGAGTAAAGAAACTACACAAGGAGTCTATGTCATTTTTTTCCCTTGCTACCCAATTGAGCACTTTCATGGTTCCGTTGCGAATGACCTCATAGTCTTTCCAAGACATTTCGGCGATTTGATATTCCTCGTATCCCCGATCCGGAAAACGCAGCGTCGCTTGGTTTGACAGAATATTCACCAAAGCCGACTCATACAATTTGGGCGCGTCAGAAAAATTACCCACACATATTTCATTGGCAGAACGCCTAAGCGCACAATCGACGTGTATCTTCCCCTGCATTCGAACATACCGCCGGTCAAAGAAAGCCCTTTGGCGTTCAACATTTTCATCCAAATCGAATGGTGCAATTCGGCGACCCGCTAATTTGTGCCAATCTCCCCAATCTCGAGAAAGTTCTGACCAAATTTTTTCCCAATTTTGATAAGTCGCCTGATCTTCAAAAAGCAGATAATAGTCACCAGACCGGTAAATCCGTTCTCGCGCAAGAAAGCCATTGATGCATATGGTTTGGCCATCTAACTCAAGCGCTTTTTCCCGAAGCTGTTTGAAGGTGACCGGGACGCAATTTGCTGTGTCACTGACCGCAGTGTTTGCGGACACCGCAATCACGGTGATTAAGACCAAACTCAACACAAAGTCACGCAGTGCTGACACTTCCTTAGCCTCTATTATCGAGCTGCAACAAATGATCAACCTATAATTGCTTCACTCTACAATAGTTTCAAAATCGGACAAATGGTCAGGTTTGTTTTCCAACAAGTTCCTGCCTTTTTGCTCTGCTCTGGAAGGCACCAGAGTTCGGATGCGATATCTACCTGAACCAATTTGCTCGAGAACACGAACAGCACCGCTTGGAGTTTTGTAGAAAACCGGCAAACCGGTATCCGCGAGTAATTTGAAGTCTCCTTCACCTGGCCACTCTGCCTCTCGATTCTCCCTTCGGCGCGTCCGATCTTCAGCACTTCCCGACGCCACCCCTCTCTTGGGCTGACTATGGATAGTACCGATTAGCCAAAATTTGTTCCCTTCTTCGTTTACAACAAACAACCGGCCGGTTTTTGGATCCTTGTCTAGCTTCGCTTCGACCCTAGAGTTGGTTCCACAAGGCCCCTTTATTGAGCTCATTCCTCCGTCGCCATCATCAACGACCCATACAAAGCATTCCGGTCTATCCGTTGCGACAGACAGTGGTTCGCTGTTTTCGATGACAAATGAATCAAGTTCAGGAGTGGAAACCAACACATCTTCCAGCTCACCATCATCATCCCCCATCGACGCCATCTCCAGTTCAGGCGTTATGATCGTATCTCCTACGGGAAGATCGGACTTAGCTATGGCCTTTTCCAAGGGCGTGGGGTTGAAAATGTTTTCTTCCTGATGAATGACCGCATTCTCAAGCGGTGTTCTGCGTAGCTCAGGAGAAGTTGAAACACCCCCATGGGGGTGAAGCGAACCGGCGCCAAACTCGTTCGCCGGCACCTGTGACGCTATTTGGCGTGCATCATTCTCGAACGGAAATCGGTGAACCAGCGCACCCGAGCCAGGTCGAACATCGACCACCCCTTGTCCTTGGAGAGGTGTATGTTTGTTCACCGCTGGTATGACAGGGCCAATCTGTTGACCGTTGTGCCCCGGCTCGTCGCCGTGTGCCGTCGGAACAAAACCCGCCAACAGCGCCTCCAGCGGGCTAAGGGGAGATTCTTGTTCCTTCGGTGCCGTCGGCACAGTGTCATGGCCCGCGACAACAGTCGACGTGCCTAACACGTCCTGCGCTGGCAGCCTATTGACGAGATCCTCGGCAAGCCCAAATCTAGGCCGGCCATTATCCTCTGTAGGCTGTCTTTTCCTATGATCTTTTCTCGGCATCGCTCACTCCAAACAAAAAAAGCCCACATTCGGTGAGCTCAAAATTGAAACTTGTATTTTGCTAGATCTTCTATGACGTCATGCGGTCATAGACCTCTTCCATGGTTTCGCGCATGGTCTTTGGCGCTTTTGGCCCGCCGGGTGCTTTCGACGTGATGAGATTTGTCTTTGATTGACGTTTCGCGCGCTGCGCTCTTTCATGCGCCGCCACCCGACGCTCTGACCGACGGTTTTCTGAGATCAAGTCACGCGTCCGAGGGTTGGCCTGGACGGCCATACTATAGGCTTCGTTAAGAGAACGGGCCCGACCAGCAGACATCAGCGCGAACATATCGTGTTCCACCAGGTTAAAATGGGGGTGGAGAAGCCGCCCCTCTTTCGTTTGAGATTTGAACTCAGCAATCTGAGCCCGCGCTTTCAACGTCTTGGACACATGATCTACCCTTTGTTGATACGCAAGCTGATTTAAAACGGCGCCAAACTGCTGCTCCAGATACGGCACAGCGGGGTCGCGGATGGGGGTGGGTGCGTGGGTGTGCGCGGACGGGATGCCGTGGCCCAAATCAATCCCATATTCGGCCATGATGCCAAGCAGCGCATTACGTTTCTGCTCCGGCGAACCATGTCGCAGAGAATACTCCGTTTGCAGAAGTACTTGAAATGCATGATCCGCCGTAACACCGCGTTCCTGTAGATAGGGAGACCAGGTGCCGGGGTTGGGCGTGTAAGTTGTTTCGGGAGCAGCCAGATCTTCGAAAGGGGGCTCACTGTGTCGCGGAGGTTCCTCGTCTTCCCGCTCCTCGAGGATTGCGTCATGTTGCATAGAGGATCCATCTGTTTCCTCGAACTGATAGTCTTCCGACGACGTGGTGGTGACGTCGGAGAGATCCGCCCTCTCTCCCCGTTCCTCTTCCGTTATGGTGCTCTCAACCGGCATCTCATCCCCCCCTTCCGTCATCCGGTCATAAACTTCCTCCATCGTGTCGCGGATAGATTTTTCTTGGTCGCTCATTTCAACTCCTTTCGATAAATGTAAGCTGGCGTAAAATGCTCGCATTACTTGCGCCGTGGACGTATTGCTGCGATTATTGAATTTGCTTCATGCCGCCAATTAGGCTGGCTGTTCTTGCTTTGGTCATTTCAAATGCAAACGTTACGCATCATCGGTTTATTGGTTTTGCTGATTGCATTTGGCGCTGCAGCGCTAACGGGTGTGCTTGCTTATGACAGCTGGCGCTTCCACCGCCCTTTATCAGAACCAATCGAATGGGTCTCAAAAGCTTATGAGCTGGCGAACGAAGGCAAGTGCCGAGAGGCTACGAATTTAGTTTCAGCCGTCAGCATCGCTGGCGACCCATTGGCTGGAGCGGTTAAAGCGGAATTTCATCTGAATGAACGATGCGCCATGGCGGGCGATCTCCCCAATGTTCTAGAAATTAATCAGAGCAATAAGGAATATGCGCTGGCCGACCTTGCTGGATACTTGCGGCGCCTCGGAACGAAATCTTATCACGATGGTTATGCCGCGAGATACCATCACGTCCAACGTGATTTCGAAACCGATCTACAGCGTTACGGGCGGAGTTGGAAATCCGCACATGTTCAGTTTGAACGGCTTAGAAACTGGCGCGCCTGTTATTCATCCAACATTATGGGTGTACCAATCAATCACGTGCAAGTTGCCATTGCGATGGCTCCGCACACTAACGGTGTTCCCAAACGCGTCCAAAATTTTGCGAAACGTCGAGCCTATTGTGCCGACCGGACCCTTCAGTTCGTCAAACTAAGAAAACAGTATTTTGGAACAGACTTCGAAGAACCTCAGTACCGGAAGTATCTCCAACAAGCAGAGAGTTTCGGGTCTAGTGATGCCGAATTCGAGAAACTGATACGAGACATTGAAGACGGACCTAGAGATATGTGTAAATTCGGTCCAAATTCTGACGAAACATATGATCACTGCACTGATCGATCCATAGAACTAGAAGCGACGGAGGTCACAGTTAGGCGCCAAAGAGATGGATTCAGCGACCTCGAACAATTGGCCCTTGGTTTAAATTGGTATGCACCAGCACAAGCCAAGATCGCGGAATATCTAGCATCGAGAAAGCCAGAATCTGCAATGAAAGAGTCCTTGTCCTTGCTAAGACCGGACTTCGACGCGTATTTTTACGGACGCCTTGCCGAGATGGGGAATGCAACACTTTCATTCGATCTCAATGACGTCCGAAAGCGCCTTTCCGAAGAAGATCAAAAACTTGCAGAAAGATATGCCCACGACCATGCTGAACTCATGAGATCTTGGGACGACAAAATGACACTATTGTTTGGCGAACGCTAAGAAGGACAGCGTCAAATGCTAACTGTAAGAGTCCAATCTCTTATTCTTGATATACTGCAAAATACTTCGCCCCTTTCTTGATGCCATGGTGTTTGTTTCGACAATTCAAACCGAGCTAGCGTTCCTGACTTTTCGAAAGATATTTTACTTCAGCTGGAGAGTACTTGCAGCCTGATTTTCCCAGTGCATGCCCCTTCCTTGAATATTCTTGCCTCGCTTCTTCTAATCTGCCCTTAAGTACCTTTATATGCGCTTCTTTTTGCGCGATCATATTTTCTAGAGCCGCTATCCGCTGGTCAATCTGCAAAATCCTCGCTGTTTTTGCCGCCAAATCAATGTTGCCGAGTCCATCTTTTACCTTCTCCAGTCTTTCGTTTCGTTTTTTTCGTTTACCCACACCGTCAGGCACATTTAAGACGAGTTCACTGCGTTCGCGCGTTAGAGCGTTTATCTCGTCTCGGTGGCTTTGTATTTGGGCTTTAGCATTTCGAATCGCCTCCTTTAACAGATGCTCCTTCCTCGACGCATTGTAGACACTGGCAATCAGACGCTCACAAGCGGGGCTTCGTTTATCAAGCTCCAGTGTGGTTTTAGGACGATCCCCGTCGGTCGCGTCGGCTAACGGCCTCATCGTCGCACCCAAAACAGCCGCTGAAACAGGGATGACACGTGACCCATTCTCGGAGCCGTCGGTCGGCTTCTGAGTGTCTCCAATTTGGAGCAAAGCTCTCTCTACCGGGTCTTCACTCTCACCACCCTGGTTACCAAGAATTAGGGCGGCTTCGTCAAGATTGTTCTCATGAACCCCGATCCGGAGTGATGGCATTCGACGACCTGGATAAGTGTTCCCCTCCTTCACCGCCGCATAACTGTTAATCGGCGAATCCACGGTCGCCATATTAATCCCGTGTGCAAGATGTAGATCGGGTGTGCTAGCGACATTCTGCAAATCAAGCTTGCCAGACCGCGGTTCACTTCGAGTGTCTATTGCGAATAGTGCGAGTTCATCTAGAGGCGCCCTACCTCTACGAGGGAAAGAACTAAACCTTCGCGCTTGACTAACGATCATCTTTATTCTCCTTTGAATTCACTGGGGTCAACTTCGCGGCAATTGGTGCGCGCCAGGTCTTCGCGCCGGGCCGCGCGGCCTTCCACCCATTTAGGTGCGCCAATATCCGACACGGGCGACACATATCCGGGCAAGTCCGACCAAACAGAAGGCCCCTTCGCAGGGGCCCGTGACTTTGGCGTGACTTCCACCAAGCGTTTTTCTTGGCGGTCATATCGATAGGTCCGTTTCATAAATGATCCTCTTTAGAACGGAGATGGCGGCGGCTGGCGCAGAGCTGCCTCTTGCAGTTTCAGTTGTTGTTCTTGCCGTTTGGCTTCCATCTGTTCGCGCAGGGCCAGCCGCTCAAGCTGCAGCTTTTCCATTTCCATGTGATGGCGCGCTTGGTCCACCTGCGCTTGCTGTTGCGCGGACGCCAGTTTCATCTGCGCCTCGGTTTGCCGAACCTGTAACTCAAGCTGCTTGCCCGCTTGTTCTTCCGGTGGCGGAGCATCCGGTGGCAGTGACGCAGGTGGCGGAGCCGTAAGCGCTTGTGGCGGAGCGCCAGGTGGTGGCGCCGGCACAGCGCCTGCCGGGCCAGGCGGCGGCGCACCCCCGCCACCCAACAGGGCGGCCAGCGGATTGCCACCGCCGAGCGCCGCCAACGGGTCCGCCGCTTCGCCGATTTGCATCAGGCTGTCTTCCACCTCGCGGCCCATTTGGAAACGCCGCGTCGCGGACAGCAACATGGCCTTCGCCGCATCCAACGGCATAATGCCCTGCGCCACCAAAGGGGCCACGCCCGTCACATATTGGGTGACAGCGGTGAGCAATTGCGTCATCGACTGTTGTTCTTCCGCCAAGTTCGCGCCGACGGTGATGTCGGATTCCACATCAATGCGTACACCCCGCGCGATATCCGCCCGCATGACGCGCAGCATGTCGTCGGTGATCTCCACACCGGTGATGAGGCCCAACGTGTCCGGCGCAAAATGCTCCGCGATCAGCTCTGCCTTTAGACGGAATATGTCACGGATAAAACGTTGGATTTGCCGGCGCCGGTCGTCCAACCGCAGACTACCAAAGCGCGCCTTTAAGGATTGCGCCGTGGCGGTTTCGCTGGGGTGAGTGGCGCCGCGCATAATGTCCGCAATGCCTGTGATCTCGTAAATGGTATGCTTGATCTGTTCCCGGCTGGCATAAAGCTGGCGCAATACACCAGCCATCACTTCGATGGGCATGAACCAAATCGCGCGGTCCAAGCCGCCGGCCGCCATGGCGGACGTCACCCCATCCGACGGGATAAGGGCGTTGTCGTCTTCATCCATCACGCGCTGCAATTCCAGGATGGTGGAATCATACACGCCGCGCGCCTTCAACGCCTTGGTGAGGTTATTGATCCGACGGCTGACTTCGTTCAACTCTTTCGCTTGTTCTTCGTAGATTTGATATTCCGGGATCGGCACCAGAGAATCCGGCGCGGGGATCGAATAAAGCGGCCGCGGCACGGGGAAGAAATGGCGCAAGCTCAGCGGATCTTCTTCCACTTTCAGCGGCCCCGCCTTGAAGGACGGCGCAATGAACAGAACTTGGCGCGTGTCTTTGTCCCAAATCTCCCACACCAAAGCGCGCTTCATGGCATCGCCAGGCCCCCCTTTTTCGGTGCTATCCGCCTCGTCAAAGCCGTCGGGCGTCCAGTCGAGCGGCACGTCACCGCCCACTTCGGGCGCCAGTTCCTCTAATTCCTTGCGGGTAAGGCGATGGCGAAACCGCACCCAACGCACATGGTCCCACCGGCGCGCCGGGCTGATCAGGAAATCGTCCCATTCCACCGGCTCGCAGGTGACTTCTTCATAGGCCACTTCCTCCATGGGCGGCGGTGCGGCTTCGTCCCCCACAACCTCTTTCAAAAAGGCATCGGCTTCGGCGGCGTCATCCCCTTTTGCCTGTTCAGGGTCGAGCAACGGGAAAGGCTGGTTGGGCATGGAGGGCGCGGCGCCCGCTTCTGGCGGGCTCAGGGGAGCGCCAAGGCCCGGCAAGGGTGCCGCCGGTTCTTTCGGTTTAGGCGCGGCCCCCGCCGTTAAGGGGGGAGGTGCGTCTTCCACCGGCAAGATGTGCGGATTATACCGTACACGCACCACACCGCGCCCCGTCAGTAGGTAATCCAACACAGACGACCGAATGGTGCTGTCGAAATCATAATTGTCGACGGAAAAGGCCAGCGCCCGCTCCACCCCTTCCGCGATGGTACGACCGATGGGGTCTTCATCTCGATAGCGGCGGCGCACATCCGGCAAGGGGCTTTTCTGGTAGAGCGCCGGCAGCAATGTCTGCGTGTTCGACCATAGAATATTGAACCGCGACGACGTCATTTTGGCGCCGCGATAGCGTTCGATATTGCGGCCCGCGGCCTCGCGCCATTTTTTCTCGGCCTTTTCCGCCAGCTCGCATTCCATTTGCCAGCGTTTGACAATGGCCCCGGGGCTTTCGCCGATATCTTCCGGGCGCTCAATGGTGGCGTCTTGATCTGTGCTCATAAATGTCCTCTTTCCTTGACGCAGGCACAAAAAAACCGGCCTCTCGGCCGGTATTGTGATTTTTTTCGATTTTGCCCACCCGTTTCTGTCGCCCCAGCGAAAGCTGGGGCCCATAATCACGGCGTTCAATTTTCCGGCACGGGGCTTATGGATCCCGCATCAAGTGCGGGATGACATCAACACGGTGTAGCTGAATTAGAAATTAAGGTGAGGCGCCGGCGCATCTTCGCGATGACGGCTCTACTTCTTAAACTGCTCGTCCAAGTCCCACACGGCTTCGAAGCCGACGGTTCTACTCAGTTCATCGAATGCCATCAGAGGCACGGGCGCACCGCCTTGATTGCCGGTTTGGCGCAAATGGCCATAGGCCGCTTGATAGGTGGCCGCGGCGGCGGCAAGCCCATAGACCGGATGGATCGCAATGTGGAACCCGAGCTCTTTCAGCTCCTCCGCCGACAGGATCGGCGTGCGGCCCCCGCCCACCATATTCGCCAGCAGGAAGGTACCCTTAAATTCGTCGCCGATGCGTGCCATTTCATCCGGTGATTCCGGCGATTCAATAAACAGTATGTCGGCCCCGGCTTCACGGAACGCATCCCCCCGCCGCAAGGCCTCATCCAAACCCAGGCTGGTACGTGCATCTGTCCGTGCCATGATCATAAAATCTACCGACACGCGCGATCGCACCGCCATCTGCACTTTCGATACGGCTTCAGAGAGGTCAATTACCGTCCGGTTTTTGGTGTGCCCGCAACGTTTGGGAAATTCCTGGTCCTCAAGCTGGATGACCGCCGCCCCGCCCGCTTCATAAGACCGCACGGCCTCTTCCACATTGACGAGACCACCAAATCCCGTATCCGCATCGGCGATCAACGGCGTGTTGGTGGCCGCGCAGATCATGCGGACACGATCCGCCATATGGGTGGCGGTCAGATAGCCCGCATCGGGCTTTCCCAACAGGCTGGCGCTGACGCCATAGCCCGTCATGTAAATCGCGTGAAAACCGTGCGCATCGGCGATGCGCGCGGACAGGCCGTCAAACACCCCCGGGGCGATGACGAAGGTGCCGTTATGAAGTTTGGTTTTAAGTGTGTTTGTAGCACTCATAGCCGGAGACATAAACCAGAATGGATCGTACCGCAAATGTCGCAAGATCAACCTCCTGCCATGCGGCTTTTGCTCTTCAACCGAGCAGCGCGAAGGCCGCCGAAGTCGATGGCCACACTGAGACCAAATAAACAAGTGAAATGGGTGCGCTGGTGCGGCAGCTCAAGCTTCCTTAGGCACCATTTTCATAGCCGCCCAAAAAGAGCACTTTAATCTTTACACCAACTATTCTGCAAAAGGACCATTTGGGCAGTTTACGTTGACCGCTCCTCCAATAAACGGCCGGTCAGGTTCCGTTATAGGTGCAAAGAAGATAAACCAAAAAAAAATAAGGCAGGAACGTTTTGCAATTTTCTCGAAGTCATGAAATTGGATAAGAGATATCGCGTGTTGATAACTCTCACCCGGATCTAACTTCACCAATTGAGATATCACCGAATCGGGCACCCAATACCTATCAACCGGATCGTCGTATCCGAGAGCGATAAGATACATATTGAAGTATGGGCTGTCCAAATTAATGGTATCAAACGATATCGGTGTATCGCCGCGGTTGGTGAAAATCAGAATCACTTTTGAGTCATCTTCAATACGCGATGTAACTTTCAATCCTTCCAAAGAGCTTGCATATGCCACTCCATGCAAAAACAAGAATATGCAAAACACCAAATTGGCCCGTAAAATCTTTTGCCCCATATCGCACCTCCTGACCTAGTGGTTGCATTCTTTACTCTTGTGGCAGCCCCTTGATCAATCTCTGATAGTTATTGATATAGTGCTCCACTTCCCAGATTTCTTGCTCAAGGACTACTCTTTCCTCCTGAGTCAAGTTCGGGTCTTTAAGCTTCCGCTTGTGGACCTCCAGTTGTGCCTTCTTCCCCCGTAACTCAGCTTTCCATCTATCTTTCCCTCTTAAAGTGGGAGTGACCTGTCGACCTTTTGTTTTAGGATCGTTTAGTATCTCAAGATTGGGACTGTTTCGCAGAATATCTTGACGATGTTGCTCTTCCTCCGCGCGAATCCCTTCCTCTAATATCGGATGCGTATTCGGCGCAATGTGTATTTCTAGGCCACCTTCACCATCAGATACAACGGTACTAGTTCTATCGTCTAAGTCGTCCTTGTGAGCTCCGACTTTTATCGAGAAGGGGATCTCACCGGGTTCATATTCACCAATTAGTGTAAATTCTTCAGGGTTCGGCGCGAGTGATAGCACTCGCGACTCGTCAGGTATCACCTCATCTATGTCATAAGAGAGGTCAGCTCCATTATTAGAGAAACTATGTAACGAACTTCTGACCTGGCTTCCGTTGATTGGCTCATTTCCCGGCAGCACGCGATTTCTTGCTATTCGCTGGGGCAAGTTTTGTAGAGCTGTATCAAACGGGACTTGTTGTTGAACTGCAGCCTGCTTCCACAAATGGCTACGCGATTGCCCCGTCAACCTCGCCAATGTCTCTCGGATCGCTTGCTGCCCGAATCCGGCGTGGTCGAATTGGCCGGTGGGCAGGACGTTGGGCTGCTGGAACTGGCCTTGCGCCAGTTGGATCGCGCGGTCGGCGATGGGATCGCCGGAGGTCGGTGGGTACGGCGCCCCCTGGTGAGGCATATTCGCTTGACGTTCATTCGTACCATGACGGGTTACAGCATTTGGCGGCGCGGCAAGGTCGCTGGTGGTCCTGCGCGGATCTGTTGAATGCGGCGTGGACACCCCATCCAAAGGCGTGGCCAGCGGGTCCCACGCTTGCGTTAAAGACGCGGGCACGGCCGCAGGGCCGTCCGGCTTGCGCGTCGGCAGTTGATTGCGCAGGTCGTCCACCGGCACGCCCATTTGTTCCGGCGTGCCACCGAGACCATGGACATGCCGGCCATAGAGTTCCGGGTCGATGTCCCCGCGCAGCAGCGCGTCCAGTTCTTCCGGCGGTTTGGGAATTTCCACAAAGTTCAACAGCCCGGGGCCGAGATGTTCCGACTGTCGGATTTCGCTGTCTGTCGGCGGGGCCAACGTGATGTTGGCCAACGCTTCCCGGTCGAACGCACCCTCACCTTCAATGTCGAGGCCTGGAATGTCCAAATGCGACAGGGCCACCAATTCATTGACACTGTATTCGCCCGCATCGATGGCTTCTTTGATGGAGGCGCCCAATTGTTCCGGTGATACATGAAGGGGGGCGTCGTCTTCTTCCGGGAGGGGATCGAGCGTGTTGACCTCCACCTCCGGGCGCGGGCCCAGACCAACCCCCATATGATCGCGTTCTCTCTCGCGGCGGGACCTGCTCCTGGGGCTACGGCGCGGGCCTGATATTTGTCGAGGCATGACGCAAACTCCTCTAACTCAATGGTTGGACCCGCGCTCACGCGCAGACAGCATCAGTGTCACAGCAAGCGTGTCGCTAGCGGCGAAATCAAATGGATATCGGTTTTAAGGTTTGCGCTGACTATTTACAGTAATACGCAGAATGTACACGGAGTAATGCCCGCAGGCGCCCCCTGAAACATCCCAGCGCGATTACGAAGGTGCCATTTTGAAGTTTGTTTTTTCAAGTGCTGTCGCTGTGCTTAAGGCCAAAGACATTAGCTAGATCTGCAGGCGAGGCACAGTTTACGCAAGCAACATTTCTGACTATTGCTCAATAAAGCTTTTCCGTCTTTGGGCCAATGTCAATCATGTCCCTATCACCCTTCGTCGTCCTTCAGACTAAGCCCAAAACCCGGGCGCGCACCAAGAAAATAAACCTCTTCGTGTCGAAAACTTTCGTCTCCATCCGCCATATTCTTCTGACCGGTCGCAAATCCAATAAGTCCGCGCGATTCGTCAAAAACATACCTCATCTCAAAATTTTTGCCCGGACAGACGCCATGAATGATTGATAAGGTAGCAACATCCTCTGTAGGAGGTGTCGCCATTAATCCCGTGCGCCGTTCCAGGATTTCATATGAACACCCATTGAAGTGCCACCTTTTTGTTTCGGAATTGCGTGAAAGAGGTATCGCAAAGTAAATTCCGCTTTTTCCTGGCACGTCAAAGTAATGGAAGCGTTTATCATAAGGCTTACTGACGTCAGATCCATCTAAGGTAATGTGTATTTCTCTAACCTCGTTTGTGACATTACCGCTAACAATCTCCATATAGTTCCCTGGTTTTGTAACAGGATGATAATAATAGAGGTAGAAATAATCTGATTTTTCTGTCGGCGCGCAGGCTGCTGACAAAAAGCTCAGCACAAATATTACCAGTGGCAGATTGACTGCCCTCTTGAGGGCAACACATTTCATATCGCGGCTAGTGTCATTCATTATTGAATACCGACTCGGTGCCAAAACCGATTTCTGTACCTAATATAAAAGAGTCATATGGTTCCATCTGGCCGTTCTTCGAGTGTCTACTCAGCGTGAAAGCTCTTAACCCATTTGCCCTACTGTAGAGGAAATGAGACCGAACTCTGCTAAACGCACAATCACTTTGAATTAAGAACTGTGTGGTTTTGGTTTCCTTTTCTCGACCACCTTCATAGACATCAAACGATTGATCAATAACCACGTAGGTGCAGTCCCGGAACATCCACTGGTCAATGCCATTCACTTTGTCGGCTGGAAACGCAAACTGAAACCCTTCCGGATCATCGAATCTAAAGAAATGGAAATCAGTTGCCTGGCGGGTACTTACCTCACCGGGCCGAACCGCTTCATCGTAAAAAATCTCGCCTTTGCCATCATTGCTCAGCACGCCAAAGCCTCTAACGGGTGGGTTCACCGAAACGTATATGGACCGCAACTCTTCGGTGACTTCACCAGCATAAAGTTGCGGACTGTAGGAAACGACAAGACAGACTCCGAACATTAAACGGTAGAAGCTGTTCAACATCATCAGCAAACACCCCATTCCTCTAGATACCTTCTTGCTTCTGCTGTCAAATGGTCTTCAAATTCCCTTTTTGTCGAAAACCTGTCTCTATTGTCCTCGAGTTCCTCATATCGCCCTGTACGGTGCAGCACCTCATGCAAGGCTGTCGTAGCAACCTCACATTCTGACCGCGGTCCGTCTTCCGTCGCAAAACCAGGCGGATAGAATGTGATCCTGTGATCCTTCGTTATGCTCGCACGCGTGTTCGTTTCTATATACGTGCCGTCCGAACGTCTTTGTGGTTTTCTATATGTAACAACAACAATATCATTTCGTTGTTTAACACCCATCCAAGCGTCTTTCATTTCTTTATCGCCGTATTTTTCGATAGCTGTGCCCACTACAAGGAGCGCTCGAACGGCTTTGTCCAGGTTAGGGTTAGATTGATCAACAGGTCCTCTCACTTCTATTCCAAACTTAGGCAGCTGGATCGATCGCTGGCCCGGATCGTCTTTTCGCGGTCGTTTGTACTTTTGCTGAGCCGCATTTGTTTGCCAGTTTTTGGGGTCCCACTGTGAAATCCTAATTTTGCGCTCTCCCTCCCGACCATCATTAAGTGATGCGCCTGTTTGGGAGGCAGACGAGCCATCAGTTGTTGGCAAAACTGGAGCGTATTTGCCAGACAGATCTTCTCTTGTTAATTCGTTCACAGGCAAAGCCGATGTTTGATTTAAAGGAGCGGTTTTTTCAACTCCTAACCTTGCCAGTGTCTCTCGGATTGTTTGTTGTCCAAACCCGGCATGGTCGAAGGCACCGGTGGGCAGGACGTTCGGTTGCTGGAACTGGCCTTGCGTCAGTTGGATCGCGCGGTCGGCGATGGGGTCGCCGGTGGTCGGTGGGTATGGCGCCCCCTGATGAGGGTATCCTCCTTGTCGTTCATTCGTACCATGACGGGTTGCGGCGCCCGGCGGCACGGCGAGGTCGTTGGTAGCTATGCGCGGATCCGATGGATGTGACCTGGACACCCCATCCAAAGGCGTGGCCAGCGGATCCCACGCTTGCGTCAAAGGCGCGGGCGCGACCGCAGGGCCGTCCGGCATGCGCGTCGGCAGTTGATTGCGCAGATCGTCCACCGGAACGCCCATCTGTTCCGGCGAGCCACCTTGGCCGGGGCCATGCCGCCCATAAAGTTCCGGGTCGATGTCCCCGCGCAGCAGCGCGTCCAATTCTTCCGGCGGTTTGGGGATTTCCACAAAGTTCAACAGCCCAGGGCCGAGATGTTCCGGCTGTAGGATTTCGGCGTCTGTCGGCGGGGCCAACGTGATGTTGGCCAACGCTTCCCGGTCGAACGCACCCTCACCTTCAATGTCGAGGCCTGGAATGTCCAAATGCGACAGAGCCACCAATTCATTGACACTGTATTCACCCGCATCGATGGCTTCTTTGATGGAGGCGCCCAATTGTTCCGGTGATAGATGAAGGGGGGCGTCGTCTTCTTCCGGGAGGGGATCAAGCGAATTGATCTCCACCTCCGGGCGCGGGCCCAGGCCAACCCCCATATGATCGCGATCTCTTTCGCGGCGGGACTTACTCTTGGGGCGGCGGCGTGGACCTGATGTTTGTCGGGGCATAACGAAATTCCTCTATCTTAATGGTCGGACCCGCGCTCACGCGCAGACAGCATCAATGTCACGGCA
Source organism: Alphaproteobacteria bacterium (assembly GCA_965227095.1). GTDB lineage: Bacteria > Pseudomonadota > Alphaproteobacteria > JANQMY01 > JANQMY01 > JANQMY01. The sequence continues at coordinate 1,033,412 of CBDDFL010000002.1, read as the reverse complement.
AGCGTACAGCTCACCGCGGAACCAAATGGGTATTCTGTTTAGGGTTTGTGCTGACTATTTAGAGCGAGGTGCAGGGTACACGTGGTGTATTGCGCGCGGACAGCCTGTTAAACACCTCCGGCGTAAAAACGAAAGGTGCCATATTGAAGTTTGGTTTTAAGTGTGGTCACTGTGCTCATGCAGCAAGAGGTAAACCAGTTTGCACAATCGCGCAAACGAACGTCTAGATAGCCCAACCAGAAAATGTTTGCTCAGTAAGCAGCACAATCATCATAGATTACACCTCCAGTCCAAGTGCCGAATGGCCCAATTCCATCCCAATGCGTTACTGTTGTGGCATTCTTTATTTGCTCCTCTGTACAACGTGGGCGGAAGTAGGGTTTACCGGATGCGATACGCTTTTTCACTTTTGAAACTGCCTCGGGCCCCTTCGTCTCCGCTTCACCGAGCAATCCTTTTTCATACCAATATGTGCCGCATTTAAGATCTAAATCACCAAATTCTCCGGTCGACACAAATATTCCTAGTAAGTGTTGAGCGCGCCAGTACCCCCTGTCGGCCGATATGAGAAGCAACTTATAAGCTGTATCATCAAGTATCAGCGGGAAAATTTTCTCATAAATCGGGGCATCCAGTGGCAATCTGGGGAGCCGATGAGCCCTCATATAAAGCAACAGATAAGGTGCCATCGCATGGCCCTGCGAGGACGCCTGCTCCAACCAATGGTGAGCAGCAAATAAATCGCGATTGGTCTTACGACCGATAGCAGAGAACAGACCTGCCAGAAACAGACCATCGACATCATCCGCATCAGCGCGTGATTGAGCATCCGCAAACGTCCAATTCTGAAATTTGAGTGTCCCACTATCTGCTGCAAGCAAAATGTCATGCCGTACTTGCGCGAAAAAGTCATTCTTATTGAGCGCTAGCTCAAACAACTCTTTCGCCTTCTGAGGTTCCACGGCAACACCACGTCCTTTTAGGTACTGTTCGGCCAGTGCAGACAGCACTGTATTGCCCGCACCTTTTTCTTGGGCAACTTCGTAATAGAAGGTCGCATAATTCTCCTCAATCCAAGTCGACCCAATCTTGTTGCGCCGGTACAACTCTGCAAGCCGGAACGCCGGTTCACCCCCAGCGGAAACATTATTGGCACGCCAATACCACATGCCTGCACTCTCAAAGTCGGGTTCCGTGCCAATTCCCCGTTCATACATTTCGGCAACGTCCATGAATGCATCGTAGCTATCATCGCCCTGCAGAGCGAGCGTCAGATAGAGACTTAGTGCCTTCTCATGGTTCTCCTTGGTCGGAAAATCATATCGATACAAACGCGACAGATAAAAAATAGCGTTTTTGCGAATGTCCTCGTCGTCAGATTTGGTAAGTGACTCGAAAAGGCGAAGAGCTTCCTTCTTTCCGGCATCGCTGTTGTCCATTAGTTGAAGGGCATAACCAAACAGCATCTCATCATCTGGATTTTCCGGAAGCGTGAGCATCACCTCGTCATCAGTCTGATCATCTCCCGTATGATTAGTGAGATGTTCAAAATCGTGACATTGGGCAAATTCTTCGGGAACTTGTTCAGCCACCGCAATTCCAACGAAAGCCAATAAACTGAGTAGCGCCCGACAGACAATGGAAAATGGCTCCCGCTTACGTTCTCTATGCGAAAGACGTTGACCCCTGATATCCATTCCCCTCATCCTTGCGTGCCAATGAGATTACATTTTTTAATACTTCATCGTCATTTACAAGGCTGCGCAAGAATTTTGCTAACTCAGGGAATTTCTCCTTAAACTCTACAGGTTTTGTCATGTAGTACGCGAACGCATCTGCCAACAGTTCAGACGACGATTCTCTGTAGGCGATATACTCACGGTACTTTCGGCGCTGTTCGGGCGAGAGCTTCCTAATTCGATCCGCACTAAGCTTTTCCTCTTTGTCACCTCTGTAAGCATAAGACGCTTCGAGAAGATCTTTCCGCCGGCCTCTATCCCTTAATATCCAATCACGAGTATCCTCATTGGGATTGCTACGGGATCGATAGTCGACGGCATGTCCTGTTTCATGCGCGTAGACCAAGTCCTTGTCATGGTCCGGATTTTCAGCAACTAAAAAGTTCAAATAATTTCCGCGATCTCCGCGCCCCATTGAAATTACCGCACCGTCAACAGGCTTTCCGCCTACACCCTCAGGCATCTCAGATTTTGGAAGCTCTGAAACGCTTGTCGCCAATACCTCAGCAAGGACCTTTATATCTTCGGGTGATAGGCTTTCCTGTTCACCCGCAGAGTTCGTTTTTCGACCAGGAATAAAAGCGGCTTTGAGCGTGCGAGAGTTATCATCGGGATCTATTGTTTCTTTGAGAGCCAATCCAGTATCAATTAGTCTTTGCAGTAATTTTCTTTCCTCGTACGTTCTTCTTGGATCGTCTCTTAGAGCCTCCAGCATCTTCAAATCCGCATCGGACATTCTCTGATTTTCTGCGTCTTCATCATCGCCGTTAAACGACAAAATCACTCGGTCTAGAAAATTGCCTGGCTCTTCAGCTTCTTGACTTTGCCGGGGTTGGTGTTGAACCGAATTGGGGACAGATAAGTTAGCAGAGTTGTTAAATTCCCCCATTCGCCAATCGCTATTAATATGCGCAGCCCCTACATCATCCGACCTGCCTCGTATTTGCCCTTGCGATTGCCCCGTCAGCCTCGCCAGCGTCTCTCGGATTGCCTGTTGTCCGAATCCGGCATGATCGAATTGGCCGGTGGGCAGGACGTTCGGTTGCTGGAACTGGCCTTGCGTCAGTTGGATCGCGCGGTCGGCGATGGGGTCGCCGGTGGTCGGTGGGTATGGCGCCCCCTGATGAGGGTATCCTCCTTGTCGTTCATTCGTACCATGACGGGTTGCGGCGCCCGGCGGCACGGCAAGGTCGCTGGTGGTCCTGCGCGGATCCGATGGATGTGACCTGGACACCCCATCCAAAGGCGTGGCCAGAGGATCCCATGCTTGGGTTAAAGACGCGGGCGCGACCGCAGGGCCGTCCGGCATGCGCGTCGGCAGTTGATTGCGCAGATCGTCTACCGGAACGCCCATCTGTTCGGGCGTGCCGCCTTGGCCATGGACATGCCGGCCATAGAGTTCCGGGTCGATGTCCCCACGCAACAGCGCGTCCAATTCTTCCGGCGGTTTGGGAATTTCCACAAAGTTCAATAGGCCGGGGCCGATATGCTCCGACTGTCGGATTTCGGCGTCTGTCGGCGGGGCCAGCGTGATGTTGGCCAACGCTTCCCGGTCGAATGCACCCTCACCTTCAATGTCGAGGCCTGGAATATCCAAATGCGACAGGGCCACCAATTCATTGATGCTGTATTCACCCGCATCGATGGCTTCTTTGATGGAGGCGCCCAATTGTTCCGGTGATACATGAAGGGGGGCGTCGTCTTCTTCCGGGAGGGGATCAAGCGAATTGACCTCCACCTCCGGGCGCGATGACGAAGGTGCCGATTTGAAGATTGGTTTTAAGTGTGGTCGCTGTGCTCATACAGCAAGAGGTAAACCAGATTACCCAATTGGGCAAATACCGAGCTAATTCAACGAACGAGCAGACATTTTCTCAGTAGACTGCACAATCGTCATATTTTACCCCACTAATCCAAGTGCCAAATGGCCCTATCCTGTCCCAATGTATTACTGTTTTTGCATTTTTGATTTGCTCTTCCGTACAACGTGGAGGGAAATAGGGTTCACCGGATGCGATACGCTTTTGTACTTTCAAAACCGCGTCGGGCCCTTTCGTCTCCGCTTCACCCAGCAATCCTTTCTCGTACCAATATGTGCCACACTTGATATCCAAATCTCCCAATCGACCAGTCGACACATATGTTCCCAGTAATTGTTGAGCCCGCCAGTATCCTCTGTCGGCCGATACGAATAGCAACTCATCAGCCGAGTTATGCAGTACCATACGGGGAAGTAGATGATACTCCATATAGAGCAATAGGTATGGTGCCTTTGCGTGGCCGAGTGACGATGCTCGTGATAAAAAGTCGTGGGCCGCAAACAAATCTCGATCTGTTTTTCGACCGATAGCAGAGAAATGCCCTGCCAGAAACAAACCGTCAATATCACCCGCATCAGCGCGTGAGCGAGCTTCAGCAAACGACCAGTTCTGAAACTTTAAGGTCCCACTGTCAGCCGCAGTCAATATGTCGTGCCGAACCTGCGCAAAAAAGTCGTTTCCTTCGTACGCCAATTCATACAACTCTTCGGCCTTGCGTGAATCCGGCTTTACGCCCTGCCCCTTTAGGTAAAGCTCGGATAGCGCTGACAGCACCGTGTTGCCTGCACCTTGTTCTTCTGCAACCTCATAGTAAAAGATCGGATAACTGTCTTCGTTCCAAGTCGAACCAATTCTGTTGCGCCGGTACAATTCAGCAAGTCTGAAACCCGGTTCACCGCCTGCGAAAACATTATTCGCGCGCCAATACCACATACCGGCGCTTTCAAAATCAGGTTCCACACCAATACCCTGCTCATACACTTCTGCGATATCCATGAACGCGTCATAATCGTTAGTATTGTTTAGAGCACGGTTCAGATGGAGGTTTAGGGCCTTCTCAAGATTCTCCTTCGTCGGATAATCATATCGATATAGTCGTGATAGATAGTAAATTGCGTCGTTGCGGACATCGTTGTCGTCCGACCTGATAAGTGACTCGAGTAAGATAAGCGCTTCCTTTTTTGCGTTTTCGCCTTCATCTAAGCGCCGAATGGCATAGTCAAGCCGCGTCTCATCATCGGCATCTTTGGGAGGCGTGAGCATCACCTCTTCATCAGACTGATTATTTTCTGTATAAGCGGTTAGGTGCTTCAAATCATGACATTGAGCGAATTTTTTAGAATTTTGTTCTGCAAACGCAATATCAGCGAGAAACGCAAAGTTAAGTATCACCCACCAGAAAAGCGTCGATGCCCCGAACTTATGCTCACTAAGCGAAAGATATTGACCCCTGACTCTCATTTCCCTCTTCCTTGCGCGCGAAGGTAATTACACGTCCAAGTATAGGATCATCATTCACAAGATCACGCAACATACGTGCAATTTTTGGCCACTTCTTCTTAAATTCTTCTGGATCTTTCATATACATCGCGAACGCATCCGCAAGTAATTCGCGGGAGCTAAGACGATTCTTTCTTTCATAATCTTCAATTCGGCCCCTATGCGCTTTCGAGATCTCTATCAACTTCTCCTGCACTTCCGGATCCGAAAGTAGACCGTCTCGTGAATTTTCAGTTGGGTTTTCTTCCGATCGGAAATCGATCAAGTGGCCAACTTCATGAGGAACGGTAGATTTCCGTTCTGTTCTGTTAAGTCGCGCAATCAATAACTCAATTTCGCCTCCACGAGGTTCTGGTTTAGCAATTGTAAGAGCGGCATTGCCATCCGTACCGTCTCTCGGGTCACGTCCTTTTGGATCATCCATTGAAATTCTGCTTCTGCGACTAACGTTTTTAACCACGCGATCCGCCAAGATGTATGCGATAACATCATAGTCTTCCCTTTCAACACGTTCCACCTCCCCAGTTTCAGGGTCGATCCGTCCGGGAATAAACGCAGACTCTAAATCACGATTCTCTGGATCTTTCGCTCTCTTGACAGGACGCCCACTTTCAATCAGGCGCTTGAGAATGCGTTTTTCCGTTTCTGTGGTATCTGGATGATCATGTAGCTTTTGTAGTATTACGCGATCATCATCACTTAGTCCTTGCGGTTCGTCAGTCTGTGTTTCACCACTACCGAAAAGTTGCCCTATACGATCAAGAAATCCAGCTGACTGCATCGCATCTTGAGCAACTTTGTTCCCTTCTTTGCCACCAAGTAACTCCGGAAAATTCGACCGAGCCAATGAATGATCTAGGTTCTCCACACTCAGTCGTTGACGATCAATTCGCTGCCCCGTCAACCTCGCCAATGTCTCTCGGATCGCTTGTTGCCCGAACCCGGCGTGGTCGAATTGGCCGGTGGGCAGGACGTTGGGCTGCTGAAACTGGCCTTGCGTCAGTTGGATCGCGCGGTCGGCGATGGGGTCGCCAGTGGTCGGCGGGTATGGCGCCCCCTGCTGAGGAACGCCTCCTTGACGTTCATTCGTACCATGACGGATTGCGGCGCCTGGCGGCACGGCGAGGTCGTTGGTAGCTATGCGCGGATCCGACGGATGTGACCTGGACACCCTATCCAAAGGCGTGGCTAGCGGGTTCCATGCTTGGGTTAAAGACGCGGGCGCAGGCGCGGGGCCGTCCGGCATGCGTGTCGGCAGTTGATTACGCAGATCGTCCACCGGCACGCTCATTTGTTCCGGCGTGCCGCCTTGGTCATGGACATGCCGGCCATAGAGTTCCGGGTCGATGTCCCCGCGCAACAGAGCGTCCAATTCTTCCGGCGGTTTGGGAATTTCCACAAAGTTCAACAGGCCGGGGCCGAGATGTTCCGGCTGTAGGATTTCGGCGTCTGTCGGCGGGGCCAACGTGATGTTGGCCAACGCTTCCCGGTCGAACGCACCCTCACCTTCAATGTCGAGGCCTGGAATATCCAAATGCGACAGGGCCACCAATTCATTGACACTGTATTCACCCGCATCGATGGCTTCTTTGCAGGGGGCGCCCAATTGTTCCGGTGGTACATGAAGAGGGGCGGCGGCGCGGGCCTGATATTTGTCGGGGCATAACGAAATTCCTCCATCTTAATGGTTGGACCCGCGCTCATGCGCCATGATCCGGTCATAGGTTTCTTCCAGCGTTTGGCGGATGGTTTTGCCCTGGGCTCCATCGTTCGGGCCCAATCCACGCCGGGCGGCAGCTTGCGCATAGGCACGTTGAACGGTGAGGTTTGAATTTTCGGCAAGCAATTGGCGGATGTCCTGCTTCAGTGTTTTAAAATGAGGACGCAGTTTGTTTCCGTGCTGATCGGCCTTTGTTTCGAATGCTTTCATCGCCGCGTCGATGGCGCGGACCGACCGCCCCTGCTGTGCATCCACCATCGACTGACGCGCCGGAACGCCATAGGAGGTGAGCATGTAGGCGGCAATGGCGCGCTTTTGATCCGGCGAACCGGTGCGCAAGGTGCGCTCTATGGTCATGAGTTGATCCAACGCCTGAGTGTCCGAAACACCGCGCGACCTCAGATATTGGGCCCAACGGCCGTTGCGGTAGTGGGAGGCTTCAACCGCCCCCCATTCATTCAACACCATTTTTTTGGCATCGGGCGCTAGGTCCGCGAATTTGCGACGCGCGTCTTGGGACCACCCGGCGGGGGCTTGCGCCTTTTCCCATTTTTCCGCCTCGGGCCCGTGATATTTGTCCCACACTTGGGACATGGTTTCGTAGCGCGCTTTTCGGGCGCGTGTTTCCTCATTGTCTTCCACACCGGTGAAAGCCAGGCCCGTTTGCGGGCTCTCTTCCGGTTCATCGGCGGTCATGCGGTCATACACTTCTTCCATAATGTCGCGCATGCTGCGCTCATCATCAGCCATGGGAGTGACTCCTTTTTGTATGGGAAGGTTGGGAATGAATACGCAGGTCGCCCCGGACACGGGCCGAACCTGTCGTGCTGCGGTACGGACCTGGAAACCATCCAACTTACTCAGTGCGGACTTTAATAGCGCTGGCATTGGCAGCATTGAAGCCAGGGCGACGCTTAGAGACTAGGTGTCTCTTTCCCAGAGCGTGAACAACGTGCCAGGCTCAGACAACTCCACGTTTGCATACCAACCCGTTTTCATGTCGGAAAATTTCGTGGGCAGAAATTCTATCAATGGCTTGTAGTGCCGATCAGTTTCCAAACTTGCAATGAGATCATTGCCCGCGAAGATAGAAAGCTGTTGCTCGTCGTGGCTAACAAATTCGACTTTTGTGACGGAAAGGTGTGTTACATCTTTCCAGTCTATCTCCTGGCGCATCCAAAGGTGCTGGCGGACAATGGAACGATCATCAAATTCAATCAAATTCCCTTGCCAAATATCGAGCATTCGAAAGATGAGGTTTTTTTGAGTAAACACCAGAGGGTTCCTTCAACTCGCAATCATCAGGGCCAACAAGTATATCGCACTGCGAGTCGTTCAAAGAAAATGCCTCATCTCTTTTTTGTTTTCGAAGATTCGTCGCCAAACCAGTAATCATAAAGTGCGGTTCCTCCATGGTAACCGGCTTCTCCTAACGCAGTCGCACCGGCGACACTGCCGGCCACGGCACCTACCGGCCCCGCTGGGCTACCGATAAGACCGCCCCCTGCTCCTCCAAATATTCCACCAAGAACAGCTCCGACATTGCCAGCTGCCGCTCTTGCTTTCTCCTCAGATCTGTAAATATCATAAAGGGCCAAAAGGACCCCCAATCCGGCGACTCCTCTACCGAACCGACCAAATCGTTTTGCTTGTTTGTTCACTTCCTCATTTGTCCGATTGGCGGTCCCACCAGAACCAGCTTTGGGGCCCAACCCCGGTCGATCTTTTTTGATCTTCTTTCGAACCTCGATCGGATCCCTACGTCGAGTAGCCTCTTTGATTCTCTTTCGCCCCTTTGTATCTTCTGGGCTCAGCTTAGCTACTTCTTTGTTATAACGTGCTCTGTTTCTGGCCGATTTGTCACCTACATAGGCCGTTCGAGCAAACAGACCTTCTGCTGCGCCCTGTCCTATTTTCGTTTCTTTTTCGTTTTCTTTGTACTGTTCCTGTTCGCGAAGTTCTTCTTCAACCGCGTCGGCTAATATTCGGGGATGAATAAGTTGCGTCGGTAGAGCTTGCGCCACTAGGGTTATATCTTTTTCGAGGCCGATACGTTTATGTTTTTCAGTGATCATTTTCTCTTAAAGTCCTTTTGCCGTTGTTCACGAAACTACTTTTGCAGCGCACCTCTTTTACGAAGTGCCAGACGATATGCTTCTTCCAGGGACAGTGCTTCGCGACTACGCAAAGCTTCCGCGATGTCTGAGCAGCATTCTTGGAATCTTGGATACTTCAACTGACCATTTTCCAAAGTGTTCTTAAAGTCCCTCACTTGTTGCTCCGCGGCGTGAACAGCAAGGACTTCCAGTTCGTTCTCAAAATTTGTCCACCTGTCAGAAAGCGCTTTGTTTTGAGCCATCAAATAGGCATTAACCGGATCGCGGTAAGGCGTGTTGTTATCCAGAAGTTCAACTTGATAGTCACTCAAAAGGTTCCAAACTAGCTGCCTTTTTTGTTCTGGATTACCCAGCCTAAGTGTCTGCTCTAGCTGCATTAGGTACTCAAAAGCCTCGTCTCTGGAGACACCAACATTTTCGAGGTATTGTGACCAGTGTTCAGTAGGCGTCCTTTCAGGAATCGAACGAGAATCCCACTCGGTCAGCACCATCTTTTTTATGTCTGGAGACAAAGCCAAAAATTTCTGTCGCGCATCTTCCGACCAACCGGATGGTGCTTCGGCATTTTTCCATTTCTCGGCTTCGGGACCGTTGTACTTGTCCCATACCTCACCCATCGTCTTGAGACGCGCTTCACGATCAAGCGCTTCCTGATCCGGTTCTACACCGGTGAACACAATACCCGACGTGGTGGTCGTATCCGTGTCCGGATCATCGGCGGTCATGCGGTCATACACTTCTTCCATAATGTCGCGCATGCTGCGCTCATCATCAGCCATGGGAGTGACTCCTTTTTTGTGAGAGGGAAAATTCGAATCTTCACGCGTCATTGCCGGGCAAGCGGCAGCAGGTCGCGCCGTCCCGGCAATCTCCGCAATTCATGTGGGATCACCGGATCTGCGCGCGACGCGCTTGTCCGGTGATGACGTCTCGAGAGTTATCCCCACAACTCCCGCTGTTTGCGGGCGTGGGCGTCGCGCAATTCGTTGAACGTGGGCGCGCGGTCAACCTCTTGCACGGGGCGCGGCGTGGGGCGTTTATAGGGCCGCGACATACAGGCATAGCGGCATTCATCCGCCGCGTGGTCTTCGCCGTTTGTGTCCACATCTTCCGGGCGATTGGTATCATGCGCCAGACCCGGCAGGGTACGGATGAAGTGGCCGCAATTAGAAAACACATAGAGCATGGGCTTGCCGCCATCGCCGATCAGGCGCTGGCGTAACTGGTCCCACCCGGGGATGCGTTTGTTATCCGCCGGACGCCAATTGGTGCGATAGGCCCCCACCATGCGTTCCATGATGGAGGGCCCGCCATCTTGCGCGAAGCAGGCCGGGTCCGCCACGCCATAGGCAATGGCGTCGCCGTGTTCGCGTTCCGCAATGCCGCGGGCCACCCGTTCCGCCTGCCATTTCAGGCCCACATTGGGTTCCTTGGCGCCATACCATTCGCGATAGCGGATGAGCGCGTTTTGCGGCACCACGCGGCCGTCCACGCCAAACTCTTCCGATGCCACCGCATACCAGCCCACGGAAAAGGGCGCGGCAGAGCCCCAATCGAAGCTGCGGAAACGCAGCCAATGGGGGGGCAATTCTTGCGGGCGCAGCACGTGCCGGTCGTGGCGCCAACAATCGAAATAAGCGCCTTCCACAATGTCCCAATCCCCATCCAGCCAGGCGCGCACCAATTGTTCGGAGCCGGATTGTTTGAGCCGCGTGGTATAATGCGGATCTTGCGCGATGAGGATTTTGTTGTCCCACACCCGCGCGGGGATAAACACACGCTCGAGCCCATTGTCATCGGCGATGATCTGCCAGCCCGCCGGCGCCGGGTCGATATAGCGGGCCTTCACCCAATGATGGCCGGGCCCGCCCGGATTGCCCGTGGCCGCAAACTGGCTAGGCACGCCCGCCGCGCTGCGCAAGGTGGCCTTCAGGCGCATGACCGGCTTTGGGTCCGGGTAATTGGTGAGTTCTTCGAAGAACACATCCGTATAGTCATGACCCTGATATTTTTCCGCATCCGCATCCCGTTCGAGGGAGCGGAATTTCAGCGTGGCGCCATTGGGAAAGACCCAGGTTTTACGCTGTTCCTGCCACTGCGCGTTGAGCGGCGTGAAAATGGCTTTCGAGCGGGCAATGGCCGCATCAAGCTGCGGCAGCTCGCGCCGGAAAAAAATGCCCTTGGCATCCGCCCCATAAGTTTGCGCCCGCAGCGCCCACCGCCCCAACATGCCGTCGGTCTTGCCGCCGCCCCGCGCCCCGCCATAGAAGATTTCAAAGACGGGGCATTTCAACAGCGCGGCCTGAGGGCCCGGTTGTGGCCGCCAGATAATATCGCTCATGGCGGCTTCCTTCTGTTTCGTCGGTTTAAATCAGGTAAAGGAAATAAACTCAGGCGGCACGGCATCCGCCAGCCAGGAATTCGGTGACAGGCCACTTTTTACTACGAGCGCACCGCAAAAGTTTTTTGAATTAAATTCACTGTCACCGAAATTTGCACTATTACGGTCGTCTTGCCTGCAACATGTTCTTGTCACAGTAATACGGACCACACCAACCTGTTTCATGGGTGAAAACCATAGTCCAACGATAATCATCCGGACACACATATATATCGCTCTTAACCGAACCGAGATCTGGCTTATCGTTGGTTTTGCATTTGACGGCACATTTTTCAAAAAGGTCAAAGATGAGAAGATCTTCATCCTTTTTTCGACCGTATTTTATTTGCGCTTCATCGCCCTCTAAGTGTGGCACGATCTCGAATGAAAACAGATGCCAGGGGTGCTGATCCATCCGACATTCCCGTTTCTCACTGTTGCTAACACCTGATGCATACACAGATTCCCAGTTGGCCTGCAGGTTACCGATTTCTTTTCGATCCAAAACATCGAACGGTAAGTTACGCTCCCGAAGAAACTTGATGAGACCTGGTATCCTGATTTTTTTCTTAGCCATCAATTCTTCTTTGGTTTTCCATATTCGAATACGTGACCGCCCCGTCTTTGTGAATCATGTCGGTGGTAGAGTTGTCCCTCGCCCCTACCGACTTCTCGAATGTTTCCTTTGCCGGCGATTTTCTTGCTCAGCCTTCTGGCAGTCTTTACCGATGCTGTTCCGCCTCCAGCTCCCTTGACAATAACATCTCCACCTTTTTGGAAACGAGATTTTGCATGTTGAATGTTTATTTTTTTGCCTTCCCGAATGACAGTCTGACCATCTCGCTCTGCCTCTCTTATTTCACCTTCGTCTCTTTTTCTTCGACGAGCAGCCCTACTAAACTGTATTGCACGGCGAATCTTGGCGTTTCCTGGTAGAATAATCGAAGCGATCGCAAAAAGGATCTCCTCCCATTCGCCAGTTTCGATTGCCCTTTTGATGGGTACTGGATCGATAACGTTCGACGCGACTTCCTCGGCGACGTCAACAATCGGATCCGCAACTCTGACCACCGTTTCGGCGGTCCCCAACTGCTCCTTGGTTCGCGGATAGGACTTCAACGCCTCTTTGTGCTTTGAAAAATCGGGACGTGAGGTGTAAGGACGGTCTTCTTCTTGATAGCCAAGCGCGAAGGGAACGGGCGGCGTGACCTGTTGCGGTGCCGCTGTGGGCGCGCCCATAAATGTCGGCGGCAGCACCCCCAGTTCCTGTATGCGCTTGCCTAAATTCAGCAAGGGATCATTTGGGATTTGTGGCCCCAACACATTGGGAGCTGCATTCCCCACCGCATTTTGCGGTAGGGACGGCGGTACGGGCCTGCCGGGGCTCATATGCTGCGGCTGATCCGGCGGCATACGGAGGATTTGATCATCCGCCCTTGGTGCCGGAATTTGGCCCGCCGGAGCCTGCAGGGGACCAAGCGTGTTGCTCGGAAGAGTCGCCGGTACTTCTTGCTGTTGAAGGTGCCGTTCATACTCATCGGGGGTTATGTCCCCCCGCAGCAGCGCATCCAGTTCTTCCGGGGTTTTGGAATTTCCACAAACCCAAGCAATCCGGGGCCAATATCGTCTGGCGGAAGAATTTCCCCTTCTTCCGGTGGCCCGATGGTGAGCTTTTCAATTTCCTCGCGGTTGAAGAAACCCCGGTCATCGTATTCGAGCCCCGGAATGTCAAAGTGGGACAGGGCTTCCAGCTCGTTAGGGCTGAACTCGCCCTCGTCAATCGCTTGCTTAATGGAATTGACGATGCTTTCTTCTGGAATGTCTGACCAGAAATCGTCGTCTAGCAACGTGTCTTCTTTGCGCGGGGGCACGGGCCGCCGCAGACGCTTTGGTGGCATGAGGGGTCTCCTTGTAAAACCCCCGAAAAAAGAAAGCCGCCTTAAAAGCGGCGGCTCCATGTCTCACGTTAAATGGTCACCACTAGAATGGTCGAAAAATCACGAATTGAGGGACGCATCGCGCGGTGAAAAATTACGCACCCATTCCTCTGATGTTTTGGGGTCCGGTGTGTCCGACACCACGAACACGCGGGTGGGCACCGCCCCTTCCACCGTGGTGGATTGAAGGTCGGGCAAGGCTTTTTTAAGCAAGCCCAAGGCCGCGCTGACCTGCGTGGTGGATAAGGCCGCCTCTTTCAACACATGGGCTTCCAACGCTTTCAGCAAACCGGGCACATCGATGGCGCCGCGTATGGTGTCTGTATCCGGCGGGGCGTCACGTCGTGCAATGGTTTTCGCGCGAGAGGGAGATTTTCGGGGCATATGATTTCTTTCCCCTCCCCCGCTTGGCCAGTGTCGACCACGCACAAAAAAAAGCGCCGCCTGTTTAGGCCGCGCTTTTCACACAATTCGTAATTCTCAATTACGTGACATGTATAGCATGACAAAACGAAAACGTAAACTGAAAATCACATTCGTCCGTGCATTTTTTCTGGCGCCCCCGTTTGAACGCCAAATTCATCCGCCAACTGATCAAGCCCGTCGCACAAATCTTCCCGGTTTTGTTGGTCCAACAGGCTTAAGGGTTCCATTTTGGGACGCAATGCCCAATTTGGTAAAATAGACAGCACACAAACATTCCATGTGGCCGCCCTTATGGCAGCGCCCGCCTGTTTCAGCGTGCGGTCGCCACGCAAATAGGCACGCGTCATGGCCAGCAGATAGGGTTCATTAGCAGACAAGCGGTCCTCCGACGTGCGGGCCACAAAGTCATCCACAAAATCGCCGTAATGGGCGACCGGCGCAAACGGCTTGCCATAGGCCGCTTGCCTAAAAGACGCCAGCAGCGACCCTGCTTTATATTGATGCTCGTCAATCCAGCCGCGCGCGAACAGGATGCCCAAGGCACTGTCGCTCAAGGCGGGGTCTGCGTGGCCCACCAGTTCCAATCGGCGCCGCCGCGCCAGCTCGGTACCATTGTCATGAGGGCGCCGGCCCCTGACAGTGGTTTTACGGCGCCGGGCATTTGGGTTTCTTTTTCGTCCGCGTCTCGCCATCAGCCCTGCCCTCCCAAAGAAGAGAGGCTTCTTTCCGTGTGGTACAGCATGGCAAAGGCCAAGGCAGCGGTGCGCCAGTGACGGAACGACCTTTCCAGCCGATTGTCGCTGTCGGACAGGCCCACTAAATAAAGATTGCCGGCGCGCCTTAAGGCGAGTTTCCAGCCACCTAATCGGCTCTCAATGGATTGGGTCCCGTTTTCCTCGGTCACCAAGCCCGGAGTGTTTTTCATCTTCGTCATACTGATCATTGCCTTTCCAACTATTTCCGGCACAAACGCTTGCTATATTGGCTCAGACAATAATATATCAGCCAAGCCAATAATATTCAATAGGCATAGCTTATGCAGCGACATTGGGATAAGTTATAATTTGATCCAAACTGGAACGGGGGCGATCCATGTCCATCGGCGAGAGAATTCGGCAGGCACGCAAGCAAAAACGCCTGTCTCAAAAGGAATTGGCGGCCAAATTGACCGTGACACAGGCGACCATTTCCCAATGGGAGAATGGCGACTATGCCCCAGAACGAAACAAAATAACCATACTCGCAAAAGTTTTGTCCGTAACACCAATTTGGCTTGAATTTGGCAATCCAGACAGTAATGTTGAGTGGGGGGCTGACCTTAGTCCGATCAAAGAACCGGTGCGAGCGGTGCCTTTGATCAGTTGGGTAGAAGCAGGGCAATTTGTGTCGAGTGAAGACCCTTACCAGCCCGGCGATGCAGAAAGGTTTATTGCCATCGCCTCCGACGTGTCCACTCTCATCGCGCTTCGCGTGAGCGGGACGTCGTGCAACCGAGAGTTCCCGCCCGATACGATCATTATTATAGATTATTCAGATAAAGAGCTTGTGGATAACAAGTTCTACGTGTTCCGCCAAGAAGGCCGCGCCACACTGAAAAAATGGCGCAGCAACCCGCCGCGCTTGGAGCCCTATTCCACGGACCCATCTCACGAAACAATCTTCCCGGAAGAAGCGGTGGAAGTGGTGGGGCGCGTGACCGACGCGGTTCGCCACTACTAACCGGTAAATTTAAAAATATTGGATAAACCAATTGACATTGGTCTATCCAATATTATAAGCTTTGCCTATCTCATCGATGCCCCCCCGATCGATGGGTGTCTCCACCGGGGGCCGAGCGTCCCGCCTCCCTCGCCGCTTGGTCCCCGGATCCTTAATCGGGGGAAATGGAGACGAGACGATGCTCCACCACCCCAATCATGCATTTGAACCATCCGAAATCCGTAGAAAAACGGCCGAGGTTTTCCGGCAAAAAATTCGGGCACGCGTACAGACGTATGAACGACCGCGCAATCTGCCAGCCCTTATGCACTGCCCGACAGACTGGCAGCGCGCAGATGACAAACGCATCACCCACGCCATCCTGCGCCGCCTTAAACTCGCGCTGTATCAGCAACGGCAAGCCCGCGCGATCCGGCATTACACCTTCAGTCAACAGAAATATGAAGCGTTGTTGGTGGCGATTGGAGGGGAGCTAGCATTGTTGCGCCAACCCTCTAGAACCGGTCTACACCCGGCTGAAAGCGATAGCCGTCATCCGACACGATCTCCGCAATTTCAGGCAAGACCGTGTAGCTTTCTGTAAACACCGGCGGCCAACGCGTGGGCTTGCCGCCCTCTAGATCCACACACACATAGTGCAAGAGGGCCCGCACCAACGTGGCGCCATCGGCCTCACGAATGATTTGAAAACGGCGATTGGCGCGCAATCTGCCGTCCGCAAATACCAACCAATTCCCCACCCAAACTTTTTCACCATCGAAACAAGGGCGCACATATTCGATCTGTGTTTTGCGCACCACCATGCCCTTGCCAAGGTCATCACAGGTTTGCTTGCCGATTCCAACGTGTACGGAATGCTCCCACGCGCAGCTATCTAGCCAGCCCACATACACTGCATTGTTGACATGGCCGTAATTATCGATGTTGTTTGGCTGAACGGTTAGCGAAATCGCAAAAGGATTGGGCATATCCCAATCGAGATTGGCAGGTGGTTGGTCGGTCATACAGACGCCTGTTGTTTACTGATCACCGACCATAAACCGAACGGGCCAACCAGGCCAAGAAGTGCTTTAGATGAACGAGTTGGAATGGCGTGGTAAATCCACATCCCGGTGCACATAGACGCACATGAGTAGGCCAAAACCGAACATCAACGTCATCATGGCGGTTCCGCCATAAGACACCAACGGCAGCGGAACCCCCACCACGGGGATCATGCCCACAACCATGGCCGTGTTAATGAGGATGTAAAGCAAGAAGGTGACACACACGCCCATGACCACAAGACGGCCAAACTGGCTGCGGGTTTGCATCGCGATGGCAAGGCCGTAGCCCAGCACCAGCAAATAGAGACCCAATAGGGTGAGGGCGCCCACCAGGCCAAATTCTTCCGCCAGCATGGTGAAGATAAAGTCGGTTTGTTTTTCCGGCAAAAAATCCAAATGGCTTTGCGTGCCCTGCAACCAGCCCTTTCCAAACACCCCGCCGGACCCTAACGCGATCTTGGACTGCAGGATATGCCAGCCCGCACCGCGAATGTCGGCTTCGGGCTCCAGGAACGTCAAAATGCGGGCCTTCTGATAGGGGGCCAGCACAAACTGCCAGCCCAGGGGGATGGCCGCCAGGGCGGCTCCTGCGCCCGCGGCGAGCCATTTCCAGCTGATCCCCGAGAGGAACAGCAATGAGAACCCACCAAAGGCCAGCAGAAGCGACGTGCCCAAATCCGGCTGACGCAGCACCAAAACTACCGGCATCGCAATGAGCAGAAGCGGCGCTAGCAAGTACACTGGCCTCGACACTTGATCGAGGGTAATGCCATGGAAATAGCGCGCCAGTGCCAAGACCAGCGTGATTTTCATAAGCTCAGACGGTTGCAGGCGAAACACGCCAAAATCGATCCAGCGTTGAGCCCCCATGCCGATGGTGCCGAACAATTCCACGCCCACCAACAGAAGGAGGGCCAAGGCGTAAGCTGGATAAGCCAGCGTCATCCATATCCGGATATCCACTACCGCCACGGCAACCAAAACAACAAGCCCGATGCCAAACCGCACCATCTGACGGGACGCCCAAGGGTCCAGATGTCCTTCCGCCACAGAAATCAACATGCCAAACCCAACGCTGGCAATAATGCACAACAAAAAGACGAACGCCCAATGGATATCGAGAATCTTGTTGATATGGGTGCGGATGGGGCTGCGGCCGCCTAAAACATCACTCATCGCCTACCCCTTTTCCACCACGTCGCCTGCGCGGGCCAGCGGCGCAATGGCCGACCGGCCTAGCGGATCACGTTTGAGGGTTTCCTCCATGATGTCTTTGGCGATAGGGGCCGCCTTCTTTGAGCCGCTGCCCCCATGTTCTATCACCACCGCCAAGGCATAGCGTGGCTCCTTGACCGGTGCGAAGGCGACAAACAAAGCATGATCGCGAAACTTCCACGGAATTTCATCGTTCTTGAGAACGCCCTTGATGCGCTCGGCTTTGGTGATGCGTCTTACTTGAGCGGTGCCCGTTTTACCGGCCATCTTCATACCGTCCACATCGACACGGCTTCTAAAGGCTGTACCGCCCACTTCGTTCGACACGGCGTCCATACTTGCCTGTGCAAGCGCTAGATTGCGCGAATTGATTGGAATGACGTCGCGCTTTGGGCGCTCTACAAAATCGGCGCCGACCGAGCGCAGCAGGCGCGGCTTCACCCTAAATCCGCCATTGGCAAATCGTGCTGTCATAACGGCAAGCTGCAACGGCGTCGCAAGTAAATAGCCTTGTCCGATGCCGGTGATAAGTGTTTCGCCTTTTTGCCAGGGGACACCTGTTGTTGCGCGCTTCCAACCTCGGCTTGGAACCAAACCCGGCTTCTCGCCCGGCAAATCGAAATCGTACTTTTCGCCGAGGCCATACTTCTTCAGATAGTCTTCCATCTGATCAATACCCAAGCGCGTAGCCATTTCGTAGAAATAGATGTCACAAGAATGCTTTACCGCATCCTTCATATTCATCCAGCCATGACCGTGTTTTTTCCAACAGTGAAAGTCGTGACTTCCAAGACGCCGCTTTCCGCCACAGAACACTTTCTCATCGGCACGCGTCACGCCCTGCTCCAATGCAGCAAGCGCGACGATCGGTTTGATGGTCGAACCGGGTGGATATTGTCCGGCAATGCTCTTGTTGATCAAAGGTTTAAAGGGGTTGTTGAGAAGGCCCTTCCATTGTTCCGACGTCCAGCCGCGGTTAAATCCCTGCGGATCGAACCCAGGTTCTGACACCAGCGCCAGGACATCTCCGTTATAGATATCCATCAGAACGGCAGAACCACTTTCGCCACGCATACGTTCCGCCGCAAATTTCTGGAGCGCTACGTCGATGGTTAGCACCACGTCATCGCCGGCTTCACCGTCAACACGGCGGATTTCGCCGACCACTCGCCCAAGAGCGTTCACTTCAACATGACGATAGCCCGGCTTGCCACGCAGTTTTTTGTCTGTAAGCCGCTCAATGCCGTCACCCCCGATGCGGAATTCCTCTTGCCGCAAAAGTGGATGGGGGTCCTCTTCCTGGTCATCCGCATCAGGACGGGTCACATACCCCAATACATGAGATAAATCTTCTTTATACGGATAATTACGCGTTTCCCCAACAACTGGCTCAATTCCCGCGAGCTCCGGCCCGCGCACATTGACGCGGGAAAACTCTTCCCAGCTTAAGTGCCCCGCCACCTTAATCGGAACGAAATCTCGCTGAGACTTCACCTTCTTCAAAATCGCGCGCCTGTCGTCTTCCGTGACAGGGATGATCTCTGACAGAGAGGCCAGCACCGCTTCTACATCTTCCGCATTTTCCGGAACGAGAATGACTCGGTAATCTTGTTGATTGCTGGCAAGCTCAACCCCAAACCGATCTAGTATACGGCCACGCAAGGGCACAATGACGCGCGGGTCGATCCGGTTTTCTTCTGCCTTCAAACTATATTCAAGGGACTTGGAAACCTGCAGGTGATAAAGCCGGGCAGCAATCGTACCGAACGCACCAAGAGTGCCAAAAGACAACAGAGCAGCCCGCCGTGAAAAAGCTAGGTATCTCTCATTATCTTTAACGCTCATGGTCGACCATCCCGTCCACTACGCGGCAGAAGTATTTATGTTGTGATGCACGGATCTAAAAATCCGGTTCATCACGGGATATACTAAAGCCGTGACCATTACCTGCAAAAGAATGGGCACGACATTGATGGCTTGCGAGTAATAAAAGCTCCCCACAAGCCAGAGAATCACGCCAACCATCAAAGCCATCATTAAAAACCCAGCCCACAACATGGGAAATGGCTGCGCATACAGAATGTTTCGCTGGGACAGCACCACCGCATAGGCCACAAGATAAACGAAAGACCAAAGCCCTATCGGACCACCGGACAGAAAGTCCTGCAAAAGTCCAATTAAGAAAATGACTACTGGCGGCAAAAGACTAGGCTGGTTGATCGCCCAGAAATAGATCGCCGTCAGGGTGAGAGCGGGAAAAACGAGCCAATGCGTTACAAAACCGAATGGGATCAAGGAGATCAGCACACAGACAAGCGCCAAAACACCCGGCGCACATTGCCACAATATTTTTTCGATTGGACTGGCGTTCGGAGTATCCACGAGTCAATCTCTCCTATTGTCCTGTGACACGCTGTGGAGCTGCCGCAGACTGCGTGGCATTGGACTCGGTCGATCCGCTTACGCTCGCCTTGGGATCTGCACCTTCTTCGGGCTTATCTGTTGCCTCCCCCTCCTCTTCGAACGGGTCGACCTTCGGAAACTCGTACTGAACGATCCGAACAAAGTCGGTTTTAGAAAGATTGGAAAACAAAGCGACCCGAAACTGGTCATCAGGTTGGTTCTGGGTAACCATGCCAATCGGCAAACCAGGTGGCAAAAGGCCACCGTCACCAGATGTCACCACTCTGCTACCGACCTGAGGCTGATAGTTCTTCGGCAGATATTCCAAATAGGGGCTGTTACGATTGTCGCCGGCCAAGATCGCGCGGATATGTTCCGGCTCCACAAAAACCGGTACCCGACTGTTCAAATCGGTCAGCAACAGGATGCGGGACGCGTCTCTTCCGGTGGCAACGACGCGGCCAATAAGACCACTCGAATCTACAACCGCATGACCTTTTTTGATGTTCTGATTGCGACCAAGATTAACCACAAACGTCCTCAAAAACGGGCCGCCATTTTCCGCAATGACACGGCCCGTGACGAAGTCCATTCGCGGATCTATTTGAACATTCAACAGCGCTTGGTATCGCTCAAGTTTTTGTTCCAGTTGGATACTTGCCTGTCGCCAATCTTGAAGCTGACGGTTTTCTTCGCGCAAACGATCATTTTCTTCGTAGAGAGCAACAATATCGTCTGCCCGACCGATGTAATCGATCGCCGACATCACCGGTTTGGAAACAGTTTCTAAAACCGGGGCGATACCATCCAGCACCCAGAGCCGGCTTTTCTCAAATGCCGTGGGGTCTGCACGTCCAATAAACAGCAACACCGCAGACACAAATATTAGAAATGCGAGTAAGGTCACATAGGGCCGTGACCTTGATGCGATGTCCCCGGATTGGCTCCTACTTACGCGATCAATCACTGGAGCCGTCCCAATACCTTTTTGCCGATGGGAACCTGTTTAGTTCAGCTCCGCCTACAACAAATGCCGCAAGCTTAAGAAGACTCTGATTCCCTGGTGCCAACGTTTAAAAGTAACAAAACCTGGTCGATTCGCGAAGCATCAGCTTTTAAAAGGCCGCCGATAATACGTTCCGCATAGACCGAATGTTTTCCAGCGCTTTACCGGTGCCCAATGCAACACAGGATAACGGTTCATCAGCGATGCTGACCGGTAGGCCCGTGTCGTCCCGCAGCACTTGATCAAGCAATGTGAGCAATGCGCCGCCGCCTGTAAGCACGATGCCTTTGTCCACAATATCGGCCGCCAATTCCGGAGGCGTTGCTTCCAGTGCAACTTTCACGGCCTCAACAATGGCGCCCACGGGCTCGGCCAAGCTATCTGCAATTTGCCGCTGACCAATCGTAATCTCCTTAGGAACACCGTTCATAAGGTCGCGGCCTTTGATTTCCATCGTCCGGCCGGTTTCGCCGTTCGCGGGAGCGCAAGCAGAACCAATGTCTTTCTTGATCCGTTCCGCACTTGCTTCACCAATCAGCAGATTATGATGACGGCGGATATAGGCGATAATGGCTTCATCCATCTTGTCGCCGCCCACCCGAACAGAGCGCGAATACACAATGCCGCCCAGGGAAAGAACTGCCACTTCGGTTGTACCACCGCCAATATCGACAACCATTGAGCCGGTAGGCTCTGTCACCGGTAGACCAGCGCCGATCGCCGCGGCCATCGGCTCTTCAATGAGGAAAACCCGTCGCGCGCCTGCGGATAAGGCCGAATCTTGAATGGCCCGGCGTTCTACAGCCGTAGAGCCAGAGGGTACACAGACCACAATCAATGGGCTGGAGAAAAACTTGCGATTATGCACTTTCTGAATGAAGTGCTTGATCATTTCTTCGGCGACTTCGAAATCGGCTATCACACCATCTCTCATGGGGCGAATGGCCTCAATGTTGCCCGGCGTCCGGCCCAGCATCATCTTCGCGTCGTTGCCGACGGCCAAGACTTGCTTCTTGCCGCCCTTTGTCATGATTGCCACCACGGACGGCTCGTTGAGAACGATCCCCCGGCCCTTCACGTACACAAGCGTGTTGGCCGTGCCCAAATCAATGGCCATGTCTGCTGAAAGCATGCCTAAGACACTAAATGGCATAATTCCTCATCACCCCAGTCGTCGAACTTACAATTCGGAGTGTGCTCCAAATTTGGTTAATTTGCCGTGACGATCTTGGCGTTAAAGCAATTCATTTGAAAAGAAAAAAGTGGCCAACGTGCGGCAATCTTGTCTTGGCCACTTAAAAAAGTCTTAAATTTCGGGATATTGCAAGCCGAAGCGCGGTTGCCAGGCGCCCAAAGGCAGAGCAACCCACGATGTTCGTTTGCGAGATGAAGGGGCGGCGTCCCGATCTTAGAGAATCGGAACGCCGTGACATTAGTTCTTTTCTTTGTCGACCAAACGGCTGGCCGTAATCCAAGGCATCATGCCTCTCAAGCGTTCGCCGACTTCTTCGATGGGGTGTTCGGCGCTGGCCGCGCGCATCGCCTTGAAGCTGGTCTGACCCACTTTGTTTTCGAGCATCCAGTCCCGGGTAAACCTGCCGGACTGAATGTCTTCCAGAACCCGTTTCATTTCGGCCTTGGTTTCTTTTGTGATGACCCGAGGACCACTCACATATTCCCCATACTCAGCCGTATTCGATACCGAGTAGTTCATATTGGCGATGCCGCCCTCATAAATCAGATCGACGATCAGCTTCACTTCGTGCAGGCATTCGAAATAGGCCATTTCAGGGGCATATCCTGCTTCCGTCAGGGTTTCGAAACCAGCGCGGATGAGTTCCACAACACCGCCACACAATACGGCCTGCTCACCAAACAAGTCGGTTTCACATTCTTCGCGGAACGTGGTCTCGATGATGCCGGCCCGACCGCCGCCGATGGCCGATGCGTAAGAAAGGGCCACATCATGGGCATTCCCCGTGGCATCCTGAGCAACCGCCACCAGGCACGGTACACCCCCGCCCCGCTGATATTCACCGCGTACCGTATGGCCTGGCCCCTTGGGCGCCACCATCATGATGTCCAGGTCCTTACGTGGTTCAATCAGGTTAAAATGAATATTGAGACCGTGCGCAAACATAAGCGCAGCGCCTTCCTTCATATTGTCGTGAAGGGATTCTCGGTAGATGTCGCCTTGTAGTTCGTCAGGCGTCACCATCATCATAACGTCCGCCCATTTGGCGGCATCGGCGGGGGACATTACCTGGAGCCCTTCCGCCTCGCACTTCTTGGCGGTGGTGGATCCTGGGCGCAGCGCCACCGCCACGTCGGTGACCCCGGAATCCCGCATGTTCAACGCATGGGCATGGCCCTGACTGCCGTAACCGATGACAGCAACTTTCTTGCCTTTGATTAGATTTACGTCGGCATCGCGATCGTAATAAACGCGCATTTCTCTTCCTTTCAACTCAATGCAATTGTCACATCGCTTCCGGGCCACGTGAGATCCCGACGACCCCGGTGCGCGAAACGTCTGTGAGGCCCAGGGGCCTCATTAATCCGACAAAGGCATCAATCTTGTCGGATGCCCCTGTCAATTCAAATACAAATGAAGAATGCGTGGTATCGATAACACGCGCTCGAAACGCCTCACTCAGGCGCAGTGCCTCAACACGTTTATCGCCGGTACCAACGACCTTGATAAGCGCCATTTCCCGTTCGACAGAAGGGCCACGCACCGTTAAGTCGACAACCTTATGAACTGGCACCAGGCGTTCCAATTGAGCCCGAATCTGCTCAATGACCATTGGTGTCCCGTAAGTGACCACTGTAATGCGGGAGGTGTGCGCCTCAACATCCACTTCAGCCACTGTCAAGCTGTCAATATTGTATCCGCGACCGGAAAACAAACCTATGACGCGCGCCAAAACACCAGCTTCGTTATCGACCAGGATCGCCAATACGTGACGCTCTTCGGTCTGAGTATCAATCATTATTCACTTCCAGCTTGAAGATCCGTATACGTTATTAAATTCGCTTACGAAATCCGCCTAGACAAGAACCTTGCCTGCTTCAGAAATTTCTTGCTCCACGTCTTCAGGGCCAAGAATCATTTCATTATGAGCAGCACCCGATGGGATCATCGGAAAACAATTTTCTTCCTTATCGACCAAACAATCCACAATGACTGGGCCGTCGGTTTCAATCATTTGTGTAATGGCGCCATCAAGATCCGCAGGAGACGTCACACGAATGCCCGTCGCGTGATAAGCCTCTGCCAATCTGACAAAGTCCGGTAACGCTGCCGTGTAGCTTTCAGAATATCGGCCGCCGTGCAAAAGCTCCTGCCACTGACGAACCATACCCATATATTGATTGTTAAGAATAAACACCTTCACGGGCAAACGGTATTGTACCGCTGTGGACATTTCCTGCATGTTCATCAGAATTGATGCTTCGCCCGCAACATCAATAACAAGCTTTTCGGGATGGGCCATTTGAACACCAATGGCGGCCGGCAATCCATAGCCCATCGTTCCCAGGCCACCTGATGTCATCCACCGGTTGGGTTCATTGAAGTGATAATGCTGTGCCGCCCACATCTGATGCTGACCAACTTCTGTTGTGATGTATGTCTCACGGTCTTTCGTAAGCTCATACAAACGCTGAATGGCATATTGCGGCTTGATAACAGTGTCAGAGTTTTTAAAAGAAAGACTTTTCTTAGCCCGCCATTCATCAATACGTTGCCACCACGCGGCCAGTTCATCTTTACGCTGAGGGCGCGCTGACGATTTCCAAACGCGCATCATATCTTCCAGGACGTGCGCCACATCACCAACGATGGGAACATCAACCATCACATTTTTGTTGATGGACGATGGGTCGATATCAATGTGAATTTTTTTTGAGTTGGGAGAAAACGCATCCAACCTCCCCGTGATGCGATCATCAAAACGCGCACCAACATTGATCATCAAATCACACTGATTCATGGCCCAGTTGGCCTCATACGTCCCGTGCATGCCCAGCATGCCAAGCCATTGCGGATCGTTTGCCGGATATGCTCCCAAACCCATAAGGGTCGACGTGATCGGAAAGCCTGTGGCCTTCACAAAATCCCTCAGCAATTGGGTTGCGGCTTTACCCGAATTGATCACCCCTCCGCCGGTATAAAAAATCGGGCACTTCGCCTCAGCGATCAGATCGATCGCCTGCTTAATGCTCTCCATGCTGCCCTTCAATTGCGGCTGGTAGGTACGGTGGCGCACATTAGCGGGCCCGACATACTCGCCAGCCTCGAATTGGACGTCTTTAGGAACATCGACAACAACCGGTCCGGGGCGACCGCTTTTCGCGATGTAAAAGGCTTCGTGAATAACGCGCGGAAGATCATTCGCGCTCTTGACTAACCAATTGTGTTTTGTACATCCGCGGGTGATGCCAACCGTATCGCATTCTTGAAAGGCATCCGAACCGATTAGATGCGTGGGCACCTGTCCTGACAGACAAACCAGCGGAACCGAATCCAGAAGCGCATCGGTTAATCCGGTGACAGCGTTTGTCGCTCCGGGGCCAGAGGTGACGAGGACAACGCCCGGTTTTCCGCTCGAGCGGGCATAGCCTTCCGCCGCATGAACGGCGCCTTGTTCGTGACGCACAAGCACATGTTTGATCCGATCCTGCTTAAACAGTTCGTCATAGATGGGCAAAACCGCCCCACCCGGATAGCCGAAAATGACCTCAACACCCTGGTCTTCCAGGGCTTGTAAGATCAAAGCAGCACCCGATTTCGGATCGGAAGACATGATCAAACACTCCAAAAATGCAATAAAAAGCCGAGCAACGAGGCTCGGGCCGGAAAGCAGCGCACCCTAGTCGCCCGTTAGCTCAGGGTCAACCCATTTTCTTTAATAATAGAAAAGATTTTTGGCATAGTTTTTTCCATTTCTTTCTCTTTAATACCATTCCACGCAATCATATGTCGCGTTATCCAGGTGAATTGCCGCTTTGCATAGCGACGCGTGGCTGTCTTCGCTTCAGTTAATGCCGCGTCAAGCGGCATCTCTCCTTCGAGGTGACGTAACAATTGGGGCACACCAAGCGCTTTAAATGCCATACCGCACCTCTCCACCTGCGGGTACTCAGCGAGTTTCGACACCTCGGAAAGGGCCCCAGCGGCCATCATTGCGTCTAACCGCGCGTCGCATCTCTCATAAATCTCCTGCCGATCCGGCTTCAAAACAATCGGCACAAAAGATTCAAAAGAAAATGGCGGTTTGCGCCCCTTTTTCTGCCAATCCCCGAGCGACATCCCGGTGGCAAGGCGAACCTCCAAAGCTCTTGAGGCACGTTGCCGATCCAAAACCTCTGGCATGCCATTAAGGGCGTTCAAAACACGCAGCCTTTCTTCGAGGCCCGCAAGGCCAAATCGGTTGGCGAGTGCTCGAACATGTTGCCTGACAAACTCAGGAATGGGCGGGATATTGGCAAGTCCTGCCATAAGCGCTTCGAAATAGAGACCGGTCCCCCCGACAACGATTGGCACTTTATCTTCAGACCAGCTATTCCGGATAGCCGTGACCGCCTCTTCCAACCATGTTCCCGTCGAATAGTCTGAGGTGCAGCTCACATGGCCGTAGAGCAGATGGGGAACTGATTGTTGGTCCTCTTTTGACGGCTGGGCGCTCAATATGGGTATATCTGCGTAGACCTGCATAGAGTCCGCATTGATCAGAACCCCATTGATGTTTTGCGCCAAGGACAATGCAATCTTCGACTTGCCGCTACAGGTTGGCCCTGCAATAAGGACAATCTTGTTCATTCTTTTTTTCAGAGTTCAGTCCAATGGACCTCACCCTCACCCTAGTTGCGCCCCAGTCACAACAGATACTCGATGCTGACGCAATTGCCCAAATTTCAACAGCACTGACCGACGCGGAAGTTTATATACGCTCGAACACTGAGCTTGTGCCCAATCTTGCGCACCGAATAGTCCTATCAGCGACCGACCAAACCGATGTCTCGAACAACGTTCGAAAACTAATCGGATCACGTCCCATTGATTTTGCCGTTTTACCTGAACGTGACCAAAAAGCACGATTGCTTATCGCAGACATGGATTCAACGATCATTCAATGTGAGTGTTTGGATGAGCTTGCGGATTTGGCGGGGTTCGGGCCCCAGGTCAGCGCGATTACGGAACGCGCCATGCGAGGAGAGTTGGATTTCGAAGGTGCTCTCCGCGAACGGGTCAAAATGTTGGAGGGCTTGCCCGAAGACACGCTGGAGCAAACCTATCGGGAACGCATTAAAAGCATGCCGGGCGCTAAGACCCTCGTGCACACCATGCGCCAGAACGGAGCGGTGACGGCGTTGGTGTCAGGGGGATTCACCTATTTTACATCGCGCGTAGCCAATGATGTTGGTTTTGAGATGAACTTCGGCAATACGCTTGAAATCGCCAATGGAAAACTAACGGGTAATGTTGCCGACCCAATTTTAGGACGCGAGGCTAAGCTCGCTACATTAGAAAGGCTGTGCACGGAACATCATATTGACTTCCAGGACGTGATTGCCGTCGGCGACGGTGCGAACGATCTTGCGATGCTCCAACGTGCTGGAACTGGGGTCTCTTTCCGTGGCAAGCCAATTGTCGAGGAAGGTGCAGACGTGGCCGTGAAGACCACCGATCTAACTACGCTGCTCTATCTGCAGGGATATTCTGCGGCGGATATAGTAAACCCCGCAGACCAGTAGCCTACGGGGTTTTTAAAGAAGTTTTTCGAAAATCTCTGGTCAGCTTTTATCAATCCGGACGGCGACAAACCGGAAGTCACCTCGCCGATTTAATCCGAGGAGGATCGATTTCTTATCCTCTTTGGTGACGCGGTTCACCACACCCACCACATCATCGGGACGGAAAACCTCTTCCTGACCGATTTCCACAATAACATCGCCCGGTCGGATTTGTTTTTCCGCGGCTGCGCTGTTGGGATCAACTTCCGTTACCAAAACGCCCTCAACACCATCTTCAATGTTAAAAGTGCTCCGTAAACGAGGCGTGATTGCTGAAAGTGTAAGACCGAGGCTTTTGCGTTCTTCCTTGCCCGCAACCGGCGAATTCTGATCGACCACAGCGGAGGCAACTTCATCGCCTTCTTCAAGACGCTCGATTTTCACGCGTTTACTGACCTTCTTGCCGTCACGGATCACTTCAACCGGAACAGACTTTCCGATGTCGGTTTCGGCGACCATGCGCGGCAGATGGCGCATCTCTTCGACTTTACGTCCATCGAATGACACAATCACATCGCCTTGTTTCAAGCCGGCTTTTGCTGCAGGGCCACTTTCCGTAACGCCCGCTACCAGCGCACCGTATGCTGACGTTAGGGATAGACTTTCAGCTATTTCATCTGTAACGGTCTGGATGCGAACACCAAGCCAACCACGACGCGTTTCACCATACTGCTTCAGCTGCTCGACAACTGGAACAACCAGGCTTGAGGGTACCGCAAATCCGATTCCGATCGAACCGCCAGATGGAGAGATGATGGCAGTGTTCACGCCAATGACTTGGCCTTGCGTATTGAAGAGCGGACCACCGCTATTCCCACGATTGATGGCAGCATCCGTCTGAATAAAGTCATCATAGGGGCCAGCATTGATGTCTCTGTTCCGGGCAGAAATGATACCGGCGCTGAGCGAGCCACCCAACCCAAATGGGTTACCGATCGCAAGAACCCAATCCCCAACGCGTGCCTTATCGGCATCGCCAAAATTAACATGGGCAAGCGGTTTGTCGGATTTCACTTTTAGAACAGCAATGTCGGTTTTTGGATCACGGCCAAGAATTTCCGCCGGCAAGGTGCTGCCATCGACAAAATTGACCGTTACCTTGTCTGCCTCTTCGATCACGTGATTGTTCGTCACGATGATCCCACTAGGATCGATCACGAAGCCTGAACCAAGCGAGGTTACCCGCCGTGGCTGACGTCCACCATTACCATTACGGTCAAAGAAATCACGGAAAAGATCTTCAAACGGCGATCCCGGAGGGAACTCTGGTACAGGAACGGAATCTCTATCTTGCTTTTTAACGGTCTGCGACGTGGATATGTTTACAACCGCAGGGGAGAGTTGTTCGGCCAGGTCAGCGAAACTCTCAGGTGGCGCTTTCCCCAAAGCCGCATTCAACGGCAGAATCATGGCCAGACCGACCAGCAAACACATCAGATTGAAGGTGCTCAAGGCACCCAGTTGTTGACGTCTGCCGACCATCGAAGCAGCTCTTTCGTTCACGCGTGAATTCTCCTTAATTCTTGTCCGCAGGCGCAATAGGAACTAGAGGAAGTAACTATCGAATCTGCGTTCCACAAAATCGATTAGGTACGTCTGGCTAGCCTGCGTCAAGGTGGGCGTACATCTCAAATTTGGCGTATTTATGGTAATCGTTTCATTAAAATGTGTAGGCTTTTTGAGGTGAATTCGATTAACCACGGACGAGCCAAACGATCACAACGCCCAAAAATACCGCTATTACGCCTGCAATCCGCATTGACGCGTCATCTGATGCCAATGCAGCCGCGATGAACCTTTTCATCTGAACGGGGAAAAGGGCATACAGCGCGCCTTCTATGGCCAAGGCCAGGCCAATCGCGGTGACTAAATCCGCCAATTAAGTGCCCTCACGCCTCTCCAGAGGCAACGTCCGCCTCTTAACACCGATAAATTGTTGTTTATCGGGCGCCTTTGCCTTCCAGATCGCCGAAATACCGGAAAAACTCACTGTCTGGCGACAAGATCATGGTGGTGTCGCCTTTACGCAAGGCCGCTTCATAGGCCAGCATGGATCGGTAAAAGGCGAAAAAGTCTGGGTCTTTGCCGAAGGCTTCCGCGAAAATCCGGTTGCGCTCCGCATCCCCTTCACCACGGATGATCTCTGAATCCCGTTTTGCTTGCGCTTTGAGGACGGTCACTTCGCGATCCGCTGAAGAACGAATACGCAAAGCCGCCTCTTCACCTTGGGCTCGGAACTCAGCAGCCTCCCGCCGGCGCTCAGTCACCATTCGTTCGTAAGTGGCTTGACTGTTTTGTTCCGGCAGATCCGCACGTTTAATCCGCACATCGACAATCTCGACACCATAGCGCTGAGAATTGGAATTTAACTGATCGCGAATACGCCGCATCAAGTCACTTCTGTCTGTTGAAATCACAGCGGTAAAATCGGCTGCGGCAATAACGTTTTTAAGCGTTGAGTTAAGCTGGTTCGCAAGCTGTTTCTCGGCGTTTTCCTGCAACCGTAGAGTTTCGCTGTTAAAACTCGTGAAGTAGTTTAACGGCTCGGTAATGCGGTAACGCGCAAAAGCATCAACCAACAACTGTTTCCGGTCAGACGTAAACACTTCCTCCACGGGAGCGTCCAAATCAAGTATCCGCTTTTCGAGATAGACCACATTCTGAATAAAGGGCGTTTTAAACTTCAGTCCCGGCTCTTTGATTTTGAGCCGTGGGGCGCCAAACTGCAAAACGATTGCTTGCTGAGTTTGGTGCACGATGAACAACGCATTGACTGCAACGAAGGCCGCGATCGCAATAAGAACTACTGACCCGATCAAAAAAAAGCGGTTCATCAGTTGGTCCCTCCACTTTGCGCTTGTCCACGCTGCATTTGTTTTTGCAATTCAGGCAGCGGCAAATACGGAACCACACCAGAACCACTAGAACCGTCTACGATGACTTTGTTCATGTCTTCGAAAACCCGCTCCATGGTCTCCAGGAAGATTCTCTGACGCGTAACATCTTTTGCCTCTTTGTATTCCTCATAGATGGACAAAAAGCGTTGAGCTTCACCTTCCGCTTCCGCAATCGTTTGCTCTTTATAAGCTTGCGCTTGCTGAAGAATACGTTCCGCCTCACCACGAGCTTCAGGAATGACCTTGTTTTGATAGGCCTCCGCCTGGTTTCTCAAACGACTTTGGTCCTGCTTGGCCGCAACAACATCACGGAAGGAATCAACCACCTGATCCGGTGGCTTTGAATCTTGTATTTGGACATCCAGAACCTCAACGCCAGCTTGGTAAGAATCCAACGTCTCTTGCATGATCTTAATAACTTCGGCCTGGATTGCGCGCCGGTTTTCGGTCAGCACCGCTTGAATTTCACTGCGCCCGACCACTTCCCGCATCACGCTTTCTGCAACAGCTTTCAAGGTGGTTTGCTGGTTTTGGATGTTGAACAAGAAATGATCTGCCCGCTTGACCTGCCAGAAAACCGAGAAACCTAGATCAACGATATTCTCGTCCCCTGTCAGCATTAGACTTTCTTGCTTCACCGTCTGGCTTCGACGGGACGCAGTGGATTTGCTGAAACCAACATCCAGTTGATTACGGGTGCGAACTTTCACTGTACGAACATTTTCAATTGGGTATGGCAAGTGATAATGCAACCCCGGCTGTTTTATGCCCTGTGCTTCTCCCAGGAATTTACCAAACCGCGTCACCACCCCAACTTCCTCGGGGCCGACACGGTAAATGCCGGTAACGAGCCAAACGCCCAAGATAAGAAGAAGCAGAATAGCAATGCCACCTCCGCCGACATTTCCAGGCAACACGCTTTTAAAACGGTCTTGGCCGCGTTTTAGGAGATCTTCTAAATCAGGTGGCTGTGGACCCCCACGTCCACCACCGCCGCTGGGCCCCTGCCCCCAGGGTCCGCGCCCGCCGCCTTGCCAGCCTCCGCCGCCATTTTGGTTATTCCAGGGCATTCAATCTTCCTTTTGTTATCGACCTTATCCACCACCGGTCTCAGGATCGCTTTCAAGCGGCCCTAAGCGCCTTCGGGGGCTTAGAGTTTGTGTAATGGGGTACAGTGATCTTTGAGTTTAAGCTGGCTTGCCAAACCGCCTGACCAAACCTTGGAATCGTTACAGCTCCGGTTTATATGACACTACGTAAGTGTGCGCAATCTAACGCGACTTTCTGATTAGGGATGCCGAGTGTTCTAGGATATTTGGAGCTGAAGCAGCCTTTTTCAAGCCGACCCTTATAAAGCGCTCAAGGACGCGAATTGATGACCAGTCCTAATCGAGAAGCCATTCTCGAGGCTCTAAAGAAAGTCCAAGATCCAAGATCGGGTCAAAACCTGATATCAGCGGATCTCATAAAGGGGCTCGTGGTGAAGGATGGTCATGTGGGATTTTCGATCGAGGTTCCGCCTGAACAAGGACCAGAGGCCGAACCCATTCGAAGCGCCGCCGAGAAAGCTGTTTATGGACTTCCCGGCGTATTGTCGGTAACCGCGGTTCTCACGGCTCACCGCGGTGAAGCCTCTACAGCCGAAAAACAGTTATCGACCCGTCAAAATCATACTCAGCACCAAACCCGTCCACCCGGTCCCGCGTCACCGCCTGGTGTTAAATCGATCATTGCCGTGGCCAGCGGGAAAGGAGGGGTCGGCAAATCGACGGTGGCTGTGAACTTAGCCTTGGCACTTTCTCAATCGGGATTGTCAGTCGGACTGCTGGATGCCGACATCTACGGGCCATCCATTCCCCGCATGCTGGGCATTAATCGAAAGCCAGAATCTACCGACGGCAAGAAGCTAAAACCAATCGAAAAGTTTGGCATTCACACCATGTCCATCGGTTTCCTGATTGATGAAGACACCCCAATGATCTGGCGCGGGCCCATGGTGGGCAGCGCCCTTACCCAAATGCTGATGGACGTGGCCTGGGGTGAGCTGGATGTTCTCGTGGTGGATATGCCCCCTGGAACAGGAGATGCACAGTTAACACTGGCTCAAAAAGTACCACTGGCGGGTGCCGTTATCGTATCTACCCCGCAGGAGATCGCGTTGGTCGATGCGCGAAAAGGTGTGGCGATGTTCGAAAAGACCGAAGTCCCCATCTTAGGACTGGTCGAAAATATGAGCTATTTCGTAAGTCCCGGCAGCACCGAAAGATCATACATTTTTGGCGAAGGTGGCGTAAAAAGAACTGCTGAGGAAGGTCACTATACATTCTTGGGCGAAATTCCCATTTATGTGGACATTCGAGAAAATTCAGACAACGGAACACCCATTGTCGCCGTTGATCCCGACAGCGATGGCGCACAGTGTTTTTTTGCGGTCGCCGAAAAAGTATCGCAAGCACTACTTCCAGGTCAGAAAACCGCGCCGAAGATCGTATTTGAGTAGCTGAACAGTGCCCTAAGTTTCAAAATGGCGGAACAAGGGGGCACACCGCAAGTTCCCCTTATTTTCCGACAATCCCTTTTCGGAGTGTCACTGTGACGACGGATCCGTCGGCGACCATAGATTCCCATTGATCGCCTGGCTGGCGATTGGCGATGAGAGATCCGCAGATTGGTGGCCCCTCGGCAGCTTTCTTTGGTTCTGTCACTTTAAAGCAGATTAAATCGCCCTCCAGCGACCAAACCCCTTTATGAGAGCGCCCATCCGGCAGCTTACTCTCATACGTTCCGTCTTCGTTTAGCCAAACCAGTGTTTCCTGACCGGAAGCATTTACGATAGAAATTGTGTTTCCAAACGCCCCGCCAACCAGTTCGTTTTCACTTGCCGATTGAACCGCATAGGAGAAGAGTACGCCGACGATCAATGCCACCAAACCGCGGAAAAATTCTGAGTTTCGCTTCATGGGGCAATTCCTACGACTTACGTCCGACGATCCAACACAACAAAACTGTAAGGATAAGCGTGTTTTGCATCTGACGGATATTCCTCGCGAGATGTTTCTTCAAACGAATCTCCTAGCTCAAATTCAAACTTAGTATCTCCGTCGATATCTGCATCTATCTCGGTGAGATAAATCCTGTCCGCCGTTGGCAGTGCCAACCGGTAAATCTGCGCCCCTCCAATGATCATCACCTCGTCAACATTTGCTGCGGCCCACAGGGCGCTATCAAGATCGGTCACGACCACAACACCATCAGGCGCAACATAAGTTGCATCACCAGTGATCACGATGTTCTGACGGCCTGGCAACGGTTTGCCGATAGATTCAAACGTCTTACGTCCCATGATGATGGGCTTTCCCATCGTCACGCGGCGAAAGAACTTCATATCGTTTGGCAATCGCCATGGGATCTGCCCTTTGTCTCCAATCACATGATTGCGGGACTTCGCGAGAATTAAAGATAAGCGCATGCCGACATGTCTCTAGACCGCCACGGGCGCCTTGATGTGAGGATGGGCGACATATCCCTCCAGTTCGAAATCCTCAAAAGTAAAGGCAAACAAATCTCGAACATTCGGATTGATTTTCATACGCGGGAGAGGATGCGGATCTCGCTCTAACTGCCGTCGAGCTTGCTCCAGATGGTTTGAATAAAGATGTGCGTCGCCAAATGTATGTATGAACTCACCTGGCTCTAAGTCCGTCACTTGGGCGACCATAAGCGTCAACAATGCATAAGACGCAATATTAAACGGTACGCCTAAAAAAATATCGGCGCTTCGTTGGTAGAGTTGGCAGGAGAGTTTTCCGTCAGCCACATAGAACTGAAAAAGGCAGTGACAGGGAGCCAATGCCATTTTGTCGATGTCCGCGACATTCCAAGCGCACACAAGCAAACGACGGGAATCGGGAGTTTCTTTTATGTCTGAAATCAAATTTTCAATTTGATCGATTGATGTTCCGTCGGGCGACGGCCATGAACGCCATTGGGCGCCATACACAGGTCCTAGTTCCCCCTGTTCGTCGGCCCATTCATCCCAAATCGACACACCGTTTTCTTGCAAATATTTGACATTCGTGTCGCCCTTTAAGAACCAAAGCAGTTCGTGAATGATCGACTTAAGGTGCAATCTTTTGGTGGTCACCAAGGGGAAACCATCTGAGAGATTAAATCGCATCTGATGCCCAAAAACACTGCGCGTACCCGTTCCCGTCCGGTCACCTTTGACCGCACCACTGTCAAGAACGTGTTGCATAAGGTCGAGATATTGTTTCATTGCTTGTTGTGGACGCCTTTTCGGGGATTCTCCTTTATAATGTAACAGAGTTCGCAGAGGCGATGTACCCGCCAAGAAGGGTTTAATTAACCCTTTAGAAACACTATAATAAGAGTGCCGGTCGCACCGGCTATGGCGATAAACGAGCACGTAATAAGCGTATCGGACCCGGGGGCGGTACCCGGCGCCTCCACCATTTCACCTTAGCTTTGGTTAAAGGTCTTTTGGGGGCGAAATAGGATCGACGAGCGTCTAAAGGTGTATCTTTTGCTCGGCATGGTACCACCGATATCGGACCATCTTTACAAGTGCCAATGATAACGAAATGGCGCTCGCTGCCTAATTATAGGTAAGCGCGGCTTGAGGGGCGCCGGGCAACAGAAGCCCCTCACTTTAAAATGGGCGAAGACGTTTGACTCTTCGGCTGTGGTTCGTACTGTTGGAAAAGCGGATACGAAATGACTCGAATCTTTATGGGGCATTAAATGACAACCGACCAAATGCGCTATGATCTACTTGCGCAAGACGCTCTGCGAGGTGTTGTCAGAAGCGCGCTTGAACACGCGGCATCAGAAGGTTTGCCCGGAGAACATCATTTTTACATCTCGTTCGACACCACGTTTGATGGGGTGCAAATCTCGCCGGCGCTTAAAAGCCAATATCCCGAAGAAATGACAATTGTTCTTCAACATCAATTCTGGGGACTGGAAGTCACTGAGACAGAATTTCGCGTTGGTCTGCGGTTCAACAAAGTTCCCGAAATGTTGGTCGTCCCCTTCGCCGCCGTAAGTGGCTTTTTCGACCCAAGTGTTCAGTTCGGGCTGCAATTCAACCTAGAGGGTGATGGCGAACAGCAACCAACCGCCCAACCGCCCATGGACATTGGCACCAACATACCGTTACCCACATCACAAGATGCAGATGCGGAAAACGATAAATCTGACGAAGAAACCGAAAAAACCGGTGAAGTTGTCAGTTTGGACGCATTCCGCAAGAAGCAGTAGCCGACTTAGAACTTATTCTTGGTGTTTCGCGCCCATTACCTTTGAAATCTTTTCTTCCGTATAGCCAAGTTCTTCCAAAATCTCGCGGCTATTTGCACCGATTGCTGGTGGGTGATGGCGGACTGGCGTTTCTGCTTTCTCAAAAGATACCGGATGCTTCATCGACAAATACTCGCCTTCGGTCGGATGTTGTTTCCGCTGAAAAAAGTCGACGCTTGTCAAATGTTCATCGTCAATAATGTCGTCCAGATCTGTAACCTTCATGGCTGGGATATTGGCTTTGGCCAACAAATCAACCCATTCGTCCGTGGTCTTCGTGGACGAAACCTCTTCAATTAGCGCGTACAAAGCTTGGATGTTTTTCGTTCGGGCTTCAAAAGTCGCGAATTTCGGATCGTCAAACACACCATTGCGCCCACCTAACCTAAAAAATTCTTCCCACTGGGCGTCCGAGTACGGAACAATACCGAGATAACCGTCTTTCGTTTTGTAGGGGCGCCGGTTGGGATTCAAAACCCGGCGATATCCGATGTTACCGGTCGGCGGCACGAATGTGGCGCCAAAAAGGTGTTCCAGCATTGTGAATGACGTAAAGCTTTCCATCATCGGAACCTCGATGAATTGGCCTTCGCCTGTCCGCAATTTATGAATGATACCGGCAAGTGTTGCATAGGCGGCATGCAAACCCGTGCTTTTGTCGGCCACCAAAGACGGTAGATAACGAGGTTCAGTGTTACCATCAAATCGTGATAACAGCGTCGCTGTACCCGTTGCAGCCTGCACTAAATCATCATATGCCTGTCGCCCTTCATAGGCACCGCCGGCGCCATAACCAGCACAATGCACGTAAACAATGTCAGGTTTTATCTCCCGCACTTGATCGTACCAGAAACCCAAACGCTCAATCCCAGCAGCACGCACATTATGGATAAAAACATCTGCCGTCTGAACAAGGTCACGAAGCACCTGTTTGGCGTCATCATCTTTCAGGTCAAGGCAGATGGAGCGCTTGTTTCGATTCACATTCATATAAATCGGACCAAGGCCTTTGGTCTTTGGCGCTTTCCCACCCCAGCGGATCAAATCGCCTTGCGGTGGCTCAACCTTAATTACGTCAGCGCCAAGATCGCCTAGAATTTGTGTGCAATAAGGCCCTAACAAAACCGATGTCAGGTCCAAAACACGCATTCCTGACAAAATAGAAGTCTGATCTGAAGACATTGTTTGTTTGATCCGATCCGATTATTTGGAGATGACAAACACTAAACCAACCACGCTTTCAAGGGTAAAAACTGTGTCTGACCAACTAACCGACGATCGTATTCTGGAAATTTTCGCGAAAAGCAAGGGCTCGAAAGGCACGCAACTGTTAGGTTTTTCGCTGATTGAATCGAATATCGCTGCCGGTACAGTCAAGGCGACATTCATGCTGGATGATCGTTTCGAGAACCCAATGGGTTCGGTGCAAGGCGGATTCCTTGTCGCAGCCCTAGACGAGGTGATGACCGTCGCCGTGATCGTTAAATCGGGACTTACAATTCTCGCGCCATCTCTCGAAATCAAGGCCAATTACATAAAATCCGTCAAACCCGGCCTAGTCGAGGCCGAAGGTCGCGTAGTCCGCCTAGGCAAGTCCGTTGCCTTTTTGGAAGGGACGTTGTTTAACGACAAAGGCGAACCGGCGGTGACCGCCACTGCGACCTGCTTAGTTCGACCTCGACCGCAAAATAAGTAGCCGCATCTTGGCACCTGACGCCTCACGGTGCTAAATCCCTTGCCGATACAAAGACCAGCAGAGACGTTCACATGACCAGTTCCCAAGAAACTCGAACCGAAACAGATTCTTTTGGCCCCTTGGAGGTGCCATCCGAAAAATATTGGGGCGCTCAAACTCAGCGATCGCTAAAAAACTTTAAAATCGGCATCGAAACGATGCCCCCCTCTTTGGTGCGGGGTCTTGGCGTCATCAAACGGGCCGCTGCAGAGGCAAATATGTCTCTTGGGAACCTGGAAAAGGAAATTGGCGATGCCATCGTCAAGGCAGCGACCGAAGTTATGGAGGGCAAATTCGACGACAATTTTCCATTGGTCGTCTGGCAGACCGGGTCTGGCACCCAATCCAACATGAACTCAAACGAGGTGATCGCAAACCGTGCGATCGAGATATTGGGTGGAGAAATCGGATCAAAATCGCCGGTCCACCCGAACGATCATGTGAACAGAAGCCAGTCGTCCAACGACACATTTCCAACGGCGATGCATA
Source organism: Alphaproteobacteria bacterium (assembly GCA_965227095.1). Taxonomy (GTDB): domain Bacteria; phylum Pseudomonadota; class Alphaproteobacteria; order JANQMY01; family JANQMY01; genus JANQMY01. The sequence continues at coordinate 995,146 of CBDDFL010000002.1, read as the reverse complement.
TCAGCGCGGTGGAAGAAATCCATCACCGGTTACTACCAGCACTTAGCCATTTACATGAAACCGTCAGTAAAAAAGCCGATGAGTGGAAGGACATTATCAAGATCGGCCGCACTCATTTACAAGACGCAACCCCCCTGACGCTTGGACAAGAATTTTCCGGATATGCCGCGCAGCTGGAACACGCCATTACCCGCGTCAAAGAATGCTTGCCACGACTTTACCCACTCGCTCAGGGAGGCACGGCTGTTGGAACCGGCCTCAATGCCAAAGTAGGATTCGCCGAGCAGTTCGCCGAGAATGTTGCCAAAATGACCGGTCTGCCATTTGTGACCGCACCAAACAAGTTTGAAGCTTTGGCAGCGCACGATGCCATCGTAGAAGCGTCCGGCGTAATGAATACGGTTGCTGCCAGCTTGTTTAAGATCGCCAACGACATAAGGCTGCTTGGGTCCGGCCCCAGATCCGGTCTGGGAGAATTGGCGTTGCCGGAGAATGAACCCGGTTCGTCGATCATGCCGGGCAAAGTGAACCCGACACAGTGCGAAGCGATGACAATGGTTTGCGCGCAGGTGATCGGCAATCACACAACAGTTTCCCTTGCCGGTACTCAGGGACACATGGAGCTCAATGTGTTTAAGCCGGTACTGATCTACAATCTGCTGCAGTCCATCCGATTGATCGCGGATGCATCCGTCAGTTTCGCGGACAATTGCGTTGTCGGCATCGAACCTAATCGCGGAAAGATCCAAGAATTAATGGAACGCTCGCTTATGCTCGTGACCGCCCTCGCACCAAAAATTGGGTATGACAACGCCACAAAAGTAGCCAAAACCGCACACGCCAATGGCACAACCTTGCGAGAAGAAGCGATCAATCTTGGATTTGTAACAGAGCAAGAATTTGATCAGATCGTCCGGCCAGAACAGATGATCGGCCCGTCGTAAGGCGACCTTGTGGTGGCATCTTCCCGGCAAATAAAAAGATCCATCACAATTTCCGGCCACCGGACCAGCATCTCTTTGGAAGAAGACTTTTGGGAAAGCCTGAAGGAGATCTCAAGAGAGAAATCACTATCCATCAGCCAATTGGTACAAAACATAGACGCAACCCGTTTTTCAGGGCAGGCTGACGGAGACGTCGCAAATGTGTCTGGATTGTCGAGTGCAATCCGTGTGTACATCTTGGCTTTCTACAAAGACCAAACAAAGGGCAGCGGACATGACCGACAAGGTGATCAATCTCAATAAAGTTCGCAAACAGAAGAACCGTATCGCAAAGAAAGCGACTGCCGAAACGAACCGGGCAAAATACGGCCAGCCGAAATCACAACGCAAAAAGACCGAAACGTTTAATCACCGCCAAGCAGAATTACTGGATCAGCATCGTTTAAAAAAGGATGGCGAAACAGAACCTGATGGCTAAACAGCAATTGCGGCGTTGATGGGCGACGCATTCTCGTCGCCAAGAACCAGTTTTCTATAATGCGCCGTCACACGCTCCGCATGGCCTTGAATGAGCGGCTCGACAGAGCCGAAATTGGTGACGCCGGCCGCTGCGGCAATCATCATACCCAGTCGTTGTCTTGGGCGTTGTGACGACATATCAAAGCCGTCTGACAATGCGAGGATCGTCCGTAAACGCGTCCAGAAAAGATGGCTCTCGATCAGATCGGTTGCCGTATCCGGGTCCAAACATCCTGCCCGAGAGAGGGCGGAAAAAGCATCCGGTGTTGATTGAGCCATCACATACGGATTTTCGGCACCATTGCGTACTTGCAGCACTTCAGCGATGAAATCCAAATCCGCAAGGCCACCCCGAATACGATCCACGTCCCAAATTGATTCAGGCGGATTTTGTTTCTGGACCCGCATATGAGCCTTGTCCGCCTCAATCATAAGCCGTTCCGCTTTGCGAGGTTGCGTCACGCATTCGGTGATAGATGCTTCCAACCGCTGGCGAATCCCCAGTGGGCCACAGATCAACCGCGCTCTGGTCAGAGCCAGATGTTCTTCAGGACGCGCATCCTGTGAATAAAAATTCAGATAAACGGGAATAGCACATGCTGCATCGCCCGTGGCACCGCCCGGTCGGGATCGCGGATCGATCGAAAACATCGGCTCAGACTTGTCCGCCCCAGTCGATTCCAAGACCTCGGTCATCCGCGCAGCGAAATCACAGTATAGGGTTGCAACCTTTTCGTCGCCCGCTTTGCTATTTCCGCCATCGAACACAAATGCCAGGTCGAGCGGTGACTTGGTCTTCAGCGATGTGGCCCCAAAATCACCTGATGCAATCAATGCGATGGCGCCGCCTGTCTCGGCAATTCTGTCGTCAAACTCTGCAGACACTCCGTCATACACCGCCTGAACAGCCGTTTCCGCGAACGCAGTTAAATACAGGCTATGCTCTTCCGCCGGAATATCTTGCGACAAAGCTCTAAAGCAGAGCCTCGTTTCGTTTTCAGAAAGCCAATTGTGCATCCGATCGACAAATGCTTTATCGCAACCTTTTTTCGATGTCGGTGCCGGAAACTTTGTTATCCACGCGTCCGGATTTGCCGGAATCTCGAAATCCGGATCAAACATCTCCTCAAGTATGATCTCGTTGGCGAGTGCCTGCTCCGCGAAAACCGGTGTGTTGCCTGCAAAGTCGACCAATGCGTCAGCGAGACGAGAATCTGATGCCAACTGCTCCAGTGGACGATATTCGCTCGGTAGTTTTCCTAAAATGGCATCGACCAATTCGATGGCTCTATCTGGCCCCTGAGTACGCCCAATCTCTGTCAGGAATCCGGGCGTGATCTCGGACAAATAGCGGCGGTGGTCATTTCCTTCCCCTTGTTGAGCGGACACCCATCCATCAATAGTGGATGCGACGGCGCGCCCATCCGTAAATCCGATCTCTTCGAGACGCGCGAGATTGGCTTCTTCCATGGATATGGTCGTGGCTCGACGCGAGGAATCTGTCGGAGGCGACACAATGTTGAGCCAATGTTGACGGGCTTCCGCGATTGAACCATCCAATACTTTGTCAAAAAGTTCCAAATCGGAAAACCCGCAAAGAATGGCGCAGTCTCGCCGAAGGTCGTCCCCACAATCGACGGAATCATTGAGACCCGTCACCAATTGCAGTCGGTTTCGCGCAACATGAAGGAAATTCGCATTTGCCACCAATCGGCTTGCGGTAAGACGATCAATTGATCCGGCCTTCACGGCGCTTTCAAACACGATGGTCGAACATCCGTTGCGAACTGCTTCTGTCTTTGTACCAAGCGCAAGCCGGCAAGTTTGCGTGAGGCGATCAACCTCAAGAACGCCGATTTCGGATTTGTCGTCCAATCCGACCGCGCCTCGAATTGAGCTGGCCGAAATATCTGACGCCCAAAAAGTTTTCTTCAAATCACGCAAAAATTCGACAGCGACCTTCCTGTCACCGGCGATCGGCACGGCATTGGAAAACCAAGAATGAAGGCGCGGATTGTCGCTTTCGAGAAGGTCTACCAACATCTTCTTTCGGAAGACGGACTCACTTTTCATGTTGATCTTGCCGGTCGTGGCCGATGCTTTAAAATCGATGTCAAAGATCGCCGGCATATCGCGATTGCCATGGAAGGCGTCGCGCAACTGTGTTGCTATTTTTTCCAACACCACATGACTTACTTTGATACCAGCAGCGGACAGCATTTTCTCGTCATAAATCATTGCAAGATCAATCGGACCGCAATACCCCGTTTCATCTGTAGCGATCGAATTGCCGCCAACGACGAAAAGACCAGGTAATGGAACTGGCAAGGCATCGCCGTTGAAACCAATATCTCCGTTGCGATAGGCAAGACGAGATAACCACGATAAGCCTGACTCCACCGAAAGCTGACCAAGTTTTCCGATTGCCTGTCCCACTTTTTCGACAGGCCAGCGCCCGCTTAAATCCGCCAATCCAATGGCGACAACCGCACGCTCCTTACACGGACGTACGGCGCGTGTCAGCGACGTAACTGATCCTGCAGCACGATCAAGTGCCATCAGGTCGCGCTCTACTTCCGCCACGACGCGTTCCGGATCGCCACTCAATGCTTCAATCACAGCGTCGGGATGCGCAAGGCAGCACTTCGCCAGATACGGCGTACGAGAAAAGACCATCCTCAGGACGGACCGACTGGTTGGATCCTCGAGAATCTGCAGTGCAGCTTCCGCATTAACCCGGCCTGCTTTTTGACGCCATTCGTCGATGCGGTCATTTACATCAGTTGACGCCAAGCGCTCTGAGGACTTGCTGGTCATTTAACTCACCTTTTCAAGGATAGAATGTCGCCCATGACTTATGAAGCAGTTGCCGTTAACATCCGATTTATGTAGGGATTTCAATACTGAATAGAGGTTGAGCGGCCTCGGTAAGGGCCTGTTAACCCATGACAAAAAATAAGCAATTCGACGCCCCCATTTGTGCGCCCACGATCTCTGTCAAGTCCGATTGGATCGACCTAAATGGCCATATGAACATGGCTTTCTACCTGCTTGTTTTCGACCAAGCGATCGACCATGTCTGGCAGGAAATTGGACTGGGTGCCCGATATCTCGAAGAAACGAACGCGTCGACATTCACATTACAGTCACAAATTCAGTATGCCCAAGAAGTTATGGTTGATGATCCGTTAAGAATCGAATTTCAACTCTTGGGTTATGACCAGAAGCGCATCCATTGTTTTCAGCGCATGTTTCATGCGGAGCGTGATTATCTTGCTGCTACTGAAGAACGAATGACAGTTCATGTGAATATGGCAAAGCGAAAATCCGCGCCTTTCCCAAAATTCATTGAAGGCACGTTGGAGCAGATCCTAGAGAAACACAAGGTGCTCGCCAAAGATGATCGTGTTGGGCGCCCATTCACACTAAAAAAGTAGAGGCTGACTTCGTGCCAAAAACACTCCGCCAGCTGATGTATTCATCTGTTATTATGACAGTCCTTGGTATCGCGACAATGAACGCTGCCCAAGCCGGTTGTACCGACCCGGCCGCCCCTGCAGTTGACTGGTATCGATGTTATATGGATTCAAGGCAGTTCTTAAATGTCGACCTCACTGGGGCACGTCTGCGGGAGGCACGTTTCAATCGTGGTTCTCTTGCAGGATCTGACATGACTCTTGTTGATGGGCGGCGTGCGAAGTTTCTTCACACGGATCTGTCAACTGCAAAATTTGACAAAGCTTTGCTGTCAGAAGCAGATTTCACCAATGCGACCTTAGAGGGCGCCAGCCTAAAAGAAGCTGATCTAAGACGAGCAAGGTTTTTTAGGGCAAATTTGAAGAATACTGACTTTACTGGTGCCAACTTAACGGGGGCTGATCTTCAGAAAGCCGACCTGTCCGGAGCTGTCTGGATTGACGGCACCCATGTCTGTGCCGAAAACTCAATCGGACAATGCAACTAAAAACGATTTATGGCCAAAGAAACCGAAACAGTTTTCCAAAAAATTGGGACATATGTCTGGGAAAATGTGACGCTTAATCGTCAGCCGACGATTTGGTTTTTTGCGCTGGTCATCGGACTGACAGTCGCTCATGCGGCCATCGGCTTTTGGGAACTTATCCGGGTCGTTCAGTGGATCGCTTTTCGAACCGCATCCGAGGAACTTTTTCCGCAAGTCGCTCTTTTGCCCTGGTGGCAAGTGTTGTTCCTCCCCGCGATTGGTGGCGTCTTCATCGGTCTGTTCCTGCAAAATGTCATGGGCCGGCAACGCATGCTGAGTGTAGCCGATGTCATTGAAGCACGCACTCTTCACGGCGGCCGCGTCGATCTTCGAACGGCGATGCTGAACGCTGTTGGTACAAGCGCATCACTTGGCGTCGGTGCAAGTGCAGGCCGCGAGGGTCCAGTTGTTCATCTAGGGGCGGCCATCGCCTCTGAGATTGGTCATCGCCTGGGGTATTCGGGGGTAGTCACGCGAACACTTCTGGGATGCGGTGTCGCCGCGGCTGTATCAGCGTCGTTTAACGCGCCTCTCGCCGGCGTACTTTTTGCGCTGGAGGTGGTCTTAGGGCACTACGCCCTACGCGCTTTTGGCCCCATCGTAATTTCAAGTGTCGCCGCAGCCGTCACATCCCGTATCTATTTAGGCGAGTTTCCGGCCTTCATCGTCCCGGTAGATAGGATTACAACCTACTGGGAAATGCCCGCTTTTGCCCTGCTCGGATTAATCTGCGGCTTGGTTGCCATGATTTTCATGCGGGCAATCATGTACACAGATGATTTTGCCTCGAAGGTCGAGTGTCCGCTTTGGATGCGACCTGCGATTGGTGGATTGATGCTAGGTGCCATCGCCATCTATTTTCCCCAAGTCTTAGGCGTGGGATATGGCGCAACTGACGCAGCCCTAAATGAACAATTTGGTTTCACCCTCCTCGTGTCTCTGATTATCGCCAAAACAGCCGCAACGGCTATCACAATGGCAAGCCGTTTCGGTGGAGGTGTGTTTTCGCCATCGCTCTATCTTGGCGCAATGACGGGTGGGGCCTTCGGCATTCTAGCGGCACAGATTTTTCCCGATCAAGCCACCAGCCATGCAGCCTATGCGCTCGTCGGCATGGGCGCGGTTTCTGCGGCTGTATTAGGGGCACCTATATCCACAACCCTAATCGTGTTTGAACTCACGGGGGAATGGCGACTTAGCCTGGCCGTGTTGGTGGCGGTCTCCATTGCCACCGTGTTCACCCAGTCCCGTTTGGGTAAGAGCTTCTTTCATTGGCAACTGGAAAGGCGCGGCCTCCATGTACGGGAAGGTGCCCACGCTTATATCCTCAAAATGTTGCGGGTGCGGGACATCATGGAAACCTCTGATGTGCCCGAAAACCCGCCCACCGGCTTGCCAGCACTGACGGCCGACAACACATTGGGTGAGGCCCTAAAAATTTTCGATGAAACCGAGGCGGACACCCTGTTGGTCTACAGCAATGACACCAGCGAGCAGCCAATCGGGCTCATTTCTCACACCGACGCCCTAAAAGCCTTCAACCGGGCGCTAATTGAGCGAAATGTCGAAGAACATCGCTGATTTGCCGGGATTTCGGTATAATCGGGAATCATGACATCTCACAGTGCTGACCCATTCGATCTTGCTGAGACCGAGGAACCGCCCGTTCCCAACAATGCGCCCCCGCCCTATCTAGAGGGGCTCAACGCTGAACAGCAAGAAGCCATTGAAACCACCGAAGGCCCTTTATTGGTGCTCGCCGGGGCTGGTACCGGCAAAACACGCGTTTTGACGACGCGTCTTGCACATTTGCTGTACACCGGCAAAGCCTGGCCGGGCCAAATACTAGCAGTCACCTTCACCAATAAGGCCGCCCGCGAAATGAAGGAGCGGATCGGCGGGCTGATTGGCGGCACGGTGGAAGGCATGCAATGGCTGGGGACGTTCCATAGCATTGGCGCACGGATCCTGAGACGCCATGCCGAGCTGGTAGACCTGAAATCCAATTTCACCATTCTGGATACAGACGATCAAATCCGCCTCATCAAGCAAATTCTATCTGTCGAAAACATAGACGATAAGCGGTGGCCCCCACGCGCCTTCGCGGCTTTGCTGGATCAATGGAAGAACCGCGGCCTCTATCATGACACGCTTCCTGAATCCGAAGCTCAGAGATTTGCAAACGGTAAAGCGCGCGATCTGTTCAAGCTCTATCAAGAACGCCTCAAGACATTGAATGCAGCCGATTTTGGCGACCTTATTTGTGAATGCGTTCGTCTGCTCAAAGACAATCCCGGTGTCCTTGAGGAATATCAACGCAGATTTGCCTATATCATGGTGGATGAATATCAGGACACCAACGTTGCGCAGTATTTGTGGCTGCGACTGCTCGCGCAAAAAAGGCAGAACATTTGCTGCGTGGGCGATGATGACCAATCGATTTATGGTTGGCGCGGTGCTGAAGTGGACAACATCCTGCGGTTTGAAAAAGATTTTCCTGGGGCGAAAGTTATTCGACTGGAACAAAACTATCGGTCCACTCCCCAAATTCTTGGCGCGGCGTCTGGCCTGATTGGATCCAACGAAAACCGCCTCGGCAAAACACTCTGGACAGACCAAGGCGATGGGTCGCCCATATCCGTCAAGGGATATTGGGATGGTGAAGAAGAAGCCCGTGTCATCGCAGACGAAATCGAAGCCCTGCAAACCAAAGGCGTCACGCTTGATAAGATTGCTATTCTCGTTCGGGCCAGCTTTCAAATGCGGGAGTTTGAAGATCGCTTCATTATGCTTGGAATTCCTTACCGTGTTATCGGCGGTCCGCGATTTTATGAACGCGCGGAGATCCGGGATGCCCTGGCCTATCTTCGGCTGCTCAACAGCCCCGCCGATGATCTCGCCTTCGAAAGGATCGTCAACAAACCCAAACGCGGGATTGGCGATGCCTCGGTCCAAGTCTTACAGCGATTTGCCCGGGGCGAGCAGATTCCCTTATTGCAAGCAGCACGCAAGCTGGTAGAGACCGACGAGATTTCCACTCGGGCACGGAAGTCCCTACGGTCATTTGTGGACATGGTTGATCGATGGCGCGAGTTGATCCCTACACTGCCGCACACAGACCTTGCCGAAATCGTCCTGGATGAATCCGGCTACACCGAAATGTGGCAGAACGACAAATCGGCCGATGCTCCCGGGCGGCTCGACAATTTGCGTGAATTTGTCCGTTCGATGGATGATTTTGAGAATCTCGCTTCCTTTCTGGAGCATGTGTCATTGGTTATGGAGATGGAGCAATCCGATCAGACCCATAAAGCCAACCTCATGACTCTGCATGCCGCGAAAGGGCTTGAGTTTCCAATCGTCTTTTTGCCTGGATGGGAAGAAGGACTGTTTCCTCATCAAAGGTCACTAGATGAAAGCGGCACATCCGGCCTCGAGGAAGAACGACGCCTGGCCTATGTAGGCCTCACCCGCGCAAAAGAACAAGCCTATGTGTCGTTTGCCGCGAACCGACGCATCCACGCGCAGTGGCAAAGTTCGATTCCGTCCCGATTTGTAGAAGAAATGCCAAAAGAGCATGTGGAGGTGGAGACCGAGCGCGGCCTTTATGGTGGGCAACCTTCGTCGGGTCGCTCTCCTCTTCAGGAAAGCGTTTTTGAAGGAAGCTACGAGAGCCCCGGTTGGCGGCGCGCTCAAGCTGCGAAGGCCCAAGGCTTTTCGTCCGCTGGTGCCCCAATGCAGGAGCAACCATCAGAGCTGCTCACGAGCAGCCTTCCAGATTCGGTTCACTACCAGGCCGGAGAACGTGTCTTCCATCAAAAATTCGGCTATGGAAAAATTGAAACCGTGGACGGTAACAAGCTGACCGTCCTTTTCGAAAAAGCTGGACGAAAAAAAGTCGTCGATAGCTTCGTTGAGCGCCATTCGTGACACTTCAGCAATTTGTTCTGAGCTGCGCTTCCCAACAAGACGCGGAATCCGCAGTCAATGCGTTGGACGACGGCTTCCCAGAAGCGTTCAGCAGTATTTCTTATGTGCGGGCTGACGGCGATGAGTGGCACATCAACGCTATTGGTGAAGGTCAGCTTCCGGACTTAGACGCTGTCGAAACCTGTGTAAAACGGCATGTGACCGACATCCGTGTTGAAGATGTTCCGGATAGAGATTGGATCACCCACACTCTTTCAAATCTTGCCCCCGTGCATGCCGGAACTTTTGTAGTTCATGGCTCCCACGACCGCCCCTTTTTCAACATAAACCATGTAGGCATCCTCATTGATGCAGGCCTAGCTTTTGGCACCGGTCACCACGAGACCACCCGCGGATGCCTGCAACTCTTGTCTGACGTGGTGAAGAAGAGAGAGGTTTTATCAGCGTGCGATATTGGCAGCGGCACCGGTGTTCTTGCCATTGCCTATGCTCTGAAGACCAGGTGTCCCGTACTCGCGACCGATATTGATCCTATTGCGGTTGACGTTGCGCGAGAAAACGCCACCAAAAACAATGCTGCGCCTTTTTTACATTTCGCCATTGCGAACGGCACGCAACACCTCGCGATCGCCGAACGCGCGCCATATGACCTCATCTTCGCGAACATCTTAGCCCAACCACTTCGGCGCATGGCGCATGATATCAGGCGTGTCTCGTCACGCCGCACCGGACTAATCTTGTCAGGTCTACTTAAGGAACAAGAGGCGGGAGTGCTTAGTGCTTATCGTCAAGTTGGCTTCTACCTGAAGAAAAAATGCCATTTGGGCGACTGGTCGTCCCTTTATCTTGTGAGATCCCATCGCTACTCCTAGGTGACTTGCAGAGTCCACCCTCAAACCTCATATTAGGCTTATGTTTCAAACTTTCGAAGAACAAAGCGACAAATCAACTGGGCCGGTTCGGGCAGAAAAACTCCGATCGACTCTGTCGGTGCACAATCTAGATGGTCTCATCATTCCGCATGATGATGAATATCAGAATGAATACACGCCTGCTTGTTTCGAGCGCCTAGCATGGCTAACCGGATTTACAGGGTCCGCAGGTGTCGCAGTTGTCCTCTCCGATAAAGCCGCGATTTTTGTCGATGGCAGATACACACTTGCCGTTCGAGATCAGGTTGATACCAATTTCTTTGAAATTGTTCCCATTATGGATCAGTCAGTAGGGGACTGGTTATCAAAAAATGCACCAAACGATGGGCGCATCGGTTTTGACGCCAACCTCCATACGGAAGCATCCATCAAGCGCCTGGAAAAAGAAACGAAAGACGCCAAACTGGCGCTGATCGCAACAGAAGGCAATTTAGTCGATGCAATCTGGAATGACAGGCCCGAAGAACCGTTAGCTCAAATCGTTCCGCATCCGCCTGAATACGCGGGAAAATCATCGCAAGACAAGAGGAACGACGTTGCAGATGTTATTAAGTCTAAAGGCGCTCAGGCGGTTGTCCTAACAAACCCCTCATCGATCGCGTGGCTTCTAAATATTCGCGGAGGAGATGTCGCGCACACGCCCCTACCCTTGGCGCGGGGTATCTTGACCGACGATGGACACGTCGCGTTGTTTGCAGACGACCGCAAAACCTCAGACCCGCTACGATCCCATCTGGGCAATCAGGTCACCATCAGGGAGATAACCGAATTTGAAGAGGCCGTTTCGCTGCTTGGTAGAGAACAAAAAACAATACTCATCGATCCGGCAAGCACGCCCTATTCGATAATTAGCCGCCTCAAGGAAACAGACACGAACATTATTCGTGGCGAAGATCCGTGCGCTTTGCCTCGGGCCATGAAGAATGAAGTCGAGTTGGACGGCACAAGACAAGCGCATATTAGAGACGGGGCGGCGCTCACAAGGTTTCTCCATTGGCTCGCGACTGACGGCCAAAGCGGAGATGTCGACGAAATCACAGCGGTAAAGAAACTGGAATCGCTTCGTGCGGAAACAGGTGCTCTCAAAGACATCAGTTTCGAAACGATCTCTGGTGCGGGTCCCAATGGAGCAATCGTCCATTATCGGGTTTCAGAACGGACCAACCGAAAGCTTGAACGTGGGTCACTCTATCTCGTGGACTCTGGTGGCCAATATTTAGACGGGACGACTGATGTCACTCGAACTGTTTCCATCGGCACACCAACGGACGAGCATCGCGACCGCTTTACGCGGGTGTTGATTGGACACATCAATTTGGCGGCCGCCCGGTTTCCCGAAGGAACGACCGGCGCTGAACTTGATGTCCTTGCGCGAATGGCATTATGGAAAGCCGGGCTCAATTTCGACCATGGCACCGGCCATGGCGTCGGAAGCTATCTGGGTGTTCACGAGGGTCCCCAAAGCATTTCTAAGCGGTCGTTCAACGTTGCTCTGAAACCCGGCATGATCATTTCTAACGAGCCGGGCTATTACAAGACCGATGAGTACGGAATTCGAATTGAGAATCTTGTAGTAGCGCTCGCTCCTGAGCCGATTGCTGGTGGTGAACGGCCTATGATGAGGTTTGAAACCATTACGCTTGCGCCGATCGACCGCACACTAATCAACCCCGATCTTTTAAACGATGACGAGAAAACCTGGTTGAACGACTATCATCAATCGGTTCGAGAGCGTATCTCGCCACTGCTCGATGGAGATGCCAAGACGTGGCTGGTGTCCGTTACAGAACCCTTTTAGGAGGGTTATCCTATCCGCCGCCGGCCAAGTTGAGCCATTCATCTTCTGTAAGCACGGTAACATCCAACTCCTGGGCTTTTTTTAATTTTGATCCGGCGCCAGGACCCGCAACCAAATAATCTGTTTTGCTCGACACAGATCCTGACACTTTTGCGCCTAAGCTCTCGGCTTTCGCTTTTGCTTCACTGCGTGTCATCTTTTCGAGCGTTCCGGTAAAGACAATGGTTTTTCCAGCAACATCTGAATCCGCGGCAGGCGCCTCCGCATCTATCACCTCTACTTCAGCTAACAGACGATCAACAGCCTCGATATTATGCGCTTCAGAAAAAAACTCGATCATCGACAGCGCAACGACTTCGCCGATGCCATCGATTGCCAGCAAGTCGGCTCGCGCTTCGCTTTCCTCATCAGCGGCAAGCTTCATGGCATCGTAAAAATTCTGGAAACTGCCATAGGTGCGGGCGATGAGACCTGCACTTGTGTCGCCAATATGGCGAATTCCTAATGAAAACAGAAAGCGGTCAAAATCAATTCTCCGCCGTTCATCAATGGCGTCGAATAGATTGCGCGTAGAGGTTTCTCCCCACCCTTCCCACTCTTCTATTCTGTCAAAGTCTTTTCCATCACGTTTCTTAAGGGTGAAAATATCCGCTGGCTGATTAACAATACCCTCGTCGTGAAATTTCTCGATTTGTTTAGCCCCCAACCCATCGATATCAAATGCATTACGACTTACAAAGTGTTTTAGCCGCTCGACGGATTGTGCCGGGCATGACAGTCCTCCCGTACACCGACGGGCGGCATCAGGCTTTCCAGTTTTAGGATTGATACTGCGCACGGCGTTGCTTCCGCATACGGGGCATTTTTCCGGAAACACATAAGGCTTTGACCGCATTTTTCCGGTCTCCTCAATAACTTGGACCACTTGTGGAATGACGTCCCCTGCGCGCTGGACGATGACCCGGTCCCCAACGCGGATATCCTTTCGTTCGATTTCATCTTGATTGTGCAGCGTGGCGTTTGACACCACCACACCGCCCACCGTTACCGGCTCCAACCGCGCAACCGGCGTTAGAGTTCCGGTACGTCCAACCTGGATCTCTATGTCCTTCAGCACCGTTTGCGCTTTCTCCGCCGGAAATTTGTGGGCAATCGCCCACCTAGGAGAGCGGGAAACAAACCCCAGCCGTTGCTGCCAGTCCAAGCGATTCACTTTGTAAACAACGCCATCGATATCGTAACCAAGATTTGCTCTCTGGCTTTCAATATCCACATAAATCTTCAGCAAGTCGTCGATCGATGAACACAACGCCGTAAGGTCATTTACTGAAAATCCCCATGCGGAGAATTTATCCAGAACTCCCATTTGCGTATCCGCTGGCTCATTGCTGACCTCCCCCCAGGCATAGGCGAAAAACATCAATGGGCGTTGTGCTGTTATACGTGGGTCAAGCTGACGAAGAGATCCGGCAGCCGCATTCCGGGGGTTCGCGAAAACAGGTTTACCCTCTTTTTCTTGGCGCTCATTCAATCGCTGAAAATCCGCATGGCTCATGTAAACCTCGCCGCGAACTTCCAGCACGGCCGGCACATCTTTGGCGTTTAGCGAGAGAGGGATGTTCTTGATCGTCCGCAAATTCTGCGTGATGTCTTCACCAATCTCTCCGTCACCCCGCGTTGCCCCTTGGACAAATTCACCTTCTTCGTATCTCAGACTTGCGGAAAGGCCATCAATTTTCGGCTCAGCGGTTACCTCAACGATTTCATTTTCATTGAGATTCAGAAACCGGCGAATGCGCTTTATAAACTCATTTACATCGTTATCGTCGAATGCGTTGTCCAAAGACAGCATCGGTCTTTGGTGTTTGACTTTCTCAAACTTATCAAGAGGGGCCGCGCCCACGCGACCACTGGGACTGTCTGGGCGTACAAGGTTCGGAAATCGCTTTTCAATATCCGCATTGCGCTTTCGAAGTTTGTCGTATGCGGCATCAGAAATCGACGGCGCATCATTTTGATAATAGGCCTCGTCATGTGCCGCGATTTCTTGAGCCAACCGCTCTAGTTCGAGCGCTGCTTGTTTTTCGGTCAGTTTCGCAACTGACACGCTTTCATGTGTTTTCATAGAATTTCGCTTATCGCTGTCGGAGCAATTGGTCAGCTGCCGCACGAGCTTCGTCAGTTACCTTTGCACCCGCAAGCATGCGCGCAATTTCTTCGCGCCGTTCCTTGTCGTCCAGGCCCTCAACACGCGTCAAAACTTGGTCAACCTTCTTTGACGTTCCCGCTTTGCGTATCCGCCAATGATGGTTTGCCCGGGCCGCCACCTGCGGACTATGGGTGATGACTAACACTTGACCATTATCGGAAAGCGTTTGTAGCCGTTCTCCGACAGCATCAGCGACCGCTCCACCTATACCCTGATCGACCTCATCGAAAATCAGCGTTTTCTGATCATTTGCCTTTTGAAGAACGACTTTTAATGCGAGAGCAAATCGCGCAAGCTCCCCACCAGATGCGACTTTTCCGATGGGCCCCATAGGCGTGTTTGGATTCGTTGCCGCGTGAAACTCTATTGCCTCCGCACCGAAGCGGGATGTTCCACCATTCGTCAGTGGAATGAACTTTGTCTCAAACAAAGCCTTTTCAAGCTTCAGGGGTGGCAGTTCTTTCTTTATTTCACGATCCAGTTTCTTCCCGGCGGTTATCCGCTTTTTTGTCAGCTTAGAACAGGCCTCTTGGTAAATTTTCTCACATTCAGCAAGATCGGCTTTGAGCTCACCAAGTTTAGACTCATCCCGATCGAGCGTTTCGACTTTCTCAATCATCTGCTTAAGGAGTCTCGGAAGGGCGTCCACAGACACGTTGTATTTTCGAGAAGCCGCGCGTAAGGCAAACAACCTCTCTTCCGTGGCATCTAAATCCATTGGGTTGAACTCAAGATCACGCACCAACCCGTCTATAATCTGGGTCGCATCGGCGATGTCCGTGGACGCTGCCTCTAATTTCTTGATTGCTTCTTCAAGGCGAGAGGTACCTTGAATTTCAATACCGCTCAATTGTCGCAGGACTCTGTACAGCTCGCGCTCTACACCGTTCTCAGACGTAAGCTTGTTTTGAGCATCCGTCACTTCACCGTGCACGCTTTCCGCCTGCATCATAAAACTGCGCCGCTCGGCGAGGTCAGGCTCTTCGTCTGGTTGCGGATCTAACGCTTCCAATTCGTCACGCGCATGAATGAGATAATCTCTTTCTTTCTCTAATTCTTCGATCTGTTTCTCATGATCCCGTAATGCACGTTGTGCAGTACTCCAAGAATCGTACGCGGCGCTCACCGCCGATACATCTTTGTGGAGGCCTCCAAAACTATCTAGCAGCGAACGGTGCGCAGCGGTATCCATGAGATGACGGTCGCCATGCTGGCCGTGGATCTCGAGCAGAGCCGCGCCGAGTTTCGACAAAGTAGACACAGCAACCGGTTGATCGTTGACATAGGCCCGCGTGCGCCCATCCTTTGTCACAACGCGCTTAAGGATGATATTTTCGGTCGCATCCAGCTCTAAATCTTCGAACGCATCACCCGATGGAAAGCCATTTGGCGCATCAAACTCAGCAATTACGGTTCCTTTGTCCTGGCCTTGGCGCACAAAGGACCGATCGGCGCGCGCGCCCGTCGCCAATCCAAGAGAATCGAGAATGATGGACTTACCGGCCCCGGTCTCACCTGTTAGAACGCAAAGGCCTTCAGAAAATTCAATGTCCAACCGGTCGATCAGGACAATGTCCCGAATAGACAGGCCGATCAGCATTGTCTGTCCTCAGAAAACGTTGTTCCAGGCTCTTGCAATCCAGGACCCTTCATTAATCGTCGGCTCAAGATCGTCGCTTGCTAGCAGCTTGTACGAATCTTCGTACCAATCATCGTTCGGATAATTATACCCCAATACGGCGGCCGCAGTTTGTGCTTCGCGTTGAATACCGATGGCCATGTAGGCCTCTGTGAGGCGATGTAACGCCTCAGGCACGTGGCTGGTACGTTGATATTGTTCCACTACATTCCGAAACCGGTTGATGGCCGATACGTACTGGCCTTTTTTCAAATAGTAACGGCCAATAGACAATTCTTTACCCGCCAAATGGTCCTCTGCCATGTCTATCTTCAATCGCGCATCTCGAGCATATTCCGAAGCAGGGAACCGTCGAACAACTTCCCGCAAAGCGTTCAACGCCTGCTCCGTCACTTTTTGGTCGCGTTGGACATCAACAATACGCTCGTAGAATGAGATCGCTTTCAAGTAGTAGGCATATCCCACATGTTCATTACCCGGGTGCAATGCGATAAATCGCTCGGTCGCCAGGATCGCGTCTTCATACTTATTGCTTTTGTAATAGGTGTAGGCAGACATGAGCATTGCACGGCGTGCCCATGTCGAATAGGGATGCTGGCGCTCGACCTCATCAAACTTTAACGCAGCAAGATTATATATTTCCCGCTGCATATCATCGTAAGCGTCGTTGTAAAGTTCTTCGACGGATCGCTCGATATATTCGGTTTTCGGCTTGTCGTTACCGCCGCCACCGCATCCCGCCAGCAAAACTCCAGCCAATAAAAGCCCACCAAATACCTTGAGCTTTTCAACGCGCGGTTTCGGCTCCATGCCGGACCCAATACTACTTAGAATACCCATTCAAAAATACGCCCTTTTCACGAGAAAAAGCACTCCCTCACCCCCTACTCATACAGAATCTGGTTCCCCAATCCAAGGCAATAGGCGCTTTTCAGTGGTCGCTCACGCCTGTTTGAGCGAAATCACAAAAAAAACGCCAAAAATGGCTTGCTTTTCGTAATGCCCGGATCATTTCCCTTCTGTGAAAGCTCGGTAGAAGCATATTACTGTGAAAAACGACTCCAACGCCTAGCAGAGGGGCAGAAGGTGGATATTTCGGTGACTGAAGGCAATGCTCGGCTCGCAAAGCGGGTTGATGAGTATGTTGGCGAACAAATTCGTCGTCGCCGCACGGTCCTTGGTTTAACCCAAGAGCAACTCGCAACTGCTTTGAAAATCTCCTATCAGCAAGTTCAGAAGTATGAGACTGGCGCAAATAGGGTAAGCGCTGGGCGGCTGTTTGAAATCGCTCAGCACTTAGACGTTGGGATCGCCTATTTCTTCGACGGCGTGGATCCAGATACGTCCGGCCGGGCCTTGCCTCACGGTGGAAGAAGCCGGACAACAATCGAACTCGTCCGAAATTTTTCAGAGATTAAAGATCCGTCGATCCGAAACGCTGTTGCCGGGTTGGTAAAAACTTTGAGCCAAGACCAAACGTCCGGGTTGGACCTTAAAAAAGAAGAGGCTAACAACCTTTCGGCTGAAAGCCTCTAACCCCTCTTTGCTAACGCAAGCTTCCAATAAACCTGCTAAGCGACGGCAGCTTCTTGTTCCGAGCTGTCCGCATGAAAATGCTGTTCGGCTGAACGCGACCGGGTTACATAACTCCATTTATCAGGAGCCGAAAAGAGGGCGCGCACAAGGTCATTGTTGAGGCTATGACCAGAGCGTTTGCCCACGACCCGCCCCAAAATCGGCGCCCCTGCCAGGTACAAATCGCCAATAGCATCCAGAATTTTGTGTCGGACAAATTCGTCACTATAACGCAACCCGCCGTCATTCAGGATACGGTCCCCATCTACAACAATGGTGTTGTCTAAAGAGACGCCCTGCGCCAACCCCAACGATTGGAGTTTTTCGGCGTCTTGACGAAAGCCAAAGGTCCGAGCATTCGAAATCTCGTCGCGGAAGGTGCCGTTCACTAATTCCACTTCTCGATGTTGGCGACCAACAATGGCAGATTCAAAATCAATGAACATTTCCAACTCAAACCCATCAAGCGGCTCAATCGCGATGGATTTGTTGTCGCTCTCGACAATGATGGGTTCGTGAATTTTTATATATCGGCGGTCTGCCCCTAGCTCCTTAGTGCCAGCGCAATCTATAGCCCGGACGAATTCTTCCGAGCTTCCGTCTAATATCGGAAGCTCTGGTCCATCCACGGTGACAATCGCATTATCGATGCCACATCCAGCGAACGCCGCCATTAAATGTTCAACGGTACTTACTTCAACACCATGCGCATTCTGAAGGCTGGTGCCCAGCATTGTTTCATGAACAAGGCGAAAGTCAGCTTGCACACGAACTTCTTCTGAAAGATCCTGGTCCGCTGATTGGTCGATCCGATAAAATGCAATGCCATGGTCAGCCGGTGCCGGTTTCAAGACAAGTTGAACGAACTTGCCCGAATGCAAGGCTGTGCCGGCAATTTCAACGTCCCGTTTAAGTGTTGTTTGGGAGACGGTCGTCATTCAATTTCCCCTTGAAGGGCACCGTGCAAACAACAGTCCAAGCGTGAAACCAAACGACACTCAGAATAGTGGTTACCGACCCGCATATCCCCTCGGTCAAACGTAACAAAATAAGCCGAAATCCAATCCTCAGAACTTAGTCACCGAGTGACTCGCACCCCTATTAGGACTAGACCATATCGACATTAACCGTGCCTGCAGGCGTACCAACGCACCGGCTGATAACCAAATAAATCTTTATTACGCAATGTTACCCTGCAGCAAAATCTTCAAAACAAATGGCACCAAGGTCTTCTAACCCCTTGGTGCCATTGGCTAATCAAAAATCACCGAGAATCTAGTTGGCTTGGCGCCGCAGAAAGGCAGGAATCTCCAACTGTTCATCCTCACCAACCCCCGGCAAGAGAGCATTCTCGGCCGGTTTCGGCTTTGCCGTCGCTGCTGCAGATGGCTTCGCAACTTCTCCGGCGGACGGTGCCGTGGCTGGCGCCGTTGCGAGAGGCTCGCGCCGTTCCTGCACCCGCTGCTGCGGTACGCCGCCCGCGGCTGGTTCTTTGGCATTTCCAAGGCCACCGGTAACCCGCTGGATAAGTCCCGAAGCTCCATGCCGTTTGACACGCTCTAGCAGAGACAGATCGCTAGCAGGCTTTTCTGCTTGCGGTGCTTCGCTGGTGAGCGGCTCCTGGACCGGCGCTTGTGGCGCCATTGGCGTTAACGGAACGTCTAGTTCGCCGGAAGGTTCAGCCGCTGCAAAGGTTTGATTTCCCTCTACATTGGCGTCAATGGATACATTGGCCTGCGCTGAAACCGGTTCCATAACAGGAGACGGCGCTTGTTGAACCGCTGCATTTGCCACAGCTGGTTGCGGCACCGGCTGAATGGATTCGGCCTCTGGGTGCGTGGTGTCGACCGCTCGGGTAGCGCTCATGCGAGCTTCCAAATTCTCGATGCTGGCATTCACCGGATTTCCAACGGCAGGATTAAACCCAGACGACGATGCCACATTGGTTTCCGCATTGCTTGAAGAAACCGCACTGACCGGCAGCTGTGTGACTGGTGTCGCGGCGACGTCTTTCTGAACATCAATGCCGGTCGCAACAACGGAAATACGCATCCGGCCTTCAAGCGACTCATTAAATGTGGCGCCGACCATAATGTTCGCATCCGGATCCACTTCGGAACGGATGCGATTAGCGGCTTCGTCCACCTCGAACAACGTCATGTCCATACCGCCGGTCACATTAATGATGACACCGCGAGCCCCCTTCATCGAGATTTCGTCCAGGAGCGGATTAGAAATGGCAGCCTCAGCCGATTCGATGGCGCGTTTTTCGCCCTCGGCTTCCCCGGTTCCCATCATGGCTTTGCCCATCTCGTTCATCACGGTCCGAACATCGGCAAAGTCGAGATTGATGAGCCCTGGCATCACCATCAAATCGGTGATCCCGCGCACGCCCGAATGGAGAACTTCGTCCGCCATGGAAAAAGCTTCCGCAAATGTGGTTCGTTCATTCGCAATGCGGAAAAGGTTTTGGTTCGGGATGATGATCAGCGTGTCCACATATTGCTGAAGCTCTTCAATACCCGCTTCAGCGGTCCGAAGCCGACGATCGCCTTCGAACTGGAACGGTTTGGTCACAACACCAACCGTCAAAATTCCCTGATCACGTGCCGCGCGGGCGATGACAGGGGCTGCACCAGTACCGGTACCGCCCCCCATGCCTGCGGTAACAAAGGCCATATGACTGCCAGACAAGTTCTCGATAATCTCATCAAGAGATTCTTCAGCCGCGGCACAGCCGATTTCTGGACGCGAACCAGCCCCAAGTCCCTGGGTAACGTTAGTTCCCATTTGAATGCGGCGTTCGGCGGGCGACAGCGACAAAGCCTGCGCATCCGTATTGGCCACAACAAAGTCAACACCCTGTAGGTTTGACTGAATCATATTCGCGACTGCATTGCCCCCGGCCCCACCGACACCAAAAACGATGATGCGGGGCTTGAGCTCGGTCACTTCAGGCATGCTTAAATTGATGCTCATGATTGCCTCCGGTTATCTCTTGAGAGTGACAACTCGCCTCGGGGTGGATATTGCCTGGTGATTCTAGACACCGGCGTATTTTTCTTTGTGTTTTGCATTCAAAAACTTTCCTTGAGCCAACGACCTATACGCGCAAACCGACCGGACTGAGCGGCCCGTTCGGGCGCCCGTTCCATTTCCATCACTTCCGCGGGTGCACGCGCGGAAAAACCTAAAAGTCCACAACAAGCAGAAAAAGCTGGACCACCAGTGGCTTCCGCTAATCCGACGATCCGAATCGGACTCCCGAATCGGACGCGTTTTTCAAGAATGCGGCTTGCCAGCAGTTCGATGCCGTTCATCTGACTGCCGCCCCCTGTGAGCACCACACGGCGCCCGGCAACCGATGCCACCCCACTTTGATTGAGGCGGTCATTCACAAGTTCAAATGTTTCTTCTAAACGCGGTTGAATTATGCGCGTGAGCATGGAGCGCGGGATTTGCGTGGTTGCGCCATCCTCATCTTCACCCACCTGAGGGACCGTTATTGTCTCACGATCATCAGACTGACTGGCAAGCGCGCTGCCGTAAAGCGTCTTCATCCGCTCTGCATGCGTCACCGGAGTTGAGAGCCCTCGCGCAATATCATTTGTCACATGCTGACCACCGACGGGAATGACGTCGGCAAAAAGAAGATTGCCTTCAAAGAAAACAGATATAGAGGTCGTGCCGCCGCCAAGGTCGATGCAGGTGACACCCAAATCCATTTCGTCTTCAACTAAGCAGGCAAGTCCGCTTGCATAGGGCGAGACAACAAAGCTCGCTATTTCCAAGTGGCAGCGTTCAACACAGATCGCCAGATTCCTCATGGGCCCAAGCGCGGCGGTCACCACATTCATGTTGACGCCTAACCGATCGCCATACATGCCGCGCGGGTCACGAATACCCCGGCTTCCATCAATGCTGTATCCGACCGGGATCGCGTGTATGACCTGCCGGTCCGGCAAAATCGCCTGCGCCTGCCCATGATGCAGCACACGGCGCAAATCTTGCTCGCGCACTTCGTGGCCAGCGATGGAAACATCGACAGATACAGAGTGACTTGCGAGCGTTGAACTCGTGAGATTGACGATCACATGGCGCACCGTCACGCCCGCCATCCGCTCGGCAGCATCTACCGCTGACCGAATGGCTTCTTCGGCGGCGTCCATATCGACAACGGCACCAGATTTCACACCGCGCGATACTTGGTGCCCGATCCCGACGACCCGAACAACGCCATTATCGTTCTCGCCGTTCTTCTCAAGTCGCGCGATAAAGCACGAAACTTTTGACGTCCCAATATCTAGAGCGGCGACGACGCCTTGTCGGCCAGAGCTCACCAACTTATCGCGAAGGGTCTGCGTTCCGATCACCGAGGCCATCTAGGTCTCCTTGCCGGAAAGCTGACCTAGTTCCGTCAGCGCACCATCTTTTGTCTGAATGATAAGACGGTCGGGGAAGCGCAAATCAAGCGCGCGGATATCCCGCACCAGCAACCGTGTTTCCGCTTCCAAAATGGAGAGCTCGCGTAAAGAACGGTCCAACGCGCCCTCAGGCAATCGAACATCCACACCAGAGGCCAAGCGCAAGTTCCAGCGACGCTCTCCAATGCGAACCGCGGCGCGCACACGACTTCTAATTTCTGGATACGGAGCAAGCGCGTCCTGTAATTGCGCTGCATGAAGATTAGCACCCTTGCCAACAATCAGCGGGAGGTTGGAAAACAATTTAGCATTCGCGCCGGAAATGATTGTGCCTTGCGAATCGACCAGGCGAAACGTGCCGTTCAACTGCCAAACAGCAAACGGTTTCCGTTCCACAATCGTTACGTTGATGCGATTAGGCAGCAGCCGCTGCACGGTCGCTTCTTCAACCCAGCCCAATTCTAACAACCTTTGGCGAATCACTTTAGTATTAACATTCAACATTGAGTCAGCGTGCTCAAGAGCGATTGCGCGCTTTATTGCTTCAATGTCCGAATTTTTTCTCCCAACAAGCACAATACTCTCGACACGGACTCCCATCGACTGAAGTTGCGAGTCAAAACCCTGCGCAATGGCGTCCCCCAAGCGCGAGACATGTCCGCCAGCGAATGCGGCATAGACCCCACCGGCAACGAAGACACAGATCGTCAGTGCAGCGATGGGACGGTATCCGTAAGCAGAACGACGTAAATCCTTCCACCAACGGCCACGGTTCTTTTTTGTCGTCCGTGCACGCGATGGACCAAGGTGAATTGCTCCAAGCGATTTTGACTTGGTCTTCTTTGTTCCGCGTTTCTTCTTTACCGAGAACATGAGGCGTCCTCCGTTATCCATTGAACTAATTCAGGAAAACTGATTCCTACATGAGCGGCCTGCTCGGGAACGAGAGATGTAGGCGTCATACCGGGCTGCGTGTTCACTTCCAGCAGAACCAACCGGCCATCACCTTCGCCCGTGTCGTCATACCGAAAATCAGCGCGCGACACACCGCGACACCCCAAGGCATTGTGGGCAACCAGGCTCATATCCAAAGCGGCTTGCGACACGCTGTTGGGTAGTTCCGCCGGTACGGTGTGGCGTGAACCACCCGGAGAGTACTTGGAATGATAATCGTAGAATGTCGCATCCTGATGAATCTCTGTAACCGCAAGCGCGCGGTCGCCCATCACCGACACGGTGAGTTCGCGGCCCGGCACAAACTGCTCCACCATCACCAAGTCCGTCGCGGCTTCGTTCTCAGCATCAAAGTCTGGTGGGGGAAGATTGTCGCCTGGACGGACAAGGTACACCCCCACACTGGATCCTTCATTTACCGGCTTGACCACATAGGGCGCCGCAATATCGGTCTGCGTCAGACAATCGCCGCGTGGAATTACAATGCTGTCAGCGCACGGCAGCCCGACCGCGCGGAAAATATATTTGGCTTTTTCTTTGTCCATGGCGATGGACGACGCCAACACGCCCGAATGGGTATACGGAATGCCCATCACTTCTAGGAGGCCTTGGACACACCCATCTTCGCCCCATGGGCCATGCAATGCGTTGAAGACTACGTCGGGCCGTGCAGCCTTAATTTGTTCGGACACATCGCGACCGGCGTCGATTTCGACGACATCGTACCCCGCCTCCCCAAGAGCGGACGCGCATGCCTTACCGCTAACAAGGCTGACCTCGCGCTCTGAAGACCATCCTCCCATGAGAACGGCTACGCGCGAATATTTTTGGTCCGATTTACTCATCATCGCTCTCCTGACCCAGCCGCTTGATTTCCCACTCAAGCGCCACACCGGTCTTGTCTTTCACACGCTGCCGCACTTCTTCACCTAATGTCTCAAGATCCTTCGATGATGCGTTGCCAAGATTGATTAAAAAATTGCAGTGCTGCTCGGATACTTGCGCATCTCCGACTGTCAACCCACGGCAACCGGCTTCATCAATTAGTTCCCATGCGCGGCGACCACCCGACTGGTCGGCTGGAGGGTTCTTAAAGGTGCTGCCACCCGTTCGGCTTTTAACTGGTTGGGACGCTTCCCGCGCATCTGTGATGTCGTTCATGCGTTGGGCGATTTCGTCGGCGTCTCCGGGCTCACCCTGCAGCACCGCTTCGACAAAAATGAGATCTGCATCCGCACCGCTATGGCGGTAGCTATATTTGAGATCAGAGAGCGAAAGACGGTGCACACCGCCAAAGCGATCTATCGCTGTCGCTTCCACCAAAACATCTTTGGTTTCCCGGCCGTAGGCACCGGCGTTCATACGCAAGGCGCCGCCAATTGTCCCTGGAATTCCTCTCAAAAACTCCAGCCCCGCAATTCCGCCTTTTGCGGCGAACCGTGCAACCGCAACATCCAGCGCCGCCGCACCAGCCCTCACACGGTTGCCTGTTTGCAGTTCGATCGACGCAAAGTCCCCGGCAAGACGAATAACCACGCCGGGAATGCCGCCATCGCGAACCAGCAGATTGGAACCAACACCAACCGGAACCCGCGAAAGCTCAGATGGGATGGCCTGCACAAACTGCACAAGCTCCGGGATTGTCTTTGGCCGGAACATTATCTGAGCCAGTCCGCCGACACGAAACCAAGTGACCGGCGCAAGCGGAAAATTTACTTCAACACGGCTCGCTAAGTCCTTAGGAATCCAATCGTATCTTTCCTCCATCTGCAGGTTCATCAGGAGTGCTCCTGCTGAGAGAGCTGGTGCAATTGTCCGGGCAGCGCGTTCGCCCACACGGTGATCGATCCAGCCCCCAAACACACAACCACGTCGCCCGGGTCGCACAATTCGGCGATCACTGATGGCAACTGATCTTCGCCTTCCAGCGCCACCACGTGGCGATGTCCGTGCGCACGCAAGCCCTCCACCAATCCGTCGCGATCAAACCCTTCAATCGGCTGTTCGCCGGCTGGATAGACCGGCGTGACGACAACCGAGTCGGCATCGTTGAAACAGGTGCAAAAATCGTCAAACAAATCCCGCAAGCGGGAATAACGGTGAGGCTGAACCACTGCAACCAGGTTTCCGTCTAATGATTGGCGGGCAGCGTCTAAAACCGATGCGATTTCCACTGGGTGGTGACCATAATCATCAATGATCGTGACACCATTCCACTCACCTGTTTTGGTGAAACGCCGTTTAACACCGCCGAAGTTCTTCAATGCGGTACGGATTTGGTCCGGCGAGACATCCATCTCTAGGGCGACAGCAATCGCGGCGAGAGAATTCTGCACATTGTGATTGCCCGGCATTGGCAAATGCAGCCCTTCGACCTTCTTCGTCTCGTTCGTAATCCGATTAACGGCCGTCACATCAAAACGCGCGCCGTCTTTCTCCAACACCAAATTCTCTGCCCGAACATCCGCTTGCGGGCTTAAACCGTAGGTGATGATCCGCTTGTCCCGCACACGGCCGATCATGGCCTGGACCTCTGGATGGTCGATGCACATGACGGCGAAACCGTAGAACGGAATGTTTTCTATGAAATTCTGAAACGACCGATGAAGCTCTTCCAAGCTTCCGTAATGGTCCATATGTTCTGGGTCGATATTGGTAACAATTCCGACTGTGGCAGGTAAGCGCACAAAGGACCCATCGCTTTCATCTGCCTCGACCACCATCCATTCGCCCTCTCCTTTACGGGCGTTGGTGCCATAGGCGTTGATAATGCCCCCATTAATCACGGTGGGGTCCATACCAGCGCCGTCAAACAACGCTGCCACAAGAGACGTCGTCGTGGTTTTGCCGTGCGTTCCCCCAATCGCGACCGACCACTTGAACCGCATCAGTTCCGCAAGCATCTCGGCGCGGCGCACAATCGGGAGGTGGCGCTCATGCGCCGCAAGATATTCGGCGTTGTCTTCCTGAATGGCCGAGGACACCACAACAACCGAGGCAGACCCCAGATTCTCCGCGCGCTGCCCAACGAATATAGGAATGCCTAGTTCCTTGAGACGCACTACATTGGCATTTTCCGAGAGATCACTGCCCTGGACCGCGTAGCCAAGATTGTGCATGACCTCCGCGATACCGCTCATGCCAATACCACCGATACCGACAAAATGAATGGTGCCAATGTCAAAGGGAAGTGTTCGCATCAGTTCCCCACTGGCGTTGTCGATGATATCTGGTGCGCGCCCGGGATCGGACGCTTCACGCGATCGATTGGTCGGCGGGCTTCAACCGCCTCGAGAACATCAGCTAGATGTTCAGCGGCCCCAACCCGCCCCAGCGCAACGGCTTTCGATGCCGCATCCTTCAGGAGCTGAGGGTACTCAAACAACTCTTGAATCTTTTCGGCCAGATTGTCCGCCGTCATGTTTTTCTGCGCGACCATCCAACCTCCACCGGCCCCCGCAAGGAAAGACGCGTTGACAGTTTGATGATCATCCATTGCTGTCGGCAGGGGCACAAAAATCGCTGGGCGTCCAATAGCCGCGATTTCACACACTGTACCCGCACCCGACCGGCAGACAATCAGATGGGCTTTGACCAGCCGGTCCGCCATGTCCGTGAAAAATGCAGCGACTTCAGCCTGAATGCCTGCATCCCGATAAGCTTCCACAACACGGCTTTCGTCCTCTGGGCGGCATTGCTGAACGACACGCAAACGCGACTTCATGCTTGCCGGTAATCGATCGACGGCTTCCGGCAGAATATCGCTTAAAATGCGAGCCCCCTGACTACCACCAAACACCAATAGGTGAAGTTCCGAGTCGTCAGAGATTTCGGGGTAGTCGGCTCCCGCACGGACGATCACCGGATCCCTTAACGGATTCCCGGTCACCACGACCTTTTCATTCACCGTGGCCGACACATCCTCGAACTCGCCAAAGGTAGAGGCGATCAAATTGATCCGCGTGGCGATGACTCGATTGACACGGCCAAGGATCGCATTCTGTTCATGCACACAGCGCCGCACACCACACAACATGGCCGCCACCATGGTTGGAAAGGACGGGTAACCGCCAAAGCCAATCACGACCTTAGGAGACTGCTGTCGCAAAATGCGGAAAGCATCGAAAATGCCCAGAACGATTTTCATGCCAGCCTTCAAGCGGCCCAAGACCCCTGCGCCCGCAAATGTTGCTGCGCGGATATGCATGATGTCGGCACCCGGAAAGCTTTGAGCAAAATTCTCGCCGCGATTATCGGTTATTAAGATGAGTTTTCGCCCACGGCGCTGCAATTCCGAAGCAAGGGCCTGAGCCGGAAACAGATGTCCCCCGGTTCCACCGGCAGCAATAACAATAGGGGATTGGCTGGTCGTTGCGTCGTTACTCATCGCCTAACCGACATTTGAAGGGCCGCAAACGTACTTCTGCGCCGGGTCAGCGCGAGTAGCATGCCCATAGTGATCGAAAGAGACAGAAGAGATGACCCGCCATAAGACAAGAATGGCAGCGTCATACCTTTCGCAGGAACCAAATTCAGATTCACCGCCATATTGATTATTGCTTGGTATCCGAACAATGCGGCCAGGCCGCAAGACGCGATGTAAGAAAACTCATCCACCTCTTCAAGCGCACGGGCGAATGCACGGATAACAATCACCGCGAACAAAACGACGATGAAAAGACAAAGAATGAGGCCGTATTCTTCCGCAAGGACGGCGAAAATAAAGTCGGTATGCGCGTCGGGTATTATATCCTTGATCCGGCCCTCGCCAGGCCCTTTGCCCAGAACACCGCCATGAGTGAAAGCTTCCAATGCCTTGTCCACTTGATAGGTGTCGCCGGACTCTGGAAAAAGGAAGCGATCAACACGGCTCGAAACATGCGGCACCAATTGATAGGCGACGAATAATCCGGCAACGCCAACCGAGCCCAAACCGATTATCCAAGGCCAGGACACCCCGGCGAGGAAAAACATGGTGCCCCAAACAAGAGATACCAATATGGCTTGGCCAAAATCTGGCTGCAGAACAAGAAGGCCTAAGAACAAACCAAACAGGCCCGCGGAGAGCGCGTTACCTGGAATGGTTTCGTTGCGCTTCCCTTCGGCAAAAAACCAGGCGGCCAGTACAACAAAAGCGGGTTTCACAAATTCCGACGGTTGAAGCGTGAAAGACCCAATGGAGATCCAACGAGTCGCGCCCTTCACTTCCGCCCCTATCAACAAGGTCAATACCATTAAAAACATGCCGCCTAGAAAGATAAGGGCTGCGGCACGTCTGACCCCCCGGGTTCCCAGTAACGAAAACCCAACAAGACAGATAAGGGTGGGCACAACAAACAGGATCTGCCGATACACAAAATGAAACGAGGGAAGATCAAGCCGGTGAGCGACAGGTGGGCTTGCCGCCATTGAAAAGACGACGCCCCCCAAAATGAGCGTAAAAATGACAAGAAGAGAGACACGGTCAACAGTCCACCACCATTGACCAATCATGGAGCGATCTGTGCGTGGAACGGTGTTCATGCAGCAGCCCCTCCCGATTCTTGATTGATGAGTTCTTCAACGATTTTGCGAAAATGATCGCCACGCGCTTCAAAGTCTTTGAACTGGTCAAAAGACGCACAAGCCGGAGACAGGAGGACCACCGGATCCGTCAAATTTTCTCGCGCGGCATCGCGATATGCCGTCACAACGGCACTCGCAAGATCTCCAGATATGACGTTGTTTGTTTTACCGGCAAGCGCGTGAGAAAACGCATCCGCGGATTCGCCGATGAGGTAGGCGTGTTTCACGCGCGGCATAAGGGGCTCCAACTCGCTTAGGGAGTTGGTTTTGCTCCGCCCGCCAACGATCCAATAAATATCGTCAAAAGAAGATAAGGCGTGGCGTGCGGCATCGACATTCGTTGCTTTGGAGTCGTTCACAAATTTCACTTGATTGAGTTGGCCAACATTCTCCATGCGATGCGCAAGCCCCTTGAAAGACTTTAGGCCTCGTATGACGGAATCACGGGCAAGATTTTGTGACCGCGCCACTGCGTAAGCGGCCGCCGCATTCTGCCAGTTGTGCTCACCTCGCAAATTCGGGCATTCATGCAGATCAAGCACTTCAACCGAGGGCGTCTCGAATCCGTCAAACAAAATACCGTCGACAACAAACACGCCTTTACTGAGTGTTTTGCCCACCGAGATGGGAACGACCGTTACACCGCCTGCCCGCGATAGGTCCGTGCAAATTTCAGCCGAATAGGGATCATCGACGCTGACGATCGCGGTGTCGCCCGTGCCTTGGTTCGCGAAAATTTTGCGTTTGCTGGACACATATCCATCCATACCGCCGTGGCGGTCCAAATGATCCGGGGAGATATTGAGCAAAACCGCAATATTTGGTTTCAAGCTCGGGGTGAGGTCCAACTGGTAAGACGATACTTCAAGAACATAGGTTTGACGGCCATTACGAAATTGCTTTAGCGCCAAAGCGGGTTCGCCAATGTTACCGCCGACTTCCGTGGGCACGCCCGCTTCCTGGAGGATGTGCCCTACCAGCGACGTTGTTGTCGATTTGCCGTTGGTCCCCGTCAAGCACACTAAAGCGGGTGGTTTCGATATCGACAGGCGTTCTTTTTCTAGAAGTTCAAGGTCTCCAACGATCTCGACTTTGTTTTCCTGGGCCTTCAGGACGATGGCATGAGGTGCCGGATGGGTCAGAGGAATGCCGGGGCTGAGAACGCAGGCATCAATCTGCGACCAGTCTTCGTCATAAAGATTGGAAATTAAAGCGCCTAGTTCCGCCGCTTGACTTCTTTGAGTTTCGCTATCGTCCCACGCAACAACACTCGCGCCTCCTTCGAGCAAGGCTTCAACCGCCGCCAATCCGGAGCGTGCTAGGCCAAATACTGCAATTTTCTTTCCGTCATAAGTCCGTAGGGGGATCAAAGACGTTACCTCAGCTTAAGAGTGGACAGTCCGATGAGTGCGAGCACAACAGCAATAATCCAGAAACGAATAACAATGGTGGGTTCCGACCACCCCATCTGTTCAAAATGGTGGTGAATGGGCGCCATTCTAAAAACGCGTTTGCCGGTCAGCTTGAATGACGCAACTTGAACAATAACGGATACAGCTTCCAGAACGAACAAACCTCCAATAATGGCAAGTACCAGCTCATGTTTGGTAGCGACACTTATGGAACCAACCGCACCACCTAAAGACAGCGACCCCGTATCCCCCATAAAGACAGACGCAGGCGGTGCATTGAACCAAAGAAATCCCAGACCGGCCCCCACAATCGCACCACACAAAATGACCAGTTCCTCTGTACCGCGCACAAAGTTGATCTGCAGATAGTTTGCAAATACCTCGTTACTGGTCAGGTAGGCAATGAGGGCAAAACTTGAGACCGCAATCATAATGGGAACGATTGCCAACCCATCCAAGCCATCGGTCAGGTTCACCGCGTTGGACGCGCCAACGATCACCAAAATGGCAAAAACGATAAACCCGAACCAAGTGAGATTGATGAGCAAATCTTTGACAAAAGGTACTGCCACCGCGGACCCAAGTTCCGGTCCCATGATGGATTGCAGCCAAACAACCGCGCCAAACGCAAACATGAACTGTGACGCGAGCTTAAGGCGGCCCGAAATGCCGTCGCTGGATTTCTTTGTGACCTTTAAATAGTCGTCCACAAACCCAACAAAGCCAAAGCCCACTGTCACTAACAAAACGGCCCACACATATTGGTTTGTAAGATCAGCCCAAAGCAGAGTGCCCACCAGAACACCAAACAGAATCAGGAACCCACCCATCGTCGGAGTACCCTTTTTTGTAAGCAAATGTGATTCAGGCCCTTCCTCACGGATCGGCTGACCAGCGCTCTGACGCGACCGTAACATTTCGATAATACGCGGCCCAAAAAACAAGCTCACGAATAGAGCGGTCATAATGGCACCGCCCGTTCGAAACGTGGTGTACTGAAAGACGTTAAATATGCCGAACTGATCACTCAGCGGAAACAATAGATGGTATAACACGGTGGGTTACCCTCCCCCGGCAGAATTG
Source organism: Alphaproteobacteria bacterium (assembly GCA_965227095.1). Classification (GTDB taxonomy): domain Bacteria; phylum Pseudomonadota; class Alphaproteobacteria; order JANQMY01; family JANQMY01; genus JANQMY01. The sequence goes on along the minus strand of CBDDFL010000002.1, from coordinate 964,159 downwards.
GCATTTGCAGCGTGCGCCAACAGGTGCTGCACAATTTTGCCCATTTGACTTCCTAGAGAGCCCTTCACCATCACCACGTCACCACCCCTTAGGCTATTGTGGACCGATTGAATAAGAGACTCAGAATCTTTTGCGTACGCACCCTGCACGTCTTTCGGCAGAATGTTCCAGAGCGCCTTCATGTGCTTCCCGCACAGGAACACTTGATCGATATGATCTTCGTGAAGGCTTTCGCTGAGCTGCTGGTGATACGTATCGGCGTCCTGGCCGAGTTCCAACATGTCACCCAGAACGGCAATCCGCCGACCGGCGCCTGACGGTGACGAATCTGACAACACCCGCAAGGCAGCCGCCACTGACGATGGATTTGCGTTGTAGCTTTCGTCAATCAACAAAAATGAGTCACCGTTCAGCTTTATCGTGTGCCGAACGCCTCGACCTTCCGTCGGTGTTAGGCTTGCGAGGGCGTGCGCGCCCGCATCAAGGTCGCCGCCGAGTGCTATGACAGCACTTAGAACAGCCAATGAATTCGCAACGAAATGATCACCGGGAAGCCCAACATGGTAAGAAATCCGCTTCCCCTGAAACTCAGCCACCACGTTCGATCCAGAGTCCGCTGTCTCAGCGTTGATCAAACGCATATCCGCAGTCTTTGACGTACCAAAACTGAGGACGTTTTGTGCATTGTAATTTTGAGCGATTTTTTTCAATCGTTCATGATGCGGATTATCGGCATTTATGATCGCGGTCCCGCCCTCTTCGAGCGCACTGAAGATTTCACCCTTTTCATCAGCGATGCCGTCCACGCTGTCGAAGAATTCGATATGGACCGGCTGCACCGTTGTCACGATGGCCACATGAGGGCGAACCATGGCGACAAGCGGCGCGATCTCTCCAGCATGGTTCATGCCGACTTCGAAAACACCGAATTCCGTCGGCGCCGGCATCCTTGCAAGACTGAGAGGAACACCCCACAGATTGTTATAAGACGCCGCCGAGGCATGCGTCGCACCGGATGCGGCCAAAGCGACGCGTAATGCTTCTTTTGTACTGGTTTTGCCCACACTCCCGGTGACCGCAACGATCCGCGCCTTTGTCCGCGCTCTGGCCGCCACCCCCAGGGCATTCAGTCCCTCTAGGGTGTCGTCAACATGCACCAAAGGACCGTCGGCGTTTTCGACGGGGCGATGAACCAAGGCGGCCGATGCCCCATTCTCAAACGCTTTCGCCACATATTTATGGCCATCTTGGTTCAACCCGTCAATCGCAACGAAGAGATCACCTTCATTGACGGTCCGACTGTCGATCGACACACCGTCGGCATGCCAAGACTCCGCACAGGCCCCGCCTGTCGCCGCGACCACACTGTCTGATGTCCAAAGATGGTCGGAGCCGGCTGTCATACGATCCTCAGAGAAACTGCCGCGTTGTGGAGTTCGAGGCGGTCATCGAAATCAATGGTTCGCTCTTTTAGAATCTGACCCGTTTCATGTCCCTTCCCGGCAACAACCAATATGTCTCCACCTTCCAAGCTCTTCAAAGCTTCAGCGATGGCAACGGAACGATCTCCAATGTTTCGGGCCGTTGCACACCCATGCATGACCTCAGACCGAATTTGTTCTGGATCTTCCGAGCGCGGATTATCGTCGGTCACAATCACCTGATCCGCCAATTTTTCCGCGATATCCCCCATCTCGGCGCGTTTGCCTTTGTCGCGATCACCGCCGCATCCGAAGACAACCCGAAGCTTACCATCTGTGTGAGGGCGAAGTGCCTTTAACACCGATGCCAAAGCATCCGGCGTGTGTGCATAATCAACATATGCCGACGCGCCGTTGCGGGTATCGAGAACATGCTCCAGACGACCGGGCACACCCTCTAGCAAATTGAGTGCGCTAAATGCGTCGGAGGCCGGCGTACCACACGCTATGACGAGTCCGGCTGCCAATAGAGCATTTGCAGCCTGAAAATCGCCAACTAGGGGCAGCTCAATTTTGATCGGTTGACCTTTGTACCGAAGCGATAGCGTTTGACCACGGCGTGTCCGTTGAGACGATTCTAGACAAATGTCCCTACCCGTATTACCCACCGAAAAGACGCGCTGCCCTCTTCCCCAACAGAGATCTTCCAGTTCACCAAAAACGTCACTGTCGGCATTGAGAACGGCGGTGCCGCCGGGCGCCAATAGCTCGCCGAACAATCTAAATTTGGCGTATTTATAGGCGTCAAAACTCTCGTGATAGTCCAAATGGTCTCGCGTGAGGTTCGAAAACGCCGCCGCCTTGATACGCACACCATCTAATCGGTGCTGCGACAGACCATGGCTTGAGGCTTCCAGCGCCAAATGGGTAATGCCGCGGCCGCTGAGATCATCCAATGCTTCATGCACCGCAATTGGATCTGGCGTTGTGTGTTGCAGTTTTCGTTCGCCCCCTGCCCAAACAACACCCAGCGTCCCCATACTTGCCGCACGTAATCCGACAGCAGACCAAATCTGTCTCGCAAATGACGCGATACTTGTTTTGCCGTTTGTGCCGGTCACAGCCGCGATTGACTGAGGTTGCCTTGGATAAAAACGCGCAGCGATTTGCGCGAGCTTTAGTCTGGGATTGTCATCTGGAATAATGATTGCTGATTCATCTTTGAGTTCGTCAAACGCACTCGGCGAGCAAAGGACAGCAACAGCCCCTTTTTCGATCGCTTCTTTGGCGTACAACGCGCCGTCCGTATTCGAACCGGCAAGGGCGGCGAAAAGATATCCAGGTTCGACCGCCCGGCTATCGGCTGCAAGGCCAGCAACATCCACTTCGCGCTCTTGCTGAGAGAGTGTCATTGACATGTTGACTTCCACCAAACCTCTTAAGTTCATCGCCGCCGTCATCTAGAAAGAAGCGAGAACCGTTTTGCCCTCTTTCGTTACAGGATCCATAGGAAACAAGAACCCAAGTCGTTTTATGACATTCGCAACCGTTGGCGCAGCCGTCCAACCACCGGTCGCGTAGCCATATGTTTCTTTCGTCCCCTGCGGCTCATCCAACATTACAAACACGACATATTTTGGATCGTTCATTGGGAAAGCACCCAAAAACGACGACAATAAGGCTTTCCGCTTGTAGCCCGACTTGCCAGGTTTTTCCGCTGTACCCGTTTTGCCACCCACATCGTAGTAAGCCACTTCCGCTTTGCCGCCGGTTCCATTTTGGACCACATCTCGCAGAAGTGTTCGCACCTGTTGGCTTGTTTTTTTGGAAACAATCCGTCGGCCTTTTGAATTAGATTTGAATGATCTTTTCAGGATCGTGGGTTTTACGATCGTTCCACCATTAACCAGACTAGAGGTCGCCGCGGCCAGCTGAACCGGACTGACGGCGATACCATGCCCAAACGAGATCGTCATGGTACTGATGTCACCCCAACGATCCGGATAAAGCGGCGCCCCCACTTCCGGAAGCTCAACAGGTGCCCGACTGAGCAGTCCCAGTTTGCGAAGGAACTGTTGCTGCGCTTCCGCCCCCATTTTGGTGGCGATCTTTGCGGAGCCGATGTTGGAGGAATGGAGGAATACTTCAGACAGAGACAGCCAGCGGTTTTCAGCATGATAATCACGAATGGAGAATCGTCCGACACGAATAGGCGTCGTTGCATCGAAGCGCGTATTCATTGTGGCGAACCCGGAATCCAGCGCCATCGCAACCGTGAATGTTTTGAACGTCGATCCCATTTCATACGTTCCCAGCGTCGCGCGATTAAAACGCTGGTCGCCGTCGGACTGACCAATAAGATTAGGGTCGAAATCAGGCAGCGATACCATCGACAAGATCTCGCCAGTGTGCACATCCATCACCAAACCGGCAGCTGCCTTAGCCTTAAAACGATCCATGGCCTGAACCAGTTCATCGGTCATGGCGTGTTGTGCACGGAGGTCGAGAGACAGTTTTAAGGATTGACTGTCATGCGCCAAATCCTGAAGCGCATCGTCCATCGTTTTTTCGATACCAGCAATGCCGCGATTGTCGACGTCCACATATCCCAGTACGTGGGCGGCAACCGATCCGTTTGGATAGACCCGCTGCGACGCCATGCGAAATCCGACGCCGGGCAGTCCTAATCGGTGCACTTCTTGCTGCTGTTTTGGAGTGATATCGCGCTTAATCCACACAAAGGCGCTCCCGCAAGACAAGCGTTTGGTCAAGCGAGCCACATCAAGTTCCGGAAACACACCCTTGAGCTTTGTCGCGGTTTCCTGCACATCCCAAATCTCGCGAGAATCCGCAAAGACAGACGGCACCGCCAGATTGGTTGCCAACACATCACCATTTCGGTCAGTGATTTCAGCGCGATCAATCGATTCATCACGCACATAGGCCCGCGCTTGCGTCGCTTCACCACTTTTAAATACCGTGAGATCCACCAGCCGGAGGCCTAAAACTACAAAACAACACACAAAGACAATGGCCGTCACGAAGACGCGGTCTCGACTGCCCTGCACCATTTGTTTGCGTTCGCCTTCCAAAAAAATCTTATTACTTGCCTTGTTGGCAAATCGGCTTGATCCCCGCGCGGGAACATGAACGCCTGAGCCCTTTTGATCCGTGTGGGGAAGGGATATGTCTTTCACGGCCGTTGTCCTTTGGCTGGAACCGGAGGTTTCTGTCGCGGTAATTGCTGACGGGCGCGCGCATCATCCACATTCGCCTCGACTTTGAGGGGCACGCGCGCTGCGACCTCGTCCGGGGTTACAATCTGCGAAAGGCTCATCGTTTGTAAGTCAGGCCTTTTATCCGCAAGCTTCTTTAACCGCTCGGGGCGGGTCAGATAATTCCATTCCACATTGGTCACCCGCAGGCTTTCCATCTCATGAGAAATTTGTTTGTTCAGCGAAATCAATCGGTCGCTCTTGCCTTGGGTGTCGTATTTGACCGCGTAACTCAAACAGGCTGTTCCAATTGCCAATGACACCATCACAATATTTGCAACGCGAAACATCATGCAGCACTCCTGTTCGGTAAATTGCCAATGCCAAGTTCATCCAGATCAAGTTTGAACGCAGGCGCGCCGGTACGTTCCCCCCAACGCAACTTTGCAGAGCGGGCGCGCGGGTTGGCCGCAACTTCATCATTGCTTGGCTTGATGGCGCGTCTTGAGGTGACCGAAAAACTCGGCGCACGCCCATCGGAAATTGGCGGCTGGTGACGAGACACAGCCGTCGAGTATCCGCCGCGGATCGCAAAGAACTGCTTGGCCAGCCGATCTTCGATCGAATGAAAGGTCACCACCGCGAGACAGCCCCCGTCGATCAGAATGTGCTCAGCACCCGAAAGGCCAAAAGCAAGCTCGTGAATCTCATCGTTTACAAAAATACGTAACGCCTGAAATGTTTTCGTCGCCGGGTGAATTCGGCGATTCTGGCGAGGCGCCCCCACCACACGCTCAACAAGCGACGCAAGCTGCAGGGTGGTCTCTATCGGTGCAGCCGTCCGCTGTTTCACAATTTCTTTGGCAATTCGCCGCGAGCGACGTTCGTCTCCATACTGATAAATGATATCTGCTAAGTCTGATTCCGGCGTCGAATTCACAACGTCGGCCGCAGTTAAGCCATCTCTGGACATACGCATATCCAATGGCGCGTCTTTCTGAAACGAAAACCCGCGGGAGGCGTCATCCAAATGGATTGACGAAACGCCTATGTCCATTGCCACACCATCTACCCCCTCTAACCCGAGAGAGCGCGCAACATCTTCAATTTCTGAAAATTTGGCTTCGACAATTTTGAAGCGGTCGGGGTGTTCGGCTTCCAGCGCACGCCCAACGGCAACAGCATCCGGATCGCGGTCAACAGCAACGACCCTGCAATTGGTGCAGGCGGACAAAATGGCTTTGGAATATCCCCCTCGCCCGAAGGTCGCGTCGATATAGGTCTTGCCATTCGCCGGCGCCATTGCGCGCAAGACTTCATCCAGCAAGACGGACGTATGTTTAAACGCGCCGCTCATGAGTGACCCCCAGCGGACGCGGGGCGCGACCCCAAAACACCATGCCCTTGGCGCGCCATCTCCGTGTCGGTCTCATTCAACGGTTCCAGTGTTGCTGGATCCCAAATCTGAAATTTGAACCCCATACCGACAAACACAACGTGACTGGTGATTTTCGCATGATCGAGAAAGGCTGGCGGCAGCTTCGTTCGCCCTTCCGCATCAAAGGTTTGCTCCTGTGAACCGCCGAGGATGCATCGCACCAGTTGGTCGTATTCTTCACTAAACGGATCAAGATCACCGATACGTGCCTCGATTTTTTCCATCAAGGACGGGCCGTAGGCTTCCAAAGCAGGCTCGTTGAAGGATTTGAAGCAGTAGAAATGGCTGGCGCCCTGTAAAGCGAGCGCCTGACGAAAAGGTGCCGGAACAGAGACACGGCCCTTACCATCGATCTTGTTGGTCACGGTGGAGACAAATGTCCGCACAGTCCCCAAGACCCCCATCACTAGAATCCAAATCACCATCGGCGATCAAAAGACCCTGAACGCCGACCTCCCACGCGATGCCGAGCGGCACCCCAGCCCAACGAGTTGGGATTATTTGGGATATCATGGGATTTTATGTCCCGTCAATACTGAGCGGCCAAGAATTCGTTGAAATTCAGGTAGTTATCGGACAAAGCTCAAAAGTATTAAGCGAGAACAAGAATAGAACATTATTAGAACAAGTACTTTTCGAACACCATATGTGGGGGGTTAGCCCATGGCTGCCCATGGATCCTGATTCCTTGTGAAAATCAGTTGTTTTGACACTTTTTGAGTAGGTTAAGACTGCATTATCACCTGTTAACACGCTATTAACGGCGATTTTCGGACAGAAATACCAGATGGCCTATAAGCCGGGTTCTGTATTGGGCGAAATTCGTCCAACGATGATCATTCCTCTAGGGCGCATGTTGCCATGCGCCTCACGCGACCTACCCGGACGACAGTCCGGAAACTGACCTTTGTCGTCCCTATTTGGTCTTGCTCCCAGTGGGGTTTACCGTGCCCGTTTCGTTGCCGAGACGGCGGTGCGCTCTTACCGCACCCTTTCACCCTTACCGGCACGCCGGCGGTTTACTTTCTGTGGCACTTTCCCTGGGGTCGCCCCCGCCGGGTGTTACCCGGCACTGTGCTTCCGTGGAGCCCGGACTTTCCTCTCCCCTTTCGGGCAGCGACCATCCGGCCATCTGGCAGGTCTAAAGTGGCAATCCGTCGGTCAACCGTCAAGCAGGGTCAAAAGTGATTTCAGCAAGGCTTGGGTTTCGGCGTCCGCGATCCCATCGACCTTAAGCGGACGGAAATGCCGCTGAAACGCTGTCACGACGGCTTGTGTCGCAGCATCATACATCCCATTCACCATGAGACCGTAACCATAGGCTTCGAAATCTTGCTGAAGCAACCGCACTACCGGCGATGAGGTCATCGGCCCTAACGGCTGAAGATCACTGCTGCGATCTGCTTGGGGCCACAATCCAACCCCCTCGCCAGCCAATCGCTGCCAAGGGAATTTTTCGCCTGGGTCCATTTTGCGCAATGGCGCCACATCGGAATGGCCAATCACGTTGCGCGCTGGAATGGGATGCCGGCTCAAGACCTCTTTACACAGATTAGTTACGGAATTCATTTGCGCATCTGGAAATGCGGTATAGCCAAATTCGTGGCCTGGATTGGCGATTTCAATGCCGATAGATGCACCATTCATGTCAGCTTCCCCGCGCCAATGGGAAACTCCCGCATGCCAGGCTCTCTCTTCTTCCGATACGTGCCGAAAGATGCGTCCATCTTCTGCAACGGTGTAGTGGGCGCTCACGCGAGCTTCAGGGTCTGTTAGGCGTTCCACAGCCGCTTCAGCAGATTGCATACCTGTGTAATGAAGGATCAGGTGATCCACCGGCCGGCCAGCCACCCTTTCATCTTTGTTGGGTGATGGCCGTTCAATAATCTCCGAAACTGTGGTCATGGCAGCGGATCCGACTCCCTCAAATCGTCTGTACGCAACGTTACAATGGCAACGCCGACCAGAGTAATGGCACTTCCCACGATCATGCGAGTGGTCAGTTGATCGCCGAGAAGCAAGAAACCGAACAATATTGTGAAAATAGGCGCCAAAAGTGTAAAGGGCGCAAGAATTGTGACTTCGTACCGCTGTACCATCCAATAAAAACCGGCGTGAGCAACCAAGCTGGACAAAAAGGCACCGTAAAAAAGGATCATCCACACACCCCACGACGCTCTCTGAAAAGCAGCGATCTGATTGGTCTCAAAAATCAATGATAAAATCAGTAAAACCGGCGCCGAAACGGTGGCGACCCAGGCCTGCATCTCAAACACCCCGATCCCATCAATACGACGCATCAGAACCATGGCCATGGCATGGGACAAAGCGCCACCAATGGCAAATGTGAGCCCGGGTAGATAAGCTATTACCTGTGGATCAAACGAAAACAACATGACCCCTCCGAAGGCAAGCAAAATGCCCGTCCATCTGCGCCAACGGACAATTTCTCCCAACATGATGATGGAGAGGATCGTGGCGAAGGGTACAGATAACTGCGCCGCGACCGCCACGGGCGTGACGTCTCCAGAGATCGCCAATCCCGTGAAAAACAGCGAAAACTCAAGCCACCCAACGGTCGACGCGATCGCGATGATCAACGGCATTTTACCTTGGTGCCAGCGCAGAAAGGGGAGCAACAACAACCCGACAATTATGAAGCGGGCACTGGTGAAAATTAGCGGCGGCACAGAGTCGAACGCCACTTTCATGACAATCGGCGCAAATCCCCAGAGGAATGCAATCACGATCAAAAAAATAGGTGAGGAAGCGGCATGGAAAGCGATCTTACAGTGAGCTCAATAGACGAAGATGGTCGTTACTGGCTCAGGAAGGTCAGCCACGATCTTTCATGATGACATCATATGCTGCGTTGATAGCGGCAAGCTTTTGGTTTGCCAACTCAATAAAGTCTTCCGGAACCCCACGGGCGATCAATCGGTCGGGATGATTTTCCTGCACCAACCGCCGATACGCCCGGCGAAGCCCATCGTCCGAAATGGACGGGTCAATACCAAGGATCAGGTAAGGGTCGGCCTCATCCGGCCCCAAATGGCTTGCTTTGATACGGGCAAATTCACCGTCGGAAAAACCAAAGATTTCGGCAACACTTTGAAGATATAATAATTCATTCTCATGAAAAACACCGTCGGCTTTAGCAATATGGAACAGGCCGTCCAAGACGTCTTCCAATATCCCGGGATTGCTCTTGAAAAGTCCCGCAACCTGCCGGGCATAGGCATCAAAACCCGCCACATCTTGGCGCGCGAAATTAAACACACGCTCCACGTTGCGAAATTCAGATGGCTTTACGTCAAAGACTTCACGAAAGGCCTCCACCTCGTCATCCGTTACCAGACCATCTGCTTTGGCCATCTTTGCGGAAAGGGAGATGAACGCGATTGTGAAAGCGACCTGGTTCTTGCCCCCGTCAGACGCATCCGAGGGCGAGATATCGATGCCGAGATGACTTGCCACCTGACCGATCAGACCACTCAACGGACTGCTTTCCGCAAGTCCTGTCAGTGCATCAGCTATTTTTCCCAAAATCGACATTTATGTAGGTGTACATCAAAACGGGGACAAAGGCGACTGAGCGCATTGCCTCAGTTGCCCTTCCATGCCAAACAAGTGCGCGATTTTGCACAAAACGAATCGGCCTTTTTCGTATGACGAGAACCTCCGGCAAATGGGATTTTTGGATCGACCGGGGAGGCACATTCACCGATGTTGTCGCGAAAGCGCCTAATGGCGACATTTCTGTTCACAAGCTGCTTTCTCAGAACCCGGAACGTTACGACGATGCGGCAATCGCGGGCATTCGACAGGTACTCAAGGTTGCCCATACCCAACCAATTCCCAGAGAAAAAATCGCGGCGGTCAAAATGGGAACAACGGTTGCCACAAATGCGCTGCTTGAACGCAAAGGCACTCCCACTCTATTGCTAACGACACAGGGCTTCGCCGATGCCTTGCGCATCGGCTACCAAAATCGCCCCGATCTGTTCGCACTTAAAATCGAGCTGCCTGAGATGCTGTATGCGCATGTGGTCGAAGCAAACGAACGTGTCGACGCCAACGGCAATGTTGTGACGCCCCTGGATGAAGCAAAGCTTCGAACAGACCTTCTAGCCGCCTATGCAGATGGTCTTCGGTCTATCGCCATCGTCTTTATGCATGGGTACAAATACACGCGCCACGAAAAGATGGCCACCGAGATCGCGCGCGACATCGGATTTACACAGATATCGACAAGTCATGAAGTCAGCCCTCTGATGAAATTCGTTGGACGGGGAGATACAACCGTTGCAGATGCGTATTTGTCCCCTGTTCTGAGAGCTTATATCGATAAAGTAGAGAGCGAGGTTGGCTCCAAGGATCGCGCGCTTCTATACTTCATGCAATCGAACGGCGATCTCACACAAGCGGACCAGTTCCAAGGTAAGGACGCCATTCTATCGGGGCCCGCGGGCGGTGTCGTGGGTGGGGTGAAGTGTGCGCAAGCACTGGGATACGATCGCCTCATCGGTTTTGATATGGGTGGTACCTCCACCGATGTTTGGCATTACGGGGGTGCCTATGAGCGCACCTTGGAAACAGTGGTCGCCGGTACGCGCATTCGTGCACCCATGATGCAGATTCACACGGTTGCCGCCGGCGGCGGTTCGATCCTTCAGTATGATGGCGCTCGACTGCGCGTCGGACCCGAATCCGCTGGTGCCAATCCAGGGCCCGCTTGCTATAGGCGGGGTGGCCCCCTTGCGGTAACCGATGCGAATGTCATGACAGGACGTATTCAGGTCAGTCAGTTTCCCAAAATATTTGGCGCCCAAGCGGACGCGCCCCTCGACCAGAGTGCCGTCCTCAAGAAATTTGAGGAACTGGCCCACGACATTGGAGGTGAATTAACACCGGTTGAGATCGCTGAGGGTTTCACAAAAATCGCCGTCCAAAACATGGCACAAGCCATCAAGAAGATTTCAGTACAGCGCGGTCATGACGTGACCACGCACGCCCTGGTCTGCTTCGGCGGTGCTGCTGGTCAGCTCGCCTGCCAGGTAGCGGACGCCTTGGGCATTGAAACCATTCTCATCCATCAACATGCAAGTGTTCTGTCTGCCTACGGCATGGGGCTTGCTGACATCGGCGCCCATCGTGAACAAGCCTTAGAGTTACCTCTTTCCGAACAGGCGGTTACTCAAGCGGAAGACACGCTCGCGACACTCCAAAAACAGACAACACATGAGGTGGAGCGGCAAGGCGTCGCTCCCGATCGGATTACACACCATCGACATGCTTTTCTGAAATATGCGGGGACGGACAATCCTGTGGATGTTGCGTTTGGCCCCTTCGCTGACATGACGAAAACTTTTGAGGAGAAACACCGTGCGGAATTCGGGTTTGTCGACCCGACCAAGGCGCTCATCCTGGAAGCCGTCGCCATCGAAAGCGTTGGGAACACAGACAATGATCCGATCAAGGAAACTGTTTCATCTCGCCGTGAGCAAGGTAGTGCTTCTCCAACCACTCAGGAGACTGGCGCCCTCTTTGCCGACGGCAATTGGTCAGACGTGCCAATTTTTCAACGCCAAGAGCTAACAGCAGGCGTGACAATTGAAGGGCCGGCCATCATCTCTGATCCGTTGAGCAGCATCACGCTGGAACCTGAATGGGCTGCCAAAATCTATGACAGCAATGTGGTACTCGCTCGGATGAAGCCCCTATCGCACCTCCCCGTCGCCGGGACGACTGTCAATCCGATAATGTTGGAAGTGTTCAACAGTCTGTTTATGAGCATTGCCGAACAGATGGGATACGCGCTGGAGAAAACAGCCCATTCGGTGAACATAAAAGAACGCCTGGACTTTTCCTGTGCCATTTTCGATTCGACAGGCAATCTGGTGGCCAACGCCCCACACATGCCGGTGCATTTGGGGTCAATGGGTGAAAGCGTCAAATCGGTTATTCGCGCCGTTGGGGCTAAGCTAAAGGCGGGGGACACCTACGTCCTCAACAATCCGTACAATGGTGGAACGCACCTGCCGGACATTACGGTTGTCACCCCTGTGTTTGATGACCAAGGAACAAACGTCACATTCTACGTCGCCGCTCGAGGGCACCATGCTGACATCGGCGGCATCTCGCCGGGGTCCATGCCAGCACATTCAAAGTCAATTCAGGACGAGGGTGTGCTGATCGACAATTTTCTATTGGTGGAGAACGGACGTTTTCGCGAAGTCGAACTCATCGAGCTTTTGTCATCTGAACCCTATCCAGCCCGCAATCCCCAACAGAATGTAGCGGACCTTAAAGCTCAGGTTGCCGCCTGCCAGAAGGGGATCGACGAACTGAAAAACCTTGTGGCGGTTTATGGGCTGGATGTGGTCCAGTCTTACATGGCACACGTCCAGGACAACGCGGAAGAATCTGTGCGGCGGGTGCTGGACCGCCTGCAGAGCGGTCAATTTGAAATCACCACAGATAATGGCGACCTTATTCGTGTATCAATCGAGGTTGATAGCAAGAACCGGGAAGCCACCATCGACTTTACCGGAACAAGCTCACAATCAGACACCAACTTCAATGCACCGTCGGCGGTCACCCGAGCCGCCATTCTGTATGTTTTTCGCTGTTTGGTGGGAGAGGACATCCCTTTAAATGATGGCTGTCTCAAACCCCTAAAAATCATAATCCCCGAACGGTCATTGTTGGATCCTGAGTTTCCGGCAGCTGTAGTCGCCGGTAATGTAGAAACAAGCCAAGCCGTGACCGATGCCCTATTTGCCGCCTGCGGTGTTATGGCGGCTGCGCAAGGCACTATGAACAATCTGACTTTTGGCAACGACCGCCACCAATATTACGAGACCATATGCGGCGGATCCGGTGCTGGCGATGGGTTCAACGGTACGAGCGCCGTCCACACGCATATGACCAATTCGCGCCTCACCGATCCAGAAGTATTGGAATTTCGGTTTCCAGTTAGACTGGAATCTTTTGAAATAAGAGAGGATACCGGCGGCAAGGGAGAATTTATCGGCGGAAACGGAACGCGGCGAGAACTTCGCTTTTTGGAAGGCATGGATGTCTCTCTGCTCGCATCTCGTCGAACGACAAAACCCTTTGGTCTTAGCGGGGGAACATCCGCTGTCGGAGGAGTTGACAAGATCGTCCTTCACGATGGGACAACACGATCAATGAAAGGCTGCGATCAAGTATCCTTGTCTGAAAACGATCGCATCATCATCGAAACACCTGGCGGTGGCGGATTCGGTGATGCAAAAAACCAGTAATGCCGATATGGCGCGACATATCGCGATATTTGCTCTGTTATAACGATTCGACAGAAAAAAATTCACACAAAGCAAGCGTGCCGCTTTAACAAGACTGCAAATAAATCGCAAATGCGCACAATGAAAAAAGATAGCGTTTTCAACTGCATAATCGGGTTTTTGACACATCAATGAAAAGCTGATTTGAACCTCCCTAATGAAACGCTAACCATTCAGTTCGAATTGTCGCGATGCAGCATCGAATTTTGTTTGCGTCTTGGTATTTAGCAGGCAGAATTCGCGCCAACTTAAACCTCGGAAGGCATAGCGACATGGATCTCGGTTATATTGCGACTGGCGTTGTGTTTGCGTTTATCGGTGCGATTGTGATGGGCGTGCTGTAACACCCATCTATTCGAGCACTTCTATCCGCACTCTTGCAGAGGGACAGAAGGGGTAAAAGAATTAGGGCGGCGCCAAATCAGCGCCGCCCTTTTTACTTGGGAGATCACCTAAAACGCTACGCGCGAGTGGGCGTGTAATTCAAAATGGGCGACAGCCAGCGTTCCGCTTCTTCTTGGCTCATGCCTTTTCGTTGCGCGTAATCCGCAACTTGGTCTTCTTCGATTTTCCCAACACCAAAGTACTGGCTCTGCGGATGTGAGAAATACAGCCCACTGACGGATGATCCCGGCCACATGGCAAAGCTCTCTGTCAATCGAATACCGGCATTCTTTTCGGCGTCCAGCAATTCAAACAGAGTCGCTTTCTCAGTGTGGTCCGGTTGGGCCGGATATCCCGGTGCGGGCCGGATGCCTTGATACTTCTCGGCAATCAGATCTTCCACCGTCGAATTCTCATCCGATGCATAACCCCAGATTTCGCGGCGGACCCGTTCGTGCATGCGTTCCGCAAAGGCTTCCGCAAGCCGGTCGCAGAGGGCCTTTACCAGAATAGAGGAATAATCATCGTTCTTATCCTCGAACCGCTTCGCAGCCTCGTCCTCGCCAATACCGGCGGTTACGGCAAATCCGCCGATATAGTCGGCAAGACCAGAGGATTTAGGTGCCACAAAATCAGCAAGGGCAAAGTTTGCACGATCGTTACGGCGCGCCATTTGTTGCCGTAGACTGTGGAGCGTTTGGCTTGGATTATCCCGATCGTTGCCCGCATAAACTTCAATATCATCTCCGACCGAGTTTGCCGGCCACATGCCCACAACACCCTTGGCCGTTACCCATTTCTCATCAATGATACGCGCCAGCATTTCTTGAGCATCCGCGAACAAGGTCCGCGCGGCCTCACCGATCTTCTCATCTTCTAGAATTTGCGGATATTTTCCGGCAAGTTCCCAAGACTGGAAGAACGGAGTCCAATCAATGTATCGCGCAAGTTCCGACAAATCGTAGTCATCAAAAACAGTCAAGCCCATTTGTTTAGGAACAGGGGGAGTGTAGCCGTTCCAATCAACGGCTAGGCGGTTCTCGCGTGCTTGCTCAATCAGCTGCCGCTTAGAGTTTGAATTTGCCGCCGCATGATTTTCCGCGATGGTGCGATATTCCGATCGGATTTCGTCAATATAATTTGCCCGCTGATCTTCAGCAACCAAACTTGACGCCACACCGACAGCACGCGACGCATCCGTTACATAGACAGTTTGGCCCCGTTCATAATTAGGATGGATCTTAACGGCCGTATGCACACGGCTGGTGGTGGCGCCGCCGATCAACAACGGGATATCGAAGCCTTCCCGTTCCATTTCGGCCGCTACGTGACACATTTCATCCAAACTTGGCGTAATCAACCCAGACAAACCAATAATGTTCACATTATGCTTTTTGGCTTCATCGAGAATTTTTTGAGCAGGCACCATCACGCCAAGATCGATCACTTCGAAATTGT
Source organism: Alphaproteobacteria bacterium (assembly GCA_965227095.1). Lineage (GTDB taxonomy): Bacteria > Pseudomonadota > Alphaproteobacteria > JANQMY01 > JANQMY01 > JANQMY01. Next base: position 948,915 of record CBDDFL010000002.1, on the reverse strand, counting down.
TACATTGAAGAACAACGCCAACAATATTCTTGCCAATGTCGTGCACATCGCCTTTCACAGTCGCCATTAGGATCTTGCCATTACTTTGCGGTGCGGCGTCACCAGCGCGCGCCTTTTCTTCTTCCATAAATGGAATGAGGTGAGCCACGGCCTGCTTCATCACGCGCGCGCTTTTAACAACTTGCGGTAAGAACATCTTACCGGCGCCAAACAAGTCTCCCACAACATTCATGCCGCCCATAAGCGGGCCTTCAATCACATGGAGTGGGCGTTCCGACGCGACACGCGCTTCTTCAGTATCCTCAATAATATATTCGGTGATCCCGTTAACGAGGGCGTGCTTCAATCGTTCCGACACGTCCCCTTCGCGCCAGGTCAGGTCTTCAACTTTCTTTTTTCGCCCTTCGCCACGGAACTGCTCCGCGACATCCAACAAGCGTTCCGTTGCATCGTCGCGGCGATTCAGCAGAACGTCTTCCACGCGTTCCCGAAGTTCTTCCGGAATGTCTTCATAAATCGCCAATTGACCGGCATTCACAATGCCCATATCCATGCCTGCTTGAATGGCATGATACAGAAAAGCAGCATGCATTGCTTCGCGCACAGGTTCGTTACCGCGGAACGAGAACGAAAAGTTCGAAACGCCCCCGGATACATGGGCGTGCGGCAATTCAGAGCGAATACGTTTTGTCGCTTCAAGAAAATCGACGCCGTAGTTGTTATGCTCCTCGATCCCGGTTGCCACCGCAAAAATATTTGGGTCAAAAATGATGTCTTCCGGTGGGAAGCCAATCTTTTGCGTCAGCAAATCGTAGGACCGTTTTGCGATTTCGAACTTGCGTTCGGCGGTATCCGCTTGGCCAACCTCATCAAATGCCATCACAACCACAGCGGCGCCATATTTCTTGACAAGCTGCGCTTGATCCAAGAACGGTTCTTCACCTTCCTTGAGACTGATGGAATTCACCACACCTTTGCCCTGCACACATTTCAGTCCGGCTTCGATGATGTCCCATTTGGACGAGTCAATCATGATCGGCACGCGCGCAATATCCGGTTCCGATGCAATTAGGTTCAGAAACTTGGTCATGGCACTTTGGCTGTCGAGCATGCCTTCGTCCATGTTCACATCAATAATTTGCGCGCCATTCGCGACCTGTCCCCGCGCAACATCAAGTGCCTTTTCATAATCACCATTGGTGATGAGCTTCCGGAATCGCGCGGAGCCGGTGACGTTGGTACGCTCCCCCACATTGACGAAATTCGTGTCTGGCCCTACTTCGAAGGGCTCAAGCCCAGAAAGATAAAGACGCTGCGGCCGCTCGGGTGTCGTCCGTGGTGTCACATTTTCTACGGCCGCAGCGATCGCTTCAATATGGTCGGGTGTCGTGCCGCAGCATCCACCCACAATATTGAGCAAGCCGCTGGAGGCAAACTCATTCAGCATCACGGCCATATCATTGGGTGTCTCGTCATAGGCACCAAATTCATTCGGCAAGCCCGCATTAGGATGTGCACTGACATTTGTATTTGCAACACGCGATAGATCCGCCACATGCGGGCGCATCTCCTTGGCACCAAGAGCACAATTCAGCCCCACACTAAATGGGTTCACATGACGGACTGAATTCCAAAAAGCTTCGCTGGTCTGTCCCGACAGGGTACGACCCGACAAATCTGTAATGGTCCCCGAGATCATGATCGGCAACCGATAGCCAAGCTCTTGGAACACTTCTTCAACCGCAAACAATGCCGCCTTGGCGTTGAGCGTATCGAAGATCGTTTCCACCAAGATGATGTCGGCCCCACCTTCTATCAGGGCTTTTGTTGCGTCTTTGTAGGTGATCCTCAAGTCGTCAAACGTAACGTTGCGAAGGCTCGGATCATTGACGTCTGGAGAAATAGATGCGGTTCGATTCGTTGGGCCTAGCACCCCTGCAACAAATCGGGGACGATCCGGATTTTGAGCTGTCACTTCGTCACACGCCTCCCGTGCCAGGCGGGCGCTTTCAAAGTTCAATTCGGTGACCAGGTGCTCAAGCGCATAGTCGGCTTGGGAAATCGACGTAGCATTGAACGTGTTCGTCTCGACAATGTCCGCACCCGCTTTCAAATAGGCCGTATGGATTTCACGAATGATTTGTGGCTGAGTGATCGACAAAAGATCATTGTTTCCCTTGAGGTCATCCGTGTGGTTATCGAACCTGTCACCGCGATAGGCTTTCTCATCCGGCGAATAACCTTGGATCATCGTCCCCATGGCACCGTCTAGAATGAGAATGCGGGATCTGATTGCTTCTTCAAGCGCACGTGTTCGAGTTTGATGCGAAGACATCTCTTTATCCAAATTTAGTTTGATGACTGATTTTGGGCGCGAACGCCAAGAATGTGGCAGATCGCATAGGTCAAATCGGCTTTGTTCATGGTGTAAAAGTGAAACTGGTCGATACCGGCTTCACGAAGCCGTAAGCATTGTTCCACCACCAAAGACACAGCCACCAGCTTTCTCGTTTCGGGATCCTTCTCCAGCCCCTGAAACAACTCAATAAGCCAATCAGGTACAGACGCGCCGGCGGCTTCGGCCATGCGGCGGACACCTTTAAAGCCATTCACCGGCATGATGCCTGGAACAATCGGAATGTCGATTCCCTGCGCCTGTACGCGGTCCAGAAAACGCAGATAAACATCCGGATCAAAGAAGAATTGGGTGATCGCGCGGTCTGCGCCGGCGTCGATTTTTCGTTTCAGCGTATCGATATCGCTTTGCGCGGTTTGGGCATCTGGATGCTGTTCAGGGTAGCACCCCACACTTACCTCAAAATCACCGATGCTCTTGATGCCTGCAATCAATTCCGGGCTACCGGCATATCCCCCAGGGTGCGGCTCATATTTCGTGCCAATACCCGTTGGCGGATCCCCGCGTAGTGCCACAATGTGCCTGACACCGGCGTCCCAATAACTCCGCACGACATCATCCACGGCACCTTGATCCGCGCCTACACAGGTCAAATGTGCGGCCGGTTTTAAACTGGTTTCATCTACAATTCTTTTGACAGTTGAATGTGTTCGCTCGCGCGTCGATCCACCGGCCCCATATGTTACAGAGACAAAGCTCGGATGAAGGGGTTCTAACCGTTTGATCGCAACCCAAAGCTTTTCTTCTAGCTCATCGGTTTTCGGGGGTGAAAACTCGAAAGAAATTTTAAGATTGGCGTCTGCGCCAAAGTTCTTTGACAGCAACCCGCCATGTCTGAGTGTTTCGAGCAGTGTCTTGCCGCTTTGACTCATGAGGTTTGTTCCAATTTACGCGTATGTTTTGTGTTTGTCTTTTGGTGACCGAGCCACAGGGTCACCGTGAGCTGCTTGTCGGGATCAGCCGGCGGTAACTGACAGGTCTTTTCGATGGTCATTCCGCAATCCTCAAGCCATGTCCTCACTTCGCTGCTATCAAACCCTAAACGTCTGTGCGCGTGTTCGTCGCGCAACACTTCTACGTCATGTTTAGCGAAATCGACGATCAGCAATCGACCATCGGGTTTCAAGACACGGGCCGCCTCGGCAAGGGCCGACGCCGGTTCTTCCAAAAAATGCAATACGTGATGGATCGTTATGAGATCGACACTATTGCCCTCAAACGGAAGCGCATACAGATCCGCAAAGCGCACATAAGCATTCGATAGCCCAGCGCGTTCAAGATTTGCACGCGCAACACCAAGCATCTCGTGGCTCAGATCCACGCCCACGCCTTCGTCATAAATGTCGGCGAGGATTTCCAATATACGACCGGTTCCGGTGCCGAGATCGAGCAACATGTCAATCTTCCGATCGCCCACTTGCTCTACAATGGCCGCTTCTACATCATCTTCAGGCAAATATAGAGAGCGGATGTGTCCCCACTCTTCCGCGTTCTTGGCAAAGTAAGCTGCGGCATCAGCAGCGCGTTTCTGCTTCACCGCCTCCAATCGATCCAAATCGCGCAGAACCGTAATGTCATTTTGAGGAATGAGGTCAACAAGCGATGACGCCAGGGCCGGCGGCAAAAACTCCTTTGACGCCTGATCGGGATCTCCAGGACCATTGGTCTTCGGTGGGCGAACCAGCTTGTAAAAGACCCAAGCCCCCTCTCGAAAACGGGTGATTAATCCCGCCTCGCAGAGTAGTTTCAAATGCCGACTAACCCGGGGCTGACTTTGCCCGAGGATATGGGTGAGATCGGACACAGTGAGTTCGGTCTTCGAAAGCAGGTTTAACAAACGCAATCGTGTCGGCTCACCTGCCGCGCGAAGTCCAGATATCAAATGTTCCATGGGTCCCGCTCAGGTGGCCGCCTAGTTAAATTATATAAACATATCTTTATGTGGTTATCTATATCTAAATTTTAGACGGAAATCAAAAATTTCTGAGCTGTCTGAGCAACAAATACCGCGAAATTGAACGCGAGTACCCTATGCGTGGCTGGTTTGAGGGCTCTGAATATGTTAACCAATCGGCATTAAACCGCATTTGTGGAGTGTAATACGGCCGTTGATTTCTTGAGAAAGAACAACACAGCCGGTTCTGCTAGGGTCAATTGGGCAGCACCACAAGCGGCGGTGATTGGGGAGCTTCAGATCAGTATGGATTTTACGCGTTTCGGCGGCCCAATTGGGCGATGGATGCCCAAGCTTTCGATGAAATCAGGGCGCGCGACATTGGCGATGGTGTTGACGAGTGCCCTTTTGCTTGGGGCGTGTTCGACGTCACGAGTGGAAGAATCAGATCTTGAGATCAACGACCCCTACGAAGGTTTCAATCGCTGGTCATACGGCGTCAATCAGAAGCTCGACAAATATATATTCGGCCCGGTCGTGGTGGGGTACACAACAATATTCCCGCGGCAGATTAGGAATCGCTTTCGGAACGTCCTAAACAATGCAGATACGCCAGTTATTTTAGCCAATGACCTGCTGCAAACTGAATGGAAGCGGGCCGGCACGACGGTTACTCGGTTTGGCATAAATTCCACAGTTGGACTCGGCGGCATGTTCGACGTGGCAGGTAAGCTGGGCCACGAATTCCACCGGGAAGATTTCGGACAAACTTTGGCTGTTTGGGGTGTTGGCTCCGGTCCTTATTTCTTTATCCCATTCTTAGGCCCCACCACGTTGCGAGATGGCCTTGGCAGGGCCGTCGATACGGCCTTCGACCCAGTCACCTATATCGACTGGGATGACATGCAGCTCATTTGGGTTCCGGTTGCCATTACCGGCGTAGATGGTATCGACGCCTACTCTCGTGCGCGGCCGGGCCTCAAGCAAATTGAAGAAACATCGCTGGATCCCTACGCGTCTCTGCGCAGTTTGTACCAACAAAGCCGGCGCGACGCGATTTTGAACGGAGCCTCCAGCTACGACGATTTACCATCATTTGATGACGGTGAAGACGAGTTTGAGTCCTTCGATAATGAAGAAACGCCCGCACCCGACCAATAACTCGACTGTTCATTTTGCAGTCAGCTTTAATTTGGCAATCTATGCCCTAAATTAGCCTGATCATGCAGGCATAAGTGAGGTGGTTTACGATGAGTCCCATGCCAAAGAGTGTCATCCGGGCATTCCAGTTCAGATACGCTGTGTTGTTTGCCTTTTTCGCGGCTTGCTTGGGCACGGCGGCGCCAGCGCACGCAACGGTCGATGAAGCCAAAACCTTCGTGGAGGGGCTCGCCAACCAAACTCTCGAAATTTTACAGGACAAAGATGCCGCTCCAGAAGCGCGTCGCGAGAAATTTGCAACTCTCTTTAAGTCCGGTGCCGACTTGAACAGAATTGGCCGGTTTGTTTTGGGCCGATACGCCAAACAAATGAAGGCCGAAAACCGCCTGCAGGAATACCAAGCATTATTCCGTGAATACGTTGTCAACATCTACGCCAAGCGTCTGGGGCAATACTCGGGCGAAACATTCGACATCACCGGCGCAAATGCGGTGAACGAAAAAGAAGTGATGGTGAATTCGAACATTCAGTCCGACAGTTCCAAGTTCCGTGTGGATTGGCAGGTGCGCAATAGCGGCCAAGGCTACAAGATTGTGGATGTGCGTATCGAAGGCATTTCCATGGCTCTCGAACAACGTGAACAGTTTGTCTCGTTCATCAACAACAATGGCAAACAAGTAAGCGCACTAATCGATTTTCTGAAAGGCGAGCTGCAGCAGCCAGCCTAAAGCTCAAGGCATCTCGTTAACGTTCGAATTTTTTGTATTTGATCCTATGAGGCCGCTCGGCTTCGGTGCCGAACCGGCGTTTGTAGTCAGCCTCATAGTCCTGGTAGTTTCCCTCGAACCAAACCACATTACTGTCGCCTTCAAACGCAAGGATATGGGTCGCGATCCTATCTAAGAACCAGCGATCGTGACTGATAACAACCGCACACCCTGCAAAGTCTCCTAGCGCGTCTTCAAGCGCTCTTAAGGTATCCACATCCAAGTCATTGGTCGGTTCGTCAAGCAGCAACAGATTGGCACCTGATTTCAGCATTTTCGCCAGATGGACGCGGTTACGTTCCCCGCCGGAAAGCTGCCCCACTTTCTTCTGCTGGTCTGGTCCTTTGAAATTAAACGCACTCACATAGGCGCGGCTGTGAACCTCGCGCTTGCCAAGGGGAAGCACATCCAATCCATCAGAGATTTCCTCCCACACAGTTGCGTCCGGCTTTAATGCATCGCGGCTTTGATCCACATAGCCCATGACGACAGTTTCGCCGCATTTGAGAGAGCCGGCGTCAGGTTCCTCCTGACCGGTCAGCATTCGGAAGAGCGTCGTCTTGCCCGCACCATTCGGGCCAATGACCCCGACAATGCCGCCTGGAGGTAATTTGAAAGATAAATCATCGATCAGAAGCTGATCGCCAAACCCTTTTCGCAAATGCTCGGCCTCAACCACCAAATCCCCCAGACGGGGCCCCGCTGGAATAACGATTTGGGCGGTACCTGGTCCTTCCTCGCCCGACTGAGCCAGAAGTTCTTCATACGCGCGGATCCGCGCTTTGCTTTTGGCTTGCCGAGCCCGTGGACTTGACCGGATCCAGTCCAATTCGCGAGACAATGTCCTTTGCCGAGCTTCTTCCTTGGATCCTTCTTGCGCCAGTCGCTTTTGTTTTTGTTCCAACCAACTCGAGTAATTCCCTTCCCACGGAATGCCCTGCCCCCGATCTAACTCCAGGATCCAGCCGGTTACATTGTCGAGGAAATACCGATCGTGCGTAATCAGCATGACGGTGCCCGCATAGTCCTTCAGGTAGTTTTCAAGCCATGCAACTGATTCTGCGTCCAAATGGTTGGTTGGTTCGTCCAGGAGCAGCATGTCAGGCTTTTCCAGCAACAACCGGCATAGGGCAACACGCCTGCGCTCACCACCAGAAAGTTTGGTCACATCTGCATCGCCAGCCGGACACCGCAATGCGTCCATTGCCATTTCCACCCGATTGCTGAGGTCCCACGCATCTGCCGCATCAATCTTTTCTTGAACTTCAGCCTGACGTGCAATGAGATCATTCATCTCATCATCATCCATCGGCTCAGCGAATTTCGCTGAAAGTTCTTCAAATTCAGCCACGAGCGCGGCGGTTTCCCCCAACCCGTCCATCACATTTCCCAGAACATCTTTGGACGGATCAAGTTCGGGCTCTTGAGCCAAATATCCGACTTTTACGCCGTCTGCTGCCCAAGCTTCGCCTTGGAATTCAGTATCGATACCGGCCATGATCTTGAGTAATGTTGACTTACCGGCCCCGTTGACACCGATGACGCCAATTTTCGCGCCTGGGAAAAATGAAAGACGAATGTCTTTCAAGACCTGCTTTCCACCCGTGAAGGTTTTCGACAGATCCTGCATTACATAGACATATTGATAAGATGCCATGGGGATTCCGTTCGAGAGTAGTGATGAGCGCAGCTCAATAGGCCGCGCGCCAGGGCTGCGCCAGAAATTTCAGGCCAGGCTTAAGCGTGCACCGGTTTTTCGGGGGAGATTCTAACTCAGCTAGAACCGGATCCCTTTTTAACAAATGTGGCCGCGTAGAAAACTTCGCCCTCAAAAAGGTCGTTTGGTTCGCCCATTCCTTCAATCATCATGAAGCGGCGCTGGGTAATGCGACCTTCAAGTTCGTAGCCTTTTTCACCCATGTTTCTGCGGTGATATTCCATGGCGGCCGGAAGAAATTCCTTGGCAAGCACCGTGATCCGCTCCTGCGTTTCATCGTCTTGCTTAGTATCGCTCATTCTATGCGCTCCTTATTCCTGCCGGTCGCTAACCATATTGATTCTTTACCACAAAACACCTGCGGTTTGGCGCAAAATAGAGCGCTTTATCCCCTCGGCTCAATCCCTTTTTTGCAATTTAGCGAGATTTCGTGAAGACATGAGGGTCTTGCTTGACCCCGGTTTGTGCTTCCTTCGTAATGCCTCCAACAGAATAAGAGGAGACCACCATGGAAGCTGCATTGGTAACCGGGAAAAATAAGCTGGAACTTGTCGACATGCCGACGCCAGAACCAAGCGATGGCAAAGCTGTGGTGGATATCGCCTATTGCGGAATTTGCGGAACTGATTTGCATGCGTACCAATCCGGCGAAGACTACAATCCAGCGATCTGCGGCCACGAATGGATGGGAAATGTCAGCGCAGTTGGATCCGGTATTTCACATGTTAAAGAAGGCGACCGGGTCGCCATCGGCGTCTCCGGGGCCTGCGGCCAGTGTGCAGCATGTCGTCGCGGGGAAACGTCCTTTTGCGAAACCGCGTTTATGGGATTGATTGGCATCGGCCCGATGGCCGCCGCCCATGGAGGGTTTGCCCCCTCCATCGCGATTGATGCCGCACGGCTATATGGCGTCAAAAAGGGCGTCTCGGACATCGAAGCGGCAATGCTGGAACCCGCGACCGTTGCCGTTCATGCCGTTCGCCGCACACCAATGAATCTTGGTGATAGCGTCGTTGTCTTAGGCGCTGGTCCGATCGGACTGCTGACACTTCAATGCGCAAAAGCTGCAGGTGCCGGTACGATTATTCTTGTCGAACCACAAGCCTCTCGCCGCGCTTTCGGAGAAAAACTAGGTGCGGATCTCATCCTCGATCCGACCACAGATGATATTTCAGAGAAAATTCAACAGCATGTTGGAAAAGATGGGGCAGACATTGTCTACGAATGTGCCGGCATTCCCCCCACGATCGCACAATCGGCCGATCTGTGTCGGCGCGGGGGCGTCGTCTCATTGGTCGGCTTTCCGGACAAGACCGTAGAGATTAACGCCGGAAATTGGCTTATCAAGGAAGTTGAATTGGTTGCATCGCTTGGTTACCTCAGGGAAGAATTCGAGGTCGCTCAAAACTTGGTTGCTGACGGGCGCCTTCAGCTAGGGCCACTCCACACGTCAACGGTGCCCCTGAGCGGTATTAATGATGCGTTCGCGCGCCTTGCGACCGCGCCAGAAGAAGTCAAAATCCTCGTGGATCCACGGCTCTAGTTTCAGAATGGACCACGACCGTCTCAAACTGAGACAAACAACGGTCAAATCGAGAGGCCGTTTCATTCAGGGACAGATCTACCGACAGAAACCACCGAAATATCTTGGCACAATCTCTGCTTCAAAGTGGCACAAAACCAAAATATTGGATCAATGGGTGTCATAGTGGGGGTTTGCCATGAGCAAGCTTGTTACGCGTTTCATCGTGAACAAACGCGGTGCAAATGTTATTGAATACGTGATTTTGGCGGGATTTGTCGCATTGGCGACCGTGCTGGCATCCACAGACGGTGCCAACACCTTACGTGCATTGCTGATAAACTAGATTGGAAAACGCGTCGCGGCCCGGCAAATTATCTTGACGGTGCCGTGCTTGACCGACTGGCCGGTGACAAGGCTTTACCGGAATGCAATCTCATTAGGTAATGCTAAAGTCTCCCCAGACGAAACAGGCGGCAAAGTCTATGCGCATTCTTCTAACAGGCCATCAGGGATATATCGGGTCTATATTGGCCCCAATGCTTGTGACCGCCGGCTATGACGTGGTGGGGCTGGACAGCGGATTGTTCGACCCTTGTGTCTATTCCGGGCCCCCTGTCACCATCCCGAGCATCACAAAAGACGTCCGCGACGTAGAACTTGGTGATGTTCAAGGTTTCGACGCAGTTCTTCACCTGGCCGGACTGTCGAACGACCCCCTTGGGGATTTGAACCCTGAGCTTACACTCGACATTAATTATCGCGCGACAGTGCGTTTGGCCGAATTGTCAAAGAAAGCCGGAGTACAGCGGTTCATCTTTTCGTCTTCTTGCAGCACGTACGGCGCTGCGGGAAATGATTTTCTGAACGAGGAAAGTGAGTTCAATCCAGTAACACCATACGGCCAATCCAAGGTGTTTGCCGAACGGGAACTTGCTCTTCTTGCGGATGATTCATTTTCGCCTACCTATCTACGTAACGCGACGGCCTATGGCGTTTCTCCACGGCTGCGTTTCGACCTGGTGGTCAACAATTTAACCGCCTGGGCGTTTACGACACATCAGGTTTATCTGAAAAGTGACGGCAGCCCCTGGCGGCCGATTGTGCATATAGCAGACATTTCGCGCGCCTTCATTGCGGCATTAGAAGCCCCTCGGGAGGTCGTTCATAACGCGGCGTTCAATGTGGGCCGCAATGATGAAAACTTCCGCATACGTGAGATCGCGGATTTGGTGGCCCAGATCGTACCTAATTGCGACGTGAGTTTTGCGCCCGATGCCGGACCGGATACCAGAAACTACCGCGTTGATTGCTCTAAAATCACACAGCAACTACCCAATTTCTCAGCCGCCTGGACAGCGCAAAAAGGCATCTCCGAGCTTTATGAAACCTATGTTGCCAACGGCCTAAAGCTTGACGACTTTGAAGGAGAAACCTTCAGCCGGATTAAATATCTTCGCAGTCGCATGGCGGACGGCACCATCGGCGAAGACCTTCGCCTTGCCGAAAGGCAGGCCGCCCATGCGTAAGCTGATCGACGCGCCACTCCACATTATCGATGGCTGCCGCTCTTGTGGCTCAACAAAGCTCACAAAGATCTTGGATCTTGGTGAAACACCGTTAGCGGACCGTCTGCTCACGCAAGAAACGATGGACATTCCAGAGCCGAAAGCACCGCTGGATCTGGTGTTCTGCGAAAACTGCAGCTTGGTTCAAATTCTCGCAACCGTATCCCCCGAAGTCTTATTCTGTGATGACTATCCCTATTATTCTTCCGTGTCGCCCTATCTGATGAAGCACTTCGGCGACAGCGCTCGTGCAATCATGAAAAGTCAATCGCTAACGGAAGACAGCCTGGTCATCGAAGCGGCGAGTAACGACGGCTACATGTTGCATCACTTCCGCGATTCCGGCATTAGCGTGCTGGGCATTGATCCAGCGGAAGGACCGGCAAACAAGGCCATAGAACGGGGTGTTCCCACTCTAAAAACTTTCTTTTCGGAAGACCTTGCGCAGTCGCTAAAAGCACAGGGACGCGAAGCCGATGTCTTTCTCGCCAACAATGTCCTGGCCCATGTGGCAGATTTAAATGGCTTCGTCGCGGGCATAAAAGCTCTGTTGAAAGACACCGGCGTTGCCGTCATTGAAGCCCCCTATCTTCTTGATCTCATAGAGAAGCTAGAATTCGACACGATCTATCACCAACATCTTTGCTATTTTTCCGTCACGGCCCTGGTGGTGCTGTTTGAGCGCCACGGGCTCTCTCTCAACCACGTGGAAAAGACAGCCATCCACGGCGGGTCGCTCCGGCTTTTCATTCAACCGACAGCGGATCGGCGAAGCAGCGTTGACACCTTTCTCGAAAACGAGAAAGCGTTAGGGGTGGACACCGCAGCTTATTACAAGGCGTTCGGTGAACGCGTAGAAGGCCTTAAAAACGCGTTAATGACCATTCTCGACTCACTGCGGGACGAAAACAAATCGATCGCCGGCTACGGGGCTGCCGCAAAAGCAAACACCCTGATGAGTTACTGCGGCATCAACGGTCAACACCTTGAATTCATTGCGGACAAGAACCCCTTTAAACAAGGGCGTTTCATGAGCGGCAATGCACTTCCAATCTGTGATCCAGTAAAGATTGGCACGGATGCGCCAGATTATTTATTGATCTTAGCGTGGAATTTCGCTGACGAAATAATTGATCAGCAGACCGATTTTCGGCAACGGGGCGGAAAATTTATTATCCCGATTCCTGAACCCCACATTGTCTCCTGAAAACACAGCCATGTCCCTACCCTCGACCCAATCATTGTCATCATATCCGTGCCCCAACTGCGAGGGCGCCAATGGTATCAGCTTCTATTCTGTCAAATCCGTTCCAACACACAGCGTTTTGCTGTTCGATGACCCACAAAAAGCAGCCAATTTCCAAAAGGGCGATATCACGCTCACCTACTGCCCTGCTTGCGATTTTATCTGGAATGCATCATTCGATCCGAATTTGGAATCTTATGGACTTGGATACGAGGCAACGCAGGCTTATTCCGCCACGTTTAATCGGTTTCACCGAGAATTGGCGGAACATGTGATTTCCCGCTTTGATCTTCGCAACAAAAAAGTTGTTGAGATTGGCTGTGGTCAGGGAGAGTTTCTCAACCTGCTGTGCGACTTGGGAAACAACCATGGCGTCGGTTTTGACCCTGCATTCGATCCCACGCGGCGTGACGTCCAACGCCATCCAAATGCGATGTTCGTGGCGGACTTCTACTCAGAGAAATATTCCGGCGAAGATGCTGATTTGTTCTGCTGCAAAATGACACTCGAGCACATCCCAAACACGTTGTCGTTCATGCGAAATGTACGCAAAGCGATTGGCGATAAACCTCAAGCCGCACTCTTTTTTATGATTCCGAATGCGGATTATATTTTAGATGAATGTGCGTTTTGGGATGTGTATTACGAACACTGTTCCTACTTTACTCCCGGTGCGCTGCACGCGTTGATGACAAACGCCGGCTTTGCGGTCTCAGATATTTACCCAGCCTATGACAATCAATATCTGATCGTTGAAGCGAGTATCGATGCAAACGCCTCTCATAGGTCTTCGGGGTCGTCCTGTCGGCAGCGAATAGAGGCCTTCGCAAACCATATAGCGGCGTTTAGAAGCGCTTGGACCCGTAAGCTTAAAGAAACAGTGTCTCGCGACGAAAGCATCGTTGTCTGGGGGGGCGGCTCAAAGGCAGTGGCATTCCTGACGACCTTGGCAAATGCCGCTGACGTCAAGGCCGCCGTCGATATCAATCCACACAAACGTGGCACATTTCTACCAGGCACGGGCCACCCCGTGATCGCTCCACAAGACCTTGCGACTGTGAAACCGGGTCTGGTCGTGGTGATGAACCCGGTCTATCTGGACGAGATCAAATCAGAATTGGCAGCCCTTGATCTTGAACCCGACGTTTTGCCGATTACCGAATTCATGCCCGTGCTTGACCGGGCTCGTCCTTAGCGTACTGATGAGGCTGCACACTGTGGCAAACAAAACGATACCTTCGTGCCCCGTGTGCCGCTCAGATCAATTGGTTAATCTACTTCAGATGACGGACATTCCAATCGTCTGTAACAACCTGCACCTATCCAAGAACAGCGCCCTTGAAGCGGCGTGTGGAGATTTTAACCTCACCTTCTGCAAGCACTGCGGCCATTGTTTCAACCCCGGATTCAATGAAGATACGATGGACTACGGTGCAAATTACGAAACATCACTCCATTTTTCGCCCAAATTCCAAGACTATGCCTCTAACCTTTCCCACCGCCTTATAGAAACCTACGACCTTCACCACAAAGTCATTATCGAGATGGGGTGTGGCCAAGGCGAGTTTCTTTCAGAGATTTGTGAGCGTGGAAACAATAAGGGTATAGGCTTCGACCAGAGCTTCGATCGCACACAAGCGAACCTACCCGACTTTGTCCAAGTCTATGCTCGCAATTTTGGAACGGAGTTTTCGGATGTTAAGGCTGATCTAATTTGCTGCCGCCACGTTCTGGAACATGTCGCCGATCCTCACGCTTTCCTCCGAATGGTGCGGACAGGTTATCAGTTTAACAGAGACGGCATTGTCTACTTTGAAGTGCCTAATGGGTTGTTCACCCTTCGCGACTTAGGCATTTGGGATCTTATTTATGAGCATTGTGCCTATTTCTGGGAGGGGTCCATTCGTCGGCTCTTTGAGGACTGTGGCTTTACAGTCTTACGAACAGAAACCACCTATGACGATCAGTTCTTATCGATAGAGGCTAGCGTGAACTCGGTCTCTGACAAGATCTCTGACACTGTTTATGAGTGCTCCAGCGAGTTAAACCAGCTCTCAGATTATGCCCAGAATTTCGCGTCGAAATTCCTCAACAAACAAAAACACTGGCGTGACGTGAGGCGCACCTTATCCGCTGAACATAAAACGAGTGTTGTCTGGGGGGCCGGTTCTAAAGGCATAACGTTTCTTAACTTAACTCGGCCATCGAACCGAGCCGCTGACCGTCTTTTGTTTGCGGTGGACATAAGCCCGCGCAAACATGGCAAGTTTGTACCCGGCACTGGGCAAGAAATTGTTCCCCCGGAAGCACTTATCGACATCAATCCTGATGTCGTATTCCTAATGAATAGTACTTATACGGATGAAGTTCGATCTCAGCTAGCCGATATGGGGCTCAATCCCCGGGTAGAGATTGTTTGACCTTGTTTATCCGCCATTAACACTGCCCCCCAAAGTCGTCCGCAAGGCGCCCCCTATTGGCAACTAAACTGCCGATAAATGGAGCCAGAAACACGCCGACTTAACGTGAAAGTAGTGAATATCAACGAGACTTTACCGCGGTAGCGTGGCGTAAGCGTATCAGGTCAGAGGTTGGAAATGGCGCAGGTAAAATTCTTAATGGCCGACCCAGAGGTCAAGGTCATCAATTCCCCGCGCCAAGTGATCTTTATTCACGGGGGCGACACCGCCGATCTTGCGCCTTTGTCTGACGAGCATATTTCGAAACCGCAAACACTTGCGGGGATTTGTCAACAAGGAGCAGAGACCAGCATCATCCAGCTGGTGTTCGACGGCGGAAGGCCGATCGCACTGCATGCGTGGCGCCCCGTCCACTCGAAATATGAGGTTTTCTTCTCCCCACGTCCGGATGGTGATGTTTGGGTCACCGACACTGTCCGCAACATGATTGCCTGCACTCCCCCTTCGGATCGCAACGTTTCCGAAGAACACACGCTAGACCATCTTATTTTTCGGCGCATTCCGATGAACGGGTGTATTCTTCAAGGATGGCAGCGCCTTGGACCCGGGGAATTTTGCAAGATTGACCTCACAAGCCGCGAGGTCGAAATTTCACAGTTCGACCGCTTAGGTGCTCAACTTGTCTACATGCCCCCGAATGAACGACTGGAAGCGTTAGACTCTTTGTTTAGCGAAATCATGCATCCTTACAACGGCAAACAGGGCATGGCCTCTCTGTTTTCCGGCGGTGTCGATTCCACGCTTCTTTACACCTATCTATCAAAAGAGACAGTCTCCGTCACAGCGATGCCTGATTCTCTCATGCCCCATGAGAAAGAAACGCTAGACCTTGCAACAAACCTATTGGGAATTTCGCCGGACTATTTTCCCGTTTCATCCGATGATTATCTCGACCAATTGGAAGTCGCGATTGAGGGGTTTGGCCTGCCGCCGGAACTCGATCAAATTACGTTCTACACCAATCTATTCAACCTACCTCATTCGAGTTTTCTATCCGGCACCCCGGCAGATTCACTGCTCGGGTCTTATCCGACCGATGGTTGGTCTGGTTTGTTCATGATGGCGATGGTGCGATTTGGCGGGGTTAATATGGCAAGAGCGTTCGCCCCCCTCATTCCGGCGCGGTACAGACAACGATACTCCGATATGGCCGATTGGGCGGAGGAATTCCACCATGATCTTTTTCACCTAGACGGTACCACCGCTCTTGAGGATGCGTTTACGAGCTTCCCCCTTTTGTTCCGCGCATTTGGAAAGGACAAGGTGTTAGAGCGACTGCAAAATCGCCTCGACCAACTTATTCCAACGGTTGACCGGTCTGCTCCGGAGTCGGATCTTTATCTGCAACACATGGAAATGCTGCACTGGATGGGCTTCATCGCCGGCGGCGCCGCCTTGCAAGAACGCCAGTACGGATTGGCATTTGGCAAGTCTGTTATTCTACCATTCACCGATCGCCGTCTTGTCGATTTCACCTGCAGCATCCCGGTAAAGGAGCGTTACCTCACCGAGACGCGCCAAGCAAAGCCGTGGCTCAAAAAACTGCTGGCAAAAAGGCTTCCCGGGTATCCGGTTTTCGCACGCAAGGGAACGACCCAATATCCGATGCCTGATTTTTTTGCGAAAGGTGGCCCTTTAGAACACGCCTGGGAAAGATACAACATTTTTAGCCCCTTAAAAGAAACGGTAGAACAGGATTTCAGAGCTCAATGGAGCGATCTAAATTGGAACGTTCTGGGCTATGCGATCTGGCAGGAACGAGTCCTGAATAATGGAGACCTCAACCTTCTTCCGCTCACGAAGACGTTTTCCTATGCGCTGGAAGCCACCGAAGCGCAACGCTCTGCCCTGACGGCCGCAAAATAATCAGACAAAGAACAGACATGCTTGTCCGCCAATCACTTATATACAGCATGGGAAGCATCATCCCCGGGGCGATCGCCGCTCTGTTGTTGATGCTGTATACACGTCTGCTCACGCCCGAGGAATTTGGATTATATGCGTTGGTAATGGCCGCCATCGAGTTTACCTGGTCTCTTAGCTTAAGCTGGCTATCCACGGCCATGGTCCGCCTCTTTCCAGCTCAAAACAACATACCGAGATTTTTAGGCTCTATACTGAGCTTCTTTGTAGCCATCAGTCTGATTGTTTTTGTTTGTGTTTTTGCCCTTATCTTCTTTATCGATGACAATCGCCTTCAAACGCTTGCCATCTTAGGGGTCCTGTTGTTCATCGCGACCGGTTGGATGGAACTCAACAGCAGTTTGTTTATGGCCCGCCTCGACGCGCGGCGCAGTGCTGTCATTCGAATAACGCGATCGGTCGGCGCCGGGCTTTTTGCGGCGGCGTTTGTGGTCGCCGGTGCCGGTGCTGAGGGTATTCTTATTGGAGCAACACTGGGCATGTTGCTTCCGGGTATATCCCAGATCTACCGCGACTGGCGCCATGCGGAGGGTGTTGGCCGTTTCCGGGATTCCGAGGACTTGGTCAAAATTGGAAGACCCCTCGCCGGCGGCATTGCGGTAGGATCGGTCGGCGCTTATGCCGGTCAGGCCATCGTAACAGTTTTGGAAGGCGTTGCCGCTTTTGGATTTTATGCGGTCGGCGCCGAGATGGCCGAACGTCTTGTGATGGCCATACTCGGCCCGCTCAGCACCGCTGCAGCGCCTCTTGCCACCCATGATCTGGAAAAGTCGGGCCCGGAAGCCGCGACAGAAAGACTGGCTAACGCTTGTATCTTGATGATCGGAATCATGGCGCCAGCGACGGTCGGTCTAATTCTTGTGACGCCCGATATTGTCACGGTTCTCATCGGTGAAGAGTTTCAGGAAATGACTCTGGTACTCCTGCCGCTTGCGACAATAGCCACCATGCTGTTCGCGTTCCGGGCTGGTTATATGGATCAGTCATTTCACTTGGGCATGAAGCAAAATTTCCTGTTCTGGCGCGAGGTAGTTTACCTGTTTGTTACAGTTCTAAACGCTTTCTTACTTGTTTCGGCTTTTGGAGTTGTTGGGTTAGGATATGCCGCCGTTGCGACAACCACAATTATGCTTGTGGTAACTCATTTGTTCTCCCGCCACGCGTTTACGCTTCCCTACCCTAAGGCGGAAATCGGGAAAATCATCCTTGCTACCATCGTTATGGGCGCAATCGTATTTGTACTGCCGGTGGAAGCTGGCTGGACTGGGCTGATCGTCAAGCCACTCATTGGCGTGTCAGCCTATGCTGCCGTCGTGCTTCTCCTTGATGTGTCCGGAACACGCGAATTGGTCAGCGGTTTGCTTCGGTCACGCCTTGCCGCTTAAGAAATCGTTGACGCCAGAGTTTAGCAATAAACACGCAACTTTCCCGCGTTTGATTAAGAACACCTCAAGTTTTCCTGTGTATTGATACTTCATTCACGGGACGCGCCAGAACCAGTTTCGGTCATGCGTTTGTCCTTGGCATCAGGATCGCAAGGGGTATAGCGTGCAAAAGCCAAATATCGTGCAACGAGTTGGTACGTCCAAGTCCAAACCAAACGTACCCGGAGAAATGGCCTTTAGAGGCATGCATGTAATGGCAGATATTTACGGCGTGCCATTCGATGCGCTGAACGATCAATCCATTATTGCACGCGTTTTTGAAAAGGCTGTTCCAAAGGGCGGCGCTACGCTTCTGGGCATGCAGCTTAAAAAGTTTGAGCCCCACGGTGTCACCGCTTTGGCACTTCTGTCAGAATCTCATGTGTCCATCCATACCTATCCCGAACAAGGCAGCGCTTTTTTGGATGTTTTCACCTGCGGCGATTGCGACCCAGAAATCATCATGCAAGAAATCGCCTCTGAACTGGGTGCGGAAGTAAATGACACCACATTAGTTGGCCGCGGCGACGACAAATCTGTTGTGGCGAACGTCACGGACAAGGTTACAGAGGACATCGCCCCAGGGATCGATCGCAGTTGGGAAATCGAGGAAGTACGTGCACATGCCCGGACTCAATTTCAGGATGTTCTGATCGGCCGGACCGCACAGGGATTGTCTCTTTTCTGCGAAAACGAACGCCAGAGTACCGAATTGTCTCAACTGATCTATCATGAAGGTCAGATCATCCCTGCCGCTTTAATGGCGAAAAATGTTGACCGTGTGTTGGTCATTGGCTCCAGTGAGGGGGTCATTAGCCAAATCGCCGTAGACCTGGGTGCGCAAAAAGTTGTTCACGTGGACATCGACGAAGCCTGCGTTCGCTTATGCGCAGAATTCTTGCCCTATGGATACACGACCGACGACGTGGAGCGCGGACTAGCCGCTTCCGGACCTGTCGAACTTCTGTTTGAAGATGCATTTGCCTATATTGATCAGTGCGTTGAAACAAACTCAAAATTCGACATTATCGTTATGGATTTGCCGGACGAACAAATCGGCGATGCACAGCAAAACCGTCTTTATCAAGAAGCATTTCTGAAAAAGATCGGCACATTGCTGTCGAGCGAAGGTGCATTCATCACACAGGCCGGTTCGACTACTTATTGGCGGAATGAAACGTTAGTTCGTACACTTCGTCGGATGGATAATGTCTTCACCAGTACGGCCTTCTTTGAAATGGAAGAACAAGACTGGGCCTGGGTGGTCGGGACAAACTTCAATTGTACCGATGTGACAGCGCGTATGTCTGAGAGGCTGCCAAAGCTGTCCTACACACCTCAGTTTATTGACGCAGCATCGATTCAGAAAGCGACAATCATTCCCGCGTCAATTCGCAAGACGCTTGGCAAATAAAGCCTTTTACGCGCTTCAGCTTGTATCGCATCGGATGCTCCAATTGGGGCGCTTACGATTCCTTGTTGAACCCTTCTCTTGTTGGACGATAGACTGTCCAACAAATCAATTGCCCAATAAAGTACAGGCAAGAAGCGTAGCACATGGACCTCCACATTTCCGTCGGCTACGCTTTCGGATTGGCTACTTAGCAAATAGGCTGACGACGGCAGTTGCCTCTTCGCACCCGAAGATTCCGCCGCCGTTTTCCTGTAATGCAACTCTAGCGCCTTCGACCTGACGCGGTCCCGCTTCACCGCGCAACTGTGTCACGAGTTCAAACACCTGGCCAAGACCTGTGGCACCAATTGGATGGCCCTTCGATTCAAGCCCGCCTGAAGGATTGACGGGCATATCACCACCCAGTGAAAACGTACCCCTTTCCGCTGCAGCACCCGCTTCGCCGAACGGCACCAGCGATAAGTTTTCAACTTGGATCAGTTCTCCGATGGCAGTTGCATCGTGCACTTCCGCCACGTCTACATCATCGGGCCCCACACCAGTCTTTTCATACAAATCGTTGGCAGCGATGCAGGTGACGTGCCGGGTGTAGTCCGCAGCATCACGCGGCGCGCCCGAACGGACGACGCTGCTGAGCAGTTTAATTGCCCTATTGCGGCTTCCGCTAAGCCGATTAAGACCTGCTTCATTGCAGAGGATGGCTGCTGCTGCACCGTCGGAGATCGGCGCGCACATGGGCAGAGTCAGCGGATAGGTTATGGGCGGCGCTGCGAGCACTTCATCTACCGTGTAAGAAACCTGGTATTGGGAAAGTGGATTGTGCTGTGAATGTGCATGGTTTTTGGCCGCCACCGCTGCGATCTGCCTTTGTGTGGTGCCGAATGTTTTCATGTGCTGTCTGCAAAACGCGGCGTAGACATCCATGAAGATGCTGTATGGCCGATCGGATTGCGAATTTTCAGGAGGCGTTACCCCTTCTGCCATTTCCAACAGATGTTGATGATTCTCTTCCACGGTCTCAACATCCCATGCGGAATCGAACGCAGAAAACATTTTGGTTTTGTCGTCCGTGTTCATTTTTTCCACACCAACCGCCAGCGCTACATCACAGGAGCCTGCGCGAATTGCTTGTGCCGCCAAATGAAAAGCGCTAGACGCAGAAGCGCAGGCGCCTTCGACATTGAAGACCGGGATCCGTTCAAACCCCATCGAGCGCAAAGCGACTTGGCCGGGAATCATATGCTGTCCGTGAAGATATCCCACGACGCAACTTGCGAAATACGCTTCGCCGATGAGCGCTTTGTCTGCGCCAGCATCGCGAAGAGCGTGGTTTACCGCTTCATGCGCCAAGTCCTTGTACGATCGATCGAGATGCCGCCCAAAAGGCGTCATGCCAACCCCGGCGATAAAAACCTGCTCCATGAAGATGTACCTCTTTGACCTGACGTATTAAAGACAGCAGGAGCAACACGTTCCACCAAGGGTATGCTTCCGTTGCTACCTGGTTTCGTCGTCCATCAGCTTTCGCAATTCGGTCTTTGAAATTTTTCCATAATTGTTCTTGGGCAATTTTTCGAGCTGCACATATTGCCGTGGGCGTTTGAAGCGAGCGAAATTATCGAGGCAGAGCATGTCCAGCTCCTGTTCAAGGACTGCGTGCTCTCCGGCGTGCACCACAAAAGCAACGGGAACTTCTCCCCACTCGCGGTCTGGTCGGCCAATCACGGCGGCTTCTGCAACGCGCTTATGGGTCAAGAGGAGTTCTTCGATTTCCCGAGGATAAATGTTCGATCCCCCACTAATGATGAGGTCCTTTGATCGGTCTTTCAGAGTAAGAAAGCCGTCTTCGTCCAGCACACCCAAGTCGCCGGTCCAGAGCCAGCCGTCGCGAATGGTGAAGGCTGTTTCTTCCGGGTTATTCCAATAACCCTTCATCACCGTTGGACCGCGCACAACAACTTCGCCGCTTTCGCCCGGTGCCGTGTCAGATCCATTCGGCAGCATTGTTTTTACTTCGACAAGAGACTGCGCCCGCCCGACCGACGCAAGACGCTCTTGATATCGGGGGTGATTACGGTCTCCATGCAGTTGCCTGCTCATCGCCGTGATCGTCATAGGCGTTTCGCCCTGACCGTAGATTTGTACAAAACGATCGCCCAGCACAGCCATAGCTTCCTCAATGTCTGCTTTGTACATTGGCCCCCCTCCGTACACGATGCATTCTATGCCATCGCCATTCCAGCCTGTGTCCTTTGCATGGTCCACCATGCGCTTCACCATGGTTGGCGCGGCAAAAACGGATACACCTCCTAATTTCTTGGCAAGCGTTGCAATCTCTTCCGGTTCAAAACCTTTCGATAGGGGCACAACATGATGAGCGCCCTTCAGAACATGGGGCAGGCCGTAAAGTCCGGCTGCATGAGAAAACGGCGCGGCATAGAGCCAGTGGTTCTTTTGATCTATGGGCCCCACATCCATTAAATAGCACGCAGTCATGGCTGCGAGATTGCTGTGTGTAATCATCACGCCTTTGGGGCGTCCCGTGGTGCCGGAGGTATAAAACAGCCAAGCCGCATCATCTGGCGCGCGGTCCGCCATTTCTGTTTCATGGGGGCCCGAAACGAATTCGGTGTATTCTGGGGCGCCCACGCCAATCAACCTCGCGGATATGGTATTTGCGTTTACTTCTTGAGCTAGGTCAACTGACGCACCATGATCTGTAAATACGATGCGGCATCCCGCATTGCCGATGATCCAGGCGGCTTCCTTAGCATGGAGTTTGTAGTTGATCGGCACAGCGATAAGGCCCGCCCACCAGCACCCGAACAGGATTTCGAGATAGGCTGGATGATTGGCCATGAACAAGCCCACCCGGTCATCCGCCGAAAGTCCGTGTTTGGTCATGAACGAATTTGCCAGTCGTGCAGCCCGATCTCTCAATTCGGCATAGGTCAGAACCGGTTCTGCACCGAGCAACACGGCCGCATGATTAGGTTGTGTTTTGGCAATGCGATCAAGCCAAATGGCGAGGTTCATGGCTGTCGCCGATCATTTCTACTTGTAGCGGTCTTTGTACATTTTTCCCATCAGGCCGAAGAGATCAGTGACTTCCATACCCGTGTCGCCGCCCTTATACTCCTGATAAAGACTATTTACGTTAACAACGATACGCTCAGCGCCTTCCCAAGACGAATAATCCGAAAGAGCAATGTCAAAAGCCGCTTCTTCTACGGACAGGCCGGCGTCAAACCGCTTACGCGCCTCTTGATCGATAAAAACGAGGTAATCGCGCATGCGGACGACGCCATCTCGGTCCGTGATCGGACCATGCCCAGGGACGATAACCTCCGGATTCCATTCCAAAATCTGATTGCAGGCCTTAATCCAGTTGGAGATGGGGCCCGCCCACATGATGGGCGTGCCGTCAATGAAAAGAATGTCGCCGGTATAGACGACCTTGTCTTCGGGCACATAGACCAGCACGTCACCGTGTGTGTGAGCTGGGCCCACCTCGATCATTTGAACGGACTTGTCCCCCACCTTTAGTGTTTTCTCACCGGAAAACAATTGTGTCGGCAAGCGCAACTTTACGCCTTCAAAATCAAATCCGCCAAAGCAATGCAGCATGTACTCGCCAAGCTCTCCCATTTGGGGCGCCATCTTGATGTATTGTGCGAGCATCTCGGGGGGTTGCTCATTCATCTCTTCCGCGCTGGCTTTAGAGGCATAGATCTCAGCATTCTCCACCAGCCGGTTACCGAACGTATGGTCGCCATTGGCATGGGTATTCACAAGCGAGGTAATTTCTTTTCCACCAATGCCCGTTACATCCTTCATGGTTGAGAGCATTTCCCCAGTCATGCGTTCATCGAAAAGTGTATCAACCAGCAGCGATTCCTCACCATCCACCACGAGACCTGCATTGCTGAACCCCCACGTCCCTGTAGGCTGAAGATAGGCATAGTGGCCTTTTCCAATATCGTGTAGACCTTTGGTAAATTCCCAACTCATGGTGTCCTCGCGTTTGGTACAAGTTTTGTCGTTTTGGGGATTTCGTGGGCGATGAATTTTCTTATCTACAGTGTACAGACCACCGGAAACTGATCGCTGTCCATCACATCGCCATCCTTCAAGGAATGGCTGTGATGGGGCTGAGGTGGTGCAGACTGGCGAAAGAAGTAACGTGCATCGTCACCGGAAAACGTGATGGCGGCCGCCCGGCGTTTCAGGTCTTTCGTGTAGTTGGGGCCTGAACCATGGATGGCGCGGTAATGATGGGCAATGACATCACCCGGATTGGAGGTGTACATCACAACATCATAATCTTTTTCGTTGTGTTCAATGTCTGGCAGCAGCACTTGATCTTCTAAGTCCGCGGCGAAACCCAAGTCTTGCAATGTGGACTGGGTTACAAATGCATTGGCCTTAAAACTTTCTTTCATCTGATGGGACTTGCGCACATATTTCATTGCACCCGATTCCGACGTTACCACATCGGGCGAAACCCAGCATGTCAGACAATTGTCACCCTTCACATGAAAATAGGGTTCATCTGTATGATACGCCGTGTATTCCTTGCTGGACGGTTCTTTCATGAAGCACTGGGCGTCATACAGGTTCACTTTGTGTGATCCGAAAAGGCGCCCTGAGATAAATCCGAGTGGCGACTCCGTGCACAGTCTTTTAAGTTTTTCATTGACCATCCAAGCACCCACATTGCTGAGGAATTTGCCGGGGTTTTCGATTTTAGAAGTACGCTCATCGCTCAATACGTCTGCACCCATGGTGCGTGCGAGCTCTGCGTATTCCGTATTGTTGTAGGAGGTCTGAACCTCATCCCATTGGTCGTAAAGCGCCTCTTCCACAGCTTCACCAGCAAGTTCAACCCATTCGAGATCCAGAATACCCTTCAAACGCACTACACCTTCTTGTCTGTACTGTTCGATTTCGTCAGACATAACATCTCGAATCAAACCCGGGATCTGGGTCATTGTTGCCTCCAATTGTGTTATCGATTGCCGGTGTAAGGACAGGGTTAGGACACGCAAACGCGATTCCTCAGCACACCAATTTTTTCAATTTCCAGTTCCACCACATCGCCGTCATTCAGGAATTTGAGGTGCTCAAGTCCACAGCCCCAACCCACAGTTCCCGAGCCCAAAATTTCCCCGGGATATAGCGTTTCATCCTGGCTGATATGTGCTATAAAATCTTCGAAGCGCCAATGCATCGTGTTTGATGAGCTGTCACAAAGAGTTTCGCCATTGATCCGTGCGCGCATTTTTAAGTCATAAGGGTTGCCGATTTCATCGGCCGTGGTAATCACTGGACCCAAGACGTTGGCGTTGTCGAAGTCTTTGCCCTTGCACGGCCCCATCATGGCTTGTTGCTCCGCCATCTGAGCATCTCTGGCGGAAAAGTCGTTGAAGATTGTGTAGCCAAATATGTACGGCGTTGCGTCTTCTTTCGAAACGTTTCGCGCTTTCTTACCGATGATACAGGCCATTTCGAGTTCAAAATCCATCACCTTGGAATAAGACGGCCAAACAACATCAGTATCAGGTCCACAAACAGCAAAGCGATTGGCCTTGTAGTAGATGATCCGCTCATGGAACAAGTCCAGCAACGGATTGCCACTCGAGGCAAGGTTTTCCACATCCTTTTGAGAGGCGCCCTGCGCCGCCATCATCTTTACTGCCGCCGCAGCTGAATTCTTTAAGTGCAGCTCAAAGCCCAAACAATCCCTCATCTGAATGGGCTGTGGCAGTGGCGCCAGCAGGCGAACGTCTTTGGGATCAATGTGTTCGCTGGTTTTGTCGACAACAATTCGGGCTTCGGTAAGCACGTCCTCACCGCCTTCAATCAACGTCTGAAGAGTCGCCAATTCAGGCCGGCCCGACGCTGTGAGATTGACAATGCCATCGTCCGTCCACGCGCCGGCATTCTGGTGACCGTTCTGTTCGAAAGTCACAAGTTTCATGGTGTTTCCTCCGACCGACTTCTTGTTGGGATGGACGGGTTTATCAATGCTTCTATTGAACTGTACCATTTAGGTTAAAAAAGTACATCAAAAAAATGAATGCAGTTTGTGATTTTCCGCAACGCCGCGACTGGTAGTGATGATTTGATTACAGAAATTAAGAATCGCGCCGCTTAGACTCTAACGTGCACGGTGTTGCAGATGTGAATGCGAGCTATCTAGGACTTCTTGAGCAGTCCGTGGAACAGCAGTTTTTCAATTTCGAGATAAGCGTCGGTCATGGAAAGACCTAGCTCTTTTAGAAGGGCTGGGTCCCTATAACGATGAGTCAACGTCATGACCAAATCGGCAGCTAGCTTGTGTTGAAATGAATAAAACACTCCGGACGACATGCCTGCCTGAATAATGCCGTTGATGAAATCCAATTGGCATTGAAGGTGTTGATCGACAATATCGCGGGCGATCGGGTCTGCATCCGCATCCGCGAGAAAGGACGGAGACTCGCGCTGCGTCTGGTCCATGATGGTTTGGAAAATCGCAGACAGTTTGGAAAATGGATCATCTTGAGCTTCCGCTACTGCAGAGACAGCGTCGCGAAGTTTTGTTGTCCAGCAGCGCAAGACAGTATGGAACAATTCTTTCTTAGTGGGAGCAATGTCATAAAGTGTGCTGCGTGAACAATTTAGCCGGTCAGCAAGCTCGCCCACGGAAACGGCCTTGACCCCTTCGGCGAGAAAAATGTTCTCAAGCCCGGCAAGAACTTGCTGGTGACGAGCCCCAAGCTGAACAATCGACTGATGTTTCAGGTTCCGACCAATTCTTTCGCGCACTCAAAAAAACCTTCCCAGGTGTAAAACTCTGTCCAAAATAACTGGGTCCAGCAATCGACATATGACTTGGCAAATTAACCACCCCCCATTTGGTGGTCCGTTTTGAATGTTAGTTTGGAAGTACATTGCTTGCCAAGCCCCTTGACCGAGCGCCCCAAAAGGCTGGCGAGGCAATAAGGCCGATTATTTCCAGTGCCGGTGGTCTGTATCCCAATGAACTGTACAGCCTGACCGCATTGTAGTGACGTCTCCAGGCTTCAATAAGTACTTGCGCTTCTTTCTATGTTTCGAAGATCTCACCATTCAACAGTTCGTCTTGGAGCTGCCCTTTGAAGCTTTCATTGTAGCCGTTCTCCCAAGGGGACCCAGGTTCTTTGAACAGAGTTTTGACACCGATACCCCCAAGCCATTCGCGGCGGCGCTCATCAATCGCTATAAGCATGCGAATGACTCTGCCGTCATGTACCCGGTCTTGAACGAAGTCACACGCCCACACATTGTGCCGGTATTGCGGTCGAAGCCGAATACACGATCCGTCGTTGAACCACAATCCGCCACGCGTCTTCTGTTTCGAAGGTACTTTCAGCCCCTCACGACGCCATATCCTATGAAACCACTTGTGGGTCACAGCCCCACCTGTTCCACCATATCTGCCGGAACATTCTGCTATGACAAATTCGCCATCAATCCCGTCCGGCTATTTGAGCTGGCGAGCTGGTCGCCTCTCGATGGATAAGCGACGCAACATATACAGGTATTTCCATGGGAATAAAATGTGTGCGGTCCGCTAAATGTAAATCCCGCCCTTCTAAAAATTCTTCCGATAGTTTCGGCCATGTAGGAGACAATGAAAAATCGCGTTCAGACGTTTTATCCGGCGCCCGAGCGCGCACGATTAGGACGGGTAATTCGATCGATTTGACACTCTGGAAAATATGCTTGTTCGATCGGTTGGTCATATAGATACTTGCTTCCATTTCCGGCGCGCAGGCCAACCGATAGCCACCCCCATCGACAGGCTTAAGACCATAGGTGCAGTAATTTGCCAACATCGTCTTTGTAAAGACCTTATAGGGAGTCCGTTCGGCAAATCGCTCAAACATTTCTTCGGGCGACGCAAAAAACTCTTTCCGCTTGCTCGCCGGATTCATATCTGCTGTCAAAAGAGAGGGGACCGGCGCCGCTCCATACGCCTCTGGCGGTGCAACAACTGGATCAATCGCGATGACCCTGCGAAACCGATCTTGCACTTTCGCTGCCGCGTCTATTGTCGCGTGACCTCCCATAGAGTGGCCCACACCGACAATATTGGTGAGATTGAGGGCCTTAATTAATGCCACCAGGTCGTCACCAAAAACGCTCCAATTCTCAATTGGTTCGCCTTCACTGTCGCCGTGACCACGCTGATCGACCGCGATGATGTGATATTGCGGCAGATGAATGGCGATTTCATCCCACATACGCGCGTGAAACCCCGTTGCGTGGGTCATCAAAAGTGTTGGACCAGCCCCCTCACGGTCTTTGTGCCATTCTACGTATGCCAGCGAAATGTCGCCGGCCCGAACAGTGCCACAAACCGGGCGCGCCATCGTTACCTCAAGCATGCGGACAAAACTCCATTTTATTCTGCACCAGATCGGTCATCAGCCCTCAAACGTCTGCCATTAGACTGAATATAGACGAACGGAAAAAATGCTGCTGCCATGCCTACCGGTTAGAAACTATGAAGGAGATGGTGGGCCCGGTAGGACTCGAACCTACGACCAGACCGTTATGAGCGGTCGGCTCTAACCAACTGAGCTACAGGCCCCTATCCACCCATGCGAGCAGAGCGCCTTTCTTATCAGGAAATTAGGCGTCCTACCAAGACTTGGTGGCGCATTATTTCAGATTGCCCCGTTCACCCATGGCTGGCCTTATGCCTAAATTTTTTCTAATTTGTCACTTAAGGTCAGATTGTTATGAACATCTCTGACCAATTGGGGGAGATTTCGGGAAAGGAACGCCTGATGCACCGTCGTGCTAGATACGCAGCCGCAACAGTCGCACTCGCGGCGATGATGAGCGCAGGAACCGCTGTCGCGCAACAATCTGACAACCGATTTTTGACCGTAAGCGGCCGCGGAGAGGTTTCCGCCGCCCCGGATATGGCGCGAATCAATGTGGGCGTCGTCACCGAAGATAAGACGGCTGCAAAGGCCGTTGCCCAAAACTCTAACCAAATGACAGCCGTCTTTTCGATTTTGAGTGGCCTTGGGATCGAAGAGAAAGACATGCAGACATCGAATTTTTCGGTGCAGCCAAAATACGAAACCTACCAAAGCAACAGCAAACGCCGCGACCGTATCATTGGCTATCGCGTGTTTAACCAACTGCGCGTTGCCGTGCGAGAATTGGATGATCTGGGTAAAGTTCTCGACAAAGTCCTCACAAAAGGTGACGCGAACCAACTGAATGGCATTTCGTTCCACATTTCCGACCCTGAACCTTTGTTGGATCAAGCGCGCCGCAACGCTATCGACGATGCCCGGCGCAAAGCGTCTCTCTATGCGGAGCAAGGAGGGGTATCGCTGGGTAAGATTTTGAGCATCCAAGAATATGGCGGGCAGCGGCCCCAACCGCCGCAAGTGGCGTTTGCCGCACGAGAAAGTGCCGCCGCTGATGTGCCGATCGCGCGCGGCGAACAAGCCCTGGCCACCTCGGTGACCGTGACCTTCGCCTTAAAAGATTAGGATAAAATCGGCCCTGCCCTTAGGCGGACGGGATTTCGATGTCGTTGTTTTCGTCGAATTGGACGACCACTGGCGCGTAATTGCGCGCTTCTTCCGCCGGTAATTGGCCGAAGGCACACACAATAATGCGGTCCCCAACTTCCGCCTTGCGAGCGGCCGCGCCATTGATGCCGAACATTTTCGACCCGCGCGGTGCTTCAATGGCATAGGTCGTAAACCGTTCGCCATTGTTGATGTTCAGCACATCCACTTGTTCGTGCGGCAAGATCCCAGATTTGTCCAGAAAATCCAGGTCAATTGAAATGGATCCTTCATAGTGAAGATCCGTCTGCGTCACGGTTGCCCGGTGAAGCTTTGCCTTGAGCATTGTCAAAATCATTGGCGTCGTCCTACTCGTGTCAACGGCCTTAGTTGTCCAAGAAGCTGCGCAGTTTCCTCGATCGGCTTGGGTGTTTTAATTTGCGAAGCGCTTTGGCTTCAATTTGCCGAATTCTTTCGCGGGTCACAGAGAACTGTTGTCCCACTTCTTCAAGCGTATGATCCGTGTTCATCCCAATGCCGAACCGCATACGCAGCACGCGTTCTTCGCGTGGCGTGAGCGATGCCAACACACGTGTTGTCGTCTCGCGCAAATTGGATTGGATGGCGGCATCAATGGGCAATACCGCGTTCTTGTCTTCAATAAAGTCACCCAGATGACTGTCTTCCTCATCGCCGATCGGCGTTTCGAGGGAGATCGGCTCTTTGGCGATCTTCAGAACTTTACGCACTTTTTCCAGCGGCATAGCCAGTTTTTCAGCCAATTCTTCCGGCGTCGGTTCACGGCCAATTTCATGCAACATCTGACGCGACGTACGCACCAGCTTGTTGATGGTTTCGATCATGTGTACCGGAATACGAATGGTCCGGGCCTGGTCTGCGATCGACCGGGTAATCGCCTGGCGGATCCACCACGTCGCATAGGTCGAGAATTTGTAGCCGCGGCGATATTCAAACTTATCCACCGCTTTCATCAAGCCGATATTACCTTCTTGGATCAGATCCAGGAATTGCAAACCGCGATTGGTGTATTTTTTCGCAATCGAAATCACCAAGCGCAGATTGGCTTCGACCATTTCTTTCTTGGCCTGGCGGGCTTCCCGCTCACCCTTCTGAACGGTCTGAACAATGCGGCGGTATTCCACCACATCCACACCCACTTCTTGGGAAAGGGTTTGAATGTTGCCGCGCAGATCTTTGATTTGATCGCGCTCTTCTTTGACAAAGGCTTTCCATCCTTTGCCCGCAAGGCGGCCAACCCGCCGCACCCAGTTTGGGTCCAACTCATTGCCGATATATTGTTTCAGGAATTCGTCGCGTGACACGCCTCGGCGATCCGCCAGACGCAACAGCTTGCCTTCCAAACTCATCAAGCGGCGGTTGATGCCGTAGAGCTGATCGACCAGCGCCTCGATCCGGTTGTTGTTAAGGCGCAAGCCTTTCACATGTTCCACCAGATCTTTTTGCAGCTTCTTGTAGCGTTTCTCTTGGCTGCTGGTGAGTTCTTCCGCATTAAGGGCGGCTTCAACCCGCGCGTCCTGCAGCTTACGGAGCTTTTTGTAATCAGACGCAACTTGGTCGAACGTTTCCAAGACGTGAGGCTTCAGCGCGGATTCCATAGCGGCCAGCGACAGATTGTTTTCATCGCCGTCATCATCATCGTCATCATCGAAGCCGCCTTCGCTGTTCTCGCTGCTTTCGCCTTCAGCTTTATTTTCGTCGCCGGTCTTTTCAGCTTCGGGTTCCGCAGGCTGGGCTGTTTTGTCGGGCGCTGCTTGAGGGGCCGGGAAGTTGCCGTCCGCGTCTGGTCCCGTGCCATAGGTGGCATCAAGGTCGATAATGTCGCGCAGCAGAATGCGCCCTTCGTTCAATTCATCACGCCACACAATGATCGCGCGGAAGGTGAGCGGGCTTTCGCACAAGCCACCGATCATGGTTTCGCGACCGGCTTCAATGCGCTTTGCAATCGCGATCTCGCCTTCGCGCGACAGCAATTCGACCGACCCCATTTCGCGCAGATACATGCGTACGGGGTCGTCCGTGCGTTCTAATTCTTCATTGTCATTCTTTGCGGTGGGAAGCGCTTCTTCCTTAGCCGCCGGCAGATTGGCCTTTTCGTCTTTTTCGACGGATTCTTCTTCCTCGATCACATTGATGCCCATCTCCGACAACATGGACATGGTGTCTTCGATCTGATCGGGGGTGAATTGGTCCGAGGGTAAAACTTTGTTGAGTTCGTCCGTGGTGACGTAGCCGCGCTGCTTCGCCTTCGCGATCATTTTCTTGACCGCCTGATCCGAAAGATCGAGCAAAGGAGCGTCTTGTCCCTCTTCGCTTTTACCTTTGCGGTCAGTCTTCTCAGCGGTTTTCGTTGCCATTACCAAATCTCTCCAAGGACCCTGTGCGTTCCTAAGTGTCTAAGCCGCGGGCCGCAGTGTTGCGCCGCCCCTGTCGTCTCACCAATCCCAAATGCATGCCTCCCCCAAGAGACATGCGGGCCATTCCTTACCTTAATTTAGGTCTTGTTGTCCCATTGTGTATCGCCGAATGGACGCTTGAGCAGGCAAATTCGCAGGCACACCCCATATTCTAGCGTTTCTCGCGTCCAAAAGTCCCCCTTCGAGTGCATTCCCCGGCCAATTCGGTGGACAAGCGCTCTCCGAACACGCCATCCCCATGTCACCGGTCTGGTCACATAGAACGGCATAGGGGTTAATCAAAAATTTACCGCGACGGCCAGCCATAATCACAGATTTTTGGGTACTCGTCGTGGCCAAACCCTGTGCTCCCGTTTCGACATCCGGCCAACCCCGCTTCGGCGGCCATTTCACATCAAATTCCAGCGATCCCACCGATCTCTGCACTCTTAGAGGGGATCTTCTTCAAAACTCTCATTTTGAAGACGCTCAAGTTCAGCTCTCAGCAGCTGCCAACGCTCAAACAGGTCTTCCGTTGGCCCATCGGCAAGTTCCGCGACAACGCCATCATGCTCTACCTGGACTTTGCGCACCTTATCATGAATTGCATAAACATGCTGCCAGCCCTTCAGTGCGTCTTCTGATGAGCAATCAACATTTACAAAACGGACACTTCCTAGAACGTGTTTTCCCAAATAACGTTCCGCAATTTTACCGACCCCGTACTTATGGAGTTGGGTAATCAGACCTTCTCTTTCAAGCCCATCGGATGAAGCCGCGAGTTCTAAAATCCCACCCCTAAGCCTGTCAAGTTCTGCGGTCTGAAGGTCCAAGGCGGCGAATTCCTCCTCAACCCATTCCAACAGCTCCGGATGGTTGCAGAGACAGACCACAAGCGCCGTTTCACGGAGTTCGGCTTGCTGCGGCGCGTTTTCTTGCGACTCATTCTCAAAAAAGGCCACCGACACCGGACTGGGCTTCGCCAGAGCGGATTTTAAGAGCGCGGACGATGGCGACGGGGGCGCGCCACCATTGGATCCGTTTCGGCCCCATTTGTTCGCCCCGTAGCTGGGCCGATCTCGATTTCGCCGATAGGTGGACGGTGCCCCCCGTCGAGCGGTGGCCGCCGGATACAACGCACTCCACCGATGGCCGAATTCCCTCCGATAATGGTCCCGAATGCGGCTGTCTTGGATGGTATTCAACAGATCGGAAACGCGTTTCTCAAACCCTGCCCTTAGTTCGGGTGTCGACATGTCTTGAGCGTTCAGTTCCCGCTCCCACAAGGTTTCCACCAGCGGCTTTGCTTGATCCAGCAGCTGACGCATGGCGTCCGGACCGTTGGCGCCGATAATGTCATCCGGATCTTGGCCTTCGGGCAACAGCGCGAATTTCAAACTGTGGCCCGGTTTGAGCATCGGAAGGGCCAGATCAAGCGCCCGATAGGCGGCCTTGATCCCAGCGCGGTCACCATCGAAACACAAAACGGGTTCCGGCGACATACGCCACAGCAAGGACAATTGATCTGTGGTTAGCGCCGTTCCCAACGGCGCAACCGCATAGGGGAACCCGCCTTCAGCCAAGGCAATGACATCCATATACCCTTCCGCCACAACGACCCGGCCGGCATCGTGGGCGGCACCGCGGGCAATGTGATGGTTGTACAGAACACGTCCTTTGTGAAAGAGCGGTGTCTCCGGCGAATTGAGATATTTGGGCCGCTTAGAGTCTTTCTCTAACGCGCGGCCTCCAAAGGCAATGACACGTCCGCGATTATCAGCAATGGGAAAGATAATCCGATTACGGAACTTATCTTGATGTGTGCCGTCATCGCGCTTGGACAACAGACCCGCCTGTTCCACCATATCCGCCGGGACATTCTGCGATGACAAATACGCCATCAATCCCGTCCGGCTATCGGGCGCATAGCCCAAACGGAATGTCTTCCAGGCTTTCGGCGCGAGGCGACGTCCCTCTAGATAGTGTCGGGCGCTGTGCCCTTCAGGTGCTTGCAGGGAGGTCTCGAAATAGGCACAGGCCAGTTCCATCACCTCGAGCAGGCTTCGTTGTTTCTCAACAGCTTCCTTACTGCGGCCACTTTGGCGCGGCACTTCAAGTCCCGCTTCTTCCGCCAGCCTTTCGACCGCTTCTGGAAAAGTAAGGCCTTCCACTTCTTGAAGGAACTTGAAAATATCTCCGTGCTTGCCGCTGCTGAAACAATGATAGAACGCCTTTTGGTCGTTCACGGTGAAGGAAGGCGTCTTTTCATTGTTGAATGGGCTAAGGCCGACAAACTCCCGCCCCTTGCGCGTCAGCTTCACGCGCCGCCCCACCACATCCGACACGCGGATGCGGGCTCTAATCTCATCAAGAAAATCAGGCGTAATGGACATGGGACACGTGGGCTAGGTGTGCAATCTGCACACCCTACCCAATCCCATTCGGCATATCACGAGAATTGTGGACGTTAGCCCTGGGTCAGCAATTCTTTGACGATGGTGCTGGCTTTGGAAAAGTCCATCTGGCCGGTGTATTTGGCTTTGAGGGCGCCCATACATTTACCGATATCTTTGATCCCGGTGGCACCAATCTCGCCAACCACTTCGCTGCACGCGCCGCGAATTTCGTCCGCGCCCAACTGTCGTGGCAAAAACGATTCGATAATGTCGATCTCTTCACGTTCCTGGAGGGCAAGGTCCGCCCGCCCGGCTTCCTCGTAGGTCTGGGCCGATTCGGTCCGTTGTTTGACCATCTTCGACAAGATCTGAAGAATTTCGTCGTCAGCAACGCCCTTGCAGCGGTCTTCCGCGCGGGCAGCGATATCTCTGTCCTTAATCGCCGCCATTATAAGCCGCAGCGTCGATACACGACGGCGGTCTTGATCTTTCATAGCAGCCTTGAGGGCATCATTGATTTTGGTGCGCATATCCACTCCTAACCCCGGTCGGGGAGGCCGAACTTTAATTCAGCCTACCGACCGACGCAATCAAACTTTTTTCACTCTAAGCCGTTGATAAGTATACAAAAAATTCCTTAACGATTTTCTTGACGGAATCAGCCGTTTTATCTATTGTCGCGCCGTTTTGGCCTGATTTTGCCTTCGTTACGGTGACCAATGCCAGTCGGGCCAAGTCGGGAGTCCCCTTTATGTCAGAGCTCTACAAGTCGTCGAACGGAACGGAAACCTCCGGTCCGAAGCATTTTTCCGCGCGCGCATTGCCGACAAATGCCCGCTTGGTGCTGGCCGACGGTAAGGTTTTCGAAGGATACGGCATTGGCGCCACCGGTTCAGCCGTCGGAGAAGTCTGCTTCAATACCTCTATTACGGGATATCAGGAAATCCTTACGGATCCTTCCTATGCCGGGCAAATCATCGCCTTTACGTTTCCGCATATTGGGAATGTGGGGACGAATCCGGAAGATGTCGAGACGCAAACCGCTGTTGCACGCGGTATCGTGATTAAGGGATCGATAACCACGCCGTCTAATTTCCGGGCCACCCAACATCTTCACCGCTGGCTTCAATCCAACAATATTGTCGGCATTTCCGGCATCGACACACGCGCCCTGACCCGTCACATCCGAGAAAATGGGATGCCGAAGGCCACCATCGCGTTTGACGAGAGCGCCGACTTCAACCCGGAGGCACTTGCCCATCAAGCCCAGGAATGGAGCGGCCTGGAAGGCCTTGATCTAGCCAAAGATGTCACCTGCCGGCAATCATACGATTGGGTCGAAACAAGTTGGCAACTGGATCGTGGTTTTGCGGAACGCTTGGTTGAAAAGCGTCACATCGTGGCCATCGATTTCGGGATCAAGCGCAACATTTTACGGCTGTTCGCCGATCGCAATTGCAGATTGACCGTTGTGCCCGCAGATACAAGCGCCGATGACATTCTCGCGCTCAATCCGGACGGGGTTTTCCTGTCCAACGGTCCTGGCGACCCCGCCGCGACCGGAGAGTATGCGGTTCCGACCATTCGCAGCTTAGCGGAGGCGGGCTTGCCGATTTTCGGCATCTGTCTTGGCCACCAAATGCTGGCCTTGGCGCTCGGTGCCACCACGGAAAAAATGCATCAGGGCCATCATGGCGCCAACCACCCGGTAAAAGATCTGACCACGGACAAAGTTGAGATCGTTTCCATGAACCATGGCTTCACCGTCGCACGCGACAGTCTGCCGGATACGGTTCAAGAAACCCATGTTTCGTTGTTCGACCAAACCAATTGCGGCATCGCGGTCGCCGGCAAGCCAATCTTTTCGGTGCAATATCATCCGGAAGCGAACCCAGGCCCGCAAGACAGCCACTATCTTTTCGACCGTTTCATTGACCTCATCGACAACCATAAAAAATAAAGCATGCCCAAAAGAACAGACATCAAATCCATCATGATCATCGGTGCCGGTCCTATTGTGATCGGTCAGGCATGCGAGTTTGACTATTCCGGGACGCAAGCGTGTAAAGCACTCAAGCAAGACGGCTTTCGGATCATTCTGGTCAACTCCAATCCGGCAACGGTGATGACCGATCCGGAATTGGCGGATGCCACCTATGTTGAACCCATCACGCCGGAAGTGGTCGCCAAGATCATCGAGAAAGAACGCCCCGACGCACTGCTGCCCACCATGGGCGGACAAACAGCACTGAACACCGCATTGGCTCTCGCCGATGAGGGTGTGTTGGAAAAATTTGGTGTCGAAATGATCGGCGCCGATCGAAAAGCCATCGCAACCGCCGAAGATCGGTTGCTGTTCCGCGACGCCATGGACCGCATTGGTCTCGAAAGCCCGAAATCGTCCATTGCCCATAGTTTGGAAGAGGCTCATCAGGCTCTGGAGAAAGTTGGTCTGCCGGCGATCATCCGCCCGTCCTTCACCCTTGGCGGTACGGGCGGCGGCATCGCTTACAACAAAGAAGAATTCGCGCAAATCGTTGAAGGCGGTTTAGACGCCTCCCCCACCACCGAGGTTCTGATCGAAGAATCCGTCCTCGGGTGGAAAGAATATGAGATGGAAGTGGTGCGCGATAAGGCGGACAACTGCATCATCATTTGCTCGATTGAAAATGTGGACCCCATGGGCATCCACACGGGCGACAGCATCACGGTTGCCCCCGCCCTGACACTGACCGACAAAGAATATCAAATCATGCGCAACGCCTCGATCGCGGTGCTGCGGGAGATCGGCGTCGAAACCGGCGGCTCGAATGTTCAGTTCGCGGTGAACCCCGAGAACGGCCGCTTGGTGGTGATTGAAATGAACCCGCGTGTGTCCCGCTCGTCGGCTCTCGCATCAAAGGCGACTGGTTTTCCAATTGCCAAGGTCGCTGCCCGCTTGGCGGTGGGTTACACGTTGGATGAATTGAGCAACGACATTACGGGCGTCACGCCCGCGTCGTTTGAACCCACCATCGACTACGTTGTCACAAAGATCCCGCGCTTCGCCTTCGAGAAATTTGAAGGCGCGGAGCCCCTTCTGACCACATCCATGAAATCTGTCGGCGAAGCCATGGCCATCGGCCGGACCTTCCCGGAATCGCTTCAAAAGGCTCTGCGGTCCTTGGAAATCGGATTGAACGGCCTTGATGATTTTGAGATTCCCGGCCTGGGGGACGGCGACGACAAGAATGCCATCCGTGCAGCGTTGGGCAAACCGACCCCTGACCGCTTACTGGTGATAGGTGAAGCCCTGCGCAAGGGCTGGTCCATCGAAGATGTTCATAACCAGTGCAAAGTCGATCCGTGGTTCGTGGAACAACTGAGCGATATCGTTGAAATCGAAAACACCGTTCGAGAACATGGCCTGCCCGACGACGCCGATTCGATGCGCTACGTTAAATCCATGGGCTTTTCAGATGCCCGATTAGCGGAACTTTCCGGCCAATCAGAAGATATTGTGGCTTCCAAGCGCCGCGCCATGAATGTGCGGCCCGTTTACAAGCGCATTGATACGTGTGCGGCCGAATTCGAAGCCCGAACCCCTTACATGTACAGCACCTATGAGGTGCCTTTTGGCGGCGAAGCGGAATGCGAAAGCATTCCAAGCGACCGGCGTAAAGCGGTGATCCTCGGCGGTGGCCCCAACCGTATCGGCCAAGGGATCGAGTTTGATTATTGCTGTTGCCATGCGGCATTCGCTCTGGATGAAGCCGGCATCGAATCCATCATGGTCAACTGTAATCCGGAAACGGTGTCTACGGACTATGACACCTCGGACCGTCTGTATTTCGAACCTCTGACGCCAGAAGACGTGGTCGAACTGATCTCAGTCGAGCAATCAAACGGTGAGGTTTTAGGTGTCATTGTTCAATTTGGGGGGCAGACACCCCTTAAGTTGGCGCAAGCGCTTGAGAAAGCGAATATCCCAATCCTGGGCACATCGCCGGACGCCATCGACCTCGCCGAAGACCGCAAGCGGTTCCAAAGCCTGCTCATCGAATTAGGCCTGAAACAGCCCCCAAACGAAATCGCCACGAGCCACGAAGAGGCCATGCAAAGCGCGGCGAATATCGGCTTTCCCGTGGTCATCCGTCCGTCTTATGTGTTGGGCGGCCGCGCCATGGAGATTGTGCGGGACGATGCCCATTTCGAACGGTCCTCTAAAAAGCTTTTCGCTGAGTTCGTCGATAATGCGGTTCTGATCGATGGCTATCTGGAAGACGCGACAGAGGTTGACGTGGATGCGATCGCCGACGGCAACAACGTATTTGTCGCGGGCATCATGGAGCACATCGAAGAAGCGGGCATTCATTCCGGCGACAGCGCCTGTTCGCTGCCGCCTTTTTCACTGAGCGATGACGTTATTCAGCGTTTGGAAGAGCAGACCGAAAAACTCGCGCGTGCGCTCAATGTCGTTGGATTGATGAATGTTCAGTATGCGATCAAAAACGATGAGATCTATGTTCTCGAGGTGAACCCGCGCGCCAGCCGTACGGTCCCCTTTGTGGCAAAGGCCATCGGTCACCCCATTGCAAAAATCGCCGCCAAAGTGATGGCGGGCGAGCCCCTACCGGACATGTCCAAACCCAAATCCGGTGGTCATGTGGCCGTGAAAGAAGCGGTTTTCCCATTCGCCCGCTTCAGCGGTGTCGACACGGTTCTCGGCCCCGAAATGCGGTCCACCGGCGAAGTGATGGGGCTGGATACAAGTTTCGACCGGGCATTTGCGAAAAGTCAGTTGGGCGGGGGAACAAATGTTCCCAAATCCGGTGCGGTCTTCGTCTCGGTCAAAGACCGTGACAAGGACGCGATCGTCGCCCCTGCCCGCATGTTGGTGGACCTCGGCTTTGAGATTGTGGCCACGCGCGGCACGGCACGGCATCTGGAATCTCAGGGGCTTGAAGTCAAAACCATCAATAAGGTGCTGGAAGGACGACCCCACGTGGTGGACGCCATGAAAAACGGCGAAATTCAGCTGGTTTTCAATACAACGGAAGGGGCGGCCGCCCTGGCCGACTCCTTCCAGATTCGGCGCACGGCCCTGCTGATGAAAATCCCGTACTACACAACTGTTGCGGGTTCCGTTGCGGCAGGTCTTGCAATTAAAAGTTTAAGGTCAGGAAGTCTTGAAGTGGCGCCGCTTCAAACTTACACTTATTAGCTTGGTAGCGGATCACCCGAACATTTAAACGACAGGTGGTCCTCTATCCCTCCGACCAAGACAAGACCACCCGTTTACTTCTCATTAACTTGGGAAGGACGGGAAAGATGTCTTGATTGGCGGGTTTTTAATGTCGATGGACGAAGATCGGTAGACTATGGAAAGAATCCCTATGACGGCCGGCGGTTACGACCGCATGGAAGAAGAAATAAAGCACCTTAAGACAGTCGAGCGCCCTGCAGTGATTAAAGCCATTGCGGAAGCCCGTGAGCATGGCGACCTGTCCGAAAATGCTGAATACCACGCAGCAAAGGAACGCCAAGGCTTTATCGAAGGCCGCGTTTTAGAGCTGGAAGACAAGATCAGCCGTGCTGAGGTTATCGATGTTGCAAAGCTTACCGGCTCGACGGTGAAGTTCGGTGCGACGGTGACGGTCGTTGATGAAGATACAGACGAAGAGAGCAGCTACCAAATCGTTGGTGACTTCGAAGCCGACGTGAAAGAGGGGCGCATATCGATTTCCTCGCCGATCGCCCGTAGCTTGATCGGTAAATCTGTCGGAGACAGCGTCGAGGTCGCAACACCGGGCGGTGGCAGATCCTACGAGATTCTGAAAGTTCAGTTCGTCTAACACTGTTTCGGGGCGGCTAGTTTTCGCCCCGATCCACCCGGTGCCAGACATACGGATTGCTTCCGGATTGCACCGAAATCCACTTGTAGTCGACATCTTCCCAAGACTTTACGTCTGGCGCCCTGTTATCCAGCACGAGAATGCCATCTGTGCTTTTGACAAGGAGGACAGCGTGCCGCCGCTCTAAGATCGGTGCTTTTGGAATGTCCACCACCGCAATCAGTAAGCTGCTGCGCGGCCAGCCGGTTGCCACAAGATGTGATTTTTTCGCTAGAACATAGTCTTCACAGTCGCCAAATTTGTCGGCGTGCTCCCAACGCTCTTGAACGCCATGGCGCTGATGATCCGTGATCGGAGAAACAGTGACATTGTAAAGACTGTTAACCGACTTTAGCTCACTCCACCGGCCATCATCCATTGCCACCGTCTGAGGCTCAGACGGTAGACAGTATTCGGGCTGTCGAAAACAAAAAGAGATAAACCCCTTGGGCACAATCGCCGGTCTGTCCGGATTGATTCGCAATGCACCCTTTGCCGCAACCACAGGACCACACAGGATCACCGTTGCCATCACCAAAGAAACCGCAAGGCAAACTGTTTTCTGCTGTTTCAAAAGACCTGCTCCACCAATACCGACCCCAAAATACCACGGGCGGCGGTCAGCCGGTACGGCTTAGTTCTTCAAATCTTTTCTATGGTTAACCGGGCGCTGCTTCGTCGCGGCACCTTAGGAGGCAACGGCTTTTGCATTTGCAGCCGACGCATTTGGCGGAGTAATGGGTATGCCAGCGCTTTGCTTGCTGGTGCGTATCGTCAGAGAGGTTTTGACGCTTTCCACATTCTCCGCCGAGGTCAAGTTTTCGGTCAGAAAGGACTGAAACTCAGACAAATCGTGGGCGACACATTTCAGAATGAAATCAATTTCCCCATTTAACATGTGACATTCGCGGACGATGGGCCAGCTTTCCACCAGCGCTTCAAATGCTTGAAGGTCGGATTCAGCCTGTTTGTGGAGCCCGACCATGGCAAAAACGGTCACCTCAAATCCCAGCAATTTCGGGTCCAGATCCGCGTGATACCCGCGGACGAAACCGGCCTCTTCCAGGGCGCGGACACGACGTAAACAAGGTGGTGCGGACACGCCCACCCGCTTTGCAAGCTCAACATTGGTGATCCGGCCGTCTGCCTGAAGTTCGGCCAGAATCTTCCAATCAATGTCGTCCAATTTCACACGCTGCATTTTCGTACTACCGCCGGTAATTTCGGGGTGCATTAGACCGCAATCCTGTCGCACCACGCAATAAAATTGCCCCCTTGCAGAGATTAATTGCTAGTAAGGCGCAAAGCTCACAAGAATCCTGCGAGAAGGCGACACAAAATAACCGACGGGCAGCCAATATCAACCTCCACGGTACACACAAGCAATGAGACCTGGGTTCTGACCGATGGCTCTATCGGCATGGAGAATCAGAGTTTGGCCGTTGCCGAAGCCATGGGGTTTCCAATTGTCGTAAAACGCGTTCAAACACGAAAACCATGGAAATGGCTGCCTCGCCAATTACGATTTGATCCGCTGAAACGTTTGGACGATACCGGCGACCTATTGGTGCCCCCTTGGCCCCGTTTGCTGGTCACCACTGGGCGCCACAGTATTCCCTTATCCATTGCGATTAAGAGACGGTCTTTGGGCGCCACGTATACGGTGCACATCCAAAACCCGAAGACATCGTTTCGCTATTTCGACCTCATCGCCGCACCGATTCATGACAATATTTCCGGTTCAAACGTGGTGGTCACCATGGGGGCACCGCATCGTGTGACTCCGGAAAAACTAGCAGACCCGTTTGACATGCCGATGCTTAAGTCCCATCCGGATCTGCCGCGCCCCCTAATCACGGTGCTTCTTGGGGGAAAGAGTAAGGCTTACGAATTTACGGATGACAAAGCCCGGGAATTGGGAGACCTGCTCCACGCTGCTGCAACCCAATCGGGCGGCAGCTTGCTGATTACCCCCTCCCGCCGGACACCGGAAAGTGTCACTCACATTTTGCGCCAGCGGCTTGATGGCCTGCCCCAACTCTTCTGGGATGGGAAGGGTGACAATCCCTATTTCGCTTTTTTGGGCGCGGCAGATCATGTGGTGGTGACCGGAGATTCCGTCAACATGGTCACCGAAGCGTCTGGCACGGGAAAACCCGTCCATGTTTTTCAATTGGCCGGCCGCTCGGCGCGTTTTGACCAATTTCACGCTCAAATGACCCAGCATGGCGCCACAAAGCCACTGGCTGCGTCACTTGAAAGCTGGTCGTATGCGCCGGTTAATGATACGGAGAAAATTGCAGAAAGAATTAGAGCGGCCATGGGAATAGCCGACCCGTCCGCCACCACGTGACGCGCAGCAGGGGTAGAGTTCATGGCGCTGAAAATTGAAACCTTCAAAAACGCCGACCTTAGTGACGGCTGGCGGCCCGGCAACAATCCCGGCGGCCAAACGCTGTTTAAAGCGCTCGGTCACCCCGCAAGCGTGCAAATGGGGCAGGCTTTGGCCGCCAAACTGTCGTCGGCCGACAGTCTCGCGATATTCGATCCCACCTGTGCGATCGGCAATTTCAATGCATTCTTTGATATTTCGGGGAGCAAGGTAGAGGACTATTTTGTTCAGCGTATCGAAGATCTGTCCACGTCGTTTCAAGGTGTTGCGGCTAAGCCTGCATCAAAACTTGCAACGACAAAGGCAAAGACTGTGTTCGTCGTCGCTTATGACTGGGATACACAATTTGCCCCACTGCACCACCTTATTCCCGATGGCGCGGACGTCATTACGCTGGATGCCATGCGCTTGCCGGACGACATGCTCACCGACACGAAAAAGTACTTGGCGCCACTTAACTTCGCCACCAACTATGCCCTGTTGCGGGATGTGGCAAGCGGCCCAGACGGAGAGTTGCATACGCGCGTAACAACCGCGAATTACTGGGGTCTGCATGGCGCGCAAAATCCGGAGCTGTATTTTCATTTGTTTGACGGCAATGGCGAGACGCTGGCTACATGGCGCGCCTCTGCCGGCAAGCCCGGTGCCTTGATCACAATCGACAGCCGGGACGTTCGACAGAAATTTGGTCTGGACGATTTTTGTGGCTCGCTCTTCATTCATGCCATCGGTATAGCCGGGCACGACATCGTCAAATATGCGCTTGATACCTATGGCAATGACGGTCGTGCGCTGTCTTGTAATCATGATGCCAATGCCTGGCCGGCGGATTACTATGCCGGTCTTCCCGCGCCCAAACCAGGCGAGACCATTACGCTGTTTGTCCAAAACTCGCACCCCGCTCCCATTCCCGCGGGCGCCGTCAAGATTAACAAAATGGGTCATGAAGGTGGCGGTGTCTTGACCGAAGAAATCGGCCCCTACGCCACCTATCCGCTGGATATTTCCAGACTGGTGCCAGATATTCAGTGGCCAGAGCAGTTAGAAATCGATGCGGGCCGCCACTTTGTCCGCCCCCGATATGAATGCGTCGTGACGAAGGGCAATGAACAGCGGCGGCGTATTGCCCACGCCAATGTGGAACGCACCGATCTGGAACCTGATCCGTTCATTCCCGAATTGAGTGCGCTTATGGGCAAGGGCTATATCATGCCTCTTCCCGTGCCGCCGCTCGACCGATTTTCGACGGACGCGTTACCGACACCCATGGCGCGCAGTCAAAAAGAACTTCCCATACGGATCGACTTAATCGATGCCTCCGGTGAAACAACGGCCAGCAAATTTCTAGGGCGTGTCAAACGTCAGGATACCGTGTGCGTGTCCATCGATCAGTGGCTTAAAGAGGCGAATACAGAGCTTCCTTCTGGCCATGGGCATGTGGAATTTCTGTACGATTTTCGCGACGGCGGCGAGGCGGATGGATGGCTGCATGCGCTGGGCCGTTTCGAACAGCGCAACAGCGGGCATGTGTCGGAGACCATATTCGGTGCGCATATTTTTAACACTGCGTCCATCTATAAGGATGAACCGCAAAGTTATAACAACAAGCCCCCTGGGCTCACCACGCGCCTGTTTCTGCGCCTGGGCGATACCCAAGTGCCGGGAAAAGAGATCGATTCGCTGTGTCACTTGATCTATCCGGCATCTCTGCCCTGGCATGATCGCAGCGACACCACGTTGTACCTTCATACCCAAAACGGGGACATGATCGCCGAGACGAAACTGGCAATCCCCTGCGGCGGCAGCCGTTTTTGGACCTATCATGAAGTGTTTGACGCCCCCACGCGCCAAAAGGCCGGGCCAGGCGCCTATATTGTCATCAGAGACACCACCTGCCGCCTCTTCGGCTATCACGGGCTGCTGAATGGCGATGAAAGCTTCTGTCTGGACCATATGTTCGGTTTTTGATCGTCCGAGACACAAAATAGGCTTTTGCACTTGAAGGTCCAGAACGGGACCTTTACCTATGGCCCTGTCGACTTCAAAACAGTCAAAATCAAAAACGCCAGTGAGCCAGCGGAGACCACCCCGTGTCAGACATCCAGCATAGCAAAGTCATCATCATTGGAAGCGGCCCTGCCGGGTACACGGCAGCAATCTACAGCGCCCGAGCGCTGCTGGAACCAACGGTGATCGCGGGTATTCAACCGGGCGGGCAGCTAACCATCACCACGGATGTGGAAAACTACCCAGGCTTCGCGGATGCCATTCAAGGCCCGTGGCTGATGGAACAGATGGAAGGCCAAGCAAAAGCCATGGGCACAAATATTGTCCACGACACAATTGTTGACGTGGACATGACGGTACGCCCCTTCAAGCTGACCGGAGACGGCGGGCAGATTTACACAGCCGACGCGCTGATCATCAGCACAGGCGCTCAAGCCAAATGGCTAG
Organism: Alphaproteobacteria bacterium; assembly: GCA_965227095.1. Taxonomy (GTDB): domain Bacteria; phylum Pseudomonadota; class Alphaproteobacteria; order JANQMY01; family JANQMY01; genus JANQMY01. Next base: position 904,270 of record CBDDFL010000002.1, on the reverse strand, counting down.
ACCTGCCGTCAGAGGAGAAGTTCAAAGGCTTCGGAGTCTCAGCCTGCGCCACCTGCGACGGCTTCTTCTATCGCGACAAAGAAGTGTTCGTTATCGGCGGTGGCAATACGGCCGTCGAAGAAGCCCTCTTCCTTACCACATTCGCAAGCAAGGTGACGCTGGTGCATCGGCGGGATTCTCTGCGTGCTGAAAAGATCTTGCAGCAGCGCCTGCTGGACCACCCAAAGATCGATGTGATGTGGGACAGTGTGCTGGAGGAAGTTCAGGGCACGGAAGACCCGTTGGGCGTGACGGGTGTGAGAATCAAGAACATCAAAACGGGTGACGTGACCGAACACCCCACGGACGGCGTGTTTGTCGCGATTGGTCACAAACCGGCAACGGAAATCTTTGACGGCAAGCTTGAGATGGATGAAGGGGGCTATATCCTTACGCAACCGGATTCAACGGCCACCAACATTCCCGGCGTCTATGCCGCAGGCGATGTGAAAGACAAGATTTATCGCCAAGCGGTAACCGCCGCCGGCATGGGCTGCATGGCGGCACTGGAATCCGAAAAATTCCTGGCGGAGCAGGAAACAGCGCGCCCACAAGCCGCTGAATAGACCAACGGTTAAAAACTCTCCAACCACACGCAACCAGATTTGACCTAGAGGTCACCTAAATGGATTGGGACAAGCTTCGCATTTTTCATGCTGTCGCCAACGCTGGCAGTTTTACACATGCCGGCGACACCCTGAATTTGAGTCAGTCCGCCGTCAGCCGCCAAATCAGCGCGCTCGAGGAAGATTTAAAGACATCATTGTTTCATCGCCATGCACGGGGCCTCACCCTGACCGAACAGGGCGAGCTGTTACACCGCACAACCCAAGACGTGACGGTCCGCATCAAGAATGCGGAACAACAATTGGTGGACAGTGGCGACATCCCGCGCGGCCCGCTCAGCATTACCGCGTCCATTGGACTTGGATCGTTTTGGCTGTCCCCGTTTATTGGCGAGTTCAACCAGATCTATCCGGACATTGAAGTCAATCTCATGCTGACGGACACGGAGCTTGATCTGTCGCGTGGCCATGCGGATGTGGCGTTGCGGCCTGGCGCGCCGGTTCAGCCGGATCTCATCCACCGGCGTCTAGTCTCCGTGCATTATCATGTCTATGCGGCCCGCAGTTATGTCGAACGGCGCGGCGCTCCGCAGAGCGTTGAAGCCATCAAAGATCATCCCATCATTGGCTTTGGTGAAAACGTCCCAGAGCCCTTGAAAAGCGTCAATTGGCTGCTGGAAGTGGGCCGCGAAGGACGCCCCCCGCGCAAACCAGCGGTCACGATTAATCATGTTTATGGGGTGTTGGGGGCCGTTGAGAGCGGGGCCGGAATCGCGGTGTTGCCCGATTACATCGCCGCCAACAATCAGAACCTCGTTCGGGTCATGGAAAACGTCTCGGCGCCCACAATCGAGACCTATTTCGTCTATGCGGAACCCATGCGAAACTCTAAAAGAGTCGCAGTTTTCCGGGACTTTTTGCTCGGAAAAATACGTGGTTGGCAATACTAGTCTGCGCTTAGATCTGCGCTGTTTGCATATGTGGGTTGCGCCACACCTCTTGTAACCCACAAGCAACAGGCCTATCTCCCCCCCATGATTGCTGCTCAGCAGCAATTCGCAAGTTGGATACCCTCCCTTCCGACTTTGCCGGAGCTAACCTTACCCACGCAACCTGTGTTGGCTCCTTCATGTCATTGACATGAGCTTCCCTAAACCTTGGCTGGACCGGTCCCCCCCGGTTCAGCCATTTTCGTTTAAAGCAGCCTGAATTTCCGCCATGGACGAAAAGAGAATGCCACCGGCGGCTTCGAGCGCATCCCTGTCGGCATGGGGATCACCTGCATAGGCAAACGCGGCCATGCCCGCCGCCACGGCGGCCGTAACGCCCGGAACGCTGTCCTCAATAACAATGGCATCAGCCGGGTCGACCTTCATTTCAGCAGCCGCGTGCAAAAACAGATCTGGATGGGGTTTTCCACGGTCCACCATAGACGCCGAGAAAATATGGGGATCGAATAAGGGTTTCAGCCCCGTCGCCGTCAGGGTCAATGAAATCTTGTCCAAGCCGCCTGACGACGCCACACAAATGGCCAACCCCTGTCCTTGGGCATGTCGGATGACGTTTTCGACCCCCGTTACGGGTTGAACCTCCGCTTTGAGCCGCGCAAATGTTTTTGCCTGCAGATCGTCCAACCACGTGTCCGGCAAGGCATGGCCCAGCTGCTCCTCGAACATGGCCATGCAACTCGCCATGGAACGCCCCACATATCGGGCGCGTGCCTCTTCATATGAGGTGGGAAGGCCAATTTCCGTCAGCGCATCGGCCAGGAGTCGATTGGAGATGGGTTCTGAATCCACCAATACGCCGTCGCAATCGAAAATGACCAATCGCGCAGCCATCAGCGGTAAAGTGTTTCGCCTTGAAGATCTTTATACAGATGAGCGACCTCTTCAGCATACCCATTGTACAAAAGCGTGGGCACACGTTCACCGGTTCCCAACACACGCTCTGTCGCCTGGGACCAGCGCGGATGAGCCACCTGCGGGTTCACATTCGCCCAAAAACCATATTCTGCTGGTTGAATTTCTTCCCAGAAACTGACTGGCCTTTCTTTGGTAAAGCTAATACGCACAATGGACTTAATCGACTTAAAGCCGTACTTCCAAGGCACAGCAAGCCGCAGCGGCGCCCCAAATTGCTTTGCCAAAGGTTTGCCGTAAACCCCTGTCACCATGAAGGCCAAATCGTTCGTCGCTTCTTCGATGGTCAAACCTTCCACGTAGGGCCAAGGATACCAAAATTGTTGCTGACCAGACGCTACTTTCGGATCCTTGAAGGTTTCCATGCGTACATATTTTGCGGATGAGAGAGGACGCGCCAAATCCACGAAAGCCTTTAACGCAAACCCAGACCAAGGCACCGCCATCGACCAGGCTTCCACGCACCGGTGGCGATACAAGCGTTCTTCCCGCGGCATCCGTTTGACCAGATCGTCTATGCCAATCGTGAAGGGTTGTTCCACCTCGCCGTCCACCTTGATGTCCCACGGCCGGATCTGCAGCTTTTGGGCCGCGTTCGATATCCGTTTGTGAGAGCCGAACTCATAGAAATTATTGTAAGTGGACGCCAGTTCTTCGTCCGTCACATTGCGGTCCAGCGCAAACCGGTCATTCGGTTCGAACGGATAGTATTGGGCGGTCTGGTCACTCTCTTCTGTTGACGCAAATGCCGGTGGCGCAATGTCAGTGTTGATGGACGGTCCAAACTGAGACGCAATACCAATCGCGCCGACACCGGCGGTACCGGCCCCGGCCGCCGCGATGAATTTTCGGCGGTTCCAGAACACATGTTCCGGCGTTGCCTCGCGTTCGTCTATTTCCCAGCGGCGTTTTTTTCTAAAGAACATACAGCTCCCCTTTTACAGGCAAGGGCAAAGATGTCCACTTTGCCCTTTGAAAGGTTCCACCTGTTCACTTACGCTCAGAGCTCTTCACACGAAAGTCACGGTTGAGTGAGCTTCGTCATCGGGCTTAAGCGAAACGCTCTAGCCGAGCATGCTGCGCAACATCCAAGCGGTCTTCTCGCTCGCCTGCATGCGTTGGGTCAACAAATCAGCGGTCGGTTCGTCATTCGCAGCATCTGCCGCCGGAAACACCGTCCGGGCGGTCCGAACCACAGTTTCGTGAGCCGCCACCAGATTGCGGATCATCTGTTCTGCTTCCGGTACGCCATCTTCTTCATCAATGGACGATAGCGCCGCATATTGGCGGTACGTGCCTGGCGCCGGGAAGCCAAGCGCGCGAATACGTTCGGCCACTTCATCGACGGCCAAAGCCAGTTCATTGTACTGCGTCTCGAACATGAGGTGCAGCGTATTGAAAAGCGGCCCGGTCACATTCCAATGATAATTGTGCGTTTTTAAGTAGAGCGTGTAAGTATCCGCCAATACCTTCGACAAGCCGTCAGCGATTTCTTTTCGCTGGGCCTCGGGAATTCCAATATCTATTTCCATGGGCAGTCACTCCGATCTGAGGTTAGCGGTCGCTCTCCTCTCCGCACCTTCTACACTTCATATAGGAAGTATTTGGACGATTGGCGAGGGGAAAGTGGTGCGCCCACTAACCTCAGAAAGCTCCAGTTCTTTGGTTATGTCGCGCCAGCATTCAACACATTGGTGGCCAGTTTACCTGTCAATTCCTGCATATGATCGAAGGAGAATCGGTAAGTGCCGACCCCCTGGCTCGCGGAGCGTAGATCCACGATCAGGTGATGCAATTCGGACTGCGGCATGTGCGCGCTGACCACATCCCAACCGGGCCAACCATCACGGGCATCAAACCCCAAAATCTGGCCCCGCCGGCTCGAGACAATCGAATTGACCTTTGCCGTCGCCTCAGAGGGCACGAAGATCTCCACCTGCATGATCGGCTCCAAAAGAACCGGTTCGCATTGAGGAAGAGCCTCCGACATGGCCAACCGTCCGGCCGCCCGAAACGCCATATCGGATGAATCCACCGAATGATGGGACCCATCTTTGAGGGTCACGGCAACATCCACCACCGGAAAGCCGAGGGGGCCTTTTTGTAGAAAGTCCTTCACACCGATTTCGACGGACGGAATGTATTGGCGCGGCACGACCCCACCGACAACTTTTTCCTCAAATTGAAAACCGGTGCCACGGGGAAGCGGCTTTATGTCCAAAACCACATCGCCATACTGGCCGTGACCGCCGGATTGTTTTTTGTATCGGCTTCGTTGGGTGACCGCTTTCCGAATAGCCTCTTTGTACGGAACTTTCGGATCGTGCACACCGATCGTCAAAGCCGACCGGTTCTGCAATTTTTCCGCCGCAACGCGCAGATGCATCGGCCCCTGTCCCCACAGGATCATTTGTTGCGTGTCACCATTGTGTTCCACCGAGATGGACGGGTCTTCGTCGCAAATCTTAGCGACCGCCGTTGCGAGCTTCACTTCATCTTTGGATTCATTGACCTCAATCGCTTGCCCATAAACCGGGGCCAGCACCTGTGGACGGCTCATCTCGACAGAGGCCCCTTTTGCGGTGGTCAGTGTGTCTCCGGTCTGGACAGAGGCCATCCGACCCAATGCGATGGTATCGCCCGCTGACACAGAGGAAATTTTTGAGGTGGCTTGCCCGCACATTTCGAACAATCCCGAAATACGCTCGGCATCCCCATTCGACCGGTAAACCGTTTCACCGTCCTTCACGCTGCCGCTCAAAACACGCGCCAGTGTCAACTTTCCCCCCTGGCCACTATGGTAGGTTTTGAGCACCCGCAAAATGGCCCCCTCACATTCGGGAACACCAATACGATTTGAAAGCACCGACACGTCCGGCACATCGTGACGAAGAGATTTCATCAACCGTCGAATGCCATTGTCGCGTTCCGCGCTGCCCATCAAAACGGGCACGATCAACCCGTCCGTTAGTTCCTTTTGCAGATCCGTGAAAATTTCATCGACCGGCGGCTCTACATCTTCGAGAAGCTCTTCCATCAAATGGTCATCATAGTCCGCAAGCTTTTCCAACATCTCATAGCGCGCTTGCTGTTCCAGATCCGCCACATCGCCCGGCATCTCGATCAGTTCGGAAGGGGCATGTTCCCGATACACGAAACTGCGTTCCATGGCCAAATCGATAAAGCCGGTGACAATCCCGTTTTCCCAGATCGGCAATTGCCGGAGCACAAGGGGCTTATCGCTTGCTGGTTGTAAAGATTGAAGCAGCGAATTGATATCGCCGTCCGCCGTGTCGATTTTGTTCACAAAAATCAAATGCGGAATATTCTGCTCACTGAGCGTTTTTAGAATCGGTTGCAGTGCCGTCACCTTGGTTTCATCAGGTTCGCAGACCACCACGGCAGCATCGATTCCGTCACGCACATTTATGGTTTCTTGGAGAAATTCGATAGACCCCGGACAGTCCAAAAAAGTGAAACTTTCGCCCAAATAGTTCGTGGTCGCTGTGGTGACTTCGGTGCTCATGGAGTGATCCCGCGCTTCCTGGGACGCATCGCCAACCATGTTCTTAGACGCAGCGGAGCCCTTCCGTTCAATGGCCCCGGTACACAAAAGGATCGCCTCAAGCAGGCTTGTTTTTCCACTCAGATAAGGTCCCATCACCGCGACGGTTCTGGGGCCGGACGGCTTCCGATCATTCGCCATTATTTCCTCCTGTGTTTATGTGTGAGTTGCAATGAAGCTGCTTGGTACTTCCTCCTTAATTAGGCTCGCAGCGCGAGCAACGGCACCGAACGGTCCGGCACCCCGGATTGCCCGCTTTCTGATGAGTGAACGCTCAAGTGGAATGGTTTCTGATAAACCGTCAGATCGCACGCTCAACAGAGATGTACTGGCGCAATCATGTTTCTTTAAAGCGCGATTGCGCCATGTTTATGTTTCCAAGCAAACGAAAAGGGCGCAACCCTTTTTCGCGGGCGCGCCCTCAAATTTTTTCGTTTTGGTAAAGGGAATTTTTTCAGTCCCGTTGCAATCCTATCTTAGCGAGGCGCAGAAACGCTGAATTCGGCTGCACGCTTCTTCCAGGGCCTCTGTGGAGGTCGCATAGGAGATGCGAAAGTTCGGCGACAGGCCGAAGGCTTCACCGTGCACCACCGCCACCAATTCCGTCTCCAACAGCTCCGCTGCAAAGTCAGCATCTGATTCGATGACCTTGCCCGACGGCGCCGTTTTACCGATACATCCCGCGCAAGACGGGTAAACGTAAAAGGCCCCTTCCGGCGTGATGCAATCAATGCCATTGGCTTGGTTGAGCATGGACACCACAAGGTCGCGGCGCTCTTCAAAGACCTTGGCCCGTTCCGGAATGAAATCTTGGGTTCCGTTGAGGGCTTCCACCGATGCCCACTGGCTGATTGAAGTGGGGTTTGACGTGGACTGAGATTCGATCTTCGCCATCGCCTTGATCAGCGGTTCGGGGCCGGCCGCATAGCCAATGCGCCATCCGGTCATGGCATAGGCTTTAGACACCCCGTTCATGGTCAGGGTTCGGTCGTAAAGCCCCGGCTCTACCTGAGCCGGTGTGACGAACTTATAGTCGCCATAGGTGAGGTGCTCATACATATCGTCCGTCAGAATCCACACCTGCGGATGCTTCATCAACACATCCGTCAATGACTTAAGTTCATCGTATGTGTAGGCCGCACCCGACGGATTCGATGGGGAGTTAAAGATGATCCACTTGGTCTTGGGGGTGATCGCCGCCTCAAGATCCGCTGCCTGCATTTTAAATTTGTTCTCAATAGTGGTGGGGACGATGACCGGCTCACCATTGGCTAACAAAACGATGTCGGGGTAAGACACCCAATACGGCGCCGGGATGATCACCTCATCACCGGGATTGATAGTGGCCATCATGGCGTTGTAGATCACCGGCTTGCCGCCCGGCGCCACATGAACCTGCGACGGTGTATAGACCAAATCGTTTTCGCGCTTGAATTTGGCGCAGATCGCTTCTTTTAGTTCGGGCAAGCCGTCGACTGTGGTGTATTTCGTCTCACCGCGATTAATCGCGTCAATGGCGGCCGCCTTGATGTTGTCTGGGGTGTCGAAATCAGGCTCACCCGCGCCGAGGCCGATCACATCTTTTCCAGCGGCGCGCAGCTCACGGGCCTTCTGCGTTACAGCCATGGTCGCAGATGGCTTTACGCGAGAGATGGTTTGAGACAGAAAATTTTCCGGCAGAGTCACGACTTGCTCCATTGGTTCTAAAGAGGGATCGGGAAAAGAATGTGCGGTTTTGCGTCCGATCCCGCTCTCATTAATCAAAACAGATCACGACTAAATTTTAGGGTGAGTCCACCTAAAACGATCGTGATCTAGTGGTTCGCATGCGGAAATCCGACCTGCGTCGCCAACCTGATTGAGAAATTGACCAAAAGGTCTGGTTTCGCTGCCCGCCACTATGGAATTTTGAAAAATTCGAACAGTCCGCAAAAGCCGAACCCAAACACGAATATTGGCACGAATTATGACACGAATATTGGCACGCCGTTCCGCGCGCCAGGTCATGCCACATTTTCACGAGAAACCCAAGATTGAATTAGAGAGGACGCTTACGAAAAGCGCCCTCAATCTTAGGCCTTAATCGACGAAAGGTTCATCATCGTCATCATCATTGTTGCTGGACGAAGAGGACGACGACCGGCCGCTCGATCTCGCCGCACCAGTGTTGCGGCTTCCAAAATTGAAGAAGCCTTTCTTCTTCTTGCCGCAGCCATCAATGATGCAATCTCCGTCTGTCCACGCGATGCGGAAACCAACCGCATTATTCTTCAGATCAGGCGCCCGATTGTTTCGATAGTCAACCCGGATGGCGTGGCTTGCGCTGCCCCAGCTGCCGCCCCGCAAGACGCGTTTCTCGCAGGAGGCGCCATCTTGGCCATCATCCAGTTCACGAGACGAGCCGTCAAAAGGACCGCCCTTATAAGTGGCCACATAACAATCCTGTACCCATTCCCACACATTGCCATGGACAAAATGGATCCCGGCCGGGTTTGCATTGTTGATATAGGGGAAGAACATCTGGCTGCCCAGCGCCTGGCTGCAATCGGACAATTGATCCGCCAGATTTTGTTGCTGTGCATAATATTGTGGAACCGTCCGCCGGCGATATTCACATTCCCGTTCGCTCACTTCTTGCACGTGACGCGGTTGAAAATTCGCATGGAAAGGGCTGGGCTCGCTCAACGCGTTCAAGGGCAGTAAGGACCCCAAATCGTCCGTAAAGGCGTAGGCAATGTGCTGCGACGGGGCGAGTTCGCCACCGCGCGCCATATATTCCCATTCAGCCTCGGTCAGCAGCCGAATGTTTTTGCCAGTCTCACGGCTCAGCCATTTGAGATATTGTTGGGCTTCATTCCAACTCACATTGATCACAGGGCGGTCACCGCGGCCCCATCCATCATCATAAGGCTGGAATTGGCACCCAATTGGTTGGCCCTCTTCGTCCACATACCCTTTGTATTTGTTGCGGCCAAAATAGCAGGCGTCCCACTGATCGAAGGTGACCTCGAACTTGCTGACCCAAAACGGACTCTGAAATGTCACCCCGTGGCGGAATTGAGCGTCGGCGAATTCTTCGTAGAGATCGGGCGTGTTCTTTTTGATTTCCAGAATGTTGGTGCCCATGGTGAAGGTGCCGGCGGCCATTTTCACCATTTGAACACACGCTTTGCCCGTTTTCTTTTCTGGGCAAATACAGCCGTCTTGCGCGTTGCCTTTTTCGCACATCTTCGCAGACGTGGTCGGCGCTTTTCCGGACGGTTGTTTTGCGGCGGTGCCGGTTGACGTGGTCGTACTGGCGAAAATGAAAACGAAAGTTGCGACGACCGCCAAGATGGCGAATATCGCAATCAAGCTGGCGACAGCCGCCCACGGGGTGGCCTCCCGATCCCGCTCTCTGGGGTACCGGGGGCGCCTCGGCGCCTCGAATTCGTCATCACGATCAACCTGATCGCTATGAGAACTGTTGCGAGTTTGCTTTTCCTTTTCGGGGCTGTCCGACGTTACTTCCGTTTTTTCGTCGTCCTGATCCTGCCCCTCAATGATGACTATCCTAGACATGTCGCCCACATTCCACTTCTGAGACCAATGGCCGATTGGCCATTTCACGCACCGAACTATGCATTACGCCACATGGCATCGCCGTTCTTCTCACTGTGGTCACCCCACGACGCATGCCGGCCTCGGCCGCATCACAGTTGGTGCCCAGATCTGAAAAACGTGTACTTGCTGCCATTCGGTATCCCCCACCACAGGCTAAGCCGTTTTATGGCTAACGTAAGTTTACCCTATCTGAGCCCGAGATCAAAACAAGCAATACCGCCTATAATTGTGACTATTGCTACAGTTTTGGGCACCTATCGCGGCTGAAACCTGCCAAATGGACGTAATAAGCCACAGTCTTGCCGCAGTATTACCTTGAGCAGCCATATTCTTCCGAAATTCTCGCCGCAATCCCCCCGCACCTTCGCCCTGTCTTCGCTGGCAACTATCGCGTGCTTCGGCAGCGAAGGCATCCGTTTTCAAGGGGAGAAAAATGTCACAATTCGAAAATATCGCGGTCGCTTACACACAATCGGTGTGCCTGGACCTCATTTCCAAAGTACTGCGACTTCTGACACTGACCGTTGCCACATTGGTTGGTCTATCTGTTTGGCATTCTGCACATGCACAACACATTGCCTCCGGCAGCACAGGCCAATCGCAGCTCACCCTCACCAAGATGGGGGATGTGGGAAGCGGCGGCTTGCTGCTCAAGACATCGTACGATGGCTACTACTTAGAGGCGCCGGCACTTGCGACAGATGTGGAGGTCGCCATCCATGGCCTCATTGCGCGCACCAAGATCACCCAGCGTTTTGAAAACCCATCATCAGAATGGGTGGAAGGGCTCTACGTGTTTCCGTTGCCGGATATGTCGGCGGTTGACACATTGCGTATGCAGATCGGCGAGCGGTTTATCAAGGGTGAAATAAAAGAACGTCAAGAAGCGAGACGCGTCTACGAGGCTGCGCGCGATGCGGGCCAGCGCGCCAGTCTGATCGAACAGGAACGCCCCAACATGTTCACCAACTCGGTCGCAAATATCGGCCCTGGTGAGACCGTCATTGTACAGATCGAATATCAAGAATCGATCCGTTATGACGCCGGGAAATTCCACCTCCGTTTCCCCATGGTGGTGGGACCGCGGTTCATCCCACCGGCGAAGCCCCAACTGGTGTCCGCGCCCGGTGGTCAGCACGCGGAAATCATCCTGCGCGATCCGGTTCCGGATGCCGCACGGATCACCCCGCCCGTCTTGCATCCGACACAGGGCCCCAGAAATCCAATCCAAATGACGATTCACGTGGAGGCAGGCTTCCCCATTGACCATATTCGGAGCGCCCACCATGACATACGCGTGAAGCGCGACGATGAGACCTCCGCGACCATCTCCTTCGTTCATCGTGACGAATACGCCAATCGGGATTTTGAATTGGTATGGCAGGCTGCACAAAACAGCGCGCCGCGCACCGCTCTGTTCAAAGAAGAGATCGACGGCAAAACCTACCTCGCGGGCTTTGTGGTGCCGCCGCACCTGTCCGCGGACACAGAACACCACAGCCGAGAAGCGATTTTTGTGATCGACAATTCCGGCTCCATGGGCGGGGCCTCCATTCGGCAGGCGAAGGAAAGCCTGTTGTTCGCTCTCTCCACCCTCGCGCCCGGGGACCGGTTCAATGTAATCCGGTTCGATGACACCACCGATTCGGTTTTCCCCTCACCCCAAGCGGTCTCAAATCAATCCATCGCCATCGCCAAACGCTACATCGAACGACTCGACGCAGCGGGGGGAACGATGATGCTGCCGGCGCTTCAGGCGGCTTTGCAAGACCCCAATGCAGAGCGAGCCGACGCGCCCAAACTCCGTCAAGTAGTGTTCCTCACCGATGGCGCGATCGGCAATGAAGCACAATTGTTTGCCGAGATTGAAAACAGCCTCGGCCGCAGCCGCCTGTTCACCGTGGGCATCGGATCTGCGCCCAATTCCTTTTTCATGTCTCGCGCGGCACGTCTCGGGCGGGGCACATTCACCCATGTGGGGTCGGAGCGGCAGGTGACCGAGCGCATGTCCGACCTGCTCGCGAAGCTGCAATCGCCCGTGATGACCAATGTCAAAATCACGGCGGAAGGCGAGATCAGCGACAAGATCTGGCCGAACCCACTGCCGGATCTCTATGCCGGGGAGCCGGTGGTGTTCACCGCCATGATCGACACGCCATCTGCTGAGTTCGAGCTGTCCGGTAATACCATTGCTGGCGATTGGACCGACACGGTCTCGACGCGCAACGCACAGGACGCAACCGGCATTGCCAAGCTGTGGGCGCGCAACAAAATCGCGTCGCTGGAAGAATGGCGCTTTCAAGGCGCGCGGCTTGATCGTATCGATGCCGAGATTTTGAGCGTCGCCTTACAACATCACCTAGTGACGCGGCTCACCAGTTTGGTGGCGGTGGACCAGGACGTGGCGCGGCCGGCCAACCGCAACCTGCTAAGTCAAGACGTGCCGCTCAACCTGCCGGAAGGATGGGACTTTGAAAAAGTCTTCGGCGATACGGTGCCGACACGGCGCGCGAGCTATCAGTCGCCGCAGGCACAAACATTGCTGGCATCGCTTCACACCACACAAGGACCGAACACCATAGGAGGCGCAGATCAAGCACAAGGCCTTCATCTGCCGCAAGGCAGCACGGACCGTTGGTTGCTCCTGATCTTCGGCCTTATCTGTATGTTCAGTGGACTGATAATGTCCGCGGCTCAATGGCGGGCCATGCGGGCGGCAACGGAAAGGCCGTTGATTTGACCCCCCGGCTCCCAAACCTTCTGGCGGCGCTGCTGGTTCTCACCGGCGCCGTCTTGATTGCCTGGTCCGCCTATATTCCGGCGAAAGCAGCCCTCGCGCAAGTGCTGCTCGAGCGGGCTTGGGACCGGACGGTCACGCAATCCTCCGCCCACAAACCATGGCCCTGGGCGGATACCTGGCCCGTGGCCAAAATTTCGGCCCCCCGCCTTAACGCCTCTGCCATCGTGCTTCACTCCACCAGTGGCCAAGCGATGGCGTTTGGCCCCGGTCTGATGGTGGACGCGGCGGCGATCGGTGCCCCCGGCACCTCGGTCATTGCCGCCCACCGCGACACCCATTTCCGCTTCCTCAAGGACCTTGCCATCGGCGACCTTGTGGAAGTGACCACTCCCGACGGCACGCTTTACCGCTATGCCGTCACCGCCACCAAAATCGTTCATGCCGAGGCCTCGGGCCTCAACCCGGCACTTGGCGGTGCCACCGGGTCCACCATCGCGCTGGTGACGTGCTATCCTTTCGAAGCCATCACCCAAGGGCCCCTGCGCTATGTGGTCTTCGCCGATCTGGTGACCGACACGTAAATTATTCGACCCCTACCCTTTCTTGACGGCGGTAAACATGTAGCGGTTGAGCGAGAAGAAATAGTCCCCCCGCTCCGACCCGGCGATCAGGTCATCATACCAAGCTTGCGCCTCCGCCTCGGAAATGCCCGACCGGCCCGACACAAAGTTGGTGATCATGCGCAACATGCCCGCCGCATAGGAATGGGTGTGATAATGCGGGCTGAACATAGGGATAATCTCCACACGCATCACCTGAAGCCCCGCCCGTTCTAAAACGGGAGCGAGCTTTGCGGGCAGGTTCGGGTGCGCCAAATGTTCGTCCCACACCTCCAACACGCGCGCCGATAGGTCCCGGTCACTGGCATTGATCACCAGACTGTCCCAAGCGGTATCCAAAATCACCGCCCGCCCACCTGGCTTTAACACCCGCGCGATTTCCACCGCCGCTTGGTCCATGTCGGGCACATATTCATAGACCTGTGTGGAGACCAGGGCATCGAACGCGCCATCATCAAACGGCAAGGCCGTTGCTTCCCCCTTGCGGAAGTTGCATTGGGGCAAGTCCTTACAGCGGTCGCCGGTCATGGCGAGCATGGCATCGGCAATGTCGATGCCGGCCACTGTGCCCTCCTCGCCCACGGTGTGCGCCATGTCAAAGGCAAGCAGGCCGGGCCCCACGCCCACATCCAGCACGGCTTCGCCGCGGGCGAGCGACAGTTCGGTCAGCACCCGCGCCCGCTGCCCCACCACGTCCGGCGTCTGATAGACACGCTCCAGAGCCCTGGCGGCATCGGAATTAAAATCGATCATGTCGGCCATGCAAAATTCCTTCGATTGATTGAAAGCGCCACGCCACGCTCTACACTAACGCCCAAACACATCAAACACACGGAGGCAACATGGCGAACGACGCGCTCGACGTGGTTCAAAAATTTTGGAAGATCCAAGACAACCGCGACTACGAAAAACTGGTGGACATTTTCGCGGACGACGCGGTGCTGGAGGATCCGGTCTATGGCACGTTCAACGGCAAGCAAGAAATTGCCGGCTTCATGGCCAAGATGAACGAGGTGATGGCGAAGATCGACACCCATTTCAACGCCATCGAAATTTCCGGCGGCGGCGACACGGCGTGGTGCCAATGGGAAGCGGTCTCGCCCAAAGGCAAACGCCAAGGCTGCGGTCTGTACAAAGTAAAAGACGGCAAGATGACCTATTACCGCGATTACATGAACGCGGAAGAGGACGGATAAAATAGTAAAGTCGTCATCGCGAGGAGCGCACAGCGACGAAGCGATCCAGAGCCGCTTGCCCTGAGCATGTTGCCCTGGATTGCTTCGCTGCGCTCGCAATGACGAACGTATCTTCTTCCGAACGGCCAAACTCATGCCAAACTTGCCAGCACCTCCTTGGTGTAGGGCTTAAGCTCCGTGAACTGACCAGCGCGGATTTTGTTCGCCCAATCCGGATTGGCCAGCAGGGCCCGCCCCACGGCGATCATGTCGAATTCGCCGCGCTCCATACGCTCGCCCAGCTCGTCCAAATGGGTATCAGCCATTTCACTGTCGGTCATGGAGGTGATGAAATCCGCCTGCAGCCCCACACTGCCCACGGACATGGTGGGAATGCCGGTGAGCTTTTTCGCCCAGCCCGCAAAGTTGAGGTCAGATCCCTCGAATTCCGGTTCCCAGAAGCGCCGGGTCGAACAATGCAGCATGTCCACGCCCGCCGCCACGATCGGGGTCAGCAACGCCTCCAGCTCTTGCGGCGTGGGTGCCAGCTTCACCTCGAAGTCCTGCTGCTTCCACTGAGACATGCGCAGCAACAGCGGATAGTCCGGTCCAATTTCGCCGCGCACCGCGTTGATCACTTCAATCAGGAAGGTCGCGCGCTGCAACATGTCGCCGCCAAAGCGGTCGGTGCGTTCATTGGTGCCGTCCCACAGGAATTGATCGATCAGATAACCATGGGCCCCGTGCAGTTCCACCCCGTCGAAGCCCAGATCTTTCGATGCCTTGGCCGAGGCGGCATAGGCGGCGATGATCTGGTCGATTTCCTCCGTGGTCAGAACAGCGCCTTTTTTCTTACCCGGCAACACAAGACCGGACGGCCCCACGCTTTCTACATCCGGCAGGTAAGATCTGTTTTGCCGGCGCATCATGCCCATATGCCACAGCTGCGGCATGATCTTGCCGCCCGCTGCGTGCACGGCATCGCACACTTTTTTCCATCCGGACAAGGAGCTTTCGCCATAGAACACCGGCACTTCGCGGGCATCCACCGCGGCGTCATGTTCAATGGGCGTTGCTTCGGTGATGATCAGCCCGCACCCCCCGGTCACGCGGCGCGCGTAATAGGCGGCCACGTCTTCCGAGGGCACACCTTCCGGCGACATGGTGCGCGTCATGGGCGCCATGGCAATGCGGTTGGGCATGGTCACCCCTTTGAGGGTGTAGGGTTCGAAAAGGATGTCTAGATGGGTCATGAAGTCTCTCTGGTTCTTCTATTGGTGTTTCCTGGCCGGCCCGCTCCCCCTTCCCAACCACCCCAAGGGTAACCTCATCGGGTGGTTGGGAAGGGGGAGCGGGCCGGCGATGCTATTTCTCGGTCAAGCAACCTCTCCCCAGCCTTGGAGCTTGGCGGCTTCCGCGCGCACGGCTTCCGGCCCGCCGAGGATCTGGCGGTTGGCGCCGATGCGCTTGAACCAGTAATGCAAGCCCAGCAAATCGGTGAAGCCCATGCCGCCATGCACTTCCGTGGCGGTGCGGGCCACAAACCGGCCCACTTCCGACAAATGCGATTTGGCGTGGCAGGCCATCAAGCTCGATTCCTCGGGGATGTGGTCAAAGGCATGGGCCGCATACCAGACGAGTGAACGGCACGGTTCCAATTCCGCCGCCATTTCCGCGCACATATGTTTCACCGCCTGGAAGGACGCAATCACGCGGTTGAATTGTTTCCGCTCCTTCGCGTATTCCACGGCTTGGCGGATCATTTCCTGCCCCGCGCCTAAGGTGTCGGCGGCCAGCATGATGCGCCCCGCATCCACCATGCGGCGGCAAGCAAGGCCTTGCTCATTTTCCGCCGACAAGGGCGTTGCCGCCACATTGGCAAGCGTCAATTCGCGGAAGATCCGTGTACGGTCTATGGTTTTGAGGTCTTGATGGGACAAGCCGTCTGCACCTGCGTCCACCACATGCAGGCCCCCGTCTTTGTCGGCCACAATGATGTGGCTGGCGCCGTCCGTGTCCAGTGCGAACAGGGCCTGGCCATTGAGCTTGCCGCCCTCTGCGGTTACACCCGCAGCCAACCGCGCGCCGGTCTTTTCCGACACGGCCACGCCAAAGCGCGCCTCTCCGCTGGCGATTTTCGGCAGATAGGCGGCCTTTTGTTCATCCGTCCCGGCGGTGACGATGCCCACCGTGGCCATCACGCCGCTGCCGGTGAAGCTGGCGGGCGACACATGGCCCCCCAACGCTTCTTGGATGAGGGCGGCGTCCAACATGCCAAGCCCCAGGCCGCCGAATTCTTCCGGCACCAGCAAGGCCGGCGCCCCCAGATCCGTCAACGCGGTTTGCACCGCCGCGCTTTGGGTGCGGTTGGCGGCTGCTTCCCGCACATGGTCCAAGGGGGACGCATCTTCCAGCATCTTCGCCACGCTGTCGCCCAAGAGGCGCTGTTCTTCTGACAATCCGAATTCCATGTTTCAGCTCCTCTCGTGTTACGCGCTGGGTTGGGCGGGTTTCGGCTCACGCGGCATTTCAAGCCCGCGTTCGCTGATGATGTTTTTCTGGATCTGCGCCGTGCCGCCGCCGATGATGAGGCCCAAATCGTACATGTAATAGCGTTGCCACATGCCATGGCTGCGTTCATGCGGGCTGCCGTCATACAGAATGCCAAGCTCGCCCATCACATCGATGGCCAGCGCCGCCAGTTGGTGGTTTAACTCGCACCCTTGCAGCTTCACAATCAGTTTGGCGATGCCCGCATCTTCCCCCGTGGTGGAGGCGGTGAGCAGGCGCATGCCGTTAAACTGCATGGAGAACACGCGCGATTGCAGCGCCACCAAGCGGTCGCGGAAGACCGGGTTGTCGATCAACCGTTCGCCATCCATCGTTTCCCGATGCATCAAATCCACAATGGCCTTGAGGCGCGTGCCCGCGGCGTTGGGGTCGCCCAACATGCCCCGTTCGTGTTTCAACGTGGCGTTGGCCACAAACCAGCCCTGGCCCGGTTCGCCGACGATTTGGCTGCGCGGCACGCGCACATCGGTGAAGAACACTTCGTTGAAATTGGCCGTGCCCGTCATATCCACCAAGGGGCGCACTTCGATGCCCGGCGTGTCCATGGAAAACAGCAAATAGGAAATGCCCTTGTGCTTAGGTGCGTCCGGTTCGGTGCGTACCAGGCAGAAAATCATGTCCGCCTGTTTGGCCGTGGACGTCCAGATTTTCTGGCCGTTGATGACATAATCATCGCCGTCGATTTCCGCGCGAGTTTGGAGGGACGCCAAGTCACTGCCGGAGCCGGGTTCGGAATAGCCCTGACACCAAATCATCTCCCCACGCAGCGTTGGCGGAATATATTTCTGTTTCTGTTCTTCCGTACCCATTTCCAGCAGGGTCGGCACCAGCATGGAAATGCCCTGGCCGCCCATGCCGCCGGGCAGGCCGGCTTCCGTGAATTCTTCGGCGATGATGCGCGATTTCAGAATGTCGGGCTCGCCGCCATGGCCGCCATAGTCCGCCGGGATGGTGCGCGCCGTATAGCCCTGCTTGATGAGCAGTTGCTGCCAATCGAGCGCTTTTTGATCGCGCATGCCAATGCCCATGCCACGGGGGGCTTTGTCTTTATGGTCCGCGAGGAATGTGCGCACTTCCTCGCGAAAGGCCTGATGTTCGGGACTGTAACTTAGGTCCATCGTCTCACTCCGGTGTGGGGTCGTCGTTTTTGCTTGGCACCAGCTATAGCGCGGCCAGAAACGAGTGAAAAGCGAGCGTTTCCCCTGACGTAGCGGAAGTGGGGTCCGTTTTTGCACGGGTAACCCCCCTTATTCTCCCTGTCATCCCAAGGAGCGGACCCAAAGGCATCTTGGGGCCGCGAGCTTGGGATCCATACACCGCAGAGCATGTGGTGCGACGATGCCTCGTTTCCCGTCACAACCGCCTTGGCCAGACCATCAAAATCAGGGGGTATGGGTCCCAGCTCAGGGCTGGGACGACATCTGAGATTTGCGGTCCTGCGCCCACCAAACGATGGGCGCATGGGGTTCATTTTCTTGAAGGAACGCATCACCTGCCCGCTCCCCCTCCCAACCACCCGACAGGGTACGGTATCCGGGTGGTTGGGAGGGGGAGCTGGGCGGGCACGCCCATCAAACCATGGGCGCATGGGGTTCATCCAACTTTCTTCCCCACACCCCCTGTTTGGGCATGAAAAAAGGGCCGCCCGGTTTGTCTCGGGGGCCCTTGCGGCCAGCGTTATAACGCAATGTCTCAATCGTCGTTGTCTCGACATAGATTTCTTTTCACTTGATCGCCAATATGTATACACCACATCAAGTGTACTTCTTTCCCGAATCGCTCTTTAAGAGATAAGAAATATATTGGGATATTGATGGTTAATTGAAGTAAAGAGTTGAAGTTAGTGAACTAACAAGCATCAAGTTTTGATGGTGCTGTTCGGGGATCGGGATCCCTTCGCCCTCAAGATCACCAAAAATTTCATTGTTAGCTTTATTAGGTTTCCACTGTGGTATTGATGTTATGATAACTCTAGAGGAACTTCGGAAAAAAACTCTCTGAATTTGGATATGAAACAACTGACGTTTGCTTAAACTTTACTGGGATGCCAGATGAAACGGCCAAAAGACCTGCCGGACTACTCCACCCCTCCGCTAGACGAGCTAGTCTTGGGCTTCCAGTTTGAACCCGCGCAGAAGTACTCGTCTGTTTTTGCTAGCAAGGTATGGGATTTGTTCAAAGACGAATATCCCTTGATCGAAGAACATCCTGCGCTCGAACCGACTTTTGAAACGTTTGGAGGAGTAAATCCGTCTCCAGGTGTTCACCTACGCTTCGGAACTCCACCGAGTACTACGAGGCTCTGGTTCGTATCGAAAGACAGCAGCCACTTAATACAATTCCAGAAAGACCGCCTACTGATCAATTGGCGTAAGGGTCAAGGGGAACATGACTACCCAAGATTCGAAACGATCTGCAGCCGATTCGAAAATGGTATCTCAATGATAGACGCCTTTTTTCGGGAGCATTTTTCATGCGAGATCAAATTGAACCAAGCTGAGGTCTCATACATCAACATTATTCCTATTGAAAATTACAGTGATGCAGTTAATTGGATCTCTCTGATTGACCGAATACCTTTCGATACCCAAAATTTGGTTGCTAAGATTGAGGAAGTAATCAAGGACAATGATGGAGACTCTTATGCTCGTCTTCATCACGACCTGAACTCTGTTGTAACTTTGGATGGAAAAGTTAAAGCGCTTCGATTGTCTCTCACGTTTAGAGGAGTACCGAGCGGAAGTGATATTAAATCCGGTTTAGAGTTCTTGGCTATTGCTCGCTCGAGAATTGTTAAGCGATTCACAGAAATCACTTCCGAAGAAGCGCATAAAGCATGGGAGCGGAGAATTTAAGTGTCAACTAATCCACAAACAAGTGACGTGTTTCAAGGTAAACATATGCTTGCAGCTAGTGCTGAGCCAACTGTGATAAACGCGGTATTCACAAGCCGGCGCGTCTTAGTTTCTGACAGCCGTTCAGAATGGATTGAAGCGCTCGAGAAGCGATTCAATGATTTAACTGCGTTGCCCGTCGGATGGGATGGTTACACTGGACGACCAGTTTCTTTTACCATCGCGCGATTTGCGGCCAACCTTCTAGAAAGGCTTTATGTCCCTAACGTTCCACCCCCGAGCCTTGTGCCCGGAGCCGACGGGTCGCTTCAGATTGAGTGGCACAGGAACGACTATGACGTTGAATTAGATATAGTTGGTCCACAGAAGGTTGTCGCCTATCGGCACGATTGCCAAAAAGAAACAGATGAAGAGTTAGAATTAGCAACTGACTTTACCCCAATACAAATCTGGATCGAGGATCTCTCATTTACGGGACGCAGAGCCGCTAGAAAAAAGGCGGCGAAAACTTGAGCACCTCGCCACACGATGACCCAAGAATAGCAACTAACGATAATATAATTCGTCGAATCGATCCAAAAGAGCACATAGTACCGGATGAAAACCGTGGCGGTAGCCGCCTCTCGAGCAAAGCCTTTTCTCCGTCATCAGGCGATGGCGAGGGAATGTCTGTAGATATCGAAAAGCTTATTTTAGCAGCGGGAAAGCCCCCCCGGGAATTCGTAACCACCCCTAAGTTTACAGGTTCTGTTGTGTTTCCAGCATCTGTTCCCAGAACTAAAAACCTTTGGGTTGGACATGACCCCATATTAGACCATTCATCATTACCCGATAATCCGTACCATGGTCAGGTGTGGGGAAACCCCACGCCTAACAAGTTTAAAACAAGCCAGAAGAAAGCTTTGATGAAGGGCTGCCAGTGGTTTGTTGAGATTCCCGGTGTGGTCATTCCTAAATAGAATGTGAATTACGAATTACGGTGGAATTACGGTGAAATTTCGGTGACAGTGCACTAAATTGAAGGGAGATTGTGTTCAATTATTTGCCGCCGCTTAGTTAAGTGCACTGTCACCGAAATTATTACCGAAATGAAACAGCGGTTAGGCGTCCGCCTGCATTCGCTGCGCGATCTTTTTGTAGGCTTCGCTTAATTCCGCGCACACATTGATGGGGACGTTGCCCAACGCGCCCGCCGCCGTGACCGAGACGTCGACCGAGGACCGGTCGGGTTCCCCCGGCACCACATACAGGCCGAAAATGGGCAGGTGCGTGGCCAGCACGTCCAGGCTTTTGGCGAATTCCAGGGCATCTTCCGGCGAGGCATTCAACGTCGCCGCGCGATAGTCCACAATAATGGCGACGCGCCGGTCTTCCGTCAGCAAGCGGACCATATCGTCCACGATCGCCTGGCGTTCCGCCAAGGACACCTGTCCCGATACCACAAAACGCTTGATTTGCGCCTTTTCGGCGTCCAGCACATAAGCCATGGAGCACCCCGATTCGGTCTTGTTATAGGACAAAGATAGTCCGAAAAACGCGTCTGTCTAGGGTATCCGCTTATGTCCGCGAAGAAATTGACAAGGGTGCAGGCGCCGGTGTTGGCGCTGGGTCGCCCGCGCGCAGAAGGTATTCGACCCCCTCGCCCACCGGATAGGACACGGTGCGGTAGAACTGCATGCCCAGACGTTTCATCACCGCGAGGGAGGCAGTGTTCGGCCCGTCGGCGCCGGCGAGGATGGCGTCGATGCCGTGGTCGAACGCGTGGGCCATGACCGTCCATGCCATGCGGGTGGCAAGGCCCTTGCCCCAATGGTCCGGATGCAGAACATATGTGAGTTCGGCGGCCGGTTGGGGCCCTGGCGCCGCCGCCCCCGGCAGGGTGTCCATCACGTCAAGGCGCACGCACCCGGCAAGGTCCGCCAAAAAGGGCTCTGACCCCTTTTTGTGGAGGAGCCATAGGCCCACCTGATGGTGCTCAAAATCCTCGGCGCTTTTGTCGAGCCATGCCTGCGTCACCGACAAGGGCGGCGGCGCGCCATCCGCCAGATAGCGATAGACTTGCGGCACGCAGAGCAGGTCATGCAACGCGGCCAAATCCGGCGCGGCCGCCGGCGCGAGCGTATAACTATCCATCTTTGTCATCGGAACAGCATATGGGGATGCCGAACGGGTTTTCACCCACCTTCTGGGTCACGGGGCGATTTATTTGTCCCACACGCTGGTCAGCGCGCCGTCCGCATCGCCCAGCAGGAATTCAGGACTGCGCTTGTCGATATGACCGATCAGGTCGTGATAGACGCCATAGCCCACCAGCCGGCGCAGACGCGGCGAGAAGCCTTGGGCGACGTCGCGCGGAATGCCCAATTGCTGATTTTCCTGTTGGCGCAGCCAGCCCGCGCAATAATTCATGGGAATGCCAATGCGCGGGGCATCGGTTTGATTGGCGCCCCCGCCATGCCACAGACTGCCGTTCCAGATGAGGACGCTGCCCTTTTTCATCTCTACCGCGACGCTGTCGTAAGCGGTGCCGAAGTCGGGCGGATGGTCCGCCAAATGGCTGCCCGGCACCACGCGGGTCGCGCCGTTTTGCTCCGTAAAATCGGTCAGGGCCCACATTGAATTGCATACGCAGGCCGCGTGCGGCCGCTTAATGGGGATAAGCTGATCATCTGTATGCAGAGGTTGTGCGGTTTCTCCCGGCAGGATCTTCACCGACGACAAAGAGGACACCAAACACCCATCGTCCAGCACGCCTTCAATAATGGGCAGCACGTTGGGGTGTACGGGGACTGCTTCCCACAATTTTCCGTGGGCCAGCAGATTGTAAACCCGAAGCGTGTGATGACCTTCAAAGGCGTTGCGTGCGGGTTCTGTAGCGAGCGCGCGTTCAATACGCTCCAGATCCGCCGCCAAGGCGTCCGCTTCATCTGCGCTTAAGACACCCTCCACGAGGGTAAATCCGTCTTTGGCAATTTGGTCGAGGTGGTGATCGATGGATGTTCTTGTCATTTTTGATCCAACCGTTGCTTCCCCCCAGGTCGGGACATTTTGGGCCCCGCCTCCCTCATAGGATGTATATGAGGAAATTGGCCCGGCAACAACACCAATAGCGAGAATTATGGTTAGGAAGGCCTTAAGCCCATGAGTGTTATATTTTTTGCGCCTTGGAGTCCGGCGGAACCGGGGAACTTGAAAGGGATAGACTGTGGACCACGATTTTCCAACATGGGAAACCATGCTGCAAATCGATTTTCTGATGTTGGCCGTGGCATTGGCGGCCACGGTTTTCTTCGTGGTGCAACGGCGAACCTTGGTCCACGCCCAAGCCTGGGCCGGTTCCTTCGTCATTCTGACGGGGCTTTGGGTCTTTGCAAGCCTTTACCTGACGGACCTTGTCATCATGGCGTTCATGCCCAGCGATATGAGCATGGCCGATACCATCGCCACCATACATTGGCTGCATGATGCCTATAACTGGCATGTCAGCGCTGCCGCGGCGGTACTGATTTTCGCCGGTATGGCGGTGACGATCCGTCAGTTGACGGATCAGACGCGCGCAGCTCTGAATGACCGTGAAGCCGCGCTGCGCAGCGAACAACGCCTCCGCACAGTTGTAGAGTCGGAGCCCGAATGCGTCAAAACGATCGACCGGGACGGCATCTTGTTAGACATGAATCCTGCCGGCATCGAGATGATTGAGGCGCACTCTCAGGATGAGGTGCGCGGCCTTAGTGTCTTTGACTTGATTGTTCCCCAATACCATCTGGCTTTCCGACACTGCATTGATCAGGTGTTTTCCGGGCGGCAGACCCGTATGCAGTTCGAGATTGTCGGCCGCAACGGCACACGGCGATGGATGGAGCAAGTCGCCGCGCCGCTGATGGCCCAAGACGGATCCGACGAGATCGCAGAGATGCTGGCGGTGACCCGAGACATCACCGATCACGTGGCGGCAATGGAAGAATTATCGGTCCAGAAACAAAAAGCGGAAGCCGCCAATGACGCAAAAACCCGCTTCCTCGCCAATATGAGTCATGAAATTCGCACCCCCCTGAACGGCGTGCTGGGCATGGCGCAAGTGCTGTCCCGCCAAAATCTGGGCGCGCCAGCAGATGATTATATCGCCACCATTCTCGAGTCCGGCGACGCCTTGATGGCGGTCGTCAACGATGTTCTGGATGTGGCCAAGATCGAAGCCCAGCGTCTGGAACTGGTCCCACAAGAGGTGACCGTGCGCGCCAGCCTGGCACGCACCATGGACCTGTGGCTGCCTCTTGCAGAAAAAAAAGGATTGGACCTCACGCTGAATGTCGCCGACGACGTGCCCACTCAATTGGTGTTCGACGAGGTTCGGGTGCGCCAATGCCTCTCGAACCTTGTGTCCAACGCCATTAAATTCACCGATAGAGGCCGTGTGGAAATCGCTGTCACGGCGGAGCCGAAAGTTGCATTGCGCAATGACGTCCCCGACACATCGTTGGTCACGATTACCGTCTCAGATACCGGGATCGGCGTTGCCGAAGAGGATCAGACCCGCCTTTTCGATGCCTTTGAACAGGCGGATACCAGCGCCACGCGGGCCCATGGCGGCACCGGATTGGGCCTTGCGATAGCGCGCAAACTAGCGCGATTGATGGGCGGCGACCTTACCGTCGCCAGTAAGCTGGGTCACGGTGCCAGCTTTACCCTGACCTTCCGCGCGGATCTGGCGGACGCGTTCGACCAACAAGACATGGGCGTCCCCTTCGCCGTACACGGCTAAAACGCCAAGGTTACCTCCAGATTTTGGGCGTTGTCATCGTAGTGAAACCATTCCCTTAAAGACAAAAGCGCGCCCAAGCGCTACACTGGGTTTCTAAAAATAAAGAGCCCATAGGGGGGAATACTCATGAGACTCATTCGTTATTTATTGGTTTTGCTTGTGCTCTATGCGGGCGTGGTGGTCGCGTTCGAAAGCCTTATCGGCTATGTGCAGCCTCAGCAGGAAGGCCGCACGATTGTGCTGACCACCTATGACGAAGACGCCAATGCCCATGAACGGGTGGTCACTTTGTTGACCAGCCAAGAGAAATGGTATGTGGGCGTAAACCATTGGCCGCGCGCGTGGTGGCGGCGCACTTTGGAAAACCCAAATGTGCTGGTGACCAAAGATGGCGTGACCGGGCCCTATACGGCAACCACCGTCGACGGAGCGGAGCATGACCAAGTTGCCGCCGACAACCCCATGCCCATCCATATGCGCGCTTTGATGGGCTTCCCGCCCCGCTATTTTGTGCGGTTGGATCCACAAACGGAATAATCTGTTTCACCCGCCTGACCGGCCCGCCATCCAACACAGTCGGAGTCGGGCCGGTTCGGCACCCACGACTGTAGCCACCATCACATTTTCCGGCCTGCGCACCGGCCCTGTCCTGTCGGTGTAACCGCCGTCACACGACATCTCGCGCCCGCACCCCCATACTCTCACCATCGGAACACGCAACGGGGTCGCACCGCACATGTCCACCATTTACGCTTATGCGCAGGGAGCTACAGATGCTTACTTTCTTTCGCGATTTCAGGTCGAACGGCATACGGAAAAAGAACTTGAAGCGCTGCTTAAACGCACAAACAACAACGCGTCCGCGCGTGGACACGTCGAGCCCGCAAAATCCCTACATCGCCCATATCCACAGCGGCACCTGGGTCTGCTGGTCTCTTTGCTAGCCCCCATTCTGAAACTTACTTGATCCAACGGGTCAACACGCCTTCTGACACCACACCCTCGCCCGCTCGGCCGTCAGCCCCAATCCACGCAACCCTCTACTGACGGTCGGGCGGTTTTTCTCGCACTTGCGATTGCCGCAAGGTCAACATAATCCTCATGACAGCAGGAACCGGCTTCGTCTAAACTTCTCTCAACCACAATGACACAAGAGAAGAAACGCCCCATGAGTGACCAAGCCAAGGCCGATACCGCCGCCAGCGAACGTGAGCGGCTGCACAATCTTTTTCCCGATCTCGATTTCGATCCGCAAGCTCTGCGCGACAAATATCGGGCAGAACGAGACAAACGTCTGCGCAGCGACGCGGACGATCAATATATCGAGTTGGTTGAAGAATTCTCTCATTACGCAGAGGATGATCCTTATGCGGAACCAGGCTTTACCCGTGATCCGATCGATGAAGAAATCGACGTGGCGATTATCGGCGGCGGTTTTTCCGGCATGTTGGCGGCTGCGCGGCTAAAGGAACGCGGGCTAACACATATCCGGATCATCGAAGCGGGTGCCGACTTTGGCGGCACCTGGTATTGGAACCGTTACCCCGGTGCGCAGTGCGATATCGATTCATACTGCTATCTCCCGTTGCTCGAAGAACTGAACGTAATGCCGAAGGAGAAATATTCTTATTCTCCGGAAATCTTCGAACATTCACAGCGCATCGGTAAAGAATTCAACTTGTACGATATCGCCTATTTTCAAACCCGGGTGAAAGAACTGCGCTGGCTCGCGGAGGATAAACGTTGGCGCATCAGTACAAACCGAAACGATAACATCCGCGCACGGTTTGTTATTCAAGCCGCCGGCGTGGCCAGCCGCCCCAAGCTGCCCGGCATTTCCGGTATCCAGGATTTCAAAGGGCATTCCTTCCACACCTGCCGGTGGGATTACGACTATACCGGGGGCGATCACTCGGGCGGCCTGACGAAATTGGCGGACAAGCGGGTTGCCATTATCGGCACCGGCGCTACCGCCATACAGGCCGTGCCGTTTTTGGGGGAACATGCAAAACAGCTTTATGTGTTCCAGCGCACCCCATCCTCTGTCGACTTACGGCGCAATAAACAAACCGACCCCGACTGGGTAAAGACCCTGGAGCCCGGTTGGCAGCGCCGCCGCCGCGAAAATTTCGCCGATATTGTCATGGGTATTCCGCAAGAAGAAGATTTGGTCGCCGATGGCTGGACCGACATTACCCGCCTTGTGGGCACCACCATTGCCCGGCAGGCGGAGAAAACCGGCCAAATGGCGGATTTGAGCGAAATGATGTTGCGGGCGGAAATTGCCGATTTCCAGAAGATGAACGAAATTCGTCAGCGCATTGACGATACCGTCTCGGACAAAGACAAAGCGGAAACCTTGAAACCCTGGTACCGCATGTTCTGCAAGCGGCCGACGTTTAATGACGATTATCTCGACACTTTCAATCGTCCGAATGTGGAACTGGTGGACGTGAGCGCGTCAAAAGGCGTTGACCGCATCACGGAAAATGGCGTTGTCGCCAACGGCATCGAATATGAGGTGGACTGTATTATCTACGCCACCGGTTTTGAGATCACGACCAAACCGTCCCGCCGGGTCGACTTCGACATTGTGGGCCGCAATGACCAAAGCCTGTTCGATCATTGGTCAAATGGTAACCGCACCCTTCACGGCCTTTACAGCCATGGGTTTCCCAACTGGTTCACGATCGGCATCAATCAGAACGGCCTATCCCCCAACATGACCGCCATGTTCGACGACCAAGCCGCACATATTTCCTACATCATTGATGAGGTGGGCAAACGCGGCAAAACGGTTGCCGAAGTTACCGAAAAAGCGGAAGACGATTGGGTGGCCGAGATCAAGCGGCTTCAAGTGTTCGGCACAAGTTTCCAAGAGGCCTGCACGCCCGGCTACTACAATAACGAAGGGAAACCCAGCAGCGGCGGCGGTGGCTTGGGGCTGGAAATCTATACACCCGGCATCAACGCCTTTAATGCGCTGCTAAAAGCCTGGCGCGATAAAGGCGATCTTGAGGGCTTTGAACTCAGCTAGTCTTATTGCAAGAAGAGCGCAATTTGAGCTGCGCTCTTCTTTACGGCTCTAAAAGATAGAGTAGTGCTGGCCGCCATCGATGGTGATGTTCTGCCCGACGATAAACCGCGACAAGGGGCTGCACAAAAGAACGGCCAAGGGGGCTAAATCATCCGGATCCCCCATAAATCCAGCCGGGATTTTGTTGTGTTCCATGAAGTGGGGGCGACAGATTTCTTGCTTAGGTTCCAGACCAAACGCGTCCGCATAGGCTTCCAAGCTTTCGCTCATGCCTTCCGTCTGAAAAATGCCCGGCAGGATATTATTGATTGTCACTCCATGCTTGGCGATCTCCCGCGAGACGCTGGCGGTATAGTTTATCAACGCCGACCGTGCCGGTCCCGACATTAAACGCCAGATCATCGGGTTTTTGGCAGAGAAGGTTGCGATGTTGACAATGCGGCCCCACCCTTTTTCTTTCATGTGCGGAATGTAGTGACGCATTAATTCAACAGGACCGATCAGAGCTGTTTCGATGGAATCGCGCCATTGGTCCGGCGTCACCTTCAAGAAGTCTCCATTCGGTGCAGGCGGCTTGATGGTAATGGACAGAATGTCCGGGTCCGGACAGGCGTCGAACAAAGCCTGACGCCCTTCTACTTTCGACGAATCTGCAACTACCGGCGTAACGTTCGCCCCATATTTTGCCGAAATTTCTTCAGCCGCTTTTACCAGACGTTCTTCACGCCGGGCCGTGATGTACAAGTCAACACCGGCTTCCGCCAGACGCTCCGCCGTGGCGCGTCCCATGCCGGCACTGCCGCCGGCCATGATTGCTTTTTTGCCTTTAATTTTGAGATCCATGTCATTCCTCCATATAGACGAAAGCCGTTTCGGGTCGTCTTTTTCCTTGCTTCAAAAAATTCGGTTCAGTGAGACGAGGATTTACGCAATCCAAGTTTGTCCAAGCGCCAGCGCAGGGTTTCGATCCGGTCTTGTCCAAAAAAGGGTTCACCCCGCACCACCATGGTGGGCACCCCCCAATGCCCGGATGCATCAAGGTCTTTTTGGTTCTGCTCGATTTCCGCCAGGTGATCGCCATCGGCGATGGCACGATCCATTTGATCAAGGTCCAAGCCAGCCGCCGCGGCTGCATTCTTCAGGTGATCCCCCTGATCCCAATCTTTCGTGCCGCCCAAGATGACGCGTGAGACCCGGGCGGCAAATTCCATGCCCCGCCCCTGACGCTGCGCTTCAACGCCCAGCTTACACAGGCGAAAAATATACGGTTGCTCGTCGGCTACTTCGAAAGTTGCATAGTCTTGAACGACCGGATCGGGCGTTGGCGGAAAGGACATCGGCAACCCGAGAAATTCCGCGCGCCGGGCGGAGTCCATCATGATGTACTGAGCAGGTTTGCGGTTCTTCGGATCGAAAACGGTTTCCTTCGTCCGCACGGCAATCGGCAACACCACGCGCAGATTTACAGCTACGTCAAATTCGTCCGCAAGGCGCACCAATTCCGGTGTTGCTAGATAAGAATATGGACTTCGAAACGACCAATAGACATCCACGTCCGTCATGTGATCCGCGCTCCAACCTAGAAATCTCGTTTTCGACCAACCAGCAGGGAAGAATTTGGCCCCTGCCTTGACCGCTGCATTTCAATTAATAAAAACAGAGTACTCTCTTTGTTTTAGCGAGTCAATATACGAGACTGCCCCTTGTCATTGAGTGACCGAAACCGCTATCTGGTTGTTTCAGCGAAAAAACATCGCACGACAGGAGGTTTTCCTTTGGCCACGCGGACAAAAAAAAGAGCAACGCAAGACAGATCAGAGGCAACCAAGGAGAAGCTCTTGGAGGCCACCTTGTCGGTCATTCTTCGGGATGGCTGGTCCGGCGCCAGTACGCTGAAAATCTGTGACGAAGCGCAAGTATCGAACGGTGCCCAAACGCACCATTTCCCAAAGAAGAACGATCTCCTCATCGCGGCCCTGAAGCACAATCGGGATGCCATGCAAGGCCAAACGGCCCAGCGCTTAGACCGTAAAAACAAAGATGCCGCGTCGGTCACCGATTTCATCGACGTGCTGCGGCTGACAAAACAAGATGAATCCTATTTTTACGCCACACTTGAGTCTCTCATCGCGGCACGGACGGACGAGCCCCTCAGAAACGAACTCGAGGCCATCGACACCGAATGGATCCAGTCTCTTCGGGCCGCATCGAAAAGAAATGTCGGTGAGCTGCCGGATGGCATCTCGGTAGAGGACATCACAGAACTGACACTCTACCTTGTTCGGGGTTTGGTGGTGCAACGCGGCGTGCACCAAAACAACAAACATTTAGACAAGATGTTTGCCCTTTGGCGCACGCTCCTTGGCCGTGCGGTCGACGCGAAGCCTTAACCTCAATTTCTAGGTCCTCAACGCCTCTTCGGCGGCTGCGTCACGCTCACGTCCTGCAACCTCGTCGAACAGATCTTCATAATGTGGATGGTTTGTGCCCAACACCCGGTCCCAGAAGGTGAAATAAAAACCAAAATTATACCGAAAGGTACGGTGGTGAATATTGTGGTGCGTTGCCGTCAAGAACCACTTGCCAATCGGGTGGCGGGCAAACCCTTTGGGAAAAAACTCGAAACCCAAATGCGCCAAAGAATTCATGGTCAGCATATAGACAACGAAGACAATCAACACGGCAATGTGGATGGGCATGACCAAAACCAACACCACAACAACGCCGAATTCCAACGCCGCTTCCAAGGGATGAAAGGCATATGCCGCAAACGGTGTGGGATTGGTGAAGGTGTGATGCACCTTATGTACGCGCTCATAAATCGGCTTTACATGCATCAACCGGTGAATGGCATAGAAATAGGCGTCATGGATGAGGACCGTGATAAAAAAACTGGCGCAGAGATACCCCCATCCATAATCCGCAACATCGAAGTACAGTTTCGAGACGCCGATTTCGTTGAGCCAGATCATAATGATGTCGAGCAAAGCAAAGATAATCAGTGTTCCGATGGAATATTGCATTTCGCGGCGCACCTGCGCCCCATCCGGTGTGTGATTTTGTATCCGTTTATGGGCGTACCAGGTTGCCAGGACGATATGGACCAGGATAAAGGCAAACCCCGCGATTAAGATGTAGCGCACGCCATTACTCAAAAATGAGCCCACCATCACATCAAACCAGAATGGCAGGTCGGCACGTAGTTTTTCCAAGCTTTCCATGGTGGCTCCCCTCACGTGTCTGTGTTGTCAAAACGTGGCAATGCGGAGGGCCGCCGCCACACTTGTGTTTGGCACAGGAACATGACGCATCCCTCCACGTGCAATGTGGTGGCATCGATAAGATCGATAGTGGCGCGATAAGTACGTCCATCCCCCGGATTGTAGATGTCGCCGGATGCTGTGCGCGGTGCGTCGGGACGCTGTGTCATATCGATAATGATGGTGCGTCCCAACAAGGGTTGTGTCCGCTGATCGGGATCGGGATTTTCTTCATCGCGGGTGGGCACCCCGTCCCCGTCCACGGCGTCCCATAGCCAGACAATATCCCCGCATAAAAGGGCGCTGTCCTTGGGGCAAGCCCCAATCTTCACAACAGATTCATAGCCTGTCGTGACCCAATGGCCCCCAAGCTCTTCGCCCGCGGCAGCGGCCTTTTCCGCCCCTGCCCAGTTTGGGACTGATACTGCAAGTAGCAGTGTGATGAGGACCGACCGAGGTCTTCGCAACGTCATGGCGTTCTCCTTACGTTAAGGCGCGCCAGCCCAGTGCCGGCGGCACGCTCAACCTAGAAACGC
This sequence comes from Alphaproteobacteria bacterium, assembly GCA_965227095.1. Classification (GTDB taxonomy): domain Bacteria; phylum Pseudomonadota; class Alphaproteobacteria; order JANQMY01; family JANQMY01; genus JANQMY01. The sequence continues at coordinate 873,019 of CBDDFL010000002.1, read as the reverse complement.
GGTGACGTTCATTCCTCTTGAAAGCAAAATCAGCTGATTTCCGCGGAAATCAGCGTCTATTTTTTGAAATCGGCGATTGGAGAAAGGTTGCCTAGAAGGTTTCTTTGCCCTTCATTTCGTCGAAGGGCAGCATCACATGGCTGCGATAGCCGGGGCGTTCCTGAAGGCGCGCATACCACGCCCGCACATGGGGCACCGCCGGTTGGTCGATCTCCAGAGAGAAATATCTGAACAAGGCCGTCCCCGCCGGAATGTCCCCCACTGTGAAATGGGCGCCCGCTAGAAATGGCTGATGGGACAAATGGGTGTCGAGCAATTCAAAATCATCGACGCATTTTTGCTGGGCCGCCTTGATGAATTCCCAGTCATGTTTCGACGGCGGCGTCCGATAGAAGCCCCAGAAGATGTCCATAAAGTCGGGTTGCAGACGCGACAAAGACCAGTCCATCCAACGGTCTGACAAGGATTGAACGGCCGGATCCGCCGACCAAAGCGTTCCCGCGCCATATTTTGCCGCGAGATAGCGCAGGATTGCGTGAGATTCCCACACCACCACCCCGTCATCCTCAATAACGGGGACTTTGCGATGAGGGTTCATGGCGCGGAATTCCGGATTATCGAGCCCGCCAAAATCACCGCCCAATTCTGTGTGGTCATAGTCGAGCTGCAATTCGTCCAGCAGCCACAACACTTTTTGCACGTTAAACCCGCTGCGGCGCCCCCAACTTTTGATCATGACGGTTCCTTTGTTCGTTGTACAGCAGCCGATTCTGCCAGCGCCCGTTTCCGATAGGCACTGGGTGTTTGACCGGTGGCCTCCTTGAAGGCGCGGTTAAACGGCCCCAGAGATGCATAACCTGCCTCCAACGCGATGGTCAGCACTTGTTTGCGGGCGTGCTCCGGATCTGCCAACTGGCCTTTCGCAGCGGCAATGCGATATTGATTGAGAAATGCGTTGAAATTCTTGTACCCCAAGCCTTGGTTGATCAGCTTACGGAGTTGATGTTCCGGCGTGCTCAACTTTTGCGCCAATATGCCGATGGTCAAGCCTTCGGTGCGGAACACTTCGTCATCGCCCATGGCCCGTTGCAATTTTTGGAACAGCGCTTGATCCGCAGGATCAATGGACGGGGTTTCTTCTGGCTTTGACGTATTTGCCAACGCCACCAACAGGCTGTCTTGCCGAAGCGACAAAAGTTGCAGGCCCAAAAAAGTAACGATCGCCCAAATGGAAATACTGGCCGCTAACCGCAGCGCCTCTGAACCATCGTCAAAGCCGAGGAGTTCCAGCACCAATTCCGAGAGAATGATGATGCCAATCAAACTGCCCACCAACGCCACAAACAGAAGCCGGAAAGAGCGGCGTTTTTCCATCAAATCCGCGTCGCGCCCGCGCCAGGCCACGAACAATCCGTGGCCCACCAAGGCAAGGCCGGCCAAATCCCGTAACGGGGACATCCACCCGGCCGGCGAGCCCGACACCCGAATGCTGAAATAGAACACAACGCAGGACAGGGTGAAAAACAGCGCCAGCACAATCCAGTGAAACGGCTCCAACACAAAATCGTCCTCGAACAGCGCCAAGGTGCTGGTCCAGAACAACCAGGGCACCACAAACGTCGCGGGCACAACGGACAGAACAAGCTCGGGCGACAGCTGGTACGCCGTCCCTGACGACACGACGATATAGACCGCACTGCAGGCAATGAGCCCGAGGAACAGGCCCTTGAAGGGATAGAGCTTCACGTCGCGGGCAAGCTGCACGAACAGAACGATTTGCAGCCCAATCGTTGCGAAGCGAAAAAAAAGATTGAGGGTTTCGATGCCCGACATGGAGGCAAACCTAATGGGTTCGCCCCCATGCGCAAGGGGATAGGACCAGATTATTCCGGATCAGCCACGTGGAGGATCAATTTTCCGAGGTTTTTGCCTTCAAACAGGCCGCGCAAGGTGGCCGGTGCGTTTTCAAGCCCCTCGACGATATGTTCCTCGAAATGGATTTTTCCGTCTTGCACCCATTTGGCCAGATCGCCAATCGCTTGCGGAAACTTCGCGGCATAGGTGAGCACAAGGAACCCTTCCATGCGTGCCGAATGCAGAATGAGGTTCATATAGTTTTTAGGCGGATGGTCCGTGCCCCAGGAATGGTATCCGCTGGAGATACCGCCGCAGACCACGATGCGGGCGCCGTCCGCCAAGTTCAACAACGCCGCATCGAGGATTTCACCGCCCACATTATCGAAGTAGACATTAATGCCGTTGGGGCATAGCTCTTTCAGCTTGGCGTCCACGTCATCGTTTTTGTAATCGATGGCCGCGTCAAAGTTCGCTTTGCTGGTCAACCAATTGCACTTGTCTGGCCCACCGGCAATGCCAATCACACGGCAGCCTTTGATTTTGGCAATCTGCCCCGCGACGGACCCCGTGGCACCGGCAGCTCCCGACACGACCACCGTGTCCCCTTCTTTGGGTTGGCCGATTTCGAGCAGGCCGAAATAACCCGTCAGACCGGTGACGCCAAAAATACTCATATTGTGTGTGAGCGGATAATCACGCGATAGCTTTGTCAGGGGCATGGCGCCGCCGGGTTTCACGGCCGTATAGTCTTGCCAGGCGATTGTGCCTTGCACGATGTCGCCCACCGCAAAGTCCGGATTGTTCGATTGCACCACCTGCCCGATGCCACCGGCCCGCATGGGTTCCCCAATTTGGACAGGCGGAATGTAGCTGGGCACGTCGTTCAGCCAGCCGCGCTGTGTGGGGTCGAACGAGAGATACAAGGTCTTAAGCAGGACCTCCCCCTCCCCCGGATCCGGAATGGCACCCTCGCGATAGTCGAAGATGTCGTCGGTGACATCTGTCTCCGGCCGCTTGACCAATACATATTGCCGATTGTTCTCGTTCACGGGCGTCTCCCTTGGGTGTGTAATTTTGTGCCACAGTTTGACAGGGAAATATGACCCTAAGGCAAGCCGTCAATGGCCAAAATCAAACAGAACCAGGGCCATTTCCTGCCCAAATCGCCAAAAGTAGAACAGCGAATTTCCACCGCGAAAGAAATCATGATTGCGACAGTATCTTCGCTTTGCGCGCGCCCGAGACACTGGCACAATAGATGTCAAAGATATTCCAAATAAGAGAGGACGCGATGGATTTCGACATCCCAAAGGACATTAGTGACTATTTGAAAGTGCTGGATGATTTTATCGAGCGTGAGATCAAGCCGCTAGAACAGCAAGACGACAATATCCGTTTCTTTGATCATCGCCGCGAAGACGCCCGCACCGATTGGGATCGTGGCGGCCTGCCGAACAAAGAATGGGAACAATTGCTGCGCGAGATGCGCCGGCGCGCGGACGCTGCGGGCCATTTGCGGTTTGCGCTGCCCACCGAATTCGGCGGCCAAGATGGCGGCAATTTGGCCATGGCCATCATCCGCGAACATTTGGCGGCGAAAGGGCTTGGCCTGCACAACGATTTGCAGAACGAAAGTTCCATTGTGGGCAACTTCCCCACCGTGTTGATGATGCGCGATTTCGGAACCGAGGCACAAAAGGGGAAATTTCTAGAAGGCATGATCACCGGCGAATACCGCATGGCGTTCGGATTGACCGAACCGGATCATGGCTCCGATGCCACCTTCATGGAAACCCGTGCGGTGAAAGACGGCAATGGCTGGCGCATCAATGGCGCCAAGATGTGGAACACCGGCGTGCATGTGGCCAATTACGACATGATCTTCGCCCGCACCAGCGGCGACGACGGCAGCGCGCTGGGCATTTCTTGCTTCCTGGTACCGACGGATTCCGAAGGCTTCAAAGTGGAAGAATATTATTGGACCTTCAACATGCCAACGGACCATGCCCATGTGTCGCTCACGGACATTTGGGTGCCCGACGAGGCGCTGTTCGGCGAAGAAGGTCAAGGCTTGGCACTTGCCCAGCACTTTGTGCATGAAAACCGCATTCGCCAAGCGGCCTCCAGCCTGGGCGCGGCGCAATTCTGCATCAGCGAATCCGTGAAATATGCGCAAGAACGCAAACCCTTCGGTAAAGCGCTGGCCACCAATCAGGCCATTCAATTTCCCCTGGTGGAATTGCAGGCGGAAGCGGAAATGCTGCGTACACTGATTCATAAGACAGCGTGGATCATGGACCGTGACGGACACTTCTCTGTTTCGGATAAAGTCTCCATGTGCAATTACAGGGCCAACCGCTTATGTTGTGACGCCGCCGACCGCGCCATCCAGACCCATGGCGGCATGGGCTATTCGCGCCATAAACCGTTTGAGCATATCTATCGGCACCATCGGCGCTATCGCATCACCGAAGGTTCGGAAGAAATCCAAATGCGGCGCGTGGCTGGCTATATGTTTGGCTTTATGAAAGGCCAAGCACCTAAAGGTGTCTCCAAAATCCAACCAAAGGCAGCAGAATGACCCCTCCCCAAGGAGAATTGGAAGCAAAGCTTGCGGCACTCGTGAAAGCACGGGTGCCGGGCTGTCAGCGCCTAAAGCATTTCGAACGCTTGTCCGCGGGTGCAAGCCAGGAAACCTATGCGCTGGTGGTAGAAACCGCGACCGACGATGTGAAGCTGTGCTTGCGCCGGGCGCCCGGCGGCGAAAATGTGGATGACTTGGAAGGCCGCCCCGGTTTGCGGGTGGAAGCCCAACTCATCCGGCTGGCGGCAGAGGCCGGTGTACCGGAACCGCGCGTTCTTCACGTGCTGGACACGGAAGACGATTTGGGCGACGGCTTTTTGATGGAATGGTTGGACGGCGAAACGCTTGGGGCTCGTGTGCTGCGGGCCGAACACCTGGCCGATGTGCGCCCCAAGCTTGCCTATCAATGTGGCGAAAACCTCGCGCGCATCCATCAGCTGGACCTGACGGGAACGGGCCTCGACCGGACGCTGCAAGTGGTCCAGCCGGCAGAACTCATCGACCTCAACTGGGAACGCTACCAAGAATTTGAAACGCCCCAGCCCATGATCGATTATGCGGCGCGCTGGCTGAAAGAACACGTACCGGCACCGGTTACCCCGATGCTGACCCATGGCGATTTTCGCAATGGCAATCTGATCATCGGGGAAGACGGCGTGCGCGCCGTGCTGGACTGGGAATTGGCCCATTTGGGCGATCCCATGCGCGACCTCGGTCATCTGTGCACAAACTCCTGGCGCTTCGGGCAAACCGACCTGCCCGTGGGTGGTTTTGGCACCTATGAAGATTTGTTTGCGGGGTACGAATCCGTATCCGGGCATCCGGTTGACGCCGAGCGCGTCAAATTCTGGGTGGTGTTCGGGTCCTTCTGGTGGGCCATTGGCTGCCTGGGCATGGCGGATCATTTCCGCACCGGCCCCGACGGATCCATTGAACGGGCGGCCATTGGGCGCCGCTCGTCGGAATGTCAGGTGGATTGCGTCAATCTGATCATTCCCGGACCTGTGGACGTGATCGCACCAACGCCTCCCTCCGGATCACTGGATATGCCGCGGGCGGATGAATTGATCACCGGCGTGCGCGATTATTTACGCAACGACGTCATGACCGAAACCCAAGGGCGCATCAATTTTATGGCCCGCGTGGCCAGCAATACGCTGGACATTGTGCTGCGCGAAGCGGCCATCGGGCCTGCCGCCCGCGAACAAGAACAAAAACGGCTTACGCACATCCTCGGCAAATCGGGGGATCTGGAAATTCTGCGTTGGGATTTGGTGCGCGCCCTACGCTCCGGTGACATGCCATTGGATGAACCGGGCCTGGCGGACCATCTGCGCGCCACGGTGGTCAATCAAATCGCGATCGACCAGCCGAAATATTCCGGCTTTAAGACGGCGGTCAATTGGTCGGCGGATTAAGTATTCTCCGTTACCGCCCCTTAAACACAGGCGGGCGTTTTTCCAAGAAACTGGCAACGCCTTCCTTGTGATCTTCGGTCTGGAACAAGACGCCCAGCGTTTGGCTCACCCACGTACCGATTTCATGCACATCGCCATAGGTGGCACGGCGCAGGCCTTCTTTCAGATAGCGCAGCGCGAGGGGCGGGTTCACGGCAATACGCTCCGCCAAGGACAGGGCTTCCGCCATAAGCTCTTCATGCGGAACAACACGGCCAACCAGATCGATTTCCTTAGCTTCCTCGGCAGAGATCACATCGCCCGTGAACAACAATTCCGCCGCCTTCGATCGCCCAACCACCTGGGGCAATCGCCAAATCCCGCCCACATCGGTCACCAGCCCGCGCTTGATGAAGATTTCGCCGAACTTCGCTTTTTCGGACGCAATGCGGATATCCGCAAAGAGCGCCAATTCCATGCCCCACCCCACGGCCGCCCCATTGACCGCGGCAATCACAGGGCGGTCGCAATTGAGGATCAGTTCAGCGGCGGGCGTGGGCCCCGGCCTAACCGATTGCAATTTGCGGACGGTCGTTTCCCGTTCGGGCCCCGCCATAATTTCGCGCACATCATCGCCCGAACAAAAGGCCGGGTCTGTGCCGGTTACAACGGCGCAGCGCACGTCAGGATCTGCTTGGATATGCTTGAAGGCGGATTCTAATTCGGAATAGGCCCGCCTATTGAGCGCGTTCCGCCGTTCCGGCCGATTGAGGGTGACGGTCGCAATGTGATTGTCGACCGAATAGAGAAGAGTCTCAAAATCAGCCGGATCGATGGGAGCTGCCATATGTCATGCCTTGTCAAAAGCGAGATGCAGCTTCTCCATACCACGCAAGAGGAAATTGGGCGAGTGGCGAAAATCATTCTTCCCGTCCACAAAACGCCAATTCTTCATCCGGGTGAGCAGCGCGCGAAAGGCATATTTCATTTCCTGCCGCGCAAGGGAATTGCCAAGGCAAGTATGAACCCCCATGCCAAAGGCCAAATGGTTCCGCGCATTATCGCGCCGCACGTCGAATTCTTCGCCTTCAGTGAACTGGTCGGTATCGCGGTTGGCCGCGCCGTACTTCACCATCAGCATCGACCCTTTGGGGATTTTGACGCCCCCCAGTTCCGTATCTTCCGTCGCCACACGATACATATTGTTGGTCGGCGTCAGCATACGAAGGGTTTCTTCCAACATGTTCGGAATTAGGTCGAAATCGTCCTGCACCGCCTGCATCTGATCCGGATGAGAGATCAAAAGATACATGGCTTCCGTCATGGCTTTTGCGGTGGTCTCATTACCGGCCACCAGCAATTGCTGAATAATGGACAGGGCCTCCGGTGTATCCAGCCCCCGAGGGTCACCTTCGTCTTCCAAGGTGACATGCGCCAGATCGGAGATGATGTCGTCCGTCGGATTCTTTTTCTTTTCTTCCAGAATGGCGGCAAAATAATGTTGGAACTCCACAATGTCCCGCATCGCCTCACGCTGGCGTTCCGGGTCCGCCATCAGGCCCAATTGAGCAATAAAACTGTCCGACCATTTGCGAAACTTTTTGCGGTCTTCCACCGGCACGCCCAGCTGTTCGGCGATCACGATCAACGGCAGAAGCTGTCCGAATTCCGACAGAAACTCCACTTCGCCCTTGTCGATGAAGGTGTCGATGATTTCATTGACGATGCGTTCAATATCCGCATCCATCTCGGCCACACGTTTTGGCGAAAAGGCCTTGTTTACAAGCTTACGGTAGCGCGTGTGCTCTGGCGGGTCGGCGGTCAACATGGTGTCGACGCCGGGATACCCTTCCGCCGCGATGTCATTGATTTCTTTTTGCAGCGGACTTTCTTCGTTTCGAAGCGCGCCCCCGAACTTGTTGGAAAACAGTTTGGCATTCCGCACCACATCGCACACCAGCTTGTAGTTCGACACTAAGAACATGCCAGTGGTGGGGTCCTGAAACACCGGCGCTTCTTCGCGCAGCTGCTTCCAGTAATGGAAGGGGCATTCTATGAGATCCGGATCGAAAGAGTTGTATTCTTCCAGTTTTTTCACTTCAGGGGGCCGCGGGGCTTCTGCAATGCTCATAGCGTTCCTCATTTATCATCCGCTTTTGAGAAAACTCTAACGCCAGTTTGTGAAGGCCACCAAGAAGTTTCGACAACAGGGCGGTAAGTTTACAATGAAGGCACAGGGCTGCGCAGAAATTTGTGCATACCCCTTTGAAACATTGCATATTGTTGGGGGCGTAACTGATACAGTCCCATGCAATATCTTTCATCAGACGAACCAGGAAATGGCCCACCAACATAAGCTGTTCCAAGATTTTCCACTTAACGGCAACACGGACCTGTCCACAGGCACCGCGCCAACCCCCTATCTTGTGTATGACGGACACGGATTGCTGATCACCGGCATCGCGGATGCCGATGCCGTCAGCAACGCGACAAAAAATGAGAGCGTATATCCGGTCCTCACGACGGGCGGATACGCCGCAATGGGTATCTTTGTCTGTGACTTTCAGGACGCAAGCCACGGTCCCCACCTTGAGCTTCAAGTGTGCGCACTGGTAAGCGAGAGCCCCGGTCAAAAAATATCAGACCACCCCTTTTCCATGGTCGCCAGCATGATCGCCCATCCCGACTGGGGAACCCTGTGCCTGCATCTCTGGAACGACACTGCCAAAGTGGTGGCCTACAATTCCGAATATCTGGGCCTGAACGCCGCATTGGCCCGTGGGCAGATCATGCGCGGTGGCGGGCGCAAGATATTTGAGTTTGCAGATGACGCAGGTGCGGTTTTGAGAGGCAATGTGCGCGAACAAAAAAGGTCGAGCCTTGGGGCGCTCGTTCAATTTGTGAGGCAGGCAGGGCTTTTGCAAACCATTAGGGCCAATGCCGGTCCGTACATTGAAAGCGCGGTCATCAATCTCAAGGGCGATGTCTTTGCGAAAAACCGTCGCGCGCGCGCCTTCACCGCGCCGGACCAAACAGTGCTCCAATACGTCGAAGCCGCCCAAGACGACCTCAAGATCGACAGCCCAGACCTTGAAGCCTACGCCTTCCAGCCTTTGTGTTTGGAACATTTCACGCCGTTTCGGTTCGCCTATCTGCACCCGGATCACAGCGGTTGAGGTTTGATGTGATGTCGGTTGGGACACAATACACGAAGGATCAATCACCCTCCCCTTGCCCCTCCCATCAAGGGAGGGGAACGAGGCCGAAACAATCTGACATGGCTTACCTCCACCTTGATGGGGGAGGTCGGCGCGGAGCGCCGGGTGGGGGTGGTCCGGCAAACCTCACTGCTTCCGCCGCTTGGGTTTGCGCCTTTCCTTGCGCAGGTCTTTCACTTGCTTTTTCTCCGTGGGCGTCATTTTTTCGATAGAGGCGGAAAACGCATCCGGGTGAATGTCGCCCACATGCTTCAACACGAAAGCCAGCGCCTTGTCCGGATAGACATTATAGGTTTCACGCAAGGTCCAACCGACGCCCTTCTGTACGTAATAGTCTTCATCGCCCAACAGCGCCGTCACCAACGGCAACACTTTGCTCACCGGCGGGTGTTTTTCGTGGAGCGCCGCATAGCAAAACAACCCCACCACGGATTGGCGGCGGCGCCACGGGTTTTCATCCGTGTTCCAGTCTTTATAGGTGGGATGCAACAGGCCCGGCTTCTGCGCATACATGTAAGAATAGGCCTTGGACACTTCGTCCGATTGGTCCCAGCAATTCATGGTGTCGGGCCAAGCCCTGGTCACCGACCAGACAAAATCCACATCGGGTATAGGTTTGAGGGAACCTAGATAGAAGCCCGCCTGCATTTTCCCTTCATGGGTACGGGCGTTGTGCCAAACGTAATCCCAAATCGGCAACTGGGTTTCTAATGCGTCACCGGAAAATGAATAGCCCTTCTTCATTTCCGCCCGTTGTTGCGGCACGGTCAGCCCCAGCATGGGCATCTTCACCTTCATGAAGAAGGCACGTTCGTCCGCCTTCTGTTTCGGAATACCGCTGGCCGCTTTCTGCAACCGTCCCTCAACTTCATCCAGATGATCTTGATACGTCATATTAGGGTTTGAGGTGACCTTCCTGTTTCAGCCAATTCACGGATTGACGCAAGGCTTCTTCCAACGGTGTAAGCTTGAGCCCCAATTCGCTGCGCGCTTTTGAATTGTCGAACGACATGGGCGTGCCGGCCACCCGCACCCCCTCCAGCGGCGCGATGGGGGGCGCGCCCGTCACGTGGTCGGCTAAAAATTCCGATACCACCCCGACCGTATAGGACAGCCAATAGGGCACTTTGCGTTTGGGCATGGGGGTGCCGGTGATCTGTTCCAAAATTTCCAACACGCGCCCGAGCCGCACATTTTCGCCACTGAGAATATACCGTTCGCCGACACGCCCCTTTTCCGCCGCCAGAATGTGACCGGCCGCCACGTCCTGCACGGCGATCAAATTGAGCACGCAATCGAGATAGGCTGGTGTGGAGCCATCGACAAAGCCCAAGATCATTTTGGTGGGCGGTGTAAAGCTCACATCGCCCTCGCCCACCGGCACCGTGGGATTGACGATGGTGATGGGCAGGCCTTGGCCGATCGCCTCTCGCGCGGCCATGTCGGCGCGCATTTTTGACCGGCTGTAATAACCGGGCAGCGCATCCAATGCCGGCAGCGGACTGGTTTCGGAAATCGGCTCGCTGGACGCATCCTTGTAGGATTTAAGGATCGTTTCCGTCGACGTTACGACAATGCGCCTAAGGTCGCTTTTCGCCGCCGCGTCGAGCACGGTTTGCGTCCCATGAAAATTTACATGTTCCAATTGTGATTTGTCCCGCGCCCACAGATTGGGGTTTGCCGCCAGATGAAAGAGCCGCGTGGCCCCTTTCAAAGCCGCGCCGACGGCGGCCGCGTCGAGAATCGAGCCTTCGCAAAACGCCACCTGGGCCGCCAGATCCGGCGCAGGGGCATTCAGGTCCAGAACGCGCACCTCGTCCCCTTGCGCGACCAACTGCCGCACAACATGGCTGCCAATAAATCCGCTGCCCCCGGTTACGACTGAAACCTGGTCGCCCATCGCAATTCGCGCAAGATCCTATTATTGTCCTTCAGGCGCACACCGGGTTTCACCCGGCGCCAAAATCGCCTATCGAGTGCGATTAACGTAAAGATCCGCCGAGATCAAATTGAATTCCAGCCCCGCCGGCAGATGTCCCGTCCGGCGCAACGAGAATACGAGTTTATGACGACACAACAGTCAGAAGGCCCCCGGCTGTTTCACCCCTTAAGCGGCTGCAATGTGGCAACGCTTTTTAATGTGCTGACGACCAATGGCGCCCTACCGGCGAATCGCCTGCCCCATGCGGCGGTGGCGAGCCTTGCGACATTAGGGCGGTTCCCGTTCTACACGCTGGAAAAGCTGTATGTGGAATGGCTGAAGAACCGGCGCCCGCCCATGAAGCCGCCCATCTTCATTGTGGGCCATTGGCGCGGCGGCACCACGCATCTCTATAATGTGATGGTAAAGTCGGACACGTTCGGTTTCGTGCCGCCTCTGGCAACGGGCCTGCCGTGGGACTTGTTGGGCATTGGCACCATCTTCCGCCCGTTTCTGGAAAAGGCGCTGCCGGAAGACCGTTTTATCGACAATGTACCGGTAAAACCGGACAGTCCGCAGGAAGACGAAATCGCGCTGGCCAACATGACACCCTTGTCGTTTTATCATGGGCTGTATTTTCCCACGAAATTCGAAGAGAACTTCAACCGCGGCGTCTTCTTTGATGGCTGCACGCCCCAAGAGATCGACGCCTGGCAGAAAATATTCATTTACTTCATGGAGAAAATGTCCCTGCATCAAGGGGGCAAGCAGCTGTTGATCAAGAACCCCACCTATACGGCGCGGGTAAAAATGCTGCATGAGATGTATCCGAACGCCAAGTTCATTCACATTCATCGCAACCCCTTCATGGTGTTCCCGTCCATGAAGAATTTCTATGTGAAGCTGTTCAAGGAACTGGCGCTGCAGCCTTACGACCATGTGGACATTGATGAGTTTGTCTTGAAAACATATCCCCGTGTGATGGGCGCGGTTTTGGAAGACAGCAAAGCGTTGCCGGAGAATAAGTTTATCGAGATTTCCCACGAGGATATGGAACAAGACCCGATCCCCGTGCTGGAACGTGTGTATACGCAGCTGGAAATGCCGGGCTTCGACGAAGCCATGCCCAAATTCGAAGCCTACTTAGCGTCCGTAAAGAATTACGAGAAGAACAAATATGCGTACCCGGAAGAAATGACCAATAAGGTGCGCGATAATTGGGGCAGTTTCATCGACCGCTGGGGCTATGCGCCACCTGCGTGAGGTAAGTTTCTTAATACGTCATCGCGAGCCGCCATTTGGCGGCGCGGCGCTCCAGAGCCACCCATTCCAGCGCAAGCTGCTCTGGATTGCGTCGTCGCGTCGCTCCTCGCAATGACATCTTTTCGGCGTATCGGCTCTTTTTGAACCAACACCCACTATTTTGTTGTCATCGCGAGCCGCCGATAGGCGGCACGGCGATCCAGAGCCACACATTCCAGCGCAAGCTGCTCTGGATTGCGTCGTCGCGTCGCTCCTCGCAATGACGTCTTTTCGGCGTATCGGCTCTTTTTGAACCAACACCCACTATTTTGTTGTCATCGCGAGCCGCCGTATGGCGGCGCGGCGATCCAGAGCCATACATTCCAGCGCAAGCTGCTCTGGATTGCTTCACTACGTTCGCAATGACGATCATGATATGATCGTGTCATGAAAATACCAGCCGTCTATATCATGGCGAGTGGTCGAAACGGCACCCTGTACACAGGTGTCACGTCCAATTTGCCTGGTCGCGCCTACCAACATCGCGAAGGTTTAGTGGACGGTTTCTCCAAAAAATATGAGTGTAAGTTGCTGGTCTACTTTGAAACGTGTGAGGAAATGACCGCAGCTATTCTGCGAGAGAAACAAATCAAAGCGGGTTCAAGAACAAAGAAAATAGATCTCATCGAATCGCAGAATCCCACATGGAAAGATCTTTATGACGAAATTACGTAAACACGTCTCGTCATCGCGAGCCGCCGATAGGCGGCGCGGCGATCCAGAGCCACACATTCCAGCGCAAGCTGCTCTGGATTGCGTCGTCGCGTCGCTCCTCGCAATGACGTTTTTTTACCCCACGGGCCTAAGCCGCCTAAAACGCGACTTTGAAGCCGCCTTGGCCACGGACGCCATCGGAAGTTTCCGTGCCCGCGCGGCCTTCCACATCCGCGAAGAAGCTGATCGTGTCCGTAAGAGCTTTGCGCGCGCCAGCGCCCAAATACACATCCACCGTATTGTCATTGCCCAAGGTCGCCACATCGAGGCTCGAGCCAAACAGCGACACGGTCGCGCTGCCGTCCCCCACACGGTGGCGGCCTTCCGCCCCTAACCGGGTTTCGAATTCGATGTCATAAACACCTTCAACGATGTAGGCGAGTTCTGCAAATTCGCTGACCGTGCCAAGCGACCGGTCGTCAACGGTGAGCGGCGCCAGAGAGCCCGTCTCCGCATAGCCATTAATCCATTGCGCATTGTAGGACACACCGATCGACGGCTTTAACCCATGGGTCCAGCTTCCCCCAAGCTGATAGAATTTGTCGGAACTGATCCCCACACTGAGGAATGTCTGGTCGATATCCTCCGCCGTTGCACGGTCGAAGCCCAAACCGTTTTGCACCAAGCGCTGACTATCCATCTCTCCGATGCCGCCAAACGCCTGAGCCTGCAATCGCCAACCGCCAACGAAAGGGATTGCACCGTAGGCACCGGCAAAATACCGGTCACTCTCAAGTTCTTGAATGAACTGGGCCCCGTCGGTCACGTCCGTGGTATCGCCGGCATATCCGGCGAACACGCCCGCAAGGGTTCCGTTGCGGTGATAGATATCGGCCCCGCCCAGCCCACCGTAAAAGATGGTGCGGGAATCGGCGACACTGGCGTCGCCATCCGTGTTGCGCGTGTTCCGCCCGCCGAAGCCCTGGCCCCAGAAGCCGCGCCGATTGTTGGAGGCGGATGCCCGCGGAACCCGGCCCGAGGCATCGGCCACTTGATACGGCTGGTCGTTTCGGAACGCGGTGCCCACGCCGGAACCGCCAAGCCCGCCCAGATCTTGGACAATGTCCTGGACGGTCAACACCACATCCACAAACCCTTCGCCGATGATTTCCACGCCGGAACTTGACGAATCGACAGACGCCACGCGGGTGACACCGCCCCCTAGGTCGGTTGTCGCGCCCGTGATACCCGCGCCGAAGGCCAAATTGAAATCGGTCACCGGCGCGCCCATCACATCGACGATGAGACCGCCGGCGTTCACATTAAGGGCATTGGTGCCGGCGCCGAAGTCCACCAATCCGCTGAAGGTCGACCCGCTGAGCAAGGTCAGACTATCGTCGGCCGGCGAGAAGCTGATTGCCGTGCCATTGCGGCCCACGATCGCGCCGGCGTTCACCACCCCGCCGCTCAGAAATGAGCTGGCATTCACAAAGATACCGGTATCGCCGACGATCAGACCGGTATTCATAACGCCGCCGGTCACGTCGGCGGTGCCGGTTACGCTGATACCCCGGCTAACGCCTCTGATGGTGCCGGTATTCGTAACACCCCCGGAGATATCACTTCCTGTGCCTGTCGTACTAATACCCGCACCGAAACTGCTTGTCGCGAAGATGGTGCCGTGGTTTACAATGCCGCCGGAGATGTCGCTTTGAATTACACGGATGCCGTTTGTTTGACCCTGAATTGTGCCAAAATTCCGGATACCGCCAGAGATATCAGACTGCTGCTGCACACGAATCCCTATACCCGCGCCGCCTAGAATGACACCGCCCGCATTGTTCGTAATGCCGCCGGAAATGTCGGATTGACCTAGCAAATGAATCCCAAAGCCGCTCTGCCCGATGATGCGGCCACTGTTCACAATGCCGCCGGAAACATCGGAATTGGTGACCAAGCGTATCCCCGTAGTGACCGCCTGGAAGAGCCCGCCGGCATTGTTGGTAATGCCACCGGAGATATCCGCATCGCCAACCAGAGTTAAAGCCCCATTAAGGTTGGACCTGATCGTCCCGTCGTTGGTAATGCCGCCGGAAATGTCGGCGCCAAACAGCACGGTAATTCCCGACGTCTGTGCCTGGATGAGACCGCCCGCACTGTTCGTAATGCCACCTGAAATGTCGGAGCCGCTCCGCACTTGGATTGCAGACGTTAATCCTTGAATGACGCCGCCGGCATTGTTGGTGATGCCCCCGGAAATGTCCGACGTGTCGGTCAACTTAATCGCCGCGGTGGGACCATTACCCACAATGGTACCACTGTTGGATATGCCGCCGGAAATATCGGACGATTCCATCACCGAGATGACCGAGCCAAAGCTGGTCAAAGATATTGTCCCGCCGGCATTGTTGGTGATGCCGCCCGAGATATCCGACATGCCTCGAACTTGAATGGTTGCCGTCGTGTCGCCTGAAATGGTGCCGCCGCTATTGTTCGTTATGCCACCGGTCAGGTCGGCCCCATTGTCCAATCGGATGGTGTTGTCGGAAGCTGCGATCAGGCCGTTATTCGTGACGGTATCCGCCGCCACCCCATCCACATCCACCGCCGGCGAGGTGTTGCTGATGGTGCCATTGTTCAAAAGGCTTTCGCCGGCCCCTAGCGATTGGGTCGTGTTGGTGGTGACGCCCGTCGGAACCGTGATGGTTTGGGCCACTGCGCGCGGCACCGCCAAGGGGGCGATGACCATGCTGAGCCCCACTAAGGCCGTGGTTTCAGTCAGCCGCCGCGAAAACGATCTGTCTTTTGAACTGGCACGGAAATTCACCGACATGAAAAAGGCCCCCCCTCTATCGGTCTTTTTGCACGACAAACCGCACAGCATGACGCCCCGTCGCTCATGCGGCCTCGTAACCCTGCCTAGTTAACTATTATTGCTCCGCAACCGCAAGTAGGAGGACCAAAAAGGGAAATTTTTCTGAGGGCCGCCGATAGATTGTTGCCGATGCGCAACGGGAGGGATTGGCTGTCCCTTTTACCGCCCATCTTCGCGATCAAGCGCGTCACCAAGCCCCTCGATGAGCGGGCCTAAGAATTTTTCGTACTTTTTCCAACGGGCGAGCGAGGACCGATAAACGGGCTGGCGCACTTGGGTGACGCTGGCGGTGCGCACCGCCCGCTTGTTTTCATAGAAGGCGAGGCACGCATCATCCCAGGGCAGGCCGCAATAGTCGATCAACCGGCGCGCTTCCTCTTCGGTGTTTTCCACCAGCTTCTCATACCGCAAATCATAGAATGCCCCTGTCGGCAAAACGCTGTGCCAATGATCCATCAGATCTCTGTAGGTGCGGTAATAATCGCCGAGCTCGAAGAGGTCGTAGGTGTTGTCCTGATTATGGGCGAACAAACGCGTGTAACAGGACAAACAGGTATCCAGCGGGTGGCGCGCCACGTGAACGATCTTCGCATTGGGGAGAATGAGGTGAACCAGCCCGATCTGCAGAAAGTTCGCCGGCATCTTGTCGGTCACATGGGCCATTCCCGGTGCCCGTGCCGCTAACCCCGCCGCATATTGCGCGCCTAATTTTTGCAATTCGTTTGCGTTGGTGTGCGTCATACGCTGGGGATAGTTTGAGTCGTCACCGGCGCTGCGCCACCCCACAAGATCCATCAAATCGTATAACTCACCGGCACCGAACACATTCGGATGGCTTGCGATGATCTGTTCCGTCAATGTCGTGCCGGAACGCGGCATCCCAACCACCAGGATGGGCACATGGGAGTCATCCCCCTGGCCACGCCAGCGGTCCAAAAACGTCTTGGTAAAGACTTTTTTGATATTTTCGAAGTTTTGTTTGTGAAGGGCTGGGTCGTAATCCACTTTACTGCGCTTGAGACGGCACCCTTCCATGAAGTGCGGGAAGGCTTTGTCCGCCTCCCCCAGATCGTCATACGCTTTTCCCAACGCAAAATGGGCGTAGATCCGCTTCGATTCCGGCAGAGAGCTAAGGGTTTTCTCTTCCTCTTGAAGTAACGCGAATTCAGGATCGTCCTGTTTCGTTTTCTTGGCATTGATCAGACTAAACAACACGCTCGCTCGATCGGACTCTTCTTTGTCGAGCAGGTCCCGAAAAATCTGCTCGGACTCAGCGAGGTCGCCGGCCTCAAGCTTCAGATTGCCAATCCCCGACATCGCGGACACACAATCCGGTTCGATTGCGAGCGCTGTGTTGTAGCATTCCTCTGCGTCTTTGGACCGGCCTTGTTCCATCAGAACAGATCCCAAAAGGCTGTGCGCTTCCGTCAAGTCTGGCTTCATCGCAATGGCTTTGCGGATCATCTCTTCAGCGATATCCAGCTGGTGCAGGGAACGGCGCACCCGTCCGACCCCTAAATAGGCTTCAGGGTATTCGGCGCGGATGTTCAGCGCTTTCGCAAAACATTCGAGCGCTTCGGCGTACCGATCAAGCTTGTCTAGCGCGAAACCCTTGTTACACAACGCTTCGGCAAAATCTGGTTTAACCGATAACGCCCGATCCAACAGGACAATCGCTTCTTCAGGCCGATCTAACCTGTTTAGGGTGACGCCTAAATTATTGAGGGGATCAATGGCGTTGGGTTCAACGTCAATCGCGCGGCGATAATATTCTGCCGCCGCTTCAAATTCCTTCCGCTCTCGGACAATACTGCCTATATTATTTAAAGCTGGAACAAGGTTTGGATTTTCCGCAAGCGCTTTTTGCTGGCAATCTTCCGCTTCTTCCAAGCGGCCAGCATCAAAATACGCGATGCCCAAATTGCTTAAGGCAGCAGCATGGGTCGCCTCAAGAGCCACGGCTTTTTCGCCATGCGCAATCGCATCATCCACACGTCCGGATTGCCGGCACATCTCCCCCAGATTTGTGAAATAAAGAGCGACCGAGGTGTCGATCGAGACCGCTTTCTCAATCAGCTGGATCGCGAGTTCCGGCTTACCGGCTTGGTGGGCCACAATTCCCAACAAATGATATGCATGTGCATTTTCGGGTTGAGCGGCAAGCACCTTCCGGAGAATATCTTCCGCCGGGAGAAGCCGCCCTGACTGTTGATGTTGACCCGCAAGAGCGAGAGCTTGCTCGACCGACAACTGTTGGGGTTGCGGCGTTGGGACGGTCGCGGCGATCGGTGTCTCCGGTAACGTGAAACCAGGAGTGGTTTCAGGTTTTTTTGAGTCCGCCATACGCCAGTCACCGTTTTTTCACTCCCCACATGGGAAGGAGCGCTTTTCCTACCCCACGCTTGCCTGCTTTGTACCCGTCCCGCTTTCAAATCGGGCCACCACATCGGCAGACACCTCACGTGCGATACGATCGATCTCAAACACCGCATCCAGGCTGTCCAATTGGCGCGGTTCGATGGATTGCAGTGTTTCTTCGACGCTTTCCGCGATTTCCGTAAAACGGATGCGTTCCTTCAAAAAGGCGTCCACGGCAATTTCATTGGCCGCATTCAAGATGGTGGGCGCACTGCCCCCGTCTTCCAATGCGGAACGTGTGAGGCGCAAGGCCGGGAAACGTTTGGGGTCCGGGTCTTCGAATGTCAGCTCACGGACCTTTCCAAAATCGAGCCGTTCCACCGGCGCGTTCATGCGCTTTGGCCAGGCCAGGGAATAGGCGATGGGCGTGCGCATATCGGGGCTGCCCAATTGCGCCAGCACCGACCCGTCCACATAAGCCACCATGCTGTGAATGACCGATTGCGGATGAACCAAGATGTCGATTTGTTCCGATGGCATGTTGAACAAGTAATGGGCTTCGATCAGTTCGAGGCCCTTATTCATCATGGTCGCCGAATCGACGGAAATCTTCGCGCCCATATCCCAATTGGGATGGGCGATCGCTTGCGCGGGTGTCACGTCGCGCATCTCGTGCAGCTCGCGGGTGCGCAACGGGCCGCCGGAGGCGGTAAGGATGATCTTTTCGATGGCGTCGGGCTGGCTGTCTTCCAACACTTGGAAAATCGCATTGTGTTCCGAATCCACCGGCAACAAGGTGGCGCCATGTTGTTGCAGTTCCGCCGACATAAAATCACCCGCGCAAACAAGGGTTTCTTTGTTGGCCAACAGAATGGTGGTGCCCTGGCGCACGGCGGCCAAGGTCGGCGGCAAGCCGGCGGCGCCCACAATGGCCGCCATGATCATGTCCACCGGACGGGCGGCTGCGTCGGCCACCGCATCATTTCCGGCAGCGGCTTCAATGCCGCTTCCTGACAGGGCGTCCTTGAGATCGCCATACAGATTTTCATTGGCAATGACGGCGAGTTTGGCCCCCACCTCTTTGGCTTGGGCCGCCAGTTCTTGCACCCGGGTGCCGGCGGTGACCGCCTCCACGATGAAATCATCCGGATTGCGCTGGACCAAATCCAACGTGCTGCAGCCAATGGAACCGGTACTGCCAAGAATCGTGAGCTTTTTTGGTCCGTCTGGACGCCTGTCGTCGGTTGCCGCCCCTGGCGTCATACCCAATCACCTTGTTTCGAATCTAACCACCCAACGGACTATAGAGCACGCTGCCGCGCGTTAGGCAAAATCTCCACGATTTTCACCGTCTGTTGTGTGTCTACAACGGACAGCTAAGGGCAATTTGATAGGGAGTCCTTGAGGAATTTCCTAAATGCTTCGTTTTTCATGTATAAATGACCCCATATCTTTGGGGTGATGACTTCAGACAGTATTCAACAGGACAGTAATGGCCGGATACGTTGTTTTTCTTTCGATCCTGTCCTTCGGGGCTTGGATTTATTTGGTCTTTTATCGGGGCAACTTTTGGCGCGTGGGCGAAACGCTGCCGAGAGAGGCGGCGTCCCGTGAAAAATGGCCCAGCGTGGTGACCATTGTGCCGGCCCGCAATGAAGCCGCGGTGATCAACACCAGCGTCAAAGCGCTGCTCAAGCAAGATTACCCCGGCAAGTTGAAGATTTTGGTGGTGGATGACCAAAGCCGCGACCGCACCGGCAAGGTGGCCATGCGCGCGGCCGAAGCCTCCGAAAGCCCCATCAGTTTCTCCGTGATGGCGGGGTCGCCCCCGCCCACGGACTGGACCGGCAAAATGTGGGCGCTGAGCCAAGGCGTCAGCAAAATGTCTCAATCCGTGCCCGATGCGGACTATTACTGGTTTACCGATGCGGACATCGTGCACAGCAAGTCTTGCCTGCGCCGCCTGATCCAGAAAGCCGAAGACGGGGACCAAGATTTGGTCTCTTTGATGGTGAAGCTCGAATCGAAAAGCATTTGGGAATTGCTGCTTATCCCGCCGTTTGTTTACTTCTTCAAAAAGCTCTACCCCTTTGAATGGATCAGCGATCCAACCAAGAAAACAGCCGGCGCCGCCGGTGGATGTTTGCTGTTACGCAAAGAAGCTTTGGACAATATCGGCGGCATCGATTCCATCAAAAATGCGCTGATCGACGATTGCACCTTGGCGGACCGAGTTAAACGCTTTGGCCGCCCGGATGGCGGCAAGGTGTGGCTGGGCCTCACGGCACGCTCAAAAAGCATCCGGCCCTATAACGGATTACGAGACATTTGGAAGATGGTCGCGCGCTCAGCCTATACGCAGCTCGACTATTCGCCTCTCAAGCTCTTGGGCACCATACTGGGAATGATTGTTGTCTACCTGATCCCCCCATTGGCCGTGGCCACCTGGCCCCTGCACCAGAATGATATCGCGTTGTATGCGGGCGGCGCCTCCTGGCTTCTGATGTCCTATACCTTTTGGCCCACATTGCGGCTCTATAGCATTCCGATTTGGCTCGCCCCGAGCCTGCCCATCGCCGCCGGTTTCTACACATTGATGACCATTGATTCCGCGATTTCCCATTGGCGCGGCAAAGGCGGGGAATGGAAGGGCAGGACTCAGGCGGCGCATTAGTGTATATCCTCGCGCACGATGACAGCCGTTCACAACGACACCACAGACCTTAGCCAGACTGTCGAAACCGGTTCCGGCAAAGGTGCCAGCGACGAAAATTTTCCGGTTGGGTCTTTTCTGCTTCCCAAACACCTGCGCCCGCATGTGGCGGTGTTTTATGACTTCGCCCGCGCGGCGGACGACATATCCGACAATCCGGATTTAGACCCCGACGACAAAATCGAGCGGCTGACCCTGTTTGAAGCGGGCCTCACCGGCGCGATCACGGATCATCCGGGCCTCACCAAATGCTACAAGGCCCGCGCGTCGTTGTTGGACCTTGGCATCGGCGTTCAACATGGTGTGGACTTGCTGGGGGCGTTCAAGCAAGACGCCATTAAAAACCGCTATACGGATTGGGCGGATTTGATGGGCTATTGCGAGCTGTCAGCCAACCCCGTGGGCCGGTATCTGCTGGATATTCACGGCGAAGACAAAGCGCTTTACACCGAATCCGATGCGCTATGCAGCGCGCTTCAGGTCATCAATCACCTGCAAGACGTGCAAAAAGATTATCTGGGGATGGACCGTGTCTATATTCCGCTGGATTGGCTGGAAGCGGCCAATCTTACCGTTGAGGCCTGTGGTCAAGCGTCCGCGGACCCCGCCTTACGCGGTATCCTGGACAAATGCCTAGAGGGGGTGGACGATCTGCTGACAACGGCAAAGCCCCTGGCCCGCCACATGAAAAGCAAAAGCCTGGCCATGGAAACGGCGGCCATCCAAGCCTTGGCGGAAAAACTCACCCACCAACTTTGGCGCCTGGACCCGCTGGCCGTGCGCGTGGAAGCCAAAAAATCCTCATTCCTGCTAACCGCCGGCCGTGCCGCCGGAAGCGAATGGATACGGCGCCTATTTAGCGCATAAGGCCCGCCATTGCTTGGGGGATAAGGCTGGGGGTAAACTGCCGCCACCGTTGGGGACAAGAACAAAGACCTATGGCGCAAACATCTGACGCATTGACCTATTCCATGGCCGACGACCTGGCCTATGTGAAACAGGTCGTGGAAAAATCCGGCACCTCCTTCCTGGCAGGCATGAAAGTGCTGCCCAAGGCGCGCCGAGACGCCATGTTTTCGATCTATGCGTTTTGCCGGGAAGTGGACGACATCGCCGACGAGCCGGGCGATTTGGACGAGCGCCGCCAAGCAATGCAGGACTGGCGCCAGGAAATCGACAATCTATATGCCGGTACCCCGACCCGTGAAATCACCCGCGCCTTGCTGCAGCCGGTCGCCGATTATGATCTGCCCAAGGAGGAATTCCTAGCAATCATTGACGGCATGGAAATGGATTTGCACCGCGACATGCGCGCGCCCAGCATGGACGATTTGGTCGCCTATGTGCGCTGTGTGGCGGTGGCCGTGGGCCTTTTGTCCGTCCGCGCGTTCGGCGCCAAAGGCGAAGAAGCGGACCGTATCGCGTTTTCTTTGGGCGAAGCGCTACAATTCACCAATATTCTGCGCGACCTCAATGACGACTTGGAACTCGGTCGGCTTTATCTACCCAAGGAATATCTCGAGCGCCATGGGATTACGGAGATCGATCCTAAAGAGGTTCTGCAACACCCAAATCTGCCCGCTGTGTGCCGCGACCTGGCGATGCTGGCGCGCGAACGGTTTCAGGAAACCCGCAAGATTTTATCTGAAACAAATCAGCGGCGGGCGTTGAAGCCGTCCATTCTGATGATGGAAGTGTATGAACGCACCCTCGAAAAGCTGATTGAGGCCGACTGGCAGAACATTGAAGAACGCGTGTCCATCTCCACGGCGTCCAAATTGTGGATCCTGATTCGGCACGGATTGTTTTAAACGATGACCAACGTTCATGTGATTGGCGCAGGCCTGGCCGGCCTGGCCGCCGCCGTGAAGCTCGTATCGCGCGGGCATAAAGTCACCGTCTACGAAGGCGCGGGTCATGCCGGTGGCCGCTGCCGGTCTTATTTCGATGACCAGCTTCAAATGACCATCGACAATGGCAACCATCTGTTGATGACCGCCAATCACGAAGCCTTGTCGTTTCTCAAAACCATCGGCTCCGAAGACAGTCTGGAGGGCCCCGACGACGCCGTTTTCCCGTTCTTTGATGTGCGCACCGGCCAGCACTGGCGGGTGGAACCAAACAAGGGCCTGATCCCCTGGTGGATTTTTGACAAGACAAAACGCGTGCCCGGCACCACACCTTTGGATTACCTGTCGATCGGCAAATTTGCGTTCGCCGGCAAAAGCAAAACCGTCGACGATTTAGTGACCCGCGATCATCCGCTGTACGAGACGTTCTTTGAACCGTTCACCATTGCGGTGCTCAACACGTCGACGGCGAAGGGTTGCGCGCCGCTGTTGTGGAACGTCTTGATACGCACCTTCGCAAAAGGGGCGGACGGCTGCCGGCCGCTGGTCGCGAAAGAAGGCCTGTCCGAATCGTTCGTGGATCCGGCCTTGGCGTATCTTGAAAAAATGGGGGCCACCGTTCATTTCAATCGTCGACTACGGGAAATCACCCGGGATGGAAACCGGGTAACGGGATTGCGGTTCACAAAGGACGATGTGGCCGTGGCGGACGACGACCATGTGGTGCTGGCCATCCCCCCCGTCCCGGCCCAAAGCGCATTGCCGGAGCTGGAGGTCCCCACCGAATTCAATGCGATCGTCAACGCCCATATGAAATTGCCCCCTCACAACAGACCCAATGAATATCAATTGCTGCTGGGTGTTATCGGCGGGACAGCCGATTGGATATTCCGCCGGGGCGATATTGTTAGCCTAACCGTCAGCGCGGCGGACGAATTGGCCGAGAAAAGCGCCGACGAAATCTCTGATGCTTTATGGCAGGATACCGCAAAAGCTCTCAATTTAGACGTATTGGACAAACCAGCCATACGCATCATTAAGGAGAAGCGGGCCACATTTGCTCAGACACCGGATCAAGTGGCAAAGCGCCCCAAAACCAAAAGCAAATGGCGGCATCTGTGGCTTGCGGGCGACTGGACCGACACCAACCTGCCCGCCACCATTGAAGGGGCCATCACATCGGGATTTCGGGCAGCCGATCAGATCCTGTGACAGGAGCCAATTGTTGAGGACCAAAGACTAATGTCGCCCCTGGGAATTCTCACCGGGATGCCGGTGGAAGCAAACATTGCCCGCGCCGCCTTGTCGAAGGCCAAGGCCGACGGCTTGATAGAATTCGCCGATGCGGATGTGGATTTGGCGCGCGCGCGGTCACGTCAGCTCATTGAAAATGGCGCCTCCACCTTGATGAGTTTTGGCATCGCGGGTGGTCTGTCCAGCGACGTAAAAACCGGCGACCTTATCATCCCCACAAAGATCATCGCGCCCGACGGCACAAGCTTCAACACGGATTTTGTCTGGCAAAAAAAAGTATGCCGCATGCTGGCGGAAGCGGGCATCCCGCACCATGAAGGCACCATGTTGGGCAGTAATACCGCGGTTGCCGAAGCGGATGAAAAAAAGTCACTTGCGGTTCAGCACCAGGCACTGGCAGTAGACATGGAAAGCCATGTGGTGGCCGAAATCGCGGCACAATCCGGAACGTCCTTACGCGTCGTGCGCGCCGTGGCGGACGGCGCCAATGACACTTTGCCGCCCGCCGCGCTTGCCGCCATGACGGAATCGGGATTTTTAGCTCAGGCAACTAAGGTAACGCGCCATCTGTTCAGCCACCCCGGCGAACTGCCGCAATTGTTGAAACTTGCGCGCAACACGCAGGCAGCCTTAAGTGCGCTCAAACGGGCCACGGCCCTTTCGCCCAATATTCTGTTGGTTTAAGCGGGCTGTTGTTCGCGGTTGAGATTTTCCGCATTCAGAAGATTGGCCGGCAATTTGAATTGCACGTTTTCCTGAACGCCGGACATAAACTCTTGATCGATCTTGTAGACCGTCCCCAGGCGTTCG
Organism: Alphaproteobacteria bacterium; assembly: GCA_965227095.1. Lineage (GTDB taxonomy): Bacteria > Pseudomonadota > Alphaproteobacteria > JANQMY01 > JANQMY01 > JANQMY01. The sequence goes on along the minus strand of CBDDFL010000002.1, from coordinate 848,226 downwards.
AGAAGTTCGCGGACCAATTCCTCCGGCGCAGAGGCCCCAGCGGTAATGCCCACGGCCGACACGTCTTTGAACCACGACATATCAACCGCGTCGGCGTCTTCCACCAAATAGGACGCAACCCCTTCAAGGGCCGCAATTTCCACCAAACGCTTAGAGTTAGAACTGTTCCGTGCCCCCACCACCAGCACAAGATCGACCATGGACGCCAATTGGCGGACAGCCGTTTGGCGGTTCTGGGTGGCGTAGCAAATGTCACGCACATCGGGCCCCACAATATTGGGAAACCGATCCGTCAATGCACTGATGATGTCTCTCGTATCATCCACACTTAAGGTGGTTTGCGTGACATAGGCGAGTTTTTCAGGATCGTCCGGCTGGAAGTCCGCCACGTCTTCCACACAGGAAATCAAATGAACCGGTGCGGGGATCTGACCGATCGTGCCTTCCACCTCCGGATGGCCGGGGTGTCCGATCAACACCACACCGTAGCCCTTCGCGGCATAGCGGCGGCCTTCCTTGTGCACCTTGCTGACCAGCGGGCACGTGGCATCTATGACATCAAGGCCACGGTTTTCACTGTCTTTCTCAACTTTCTGGGCAACGCCATGAGCGCTAAAAATGGCCACGGCCCCTTCGGGCACCTCGTCCACTTCCTCGACAAAAACAGCGCCCTTCGCTTTCAGCGTTTCCACCACGCGGGCATTGTGGACGATTTCATGGCGCACATAGACGGGGGCCCCGTACAGATCCAACGCCCGTTCTACAATTTCGATCGCCCTCTCCACGCCAGCGCAAAACCCCCGTGGTTCTGCGAGCAACACGCGCAACGTTCGTGGATCTTGCTGATTGGCCTCACTCGTCATGCAAATGCCCCTTACTTCGCCCAGTTTTAACCTGTCCCAAAAACCCGCGCTAATTCAAGCTCCCGCAAATCATATGATACACCATGGTCCCGCCAATCGACAAAAACCGGGCGTTTCACGCCCTTATTCAGGCAGACTGTGGCGCGTTTTCCGCATCACGCCGCCAAACCACGGCCATCAATGCGGGCAGAATAACTATCGTCGATAGTAAAGTATAGCCAATTGCAATTGTAAGTAGCTGCCCCATGCTGGTCATGCCCTGGTGGCCGGATAAGGCCAGACTGCCAAAGGACGCAATCGTGGTCAGCGCGCTAAACATTACGGCGCGGGGCGTACTGCTTTCCAACAAATCGCCTTCCGCGGCCACCTGACGCCGGCGTACCACAAAATGCACGCCGCTGCTGACCCCAAGCCCCAGAAGCAAGGGCAAAACAATAATGTTGGCAAAATTAAACGGAACGCCCAACAAAATCGCCGTCAAGATGGTGAAGAGACCCGCAAAGACGATCGGGACCAACACCAGAACCATATCGATCAAGCGCCGCAGAACGATCGATAGAATGATCACGATCAGCACAAAGGCAATGGTGGAAGCTTGTTGGAAGGCCCCGGTCACCGCCTTGCCTGCTTCGGAAATGGTCACAGGCGCACCCGTTGCTTTGGGCGCCACACTCAGCACGTCATCGGCGAATTGCTGCAGATCCTCGTTCGCGGTGATCCCACCGGCGGCAAACACTTCCAATCGCCGCAGCCCATCCTTACTCACCCACCGGTCGGTTAAGCGCTGCGGCAGGTCCTCGGCGGACACTTCCTGAGCATTGAGGGCGGTTTTCAAGCGATTTATTGCCCGCGGAAAATAGACGATCAAACGGCGCTCGAAATCGGCGATGGCCGCCGCATCGGTTCCAAATCTGTCGAGTGTCTGGGACAGTGTCTCTGCGGATTCGGCAATCCTGCCTCCTAAGGGAACGAGGTTTTCCACGGCCGTATTGAAATCAGCGAAAGCGGCTACCCGCTTAGGGCTTTCCAACGGAGGAATTGCCGCCACATCATGATTGAAAACCGGCGCAAGGAAGAACGCCATGTCGTCAATGATGAAGAACTTATCTTCCTGGTTTTTCGGCACGAAACTATCAATGCCGATAACCCGGTCTACCGTGCCAAGGTTTTTGAGTTTGTCCTTAAGCTGACGTTCTTCTTCATCTGTCTTGGCCAACACATTAATCGTGTAAGGTGTGGTGTTTGGATTTTTGGCAAGATCCAAAAACGTCGCGACGGATTCGTCGGCTTTGTTACGCAGGTTAATCGCGTTCGAATCGAAATAGACGAATGGCAACGAAAAGATGCTGGCAATGGCGGCAGCCCCCGCGACCATCAAGATCGGCTTGGATCTGCGTTGAAAATCGATTCTCGTCCCCGCCCCGCCGGTCAACGGTTTCGCGGACTTTGCCGCGGGCAAGACTTTCAATAACGCCGGCAATGTGGTGAGGCTTGCCAGCAAGGAAATGAACATGCCCGCGCCGGATATCAGCCCTAGCTCGGCCAACCCCAAATAATCCGTCGGCAGAAACGAAAAGAACCCTGCCGCCGCCGACACCGTGGTCAGCACAAGCGCACCGCCAATCCCAATAAACGTTGTGCGCAATGCCCCGCTTACATCGCCGGATTTGGCGGCCTCTTCCCGAAAACGAAGACAAAGGTGGATGCCAAAATCAACGCCCAGCCCAATAAAGAGTACAGCAAACGCCACGGATATGAGATTGAGGTGACCGATAGCGAAGGTGGCAAAACCAGCGGTCCACACCAACCCCATCAACAAAGCCCCCGCGGTTGCCACCACCATGGACAATGACCGCAAGCCAAAGATCAACAGCACAAAGATCAACACAAACGAAATCAGGCCACTTCGAATGCCGGCTTCTTCAACGCGGTTCAATTCGTCTTGATCGATCGCCGGGGGACCGGTTAACCGCACCGTGACACCCTGTTCTGGCGTCAGGTTCAGCTCCTGCGCGGCGGACCTAATCTCGGCGATCGCCTTTTGCGCCGGTTTCAGTTTCGAATAATCAAACACCGGCTGCGCCAGAACGATGCGCTGGGGCCCAAGCGCGCTGCCGCCTTCCAAGTCACCGCTCAATAGATCTTGCCAAGACAAATCGCGTGCTTCACCGGCAAGCTGCGCGTTAGCAACGGTATTGACGTTGTCCAACAAGATGGAAAGTTCTTCAGCGCCGCTCAGATCTTCATTCCCGGCAGCGGCGCCCAACATGTCGGCGAACCCCCGCAGATTTGGCTGCTGAGCAATCAGTCCCAATATGGGCGCTGCTGCCGCAAGCCGATTCGACAATTTCTGAAGTTCATCTTCCGGCATCAATAGAAAAGCATTTTCCTGAAGGTAGGGCTCCAGTGCCGGGATATAGACATCGCGGATTTGATCCGGAGCGGCCCGCAAACGTTGCGCCAGCAATTCCGCTGCCAGGTCCGCTTGTTCGCTGGACGGCGCGTTCACGACAATGGCAATGACATTTTTGGTTTCCGGGAAGGCGTCGTTGAAGGCGATATTGTTCACGCGGAAGGGGACTTCCGCAGAAATCATGTCATTTGTGCTGGTATTGATGCCCAAATTCGCGGAGGTGTAATACCCTGCCGCGACCGTCAAAATCAGCGAAAGCGCCACCACAAACCAGGCCTGACGCTCCACAAGCCCCGCAAGACGGCCATAAAAATGGGTAGACAATGAGGACATTCAAAACACCTTCAGGCCATGTTCAGAAAACAGCTGCATAATGGTCACAATGGCGACGCAAGATTGTTTTGTCCCCAAGCGATACTCTAAGTATTACCTAAGGCACTTTTACGTCTCATAGAATTACAAAAGTGCCTTGGGCGTTGTTTTTCGCGCGTTTCCCGACGGTGAACCGCTAAAAACTTCACCTGGAAACGCTTATGGGACTTAACAGGTTAACGGAAAATTGATGCATCCGGCTGCCTTATGGCTTCAGAGTGCATTAGTGTCTACCATATCTATCGCGTGAGTGTTTGTAAGCTTTATGAAGGCCGCAAAAGCGGCCAAGTTGAGGGATTTTGCCGATGTTGGCTATGTTTCGCGTTTTGATCATTTTCACGGTAGCAGCGGTTTGGGTCGCCCCCGCACAGGCGGAAACCAAAACCCCTGAACAGCTCGTTTCATCCATAAATGACGCGCTGATAGAGGCCATGAAAGTTCAAGGCAGCGACGCCTATCAGTCCCGCTTCGATATGCTCGAGCCAGTTCTAAAGGAAGCCTATAACTTCCCGGCTATGACGCGGGTGATTGTAGGCCAATCCTGGACCACGCTGGATGGTGCGCAAAAACAGATGATCACCAATGCCTTTTCCCGGATGAGCGTTTCGACCTTTGCGGCCCGCTTCAAAAAGTTCTCCGGTCAAAGATTCGTGATCAAAGGCACGAAAGAAGGCTTGAGGGGGTCGATGATCGTGGAAAACGAACTGATCTCTCCAGACCGCGATCCGGTTCGCCTAAACTACGTGCTGCGCCAGTTTAAAGCCGAATGGCGGGTTATAGACGTGCAGTTAGGTGCCACGGTCAGCGAGCTGGCGCTACGCCGGTCGGAATATGGCTCGGTGATATCCCGAGATGGCGTCGATGCACTGATCGCCTTGCTCAACAACAAAATCGCCGAGATCGAAGCGGACGCGCTTTCCACCGCGTCCTAATCGGCGACTTTCGCTGGTAACTTTCTAGCGACTGACCTCAGAGTTCTGCTTTTCTTCCAACGCTGCGCCGGCCGCTGCGTCGAACTTGAAAGCTCCCAAAACCGTCGTCACAATATTCGACGTGTTCAAGCCAGCCTCTTCGTACTGAAGGTCCGGCTTGTCGTGATCGATAAAGTAGTCCGGCAAGCACATCGTGCGGAACGCCAGCCCCCCATCGAAGAACCCATTATTAGCCAAGAAAGTCGATACCTGCGTGGCAAAGCCTCCAATGGCGCCATCTTCAATGGTGATCAGCACTTCATGCTCGCGCGCGAGCCGCGCCACCAGCGCTTCATCGATGGGTTTGGCAAAGCGGGCATCCGCAACGGTCGTTGAGAAGCCAAGAGCTCCCAATTCTTCGGATGCTTTGATCGCCTCATTGAGGCGTGTGCCATAGGACAAAATGGCCGCTTTCGTACCTTCGCGCACCACGCGCCCCCGGCCAATTTCCATGGGGACACCGATTTCCGGAATATCGATGCCATACCCCTCGCCGCGCGGATAGCGCAACGCTGACGGACGATCGTCCAGTTCGACCGTTGTCGCGACCATGTGAACGAGTTCCGCCTCGTCTGCCGCTGCCATCAGAACAAAGTTTGGCAGGCACCCAAGATAGGTCACATCGTAAGAGCCCTGATGGGTTACGCCATCGGCCCCAACCATGCCAGCCCGATCAATTGCAAAGCGCACCGGTAATTTTTGGATCGCCACGTCATGCACTACTTGGTCGTAGCCACGTTGCAGGAAGGTTGAGTAAATCGCCGCATACGGACGATACCCGTCACAGGCCAGGCCCGCGCAGAACGTTACCGCATGTTGTTCCGCGATCCCCACATCGAATGTGCGATCCGGAAATTTCGTGCCAAAGCGATCGAGACCGGTACCCGAAGGCATGGCCGCTGTGACCGCTACGATTTTGTCATCCTGCTCAGCATGTTTTGCAAGAGCATCCGCGAACACGTTTTGATATTTGGGCGGACCGGCAGCGCCTTTTTGCTGCTCGCCAGTTGCCACATTGAATTTCGAAACTCCATGATACTTGTCCGCCGATTTTTCTGCAGGTTCGTATCCCTTGCCCTTTTCGGTCAGGACGTGCAACAGCACCGGACCGTCAATTTCACCGTCGCGGATTTTTTTCATCACCTGAACCATCAGGTTCACATCATGTCCATCCACGGGGCCGACATAAGTGATGCCCAGATCGTCGAACAGCGTCGGCGGGTCGTTCGAGTCATCAAGCTGCGTCGAGCCATTGATGCGCACGCGGCGCGGCGGCACGGTTTCGCCCGTGTCGCGGCCATTCAACTGACGCAGATAATGGCTCAAGGCGCCCGCGGGCGGTGCGATCGACATGTCGTTATCGTTCAGCACAATGAGCATTTTGCTTTTCAAAGCGCCCACATTGTTCATGCCTTCGTAAGCCATGCCGGCCGTCATAGCCCCATCACCGATCACGGCAATAATGTTGTGATCTTGATGGGCCAGATCACGCGCGACAGCATAGCCAAGACCTGCGGAAATGGATGTGGAACTATGGGCCGCCCCAAAGGGATCAAAATCGCTTTCGGCACGGGACGTAAAACCCGACAAACCACCGCCCTGGCGAAGCGTGGTGATGCGTTCGCGGCGTCCGGTCAAAATCTTGTGTGGATAACACTGATGACTTACATCCCAAATGATGCGGTCTTTCGGCGTGTCGAAAACATAGTGAAGTGCAACGGTCAGCTCGACGGCTCCTAAACCTGCGCCGAGGTGCCCGCCCGTTTGCGACACCGCATTAATCGTCTCTGTCCGGACTTCATCGGAAACCTGCTTTAGATTTTCCTCCGGCATTTTCCGCAACTGGGCCGGATCCTTGATTGTATCAAGTAACGGTGTGCCCCCGTCAAAACTCATATGGAACTCCCAAACCTAAGTGTAGCCAGTTCTCGCCGTCAGGCTCCGCCGATCATCTTGTTATGAGCGCCGTTCGATAACGAATTGAACGATCCGACGCAAGGGCTCGGCTTCCCCTCCAAAAATATCTAAATACCCAATCGCTGATTCTGCCAAGTGTGCCGCTTTTTGCCGTGCTCCAGCAACCCCTAACTGACCAACAAATGTCGCTTTCCCGGCATCTGCATCTTGTTGCGCCGGCTTCCCAAGTTCTTCTGTTGTGCCTTCCACGTCAAGCAGATCATCCACGATTTGAAACGCTAAGCCAAGATCGTCCGCATAAGCGTCTATACGCGAATGTTGTTCGCGATTTGCCCGCCCTAAAATGGCACCGGCCTGACATGAAAACTTGATAAGGGCACCCGTCTTCAAGGCCTGTAATCGCGTGATGCCCTCCAGATCGAAATTGTCTCGATCTGGCGACATGTCAATCATCTGCCCACCGACCATGCCCTGCGCACCCGAGGCATGGGCCAACCCCGCAATCAATTCTACGCGAACTTCCGAGTCCGGATGTGTTTTAGGTGACGCGAGCACCGAAAAAGCTTCGGTCAACAATCCGTCACCGGCCAAAATGGCCGTGGCGTCGTCATAGGCGATGTGAACAGTCGGTTCGCCGCGCCGCAGATCTGCATCGTCCAATGCGGGCAGGTCGTCGTGAACCAAGCTGTAGGAATGGATCATCTCGATGGCGGCCGCTGTTCTAAGCGCCTCCTGCGGTCCAATACCGAAAAGACCGGCGGTCGCCACAGTCAGATAAGGCCTCAAGCGCTTGCCGCCATTGAGACTGCCGTGCCGCATGGCGTCTACCACACGCCCTTCAGGTCCCGAGACGGTGGGCAGGAGGTCTTTCAGCAACTCAGTGGTTTTGTCTGCGCAGGACTGCAATTCTTGGACGACGAACGCTGTATCGACGACGTCACGCGCCGTGTGTGCTGCGTGTGCGCGCCGATCCTTTGCTGCGGTCATATACCCCCAAACCCCTTTGGTTACGCGACAACGACATCCATGTCCGGTAAAGGCGCGCATAACTTTTTCGTAAGATACGCGCAACTTGGGTTGGCAAACAAGCAGAACTCCCCATTTGACAAACCAGAACTCACCGTCATGACAAATTGTGATCGAATGTTGGTGTTATAGGGCAACAACCATGAAAATAAATGCAGACCTAACGGCAAGAGCAGTTGTTCTTCCTGATGATGGCAAATGGGTCCCCTCGCCTCTCGCGGGGGTAGAGCGTTACATGCTCGATCGCGATGGCGAAGAGGTTGCACGCGCCACCAGCCTGGTGCGCTATGCCCCAAACAGCCGCTTCGACCAACACATTCACGGGGGCGGCGAAGAATTTCTGGTGCTCGACGGCGTCTTTTCTGACGAAAGTGGCGATTTCGGCCCCGGCACATATGTGCGAAATCCTATCGGAACCGCACACGCCCCTTGGAGCGCCGGCGGATGTACGATTTTCGTCAAGTTGCAACAATTCGACAAAGACGACACCAAACGCGTTGTAATCGATACAAAGGCCGCGGACCCAAGCAGTTGGCAAAAAATACGCGAAGGTCTTTCGCTTTTAATGTTGCATGAGTTCGACACAGAGAAAGTTGCCTTGTTCCGTTTCGCACCCGGTGCAAAAGTCGACGAACATATACACGCGCTAGGCGAAGAAGTGTTTGTCCTAGAAGGTACGCTGGAAGACGAATTTGGCACTTACCCCCAAGGCAGCTGGCTGCGCAACCCAGATGGGAGCAAACACAGTGCCTGGTCTACGGACGGCTGCTTGTTGTTCACCAAAGAGGGACATTTGCCGGCCGCATAACGCGAACACGCCCGCTTTTTAGACGGCGATTTCCAGGCTCCATTGCTTTATATTATTCCGTCTCCGGAGATTCTCGCCTATTTGACGAGCTTCACTTTTTGACCAGTGCGCAGATCGCTCGCATCGCGCAAGCCGTTCAACACGATGAACCGGTCGACCCGCGCCTGATCAAACCGAGTTTGAGCTGCAAGCGACGACACAGTGTCGCCGGACCGGACCGTGCGCACATCAATCTTACGCGCGCTGGGAACATTCATGTCCGCAGCCCGCATTTCCCGGAAGGAATCGATCGACGCATTGATGCCGCCTTGCAGATTGCGCGTCTGGCCGGAAGGTGTCAGCCACATAAAGATGAAATGCTGCGTGCCGCGCCACTGGATGGCGAAGGCCTGAATATCGACCGGACCGCTGCGGCTGTTGGCGCGCGCGCCGCCGTAAGCCCCAAGCTTGCCGTTCACATTGATCCGCCGCGGTGCGCCCAGATTGACCTGCAATTGTTGGCCGAGCGCATTGATCAACGCCCCCGGGCCATTCTGTGAGTTCGCGCCCATAAACTGCATTTGAGCGTTCTGGCTTTGAGCAACGATTGACTGTGGCGTATTGCGTAGCTTCATGCCATCGGGCACGCGGAAGGTCATGCCAATCTCAGGATGGTAAAACGTGGTCCCCCGCACGAAGCCTTGCCGAACCGGATCGTCCCCATACAGCAAGTCATCAATTGAGTTGAGATATGCTGACCGCCCAATCCGCGCATTGGGAATATTGAGGACTTGCGCTTCCGCCGCGGCGCGTCGAACCCGTTCCGCCGTATTCGGGTGGGTCGATAAGAATTCCGGTGGCCGTGCGGTTTGGCCGGAAATGCGTGCCTCCAGATTGGACCATCGATTGAGAGAATTGAGGAAATCAGCCTCAGCCGTCGGTTCATAACCGGCCCGCGCCAGCAGCCGAACGCCCACTTGGTCCGCTTCATATTCTTGCGACCGGGAAAAGCTGAGAAGATAGAGCTGCGCGCCCTGGGACGCGAGCTGATAGACGCCGGCATCCCCGGTCAAAATGCCCAGTACCGCCGCGCCGAGCCCCGCCACATTAGACCGGCTGACGCGTTCCGCCGTATGGCGTTCGAAGATGTGTCCGATTTCATGTCCCAAGACACCCGCCAATTCCGCCTCCGTATTGGCAAGCGCCAGCAAACCGCGCGTGGCATAAACATGACCGGGAAGCGCCATGGCATTCACCACTGGTGAATCCAGCACTGTTGTTTTAATCGGCATGTTCGGCTGGTCGGAGGCTGCCATCAGTTTGGCGACAATGCCATTTACGTAGGCTTTCAGCTCCGCATCTTTGATCTCGCCGCCAAAAGCGGAAACAATTTTGGGGTGTTCGCGAGCCCCAAGAGCAAGCTGCTGTTGCTCCGTCAGGCCCAACGGGCCACCACTGGATTCACACGCGGCGAGGAACCCCGCGGCGCACACAATCAAAATGAAACGCTGGAAAGACGTCTTACCAAAGGTCAAAATTGATCTCATCACGATCCCCCCTCAACTCTGCCTGGCGTGTCCTTTCATTCTGGCACTTTGGATCGGCGAAATCAAAGCGAAGATTGGAACCGCTTCCCTTATTCCCAGTACGGAGCGCGCAATTTGCGCTTGTTCACTTTTCCCATGGAGTTTCGGCCAAGATCGTCAACGAACTCTACCGTGCGCGGACATTTGTAATGGGACAAACGGTCCCGGCACCAGCTCACGATCTCGTTTCCATCCGGTAAGGCGTCCGGGTTGTTCGGAATGATAAGCGCTTTCAACTCTTCGCCCATTTCCGCATTGGGCACGCCGATGCATGCCACATCTTTCACCGCGGGGTGATCAATGATGACCTGCTCCGATTCCGCCGGATAAATGTTCACACCGCCGGACACCACCATGTCGCTGAAGCGATCTGTGATGTAGACATATCCATCCTCGTCCACATAGCCGATTTCACCCAGGGTGAATACGCCGGGTGCGATGTGCGCGGCAGCCGTTTTTTCAGGGTCATTGTGATAGACCACGCCGCGCCCTGTGGTGTCTTTGAAGAACAATCTTCCTTCCTGATTTGGCGGCAGAGGATTGTCATCATCGTCCAGGATGAGCGGCTCAAAAGGCTCGTTTGTCTTGCCCACCGAACCGGGATGTTCCAGCCATTCTTCGGATGTGATTTGGTTGGTGGTCCCCACCTCGCTAGCACCATAGGCTTCGAACAAGACCGGTCCCAACCACTCGATCATGGCACGTTTTACATCCACCGGACATTTGGCACCGGTGTGCGCGATGCGCTGGATCGAGCTCAAGTCATATTTGTTACGCACCTCTTCCGGCAAGGCCAGAAGGCGGACGAAGTGCGTGGGCACCATCAGGGTACCATCAATTTTGTATGTCTCGATCGCTTGCAGCGTTTTTTCCGCATCAAAACGTCCAAGGATAACAAGGGGAATGCCACGCGCCAGACTACGGGCCGCGCTTAAGGGCCCCGTGTGATAAAGCGGCCCGACCACAAGCTGCGTCCCGTCTGTCGCGCCAGCACGGGCGGCCACGTCCTCCATTAACTGGAGATGTTCGTCGATCGTCTCGCCGCCAGCGAACATGGTCGGCGGTAGAGGCGTTCCTTTGGGGCGGCCCGTTGTTCCTGACGTATACAGAAGGTTTGGCCGCGGCGTCATAGTGCTGGGTGGATTGTCCGCACTGTTTGCGTCCAACCAAGACTGCCACGAGATTACGCCTGGCTCTGAGGCGCCCCCCCATGCAATCACTTTATCAATGCCAGCCTCTTTCGCTGCCGTAACACCCCGTTCCGCCGTGATGTTGTCCACAAATAGGAGGCGCGCACCGGAATCCTGAAGGATGTAGGCCACCTCTTCTGAGGTGAGATGAAAATTGACCGGGACCACTGATACCCCCGCCAGCAATCCCCCAATATTGGCAAGAGCCGTTTCGGCCGCATTTTCAGCAAACACGGCGATCCTGTGGTCGGGCCCCAGGTCCAATTGCAACAGACCGTTCACCACACGATTCAGGATCTCATCCACCTCGGCCCAACTGAATTGCTTGACCGGATCTTGAACTGCAATTTCGTCCGGCCGTTCCTTGGCGCGCGCAGCTGCGAAGCTCGTCATGACCTGCCCTCGTAATTGTTTGGATATACCGGGTCGCGTTCACCCGACCACCGGCACCTTCTTTTTCTAACGATCTATGAGTGCTTAGATAGCGAAACTGGATTGCTTGTCCAAGGAACAAGCGCACTCAAGACGAATTTTGCAGAAGGACGGATGCCGATGTCATTTATTGAGGTGAAAAAACAAGACCGCGTAACGTGGGTGACCCTCAACCGGCCAGAAAAGATGAACGCCATCACACCAGAGATGCATGACGATTTGCAACGCGCCTTCGATGCGTTTGCGCAAGACGACACGCAGTTCATTTGTGTTGTCACCGGCGCTGGGGACAAAGCTTTCTGCGCCGGCAGCGATCTAAAAGCTGGCATTCATCGTGACTATCCAAAGAATGGCTATGCAGGCCTGATCGAACGTTTTGATCTGCCAAAGCCCGTGATCGCCGCCGTGAACGGATTAGCCCTTGGCGGTGGTTTTGAAATCGCTCTTGCCTGCGACATCATTATTGCGTCGGAAAACGCAAGTTTTGGCCTGCCCGAACCTTTGGTGGGCGCGGTGGCACTGGGGGGCGGCATTCATCGCCTGCCACGCCAGATCGGGCTTAAAAATGCGATGGGGTTGTTGCTCACCTCTCGGCGCATAGAGGTGCAGGAAGCCTTTCGGCTGGGCCTTGTCAATGAAGTCGTTCCGCCTACAGATCTTATATCGGCAACAGAACGGTGGTGTGCAGAGATTTTAAAGGGGGCCCCTTTATCGGTGCGCGCGTCAAAAGAAGCAGCCTTGCGCGGCCTTGAGGAAGCAAGCCTTGCGGATGCCATGAAAAACCAAAACGATTATCCAGCTTATGCACGATGGCGCACCAGTGAAGACCTTAAAGAAGGCCGCACTGCCTTTGCCGAGAAACGAGCGCCCCAATGGAAGGGAAAGTAACACCCCTTCCGCTTCTCCTGAAAGAGGGTTGGAGTGCGCGTCACCAAAAACGGCAAATTCGTTTCTAAACCGGCAGCGCCGTTGTGTATTTGACTTGTTTTAAGATGTACACAGACTTTACGTGTGCGATGCCTTTGATGCGCAACAACCGCTTGGTCAGAAAGCGTTCATAGTCTTCACTGCCCTCGACCGCAACGCGCAGCCAATAGTCGCCTTCACCGGCCACTAAGTACGCTTCCAAAATTTCTGGGATATCGCGGATCTGTTCGACGAAATGGTCAAGTTCCACATCTTGATGTTTTTCCAATGTCACTTGCGCGATCACGCTGTCGCCGAAGCCGACCTTCTTGGGATCCAGCAAACCCACATAGCCCTGGATAATCCCCTCATCTTCCAGCCGTTTTACCCGGCGCCAGGCCGGCGTCGCGGACAGGCCCACCTTTTCCGCCAAGGTGGCCGCGCTTTGCCGCCCATTACGCTGGAGTTCCCGGAGGATCTCGCGATCTAAGTCATCAATTTCGCTCATGCGGCAAACATATATCCTAATTTTGGCCAAATAATAGTGATTTTATTTCCCGATCGGCTGAAAAATCGCTAAAATTGGTAAACATGTCTCAAGGGGATTGGGGCATATTTTGGGGGAATTTACGCATCGAAACCGCTCATTTGCTGGAGCCCGTACCGCATGACGATCACCACCCCCCTGTCATCTGGCACCTTCGATTCCGACTACACCTTGTTGGACCGCTACCGCCTGAATGAGGGCCGGGTCTATCTAACCGGTACCCAAGCGTTGGTGCGCATCCCCCTCATGCAACGCCGACTGGATGAAGCGGCGGGTCTCAATACCGCCGGCTTCATTTCGGGATATCGCGGTTCGCCCCTTGCCGGTCTCGACCGGGAATTGGGGCGCGTCGATAAGGTGCTCAAGGAACATCACATCCACTTTCAACCTGGCCTCAACGAAGATCTGGCCGCCACGGCAATTTGGGGCAGCCAACAATTGGATGCCTTTGGCGGCAAAAAATATGATGGCGTGTTCGGCCTTTGGTACGGCAAGGGGCCGGGCCTCGACCGGTCGGCGGATGCCATGCGCCACGCCAACGCCTTCGGCACCGCCAAACATGGGGGCGTGTTGGCTGTGGTCGGCGATGACCATGGCGCACAATCGTCAACCATCCCCCACCAAAGCGATCACATGTTTATGGGCTTTATGATGCCCATCCTCCATCCCGCCAATGTGGCTGAATATCTGTGGCTGGGGCTTGCCGGTATTGCGATGTCGCGATTTTCCGGCTGTTGGGTCGGCTTCAAAGCATTGACCGAAATTGTTGAGAGCGGCGCCTCGGTCAAACTTGATCCGGAGGCGTATCAATTCATTCTGCCGGAGCCGGGCGAATATGAGCGCCCGCCAAAATTCGACCTTAACTTCGACCCCACGTTGCCTTGGCCACAAGAACGGTGGGAACTAGAACGTCTGGTACAGCGTTATCGCACGCGTGCTGCTTGGGCCTTCGCCCGTAAGAACCAGTTGGACAGCATCACACTCGACAGCCAGAGAGCCCGTATCGGCATCCTCACCACCGGTAAAGCCTATCACGATTTGATGCAGGCACTTGCCGATCTCGACATTGATGAACGCACCGCCCAGAGGATTGGTCTTCGGATTGGCAAAGTGTCGATGCCCTGGCCGCTTGAACCTGAATTTTCCAAAAAATTCGTCGACGGTTTGGAAGAGATCATCATCATCGAAGAAAAACGCGAGGTGATGGAACCGCAGGTTAAGTGGCAATTGTTTAATTTGCCTGCGGAGAAACGGCCCACCATTATCGGCAAAGAAGATGAAAATGGGGAAGTATGGCTTCCCTGCGACGATGAGCTGTCCCCCAGGATGATCGCCCGATTGTTGGCGTCCCGTCTGCGGTTGCATCACTTGGAAGGCGATATCGACGAACAACTCGCCTCATACGAAGCACGCAAGTTTTCGCCACCGCCGGCGTCGGCGCCGATCTCGCGCAGTCCCTATTTTTGTTCCGGCTGCCCGCACAACACATCAACCAATGTGCCGGAGGGCAGCGACGCGTTGGGTGGTATCGGTTGCCACATCATGGCGCTGTCCATGGACCGTCACAACACGCTCTTCACCCATATGGGGGGAGAGGGCGTCTCTTGGGTTGGGATGGCGCCGTTTCTGGAAAAAGACCACGTCTTCCAAAATTTGGGCGATGGCACTTACGAACATTCCGGCTTGCTTGCGATCCGTCAAGCTGTCTACGCGGGCGTCAACATCACTTACAAAATTTTGTTCAACGACGCCGTGGCCATGACCGGCGGCCAAGCCATCGACACGCATTTGTCCGTACCCGCCATCATCGCACAAGTACGGGCGGAAGGTGTGAAGACGGTGGCTGTTTTAGGTGAGGATCGCCCAGGGGAGGCGCGCAAACGCTATGGGTACAGCGTATCCCTGCCGCCAGGCGTTACGATTCACCATCGTGATGATCTGGATGCCGTACAGAAAACCCTTCGGGACGAAAAAGGCGTAACCGTTCTGATCTTCGATCAAACCTGCGCTGCTGAAAAACGCCGCCGACGCAAACGGGGCGACATGGTCGATCCGCCCGTCCGCGTTTTTATCAATGACCTGGTGTGCGAAGGCTGCGGCGATTGCTCCGACAAATCGAATTGCATCTCAGTCGAACCGCTAGAAACCGAATTCGGCCGAAAACGCACGATTAACCAATCGAGTTGCAACAAAGACCTGTCCTGCATCAAAGGGTTTTGCCCAAGCTTCGTCACGGTGCATGGCGGAAGCTTGCGGAAGAAACCCTTCCCAATTTCTACGGCCAAAGAGCAGGAATTGTTGGAGGCACTTCCGGATCCCGCTCAGCGACCGATTGGCCACCATACCTATAACATTCTGGTCGCGGGCATTGGGGGCACAGGCGTTGTGACCATCAGCTCACTGCTCAGTATGGCCGCACATCTGGAAGGGCGCGGTGTCACAGCTCTGGATTTTACCGGCCTTGCTCAAAAAAATGGCGCGGTCGTCTCTCACGTCAAAATCGGCCGCAAACCGAAGGACATGCATGCGGTTCGTGTTGGCAAAGCGGAAACGGACCTCCTGATTGGGTGCGACATGGTTGTGGCCGGCAGCGCGGACGTGCTGGCCCGAACAGCGTCCCTTAGAACGCGGGCCTTGGTGAACACCCATGTATCGCCCACAGCGGATTTTGTGATGGACACAACCTCCGACCTGCCGGACCAACGCACGGTCGATGCCATCGCCCAGGCCGTTGGCCAGAACCATTTGGAAGCATTTGACGCCTCGCGCGTAGCAACCGACTTGTTCGGTGATGCTATAGCGACCAATCTTTTGCTATTGGGGGCCACCTATCAGCGCGGCTATATTCCGCTGTCAAATGCATCCATTGAACGAGCCATTGAATTGAATGGTGTCGCTGTTGACCAAAATCTACGTACTTTCAGATGGGGGCGTTTACTTGCCCACGACCGCGACTTGCTTAAGCGCCTATTAGCGGCATCGGATGGTGAACTGGCGGTCGATCAGAACATTGATGACATTATCCGGCGCCGCGCGGACTTTTTGGTGGCGTATCAGAATGATGCTTATGCCAATCGTTATCGCGCGGTATTACGGGATGTGCGGCGACAGGAAGACACCCTCTCTCCGCATAATGATGAACTGTCCACGGCAGTTGCCAAAAACTACTTCAAGCTTCTGGCCTACAAAGACGAATATGAGGTAGCACGACTGCACATACACACAGGATTTGAAGAAAAAATCCGTGAGCAAATGGAAGGCGATATCAGCATTTCATATCATATGGCCCCCCCGATTTTCGGTGCAAAAGACTCTAAGGGCCGGCCAAAAAAGACTGTATTTCGAGCACAGTTCATGAAGCCCGCTTTGTCCTTCCTCACACGCTTCAAATTCTTACGGGGAAGTTGGGCGGATCCGTTCGGGTATTCCAAGGAACGTAGAGAAGAACGCAAGCTGATCGCTGACTATGAAGAACTAATTGCGCACATCTTGTCTCGATTAACCGCCCAAAACCATGCGACGGCCGTGTCGCTCGCGGAGGTGCCTTCCCTGATCAGAGGCTTTGGCCATGTGAAGGCGGCAAATATCGAGAAGGCAAAAGCCCGCCGGGAATCGCTTTTGCTCGAGTTCGATACGCCCCAACCTTTAAAGTCGGCCGCCGAATAACACGCCCAAAAGGCGTCAAACGCCAAAAAATGGCGGAAAACTAGGCTTTTTACTGTCACGCGATTCCTGGACATAGGCTTCGGGACGTGAAATTTGATGACACTTTTATTACATACACGTCACCGCTACGGCCCTTGACATGTGGCTGTGCCCCAAATTCTTGATCATTTTAAGTTGGAGTTGTGACGTGGATCCGCACAAAATAGAGGGCGGCGCCAACCTTGTGAGCGCTGTCGCATGTGACCTGAAAGAAGGTCGGCTAACGACAAAGATCAATTCGGCCCTAACCGAGTGCGCGTACGACGATCTACTGGCGCGTTTGGCCAAATGCTTCTTGCCCGATATCTCGACTCTCCTCATCGACAAACAGGGGCACAAGAGACCGAGCACGGACATCGACTTGGCCAAATCCTTCGGCCAACGGTTTGGGGAGTTATTGGCCGCGCATAAGATTCGCGTCGCCATTGTTCTTGATCCCAAGGATTTTTATGAGACCGCCATGTGCGTGTACGCCATGGAAACCGGCGCAAAGATTTTCACAACGGATTCCCGTTCCGAGGCAACCCTGTGGCTCGATGGGGCAATCGCGTAACGCCCCTTATGCCACCAATCCGGTGGCCAACCCGCGCAGGGCAGCCGTCACTCGGTCCGACACGTCCAGTTTGCCATAAATACGGCGGAGATAGGTATCAACCGTATAAGTCGAGATCCCAACAATCTCCGCGATAACCGGATTGCTTTTACCGCGCGCCACCCATTCAAGAATTTCAGTTTCCCGTTTCGACAGGGTCACATCCTCTGGAGCTTGGGCCCGCAATAGATATACATATCGTTGATGACCCAGCTGACACGCCCACTGCAAGGTTGCAATGTCCGCAACCGACAGCGCCACATTCTTTTTGCCAAATCCGAGACCCGCATACCCGTTCCGCCCGTGAGGGCCAAACACCGGAATCGCTAAGCCTTCTCCTAGATCAGCTTTGGCCACAGCCCGCAAATACAGCCGTTCTTCTTCGGTGAGGTTGGAATCTTTGTCTATCTCTGACCACCAGAATGGGAAAGCGGAGTCCAAGGCCCGCCTGGGAACCGGATCAACTTCAAAGTATTTTCGTTCAAGATAGATCCGCACCCATTCTTCAGGATAGCCGTACGCGGCAACCGTGATGTTGGAATTGTAATCGGTCGCACCTGGGGGGGGCAGATGGTGGTAGCTCACCATCTCCAGACCACTGGACAAGAAGAAATCCACACAATACTGGCGCAGCTCGTCAATGCTGTCCGCTGCGTAGGTTTTTTCTACAAATGGATCGATACTGCCAATCATGCGCCTTGATCCTTCTCAAATACCCAGCGCGTGAAACTCCACCGTAGATTGCCACAAGATGAGCGTCGCTCCAACGGAAAGAAAGGTAGAAAAACGGGCAAACAAATACTCTTTAAGGCGCCACCAACCGAATTCGGGACGTGGCGCTGTGCCCAGCAGCGTCAATTGCTGTCACATTGGAAAATCCAATCGCATCTGGGGTCCACTGTGTCCGTTTTCGGCCAGCGGGCTTTTCTAGAAGCCGGCCATCGACCATCCAACGGATTGGGTGTTTGCCGCCTGTCGATCGTAAGGCCAAGGCATCTCCTTGTTCCGAATCAGGAAGTGACACCGTCGCACCGTTGGGAGGAAACATGATCTGCAACGGCGCTTCTTTTCCGCTGGCGATAACGAGGGGTTTTGGCTTGAAGCGTTGCATTGCTGCCGGCAGATCGCTGTTCTCGCTGGCCACCAACACATTTTGGGGAATGGCGGGTCCCGGCATTTTTTCGACCGGCAACAAGTCGAACACCTTCATCAGGATTGGCGCCGCTTCATTCCGGCCGTAGCGGCCCGCGCGGGTGGAGCCATCGGCCCGGCCGATCCAAACTCCAACCGTGTGGGTGGGCGATACACCGATGGACCAGGCATCCCGAAACCCGTACGACGTGCCGGTTTTGAACGCGATCGGGCGGCCCCGGTCAAATCCCTGACCTTGGCCCAAACCGTCCGGCAAAGCACTACCGGACAATATGTCGGTGACATACCAACTGGCTTCTTCTGACATCAGACGAAATCGTGTGGCTGCGTCTCGACCGTCAGCCTCAAACAAACGCAAGGGCGCCACGACGCCGCCATGAGCAAACGAGGCATAGAGGGTGGTGAGGTCGCGCAGGCGCATGCCCACCCCGCCCAAGGCCAACGGCAAACTAGGCTCTGCATGACGTCCGGCATAAACAAGATCAGCCCCCGCAAGGGAAAGCCGGCTGTGAAACCGTTGAGGCCCCAAACGATCCATCAAAGCGACGGCCGGAACATTCAATGACCATTGCAACGCTTCGCGGACGGTGACCGTACCTTGAAAGTTTCGCGAAAAATTGCGTGGGGCATAATCGCCAAACAATGTCGGGCGGTCTTCAATATAAGTATACGGATGAAGGGGCATGTCATCGAAGGCCATGCCATAAATGAACGGTTTTAATGTGGACCCGGGAGAGCGGACCGCGCGGGCGAGGTCAATCTGACCGGCGCGCCCCCAATAGTCCGCCCCCCCAAGATAGGCCTGCACCTGTTGTGTTTTGTTGTGGACAACGACGACCGCCATATTGCCACCGTCGCGGAACCAACGTGTCTCACGTTTCGCCAAGCGCTCTAAGCGTTTCTGCGTATCTTTGTCGATAAAAGTTTTGATGACACGGTCGGACGTCATCTGCTTCACGGTTTGCGCAAAATGGGGTGCGACAAAGGGAAGAGCATGCCGCTTTGTCACCGGCAGATCCGATGTCACCTCTGCAACGGTCTTTTGCCTCAGCAGCCCTTCCTCCAAAAGCCGCTCCAACACTTTGATCTGCGCGGCGCGCGCATTTTGCGGAAAACGATCCGGACGCAGCCTTTCCGGAGATTGTGGAAGCGCTACAAGCAAGGCGATTTCATTGTTCCGCAAACGTTTTGGTTCTTTTTGAAAATATGACCAAGATGCGGCTCTAACACCTTCAATGTTGCCGCCGAAGGGTGCGAGTGTCAGGTAAATCGATAGAATTTCGTCTTTTGAAAACCGCCGCTCTAATTGAAGCGCACGCAAGGATTGGCGAAGCTTGGCCGCCAGCCCCCGGCCTCCGGGTTCAAGCAAACGCGCGGCCTGCATGGTCAATGTTGAGGCCCCTGACACCACTTCGCCATGTGTCAGGTTTTGTGTCGCGGCGCGCAAGACCGCGATCGGATCGATGCCCACATGGTGATCGAACCGTTTGTCCTCAAATGCACGTAATGCACTTAAATAGGCCGGATCCACATCCGCGGGGGTTGCGTGCAATCGCCATTTGTCATCATTGCTCAAGAAGGTGCGCAACACGGAACCGTCCCCGGCACGCACCTCTACCGATTGATCGAGAAAACGCTCAAGCGGTGGCGGGAAAAGCAGGTCGGCGGCCAGCAATGCTGTACAAATCAGCACCGCTGCGCCAGCCCCCCATATGGTCCGCCGCCCCACCATACGGATTTACTGTCCCGCGGCTCTGACGGTCATCTGAGCGGATGCCGTCCGTGCAATGACATTTGGGCGATACATGTCTTCCGTTACCGCGGCGGGCACCACATAGCTGCCAGGTGTGACGGCGCGGGCGATATAGGCCACATGATAGGTGGGCTTGGGACGCGGACGATCCGTCCGTCGGGGCCGATAGCGGCTGCCAACGGAAAGCGCGGCGACAAATCGGTCGTCACGGGCTTCGGCCACATCGGTGGAAGACAGCTTTGACAACCAGCCATAGCTGCGTCGCGCATTGCCTTGCGCCGACAGCACACCTTCAATTTCCAGACCCGCCGGCAGAAGATCCAGAACCACAAGATCGCGGCGGATATTGTCCTGCAAGACACCTTTGATCGACACAATCACGCGATCATTTTGCTTGAGGGTGGTGAGATCTGCGGGCGTTCCCGACAAGGTCCAATAGGTTTTCTCGGCGGATACGATGTTCGCGCTGGGTGGCGACATCTCCTTGAGGACACCTTCCGTGGTGACCGTGCGCCAGATCGGGCGGTCCCCGTCATTGCGAATGGAAATCCCGCTGTTCAATTCACTGAGCGTCGGCACAAACCGCTTCTCGTGAACGGGACCTGCCGCGCGCGTTCCGGAGATCTGAACCGACAGGGCACTGCGCTGTCTGGCCAACGCAGAGGCCGCCCGCACCATCCAAGCTTTTTCCTGAGTGGTGGTGAATTGAATGGGGGGCCGTAAATCAAGCCCGCGATTGATCAGCGGATCGATTGCCTGGGTTTGTTGGGCTTCCACTGCCATGGCGGTGGCACCGGCGACGTCGCGCAACAAAGACCCATAGTCAATCGCTTCATAGCGGCCGGGCAAAGAGCCCGCGGTCAAGCGCAGGACCCGGTCGAAATTGCTTTTCGCCCGCGCCCGGTCATCCACCAAAGCAAGGGCTGTTCCAGTGAGGCTTGCCGCCATCAAATCGTTGAACCCACCCGCTTCTGTGTCGGAGAAGTAGCGCAGATCGCTTAAGCTCACCGCCCCTTCCCGCGCAAGCACATAAAACGCGTAAGCGCGCGAGGCATCATTCTGCCAGTTTTCCCCCGCCAGCCGGCGCAACCATTCAAGACCACGATTAAGCGCCCCATTCGGCACCACATAGCCTTGCGCCTTCGCCGTCAGCAAAAAGTCCATGGCGAAAACGCCCAGCCAAGCACGCGTGTCTGCGGTATACGGGCTCCACATGCCGAAGGAACCGCTGCCATGCTGCATGTCCACAACACGGTCGATCGCTTTTTGGATGCGGTCACCAAGTCCGCGTTCGCCAGAGATCAATCCATCCTGCAGATCGCTCATCAGGAGCAGCGGAAAGGCACGGCTGGTGGTTTGTTCCAAGCAGCCATAAGGGTACCGGTCGAGCCAGCGCACCAGAGCCGCCGCGTCATAGCCGCGGGAACTGGCCACATTCGCAACCACACTTTCCGTCCCCGGAATAAAATCGCCAATCACATCCTTGGTCAATTGATAGGTCTGCCCCGGCATGATCATCGCCACATCTTCTTTAAAGACGGGCATTTGCGGGGGGCGTACTTCAATGGGCCACGCACGTGACAGGGTGAAACCACCCGGCCCTTCAACATCCAGCGACACGGTGCCGACGCCCGGCTCACCGCCTTTTAAGGGCACGAGAATGGTTTTTCGATCACCGACCTCCAAGGCCGCCTCGATCGTGCCCGTATCCGCCAAGGAAACCGTGTCGGCCCCCGAAAGTTCGGCTGTGTAGGCCCCGGCCTCGCCTTCAATGTTATGAAGCGTGACCGTCGCGTAGCTTTGGTCTCCGGGCGCCAAAAAGCGTGGCAGGGAAATATCCGCCACCACATCATTCCGTATGGTGACGGATTGTTCCACATTGCCAAGCTGCGTGGCATTGAAGGCCACCGCCATCACGCGGAGCTCGCCCACAAAATCCGGCACGCGGAAATTTACCGTGCCCTTGCCATCTGCATCCGTTTCCACAATGCCCGAGAAAAGCGAAACCGTGCGCGTGGGGATCGCGGACAGGCCGCGTCCCCCCAAACTGTCACCACCGACCCGGATGGCGCCGACCACGTCGTCGCTCACTTCGATAAGACGGCCATAATCGTCACGCACATCCAATCCAAGCCGCCGCTTGCCGAAATAGAAGTCGGTCGGAGACGGGCTTTTAAAGCGCGTGAGTTGCAGAATGCCTTCATCGACCGCCGCCACCGTGACGTGGGCTTTGTTGCCCGCCGCTAGCCCTGAAACGGTGATGGGCACGGCCAGATCCGTCCGAGGTTTCACAACCTCTGGCAGCTCCAGAGCCACATCCAACGTTTGCGCGCTGTGATCAACACCAATCCAGGTAAGTCCGATGGACCGGACGGGCGCGCGTTTTTCACGCGACCGTAGCGGCTTGTAAGCAGTGACCAGCACATAGGCACCACTGCCCCAGTCTTCCGACACGTCGAATGCGACCTGCGTGCCCTCTGCCGAGACATCTATCAGACGGCGCTCATAAACGTCGTCGCCCGCCACCATCACCAGGGCTTTGCCATCCACCGGCGGGCGGATGTCGATCACCGCCTTGTCCGATGGTCTGTAGGTTTCTTTGTCACTTGCGACAATGACCCTGTCTGGACGATCTCGGGAGGCGCTGGCCGACCAACCGGCATAGAAGCGCACACTAGAGGCGGATTTCGAATCCGTGTCCGATACGGTGAACCGGTATTGTCCCCATTCCACAAGCTGGCTGAAATCCGCCGATCCATCCGCGCCGGTCGTCAGGTCGCCGCCGGAGACGATGCGGTCGCGCACGACGATTTCGTAACGCCATTGTCCGTCCAGTTGGTACCACTGATAGTCCGTCTCTTCACGGACGATCTCATAGATTAAGCTCTCCCCGGCTACCGGCTGGCCCGCATCGTCCAGCACAACCACATCAAATTCAGCATCGGAATTTTCCTGGACACGGTCGCCGTCAAAGGCAGGACGAATACCGATGGACTTACCATCGGCGCGTATCGGCAGAGAGGTCGTTTGGAACGTCGTGCGTCCGCCCGGTTCGAACAACCCGATCTTAATATCCGCCTTTAGGGGTTTGGTGGTCGACCGCTCCAGGTCCACATAGGCGGTCGCAAGTGTTTTCCCCTCAGCATCCGTTTCATTCATGGAGAATGCAATGACCACCGGTGAGAAGCTTTCTTCCACCAAACCAAAACGATGGTCTTTGTAGTCCGCGAACGGTTGAGGGTCAGGCACGATGCGCATCTCCCCCTCGCCGGCGAGTTCAGCAGCCGGCGCGCCATAAAGAAACCGCCCCACCACATCAATTGCCACGTCCGCACCGGGGCGCAGTAACTCAGACCGTGGCTCTAGCGTCACTTCCAATTTCTGTGGGACAAAGTCCTGCACATCAAAAGAAACCCGGCCTATGGCTGGCTTCTTCGGATCCAAATGCGCTGTGAGGTGCCACTGACCGCGCGGCGCGCTTTCTGTGAGGGCGATTTCGGAATGGGCAACACCGTCTTGAAGGTCAACGCCGGTGTAGCGCCGGTATTCATAGCCATCCGGGCGGCGCAAGATCAGTGTCAGCGGCGCGTCCTCTATCGCCTTGACTTTTGGGTCGCGCAACATCGTCACCGCATGAACGGTCTGGCCAGGCCGATAAATACCCCGTTCTGTGTAGAGATAGGCGTCCACAGGGCCGGGGGTTGCGCGCCCTTCCACACCACGGTCGGTGAGGTCGAAGGCGGGGCGCCGCAGATCCAAAAATGTGAAATCTCCATTATTCCCATAGGCCATCACAGCGACCGGTTCCGACCCGCCGGTCCCGCGCATGAGTGCCGCCGGAAAATGAACCGCCCCATCTGAATCAACCGCTATTCGCGCCAGTTCATCATTGTTGCGGGCGACCAAAGTAATCTCAGTGCGCGACAAGGTGGTCGCTCGATCCAAAGATCGGGCAAACACATGCAGCCCATCTGCGCCTTTAAAGGTCGTGAGGCCGATATCGGAATCGATCACCCACTGGGCCGCTTTGCCCTTATAGTATTGATCCCATCGATCCCCCACCGCTTCACGGTCCGCTGCGTCCGCCGCAATCACCAAATAGATGCCGGGTTTCTTTTCTTCAATCGCTTTGCGGATCGGGAAGACCGTCGTCACTTCTTCGTTGCGCAGCGCCTTCACCGTCATGGTGCCTTGCCACACTTTTTCACCCTGCTGATTGATCAGCTGATCTTGTTCGTAGCCATACAGCAGACGCTGGTCGAGCAAGCCGTTTGATAGCTGTGATAATAACCGGTCGTTTACGCGCACGACCGTGAGGTCCAGTTCGTCCACGTTGATGGTTTTAACCGGCAGCCCATCCGACCCTTGGCGTGGCAACAATATCCCCCCGCCAAAAGAGATAACCGCAGGGCGGTCCCGCAATTCCACGGGAAAGGTTTCATCTTCGGCGAGCGCAAGTCCTGAAGCGGCAGGCAGCCCCTTTTTAACCGTGACAGAATATTCCCGGTCAAATTTTAGACCAGCCATGCACAACCGCGCACCATTTGCCCGCAACCCAACCTTTGTCTCGGGGCGAATACGAATATAGTCTTGATACTGAACACTGCCATCGTCTTGCAGGGTGCCCGTAAACACCAAACACGCTTCGGCGACATCTTTGCTTGTATCGATTTCCAAGCGCCGGAATTCAAAAATGTCTTTTCGGCCACCGGATACGGCAGACGAGGACGGGGAGCGGGACTGGAGCTGTGTATCGCTCGCCACGATATCCATGGCGTCATCCAGAAACGCATCCATTTGCTCTGGTTGCTGGAGAAACACATATCCACCGACAGCAGCACCGGCCAGGACCAACACTGCAATACCCCAACTTACCCACCGCATGGCACGTTACCTCTCCCGTTACAACGACACCCTTTTGAGTCAGCACCCTACACCGGGCCAATCCGCCCAGCAATTCGTGACACTCCCTTGTCATTGGACACTCGACCCGGTTTTCGGCGACAATAGGGCAGCTATGTGACGCGCTTAGAAAGCTGGACAGGATACGGCTGGCAAGGCAGCATGGCCAAAAGCTCCGTAAATCCAGTATCACAGGGGGTGTGATGGTGCAGAATACAGTCTCTAAATTTGCCGTGGTGAGCAGCGTGGCGCTCTTTCTTGCCGCCTGTAGCGAAGAAACCACAACGGCCACGTCGGACACAGAGGCACCGGCACCTGAGGTCCAATCGGCAGAGGATATAGCGGCGGCTCCCACGCCGGCACCCGCGGCAGAACCCGGTGAGCCTGTGGATTTCTCGGGCTACGAAGGCTTCAAGCGATACCAGATTAAGTCCGGCGTTATCGAGTACCGATTAGAAGGGATGCGGTCCGGAACCGAGAAAGTTTATTGGGACGATTGGGGCGTGAAAGAAGCGCGCTATACCAAGGCGACCTTAAACCTGATGGGCGTTGCTCAAGAAGTTGAAGAAAGGCTGATTTCAACTCCGGATGTGATTTACACGATCGATGTAAAGACAAACCAAGCTGTCAAAACAAAGAATCCAGGCGTTGGTTTCTTTAAGGGCCTGTCCGAGGACGAAATGACCCAAATGTCGAAACAGCTATTGGAAGCAACCGGCGCCAAACGACTCGGCACGGACTTTGTGGCGGAGCAAACGTGTGAGCTGTGGGACGTTCCACTGAGCGGCGGCCAAGAGTGTATCTGGAAAGGCATCGCGTTGGCCGAATCGGGATCGCTGGGTGGCCTTCAATCCGAGCGGGAGGCAACCACCGTCGTCGCCGGTATTGAGGTCGACGAGGTACATTTCACCTTGCCGAAAGACGTGACCATTACCGACAACACCGTTGACCCGGAAAACTAGATCAACTTAACAACGAAGACACAGCGCCGGTGCGAACACTCGCCCGGCGCTTTTTTGTTTATCCGCTGCCGCCTGTACCGCCGGCAGCTGATTCCTTTTCTTCCTTGCCGCCGCCAAACAGCCGCACGATCCATGCAAATACGCGTTTCACGCCGCGCCAGATTTTCGGCAACAGCCAAATAGCAAAGGCCACAAAGGCGATCATCAATCCGATAAACAGCAGCGGATAATTCAATGCGGCCCACATGCCCGTAAACACGGCCACGTCTTCCGACAATGACAGCCCAATATTGGTGAACGGTTCAGGCGATGTGTTCACCACAATGCGCGATCCGGCTTTCGTGGCGTGAGACACCGCCGACATGCTGCCGCCCAGCAAGAAGGCCGCCACTTGGATCGAGGGGTCGGTTTCGCCCACAGCCGCCGCCGCCAGCATGGCCCCGCCAGGGATGCGCACAAAGGTGTGCAGCGCATCCCACCCGGTATCGACCCCTGGCACTTTGTCCGCGAAAAATTCAATCACATACATGACGCCCGCCGCCATGATCACCACGGGACTTTCCACAATTTCCAATGTGGGTGGCAGGTCAATGGACCCGGTCGCGCCCATCAGGCCGAGCGCCAAGATTGCTGCGTAAAGATTGATCCCACTCGCCCAGGACGCGCCCAGCATCAGCGCGACTGCGCTGACAACAGCTTGGCCTTCTTCCATGGCCTACCCTCCTTTGTCACAGCAACATTTCACCAAAACCGCCCTATCATGGGCGAGCCAGCCTGAATAGGCAATGAAGGGATTGTGGCAATTTGTGGCCGATTAATGGCGGTTTTCGGCGTCGCGGGCGGCCAAAAAGGTCTCAATCGCACCAAAACTCGGCTCACGCTCCAATAGGGGCACATGGCCGACCTCCGGAACGGTCAAGGTCTCCAGTTTTGCGTGCTCAGCGGCCATTTTCTTCAGAATGTCGTCAGACAGAAGGTCACTGATGCCACCGCGAATGGCCAATGTCGGGATTTGCCCGAGCGACCTAAAGGCGGGCCAAAGATCCGCAGGCGCCCCGCCTGACCGGAGGGCATCTCCGATTTTTGGGTCGTATGCCGGACAAGGATTACCGGCATCATCCCGATTGAACGTCCGTTCTGCCATCAAACGCCAATCTTGATCCGAAAATCCCGGATAGACACCATCATTTGCCGATTTGAGTTGTTGGACGGCCTCATCCCATGTGGCGGGAGGCGCCATCTTGCCCACATATCCCCCGATACGGGCGAGACCTTTGGGATCAAGCTCCGGACCGACATCATTCAGAATGGCGCCGGCGATCGCCCCGGGCCGTGTCGGGCCCAACGCCATGGTTAGTATGCCCCCCAACGACGTGCCGATGAACACCGCTTTGTGTACATTGGCAGCGGCCATGAGCGCCAGAACATCCGCCACATAAACATTGGGTTGGTAGTTGGACATATTTTCATCATACTGACTATCACCACGCCCCCGCAGCTCGAAACAAATAACCCGTCGAGACGGCGCAAGCTTTTCGGCCAGATCTTCAAAATCCCGCGCGTTTCGGGTCAAGCCCGGCAGGCAGATGACCGGAACGTTTTCAGACAATCGATCCCCATAGTCGCGATAGTGGAGCTTCAGGCCATCCGAGCTCGTGAAAAACTGATCCGTATATGTCTTTGCGGCCGTGTTCATTGCCGATTACCTTCCTACCCAAATGTTGTTTGTTTATTCACCCGGCGCAATTGTCGGCGCCGACGATTTTTCCGTAGCTTCCAATTCGCGCGCAACAGCCTGCGGTGACCGTGTATAGCGCGCCAGCAGATTGTAGAAGACCGGCACGACGAACAAGGTAAAAATGGTCGCAAACGTGACACCAAAAAAGATTACAATACCGATGGTTTGGCGGCTGGCGGATCCCGCGCCAGATGCAAGAACCAAGGGCGTTGCCCCGACGGCGGTCGACAACCCTGTCATAATGATCGGACGCAAGCGTGTCCCGGCCGCCTGCATCAACGCATCGTACAGCTCATAGCCTTCGTCGCGCAGCTGATTAGCGAATTCGATGATCAGAATCCCGTTCTTGGCTGACAGGCCAATGAGGATCACGATACCAATCTGACTATATATATTGAGCGAATTGCCGGATATGTAAAGACCGAGCAAGGCACCCGCGACCCCAATGGGGACTGTCAGCATAATGACGAATGGATGAATAAAGCTCTCAAACTGCGCGGCCAGCACCAGAAAAACGATCAGCAAGGCCAGTCCAAAAGTGAAAAATATCGCCGATCCAGATGTTTTAAAGGTTCGCGATTCACCTTGGTAGTCAACTGATGCATTCGCGGGTAATGTCTCACGGGCCGTTTCTTCAAGAAACGACAGGGCCTCTCCCAATTGAAAGCCAGGCGCGAGCGATGCGCTCAACGTCACCGCACGCATCCGGTTGAAGCGCCTTAAATCGCTTGCTCCCGCTTGGTCCTTGATTATCACCAGGTTGGTCAGGGGGATAAGCTCGCCGGTCCGCTCGGATCGCACATAAATATTCGTCAGATCCGTAGGCTGTTGCCGGTCTTCCCGCCGAACCTGAAGGATGACATCATATTCTTCGCCACGATCTTGGTATGTCGTCACACGCCGCGACCCCAACATCGTGCTGAGTGTTTGCCCCACTGTTTCAACGGAAACGCCTAAATCCGACGCACGGATCGGATCAATCTCAACTTTCAGCTGGGGTGTTTTTTCTTCCAAATCGGCATCGAGCCCCAAAAACCCCGGATGCTTCGACACTCGTTCAAGCATGACATCGCGCCAGGCCGCCAGCTCTTCATATGTGCCGCCGCCGATGACGAATTGGACAGGCCGGCTTGACTGACCGCGGCGGCCAAAACTCGAGCTCATCATCGCAAACATGCGCACGCCGGGCAATTGAGCGAACTTCCCATTGAGTTCGTTGATCAGGGCGAATGCATCGCGGTCCCGATTATCCCAATGGTCCAGATTGATAATCACAAATCCGGTACTGTAATCCTCGGTCGATGAGAACGACCCCGGCACGCGTGCCAAAGCGCGTTGGATTTCCCCAGATTCCGTATAGGGACGAAGTATCTCCTCGACCTGGTTCATCTGGCTGACCGAATAGTCGAAACTGGCCCCTGGCGGTCCGGCCATAAACGCGAAGAAGGACCCCCGATCTTCTCTGGGCGCGAGCTCCGACGGCAGGGCTTGGAACAAAGCGACACTTAGGCCAATCGTGCCGACAACCGTCACAAGAGCTAGGATTGGCGCTTTTACAACGCGTTCCAAGGCACGGATGTACAGGGATTGGGCACGTTGAAAGAACCTATCCGTTGCCTGTGACAGGCGCCGTTTGTCCTGCCCCGTTTTTAGAAGCTTCGAGCACATCATGGGCGTCAGCGTAAGCGCGACAAAACTTGAAAAAACGACCGCCGCGGTCACGGCGACGGCCAGCTCCGAGAAAAGCCGGCCGATATCGCCCGGCAAAAACATTATTGGTACAAAGACGGAAATAATCACCGCCGTTGTGGCGATCACCGCAAAGCCAACTTGCCGCGCACCACGAAACGCAGCAACCAAGGGCGGTTCGCCCGAATCTATTCGCCGCTGAACATTCTCAAGCACAACAATCGAGTCATCGACAACCAATCCGATCGACAAAACCAACGCCAACAACGTTAACAGGTTGATGGACAGCCCCAGGGCCGCCATGACGCTAAAGGACGCGATCAGGCAGACCGGCACAGTGACGGCGGGAATGAGCGCCGTTCGAATATTTCCAAGAAACAGGTAAATCACCAAGATCACCAACCCCATGGCGATCGACAGGGTGAAGTACACTTCTTCGATTGCTTCCTCGATAAACAAAGACGAATCGAAACTTTGGTAAAGCTGCGTCCCCTCGGGCAGCACTGCGCGGATACGTTCTAGTTCTGCTTTTACCGCCCGCGCTGTCGCTAGCGTATTTGCCCGAGACTGCTTAACGATACCAAGGCCGACTTGGGGCACGCGATTTCCGCGAAAAAAGTAGCGCTCGTCTTCGGTCCCAATCCGTACATCCGCCACTTCACCGAGGCGAACGATATGTCCATCTAGACCTCGCGTCAGGGGCAGGTTGGCAAAATCATCACGCGTTTGATATCCGCGCTCGAGACGGACTGTAAAATCGCGGTCCTTCGATTCAATTGACCCCGCCGGAAGTTCTACGTTTTCCCGCCGAAGAG
The DNA here is from genome assembly GCA_965227095.1 of Alphaproteobacteria bacterium. Taxonomy (GTDB): domain Bacteria; phylum Pseudomonadota; class Alphaproteobacteria; order JANQMY01; family JANQMY01; genus JANQMY01. Next base: position 817,908 of record CBDDFL010000002.1, on the reverse strand, counting down.
CGCTCTCAATGTCTGCGACGGTGAGCCCCCGAGCGGCCAACGCTTTGCGGTCCAGCCAGATGCGCATGGCGTATCGGAGGCCCCCGCCACCAAGTCGAACCCGCGCCACCCCCTCGATCACGGAGAGGCGATCGACAACATAGCGTTCGGCAAAATCGCCAAGCTCCACATTGGTCATTCTGTCCGATACAAGGTTGAGCCACATGATTGCGCTGCTATCGGCATCGAACTTACTGACTTCAGGAAGCTCCGCTTCGTCGGGCAGTTGTTCGGTGATCCGTGAAACCGCGCTGCGCACGTCATTCGCCGCCGCTTCAATATCTCTGTTGAGGTTAAACTGTATGACGACGCTGGATCGTCCGTCACGGCTGGTGGATGAAATCGTGTCCACGCCCTCTAGGCCGCTGATTGAATCTTCCACCATCTGCGTGACGCGCGTTTCGACCACATTTGAGGACGCGCCACGATAGATCGTTTCTACCGAGACAATGGGGGGATCAACATCCGGCAACTCTCGCAGAGGCAGTTGATAAAACGATAGGATCCCAAAGGCGACCAACAGCAGACTGAGCACAGTCGCAAAGACCGGACGACGTACCGCTGTATCAGACAGGATCATGAGGCGCCGGCCTCATTGCTTGAATTGTCGGGCGCTTGCTGTCGGGGAAAATCCTCGTTTTGAACTTTGACCGGCTGGTCGTCTCGGATGCGATGGGTGCCCAGCGTCACCACATAGTCCCCTTCCGACACGCCTTCCGTAATTTCAACGACCCCAGGCCGTCGCCGCCCAATGATCACTTCGCGAAGTTCCGGTATTTCGTCAGGCGACACGACGTAAACATATTTGCGATCGACGATCGGTACGATGGATTGTTCCGGCACCGCGAGCGACGTGTGTATGTTGCTGCGCAGATCAATCGTCAAAAGCATGCCCGGAAGCAGCGATCCGTCTTCGTTTGGTATTTCCGCCCGCACCATCACGGATCTCGTCACGGGATCTACCCGTGTATCAATTGCCGCCACGACACCTTCAAAATGGCGCCCCTGATAGGCCGCACTTTTGGCCTCTATTTTCTGTCCCACCTTAAGCGCGGACAAGAAAGTCTCGGGGATCGAGAAGTCTGCTTTGATAAGAGAAATGTCGGCAAGTGTTGTGATCTTATCTCCGGGCTGAACCAATGTGCCGGGGCTGATCAGCCGAAGGCCGAGCACGCCATCAAACGGCGCTAAGATCAGCTTGTCCGCCAGACGTGCCTTAAGGGCATTCACACGCGCGGCTGCCGCATCGCGATCCGCCCGTAAAGCGACTAAGGTTGCTTTCGCCGCCGTCCCCCGGTCGACAAGGCTTTGCCCCAAGCGAAGCTCTTTTTCAGCACCTTCAAGTTCGGCATAGGCTTCATCAAGTTCGGCAGCTTCAATACCGGCGGTGAGTTCCGCCAGAATATCGTCCATCTTGACTCGGGCGCCGTCTTGAAAGTGAATCTTGCGAACAATCTCTGTTGTCTTCGCCGTGACGGTAACGGATTCCTTCGCTTGTGCTGTCCCGATCGCCTCCAACACATCCGCAAACTCAGCCTTGCGCACTTGAGCGACCTCAACAGGGACCGCTCGCGATCGCGCACCGCCACCGGAGCCGCCATTTCCGGCATAGAAATAAACGGCAAGGCCGATGGCCCCAACGACGCCCAAGGCCACTAAAAGTCGCGCCCCTAAACGGGGCCCGGTTTGGATGTCGTCGGGGGAAGTGTCGGTCATAGTGTTTAGGTTCTAATCCCTGCCGCCCGTTCATAGGTGCGAGAGAAATTGATCAGCGATGACAGGTGGCCGCAAATTGGCCTTAAATAGCCGCGCTTACGAATTTCACCGAACACCGCATCTGAAAGGTCATTAAATTTTTCTTCGTCAACAGCCAGGAAATTTGCGATTGGGACCGTCTGATTATTCGGCGGCGTGTATTCCGCATGGCGCTCCGTAAGCAGCTCGTTTTCTTGCAGGAACTTCACAAAATTCTGCGTCGCCACATGCTGCTGATGGAAGGTTTTGCAAAATTCCAATGCGCGGTTCGTAAATTCGGTCGGGTTACCGTTCAGAAAAAACGGTTGCTCGGCATGCTCGGCAACGACTTCATCATCCCCCATATCGACACTTAAGGCGAATTCCTGGGTTTCCGCATTTGTCTGCATAAAGATGAAGGGGTACCGTCGAACATATTCTGGAATGTAGTGATCTTTCTCCCATGCACCCTTTTTATTCACATAGAGGTTGCCACGGTCGCCCAGTCCAAAAACAGCAATGGGCACCACATCGGCACCGCTGGAGAAAATGACCGGATAATGCTTGGAAGCCATTTCAAATTCGGCGCCATTGACCGCCACAAAGCTTGCATCCTTGGCGAATTTAAAAGTCCGTTTTGACCCATTAATGCCCAAATTGGCATGGGCTTCCGGGCGCAATACCTCGGGCCGTTTGTAAAATGGAGGTCCCTGAGGGGATTCTTGTTGGGCTTGTTCTTGATCTGCCACAGCTACTCAAACCTTTCCGATGTCAATCTAGTGTCCTGACGGGGTTTTACCAGCAGTTGTCCCTGTTTCCTACACGTCAATTTGCCGTGGGATCTGGAGGTCATTGCGCAAGCCAATTTAAAGCTCTTTTGACGCCTAATTCCGGGCTCGACAGCACGGGCGTGGCAATGTCCTGGCCATACCGCTCTGCGCCAGCCATGGAAGCCTGCGCTAAAACGATAGCGGAATAATCCGCCGCTACCGTCCTCAATTCTTCGGCAATCGCGCGTTCATAGGCGTCTTTTTGCCCTGCGTCGAACAGCGCCCAAGCATCTGGCATCAACAGAACACTTAAATCGACCGTTTCGCCTTGCTCGGCGGCAATCTGCTCTAGTAACTGCGTGGTTGGTTTCACCGTGGTCGCCACACACGCCGCCACCAAAATTTTTCCACCGGTCCGCACCGCTTCTTCCGCCATGGGACGGTCGATCCGCATGACCGGCTTGCCAAGATGCTCTCCAACCTCTTCCGCGGCCTGACCCAGCGTCGAGCAGGTGCACACCACCAGGTCCGTGCCAGCGGAAAATGCGTCACCCACTGTATCAGCGAGGTCCGACTTGAGCGTATCCGATACGCCCCCCTCTGCAATGGCACGGGCGAGAAGCGCGTCATTCACCAGATGAGTCGGTTCTTCGGCACCTTGCAACTGAGGCGCGAGTTTCAAGATCAACGCGCCAAACAGACGGGCATTGGATTGCGCGGTATGTAAAAATGTTAATCTAGGCATGTGGCTTCAACATAGCACGCCGTGATATGGCATGCGTGCCCAAGCAACGTGCACCAACATACCCAACGCAAGAAAATACAGAGGTTTTCATGTCCGTTTCAACGAGTACTGCTGACGCTGCATCACCCTATCAGGACAAGATTAAATCCGCCCCCTTCCGCTGGGAGGATCCGCTCGGCATGGACGATCAGCTGACAGAAGAAGAACGGATGGTGCGCGACAGCGCCCATGGCTATGCCCAAGAAAAGCTGATGACGCGCGTGCTTGAAGCAAACCGCCAGGAAAAATTCCATACGGAAATCATGCGCGAAATGGGGGATATGGGCCTTTTGGGAATTACCATCCCAGAAGCCTATGGGGGGGCCGGTCTTGGTCACGTCGCCTATGGATTGGCGGCCCGCGAAGTGGAGCGGGTGGATTCAGGCTATCGGTCCGCCATGAGCGTGCAGAGCAGCTTGGTCATGCATCCGATCTATGCCTATGGCTCCGAAGAGCACCGACAAAAGTTCCTGCCTAAACTAGCGAGCGGCGAATTTGTCGGGTGCTTCGGCCTGACGGAACCAGACCACGGCTCCGACCCCGGCGGCATGAAGACACGGGCAAAGGCGGTGGACGGGGGTTATCGCCTGACGGGTGCCAAAATGTGGATCACCAACGCACCGATCGCTGATGTTGCCGTGGTGTGGGCCAAAACAGAAGATGGCGTGATCCGAGGGTTTATTGTCGAACGCGGCATGGAAGGTTTCTCAACACCGAAGATTGAGGGCAAATTTTCGTTACGCGCCTCCATCACCGGGGAAATCGTCTTGGATGACGTCTTCGTTCCTGCCGACAACCTGCTGCCGAATGTGGAAGGCCTGTCGGGGCCCTTCGGCTGCTTGAACAAAGCGCGTTACGGTATTAGTTGGGGCGCTATGGGGGCTGCGGAATTTTGCTGGCACCAAGCCCGCACCTACGTATTGGACCGAAACCAATTCGGACGACCGCTCGCGGCCAATCAACTGATCCAAAAGAAACTGGCCGACATGCAAACGGAAATCTCCCTTGGGCTCCTTGGGGCCCTCCAGCTTGGCCGACAATTGGACGAGGGCCAAGCCGCCGCCCCTGCCATATCCCTCATGAAGCGGAACAATTGCGGCAAGGCATTGGACATCGCGCGCATGGCCCGCGATATGCACGGCGGCAATGGTATCTCCGATGAATACCATGTGATCCGTCATGTGATGAACTTGGAAACGGTCAACACGTATGAAGGTACCCATGATGTGCACGCCCTGATTTTGGGACGGGCGCAAACAGGTATTCAAGCGTTTACGGCATAACCTCCATGGCAGATATTCGATTAGAAAAAAACGGTGAGATTGCGGAGCTGATCCTCAACCGTCCCGACAAAAAGAATGCGCTCAACCGGGCCATGTGGGATGCCATCCCCGGCTTGGTCGCCGTAGCCGAAAGTGACAAAGCCATCCGCATCGTGGTCGTGCATGGCGGCGATGCTGGCGCTTTCGCCGCAGGCGCGGATATATCGGAATTCGGCGCCAATGGCGGTGGTGCAGGATTTCGCGATGCGGTTTTTGCCGCCATGCATGCGCTTGGCGATTGCGTCAAGCCAACCATTGCCATGATTTCGGGACCTTGTATCGGCGGTGGGTGCGGCATTGCCCTTGCCTGTGATTTCAGGTTCGCCGACACAACCGCAAGCTTTGGTATCACCCCCGCAAAGTTAGGTATCGCTTACGGATTGTATGACACGAAACGCCTCGTCGATACCGTGGGAGCGGCTTCGGCAAAGGACATCTTGTTCACGGGGCGAATTTTCGGACCCGGTGAGGCAAAAGATATGGGCCTTGTTGATCGCTTGGCACCGGAAGATACACTTCGCGAAACAACTTGGGACTATGCTCAACAAATTTGTAAAAATTCTCAGTACTCGGTGCGCGCTTCAAAGAAAACCATTCAGATGATCTTGGACGGCGCGACAGACGACACCCCTGAAACCACCGCGCAATTTGCGGACGCCTTTTCCGGTGAAGACTTTCAAGAAGGTACCAAGGCTTTTCTTGAAAAACGCAAACCGAATTTCAAATTTTCCTAGAACACCGTCCAGGCTTAGTGCAACCGCGCTTTGAAAAAGCTCAACGTTTTCGACAGCGCCCCATCGTCCAGATGCTCCGTAAGCGTTGAATGCCCCTCGCCTGGGATTTCGGTCCCATCAAAACTGTCACCAAATTCAGCTCGAATGCGTTCGAATTTTGCGCGCGGACAGATGCCATCCTTCTCATACCGGAAACCGATGATCGATCCGGGGCCCTTTTCTTTCGCCGCTTTCTTTGCCGCTGCAAGCTGCCCCTCATCCATCGCAAGTTCTTTGGCGGCGGCAATCGGCAGAGACGGCTGACACGCCACGGGCGCCAAAACCTCCGGATCAGCCACCAGGGAAAGCGCGAAATTTCCCGTGAGGCACATGCCGATCAATCCGACGCCCTTGCCGCCCTGTTCCGTCAACGCCTGTCGGCAGAGTGCTCGGATCCAATCGGTGATGGGGCCCATGCCACGTTTCGAAAACACGTGAATCTCTCTGCTGATGCAGACCGCCATGGTGTTGCTTGCTAAATCGACAGATTCAGGCTTACCAAACAACAAGGGCATATAGACCGCATAGCCTTCCTTGATCAGCCGATCCCCTAATTGCCGGCATTCGACAGACATGCCCGGCAATTCGTGCAGCAACACGACACCCGGACCGGAGCCGCCTTGATACAGCCAACGGGAAATACCCTCCTGCTCAAACGGTACCGGTTCGTTCCATCCTGTAATCGAATGCGGTTTTGGGCCCATTATCTCTTTCCGTTTACTGACTTATTTCCGAATAAAGCGCTTTTGCGGCTTGCGCGGGGGTTTGCCCGTCAATATCCACACGTTTGTTGGCGTTGCGCATGTCGTCATCATTTATCTGGTATATGAGCGGCGTCAGGGCCTCAATCAAGCCCGGTTTGGCCGCTCCCTCAGGCGACACCAAAACCACCGCGTCATATGGCGGAAAGGCTTGGCGTTCATCCCTTAGGATGGTCAAATCAAACGCGCTGATCCGGCCGTCTGTGGTATAGGCGGTGATCACATCCACATTGCGGTCCCGCACCGCCCCATACATGAAGGTTGAATCCATGCTGCGCGTGGAAATGCCCGCCAAGCCATAGGCGTCACGCACGCGGATCCATTCATTGCGTGCAAAAAATTCCGGGTCGCCCCCAATCGTCAGAGCGGAGAGCTGACTTTGTAAATCTCCGATGGAACGAATACCCAATTGCTGCGCGCGATCGCGCCGCATGGCGAACCCATAGGCATTTTCAAATCCCAACCGGCCGACAGCGATGATGCCATGTTCCTGTTTGAGATAAGCCGCCATGTCGATGAACATGGCTGTGCGCTCTATCGGCTCCTCCCGTTCCATGATGGTGGCCCAGATGGTGCCTGTGTAATCCACATAGACATCAACTGTGTTGTTTCGAAGGGCGTCGAACACGATCGTGGACCCAAGGTTTTGCAGATTCTCAACGTTCGCCCCCTCTTCCTCCAAACGCTGAGCAATCACGTCCGCGAGAATAAACTGCTCCGTGAACGTCTTTGCGCCAATGCGAATGGTTTGACCCGAAAGTCCTGCTTGTGCAGTGGGGGAACCTGCTGGGTCGTCCGTGGACCCTGCCGTTATTGTCGCCGTGGCCCGCATCATCTGTTCATAGAGAACCGGCCCAATACCTATCGTAAAAATTGCGACCAGTCCGACACCGGCATAGGTGGCAAGCCGACGGTCACGGTCTTGCGCGCTTTTCTCCAGCAGGCGCACCAATTGATCAAGAAGGATCGCAAGCCCGGCTGCGAAAACACAGCCGAAGATCACGGACAGCCAATTGCGCGTTTGCAGACCGGAAAAGATATAGTTCCCAAGGCTTTCAGCCCCCACCGGGGTGGACAAGGTCGCGATTCCCACAACCCAAACCGTCGCCGTGCGCACTCCGGCAATAATCACCGGCGCGGCGAGCGGCAGTTCCACCTGCCATAAGCGTTGTTGGTCGGTCATGCCCACACCGCGCGCGGCCTCCACCATGGCCGGATCGACTTCCTTAAGGCCCGTCACCGTGTTTCGGAGCACCGGTAAGATCGAATAGAGCGTGAGTGCCACAAAAGCTGGGCCAAAGCCAATGGTGCCGCCAAGAATGGGAACCATTAAGGCCAGCAAAGCCATGCTGGGAATGGTTTGGATAAGGGCTGCCACATTTACGATCGCCCCACCCAGTTTTTCAGAGCGAGATGCATAAACCCCCAACGGCAAACTAATCAGAATACCGATCAACAATGCCGATAGGGACAACACCAGATGGCCACCTAGAAACCCTGGCAATTCCGCCAAGCGCTCATAAAAGTTTGCGCTCATGGCGTGCCTCCACTGGCGTCAACCAGCGCTTCCAACCGGTCAGCCTGACGTTTCGGTGTGGCGATCAGATCCGCCACATAATCATCCGCCGGTTTGCTAATCAGCTCCGCAGGCGTTCCTTGTTGCACGATCTTTCCGCTGCGCATCACGATAATCCGGTCCGCCATAAGCAAGGCCTCAGACATATCGTGGGTTACCAATACCGTTGTGAGCGACAAGGATTGATGTATCTCGAGAAAATCTTGTTGCAGACGATCACGTGTTAGCGGATCAAGCGCGCCGAAAGGTTCGTCGAGCAACATCACTGCAGGGCCGCCCGCGAGCGCGCGGGCGAACCCCACGCGTTGCTGCTGCCCGCCGGAAAGGTCGCGCGGAAAACGCCCGCGAAATTCATCCGGATCGAGATGCACCAGTTCCAGCAAATCGTCCACCCGCGCGGCGATGCGCTGTTCGCCCCAGGCGAGCAGCTTGGGTGTGATGCCGATATTTTCAGCCACCGTCATATGGGGGAACAACCCAACGCTTTGAAAGGCGTAACCGGTCATCCGCCGCAAAATTGCCGGGTCGATGGTCATGATATCCACACCGTCCAAAACGATCCGCCCATCTGTGGGATCGATCAGTCGGTTGATCATTTTAAGCGTCGTGGTTTTACCGCACCCTGATTCGCCAAGAATGGCCACCAGGTCCCCTTTGGCGACACCAAAAGAGATCTTGTCCACAGCCAATACCGGCCCTGGATAGGTCTTGCTGACAGTTTCGAGAGATAGGCGCACGGGACCCCGTTTTGATCGTTAGACGCACTCTAACGTCAAAACCGGGGGAACCCAAGCCGGATGGTTTTACGACGCCGGGGGCTCTGGCCGCCGAATACGTGGGCCAAGCGTTCTGAGAACATCAGCCGCATTGAACGCTTTCACGTTCCGATCGTCTTTCGCACCCTTGAACATCACAATATCTGCATACGCCGTATATTGGGTAATGGGGCGCGTGGTTGTGCTGACGCTCCCGCCATACCCATAGCCGCGATGATAGGGAAACCGGTGATAGTAAAACCCATAGCCCGGGAAATCATCGAACGTGCTGCGGTAATACGTATCTTTGTCGGTCGCGCGTGTTTCGATGACAAAGAAATCGTAACCCGCCTCGACCGTCAATTCGGCAGACCGATAGAGCAAGTAGTTTTCAACCGTTTCCCGCGCTGTTGCGGAATTGCCCGCGAATTTCACGCGGTATCGGTTCTGTTCGATACGCGTTTCAGAATATCCGTAGCCGCGCTGATCCGCGCCGCCATAGGGGGTTGGACCGCCACAGGCCGCCAGCAAAATCGAAACAGCGAACAGAGCACAAGCCGCCCGCATCCGTCTAAGGGGTGAAATTTTTGTCATGGTTCGTTCCCACATTTCCATCATCGCCGGCTCACTCAGCGTGATGTTGTTTGCCGTCCCCAGTCGTCAACAGCCTAATCCGTGGGGAAATAAGGGGCAAGCAACGGTTGATCACAAATCGTCGAGAGCGTCGAGAACAATGCCTTCCGTCAGCAATTGCGGTAACAGAAAGGGCGGTTTGCCGGAGCTTTGTTTTGGATAGACGATGTAAAGGGGGACGCCTGCCCGGCCGAATTCCGCCAGCTTATCCGCGATTTCGGGGTCACGGCGCGTCCAATCCCCGATGAGATAAGCAATGCCGCGCTCTCGCTTCAAATCTTCCACAGCTTGTGTAAAGGCGATGCTTTCATTCGCCTTGCAGGTGATGCACCAATCCGCCGTGAGGTTCACAAAAATGGCTTTGTCTTCCCTCAGCAATTCCTGCAGCCGGAATTCCGTAAAGCTTTCCGCAAAATCTGGAATCTGTTTTGCGGCGGTTTGTGCGGATTGAGCGGCAGGCATGCGCCAATCCACCACGGTGAGGGCTCCAAGGAGAGCGAGCAAAGCCAGAGCCCGTCCACCATAGAACCACATACCGACGCTCATCTTCGTGCTTTCAAAAATCCAAGCCGCAAAAGCAATCAACATGGCGCCGCCCAGCACCAAGAAGACCGTCTGGTCATCCACTTGACCGGACAAGACCCACAACAACCAAATGGCCGTTGCGAACATAGGGAACGCCAGGAATTGTTTGAAACGTTCCATCCAGGCACCCGGCTTCGGGATCAATCGCAACAGGCGCGGGCTGAAACTGATGGCGAGGTAGGGGAACGCCAGACCGAGCCCCAGCGCCAGAAAAATTCCAAGCGCAAGGGGCGTTGGTTGAACCAATGCAAACCCAAGCGCCGTCCCCATAAAGGGTGCGGTGCACGGCGTGGCGACAACGGTGGCAAGTACGCCGGTAAAGAAGCTGCTGGTCAGCCCCTTGCCCCCGGCCAGGCTGCTGCCAATGCCCATAAGGGAACTGCCAAAAGAAAACACATTGGCCAGGTTGAGCCCCACGGCAAACATGAGATAGGCCAGCAAGGTGACGATGAGGGGGGATTGCAGTTGAAAGCCCCACCCAATCTGTTGGCCGGCGGCCCGCAGACTGATCAACGCGCCCCCCACCACAAGAAAGCTCGCCAAGACACCTGTTGTATAGGCAAGTCCATGTTGGCGGGCGAGACCGGGCGCTTCCCGTGCCTGGCGTACAATGTCCAACGCTTTCATGGACAAAACCGGCAACACACACGGCATTAGGTTCAAAATGATCCCGCCTAAGAAAGCAAACAGCAACGCTTGCCACAGCGACACATCGACCGGCAGAAAGGACGCGCGTGGTGCCACCTCCGCAAACGCAACTTTATCGGCCGTGACTGTAAAAGCACGGCGAACGACTGCGTCTTTAACATCCTCTTCTATGACAACGACCGCTTCCAGAACATCACCCGTTTCCGCAAGGCGACTTCCAGACTTAAGCCCAATGGAAAGGCCGTCACCCGTCGTCTGAAAAGAAGCGTCCGCGGCATTTTTGAGAACGCCCTCATCAACGGTGAAAACTTCGACACTTTTAATGGCGGACGGATCGACCGCCCCCATGTCCAAGCGCAACCCGACATCATCCCCCGCATGGCCAAACGTCGCCGCCCAAGGCGACTCAATAGGCACATTCATCCGCGTGTCTGCGAAAGCTTTTTGCCAAAGCCCCACCGGCCGGGGCGTGCCATCTGCCACGTCTAGCGACAAGGTGAGTGTTGCTTCTTCCGGAATGCAAATGTCTTTGCACACCAGCCATCGGGCATTGGCGGTCAGATTGACCGGTTCACCCGGTTTGAGGTCGGCCGGTGCGGTGATCGGCACCAATAGAAAAACATCACCCGAATATCCAAAATTGACGAGATCCGCGAGGGGGAGCCGCTCGGGCGCAGGCCAAAGAATGTCACCGGCGGCAAATCCCGGCGGCAACTGCCAATCGATGGTGGTTGCTTCGCCGGAATCCCCCGGATTAAGCCAATAAGTATGCCATCCCTCGCGAATTTCCTGACGCAGCGCGACCCAAAACGTGTCGCCGGCCGGAACCCCCTCCAATTCGCTGACCAACCAGGCCTTGACGTTTGGCGTTTCCACCGGATTTGCCGCAAGGCGAACCGGGGCGCTTGCCAAAACAAGCACCACCAATCCACAAAGCATGTTTTTCAATGCGATACGCACCATTGATCACTGCCGTTTCATCCGATGTTCAGCATATAGCAGCAATGCACGGCGGGTTCCAAAGGCACATGATCACAAGATGGTCATTTGGTCAGGATTACGCTGCGGCAACGATCCGAATTTCAATCAAGCCGCCCGGCACCGCCAATTCGGTGATGCCAATGGCTGTCCATGCGGGATATGGCTCCTTCACGTATTTGTCCTTCACTTTCATGAACGTGCCCATATGTTCCTGTAAACCAACATGATAGGTGGTCATTTCAATGAGCTGATCGAAGGAACTGCCAGCTTCTTTCAAGATTTCCTCGACGGCTTTAAACGCAAGGTCAAATTGAGCCTCGGGATCGGCGGGACACTTACCATCGGGACCGATACCGATCTGGCCAGAGGCGAACAAGCGATCACCGTGTCGAATTGCGGGGGCGAAATGAAAATTGTTGTACATAGGTTCGCCTGATTTAGGCAAAACCACTTCACCTGCAGCCATTGGAAATCCTCCGAACAATCGTTGTCATTAAGTATCGCTATAGAATGGGGCTTTGTGGTTTCGGGCTCAAGAGCACAATCATCAGATTTTAGGGGACGGCTACGCCGATGAATATTTTAAGAAGACTTTTTTCGAAGGGAACCTCTGGGGAGAGCACCACCATGTCAAAAACGAACAAACAGTGGAAACTTAAAAGACGGCCCGTTGGCGATATTGGGAAGGACGATCTGGAGCTTGTGGAAAGCCCGATCCCCGCATTGAACGACGGGGAAATCCTGGTACGGAATATTTATCTGTCGGTGGATCCGACAAACCGAATTTGGATGAGCGACATCGACCAATATATGGAGCCGGTCGGCATCGGCGATGTGATGCGCGGCGGCACCTGCGGCATCGTTGAGGCGTCCAAAAATCCGGGGTTCGAACCCGGTGATTTCGTGATTGGCGGCATGCAATGGGAGACCTATTCGATCCTGCCAGGGGCTGCCAAATTGCCCGCGGATACAGGGCTTCCCCTCACCGCGTTTATGAGTGTGCTGGGGGCGACCGGCATGACGGCTTATTTTGGTTTGCTGGATGTGGGCAAACCCAAAGAAGGCGAAACGGTTGTGGTGTCCGCTGCCGCCGGAGCGGTGGGATCCCTTGTGGGCCAAATCGCGAAAATCAAAGGCTGCCGCGCGGTCGGCATCGCCGGCGGTCCTGAAAAATGTCAGCACGTGATCGATACTTTCGGCTTTGATGCCTGTGTTGACTACAAAGCCGGCAATGTTCTTGAAGATCTGCGCGCGGCTTGCCCGGACGGCATCGATGTGGATTTCGAGAATGTGGGGGGCGATATCATGGATGATGTCTTCACCCTGCTAAACCTCAACGCCCGCGTTTCATTGTGCGGTATGATTTCCACCTACAACAATGCGGACGATTGGACCGGTCCGAAAATGTTCCGCAACATCCTCATGAAGCGTGCGATCGTACAGGGTTTCATTATCACCGACTTCTTGGAACGGTTCCCCGAAGCTCAGATGGAAATGGGTCAATGGATCATGGAAGGGAAACTGAAATGGGACGTGGATGTGGTCGATGGCATTGAAAACGCACTCGATGCGCTGGACCGCATCTTCACCGGCAAAAATCTCGGCAAGCAATTGGTCCGCTTGTCCGACGACCCCACGGCCTAACTAAGATCTTTTGAATAAATTTCCCGCTCATCCCGGAAAACCCGCCGGGTTTTTCCGGGATCTTTTGCACTTCTAGAGATTCCTGCTTTCGCAGGAATGAGCGGCATCTTTAGGGGACCGCCAAGCGTGCCCGAATGAGAGATTTATATTCATCCGGGTACCGAGCTTTCATTTCGTTGTAATATGTTTCGCCGAACATCTGGCGAAGCGTCGGTTCCGACACGAGAAAATAATTCATCGCCCCTAAAAGCTGATAGGCGAGCGCCAAGGCTTGTGCATCGGTTTTATCTTCGTGCCCAGATTCCTTTTTGACGAGCGCAATCAACCCTTCCAAAAATGGTTTTAGATACCAAGTCCCCGCTTGTTCCGCACGCTGCTTATTGTCCAACAGTTCACGCATGATCAGCTGCGTGGATTCAGGGTTTTCGAGCCCATTCCGGCACAGCGCCATCAATGCATTTTCCAACTGGCTGCCGGGATCCTTGGGATCATCCGGAGGCGCGGCCACCACGTCACGCACCATACGGGACGACAGCCGTTCCAGCACCTCGCCATAAAGCTTCTCCTTGGTGCCGAAGTGGTGGAGAAGCGCCTGTTTGGTGAGGCCCAACGCATCGGCAATATTGGCAATGCTGGCCCCGTAAAACCCTTTCGTTGCGAACAACCGCGTCGCTTCCACCAAAAACTGCTCTTTCGTATTTCCGCTCATCTCATCCAGCTCTCCTACCGACCGGTAGCTGCACTTCCCATACACGTGTTCGCCGGCGACACAAAGATACTTGACATCTTACCGATCGGTAAGTACATTAAACCTACCAATCGGTAAGGACAAGGGAGCCTGTCATGGATCGGACCACAGAGCTTGAATTGCTGGATGAGCTGTTGGCCCTCAAGACCAACAAGACGTTTTATTTGGAAGAGGAGACGTCCAAATCGCCGGTTTCCCGATATATGAGCCAAGATCATTTTGACCGTGAGCATCAAGCCCTTTTTCGCAACCTGCCCCAAATGCTGGCACATAGCAGCGAGCTTCCGGAGCCGGGGTCTTTCTTGCGCCGAGATCTGGCCGGCCTTCCTCTGTTGGTCACACGGGACAAGGACGGTGACGTTCACGCCTTTCTAAATGTGTGCCGCCATCGTGGGACGCAGCTGGTATCTGAAGACTCTGGATGCAAGCACCGGTTTTCGTGCCCCTATCACGCCTGGACGTGGAACAGCGGCGGAGAGCTTCTGGCCATCCCCCATCAAGAGCAGGGATTCCCCGGCATTGACAAGTCCACTTTGGGCCTTAAAGCACTACCGTGTGCGGAACGGTTTGGATTCGTTTGGGTCCATCCGAATGCGGATGCAAAACTCGACCTTGACCATTATCTAGGCCCCATTGCCAATGACCTTGATTGGTTACAGGCGGGCACGCTGGACGTGTTTGCGGTTGAAGACAAAATATTCGATGTGAATTGGAAGATTTTGATCGAAGGGGGCATCGAATCCTACCACTTTAAAATCGCCCATAAGAATACGATTGCCCCCTACTTCCAAGACAATCTGTCAAGCTACCAAATGTTCGGCGACCACATGCGCTCCATCCTGCCGCGCACTGCCCTGGATGACCTTCCGAACCAGCCGCGTGAAACATGGGACATCCGTACACATACAAACATTATTTATTCAATCTTCCCGACCAGCCAGTTCCTGGTGCAATCGGACCATATCGTCTGGATCCAAATGTTACCCATTTCGGCAAATCAAACGCGGCTGAGATTGCATACCTTGGCTCCTAAACCGTCCGGCGAAGACTTTGAGATGCCCACATCTCATTGGAAAAAGAACCATGAGATTACGCTCATGACCCTGACGGAAGACTTCGAAATCGGTGAAAGCATCCAACGCGGTCTCAGCAGCGGCGCCAATGACGCCCTGATATTCGGGCGATACGAAGGGGCGCTGGAAAGCTTCAATCACGTGATCGACACACACATCGCCCAAAACGCATCCTAAAGAAGGACACCCCCAATGACTGACCCAGTTGTTAAATATGCAACAAACGGCGCCATCGCCACCATTACCCTCAATCGCCCGGAAAAATACAACACGTTGAGATACGAAGTTATCCAAGGTCTGAACGAGTGTTTGAGGGAGGCCAATCAAGACGACGAGATCAAAGTGATTGTCCTTGAAGGCGCAGGCAACAGCTTCTGCGGCGGGTTTGATTTTTCAGACGGGCTGGAACACTACGGCAACATCAAGGAAGATAATTACGATCCCGGCAAAGACGTTATCGGCGTCACCAACCAGTACACCTCTTATATCAACACCTTTATGGGCCTATGGCGCGGGTCCAAACCCACCATCGCAAAGGTTCACGGCTATTGCGTCGGCGGCGGATCGGAGCTTGCGCTGTGTGCTGATCTGGTGGTCGCGTCCGATGATGCTCGTTTCGGCACCCCCTATTCCCGGGTTTGGGGATGCCACCTCACCGGCATGTGGGTTTATCGTCTGGGTCTTGCCAAAGCAAAATACTATGCGCTGACCGGCGAATGGATCAGCGGCAAGGAAGCCGCCGAGGTGGAACTCATCAACTTTTCCTACCCGCTGGAAGAACTGGATCAGCGCACCCAAGAGCTTGCCGAAAAATTGGCGCGCATTCCGATGACGCAGTTGGCGTCCATGAAGCTGATCGTCAATCAGTCCTATGACAATATGGGGCTGCAAAGCACACAGACACTGGGGCCCATTTTGGATGGCATTATGCGCAATACGCCCGAAGGCCGTGGATTTGTTCACCTTGCGAAAGACAAAGGGGTGAAGCAAGCTGTGATCGAACGGGACGGACCGTTTGGGGATTACAGCCAAGGTCCCTTGGATGAACAGCCCCGGCGGCGCAGCAATATCTAGGCGGACAAAATGATGAAGGCATTGGAAAGCGACGCGCCACTGATCGTTTATGTGGACATTAAAAGCCCCTATGCCTTCATCGCCATAGAGCCGACACTGGATTTGGAACGTTCCCTGGGCGTGCAATTCGACTGGCGCCCCTTGACCCTCGACATTCCCTCGTATCTGGGCGCTGCGAAAAAGAAAGAAGGAAAAGTTGTCGAGAGCACCCGCAGCCCTCGGCAATGGCAAATGGTGAAATACGCCTACAAAGACGCGCGGCGCTATGCGGAACGCCAGGGTCACATACTGAAAGGCACCGAAAAAATCTGGGACTCTTCCATCGCAAATATCGGCATCGTGTGGGCCGTGCAGACCGCGCGCGACCGCCTGCCCAACTATTTTGAAGCCGTTTATCCCCCCTTCTGGCGGCGGGAGCTGGACATCGAAGATGTGACCGTGGTGGCAAAGTGCTTGGAAAACGCGGGCATATCAACAGACGGATTTGACGCGTTTCAATCAGGCGAGGGCCGTGCGCTACATGACGCGCTGCAGGCACAATTACACCCAGCCGGCATCTATGGCGTGCCCACTTATGTATTCGACGGTGCGTTTTTGTTTGGCCGCGAACACCTTCCTTATGTGGAATGGCATTTGCGCGGCCGCAATGGCAAAGCCCCTGATATGGCGTATGCGGTATGATCGATCTGTATATTGATTTTAAGTCGCCCGCATCCTACTTGGCGCTGAAGCCAACACTCGCTCTTGCCGATGAGCTGGGTGTTGAGATCCGGTGGCACCCGTACAATACCAAGCAAGAAACGGTGCCAGTTGAAAAACCGAACGAAACCAAAACCGAAACGCATTTTCGGGTGCGAGCCGACTTGCGGCAAAAGACACATCTTCTTTACGCCGCCATTCAAGAAACGCCGATGAGTTTTCGGGACGTTCCCGGCAATACGGATCTCGCTTTGGCGGCATTGGACGCCCTACCGGGCAATCCGCTGCCTTTTATTCAATCGGCCTATCACGCCTATTGGGTCGATAAAGCAGACCTCAATGATCCTGCCATCGTGACATCACTTTTAAGGGCTGTAAAAGCCGATGTCTCAGAAACGATAATGACAGAAGCAGCGGAACACCTTCCCGCCCATCAGCTGCAAGCTGAAGAAAACGGCATTGTAGATGCACCGGCTTATGTGGTGGATGGGCAGATCTTCATCGGACGAGAGCACCTGCCGTGGATTCGGTCTATACTATCAGAAAACAAGTGAGGAAACGTCCCATGACGCTGGAACTGTGGACTTCTCCCACCCCGAACGGGTGGAAGGTCACTATTATGATTGAGGAATTGCGGGAAGCCGGTGTGGACCTTCCCGACATTGACATGCGCATTATCGATTTGATGAAGGGCGAACAATTCGAGGACGATTTTACGGCGCGCAATCTCAATCAGAAAATTCCCGTACTGAAGGACGGCGATAGGTGCATTCCGGAAAGTGGGGCTATTCTTGAATATCTTGGCGAGAAATTCCCAAGCCCCCTTCTGCCCCTTGATGATACCAAATGGGATGTATTGCCCTGGGTCTATTGGCAAATGGCCAATCTGGGTCCGATTTTCGGAAACAAGCTCAGCTACACCCGCTATATGGACGATGTCGATCCCATCAAGAAAGAGCACCCCCTCGAGCGCTTCAACAATGAAGCGCTTCGGCTGGTCTCTGTCTTCGATAAAAAGCTGGGTGACAAACCCTATCTATGTGGCGACACCTTCACCATCGCCGACATTGCGTCCTATCCCTGGTTGCGGGGATATAAATGGAGCAAGGTGGACATCACCACTCGCCCCCGCGTGAAGGATTGGGTGGATCGCGTCCGTGCGCGTCCGGGTGTGACACGCGGCCTTGCCTATGGTGTGCCCAAAGACGAGATCGACAGCTGGAGCAAGGAACGCCGCGCCAGTTACCGGCAAAGCGGCAGTACGATCGCCGCTAACAAAAACCTGAAAGACAGCATCCAATAAAAAAGCGGCAACCGAAGCTGCCGCTTTATCTTCTTAACCGCTCATCCCGGAATGGCCATCGGCCATATCCGGGATCTATTAAAGCCCGGCCAAGATCCCTGCTTTCGCAGGGATGAGCGGACTGGCTCAATTCGAGTCTGCCTTACGCCACTTCGAACAGGCCGGCAGCACCCATGCCGCCACCGATACACATGGTGACAACAACGTTCTTCGCACCGCGGCGTTTGCCTTCGATCAGGGCGTGGCCAACCAAGCGTGCGCCCGTCATGCCGAAGGGATGACCTACAGAGATCGACCCGCCATTGACGTTGAGCTTTTCATAGTCGATGCCCAAAGTGTCGGCAGAGTAGATCACCTGGCTTGCGAAAGCTTCGTTCAGCTCCCACAGGTCAATGTCGTCCACTTTGAGATTATGGCGTTCCAGCAAGCGCGGCACGGCGAAAACAGGACCGATGCCCATTTCATCCGGCTTACACCCGGCAACCGCAAAGCCTTTGAAGATACCGAGCGGGTTCAAGCCCCGCTTTTCAGCTTCCTTCGCTTCCATGACAACCGCCGCAGAGGCCCCGTCAGACAGCTGGCTTGCGTTACCCGCCGTGATGAAATTGCCGTCACCGCGCACAGGATCAAGGCCAGCCAGACCTTCCATGGTGGTGTTCGGACGATTGCATTCGTCTTTGGTCACCACATAATCTTGAATGGTGATTTCGCCGGTCTCTTTGTTTTTGACCGCCATTTTAGTTTCCATGGGAACGATTTCGTCCTTGAACTTCTCAGCTTGCTGAGCAGCCGCCGTCCGGCGCTGGCTTTCCAAGGAATATTCGTCCTGGCGTTCGCGCGAAATGTTGTAGCGCTGTGCCACGATATCCGCCGTATCGATCATGGGGATCCAGATATCCGGATACATGCTTTCCAGTTTTTCGGAACGCACCACTTCACCTTGCGGCGCGCCACGGCCCATCAGAGAGATGGATTCAACACCACCACCGATCGCCACGGGCACGTCGTCCACAATCACGCGCTGTGCCGCCATCGCGATGGTCTGGAGACCGGACGAGCAGAACCGGTTCACAGTCGTGCCGGATGTGGTCACCGGGCAGCCGGCCACCAAGGCAGCGTTCCGCGCCACATTCGGTCCACTGCCGGTGTCCGGGCCAGCCGATCCGAAGATCACGTCTTCCACTTCTTCCGGATCAATCTTGGCACGTTCGATCGCGTGTTTGATTGAGTGGGCGGCCATATCGACGCCAGGCGTTTGGTTGAATCCGCCGCGGTGAGACTTTGCAAGGCCCGTCCGCGCCGTGGAAACAATTACGGCTTCTCTCATGTGTTTTCTCCTAGTTGATATTTATAAGGCGATGCCCACTTTGAACACCGCCTTACATTGTGGGTAATTCTTTAAGCGACTTCGAAAAGACCCGCAGCGCCCATACCGCCACCAATACACATGGTGACCACAACATTTTTGGCTCCCCGGCGCTTGCCTTCAATCAAGGCATGGCCTGTCAGGCGCGAGCCCGTCATGCCATAAGGGTGACCAACGGCAATCGATCCACCGTTTACGTTCAGCTTTTCATGATCGATGCCCAATTTGTCGGTGCAATAGAGAACTTGGCTGGCGAACGCTTCGTTGAGTTCCCAAAGATCAATGTCGTCAATGGTGAGGCCCGTGCGCTCCAGCAGGCGCGGCACCGCATAGACCGGACCGATGCCCATTTCATCCGGTTCACACCCGGCAACGGCAAAACCTTTGAAAATGCCCAACGGGTTGAGACCGCGCTTTTCAGCTTCTTTCGCTTCCATCATCAAGCAAGCAGACGCACCATCCGAAAGCTGACTGGCATTCCCTGCCGTAATGTAGTGTTCTTCGCCGCGCACCGGTTGCAGGCCGCTGAGACCTTCCATTGTCGTATTCGGACGATTGCATTCGTCTTTGGTCACCGTATAGGGCTGCATGGAGGTTTCACCGGATTCTTTGTCGGTCACCGCCATAATCGTGTCCATGGGGACTATTTCATCGTCGAACTTGCCGCCCTGTTGCGCGGCTGCTGTGCGGCGCTGGCTTTCCAAGGAATATTCGTCTTGGCGATCACGCGAGATGTTGTAGCGCGCAGCCACAATGTCTGCCGTTTCGATCATCGGCATCCAAAGCGCTGGGCAGCTTTCCATCAACTTTTCTTCGGTGATGTGTTTGACGTTGATATTCGCTTGCGTCAGCGAAATGGATTCTACGCCGCCTGCAACGGCCACAGGCACACCTTCATTCACAATGCGCCCGGCCGCCATGGCAATGGTCTGCAGGCCAGACGAACAAAACCGATTGACCGTGGTGCCGGATGTGCTTACGGGGCAGCCCGCCCAGATCGCAGACAGGCGGGCAACATTCTGACCGGTGGCGGCTTCCGGCAGCGCACAGCCCATCAAAACGTCTTCTACATCGCCGGGTTCAACGCCCGCTTTTGAGATGGCATGTTTCACCGCATGCCCTGCCATGGCCGCGCCATGTGTGTTGTTGAATCCCCCCCGGAAGGACTTGGCCAATCCTGTCCTTGCGGTCGAAACGACGACGGCCTCTCTCATAGTTACTCCTGTCCAGCTTTTTGTTGCAGTTTTGTAGGGGAGCGTTAACACCTGTCCGCTGCGAACGCCATTGTTAAATTATCAGCACAGATATGCGTTTTCGCCAAGTATTTGAAATAACAACCTAATCAAGCTTTGTTGACGGCGCTTCAGCCTCAAAACCAGGTAACGTTTTTTCAATTTTGATTAACCGGTTTACGTTTTATCAACCATTCGAGCGCCCTATAGCGCCCATGATGGAGCACAGTATTTCACTTAGATTCCTACAGGGCGGCCTTTTGGGTGCCCTAGCGTTCGCCTGCTTTGTTGACGTGTCAGAGCCGCTGAGCCGGTTTGAGGCCGGCTTTGGGAACGCTGTCGAGATCGATAGATCAAACACCCAGCTTCGCCATGAAGCGGCCCTTCACAACGCCCATGCCCGCTTGGACCAGACCTTTGAGGACGGCGTAGAAAACGCGCGCGCGGCTGACCTGGCCATCAAAAGTCTCGATTGTTGGGAAACCGAGTTGAAGACACACGGCGAAACCCCGAGAGCCGACGCCTGCCGGCAGGGGTTTGAATCCGCCATGGCAGCGGTGGTGACCCCAAAATTCGAGATGCAAGCGAGCCTACATCTTATCGAGCCGTAAACGCACACCCCAATCGCCTGGAATTGCACCGTGCACGTTTCCGCATCTCTAAGTTTTATTCGCTCAAACAAGGCAAATTTTTGCCGGTTTTAAGTTAACGTTAAATGGCCCCCGCTATGGTCAACGCCATGACTGGGGACGTGAAAAAAAGCGAATTTGTTCTGGGGACAGTCCAGCTGGGCCTGCCCTATGGTGTCACCAACCAAACCGGCATGCCATCGCATGACGAGGCGGTACATCTGATCCAGAAAGCTGTGGACCTAGGTATCACCACGTTCGATACGGCGCGGTCTTACGGGACCAGCGAAGAACGGGTTGGCGATGCCCTGACGGGGGACTATGCGGGTCACATCATTACAAAACTCGACCCTCTTGAGGGTATGACGGATTCAACGCCAATCTCCACGGTACGGCGCGCTGTGAACAGCAGTGTTCGCCTGTCCTGCTTGGCACTTGCTCGCGATCGCATTCCAACACTCACGTTACACCGCGCCAAACATCTCACCGCCTGCAACGGAACCATCTGGCGTGAAGTCAACAAGCTTCGGAATATGGGCAAGATCGGAGAAATAGGGGTCTCCGTTCAATCGCCCGAGGAAGCCATTCAAGCACTTAGCCATCCGGAAGTGCGGCAAATCCAACTGCCGTTCAATATATTGGATTGGCGGTGGCGCCAATCGGAAGTGCCCGCGAAGTTGCGGTTGCGGTCAGACGTACGTGTCCACGCCCGCAGTGCCTTCCTTCAGGGCTTGTTGTTGACGGAAGATCTGGAACTTTGGCCTGTCATTGAAGGGTTGGATCCGGGCTTTGTTCGCGAACGGCTGTTGCAAGCCGTCAAGGAATGCAATCGGGAAAACATCCTCGATCTATGTTTGTCCTTCGTGAAAGCACAAGACTGGATCAACGGTATTGTTGTCGGCGCTGAAACAGAAGACCAACTCGACAACAACATGACGTTCTTCCGCACACCACCTTTGTCGGAAGAACAGTGCGAATATGTTTCCAGCATTCTGCCAACAGTTCCCGAAAGTCTGTTGAACCCTGCGCTTTGGCCCGCCAGCCGCAAATAGATTGCGGCGGCGTGTTGGCCGGCTGATAAACTGGTACGTGGTTCAGTCTGGCGGAAGAGAGTCACGTGACCCAGTTCGGCTACACCTCTTTGCATGACCTCACAGGACGGACAGCCTTTATCACAGGCGCCGCGGGCCATCTTGGAACCGCCATGGCCCAAGCACTTGCCCAGAATGGGTGCCGCGTCATTCTCAATGGACGGAACGCTGCCCGACTGGAACAGCTTCAGCAGGCGCTTCACGCGCAAGGCCTTGACGCAGATACGGCTTGCTTTGACATACAAGACACCTCGGAATTAGAGCATCATCTGTCACGCCTCACATCGCTCGATATCCTCATCAACAATGCCTATACGGGAACACCGGGCTCCCTAGGCAGTGCCGGGGATCAAGATTTTGCAACCGCCTTCGCCAGCGGCGTGACCGCTGCTTTCAACGCCTCTCGTGCAGCACTTCCAGGGCTGAAGACCGCCGCACGGGAACGGGGCCACGCCTCCATCATCAACATTGCCTCCATGTATGGCCACATCAGCCCAGACCCGAACCTTTATGGCAGCAGCGGCCTTAACAGCCCCCCTTATTATGGTCCCGCAAAGGCAGGGCTTATTCAGCTTACGAAGTATCTAGCGTGTCAGTTGGCGTCGGACAAAATTCGCGTAAATGCGATTAGCCCCGGCCCTTTCCCAACGGACAGCATCCAAGCCGAGAAACCGGAATTCATTGACCGCTTGGCGGCCAAAACACCCATGGGCCGCATCGGCAAACCTCAGGAGATTGCCGGCCCCGTTTTGTTCTTGGCATCCGATAGTTCAACCTATGTGACCGGCGCCAATTTGTGTGTGGATGGCGGGTGGACAGTCTGGTAAGTCAGGGTAACGGCTTTTTCGAATCTGATGTGCATTTGACCACTAGAAACTAGGTGGTCGATCACCACCCCAAGCGAGACTTCATGCGGCAAAGATGGCAGAAATTTTGGGATCGAATCGCTCCGTCAGAGGTCGCGCCAATTCCGGAAACGGCCTCTGAATTTTACGTCAATAGCCTGCTTCCCAATCTGCGCCTTTTCCATGGTCTTGATAAAAAAGCCCTCAAGGAAATTCGGGCAAACCTGGAATGGTTTAGCTTGCCGGGCGGTTGGCCCCTCATTCGGCAGGGCGAGGCCGGCGATTCACTTTTCGTCATCGTGTCCGGCGCGCTTGGGGTCTTCGTCAAAGGGGCCGATGGACGGACAGAACTGGTCACCCAACTATCGACTGGCGCCGCCGTGGGCGAGATGTCGTTGCTTACCGGGGAAAAACGGTCGGCAACGCTCACAGCGATACGCGACACGGAATTGTTGCGCCTGCCGAAAGAAGCCTTCGAACGGCTTTCGGGCGCATATCCTATTTTATTACACAATTTGGCAGCCATCCTGGCGCAACGTCTGGCGATCACCACACAAGGCGAAGATGAAGCCTTTCGGCCGCGGACCTTTTCGGTCTTTCCTTATGACAAGAGCATACCGTGTACCGACCTTTGCTATCGGTTGAACCGGGCATTCGCGGACAAGGGGGGGCGTATTCCAGTCATCACCTCCGATGCAAAGGACCGTCCAACCGAATGGTTTCATCAGATGGAAACGGATCACGACCATGTGCTCTATCAGGCAGATCCCGATGATGGTGTCTGGACACGTCTTTGCTTGCGTCAATCCGATCGTATTTTGCTCATCGTCCCAGCATCGGAAAAACCCCGGGGAGGTGATATTGAACGTCTTTTTCGGGGTCAGCGCCGCCGGCGCCTCGAAATCGTATTCTTTCATGAAAATGACTCTCCAACCGATACGGTGGATGCCTGGTTAGACGCATTTCCCGACGTGTTTCATCATCATATTCGTCAGGGGAATGATAAAGACATCGCACGTCTCTCACGGCATTTCGTCGGGCGTGCCATGGGCTTGGTGCTGGCAGGTGGCGGTGCGCGCGGCTTTGCCCATCTTGGGGCCCTAAAAGCCATCCGAGAGTCAGGTGTCAATGTCGATATTCTTGGCGGCACAAGCATGGGTGGGATTATTGCTGCCGGCATCGCCATGGACTGGCCCCATGACGAATTGGTCGATCGGATGCGCCGGGCATTCGTGGACGCCAATCCGATTAGTGACTATACAATTCCGCGCATCGCTCTCGTCCGTGGGCGGAAGGTCACCAGTCTCTTGAAAGAACATTTCGGCGACACGCAAATAGAGAACCTTTGGCGCCCCTATTTCTGCGTGTCATCGAACTTGACCACCGGACAAGTGGTGATCCATCGGCGAGGTCCGATCTGGCAAGCTCTCCGGGCCAGTGTCGCCATCCCCGGCTTGCTGCCGCCCGTGTCATTCGAGGGTGAAGTGCTGGTCGACGGTGCCGTGATGAATAATTTCCCGGCGGATATTATGAGTGATCTTGGCCGCGGTCCTGTCATCGGTATTGATGTGGAAGGAAACCAATCGATCACGGCGGCCGAAATCGATCAGGATCGCGGGCTCGGCTGGCGGACGCTTGACGACAGCCGAAAACAGGACCCGGGCATCATAAACATCTTAATGCGGGCTGGTACGGTCAACAGTGAAGCGCAAACTAAACTGTCCCGCCGCATGGTGGACATCTATTTCTCGCCGAACATGGAAGGCATCGGCATTCGAGATTGGCACATGTTTGACGAAGCGATAGAACGTGGCTACACGCACACCCAGGCGGTGATCGAACAGGTCGGAACATCTCTATTCGTACGCTGACTGTGCGTCGGGTGCTTAAGAACGGCAACTAATTTCGATGGTGACGTTATTGGGGTCCCGCAAAAACAGCTGCCGACGGGATCCGTCGGGTGCTTCTACCCTGATGTATTTGATGCCATGCGAATCCAGGCGATCTGACATTGCCTCAAGATCATTCGTACGGAAAGCAAAATGGTCCAGGGGACTGACAGGGTCTTCCGTAACGCCTGCATCAACACCCACTAAATGAACGATGTCCTGCCCATCGGCATAAAGCCAATATCCGGGAAATTCGAAATCAGGCCGGTCGCCCACCGTTAGCCCCAGGACCGTGACAAAGAAGTCCTTTGTCGCCTCCAATTTGTCTGTTGCAATATTGACGTGATCTAGCAGAGCGATGGACATGGGCCGCTTCCTAATTAGGTGTTGCGAACTTTTTCGTGGTTCTTAATAACTTCCGTGATGATGAAATGCAGAAACTTTTCACTAAAGTCCGGATCTAGGTTCGCCGTTTCAGCTAACCGCCTCAGCCGCGCAATTTGTTCTTTTTCACGCGACTTGTCTGCCGGAGGAAGCCCATGTTCGGCCTTGTGTTGGCCCACCCGTTGCGTAATTTTGAACCGTTCGGCCAATAAAAATACCAGCGCTGCATCAATGTTATCGATGCTTTCCCGATAAGAGACCAGCACCGGATCTTCTGACATCTTCTACGCTCCCTCATCCACATTTTGCCGGGTCATTTGTTCCCGCAAAAAAGGTTTTGTCAAATGATGAACGGCACGTGTCAGATTTCAAAAACCTCGGCTTCACCATCGCTGCCATTGGAGGTGTCTTCAGCACGGCGAAAGGGCCCTGTAAAATTCGGGTCGGAGCGCCGACGACGGTCTGGGCCAAAATAGGTGTCGCATCTTATGAATGGTCGAGGTCGAACAACAATTTCTTCGATACGGCGAAAAACCCCTTTGGGTGTAATTGGCTTCACCAGAAATTCGGTAACTCCAGCATCCCGGGCGCGTTCGACACACTCCCGTTCCGCATAACTCGTCACCAGAACGACCGGGAGATAACGAATATTTTCACCACCTTGGCGGATTTGTTGTACGAATTCGATGCCATCGTCTGGCGGCATCAAGTAGTCAACAATGGCAAAGTCGGGGACGTTTCTGCTGATGTGTGCAGAAGCTTCCGACGCGTTGCTGGCCTGCCGAATGTGCACAATGCCAAACGCCTTGAGAACAGCGGTCAGCAGCGTTCTCATATGAGCGTTATCATCTACGACAAGCGCGTCAAGCTCACCAAGCCCTTTGCTCAACTCTCACTCCTGGATGAATTTATCGAAATGAAAAGGATGCCGACGTCATGCCTTTAAGGGGAATTGAGGGAAGAGAATGTCCCCGCCCCTCTTAAATAATAGAGAATGCGAAAATTTACAATTCCTTGTTTGATGACCCAGACCATTGGCCAAGGGGCTTGCGCGCATGGCAAAAACGCATTTGAGTGAGCACAGCAAATAACCGCAGGAAGGAAAGAAGAAGAAGATGGCTATCGATTATGACCACCTCATGTCCCTAAAATCAGAAGGTCAGGAATTTTCCTATGGTGACAGGGAAACCATGCTTTACGCCCTCGGCGTCGGTATGGGACGGGACCCTCTCAACCGAGAAGAACTTGGATTCGTTTACGAAAAAGATCTGAAAACCGTGCCCACGCTCGCCACGGTGATCGCATGGGGTGCAGGGCCCATGCGGGACAGCGGAATCAACTACCTCATGGTTGTACATGGCGAACAAAGGTTGACACTTCACCGTCCTCTCCCGCCATCCGCGAATATTGTCGCGGACAGCCACGTGGCCGGCGCCTTCGACAAAGGCAAAGACAAAGGTGCGATCATTGTGACCGAGACCGATATTCGCCTTAAGGATAGCGGCGAGAAGCTGTGCACTTTAAGCTCCACAACGTTTGCCCGCGGGGACGGTGGCTTCCTTAAGGAAGGTCAGCAGGTTCAGGGAGAAGCCCCCGCACCCCATCCAATTCCGGACCGCGCGCCCGACAACACATTCGAAGCGGAAACAAGACCAGATCAGGCCGCTCTTTACCGGCTGAGCGGCGACCGAAACCCCCTACATGTGGATCTCGACATAGCGGAACAAGCGGGATTTCCTCGTCCCATCCTTCACGGTCTTTGCACATATGGCACCGCGTGTAGAACCCTATTGGCGGATGTCTGCAATTATGATCACGCGGCTATCCGTGGATTTGACGTGCGCTTCTCCTCTCCTGTTTACCCTGGGGAAACGATCGTCACGGATGTTTGGAAAGACGGCAATGTGGTGTCGTTCCGCTCTCGTGTCAAAGAACGTGACGTTGTGGTGCTCAACAATGGCAAATGCACCTTGGCGTAGCCAATCACGCATCTAAGGAAGGCCGGCCCTTTGCCGGCCTTTTTCTTTTTTCGATTTGGCAGAATATGAGGGATATATGTCATTTCAGCCAAATCTAAGAAATCTTAGGATCACGTCATGACGCCCCACCCAAAACAACCGCCAAAGAAGATCCTTATTCTGGGGTTTCGAGACGCACAGATCCTGGACATCACCGGACCGATGGAAATTCTGACATCGGCATCGGATGCCATGCCCCATCGCGCTTATGAGGTGATGTTGGCTGGGCCGAATTCGTCATCGATAAAAACCACCTGCGGCCTAAGCTTGTCTGTCGACAGATCATTCAGAGAGTTGAGTCCATCCGAATGCCGACACATCGACACCTTGATTGTCGCTGGCGGACGGGGCATGCGCCAACATGTGTCTGACCCAGAACTCATCAAAGTGGTTCAACAAACCGCAAAACATGCCCGGCGGATTACCTCTGTCTGCACCGGCGCATTTGTTCTTGCAGCTGCCGGACTTCTCAATGGCAAGCGTGCGGTCACCCATTGGATGTATTGTGACGCCCTGTCACGCAGCTTCCCTAGCGTCACCGTTGATCAAGATGCGATCTATGTGCGCGACGGCAAGGTTTGGACATCGGCCGGTGTCACCGCCGGAATGGATCTTGCCCTCGCGCTGGTGGAAGACGATCTGGGCCGAGAGCTAGCGCTCGACATCGCGCGACAAAAAGTGATGTTTATGATGCGCCCAGGCGGGCAATCACAATTCTCCGCCCACCTTGCCGCACAACAACCGCAGGACCGGCCTTTATCCGACCTTCTGCAATGGATCGTGGACAATGTGGATCGAGACTTGTCGGTGCCCGCCTTGGCTCAACACGCCGCCATGAGTGAACGCAATTTCGCGCGACACTTTACGAAGGAAACCGGCACGACGCCTGCTCGATTTGTGGAAGCGGCAAGATTACAAGCCGCCCGGCAAAAACTTGAGGAAGACGCGATCTCCATGGATCAAATCGCCCATCAAAGCGGTTTTTCAAACGCGGAACGGATGAGACGCGCGTTTCAACGACATCTGGGGATCAGCCCCCAAGACTATCGTGCCCGATTTGGGCGCACCCCGACTGCCGCTCAAACCGTTTAAGGATATCCATCATGACACTGAACATTGGCATTCTACTATTCGACGACGCTGAAGAACTGGATTTTGTCGGCCCATGGGAAGTGTTCACCATGTCGAATGAAATTTTCGGCCTCACGGATCCTGACAGGGAAAAAGACAATGTTTTCTTCGTTGCGGAATCAAAGACCATCATTCGATGCGCAAAAGGGATGCGGGTGGAAACGGATTACACGTTCGAGACCTGCCCCAAATTGGACGTTCTGCTCATTCCCGGCGGGCAAGGCACACGGCGCGAAGTAGAAAACAAAACCGTATTGCAATGGATCGCCGCGGCCAGCAAGTCAGCTCAATGGGTGACGAGTGTGTGCACCGGCTCTCTCCTATTGACGGCTGCGGGCCCCGGCAAAGGAAAACGGGTAACGACCCATTGGGGGTTTATTGAGCAATTGCGAGAGAGGGGCGAAGCCAAAGAGGTACTCGAGAAGATCCGCTATGTGCGGGATGGCAATGTGGTCACCGCCGCCGGCGTATCTGCCGGCATTGATATGGCATTGTGGTTGACCGGACAGATCCACGGCGTACCCCATGCGCGTCACGTGAAAAATGGCATGGAATACGATCCGGCACCCCCCTACACCGCAGAAGTCTGACGCATTGTCAGCCTACGGTAAGTCGGATTCACATATAACGCCACCAAATTGCCACAACTTCGCCCTTCGGCGGGCTTAGTTAATCAATAGTTATCTTCCCATCTTGTCGCGACGGGGAGAAACTTCATGACAAATCGGACGCATCACTTATCAACCGCAAGTGTCTTTGCATTGGCGACCGCTTTCCTTCTGGCCGCCTGTCATTCCGAAAAAGACTTGAGCGAGAACAAAACGCCGGCGCCTGAACCTATTGCCGAGGCCGAGGCGGATGTCAGTTTGGATCAAGCGGCCCCGACAACGGGTATGGCGGAACCAGGATTTCATCGCGGCCAGGCCAAAATTGTCACCGCACAGAGTGAAGGCTTTGGCGGTGTTATGGCCCCACCCCCGCGCAACACAGAGCGTTACGAAGATGTAGACCCGAACCCGGTCAAGATTGTGCAGAATGACCCGGTCTCGACCTTCAGCGTGGATGTGGACACGGCATCCTATGGCGTGATGCGTCGATATCTGAATGGCGGCACGCTGCCGCCACGAGATTCCGTTCGGGTGGAAGAATACATCAACTATTTCAACTATGCCTATGATCTACCGGCGGCAGAGGACCAGCCGTTTAAGCCAAGTGTCTCCGTTTTCCCCAGCCCTTGGAATGAACATACGCAAATCATGCATGTGGGAATTAAGGGCTTCGACATACCGCCGGTAGAGCGCCCGGATCTCAACCTTGTCTTGTTGCTTGATGTATCGGGCTCTATGAACGCGGCGAACAAACTGCCCCTACTGAAGAAAAGCATGCGTCTTCTGGTGGACGAATTGGACGAAAACGATACGGTATCGATCGTGGTGTATGCAGGCGCGGCCGGAACCGTCTTGGAACCCACGAAAGGCAATGAAAAATCGAAAATATTGGCGGCACTCGACAAGCTCTCAGCAGGCGGATCAACCGCTGGCGCGGAAGGCATTCGTCAAGCCTACCAATTGGCCGAAGCCAATATGAAAGAGGATGGTGTCAACCGCGTCATGCTCGCCACCGATGGCGATTTCAATGTGGGCATTGCCGACCCGGAGCGCTTGGAAGATTTCGTATCCGAAAAGCGCGATACGGGCGTTTTCCTGTCGGTCTTAGGATTTGGCGGCAGTAATTATAATGACGTCATGATGCAAAAAATGGCGCAGGCCGGTAATGGTAATGCGGCTTACATCGACACCCTCAATGAAGCTCGCAAGGTGCTGGTGGACGAAGTCAGCAGCACCCTGTTCCCCATTGCCAAAGACGTAAAAATTCAGGTGGAGTTCAACCCTACCCAAGTGGCGGAATACCGGCTGATCGGTTACGAAACGCGCATCCTGAATCGGACCGACTTCAACAATGATAAAGTCGATGCAGGCGATATCGGCAGCGGCCATTCGGTGACCGCGCTTTATGAAATCACCCCTGCGGGGAGCGCCGGACAACTGAGCGATCCGTTGCGTTACGGTGACAACACCGCCACAGGCGACACCCAAACATCGGATGAACTGGCCTTCTTGCGCATTCGCTACAAATTGCCGGAAGAAGATACCAGCAAGCTGATCGAGCGGGCCGTCACCAAACAGGACGTGTTTGAAACCCTGCGGGCCACCTCCACCGATGTGCAGTTCGCCACTGCCGTCGCCGGCTTCGGTCAGATGCTGGACGGCGGCGAGCACTTGAAAAGCTTTGACTACGATACGCTAATCGAAATGGCGCTGGCTTCTAAAGGCGACGATCCATTTGGTTATCGAAGCGAGTTCATACAATTGGTCCGCTTGGCGAAATCTGCCGCGGCACTTCCAACGCTAGAGTCCCCCACCCCTACAGTTAGTCAGTAGCGCGACTAACTGCACCTCATCCCCGCAATGGAGGCGCCCTAACCTCCATGCGGGTTCTTTTTTCTAGAAATATGTTCTGAGTTCCACTGCGAGTGCTCCCCGCAAGGCCCCAAATTCACTTTGCGGGATGCGCGTCAGCGACCGGGGAAAAGTCAACGGCCCCGCCAACGGTTGGCGGCCATACCCGGCGGAACCGGTAAAGAGAAAATCGGTTTCATCGCTCAGCGACCACACCAATTGGGCCTGCATCAGACCGGAATCATCGGATACTCCGTGGATCGCGGTGAGGTTGCCAATGAGGATCGGTGTGATTTCATAGCTGCCGCGCAACCCCACTAAATGACGGTTGATTTGCTGTGAAGCCCCCACCGCCACGCGAAAAAGACCCACCAATTGATCATCCGGCGCGCCAGCGCCATTGTAAAAATACTCCCCATCAATCTGCAGCGTGTTGGGCCAGCGATACCCCGCCCCAAATACCGCCTGAAAATGATCCGTAAACAGCTGGCGCACACCATCCCGCACTGTCAGCGCTGGCCCTTGAGGCACGCGGCGCGCATCGAAATAGGCGCCCTCAAGGCGCACTTGCACGACGCTAATTTCGCCCACGGCGGCAGCGCCAATCTGTAAGCCGCCATAGACCTTGCCGCCTTGAAGAGCGATGTCCCAACCATCCACATAGGCTGCATATCGCCCGATCAGGGCGGAGCCATAGGTATCCGCAGTGACCTCGCGGTCACGCCCGATGGGGGCGCCGAGGGGGTCCACTTCTTGCCCTAAAACCGACACCACGGTGATGCCGGAGAAACTGTCCAATTCCCAATCGACGCGAACGGCATCCACACCTGCTTTATAGTCTCGGTTGACTTGTTCGGCTGCAAACGGACGGAAAACATCGAGCGGATTCCAGAAATAGGCTTTGCCAAAAGTCACCGCTTGGCGGCCGATCGACACGTCCAAATCGCCAAACGATTTACGGAACACAAAGCGGTCCACAAAGGTAAGGACCTGGCCATCATTTCCACTCCCGTTATCCGCAAGCAGATCAATAGCGCGATATTGACCATGGCCAACACGTTCCGGAATCAGCCCATCAGCCGGATCGGACAACACGCGGGCAGTTCCGAAAAGATGGCCTTCGAACTCAATCCCAGCACCGATGTCGGTTTCAATGGTGGCCCTGCCATTCAGAAAACCTTGCGCCGCGTTTTCCCCATCAACACGCGAGGCAAAGCCACCCCCTCGAAGATTGGCCCCGATATCCGTTGCAAACGCGGGCGGTACCGCAAGTGCCAGCCACGCGAAAACGCACACACTGGTGGAGATCCGTGTCACGCCGCGGCACGCTCTTCAATTTGCCCGTCGCGCATACGGATCAACCGATGCGCCCGTTCCATCACCATATTGTCATGGGTTGAAATGAGGAACGTTACCCCACGTTTCTCATTGAGTTCGAGCATCAAATCGATCAACGCAAGACCCGTTTCCGAATCCACATTTGCCGTCGGTTCATCCGCCAACACAAGGGCCGGTTCCGCGGCCACCGCCCGCGCAATGGATACCCGTTGCTGTTGTCCGCCGGACAGCTGGTTGGGAAACCGATGCTCCATGCCGCCCAGCCCCATTTGATCGAACAAGTCACGCACGCGATCACGACGCTCTTTCAGTGGCCTTCCCTGCAGCATCAAAATGTATTCGGCGTTTTCAATCGCTGTCATAACGGGGATCAGATTGAAATTCTGAAACACAAAGCCAATGCGATCCCGGCGCAAATCCGACAGCGCCATTGCTCTTAGCTTTCGCGTGGCAATTCCCTCAATCAACACATCGCCGCTGGTCGGCTGATCCAAACATCCGATCATATTCAGCAGGGTGCTTTTGCCGGACCCCGACGGTCCGGCCATGGCCGTGAATTCGCCGGCATTAATGGCAAGGTTCACGCCGCGCAACGCATGTACGGCGATATCTCCCTTCCCAAAGGTTTTGACCAAATCTCGCGTTTCGACAATAGCAGTCATAGGTCCCTCTAACGCAGTAGGTTTGCAATGGAGATGCGCGTGACGCGGCTGATTGGAATGAGGCTAAGCAAGAGTGTCACCACCAAGATGGATCCGCACATGAACGCCATAAGACGGGGCGTGACCAATGGGTAGATGGTTGTATCAACGGCAACACCCGCAATGTCGACTTCGCCACTGGGCACGAATGTGGCCAGATCAATGCCTGCATTGGAATAATGATACGCAACATATCCACCTAACAAGCCACCGAAAAATATGCCCAACAGGGCGATCAACGCGGCCTCAAAGAAAACCTGCAATCGCAAATCGCCGCCACGCCCCCCTAATGCGATGATGGTGGCAAATTCTTTTTTCCGTTCCGTGACCGACATCAGCAAGGTGTTCAAAATCGTAAAGGACACCATGGCGATCAGAAACCCTTCCATGATCATGTAGCTGGCGCGCTCGACCGTCACATATCCCGCCACGCCGGGCATGATCGTTTGCCAAGGATGGACCGCAAGGTCCGGATCACCCGAAAGTTTTTTCTCAACAAGGGGCAAAAACGACGCCAATCGGTCGAGAGATTCCATCACCAGACCGATTTGTGTGGCACTCCCCTCGGGCAGGCCAAACAAATCCCGCGCGGCGTCCAATTGCATATGGATAAGAGATCCATCCACCTCATCCGTCCCGGTACGGAATATACCTTTTACGCGATAGAGCCGTTCGACCAATTCTCCATTCGCGTCATTTGTCGCGATCACCAGTTTTTTGCCCGGCTTAAGCTTCAGCCGTTCCGCCAGGACAGTGCCGATGACGATGCGTTTCTTATCGGACTCCTCCAGATAGTCCCCTTCAACAATCTTTTCCGCCAAGGGAGAGGTCTGGCGCTCCAGATCCGGCACCACCCCCGCAATGAGAATGCCGAACGCCCCCGCCCCGGAACGGGCGACGCCTTCGCCACTGACAATGAGCTTCGCGGACCGCACTTGCGGCAATTGCTGAAACTCATCCGCCAGAGCGTCGGCGTTCCGCACAGACAGCGAGACCGACGGCGCAAGCCGGTAGTCCTGATGCTCAATGGTCACGTGACCCGCCTGAAGCTCGGCCCCATTGTCAATCACACTGCGGATCATGCCTTCTTCGAGAGTGGTCAGAATAATGATGAGAAACAGACCAAAGGTGATGACGAAAACAGTGATCGCCGTTCGGCGCCCTTGTCGCCAGATACTGCGCCACGCAAGTCGGAATTGTTGAAACATGGTTCACATATCTCCCTTGCGCATGGCATCTAGCGGGTCCATGCGGGCCGCTGAATAGGCTGGAAAAAACGCGGCGATCAAACACAGTAGCCACAATCCTGAAACGCCCGCGGCAGCGGCCGCAAGGTTAAGGTCCGCCCGAATGATCGGATTAAAAGCCACCCCTTCCATGGAAAGACCGTCGGAATAGGCCGTGATGTCAATACCAACGACCGTCAGGTAATGGGACCCGACGATGCCCGCGACTGCTCCAAGGATGCACCCAAACAACGCGAGCAGTCCGGTTTCACGTGCCACCCCGGCCACAATACTGCGCGGTCTTGTGCCCACGGCCTTGAGAACACCGAATTCCCACATGCGTTCATAGGTCGACATGAGCACCGTGTTCGCAACGCCCAAAGCGGCTGCTAGACCGAAAATCGCCAAAATAATCACGATCGCGTTGTTTGCCATTTCCGTCATTTCAGCCAATGCGGGGGTCAGTTCTTTCCAGGTTTTGGTTTCATGGTCGGGCACAAATTGTTTGATGGTCGCGGATAAGTCATCCAAAACCATCTCGCCTTTGGTGTTCACGGCAAATTCGTGAAACTGATTGCCATAAAGACTAAAAAGCTCTCGATAATCGCGCTCGTTCATTAGAACGACCGTGCGATCCACACCATCCGCTACCGATTTTAGAATCCCAGAAACACGATAAAGCTCCGCGCCAATCGACCCGTCGGCGGCCTCCACCACCACGATTAATTCGTCACCAACACCAACATTCAAGATCTTGGCGAGTTTTCGGCCAATGACCACGCCCCCCTCATCTGCGGCGGTGACGAAGCGGCCCTTGTCCACATAATTTGCAAGTTCAAAGGTCGCACTCTCTTTTTCCGGATCAATACCCCAAAACGCACCACCCGCTGATTTCGGACCGTTCGACACAAGCCCGAACCCAAACAGGCGCGGCACAACCTCAATCCCTTGGGTCTCTAGCGCGCTGAGCGTGTCCGCATCCAATTCCACCGTCTGAAAGATTGACCGTTCGCGACGGTATTTTTCCGCATGTATTTGCGCTTCCCCGGAAAACAATTGGGTCACATTGTGTTCCAGATCGCTCACCATGCCGCGGGTTAGACCATCGGCCATAATCAACGTTGCCGAACAGAACACGATCGACGCCATGGTGATCAGTGTACGGGTCCGATTGCGCCACAGATTGCGCCAAGCTATGCGATACGCTTCCATGGCGCCCCCTAGTTCTCCCGCAAGCGACGGATTGAGAAGAAATCGTCCGCAATGTCCACATCAAAGGTAATCTTGTCATAGGTAACCGTCGTGCTCTCTTCCGGTTCATCGGCTGGGATCACGATCATGGTTGTGGGCATTTCCCTGTCGTCGACCAGGCGCAAATTGCTGTAAGTGATGGTGCGCGCAAGAACCAGATCTTCGTCGAAGTAGCGCACTTCCATCGGCAATTCTTTTGCAGCGTCAAGGGTAAGCCCAACTTTCCCCCATTCAACGGCGGCATCCTCCAACGGCAAACAATCAATCTCAATGATTGCCTGTCCCTCTTTCTCACCGTCGAAAGCAATCGCGCAGTTGAAATCTTCCGAGAACCGACTTTCCCGGACCAGGTCGTTGTTCGTGACATGGCTGCCCATCCAGGACACGCTCATCATGGACGACGGCAGCTTAATGACGCGGTCGACCTTGGGCAGGTAGTTCCAAATATCCTTGCCGACCCGCAATGTGGTGGTGCCGCGCTCCTTTTTAGGCTCTAGGATTCGAATGAAGGTATTGTCTTTTCCCTTAGAGGCCATTTCAGCGACCAATGTCCGGGTCCAATTTTCCGTGACGATCACCATGCTCATCTGTCCTTCAGACGAATCTCCCCGATACAAATCATCCACTAGGTCGAGCAGGGCATTCGCATCCCGCGTTTCAGCGCGGACAGCGGCATTATTCAGCGCGGCGACTGCGACCAAGCCGACCAAACACAGACTGGCAATTTTCCGGATCATGACTTTGCTTCCTATTACACCCGAACACGGGTGGATTTCCCCTAAGCGGCCATTGTCTTCTATGTATGAGTACAGCCGCGTCACACAATATTCACGTCGTCCGATTGGAACGGTTCTTAAGTGAGAGCCCTTCGACGTTGACAACACTCTCTATTCTCACACGCGTACTCTTTTGCTTTTCTTTGGATCGCGCCGGATCTGGGTTCCGGCGCCAAGACGCGCGCCGGCGTCTGTCCCGATTAGTCCATTCACCAACAGATCGACCAGTGACTCCACATACTCATCCCAATCCATCTGCCCCGGATTCATCAAACCCGACGTTGAGAGAGAGAAATAGATGTCAACGAGGATGCGCGCTTGTAAACGCAGCTCGCTTTTTGACTTTTGCTTAGGAGAGGCATCTTCTAATAGATGGGCGACATAATCGACCTGCAGGGAATTCGCGTTCGCAACGAAGCTTTTATCGACTTCTTGCATGGCTATTGCGATCTCATGATCGCCTTGTACAAGGCTCGATGTCAGTGGCATCTCGCGTATCATGTTTCCGCAGATTTTGAGGAAAGAAATCAACCGTTCACGTGGCGTAAGCGTTTCTTCCGCCAACGGACGCATACGCTCCAGGTACTGACGTTCTTCAAGGGATATGGCGTGGTATACCAATTCCGCCTTGTTTCGATAGTAAAGGTAGACCGTTCCTTTTGCGACCCCGGCCTGCTTCGCAACATCATCAATGCTTGTTTTGCGGTACCCTAAACGCTGAAAGAGATCAGTGGCCGCATGCAAAATACGTTCACGTTTTTGCCGCTGCTTCACGTCCTCGTCCGGCCAAAGAAAGCCGTCCATAATTTCAATCGCATAATCAAGTTCTGAAGCATCCATAAATGACCATATGGTCCTTTCTGGTCATTTAGTCAAGATTAATCTTGGCCGAATTCACGCAATCCGCTCGAATGGCACCGCATTGACGCAGCGCCCACAAGCGCCTCACGGCCTCACAAAAGTGCCTCGTGCAGGCTCTGAATTCCGCTGTTAGGTTAGAATAACTGTCCATTCCAGGAATCGCCTCAGGAGCCGCCCATGCCCTTCCAAACCCTTACTTACAAAACCGACGGCCGCATCGCGACAATCACTCTTAATCGTCCGGAGCGCCTCAATGCGATCGCGTCGGGCATGCCTTCGGAAATCCGCCAGGCCGTAGAGAAAGCGAATGAAGACAATCAGGTCCACGTGATTATTCTCACAGGCGCGGGGCGTTCATTTTGTGCGGGCTATGATTTGATCGATTTCGCCGAAAAGCCGGGCGGCAATGAAGCCTCTCAAAAAGCGGAACAGCCTTGGGACCCGATGGCCGATTTCAATATGATGTATCAGAACACACAGGATTTCTCTTCCCTGTGGCGGTCCTATAAACCAACAATCGCAAAAGTGAGGGGGCACGCCGTCGCCGGCGGCAGCGACATTGCACTGTCTTGCGACTTTGTGATCATGGAAGAAACCGCGAAAATCGGCTATCCGCCCGCGCGCGTGTGGGGCTGCCCCACAACAGCCATGTGGGTCTATCGTCTTGGGGCGGAGAAAGCCAAACGCATGCTCCTAACCGGTGACCTGATTACGGGTGCCGAAGCGAAAGAGATGGGCCTGGTGCTGGACGCCGTGCCGGAAGGGGAATTGGATGGAGCCGTTCAGTCGTTGGCGGAACGCATGCAAGGCGTACCCCGCAATCAATTGATGATGCAGAAGCTGATGATCAATCAGGCCTATGAAAGCATGGGCCTTACACAGACCCAAATGTTCGCCACGATTTTTGATGGGATCACACGCCATTCGCCTGAAGGTGTTTGGTTCAAGCGGCGCGCGGAAGAGGTGGGCTTTAAAAAAGCTGTCCAAGAACGCGACAGCGGTGATCCGATCGCGCCCGGCGTGAGCGCCGACTTTTTCAAATTCTAGTACCGCAGAGGATAATTGATTTATGGGTGAAATGATTGAGGTCTGCCGTTCCAGTGTTCAGACCTGGGAATGTGACGTCATGGGCCACATGAACGTTCAATTCTATGTGGCGCATGCAACATCCGGCATTGCGTCCCTTGGAAACGCCATTGGGCTTGGCCCCGGCAAACTGCGTGAGCAAGGCCTGCGCCTTCGGGCCGTTAGCCATCACATTCGTTTTCTGCGGGAGCTGCGGCCCGGTGCCCCCTTTTATGTGATGGGGGGCTTTGCAGAGGCGAGTTCAGATAAGCTGCGCTTCGTTCTAGAAATCCGCAACACCGCCACCGACGATGTCATGGCTACGCTCACAGGAAACGCGGTGTTGTCCAACCCGGCCGGCACCGCCCTTACGGCATTCCCGGAAAACGCCCTTGCGCGCGTCGCGGACTACACAGTAGCGACGCCAAAACATGCCCAACCCCGTGGACTTTCACTGGAGACCGAGCCGGAACGGTTGAAGTTGCAAGACGATAAAGCCCAACGGCTTATCCCCATCTATCAGGCCATGGTCAAGGATGCCGATTGCGACGCGGACGGCTACATGATGAACCGCCTTTACATCGGACATATTTCGGATGGAATCCCCAACATGCTGGCGGCAACGCGCGGCGAAGATCGGTCCGAAATGGGCACTATCGGCGGCGCAGCGCTTGAGTATCGAACCTATTATCACAAGCGCCCGCAAGCGGGAGACATTCTGTGCGTCCGCAGTGGGCTGATATCGATTTCAGATAAAGCCTACACGTGGGGCCATTGGATGTTCGACGCCGAGAGCGGCGAGTCCGTCGCCACAGCGGAAGCTGTCGCCATCTCCCTCGATCTGGTGGCGCGCAAAGCCGTTCCCATTCCAGATGAATTTCGTGCAATTCTCGAAAAGATGAAGATCGCATAAGCTCCGTTAAGTTGATTAAAACAGCCGGTCGAGCTGCGATAAATCAGGCAAAGGCGCCGGACCGATCACCACAAGACGGGAGACGTCACCCTCCCGGCTTGCGGCGGCAGACCAATCGATCCGCTCACCGACCAGTTGAACAACAGACCAGTCGTCATCGCCGGTTTTAAGAATTCCTTTGGCCCGAACGATGTGAGGGGCTAGATCGCGAAGTGCATTTTCTAGATCGTTTTTCGACACCATCTGATCCGTTTCAAACGCTTGCGTTTCAAAGGGAATATCGTGGCTATGTGCGTGATCATCATTGGCGGGGCGTTTTTCAATGCCGAACAATAATTCAAACGGCGCGTTCGCCTGGTGAGTGGTGGTTATCGGAAGATTGGGGCGGCGGCGCCTTATCCAGTCGCGACAGGCGGCAACCTTCATCTCATCAGCGAGATCCGTTTTATTGAGGACCACAATGTCCGCACTATCGACCTGACGTTCTACTGTGTCCACCAATCGTGAATCCGCAACCTGACGTTCCAATCCGGCTGCATCCGCCAAAATAATAACCCCGTCTAGGGTAAGATCTTTTTCGATCGCGGCGATCTCCGCGATGCGGGCCGGGTCCGCCACGCCACTGGCCTCGACCACAATATGATCCGGCTGCGGATCGCGTTTTAAAGTATCCAGCAAAGTGCGCAAAAAATTGTCACCGATGGTGCAACACACGCACCCATTGGCAAGTGCAATGGTTTGTCCATCGTGGGACGCGATCAGATCTTCGTCGATGGCGATATCGCCAAAGTCGTTCACGATCACCGCAAAACAGCGCCCTTGCGGTTGCGACAAGATGCGATTGAGCAATGTGGTTTTGCCACTGCCCAAAAACCCACCGATGATCGTCAACGGAACCGGCATTTACGCGGTCGGTGCATCGACCGGAGCTTCGAAGACCGTGCCCCCGAGCACCGTGCCCCAGATACGGCAATCTTTCAGCGCCGCCCCTCCCAGTTCGTACGGGTCATCTTCCAACACCGCAAAGTCCGCGAACTTACCCACTTCAATGCTGCCGATGCGGTCGTCCATTTTGAGCGATCGCGCCGCCCCCATGGTGATGGTGTAAAGCGCCTCGTCGAGGGTGATGGCTTCCGCCTCGCCCCCCAACCGGTCACCTTCCGAGGTCAGCCGATTGACGGCGCACCATGCCGAAAACAAGGGCCCAATCGCGGTAATGGGGGCGTCGGAATGGATCGACAGATCCACGCCATTCTCAAGAGCCGCGCCAGCATTATCCACTTTCGCCGCGCGGTCCGGCCCCAAAGTCAGCGCTTTATGGGCTTCGCCCCAGTAATACACATGATTGCTGAACAGGTTTACCCCTACCCCCAAGGCCGCCATGCGCTGAAACTGGGCTTCATCCGCCATCTGACAATGTTGCAAGGTATGGCGATGATCAGGACGCGGATTGGTGGTGAGAACCGCTTCCACCGCATCCAAGGCCAAATCCGTCGCCTCATTGCCGTTTGTATGCATATGTACTTGGAAACCAGCTTCATGATAGGCCCGCAAAATACCTTCCACCTCGTTCGGATCGATATACCACAGGCCATTTTCATGGCCATTGAAATAGCCGGGCCACTTCAAGCGCGCCGTAAACCCTTGGATCGACCCGTCAAGCACCAGTTTCACAATGCCGAACACGGCTTTGTCCGTCGATTTATCCATCACCGATTGCAGGCGCTGCACCCCTTCTTGAGGCGGTAACAAGGTCCCGCCAAAGGCCGGCACAATCCGCACCGGATATCCAGGATCGGACGTGGCTTTTACGAAACGGTCGACAATTTTATCGTCCAGCGCACTATGCAGATCGGTGGCCGTCGTCACCCCGGCCAATTGCGCGACCCGTGCAAAATTCCATAGCGACGAGGGGCTGGTGGACGCGTCCATCATATCGTAGCCGATGGTTTTCATGGCCAGATACATGGCCACCATGCCGGCGAGTTCGCCCGTGGGGTTGCCGTTCGCGTCTTTCATCACCCCTTGCGCATTGGTGGTAGACGTAATCTCACCCTGTTCGAGAACAACGCTGTTGGTGTTGAGGAAATGGAGGCTCGCATGCAGCACCACCACCGGCCGCGTTGTGGACACCCGGTCAAGATCCGCAGCACACATACGGCGTTCACCAAAAAAGATCGGGTCGAAGCCCCACGCCATAAGAGGTGCATTTGGATCGTCGATGGCATCCGACGCCGCGCGCAGCCTGTCAACGACGGCGTCAATGGAAGTGAGGCCCGGCCAAGTGGTGCCGTCGGGTCCCGTTCGGTCGTAGAACCCCGCATAAGGATGGTCCCAAACCGACCCTTCCATGATGTGCGAATGTCCTTCGATCAAGCCGGGCATGAGCACTTTATCCTCAAAGCGGTCATCATGGTGCGCATCGCCCCACTGGCTGACCTCATCCAACGTGCCGACTGACAACACACGGCCATCGCGCACCGCCACATGGGTGACAGACGGTTTGGAGGGATCCATGGTGATGATTTTCCGCGCGGAGAATATTGTCGTCGTCATTAGGCCCGCCTTTTCTTTTTTTCTCAGCGGATCGTAGCGGGGAAAGGTCGGTTTGGAAACCGGCGATTACTGGGCGTTCGCATTGAAAATCTGCGATTTCAACCCATCGCAGATCTGATTGATTTCCTCGGCCATCCGTTCCGGATATTCCATCGGCAGAAAGTGGCTTGCACCATCCATCTGCACACGTTTCATTTCCGGTTTTTGTCGCTGCAGCATTTTCGCGCGTCGGGGGGGACACGTAGCCCCCATTTCCATTGCGTGAAACAACGTAACCTCGGAGGTCACATGGCCAAAATCCCGCCACACATCATTGAAGCTTAACGAGAAGTTTGCCGCTTCCCAGGCAGGCGCACAGGCCAAGCGGATGCCCCCATCGCCATCGTCCACCGTGCCCCCAGAAATATAATCGCGCAGCATATCATCCGGCCAGGTCACAAATGCCCCGCGCCCCTGATAAGACTTAAACACAGTATCCCGATCCGGATACTGAAAGCGCCGGCGCTTTGCCCCCTCTGCGAGATTACTGCGCACCATAAAAGGCAGAATGATCCGTTCAACAATATTGGGCGTCGGGAACACCACCGGATCCATCAGAAACAAATGAGCGACACGCCCGGGATGATCATGGGCGACCATGACACTTGTGGTGCCGCCCATGGAATGCCCCGCCATCACCAAGGGCCGGTTTTTTGTCACTGGCAGGCTGTTGATGAAAGTGGTCATGTCATCCCGATATTGCGTCCAACTTTTCAATCGCTCGGGGTCCGCCGTCAGCGTGGTGCGCCCATGACCGCGCATATCGGGCGCAATGAGGTGAATGTCTTCCGACAGGGCGTCATAGATGCGCCGATAGGTTTGGCCGTTAAAGCCATTGGCGTGCAAAAAGACCAGTGCCACGCCCGGCCCGGATCGCTCCAAATAGGATATGTCGCCGTCTGGCAGCGCCAATGATTTGCGCTGGAATTGCCCCACTGTCATAGGTCCCTCAACTGCTGGCCTTTCGTCCTCAGAATTTCCTGCCGAATTCCTGATGACGCGGACGCTATTTTTCGTCAAAATAGGCACAATGGTGCGGGATGCAACGGTTTGGGCACCAATAGAAGGAGTGGGGTATGCGTAGTTTCGCCACAGCGTTGGTGTTTTTGGCGGCTTCCTGGGGCCTTTCCTTTGCGGAAGACCGGCCATTGGAAGATTTTTATGGCCAATTTACCGGCGTTGGCATTGCCGATTCGGGCGCGCTGGAGACCAGCGACATCAGCCACCGCGACTTGGCCGTTGTCATCGAGCCCACGGAAAAAGGCTTTAAACTCACCTGGACCACTTATTTCGTCTCCTCGGGCGACGATGCCGACATTTCCCTGAAAGAAAAATCGGCAAGCCTGACCTTTGCCCCCTCGGCGGACGGCAAACGGTTCGACGCGGTTGGAACCGGTGACCCACTCGCGGGCGTGCCGTCCACTTGGGCCAACATCGTCGACAATTCAATCATCGTGAACAGCGTTCAGGTGAAGCCGAATGGGTCTTATGACGTTACCAGTTATATCCGTACCCTGACGGAGGACGGGCTGGACGTCACGTTCATTCGGTTCAAAGACGGAGCCGTCACCCGCCGCGTACGGGCGGATCTCACGCGCGACAACTAGTTTTCACACAGCATTGTAGATTGTCGTTTTTCGTCTCTTGAGCCGGAAAACCGTGCCGATTCATGGCTGCATGGCATTGAAAACGCACCTCAAAACACCCATTTCAAAATCAAGCACGGCACTTGTTTTCATCTGTAAGGAGCGCGTTTGAACCATTTGTATGTCACGATAGGAGGAGAGACGATATATGCGATATACGCTAAGCACTTTAGCCCCAGACGAAGAAATTCTAGCTGTCGGGCGGTTCCATTGGACGTATACGCTAACCTCTCTTTTTTGGCTGATATTTCTGGGATGGGCGCTCATCGGTCTTTACATCTTCATCCATCGGACTATCCGTAAAAACACAACCGAACTGGTGGTGACCAATCACCGCTTCGTTTACAAAAGAGGGCTTATCTCTCGGTATACGGATGAATTGATGACCAGCCGCATATTGCATGTAACGCTTGTGCAAGGATTTTGGGGCCGCATCCTCGGCTATGGCCAAGTGGTGATCCACAGCGCCGACATCGGCAAACTCAATCTGCCCACCATTGCGAAACCTTTGGTGTTTCGCCGGGCTTTAATCGAATCCGGTGGCGGTGCCAGCGCGCCGGAACCAGAGCCCGAAGCGTACGAACCACAGGCCGCTTAATATCCATCACCCATCCGCGGCAAACAGCTGCGGGTGGGTGACAGCTTCGCGCTTCTTGGTTTCCACATAGAGCGCGCGCCACTTGGCAACTTCCGGTCCACAGTCCCGTTGATCGGGGTGAAATCCTGGGCGGTAATAATCCAAAATACCCACGCAAAGACGCCGCCAAATACCGGGCGATACCCACATATGCCGCGCGGCGTTGCGCCAGGACGCCCAATTGAACAATTGTCCACGCTTGCGCATAAGGTGGATTTGCATCAGGGGGATGCCGATCAGAATATCTTGCGCCACGAACAACATGGCCGCAATGCGCAAGAAGTAGCCGCTCACCCCACCGCTAACGGTCTGGTAGACATCGTAGGCGACACTCTTGTGTTCTTCTTCTTCCATGGCATGCCAGCGCCATAGATCCTGATAGAACGGGTGCGCCTCTTTCATGATGCGCGGGTCGGAAAGAATAGCCTCTGCAAAGAGGGCCGTGAGATGTTCGTCCGCGCAGGTCACCGCCAGTTGAAACTTGGCCGGCATACGGCGCATGGCGCCGACACCGTGTTTCATCAGCCAGTCCACAAACGACGTATCGACCCCATGACGGGCGAGCAGTTTGTTATAGCTGCGGTGCTCGCGCGCATGAATGGCTTCTTGTTGAATGAAATCCCGCACCCGAGCCTTAAGAACCGGGTCGGTAATGCGATCCTCATAATGGCGCACACTGTCCACGAAGAATTTTTCCCCTTCGGGAAATGTCAGCGACAGCGCGTCGTAAAGATGGGTAATGGCCGGGTCGCCGGAATGCCAATCCAGTGGCAGATCTTCGTTGAAATCGAACTGAAGGTTTCGGGGCGTAATCCCCGTTTCCACAGGTGCTGATGCCTCAGTCATTGCGCCCCTTTGCGACCGGAAAAATCTTTCCTAGATATGAGGACGAAAGGCCCAATCCTCAAGGGGGATAAACGATAAGGGCGGGCTTAGATTGCTCCAAGCCCGCCCCCATTGTAGTCCGGTGTCTTTTTTGACGCCTTTTGTTATTCCGAT
Source organism: Alphaproteobacteria bacterium (assembly GCA_965227095.1). Taxonomy (GTDB): domain Bacteria; phylum Pseudomonadota; class Alphaproteobacteria; order JANQMY01; family JANQMY01; genus JANQMY01. Next base: position 772,954 of record CBDDFL010000002.1, on the reverse strand, counting down.
AGCCTTAGGCTGCGGCCTTTTTTGGGTCAAACCGCTTGTAGAAGGTGTCGCCCTTTTCCGCCATTTCCCGCAGTTGGGGTGTCGGCATGAATCGTTCGCCGTACTTTTGCGCCAAGCGATCGCATTCTTCAACAAATTCTTTGACGCCGACGGTGTCGATGAAGGATAGAGGGCCACCGGTATAAGGCGCAAAGCCCCAGCCCATGATCGCGCCCACATCGGCATCCCGCACATCGGTCAGAACGTTTTCTTCAAAACAGCGTGCTGTTTCAAGCGCTTGGATGTACAAGAAGCGCTTCTTGAGCTCGTCCACATCCGGCTGTTCATCCGATTTTTGGATGATTTCGCTCAAACCTGGCCACAAGCGCTTTTGACCATCTTCCGGATAATCATAGAAGCCTTTGCCATTCTTCTTGCCCTTACGGCCACGCTTCATCACCATTTCTTCGAGCAACGTGTCCGCAGGTCCGGCTTTGTATTTGTCGCCCAGGTCTTTTTTGGTCTGTTCCCGCACGTGGTACGCCAGTTCCAAGGACACTTCATCGTTCAACGCCAGCGGTGCAACGGGCATGCCCGTCATCTTACCGGCATTTTCGATGAGCGCCGGCGTCACCCCTTCGGACAACATGGCAACGCCTTCACCCACATAGGTGCCAAAGACGCGCGAGGTGTAGAAGCCGCGGCTATCGTTCACCACGATCGGTGTTTTGCGGATCTTTTTCACATAGTCCATGGAGCGTGCCAAAGCGGCATCGGAGGTCTTCTCACCCCGGATGATTTCCACAAGCGGCATACGATCCACCGGAGAGAAGAAGTGAATGCCGATGAAGTTTTCCGGACGCGCGCTTGCTTCCGCCAGTCCCGTGATCGGCAGTGTGGATGTGTTCGATCCAAAGATCGCATCGTCCGCAATTTGCGCTTCCGCCTTGGCGGTCACGTCTGCCTTGATGCCACGATCCTCGAACACGGCCTCAATGATGAGGTCCGATCCCTTCAGAAGATCATAATCGGTGGTCGATGTAATCAGACCAAGGATCTTTTCTTTGCCTTCTTCTGTCTGACGTTTCTTGGAAATCGCCTTATCCAGAAGTTTGACAGAATAGTCCTTGCCTTTGTCTGCCGCTGCTTGATCGCGGTCGATCAGCACCACCTCAATACCCGCCATGGCGGACACATAAGCGATCCCCGCGCCCATCATACCGGCACCCAAGACGCCGATCTTTTTAATGTCCGTGGTGGGCACATCCTTCGGCCGGCGCGCAAGCTTGTTAAGCTCTTGGCTCGACAAGAACAGAGAGCGGATCATGTTGCGCGATGCAGGATCGTTCAACAGCTTGACGAAATAGCGCTGCTCAATGCGAATGCCGGCTTCGATGGGAACCTGAACACCTTCGTAAACACAGCGCATGATGTATTTCTGCGCCGGGAAATTGCCGAAGGTGGTTTTGCGGAGCATGGCATTGCCCATGACCCAGGTGATTCCGCCGCCCGCATCGTAAGGGCCCCCACCAGGGATACGGAAGCCTTTCTTGTCCCAAGGCTGCTCCGGATCACCGTCTTCCTTAATCCAACGCTTTGCGTCCGCGATCAACTCATCCGCCGGTACCACTTTGTGGATCACCCCTTGCTTCAGGGCTTTTTGCGGGTTGAGCGCCGTGCCTTGCATGATCAACGGCAATGCCGCCGCACAGCCAATGAGGCGTGGCAACCGCTGGGTACCGCCGCCACCCGGCAGCAATCCGACTTTTGCTTCCGGAAGACCCAACTGCGTTTTCGGATTATCCGACGCAACGCGGTAATGGGTTGCCAGACACACTTCCAAGCCGCCACCCAACGCCGTGCCATTAATGGCCGCCGCCACCGGCTTGCCGCAGGTTTCAAGCTGGCGCAGCAACATGTTGAATTTCAGGCCGCCTTCATATTGAGCGCGAATGCGGTCTTCTTCAGACTTAGGCGCCCCGGCCCCAGAGGCACTGCCCTCCATTTCGCTCAAATCGGCGCCTGCGATAAAGGCAGGCTTCCCGCTGGTGATGACGAGGCCCTTAATGGCATCGTCCGTCATTACCTTCTGGATCACTTCCGCGAAGTCGCTCATGGAGCCAGCACCCAGAACATTCATGGAGCGTCCGGGCATATCCCACGTCAACAGGGCGATGCCGTCGCCATCCACGTCCAATGTCATGTTTTCCCAAGACATATCAATCTCTCCTGTGGAGTTTTCCGATGTGTACGGAATTTCGTTTTATGTAAAAGACTAAACGCGTTCGATGATGGTGGCCGTGCCCATACCGGCACCCACACACAGCGTGGTCAGCGCGGTTTCTTTATCGCTGCGCTCGAGCTCATCCAACACCGTGCCCAAAATCATCGCACCCGTTGCACCCAGCGGGTGACCCATGGCAATCGCACCACCGTTCACATTGACCTTGTCGTGGTCAATGTTCAGCACCTTCATGAAGCGCAACACAACAGAGGCGAACGCTTCGTTGAGTTCGTAAAGGTCGATGTCGTCCACGTTCATGCCGGCACGCTTGAGCGCTTTTTCGGTGACGTAGGACGGGCCGGTCAGCATGATCGCCGGTTCCGACCCAATGGATGCGAAAGACTTAATGCGGGCGCGCGGCTTCAGGCCAAGCTTTTCGCCGATTTCTTTATTGCCCAACAGAACAGCAGCAGCCCCATCCACAATGCCGGACGAGTTGCCCGCATGGTGTACGTGGTTAAGCGATTCCACTTCCGGATAGCGTTGCTGAGCGACCGCATCGAAGGCAAACGCGCCTTGATCCGCGAAGGACGGCTTCAAGGACGCCAAGGACTGCATCGTGCTTTCCGGACGCATATGTTCGTCATTGTCCAGAATTGTCAGGCCGTTAATGTCTTTCACCGGCATGATGGATTTGTCGAACCGGCCTTCGTCCCAGGCTTGTTTGGCACGTTTTTGGGATTCCATGGCATAGGCATCCACGTCATCGCGGCTGAACCCGTCGATCGTCGCAATCAGGTCCGCGCCGATGCCTTGCGGCAAGAAATAGGAATCAAACGCAATCGACGGATCTGTTGCCCAAGACCCTTTGTCGGAACCCATGGGCACCCGGCTCATGCTTTCCACACCGCCACCAATGGTCATGTCGTGCTGACCGGCCATCACCTGAGCGGCCGCCGAGTTCACCGCTTCCAAGCCAGACGCACAAAACCGGTTGACCTGTACGCCAGAAACACTCTGATCATACCCGGCATTGAGAACCGCAATCCGTGCGATGTCGCCGCCTTGCTCGTTCACGGGGCTCACGCAGCCCAATACCACGTCGTCCACTTCCGCCGTGTCCAGATCATTTCGATCCCGGATCGCTTCCAGGGTTTGGGTGGTCAGTTCAAGCGCGGTCACTTCATGCAAAGAACCGTCTTTTTTGCCTTTACCGCGCGGGGTGCGGACGGTGTCGTAGATGTAACAATCTGTCATTTCTTTCTCCGTAGACTTTGGGGCGTTGTTTGACGCGTCGTTGGGGTTTTCGATGCACTCACAGAGAGCGGCTGATGAGTTCCTTCATGATCTCATTGGTGCCGCCGTAGATTTTCTGAACGCGCGCATCCGCATACATGCGCGCGATCGGATATTCATTCATGTAGCCATAGCCGCCAAACAGCTGGAGGCATTCGTCGATGACCTCGCACTGCTGCTGTGTGCACCACCATTTGGCCATGGACGCCGTTTCGGCGTCCAATTTTCCAGCGAGCAACTGCTCTGTGCACTTATCGACAAACACTTTGGCCACACGCGTAATCGTTTTGGCTTCGGCAAGCTTAAATTTGGTGTTCTGGAAATCCATCACCGATTTGCCAAATGCCTTACGCTCTTTCGTGTAGTTCACCGTTTCTTCCACGGCAGCTTCCATGGCCGCCACGGCTTGCACGGCGATGATCAGTCGTTCTTGAGGCAGCTGTTGCATCAATTGAATGAAGCCCTTGCCTTCTTCGTCGCCCAACAGGTTCGCCGTGGGAACCTGCACATCGTCGAAGAAAAGCTCGGACGTGTCCTGGGCTTTCAACCCGATCTTGTCGAGGTTGCGTCCGCGCCGAAATCCGTCGGCGTCGTCTGTTTCGACGAAGACCAGCGAAATCCCCTTGGCGCCTTGTGTGGGATCGGTCTTGGCAACCACACACACCAGATTGGCTTGCTGTCCGTTGGTGATGAAGGTTTTCGAACCATTGATCACATATTGATTGCCATCAAGCTTGGCTGTTGTCTTGACCGATTGCAGGTCGGACCCGGTGCCCGGCTCCGTCATGGCAATGGCCGCCACCATTTCGCCCGACGCCAGTTTCGGCAACCAACGCTGCTTTTGTTCGTCGGTGCCGTAGTGCTCTATGTAAGGGGCCACAATGCCGGAATGGACGCTTTCGCCCCACCCTTGAACCCCGTGCTTTGTGGCTTCGTAAGTGAGGACGGCCTGATGGGCAAAATTGCCACCAGGACAGCCATAGTCATCGGACAGCGAGGTGCAGAGGAACCCTTGCTCACCCGCCTTGTTCCAAAAATCGCGGTCGATTTGACCTTCTTTCGACCACCGCTCGTTATGAGGAACGGCTTCTTTCTCTAAAAATTTTCCGACGGCATCGCGAAAAATTTCCATGTCTTCCGTCATGTAACTTGGTTTTTCAATATCTGCCGTCGACATACTGGTCCTCTTCTAATCTCCGTGGGTGTTGCGCATCTATTTAGAACGCCTCTGCGTCCAATGCCATCATGGAGTCAGCCCCCGCTTTGATTTTCGACACCAAGGCGCCCGTATCAGGCAACATGCGATCAACAAAGTAGCGCCCGGTCTTAAGCTTGTTTTCATAGAACGGGTCTCCGGCAGCCCCATTGGCCAACTTGGCCTGTGCTGTTTCCGCCATCAGGGCCCACATATAGGCGAATGTGACCAAGCCGAACAGATGCAAATAATCCGTCGAAGCAGCACCAGCTTCATCTGGATTGGCAAGGCCATTGTTCATGAGCCAGTCGGTCGCGTCGGCGAGGTCTGCCTTAGCCTTCTTAAGACCTTGGATGAAGGTCGCGAGATTTTCGCTGCCTTCTCGCTCGGCGACGAAGGTATCGACTTCTTTAAAGAAAGCGAACAAGGCGCGGCCACCATTCTGGGCGAGCTTCCGGCCCACCAAGTCCAACGCTTGGATGCCGTTTGCCCCTTCATAGATCATGGCGATGCGCGCATCGCGCACAAACTGCTCCATGCCCCATTCGGCAATATAGCCATGGCCGCCATAGACTTGCTGCGCGTTCACCGCATGGGCAAAGCCAAGATCCGTGAGATAGGCTTTTACCACCGGCGTGAACAGGCCCATATAATCTTCAGCCGCGTCACGCTCCCCTTCACCTTCGCCCTTCGTGGCAATGTCGCCTTTCAAACTAGTCCAGAAGACCAGAGCCCGGGCGCCTTCGTTGAAAGCACGCTGATTCATCAGCATACGGCGCACATCGGGATGAACGATGATGGGGTCCGCCGGTTTTTCCGGTTCTTTGGTGCCGGAAATGGACCGCCCTTGAAGACGGTCATTCGCGTATGTGACCGCGTTTTGGTACGACACTTCGGATTGGGACAGACCTTGGAGGCCAACCCCTAAGCGTGCTTCGTTCATCATGGTGAACATGGCCCGCATGCCTTTGTGTTCTTCTCCGACGAGCCAGCCGGTGGCATCTTCATAGTTCAACACACAAGTGCTGTTGCCGTGAATGCCCATCTTGTGTTCGATAGACCCAACCGTTACGCCATTGCGGGCGCCCAACGAGCCATCGTCATTGACCAGAAATTTGGGCACAACAAAAAGCGACACACCGCCAATGCCATCTGGGCCGCCGGAAATTTTTGCCAGCACCAAGTGAATGATATTTTCGGCAAGGTCGTGTTCGCCGGCGGAAATGAAGATTTTGGTGCCGGTTATTTTGTAAGAACCATCGGCCTGCAGGTCCGCTTTTGTGCGCATGAGGCCAAGATCGGTGCCGCAATGTGGTTCCGTTAGGTTCATGGTGCCGGTCCATTCGCCGCTCACAAGCTTTGGCAGGTACATGTCTTTTTGCTCCTGCGATCCGTGATTGTGAATGGCGGAATAGGCGCCGTGGCTCAGGCCCGGATACATGCCAAACGCCATATTGGCGGATGACACCATTTCCATAACGCCTGAATTCACAACATGGGGTAGACCTTGCCCGCCATAATTCGGGTCCGCGGCGAGGCTTGGCCACCCGCCCTCGACGAATTGTTTGTACGCATCTTTAAAGCCGGTCGGCGTCGTTACGTTTCCGTCCTTCAGCGTACAGCCTTCTTGGTCGCCCACAACATTCAAGGGTTGCAGAACTTCTTGGGTGATTTTCGCACCTTCTTCCAGAATAGCGTTCACAACATCTTCCGACGCATCCGCAAATCCGGGCAGGTTCGAGTATTTCTCAATCTGGAGCACATCGTGAAGCAGGAACTGCATATCACGTACAGGGGCAGTGTAAGTCGGCATCGTTTGTCCTCAATCAGATAAATTCAAAACAAGCAGTCGTCTGCAGTCTGATCATAAAGAATCGACGTCGAAATTCTTCGCAGTCTATCGTTACTGAGCTATGTGTTTTATGCGCCGTGGCAAGGGTGCGTTTAGTCCGCAGCCAGGAACGAGTCGCCTACGCGCTCGTTCATCACTTCACCTTGCCGGTCGCGTTCGTCCAACATCGTTTGCACCATTTGTATGGACTCAGTCAGTCCAGCGATAGATTGGTCGATGTCGTCTTTTTGGCGCTTTAGGCTTTCAATCCGCTCACGGAATTTCTTTAAGCTCACTTCAAGTTGGGTCTGCTGGCCATCCTTAACGTCATAAAGGTCGAGCATCTCGCGAATTTCCGCCAGCGTAAATCCAACACGCTTGCCCTGAAGGATCAGCATCAAGCGCACCCTGTCGCGGGGGGCGTAGATGCGGGTTTGACCCGCCCGGCTTGGGCTCAACAGACCCTTATCTTCGTAAAACCGTATTGCCCGCGGTGTAACTGAAAATTCCGCCGCCAGCTGTGATATGGAATAGGTCGGAGAAAGGGGTTTCGTATCGGGTGTTGGATTCATGTCATTCATGATCGGACTGTCCCTGGTCGTTTCGCCTCAAAATGTTCTGAAGGTTACGTAATTGACGTTTACGTGAACGTCAACTTGGGGAATTGTAAAATTATGCCTTATCTCTCAAAAATCCGCAGTTTTCCGGCGTTTTTCGCGCTCATCACATTTGTGATGTTGGCATCATGTGGTGGCCCTGGCCCCCAGCAACAGGACGCCGTTCCCCAGGATGATGGTTTGCTGATGCTTCTGGAACGTCAGGTCTTGACCAATATTTTGGCGGAACGGCGCATCGCGGGGATTCGCACCACCATGCTTGAAGAAAACGACGCCCTGAAAGCAACCGCCCGGGCCCATTCTCTGGACATGGCCACCCGCAATTACTTCAGCCACGTCAATCCTGAAGGCCAAGGGCCATTGGAGCGCCACCGGAAACGCGTCACCTTTGTGCAGGGCAAGATCGGCGAGAATATCTGGAGTAGCGAATTGGAGCCGGGCCAAGACCCTAACCTGTCGGCTCTTGCGCGCCGCAGTGTATCGGGATGGATGGGCAGCCCAGACCACCGAGACCTGATTCTGGACCAGCGCATGACATTGGTCGGCGTCGGGGCCGCGTTCACGGACCAGTGGGTGTATGTGACCCTTCTGATGCAGGGCCCGTGAGCACTTAATCAGGGTTAAACGTTTATTAACGCCAGATTGCGAGACATGGACCAAGTGATTTGTCTCGGGCGCCGCCGTGCGCCTCATTTCGGTCCGTGTGATGCTCAAACGCCTAACCAAGAGCGTAACTATTAAAACTCGGGGGCATCCCCGATGAGCACACGGCTGCCCTGGAACATTAAAGGCATCGACAAGAAAACCCGCCAGGCCGCCAACCGCGCCGCCGAAGACGCCGGCCTTTCCCTTGGCGAATGGTTGAGCGGTCTGATCGAAACGGCGGACACCGATAGATCGACCGCGGCGCATTCCGCACCTCCGATGTTGTTGTCGGACACCATCGATCCCGTGCCGCCTGCCAAGCCAGGATCCGCCGCCGTCGAAGCGGTGCGCCATGCGATTAAGAGCTTGCTGGACCGGTTGCAGGATTCGCAGGCACAAGGGGCGCTCACCCTGGATACGTTGGAAGGGTCGCTGCGCGACCTCGCCGCGGAACTGGAAGCATCGCAATCCACCCTTGCGGCCAGCGAACACGATCAACACGCCTATCTGTCGGGGTTGAGCAAAGACCTCTTCGACCTCAGCACGCGGGTGAGCCTCATGGAGGCGAGCCGCGGCGGCAATGCCGAAGCAACGGCGATCCAAATTTTGGAAGAAGCCATCGGCAAAATTACCGCCTTCATTGAAGCTGCCGATAAACGCCAAACCGAAGCCATCAAAACCATCGGATCGACGCTCGATACGCTGGCCACCGAAGTGGGCCGGCAGGGCAAGACCCGCGAAGCAGACCGCGCCGCGCTGATGGCCAAGGCCCAATCCGCTGAAGAAAAAATCTCGTCCATCAACGAAGCGTCTGAAGGACACCACGAAAAGATCGTGGACATGCAATCGCGCATCGCCACCGTGGAACGCCGCCAATCGGACAATGCGCGGCTGATTGAAGACAAGATCGACACCCGATTCGATGATCTGGACGAAAGCTTCACCCGCTTGCGCGACCGATTGCGCGGGCTTGAAAAACGCCAAGCCGAAGACACGGACACGCCCGTGGCCGCTATCGAAGTGGCCATTGACCGCTTGAGCCGCCGGATCGACCACATCGAAACCGTGCCGAATTTGGCCTTGGAAGAAAAACTTCAAGTGCAAACCAAAGCCATGGAAGAGGCCGACCAACGCATGAAAGAGGGTTTCTCGGCCCTGACCGGTGCGGTGGAAGATTTGGCCGGACGCATCGCTGTCATTGAAAGCGGCGCCCCCACGCCTCCGGCCAATAAAACAAAACGTCCCGACAAACCGCCGGCCCCACCACAGGACCCCTCGGCAGAGGCTCCCAAAAATCGGCCCCCAAAAAAGCCGGCCAAACCCAAGCCGCCCGCCCCATTGCCCCCAAGCTTTGAACTCGACGACATGGCGGACGAACGCGCCTTTGACGAAAACGCCGGATTGATGCGCTATCTGTTCGCGCTCATTTTGATCATCTTTCTGGGAACGAGTTTGCTGCTGCTGGCGACCGGCCAGGTCGATATGCCGGGCGGCGGGAGGCCAGACCCGGGATCCAGTTTTTTCGATTTCTTTAGATCGCTGTTGTCCGACAATGCGGGCCCTTCGCAAGAGCCGCCCTTGCTGGTGGTGGAAAACGATCCCCGCGCCGGCTATCAGCGATAGAAAAACAAAGGCGGGGCCTAGGAAAACGCCCCCAAATCGTGATACCCGAAGAGGGTGTGGTTGGCCCAAAGCTGTGGTGTCCAAGCCGCTCGAATACCCGCATCGGCCGGGCATGCCGATACTAATTTGATGTCCTCTTGGGCCCGTCGGCGCCGCGCATGCAGATTTACTTACCCATCGCCGAAATGTCGGTAAATGCCTTTCTGTTGCTAGGCATGGGCGGTGCTGTGGGCTTTCTCTCCGGTCTTTTTGGCGTGGGCGGCGGCTTCTTGATGACACCGCTGCTGATTTTTTCCGGCATTCCGCCGGCTGTGGCCGTGGCGACGGAAGCCAATCAAATCGTTGCATCATCCGTCTCCGGAGTACTTGCCCAATGGCGCCGCAAGGCGGTGGACTTTAAAATGGGCACGGTTTTGTTGACGGGCGGCGTTGCGGGGTCAGGTGTCGGCGTGTTCATCTTCAGCCGCCTGCGCGAACAAGGCCAGGTGGAGCTGCTGATTTCCCTCTCATACGTGGTCTTCCTGGGCACCATCGGGTCGCTCATGCTGTATGAAAGCGTGCGCGCTTTGCGCCGCCACCGCGTCGGCATGGCACCGTCCAGCCGCAAGCCCGGACAGCACAGCTGGATCCACGGCCTGCCGTTCAAAATGCGCTTCCGCCAATCGAAGCTATACATATCGGCCATTCCGCCGCTCATGATCGGTTTCGCGGTGGGCGTTTTGGCGGCCATTATGGGCGTCGGTGGGGGTTTCATCATGGTACCGGCCATGATCTATCTCCTCCGCATGCCGACCAACATCGTCATCGGCACCAGTCTGTTCCAGATCATATTCGTCACCGGCCTGGTGACCATTTTGCATTCCGTCAACAGCCAAACCGTCGATGTGGTTTTGGCCCTGTTGTTGCTCACGGGCGGCGTGATCGGCGCCCAAATCGGCGTGCGGGTCGGCCATCGGCTGCGCGGCGAGCAGCTGCGCGCCTTGTTGGCCTTGATGGTGCTGGCGGTTTGCTTCCGCCTTGGCTTCGACCTGGTGTCCACACCCGCCGATCTGTTTTCCCTGTCTCCACTTGGAGAAGGGTAATGCCAAAATATTTTGCGCCTCTTTTCATTTTGTTTGTGGCGATGACATCGGCGCAGTCCCGTGCGGACACTTTGGTCACCGACATTTCCGAGGACCGCGTCGCGATCAGTTCCATCTTTTCCGGCGCGGAGCTGTTGCTCTATGGCGCGATTGAACCGGAACCAGGGCGCACGGGCCCGCGCCCCCGCAACGACATTGTGGTTGTCCTGCGCGGCCCCACGGAAGAATTGGTGGTGCGGGAAAAAGAACGCACGGCGGGCATTTGGATCAACCGGCATTCGGTGGAATTCGCCCTGGTGCCGAGCTTCTACTTTCTCGCCTCTACCCGGCGCCTGGAAGATATCGGCGATGTGTCCGAGCTGCGCGCCCGTGAAATCGGCATACGCTATCTGCGCATGCGGCCAAAACGCAATGCCGCCGCCGGCAGCACAACGGCGGTGGGCATTGCCGAAGCCTTGGCCGGAAACCTCAACCGCTATCGCGCGGCGGTCATCCGCAATAAGAAACGCGAAGGCCTTTACCGCGAAATCGAGGGCGCGGATGACGAAGGTGTGCGCTTTCGCAGCGGCACGCTGTTTCGCGCCAAACTGAAAATTCCAGCCAATGTTCCCGTCGGCAATCATACGGCAGAGGTCCATCTGTTGCGTGATGGTAAAATCATCAGTACCACCACAAAAAACATCTTCATCCACAAAACGGGGGTGGAGCGCAGTATCTATCAGTTCGCGCACCGCCAGCCCTTGCTCTATGGCATCGCTGCGGTTCTCACAGCGTTGTTTGCGGGATGGATCGCCTCAGTTGCATTCCGCCAGGATTAATCCGATTAAGCCGTTAAACTCCTTCTTCCACGCAAGCGCGCTTTGCTTAATGCATAGGTCTTTCCGCGCCCCAGCATCCACACCTGAAACTGAGCGGGGAAATAAGGCTGCAGCGCCGGGTCGAACACATCAAGCCCCCCGGTATAGGCTCCAAAGGCCGGCAGGATCATGCGCGTGCCGTCGGTCATAAAACAGCGCCGCCGCATGGAGCGGCCGCGCACCCGCACCCGGGCGCAGGGGTGAAAATGCCCCGCCACTTCGCCGTCAAAACCGTCGTCCAGCGGTTCGTGCCGGAAGGCGAGCGAGCCAATCGCCACTTCCTGCACCACGGAACCCCCGAAATGGTCCGGCGGGGCGGGATCATGATTGCCCGCAATCCATAACCACTCATGTGCTTTCGTCAGATGACGGATGGTGTCCACATCTTTGTCGGCGATGCGGTGTTCGGCGCGCTCGTCATGAAAACTGTCCCCCAAGGCGATCACGCGGGCGGGCCGCAAGCGCCCACACACATCCGCCAGGCGCGCAAGGGTCGAGCGGCTGTCATAGGGCGGCAGAAACTGCCCCTTCTCCGCAAAGAAAGAGCCTTTCTCGAAATGCAAATCCGCCACGATCAGCGTCGCTTCATCGGGCCAATAAAGCGCGCCGGACCAATCGGGCAAGACCTGAGCACCGTTTAGGTCGATCGTGGATATGTCAAAACTCAACGCGTCCATAAATCTTCTTTTGTTTGCATCACCGGCCCGCTCCCCCCAAAATCGGATATTGCCCAACCACCCCAAGGGTAACCTCGTCGGGTGGTTGGGCCGGGGGAGCGGGCTGGCCAGGTCATCAGTCTAACCTCGTGGCCTCCTCTATGAGCGCATCGGCGGCTTCCGCCAACAACACTTCCGCCACGTCGCCATGAACCGTTTCCTTGCCGATGTCGAGCAGCACGGGCACGGCCAAGGGCGAGACACGGTCCAATTTGCGTACCACGATTCGCCCCTTAATCCGTTTGAGCAGTTGGCCCAGCCGGGCAATGTCCAGCAGGCCGGTGGCGGCATCCTGTTGCGTTGCCTGCATGAGAATGTGGTCCGGTTCATGATCGCGCAGCACGTCGTAGATGAGGTCCGATGAAAACGTTACCTGACGGCCTGTTTTCTCCTGACCGGGATAGCGCTTCTCGATGAGGCCGGAAATGATCGCGCAATTGCGGAAGGTGCGCTTCAGCAGGTTTGAATCCGCGAGCCACGCATCCAAATCATCCCCCATCATATCTTCATCAAACAAGGCGCCCATATCCACTGTGCTCATGTCCCGCGCGCCCCACACGGCCAGCGCATATTCGGACGCCACAAAGCCCATGGGGGCCGCGCCCATCCGGTCCAGGCGGCGGGTCAACAACATCCCAAGCGATTGGTGCGCCAAGCGGCCGTCAAATGGATAACAGACCATGTAATATTTGTCGGAGCGTGGGAAACATTCCACCAGCATTTGATCCGCCCTCGGAAGAACGGAGCGGTATTTCTGGATCTTCAGCCACTCGGATACTTGCGGCGGCAGGCTGTTCCATTTTTTAGGGTCCGCTAAGATGTGCCGCACCCGATCCGCCAGATAGGTGGACAGCGGAAACTTGCCCCCCTGGTAGGACGGCACTTGGGGCGTGTCATCCCGCGTGCGCGTCACAATGGCTTCGGCCTCCGCCATGCCTTCAAAACGCAACACTTTGCCGGAAAACAAAAACGTGTCGCCCCAGGTAAGCTGTTCGATAAACCATTCTTCGATTTCGCCGAGGATGCGTCCCCCCCGCCCGGCGCGCCCCGCTTTGGTGACGTTTTTGACCAAGCGAATTTTGATCTTGGGGGTTTCCACAATGGTGCCCACATTGAGGCGGTATTGCTGGGCCACGCGGGGGCTTGCCGCGTGATATTTGCCATCGGGCCGCTGCACCATGCGTTTGTAGCGGTCATAGGTGCGCAAGGCGTAGCCGCCGGTTGCCACAAAATCCACCACGCGGTCAAACGTGTCGCGTGGCAAGGTCGCATAAGGCGAGGCGGACACCACCTCCTTATACAGATCATCCGCCAGGAAGGGGGCGGAACACGCCACCCCCAACACGTGTTGGGCCAGCACATCTAGCGCCCCGATGCGGCGCCCGCCCCCATCCAGCACATTATTGATGGCCGCTTCCCGCGCCGCTTCGCATTCCAACACTTCAAAGCGGTTGGCGGGCACCAGCAAGGCATGGGAGGGTTCATCCAGCCGGTGATTGGCCCGTCCGATCCGCTGCAACAAGCGGCTCGCCCCTTTGGGGGCGCCAATGTGGATCACCAGATCCACGTCGCCCCAATCGATCCCCAGATCCAGGGTGGAGGTACACACCACGGCGCGCAACCCGCCCGCCGCCATGGCCGCTTCCACCTTGCGCCGTTGTTCCCGCGCCAGCGACCCGTGATGAAGCGCAATGGGCAGATTGTCTTCATTCACATGCCACAGCTGCTGGAAAATCATTTCCGCCTGGGCGCGGGTGTTCACGAACACCAAGGTGGTCTTGCGTTCTTTGATGACGTCGTAGACTTCCCCCACCGAATGGCGCGCCATGTGGCCTGACCAGGGGATGCGTTCTTCCGACGACAAGATGCTCACGGCCGGCGGCGCACCGGGCCGCCCCATCACCAGATGCGCGTGTTTCTCCTGTTTGGGCGCCGCCCGTTCCACCGATAGGGCGTAGACGGATGATACCGTCGGCACCGATGTGTCAGTGTCGGCTGGTGCCGCGAGCTGTTTTTGGGACGGCACTTGCGGCACCAGATAGCTGCGCAGAATATCCGGCTCCGCCACCGTGGCGGACAGGCCGATGCGGCGATAGCCCGGCGCCAAGGCTTCCAGCCGCGCGAGGCCGAGCGACAGCAGGTCCCCCCGCTTGGTGGGTTGCAAGGCGTGCAGCTCATCCAAGATCACGCATTTCAAGCTTTTGAAGAACCGTTCCGCATCTTTATAGGCCAACAACAACGCCAACTGTTCCGGCGTGGTCAGCAAAATGTCCGGTGGCTGACGCAATTGCCGCTGGCGCCGGTTCGACGGCGTATCGCCCGTGCGCGTTTCAATGGTCACCGGTAGCTTCATTTCTTCCACCGGCGCTTCCAAATTGCGCGCAATGTCAACCGCCAGAGCTTTCAACGGCGACAGATAAAGCGTGTGCAAGCGCGGCGCGGCGAGCCCCGGCTTACGCGGCCCTTTTTGCGACAGCTCCACCAGGCTGGGCAGGAAGCCCGCCAGCGTCTTGCCGCCGCCCGTGGGGGCGATCAGCAAGGACGATTTCCCGGCCTGGGCCGCCGCCAGAAGGTCCAATTGGTGGTCCCGTGGCGCCCAGCCCCGCGACTGAAACCAGTCGGTAAAGACCGGAGGCAACAGATCTGCCGCTGTGTCGGGGGCCTCAGCGAGGGTCATGAGGCAAATCCCACCCTAGTCGCAAATGTCACCCCAGCGAAAGCTGGGGTCCATAGCCCCAGGCTTAAATGGTCGGTCGAAAGCCTGTGCCACGCAAGAAAAACCCCATAAAAAATAAAAACATCCGTGGATATGGGTCCCAGCTCAAGGCTGGGACGACATGAAGAAATTGCGGTTAAGCCGCCCACAAACCATGGGCGCATGGGGTTCATCCAAAAAACAGGCATAAGGCCCCCACTGTACTGGGCGCAAAGCTCGGATGTCAGGAAAAAGTGGGATCGAATTTGGCCCGAATTGATGCTGGCCATGGCACGCTCCATCCCCCGGAGGCGCCTCCCTGGTCACCAATATACCACGTTTCTTTGAGGCCGTGACGGCCAAAAAGTGACTCCTGTCACTTTTATGACAGCGCCCGGCACCCTATCTCACCCCCACGGACACATCGTGGAAGGAGAGACCCCAATGTCCATATCGTCCTTGTTTTTCAACAAACGCCAACGGCGCGAGACAGAAACGGACCTGGAAGAATCGTTCATCGTGGCCGATGAACTGGGCCGTTCCGCTGAATTGTCCGACGACTACAGCATCTATTTTGTGCACACAAAGTGGTGGCGCTTTGGCCGCCGCGTGCCTTTGGGCAAGAAAATCCCGTTCCGGCCCCTGCGGTCCGACACCATGCAGACCGTGGCGCACCTGACCCGCGCCATCAAAAAGGAATACCGGGACCTTGGGTACACGGCCATGGTCATGGGCCCTGACGGCGCCGTCAGCGGCCGGACGAAACTGTTTGCGTTGGCGCAGGCATAAGTTTAGCTGGGTTTAACTAAGGCCCGACCCCCACGGCATGGCCGAAGCGACGCATCGTTCGGCCAACTCGGGCGCCAACAACTTTTCCAACAGCCACTTGTCGAGATCGACACCCGCTAAACATCCGGCTGCCGTTGCCACACGGTCATGCACGACCAGAGGCTCTTCCACATATTTGACGCCAAAGGATTCAAGCTCCGATCGCGCGGTGGGATAGGTCGTTGCTGCCAGGCCGTCAAGGCACCCGGCGGCCGCAAGAACAAGCGCCCCCGAACATTGTGACGCCACGAACTGGTCATTTGGCGACAGGGCAAGGTCATCCAAATACACCGCGTCCGACATCAAGGTGCGGGTTTGCGCTCCGGACGCATGAAGCACAACATCAGCGTCGCGCGCCTCGTCGATAAAGCCATGCATGTCGATGGTGAGGCCCGCCAATGTAGTATGCCGCGGCTTTGTCCCCAGCAGGCGCACCTGCCACGCGTCGTCGTCCTGCCCGAACATGGTGCGCGGCCGGTTCAGAATATCCCAATGTAACATCACGTCGATATCGGTGACGGTGTCAAAACAGACGATGGCCAGCGTTGTCATCAGAAATAGTCCTTGAATCGCAAACGCATCCTATATCGGTGTCATTGCGCGTGAAACAAGCTGCGTGACGGCGGAGCGCGTGGCCATTAGAGTCCTTCCCAAAACCAACGCCGAACAGCGGGAGGACATTATGGATCTGGGCTTGAAGGACAAAAAGGTCATCATCTCGGGCGGCAGCCGGGGCATTGGCCTGGCGATCGCGCACAAATTTTTGGATGAAGGCGCGTCAGTGGGTTTCTTCGCGCGCGGGGCCGAAGGCGTGGGCACGGCCATCGCCGACCTGTCCCAGAAGGGCACCGTGGTGGGCGACACGCTGGACGCCGCCGATTTCGAGGCGGTGGAAGCCTGGGTTGCCAAAACCGGCGCTGAATTGGGCGGCATCGACATTGTCATCAACAATGCCAGCGCGTCCGCCCAAATGGATTGGAAGAAGGAAAGCTTCCAAAGCAGTTTCGACATCGACTTTATGTGCGCCGTCGCCATGGTGGACGCCGCAAAACCCTTCCTTGAAAAATCGGACGCCGCGGCTGTTTTGCAAATCGCCACGATCACGGCGGTGGAACACCACGACATGCCGGTGAGCCCCAGCTATGGCGCCATGAAGGCCGCCACCATCAATTTGAACGCGCAGCTCGCCCAACGCTGGGGGGCGCAAGGCATTCGCGCCAACACGCTGTCGCCCGGACCGATCTATTTCGAAGGCGGCGCCTGGCACATGATCAAGGAACACATGCCCGACCTCTATGAGCGCGACCGGGTGGACCACCCCAGCGGCCGCTATGGCACGCCGGAAGAAGTGGCCAATGTGGCGGTCTTCCTGTGCAGCCCCGCCGCAAGCTGGGTGACCGGCGCCAATGTGCCGGTAGATGGCGGCTTCACGAAACAGGTTGGGTTTTAAGGTCTATCATTCTGCTTATTGCTAGACCTTTTTTCTCGCGTCATCGCGAGCCCGCCTAGGCGGGCGCGGCGATCCAGGGGCCGCACCATCCGAGCAAGCGACCCTGGATTGCGTCGTCGCGCAACATGCGCTCCTCGCAATGACGATGTATTTCACACACTCATTGCCTACCAACACCAAAGACGGCGCCATTTTCTCAAAAGGGAAATGCACATGGATTGGAAAACACTCAACGCGGCGGTCATCGACGCGTTTCGCGCCAACGTCGGACGCGTGACGCAATGCGGCGGATTGCCCGTGGTTACCCCCACCCAAGCTCACGCATGGCCCACGGCGCGTTCCAGATTTTCGTCATATGACTGACCTTTCCCGCCGCATCCATTTTTAAGGCATAGACATAATGGGAATGGGTGGTCTGGTTGGTCGGCGGCACCGGCCCACCGTCCCCCACATGGGTGCCGTTAAACGTTGCA
This sequence comes from Alphaproteobacteria bacterium, assembly GCA_965227095.1. Classification (GTDB taxonomy): domain Bacteria; phylum Pseudomonadota; class Alphaproteobacteria; order JANQMY01; family JANQMY01; genus JANQMY01. The sequence goes on along the minus strand of CBDDFL010000002.1, from coordinate 755,443 downwards.
AAGAACAGCGCGGTTTGAGAGGCCTCATCGAATGAGTGACTGTGCAGGTCATAGGTGCACCCAGCAGCCGTGACGGTGCCGAACGCCTTCATCCATTCGGTATAGGCTTCAACGGTGGTGATATCGGCCACGGGTTCGCTTTGCGCGGTAAATCCAGCGCCGTCGGCCACGTAAGACGCGCACCCCGCCCACCCTTCAGCGGACTCACACGCATGGAAGAATTTCTTGGCATTTTCGAAAGCGATTTCTGATGACACGAGGAGGGCCTCCACCATTTGAGGGTTATGAGATGATCCGTTGGACAGGTCCGTTCCGAATGCTACCGTGGAAGACTGTGAGAGTCCTGTTTATCGTTGCCTGGGGAAATTTATGTCCACCAAACATCTTGTCGATCCCGAATTGCTTCCCCTACTGGAGCTGGCGCCCGGCCTCGATATGACGCTGGAGCGGGTGGCCGCGCGCCGGGAAGAATTCAACCAAATGAGTGTGTTGGGCGATGCGGACGCCGCGGAGGTGGAGCGCAAAGAAGTGTTCGTGCCGGGGCTGGACGGCGATCCGCCCGTGCGGTGCCTGGTTTACACGCCCCATGGCCGCGCCACCCCTTCGCCCGTCTACCTGCATCTTCATGGGGGCGGGTACATGGTGGGCACGCCGGAAATGATGGATGATTCCAACATTCGCGTGGCCGCGGATTTAGACATTGTTGTGGTGTCGGTGGATTACCGTTTGGCGCCGGAACACCCCATCCCCGCGCCGCTGAACGATGCCTATGCGGCGCTTAAATGGGTGCACGAAAATGAGGAGGCCTTGGCAATCGATCCAACGCGGGTGGCCATTGGCGGGGAAAGCGCCGGTGGGGGCCTTGCCGCGGCCCTTGCCCTAAAAGCGCGGGACGAAGGCGATTATCCCATCTGTTTCCAATTGCTGGTCTATCCCATGATCGATGACCGCACGGGCACACCCGACCAACCGGGCGACCCGATGACAGGTGAATTCGTCTGGACACGTCATAACAATCAATTCGGCTGGAATTGTTATTTGGGCGATGCCCCGCGCATAGCCCCCCAAGTACCGGCCCGGGCGGACAGCCTGAAGGGGTTGCCTAAAACCTGGATCGCAACGGCGGCGCTTGACCTGTTCCGCGAAGAAAATGTGGCCTATGCCCAACGGTTGATGGCGGACGGCGTGGCAACGGATCTCACCATCTATGCCGGCGCGTGCCACGGTTTTCAATTGATGCGCGATGCGCGCGTGTCCAAACGCTATGTGGCGGATTTCTTCGGCGCGTTGAAACGCGGCCTTTGTATTGACGACTAGGCATGGTGCGCACAGTCCTGACACTGCTTGGCGGCTTGGCTTTAACAGCGCTTTTCGCGTTGTTTGGCCTAAGCTTCTATGTGATGTCGCGCATTGGTCCGCTGACGGAGGAAGCGAAACAGTTTGCGGATGCGACCATCGTGGCGGTGACGACAAACTGGGACGTGCAGGCCATGAAAGACCGGGCGTCGCCCGAATTTCTAAGCGCCGCCAGCGACGAAAAGCTGATTGCCTTTACGGAGTTTCACCGCGACGATTTGGGGGTGCTGGACGATTATGACAATGGCGCGAAGTGCCAGATCATCGAACAGCATTACAGCCTGTCGGCACCGCCTTTTGCGCGCACCGTGTGTTACGCTCTTATCCGGTTTGAGAAAGCGGATGCTAAGATCCGCCTGCCCGTCGTGAAGCGGGATGACAAATGGGCCATGCACGGCTTTCATCTGGAAGAAGTGGCCTATCTCGACGAAGGCGACGAGCTGATCGGCCAATTGGAGGAGGGCAATCCGTGGCCAAACTTCGCCTGGTCGTGGCAGACCATGGCCCTCACCGTGTCGGCCCCTCACCCGGATGCGGACATCTCAGACCCTTTGGTCAGCCCCGGGACCGGCCGGTAACCGCGACCAGCCAAAACACAAACGCCCCCGCCAAGACGGGCACGGCCATCACCGCTGCCATGGGCGCTACTTCCGCGAATTGGTCCGCTGACGGAACAATGGGGCCGTGGATCGCCAAGGTGACCAAGCCAAAAGTCGCCGCCGCCCCAAATAGAAGATAGGCCAACAAGCCGTCGAGGCGCAGCAGCGCCACCAAGCGATCAAATATCACCAGCGGCACCAACAGCACCATCATGAAGAGCGCCGCCATGAGCCCGGCAATGATCACATTCTGAAGCAGCGTGCTGTCGCCTTGCAGAATGGAATCCGCAGCGCCTCGGTCGAATGCCACGAACAACACAATGATCGACACCACCGCCTTCACCGCGTCCATCACGATGGGCAAGAACGGCGCGGACACCGCCGCGATCGTCGCGCCCCACAGCACATAGCCTAAAACCCAACGCCCCATTTTCACCCCCCACTTGGTGCTGATCACGTGACTAACAGTTTAGGTGAGAATTAACCATATCACCACATTTCCCCGCGGCCCCAAGGACAGAAGTTAACGCCCGTGATAGGCTGTCCCAAAATGAAACGACGGCCTGCCCCCGGCGAAAACAGGATGTTGCCTGGGTAAAAACGGTCAGTGAAGACGAGCAACAGTGGGGTTTGTTATGCGTAAAGTGCTCATCGTGGCAGCGATGGCGTGTGCTGTTTCTGCTTCCCAAATGGACATTCAAGCGGGCACCACCCCGCTGATCGAGGCGAAAAACGACGTGGCCAAGGTCATCGGCGTGGCGACACCCTGCAAGGGGGCCGCGAAGATCCGGCGTATGCAGATCGTCGCCTTTGACCGGTATTCCATCGCCTTGCGGTCACAAGATTCTATGGACGGCTATGTGGTCGATGAAGTGACCTATAAGGCAGATATGCGGCGCCTGTTTGTGGCGAAATATTATCAAGCGGGCAAGCGGCCCAGCAATCCCACCGCCCATGTGGTGCTGAATTGCCGGACGCCGAAATGCTTCAACCGCTTCCGCGAGGGCCTGCGTCCGCACCAGGCGCGCAGCGAAAAATCCTCCATGAACATCACGCTGTGCAGCGGCAAATCCGGCCGGCCGGACCCGGCGCTCACCCAGCGCTTGTCCCTGGCGCTCAACAATTTGATTAAAGTGGCGAAGTAGTTCTCGATTGAGACTCACCCCCCTCCTATCCTCCCCCCATCAAGGGGGGAGGAACAGGGCTGCGGCCAGCACAGCAGGATCCCCCTCCCTTGATGGGAGGGGCTAGGGGAGGGTGACGCGAATAGACTATGTTGATCCACCGCCGGAAGCGCTGCGTATAGAAGGGCAAACCATAAATCGATTATGGAGGCCCCATGTCCCCCTTTCGCCGTTATGCGCTGAATGCCCTGTTCCCCACCCTGATCATTTTGTTCGGCATATCTGCGCCCCTGACCTCCAGCCAATCGGCCTTGGTGTTCCAGAAATCGTTCTCGGTCGATGTGGACCGTTATATGGGCGTCTGGTACGAACTGGCGCGCACCCCCAACCGCTTCCAAGACAGCGCCATTGACCGGGACGGCACCTCGTTCGATGCCTGTTACAATGCCACCGCGGAATACCGCCTGGTGCGCAATGACCGCTTCAGCGTGACCAATCGGTGCCAGCGTGCCAGCGCCGACGGCACGGTGTTCAATGAAGAAATCGACGGCGTTGCCAATATCACGGCCGGTGAAGATGGCCGCAAATTCAAACTGGCCTTTGGCTCCGGCGGGGCACGGTTTGCCCAACGCATGGTGCTGGGGGGCGGGGCCGATTACTGGGTTTATTGCCTGGGCCCCGTGAATGGCGACGGGGTGTATGATTGGGCCGTGGCGGGCGGTTCCAAACAGCGCTACGCCTTTTTGCTCACCCGCGACAAATTCGTGCCCAACGCGGTCGCTCAGGAAATGTTGAGCTGCGCCGCCCAGCACGGCTTTGATACGGACGCCTTGGTCTTCAAGCAGGAACGCTCCAATGTCTGATTTCGGGTCCCCGCCCGCCCGGTAAACCAATTACGACGGCCAAATCTGCGGAAATTTATGGTAAATCAACAGGACATCCTTATGTTTTGGGTGTTCTGTTGTTTTTCGGCGTTTCAGAGGGGTTTTTATGGACGACCGGCCATCACTCTTATCCGAGCTTTTCCGCATGTCCGCCAAATTGGTGATCGGCGGCTTTATCGTGGTGATCCTGGTGTTTTTCGGCACCATGGCCTTTGTGGGCGGCATTGCCGGCGGAATCGCCAGCGGCAGCGATGGCGCGCGAGACAAGGACGGCTACGTGACCCTCAAGGGCAAGGACTCCTCGGACAGCAAAGTGCTGATGCTGCGCCTGGAAGGCCCGATCATGGGCCACAAGCCAAAAGATTCCGGGTCGTTCTTTTTCGATGACGGCACCACCTATGGCTACGAGCTGAAACGCGATCTGGAGAAAGCCGCCGGCGCCGAAGAGGTGGACGCGGTGATGATGTATGTGAGCACGCCGGGCGGCACCATTCATGGCAGCCAGGCCATCCATGACGGCATCAAAGCGGTTCAAGCCGCGGGTAAAAAAGTAATCGTCTATGTGGACAGTATTTCGGTGTCCGGGGGCGCGTGGTCCACAGCGGGCGCCGACAAGATTTTCGCGGACCGTGGCAGCTTCCTGGCCATGGTGGGTGTGTTGGGCCCACAGATTCTCGAATTCGTTGACCCCGTGGGCATCAATGTCTTTCTCGGCACCGGCGTGGATACGCGCGGTGGCGTGAAGTTCAACTGGCTTCATTCCGGCAAGGGCAAAGACTTCGGCAACCCGTTCCGCGCAGCGGAACAGTGGGAGTTGGATCTGTGGCAGACCAATATGGACGAAGCTTACAAATTGTTCGTCGACCACATGGTGGACAATCGCGGTATTGACCGGGGCGTGTTGGTGAACACCATCGGCGCGGGGATCGTCAGCAATGATCAAGCCGAACAATATGGCTTCATCGACGGGACCAAGAATTACGATGAAGTGATCAGCTATATGGCTGAGATTTTGGGCGTGGAAGAAGACAAGATGACAATCATCGGTCCACGGAAAGATCATGAATCACCGTTTGGCGGCCGCATTGCAAAGACCATCGCGGCCTATTTGCCGGATTCGGAAACACGACCCAACACCAGCGCCCTGTGCGCGGAGCTGATGAGCGGTCCGTTGGTTATGTGGCAAATGCATTTGCAGCAAATGTGTGGAAAGTAGTTTTCGGTACAGACCTTGCGACAAAGGCCGCCACTGAGGCGGCCTTTTTCTTTTCAATTGAAATCCGCGCGCAAACCATCAGATCATAGGACATGGTCTATCCGTCTGAAATTCTGCGCCCCACCGACGCCGGGCTGTACTGCCCGCCCGGCGATTTCTATGTGGACCCCACGCGCGCGGTAGAGCGGGCGGTCATCACCCATGGCCACGGAGACCACGCCCGTGCCGGTCACGGCCATGTGTTGGCCACCGCCGAAACGCTTGCGATTATGGCCGAACGCTATGGCGCGGATTTCGCGGGGTCCGTCCAGACAGCGGCGCTCGGTGAAACGGTGACGCAAAACGGTGTGGACATCTCCCTGCATCCCGCCGGCCACGTGCTGGGCAGCGCGCAAGCCGCGATTTGTCACAAGGGCTGCACGCTGGTGGCCTCAGGCGACTACAAACGGCGGCCGGATGCCACCTGTACGCCGTTCGAGCCCGTACCCTGCGATGTGTTCATCACCGAAGCCACGTTCGGCCTGCCGGTGTTCCGGCACCCAGACGATGCATCCGAAGTGGCGAAGCTGTTGCACTCTCTGAAAACATTTCCGGACCGCCCCCATTTGGTGGGCGCTTATGCATTGGGGAAAGCGCAACGTGTGCTGACATTGATCCGAAATGCCGGGTACGATGCACCGATCTATTATCACGGCGCCGTCGCCAAACTGAACGCCCTCTATGAACGGCATGGCATTGACCTGGGCACGCTTGTGCCCGTGGCGGCTGTGGACCCAGCACAGCTCAATGGCCAGATCATCATCGCCCCACCTTCGGCGCTGGCCGACCGCTGGTCCAGGCGGACGGAAAACCCGGTCACCGCCTTTGCCTCCGGCTGGATGCGGGTGCGCGCCCGTGCCCGGCAGCGCGGCGTTAGCCTGCCCATGATCATTTCCGACCATGCGGATTGGGATGAGCTCACCACCACCATCCACGAACTGCACCCGGAAGAGGTGTGGGTGACCCATGGCCGTGAAGATGCGCTGGTGCATTGGGCCCACAGCAACGGCATGAACGCGCAACCCTTGTCGATCGTCGGCTATGACGACGATGCGGACGACTAGGCAGCGGTCATGAAACGCTTTGCCCTGTTGCTCGACCAACTGGCCTATGAAAGCCAACGCAATGAGAAACTTCGTCTACTGACCGCTTACTTCAAGGAGGTACCGGATCCGGATCGCGGCATTGCCCTGGCGGCGCTCACCGGGACCCTCGATATCGCAAATGCCAAACCGGCCCTTTTGCGCGGGCTGATCGAAGAACGCGTCGACCCCGTGCTGTTCCGCATGTCCTACGATTATGTGGGCGACATGGCCGAAACCATTTCCCTTTTGTGGCCCGATCAAGACGACATATCGGCCGATTTGGGCCTTGCCCACATGGTGGAAACGCTGAATGCCACCTCCAAATCGGACATGCCCGGACGCATTGCCGACTGGCTCAACCAGTTGACCGCCACCGAACGCTGGGCGCTGATCAAACTGATGACCGGGGGCTTGCGCATCGGTGTGTCGGCGCGGCTTGCGAAAACCGCCGTCGCGAAGCTCGGCACTCTGAAGATCAACGATATCGAGGAAGTGTGGACGGGCCTTGAGCCGCCTTACGAAAGCCTGTTCGCCTGGGCTGAGGGGCGCGCGGACAAACCCGCCATTGATCGCGCCGCCCCGTTTCGTCCGGTCATGCTTGCCCACCCCTTGGACGAAAAAGACCAAGACAAGCTGGACGCCAATACCTTCATCGCCGAATGGAAATGGGACGGCATTCGCGTTCAGGCGGCCAGCGAAAATGGTGTAAAGCGGCTCTATAGCCGCACGGGCGACGACATCTCACACACTTTCCCGGACCTGATCGATGCCATCGGTTTTGACGGCGCCATCGACGGGGAATTGCTGGTGATGCGCGACGGCAAGGCGGCACCCTTTTCAGATCTGCAAAAGCGCCTCAACCGCAAACGGGTGACCGCAAGCTTGTTGAAGTCGCATCCCACCGCCATCATGGCCTATGACTTGCTGTTTGACGGCAAGGAAGATCTGCGCCCCCTGCCCTTTGCGGTACGGCGCCGCCGGTTGGAAGCGTGGTATCAGAGGAACGCCTCTGACCGGTTTCTTCTGTCCACAGTCGTTCCGTTTGACGGATGGGACGACCTTGCCGCCCAGCGCGCCGCCCCCGCCGATACCGGCATTGAAGGGCTGATGCTGAAGCGCCGGGACAGCGTGTATGAACCGGGGCGCCCGAAAGGTCCGTGGTTTAAATGGAAGCGCGACCCGTTCCTGATTGACGCCGTGCTGCTCTATGCCCAACGGGGCCACGGCAAACGATCGTCTTTCTATTCCGACTATACGTTCGGTGTGTGGGATGACAACACGCTGGTGCCCGTGGGCAAAGCCTATTTCGGCTTCACCGATGAAGAGTTAAAGCAGATCGACAAATTCGTCCGGGAAAAGACGATCAATCGCTTCGGCCCCGTGCGCGAGGTGGTGCACGAGCCGGATGAGGGCTTGGTCTTGGAAGTGGCCTTTGAAGGGTTGAATGTATCCACCCGTCACAAATCCGGCGTCGCCATGCGTTTTCCCCGCATCAGCCAATTGCGGTGGGATAAACCACCCCATGAGGCGGATACGATCGAGACGTTAAGGGCGTTGTTGCCCATGTCCTAAAACACTCACGCAACCCTTGGTCAATATTCGTCATTGCGAGCGAAGCGAAGCAATCCAGGGCAGCTTATTCTGAACAAGGGGCTCTGGATCGCCGCGCATTCCCTTGGAATGCTCGCGATGACGGCGGAGAAATTGGGAGACGAATTCTTCCCCGTCCCGATGTTCCTGTGAAAAAACCGAAATGAACTTGCAGTCGGTGGTATTAGGGGAGTGATGTCTTTGCATCTTGACGGCCTAATATCCGTATGATGACGATATCAGCACCATCAATTTTGTAGAAGATAAGATGGTTGCGATGAACGCAGCGTCGAATGCCCGGGCGAATTTCGTCGGCTGACGGAAACATCAAGGGCTGGTTCGCAATCGCTTCAAAACATCATCCCTGATGTCATCTGGTGTCCGATCACTGATGCCACTTTGTTCGCCTTCGATCAGAGCGGCTCGGATGCGCTCGACCTCGGACTGCTTTTCCTGATCGCGGCGGATGAGGTCGCGCAGATATTCGCTATCGGTCGCATAACGACCGGTTGCCACCTGATCCTTGACCCATTGGTCATTCTGATCGGTGATCGAATAGGTTTTTTTGACCATTGGCATGGGGCCAACCTCCTGGAATGGTGTGACTTTATACCATAATTATCACACCAGCACCACTGGCTACCATGAATGGGGTCTCCCCCCAATTCATCGTCAGGAATCGTCGGGTTCCACCAGCCCATGATTGAGCGGGCCGTGGCCCTGGCCAATGCCAGGCGCCAGCCGGATGGCTTCGTGCACGTAATCGCGGGCGCGCACCACCGCCCCCCTCAACTCCAGGCCTTGGGCAAGGCCTGTGGCAATCGCGGACGCTAATGTGCAGCCTGTGCCGTGGGTGTGGGGCGTATCGAGGCGTGGGGACGAAAAAACCTCCAGCGTTTCACCCGTGGCCAGAACATCGAAAAGTTCATCGCCCGTCAGGTGACCGCCTTTCAACAGCACGGCATCACAATCAAACTTCAAGAGATCACCGGCGGCCTGTTTCATCTGCGAAAGCGAGGTGATGCGTCTACCCAACAATTCTTCCGCTTCCGGAATATTAGGCGTCACCAATGTCGCGTCGGGGATCAGTACATTGCGCAAGGCATCGATTGCGTCTGTCGGGGTCAGCACAGCGCCGCCTTTGGCGGTCATTACCGGGTCCACCACAAGAGCCGCTTCCGGTGCGTGTTCGTCGATGGTTTTGGCAACGGTTTGAATGATATCGGCGCTTGGCAGCATGCCGGTCTTGATGCTGTCCGCCCCAATGTCCGTCAGCACGGCAGAAATTTGCGCGGCCACAAAAGCGTCGGGCACCGGCATCACATCGGTGACCCCTTGGGTGTTTTGCACCGTCAAGGCGGTAAGGGCGGAGGCGCCATAGCCCCCCAACATGGTGATGGTTTTAAGATCCGCTTGAATGCCCGCCCCGCCACCGGAATCCGACCCGGCAATGGTCAGTACACGGCCCAAACTTGGTTTATGGGGAATGGTCAAGCGCAGGCCTGTTCAAGCACGGAAACGATATCCCCCACGACCGACTTCACCATGGCTTCATCGTCGCCTTCCGCCATCACGCGGATCAAGGGTTCCGTGCCGGATTTTCGGATGACCAAGCGCCCACTATTCCCAAGGCGCGCTTCACCGTCCTTGATTACTTTCTTCACCTGATCCTCTTCCAGTGGCTGGCCTTGCTTGTAGCGCACATTTTCCAGCAGCTGCGGCACCGGTTCGAACAGGTTGAGAATGTCACTGGCGGGCTTGCCGCTGCCGGCGATCACCGCCAGCACTTGCAAGGCCGCGATCAAGCCATCACCCGTGGTGGTGAAATCGCTAAGGATGATGTGGCCGGATTGTTCGCCGCCCACATTGTAGCCCCCTTGGCGCATGCGTTCGACCACATAACGGTCGCCCACCTGGGTGCGTTCGAATTTGAGCTTCATGTCATTGATGAAGCGTTCAAGGCCGAGATTGGACATCACCGTGCCCACAATTCCGTCCGAGGACAGAATACCGTCTTCCGCCCAAGACTTTGTGACCAGCCCCATAAGCTGGTCGCCATCCACCAAACGGCCTTGTTCATCGGAGATGAGCACGCGATCCGCATCGCCATCAAGGGCAATGCCGAGATCAGCCCGGGTTTCGCGCACTTTTTCGCACATGGTCTTGGTGGCGGTGGAGCCGCAATCGAGATTGATATTGAGGCCATTGGGCGCCACCCCAACCGGGATCACCTCCGCCCCCAATTCCCACAACACGGCGGGCGCCACTTTGTAGGCCGCGCCGTTCGCGCAATCCACAACAATGCGCAACCCATCCAAGCGCAAATGTTTGGGGAAAGTACGCTTGGCAAATTCGATGTAACGGGCTTGGGCATCGTCGATCCGCTTGGCACGGCCAATGTCCTTCGACAGCGCCAAATCGTCATCCAGATTGCCGTCCATCAGGGATTCGATTTCCAGTTCCGCCGCATCCGACAATTTGTAGCCGTCCGGCCCAAACAATTTAATGCCATTGTCGTGGAAGGCATTGTGGGACGCCGAGATCATCACGCCCAGATCCGCACGCAAAGACCGCGTCAGCATGGCCACCGCCGGTGTGGGCAAGGGCCCAAACAGAAACACATCCATGCCCGCCGAGGTGAAACCGCCAGTCAACGCATATTCGATCATATAGCCCGACAGACGCGTATCCTTGCCGATCACCACGCGGTGCCGGTGTTCCCCACGCTTGAAATAGCGCCCTGCCGCATGGCCCACGCGCAGGGCCGTTTCCGCCGTCATGGGGCTGGCGTTCGCTTTGCCCCGAATACCGTCCGTACCAAAATATTTACGGCTCATACCATTGTTCCCTCTGCCCCCGGCCAACGCATCATGTGTCTTGCAGGGGCGGCAATTGCCCTAAAGCAGACCACACTTTCAGGCCATCGCGCAATGCGGCCGGATCATGTGTACGGATAAAGTCAGATCCTGTCGCGGCCACAAACAATTCAGACGCCAGCGTCGCCGCCGCCATTTCGGTGAGCGGGCGGCCCGTGACCTTCCTTAAGAACGATTTCCGGGAAACCGACACCAAAATCGGCAAGCCATAGCGCCCGCGCAACCGGCCCAAATTCCGCAAAACCTCGAACGAGACGTCCATATCCGTGCCCAAGAAGAACCCCATTCCTGGGTCTAAAATAAGGCGGCCGCGGTTAACGCCCGCTTTCTCTAGAGCGGCGACCCGATCATCGAAAAACCGCTCAATTCGGCCCCAAATCTCATCTGGGGCGGTTTCGACCAGGGTGGCGGGGCCGCGCTGTTGGACCGCATGCATGACCACGAGTTTGACATCCGCGTCGGCCAATTCCGGATAAAAGGTGGGGTCCGCAAAGCCTTGAATGTCGTTGAGATAAGCAACGCCCTGGTGCAGCGCGAACCGTTGGGTTTCCGTCTGGAATGTGTCGATCGAGACAGGGATTTGTGCGTCCCCAAAGGCTTTGACGACCGGTGTAATCCGCTTGATTTCCTCGGCGGCACTGACGGGCTTCGACTTAGGGTGGCTGGACGCCGGCCCAATGTCCAACACATCGGCGCCGGCTTCCATCAAGTCGTGCCCATGAGCCACGGCCTTATCAAAGTCGAGATATTGTCCGCCGTCGGAAAAAGAATCTTCCGTAATGTTGAGAATGCCGAACAATTTTGGAGCCGGCACTTTTTTTGACGTCGTCGGCATTACCGTTCGCCCACCAAGCGCAAACGATCAACCAGGCTGCGGCTCCGGATTGCCACCAATGCCACCGCCCGTGGTCGGTTTACCGGCCGTCGGCACGGCGGAACTTGGCGGCGGGGTGGTTTCGGGTTCGTCGAACACATCGCGATCCGGCTTTTCACCCCGCAATAGCCCGCGGATTTCGTCGCCGGACAGCGTTTCATATTCCAACAGGCCTTTGGCCAAGGCATGCAGGTCATCAATGCGTTCGGTTAAGATGCTCCGTGCACTGTCATACCCGGCCTGGACAAAACGTTTGATCTCCGTGTCGATCTTACGGGCTGTTTCTTCGGACATGTTCTGCTGGCGCGATACGGAATGGCCTAAGAACACTTCCTCTTGGTTGTCGCCATAGGCCAGCGGTCCAAGTTCTTCGCTCAAGCCCCATTGGGTGACCATGGCCCGCGCCAGATTGGTTGCTTGCTTGATGTCGGAAGAAGCCCCGGACGTAACCTTGTCGTAACCGAAGATCAATTCTTCCGCCACGCGGCCGCCCATCATGATCGCGAGCGTGGAGGTCATCTGTTCGCGCGATTGCGACAACTGATCGGCTTCCGGCAATTGCATCACCATGCCCAGCGCACGACCGCGCGGGATGATGGTGGCTTTGTGCACGGGATGCGCCGCCGGCACATTCAGCGCCACCAAGGCGTGGCCACCTTCGTGATAGGCCGTCAGCTTCTTTTCTTCTTCGGACATCACCATGGAGCGCCGTTCGGAACCCATAAGCACCTTGTCCTTGGCTTCTTCGAATTCGGCCATGGTGACCAAACGCTTGTTCCGCCGGGCGGCCAGCAAGGCCGCTTCGTTCACAAGGTTCGCCAGATCGGCGCCGGAAAAGCCTGGTGTGCCGCGCGCGATCACGCGCACATCCACGCCCTGTGCCACCGAAATTTTCTTGATGTGCACTTTCAGAATTTTTTCGCGTCCGATGATGTCCGGGTTCGGCACCACAACCTGACGGTCGAAACGGCCCGGACGCAGCAAGGCCGGGTCCAGCACGTCAGGACGGTTGGTGGCCGCGATCAGAATGACGCCTTCATTGGCTTCGAAGCCGTCCATTTCCACCAGCAATTGGTTGAGGGTCTGTTCGCGTTCGTCATTACCGCCGCCAAGACCCGCACCACGATGGCGGCCCACGGCGTCAATTTCGTCAATGAAGATGATGCAAGGCGCGTTCTTCTTCGCTTGCTCGAACATATCGCGCACGCGGCTCGCGCCCACACCCACGAACATTTCCACAAAGTCCGACCCGGAAATCGTGAAGAACGGCACATTGGCTTCACCGGCGATGGCACGCGCAAGCAGCGTTTTACCGGTGCCCGGAGGGCCCACCAACAACGCGCCTTTGGGGATGCGGCCGCCGAGACGCTGGAATTTTTGCGGGTCGCGCAAGAATTCAACAATTTCCTGAAGCTCTTCCTTGGCTTCATCAATGCCGGCCACATCGTCAAACGTGACGCGGCCATGGCGTTCGGTCAGCAATTTTGCTTTCGACTTGCCAAAGCCCATGGCTTTGCCGCCACCGGCCTGCATTTGGCGCATGAAGAAAATCCACACGGCAATGAGCAGCAACATCGGGAACCATTGCAACAGCACGCCAAGAACCGACGGCACGCGCTCATCATCGGGCGCGGCGCTGATTTCCACACCCTTCTCGCTCAACCGCGATACCAGAGTGGGATCTTCCGGCGTATAGGTCTGGTAAGACTGCTCGTCGCCCCGCAAGTTATATTGCAGCCGCTTCCCTTGAATATTGACGGATTCGACCTTGCCATTGTTCACATCGGCCAAAAATTCCGAATAGGATGCCGGTGTTTGGGTTTCCGGCCGGGTTTGTTCGCCCTGGAACAGCTGGAACAATGCGACCAGCAAAAGCGCGATGATGACCCAAAGGGCAAAATTGCGGAAATTATTCACTTAAGGCAGCCTCTCGAGAGCTTAGGGCGCGGCACCCTTGGCTAGTTGATAATTATTCCAAACTTGTACCGCTTTAACATAGTAAGACCAATTGAGTTTACCAGTAGTCACAATTACCGAGAATCCGGGCCGGTGGTGGAATAACGCCGAAAAACTGCGGAAAACAACGGTGTCTGGCCGTGCGCATCGTTACTGAAACCTAAATGGGGTGCTGCCACCACACTGTCGCCGTGCCACAGGGCCGGAACTGTCAGACGCACCTCAAAAGGTAAAGTTGTTTCTACCAGAGATTTGACCTGTTGCCATCCCTCTTCACCGAGCACTTTGACGTCAAATAACGTCTCAGAAGACATATGAGAGAGCGAAACATCGAATCTGCCGTCAAACACCGCTGTCCCGTCTTGGGAAAAAGCGACGCACGCGCCGAGAGCAGACCGCAATTCGCGGCACACTAAGACTGTGTCGGGGTCATCTTGCTTAGGAATGAAACGGCACCCGGCCAGGGTTTGCCCGCCCGCCAAATTGCCGGTGCACATCGCCTCGTAAAGACGCTCGAGGCGGTCGAAGCGCGGCCGATAGGCGTTGCCGCCAATCTCTTGGGCGAGGTCCGCCAATAGGCGCAATCCAATCTCTCGCGGCGCCGATCGCACGAGCCCCATCTTTAGGATCGCGTAGCCTGCGTCATGATCCTTCACACACGCCGACCGCAATTGCGAAACCATCTCATCCAGCGCGTCTCTCGCCGTCGCCATTCGGGCGGCGGTGGCGGCCAGGCGTTCGGCGGTGATCCCCAAGTCGGCCAGTGCCGGCATCACCTGCCGCATCCGCACCCGGGCAAATTGATCGTTTCGGTTCGACGGGTCTTCGATCCAATCAATTCCGGCGGCGCGCAGCGTTGCTTCCAGCCGCGCTTTGGGCACCGTTAACAGCGGCCGCATCAATTGAAGGCCATGAGCTTGGGTCACGGGCCCCATGGCGCTGAGGCCATCTACGCCGCTGCCACGGGCAAGGCGCAGCAAAAAGGTTTCCGCTTGATCATCCAGCGTGTGGGCCAGAAACAGATGCGCGATAGCGTGAGCATGACACCAGTCGGCCATCAGGCGATAGCGTGCGTCCCGCGCTGCCGCCTGAATGTCGCTTGAGGGTTTCTCACCGTCCCATGTGAGGATGACATGCGGCACCTGCAAACCAGCGGCCGTGCGCGCCACATGCGCGGCCTCCGCCGCCGCCTCGGGCCGGAGACCATGATCCACCGTTAAAGCCGTAAGGGCCGCGCCGTTGCCGACAGCGCGCTTCAGAAGAAACAGAAGGGCCGTGCTGTCGCTGCCACCGGAAACGGCCACGGCAAAGGGTTGGCCGCGGCACGATGTGAACGGGGCCGCGTCAAGAAGACCTTGAAATTCGCTGTCGCTGAGAGGGACAGGGTCTTGCCCTGTCGCACCGGTCATTTACAACCGGCTTTTTTACGCTCCCGCTTCGCCGTGTTTAAGACCGATTGCCGAACCTTCGGAAATTCGGACTTAATGGATTTCAGCGCGCTGCAACCGTCTTTTGTTTGACCAAGATTGATCAAGCTCAAACCAAGCTTCAGCATCGCGTCAGGAGCTTTTTCACTTTTCTTGTATTTCTGCACGCCCGTCAGGAAGGCTTGCGCCGCCTCTTTATACAAACGCCGGGCATAATAGGATTCCCCCAACCAATATTGCGCATTACCCGCATACTGACTATCTGGATACGTTCCAAGGAACGCCTTCAACGCGGCTTCGCCACCCGCATAGTCACCCCGATATAATAGATCGTAGGCTGATTTATAGTGTTCTTCCTCGGATTGGGGCAAAGCGGATGTCGGCGTGCGCAAGGTGCCAAGTGTTCCCGCGGGCGTGGCACCAGAAGACACTTCTACTTGCTTTGGCCTTTGAACCGTTGATACGGCGGGGGCCGATTGCCCTTGCGGCGAGCGCGCAACGGATGCACCGCCGCCACCGCCCTCAAGCGCTTGCAGGCGATATTCGATGTCGCCGGACAGACGGTCCATGCGCTCGGTGGTTTTGCGAATGTCGAAATTGATCTGTTCGAGTTGCCCGGTCAGGCGCCTCAAGGTTGCTTCGAACTCATCCATGCGGACGGACATGCGCCCGGCCACGGTTTCAGAAACGGAGCCGTCATCTTGAAAAGCGGCGCGCGGACCGTTTTGATAATATTCGGTCTGAAGGTCGAGGAAGTCCCGCTCGAGGCGCTCCAAACGCTCTTGAACCGAAACAGCTCCCTCTGAGGAGGGGATTGAGGTTTGCGGCGGCAGTGTGTCTTGAAAAGTCTGAGCCTGCGCCGCTGGCGCCACCATCGCACCGGCAGCGAGCGCTGCTGAAAAGAAGACCGCCAAAGAGGCGCGTTCTACGCGTGTGCGGAGCGTCGAAATCATTTCTATCTGTCACCCTATGTTCTTCCGTGCTGCAACCCATACGCACCAACTTGGCCGAAATTGAGGCGATTGGCCCAAGGGCCGTCAAGGCGTGGTTGAAACCGGAAAAGTCCTATCCCCAAACGTGAAAAAGGGCGCTCTTTCGAGCGCCCTTAAACTCATCAAAAACGATTAAGAATTGGCTAACCGTTTACGAAGGATTTACCGATCCCATTAGGACCCAACAGCACCGCCCGTGAGCGCGGTCGTGCCGTTCCGGTTTTGAGACCAGCAGCCTTCCGTTGATTCCCCGCACGTTGGTGCGTCTTTGCCGAAGGAGATCGTTTCGACACGGCCACCGTCGATGCCTTGGCTGACCAAATAGTCACGCACGGCGTTGGCACGGCGATCGCCCAGAGCCAAGTTATATTCACGCGTTCCGCGCTCGTCGCAATTGCCTTCGATGCGGATCGTGGTGGATGGCCATTGCTGCAGCCACTGTGCCTGTTTTTGAAGCTGGGCACGCGCTGCTGAATCCAGTGTGGAGCTATCAAGTGCAAAATACACCCGATTGCCTATATTTTGTTCAAGATCCGCGGCCGAACCGGGAACGATATCACTACCACCCGTGCTAGCCGAATTATTCGACGCACAAGCTGCCACAAACATCATCGCGAACAATACTGCGATGTGATTGACCCCTAAGAATTTACGGCTCATTGAAAATTACTCCGTTGCTGCACTTTGGTTGGAATGGGCGACTTCTGAAAACACCGTAATAATGGCCCTATTTGCCAGGAGATGCGCCCGCGAATTCTCAAGGCTTTCCCAGTTTCCAATATGATTCGGCATGTTAACCATTCGTTATTACCGTATCAAGGGTGACCAGGCTGGATCAGACGCTTCTGTGGGGGTGACAACAAGTCGTTCGTTGTATCCCGTCAAATCGACTGACCAAAGTTTTACGGACCCGCCGGTGCCATCACGACGCGTCGGTACTTGTCTAAAGAACATCAGCACGCGCCCGTTTGGCGACCAAGTGGGACCTTCATCCAAAAAACTCTCCGTTAGCAAACGTTCACCGCTGCCATCGGGGCGCATAACGCCGATATAGAAGCGACCGCGATAAATTTTCGTAAACGCGATCAAATCTCCCCGTGGCGACCAGACCGGCGTCGCATACCGTCCGTCCCCGAAGCTTATGCGTTGGGCATTGCTGCCATCCACATTCATGACGTAAAGCTGCTGCCCGCCACTACGGTCGGAGTTGAACGTGATCCGGCGTCCGTCCGGCGCAAACGACGGCGATGTGTCAATGGCGGGATCAAATGTCAGACGCCGTTTGATGCGGCGCCGCAGATCCATGGAATAAATATCCGTGTTGCTGTTCTTCGCCAGGCTCATGATGATCGACGAGCCGTCGGGCGAGAACCGGGGCGCGAAGGTCATGCCGTCAAAATCCCCGACAATTTCTTGCTGGCCGGTTTCGATGTTGAACAGATAAACGCGCGGCAGATTGTTGTAATAAGACAGATAGGTGATTTCTTGCGAGGACGGGCTGAAGCGCGGCGTCAGCACCATGTGCGATCCATCGGTCAGATAGGACGTGTTCGCCCCATCTTGGTCCATGATGGCCAAGCGCTTCACACGATTGGTCTTTGGGCCGGTTTCGGCGACGAACACCACGCGCGTATCGAAATAGCCGGTCTCACCTGTGAGACGCTCGTAAATCTGGTCCGAGATTAAATGGGCCACGCGGCGCCAATTGTCCGGCGTCGTGAAATATTGCCGCCCAATCATCTGCTCTTCGGCAAACACATCCCACAAGCGAAATTCGATCCGCAGGCGGCCATCATCCTGTAAGGTGGCCTGACCGGTCACCAAGGCCTGCGATTTGATGATCCGCCAATCGCCGAAACGTGGCCGTGAATCGAACTTGCTGATGTCCTCAATATAGGCACCGGCATCAATCGCGCGGAACAAACCGGACCGTTCCAAATTGTTCAAGATCACTTTGGAAATGTCGCGATCCACATTATCCGATTGCGCCCCCTCTTCGATAAAATCCGGTATCGCAATCGGCAGTGGCTCCACATTGGCGTTGGTAATGTCAATCTGAAGCACAGCATGTGCCGGCACCACCGCCAAAGACGATGCGACCAGCGCGACAGCCATGCCCGCCAAACTCAATTTGGCAAACCGCGTGAAAAGCTGTGACACAAATATCTTAGGTTTAACCACCGAGAAGCTCCCTTGGGTCAAAACGAAGTTGAATTTCGCGCCAGTTCGAATATTTCTCGACCGGCAATTTGTAAGGTTCGCAACGTCTCACCGCCCGCACCGCGGCTTCGGCTGCCACTCGGAAATATTGATCCGAAATCACACGCGCCTGATCCCGAGGAATCACATTCGGCGGTTTCGACAGAGTGCCATCCGGATTGAGCGAAATTTTGACGGTGACGATTAAATCTTCAGGATTTGCCGCCCCCGCCGGAAAATTCCAGCATCTTTCCACCTGCGCCCTAAGCGCATCAATCTCGCTGAGCGTCACAGATGTACCGAGACCGACACGTTGAGAGGCCGGTCCCGCTGTTGATTCAGGTTCACTGTCCGATTGCGCGTCTTGTTGTTGCTTCTGATCTTCAGGCAGCTTGTCCAGCAACGCCGCCACTTTGTTGAGGTCAAAATTCTGCTTCTTCGGCGGCACTTTCGGCTTCACCCGAGGCGCGGCCTTCGCCGTTACCTTCGGCTTTGGCTTTTCGACCTTTTTGGGTTCCGGCTCTGGTTCCGGCTTCGGTTCTTCCTTTTTGGGCTGAGGAAGAGGTTCCGGCTCCGGTTCCGGTGCCGGCGGAGGCGGCGGCGTGGGCTTCGCCTCGGCGGTGCGCTTTGGTTCCGGTTCCGGCTCCGGCTCTGGTGCAGGCTTCACCTCTTCCTGAGGTTTTTCCTCTTCCGGTTCCGGGTTGGCTTTGATGTTGGTCACATCGCCAATTTCAAATTCAATGGGAATGGCAAGCGGCGGCCGGTCTACTTCCGTCGACCAACGGGGCAGCACAATCAGCGTGGCCAGCACCACGCTCACGTGCAAAATCGCAGAAAGGATTACCCCAGAACGCATCTGTTGGCCTTACTGACCCGTTGGCGTTTCACTGACCATGGCGATGCGTCGAAACCCCGCCTGGTTCATGGTCGCCATGACTTGAACAACAGTTCCATAATCCACGGCGGAATCGCCGCGCACATAAATGCGTTCGTCAAAACCGCTTTCAGCGATCGCCATCAAACGCGGCACCAGCTTTTCGATTTCAACTTCCGTTTCTTGCAAAAAGATCACACCGTTTTTGTCGACGGTCACTGTCAGAGGTTCTTCGTCACCGGTCAAAGGCGGTGCCTTTGCTTGCGGCAGATCCACAGACACGCCAACGGTCAGCAAGGGGGCCGCGATCATGAAGATGATCAGCAACACCAGCATCACATCCACCAGTGGCGTCACATTGATTTCGCTCATGGGCGCCATGCCGCGGCCATGTCGCCGCCCGCCGCCACCGCCGCCGTTAAGGGACGCGCCCATTAGCGTGCCCTTTCATCAAGCTGGCGGGACAGGATGGCGGAAAATTCATCCGAGAAGCCATCCAACCGCGTGGCATAGCGGTTCAAGTCGTTACTGAATTTATTGTAGGCGACCACCGCCGGGATGGCGGCCACAAGGCCCAACGCCGTTGCAAACAACGCTTCGGCGATGCCCGGCGCCACCACAGCCAAGTTCGTGTCATGGCTCATGGCAATGGCGCGGAAAGAATTCATGATCCCCCAGACCGTGCCGAACAGGCCGACAAACGGTGCGGTCGACCCAACGGTTGCCAAGAAACCAAGCTGCCGTTCCAAGCGGCCCACTTCGCGGGCGACTGTCACGGACATTACCCGGTCAATGCGTTCTTTCACGCTGGCGGCCAAGCTTCCGGACACGGAACCGGATTCAAAAGAGCGGCGCCATTCGCGCATGGCAGAGACGAAGACAACCGCCATGGGGTTGTCGGGTTTCTGCCCGATGTTCTTGTAAAGCTCGTCCAGGGATTTGCCTGACCAGAAGACTTGTTCGAACCGGTCTGACTTTTTCTTTGCCCGACCGAACCGCGCCGTCTTGTCAAAAATGATCGCCCAGGACCAGAATGAGGCCAAGACCAGCCCGACCATGACCGATTGAACCACAATGTCTGCCTGGAAAAACAGGGAGACCAGCGAAAAATCAGGCTCTGTGGTGAGTGGTGCTGCCGACGCGACGTTTTCTGTACTCATGCCCGCGCTTTCCCTTCTTAAGCGTGTTGCCGAATGACGTGGCGCAAAACTGAAACAGGCGCCGACGGATGCTCAGCGCCTTTTGCCCCCATGTTCCCAAGGCTAATACCCTTGAAAATGTGTCGAAACTTGGGCGCGTGTGGGTCCATGTTAAGGATGCTGAGACCGTTTAGTCTGCCTCAACAAGATAGGGCGCGAGAGCCTCACGCATCGTTAACGGCAATCGGCGCGGGCGCCCCGCCTCGTTGATGCAGACTGCATGAACGGTTGCGGTTACCAAATCCTTACCATCGCGGCGAATGGCTTGGTGCGCCCACAGGCTGGCGCCGCTAAACTTTTGATATTGCGTGCAAACTTGCAACACATCGTCAATTTCGGCTGACGCCAGAAAATCGAGATGGATGGAGCGGATGGCAAAAGCCAGCGGCGGGTCCATGTCCCACAGCTCTTTGTGGTGAATGCCGATGGTCCGCAAATAGTCGGTCCGGCCCCGTTCGAAGAATTTCAGGTAATTCGCGTGGTAAACGATTCCGGTAAAATCCGTCTCTTCATAATAGATGCGGACCGGCAAAATATGGCTGTTTCCGTCCATATAGCCGGATTGGGGTTGGGTTTTGTCCATACCGAACTCTACTTTTTACCGGACTGGACGTTATCCAGCAGATCGCCCACAGGTTTTGGCGCGGGATCCGCAAATCCCATATGGCGGTGCGCCAGCGCCGTGGTCATGCGGCCACGCGGCGTGCGCTCGATAAAGCCCTGCTGCATGAGGAAGGGTTCGATCACGTCTTCAATGGCGTCGCGGGATTCCCCCATGGCCGCCGCGATGGTTTCGATCCCCACCGGACCGCCGGTGAAGAGTTCACCGACCGTCCTTAGATAGCGGTGATCTTGCGCATCCAGGCCCATGGGGTCCACTTCCAACCGGCGCAGCGCATTATCAGCGATTTCCGCATCGATGGTTTTTTTGTTTTCTACTTCCGCGAAATCGCGCACTCGGCGCAGCAGCCGACCGGCCACGCGCGGCGTCCCGCGAGAGCGGCGCGCCACCTCGCCCGCGCCATCAGGCGTCATCTCCGCCCCGAAAATGTCCGCCGAACGCGTGACGATGTGCACCAGCTCCGCCTCTGTGTAGTAGTTGAGGTGAAACGGAATGCCGAACCGGTCGCGCAAGGGGGTGGCCAACAGGCCGGAGCGTGTGGTCGCCGCCACCAACGTAAAACGCGACAAGTCGATGCGCACGGAACGTGCCGCCGGCCCTTCCCCAATCAGCAGATCCAGTTGGAAATCTTCCATGGCCGGATAGAGAACTTCTTCCACGGCGGGTGACAGACGATGAATTTCGTCGATGAACAGCACGTCGCGCGGTTCCAGATTGGTGAGGATTGCGGCAAGGTCCCCTGCCTTTGTGAGGATCGGCCCCGATGTTGCGCGAAAATTCACGCCCAATTCGCGCGCCACAATCTGCGCCAATGTGGTTTTGCCAAGGCCTGGCGGACCGGACAGCAGCACATGGTCGAGCGCCTCCTGGCGTGATCGGGCGGCTTCCACAAACACACGCAAGTTCGCGCGCACTTGTTCTTGGCCGACAAATTCTTCAAGCGACAGCGGTCGCAAAGCCGGATCTAGGGATTGATCCGTACCTTGAGCATTTTGCCCGACCAGTCGATCTTGATCTGCGGTCACCGGCTAAGCTCCTTCAAACTTTCGCGGATCAGCGTTTCCAAAGGCGGTGCCGTTTCATGGGCATTCAGAATGCCAGAAATGGTCTGCGCCGCTTGACTTTCATTGTACCCCAAATTGACGAGCGCCGAGAGCGCTTCTGAAGAGGCCGTCGCCGTGCCTTCATTTGCACCGGACGCAGGGCCTTTTGCGGGCGTTGTCGACACAATGGCGAGCCCCCCTGCGGGCAACGGCTTGTCCTTCAATTCCGACAAAATGCGCGCGGCCAGGCGCGGCCCTACACCGGGGGCGCGGTTGATGGCCGCTTTGTCTTGGAACTGGATGGCATTGGCCAAGTCCGCCGCATTCATGATGCTAAGTAAGGCCAACGCCACCTTCGCACCAACCCCTTGCACGGACTGAAGTAAGCGAAACCAATCGCGTTCTTCCGCCGCTTCGAAGCCGAACAGTTTGATCGCGTCTTCACGCACATGGGTTTCGATGGACAATGTAAAGGGGGAGCCGATTTGCGGCAGGCGCGCCAATGTCCGTGCACTGCATTGAACGTGATACCCCACGCCGTGCACATCAAGGATCACCCAATCCTCGCCCAGCTCATCCACAATGCCTTTGAGCTTCCCGATCATGCGCGCACCATCGCTTTACTGGCATGATGATGCGCGTGACAAATGGCAATGGCCAAGGCGTCCGCCGCGTCGAACCCTTTGACCTTCGCCGTGGGCAGCAACACACCAATCATTGTACTGACTTGTTCCTTGGTGGCATGACCATTCCCGACAATCGATTTCTTGACCAGGTTCGGTGCGTATTCAGATACGGCCAACCCCGCACAGGCAGGCACAAGTAGCGACACGCCGCGCGCTTGCCCCAGTTTCAAGGCAGAGGCCGGGTCTTTGTTCACGAAGGTTTTTTCCACCGCCACTGTGTGCGGCGCCCATTCGGCAATCACCGCGGACAACAGATCGTGCAGGGTCGCCAAGCGTTCAGGATCTGTTTGATCCGATTTGGTTTGGATGGTGCCATGGGCGATGTGGCGCAAGGCCGAGCCTTCGCTTTCAATGACACCCCACCCCGTGCGGCGCAGGCCGGGGTCGAGGCCTAGAATTCTAAGGGTGTTGTTCATGCCGCCACCTGAGAATCGTTCAACGTCATCACGAGGAGCGCTCGCGCGACGACGTGATCCAGGGGCCACATGCTCGATGTTTGTTGCTCTGGATTGCCGCGCCGTCCATTCGGACGGCTCGCAATGACGGAACAATTAGGCGGTAAGCTTCGCCATAACGTCTTCGGAGACTTCGAAATTGGCGTAGACATTCTGCACATCGTCATTGTCTTCCAACGCATCGAGCATTTTCAGCAGCGTGGAGGCCGCTTCCTCGTCTACCGCTATTTGATTCTGAGGCTTCCAGACAAGTTTTGCACTGTCCGGTTCCCCTAACGTGGCTTCCAGCGCTTCCCGAACTTCATGCAGGCTCGTCGGATCGCAGATGAAATCATGCCCATCATCACCTGATTCGCACTCGTCGGCACCGGCTTCGATGGCGGCTTCCAACATGGTATCCGCATCCCCCGCCGATACCGGATAGTGGATCATGCCCACATGATCGAACATGAAGGACACGCTGCCCGTTTCGCCCATATTCCCGCCATGTTTCGTAAAGGCCGTGCGCACCTCGCTGGCGGTGCGATTGCGATTGTCGGTCAGGGCCTCCACGATCACGGCAATGCCGCCCGTACCAAAGCCCTCATAGCGGATCTCGTCATAGATTTCGGCATCGCCGCCCTGACTCTTCTTAATGGCGCGCTCGATATTGTCCTTCGGCATGTTTTCTTTGCGCGCCGCGATGATGGCGGAGCGCAAGCGGGGGTTTTTGTCCGGGTCGGGCATGCCCATTTTGGCCGCCACCGTGATTTCCTTCGCCAGTTTCGAGAAAATCTTGGAGCGCTTCTTATCCTGAGCGCCCTTGCGGTACATGATGTTCTTAAATTGTGAATGGCCTGCCATTTGGCTCTTCCTAATTATTTACCGCGCCAGCCCACTGCCCCGGCCCAACCACCCCAAGGGTATCCTCACCGGGTGGTTGGGCCGGGGCAATGGGCCGGCCAGGTCAAAAAAAATAACTGCTGACTTTATAAAGTCGGCAGAGGTATTCGGGTCAAGTCTCCGCCGCCAGATCGGGCAGATTTTCCCGCAAACGCCCGCCCATGCGCACGGGTTCTACGCGGTCCGCCAGGCCCGTTTTAGGGTCGGTCACCACGAAAACCCCGCACAGCGTGGCTTCGCCCATGGCCGGGGTGAACCGCCCGCTGGCCATTTTATTGGTGAAGCGGTGCAGAGGTTCGCCCTTTTCCATGCCGATGACGGAATCATAGTCAGCACAGGCCCCCGCATCGGTCTGATAGGCGGTACCGCCCGGCAAGATCTGAGCGTCCGCCGTGGGCACGTGACTGTGGGTGCCGACCACCAGGCTCGCGCGGCCATCGGCAAAATGGCCCATGGCCATCTTTTCCGACGTGGCTTCGCCGTGAAAATCAATAATCACCGCATCCGCGTCCACACCCAGCCGGCATTGATCGATTTCATCGCCCACCGCCGCGAAGGGATCATCCAACGGATCCATGAAGACCCGCCCCATGGCATTCACCACCAGAACGCGGCCCTTATCGCTTTCATAGAGCCAGCTGCCCCGACCGGGGGTCTGCGCCGGAAAATTGATCGGGCGCAGCAAGCGATGCTCACCATCAATAAATGACAGGGTTTCGCGCTGGTCCCACACGTGATTGCCGGTGCTGACCACATCCACGCCGGCATCGAAAAGCTCGGTGCAGATCTTTGACGTTATCCCAAAGCCACCGGCCGCGTTTTCCCCATTCACCACGATGAAATCGAGCTGCAACCGCTCGCGCAGGGTCGGCAGATGCTCCAGCACCGCTTCCCGGCCCCGACGGCCCACCACATCGCCAATGAAAAGAATATTCAAACGGCAGCTCCCAGCGCTCACTCTGAGCGACAATTGATGACTTCACATTCCGTGACGACCCAATCCAAGGTTTGGTCATGGGCATCAACCGGCAGCTTTGCCACTTCTTGCACCGCATAGGCAAGACCTATGGCCAAAATCTCTTTGTTTTGGCGCAACTTAGCGAGTGTGCGGTCAAAAAAACCACCGCCATAACCAAGCCGCCCACCTTGGCGGGTGAAGCCTAAAAGAGGAACGATCAAGATGTCCGGCACCAATTCCGGCGCGTCGGCGGACGGATGCCGGGTGTTGTGTGGCCCCGCTTCCAGCCGATCTTCCGAGGTCCAGCTACGGAAAACCAGGGGGGCATTTCTCGACAGGACCACAGGCAAACAAAGCGTCGCGCCCGCCTCTGTAGCTGTTTCTATGAAGGGCCTTGTGTCGATCTCATCGCCGATGGGCCAATAAGCGCTGATTACCTTGTTTTCGGGTTGGACCGTATCCGTCAGCAACCGGCACGCAGCCTGAGACGCCGCTTGTCTTTCCGCAGCCGTTAATGATGCGCGGGCTTGGCGTGCATTGTCTCGGATGAGATCTTTTTCGGTCTGTGACATCGATCGGATAATGGGTTGGAAAGGTAGGGTGCATTAGCGAAGCGCAATCCACCGACGGGACTTCTGACTGGTGCATTACGCTTCGCTAATGCACCCTACACGGCGGTTGACCAGAATATCCTCATGTAAAAGCGTGGCGGGACCGCACTGGACCGTGAGAGTAGTGAATCCTCAGGACCTGCCGAAACAGGTGGGCGCCGTATGTCCGAGGCCACGACCCCGGTCAGGGACAGCTCCCTTTGAGGATGTTAAGGCCCCGGGGAATCAGTCTCCGCACTAATCTGGCAGTACCCGCCACCCCTTAATCTAGGGCTTTTTGGGTTAAATAAAAACTGCTGTTACGCAGGCGCCAGTTTTCCCGCGATATCCTTGATGCGGGCCGCCGCTTTTTGAAGGGCTGCGGCCGCCGTCGCTTCCGTGGTGGAGGACGCCGTGATGGCCGAGCCCCGGCCTGCTTTCAGATTGCTGAGTTCGGCTTCCATTTCGTCCACCCGGCTCAAAATTTCCGATAACTCGTCGGCGACCACCAAGCCTGCCATGAGTAAAAGCCGTGCGTCGCCCACCTGCCCCACACTGCCCGCCAGATCGTTCACATGCTTGTTCACATAGGCGGCGAGATCCCGGACGTGGTCTTCTTCGCCCTCATCGCACCCGACCGTGTAGTTCTTGCCGTTCACACCAACTGTAATGTGGGGCATGGCTGTTCCTTTCTAAGGACTGGTTTAGGCTTAGGCCGCGTTGGACTTGCCCGCCAGCACCGTTTCAATGTTGCTGATGGCACCGTCGATCTTGCTTTCGATGAGTTCGAGCTGCTGAGGTGCCACGGATGGCCCTTTGGCCGGCTTGCTTTTCGCGGCCTCGAGCTGTTGTCGAAGCTGGTTGCGTTCTTCCAAGACAGCCGACAATTCTTGTTCCAGAGCAGCGATCCGCTGATCGGCTTGCGCGCGCAAGGTGGCGGCGTGATCGAGCAGGTCTAAAGCTTGGGTGAGTTCGGCTAGGGCAGCGTTCAAAGTAGGCATCAGATTTTCGCTCTAAACGGCAGATTCAGTTCACGAATCACCATAACCGTGTTCGCCCAAAAAATCACCTGATGTGGCGCGTCGAGCGTGCCGGAAAAGCGTGCGCGTCCGAATGCCGCCACCCCCTTGACGCCGGGCACCCCCGAGGCCATTGTGCGCGCGCTTTCCACATATTTTTATTGGGATGTGCGCACCGCCCGCCGCCAGGCCGGGCACCTTTTTTCGACGATGAATGACGGAGCGAAGCGTGGGCAAACTATCTTTGTCCGACAGTCAGCACAAGGAAATGGCCAACACGATCCGTTTCCTGTCTGCGGATGCGGTTCAGAAAGCCAATTCAGGCCACCCCGGCATGCCCATGGGCATGGCCGACGTGGCAACAGTGCTGTTCACGCAGTTTTTGAAATACGATCCGACCGCGCCTAATTGGCCCGACAGAGACCGTTTCGTCTTGTCGGCGGGCCACGGCTCCATGTTGATCTATTCCCTGCTGTACCTCACCGGGTACAGCGACATCACGCTGGAGGAGATCAAGAATTTCCGCCAGCTCAACAGCAAAACCGCCGGCCACCCGGAATTCGGTCACGCAGCGGGCATCGAAACGACCACCGGCCCCTTGGGGCAAGGCATCGGCAATGCGGTGGGCATGGCCATGGCCGAACGTCATTTGGCCGCGCGCTTCGGCGACGATCTGGTGGATCACTACACCTATGCGATCGCGGGCGATGGGTGCCTTATGGAAGGCATCAGCCACGAAGCGATCTCGCTGGCGGGCCATTTGAAACTGAACAAGTTGATCGTCCTCTTCGACGACAATGGTATCTCCATCGATGGTCCGGTGTCGCTGTCCGACAGCACGGACGTCCCGTCCCGCTTCGAGGCGGCCCAATGGGAAGTCCTGTCCGTTGACGGACATGACCGCGATGCTGTGGCAGCCGCCATTGAAGCGGCACAGAAAAGCGACAAGCCAAGCTTGATCGCGTGCAAGACCACGATTGGCTTTGGCTCGCCCAGCAAAGCGGGCTCTGAAAAAAGCCACGGCGCCCCGTTAGGCGACGATGATATTGCGGGCATGCGCGATGCCTTGGGCTGGACCGCCGCGCCGTTCGAGGTTCCGGAAACGTCTTTATCCCTTTGGCGCGAAGCCGGAACCCTCGGGGTGTCGGCACGCAATGCTTGGGAAGAAACCAAAAATGCCAAAGACGCTGAAACCCAAGCCGCTTTCGATGCGGCCATGTCCGGCGCATTGCCAGCGACGTTGACCAGCACCATTGAAAGCTTGAAAAAGACTTTCACCGAAGAAGCCGCCAGTGTGGCCACCCGCAAGGTATCGGAAAAAGTGCTGGATGCCGTTAATGAGATCATCACGGAAACGGTTGGCGGCTCCGCCGACCTTACCGGGTCGAACAATACCAAGGGCAAAGTGATTTCGCCCATGACGGCCGACAATTACGGCGGACGCTATGTACATTACGGCATCCGCGAGCACGGCATGGCGGCGGCCATGAATGGTCTCGCGCTGCATGGCGGGATTATTCCGTATAGCGGCACATTTTTGGTTTTTTCGGATTATGCGCGCCCGTCCATGCGCCTGGCGGCCTTGATGGAACAGCGCGTGATCCACGTGATGACACATGATTCCATCGGCCTGGGCGAAGATGGCCCCACCCACCAGCCGGTGGAACATCTGGCGGCATTGCGCGTCATTCCCAATCTCAACGTCTTCCGCCCGGCGGATGCGGTGGAAACAGCGGAATGCTGGGAGCTGGCGTTGAACGCCAACAAGACGCCCAGCGTGATCGCGCTGTCGCGCCAAAACCTGCCGACCCTGCGCACATCGCACACAACGGAAAACGTCTCCGCACGCGGCGCCTATGAAATCGCCGCCGCATCGGGCGACGCGAAAGTGTCCCTCTTTGCCACTGGTTCGGAAGTTCATCTCGCAACGGCGGCCAAAGAACAGTTGGACGCGAAAGGCATCGCCACCCGCGTGGTATCGGTGCCGTGCTTCGAGCTATTTGATGCGCAAGATGCGTCTTACAAGAAAGACGTTCTGGGCGCGGCCCCCATTCGCATCGGGATTGAAGCCGCCGTGGCACAGGGTTGGGAGAAATATCTCGGCATTGACGGGGCGTTTATCGGCATGACCGGTTTTGGCGCCAGCGCGCCCTATCAGGATCTGTACGCCCATTTCGGTATCACAGTTGACAACATCGTTGCGCAAGCAACGTCTCTTCTAAACTCATGACTTTTCGAATTTCGGAGGCGAATACATTATGGCTATTAAGGTAGCTATCAACGGATTTGGTCGGATCGGCCGTTTGGTTTTACGCGCCATTGTGGAAAGTGGCCGCAAGGACATTCAAGTCGTTGCCATCAACGATCTGGGGCCCGTGGAAACCAATGCCCACCTGTTCCGCTATGACAGCGTACACGGACCATTTCCAGGCAAAGTGAAGACCACCAAAAGCTCCATGAATGTGGGCACCGGCCCCATCAAAGTGCTGGCGGAACGCGACCCGGCCAATTTACCGTGGGGGGATCTTGGTGTGGACATCGCGTTGGAATGCACCGGCATCTTCACCAGCAAGGAAGCCGCCGGCAAGCATCTGGAAGCGGGCGCCAAGCGCGTCATCGTTTCCGCCCCCGCGACGGGTGCCGACATTACGGTTGTCTACGGCGTGAACGACAAGAAAATGCGCAAGAGCCACAAGATCGTGTCGAACGCATCGTGCACCACCAACTGCCTGGCGCCGGTTGCATTCGTTCTGAACAAATCGATCGGCATCTCAAAAGGCTTCATGACAACCGTGCACGCCTATACCGGCGACCAGCCTGTGCTGGACACACTGCATAAAGACCTGCGACGCGCGCGCGGTGCGGCCTTGTCCATGATCCCAACCTCGACCGGCGCGGCTCGTGCCGTTGGCTTGGTGCTGCCGGAACTGGCCGGCAAGCTGGACGGCACGGCCGTTCGCGTGCCGACGCCAAACGTCTCCATGGTCGATTTGGTGTTCACTTCCAAGAAGAAAACCACCGTTGAAGAAGTGAATGCAGCCATCAAGAAAGCATCCGCGTCCGGCCCCCTTAAGGGCGTGTTGGACACAGTTGACGGCCCCATGGTGTCAACGGACTTCAACCACAATCCGGCATCTTCATCTTTCGACCTGACCCAAACCCAAGTGGTGGACGGCAATTTGGTTCGTGTGCTGAGCTGGTATGACAATGAATGGGGCTTTGCAAACCGCATGGCGGACACGGCAGTGGCCCTTGGGAAACTGATCTAACAGCACAACGATGTAAGGCGTCATGGCCAACTACAAAACCCTTGATGACATTGACGTTGCGGGCAAACGCGTTCTGGTCCGTCTGGACTTGAACGTGCCCGTGAAGGACGGCGCCGTGACCGATGCCACGCGCATCGAACGGTCGGTGGGGACCTTGAAGGATCTGGCGGAAAAGAACGCCAAGGTGATCTTGCTGTCCCATTTCGGCCGGCCGAAGGGTCAGCGCAATCCGGACATGTCATTGAAGGTGGTGCAGTCGGCCCTTAAAGACGCCCTTGGTGCCGATGTCGCCTTTGCGGAAGACTGCATCGGCGATGCCGCACAAACAGCCGTGGACGCGTTACAGCCCGGCGGCTTCTTGCTTCTGGAAAACACGCGTTACCATGCGGGCGAAGAAAAGAACGATCCGGACTTCGTTAAATCTCTGGCCGCGTTGGGCGATATCTATGTGAACGATGCCTTTTCCGCCGCCCACAGGGCCCATGCGTCATCCGAAGGGCTCGCCCATGTGCTGCCGGCTGCCGCGGGCCGCGCCATGGAGAAAGAACTGAAAGCGCTCTCCCAAGCGTTGGAAGACCCGGACCGGCCCGTGGTTGCCATTGTGGGGGGGGCGAAAGTATCCACCAAACTCGACCTGTTGGGCAATCTGCTGGAGAAAGTCGACTACATCGTCATTGGCGGCGGCATGGCCAACACCTTTTTGGCGGCGAAAGGCGTCGCTGTCGGCGCGTCATTATGCGAACACGATCTTGCGGACAAAGCCCGCGAGATTATGGCTGCCGCGGAGGCCAAAGACGTTGGCATCATTCTGCCAAGCGACGTGGTGGTCGCAAAAGAATTCAAAGAGATGGCCGACAACGAAACCATCGACGTAAATGCCGTGGGGCCCGACCAGATGATTTTGGATGTGGGCCCCGGCACGCTGGCGACCATTGGCGGGCGCATTGAATCCGCCAACACTGTCGTCTGGAATGGTCCGCTTGGGGCATTTGAAATTTCGCCGTTCGATAACGGCACCAATCACGCGGCCCAACATGTGGCCATGCTGACGAAAATTGGCGAAGTCGTATCCGTTGCCGGTGGCGGCGATACGGTGGCAGCGTTGAACAATGCAGGCGCCACCAAAGACTTCAGTTATGTGTCCACCGCGGGCGGCGCCTTCTTGGAATGGCTGGAAGGCAAGGAACTGCCGGGCGTCAAAGCCTTATCCAGTAACTGATTGCGGCTAGCACCTTTGTCATGTCGGATTGCCGATTGTATTTGATCACCCCGCCTCGCATCGACGATGTGCCGGCCTTTGCCGAAACACTCGAAGAAACGCTGGCCGCGGGGGACGTTGCTTGCCTGCAAATTCGCCTGAAAGATATTGACGACGCAACGCTCCTGGAAACCGCACGTCCGCTGGTGGAAATCGGCCAGGCCTTCGACGCCGCCGTATTGATTAATGACCGCCCTGACATCGCCGACGCCTTGGATGCGGACGGCGTTCATATTGGTCAGGACGACATGCCCTACAAGCAAGCCCGCAAAATTGTTGGCGGAGACCGGATTGTGGGGGTGACGGTTCATAATTCGCGTCACCTGGCCATGGTGGCGGGTGAAGCCGGTGCCGATTATGTGGCCTTCGGCGCCTTTTTCGATACCACCACCAAAGACCCGAAGACAAAGGCCACACCCGATCTTCTTGCCTGGTGGTCGTCTCTGTTCGAAGTGCCGTGCGTTGCCATTGGCGGCATCACCGTCGAAAACGGCGCGCATTTGGTTGATGCGGGCGCGGACTTTCTGGCGGTGTCGTCTGGCATTTGGCAGCACCCGGACGGACCGGTTGCCGCCGTCAAAGCGTTTAACGAGATGCTTGCCAAGGCGTAGAAGATTTGCTCACCCCTCCGGCGAGATGACCGCCGTAAAGGCGCCTGCTGTCAGGAACCTGCGGAAGGTTTCGGTAATGTCGAAACCTGGATTGAGCGCCATTGCGGTTTCAAATGCGTGCGACACTGGCTTTCCGCTGAACAGCTCAAGGCCGAAGGCAGCTTCTTCCTCCCTCAGCGCGGCCACGTGCACAGTGAGTTTTGGCCGGGTGACCAAGGCACATAGCGCTTCTGTGTCCGGTGGATCGCAAAGCACATCCCCACCCGCTCGCCTGGCGCGCCAATGATCGACCAGGGGAATTTGCGACGGGATGATCTGTGCCGCCGGATGTTTGACGAATTCCGCTTCGGCGAGCGTATCCCCCAGTTCCGCCAACCACGCCGGGTCCAACACCGGCAGGTCTTCCGCATGCAAGGCCTCAAGATAGGCTCTATCCAGCCTTGCCAGGCCGCACACCACAGCATCGTCTTGGGTCAGGGAAATGCCGGCCAGATAGGCCGGAAAGTCTTCCCCAAACAGCGCCAGCGACCGCGACGTAGGCGGAAAATGAACAAGATAGCCGCGCGCCACAACCGCAAAGCCGTCACTCCCCAATATCTGTGCCACAGAGGGATACGCTTCGCGCAATTGCTCCAAAAGGCCATGGAAAAAATTGTTGCGGTAGACGCCAAATCGCCAGGCGTCCTTGTCGGCAGCGCCGTCGATGGGCCCGTCGAACGTGTCTGATTTGATGGCGGCGCTGAACGTGCCTTGAAAATCCCGAAGCGCGCTCATGCCGGAACCATTTCGGCGGTTGCCTTGCGCGCCCAGTCCCGTGCTTTGTGCGCTTCCGCCAATAATGTGTCGAAATCAGGAACGTTTGTATCCCATTCCACCAATGTCGGCTTTGCGCCAACGCGTGACACGAGACGCGCGTAGAGCTCCCACACGGGATCACAAACCGAAGAACCATGATCGTCGATCAATAGGCGTTCCGGCGCGGCGTCATCAATGGCGTGGCCCGCCAGATGCACTTCACCGATTAGGTCAGCATCAATGGCATCTACGTAAGCCTCTGCATCACCGCCAATATTCTGGGTACTGACATAAACATTGTTGACGTCCAGCAACAACCCACAGCCCGTGCGCCGCGCCAGCTCTGTGAGAAAGATTGGTTCCCACATTTCATTACCGTCCAGTGGCAAATACAAAGACGGGTTCTCGATAAGAATCTGACGGCCCAACGCGTCCTGCGTGCGATCCACATTCTCGCTCACGATTTGAAGCGATCCTTCATTCAGCGGAATAGGCAGCAGATCGGCAAAATAGTGCCGACCATGGGCCGACCACGCCAAATGTTCCGACACCAATGCGGGCTCGTATCGGTCTATGAGGTTTTTGAGGGCCCCTAAATGATCGGCATCAACCGGCTCTGCCCCGGCCAGCGACAATGCCACGCCGTGCAACGATAACGGATAACGGTCACGTAATTGGGTTAGCATGGCATGGCGTGGCCCGCCCGCTACCATGTAGTTTTCCGGATGGACTTCGAACCACCCCACATCCGGGTGATCATGAAGGATTTGATCGGCGTATTGGGCCTTGAAGCTCACACCGGTGGAAATTTTAGGAGAAGTTTTGTTTTCCGTCATAGCGCATCCCCGCGCCGCATACCCGGAAAGACAGGCCGCGCCGTTCCGGACGGCACGGCCCTGTCGGTATTCCGATTAGCCGTTTGGCAAATCGCGTGTCAGAGGCGTCAAGCTGCCCTTAATGGTGCGGCCATCCGCCGTGGTGATGGTGATGCTTTCACAGGTGCCTTTGTCCACCAGCTTCCACGCATTGCCTTGATAATCAACCGTTGACGTTGCGGCACAATTTGTGCCGGGCCCTGCGGCACAATCATTTTCGCCCGCTTTCGCGACGCCGTAACATTCTTCTTTGCCTTCAGCGGACGCCATGTCCGCGGTGGCCAGGGCGCTGGCTGCCAACACGGCGGATGCCAAAAAAGTCGAACTCTTCTTCATCAATACTACTCCGTTAGACGGGGTGAGAGGATCAGGCGCTCCATAGCCTGTTTGGACTATATCGCATTTCGGACCGGTTCTTCATCCGAAATCTATGGGGGCCCAATCAAGGCGTTTTAGGCCCAAATCCCGTGGATAAAACGGCCAATTGAAAGCTGTGAGACAACTTGCTAGGTTCCGCGCGCTTACCAATAAATACCTAAAAGGCGGTCATGAAAATCAACGGCAACGAGATCCGTCCTGGAAATGTCATCCAGCACAATAATGGCCTGTGGGTCGCGGTGAAGACCAATGCGGTCAAGCCCGGCAAAGGCGGCGCGTTTAATCAGGTGGAACTGAAAAATCTGGTTGACGGCAGCAAGCTCAACGAACGGTTTCGGGCGTCCGAAACCGTGGAGCGGGTGCGCCTGGAACAAAAGGACTATCAGTTCTTGTATGAATCCGGCGACATGCTGACCTTCATGGACACCGAGACCTACGACCAAATCGAGCTGCAGGCGGAATTTGTGGGCGACCGCAAAGCCTTTCTGCAGGACGGCATGCAGGTGACGGTGGAATCTCACGAAGGCAAACCGTTGGGCATTACGCTGCCGGAACATGTGACCCTGGAAGTGACCGAAACCGAACCCACCGTGAAAGGCCAGACGGCGGCGTCGTCTTACAAGCCCGCCATCATGGACAATGGGTTGCGGGTCATGGTGCCCCCCTTCATTGAGGTGGGCCAAAAAATCGTCGTATCCACGGCGGATGTGGAATACGTGAAACGCGCGGACTAGCGCTTGGCTTTAAACGCGCTGTGCAGCGCGAGGACAAAGTGTGACCATTAGAACCCCGTTGATGAATGTGATGGTCGGCGCGGCCCGTAAAGCGGCGCGCCATCTCGCCCGTGATTTTGGCGAAGTGGAACAATTGCAGGTGTCGAAAAAAGGCCCTGCGGATTTTGTGTCCGAAGCCGACCGCAAGACCGAAAAAATTCTGTTCGAAGAATTGTCAAAGGCCCGGCCCGGCTATGGCTTCGTGATGGAAGAACAAGGGGTGCGCGAAGGTGCCGACAAAACCCATCGCTGGATCATCGATCCACTAGACGGCACCACGAATTTCCTCCATGGGCTTGCCCAGTTCGCCATCTCCATCGCCTTGGAACGGGACGGACAATTGGTGGCCGGACTAATTTTCGATCCGGTCAAAAACGAATTGTTCATGGCGGAAAAGGGCCAAGGCGCCTGGCTGGATGACCGGCGCTTGCGCGTGTCCGGCCGAAAGGAATTGACGTCTGCCTTGCTTTCCACCGGGATTCCCTTCGCAGGTCGCCCCGGCCACGACCAATTCATCAAGGAACTCTCGGCGGTCACCCCCCATATCGCCGGCATTCGCCGGTTTGGCGCGGCGGCACTGGACCTCGCCTATCTTGCCGCCGGCCGCTATGACGGTTTTTGGGAACGCAATCTCAATGCATGGGACATTGCCGCCGGAATTGTGCTGGTGCGCGAAGCCGGCGGCCTGGTCGAGGATCTGGATGGTGGCCCAAATGTGCTGGAAACCGGCAATATTCTGGCGGCCAATCAAGATCTTATGCCCCAATTAACCAAAATTTTTGCTAATTGCGCTTGAGTGGACCACACTAATCCGTAACAGGAATCGGCCATTCTCTCGCTGAATTGGCCGGACTGGATGTGTTTTTGCGTGGTGATGTTTTGACGGTTTCGTTAGCGAATACTGTAAGCGCTTTGGTCTTGACGATATCGTTGGCGGTGTCGGCGACCACCATGCCTGCCGCCGCCCA
The DNA here is from genome assembly GCA_965227095.1 of Alphaproteobacteria bacterium. GTDB lineage: Bacteria > Pseudomonadota > Alphaproteobacteria > JANQMY01 > JANQMY01 > JANQMY01. The sequence goes on along the minus strand of CBDDFL010000002.1, from coordinate 719,971 downwards.
AACCGCACCGATCTACACGGCGGCCATCCCCTTCGATGTTGCGGACCACGAAATCAAGCCCAGCGCACGCAGCTTGCTTGACGGTGTGGCCGTTCGGCTGCTGGGCAACGCCAACCTGGCGAACATTACCGGCTACACGGACGAAACCGAACAAACAGACCAAGAAGACCGGCGTCTTGCGCTGCGCCGAGCCGTCGCGGTGCGCAGCTATCTGCTGGAAAAAGGCATCACCGACAACCGGCTGCGCGTGTTCGCCCGCGCGAAGCCCGACCAAAACAATATCGGTGCACGCATCAATATTTTAGCGGCCCCTTAACGATCACCCAATCTGAGCCCAGCTATGAGCAAAGACTACGCAAATGCCATGGAAATCGATCAGCCCAACCGGTATCTCCGCCGAATGTTGCTGTTCCTTGTCGCTGTGGGTGGGATCGGTTTTCTCTTGGCCGCCCCCCTTGAACGGGCGTTTCAGGCAAACCTCGCGTTCAACAGCCTGATCGCCGCCGTATTACTTGTCGGCGTTATCCATTCGTTCCGCGAGATCATTTCGCTGCGCCCGGAAATTAAATGGGTCAACAGTTTCCGCAAAACCGATCCCGGTTTGGTTCTGCCGAGCACGCCGGTTTTGCTGGCCCCCATGGCAACCATGTTGGGGGAACGGTCCGGCCCCGTGACGCTCAACACTTTGTCCATGCGCTCGATCTTGGATTCGATTTCATCACGGCTTGAAGAAAGCCGCGATATGTCGCGTTATATGATCGGCCTACTGATCTTCCTCGGACTGCTGGGAACATTCTGGGGACTTCTGGGAACCGTCACGTCCGTCGGCGATACCATCGGCTCGCTCTCCGCCCCGAATGAAGGGGAAGACGGGACAGCGGTCTTTACCGCCTTACAGGAAGGCTTGACCGCACCGCTCGCCGGCATGGGCACCGCCTTTTCATCTTCTTTGTTTGGCTTGGGGGGATCTTTAATTCTCGGTTTCCTGGATCTGCAGGCCGGCCAAGCCCAAAACCGGTTTTACAACGATTTGGAAGAATGGCTGTCCACAGTGACGCGCTTGTCGGCCGGCCCTGCGGGCATGGACGCGGACCAAAGCGCGCCGGGATATATTTCCGCCTTGTTGGAACAGACGGCTGACAATATGTCGTCCCTTCAACTGGCCGTGGAAAAATCCGTTGAAGACCGCAACAATGCCAATGCCCATTTGATGGAACTGACCGAAAAACTGGCCACGTTGACCGATATGATGCGCACGGAACAGCAATTGCTGATGAAAGTGGCCGAAGGTCAGGTGGAACTCAAACCGGTTTTGGAACGCCTCAGCACGCAAAAGCATAATGGCAGCGGGTTTGACGATGTCACCAGCGGCCATATTCGAAATATCGATGTTTCCCTGAAACACATGTTGGAAGAGGTGGCCGATGGCCGGGAACAGGTCTTGCGCGATCTGAAAAACGAGATCAAAGTTTTGACAAAAACCGTCGCCAATCTGAATGGGCGACAAAATACGGGCGGTTAAGGGGGACCCATGCCGCGCACAACGCGAGCACGACCACGCGGAACAGCGGATTATTGGCCAGGCTTTGTAGACGCCTTGGCAACGCTGCTGCTCGTGATCATCTTCCTGCTCGCGATTTTTATGTTGTCTCAGTTTTTCTTGAGCCAAGCGCTGACCGGGCGTGATGAAGCGCTCAATCGCTTGAATGCGCGTCTTGCCGCCTTGGCCGAAGAATTGGATCTGGCCAAAGGCGCCAATGAAGACCTGACCACGCAACTCGCCCGGCTGAGTGCAACGCTGGAAACGGAAACCGAACGCGCGGACAAAGCAGAAGGCCGGGCCGCAGCTTTGTCGACAGCTCTGGAAGAATCAGAAGATCTGAACACGGAAAATATCGATCAGATTGCGCTTTTGAACCAACAACTGGCCGCTTTGCGCGAACAGATGGCGGCGCTTCAAGCATCTCTCGATGAATCCGAAGAACGCGACAAGGAACAAAAGGCCGTTATCGCGGATCTGGGAAAACGGCTGAATGCGGCTTTGGCCCAAAAGGTCCAAGAGCTGAACAAGGCGCGATCCGAATTCTTCGGCAAGCTGCGCGAAGTGCTGGGCGACCGCTCCGACATTGAGATTGTCGGTGACCGCTTTGTCTTCCAATCGGAAGTCTTGTTCGCCAGCGGCTCCGCCGACATCAACGAGGCGGGCAAAGACAGCCTGCGCAAGGTGGCGTCGGCACTCAAGGAAATCGCCGCATCTATCCCTGATGATGTGAATTGGGTGTTGCGGGTGGACGGCCATTCGGACCGCCAGCCGATCAACACGGCGACGTTTAAATCCAATTGGGAATTGTCCAGCGCGCGCGCCATTGCGGTGGTGCGGTTCTTCATCGCCGAAGGCGTGCCTGCCAAACGCCTGGTCGCCGCGGGCTTTGGCGAGTTCCAGCCTTTGGCCAAAGGCAGCACCGCGGACGCCTATAAACGCAATCGCCGTATTGAGCTCAAGCTCACACAAAGATAAACCGCTTAGCCGGCCCACATAACTAAGCCGCCAGGATCATATCCGAGGCTTTTTCCGCGATCATGATCGTCGGCGCATTGGTGTTGCCGGACACCACTTCCGGCATCACGGACGCATCGATCACATGCAGGTTTTCCATGCCCCGCACTTTCAAATTGGGGTCGACAACGGCCATTTCGTCCGTCCCCATTTTGCAGGTCCCCACCGGGTGATAAACCGTGTCCGTCCGGTTGCGGATTTCCTGTTCGATTTCTTCGTCGGAATGAACATTTCCGATATAGAGCGGATCGCCACGTACCGCATCAAACGCAGGCGCATCCATGATGCGTTTTGTCAGCTTATAGCCATGCATCATGGTTTCCATGTCGTCCGGGTCGCCCAGGAAGTTTGGATCAATTACCGGCGCCGCCATGGGGTCCACCGTCGACAGGGTGACCGTGCCCCGGCTCTTGGGCCGCAAAACGCACACATGGCAACTAATGCCGTGGGTCGCGTGCAGTTTTCGTCCGTGGTCGTCCACAATGGCCGGAATAAAGTGCAGTTGAACATCAGGCCGCGTGGCGGACGGATGCGCTCTCAGAAAACCGCCTGCTTCCGCCAGATTGCTGGTGAGCTGACCGTCTTTCTTCGTGCTGTAACTGGCAGCCCCCTTCATCAGGCCCCAAATACCTTGTGGCGAAAAGCCCACCGTGTCTTTCGAGGGCGACTTGTAGGACAACACATAGTCCGGATGGTCGTGCAGGTTTTCGCCCACCCCTTTCAAATCATGAACAACAGAAATACCGCGATCGCGCAATTGTTCCGCGGGCCCCACGCCGGACAGCATCAAGATTTGCGGCGATTGGAAAGCCCCCGCACTGAGGATCACCCCGCGATTGGCCTTGATGAATTTTTCTTCTTTGCCCTGACGGATGATCAGGCCTGTTGCCTTCTTACCGTCAAAGGCAATGCGCACAACCCGTGCCTTTGTCTTCACGTCCAAATTGATGCGCTGTTCCGCCGGGCGGAGATAGGCCACCGCCGTGCTGCAGCGTTTGCCGTTTTTCTGGGTGACATGATAGGGGCCGCAGCCTTCTTGGCTTTCGCCGTTGAAGTCTTCATTGATCGGCAATTGAAGCTCACGTGCCGCATCCAAAAAATTGGAGACGGTTGGGTTTGGCGCCCGAAGAGACGCCACATTCAAGGGGCCCGTCTGGCCATGGTAATCCGACACCGGCCCTTCGAAATGTTCCGCCTTTTTGAAATAGGGCAGAACATCTTCGTACGCCCACCCCGTATTCCCAAGTTCCGCCCACCGGTCATAATCTTCCCGCTGACCACGAATATAGACCATGGCATTGATGGAGCTGGACCCGCCCAAGGTCTTGCCGCGTGGCTGGTAGCCGACGCGACCGTTCAAGCCTTTCTGCGGAACGGTTTCAAAGCCCCAATTATGGCCACGGGTCAGCAAGCTTATCAAAAAGCCGGAGGGCATGTGAATCATGGGGTTGGTGTCGCGCGGGCCCGCTTCCAGCAAGCAAACGCGATTGGCACCATCCGCACTCAGACGATTGGCCAACACACAGCCGGCAGACCCGGCACCTGCGATCACATAATCGAATTGTTCGGTTTCGCCTGCCATGGGGGGCTCCTCGTGTTGTGTTTATCTTTCTAAATCACAGACCAGAACTTTTTCTTCGAACACCGATCCGATGATGAGCTTGTCTTTCCACCGGGCCCCGACACTGGATCCCGAAATCTGTTCGCCCAAATCAAGATAGATTTCTTTCACCTCACCGCCGCGTTCGCCTTGCGGCTCGAGCTTGATCACCTGGGACGGCGATATGTCGGCGGATCCACTGGCATAAGATTGAAAGTCGATCAGCTTGGGGTGCGCGCCAATCCATAAAGATCCATCCGGGTGTACGTCGATATTATCGAGCCCCGATGTGATGGGCACTTGTTGCTGCAACGTCAAATCGCCGGTGTCTATGTCGCGCTCATAAAACCGCACCATCATGTCTGTGGTTTCGGTCACATATATTTTGGAGCCATCGGGGCTGCCGTTGATACCGTTGGCGAAGGTCAAGCCATCGGCCACAATGCGCGAGGCTTCCCCGTCGAAATAGGCAATGCTGGTCTTGTCTTGGCGGAAATAGTCTTCCATCTGGCGCGCCCAGCCTGTTTCATTGGCGTGGTCATTAGAGACATAGAATTGGCGCGGGCCCACCGCGTGCACGTCATTGGGGGTAATGATGAAATCGCCCGTGATGCTGTCGGCATGGGTAAGGTCACCATTTGCCGCCACATCGAAGATCTCGATCACATGCCCGCCGGCATTGGGGTGATTAATCACAAACAGACGCTTCTGCCCGTCCGGCCCCTTGTACAGACTAATGCCATGGGGCTTGAAATCGGCTGGCGTCGCGGGCGCCACATCCACCGCCGGTTTTGTCAGATCATTGAGGTCGAACCGTTGCAATGCGCCGCGCACCGGTGTGCCTGCCCGAAAAGTGCGCCGGTCATAGGCCGAGGTATAGACCAACCCGGTATCGTGATCGACAACCACATCTTCCGGACCGGCGACCGTGGCCACATCGGTGCAGGCACCAACCGGATTGGGCCACAGGGTCGTGAACTGGTTAAAGTCCATATACAGACGAAAAACAAAAATGCCGATGACCAAGATCACCGCGCCCAATGCGGCCCCCAGCCCGATATAAAGATTGCGCATCGTTCCCCCGCTTTTTAAGTCGTTTAAGACGCGGCCACGGCATCAGCCGGGGTGAGCGCCTCTTCTTGATCGCCAAACTGCAACCGCGCGAGCCGGGCATAGAGCCCCCCAGCGCGCACCAATTCCTCATGGGTGCCTTCTGCTTCGATCTGGCCGTTATTCATCACCACAATGCGGTCCGCTTTCAGAACAGTCGCCAATCGGTGCGCGATGACGATTGTGGTGCGCCCGTCCATCAAATTGTCGAGGGCATTTTGCACCAAGCGTTCGCTTTCCGCATCGAGCGCGCTGGTGGCTTCATCCAGCAGCAAGATCGGCGCATCCCTCAAGATGGCGCGGGCCACGGCAATGCGTTGGCGCTGTCCACCGGACAAGGTAGTGCCGCGTTCCCCCAGATGGGTTTCATATTTTTGCGGCAAGCGTTCGATGAAATCATCGGCTTGCGCGGCTTTTGCGGCGGCGTGAATTTCAGCGTCGGTCGCATCGGGCCGGCCATAACGGATATTTTCCAGTGCCGACATGCCGAACACCACCGTGTCTTGCGGCACGAGGCTCATGCGGGCGCGCAAGTCTTGAGGCGCCACGTCGCGAATATCGATGCCATCCACACAAACCCGCCCGGATTGCGGATCGTAGAAACGCAGCAGAGCTTGGATCACCGTGCTTTTTCCAGCGCCTGACGGTCCTACCAAGGCAACGGTTTCCCCCGGTGAGATCGACAGGGAAAAACCATTAAGAGCCGCGTGTTCCGGTCGCGCCGGATAGCGCAACGTCACATTTTCAAACCGCACCTCGCCGCGCCGTTCGATGGGAAATGCCAATGGTTTGTCGGGAGCCTTGATCACCGGCTCCACCGCCAACAACTCCATCAGCCGTTCGGCAGCCCCGGCGGCGCGCTGCACTTCGCCCCACACTTCCGACAGACCGCCGGCACTGGCCGCCACCATGATGGCAAAGAAAATGAACTGCGCCAGATCCCCCCCGGACATGGCACCCGACTGCACATCGCTGGCGCCCACCCACAACACCCCGGCAATGCCGCCAAAGACAATGGCGATGACCAGCGCCGTTAACACCGAGCGCGCAAGGATGCGCAGGCGCGCAACATCAAACGCGCCTTCAACCGCACCGCCAAAACTTTTCCGGTCGAGGTCTTCATGCGTAAAGGCTTGCACCACGCGAATGGCATTCAAGCTTTCGCCCGCCTGGGCGCTTGTGTCCGCCACTCGGTCTTGGGTTCGCCGGGAAAGATTGCGCACCACGCGGCCAAACAGAATGAGCGGCAGCAGCACCAACGGAACGCCAATCAAGATTAACAATGTAAGCTTGGGGCTGGTGACGAACAACATCACCATGGCGCCCACCAGCATGAGGCTGTTGCGCAGCGCAAAGGAAATACTTGATCCGATGACGGATTGAATAAGGGTTGTGTCCGTTGTCAGGCGCGACAACACCTCGCCCGTGCGGGTTACTTCGAAAAATTCAGGGCTTAATCCGGTGATGTGATTGTAGATGGCTTTGCGCAAGTCGGCGACGATGCGCTCGCCCAGCGTGGTCACGAAATAAAAACGAATGCCGGTCGCCACACCCAAGAAAACGGCAACGATCAACAGAAACCCGAAATACTGTCCGATGGCCTGACTTTCTTCCCCGCCAAAGCCGTGATCCACCATATCGCCCACGGCCACCGGCATGACCAAGGTGAATGCGGTGGACGCCAGCAAGGCGATGCCCGCCGCCGTCAGCATGGCCGGGTATTGCTTCAAGAATGGCCATAGCTGAGACAACGGCCGCACGCTTTTCGACGCGGGCCGGCGTTGCGCTTCTTGCTCGATGGATTTGGCGTATTCCTCGCCGTGATGGACGTCAGCTTGGCTCAATCGACTCAGGGCTCCTTACGGTCGTCTTGATATATAGGAGCTTGTGATTTCAGGCAAAGCGGCGTTATTGCGACTTCTCGCCCGCATTAATCTCCTTGACGATCTGTCCGAGACGCTTTTTGACCAGCCGCTCGTATTTTCCGGTTACGGCCCCGGCCAACATGGTGAGGCGTAAATGTTTTTGCCACAACAACAAGACCTGGTCTGACACTTCGCCCGCGGCCCAGCGCGAGATGACGGCATAAGAGGCAACAGCCATATCATTGGCCAAAAGATCCACATCGACCCAAGACCCGAGGGCCTTTTCGCCCGCCAAAATCTTCAAAATCCGCGTATTTCCGGCCACCGCCTGCCCCTGCAGCACGTCACGGATCTGACTGTCCGTTTCTTCGCTGAAATAGATGCTCAGCATCTTTTTGGCATAGGCGGGGACCCGCAAGATTTCCGCATGAGCAAGATCTTGTTGATGCTCGATCAGTTCCAGAACCGACCCCGTTTCCTTCGGAATCAAATTCTCAACGCGGTCCACGAAGATTTGCACTACCGCTTGGGCCACCAACTCATCCTGGCTGTCAAAAATGTTGTAGAGGGTTGCCAAGGCCACGCCGCTGCGTTTGGCGAGGTCACGCATGGTGAATTTGCCGCCTTGCTCCACCAGCATTTCACGCGCCGCCTCTAGAATGCGCGCGCGCCGTTCGGCCATCGCGTCGCTGGCGTACCGGGACGTGCGCTGCGGATTATCCGTTCTTAGCTTGGTGTCTGCATCTGACATGGAACGCTTAACTCACGTGATTTGTTGCGAGACTATATCAAACCTCATAATATTGGAACATGTTCCAAATTTAATACTGGGGATGAACATCATGACCGTGGAAGAGAGCAGCATCCAAACCGTAATAGACTTCCTCAAGGCCTTGGAAGGCGGCACGAAAGCGCATGTGCGCGATGCCTATGACACTTATTTCGCGGAAGACTGTATCTACCAAAATTCGGGCCTGCCGGACATGGACAAGCCCGCGACCATGGACTTTTTCTTCAGCGATATGGAGGGCGAAACAGGAATCGTGAAACTGGTTGCCGACATCACCCATATCGCCGCAACAGGGAATGTGGTGTTCACCGAACGGGTGGATCATCATTATGATAAAGACGGCAACGACATTCTCACCCCGTCCATCTGCGGTATCTTTGAAGTGAAGAATGGACAATTCACGCGGTGGGCGGATTATTTCGACCCAAATCCCATGTTGCATTTGTTTGGCATGGACGAGACCGGCCCCACAACGGAGTAACCCGTAAATGGAGATTAAAGGCAAAACGGCGGTGGTCACCGGTGGCGCGTCCGGGATCGGCAAAGCCATCGCCGAAGAGATTGTGGCCCGCGGCGGGAAGGTTGTGATCGTTGATATTGACATTGACGATGCGCAAGAGCTTGCCGGGAAACTGGGCGACAATGCCAGCGCGATGATCTGCGATGTTTCAAGCAGCGACAACATTGATGCCATGGCCGACCAGGTGTGGGCCAACACGGGCGGCGTGGACGTGGTGTTTGCCAATGCGGGCGCCGGTGCCAACGCCCCCTTGCTGGACGCCCCGGAAGAGCTTTTTGATTTTGTCTTTACCCTGAATGTAAAGGCCGTCTGGTTGACCTGCCGGGCATTCGCCAAACGCATGATCGAAAACAACAGGACTGGTTATCTCTGCCTGACGGGATCCGAACATTCGCTTGGCCTGCAACATGCGGGCGCTGGCCTCTACACAGGCACGAAACACGCGGTGCTTGGCATGGCGGACGTCTTGCGTGCCGAACTGCCCGACACTATCGGCATCAGCGTGTTGTGCCCCGGGTTGACCCAATCGCGTTTTGCGGAAGGCAAACGCCATACGAAATTGCCTCAAGACCCACCGGAAGCTGTCGCCTTCGCACAGGCCATCATGGCCAAGGGCATGCCTGCGGACGCGGTCGCTAAAGCCGCGTTGGATGGCATCGAGCGGGAAGATTTCCTGATCTTCACCCATGCGAATGCACGGGCCGCGGCGAAAAAACGATGGCAGGAAATTGACGACGCCTTCCGCACCCAAGCCCCGCCCATCGGGGATGTGGACAAATTTGACGTGACACGCGTGGTCACCGAAGTCGCCAGCGAGATGAAGAACACATGACCGAGATTCCAGAGGGGTTTAAACCGGCGCGCTTTGACGGCCAGTATTTGAAACATGTGGGGCCCTATTACACCAAGAAAACGGACGACACGGTTCTGGTGGGGCTTAATGTGGAAGACCATCACATTAATTACGTGGACATCGCCCATGGGGGCATCCTGACTACCCTGGCGGATGTGGCGCTGAGCTTTCAGGTCTATCTGGTGGAACGCCCCGCCCCTGTGGTGACGACGGTAAGCCTCACCACGAATTTCCTAGGTGCTGTGAAGCTGGGCGACTTTCTGATCGCCGATGGGTATATCGACCGGCTTGGCAAACGGCTGGCCTACACCCACGGCGCCATTCGCCGGGGCGACGACGTGGTCATGACCATGAACGGTGTGTTCAACGTGCAGCGGCGCTCAGCCAAATAAAATACTCAGCTCGGTAAGCATGAAGGTTATGTCCGGTCTTAAGGCCGGGAAAAACCTCTTGGCCTGTTAATCCAACACTTGATCAAAACTGGAACATGTTCTAAATTATGGAACATGTTCCAATATTGGAGAAGGCCACGCGAAAGATGGCCAGACCTGTGGGAGGACCCTCATGGCGCAAACACTTGCCGATTTCAGTTTCATGGACCCGGCGGTCCATCAATGCCCGTTTCCGTTTTACAAAGCTGCCCGCGAAGAGGCGCCGGTCCACTACATGAAAGAAGTGGATATGTATCTGGTGTCCACCTACGATCTGATGCGCGAGGTCCTGAAAGACTCTGATACTTTTTCGAACCGCATGCCGGTCGCCGGCGCCAACACCATGGGTGTGGTGGATGAGGCAGAACGCATCATTCGCGAAAAAGGTTATGGCCGGTTTATGCCGACCATTGTGAACAATGATCCGCCGGGCCACGGCGTCTACCGCAGTCTGGTGGATCAAGCCTTTCGCGCGGGCCGTATCCGGCAAATGGAATCCTATGTGGAACAAATCGTCGGTGACCTGATCGATGCGTTTCAAGACAAGGGCTCGTGCGAGGCGATCTCAGAATTTGCCGTGCCCGTGCCCATGTATGTGATCGCCGACCAATTGGGCGTGCCACGGGAAAACTTCCAGCGATTCAAAGAATGGTCCGATGCCTGGGTTGCCGGCCTCGGCCTGCCCAAGCCGGAAGAAGAGATGATCGCCGCGGCCGAACTGATCGTCGAGATGCAGCATTACATGATCGAGCGCATCCATGAGCGCCGCGAAACCCCGCAAAACGACATGTTGTCGGACCTTACCCAAGCAACCTATGACGGCGAACGGCCGTTGGACGACAAAGAAGTATTGTCCATCGTGGAACAAATTCTGGTGGCGGGGAACGAAACCACCACCAATGGCATCGGCAATGGTCTGGTCGCCTTGGCAAAGGACCAAGAAATGCAGCAACGCCTGCGCGACGATCCAGTGCTGGTCACAAAATTTACCGAAGAGATTCTACGCTGGGAATCTCCCGTCCAGGGTCTGTTCCGCTATGCCACTAAAGACACCGACCTGAATGGCGTGAAAATTCCCAAAGGGGCGCGGTTGATGGTGCGCTATGCCGCCGCCAACCGGGACGAAAGTAAGTTCGACTGCCCCGAAAACCTAAATATCGATCGCAAAAACAATGGCGCCCATCTGGCCTTTGGGTCCGGCATCCACCACTGCGTCGGCTCCCAATTGGCACGCGTCGAAATGCAGGCGAGCTTCAAGGCATGGCTGGATCGGTTTACGCTGTTTGAGCTGGACCAACCCGAAGACAGCATCACCTATCATTTAAGCTTCGCACTACGAGGACCAGAATCTCTGCAACTTAAATTCACGAAAAAGAATTAAAGAGGGAGGCACGTCATGGGAGAGCTCAACGTCAAACAAATTCGCGACCTGATGGAATATGAGGCCAGCCGCACAGCACCCCCGGACGGTTTCCCCTCACTGCCGGATCTGCCTGGCGGTCGGTATACGGACCAACGGTTCTTCGACCTCGAAAAGGAACACATTTGGCGCAAATCATGGCTGTTTGCCGCCCACATTGACGAGATCCCGGAACCGGGATGTTTCATGTTGTGGGAAAATGCCGGCCAGCCCGTTGTCATCGTCCATGCGGACAATGGCGACGTCAATGCCTTCTACAACACCTGCAGCCATCGCGGCGCACCGGTGGTGACCGACGCCAAAGGCAAACGCAATCTGTTGACCTGCCGGTATCATGGGTGGAGCTATTCCCATGATGGCGAGTTGGTGGCCATTCGCGATCCGGAAGATTTCGGTGCGGATTTCGATTTCAAATGCCGTGGCCTGACCAAGGTGCGGTGCGAACGCTTCGGCAATCTGATCTGGGTGAATTTTGACCCGGATGCCATCTCCCTCCTCGACTGGTTGGGGCCCATTGCCGATGAATGGCGTGAGTTTCAATTCGAAAATTGCCGTCTCGCCCAGCGCCATACATGGGACCTGGACTGCAACTGGAAAATCGCCATGGAGGCGAACACAGAGGTCTATCACGTTAAAAGTATTCACCCGAACACCGTGTCCCCCATTTTGGATGACCGGCGCAATGTGAACACCTTCTATCCCAATGGCCACGGGCGCATGATTGCCCCGGCACCAGGGGGCGAAAAACTGCCGGGCGGCATGTTGCCCGCGCCACATGTGGCAGAGATTGAAACCGTCGGCGAGATCGGCCGGACCTGCACACAATCCTATGGTATTTTTCCTAACTGGGTTTCACCCTTGAGCAATTTTTACATTCCGCCGCTTTTGTTTTGGCCGCTTGGCATTAACAAAACGCGTTTTGAAACATTCACCTTTGCACCCCAATGGGGCGACGGTCCGGCACCGGACCTGTGGACGCAGGACGGCAAAGAACTGAGCCAGGTGCTTCAAGAAGATACGGAGTTTGGTATTTGGATTCAGAAATCTGTTGAATCATACGGATTCAAAGGCGTGCCCTTGAGCTATCAGGAAGCGCGCATATATCACTGGAATCAATTCGCCGATAAAATGATCGGCATTGACAACATACCGGAAGAATTACGCGTGGCGCAGGTCATCGGGGACGACTGGATTTATCCGAATGACCCCCGCGTTGCGTTGATGGAGAAATCAAATGCCGTTGGTAAAGCTTGAACGGTTGATCGGATTTCCGCCGTGCCATGTGTGGGCGGTTCTATCGGATTTCGGAGCATTTCAGGACTGGGCCATGGGCGGCGCAGGGTCCAGCAAAGTGGAGGGGGACGGCCCGGGCATGGTGCGCCTATTAGACGTGCCGGGCTTAGGCGAAATCGCCGAGTGTCTCGACAAGCTAGACAACGAGAACATGCACCTCACCTATTCTCTTTTACACGGCAACCCGCTCGGCATGTCCAGTTACACCGCCAATGTGCAGCTTACGCCCGAACCGATCAACAAATGCAAAATCTCCTGGCACGGAGAATTCATGCCCATGCCGGGCAATGATCCGATTACGGTGGGCCAATCGCTCAAAGCGTCCTATGTGACGATGACGGAAGCCTTGACGGCGTTTCTCAAAGAAAGCCTTAAAAAAGCTTAGATCTCCGACCACATGCGCAGCAGGTTGGAGATGGTTTTGTCGAGCGTGAGGAGTTCCGGCGATTGGCGGTCGAGCGTTTTGCGAAGTTCCGTACGCAGATTCTCCAGATCGAACAGGAGCTCTCGCTGCGCCGCGTCGCGCAGGCGGCTTTCAATCCACCCGACACAGACCACCCGTTCGCCCTTTGTCACATCGTTCACCTGGTGAAGCGTCGATGACGGATAAAGCACCAGGTCACCGCGATTGAGCTTCAAGGATTGCACCCCCCCGGGCTGTTGGATCACCAACTCGCCACCCTCATATTCGTTTGGATCAGACAGAAACAAAGTGTAGGACAAATCCGTCCGTATCCAGCGTGTGCCGCCCCGCATATGGGCATTGTCCATATGCATCCCATACCCGCCGCCGTCGCGCGTCCGGCTGACCATGACATGGGTCCATCGGTTAGGACGGGCCGCAATTTTCATTACGGGGTGATGCTGAACGGCGTCGAATAGGAACCGGCGCAGTTTTCCACCGCCCGCGTCGGTCAGAATGGCTTGTTGGTTTCGCTTTACCTTGCTTGCCGTCGCGCCAGCGGTAACCGTACCGTCTTGCCAATCGACATCGGCGAGCATTTGATCGGCCGTGTCCAGCCCGGCGTCATCCAGCACATTCCCGATTGTCAGCAGCATGTCTTCGTCTCCACATTACGCTGTCATTTAAGAATGACTTGCAATTGCACAGGCTCCAGGCTAGGCAGTCTCCTAGAATAAAAGGAGCTTCGCAATGACCATCACCTATACACGTTGGACCGGCTTGGGTCTTTCCGCCCTGCTCGTCGCTGGCTGTGGCGACAGTGAACCAACGGCGGCCGAGAAAAACGCCAACGCCCCCGAAACAGTTGTTGAGGGAGAAGCCGGCGAAGGCGTTGAGGCTGGCGAAGGCGCTGCGCCCGTCACCGCTGACGTTGGTGAAGGGGGCGAAGGAGAAGGTGGTGAAGGCGGTGAAGCTGGAGAAGGTGAAGGCGGCGAAGGAGGTGAAGGCACGGGTGGCGAAGGCGGCGAAGGCGGCATCGACATAAGCGCGGCCACCACGGACCCCGTTGTGTACAAATCGGGATTGGCGATTGTTGAAGCCCACATTATCGCTGCCCGCGACGCCTATGCGCTTGGCAAGAAAGACGCCGCCGCTGAGATGTTCGCCCACCCGGTGGCCGAGGTGTTGGTGGATATGGAGCCGGTTCTCGACGCCCTCGAGGTAACACCATTCGACGCCTTGCTGATTGAAGCGTCCGACGCCGCCGGTAACGGCGTGAGCCAGGATGAAATCAACGAATATGCCGATCTTATCTTGGCGCAGCTCTTGGTCGCCGCGAAACAAGCTCCCGCAAGTGACATGAGCACCGGCGACATTGAGGCTCGCGTGGCCGCCGACCAAGTTGAGCGCGCTGTCGACCAATATCGGTATGCCGCGGAAGGCACCGCCTATGAGCCTTATCTGGATGGCTATGGTTTCTATAAAACCGCCGCAGCGATCAAAAGCCGATCAGAAGCTGAGATTGCTGCCGACACGCCGCGTTCTGGTGACGCGCTTGACGAAGCGTTGGGCCTGCTGGCAACCGCGTACCCCACTGCGGAACGGCCTGAAAGCCTCAATGCGGATGCAGGCGCCCTGTTGGCGGCCAGTTCCAAACTAAAACTCGTGCTTGGAAACTAGCTCAGCATTTGTCGGGCGGCCTTCTGCACCGAATGGCCGGCTGTTTTGCGTGTCGCTCTGCGTCCCTTTTGCCAGGACCGCGGAGATAAAGATCACAAAAAGCTTGATTGCGATTAATTCTTAATTGCGAATCTAAAAAGATACCCTTATTGTGCTTCGTTATTGCGTCTTACTTGCAACTAGGGCCTGCCATGAAGTGCGATGAACACACCCAACCGGACGACGGACTAACCATCAAAAACCTAGGCGCTGCAGAGCTATTCTGCCTCACCTGTCTTCGCCTTTGGGTGGAAGAGTGCCTCAAGAGTCAAAAATCGGATCAAGATTGGCGCGATGGGTTTGGCCAAGCGGGCATTCCGGCGGCGTCCATCCACGCGTTTGATATGTTCATGACCATCATCTCAAAAACGGCATTGCGCCCGATCGATGTGCGCCGGTCCACCTGCCATTGTATGAGCCAAGACGAAGCGCGCTTCCTGGGCATGATCGCAGCGGTCCAAGCCGGATGCTTTCCGATGTTTCAAAACTTGTTGGGGGAATGGATCCCTGTCACGGCTGTGAGAGCGGCGACCATGCCGATCTCCATGCTGGCGGGCGCCTTGGACGCACGCGCCTTGCGGTTGCCCCCGGCAACACGAACGGATAATCCTGCCAACGTACCGGCACACACATTTGGGCGCTACGACCAGGGGTCGCAGCAGATTCACTGAACCTACGGACAAGGCAATGGACCGCACACAAAGGAAGTCGATTGCCATCCTGATGCCGGCGCTCATTGCGTTCTCAATGGGCCAAACAGTGCTGTTCGCCCTTATCGGACCGGTCGCCCGTGACGTTGGCCTCAGCGAGTTTCAAGTAGGGCTTATAGTGGCGTCGGCGGCATTTGTGTTTGTGATCGCCTCGCCCCTCTGGGGAAACATCTCAGACAGATGGGGCCGGAAAAATACAATCGTCTTTGGGCTGACATCTTACGGCATCATTAGCACTCTGTTCGCCTTAACCCTCGGCGCGGGACTGGACGGATTTATTGCCGCGACAACAACGTTTTTGTTGTTGTTGTTCTTGCGGATGACATACGCGGCGCTCGGGGCCGGCATTCAACCGTCGGCCACCGGTTTTATGGCTGACGTCTCAAATGCGCACGACAGGTCCGCCGCGGTTGCGTTAGTGGGCGCGTCATTTGGCATTGGCTCGATCCTAGGACCGGCTGCCGCAGCCGCCCTTGTGGGATTTGGGTTGCTCACCCCTCTTTTCGTTATTGCCGCCTTCGGGCTTATCATGGCCGCCTTATGCGTCACGTTCTTGGACGAACCTGAACGCGTAGACCAAGGGGAAAAGCCAGGCGATGCCTTTTCCTACCAAGCCATTCTTCCCTATTTAGTGGTGGCGTTTTGTATGTTCACAGTCTTCGCCATTCTCCAGCAGACAATCGCCTTTTACGTACAAGACTTTCTTCAATCAGATGCGATGACGGCGGCACGGAATACCGGCTACTGTTTTATGACCCTGGCCTTCACGTCACTTATGGTTCAAGGCGGCATCATTCAGGCCCTCAAACCGAAAGCCGAAACCCTGTTGCTGTCGGGATTTCCAATATTCCTCGTGGGCCTGAGCCTCTACACCTTCGCCTCGGCGTTTTGGCACATCATTGCCGCGACAGCGATTATGGGCATTGCCTTCGGGCTTATTAACCCGGGCATTACGGCTGCGGTATCGTTGCGAACCAACGACAGCACACAAGGTCAAGCCGCGGGATATGTGCAGTCAGCCATGTCGATGGGCTTCATCGTCGGCCCTTTAATTGGGACCGGCCTTTACCAAATCTCCCCAATCTACACCAACGCGTTAGCCGGCTTAATGCTGATGGCCGGCCTTGCCGTAACGATCATCTCGACCAGACTGGCCCCTCCCGCCGGCGCGAATTGCCGCAGACCTGAAATTGATATTGCAAATCATTCGCATAAATGATTTCCTCCTCTCATGTTTGGAACGCGCGTCTCACATGCTGAAACAGACACGATCTGGTGGTTGCAACGGCAATTGGTTGAACTGGACCGGTGGCGCCACGAAATCCTCAGCGTGGACCCCCCGTCATCCATCGCTCTTGAGAAAGTGGACGCACACAGGGCTTGGCTGGAACATCAAATAGAGGTGCTCGACCGGCGGCAGGCGCGGTCCTAACACAAGACTTTTGGCTGCGGTGCGTGGCTTGTCCCAGGGCCAGCGGATGCAAGTGTTCCCTTTTTCTCCTCCCCGGACCTTGCTTCGTGCACCGCAGCTTTTTTATCTCTAGCGTAGAGATCGCCACCAAACAGGCCACTTGATTTTGTTTAGAAACCTGCGCTATACACCGCGCTTGCTTGAACTAGGACAGAGAGCGCTGGGTAAGATCCAGCGGACGACCTTATGAAAAAAGAAGGCCATCCCGACTACCACATGATCACGGTTGCCATGACTGACGGCACCACGTTTCAGACGCGCTCGACCTATGGCAAGGAAGGCGACACGCTGACCTTGGAAATTGATCCGACCACGCATCCCGCATGGACAGGTGGCAATCAGCAACTGATGGATCGTGGCGGCCGCGTAAGCCGGTTCCAAGAAAAGTTCAAAGGCTTCGTGGGCAGCTAAGAAGCCACCCACCACCATTTTCAGTTACACATTTATGTCAGGTCGCTAAACGCGGCGGCCAATTGATTGTGCTGGTCAAAAACCGCATTGGAGGAATTGGCCACGTCGTCCCGATAGAGCTGGCGGTCCAGACGTTCCACCCGGTCATACAGCTTTTCACTGCGGGCCAGAAGTTCCAAAAGACGGTTGGGCAACAAATCATGCCCTTCCAGTTTACGGCCCCGGCAAATTTCCTTTGCCCCCAGCCGATATTTTTCGTTGGCGGCTTCTTCTTCCGTCATTTCGCCTTCATCAACAGCGCGTTGAACCAGCAGCCACGAGGCCACCTGCATCAAACGCGTGGTCAGACGCATGCTTTCGCCTGCATAGGCCAAGGCGGCGACACGCGGAAGATCTTTTGAATCTTTGCGTCCATCGCCGTCCAAATAAGCGGCCGCTTCTTCCACAAGACCCATGCCGTCGGCAAAGGTGCGCGCAAACAGCTGCGACGCCATGAATTCTTTCGCAGAGAGGCCCTGCGTGTCGTTATGTTGTTCGAAATTGTCTGTGCTCATTGCTCGGGTACTCGGTTGGCGTTTCTTCTCGACCCGGTCGGCCAATTTCCCCGTTATCATTTCCGTCTTTGACGGATTTGACAACATTGGTCGTCCGGAACTGGGACATGCCAACTACCCATGCAAAAAAGGAGCCGCGGGGGGCGCGGCTCCAAGTTTCACAGTGAGGCGTCAAACTGGAGTGGACAGGAACCACTCCGGACCCGAATACAACGGATCGTGGAAACATAATGGGGCGAAATTGGTTAACAAAATCTTACCCATACGGCACTTTGTTAAACATAAGTGGGATTGATGGCTGCAAAGGCGGTTGGCTTGTGGCCAACACAAAGTTCTGCCCCCACACCGGCACACACCAAGATCACCAGGTTGAGATTGTCGAAAATTGGCGGAAAGCGGTGCAAAAAGCCGATCTGATCGCTGTCGACATGCCCATTGGTTTGACCACCTTTGGTAAACGGACGTGCGATGTGCTGGCCCGAAAAAAGTTAGGCAAGAAAAAATCATCAAGCGTATTTTCGCCCCCGCGGCGAGGCATGCTCCAATTTGAAACATATGCGCAAGCCAATCGTTTCGGAAAAGAACAGGGACCGCGAGAAACTCATGGCGGCGGACTATCCAAGCAAGCATGGAACATCACGCCAAAAATAAAAGAGATTGATCGCTGGATAACACCGCGACGGCAATCGCGTGTGTTCGAAACCCACCCGGAGTTGGTTTATGCCGCTTTAAATGGCGGAACGCCCTTATCGTCAAAAAAGACAGAGGATGGACAGCGAGACCGAATTCGACTCCTTAATGACAATGGCATGGCGGCTTTCACGAATGAATTGGATACCTTGCCCAGCCGTATGGCGTCGCCGGACGACATGTTAGACGCCGCCGTTCTGTGCCTTGCCGGCGCCCGAATTGTTTCAGGCCTGGCGACCTGCTTGACGGACAACGCTCAAAAAGATGAAACCGGTCTTAAGATGGAAATCTGGTTTTAGACCGGTTACAGCCGAATTTTCCGAAAAATTTCACGAACACCACAACCGCTGGTCAACCATGTTCAATGTGTGATTGTGCCTATGAAGTGCATTTACCTGAAATTGAGTTTTTGCCGATACAACCACTAACAGTCCAAGGGAGAAAGTCACGAACAGTGAACTAACCAGTGAGTAGGAGGCAATATGACCACGTTTTCCAACAGGATGGACAAAACAATTTTTGCAGCCGCATTGGCAGCAATCATCTTTATACCGACGAACCTTTCCGTCGCGAATGCCGCAGATGGACCTCAGGTGATTAAGAAGGTTGCGCCGACCTATCCGCGGTCCGCCCAGCGCCGTAACATTGAAGGTACGGTAACATTGAGCTACGCCGTCAATGCGGAAGGGCGCGTCACCGACGTAGAGGTCATTAACGCTGACACACCAGGTGTCTTCGACAAAGCCGCGATCACAGCCCTTGAAAAATGGC
Organism: Alphaproteobacteria bacterium; assembly: GCA_965227095.1. Classification (GTDB taxonomy): domain Bacteria; phylum Pseudomonadota; class Alphaproteobacteria; order JANQMY01; family JANQMY01; genus JANQMY01. The sequence goes on along the minus strand of CBDDFL010000002.1, from coordinate 700,803 downwards.
GTTATGAAGCGGGCACGCCCGCCGCTGCTTTGCAAACCAAAATCACCTTTCAACTAGCCGACGGCTAAGACTCAATCCTAGTCAGACTTTTGGGGGTATATATGTTGGGGGAAGATATGACTAACTGGCGTTCTATTCGCGTACGTCTGCTAGGTGCATTTATACTTGTCGCAGGATTGACCGCGTTGTCCGCAATCGTTGCGGGCTTCGCGCTCAATTCGACAAAGCGTTCCGTACAAGAAGTAAGCCTGGAAAAATTCCCTCAAGCAACATTGATCGGCGACTTGTCGAATCTCACCAAGCAAATGGGAACCAAGCTGATGGAGCTGGAACTTGCCAGCAACCACGGTTCTCGCGAGACCGCCTTTCAAGAATTCCAAGCGACCGTCGCGGAAGCTCAAATCATCCAAGCCAAACTTGGTAACTTCGCGGAACAATCCGAGCAATTCGGCGAAATTCCCGAAGCAGTCGAAAAAATCTCTGCCCTCGCACAGAAGCTTAACGCCGCCAAAATCGTCCGCCTGGACGCCCGCGATCTTCGAAAGAACCAGGTGACGGAATCAGAATCCGTTCGCACAGAACTAGGCGAAGCTCTTGAAAAAGCAATCGACCAGGCAAATGACGCGGACGTCGAAACCCTTTTGCGTACAGGCATGGCCGCGGGAATCATCGCGACCGGATATTTTGGACTAGATCGTGCAACGACACATGAACAGGTCGACGCTATCCAAGAGAGTTTCTTGGAGCAGTCTGACGAGATTTCAATCAACCTAGCCATCATGAGAGCAAGCCTGGATGCGGCGGTGAAGTTCCAAGTGGATCAGTTCTTATCGTTCGGCACAAGCGACGACAATGTGTTTGCGGCTCGCAAACAAGAACTAGATGCTCTTACGACCGTCAAGAACACCGAGATTGAAGCCAACGTCGTTGTGACAAACCTCATTCAGAAAATGCGCCTCGCTGTTGATGACGTTAGAGGTGAGGCACAAACCAGTGCAGAGGCAACGGTTGCGCGAACCCAGATCTTTTTAGTCGGCCTCGCCATTCTCGCGCTGTGCAGCATCACAGTTGCTGCAGCCGTTGGCCGATTCTATGTCTCGCAGACGCTGATCGCCCGCATCGTCAATCTGTCATCTGCCATGGAGTCAGTGTCAAAAGGTAATTTGTCCGTCTCCATCGACAGAACCGATGCGAACGACGAACTTGATGAAATGGCCCAAGCGCTTAGCGTCTTCAGAGAAAATGCTGAGCGCGTCAATCGGCTGAATGAGGAGAAAGCGGCAGAAGCGGAAAAAGTTGAAGCCATGAATAGGCAACAACTGGCCAAAGCCGAAGAGCAGGCAAACGTGGTGCAAACGCTGGCCGGTGCTTTGAAACAAGTCGCTGAAGGCGATCTCACCTCGCATATACCTAATGAATTTCCAGAGGCCTACAAGCAGTTGCGGTCGGACTTCAATGCGTCTATTGCCGAATTGAAAGAGGCTCTTCTCCAGATTGGCCAAAAAGCGGGATCCCTACAAGCCGGTGCCGGGGAAATGAGCCAAGCAGCCGCCGACTTGTCCGACCGGACGGAAAATCAAGCCGCCACTTTGGAAACGACGGCATCCGCCGTCGATCAGATCGCGGCGACAGTTCGTCAGACGGCGGAAGGTGCGTCAGAAGCAGATCGCGCGGTACACAAAACCCAAGACAATGTCGCGAAAGGCGGAGAGGTTGTACGCGAAGCCGTGGATGCCATGGCAGAGATACAGTCTTCGTCCAACCAGATTTCCCAGATCACGGGTCTCATTGAAGACATCGCCCATCAGACAAACTTGCTGGCGTTGAATGCATCTGTGGAAGCGGCGCGTGCCGGCGATTCCGGAAAAGGCTTCGCCGTCGTCGCGCAAGAAGTACGTGCGCTCGCACAGCGTTCATCTGAGGCAGCCAAAGAAATCAAAGACCTGATCGCGCAAAGTGCAAAGCAGGTACAGACCGGCGTGGCTTTGGTCAATCAGACGGGTCAATCCCTTGAAGCCATCGTGGATCACATTTCCGGCGTCAAGAAGATCGTGACGAACATCGCAAACGGTGCCAAGGAGCAGTCGCTAGGGCTTGATGAAATCAATACGGCGATGAACCAGATGGATCATGTCACCCAACAGAATGTTGCCATGGTTGAGGAATCGACGGCGGCGTCCCGATCCATGAGCGAGGAAGCCAACGAACTTGTGGGCTTGATCTCTAAATTCAAAATGGGAGACTCAAGCCAAAGGGATCTGGCACCGATGCCTCAGCTACACGCCGAAGCCGGTAGCGCAGCTGCGCCAACGCCTTTGAAACATATGGCGGAAAGAATGCGGGGCAGCGCGCCGCAAGCAGAGGCACAAGTCGTCGCGACCAATGACGATTGGAAAGAGTTCTAGGCCGCTATTTTTTGAACACGGCATCCGCCGCGGCCATAGACGATTCTTTCGACTTCATGAGGGTTTGAACGCGGTCGATCTCCATTCTTAAAAGTTCGATGCGTTCTTCCAACTCGGCGATGGAAAATGTGGACAGATCTTCCTGCGCCCAGCTGACTTTTTTGCTTTTCTCTTCAAGTTCATCCGTATCCACGTCGTCACTCCCCTCAAGCAGAATCTCTTTCGAAAATAAAAATCCTGCTGGTTATTCTCTATTGGGTACCCGATCGGCTGGTCAGACTGTAGACAGCTGAGGTCATCGCGCTCCCTTGTTTTGTGGTAGTTTGCGTCCCAAATCCGGTTGGACGCAAGAGCCAACCTGCCAAAGAGAAGCCCCACAGGAGTGACCATGCCCGAAAACCTGCCCACCGAGATGACCGCAATTGCCATTTCAGAGCCTGGCGGACCAGAGGTGCTGACCCCCATTACCCTGCCGGTCCCGTCCCCCGGTGAGGGCGAGGTCCTGATCAAGGTTCATGCAGCGGGCATCAACCGGCCAGATGTATTTCAGCGCATGGGATTCTATCCGCCGCCGCCGGGTGCCCCAGACACGCCCGGTTTGGAAGTGGCGGGCGAAGTGGTTGCCCTGGGTCCTAATGCCGGCAAATTCGCTCTTGGCGACCGATTGTGCGCCTTGGTGGCCGGGGGCGGATATGCCGACTATTGCGTCGTTCAGACGGCAGCAGCTTTGCCTATTCCACAGTCCATTTCATTCGTCGAGGCCGCGGCCATTCCGGAGACCTTTTTTACTGTGTGGACCAATGTGTTCGATTTAGGCGGGCTAAAGCCCGGGGAACAGTTTCTGGTGCACGGAGGGACCAGTGGCATTGGCACCACGGCCATCATGCTGGCCAAGGAATTCGGGGCCACTGTGTATGCGACTGCCGGTTCCGCCGAAAAATGCCAAGCCATGACCGATCTCGGGGTCGACCGGGCCATCAATTACCGCGACGAAGACTTTGTGGAGATTGTGAAAGGCGCCACCGGCGGTAAAGGCGTAGACCTCATCCTTGATATGGTGGGCGGCGACTACATCCCACGAAATCTTCAAAGTTTGGCGTTTAAGGGGCGCTTGGTCTTCATCGCATTTCTAGGCGGATCCAAGGTGGAAGCTGATTTTATGCAGGTAATGCTCAAGCGTTTGACGATCACCGGTTCCACGCTGCGCACCCGCGCCATCGACGAAAAAGCCCAGATCGCCGACAGCCTGGTGGAAAAGGTATGGCCCCTGTTTGACCAGGGAAAGATAAAGCCGGTGATCTATAAGACGTTTCCGCTGGCCCAGGCGGCAGATGGCCATGCCTTGATGGAATCCAGCACTCATATCGGCAAGATCGTTTTGACATGCGACGGATAAGGGCCAGATAAATCAAACCTGTTCCCTTTCGCCCCAAATAGGCCTATATACCCCATGCAACACCGCGAAACGGCCCCTCAGTGAGGGGCCGTAAGCATTTGAAGAACATATATATGCCTATGTGGGCCCCAGCGACGGGTGGCCCCGAGGAGGAATAATGGCCCAACAGCCCCTAATGCCAAAAGCGACCGCCGTCTGGCTGGTCGACAACACATCTCTCACCTTCGATCAAATCGCAGAATTCTGCGGCCTGCACCCCTTGGAGGTAAAGGGCATCGCAGATGGCGACGTGGCGCAAGGGATTAAGGGCTTGGACCCGGTCGCTGGCGGCCAATTGAATCGGGAAGAAATCGAAAAAGCGCAGGCCGACCCTAAAGCGCGCCTGAAAATGCTGAAAAGCAAGCATGTCATTCCGCCACCCCCCCAACGCAAAGGGCCCAAATATACGCCTCTATCACGGCGGCAGGATCGCCCGGATGCCATTGCCTGGCTGGTGCGCAATCACCCGGAATTGTCCGATACGCAGGTCTCGAAATTGGTGGGCACAACGAAGCCAACTATTGAATCTGTGCGCAACCGAACCCACTGGAATTCTGCCAACATTAAGCCGGTCGATCCGGTAACCCTTGGCTTGTGTACGCAGATGGAATTGGACGCCGCGGTTCAAAAAGGTGCGGCCCGTCGTGAACGGGAACTGAAGAAGCAACGCGCCGCTGCCGAGAAAGCCGGTACGCTGAAGCCGGCCGCCGAAACCGTCGGTGCGGCAGTCGCCGAAACAAGCGATACACCCGATTTGGCAACGTTTGCTCCCGAAGCTCCCGCAGACCCGATGGCACCGCCGCCCAGCAACGAACCGCAAGTGCCTGCGGGATGGGACACGCCAGCCGCACCGAAAGAAGAAGAACCTGAATTGAGCGCTGAAGATGTCTTCGGAAAATCATCAGAGCCCGAGCCGGCGGCTGACGCCGACTCACCGGCTGAAGACGCGCCTGCCGTGGACGAAGACAATCCCTTCGCACAGCTGAAAAAACTTCAGGAATAAGCGGCCAGTTTTAAGACTGCTTGGCCGCTAGATTATCGTTAAGAACGAGCCGGCCACCGTCCGCATATAGCGTTTGGCCGGTCATATAGCTTGCATCTTCCGAAATCAGGAATTGGGCGATCGACGCAATCTCGTCGGGGTCGCCGATCCGGCCAAGCGGCGTCCGGGCCAGGACCCGATTGCGCGCTTCGGAATTTGACAGCTCAGTCTTCAAATATTCCGTCATGACACTGCCCGGTCCAATCGCGTTTACGCGAATGCCGTGAGAGGCAAGAGACAACGCCATAACTTTGGTGAGCTGATTAACCCCCCCTTGCGACACAGAATACGAGGCTTCTTCCGGCGCCGCGACCACCGCATTAATCGACGATATGTTTACAATACTGTACGGCGTGCTACTGCCGCCGGTGACGCTGTCGTCGTTTTCGAGCTGGGAGATCATTTGTTTCGCAATGGCTTGAGCGGTCAGAAACGCCCCCTTCAAATTGATGCGAATGACGTCGTCAAAATCTTCTTCTTTAAGCGACAGAAAATCACTTCGCACACGAATGGAAGCATTGTTCACCAGCGCGTCAATACGCTGATAATTATCCAAGGCCGCGGCTATGAGATTGTGCACGTCCAACCGTTCGCCCACGTCGCAATTGACGAAGACGACATCCCCACCGTTTTCCTTAATGGTGTCGGTTGCTGACTTTCCTTCGGAATCACTGGAGTCGGCAATGACCACCTTGGCACCGTTCTTGGCGAATCGCCGGGCACATGCAAGACCGATACCCGTGGCACCGCCTGTTACCACAACAACCATTCCAGCAATCGACATGGGATGAGACCTTCTTACTAGGATATTTGTGCACGCGGACCATCCAGTCATGAGGGCGTGCCCTCCTCATGATACTGTCAATACCCCCAAAACGCCAGATTGCCAGGCGCGACGAAAGCCCCTAGTTTACGGCAAAATCCAGCGACTGCCTCCGGGTTGTGCGTTGACCGGGTGCTGTCAGGGAATAATGTTAACCAGGGGGTTGGTTGGGCGTGACCCTCGGCCAATCCGACTAAGAAGCGCCGACGCCTACCAGACTTGCGGAAATCCATCGCGAAACTCTTCCGCCCACCGAGTAAACAGAGGAAACAAATACATGGGTGCCAATCCTTACGAACTTGATCTGGACAAAAACACAGCCAACCATCAGGCGCTGTCGCCCTTATCGTTCCTTCGGCGCAATGCCAAAGCGTTTCCAGATTATACCGCCGTCATCCATGGCCAGCAGACCTATAGTTATCAAGAGTTTTACAACCGCTGTCGTCAATTAGGGTCCGCCTTGCAAAAGCGCGGACTTGGGCTGGGCGACACCGTGGCCATGATTTGCCCGAATATTCCCGCCATGTTGGAAGCCCATTATGGGGTGCCCATGATCGGTGCGGTGATCAATACCATCAATTATCGGCTGGACGCGGCAGCCATCGCCTTCATTCTCGACCATGGCGACGCAAAAGCCGTGATCGTCGACAAAGAATTCGCCGCCCTTGCCAAAGATGCGCTCGCCCAATGCGACGCCGATCCCATTGTGATCGGCGTAGACGATCCCGAATATGACGGCGGCGAACTCATCGGTGACATCGACTATGAGACCTTACTTGCGGAGGGCGACCCCAATCTTGATTGGTCCCTGCCGGACGATGAATGGCAAGCGATCGCTCTCAACTATACCTCCGGCACCACCGGCAATCCGAAAGGTGTGGTGTACCACCATCGCGGCGCGTATCTGTTGGCCATGGGCAATGTGGTCACCGCGTCGATGCAACAACACCCGACCTATCTGTGGACCTTACCCATGTTTCACTGCAATGGCTGGTGTTTCACCTGGTCGCTGAGCGTGTTGGCAGGCACTCATGTGTGCCTTCGACGGGTCGAGCCGGGGCCGATTTTTGAGGCGATTGCGGAACACAACGTCACCCATCTTTGCGGCGCACCGATTGTCATGGGCATGTTGGTGAACGCCACGGACGACCAGAGAAAGCCCCTCCCCCATCGCGTCAATTTCTTTACTGCCGCAGCCCCGCCGCCCGCGGCCGTGATCGCCAAGATCGAAGCGCAAGGCTTCAACATCACCCATCTTTATGGCCTAACGGAAACCTATGGTCCCGCCGTGGTCAATGCGTGGCACCGGGAATGGGATGAGCTGCCGGACGACGACCGTGCACGGATCAAAGCGCGTCAAGGTGTTCCCTATGAAGTGTTGGAAGACCTATCGGTGCGCGACCCGGAAACCATGGAGCCCGTGCCGCAGGACGGCGAAACCATGGGCGAGGTGATGTTCCGCGGCAATGTGGTCATGAAAGGTTATTTGAAAAACCCCAAGGCCACGCAAGACGCGTTTAAAGATGGATGGTTCCATTCCGGCGATTTGGGCGTTTGGCATCCGGACGGCTACATACAGCTTAAAGACCGGTCGAAAGACATTATCATTTCCGGAGGGGAGAACATCTCCTCCATCGAGGTGGAAGATACGCTGTACAAGCACCCGTCGGTTCAGGCCGTCGCAATTGTGGCCCGCCCCGATGAAAAATGGGGCGAAACACCCGTTGCATTTATCGAACCCAAGCCGGATGTCACCGATTTAGACGAAGACGCTGTTATTGCTTTTTGCCGGGATAATCTCGCTCACTACAAATGTCCGCGCACAGTGGTATTCACCGAGCTGCCAAAAACATCAACGGGCAAGATACAGAAATTCAAGCTCAGGGATATTGCGCGCGACATGTAACCGCGCGCAATCATCCGTTCACAGATTAGATAACCTATGTGTCAACGCTGGATTTTATACTTTGGGAAATTAGTGCCGCGTCTCGCTTCGCAATCGTTCAAGTTCTTCCTTGACGCGGAGCTTTTCGCGTTTGAGGGCTGATATATGCAATGTATCGCAGCCCGGGCTTGAGACCTCAGTTTCGATCTCGTGATCTAGTTTTCTGTGCTTTTCTTGAAGTTCGGCAATATGCGCCTCTACGGCCATGCTTGTCCTCCATTCAGTTGGACAATTATTAGAACACCGCCTTTTCCATCTGTCATCCCCGAAACGCAAAGAATCGGAAAAAATTATCGTGACGCCCTGCCGCACCTCTCAACGACAGGGACCAAATCCCCCTCTTTTCTGCCGCTTTTATAGGCGTATCGCCCTCGCCGCACTCACGCGGACCGGTAAAATTAGATCCCGCACGGACAAAAATCTGTGCGTTTAAAATTTGCTTTTTATCCGACTAAAACTAAAGCGACTTTTGATGATACGGAATCATTGGAAGCGTTCAAAAGTGGCCTCAGGATGCCACAAAAAGAAAATTATCGGTTCGAAATAGACAGTCATGCTGACGGGCTTTTTTGTGCGTTCTATGGTACACTCATTCCGTCGATTGCTGGCCTGTCTTGACCAGCCCATATGCCCTGCCTGCGTTTAGAGATCACCGACCCAAAATGATAGATGCGCGCGAAAAAGCCAAACAAGAACAATTATCGCAGTTGCGCCTGGAACACCGAGATTTAGACGCTGCGATTTCCGCTCTGGTTCAGTCCGGAAGCTCGGACATGCTGCAGATCCAAAGGCTGAAGAAGAAAAAGCTTCTGTTGCGCGATGAAATTCAACGCATTGAAGACGATATCCTACCCGACATCATCGCCTAGCCACCTTCTGCAAGTGACCTGGGCTATTGCCCTTCTTTCATGGATTTTTTGCGCTGATACATGTCTTGGTCGGCCTTCGCCATGGCTTCCGACGCGTCCTCACCCGGCGTAAACGCGTATATTCCGTAAGCAACAGACAGCTGCAACTTCTTACCATCCCAGGTCGCGGGACTGCTCTGAATAACCTGCGCCAAAGACTCCGCTTTGCGACGCCCAGCTTCTTCCGTCGCGTTCGGTAAAATTACGCCGAACTCATCGCCGCCCAACCTGCCAACAACGTCCGATTCCCGCACATGGCGGACCAGCAAATCGCCCACATGCATGAGGACAGAATCACCGGCTGCGTGCCCCAGCGAATCGTTGATCGTCTTCAGATCGTTCAAATCCAGATAGATAATGCTGGCGGGCATGCCGTACCGGTCGGAAAACGAAATCAGGCGTGTGAGTTCCCGCACAAAAGCGCGTCGATTGCGCACGGGCACCAGCGGGTCATGGTCGGCAAAATGCTCCAATTCGCCAATTCGTTGGCGCGCCATCTCAATCTCTTTGCGCAGCGAATCGACTTCCGACATCAGCGTCATGATGGCATCACGCACTTTGGGGGTCAGTTCCGTTTCCGGTATGCCCATAATCGACGCGGAATCGGCAATAGGTGCCGCAGCGCCTGCCTTTTGATACGCGCCATTTCTGGCTGCGGGACGAACCGGACGCACCGCGCCGATGGGCTTGGAATCGCCTACTTTCATGAGACCGTTGACCTTCCCCCTTGCTTGGGACCGACTATGGTCTGAAAAGGTAAACAAAAATAAACCATAATCCCAAGGGACCGCTAATCGTTCACACGGCCCCCAGACCTGTTATATAGTGCGCGCTTTCCTTTTTGGCTCCTACAGAGCCTTCATTCCGGCACGCACGATGACTATAGCTCACCCGACTGTTGCAATCGCTATGGGAAGCCAGTCCGACTGGCCCACACTTCACCATGCGGCAACAATTCTTAACGAACTTCAAATCAGCCATCTCAGCCGAATTGTCTCGGCCCACCGGACTCCGGATCGCCTGGTCGAGTTTGCGAAAGCGGCAAAAAGCGAGGGAATTCAAGTCATTATCGCAGGCGCCGGCGGTGCCGCCCATCTGCCGGGGATGATTGCCGCCATGACACCCCTGCCGGTATTGGGCGTTCCGATCAAAAGTAAGGCCTTAAACGGCCTCGATAGCCTCTTGTCGATCGTGCAAATGCCCGGCGGCGTGCCCGTGGGCACTCTGGCGATCGGTGAGGCCGGTGCCAAAAATGCGGCCCTTCTTGCCGCCTCCATTTTGTCACTCAACGATCCGGCGTTAGCCGACCGCCTCGACGCCTATCGAGACGCTCAAACCAAGTCGGTGGCTGACAGGCCGACGGATCCAGCCAAAGGTGAAACCTAGCATGACCGAGGGGGACTCAATCGCACCGGGCGGCATTGTCGGCATTCTGGGGGGCGGCCAGCTGGGCCGCATGATCGCCATGGCCGCCGCGCGGCTTGGCTTCAAGGTGCATATCTATTGCCCCGAAGAAGACGCGCCGGCCCGCCAGGTGGCCTATCAATGGACCGTTGGCGAGTATGAAGATATCCCAAGGCTGGAAGCCTTCGCGGAAGCCACCGATGTGGTCACATACGAGTTTGAGAACATCCCTGCAGAGACCGCGAAATTGTTGGCCAAAAAAACTCTGGTCCGCCCACATCCGGCCGCTCTTGAAATTGCCCAAGACCGGGAGCTTGAGCGTAAATTCTTGACCAAGATTGGTGTTCCCGTCAGTCCCTACCAATCCGTCAGCACACGACAAGAACTTGACCGCGCGATAGAGGCCGTGTCTTTACCCGCCGTCTTAAAGACCCGGCGCGGCGGCTATGACGGTAAAGGGCAAGCGGTCATCCGCAAGAAAGAAGATGCCGATGCGGCATGGGAAGCGGTAAAGGGTGTCCCGTCCATTCTTGAGAAATTCGTACCGTTCCGCAAAGAAATTTCGGTGATCATTGCCCGTGGACAAGATGGTCAGTATGCGGCGTTTGATCCATCGGAAAACATCCACCGCGATCATATTTTGCATCAATCCCTAGTGCCGAGCGACGAACCAGAATCAACGCTTGTCGCAGCCCAACAACACGCGATCCGCATAGCGGAGGCACTAGACTATGTGGGTATCATGGCCATTGAGATGTTTGTGCTCGAAGATGGTGCCCTCGATCCGCTGATGATCAACGAGATCGCCCCCCGGGTCCACAATTCCGGCCATTGGACCATCGATGCCTGCCATGTGAGCCAATTTGAACAGCACATCCGGGCGATCTGCGGTTGGCCCTTGGGAACAAGCGCGCGACATTCAGACGCGCTGATGCAAAACCTGATCGGCGACGAGGTGTTGGAGTGGCGCACGCTCATGGCCAAACCACAATTCTGCTTACACCTTTATGGCAAAAATCCCCCGCGGCCTGGCCGAAAAATGGGCCACTACACCCGCTTATTGCCACTGGGAACTAGTCGTTCGCAAATAGTTTCTGACTAGAAAAAAAACAACAACAACATTGCAGAATATTTACTTGAAAAAAGCTCTGTGGCGGTGCACCATTTTCGTGTATTTCGCCGCGGAAATACTTGTCTCTACTTTATTGGGAATTTGACTGGGGTCGCCGCTGTTATTCAATGGCAGCGGTAATTATTGCCAATATATCGGTGTATTTGACGGGGGATTCAGCGGCATTGTCCAAAGCCAGAGCAAAAAACAGATATGGATATGCTGGAACAACCACTCATGACTGTTCATGAGACCGCAGAAAAGCTCAAAGTAAAAGAAAGCACTGTGCGGTCCTGGATTCGTGAAAAAAAACTGCGCGCCATCAAATTCGGCCGCGAATGGCGCATTACCGTCGTCGATCTGGAGACATTTCTCAACGAAAACGCCAACAAATAAGCAGATCTGGCTCCTTTAGCGTCGTGCGGGATACCGCAACGCGCCCAAGAAGGATGCCGGCGACGGAAGCCGGTCCGTCACGGATTTCAGACCGGCTTTGACTTTCTCAATCTGCATGACATCGGCGATCCGCCGGTCTAGAAATTCCCAGGTTTTGATGTTCCCGTCGCTGCGGTCATCGAACCAAATCACCAAGACCGATGCATAGACACCGGCAAGAATGGCGCGCTTCGTATAGAAGTTAAAGTCGGTAGACGTATCCCCAATGCCGTGCCAGATCGCATCGACAACACGGTACAAGGCCTGCGTGCCAATAGGGGCATAGAACGGCAGAGAAAACATCGACGCTGCCCGGCGGGCTGCTTCGCGATGATCTTCCATCATCTCAATCCGTGTACGAACGGCAAAGGTCACACGTTCCCGCACCCGCATTTCGGATAGATCCATGTTTTGGATTTTCTCAAGAAAGGCTTTGTCCATCTGGTTTGAATAATGCACGACGGCATCAATCTCTCCTCCAGGGAACGCCATCCGTAGCGTCGCATGATCGATGCCTGCTGCGGCTGCCGCGTCTTTCAACGCCCGGCTGCTCCACCCGTCGAAGGGCACATTGGGCAGCATCTTCTCAACAACGTCGTTTCGAATTTGATCGAGTTTCTGTTCGTTCATTTAGGCACCTATGGGTTACCGGCCTGTTCTTGCTGGGCGGCGATAAGATGTTTGAATTCCGTTTCAAAAACCAATTTGGTCATGTCGGTCATGCGTTGTGGATAGAGAATACCATCCAGATGATCGCATTCATGCAGCACCACCCGGGCATGGAACCCGCTGGCACGACGCTCTAGCACGTTCCCGTCTAAATCAAATCCACGATAGGACAGTTGCAAGGGCCGCGGCACGAGGCCTCTTAATCCGGGGACGGACAAACACCCTTCCCAACCATTTTCCATGGTCTCTGTGTGAATAGCGATTTCTGGGTTGATCAGAACCGTCAACGGCGCTGTTTCGTCATACCCCTCGTCGCCATCCTCATTCACGGCAGCCTCCGGCGGCGCTTGGAAGATAACAATGCGTTTTGGTTCGTACACTTGAGGGGCGGCAAGCCCCGCACCATCCGCATCAATCATGGTGTCGATCATGTCTTCCACCAGCAGACGCACCTCCGGTGCCGTGGGATCGGCGACAGGTTCTGCAACGCGGCGAAGAATGGGGTGTCCCATGCGGGCAATTTTTCGGATGGCCATTCGCGAGTCTCGAATCCGACGTTCGTTAAACTGTTTCGCTTGCTCCTGACGAAATTCGGATTCGAAAGGACACGCGTGAATCATTAAATCCGGCGTCGATTACGGCTCAAAAGTTCGCCACAGCTTTCGCTGAGATCGTTTGGCGAACTTTTGACCCACGACACTTTCAATATGGAAAGCAACGCCCAACGTGTAAAGGCGGCTCAATCACCCTTTATTAAGGAAAACCGGGGCTTTATATGCGCTAAATTGCCCCAAAACAGAGGTAAATTCATGAATTTGCCGTCTGGACAGGTGGCATCGGCTCTGATACATAACGCCGCTCGGGCCGGACACGTATCGGCCCTATTCTATTTTTTGGCTTAGATTTGGCTTTTAGAGGTGACACTTGCAGATTGTCGTTCGAGATAACAACGTGGATCAAGCGCTGAAAGCGCTTAAGAAGAAGATGCAACGTGAAGGCATTTTCCGCGAAATGAAGCTCCGCAATCACTACGAAAAGCCCTCTGAAAAACGCGCGCGCGAGAAGGCAGAAGCCATTCGCCGGTCACGGAAACTGGCTCGCAAGCGGGCTCAGCGCGAAGGTCTTGTACCAGGCCGCAAGTAAGCCAAAGGTCATCAAAAAAAGGGCGGGAAATTTTCCCGCCCTTTTTTGTGTCTTAAGACCGTCAAATCACAAGCTCTTGACGATCTCGTCGACCATTTTCTTCGCGTCAGAGAACAACATCATGGTGTTGTCGCGGAAGAACAGTTCGTTCTCCACGCCGGCATAGCCAGACCCCATCCCCCGTTTGATGAACAGCACAGTTTGCGCGCGTTCCACATCCAGAATCGGCATGCCGAAGATCGGGCTTTGCGGGTCGGTTTTCGCCGACGGGTTGGTCACGTCATTCGCGCCAATCACAAAGGCCACATCGGCCTGGGCAAATTCACTGTTGATGTCTTCAAGCTCAAACACCTCGTCGTAGGGCACGTTCGCTTCCGCCAGCAACACATTCATGTGCCCCGGCATACGGCCCGCAACGGGATGGATCGCGTAAGACACTTTCACACCCTCTGCCTTCAACGCATCAGCCATTTCCCGCAGCGCGTGCTGTGCTTGCGCCACGGCCATGCCGTAGCCCGGAACGATGATGACAGAGTTTGCGTTCTTCATGATGAAGGCCGCATCGTCCGCACTGCCTTGCTTAACGGGACGTGTTTCCACGGCCCCACCGGCGGCAGCAGAAGTTTCACCCCCAAATCCGCCCAAAATCACATTAAAGAACGACCGGTTCATGCCCTTACACATAATGTAGGACAGGATGGCCCCGGACGACCCCACTAAGGCGCCGGTAATGATCAACGCGATGTTCTCGAGCGTAAAGCCAATGCCTGCCGCGGCCCAACCCGAATAGGAGTTCAGCATCGACACGACCACCGGCATGTCCGCGCCACCGATCGGAATGATGATCAGTACGCCAATGAGAAGCGCCAAGATCGTAAGCACCCAGAACGCGGAATAGCTTTCGGTCACGCAGAAATAGGTGATCAATCCCAACATCACCAAACCGATCAACGCATTGAGCGGATGCTGGAACGGGAACACCACCGGCGCACCGGAAACCAGCCCCTGCAATTTGGTGAAGGCAACAATGGAGCCCGTAAAGGTGATGGCGCCGATTGCCACGCCAAGGGCCATCTCGATCTTACTGGCGATTTTCAGATTGCCCACGGTGCCAATGCCATAGGCCTCTGGCGCGTAGAGCGCTGCGGCCGCCACGAGAACCGCCGCAAGCCCCACCAAACTGTGGAACGCTGCCACCAGCTGCGGCATATCGGTCATGGGAATGCGTTGCGCGATGACAGCGCCGATACCGCCGCCGATCAAGCCCCCGACAATGATCATGCCCCAGGTCATGCCATCTTGAATATTGGCGACGAGCAAGGTGGTCACGACGGCGATCGTCATACCGATCATGCCTTGAATGTTACCGGTTCGGGAACTTTCCGGAGACGACAGGCCGCGCAGCGCGAGGATAAATAGGATGCCCGATACTAGGTATAGGACTGTTGCGAGATTCGGATCCACTGTGCCGGCTCCTTATTTTTGTTTTTTCTTGTACATGGCCAACATGCGCTGGGTGACCAAAAAGCCCCCAAAGATGTTCACCGATGCAAGGATGACAGCAAAAAAGCCCAGCCACTTAGATACCGTTGCGCCGGAGGAGGCGGCGTCAGGCATCACTTCGACACCGACGGCGATGAGCGCACCAACGATGATCACGGACGAAATCGCGTTCGTCACGGCCATCAACGGCGTGTGCAAGGCTGGCGTCACACTCCAAACCACGTAGTAGCCAACAAAAATCGCCAATACGAAAATGGCAATTCTATATGTAAACGGATCAATGATTGCTGCGTGTTCCATCGCGGCCTCTTTCCAGATCAGTACGAGAATTAGTTTTTAAATTGGGAATGAATGACGGCGCCATCTTTCGTCAGCGCCGTGCCCGTGATGATTTCATCTTCCCAATCGATGGTCAGTTGTTTCGTTTCCCCATCCACAAGTGGGGTAACGAAGTTCAACAAGTTCCGCGCATAGAGGGAAGATGCGTCCGCTGAGAGGCGCCCCGGCACGTTCTTGTGACCGATGATTTTGACCCCGTGGGCTTCGACGATTTCGCCTGGCTTCGACAGCGGGCAATTGCCCCCTTGTTCCACAGCCAGATCGACGATGACCGACCCCGGTTTCATGGACTTGACCATGTCTTCGGTGATCAATACCGGGGCGGGCCGTCCGGGGATCAAAGCGGTGCAAATCGCGATATCTTGCTTTTTGAGCGTTTCGGCAATGAGTTCTGCCTGGGCTTTCTTATACTCCTCGCTCATTTCCTTGGCATACCCGCCGGACGTTTCGGCGTCTTTGGTTTCTTCGCTTTCCACCATGACGAAGGTACCGCCCAAACTTTCCACTTGTTCTTTGGCGGCGGGGCGCACATCAGTGGCGCTAACCACGGCGCCCAGGCGCTTTGCCGTGGCAATGGCTTGAAGCCCGGCAACACCGGCGCCCATCACCATGACCTTGGCCGGCGCGATGGTACCGGCAGCCGTCATCATCATGGGGAGCGCCCGGTGGAACACCGCACAGGCGTCCAAAACGGCCTTATACCCCGCCAAGTTGGACTGTGATGACAGAACGTCCATGGATTGGGCGCGGGTGATCCGCGGCATTAATTCCATGGCGAAGGCTTCGATGCCCGCTTTGGCATATTTCTGCAAGCCTTCCGCGTCATTGTAGGGATTGAGGATGGCCAGCAATTTGGCCCCAGGCTTCATGTGCGCGAGTTCATCGTCCGATGGTGCGCGCACCTTGAACACCAAATCTGCATCCTTGAGGGCTTCCGTGGCAGATCCCACGATGGTGGCACCGACGTCCTTGTAGTCATCGTCAGGCAAATAGGAGGCGTCGCCTGCGCCCGCCTCTACCGCGACATCGAAGCCAAGCCCAACGAGTTTCTTGACTGTTTCGGGCACGGCCGCCACACGGGTTTCGTTTTCGGTTCTTTCCTTGAGAACTGCGATCTTCATCAATGATCACCCCAACCGTTTGTTATTTGTTCGCTCTTCGCTGTCGACGGCATCACAGCTTCTCACCAGCGCCCTCATTTTTGCTCTTCAGGGGCTGGAAAACCTGTGGACCATGAAAACAAAGGAAATTACGGACGCGCGTCGCGCCTTGCCACACGCAATCTTGCACAGTTCTTATGCAAGACGTGCTGAGCCGACTGCCCTACAGCAGGAAAAACGCCATCAAGATGAGAATCACGACGACCGCGCCACCAGACCATTTGGTCAGCGTCATGAAGGCATCATAGGTTGCCTGCTTGTCAGACGGGTCCATGACTTCCTGTTTAACGATCTTTTCTTGCATGACGGAGGAGCCCTAGGTTCTTATCGAGACTGCACGGGGGCGGACTATATCAACAATCAATCCGGCGGCAAGTCCTAACCTGGCTATATTCCGTGGACACAGGAATAGGCGCACGGTGCTTTGGGCCAAAACGTCGCACCTAATCTTCAACTGGGCAGCGGAACGTTCGATTTTTCAAGCGCTTGGGTCTGCCGGTCCCGCAGAACCTCAATGTCAAAACCGTCGATCGCCGCATTGAACAGCTCAAAGAAGTTCAATTCGGCATCGAGATGCAGAAAAACCGCGCCCAGTCCAATGGCCGCCCGATCCATAAAGACGAATTCCCGCGGCGGCGTCACCGGGCCCAATTCCTTGAGCCGCTTGCGCACTTCGAAGGCTTGCTTGCGGCCATAATCCCCCGGGCTCACCCCGTCAGCGATCGTGCGGACACGATCGTCGAGAAGCGGGCCATAGATAAACCCGGACCAGATGTTGAGGGTTTCGATCAATTCCTTGCTCAGATTGCGGAACCCCCAGGTCTCGTAAGCGGCCACCGCCAACTCGTCATCCTGGTGCAGCAATGCCGTATATAAACTTACCACGCCTTGCACGAATTCTGGGCGAAAGATCCGTATACAGCCGAAATCCAACAGATTGATTCCGTGATCGGACCGCACGGAATAATTTCCAAGATGGGGGTCGCCGTGAATCGCACCATAGTGACTGAACGGGAACCACCAAGCATGGAACATGGCTTTGGCGATCTTGTTCCTGATCTCTTGGTCCGCCTCTTTAAATTCCAAGATCGGGCGGCCATCCAGCCAGTTCATGGTCAAGAGGCGGTTTGTGGACAGGTCCTCGTAAACGTTTGGCACGTTGATTTCATCATGATCCGCCAACACATCTCGGTACAGCGCCATATGGGACGCTTCAAGACCATAGTCGAGTTCTTCGCGAAGGCGGGCCCCGATTTCTTCGGCCATTTCCGCCGTGTTGATCGACTGATCCATGCGGCGATGAATGGAAAAAAGCAGATTGAGCTGGTTGAGATCCGCTTCCACAGCGGACTGCATATCCGGGTACTGAAGTTTACACGCAAGCCTGGTGCCGTCGTGATGCTCTGCACGATGCACTTGCCCCAGCGAGGCCGCCGCCGCCGCGTCGCGTTCGAACGAGGCAAATTTCGACGTCCAGTCCTTTCCCAGTTCCGCCGCCATCCGCCGCTTTACAAAGGGCCACCCCATGGGGGGCGCATTGGTCTGGAGTTCCGCCAATTGGCTCGCGAATTCTTCCGGCAACGCGTCGGGGATGGTCGCCATCATCTGGGCAACCTTCATGATCGGCCCTTTGAGGCCCCCAAGGGCGGAGCGCAATTCACCCGCATAGCGGTCATTGTCGCGCTCCCCCCCAAACAGCATGGTCCCCGCATATTTCACGGCCAGACCGCCGACACCAGCGGACACTTTGGCGTAGCGCTTCACGCGACCGCCTACATTATTGTCTTCCCGGGAAGAGCTCACACCGCCCCCTATTTGTTATTCCTCTGCCGTACCGCCATCATCATCCTCAGACGCCTCATCGGATTTAGACGGCAGCCGTCTTATTAAGATGTCGCCATTTTCGAGAATTTCAGGGGGGGCATATTGCGGCAGATTGTCGACAAAGATGCGAAGCGCGTTGATCAAGCTTTCCGCGGCTTCAATCGCGCTTTGAGCGGCGTCATCAAGTTCCGACGCAATCTCTTCATCGGTCTTGCTCTCTTCGGCCATCACCGGTGGCGCCAGCACCAATAAACCAATCATTAAGCTTGATCCGAAAATTTGCGTTGTCCGCATAAAAAACCCTTTCTTTTTCGGCCTTCGCATACACAGCGAGGTCAAATTCCCGGCGCCGTACATAGCAAGCCCCAAATTGAAACATGCCTCGCCGACTTAAGCACGTTTTTACCTATGTGCTCCATTATGGCTCAGTCGCGCCCCGGACACCGTCATTTGTTTAGCGTTTATTAAGTCAGCCGGCGGCGACAGATGTTTTGAGTTTACGCGTAACGAGGCGCCTTATGGCACAGCTAATTCTCATTGTAGACGACGATCCCACTCAGCGCCGTTTGCTGGAATCGCTCGCAACCCGCTTTGGCTACCGCACGGTCATGGCCGAAGGCGGTAAGGAGGCTCTTGAGGTTCTGGACGGCCCTCAAGGCGTCGAGATCAGCCTCGTTCTGCTGGATCTGGTCATGCCTGAAATGGGCGGCATCGAAGTCCTAGAACAAATCAAGCCTAAGCGCCCCTCTCTCCCCGTTATCGTCCTGACCGCCCAAGGCGGCATCGACACGGTGGTGGGCGCCATGCGCGCCGGCGCCGACGATTTTATCGTCAAGCCTGCAAGCCCGGAACGGCTTCAAGTTTCCATCCAAAACGCCCTGAAACTGACCGCGTTGACCGGTGAGATTACACGTCTGACCAAGCGGATCGACGGCCGCATGGGCTTCAAAGATCTCATCGCTAAGGGCCCTGCCATGCAGCAGGTGATCCGTCTCGGCAAACGCGCCGCCTCCTCCAACATCCCGATCCTCATCGAAGGGGAAAGCGGTGTGGGTAAGGAAGTCATCGCTCGGTCCATTCAAGGCGAAAGCGACCGGTCCGGTAAGCCGTTTGTCACCGTGAACTGTGGTGCGATCCCCGACAATTTGGTGGAAAGCATTCTGTTCGGCCACGAGAAAGGGGCCTTTACCGGCGCCAATGAAAAACATGCCGGTAAATTCCAAGAAGCCAATGGCGGCACCCTTTTCCTGGACGAAATCGGCGAGCTGCCGCTCGACATTCAAGTCAAGCTGTTGCGCGCGCTTCAGGAAGGCGAAGTGGACCCCATTGGGTCAAAGCGGCCGGTCAAAGTCGATATTCGGCTGATCAGCGCCACCAACCGAAATTTGCTCGAGATGGCGGAACGCGGCGACTTCCGCGAGGATCTTTATTACCGCCTCAATGTTTTCCCGATCTATGTGCCGCCCCTGCGCGAACGGCCGGACGATGTGGAAGAGTTGGTCAATCACTTCATCGCAAAAATCGCGGGCGAAGAAGGCAAAAAAGTTGTGGGCATCACGGCCGAAGCCCTGGATTTGCTGACCCAATATCCATGGCCGGGCAATGTACGGCAATTGGAGAACACCATTTTCCGCGCCGTCGTGTTGTGCGACAGCAGTGCCCTGGAACCAGAAGATTTCCCGCAGATCCTCGGCAATATGCCGACGCCAAAATTGAACCCCTTCACGGATTCCGGCATTGAGGTGACCACGGACACCGCCGCAATTCAGACGCCCGTGCCGACGCCGGAAATTGCCGGCGAACCCATTCGCGAGAGTGTCATTCTTGCGCAGCCCCATGCATCTTCGCGCAATCCGTTCGACATCACCGCAACGGACCCCGAAGGACATTTGCGCAAGCTTGAAGAAGTGGAAGGCGAGATGATTCGCATGGCGATCGAACGCTATAGCGGACATATGACCGAAGTCGCCCGCCGCTTAGGCATCGGCCGTTCGACCTTGTACCGGAAAGTACGGGATCTGGGCCTTGAAGCCCGCACGGGCACTGAATAGGAACAAGACGTTCCTACATGCCCAAGGCGTGAATATAGAGGTCTAAAATGGCCTCTTGTTCCTGCCGTTCGGCGGTGTCGAGTTTGCGCAAGCGCACGACCTGCCGCATGATTTTCGGGTCAAATCCATTGCCTTTGGCTTCCGCGTAAATTTCGCGGATGTCCGCCGCCAGGGCTGCTTTTTCTTCTTCCAACCGTTCGATACGTTGAATAAAGGCGCGCAATTGATCCTGCGCGATCCCACCCGCCTTAGCTGTTTTTGTATCTTTTTCGATCGCCTCTTGCGTCGCCATGATGAAAGCCCCTGCCTGAACAAAGCCGGTTATTGATTTGAGGTCGGCGACCCTAGGGGTATCGATCGCAAATTGCAATCAAAATGAGTCAGCTGATTTAATCTCTATACAGACTAATCAACGGTGGTCCGATTGCGCCTTTTTAAACTGTTCCATTTTCTCAGGCGGAACGTCCGTCTGATATTTGTCTTTCCATTCCGACGGCGGCATGCCGTACACATGGGCGCGCGCATCGTCTTTTGACAGGTCAATGCCTTTTTCGGACGCCGCCTCGCGATACCAATCCCCCAAACAATTGCGGCAGAAACCAGCCAAAATCATAAGATCGATGTTTTGCACATCGGTCCGATTTTGGAGATGGCTGACCAAGCGCCGGAATGCGGCCGCTTCAAGCTCTGTTTGTGTCTGAGTATCCATTATGCCTCCCTATGTCGGTGGGGTAATAACGTTGTAATAGCCTTCCGGGGCGTCATCCAGCGCACGCTTCAGCGCATCAAACAACAGGTTGGACCATTTTTCGACCCCGGCCTCATCGGATATGAGGTCTTGACGGATTTCAATCAAGACATGCGCAATCCCACGGCTGGTCCCATGACGGTACATGCAATCCCCTTCCAGACGGCCGGAATAAGGCTGGTTATCCCCCACCACAACGCCAGGATGCCGGGTCAACGCATCCTGCAAACGCCGAAACAAACGGTCGTCTTGGTCCCATAAAAGGCCGATATGCTGGGGCCGCACAATGCCGCGCCAGCTATGGGTAAAGCTGTGGATTGACACGATCTTTGGGCTTTCGTGATGGGCCACAACATGGTCAGCCGAGCGGTCGATTGCGTCATCATAGGGCACATAGAACTGATCGATTCGGTCCTGACGCTCATTTTCCGACAGGTCGCGGTTGCCGGGAATGATCGCGCCATCCGACAGTTTCATAATCAATGTGGGATCATCGAGGGCACGGTTGGGATCAATCACCAAACGTGAGAACTGACTCAAGATGGCTTTCGCGCCAAACAATGCCGCCAGCCGCCGGGTCACGGGAGCGGCCCCAATATCCCATGCGATGTGCCGGCCCAGCTGTTCGGGCGGAAGGCCCAGCCCCTTGAACCTGTCGGGGATGTGATTGCTGGCATGATCGCATATCAACAACAGATCGCCTCTAGCGCGCGCTTCTATTACTTCAATATCTGACAAGGGGTCAGTCTCTACTTTCATTCTTTCTTCTGACCGCCGATTACGAGCCGGAGTCATCGCAGCGACACGATTTCGGTTTAACCCTACTGTTTTATGGTCGAAGTTGTGATAACCAAGCTCGACTTCGTGCCCCAGACACATACCACAGGAATTTGAGTGCACCACATGACGCGGCGACGACAAAGAAGCGTGAAGATTGTTGCAACGCTTGGCCCTTCGTCTGACGATGTGGAAGCGATTGAGCGGCTTCACCGGGCGGGCGCCGATGTGTTCCGCATCAATATGAGCCATTCAAGCCATGACGACCTTGCTAGACGCATCGATATGATCCGTGAGGTGGAGGCGCGAAACGAGCGCCCCATTGGCATTCTTATGGATCTTCAAGGTCCGAAATTGCGAATCGGCAAGTTTGCCAACGATGAAATCGAGTTAAAGGCGGGCGACCGGTTCCGACTGGACCTTAGTAAGGAACCCGGCGATCAAACGCGGGTGGAACTACCACATCCGGAAATTTTCGACGTGCTCGAAACGGACGCGCATATCCTTCTGGACGATGGACGCATTCGTTTGCGTGTTGACGCCCGCACCCATGATCATGCGGAAACAACGGTCATCTATGGCGGCAAATTGTCGAACAAAAAAGGTGTCAATTTACCGGACACCATCCTGCCGGTCCGCGCGATGACCGACAAAGACCGAAGCGACCTTGATCATGGCCTTGCCCTTGGGATCGATTGGGTCGCTCTTTCTTTTATTCAGCATCCAGATGATTTGGCGGATGCGCGCAAAGCCATGCAAGGCCGCGCGGCGTTGATGGCCAAAATTGAGAAACCGTCAGCTCTCGAGCATTTAGATGACATATTGGATCTGAGCGACGGCTTGATGGCGGCGCGGGGCGATCTGGGCGTCGAAGTCCCCATTGAAGAAGTGCCGGGTTGGCAGAAACAAATGACGCGCCGCGCACGGGCCGCAGGCAAACCTGTCGTGGTTGCAACGCAAATGCTGGAATCGATGATTTCCTCGCCCACGCCAACGCGGGCGGAAGTCTCTGATGTTGCGACCGCTGTGTTCGAAGGCGCCGATGCGGTCATGTTGTCCGCGGAATCCGCTGCCGGCCAATACCCCGAAGAAGCGGTTTCCATGATGGACCGCGTTGCCCGCCGCGTCGAAAACGACCTTAACTACCGGTCGATCATTGACGCGCAACGTCCTGGCCCGGAAGCAACTTCGGCCGATGCCATCACCCGCGCCGCCCGCCAAGTTGCGGAAACTTTGGGCGTTGCTGCGATCGTTTGTTACACAAATTCCGGATCGACCGGATTGCGGGCCGCCCGGGAACGGCCCGGCGTTCCCGTATTAGCCCTGTCGCCTGTGGAGGCCATCGTACGGCGCCTCGCGCTTGTTTGGGGCCTGCATTGTGTGTTGACCGAAGATGCCATCGACGAAGATGACATGGTCCATCGAGCCTGCCGATTGGCGTTTCAGGAAGGCGCCGCCGACCGCGGGGATCGGGTGATCATCACCGCCGGCGTGCCCTTTGGCACACCTGGCGCAACCAACCTTCTACGGATCGCTTATGTGGGCGACCGCCGCCAGTTAATCATCGATTAACCAAACCTCCACGACACACGCATTGGTTCAAATTTTAGGGAGCATTCTAACGCTCCGTTTTGGTTTCCCTGATTTAATCGGCGTTAACAACACAGTGCGTCGAACGGTCGTTAGAACCATGAGGAAACTCCTCGACAAAATCAAGGATCTGCCGTGGGCTGAGTGGAACACTCACGTCAAGACGGCCCTAACGGTCTTTGCACGTCATATTACCGATTTTGCGGCCGAAGAACGCCCGACAGTGGAAGAATATTTCCGCCACTTTGTATTGCCGGTCTCGGGATATGTTCTTGCCTTTATGGCCATTGGCGTTCCGGTTTATCTGACATTGTTCGGCGCCCCTCTGTTCGGGGTGATTGCATTTGTCACCCTATGCCTGCTGGTCTGGCTGCCGAAGACGACCAGCGAACGGCAGCGCACCTATATGCAGGGCGGCTTAAGCGTCTTATTTGTACTGACAATCAGCTTGGGGCTGCCGAAAGCGAACTATATATTTCAAACACAAGGCTGCGCTTACGCCGCCTCCCACACAAGATTTGGCCACCTCACATCTCTGCAAGACCCACGGCTATTACCGGAACAGCGGGAATGGGCCGAACGGGCAACCGATCACTTAGCCACCGATTGGGCCGAGGCGGACCTCCCACCCCTCAGCCCTTTGGTCGTGGCAAACATGATTGTCCATTCGCCGTTACTGGTCTGGGAACTGGAATGGAACCCAAGTGGGGACAATCCGGAAATGGGTGTCTACCAAGCCAAAAGCGCCTATGCGGGTATGCATTTTGACACCCGCGTGGTTTGCGCCCTTTATGACCGGCGGGACCGAACAGCAAAAACGAAATTCAGAAGTGCGGAACTGAACCGTATTAAGGAAACCACCGATACGGCAATCGGCCTTATTCTCCCGGCGTTGGCTGAAACCAGGCAGGTGCGGACGTTGCGCGCAGCAACGCTTCGATCTCAGCCACAACCTCAGCCGGACGAACGTGATGCGGCATATGCCCCACCCCCTCAAACGTCACGAGTTTCGAATGCGGCACTTGTGCATGGAGTGCCTTGGAATGGATCTTCGGAGTAACCGTTCCATCCTTTAAACCGGTGATGATGGTAAGAGGGACGGAAAGCTCGCCGTAACGCTTGCTTTGTTCCGCCAAAAATTCTCTCAAATTGGACACATCTTCCGCATTGGCGCGGAAGTTTGAGGGTCGCAGCACCAAACGCACGCCCGCTTGTTCTTTATAGAGAAGTGGCGCTTCGTTGGGCCGAAACGTGTTCTCAATCCCTTGAGCGATTGAGGCTTGACCAATGGGCGTAACCAGCAAGCGCACAAACAAATCGCCAATTAGGGGGGTGGTGGCGATCCGGTTGTACCATTTGGGGGGCGAGCCTTTCCACGGATGGGTCGCGCCACCAAGAAGAACCACACCAGAGATTTCATCAGGATGGGCCAAGGCATAGGCCAGCACCACCGATGCTCCCCAGGAATGCCCCACCAATAAGGGTTTTTCCACACCCATCTCGGTAAGCCCCGCCCGCAAATAGCGCGCCTGAACAGCCGGACTGGCCCCATTGTCAGGGGCCCGTTCGCTGTACCCATGACCCGGGCGGTCAAAGGCAATTGCGCGGCTGCGTTGGGCCACATCGCCAAAAATACTCAGCACATAATCGCGCAAGGATCCGCTCGCGCCATGGACCAACACCACCGGTTGCCCCTCGCCAAGATCCACATAGTGTAGTTTCACGCCATCCGCGTCCACAAACTGTCCAAGTGGCGGAAACATCCGCTCTGAACGGGCGGACAGCCAGTTTGAATATCCCAGCAACGCTGCAACGACGCCGGTAACGGCAATGAGGACCATGTATCTTTTTCGCATGTTTGGCATGTTGAACTGACTTGTGTTGGATCGGACATGTGTCAAGAGCCGATGCTTTATATCTTCTGACCTTCCGCTTTATCGGTCAGAATGCGTAGCCTCTTTTCCCTGTCCGGCAAATGGGGATTGACGGCAAGCGCCTGTTCGAACACCTCCAAAGCCTTCTTATGCTCTCCGTAGGCTGACAAAATGGATGACAGGCCCGATAACGCCCCAAAATGCCTTGGTTCCAATTCGAGCACCTTTTGAATGTCGACCAGCGATTGGTCGTAATCTTCCATCAAAAAAAACAGGCTTGCCCTTTTATTCCAGCCTTCCGCAAAATCGGGCCGCAGATCCACAATTGCGTTCAGAAGACTTAGCGCCGTCGGCATGTCCTCACCGTTGAGGGCCACCAGGCTTCGGTCCATCATGAGATTGATGCTGGGACTATCCGCATCCAGCCAGGTTTCCCAAATAGCATCTTCGATGACCTTGGCCCGCCGCGCGTCGTCGGTTTCTAGCAGTTTTTCAAACAGCTCATCCAAATGGGGATCGTCTTGTGCTGCAAACGCAGACGATCCCAGCAAACACGCTAGAATGATTGTGAGCACGCGTTTTAGAAAGATGTTGATCAAGATGTGGCCCTTCAAGTTTCGGCCTACATTTTCACTTCCGCATGGCCAATTGCAATATCTTTGCGGGTCACACCGTCGAAGCTCATGACGAAATCCGCACCATAGGCGGTAGACGGCGTTTGATAGCCCGGTTTGAGGTCCCCTTTGAGGACACGCCGGGTGATTTCCAGTGCAGAGGCCACCGTGAAACTATAAGCATCGGGTGTTTCGAGAATGGCCTCGGCAATGCGTCCTTGATCGCTTTCGGCTTTTGCCCACAGGCTGATGCGCGATTTATTGCGCTGGCGTTCGGTGGGACCGGCTTGTCCACGGGCCGCGCGCCGCAGCTGCCGGTCTTTCATGAAGTCTTGCCGCAACAGCCAGCCATAACGGCTGTAACGCCGCGCCATCCCTTGCATTTGCCGGCTGGCGGAAAAATAGACCTCCACATTCGGCACGCCCGTGCTGTGATAGGCCGTTGCCACATCGCCCCAGCCAAAAGTCACGGCTTTTTCTGGACCGTTGCCGAAATCAAGCTTGCGGTGTTTGGGGCGTTGCAAGGTGACAATGCGGCCGTCCCGCCGGACCGCCACGCCGTCCCCCATGACATCGACCATCATTTTACGCGTCCCGCGAGAGGTTCGGTTGTAGCCGCGGATGCCAAGTGTCAACGTCGAGGCATTGGCCATCTGCCCCGCCACGTGGGCCGCAAGACAGTCGCTGGCGACCACGTCAAAGCCACCCCCGGACAAAAGCATCACGCCGGCTTTTTTCGCGCGCGCGTCCAACGCCGCGCAGGCTTCAAAAACGTCAATTTCCGAATTGATATCCACATAATGGGTGCCGGACCGTAAGCAGGCCTCCACCATGGGCGCGGAGGTTTCCGCAAAAGGGCCGGCGGTCAACAAGACCGCGTCCATATCCGCCAAAACGTTTGTGAGGTTTTCGGTGTCGTCGAGTTGCAAAGAGAGCGCGTCGAAGCCGTATTCGGCAGCGACTTTCAAGGTGCCGCCCCCATCGCGCCCCGCCAAGACCGGCACAAAGCCTTGATCATACGCCGCCCGCGCGACCATGCCCCCCACATAGCCGGTAACCCCATAGATCAGGAGACGATGTGCCATCAAGCCCCTCCCCTACGCAAAAAGCCAGCACAACACATCCGTGCCGACTCTGGCGACAGCCCCCCTACTATACAAACCATCAATTTCAGGGAAAAGAGCACAGCCGACATTTCTGCGGGCTGTGGCACCGAAGGTCCAAAGAGCTACTAAGTCCTTGAATTTTCGACAGTTCTAAGGGCCACCAGCCTGCTTCGGGCGGGGCCCGCCAGTGGCCCAATCCAAAAACTGCACGGTGTGACCAACCCCAATATCCATACGAGAGGCCAATTGCACCGAACATCCCACATTGGCGGTAACCACCAAATCCGGATTGAGTTTTCGAATATTGCTCACCTTCTTTTTGGCCAGCGTCTGAGACATTTCCGGCTGCAAAATATTGTAGGTGCCCGCGGAGCCGCAGCACAGATGCCCGTCGGGAATCTCCAAAATGTCGAAGCCTGCATTGACAAGCAATTTGCGGGGCAGTTCGTCAATGCCCTGACCATGGCGCAAGGAACAGGCGCCGTGATAGGCCACCTTGAACCGCCGGGGCAAAGACACATGCTTCAAATCCAGCTTGTCCAGCATTTCCACAATATCGATGGATTTTTCCGCAATCATTTTTGCGGACTCGGCCAATTCCGGATTTGACCGGAAGATCCGGTCATAATCTTTCAAGACAGACCCGCATCCGGACGCTGTGGCAATGATATGATCAACTTGGTTCAGCACATTCCCTTTGGACCACGCCACCGCGTTTTTTATAGCCCACATTTCGGCGGCTTCCGGCTGCCCCATGTGATGCGGAAGCGCGCCACAACAACCACTTCCGGCGGGAACCAGCACCTCGACCCCGTGACGGTTCAGGATGCGGATCGCCGCATCATTCGTGTCCTGATCCATGACGGATTGCACGCAGCCCCGCAGCATAATCACGCGCGACGTGCGCTCGCCTTCCGCCGGATAGACTGTTCCGTAGTCGGATAGACGGGGCGCCGGCCATTTGTCCGGCACGAGATCCATCATCGCCTGAAAAGGGGTGGGCAACCATTGGCGCACGGGCCGGCCAAGCTTGCCGAACAAAATAGCGGCACGAAAAAGATTAGGACGCGGCAGGAGATACGCGAGCATTCGACGGACAAATTTATCCATCGGCGGGCGCTCATAGGTTTTCTCTATATGGGCGCGCGCTTCGTCGATCAATCGATCGTAATTCACATCTGAGGGACAGGTCGTTTTGCAACTCAGGCACGACAAGCAGCGGTCGAGATGATGAACTGTTTCTTTTGTGGGCGCATCGCCGCTTTCCAACATGTTTTGGATTAACTGAATGCGGCCCCGTGGCGAATCCAATTCATCGCCGGACACAACATAAGTCGGACACGTGGCCGAACAAAACCCGCAATGGACACATTTCCGAAGCGCTTTCTCGCAATCGGCGATGTTCGGCTCTGCCAGTTGGGTGTCGTCAAAATGCGTTTGCATATTCGTGCTATCTCAACTCTCGAACGGCTCAAACATCCGCATACATACGGCCCGGATTGAGCACGCCATGGGGATCGAACGCTGTTTTGATATTTGCGGTCAGTTTTGCCAAAACCGGGTCTTGCGGCTCGAACACCGGCACCCGTTTGCGAAGCGCGTCCGGCGCCCGCATGAGTGTTGCGTGTCCGCCACCCCGCTTCACCGCTTGCCGAATGATGTCCGCATCCGCTGTGCCGTCGGCGGGACCGGAAAACCAGATCAAACCGCCAGCCCAGTCTGCAAACCACGCATCTGCCCCGACAGAGGCGACAATCGCGTTCATGCGGCCCGGGACAGAGGACACGCGCCAAAGCGCAGATGTGTCCTGGGCAAAAAAGTCAGCGTTTGACACTTCACGCCATAACTGGTCCGACGTTGCGTCTTCCAGCACCGCCACCCCTTCGCGGCCGGCGATGGGGTCCAAATCAATCCCCTTCGTGGAAACCAGATCTTTCAAGGACGTCATGCGGGCGTCAATCGAATCGGCATAGCCTTCCAGCCGCAGAAGCGTGATGCCGTTATCCACGCCGGCGATTTCAGGCAGGCGTGATTTGGCAACCACCGCCCCCGGTAAATAGGCGGCACCCGACACTTCCAATGGCGATTTTGTGGCCGCGGTCATGAGCGAAGATGCATCCCGATCGGTCGTACCGGCGATCATCAGGGTTTGGACCCGTTCGGGCTTTGGCATCACTTTCAGCGTTGCTTCCGTGATCACCCCCAGCGTGCCGTAGGACCCCGCCATCAGTTTCGGCAGATCGTAGCCGCTGACATTTTTCATGACGCGGCCGCCGGATTTGAACACATCGTTCCGGCCACTGACTGCTTCAACCCCCAACAGATGGTCGCGCAGCGCCCCGGCTTTAAACCGCCGCGATCCCGACTGGTTCGCCGCAATCAACCCACCCAGCGTGCCCCCATGGGACACACCATAGAGCGGCCCCCAAATTGGAGGCTCGAAAGCCAATTGTTGTCCGGCTTGGGCCACGGCGTCATTAATCTCCTGTAAAGGCGTTCCTGCCTTTGCCCGCAGGATAAGTTCTCCAGGTTCATAAAGTGTTATCCCTGTTAGCGCGGACAGCTCGATCACCGCGTCAGTGTCGACCGGACGCCCCAGGCCTGGTTTTGAGCCAGCCCCCTCTACGCGAAGGGATTTCTCGTCGGAGATGGCCCATCCAATAATGTCTTGAATGGCGCCCGCGGTATCGGGTTTGAAGCGGTCCATGGGAATGTCCGGGCTAAAATCGCGGCAGGTCGGGAAACGGCAATTGGCCCTTATGCACGTGCATTTTACCCAGTTCTGCGCAGCTATGAAGTTTGGGAAACACCTTGCCGGGGTTGAGCCGCCCCTCCGGGTCGAAGGCACATTTGACCCGCTGTTGCTGCTCCAAATCAATGTCGGTGAACATTTCCGGCATCAAATCGCGTTTTTCGACGCCAATGCCGTGTTCGCCGGACAAGACCCCGCCCGAGGCCACGCACAGCTTCAGAATATCGGCCCCAAAGGCTTCGGTTTTCTCGATGTCGCCGCTTTTGTTGGAATCGAACAGGATCAATGGATGAAGATTGCCATCCCCGGCGTGGAACACATTAACCACCCGTAAACCATATTTCTTCGACAGGCGCTCTATTTCCGTGAGCACTTTCGGCAATTGATTGCGGGGAATGGTGCCGTCCATGCACATATAATCCGGAGACAGACGGCCGACGGCAGGAAAAGCGTTTTTGCGGCCCGCCCAGAACAACAACCGTTCGGCCTCGTCTTCGCTGGTGCGCACCGAGGTTGCGCCGGTTTTTTCCGCAATGGCAGACACACGCTTGATCAGCGTGTTCACTTCGGCGTCGGTGCCGTCCAATTCCGCAATCAGAACCGCTTCCGCATCGGCAGGGTAACCGGGGCTGCAAAATGCTTCGGTGGCCGAGACAGCTGCCTTGTCCATCAGCTCCATGCCCGCCGGGATAATCCCATCCGAAATAATGTCGGCCACGCATTGCCCCGCCGCGGCAATACTGGGAAAGCCAAGAAGGGCCGCTCGCGCCATGGTCGGCTTGGGCAAGATACGCACGGTCACTTCCGTGATCACACCTAACAACCCTTCGGACCCGGTCATCAGACCCAGCAGGTCATATCCGTCCGCATCCAGATGTTTGCCGCCCAGCCTGACCCGTTCGCCGGACATCAACACAATCTCGAGGCCCAATATATTATTCGTGGTCAGACCATATTTAAGGCAGTGCACGCCGCCTGAATTTTCCGCCACATTGCCGCCGATTGTGCAGGCGATCTGACTGGACGGGTCGGGCGCGTAGTAAAACCCCTCTTGCTCGACCGCTTGGGTGATGGCCAAATTCGTGACACCCGGCTGCGCCACCACGCAGCGATTGTCCAAATCGATATCGAGAATTTGGTTGAACTTGGCAAGCCCCAGCAGCACCCCATCGGGCAACGGCAGCGCCCCGCCGGACAGGCCCGTGCCGGCGCCGCGCGGCACCACTTTGGTGCCCGTCTCATCGCAGATGCGCAATATGCGAGAGACCTGGTCCACGGTTTCCGGCAGGACCACCACCATGGGCAGTTGGCGATAGGCCGCCAAGCCATCGCAATCATAGGCGCGCAAGCGGGGCTCGTCGGCGATAACGGAGCTTGCCGGTAAGAATTCTAGAAACCGCTTTATGAGCTGCGGGCGGTTCTGCAGAACTTTTTCTTCTGGTGCTGGCAGGTCCACGGCATTTCCCCTTCTGACCCGGACACACATGGGCGGGCCGACCGCTCGGCGTGACCGGTCACAAACGTCACAGCGCGGCGTTAAAACCACATAAAGGGGGTCGATTCGTCAAGGTGACCCATCGACCAATGCATGATCATGTTTCATGGAAACTCGATCATGCCATTGATTCACGGACTGTCGCGCGATCGGACGGTTAACCGCCAATGTTGGATTTTGGCACTTAACCTGATCGCGCTCTGGGCACAAAAAAACCGCAGACAAAAGCTGCGGTTTCCTGCTGCGCATCCGTGTGGATGGGCGCGTGATTACCCCATGATCAACCTTGGCGAGCCTTAAAACGGCGCTGGGTTTTGTTGATCACATAAAGACGGCCGCGCCGACGAACGACCCGGCAGTCCCGGTGGCGCTTTTTCAGCGTCTTGATCGAGTTACGGATCTTCATAATTGTGGCTCCGGCACTGCAAAAAGGGCGCCCGCAGGCGCCGTGTCTTCTAAAGGCGCGGAAAATAGGGCTCCGCCTCGTTAAAGTCAACCATCGAAAGGTTAAATCCGGGCAAGGAAAACGGCTTGTTGGACAAGACTGTCACATAACCCGAATAGGGTTGCGGTTTTTGCCCCCATTCCTCTATCTGATCCCCATGAATACCACGCCTAACCCTTCCATTTTCGCCATTTTTTCCGTGTTTTTGCGGCTTGGCCTGACCTCGTTCGGGGGGCCGATCGCGCATCTTGGGTATTTCCGCGAGGAATTCGTGACCCGGCGGCACTGGATGGATGACCGGGCCTATGGGGATTTGGTGGCGCTGTGCCAGTTCCTTCCCGGACCCGCATCGAGCCAGGTGGGCTTTGCCATCGGCCTCTTGAAAGGGCGTCTTTTAGGAGGGCTTGCGGCCTGGGTCGGTTTCACCCTGCCCTCGGCGGCCCTGCTATTCTTGGCCGCGACCGGCATTCATTTAGTGGACGGCCCTATCGCCAGCGCCGCTATTGACGGGCTGAAGACCGTGGCCGTGGCTGTCGTTGCCCATGCCTTATGGGGCATGTCCCGCAGCCTGGCCCCCGATGCCCCCCGCGCGGCAATTGCCTTTTTGGCCATGGCCGGTGTCTTGCTGGCCCCCATGCCCACCACCCAGCTGATTGTCATAGCCTTGGCCGGTCTGGTGGGCATGGTGGTGAGCCGGCCCGATGCGGCCACCAACGAGACCACGGTTTTTCCGACCCATGGCAGCGCATCGGCGGTTATCGCCCTGATCTTTTTCTTTGCGTTGCTTTTTGGTTTACCGGCCTTGGTAGCTGCTGACGGTCAATCTTGGCTTGCCTTGGCCGACGGATTTTACCGATCCGGCGCCTTGGTGTTTGGGGGCGGCCATGTGGTGCTCCCCCTGCTTGATGCCCAAGTGGCGGACCCCAACAATATTTCCGACGACCTATTTTTGGCAGGCTACGGGGCGGCCCAAGCCGTGCCCGGACCGCTTTTTACATTGGCGGCCTATCTGGGGGCGCTGGCGCCTTCCGTTCCGTCGCCCGTCGTCGGGGCGGCCATCGGCATCGTGGCGATCTTTCTGCCCGGCATGTTGTTGGTCTACGCGGCCCTGCCATTTTGGAGCCGGGTGACCCAATCCCCCAACGCCCGCGCCGTGTTGAACGGTGTCAATGCCGGTGTGGTGGGCATTTTGGCGGCAGCCCTTTACACACCCATTTGGACATCCGCCGTTCGATCCCCCGCGGACTTTATCATTGCCAGCGGCGCCTTTCTTCTGTTGACGGTGGCGCGCTTGTCCGCCGGATGGGTTGTGCTGATCACCGTTGCCGCCGCTGTCGCCTTCCAAATGGTTGGCTAACCAAACCGTCAACGCACGACCTCACACCCTGTTGATCTAGCGTGAATGGAAGTCGTCCCCTGTTCCTATTAGATGGGAAGGGTCACCACAGTTCTGGGACATCGGCACCAGTTCCCCCGGCTGGCGCTGCTTCGTTTCCACTGATGTTTTAGTGGAGCACCAGGGGGTGTCTTCCCACTCCCCGCATCTCCCCGGGAAGGCGCCCCCACCTTTTTTGTGACGGCATTGAGATTTGAAAGTGACGAGACATGACAATCCTATTGCAAAAATTTTCCGCGGCCACCGCCCTCATCATTGGGTTGGTTCTTGCCGCCGCCCCGGCGAACGCCGCCGCGCCTGTCTATACGGGTTTTTTCTCCAACCAGGCGGTATCCGGTTATGACACGGTTGCCTATTTCACAGACGGCAAACCTGTGAAGGGAAAAAGTTCGATCACGCATGAATATATGGGGGCGGTCTGGCAATTTGCGTCGGAAGCCAACAAGGCGAAATTCGTCGCCAACCCCAAAAAATATGCGCCTCAATATGGCGGCTATTGCGCCTGGGCGATCTCACAAGGGTATACCGCCAGCGGAGACCCGAAATACTGGAAGATCGTCGATAGCAAGCTTTATCTTAATTATGACGCAAGCGTCCAACGGCGCTGGGAAAAGAATATTCCGGGCTTCATCGCCGACGCCGACAAAAACTGGCCAAGCATTCGCGGAAACTAGGCGTCCACACACCACATGACTTCGGGGTGGCCAATGAGCCGCCCCTTTTTTATGGGCTGATCAAAATGTGAACATCTGAAAAACAGGTTTATCTCGCCCGAC
The DNA here is from genome assembly GCA_965227095.1 of Alphaproteobacteria bacterium. Classification (GTDB taxonomy): domain Bacteria; phylum Pseudomonadota; class Alphaproteobacteria; order JANQMY01; family JANQMY01; genus JANQMY01. The sequence continues at coordinate 667,033 of CBDDFL010000002.1, read as the reverse complement.
GGCCTTATCTTCGCTAAGCTTTCCGAGTGGGGATAACAACATGGTAAGCGGACCATGGGTTTTGCAGAATTCATTGTAATGGCGCTCGGCCTCTATGCGGCGATCGGATGTGTCTTTGCGATCTTCTTTGTCACGTTGGGCGTGGCGCGGGTCGACCCCGCTGCGCGCGGCGCACCTTGGGGATTTCGTCTGATCATCTTACCGGGAACTGTGGCTCTTTGGCCGGTCATGCTTCTCAAAATGGTGCGCGGAGGGTCTTCTTCATGAAACGCTCCCACCGCGCATGGCATGCTTGGGTCTGGCGCCTGCTCGCCCCCCTAATTTTGATCGCCGCCTATATCGGCATCCAAGCGAAACAAGAAACGCCGATCGAAAACCAACAACCTGCGAAAGCCGGTAGCGCAACGCTGCCATTAGAAGATGGAGGCTCTTTATGAGCCACGGCTATCAAGCGGTTCTGTGGAACAAAAATAAACGCAACTACGACATTGCCGTGGGTTTAGGCATTGTCGCCTATATCGGCACCTTCTTCGCCGTGAGTGCCATGACGTGGTCCGGCCCCAACGCCATGTCGCCTGAGATCTTGCTGATCCAAGCCTTCGGCAGCTGTGCCTTCATTATGCTGACGATCATCCTGTCGATCGGACCGCTGGCACGCATCAGCACCTTGTTCAATCCACTGCTTTACAATCGCCGGCATTTCGGCGTGATGTTCTTCATCGTATCCTTGGTGCATGTGGTCGTCGCAACAGCGTGGTATCACGGCTTCGGGATTGTCAATCCGCTGGTGTCGATCCTATCGATGAATTCCGAATATGATCGGATCGCACAGTTTCCGTTTGAATCTTTGGGTTTTGTGGCCCTATTAATCCTTTTCGTCATGGCCGCTACGTCCCATGATTTTTGGCTTGCCAATCTGAAGCCCGGCGTGTGGAAGGCCATGCACATGGCCGTCTATCTGGCCTATGGTTTGTTAGTCCTGCATGTGGTGTTGGGCGCGCTTCAAGGCGATCGCTCTTCTTTCTACACCTATCTTGTCTTTGGCAGCACCATTTGGCTGGCGGGCCTGCACATCTTCACCGGCTTTCGCGAAGCCGCGAAAGAAGGGGGCGGCGCGTTGGGCAAGCGAGACGGCGCCCAATGGATGGCCGTCGCGGCGGTAAGTGATATTCCGGAAGATCGTGCACGGATTATTCCACTGAAAGACGGGGAACGCATCGCCGTCTTCAAATATGACGGCAAAATTTCTGCTGTCTCCAATGTATGCGCCCACCAAAATGGCCCTCTTGGGGAAGGCAAGATCGTGGATGGCTGCATCACCTGCCCCTGGCATGGCTACCAATACCATCCAGATAATGGGCAATCCCCGCCGCCCTTCACAGAAAAAATCCCCACCTACAAGGTGAAGGTGGAAGGCGATCATGTGTTTGTGGACCCAACGCCGCTGCCTCCCGGCACACCGGTGGCGCCGGCGGCGATTACTGGATCAGCGTAAGGGGGATCGGACATGAGCGATCACATACCATCCAAAGACAAGGATCCCTTCTATGTAGGGTATCTTCCGTCACCTCGGCGCTTTGCTTTTTTCATGCTCATTTTGACACCAATCCTGATTGCGGTGGCCGTAATCTCCGCGATCATCATAGCGGGAAGCCAACAACGCGACCCCGGCACGGGGATTTGGGACCTATCGCAACCGATTGAGATCATCGGCTTTGCGGACATGGCCCCCTATCCGGTTTTGCGCGTCGAACGCTTTGATGGCGGGTTGCTGCCGATCCAAGAAACGGTCTTCGTCGTCTCGGAAGGCAAAATCGGCGCGGCGGACCGCATTGCTCCCCTGCAAGGCAAGGAGGTGAAAGCCACCGGCTTCCTTATCGAACGCGATGGCATGCGCATGCTTGAACTCGTCGGCGGCCTTGATGCGGTACAAGAAATTCCCGATGTGCGCGCCCAGCCGCCAGCCACCATGCCCCTCATTGAAAAAACCCCGCTGGGGTCCTTCACCTTGAAAGGTCAAATCATCGACTCCAAATGTTATCTGGGCGTGATGAAACCGGGGGAAGGCAAGCCGCACAAATCCTGCGCCACCATGTGCATCATTGGCGGCATTCCCCCCATGTTCATGACGCAAAACGCGCAAGGCGACCGCGCGGTATATTTGGTGACCGATGTTGACGGTAAGACAGCCGTGAAGTCTGGGGTGACCGAATACATCGCCGATTGGATTGAGGTGACCGGTGAAGTTGAAACCCACGGGGATATTGCCGTCTTTAAGATTGACAGCAAGACCATTCGCCGTCTCTGATCCTGTTCCAAACCACAAACCACATAATCATAGGGAAGTAACATGATGCCCAACCTGCGAACGGCTGCCATGGCGATGGCGGTGCTTATCTCATTTACTCTGCCGAGCTTTGCGGCAGACCCAGACGCCATTTTGGGGGTCTGGCTGACACCTCAAAAAGACGGCACGTTTGAGATTTACCGAACAGACGACAACAAATATTTCGGCAAGATCTTAGGCGGCGATGGTCCGGAGCAATTCGACACCAAAAACCCGGATCCGGACTTGCGGTCGCGCAGCCTTGTCGGCGTGAATTTCCTCTCGGATTTTGCTTACAATGCAGATAAGGCCGAATGGGTCGATGGCACGATCTACGACCCGAATAATGGGCGCACCTATGACTGCAAAATGTGGCTGGATGCGAAAGATCCAAGTAAGTTGAATGCGCGCGGCTTCTTAGGCATTGCGGCATTTGGCCGGACGGAAGTGTTTACCCGCGTGGCGCAAGGGAACGACACCCAGGCGGGCGAATAGACCAAAGCAACCGCGGAGGACCGGCGGACATGATTGTTGGGACACTGAGGGAAATCAAGAATCATGAATACCGCGTTGGATTAACACCTGAAAGTGCCCATGAGCTGGTAACCCATGGGCACGAGGTGATCGTTGAAACGGGCGCAGGCGCCGGTATTGGCGCGGACGATGCCACCTATCTAAGCGCCGGTGCCCGGATCGAACCCGATGCCGATGCCGTGTTCAAAAAAGCCGACCTGATCGTCAAGGTAAAAGAACCCCAAAAAGAAGAACGCCAAAAACTGCGTCCCGGCCAGGTGCTGTTTACGTATCTGCATTTGGCGCCTGATCCCGAACAAACAAAAGACCTCATGGCCTCGGGCGCGGTCTGCATCGCCTACGAAACGGTCACGGACAAACGTGGCGGCTTGCCCTTGCTCAAGCCCATGAGCCAGGTGGCGGGACGCATGTCGATCCAGGCGGGCGCGACCGCCCTGGAGAAGGTTCACGGCGGGCGCGGTATCTTGGTGGGCGGTGTCCCCGGTGTCGCGCCAGGCAAGGTCACCATCATCGGCGGCGGTGTCGTGGGCTTCAATGCCGCCCAAATGGCCGCGGGCTTAGGGGCCGATGTCACCATCCTCGACCGGGATCCGCAGGCCCTCGAGCGGCTGGGCACTTATTTTGAAGCGCGCGCGAAAACCCGGTTTTCAAACCGCGCAAACCTCGCGGAATGTGTGGCGGACGCAGATCTCATCATCGGCGCGGTCCTGGTTCCTGGGGCCGCCGCCCCGAAATTGGTGACCCAAGACATGCTCGCCACCATGAAACCCGGCGCCGTGCTGGTGGATGTGGCCATCGATCAGGGCGGCTGCTTTGAAACTTCGCGCCCCACCACCCATGCGGACCCCATTTTCATAAAAGACGGCATCGTCCATTATTGCGTGACGAACATGCCGGGCGCCGTGTCCCGAACGTCGACCTATGCGTTGAACAATGTGACGCTTCCCCATGCCCTAAACATTGCGGACAAAGGGTGGCAGAAAGCATTGTCAGATGACGAACATTTGCGGGCTGGTTTGAATGTGTGGAACGGCCAGGTCACCTGCGAACCGGTCGCCCAGAATCTAGACCTTCCCTATACCCCCGCAGATCAAGCCATTTCTGCGGTTTAGGTAAATCGCATTCACTTTCGCTTCGCAAGTGAACCTTACTTACTAAAAAATATTTTTGCTCCGCCCACGGCTTTTTCCGTGTAAGGTGCGGCCTGTCAATGCTGCATAACTGAGAGCATGCCCCTATGTACGGTTTTCTGGGCTTTATCGGAATTGTCTTTGGTCTTTGGGCGTTTATCCGCACCAATCGTCATCAACGCGAAATAGAAGACCTCAAGAAAAAACTCTTTGTATTGACGAATGAGAAGACTGCATCAGAGGTCACCGCTAGTCGCGGCGTTGTACAACCAACCGAACCAGCTCTGGCGGACCAAGCTGAAGAAGCCTTTCCAGAACCGCTCACCGTCCCCTCTGATAACATCTCGGACGCAAACGCGACCGCCGTTCCACCCTCCAGCCCGGCGGGCGGGCGCCAAGCGCCACCTCCCCCACCGCCCGAAACACCAACCTCCCCGCCCCCTTCTAACGAGAGCCTAGAAGAAGCCCTCACCTCGCGTTGGATGGTGTGGTTAGGTGGTGTCACCGTCGCTCTTGGGGGCGCATTCCTCGTCAAATACTCGCTTGATCAGGGGTGGCTTGGTCCCATTGCGCGGGTGAGCTTCGGCATCTTGTTTGGCAGCGCCCTCGTGATCGCAGGCGAATGGTTACGCCACCGCCCCTTGCAACAAGAAATCGCCCGGATCCGGCCGAACTATGTCCCCCCTGCTCTTTCAGCGGCGGGGTTTTCCATCGCCTTTGCCGCAACTTATGCGGCATACGGATTATATGGTCTTATCGGCCCGTTGGTATCATTCGCACTGCTCGCGGCCATATCGGTCACGGCTATTGGGTTTTCACTATTACAGGGGCCCTTTATTGCCGCCCTTGGCCTCGGGGGCAGCTTGATCGTCCCCCTTCTTGTGGCCAGCGACACACCTAACCCCATCGGGTTTTATTCCTACATCTTCGTGATCTCCCTTTCCTGTTTTGTTGTGACGCGCTTTCGAGATTGGCCCTGGCTTTCGATTGCAGCCATTACGGGCGTGTTTCTGTGGACCGCCCTTTGGCTGCGTGTGTTTCTTGATGCCGACCACAGTTGGGTGATTGGTGTGTTCTTGGTGGCCTTGTTGGCCGCGACCTACACATTGGTTTTCCAACTGCCCATGCGGGCAGTGCCCAGAGAAAAACGCTCGCCCAACGATCTCAATGCCTTGCTGGGAGGTGACCATTTGGCATGGGCCGGCTTTGCGTTGATGGGCGTCCTGGCGGTCAACTTCCTGCAGCGGGATGACTACAGCCAAATCGCACTGGCAACGGCGGGTGCTGTCGTCCTGCTGACTGCCTTGTTCTGCCGCCGCGCGCCCCTTCCGGAAACACTTGGCGGCGGCGCGGCACTTCTTTCCGTCGTGGCCGTGGCTGGATGGGGCCTTGCCCCCGACACCTCGCCACCACCGGGAGAATTTGATGCCTCCTTGGGATTGTTGCCCATGGCCCCCGCGTCCACATTTCCGTTTCTGTGGACAAGTTTGGCGGCATCAATGTTCTGGGGTGTATACGGATATTGGGCCTCACGCGACACCAAACGACCTTTATTGTGGGCGTCGTGTTCCGTGGTCGTGCCTCTGCTTTTGATGGTTTGTGCTTATCTTCGGCTGCAGGATTATCAAGAAAGCCTGTCCTGGGGCGCCATTGCCATGGGTCTTGCAGGATTGGCGACGTTCATTGTTGCCACCATGGCCAAACCAAACCAACCGGTCACCGACGAACGGGCAGCCATTTACGCGGTCGGAGTGATCGCCGCCATCAGCCTGGCTTTTGCCATGACATTGGAGAAAGCATTCCTCACCGTGGCATTGGCGGCTCAACTGCCTGCCATCGGTTGGGTTTATGTGCGTTTTGCCATGCCATTGTTGCGCTGGGCAGCGACCATTGTCGCCGGGATTGTCCTTATACGGTTGGCGCTGAATCCTTTCATCTTTACCTATGAGATTGACGGCAGCGGCCTGTTTAACTGGGTGCTTTACGGATACGGCCTTCCCGCCTTGGCCTTCGCCATGGCGTATCGATGGTTTCGCGACGAGAAAAATTCCTGGCCCACGCCGCTGCTGGAAAGCGGAACGATCCTGTTCACCGTCTTGCTGGTGACGTTCGAAATTCGGTTCCTGTTCGAAGGGAAATTGGATTCATCCGCCTACACCCTGTTCGAGGCCAGCCTGCAAACGCTCAATTGGTTGACCGCGTCGCTGGTCTTGTATTGGCAGGCCGCCCGCCACCCGAACCGACTGCGCCTCATCGCGTCGTACCTTCTTCTGGGATTGGTGGGCCTCCATATCCTGCTGATCCATTATCTAGAGCTCAATCCCATGTTCGAGGATGAGCACATTTGGGGAATCGTTTTCGTCAATCTAATTCTTGTGGCCTATGGGGTGCCGGCCGTCTTAATGGGCGTATACGCCTGGCTTGCCCACCGCCTGAAAGACCAAACAGTGGAACGCCTGACCGGCATTGGCGCGCTGGTTTTGCTGTTTACATATGTCTCCCTGGAAGTTCGCCACCTGTTCCGCGGGGCTGATTTGTCCGCCGGATCCATGTCCGATGCTGAATCCTACGGCTATTCGCTGGCCTGGCTGCTGCTTGCGGGCGTGTTGGTCGGCGCCGCCATCTGGCGAAAGGTAACCGTGTTGCGCTACGCGTCTCTGGCGGTTGTGGGACTGGCGATCACCAAAGTGTTCTTGGTGGACGCGGCCACGCTTCCCGGAATATGGCGGGCCCTGTCATTCCTGGGGTTGGGCTTAAGCCTGATTGGACTTGGTTATCTGTATCAGCGGTTTGTCTTTCCACCGGCCTCTAAACAAGAACCGCCATCCGCTGCGGCAGTCTAATCTTCCGTGGTCGGGGCGATTTTGGTACGCGCCCATTTGAGAAACGAATTGTCCTGGCGCAAGAGCTGATCGATTTCGTCGATCTCTTTGTCGAGCTTTTCGGGGTTTGCAAAATAGTCCGATCGTTTGACCATGGGCTTGTCCGGGTCCAGCGGTTTCACCACTTTCGCCGGATTGCCCGCCGCAATCACATTGGCCGGGATATCCTCCACCACCACGGACCGCGCCCCAATGATGCTGTTGTCGCCGATGGTGACGCCTTTGCAGATGATTGATCCGTCGCCAATCCACACATTGTCGCCCAACGTCACCGGGGCCATTTTCACCCCTTGAACCGTGCGGTCGTAGGTATCGTGCCAATCCGCATCGGTAATGTAGACGTGACTTGCCAACATGGTGTTCGACCCGATGGTTACATGGGCCAGTGACGTGATGCGCGCCCCCGGCGTGATCAGAACATAATCGCCGATGTCGATACGGCCTTCATGATTGTCGTTCTTCCAGGTGCAAAACCGCGTTTTTTCTTCGGACGTGCACAAAATGTGCACCTGCTGCCCGATGCGGATGTTCGCGCCCACCACTTCCACATTCCACGGCTTGCTGATCGCCGCCCCCGGGCCGATGGCATCGAACTGGGGATACAAGAAATGCTTGGCGTAAGCCTTTTCGAAGCGCCGCAGGGCAGTCTTCAGCCAATACGGCATGTGGTCTTGGCGCATGAGCCCGATCCGTTGTTATGTTTGTCGTTCGAAACGGCGCTCTCTGAGCCGCTGATGAAAAGCGTCTTATCATTGACGTTGGCAGGTGCGCGCAACATACAATAACAACCCGCCCACATTCAAAGAAAGAGAAACGCTCATGCCCCGCCTGGCCCCACTCACCCCTGACCAGCTGACCGACGACCAACGTGACCTCTACGATAGAATTAATGGCCGGGACGCGGGCTCCCGCCTTGCGCCTGACGGATCGTTGATCGGCCCCTTCGACGCCTTTCTGCGCAACCCCAATACCGGCCATAAGATGCTCGACTTAGGCGCGGCCATGCGATTCAAAAGCACGTTGCCCCGCCAAGCCATAGAGGTGGCCATTTTGTGCGTGGGTCGGAAATGGGAGGCGGAATTCGAATGGTACGCCCATGTGAAAATGGCGCGCGAGGTGGGCGTGGCGGAACACGTCATCCAATCGATCCTGGACCAAGACGTCCCTGACTTTGACGATGACATTCAAGCCGCCGTGTATCACGCCACCCAAGAGATTTTGACCAACCGCCAGCTCAGCAACCGGGCCTATGCCACGCTGAAGGAATTGGTCGGCGAAGAGGGCTTGCTCGACCTCTTCACCTTGGCCGGTTATTACATGACCATTTCGACCATCTTAAATGGTTTCCGGGTGCCCTTGCCGGACGGTGCGCAAACAGCGTTCGATTGAATACCGCCTCCGGCGGCCGCGTTATTCCGCTGCCTGACCAAAGACCTGCGACATTTGTTGGTTTTTGTTCACTGGTTTTAGGTCGTGCAGTTTGATCGGCAAGGACCGGATACGTTGTCCTGACAAGACGAACAATGCATTGGCAACCGCCGGTGCGATGGCGGGTGTTCCGGGTTCCCCCGCGCCGCCGGTCTTAAACCCGCTATTGATGAGGTGCACGTCGATCTCTGGCGCTTCCGCCAAATGGATCATCTCATAATCATTAAAATTGGTCTGTTCCACACGGCCATTGTCGATGGTGATATTGCCGAAAAGCGCGGCGGTGAGCCCATAGATGACACCGCTTTGCATCTGCGCTTCAACAGAATCCGGATTGACGGCCGTGCCCACATCCGCGGCGACGGTTACTTTGTGTACCGTCACCTCGCCGTCATCCGACAAGGACACCTCTGCCACTTCGGCAACGATTGACCCAAAGGATTCTTCGATGGCGATACCCCGAGCCCGCCCGTCCGGCAAGGGTGTGCCCCAGCCCGCTTTTTCGGCCGCCGTGTCCAACACTTTCCTGTGACGCGGTGCATCGGCAAAAAGCGCCCGCCGATAATCATAGGGGTCTTTGCCGGCCGCATGCGCAAGTTCGTCCACAAAGCTTTCGTTGAAGAAGCTGTGTTGGGTGTGCCCAACACTGCGCCAAGGCCCCAATGGGATGGGCTGTTCCATGCCGACGCTGCGGATCGATTGATTTTCAATCCCATACTGAATATTCGGGGCGTTTGACGGTTCGTCCTGCCCCACATTGATGTAATGGTTCGACCACGCCACCGGCAAGCCATCATCGCCCAGCACGGCTTTGAACGTGTTCGTCACAGCCGGACGGTAGTAATCGTGCTGGGTGTCTTCTTCGCGGCTCCACACCAGTTTAACCGGTTTGCCCACGTCTTTCGAAATTTTGGCCGCTTGTTTCACGAAATCCTCGCGGGACCGCCGGCCAAACCCGCCCCCTAAGAATTGGTTATGTACCGTCACCGTGTCCGGATCAACGCCGACCGCGTCAGCAGCAAAGGTGCGGGCCGCCAAAGGGTTTTGCGCCCCGGTCCAAATCTCCACGGTCTCTTCTTTGACCCAGGCCGTGCAGTTCATCGGTTCCATACAGGAATGCGCCAGGAACGGGACTTGATAGTCAGATTCGATCACATCCGCTGCATCGGCAATGACGCCATCGGCATCGCCTGTTTCGAAGTGGGACCTGCCGTCATTGACGGTCAATTCATCCGCATAGGAAGCAAAAATCGAGTCCGAGGTCACGCCGGCATTCGCCCCGTCATCGAAGTCGACGGCCAGCGCGTCGAGCGCTGTTTTTGCGCGCCAGTATTTGTCCGCCACCACAGCAACCGCGTTGCCAAGATCCACCACTTTGATCACCCCAGGCCTGCTGGACACAGAGGCGTCGTCGAAGGATTTCACCGTACCGCCGAATACGGGTGACTGTTTAATCGCTGCGTACACCATGCCAGGCAGCTCGACATCGATGCCGAAAACCGCCGTTCCGTCGACCTTTGGCGGAATATCCCGGCGCGGTTGCGACGTGCCAATCAGCTTAAATTGGGAGCGGTCTTTCAATGTCGGACTTTGTGGCGGGTCAAACTTGGCTGCATCTGTTGCCAATTCGCCAAATCGAGCTGAGTTGCTACCGCTGGACACGATGCTGTCCGACACAGTGATCTCGGCCGGGTCCACGCCCCAGCGGGCGGCCGCAGCCCGCACGATCATGTCACGTGCCGCGGCACCAGCGCGTCGAATGCCCACTTCACCTGTATGCTGAATGGAGCTACTGCCACCGGTAATCTGCAGATCCATCGACTTCGCGATTTGGAAGAAAGTGTAATCGACCAGCGGCCTCACCCAGGCTGGAATCTCCGTATCCCCTAGCAAATAGCCGGTGCCCATGCCTGTATTGGCATATTCCGGCAGGGCGGGCGCGTACTCGAAATCCACCAAATCCCAATCGGCATCCATTTCTTCCGCCAGCATCATGGCAAGGGCGGTGTTCGCCCCTTGGCCCATTTCTGAATGGGGGGTGATCAAGGTGACCTTGCTGTCCGGTGCGATTTTCACCCAGGTGTTGAGATTGACTTCACCTTCATCCAACACGCTGTCCGATGCGATCTTTAGCCGGTTGGGGGACATGGTCAGACCAATGATCAAGCCGCCACCCGCAAGCGCGCCTGTCGCCAAAAGGGTACGGCGGGTGATTTTTCCAATAGAAGCCATGGGGGTGTCTCCTCAATGCGCTGAGCGCTTCATCTGTTGTCGCGGTTGCCGCGGATCGTCGGACCTATACCAAGGTGGGGGGCGTGCGTTACGCGTCACTCAATTCATGGATGGAGTCGCGAACACGCTGATAAGTTCCACAACGGCACACATTGGTGATGGTGTCATTGATGTCCTGATCCGTGGGATTGGGGTTTTCGGCCAGCAGGGCCGACACCGCCATGATCATGCCGGACTGGCAATAGCCACATTGCGGCACCTGATTTTTGATCCAAGTTTCTTGCACCGGAGTCAATTGGCCGCCGCTTGCTAAACCTTCAATGGTGGTGATTTCGTATCCGACGGCGGCTTCAACGGGCAGCACGCAGGTTCGTTCGGCTTGGCCATCCAAATGCACCGTGCAGGCTCCGCACGCGGCAATCCCGCAGCCATATTTTGTGCCTTTAAGGCCAAACTCATCCCGCAGGACCCACAGCAGCGGTGTGTCCGGCTCCACATCAACCGTGTGCGTTTCGCCATTCACGTTCAGGGTGAAAGCCATGTGTGATCTCCTCATTCCCAGTTCGGGTTGTGGCCGTGTCTATGAACACGCCCCCTCGCGTCTTCCGATAATCCCCAATGCCTTGGCAGCGGTTTGCAACTAACGAAAGCGTTTATCTGTAACGCTTTCATGACGCGCCAAAGCCACTTAAGAGCTTAATCCAAATAATCTCGCCTGTTCAATGGTGGACCGAATACCCTCCCGCCGTCAGGCGGTGGAGTAATGGCCCCACCGACCGGCACCGGCCGGCGCGCGCATCCATTGATCACCTGACACAAAATCCAGACTTTCTGACATTATTCGTATAATTTGTCAGGTACGTCATGACACTTTACCCTGGATCTGTCAATATGTTACACGGCGCCTATGGCACCCAAGGACGCTAAAAAAGAAACCGTGTTTGCCGCGGCTTACGATGTCTTTTCGACATACGGTTATCGGCGCACCTCCATGAACGACATTGCGCAGGCCGCGGGCATGTCGCGTCCGGCGCTCTATCTTTTGTTCGACAATAAGGAAAGCCTGTTTCGCGAACTTGCCGCCGACCTGCAGACCCAAGCAATCGACGATGCGACGGCCGAACTCTCCGGCGACGGCGCCTTCAATGCGCGTTTTACGGCCGCCATTCTGGCCTATGAACGCGTCTATTATGAGCCGATTTCCCAATCGCCCCATGGGGCGGAACTCATCGACGTCAATCTGAGCATCGCGTCCGACATTATGATCAAGGGCAATGACCGCCTCATCGGCCATCTGGCGGATGCCATCAAAGCGGCGCTATCGACCGGCGCGTTGGAAGCCACCGGCACATCTTTGAACCCGAAGGCCTTTGTTGAATTGTTGATGACCTCCATTGGCGGCGTCAAAAAGAAAGCCGCCTCGAACAAAGAGTTCAGACGTCAGATCAAAAATATCACCCAAATCTTCCTCACCTCTATGGCGCCAAAAGGCTGATGCGGCCAAAACCCTACGAAACCCGGACACTTTCTCGCTGGTTTCATGAGCCGAGACTTCTTGTATAATAGGCGTGAGGCAGTAAATAGGGCCTATGCTTAACGATATCTACAATAAGAAAATTCTGAGGTTCGCCGGAAATATCCCGCGGCTGGAACGCCTGTCCGATCCGGATGCGACCGCGACAAAGGCAAGCCGCACCTGTGGCAGCCAGGTGACCGTGGACATTAAGGTCGACGGCACAACGGTCACGGATTTCGGTCACGACGTAAAAGCCTGCGCGCTCGGACAAGCGGCCTCGTCCATCATGGCGCGCAACGTGATCGGCGCGACCGAAGAAGAATTGCACCAGGTGCGGGATCAAATGTGGGCCATGTTGAAAGACGGCGGCGACGCGCCTGGCGGCAAATGGGCCGATCTTGCCGTGCTCGCGCCGGTCGCTGATTTTCCGGCGCGCCACAATTCCGTCATGCTGACCTTTGACGCCACCTGCGCCGCCATCGCCGACGCGCGGAATGCGGACACAGCACAATCCCTGTCGGTATCCACCGGCTAAGTTAAGACGGCTCGTCCCGCAAGGACGCGATATAAGCAACCAAATCATCCAATTGCTTTGGCGTCGTCACTTGCCGGGCGATTGACCGCATGAACTTAGCGCGTGTTGTGCTGTGATCGCCACCGCGCCACCCATTCTGATAAGCGCGCATTTGGTCTTTGATGTACCACGGGCTAAGAATGGCGAGGTTCGGCGCATAGACCGCCATGGACCCCTTTGCCGCATAGCCATGGCACGAGGCACAATTGCCTTCATAGATCTGCTTACCGGCGGCCATATCGCCTGAGGCATTTACCGGATCCGCGAATGGCGTTTCCAGTTTTTCGAAGTAGGCCGACAACGCAACAATATGGTCATCGGACAGCCCGTCAACAGACACCCGCATGTCAGACCCGCGCGCATCTTCAGGGGCATATCCGCGCTTACCATCGCGAAAATTAATGGTCTGTTCGGTCAAATAATCAGCATGCTGACCGGCCAAACGCGGCGCCCCCAGGTCTTGTACACCCTCGGCGTTTTCGCCATGACACCCCAAACAGACAAATGATGTTTCTTCCACCGTCTCATCTTCTGCCTGCGGTGCCGTCGAGCCCATGACAAGCAGCGCCACCCCGACCATTAGAAATACAGATTTTCTCATGGTGCGGTGTCCTTGTCTTTTTCCAGCGCGTCAATTTTTTCGATTAAGGCGGCCCGCACCTCGGACACGTTGACGAGAGGCGTGGCCCGCAAGCCCGCCACCTCGTCTTCGCTAAAGGGAACGAAGTCCGCCGGTATGTGACCGGCGCTAAACTTCTGGAGCATCCAATTGAGCACCTTCGCCAAACGATAGTCTGTTAAATCCGACGTGGCGGCACCGGGCACCTGAACCAAAAAGGCGCGCCCACCATCGACCCACAGAAACTTCGCCATATGATCGGTAAGCGACGGCACATTGCGTTCCGGAAAGCCGCTGCCGTCCGGCAAATGGCATCCCTGACAATTCAGCATATAGTCCACTTCGACCGTGTCGGTCGCACCAGCCATCCCCGGCAACAGGGCTGTTCCCACCATTGCCGCGAACACAGATGCGCGCATTTTGGAGTTATTCCACAACGCCGATCACCACAGACAACGAACAGTGATAGGGCACATCCGCTTTGCTGCCGGAACACCAGTTCAAATTATTCGAATTTTGAGGCCGGTAGATAGGGGTGTCCCCTTCGTCCCGGTTACACATGCAATTGCCACAGCCGGTCTTACCGCAACAATCATTGTAGGAAATCACATAGTCTTTCCCGTCGGCCGGGTTGCGGCAGGTGCCGATCCACGTAATGTCCGACACGACAGTCCCCGGCGGACAGCTTGTGGCCGATCCGCCGCAACACCCGCACAAATAGCCGTCGATGGCGCAATGACGCCAGTAAGCGCAGCTATTGGGATCTCCGCTTTCCAGAATTGGCGCCGGTGCGGACGCTTTTGCACCGCCCCGAAAGACGGGCAGCGCCGGAAGGGTAACAACCCCCATCAGGGCGGCCCCGAGCCCGCGCAAAATATTACGCCGCGACATAAACTGTGCTTGTTGCCGGATGAATTTTTCCGCTTTTTCGTCAAGCCAGTGAACGATCATCTCTTCACCCAATTCTTTTCTTTACCGCGGACGCGTTACGCAGCCATTTCCTTGGCCGCAAACAAGCTTTCCAAATGTTCCCGGCTATTGATCAGTCCGTGAGATGCCACGACGCCCTTCTCATCAATCAAAACCCCATAGGGCAGCTTGCCGATGCGATAGGCCATGCCCAGTTCCGGCGTCACCAGATAGGGGTATTGCTCAAGTCCGTGACGGGCAATGACGCCTTCATGTTCCGCCGGATCGCCATCGCTCGAAAACACCAATTTGAGCCAGCTGCGCTCTTGAGATTGAATTTTCTTCAGTATGGGGATGAGTTCTTTACATATGGGACACGTCGCCGACACAAAAAACAATAAGGTGGATTTCGCATCCTGAGATTTCCCGCCCACAAAGGTCGATCCGCCAGTCAAACTCGCGAGTTCGAACATGGGTGCGTTTGCGCCAACCTCCAGCGTGCTTCCCAGCGACAAGGCCCCCACAGGATTGATGCGCTCGTGCATCACCCCGATCTGCCGCGCCAAGGCAAAGAGCGCGATCGACAAGGCAATGATCATTACCCACGCAAGAACATTCGATATGATCAACATTTCCGTCATGGTTAGATCCGCTTCGTTTGGTTTTCGATCAACGTGTTCACGGTCGCGTACAGAACGCCTGCCGCAAGAACGCCGGCACCAAGCGTGAAACCATCCATGGCGCCCAACACTCTGCCGGATGCCGGTAAGGCCACCACCAGCAGGCACGCGGCGAGTAAGACATTCCGCACGACCAAAAGTTCGGTAACGACTTGAGGCGTGCCACCAATGCTGCAGCCGCAATCGAGGTCACGCCGCCCGCGATAAAGATTGATTGTCATGGCGACGGCATAGACCGCCAACAGAAACGCGCCCGCCACGGCCGCCATCAAGCGTGTGCCCGGAAACACCAGCCCAAGTGCGACAGCACTTTCAATCAATGGGATCATCCAACGGGCCGGGGCCGCGAGCGAACGTGGCATCACTTGATATTGTTCAATGAGCTGCTGCGTTTCCAGTGGCGCGCGCAGCTTGTGCACCCCCGCCATGCCAAACAAAAGCGCAAAGCAGAGGCCGATGAATGATGAAATCAGGGGATCAATCATTGGGTGTCACCATGCTTGCACATTGGTCACGGCACCATTTGGCAACGCGTCCGTCCGCCCCAAATGTTTCCCGATGTCCGCATCGTAAATATTGACGATCTGCTGAGCGAGGGCCGTCACGCTTTCCTCCCCTTCGGTGAGGTACATCCAAATCACCGCCAGGAAGGGAATGGGCAGGTGAAAATCAAGCGCCAGCAGTTTGGGATTTTCCCCCTGAGAGACCCCAATCCCGACAGTGAGGTCGTTCATGGCGATTTCTTTGATTTTCTTTTTTTGCGCCACATCATAGACCCACACATGCGTGCCCGGCCCCTCAAATTCGTGGGGTTCGCCTTGATGCATCAACACAAACAATCGGCCGGACTCTTCATGGACCGCAGTATGATGAAAACCGCTAATACCCCATTTACTGCCGCGTTCCGACTTCGACACCAGCGACCATTGATCTTCCAGCTTGATGCCTGCCTCGGTCATCTCAATGGTATAAACATAATTTTCTTTCGAGACGAAGTACCAGGTGTTGCCAATGCGTGAGGCGGCAATCGACAGAAAGTCTGCAACCGGATCAAACAATGGTGCCGTGCGTTCCACCACACTGAGCTGCCCATCATCCGCCATGCGTAAATGAAGAAACCCGCCATTGCCGCAAATAGAAAAGAAATCCCGATTGCCCCCTTCATAAAGCACCGAACAGCCTGGGGTTTCAATTTCCTGCACAAACCGGCGGTCATCGAGATCGACGACGGACACGGATTGCGCGGGTGTATAGTTGACCACCAACAGATACTTCTCATCTTGCGTGAGCACCGCCGTGCCGGTGACTTTTAGGGGATTAAGCCGTTTTGGCGGGATTTTAACTTCCCAGGTAGGTGACAACGTCTTTGGGTCGTAGGCCGCGACAATATCCGTCCGTGTTCCGCGCGTCCCGCGGCTGAAATAGGTCTCAACTGTCAGCAGTTCACCGCGCGTGTCCGCTGGGATCAAATTGGCAAACCAATACCCCGTCGACAGCTGACCTAATTGCTTGCCCTCTTGATCGAACAAGAAAGCCCGGCCGTCGGTCGCGTTCGGCATGCGCAGGCCTGTTGCCCAAAACCAGCCTTGCCCCTCATGGTCCGGCAGGGTTTCAACCGTCGGGGTCTCGAATTCCGCGGCCGTGGGCGACAAAGTGGCCACGCCAAGCGCGAGAATTCCAAAAGCCACGATCGACAATTTGAAGACATGACGCACCGGCGCAGAGCCTCCCCGCTCGCATTTGTTGCCATTTTGCGAAGGATGACCGAAAATAAAAAACTTGTCAACTGTATGGTTTTTTGTTCGTATAGAAATAGATTTATGATAGACACCAGGCCGATGAAACAGATCGACTTTGAAGCTCAAATTCCGCCCCGATTTCGCGACATCTTGGCTGATCCTGCATTTGGCAGCCGCGAAGGAACAGGCGTCTATGGCAAGGGCCAAGAAAAAGTTCGGGCAATTCTATTTGAAGCAATCGGACTGCTCTCAGAGGAAGGTCCTGGCGGGTTTTCGATGCGCCGGGTTGCGGAACGCTTAAACAAAAAGGTGGCTGCGGTTCAGCATTATTTTCCAAGCCGGGACGCGCTTATGGCGGCTATGGGGCGTTTCTTCACGCTTTTCTACAAACGACAACAGGATCAGGTGTTAAATGCTGAATATGACAGTGATCAGGAACGGCTTGAGGCCTATATCGATTTTTCCTTAGATCGGGCGAGCGGCGACCCATTGGTGTTCGCCATGCTGAGCGAAGGCCAAACCGGCAGCCCGGAAATGGCCCGCAGCTTGCGCGATATTTACGAGTTGGACGTCACGCGCATCAGCGCCTTGTTGGAACCACTCACCCCTCACTTGTCGTCACAAGAACGCAAAGCGCGGGCGGCATTCCTGTCCGCCTCAATGGACGGGCTGGAGATTTACCTATCGTCGACCCCTCCGCTGACACCCCGCGTGCCCGGCCTGCGGAAACACAGCCGCGACATGCTGATTAAAGTGGCTTTGGCATAACGTGGGCTGCTTAGCGACTCGAGAGTCCGTCTGTTTAAAAAAATATGCTTGGAAAAACACTCTTGATGCCAGGGGTATGCTCTATAAACGCTCTGTACTGCTGCTCTGGATCCCAAGAACTCGCTCCGCTCGCCTTGGGATGACGAAACTCTTTATGGAAGCCCGAGCTCTTCATAAAGGTCGCGCCAAGTAGGATTAGAGTCCTCAATGGTATTCAATTTCCAACGACGTGGCCAAGACTTGATGTGCTTTTCCTTTTGTATCGCTGAGGCCATCAAGTCGTGTACCTCGTACCACACTAATGTCTTCACGCCGTACTTTTTCGTGAAACCGGCAACCAACTCATACTTATGCTCATAAACACGACGTCGAAGATCGCTTGTTACACCAACGTAAAGCGTTCCATTTCTTTTGTTTGCTAGAATGTAGACATAGCCATTCATTGTAATCGCCGACCATACAGCGTCATGCCAGGGCTTGTCCCTGGCATCCAGAGCAAAACAGAGAAACCAATCCGCAGGCACCGATCCAACGAAAAGCTGAGAACTCACCTCGGGGCGCTGGCAAGCGAATAACCAGGCTACTGATACAAATCCTTATAGGTCTCGCGCAGCGCGTTTTTTTGCACCTTCCCCATGGTGTTGCGCGGGATGTCGGTCACCGCAATCACCCGTTTCGGCACTTTGTAAGACGCCAGATCTTTTTTAAGCGCCGCAATCACTTCCGCTTCGTCCACCGTGGCGCCGCCGTCGGCAACCACCACTGCCGTCACCCCTTCGCCAAAGTCCGCATGGGGCACGCCCACAACCGCCGCATCGCTGATGCCGGGCAGTTCGATCAAGGCGGTCTCAACCTCTTTGGGATACACGTTGTATCCGCCTGAAATAATCAGGTCTTTGGCGCGCCCAACAATGTGCACATAGCCCTTCTCGTCAATGCGCGACAAATCCCCGGTAATGAAAAACCCATCATCGCGAAATTCGGATTTGGTTTTTTCAGGGTTGCGCCAATAGCCTTTGAAAACATTCGGCCCCTTTACTTCCAACACGCCGGTTTCCCCCTGCGGCACTTCATGACCGTGCTCGTCGCAGACCCGCACACGGATGCCCGGCAAGGGCGGCCCCACAGATCCGGGCACCCTGGCCCCATCATAAGGGTTGGAGGTATTCATCGCCGTTTCGGTCATGCCATACCGTTCAAGAATGGTATGGCCCGTCCGTTGTTCAAACTCGCGAAACGTATCTTCCATGAGCGGCGCTGATCCGGACACGAACAACCGCATCTTCGCAACGCAGTCCCGGTCGAAATCTTTTTCCGCAAGCAGTCGCACATAATGGGTCGGCACGCCCATAAACACCGTTGCCCTCGGCAAGCGCTCCACCACTTGAGCCGCATTAAACCCAGGCAAAAAAATCAGCTTGCTGCCGTTCAGCAGAGCCGTGGGCAGAGCCACGAACAAACCGTGCGCATGAAAGATCGGCAGGCTGTGCAACAGAACATCACCGGGCACGAACCCCCAATATTTGTGGAGCGTCAGAGCATTGGACGCGAGGTTACCATGGCTCAACATGGCCCCCTTGGGCTGACCTGTCGTGCCCGATGTGTAAAGGATCGCGGCAATATCGTCGCTGTGGGTATTAACGGTGGCAAAATCCGCCGCCGCCTTTGCGGTGAGATCGGACAATGTCCCCTGCCCCTCCAAATCCAAGGTCAGGACGTTTGGAACGCCCGCGCTTGTCGCCACCTCCATGACGTCGCTGTTTCCAGCGTCGGCAACAAAGACCTTTGGCTCCGCATCGCGCAGCAAGTAATCGACTTCCTTCGGGGTGTAGGCGGTATTCATGGGCAAATAGATGGCCCCTGCCCGCAAACACCCTAGGTATAGAAACAGAGCGGCCGCCGATTTAGGGGCCTGGACCGCCACCCGGTCGCCGGGATTGACCCCGAGATGTGTTAACGCGTTTGCCGCTTTTGCCGACTGGGCGTGCAACTCAGCAAAGGAATAGGTGGCGTGCGTTTCCGTCTCAATGGCTGTGTCACCGCGATCGGTCGGGAAGCGGCTCTCAAAGAGGGTGTAAAGATTAAGTGGATCATTGCTCATGGGCCCTGTTTTAGCGGCTTGGTTTCGCCGTGCAACACCCGGATGCCCGCATGTGACGCAAAAACGCCGGTTTGTTCATCGGCTATCTGATATATGCTGCAAAAAAACGGAAACGCGGAAACTCATGCCCCTGAAGAGACGCACCATCATTCGCATGGCGAAAGCACGCCGCCTGGCGTGGCGCATTGCCGGCGGCATTGCGCTGGCGTTGGGGCTTGTGGGGATCGCGCTGCCTTTGCTGCCCACAACCCCCTTTTTGTTGCTGGCCGCCTTCTGCTTCAGCCGCGGATCGAAACGCCTTCACAATTGGCTCTTGAACCATCCGCAATTGGGACCGCCGATCCATGAATGGCGCGACCATGGGGCCATTTCGCGAAAAGCAAAATGGTTGGCCATGGTTGCTCTTGTGGCAGCATTTTTGAGTGCCTGGTTTTTCGGTGCCCCGGTCTGGGCCCTGATTGCGCAAGTGGTCGTGCTGGCCGCCGTCGCCGTGTTTATTTTGACGCGGCCAGATCCACCTGCCATCACCATAAAATCCAGCGGAAAGGCACATCAGTGATATGTATGAGACCCTCAAAGTCATACACCTGACGTCTGTGGTCGTGTGGATGGGCGGCATGATCGTCGCGTCCGCCATTCCCGTTGGCGATTTGTCTGAAAAAGGGGTCCGAAATGTCCGCCTACTGCTGACCATCGGAATTGTGGCGACGTGGCTTGCCGGATTGGTCCTCGCGCAGCAAGGCGGTTGGTTTTCGGCCCCCTGGCTGCATGCCAAGCTGGCACTTGTTACCCTGTTATCCGGTTTGCACGGCGTGGTGGTGGCGCGCCTGCGCGGGCGCGCCTATGCCAGTTCGGACAGCCTTCTCTGGACAAGTCTTCCCTGGGCCATGTCCGCTGCCGTGTTTTTGGTGGTTTATCTGGCAACATTGAAGCCCTTCTAGTTCTGTCGTCCGGTTGAATCATCCGCTCACTGCTAAATCCCAAGACGCGAAGATTTGATGGGTTTTTCTGGCAAACTGCTTAAAAACAAGGCTGACATGCCTTCTAGATAGTCAAAAACAACTATAAGTACTTTGCCGATTAACCTAAGGCGAAGTTTTTCTTCGGCGTTTTTACTTCCCGATACTCTTTGTCACAAATATATGGTAACACTTTTGTTACTAACGGCTCGGTGAGAAAGCCAATCACGGTGACGCGATGCATCGTCTGCCCAAGGAGGAGTGCAGCGGTGCAGAGTACGCATCATCGGTATGGTGAGGCGGCACAATCCGGCCTTTGGGGTGGGGTTCCGCTAAATTTTTTGACGTTTTGGGTTCCTGTGGGGAGACAGGCACAATGACGATGCGTGCGGAGCACATCGCGCCGACAGGAGAGCGCGTGCCGACGTCACGAGCGAAGGCTCACCAAGCCGCGGTGGACGTCGCCCCTGCCGTATGCTTCCAGACAGGATCAATTCGCGAAGAACTGGGACTTCCAGAAAAACTTGGTTGTGAAATTGGCGCCCCCTTACGACACCTGTCCACCAATGAAGCGGAAGCCCTTGGCCGTTTGGTGCCGGCTATTCTGTGTGGGGAGGAATCGGCCGTCCACGTATTCTACCAGGGGCTCAGAACACTTCCGGAAAAAGCACGTCCCGAAGTTTTGCGCGTGGTCACCGACGAAACGGACCATGAAATTATTCTGGCCACATTGTTTGACCAATGCCCCGAGCCGGCCGATCTTAAGAAATTGCGCGCCACGTCCCGGCGCTTCTTCATGTCCATGGCCGCGAGAGACCCTGCCGTTCATTTCGCGCATGTGAGCGCCCTCGACAGCGGTGTCTGCATCCTCATGGATGAGCTGGGCCGCGGTAAATCCGCCCTGCGCCGCAATCAAGATCTGTTGAAAATTGTCAATCGGATCAAATTGGACGAAGCCGTCCATGTGGGCGTCACCCGCCGCGCCACTAGATTGCTGGGCATGCCCCGCCGCCACTATCGTGACAAGAGCGCCGAGACCAAGGAATCGTTCTGCACGTATCTCGGTCACGTCAGTGACTCGCTTGAGAACCTAGCAATCTGCCCCGACCGATTGACCAAGCGCATTCTGAAAGATCTCTAATGTCTGCCTATGTGGTGCATACGGATCTTCAGGTGCTGGGCACCGGGGAGCAGTTTCCAAGCTTGGCGCTCGACACGGACGGTCTGGTCGCGCGCTTTCGCGACAATCTTGGGTTCAAGAGCGCGCCGCTCGCCAAACGCATCGCAAAGACCATGGGCATTCAGCACCGGCGGTTGGTGCGCGATTTAAAAGACGCCCGCGAAACGCCCCGGGACGGCGAAAACAATCCGGATCTTGCCGCCCAAGCGGTGCAACAAGCCCTTGCCGACGCTGGTCTGTCGGCAGAGGCCCTTCAATATCTGATCGGCCACACGGCCTCCCCCCACACGTTTATTCCGCCGAATGTGTCTTGGGTGGCCGACCGCCTGAACTATGCGGGCCCTTATGGAGAATTCCGCCAAGCATGCACCGGTTTTGCCAATGCATTGGTCATGGCCAATGGTCTCTTGGCGGTTAACGGGGATGCGCCGATCGCCTTGGTGGGCAGCGAGACCGGGTCGGTCTTCTGCGACCTTGGCAATCTGGACGCGGATCGCGGCCAATTCGTCAATGCGGTGCAAATGGGCGACGGCTCGGCAGCGGTCGTCTTGAAGCGGGGGGTCGATGCGTCTTCGCAGCGCATTGAGCTTGTCTTTTTCGGTCAGCTTAAAACCGGCGCCACCCCCGGCTTTACCATGGCGGAGGGAGCGTCCGGCGCACCCGCCCTGGAACGCCGCACCTTGCATTTCGATCATGATTTCAACAGTGTACGGAATGATGGACCGGATCTGTTTGCCCGGGGGCTGCAAACGCTGAAGGACCTCGACATCGACATCAATCAGATGGACTGGATCATTCCGCACCAGGCCAATGGGCGCATTGACGAGGTGATGGAAGACGCCCTGGGCATTCCCCGAGAAAAAGTGGTTGTGGATGCCACCACGACCGGTAATCTTGGCTCCGCCGCTATTTGGGTATCTTTTCACCGCCTGCGCATGTCGGACCGTATCAAGCCTGGGGACCGCGTTCTAATCCTAGGCGCCGAGGCGACCAAATATATGTTTGGTGGCTTCATTTACCAGCATTGACCTGAGCCTCTGATCCCATGTCCGCCGATACCACACACCCTGTCATTGACGTCAACGATCTCGTCAAATCGTTCGACGGCAAGCCGGTTGTGAAAGGCATTTCCATTCAGGTGAACAAAGGCGAGATTGTTGGCTTCCTCGGGCCCAATGGCAGTGGCAAAACCACCTCCATCCGGTTGATGTGCGGTCTGCTGACACCGGATTCCGGCACCGGACAATGCCTCGGCTATGACATTCTGAAAGACAGCCGCAAGATCCGTCAGCAAATCGGCTATATGACGCAGAAGTTCAGCTTCTACGAAGACTTGACGGTGATGGAGAATTTGGACTTCGTGGGCGAGCTCTACGATTTGAAAGACCGCGCCCGCCGCGTCAACGAAATGATGCAGCAATTCAGCCTGACGCCCCGGCGCAAGCAAATTGTCGGCACCTTGTCGGGCGGATGGAAACAGCGCTTGGCGCTGGCCGCCAGCGTTATTCACACGCCGCAGCTATTGTTGTTGGATGAACCGACCGCCGGTGTGGACCCTAATGCGCGCCGAGAATTCTGGGACCGCATTCATGAGCTGGCCGCCGACGGCCTGACCGTGTTGGTGAGCACCCACTATATCGATGAAGCCGAACGCTGCCACCGCGTGATCTATGTGTCCGACGGCAAGGTCGTCACCCGCGGCACGGCGGACGAGATTGTGGCGGAGGCGGCCCTGTCCACCTGGATCGTTCGCGGGAAGGCGCTAGATGCCCTGGCGCGCACCCTGGAGGACCGCCCCGAAGTGCGCCAGGTCGCCCGCTTTGGCCAGTCCCTTCATGTGCTGAGCGCTGACGGTGCAAAGCTTGATGCCCTGGCACAGGAAATGAGCGCAAACCCCGCTCATGACTGGCAGCGGGCGGACACCAGTTTGGAAGATGTGCTGATCGATTTTGGCGCGCGCAGCGGAAGCGGGAACGCACCGTGACGGGCCTGGGCATCAATTGGCGCCGGGTGCGGGCCGTCTTGGTCAAGGAATTCATCCAGATGCGCCGCGACCGTCTGACCTTCGCCATGATGCTGGGTGTGCCGCTGTTGCAGCTCATTCTGTTTGGCTATGCCATCAATAATGATCCGCGCAATCTGCCCACGGCGGTTCTGATGGAAGAAAACAGTCAGTACACCCGCTCTTTCCTCGCGGCGCTCGAAAACTCGCGCTATTACCGGGTGACCGAGGTGCTGGGCAGCCACGCCGAGGCGCAACGCAAATTGGAAACCGGCGCCGTCACCTTTGTGGTGACCATCCCCGCCAATTTCAGCCGGGACCTAGTGCGCGGCCAGCGCCCACAACTGCTGGTGCAGGCGGACGCCACGGACCCTGCCGCCACCAGCAATGCCGTGGCCGCCCTGGACGGTATTTCGCGCCACGCCTTCCGGCATGACTTCAAGGGACCGCTGGCATCTCTCACCGCCGCCCCACCCGCAGTGGATATCGTGGTGCACCGGCTCTACAATCCCGAATCCGTTAGCGCCTATAACATCGTACCCGGACTGATCGGCGTCATCCTCACCATGACCATGATCATGATGACGGCCCTGACGCTCACGCGCGAAACCGAAAACGGCACGCTGGAAAATCTGCTGTCCATGCCGGTAAGCCCCCTGGAAGTGATGCTGGGCAAGGTGGCGCCCTATGTGTGTCTTGGGCTTTTCCAAGTGACCGTGATTTTGATTGCCGCCGTTATTCTGTTCGATGTGCCCATTGTCGGGTCAGTGGTCTTGCTGTTCTTGGTGGCCTTTGTGTTCATCAGCGCCAATGTGTTTCTGGGCTTTACGCTGTCCACTTTCGCGCGCACCCAATTGCAAGCCATGCAGATGACGTTTTTCGTCTTCCTGCCCACCATTCTGCTGTCCGGGTTTATGTTCCCCTATCGGGGCATGCCCATGTGGGCGCAATATTTGGGCGAGGTGTTACCCCTCACCCATTTCCTGCGCATGGTCCGTGGCATCATCCTGAAGGGGAACGGTGTCGCCGAGATCCTTCCCGAGCTGTGGCCCATTCTGGTCTTCCTGGTCCTCGCCGGATGGGTTGCCTTGTTGCGGTACCGGCGCACCCTCGACTGATTGATCTTGCCGGTCCGGCGCGTCTTCAACAGGCGCCGGATCGACCACGGGATCCGCGTCAACCGCAGGGTCTTGCGGCGCTTCCGCGGGGGCAAATGTCTGATCAAGATCCACGCGCACCTGAACCGGTTGGCCCGGCTTCAACTGCCCCGCATCGAAGGACGGTGTCACCTCCACCATCCACACCAGCTTGTCGCGGCTGCCGGAACTGAAAATCACCGGCGGGGTGTATTCCGCATCGGACGCAATGAAGCTCACCGTGCCGGACAGACCGCTGGCGCAACCGTCACAGGAAATCGCCACGTCGTTTGTGAGTTCCAACCGTGACAAATATTGCTGCGGCACAAAAAAACGAAGCTTGCGGTTTTCCGGCGGCAGCAAGGACACCACCGGCGTGCCCAGTGAAACCACTTCGCCGGGATAATGCATGATGTCTTCCACGGTCCCCGCTTTCGGCGCAAGCACCGTACGCTGATCAAGAAGATACTGGGTTTGATCCCGTTCGGCCTTGGCGGCGACCACGCGCGCTTCGGCAGCGACAATTTCTTTTTCCCGGGCGGGCATTTTGGCCGTTTCAAGCTGCGCCTGTAATTCCCGCACACTGGCTTCGGAAAAATCCTTCTGACTTTTGGCTTCATCCAAAGCCCGCTTGGATCCCGCGCCCGTGCGCACCAGACGTTGCTGGCGCGCAAGTTCCAATTTGGCGAGGCTCAGTTCCGCCTCGCGTTCATCCAATTGCGCCTGGATCACGTCAATTTCCTGCGGGCGCTTGCCGCTGAGCAAATTAGCCAGTTCCGCTTCCGCCTGAGCAACGCCCGCCACGGCCCCGGCAAAGAGCGCCTTTTGTTCCGTGTCATCCAAGCGAAACAGCGGGTCCCCTTGGGCCACCACATCCCCTTCCGTGACCAAAACCTCCTCAAGGCGCCCTTGCACCTTGGGCCCGGCCAGAATGTAGTCCCCTTCCACATAGCCTTCGGCGGTCAAGTACCGCTCGCCATCGCCACAGGCGACAAGCGCCAAGGCCATGGCGCCAAGAAGCGTGATTATAGTGGCGTGATGCGCCATGAATGTCCCCCACACAGGTTCATTTTAGTGTATCACCTCTCGTCAAAAAACACAGCGCGATCCACGCTTTTTGCACAGCATAGTAAAGAGCGGCAATCGCGCGGATCGTCTGTACACATTTGTTTCGGAAGAGAGGTTTCCCCATGTCAACCCTTATCCACCAGCGGGTCGCCGCGGCCAATGCAGGCACCAATCCCACAGTTATAAAGCGCCTTAAAAGCGGCTGGGCCGTCATGGGCGATGTCCAATTCTTGGAAGGCTATTGCCTACTGTTGCCGGATCCGGTGGTCCCGACCCTCAACGATCTGGTTGGCGACGCGCGCACGCAATTCTTGTCGGATTATGCCGCATTGGGGGATGCGGTGCTGGATGTGACCGGCGCCACCCGCATTAACTATGAAATCCTTGGCAATTTAGAACCGGCCCTGCACGGCCATGTATTCCCGCGTTTTGCCACCGAGCCCGAGGAACTGCGTACCAAGCCCGTCTGGTTTTATGACTGGGAGGCGGCCCCAAAATTCGACGAAACCGCACATGGTGCGCTTCAACAACAGATCGCGGATGCCCTTGTCCGGCACGCCAACATAAAATAGCCTTTGTCGCAACGGCAGGGCTATCGCATATGGCGTTTTTCAGGGCCATCCGGTCTTCCGCTCATTCCTGCGAAAGCAGGGATCTTTAGGTATTCTCTCAAGATGCCGGTTCGCACAGGGCGACCGGGATGAGCGCACGGGGAATAATCCTCCATCTGCGATAGGTATTGCAGCAAGCACGTTCACAGAGAGTACGATGGGGTTTATGCGGGGGTCACAACACGCGCGCCGATGGCGCAATTTTTTCGCTGCACTCAGCGCGGCGGTTATGGCCGCGGCGTGCAGCCACAATGACCGGCTTTACCCCTTCGAGCGCGGTCCCGTAGACGCCGGTACATCGTTTGACAACGGCACCAATTGCTACATGGCGCCTCCGCAAGCCCAATGGCGCCGCGACAGCAAACGCAAACGCACCGCCGCCAAAGACGCCTACAATGTGGAACCCCATATCATCGCCGTGAACCGGGACGGGGATTTACGCGCCGCCTATTACGCCGATTGCAGCCTGAAATTCGAGGATCATTTCCAGAAAATCACGTCCCATTGGGCTGCCTATGCGCAAGACCCGCGTGGTTTCGCGCCCGCAAGCGGAGCTCATCCGTGCACCCAGGCCGGCGTCCCATCCACCCCGGACAAACACAAGCTTCTGATCTTCGTTTATGGCGGACGCGTGTCCCACCAAGTGGGGGTAGAGACCGCGGAATCGCGCGCACCGCACATTCTGTGCGATCCGTCGGCACAGGATCGGCATTATCCCGTCTTCATGGTGTTCGAAACGCAGGATGTGTTGACCTATCTGGAACAAATCCTCTGGATCCAGGACGGGGTCAAAAGCCCCACGCCCGATTTCGTTCGTGCACCAATCAAAGTGGTGAGCGATGCCGGGTCCGGCCTGTTCCGCGCACCGCTGGTTTATCTGCGGTCGAGCGACCGGTTTTGGGATCTTCGGGTCAATCCTGTGCTGGGCCCCAACAAAACCAGCACCTATGCGGCGGTCGATACCGGCCAAAAAAATGTATTCGACCTGTACCCAAATGACCCGCACGTTTTGACCGGCACACCCACATCCTTCGGCGAGGCGAACAATGTGCTCTACCCGCAGGATGGCGACTGGGGCAAAGCGGGCGCCAACCCCAATGCGCGGGCGGTCCGTGCGGGGTTCATAATCCGCTATCCGCTGTTGACCATACCGTCGGGGTTCATCACGCCGCTGTTGGACGGCTTTGGACGCACGGCCTGGGGCAACATGCAGCGGCGCGCCGTGAATGCCGCGCGCCGGCCCGCCGAGTTTAATCGCGATCAACAACGCGCCCAAGAAATGTCAGGCTTGTGGGACGGCCAAGACGACAATTGGCTGTACGAGCCGATCCGGTCGGAAATGGATAAATACCCGGAAGGCACGGGCGGCTTCGCGAAGTTCTTCGCGGGCCTCCAGGATTGTTTCGCCTGGCGCAACGGAACCTTACCCACCGACCAGCAGGCACCGCGCGATATGTGTGGTCCGCTGTTCGACCCTGCGTCGTCCGACAAGAAAGAAATCGAAATCAATATTGTGGCCCACAGCACCGGGGCCATCGTGTTGAACAATCTGTTGCCGCGCTTTCGCGACCTGCCCATCGGCAACATCGTCTATATGGGCGGGGCGGCGTCCGTTCGAGATACGGCAAAAAGTATTTCCCCGCTGCTTGTCAATCAGTCTACTGACGACACAACACGCAGCCTGCCGGTTTTCTACAATTTGATGCTGCACCCAAAGGCCGAAACATTGGAACAATATGTCAATGGGCTGGTGCCGGAAGGCAGTCTGTTGGAATGGATTGATGAATTCCTGGGCGATTCACGCACCGTGGGACACAAAACGGTGGGCAAATGGCGCAATGTGCGCGAGGCCAAGCACCTGTTCCCGGACGTGGCGCAGAAGCGCACTGTCTTCCGGGTCTATTCCGCCAACAACCGCCCGCAAGACCTCGACCCGTCGAATGAGTGTTTGTATTTCACGGACGATCATGAGGCGCTTGATCACGGCTTCGACGACAAAGGCCGCTGCTATCCCATCATGCATGGGGAATTTGAAAACTTCGCCTATTGGCGGCGCGACTTCTGGCGCGGGCCAAAGCCACTGCCGTTTGAGTAGGGCCGCCCTTAACGATCTTTAGACGGACGGTGGTTTACTGCAACACCGCCGGGTCCACTTCCCAATAGCGGATGCGTTCGCGTTCAACTTCGGCTCGGAGTTCGGGCGTTAAGAGATCATAGGCGGCGTCAACAAGATCGGGGCCATAGATGCCAACATCCCAAACCACCGCGCCACCGCCACCACCGAGCGCGGAAATTACATTTGAGCTTTTCGGTGAAAAATCCAGCTGACCAAGTGGGTTTCCGCTCGGAACTCTAAACCTCGAGACTATTTCGCCATTCGCTGTCGACCAAACAGTGATAACGGGCGACCCTCGGTCATTATACCATGAGGATGTGGCAACACGGTGATCGTGAGGTCCAAAAGAGACGCCTGTAATAACCGATTGATTTTCATCAAGGCTCAATAGCTGTTCACCAGAACCAATGTCCCATAAGTACGACTGGCCAACCGCTCCGTCACCTACGGCCCACAGGCCGCTATTTGAAATATCTGCCGAGCGCATCCTATGGTCGTCACTCTCAAATTCCAATCTTGATACGCTAACACCGTTTTTGAAAACATTACCGGCTGTATCTAGTGCAATCAGAGTTCCATCTGCGCCGAAGCCGACAGCCACAATTGGGTTATCGGAAAGAGACGTCACACCTCTTAAGGCGCCAGTTCGGGCCTCCCAAGATGCTACAGATCCGTCTGCTTTGCCTGCTGCAACGATGTTTCCTTCTGGATCGAAAGTGATGTCGACTATTGCTGAGTCAGCAATTTTTTCCGACTTGGTTATCTCGAGTTTGCCCTCATCATCAATCCGCCACAGCGTAAACTTTCCTTTTCGGGAACCCGTGGCGAAAAAGTCTCTGTCTGGACTAAATGCCAGAACGATTTGGTCTTCACCGGCAACCTTTTCTGAGCCTACTAATCGACCGTTGGTAACGTCCCAAACAGAAATCAAATTTGTGTCATATATAATCTTGCCATCCAAAAAGCGATATGAAACCTCACTTATTGCGGCGTGAGTTCCAGTTGAGTTGAAACCTGCAGCAAACGATGCTGGTGACTCGCTTTTGAGGAATACGAAATCTGAGCGAGGCCGCCACTCCAGCACCCGCACATTGAAATTCCGCATACCCATAAGAATGCTGGAGCCATCGCTGTTGAAGGCAATGTCATAGATTTGCCCCCTGATATCGTCTATCAGCGCCTGGAGGGTTCCGCTGCCTGTGTGCGTAATTCTAATTTCATTGCGAAAAGCGCCGGCAATGTATCTACCATTGGGGCTGAATGTGAAGTTATTGATCGCTCGAAGGACATGATGAGTGGAAACCAGATTTCCGTCTTTCAAGTCCCAAACACGCAATGCGCTATCATTTGAAGAGGCAGCCAGAAGTTTACCGTCAGGGCTAAACTTTATGTCTGTTGTTATCGATTTGCTTTCGCTGAAACTTCGCACGAAATTCCCATTCTGCGCGTTCCAGACTTTGACGCCGCTGGTTTCTTTTCCCGTCGCAATAAGACGCCCGTCAGGACTGAATGTTGCTGCCCTGAACGAACCGGCACCATCGTTTATTCTCGCGATAACGGAGCCTGAGAACGCGTCGAAAACGATCACAACATTGAACTGTCCATAAGCGAGTATTCGCCGACCATCATTAGACAGCTTGGCATTGACCATACAAAAGCGGTCTTGGGCGCAGCGTAGTACGGGAAATTGTCGAACCAGGGCACCCGTTTTTATATTCCAAAGTTTCGGTGTTCCTTTGTTAGACCCGGTTAATACATATGATCGATCAGTGCTAAAGTCGAAGCTACTAACATCGTTTGAAAGTGTAATCTCGCGCAAAACGCGACCGGAGGATTTTTCCCAAATTTTCAAAGTACGGTCCCAAGAACCGCTTAGTACCTCATTATCTCCAGGCCCGAAAGCGACGCCTGTAACGTACCCATTATGTCCCGACAAAATCTGGTTCCCGTTTTGGAGTGTTCGATAGAGACTAATATGGGCGTCCTCAAAAAGAGGTCGGGACGTTAAATTTCGCTGTTTCCGTGGAAGCCCTTTTAATGCGTGAACAATTGAGGCCGACTTTGCTCCGGCTTCCCTGGATTTGTCTGAACTCGCGGCTAGAGAACTGGATTTCGCCTGCGTGTCTCGTGCTTGAAGCTTGCCATTGATCTTCACATCATTTTGCAATGAGGACCTTTTCCAGGGCACTTGCTCGGAGTCGGTGTAATTAACAACGTCCAGGGTTACTTGGTTCATGACCGTTTCCAGGGGCATGCCCGGCGTCGCTATGTGGTTCAACAAGGCCTGAGTAAAGGGCGAATGATTGGCGTTTTTTTCATAGGCGTCATCTGCCACACGGTTCGGCGCCGTGGCATAGGCGATGTATATGCCAGCCCTATCATCAGCTTCTTGTTGCTTTAGGGTAACTGCGGCCGGCCCCGAAACTAGCGCGATACCCCTCTTGATCGCTACGCCATCAATGATATCCGGCCTCTGGTCCCCTAATGGATAGTTCCGACAGGCATCATAGAAGAACACGCTCTGTTCGGAATGATCCCGCATCTGATTTAGTACTGCATCGATCTGCTTGTAACCGACACCCTCGCCAGACGCAGCAATACGGGCATCCGTCGCCATCATGTAGTTGCGCTTCTCGTTGTCCGTTTCGGACACGAGCTGGATCCCATGACCGGCATAGAAGAAGAGAGCGACGTCTGTGGGCTTGGATTGCAGTTCTGCTGTGAATCGGCCAAGACACTTCTCAATGCCGTCCGCATCGAGATCAATACCGCGATACACGGTGAACCCCAGAGCCGACATGACGTTCGCCATGGATGTCGCATCATTTGCGGGATTATCGAGGGTGCCAATGGCGCCTTCATAGGCCCCATTGCCGATCACCAGGGCCACACGCCGTTCGAAGCTCTTCGACCCATCCTCCGAAAAGCGCACCAGCATCTCGTCGACGAAGCCTGGGTCAGGGTTCAGCACATCGCACGAACCACTGACCGGCGGTACGGCTGAGGGTGTAAAAGCCGCTGCTTTGGGAACCTCCGACAAGCCGGGAACATCCAGCGTGTTTGCGGCTGGTAATTCGCCGCCAGACAGAATGATTGCGTCAACAGGTGCACCGTCGGCGTGGGGGGTGGGCGTCGGACCGCCCGCAAACAAATACAGTCCGCCGCCCACCAACAGCAGAACGCTCGCGCCCACGCGCGTAAACAAATCGATCACATCATGCCCCCCGGCCCCCTTTGACTTGGCAAAAGTCTCCCCAAAAAAAGGCCGGTTTTCAAGGTGTGAGCGCTTACTTCGCTGTCCCTGCGCTGTCGACGTCATCCAATTGATTGATATTGGTTAAGCCTATATCATGAGCGCCGGTCTTTGACAGGTGAATAGGATCAGACACGTGCCCTGCGGGTGTCGGAGAGGCTTTTGTCTGTCCAGAGGTGGGGCCGGCTCTGGAAAGTTGGATGAACCCCATGCGCCCAGTGTTTGATGGCCTGGCCGCGCCCGCTCCCCCGTCCCAACCACCCCAAGGGTACCCTAGTTCGGGTGGTTGGGACGGGGGAGTGGGCCGGCCAAGCATTCCAATATTGGATGAACCCCATGCGCCCAGCACCAATCCGCTCATCCCGGTCGCTCTTCAAGAGCGAACCGGGATCTCAGGCGTTGCTTGCGGAGATTCCCGCGTCCGCGGGAATGAGCGGTAAAAGCATAGAGAGAAAAGACAAAACGATGACAGCTGATCTAGCGGTTTATCGATTGCTGGGCCATAATCCGCAAAAAACCAGCCCTTTTGTGTGAGGAAGCGATCGTGACCAGCCCATCAATCGAAATCAACCGCGTGGCCGGCGCCTTGGGCGCGGAAATCGCGGGCGTGGACCTGTCCACCCCCCTGTCGAACGAAGTGTTTTCGGACATCCACCAAGCGTTTTTGGACCACCAAGTGATCTTCTTCCGCGACCAGACCGTGACCCCGGAACAGCAAAAGGAGTTCGGGCGGCGCTTCGGCAGCCTGAATGTCCACCCCTATGTGAAGGGCATGGCGGACCACCCGGAGGTGATGGAGATCATCAAAGAACCGGAAGACAAGTTGAACTTTGGCGGCGGCTGGCATTCGGATATGTCGTTTCAGGAAACACCGGCCTTGGGCTCTGTGCTCTATGGATTGGACATTCCGGCATTCGGCGGCGACACCTTATTCGCCAGTCAGTATGCGGCCTATGACGCCCTGTCCGACGCCATGAAGGAGTTGTTGGACGGGCTTTATGCCGTCCACACGGCGGAACGCGAATACAGCGCCAAGGGGTTTTCCGCGCAAAAGCGTGAATCCATGGACATCGACCAGGCGGAAGGCGACGTGCCCGCTTACGAACACCCCGTGGTGCGCACCCATCCGGAAACGGGGCGCAAGGCGCTTTATGTCAATGGCGCCTTCACCATGCGCTTTAAGGGCATGAGCAAACGGGAAAGCCGGCCCCTGCTGAATTTCCTGATCGACCACTGCACCCAGGAACAATTCACTTGCCGGTTCCGGTGGCAAAAAGGGTCCATCGCCTTTTGGGATAATCGGTGCGTGCAACACTATGCGTTGAATGATTATCAAGGGCAGCGGCGCCATATGCGCCGGGTGACCATTAATGGTGACAAGCCGCACTAGCGACGATGACCATTCCTAAAGTGACACGATCCGATATTCAGCGTGCCGCGGACCGGTTAGGTCTTCATGCGGACGATGCCTTGTTAGATGCCATCGAGGCTGGCGCGCCCATGGTTGGCACCAGCTTCGATGTGATCGCCTCCGTCCCCAATGGTCTGTGTAAGAACGACTATAAACGGGCACCCGCGGGGCCTCCGCCACCAGAGGAAAACCCGCTAAACGCCTGGGCCGTAAAGGGCACCATCGAAGGGGCTGCTTCCGGTCCGCTGTCGGGCAAGCACATTGTCGTCAAGGACACGGTCAATGTGGCCGGGTGGCCGTTGCGCAATGGCAGCCTGTTCCTGGAGGGGCATGCGCCGGATACGGACGCCACCATCGTCACGCGGATTTTGGATGCGGGCGGCACCATCGTGGGCAAATCGGTCTGCGAGGCGCTGAGCCTGTCCATCGGCAGCCATACGTCAGAACCGGCGGCGGTTAAAAACCCGCGCAATATCCGGTATTCCGCTGGCGGATCATCGTCCGGCTCGGCAGCCCTTGTGGCCGCCGGCGAGGTGGACATGGCCATTGGCGGCGACCAAGGCGGGTCCATTCGTATTCCGGCCTCTGCCTGCGGGATTTACGGCATGAAGCCGACCCATGGCTTGGTGCCCTATACCGGCATCATGCCGCTCGAGATGACCATCGACCATACGGGGCCCATGACCGCGAATGTCGAAGACAATGCCTTGTTTTTGGAAGTGCTGGCGGGACCCGATGGGTTGGACCCGCGCCAGAAAGACCATCCGTCTGAAGACTATCGATCGGCCCTGGGCCAGCCATTGGACGGGCTCAAAGTTGGCATTGTGTCCGAGGGCTTTCAACAGGCCAATTCGGAACCGGATGTGAACGAGCGTGTGTTGGCCGCGGCGCAAACGCTTAAAGCACTTGGCGCGACCGTTACCGACATTTCCGTGCCAAGCTTCATGGTCGCCGGGGCGGCCGGCATGGTGGTGAACGCCGTCGGCTTCCACCGGCTTGTGTTTGACGGGCTTGGTTTACCAACCACGGGCAAAGGGTTTTACGACACGCACCTTATGCATCGTTTGTCTGCGGATGGATTGAATTTGGACACGCTGCCGGTCAGCGCCAAAACGCTGTTGGTGTTGGGCGAACACCTGCACCACAATAACGGGGCCATCGGCTATGCCATGGCGCGCAATGCCATTGTCAACGCAAAGGCCCAAATTGACCAGATGTTCGGCACGGTGGATCTGTTGCTGATGCCCACCATGCCAAAGAAACCATTTGAACTGCCTGACGAGGCCTTGTCCCCCATTGAGCAAATCGCGCTGGGGTGGGATGGCCTCAACAACACATCGCCCTTTAACGCCACCGGCCACCCGGCCATGAGCGTGCCCTGCGGCATGGTCGGCGAGGGCCTGCCGGTGGGCATGATGCTGATCGCCGCGGATTACGGCGAGAAAACCATCTATCGGGCGGCCCACGCCTACGAACAAAATTCCGATTGGAGAGAAAACAGAGCGGCCCCCTAAAGGCCGCCGCTAACGGAACCACACGCGCCCGTGGCGCATGAGAAAGAGACCAGTGAGGGGATTATGGAACAGAATGCCGGACTGCTTTTAACAAAACGGGCCCATCTCAATCCGGGCTTGGAAGCGTGGGTGGATGTGGCCACCGAACGGCGCTTCACCTATGTGCAAATGAATTCTCGGTCCAACCGCACCGCGCATTTCTTGAAAGATTTGGGGGTCAAGAAAGGCGACCGGGTGGCCCTGCTGATGATGAATTCCATCGAGTTCATGGAAAGCTTTTTTGCCATCGCCAAGCTGGGGGCGGTTTGCGTTCCTCTTAATTGGCGCTTGGTGCCGGACGAGCTTGAGTTTATTCTCAAAGATGCCGGGGCCACTGTTCTTCTGTATGGGGATGAATTCGAAGACGCCGTTACGGATCTGCATGGCCGCGGCAAAAAAACCGACCTGAAAGAATGGGTCTGTGTGGGGCAGCCTGCGCCCTTTGCCAAATCCTATGCCAGCCTTCAAATGCAGGCGGACGAGTCCGAGCCGCCGATCGTGGCGTCTGGCGACGACAATTTGTACATCATGTACACCTCCGGCACGACGGGCTTGCCGAAGGGCGTGATCCACAGTCACAGCACGGCCATTTGGGCCTGCATCACCCAGGGTGCGACGGCGGATACACGTTTCCAAGATCGGTATATGGGCATGTTGCCCCTGTTCCATGTGGGGGCGCTGACGCCGATCACCGGCTGTGTTTACTTGGGCGGTACGTCGATCATTTTGCGGGCATTCGATCCGACCCTTGCGTGGCAACTCATCGAGAAGGAACAAGTCACCAGCCTGCTGGCGGTGCCCGCCATGGCCAACGCCATGCTCCAAGTCCCCGCCAAGGACGAAGTGGACTATTCCACCCTGCGCTGGATCATGAGTGGGGCAGCGCCGGTGCCCGTCACCCTCATCGAAGCCTATGAACAGAGGGGCATTGAAATCCATCAGGTGTATGGCCTTACGGAGTCCTGCGGACCGGCCTGTCTCATCAGCCCAACGGATGCGCTGGCTAAAGCGGGGTCCACCGGTAAAGCCTTTTTCCACACAGACGTCCGGATCGTGGACGATAAAGGCAAGGATGTGCCGCCTGGTGGCATTGGTGAAGTGATCATCAAAGGGCCCCATATCATGAAAGGCTATTGGAACCGGCCGGATGCGACCGCCGAAACCATCCGAAACGGCTGGCTGCACAGTGGGGATCTGGCGACCATCGACGAAGAAGGGTTCGTCTATATCCAAGACCGCAAGAAGGACATGATCATTTCGGGCGGTGAAAACATCTACCCGGCGGAACTTGAGAACATCATTCTGGGTCACCCCAAGGTTCGCGATGTGGCGGTGATCGGCCAGCCCAGCAAGCGCTGGGGCGAAAGCCCGCTGGCTGTTGTCGTCAAAGAAGACGACAGCCTCACCGCCGAGGAACTGCTGAAATGGTGCGATGGGAAAATGGCGCGGTTCAAGCTGCCACGGGGTGTCGAGTTTATCGATGAGATTCCGCGGAACCCATCCGGCAAGGCTCTTAAGCGGCTGCTTCGGGAAAAGTTCCCGGGGCCGGCCCCCGAATAAAGGCACTGGAAAAGGCACTGGAAAAGGCACTGGCGATGAGCGCCTCCATCACAAATGTCACAACGGATGGGGGCGCCGTTTTGTTACCGGCGAACGGCCATGCAGCCTTGGCCGCTGGCCGACAGACCCGCACACAGGCTGCGGGCTTCTTCCAGGGTCTCAATACCGGCAAAGCGCACACGATAGTAAACGCCTTTAGCGCCCAAATCGGCTTTTTGAATATCCGGGATCAGATCACCCAATACGGAAGCATATTGCGCCATGAACCGGTTGACCGCTTGGTCCGCCAAGGCTTCGTTGCGGAACGAGGCGAGCTGAACAACGGCATTGCCAAGATCCCGAGCCTGCTCGATCGCCGGCAGTTCGGTGGTGTTCTGAGGCTGCGGCTGCAACAGGGCAACTTGCTTTTGAGCCGGCTGCGGTTCCGGTTGGATGGCACCGGGCGCCTCCAAGGGAATGTCCACCGTGCGCGACGGACCGCTTTGCACCGCCCCCGTCGCTTCCTCATCGATCAAGCGAGACGGCGCCACAGGACGGCGATCGAAGCTCGACGCGGTAATATTTGTCGGCGCGCCATCGGCGACTTTGGCTGTCGTGTCTTGCGCGTCATCGGTGTCCGCCGCTTCCGGGGTCCGAGAGACCGGCGTAAATTCGACGGGCGCGCGGTCATACCCCGCCACACGCACCCCAAATTGCTGGCCGAGAGCCGCCCGTTTGTTGAGATCTTTCGATCCGACAGCGCGCGGCATCACCGGATCCACCTTTTGGGCATACATCAAAGCGGCGATTTCCGCATCCGCATTGCCCGGCAAGGGCTGAAGTTGAGCCATGACCGGGGCGTAGGTTGCTTCCTGACGCGGGGGCCGGGTTTGACGGCGCATTTCCGTATCCCGCCGGGTTTGGCGCAGCTGCCCTTGGAATTGGGCTTGGGCGCGCGTTGTCATTTCCGGTTCAACCCGCATTTCTTGAGGCTCAAAGCCGTCTTTTTGAAGCCGAACCGTAAACACCCCGGCAACCGGCCGTGTCAGAGTGCAGGGTGTGACGCACCATTCGCCGCTGCTCACACTGGCGGTGGCCCCGGGCGGGGTGGAATTGATCGCGATGACGTTTGCGACGTCGGGGGCTTGAGGCGCAGCGCAAGCGGTGAGCAAGAAAGCCGCGCTCCCCAGAAGCTGCACTTTTCGAAACATATCTGTCATCCCAGCAGTTTTATAGTTAACACTGTAAGTGCGTATTACGCGTCGCTCAACGAATTAATTCGTAGGGGCCACAAGTATTTTCTCACGCTCCGTGAACAACACGGGCATCTATTCTCTCAAGACGCCGCAAAAGCCAAGTCTTTTCTATGGTTTATGCTGGCGGCGAATCGCCTCGGAAAAAGTAAACATGCAAAATAAACTGCACCCCATCAGCCTTTTTGCTCAACTGGATGTCCCCACCTACCTGGATATACAGGCGGGATATCGTGGGAATCATCCTTTTCTCATTTGGGAGCCCTTCGAAGGTCCCTCGCGTAGCTGGACCTATGGCGAGTTCAGCATTGCCACCAAACGGTTAGCGGCGGGCCTTGCCAAGCGCGGGGTGACACAGGGGGACCGGGTCTTGATCCACATGGACAATTGCCCGGAAATCTTGCTGTCTTGGTATGCCTGCGCGGCGTTGGGGGCCGTAGCGGTGACCACCAATGCCCGGTCTGCCGGGAAGGAGCTGGCCTATTTCGCGGAGCATTCGGAAGCCGTTGCCGGGATCACCCAACCGGCATTCGCCGACCTTCTGGCATCGAACTGCCCCGGGCTTGGATGGGTGGCGGTCACCGAAACCGACAGCGATGGCTCCCGCCCGCAGGACCGGCCGGAAAACGGAAGCGACAGTTTTGAGGCCCTGTTCGCCGACGAGGCGGATTTCACCCCTCGTCCGCCAGACCCCACCTTGCCCGTGGGGGTTCAGTACACGTCCGGCACCACCTCCCGCCCGAAGGGGGTCGTGTGGACCCACGCCAATGCCTTGTGGGGCGCGAAGATCTGCGCCGTGCATGAAAACCTGCAGCCGGACGATGTTCATCTTTGCTATCTGCCATTGTTCCACACCAACGCCCAATCTTATTCCGTGCTTGCCGCGCTGTGGGCGGGAGCGACCGTGGTGATCCAACCGCGCTTTTCCGCGAGCCGGTTCTGGCCCATTTCGCTGAAACACAAATGCACCTGGACCTCCATGGTGCCCTTCTGCGCGAAAGCACTTTTGGAACGCGAGGTGCCGCAACATCATTATCGTCTGTGGGGCAATGGTATTTGCGATGCGCCGTGGGACGCCCATTTCGGTGTGCGCACGATCGGCTGGTGGGGCATGACCGAAACCATCACCCACGGTACGGTCGGCAACCCATTTGCGCCGGACATGCCCATGTCCATGGGCCGCCCCGCGCCGGAATATGATATCGCCATCGTTAACGATGACGGACAACCGGCAGGTTTGGGCCAATCCGGCGCGCTCAAAATACGGGGCGTTCGAGGGGTTTCTCTGTTTGCGGAATATTTGAACAACCCGGACGCAACCGCCAATAGTTTTGACGAAGAGGGATATTTCGAAACCGGCGATCGGGTCACATTGCTGGAAAACGGTTATCTGCAATTCGCGGACCGCGACAAAGACATGTTGAAAGTGGGCGGCGAAAATGTCGCGGCGTCAGAAATAGAACGCGTCATCTCTTCCGTGCCCGGCATCGACGAAATCGCGGTTGTCGCGAAATCAGACACGATGCTGGACCAAGTGCCGGTGGCCTTCCTGCTGGCGCACCCGGAAAACGATGCCGCGGCGGATGCTCTGAAAGACAAAGTGCGCAAGGCCTGTGCCGACGAATTGGCGGATTTTAAGCAACCACGAGACGTGATCATCCTCGACAGTTTCCCACGTTCAACGCTTGAGAAAATCGCCAAGAACGAGTTACGCAAACTGATCGAGGAAGGGTAGAGCAATCAAACGCAAGTTAGCAATCCACATCTCGCACGATTGAGGCTTTACCTGTGGTGCCATAGGCCACACCGGCTTTGGTTTGCCCGCCTATGCCGCCAAAATGCGTACCCACAATCCCTCCGTAGGCGGAATACCCACCATCCACTACATGCGCTTCGCCGGTGACGAATTCGCTTTCTTCGCTAGCGAGATAGAGCGCGGCATTTGCGATATGTTCCGGATTGCCCCGATCTGGCCATGGTTGAATTTGCCTCATGGAGGCTTCCGCCTCCTCTTCCCGGCCACGATGCATCAACGGTGTAAAGATCATGCCCGGACAGATCGTGTTCACGCGAATTCGATGCCGGGCAAGCTCCAACGCTGCATTTTGGCCGAAATTGACCACACCCGCTTTTGCGGCGGAATACGCAACAGGTCCCGATCCGCCGCCAAGCCCCGCCACAGAGGCCGTGTTGATGATGGCGCCGCCCTGCCCCTGCGCAATCATCTGCTTTGCGGCGTGTTTCGTTCCCAAAAACACGCCGCGCATGTTGATCGCGAAGGTATCGTCCCAATGCTGAACGTCCGTTTCAACAAGCGGGCCGAACGCACCACCGACGCCGGCATTGTTGAACATCACATCCAATCGACCGAAATTTTCTGTAGCGGTTGCGACGGTTTGCACAACGTCAGCTTCCTCCGCCACATCGCCCAAGACGAATGTGAAGCCATCGCCGTGACCCGCCTTGTTGACGCTTTCGACAAGCGCCGTCCCATTTTCTTCATTGAGGTCAAAACCGACCACCCGCGCCCCGTGCTGCAAAAACAAATGAACGCTGGCCCAGCCCATGCCGCTGGCCGCGCCGGTGATGATCGCAACTTTTCCATCCAGTCTTTTGTCGGTCATCGACAGTTCCTTTTTTAAGTCGTTGGCAGTGCTATAAATCCCGGATCAACACCACCGGCATGATCGATAATGGCGTCGACCCGGTCATCAATATTAGGATGCGTTGAGAAAAGATCGGCGAATTCCGTCCGTGGATTGTCCACGCACATTTCCATCACCGCAGACGTGGCACCGTCGATCTCACCGCGATTTTCGATCTTACGCAACGCGGAAATCATGGCATCGGGATTTTTAGTGAGCTCCACCGCCCCCGCGTCCGCCAGATATTCGCGGGCGCGCGACAAAGCAAATCGAATGACGATCGACAACAGCCACGATAGCAGGATGAGTGCGATGGCAATGATCACCGCAATGGCCATGCCGTTTCCTTTTCGGTCGCCGCTTGGCCGGCGCGGCATGGACCGAATGCCGGATCGAAATACGGCACGGAACACCAATTCCCCGATAAAGGAGATGATGCCCGCCATCACAACGGAAATCACCAGCACGCGCACATCGCCATTGCGGATATGGGTCAATTCGTGGCCCAGCACGGCTTCCAATTCCTCCTTGGTCAAATGACGGCGCAAACCAGAGGTCACGCTGATCGCGTATTGTTTTTCATTCAGGCCGGTGGCAAAGGCGTTCAGCGCCTCGCTGTCGACAATCTTCAGCCGAGGCATGGGGATGCCGCGCGAGATGCACATATTTTCCAAGAGATTGTAAAGCTCCGGATCGTCTTCCCGTTCAATGCCATGGGCGCCCGTTACCGCATCGATCATGCGTTCATGCCAATGATAGGCGATGAAAACCCAGGCAATCGTCAGTAAGGTCGCCGCCGGTGCCCACCAAACCAAATCCAGCAATGCCCCATAGAGCAGCTCATTCAGCGGCGCCTCGGTAAAAAAGGCGCGCCCCAACAGCGCGCCCGCAAAGGTCAGCACATAGACCAGAAAAAACAGCCCGCCGATCAGCAATATTGACCGGCGCCGGTTGGCTTGAATATGGGTATAGAGGCCGAACGCGCCCATGACAGTCCGCGTGCGGTCGTTTAAAACTCAACTTTGGGCGTTTGAGAAATGGTCGCGCGGTCTTCGCCCAAATCGAAAAACTCTTTCTCGGAAAAGCCGAAACTGGACGCGAACAACACCGCCGGGAATTGCTGAATGCCCGTATTGAGCTCGCTGACCGCATTGTTGAAGAAACGCCGCGCGGCGGCAATTTTGTTTTCGATATCCGACAGCTCATCTTGAAGCTGAAGAAAATTCGTATTGGCTTTCAAGTCAGGATAGGCTTCCGCCAGCGCAAACAATTTGCCGAGCGCGCCGGTCAAAACCCCTTCCGCACTGGCTTGAGCCGCCGGCCCACTGGCGGACACGGCAGAATTTCTGGCCTGCACCACCGCATCCAGCGTTTCTTTCTCATGCGAGGCATAGCCCTTCACGGTTTCGACCAAATTAGGAATAAGGTCGTGGCGCTGGTTGAGCTGCACTTCGATGTCAGCATAGGACTGGTCAACACGTTGATTGAGCGCTACCAAGCGGTTGTAAATGGAGACGAGCCAAAAGCCGAGCGCCACCAAAATGCCGATGCCAATGAGAAATTCCATATGCTGACCTTCCGCGCCGTTGTGAGCGATGACGATGTGCAGCTTAACATGTGGAATGGCGAGCGGCCACTCATGCACCCCCAACAATCTTAGGAGAAACCATGTCCCCCCTTCAGTCTGACATCGCCACCTTCATTCATGATAATGCCTTGACCTGCGACCCGGCCACCCGCGCCCTGGATCTGGCCAGTGAGTTCGGCGAAGTGGTGAAAGAGATTTTGAAATCGAGTGATTACGGCAAGAGATCCGTGGCGGTCACCGACGACATGAAGGAAGAACTTGGCGACCTCGCGTTCTCCCTTTACGCCCTTGCCGTGGAACTGGACGTCGACCTGGAAGCGGCAACACACGCCGGCTTGAGAAAGTATCAGACACGGTTGAGTGCGAGTGGGTCGGCTGGATCGGGCCGGTGACTACTCAAGTCTGAATTTCACGTAAATCTCCAAGCCGACTTCCACTCTCGGCGGTATGATCGGAACAGAAAAGCCAGCGCCCCGTTTTGACGCAGTAACGACAATTTCGTCAAATGCACCACGCCGAAAATTCGGATTTAAACGGTAGCGATTGATTTCTGGTTCTTCGACTATTTCTGCTGATCCAAGCGTTTTCCCAACCGCTGCGGCGTATTGTTCCGCTTTTTGACGTGCATTATCGATTGCACTTTGGCGAACCATCTCATGAAGCTTTGATTTGTCTCTGAGCGAATAATCAAGGTCATCGTAATACGCAGAATTTTCAACCACGACTCCCAAGATAGAATCCAATTCCTTGAGTTTGTCAGTGGTAATTCGAAGCTCATACCTCCCCATAAACCCAACTTGTTTTTCGATTCGTTGTCCATCCACAACTACATCGTCAAACTTGGTAGCTACAAAAATCTCCTCGGTTACGAAGTTCGAAGTTTCAAGTCCAAAATCAACTAACGCGGCAATCAATTTAGTCGCGTCAGCAGATACTTTTTTTTGCGTTTCACCTGGTGTTTCACCGTTTCTCACAACGACAACACGAAAACTCAATTCGTTTGGTGGCTCCGCAAGTGTGCTGCGCCCAACAACAGCAACATATTCGTCCTTAGGCTGAAGAGCCTCAAGATCACAGGCCGATAACCCCAGTGACATCACAACAATCCACAAAACTCTTGCGCGCATTAAACCCACCTCCCCTTGTGTGGGAACCACTTTAGCACGTATTCTCCACACAAGCAGCTTAGATTTGCAACGCCCTACCGCGCGATCTTTTGCGGTCCGTCAGCAAGGGTGCGGTCTGCGGTGAACACCACGTCCATGGACACGACGGGCGCCAGCTCCAAAAACCGTTCCGGCAATTCCTGCCGCACTTTGTCTTGCGCGGTCACCGCGGCCAGTGGATGCGCGCCGGTCTTGGGCAACAGCACATAGATATGGCTGTACAACTCCCGTCCGAGCCACACGGACCGTAAGCGAAAGTCCGGCGCGCCATAGGGCATCAATACGGATCGCGCCAGTTCTTCCTGTTCCTGGAGGTCGTCATCATCAATCGATTTTTGGGTCAGCTCAGACCAGCTTTCCCGGACAATTCTCAGAGGAATAATCAAAGTCCCGAAAACCATCGCCAATACCACCGCCGGGTCCACATAAGGGGCCCATGCCGCATAAGCGCTGTGTTCGAGCACCACCGCCATCACAAAGGCAAGCGCAATACCAAGCGACAGATAGGCGTCAATCATCCAATCCTTGGCGTCGACCGCCAAAATGTCAGACTCTGTTTTTTCAGCGAGGGTCATAACGCGATGGCCTATGGCGAAACACCCCAGGGACGCAATGACCCCATAGACGATCACAATTTCAGCTTCCGTGCGATTACCCCCCTGCATGATCTGGTCAATGGCCGCCACACCCGCCCACAGCAAAACGGCCAAAATGATCAGGCCTTTCGCAAGCACAAGCAGTGGTTCGAATGCGCCATAACCGAATGGATAGGCATCGTCGCCGGGGCGCGCCACCAAACGCACCACAAACAAGCTCAAAATTGAAATGATGATGTCGACAGCAGAATAGGCCCCATCGAGCCACACGCCATCGGAATGGGTTGCATAAGCAAAGACAAACGCCAGCAGGGCAAAAACGCCTGCGCCGTATATGGTCAGCTTGATGCCGCGGTCTTCCATCCGCGCTGCATCGGTCATGAATCACCAATAAGAAATTGAGTAGAGAAAAAAATCCGTATGCGCTGCATTTTGGCAATGCAGGTTCTTGCGGCGCTAGGTAGGTGCTAGCTCCGGGAAGCAATCTACGCCTTTATGGCCGTACCAATGGCAACCGGACAGGCGAGCCATGAGATCCTCTTCTAAGTCGTTATTTTTAACGATATGGACAGCCTATCTGATTTGTCAAAGGACG
Organism: Alphaproteobacteria bacterium; assembly: GCA_965227095.1. Classification (GTDB taxonomy): domain Bacteria; phylum Pseudomonadota; class Alphaproteobacteria; order JANQMY01; family JANQMY01; genus JANQMY01. The sequence goes on along the minus strand of CBDDFL010000002.1, from coordinate 622,924 downwards.
TGTCATTCACTTTTTTTCGAAAATTTGATGACCAAACGGGGCCAGTCATCGACAAACAAGGCGGCTATGCGGAACAGGCATAGCTGCGGGATGAGGGGCAACCACCTTCGAAGGCATTGAAAACACAAGAATAATTCGGCTGAAAGCGCCTCTGCCCAAAAGGGATTAACCTCAAAACGCGATTTTGGCTTGTGTCACGAAGGTACGCCCTAGACTATTCACCCATCAAGTCATTAGGCTTTTTCGCTGACTCGCATAACCGGGGATCCCATGGCAAACATCGACACAATCGACGAACCGTTTAAGCGGCCTTCCGCGGCCTTGATGGCAGCGGAGCTTCCCCGCGCCTTTTTCGAAGGAATCGCGCTAACAACCGCCGTGCCGTTGTTGTACAGCGCCCCCAATGGCGACGGACATCCGGTCTTGGTCCTGCCGGGATTTATGGCAAGTGATCGGTCTACGGAGATATTGCGGGAATTCCTGTCCCAAAAGAAGTACGCGCCCGAGCCTTGGCTGTTGGGGCGCAATCTGGGGCCGCGCGGGAAACTGCCGGACATGATGCTGGGCCGCGTGAATGAAATTTTCGCGCGCACAGGCCGCAAAGTATCCCTGGTCGGGTGGAGCCTCGGCGGGGTTTACGCCCGCGAGATCGCAAAACGCAGGCCAGATGCGGTGCGCCAGGTTATATCCTTGGGCAGCCCCTTTGGGATGGGCAATCAGTACAGCAATACCCGCCCCCTTTACGACCAACTAAACGCAGATGATTCGGAGGCCCCGTCGGCCGGAATCCATCTGCCGCCGCCGGTTCCATCGACTGCGATCTTTTCAAAAACCGACGGTGTCGTGCCGTGGCAAAGCTGTCTTGAACAGGAAACGGAGACCACCGAAAACATTGAGGTGCAGGGCAGCCATTGCGGTTTAGGTGTGAACGGTTTCGTCCTCTACGCAATTGCCGAACGGTTGAGCCAACCACAAGATCAATGGCGCCCATTTTCAAAACGAGGCTGGCGCCGGCTCGCTTATCGATAAAATAGGGAGATTTTTATGAACTTTGTCGACGTTGCCACCGCGCGCGGCATGGATGGCTTGCGCGTGGCCTTGGTGCGCGGTGTGCCGAGCCCATGGGGCATGGCCGCCAAAGCCATGTTCGAACACCACAACATTCCCTTTGTGGCCATCGAACAAAAAGGCGGCGAACCCAACGCGGATTTGGTGGACTGGACCCGGCACCGGAACGGTCCTGTCGTGATGTATAATGACGAAGCACCGCGCGTGCGTTGGCACGAAATCATGACCCTTGCAGAACGTATTGGCAGCGGCCCAAGCCTCATCCCCGATAACATTGATGACCGCATGCGCATGGTGGGCATCATCAGCGAGTTGGCGGACGAAGGCGGGCTTTTGTGGCAAGCCCGCATGGGGATGCTAGCAGCCGGGCATAAGGCGCAAGGAGATGCGGTGCTTGAGACGCCCATGTTTAAGGAATATGGCTATTCGCCGGAAGCCTTCGAAAAATCTCGCGGCCGGATCAAAGACATTATCGTCATGATGGCGACCCAAGCGGCAGCTCAAAAAGCCGCCGGCAGTAATTATCTGGTGGGGAACACCCTGACCGCCGCCGACATTTATTGGGCGTTCTTTTCGCAGCCTTTCAAGATCTCTCCGCCGGACATCAATCCCATGGAAGACCCGATGCGGTCTGTGTGGGCGTCCAGCGGAAAGGCCTTCGAAGATATGGATCAAACCATGTTCGAACTCAGGGATTATACCTTCGCGAACCACATCAAAACGCCGATGGAATTTTAGTCGCCCGTAAATTTGGGCGCGCGCTTTTCCACAAAGGCGGTTACGGCTTCTTGCCGGTCGTCCGTCAGATTGGTGAGGGTTTCATAGGCGATCGCGGCATCCATCACCGTATGGGCGATTTGTTTCAACGGCAAATTCGTGGACGTCTTGGTCCACCGCACCGCAAAACGGGGGTTGCCCAGAATCTTCTGAGTAATTTCCGCCACCTTCGCGTCCAGCTGATCCGATGGTACCGCATAGTTGATCAGTCCCATGGCTTCCGCTTTCGGGGCCGGCACCATGTCGCCCGTCAACAGCAATTCCTTTGCGCGCGCATAGCCGATCAGTTGCGGCCAGATCACCGCGCCGCCATCGCCCGCGACCAAACCTACTTTCACGTGCGGATCGCCAATGACCGCCTTTTCGTCGGCGATGATGATGTCCGACAGTAACGCAATACTGGCCCCAAGCCCCGCTGCCGCGCCGTTCACCCGGCAAATGAGCGGTTTTTCAAGTTCCAAAAGATCAAACACAATCCGTTTGGCATCTGTCCCAAGGGAGCGGAATTTTTCCGGCTGGTCGATCATTTCCTGAAACCAGTCCATATCACCGCCGGCACAGAAGGCGCGGCCCTGGCCCGTCAGAATCACCAAATCGCAATCGGGATCTCGTTGGACGTCTGAAAAAACACGCGCGAGATCGTCATGCAGGTCATGGTCCACGGCATTCATGGGGCCATTGTCAATGGTGACGGTCAGCACCCGGTTTTGCGTATCGAACCGCAGTGTTTTGTAGCCCACATATTCCATTGATCATTCCTTATGCGGATATTTAGAGCGCTGTGGCGCCCGGCGCTTTGTCTGTGAGTTTAATACCACCCGCAAGTTGAAGCACACCCGTGCCGACCATGCGATGTGCCGTTGCCGTGTGGATGTCCCGGAAGTGCCGTTGCATCGAACAAGTGCTATGGACCGACGACCCCCCACCAGCATTGTACAGTTTGTCCACCGCTTGGGTGCACAACAAGGTGGCACTGGTGGCCAGCATTCGAAGCTGACGCTTGTCTTCAAGCGAGGCCGTTTCACCCGCACACAGCTTGTCCCATACCTCGCCAACACCATGGGCCAATCCGCGTTGGGCGCTTTCCACCATGGCTTCGGCCTGACCCAGCTCCATCTGTGTCAGCGACGATTCATTGATGGTCTTTTTTTGCCAGGCCGGAATTTTTTTACGCGCCAAATCCGCAAAGTCATCGACCGCGCGCCGCGCGATGCCGATGGGGACGGATGCGACCGCCGCCGCAAACAATCCGAAAAAGGGGAACCGATAGAGCGGCGCATCGATCGTGCGTTTGGAGCCGCCCAAAACGGTCCATCGGCCGTCCGGTACAAAGGCATCTTCCACTTCGAAATCCACACTGCCTGTGCCGCGTAAGCCCGACGGATCCCAATTGTCATGAAGCTTGACCTGGGACTTTTCGAAAAACATCACATGGACCATGGGTTCGCCCGTGGGGAAACGGCGAATATCGTCGCCCTCTTTGACTATGGTCCCGCCACAGATCCAATCCGCATGATGCGTGCCGGAGCCCCATTGCCAGCGCCCAGTCACCTTAACGCCACCGTCAACAACCTCTCCCTTCCCGGTAGGCGCCGTGGCGCCGGCCGTGATCGGCACACGATTGTCCGCACGATAGATTTTCTGCGCCCATTCCAGCGGCAGCATGGCGGCAGTCGATGCGGTGGTCAGATAGATCATGGCCAGCCAGCCGACAGCACTGTCTGAATAGGATGCTTCCTGAATGGCTTGCAGGATGTCGAGAACATCATTTTCTTCACCCCCGAGGGATTTAGGGATGGCCATGCTGAACAGACGCTGATCGCGTAGAGCTTCCACCAAATCCGACGGCACGCATTTTGCCGCCTCGGTTTCATCGACGCGTTTTTCGATATCGTCCTTCAACGCCCGAATGGCAGAAATACCGACCGGGGTGACCGGATCGAGAGCTTGAACGGCTTCAACCACGACACGCTCCTTTTAAAATGAGATCTTGTTTTTCCAACTGTCTTCAAAAACCAAGTCGTCCGCCCCAAGACGTTTGATGGGGCCATACCCGCCACCGACCGGATACCCCATGGGCACGGCGGCACAGGTGTACCAATTGTCGGGCAGGTCCAGCAGAGATTTCACCTCGCTTTCCACTTGGCATAAAAGCGTGGTCAGCACACAACCGACGCCTTCCGCGCGGCATGCCAACATAAGGTTCTGTACGGCTGGATAGACCGACCCGCCGCCAACAACCGAAACACGGTCTTGGCCCGCATCGGTCACGGCCATCATTTTTGGGTTGAAGCAGACAATGGCAACGGCCGGCACTTCGTGAAAATGCGCGCACAGATAATCACCGGCGGCGATGGTTTTTTCTTCCTTGGCTTGCTCTTCCGGGCTGAGGCCTTCGAACCGCTTGCGATACATGGCCGCGAACTTTTCCCAAAGCGCCGTGTACATTTCACCAAGCGCTTTCTTCTTCGCCCCGTCCCGCACCAGAACCATGCGCCAGGGCTGTTGGTTGCCGCCAGAGGGCGCCCACGTTGCCGCGGTCAGAATGCGCTTCATCACATCATCCGGAATAGGATCACTGCGCAATCGGCGGATTGCCCGTTGGGTGCTCATCAACTCATAAAGCGCATCTGCAGACATAGGACCTCCCCTTTTCTGGAGGCCTGACCCTGCCGCAGTCTATTTCTGTAGTCAAGCTCTAGTTTTTTATTATTTTTTTGGATATAAACTCAATAATGACGATTGACCTAGCAGAACCGGCCACCCAACGCCCAGAGGGTGGCAAAGCGCAACGCACCTTTGACCGCCTGGCCCAGGCCACACTCGACGAAATATGCACGAACGGGACTTTCACGGCGGATCGGGTGGCCGCTCGGGCAAACAGCTCACCAGCAACGTTCTTCAATTACTTCCCCACCAAGGAAGATGCGGTTGCCGCAAGCTTTGCAATCGCCCTGGATGAGCTGATGATCGTTACTCAGAACGGCCTGCGCATAGAGCAATTGCTTGATGACGGATTAGAAGAGGTCTGCCGGGAGTTCACCGGTCGGTGCATCGCCTATTTTCGAGAGTACGCCTTGATTTTTCGACTGGCCCTGACGCTGCTTCCTGCACATAAAACGATCCGTGATGCGTTCCGATACAGGCAAGCCACGGCAGTTGATCACTACCGGCGCTTCATAGATCTTGGACAAAAGTCAGGACATATCCGGCAAGGCGATCCGATTGTCATGGCCGATGCTCTGCTGGTCATGACCCAAGGTCTCAATAATCCTATGTTGATCGCCCGCACAGACCAGGCCGTTGAGACAGAGCTTGCTCAGACTCTTTTTCGGCACTTAGCCCCACCGGCGGACTAAGCACCACCGGTTCACGGTAGATAAGGCGCCGCCGAAAACCAGACGCTGTAAGCGCCCCCTCACATGTGTGTTTCCCGCTACATAAACGACCGCAATCAACCGCCACATCCTTTGTTTTTCTTGGAAGCGACGCGATTTAGCGCCATAATGAGCCGGTAATTAGCCTGCTATTGGCATCTCAGGAACAACCACCTCACCGGGTGCGCGCAAGATGCCGCTTGGGCTTGCGTCAGGCATGAAATGCCTCAACAGGCTCGAAGGACATAATGGATCGGGGGGATCGATGTCTTTTCTGAGGGGTTTGGTTTTTTCACTCGGAATCGTGGTGATCGCAACGCTAGGCCTTGCCGGTGCGCGGTTCGGTGGCCTGCTGGGCGATCCGCCGGTGATTGTCGATCGTGGCGAGGGCCCGTCCGCCGCAGATGGCTGCGCGCCGGTGGGGTCCATGTCGGTGTCGGCGCTCAACGAAAAGGTCGTTGATCTATACGCCGCCGGCGATGCCGTTTGCGCGCGCGAATTGGCCGTCCGCGCTCTCGATGAGGCACGCGCGTCCTCCGCTGAAGGGGATCAGGATCTTTTAGACGCCATCAACAATTTGGCGCGTTTGGAAGCGGAGGCTCAGAATTGGGGCGCCGCCATCAAACTCTATCGCGAAGTGGTGGACTCCTACGCTGACAGCGAGGACGATTCCGGTGTCGCCGCCGCAGATGCCCGTTTCCGTCTCGCCTCCGCCTTGGGCTTGAGTGGCAAGCCAGCGGAAGCCGATCAGGTCTATGCCGAAGGCCGGGCCAAGCGTCAGGTGGAAGCGCTGGAAGCACCGGGGTCCGGCGACATCGTGATTGCCAAGTCCCGTGGCGTGGGCGAAGCAGGCGCCAGCGGCCATAGTGAAATCGATGTGTTTTACGGGACCGACCGCGCACCAGAGATGACCAACGGCACTATCCAATACACGGCCGACCAAGACGGTGCGCTGCATTTGGGTGTTGCGACCGTGACGATCCCCGCATCCCACACTTATGGCGAACTGGAAAGCCCCTCTATTTGGCGTTTGGAGTTTCGCCCCAATCCGGAACGGCATGTGATCTTGCGCAGTGTCGATGAGCTTGATCAGAACACATTCCAAAGCGCGCTTGAACGTTACATGCAAAAAGCGGACTCACGGGAAGCTTTTGTGTTCGTGCATGGTTACAACGTAACCTTCGAAGACGCCGCCCGCCGAACGGCCCAAATGGCCTATGACATGAAGTTCGCGGGCGCGCCGATTTTTTACAGTTGGCCGTCGCGGGGACAGCTTTTGTCTTACGCGCGCGACGAAACCATGGTCCAGCGCACGGTCCCCTATTTGTCCGAGTTCCTGAACATGGTGGCCCGAGATACCGGCGCTGAAACCGTGCATATCATTGCCCACAGCATGGGCAACCGCGCCATGACCAATGCGCTGAAGGCGCTGCATCAACAACGCGATGAGATGGAAGGGCCGCTGTTCAATCAAATCATGCTCGCCGCGCCGGACATCGATGTGGAAGTCTTCAAACAAATCGCCGAGGCGGTGACCAGCATGGGGCAAGGCACCACACTGTATGCCTCGTCAAACGATAAAGCCCTTGGGGCCTCGCGCCGCTTACGCAGCGACCTTACTCGGTTGGGCGACACGCGGGACGGCATCGCCGTTATTCCGAACATCGAATCGATCGATGCGTCTTTGGTCCCGTCCGACTTTTTGGGACACGGCTATTTTGCTGACAGCCAAACCGTTCTGATGGATATTGATTTATTGATCGACACGGGTCTGCGGGCGGAAGACCGCGGCCTCGTACCCGCAACAAATCCGATGGGCATGACATTCTGGCGTGTTCAACCATGTGGCGCCACGGCACTTGTTTGCTGAACCGGAACACACCATTGGGGGAGCTGTTTTGAGGACTTTTTTTCTGACCACCATTACAGCAATGCTCTTGGTCGCCAGCGGCACCCAAGCACAAGAAGATGTGCCCCGGCGTGTGGACCTGACGGCTGACCTCGGCCCGCGCGCACTTGAAGACTTCGCTCTGCCCCCAGATCAATTTTTTGCCGAAGAAGGTGTTGCCTTCGATGCGGAGAAAACGAACTACACGGAAATTGAAGACCTCACCTTCCCGGTCTTGGTGCCGAAAACGCGCCCTTTTTTGGAGAATGTGATTTTTTACAAGGTCAGTGATTTTCAATATTCCGCCAGTTCCACCACGGACGACATTGCGGTTGAAGTGGTGGGCACAACCGTTGCCTATGAAGTACCGGTGACCACATCCAAAGATTTTGCGGCCGTTCTGCAATCGCTGTCCCTTGATTTTGTCTATGACGAGGAGATGCAGCTTGCCGAATCTTCCGTTACGATCTACGGCATTCCCTACATCATTACGGTGGAATGTATGCGGCCGGGCGACCGGCGATGCGCCAATCCGGGCTTTACCGACAACAACATCAAAAACAAATTGCAACCGATCGGGAAACCAAAGCCATGATGCCGCGTTTGTTTCCTATTTTAGCGTTCGCCCTGTTGCTCGGCCTTGCGACCTGCGGCCCCGCCCCAGATAACGACACACCTGATCCTGACACTCCAACCACACCGGACACGCCAAGCGTCGATCACACACCGCCGGGATCCCTGGTGCCAAGCAATAGCGGACCGGGCAACAATGACAGTACCGTCTATTCCCCCAACATGCGCTTTCCGTTGGAAAGTGGACCCGCTTTTTTGAATTCTCAGATTTATGGCGTGGGCGGATCTTTCGGCGCCAATGACTGCACTACCGCTATCTGCGAATGCGACCCCAGAAACTATAGCCTTCCCTGGCATGATAATTTTTGCGAATCCCGAAGCCGGGTGGTCCGCGGCTGCCCAACAGGGGGCGGACACCAGGGGCAAGACATTCGGCCAGCCACGTGCGAGGACAAAACCCATTGGGCGGTTGCAGCCGAAGATGGCCGCGTCACCTATCTTGGCAAATATTCTGTCTACCTCTTAGGCGAAAAAACGGGCATTCGATATCGCTATCTTCATCTGGAAATGGCGGCCTTGGCCGTATCCAAGGGCGACCGCGTGAAGGCCGGCGACCGCATTGGCATGGTGTCACGCGACTTTGGGACGGCGCTTACCACCTTGCATCTTCATTTCGATATGAACGCACCGATCAAAGACGCGGAAGGGCGTCCACGCAACACCTATGTGTCGCCTTATAAGTCTCTGGTCAAAGCGTATGAGCGGTTAGAAAACACGAACTAGCGATAGTGTGGTCGTGTTCCCTTGGGGGCCATGCCAAGTTAGTTCGTCGGCCCGACCACTTTCAACGGAACTGTGGACATGGTCCAGGAGCTGGCCTCCACATATCCGCCGCGCGTTTTTTCAAGCGCCAGATAGTCATCTAGGGCCAGAAACAATGCACTTGAATTCGCACTGCGGCTGGCACTTCGGGTGGTCGCGGATTCCGTCAGCAGGTTCCACCGCACTTGATTATTTTCCTGCGTGCCAAAAATCAGAATGTGATCCACCACATTCAAGGGCGGCTGAGCAACGAAGGTGTTTGGAAACACCACCGATTCCCCGGGCCCGACCAGCGGACCGACCCCATCTGTGGGAAAGCCGAACATGCTGCCGTCGGTGGACACAACAATGCCGCCCACATGAAGCGACACCGGGGCAAAATCATCTACGTCCACGCGCACCCGAAAGCCGTCACATTTCGGGATGGTGTATTGCTTATTCGCGCCAGAATTGACCCAGCCGGCATTGGTTGCGTCTCGAGCCACACAACCGCCAATATTGCGGTCTGTGGCTGCCGGCACCAAAGACACTTTAAGCGTCTGATCGTCCTGAAAAGATCCGCCGCCTTCTCCCTGCAGGCTCAACAAAGCCTTTTGCCGGGCATGCAGCCACAACAATTTCGCGAGCTTGGACGGATTGCCGCTCCCCTCAAGCGGCAAGATATTTCGCACTTTGCCGCTGCTATCAACCAGATGGAGATCGTCCGCAGATGACAGCACCTCAAATTCGGCGGCTCCGGATTCTATTTCAATCAGGCGATCCGCTTCTTCGTCCCTCTGAATGGCTAGTCTGAATGCGGCAATGTCATCCGCCGAGAACCCACTGTCCGCGTCTTCTTCCGCTGATCTGAAGCGAACTGTCAATTTACGGAACATCGTGCTGACACGCACCATAAAAGCATAATCGCCCACTTCGATGTCGCCCGTATCGGAATTCGGGACAATGACGCCGGTTCCTTGCGAAACACTTCCCCGCGAAATTTCGATCGTCGCCTTGGCTTTTGCCGGGTCCTTGGTGTCTTCGATCGCTGTATCTTTGTCGTAAATCCTAAAGAGGGCCCCAACTCCGGCGCCTGCAAGGAACGGTCCTTGGACTTCCACCGCCGCAATGTTTGCTCCGGTGACGAACCAAGCATCGGATCGCCCTGTCTTTGTGGCGTTAAACACCTGGCGGTCCAAACTGCCCTGGAAGGAGGGGATCTGATAGGTGCGTGCCTTAAGGGATCGGCGCACCAACGGTTCCATTTGATCGTAGGTGATATTGTCAGATTTACTGAGTACGTCGATCAACGCATCGGTAAAAATGCCATATCCATCGGTTTCCAAAGCGGCCGTGGAATCCCCGGCCGCGGACAAAACCACAATACCCGGCAAGCTCGCCGGCACGTAGTCATCATAGATTGGCAGATCGCCCACAGGTTCATCATCGTCAAAATCCCGGGTCCATAGTCGTGCCCGAGCTGTATTGTTTGCGGCCCGCGTTGCCGTTGCAGAATTGCAGCTGTCTAAGATGACGGTGATGTTCTGGGTCTTGCTATGCACTTGCGCGAGCAAGGCATTGAACTCATCATCTGTGAGCTGACGATCGAGGCGCGTTGAATCATAAAGAACAAGGGTTTCATCCAGCCCATCCGGCTCATCCGTCTCGTCGCGTTCACGCAACTGACTTCCATGGCCGGCGAAATAGATGACGACTTCGTCTTCCGCGTCCAAGCGTGGAACTAGCCAATCTTGGATAGAGGCGACGACACTGTCGTAGGAAGCTTCATCGTTTTTCAGATGGCATATGTTCTGTTTGGGAAAATTGTAGCCATTTGCCCCCGTTAGGAGAGAGAGCATTCGCTCACTATCGCGCACCGCACCATTGAGATCTGGAATTTCATCAAGCTGATAATCATTGATGCCAATAATAACCGCATGGCGCGCGGAACCGCTGGTGCGCTCAACCTCTCCCCTGGGGCAGACATCACTTGCGAAACTAGAATCCAGCAAAAATGCAGCAAAACCCGCACAGATAGCTACAAAACGCGCCCACGCTCCCACCGTAAGTCCCCCTCTCTTAGGTGTGCAGACCATCTTACTCCCAATAAGGCTAGAGGCAAATCTTGACGTTGGTGTGATGGTACCAGCGGTACAAACGGGCCCTTTTCGCCTAAATCGACCTGGCAGACCGCCCGATCGGTGACAAAGATCACGCATTCAGGTCCTTACCCCCCACTTCATCCCTTGCTATACTCTGGACCATCACATTCAGGTTTCGTTTGGCGTCGGTCCTTGGTGGGGGAATATCATGGAACGGGTGTTTGCAGCGTTTGTTGGTCTTATCTTGGCCTTGATACCTCTGGCTGCTCATGCAGATGGGGTTATTCTGGCGAAATCAGACCGCATGGTGGTAACGGCCGAGGTTGTCGGCGACAATGCGGTTATTGTTATTGAATCGATCGCCGATACCACAAACAATCTCGGCGGCAATTTTCCCGCCGTGGACTTTTCGAACATTCGCGTCGACGTCAACCAGAATGGCCGGGTCGATTCCAACGTGGATGTCGCCTACGGACTTTCCCGTGGTGCGCCCGATAAGATTTGTGCTCAGTATCTTTTGACCGAAACCACATCGACAAGTTGTTCTGGTCTGCCGACGACCGCCACCGTCACGTCGGAATTTAAAGCCACCAAATTCAATGAGAGTGCCCACCCTGTTTGGACCTACACCCTGCCTAAGGAAGAAATTTCCAAGAATGGGGCCTTCGCTCATTTGACCTTCAAAATCTACGAAGCCGGTCGCGGATACACACAGCTGCCAACACCGAGCCGGTCGACCCAATCGTTTTCAAAAGTGACCACACTCCATTTTGGTCGCATCCTCAGCTATCTACAGCGCCGCAAAGACCTCATTCGCGAACCAAAGGTGATCACAGACCCGCGGCTTCCAAATCCAACAGGTGTGACCGGCGAATTGGTTCGCACGGACGACCACCTGATTTCGGTCCGAAAAAGCGAAACACGGCTTCAGTTCATTTTGGAAGCGATTGGTGACACAACCAACAATTTGGGCGGCAGTTTCCCGAACACGGATTTTGTAAGTATCGGCGTAGACGTTGACCAAAACGGAACAGTGACACGCAATGTGGATGTGGCCTATGGCACCGCCGGCGGGTCCGCTGATAAAATTTGCACGCAATATTTGTTGACCGAAACCTCGTCCACCGGCTGCAGCGGATTCTCATCCGCGGCGACCATGTCGGCACGCTTTGTGCCCACGGCGAACAAACCGCAGCCTCATCCCGTTTGGGTTTACACCATTCCAAAGAGCGAGCTTGGGCCGGACAACAACATCGCTCATCTTTATTTTCGGTTCCACAATGCGGGTAAGAGCTATACGCGCTTCCCCACCCCGCGCGATCGTTTGAAATTTTCAAGCACCATCGCGTTGAATGTAGACACTCTTGAGGCAAAATTCCTGCCTGAGGAAACAGTCGAAGAAGAACTTCCGGAAGTGATTGTCGAAGAGGACGACGCAGACACTGGTGTCGAAACCGTTGCGAATGACACACAACCACCTCAAATTGTCCTAACCGCACCACGGGTTGACCCCGGTGCCCGTGTCACGCACACGGACAAAGAAATTAAGATCGAAGGGATCGCCGACGACGAAAGCGGCATTTTCGAGATCACCGTGAACGGTGAAGAGGCTGCCGTTACCGCGGCGGGTGAATTCACGAAAACCGTTCGATTAGCGTTTGGCGAGAATGCCATCACCGTGTCAGCAACCGATTTGAAGGACAATGTAACGGACTTCAACATTGTCGTCGTGCGCGAAACCGCGACAGAGGATGACATTTCCTCCACTGACGATGACGCGACCCGCGGTGTTGGGTCTTTAGATCCGGAAGTCGAGGCCGAAATCCGCGAAGGCGACAATTTCGCGCTTCTGATCGCGATTCAAGACTATGACGATGACAGTTTGGTCGATCTGGACAACCCTATCAGCGACGCGCGCGAATTGCGGGACGTTCTGCTCGCCGATTATGATTTCGAACCTGAAAACGTGACACTGGTCGAAAACCCGGTGCGCACGACAATCTATGATGAAATCAATGCCCTCGCTTCCAAGGTTACCGAAAACGACAGCGTCATCATCTTCTATGCGGGGCATGGCCAATGGGACGAGCTGATCGAACAAGGTTATTGGCTGCCCAAAGACTCTCAAGCTCTCAGCTCTGCCAATTGGATTAGCAATGGGGAAATCCGTGATCAGATCAAGCGGTTACAGAGCAAGCATACACTCGTCATCGCCGATGCCTGCTTCAGCGGCGGCATCTTTAAAACACGCGGCGGCATTGCCGAAGCGAACCGCGCGGTGAAAGAGCTTTATGACAAACCAAGCCGAAAAGCGATGACCAGCGGCACCCTGACGGAAGTGCCGGACCGAAGTGTTTTCCTCGAATATTTGGTCAAACAATTGGACGAGAACACCAATCCTTATGTGCCGGCTGATCAGCTGTTCTCAAATTTCCGCATCTCGGTCATCAACAATAGTCCGAACACGCCGCAATATGGCGTGATCTTTGAGGCGGGCGACGAGGGCGGTGAGTTTATTTTCGCTAGGAAGGCAACAAGCGAATAATCCTACCACGTATCGATGCATGGGCGTTTCTTACCCGTGCGCGGTGCCGGTGCTGGCGCGCTTCTAAGAGCCCCAACAATCCACCTGCGGGAATCCGCCGGGTCGATCACGTCGTCTATTTCGAACAGCGACGCCGTGTTGACCGCCTTGCCGTGCGCATACATGCGCGCCACCATTTTGTCGAACAGCTCCTTGCGCTCCTGAGGGTCTTCCAAAGCTTCAAGTTCCTTGCGGAAGCCAAGCTTAACGGCCCCTTCCAGGCCCATGCCGCCAAATTCGCCGGTGGGCCAGGCCACCGTGAACATGGTGGCTTTAAATCCGCCGCCGGCCATGGCCTGCGCGCCCAAGCCATAGCCTTTGCGCAGAACGATCGTAAAGAACGGAACCGACACACTGGCCGCCGTGACAAACATGCGGGCGGCGTGCCGGACCAAGGCTGTCTTTTCCACTTCCGGGCCGACCATGATGCCCGGCGTGTCCGCCAGGAACAGAAGCGGGATATCATGGGCATCGCAAAGCTGCATGAAGCGGGTTGCTTTATCCGCCCCATCACTGTCGATCGCACCTGCCAGATGATTTGGATTGTTCGCCACAATCCCAATCGGTCGGCCATCGATGCGTGCAAACGCCGTAATCATGCCCAAGCCAAAAGCTTTGCGGATTTCCAGAACTGACCCGGTGTCCGCCAACGTTTCGATCACCTTGCGTACATCGTAGATGCGCAACCGGTTCTCCGGAATGATGTTTCGCAACAGCCGTTGGTCGGCGCAGTCATAGTCGGGAAGATTGCCTTGAAAATAGGAAAGATACTTCTTGGCGGTTGCGACGGCTTCAATTTCATCCGCTACCGGAATATCGATCACACCATTGGGCACTTGAACACTAATAGGGCCCACCTCTTCAGGGCGATAAATACCAAGTCCACCGCCTTCGATCATGGCGGGTCCCCCCATCCCGATGTTCGAGTTTTCAGTGGCGATGATCACATCGCAACACCCTAAGAGGGCCGCGTTACCGGCAAAACACCGTCCTGAATTAATCCCCACCAGCGGCACCAAGCCGCTCAGTTCCGCAAAATATTGGAACGCCAGGCAATCAAGACCCGCCGCCCCGATACCATCCGTATCGCCAGGTCGGCCACCGCCCCCTTCCGTGAAAAACACCGTTGGCAATTCTGATTTACGGGCCAGTTCGAACATGCGGTCCTTTTTGCGATGGTTCTGGAGCCCTTGGGTGCCCGCCAAAACCGTGTAGTCGTAAGACAAGACCGCGCATTGGCTTTCTTTTTCCCCAAACAGCTCACCATTGATGCTGCCAACACCGGCGACCATGCCATCCGCCGGGGTGTTGTCGATCAGATCATCGATGTCGCGGCGGCGCCTTTGTGCCGCGATGACAATCGGGGCGTATTCCACAAAGCTGTCATCATCACACAGATCATCAATGTTCTCACGCGCCGTCCTTTGGTTTGTTTTGCGGCGGCGGGCAACAGCATTGGGCCGGTTCTCGTCATAGCCTTTTGCATGCCGGTCCAACACTTCCTGAAGATCGGGCCGGATGTGATCCAGATCGATTTCTTGATCTGTCGCATCGCCGGTCACCTCAACATCCGCTTCTTCCACGAATACCAATGGGTGGTCTTCAAACACCGTATCACCGGCGCCAACGGTAACGTCGCGCACAATGCCCGCTTTATCGGCGGTGATGACATGCTCCATCTTCATGGCTTCCATCACCAGCAACTGTTGGCCGGCGAAAACTTCTTGGCCGATCTCCACGTCGATGGAAACGATGGTGCCTTGCAACGGCGCCAGAACGGCGTCCGCCCCCTCCGGTCCCACAACCGAGCCTGCCGCGACAGGAGCCGGTGCCGCCGTGGGGGCGGCAGCTGGCGCCACACCGTCTTTGCCATGCGCTAAGACAGCTAGGGGGTCAGAGGTGTCAATCGTTGCACCAGCACGCACTGACGATGTAGCTGGCGCGGCTTTTTCAGTTTGACCAAAATGCAAGACCATATGCCCACTGTCTGATTGTGACACCAGCGCGTCCGCATGATCGTCCACAAATCGCGTGTATAGTTTCCCCGCTTGGATATCGGGATGGCTCAATAGGGACATCAGGAACCCAGTGTTGGTCGGCACACCCTCTATCCGCGTTTCTTGCAATGCGCGATAGGCTTTAGCCGCTGCGATCCGGAAATCATTTTGCGTTGTATGGGTGATGACTTTTGCCAGCAGAGAATCAAACCGCGGATTGCTCTGATAACCGGTATATCCATAAGCATCCACTCGCACGCCGCGCCCGGACGGCGGATCGAAAGCCGTGAGGGTTCCCCCTGCCGGCCGTGCCGTGCCGTCCGTCAGCATGCGTTCCATGTTGACCCGAGACTGAATCGCGTATCCGTTCTCCGGAATCGCATCGTTTTGCATGATATTAAGGTCAACGAAACTCTTGCCGCCAGCAATTGCCAATTGGAGGGCAACCAAGTCCACACCGGTGACTTCTTCCGAGATGGTGTGTTCCACTTGCAGCCGCGCATTCGCCTCCATAAAGGCAAACGCACCTTGGCTGCCGTCGGAGGCGTCAACCAGAAATTCAAACGTGCCGAGACTGGTATACCCGACAGCCTCTGCCATTTGAGACGCTGCTTGAATAATCTGCTGGCGGAGCGATGAATCGAGATTCGGCGCCGGCGCGATTTCGAGAATTTTTTGTTGCTGCCGTTGAATGCTGCAATCCCGTTCCCCGAAATGCAGGACATTCCCGGATCCATCACCCGCTATCTGCACCTCGATGTGGCGCGCGGTCGGCAAATATTGCTCCACATACACATCGCCATTTCCGAAGGAAGACGCCGCTTCAGATTGGCACCGTTCATATGCCTGGGCAATGTCAGCGGCATCGGTCACCACGCGCATGCCGCGGCCGCCGCCGCCGGCCAACGCCTTAATGATCATGCCCTGCCCGGCCCCCAGGCCGTTAAAAAAGGAGGTGGCGTCATCCAGGCTCGTGGGCCCGTCCGTTCCCTGAAGAACCGGAACCCCCACCTGTTGCGCTAAGGCGCGCGCAGCGGCTTTGTCTCCGAAGCGCGCCAGGACATCCGCCCGAGGTCCTACAAATATCAGCCCCGCTTCCGCACAGGCTTCGGCGAACGCCGCATTCTCGCTCAAAAAACCGTAGCCGGGATGGATCGCGTCACATCCGCTTTCCTGTGCCTTGGAGATGATCTGCGCACCGTCCAAATAGGCCGCGGCTCCCTGCCCCGACAGCGCTATGGCCTGATCGGTCTTGCGCGTGTGCAATGACGCTGCATCATCTTCGGAAAACACCGAGACCGTTTCGATGCCGAGGTCTGCCGCCGCTCTGGCAATACGAATGGCAATCTCGCCGCGATTGGCGATCAGCACTTTTTTGAGAGTCATCATTCTTGTCCGATGCAGTTCTAAATCTTACGCGGTTGCTTGCACCAACCATACGGCCCCTGGAAGGGAAACTTTCCCATCCTCAGCATAAGAGGACAGAGCCTCCGCAATTGCAGCCCGCACTTTTTCCACTGTACCGTCTGGATGGCCTTCCAGCAGGCGCTTTACCGGCCCCACCTTCATGAAAAACTCTGCGGTGCGTTCTAAGTCACCTTCTACCGTTCGCGTCAGTATCAATTCGCGCGCCTGAATATCGATATTGTTGAACTCGGCCTTCGATAGAATGTCTTTCACGTAATCATCTTCGGCAAAGGCAAACGGGCCGGGCAAACGGGGTTCTGGCCGGGCCGGCGGTTCCAAGATGGAAAATGCCGCAAATAACGGCACGGTGAAAAACGGGTTCTTCGCGATTTCCTGCCAGCAGACAAAGGTCATGCGGCCGGTGGGTTTCAACGCCTTATGGAGATTGGCAAATGCCCCATAGGGATCGCCGAAAAACATTACCCCAAAACGGGAAAACAGAAGATCCGCTGATCCGGCCTTAAACGGGAAGCTCCCGGCATCCGCCACTTCGAACGTCGCGTTCGTGACACCCGCCGCCGCGGCCCGTTCCCGTGCGGTATCGATAAGCAAGTTCGAAATATCTACCCCCATCGCGTGACCGTCGCCCGCGATTTTCTCGGCCAAGGCTTGGGTGGTGCCGCCGGTCCCACATCCTATATCAATGACTGTTTCCCCCGGCGCTGGGGCAGCTGCCTCAATCGCGATATCCTGAAACCCAACAAGAGATTGTTCGATGGCATCGTAATTGTCGAGCCAAGTATCCCCGCCTTCGCCGTCCCAATACTCGGCCTGTTCCTGCTGCAGTTCCTCTGGTGTTTTTGTCATGGGATCTCTCGCGTTTCCGTGTTTCGTTGTTTCGTTGTTTCGAACCTACACACCGCCTATAGTCGGCTCAAGAAGATAGATGCAGGTTGGAACGAATCCACAACCGACCGCAGAGAGGTAACAATTCCATGGGCAATTTGGCTCTTATCCACAATCCAGATGACGTAACGTCCAGCTGGCTCACCGACGTATTGGCGCAAGCGGGCTACAGCGGGACCGTCACCGGCTTCACAAAAAAGAACGTGGGAACGGGTCAGGTCGGGCAGAATGTCCGATTCGCACTTTCCTTTGACGGAGACCGCACGGCGCCGGATACGATTGTGGGCAAATTTCCGTCGTCAGACCCGGAAAGCCGGGCTGCCGGCACGTCTCAACTGACCTATAAGCGCGAGGCGAATTTCTACAAACACATCAAGCCCACGGTCGATATCCAAACGCCCGTTCCGCTCTATGTGGACTTCGAAGAAGAAACCCACAATTTCGTGTTGATGATGGAAGATTTAGCGCCCGCCGTTCAGGGCGACCAGATCACCGGCTGTTCCGCCGACCATGCTGTCCGCGCCATGGATGAAATCGCGAAGCTGCACGGGCCGCGCTGGGGCGATGAATCCCTGGATGATTTCGATTGGCTGTCCGGCAGCAGCAAGTCATCTTTCACGCTCGGGCCGGATGTTTACCTTCTTCTGTGGGAAGGCTTCAAAGACCGTTATCAAGACCGCCTCACCAAAGATGAACTTGATCTTGGTACGGAATTTTCCACCGTCTTCGAACAATTCGCAACGCGTTATGACGGCCCTCGCTGCGTGACCCATGGCGATTACCGCCTGGACAATATGTTGTTCGGCACCGAAGACGGGGGCTACCCTTTAGCGGTCGTCGACTGGCAGACCGTCGGCTATGGGGCCGGTGCGGCGGACGTGTCCTATTTCATCGGGGCGGGCCTGTTGCCGGAAGACCGGCAACAACACGAAAAAGACCTGGTCAAACGCTATCATGATGGCTTATCCGCATATGGCGTCACCTATGCCTTCGATGATCTGTGGGCACATTATCGCCGGTTCAGCTTTTCCGGCTATGTTATGGCCGTCATCGCGTCGATGGTGGTAGGCCGTACCGAGCGGGGCGACGATATGTTCATGGCCATGGCCAAGCGTCATGCCCAGCAAGCGATCGACCACGACGCCTTATCGCTCTTAAAGTAAATCCAACATGTCAAAGAGCCGGCTTGGGGCCCGACCCGCTACCTCGAGCCCCAAGCCTTGCCCCCGCTATTTCGAGACGCGGAATGAGAGGTAGGTCTTTTTCCGCATCTTGCCCAAACGCCGGTTAAAGCATTCGGTTTCTTCCGCCGTGTGCTGATAGTCCCGCCGGTCATGAGACCGGCTTTTGGCCATTGCACCTTGGAAGTATACGAAAAAGTTCAACACGATAATCTCCTCCATCTCTCCATCGCCCGTCGCGATGATGGCGAGATAAGGAGCCCCATCTCTTTTTCGTGTGACGGCCGCTACACCTCTGAAGCCGCCCCCAAAAACCATTACGGTTTTGTGACAGGCCTCACATTGCGGCCCTCATCTAAGGTCGCCACACCTCACACTTGGCGCAACACCTCCACCATGGCCCGGGTGAGCACCGTCAATTCATCTTCGTTGATGATGTAAGGCGGCATCACATAAACCAACTTGCCAAAAGGTCGGATCCACACCCCCCGTTTGACGAATTCCCGCTGTAATGCGGCCACATTGACCGGGTCTTTCATTTCCACAACGCCGATGGCGCCCAGCACCCGCACATCGTCTACCGTGGCAATTTCATTACAGGGCGCAAGCCCCACAGCAAGCCCGTGTTGGATATCGAGCACGCGTTCTTCCCAGTCCTGGCCGGTCAGAAGGTCAATGCTGGCATTCGCCGCGGCGCAGGCGAGCGGGTTGCCCATAAAGGTGGGCCCGTGCATGAACAGGCCGCCATTGGCATCCCCTTGCGATATGCCGTGCGCCACCTTTCGCGAGGCAAGCGCCGCCGCCAAAGTCATGGTGCCACCGGTTAGCGCCTTGCCCACACACATAATGTCCGGCGAGATGCTGGCATGGTCGCAGGCAAACATGGTTCCGGACCGGCCGAACCCGGTGGCGATTTCATCGGCGATTAACAGCACATCATGGTCATCACACAGTTTTCGCACACCGCGCAGATAGGCCGGGTGATAAAACCGCATGCCGCCCGCCCCTTGCACGATGGGTTCCAAGATGACGGCGGCGATCGTTTCGTGGTTCTCGCGGATGAGCGTCTCAAAAGACGCAATGTCCGAGCCATCCCACGGCTGATGAAACTTCACCTGGGGCATATCCGCGAAGAAATGAGTGGGCAGAATGCCTCGAAACAATTCGTGCATGCCCGTGACGGGGTCGCACACCGACATGGCTTGAAACGTATCCCCGTGATAGCCGGACCGGATGGTGAGCAATTTCGTTTTGCTGGTCACACCCTTGGCTTGCCAATATTGCGCCGCCATCTTAATGGCCACTTCGACGGAAACCGACCCGCTGTCGCACAAAAACACATGCTCCAGCCCCTCCGGCGACAACGCCACCAGCTTGCGCCCCAACTCGATGGCCGGTTTGTGCGTGATCCCGCCAAACATCACATGGGACATATCTTTCATTTGATCGGCAATCGCCGCATTGAGGCGCGGATGGTTATAACCGTGGATCGCCGCCCACCAGGACGACATGCCGTCGATCAAATCTTCGCCGCTGGACAATTTAATCCGCACACCCCGGGCGCTTTCCACCGGATAAACCGGCAAGGGCGCCGTCATCGACGTATAAGGGTGCCACAGATGATCGCGATCAAATTTGAGATCGTCTTCGGAAATCACTTCGCGGTCAGACATCCGCAACCTCCTTGGCCTGCGCCCGCACAAAGTCCGGCGTCACCTGATCCGTCTGCGGCAGATCGAGCAACACGCGTTCCCCGCTATAGGACAGAATGACCGACCGGGTTTCCGGCACCGGTTCCCCATTGAACACAAGCCCGGCAAGCGGAATGTTGCGCCGTTTCAAGGCTTCAATGCTGAGCAAGGTGTGGTTGATGCTGCCCAAGTAATAGTTTGAGACCAGCACCACCGGCAGCCCCCAGCCTTCCAGCAGGTCAATATTCAACGCCGTATCGTTCAGCGGCACCAGCAATCCGCCCGCCAATTCGACCACCAAAAATCGGTCCGTCTTCGGCAGGGAAAGTTTTGCCGGATCAATCGTCACCCCCGCGGCCGCGGCCGATGCGTGGGGCGAGGCCGGCACCTCTAACCGATACCCTTCCGGATGAAACACCCGGTCGGTCGCGGACACCAAGGACCGCACTTCATCCGTATCTGTATGGTCCAGCCCGCCCGACTGCACAGGTTTCCAATAGTCGGCCCCGAAGGCTTCCACCAACACCGCCGACACCACGGTCTTGCCGATCTCTGTGCCGATGCCTGCGATCACGCATCCTTTCATCGCACGGCCCCTTCTTCAAAGGCCGGCGTACAGTCCGCGATCGCTTGGAACAGACGGTCAATGTCAGCGTCCGAATTAAAAGAATGGAGGCAAATGCGAATGCGCTCCATCCCCACCGGCACTGTGGGGCTGACAATGGGCACGGTCCACAGCCCCTGTTGCCGTAACTCATTGGCCAAGGCCCGCACACGCGTATTGCCCGGCATGATCAGGGCCTGGATCCAGGTTTCACTATCCAGCCACGTGGCCCCGCTTTCGGAACACTTTCGGCGAAAATAGGTGATCCGCTCAAAGAGGGCTTTACGCCGCGCCTCCATATCCGGCAGCAAGTCGTATACCGCCTGGATATTGGCAATGGTATGCGGCGTGGGGGCTGTTGCAAAAATGAACGGCCGGGCAAAATTGATGAGGTAGTCACGTAAGGTCTGCGACCCCACAACCGCCGCCCCATGGAGGCCAAGCGCTTTGCCGAAGGTGTGCACGCGCGCAAAGACGCGATCTTCCAACCCGAGCGAGACCACCAAGCCTTGTCCCCGATCGCCATAGATACCGGTGCTGTGCGCTTCGTCCACCACAAGCGACGCATCGAATTTTTCCGCCAAGGCAACCATCGCCGGTAAAGGCGCCACGTCCCCATCCATGGAATAGACGGATTCGACGCAGATCACCTTCGCGCCCTGAGCTTGGCGCAACGCATCTTCCAGCGAGGTGAGATCATTGTGTTTGAAGATGATGCGGTCGGCTTTAGAAAGCCGCGCCCCGTCAATCATGCTGGCATGGATCAATTCGTCCATGATCAGGGTGTCCCCGGCCCCCAGTAAGCAGGACAGCAGCCCCGTATTGGCGGCATAGCCCGACCCGAAAATGAGCCCTGCGTCCGCCTTGTGGAACGCAGCGATCTGCGCTTCGAGCGCTTCCGTTGCCTGGTCATTGCCTGAGATGAGGCGCGAGCCCGTGCTGCCTAGCTTCGTCTGTGATTGTGTCTTGAGCCGTTCAGCGGCGCGGGCCGCCACCTCGTCCGATTGGCTGACGCCCAAATAATCGTTGGAGGAAAAGTCAATGCCGGCCGTTTCCTGGCGCAATTGGCGTAACAGCCCCGCCGAGTCCCGGGCCGCCAGCGCCTCGCGCATTTTTTGATCCAAATGTGTCATGGCCAGGGTGATAGCAGGGTCCATCGGCCCTGCAAATACTGGGCGCATGGGGTTCATCCAAAAATCCGAAGGACACCCCCCTCCTATCCTCCCCCCATCAAGGGGGGAGGAAGAGCAAGCGGCCAGTTTCCCTACCTCCCCCTGATGGGGGAGGTCGCCGCGAAGCGGCGGGTGGGGGTGAAGTTGCTTCCCCATCGTGTGAAATGAAAGAAAATGCGTTCTTCAGGCGCCATAGGATTTCTCCATCAACGCCTCCCTCAAATAGTACTATATCACAAAACTGCCCTGACAGATTGTCATGTTTGCTGACACGGGGCTGTCAGCAGGGTAGGTTTACACCCAACAAAAAAATACATCGGAGGTCCCGCCCCATGCCCGACACCCCCCTGGCCTTTGAGAGCGCCACGACCCTTGTCAAAAAAATCAAATCCAAGGAGATAAGCTCTCGCGAGTTGACGGATATGTATATCGGCCGGATCGAAAAATATGATCCGGAACTGAACGCGGTACCGGTTCATAATTTTGAGCGTGCCCGCACCGCCGCCGATGCCGCGGACGCCGCGCTTGCCAAAGGCGAGGATTTGGGGCCCTTGCACGGTATCCCCATGACCATCAAGGAGGCCTATAATGTGGAAGGCCTGCCCACCACCTGGGGTCTGCCGCCCTTCGCGGATAATATCGCCCAGACCGATGCTCAGGTGGTCACGCGCTTAAAAGGTGCTGGGGCCCATTTCATGGGGCTTTCCAATGTGCCCGCGAATTTGGCGGACTTTCAAAGTTATAACGACATTTACGGCACCACCCATAACCCGTGGGATTTAACGCGCACGCCGGGCGGCTCCTCCGGCGGGTCCGCCGCCGCCTTGGCCGCCGGCCTGACCGCCCTTGAAAGCGGGTCCGACATTGGCGGGTCAATCCGAAACCCGGCGCATTATTGCGGTGTATACGGACATAAACCTACCTGGGGCATTGTGCCATCCCAAGGCCACGCTTTGCCGGGCATGTTGGCCCCGCCGGACATTGCCGTGTTGGGGCCACTTGCCCGCAGCGCGGAGGACTTGGCGCTTTCCATGGACATCGTCGCGGGCGCGGACCCCATGTCTTCTGGCGGCTGGACCCTCACCTTGCCCAAGCCAACAAAAACAAAACTATCCGAGTTTCGGGTGGCGATCATGCCCAGTGATGACATGGCCCCGGTCAGCAAAGCCATGTCCGACCGGGTGCAGGAAATCGGCGAGGTCCTGTCAAAACACGGCGCCACGGTGTCGGATACGGCCCGCCCCCAAATTAATATGGAAGATGCCTATCGCGTCTATCTCTATATGTTGAACGCGGTCACCGCCGCGGGTTTTCCGCAGGATGAAATCGACCGCCGCAAAAAGATTGTCGCCGACATGGACCCGAACGATCAGTCCATTTCCGCGTCCATGATGCGCTCCACCGTGCA
Source organism: Alphaproteobacteria bacterium (assembly GCA_965227095.1). Lineage (GTDB taxonomy): Bacteria > Pseudomonadota > Alphaproteobacteria > JANQMY01 > JANQMY01 > JANQMY01. The sequence continues at coordinate 599,388 of CBDDFL010000002.1, read as the reverse complement.
GGACCATCGCGACTGGCTCTCCTATTCCAACCAGCGGGAACATTTACGGCTGGCCTGGCGTGCCTTCTTTGAGGAGTGGGACATTTTGATTTGCCCACAAGTGGCCACCACGGCTTTTCCCCACGACCACACGCCGTTCCAAGACCGTATGCTGACCGTCGACAACACGGAACAAAAATATTTCCAACAATTATTCTGGGCCGGTTTTATCACCGGCAGCTATTTGCCCAGCACGGTGTTCCCCACGGGCCCGGCGCGCGACGGCTTGCCCATCGGCCTGCAGGCGGTCAGTACGGAATTTAATGACTACACCTGTATCGAATTCGCACGCCTCATCACCCAGGAAGTGGGCGGCTTCACCCCCCCACCGGGATACTGACCCACGTGCACGATTTCGATTACGTGATTGTGGGGGCGGGGTCCGCCGGCTGCGTGCTGGCGAACCGCCTGTCTGAAAACCCAGCGAACCGTGTGGCTTTGTTGGAAGCCGGCGGCAGCGACCGGCACGTGCTGGTGCAGATGCCCAGCGCCTTGTCCTACCCCATGGCCAATCCGCTTTACAATTGGGGCTATTGGTCGGAACCGGAACCCTATTTGGACGGACGGCAAATCGATACGCCGCGCGGCAAAGGCTTGGGCGGCACCTCGTCTATCAACGGCATGGTCTATGTGCGCGGGCACCGGTGCGACTTTGACGAATGGGAAGCCTTGGGCGCCAAGGGCTGGGGCTATGCGGAGTGCCTGCCCTATTTCAAGAAAGCGGAAAGCTGGGCCGGTGGCGAAGACGCCTATCGTGGCGGCACTGGTCCGCTGGGGGTGACGGGCGGCAACAATATGACCTTCAGCCCGCTCTACACCGCCTTTATCCAAGCCGGGGAAGAGGCGGGCTATCCGGTAACGGACGATTACAACGGCTATGCCCAAGAAGGCTTTGGCGCCATGCACATGACCGTGCGCGGGGGCGTTCGGGAATCAACGTCGCGAGCGTACCTGAAACCCGCCCGCCGGCGCCGAAACCTGACCGTGATCACAGATGCGCTGGTGGACAAAGTTGTGCTAGACGACAAGCGGGCAACAGCTCTTCGCTATTTCCGCCACGGCGCGTGGCAGGAGGTGTCGGCCGCGAAAGAGATCATCCTCAGCGCGGGTGCTTTCGGCTCCCCAACCCTGTTGGAACGGTCCGGCATCGGCGCGCCGGACACGCTGAAAGATCGCGGCATAGAGGTGACGCATGCCTTGGCCGGTGTGGGCGAAAACCTGCAAGACCATTTGGAAGTTTATTTTCAATTCATCTGTACACAGCCCATCACGTTGAACAGCCGTTTAGGAATGCTGAGCAAAGCGTGGATCGGCGCGCGTTGGCTGGCCACCCGCACGGGACTTGGGGCGACCAATCATTTTGAATCTTGTGCGTTCATCCGCTCCAAAGCCGGACAGAAATGGCCAGACATTCAGTACCACTTCCTGCCGGCCGCCATGCGCTATGACGGGACGGCGGCATTTAACGGCCATGGCTTTCAGGTGCATGTGGGCCCCAACAAACCCAAAAGTCGGGGCCATGTACATGTGCGCTCTGCCACACCCCATGACGCGCCCGAAATATTATTCAATTATCTTCAGCATCAGGATGATATTGAGGACTGGCGCCGTTGCATCCGCCTCACGCGGGAGATTATCGCGCAGCCCGCGATGGATACCTATCGCGGAGACGAGATCCAGCCCGGTGTCGATGTGACGTCCGACGACGCGATCGATTCTTGGGTGAAAGAAAATGTGGAAAGCGCCTATCACCCCACGGGCACGTGCCGCATGGGTACGGCCGATGACCCGGGCACTGTCATCGACACGGATTGCCGCGTGATCGGGATTGACCGCTTGCGGGTGGTGGACAGTTCCATTTTCCCTACTGTGTTGAATGGCAATATCAACGCCCCCACCATCATGGCGGCGGAAAAAGCGGCGGATGCGATTTTAGGCAAGGCGCCCCTGCCCCGCGCGCAGGTGGACACCTGGATCGATCCGGAATGGCAGACCCGCCAGAGAATGGGCACGCCGAAGCGGGGATAACGACATAATTCAACTCAAAAATCGTCATCACCCGGGGAACTTTCGTCAGAAAGTGAGTCCGGGTGATCCAGGTCGGGTTCACGGTGTGACCGAACCTCAGATCTGGATTACCCGGATGCGCAGCCTGATGGGCTGCTTACCGGTAATGACGAATAAAGAAACGGGCAAGGCGTCGCCCAACTTTCTGACGTCATCCTCGCCGAAGGCGGGTATCCATGGGCGAGACAGCCCCACAAAAACGGTTGACGCAAGATACAAGCGATAAAGTCGATGGATCCCCGAGCATTGCTCGAGGATGACGGACAGAGAATGACGGTCTATTCGGTGGACAATTTCCGGCCCGCCCTTATCTGTTCGCAGCCCTTCGCCCAACTCGAGCTTGGCGCCACATCCGCGCACGCGGTTTCAACGGGCAGCTCGGTCAACTCATCTTCCGCTGCATCGCGCCCGACGATCACCGGATTGGTCCAGGAAATCACCGGCATGGGTGGGGTGCGAAACGTTCCGTCGGGCTTCGGCGTCCACCACCAACCGCGCCAGGCGCCCGCCTCATCTTGCGTGAACCGAATGCGCCCCGGCGCGATGGCAGCGCCGCGATTGGCTTCCCGCGCGGAATACATGCGGCCGTGTTGCGCAAAAAGCTCCCCCTCGAAAGAGCCATCCGCTTGTTCGGCCAAGCTCCGGATGATGGCCACATGGCCCGCGCCGTTCGCGCCGTCATAGGCGGAGGTTTTGGTTTGGGTGGCACAGGCGCCGCCCTTGCCGGTTTTTGCGTCACACGGATCTTCCGAAAACGTGATCTCCAGCGAGACCACGGCGCCCGTCACGGGCCGGCACGCCGTTTCCCCGTTGAAAAAATTCTCTAGGCGGATTTTGTAAGGGGCGATGCGCGCCGTGGACCGTGTTTGCATTCCAAAATAGCCGTCAAGGTTCCGCGCCACATAGCGCGCATTGCCCATCACCGGCACGCCGCAATAATAACTTTCCACCCCATACATATAGCGCACAAAACGATGTACGGCTTCCGTACACTGATAACAGGCGGCGCGCACCTTCGTGCCGTTGGAATAGGCCGGCACGCCCCAGAGCGTATCGAACGCCTTGCCATAGCCCGCCCAAGTAAGCCCTGTTGCCGCCTGCCCGTCTAGTTCCAGGAAGGTGCGGCCGCAACTCTCCACTTCCGTTAGGTTAGGCACGGCCTCTTCCGCCTGCACGGCGGCCAGCCCCAAACTCATTAGAATAGCGGCAAAAAGACCCCTCATTCGTTGACCACGATCTCCGACTTCACCGAATTGGCGATGAAACACAGACGATGCGCTTCCTCATGCAGGGCATGGATCTGCTCCGCCGTGGGCACGTTCCCGCTGAAAGAGATCTTCGGGTTCAGGTCCACCTTGTCGATCCAGAAAATGCCTGCGTCTTGGCGCGCCATGTGGCCCACCGCGGCGTCTTGATAGCGGTCCACCGTGTGCCCGGCACGGCGCGCAAGATCCAAAAACCACAACATGTGACACGACGCGATTGCGGCAACGAAGGCTTCTTCCGGGTCCACCGCGTCTTCTCGTGACAGGGGCACGGGCACCACCGCCGGCGAGGGCGAGCCCGGCACCGTCACGCCGCCATCAAACGTCCAGGTGTGGACGCGGCTATATTTATTGTCGGTGAAGACCTGGTCTCCACGGTCCCACGTGATGGTGGCGAGGTGATCTGCCATGCAACTATCCTGTGACGTTTCGTTTCAAGCCCACCATCATAGGCCAGCACCGACAGCAGGTCGACGCACCAATTATCGGGGTGCGCGACGCATCTTGCGCCCACAAGCCTACATCTTATAATAGTGGCATTGGGGGAAGTCCTACTCTTGGTAGGATTAAGTAAAAGTGGGGGCGTAACAAATGGATTGGGCATCACTCATCATTGCAGGGTTGAGCGGGGGCATCGCCGGTGCTGTAGGCGGTTTACTCAGCGGGCTTTTTGGCGGACGGGCGCAATCGATCATTGTCACCGTTTTTGTCGTGGCGGGTGTGGTGGCGCTGCCGCGCTTTATCTCGCCTTATATAGAGCCTCATCTTGGTCCGTTGTTACGAGATGCCACGGGCCAAACCGCGGTCCTCGACGAAGAACTCGACAAACTGATGGCGGAGCCGCTGTTCGAAGCCATCACCGACGGTGACCCGGAAAAAGAAGAAGAAATCAAACAAAGACTGCGCGACGCCTATCGAACAGGCGGTGAAAAAGCGTTGATGGCGGAAGCACAGAAAATTGGCGAAGAATTTAGCGGCACCATGGTCTTCGCGAAGATGCCCTATGCGCGCGACGAAGACATTGTTGCGTTCTTCCAGACGAGCGTGAACATCCTTCGCCGCTTGGAATTTGATAATGCAGACATGTGTTACCAATGGTCTTACGGTGCGCAATTCGGCGATCCTGTGGACCCCGACGCCTTTAACCGTGCCATTGGCGACAGCCTCAACAAAGACTTAATCGACACCATGGTCGCGATCGTTAAAAACGCCTCCAGCACACTTGTCGCTTATGATCAGTTTGGGGCGCAGTTAAGCATTCAACTAACGGCGAATGCCGTGTTGGGCCGCCTGCAACAAGGCCCGTTGGAAGTGATCACAGGGCTCCGGCCTGCTCAGAGTGCTGACGAAAAGAGAATCGTTTGCCGCGCAACCGGCGATATGTATGCCTATATCCTCGGTCTTGATAATGGCGCGGATACATTCCGCGAACTGTTCAGGCCGCAGCCAAATATCATCTCTCAGCTCGGCATTGGCGGCCTGTCGGCCGCGCGCCATGTGCTCTTGGCGGGCGATCCGGAGAATGTCTTCGGCGACAATACCGAAACCTTCATGAATGCGTTTCGGTAAGCGCAAGGGCGGCTAGGTGGTGTTGCCGCCATCCGCCATGTACACCGAGCCCGTGACCCAAGAGGCATCGTCGCTCGCCAGGAACAACATTACTTGCGCGATTTCATCCGGGCGGGCGTAGCGCTGCAGTGGAATGGCCGCCTTCGAGGCGGCGGTCAGGTCGGCGGCATTCACACCGACCATATCGCTCATGCCTTCGTTCAGACTGCTGATCATGCGGCCATCCACGGGCGACGGGTTGACCGTGTTGACGCGGATCTTGTCGGCGGCGCATTCCTTCGCGGCGGAGCGCATCATGCCCACGACGGCGTGCTTGCTGGTGACATAGGGAAGAATGTTGCCGTAGCCTTCCACACCCGCCACCGACGAGGTGATGACGATGCTGCCGGCGCCGCGTTTTTTGAGCGCGGGCACGGCGGCTTGCAGGCCCAGGAAGACGCCCTTCACATTCACGTTCATCACATGATCGAAATCCGCTTCGGTGTAGTCCGGGATCGGCTTCACCAGGCCTTCCACACCCGCATTGGCCAGGAACACATCCACACCGCCATAACGTTCTTCGGCGCACGCCACCATGGCCTGATTGTCTTCCGCCTTGGTCACATCGGTGACGCAATAGCTGACGGAATTGCCGCCAATGGCGGCCACCGCCTCTTGCAGTTTTTCTTCATTGAGGTCCGCGAGCAGAACCCGCGCGCCTTCCTTGGCGAACAGCGCGCCGGCCGCCTGGCCGATTTCGCCCGCGCCCCCGGTGATGATGGCGACTTTATTGTCCAAACGCCCCATGGGACGATCCTCCTCATGTTGTTAACTTTTATTGGCGCCCAACCTAACGGAAAGCCCGCACAGATCCACGTGTTTTTCTTTCGTTTTAGTGGTTCTAATTGCCGCGAATGCCCCTCTTCCCCCATGGTCTCAATTTTGCCATGGTTGGGCGCGATCAAGCGCGCCGGCGGCTGGGAAGGGTGCGTTCTACCTGCAAACCCGCCCTTTTTGCGCTATATGTGCGTATGTAGTGACCCCCAGAGTTTGTTTATCAATTGGGTGTATTCAAATTCCGGCGGGTGACGTATTTTACGGCGCCTTGGCCCTGATTCACCCCAACTTGGCTAACCTTAACCGGAGTGAGCACTTTTATGCTGATCCGATCACTTTTTTGCAGCCTGTTCCTGGGCGCCCTGGTGTGGGCGCCGGCCACCTCTGCGTCCGAAGCGCAGGCCGCTATTGGCCCCACCCCCAACGCTTTTGGCTGGGTGGAAAATGTGCTGATAGGAAAGCTTGGCCTCAAAATGAAAGGCAAGCTGGACACGGGCGCCGATTCAAGTTCCGTCCATGCCTATGACGTACAAATGTACAAAAAGGGTGAGAAAGACACCTGGGTGAAATTCAAGCTCAAGGGCAAAAACGGCCGCATCATCCGCTATGACCAAAATGTGGTGCGCTTTGCCTATATTAAAAAGAAAGAAGGCGGTCTGCTGAAACGCCCGGTCATTCGCATGCCCATTTGTCTGGGCGATATTTACGCCCATGCGGAAGTGAATTTGGCCGATCGCGGTCATTTCAACTATGACATTCTGATCGGCCGCGAGTTCCTGGCCGCCCGCGTGTTGGTGGATCCCAGCCGCACCTTTGTCAGCCAACCAAACTGCGAGGCCTTGAGTGGGGAGTAGCCTGCGACAAAGCTTGCTGTTTGCCTGGGTGTTGGCGTCTGCGGGTCTGCTGATCATCTATACCAAAGTGGTGCAGCTTGATTATCCGATTTTTCCGGATACGGAGCGTACCATTTGGGACTTCGAGACCTATTTGGAATTCGACGCGATGGATCAGCCGGCGCGTCTGGAAGTGTTCATTCCGGTTGCCCGGAACGAAACCAACATTCTGGAAGAGCAATTCTTCAACGGCCCCTTCGGTCTCAGCTTGATGGACGATGACGTGTCCAGCAACCGAAAAGCGGTTTGGACCCATCGCTTTCCCAGTGACCGAAAAGTCCTGCGCTATCGTGCCCAAATTGTCGGCGAGAACCGGCGATCCGATTTCGGCGACAATGCAAAATTCGGCAGTTCCCGTCAGGAATCGCAAGCACCGGACCCGATCCGTGCCCAAGCCCTGTTGGTGTGGGGGGACCGCTTGCGGCGGCAGTCGGCCGATGCGCGGTCTTTTGCCTTGATCGCATTGGATGACATCTTTGCGATCAATCCGTCCGACGAGGTCCAAAGCCTGATGCCGGATCTGCCGGCGCCCGTGAATAAACTAGCGCTGGCTGTGGAAGTCTTCGCGCAGCAGAAAATTTCGGCCCGCATCGCCAACGGTGTCTACCTGACGGAGGCGCGGCGCCGGGCCGAAATCAAACACTGGCTGGAATACCGCGCCGATGGCCGCGACTTCCGCTACTTCATCGACGACGAACCGGCCAGCTTCTTTCCCATTTGGTACGGCACCGAACGGCTGATTGATGCGCGCGGCGTGCGCGCACTGGATGCGCAAATCGCCCTCAGCTCCGGTTCGCGTTTGGCGCAAGAATTGGCCCAACAGTCCGGCGGCAATGGCGTGCCCTCACCCCTGGTGGGTTTCGGTTTTCAAGACCTGCCGCTGACCACCCAGCTTGTGTACAAGGTACTGATCACCATCCCCGTGGGCATTGTGCTGCTGGTGTTTTTGCGCCAATTCATCGGCGTGTCGACGCTTGGCACCTTCATGCCCGTGTTGATCGGTATTTCCTTTCGTGAAACCGCGTTGCTCAATGGCATCATTCTGTTCACGGTGTTGGTGGGCCTGGGCTTGACCATGCGCATCTATCTAGAGCGCTTGCAATTGCTGTTGGTGCCGAGGCTCGCCGTGGTGCTGGTGTTTATCGTCGTCTGTATGGTGGGCATCACTTTGCTGATGAATGAATCGAACCGCTCCATCGGCCTGTCCGTGTCGCTGTTTCCCATGGTGATCCTGACCATGACCATCGAACGCATGTCGATTGTGTGGGAAGAATATTCGGGTACGGAAGCCATGAAACAGGGCGCCGGCAGCCTGGTGGTGGCAAGTATCTGCTATTTGGTCATGACCAATAATCTGGTGGAGCATTTCATGTTCACCTTCCCGGAGACTTTGTTCATACTGATGGCGATCTGTTTGTTAATGGGACGCTATACGGGCATGAGGCTCAGCGAAATCTGGCGTTTCCGTCATATGGTGCAGCAAAACCCAAGTGTTTAAGACGTTTCAATTTTTGCGAAAGTCCGGCGTTATCGGGCTGAATGAACGCAACGTCAAATATGTGAGCGCGTTTAACCCGCGCCGCTTGCACCGTTTGGTGAACAATAAGATTGAAACGAAACAACTTGCCCTGCAGGCGCACATTCCTGTCCCGCCTTTACTTGGCACTCTTGAATCCGCGCGGGACATCGGCGCGCTTGAAAAAATTGTTCAGGGTGCGCCCGGTTTTGTGATCAAACCGGCACAAGGCGCGCAAGGCAATGGCATTTTAGTAATCGACGGTCCCATGGCCGGCGGCTGGCGTTTGGCCAATGGGCGCCGCATTACGAATGACCGCATACGGTTTCACGTGAACAACATCATGTCGGGCATGTACAGTTTGGGCGGACAGCCGGACATCGCCATGGTCGAATACAAAGTGAATTTCGATCCTTTGTTCGATGATGTGTCGTTCAAAGGCGTGCCGGACATCCGCGTCATTGTGCTGAAAGGGTTTATCGTCGCCGCCATGGTGCGCTTGCCGACGGCGGACTCCGACGGAAAAGCGAACTTGCACAAAGGCGGCGTGGGTGTAGGGGTTGATCTCGCCACGGGCACCACCACAAGTGCCATGCAATATGACCGCCCCATCAGCGTTCATCCGGACACGATGCAATCTTTGTCCGGCATTCACATTCCCAATTGGGATGATGTGTTGTTGATGGCCGCCCGCGCCTTTGACGTGACCGACCTTGGGTACTTAGGGGTCGACGTTGTGCTGGACCGGGACAAAGGCCCCCTTCTGCTGGAACTCAATGCCCGCCCCGGCATTTCCATCCAAATCGCCAACGGCACCGGATTACGGGAGCGTTTGGAAACCATCAACAAGCTGGAAGACGTTGCATCGCTCACCGCGGAACAACGGGTTACGGTCTCAAAAGATCTTGGAAACGCCGCGTCGATCATTGCGAGCTTCGCCAGCGAAGAGCAGACGGACGCGAAAGAAGACCTCGCCCCTTCAACCGACGATTTAGAGGGCCGTTCCGAAGAGGACGTTCCTCATATTCCGCCCAAAACCGCCACTGCCGATTAGCCCCCGTCTTTAAAAAACACAAACTATTGTCTATATTTGTGCCAATTGTTTTGCGTGGATAAATAACAGAAAAGGTCGGGGGCATGTTCAGAAACATAGCAATTGGTGTGGCCGTTTTGGCGGTTGCCGTGTTCGCCATCGTTCAATTGTTCAAAGTGCAAATTGGCGAACGCATGTTCACCCGCGCCATTGAACAGAATATCGGTACCAGCGCGGCAGACGATCTGGTGGATGGCCTTCACGTGGGGCTGTGTGGTGCGGGGTCCCCCCTTCCCGATCTCAGCCGAAGTGGTCCGTGTACAATCGTTCTTGCCGGCGAAAAAGTGTTTGTGGTGGATATCGGCAGCGGCGGCACGCGGAACATTGGCAGCATGCGCCTGCCTGTGGGAAGCATCGAGGCCATTTTCCTGACCCACTTCCATTCCGACCATATCGATGGATTGGGCGAACTGCTGACATTGCGCTGGGTTCAAGGAAACCATACCGAGCCTGTTCCGGTGCATGGCCCCATTGGTGTTACCCAAGTGGTGGAAGGCTTCAACGCGGCGTATCGGCTGGATGGTGGTTACAGGACAGCCCACCACGGGGCGGATATCGTACCCCCTTCCGGTGCGGGCGGGGCGCCGAAGCCGTTTAGTGCCATCGGCCTCAATGGATCCGTGGAAGTCTACAACGACGGCAGCGTGACGGTGACGGCGTTTGGTGTGGACCACAGCCCTATCGAACCCGCCGTTGGGTACCGCATTGACTATAAGGGTCGGTCCGTGGTGATCAGCGGCGATACGGTGAAACACCAAAACATCATCGACAATGCTCAAGGTGCCGATTTGCTGGTTCACGAATCTCTCAATGCGGAATGGGTCGGCAAAATGAAAGACGTTGCCGACAGCCGCGGCCTTACTGTCCTCTCGAAAATCATGCATGACATATTGGACTATCATGCAACACCCATCGAGGCCGCGGAAACCGCGACGGAAGCCGGCGTAAGTCACCTGGTTCTTCACCATGTGGTGCCGCCCGTGCCGGCCCCGTTTTTGAACCCCTATTATCTCAAGGGCACGCGCGATGCGTTCAATGGCCCCATTACCCTAGGTGTCGATGGCATGCTATTCAGTCTCCCGGCAGGTTCGGAGGACATCGACGTCACGTCGTTGTTCTAGTCACTCACGAGAAAACCTAGGAAGACCACATGATTGGATACACAACTGTCGGCACGAATGATTTAGACAAAGCCGTTGCGTTTTATGATGCATTGCTTGGTGAAATCGGCGCCAATCAAATCATGAATGATGGCCGTATTGTCATTTATGCCCAAAACCCCGGCGAACCTATGTTTGCGGTCTGCAAACCTTACGATGAACAGAAAGCGACCAACGGCAACGGCACCATGATTGCGCTGAATGTCGGGTCGAAAGAAATGGCGGAGAAGGTTTACAAGAAAGCGCTCGAGCTTGGCGGCACCGACGAAGGTGAACCCGGCTCCCGCGGCATGGTTTGGGGCGGTTATTTCCGCGACTTAGACCAAAACAAACTTTTCGCCTTCACGATGGAAGGCTAAGCCCTGCTCCGGCACCTCTCCACGGTGCTGAGGAGAAGAACATGTCGACCCGTTCTCTGAGAAGAGAGCGGGTCGTTTGGATATCGGTACATCTTGGAACTCTGGATCCCAATCACCATCGCGGCCGCGTTTGGGCAAAACCTACGCTCCGCTTTGCAGAAATATTTGGTCGGTGACTTATCGACGCTGGGCGCGACCTATTCGCGTTTTGTCTTCGGCCTGCCGTTTGCCGCAATTTATCTATATGTAATTATTCAGCTGTCGGATGAAACACTGCCGGAGATAAACAGCGCGTTTCTCATTTTTGGCGCATTAGGTGGGTTGAGCCAGATCGCCGGAACCCAGTTTCTCATCAGCGCGTTCCAATACCGAAACTTTGCGGTGGGCACCACCTATTCCAAAACCGAAGCCTTGCAAACAGCTCTGGTGGGTTTTCTGTTGCTGGGCGACACGCTGAGCCCCATGGCGACGCTGGCGATTTTTGTTGGCGCTGCCGGGGTGATTATCATGTCGATGGCGCATACGGAGTTGTCCTTGCGCGGCATCGCGGGATCCTTGGGGCAACCTGCTGCCCTGTTGGGTCTTGCCTGCGGGGCTGGATTTGGCATCGCGGCTGTATGTTACCGCGCCGCCTCGTTGGAGCTGGGCGGTGGCTTTTTACTGTCCTCTGCCATCACCCTATTTTATGTGTTGGCCTTTCAGACGATCGCCATGGGTGTGTACCTGGCCGTGCAGCACCGGGATGACCTCATCAAGGTTTTCAAAGCCTGGCGCTTGACAAGCTTGGTGGGTTTGGTCGGCATGCTGTCCTCGGCCGGGTGGTTCGCCGCCATGACGTTACAAAACGCGGCCTATGTGCGGGCGCTGGGTCAGGTGGAATTATTGTTCACTTTCGCGGCATCCCTGTTCATCTTCCGAGAACAGATTAAATCTCTAGAAGTTTGGGGTGCCGCCCTGGTGATCGGCAGTGTTTTACTGCTGATCTACGCCGCCTGACCGTTGGCGTCGGGGTGGCAAGACTGCCTCAAAATCCTTCAAGGCCGCGATAAGTCCCTTTGGATTGTCCCCTTGTACCGAGTGTCCGGCATTCGGCACCGTACAAGACCGCCCATCTGGCAGAGACGCCACAAACGCGTCCGCCTGAGTTTGGGAGACAACCGCGCTATCCCCGCCCCGCACGAGCAAGGTCGGGCAGGTAATTTTGTGAACCTGGCCCGCAATGTCAGACATGTTCACGGCAAAGGCATCGACCGCGTGCCGCATCTGCGGATCGGTTTTCCAGGTATGATGTCCGCTGACCAAGCGCCGCAAGCTTCGGCGCATGGAAAAGGCCAGCAGCTCCTTTTGCCGCCGAGTGTTGAACCGCGCGGCCGCATCAACAAAATCCTCAAAACGGGTCAGTTTGAATCCTTCGGAAACAAATTCGCGAATGGGCTTTGCGGCGCTGACCGTCGCATTCGGCGCGACATCGACACAAACAAGACCCGACAAAATATGGCTGTGCTCAAGCGCGTAGTTGAGGGCCGTTAAGCCGCCAAGGGACATCCCCACAAGGACCGGTTTTTCCGGCATCCGGTCGAGAAATTGGGTGAGATCAGAGACAAACGCCGCCACGCGATAGTCTTGGTCATAGGCCCATTCGGATTCTCCATGCCCCCTCAAATCCAGCGCGACACAATGGTGATCGCGGGCGAGATGTTGGCAGACCGTGTCCCACGTCCAGGCATTCTGACTGCCCCCATGCAGGAACACATAGAGCGGTTGGCCGGCCTCCCCCCATTCCAGATAGTGAAACCGGCGGCGATCCAACAATAGATGATGTTCCTTCGGCGCCTTATACGGGTGCCAAGGCAATCCCGCGATTTCCGATCGCCGCTTGTGATAGCTGTGAACATCCATGTGGCTTCTCCTTACTTAGATAACTCAAAGTTTACAACTAAGACATATCAAAGTAAAGTACGGTGATGAAAAGCCGTAGCCCCACAGCCCCCCCAAAACGAAAACGCTACACCCCAGAGGAAGCCAAGGAACGCATTTTGGCCGCAGCCGAAGAAGCCTTTCTCAAGGGGGGCGTTGACGCCGTTAAGGTCCAGCCCTTAGCGGCACAGCTGGGCATTACCGATGCGGCCATTCACTACCATTTCAAAAATCGCGAAGGGTTATTGGAAGCGTTGTTGCGCCGCTGCGGGCGCCGCCTAAAAAACCGTTTCACCCTAGATGACCCCGCCGCGGAAACAGTACGGTCACAGTTGGACCGGGTGTCTGTCACGCTGCATGACGCCTTCAGCAAGGAAGGTTATGCCAAGCTTGCCTTGTGGCTTTATCTATCGGGATGGTCTCCGCGCGGACACGGCATGTTGGCGCCCCTGGCCGCGCAGCTTCACGCGACGATACACGGTGAGGACCCGGCAAGTGGGTCGGCGATCGATGACGAAGCACGGTTTGCCCTGTGCTTGTTGCATGTGATCACCGCCATGGAATCCACAATGGGCGGGGCGTTCTTGAAGAGTGTCAGCCTTAAAGACGATGAGGCCACGCGGTCACGGTATCGCCGATGGGTGATCGACCTTTTGGCCGACCACCTCGAACGCTAGTTCAGCGCACATCCGTCCAGCGTGATGCGGTGCATCAAGCGCCGGTGGCCATGATAATCGTTGATCGCGTAATGCCACGTCGACCGATTGTCCCAAAACGCCATGGAGCCGGGCTTCCATTTAAACGTGGTGGTGAATTCCGGCTTGCAGGCGTGGGTGTAAAGGAAATCAAGCAACGGCTTGCTTTCTTCCGCTGTCCAGCCATCGAACCGCAAGGTGAAGGCCATGTTCACATAGAGCGCCTTCCGCCCACTGATGGGATGGGTAATGATGACGGGGTGAACCGCATCTTGCGTGGCCGCCGCCGAATTGCCGATACGGTTTCCGATGTCTGAGTCCTTGCTGTAAACCTCTGACTGATCCCCAAAGATGTGGCGGCTGGAATGCACAGCGTTCAGGCTGTCCAAGGTTTTTTTCAGACCGTCGGACAGGGCGTCATAGGCTGAATACATATTGGCGAACATGGTATCGCCGCCTTTTTCCGGCACTTCCCGGGCAAGCAACATGGACCCCATGGCGGGTTCGATGTCGTAGGAATGATCCGTGTGCCAACCACCGCCGATATTGGCGGTCTGGTCCGGTTCTTTCAATACCTCTGCGATCTGCGGGTAATCATCGACCGCTTTGAAGAAACGGTTCACATTGATGTCCCCCCAGCGCTGGGCAAACGCAATATGCTGTTCCGGCGACAGGTTTTGGTCTCTGAAAAAGATCACGCCATATTCGGCGAACGCGTCGCGCATGGTCGCGAATTCCGAATTGGTCAGGTCTTTCGACAAATCGACGCCTAAGACTTCGGCACCCACGCCACCACACGGCTTCACTTCGATCGCACTCATCGGATCCTCCCGGTCTTTCTGTTCTGAGTCTTGTTTTACGCTAGGTTCAACCGGTAAAATGCAAAAAAATTTGCATTTAGGCGAAAAAAGAGCGAGGACATGGGCGAAAAAACAGCGACCTTCGATTTCGGCACGCCTGGATTGATCGAAGGCTTGCCGTTGCCCCTTCGGGATGCGCTTCAATCCGCCAGCGTCCCCGTCAAATATCGGGACGGTCAGCAAATCCATAGCCGGGGTGACGTGAAACCCGGTCTCTCTATTGTGCGCAGCGGAGCTGTCCGTATGGGCAATGTGGGACGCGACGGCGCTTACATGCCGACGGTGGTTCTGGGCCCTGGTCAAACCTTTGGTGAATTCACCTTATTTGCCGACTTGCCCCGGACTCACGACGCAGAAGCTGTGGGGGAAACGGTGGTGGATCAGGTCACCCGTTCCCGCTTTGAGCGGGTGATGGACGACCACCCGGACCTGCGCCGTCAACTGCTGGCGTCTCTTGCCTCCCGCCTGCACCAGGCCCTGGAATTTATTGACGACATAAGGCGCCTGCCGCTCGCGGTGCGGGTGGCCAAGGCCCTGGCGGTGATGGCGAAAACCAACACGGGCTCGGTCACACTGAAAGTCAAACAAAGCGACCTTGCGGAGACCATGGGTGTGTCGCGTGTTTCCATGGGCAAAGTTCTGGAAGAGTTGGAAAGTTTGGGATTGGTGCGACGACGCTATGGCGCCATCGAGCTGCCCAATACAGGCGCGTTGAAAGAGTGGATTGATGCGCGCGCGCAAATATCCCCGCTCCAGACCACTGGTCAGCCGCCGATGTGACCCCGGCGTCAAATGCTAAAAACCTGACTTTTTGACCCAGCCGATTATGCTACAGCGAACAAAACAGATTCGGCTTTTCAGTCTAGGGGGCTGTCATGCATTTCAAAACACTCAGCGCGATTTTCTTGGGCGTCGTCCTGGCCGCTTGTTCCGAAGATACAAGCAGTACCCAACCGGCCCCGTTTGAGGCGGTGGAGCCGCAAGCCGCGACCAGCGACACCCCGCCCGTCGGCATTGCGACCGAGGCGACGATTGCCGCCAACAAAGCCGTGGCGGACCGGCTGCCCCTCGCCTCACAAACCGACTTTGAAAACGCCAATCGGGGCTTTCTCGCCAAATTGGAAGACCCCATCCTCAATGAAGACGGCACCACGTCGTGGGATGTGAACCGGTTCGATTTTATCGCGGGCGATGCGCCCGACACGGTCAATCCGTCGCTTTGGCGGCAAGGGAAGCTCAACCGCATTCATGGCCTGTTTGAGGTGGTGGAGGGGATCTACCAGATCCGCGGCTATGACCTGGCGGTCATGACATTGATCAAAGGGGAAACAGGCTGGATCATCATTGATCCGTTGACCACGCCTGCCCCCGCCAAGGCAGGACTTGCCCTTGCCAATAAAACGCTGGGGGAACGCCCGGTGACCGGCATGATCTTCACCCACAGCCATGCCGACCATTTTGGCGGTGTGCGCGGCATCATCTCGGAAGAAGATCTTGAGAGCGGAGATCTGCCGGTAATCGCACCCGCAAACTTTACGGAAGAATCCGTCAGCGAAAACGTGCTGGCCGGGAATTACATGTCCCGCCGGGCCGCTTTCCAATTTGGCGGCCTGTTGCCGGCAAACGCCACGGGCCAAGTGGGTACGGGCCTGGGCCAGATGCTGTCCGTGGGCAATGTGGGCTTGATCAAACCGACGCTTGAAATTGGCAAGGAAGGGGGTACACAGATTATCGATGGTATTACCTTCGAGTTTTTCGATGCGGGCGGGACCGAAGCGCCGGCGGAAATCGTGTTCTACCTACCGCAGTTTAAAGCTCTGTGCGGGGCCGAAGTTGTAACGCGCAACTTCCACAATGTACTTACCCCGCGAGGGGCACAAATTCGCGATACGCTCACCTGGAGTAAGGTGATCGATAAAATGACCATCGCCTTTGCCGACAAATCAGACGTGTTGTTTGCCTCTCACCATTGGCCGATCTGGGGGCAGGACAACATCAAAAAAGCCCTGCGCAACCAGCGCGACAATTACCGCTATGTGCATGACCAAACCCTGCGCCATGCCAATCATGGGGAGACCATGGTGGAGATTGCGGACAAGCTGGAGGAACCGGACTTCGCGGCAAGCGATTTCGGTGTGCGCGATTATTACGGCACGCTCAATCACAATTCCAAAGCGGTCTATCAATATTACTTTGGCTGGTGGGACGGGGTGCCGGCGAATTATCACCGTTTGCCCCCTGCCGAGGAGGCCGTGAAATATGTGGAATTCATGGGCGGCGCGGACGCCGTCCTGGAGAAAAGCATCACCTCGTTTAATAGAGGCGAGTTCCGCTGGGCCGCCACGGCCTTAAATCACTTGGTCTTCGCGGCGCCGGATAACGAAAAAGCCCGGGCCTGGCTTGCAGCATCCTATGAACAAATGGGCTTCCAGGCGGAATCCGGTGCCTGGCGCAACTATTATTTGGCGGGCGCCGCCGAGCTGCGCAACGGATTGCCGGAGGTGGGCGAAATTCGCACGGCCAATCCGGCCCTCTTGAAAGCCGTGCCGACCGAAAAACTTTTCGATGCCATTGCGGTGCGCTTTAATCCGGAGAAAATGGAACGCGATCCGTATACGGTACAGTTTGAGTTTCCGGACAGGGATGAAGTGATTTCCATACAGGTCAATAAGTCTGTGGCGTTTCCGCGCCATATCGCAGCGGAAAACCCCAACGCGACGGTCACCATGGACCGTGCCACCTTCGACCTTATTCTGGCCGGCGAGGCAAATTTCCTAGCCCAAGTGGCGCAAGGAAAAGCCAGCGTGTCCGGCAATCCGTTGGTGGCGCGGGCGTTTATGGGATCGCTTGACCAGTTTAATTTCTGGTTCAACGTGGTCACGCCTTAACTCGAAAACCGCCCGCATCGCCACCCAATAAAAAAGGCGGCACGTAACAGCGCCGCCTTTCCAATCGAAATTCGATAGCAGATTAGCCTGCATCCGCCGGTGCGGGAGCGCAGGAAGAAATCACCGCATTGGCTTCTTCCGAGGCATTTGCTTCGCGATCTGCCTGGCTCATTGCCGCCAACGCTACGGCTTCATCTTGGAGGGCGGCGTTGTCACCAATGCCATCGGCGATGCATTTGCAAAGCGCTTCCTGCTCGGCGCCTTCCGCGGTCGGTTCATTCGCATTCATGCACGCGCCATAAACATCCGCTGCCTGAGCCATCTGCACCCATCCAAACAAGGCGGCCGCCGCCGCGCCTGCGATCAATGTTTTTTTCATATCGTTCACTTCCCTGTTACTGGTTGGTTTTCTACTTTTGTTGTCCACACCCAACCGCGCTGATAGACCACAAATCACGCGTCACTTCAATGCAACGGCCCCACAATTGTGTGCTGCGCCGCAGCAGAATCGCGTGCAACCAAGTGTCTGGCCAGCGCCAACAAAACCTGCTTGAATGCGCGCCTCTAAGTGGTGGGAGCATCGTATGCGTATTCTTCGAGGACTTCTTTATCTCATTCTCTTTGGTGCACTGGCGATCGGTGGCCTAGCGATTGGCGCACGTTTTAATGACGGCCCCATAGCGATTTTTCCCGGCGGGCCGTTGATTGCAGGTGAGACCGTTGAGGCCCCGGTCGATGATTGGTCTTTTGCCGCTGACGTTCAAGAGATCGAAATGCAGCTGATGGCGCAGGAAACATCGCGCATCACTTGGGTCGTTGTTCATGACACCAAAGCCTACATTCCCGTCAGCTTAAGCTTTCCGCCCGGTAAAACCTGGCACAAAGTGGCTGACGAAAACGGCGCCGCTATTGTTCGCATTGACGGGAAGAAATACCCGGTTTCGCTCAGCCGTGTGATGGACGAAGCCTACGCCACGCAAATTGACGAATCGCTTAGACAGAAATATCCACCCCCACCGGGTAGCGAGGGTGGCGATCGATGGTATTTCGAGGTTATCTCCCGATAATACTTAGCTGGTTTGCGAATCCCGCAAAGGCTGCGCCCGAAGGGGTGCAATGGCACGGTCAATGATGGACGCGACCGTGCTAACAGCCAGAGCATAGCTCAGGAAGAGCGCAGCCTGCGAAAGCCACACATCGAAACTGCCTAACACCTCAAGGCGCGCAATTGCGATCATCACCAGGGGTGCAAAATAGAACACACCGTTCCAGCGTCCGAGGAAGCTCATGCGTAGTTGTTTGTCGCGATAGAGAAAATAAGAATCCAAGACATATTGCGTAAAGGCGACCGTGATCAAGATCGGAAGAACCACCGTCACCTGATCGACCATCGCTGCGCCCGCAAGTCCAGCGGTGACAAACAGAAAATCCGTCGCGTGATCAAAAAGCTGTCCGGCGGCAGACGCGGAGTGCATTCTGCGCGCGACAATCCCATCGAAATAGTCCGTGACGATCGCAACAGCGATAAGGCTCACCAGCATTATGGCCGGCAGAAACTCAGGCCGCGCGAATGCGACTGCAACAGGAAGTATGAGTAGCAAACGGATGCTGGTCAGAAGATTCGCCATCAGCCGAACAGATCACGTTGGGCGCGGCGCCAGAAGAGCAAGCCGATCGCTGCATTGAACAGAATAAAGAAATTGTGCTGTACAAAACCGAAGGCCGCCATCTGCCCCTCATTTTCGGGAAAAAGCACCACCCACATGGTAATGGCCGCAGCGCGCATGGGCGTCGGCACGGCGGCGGTGAAGAACACCACCGGTAAAATACCCAACATGGCGATGTAAGACGCATCAACGCCGAACAGAATCAGCGACGTGGTGTAGACAACCACCGCCGCGAGGATGGCCGGCGACCGCAAGAAGAAGAACGCCACATAGTGCCCCAAATTCGCGAGCTTAAAGGCGTGCAGGATACGCGCATCGCGCAGCTTGTTGTTCGGCAATAGCGTGCCATTGAAATAAAGCAGCCAGATCGTAAAGAAGACGGCGGCACCCGCGGCAATGTAGGGGATAAGGTCAAACACTTCCGGCAGCGCACCGGCGCTGAGGACATAGCCGATCGTTGCCCACACCAGAAGGTATAGAACTTCGCAGAACATGATGAAGATCATCACGGAGCCCACTTCCCAGGCGGGGACGTCGTGGCGGCGGTTGAGATACACCGCCATGGCGCCCTTCCCCACCTGTTCATTGAAGATGGAGATGATGTAAGCACTGGCGCGCACCGGCATAATGTCCGTGTACTTAATGGGCTTGATGAACCAGGTGAGCGCCCGGTTCACCACCAACGTGTCGATCAGAAAGTAGAACAGGGAATAGGCCACCATGATGCCGGCCCAGGTCACCCAATCCACATTCGCGAACACATTGGCCATATACTCGACCAACGACAATCCTTCGCGTCCGGCAGCACTATTCAGTCGAAAATAAAGATAGGCAAAACAGGCCGCCGTGATGACCAAGAAGATGATTCGGCCGAGATTGCCCGATTTTTTAGGCGCGCCCTCTTGCGCCGCGTCTGTGTCGGTCATGCCTCGTCCCCTTCTGCGTCTATGATTTTTAAGAGCGTATCGTCGAGCGGCGTGAGCGAGATCCCAAGATCTACATCCGCGTTTTTCTTGATATGTTCGTCATCCGTGATGATGTCGATGACCGCGGGCGAGATTCCGCCTCCGGACAATCTACTGGAAATCGCAGCACCCGCTTTCGCCAACCAAATGGGGACGGATCCGATAGAAACGTCGGTTCCCATCAGAGATGCAAACCGTTTGATAATATCTCGATAGGCCATCGGTTCCGGCCCGCCGAGTTCATAGGTGTAATACCCCTTCGGCAAACGCTCTACCACACCCAGTATGGCGTGGGACAGGTCGTCTATATCGAGCGGGCGCATGGTATAGTTTCCGCCCCCCAACAACCGTGCTTTGCCTTGAGACGCCGCCCGTACCAGCGCATCGGCACCGGCGGTGCCGGGCCCAAAAAGAATTGGTGTACGGATGATGGTGGACGACAGGCCGGATGTTTCCACCAGGCGTTCCGCCTCTCCCTTGGATTTGAGATAACGGTTCTTCGCGTTCTCGTCGGCGCCAAGCACGCTGATAAAGATGATGTGCTCTAGGCCCGCGTGTTTGGCCGCCTCGACCACGGACTTGGTGGCCTCTACATTCGCGCTTTCATAGGACGTTCCCTTGGCCTCGATCAGAATGCCCGCCAAATGAACGACACACTGCGCGCCGGCCAGCGACGCCGCGAGTTTATTGTGATTACCATAATCAATGATGCGCGGTTCAATGTTAGGCGCGACCGGCAGCGATTCAGCCGCCCGTTCCGATCGCACGCCAGCAATCGCCGACATCCCTGCTGTCGCAGCAATGTGCGTCAATAATGTTTGGCCAACAGCACTGTTGGCCCCCGTGAGCGCAATCTTCATCGCCGGCCTGCCCCGCGGCTCCTCAGTCGTTTTTGCAGCGCAACATCCCGGTCCCCCATGCGCTGTTCCTTTTACAATGTAGCAATCAAAACGGGTTTGACACCCCCAAAAAGGCCACCTGAAACAGAAGTGAAACAAAAAAATTACACAGTCTTGCTTGCGTCGCCTGATTTTGCCCCCAACATTGGGGAATGTTCCGCTTCCTGATAGAGTGAAGCGTGGCGCGCTCATCACGCGATGGTTGTCGCGTTTCTATTTGGCGAGGGGGATTTCTGCCATGAGATGGATTTTACGGCTTTTGGGTGTCCTGTTTGTCGTCGCGGTGGTCGGTATCGGAGTGGAGCAATACGCGGCCGAAAGCGGCGAAGTGGTGGTGCTCACCACGACCAACAACGAAGGCACAGCAATGGAAACCCGCCTTTGGGTCGTTGACCATGAAGGTCATCAATATTTGCGCGCGGGCAATAACGGCGCCGGCTGGTATCAACGTCTAGCAGCAGAACCCCAAGTGGAAGTCGTGCGCAATGGCACAGGGGCGGTCTATACCGCGGTACCCGATGCGTCCAAAACGCAAACCATAAACCGTCTGATGGCGGAGAAATATGGGTGGGCCGATTCTTATATCGAAACCATTTTCCCACGAGACAACGCCATCGCGATTCGGCTTGACCCAATTGACGTGGAATAAGGTTTTCATTGGTGGATGAGACGGCACTGTCCACCGACGGAGACACCTATTTAAGCCTATTTGGAGGAAACAACAGATGAAGATCTTGCTGCGGCTTGTCGGAATTGTGGTGGTGCTGCTTGTTCTTGTGGGCGGCGGCCTTCAACTTGCGTCGGAAACCGGTGAAGTGGTGACGCTGACCACGTTGGACGACGCCGGCGAACCGGCCACAACGCGGCTTTGGGTCGTGGAAATAGACGGCTATCAATATCTGCGTTCAGGAGATGCCGGGTCGGGCTGGTACCAGCGCCTTTTGGCAAACCCCAATGTGACAGTGGAACGCAACGGTCAAGAGGCTGACTACACAGCGGTCCCCGACACCACCAAAGTGGAAGAAGTCAATCGCCTAATGGCGGAAAAATACGGCTTCTCCGATACCTATATCAGCACCGTGCTCGGCGACCGTAGCAGCTCAATCGCGATTCGATTGGAACCGAAAGAAGCGCCCTAGCGCGGCACCACCCAGCGACCGGTTTACGAGAAGCCGTCGCGACGACGGCTCTTTCACCGTCGAACAGGTCAGAGTCCAGCGGACATAACGCCTTATTCCGCGCCATCGCCTATTAAATGTACTTTCACATATGTGATACTCGTGCATGATTGTGATTCTCATATTGCGGCCCTGAAGCCGATGGGTACACATTAGCGATAGCCAATCACATACAAGAAGGGGCACAGGATGGGCGTCGAGCCAGCGGAAGATTTCCGCGCACAGGCAAAACTTCGCGCGCGGGGTCACTTATTCGAAGACTTCACCGAAGGCGAAGTGTTCCAACACCATTGGGGCCGTACCATAACGGAAAGCGACAATGCGCTTTTCTCTACTCTGACCCTCAGCTTTAATCCGCACTATTACAATCGCGAATATGCCAAAGCCCATGGCCACAAAGACACGGTGGTCAACCCGTTGCTGGTGTTCAATGTGGTGCTGGGGTTGAGCGTCGAAGACCTCAGCGAAATCGGCGGCCCGTTTCTTGGTGTGTTTGACCTGACCTATCACCAACCCGTTTACCCCGGTGACACCATCACGGCCCGCAGCACAACGCTTGAAAAGCGCGTATCCAACAGCAATCCCAATAACGGCATCGTCACCTGGCACACGGAAGGCTTCAACCAAAACGGCGACAAGGTGATCGACTACAAACGGACGAACCTATGCCGGAAGCGCAAGGCGGAGAAATTGGTGCCATGACGTTATCTCCCGACATGCAAAAGCTCACAGGCAACGACACCTATTTCGAAGACTTCGAAGAAGGACAAGTCATTCGCCATGCGCGCGGTAAAACCATTGAGAACCTGGAAAATGTTCTGTTCACGAACTTGACCATGAACACAGCCCAGGGTCACTTCAATGAACACGCCATGGCCGCCACGCCGTTCGGCCAAAGGCTGTCCTATGGCGGGGCAAATTTTTCTGTTGTCATGGGGTTGGCGTCGCAAGACACATGCGAAAACGCCATTGCCGAATTGGGCCTCGACAAGATCATGTTGAAGAATCCGGTCTTCCATGGTGACACGGTCTATGCCTATAGCCAGGTTTTGGAAAAGAAAGACTCTGATCGGGAAGACGCTGGCGAAGTGCGCTTCAAACATTGGGGTGTCAACCAAGACGACAAGGTGGTCTTCGAAGGTGAACGCCGCGTCTTGATTAAACGACGCAGCCATTGGCTGGAAGGATAAAACCATGGGAGCGTTTCACGACACCGGCTTTGGGTCTTTACAGGGCTTAAAAGTTCTCGACTTCACCCAAGCATTGGCCGGGCCTTATTGCACAAGCATGTTGGCGGACCATGGCGCCGACGTGATCAAAATCGAATCGCTGATGGGTGATGGCAGCCGATTTGCCGGCCCTTATCGCGACGACGATACGGAAAAATCCCTGTGCGGCTATTTCCAAAGCGTCAACCGCAACAAACGAAGCGTGTCCGTCGACCTTAAAAGTGCCGAGGGTCAGGCCGCCATGAAAAAGCTTGCCCGGGAAGCGGATGTGGTGGTGGAAAACTTTCGTAGCGGTGTGATGGACCGTCTGGGATTGTCCTATGAAACATTGTCGGCGGACAATCCAAAACTGGTTTACGCCGCCATTCGCGGATTTGGGGATCCGCGCACGGGCGCGAGCCCGTACAAAGATTGGCCGGCCTTTGACGTGGTATCGCAAGCCATGGGCAGCCTCATAACCACAACGGGCCCAGACCCCGAAACGCTTGCGAAAGTAGGCCCTGGGGCCGGTGACATTGTGCCTGCCATGATGACAGCCTTCGCCATTATGGCGGCGGTCTATCGCGCCCGTGAGACCGGCAAGGGGCAGTTCGTCGATGTGGGCATGGTGGACGCCGTTTTGTCTTTATGCGAACGGAATGTCTACCAATATTCCTATAAAGGCTTGCCTGGCCGGCCCGAAGGCAATCGGCACCCTCTGATTTGCCCTTTCGCCATGTTCCCCGCGAAAGACGGATATGTGGCAATAGCCTGCGCACGCGACGGCATGTGGCGCACCTTGTGCGAAGAACTCGGCATGCCGGAAAACGCAACCGATGAGCGGTTCGCCACTGGCCTTGCACGGCTTGAAAACCGAGTTGCGTGTGAAGCGGAGATCAGTGTTCGCACCAGCAAGCTGACCAAAGCGGAACTGACGGACCTTCTGGGTGGTAAAATCCCCTTCGGTCCCGTGATGGATATGGTCGATATCGCAAACGACCAACACTTTACCGCCCGTGAAATGATCGTCGATGTGGAACAACCCGGGTGCGCCACACCGTCTCAAATTGCGGGCATACCCGCCAAGATGACCGAAACACCCGGGCGCATTTCATCACGCAGCCCTTATCTTGGGGAACACACACAAGAAATCTTTGCGGCCATTGGCTATTCCGCCGATGACATCGCCAACCTTATTGAAAAAGATGTGGTCAAAGCCACGGCTTGAGCATTCGAAGGAGAAATACATGTCTGACCGTCCCCTACGCCTTCGCCGATCGCAGCTTGCGGTTCCTGGTTCCAGCGAAAAGATGATGACCAAGGCCGCGGCCAGCGCCGCCGACCATGTGTTTTGCGATTTAGAAGATGCGGTTGCGCCCAACGCAAAACCGGATGCCCGTCACCAAATTGTCGATGCGTTGAACAATCTGGATTGGGGAAAGAAGACCCGCTGCGTTCGGGTCAATGATACCTCCACACAGTGGTGTTACGAGGACATCATTACGGTTGTCGAAGGGGCCGGTGAAAACCTCGACACCATAATGGTGCCGAAGGTGATGAACGCCGCAGACGTTTTATTTGCCGACAAGCTGATTTCCCAACTGGAACAGAAGCTAAAGTTAAACAAGAAAATCGGCCTGGAAGTTCTGATCGAAGAAGTCGAAGCTCTTCAGAATGTAGAAGAGATTTCCACCGCAAGCCCCCGTCTGGAGGCGATGATATTCGGCATGGGCGATTACTCCGCGTCCATGGGGGTGGACATTCGCGAGATTGGCGGTGCCAACGCCGTTTATCCAGGCGATATCTGGCACTATGCGCGGTTCAAAATTACGGTCGCCGCCCGTTCCGCCGGCATTGATGCGGTCGATGGTCCGTATGCCAACTTTAAAGACGAAGAGGGCTTTATCACGGAATGCAAGCGCGCGAATGTGTTGGGCATGGTGGGCAAATGGGCCATTCATCCCGCTCAAATTCAACCGGCCCTTGATGTCTTCTCACCCCGCGAAAAAGATGTGGCCTGGGCGCGCGACATGAAGGAAGCCTATTTGAAAGCGGAAGCGGAAGGTCTTGGGTCCGTGAACCATAAGGGCGTGATGGTCGATGCGGCGTCCATGCGCATCTTCAACAATGTTTTGAAGAAAGCCGATTTGATCGGCATGTAGGAGGCCCTTGAGCCATGAGTGATACGGTCATCAAATCCGCGGCGCGCGTTCTGGAAATTTTTGAGTATTTTTCGGAACGTCAAACGCCGGCGTCCGTGGGCGATATTGCGCGCAATTTAGGCTTTCCGCAGTCGAGCACCTCAGTGCTTCTCAAAAGTCTTTATTCCTTGGGGTATCTCGACTACGACCCCCAAGCGCGCTTGTACACCCCCACCATGCGCATCGCGTTTCTGGGATCTTGGGTTCAACAACGCGCGCTCGGCGGGAACAATCTCATCTCGGTCTTGGAACAAATTCACGCGGAAACCGGTGAGCTAGTTCTTCTGGGCATGCAGAACGGCGTCACGGTTCAATATGCCCATATTGTGGAATCCACCCATCCCGTCCGCATGCACCTCAAAATCGGGACACGGCGCCCGATCACCCGCGCGGCCGTCGGGCGGGTCTTACTCAGCCTGCACCCCGATGCGGAGATCAAAAAGATTTTAAGGCGCGTCAATTCGGAAGAAACCGTCGCGGCCAACCGCACGAAAGAATCTGATTTGCTGGACGAAATAGAGAAAATCCGGGCCTTTGGCTTTGCCGAAACCAGCGGGTCCATGACGCCAGGCGGCGGCGTCATCGCCACGCTGCTCGACATCCCGGAAGGCCCGCCCATGGGCGTGGGGGTCGGCGCGCCCATCGAACGGCTGGAAAAAAACCGCGATCACATCATGAAAGTATTGGATAAGTACCGCACACAGATCAGTGTCCCCTCTCGAGCCATCGCAAGTTAAGGAGATGCCCCATGTTTGAAGCCATAGAACAAGCAGCGGCGACCAATCCGATGATTGGCCTGCGCAGCCAATTGGTCGATCTGCTGGCCGAATTTAAAATTGGCGACACATCCGAATATATCCACATAAAGAATGGTGCCGTGACGTCTGTCGAACCGAACAGCCGGCAACCCGACTTTACACTGACCGCGCCACTGGAGGCTTGGCAAGAAGTCATCAAAACCCATCCGGATATTGGCTATCAATCCCTTGCCGGCATGGTGGAATCCGGACATCTCACCATCGGGGGCGACCGTTTGCAGTTCACGCGTCATCTGATGATTTTCGAAACCCTGATTGATGCCGTCCGTCCGCAACACGCGCAAGACACGGTCCCCCTGTCCGAGCCGGAATTCGACGACATAGTGGGTCGGTATGTACGCTTGAATGTGGCGGGCAAGCCCTGCCGGGTTTATTTCGAAGAGGCGGGGCACGGCACGCCGCTGCTCTGCCTGCACACCGCCGGGTCCGATGGGCGTCAATATCGCGAGATCTTGCGAGACCCACGCATCACGAAGAACCATCGCGTCATCGTGTTTGATTTACCGTGGCATGGGAAATCCTCCCCGCCCGCGGGTTTTGAGAAAACGCCCTATATGCTGACCACGGACCTTTATGTGGACACCGTAATGGCGGTGACCGACGCCCTGAAGCTCGACAATCCAATTGTGATGGGCTGTTCCATCGGGGGCCGTGCCGTGTTGCACCTGGCGCTTCGCCATGGGGACAAGTTTAAAGCGGCTATAGGTCTTCAGTCCGCCCTCTATGCGGAAAGCGCGAGTGTGAAAGAAGGCGAGAACGACTTCGCCCTTTATCGCCCAGATGTCCATGGATCGGAAGTATCGGGCGCGCAGATGATTTCGCTGATTGCGCCGCAGAGCCCGTCCGCCGACAAATGGGAAACTGTCTGGCACTACATGCAAGGGGGGCCCGGCATTTTTCTGGGGGACCTTTACTACTATTTCAGCGACGGCGATCTGCGCAACGGCATGGCCAAAGATTTGGATACGGAGAAATGCCCGCTCTATCTTTTAACCGGCGAATATGATCTGTCCGCGACGCCTGACATGACATTGGAACTGGCCCGCGAAGTGGGGGCAACGGATGTGCAGATCATGAAGCGCATGGGTCACTTCCCCATGTCGGAAAACCCGGAAGAATTTAAATCCTATCTGCTTCCGGTCCTTGAAAAAATCGACCAACAACAAGAGGCAGCGTGATGGCGGAAGCAGCAATCGGCGCATATGAGATGGAAGGCGCCACCGGAACCGGTCACATGACGGAAGAACGCCGGATGATGCGCGACTTGGCACGCGAGTTCACAAAAAACGAAGTTCTGCCCGTTGCGAACAAATTGGACCCGGAAAAAGGCGACATTCCCCGCGAATTGATCGACAAAATGGGGGAGCTTGGCTTTTTCGGCATCACCATTCCAGAGAAATATGGCGGGCTGGGCCTGGGCGTCTTTGAATATTGCTTGGTGGCCGAGGAACTCGCCCGCGGCTGGATGAGCGTCGCTAGCATCATCGCCCGGGGCAATGGATTTTATCGGTCCGTACCCGGCACCGGCGACGAACGGCTCGAAAAAATCCGGCGCATGGCGCGGGGGGATTATCTGGGCGCGTTTTCCATGTCGGAACCGAATGCCGGTTCCGATGTGGCGTCGATTACCTGCCGCGCGGAGAAAGATGGCGACGAATGGGTGATCAACGGCAACAAATATTGGTGCACCTTCGCGGATGGGGCTGATTTCATCAGCGTGATCGCGCGCACCGATACGGACAGCAACAAACGCCATGCGGGCCTCACCTCCATCGCCGTTGAAAAACCGCGGGGCGAACTGCCCAAAGGGGTGACCGGCAGTGCCATTCCAAAGATCGGATATTTCGGTTGGAAAACTTACGAACTTCATTTCGATAATGTGCGGGTCCCCATCGTCAAGAAGGATGGCGACACGGAAGGCAAGGCCTTTTACTCTGTCGCCTCGGGCCTGGAAGTTGCCCGCGCGCACACGGCCGCCCGGTCCATCGGCCTTGCACAAGGCGCGTTGGAAGATGCCATGGCCTATGCCCATGAGCGCGAACAGTTCGGACAACCCATCGGTAATTTCCAAGCCATCCGCTTCAAGATCGCGACAATGGCAACGGAAATCGAAGCGGCCCGTCAGCTTATGTATCACGTGGCCAACGAAATTGATTCCGGTCGGCGCTGCGACAAGGAAGCATCCATGGTAAAATATTTCGCCGCGGAAATGGCAGAACGCGTGACCAGCGAAGGCCTTCAGATCCTGGGCGGCGCGGGGTACACCACGCTGCATGCCATGGAACGCTATTGGCGGGACGCGCGGCTCACAAAAATCTTCGAAGGCAGCTCCGAAATACAACAACGCATTATCTCGGACAATCTGCTGGGCAAAGTGAAACGCAACTCTTAAAGGACACGTCCCATGGCCATTGCGGAATCCATCGACCAATCCCCTTTAAGCGGCGCAACACATGACATCGCCGCGGGGCTGGACCTTTATCGCTTCGATGCCCTGTCAGAAGAGACCGTCCTATGCGCCAAACAAGCAATCCTCGATTGGTTTGCCTGTACCCTGGCCGGTGCAACGGAGCCGTTGACGGATATTCTGTGTGAGGAGCTAAGCGGGTCTGGCGCGCATCACATTGTGGGCCGCACGGAGAAAGCGGCGCTTATCGATAGCGCGCTGATTAATGGCAGCGCTTCTCATGCTCTCGACTTTGACGATGTCAGCTCCACCATGGGCGGGCACCCAACCGTCGCCATTTTTCCGGCTGTGTTGGCCCTTGCCGAAAAAACCGGCGCGTCGGGCAAAGACATCATCACCGCCTTTGTCGCTGGATATGAGGCCTCGTGTCGTGTGGGACAGCTCGCCATGCCGTCCCATTACATTAATGGATTTCATGCCACCGGCACGGTGGGCGCTTTCGGCGCGGCTGCCGCTGCCGCGAAATTGATGGGACTGACGGTGGACCAAACCGCCATGGCCTTCGGCATCGCCGGCGCTCAGGCGGCCGGTCTTAAATCCATGTTCGGAACGATGACAAAGCCATTTCACGCGGGCAAGTCCGCCGCCAACGGCCTCATGGCCGCGCGGCTAGCCGCACGCGGCTTTACCGCCAATGACGAGGTTCTTGAAACCGACCAGGGATTTCTCGCCACTCAATCGCAGGAAACCGGCAAAGAGCTGCGGGCGATAGAGCCGGGACAACACATTCGAAAGAACCTCTACAAATACCATGCCGCCTGTTACCTCACCCATTCGGGCATTGAAGTGACCAAGAAACTTGTCGCACAGCATCAGATCGCCCCGGAGCAGGTGGACAGCATTCAAATTCACGTGCCGGAAGGCCATTTGAGAGTGTGCAACATTCAGTCCCCCACAACCGGTTTGGAGACGAAATTTAGTTTGCGGCATACCCAGGCCTTCGCCCTGCATGGCTATGACACCGCTGTGCTGGACACCTATAGCGATCAAAATGCGAATGACCCCAAGCTACAGGCCACACGCGAAAAAGTGTCGGTGATCGCCGACATGGCTCCGGGCACCCGCACCCGTGTGTCCATAGCCACATCAACCGACACCTATTCCGGTGACATCGATGTGGGCATCCCCGCCGAAGACCTTTCCGACCAGCAACACAAACTGGATGAAAAATTTATGTCGCTGGCCTCATCGCGGTTGGGACGCGAAAAAGCGCACCAAGTGAAAGACCGTTTGGGTGCGCTGGAACAAGAAGATACACTTTCCTCTATTCTCGAACTCTGCATCGCGTAGCTCACAACATCACGAGGCTTTTTCATGGGTCAATTTGGCGTCGGTCAATCCATTCGCCGCAAGGAAGATGATCGCTTTATCACCGGCCAGGGCCTTTACACCGACGACTTCCACATAGACGGCGAAGTCTATGCGGCTTTTGTCCGGTCGCCCTTTCCCCATGCCACAATCAATTCGATTGATTTGGAGGACGCAAAATCCGCTGACGGCGTGCTCGACGTTCTGACCATTGCGGATCTCGATGCGGCGGGTGTGGGCCCCCTGCCCTGCATTGCGCCACCGATCACCAACAAGGATGGGTCCGAGAGCACGCGTCCCCCTCGCTATGCTTTGGCAAAAGACCGCGTGCGCTATGTGGGAGATCCGGTGGCCTGCGTCATCGCCACCACCATGAACGGCGCACGGGATGCAGCGGAACGTGTTTTTGTGGACTATGACGATTTGCCGTCCGTGACCAACACGGAAGCTGCCTTGGACGACGGGGCCCCGCAATTATACGACAGCAATCCCGGCAACCTCGCCTTTGATTTTGTCTTCGGCGATGAAGACACGACCAATGCCAAATTCGACGCCGCCGCGCACATTGCCAAACTGCGCCTGGTGAATAACCGCGTGGCGGTGGTGTCCATGGAACCGCGTGTCACCATCGCAGAA
The DNA here is from genome assembly GCA_965227095.1 of Alphaproteobacteria bacterium. Taxonomy (GTDB): domain Bacteria; phylum Pseudomonadota; class Alphaproteobacteria; order JANQMY01; family JANQMY01; genus JANQMY01. The sequence continues at coordinate 568,904 of CBDDFL010000002.1, read as the reverse complement.
CCCACCGGCGGGGATGGGCTGACCATTCATACGGCCACCCAAGGGTCACAAATGTGGCAGTTTCTGGTGAGCCAATTGGTTCTGCAAATGCCCATGGAGAATATGCGGGTTGTCGCCAACGATGTGGGCGGCAGCTTTGGCATGAAAGGCTTTGTTTATCCGGAACAGATCGTCTTGGCGATCGCGGCGAAGCGCCTTGGCAAACCCGTGCGGTGGACCAGTGACCGCTCAGAAGCTTTCCTGACCGATAATCAGGGGCGAGATAATGTGTCGTATGCGGAACTTGCCTTGGACAAAGACCACCGTTTCTTGGCCGTGCGGGTCAACACCGTCGCCGCCATGGGGGGTGCTCTGTCCGCATTTGCGCCCAATGTTCCGACGGTCGGACCCGCCGGGCTGCAAGCCGGCGTTTACGATGTGGGTGCCCTGTGGGTGCGGGTCAAAGGCGTTTTTACAAACACAACGCCGGTTGATGCGTATCGAGGCGCAGGCCGTCCGGAAGCTGCTTACCTAATTGAACGCCTGGTCGATCAAGCAGCCCATGACCTTGGCATTTCTCCAGCGGAACTGAGACGCCGCAATTTCATTAAAACCAGTCAGTTGCCCTATAGCGGCGCCGGCGGGTTCACCATGGACAGCGGCGACTTCAACCAAGGCCTTGAGAAAACGCTCACCGCGTCGAACTGGGATGATTATGACGCGCGAGTGGCAACCTCGAAGGCCAAGGGTAAAGTGCGGGGGCGCGGTCTGTGCTATTACATGGAAAAGACCGGCGGCGCCCCGAAAGATTTCGGACGCATACAAATCACCCCCGATGAACGCGTGATTATCTCTGTGGGCAATAAGGGGTCTGGGCAAGGCCATCACACCACCTTCGGCCAACTGGTCGCGGAACGGTTGGGCATTCCGTTTGACAATGTAGAATTTCGTGCCGGCGACACCGCCGACCTTCCGGAAGGCGGGTTCACGGGCGGCTCCAGCAGTTATATGGCGGGATCCGCCGTTGCCGCTGCCTCAGACGACGTGATTGTCAAAGGCAAGGACCTCGCCGCGGGCGAGCTTGGTGTGTCCCCCGACGAGCTAAGCTTTGACGCGGAAGAGAGCGTCTTCGAAGTGCCCAACACCAACAAACGTTTGCCGTTGCTGTCGGTTGCCAAACTGTCCGGTGACGGACTTGTGGGGAACGGCGACTATGAAGGGAACACCCCCACCTTCCCCAATGGCGGCCATGTATGTGAAGTAGAGGTGGACCCGGAAACCGGCACGGTCAAGATTGATCGCTACACGATCGTGGACGACTTCGGGATCGTCATCAATCCCATGATCGTAAACGGTCAGGTTCACGGGGGCGTTGCCCAAGGCATTGGTCAAGCCGCCGGCGAAATCGTCCAATACGACCCGGATTCGGGCCAGCCGCTCACCGGCACCTTGCAGGACTATTGGCTGCCCCGCGCCGATGACATGCCGCACATTCATATCGAACACTTTACGACGCCCAGCCCCGGCAACCCGCTGGGGATCAAAGGGTGTGGTGAAGCCGGTGCCACAGCGGCCCCGCCCGCTTATATGCTGGCGGTGCTTGATGCCGTCCGCCCCTTAGGAGTTCAGCATATTGACATGCCGGTCACGCCCAGCCGCCTGTGGCAGGCCCTAGAAGAGGCAAAAAGCGCTTAATGGACCTTCTTGCATCGACCAAGATCTGCGAGGCGCTCACCGCTGACGCGCCAGTTGTCTGCCATATCGCCGCCGCGTTTTGCGGCCGAGTGTTGCGCGATCTCGGTGCTCAGGTAACCCGCATTGCGCCGGACGGCGTCGATCCACTGTCTGTTGTTAAGACCTATACGGATGAACCGCTCAATCAACAGGGCGGAATGCTGGATACATTCTTGAACAGCGGTAAAAATCGGGTGGCACTCTCATTATCAGGGATCTCACATCCCCCACCGGAACTGGCTTCGGCAAACATCATTTTGACCGACTCCACCGCTATCGCGGACGCGATGGACGCCAACCGCCCTCGAAACGCACAGACGGTTATCATCCTTCAAGCCTTTCCAACAGGGGCTGCAGAGAACGGCCTGCCGGTTGAAGATATCTCTCTTCAAAGCATGTCGGCGCTGGCTGACTTGTTGGGCGATCCAACACGCGAACCCTTGAAGCTGGGCGGCAATCAAGCGGCCTATATTGGGGGATATGCCGCTTTCGCCGGCGCGATGGGCGCATTGGCGGGGCACCATTCAGGAAATGGCACCGGACGCGTGACATTGGATTTGTTGAGCGCCAATTTTTGGGTCAACTGGAAATGCCTGGCGGCAGGGGCGATGGACATTCCCATGTCGCGCCAGGGCACAAATGCCGAATGGCCCGTTATTCCGTGTAAAGATGGCTATATCGCACTGATTTATACGGAGCGGGACTGGACCCCTCTAGTGGAGGTCATCGGAGATGAGCGCCTAAAAGACCCGAAATTCGACAGTTTCAAGGGACGAGAGGCCCATCGCGGCGCCTATATGCCCATCATCGAAGCCTGGTGTGCCCAACACAGCATGGCGGACATCTATGAACAGTTTCAGAAAGCCGGTGTGCCTGGCGGTCCGGTCTATTCCCCTCGGGATTTACTAAAAGACCCGTTGTTTGAAGCCACTGGTTACTTCAAGGAGTTACAGGGGGATGGCGACAAGGTTACGAAAGTGCCGTCGGTTCCTGCAAAAGTCGTTGGCCGATCAAACCAGAAATCAACGGGACGCAAATCCGTCCCTGCAAACACACGTCACGTAACTGGATTGCCTTTGGCCGGGATCCGCGTGATCGACCTTGGCATCATCACCGCCGGCGCCGGCACCTCTGCCTTGCTGGCGGATATGGGCGCCGATGTCATCAAGGTAGAATCTTCCACTTACCCCGATCCGTTCCGCGCCTGGGCCGGGGCATCGGGTGGCGACAGCCCCTTATTCAAATTCAACAACCGCAATAAACGCGGCGCTGACATCGACCTTAAAACCGCAGACGGCCGCGCCAAGCTTCTGGAGCTGGTGTCGACTGCCGATATCATTGTCGAAAATTTCCGCCGTGGCGTATTGGACCGCCTGGGTATCGGATTTGACGTTCTGCAACAAGCCAATCCGCAAATCGTTTTGGGCTCTATTTCCGGCCTGGGCGAAACCGGCCCAGGTGTGGGACACACCACCTTCGGATCGACTTTGGAGGCTCTGTCGGGACTCAGCGCGCTAACAGGCTTTCCCGACGGCATACCGGTGATCAGTGGACGGAATTTAAACTACCCAGATCAAATCGTCTGCTTGTTTGCGGCGGGGGCTGTGATCTCCGGATATCTGGCCGCACAGACGACGGGCAAAGGGGTTCATCTATCAATCCCGCAGCGGGAAATCGCGACCTATTCGATTGGCGAATACATTGCAGCCGCCAGCCAAAATGTCCTGCCGGACAACCAACTTTTGACCGGCAACGACGATCCTAACGCCGTGGTGCAAGGGATATTTGCGACATCCGATGGTCAATATATTTCGGTGTCGGCTGCAACGGACGCCGCCCTGACCGGGATCAATACCTTCGTTTCCGAAAACACGACCCAGACATTCGACACATTGTCCGATGCCCTGCGCGACGCGATCAGCAGCCTGTCAGCGGATATGACCCTTGCCGTCTTGCGTGCCTTAAATGTTGCAGCCTTTCCCGCCTGGGGGGCCAAGGACGCTTTCGGGGCGGCCCAACGATTAAACTCAACAGCGCTGGCCAAAAGCGCTGACGGAACGCTGGTCAAAGGCTTCCCCTTCCAATTCTCCAACACGCCGATGACGATTTTCTGTGAAAGCCCTGCCGTGGGCCGGGACACGGACGAAATCCTAAACGAGATAAAGACGACCTAACAGGACACGACCATGACCACACTGAGCGCATTACAGGAGAAAATGGCGATCCCGTTGATTGCAGCACCCATGTTCTTGGTGTCGAACCCGACGCTTGCACTGGCTACCTGTCGTGAAGGCATCGTTGGCAGTTTTCCGGCCCATTGTACGCGCAACCATGATGCCTTTGAAGATTGGCTCAAGGAAATGAAAGACGGGTTCTCAGAAGAGGGCGCCGACGAATTCGCCCCTTATGGGGTTAATCTGGTGGTCCACCCTACAAACCCGCGCTGCGATGGGGATTTGAAGCTGTGTATCGATTACAAAGTGCCGCTGATCTTGACCTCTAAGGGTGCGCCGGGGGACATCTTCAAAGACATTCACGCCTATGGGGGTGTGATCCTGCATGATGTTGCCTCCAAACGGCATGCGGAAAAAGCCTTAGACGCAGGAGCCGATGGTTTGATTGCGGTCTGCGGTGGCGCTGGAGGACATACAGGAACCATCAATCCATTCGCCCTTGTGAATGAGATTCGTCAGATTACCGATAAACCGATTGTGCTTGCGGGCGGCATGACCACGGGGCGGGACATTCTGGCCGCTCAGGTGATGGGGGCCGATATGGTCTATATGGGCACCCGGTTCATCGCCACCCATGAAGCAAATGTCACCGACGCGTATCGGCAGATGCTGGTGGACACCAACGCAAACGATGTCTTCTTCACAGCGGCGCTAGACGGTGCCCCGGCCAACTGGCTGAAACCCAGCCTACTTGATGCCGGGATTGATATTGATGAGTTAATCCGCACACCTCAGACGGAGGTGATGCCATCGGACAAGGTAAAGGGCCGGTACAAAAACATCTATTCGGCGGGGCACGGAGTGGGCAACATTCACAAAATCGACCATGCCGCGGACATATGCCGCCAGATCAAACAGGAATACCAAACCGCCCTTGGCACCTTACCCAGTCTGCAACGCCTCGCTTCATAACGTTAAAAAGACGTTCCAGGCTTGTAGTAGCGGTCGTGCCAGATACCCATGGCATCTTCCCCTTCATTCGGCATACGCCAACTGCGCACTTTTTTTGCGCGGTCCAGAACGACCCGGTACAGGCCCCGCGGTTGATCGATCGTATTGTCCACATAGGCGTTGGCCTGTTCGTCCGGCACGTAACGCCGGGCAATATCGCGATACAAATCGCGCCAGTCATCATCCCGCCCGATATCGAACACCAACTCCGCCTCCCCTTCGATCAAGACCTTTCGATAGGGATGGGATTGTTCGTCTATACACAGGGCCACGCGCCCATCCCGCCTCAGACAACCGAACCATTCCGATTTTTCCCGTGGGGTAAAGTAGATCGCGCCATCTTTGTGAATAAACCAGATCGGCGTCACCAGGGGGGACCCATCTTCCCGCACCACTGCGACGCGCATCAACACGCCCCGCTCGGCTAAAAAGGCATCCCGCTCCTGAGTTGTTAAGCTTGGCATCGTTTGTTCCTTGTGTTTCTCGTCCATATTCAGGTTATGCTTGAGCTTGATGGAAATGTAACATTTTTCCGCGATCGGACAGACGGGATCTTCAATGAGATTTACGGCCACAACCGGCAGCACAAACTATGTGTTCGATGATCTGAAAACGCTGTTGGCCAAAGCAACGCCCGCCCGATCTGGCGATCGGTTGGCGGGCGTCGCCGCGGACAGTGACGAAGAACGGGTCGCCGCCCGTTTCGCTTTGGCGGATCTGCCCCTGTCCCATTTCCTCACCGAACAGATCGTCCCCTATGAAGACGATGAAGTGACGCGGCTGATCGTTGACACCCATGACAATGAAGCCTTTTCCCCGATTGCCTCCCTCACCGTCGGGGGCTTCCGGGATTGGCTTTTGTCCGATGAGGCAACGTCAAAGCACCTAGCCGACATGTCGCGCGGCATCACGCCGGAAATGGCTGCAGCCGTTTCAAAACTTATGCGGAACCAAGACCTTATTTCCGTGGCCAAGAAATGTTCCGTTGTGACCGCATTTCGCAACACGATTGGCTTGGCAGGCCGCCTTGCCATCCGCTTGCAGCCCAATCACCCCACCGATGATGAAAAAGGGATCGTGGCGTCCATTTTAGACGGCTTGATGTATGGCTGTGGTGATGCGGTGATCGGCATTAACCCCGCGACGGACAGTCCAGCCCAAACGACCAATCTGCTGCACATTTTGTCGGAGATCATCGAACGCCATGACATTCCCACACAGTCCTGCGTGCTCGCCCATGTCACCACCACATTGGACGTCATCAATGCGGGCGCGCCCGTGGATCTGGTGTTTCAATCCATCGCCGGCACGCAACAGGCCAATGACAGCTTCGGCGTTTCCTTAAGCACGCTTCGGCAGGCGCAAGACGCGGCGCTGAGCCTCAAACGCGGAACCGTTGGCAACAATGTGATGTATTTCGAAACCGGCCAAGGCAGCGCCCTGTCCGCAGACGCCCATCACGGCTGCGACCAACAAACCATCGAAACCCGCGCCTATGCGGTGGCGCGGGCCTTTGACCCCTTGCTCACCAACACGGTGGTTGGTTTCATCGGCCCGGAATATCTGTTCAACGGCAAAGAGATATTGCGCGCCGGTCTGGAAGACCATTTCTGCGGCAAACTGCTGGGCGTGCCCATGGGGGTCGATGTCTGTTACACCAACCATGCGGATGCGGATCAAGACGATATGGACACGCTGCTCACCTGTTTAGGGGTTGCCGGGTGTAATTTCTTCATGGGTGTTCCGGGGGCGGACGACATCATGCTCAATTATCAGAGCACGAGCTTTCACGATGCCCTTTATGTAAGATCAGCCTTGGGGCTTGGTCCCGCGCCGGAGTTCGAAACCTGGCTGCAACGGATGAACATATTGCAGGTCGATGGCCGAATGCGACCACAGCTCGCCGGCGGAAGTGGTGCTGCCGCCCTCATCGCACCGGACACTTTGTCATGACCGACCGCCCTCAAGACCCTTGGCATGCATTCCGCAAATTCACGGCTGCGCGCATCGCGTTAGGACGCAGTGGCGATGGTCTGCCAACCTCTCACCTTCTCGATTTTCAACTGGCCCATGCCAAAGCACGCGATGCGGTGTTGGGCGCCATGGATGCGGCACAAATCGCATCAAACCTGTCATACGACACCCTTACCGTTTCCAGCCAGGCGGGCGACCGCGCAACCTATCTCCAGCGGCCTGATCTTGGACGCAAGCTCGATCCGAATGACAGGGCGACCCTTGACCGTTTGAAACCGACCCCTACCCCGGATGTGGTTTTCGTTATCGGCGATGGGCTTTCCGCTTTCGCGGTTCACAACTACGCTGCCGAGACCTTGGCCAAAGCTGTTTCCCTCCTGCAGGAGTTGACTGTCGGCCCCATCGTGTTGGCGCACCAAGCCCGCGTGGCGCTGGGCGATGACATAGCCGCGGCCTTAGGGGCGCGCGCCGTGGTGATCTTGATTGGGGAACGGCCCGGCCTCAGCGCTGCGGACAGTTTGGGTGCCTATCTTACCTACGCCCCGAAAGTTGGAAGCCAAAATTCAGATCGGAACTGTGTCTCCAATATTCGCGACGGTGGCTTGACCCCGGAAGACGGTGCCGCGCGCATCGCCTATTTGGTGCGGGCCGCCTTCGAGCAGGGCAAAAGCGGTTATCAATTGAAGGATTTGTCCGAAAACCAACCGCTATTAACCACCCCGACAGGGCCTGAATAGACCTGCCTCCGCTCCACCGCTAAACTTAAAAGATGAGTAGTTTTTCGTTCATCGCGTTGGGCGACATGCCCTATCGGCGGAAAGACATGGCCGCTTTTGACCGTCTCATGACGGCAATCAATGCCCGCAATCCGAGATTTGTCGTGCATTTGGGGGACATGAAAAGTGGCCGGGGCAGCTACAAAAAGGGTTTTTATCAAGCACGCCACAGCCTTTTCTCCGACATCCAAGCGCCATTCATCTACACGCCAGGCGACAATGATTGGGTCGACGGAAAAGCCGGTCACAAGGATCTTGCGACACCCAACAAGCGACTAAAGAAGTTGCGCCAGGTCTTTTTCGATGATCCCGGAGGGCAGCTTGACCAAAAACTGTGGATGATCCGACAGGAAACCTTTGTCGAGAACACCTGGTGGACCATGAACGATGTTCTTTTCGTCACACTTCACACAATCGGAAACAACAATAACCGGACAGCCAACCGCCGCGAATTCGACAAAAGAAACGAGGCAAACCTCGCCTGGCTACAAAAAAGTGTCGGCGAGGCGCCTCACCGGGCAATCGTTGTCTTCACCCATGCCAATTTGTGGCACCCGACCAAAAAGGGACTGATTCAATCCGGTTTCAAAGAAACGGTCGATGCCATCGGCGGCATCGCTCAAGATCTAAAAGTACCTATACTGATCATGCATGGCGACAAGCATGCTCTTGTGGTGGATCACCCTGTTGCACGGCCTTCGGCTGGCGTGCATTTGTCAAATCTCACGCGGGTGCAAGTGATGGGCGACAGAACCATCGGCGCCGTCGAGGTTGCCGTTGACGGCAATAAGGCCGTCCATTTCAATGTTCAGCCTCTTTTCCCCTAATCCGAATGGGTGGCGCTATTCCCACGCACCGGGGTCTTTATTGTCCCACGTGTTGAAAAAGGTTTTGTCTGCCGCCGGCTTTCGGGTGACCGGACCAAAATTCCCCATGGGCCAGCCGATGGGCATGGACACCACCACCCCATAATCGTCGGGGATGTTGAAATGGGCATGCAGCTCGTCCTCGAAGACTTGATGCATGGTGGTGAGAGCAGCCCCCAATCCCACCGCACGACACGCCAGTAGAATGTTCTGAACGCACGGATACACCGCCCCATAATTCGGCGGTGCAAGCCCCACGCGATCCTCTTCCGCCACTTTAAAGGGCCAGTCGCGCTTGCCGGCCACCAGCAAGATCATCGGAAACTCATGCATGTGGTCACACTGATACTTCACCGCGCGCATCTGACGTGCCAAGGGGGACATGTCATCGTCTTTAAGACGGTCAAATCCGCCAAAGCGCGTTTCAATGGCGTGAGAATAGCGCGACCGAAACCATTCTTTTTCGTCCGCCCCATGCAGAAGCAGAAATTTCCAGGGCTGCGTGTTCTGGCCTGACGGTGCTTGGACACCCGCCTCCAGCACTTTGCGAATGGTGGCGAGGGGCACCGGGTCGGGCTTCAGGCGGCGCATCGCCCGTATTTGGCTCACCAGGTCAAAGAAAGGCGGGTTGTCGGAAAGGATGTTATTGTTCCGGGTCATGGCGAAGGTCTTGTGTCATGTAGAATTTGAAGATCAAACCGTTTCAATCGGATGAGAAGAACCACCGTCCTGCAACTGCCGCCAATAATTGTATGGCAGATAACCGAGCGCCCCGAAAAAGGTGCCGATTAACGCGATTGCCAATGGGACGGGGTTTGTATTGGCCGAGCTTTCCAACCAAGCCTGCGTCGCGGTCGTTACGGTTTTGCCCTGGGACGCCAAGGCGGCCAAATCATCCGTATAGGCCTGCAATACCACCAAGTTGTTGCTGGCCAATTCGACAACGGCGAGCGACACCGCGGTATAAAGGACACTCAGAAATCCGACGATGGGCCAATTGACATGGCGCGCGCCAAAGAAGGCAAGGCCGATATACGCGAATGAGACGCTGGACCAGAATTGGAATATCTCCCAATTGATATCGGCCCGGCGGGCGGCGGCAGCGAGAAGATCTTGTTCTGTCATGGACCTTTGTAACGCAGCTTACAAACAGGCAAAAGCACGCGATCTGAACCATGGCGTTTCTTTTTGCCCGTTTTGCTTGAGAAAGCCCGGCCGGCGTGGTTACCTGTTCATCTCGACCGGAGGGGGATGTTGAGATGACTAAGGCACAGGTGACTCCGAGCCGTCGGACGGTTCTGGCCGGGGCGTGTGCCGCTACGGGCGCCTTATTGCTCGGTGTTCCCGGCACCCTTGCGGCGGGCGGTAAAAAACACAACGGCGACATCACCACATGGGTGCGCATCACACCGGATGAGACGGTCACCATCCAATTCGTCAAAGCGGAAATGGGTCAGGGCATTCATACCGCCATGACCATGATCGTGGCGGAGGAATTGGGCGTGGATTGGGACAACATCACCGTCGAAACGGCACCGACCGCCCCGTTTGAGAAAAATCCGGCTCCCCAGCCGGGCATGCGCGCCACAGGCGGCAGCACTGCTGTGCGCTTCAATTACAAATTCCACGCCTTGGCGGGTGCCACCGCGCGGGAAATGCTGAAACAGGCGGCGGCTGCACGTTGGAACATCCCGGTCAGCGAATGCGTGGTGGCGAACGGCCATGTGGTCAACGGCCAGGGCCAGTCGCTGTCTTACGGCGCCCTGGCGGAAGACGCCTCTAAACAAACCCTCTCCGCGGAACCGGAACTGCGCCCCTATGGGGATTGGCAAATGCTGGGCAAACCGCTTCCACGCAAAGACCTGCCCGCCAAAGTGGATGGCAGCGCCGTGTTCGGCATGGATGTGGAGGTGCCGGACATGTTGATAGGCGCCATCCGCCATTGCCCAACCGTCGGCGGCACCCTTAAAAGCCTGGACGAAAGGCCCGCCCTGCGCAAGAAGGGGGTGAAGGCAGTCGTCAAACGGGACGATTCATTCGTGGTGGTGGCGGACAGTTATTGGCGAGCAAGCAAAGCAGCCGATGCTCTAAAACCGGTTTGGGATCTTGGCGCAAACGCGACACTGTCCGATGGCGCTTATCTTGACTATCTAAAATCCACTCTGGATGGTCCCACCATTCGTGTACTGAATGAAGGAACTCCGGAATTTTCAGAAACGGCGTATGAGGCAGACTTTGTCTTACCGTTTCTTGCCCATGCCACCATGGAGCCCATGAACGCCACGGCCATGGTGGATTTCGAACATGCGGAATTGTGGGTCCCCACCCAATCGCCGGATTCCCTGCAATTGGAACTGTCCGAAAAGCTGGGCCTTGAGCGTAATCTGATCAATGTAAACACCACATTCCTAGGCGGCGGGTTTGGACGCCGTGCCGAGCATGATTTTGTCTATCCCGCCATCGAAGCATCCTTGGCGACGGGCAAGCCGGTGAAGGTGATCTGGTCGCGCGAAGAAGACATGACCCGCGATTATTACCGGCCCATGGCCTATGCGCGTGTAAAAGCGCAGCTTAATCGCTGGGGACAGATCACCGATTGGCATGTGGATCACGCATCGCCATCGCCCACGGCGCGCTTGCTGCCCCGCTTCATCAAAGACGGTGTGGACATTTTCGCCATCGAAGGGCTTGCCGATCTGCCCTACGCCATTCCGAACAAAACCATGGACTATGTGATGGCGGACCCGCACGTACCCGTGGGGCCGTGGCGGTCGGTTGGACACAGCCTCAACCAATTCATTGCGGAAACGATGATGGATGAACTGGCGGAAAAAGCGGGGCAAAACCCCGTACAATTCCGCCGGAGGCATCTAGAAGGCCAATCCCAATGGTTGGCCGTTTTGGAGGACGTGGTTGCGAAGTCCGGATGGAACACGCCCGCACCGGAGGGACGTTTCCGGGGGATCGCCATCGGAAAGCCCTTCGGATCCATCGTCGCGCAGGTGGTCGAATTATCCGTGGAGAACGGCACCGACATACATCTGCACAAGATCACCGCGTCTGTCGATTGCGGCTGGGCCGTGAACCCAAACACCATCGAGGCGCAAATCCAAAGCGGAATCATCTATGCGCTCACCGCCGCGGCCTTTGGGGAGATCACCCTGGACGAGGGTCAGGTGCAACAGCGTAATTTCGACACCTACGAAATGACCCAAGCGAGCCATATTCCACAGATTGAGGTGTCTATCCTGGAAAGCCGCCAAGAAATGGGCGGTATTGGCGAAGTCGGCACACCCGCTTTATTCCCGGCACTGACAAATGCGCTTTATGCCGCCACGGGCACGCGGCTCCGGTCATTGCCGATCTCAAAACACGGATTTCGTCTCGCCGAACGGCGAGATGTTTAACCCACGGGGTCAAGCCCCATATTTGCGGCTTGCGAGGGAATTATAGGGTGGATTAGCGCAGCGAAATCCACCGCATGGATATGCTGTGAGCTGCTTCGGCGTGTTACGGCGTCGCCTAACATGCCCTACCGTGCAGGAGACCGGGCAATAACGCTTTATTGCCTAATACTGCGCGGTGCCACCATCAACACTGAGGGACGCGCCGGTGATCCCCGCCCCTTCCTTGGACGCCAGTAAGACGGCCACCGCCGCCACCTCTTCCACCGTATTCGGACGTTTGATCGCCGCGTCCTGCGAGAACATGGTGATCATTTCGTCAAATGACATCCCCATGGCCTCAGCCGTGGCCGGACCATTGTTCTTGATAATGTCGGTGATCACCAGACCGGGGCAAATAGCATTGACCGTAATGCCCAATTCGCCCACTTCGCGGGCCGCTGATTTTGTCATCCCCAGCACGGCATGTTTTGCGGCTGTATAGGCTGTGAACACCGGTTTGCCGTGCTTGCCTTCCATGGACGCGATATTGATGACGCGCCCCGATTTTTTGGCCGTCATGGTTTTCAGCGCGCGGCGGGTTGCCCAAAAGGTGGAATAGACATTCCACTTCATGGCTTCATCGAAGGCGTCGTCCGACAGATCCACCAGCGGCTGAAGGTCGCCCGCACCGCCCGCATTGTTCACTAGAATATCGACGGTGCCGAATTGCGCGACCGTTTGGTCGACAAACCCTTCCACATCGGATTGCACCATGGCGTCCCCCGAAAAGAATGCCGCACGATCGCCCACACCCAATTCTTCGAGAACCGCTTTACCTTTGTCGGCGTTGCGCGCCATGAGGGCGACGGACGCCCCTTCATTTAAATAAGCTTCCGCAATGCCCCGGCCAATGCCGGCCGTACCGCCCGTGATGGCGGCAACCTTACCGTCCAACTTCATCTCGTCCTCCCAATCCGTTCTTTGCGACGGCTTTATCGATCTAGAATGAGATCTGCATACTGATTAAGTTGTTCCGGCGTTTGCGCGCCCACCAAAAGGGTGGTGACAGGACTGTCGTCAAATGCCTGCAACCGGTCGCGAATACGGTCAGCAGATCCCGACAGGCTGATTTCATCCGCCAACTCGTCGGGCACAGCAGCTGCCGCCTCCATCTTCTTGCCGTCGAGATAGAGGTCTTGGATCTTCTTGGCGGCGTCTTCATATCCCATGCGGGCGATCAGCTCGTTATGGAAGTTCCGATCCTTGGCCCCCATGCCACCCACGTATAGTGCAAGCACATGTTTCACCGGCATCAAGGCTTGCTCCAAATCATCATTGACGTTGAGCATAAGGGGATAGGCGACTTCGAAGTCTTTGGGCCGGTTTGAGAGCGACTCCTTGTAGACGTCTTGCTTGTAAGGCGAATAGTAGAGCGGGAACCAGCCGTCGCAAATCTCCGTCGACATGCGCACATTTTTTGGACCTTCCGCCCCAAGATAAATCGGCACGTCAGAGCGGTACGGATGCGTTATCGGCTTTAAAGGTTTACCAAGCCCCCAGCTGCCTTCACCATCCGCCGGATACGGCAACGGATAATGCTCACCAGAGTTTGACACCGGTTCTTCCCGGCGCAGTACTTGCCGAATGATGTCGATATATTCCCGCGTGCGCGCGAGAGGTTTGGCAAAGGGGCGGCCATACCACCCTTCCACCACTTGTGGGCCGGACACGCCGAGACCAAGAACCAAACGGCCTTTCGTGAGGTGGTCAAGCGTCAGCGCATGCATCGCCGTGGAGGTTGGTGTGCGCGCCGACATTTGCACAATCGCTGTGCCGAGTTTTATTTTTTCCGTATGCGATCCAACCCATGCAAGCGGCGTGAACGCATCCGAGCCGTAGGCCTCGGCGGTGAAGAACCCCCAATAACCAAGTTCTTCCGCGCGTTTCGCCGTGCCTATCAGGTCTGCGGGCGGTTGCGCGCCCCAATACCCGGTCATCATCCCCAGTTTGAGTGTCATCCGGTTTCCTCACCACTAAAATTGAATGCCAATGCTTATCTATGTGTTCTAGGCCGCAAATGCGGAGCGACAAGTTCGATAAAGCGTGTCACAACTTTTTCCAGGTCTTCTGCATCGTCAGAATACTGGTACTGCACCAACATGCCACGCATAAAAACGCGCTGCATGATCCCCAGTACACGCACATCTTCATCGTCCCGGTCAACCGATTCATAGAGGTCAATTGAGTTTTGTTCGATGGCTTTGTTCCAATTGTGCAACGTCGACGATATTCGTTTTTTTAATTGTTGGTCTGTACGCGACGCCGTAAGGATTTCCAGAAGCGCACGATACTCTTTTGTGTTGACCATGCGTTCCCACAAAAAGCGGAACTCGTCCGCCACTTGCACTGTTGGATCTGAGATGCGCGCCCGCGACTTTTCCCGCTCGCGCGGGCGAATGGTTCGCTGCAACAGCCGGTCCGCCGTTTCGGTGATCAAATCTTCTTTGCTGGGAAAGTGATGTTGTAATGCGCCGCGCGACACGCCCGCTTCTTCGACGATGCGGTTAATCGTGGTTTCCGCATATCCGAATTTTTCGAGACACGCGATCGTGGCGTCGCAAAGGGTCGCGCGCGCACGCATAGACTGCGCCTGCTTCTTGTTTGCCGGCACCTCCGAATTGCTTTCTTGCGGAAATTCTGCGTCCAAACCGCCCCTCTGCTGAATAAAGCGAAACCGCCCCAAATGTCTTGCCGCCGATTTGAAAACAATTTATACAAACAATACGTACGGCTTGTAAAGAACGATACCCAACAACCAGCCGACTATCACAGGATGAGGATCAGCCATGGCGAAAGAGGTCATTCGAATTGGTGGTGCCAGCGGATTTTGGGGGGAATCGGCTATGGCGACGCCACAACTGCTTCAAGCAGGCAATCTGGACTACATCGTCTATGACTATTTGGCCGAAATCACCATGTCGATCATGGCGCGCGCCCGGGCGAAAGATCCCACAAAAGGATATGCAACGGATTTTGTGTCCGCGGCCTTGAAACCCAACCTCGTTGAAATTGCAAAACAAGGTGTCAAGATTTTAAGCAATGCGGGCGGGGTTAACCCTGCGGCATGTGGCGATGCCGTCCGCGCTGTCATTAAAGAGCTTGGCCTTGACCTGAAAGTCGCTGTGGTTACGGGCGATGATTTGATCGACCGCGCAGCGGAACTCGCGGAAAAACCATTTGCTGACATGTTCTCCGGCGACACCTTCCCGGACGCCAGCCGGCTGGCCAGCATCAACGCCTATCTGGGCGGGTTTCCGGTCGCGGCGGCGCTTGCGGAAGGGGCCGACATTGTTATTACCGGACGCAGCGTGGACAGCGCCGTTACACTTGGCGCCTGCATTCATGAATTCGGTTGGGGTACGGAAGAATGGGACAAGCTCGCCGGGGGTAGCCTCGCCGGCCATATCCTGGAATGCGGGCCCCAAGCAACCGGTGGCAACTTTACGGATTGGCGGCTGGTCGCTGACACCATTGACCGCATCGGGTATCCGATTGCCGAAGTGTCGGCGGATGGTTCTTTTGTCACGACCAAGCCCGACGATACGGGCGGCATCGTCAATGTGGGCACCGTTTCCGAACAAATGCTCTATGAAATTGGTGATCCACAAGCCTATATGCTGCCGGATGTGATCTGCGATTTCTCTGGCGTGGAAATCACAGAAGAAGCGCCAAACCGTGTGCGGGTTACCGGCACAAAAGGATACCCTGCGCCCACCACATATAAAGTAAGCGCCACTTATGCCGATGGCTTCCGTGGCGGCACCGTCATGACATTTTATGGCAGTGATGCGGATGAAAAGGCGGAAGCCTATACGAACGCCGCCATTGCCCGTGCACGGAACGTTTTGCGGTCTGCCAATATGCCGGACTTCACCGAAACCAGCGTCGAGATCATCGGCGCTGAAAGCCAATATGGCGCTGCGCGGCAAGTGGGCAGCGTTCGGGAGGTGGCGGCAAAACTGGCCGCAAAGCATCCAGATGCCGCCGGCATCGGTATTCTGTTGAAAGAATCAACTGGTCTTGGGCTGGCCACCCCACCGGGCCTTTCTGGGTTTGCAGGCGCCAGATCGAAACCCTCGCCCGTCGTCCGGCTTTTTTCGTTTGTTATTCCGAAAACGGATGTACCCATTGAAATTGACGTGGACGGAAGGAAGGTTCCGTTCGATGTTTTCAAAGGCGCCCCATTTGAAGAAAAAGCACTTGAACGCCCCGCGCCCCCAGCCGCGCCATCGGACGCAACCGTCGAGGTGCCCTTGGTGAAACTCGCTTGGGGACGAAGTGGTGACAAAGGCAATAAAGCCAATGTGGGCATTATCGCGCGCAAGGCAGACTATGTGCCCTACATCTGGGCGGCCCTGTCTGAAAAAGCGGTCAGCGATTATTACGCCCATTTCCTGGAAGGCGACGTTCACCGGTTCTACATGCCCGGATCCAACGCCATCAACTTCTTGATGGATGACATTCTGGGTGGTGGCGGCGTCGCCAGCATCCGCAATGACCCGCAAGGCAAAGGATACGCACAGCTTCTGCTGGACTATCCCATTCCTGTTTCCAAAGAAATTGCTGAGGCCCTGTAATGCCCACATTTAATTCAAAGCTTGATACCGGCTCAGAAAGTTTCGCCAAGAACCGCGCGGACATGATGGCGCTGGTCGATCAACTGGGGGAACTGAACACGCGTGCAGAAAAAGTCTCCGAAAAAAGACGGGCACGTTTTGAGGAACGGGGTCAACTGACACCTCGCGAGCGCTTGCGCCGCCTTCTCGACCCCGGCATGCCGTTTCTTGAGCTTTACAATATGGCCAACTACCTGGTCGAGGACAGCGATCGCAGTACCAGTCTGCCAGGGGCCAGTGAAATTGGCGGCATTGGGTTTGTGAACGGCGTGCGGTGCATGATCGTGTCCGACGACAGCGGCATTAATGCGGGCGCTGCAACACCCACGGGATTCCTCAAGATGGCCGGGTGCATGGACATCGCTATCGACAAGAAGCTGCCCTTTATTCATTTGGTGGAAAGCGCCGGTGCGAACCTTCTGAAATATGAAGTGGAATTGTGGGCCCATGGTGGCGGCAATTTCTATCGCCTTGCCAAGCTGAGCGCGGCGGGCATTCCCACAATTGTTGTGCTGCACGGCCCCTCCACCGCCGGTGGCGCCTATATGCCGGGCATGAGTGACTATGTGATCGGCGTTAAAGGCAATGGCCGGGCCGCGTTGGGCGGGGCCGCACTTGTCCGCGCCGCAACGGGTGAGATTGCCGATGAAGACGAACTGGGGGGCTCGGAAATGCACTCCAGCACCACGGGCCTTGTTGAATATTTAGCGGAAGACGATGCGCATGCGCTCGAAATCGCGCGGGATGTCGTGGACCGGTTGGATTGGAATGCCCGATGTCACCCACCTGCCCGTTCCGACGATTACGAGCCACCGCGCTACGACATTGATGATTTTGCGGGGCTGGTGCCCACCGACTATCGCATTCCCTATGACGTGCGCGAAGTGATCGCCCGTGTTGTAGACGGGTCCGACTTTGTTGAATTCGCACCTCGTTTTGGGGCGGCAACCGTGTGCGTACAGGCCAAGATATTCGGCCATGCCGTGGGCATCATCGGAAACAATGGGCCGATCGATCCGGCCGGTGCCAACAAAGCAACCCATTTCATTCAATTGTGCGATCAGTCCGAAACGCCGCTCGTCTTTTTGAACAATACCACCGGCTACATGGTCGGCACGGAATACGAACAAGCGGGTATGATCAAGCACGGGTCGAAGATGATCCAAGCGGTGTCGAACGTCCGGGTACCGAAACTGACCCTCTATATCGGTGCGAGTTTTGGCGCGGGGAACTATGGCATGTGCGGCCTGGCCTACGAACCCGACTTTTTGTTCACCTGGCCAAATGCCACCACCGGTGTGATGGGCGGCGAACAAGCGGCCAAAACCATGACCCAGGTCATGACATTGGCCGCCCAACGCCGTGGACAGGATATCGACGAAAGCGCCTTCGCTGAACAAGAGAAAAAGATCATCGACGTGTTCGATTCTCAAGCAGATGCCTTCTACACCTCCGGACGGCTTCTGGATCAGGGCGTGATTGATCCACGCGACACCCGCAAGGTTTTAGGTTTCTGCCTCGAGACGTGCTGGGAATCAAAGCACCGAACCGTCCAGCCAAATGCCTTTGGCATTGCACGCGCCTAAAAGGAAAAAGCCATGCCTAATTTACCGTCCACGGAATATGTGCTGACCGAATTTGAGTCCGGTTGGTTGACGATTTGCTTCAATCGCCCTGAAGCGCGAAATGCGCTTTCCGGAGAGCTTACGTCAGACTTGCGCGCTGTGCTCACCGCCGTGCGGGATGACCGGACCGTACGCGGCATTACATTACGGGGGAAAGGCGGCGTGTTCTGCGCCGGCGGCGACCTGAAAGGGTTTAAATCGAATTTCCAAGGCGGTGTGCAAACCGTCGACGATGTGGCTGCTTCCAGCCGCGAAGGGGGTGAACTGTTCGGCTTGATCAACACCATGCCTCAGGTGGTCGTGATGTTGGTGGAAGGGGCCGCCATGGCCGGTGGCTTAGGAATTGTCTGCACCGGTGACGTGGTGGTGGTGACAGAAGATGCAAAGTTCGCCCTTACCGAAACCACATTGGGCATTCCGCCCGCACAGATCGCCCCGTTTGTGGTGCAACGGCTGGGCATGACCGTCGCCCGCAGACTAATGCTCACGGCAGCGCGCTTTACAGGTGCTGATGCGGGCCCCCTGGGCCTTGCTGATTTTGTCGCCAAGGACGTAGCGGATATGGAAACAATCGAAGCGGACATCCGAAAACAAGTGATGAAATGCGCACCGGGCGCCAATGCGGTCACGAAAGAAATCGTCCTTGCGGCTCCGAAACTCGAGCGGGACGCCATGTTGGATTTTGCCGCTAAGGGATTTGCCACCTGCATGTTAGGCGATGAAGGCAAAGAAGGTGTTGCCGCCTTCCTCGAAAAACGCAAACCGAATTGGGCTCAAAAGGCATGACACATTTTCGCAGCATACTGATTGCCAATCGTGGTGAGATCGCCGTTCGCGTGATCCGAACCGCGCAAAGTTTAGGCTACCGTGCCATCGCCGTATATTCGGAAGCCGATGCGGAAGCGCCCCATGTGCGCCTGGCGGATGAAGCGGTTCTGATCGGCCCGGCCCCTGTGGGCGAGTCCTACTTAGACATGGACCGCATCTTGGCGGCGGCGAAAGAGACGGGCGCCGACGCCATTCATCCAGGTTATGGCTTTCTGTCTGAAAACGCAGCCTTTGCCGAGGCGTGTGAGAAAGCAGGCCTCGTGTTCATCGGTCCCACCGCCGAAGCCATCGACCTTATGGGGAACAAGGCCGCCGCCAAGCGGCGTATGATCGACGCCGGTGTCCCATGCGTGCCCGGTTACGAAGGCAAAGACCAAGACGATGGCACACTTGTATCGTCCGCCAACGATATTGGCTTTCCTCTGATGGTGAAAGCGGCTGCTGGTGGTGGCGGACGGGGCATGCGTCTGGTGGAGAAAGCAGACGACCTGCCCACGGCCATTGCGACGGCACGGTCCGAAGCGGAAAATGCCTTCGGTTCCGGTGAATTGATCCTCGAGAAAGCCATCATCCGGCCTCGTCACGTGGAAGTGCAGGTATTCGCCGATACCCACGGCAATACCATTCATCTGGGCGAACGCGATTGCTCCGTCCAACGGCGCCATCAAAAGGTGGTGGAAGAAGCCCCCTGCCCCGTCATGACCGACGAGCTGCGGGCCCGCATGGGGGCCGCCGCCGTGGACGCCGCGAAGAGCATTCATTATCGCGGCGCAGGAACTGTTGAATTCTTGCTGGATGAAAGCGGAGAGTTCTATTTCCTAGAAATGAACACGCGGCTGCAGGTGGAACATCCGGTGACGGAAATGATCACCGGCCTTGATCTGGTGGCCCTGCAAATTCAGGTGGCTCAAGGCCAGCCCCTTGGGCTTTCCCAACAAGACATTGAGCTCACGGGTCATGCCATTGAGGTGCGTCTTTATGCGGAAGACCCGGCGCAGGACTTTCTGCCTGTTACCGGCAAAATTGATCTGTGGTCCCCAGCCATCGGCGACGGCGTGCGCATTGATGGTGGTATTGATACGGGTCAAGAGATTTCGCCGTTCTATGATCCAATGGTCGCCAAGGTCATTGCCTGGGGCAATATCCGGGACACGGCCCGGCAACGCCTGGTCGATGCGTTAAAAGAAACCATTCTGTTTGGGTCCACAACCAACAAGAAATTCCTGATCGATGTGTTGGAAAAAGAGTCGTTCGCAAAGGGTGATGCCACCACCGCCTTTATCGGCGCTGAATTCACCGACGCCGACCTGCAGGACCAGGCCCCGTCCTTGGAAGAAACGGCCATGGCCGCCGTTCTGCAATACACGCTGGAAAGCGAGGCGGCTTACGCCAACAGCCTGATCGTTTCGCCTGAACTGATTGACTGGTCGACCACCAATCCATTGGTCACTCGTTTTCAGTACAGCTTCGGTGAGATGGAGTTTGATGTGACGGTCTCCCCCACCAGAGATGGAGGATACATTGTCTCTCAAGGGGAGGATTCCGTTGATGTCGCCGTCGTCGACATTGATGACGAGGAAGCAAGGCTCGCCGTCAACGGGCGGCGGCAGACTGTTTTCTTCCACGAAACCCACCGTGGTCAGATCTACGTGTCCATTGAAGGCCGCAGCCTGTTGTTCCGCAATCGGATTGCTTTTGCCGGAGCCGCCGACGAAGAAGGCGCCGGTGGGGGGCGCATTGTCGCCCCCATGCATGGCGCTTTATTGGACGTGTTGGTCAAGGAAGGCGATACGGTCACCAAAGGAACACGGCTCGCGGTTCTTGAGGCGATGAAGATGCAGCACGATATTCTGGCCGAAGTGGATGGCACAATTTCCAACGTGGCGGCCAATGCCGGAACGCAAGTTGCCGCCGACGATCTGTTGATCGAAATAGAAGTTTCTGAGGAATAGACGCGAGAACGCGCAGGACGGGAGAAAACACATGCAATCACCAATTTGCGACATGCTGGGTATCGAATTTCCACTGGTGGCGTTCAGCCACTGCCGAGATGTTGTGGCCGCCGTATCCAATGCTGGCGGTATGGGCGTGTTGGGCGCCGTCAATCTGGGCCCGGACCGGCTTCGGGAAGAACTGTCCTGGATCGACGATCACACCAATGGCAAACCTTATGGCGTGGACCTCATTGTGCCCAACAAGTTTGAGGGCAAAGGCGAAAAAAGAAAAGGCGACGATGTGGTCGCCTCTGTCCCGCAGGAACATATCGACTTCGCGAACCGCATCCTCAATGCGCATCATGTAGAAACAGATGACCTGAACGCCAAGCGCAAGAAAAGCTTGAACTTCGGCAACAATCTGCAGGTGGAAAACGCAACCGCGTCCCTTGAAGCGGCGTTCGAATTTCCGATCAAACTGGTGGCCAATGCCTTGGGTGTGCCCCCGCAGGTCATGCTGGATATGGGCAAGGAAAAAGGTGTCGCCGTCGCCGCCTTGGTGGGCGCCAAGGAACACGCCATTGCTCAGGTGAATGCGGGTGTCGATATATTGGTGGTGGCCGGCGGGGAAGCCGGGGGCCATTGTGGCGACGTCTCCACCATGGTGCTGGTACCGGAAGTGTATGACGCCATCCAACCGATCAAAGATGTGCCGATTTTGGCCGCCGGCGGCATCGTAACCGGCGGACAAATGGCCGCCTGCATGGCCATGGGCGCCGCCGGGGCGTGGACCGGGTCGGTCTGGCTGACCACCGCTGAAGCCGAAACCAACCCGGTGGTGAAAGAAAAAATGTTAGCCGCAAGTTCCCGTGATACGGTGCGGTCGCGCAGCCGCACCGGCAAACATTCCCGTCAATTGCGCTCGCCCTGGACGGATGCTTGGGAAAAAGAAGGCCCCACGCCCCTGCCCATGCCGCTGCAATCGCTGGTCAGTGAGCCGGCCCTTGCAAAAGTCGATAAGCTATCTCAAGGCGGTCACGAAGGCGCCAAGGAACTGGCCACCTATTGGGTGGGCCAAGGGGTCGGCTTGATGAATCAGAGCATGTCCGCCGGCGCCGTGGTACAAGAGTTCAAAGAAGATTTCATTCGCGCCTATGAACGCCTGAACACAAGTGTGAGCGCCTAAGCAACCAGGACGGAAACCATGCTCCAACAAGCCATCGATTTTCGGGAAGAAAGCGACTCGCTCTTCAACCTTCTCGAAAATACAGACGAAGCCCGCTTCGATGAGAAAACGCAGTTCAAGGATTGGACGGCAAACGAGGTGCTGCATCACCTGCACTTTTGGAACTATGCCGCCAACCTGTCTCTGATAGACGAACCGGCCTTCGTGGACCTGTTGGGCAAAGTGATGAGTGGCGTCAGCAGCGGCGGCATGCGCCCCTTCGAAGCGGAATGGTGCAAGAACGAAAAAGGCCACGCCCTGCTGAACACATGGCGCAGCTTTTACACGGAGATGTCCGACCGCTTTAAAGAAGCCGATCCGAAGAAACGGCTCAAATGGGCCGGACCGGACATGAGTGTACGGTCCAGCATCACCGCGCGTTTGATGGAAACATGGGCGCACGGCCAAGAAGTGTTCGACCATCTGGGGGCGGAACGGCAGGAAGCCGACCGCATCAAGAACGTGGCCGTGATCGGCATGAACACGTTCGGCTGGACCTTCGTCAACCGCAAGATGGATGTGCCCACGGACATTCCCTATGTGCGGCTGACCGCCCCGTCCGGTGAGATTTGGGAATGGAACGAGCCTAGCGACACCAACAAGGTGGAAGGCGATGCGGTGGATTTCTGCCGGGTGGTCACCCAAGTGCGCAACATCAAAGACACGTCCTTAAACGTGGTGGGCGATGTGGCCACTGAATGGATGTCCATCGCCCAGTGCTTTGCGGGCCCCCCGGAAGATCCGCCAGCACCCGGCACCCGTTTTACACGCAGCTGATACGATCTAGCCAAACACCGACCAGCCGGTTCGAACGGCCAGGCGCTCCAGCGCTTGGCTGCCTGTCCAAGACGTACCGGACCGGTTAAGCCGCGGTGACCAAACCGCAATCGACGCCACACCGGGTACAACGGCGAGGATACCGCCCCCCACGCCGCTCTTGCCGGGGAAGCCCACGCGGAAGGCAAAATCTCCCGATCCGTCATAGTGACCGCAGGTCATCATGACTGCATTGATGCGGCGGCATTGTTCCGGCGACAACACCATCTCTTCGGTGCGCGGGTCGCGGCCATTGTTCGCGAGGAACAGACCGGCTTGAGCCAATTGCTCGCAGGTCAGGGCCAACGCGCATTGTCGGAAATAGGCCGACAACACATCTTCCACCGGATTTTTGAGGTTGGAAAACGACGACATGAAATGCGCAAGACTTCGGTTGCGCGACCCCGTTGCGGATTCCGATTGCGCCACGTCCCCATCAATGGACACGGTGTCATCACCGCTGCGGGCACGCATGAACGTCACCAGCCGGTCCACCGCATGATCGGGTGTGCCGTCTCCCACAAGGTGGTCCGTTACCACAATAGCCCCCGCATTGATCAGTGGATTGCGCGGAATGCCCGCTTCGTGCTCGAGCTGAACGATGGAATTGAACGGGGTACCAGAGGGTTCCCGCCCCACATGGTCCCACACGCGCGGTCCGCTGGTGCTCAGCACCATGGCCAAGGTGAACACTTTCGAGATGCTTTGGATCGAGAACGGCACATCACAATCACCGATCGACGCGTGTTGTCCGTCCAAACAGGCAATGGCCACGCCGAACTGATTGGGCGGAACGCGTGCCAGGGCAGGAATATAATCTGCCACTTTCCCAGTGCCCAATGACGGCATCACATCGTCATACACCTCGTGCAACAATTGCCCCATATCCATGATTTACGTCCAATACCGATTGTTTCTTCCGCCGTGCTTCCTATAACGTAATTTGATAACGGCGTTCCATTGATCAACACCCAGAACCACCGCGAAGAGGACCGAATGACAGAGATGATGAAAGAATTAGGGTTTTACACCCTGGCCGGCGCCCCCAAGACACCGCGAGAACTGATCGACGAAGTCCACGATGCGGAAGCCATGGGCCTTGGTAATTGCTTCATCTCTGAACGGTTCAACATCAAGGAGGCTGCCACATTATGCGGCGCTGTCGGCGCCGTCTCATCGGACATCGGCATCGCCACCGCCGCGACCAATCACAATACGCGCCACCCCATGGTGACGGGTGCGTTTGCCTCCACCATGCATCATCTAACCGAGGGGCGGTTTTCACTGGGGCTTGGCCGCGGCATCGACATGCTGTTCGACGCCATGGGATTGCCGCGCATCAAAACTGCCCAATTGGAAGATTTCGTGGGCATCATGCGACGATTGTGGAAGGGTGAAACAATCCTCGGTCATGATGGTGCTTGTGGGTCTTATCCCATGCTGCGCCTGGACCCAAGCTTCGACTTTCACATTCCGATCACATTTACGGCCTTCGGGCCGAATTCCCTCGCGTTTGGTGGCCGCGCCTGCGACGCCGTCGTTCTGCACACTTTCTTCACGGACGAAACGACCGAACGCTGCGTCAACACGGTGAAGAAAGCGGCGGAAGAAGCAGGCCGCAATCCGGACGAGGTGCGCGTGTGGTCGTGCTTTGCGACCATCGGCGACCATCTGCCCCATCCGGTGCGATTGAAGAAAACGGTGGGCCGCATGGCCACCTACCTTCAAGCCTATGGGGACTTGATGGTGCGCACCAATAAGTGGGACCCAGAGGTTCTGAAAAAGTTTCGCGAAGCACCCATTGTCGCCAATTTCCAAGGGGCAATCGACCAAAACGCCTCCACCGAGGAATTGGAACAGATTGGAGAACTCATCCCTGAAGAATGGCTGGCGCCCGCCGCCGCCGGCAGCGTGGAGAATTGCGTAAACGCCATTAACGGCCAGTTCGACCTTGGTGTGGACAGCATCATTTTGCACGGGGCCTCGCCCACCGACCTGAAACCAATCGTAGAGGCTTATGCAAAAACGCGGGACAGCAAGAAGTTTGCCCAACTGCCTAAAGACCCGGGGGGCCTCCGGGGCGCGTAAAGGGCCGCTAATGTTGAGGTTCGACTTTTAGGGTTTTACGGAACTCGGCCACGCGCGCGGTGATTTTTTTCCATTCCCGATCATGCTTCGCAAGGTCGACCTTTGTCAGGGTGCGGTCTTCCACCACCACCTCACCATGAACAATGGTCGTGAGCACATTTGACGGATAGGCCGAATGAGCGATGGTGGCATAGACATCGTAGTTGGGCTGCATGTTGGGCGCTGACAGATCCAAAATGATCATGTCGGCAAACTTACCTGCTTCTAGAGAGCCAATCTTGTCTTCCATGTCCAGGGCCCTGGCCCCGCCCATGGTCGCCATGTCCACCAGTTCCAGCGGCGTAAACGCCGTCGGATCTTCATACCGCAAGCGCGCGATGCGCGCGGTAAACGGCATGACATTGAATATATCGAGTTGATTGGATGACATGGGTCCGTCCGTTCCCAGACCAATGCCTAAGCCTTCTGTGTACATCTTCCAGGCCGGCGCGAGCCCCATATTGTATTTGGTGTTGGACTTTGGATTATGTCCAATACCCACGCCCCGTTCTTTCAAGATTTGAATGTCGTTTTCATCCGCATAGATCACATGGGCCGCCACCAAATTCGGCGCCAGCACCCCCACCCGGTCGAGATATTGGATGATGGTTTCCCCATCTTGCATGGAATTGAAACGTTCTTGGATCAACTCCTTTTCATTTGGGAATTCCGCCATGTGCATTACCAGCGGCACACCATACTTCTCTGACAGGGCGCGCGCCTCTCGCAGTTTTTCGGGCGGCACCGTATAGGGTGCGTGTGGCGCCACCGCCGGCGTGATCAGCGGATCATCCTTATACTGCTTGATAAATTCTTCCGCATAGGCCAAGCCCCCATAAGGTTCCGGCGCGTCCACCACCGGAAAGCCAATAATGCTTTCGCCCAACACACCGCGAATACCCACTTCTTTCGTGCCGCGCGCCACTTCGTCTTCATGGTAATACATGTCGGTGACCAGCGTGACGCCCCCCAAAGCAAGCTCCATGGCCGCATGTCGGGCGGACACATAAATCAATTCGCGATTGAGAAGTTCCTTTTCCAGCGGGAACATGACGTCAAACAGAATATTCCCAACGGCATATTCTCCCATGCCTCGAAACGCCACCATCGGCGTGTGGTTATGCAGGCTGATCATGCCCGGCATCAGAATATTGCCTTGAGCATCGATCACTTTATCGGCCTGGTATTGCGCCTCAAGCTCGGCCCCTCCGATGGCGGCAATTTTGCTGCCGGTAATCGCAAGGGTCGCCTGCCGGAGCACCCGCGTCTCCGCATCCATGGTCACGATTGTCGCATTCTTGATGAGCAAGGAGGCTGCCTCCGGCGCGGCATTGACCGGTACATAGACCATCAAATATGAGAGAAATGTGATCAGGAATAAGCGCATAAAACCTCCGAAAAGTTGGGATTTTGAAAGCCTATGCCGAAATTGCAGGCCGAGGCAAATGGCGGACTGGATCACCAGCAGGTGAAAGGCTAAAACAACATCCGATTGTTTTCCAACAAAAGGCACACAGCCATGTCCGCACAAACAGCAGTTCAGCACTGGCACCAAATGCTGGAAAAACGAGACCTGTCTCTCCTACCCGATCTAATCGCGGATGAGTGCGTTTTCCATTCGCCCATTGTGCACACTCCGCAAGTGGGCAAAGACCTGACCATGATGTATTTGACCGGCGCGTTTCACACATTGTCTAACGATGACTTTAAGTATGTGCGGGAGATTATCGGCGGCAACGACGCCCTGTTGGAATTTCAAACCGAAATTGATGGCATCAAGGTGAACGGGGTCGATATCATCAAAGCCAATGACGAGGGGAAAATTGTGGATTTCAAGGTAATGGTGCGTCCACTGAAGGCGATCAACCTGCTGCACGAAAAAATGCGCAAAATGTTAGAGCAATTGACCACCCAAAAGGCGTCGTAATCGTCCACCCATGTCACACATCGTCGTCTCCGCTTTTTATCATTTTACCCCCT
This sequence comes from Alphaproteobacteria bacterium, assembly GCA_965227095.1. Classification (GTDB taxonomy): domain Bacteria; phylum Pseudomonadota; class Alphaproteobacteria; order JANQMY01; family JANQMY01; genus JANQMY01. The sequence goes on along the minus strand of CBDDFL010000002.1, from coordinate 541,793 downwards.
TTCCGGATTACGAGGCCCAACAAGCGCCCATTCATGCCGCGCTCAACGCAAATGGCGTCATGGGAACCGTGCTGTTGGCATCGGAAGGTATCAATGGAACCATTGCCGGATCGCGCGAGGGGATCGACCGTGTCATGACTTTTTTGCGCTCGCTTCCCGGCTGTGCCGACCTTGAGCACAAAGAATCCTCTGCCCAGGAAATGCCCTTCTACCGCCTCAAGGTGCGGCTGAAGAAAGAGATCGTGGCCATGGGCGTGCCCGAAGCGGACCCGAACAAGCAGGTGGGCACCTATGTGGACCCGGAGGATTGGAACGCGCTCATCGCGGAACCCGACGTGGTGGTGATCGACACGCGCAATGATTATGAAGTGAGCATTGGGGCGTTCGAAGGCGCCATCGACCCCAAGACAACCAGTTTTCGCGATTTCCCCGACTGGTTTCACACCAACCGCGAGGCGTTGGACGGCAAGAAAGTGGCCATGTATTGCACTGGCGGCATACGCTGTGAAAAAGCCACGTCATTGTTAAAACTCGAAGGTGTTGAGGACGTCTATCACCTGAAGGGCGGCATTCTGAAATATCTGGAAACCATTCCGGAAGAGCAAAGCACCTGGCATGGAGAATGCTTCGTGTTCGACAACCGCGTCGCCATCGGTCACGGGCTAAAGCAAGGCTCTTACGACATGTGTCATGCCTGCCGCCGCCCCATCACGGAAGAAGACAAGAAATCGCCGAATTACGTGCCGGGCGTATCCTGTGATTACTGCGTGGACAAAAGCACCAGCGACCAAAAGCAACGATATGCCCAACGCCAACGGCAGATGGAACTTGCCGAAACCCGCGGGCAGGCCCATATCGGTGCAAAGCAATCGTCCAAAGACGGATTTGACGACGACACTTGGTCATGACCGACGGACTGCCTATTCTCTATTCGTTCCGACGCTGCCCTTATGCCATGCGGGCGCGCATGGCGTTGACGGTGAGTGGACAGACCTGCGCGCTGCGCGAGGTTGTGTTGCGCAACAAACCCGCTGAAATGATCGAGGTCTCGCCAAAAGCCACCGTGCCGGTTCTGGTGTTGCAGGACGGTAAGGTACTGGACGAAAGCTATGCCATCATGAAATGGGCACTTAATCGTCACGACCCGGATGGTTGGCTTGAACCGGAAACAGGAGACGTTGCTGCTATCGACGCGTTGGTCGAGCAAATGGACGGAGACTTTAAGTATCATCTCGATCGGTACAAATATCCCAACCGGTATGACAACATTGACCCGCTGGAACAACGCGCCGCAGGGGTCGACATCCTGAAGGGGTTAGACCGGCAACTCAGCGATCAGAAATTCTTACTTGGAAATCGCATATCGCTTGCCGATATCGCCATTGTCCCCTTCGTGCGCCAATTCGCCAATACGGACCGTGACTGGTTTGATGCGCAACCGTTTCAATTCTTGCACGAATGGCTCAATGGGTTGCTAGACTCGGATCTCTTCAAAAGCATCATGAAGAAATACCCGGCGTGGGCAACTGGCGATGTGGAACCCCACTTCCCTGCCCCCGCCCAACAGTGATAATTCTGGCGCTGACCCATAAAAAATTTTGAGGAGCAGCCCATGTCAAACACCGAGACCGTGATGGCGTTCATTCGTGCCTGGGAAGCAAAGGACACGCAAGCTGTGTTAGACGGCCTCACGCCCGATGCGTTTTACCACAACATCCCGATGGATCCGCTTCAGGGGACAGAGGCCATCAGACAATTCGTCGAACCGTTTTTAAGCGCCGCCACTAAAGTGCAATGGGATGTTCATCACATCGCTGAGAATGCGGACGGCACGGTCCTCACGGAACGGACCGATCATTTTGAAATGGCCGATGGAAAAAAGATCTCCATTCGTGTCATGGGCACATTCGAGTTAGAGAATGGCAAGATCGCGAAATGGCGTGATTATTTCGACCTGGCCGAATTCCAAAGCCAAATGGCTTAAGCCCCAACGGGTACGAACAAAGAGAGGGCGCGTTCAAACGTCCAGAACGCGCCTGCAATGCCGGCCACATACAAGATCGCGCTGCGGGCCATGGCGTCCCTCGACGGTACGAGCCTTGAGAAGAGTTGAAGCAGGGCCAAAAGCGCCAAGACGAACACGATCTGGCCTGCTTCCACCCCGAGATTGAAGAACACCAAAGCCGGGCCGATGGCGTCGGGGGGAAGGCCTGCTTCGGTCAGCGCCCCCGCGAAGCCAAGCCCATGCAACAGGCCAAAAGCGAAGGACACAAGCCACGGCCGTTCTATGGCAAGCGTCTTTACGCCTGTTCCGCTGCGCATTGCTTCCGCCGCGACAAACACGATGCTGAGCGCAATCATCGTTTCGACCAGGCCACTTGGCACGTGAACGATTTGAAGCACCGCCAACGCAAGTGTGATGCTGTGGGCAATGGTAAAACTGGTGACCGCCCACAAGATCTGCCGTACCGACCGAACCAGCAGCATCAAGGCCGTTAAGAACAACAAATGATCCCAGCCCTCCCAGATATGGGTAAACCCGAAGGGGCCATAACTGGTTGCAACATCGGCCCATGTGGCCCGTGTGGACAATTCGAATGCATTTGCACCGCCCGTCAGACGCACGCTTTGCGGCGACCGCCCCAGCCAGTCGATCTGACCGATCATTTCCACGGCAGTGGTTTCAAGCCCTTGGACAGCAAGTCTCTGTCCGGCGATTTCTTCTGTACACCAAATCTTCCAGCGCTGAACGACACTTGCAGTATCCCGCACGATCTTTTTCGGCGTAGAGGGGGTACAGGTTTCTGGAAACTGCAAGATAAGTTTGAGAACGGCGTCGCCACGGGCCGGTACTTTCCACAAAACAGCATAGTCTTGATCGCTCAGCTGAGTTAGATGAAGCATGGCCGGGCGCACTTCATGGGCCTGCGAAGACGCCACGAACATGACGAGAAACAACAGGGAAAAAATCGGCCAACGCGTCATGGCATCAACGCTCTTGCACGGTGTCCGGCCTGTCCACGATCACGTCATAGGCCCCACGGACATCGTCGTAATAGGCATCCCGCAGTTTGAGACGTTGCGCATCGCACCAATCGCGCTCCACATACTCGCGAATGTCGGCAAGCGGGGGTAGCGCTGGTTCTTGTTTTTCCGTGATCCGCACGAGGTGATCGCCAAAAGAGGACCGGACATCTTTGTGCCAGTCGCCAAGGGTCAAATGCTCAAGAGAGTCGGCAAACTCTTGCCCATAGGTAGACGCGATCTTCGCCGCGGTCGCGGTCTTCATTTGGAATGGCAATAAAGTGCGATCCCCTAAAGTATCCGGGGGGGCGCCCGCCATCAAAGAGGCAAGCACTGCCTCCGACACTTTTGTGCGTTCCTCTTCCGACTTGCCGGGCGCAATGAAAATTTGTTCCAGAGAATAACGTGCATCCAACCGATATCGATCGGCATTCGTTCCGAGAAACGTTTCCAGTTCCTCGTCGGTAGGGTCCAGTTGCGCCGCGAGGTCGTCCGATAAGAATTCGAGTTTCTGCGCCAAGCGTTTGCGCACCACCGCATCCCCGTCATTCAGGCCCAAAGCGACGGCTTCGCGCGCCAATACCTCCTCGCGGATATGCGATTGGATCAGGCCGTCTAGCTCTTGGGGGGTGGGCGGACGGTTCCAGGTGCGTTCAAACAAGGCCGCCAGATTTTTCTGCTGCGCCTGGGTAATCACCACTTGTTCTTTTGGCGGCTCAGAGGCCGGCCCCGCCAACAAATAGGCCGCACACAACAGGCCGCCCGCCAGCAGGAAATGCGCTAGGGGCTCGCGTTTGATCCAATCGATAAGCCACTGCATGGGGCGAACGCGTTATCCTTTTGGCGTGTACCAAATGGGCGAGGTATAGGCACGGTCTTGAACCGACACCGGCGCGCCTTCCGGAATGGGTACGCCAAAATGTTTCGCGTCATAGGTTGTCCAGCGTGGCGTGGGAATTTCGATGACGCGCGCATAGTAAAATGCCCGTTGGGTCGGATCGAATTCCGGATCGGTCCAAACCGTGCCCAGTTCCGGCGCGCCAATGCTGTTGGACCATGTGGCGTTGGCCACATCCACCGTTGTTCCGACCGACGGAAGAGAACCGTCTTCAGCGATCGCGCGGTCACCGGACCATGCCACGTCGAATACCTTTTCGCGGGTATTGCCTTTGGCATCGAGCCAACCCTTCACGATCTGTATACGGTCAATGTTCGCCCCCATGGCATCGCGCAAGGCAAAGACCATGAAAGAAGGGGCCGCGCTGTCCGCTGGTTTGTCGGTCAGATCGCCGCCCATGGGCACCCCTTTGGCATACCCGATACGGGCGAGATATCGGCTTTTAAGATCCGCCTCGTCATACGTCCAACCACCAAAAAAGCGAACACGCAAGCGGCTGCCCGTGGTGGCATAGACTTCCTTGCGCTCCATGGCATCGAACAGGGCTTCGCGCGTATTGTCGGTCGCCCATACCGCCGCGAGGCCGGATGCCACATAGTTCCATTTAAAGAGAGAGTTGGCCGCCCCCAAATTGAGCGGCCCCACCATGCGCTTGGGCGATGGTTCCACACCGGTATGCTTGCTGAAGAAGTTGTCTTCTTGCGCCGTTGCCAAGGACGTATGACTGTCCGTCGAGCCGATCATACCGAACTTGTACGGGTTGGTCCCAAGCTTGGCTTCCAACGCCAGACCCTGCTTCAACGCTTCCCGCGCATATTCGTATTTCAACATATCGTCGGTTTTGGGCTGTGACAGATCGAGATTGGCCACATCCCAGTTTTCAAAGTCGGCGAAGGCATCGTCCGGCGACAGAAAGGGATGAGACTCACCGTCCCCTTTAATTTGCGTTACTTCATAAAGTGGCTCCCACGCCGCGCGGGCCTCCACATAGGCCTTGTCGATGGCCACGCCATCATATTGTTTGTCCACGGGGAACATAATGCCGTTTGACAAATTGCCGTTATGGGCAAACGCCATGATCTGCCCGCCGGTGGTGGCTTCGTAATTCGCAAGCCACGTCCACAAGTCACGGGGGTTCGGGCTGCCAAATGGCGGCGTTGTCGTGTAGGGCACCATCTTGCCGGCCACATCCGCCCCGTCCCGATACATGACCACACGGTGCAAATTGTTGCCGAGGATCAGCGACGTCCATTCGAAACCGATAAAGGCCGTGAACTTTCCGGGATCGTTATAGACATCCGCAAGTTCGACGGTCTTTTGCCAGGCCGCCTTGTAAGCAGGCGTGTCCGGCGTGTAAGTCAATCCCTTCGGTAATTTGCCTTGAGAAAAAAGACCGATGATTTCCCGCGCAACCCCCACCGCGCTGTCGCCACCTTTGTTGATACGCTCATGCCAGTCTTTTCCTTGGGGCACCGCTAGTATATTTGGCGTCCCCGCAATCAGGTCCGGAATAAACCCCATGCCATCGGAATGATCCGTCACCACCAGGAAATCGAGCGGGCGCGATAATTGCGCCTTTTGCCCTGTTGTAGACGTGACCTGGTCACCGCGGGCGAACTTATACGCCTCGTTGATATCGAGACGATTGCCAAAGGCCCCGGCATCCGCCGAAAACGAGGTGTGAAGGTGCGTGTCCCCAAAAAAGACTTGGGTCGCGTATTCTCGGTCCGCATGCGGAGAATAAGTGGATGGTGCTGTTTCTTCCGCCAGCGCCCCGAGGCTGAACGCCCCCAACAGCGCGCCGCCGAGTAAAACGGACTTGAACTTCGAGACTTGTGATGCCGCCATGGTGCACCCTCCCTGTCATGGCCGCTTTGTCACAGCCTAAGCTTTGTTATAACAGGGAGAGTACACCATTCAGGTGTACGCGCACAATGCGCTAATGTTTTATTGTTGCGGCATATTCCCTTGCATGAGGTCACCCAAATTGGGCACTTCGGTAAACGTCAGCCCATCTGGGATCACATAATCTGCATCGCTTCCGCCGGTTGACCGGTCGATTTTCGTCGCCTTCTTGGTCATGCCCGCAATGTTGGTCTCAAGTGTCAGACCGTCTTCGGTCATGCACATGGCGCCCATCTGGCCGGAATAGACATTGCAAGTTTCGCCGGCGATTTCTTTGGTTTGATCGGTAGGCTGAAAGCCCATGGCTTGGATCATGGACTGTGCGAAATCTTGTGCCCCTTCTTTTTGCGCGGCCTCGGCAATGGAGTCATAAAACGGATTGTCCATCTTGGTGCCTTGAAGCGTTGCCGGGTCGAAACTGATGACGGTCTTACCTTTGGTAATCACCCGCTGGTTCGATTCTTGGCTGAACGCCCCCATAGAGATTTTCGTATTGTCCCACTGGGTTTGTTCCAGGCCCCATTTTCGAATGCATTCCTTCGACGTGCCCGATTGCATGGCGCCGGTGTGCTCATACTCAACGCAGTATTGCTCCAGAACATGGAGCTTCTTAATGTCTGCTGTCTTTTGCCCGTCAGAGCTTTGGATATTGATTTGAGCGGTGTCTGGCGCGTCGCTTGTGTCCGCAGTTTCTTCTGAACACGCAACCAGCAAGCCTAAAGCCGCGCTTGCCAATACCATTCTGGAAAAAGTCATCTCAGTCTCCCCTATGCGAGTGTCGCAATCCGAGGAGACACTGACCCAATGCCTGCGTGGACGCAAGTATTTGCACAAGTATATGTAGCCATTGTCACGCTTTTCGGGCCCCAACAAAGCGCTTATAAGCTGGTAGGCTGTGATTCCATAGGTATAGGAGGGGAAAATGAGAAATTTAGGCATCGCATATATACTGGTCGCCTGGTGTCTGACACTTGTCGCCCATGCGGAAGACGCCACCCCCGCCCCCAAAAAACTCTACGTGATTTACGACAGCTCCAATTCCATGTGGGGTGCCTTGGCAGACCAATCCCGCAAATATGAAGCTGGTCGAAAAGCTCTTTCTGATTTACTGGCGGGTGACGTGGCTGGGCGATCAATTGCGTTTCGTGCCTATGGACACCGCGAGAAAGCGGATTGCCGCGATACCGAACTGATGGTTCCCTTTACGGATGCCGAAGCGGCGAAAGAAAAAATCGCCCAAGCAGCAGCTGAGATTCGCCCCACCGGCAAAACCCCGATTTCGCATAGTTTGCAAGAAGCCCTGAAAGACTTCGGCGATGATTCGGGCGATATATTGCTGGTCAGCGATGGTATCGAAACCTGCGATCAAGACCCGTGCGAGCTGATGCGCCAGTGGCAGAAGTCGAATGTCAGCATTCGCGTTCACGTGGTCGGTGTCGGGCTTGAGGAATACCAACGGGCCGCAATGTCTTGCATCGCAGAGGTATCGGGCGGCCAATATTTCGATGCGGACTCGGAAGACCGTTTTGCCGAGGCCTTGCGCGGTGCAAGCACGGCCAGCGCGCAACCCCAATCAAAACCAAGCGATGTCGATCAGGTGCAAGGCTATGCCTTCACCATCACCGCAACGGACGACCAAGGGCGGTCTTACGTGGTCGCGGGGCAATTGTTCAAAGACGGCAGCCCGATAGAAGATGTGCGTAGTCATGGCCGCAATGTTCTCGAGGGGCCGGGGGAGTATGAAATCGAAGTGGGGCCCCTACTGGCTGATGGATCCCTGTACAAACCTGTGCGCCAAACATTCTCCATCGACAAACCTGGGGAAATCTCAGTTGCCGTTCAAGTGGAACGTCCGGCCATCGTCACAGCGTCGTTTTTGGAAGAAGGCGAAGAACACCCCGGTGCCTTGGTCACTGCTTACCAAGACGACAAAAAAGTATTCTCATTTCGGGCGTTTGACGAAGTTTTGGTGCAACCCGGCACGTACGAATTTCGAACCGAACCGAACAAAGACAACGCCTTGCGGCGGACAGAAACCGTTTCAGCCGGTGAACAGACAGAGATTCTTTTTGAACTGACCAAAACACTGAACTTCTATATCGTCTTTATACTGCCAAATGGAGAGTTGGTACAACGTAATTCCGAACTCATGCGCGGCGGCGAAACCGTTTACAGAGTGCATTCTCAAAACGGCGGGCAGGCACGCCCCGGCCGCTATCAGGTCCAATCCGCCGACGCAATTCTTCCCGTACCGCCAACAGACATTGAACTTCTCAATGAAGAGGAAACCATTCGCGTGCCGTTGCAAGCCGGTTTTCTGCAGGTGGTGTACGCGCCCTCCGAGGATTCCTACTTGGGAAAACCCGACCGGGCGTCCATCCAACCCGTAGACCGCAATGGCGCGTCAAAGTCGATCCGACCGAATGAACCCATTGCCGTGGCGCCGGGCACTTACGAGATTTCGGCTCATAAGGGTGCCGGGTTCTTTGAAAGCCAGCGCGTCACGATTGGGAACGCCGAAACAAAAGATGTCACCTTCACGCCGAAAGCGCTGGGGCAAGTCGTTGTGACCTACGCAGACTCTGACAAATATAAGACGGAACCTGATCGGGCCTTTGTCGAGCCGTTAGATGGGCAAGAACTAAAGAAAGGATTTGTTCGACCCGGCACAGCGCTCAAGCTGCTGCCAGGTCGGTACAAGGTGAATGGTTGGCGTGCCGCGGGGGATATTCCCCCGCAAGAGTTTACGGTTACGGCCCACGAAACCACGGAAGTGCAGCTCCGTCCCGCGCCGTAAGATCGTTTACCCAAACTGATACCAAGGGTCATCGGGGAAGCGGGCACCGCGTGTTTTAAGCTGGCCAAAGAGGCCTGCTTCCCATTCTGCCGTTGAGGGCTGGTTTTGGTTCCAGTCCATTACATAAACGCGCTTGGCAATTTTCCATTTGAGCATGCGCTTTTCAAGCACGTCGAGATACCGCCCCGCCACAATCATATCCTGGGGGCCGCCTTCGCCGTCCAAGCTGTGATAGGCGATACAATAGGTTTCAGCTTTCGCGCGATGACCGTCCAGTTCCACATACATATTGGTGATGCTGTGCATGGTCCGATGCATTGTTTTGAGCGCGGGGATGACATGGTCGCAAAATTCATGGGCATTGCCATTGAACGATCCATGATCATCCGTTGCGTCGGGCCAATAAACAGATTTCAGCAGATTGATATCGCAGCGGTCGATGCCACGGCAATACGTCACCAACACGTCCTGAATTGCCATACGGTCATGTAGCGATTGAAGCTCTTCATCCGTCAACATGGAAACCTCATTCTTCCTAAGCCGGAACAAAACCGGACGTCACTGAAATCGTGTTGTCCACGATCAGACGCTGGCCACTGATGAATTGAGACTCATCAGACGCCAGGAACAGCGCCGCGTTTGCAACGTCATTCGGTTTGCCGATCCGCGTTTCGCCGGTCGCCCGGTTTTGGGGCACTTGAAGTCCCTTCTCCACGGCACCAGCCATTTTCTCGGGCAAGCCTGTCACCATCGGCGTTTCAATACCCGCCGGATGAATGGAGTTGCAGCGAATATTGTATTTCATTTGCGCACAATGCACGGCAACGGCACGGGTCAAGCCTTCAACAGCCCCTTTGGCGGCACAATAGGCCGCAAACAGAGATTCGCCCTGTACAGAGGCCAGTGACGCCATATTGATGATCGACCCGCCCCCGCTTTCCTTCATGGCCTTCACGGCATATTTGCAGCCAAAGAAGGTTCCATCGGAACTAACCGCATTGACAAACCGCCATTCATCCGTTGTCTGAGTTTCGATATCGCCGACTTCCACAACCCCGGCATTATTTACAAGGATGTCTAGTTTGCCGAATCTGGCGACCGTGTCATCGATCACACGGATCCATTCATCTTCGTTCCGAACATCATGTTTCATGAAAACGGCGTTATCGCCTAAGTCGCGGGCGACCGCTTCACCGCCGCTCGTATCCACATCGGTCAAAACGACTTTGGCACCTTCTTGCACGAACAATCGGGCATCGGCTTCGCCTAATCCCTTCGCGGCCCCTGTGACGATCGCGACTTTGTTTTCAAGGCGTCCCATAATTTTCTCCCACGTTTGTTATTGGGAGGCATTATCCCCCGAGCCCCGCGCAATTCAACGCAAAGCAAGGTCAGTCCCCGCTCTAGACCACACTCTTTTTTGAGGATTTAAAAGTCGAGACCAATAATTGCAATGCGCACGGCGGGAGACGCAATTTTCAACACGCGACCGCCGACGCATTACGGTTGTCGAGCCGTACTCTTGCAAGTTTGTCCGCGATGATGTTGGTCGCTTGGTGTTTCCAACCGCTTTCGTCAAAAATCTGCTGTAGCGACCTCGGGATGGTTTCTACGCGTTCAGTGACATCCGCTAGTGACCAACCGAAATACTCCCCCGCGACCTGAATGATCCCACCCGCATTGATCACATAATCAGGTGCATACAGTATGCCCCGCGATCGCAAGCGCTCTCCGTCTTGGTCCAGATTCAACTGATTATTGGCGGCACCAGCCACTATTTTCGCCTGCAGCAGCGGGATAGTGGTGCCGTTCAGGACACCCCCCATGGCGCAGGGCGCCAGGACGTCTGCGTCAATGCCAAGAATATCCGACGGGTCAACAAGTGTGCTGCCGAATTCATCCGCAGCCTGGCGCGTTCGTTCCGGATCAATATCGGCAACACTTAACCTTGCACCGGCACGATGAAGTTCCTGACACAGATGATATCCCACACCGCCCAATCCCTGAACAGCTACATGGACACCGTCTAAGTCAGACCTCGATAAGGCGAATTTTACGGCGGCCCGTAGCCCGAGATAGACGCCATGTGCTGTTGTTGGAGATGGATCCCCGCCAACCTGGTTACCCTCTGGCGGTAACCCGCAGACAAATTTTGTTTCTGTGGCAACGGTTTTCATGTCAGCCACGCGGGTCCCAACGTCTTCAGCCGTGATGTAAGCCCCCTCGAGGCTTTCGACGGCACGGCCAAATGCCCGAAAGAGCGCGTCCCGATCAACATCGTCTCGGTCTGACCAGATGACCGCCTTGCCACCCCCCAAGGGTAATCCCGCCATGGCGTTTTTGAAACTCATCGCTTTCGACAGGCGCAGCACATCTGTCAGGGCTTCCTGACGGTCTTTGTACGGCCAAAACCGGCAGCCGCCGGCAGCAGGCCCAAGGGATCGGTCATGAATGGCAATAATCGCGCGAAGACCACTTTCCTCGTCCGCGAAATAATGCACCTGTTCGTGGCCATCGAATTCCGCAGAATTCGCCAACTCGCTTGGGGAAAATGTCTCAGCAAACATGTTACGGCACCGTCTTTGTTGCGCGTTTACCATTGCAGTATGCCGTGACGCGAGGGATAGGTGCTTGCGAAGTCGCCCCGTCCCCCGGACTATTTGGCCACGTTTCACCTCAGGTTACGCAATAAAAAAACGATGCCATCAAATCATTTCGATTTGGTCTCTTAGAACGGCAAATTGGCCGCCGTTAGGCTGGTTGCGGAAACGTAAATAAGCATTGCCCCCAGGCCAATTCCGGAGAGGACAGTTGCGAAAGCACCAAAAGCCCGCATCCCTTTGAATAAAGCGCCCCCGTCAGCTAAATGCGACCCGGACAAAGATCCCATGCCGATTGCGTGAGACACCCGAGCGAGGACAAACGCCCCGCCAAATCCCAGTACGATCGTCTGGGGAACGCCCACCATTTCAGCCAACGCCAATGTGGCGATAAACAGAGCGCCGTTTTCCGCCAAATTTCCGTGCCGGCGAATTTTTCGCTCCAAGTCCTGGTCTTCCCCGAACCCGACGCCAATTGATGCCCGCGCCCGGTGAATCCCAACCGTAAACATAAGAATTTGCTGCAAAATGATGATCGTCGCCGCGACCAACGCACTCACGATAGGAACCGTCATGTTCTCTCCTCCAATAGTGAAATCATTCGACATGTGTGTTGCGTTTTTGCGCATTTCTATGGCAATAATTGCGACTTTATGTTGCGAAAATTAGCCATACATTGTGAGATCTCTAAAGAGGTGGATGACAATGAAGAATATGGACTGGGAAGACGTTAAGACTTTCACCGAAGTTGCCGGCGCGCGCACGGTGCGAAGCGCGGCGAAACAACTGGGCGTACATCATTCTACGGTCAGCCGTCGTATTGAACGGCTGGAAGAAAACACGGGCGTTCGGCTGTTCGATCGAAAGCCGGAAGGGTTTGCCCTCACGGAAGCAGGCGAGGAATTGGTTGCGGTTGCACGCAGCTTTGCCTCAAAGCTTGGGGATGTGGAACGCCAAATCGCCGGCCGCGACAACATGCTGACCGGCAAGGTAATCGCGACCATGTCGGAACCGGTAGCGGTTCACGCCTTCGCCCCACGCCTTGTGGACTTCACGGAGCGATATCCCGGGCTTGATCTGGAAATCATCGTTACCCACGATTTTTTGGACGTCGCCCGCCGCGAAGCTGATGTCGCCATTCGCATGGACAACAATCCACCCCAAACGTTGGTGGGCAAACGCTTGTTCCAGTACCACACGTCGATTTATGCAAGCGCGACCTACTTGGACACTCATGACCTAAGGTCCAGACCAGATGATGGGCGGTGGATCGGTTGGAACGATAACGATGGTCTGTACCCTGAATGGACACAAAATACGGAGTTTGCGAAGGTTCCGGCCTGGGGGGCGTTTTCCGACTTAGCGCTGCAAGTAGCCGCTGCAAAGTCCGGTGTCGGCCTTGCCATGCTGCCCTGCTTTGTCGGGGACCGCGAGGAAGGTTTGGTTCGCGCGACGCACCAACCGCCGACGCCGTCTCGAGATGTGTGGATATTGACCCATGCGGATCTAAGACGCACGGCACGCATTCGCGCGTTTATGGAGTTTGCCGAGGAAGTGTTGAAAGCACAAAAGCCCGCCTTCCTCGGCACTCTGCCCTGATTACGACAGCAACAAAATGACGGCTATCGTGTTCAGCGTCGCCAAGATGCAGGCGCCAAACACATTGGTATCGACTTCGCGTATCTTGCCACCGATATTGAATTTAAACGGTTTGATGCCGTTCACGTCTTTTAAGGCACCGTCATACAATTTCATGCTGGAAACGGTGAAGACAAAAGACAAAAGCCAATTGTAGTTGAGGGCCGCCGCCATCCAATTGTGCAAATCGCTGGGATACCCCCAAAGCAACACAAGCACGAAAATGGACACGCCGGTCTGGGCGAGCACCTGCCAAACTACGTGGAACCGGGCATGGGGTGGCCAGAGGGGATTGGTGGCGTGCGTTGAATTGAAATCCGCGCGCATAGGCCCCACGCCCATAGCGATCGCGACCAATGACAAAATTATTTTTGCGGTAAAGACGGGATCCATCACGCCGCTCCTTTCTTAAATCAAACCGGCGTAACTGCCGCCGTCTAGTTGCAAATTTTGTCCGGAAATAAATCCGGCTTGATCACTGCACAGAAACGCGCAGGCGTCGCCGAATTCACTCGGTTGCCCCATACGTTTCGCGGCAATGGTTTCCGCGATTTCCGCGCGGGCTTCTTCCATGGTGATCTTTTTGAAAGCAACCGCCAGTTCGGCCATTTGCTTTTGCCGGTCCGTATCGAAACGTTCCGGCAGCATATTGTTAATGGTGACATTGTCTTTCACCACGTCCCGTGACAGGCCCTTACACAACGCCGTCAATCCGGTGCGCGCGGTTGTGGACAAGCCCATGGCGGAATGGGGTGTCTTCACCATGGCCGACGTGATGTTAATGATGCGGCCAAATTTACGTTCCTGCATGCCGGGCAGAAGCGCTTTGATCATCATGACAGGGGCCAGAAGGTTTGACTGGAGTGCACCGGTCCATTCTTCTTCGCCCCATTGCTGAAACGCACCAGGCGGCGGGCCGCCATTATTGTTAATCAGAATATCCGCCTGCGGACAGGCGTCCACCAAGGCATCCCGCCCGGCCTGCGTGTCGATATCAGCAACCACCGGGGTAACAACACTGTCGAATGCTTCCCTTAGTTCTTGCGCCGTCGCTAGGAGGGTGTCCTCGTCGCGCCCATTGACAACCACGTGCACCCCTTCTCGGGCCAATGACGTTGCGCAGGCTTTGCCGAGCCCACGGGACGATGCGCACACAATCGCGTGCCGCCCCTTAATACCGAGGTCCATTTACCCCTCCCCTTTTTGGATCGCCGCCACATCTTGGAGAATTTGGGCGAACGTTGTTTCTGTTGTGGTGTCGTACCGTGCCGCGATGTGCCCATCCGGCCGTACCAAAATGGCGGATTGGTCGTTCAACCCTGACCCTGCCGGCCATGATGTTGGTCGCTCAACAATGCTGACAGGGCTGGAAGACGGCTCTGTCCATCCAGCCGCGGCTTTAGGCCCATTGATAAGCGTGAAGCCATTTTGAGACAGCAAGAACAAGCTGGAGAGTTTTTCGTCAGCCCCCTTAAACCATTCATGCGGAAGCAATGCCCCCACGTCATAACCGGGCGTGTATTTGCTGATATCGTCATCAAGCGGATCTTCCAATGGCGCCGCCCCAACCAACGCTGGGGATGAATATCGATACCCAAGTTGCAATTGAATGCTGTCGAAATGCGGGCGTTGGGCTTCGATGGCGGTTTTGAGATCCGCATTATCCGCGCCCATTTCGCACATGGTGGCAAATCGTTCTGCCATCGCGGCCGGGTCGTCCCCATAAAGGGCCCCAAACACCTCGAACATTTTGGCCGCATTCGCCAGGCTCTGATTGCTGTTGTTCACGGCAACGGGGCGGCGTTCTGCTTCATAGGTGTCGAGTAAGGCATTTGTTCCGGTGCCCTGGAGCACCTGCGCCAATTTCCAACACAGATTGTGAGCGTCACCAACACCTGTGTTCAAACCCAGGCCTCCGGTGGGCGGGAAACGGTGGGCCGCATCACCGACAAGGAAGATACGTCCATCGCGATATTTTTCCGCAATTTGAGCCGACATGGTCCACGGGCTGACATTGCGGATCGCGTAGGCAACGTCATCAACACCAATCGCTTTATTGATTTCCTCGCGGCACCGGGTCTCATCGAAGTCTTCGGGTGATTCCGTATTCGGATCGTAGGATTTCATGAAGACCCAAGACTTTGTGTCATCGTAAATGATGAACACACCATTGGCGTCGGGCTCGAACACGAAATACAACACCCCGGGCCGATGATCGATATGGGGGCCCAGATCTCCTTCGCAGTGGAGCATCACATAATGCTGCAGAGCCTCGGGCCCTTCCATGGCAATGCCCAGCCGTTCGCGGGTTCGGGAGCCGGCACCGTCGGCGGCAATTACATAGTCAGCTTCAATCGAGAGGGGATCGGCGCTGCCCCGCAGCTTCAGTTGTGCGGTGACACCCTTTTCGTCTTGATAAACCTCGTCGCATTGTGCACCCCGCAAAAGCGATACGTTAGGTTTTTTCTGCAACTCGCTAGAAACCAAAAACTCAAACTTTGGCTGCGAGGTGTTGATGAGCGGAAAGGGAGTGATCGACAACGCCGCATCGGTTTGCCGCTCATACGGTAGGGCACCAAACTCCACCCCCGACAAGGTCGACACAAACCGCACGTCCCCCGCTTGATGCGCCGGCGTTCCATGTTCGCGGACAAGGTCTCCCGGAATACCCGCTTGGTGACAAATCTCAATGGTCCGCGGGTTAACGGCATGGGCCTTCGGCGCCGTCATGCGTTCGATCCGGCGGTCCGCCACAATCACGGATATCCCCTGGTTGGCGAGAAGCAACGCGGCCATCAAGCCGACCGGGCCGGCCCCAATTACGAGTACCTGTGTTTTCATGACATATCCTCCATTTTTGAGATTACTCTCATTTTTGATGATGTCAAACATTTTCTTGAATTCTTTCGAAAACAGGTAGATCATGAGGCCTCACACCAGCGATTACGTGGAGTTTGCAGGCCGTGCGTCACTATTTTCAGGACAAATCAACCAATCTGGGTAAGCGGGAACGGACACGCTCGATCTTGATTGACGGCGCCATCGCGGCGATTGCTGAGCACGGGATTCAAGGCGCATCCATCAAAGAGATCACCAGCATTGCGGGCCTATCGAATGGGACTTTTTACAATCATTTCGAGGACCGCGAAGAGATCTTTCGGCAGGCCGCCCTGTCCATCGCGGAAGAAACCGCCGCTGACATTGCCGCCTCTGTATCAGATGTTGACGACGGCATTGCACGAATTGTTCTGTCTACTAATGAATTCATCACGCGCATGCTGGACACGCCAGAATGGGGCGCCATGATTGTGGACGCTGTCCATTTTTTGGGAGATGTGCGTCAAGACGTAGGGCGGCATTTACGGGCCGATATCAACCTTGCCCAAAAACAGAAACAGCTGCCTGAATCACCAGACCGGTTTCAGCTCCATCAAATCGTCGCGCTTGTGGTTTTTGCGATCAAAGTGCAGTTAGAAGGCGGGCGCAGCAAATCGGTCATTACCCAAACCTGTGAAACGATCCTTCGCCTGCTGGGTCTGCCCCCCGCAAAAGCCCGTAAAGCTGTCAGCGCCTACTTAACTTAGCTCCCCACCCCACTTGAGTGTCCTCGTCCATCCTGCACCCTTGACTTCCGCCTTGTTTTAAAAAATAGTATTTACTATTATTTAAAACAAGGCGGCCCCGATGCAGACTGAAAAAGGCGACGATCTCAAGCGGCGCGCGGCGCAGGTCATTCCCAACGGCATGTACGGTCACATGTCCGTCCAAATGCAATCACCAAGAACCCCTCAGTTCTTCGCAAAGGCGAAGGGCACCTATCTCTGGGACTATGACGGTAACCGTTTCATCGATTTCTTGTGCGCGTTCGGGCCAAACTTGTTGGGGTACCGCCACGAGGAAATCGACGCGGTCTTCCTGGACCAGCTCAAGCAGGTCGATACCGCAACAGCGCCGTCCGCCGTCATGATTGATCTCGCGGAGGCTTATGTGGACCAGATCAGCCATGCCGATTGGATCATGACGTGTAAGAACGGCACTGATGCGACAACAATGGCATTGATGACGGCGCGCGCCCATCGCGGCCGAAAGAAAGTCCTGCGCGCGCACGGCGCCTATCATGGTGCGGCCCCATGGTGCACGCCGCTTCCCAAAGGTACATTGGAAGGCGAGCGCGACCACTTCATCTATTATCAGTACAATGATGTGGACAGCCTCAAAGCGGCGGTCGAAGAAGCGGGTGACGACCTGGCCGGGATCTTCGCCTCCCCCTTCAAACATGATTTCATGACGGAACAAGAACTGCCGAACGCAGACTATGCACAGGCGGCGCGGACCATATGCGACGACAAGGACGCCCTGCTAATCGTAGACGATGTGCGGGCGGGTTTTCGCATGGCGCGGGATTGCAGTTGGCAGACCATCGGGATCCAACCGGATCTTTCCACCTGGGGCAAATCGCTTGCAAACGGCCACCCCTTGTCTTGCTTCATGGGCAACGACAAAGCGCGCGACGCCGCGGCCAGCCTGTATGTGACCGGATCTTTTTGGTATGCCGCCGCGCCCATGGCGGCCGCCTTGAAAACGCTCGAGGTCATCAACACCACCGATTATTTGGAGCGTTCCATCGCATTGGGGGATCGGCTGCGGACGGGCCTGAACAGTATTGCCCAGGAGAGCGGCCTGTCCTTACATCAATCCGGCCCGTCGCAAATGCCGCTGATCATGATCATGGACGAAGGCGGAAATGTTGATGGCAAAAGATGCGTTGCCTTCTGCGATCAGCTTCTGGATCACGGTGTGCTTTTCCACCCCTTCCACAACATGTTCATCACGTGCGCCATGACCGAAGACGACATTGACCACGCGTTAGAGGCTGTTTCCACGGTCGCCCGCCAAGCATAGCCACACGGCTTTTAGCAGCTTCGCAACTGGACGAGAGCGACGGCGACGCCATCGAATTGAAATCATAAGTCGAGGCAACCGCTGTGTTGGGCCTAACCGGGTGAGTGCAAAGGCAACCGCCGAACAAACGCCAGGCCCCGCCTTAACCGTCAGGTTGCCCCCCTGACTGTGCAAGGATATTAAGCCCCGCGCCTATTAGTACCATTTTGCAACCATTTTAAACGTGCTATATAGGGCTCATCTGTTTTGTTTGATCGTGCGTGAGGACCTGCCGCATGGCGAAACGCCATACCCAAACCTGCCCAATAGCTGAATTTCTCAATATTTTTGGGGATTCGTGGACGCTGCTCATCTTGCGGGAAGCATTCTATGGCGGCACGCGGTTTAGTGAGTTTCAGCGCAATACCGGCATTGCGAAAAACTTGCTGAGTGACCGCCTGTCGATGCTGGTGGAAGAAGGCATTTTGAAGCGCGAAGATGTCGGTGAACGTGGCTCCCGCTATGCCTACAAGCTGACGGAAAAGGGAAAATCCCTCATGCCGGTTTATGTGGCGATGCTGCAATGGGGCAATGAACACATTTATGGTGAGGGAAAAGAACCGGTGGTCTTGGTGGAACGCGACAGCGGCAAGCCGGTCCCAAAAATCGACCTGGTGACGGACGCTGGCGCCCCCCTGAAATGGCGGAACATTTCCGCGCGGCCGGGCCCAGGGGCCAACAAAGCCGCGCAAATTCGAATCGCAAAAGCGCTCGAAGCGCAGAACGATGACGCGCTTGCGGACGGTTAGATCGATGCACATCTGACGGGAAGTGAGACTAAGGACGCATCTGCCCTTATCCCTGCAGCACCGTCTTCTTCAGAAAATCGACGGTCGCGCCAGCCCGTTGTTTCAATCCATCACTGGTCGCACTGCTGACAGGGTGTTCAATAATGGCAAAGCCGTAGTCCGGATTGCCAAGCACCCGTGACATGATTTCCGCCGCACTCACAAATTGCGTGGTCATCACGGCAACCGCTGGCGTACCGACTCGTTCGGCAGAGATCGCGTCGTGCAAACTGCACGACGAACAGCTGCCTCAATCCCCAATGCCGGAGATTGCGGCATCCCATTCTTTGACCTCGGAAATGATGTCGTTTTCGGCAGGCGCGCTGTAATTAGCTTTCGTCCGCCAAACAACTTCGCGCATGCCAACGTCGTCCAAAAGCATGCGTTCTAAATGAGAAAAGAACCCTTTCGTTCCTTCCTTGCCGTTGGAGATGAAGCCCACTTTTCCACCCGCGAGCGACGAGAGGCGCGGTGCAAGCGAAAAGGATTTGGCGTGCGTTTCGCTTGTCGGATCCAGAACACGGTAATTCATTTTCCTACCCCTGTTATTATTCGACTACTGACGAAAGGCGTCGGGTTCGCAGTCGATACACGCTCCCACCGCAGCCGTCACCGCTTTGCTTTTCGGTCCCAACCATGGGGGCACGATGGCGCCGAAGCCGCCTGCCGGCCCACCGGCCGCAATCACCAACAGATCGGATGGTTCATTTAAGGCGCAATATTCTTTGTCGCCCTTGTTCCGAACCACGGCACCTTTACCAACCGACGCCCAATCGCCCCGATGGACCCTCGCACGGTCAAAGACAAACTCCGCGATATCGTCTTTCGTCCAACCCGCTTTGGCAAAATGCGCCCGGTGTTGGGGCGCAATGATGATCGCGTAATTGCCAGCCCATATGGAATAATTGAGCATATTGGCGCGCATTTCAGCGGCAAACGTCTCAAGGATCTCTTTTGGATCCGTGGTCCATTCATTCATGATTTGGCGTGGTGTGCCCGCGGCCATCACGGTCACCGCAGAGGCGTCTTCCGGGACCCCCCGTTGTTGGGCAAGCGGAAGCCAATCTGTGTTTTCCTCATCTTCCGCCACGCAATAGCTGATCTTTCCAGGGTGGCCGAGCGTCGACCGGTCAATTTCTCCCGGCCGAACGTCCAGAATATTGATCATCCCCAGCCGAATGGCCCGTCCGATGGCGGTCGTGGCGCGGTCACTGCTGCCGAGCACATTAAAACTTGAACTACATCCAAGTTCCTGCCGAACCGAGCCATTAATAACCGCCAATACGGCGCATCCCCCCGTGCTGGCCGACGCGCCATGCAGCAGAAATTCATCCTGAAGCATGGCCGACCAAGCGGTCGCCACGATAGGAAAATGCATGGGCAGACATCCGGCCATAACCGCGTTAACCGCGATCTTTTCAGCCATGACGGGCCGGCCACGCACAGGTTCCACACCGATCAATTGATCTGCCGGCATGACCGCCCAATCAAGGCAAGCCTCAACTTGGTCCGCCGTCGGAGGAACGATCGGCAGCCCATCGGTCCATCCGCGGCTATGATAAAATTCCTGCGTCTCAGCCATATCAGACAGGTCGTAAACCGTGGATGAGAGCGACATAAAGCCCCTTTCGGTGAAGCGTGTGTGCCTACCACAGTCCGCACACCACTGAGTGATGTCAAGACGCGCGCCCGTCCGTCAGCCGTGACCTTCCTACGATCCCTGACGCATTTTCCTTTGAAAATCGCCTACCTTTGCGTCGCCTCACGCTACTGATTGCCTCAAAGAAGTGATCAGCGTTTTTTGGGCAATTAGGTGAGGAGGTCCGCTCCGCCACATAGGCATTTAAGATCTCTGGCCCTCCCAGACGCCGTCTCCCCCGCAAAAACCCCCTTCCCAGCCTCCAGATCACGCCTTGATCACATTTTTGCGATTGACTCTGCGAGTCATTCTCAGTTATTCAATCCAATGGGGCAAGACCATCTAATGTTAAACTAACAAAGGTTGCTTGAAATGCAGGGGATGCGATGGGGTGGCACATGTTTCGCCACAGCTTTGGTCTTTTCGATGCTGGCACAAAACACTGTGGCGGCTCAGGATACGAACGGCGCGGCGGAAGCCGGCGCGCCAGATGGCGAAGCGCATGATGAAATCGTCGTGTGGGGAACCGCCGTTCGGTCAGATTTGTTGACCATTGATGAAGATGAAATTGCGTTTCGGCAAGCGGATCACCTGTCAGACTTGCTGCGCATTGTTCCCGGCGTGGACATTGGCGGGACCCATTCCGTCAATTCCAGGATTAACATTCGCGGCCTGGACGACCGCGAGCTGTCGATCTACGTCGATGGCGCTCTCCAAACGAACTATTTGTATCATCACATCGGAAACTTGCTGATCAACCCGGACATTTTGAAGTCAGCCGATATTCAAGTTGGGTCGAATTCGGTCGCCTATGGTGGCATCGGCGGTGCCGTTCGATTTGAAACCAAAACGGCGGCGGATCTGTTGGAAACAACAGACCGTAATGTCGGCGCCCGCCTTATGGGCTCGTACAACAGCAACGCCCAATATTCAGCATCTGCGACGGCATACGGTCAGTTTACGGACTATGTTGATGCCTTGGTTTATTTCAACTACGTAGACCGCGACAATTTCAAGGACGGTTCCGACCGCGAAACCATTGGGTCAGATGGGGACACGGGCAATCTCCTGGCGAAAATTGGCTTCACACCCACAGATAATCAACGTTTTCAGTTTAGCTATGACCGGCTTAAGGACGAAGGCGACTATACCCAACGGCCGGACATGGGTGTCCTGACAAACCAGGCCATCACCGGCGACATCCTTCTCCCGACCGAATATATACGTGAAACCTTCAACTTCTCCTATGCATTGGATTTGGGGGAATTGTTTCAGCTTGACGCCACATACTATATGCATGATCTCAAATTGACGCGGGACGAACGGAATCCTGGCATTCCGGGCCCGCCAAGCGTTTTGAGGACCTTAAAAAAGGCTGAGGCAGACAACCAAGGCGTAAACATTATTGCTACATCACAAATCGCCGCCGGCCCCTTTATTCATACGTTCAAATATGGCGGTGAATTTTTTGACCAGGAACTCAGCTTCTTTTCTGATTTGATTGCCGGCACACCCCCTATCGTTCAGGAAGCACAAACGCTGGCCTTCTTTGTTGAAGATGAAATCGCAATTACCGATTGGCTAAGAGTGCGCCCCGGCATTCGGTATACAGATTATGAAGTCACCTATCTGGCAACGAATGAAAGCGCGGACTTCGATGACGTAACCTTTGGTATTGGTGCGGAATTGGAACCCATTGACGGCCTTCGATTGCTTGCGAGTTACACAGAGATATTTCAAGGCCCAGAATTAGCAGAACCGTTCATCGGGGCGGGCGGCAATAAGATTGCCAATCCGGACCTTGACGCGGAAGAAGGTAAGAACGTGGAAGTCGGCTTCCGCTTCACCAAAAATGTGAATGATGTGGCCCTTGGCCTAGGTGCCAATTTTTTCAGAACCACCGTCGATGGTTATATTGGCGAAGTTGATGTTCCTGGGTCTTTAACGGGCGAGACTCAAGATGAGAACTTAGGTGAAATCGTCATCAAAGGTCTCGAGGCGAGCCTAAATGCGCGGTACCACGGATTCGACTTTTTTGTGTCGCACAATATTGCTGATTTTGATACGGACAATCTAAACACCGCCGCAGTTTCAGAAAGCTTTCGGGAAGTTGGTGACACGACCGCCTACGAAATTTCCCATACGTGGGATGACCTTGGCATTGTGGTCTCGTTGAACGGCATTTTTGTCGCCCGGAAAGAAACGAGCCTGGGGGAAGAAAAATCCTCCTATCATGTCCACAACCTCATGGCACGATGGGACGATCCATTCGATCTAACAGGCACGTCAGTAACGGCCGGTATCGACAACATTCTGGACAGAACCTACACATCGCATGCCTCACGGCTTGGGTTTACCGATCACCCGGTGTTTGGTCCGCTCGATCTTGATGACGTGGAACCAGGGCGAAACTTCAAAGTGACCGCTTCCGTCACATTCTAGCAACGTGCCGATGGGGGCTACTTAGCCCCCATCGTCGAAGGGTACAGCACATGGCATTTCGCCAGGCCATTTTTTGGTCTCATCTTGTCGTCGGCGTCGGTGTTGGACTGTTTGTCTTTATCATGTCCCTCACCGGCGTACTGCTCACCTAT
Source organism: Alphaproteobacteria bacterium (assembly GCA_965227095.1). GTDB lineage: Bacteria > Pseudomonadota > Alphaproteobacteria > JANQMY01 > JANQMY01 > JANQMY01. The sequence goes on along the minus strand of CBDDFL010000002.1, from coordinate 518,969 downwards.
GAACACAAAATCATCCACTGGGTTGAAGACTTTCAATCGGTAGACATAGACGACACACGAAACCGATTGTCTGTGGATGAGCTGGCGTCGATTGCGATTGAAAAATCTTCGAGAGCCAAATTGATGCTTCTCGGAGTGGACCGCCGGGAAGATGCGCCAGTTACGGTCTATTTGTTGGGTGAAACACGACTGGACATCAATCCCTATTCCGGAGAGCTGCTCGACAGCCAGGCAGCCACCGTTGAGTTCATCATGCATGCGATTGTCAGCATACACCGCTCTCTTGCTACAGGCCGAAACGGACTTGGTCATACGCTGATGGCCGCATCCAACCTTGTTCTTCTTTTTCTGATTGTGAGCGGATTGTATTTGTGGTTCCCGCGCGTCTTGAAGTGGCCGTTCTTGAAAATGAATCTGGTCTTCGCCAAACGCTACCCAACGGCCAAAGCCCGGGACTTCAATTGGCACCATGTGTTCGGCTTTTGGTGTCTTGTTCCATTGTTTCTGGTGGTGTTGACGGGCGTCATCATCTCCTACCCATGGGCCAACCGTTTTTTGTACGACGCCTATGGCGAGACCGCGCCTGCGCAGGAAGGCCCGCCCTTCCTTTCCGGTGCATCCCTTCAAGGCGAAACAGCGAGCTTGCCTGAGGGCAAACAACTGGCCTCATTGCAATCCGCCTTCAACGCCGCGAAGGGCCACAACGACACGTGGACCTCCATACGTTTGGTGATGCCTGTGCAGACGCAAGCACCGCAGGTGCGCCTGCTGGTGAACACGGGTAACGGCATCCTGCCGGAACAACGAACGACACTTGTCTACGACCGCGTACGGGAAACCATCACCAGCGTACAACGCTATGAAGACATGACGAATGCACAACAGGCACGTATGTTTGTGCGATTCTTACATACGGGCGAACAGTTCGGTTTTATTGGATCAACCATCGCCGGGCTTGCCTCCCTGGCGGCTTGCTTCCTCGTCTATACCGGACTTGCTTTGTCGTACCGACGCCTCGTTCAGCCCTATTTTCGACGGCGCACCTAAGCGCCCCATAGCCTTACTGTGCAGTAACGCTATCAAAAACAGGATCGCAATACCTCCGATGACGGAAGGTATAGCGTTCAACCACAATCGTGCCACTGATGGATACACCACTCCGTACCAGCCATGGGTAATCGCATACGCTCGCCGACAATCTCTATATCATCACCCACAAAGAGGAGATTGATGCCGTTCAAGCGTGGCATGACTGGATAACGAAACACTTCCAGTAAGGTGTCTCAACTCTGACAGCGAATTGAAACAACATCGCCCAGTAACAAAAAACGGCGTTGAGCGAAACACAAGGTGACGGGCCGCAAGTCATCCCGCGCAGTTGATCAGGCGGTTAAGTCGACGCGCATCTGACGGGAAGTGAGACCAAGGACGCGTCTGCCCTTATCCCTGCAGCACCGTGATCTTCAGAAAATCGACGGTCGCGCCAGCCCGTTGTTTCAATCCATCATTGGTCGCACTGCTGACAGGATGTGGAAACAGCTGGATAAGGAGAGGTGGCCGAGTGGCTGAAGGCGCACGCCTGGAACGCGTGTATACGGGCAACCGTATCGAGGGTTCGAATCCCTCTCTCTCCGCCAGCACCCTTCGCGAAATTCACTCTGTGGATTAGCCGCCAGCCCAAGGCATTGAAACTTGGGCGCCTTTCCGAAAAGACCTCGAATAGCCAAACGCCAATTTAGCCCTACTTGGGCGCAATTCCCCAATTCCTGCAAAGTGTCTCTCTATCGCGTGAAAACTCGGTTCGGTTTCGAGGAGGGGCCGGCGGTACAAACTCCGAATACATTTCCGAGGTTCTCTCTAACCCACGCGTGTTACCAGGCCTCAGCGACGGAGGAGCGCACAACAAATTTTTGTCGATTGGCCATTGGTCTACGGATATGATCGTTTGGCTTACGCGTGAGACCAACGCATGCACGCTAGAACAAGTGCATCACTACATGAGCGGGCGAACTTCAGAGATCTTCGGACTGGAAGACCGTGGACACATTAGGGAAGGCAAAACCGCCGAGCTAATGATCTATGATTATGAGGCATTGGGGTACAATCGCGAACGCTATGATGTTGTGAATGACATGCCCGACGGGGGTTGGCGGCGTGTCACGCATGTGGAAGGCATGAAAGCAGTGCTAGTTAATGGGGTACCCACGTACAGGGACGGCACAAACACCGGCGAAACACCCGGTGTTGTCGTGGCGAATTGAGGTCGCAAACTGACCAGCCCCCAGTCGGCGGTCCAGGAACTCTGATGGTTGGATCATGAAATGAGTATTAACTGCCCGTTTTGGTAGAATTTTCCCAGTTGGTTTGTCCTGGTTTTATGTCCTGTTGTGGCGGCGTTCTGGTTTTCTGCGCATGAGGCCCCCTCAAATCGGTCCAAATTTGCGGAAGTTTCATTTTTTCGCTGTTTTGCAGTGAATTGAGCGGAGGCTAGTTCGCCAAAAACCGCCCCCACCGCCAACGTTTTTTCGGACAATCACTGTTTTCGGTCTTGTCCGCTCGTCTTCCGGTCAGCCAACCGTTACTGATGCGCCGCCTGGACACAGGGAAGACGATTTTGTCTTTCTGACCGTGAAAACCTCATGATGTCTGAGTGCCAGGTCAATACTGAACTGGGCCTTTGATGGCACTTTGTCACTGCAGAGAGTAAAATTCGACCAACAAAATACCAGGCCGTCACCGCTCACTGAAGAACTACTGTTCAATCCGTGGCTCATCCGTACAAAACAAATAGATCGATTGGTCGGAGGTTCACTCGCCTAACAGCGCATGTGGAAAGATGATGAGCGGAACAGCCTGAAGAAAAAACTGCAATGATGGTTTGTCTATCTACTTGTCACCGACCGACACAGTCAAAACATGACCGATAGTGAGTTGAACTGAGCAAACACTTACGGTGACAATGTCCTCTCCCACTATCGGGATGGGGATGGCATTGGCTCCCACCAATTTCCGTTCCATGACAGTCCAAGTATACACCCATCATTCTTCGTTTGGTAATTCTAGAAATTCTTGAGTGTTCAATTCATGACCACCAACCTAAACTCACCCATAACCTTGCCGTGTGGGGTCACCCTCAAGAACAGGATCGTGAAATCCGCGATGACGGAGGGCATAGCGTCGGAACATAATCGCGCAACCGATAAGCACGCCAATTTGTACCGCATCTGGGCAGAAGGTGGTGCTGGGCTCTTAATGACCGGGAACGTTTTAGTCGACAGACGGTTTTTGGAACGGCCTGGCAATATTGCTATCGACGACAATGGGGGACAAGAAGAACTCTCTGCCCTTGCCGCGGCAGGCCGTGAGAATGGCGCCCAAGTTTGGATGCAAATAAATCATACTGGCAGGCAATCCGGCACCGGTACGGAACAGTTTGTCTCAGCCTCTGAAAACACCATTCCGGGCAAAGATGGACACACACGGGCTCTTCTACCTGACGAGATAGAAGACATTATTTCTCGATTTGTTCATTGTGCTCGAACTGCGCAGGATACGGGTTTCGGCGGAGTACAAATTCACGCAGCCCACGGATACCTCATTTCTCAATTTTTGAGCCCGCTCACAAACCGGCGGACGGATCAATGGGGTGGCCCGCTCGAAAATCGGGCGCGTTTTCTAAGACGCATCATCGATGAAACACGGCAAGCGGTGGGAAGCTCCTTCCCCATTTCCGTCAAATTGAACAGCGCGGATTTTCAAAAAGGCGGGTTCACGGAAGAAGAGTCTTTACAGGTCGTCGACTGGTTGGCATCGGCGACCATAGATCTTCTGGAGATCTCAGGTGGTAACTACGAATCTCAAAGAATGGCGGGTCTGGATACATCTTTCAAACCGATTGCCGACACACAGGAAAGGTCCACGGCCAAGAGAGAGGCTTACTTTCTTGAATTCGCAAAACAAGTGGGGCCACGTGTAGGGATTCCGGTTCTGGTGACCGGTGGATTCCGAACGAGACTGGCGATGGAAGAGGCATTGGCGACTGGAGCACTCGACATGATCGGCCTGGGCCGACCGTTATGCTTTGACCCAAACTTCTGCAACCTGCTGCTTGCAAAAGACGTTGATGAAATTTTCTCGCCCGGCGAGCAATTCGCTTTGTCATCAGAAGATGCAAATGGCCTTACGGATACCGAAGCGAGACTGAAGAATATCTACATAGCCGCGTGTTATCACTTCAATCAAATACGCCGTCTTGCCGATGGACATGACACAGAAGAGAATTTTGACTGGCAGGAGCAAATTGACCGCCACGTTGCATTAGAGATGGCGTGTGAGGAAAACTATCAGCGCGCTGCCGCACACCTTTCACTAGGCAACTAAACCTAATCCTCGATTTGAGGCCGCCAGGAAACCCCGTTTACATGAGACCCTCCGCTTACGAACATTGTTTCCCCTGTGCAGTATTGACTTCCCTTGCTCGCGAGAAAAAGAGCAACGGGTCCAACATCGGCCTCTGCATTTCCCAACCGCCCAACGGGAATGTCAGCTAGGATAGATTTAAGAAACTCTGGATTCTCTTCAAAAAACGCTTCGGCCATAGGACTAGAAACCGCTGGGCAAATGACGTTCACGGTGATTCCATATTGCCCCCACTCAACAGCGGCGGTTCTGCTCAACGCGCGCATGGCCTCCTTACTTGCGTTGTAGGCCGCCGTGTACATATGCGCGTTCACACCATTCAACGACCCCATATTAATGATCCGCCCATAGGACCGGTTCTTCATATGAGGAAAAACCGCCTTCATCGCCCAAAACACGCTGCGGAAGTTCGTGTCGAAATAAAAATCCATCTCCTCATCGGAATGATTTTCTAGCCGTTTGGTCGCGATCGCCCCTGCATTGTTAACGAGAATATCCACGCCACCGAATTTCTCGATGGCTGTTGCCACCATGCGGTCTACCTGGCTTTTATCGGTAACGTCAGTTTCCAAAAACTCAACGTCCGCACCAAAGGTACTTCTCAGATATTGGGCCTCAGCCTCACCTGCGTCACGGCTGCGTTGTGTAATAAGTAATTTCGCTCCCTCGGCGGCGAATGCTCGAGCAACACCTTGGCCAATCCCTTGACCGGCCCCGGTGATGATTGCAGACCGGTTTTTTAGAACATCCGACATACCGCAGTCTCCGATTTTTCCTTTGTACGAAAATCATATTGCGGCGGGTCGTTCAGTTGATACTCGCTTTGGCTAGGACGTATTACGAGCAGAAAACGAATTTGTATCTGGAAGTGGACGCACTAGAGTCTCCCCCGTCAACGAGGCTGAACATCCACAAAAGACGGTGCTGTCTTCCATAGCTCTCAATCCAAGTCTGCAGAGCTGATGTTTTCAGAACAAATACATAGGCAAGAAAATGAGCGATCTAGATGGGAAAGTCGTTGTCATTACAGGTGCGGCATCCGGCATAGGCGCGAGTTTAGCGAAAGAATGTGCCGTGAAAGGTGCGCGGGTCGTACTTGCCGACCTAAACCTGGAAGCAGCAAAGGAGGTCGCGTCTAAACTGGATCCAAGTGGTAAATCAACATTGGTGGCCGAAACAGATGTTGCGGTCCCGGCGTCGCTCCAAGCCCTTGCCGATGCAACGATGGAAAAGTTTGGCGACTGCCACGTCTTGTTCAACAATGCAGGGGCCGCTCTCCGAGCCGCCATGGCTGATGTTCAGACCGATCAATGGGACCGATTGATCGCGATAAATTTGTCCAGTGTGGCTTATGCGTTAAAAGCTTTTCTACCCACCATGTGCGACCGGCCGGACAAGCGGTACGTTGTGAACACAGCGTCCATGGGCGGACTGATCCCTTTTTCTGATTTCGCTCCGTATACAGCAACGAAATACGCCGTCGTTGGATTATCCGAATCCCTGCATGAACAGCTAAAGCCGAGAAACATTGGTGTCTCTGTGATCTGCCCAGGGTTGGTGGACACACAATTGCTCAAGTCCGATATGGATCTGAAAGCAGAGCAAAAGACGGAAGCCGAGGAAATCGACTCTCATATGCCTGCGGAGTTATCACGCGTGCTGTCACCCGACGACGTGGCGAAATTGGCCATCTCGGACATGTTCTCCGACAAGCTCTTTATCATAACGCATAAAGAATGGCTTGGTGCCGTTGAAGCTCGGCACAATTTGATCAAGGAACACTTTCAGTAGGGCGTCTCGTCTCTGACACACAGGTGACATGACTTAGCCAAAAAAACAGGGCGGATCGAAACACAAGCTGACGGGCCGCAAGTCATCCCGCGCAGTTGATCAGGCGGTTAATTGAGGCCAAATCGCTTGACCTGAGGCAAGCGCCCGTTCACCCAATTTGGTGGCCCAAAACGTTTCGCCGCCAAAATCTTCCCGCCATTGCCAGAGCCGCCGCGTGAACCGGGCCAGATCATATTCTTGCGTATATCCAATAGCGCCATGTATCTGATGGGCGTGTTCGGCGACCACTCCACTTGCCAAACTGGCGCTATATTTCGCGATTGCCACGGCATCAATCTGCCGTTCTATCTCTTCAAAACTCTGGCACTGCCCCAATACAGTATCCAGAGACGCGTTGGCGGCAGCCGTCTCACCGGCAATATCCGACAGCATATGTTGGATCGCCTGGAACTTTGTCAGGACCCGCCCAAACTGAGAGCGTTGATCAGCAAACTCAATCGTTAAATCAAGAACAGTTTCGATCGCTCCGCAGATTTGAGCCGTTCTCGCCAAGGCCGCAATGGCCAGCGCCCTGTCAACCGACGCCGTCCCCGTGGCAATCACCTGATCATTTAGGAGATTTCCGTCATACACAGGGTCTTCACTCACCGTGACCAGCGGGTCGCCTTGAATCGGGCCACGATGTAACGTCACTGCCCCCGCGTGTATGCGGACAATGTTATCCACGGCCCCACCAAATGGGACACCTCGCTGAAAGCCCCCTATCAGGAACCCAATCGGCCCCTTTGGCGGAACAATATTGGCATCATTAAGAATGGCCGTCGAAACGAGGGTTTCCGCGAAAGGAACTGGTAGGGCGTGGGCGCCTGCAAGACGCATGAGGTGAAACCCAATGTCAGGCGACATTGCCAAGCCGCCCTCTTCTTCTTTCACCCACACGCGGGTCAAGCCATTCTCTTCGAGCGCCGACCACAAGGCGTCGGGGTCACGGGAATGATCCGAGAATATGCGCGTTGCCGTTTGGTCAATAATCGGGTCCATTACCGCACCCCCAATTGGCGGGCGATGATCCCGCGCAGAATTTCCGTGGTGCCCCCCCGAAGGGTGTGAGACGGCAGCCGAAGCTGTGTCTGATCCCGCAACACCAATAGGCCCATTGGAATCTCAGTATCTGGTCTCGCGGCGATGAGTGATCTAATTTCTGCAAATAATTGTTTTTCAAACGCATTGCCAAGCTGTTTTACCAACGCAGCTTCCGTATCAGGTTTTTCGCCGTTTTGTATTTTTTTCGCAATTCCACGCGACATTGCCCTGAGTGTTTGAACACGGGCAATCAATTTCCCCAGTACGGTTGGCGGAAAGCTGTCGCGCAATGCATCCACAGCTTTTTCCAAGAGGATAAACGTGGTTAGAAAACGTTCGGGGCCAGATCGTTCCATGGCAAGCTCCCCCATACATTGAGCCCATCCATTTCCTTCTGTTCCAAGCAGTGCATCGTCCGTTAGAGCCACGTCCTCAAACAGGACTTCATTGAAATGGACATTACCCTCAACATCTCGAATACCAGAAATCTCGATACCGGGAAGCTTGAGGTCTACCAAAAATTGAGACAGACCAATGTGACGATTGCGGCCCTCTGCCGGCGACGTCCGCGCCAACACAATCATATAGTCAGATAGGTGTGCGACGGTCGTCCAAATCTTGCGACCGTTTAGTATCCACCCCCTCTCCGACTTGACCGCCTTGGTTTGAACAGCCGCCAAGTCGGAACCCGCCTGAGGTTCGCTCATGCCAATGCAACTGTAAGACTCACCGGCAGCCATTTTCGGCAAAATTTGTTCTTTTTGCTGATCGGTACCGAATTTCAGGATCTGCCCACCGGTTTGACGGTCTGCGATCCAATGGGCCGCCACAGGTGCCCCCGCAACCAGCAGCTCTTCGGTAACAACAAGCCGGTGCGAAACCGGTCGTTCATGTCCACCATACTTTTTTGGCCACGTCATGCCGAGCCAGCCCTTACGCCCGAGTTTGCGACTAAACTCGGGTGACGCACCGCTCACCCAGCAATCCGCGCCCGGAACAAAGCCTCCAGACTGTCGTTCGTCCTCTAAAAACGCTCTAACCTGTTTGCGCAGAACTGTCTCGTCGTCATCTTGCTCTGCAAATGGAAAATGAAACCGCCTCATGAAGCTCGCTCTATGGTTCTTCTTACAGTCTTTCGATAATCATCGCATTCGCCATGCCACCATTTTCGCACATTGTCTGCAACCCAAGTTTGCCACCAGTTGCCTCCAATCCATTCATCATCGAAGCAAGGAGTCTAATTCCCGACGCACCAAGCGGATGGCCAAGTGAAATCGCTCCGCCTTTGGGGTTTAAGCGCAATGGGTCGGCGTCAAAGTCTTTCTGCCAGGCGAGCGGTATGGATGCAAATGCTTCATTAACTTCAAAGTGGTCGATTTCTGAAACTGCCAGATTAGTCTTCTTGAGAATCCGACGCGTCGCCGGTATGGGGGCCGCTAACATTTCAATGGGATCCGCACCAACGACGTCAAAACCGACAAATCGCGCGCGCGGTGTCAGACCAAGGTCTATTGCTCTTTTCTCTGACATGATCAGACACAATCCCGCACCGTCTGAAATCTGAGAGGAATTTCCAGCCGTGTTCGACCACTTAATTTCAGGAAACCTGGTATTCATAACCGGGTCATCAAAAGGTGTACGAAGTTCCGCCATGGCCTCTTCAGACACGTTGGATCGAATAGTTTCATCTTTTGTTGCGGTGCCAGCCGGCGTAACAATCGGAACTATCTCATTGTCAAACAGGCCCGATTTCTGAGCGGCAAGTGCTCGATGATGCGACTGCGCAGCATAAGCGTCCATTTCTTCACGCCGCACATTCCAGCGCGCTGCAACCAATTCAGACGAAACACTTTGTGGTACCAAGCCCTCCGCATATACCTTTTTTAGCAACTCACCCTCGGTGTCGGCGCCCTGCCGGGCGCTGCCCATCGGAACCCGGCTCATGACTTCGATGCCGCCGGCAATCACAATATCATAAACACCCGACATAACGCCTTGGGCGGCGAAATGAACAGCCTGTTGAGAAGAACCGCACTTGCGGTCGATCATTGTCGCCGGTACATGCGGCGGCAATCCAGCGGCAAGCCAAGCCATGCGTCCGGGCATGTTACCTTGCTCTCCGGCCTGTGACACACAGCCCAACAAGAAATCGTCAACGCCAGCAGCATCTATATCATTCCGGTCAAACAAATGGCCTAGCATTTGCGCGACTAGATCAACCGGGTGCATTTCAGAGAGCTGACCGACACCGGCCTTGCCGCGGCCCATCGGAGAGCGGATTACATCCACAATGACGGCAGTAATCATTCGAGACGTCCTTACAATTTTCACCAAAATAGATTGTCAGTATGCGACGGGACTACTTTTTCTTGTTGAGAAACGCATCAACGCGTTGTTTGTAGTCTGGGCCTCGGCCCATATATCTGTAAGTCTCATGGGCCAATCCACCAGGCAGAGGCATACCGTCGGACTCAAAGATCAGTTGCTTGTTTGCTCGATGACTAAACCAAGAGTTTTGAACCGCTATCTCTGCAAATCTCGAGACCTCTTTTTCAAAGTCGCTGTCCGCATAACACCGATTTGCCAACCCCATCCTCTCCGCCTCGACACCGGAATATGTTTGGCAGGTAATCATCATTTCCGTCGCTTTCGATTGCCCAATTCTTCTCGGCAGCCGTTGGCTCAGGCCCCATAATGGGGTCAACGCCCATTTGGCATGCGTATCGGCAAACTTGGCCGTTTCAGAAGCGAGGATGATGTCTCCGGCAAGCGCCAGCTCCAAAGCCCCCGTGTAGCAATGTCCGTGTACCGCAGTAATTATTGGTTGCGGAAGTTGTGACAGCCGCTCAATAACGCGCGCTTGAAAATGGGGCTCGGGCAGTTCCTCACCCGCCGATATATCAGCAAGGTCATGGCCAGCAGAAAAACACTTGCCCGCCCCCCGCAAAACAACACATCCAATTTGATCCGTTTGGGTTCTAAGGGCGTTTATGTGTTCTTGCAGTTCTTGAAAAATTTCGATGTTTAGAGCGTTGAGCTTGTCGGGCCGGTTCAAAGTAAGAAACGCGACGCCATTCACATCTTCTCTTACAACTGTATTCATGTTGGTCCAATCAGTTCGGCAAATCAGGCCCAAGGGCTATTGAGCCGTGAGCCCCCCGTCGATACTGAACTCAGCGCCGGTGATGTATTTGGCTTGATCTGACAGTAGAAAGACGACCAATGCCGCGACATCACTTGGTTCGCCCTCATGCCCCATCGGTATGGCCTCAGCGAACGCCTGCATGCGTTCTGGTTCATACCTTTTTGCCTGTGCTGAGATTTCCGTTTCTATCGCACCTGGATGAACAGAGTTTACACGAATGTTCTGACGGGCAAATTCTAACGCGAGTGACTTTGTGAGAAGGCGAACGCCGCCTTTACTTGCGGAATATCCAGCTCCACGCTCTATACCCACCGTCCCGGCTATCGAGGAAAGGTTCACGATCGCACCCGCGCTTTTTTGACGAACAAATTCCGAAATCACCCGCCGACACCCAAGAAAAACACTGGTTAGGTTTGTGGCAACCTGTTGCTGCCACTGCGCGAGCGAATATTCCAATGTGGGACTAAGGTGCACGACACCCGCATTGTTAACCAGCCCATTCACTTGGCCAAACTTATCTAACGTTCCGGCGACGACTTGTTCCCAACTATCTTCCGTCGTCACGTCATGGGCGAATCCAATCGCATCTATATTTCGGTCTGTGAGGTCGGCGATGCGATCATGAAGCCTATTCTCGTCTATGTCGGTGATAACGACTCGCGCGCCTTCTTGTCCAAGCCTACACGCTGTAGCGTATCCAATGCCGTCTTTCGATGCGGCTCCCGTCACAATCACAACATCTTCGTGCATCAGACCCCGATGGGATTGCGGCTCCTTTAACTGCTCCGTCATCTGAAATCTAAACGCTCCCTTTTTTGATTATGTAGGCCGGTTAGATCATTGATCATCTAATCAGGCCGTTGGCTCTGTGTAGCGAGGTTCTTACCGAAGGTGTTCGAGAAGATGCTATCTGCGCGCGGAGAATAGAGCCCTCTTGAACTCATTTTATACTCGCATCGCCATCTATTGCTTGGGGATTACCTTGAAAAGCGAGTACAAAGTGAGTTGCCTGTAATCTCGCAGAGCAGGCCTAATCCTCAGATGCTCCCGGCGATACTCTTGTCTCGAGAGACCATAGGGGATCCGGCGAAAAAATTACGCCAAACTCTTTCTACCGTTAAGGACATGCCCTGATGTTTTCACCTGGCGAAGCAGAACACACACGAATGTTGAGAGACACTCTAACTCGGTTCGCTGAGAAAGAGATGCCCTACGATAAAGTTCAAACGTGGGACCAAGACTGTCACTTTCCGAAAGACGTTCATTTAAAACTGGTCGAGCTTGGCTTAACGGGATTAACCGTTGACCAAAAGTATGGTGGAACAGGGCGAGATATTCAGTCCACAATTACCGTTATCGAGGAGCTATGCGGCCGGAGCATTTCCGTGGGCGGAATGTACATCCAGTCCTGCTGTTATGCTGGCTTGAACATCGCAGAAGTTGGAAGCGAAGAACAGAAAGAGGAATTGCTGCCGAAAGTCGTCAACGAAGGCCTCATCTTTGCTTATGGCTTCAGCGAGCCTGATGTGGGCGCCGATTTGGCGAGCGTTCGCACAACAGCTAGGCGCGACGGTGACACCTTAGTCATTAATGGCAACAAACGTTTTTGCTCCGGGGCCATCCATTCTGACTACATCTATACTCTCGTTCGCAGCGGCGACCCTGACGAGAAATATCGAAATCTGTCTCTTGTCTTAATCCCGCCGAACAGTGCCGGAGTCACTCTTACCCAACAAAAAACATTGGGCCTGAAGGGCGGCGGTACGTTTGATGTTTCGTTCGATAACGTGGAAATACCCATCGAGAATCTGGTTGGTGGCGAACAAGCGTGGAACAAAGCCTGGCCCATGCTCGTTGGTCCTGGACTGGATATCGAGAAGGTCGAAGTTGCTGGAATGGCACTGGGAATTGCCGCTGCGGCGGTCAAAGAGGCCTGGCAATACTCTCAAGACCGCGTTCAGTTCGGCAAACCGATTTGCACACTTCAATCGATCCGTCACACCCTGGCGGAAGTGCAAACACAACTACATGCATGTCGTGTTATGACATATCATGCTGCCTCCCTCCTTGACCAAAACGCTGACGCGACAACTGAAACATCTATGACCAAACTATTCGTAACTGAAGCCGCGCGGGACATCGTCCTCAAGTGTCAAGAAATTCTTGGTGCATATGGATATGTTAGTGAATTCAATATGGAACGGTTGGTTCGAGATGTGCTGGTCATGCCTATCTTAGGTGGATCGTCGGCAATTCAAAAAAACAATATCTGTAATCGGATGAAACTGCCGCGTTAACACAGTATTCCAGTTGCGAAATACAGTCCGGCTTCTTCCGCAGTCCTTACAAACATCTTGAAGTATTATAAAGCGAATTAAGCACTTTTAACGCGCTTTTTGGGCGAGTGAGTGCTCCTCAAATTCGCTCAAAACGGCTTTTCGTCCCTCTATGCCCCTTCGTTTCTTCAATTTGAATGGGTCCGCGGCGATACTTTAGACTATTGGACTTTTCCAATCGTTTGAAAATAGAATACGAAAAAAGGGAGAGCGAAGGTTAAAGCCCAAATGCGACGCAAGAAACCAGTACAACAGCGCGCGAAAATCACCGCGGATTCAATCCTTGAAGCAGCTGAAAAAATTATGCTGAAGGATGGATATGACCAGGCGAACACCAATAGGATCGCAGAGGTTGCCGGTGTGAGTATCGGGTCGCTTTACCAATATTTTCCGGACAAAGAAGCCATTGCGATGTCTTTGATCGAGAAAACCATATCGGCTGCAGCCCTAAAAACCAGACAAACGCTGCTTGAAAACCTCGAATGTCCGCTTGAAGAGGCAAGCAGAAATGCCAATACCTCGCTGCTCGAAACGTTCGAGGAAAACCAGTTTGCGCTTTATGTTTTGCCTGAAAAACTGCGGAGTCAGAGCAAATACGAGGCCGGGCTTGCGCTCGAAAAATTCATGCACACCACAAACCTGACCTTCATGGAGCAACATCAAAGTAAAACTAGCGCGGAAGATATTGGGGTGGCATTGCAGGTTGTAACCGTCGCGACTTTGGCAAACTTGGAGAATTACATTCGAGAGAACCCGACCAATATGTCAAAAGAGCAGTTTATTGACGAGATGGTCCGGCTTTTTGTTTCCTATATGACCTATAAACCGACGGCAAACGACTAACAGGCCTATCAGTTTCCCGAAAGATGGTGATCAATCGCTTAGATTGCTCCGGCGATGTGTTCGGCTGCCAGAAAGGCAAATACCGCGGCTGGGCCAAGGGTCCCTCCCCCGCCTGGGTAACAATCGCCAAACGGCGATCCAGAACAATTTCCAACTGCATATAGCCCAGCAATAGGGCCGCCGTCGCTGTTCAATACTCTTGCTTTGGCGTCGGTCTTTAATCCACCTTTGGTCCCAAGATCGCCTAGATTGAGTTTAACGGCGTAAAAGGGTGCTTTTCTAACGCTGCCAAGACAGGGGTTAGGCGCACACGCCGGATCACCAAAGAAACGATCAAATTCTGCCCGACCGCGGCCAAACTCTAGATCTTCCCCCGTATCTGAAAACTCATTGAATTTGCCGACGGTGGCATTAAGCACATCGTGGTTTATGCCAATCTCGTCAGCTAATTCGGTAATTGTTTGTGTACGAAATAGATAGCTCCCCCACCAATGAGGCGGAAGGCTTTTATCCGGCATCAATGCACTCGGCAATATGGGACCTAGCGGGTACTTTCGGCGAAAGACATCATCAAATATCAGCCAGCACGGAACATTGGCTCCCGTTTCTTGTTGATCGCGGACCATCGCCTGACCGAATTGATCGTAAGGGCAGCTTTCATTTACGAACCGAACGCCGGATCGGTTAACGCACAAGCTATGCGGATGAAAGTAATCAAAAAACATCGGGTGCGCATCAAACCCATTCGGTTTTGAACGCGACGGCAGCTCCATGCTCGGCGCCCACCAGGCACAATCCTTGCTTTCTGTTCGTGCACCGACAGCCACACCCGCACGGATACCATCCCCAGTATTGGCCAAATCGGGTGTCAAACTCCAAGTGCTTTTCGTTTGAATTGGAAGAAATTCGTCACGCATATGTTGACTTTGCTCGAAGCCGCCTGTCGCCAATATCACGCCATATCGGGACCCTATTTTTAATGTCTTTGATTTTGACGAAACCTCAACACCACTAATTCGGCCGTCGGATTCAGACACCTGAGAGAGTCTGGTGTTCAGGCGGATTGGAATGTTGCGGTCAAGCATCGCCTTCCGCAGACCTCCGATCAGTGCCCGACCTTGTGTTAGTCGGCGATCAATAGTCGTTTGCCGACGCCACGAAAAATCCGTCCAGTACTTCAAGATAGTTTTTGTGGCAACCCACTGCCACCCGAAATCTTTGTTCGATAGGGCAAACCCTTGTTCAATATCCAACGCATAGCGATTAAACAACTTGAATACCGACGGCATCTCTCTCATGAGAAAAAAATCTTCACCCAACTCAGCGCCATCCATTGCAATTGGAAAGAGCGTTCGACCAGTCGATGCCCCAGGTGCATCTGAATAGTAATCTGGAAATCCTGGTATGGACTGAAAACGAATGTTGATTGACTGCATATATTCCAAGACCGACGGGGCAGCTTCAACATATGCTTCAAGCTTGTCTAATCGGTAATCGCCTGAGCTAATGCACGCCAAGTAGTCAAGCGCCTTTTCCCGGCTATCTGGTTGTGACCCAACGGAATTGTTTGGAATCCAAATACCGCCACCGGATGTGGCAGACGTTCCGCCAAAGAGAGATGATTTCTCGATCACAATGGGCGCCAGACCCAAATCATGGAGCCGCACTGCGGCCAACAATCCACCCAGTCCAGATCCACATATGACCACATCATAATTTTCTTTCATTTGCGCCTCACAAGCTGTGGACCAATTTTGTTATCCCTCCCACAAAAAAAACGGACCGCCTTCATTCGAAGGCAGTCCGTTAAGTTGAGGAAACGCCTAAGTCTGGGAGGACAAGGCCTTTGGTTCAGAGAACCGCTTAAGAAATAGCGTATTTCGATTGGCCACAGTATTCGCGTATTGCTCACATAACGTCGAATCTAATCGTTTTGTCACACCGGTCCATTGGTTAACGGCACGGCAGTTTGTTCGTCTTCCGCACCCGGTCTATTGTCAGGGCATAGTGTAGGCATGCCCCCAATGGTCGCCTTTCGTGCTTATGGTGGGTTGATACGTATCGGGATCAAGTTGAAAACCATCGTATCCGTACTCAACCGGTATCTGTCCCGGACCAAAAACGTAAAACGACAGCATATTATCATTACAATGACGGCCAAGTGACGCCATTAGAGAATGACCTGCGTCGTTCACCCGATCTAAGCACTTTCCGACTTCATCTACATTGGATACTTCCAGCATGAAATGGACAATTTTCGACGGCACTGGTTGATTGAACAAAGCCAAACTATGGTGGCGCGGGTTGTTCGCATGGAAAAAATAGATGTGAATATCTGGCGCACCGGGAGGGCCACCGGGCATCGTCAAATCGTCACTTAATTGAAGCCCCAGGAAGTTTTCATAGAAAGAACGCGTTTCATCTAAGTTCGGCGCGGGAATAACAACGTGCCCCATCCCCAGATCTCCGGTAATAAACTGAGAAACATCTACGGATGACTGAAACCGGTCTCCGACACCGGTTCTGTTGTAATAAATGTCGAAGCTATTTCCTGCTGGATCGACACTGCTGAAAAACTTCGTCACGCACCGTCGTTGCGCTTCCGCTTCACTTCCTTGCCGAATATCTACTCCCTGCTCCGTGAATTTATTTATGAGGCTCTCATATGCCTCGAGATCGTCAACTTCCCAACCGGAACCGACTAGTTCTGCCGCATCATGTTCAACAATTCGAACACGAAATGGATGATCATCCACTTTCAGGCAAATATCGCCCGCCTCATTTACGTGAGACATCGTGCCGAGAACGTCTCTGCCAAATGTTTCCCAATCGGATGGGTTCGGATTTCCTAATGTAATGTATCCCAATCTCGAAACTGACATATCTCACTTTTCCATTTTTGCTTTTAAGCGATTACGTAAACCCATGTGGTTCAGAAACCAGCCACCCCCATAAACTGAACGCTTGATAAAAAATCAAACGATGCGAGGCTTGTTATCAAGAAAATAGGTGACGTGGTGATTAAAAAGGTCCGCATACTCCACCATCACCCAATGTCCGCAGTCGGATAAAATTGTGAAACTCGAATTGGCGCACCGGTCGAGAATTTTCTTCGCGCCGCCCACAGGCGTAAACTCGTCCTTTTGACCCCAGAAACCGAGTATTGGGCACTGTATGTTCTTCAGCTCATTCTCCATATTATGAAAGACAAGGCGTGAGAGAACTTCAGGCGGTTGCGTTTCGAAAATAGCAAATCGTTCATCGATCAATGCATCGTCAACAACGGACTCTTGGTGGACCAACATCTTTAGGATCCGTCCCAGCGCATCACGGCCGACTTCCTCGCCCATATAGAGCTTTGTCATCTTGGCGATACCGGGCATGGATTGGTATACTTCGGGCTCTTCAATCCCGCCGGGCGCCATCAAAATGAGGGATTTCACTTTGTCGGGATGCGACACCGCAGCTTGGATCGCAACCGCACCGCCAAGTGAATTTCCGACGAGATCAAAGGTATCAATACCCATCTTCTGAATCGCTGTGACAATCACCTCGCAGAACAGCTCTGGCGTGTAGTCAATATCTGTGGGCTTGCTTGAGTATCCAAACCCAATCATGTCAATGATGATCGCTTGGCGGCCTGAGTTAACGATGTTGTTGATATTGTGTTTGAAGTTGCTGTAACCGCTTGCCCCCGGCCCGCTTCCATGTAGGAAGACAACGGGTTCTCCGGAGCCAAAAGTGAGGTAATGAACATCAAACGCGCCAACTTTCGCAAATTGGCCTTTCGGCGGCAGAGTCATCGCACCTGTCCCTCTCTGAGCTATATGAACGTGTCTTGCGTTTCAGCGCCAAGAATCATTCGCCCCCAGTTTCGGAGCAGGGGAACAGGATTGTTGGCCACGTGAGCTCGGGCGGTGTGCATGTCCTGCCAAACATTTTGAATCTCTGATCCAAGAAACACGCTTCGCCCGCCGGCGACATCAAATAATTGATCAACAACCTTAAGCATGTTCGTCAAGATCAAACCGGTTTGATACCGATATTGCGCTCGGTCAATGAGAGGAATCTCCTGTCCCTGCATGACCAAGTCGTACATCGTCTCTTGATTGCGAATTAACACCGTTTCTGACGTAGCGATCGCATCGGCTGCTTCACCAATCCGCCTCAATATGTCCGGGTCTGTGCCAAGTTTTGTCGGATCTGTGCTGCTGGAAGAAGCCTTATCCGCAAAGAGCTTGAGGGCCTTCTTCGCCGCTCCAATTGCTGGTGAGGCAACGCAGCTCGAAAAAAACTGTGCCCAGGGTATGTTGTATAATTGGCTTTCCTGAGGATTGACGCAGTTGAATCCATCCATCGCACTATGAGTACGATGGTCCGGCACGAATACCGGCTTCTCTATCACAATATCGTTCGAGGCCGTCCCTTCCAGGCCAAGAACGTGCCAGGTATCTTCAATCTCATAGTCCGACCGCGGAACAAGAAGAGTGTGAATAAACGGTTGTTTGTCGACAATCGCTCCCAGTAGCACCCAATCACAATGAGGGCTTCCGGAACTCCACCCCCAGCGTCCGCTGAGCATGATTCCGCCATCCGTCCGTTCGGCTTTAGCACCGACCGGATTGTAGGAACTGGACACGCGGGTATTTACATTCTCGCCGTAGACCTCCCTTACCGCCTCATCTCCCATCAATGATATTTGGTAAGGGTGAACACCAAGCACGCCCGTGATCCACCCCGTACTCATATCGGCTTCCGCAATCGCAATTTGCGCCCGGAGGAAATCAGCCGGCGCCACTTCGAGGCCGCCATAGTGCTTCGGAACCATCGCGCGAAATATTCCGGCATCCTCTAATGCTTGAACGGCCTCTTGCGATACACATCTATTTTTCCGGCCAGCATCCGCAAGAGCCGATATCTTTTCAAGATGAGGTTCTATGCAGATTCTGTTTGCAACCTGGGGGGTTTCTTTCAAATTACTTTTGGTCAACATATTCCCTCCTAAGACTATTCGTTGTCGCAGCAGTTTCGTTCATCCAATGACATCAAAAGTGCGTTTTGAACGTGGTTTCATATTCCGCAGCAATGTCACCAGCCGGATCTTTGTGTTGGGGCGAATACTGCTCAGGTAGTTTTGAATGGAACTCTTTCTCTTTCATCCGCGGATTGTAGAATTGCTTGTGCCAGGTGCGGCCGAGAGAAAAGTTCTTCTCAACAGCTAGGGCCAAGATGTCCAAAGCAGGTTCTTTGCTCGACCAAACATCAAAATCTTGTGCAAATGCCGCCAATATCTCTGCTTGAAATTCTTTTGCCTGTTTGTAATCTTTTTCAGTTGGCGGATTATTTTCTGACTTCCAAACGTTGTTATGCCAAACCTTCGTAACGCCCTGCTCCACTGGCGTATTAAAGATAAGTTCGATGGCTTGGATATCGCCAATTCGCTGCCGCGAAACCAGAAGCCCTGGCCCTGTGTAGAAGGTGTATGTCGTTAGGTATGCATTATATTCGGCTCGAAACCCGCCCTGACGCTGAATGTAAACCTGGTCCAAATAGCAGTTCTCGAAATACTCATTATCCAAACCATGGGTTGGGGCAAAGTGGTTCGCATCCGCCATGTTGTCGAGTATTTCTTGGGGGTGAATGTTCAATTCACCAAGGTGGTCATACTGCCCTGGTATCCACTCCGGGCGGTCCCATTCCTCAAGTGCGGGCAGATCAAAGTTTGGTTCACCACCTTCTGGGTCATGCCACATCATTGCAGCACCACATTTTTCAACCACAGTATATGATTTCAGATTTGCTCCTTTGGGGCAGGGACCATCAAAATATGGCACGTCATCCAGAACACCTTCTGCGCTATAGCGCCAGCCATGGTACGGACAACGAATCCCATCGCCATCAATCTGTTCATCATTCTTTACAATCGCCGTTTGACGACCACGCCCAAGATGCGCGCCCATATGGACACAATGGGCATCAAGAAGAACAAGCCGGTTTGTTTCTCTGCCGCGATAAAGGACTAAGTTCTTGCCAAAGAACCTCAACGATATCGGTTGATCCTTGATTTCCGACAATTCAGCGATCATGAACCAACCGCGTGGATATTCGAAATCACCTAGATTGTAATCTTTAGAAGAAATCATTGAGCTTCACTTCATTTTCTGTGTGGAAACTGTAGAGCTGCCGAACATATGCCGTTGAGTTTTTCATGACGTCCGTCGAGCTCCCCGCTGAGCCATGATGTCGTTGGCCGCGCGATATGCCATGGTCAAAGCAGGCCCGAGCGTGCAGCCCGCCCCCGGGTACTTGTCTCCCATGATCGATGCGGTGCAATTTCCTGCTGCATACAGATTTTCGATCGCCCCGCCCGACTTCTTTTGAACGCGCGCATTGTCGTCAATCACCAGCCCTCCCTTGGTACCGATGTCACCCGGATACACCTGCGTTCCGTAAAACGGAGGGGTCTCTATTGGACCCAGACACGGATTGGGAGAAATCGTCGGATCTCCATACATTCTGTCGTGTTCGTCACTTCCACGACAAAAGTCTTCATCGACACCAGATTGCGAAAAACGTTTTAAACGGTCTGCTGTTGATCGTAGGCCAGACTTATCGATGCCAAGCGTGTCGGCTAACTCTTCCAACGAGTTCGCCTTTGACAGCAAACCCCGGGGGCCAAATGCCGACGGTCGCATCCAATCCGGTGTAATCGATGATTGGAGCAACTCGCCAAAAGGAAATTTTTTCCGATAGGTACTGTCAAATATGACATATGCAGGGAATTGAGGTTTGCGCGCCTCTTTCGATCCATAAACACAGTCGCCATAGGAATTGTATGTAATGGATTCGTTCATAAATCGCTGACCGTCTTTGTTGACGATCATCAAGTTTGGCTTGCCCTTCTCGAAGAAGAGAACGTTTGTTCGTTCTCCCCATTTCACGGTCGGTGCCCACCAGGCCTCATGCATTAGACCTATCGCAGCGTCCACTTCCTCGCCTGCCGCAATCATGTCGCCTGTATTACCGGGCGAACCTGCAGACCAAGTCTCCCGCGTCGGATTTGGCAGATGTTTTTGCCGTAATTCTTCGTTGTGTTCAAAGCCGCCCGAGGTCAGAACAACAGCATGCGTTGCCGCGAAGGTGATCTTTTTGCCACCACGCACCTCAGCCACCACACCCGTAATCTTGTTCCCGTCTTGCGTCAGTTCGCGTACAGCCGTGTTTAAGTGAAGGGGTATGTTCCGCTTGATCGCCTGATATCTCAGTCCACCAACGAGAGCGCCCCCCATGGTTAAACGTCGATCTCGCCGGCCTTTCAGGCGCCCGCGAATGTCGGACAAGTATCCAAGCATTATTTTAGACGCCAACCACTGCCAGTTCTTGGCTTGCGCTTGAATAACGGTCACCTCACTTATTCTCATATTCGTGAGGCCAAATACTTTGTTTTGCGGTTCTGAATCACGAAGCTGATCGAACTCATCACGAAGCAGCCAGCCATCAAATGAGATGCAATCCATGGTGCGGCCACCAGGCTTCCAGCCCGGCGCACTCGGGTAGTAGTCGGCATATCCCGCCACTGGAAAATACTTCACGCCAATCTGCCCCATATAATCAATCATTTCCGGAGCAGTGGTAATGTAGGTTTGAATGGTCTCGTCACTCACTTGGTTTTTCGGAATGACGTGACGCATGTATTCGAATGCCTCTTCGGCACTATCGGTAACACCGGCCGAAGCGATGTCTTGGTTATTCGGGATCCATATCCCTCCGCCCGACATAGCGGAGGAGCCACCGTACAAGGCTTCTTTCTCGATCATTACGACACTGGCGCCCAGATCCGACGCCCGGATCGCCGCAAGAAACCCTGCAGCTCCAGACCCCACCACGACGACGTCGAAATTTCTGACTTCCATAATTCAACAGCCTTTGGCGTCGAGCACACTAAACGGCGAAAACCCGCCACATTTAGAGTTTAAATGCTCTAGCCATCGCCTCCATATCGTAGAACGATCTAACGCTCGATATCATTTTTTCTTCTGTATACGTAATAATATTGATGATTGGCAAATCTTCATACCCATCATTCGATTTGATTCGCACACTGAGAGCGACAGCCGCCTCATTACCGCATACGAAAATTGGCCCCTCTTGCTTCAAAACCATGTCATACGAAAATGCGTTCTTCCAAAACGATTCAATATCCTCCGATCCAAGGACGATATCTGTGCCAACCGGATCTTCAATTCGCGCTTTTTCTGTATAGAGATTTGTTATCTTTTCTAAGTCGCGAGCGTTGTAGGCCTCGACATAATTCTCGACCAGATTTGCTACCGATCTATCCATCCGACCATTTCACCCCCAGGCCTGACATCTAGGCAGGCTCTTCAATCCCCCTAATGATGCAAACGTCTGTTTGAACACCACTTGCTTGACGGAGTTTGATCATCGGTGCGTATTCGGGATCATTGTAGAATCCCTTTGCACTCTCGACGTCTGGAAATTCGATCAAGACAAAGGCACTCGGCAGCCCCTTGCCCCCCTCTAATCTCTCGCTTTCTCCGCCCTTTATTAGATACCGACCGCCGTGTTTCTCGACCAACGGTTCGCTGTTTCTTCTGTATTCGCGATACCAATCCCAGCTCGAGGTCTCTAGCTCACCGAGGAAATAAACCGCCATTTCGCACCTTCCAGTTCATGCGAAAATTGTAGTACGCCTGAAAGCTCACAATTCACTCGCATTTTCTCGCAAGCGCTTTCACGGCGTTTGGCAGAGCAAAACTTTCTCCAGGCACGACAAATTTGGGTCTGCCTCATGTTTTTTTTCACGCCAAACCGTCTTGCTGCGCCAAAACGAGCCGTATTTGAAAAGCCGCTTCGACAGCTTGCTCAGCTAGTCTCAATTCAACAAATTCAAAGCGAGTTCAAAGTGAGCCGGTGCTTTCGCTAGGTTCAACTAAACAAAGTTGCGGCCTGCGTGCCGCCATATGGAAACGATCCATACAGATTTTTTAGGAGGCAGTTATTCCTATTTCGACAGGATTTGAAACGAAACAAGGTGTCGCTGTCGTGATCGGCGGAAGCGGTGGCATTGGACAGGCGATCTGCTCAAAATTGGCTGAAGCCGGAAGCGACGTCGCGTTCACCTATAGAAGCAATGAGGCGACGGCCAGAAAAATCGCCGATAAAATTGACCAGTTGGGGCAAGCCGTTAGCGCACATCAACTGGAAATTGACGATGAAAAGCAGGTTGAAGAGTTTTTCCGAGATTTGGTTTCGACATATGACGGCATTCATACTGTTGTAAATGCGTCCGGAGCCAGCATTTCGATGCCGTGGATTAGCGAGTTAAAACCCGAAGAATGGCGTTCCGTGATGAATAGCGATGCGAACGGCTTTTTTAACATCGTTCATTACTCGCTCCCTCACCTGCGCGAAAATGGCGGATCGTATGTAACCATTAGCACCGCGGGTCTCAAGCGATGGCCCACACGAGATGTCCTTTCGGTTGCCCCGAAAGCGGCGATAGACGCGTTGATGACCGGTATCGCACAAGAAGAAGGACGGTTCGGTATTCGTGCCAACACAGTTGCGCTTGGTCTAATCGATGCTGGCCTGTTTCAGCGATTGGCGGATCACTATGACGATACATACATGAAAGCGGTATTCCAAAATTCCGCCCTGAAACGCCTGGGCTCCGCCGATGAAGTTGCCGATGCGGTTGTGTTTCTTGCCTCTGACCGGGCAAGTTACGTGACCGGACAAACGCTTGTTCTAGACGGCGGCTTTAGTCTGTAGACGAATATCTGATTTCTGACTAGCCGCGCGACCGGCAACCCTTCCGGAATAAACACAGTCTGCGATCGATAAACCACTCACATAAAGGTTGGAAGAAACACCTACGGCATTTTTCCCTGCCGCATAGAGTTTGGGAATCGGTCGCCCGTTTTTGTCTAATGCCTGTCCTGTTTTTTCTTCCACCACAATACCGCCAAGAGAGATAGACGGGCAGATATATCTCTGGTTTCCCAGGGAAATGTCGATGGCATAAAAGGGCGCTTGGTCAATGGTACTGACAAAATCCGGGTGCTTTGGATATTTGGGCTCCTCTAATCCTGCCGACGATCGATTGTAATGATTGACGGAGCTTTCAAGCTTGTCGGGCTTCATATCCAATTTGATTGCTAGTTCCTTTAATGTTTTCGCTTTGGTGGTTGAGCGATACATCCCCAATAATGCAGGTGCTCCCTGAACACGGAAATTAATCTTCGATGACGGCATAGACTGCCAAAAAGCCTGCTTCCGCAGTTTGCTGTCGATGATAACATACGAAACGCCATCATGGTCTTCACCCATTTGGTATCCGATGACCGCTCCGTACACATCTTCGGCGACGTATCGTTCTCCTTGTCCGTTCACAACAATGCCGCTCGCAAGCGCCGCAGGCGGATTAAATTGGCGCCATGCGGAAACGTAGTTCATGCGGGCGACCTTCGCGCCGACCGATTGCCCCAAACGAATTCCGGATCCATCACAGCCGATACCGCCAAGAGGCGTCGCTGTTTCATATTTTGGCGCGTAATGAGAAACCATTTTGCGGTTTTGCACAAAACCACCGGCTGTCAAGATGACTGATTTTCTGACTTTAATGGATAGCGGCTTGCCTTCACTGTCAGAAATTTCGTCTGCTTGCTGTACTATCTTACGCCCCACCTTCGGAAACATTAAAGTAGTCGGTTGAGCAAATTTGTTACAAAGCTTGTATAGTTCGCTTGCTGCGCGGGAGTCATCGTCAATTTTTCGAACTTCGATGCCTGATATTTCTCCATCTTCGGAGACAATGAAACGTCGCGCTTCACTCCATGTGTAAAGCCGCAACCCCATCTTCAAAGCAGAATTGAACAACGCATCAAAAAAGATATGCCCGGTCAATCCCTTCCCTCGCGTCCGATGGCCTCTTCGGGCAGATTTTGCATGGGGCACATAGGCCGCCTGCGCTTCGTTCCCGGAGTAATAAAGAAAATACTTATCGGCGGGGTAGGAAGTTTTTATCGGCGCAATCTCTGACCCAAACGGGACGCCGTGCTTTTCCAGCCATTCGAGATTATCGTTACTTGAGAGACAGAAATCTTTGAGTGTTTCGTCGGACACGGCGCTTTCGACTTCCATTTTCAAATACTTGTACATTTCTTCCGGGGAATCTTCCTCCCCCGCGTCTATTTGATGCCGCGTACCACCGCCGCCGTAATAAACGCCGCCTGACATCCGAGTTGCTCCGCCGCCGCGAAAGCGGTCGATTGCAATAACATTGGCACCATGATGTAGAGCTTCTAACGCAGCACAAATTCCGGCTCCCCCCAGGCCAACAATGACCACATCGGCCTCGTCATCCCATTTCATGTGTTGGGGATTTTCCTCCTGTCGCGGTTCCATGACTCGGGAATACCAATTCGGGTCTTTAACATCCATGGATCGGATCTTCTCATCGACTAGTGGAATTTATAAAAGTAAAGGAGCGCGCATTGGATACGCACTCCTCTTTTACAGGTTACTGGCCCAACATTTGTCTAATACAAGTTAGTTCCAATTATAGCGCGCCTGCAAGATGAGCGTACGCCCTCTTTCGATCGTCGCGTAATAGGAGCCGGCTGTGCCAACAACATCGTTCGCCGTTGCGAAGACCTTTTCATTAGAAAGGTTCTTGCCGATGAAGGCGAGTGACCATGTCTTATCAAAATCGGACAGGCCGAGTCTCAGATCAACTTTCTGCCAAGTTCCCTGCCGGCCAACCGGATCATTGTCCGGGGCTAGACTATATCCGTCAGAGAATGACAACGCGACATCGCCTGTAAAGACCAAAGATGAGTTAATCGGTTGTTCGTAGTTAGCCCGAACGGTACCGGCATAATTTGGTGCATAAGGAGGCGCCACATCTGACAGGTTCTGGACGCAGTTAACGGGTGTAACGGCTTCTTGGAAAACAGTACATCCGCCGTTAGGATAGTCTTTGTAGTAAGCATCCAAAAATGCTGCATCTGCCGACAATGTTAAGCTCTCTGTGGCTTCCCAAGCGACTTCGACTTCCGCGCCTTGCGACGTTAGTCCCCCAACATTCTGGGTAACAACAAACGCTCCCCCGCCCGCAAACTGAACAACAGCTTGCTGCAGATCTTTGTAGTCCGAGCGAAATAGCGCAATGTTGAGCGATAGCGTGTCATCGAACCAGAGGGACTTCATGCCCACTTCATATGCATGCACAGTTTCAGGATCATAAGTCAATCGACCAGCGACGCCTGACCGTTCAAGCGGATCAAAACCGCCGGCTTTGAATCCATCTGAATATTTGAAATAGAAGTTAGCACTTTCATTCGGTTCATAGGCCAGCGTCACGGACGGCAAGATATCGTCATCTTGAACCGAGCCAATTTGGCTTTGTGTTGCTGTCTGTGTCAATGCGGATGCCGCTGCCAGCGCCGCCGGATCAGTGATAAAGTCTGTAGAGAAACCATACCGATCAATTGCAGTCTTTGGTTGGGAGTTCTGTGTCGCCGCTTTATCGGAATTGATGTAACGAAGCCCAACTGTCGCGGAAAAATTGTCGGTAAACGGCCAAGTCGCCGATCCAAAGAATGAGAATGCTGTCTCTTCGGCAAAAATATTACTATCAACCGTAAACGGAGCAAATGGCGCAGCTGCAGCAAACAAGCCACCCGCGATAAAGGGAACAGCTGCCGGTGTTAAAAACAACAGGTTGAAGTTACTTTCGAATGAGTACTCACTATCAAGATAATACGCCCCAAGTGTATATTGTAATTTTGAGTCTGCAGGAGAATCCAAGCGCACCTCGACCGTCGTCTGCTCACTCGCCTCTAAGTTCGAGAAGGTCACGCGATCTTCAATAGTAAGATCCGTATCTCCGGAAATCACAAAATCACCGCGAGAATGAGTTGCCTGAACAAAGAGGCCATGTCCAACCTCATTGTCGCGCTTAAGGTTCAGTATAAACTCAGAAGCCTCAATTTCACCGCGCTCACCACCATTTGAGACGCGATTGAAATCCAAGTCATCTTCCTGACCTGCAGCAATCGCCGTGGTGCAAGAACCCGACGGAGCGAACCCAGGCGCAGGACAGTTAAACAGCTGAGCCGCGAATGCTCCATCTGACGTCTGCCGACCATACTCGGCCTTAAAGGCCGATGACCAATCCGGTGTAATCTGCCAAAGCGCTGAAAATCGACCGAACCGATCATTGATCGTCGGGTCTTGGCCATTTGTGCCTTGATTGTCTAAGTACCCTTCTAATCGCGAGAACCGACCCGCCACGCGAACACCAAACTTATCCTGAACAATTGGTCCGCCCACGGCGGCCTCAACGACTGGCTCTTCCCCGACGAACTCGTATGACGCCTGACCATAGCCGTTCCATTCATCGAGATCCGGACCTTTGGTCGTGACGCTAAACGCACCGGCAATGGCATTGTTACCAAAGTAGGTCGTTTGCGGCCCTCTAAGTACCTCGACACGCTCTATGTCGACCAGGGTAGAGTTTGTGTAACGCGAACGCCCGCGATAGGAACCGTCGACAAAAATGGCAACAGCCTGTTCAAAGCCGGGGCTCACGCCGGACCCAACACCGCGCATATAGATGTTGTTTGAAATCGTGTCTTTGGAGATGTGAACATTCGGCAGCGTGTAGGCCAGATCCTCTAATCCACCAATTTGCTGATCGAGAATATCCACCCCCTGAAATGCGACCATGGATATCGGAACATCACGAATACTTTGTTCGCGCTTTTGCGCCGTAACCACGATTTCATCTAGTTGAGCTTGCGCCGATGTAGATCCAACGCACAATGCAAGTACAGATGCTGCAGACAGCAGCTTTTGAGAAATCCGCATTCTACCCTCCCCCAATTTTTTTTCTAACTTTGGACCCCAAGCGACGCAAACGAATAGCTTCACCCAGGATCGCCAGTACCCAGATACGCATCCACACAGTCCTCGAGCGGATCACTGAATCTGACACTAGGAACGATAAGATGGAAAAAACTGAGGATCAGCTCGTCTTCTACTCATTTATTATCGATTTCCCTAAGCCGCTGATATTTATGAGAGAATTGCGGGTTCAGGACAACAAAGACGTGACCGATTGCCGCGCGGTCTGAGATCACACAACGATCCCCAGAAATTAACTTTGTCAAACACATTCAAATCGAGGCCGACCCGCCGCCCCGATCAATGTTCATACCAGTGCTGATTCCATCAATAGCGTCGAATGGTGGGTCGCCGCCACCCCCACCTATTGCCACAGGTGCAAGAACCGCTCCCCTTTCGACATTCAAACAAAAGCGAGCGATATGCGAATTACTCCCCCTATTTCTTTCTGGCAAGCTCGCATTTCAACAAACAGTGCCGCTCCGATTACCGGCACGCTGAGTTTTGGGTGATAGGCGGCGGTGATAGGCGGCCTTGCTGTTTTTCGACGGCTGAACAAAAGAAAAATAATGCACAAACGTGCGGACAACTCACTATGGCGGGCAAACTCTCTTGAACACACATGCAACGCAATCTGTTTGGACCGCCTCCCTAAATGACGCGGACATCAGCGAGCTCACTGTTGGACAAGCACTAAGCCGTGCTGCTGAACGGTATGGCGATCAAGAATACATCGTCTATGCGTGCCACGGAGAAGACGAAGATATTCGGTGGACCTTCTCTGAACTCGATGCTCTCTCGGATAAGCTTGCAACTGCCCTCCTACACAGTGGTTATAACGCTGGAGACAAGGTCGCCGTATGGGGGCCAAACCACCGCCAATGGATATTACTCGAATATGCAATCGCAAAGGCTGGATTGGTTCTCGTAGCCCTCAATCCACTCTACAAATCTCAAGAGTTGGTATTTACTCTGACGACCGCGGGTGCCAAGGGCATATTCCACGCAGACGTCATTCGGGGGGAACACGTCGCCCCTCTTTTGGATGAGGTCGCAGGAAAGCTACCTTCATTGGAATTTATCCATTCCTTTACAGACGGCATCGACACACTGATGGATATGAATGTCCCGACGGACAGAAGCCTTCTGAACAATGTCTCTGCTGACAGTGTACAGATGATCCAATATACGTCCGGCACAACAGGAATGCCTAAAGCGCCACAGCTCAGTCACAGATCAGTGACCACAAGCGGACAAAACGGCTTTCGAGCTTGTGGTTTCGGCACAGGTGATCGTGTGTGTCTCGGATTTCCGCTTTTTCACATCGGCGGGTCCGGGTTCGGCATTCTTGGTTCGGTTATGACAGGCGCGACATTGTTGCCGCTTCTCGTGTTTAATGCGCGCCGAACTCTCGACATTCTGGAAAAGGAACGGTGCACAGGCTTCGTCGGCGTTCCCGCTATGCTGATCGCGATGATGGAGGACGAAACATTCGCCTCTCGAGACTTATCAGCCCTTCGTTTCATTAATGTCGGCGGCGCGCCCGTGCCGACGGAACTTGTCCTAAAATGTGAAAGCGCATTTGACGCCGAAATTGCAAATGGATACGGACAAACGGAATGCTCGGGATCAATGACCTGCATCCGAAGTAAAGACACCACTGAACAAAAAGCCTTCACATGTGGACGGCCTCTCCCTGGCGTCTCTCTGAAAGTTGTCGATGAATCCGGCAAGCCTGTCGCCTTCGGTGAACAGGGAGAGCTTTGCTATCAGGGTCCTGGCGCGATGCTTGGTTATTTAAACCTTCAAAATGATGACACGATCGATAAGGATGGGTGGCTGCATACCGGCGATCTCGCAAAAATGGATGCGGATGGCTACATCACTCTGGTTGGGCGCCTGAAAGACATCATCATTCGAGGCGGAGAAAACATCTCCCCGTCAGAGATCGAGAACTTTCTCCTAAAACATTCAGACATTGATGAAGCTGCTGTCTTCGGTATTCCAGACAAAAAATATGGAGAGATTGTTTGTGCTGCTGTTCGGTCTCGAAACGAGGACCGCGTGTCTGCAGATGAAATTAAGCAGTGGTGCAGCGATCACATCTCACTCTGGAAAGTTCCCGAGCACATTAGATTTGTAGACTCATTTCCAACAACGCCTTCGGGAAAGATTCAAAAGTTTGCACTGAGAGAACAATTCGAATCGCTGTTCGGCGATCCGTAGATCTGTTCATCATCAACATTGGATTTCAACACAGGAAAACGTCATGGACTATTCACAGTACACCAACCTAGAAGTCACCAAAGACCAGAACGTTCTAACGATCGCGTTTAATCGACCGGATGCGATGAACGCCATTAACGATGCGGTCCACAAAGAGCTTGTGTCTATTTTTCCTCAGGTTAACCAGGACGATGAAATCGACATCATCATTCTTACCGGAAATGGCAATGCTTTTTGTGCGGGCGGCGACCTTGAAATGTTGCGAGACCAACACCGAGACGCGGTCGCAACATCAAAAGGTATTCATCAAGACCGCATTTTACAGAACGCTATTTTGGATCTGGAGAAACCCATGATTGCCAAGGTCAATGGACCTGCGGTGGGGCTCGGATGTTCATTGGCCCTGTTTTGCGATTTTGTATATGCAACGCCAAAGTCTCAGTTTGCAGATCCTCATGTAACTGTTGGTCTGGTCGCCGGTGACGGCGGATCCTATCTTTGGCCAATGTTGGTTGGATATGCCCGTGCCCGGAAATACCTTCTGACCGGTGCGTTTATCGACGGTCAAACAGCTGCCGAAATTGGTCTGATTACAGAGGTTGTCGAGGAAGACCAATTGGATGAGACCGTTGCAAAGACCGTCAAGAAGCTTTTGAACACACCGAAATACGCTGTGAGGTGGACGAAAGCATCAATAAACGCTGGCCTGAAAGTTACAGCGGACGCCGTCATTGATGTCTCAGCTGCCTTTGAAAACGTCAGCATGTTTATGGAAGACCACAAGATTGCCGTTGAGGCGATGATAGAGCGGGCGAAACCGAAACTTACCGGCAAGTAGCAGAACGTCTTTTAGGAATGTGGGTGCATCAGGTTGTAGTTGATCGTGAGATAAGCGAATGACCTTATTTGTCGCGGACGCAGATTTATTCGCAATGGTAGAGGCGTCCGCTCAATCCTTCCTAGATGCAAATTATTCGCTAGAATGTCTAAGGGCGTCCGACACCGAATCTGACATTTGGCAGAAGCTGGCTGATACCGGGCTGTTGAAACTTGGCTTGTCGGAAGAGTTAGGCGGGGCTGGTTTCGGTGCGCAAGGCCATGTTCGCGTCGCAACCCTCTTCGGACGCGAACTGTTCTCCAGCCCCTTTATCGCCCAATCTGTGTTGCCGTGCTTCATTGTCAGTCAAATAGAAGACTGCGAACTCAAAGAAGTTATTTCCGAATGTCTTCGTGACAGCACACACCGTATTTCGACCGCCTTAATGGAAACCGACAGCACGGTCGATGCATCGCAAATTTCAACCACGCTGCAAGACGGCAGACCGTTCGGACATAAAACATTCGTGTCTCTCCCAGCAGATTCCATTATCGTCACGGCACAAGAAAACGAAGAAATGGCGTTGGGTCTGATTGCGAGGCCTGACAACGACAATGTAACTGACACCTTTAAGAATTTCCTTGGACAAAAAGTTGGTCATTTGTCCCTACAGGGTGAGACCCTCGCATGTGCACCTCTTCGAAGCAAAAACTTACTTCAGATCATCCAAAGTGCCTTTGATTTGGGAACGCTTATCACGTCGGCTCAGCTTGCTGGCGTTAGCCAGAAATCCCTCGAGATCACCCTTGAATATCTGAGAACACGTAAACAGTTCAATCAAACCATCGGATCGTTTCAAGCCATTCAACATCGAGCTGTCGATCTCTATATCGCACAGCAGCTGACGGAAAATTCCGTGAAGCGTGCGGCGGAACACTTTGATAAAAACCCCCAGTCGGCGGATACTCAAAAAGCCGTCAGTTGCGCCAAGGTACGGGCGTCCCAAACAGCTTTTTTGATGACAAAAGAAACAATCCAGTTGCACGGCGGCATCGGCTTCACCGATGAGGCTGACATAGGATTGTATGCACGGGCATCCCTCAATCTGGTGAATCAATTCGGACTACCCATTCATCATCGACGCCGAGTCTATGACCTCGAAAGAGCACGCCGTGGAAAATAGAATGGTCGACCATAATAGTTTGGACAACGAACAATTCCGATCATTGTTCAGATCCTGGTTAGAAGAAGTTTATCCTGACCGATGGAAGCAAGGGCCTCATCGCCCCCTCCTACGCATACGTGGGAGTGACGCGCGCGCTTGGATAAGAATGTTATGCGACGCCGGATGGCGTTGTCCGTCCTGGCCCAGAGCGTTCGGTGGGATGGAGTTGTCCTTTGAAAAGCAAGTGATCTACCATGAGGAATTGGACCGTATTTGTGCCGGACGCGTCATTGACGGCGGAGAGCAGATGATCGGTCCAACGCTCATGCAGTACGGTACCGCGGAGCAAAAAGACCGTTACATCGAACCAACCCGGACGGGCGAATATTTATGGGCACAAGGATATTCAGAACCAGGAGCGGGGTCTGATTTAGCTAATATTCGCACAAAGGCGGAGCTCGACGGTGATGTCTACAAAATCAATGGTCAGAAAATCTGGACAACACATGCAGACGAATGCTCTCACATGTACGCTCTTGTTAGGACGACTGTTACAGAGCGAAAACAAGCTGGCATAACGTTTATCCTAATAGACATGAACACACCGGGCGTCACAGTTCGCCCAATCAAAACGTTGGCCGGCGAAGATGAGCTGTGTGAAGTGTTTTTCGACGATGTTTTGGTGCCCAAAGACAATGTCGTCGGCGAACCGGACAATGGATGGCAGATAGCGAAGTCATTGTTGGGTTATGAGCGCGTTTGGATCGGAAACCCCGGCCCATCATCAAAATATCTAGACCTGGCTTGCGAATTGATCATGACGGCAGACAGTGATCCTGCGTACAAAGACGAATTGGCACAGACTCTCTGTGATATGCATGACTTTCGTGCTTTGTATGAAAACATGTGCGATTCACTTTCGGTTGGTCAAACGCCAGGTCCAGAATTTTCCATACTCAAAATCATCTCCGCGGACAAATTGCGAGATATTTCAGAGTTGAATGCGAGGGCAGCTGGTCAGTACGCTCAGTCTAATTCCGATGTAACGATCAACGGCACGTTGACAAACATCGGATGGCAGTATTTCACCGCCCGCTCTCACGCAATTTTCGCAGGCTCCAATGAAATACAACGAAACATTTTGGCAAAACAGGTTTTGAAACTCTGATCTCAAATCGACGCATTCGAAGTTCCGCGATCAGAGGAGAGTCATTATGACCCACCAGATACAGAGTCAGTTTAAAGAAGCTATGCGGCGGTTGGCAGCGAACGTATCGCTGATCAGTTGCAATGTGGATGGACAGCGTGCCGGCATCGCGGCAACAGCCGTTTGTTCTTTGTCCATGGACCCGCCATCACTGGTCTCGTGCATCAACAAAGGGGCAAGTGTTCATCCTGGTCTATGTGTCGATGAATCATATTGCGTCAATCTGCTAAAAGACAATCAGGAAGATATCTCCAATGTGTTTGGCAAGGTAACAACGTGTATTGACAAGTTTTCCGTCGGAGATTGGAAACAAGATGAGCGGGGGACGCCCTACCTCTCGGACGCACATGCAAACATCTTTTGCACCGTAAAAAAGATCGTGGACTATGGGTCTCACAGCATCGTTATTGGCGACGCCACTCATATACAGATGAATGAAATTGGCCTTCCCCTTGTCTATTTTGATGGCGGATACCTATGAGCACGGCGGCAACATCTTCTCCTATCTCAATCTTAGGTGAAAAGCTCTATACCGCCCTTCGAACTCGGCGGCCAATCTCACCGCTAATCGCGTCTCACCCATCCCTGACGATCGATGATGCTTATGCAATTTCGCTAGACTTTCTAAAACGACGTGAGGCTGACGGCGAAAAAGTTGTTGGCAAGAAAATTGGCGTAACGTCCAAGGCGGTCCAGGACATGCTGAACGTCTTTCAGCCCGACTTTGGTTTCCTTACCGACAAAATGCGTGTTGGGAACAACGAAACCGTTGACATTTTACAGGCAAAACTTTTGCAGCCCCGCGCCGAAGCCGAAATCGCATTCATATTGAAAGAAGACCTCAACGGGCCTGGCATCGAACAGAGTGACGTTCTTTCAGCTACCGAATTCATCGTTCCCTGTTTTGAAATCGTCGATAGTCGAATTGAAAATTGGGAAATTAGCATCGTTGATACGATAGCTGACAATGCTTCATGTGGAATATTTGTCCTGGGCGACGTGCGTGTTAATCCGACGCGTTTCGACTTACCCAATCTGGATGTTCAGGTTTTCAAGAACGGCAATTTTCTATCCTCAGGTAAAGGATCGGCGGTGCAGGGGTCTCCGCTCGAAGCGGTAGCGTGGTTGGCCAATACTCTTGGTCAGTATGGGGTTCCATTGAAAGCAGGTGAAACAATTTTGTCGGGCAGTCTTGTCCCACTTGAACCTGCACTGCCGGGCGATCGTTTTGAAATGGATCTAAGCGGCATTGGCAAATGCAGCATCAGTTTTAGTTAAGGGAAGGCGGAACATGGGAGTGAAAGTAGCAATCGTTGGGTCAGGTAATATCGGCACCGACCTTATGATGAAGTTGATAAAGTCTTCCCAGAATATGGAACTGGCGGCATTAGTGGGTATAGACCCGCAAAGCGAAGGCCTAGCAATCGCAAGATCCCACGGCATCGAAACCACTCATGAGGGACTAGACGGGCTTCGCGCATTAGACGTGTACGAAGACATTCGGATCGTGTTCGATGCAACCTCCGCCTATGCGCATGCAGAGCATGACAAAGTTTTAAGGGGCGATGGCAAGAAGGTGATCGACCTTACTCCGGCCGCGATCGGACCGTTCACCGTGCCTCCGGTTAACATCGACCAGCATTTGGATGAAGCCAACGTCAACATGGTAACCTGTGGCGGGCAGGCAACCATTCCAATGGTGGCAGCCGTGTCTCAAGTGGCCACGGTCCACTACGCGGAAATCGTCGCATCCGTCTCCTCTCGATCTGCGGGGCCCGGAACCCGGGCGAATATCGACGAATTTACCCGAACGACGGCTAACGCGATTGAATCTGTTGGCGGCGCAAAAAAAGGGAAGGCCATCATCATCCTTAACCCTGCCGAACCACCGATGATCATGCGCGATACTGTTTTCACTCTGTCCGAAGGAGCGACAGAGCAAGAAATCCGCCAATCCATCGAAGAAATGGTTGCAAAGGTGCAGACTTACGTCCCCGGATATCGCCTAAAGCAAGAGGTTCAGTTCGAACGTTTTGGCGACAACAACAAACTGCACATGCCTGGGGTGGGTGATTTCAGCGGAATCAAAAGCTCTGTCTTTCTGGAAGTTGAAGGGGCCGGTGACTACTTACCCCCCTATTCCGGAAATCTGGACATCATGACGGCCGCAGCCAAAGCGACCGGCGAGCTCATCGCAGCACGCATCTAGTACGCATACGAGTTTCTGAAACCATTCGGAAGTTAATCGCACATGACCCGTTTTGATCCGACAAACGAAAAACTCTACATCCAAGATGTAACACTGCGCGACGGTATGCACGCCATTCGTCACATGTACGGCATCGATCATGTGCGCGCAATCGCGGGCGCGTTGGACCGGGCCGGTGTTGATGCTATTGAGGTTGCCCATGGGGACGGCTTGTCAGGAGCAAGTTTTAACTATGGTTTCGGTGCGCATACAGATTGGGAGTGGCTGGAAGCTGTTGCCGACGTGTTGCAAAATGCAGTCTTGACCACACTTATTCTTCCCGGCGTTGGCACTGTGGACGAGTTACGCCGCGCCTACGACATCGGTGTGCGCTCTGTGCGTGTTGCAACCCATTGCACAGAAGCAGACGTTTCCAAGCAACATATCGGTATCGCACGAGATCTGGGAATGGACGTTTCCGGATTTTTGATGATGAGCCACATGATCGACCCCGAAGAATTGTCCGCACAGGCAATCCTCATGGAAAGTTACGGCGCACACTGTGTATATGTGACCGATTCCGGTGGTGCGCTGGACATGGATGGTGTTTGCGAGCGTATGAGAGCGTATGACAAGGTGCTAAAGCCGGAAACCCAACGGGGTATTCATGCGCACCACAACCTGTCTCTAGGCGTTGCCAACTCTATCGTCGCCGCACAAGAGGGTGCCGTCCGTATCGATGCCAGCTTGGCTGGCATGGGAGCAGGCGCAGGTAATGCCCCGTTGGAAGTTTTCATTGCCGCCGTTGATCGCAAAGAATGGAAGCACGGATGCGAGGTTATGGCCCTAATGGACGCAGCCGAGGAACTCGTCAGGCCCCTGCAGGATCGTCCTGTCCGTGTTGATCGCGAAACGCTCAGTCTTGGCTACGCGGGTGTCTATTCTTCTTTTCTTCGGCATGCAGAAAAAGCCGCTGAAGACCACAATCTCGACACGCGAGAAATCCTCGTGGAGTTGGGAAAACGTCGAATGGTTGGTGGACAAGAAGACATGATTGTCGATGTGGCTCTGGACCTGGTGAAACAAAAAACAAACTAAGCCTGGGGAAAATTCGTGGAGGGAGGAAAGTTTCATGACAGAAGCAAAAGGGTACGCTGCGTTGGAACAAGGCGCGGCGCTGGTCTCACACTCATTCAAACGTCGGGCGTTACGCTCTACCGACGTCGCTGTCGATATTCACTATTGCGGCGTTTGCCACACTGATCTGCATTTTGCCCGCAATGACTATTTCAACACGGTCTACCCCTTGGTACCTGGCCACGAAATCATCGGACAGGTGACTGCGGTTGGGACAGACGTAACTCTACATAATGTCGGAGATAGAGTTGCCGTGGGATGTCTTGTTGACAGCTGCGGTCACTGTTCGCCGTGTCGGCATGGTCTTGAACCTTATTGCAAAGAAGGCATGACCCTGACCTACAATAGCCCCGACCGGATGACGGGGGATAACACGTTGGGCGGCTACTCAAACAATATTGTCGTAAAAGACGAATTTGTTTTGAAGGTTCCAGATGGTCTTGATCCGGCACGTGCTGGCCCACTGCTTTGCGCTGGGATCACCACATGGTCTCCCCTGCGTTACTGGGAAGTTGGGCCCGGCACGAAAGTTGCGGTAGCCGGGCTCGGTGGGCTCGGACATATGGGGGTTAAACTTGCTGTTGGGTTGGGCGCGGAGGTTACCGTTCTCACCACTTCCCCTTCGAAAACCGACGATGCCGTTGCGCTCGGCGCACACGACGTTCTCGTTTCCAAAGACGAGGAACAAATGGCGGCGGCTGCGGGACGGTTCGATTTCATTCTTGATACGATCCCCGTTGCACATGACATTTCCCCATATCTGTCCCTAGTCGGCCTTGACGGCATCGTTGCGATGGTCGGCGCTGTCGATATGTTGCCGTCATTTCATACGGGGGCCCTCGTTTCAGGACGCAAATCCCTTACCTCTTCCATGATCGGGGGAATAAAAGAAACACAAGAATTGCTTAATTTCTGTGCGGAGAAAAACATACTTCCAGATTGCGAACTCATTGCCATGCATCAAATCAATGAAGCATTTGAACGCATGGAACGGGGCGACGTGAAGTATCGTTTCGTGATCGACATGAGTACACTCTAAGTCGACGCCGAATACCTATAGAGGGGCAAGATAATGGCGCCCGAAAACAAACCTCAAACCCTCAAATTGGAACAGGCGATAGACGTTCCAATCGCAGATCAAAAAGTCCTTGAGGCAATAACAAAGCCTGGGCTCTCTATTGCCCAGATCATAAAACTCGTCCTGACGTCTTACGGAAATCGCCCGGCACTAGGTTGGAGACAAAAAATCCGGGGCGAACTAGCCGCTAATTTTTCATTCATTACCTACGACACCTTGTGGCAGCAGGTCACATCGTTATCCTCGACCTTGGCCCATGATGAACACCTTAATCTGAAACCTGGAGACCTGATCGGAACACTGGGGTTCGCCGGCCCAGAATATGTCGCTGTCCTGCTCGCGGCTCAGTTTAACGGCTTTCCATATGTGCCGCTTCCATCCAACGCTGGGGCCGCTCAATTGCAGGATATTGTTCTTGAAGTCCGCCCCAAATGCATCGCCACAAGCGTAGAGGAATTGGACAAAGCGCTTTCATGCGCCTGTGCTTGCGATGACACCCGTGCCATCCTTGTTTTTGACATAGATGAAGAAGATCCGCACCACTTGGCGCTGGTTGAGACCGCCCGTGAAACATTAAACGCCGCCAAGCCTGGCGCCTCCCTAACGACGTTTGCACAGGCCCTCCAAATGGGGC
This sequence comes from Alphaproteobacteria bacterium, assembly GCA_965227095.1. Classification (GTDB taxonomy): domain Bacteria; phylum Pseudomonadota; class Alphaproteobacteria; order JANQMY01; family JANQMY01; genus JANQMY01. Next base: position 480,968 of record CBDDFL010000002.1, on the reverse strand, counting down.
TGTCAGGTCCGACCGCCGACCCCTTCCGACCTGCCAATGATGAAAGTCCAATTGTTTCCATTGTCTATACATCTGGAAGTACCGGGACACCCAAAGGTGCGGTGTATACGGAGAAAAATGCGATTGTTCCTTGGCAATCTGCTCCCTACGCACCGCCGGCAATCGTTCTGCACTACCAACCGATGAGCCATTCTTACGGAACGTCATACACTTTCATGACATTAGGTAGGGGCGGCCTTCTTTGCTTTACCGGGCAAAGCGATCTCTCTACTTTTCTCGAAGACTTGGTGCTCATTCGGCCGACCGATTTAGGATTGGTCCCCCGCATATGCGAATTGCTGTATCAGCGCGCAAGTACCGATATCTCTGGTGATGGCCAGCACGATTTTGAGAGGCTACGGAAAGATTTGCTGGGGGGCCGGTTGCAGTCGGCAGTCGTTGCATCCGCACCACTGTCCCCTGAGCTAAAAGAATTCACAGAGCAGTTGATCGGCTTCCCGCTCACGGACTCCTATGGATCGACAGAGGCCGGCGGCATTTCGGTCAACGGTGTTATTCAATCACCGCCCGTTATCTCCCATAAGCTCATCGATGTCCCAGAGCTTGGTTATTTTACAACAGACGTGCCCTATCCACGCGGAGAATTGGCTGTTAAAACCAGCCGCCTTATTTCCGGATACTTCCAGCGCCCGGAGCTCAATGAAAACTTAGTGGATGAAGATGGCTTTTATCATACGGGCGACATCGTTGAAGAAACAGAACGCGGTAAGATCCGGGTTATTGATCGACGAAATAATGTTCTCAAACTCGCTCAAGGTGAGTTCGTGGCCATTTCTAAGCTTGAGGCCCTCTACTCCGGAGGTGACCCCGCCATTCAACAGGTCTTCCTGTATGGCAATTCCTCCCGATCGTTTTTGTTGGGTGTGGTCGTTCCAAACCATGCTTTCTTTGATACCGCGCAAAGCGCCGAGGAAGCCAAACAACAACTGCTAAATGCGCTTCGAAGGATCGCTGCGGACAATGACCTGAACCCTTACGAGATACCGCGAGACGTCATTGTTGAAAAGGAGGCCTTCTCCACCGAAAACGGATTACTCGCCGGTGTCGGCAAATATTTGAGGCCTGCCTTCAATGCGAAATATCAAGACACCTTGGAATCCATGTATGCGGACATGGCGCGTCACCAAGAAGACGCACTTCGCCGCCTAAAGTTAGAAAGTCATACCTCAACGATAGAGGCGACAGTTCTCAATGCCGTTAAAATCTCGCTTGAAATAAGCACCATTCCAGACGATGGAGACGTGTCATTTGACGAAATAGGCGGAGACTCCCTTTCGGCCTTATCCTTCGCAATGTTGCTTGAAGATATCTTCGAAGTCACAGTAGAAGTCGGGGATATCGTGCACCCGTCGAACACACTTCTAGATCTCGCCCGAAAAATCGAACGGGAAAAAAGCACACACTCTTCCACCCGCGCAACCTATGACACAATACATGGAAAAGATGCCGTTCGCGTCCACGCAAAGGATTTAAGTCTTAGCCGCTTCGTTTCGCCAGAGATACTGAACAAAGCGGAAACACTAAACCCGTCGATCGATGACGATCCCAAAACCGTTTTTCTGACAGGGGCAACCGGTTTTTTGGGACGTTTTGTTGCGTTGGAGTGGCTCGAGCGCCTATCCGTAAACGGGGGTACACTGATTTGTTTGGGCCGCGGATCGGACGATGCTGCCGCCGAGGTACGAATCAGAGAAGCTTTCGTCAGCGGAGACAAAGTATTAGAAGATCGGTTTGACGACCTCGCGCGTGACCACCTGGTCTGTGTTGCGGGCGATTTATCGTCACCCCAACTGGGCCTGTCTAACGCAACCTGGGAATCATTAGCGGAGCGCGTGGATCTCATCACCCATGTGGGCGCGATGGTAAATCATAAACTGCCGTATCGGCAGCTTTTTCTGCCAAATGTGGTGGGAACCGCCGAACTCATTTCCCTTGCCCTGACAGCAAAGATGAAGAGATTCGTCAACGTTTCTACTGTCGCCGCAGCGTATGATTCGCGCGGAAAAGCGATCCGTGAAGAAGCCGACGTTCGGACTGCTATTCCAGAGTTCGAACTAGGGGATGGATACGCTGTCGGGTACGCCGCAAGTAAGTGGGCCGCGGAAGTTTTGCTTCGCGAAGCGAACGAAAAATTCAATCTGCCCGTCAACGTGTTTCGATCAAATATGATACTTGCTCACCGCGCGTATCGCGGACAGCTCAATCTTTCAGATGTCTTCACACGGCACATTTTGAGCCTTGTTCTTACGGCTATTGCTCCGAAGACATTCTATACGGGTGCGTCCCGCGACGCGCACTATGAAGGTCTACCGGTTGACTTTGTCGCCAAATCTGTAGTCGCAATCAGTGACCATTTTCGGACAGATTATCAAACCTATCACCTTCTTAATCCGCACAATGACGGAATATCGATGGACAGTTTCGTTACTTGGATCAAAGAATACGGTTACCCCATTGAGTATATCGATGACTATCACGATTGGCTGACACGTTTCGAGACTGCTTTACGCTCTCTTCCGGAGGAATTGAGAACCAAAACGTCTCTGCCTATTTTGGACCTATTCGCCGAACCAAGCGCCGCTATTTCTGGCACATCCATGCCAGCTCGCCATTTTATGGAGGCGGTAGACGCAACGCTCGGCGATATCCCGCACCTTGATGAAGACCTGCTACAAAAATACCTAAACGACCTTTTAGCGCTGGGGCTTATACGAAAGTAGGTGTTCCAAGCACTCTAAACTGCTCCGCCATTTGTGTGTGATTTGCCATCTCATGAATGGTTTTGATCTATCTGTATGCTTCCTGTCGGATAGCTTGCAGTTAATACCGGGGACATCGGTAACACATTCAGACCGAATGGGTAGCCAACCTCCCCCCAGTGAGTGGTCTGTTTTGAATATTAGTTTGGAAATGCATTCCAGCCCTTTGGCCGAGCGCCGACCGATCAATTTCTCCTGGCCGAACGTCCAGACTATTGATCAGCCCTAGCCGCATGACCCGTAGGAGGGCGGCTGTGATAAAATTCTTGCGTCTCGGAGATGTCAGACAGCTCATTTACCGAAGAAGAGAGTGGCATACAGATCCCCTAAACGAACTCAGTGTGAAAAAGAGTCTGCTGACCGCTGCACGTTGTCAAGTTGCAAGAAACGATCAACCATCGCCAGGCTTGCCTCCCTGGCGGCTTGCTTCCTCGTCTATACCGGCTTTGCTTTGTCTTACCGACGCCTCGTTCAGCCCTATTTTCGACGGCGCACCTAAGCGCCCTTCTGCAGGTGGTCTTTGACAACCGGAATGCCGTTCGCTTGTGATGCCTTAATCAGTATGCGGCGCGTATGGCTGAGGAAAGAGATTGAGGTTTCATATCAGATGAAATGGTGGGCGTGACAAGGATTGAACTTGTGACCCCTACGATGTCAACGGCGGCGAAATCACTCTCGATGGCAGATTACTGCGGCCCAAATTCAACGAAGTCGGCAGAAGTCTTACCAAAAATCAGATACTTGAGCACATTCTGTTGCAAGTTTGTTGCAAGTCAGTTCCGCCCACGGAGACCAATTGATTAAGAGTCCACCGATACGATTTGTTCCAACTACCTGAAACCAACAAAATCAATGACTCAGCTCCTGCACATCAACCGAAGTTGGGAACGCCTGTGGTACATTTGTAGGTCAGTTGGCAATCAATCTGGCAATAACTGGAAACGATAAGAGTTGCGAATTCGGTTAACGTTGGTAACCCTCAGCCGAATGAAAATTGCCCAAGTACTACTTGGATCGCAACTACGGAGGTGCCTCAATGCCTCGGTCAATCATAAGACAGATATCACTATGAATACACACAATGGCGCGCAGGTCTCGCTGGTTACGAATGGGGGATGGCTCATTGCGCTCCGCCGCTATCTCGTTTTTGTTGCAGTCGCAAATCTGGTGTGGGAAACCTTGCACCTTCCTCTCTATACGATTTGGACTACTGGCACGCCGGAAGAAATTGCGTTTGCCGTGGCTCATTGTACCGCTGGCGATCTCCTCATCGCCCTCGCCAGCCTTACGGCCGGGCTCGTTGTCGCCGGTGAACATTCCTGGCCAACGCGGCGTTTCAGGGAGGTCGCCGCTGTGACGGTGGTTTTAGGCGTGGGCTACACGGTGTTCAGCGAATGGCTCAATCTAATAATCCGAGAAAGCTGGGCCTACTCCGATCTGATGCCCGTTGTACCCGTTATTGGGACCGGCTTGTCCCCCTTGATGCAATGGATCGTGATTCCAATGTCCGGCTTCCTCTTCGCGCGTCGAGCCGTCTCGGCTGCTGCCAAATCCTAGAGACGAGTAGCAAGAGACAAGCTCTTGAGAAGCTCCGACCGAGATAGGAATCGTCCAGCTCCTTAGCTTCATCTAAGAACATTCTATTGGTTGCAGCGAAAATGAAAGACCAAAATCAAGGCCTTTCTCACCGTAAAGAGACTTTTTGGGCAAATGCGAACGTTACCAAAGCGTTAGACTCGCGAATGTGATCCTAAGCCCTTGAGTTTCTCACATTCGTAATCCGATCGTGGACAAATTTATGAGCCAGCAACCAGTAACTCATAAATCTGCGTAAATCAGCAACTGCCGAATCTATCTAGATACAAGCCTTGTTGTGTCTCGCTGTGTGTTTGTTCAAGCCGACCTCGGCGCGGTAAGCCCAACTCGTAAGGCAATTAACGGGTGTACCGCACGATGTTCACAAGAGTCCTATACGTTCCACTGATGTTGCTCGGCTTTAATGGTGTCGCAATTTGGCTAGTTGCGATCGGCGCCTCGCATTGGATTTTGGCACCGCTATTTTTAACCGCCTTGTGGTTTTCGTTCACACTTGAACGGAAGATACCCTACGTGAAAGCCTGGAATAGACCTCAGAATGATCGTCTTAGAGACATTAGCCATTTCATCGTGAATGAGAGCGCTAATGTAGGTTCGGTTATGCTTTTGCCAATGTTGGCTGCACTCATTCCATGGAAAGGCGTCTGGCCACAAACATGGCCCCTCTGGCAACAAGTGCTGTTGGCGGTCATTGTGGCCGACTTTGGAATAACCATCGCTCACTATTTCAGTCACAGGTGGAATTTGTTGTGGCGTTTTCACGCCGTACATCACAGCGTCAAGAGAATGTATGGATTCAACGGGTTGATGAAGCACCCAGCGCATCAAGGGTATGAAATGGTAGCTGGAACGACTCCTTTGGTGCTCGCGGGCATGACCCAAGATGTCGCATTCTTGCTCGCTTTCGCGATTGCAATTCAGCTGCTTTTGCAACACTCAAACGTCGACATGCGAATTGGCGGACTAAGACATGTACTGGCGCTCGCGCCGGTACACCGATTCCACCACTTGAAAACGCCACGCGAGGGCGATGTTAATTTTGGCTTATTCACAGTTCTCTGGGATCGGTTTTTAGGGACCGCGTATTTTGACAACAAGAAGACTTTTTCATCTGACGATATTGGAATCGGTGATCAACCAGACTATCCAACCCGATATTGGATGCAGTTGATCAAGCCGTTCTTAAAGCAATAAATTTCTACACAGATTGAATCGGTGCGACATAGAACGAGCTCACATATAGTCCAGAAGATGGACGACCAAGACCTATCTGATCGAATTTATGTTGTAGAATTGCATTCGACAAAAGAGTATTTGGCCATAGCAGACAGCCCTTATTGCAGCCGTATTTGCAGTTTGTTCAGGCCTTTCGTGGCGGTAACGCCGAACATAGCTTTCATAGTCCTAGCGAAGTGAGCAGAATCTGCAAAACCGGCAGCGTGAGCCGCAGTGGTCAAATTTGCGCCGCGAGCAATTTCTGTTGCTGCCAGCTTGATCCGGTGCCAAAGGATGTAGCGCCTGACCGGTACTCCAATTTCAGCCGAGAACAATTCCATAAGGCGATTTCTGGATAACCCTACCGAGCGAGCCATAGATGTAGCGCTAATAGAAATGCCAACATCAGCTCGCAATTGCTCAAGCGCTTGGCGCACACGAGGGTCGACCGCATCTGGCATCTTAAAATAGGTGGACCAATCAGCTTCTTTCCAATCCGCGATAGTAATTTTTTCGAAAAGGTCTTCAACTGACAGGCTGTTTAGCATTGTGGGTTCGTAGTACAGCATCCGTACGGTAGATGATGTAGCGCGGATTCGGTGAAGAGACTCCGAGGGTATATGGTGCCATCTTGCGCGGTCGATGGTTCCATTTTCCCATTCGACTTCCACAGCTGCAGTGTCTCCATATGCGCACTGGGTCGCATAGTGACGATGGAGTTGATTGTCGCCGGACCGGCCATGGAACAATGCAAAAGCGAAGCCTATAAGAAGCTCTCCTTCCCAGAACTCGTCTGTCATCAGAAAATATCCAGTCGCATCAGGTTGATTTATGGTTGCAAACTCCAACCAAAATCTTGAGGGGCCCACGTGCTGACACGAATTGTGAACCAAGGATACCATTTCGGATTATCCAAAAAATTGAGCTGCTCGAAACCTCGCGCCACTTCATTTCAATTTCGGTTCGATTGTTGCTGTCATTATCGATTATTTGCGTCTGACTCATTCACATAAGCGGTCGGATTTAAGAGGAAACGCTCTCGGCACCTCTCAGTGCAGAAAGCATATGTCTCACCGTCATACTCGGCGAGGCGCGTGGCCGTCCAACGGTCTACACGCATTCCGCATACAGGATCTCGGGTCCATTCGTGTTGCTCGCCTTTGCGATCGCGTAGCTTTCCGTCTTCAAGCCATAAAATGCGGTCGGCGATTTCCTCGATGCGCGAATCATGCGTCACGATCACCACAGCCTTACTGTCATCGCGGGCCATATCATGAAGGATCATCGCAACTTCAAGGCCGCGTTCTGAGTCTAGATTGCCGGTCGGTTCGTCGGCGAGAACAAGCGGCGGGTCATTCATGAGCGCTCGCGCGATTGCAACTCGTTGACGTTCGCCACCCGAAAGTTGATGCGGCCGCGCGCTCCCTCGGTCTTGAAGGTCAAGTCTTTTGATCAGTTCATCCGCTCTTCGTCGTGCGGCACCAAGATTCGCCCCCACGATGCGCGCGGGAAAGAGAATGTTTTCCTCGACACTGAGAGCCGAGAGCAGGTTGTATGCCTGAAACACAAAACCGATCTCTTTTGACCTGAGTTCAGCGAGCGCTGTTTCGCTCATCGTTGTTATGTCACGCTCGAGCAAATGGGCGCCACCTGATGTCGGATGCATGAGACCACCAAGAATGGATAGTAAAGTGGTCTTACCGGATCCCGACGGGCCCTTGATCAGAACCAACTCCCCAGGGCAAACATCAAGAGTTACGCCGTCGACCGCATGCACAGCGGTTTCGCCTGTACCGAATGTTTTGACGAGATTCGTTGCCCTCAAAATTGGCGCGCTTTCCATCGGCACTATCCTTTAAATACAAGCGCAGGATCGACCCGCAAGATGTAAGTCACGGGCACAAGCGCCGCCAATTCGGCGGCGACGAACATAACTGCACTCAGCTTCAGCGTGGTGAAAGCGGAAAAGTCAACTTGAACGTCAGGGACCCAGCTCAGCAAGGCGCTTTCCAAAGGCAAGATCGCAGCGAATGCAAATATAATTCCGAGAAGCGCTACAGCGCCGGTCTGAACTATGGCGGACATGATGAGTTGCGATTGGGGAGCGCCCAGCGCCTTGGCAACTGCCAACTCCGGACTTCGCACAGACACGAAGGCGTAGGCCGTAAAGATCACAATGATAATGGCAACGATAGTTCCGATGACGCTCATCATACCAATCAACGCGCCGCCCATTTGCAGCGCCAATCGGTAGTCGTTTTCTATCAATGCGGACTTCGGCAACGCGCGCGTCTTGTCGCTCCTTTCCTCGATGCGTGCGGCTAATGCGAAGGGATCAATTCCCGCCTCGGTGTCTACCAGCAATAGATTTGCACCGTCGCTGATCTTGAACTGCCGGCGTGCGTCTCGTTCGTTCATAAACACAAGCGGGTTGGCCATCGAATAGGTTCCGCTCGAAAACCCTTCAATCGAGAAGTACTTCCTGCCAATTCGGATGGTGTCCCCGATCCGCAGTTCCGCTCCGGCCGCCATGGGTTCGGGAATGATGACGCCGCCTTCCTTGGGTCCGGTCCATTGGGATCCCTTCTGCCATGTCGCTTTCGCGTCGGGGTCAAACGGAACGCCCACCACATAAGCGAGCTTTTCCTGACCTGCCTCGCCAATCATCGCGTCGCGATAAACCATTTTAATGAGGCTTTCGACGCCCGGCGTCTGGCGTACTTCAGCGATCGTGTTTTCAGACAAACGCGAGCGCGCCATATGCAAGTTCTCAACGCCGTCTTGCAGGACCCAAACGTCGCCAGGGGACCGTTCAATGAACGTTACGATCTGGTTCGCTTCGCCGCGAAACACCGCATCAAGATAGATTGCCAGAAGCATCGCCAAGGCGATTCCTACGGCGCTTGCGGCGACTCTGCCAAATTCCGTCAACTGAGACCTGATCGTCCAATAGAGCATCGCATCACCTTTGAAATACGAGGACCGGATCCAGTCTCACAAGTCTGCGCAGCGGAATGAGACTTCCGGCCACCGAACCCAAGATCGCGAGAGCGCCCGTGCGCGCCAACACTTGCGGATCCCAAACCCGCGGCACGTATAAAGGGTTCCAAGTCGAGGTCATCCAAGACAGACCTTTCGCGATCACCGCCGCCAGAGGGAGCGCGAGGACTGCCGTCAGGGCGCCACCGATCGTGAGTATATAGACGAGTTGCGTCGGCTTGACGCCGAGGGCCTTGTGAATGCCGAATTGCCTTAAGTGGGATTGGACCTCCGCGTATCGAAGCATCGCCATGGTCAAAAGCGTGATCAGCCAAGTAATCGACTGGATCAGAAGAAAGATCGGTCCTAACATCCGTCGACCCATAACAGCTTCCGCGTCACCCAACTCCGCTGGCGTAAACAAGTCAGCCTCCGGCAACGCAGCTTCCAGGAGCTGCCTGCTCTCATCAATGTCGGCGCCGTCTTCAAGATTGATGAGAAGCGCGGAGACGAGCCCTCCCTCATCCGTTCCGAAAGGCAATTCGGATTCGATCGCCAGGTCGATAAGACGGTCGTATGTAATAAAGGCGTACGATGTGAACGCGGATGAAGTGCCCTCCGAAAGCCCAACGACATTCAGATCGTGATCCAATATTACAACGGGATCACCGAGATCGGCGGCGTGTCTTCGCGCCAGATTGCTATCTAGGACAATGTCACGCGCTGGCGTCGGCGCGCGGCCGGCGCGTAGTTGTTGCGGGCCACCATTCAAATCGAAGGCGACCAACATCGCGGGTGTCGTGAGACCGTTGTATCGGAAAATGAATGGCGCAAGCTTCAGCGGCTGAACATCCATCACGCCTGGTACTTCCTCGGCGTTCATTCTTGATAGCTGAGGTAGGTTGGACGGCGCGAGCGAAAAGTAAGTATTGCCTTCCTCGATCGCGACAAGATCGGAGGGGAGCGATGCGGGAAAGGCGCGCAGATCTTCGAGAATTCCAACGAAGAGACCGTCGAACATAGCGCTCAACGCCAGCACGCTGGCGAAAGCGAAGGCTGTGAGGCCCGCGCGGCCAGGTTCCGAAAGCCAATGTCGCCATGTCCAATAGAGCATCGGCCCTTTAGCCTTGCCTTGCGAGGATCGGGCCTATCTGCTGGAACGGAGGTATTTGACGAATGCCGCAATCCCGAGAACGAGAAAGGCGAGAACCAAAACCCAGACGATCCCCATAAAGACCATCATGCCCGAACCCATTTCCATCATTTCGAAGTCTCCCTATTGTTAGTGACATTGACGCGCACGAACTCACTCCCAGTGCGCAGCAGTTCCTTGCGTTGGGATAGAGTAAAGAAGACAACTGCACTAAAGGTAATGATAGCGGCAGTTATTTTCGCGATCATCTTGAGTTGAGTAGCTCGAGTTGACTCACTCTGGTTTGATTCAAATCAATGTGAGAGCAACTACTTTGGGCGTAGTTTGCCAATCTTCGACAAAATGATTGGCAAACTAATTCAAGGCTCGCCAGCGAAGTGATGACATATGTGAGGCAGCATGAGGACTTACATTCCTGTCTAGAGATCAACAAATATAGCCGATTTTGACTACTGTTCTCCCAACGTGCATCAGTTTTTGGTTAGCCTTTTCTGATCATAACGTACACTGATTAACCATGCTCAGGCAAATTGAAGATACTGCAAAATCCTTCTTTCAAGGCCGTTGGCGTATCTCTTCAATGGAATTGTATGAACAAAACTTTGTTGACCTAGTTGCTCCGGGATTTCTTTCATTCGACGGCGGCGAAGGGGAAATGCGGTTCATAGATGTGGGAGCTTTTTTGGACGTTCGATATGTCAACCATGATGGAACACCGATGGCAGAATTCAGTTGGCGGGGGTTTGATGAGGATGAAGAAAAATGCGGACGTGGCTGGGTGGTCGCAGAGTCGGATCAAGTGATTAGAGGGCATTTCTATTTTCATATGGGTGATGACAGTTCATTTACTTGCCGGCGGCTAGCCAATTAATGTTGGCCATTGTGCAAATAAACTTTGGTTTGAAAACGAATTAAGGGAACATCTTCCAGCGCCGATTTCAGGCGCCTCTCCATCACTTTTGGGAAGGAGGCAATCGCGCGCTTGTATTTGGCGTTCAGGCTGTCTCACGCACCAATTTGAAATGCTTAATCTCGAATTGGGAAGGCGCAAGGAATACAATTTCGCAGCCACGATAATCTAGTGGCATCGAAGCGTTTGGATCGAGCGAAGAGAATCAAACTCATAAGCTTGGGAAATTCACGTCAGCAATTGCAAGTCGATTTTTCTGCTGTGTTGACAATTAATAAGTGCAATGATTTGAAGAAATTGCCAGGCCAAGTCGAGATGATTGGATGATACCGTTCACACCGGGACGCGTAGACGATTGTTTGGGCGGTTCCGGGTTGCTCCGCAGGAGCGCAATGCGCGGGACCGAGGGCACCCGTGCAGCGATGACATAATCAATCGTTTCCTTTATCAAACCCGCGCTTATTGATTGGCTTGATGCCCTGTTCCTCTTTCAACTGTTGCGCACGATCTGCCCAAGTCATTTCGCGCTCCCCGTCAACCGATTGGCCGACCCCTTCTTCAAACTCTGCGGCATCATTGAACGCAACTTGTAGATCTCCCTCTTCCATGTCAGTTGGTTGCGCAATCCGATCTTTCGCTGCAGCTGCAAAGTCCCGCTGAGCCTTCCCTGCGATCTCCAGCTTTTGCGCGACTTCACGAATAACTCTCGCTTCAAGTGATCGGTTTTCGCGCGTTTCGATGCGCGACCGGAACCGCTTCTGGCGTTCAAACTCTTTGCGCTCACGTTGATGGCGTTGTGTGAAAGCTTTCCGTTCAAGCTCATGCCGCTCTCTCGGATCGAGACCTGTCACTTTCTGGATGTGTGAGAGCACCGATCGTAGGCCCGGTGTCTTCTTAAGAAGATCAGCGACGGCAGTGCGCGCTCGGAACAACACCCCCTTCTCGTCACTCTTTTGTGCTGCATGCAGGGCTAGACGTTCTGATTGCTGGCGTGTGAGCAGCTCTTGTTCGCGCTGCCTCAATTGAGCACGCGTTTGTTCATGTCGTTGAGAGAGTTTCTGACGCGCTTCTGCGATGGCTCGATCGAGCTTGGCTTGTCGTTCATCCTCACCCTCTTGGCGTTCGAGAACGCGACTTCGAACCCTATCTTTTGCTTCTTCGACAGATGGCAATTGGCTCACGTCAAGTGACGCCAGTTTCGCTCTGATGTCTTTCGCCGAGTGACCTTTCACATATCGAGTGAGGCTATGAACATTGGTCTGTTCGTCAACGATGACGAGACCCCTTCGGTCGCCATGCGCGAGAACGAACCCTGATTGTTCCATGGCGCCGACAAAAGCTTTTGCAGTGTCTGATCGCTCATAACATTCGGTGATAATCTGACGCCGTTCTTCTGCCGTGAGTCCTGTCTCATTCTCTTGCGCCCTCTCCGCCAAATTGGGTTCGAGCTTGTCTTTTTCAAACTTCTGATCTGCTTGCCAAGCCTTGAGACCAGGAGGTAGTTCAAGACCATATTTGTGCGCAAGTTCGCATGCGAGATCCATGAGTTTTGAATGATCATGAGAAAGCTGGATCGCCTTCATCTGGTCCACATCAATGCGTGACCAGACAACATGACAATGTTCGCGACCATGCTTTTCGTGGAACACCACAGCGCGCGGCTGATCGGTCAATCCAAGGCTGGTTTCGATTGCTTGAATGCACTCAAAGTACTGATCTCTGTCGAGTGGTGATGGCGGATTGATGCTGAGACTATAAAGGTAGTTTTCAGCCTTCGTGCCTGACGAAACAGCTTCAAACTCTGCAAAGGCGCCCAAGAGATCTCCCGCAATGGTGCCATAGACTTCAGCCACTTCGATCTTCTCATTATCGAAGCCGTTCATAAGGTGAACAGCGAGATCAGACCCATTGCCACGTTGGCTGCCTTTAAGGATCACGGCTCTCTCCCTAAGGCTTCAAAGAGCGCAACACGCATGTCTGATAGATCTCGATGAACAGCATCAATGACAGCTCTGTCGCTGTCTGATTGCTGCGCTGCATTAGCGCATTCTTTGAGAGCTGTAGATAGTTGGCCAAGCTTGCCGAGGATCATGGCGACCGCTTCATGATCAACGGTTGGCGCACGCGACTTCCTCATCGGCTTTTGATTGAGAAGCGCGTAGCGAATGAGGGCGGCAACAGACACACCGGCGCGATCTGCCTGAGCCCGGATGAGCTCGGCCTCTGCTTCGGTAAAGCGCGCCTTCAAAGCAATCTGGCGCTGTCTTTTTTCGCTGCCACTCTTGGCCATGTTCCCTTTCTTTCTGCCAACAAGTATCGCGCATCCAAGAGCGCCTCTCTTGGTCGCGGTCGAGCGCCGAAACGCCCGTCGAAGTCGATGCCGAAACATCGATCGATGGGGTTCTTAGGGGAGAGCGAACTCTCCCTTGAGCCATGCTCCAACGGATGGATCCGTTGGTTGGTTGAACCTGCAATCAGGTTCGCGATGGTCCCGGAGAGCGCAATCTCCCGGGTCTGGTTTCCAAAGGGCGCGAAGGCTCTTTCGCGTCTGCTGGGACGAAGCATTCGCTTCGGACGAGCTGCGCGCAACGCCGCTTACTTCTGCGGTGTTGGGTCGTGGTTGAGCTTCGATAAGCTCAGATCGGCAGGCGCATTCAGTGTGCGAGCTGCCGATGACCGGGGGGATCCAACGGGGGCGTGTAACGGGCCCCCTTGGCAAGATGGCGCGGGGACCCCGCGCACATCTTGTATCCATTCATAACGACCTATTCTCTCTAGTTTCTCATTTCAAGATTAGGATTTCGTTAACCAAGAGGAATTGCGCCTTCCTCCGTATCAAGATCAACGATATGCATTGGTTTTACTGGATTCTGTAGCCTTGGTCAAAACCTGGACAATCGTTATCCATAACACGCACACGCGGATCATAAGCACAAAAATGATGCATGCGCAGCGTGATTTGTATCTGCAAGTTACCACATCAAGCGGTCGGTAATTTCATACGTTAGCAGCCTCAAATACATGCGCATTCAACTCGTATTAGTTCAGCCTCTATGGCTTCGTTTAGAATGTCCAATTAACGTCTAATAATCTTCCCTCCGTCTCACTTACCTTCACTTCCGTCAAGGCAATCGCAGAGACGTCATCCACTGCCTTTAAACGACGGAGATGAAGCGATGGAACAAGCGCCAAAACAAACGTTCGAAGACCATCCAGACAAAGCGGTTAAACTGCTTTGGAATTGCATCCAACAAATTCTCTATTTTCACGAGACCGACGGTAAAAAAGGAAGAATAGTGGATACCGAAAACACGGGCGATGCCCTCACGGAAATGGCAATCGAGGCTTTGGCAATTGGTGATTTGGAAACCGCGAAACACCACATCGACGAGTTACGAAAGTGGATAGACGCAGATCGTCCAGTTAGGAAAAAAATCCCATAAGCGCATCTGGCTACGTAACCAGACAGGTTTCCCGCTCTATTAGTACCCCATTCAATGCCTCAGTCAGAGTGTCCAACTTTCGTCCAACGAAGGTGTCCGTTTCGCACCTATGTTCTCTTCCGACGCGACGTCATGAACCTAAACCAAGCGCGGCAGGGCAATTGGGAATGTTAGTCGACATTACCGATCTGGATTGGAGCGAATCGGCAGCATTAAAACCGTGGAGAAACACGATGACAGAAGATTCCAAATGCACGGTCTGGAACCGAACTCAAAAGGCGACAAGGCTGCTCACAGCAACCATTCAACAAGTGCTCTTTTATTGCCAGTCGGACGGTAAAGAGGGCACGATTGTGGGAGCGCAAAACGCCGGCGACATACTCACCCAGCTTGCACTCGAAGCGCTCGCACTTAGGGAGTTAATCAAGGCACGGGATTACCTCGATCAACTGGAGCGGTGGATCGAAGCAGGGTCGCCAGAAGATGGCGAATACCCCATCGCCATTTTTTCCAAAGAAAGCGCTAACGTGGTCCACTAAGGAGCACCAATGAGCATAAAAAAAGGGCCACTCCGTTTCAGGAGCGGCCCGTTCGGTTTGGGACGATCACTTAGGCTGCTTGCATCTCAGCTTGCGGTGCCATTTGATCCACATTCGCGTCGGTCTCGAGCTCTTGTTTCGGCTCATAGACCCGAAGAACAATGCGTCCTCCTGTGGCGGGAACCAGGTCCAGGTCGAGGCCAAACCCTTTTCCGTCTTTATGGGCCCAAGCGGCGCCAATGCGGGTCCAAGGTGCCTGTTCACGATCTGGCACATGGTAGGCGATAAAGTCAGGGGCTTTAGCCGTTTCAGTTTTTGTGTTTTGCGTCGTTGTCATCTTGAGGTCTCCTTTCATGTTTCGTTTCAAGATGATTTCGTCAAACGACAAGGGCAAAGCGGCGGATCGCACCGATAGGGAAACGTGCAACACGGACAATTGGAGCGGGCAGCACGTTGCGATCCGCCGCGCACTTGCGTAGAAACTCATCTCTGTTGAAACGAAGCGATGACAGGCAGGGCTCTGATGTCAGTTAGCGACGCGCACAGAACTTAACGAGCTTAAGTACCACCTTGATCAATTCGCCTCATGTGGATCTCACGGGTCGGCATACCGCTCTTAACATCCATTGGTATTCCCAGTTGGGCCATCCCCTCGGAAACAGGACCGGCCCCGTCCAGCACACTTCCCCGCCATTCGCTGCCGTTCGCATCTTGGCACCTTAGAAAATAGAGCCGTGTGTGGATGTAGGAATGAAGGGTAATCAAAAGTGTCTGCGGATCGAGCATCAAGCCTAATCCGTTGTTCAACCGGGTAAGCTCAATAGGCTTGGAGTATTCGGTTTTCCCCTTGAAGACCGTGCGCTCTTTGACCTGAAGATATTTTCCATCTCTGCTGAGAGTCATTTCGAGTTTAGAGACCGGGAGGCCGGAGAAGTCTTCCGCCCTCGTTCGGATCGGGACAATCTTTAGAGCCACATTTGACAGACGCTCGTCCGATGAGATCGGCGGTAATTGATCGGCAAGCGTTTCCCGAAACACGCAAACGAAGGACCCCTCCAGGTCCTCCGGGGGTGTCATGTTCCACAGGAATTTTTCGAAGGCCATACCGAGCGTATCCGCCGGAGTCGGTGGCGATACCAGGTCCAAGAAGCGAAGACAGTTTCGAATAAGCGGTTCATTCGTTCCCCTCACCTGCAGTTTTAAAAAGCGATCAAGCGTTTTGTATGGGATGAACTCTTCGTCATACCCGAGCGTTTCGCCAATCCGCTTCGCAAAGGCTTGCGCCTTTAGGTTCTCACGCTCTTGATAACGAAGCAGCGAGGTTCGAACACGCTCCCTCAGTTCCGCATCCACCTGAATCATTTCTGACATAAGCGCGATCACTCCTCTGCACCTTTGTCCAATCTCTGTCCAACCCGTTGGTCACCAATCGTGTTTGTGTCTAAGCGAGCGCACATAGGCGCAAGAAAACCAACACGGAGTGATTTGCCATGGAGTGGCTGATTGGCCTGTGGGCCTTATGGAGTATTTGTCGCCTGCTTGCCTGGCGATTTCAAGAAGAGCAGAACACAACGCATGGGGCTGCCCGCTGGAGTACTGTCTGGGAAGTGTTCAAAGCGGGCCTGTTCCAAGAACAAGGCTTGCGCCTAGGTGATTGGACCGGCCGGTTGAGTGTGTTCTTCAATGGGACACACGCGCTGACTATTGGATCTTCTGGCTCCTCAAAGGGAACATCGGCGGTTCTCCCAAACTTACTATCCCTCAAACACATCCTTTTGGTCGATCCCGGAGGGGAGAACACGGCTGTCGCCTGCAAACACTGGCGCGACGAGGGGTACCACTTCTCCTGCATCAATCCGTTTAGCATGTTTGAAGAGGCCCCATGGAGCCTGCCGGCGCATGGGTTCAATCCCTTTGAACTGATTGATGCAAACGGCTCAAGCCTTGCAGCGGATGCGAAAGTAATCGCTGAGATGTTAATAACGCGCTCTGCTCATGAAGGAGGCAACACTGCCTACTTTAAGAATGCAGCCGCGAAATCTCTGTCAGCGATGATCGTCCACATCATGAGCTGCGAGCCTGTTGATCGACAGAACTTAGCCACGCTTTACGAGTATCTGAATGGGACGCCCGCAGAGTGGGGCGAGCTTCTATACGCGATGCAGATCAACACAGTCTGCAATGGGCTCGTTGCGAACGCAGCCAATGAACTACAACGAATTGAAGCTCAATCACCTTCAGAATTCTCCGGGATCCGATCCAGCATGGCAGAGGGGCTGGACTTTCTCGCTGACCCTATAGTGCGTGAGAATTTCAAGAAGAACGATGTGGACTTTGCGCGCCTTAAGGGGCTTGAGCCAAACCAAAAAGGCGCCGTCATTAGTATTGTGCTGCCGCTGGAGTATCTGGAAAGCCACGCGGCCATCACGCGGCTTGCGTTGGCCTGCACGATCCTGACCATACAACGCGTACCGCTTGCAAAACACAAACTTACCTTCCTTATCGACGAATGTGCGGCACTTGGAAGACTAGAGCGTTTTCCGAACTGGCTTGCCACATTGCGCAAGTACAATGTCTCTTTGTGGACGATCTGGCAGAACGTCGGCCAAATCGTAAGCCTTTACGGAAAGAACTGGCAGACCATCGTCGGGAACTGCGGTGTCCTACAAATACTTGGGGTCGGGGACCTCGAGACCGCAAGGTTCATCTCCAGCTTCATTGGTCAGACCACAGTTAAAACGGTCAGCTACAACCAGAAAAAAGAACAATCCCAGTCTTTCACAGCGCGGCCGTTGATAGCGGCGGAGGAACTTCTGCAGCTGGACTCAACGAAGCAGATTGTGCTCATGGCCAATCTGTGGCCGATGATCCTTGAGAAAACGCCCTATTGGTGCCGCCCAGAGCTTCAAGGGCGCTATCACCCCAATCCCTACTACCAAGGCACAACACCGAAACTCAGTTATCAGGACACGTCCGCCCAGGCTCGCGGCAATCGCTACTACTCAGCCGTTTGGTGGATGGCCCCCCACCCCACTGCAGCGCGGATCATGGGGGCACCCCTTCTTTTGTTCTTTCTCGCGGTATTCTTCGGAGGCAGCTAGATGTTTCTGGGATTTGTCCTTTGGATCCTATTCTGCGTGTTTGTGTCAGAGGTCTTGCCGGACTTATGCCAGTTGATTTGGCACGTCATGAAGTTTTCGGCCCGAGTTTCACTGTTTGTCGCCAAAGATCTTTTTCGTCTGTCAGTGTTTCTCGGGATCCAGTGTTTTCGAATAGGAAAGTTCGGCTACTTCCTGGTCTGTGAGCTGATCAACGATGCCCAGAGAGTTGATGAAGCAGAAGAGCAGGACTCGAACGCTTACGTATCAAGTTCAGATCTCTCCTACGAAGAAGCCTGTTTCGTCCTTGGTTTGGAACCAAACGCTACCAATAGCGAAATCGATCGCGCGTACAAAAGCGCTATCAAACTTGCACATCCCGATCTCGGGGGATCGGCTGACCAGGCTGCCCTCATCAACCAAGCTCGTGATGTCATCAAACAAAAGAGTTTTGGGACCTAGTTGTTTGTCCAGTTTTTGACCACGCGAAAGAAGCGGCCATGCCTATCTTCTCCTTATTCATTTGAAGGAGAAAACAATGCGTACCAACAAAGACTGGTTGGCCATGACAGACCCGGAAAGAAACTACTACTTCCGTCGCCGATGGCATGAACCACCAGAGAAAAAACACAAATACCCGCAACCGCGAACGCGTGTCTGGCGCAGCGCAGATGCTGTTCCATCCGTTACTCACGACGAGGAAGAATAACATGCTTCCAGCATTTTTCGACAAACTGAAACCGTCTAAAGAGAGCGCGCTCGGGCGCTCTCTCGAAAGGTACAAAGACTCTGAGCGACCTACTCGTATTGGACTCATTATCGATGCCACAGGCAGTCGAGCAGATACTTGGGAACATGCGCAAAAGACCCAGCTCAATCTTTTTGGACACTTGGCCAAGATGAATCGGCTGCATCTGAGACTGATTTCGTTCGGCGGAAGCAACGTCAGTGACTTTGGCTGGAGCAAAGATCCAAAAGAGCTTGGCGCAAAGATGGCCAGCGTTCGGTGCAGACAGGGACTGACACAATATCTTCAATCCTTGAATAGATTTTTGGATGAAGATGGCTCGGATCTTCAAGCAATCATTCTCATCGGAGACATGTTCGAAGAGGATGAAGAAGAGGCCAATCGTTTGGCGACGATCTGTGCTGAACGCGAAATCAAACTCTTCTGCTTCTTGGAAGGTGAAGACTGGCTCGCGAATGACGTTTTTCAACGACTGGCCAGTGTAACAAACGGCGCCTTCGCAAAGTTTGAAGATGGACTGTTCCTCAACGATCTGTGCGAAGGTGTTCGGATCCTTGTGACCAAAGGGCCCAAGGCATTGGAACATCATGGAAACAAGCGCGTTACCCGACTGCTGCTCCCTGCGCCGACGAACCGGAGAACATGAGATGACGCAAGACGTGGATCTTAGCCGGCAGTTCACGGCCAAAAAATCCGATGAACAGCAGAAAACCGTGGAGGTGCCGGAACGCATCAAAAAACACAAACCCGAGCCCGTCCTCAAACCCGACGGTAGCTGGAGAGCGCGAGCTGATGCCCTTGATCGCACGATCTATGAGGGTAACGAAGCCAAGAAAGCCAAATCCGATTGGGCAAAACGCATAGATCAAAGTTTGAGAACGGGGAAAGGATTCAACAAATGGTCGTGAAGAAACGCATCGAAGCGATTGAACGCAAATTGTCGGAGCTCGAGAGCCGCTTAAACACCCTCGCGAACGCCTCTACGCAATCAACGGCATTGGAGCAAGCAAGCTCAACCAGTACTGAATACACTATCGATCCTGGCGGGCAGGTCGTTCACGAGGAAGAAGCGATTGAAGCAGACGCGCTAACCGAAGAAAGGCCAAGATAGATGCCAAACTTGCCAGAACAGCTGGTCAAATATTCCGATGAGCAGCTCAAACATCTGATTCAGCTATCAAACAAAATCTTGGACAATCGTCAGAAGGAGCGGCGCAGACAAGCGATTGCTGAGATCAAGCGGATTGCAAAAGCGCACGATCTTTCGGTCGATGTCGGTGCACCAAAACCAAGGAAGAAAGTGATCGACACTAAGCGATAGCAGGAAGTGCCGTCGGATATGGCCTTACGATTGTAATCTCCAACCTCTCTGAACGAGCCCAGGGACCATTGAATTCCGGTTATGGCACAAGAACGGCCCTAAGGACGCAACCTGACGAAAGGGCTTCAGGTCCTCCTCTTTGTTGCGGTCCCAAGAGGATGCGCCCCGACCCTTCCTTTGCCTCACCAGGACCACGAAAGGTCCAGATGGGCTGGGCCTCAAAGAAAGGATGGAGACCATGCAATCTCTCAAACTCAAATTCGAACATGCCGCAAATCCATGCGCGCTGGACATCAATTTCTGGCTTTGGGTCTGGATCATAGTCCTGATCGGCGATGACGTACACCAGCGCGCCAAACAAAAACGGCGCAACAAACAACGGTCGTGTATGCCACTGAGGTACGGTATCAAGCCGTCTTAGCGACCTTAAGTCCTCGGTCCGTGAGTGGCCGGGGACTTATATGTCCAGCTCATGCAACCATCGGCGTCGCACGTTTACTCCAGCTAGTTCAGACTGCTTTCCTCAACGATCTGTTTCTCAAGATAATACCGTTCACTGACGATCGTGATAAGATCGATCCCTTCTTTTATGAACTCACGCGCGAAAGATCGGGATATGATGATCCGATGAATCGCGCCCTCACGAATCGCACAATAGGCAATATTGCGAAAAGGCGGCGGAACGCCCTCTAGACACTCTTCACAAACAAAGGCGAGCGCCTCATCAAGCGTATCGAACCACACCGACATCAAGTGTACACGCTGCTCTTCGCCCCATATTGTCAGATGATACCTCACCCCTCGCCTTCCGATCTTTACAAAGACTAGGGTACCAATCGTGGTGCGGACGGGACAAGCACCCAGCCACAATTACCCACAGGACTGTTCTGGTCGGACAAAAATGTCATTAGCGGACATTCGTTCCTTGACGCGGCAAAGTCGGCAAATCGCCACAATGCGACATTCCGCGTTGTGAACGCGAAGGTCTGTTTTGCGACCCAAATCGATGATGACCGGCAGCACCAGCAATCACATGATCGTTGTCAACAGTGGTCAAAGTTTTGGACTAGACGGACGCGCGGCGGCGGAGCCGTTGGATACCGTCAGCATCACGACGAACAAGCAAATTAGTCCCGATCACTGTTTTTGCTGCGGTCCAACCAAATCCGAAAGTCAGCCGCGATCTCTGAGTTTTTTGGACACGACCATAAGCTGCTCGCAGTCAACTGCGACAGAGAAACCGAGTTTACGCGTTTGGCATTTCAAAAGTCCGCACGCTTCAATGCTCGTTACCCGCAGGTAGCGGTGAAGAATGAGCCTCATGTCCCAACCGCGCCGCGCCTTCATGGATATGGTCGGGATGTTCAAATTCTAGCGTGGAATGGCTGATGCCAAATCGGTCGGCGAGCGTCTTTTTAACTGCAGCTTTCACCGTCTCTGGGCGCTCGAGTGCGTCGCGGTCGAGAACGATGTGTGCGTCCAACGCGGATTGCCTTTCCTGCATCTGCCAGAAATGAACATGGTGAATCTCCGCAACTCCGTCGATGTCTTCAATGGCTATCAGGACGGTTTCAGCATCTATTCCGTCTGGAGCGCCCAGCATGAGAATTTGGATCGGCCTGCTGATCTCGGTAAGCGAGAGGTATAATATGTACCCGGCAATTCCGATCGTAACGAGAGGATCCACGAGGCGCCAGTCATAAAGAAGGATGAGCGCACCTCCTAACACTACCGCTAGTGAAGCCAGGGCGTCAGAGAGGTTGTGCAAAAACAGCGCCCTGATGTTCAAGCTGTCCTTCTGCATTGAATAGGTCAGTAGGGCAGTAAGTGTGTCGATCAGAAGAGCTAAGCTGCCAAGGATGACCACAATCCAACCACCGACTGCTGGAGGGTCGATGATTCGGACAATCCCCTCATAAACGAGATATCCACCAACAATAACAAGCGTGGTGTAATTGATCAAAGCCGCCACGATTTCGATCCGGCCATATCCGAAGGTCATCCGCGCATCCGCTGGCCGTCGTGAGATTTTCCGAGCGGCGAAGGCGATGACAAGCGACGCCATGTCGGAGAAGTTGTGCAGAGCATCTGCGATGAGCGCTAGGCTTCCCGAAAGGATGCCACCAAGGACTTGTCCTATTGTCAGAACCGCGTTGGCCCAGATAGCAAGCGAGACTCGCCAGTCGTCGCTTTCTGGGCTGATATGCTGATGATTGTGTGAGTGGTTCATGTTACGCCAGCCTGGCGGACCATGTCCGGTTTCGTCGCTGGTTGGCCGGAGCTCTGCCTGGAAGTTAAGTGGAGAAGAGATATCAAAGGATAAGATAAGCCAAGTCTGCGAATAGACGCAGATTTGACTGGGCGCTGGCAGCAAGAGCACCTTTGCTCAGAAGAGCTCATTCTTTCGAGAATGTGATCTGGCAACATACGTCTAACAGGCATCGGTTTACGTTCAACAGCTGCGCAAGAGAAAAAGGTAGTCAGCGCTTGAAAATCTACTGGATTTATCTCGATCGTTTCCAAAAAGAGTGCTGGTTCTTCTACGGCCCGACCTCATCGCAACAACCGAGATGGCCGGTCAAGGGATATGCATTCGCAACGATTGCTCATCGAATGTCTTTCGCTAGCTATCCTCTGCGCCGGTCCAATTCACACTTTCACTGGCAGGCCTTTCATGCAAATTCACGACACTTTATCTTTTGTGCGAAAGCGGTGTGACAATCCGTAAAGGGCCGGAAGAACGAAAAGCGTGAGGATGGTCGATGAAATAATGCCACCGATCACAACAGTTGCTAGTGGACGTTGAACTTCGGCTCCCGCCCCAATGTTAAATGCCATGGGCACAAACCCAAGCGAGGCCACCAGCGCTGTCATGAGAACAGGACGCAGACGTGTCAATGCGCCTTCAACGATTGCCTCATAGAGCGGCACGCCCTTAGCTTCCAAATCCCGAATAAAAGTAATCATTACCACGCCATTGAGGACCGCGACACCTGACAGAGCAATGAAGCCAACACCAGCTGATATCGATAGTGGAATATCCCTGATCAAAAGTGCCGCAATGCCGCCGGTCAACGCAAGCGGTACGCCCGAGAACACTACTAGCGCAGCCCTGGCAGAGTTGAACGCCATGAACAAAAGACCGAATATCAAGAGCAAGGCAATCGGGACGACAATCATGAGCCGAGACCGCGCAGAGATTAATTGTTCAAAAGTCCCCCCGTATTCGACCCAGTACCCCGAGGGCATTGACACATCATTACCAACACGATCCTGCAATTCGGTGACGAAACTTCCCAAATCGCGTCCGCGTACATTCGCGGTCACCACTATGCGTCGCTTTGCATTTTCTCTGCTGACTTGCGCTGGACCAAACGCAATCTGAATGTCTGCGACTTCACTCAACGGTACAAAATCCGGGCGTGTGTCGACCCCCTCTTCTTCAGCTAACGGTACGGGAATGGGAAGCCGACTCAATTGATCGATATCCGTACGGAGCGTCTCCGGCAATCGGACAACAATGTCAAAGCGACGGTCGCCTTCATAGAGTGTACCCGAGACGCGCCCACCCATCGCGACCTGCAACACATCCTGAGCATCGCCAACGTCGAGCCCATAAAGATCAAGGCGCTTGCGGTCAGGGATCACGCTTAATACCGGTAGACCGGTTACTTGTTCTACGCGCAAGTCCGCGGCACCTTCGATCTGTCCGACTATCTTTTCTATATCGTTTGCTGAGGACAAAAGCTGATCAAGATCATCACCGTAGACTTTGATTGCAAGGTCGCTTCGTATACCGGAAATGAGTTCATTGAAACGCAATTGAATAGGCTGCGAAAACTCATAAGCGCTGCCTGGCACTCCCTCCACGGCCTGTTCAATTTCTGTGATGAGCGCATCTTTGAGTTTCCCCGGATTCGGCCATTCTCTTCGGGGTTTCAGCAGCACATAGATATCCGCGATATTGGGCGGCATGGCATCGGTCGCGACTTCCGCTGTCCCAATCCGCGCGATGACGGTTCGAACTTCCGGAAATTTTAGAAGTTCTTCTTCCAACTCAAACTGCATGTTGACCGACTGAGTTAGCGCCGTTCCCGGCGCTCGCAGCGCCTGGATTGCAATATCACCTTCATCAAGGGAAGGCACAAATTCTGAGCCCATACGGGAAGCAGCAAGAAGTGACACGAAAACCAAAATTGTCGCAGCGATGATGATCGGATAAGGCACCTTCAATGAAAGCTTGAGCAAGGGCTCATAAAAGAACTTCGATACCCGAATGATGCTGCTCTCCTTTTCACTGACTTTTCCTGTGACAAAAATTGCGACGGCAGCTGGCACAAACGTTATCGAAAGCAACAGCGCAGACAGAAGCGCGGTCACCACAGTGAAAGCCATGGGATGAAACATCTTCCCCTCTACACCGGTGAGAGAGAATATGGGAATGTAAACAATCGTGATGATGACGATCCCGAATATACTCGGTTTTATGACTTCGGCGGTCGCGCTACCAACTAAACTCAATCGTTCGTTTCGCTCCAACAACCGGCCGAGCTTTTGTTGCTCAAGGCTAAAGCGGCGCAGGCAATTCTCAATTATGATCACTGCTCCGTCTACAATCAAACCAAAGTCCAGAGCGCCTAAACTCATCAGATTTCCAGAGACCCTGTTTTCGACCATCCCTGTTATGGTCATCAACATTGAAATCGGAATTACACTGGCCGTGATAAGTGCAGCACGAATGTTCCCGAGCAAAAAAAACAAAACAGCGATGACCAGCAAAGCACCTTCGACGAGGTTCTTCTCGACCGTAGCGATTGTGCGTTCAACAAGTGCTGTACGATCATAAATCGTTTTTATAAAGACGCCGTCCGGCAGACTTGTAGCGATCTCGTTGAGCTTTTCATCGACACGTTGAGAGACAACGCGAGAATTTTCGCCCATCAGCATCATCGCCGTTCCGAGCACCACTTCCTTGCCGTTTTCTGTAGCAGCACCAGTACGCAATGGCGCTCCAAGCGCGACATCGGCCACATGCTTGACGCGAATTGTAATCTCATCCCGTTTTGCGAGAATGATATTCCCAATCTCATCAATTGAGCGCACTTGTCCCGGCATGCGTACCAAATATTGCTCGCCGTTCCGCTCAATATAGCCCGCACCTACATTGTCATTATTCCTTTCAAGCGCCCTCAAGACATCGTGGATTGTCAAATCATAGGTGAGCAGACGCTGTGGATACGGAGTCACATGAAATTGCCGTTCGTACCCTCCAATGGTGTTCACCTCAACGACGCCTTTGACATTTCTCAGTTGAGGCACGACGATCCACTCTTGAATTGTAAGCAAGTCCATCGGCGTATATGCCTCACCGTCCTGCTTACGTGCATCTTCTTTTGCCTCGACTGTGTAGAAATAGATTTCGCCAAGCCCAGTCGAAACCGGCCCCATCACTGGCTCTAAGCCTTCGGGGACCTCACTTCGGATTTGTTGAAGTCGTTCGTTGATGAGCTGCCGTGCGAAGTAAATGTCCGTGCCTTCTTCAAAAATCACCGTCACTTGGGAAAGCCCGTAGCGTGAAAGTGATCGCGTATAGTCAAGAAATGGGAGGCCCGATAAAACTGTTTCTATCGGAAAAGTGACTCGCTGTTCGACTTCCAGCGGCGAATAGCCAGCTGCTTCGGTGTTGATTTGGACCTGAACATTGGTGATGTCGGGAACAGCGTCTATCGGGAGTCGATTGAAATTGTAGATGCCCAGGGCACACAGTCCTAGTGCCGCGAGTAGCACCATCCATCGGTGCTTAATCGATTGCGATATTATACCTTCGAGCATCCCGAGTTCTCTTTCTAATTAATGCGAATGTTCTGCCGTTGCCTTCAGTAGATCCGACTTCACAACAAAGCTTTGCTCCGCGACATAGACTTCGCCGGCATTCAAGCCGTTCGTGATCTCAACCCAGCCTTCACTTTTGTCGCCGACTTCTACCGACCGCGGATCAAATGCCGTGCCAACGCGGACAAAGACGACGTCGCCTTCAACCTCCATCCTTTGCAATGCACTCTCGCGAACGGAGACAGGTACCTCTCGTTCAGAAATCAAAACCTCCCCTTCGACCGTCATGCCGGGCCGCCAACGCCCTTCCGGATTCTGTAATACGACAATGGCGACTTGAGTTTGGCTCAGTGCGTCGGTAGTCGGAAACAGGAGATCTATTTTGCCGGTCGCAGATCGATCACCTTCCAATGATCGCACCTCAACTGTTTGTCCCGCCCGTACCTGTTCCGCGTCTTTTGGAAATACATGAAACTTCGCCCATACGTCTGAAAGGTTGGCGATCATAAACAGACGATTGTCACCGGCCACATCACCAATGTTTGTGAAACGCCCCAGTACAATTCCATCAATCGGCGAGGTTACGTTGTAATTGTTTAGACTCTCATTGCTCTCAATGACCGCCAGCAATTCATCTTTATTCACGCGGTCACCTAAATTTACTGCAACGGTTCGAACAACACCTCGGAATCGTCCGCGTACGTCTGCTTTTGTATTTTGATTTACCGATATGCGACCTGTGAGGGGGACTGCGGTCTTGATTCTAGCCGGGCCTGCTTCTTCAGTTTTAATCCCCATTCTCTTCGCGGAGTCCGGTGAGATGACGGCTTTGCCTTCTTCATGCCCTTTGTGGTCCTTGTGGCCATCCTCTCCTTTGTGATCCTCGTGGTCTTTGTGGCCATCTTCCCCTTTATGATCCTCGTGGTCTTTGTGGCCATCCTCTCCTTTGTGATCCTCGTGGTCTTTGTGGCCATCCTCTCCTTTGTGATCCTCGTGGTCTTTGTGGCTATCCTCTCCTTTGTGATCCTCGTGGTCTTTGTGGCCATCTTCCCCTTTATGATCCTCGTGGTCCTTGTGGCCATCCTCTCCGCTATGATCCCCGTGATCTTGGTCAGCCTGTTTAGAATTGGCACTTTCACTAGTAGAACTGGGCTCGTGTGGCTCCATTTCTATAGATGGACTTTGCTTGTCACCGTCCGCAGCATGACTTCCTGTTCCCACGCCAAAAACGACCATTGAAAGCGATGCCGCGAACGCGACTGTTATGATTTGCAGTTTCATTTTGTATTCTCCGGTTCGAGGTTGAAATATATGCGAAGCAACTCAGCGTGTCGGCTCAAAAGAAAGTCCGACTGAGCGTTCGCCTGGTGCAAGTCGAGTAGACTCGCTAAATAGCGGTCTTGCACTTCGTACAGTGTGCGCTGGGCATCGAGCAGGTCCAGAAAAGTATACCGACCTCCTCGATAGCCCTTATTGGCGAGATCATACGCTTCCTCAGCACTCGGAATAATGTCATCACGATAGGAACTAACCCGTTGCATTGCAGTGACAAACTGATTCCAAACTGCGATCGCTGATTCGCGTGCAGCCAAGTAGCCCCTGCGTTTCTCAGCCTCTGCTTTACTCGCTTCAGCTTTTGCCCGTGCAATGCCACCTTGATTGCGATTGAACACGGGAATCGGAAGGGAGAAGGTTGCAACAAGCGCAGTTTCATCGGTCGCCCTGAACTGGCGCAAACCCACTCCAACGGTGAAGTCAGGATAGGCTTGGGCTTTCGCCAAATCGAACTGAGATTTGGCTTGCCTCTCAGCAAATGCCAGTCTCTGGTTTTGTGGCAACTGATCTATCGCGTTTAGGAGGTCGTTTTTTGCCGGCAATCGTGGCAGAACTGATATTTCTGCGGCGTCCACCTCAGGAATGTCAGCGACACCCACGAGGGTGCGAAGCTGTTCATACGCGACTTCTTTCCGCTCCATCGCCTTTTGAAGCTCAATGTCTGCTGACTTGAGTTCAATGTCGACCTTGGTGTGTTCGATATCAGACGCGGCTGCCGCGCTCACTCGTTTTTTCACTGCTTCGTGGCTCTCATTCGCTAATGCCACTCGTTTCTTCGCGATAACAACATGTTCACCAGCTATCAGATCTCGCATTACCGCAAACTGCGTTTCGGCGATCACCCCCAGTGAATCTGAAACAGACTTTTGCTCAACAGCAGAAAGGCCTAATCGCGCAGATTCCGTGCGACGGCTGCGTTTACCAGCCGTCTCGATAAGCTGTTCCAACCCATAGGTCAGTTCAGCACCATCTAGGTCGGAGAACTCATTTTCCCCCGCAAAATTTTCAACTTCGATGATCGCTTGAGGATTCGGTAACAGCGCCGCCTGCCGCGCCGTGCCCTTCGCTGACTCAATAGAGGAACGTGCCGATGCAATTGTCGGATTGTTTTGAACAGTCAGCGCCAAAATGTCCTCCATCGCAGTTGTATTTTCGGCACGTGCATTGGATTGGAGAGCCAATAGCGCGCACAGGATTGCGACCAGTGAAGATTGGTTAAAAGTCATCGTCCAATTCCGTTGTCGTTGAGACAGTTGTCACCATTCCGTCACAGCGCAAAGCGCAACGGTTTGTAGGCGAGCGGATTACCTAAGAGGACTTCAAAGGATCAATCTATTGGTCGGGGAATCTACTCGCCGGCGCTTAAGCAGTGCGAGGGGGACGTTTCAGAGAGTAGACAAGCCTGGTCACAGCAGACTCATCGATTCCTGCAAAGAGCGATGGCGGCACGGGTAATGGAAGTAGGGGACAAGCGTCCGTTCCCATCATCGCATGACTAGAGTGGCAATGGTGTGAGCAACAATTGTGGGCTTCGCCATTGTGGCCATTTCCGCCGTCGACAGGATCATTCTCAGCAAGTTCGAACAACACTTGCGTGCCAGTCATCTCAAGTTGTGCGCTTTGAGATTGGTTCCCATCTAATTCATGCGAATGCATAATTGGTGCTGAGAAACTCAATCCCAGCACAATTGATGCTGTCAACAAAATGTTCAGTAAGCGAAACATAATATCAAATTAGCACTTTTCTTATGCCTCATCAAGAGATCGTAAAGTACAGAGGTTACTCAACTCTTCAGAGACGATTATTGGAATATAACTCCTACAGTGGCTATAGAGGCAAGAAAAAAACAACTGCCGACAAGTACCCGGTATGATCGCGTCGACCGCTTAGTTTGCAATCACGCCGCTTGTGCTGGCCGCAGGCGAAACCGGAAAAGAAATTCTACGCCGGTCGCGACCGTGAACTTTTCGAGTCTATTTTGCTCGACGCTTCTTAATCTCTCTGTCACGCCCTTGGTGTTCTGAAGTTCCGCAGGCAAGTCAGATTTACGTGAACCGGTCGAATAGCCGGAAACTGGTGTGATGCACCGATCCACAGTGCGGTTCAGGGATGAGAGAAATCTCACCGCAAGTGAATACTTTTCGGCGGCGATCCATGCGTCTCACTCAGGCATTCATCATGATCGTTGAGGGCGGCCATGACCTGGCAGGTTCCCACTTCTCCGCCTTCACAGCTTGCAATCATGCGTTTGAGTTCAGCTTCCAGCGCCTCTAGTTGATTAAGCCTTTTTCGCACATCGGCCAGCTGAAGGCGGGCGATGGCATCCACCTGAGCACAATCCTCTCCCGGTTCAGCCTGCAGGGTAATGAGATCGCGGATGGCCTCCATCGGGAAACCCAGTTCGCGGGCATGGCGGATGAAAGTCAGGCGCTGCACTGCATCCGGCCCGTAAAGCCGCTGTCCGCTCCCGCTTCGATCAGGCTCGCCCATCAAGCCGACGGATTCGTAATAGCGGATTGTGGTGACTTTAACGCCTGCGGCCTTCGATAGGCGGCCAATTGTCATCGGATTGTTCATTTTTCTCTTGCCCCTACAGTCGCTATAGACTGTAGAACTTGGTCAGATGAAGTCAACCGCATAGAAAAGCGAACATTATGTCTGGCTGTTGTGACGTTAAACCCTTCGATGGAGTCTCACCACAATACCGGCGCGCCCTGATCTGGGTGATCGCCATCAACGCTGCCATGTTCGGCGTCGAAATGCTGGCGGGCTTCACGTCCGGCTCTCAGGCTTTGAAAGCCGACGCCTTGGATTTTGCCGGGGATGCCGCGACTTACGCTTTGAGTCTTTATGTAATTGGCGCATCATTGCAGACAAGGGCGCGCGCATCTCTGATTAAAGGTGCCTCGCTGGCAGTCATCGCGCTTGTCATTCTAGGCATGACGGCGATGAGTGTGCTGAGCGGTAAACCGCCGCAAGCGCACACAATGGGCATTGTCGGATTTCTGGCGCTGGCGGCAAACCTCGCAAGCGTGTTCATTCTCCTGCGCTGGCGCGATGGTGACAGCAATGTGCGCTCTGTCTGGCTTTGTTCGCGCAATGACGCCGTCGGCAATGTCGGGGTTATGGCCGCCGGAGGTCTTGTTGCAATAACCGGATCGGCTTGGCCGGATTTGATCGTTGCGACAATGCTTGCTGGCTTGTTTCTAAGATCATCTGCCCAAATCACAACGCAAGCGCTTGGTGAACTTAGAACCGATGCGAATGAAAACGAAAATCGTGCCGGAGCGGCACCATGAGGGCGCCGATTCCGCCAGTTATTCAGTTTGCGGTCTGCGCTGGAATTGGCTGGTGGCTAGCCTTTCTTGCGGAAGGTCTCAACTATTTTTGGTTTGCCGGATTATTGTTTGGAACCGCACTTACTGTCGGAGGATTGTCCATTATTCTGATATCCGTTGCAGCTTTTTTTCGCGAACGAACAACAATCAACCCGCTCGACCCAACGCAAGCCCAAGCACTGGTGACGACCGGGCTGTACCGCTTCACTCGAAACCCAATGTATCTGGGATTGGCGGTAATGCTTTGTGGAGGCGCATTCCTGCTATCGAATTTTGCAGCTTTTGTTGCGCCCTCCATCTTCGTTGTCGCGATGACAATACTGCAGATCAAGCCAGAGGAGACCGCGCTCAGGGAAAAATTTGGAACCGCGTATGACGCCTACTGCGAGCGAACCCGCCGCTGGATTTGAGAGATCTGATGTTTGACCTACAAACCATTTTGAGATTGAGTTTTTTCGTCGCCTCACTCACCGGTGTAGTGGCAATTTTCTTTCTTTCACTTTTGACTGCCATCGATAAATCTCTACAGTTCTTTCCCCCGCCAAACACAGAGAGCTGGCAACATGGAACCTTTGTTTGGCTGTTTCGATTGTATCTGTACCCATTGATCGCGCTTAGTCTGTTTACCATTGAGCAAACGGCCGACCATCGGTTGATCTGGCAGTACTCGCTTGGAACTTTGCTGGTTGTTGCGGGCTTCGGCCTTGCCCTCTGGATCACGTTTCAAATGGGTTGGCGCAGTGCTTTTGGCGAAAAATCTGAGCTTAGAACCGATGGCTGGTTTCAATGGAGCCGCAATCCTATTTATGTTGCAACTTGGGTCGGAATGATCGGCTGGGGTTTGATTGCAAATGATGGACTCATCTCAATACTGCTTTTGCTCTGGGCTATGATGTATCTGATTGCGCCATTCTTTGAAGAACCGTGGCTAGAGAAACAATATGGAGATGAATACGTCGCTTACAAAGCTCGCACACGCCGATTCATCTGACCAACCAGAAACAACAAAAGTGAACAAAGTGGCGTCGCAATGTTAAAGCCAATTTCAAAAAAGGGATCAGGGTTTTGTTTCTTCCGACTAGAGTCAGATTTCGTACAATTGAAATTGAATATACAAACGTCTTCTTTGGACCGAAGATCGTCGAACATCGGTGGGCTCACTGACTACTTAGCTTCGCTAATTAACGACATTTCAGAGCTCGACATCAAACGCCCACTTCAGGTCTGTCATTGTACTTTGTCCACGAAGGAAAACACCCGACATGTTTCCATGGTGACGGCAAGTTTTTCCCTTTACGGATTACTTTGAATAGGAAAAATACTATCCACAGCAACTTTCCCCAGCTTGGATTGGCGGGCATTTCACGTCACCGTATGAGCAATAAACACAACAATCCTCCGGCAGAGGTTTCAACACAGCACCACAACCTTTGCAGTCATAAAACCACTGACAGGCGTCCATCGGCATTGTATCGGTGGATTGATGGCTACATTCAGGGCAGGTGATGGTAGACTGTGGAACCACTTTGCCTAACTCTGTCTGATCCACTGCAATAGCTCCCGTTCGTAATAGGGCATGATATATGCTCCAAGTGCCAAGGCAGACGCGGCACTCAGCAGAACAATTGCACGGGATCCCGGGCGGCGACCCTTCCAAAACGCAGCAACTAAACCCAAGACAATGAGGGCTACCGTCAACACCATGAAATAAGGTTTGGCCCTTACGAAGAACCCTAAATTGGACATGAGTGCAGCGCTGAAACCAAGGTTGATCAGTACAAGCGGCAACACGCAGCAGGACGCCCCGATAAGCGCTCCCAACCCGGTTGCGGCGCCGATTCCCGCGACCCACCATTCGCGAATGCGTATGCGAATATTGTTGTTTCCCACGTTCATAGAGTCATGCTAATACCTGTAGTAACTATAGGTTCAAGAAAAAATGCACGGAAAAGAAATCACAATTGGGACACTGAGCGCTCACACTGACGTGAAGGTCGAGACCATCCGTTATTATGAAAAAATTGGCCTTATGCCCACGCCGCCGCGCAAAGACGGCGGGCACCGCATCTATGGCGAAGACCATCAGGCCCGCCTCAGATTTATCAGGCGCGGCAGGGAATTAGGGTTTCCGCTGGACGACATACGGCGGATGCTGGGGATCGAGGACAATGAACCGAATTGCGCTCAGGTCTACGAGATCGCGCAGGCGCATCTTCAGGATGTGCGCGCGAAGATGAAGGACCTTAAAAGGCTTGAAAAGAAGCTGACGGAAGTATCAAAACGCTGCGAGCGCGGGGATTCAACTGACTGCGCGATAATACAGGCGCTGTCCGGTTAACGGTATTAGCGCGCCGATCCGATTGTCAATTCGTTTAGCAACGCCTCATAAATCTGTGCTATACTGATGACATGTATGCGATAAACCGTTCAGGCTTCCTGCAAAATCTTGCCCTCCAATTCCGGTGGGCGGCGGTTCTGACAGCGTTATCTGTGACACTTGTCTTCATGCAGGCTCCAGCTATGGGCGCCGTTATGGAACTATCAGCGCAAATGGAAATGAGTGAAGGAGCCGGACCTTCCCATGATCCGTGCTGTGATGAATGCGACGATACAAACAGCAAGGAATGTAACGGCTCTGCATCCTGCATGACCGCTTGCGGGAAACTGCCGGTGCAGCTCGGCAGTCCGGCAACATTTGCGCGGGCCGATCTTGGCAAGGCTGCCGTCTTTCACCTCTCCGACGCGTGGCATGGCCGCGTAGATTCTCCACCGATACGTCCTCCGAAACGGATCTGAACGTTAACGGAAAGCATGGCTTGCGCCAGCTCTTCGCCAACATCACGATCCGAAATAGGAGGAATTCATGGCTTATTTAGCCAGAGCGCGCGCGGCTGCGATTCTCGCCGCACTGATAACGCTTGCCCTCGCCTTGTCTTGGGCGGGCGCGCAGGAAAACACTTACCGCTTTGAAGCCGTCACCGGCGAGATAAAGGTCGGCGACAATGTTCCGGTTGCGGTCCGCCTCATTGACCCGGACGGCAAGACCGTCCCGGCAAAGACAATCGAACTTCAATCCATGCGCCTTGACATGGGCCCCGACAATATGGCGGCGATGGAAGCCACGCTTGTCCGGAAAGACTCTCCCGATCCCGGCACAATCGCACTCGGGGCCAATATCGCCATGGCCGGGCGCTGGGCCCTGCGGCTTGAGGCGGCAATCGCCGGAAGCGCGGAGACCGTCACCGGCGAGCTAATCCTGACGGCTGTGGCTTCAAAGGATACTGCGAAGGCCCAACACCCAAAAAGCGGTCAGCGCAAGATCGCCTACTACCGCAATCCGATGGGTCTGCCAGACATTTCCAAGGTGCCCAAAAAAGATACGATGGGCATGGATTATATTCCGGTCTACGAGGATGAGCTATCGGGAACGCCCGGCACGGTGCGGGTCAGCATTGAAAAAATCCAGCGCTCGGGGGTGCGCACCGCGCTCGTAGAACGCCGCAAACTCACAAAGATCGTTCGGGGGGCAGGCATGATCGCCCCTGATGAAACGCGCATCGCACTTAGTCACGCCTAAGTTCGACGGCTTTGTTGAGCGGCTTGATGTCCGCGAAACCGGCGTGAAGGTTGAATCCGGCCAGACATTGATGCAGGCCTGGATCGAAAGCGCAGACCTCATCAATATGCTGATCGATGTGCACGCGGTTGCCGACCGGCCAAGGGAATATGCGCGGATCAAACAGGGCCTGCGCCTGTTCGACGTACCGGCAAGCGATATTGACCGTATTGCGAGGGGCGACAACAATTTCCGTAGCTTGACTTTTAAGGCGCCTTTTAGCGGTACCGTACTTGAAAAAACAGCGCTCGACGGTCTGCGCTTTGACTCAGGCGACATGCTGTTCAAAATCGCCGACCTGTCCACGGTTTGGGTGATGGCCGAAGTACCCGAGCAGGACATGGCCGCATTGCGTGTGGGCCAGAAAGTGCACCTGCATCTGCCCGGAGCGCTGGACGAAAACCTTGAAGGACGGCTTGAGTTTATTTATCCGGACATGAACATGGCGACCCGTTCGGGGCGCGCGCGGATTGCGGTTTCAAACGAAGATGGCGCGCTCAAGATCGGCCAGTTTGCCCACACGGCCATCGAAGCGCCGGTCGGCGACGGGCCGGTGTTGGTGGTTCCGGCCAGCGCGGTGATCGATGACGGTACGCGCACGGTCGCTTTTGTAAGCGCCGGTGAAGGCGCATTCGAGCCGCGTGATCTCACACTGGGCGCGCGGGCCGGCGATTTCCTTGAAGTGATCGAAGGCCTTGAAGAGGGCGAAGAGATCGTCGTCTCCGGCACGTTCCTGATCGATGCGGAAAGCAATCTTCAGGCAGCTCTGGCGGCGTTTTCGGCCGGGGAGGACGCGCAATGATCGCGCGTATCATCGACTGGTCGGCGCGCAACACCGTCTTTGTCCTGCTGGCCACCTTGGTTGCCGTACTGACCGGGCTTTATGCCATGTCGCGGATTTCGCTCGATGCGATCCCCGACCTGTCCGATACGCAAGTGATCATCGTAACCGATTACAACGGTCAGGCCCCGCAAGTCATTGAGGATCAGGTGACCTACCCGCTGTCGAGCGCGATGTTGAACGTGCCGCGTGCGCGAGTCGTGCGCGGATTTTCATTTTTCGGCGTTTCATTCGTCTACATCATATTCGAGGACGGGACCGATCTTTACTGGGCGCGCAGCCGTGTGCTGGAATATCTGAATGCGGCGGCGAGGGCCATGCCGGAAAGCGTCACGCCGGTTCTTGGACCAGACGCGACGGGCGTCGGATGGGTCTACCAATACGCGCTGAAATCCTCGACACAAAATCTCGCCGACTTAAGAAGTCTGCAGGACTGGCACGCACGTTTTGCCCTCTCCAGAGCCGAGGGGGTTGCGGAAGTGGCGAGCGTGGGCGGGTTTGTCCGGCAATATGTCATCACGGTCGATCCGCATCTCGTCAAACATGCCGGACTGACGCTCGACGATGTAAGCCGGGCGGTGCGTGCGAGCAATATGGATGTGGGAGGCCGCTCCATTGAGCTTGCCGAGACCGAATTCATGATCAGGGGGCGCGGCTACCTTAAAGGCGTAAATGACATCGCCGACATTGTCCTGAAAGAGCGCGGCGGTACGCCCGTTCGCCTGCGCGACGTTGCGCGTATCGAACTCGCGCCGGATGCGCGGCGCGGCATAGCCGAAATGAACGGAGAAGGCGAAGTCGCCAGCGGCATCGCGCTCCAAAGACAGAGCGCGAACGCGCTGGACGTTATCGACAACGTCAAAAAAGAACTGGCCGCGCTGGCCCCGAGCCTGCCGCCGGGCACGGAAATTGTCGAGGTCTATGACCGCTCCGAGCTGATCCACCGGGCGATTAACACGCTGGTGCAAACGCTGAGTGAGGAAAGCATAGTCGTTGCGCTCGTATGTTTCATATTTCTCTGGCACGCCCGCAGTGCGCTGGTCGCGGTCCTGACACTGCCGGTGGGAATATTGATCGCCCTGAGCGTGACCTATGCGCTGGGCATTCCTTCGAACATTATGAGTCTGGGCGGGATAGCCATTGCAATCGGGGCCATGGTCGATGCCGCCATCGTCATGGTGGAAAACGCGCATAAGCGCCTCGAACATGCGCCCCCTGATACGCCGCGCGCCGATATATTGATCAGGGCTGCGCAGGAAGTGGGCCCAGCGCTTTTTTTCAGCCTGCTCATTATCACGGTGTCTTTTTTGCCGATCTTCGCGCTTGAAGCGCAGGAAGGGCGGCTGTTCCGCCCGCTTGCGGCCACGAAAACCTTTGCAATGGCCGCTGCCGCGCTGCTTTCAATCACGCTTGTTCCCGCGCTCATGGTGCTGTTCATCCGGGGGCGGATTTCTCCTGAAAGCAAGAACCCGGTCAACAATATTCTGATGCGCGCCTACAGGCCCGTCATCCGGATGGTCTTGCGAACACGGCTGCTGACAATCGCACTGGCCGTCCTCCTGCTTGGCATATCCGTCATGCCCCTGACGCGCATCGGCACGGAATTCATGCCCAATCTGAATGAAGGCACTTTGTTTTACATGCCGACAACATTGCCCGGCCTGTCCGTCACCAAGGCCGCCGAACTTTTGCAGACCCAGAACAAGATCATCAAGTCGTTCCCGGAAGTTGCCTCAGTCTGGGGCAAGGCCGGACGCGCCCAGACAGCCACCGACCCCGCGCCGATGGAAATGTTTGAAACGGTCATCAATCTCAAACCGCAAAAACAGTGGCGCAATGGAATGAGCCTTGACGATCTGATCGCCGAAATGGACGCGGCGCTTCAGTTCCCCGGTGTTTCCAATGCATGGACAATGCCGATCAAGGCCCGCATCGATATGCTGTCAACGGGCATTCGCACGCCTGTGGGCGTCAAGGTGTTTGGTTCCGATTTCAAAGAACTGGAACGGCTTGCAACGGAAATCGAGGCGACCCTGCGCGGCGTCGAAGGCACGGCGTCCGCCTACGCCGAACGGGTGAATGGCGGCTACTTTCTCGACATTCGTCCCGACCGGGCGCGGATCGCGCGCTACGGGTTGTCAATGGAGGATGTGCAAAAAACGGTTGCCATGGCGCTTGGCGCGCAGACGCTGACCACCACCGTCGAGGGCCGCGAGCGCTATGACGTGGTGCTGCGTTATCCGCATGCCGTGCGCAGCGACCCGCAAGCAATTGCCCGGCAGGTGCTGGTCTCGGCCAAAGGCGGTGCCGCCATTCCTTTGGGCGAGATCGCCTCCATTGAACGATCAAGGGGCCCCACGATGGTGCGCACAGAAGACGGCGTGCCGGTGGTTTATGTCTATGTCGATATTCGCGGGCGCGATCTAGGCGGCTACGTGGCCGATGCGCGTAAGGCTGTTGCAGAAGGTGTTGCTCTTCCCACCGGGTACCGGACCGTATGGAGCGGACAGTTTGAATATCTGCAGCGCGCGCAGGACCGGCTTGAGATTGTCGTCCCGGCAACGCTTCTGGCGATAGTGTTTTTGCTCTATTTTTATTTCCGCACGCTGAAGGAAACCTTCATCGTCCTGCTCTCGGTGCCGTTTGCCCTCACCGGCGGTCTGTGGCTCATGTATTGGATGGGCTTCAATATGAGCGTCGCATCCGTGGTTGGCTTTATTGCGCTTGCAGGCGTTGCGGCGGAGACCGGTATTGTGATGCTGCTCTATCTCAATCAGGCCCTCAAACATGCAAAAGAAAAAACCGGGGGTGGCCCGTTGTCCCTCACGGATTTCAATGCAGCGATCATGGAGGGCGCCGTAGGACGTGTGCGGCCAAAACTCATGACGGTCTTTACAATTCTGGGCGGTCTCTTGCCGATCCTGTGGATCACCGGGACTGGCTCGGAAGTGATGCAGCGCATCGCCGTGCCGATGATCGGGGGCATGGTGTCTTCCACCCTTCTCACCCTAATTGTTATACCGGCCATTTATAGCCTGACAAAAGGCGAGGATTTTGGATGAGGCCAGCAAAGCCCTAATTCGAATTAAGTTCGGACACTCACATTACAAGTCGGGAAAGTCGCTTTTGGGCCGATAGTGTTGAAAAAGTAGAAGCGTTTTTGACCGAACAGTGATTCCTTCTCAAGAACGGGTTTGAGGAGGCTAAGTCATGATGGGTCGGCTTACGGATGATGGCGACAAGCTCTTCTATTCGTTCTCGCTAGATAAGAAGGTGCCTGCGGACCACTTACTTCGGCGCATTGACCGTTTTCTTGAGTTCGACGATCTACGGCGACATCTACAACGGTTTTATAGCCATACAGGCCGTCCATCGATCGATCCAGAATTGATGATCCGCATGCTCATTGTTGGGTATTGCTACGGCATTCGTTCTGAGCGTCGGTTGTGCGAAGAAGTAGATATGAACTTGGCTTACCGCTGGTTTTGCCGGTTAGGTCTTGAAGACGCGGTTCCAGATCATTCGACATTTTCTAAGAACCGCCACGGTTGCTTCCGTGAGAGCGGTTTGTTCCGTGCGTTGTTTGAGGCAACTGTGATGCGTTGTATGTCCGAAGGTCTTGTGACGGGCGAAGGCTTTGCGATTGATGGGAGCATTGTCGCAGCCGATGCAAACAGGCAAAGAGCTGTTCCAGCGGATGATGATGTGGATTGGTCTGATCCCTCCTTATCAACCCGGCCGGTGAGAGAATATCTTCAGGCGGTTGAGTTACAGAACGCGCCCAAGAAATCTGTTTCGTTGACGGATCCAGGCGCTCGGTGGACGGCAGCGTCCGGCGGTAAGGCTTACTTCGCTTGGACAACCAACTATCTCATTGATGTTGAGCATTCTGTCATTGTCGATGTAGAGCCAACAACGGCTTACCGGTCGGCAGAAGTCGACGCTTCCAGAACAATGCTTGATCGAACGGAACGGGCATTTGGTTTAAAGCCGAAACGCTTCATCGGAGACACAGCTTATGGCTCCGTTGATCTTGTTCATTGGATCGTTGAGGAAAAACATATCGAGCCACACGTCTCGCTTTGGGAGCGGCCACCGCGTGACGGCATCTTCCATCACAAAGAGTTCGTCTATGATGCCAAGACAAACAGCTATACTTGTCCGGCGGGCAAACTACTCAAACAGTATCGCCGCAACTTCAAAGTCCCACGAAGCGAGATACCAAAGAGCGGCATTCGTAACTATCGCGCTACAAAAGCAGAATGCGACAGCTGTCCCCTGAAACCAAAATGTTGTCCCGGCATAGCTGGACGCAAAATCATCCGACACATCCATGAAGCCTCAAGGGATTTGGTTAGGCAAATTATGAAAACAGTCGAATACGAGCAATCACGACGAGATCGAAAGAAAGTCGAGATGAGCTTTGCTCATTTGAAGCGGATCATGAAGCTAGATCGACTGAGACTGCGCGGTCCTACGGGAGCACGCGATGAGTTCACGCTCGCCGCTGCCGTCCAAAACCTCAGAAAGCTAGCGATATATGCCGCAAACTGAAGGAAAACCGAAAAAGAAAGAACCCGATATCGGCAAATGATGACGCAAATCGAACTCCTGCGCGAGTTTGTCAACGCTATCGGCCGTTCGCTGACATTGATAGTTCGTCGCAACCCACATCTCTACTCACTCTCTTTCATCCACCCCATTCGTCTCACTCTGCGATGTGACAGTTGAGCTGATGCGTGTTGAAGGAGAGGGCGGCAACAACGCCTAATTCACCAAGCGTTCCCTGCCTTCTCTTGGCTGGTGTTTGAACACCGGCCGGAATGTCATCAAGCTCCGGCGTTTCCGACGATGAACATTGAGAAGGGGTTATAAACCCCTTCTCGCGAGGGCAATCGATAACAAGCTGAGAGCATGCGATCTCGTATCAATCAAAGTCTCTGATGTAAGTTCCCTTGGAACATTAAAGATCGCGTGATCCTTGTTCAGAAGAAAACGGGCAGACCTGTCCAGTTTGAAATCACGCCAAATACGAGCGCTACTCTTAAAGCCTTGATTTCGCATCGCGGACTTACGGGCGAAGACCATCTCTTCCCGAGCCGCATCAAGTCACGACCTTGCAACAGCAGCCTTTCCCTTCTTAAGAATACAACTAGTATATTCGAGTAGACTAGGTCCCGGCTTAAGCGACAAGCTCGTGGGTGGCATGGCAATAACAATGAGGGCGAGAAGCAATGAAGTCTGTCTTATGGGTGTTAGTGGGAATCGCAATCGGCGGTGTCGCCGGGTTTATGTTCATGTTCAAACAGATGCACGACGCTGAAGAGGTTGTCGTTTTGCATGCTGACGCCAAAGACCTGCCGCTTTGGATCGTAGAGCGTGAAGGCGAAGCGTGGCTAGGTATGGCGCGAGAAAAAGCTCAGACGCACAACCTGGACGGGCGGGAGTTCCAACTAACTCGCTTCGGCCGAAAGCAGTGTGTGGTGCCTGAACTTCACGATGATCTCAGCATGGCGAAGATGGTTCATAGCCTGAAGATGGAGAAGTACACCGGCGCTCGAGTGATGGCCGGATTAGGCATTTACCCAACTGAGGCCAGCTCAGGCAGTGTGGCACTTCGGGTAAATCCGTGCCCATCCTAAATAGTCGAGTCGATAAGCGGCCATTCATCCTTGCCAGTAGCGCAGCTGAATAACCCGAACGCCAGCTTAGGGGACAGAATGCGGACATTCATATGTGCAAGCGCCAACTTCCTGTTCGGGCCGATCAGAGAAGTTTCAATACTTGCCACGCAATGTCCGATATCGGTGGGACAACAGGCATCGCTATTCGTCTAACGACCTATCCATGGCCCTGAGCGCTGACTCTATCCTTGGTGGGACTTTCATATTGAGCAAGTCGATCAACTCCGGCTGATCACGTTCATACTCATCTGGAAGGTTCAGATTGATGATCCGCCCGTCCGCGGGCCTTTGCTTGTATTTCTTGCGGATCTTTTCGCGCTGCGCATTCTCCATGACAAATATGAGGTCTGCCCAATCAACTAGGTCTTGAACTAGCGGTGTGGGACAGTCCGGATCGAGCCCCGCTGATCTCACTTCTATTCTGGGATCATTCTTGAACAGAGTTTCTGCCGTTGGGCTTCGAAGCCGGTTCGCGGTGCAGACAAAAAGAACATTCATGGATCCAAGCTTACTCTACTTTGTTCGTTCGATAACGGTATGTTTCTAACTACTTCGCTTGCCACCAATGCTTCTGCTTCGTGTGGAGCCATCCGTCGCCTTTACCTCTCTGTGAGGCGACGGTGCTCCCACAAAGAAGCCAAGGATCTGCTTTGGTGGAGAGTCCAAAGCCTTTTTCAATTTTATGTGTTCCTAGCACTATTCCTTGTTTCGAGAATGGAGATAGTCGGCAGCGCGTTGGGCGTGCGCAGCGGCGGCGAAGATTGCGCGTTTGTC
The DNA here is from genome assembly GCA_965227095.1 of Alphaproteobacteria bacterium. Taxonomy (GTDB): domain Bacteria; phylum Pseudomonadota; class Alphaproteobacteria; order JANQMY01; family JANQMY01; genus JANQMY01. The sequence goes on along the minus strand of CBDDFL010000002.1, from coordinate 439,726 downwards.
GTTCTTGAGCACCTTGAGCCACGACGCGATATAGGCACTGTGATCGTCACGCGGTTCAAGACTGATCTCAAGATCTGCGCAGAGGAACGCGCTGCCCAGTTCAGCAACAAGTTCTTCGGTTGCATAGCCTTCATCGCCCCAGCGTTGGCGGCCAAAACTGCGATCAAGCCGCGAGGGGTGACGCGTCCAATGGGTGTTATGCCGATATCGGCATAACACGCATAATCCCGAAGGCGGCATTATGAGTGCACTCATGGGCGAGCGTGGCGTAGTAGCTTTCAGCAGACGCGAATGTCTCAAAGGGCGGCATCTGCACTGTGTCTGATGTTACCGCGTAGTAGGCACGGGTACCGCCATGGCGGACCTCCGCTTTAAGCGCTTCAAAGAAGCGATCCGCGTGGGCGATGCGTTCTACCGGATCAAGGGTGGGAGCAGCGGTTTCGTAGTAGGGTCCGGGAAGACCCTCGATCTGCTCGACATTGAACACCGCGTAGCCCTTCATGAAGGGGATATCGCGTTCAACTTCGTTGCCGTGATCATCTTGTTCGGTTTGCTTGAAGCTGTTGGCGTAGACAACAAGCTCGCTCTTCTCGCCTTTGCGAACCTGACCACCAAGCTCCAGCGCTTGCTTGTAGGTCATCCAAATGGGTGCGGCGTATCCTTTGGCTGTCGCCGCCATCCACAGGGCAATTACGTTGATGCCGTTATAGGGCGTGGCGCCATCTGAGCGGAGCGGTCTCGTAATCCTGCCGGCGGCATGCTCTGCGTTCCAGGGCTTGATCCAGGGCCGAACGCCTTTTTCGAGTTCGGCGACAATCTTGTCGGTGACGCTTGCGTAGATGTCTTTCTTCTTCGTGGTCAGAGCTTCCCTCCATTGGGTCTTGGGTTTCTCAAAACAAGGAGGGCGACCGAGCCGGGCGCTGAGCGCGCCTGTCATCTGACAACACGGCTCACGTCAGTGAGGCTGGTGCGGGCCGTCAGTTGACAGGGGTGCGCGTCCGGCTAGCCCGATACGGATTGTTTTGAGGAAGTGCCAAGACCCACTCGGGAGGGCTTGACGGAGACTTAGACACGGTGAGCTCGCAGCAAGGTGTTTGGTGACGCTGCCCAAACAAAGAAAAAGCCCGGTCCCACAGCAGGAACTGGGCTTCGCGCCTACCACCAGGAATCGTAGTAGACGGTTTGGCCGTCTGCGATGGCAGCGCGGGCTTTGGCGATGAAGGCGAGATCGTCCTCCCGCTCTTCACCCGTGGTTTGACCGAAGAAGAAGCCTTCGGTTGGGGGAAGTTCGTTGCGCTTGACGACATCTTCGAGCAGATCGAGATCGTCAGAGGTCAATCGAACGGCAACGCAGTTAAAACTGTCAGCTCGTCCGCCCTTCACAAAGTAAAGCGCTTCCATCCAACCATGAAGGTCAGGATGTTTGCGCCAATAGTGAAGCTCGCTTGGCTCTTGTGGTTTGAAGTCGACGTCGCTACCGAACCGTTCACGTGTCGTCATGGCATACATATCAAGTCCCATCTCATTTCTCCTTTTGGGTTTCGTTGGTCCCGAAGGACGCGAACCAAAAGGCGACGGGCTAAGCGCCAGCCGTCATGGGAACACGGTCACTTGGTGCGGGCACCCCATTGACGGCAAGCGACCGGTGCCAAGGTCGCGCCTGATCTTTGGGAGCTGACGAGACAACGGAGAAAGTAGGAGAGTGACTCATCGACAGACGCGCTAAAGACTAGGAAGGTGGAGGACCTTTTGCCACAAACTTGCCACAAGCCCAGGCGGGCTCAATCAGACAATGACAGATTCCTGCGGGTTACAGAGGATGTACTATGTGGCACAAAAAACGGCCCGAATGGGCCGTTTTTTACCATATTAATCCGCTAACTGATTGATTTGATTGTGGCGCGAGCGACGGGACTTGAACCCGCGACCTCCGGCGTGACAGTCCTCGCTACCGCACCACAAACCAGTGGTTTAAGGGTTTTCTGCCACAGACGTGCCACAAGAGATGGTCGAGAGTTTTGACACAAGACCTGATTCTGATTTCGGCACGCCTTCTTTCTCAATCAAATGACCATATACATTGAGCGTCGTCTTGATGTCTTCATGCCCCATGAGTGACTGAATACGTTTGAGACTTGTTTTTTCTTCGATCAGCATGGACGCGTAGAAGTGTCTTAGATCGTAGGGACTGAACCGCGGCCTTTCGATCTTACGTCCCTTAGCATCCTCTCCGACTTCAAGCAGGCCTGCTTCAAGGCAGACCGGGTAAAAGCCCCGCTTGCGCCAATTGTCCGTTTCGATCCATCGCCCATTGTTTGTTGAAAAGACGAGGTCATATTCACTTTGCGCTGATACGTGATCAGCGTAGTGCTGTACCATTTCAAAGGTCTCTCTGCTCAGGTCGATAAACCTACGGCCAGCCCTTGTCTTAGGAACAGAGAGCTTTCGTCCACCTCGTTCGATAGCCCGTTCCACTTTGACGCCACCATCCATCAGTGCTGACCTGGCAATGGCCAGATATTCTTGAGGGCGCATGCCGCTATCGACCGCTAGATAGAGAATGGGTCGATATCTCTCCCAAGTTTTTGCGATCCGTGCGTTCCTGTGATTGGCGAGCCTGTCTGCTGTCGCTAAGAGAGTGGCTACTTCTCGCATCGTCGGGATGACGATTGGCGCGTCATAGCGCGAGTCAGCTCTGATGGCGACACCAGCTGCAACATTGCTGGCGATATGTCCACGTAGAGCCATTTCTTTGATAACTGCATGGAAGGATGTGAGTGTCTTGCGAGCGATGTCCCTGCTGAAGTTTTGCAGAAGGTAAGATCGAAACCCAACGACGTCAGGCGTTTGCAGTTCTGCCAGTGGCTTTACCCAGTTATGGGAATTCATGACCTCGGCTCGACGCTGATAGGATTTAAAGGTGTAGTCGGTTACCGGATCGCGGCCATCCCGGCCTTCTTTAAGGCAGATATCAAGCCATCGGTCGATGGCCTCGGGTACAGTGCGAATGCTCGGATCAGCAACGCCGCTTGACTGTGTTGTTTTTCCGCTTTCAACGAATGCTACTGCTGCCTTCCGCGTGTCGAAAGTCGCATACGCATAGCCTGATTTCGTTGATGTGCTCGGGTATCTTACTTGGTATGTCGTACCTTTCTTACCTACCCTCTTCCTGATGTCTGACATTCATTGTCATTTGGCCAAAATTGCCTCTTCGTTTCAATATTAATCCGTATACGTCTTAGAGTTTTGCACCGTTTTCTGCTTCGATCTGGGCTCGGCGATAGATGTTGACCAAGCTGCCCTTCTCAATCTTGAGGCGCCCATCAATGGGATCCACAAAGAAGGGCAATTTACGCTGACCGGAAGCGTCTTTCTCTGCTGCGCGCTTCATTTGACGGTCATTTAGCTCAACCCCCATCTCAGCGAGGACGCCGCGCGCTTCAGAAAGACCAATGTAACAAGGAGGCTTCATACTCATCGGGGCACCTCACAGCTCATAGTCTTTGCAAGCCGGGCGGTAGTGGTGCGTATCCATATAAAAGATACGCCCACCTACCGGACGGCGGACATCATATTCTTCGCCATACTCATTCGTTACATGAATCCGTAGTCGCGGGTTCTTTACATAGTGAACATTGTAGATCTCTTTGAGGGCTTGGATATCAGCCAACAAAGCTTGCGCGAACTCATCAATGTGCATCGTGCCTAACTCTTTGTAGGCAATTGTCAGTCCATCGGGTTCAAATCCATTTCCCTTTCGTTTTGCCATCGTTCCTCAGCAAATCATCGTCTCTCCCTCTATTATACATAAAATTAGTGTTGTTTTCAAATGGAAGGACTTTGTCCAATCAATGTCCAACCGGTCCAAGACAGGCAGATCTATATTCAAATGGAAAGCAGAAAGACGAACTCAAAGAAAACAATCACTTAGTGCCATGAGTCGATTTGACAACTACATCAAGGAAAGGGACGTGCCCAAGATACTGGGTGTACCGGTCGGCGCTCGCGAACTACGCGAGGCCCGGCTAGCAGGTAAGATCCGTTTCACTCCCGGATGTAGAACTTTTTGGTACAAAGCCGAGTGGATAGCCGAGTACATCGAGCGGAAAACTGAGGGACCGCCATGCCAAGAAAAAGAGGAAAGTGGGAATACAAAGGACATTTCATTGACAATAATGTCCCAGGATCCGCTTCGTACTATGTCTACTGGTACGAATACGATCGACCTCACCGAAAGAGAAAAGTCTGCCGGAAGAGCCTTAAAACGGAGAGCTTTGAAGAAGCGCAAGACGAACTGATCAAGTTTGTCCTGACAAAAGACACGTCGGACGACAACGCACTCGTCTTGGCTGTGCTCCAGAAATACACTGAGGAGGTAACTTCGAATCTGCCAAGTGCTGATGCTGCAGACCGGGCCTGCGTTCTTTTCGCTGAAGTTCTAGACGGTAGTGAGCGTATCTTAGACTTATCTGAGTCGTTTCAGCGCGAGGCCATACTAAAAGTTTGGCGCGATCGCTTTGGCCACTCGGTCGGATACATGTCGCGGAACATGACCGTTCTTTCGGCTGCAATCGAACATAGCCGTATCAAGGACGCGCCTAAAGTTTACTACAACAAGAATTGGATCGCCGAGAAGATGAGAATGCCTGCACCCGTTGCCGGCAAATGGATTCCAAAAGACGATCAATTGGCTCAGTTCATTGATGAGCTTTCCTCCGAGAAGGCTTTTCATTGGCTTATGATTGCATTGAACACCGCATGTCGTCCTGAGGCAGCACTCGATCTCGGCCCGTCCCAAATAGATCTGGACGCCAGACTTGTAAGACTCAATCCAGAGGGACGTCCCCAGGACCCCAGAAAGTTTCGCCCGGATATCCGACTGACAGAAAACCTCGAGCGATGGACAGAGACAATGCCGCTCGCCCTGCAGGATGTTAAGTCTGACGAAGACCGAGAGCAGCTTCTTGAGACAAAGCCTTGGAAATTGCAGCTACGCTACGTGCCGTATCGGACGATTGACAGCCTTCAAAGCACGTTCAACCGTACACGGAAGAAACTTGAGATGCCCGCGCTGGTCCCTTACTCGATCAGACATAAAATGACGACTGTTCTTCGCTCAAAGCAAGTACCCGAAGATCAGGTCGCTGTGCTGCTGGGTCACCGTCGTCCTGAGTTTAGAACCACGCGGATGTATGGCGAATATGATCCGGGCTATCTTCGAGACGCTGCTAACGCAATCGACGAATATCTGTTCGAGCTCGATAAGCGAACAGATCGGGACCTTTTTCCAAAATCTCGTTGCAAATCTGTTGCAAAAGACAATGTAATCAGGCTTTCACAGAAAGCGAGAAAGGGAAAAAGACTTTAGTTTCAACGGCTAAATGGTGGGCGTGACAAGGATTGAACTTGTGACCCCTACGATGTCAACGTAGTGCTCTCCCACTGAGCTACACGCCCGCACCATTCAAAGCGGTTGGTCCACCGCGTTCGGATGAGAAGAGGGAGGATATAGCGGGTAAGTCTGGCTCCCGCAAGCCTCCAAAAATTAGGTCCTTGGGGCTTAGGCCGCCATGATGCGGTCGACTTCGTCCACAAGGTCGCGCAAGTGAAACGGCTTCGACAAGACTTTTGCCGATTTAGGCGCTTCCGAATTTGGGTTCAAGGCCACGGCGGCAAACCCTGTGATGAACATGATTTTCAGCTTGGGGTCCAATTGGGCCGCGCGTCGTGCAAGCTCAATGCCGTCCATCACCGGCATCACGATATCTGTCAGCAACAAATCGAAGTAATCGGCTTCCAGCTTTTCCAGTGCCATGTCGCCTTGGCTGTATGAATCGACCTTATGCCCGGCCTTTTCTAAGGCCGCCGCAAGAAAACGGCGCATGGATTCATCGTCTTCGGCAAGTAATATTTTGGCCATTGGGCAGCCCCCATTCCCCAGAGCGTATCAATTTTATCCCTAAACCAGAGAATCACCTGGTTTTTCTGCCATTATTCAACAGGGAAAGGGTTAAACACAGTTTAAGCATAATCGGAGTGGCCATCCCGCGGTGAGACGCGCGGCCCCCACCGCATGCCTCTTGATCCGCCGGGCCGCCAATGTTCCACTATCGCCGATGACTTTGATCGACACGCAATCGCAACAAAAATCCGGCACCTCGACGCCGTCCACGTCCCCCGCACATGCGGACCACGCCGTGTTTCAGCACCCGTTTGATGTGATCCTGCCCGATCAAGTGACCCTGCCACTTGTCTTGAATTCGCCGCATAGTGGGCGGGACTATCCGGCGGCCTTTCTGAACACGTCTCGGCTGGATGCAATGACCATCCGGCGCTCCGAAGACAGTTTCGTCGACGAAATATTCGAACGGTCGGTGAAATTGGGAGCCCCCCTGCTTCGGGCCCATTTTCCGCGCGCCTATTTGGACGTTAATCGGGAGCCTTTCGAACTAGATCCCAGCATGTTTGATGGGCCTTTGCCGGCACATATCAACACAACCAGCCTCCGGGTTGCGGGCGGCCTCGGAACAATCGCCAAAATCGTCAGCGACGGATCCGAGATTTACAAAGGAAAACTGACTTTTAAGGACGCCTCAACCCGAATAGAGACGCTTTACCGCCCTTACCATCGCCGGTTGGCCAGGCTTCTAAAGAATGCGTTCGATGCGCACAAATGCGCTGTTTTGATTGACTGTCACTCGATGCCGTCTATCGGCGGGTCGTTTGACCACGACCCCGGCGCTGACCGCCCGGATATCGTCTTGGGAGACCGTTATGGCACCGCCTGCGCACCCGTATTGATGCAAACTGCTGAACAAACGCTGCGCAGCCTGGGCTACAAGGTGGCACGGAACAATCCGTACGCCGGCGGGTTCAACACAGAACAATATGGCCGTCCTGCCCATGGCCGCCATGCGCTTCAGGTCGAAATCAAGCGCAGTCTCTATATGAACGAAGATAGTTTCGAGCGCACAGACCAGCTGTCAAAGCTGCGTGAGGACATGACAACAATGGTCGCCGCCTTAGCACAAATAGATGCCAAGTTTTTGCGGACCCCGATCTGACAGGCCCTCCACAAACCGACATTGTTACTTTGAAAACCCCTAGAAAAAAAAGGGCTGCGACCACAATGTGGCAGCAGCCCAAGTCTAGGGAGGAAACGCCCAGGAAGGGCCCAACGTCAGTGCCAATCGGCAATGACGCGGTGCACAAACTATTGCACTGCGGCGCATATAAATCAACTAATTTTTTTTCATTGTTTGGAAAGGATGGTCGAGAATTGCGACGTTTCGCCGCCGTTTTCCGCGATTTAGGCACACTGCCTGCAAATTGTGCAGTGCAGATCGTTCACGGTGTTCAAACGTTCCTTAACGACTTATTGCGATGATTTGGGCGGAGATTGCGCGGTTTCAAGCGTTATCCCTGGAATTTTTCGGCCAAATCAAATCCAAGCATAAGGCGCGACCAAAAAAAATGCGCTCTTCAATCACATCGTTAGGCAGTTTTCTGGCCATTGCTTTGCTTTGCACGCAACCCTGTTCTGCACGGGCAGCATCGCCGCCTGCTTATGACTGGTTTGCGTGCCAGGATGAGGCTCGCCGCTTGGAAATTCAGGAAGGCATCCCGAAACTTCTCCTCACGGCAGTGACCTTTACAGAGACAGGTCGGCGCGGCCCCAACGGCCGTAAAGTCATGTCCTGGCCCTGGACCCTTCATGCACAGGGAAAGAGCCTACACTTCGACACCAAGGCAAGCGCGGCCGCCGCCGTCCGAGCGTTAATGGCGCAGGGGGTCAAGAGCATTGACGTGGGCTGTATGCAAATCAATCTTCGATATCACCCTCAAGCCTTCACGAGCGTTGAGGAAGCCCTAGATCCGCGCGCAAACCTGGCCTACGGCGTCACGTATCTAAAGAAGCTCAAATCACGGCATAATGGGTGGCCGTCAGCCATCCAGAATTACCACTCGACAAATCAAGCGGTGAACCAGAGGTACCGGCAGAAAGTCCTTGCCACGTGGGATCAATTGAGGCGCGACAACACCGGCACTCAGCCGCAGAATGGTATTTCCAGATTAACCAGCTCCACGTCACAGAACGAACACGCTCTGATCAGCCGTCCTAGAGACGCCGCCAGTTTATCCTTGCTGGGACGGCGCGAAGATCGCCGTTCGTGGACCATGCCGCGCAGATCGTCATCCCTATCAGGAGACCGTGTCCCAACCCTTTCAATGCGCGCCGCGATGCGACCATTGCCGTCGACAAAAGGCAGGCCTCACGCCCGAATAATTGTCGCCCTGACACCGCAGCGGACGGGTCCAGCAACAAGGCCCCACCGCCATCCGGCAGAAACAGAAGAATTGGCGAAATTCAGGCAATCGCGAGAGGAACCTTTCAACACTGTTGCACTATTCTCACACCAGCCGAATCAGTGATCCAAGCACGCCATATGTTGGGCTTTGGATCGCGACAAACACGCCCCCTTGACCATAAAGCGCTTGGTGCGTATGCAACATAATGGCAGTTTTACTGTGGTTTTTTCGCATGCGTCGCAATAGCCGGACGGAATCATAAAAACGACACTTAAGTCACAGATAGTCCGGCCGAAGTTGGGGCCATGCTTGAGGGCGTTGTCCAGGAATGTTGCTTTCGAATTTGCGTATACTGTGTGAAGACAACAACCGGCGAAACTATGGCCCTTTTTGAATCGTCAAAACAAAAGCTTCGCTCCGCCATTGTGACGAGTAAAAGCCCCGTTGCGGATAAACTTAAGAATGCCGCGCTAGGGCGGCTGCGGCGCAACGGTCGGAGTGCTGAGCCATCGCAGCCGGAACAACCGTCGCGGCCCGCCGTTTCACACCGGACCATCTTTATTTCGGATACCCATTTGGGGACGCGCGGCTGCAAAGCAGAATTGCTGACAGACTTTCTGCGCCACAATAATTGCGAAACGCTTTATCTCGTCGGCGACATCATTGACGGCTGGCGCTTACAGCGTTCTTGGTATTGGCCTCAATCTCACAACGAGGTGGTGCACCAAATTCTAAAGAAAGCCCGAACAGGCACAAAGGTCGTCTACATTCCAGGCAACCATGACGAAGCGTTGCGCGACTTTGCCGACCTCAGCTTTGGGGACATCGATATGCGCATGGAAGACGTGTTTGAAACGGCAGACGGTCGCCGGTTCCTCGTTCTTCACGGCGATCATTTCGATGGCGTCGTAAAGTACGCCAAATGGCTTGCGGTGATGGGCGACTGGGCCTACGCCTCCGCGATGGTCGTAAGCGACGGCGTTAATGTGGTGCGGCGGAATTTCGGTCTGCCCTATTGGTCGTTGTCCGCCTATCTCAAGCACAAGGTCAAAAACGCCGTCGAATATATCGGCAATTATGAAACGGCACTGGCACGGGAAGCCCGGTCACGCGACGTTGATGGCGTTATCTGTGGCCATATTCACCATGCGGAAATCCGTACGATCGAAGACATCCTCTATTGTAATGACGGCGACTGGGTCGAAAGTTGTTCAGCCCTAGTTGAAGATAGCAAGGGTAGCTTGTCGATCGTGCGCTGGACCAATTTAGGCGGTGCCGTAGAGACCGCAACGGAGGAAAGCCAAGCTGCCGCTTAACAAGGCTGGCGCTTGTAATGAACCCATGACGATAACTTCGCTTCCACCTGAAACCGCCGCAAATGCCAACAGCGTCCCGCTGTCGGGCAAACGGCGTGTGTTGGTCGCAACCGATGCGTGGAAACCTCAAATCAACGGAGTCGTTCGCACACTCGATATTCTGGGCACAGAACTATCGAAAATGGAGTTCGACGTAAAATACCTTGAACCAGGATTGTTCAGCACGCTGCCCTTGCCTTCGTACCCCGAGATCAAGCTGGCACTGAATCCCTGGTGGCACACGCCCGACATCATCCGGGAATTCGACCCCGATGCCATCCATATCGCAACGGAAGGCCCAATCGGCCTTGCCGCACGGCGTTATTGCATGCAGAACAATGTGGCGTTCACCACATCGTTTCATACGCGTTTCCCGGAATATATTCACGCGCGCACGGGGTTGCCGCCGCACTGGTTCTATAAATACCTGCAGTGGTTTCACGGACCCACATCGGCCTTGATGGTCACAACCAACACGCTGAGACAGGAATTAGAAGGCTACGGATTCACAAATCTTCGGCTTTGGGAACGAGGTGTGGATCTGGAGACGTTCCGGCCGCAGCCTAAAGACTGGCTCGATTTGCCTCGTCCCATTTGGTCTTATGTGGGCCGGGTCGCCGTTGAGAAGAATCTGGAAGCTTTTTTGGATTTGGACCTGCCCGGCACAAAAATGATTGTGGGTGACGGACCGCAATTGGCCAGCCTCAAGGAAACCTATCCAGCGGTCCACTTTACCGGCCCAAAAACAGGGGACGAGCTGAGTGCCTATTATGCGGCCAGCGATTGTTTTGTCTTTCCCAGCAAAACCGACACATTCGGGCTTGTCATTCTGGAAGCCCTTGCCAGCGGCGTTCCCGTGGCGGCCTATCCCGTTCAAGGCCCAAATAACATCATCGGGACCAATCCCGTCGGGGCATTAGACGAAGATTTACGGGCTGCCTGCCTGCGTGCGGTCGAGATAGATCCCGCCCTTTGCCGCGAATACGCATTGCGATTTTCGTGGAGTGCATGTACAGAGCAGTTCGTCGATAATCTGGCTTTCCGTTTAAGCAGATCGCGCGCGGCTTAGATCCGCAGAACACTCTCGATAACCAACCTGTAAGGCTTTCCATCCCATGGACCTGCGCAATATTGCCATCATCGCACATGTCGATCATGGCAAAACAACTTTGGTCGACCAGCTGCTCAAACAAAGCGGTACATTTCGGGAAAATCAAACCGTTGCCGAGCGGGCGATGGATTCGAACGACCTGGAACGTGAACGCGGCATTACCATTTTGGCAAAGTGCACCAGCGTCGAATGGACCCAAGGCGACACCACCACACGCATCAACATTGTGGACACGCCCGGACACGCCGATTTTGGCGGCGAGGTAGAACGCATTCTATCGATGGTGGATGGTGTCATTCTGTTGGTTGATTCCGCCGAAGGCCCCATGCCGCAAACAAAGTTTGTCACGTCAAAAGCATTGCGCCTGGGGCTCAAGCCCATCGTGGTGATCAACAAAATTGACCGGCAAGATGCCCGTCCCGACGAAGTTCATGAAGAAGTGTTCGATCTGTTCGCCGCATTGGACGCAGATGAAGAACAGCTCGACTTTCCCCTCCTTTATGCATCGGGGCGCGATGGATGGGCGGTCACCGATTTATCCGCAGACAGAAAAGACCTTACGCCTCTGTTTGATTGCATTGTCGAAAAAGTGCCCGCTCCCAAACTCGCTGACGGCGCCGAAGACGCTCCGTTCCAGATGTTGGCGACAACCGTCGAACGCGACCCGTATTTGGGACGTGTCCTCACCGGCCGCATTAGCCGCGGTGTGGTAAAACCGAACCAATCCATCAAAGCCCTATCGATCGATGGTGAACAGATCGAATCTGGCCGCGTCACCCGGGTATTAGCGTTTCGCGGTCTCACCCGACAACCGATCGAGGAAGGAGTGGCAGGCGACATTGTCGCCATTGCCGGCTTGTCAGATGCAACGGTCGCCCACACATTGTGCGATCCAAGTTGCAACGAACCGATCAAAGCGAACCCGATCGACCCGCCCACATTAGCCGTGACGTTCTCCATCAATGATTCTCCACTCGCGGGCCGAGATGGCAGCAAAGTGCAATCGCGCGTGATCGAAGAAAGATTGATGCGGGAAGCCGAAGGCAATGTGGCCATTCAAGTCAAACGCACCCAAGAAAAGGACGCTTTTGAAGTTGCGGGTCGGGGCGAATTGCAGATCGGAATTTTGGTGGAAACCATGCGCCGCGAAGATTTTGAACTGTCGATCAGCCGGCCGCGCGTCATTTTTCAGAAAGATCCGGACACTGGCAAACGCCTCGAACCCATCGAAGAGGTGGTCATTGATGTGGACGACAACTACACCGGCGCCATCATCGAAAAGCTTACCGCCCGTAAAGGCAGCCTAGAGGATATGCGGCCAACCGGCGGCGGTAAAACGCGTTTGACCCTTCATGTGCCATCACGCGGTCTTGTCGGTTACCACGGAGAATTTCTGACCGATACGCGCGGAACCGGGGTAATGAACCGTCTTTTTCATTCTTACGATGAATACCGCGGCCCCATCAACGGACGCACAACGGGCGTTCTCATTTCCAAGGAACAAGGCAAGGCCGTTCCCTACGCTCTTTGGAACCTAGAAGAACGGGGCACGCTGTTTATCGCTCCGGGTACGGATGTTTATCAAGGCATGATAATCGGCGAAAACGCACGAAACAATGATCTGGACGTCAACCCGCTGAAAGCCAAACAGCTCACGAACATTCGGGCCGCCGGCAAAGACGACGCGGTCCGCGTGACCCCCCATCGGGTTTTGCCCTTGGAAGAAGCAATTGCCTATGTCGCGGATGACGAGCTGGTTGAGGTGACACCAAATTTCATTCGCTTAAGAAAGAAAGAGTTATTGCCACATATGCGCAAGCGGGCCCAAAAAGAAGAAATCGCGAGTTGATTGACTGAAATCCGACTATAACCTAAACGCGCCTAAATAAATTTTTTCTATTTATTATTGCATTCAGAATATGTCCTGGTGTAGGAAGAGTGAACGCACGAGCTGTTGGCCTCGGCGTCCAACTGCCACGCCTGAGATCAACACGCCTCCAGAAGAATTGGAGAACGATCTCTATGGTCCATCCCGTGGACGTTTATGTCGGCCAAAAATTACGCAATCGGCGGTGGATGTTGGGCCTTACACAGCAACAGTTAGCTCTCTTAGTGGGAGTTCGCTTCCAGCAAATACAAAAATACGAGAATGGCATTAATCGCATCAGTTCCAGTCGGCTGTGGGAAATTAGCCAAGCGCTTGAAGTGTCGGTCGCTTATTTTTTTGACGGATATGCCCCCGACGAACAACCCCAGGCTGCCTCGGACAGTTCTTTACCCACAAGCGGCATAATGGAAAGCCGCGAGACCATTGAACTGGTGCGGACCTTTTACTCTATCGACGGATCAACCCGCGCCCGTGTTCTGGATCTGTTAAAATGCTTGTCTGAAGAAGAACAAGATCAGGTCGCTTGAGATCGCAGGGGCTTTCGGGCAGTTTAGGCGCTCACCAAGACACGTTGTGCAGCCTACATGCCCGAACCCCAAGAGATTCTCATGACAACACATGCCCACTTTGCCGATTTTGCAGAAACTCTGGCAGATGCAGCGCGCGATGCGACCTTGCCGCATTTCCGGTGCGGCACAGCCGTCGAAAACAAAGCGGACGGTGGTGATTTTGATCCCGTGACGCGGGCCGATCAGGAGGCAGAGCGAATCATCCGAGAGCACATCAAGAAACAGTACCCGGAACATGGGATTCTGGGAGAGGAACATGGATTTGAGGAAGGTACCAGTGCATACACTTGGGTATTGGATCCGGTTGACGGAACCCGTGCCTTTATTTCGGGCATACCACTGTGGGGAACGCTGATTGCGTTGCATGACGGGACGCAGCCGGTGGTCGGCCTAATGGACCAACCCTATACCGGCGAACGCTTTCGCGGGGTCGACGGCAAGGCCTTTTTCTCACGCAGTGGGACCAACACGGCCCTCTCAACAAGCGCGTGTACGGCGTTAAAGGACGCTATCTTCAGCACAACGACGCCCGACCTCTTTCTCACCGCCGGTGAGAAAGAGGCGTATGCCTATCTAAACAAAAACGCGCGGCTAACCCGCCTTGGGTGTGATTGTTACGCCTATTGTCTTTTAGCGGCCGGGACGATCGATTTGGTGGCGGAAGTCGACCTCAAGCCCTATGACATTCAGGCATTGATTCCCATCATACAAGGTGCGGGTGGCGTAATTACGGACTGGCGCGGTGGTCCCGCGGACCAAGGAGGCGATGTGGTTGCAGCGGCAACTCCGGAGCTTCATGCCGAAGTCCTCAGCCAGCTGACTCCTTTGGCGAAGTAGATTGTTGCTGCCCGTCAGCGGACAAGAATTCATCAAACGCCCGCCAGAAAATCTGACGTAAATCGTCTGTCTCCATCATAATTTCATGTTTCGCTCCCGGAACGGTCACCATCTCCCCCATGGGGATCGCCGCCGCCGTCGCGGGATGTGTGGTACTGTCGGCAATCGTGTCTTCTCCGGCGCTAACAATGAGAACCGGACAAGAAATTTTGTCCAACAGGTCCCGGGCCGACACTTCTTTCATGGTACGGAAGGCTTGCCGAAGCCAGCCAAGGGTCGGCGCTCCCGTCGCAATGTCCGGCTGGGCATGCAGCAACGATTTATAACGGTCAAACCGGGCAACATCCGACGTTACCGCATTTTTCTCGAATAGTTCATCAAGCGGGTCAATGCCGTCACCGCCCGGCACGAAGCTTCCTCCCCGGCCAATCGCATGTCCGGTCCAGGCCACAAGCTTTGCCGCCCACATGGGGATCGGCTTGGTATGAACCCCGGTCATGGGGGCCACCAGGACCGCCTTGTCAAACACATTGCCGGGGCGAGACAAGTACCGCAAGGCGATGTTTCCACCCATCGAATGGGCCAACAGAAAATAAGGCGCCGGACAATTGGGTAAGAGAACGTCTTTTATAAACGTATCAATATCCTCATCATATTCCGCAAAGTCATCCACATGGCCCTTGAGGCGGTTTTCTTGGGACCGGCTTGAAAGCCCCTGACCGCGCCAATCCAGCGTGGCAACCGCGTAGCCCCGATCCAGCAATTCTTGGATCACCTCACAATATTTTTCGATAAATTCCGTGCGCCCGTTAAAAAGCGCGACGGTGCCTAAAGAGGATTGACCGTTCGGGGGCAGCCAATAGGCGGCTCGAAGGCATACGTGACCCAGCGGCAAAGACAGAACTTCACCACCTGGGGGCAAAATCGCACTCTCGGTATTTATCAACGCCTCCACAGTCCCCGCCAATTTATGTCTTGATTTTGACCGGCATTTCGCCTGACCTACCTGGCAGGACAGACCTGTCCCCTTTACGCTACCAAACGCATTGACGCAAGGAATCCTAATGAGTTGGAAAGAACAAGTCGACGAAATCCACGATCGCCGCAGGCTAGCCAAGCAGCAGGGGGGACCTGACGGCGTTGCCAAGCACCATGCAAAGGGCCGGCTGACCATTCGGGAACGAATCGACAAAATCGCCGACCCATCATCCTTCAAAGAACAAGGCATGGGGGCCGGTGCGCCCGAATTCGACGAAAACGGCAAACAAACAGGCTTTACGCCAGCCAACTACGTCATGGGAATGGCGAAAATCAACAACCGAAATGTTGTTGTTGGCGGCGAAGACTTCACGCTAAAAGGCGGCTCACCCAACGCTGCAGGACTGCGCAAAAGTGTCTATGCGGAAGATATGGCGCTGCACTACAAAGTACCGCTGGTCCGCCTGTTGGAAGGCGGGGGCGGCAGCGTAGCGGGCAGCTCAAAACATCCCCGCCCGCAAGGCGATCCTGTTTTCAGCACTCCGCGCTTCCTGTCGATCGCGAATATATTGGGCCAGGTCCCGGTTGCCTCCGCCGCACTTGGACCTGTCGCGGGCTTTCCAGCCGCTCGATTGGTGGCGTCTCACTTCTCGGTCATGGTGGAGGGCACATCGCAGGTTTTGATCGGCGGGCCGCAATTGGTCAAGCGCGCCCTCGGGGAAGATCTGACCAAGGAAGAACTCGGCGGTGCCGCGGTTCATCTGAAGAATGGTGTGGTGGACAATGCCGCCCCCACTGAAGAAGAAGCCCTCGACCAGATCCGTCAGTTTCTAAGCTACATGCCGCAAAATGCCTGGCAGCTTCCGGAGCGCCTCTCAACCGGTGACACACCGGACCGCGCGGAAGATGCCCTGTTGGACATTGTACCTAAGGACCGCCGCAAGCCGTTCGCCATGCGCAAGGTCATCAAGCATGTGGTGGACAAGGGAACGTTTTTTGAGATGGGGCGTGCTTACGGCCGCGGCCAGATTGTCGGCTTGGCGCGGCTCGATGGCTATTCGGTTGGCATTCTTGCCAATGATTGCCGGTATTACGCCGGGTCGATGACGGCTAACGGGGCTCAAAAGGTTAGACGTTTTGTGGATATGTGTAATGCGTTCCACTTACCGATTGTGAGCTTTGTCGATGAACCCGGTTTCATGATTGGTTCGGAATCAGAAATGGCCGGCACCATTCGATACGGAACGGCCGCGGTAGCCGCGGTGGTTCAATCACGCGTGCCATGGGCCAGCATCCTTGTCCGTAAAGCCTATGGCGTGGCGGCCGCCGCCCATTTTGGTCCCTATGGCCATGTGATGTCCTGGCCGTCGGCGGAAACGGGCGCACTGCCCCTAGAAGGGGGTGTTGCGGTCGCGTTTGGCCGAGAGATTGATGCGTCCGACGATCCCGAGGCCGCACGCGACGAATTGGAAGCGCAGTTGGCTCAGAGACTGTCGCCTTTTCCGCGTGCGGAAAGTTTTTCCGTTCATGAATTGATCGACCCGCGTGAAACCCGCCCCATGCTGTGCAACTGGCTGGAATGGGCCTATCCCCGGCTGGAAACTCTTAAATCGCCTTATACGCCGACAATTCGGCCTTAGACTCACGTGATTTGCTAGACGCCGACGGGAAAAGGAGTATCATTAAAGAGTAGTACGGACAGAGCGGGTATCGGACGCCATGCGCCCGATTAGAAGATCCGTGCGTTCTTGTAAAAATTTGATTGCGGATTCAATCCCGCCTTGCCCCAAAACAAGAGGCCATAGGCCTAAAATTATAACAAATGGGGAATTAGATATGACGACGTTCGATTACTCAGTAAAAAGATTTCACTTCGTGGTAGCGATGGCATTTGCCGTTATGGTCGCTTGTTCAAACGCACACGCAGACGACCTCAAATCACATGGCCTTTTCTCACTCGAGATGGAAATGTTAGGCGGATATGAAAGTATCGACCTCGGAGACGACCAAGCTGGTGCCATTTATCAGTACACGCTGGAAATAGAGAACAAAGAGGGTTCCGGCTTTCTCCACAATGCGAAAGCGAAATGTTTCGCCATCGGCTATTTCACCAACGAGCCTGAACACCAGACCGGGTTTTGCACAATCACGGATACGGAAGGCGATACGATCTTACAACGTTACCATCGCAGCACCGTGCTGGGACATGTGCGCTTCGTTTCCGGCACCGGCAAATATGACGGTTTGGTTGGTGACGCCGAATATGTGGTGAATGCTGAAGATGTGTGGGAAGGCAATCAGGTGGCGTCCACCTTGTCGATGCTCGGATCTTACCAGATTCCAAAACAGATCTTTGCGTCAAACGCCGCCAATTAAGACGCGTTGATCGCACAGCCGGCTGGTGTGCCGCCGGCTGCGGATGGTATCAAGCTTATACGAGACTGCGGACACCGCTGGAAGACACCACCTGGCCGTTGCCCTTGTAGCGTTCGTGGTTACTGTCAATCTCTGCCATGCGATAGAGATAGTTGACCATCATGCCGGCAGATTGAGACAGGCCATTGGCGGAGCGGTCCGCAAGCCAGTTGAGCCGCTCCACACGCGCGCCATTGAGCAAATGGAAGTGCCCGACAGGATCCACCACGCGATCCGCAGGCTGCGACGGGCGTTTCTCATTGAGCAGATAGTGCGCACAGAGACGCATGAGAATCGGCTTGAGGATACCGGAGGCAATGTTGTCTTGGTGCCAATCGGTTTCATCCAAATAGCTGAGCAAAGCCGCAGCCGGTTCCCGCGACTCGGTCAGAGTGCCAATGGCTTGTGCTTCCGTCGCGTTGAGCAACGGCATCGGTCCCACAATCGCTTTGGTGAGCCATCGGCGGAACCCCGGTATCGGCGACAGTGTAGCAAAGGTCTTCAGGTTCGGGAATTCGTGCGACAGCTCATCCACCACCCGTTTGATGAGGAAATTGCCGAAGCCAACACCCGCCAACCCTGCTTGCGCATTGGAAATCGAATAAAAGATCGCCGCATCCGCATTGTCCGGGTCGCCCGCAGGCGCGTGTTCATCCAGAAGTGTCTGCACATTGTCCGCCATACCGCTGACCAAGGCGACTTCTACAAAAATCAGAGGCTCTGACGGCATGTTGGGGTGGAAAAAGGCATAGCACCGGCGATCCGAGTCCAGCCGGTTCTTGAGGTCTTCCCAGGACTGGATTTCGTGAACCGCCTCATAAGAGACAAGCTTTTCCAACAAGGACGCCGGCGCGTCCCAGGTAATTTGGCGCAAATCCAAAAACCCGATGTCGAACCAAGACGCCAGCAGATCGCGCAGCTCATCGCTGATGATCTTGAAAGCGGGCGTGCCGCTGAGCAATCCCAATAGGTCAGCCCGCATGTCCACTAAAAACTTGATGCCCTCTTCCAGGCTGTTGAACTGTTTGAACAGCTCAATCCGAGGGGAATTCATGGCCTGACGCATGCGTGCAATCGCACCCGCCACATCCTCACCGCCTTCAAGGCTCGCAAAATCTGCCGCGGCCCCTCTCATGGCTTCTACATCAGGGCCGAATCGATCGAGCAACAGGTCAAAAAAGCGTGCCTTTCCTTCCGGTGTCAGCCGCAGATAGGCGCGCCCTAAATCAGCCGCACTGGCCCGTGCAGAGACGGCGCCGCCTTTACCCGCCAGACAGTCCGAAATGCGCTGCGCCATCAAATCCACATCTTCTTCCGGAAGGTCCGGACGAATTTGGGTGGCGACTTGCTTGCTGGCCGTTCCGGTAAGTTCGGCAAGCGCGCGGGCCATGGCCCGACCGCTCAGGGCAAAGCGCGGAAAGCGGCGCTTTGTGACCTCTTCTTCCGGTGCAATTTCTTTGGTGTCTAGTGGTGCTGATGTCGACATAATCTACTCACTCACGAACTCGCCTACAGATGACCCCCGAATATGTGGTATTCAATCCCTGTGACACCCGAATGATGACCTTTTCGGGTGAACACAGTATGAAAATGATAAGAGATCTTAATCATTCGTTAGTGGGTGGAATTGTCGCGTGACCAACAAATTTAGCCTCAAATTATCTGCAATTGCGGTGCTGATATTTTTATCAAGCGTTAGCGGCCAGACAGCCAACGCCGCCGACAAATCCTACATCCTGACAACGGCAACAACCGGCGGCACCTATTATCCAGTTGGTGTCGCGATCGCTACATTGAGCAAAGTGAAACTGCAACCGACGAAAGGCCTGTCGCTGTCGGCCATCAGTTCCGCCGGTTCTGCCGAAAACATTAAATTGCTGCGCGAAAAGGAGGCACAGCTTGCCATCCTTCAAGGGATCTACGCCGCATGGGCAGCGGATGGCGCAGGCCCCTTGGCAGCGGACGGTCCGCAAGATCATCTGCGCGCCATCACCACCCTTTGGCAAAATGTGGAACACTT
Source organism: Alphaproteobacteria bacterium (assembly GCA_965227095.1). Lineage (GTDB taxonomy): Bacteria > Pseudomonadota > Alphaproteobacteria > JANQMY01 > JANQMY01 > JANQMY01. The sequence continues at coordinate 420,243 of CBDDFL010000002.1, read as the reverse complement.
CGTGGTACGCGAGCAATTTGCCACCAGCGGCACGATGGACGACCTAAAACAGCTCAGCGGCCGGTCTTTTTCCATTGGCAAGCGCAATTCTGGGGCCGAGGGATCGGGCCGGTTCCTCTTGGGCGCCCTTGGCATCCCCGCGGACGACACCTTTTCCTTGGTCTTTAAGGGCTATGGTCCCAGTGCCGATGCGTTGCAAAACGGCACCATCGCCGGCATGAACATTCCCGCCGGCATTCCCGTCAGCGCCGTCACACGTGCCTATGCTGGACTTGGTGGAAAAGTCCGTGTGCTGAGTTTTACCGATGAACACCTGGCCCAGGCAAACGCCAAATACAACATTTATTCCCGCTTTGTGATTCCCGCAGGCACCTACCCGAACCAAGAGGAAGACATTGCATCCGTCTCCATGCCGAATGTCCTGGCCGTTCGGGCAGATGTGCCGGAGGACGACGTATACGAAATCACCAAAGCCATTTTTGAAAACCTTGCTTTCCTGAACAATATCCATCCGGCAACCAAATCCATCTCGCTGGACAGTGCGTTTGACGGTCTGCCCCTGGCGCTTCACGACGGCGCGGCGCGATACTTCACAGAAATGGACGTTCCTCTGCCAGAGGCCCCAACCGGCGAGTAACTTTCTGTGTCGGGCGAACAGAACACCGCAAGGGGGCTCGCGCCGAGTTGGCTCATATCCGGCCTTGCCCTGCTGGCGTCGGTGTCACATCTCTATTTCAATACGATTGGCAATGTGCCGGACCTGTGGGTCGCGGCCCTCCACTTCGGCCTGTTCGGGGCCCTGTGTTTTTTGACAACGCCCTCCATACCAAACCGCCAAAACCGCTGGGCCGGACTTGGATTTGTGATCGATGCTTTTTTGGCTGGTCTTGTATTGGCGTGTGCAATCTACTTGATCTTTGCGGAAGATGCCCTTTACGAGCGCGGCGTCAAGCTCAATACGCTAGACTGGTTTTTCGCCGTAACAGCCGTTGTTCTCGCCATCGACCTCACTCGCCGCACCACGGGCTGGATCGTCCCGACACTGATCATTCTGTCGTTGAGCTATGTCGCCTTTTGGGGACCGGCCATCACCGGTATCTTCAACTTTCCGGGCTTGAGCTGGGAAACGGTTTTCTATCGCGCTTATTTTTCGTCCGACGGCATGTTCGGCACCATTGCGACAATCTCGTGGTCCTATGTGTTCATGTTCATATTGTTTGGCGCCTTTCTGGTCCGGTCCGGCGCCGGTGATTTCATCGTGGGGCTTGCGCAAGCCGCGGCGGGCCGCACCACCGGCGGACCCGGTTTTGTGGCCGTCATCAGCTCCGGCATGATGGGATCTGTCAGCGGGTCTGCCATCGCCAATACGGTGGCCACCGGTGTCATCACCATTCCGCTGATGCGGCGAAGCGGTTTTTCGCCACGCTTTGCAGCCGGTGTGGAGGCCGCAGCCTCAACAGGCGGGCAATTGATGCCCCCGGTGATGGGCGCCGGCGCCTTTATCATGGCCAATTTCACGGGCGTCAGTTACCTCACCATCATCGCCGCCGCCCTTTTGCCTGCTGTGCTTTACTTCCTCTCGGTGGCCTATTTCGTGCGCATTGAAGCCGTGCGCCAAGGCCTAACACCCACCCATGACAGCACAAAACCACTGCTACGGAGCCTTGCGGAAGGGTGGCCCTTTTTGTTGCCCTTGGCGGCGCTGGTCGGGTTTTTGATGATCGGGTTCACGCCTGTTTTTGCGGCCGCCATGGCAATCGTCATTGTCATTGCCGCCTCTTGGTTGACCCCCCATCCGATGGGTATTGAAGCCATACGCGAGGCGCTGGAAAACGGTGCCAAGACCATGGCCGGCACTGCCGTCTTGCTGGTGGCCATCGGCATTGTGGTGAATGTCATCAGCACAACGGGGATCGGCAACACCTTCTCGCTGATGATCACCAATTGGGCAGGCGGCAGTCTGCTGGTGACGCTGGCGCTGGTGGCGATCGCTTCTCTCATACTGGGCATGGGGTTACCGGTCACCGCGGCCTATGTGGTGCTGGCCACTTTGGCGGCACCGGCCATTCAATCTTTAATTCTGGACCAGCAAGTGATCGCCGCCATTGCCTCTGGCGCAACAAGCGACATGTTGCAGGCCTCGATGTTGCTGACACAGCCCGATCTGGCGGCACAGCTTGGCACCCCCATGTCCTATCATCAGGCTACAGAGATTGCGGCGGCCGTCCCCGCCGATATGTCTCAGCTGGTGTCCGAATCCCTGTTGCCTGCCGCGCTCGTAACCGGCTCTCTGCTTGCGGCCCACCTTATTATCTTCTGGCTCAGCCAAGATTCGAACGTGACCCCGCCGGTGTGTCTTACGGCCTTTGCGGCAGCCGGCATTGCCGGAAGCCGGCCGATGGAAACGGGACTGACCGCGTGGAAGCACGCCAAAGGGCTTTATATCGTTCCCCTTCTGATGGCGTACACACCGCTCATATGGGGCAACGCCTTGGATGCGATGATCGTCTTTGTGCCCGCCGTTTTCGGCCTGGCCGCCGCCGCGGGGCTTCTGCAAGGGGGGTTTGGCAAGCGGGTGCCTATTGTTTGGCTGGCCCTTTACGCCGTTGCCGCGCTGGCGCTTCTGTGGCCCCATGGTTTATGGCCGTTAACCCTAATCGGCCTGATTCTTGTGCCCATCGCCTTTTGGGGGCCGCGCTGGATCGGCGGGCAAACCTCTTGAACGCCTGAAAGCCCACCCCATATCTAGTCAACGGATGCCGATGATCGGGTCCGTTTTACATCTAGATCCGGCCCGTTTTGGGCGGATCGAATTTTACATATCGCTTCAAAAGGAGGATGTGTCATGCGCACACTCGATTTCTCACCTTTCTATCGTTCCACCGTTGGCTTTGACCGTGTTTTCGACCGTCTGGATTCGGCAACGCGGTTGGATGCGTCCGTAGGCTCGTATCCGCCGTACAATATTGAAGTCACGGGAGAGGACGCCTATCGCATTTCGATTGCGGTCGCGGGCTTCAGCATTGATGACCTGAACATCGAAGTTCGGGAAAACAAACTGAAAGTTTCCGGCAAACATACGGATAAAGACGAAACCCCGCGTTATCTCCATCGGGGGATCGCCGGACGTGCATTCGAACGCGAATTCCACTTGGCCGATCATGTAAAGGTCACCAATGCGTCGCTTGAACATGGTCTTCTTCATGTGGATCTCGTCCGCGAAATTCCTGAAGAGCAGCGGCCTCGTCAGATCCAAATCACCGGCAACACAGGCGCGAAGGTGATTGAAGACAAAAAAGCCGCCTAATTTCTCTCCCCTCCCCTCCCTGGAGCGCACCAAATGGTGCGCTCCCTTTTACGTGCCTCGTGGCGTCTGATGCGCCTATTTCACACGCGTTTACCAGTTGATCACCTTGACTCACTTAGATTCGTCCCGTTATGTGAGGACCAGTGATCTTTTGGGGGATACGGCGACAGCGCTGCGTAGCAAGCTTGGCTTCGCCTGGAAACGCGCGGTATCGCGGATCCCCTGGTCGTCAAATGTGTCCTGTCGACTTAATCGAAATTGAGTGGGATAGATTGGCCGATGGCAAGTTGGCGCAGCAGATTTTTGAACCTGTATCTTAGGTCCACACGTGGTCGGTCCTTAACGCCTGACACCGCCATCATTGCCCGACGGCAAAAAGAAGAAAACGCCGCTAAAAACCCGAAAATGCCTCAAGATGTTGAGGTAACACCCGTCTCTCTCGGATCCGTTAAAGGCGAATGGGTTACCCCGTCCACCATCGAATCCCATCGGGTGATTCTTTACTTTCACGGTGGCGGGTATTGTTTTGGATCGGCGGAAGCCCGCAGACCATTGGTCGCTGAAATCGCGAAAGCCGCGGGAGCGCGGGCTTTGGTCATTGATTATCGCCTAGCACCGGAACATCCTTTTCCAGCGGCTCTAGACGACGCTATTTCCGCTTACAGATGGCTTCTCGGAAATGGCACCACACCCCAAGGCATTGTATTGGTCGGCGACTCCGCCGGTGGCGGCCTCGCCTTGTCTGCCTGCATGGCCTTGAGAGATGGCGGTGCGCCACTTCCCGCGGCTGTCGTTGGCCTTTCTCCGTGGACGGACCTCTCCATGTCAGGATGGTCCCTGTTGCGGAACGCAAAATCCGACCCAACGGTGACCTTCGCAAATCTGGCGGTGTGCGCGCGCCACTATCTTAAAAACACGAACCCGACAAACGCGTTTGCGTCACCTCTGTTCGGTGATTTTCAGAATTTGCCGCCCTTGCTGGTCCATGTTGGCAGCAAGGAAGTACTATTGGACGATGCCACACGCATTTCGGACAAAGCAGATGCGGCAGGCATAAATGCCAGCGTCGAAGTGTTCGATGGCATGCCCCATGTGTTTCAGCAATATGCGTCACTGTCGGAAACCAAAGGGTCTATTTCCCGCATTGGCTCTTTCATCGCTTCGCGTACATCACAGGCGGTACGGGGAAAAGAGACATCAGGCTCGACCGTAACGCCTTTCGTACCGCGCCAAAAATCCGCCAACAATTAAAGCGCTTCCGGGCTAGACCTTAAGCCAATCGGTAGACACCCGTGGGCTCGCTGCGTCCTTCCAAGGCATGATTTCCAATATGCCGAAAACGTTCTTTTGGTACTTTCTTGTTCAGATCCGACGCATTCCGCTCTATCGAGGCAATCGTTTCGGCACTGATTAGAATGACGGCTTCCTCGTCGTCCTCCATAAGGGTGCCCCCGAGCTTCTCAAGCCGCTGAGCGGCATTCACAGCGTCCCCAATGACCGTATAGTTGATGCGGCCAGGCGCACCAATGTTTCCAACGGAAACTTGTCCGGTAAAAATCCCGATCCGCATCGTGATTGGGTCTTCGCCTAGATCGCGCCGCATCTCATTTTTATCCGCCAACGCCGTTGCAATGGCTTCCGCCGCATCAACGGCGCGGATCGCGTGATCCGGCTGTTGATCCGGCGCGCCCCAAAACGCCATCAGACTATCGCCAATATATTTGTCGATGGTTCCAGCTTCTTGGTCGATGCACTGCCCCACCAATGAAAAGTGCTCGTTCAGCATGTCCACGATATCGTGGGCTTCCATACGCTCCGACAACTGAGTAAACCCGACAACATCGGTGAACATAATGGTCACCGTTTTCGTTTCCGGCTGCAGCTCCCCGTCATCCGCTTGCTTCAGCAGTTTCCGGACAAGCGCGCTTGGCACATAGGACTGGAACCAGTTCAACCCCACAGTCATCGTTTTGAAGGCGTCGGCCGCATCGTTGAACTCGCGAAAAATGCTTGGCCGCAAACGCGGTATGTTATCCAGTTGCAGGCGGCTCACTTGTCGCGCGGTCTCCGCTAAACCGTCCAACGGTTGCGTGATAAGGCGGGCAAGCGCGAAGGTCAGCGCTATTAACAGCGCCCCGACAATCAGGGTAACCCACGTTGCCTGACTGTTACTGGCCTGTCTTAAGGCCGACGCATCGAACGGCACTTTAATTCCGATTAGCCAGGTTTGTTCGGTGAGGCCGTTAAGTTCGACCAAGGGAACCAAAACGGCCCCGCCGGAAACGGTGGCCAAGCGATATCGAAACCGCCCTTTGGTGTTTTGCGGTTCCGCTGCTTCGCCGGTCGCGAAACTGACGGGTTTTGTTTTATCGCGCCACAGCGCCAGCAATACCGGGTCTTTGGTTTCACTCACATGAGGAAGGGGGGACCGATCGGCCTCGTCGGCATTTCGCGTAAGACCATTGGTTTGCGGATGAGCCAGCACACGATCCGGCCCGTAGAGGGTAAATGCCCCGCTGTCCAATATGTCGGATGACGCGGTCATCCATTCCGAAAACGCCGACGCGGTTGCCGCGACAACAATTTGGATCCGCGTTTCGTCGTCAATTTGAATGCGGCGTATCAGCGGGATCAGGGTTTGCTGGGTACTTTCCTGATAAAGAACCGGTGCAAGAACCTTTCCCGAAAAGTCGGCATCCTTGTTCCAGATGGGGGCGCCAAAGATGCCCGGTTCCAACTGGGTCTCAAACGCATCTCCCTCCGTCCGCTGAACCAGCACAGTGTTGCCCCGGTAGAGAGAATAACCGGCAATGTGTATTTGAGGCGATGGTCCCATTGACGCCTGCAAAGACGCCTTAACGCTTTCAATATCCGAAAAATTAACATCGCCGGCCCGAACGCGCCGTTCCATGTGGTCCAGCAAGCTTTCAAGCGGCTGCAGAAATGTTTGAGCCCGCGTGGCGGCAAGTTCAGTCCCCGCCTTAGCGCGTTTCTCCACCAGGCGTAGATCGCTGCCGTTTTCACCCAAACCGCCAAATGCCAAGATGGCCGCCACGGCAAAGATCACCAGAGCGGTCACGGACACCGTCAGTGCCAAGACAATAGAAATTTTTTGCTTCGCCAACCAATCGACTATTGGTGAGAGAAACTGCATATCTAAACCTTTTTATTGTCTTGCGGACGACAGGCCCGCATGTGGCGCGATGTTAAGCGTTTCAGGCCGCTACCGGATTTGCCCCTTCAGCGCCCTCAAGCAAACAATCCCGAAGCGCCGAATGTTGTAAATAGGTACCTGTCAAAAGCGCCGATGAAAAGTCCGTTTCTTGGAGCACGCAGGAACGCAAGACTGCATAAGAGAAATCGGCTCCGTGACATTGGGTGGAGGTGAGGTTCGCCCCTTCTAAGGTGGCGAATCGCAACATCGCCGACTTCAAAACCGCTTGAGTGAGGCGCCCATCCTTCATTTTGAGAGGTTCAAGGCGCACCCTTTTAAGACTGGCCCGGGACAGTTTGGCGCCGGTCAGATTGGCCCCCCGCAGATCGGCATTGTCCAATTTCGCAGCCCGCAAATCCGCGCCCTGAAGATGCGCCCCCTGCAGTTTCACACCGGTAAGGTCCATGCCGTAAAAACATCCGTTCGGCGCGACAAGAGCGGTCAGTTCGCGCCCCACCAGGTTGGGCAAACGGCGAAAATCCACATCTTCCAGTATCTGGGCTTGGCCTTTTCCGCCACCGCTTTTGGCCCAACTTTCATGCTCTTCGAGAAGCTGGGGTAACGGCCGGTCCAACACGGTCAATTTTTTGTTGGACTGCTGATCATCCAACACATCCGACCAATTTGCGCCATCCATGGTCGCTTGCGCGAACAACGTTCCGATCAAGACAGACCCTGAAAAATCGGCATCGGCCAATTGAGCGCCGGAAAAATCCGCACCTGTCAAACACGCCCGGTGAAACACGGCATCCCTTAGATTGGCTTCCACCATGCGGGCGGATTTCAGCTGCGCGTCCGTAAAATCGGCAGGCGCGCCCCCACGCGCACGCCGCATGCCATAGGCCGTCGCTTCCGCCCCCAGTAGGGCGGATGGCAGTGTTTCCGCCCCAATCGGATGGGAGAGATATTTTAGGCGGCCTTGACGGTCACTTTCAGCGACCGCTCCTTTGCGAAAATCGCCCCGATAAAGATCAATGGAATTGAGATTGGCGCCTTGAAGCACGGCACCCCGAAAATCCGCGCGGCGGGCCCGCAAGCCGGACATGGATGACCGGCTGAGGTCGGCGACGAAAAAAATCGCATTGTCCAATGTGGCGCCCGACAAATTGGTGCCGGCTAAAATGGCACCCGTGAAATCCGCATCGGAAAGCTGTCGATTGCTGAGATCGAGACCTGACAAATCACAATAGGCGAACACCGCCCGCGCACCGCCCAGACGTCCGCCGAACAAGCGTTCATGTTTGTCGATCATGGTATCGACGTCTCGTTGAGAGAGTTTCCGAAACGAGATTTGCTGATTCATGGCGATGAGTCCCAGCGCGCGGTCAGAGGTCGTTCGTCTCGGTCACGGGCGGGAATACGGGCGCCGGCAAGGCGGACAGTTTGGTCAGCAGCGCCGCCCCCTTCTCGCCCCCCATGCCGTTGATCTGTCCATCGACAATCACTTGGATGGCCCGCACGTGAAATCCGATGGCATCCAGACAGACATCATCCACTTGGGTAACATCTCGGGTGCGGTAGCACAGCCGATCGGCCACTTCGGTGAGAAGATTATAGCCAAACGACGCACCCTGGCCTTTTAGGTTGTGCGCGATGTGGAACATACCCTGAATATGGTCCATGCGCCCATCTAGGTCTGTTTTGGCATCGTTGACAAGTTGGCTGAGTTTGCTGACATCGTCGGCAATGAAAGAGAGGAACTGGTCGCCAAGTGACGCAACGGCGGCCTTGGCCTCCGCTACTTTCAAGGCCAGTTGGTCTTCTTCAGACGGCGCCTCAGCGCCATTGGACATCGGCACTTGCGCCGTCATAACCTGCGTTCCCCTGGAAGTTGGGTGCTAATTCGCCTAGGCTACGTCCACAGGGTTAAAGAGGCTTAAAGCACGGCATCTTGCCTCCCCCGCAAACATCGTTAACAGGTGATGAATGTCGATCAAATATCTCCACACCATGGTGCGTGTGACCGATTTAGACGCGTCCTTAGATTTTTATTGCAACAAGCTGGGCCTCTCAGAAATGGGCCGCTATGACAGTGAAGAGGGCCGTTTTACCCTGGTATTTCTAGCCGCTCCCGGCAATGAAGACGCCCAGGTGGAGCTGACCCACAACTGGGACCCGGAAGACCTGGGAGAGGGGCGCAACTTTGGTCATCTTGCCTACAGCGTTGATAATATTTACGAGCTGTGCCAATCCCTCATGGATAAAGGGGTGACGATCAACCGTCCCCCGCGAGATGGGCGCATGGCGTTTGTCCGCTCACCCGACAATGTTTCAGTGGAATTGCTGCAGGCCGGACAACCGCTGGAACCGGCGGAACCCTGGGCGTCCATGCCGAACACCGGAATTTGGTAGTCACCGATACAGGGCCATCAGTCGATTATGAAAGTGATGCATGTCATGGCGGGCGCCCCGACAGGCGGCGCTGAAAACATCTTCCTTGAAGATGTACTGGCCCTTGCCGATGGGGGCCTGTCACAGCATGTGGTGACGCGTGCGAATAATGACTTTCGCCTGTCCGCTTTGACGGAAAAAGGCATCGGCGTCACCACAGCCAGCTTCAATCGATATATTCAGTGGCCCACAAAAAAAGCCATTGAGAAAGCGGCATCCGACTTTGCGCCAGACATCATACAATATTGGATGGGCCGGGCCGGCACCTATGCCATTTCAAGCGATGCCGCAAATGTGGGGTGGTATGGCGGCTACTACAAGCTGAAGCGTTTTCGGAATTGTGAGTATCACATCGGCCTCACGCCGGATTTGATACGCCACATTGTCGAACAAGGTGTTGCACCGGAGAAAGCAGCACTCATTCATACCTATGCTGAATTTCCCGATGTGACCCCGACCTCACGGGCGGAACTTGACACACCCGAAGGGGCACCGGTTCTGTTGGCCTTGGCGCGCCTTCATTGGAAAAAGGGCTTGGACATTCTTCTTCAGTCCTTGGTCAACGTTCCGGGTGCCTATGCTTGGATCGCGGGAGATGGCCCCCTAAAAGAAAAACTGGAAGCGCAGGCGACGGACCTTGGGGTTGATGACCGGGTCAGGTTCTTAGGATGGCGCGATGATCGCGCCGCATTGCTGGCGGCGTGTGATGTTTGCGTGTTTCCGTCCCGATATGAGCCCTTCGGGACGGTGACGGTGGATGCATGGGCCGCCGAAAAGCCGCTGGTGGCCGCTGCCGCTGCCGGCCCGAAAGCCTTCGTGGTGAACGAAGATAACGGCATGTTGGTTGACATCGACGATGTGGACGGATTAACCGCCGCCATTAACGCCGTCCTGAACGATCAAGCGTTGCGCGACAAGATCGTTGCCGGTGGCACCCGCGATTACCAAGCGAAATTCACTAAGGACGTGTTCATTCGAGATTCGCTGGCGTTCTACGAACGCGTCTTGTCGGAAACACATTCCAAAGCACAGACTTAATATCCACAACACATGAGGAAACAATCATGACAAATGACCTGTTAGAAAAAGTGGAAGACGGCGTTGCCACGCTGACGATGAACAGGCCGGAAGCAAGAAACGCAATGACCGGCGAGATGCTGGAGGCACTGACAGATGCCCTTAAGCGTCATGGGGCCGATAGAAACATCCGCGCGGTCGTGTTGACCGGCAATGGTGATGCGTTCTGCGCGGGCGGTGACGTTAAGGGGTTTGCGAAAAGCGCATCGTCCAACACCCAAAGTGAATTTGATCTGGAAGACCGGGTGCACAATCTGCGTAGCGGTATGGAAGCCAGCCGCCTCATTCATGAAATGCCGAAGCCGACCATCGCTGTCATTCCGGGACCGGCCGCCGGTGCCGGGTTCTCGCTCGCCTTGGCGTGTGATTTCCGCATTGCGGCAGACACTGCAAAACTGACAACAGCTTTCGCCAAGGTCGGCCTTGCGGGCGATTACGGCGGGTCATTCTTCCTCACCCAGCTTGTGGGCGCGGCCAAAGCACGGGAACTTTACCTCACCGCCGATGTGATCACCGGCGCGGAAGCGGAAAAATTAGGCATCGTCACCAGAGCAGTTCCCAAAGAAGAACTGGCGGCTGAAGCCCAGAAATGGATCGACAAGCTCGCCAACGGCCCTACCATTGCCATGGGCTATATGAAGAAAAACCTGAACATGGCCATCGACGGCACTCTCAAAGATGTGCTGGACATGGAAGCCATGCACATGATCCGCACCTTTATGACGGAAGACCATAAAGGCGCCGCAAAAGCCTTTGTGGAAAAGAAGGCACCGGAATTCCGAGGCCGGTAACCGATCAAACAATATGTCAGGCCGTCGGCGTTGCGCTTTTCGGCCTTACGATTTCCCCATCGCTGGATAAGACGACGGCGATGGGGCGCGTTGCCTCGAAATGGCTGCAGATGATCATCGCGACCACCGTCAACGGCACGCTTAAAAACATTCCCGCTATTCCCCAGACAAAGCCCCAGGCGGACAGGCTGAGGATGATAATGAACGGGCTGAGATTGAGCGACCGCCCCATCATGCGCGGTTCGATGAAGTTGCCGATAAAGAACTGGGCCACCACGCCCAATGCTGCCAGAACCAGCAACGCTACCAGTGGATCGCCATATTGAACCAGCGCCATCAGCGCCGGCACAATCGCCCCCACGATCGAACCGATCGCCGGGATAAAATTCAGCATAAAGATTAAAAAAGACCAGAACAGGGCGAAATCAATCGCAAAGATCATGAGGATGACATAGCTCGCAAGACCGGTCATCAAACTGGTGAGCGTTTTCATCCACAGATATGACCGAATGCGGATCGTTACCTGCTCCAACATGTCGCGCACTTGTTCTTCGCGTTCCTTGCTCACAAAGAACATGGCGATCTTCCGGTCGAACATGCGTTCTTCCGCCAGAATGAACCCCACATAGATAAAGATCAGAAACGCGTTGCCGATCAGTTCGCTCAAGGCGCGCGCGGTTTGCGTGAGGACGGCCGACAGATCGGCCATGGCAAACAAGCCGCTTAAATTGAGGGTCTGTTTGAGACCTAGAAAAGCCGCCCCTTCCAACAGCAGCTGATCAAGCTTCTCCTCATAGCCGGGGGCACGATCAATCAGTTCCGAGGCATTCTCGGCGATCAACACGCCCGCCCCCGTCATGCCGATGACCATGATCGACAACGCCACCGCCAACGAGGCCCACCCCGGAAGCTGCACCGGCCCCAGTTTTAAGGATTGAACGCCATCCGCAAGGGCATCAATCACCCACGAGATGAGCAAGGCGACCGCCAGCGGAATGAGCAGGTCTTTCGCATAGGTCATCAACCATACGGAGGCCGCCACGGCGATAATCGCGATGCCCCAGTGATGGTCGCGTTGGGTCGATGCAGGATCCGTCATGCGCAGCGCTTCTAAAGCTTCATGCCCGTCAAATGATGAAAGCGCTCATTATATTCTTCATCCGACAGGTCCGCGCCCAGCGTGACAAATTCTTCCGGCTGGTAGGAGTTCATCCGCGCCACCACTTCTTCCGCATCCGGACCGGCCGGCCAGCGCAGTTTATAGTTTGGCGTGGTAATGGCCTCGTGAATGACCTCAGCGACCGTTTCAGGCTGGGTATTGAGCTCAAAACCAGACGCGTAAATTTTGCCATTTCTCCGCATGACGGACTGATAGGGCGAATGCTTATCATACCGTGTCGCCGGGGCGGAGTTATCGAAAATCTTCGTCATGATCACGCCAGGCTCAACCATGGAAACCCGAACCCCGAACCGATAGAGCTCGTGCGCCAGGGCAAAGCTCAGCCCTTCGAGCGCCCATTTCGACGCGGAATAGGGGATCTGGTTTGGCGTTGGCATGACACCAACAATGGAACTGATATTGATGATCGTACCGGAACGCGCCTCGCGCATGGCCGGCATCACTTCCTGAATGCAGGCAACCAAGCCAAAATAATTCGTTTCAAATATGCCGCGGTGTTCTTCTTCCGGCACCAGTTCCAGGGGCGCGGCCCCGCCAATACCGGCATTATTGACCAACACGTCCACCGGCCCGTTTGCCGACGCCAGAGCAAACGCTTCCTTCACAGACGCAGTGTCGGTCACATCCAACTGGATCACATCAATCGGCAGGTCGTCAGTGGCCGCCGCTTCTCTTAAAGGATCCGCCTTGGCAAGATTTCGCATACCGGCAAAGACGTGCCAACCTTTCTTCGCCAACAATACGCTGGTGGCAAGCCCAATTCCCGTGCTTGTGCCCGTGACAACGGCTGTTTTCATTTTGCATCCTTTTTCAGTCGATCCGTGACCTGATATTTTTTCTTCATGTAATCGAGGCCCTCCACAATAATCTCTTCCAAGACGGACATATCCACGTCTTCGAGCTTGTTGATGTAAAGACAGGACCGGCCCGTTTTGTGTTTGCCGAGTTTGTCGAGCAAATGACCGATGTCGCGATAACCGGGCATGATATACACCGTCAGTGCTGTCTTGCGCGGCGAAAATCCGGTCACCAGAAAATCACCTTCACGCCCGCTGTCATATTTGTAGTGATAGCTGCCAAATCCAATAATGGAGGGACCCCACATCACGGGCGGCCAGCCCGTCAGGCGTTTCATCAGATCCAACAGGACAAACCCATCTTCCCGCCGTTTGGGGTGCTCGACATTTTTCAGGAAATCTTCCGGTTTTACGTCACTGGGCTGTGTTTTGTTTTCTGCCATGGCGGTCACTTATCGTTTGAGTGTCCCAAGGGATTGCGAAGGTGGCAACTCAACAGTTGTCTCTTATAGTCCTTGAAGCCGGCCCGAAAATAAACCTTCTTTGCCCGTTCATTCTCATGGTCCACTTCCAGATGCACCGCATTTAGCCCTTCTTGACGCGCCGCTTCCAATACCAGCTCCACGACAGCGGACCCAATGCCCTGATCGCGATAGGTCGGTGCAACGTATAGGTCGTCAATGATGCCGTCACGCCCGTCAAATTCAAGGCTGAACCCAAATGTCAGCGCGGTATAGCCCACGGGCGCCGCATCCACTTCGATCACATAGAGGTGGCCGTAAGCTTCGTTTTCGATCAGGCGATGGATGGCACTGGCGGCGCGGTCACGATCCAGATCAAAGCCGGACTCCACATAAAAGTCAGCTAAAAAGCCGAGGACGAGAGCGTGGTCCTCGATAGAGGCGCGCCTGAGCTTTGGTGTCATGAGGTTCAGAGATCGTCATTCGTGAGTGATGCACTGCGGGCACCATAGCCCATTTTTTGCCGCAAGACGCGCTTTAATTGTCCGCCGCGCAGCGGAAGCCCACATGCATCAGCGAGCTGTCCGGCGTCGACGACTGCCGGGCGGAAACGCGAAAACCGTGACACACATTCGCGTCGCACAGAAACGATCCGCCCCGTTGGATTTTTTCCGACGCTTGGGTCACCGTGATCTCAGCGTCATAGTCCTTATAAGGACGTTTCCAATCGGATGTCCACTCCCACACATTGCCCGCCATATCGGTGAGGCCCGCGGGCGTGCGTCCAAAATGGCCCACAGGGTTGGTAAATTTGTAGCCGTCCTGTTCCGTATTGATGATCGGAAACACACCCGTCCACACATTGGCCAGAAACGTTCCTTCATTGACCAGCTGATCGCCGAAGGCATAGGCCACCTCACCCTCACTGCCGAAGCGGGCCGCATGTTCCCATTCGATTTCTGTCGGCAGGCGTTTGCCGTAATGGGCGCAATACGCGTTAGCATCATTCCACGAAACCTGCGTCACCGGATGACCCGCCGGGGCCCTATTCCCATCGGGGCCAAACGGCTTTTCCCATGTGGCGCCTTCTTGCAAATACCAATAGCCGGTGGTCATCTGCATGACCGCCGCGGAACCGAACTTCTCGGCTTCCGTTTGGTATTGGGTATCTTGAATAAACGCGCGAAATTTTTCGACCGTCACAGGGGATCGGTCGAGCTTGAAGGGCGCCACATTCCGCTGCATCACCGGGCGTTCGCTGGGCAAACCGCGCAGCGACCCGATTTGCGTGTCGCCGCCGTCAAAGGCAACCATTTCGGCCCATGCCGGCGCCACCAGCACCAGCAGGCCCATCGCGGCGATACTAATTCGGCCAATACACATAGTCATCGCCATCAACAAACGGTTCCGCCAGGGTTTTGTCAATGGTGATGGGGCTTTCAAGCTGGGCGGGCCACGCCGGATCCATCTGTTCCGCGTTATGGGCGTCCAACAGGGCCAACAATTCGGCGACCTTTTCAGGGTTTTGATCCGCCAGATTGTTTTGTTCCGTGGGGTCGTCGGCCATGTTGAACAGCCAGACCTTATCGGGCCGGTCGGCTTTTTGAAGTTTCCAGCCATCGGCGATCACCACCTGGTAATGCCCGCCGCGCCAGAACAATTTGTCATGGGGCGGGCCGGACGGGCCCAGCCCTTTGGCAATGGCTGCCGACGGCGGTGCATAGGGGACCAGATCCACCCCATCCATTTTCCGATCCGATGGCAACGCCGCCCCCGCTGCGGCGGCCGCCGTTGCATACAGATCAAAATGATGCACCGGATCCGCCACACGGGTGCCGGGTTCGATCTTCTGTGGCCACTTAATGAAGAACGGCACATGGATGCCCCCTTCAAAGAAGGTGATCTTCCACCCGCGAAACGGCTCGTTCACCTCCGGGATATCAATGTAATGCGCGCCGCCATTGTCGGACGTGAACATCACCAGCGTGTTGTTTTCGAGACCATTTTCTTTCAATGCGCCGAGCACCTGGCCCACACCGCGATCCAGCGCACGGATCATCGCCGCATAGACGCGAAGTTTATGATCGTCAATATGGGACAAGGCATCATAGTCTTCTTTGGTGGCTTGTAGGGGCGTGTGGGGCGCCCAATGGGCTAGATATAAAAAGAACGGGCGATCTTTATTGTTGTCGATCACTTTCACGGCTTCTTCCGTGTAGTAATCGGTCAGATAGCCGCGCGGCTTAAACGCCCCACCGCCATTAAAGCTGGCCGCATGTTGCAAGGCTTTCCAAAGGAACCGGTCTATCGGATCGAAGTCCTGCTTGGAATTCACCACAGTGGGATCGTCTTCAGACAGGTACAGGCCGCTATGCATCAGCAAGCTTTCATTGAAGCCCTGATCATGAGGGGCCATGCCGTTCTTCCGCCCCAAATGCCACTTGCCGATATGGACCGTGTGATACCCGGCGCCCTGAAGAGTTTCGGCAAGCGAAATTTCAGAAGCCGGCATTCCCAATGCGTCATATTCCAGTTCCTCCGTCACCTCGTCGAAACGGGTGATCATTTGAACCGGACCGGGCCGACGGGAAATGCGCGAAATCATTTGGGGCATGCCGGGAGGTGTCGGTGTGAATTCAAAGCCAAACCGGGTGGGATACCGCCCCGACATGATCGCCGCCCGGGACGGTGCACATGTTCCGTTAGCGGAATAGCCATTTGTAAAATTCACCCCATCGGCCGCAATGGAATCGATATGCGGTGTGGGCACCGTTCCGCCCGCAACGCCCCCGCCGTTAAAGGTGAGATCGTTCCAGCCAAGATCATCCGCCACGATCAGCACAATATTCGGCGGGCGGTCCTCCCCCCGGGAGGGCGCCGTGGCAAGATCGGGTTTATCCCATTTAATGTCGACCGTCGGCCCGACCGGCGTGCGTTGGCGCGCCATGTAGCCGACGAATTCGAGCATCAAGGCGTCGCGATAGGCATACGCCCCCACCCCTAACACCACCAGTATCGCTGCCAATCCCCCGAGCCATTTCATGAGCGTTTCCCATTTTGAATTATATTGACACTCTTAGTGTCAATATATGCCGAAACGTCGGATATTCCAAGGGTCTCATTCTATATCGCCCGAGCTGCCGCTTTCCGCCATCTTTGAAATGCAATCACGGCCCAAATGCTTTCGGCGATCAAAAAGGGGATCGACCCCAACAGAAAGGCATAGGTTGCCGCCATGGCGCAACCTGCGGAGAAAATTGCGATGAAAACCGGAGCACGTTCTTCCAACGCATAGGCGCCAACCATAATGAACACGGCCACAATCCCCAACATCTCTATCGCCATTTCATAGGTCATTTTTGTTTCTTGCCTTTTATGCTTGCGCGATCCACGCAGTCCTCAAGTGTTTCACACTCACACGCAAGCAACTGGTCAAGCACTCGGTCGACCGCACGTAAGTGTTCCATCTGACGATGCACATCTTTTTTCTTTGCCCGGGCGAGATCGTACCACGCGTCCGCCAGCCGTGATCGCTGCCCATACCCCTTGAGCAAGGTTTTGATCTCAGCAATGGAGAAACCGCCCGCTTGCGCGATTTGAATGAACTCCAGCGTCTTGATCGCTTTGGGGGCGAACTGACGTTGCCCGGATTGCCGCAACGGCGGATCGATCAATCCTTCCTTTTCATAGTATCGGATCGTCGATGCCGGGAGTCCAAGGTGCTGTGACAGTTCGCCGATTTTCATGGAAATTGTTTGGCATCAAGGCGGCGTTTCAGGTCAACCAGCATTACCTGCGCCTCGTCCGGCCCGGTGATGTGGAGATTGAATTGGCCAGTATCGTCTTGGTCATTAAGGGTGAATTCCAGAAAGCTGCCGCAGCATTGACGTTCGAGATTGGCAAATTCTTCGACCAATGACCGTATCTCAAAGTCATTGGGAAAAATCAGTTCAAGCCCAAGGCTCGTCTTTTCAATGGCCACGATATGGGGCGCAATGTGGTCCCGCACCCATGTGCGGCGGTCCCGAAACTCCTGATCGGTCAGAGTACAGATAATGTCGACGGATTTTGGCGACGCATCGGCCACAGCACTTCCTCCTAGGCGGGTTCAAGATGCGCCAGCCTAGAAGTTAAAGTCAACTTTAAGTCAAGCCGTCTACGGGATGTTCTTGGCCTGACTTTCCTTCATCGCTTCGATGAACTGGGAGCGCATGCCAAGCTTGTTTCCCAGATAGGCGTCCGCTGGAAAGGCCGCCAAGGTTGTTGCCGTTTCAATGGCCGTTGGCAGCAAATCGTCAGCGGCCACAACCTGATCGAGGAATCCGGCCTCGACGGCGCCCTCCGGATCGTACATTTTTGCCTGAATCACCGCCGGGGTAAAATGGGTTGGCGCCAGCCGTGCTTTGGCCAGCTGAAATCCGAAAACCGGCAGGGTCATTCCGATGGCCGTTTCATTGAGACCGATTTTAAAATCACCTTTTGTGCCAATCCGCGTGTCCGAACTCAGCAACATAAACCCGCCGGCGGCAATGGCATGACCACTGCTTGCGGCGACAACCGGCAACGGAAAGGTGAAGAGACGCAACATCATGCCCGCCCCTTGCAAAACCAGCTTCGCCATTTCCTCAAAGCCGCCGCCTTGCATCACGGACAGATCAAACCCGGCCGAAAAACGCCCCGGACGGCCGGTAAACACCACCGCCTTCGCTTCTTTTTCCGCCCGGTCCAAATTCTCATTCATCTGGGCAATAAAATCGAAACTAACCGCATTGGCCTTGCCGTCGTCGATGTTTAGAACCGCAACGTCACCTTCCTGATGATAGTCGAACATGGGTCTTTCCTTCTGGTTGGATGCCGGATTTTAGACCAAGAGCTGCCGACAACAAGCCCTATCCTGCATAAGCCGTATGCAATTTTCGTTTGCCTACAGATGATTGCCTAAATCCCCTACGGCAATTCACCGATTTATTTTGCCTGGAGTGTCGCAAAACCGACGTGATTTGAGAGCAGGGTTACTTTTGGGGAGGCATCCGCATGCCTGATGAAAAAACAAAATCAGAAATCCAATGGATCCGCAGCGCGACGGACCTTGAAACCCTCACCTTCGTGGATGACGTCGCCCGCATTCAGGTGCCGATCTCTATTGTCGATGAGCTGCCGTTCAAGAATGAAGATCGTGGTGACAGCGCCCGCCTGCGCGAGGTTACCCGCTCTATTCGACGCAACGGCTACAACAATTTCGACCCCATTATCGTGCGCATTGGGCGCCGGGGCCGCTGGGTCATCGTCGATGGAGGCCATCGGCTAACCGCCGCGCGCATCGTTGCCCGCGAATTCTGGACAAATCTCTTCCGGAAAAAGGTCGATACTATCTATTTCCTGCTGTTCCGCACGCCGCTCAGCAATACACGAATTGATGACCCGCCAGACGACGAGCTAAAAACCGGATGACGCCGCTGCGGGGATTAACCTTGTTTGACATTTTTCTCACCAATTTTAGGTTGTGGCGGTCGTCAATCTTCCATTAACCAAAACTTCAGCTTAGCAATTGTTCTAGTTTGGGAATTATACGATTGGGGGACGCCATGGGAATGCGCAATCGCACGTGGCTGTTAGCGACAACTCTTTCCATTGCATTGGCCGCGCCGCATATGGCGGCGGCTCAAGCACTAAACGATTTTCAGCTAGGTGATATCACCATCAATGCCGGCCAAAACGGCAATTGGGGCATCAACAATACGGGCAGTGGTAACGCCGGCATCGGCAATGGCGGCCAAAACAACAAAGGCGTTGAAAACGGCATCGGCAACGAAGGATCCACGGGCAGCGTTGGCAACAACAACAAAGGCCTGCGCAATGGCAGTTACAATACCATCACCAGCGAAGGTACTGGCAGCGACAACACAGGCATCTACAACGGCAATCACAATGCCGATTCCGGCAACGTCGGGCGGGAGAATGTGGGCGCCTTCAATGGCAACCACAACACCAATGCCTTCGATACGAGCGAAAACAATGTCGGTCTGGGCAATGGCAACCACAATGCCGGCGCTCAAGGCGGGGTCGCGAGTAACAACAAAGGCGCCTTTAACGGCAATCACAATATCAACGCAAATGGGTTCCTAACGCCAACCGCCGGGGACAATGTCGGCGCGTTTAACGGAAACGCTAATTTCGGCGCGAGCGAAGGCACCGGCAGCGGCAACAAAGGATTCGGCAACGGCAACTTCAACCCCGGCGGTACTGAAGGCACAGGCGCGCTCAACACGGGCGCGTTAAACGGTAACTTCAATGTCCGGGCCGACGAAACTGGCTTGTTCAATACCGGCTTCATGAACGGTATCGGTAATGTGGGTACCGATGAAGCGGGCTCGTTCAATCTGGGTGCTGGTTTTTCGTCTTCGACCAATGTTATGGGGGCAGGACGGGTAGCTCTGCCAAGACTTTCCCAGTAGGCAATATCGCACCGCAGGAATGACCTGCAGAGACAATGGCACTGCCTAAAACAACCGCATGTCTTTCGCCGCCGTGGTCAGCTCGCCACGGTGGTCGGGATGAGCAAGGTCAATGAGTTTCTCTGCCCGCTCGCCCATGGAGCAGCCCTTCAAATTGGCAATGCCGAATTCCGTCACAACATAGTGTGCGTCCATGCGTGTGTCGGTCACGGCACCGCCTTCAAGCTTCGGCACAATCTTGGAGACTGTCCCCTGCTTGCGCGTAGAGGGCATGGCGATAAAGGATTTGCCGCCCGGCGACGCATAGGCGCCGCGCACAAAATCAAGCTGCCCCCCTGTGCCGCTATAGGGCAAGCCGTCAATTGCTTCCGCATTCACCTGCCCCGTGAGATCCACTTCAATGGCTGCATTCACCGACATCATATTCGCGTTCTTGCGGATGACCTGCGGGCTGTTCACATAATCCGCCGGATAGCCCACCATGCTGGGATTGTCGTCCATAAAGTCGTACATGGCTTGGTCACCGATTGCCAAGGTATAGACATGTTTATAGGGCAGCACATTTTTCGCCCGCCCATTAATCGCTCCACTTTGGATCAATGGCACTATGGCGGGTGAAAACAATTCCGAGTGCAGACCAAGATCTTTGTGGTCCTTCAGCTCGCGGAGGACCACGGCAGGCACCGCCCCAATGCCCATTTGCAAGGTGGCGGCATCGGGAATTTGCGGCGCAATCTGCTGCGCGATCTTGATATCGGTGTCCGTGGGCTCCGCCGCGTGCGCTTCCATGAGGGGAACGTCGTTTTCCACCACCAGGTCCACATCGTCCACATGCAGCAGACATTCGCCAAAAGTGCGCGGCATATGTTTGTTGACTTCGACAATCACCTTTTTCGCTTTGCGCACCACGGTCGCGCCGTAATCCGGGTTGGTGCCCAGACTGAAATAGCCGGCCCGGTCCATGGGCGACACGGTGGTCACGAAACAATCGGGAGAAATGTTTTCGGTGAGCAATCGCCCCACTTGGTGAAACAGGCAGGGCACGAATTCCACCCATTCTTCCCCCTGGGCCCGGCCCTGCTTGGCCAGGTCCCGGTCAAACGGGCTCATGAACAGAGGGTGCGGATGCAGCCGGTCCATTAGGTCCGGCGTGAGGATGCTGTCCGCCGCCGCTTGATTCGAGTGCATGTAATAGAGCTTCAAATCCGCCACACCGCCCGCGCGCGTTTTATCCGCCAAGGCGGCCATCAAGGCCGGGGGCATGGCGGCCCCCATGCCCAAAATCAAATTGATTTTGTCAGGGATAGCCTCCACCGCCGCCGCAGCGGTTACTGTTTTCGCGTGGTAGGCGTCAAGATAGGCAGACATTTTTGGCTCACATGGTGATCGACAGAATCTCAATTTACATAAGAATGTGTCACTCGTTTTTAATAAGGGCAGGTTTTTTTAGCATTTCATAGTAGATATGCCCCCAACTGGCGGATCTGGGATAGTATGGGGTATGAATGCCCCAGATCTTCAAACTGCCACCCCGCGAATAGAGCCTACTTTTTGGGGCGCCTTGCGACCGTTCGACCGTCCGGGCTGGCAGCCCACCCTCCTTGCACTTCTGACATTTGCAGCCTTTGTTGCGGGAATTCTGTTGAATATCAGTGTCGTCGGAGAGCTCGGTATTTTGGTGTCGCGCGATCCATCTTCCATGCCTTTTCAGGGCGATTTCATTATCACCTGCATCCTGGCGGCAGGGTTCTGTTATTTAAGCGCCGTCTTGGTCTATCAACACCGCCTCTACACACAAGTGCTACAGAACCTCAGCCCGGCGGTAGACCTGTCGGCCGCGGAGTATGCCGCCCTCGTTCAACGCAAAGCCGCGCCGAACCAGATCTCCATGACCCTCGGTGCACTGATGGGTGTCATCGCGAGTTATGCCTGGCTTTTGTTCGACCCCCGCGTTTACGAAGGGGTGTATAATCCCTGGGATTTTGCTGCTTTGAGCACATTGGCACCCTGGCAGCGGCTCATCGGCGGCTTGATGGGGGGCGCCATCGGCGCCTTCATGAATTCCACCGTGCATTCGGCGATTTTTCTCAGCCGATTGGGCAACCACCTAAAACCGTTAGACCTGTTCAACCTGTCTCCCTTGCGCCCGTTCGCACGGCAAGGAACCGCAAATCTGCTGTGGCTTACAGGCTTCACAACCATTTTCGCGACCTCCTATTTTCTCGACCCGGACGTCTTTCTGGGCATGATTATCGCATTCGTGGTGATGAACGCGGCCCTGTCCATTGGCGGGCTGTTGCTGCCCGTTGCCGGCATGGCGCGCCGTATTCATCAGCGTAAAGAAATAGAACTCAACAGCATTCAAGATGCCTTGCAAGAACTTGGCCCCGCGCGGGATCTAGCCAGAAGCGGCCACCTCACCAAAAGTGCGCAATTGCTCGCCTATCGCAGCTTCGTCCACTCGGTCCCAATCTTTCCCTACGACATTACGTCCGTCGTCCGCATGGGCCTTTTCTTGCTGATCCCCCTTTGGTCTTGGGCCGCGTCCTCCATTGTCGATCGCGGTGTGGGAACATTTTTTGGCTGGGAATAGCAACCGCCTCGACGGGCCTTTCAGAATGGTCTAGAGAGCGGTCATGACAGACTATGCCCTCCTTGTTTCCGCGCGCGCAAAAGCCGCTTATTTCGACGCCTATCTTGATGTGTGCAAGACCGAGCTGATGGGTGTTGCGGGTACGAACCTGACCGATCATCGCCGCATCGGCGCCATGGACTTTCTGGTTGTTGATGCAGACGCCGGTAAACTCAATGACCTCTTGCGGCTTTCCTTTGTGCATGGGATTTTCTCCGTTGACGGACCTTCTTTCATGCCAGTGGATAGCGCGCCACAGTTCCGCCTTCACGAAGATTTTGTGTTTGGTGCCAAGTATCGCGGAAAAACCAACGAAACGCTGACCCAACTGCTTATCAATATCGGGCTTCAACAAATCGGCGCGGAAAACAGTGACGGACTGAAATTGCTCGACCCCATGTGCGGGCGCGGCACCACCCTGCTTTGGGGCATGCGCTATGGGATGCATACATTTGGCGTCGAGGATGACGCCGCGGCGCTTACCGATTTGCGGCGGCATCTCAAGAAATGGACGAAGCTGCACCGTGTGAAGCACCACCTGCAGGAGGAGACGCAAAAATCATCGAGGCGCCGGCGCGAACCCGTCACCCTGGTCTTTGAGGCCGACGATGCCTCTTTGCGTCTGGAGTTGGGCGATACCACGCAGACGGAAAAGCTGGCCCGCAAAAAGCGCTTCGACCTGATTGTCAGCGATCTGCCCTATGGCATCGAGCATCAAGGCCCGAACGCCACACGAAACCCATTGGATACAATCCGGGACGCGGCACCCGGATGGGCGGCATGCCTGCGCAAAGGCGGCACCATGGTCTTGTCATTCAACCGCAATCTTCCAAAACGGCCCAAGCTAGAGGCAGTATTTCAGGACCTTGGTCTTACAATCAGTGACCTGCCACTGGCCCACCGGATGAGCGAATCCATTGTCAGAGACGTTCTTGTGGTCAAAAAAACGGCCTGAGAACCGTTAAAAACTCTATATTTTCTGCCGATTTTCTCTGTTTTAAACGTTTGAGGACAAATTCCACGGTCCCTCTCACGCGGCCTTCCACGGGGCTTCACACGGGCGCTCTTTAAATCCTGAAGCACGCAAGAACCGCCACCGCGTTTTTGGGTGGCAGCATAAAGGAGTGAACCATGTCCCGTCCCTTCCCCACCAGCGGCCAATTGTTTTTGACAGATGGCGGCATTGAAACAACGCTGATCTTCCATCACGGCATCGATCTTCCGCATTTTGCGGCGTTTGATTTGTTGAAAGACGCGAAGGGCCGCGACGTGTTGGCCCGCTACTATCTGCCCTATCTTACGATTGCGCAGGAAACCGGCGTCGGCTTCATCCTGGAAAGCCCGACCTGGCGCGCCAATCCCGACTGGGCCAAGCGCCTCGGATATTCGAAGGGCGCCCTGGCGGCGGCGAACAAAGAAGCCATACAGCTGATGAAAGAGTTGCGCCTTGATTTCGAAACCCGGCAAACGCCGATCGTGATCAGCGGGTGCATCGGCCCGCGTGGCGACGGATACGATCCCGGAACGCAAATGTCCATCGATGAGGCGGAAGCCTATCACCGCGAACAGATCACCGCTTTTTCGGAAACCGACGCGGATATGGTGACGGCCATTACCATGACCTATACGGAAGAAGCGATTGGTCTTGCCCGCGCGGCGAAGAAAATGGGCATGCCCGTTGCCCTGTCGTTTACGGTTGAAACCGATGGCCGCCTGCCCACGGGGCAATCCCTAGCGGATGCCATTGAACAGGTGGACGACGCGACCATGGGATATCCATCCTACTACATGGTCAATTGTGCGCACACGTCCCATTTTGAGAAAGAGCTTGCAAAAGGCGGCGCCTGGACACATCGGATCCGGGGCTTGCGCGCCAACGCCTCCCGTATGAGCCATGCGGAGCTTGACGAAGCGGAATATTTGGACGACGGCAATCCGCGCGAGTTCGGTCACGAGCATGCGGATTTGCTGGACCTGTTACCGAACTTGAGCGTGATCGGCGGCTGCTGCGGTACCGACCATCGCCATATCAAGGAAATCGCCTGCAGGTGCATGGACAAACAAAAAGAGATGCGGGCCATCGCCTAGCACAGGATATTTCAACAAAGGGGCCTCTTTTCAGCCAGTGGCCCCTTTTCTGATGCGCGCCCTGTTCTTTTGTAAAACCGACGCGTTCCAATCAAATCATCGATCAAGTGGGTTTTTTCTTAATCCGCAAACAGAGAAAGAAGCTGCGCATCGCCTGCGTCGACAATTTTCTTCACCCAGCCATGAAAGGTTTGCCCACCACCTTCGTTGCGGCCGAAATAGACCTTGTCGATAAGACCGGATTGCAAGGCCTTATGTTGACGAATGCCTGTTGCGTAGTCTTCATCACGCACAACATGCTTTAACATGTCGAATTGGTCATGCGCGCCTTTAATCACCTCTGGGTCGTTTGGTTCTTTTTCCATGACGTAAAATTGGATTGTTGTACTTTCACCAACTGTTTTGCCCGGGAAAAGTTGAGATATCATCGCGCCACGCGCGTCGCCACCATAGAAGCTTGCAATCGAAATATGGGGAAAGATGGTCCATACGCCCCCCATCAAGGCTTCGTTGGGCCAATCTTCCTCCGCCATGGTCGAAAGATCTTGATCCTCTACATCTGGTCCCTTGACGACTTTTGACGATGGCGTTGCCAATCTTTGGTGTGGGCCCCACGCATAATAGTTGGCGCGATTATACATGTCGGCGCCAAACGTCTCTTTGTGAAGCACGGGCAGATGATAAAAATCCAGGTAGCCGTCATAGGCCGTCTTCCAATTTGGACCTTCTAACTCTCGACTGTCGAACAGGTGCCAGCTTTCAAATCCGAAATGCGCCAGAAGCGCATCGTAGCCGCATAAAAAGGACCGGATGTCGAGTTGAGAGTTTGGATCGAGAATCACCCAAATGAGCCCCGCCGTTTCCAAAACGGGAAATTCCTTCAAGCAAAAGGCCGCTTTGTCGATCGCACCGAAATCGTCTGGGGATGCAACGCCAATAAGACTGCCATCATTTTTAAATGTCCAACCATGGTAGCCACACGTAAAGCGGAGCGCGTTGCCCGCACCTTCGGCTAAGGGATTGCCGCGATGTGTACAAGAATTCAGAAAAGCACGCGCGCTTCCGTCTTTCTGACGTGTGATCAAAATTGGGATTCCGGCCACCTCCATTGCTTTGAACGCGCCGGGTTCCGCCAATTCGCAGGACGGCGCCAGCATCAAAGGCAACCGTTTAAAGATCTTTTCCTTCTCCGCCTCAAAAATTTCTTCGCTGGTATAGTCGCTTGCCGGGACCTCCATAACAGAATCCGCAAGCGCTAGCGTCCCCGCCTGACCGTGCGCAATCAAAGATCGTGTCATATTCAGTATTTCAGGATGAGTCATGCCTCACACTCCCGGGCTTTGTTTATAGAGCTCCATAGGACTGAGCAGTCCGTATACTAATCGAATACCACTTTCTACTTCTCATAAAGTTTTCCGATTTCGGCAGTCTTGCTCCTACGCCTCATTCACAAACCCGCCAAGCGGCGCTTTATGAGGTATATCCCAACCAAAATAGACTTCGACGGTTTTGATTTTCCCATTGCACATTGTCAAAACCTCGGTGTTGCGAAAGAACTTACCGGCCGTGCTCTTTCCTTCATAGGTAACGATTACTTCGTCGCCATTTTCAATGAGTCTGACAAACTTGAAATCACAGATCGCTTGATGGTTTGGCCAACAACGTTCGAAATAGGTTTCTCTATCTAGCGAGTTGTCGAGCGGGCTTGTGAACGAAAAATCTTCAGCGATGAGAGTCTCAACAGAGGCATGATCGCTTTGTACATATGCTAGAAAGCAACGCTTCGCGATTTCGGTATTTCTCATTGGTGGGCGCCTTCTTTTTCTAACTGCGCTTTTTACAAACCGACAGTCTAGTGAGTTCCCCTGATCACTTCGGAAGCACGCCAGCCGGTCGCCATGGCCGGACCGTTCGTGTTCCCCGATATCGGAACCGGCATAATGGAACAATCGACAACCCTAAGCCCCTCGACACCGTTGACTTTCAGTTCATGATCAACAACAGCGCGATTGTCTTTGCCCATGCGGCAACTTGCAACGGCATGAAGACCTGACGTCGATAGTTTACGTACAGCTGTCAGGATCTCTTCGTCTGACTGGTGCTGCGGGCCCGGACTAAGCTCCTCACCAACAAAGGGCTCAAGCGGCGTCTGCCGTGCGTAGTTGCGTAAGTATTTCACCATGTCGATCATCGCTCTTTGGTCATATTCTGTGGACAACCAGTTTGGTTCTATCTTCGGTGCTTCGGCGGGATCGCGAGATTTGATGGACACGCTTCCTTCACTTGTGGGGCGCAACAACTGTCCATAGATCGTAAGACCGGGTTCTTTCTCCGGCCCATCAAGGGTCACTGGAAAATTGTCGTCACTGCGCGCATAAGTGAAGGCACCGGCATAAAGTTGGAAGTCCGGGCGATCCACATCCGGGGTGGTTTTGGCAAATCCGCCCACCTCAAAAGGGCCTGTTGCCATAGGGCCGTCACGGAACAAGTAGTAGCGCATCGTACTTTGGAAAAGCCCGATTCCTTGAAACTTGGAATTGAGACCTTTTGTGTTCTTCAGCCGGAAGGGCAGAGACATGCCTACATGTTCTCGCATTCGGCGTCCAACATCCGGGCTGTCGCTCACCACATCAATACCAAGCCCTTTGAGATGGTCGACCGCGCCAATGCCCGACCTTTGGAGGATCAATGGTGACATAATCGTACCCGCCGAGAGAATGACCTCACCGCGACACCGAAACGTCACGTCACTTCCATTGATCCGGCAAACGACGCCGGTTGCTTTTTTATCTGTAAACTGAATATGGTCCACCATCGCGTTGAGTTGAACCTTGAGGTTCGGGCGATTGAGGACTGGTTTGAGGAAAGCGCGATAGGCGCTGACCCGGCGGCCATTCTTTATCGTATGAGCGTAGTACCCAATCCCTTCAATGTCTTCTCTGTTGAGATCATCGGTGCGCGGCAGGCCCAATTGAACACCAGCTTCGATCATGGCTTCAGATGCGGGGTAGCGTTGCTTGCCGGTGCTTACATGCAGGGGGCCACCCGCACCACGCCAGTCAGTTGCACCCAGCTCGTGATCTTCAATAGTGGTGAAAGCCTGTTTCATCTCCTGCCAGCCCCACCCTTGGCCGGCCGCTTGATTCCAGTCTTCGTAGTCTTGTGGATCGCCTCGAGAATAGATCATGCCATTGATGGAACTTGATCCGCCGATGACTTTCCCGCGCACCCAAACTTCGTTTGATGGCACGCCGTCCTCTCGCGGCTGTTCGACAGGAAAGTGCCAGGCGTGACCTGGGTCTTGCGTAAGCTTGCCAATACCCTTTGGCATTGTGACAAGGGGGCTCGTGTCTTTACCTCCCGCCTCAAGAACCAGAACTTTATAGGATGCGTTTTCAGATAGGCGGCTCGCGACAACGCAGCCAGACGAGCCGGCGCCGATAATGATGTAGTCAAATTCTTCCATCGGACTATGCGGTTCCAGCGCGGTTTGCGGCGTCTCGGCCACTTAAGAAGCCAAAGACCATGCCGGGCGCCAGTGTTCCGCCGGCGCCGCCATAGGTCATACCCATGACAGACGCCATGACATTTCCCGCTGCGTAGAGACCTCCGATGATTTTACCGTCCACGGAGAGGACGCGGCCCGTCGCATCTGTTTTTGGGCCGCCTTTCGTCCCAAGTGCACCCGACTTCACTTCAAGCGCGTAAAATGGCCCTTGGTCGATCCTTCCCAGAGTGGCTTCAGGTTTGCCTTTGACTGTCGGATCGCCCCACCAGGTGTCATGCACGCTTTCGCCCCTATGAAAGTCGGGGTCCACGCCTCGATCAACATTCTCATTCCAGCGCGTGACGGTTGCTTCCAGGCCGTCCGGATCGGCACCTATACTTTCAGCGAGATCTCGCAGCGTTTGTCCCTGGGCCATCCAATTGGGCGCAGGGCTGCCGGGAGGTTCAAGCAGATAGCCAAACATATCTAAATGCTGTTGATCAAACACGAACCAACAAGGCAGGTTGGGATAGGAAAACCGCGCAACATCTTGTTGGTGAAAGGCCGCGCCAAAAGCATTGTAGTTTGCAGCCTCGTTCGTGAATCGTTTGCCTTCTTCGTTGACGATGATGGACCGTGGTCGCGCACGTTCCGCCGCAAAAAGATGCACTTGTGTGTCGGCAACGTCATCGGCGGTGGGCGTCTCGACAGCCGGCATCCACCATGCTTCACGCATATTGCCAAGCGCTGCACCGATGCGCATGCACATTTTGAGACCATCGCCTTCATTCGTCGGGATGGAGACGGGACTGGTCAACGGGCCGCGAAGAAAGCTTTTGACCAGTTCCTGGTTCCATTCGAAACCACCGGTTGCGAGAACCACGCCCCCTGACGCCTTGACCTCAACAGGCCCATTTGGACCATTGAGCCGGACACCCGTTACGACATTGTCTTCAGTCAGAAACTCCGTCGCCTGATGTGACGTGAAAATATTAATTTTCGCTCTTAAGCAGGCATAGAATAGATGCCCTATAAGAGATTGCCCGCAGCCACGGGCGTCAATCTTTGCGCGTCTTTCCATTTCCGCATCGGACACGACAATCGGGACAGCTTTACCGAGATTTGATTCCTCCATGGTGATCGGTGCCGTCCCGTAATTGGCACCGACCGTCACACGGTCTTTATGTTCGCCGAGTTGATCATAAGAAAAGAGCGGACATTCCAGCGAGCGGCCTCCCTGGGGCTTGCCGCCTGGAAACTCAGGATGATAGTCCGGAAACTCCGGGACAGATTGAAACACCACTTCGGTGTTGTCTTCAATCCACGTGACCATTTCAGGCCCGTGGTCGACGAACGAACCGACCAGTTCCTCTTCCATCAACCCGTGAGACATGGACATCAGATAAGTTATGGCGTCGTCGCGGCTGTCTTCGATGCCAAGGCGTTGCATATGGGGATTGTTGGGAATCCATATCATGCCGCCCGACCACGCGCTGGTGCCGCCGATCTTATCGGCTTTTTCGAAAACGGCGACGCGGGCGCCGTGGCCTCTTGCGGTCAATGCGGCTGTCAATCCGGCGGCGCCGCTCCCGAGCACAACAACATCGAACTCTTCCATTGATGCCTCCCGTTTTATGACATACGTTGTAAAATGAATTGACCGAACGCGCAAGATAATTTACAACAGCTGTCATAATTAAATGCCCGCCATTATTGACCACGATGAAAGAAGAGGGTTTGTTGCCGCCGTCGCGGCGCGCCTGGTAGCGTCGCAAGGCGCGGATGGGCTCACCTTTCGTGACATTGCAAAAGCGTCCGGCTTCAGCACGTCCGTGGTGTCTCACTATTTTGACAGCAAACAAGATCTCCTCACTTTTGTGTTTGAAGGTGCCGCAGATCGTGGTGTCGAACGACTTAAGAGTGCCGTCAAAAATGGATTGCCCTTACAAAAATGTGTGGAAGCCATATTGCCGCTCGACGATGCGCGGATCGAAGATTGGCATGTGGTTTTGGCCTTTTGGGGCGAAGGTCACAATGATGAGCATTTGAAGGCGCGACAACAAAAGCGAAATCGCGAAATGCTTGGGCTCATCGAGAAATTGCTGGTGAAAGAAAATGGTGTGTCGGAGCCTACAAGCAGAGCGGATGTTCGTGCCCGAACGATCGTGACACTCATAATTGGTCTGGCGACGCAGGCGATTTTCGATCCGAAATTTTGGACACCTCAAAAACAAAAAGCGGTGATCGCCGATGTACTCCGATAGGTAATTCGTACGTGAATCGGAGCTATGAGTAACGGGAGGGTCGTTTCGGCGACGCCCGTCTCAGTGGGCCGAAACCATGAAACCGTTGAACACCCAAAGTGAAGAAGCGCGGATCCATAAACGGTGAAGAATTCCGCGGGCGCAATCAAAAAATTGGAACAGACCGGCAAACCGGCTCAGGGTGTGCACCCGCCCTGAGCCTTTTTTCGTCCGTGACCCGATCTTATACCGGGTCCAGTACCACCACGGGAATCTGACGGTCGCCGGCGGATTCTTGATAGTCATTATACGGTGGATAGATTTCCGCCATTTTGGCCCACAGTTCTTCCCGTTCGGCCCCTTCCGCCGTGCGCGCCACGCAATCATAGTTGTCCGCCGCCACTTGAATGTGGCAGGCCGGTGTTTTCACCAAATTTTTGTACCAAAGAGGATGGTCCGGCGCCCCGCCTTTCGACCCAATGATGACAAAGCGGTCGCCGACTTTTTGATAGATGAGCGGCAGAATACGTTTCTCACCCGTTTTGGCCCCGGTCATGGTCAACAGCAAGGCCGGAAGAACGCCCGGCCCGCCCAACGGCGTGGAATCCCACATATGGCCTTTTTCCGGGTCCGCTAGATAAAGTTTGACGTGTTCCTGAATCCATTTGGGGACGTTGGTCGGTATCTGTGGCGTGGTCATTGGCGGCCTCCTATTGTGTTTTCCAAAGCCTATGCCAGCGACGGTGCTCTGTAAATCGTCGGCGCCCTAGTCGTGGGCACTGATTTTCTTCGAGCGCAGCTTCTTAACCTGGCCGCGCTTGGTTTTTTTGTCGACCCGGCGTTTTTTGGCCGCCCGGCTGGGCTTGGTGGGCACGCGCTTTTTCGGCACATAGAGCGCACGTTCAATCAACGCCCGAAGCCGTTCCAGAACATCCTCTCGATTGGCCGCTTGCGTGCGAAAGCGGTCGCCGGTCATGACGAGGACACCGTCTTTGGTCGCCCGCGTTCCGGCCAGTCGAAGCAGCCGGTGCTTTACACCCCCCGGCAAGGCCGAGCAGCCCCGCACATCAAAGCGCAGCTGCGCCGCGGTGGACACTTTGTTGACGTTCTGCCCACCGGGCCCGCTGGCGCGGATATAGGTGATGTCGATGTCGTCTTCGGGAATGGTCAGGCGGTCATTAATGGTCAGCATGGGCCCATTCTAGACCATGGCTGCCATTAGGCGAGCTGATCAATCGTCTTTTTCGCGGCGGTCATCTGCTCATCATGTTTCGACACCAGCCGGTCCGCAACGATGAAGGTCACGTCTGTAATGCCAACAAAGCCCAGCACATGGCGCACATAATCGGTGGCGAAATCGGCTGCGCTGCCGACTTCTACGCCGCCGGAGACGACGACCACATAGGCCTTTTTGTTTTCCAACAATCCTTTCGGCCCCTCGGACGAATAGGCAAAGGTTTCCCGGGCGCGGCACACCATATCAATCCAAGCCTTAAATGCGGCGGGAACGCCGAAATTGTAGATGGGCAGGCCAATAACGATGATGTCCGCGGCGCGCAGTTCCGCCACGCAGGCATCGGATTGGGCCAATGCTTGTTTCTGCGTGTCAGTGCGCTCCGACGGATCGGTAAAATTCGCGCCGATCCAAGCGTCATCGACATGCGGAATGCCGTCCGCCAAATCGCGCGTGGTGACCGACGCGCTGCCCGCAAGTTTCGACATGAGATAATCGGTCAGCTCGCGGCTTGCTGACCCGGATTTGCGCATGCTGGCGTCAACCCGCAAGATAGAAGGAGATGTCATGATGTGGCCCTTATTAAGTCAATGCTTCCCGGAACATAGAGCGTGGGCGACGGATTTAAAGCAGAAGATTTTGTAACGAGAATGCTCGTTACCCATCCACAATCAGGTCTTTAAATTTGCTGGCCACCACTTCGCGGATCACCTCGGCGACCCGCAAATAGGATTCATTGCGTCCACCGCTTTTACGCCAGACAAGGCCCACCGACCGATCGATACGTTTGCCGGCGATCGGCTTCACCACCACTTCACTGCGCGCATGAATCTCCGAACGCGCATAGAGCGCCGGCAGGAATGTCGCCCCCATGCCCATGCCCACCATTTGGCGTAACGCATCCAGGCTGGTCCCTTCATAGTCGCGGGACAAATTGGCCCCAAACTCATTACACAGGGCAATAATTTGATCATGCAAATGATATTGCGGGCTCAGCGACAAGATCTTCAGTTCTTTGAGCTGGGCCGGGGCAACCTCGTCCACCTGCGCCAAGGGGTGGTCGGACGCCACGCCCAAATAAAGAGGTTCGCGGAACAACCGCTCCACCATGAGTTCCGACCCCATCATCGGCAGTTGCGCGATAATAATGTCGTGCAGGCCGTCCATCAGCTCGTGCTCAAGTTCCCGCGGCGCCCCATCGCGCACATAGAGATTAAGCTCCGGATGGCGCTTATGCAGTTTGGCCACCACATGCGGCAGGAGATAGGGTCCCAATGTGGATTTCGCGCCGAGACGGATGGTGCCCACAAGCCCATGCTGAGCCCCCGCTGTAAAATCAATGATCCCTTGGACGCTGTCCAAAATCGTCCGTGCACGGGTCGCCACTTCGCGCCCCACAGGCGTTAACGCCACGCCAGAGCGGCTGCGTTCCACCAGCTGCACGCCGAGGATCTCTTCCATGGACTGTAACTGCGCGCTCAGCGACGGTTGGGTGATGTGGCAGCGTTCGGCAGCACGCCGGAAATGCTGGGTTTCCCCCAATGCGATGAGGTATTTCAACTGTCTCAAGGTCAGCGCGGTGCCGGATGCGGTCATGAACCCCTCTTGTAGATACGATCTTGCGGCATCCGCCGGACTGCCAACGAGATCAACCAAATCAAACGCCGAGAGCAGCGCGTTCGCGGATCGCCCCCTCAACCTTTAGATGGAATGTCGATAATTAATTTCTATGTAATTAAATGGCAAGTTTCGATAGTTTTTCTCTATCGCTTAAGAGCGTGTTTTTTCCCATCAAAACCTATCGCGTTTATCGGCTTGTCCGATTGGCGAACAGGCCCTTTCCGACCACATTGGATCCATGTGCAACCCTTAGGTCGATAGGTCCCGTTATGAAGCGTTTCAAAAACATTCTTGTATATCTACCCGGACAGATTGGTGACGAACAAGCTTTATGCAGGGCCACGGAACTTGCCCAAGCAAACGGGGCACACCTCACTTTGCTTGATGTGGTGGTGCCCACAAATGGAAACAGTGGCTCACCCTTTATTCCGCCTTCTGCCGAAAAAGCCGACTTCGATGACGATCGCGTTGCCGAACGGCTGGCCCTTCTCAAACGCATCGCGGCATCGCACGAAGCAGGTGCCGGAGAAACGAGAGCACATGTGGCGAAAGGGCGTCCCTTTATCGAAATTGTGCGCACGGTCCTCTCTGGCGAACATGACCTGGTTATTATGGCGGCAGATTCCCTGCAAGGAGTTCGCCTGATTTCTTTGGGCGCCACATCCATGCACCTGATGCGGAAATGTCCGTGTCCGGTATGGGTTATTAAACCGTCCCGCGCCCCACGATTCAAAAACGTCTTAGCTGCTATTGATGCAAGTGACACAGACCCACAAGCGCGGGCGTTAAATACGAAAATACTACAACTGGCCAGTTCCGTTGCCCGTCAGGAACAATGCAATTTTCATATTTCCTACGCCTGGCGCCTTAGCGGAAGTGACGCGGAAAACGTGAAATCGGAAATCTCCGATTCTCAAATGGACGACATTTTCAAACGAAATTATCGGGAAAATAAAGCGCTGGTGTTGAAAGCTCTGGAGGGCATTGAGCTTGGCAATGTGGAACCGTCCATTCATCTGCCTGACGGCGACCCCGCAGCGGTCATTCCCACGGTGGCGCAGGAAAACGAGATCGATTTAGTGGTTATGGGCTCTGTCAGCCGGTCGGGCATTTCCGGCCTGTTGATGGGCAATACCGCTGAACTGGTTCTGCGTCAGGTGGATTGTTCCGTCCTCACGGCCAAACCAGACGGCTTCGAGACCCCTGTCACCCTTGAATAGAGCCGCTTACTCTAGAAACGATGTGGGCGCAGCACGTCCACATCGCTCACGGTGACGATGCCCGAATAAAGCTCAAGATTGCTGGCAAGGCGCTCCAGAATCGCATCGGTCACCGTGCTGTCGGCGATCACAATCAAGATCATCATGTGCTGCGCGGGCGATATCTGGCCTTCCTGCCACGCCCCCCGCTCGCCCCTGCCTGAGTGGCCACGCACAACGGTGTAGCCTTTCGCACCACAGTTCGTCACTTCCGAGATGACTTTTTCCAACAACGGCGCTTCGATAATGATTTCCGTGCGCCGTATGCGCGTATCCGTCGTCATAATTGCGATCCTTATCCGTTAATCATCTGCGCAAGCGCTTGGTAGGCGGGAATGCCCAAGGTGATATTGAACGGGAATGTCACCGCCAGCGATAGGGTTAAATAAATCCCCGGATTGGCTTGGGGCAGGGCCACCCGCATCGCCGCCGGAACCGCGATATAAGAAGCGCTTGCGGCCAATGTGGCAAGCAAGGCTGTCCCGCCCACACTCAACCCTGCAAGGACGCCGCCCAACAGCCCGGCAAAGGCACCGATGATCGGCATGAGGATCGCAAAGGCGACGAGCCCCGGTCGGATCAAATGAGCATCCAGCAACCGCCGCCCGGCCACCAGCCCCATATCCAAGAGGAACAAACACAATATGCCGGTAAATAGCCCGCCCGTGAACGGTTCTAATGCTTGTTTGCCGTTTTCTCCCGAAATCATGCCGATGAAAAACGCCCCGACAAGCAAAACGACACTGCCATTCAGCAACACCTCACGCACCAAATAGCCGCTGAAAACCGGTTTCACGGATTGGTCCTGTGCCGCCCGTTGGCTCAACAAGATGCCCGTCACAATCGCAGGCGTTTCCATTAAGGCCACAACGGCAATGAGAAACGGTTCATACGCAAGGCCTTGTATCTCCAAGTATTGAACGGCAGTCACGAATGTCACGATACTGACAGACCCGTAATGGGCTCCGATGGCGGCGCGGTTCACCACATCCAGATTGGACAAGAAGCGCAACAGACCAAACGCGATCAAAGGCAGCAGGAAGCTTAGCAAAATGCCAACGATAACCGACGCAAACAATGCGCCGCCAAAACCATGGCCCGCAACCTCCACGCCCCCTTTAAATCCGATGGCGATCATCAGGTACATGGCCAGCGACTTACCAATGGTCTCCGGAATCGACAGATCCGATCGCAACAGTGCCGCCCCTAAACCCAACAAGAAAAACAGAATGGGTGGTGAGGTGAGGTTGGTAAGCGAAAGGCTAAGCATGTCGAGCATTGTGCGTGCAGGCAGATCCTCGCGGTACGGACCGGTACCGCAAGGTGCGCCCCCTTTTTGTTAGATACCAGCTGCGTAGTGGACCCTCTTTAGGGCCGCCGGTTCGCCGAGAAAGAGCCGTCATTATTGATAGGTTTTACCAACCTATAGACACTTTCCTACAAGTTATTTCCAATAGAAAATTCCTATTACGAAAGTGGACCGGACCAATTTGCACCTGCGAAAGGGCGCCCTATTTTTGGATTGTGGCCGGCAACCCACCAAAACCGCAAATCGCGTTGACTCCCCGTCATATACCCGAAGGGTTGCCGGTCACGATTTTTAGCCGGCCGGAACATCATGTCTCCGGTCCTTATGTATTTGACTAATGGATCAGACAGGATGACACAGGCACTCGTTTCGGCGACACAGAATTTCTTAAAGAAGGAGACGGCCCCCGGCATTCTTCTCTTCTCTGCCGCTGTCCTGGCACTGATTATCGAAAACTCCGCTCTTGATTGGCTGTACGACACGCTTCTCGGCACGCCGGTCGAAGTCAAAGTTGGCGCCTTGGAGATCGCCAAACCGTTACTGTTGTGGATCAATGACGGGCTCATGGCCTTGTTCTTCTTCCTTGTCGGCCTGGAAATCAAAAGAGAAGTGCTGGAGGGCGAACTTTCGTCGTTCGATAAAGCCATTCTGCCCGTGGTGGCCGCCATCGGCGGCATGGCGCTGCCCGCCATTATCTACGCCATGGTCACGTGGCATGACCCAATTGCGCTGACCGGATGGGCAATCCCCGCCGCCACTGATATTGCTTTTGCATTGGGTATCCTTGCGGTCCTTGGGTCCAGGGTACCCGTCTCCTTGAAGGTATTTTTGTTGTCGGTCGCCGTGATCGATGATCTGGGCGCCATTATCATCATTGCGCTGTTCTACACGGAGAATTTGGCGGTCACGTCCCTCATCCTCGGCGGTATCGGTCTTGCCGCTCTGATTGGCCTCAACCGCGCCGGTGTGCGGTCGCTGACACCCTATTTGTTGATCGGACTGGCCATCTGGGTTTGTTTCTTGAAGTCCGGCGTGCATGCCACGTTGGCCGGTGTCCTCATCGCCCTGACAATTCCCATGGGCAAAGAACATGCGGACGACCATTCCCCACTCCATGATCTAGAGCATGAGCTTCATCCTTGGATCGCCTTCATGGTGCTGCCGATCTTTGCCTTCGCCAATGCAGGCGTGCCGCTTGCCGGTCTTTCACTGGAAGCCGTCATGGCCCCAATACCGCTGGGCATTATCTTGGGTTTGGTCATCGGAAAGCAGCTTGGCGTGTTCGCTGCAACCTGGGCCGCTGTCAAACTGGGCATCGCCAAACTGCCGAAGGGTGTCGGTTGGCGTGAGGTCTATGGCATCGCCTGCCTGACAGGGATCGGCTTCACCATGAGCTTGTTCATCGGCACGCTGGCCTTTGACACCTCGGATCAGCTGAACCAGGTTCGATTGGGTGTGTTAATCGGCTCGGTCATCTCCGGTGTCATCGGCTACTTGGTCTTGCGCCAGTCCTTCAGTACAGCGTCTTCTGACGCACCGTCCATGGCGTCAAATACCTACGTAACCGGACAGAGGTCCTCGCACCACCGCTACATGGAAGGGGCGGACCCAGATCAATACCTCAAGAAAGCCTGACGCTCCCCGAACCAGGCTTTCTCATCCGGCGCCGTCAGAGTCCCCAAATCTGACGGCGTCGCTTCCCCATCATCCACCCATTCACGCAATAGCGGCCCGCCATTGATCACATCAATGGCGCGCTTGCCGTGTTCATATTCGTAGTCGAAATCACGCCAAATTTCATAGTCCGGGTACAGAAGACGGATGGATTTGAACGCCAGTGCCTGTAAATGCCACGGGCGGAACGCCGCATGATCATAGCTTGGATCTTCGGTGTGAATTTGAACGCCATTACACAATGTGCCCACATGTTTGTGGAAGGTGGGTTCAAACCAGCAATCCCGTAAACGGCACCCGGCAAGCCAAGTGGGGGCCAAGGCCTCCATTTTCGCGAGAACATCCCGCGCATGAATATCGGGCGCCCCAAAAAGTTCGAGGGGGCGCGTGGTCCCGCGTCCTTCGGACAAGGTGGTGCCTTCCAGCATGACCGTGCCGGCAAAGGCCCGCGCCATCCACAAATTGGGGGCATTTGGGCTGGGGTTGACCCAGGCCCGCTCCCCCAAGGGCCAGCCATATCCGGGGCCTTCGTCCGGCCGCCACCCGTCCATGTCAATGACGCGATAGTCCACATCCAGATTGAGCGTGTGGATGAACCATGCCCCAAGCTCGCCTAAGGTAAGCCCATGGCGCATCGGCAATGGCCCCGCGCCCACAAAACTTTCCCAGCCGTCCCGCAACCGCAAGCCTTCAATGGGCCGTCCGGCGGGATTGGGCCGATCCAGGACCCACACGGATTTTTTATGAGCCGCCGCCGCTTCCAGCATGTAGCGCAGCGTAGTCACATAGGTATAGATGCGGCACCCCACATCTTGCAGATCGATAAGCGCCACATCAAAGCTGTCCATCATGGCGTCCGTGGGGCGGCGCACTTCTCCATAAAGGCTGAACACAGGAATGCCGTGGACCGGGTCTTGATCGTCCGCGGTCTCGATCATGTTGTCTTGAACGTCGCCGCGCATGCCGTGTTGGGGGCCGAATGCCGCCGTCAACTCAATGTCCGGGCAGGCGGCCAGCGCATCCATGGAATGCACAAGATCTTCGGTGACGGACGCGGGGTGCCCCACCAGGGCCACGCGCCGGCCTTGGAGCGGTGCGCGCAAGGACGGATCGTCGAGCAACCGATCAATGCCAAATTTCATGAAACCTCCAACGCGCTTGCGTCCAATTCGAATCCATCCCGGTGATGGAAATCAGGCTGTTCAGACGGATGGGTTAAGGCCCAATAGGACAAACGTCCACCGATTTCTTCGATCACAACCGACACCCCAATTTTCAAGCTGTCGCGCGCAAACGGGACCCTGACATTGGACGCGCGCAGCTCAAACAAGTCGCTGTTAGCTTGGGTGGAAATGATGGGGTCTGTCGCCAGATTTGCTGTCGTCATGTCTTCACGATAGGCCGAAAAAGCGTAGGCCGCCCATTCGGTGGACGGTGAGAAATTGTATTCCCTATACTCCGTCCGACCGGCAGGCCCCGCAAACATTTCACAGCAGGTGTGCGCCCAAAGATTATCCCGCCGTGCGGCAGGCGCAGGAGCCGGTACCAACAGCGCCTCTACATGGCCGGCCATTTTGAATTCCATGGACAGTGTATCGTCCGCCGCAACGGCGAGCGCCACCTCGATAGACGAGATGGCGTCGCAGGGCGTTTTGGGGTGACATGTGAGGCGCGCATCCATGGCACCATAGTAAGGGTTAATTTTGTTAAGATCGGGCAAACCGGCCAAATTCACGCAAATTGCGCGATCGGCCGACGATGCGCCCAAAGGGCGGCCACGCACACAAGCCCAACGACGATCTCAAAACCGGTGGCGCCGAGCAAAATGGCGGACGGCAGACCGTCCACCGACAGGGCAAACACGCGCCCCAGGCCAAACGACAGGTTAAGCAGGCCGGCAAGGACGAGGGCGGTAAAGCGGAGATGATCGAAAACAGCTCCCGCGAGCATGAACAGTCCCGCCCCCAGCAAACCGCCCCCCATCGCCCGCATCTCATTCAGCAAGCTGACATTATCGCCCAACACGATACCGGACGAGGCATGAAACGTTGCCGGAGAGGCCAACATCGCGGCCCCAATGGCTGTCACCACAACGCCGACAAACAGCAGTAAACATGTAATCCAAAAGTATTTGGTCATCATTCTATCCTTTCACCATTGCGCCTTAGACGGCGGGAATGAAATAGGTTTGCGCCGCCAGGAAGCAGGCCCCGGCAATGGCGGCGGCAACCGCACGCACATAGTTCCAGAAGGTCCAATCCGGAAAATAGGTGGCTGACCAATAGGCCGCTGCTTCGTCGCTGGTGTGGTCCAGCCCGTCCAAATGCACATTCATGGGCACGTTAAACATCACGGTCACGGCGAACGTTCCGACAAAATAAACAGCCGCCCCCGCCATGATCCAATACGCCGCAGGCCCGGACAGGTTTTGATAGGCCAGACCGAACAGGATCGGCGACAAGACCGACATGCCCAGTAACAACACCATAAAGACCGTGCGAAAGACTTCCCGGTTGATCACTTGCATCACCTCGATACCGGCACTGGTTTCCGCGCCATTCAAGGACCGCATGACAAAGTCAGAAAACGTCAGAAAAACGCCCGCCACCAGCACCGACGCGATGATGGAAAACTGGCAGAGATAAAAAAACCACATCGTATTCATTGAACTTCTCCTATTTGAGTCATTAGTAAGACAGGCCGGGAGCGGCGTGCAGATACGTGTCATCCGTCAGCTGACGAATCATGAACTGCGCAACATCCGCTTTGGATATTTTGAGCGTGAGATTTTTTTCCGTAGCCGGAAAGCCATGCCGGTAGTCGCCGGTTTCCGGCCCATCGGTGAAGGAGCCCGGACGCACGATCGTCCAATCAAGACCGCTGTTCATGACCGCGTCTTCTTGCGCGGCGTGATCCGCCATGGCGGCCCGCAAGACGATACCGAACATCACATATTTGTAGAAAAGCGTGAGGTGACCGGCGGAATCGCCCACCCCCAAACTGGAGAGGCAGATCAACCGGGTCACATTGTGATGATGCATGGCCTCCATCACGTGGCGCGTGCCCGGCGCCCGCACATTGCCTTTGCGGCCCGCGCCCAACGCCACCATGACCGCGTCTTGACCAGCCACAGCGTCACGCACCGCGCCCGGGTCGCTGATGTTCCCCGCCAAGGGCACCAAATGACGATGGGTTGTGCCCAAAGCCGACGGCGTGCGCGCAAAGGCGGTGACCTGATGCCCCTGGGCCAAAGCGTTATCTACCAAAAGGCGGCCAATGGCCCCTGTTGCTCCAAAAATGGCGAGTTTCATAGCGTCATTCCTTCACTCTCATCACTTGACATCGTGTCAATTGACATGGTGACAAGTAAGTGGTACTTGACACTATGTCAAGCGAAAATCGAGAAACCCGAGAAAAAATTTTGGCGGCGGCGTTAGACCTGCTGGAAAGCGGCAACGCACAGGGAGTGCGCATGGCGGATATCGCCAAGAAAACCGGCATTTCCCGGCAGGCGGTCTATTTGCACTTCAAAACACGGGCAGATCTTCTGATCGCCACCACCCGCTACTTGGATGACATTCAAAATGTGGAGGCCGGACTGGTTCCCAGCCGCACGGCAAAAACCGGCAAAGACCGGCTGAACGCCTGGATCGATGCCTGGGGCAATTACATACCGGTCATGTATGGCGTCGGCCGCGCCTTGCTGGCCATGCGGGATACGGACGACGCCGCAGCGGCAGCGTGGGACGAACGCATGGCCGCCATGCGTCATGGGTGCGAAGCGGCCATTTTGGCCTTGAAACGCGATGGGGATTTGTCGCCCACCTACACTGTAGACGATGCCGTGGACCTGTTGTGGACGCTTGTGTCCGTGCGCAACTGGGAATTGCTGACACAAGAGTGCGGGTGGTCCCAGGAAAAATACATCGAGATGTTGAAGGCCGCGACCAAAGACCTGTTTGTCGCCTAGATCACGGGCGGTCCCTATTGCTGGGGGCAAAACTCTTGGTCGCGTTTCGCACCGGGGATGAGCAGATAGACAAACACCATCAGTGTACTGGCAAACGGCAGCAAGCCCACAAGCGTGAACCA
This sequence comes from Alphaproteobacteria bacterium, assembly GCA_965227095.1. Classification (GTDB taxonomy): domain Bacteria; phylum Pseudomonadota; class Alphaproteobacteria; order JANQMY01; family JANQMY01; genus JANQMY01. The sequence goes on along the minus strand of CBDDFL010000002.1, from coordinate 378,932 downwards.
GCCGGACCAGCCGATATCGTGCAGGCGGCGGGCATGGGACGCCAACGCGATCAACATGCCCGGCAGCGCCACAATCAACGACACGAGTGTGAATTCGGTGTTACCCAATTGGAGGGCCACGAACAACGGTGCGATCATCAGCCCGCCTGCAATATTGCAGATCAGCCAACCGAGACGCGACGTGCGGCCTTGAAATGAAAAAATCTGTTCCAACAGACAACTCCGGCAAATTCTAATGTGTTTCATTGAACGACAAGGGGGGCCGTTTGCCCCTGTACGCTGCAAAGCGGATGCCAGCTGTTAACAAGTGTTTACGCGTCTTTTTTTGCCAGGTCCGATGGGACAGGGCAGATTTTGCCCGGAAAACCACCCTTTTTGCCGGCCGAAAATTTGTGTCAAATTTGAACGAAGGGAGCCCGCAAGAAAAAACGTTCCAAATTGGTACGATTTTTTCTGAAGCCCGACTTTTTCTGAAGTCCGACAAATATGGAGATCCCCGCAGGCCGGAGCCTGCGGGGCGATTTGTTGCAGTCCAAGCTACTTGTTAACGGCTGGCCTGCGACTTCTGAACCTCTGATTTATATCAACGACACTTAAAGTTGTCGACATAATCTTGCATTGTATGCCGATGTGAGATCTCTTTTTGACTGTATCGCAAGATCTTACCGCCACCGACAATTGTTGGAGGACAATAGATGCCGAAGAATGGCACCCCTTACCGTATCGGTCTCGACCTTGGGACAAATTCTCTTGGCTGGTGCGTCCTCGACTTGGATGAAAACCGTCATCCCATTGGCATCCGAGACATCGGTGTTCGCATCTACAAAGAAGGCCGAGACCCGAAGTCTGGGGCCTCACTGGCAGTTGACAGACGCATGGCGCGATCCGCCCGGCGGCGCCGCGACCGCTATTTGGGGCGCCGACGCGCCTTGTTGGCAGAGATGGTCGAACACGGATTGATGCCAAAAGACGATGCGGCCCGCAAAGCCCTGGAGCTCCTCGATCCTTTTGCCCTTCGCGCCGCAGCTTTGGATGAGAAGATACCTCTCCATCATCTGGGCCGGGCATTGTTTCATCTCAACCAACGCCGTGGCTTTAAATCAAACCGCAAAGCCGATCGGGGTAACGATGACGAGAAGGGCAAAATCGCTACGGGCATAGACCGCCTTCGCGCGGCCATGCGCGAAAACGGTGCCCGCACTTATGGAGAATTTCTCCATATGCGGCGAAGGTCCGCAATTGACAAACAACACATACCAGCGGTTCGAACCCGCCTACGCCCCGAACCTGGCGAGAACGCCAAGGGGGATGGATATGATTTCTACCCTGATCGTTCGCTTTTTGAAGCGGAGTTTCATGCAATCTGGGATGCCCAATCAACGCATCACGGCCCTGCACTTCCCGACAAGCTGAGGGACCGCCTGCATGACATCATTTTTTTTCAGCGGAACCTCAAAATCCCGGAAGTCGGCCGATGCACCTTCTTTGAAGACAAACGCCTGCCCAAAGCACATCCGTTGTTTCAAACGCGCCGTCTTTATGAGGAGGTAAATGCGTTAAAAATCGAGATGCCTGGTGAACCCTCCGTCGACCTCAAGCTCGATCAACGCGACAAGATCATCCTGCACCTTCGAAGCAAACGCACCGCCAGCTTCGCCGCGCTCCGCAAACTGCTGAAACTCCCGGCGGATGCCCGGTTTAACAAGGAAAGCGACAGCCGCACCAAATTGCTCGGCGACGAAATTCGCGCAGAACTGTCTCATAAAGATCGCTTCGGCGCGAAATGGTCCACCCTCACCGAGGCAGAGCAAATCACCATCGTAGACCGTTTGCGCAACGACCAAAGCGAGAAAGACCTGATCGACTGGTTGTGCGAAACCTATGGCATTGACGGGGAGCGGGCCTCGAAAATTGCTGGTGCCAATCTGCCTGAAGGCTATGGGCGCCTGGGGGCGAAAGCCACAAACCTTGTGCTGGAACAGTTGAAAGCCGACGTCATCACCTATGACAAGGCAGTCACGCGCTGCGGCGCACACCACCCGGAAATGAGAAGTCATTCGGATTTCCGCACAGGCGAAGTTATGGACGCGCTTCCCTACTACGCCACCGTCTTGGAACGCCACGTGCCGCCGGGGACCAATGACCCAGACGAAGAAAACGACGCCATTCGATATGGTCGCATCACAAATCCGACCGTTCATATTGGGCTAAACCAATTGCGGCGCGTGATAAACCAACTCATTTCGATTTACGGGCATCCAGAACAAATCGTCGTCGAACTTGCCCGCGACCTCAATCTGAGTGACGCGCAGAAAAAGAAAATCAACAAAGAAATCCGCGACAACACGAAAGCGGCGGAAGCCAGATCTAGAAAACTGTTAGATCTAGGGCAGCCCGATACAGGTGCTAACCGGGCTCTTCTGAAACTGTGGGAGGAATTGAACCCGGACAACCCGCTGGATCGCCAATGCATATATTCCGGAGAACAAATATCGCCGTCGATGCTGTTCAACGGCCAAACCGACACAGATCACATCTTACCACGCAGCCGCACCTTGGATGACTCTAACGGCAATAAAATACTGTGCATTAAGGAAAGCAACCGGCAGAAACGCAACAAATCCCCGTATGAGGCGTTCGGTAGGAACAATGATCTGTGGTCGGAAATTACAGAACGATCAAAACGCTTACCAAAAAACAAACGCTGGCGGTTCCAACCCGATGCAATGGATCGCTACGACAATGACGAACGCGATTTTTTGGACCGGCAATTGGTGGACACCCAGTATTTGTCACGTATTGCAAAAATTTATTTGGAGGCTGTGTGCCCCCTTGGCGTTTATGTCATTCCCGGCCGTATGACACAGATGTTGCGCGGTAAGTGGGGATTGAATGCTCTTTTGCCGGACCACAACCTGCCCGTCAATACGAACAAAAAGAAAAACCGCCTAGACCATCGCCATCACGCGATAGATGCGGCGGTTGTCGGTGTCACCGACCGAAGCTTGATGCAACGCATCTCAACAGCGGCAGGACGTGCCGAGGATCAGCTTCTCGATCATGATCTTGGCGACATCGACCCGCCGTGGCCGGGATTTCGAGACGACCTTGGTGCGTCGGTGAGGGGAATAGTCACGAGCCACCGACCGGACCACGGCCAAATTTCGCTAACGGCTCGAAAGAAGGGTACGGACAGCACCGCCGGACAATTGCATAATGACACCGCCTACGGATTAACCGGAGAAACAGACGTAAACGGCAATGAAATTGTCGTTTTGAGGCGCCCTATAGAGAGCCTTAAATCACAATCCGACATCGAACGCATTCGTGACGCAGCGTTACGGCTAGCCTTGTCGCAAGCAACCGAAGGGCTCTCGGGAAAAGACTTCGAGGCAGCCGTGTTGGCATTCGCCCGCGACAATTCAAACTGGCCGGGGTTAAGACGCCTGCGGATGGTCGAACCGTTGAAAACGATCAAGATCAAGGACCGTCATGATAAGCCTTACAAAGGTGTCAAAGGGGATTCGAACTACAGATATGATGTATGGGAATTACCCAACGGCAAATGGGTGGCCGATGTGGTGACCATGTTCGATGCGCACCAGGACGCGTTAGAACCGCCCGTGAAGCGGCAACACCCCACCGCCCGAAAAATCATGCGCCTGCACCAAAACGACATGCTGGCCTTAGAACATGAAGGCGGTGGGATGTATGCGCGGGTGGTAAAGTTTGGTGTCAATGGTGCCCTTGTTTTGGCAGGCCACGTCGAAGCCGGAGCGCTCAAGGCGCGCGATGCGGCACCAAACAGTGACGATCCGTTCAAATATATCAATGCATCCGCGACCGGCTTGAAGAAACGCCGTGCCCGCAAAATTCGTGTGGACGCGCTGGGCCGCGTACACGATCCGGGCCCCAGATAAATCGATATTGGGCCTTCTACTTAAGGTTTTTTATCGTCTTACTGATACCTCCACGATAATGGATCGGATCGTGGATATTTCTACCGACGGAAGACACCTCTCAGTGCACCGCGGTTTTTTTTATAGTGAGTGAGGGGCGTGCCGAAGTTGGCCGAATAGCCCTGGACGAAATCTCCGCATTAATCGTCCATGCTCACGGGATCACATATTCAAACAATTTATTCGTACGACTCGCAGAAAAAGGCACGTTGGTTGTCATCTGTTCAAGTAATCACATGCCGGTTTCTTATGTTTGGCCGCTGACAGGCCATCATGCTCAAGGAGAGCGAATGAGATTTCAGTGGAATGCACCGCGCCCCCTTCAAAAGCGCTTGTGGCAACAAATCGTAAAGTCAAAGATTCAAATGCAGGCCGCTGTTGTTGCCGCAACTGGGCATGATACAGGGGCTTTTGAGAACTTAGCTCGAAAAGTTCAGAGCGGTGACCCGCAAAACATTGAGGCCCAAGCCGCACGACGGTATTGGCGTCTGGTGATGGGTAAGGATTTCCGCCGAAACCCATCAGAAGAGGGTGCAAACGCGCTCCTAAATTACGGCTACACCGTGTTGAGGGCAATCATCTCTCGTGCCGTTGTAGGGAGCGGACTTCATCCCACCATCGGACTATTTCACCAAAATCGGCAAAACTCATTTGCATTGTCAGATGACATTATGGAACCATTCCGTCCATTGGTGGACCAAGCGGTTGTGGGGTTGTTAGCTAGCGGCCAGAACACGGTCACGCCCGAGACTAAATCAACACTTACTAGAATTACGGCTTTTGACCTCACGGTGGAGCATCAAAGGAGTCCGTTAGGCGTAGCTGCCAACCGTCTCGCTCATTCTCTCGCAGTGAGCTTCGAAACCCGGAAAGCTAAACTTGCCCTGCCAACTCCACCTTCTGCGGTGGAGCTTGTCACTCTAGGCACCAACTCGTGACAGTCAGCAGCAGCTACCTTAGCGGATATCGTGTCATGTGGATGTTGGTCATGTTCGATTTGCCGGTAGATACCAAACCTGCTCGGAGAGCTGCAACGAAATTTCGAGAGCATTTGCTTGATCTCGGTTTTGAAATGAGCCAATTTTCAGTGTACGCTCGTTTCTGTAATGGGCGGGAACAATTCGAAACATATATTCGCAAGATTGAATCGGGGCTGCCAGAAACTGGCGAAGTGCATGTCTTACATTTTACTGACCGACAATACGAAAAAATTATTCGCTTTTCTGGTCGCAAACGTGACGCTCCGCGTCCAAAACCAGGTCAACTTGCACTATTTTGAACGATGAACAATCCTTTTTTTATAACCCGCCTCCCAACTAAGCTCAATTATATCAGAGGCTTAGCTGGGAAACGAGTTTAGCAGTTCAGAAATCGTAGGCCAGCCGCAACTGTCCGGCGGATGCACAGAAAAGAGGTAACAGTTTAGCAGTTCAGAAATCGTAGGCCAGCCGCAACCGTGGGCAGTTGCCACCACCTTCTGCTTGAAGTTTAGCAGTTCAGAAATCGTAGGCCAGCCGCAACGGACGGCACGAACGATCCACAAGGCGCGAAAGTTTAGCAGTTCAGAAATCGTAGGCCAGCCGCAACTATCAATTGTTGATGTCAACGCTGCATCGCAGTTTAGCAGTTCAGAAATCGTAGGCCAGCCGCAACTAAAACACCCGCCCCCCGGATCAATCGAAAAGTTTAGCAGTTCAGAAATCGTAGGCCAGCCGCAACACCATTCATCTTGCGCCAACGTATGGCCAAAGTTTAGCAGTTCAGAAATCGTAGGCCAGCCGCAACATGAAGGGGCGCCCGCCGCACAAATTAGTCAGTTTAGCAGTTCAGAAATCGTAGGCCAGCCGCAACGCGTTGGACACCGCTCTTTTGGAGGCCGTAAGTTTAGCAGTTCAGAAATCGTAGGCCAGCCGCAACGCTTTTCACCATCGGCAATGATACTCTCAGAGTTTAGCAGTTCAGAAATCGTAGGCCAGCCGCAACTCAACAAACGAAACCGTCCGCGAGCCCAAGAGTTTAGCAGTTCAGAAATCGTAGGCCAGCCGCAACATTACCACGCAGCGATATTTGGATTGGGAAAGTTTAGCAGTTCAGAAATCGTAGGCCAGCCGCAACCAGCTTTACAATCGGGACCTGGTGACGAATAGTTTAGCAGTTCAGAAATCGTAGGCCAGCCGCAACCCTTCCTGTGTGTGGCCCTTCTCCTCATCGAGTTTAGCAGTTCAGAAATCGTAGGCCAGCCGCAACTTCTCTGTCTTGTCGTTCACAATCGCCATCAGTTTAGCAGTTCAGAAATCGTAGGCCAGCCGCAACTTAGTTTTTTGCCCTGGTCACCGTCTGCGATAGTTTAGCAGTTCAGAAATCGTAGGCCAGCCGCAACTAAGAATAGATACAGCCGCCCTTGCAAGCGAGTTTAGCAGTTCAGAAATCGTAGGCCAGCCGCAACCTGGAGAAGTTGTTAAAGAGCGACGCGTTTAGTTTAGCAGTTCAGAAATCGTAGGCCAGCCGCAACTTGCATGTGTTCGGTTTTACGCATTGGGGAAGTTTAGCAGTTCAGAAATCGTAGGCCAGCCGCAACCATGAAGATGTCTTCACGTTTCGCGACCGCAGTTTAGCAGTTCAGAAATCGTAGGCCAGCCGCAACTTTTCCAGTGCATACTCACCCGTTGGGTCAAGTTTAGCAGTTCAGAAATCGTAGGCCAGCCGCAACCTGCTAAGGCAGGATTCTGGAATACCGTTACTTTTCACGATTTCAATCCTGCATTTGTTCCCGCACTGAGCTATGGTGCGCGCCCAACGCATGACAAAAAATCACACGAGGACGGAAACGATGGCAAAAGTATTGATTGTCGGCGCGAGCCGCGGCATCGGATTGGAATTGGCAAAGCAACTCGCTGCCGCCGGCAATGAGGTGATCGCCGGTGCGCGCGACCCGGACGGCGCGACGCTTCTGGCGGACGCCGCAAAGGAACACGAAAACATCACGGTGGAACAAGTGGACGTGGCCGATCCCGCCTCCGTCGAGGCCGCCGGGAAACGCCTGTCCGGCGCGATCGACGACGTGTATGTTGTTGCCGGAGCCACGGGCGGCATGAAACAAACTCTCGATGACATCGACCTTGAGGAATGGCACCGCACTTTTGACGTGAACACCATTGGCCCGTTCCTTGTGGCGCGGGCGTTCAAACCGCATCTTGCGGCGTCCGGCCATGGCAAGCTCATGATCGTCTCGAGCCAATTGGCCGCCTCCACCTGGCCGTTCGGCGGGTTCTATGTGTATGGCACCACCAAAGCGGCGGTGAACAAGGTGGGGCAGATTCTGGCGCTGGATTGGAAAGACGAGCCCATCACCGTGGCGCTGATGCATCCGGGTTATGTGCAAACCGATATGGGCGGCCCCAATGCGGAGATCACGCCGGAAGAAAGCGCGTCGGGCATCCGGTCCGTCATGGCGGGGCTGACAAAGGCGGACTCCGGCAAGTTTTACAAATGGAACGGGGACATTCACCCCTGGTAAGTACAGGTATGAAGCGGGCGGCCCGCAGAGGGTCGCCCGGCATGTCCGCTACCCTTTCATATAGGCCTCAAACGCGTCTTTGTATGTCTCGTCCCAGCGGGACAGCGGCGTGCGGTTTTCGGTAATGTCTTGCGCGGCCCATAAAATGCGTTTGTTGTCGGTGGCGCGGTCCACGTCATTGTCGGGGCAAATGATGTAGAAGTCGCCTTTGCCAAGCGCGTCCATCATGTAATCCACCACCTGCTCCGAGTCCCACGCGGCGGGCGGCTTTTCCTCAATGAACTGTTTGATCATGCCGGTAAAGGTGAAGCCCGGCACCAGCAAATGGGCCGTGACCTGACAATGTTCCGTATTGCGCAGCGAATGTTGCAGCCCTTCCGTCAGCACTTTGATACCCGCCTTGCTGACATTATAGGCCGTGTCGCCCGGCGGTGTGGTGATGCCCTGTTTAGAGCCGGTGTTGATCACCACGCAGGGCGTGCCCTGCTCGATCATCTGCGGCACGAAGGTTTGCACCCCATGGATCACGCCCCATAGATTGGTGTTAAGCACTTTCCGCCAGCCCTCTAGGTTTTGGTGCGCCGCGCCCCCGCCCATGGTGCCGGCATTGTTCATAAGCACGGCGACCTCGCCATAGGTTTCCAGCGCCATGTCTTTAAGCTGTTGAACGGCGTGCAAATCCGACACGTCGGTCGCCACCGGCAGCACGGCCGTGTGACCGTCACGGGCGATGGCCCGCACCTCTTCCGCCGCCGCATTGAGCGCGTCTTCTTGAAGATCCGCCATGACGACTTTCATGCCCAGGCGGGCGTATTTTTTAGCGGCCGCCAAACCGATGCCGTTTGCCGCGCCGGTAATGACCGCCACGCGGTCCTTTTGAAAAGCTGGATGTGAGGTCATTTCGTTTTGTCCTTATGCAGGATGCGGGAGGCGCCCCGGGTCAGGTTCTTCGTTTCCGTCCATTCGCGTTGTCCATGAACGCGGAATTGCCGCAAGCCTTTGTCCGGATAGTTACAAATGTCGATGGGCGCCCGCGTGCCGCCGACAAGATACACCAAATCCTCTGAATACGGATTATGCATATTATGCGCCGGAGAATTTTTCGGAAAGGCCATAAAATCGCCCGGCCCGATATCATACACCTCATCAGCGATTTGCGTGGTGCCGCGCCCCGATATCACATAGATGAATTCTTCATCTTCTTCATGATAGTGCAGTTCGGAGCTGTCATTGCCCTGAACCAGGCGCACCAAATGAACACCCATATCCTCGAACCCCAGCGCATCGGTCAAAGTGCGCGTATGGCGAATGCCATTGGGGTTATGCTGGTGCACGAACGTCACCTCATCAATGGCTTGTTGATCCGCCGGGCGTAAAAGATAGGGCGTCTGGGCGTTCTTGTCAGTCATCGTTCTTTTCAATCATGATGTGTTTGCCTTCTCGGTGGTCGACTACTGCCTGACACCATCCTATGATGCCTTCCCGACAAATTTTCAACCGGGCCTTGGGGAATAGGTTACAGTCTTCCCGAGACACAATGTTCATCCAAATCCGTGTTGTAAGGCAATCCATGCTGCCCACCACCCTTGAAGAGGCCATTCCCCTTGCCCGTCTGGACGATCTCGGGCGCGCTTACGAATTGAAGTGGTGGGTTGCCGTGAAATCCGACGGCACCTGGCTGCCGCTGACCCCACAGGAAGTGGCCCTCGTGCCGCCAAATTCGAAGATCGCCGCCCTTTCGGAACACCTCATTGTACTGAGTGTCTTGCGCGACGGTAAGCCGCTCTTCCACCGCACGGCCACGGCCTATGCGTTTGTGGACGGCCCGGAAACAGACTGTGCACATTTGCTCAAGAGCCTTGCACGCATCCCCTAGCTGACAGCTACTGACACTTTTTGACCGAATTCGGGCTGGCATTCATCCGTAGACCCGCATAGACTCGCGGACACAAAAAAGGGAGATGGGCCATGATGGCAATTGCGGTTATCTGTATTGGGATTTTAGGTCTTTTGGTGTTCGGCTTGGGCTTTGCGGTGTCGCTTACCCGGGCACGCACGGAAACCCTTTATGGCGCCAGCGAAGATCCGTCGAGCCTCATGTACAAAATGAATCGCGCCCATGGCAACACCATCGAATACGCGCCCATGCTAGCGGTGCTCATGGCCTATATCGGCACGTTTCAACCGTCGCACTGGATTGGCTGGGTGATGATCGCCGCGGTGGTCTGCCGTGTGTTGATTGTATTCGGGATGATCACCGGCGAAACCATGAACAAAGCCAACCCGTTCCGCTTTGTCGGCGCATTGGGCACCTATGTCACCGGTCTGGTCATGGCCGTTTACGCGATCGCGGGGCAGTTCTAGCTCTGTTCAAGCGGAGCCGTCAGTCCGTAAGACAGGCCGGATCGAATTCATACGCCCCTTTGAGCCAGGCCACCACTTCCTGGGCGAAGGGGCTGGCCGACAGGGCCTCATACTTCACGACCAGCACCTGTTTCTGATGCGTGGACAGCTGATCCATCCCCGCATCATGCAACAGCGGAAGATCCGTACACAATGCATCCGCTGTGGCCGCATCGCATTGGTCGTGCACCGCCCGGTCAAAGGCTTTGCCGGCCCGGTAGCTGTCGCCCAAATGGTAACATTCACTGAGCGTTTGCAGCGGCAAGCGCGATAACATGGGCTGAAGCGCCAGGTTCGCCGCGTGCCCGGCCAGCACATCGCGCAAGCCATGGGGCCGCCCCGTCACCCCGCGCAGATGCAGATGCTTCGACATTTTCTCGCTGTCATTGACCGGGTAATTATCCCAAAGGAACGGCTTTCGCCGCAGTCTGTCGGCAACGGCCGTCAGATGATCCAGCGGGTAATCGTGGCTCACCACTTTGGGGCCGGTCCAGAAAATATCGATGGCCGGGTCCAGCATCCGCCCCAAATCCTCCAGATAGCCCGCCGGCATATCGCCGAACACGCGCTCCAGCACGCCGTCATCGGAATAATAGGTGGGGCAAAAGATGATCTGGCCGGCGGTGGTAACCTGCTCGATATAGTCCAAGATGGCCACTTGTGTTTCCGCAAGCTTGGGCACGTCGCCCCGCATATCGTCGAACAGGATCGCGAGCATATCGCAACCCACATCATTAAGCTGATGGATCTTGTCGGACAAAGCTTGCTTTTCGGCGGCCCCAAAATCCCGATAGACTTCAAACGGGCTCAACCCCACGCCAAACAATCCCCCGGCCGTATGAAACGCCGTCGATAAGGCGGCAAGCTGTGCCAATTGCGCATCGGGAAAGGGCGTGCGCCAGGCTTTGCGCAAATGGGCATCCGCTTTGGGCGCATACAGATAAAACGACAGGCCATGCGCCACCATAAACTCGGCGAAGGCAACCCGCGCGTCGTGAGACCACGGAGTTCCATAGAACCCTTCAATCACGCCCAGGCGAAAGGGATGTGGATTAGCGGACTTCATGCGCGCACTCTATACTCTGTCGTTTGTTGGTTTGTTAATTCCGCGCCTGTTCTAGCTTTCCACCGTGGCGTAGCTGTCCATGGTGAACGCCACCTTGCCCGATTTCATCAGCGCCTCGAAAGCGGGGTTGACGCTGGCGAAATCCATACTCTGCATGCAGGCCAGATGGTCGTCTTCCGTTTCCCACAACAAATACATCATGGTTTGGTGGCCGTCCTTGGACACATGCGCCCACACACCCTTATTGCCTTTTTGTTGTCGGAAAATCGGCGCGGTTTTACGCGCCAGGTCGATCATGTCGTCTTTCAACGACGGATCGAAATCCAGTCTGGTAATGGCCACAAACATCCGCACACCTCCCACTAGAGCGCGTTAGAGACCCGCCCGACAGTTTACCACGATGGCGCTGATTAGGAAGAGTGCGCGTGCCGCCCAAAACCGGCCGCAAAACGGTAGCGGGGGCGCAGCGCTTATCAGCGGCTGCACCCCCACCCCACCAAATGTCTAAAGAATTGCCTGTTCATATGGCCGCGATGTCAGATCCGGCCCATATGCGCCTCTAGGGGACAAGGTAAGGAACGCTTTAGGTTAATTGAAGCTTAAAATGCAAGCTATTCTGGTTAATCCGACACTTTTTCAAGCCGGGTTTGGTTACCAAGAAGATTGCAATAAATCATCGCCGTGGTGAAACACAGGATCACCCCGGTGGACGTCAAAAGGGGCAGGACCTCCGGCCCGTCGACCGGCAGCGACGCGGACGCCGCCGCCACGGGCAGACACAACAATCCGCCCACACACAAACTGGGCCAGTTGGGAAAGAAAAGAAGATCGCGCGAGAAGACTTTGCGCTGCAGCACCCATTTACCGGCGGCCCCAAAGCACATCAGGAACCAGGCAAACGGCACCCACAGCAACAGATAGGTGGCATACAAATCGATGAAGTTCAGGAAAAGGAAAACAAATTCCGTCCGTGTGACGCCCTTGCCTTCCAACAGAAACAGCACGGTGGACGCGCCCGCCGCGATCAACAGCCAAATGGCCGCCGCTGAGAGAGGCGCCAAAAATATCACAAACAGTGTGGTCCAGAACCTGGCCCCCAGCATTGCCCCCAACCTAACCGCTTTTGTTGTCCCAGGTTGAGACAGTGCGGGAGGGCGGCGTCCAAGTCAACGCCCGCGTGTATGTTAGTTATCTCTATGGTTAACGATCGTTTGTCTTTAGGCAGACGGTTATACCCTTAGCGTCCCTGACACCAATTCGCCGTCAGATGAGGCGGCAGGTCCTGTGTTAGGCGGGCGCGAACGCCATGCGGGGAGCCGCCACCGCCGAACCGCGGCCAAAGTGGAAGTAGATCGCGCTGGTGGCGGCGCACAGCGCCAATCCGGTTGCCGTCAGCAACAAGGCCAACCCGACAGCGCCGTTAAGCGGCAGCGATGTGGTAAAGGCGGTGACCGGAATGCTGAGCACCAGGGTGAACCAGGCCATGCGGCCCTTTTCCGGCAGGCTCAGATCGACCGACACGCCCTTGCGCCGCAGAAACCACATGCCGCCCAGAAACGCTGCCGACAGAACCCAAATCAAGGGCAACCACATGAGCGTATAAAAGAGATAGATTTCGATCAGGGTCGACGCGACGAGGCCGAAGCGAGAGGCCGCCACCGCATCCCCCAACACATTGGCTTGCACACCCATCATCACACTGGCCGCCGCCACCCCGACCATCAATAAAGCGATGACCGCGGAAAGAGGTGACAAAAAGACAGCCAGTGTTTTCGACATGTGTGAAGCCCCAACGACGTTCAGTGTTCAAGGAGATACGAAATCTTCAGATGTGTTAAGCCTCGCACAGACTCTTAAAGAAACCCTAAGAGAATTCCGTAGACTGTTAGAGGTCTGGATTTGAGTAAAATTGAGCCGAGATGCGTCTGTTCTCAGCCGCCGAATAAAGAGCCAAAGATACTTTTGCGCGCGCCTCACCCCCACCCGGCTCACGTCGTTCGCCGACCTCCCCACAAGGGGGAGGTTAAATAGAATCAAACCGCCTTAACCTCCCCCATGTGGGGAGGTCGAAAAATCGGACGTTAGTCTGGTTTTTCGGGTGGGGGTAAGCGGTCACGCTCCTTAGTCGCCACGCGGATGGAAGTAAGGACTCCATCCAAGTTATTTGCCACATCGTTGTTCCAGAATCGCAGCACTTGGTATCCCTCATCCTGAAGATAGGAAGTTCTTCTTTCGTCATGCTCGGCCTGATCCGTCGAACCATGGTGCCCGCCATCAAGTTCGATAATGAGCTTATGTTGGTGGCTGAGAAAATCCACAAAGTAAGGTCCAATGGGCACCTGCCGCCGAAAGTGAATACCGTCGAGTTGCTTCTGGCAAAGATGTTTCCAGAGCTTTCGTTCAGCATCTGTTGCGTTTCTTCTGAGGTCTCGTGACCGAGACTTTTGGCTCTCATCGATCGGCATGCCTTAGCATAACACGTCACCCCCACCCGAAAACTGTTTGAAAACAGTTTTCGACCTCCCCTTTGTGGGGAGGTTATAGTGGGCCCATGAAAATCGCCGAACAAAACCACAGCCGATTGGTTCTGGCGGAACGCCCGTGGTTTTTGGCCGGGTTCCTCGGCCTGATGGCGGGCGTCATCGGATGGCTGCTGTGGGACGAATGGTCGACCATGGAGCCGGTGGCGCGCGGTGTCATGGTCTTTATGCTGACCATGATTGTGGTGATCATCCATTTCACCGTCCATTGGGTGGATGTGCGGTTCAGCCGGGCCTTGGGAACGATTAAGCTGTCGCGCCGCGGGGTGTTGCGCACCGAGCAGCGGCGCTTTCGCCTAGAACATTTTCACCACGCGCGCCTCGATAAAAGCGACAGTAGCGACGGCACCACTTATCGCGTGGTGCTGGTGTTCGACGACGCCATGGTCGATGAGATGCCCGCCGATCTGCGCGATGACATCCAAAAACAAACGCGCCGCGGCTTTCGCCAAACGCCGCCCAATGAAGTGCCGCTGACTTATTATTTTTCCGGCGGCGAAAACGCCGAACGGAAAATTGTCGATGCGATTAATGCGTGGGCTGCCGGTTAGTTCACCCCACGCCTGTCATCCCTGCGAAAGCGGGAATCCATATTCACTGACCTCAACCCGACCAGCACTGGGGGTATGGATCCCGCACCAAGTGCGGGATGACGGTGGGAATTTGATGCATCGGGAGCTGAATAGTGTTAGAATGCGAAGAGAGGGAGGCATTCAGTGGAGTGCCTCGGTATGGCGACTGAAATTACTAAATTTGTATGGGGGCCCGGATGGGCCCTTTTTTGTTGGGTGAAGACCCGGGGTCTATCGCGAGTCTTGGATGAACCCCATGCGCCCAGTGTTTATGGGCCAGGCTACCCGACTCCCCCTCCCAACCACCCGCCAGGGTACCCTTGGGGTGGTTGGCCAACGTCCGATTTTGGGGGAGTGGGCAGGCCAGGCATCCTAATATTGGATCAACCCCATGCGCCCACCCTTATGGGTGCTTTTCACCTGTCCAAAATGTCTCAAAATAGGAATCGGGGATGCCACATCCTCAGCCGTCATCCCCGGATTTATTCCGGGGATCCAATCGTGCTGGCGGCTTGTCTGACGAGGAGTGGACGCAGCGCTAGTTTGCTGCACGGCCCGTGGACCCCCGGGCCAAACCCGGGGGTGACGGTAGGAGAATGTGCTCAGGCGGCGCAAAACATCCATTTTGTCGTCCCAGCGAAAGCTGGGACCCATAACCACCCACATCAGCTCCATTGGCACAGGGGATTTGGATCCCAGATAGGCGCGTTTGCGCCGTCCGGGATGACAATTGAACGAAGACGCACCCCTAAAGGGCACGTAGTGGGGGACTATGTGACGTTTAGGTCGTTCACCCTCCCCCAACCCCTCCCATCAAGGGAGGGGAGTGAGCCCGAAGCCGCCCTATTCCGCGGCGGGCGGGGTGGACAGGGCCTTGTTGGAGGTTTGGATCGCCAGGGCGTCTTCCACTTCCTCTTTAGGCTGATAAATCAGCCCGCCCTGTTCCTTGAACTTTTCCGACATTTCTTCCATGCCGTTCTGCGCATAATCCCGCACTTCCGCCGAAATCTTCATGGAGCAGAATTTGGGCCCGCACATGGAACAGAAATGCGCCACTTTGTGCGCTTCCTTCGGCAAGGTTTGGTCGTGGAAATCCTTCGCGGTGTCCGGATCCAAAGACAGGTTGAATTGATCTTCCCAACGGAATTCAAACCGCGCACGCGACAGCGCATCATCCCGGCGTTGCGCGCCCGGATGGCCCTTGGCCAGATCCGCCGCGTGGGCCGCGATCTTGTAGGTGACCACACCCACTTTCACGTCGTCCCGGTCGGGCAGGCCCAAATGTTCCTTGGGCGTCACGTAACACAGCATGGCACAGCCGAACCAGCCGATCATGGCAGCCCCGATGCCCGACGTAATGTGGTCATAGCCCGGCGCGATGTCCGTGGTCAGTGGCCCAAGCGTGTAGAACGGGGCTTCGCCACATTCGTCCAACTGCTTGTCCATGTTGATTTTGATCTTGTGCATGGGCACGTGACCGGGCCCTTCGATCATCACTTGGCAATCCTTGTCCCAGGCGATTTTCGTCAGCTCACCGAGGGTTTCAAGTTCGGCGAATTGCGCGCGGTCATTGGCATCCGCAATCGCGCCCGGCCGCAAACCATCGCCCAGACTGAAGCTCACATCATAGGCGCGGCAAATGTCGCAAATTTCATCGAAATGGGTGTAGAGGAAGCTTTCCCGGTGGTGCGCCAGGCACCATTTCGCCATGATCGACCCGCCCCGGCTGACAATGCCGGTCACCCGGTCCGCCGTCAGGTGAATGTATGGCAGCCGCACGCCCGCATGGATGGTGAAATAATCCACGCCTTGTTCGGCCTGCTCGATCAGCGTGTCGCGGAACACGTCCCAGTTGAGGTCTTCGGCAACGCCGTCCACTTTTTCCAGCGCCTGGTAAATCGGCACGGTGCCGATGGGCACGGGGCTGTTGCGCATGATCCATTCGCGGATGTTGTGAATGTTGCGCCCGGTCGACAGGTCCATCACCGTGTCGGCGCCCCAGCGGATGGACCACACCATCTTGTCCACTTCTTCGGCCACGCTGGACGTCACCGCCGAATTGCCGATATTGGCATTGATCTTCACCAGGAAGTTCCGGCCGATGATCATGGGTTCGGTTTCCGGGTGGTTGATGTTGGACGGGATGATCGCCCGGCCGCGCGCCACTTCATCGCGCACGAATTCCGGCGTCACATAATCCGGAATGGCGGCGCCGAAGCTTTCGCCGTCCGTCGCCAAATCCTTCGCCTTTTCCCGCGCAATGTTTTCGCGGATGGCGATGTATTCCATTTCCGGGGTGACGATACCCGCCCGCGCATAGGCGATTTGCGTGACTGCCTTGCCGTCCTTCGCCCGCAGGGGGTTGCGCAAATTTGGAAATTCCGACACCAGCTTGTCGCCGGTGACATTGCCGTTGTCTTCCGGCTTCACGACACGGCCGTCGTAGTCTTCCACATCTCCACGCGCCAGGATCCACTCACGGCGCAAAGGGGCAAGCCCTTTGTAGATGTCGATATCCACATCAGGATCCGTATACGGACCGGATGTGTCATAGACCACCACCGGCGGTTCATTGGCCGTTTCGTGCAGGCTGATTTCGCGCATGGGCACGCGCACACTGTCGTGCCGGTCGCCGGGCACGTAAATCTTGCGCGAGGCCGGCAACGACCCCGTGGTCACCGACATTTTCGGTGCTTTTTGATGGATATTCATAGTGGACCTCCTAACGGCGTCGCCGCTGTCATTAATGCGTCGGAGATCCGGAAAGCCGCGAAAAGCGCGGGGTTGGATGGATGGGGATACTCTGCACCTGTACAGATCGGCCCCAAGCGTTCCATTTCCCTCCGCCGGCATAACCCGGATCAGGTTCTAAGGGTTCCCACAGCCCGGGCGAAATCGGGATGGGTTGGTGCCGCCCGGATGGTGGTATCTCAGCCTTTGCGCCAGACACCCCTTGGAACAAATATGTCCGCATTTTTTGCCTGTTCTGCCCTAAGGTCAAGGAAAAGTGGGATCGGGTGCGTCTATCACCCTCCCAAAAAGGGAGGGGGAAAATGCGGCGGCTTGTTTGAATGGAAGTCCTCCCCCTTGACCGCGGGCGTGCTTTGGCAACAAGTTGGGCAGAAACGACGACAATGACCACAACAAACAAAATAACAACGTCCGCGGGGCATGTGACGATTTGGGAACGGGGGCCGGAAGCAGGACCCGCCGTTTTGCTGATCCACGGGAATTCCGCCTGTAAAGAGATCTTCGACTATCAGATGGCCGCGCCCTTTACGGACCGCTATCGCATGATCGCCGTGGATCTGCCCGGGCATGGCGGGTCCGACCCGGAAGCAGAGCCTAATTTCGACCCCCAAAAAAGCTACACCATGAAAGGCTATGCCGGTGTCATGGTGGAGGTGCTGTCGGCGCTGAACCGGACGGAGGCCGCCGTGTTGGGCTGGTCCCTCGGCGGTCATGTGGCGCTGGAAATGGCGCCGATCTTTCCCGGCCTCAAGGGCTTGATGATCACCGGCACACCCCCCCTTTCTCATGACCCGGCGGAGGCCGCCACCGCCTTTTTGCCCAGCCCCCATATGGCGTTGACCGGAAAGGAAGAGCTGACCGACCGGGAGGTCGAGGACTATGCGGCGGCCAATTGCGGAAGCCGGCCCATGCCCTTCATGGTGGACGCGGTGAAACGCACGGATGGGCGCGCGCGGGCGGCCATGATCGCCGATGCGCAAGCCGGCGGGGCTTCCGACCAAAAGGCGATCGCGGCGGGGCTGACCATTCCCTTCGCCATCGTCAACGGAGCGGACGAGCCCTTTGTGAGCAATGCCTATATCCAAGGGATGGGCCTCACCAATTTGTGGCGGGGCCAGCCCCATTTCATCGAAAATGGCGGACATGCGCCGTTTTGGCAGGAACCACCCGCCTTTAATGCCCTGTTTGAGCCATTTTTGGCAGAGGTGTTGCCGGGATGAGGCTGGACGGGCAGGATAGATGTGCTAATCAGCTGATCCGAGCGGTTTTATTGGGGCGGCCGCTCAAGAAGCATAAGATTGTCAGGTCGGGGGGACCAACACGCATGCGTAAGACATCTCACAAGGCCGCACGGAAACTCGGTGCCAATCGATTTTTGGTCCACGCTGTTTCGATTGCGGCAATTTGGGCGGGCCTCAGCACCCCTTCCGTGGCGCAGGAAGATCCGTTTAAGACCGTGTCACCCGACGCGGACGCGTCCCTCACCGAGGAAGGCGAAGCTTTGCACAGCGCGCCCAGCAGCCATGCGGGCCCATGGGGATATGACGGCGCTAAAGGACCGGAAAATTGGGGCACGCTTGATCCGGCCTATCAGGCCTGCAGCGACGGGGTCCAACAATCGCCCATTGATCTCGCCGGGAACATTCGCGCGCAACTGCCCGCCATAAACCTAAATTATGTCAGCGGGGCGCTGCGCATCGTGAATACGGGGCATACGGTTCAAGTTAACAGCCCGGACGGCAGCACGCTGACCTTGGACGGCAAGAGCTATAAGCTGAAGCAGTTTCATTTCCATGCGCCCAGCGAGCACCGCGTGAACAGTATTGCGTTCGACATGGAAATTCACTTCGTCCACCAAGCGGAAGACGGCAGCCTGGCCGTGGTGGGCCTGATGGTTCGCCAAGGGGGTACCAATAAAGGCCTGACGGGCATTGTGGATAACCTGCCGGCGGGGGTGAACCAGGAAGTGGAAGTTGCGGGGGTCAATTTCTGGCCGGCGAGCCTGTTGCCCCGCGAGCGCACTCATTATCGCTATTTTGGGTCTCTGACCACACCGCCCTGCACTGAAAATGTGACCTGGCTGGTGTTGAAAACGCCGGTGCAAGCATCGGCTGCGCAGATCAACGCTTTTAAACAGGCTTTTCCGGCAAATGCCCGGCCGGTGCAACCGCGCAACCGGCGGTTTTTATTAGGCACGCTGTAAGCGGCGTTAAGGGTGGCGTTAATCGCCCCGGTAACACGTGCGTGCCCCCCTTGTTTCGCGGATAAGACGCCCTATCTAGTGACTACCCAAACACGGCAATGAATGAGAAAGCAGCCGGTAGGGGCGCTTTTCAGGCTCCATTTCCGCTGCTTCCCTATTTAAGACCCCATGGGGCAAGCATCCTCCCCCCCAATTTGGCTTGCCCTCCCCATACCCCTCCCCGCAGCGATGCGGCGGAGGGGTATCAAATTTGGAATTTGTGTGACGGGGGTCTATTGCACACCGGCGGCGCGCAAGAATGCGTCGTATCGCTCCGCCTGCTGATCTTCTAAGCCGGCGAGACGTTCGGCACCCCTGATCAGCTCTTGGCGCGTCGTGCCTGGACTAACCGTCCGCATACGATCTATTTGTGCGCGCGCCTCATCCTCTCGGCCAAGCTCATGCAAGACCGCGGCATATGTCGCCAAGCTGCCCGGAAACTCATCGAAAAGATCAACGGATTTTTTGGCGTGAGCCAATGCTTTTTGCGTGTCGCCGATCGACATGGCGGCGTTTGCCAGCGCGAAGTGATGCATGTGACGCGCCGGATCGCGCGGCGACAGCTCCAACGCTCTTTCGATCAGGTCAATCCCGTCTTGCGCGTAGCCCAAACGCGATGCCGTTAGCCCGAGAACCGACAAGATCCTCACATTGTTAGGATTTCTGTCATAGGCATTCTTGAACGCGGTCAGCGCCGTTTCCAATTGGTCGGTCGCCAGCGCCAATTGCCCTTGTGTATAAAACGTATCCGCATTGTTCGGTGCCAGCGACCGCATTTTTTGAAACGCATCGGCTGCTGCTTGAAGGTCCCGTTCCTTATTGTCTGTCTCGTTTAAAACGACGCCGACCGCGTAAGCTCTCGATAGCAGACCATAGGCTTCCGGATAGTTCGGATCGAGATCTATGGCTTTCTGCGCATATTCGATAACACGGTTGAGATTATCGCGCGTGTTGCGTTCACCCTCGAAAATTACGCTCGCCCGCCGTACCAAAGCCCAGGCGCCCAAATCCTCCGTCGCGAGATGTTTGTCGCGGGCATATTCCATCCGTTCGATCTCGGGAACGATTTGGCACGCAATGGCCTCGACCACATCGTCTTGAATATCAAGAAATGCTGACATGGGACGATCGAACTTTTCCGCCCATATTTGAGCGCCTGTGTCGGCATCATTTACCTGAACGGTTACGCGGACATTGTCACCGAGCGTGCGCATACTGCCTTCGACCACATAGGTTGCCCCCAGATGCGCACCGACCTCCCGAATGTCCGCCGCCTGCCCTTTGAAGGCGAATGTGGAATTACGCGCAATCACGTCGAACGACGGTCCATAGGACAATGTTGTGATGATGTCTTCGGTCAGGCCATCCGCCAAATAATCTTGGTCCGCATCACCACTGGTGTTTTTGAACGGCATCACGGCAACGGACGGGCGGTGGCGCACGGCGGGTGCAGCTGTTTCGTGGTCACTATTTTCGGTTGACGAGCTTGCCAGTCGGCGGGCGACATGTCGGATTCCCCGGCCGATCGGACTGACAAAAACCCCCACGATCGCGATCAGGGCCGCGATCCCCGACAGTAACGGACCATTGTCCGTGATCCAGTTTACGATGTACTCAAACATGGCCCCATTTACTCCGCGTCCATCCTAGCGAAGACGCCGCTCTAGGGAAATGGGTATATCACTTCCATTATCCAGAGTCCTGACTAGGGGGCTGCTGAACTATCTTCGCTGTCGAATCCCGCCTCATCTAACAGCCTGTTGAAGCTTGCCTCATGTTCGATTTTCAGCCCCATATTGTAGCCGATCCGTTGCGCCAGTATTTCACGGGTGATATTGGGGCTGAGGTTGCGCAGGCGCGCAAGCTGGTGCTTCGCCTCTTCCTTATGATCTTGTGCAAAGAGGAGGCCGGCATAAAGCGCCAAAGCCGCGGGAAACTCATCAAAAAGCTCGACTGACGCCCGCGCATGCCCAAGGGCGTCCGATATCTCGTTTTCATTAAGTAACGCCATCGCCATTAGAAAGTGGAGGCGATGCCGACCGGGGTCATGGGGTGACAGATCCAACGCGCGTTGTAACTTTGCGATCCCTTCTTCTCCTCGTCCGCAATGCACGAGGTGATAACCAAGAGACGCGAGTAACAACACATCGTTCGGGTTGCGCTTTACGGCCTCTTCAAATGCCGGAACGGCCTTCGCCGATCCGTCTGTGGCAAGAGCAAGCTGCGCAATCGCGTGAAACGTTACCGCCTCGTTTGGAGCCAAACGCCGCAAAATCGCAATGGCTTCCTGCGCCCGCTCAATCGACTTTTCGCTATCATCGGTTTCGGCGTAGTAGCACGCGATTGCATGAGCACGGGCCAAGGCGCCATACGCATCCGTATAATCAGGTGCCAAGTCCAAAGCCTGTTCACACAAGGCGATCGCGCGATCCAGGTTTATCTTGTTGTTCCTCTCGGACCTCAGGATAGAGAAGGCTTGGCGGGTCAGCGCCCAGGCCTTCAGTAGGTCCTCGGAATGTTCTAAATGGCGCGCAATGGCGGCGGTGTTCAGCTGCGGATGCAATTGCGCCGCGATGGCGGCCACCACCTCATCTTGCAAATCGAAAAATTCGTCCACGGGACGATCATATTTTTCCGCCCACACATGATTTCCATCAGCAGCGTCAATCAATTGAACCGTCACGCGGATCTGATTTCCAATGCGCCGTATGCTGCCTTCAACAACATAGCTCGCGCCGAGCGTGCGTCCTACCTCGCGTATATCTGGATGCTGACCTTTATAAGCAAAGGTCGAGTTTCGAGCGATAACGTCAAAGCCATCTAGACGTGACACCAAGGTAATCAAGTCCTCAGTCAACCCATCGGCCAGGTAGTCTTGAGCGGCATCACCACTCATATTGTTGAGCGGCAATATCGCAATCGCTGGCCGTTGGCGGTTGGACAGCGCCGAACCATTCTCATTTGTTGACTCAAGGCCAGAGCTGTCGGCCAACGGATTATCGTCGTTGAACAAAAAGGGGGCATGCTTAGCGACCACGGAACGAAAGCTCGCACCAAACGGCGATATCAGAACACCGCCCACTACAATCAAAGCGGCGATGCCGGATAGAAGACCTTCGTTCTCGACGATCCAATTTGTGATGGCGGTAATGAGTTCCACGCAGACCCTCCTTCCAGGAGAGTCTAGCGTTTGTGTTAAGGCGGGAGAAGCCCTAGTGCTTCCATCTCGAGCTTTAGCGCCAATTATTGCGGCACGGTTTCCGCAGTATATTGCGCGGCAAACTCTGCCGTCGGAGGGATCAGCTTGATCACATCAATCATCACGCCCGCCGGATCCTTCAAAATGAAATGACGCTGGCCCCAGGGCTCATCTTTGAGCGGCCTTAATATGTCGACTTTTGCCTGCACCATTTTCTCATAGAACGCGTCCACATCCTCAACCTCGAGATTGAGCAAAATACCCTGTGCAGGATTGCGGAAGCCGTCCGGCAAAGAATCGTGGCTAGCCTCCATGATCGCCAGATTTACGGCCGGGTGGCCGGGTAACATCAAGTGAACATACCAACCCGAGTCGAATCCCTTCTCAAAGCCAAAATGCTGCTCATAAAATGCTGTTGCAGTGGCCACATCTTCCACAGTCACAACTGGGTAATAGCTGTTCACTTTCATTTCGCACTCCTTCGAAGGCCTTGATCTCTACTGGCCCTCAAGTTAAAAACAGGCTGTATGTTTCTTCATATACAAACAGTCTGTTTGTTTGTCAACCAAAATGAGGTCCCATGCGTCAGGAAGAAAGGTCCAGCACCACCCAGGCAACCCTCATAAAAGGGGGAAGAAGGGCGTTTTTGGAGAACGGTTATGCCGGAACATCGACCCCCGCCCTGGCCAAGGCGACGGGGGTGAGCCGGGGGGCGCTGTACCACCATTACGCGGACAAGAAAGCGCTCTTCCGGGCCGTGGTCGAAAGCATTCAGACGGACGTGTTCAACGCCATCGAGCGCCGCGCCGTGGCGGCCCATGACCCGATCGAAGGGCTCAAGCTCGGGTCCCGCGCATTTCTGGAAGAAGCATCAAAACCGGAATTCGTCCGCATCGTGATGATGGACGGGCCATCTGTACTGGGCCTTGAGGAATGGCGCGCAATCGAACGCAAGACCGGCATCCAATCGCTGATCGAGGGGCTAGCCTATGCGGTCGATCAAAACGCGATTGACGTGCCGTCCGTGGAAATCATGGCAAGCCTTTTGTCCGGCGCGCTGAACGAAGGCATTTTGTCAATTTATGCCGAGGGTACGCCCATCGAAGATGTGTATGATAACGTCTGTAGACTGATTGATGGTCTCGCCAAGCGACCTTAAGCGTCCTGATAGTCCGGCTTGCGCTTCTCGAAAAACGCCGTGATCCCCTCGCGAAAATCGCCGCTATTGGCGCATAGAATCTGCTGGCGGTCCTCAATGGCGACGGCGGCTTCCAAACTGCCCGCATCAGCGGACATGATGGCCCCCTCTTTCGTCAGGCGGAGACCCATGGGGCTCAACATCAGCATATCATCAGCCAATTGACGGCCCGTTTCGATGAGCTGGTCATCGGGCACCACATCGGAGACCAACCCCGTCCGCAAAGCCCGGGCGGCATCGATAAAACGGCCCGTCATCATCAATTCGTTGGCGGTGGAGCGCCCAACAGCGCGCGGTAGAAAATAACTGATTCCCACATCACAGCCCGTCAATCCGATCCGCGCCATGGCCACATTCATACGCGCGCTTTCGCCCGCGATCCGCACGTCGGAGGCAAGCGCGAACGCAAACCCACCCCCGCTTGCCGGACCATGCACGAGAGAAATGATCGGCTGCGGGCAGCGCCGCATGCGCATAATCACTTCACTGACGCGCCGTTGCCCACGCAGTCCGGCAGACGCTGAATTACCGTCACTGCCGCCACTGTCTTTCAAGTCCAGGCCTGCGCAAAACGCCCGCCCTTCCCCGCGCATAATGACCACGCGCACGCTATGATCCGTATAAAGAAGGCCGAAATAGTGTTGCAGTTCCAACATCATTTGTTGGCTGATCGCATTGAGGCGGTCGGGCCGGTTGAGGACCAGCCAATCAATCGCCCCTTCTTTTTCGATCCGAAAGGTTTCGTAAGGAGGGGAAATCCCTTCAAGTTCCAATGACATCGCGCCTACCTCTTGATCCTAGACCGTCCACGTACTGCCTTTGCGCAACAGCGCATTGATATCGGCAGGTCCGGCTTTTGCTTTCGCGTCTTCCGTCTGCTTGGTGACTTCCGACACATATTCTGGACCGGGATCGCAGTAGATCACCCCAATAACCACCGGAAAGTCCGGTGGCTGGAACGTCACCAACATCTGCGCCAGCATTTTGTTCTTTTCGTCATGAACCACAATATCGGACAGCTCAACGCCTTCTTCGCCCACGGTCACCACCTCCAACGAGAAGGTGCTCGGGTTAAAGCGGATGCCCTTTTCATTTTCCTTGCCAAACAAGAGGGGCTTGCCGTCTTCCACATGCAACTGGGTTTCAGCCGCCGATTTCTTCTCCGTGAAGTGATCGAACACACCGTCATTGTAGACAATGCAGTTTTGGAAGATCTCTACAATCGATGCACCTTTGTGTGCGTGCGCCCGCTTCAACACGCCCGGCAAGTGCTTCTGTGCCGTATCAATGGAGCGTGCCACGAAACGGGCACCGGCACCCAAAGCAAATTCCAATGCGGACAACGGCTTATCCACCGACCCGTCCGGTGTGGATGGCGACCGCGTCCCTCGGCGCGAGGTGGGCGAATATTGCCCTTTGGTCAGCCCGTAAATCTCATTGTTGAACAGAAGAATGTTCAGATCCACATTCCGCCGCAACGCATGCATGGTGTGGTTGCCGCCGATCGACAGCATGTCGCCATCGCCGCCCACGACCCACACATCAAGATCCGGGTTCTGAAGTTTTACACCGGTGGCGATGGCGGGCGCGCGGCCGTGAATCGTGTGAAAGCCGTAGGATGAAATGTAATAGGGGAAACGCGCGGCACACCCGATGCCGGACACGAACACCACCTCTTCCGGTGGCGTCCCAATATCTGCCAATGTGGCACGCACCGCTTTAAGAATGGCGTAATCGCCGCAGCCGGGGCACCACCGCACTTCTTGGTCGGTGGTAAAATCCTTCGCAGTGAAATTTCGTGGATCGGGAGCAACGTTCATGGGTCTGATCTCGTGTTCAAGACGCGTCTTTGACGATGTTATAGATACGGTCTGCTTTAAACGGGCGTCCCGTAATCTGGGTCAACGGCTCTGCGTCAATGGCATATTCCGCCCGCAGAAGGTTCACCAACTGACCGTTATTCATTTCAGGAACGATCACGCGATCGAACCCTGACAGCAAATCGCCCAAATTCTTCGGCAACGGCCAAATATTGCGCAGGTGGATATGCGATGCCTCGAGGCCATCCGCCAAGGCGCGTTTGACCCCGCTGCTGATGGAGCCGTAGGTCGAGCCCCACCCAACAAATGCGATCTTTCCGGACGTTGGCCCGGAGTCGACCACCTGATCCGCGATGTCATTCGCGGCGTTCAGCACTTTCTGCGCCCGCAATTTTGTCATGCGCTCGTGATTGCTCGCGTCGTAAGAAATATGCCCGGAATTCTCCGCCCGCTCGATCCCGCCGATGCGGTGCTCGAGGCCCGGCGTGCCGGGTTTTGCCCACCCGCGCGCGAGTGTTTGGTCGTCCCGCTTGAACGGTTGGAACCCTTCTGGATCCGTGCGGAACTGGACAGGGAATGGGTCATAGGCCTCGAAATCGGGAACCAGCCAGGGTTCGGACGCATTGGCGATAAAACCATCGCTCAACAGCATCACCGGAACCATGTACTTGGTTGACAGCTTCACGGCTTCGATGGCGGTCTCAAAACAATCAGCGGGTGACCGCGCCGCCACAACAATAAGCGGCGAATCCGCATTCCGTCCGTAAACAGATTGAAACAGATCCGATTGCTCGGTCTTTGTCGGCATGCCCGTCGATGGACCGGCCCGCTGCACATTGACCACCACCAACGGCAGTTCAACGCCAATCGCCAAACCGATGGCTTCCGTTTTTAGAGCGATCCCGGGACCGGAACTTGAGGTGACCCCCAACCCACCGGCATAGGACGCCCCGATGGCCGCGCAAACGGCTGCGATTTCATCTTCCGCCTGAAACGTTGTCACATCAAACGATTTGAGCTTTGCAAGTTCATGCAATAAGGACGATGCCGGTGTAATCGGATAGGAGCAGAATTTCATCGGCAGATCCGCCAATGACGCGCCCGCCACCAAGCCGATGGACAAGGCTTCGGCCCCCGTAATGTTCCGGTAAAGTCCTTCATCTAATGGCGCCGGGGCCACATGCACGGCGCTAACATCCGCGCCAAGTTCCGCGGTCTCTGCCGCCGCATGGCCTGCATTCAAGGCGGCGATATTTGCTTCCGCGATGTCGGGTCGTTTCGCTCCGAACTTTGTCTTGATCCAATCGACCGTCGCCGCACGATCACGGCCATAGAGCCAATAAACAAACCCAAGGGTCCAGAAATTCTTACAACGACCGGCTTCCTTATTGGTAATGCCCACGCCTTCCACCGCATTATGGGTTTGCGCGGTGATGTCGATCTCCAACACACGATAGCCGTCCAGCGACCCGTCTTCCCGGGGATCGGCCTCAAACTCCGCCTTGGCGAGATTGCGCTTATTGAAAGTGCCGCTGTCCAAAATGATCAACCCACCCTTCACCAAATCCGGCAGGTTCACTTTCAAGGCCGCGGGGTTGAAGACCACCAGCACGTCTGGCGCATCGCCCGGCGTGTAAATCCGGCGCGCGCCGAAATGAATCTGAAAGGCGGACACGCCAAATGTGGTGCCTACTGGCGCGCGAATTTCAGCCGGGAAATCCGGAAATGTAGCGAGGTCATTGCCCGCCAGAGCCGTTGCTTGGGTGAATTGGCCCCCGGTCAGCTGAACACCATCCCCAGAATCACCTGCAAACCGAACGGTAACTTCGTCGATTTCCTGGCGGTGGACATTTCCCGCGGCGTCATCTGCCACTTTGTTCGCGACGTCGGTAACGCTCATCGCTTTTCCTTATCGTTCTTGCCCTTATCGGCCCGCGGTCAAATTTTGCACGGGCGTTTTGGTTTTAGTCAATCGCCGCGATCAACACCAGTAAAGAGCACCTGTTGAGGCCGGAGCCTTTCTTCACATTCTGACGATTAGACAAATAATCGACCACCGACCTAATTACCAGTATTTTTTCGATAATTAAAATTAATCACATCATTGTTGTGTATTTTTTTGTTTCATTTTTATACCAATTGCTATAACCGGTCTTGGTCAGCCCAATCAAACCGCCGCCAGCATCGTCGCCACGTCCGGCCAGACCTTGGCACCTTCTGCCTGGAAGGCTTCCACAACCGGCGGCGGCGTGTATTTTTCGACCGCCTGAACGAAGGACGGCCGTGCACGGACGCGCCCATACCAATCCGCAAGGTTATTGAGGCCCGCCTCGGTGATCATCGGCGTCAGTCCCAAATGATCGATGCGCAGGGCATAGGGCATGGCCGCGATATCCGCGAGACTAAATCTATCCCCGGCAAGCCATTGCCGCCCGACCAAAAGCTGATCCATCTCCTTGAACAGGGCCACAAACACGTTGACGGCGTCGGCAACTTCCGGCGCGTGCACGCCCTTCTCATACACGCTGATGCGGGCCTTGCGTTTCGCGTCCAGCGGTATTTTCGCGAACATGCTCATCACCTGATCTTGTGGCTGCGCCAGCAACATGGGTCGCGCCCCAATCGCGTAGGTCAGAACGGCGATGGCATGTTGTCCTTTGTCATCGGTTTTTTTCGTCAAAAGACGCATGGCATAACGGTCTTCCGCACGGTCGGGTTTGAGCGGATGATCTGTATACTTATCATCAACATATTCATTGATCAGCGTGGACTCAATAATCACCACCCCATCGTCAACCAACGTGGGAACCACCGCATTGGGGTTGAGCGCCACATAGTCGGGCGCAAATTGTTCGCCCTTTTGCAGATTCACAATCTTGTCATTCCAGACAAGTTCTTTTTCACACAATGCCATGCGAACCTTTTGCGAACAGGTCGAAATGGGCGCGTGATAAAGATCCAACATATGCGTTTCCTTCGTTTGACCTAAGCAACTGACGGCTTCCAGTTTTGCAGGCGCCGTGCATAAACGCGATAGGGCCGCAAGCACAGCAGCCATGCAATAATCGCAATGGAGGTGCCGAAGACCGCAAAAACCACCATGGAATATTTCACGTCGGCGGGATCACCGAACCAGTAGTCTGTCAGCAGACCGACCCCCACCGGCCCACACCCCAACCCCACCAGGTTGAGAATGCCCGTATAGATGGCCGTGATTTGCGCCCGCATGGGGCCGGGCGATAGATCCTGAATAACAGCGGCGCCGGTCGACCAGATCGCATAGGAAAAGAACAGAAAAACCGCCAGCATCACAAAGGATAAGTAGAGGTCGGACATCAACGGAAAGGCCACGGCGGGGATAAACGATGCAGAAACCGCAATCAGCGGGGCGCGCATCTTGCCGTCCGCATTGCCGCGCGAATCCCAAAAGTCGGAAAACCAGCCTGCGATGATGATGGAGATGACCCCGAAGACCAAGGTGATCAATCCATAAATAATCCCCATGTCACCGCTGGAAATATCGAAGTTGCGGATATACATGGCCGGGATCCAGGCCACATAGCCATAGCCCACCATGGATGCAAAACAGACGGCCGTGAAATGAAGCCCAAAGGCCGCGCGGTAGCGGATGAGGTGCTGAAGGACGTCGCGAATGGGAACGCTTTCGCCGTCTTTCATGGTCTGTTGGCGCGGTGGGTCCATCATGGTGAAACACAACACCGCCACCACAAGCCCCGGCAAGCCGACGGACAAGAAGACCAATTGCCAAGGCTTCAGCACGCCAACACCCGGGACGGTGAGTTCCACCCCCTCAAACGCATTGATCAGCACACCACCAAACAACACTGACAATCCAATCCCGATGGGCAGCCCCACATTGAACAATGCGGTTGCAAGACCGCGCCGGTCCGGCGGAAAGGCATCGGCGATCATGGAATTCATCGCCGGTAACAACGTCGCCTCGCCGACGGCAACCCCGACACGCAACACCAGCAGGTGCCAATAGCGGCTGGCAATGCCGCACAGGGCGGTGGTTAAGCTCCAGGCAAAAATGCCTGCCGCCAGGATCAAGCGCCGCGGCCCCACATCAATCGCCCGCGCGATGGGAAGGCCCGCCACCGAATAGAAGACGGCAAAGGTAAACCCATGCAGCACGCCCATGGCCGTGTCGTTGATTTTCAGATCGTGCTGAATGTCATGCACCAACAGCGTCAAGATTTGACGGTCAATGAAGGAAAAGGTGTACGCGACCACCAACACCGCCACCATGTACCAGGCCGCAAAGGCGCCGGGATAGGTGCCTGATTTTCCGATATCTTCTGTTGCCTCTACCGAACGATCCACGTCGGGGTCCCCCGTTTTTCTTATTTTTGCCCCGGGATGCCCCCGATTAACTGGGCGCATGGGGTTGATCCGTTTTTTGAATACTTGGCCTGCCCACTCCCCCGTCCCAACCACCCGGCAAGGATACCCTAGGGGTGGTTGGGACGGGGGCGTGGGCCGGTGATGCCCCGGATTAACTGGGCGCATGGGGTTGATCCAATTTTCATGAGGACCCGGCGCACAAATCCAGTCCATTCGCGCAGCGGAACGCCTGCGCGCTGGACCCAAGACAGCACTGTGGGGGAAGAAAAGACAAAAGGCCATGGGCAATCCCTATTACCAAGGCCTCCCTCGCCTGAAAGTATAGCACAGTTTTCCTGCCTCCTCCCATCAAAGGCAGAGCGATCGCATATTGCGTTCTTCAGAGCCGTGTCGTCTTCCGCTCATTCCTGCGATAGCAGTAATCTCAAGCTATCCTCCCAAGATCCCGGTTCGCCAAAGGGCCACCGGGAGGAGCGCAAGAGGAACCATCCCCCATATGCGATGGCTTCCCTTGTGGGGAGGCGGCTAAATTGGAGCCTGCGAAGAATTTTTCGGGTGGGGGTTAACGCCCTGTCAGAATACACTTACGCTTCTGCCTCCCCCGCCCGAAGAAACGGGCGTTGCCCCATTCTTCAACCTCCCCACAAGGGGGTTAGATTCACATTGGAATAACAGCCATGATCATTGACGCTTGGGCACAGCATCCTACCCTTCGGCACAGCCAGGACCCCATCTTCGACTCGCTGCGGCGCTGGACAAAAACAGACGCCCCCACAGAGGAGCTTCCGGTCTCGGCCACCATCGCGGCCATGGATCAAGCGGGCGTCGAGAAGAGCCTCATTTCCGCCTGGGTCGCCCCGCGCAATGTGATGATCTCAAACGATGAAGTGGCGGCTTTTGTTGCGGAAGCACCGGATCGGTTAATTGGCGTTGGGTCCGTCGATATTTCCAAGCCCATGGAAGCCGTGCACGACATCCGAAGGTGTGTGCAGGAATTGGGTTTCAAAGCCATCCGCGTCTTGCCCTGGCTGTGGGAGGCGCCCCCAACCGACCGTCGGTTTTATCCGGTCTATACGGCCTGTTGCGATTTAGGCGTGCCCTTCTGCACTCAGATCGGGCACACCGGCCCCCTCATGCCATCGGAAGTTGGCCGCCCCATCTATCTTGACCAAGTGGCGCTCGACTTTCCCGACCTGGCCATTGTGGGCGGTCATATTGGCTATCCGTGGACGGAGGAAGCTATTGCCGTCGCCACCAAACATCAAAACGTCTATATCGACACATCGGCTTACACGGCGAAACGGTATCCGGACAATTTAGTGGCCTATATGAAGGGCCATGGCCGCACGAAGGTGATGTTTGGCACGAACTATCCCATGATAACGCCGGGACAGGCCCTCAACGGCCTTGAGGCGCTGGCGCTGGACGACCAAGTTCGCGGCCTGTTCCTGTCAGGCAATGCGGAACGGGTATTTGGTCTGTAAAAATGCCCAAATTTTCGGCTTTATCCTTCGCCAGCCGCTTAACGTAACCATAATCTCGTGATATTTTCGTCAAAAGGGTTCGATTTGGGGGAGGCTCGGATGCGTATCTATCCAAAAGGTTTATCACTGGCAGCAGCGGTGTTTGTGTCCGCCAGCATGGTCACCACATACGCCCAGGCGTGCAGCTGCCTGGCGCCTGCGGAAGCCTTCGACAAGGTGGAAAATGCCTTTGTGGGCCAAGTGCTGTCCAAGTCCAAATGCAATCCTGAAAAACACGGCATGGACATGCCCAAAAGCGAGAAAGGCTTTTTTGGCCGTGTGACCGACAACATGTTCAAAAGCTACACCTGCTACCGCGTCGCCGTGGTGGATCAATTGCGCGGGGAGCTGGGCTCGCGCGTGGCGGTGATCGGAAAATCCAATCCGGAAAGCGCGGCATGCGAAGCGGAATATGTGGTGGGCGCCCACGTGCTGTTCCTGGAAGATGGCGCTGGCCCCTATAAGGCTAATCTGTGCTCCTCTTTCCCGGTCGGCAAGGATGCCGCACTTCTGAAAGAGTTGGAAACAAAACACAATGCCAGCTTCAATATTGAAGGCGTTTACAAAACGGAAGCTCCGGCTGCGGAATAACGAATGTTCTGAACCGTCATGCCAGGGCATGTCCCTGGTATCCAGGGGCTGTCGCGATGCCTTAGCGGTGCCCGTTACCCTTTAAACTGATCGGAATTTTTTAACAGATAGGCCGCGCCGTGTTCGCCGTTGAGGATGGCGCCTTCTCCGAACAGTTTTTCTTTCTGCCCCCCGAACACCTCGCGGTTGGCGCCCAGCGGCGCAAGATCCGTGGCGAGCTTCTCGGCCAACGGCATGATCTTGTCCAATTCAACTGCATGCTGAACAAGCCCGGCTTTAAGCGCATCTTCCCCTGTCCAGCGGCGCGCCAATTGAACTGTTTCGTAAAACACATTGGCGGGCAGCTTGTGGCGGAACAGCGCCAGTTCCGGCAACGGGATGGGCATGCCCAATTGCATTTCATTTGCGCAGGCAAAGCCGCGATCGATCCGCTGGATCCGCACATCGTGGCACAGCGACACCATCAGCCCGGCCCCGAAGGCGTGCCCGTTGATGGCACAGATGGTCGGCACAGGCAGGGTGATGATACGCCCCATCAACGCCATAAATTCGGACCCAAAAACCATGCGGTCGCCGCCGTCCGGATGATCATCCGGCGCCTGCACCCAATCGAGATCGAGACCGTTTGAAAAGAATTTTTCGTTGGCGGACCGTGTGATCAGCGCCGCCGGACCGGTGGATGCCTCAACCTCATCCAAGGCCGCCCCGAACGCCCGCACAAATGTGGTGTTCCAGCGGTTTTCGCCCGCATTCATAGTAAGGGTGAAAATGTCCCCCTCTTTGGTGAGGTCGATCATGGTTTCCGCTCCGTCAATCTGTCGCGATATCGCTTGCAGGGATCTTTATTGAGTTGACCGACGAATGTAAACTGAGCCCTAAAGTCAATAATGCACATGAGAAACGCAGATAAGGGACAAACGCCATGGCGGACTTCGATCTAATCATTCGGAACGGCACCATATTCGATGGCAGCGGCACCGCGCCGATCAAGGGCGACGTGGCAGTCAAAGATGGCAAAATCGCCGAAGTCGCATCGGAAATTTCCGGAACCGCCACACAAGAGGTGGACGCGGGCGGCAAGGCCGTTACCCCCGGCTTTGTGGACGTTCATACCCATTATGACGGGCAAGCCTCGTGGGACGAACACCTCACGCCCTCCTCCAACCTGGGCACCACCACGGTTGTGATGGGCAATTGCGGCGTGGGCTTTGCCCCCTGCCGCGCGGAAGACCGCGAGGTTCTTGTGCAATTGATGGAAGGGGTGGAGGAAATTCCGGGTACGGCGCTTGCGGCGGGCATCCCGTGGAATTGGGAAAGCTTCCCGGAATATATGGACGCGTTGGATGCCAAGGAACGGGACATTGACGTGGCCGTATTCCTGCCCCATGGGCCGTTACGGGTCTATGTAATGGGCGACCGCGGCGTGAAACGGGAAGCCGCCACCGACAATGACATCGCGCAGATGAAGACCCTGTTGAAAGAAGGGGTGGAAGCAGGCGCTGTGGGCTTGTCGAGTTCGCGCACCTTATTGCATCTCAGCAGTTCGGGCGATCACGTGCCGACGTTCCAGGCCGCCGCGAATGAAATGACAAAACTCGGCGAAGCTTTGTCCGGTGACAAAGGCCAGGTGATGCAGTTCATTTCGGACTTTGAAGACGCGGAAGCGGAATTCAACATATTGCGCGACACCAGCGCCAAAACCGGCGCGAAAGGCACCTTTACATTGGTACCGATCAAGAACCCCAGCGAGGGCATGAACGCGGACCCGAAGGTGTGGCAACAACATTTGCAACGCATTGAAGCGGCCCAAGAAGCAGGCCTTGATATTCGCGGACAGGTGATTTCGCGGCCGATTGGTATTTTGATGGGGCATCCGGCCACCATGAGCCCGTTCTATCGCCGGCCCACCTTCTTGAAACTTGCAGAATTGCCTTGGGATGAGCGCATGGCCGAAATGCGCAAGCCCGAGGTGAAAGCGCAAATCCTCAGCGAGGAAAACGACAATCCGCACATATTCGTGCAGCTTCTGTCAAACAGCTTCCACACCATGTATCCCATGGAAGAGCCGATCAATTATCTTCCGGAGTCGGAAAATAGCGTCGGCGCCCAAGCCATGCGGGACGGGAAGGACCCGATGGAATGGCTCTACGATTTCTTGCTGGGGAATAACGGGAATAATCTGATCTACATTCCCGCCACCAGTAAATCGAAAGACGTGATCGCCACATTGCTGAAACACCCCTACACGGTGTCGGCGCTGGGCGATGGGGGCGCCCATGTGGGCTCTATCTGCGACACCAGCGCAAACATCTTCCTGCTGACCAAATGGGTGCGCGATGAAGGCCTGTTCTCATGGGAAGAAGGGATCGCCATGATCACCCGTCAGCCGGCGGAGTTTTTCTCGTTCCATGACCGCGGATTATTGGCGCCCGGCATGAAGGCGGATATTAATATTATCGACGTCGATAAGCTGGCCCTGAAGACCCCCCATATTGTCGATGATTTGCCCGGCGGCGGAACCCGTTTCATCCAGGATGCGGAGGGGATCGACGCCACCTTTGTTGCCGGCCAGTTGATTTACCAGAAAGGCACGCCCACGGGCGCGCTGCCTGGGAAATTGGTGCGCGGCATGCAGACCGGGCCCGCGCATTAAGACGGGGGCTGCACGTGCCCGCGCTCAATACCCATGGCAAACTCAACTACCTGGCACCGGAGGTGTCGTCATCGCTGTTCCGGAACGGCGAGGTATTGATCCGCCGGAACACGCAAGGCAGTGACAGCGGCGAAAAAGGGGTGCGCATTGCATCCCACACAATGCCGATTGCCGATGCGCGCGCCTTGGCCACTGGCGAGGCCCCCACCGTTGCCCGCAATGGCTTTGAATTAATTTCTTCCCCGTTGGCGAATGCCGACCTGGATTTCCTCAATCACGAAACGGTTGTGCGGGACTATTACCCCCACTGTGTGGCGGCGGTGGAAGCCGCCACCGGCGCCCGCGCCTATGCCTTTGATCACAATGTGCGCTCCGCCGCCGGCAAGAAAAGCAAGAAACAAATCGACGGCGGCCAAGAGGTTCAAGGCCCGGCCCATGTGGTGCATGGCGACTATACGCTAACCAGCGCGCCGCAACGGTTGCGCGATCTCACCCAACCGCCGGCGATCAACGACACTTATAAATTTATGCTGGCGGACGGCGCCAGTTTGGTGGATACGGCCACCGCGCACCGTGCGCTCTCGAAAGACGGCCGCTTCGCGATCATCAATGTGTGGCGCAACATCGCCCCGGAACCGGTGGCCACCCATCCCATGGCCTTCTGCGATGGCCAAAGCGTGGAACCCGCAGACTTGGCGGTCTTCGAAATTCATTATGCGGACCGTATCGGCGAAAACTATTTCGCGAAACAGGTGGACCGCCATCAATGGTCTTATTTTCCGCAAGTGACGCGGGACGAAGCCATCTTGATCAAACAATGGGACAGCGCCGGCCCCTTAGCCGCGTCCAACGGCGCGCGGAGCGATGCCAGCGAACCGGCCGCCCCGTGCAGTTTCAGCTTCCATTCCGCCTTCGAAGACCCCAACACGCCGGACGGCGCCCCCGACCGCTGGAGCATCGAAGTGCGCTGCCTGGTGGTGTACTAGTCAACGCGCTTCGCGACGCCCCCGCGCAAAATCATGTCGCCATCATAGAAGTCGGGCCGGTTCAGCCAAAGCCGTAACAAATGGCGCTTGCGCTCCGGTTCGTCCCAGTCTTCATATTCGCTGCGGCCGTGCAAAATCACACTGTTCTTGAGAAACTGCATGTCACCGGGTTGGAAGGACATGTCCAGCGCCACGCCGCGTTCTTGCGTAATTGTTTCCACCAGGTCGAGTAGGTCGACCTGTTCCGGCGACAGCCCCGCAATATCGGGAAAATCTTGTGCGGCATTTCGGATATACCAAAGCAACAGGAACATGCGGAAAACCGGTCCGTCCACGGTGACGATGGGCATCTCGAAGGTTTTCATGTCCTCGCCGAATTGCCCATGGGCGTGATGATGAAACGGCTTCAACAATAAGGGTGCGAGATCCGGCCGCCGCCGCACCACCTCATTAAAGACGTGGACGGACGAAACAATACGGCTTTCGCCGCCGGACTTTCCGGCCCGCAAACACATAAGACCAATCAGGTCCGCCCCATCCGTATGAAAGCTGAGATCCACTTTCGTCTTGTAGAGCCGCACATTGTGGTCGGCAGGATCAGCGCCTGTATCGCGCACATGGCCCAGCATGTCCCCGTCAGTGTTTTGAGACGCGGGCGCGCCCATATGCTGGCCAATGATCCAATAGGCAAGGGCTGCTTGGTCTTTTGTGTACGACTCCACTGGAAAACCGCGCACCAACACCACCCCAATGCCCGACCGCAACCTGTCGAGCCAGTGCTCTATCTTCGGCATGAGTCGCGTGAGAGGGAAATCCGATTGGCCGATCTCCGTTATGGGTTTGTCGAGACGCTCTAAGGTGCGGATCGCCTCATCCAATTCGGCAATATCCTGCCGGTCGAGCGTTATCAGCCATTTGTCCGGCGTCTGCTGCAATTCCGCGCCGACCCAATCCGCCTCTGACTCAAACAAATTCATGGGCGCTTCCTTTCGCGTCTGACGTGCCGCGCGCTATTTGTATTTCTTTTTCAGTGGCCAACAGCCATCGGCACAGTAGGAACGCCACAAACGCCCCCACAATTTGGGCGGCAATAAACAACGGCATGTCCAGCGGGCGGATGCCCGAAAACGTATCGGTTAGCGAGCGCGCAATGGTCACCGCCGGATTGGCGAACGAGGTGGACGCGGTGAACCAATAAGCCGCCGTGATATAGAGGCCAACCGCTGCCGCCACCGCGTCAGCCCGCGCCCGCAAGGTCGCCAAAATAACGAAGACCAATCCAAAGGTCGCAACGCTTTCCGAAAACCATTGGCTAGGGCCAGTGCGCATTTTTTCAGACAATTGCAACAGCGGCTCGTCAAACATGAGATGCGCACTCCACGTGCCCAAAATGCCGCCCAACACTTGCGCCAGAATGTAAGCCGCCGCCATTCCCAACGGCAGATCTTTCTTCAGCATAAAGACAAATGTCACGGCGGGATTGAAATGTGCCCCGGAAAGGGGCCCCAGCATGGTGATCAACACATAGAGGATGGCGCCTGTGGCAATGGTATTGGCGAGCAACGCCACCGCCACATTCCCGCCGGCCAGGCTCTCGCCCATGATGCCGGACCCCACAACCGTTGCCAGCAGCAAGGCGGTACCGACACATTCCGCGCCTAATTTGCGATCAAGCACTTTATCCTCCTCACTGTGTCAGACGGCGCAGACAATTTCGTCCAGCATGGGTCCACAGGCGTCGGGACTGCCGCCGCAGCAATCTTCCATCAAAAACGACAGCAGACTGCGCATGCCGTCGAAATCCGCCATGTACCGAACGGAGCGCCCTTCCCGGACGCTTTTGAGCAATCCGGCGCGGGTCAGAATCGCCAAATTGGTCGACATGGTGTTCTGCCGAACCTCAAGTGTTTTGGAGATATCGCCGGCGGAAAGCCCACCGCGCCCCGCCTTCACCAGTAAGCGAAAAACGTCCAATCGTGTTTCTTGCGAAAGCGCGGATAGCGCCTCCAAAGCCATATTCTTTTCCATATATCTGGATATATCGATATATTTACCAAAGTCAACCGCTATTTTGACCCACAAAACCGCTGCTATTTCTTCGGAACGCGGTAAGCTAAGTGGACAGGATTTGAAACAATGAGGACACAATATGCCGGGGGAGCCACGCGCCTATGACATCGTGCTGTTTGGGGCGACGGGCTTTACGGGCGAGCTGACCGCGCGCGAGCTGGCGAAGCGACAAGAAACCCAAGACTTTTCGTGGGCAATCGCCGGCCGAAATTACGACAAACTGCACGCCCTGAAAGACGACATCGACGACCATTACGGCGCCACGGTGGATGTGATCATCGCGGATTCCACCCTGCCCGCCGAATTGGACGAAATGGTGCGGTCTACGCGGCTCGTCATTTCGACCGTTGGCCCCTACGCCAAATACGGCACGCCGCTGGTCGAAGCCTGCGCCGACAACGGCACGGACTATATCGACCTGACCGGCGAAGGGAACTTCGTCGAAGATGTGATGACCGCCTATAATGAAGAAGCCATGGACACGGGCGCGCGCATCGTCAATTGCTGTGGCTATGACAGCATTCCGGCGGATCTCGGCGCGCGGCTGACCGTGGATCTTCTGCCTGCTGACGGTCCCATCGAAATCTACAGTTTCGCCTCCTTCGGATCGAAATCGGGACGGCGCACAAACCCGCTGAACTCCATATCCGGCGGCACCTGGGCGTCCGCCATCGGCTTCATGAATTTTTCGGAACCCTTACGGGCCCGCCGCGCCATAGCGCGCACCAACTTCATGGCCGGGTCAAGCCGAACGCTTTCCGCCGCCACGCCGGTGATCCGGCGCAGCCCCAATAGCGGCTATTGGGGGATCCCCTTGCCGATCATTGATGTGGAAATCGTCTTGCGCTCTGCCGCCAATGATGACCGCTACGGTCCAAACTTCACCTATGGTCACCACGCTGAAATTCCGACAACCTATTTACCGCTCCTGCCCGCGGGAGCTGCCGGTTTAGGCGGGGTATTCATGGCGGCACAGCTTCCGGCCACACGAAAATACCTTTTGTCCTTGAAGCCGTCCGGATCCGGACCCGACCCGGAAACGCGCCGTGACAATCTGTTCAAAACCACCTTTTTAGGGCGCGGCGGCGGCAAAGAAGTGGTCACGCAGATCAGCGGCGGCGACCCTGGCTATGGGGATACGTCGAAGATGCTGGCCGAAACCGCCTTGTGCCTGGTGAAAGATGGGCGGAGAATTCCACAAACGGCGGGCGTGCTCACGCCTGTCATGGCAACAGGCACCGCATTGGAAAGACGATTGGATTCATCGGGCATCACCTTCGAAATATTGTCCGAAGAAAGCATGTGAAGCGGCGGGCACCGCCGACGGGGGGAAAGACATGACCAAACCACTTTGGCAATGGAGCGCCTGTGATCTGGCCGCGGCCATTCGCGCGAAAGAGATTTCGTGCGTGGAGGCAACGGAAGCCGCGATCGGCCGCTTGCGCGAAGCCAACCCCGCCCTCAATGCGGTAACGGTCGACCTCAGCGAAGACGCGATTGAGGCGGCCAAAAAGGCGGACCAAGTGGCCGCGACCGATGTGGCGCTGGGGCCCTTGCACGGCGTGCCCATTACCA
The DNA here is from genome assembly GCA_965227095.1 of Alphaproteobacteria bacterium. Classification (GTDB taxonomy): domain Bacteria; phylum Pseudomonadota; class Alphaproteobacteria; order JANQMY01; family JANQMY01; genus JANQMY01. The sequence continues at coordinate 339,902 of CBDDFL010000002.1, read as the reverse complement.
TCAAAGAAAATGTGGACGTAAAGGGCCAGGCAACGCCAAACGGCATTCCTGCTTTTGCCGACATGATTGCGCCCGATGACAGCCCGCTGACCAAAAGCCTGAAGGAAGCGGGCGCCATCATCATTGGGCGGACGAATACACCGGAATTTTCATTTCGCGTGTTCACGGACAACCCCTTGCGGGGCATGACTAAAAATCCGTGGAATGCGGAAGTGACGTGCGGCGGCTCGTCCGGCGGCGCCGGGGCCAGTGTGGCCGCCGGTATCGGCGCCATGGCCCATGGCAATGACATTGGCGGATCGTTGCGCATCCCAGCGTTCTGCAATGGGGTCACGACCATCAAGCCGACGCTGGGCCGTGTGCCGTCTTTCAATCCCTCGGCCCCGGTGGAACGGCCGCCGCTCATGCAAATCATGTCCGTGCAAGGCCCCATTGCCCGTGAGGTGCGCGACCTGCGCCTGAGCCTGGACGTGATGGCGAAAGGCGACCCGCGCGACCCGTGGTGGGTGCCCGCCCCTTTACGCGGGCCACAGCCGGCGGAACCCATTCGCATCGCCAAAACCACCAACAGCTATGGCCGCCCGATCTACCCCGCCGTGAAACAAGCGATCGATCAAGCCGCCCACCATCTGGAAGACGCAGGCTACGCCATTGAAGAGGTGGACCCCCCAAACATGGAAGAGGTGATGGCGCTGTTCCAAGACCTGATCTTCACCGAAATGCATGTGATGATGGGCGATCTAATCGACCAGGTGGCCAGCGATGACATGAAACAGGTTGTCAGTGCTTATTACAAAATGTCGACCGTCCGTGAGCAGAAAAGTTACATGGAAGGCCTTGCCGACCGCACCAAATTGCTGCGCCAATGGATGGAGTTTTTGGACACACGGCCCCTCGTCCTGTGCCCGGCGATTTTACAGCCGCCCTTCCCGATCAATGAGGATTTGAAAGGCGACGAGGCCGTCAAACGCGTGTTCGATGCCTTGCTCTATATTTCAAGTTTCAATCTTCTCGGTCTGCCGTCGTCCATCGCGCCAGTCCTGGTCGATGACGGATTGCCCATCGGAGTGCAGATCGTCGGCGGGCGGTACCGGGAAGATTTGTGTATGGACGCAGCCCAAGCCATAGAGGCGCGCGTCGGACTGCTGTGCGAACAGATTTGGTAAAGCGTGTATGAGTAGCGGAAACCCAATTGCCGTCGCCCAAGCCTTTGTCGATGAAATCAACGAGGGCAATGTCGAGGGTGTCACGGAGCTGATGACAGGCGACCATGTGTTTATCGACATGGCCGGTGCACGGTCGGAAGGGCGCTATGCCATGCGCGCCAATTGGGAAAACTATTTCAACCTTTTCACCAACTATCAGATCGACATTTTCGAAACCCATTTCGCCGGCAATGACATTTTGTTGGTGGGCATGTCGACGGGGTCCCTGTCCGCCTCCGGCCGCAAGATGCTGGAGAAGGCCGGTCAAAAAAGTAAGAAGAAAAAAGAGTTTCAGGGCCCCGCAATCTGGCGCGCGACCGTGCGCGATGGCGCGGTGGCGGAATGGCAAGTCTATCGCGATACACACGCGACGCGGCAAATGTTCAATATCCCGGACGTATCCGCGTTTAACGACAACGAGCCCAGCTCTGCGGGCGGCGGCCAGGGGTCGGCCTGGTATCGCTGGTATGTATTGCTGATCCTCACCCTTGCCAGCACTTTCTCCATCATCGACCGGCAAATTTTGAGCGTGATGGTGGGCCCCTTACAACGGGATCTCAACATTTCGGATGCGTGGATGGGCTTCTTGATGGGTGCCGTCTTCGTCGTGCCCTATACGCTGGTCACGCTGCCCTTTGGCCGCCTGGCAGACCGCAAAAGCCGCAAATGGATCATGGTGGGCGGCATTGCAAGCTGGAGCGCGATTACCGTCGCCAGCGGTTTTGCGCGCAACCTGTGGCAGCTTGTCTTCCTGCGCGGCGGTGTGGGCGTGGGTGAAGCAACCCTTGGCCCGGCAAGCAATTCCATGTTGTCGGACTATTTTCCGAAATATCGCCTGCCCCTTGCGCTGAGCATTATGGCCAGCGCCCCCTTTGTGGGGATCGCCTTTGCCTCCATGGTGGGCGGGCCGCTGATTCAAGCTTGGGAACAAACCCCTGCGGCCTTTCCGGTCGTGGGCGAGCTTAAAAGCTGGCAGGCCTTGTTCATCGTCGTGGGATTACCCGGTCTGTTGATCGCGTTGATTCTGGCAACAATCTACGAACCAAAACGTCTTGGCATTTCGGGAGAATTCGCCAAGGGAAAATCCGGCAGCGTCCCCATGAAGGAAGTGTTTTCTTTCATGGCCGAACGCCGATATTTCTTCATTCTCCATTTCGGGGGCATTTTGTGTCTGTCGACCATCGGCTGGGGGCTCCTCACCTGGATGATTGAGTTTCTGGTGCGGGTGCACGGCATGTCCAAGGCAGATGCCGGCATCACCTACGGGCTAATTGCCTTTGTGTTCGGTATTGCGGGCAGCATCTTTGCCGGTTGGTTCGCCAGCTATCAAATGAACCGAAACGTCCCCGATGCGATTTTGCGGGTGATCCGAATCGCCGCGATCGGCTTATTGCCGCTGGCGACCACAATGCTCTTGGTGCCCTATGCGTGGCTGGCGCTGGTATTGCTGGCGCCCATCACCTTCGCCATGGCCATGCCCGCGGGCATGGCGGTGACCGCCCTGCAGGCCATTGCCCCCAATGAACTGCGCGCGCAAATGGTGTCGTTCTATCTGATCTTTGTGAACCTGCTGTCCTATGCTTTCGGCCCCCTGGTGATCGGCTTAATCTCCGATTATCTCGGCGGGGGCACAAACCTGCGCTACGGACTTGCGGGACTGGCCGCCGTGCTCTACCCGCTGGCCGCCATTTGCATGACCCTGTGCCTGCGTCACTTCCGCGACGCGCTTAACAAAGCCGAAGCGTGGAGTTAGGCGGCTTCCATCACCAGGAACACATAGCTGTAATAGTCTGAATACTGACGGTAGACGTCGATTTCCTGGCGGCATTCTTCCCAGACGGCGCGGCTGACCGGGTCGTCCTGGTATTTTGCCTCAAGCTTTTTGACGCGGTCTTCAAGCGGGCCGTAATAATCGTCCCACCAGGCGTCTTCAGGCAACACAAAGTCCCCCAACAGCGTGTAGCCGCATTGGTCCACAAGGTGACGGTTGAAGGCAACGTCTTTCATGGCGGGGTATTCTTCCCAGCAAGCGCGCACCGGTGCGGGTGGGTCGCCCTTCAACCAGACAGCTTCCGACAAAGCCATTTTCCCACCGGGGGCCAATAGCGGTTTCCAGGCCCGCAAGGCGTTTTCCACGCCCATAATGTAAGCGGCCCCTTCGCACCAGATAAGATCGATACTGCCGGGCGCCACGTCCAGCGCCGTCATGTCGCCCACGCGCGCGTCAATCCGGTCGGCGACACCGGCGTTGATCGCCCGTTGTTTCAGGTCATCAATAAAGACGGGATAGAAATCGATGGCGGTAATTTTGGCGGTCGGCAGCAGATCCGCCAGATAAAGCGTTTGCTGCCCAGGGCCGCAGCCCACATCCAGCACACGCGGCGCGGCCGGTAAGTCGCCAACAATTTCGAGCGCTTGTTTTGCACAGGCCAGATTGCCGGGCCCTTGCCGCGGCAAGTCGGCGTGGATGTCGAAGAATACCGCAACTTGTTTTGGGTCAGAAAAATCCATCAGCTACCGTCATTGCGAACCCGCGAAAGCGGGTGAAGCAATCCAGGGCGAAACACTCCGAGCTTGCCGCTCTGGATCGCGTCGTCGCCCACATTCATTCCTTCCGCGCCGCAAACGCAGACCACCAGGTTCCTCGCGATGACGACCGTTGGTCTGTGATGCTATTCATCCAACCCAACGAAGGAGCGCCGCCGTTTCTTCCACCAGATAATTGGCATTGATATAGCGCGCGCCACCATAGCCGCCCACAACCGTCAGCACATAGAGCCAAAAGATCGTCGAGTGATCCCGCGCGAAGGTGGTGACCGTCTGCCGGCGAAAAGCTTGTGTCACAAAGCCCCAAATGCTGAGCGGCCAAGACAATGAAATACCACCACTGCCCAATCCGCCCATCAAGGTTTCACGATGGGTGACGCCCATGCCGGAGGCCGCCACGGCGATCGCCGTTGAGGCGTAAAGCACAAAGGCATGCATGCTCCATTCAGGCATCGCCATGCCAAAATTTTCATTGATGAACACATTGGCGACCGAATAGGCCGTTGCCGCCAGTTCTGTATAGATGCTTCCCAATGTGCTGAACGGCGCCTGCCAATCCGTGCTGGCCAGGCCAAAGCCTTGCAGAAGCCCTGCAAGCGCGAACATGTTGACCACCACCGTGGCCACCACAACGAGAAGACTCAGGAATCTTACAATGGCACTCATACGCCCCACCTCCCACTGTTTTGGGGAGTGTCGCACGACACCCCCAAATGTCAATTATTGAGGTGCTGGGCGTGAATGGCGGATGAATGGGGCGATAGAAGGTTAAGCGTGGATTGCCGGGTCTCTGCGAACTGCGTTCGCCGGCCCGGCAATGACGAAAACATTATGATGCCATCTCATCGAAAAGATCCCGCCAATCCGGATTCTGTTTTTCGATCAGGTCCATTTTCCATGCTCGCGACCAGTGCTTGATGTTTTTCTCACGCTGGATGGCATTGGACATTGTTTGGTGCTGCTCAAAATAAACCAGCTTTTTGACCGCGTATCGCTTCGTGAATCCCGAAACAAAACCTTCTCGGTGTTCGTAAACACGTCTCATCAGATCATTCGTTACACCGACGTATAGTGTTCCATTTGGACGATTTGCGAGAATGTATACGAATGCACCTGCCCTCATTTCACCCTCCCATCGTCATCACCGGACAAGCGCCAATGGCGCGCTGATCCGGTGATCCATGGCAAGCAGGCTTCATCCCCTTTGCGGAAGGGGAATATTCAGAAACTAAACTTATCCGGCGTGAAGGCATCGAAGGTGCGTTTGGCGTCTTCGGCACTGGCCGCAATGGGTGCGATGATGTGTGTGTGCACGCCGCCCGCTGCGTCATGTCGAATGCGTTCTTGGCATTCTTCCGCAGAGCCGATGATGGCGATTTCGTCCACCAGTTCATCGGTGATCGCACCGGTGGTTTTTTCCCGGTCCTTCGCCGCCCAGCCTTCGGTGATCACATTGGCCACGTCCTGATAACCGGCCCAGGCGAGGAAATTGTTGTAGACCGGTGTTGCGTAGTACGGCGCAAAGGCCGCGCGGAACATGTTGCGGCCCGTTTCTTTGTCGTCGGTGACCAACACCATGGCGCGGTTCACCACTTCCACATCTTCAAATTTCTTGCCCGCCCGTTCAGCGCCAATCTTCACATGTTCCATCATTTTGGGAAGCGCCCCTTTGGGCCACAAATTGAAAATGACGCCATCGCCGATTTCGGCGGCAGTCTCAATCATCTTGGAACGGAGCGCGGCCAGGTAAACCGGCACCGGCTGTTCCAGGGGGGCTTGACGATAGCCGCGGCTGCGCAGGGTTTCCAAATCGAAGTTGGACTTTTCCCCGGCCAGCATGGATTTCACCATGATCGCGGTTTCCTTCACCCGGGTGAGCGGCTTATGCAGCGGCGTGCCATGCCAACCATCCATCATGGTTTGACTGGACGAGCCCAACCCCATGACAAAACGCCCCGGCAAAACTTGGCCAAGCGTATTGGCCGTGGCCGCCAGCACCGCCGGTGTGCGTGTGAAGACGGGCGTGACCGCCACACCGATGCGGATTGATGTGGTGTGTGCCGCCAACACGGCCGCGGTGGTCAGCGAATCCGGGGCACCCCCATCGCCGAACCAGGCATCGGAAATGCCTTGAGATTCCGCCCATTTGACCCGGTCAATCGTGTCCTGCACGCGGGGGCCCGCGGGCAAGGTAACGGCAATTTTTTTGGTGGGGGCCATGGGCATTTCTCCTGTTTATCGTCGCAATCTGGTCTCGGCCATCCTATCTGATGGTCCGGGCCGGTATGATCTATCGTATCTTTTTCCAGCCTCCAATGTCTGATTTTTCGGAGCTTGCCATGTACACGCCCACCCCTTTCGCCGTATCGGACAAGAAGCGCATCCACGCTTTTCTTAAGGACAACAGTTTCGGCATGCTTGTCACGGCCTTGCCGGGCGAAGCGCCGGTGGCCACCCATGTGCCGTTTCTGTTCGATCCAACAGAGGGGCCGCAGGGTCGGTTAAGTGCCCACATGGCACGGGCCAACCCCCATTGGCAGGCATTACAGAAGACGCCGGATGCGTTGGTGATTTTCCAGGGCGCCCATGGCTACGTCTCGCCGCGTTATTACGACCCAGGCCCCGCCGTGCCCACCTGGAATTACGAGGCCGCCCATGTATATGGCGCCCCGCGTGTCCTGAACACGGAAGCGGATGCCCGGCGCCTTTTGCATTTGTTGTCGGCGTTTCACGAAAAAGCTGCCGAGCACCCCTGGACCATGGGCAAAGAGCCGCCGGCATTCATCGACGACATGGTCGCCGGTATTGTGGCGTTCGAAATCGATATCACGCGCATTGAGATGAAAGCGAAACTGAGCCAGAACAAGTCGCCCGCAACTCAAGAAAAAGTGATCAACTCCCTCGAAACATCCGCACACAAATCAGAACAGATTTTAGCGGACATTATGCGGCAGCGTTTGACGGATGACGACTAAGGATCAGCGTTTTCGTAGGGCGCAATAGCACAGCGTATTGCGCCAAGACGGAATCAGTCCGTGGTGGATTACGCTTCGCTTACCCACCCTACGATTTATTCTTTCTCTCAAATACCGGCCAGCCCATTTTTTAAGCGGCCAGACCGCCTTTTTCCTGAATCGTCTCGATGACCTGTTCAACGCCGATGCCCGCTTTGACATTGGTGAAAATGAACGGACGGTCGCCGCGCATTTTTTTGGCGTCCCGGTCCATGACGCCCAAATCCGCGCCCACAAGCGGCGCCAGATCAATCTTGTTGATCACCAACAGGTCTGAGCGCGTGATGCCCGGCCCGCCTTTGCGGGGGATCTTGTCTCCGGCGGAGACGTCGATCACATAGATGGTGATGTCGGCCAGTTCCGGGCTGAAGGTGGCCGCCAGATTGTCGCCACCGGATTCGATGAGAATGACATCGAGTTTCGGAAATTTCCCATTGAGGTCGGCCACCGCCGCCAGATTGATCGACGCATCTTCCCGAATGGCCGTGTGCGGACACCCCCCGGTTTCCACGCCGACAATGCGGTCATCGGCAAGCGCGCCGGAGCGCAACAAAAACTGTGCGTCTTCCTTGGTATAGATGTCATTGGTGATGGCTGCGATGTCGTAGTGGTCGCGCAAGCCTTTGCACAACGCATCCATCAACGCTGTTTTGCCGGAGCCCACCGGCCCTCCAATGCCAACGCGCAGCGGTCCATGGGGTGATGTCATGAGCGGAACAACCTTGTGTATTGGGTTTCGTGTTTCATCGATGCGAGATCTACCATAAAGGCAGAGGCGCCCATGCGGTAAAGCGGGGTGGCGATTGCTTTTTCCGCAATCGTTTCCGTGAGAGGTTCCAATCGCGCGAGCACGCGCTGGCCATCGGTTTGACCAAGCGGGATCAGGCGCACGCCCGCGGACACCAGATTGGCGCCAAAGGCATGAAGATAAGCGCTGACCGTTTGATCGAGTGCCAGATGGTGCCCGCCGGCCGCCACCCCCACGGCGATGGGATAGGCGATGTCGCCGCTCCTATTTTTGTCGAACCAGGTGACCGCATCACAAGGCCATACTTCCCTGGCCGTATCGAAAAAGGCACGGCCCTGGAGCAGGGTTTCCTGGCGCAGTTCTTTGGTGGCACCATACACCGCCGCCAACTCCGTAACCTCCGTCATCAAACTGATGTCTCGCGCGGTGGCGGCGCGGTGGGCAAGAGCCAACAGCACCGCATCCATCTGCGCCGTCCCAAAGGTGGTGACGTCGGACACGAAATCAAACAATGTCTCGGCGTCGCGCACATCCCCTGTTTCCACCGCCCATTCAAGTCCGTGGGAATAGCTAAAGGCGCCAATGGGAAAGCTGGGCGACGTCCAGGTGAGCAGACGCAACAGAGTGGTCATGTCAGTCATGGCTGTGCACGTGACCCATAACCGACCCATGGCCGTAAGCACCGCCTTCCGGTTCGAACGGCGCGCTGATCTTCTTCACATGGGCGCCGAGGCGTTCCACCATGTCGATGATCACGTGATCTTCGCGGATGCGTAACGACCCGTCGAGAATTTGCGTGGGCAAATGGCGGTTGCCCAAATGCCAAGCGACGCGCGTGAATTCGTATTCGGAATGACAGGTGATTTCCACGAGGTCTTCCGGTGCGGCTTCCACGCGCACCATGCGCCCATCGTCGAGGTGCAGCCCGTCGCCGGTTTGCAGCGACGGCACCTCGGCCAAATCCAACAAAAAGGCAAGACCGTTTTGGCCTTCCATTTTCAGGCGGCGCTTGCGGCGATGGTCCAGATCGAGCACGACCGTGTCGGCGGCCTGGGTGTCGTCCCAGTCGCCGTGCGTCACTACTGTGCGGGCAACATGCATCAGAACAGGAAATAGCGCTGCGCCATGGGCAGCTCTTTGGCGGGTTCACAGGTAAGCAGATCGCCATTGGCCCGCACTTCGTAGGTTTCGGGGTCCACCTCAATGTCCGGGGTCAGACTATTATGCACCATGGCGGCCTTGCCAATGCCGCCGCGTGTATTGTCCACGGGCAGAACAGATTTCTGAAGCCCCAGCGTATCACCAATGCCCGCCTCGGCGGCGGCCTTGGAGACAAACGTCACCGAACTTTCGGTTTTGGACCGGCCGAACGCGCCGAACATAGGCCGGTAATGCACCGGCTGCGGCGTGGGGATGGACGCATTGGGGTCACCCATGGGGGCTGCTGCGATGGTGCCGCACTTCAACACCAGGTCCGGCTTCACGCCAAAAAAGGCCGGCGACCACAACACCAAATCCGCGAGCTTGCCCACTTCGATGGAACCAATATGGCTGCTGATGCCATGGGCAATGGCCGGGTTGATGGTGTATTTCGCGATGTAGCGCTTCACCCGAAAATTATCGTTGTCTCCGGTCTCTTCGGTCATCCGCCCACGTTGCTTTTTCATTTTGTCGGCGGTCTGCCAGGTGCGGATCAGCACCTCGCCCACACGGCCCATGGCTTGGCTGTCCGACGCGATGATCGAAAACGCCCCCATGTCATGCAGAATGTCTTCAGCGGCAATGGTCTCACGACGAATGCGGCTTTCGGCGAACGCCACATCTTCGGGAATGTTCGGGTCCAAGTGATGGCACACCATCAACATGTCCAAATGTTCGTCCAGCGTATTGACGGTGAACGGCCGGGTGGGGTTAGTTGACGACGGCAACACATTATTCAGCCCACAGACTTTAATAATGTCCGGCGCATGGCCGCCACCCGCCCCTTCCGTGTGGAAGGCGTGAATGGTGCGGTCCTTAAACGCCGAAATCGTGTCTTCCACAAAACCGCTTTCATTCAGCGTGTCCGTGTGGATCATCACTTGCACGTCATACGCATCGGCAACCCCCAAACAGCAATCGATCGCCGCCGGTGTGGTGCCCCAATCCTCGTGCAGTTTCAGCGCACAGGCGCCGCCGATCACTTGTTCCACCAGCGCCTCCGGCTGGGAGGCATTGCCCTTGCCCGCAAAGGCCAGATTCATGGGAAAATCATCCGCCGCCTGAAGCATACGCCCGATATGCCACGCCCCCGGTGTGCAGGTGGTGGCATTGGTGCCGGTCGCAGGTCCCGTGCCGCCCCCCAACATGGTGGTAAGGCCCGACATCAGGGCTTCTTCGATTTGCTGCGGGCAGATGAAGTGGATATGCGCATCGAACCCGCCGGCGGTGAGGATCTTGCCTTCGCCCGCAATCGCTTCGGTGGATGGGCCGATGATGATGTCCACATCGGGCTGCACATCCGGATTACCCGCTTTGCCGATGGCGGCGATACGCCCGTCTTTCAAGCCCACATCGGCTTTGATAATACCCCAGTGGTCGATGATCAGCGCGTTGGTGATGACCGTGTCCACGGCCCCACCGCTGCGCGTGACTTGCGATTGCCCCATGCCATCTCGGATGACCTTGCCACCGCCAAACTTCACTTCATCGCCATAGGTGGTGCGGTCTTCTTCCACCTCCACGATCAGATCGGTGTCCGCAAGGCGCACCTTGTCGCCCACTGTGGGGCCGAACATGTCGGCATAGGCTGCCCGCGAAATCTTTGCTGGCATGACTGCTCCTGAGGATTAGAGGGGGCCCATCACCTGCTGGCGAAAGCCATAGACGGTCTTTTTGCCGCGATAGGCAACAAGCTGCACATCGCGCGATTGGCCCGGCTCAAACCGAATGGCCGTGCCCGCCGGAATATCCAGGCGATGCCCGCGCGCCTTGTCGCGATCGAATTTCAAAGCAGGGTTGGTTTCAAAGAAATGATAATGGCTGCCCACTTGCACGGGCCGGTCACCGGTGTTTTCAACCGTCAGTGTCAAGACGGTTGTACCGGCGTTGAGTTCAATCTCCCCATCGGCGGGAAAAACTTCCCCAGGGATCATTTGCGCCGTGCTTTCTCTTTCTTGAGTTGGTCTTTCAATTGCGCCTGGCGATAGCGGTAATAGGTGACCGCCAGGACAGCTGCGGTCAGACCGGCGGCGATCTCAATCCACGAGATGTAAGCGCCACCGTCCACAACATGCATGTGCGGGCTCAAGGTAGAATGCGCCGCCGCCGTCTGCACGGAAGCCATCATCATGGCCCCGGTTGCTGCGAATGTTTTCATCGTCACGCCTCCCTCTACCGAATGGGGTTATGAACAGTTACAAGCTTGACGCCGTCGGGGAAGGTTGCTTCCACCTGAACGTCATGAATCATGTCGGAAATCCCGTCCATCACCTGATCCCGGGTGATTACATGGGCGCCGGCTTCCATCAGGTCGGCAACGCTGCGGCCGTCGCGCGCGCCTTCCACCACATAGTCGGAAATCAAAGCAATGGCTTCGGGATGGTTGAGTTTCACCCCCCGTTCCAGACGGCGGCGCGCCACCATGGCGGCGGTGGCGATGAGGAGTTTGTCTTTTTCGCGCGGCGTCAGGTTCATTCAAAATTCTCAACAGGACCAAACCTTGGGAAGAGGCCGCCCAGACCGGATCAGCCCCAATACAAACGTTAGATCACCCCGTAACTTTTGACCAGTCACATTCAAAAAACGCGCCACCATCAGGCCATCGCGGGCCGAGGCACTGAATATGCCGCCGGTAGAAGGAGAATTCTGGATCTGTTGGGCCATGTCTTCCGCATCTGGCGCCACATAGAGCAAGGTGGCGTTGGCACGATGACCCTTGGCGACGAAGGGGCGATTGATCTGCGCGGCGATATCGCCTTCCAAATGCGTATCATCCGCAAACAGCAGATCGGATTGGCGGTAGAGGCGCCATCTTTCGTGGAGGGCCCCCTCCCGGACGGTTTCCCCCATGGCCGTGCGCCCGAAGACAACCGATTCAACCCCCAAAAACGTCGCGTTTTTCGCCAGTCTCACGGTGGTTTCCCGCCGCAAGCGGCCCCCATGAAACAGGATGGTTTCCTGGGGCAGCCATTCCAGCGCCGCATGGGCATTGACGGTCAAAGACGTGCGAATGACCGCATCATCCCCCAGGGACCGATAGACTTTCTCTGATGCTTGGGAGGTAAGGGTGGCGGCGGCCTTTGCCTCGCAGGTCACATCCACGGTGAACGTATCACCCCCCGTCAATCCACCGGCGGTGTTGATCAGCACCGCTTCCGGCGGCCCGGCCCCCTCCACCTTGGGCAGGCGCACTTTCGCCGCCCCTTCTTGGAATTGGGTGTGTGCGTAAGGACCGGTCACCCGGTGCCTGAAGTTTAGGCACAACCGACCGTCCGCCCGTTGAAGCTTTGGCGCCATGGGCCGCACCGTTAGCTTCGCATCGTGCGGTGCAGAGAAGAATTTTCGAGCCAATCCCAGGCCTCCAAAACGCCGCGCACGCCCTGCACCGCCACCCATCGAAGGGGTTCCGGCTCCCACTTGGGAAAGGCCGACAGCGGATCCTCACCAATCTTCACCCAAGGGGTCGTGACGCGTTCCGACTGTTCTCCAAGCAAAAGATCGGCCATTGTGCGGCCGGCTAAATTGCTGGCGGCAACGCCATTGCCGGTATAACCACCGGCCCAGCCGATGCGCGTGGCGGCGTCATACTGAACGAAAGCCTGGAGGTTGCGGGTGACCCCCAGCGCACCGCCCCAACACCGGTCGATTTTTGTCGCTGCAAGCACCGGGAAAAGCGACACCAATATCCTGCGGATGGTTTCAAAGGATGGATCCTTTGGCGAAAACACATCGCGAATGCCGGAACCGAACAGATAGCTTGCCCGGTAGCCAAAGGCGATCCGATGATCCACCGTACGCTGACCATAGGTAACAAGCGCCCGGCCGTCGCTAAACAGAAGCCGGTCTTTTAGTCCGATTTGCCGCCACACATCGTCGGACAATGGCTCCGTGACGATTAATTGCGAATGGATGGGCACCAAACGTTTGGCAAGCTGCGGCGTCTTCGCGCTGTAGGCTTCGGTTGCGATCATGACTTGGCCCGCCGTAATCGACCCCTTCTCGGTTTGGACCTTACCGGGTGCAATGTGGGTGACAGCGGACCGTTCGAAGATCTTTACACCCTGGCGTTCCACCACCTGCGCCAACCCCGTGACAAGCTTCGCGGGGTGAACGACCGCACATTGGGGCCACAGCACCGCCGCCCGGGCCTGGTGCACATTGATGTAATGGCCAATGTCTTCGTCCTGCAGCCAGACGGCCCCCCCATCGGTGCCATTTTTCTTTTCACCGGCAAATGCTTTTCGAAGTTTCTTTTCCTGACGGGCGGTCACCGCAATGGCGATCTGGCCGTCTTTGGCATAATCGCAATCGATATTTTCACGCTGTGCGATGCGGCCTACTTCATCAACCGCATCAAGCATTTGGGTGTTCAATACCATCGCACCATTGCGCGTGGCCGGGTCATCGAACCAGTCGTCTAGACCGGACAGATCCGGCGAGCACCAGCCCCCGTTTCGGCCCGAGGCCCCGAAGCCCACAAACTGCGCTTCCACAACGGAAATCTTCAGGGTCGGGTTTTGGGCAGCAAGATAGTAAGCGGTCCACAGGCCCGTATAGCCTGCGCCGATGATCACCACATCCGCCGTTTCGTTGCCGTCAAGCGCGGGGCGTCGAGAGGTTTCATCTAGTGTTGCGTGCCAATGACTCACATCCGGGGGGTTAAGCATGCGCCGCTTCCCGCGCGACCGATAGAAACTGATCGACCTCTTCTGCCGTGGTTGAGAAATTCGTCACTAGGCGGATCATTTTGCCATTGGCCAAATCTCCCGGCACGATCCACGGATGGTATTGGGCGCCCGCGCGGCGCAACGCCTTGTGAATAGGCGGCAGCAAGGTGGCAAAGACCAAATTGGCGCCCACCGGGTGGCACAAATCCACCCCGTCAATGTCTTGCAAGCCACGGCCCAAGCGATAGGCCATTTCATTGGCCTGATGGGCCAAGCGCAGCCAAAGATTATCTTCCAAAAACGCGAGCATCTGGGCCGCCAGGAAACGGCCTTTGGAAAACAAATGCCCCCCGCGCTTGCGGCGAAATTCGAACTCCCGCGCGAGGTCCTTGTTGAAAAAGATGACGGCTTCCACCCCCAAGGCACCGTTCTTGGTGGCGCCGAAGACCAACACATCGATGCCCGCTTTCCAGGTGAGTTCCGCCGGGGACCGCCCTTGCTGGGCGATGGCATTGGAAATGCGCGCGCCATCCATGTGGAACACGATGTCATGCTTCCGACAGATATCGGCCAAGGCGCCAATTTCGTCTTTGGTATAGACCGTGCCGGCTTCGGTCGCCTGGGCCACCGACACTGCCGCCGGCTGCGCGCGGTGCACAACGCCTTTGCCATAGGCCGTTAGGGCGCGGTCCACGTCGTCGGCTTGCAGCTTGCCGTGAGGCCCGACCAGGCCGGTGATCTTCGCGCCGCCCATATAAAATTCCGGCGCGTTACATTCGTCATAGGCAATGTGGGACGCTTCGTGGGCAATCACGGCACCGAAGGGCGGCACCGCACAAGCGAGACTGAGCGAATTGGCCGCCGTGCCCGTCGCCACCAGATGGGCCGACAGATCCGTTTCGAAAATTTCTTTGAACTTGGCTTCGACGGCGGCGGTCAAGTCATCCGCCCCGTAACTGGGCACGTTGCCATCATTGGCGCGGGTAAGCGCGGCCAAGATTTCCGGCGCCGCCCCGCTGGTGTTGTCACTTGCAAAATTCATGGGCGCATGATGGGGGGTGATGCCGGATGCTTCAAGGAGAGATTGGTTCGTTAATCAAAATCAATGGTGTCAATCAATGGGGTCAGACCCAATTGAAATCTATGCCCGCTCATGAAGGCGGGCATGACGTCTGTGTGAAACGCACCGACGTGGCCTAAGGCACATTGTCCCGCAGCTCTTTCAGCCAGGGTTCCGGGCGACTGTCGCTGGGGGCGCGCCAATCACCGCGCGGGCTTAAAGACCCGCCGGAGCTGATCTTCGGCGCATTAGGTACACAAGACCGCTTGAATTGGCTGATGGCAAAGAAGCGGAACAAAAACACTTCCATCCACTTTTTAATCTCAGCCAAATCGTAAGCGACTTTTTCTTCCTCGCGCAGATTGGCGGGCCAGCGCCCCGCATCCACATCACCCCACGCATGTTGCGCCATAAAGGCGATCTTGCTGGGGCGGAAGCCATAGCGCGTGATGTAATAGAGCGTGAAATCCTGCAGATTATACGGGCCGATTTTTTCCTGCGTGCTTTGCAAATTGCCGTCCGCATCCGCGGGTACCAATTCCGGCGTGATTTCCGTATCCAAAATCGAAATCAGCGTGTCGGACAGTTCATCACTATACTGAGAGGTTTTGATGACCCAGCGGATCAAATGCTGGATCAGTGTTTTGGGCACGGAAGCGTTCACATTGTAATGGGACATGTGATCGCCCACCCCGTAAGTACACCAGCCCAGCGCCAGCTCAGACAAATCACCCGTACCGCAGACAAGCCCGTGTTCATGATTGGCAATGCGGAACAGATAATCCGTGCGCAGGCCCGCTTGAACATTTTCAAAGGCCACATCGTAGACCGGAGTGTTGGTCGCCGCCGTGTGGCCCATGTCAGAGAACATTTGATTGGCCGCTGGGCGAATGTCGATTTCGCGGGCGTCCACGCCCAACTCGTTCATCAATTTCCAGGCATTGCCTTTGGTGTGGCCACTGGTGGCAAAACCCGGCATGGTAATGGCGATGATGTTTTTGCGCGGCAGGTTGAGCAAATCCATCGCCCGCGTACACACCAGCAGGGCATGGGTCGAATCGAGCCCACCGGAAATGCCGATCACCACCCGCTTAATGCCCGACGACTTCAACCGCGTGGCCAGTCCGTGGACCTGGATATTGTAAGCTTCGTAGCAATCTTGATCGAGCCGCGCCGGGTCCGCCGGGACATAGGGAAAACGCTGCACGTCGCGGTCCAGTGGAATCTCCTGGTCGAGCGGCGGATTAAACGCGAAGGGAATACGCCGAACCTTTTGCATTTCCGCTTCAAAAGCCTTGGCCGCATCCCGGAAGGTGCCGAAGCGCACCCGTTCCTGCACCAGCCGGTCCAGGTCGATATCGGCTGTGAGCAGCGTCGAGGTGAGCGAGAAGCGGTCCGAATGGGCAAGTTCCCGCCCATTTTCGAAAATGGCCAAGTGACCGTCCCAGGCAAGGTCTGTGGTGGAATCCCCTTGGCCCGCCGCTGAATACAAATAAGCCGCCACACAGCGGCGCGATTGCGCATCGGACAGCACATTGCGGTCTTCCGCCTTGCCGATGGTGATGTTGCTGGCGGACAAATTGCACAAGATATTGGCACCAGCAAACGCCGCCACCGTGCTGGGCGGCACCGGCCCCCACATATCTTCGCAGATTTCCGCACTGAACGAGAAATTCAAAAGGTCTGTTGCTTCAAACAACAGGCTGGGGCCGAACGGTACTTTCTGGCCGCACAGCTCTACCACATCTTCCGTGGCAAAGGCGCCGGAAGCGAAATAGCGCTTCTCGTAAAATTCGCGGTAATTCGGTAGATAGGTTTTTGGCACCACGCCCAGAATGGACCCGTTGTGAATCACCACGGCCGCATTGTAGACGGAGTAGCCCACTTTGATCGGTGCACCGACGATCAACACCGTCATCAACGAGCGGCTTTCTTTTACCAGCCCGGCAATCGCGGTACGCACATCGTCCAACAGCGCGTCCTGCAAATGCAAATCGTCCAGCGCGTATCCGCTGAGGCCTAATTCCGGAAAAATGGTCAGCGCCACGTTTTGGTCGTGCGCTTGTTTGGCCAACAGAATGGTTTCGGCCATGTTGGCCGCCGGATCCGCCAGATAGATTTCAGGCGCACAGGTGGCCACCCGGAGGAAGCCGTGTTTGTACAAACAATTGAAAGCGCCCATGCGTCTTACTTTCGGAATCTCTATGTGGTCCGCACTCGCCTCTAATATGTGGTCAAAGGAAAAGCGCTGCAATGCGCATTTAACACCGGATTAGCCTTAATCTTTGTTAACAGATTGGACGGATCAGGCCGGTGTTTCTGCCGATTTTTCCCAGAAATCAAGGGATTCCGCGAAGCCCAACATCAGATGGTAGAAGCTGCTGGCGGGCATGGATTTGGCCAATGGCGCACCCGATTCATCGAACTGGTCCTGCCAGCCGCCTGTGGGGTCTACGTTGAGATAGGTGTCAAACAGCCCTTCCGTCACCCGCGCAATGTATTCGCCGGTGTCTGCCCCCCACCAGCGGGACGCCGTGATGTGCGCTTTCATCGCTTCGGTTTGCGGCCAAAGCCGGCGGGTACCGCGCACCACACGACCGGAGCGATCGACCTCATCCACCGCGAAGCCCGCCTCCCCCGTCAACGCATGGGAACAAGCAAAATCATAGAGCGCTTGGGCATGCGCTTTCATTTTGTGCTTACCGCCCAAACGCGAATATTTGTGCAGCAACCACACCCATTCAAAATGATGGCCGGCTTCTACAACTTGCCCAGCCGCGCCATCGGCTGCCTGCCAATTCTCTGTGAAGTACTCGCCAAGGGTTTTGGTTTTTTCATCAAAAAACCGTGTACGGAACAGATCGACAATGCCATCGGCCCGCGCGATAAACTGATCGTCTCCGGTGGCCTCATAAAGGGCGAGGAGAGCTTCCAACCAATGCATGTGCGGGTTTTGACGTCGCGGCAATTCGCGCAGATCGGATTCCACAAAGCCGCCATAGGCCGGGTGGCGCAGTTCCTCATCGACGAAGGTCAGCGTCGGGAGGATAAATTGCTTGAGCCGATCGTCCTGAGTGGCCCGCAATGCCCAAGCAAGGCCATGCAACACAAAGGCCTGGTCATACATATCGCGCCGAGCGTCCACAACGATTCCGTCAGGTGCCAATAGATGCACCCAGCCACCGCGCCCATGGTCTCGCGCCTTTTGATGAAGAAAGTCCGCAATCTTCACTGTGTGATCAGCGGCGCCCTCTGCCCCCAACAAGGCCGCATGGGCAAATACATAAAGCTGACGCGCTTGCACGCGCACGCGCTTGTTGGCCTCTAGGTTGGGCGCGCCGGTCAGATCCAAGCTTTCAACGCACCCGCCATGGACCGCATCCCACCCCGCGTCGCTCTGCCATAATGGCAAGGCATGGTCCCGCAACCAGACGATCGCCCGCCCAGATAAGGGGTGCGCGGTCTGGAAATCGGCGGAAAGGTAAGCGGTCATGAGGCGCTAGTCATCCGTATTCGGACCATCCACCAAATGGTGCCGATCCGTTTCCTTAAGATGGGTGACGACTTCTTTGACCTCTTGGCTGCGCGCTTGGTCCATCACCAACACCGCCTCGTCCGTTGCCACAATGACCAAATCTTTCACACCTATGGCCGCCACAAACCGTCCATCCGCGTGAATGATGGTGCGTTCTGCATCAACCGCGTGCACGTGACCATTATGTACATTGCCGGCCTCACACTTGTCCGACGCGTCCCAAAGGGCATTCCACGCGCCTACGTCAGACCAGCCGATATCCGCCGGCACCACAATGCCGTCGTCGATATGTTCCATGACCGCATAGTCGATGGAATCAGACGGGCACGCGGCGAAGCTTGCGTCCTCGAGCCAGACAAAATCGTGTTCCCGCGCCGCCTTGGTCCAAGCGCCGGACGCTGCGTCTAGAATCTTCGGCGCGTGAGCCTTTATGTCGGCCAGAAACCGCGCAGCGGGAAACAAGAACATGCCACTGTTCCAGAAATAATCGCCTGATGTGACGTATTGCTCTGCGGTTGCTGCGTCGGGCTTTTCTTTAAAGGCCGAGATGGCAAACGCCCCACCCGACACATCGCTGGCCGCGCCCTTCTCGATATAGCCATATCCAGTCTCAGGCGCTGTCGGTACGATGCCAAAGGTAACAGGGCGTCCGGCTGCCGCTTCCGATGCGGCGGTTTCAAGCACCTTATGAAATGCCGCAACATCCCGGATCACATGGTCCGCCGGAAGAATAAGGATCAGCGCATCGTCCGCAATGCCTTGCGCGTAGAGCGCCGCCACCACCGCTGCCGGTGCCGTGTTGCGCCCCATCGGTTCCAAGACAATGGTCGGCACCGTGCCCAATACGTCTTGGCATTGCTGCGCGATCAAGAACCGCTGCTGGGCATTGGCCACCACCAGCAGCTTGTCTGTGGCCACGGTGTCCGGCAGACGGTCCATGGTGTCTTGAAAAAGCGTGAGCTCCCCGGTGAGTGCATGAAACTGCTTCGGTTTACGGGTGGTCGATAGCGGCCATAAACGCGTTCCGCTGCCGCCCGATAAAACGACCGGTATGATTGTAGGCATGTGATCTTCGTCCAAACAGAAACGATGAATGATACAGATATCGCATCTTCGCGACTCCACTGATACATATTTCTGAACGTGTTACGACAGAGGCCCAATCGCCGCGCCATGCCCCCGCAAATTCCACGCATATCCGTGATTATTCCGACCTATGAGAGGCCGGAACAACTGGCAGCCGCCGTGGCCTCGGTGAAAGCTCAAACCGAGATGGGGACAGCGTTTTCTGTCGAACTGATCATTGTGGATGACGCATCGCCAACGCCACAGGGACGGGATTTGGTGGGCGAGACCCTTACCCTGAAGGTGGAGCGGCACGATAAAAACCAGGGGCCCGCGGCCGCCCGTAATACAGGCGTGGCGATTGCCACGGGCGATTACATTGCCTTTCTCGACTCGGACGACATATGGCGGCCTGAGAAACTCGCGCGGCAGGTAGCTGTCGCCGCGCCCCTGCCCGCGGATGGGGTCTGGGCGCAGGCGACGGGCTTTCATTACAAGCGCAGCGGAACAGGCGCTTGGCAAGACCTGATCCCCGTTGAGATGACGACGCCCTCGGATTTTGTCAGAGGGTGCCGCCATTCCCCCGGCACCACGTCCTTCTTACCGCGCCGCATATTTGACGTGGTCGGACCAATTGATGCCACACTGGACCGCTTGGAAGACTATGACTGGTATGTGCGCTTTGGACAGGCGGGCGGTCACTTGCATGTGGTGCCGGAAATATTGGCGGACATCGACCCGGCCAATAATGCGGCCCCTGAAAAAGTCTTACGCGCGATTGGACAAATCGAACGCAAATTCCAAGCGGGGGGGATGGGTGCGGCGGACCTCACCCTCCTGCGGTCCTATCTCCAATTGGAAAAGGGCGCCACCTTGTGGCGGACCGGCGCGCATTGGGCCGCAACCGCTGCCGTGGCGCGCTCTTTCATGCTCGCGCCGCGCGCCCGCCTGCACCTGGCCCCGATCACCCGATCGGCGGCCGATTGATCGACATTTCCGCGCGGCGCCCCACCTTTATTGGGACGTTGTGCTTTTTCAGGTACTGTGGCGACCAATGTTAGACCAGAAACCAGCCTATTCTTACCGCTCGGATGCAGCCGTGCCGGACTTCGATGACACCGGCGTGATCGTGTTTATGGATGGCGAATGCGCCATTTGCACGCGCGGGGCGCGCATCATCTCGGCGATGGACAAGAAGGGTGTCTTCAAAATTTGTCCGACCCAAAGTGCGCTGGGCCAAGCGGTGTTGACCCATTACGGCCTCAGCGTGGATGACCCGGATACCTGGCTCTATTTGGAAGACGGCAACGCCCATAGCTCGCTGGATGCCATTATTCGCGCGGGCAATCGGTTGGGCGGTGTGGGGCGGTTGATCAATGTGTTCGCAATTTTCCCACGGCCCGTTCAGGACTGGTTTTACCGGCGCCTTGCGCGGAACCGCTATTGGCTGTTCGGCCGCACGGATATGTGCGCGGTGCCGGACGAAAAACTGCGCGCCCGGCTCATCCAATAACGGTAATTCACCAATCAACGCGCGAGTTGATCGCCTAAACACAAACGCTATACTGGTGTTGAGGCGATTGCGATGTCCGACCACACAAGTGACCCCCTTTTTGCGCAAGCTCTAAAAGCGGATTGGGCAGACCTGCCCGCGCCTATTCGCGCGCTTCACGAGTTTGAGCGCCGCGCCGAATTTCAAGGGTTTACCGATGTGGAACGCGGCACGCACCCTCTGGCGCGCTTGTGCCTTTTATTTTTGCCCTTTCCCAAAGACGGTATCGACATTCCGGTCAAGGTGATCAAAACGCGAAACGCCACGGGCGAAACCTGGCATCGTATGTTCCGTGGGCAGAGCTTCACCACATGTTTGCGTTTCCGCAAGAAAACGATGCGGGTTACGGAACATTTCGGCCTGTTCCGATTTGAGCTCGGCATGCGTGCCCGTAAAGGTGCCATCCGCTTACCGGTTCGGCGGGGCTGGTTCCTTGGCATTCCTCTGCCCCGCTTTTTGCTGCCTAAAAGCGAGGCCCGCGAATATGTGGCCGCCGGCGAATTTCGGTTCGACATTGCACTCTACGCGCCGCTAAAAATCGGATTGCTGATACGCTATCGAGGTTTCTTGGCACCCGCCGCCGCTAACGAAGATATTCCGCGAACAGACTAAGCCAGATCGGCACCGTCACGGCGGCGCAGAGCGTGGTGATGGTGATCGTGCTGGAGGCCGCCCCCGGCGCTGCGTCATAGCGATTGGCGAACACACTTGTGAACACGCCCGTCGGCATAGCCGCAAGGACCGTGATGACCGCCACCCACAAGCCCGCAAGGTCAAACACATAGGTCGCCAGGCTGAAGGCAATCAGTGGATGAACGATCAATTTCATGACGCTCACATAGCCTGCAACCCCAAGGCTGCGCCGCACTTCTACCGTCGCCAACGTGCCGCCGACGGCGACAAGGGCCACGGGAATGGCGGACTGTCCCAGCACATCGAGGAATTGATCCACCGGTTCCGCAAGTCCTAACCCCAGCAAGCTCCACACAACGCCGGCTGCAAGGGCGATGACCACCTGTTGACCGGACAAGGACCGCAAGACCGCCGGCAATGTATCGCGCAATCCCGTTGCGCGGTTGGTCGCGAATTCCAGCAGCACGGTTGTGGTGGAAAAGATGATCAGGCCATGAAAGGCCAGGATCAGAAACAAGGGCGTTCCCGCCGCATCCCCAAAAGCTGTCAAGATAACGGGAATGCCCAACATCACGGTGTTCGAAAACCCGCTGCCAAAACCGATAATCACGCGTTCCGCCAGACGCCGCGTGGGTGACAACACAAGGCTCACCCCCATTCCCAGAGCAAGGCAGCCCAGCATGGACGCGTAATATGAAATCCAAAGGCCCCACGGAATGACGTCGGGAATTTCCGTGAGTGCCGTGTTTCGAAACAACAAGGCTGGTGCCGCGATGGTGAACACATAGCGGTTCAAAATGTCCGCTTGATCGCGCGCGAACAGGCCGCTGCGCACGGCAACATACCCGACGGCAATCAGGCCGATCACAGGCAAGATGGCATTAAGAGAAGCGGGCATGGGGTTTAGGACCCACATGATGGCCGGGCGTCATCCGTGGTCAATCGCCTGTCTAATATAGTGCGCCATCGCCTTCTCAGGATAGTGTTCAATACTCGATACTCTTACTGTTCTTGACCGCTTTCCGGTGCCGCCGAGCAAACTGAATGGGTCGCTAAAGCTCGCCCCTTGCGTGAAAGAAAAGGTGATACCAGATTTAGTCGGGCTGATTGCAACAATATCTTTGGCCAACCGGAAGACCGGGACTGAATAGTATTTTTCAGTTCCCCCCCGCATACGACGAACTGCGTCGGGGGCAAACTCAGTCATTTGATCGCAAAAGCGCAACACGATTGCGCGATCGCCGGGCTGGACGCGTGAGTCCAAAAACTCATCGAAGTCAGCCATTGGGGAGATATCCTATGAGTCATGTGTTGTCCGTCGAGACTTCCATCATGTCACGATAAACTAATCGGGCAAGGTCGGGTGCCCGGCAGCAGCCATCAAGACCGATATTCCAATTGTCTCTAGGATGAGTTGGGCAAAAAGTGGCGCGCCTAGACGACAAAACTTTGAACCAATGTTGGGAAGAATTCGGCGATTGGAACGGCATACTTGAACAGCAAGATCAACACCGGCCAACGGCGAACATAGCTCTATTTGACAATGCTCCCACTGGCTAGTAACAAAATCGCCCTGAAATGATAGTTAACGCGTATTAGCTATCATTCATGTAATCAAGCCACCTATAACTAACGAAATAAGAGAATTTTGTTACATAAAGGCTTTTCCCATGAATGCGAGAATTGGACGGTATGTAAACAGTTCAATCGTCGGTGGCGAGCAATACAAAGCATATATACCAAATCCACTGCCGCCAAACCCGCCGATAGAAATGGGGCGCTTATACCCACTCCTAGACAAGGCAAATGCGGCACTGGGCAGACTAGATGGCATGCGCATGGTACTCCCAGACGCGTATTTGTTCCTCTACATGTATGTGCGCAAAGAAGCCGTTCTTTCATCCCAAATAGAAGGCACACAATCATCGCTTTCTGATCTGCTTCTTTTTGAAACGGATGAAGTTGCGGGTGCCTTAACGGACGACGTCACTGAAGTTTCTTGCTATGTGGCAGCAATGAATCATGGGTTGGCACGCCTGGAAGAACTCCCTCTTTCGCTCCGACTGCTGAAAGAAATTCACCAACATCTTATGAGTAACGCCAGGGGGAACCAAAAATCTCCAGGAGAATTTAGGACATCACAAAACTGGATTGGTGGTACCAGGCCGGGAAACGCCACCTTTGTTCCACCACCTCCTGAACACCTCATGGAATGCCTGGATGAATTCGAAAAATTTCTCCATGACGAGACAGTCCAACTGCCTGTATTGGTGAAAGCTGCCATAGCGCATCACCAATTCGAAACCATTCATCCGTTTCTTGATGGCAATGGGCGGTTAGGACGCTTACTGATCACATTCATTCTTTGTGTCGAAGGAATACTCCAAGACCCTATTCTTTACTTAAGCCTCTATCTCAAAACCAACCGAGATGACTACTACAGCTTGCTACAATCGGTGCGCGAAAATGGGAACTGGGAAGATTGGATCGAATTCTTCCTTGAGGGGGTCGTCGAGACAGCAACGCAAGCAACCCAAGCTGCCACTGCGATCGTAAGCGTATTTGAAGAAGATCGAGCGAAAATTCAAACCTCAGGAAAGTCGACTTCATCCGCACTAGCCATCCACGCACTTATGCGGGAACGACCACTCGTCAACACGAAGCGGGTCATGATCGAGTGCGATATAAAACTACCAACCGTGCTTCGAAACCTGAGGCTGCTTGAAGAGTTGGGAATAGTGAAAGAAATAACAGGCAAGGATAGAAACAAAGTATTCGTATACGAACGCTATCTCGGCATCCTCAGCGCAGGCACAGAACCTGTCTGATAAAGGATAAGCGATTCAATTACTTACTCAGTCACCAAAAGAATGGCGCGCCGGGGAAGATTCGAACTCCCGACCCCTAGATTCGTAGTCTAGTGCTCTATCCAGCTGAGCTACCGGCGCCTAAATGCCGTGTCGGTCAAAGACTGACATGAGCGGTCGAAGAGGCCGCTCCGAAAGCGCGCGACATTAGCGGGTCACTTTCCAGAAGGCAAGCGCCCGCTTCCTCTTTTACGGCGGATTGTGCTATCTCCAACAGGATGCCGCATTGGGCGGCGCGTGAACTCGATTCTGGGGGCAAAAGAAGCATGTTTGGTAGATTGACAATTGTAGGCCTGGCGACAGTGCTTTCTTTGAGCCTGTCGGCGTGCGGCACGGTGGAAGACGTTTTCGAGCGCGGCGACACGGGCGCGTCGGCCCGCAGTTCGTCCGGAAAAAAGATTTCAAAACAAGGTGTTGGCGGTCTGCGCCCCCGTGAAAACGTCAAGAAACGCGACGATTACCGAACGGCGGCAACCCAAAGCACCACCCAGGAACGTCGCGCGGACTCAGCTGCCGCCCCTCAAACACAGGCTGCGACCCTTGCGCCGGTGCGGCCCAGCAACACGCCCGCGGGCCTGACCATCGCCAGCACACAAGAAAATTTGCAGGCCGTGGTGTCGCGCGCCGCCATCAGCCAGCAGCAGTTCTCCAAAATCCAGAACCGGCATCTGCGCAACATTGCCCAATATGAAATTGCGCAAACCGCCCTGGTGAGTCAGTTGGACGCAGGGGCCGTGGCCGGTGACCCGGTGCTGACCGGGCAATGGAACACAACCCAATCCGCGCTTAATCAGGTGACGTCAGATCTCAATGGCCTCAGTGCGGCGTCCGCCTCGCTTAAGAGCGAGCAGGCCAATCTGGCCCAATTGAAAGAACAATTGCCGTCCGACAGCGCCATTGCATCGGAAGACGCCAAACAGCTTGGCGTTCTGAAAGCGAACATCGCGGAAACCGAAAGCAGCATTTCAGCCCTGTTGTCCCGCATTGCCCCCCTTGTGGACGAAAAAGAACGGTTCATTAGCAAGGCCCAGAACGATCTGCGCCAATTGGAACCAACGGTCCGCGGTAACTGATCCAAGGCCATCAAAGACGTGCCGACGCGCCTTCCCATCGGACTTATTGCCGGTCTTCTGGTGGGCGCCGGTATTTTGGTGGTGCCGCCGCCCGATGGCTTGCCGCCGGAAGCATGGCGCGCCCTCGCCGTTGCCATGTTGATGGCCATTTGGTGGACCACCGAAGCCATTCCCATATCCGCCACCGCTTTGCTGCCCTTGGCGCTGTTCCCCTTGTTAGGGATCATGCCCATACGGGATGCCGCGGCCCCATATGCCAATCCGCTGGTTTATCTTTTTCTAGGCGGCTTTCTGGTGGCCGCCGCCATGCAACGTTGGGACCTGCATCGGCGCATCGCGCTCAACATCGCCGTGAGGACAGGCGCGGGGCCAAGCCGCCTGGTGGCGGGCTTCATGTTGGCCACGGCCTTCTTAAGCATGTGGATCAGTAACACAGCCACCGCCATGATGATGCTGCCCATCGCCTTGTCCGTGATTGCTGTGGTGACCGGCGAGCAAGAAACCGACGGGGCACCGGCGCGTACCGCCTTCGGCACCAGCCTGCTCTTGGGGATTGCCTATGCGGCCAGTATCGGCGGCATGGGCACACTGGTGGGCACACCGCCAAACGCGTTTCTGTCGGGCTTCTTCCAGGAAACCTACGATATCGAAATTGGCTTTGCCCAATGGATGCTGCTGGCCATGCCCGTGGTGGTGATCTTGCTGCCGGTGTGCTGGTTCGTCCTGACACAGATTGTTTTTCGAAGCGGCCCATCGGCAGCCCCCGGCATGGGGCACGACGTGTTGCGCAAAGCGCGCGATGAATTGGGGGCCACATCATCGGCCGAATGGCGCATCGGCCTGGTGTTCGCAAGCGTTGCGCTGTTGTGGATGGCGCGCCCCCTCCTGTCGGACATTCCCGGCCTGTCCGGTCTATCCGACCCTGGCATCGCGATTGCCGCGGGGATCTTGCTGTTCATTATACCAGCGGGGCCTGTGGCGCCTACACGTAATCTCTTGATTTGGGATGACACACGAAAAGTACCCTGGGGCGTGCTGATCCTGTTTGGGGGCGGCCTGTCCCTGGCCAGCGCCATCAGCAAGACAGGTCTTGCCGCCTGGTTGGGCGCGCAATTGGGAGATGCCTCCATCCTGCATCCGGTACTGTTTGTTTTGTTGATCGCGGGCGTCGTCATTCTGCTGACCGAGATCACCAGTAATCTGGCCACCACCGCCGCGTTTTTGCCGGTGATCGCCGCCGTCGCGGATGGCGCTGGCATCGCGCCCCTCACATTGGCGGCCCCCGCGGCCATGGCGGCCAGCTGCGCCTTTATGCTGCCGGTGGCAACGCCGCCCAATGCGATCATGTTCGGGTCCGAACGTCTGGTCATTCGCGACATGATGCGCGCGGGCATTTACATGAACCTGCTGGCCCTGTTCGCCATCGGAGCCGCAGCGACGTTCCTGGTACCGATTGTATTCGGAAACTAAGCGACGCCGAATAGGTCGCGATAGCTTTGCATGCCGCCAATAGACTCCGCGGCATAAACGCCCCGCGCAATGGCGCGCGCCATGCAGTCAGCCGCGAGGGATCCGATAATCGACACAGCGCCTGCGCGCGGCTCTTCACCTTCCAGGTCGGCGGTGGACACGGCGAACACCACATCCCCATCGCCCATGGTGTGGATCGGGCGGATGGCGCGGGCATAGCCGTCATGAGCCATCATGGCCACACGCTTTAGTTCCGACGGGGTCAGCGCCACATTGGTGGCGACAATGCCGATGGTGGTGTTGGCGCCCGGCGACGGCGCGGCCCCGGCTTTGGTGTCATCCGGCAAGCCCATCGAGCTTGTGGCGCCAGTTGAGGGGCGGGCGCCGCCGAACTCACCCTCTTGTTCGAACGGCCAGGCCCAAAACGCCGTGCTGCCCGGCATCACCGGCGAGCCGAATGGATTGACCGCCACCAACGCCCCGACCTTCAGGCCAGTGTCGCTAACCGCCGAGGCACTGCCGATCCCGCCTTTATAGGCCCCGGCTTTCGCGCCGAGCCCGGCGCCTACATTGCCCAACGCAACATCGTTGGAGATAGCATCCAGGGCGTCCCGCCCCAGCGCGTCATAGGGTGGGTGTTCGCCCCAGTCCTTGTCTCCGCCATTGCTGATATCAAACAGGATCGCCGCCGGAACGATGGGCGACACGCGCGGCGCCCCGGGGATCTGGAATCCCTGCCCCCGCGCCCCCAGCTTCGCCGCCACACCGGACGCTGCCGCCAGGCCATAAGACGAGCCGCCGGACAACACAATGGCATCCACATCGTCCACCAGGCAGCTCGCGTCGAGCGCATCGGTCTCGCGCGTGCCCGGCCCGCCCCCGCGCACATCGACCGACGCGGTCAAGCGGCGGTCCGCGGCAAGAACAGTGGTCCCGGTGAGCACTTTTGCATCTTGTGCATGGCCCACCTTTATCCCATCCACATCGGTGATAAGGTTGCGCGATCCTGGCTTAAACATGAGCCGCATATAGGACGGGCCGCCCATTGCGGTCAAATCGAGACTGAAAGAAGACGGATGAAATTGATGTCATTGCTCTTGCGCTTGGTCACTTTGCTGACGGCCACTCTGTTTTTTGGTGCCTGCAGCAGCACACCGACGATCCCAGATTGGGTGCCGTTCCAGGGCCAATCGGAAGCCCCCAAGGGGGACGGCCCCCAAATGGTGAGTTCCGCCAACCCACTGGCAAGCCAAGCGGGTCTCGACATTCTAAAAAGAGGCGGCTCCGCAGTAGACGCAGCCATCGCCGTGCAAGCGGTTCTGACCTTGGTGGAACCGCAATCCTCCGGCATCGGTGGCGGCGCCTTCCTCATGCATTGGTCGCCAAAGACCGACAAAGTGACCGCCTATGATGGGCGCGAGGTAGCGCCGGCAGCCGCAACGCCTGAACTGTTTCTCGACGAAAATGGCAAGCCCTTCGATTTCTTGACGGCTGTGAAAAGCGGCCGGTCCGTCGGCGTCCCCGGTGCCATTGCCATGTTGGCGACGGCCCATAAAGAACACGGCCGTTTGCCGTGGGCGGACCTTTTCGAGCGCGCCATCGACTTGTCGGAAAACGGCTTCGAGGTTTCACCCCGCCTGCATTTCCTGATCAATTTGGCCCCCGGCTTCGCGGAAAGTCCGGCCGGCAAAGCGCTTTACTTTGATGACGAAGGAAAGGCCTATCCCACCGGACACCTTCTACAAAACCCGGAGCTTGCCGCAAGCTTGCGCAAGATCGCAGCGGAAGGACCATCGGCTTTTTACAAAGGCGAGCTTGCGGAAAAGATCGTCGCCGCCGTTCAAAACGCCCCGGCCAATCCAGGCGCCATGACATTGGATGACCTTGCCACATACAAACCAAAGAAACGGGACGCCATTTGCCAGCCCTATCGCAGCTACACGGTATGTGGCATGCCACCGCCGTCGTCGGGCGGAGCAACCGTCATGCAAATCCTGAGCTTGCTGGAAGGGTTTGATGTGGCAGCGCTGAAGCCATCGTCCACTGAAGCGGTCCATTTGATTTCGGAAGCCTCGCGCCTCGCTTATGCGGACCGCGCCATGTATCTCGCCGATAGTGACTTCGTGGACATTCCCTTAGAGGCGCTTCTGGATAAAACCTATCTGGCGGAACGTGCAAAACAGATCGACCCCACAAAAACGCTTGGGACCGCGAAGCCGGGCACACCTTTGAAGAAGGAGTCTCGTTTCAGCCCCCACACCTCCCGCGAAGCACCATCCACAAGCCATTTCAGCATTATCGATGGCGATGGCAACGCAGTGTCCATGACGACAACCGTGGAATTTGTTTTTGGCAGCCATCTCATTGCCGGCGGCTTTATTCTCAACAATCAGTTGACGGATTTTTCCCTAGCACCCGTGGTCGATGGCCGCAAAGTGGCCAATGCGCCGGATGGCGGGAAACGGCCCCGCAGTTCCATGTCGCCCACGCTGGTGTTTGATGAAGACGGTGACCTGTTCGCCCTTATAGGCTCCCCCGGCGGCAGCCGCATCATCACCTATGTGGCCAAAACCCTCATTGCCTTGATGGATTGGAACATGGACATGCAAGCCGCCGTGTCCCTGCCCCACCATATCAACCGCAACGGCGTGACCGAATTGGAAGAAGGCACGACCATTGTGGATCTGGCGCCTGAGCTAAAACGGCTGGGGCATGACATTAAAGTCCGTCGGCTGAACAGCGGCCTGCATGGCATTCGCGTGCTGCCCGATGGCAGTTTGGAAGGGGGCGCCGACCCACGACGGGAGGGCGTGGCGCTCAGCGATCAGGCCAACTAGGCGCGCGCCATCGTTGCAAGGCCGCGCAAGGCCACATCCTTGGCGGTGATCAAATAGGTGGGCATGGGATCAAGATAGGTGTTGAACCGGCCCTTCAGTTCGAACCGCCGGCGAAACAGCTCCCCATCGAACAGATCCCCCCATTGGGGAAGAATGCCGCCCGCTAAATAAACACCGCCGGTGGCCCCAAAGGTCAATGCTAGATCTCCGGCCACAGCCCCGATCCACCCGGTGAAAAGCTGCACGGCCTCGAGAGCGTGGGGGTCGTTCCGGCGCCGGGCCGCGCCCACAATATCCACCGCCGTCGGTTTGGCGTCCCGCACCTGCCCGTCGAGCGCGGACAACGCAGCATAAAGGGTTTCTAAGCCGGGCCCGGACAAGACCCGTTCGGCTGACACGTGACCGAATTCCTGAGTGAGCTGATAGATGATCGAGATTTCGCGATTATTGGCGGGGGCCAGATCCACATGGCCGCCTTCGCCGGACACGGGGATCCAGCCGGCCCGGCCATCGGGCACCAACGCCGCCACGCCCAATCCCGTCCCTGGGCCCAACGCGACTTTCGGTCCATCGCCCATTTGTTTCCCGTCGGAGGCGATGGGTTGAAGATCCGCATCGGTCAAGCCCGGCAGACCCAACGCCACGGCGGCAAAATCATTCACCAAATGAACCCTGTCGGTTTTCAACACCGAAGCGATTTGGTGACGGTCAACCGTCCACGGACAATTCGTCATTTGAATTTGTCCATCCATGACGGGACCGGCGGCACACAAAGCGGCCGCGCGAACGGTCACGCCTGTGTGTCGGGACATAAAGTCTTCAAGCGCGGCCCCAAGCGTCTCATACATAGAGGTAAGCCAAACCGATGGCTCCTCCGGCTCCCCACCGTCCGGCACGAGAGAGAAACGCGCATGGGTGCCACCGATATCCGCAACGAGTATGTGGGATTGAGACATGGCCTTGATCAGGCGGCTTCGCGCCGTTCAACCGCGTTCATGGCATCGATGAAATTATCGCGCCACACATTCACATTGTTGGCGAGCAGATCTGGCATCATGGATTGGTGACGATCGCGCCGTTCTTGCAAGGTCATGTGCAGCGCTTCATTCATGGCATCGGCAACGGCTTTCACGTCATACGGATTGACGATCAGGGCCGACCGAAGTTGCGTTGCCGCGCCGGCAAAACGCGACAAGACCAAAACGCCCGGGTCGTCTGGGTCTTGCGCTGCCACATATTCCTTCGCCACCAAATTCATGCCATCGCGCAAGGGCGTGACCAAACCAATGCGGCTTGCGCGGTACAGCCCCGCCAATTGATGCCGGGTGAAGCTGCGGTTGAGATAGCGCAAGGGTGTCCAGTCGAATTCCGCAAACCGGCCATTGATGCGGCCCGACGCGCCTTCCAATTCCTGACGAATATCCACATATTCTTCCACGCTGGAGCGAGATACGGGCGCGATCTGCATGAAGCTTACTTTCCGGTGAATATCCGGATAGTCTTCCAGCAAGCGTTCGAAGGAATGAAACCGTTCCGGCAGGCCTTTGGTATAATCCAACCGGTCGACCCCAATGATCTGGTGCCGGCCTTTGAGCATCTCCCGCATGCTGGTGTACTGATTAATGGCCTCAGGCGACGAAGAAGAGTCGACAAAAGTTTGCGTATCAATACCAATGGGAAAGGTGCGCACTTCAATCGTGCGCCCAAACGCCCGCGCCTTATTCTCCCACACTTCCCCGCCCAGTTCGCGCACCACATAGTCTTGAAACATGCGGCGGTCACGGTCCGTCTGAAAACCAAGCACATCATACGCAAACAGCGCTTCCACCAATTTGTCGTGGCGCGGCAAGGTGATAAACACTTCCCGCGCGGGAAAGGGAATGTGCAGGAAGAACCCGATCGTTTGATCGCAATTGAGACGGCGCAATTCTTGACCGAATGCAAGGAAATGATAATCGTGCACCCAAATCAGGTCGTCCGGCTGCAACAACGGCACCAAACCTTCCGCAAACTGAGCATTTACCTGCTGATAGGTTTCATAATAGCTGCGGTCGAAAGACGTTAGATCTAACCGATAATGGAAAAGAGGCCAGAGGGTGCGGTTCGCAAACCCGTTATAATATTGCTCGTATCCATGATCGGTGAGATCCAGCGTGGCCAAGGTCACATCCCCATCTTGGGTCATGCGTAAGCGGCCATCATTATCTTCCGATGTTTCACCGCTCCAGCCGTACCACAAGCCACCGGCGGCGCTGAGCGCTTCCACCAAGGCCACGGCCAAACCACCTGCCCGGGCGGCGTCTTTTACGGGTCCCACCCTGTTCGATACAACGACCAGGCGGCTCATACTCTTTCCTCCCATCTCGCGCTTAACCCCCGCGCGGCATTGATGATCCCGACGAGGGAATAGGTTTGGGGAAAATTGCCCCACAATTCGCCGGTTTGGGGATTCACATCTTCGGATAACAATC
The DNA here is from genome assembly GCA_965227095.1 of Alphaproteobacteria bacterium. GTDB lineage: Bacteria > Pseudomonadota > Alphaproteobacteria > JANQMY01 > JANQMY01 > JANQMY01. The sequence goes on along the minus strand of CBDDFL010000002.1, from coordinate 307,958 downwards.
CCAAATGATTACGACACGATAACATGGTTTCGAAAATCTCGCGGGCCTCATCTGTGCGGCCGGACCGCGTCAACGCGTCAATGTACCAGAAAGTACAAATGTTGAACGCGTTCTCGGGCACCCCAAAATCATCCGCGATTTGATAGCGGAACAAATGGTGCCCCTTCTTCAACCCTTTCTCGATCGCCGTGATGGTCGATTGAAAGCGTTTGTCCATGGGGTCGATGAACCCAACTTCCGCCATCAGCAACAAACTTGCATCGAGCCCATCGCCTTCGAAGCTTTCGACGAACGCCCCGACTTTGTCATTCCATGCACGCTCGAGAATGGTGTCCTTGATGGTATCGGCCCGATGCCGCCAGAAGACGGCCCGGTCCTTTTGCCGGATATGATCGGCGATTTTCGCCAAGCGGTCGCAGGCCGCCCAACACATGAGACTGGACGAGGTATGCACCCGCGCCCGCGTGCGCAGTTCCCACATGCCCGCATCCGGTTGGTCGTGCAATCGGAACGCTTGTTCCCCCACGGCCTCGAGCCGCCAAAAGTCATCGTAAGACGTCGACTTCAACAGCCGCTGATCGAAGAAGGATTGAGATTCCGCCAAGATCACATTGCCATACACGTCGTGCTGATAATGTTCATAGGCCTGGTTGCCCACGCGTACCGGCCCCATACCGCGATACCCCGCCAGATGATCCACCATGCGTTCGGTGAGTTCCGCTTCCAGACCGATGCCGTAAACAGGCTGCAAGTGACCGTCTTCCCGCGCCATGCCCACAATATTGGTCATGTAGCGGTGGAAGTGTTCCATTGTCTCCACTTCCGACAGCGCATTGAGCGCGCGCACCACAAAAAACGCATCCCGCAGCCAGCAAAAGCGATAATCCCAATTGCGTTGTGAGTTAGGCGCTTCCGGCACGCTGGTGGTCATGGCGGCGATGATGGCCCCGGTTTCCTCGAACTCACACATTTTGAGGGTGACAGCGGCACGGATCACGGCATCCTGCCATTCCAAGGGCAAAGCCAGGCGGCGCACCCATTGGCGCCAGTAGTCCACCGTACGCTCTTCGAATTCACGGGCGATTTCCGCGATGCCGGACTGCAAGGTCTCGTCGGGCCCTAATATGAGGTCGATCGGTCGTTGCAGAACAAACGGCGTTTCTTCCAACACAAAAGAGACCGGCGCATTGGTTGTCAGCCGCAAAGTTAAGCCGCTGGACACATAACGAATGTGATTACTGCCATTAGTGATCTGCGGGGCCACCGCCCCATAATCAAATTTAGGCCGTATACGAATGGAGATCCGAGGCGAGCCATGCAGGGGCCGCACGCGGCGGACGATGGTGGTGGGCCGAAACATGCGTCCGCGATTGTAAAAGCGGGGGGCAAAATCGATGATTTCGACACTGCCGCCATTATTGTCGTAGAGGACAGTGCGAAGAACGGCGGTATTGCGGCGATAGGTTTGTTCGGCCCTGGTCTGGTTTTCAAGCGCAATCTCGTAAAACCCCTGATCGCCGTCGCCGTCATCCAGCAATTTAAAGAAAACCGGGTCGCCGTCGAAGCGTGGCATACAGGACCACATTATTCGGGCGCGATCATCGATCAGCGCGCTGAACGAACAATTCCCGATGACACCGAGATTGAGTGTCGACATACGGCGTTCTTTCCCTCTTTAAACCAATTCTGTGGACGATGGACTACATGTTAGGAGAGGCTATCACGCAATTGGTAAAGCCAATTTAAGACATCTGAGACTGTGCCAAGCCGATTTCGTGCCAACGTGGCGCCGTCACCCACTTTGATGGAATGGCCGCCAAGCGCATTGGCGGTTCGGAAGCCGTCTTCGTCGGTGGTATCGTCGCCGATCATCACGGGAAGCCTGGATTTAAAGGGTGTTTCCGCCATGAAGGACGCGATGGCCTGGCCCTTATCCATACCGTGCCCGCGCGCTTCAAACACCATTTTGCCACTCAAGATTTCGACGGCCGGATGTTGCTCTTGCAGTTTCTGCACAAGTTTTTGGCAATCCGCCTCTCTCTCAGGCGCGTTCCGAAAATGCAAAGCGGCGGTGAGAGACTTTTTCTCCACCAAAAGACGAGAATCCGTTTCCGCAAAAGCAGCCATGGCATCGGCGATCTCGGCCAGTTCCGCAAGGTGAGCATCCTGCTGAACCGCTTCACCAGTGTGGTCCCGCCGTTCCAATCCATGTTGTCCGGCAGCAGGCAGCTGAGTGGGGGCCAAGAAGGTGTCGATTTCGCTGATCGGGCGGCCCGATACAATAGCAAGCGCACCGCCAAGCCGCGCCGATAGATCAGCGAGAAGACTCGGCAACTCCGCGGGAACCGTAATCGCGCTGGGCGTGGGGGCCAGCTCGACAAGCGTGCCGTCGAAATCGAGAAAGACGGCCCAGGCAGATGCATCGGACGGAAACGGCGGCATAGGGGTGCTTCAGAAAACTCTTATAAACGCGAATGTTATAGCACCACTCATACGGCCTTACTTAATCCGTTTGAGAACCTCTTTCGCAAGATCCCGGATCTCGGTCGCCGCCAGAGAGCGCGGGTCCGTCTCCGTAACCCCTTTGCCCGTCATGAGGCTGGACGCATAGGCCGCGCGGTTGCCCAGTGTCGACCGGGCAATCGGCAGATCTTCACCCTTAAGCCGGTCTTTCAGATCCGTCGCCAGCCGGCCGCGCGGCGGCACCCGGTTAAACACCATCAAAACGGGCCGCTTTTCTTTCTTGATCAAGTCCATGGTCGTGCGGGTTGCCCAAATGTCCATGGGGCTGAGCTGTAAGGGCACCACCACAATATCCGCATGGCGGATACCGATCCGCGTCGATGTTTCGGAATGAGGTGGGCTGTCGATGATGATGAGATCAGAGTTTTTCTGCGCGCTCTGGATTTCGGAATTCACTTTCCAGCCAGCGCCGCCCCGAAGGGACAAGGTTTCCGTATCCACGCCCCGCTCTTCGCGGGTTTGAAACCATGTGGACAGGCTGCCCTGAGGGTCAAGGTCCACCAAGGTGATGGCGCGGTGGTTTGGGTCGTCCACCAAACTGCCATTTTTCGGAATACCTTTTGTGTTTGACGCCCAATAGGCCGCCAAATGTGCCGCCAAAGAGGTTTTGCCTGCCCCTCCTTTTTGTTGGGCAATGGTGATGATCTTCGCCATGAAAAACAGCCTCCTGCAAGCTGGTTCTTTTACGCCCACCTGTGTACGCAGGTAGACTTAGGGCGAGTCGCAATTAGACTCAAGCACTTGAAATCAAAGGCCAAAACGGCCTGCCCGATCCTTTACTGTGCGGCGGGAATATCCACACGGAAAATAGTGCCTTCGTCGCTGGTTTTGAAGAGCGTTACGTCCCCTCCCTGCGCCCGTGCAAGCTCGCGCGCAATCGCGAGCCCAAGCCCGGTGCCGCCCGGCCGAACGCTGCCGGAGAACGCCTGAAACAAACTGTCTTGGGCCCGTTGCGGCACACCCGGCCCGTTATCGCAGATATCAATCCGCACCATGTCCCCTTCACGCCGCGCGGTGATGTTCAACTGCCGTTCCTTTTCTTGTGCCTCCAATATCTGGACGGAATTTCGGCAAAGGTTCATCAGAATACGGAACAGCTGATCGGGATCCGCCCTCACGATGAGATCGTTCGCCACCTCTGTGGTCCAGCTAATCGGTTTATCCGGTGTGCTAGGTGTTGTGGTTTGAACTTCCTCAACAACATTACTGAGGCAGACTTTTTGCAAAACCGGCGCCGCCTCCTCGGATTTTCCATATTTAAGCGTTTCCGTGGTGAGGTGCACCGCACGATCGATGGTTTTCAGCAAGCGTGGCGCCAGTTTTTGAACCGTGGGGTCGGACAATCCGGCCAGCCTGTCCACCACCAATTGGCTGGACGACAGAATGTTCCGCAAATCATGGTTGATCTTGCTGACCGCCGTGCCGAGCGCTGCAAGACGCGTTTTTTGATTGAGCGCCTCGCGCACTTTGTATTGCATCTCGGCAAGTTCCCGTTCCGCCACGCCAATCTCGTGCCGTGTCTCTGACGGCTTTATGACGCGGCTTGCGTCTTCCGGATTGGCGCGGAACGCGACCATATTGTCGGTGATCTTTTTAATGGGACGCACCATCAACGCACTCAGGACGAGAAAGACCGCCGCCCCCGTCACCACGGAAATAAGCAAGGACAACCAAAAGATACGGACCGCAAAACCCCGCAGCTCTTTCTGAAGCGGGGCCTCATGAAGAATGATTTCAATCGTATCGTCGCCGCCATAGCGCCCTTCGGCAACGACCCGCAGCAATCGATTTTCTGACGACAACAGGCAGCTTAACGCAGCCCCAACCATATCCATCGCCGTTTCGGTGCGCAGATCGTATTGGACATCTATGGGCGACGTCATGTCCGGCCGCAGAACAAGCTGCCGCGTATTATCCCGTTTGACAGAAACCCCTTCCACTTCGGCCCGCATGAGAATCTCACGCCGCAATGGATCCGGAATGATCGCTTGGTCACCGGCGATCTCGAGCGCGATGGTGGCAATTTGCGCCGCGCCGATGCGTTCCATCAACCAGTCTTTGCGATGCCGCGCCACCGACGGCAAAAAGACAATCACCTCGACGATCATCACCACAAGGATGGTTAGAACCAGAAGGCGCCCGGAAAGACTATGGGGCAGGTCCGCAAGCCAAAGGCGGGTGCGTCCAATTAGGTTGTTCGTCGTGTTGGTTTCAGGCCTGTTCCGCCAGAACAGGACACGTCGCAAAAAGGCTTCCATCTCTGACAGCGTTAGAACGCAAAATCACAAAATCGTAAAGCCATGAAACGCCCCCCCACCGTAAATGTGATCAGCCAAACTTGCTTAGAAAAGCGACCAGACGGCGCACCCGTGGGCTAAACAAGGTGGGCGTGTAGTAGGATCCGGCCGCTCGCTTGCTGATTTCGCCCATCGTTGGATAGGGCGCGATCATATTCGCAAAGGCCGATATTTTGAGTTTCTGCGAGATGGCCAGAACCCAGGGTTGGAGCAGGTCGCCCGCATTGGGCGCGACGATGGTCGCTCCCAGGATCTTTCCGTTGGCCGCCGTCACCACTTTGATCATGCCGGCGGTTCGCCGTTCCGCCTGAGCGCGGTCGTTTTCGGCAAGCGGCCAGCGCAGCACGCGAATCTTTTCCCCGGACGCCCGCGCCTGTTCCTCGCTCTGGCCCACATGGGCCAATTCGGGGTCGGTATAGGTCACCCACGGGACAGCCGAATGGTCTGCTTTTGCCGGTACACGGAACAACGCATTGCGCACAACAATGCCCGAATGGTAGCCCGCCACATGGGTGAATTGCAGACCACCGGCCACATCACCAATCGCAAAAACGCGCTTATTGGTGCTGCGCAGCCGCGCATCCACTTCGATGCCTCGGCGATTATACTTAATGCCCGCGGCTTCGAGATTAAGCCCGTCCACGGTCGGCGCACGCCCCGTTGCCACGAGAAGATGAGAGCCTTCAAATCGGCGCTGGTCGGGCCCCTCTCCCACATTGACGGCGATTCCGTCGCCTTTTTGTTCCACACTGGTAACCGCCGCCCCTTCAACAATGTCGATTCCTTCCTTGCGCAGCTCATCCAGAACAATCGCGCTCATTTCCGGATCATCTTTTGCAAAGGCGCGGGTGCCTTCCAACACGGTTACCTTGGCGCCTAGGCGTTTATGGGCCTGTGCCATTTCCATGCCGATGGGGCCGCCGCCAATGATGATCAGGTGGTCGGGACAGGTGGTGTTGTTGAAGATCACTTCATTCGTCAAATAAGGCACCGTATCGAGCCCGGGGATGGGCGGCACAAAGGGCACCGACCCGGTGGACACCACAAAACGACGGGCACTGATGGTGTAGTCGCCCGCCTCTACTTGTTTTTTATTTTTGAACCGCGCCGCCGCTTGAATCACGTGAACGCCAAGACCTTCAAACCGCTCAACGGAATCAATCGGCGCTATTTCTTCAATGACCCCATGAACGTGATCATGGACGGCCTTGAAATCCACGATCGCGGGCTGAGGCTCAATGCCGAAAGGTTTGCCCGCGCTCATATATTTTGCGTGTTTACCGGCCGCCAGTAGTGCCTTGGACGGGACGCATCCATAGTTCAAACAATCGCCCCCCATTTTGCCTTTTTCGATCAGAACCGTTTTGCGCCCGAGCATGGCCGCTCCCGCCGCCACGGCAAGTCCGCCAGAGCCGCCCCCAATTACGCAAATATCCGCCTTGATGTGTTGTGCCATCTGCCCCACACCCTTCTCTCTAATGCCTTAAAAAATTTGACTGAAAATTAGTTTGTGTTGTCGGATTTTGAGAACCGTTTTGCGACCACCGGGATCAGCGCAACGACACCCAAGGCCGCAAAAGCGATGATGATTTCGGTGGTCACCAGATCACTGGGGCCGATCGCCAAGCTGCATGTATCGCCGCCGCCTTGCGCCAGGCACGCCTCATAGCTCGCGCGTTTTTCCGCAAAGATGCTGTCAAGGCCCGCACCGGCAAACGCATAAGCGAACGTACCCGGAATAATGCCGAAAAATGTGCCGATGACGAAGGTGCGCAAATTCACCCCCAAAAAGGCGGGCGCCACGTTCACCAAGAAGAATGGAAACAAGGGCACCAGGCGCAGGAATAAAAGATAGCTTAACGCGTTTTCTTGAAAGCCGCGGCGGAAATTTTCAACCGCGGGGCCTGCGCGTTCCGCCAAACTGTCCCCCAGGGAGGTTTTGGCAATGACGAAAATCGCGGTCGCGCCAATCGTGGCCGCAATCACCGCCAAGGGAGGTCCCGCCCAAATACCAAAAATGAACCCGCCGCTGACGGTAAGAATAAGACCACCGGGCAGCGACAATGCCACTGACACCGCATAGATCACCACATAAGCAAGCGCCGCCAACAGAAAATTCGCATCGACGAAATCTTTAAGGCGGTCTCTATTCTCCGCCAATACCTCGAACGACAGATATTTATGCCACCCCATGGAAAACACCAGCGCCACGGCACCAATTAAGATAATCAGCGGTAATAATTTCCGCACGGATAATCCGCTTTCTTCTTTTTTGACGCTTTGATCACTCATTCACATCTCCTTGCAGATCGCCGTCGTGCACTTCCGCCAAGCACGCGATCTCCTAATCATTCCGTGGCGTCGTTCAACGACCAATCGTAATCATATCCGTTTATGCGCGAAAACGTCGACAGATCCGCCTTTAGGTTTTCATCCGCATACGTCTTCAAATGATCAAGGACTCCTTGATCACTATTTCCGAAATCTTCTTTGAACCAAGAATAGATGCTCGACACCCGCACGCGTTTCTCGTTTACACGCACCCCTCTTGGATCGTTCACATAGGCGATCGCCGCTTGGGTTAGCTGATCATCGACCGTTTTGCCCGTGAAGGGCTGCGGTTGAAGATTGGGACAGCCAACAGAAGCACAGTTCACGCCGTAATGGATGCGGGGGTCCTTCCACAAACCACGCAAAATGCCGTGCTCGATATCATCCAGAGACAAGTCTTGGCCATCGACCGTCACCAAGGCCGCCTTCCAAGGACCAATCGAGAAGAATCCCGACAAACTGATGTTTCTGATCGACGTCACCGGATAATGGTCCAATACCACATCAATGGTGAGCGCATTATATAGGTTCATCCAATAGGAAAACTGTTCGTCGCGGTTGAGCGCCGTCACGTCCAGGTCCTGAAGATCGGCGAGGTAGGATTTCAGACCCTGTTTGTCACCCTCGCTGACGGCACCGTATTGGAACCGGTTCAGCCCATCTTGGCCAACCACCAGATAGCGATCCAAGATTTTCGCCCATTTGGAATGATCGACGGTCACGGTGCTTGTTTCACTGTGTTGAGCCCAATGGTTGAGGTTAAACCCGGCTGCATGGCTTGGCATCGTGCTGAAGGCCGCCAAAACCGCAACCAGAAAGCCCGCCCAGAGCGTGGCTACCTTATCAAAACGACTGTCTTGCGTCGTGTTCATCCCCAAATAGCTCCTCATCACCTGCTTTCCAGCCCGGACAACAGATGCGCCGTCCGGTATAGGCCAGGTATGGCGCCGGGGGTGATTTTTCGACCGCTGCTCGAGGGAATGTGACCTCCTGTGACCGGATCACCCATAATCGAGCCCAAAATCCGCCGAATTTGGCGATTTTCGCCAACGGTCGGGTCGCTTATGTAACTTTATTTCAGCGACAAGATCCGTTGACTTGTGGCGAGGGACTGCGTATACACCGCGCTTGCATTTTTACCTGGCGCCCGCGGGCCGCTTCCGCTTGGCCGCCTGAGGAGAAGAAACGTGAAACGGACTTTTCAACCGAGCAAGCTTGTGCGCAAACGCCGTCATGGTTTCCGCGCCCGTATGGCCACAAAAGCTGGCCGCGACGTGCTTGCCCGCCGCCGCGCCAAAGGCCGCAAAAAGCTGAGCGCTTAAAACAGCTTTCGTCCCTGGAGCGCATCCCAAAAGGGGGGAGGGGCTCCGACCGGGAATAGGTCTCGCGGGCCATAGGGGGCCGCCAGTTGACCAATACCATCCAGAACACCAACGCGATCACGGATATTGAGCGCCTTAAAAAGCGTGCGGAGTTTCTATGGGTGGCCTCCGGTGTTAAATGGGGGACGAAAAGCGCCCTTCTTCAGGCAAAAGCACCCAAAACCCAAGGAAGCGTGCCTATTCGCATTGGATTTACCGCGACCAAGCGCCTGGGCAATGCGGTGACGCGCAATCGCGCGAAGCGCCGCCTCAGGGCCGCCGCGGACGAACTTTTTCCCACCTTCGCCCGCCCGGGGCTCGATTATGTGCTGATCGCCAGGCCCGGCGCATTGACGCAGCCCTACAAGCTTTTGTTGGATGATATAAAAGAAGCCCTTAAGAGAGTGCACAAGCGGGCCGATTCTCGAGCCAACCCTGGGGAACGCGGCGGCCGGCCAAACATCGAACGCCGCGAAACAAAAAAAGCAACGTCATGACCACGATCTTGAAAGATTTGAGTGTCCGGCTGCTCAGCCTGCCGATCTGGGCGTATCGCCTTTTTGTATCGCCATTTCTACCCCCGTCATGCCGTTTCACGCCAAGCTGTTCGGAATACGCGCTAGAGGCCTTGAAAATACATGGGCCCATCAAAGGTTCCGCCCTTGCGGTTCGGCGCCTTTCGCGCTGCCATCCAATTAAATTTTTGGGGGGAAGCTCGGGATTTGATCCCGTTCCGCCTATATCTCATACCGGAGAGGCTGAATGCGGCTGCCATGGCATTGATGGTCATGGATCGGGCGCCCGTACCGTCTCCAATAGCAATTGATCTAGAGGCCAATTCGATCGATGGAAGACCAACGTAATTTTATCATTGCTGCCGCGCTGTGTATTGCCGTGTTGCTGGGGTGGCAATTCTTCTATGCGATCCCGCAAATGGAACGCCAAAAGGCAATCCAAGAAGCCGAAGCCGAACGGCAAGCCGGCATGGCCGAAACGCCAAGCGGTACGGATATTCCGACGCCGGGGCAAGATAACCGCGCCGCAGACCTGGTAGAGGGCCTTGATCCATCGGCCAAAACGCTTCCGCGAAGCGAGGCCCTGGCGCTAAGCCCCCGCGTCGCGATTAAGACCGACAAAGTGGATGGCTCTATAGCGCTGAAAGGTGGATTGTTCGACGACCTTCATTTGTTGAGTTACCGGGAAACCATCGAAGAAGACAGTGACGTCATCACCCTGTTGTCGCCTGTGCAGTCGGACGCCCCCTATTTCGCAAAGTTCAGTTGGCGCGGGCCGGAAGATGCAAAGGTTGCCGTTCCCACGGACGACACGGTTTGGACGGTAAAAAGCGGCAATACCCTAACGCCTTCCACACCCGTCACCTTAAGTTGGGCCAATGGACAAGGGCTTGCGTTCGAGCGCGAAATCGCCATCGACGACAATTACCTGTTCACGGTGAAAGACAGCGTACGGAACACAAGCGGACAGGACGTCACCCTTTACCCCTATGCGATCATCAATCGCAAAGGCACCCCCGATATCACCGGCATTTGGATCCTCCATGAAGGCATGATCGGCGTCTTCAACCAAACATTGGAAACCTTTGGCTACAGCTCCCTGAAGGACGGCGAGACATTCAAGACAGAGACCACCGGCGGTTGGCTCGGCATTACCGATAAATATTGGATGACGGCGCTGATCCCGGATCAGACCCGAACCATCTTTGGCCGCTTTATTGAGAATGCGCGCGATCCCAGCGATAGCTACCAAGCCGATTTCGTGCAAAACGGTCTAACGATTGCCGCGGGAGCCGAAGTTGAAAACACCACACACTTTTTTGCCGGCGCCAAGAAAGTCAGCCTAATCGACAAATACGAAGATCAACTGAACATTACCCGCTTCGACCTCGCCATTGATTGGGGCTGGTTCTATTTCATCACCAAGCCGCTGTTCTACATTTTGGATTGGTCCAACCACGCACTGGGCAATTTCGGCCTGGCCATTCTGTTGCTGACCGTTTTGATCAAGATCGTCTTCTTCCCCCTTGCCAACAAATCCTACGAAGCGATGAGCAAGATGAAGAAGATGCAGCCGGAAATGCTCAGGCTGCGCGACCGCTATGCGGACGATAAGATGAAACAGCAGCAAGAATTGATGGAGCTGTACAAAAAGGAAAAAATCAATCCGCTGGCCGGCTGTTTGCCGGTGCTGATCCAGATCCCCGTGTTCTTTGCGCTGTATAAGGTGCTGTTCGTCACCATCGAAATGCGCCACGCCCCCTTCTTTGGCTGGATCCAAGACTTGGCGGCGCCGGACCCCACATCGATCTTCAATCTGTTTGGCCTCATCCCCATCGATTTGCCACAGATACTCATGGTGGGCATTTGGCCGATTATCATGGGCATCACCATGTTCCTGCAGACGAAAATGAACCCGGCACCGAACGACCCGATGCAGGAGAAAATTTTCCTCTACATGCCAGTCGTCTTCACCTTCGTCCTCGCAAGCTTCCCGGCGGGTCTTGTGATTTATTGGGCGTGGAACAATGTGCTGTCGATCATTCAGCAATATGTGATCATGCGCCGTAACGGCGTCGACTTGGAATGGGAAAAGAAGTTCGGCAGCCTGTTTGGTATGGCCGCCACACCATCTCCCACAGCCAATCCAGAACTCGCCACCCCCTCCGTGGATGCGCCGGACGCAACTGAAACGCCGGCATCTGACGAGAAGAAGGATGATCCTTCAAAGCCGGAACAACGTGCAGACTGACGAAAACACCTCCGTTGATGACCAGACGCGCAAACGGCTTCTAGAAGCTGGACGGAAGCTGTTTGCTCAAGAATGCACCTTCATGCTGAGCGCGGTAAAAGTCGATGATTTTCCGCCACCGGATCTTCCGGAATTTGCCTTTTGCGGGCGGTCCAATGTGGGCAAATCGAGCCTGATTAATGCGCTGACCGGCCACAAGTCATTGGCGCGCACATCGAACACGCCGGGCCGGACCCAGCAAGTCAATTTCTTTCAACTCGGGAACCAATGCCGTTTGGTGGATTTGCCTGGGTATGGTTATGCAAAAGCCTCCAAATCGGCCATCCATAGTTGGACGAAGCTAATTGATCTTTACTTGCGTGGCCGTCCCAATCTGCGCCGCGCCTGCATGCTGATCGATGCCCGCCATGGGCTCAAGAAGGTCGATTTGGACATCATGGCGGCGTTGGATGTGGCGGCGGTGGCCTATCAGATCGTGTTTACCAAAACCGACAAGATCAAACCGGCGGAGCGTGAGGCCCTGGAAAAGCGAACATCGGAGGAGCTTCGCAAGCATCCGGCCGCCTATCCCGAGACCATCGCCACCTCATCGGTGAAGCAGACCGGCTTGCCGGAGTTACGGGCCCAATTGGCTCAAGTGGCAGAGTTCGATCCAATCGGTTATAACCCGTCCCCTTAAGCGGGGTGGACGACACCCCTCCACGGCAAGGGCCCTTCCATGACGGACATAGAAAACAAAGACGCAAAGAAATCCTCGCGCATGCCGCGGGAGTGGCTCGCGACCGGCAGCATACTGACGGAAGCTCTGCCTTTCATCTTGCGCTATGACGGCAAGACCGTGCTGATTAAATATGGCGGCCATGCCATGGGCGACCGTCAACTGGCTCAGGACTTCGCACGTGACATCGTGCTGATCAAACAGGTGGGCCTCAATCCGATCGTGGTTCACGGCGGTGGACCGCAAATAGCCGAATTGTTGGATCGCCTCAAAATCACATCGTCCTTTGTAGACGGGCTGCGCGTTACGGACGCCGCCACCGTGGAAGTGGTGGAAATGGTGCTGTCCGGCACGATCAACAAAGGCTTGGTCTCCGACATCAATCATGCGGGCGGTCAAGCGGTCGGCCTGTCGGGCAAAGACGGCAACTTGATCGTTGCCAAGAAACTGCAACGCACGGCCAAAGATCCATCCTCAAACATTGAAAAGGTGCTGGACCTTGGCTTTGTGGGCGAGCCGCAGGTGGTGAACCCTCATGTGCTGGACACCATTCTGTCGTCAGACCTGATTCCCATCGTGGCGCCCATCGGCATCGGGGCCGAAGGTGAAACCTACAACATCAATGCCGACACCGCCGCGGGCGCCGTGGCGGGCGCCATGGATGCAGCTCGGCTGATCATGCTGACCGATGTGACCGGTGTCCTTAATAAGGACGGCGACCTCATCCCCAAATTGACAGTGTCGGAAGCCCGTGCCTTGATCCAAGATGGAACGATTTCGGGCGGCATGATTCCGAAAATCGAGACCTGCATCGGCGCCATTGAAGCCGGAGTTGAAGGCGTCGCGATCCTGGATGGGCGTGTGCCCCACGCAGTTTTGCTGGAATTATTCACAGATCAGGGCGCCGGCACCCTCATCATGCGAGATGCGTAAAACGGTTCTCGACGGATCACCGGTCAATCTAGTAGATTGGGGAGCGTTGAGGGATCTGCATATCCTTTAGCGGTCTGTAAAAGCGTCATTCGAGGCGATTATTTCCATGCCTGGTCTTTTATCTAATCCCACATATGGCGGATCTCGAACGGCTTTGTCGTTTCTTGCCGCAGTCTTTTTCTTAGCCTTCGCTCTTGTCGCGCCCAACCCAGCGCAAGCCGAATACCAGTTCTGCAACAAAACCAGCTATGTGCTGAAAAGCGCCATTGGCTATCAAGAAAAAGGCCGGTGGATTTCGGAAGGTTGGTGGGTCCTGCAGCCTGGCCGCTGTGAAGTTGTGATCTCTGACGCGCTGAACAAACCTACTTATTACACCTTCGCGCGCTCGGTCTCGGCGCATAAGGGCGGGATCAAATATTTCGCCGGGAACCAGCGCTTGTGTGTTCAGCAAGACAAGTTTCGCATCGAAGGCCGCGATGATTGCGAGCGGCGCAGCGCCATAGAGCGGCTTTTCGCCAAAATCGAGATTGGCGATAACGACAAGTGGACCACTAGTTTTACGGAGACGGCTGACTTTGATCTCGAGCGCGCACGCATCGCCGGTGTGCAACGCTTATTGACCGATTTAGGCTTCCGGCCCGGACGCATCGATGGCCTTATGGGCAAGCGCACGCGCAACGGCATTTATACGTTCAAGAGAAACAATGGTCTGAAGGTCAACCAAGAACTCACCGTCGAGTTCTTCGATAAGATGGTGGAAGCCGCCGGTAAGATCCAAGACACCACCGGCTATAGCATGTGCAACAAGACAGACTTTCTGGTCTGGGCGGCAATCGGGCGCCAGGTTGAGGGAGACTTGGTCTCCACAGGATGGTTCCGCCTAGACCCGGACACCTGCACAAAAGCCATCAAAGACAAACTCAGCAACAATGTCTTTTACACCTATGCAGAAGCGGAAGGCGCCGGCGGCAAGAAGGTGGCCTGGGGGGGGTCGCACAACCTCTGCACCATGGATAACCGCTTTACGATAATTGGGCGGGACGATTGCGAAAAACGAGGGTTTCGGAAGACCGGTTTTGAGCGCATCGAAACAGGTGCAAAACCCGGCTGGGTGCAAACCTTCACACTCTCAGAAGAACACTAATCGGACTGTTCTGTATCCACGCCGAAATAGTCCAAGTGCCAATTCATCTCGTCCACCGTGAGCGGATAATCGACACCGCCTTTGGCGGGCAAGAGCTGATTGTGGTGGATCTTCGCGAGACGCTGTTGGATGGCATACGCCAATCTCATGGACAGACCCGCTTTCCAAACCAATGCAGTCACCACCTTTGCATTCTTTGAGGCAATCATGCGTTCGACCAAAGAATAGGGAAGGCTCGACAGCACTTCCAAGCTGGCCATGACCAGTTCCTTGTTGCCTTCCTCAATGGCCTCCAACAGAAACTCATCATCAAGCGTACCGGCGTCCATCGCCTCTTGGATGACCTGGCGAACTTCACTTAACGCATCCGCATCTTCAGACGAAAGGTGTTCCTGGTCGATGCGGGCGCGCACCCGCCGCCGCAAATACACTTCCACGCCATCGTCCAAATCATTGCGCTCCGCAAGCACATTGATGAGCGACAAGCTAACAAAACCGGCGACCCGGCGAATGGCGCGCATGGACAATTCCGGTCGGGACACCAAGGGCTGATGCCAGGCATCAATGGTTTCCGCATAGTCCAACAAATTGTCCAACGTCTCCTCGCGGATCTGGGCATTGTCGTTGCCCAGCAAGGCCGCGACCGCCGGCACATCTTTGGTGCCGATCACGGCGTCAGACACGTCTTCGCTTACCTGAGGACGGCACGCGATGGCTTTGATCGCGCCCTCCGTCGGTGCGCTGGAAATGATTTCCATAAGATCAAGATCGGACAGCAGCGGTGAATATTGAATAATTGGAATACTGACGATTTCTTCCAGGTCAAACGCCATCTTTTTCACAATGTGAGGCGGAACCAGGTTAGAATCTTTGATTTCCTCCGCCAGAATTTGCCGCACGCGCGTCAAGTGATCGGAGGCAAGTTTCGCGATCACTTCGATTGCCAGATCGCGGGTCTTTTCGGTTTCGTTTTCCGACAGATGGGGAATCAGGCGCGAGATTTTCGCCGCCAGCTCATAGCGCACTTCTTCGTTCTCATCATCGGCCAGTATGAGGTTTGCCTGTTGCGGCGTGTTGGGGTTTGCTGCCACAAGCGCCCGAATATCGGCTGACCCGTCTTCTGCCAAGTAATAGAGGATCTCAGGCTCCACCTCCTCTCGGCTCGCCAGCTCTTTGCGAACTTGACTTGAATGGGATTCCAACGCGTCACGCGCTTCTTGGTAGGTTAGTTTTTCGGGCAAAACCTCTCGGTCCCGCCCCCAGGAAAAGATATTTTTCAACATGGGTGTGCACCATTTGCGGTTTTTCTAACCGATCCGCCAACGCCATCTGCAACGGGCGCGGCGATCACAAACCGCCCCTTGCCTTCTCGCTTGGCTTCGTAAAGCGCGGCATCTGCCCGATCAATCAAAGCCGCCATTGTTTCAGATTGCCGGGGGTTCCACGTTGCAAGTCCAAGGGAAATGGACAATGCCGGATCGCCGTGCCGTCTCGGCACTTGGGCAAGTGCCGTCATCAGGCGTTGCGCCAAGTGACAGGCACCGCTTTCATCGGTTTCGTCCAGAAACAACCCGAATTCATCACCGCCAAAGCGCACCATCAAATCGGTTGCCCGGGCGGTACGGCGCAAGACGTCGGACAAGGTACGCAAGAGTTCATCCCCCTTCGCATGACCCTGCTGATCGTTGATTTGTTTGAAATTATCGATGTCGAGATACAACATGCTTGCTTGCCGGTCATGGCGCCGATGATGAGCCAGACGTTGACTGAGATCCTCTTCAAACGCCCGCCGGTTGGGAAGGTGCGTGAGATCGTCAGTCCGCGAAAGTTCCACCAACCGCTTCAGATTACGCGCGTGCTCCAAAACGACCGCGGCATGCGGCGCAATCTGTTCCAGGATGTCCCGAACGTCTTCACCGGATGGCTCTCCGGTACTTTGGGCGATGCAGACAGCGCCATTGGGGCGGCCCTGAAAAGTGGTACGGCGCGTTTGAAAAAGTCGTCCGTCCATTTCAAAGCTTACGGTGTTGGATCTCCCCCCGATAGACGCCCGAATGGCTTCTGGAAGGATTTGCGGCTGACTTTGATGATGATCTGCAATGACCTGAAAATCGTTCGCGCTATTGGCCGTTAACACCCAGCAGCTCTCGGCCTGGCAGGCAACACCAATCGATTCCGCACTAACCCGCAGCATGCTGTCAGGATCCGTCTGCTGGCGGATTGTGTCGACAATACTCCGCACCAACGCTGCCCGCGCTTGATTTTCGGCTAACGCTTTTTGTTGCAGACGCATAGCCGTGATGTCACGCCCAACACCGCGGGCGCCACACCACGTTTGGCTGGCATCGAATACTGGCACAGCGGAAACACCGAAACAGTGCTTCTCACCATCCGCGCCGTCCAGCCAGATTTCTACATCCTCGACAGGTTCTTTTGCTAGGAATATTAACCGCACCGCATCATGCATTTTTTCGTCTGCCTGCAGACAAAATGCATTTCGGCCATGAAGCGATTCCGCAGCGTAGCCGGCGGCGCCGTGTGGCCCCACATAGACAAAGACGCCACTTCGGTCGGTTTCCCAGGCAAAATCTGACGAACAAAGCACCAGGTCCCGAAACAAATCGCGAGAGGATTTGAGCGCGCGCGTGAGATTGCGCTGCATCGTGGCCTCTGTCCCGAGAATGAGCACCGGTGTTGCTCCGCCCCCCTCAGAACACACCGGCAGCAAGGTTACGTCAAAGGCTTGTTGCCCCGCATCTTTGCCGTCTTGGCGATCAACCAGAATACGGGACGTAAGGGGTGCGCAGGTCATCGAAACGTCGCGAATAAGGGCGCTCAGGCCCTCCCGCCGGCCGATGGCCTCAAGTCGTTCAAGTTCGGCAATCAAGGGACCAGATCGGCCATTCGCATCCAACACGGCGCCATCGGCTGCAACCAGGATGGCCGCTCCGGGGTATTCTCCGATGACCGCGGCTGCTTCCAGAGGCAGAATTGCAGTTGGTGCGGTTTGTGCGCTTAATGATGCGTTTACCATGCCCCGCCACTCGTCAGTGGACCGACAGATCGGCCCAACGGGACCGCTGTTTCTTGGTAAAACAATACTTGAAGGCGTTTAAATTGACGTTAAGTCTATAGACAAAATGAGGCGGCACTTGCGATATTCGCCAAACATCGCCAAGCTCGCCTCGCCTTTGTAATAAAGTGTTAAGGATGTTTTGTGGCGATGGACGGCTTTGATCATGTGAGCCATTGGGTGTTCGACCTAGACAACACCCTGTATCCCTCTGAATGCGATCTCTTTGCCCAAATCGATATTCGGATGAGCGAATTTGTGGCGAACTATCTCGATATGGATTTGACTGAGGCACGCCGCATTCAGAAGCAATATTACTACGACCACGGCACAACGCTGTCTGGTCTCATGAAATTGCACAATCTTCATCCCGACGAATTCTTGGACTATGTGCACGACATCGATCTGTCGCCCGTCCCGGAAAATCCGGAGCTCGACCACCAACTCCATCAATTGCCGGGCCGAAAGGTGGTGTTCACCAACGGCTCGCGAAAGCATGCGGAAAACGTGTTGCAACATCTGTCAATCACGCACCACTTCGACGCGATCGTTGACATTGCCGCGTCGGACTACATCCCCAAATCTCATGCACACGCGTTTGACCGGTTCTTGGACCACTCAAAAGTCGAGCCCGCGCAATCGGCGATGTTCGATGATCTGCATAGCAACCTTGCACCCGCCAAGGATCTCGGCATGACGACAGTTTGGCTGAAAACCCACAAGGATTGGTCAAACGGCAAGGATGAAAACAGCTCTGAACCGCCGGATCATGTGGATCACGCGACGGAAAACCTCACGCAATTCCTGACAGAGCTCAATCAAATCCTTCAGAGATAGCAGTTGACTGCCCCGGGCCCCCTTGTATGGTGCGCCCCCAGACTGCTGATTGCGCAAGCAACTCACGATGCCCGACTGTAAGGAATAAACATGACGTCTTCTCTTGAAACCGCCATCGAAACCGCGTGGGAAAATCGCGACGATATCACCTCCGACACCAGCGGAGAGGTGCGCGACGCGGTGGAACAAACGCTCAACGATTTAGACGATGGCTCCTTGCGGGTAGCGGAAAAGAGCGGCGATGACTGGACGGTGAATCAATGGGCCAAAAAGGCGGTTCTGCTGTCCTTTCGCTTGAATGATATGGCCGCCATCGAAGGGGGGCCCGGCGAGAACACAAATTGGTTCGACAAAGTGCCGTCAAAGTTCGAGGGCTGGGGCGAAAATCGCTTTCGGGCCGCCGGTTTCCGCGCCGTGCCCGGCGCCGTGGTGCGTCACTCCGCTCATATTGCGAAAGGCGTCGTCCTCATGCCGAGCTTCGTGAATTTGGGCGCTTATGTAGACGAGGGCACCATGGTCGATACCTGGGCCACGGTGGGGTCGTGCGCGCAAATCGGAAAGAATGTGCACATTTCCGGCGGGGCCGGCATTGGCGGCGTGTTAGAGCCGTTGCAGGCCAATCCGGTCATCATTGAAGACAATTGCTTTATCGGCGCGCGGTCCGAGGTGGCCGAGGGCGTGGTTGTGGGGGAAGGCAGCGTTCTGTCTATGGGCGTGTTTCTTGGGGCGTCCACCAAAATCGTGGACCGGTATAGCGGCGAGGTGCATTACGGGCGCGTGCCCCCGTATTCTGTCATCGTGCCGGGTTCGCTGCCGGGCGAAGCGGGCAAACCATCGCTTTATTGTGCGGTGATCGTGAAGACGGTGGATGAACGGACCCGGTCCAAAACATCCATCAACGAATTGCTGAGAGACTAAGGCGGCCACCGGCCACCCGTCCGCAGCACGACAACAAGAAAAAATATGGCGACTGCTGATCTTCAAACCTTGCGCGACCCCTTGCCCTTGGCAAAGGACTTGATCCGTTGTCCCAGCATTACGCCGGCGGATGCGGGAGCACTCGGTGTTTTGCAAACGGCCCTCAGCCAACTGGGATTTACCTGCCACCGCCTCCCCTTTGGCGATGTGGACAATCTCTATGCGCGCCTTGGCACGAAAGCGCCGGTGTTTTGTTATGCGGGCCATACGGATGTGGTGCCGGTGGGAGATCGTGACGGTTGGTCCGTTGATCCGTTCGAAGCCCGCGTGGAAGACGGCCTGTTGATTGGGCGCGGCGCGTCGGACATGAAAAGTTCGATTGCCGCCTTCGTTGCCGCGACGGCCCGTTTTCTGGACGCCACCGATCTGGCGGAGAAAGGCTCCATCGCTTTGCTGATCACCGGCGACGAAGAAGGCGTTGCCACCAACGGCACGGTCAAAGTGTTGGAGTGGATGGACGCCCAAGGTGAGAAGCTTGATCATTGCCTGGTGGGGGAACCCACCAATCCGCTGGAGTTCGGCGAAATGGTCAAAATTGGCCGCCGGGGAAGCATTAACGGTGTTTTGACCGTCCACGGAACGCAAGGCCATGTGGCCTATCCCCATCTTGCGGACAATCCGGTTCCCCGCTTGCTGGCCACCCTTACCGCCCTCACGTCAACAAAACTGGATGACGGCACACCCCATTTTCAGCCGTCTAATCTGGAAGTCACCAGCATCGATATTGGCAACCAAGCAACCAATGTGATCCCGGCGTCCGCCACGGCGCGTGTCAACATTCGGTTTAATGACATCCATACACCGGCCTCCCTGGAAAAGTGGATGCGCGATATCTGCCAACAACATGCAGGACACCATGAATTGACTTGCGCGGCATCCGGCGAAGCGTTCCACACAGAACCCGGCATGTTCACGGACCTGATCTCAGCGTCCATTAAAAAAGTCACAGGCCGCACGCCGGAATTGTCCACCACGGGCGGCACCTCCGATGCTCGCTTCATCAAAAACCATTGCGCGGTCGCCGAATTCGGATTGGTCGGAAAGACCATGCACAAAATTGACGAACAATGCCGTCTCGACGATATGGAGGCCCTGACGGAGGTATATCGAGAAATCCTGTCCGGTTATTTCTCGTAACGCCCCCGTTTATGCCAACGCTCGCCGAAATATCATCGTCTATCCGAGGGGCCTGGCAGCTCTTCGTGATGGATGCGCGGGGCATGCACCAGTTCAACGTCACATCGGCGGGGTTTTGGAATTCGTTTTTCGCCGCGGTGATCTTGGCGCCGATCTATTTTTTCGTTCTGCTGGCGCAATACAAACTCAACAGCGACGTTCAAAAGCTCGCGCTTGAACAAGATCCGACAAACACCGCCATTCCCGACATTCCGGCCTTGAGCGATTACCTCCTTACCCAAGGCCTCGCCTATGTGGCTTTGTGGGCGGCGTTTCCAATCGTGATGTTGTGGGCAACGCGATTGTTTGACATTCAAAGCCGGTATGTCCCCTTTGTGGTGGCGTATAATTGGTCATCCGTCCCCGTCATGACCCTCCAACTGCCCCCCTTCGCCCTTTACTATTTTGGGATCGTTGAGGTGGTGGGTGCGGTAGCGCCGCTTCTTTCCCTCTTGCTCGTGATCATGATTTACCGCTGGTATGTGGCGTATGCGGCGCTCGGCATGCCCGTGGCCGCATGCCTTGGCTTTGTCATGCTGGACTTTGTCGTCAGCGTGATCATTCAGATCGGCGCCAGCACGCTGCTTACACTTTAAACATCTTCGCTGTAGTCAACCGCGACCAGATAAAGTCCGTCGGCCGGCGCGATGGCACCGCACTCGGCCCGGTTCCGTGCCTCTAAGATCTGCGAGATTTTAGTGGGCGGCCATTTGCCTTGCCCCACCATCTTCAAACTGCCCACCATGGAGCGCACTTGGTGATGCAGAAACGACAACGCGCTAACGGTAACCTCAATGGTGGTTCCCGCCCGGCGTACATCTATCCGGTCAATGGTTCGGACTGGCGATTTTGCCTGACATTGGCTGGCCCGAAAGGTGGTAAAGTCATGCTTCCCCACGAAGTACTGAGCGGCCTCATGCATCAGGTCAGCGTCTAACGGCTGCGGTACCAACCACGCGCGTCCGCGATCAAGTGCCAAAGGCGCGCGCCGATTTTCGATGACATACCGGTAATGTCGCTTCGTCGCGGAAAACCGTGCTTCGAATGTGTTTGGGACGGCTTCGGCACGCACAATCGAAATCGGCTGAGGCTTAAGGTGATAGTTCACCGCGTCCCGGACTTTGTCCGGTAATTGTTCCGCCTCAAGATCGAAATGCGCCACCTGGCCCAACGCATGCACACCAGAATCCGTCCGCCCGGCGGCTTGCAAAGTCACCTGTTCGCCGCAAAATTTTTCTATGGCCGTTTCAATCTCGCCCTGTACGGACACACCGACTGCTTGGCGCTGCCACCCCACAAAGGGGCCGCCATCATATTCAATGGTGATTTTGTATCTAGGCATCGGACGGAACCGGCAGCTGCGTGCCTTTGGGAATCGGTAACCCCCGTAAAAATTCGTCTACGGATGTTGCCGATTTGCCCGCACGCTGCACGCGGCGGATGGCAAGTGCTCCCTCACCGCAGGCTACTGTCAGTTGATCGTCCAACACGTGACCGCTTTCACCCTGACCGTCAGCCGGACTTGCTTCCAACACCTTGATGCGCTGACCGTCAAACTCAAACCAGGCCCCTGGAAAAGGGGTCAGACCCCTTATTTCGCAATCGATCTGTGTTGATGGCTTGCGCCAATCGATCCGCGATTCTTCCTTCGAGATTTTGTCGGCATAGGTCACCCCATCTTCCGCTTGTGGCGTCGCGGCAAGCCCGCCCCGTTCCAATGCCGCCAAGGCCCGCACCATCAACGAGGCGCCGATTTGCGCCAAGCGATCATGAAGGTGACCGGCGGTGGTTGTCGGACCGATGGGCGTACGTTCCGCAAGAAGCACAGGACCGGTATCGAGCCCCCGTTCCATCTGCATCACCATAACGCCCGTTTCCGTGTCCCCCGCCATCACCGCGCGTTGGATCGGGGCAGCCCCCCGCCATCGGGGCAGCAAACTTCCATGCAAGTTAAGGCAACCCAATTTGGGAGCTTCTAGAATTCTCTTCGGCAGGATAAGCCCATAAGCCACCACGACCGCCACATCAAGGTCGAGCTGTTCAAACGCAACCTTGTCGTCCTCCGCTTTAAAGTTCAGCGGCGTCCGGACAGGGATGCCTGATTGATCCGCGAACCTGTGAACCGGACTGGGTTGCAGTTTCTGGCCACGGCCGGCTTTGCGCGGCGGCTGCGTATAAACGGCGGCGATGTCATGACCAGCGCCGAGAAGTTCGGACAGGGTCGGAACCGCAAAATCGGGGGTCCCCATAAAGGCAAGGCGCAAGGCACACATGGGCTGCTTAAGCCGGCACTTGTTGGCGGCGCAGTTTCTGCAGTTTACGGAGGATCATATCCCGCTTCAGCTTCGACAGATGATCAATAAACAAAATGCCGTTCAGATGATCCATCTCGTGCTGCAAGCATGTGGCCAACATGCCCTCAATATCCTCGGACTGTTCGTTGCCGTCATAGTCCAAATAAGTCACATGGGCGGTGGAGGGCCGTTCCACTTCTTCGTACATATCAGGCACAGAGAGGCAGCCTTCCTCATAGGTGGACAAGTCCTCGGATTGGTCTGAGATGACAGGATTTACGAAGAAGCGCGGCGCCTTCGGTTCTTCATCTTTAGACAGGTCCATCACGATGACGCGTTTGGGAACACCCACCTGGATTGCCGCCAAACCGATACCGGGTGCGTCATACATGGTTTCCAACATGTCATCCATGAGCCGCCGCAGATCGTCGTCGACCTGAACAACCGGATCGGACACAATTTTCAACCGCGGATCTGGAGCCGTTATGATGGGTAAAATCGCCATGGCGTGGACATAAGCGACCCCCTGGTTCCCGTCAAGATCCGCCGCCAATGGTATGATTTGTCCTGATTCGAAAGGACACTGATATGGAGATCGGGCTTATCGCCCTGGGCGCGGTGGCGCTGTTGGGTATTGCATTGATCATTTTCGTCGTGCGCGCCTCCGGCGCCTCCGAAGCACATGCCGTCCAAATGGCAGAACTTGCCGCCGACCGGGACGCTCAGCTCGATCATCTCAAGCAAACCCTGGCACTGCTCGGGCAGCAGCAATCGGAACTGGGGGGGCGCTTCAGCCAACTGGCGGAAAGCCAAGCGGCAGGACAATCCGCCGTCTCAAAATCGCTTGAAGAACGCTTGGACGCCCTTACCAAACGGGTAAACGACAATCTGCAGGAAAGTTCCAGCAAGACCGCGAAATCTCTGGGGGAATTGCAGACCCGATTGAGCGTCATCGACCAAGCCCAGAAAACCATCAATGAGCTGTCCGGCAATGTGGTGGGCTTGCAGCAAATTCTGGCGAACAAACAAGCGCGCGGTGCCTTTGGGCAATTGCGCATGGAAGACATCGTCAAGGACGCCCTGCCGCCGGCGGCCTACGAATTCCAAGCGTCCTTGAGTAACGGCAAACGGCCGGATTGCATGATCAAAATGCCCATGCCGCCGGGCCCCATTGTCATTGATGCAAAGTTTCCGCTGGAAGCCTATCAAGCGCTTAAAAATGCCGAAGACCCGGCCGCCAAAAAAGCGGCCGAGCGGGCCTTTAGAACCACTGCCCGAAAACACGTGGACGACATCCAAGCCCGCTACATCATCCCCGGCGAAACGGCGGAATCTGCGTTGCTGTTTTTGCCATCGGAAGCAGTTTATGCGGAGCTGCACGCCACCTTTCCGGACATTGTTCAGGAAAGCTACCGGGCCCGGGTCTGGATTGTGTCTCCCACGACCTTGATGGCCACGCTCAACACAGTGCGTGCGGTTCTCAAAGACGCCCAAATGCGGGAACAAGCACACATTATCCAGAAGGAAGTGGGCATGTTGGTGGGTGATGTGGACCGGCTGCAAAAACGCGTGGCCGATCTCAAGAAACATTTCCACCAGGCAGAGGAAGATATTCGCAAGATCGATACCTCCGCCGACAAGATTGGCCGCCGATCAGAGCGCATTGAAACCCTTCAAATCGAAGAGGATGCCCCCAATGTTGCCCTTGAATCGCCCTCTCCGATGGCGGAATTGGGCGAAAATGGCGCGGAAAAGCCCAAACAAGCCCTTATTTGAGGCCGATTTCGGCCTGATTTGTGGGACAAAAAAGCCACAACAACACGAAACTGTGACAACGCACACTTTGAAAGAGAGAAATTCGGCCCCATCTCGCAGCTGTGAGACGAAACGATTGCGCGGTCAGGAGGCGCAATGGTGATGCAAGCAAACAGAAAACAGCTCAATCGCATATTCGCATCTTGGGTGTTGGCCGGCTTCTGGTTTCTGGCCTTGATCGGCGTATCGGCCGTAACGGCCCCCTACGACTTGTCGGCAATAGACCAGTTTGCAGCGGAAACGCCCGCCGCAAGCGAGCCCCTCTTAGTGTCTGCTGTTATGACGCTAAGCGATCGCCCGTTTAGGTAGGCCTACGGGACTTAAACGCCGCCGACAGCGTTCCATCATCCAAATAATCAAGTTCGCCGCCCACCGGCACGCCATGGGCGAGGCGGGATGTTTTGACGCCGGTTTCCGCCAGACGGTCCGCCAAATAATGGGCGGTGGCTTGGCCGTCTACTGTTGCGTTCATGGCCAACACTACTTCCTGCACATTGTTTTGGGTCACCCGCGTGACCAAGCTGTCAATGTTGAGGTCGTCCGGCCCCACGCCGTCTAGGGCCGACAGGATGCCTCCCAACACATGATAGCGTCCCTTAAAAACGGAGGCCCGCTCAAGCGCCCATAAATCACCGACTTCTTCGACCACACAAATCGCAGAATTATCGCGCTTGGGATCGGTGCAAATTCCACATGGGTCGAGCGTATCAATATTTCCGCAAACGGAGCATATTTTCACCTGTTCCGCTGTGCTGTTCAACGCGTCCGCCAGTGGCATCAGCAGCGATTCTTTTTTCTTGATAAGATCCAGCGCGGCGCGGCGCGCAGACCGCGGCCCCAAGCCGGGCAATTTTGCCAACATCTGGATAAGGCGGTCGATTTCACGCCCCGAAGCGGGCCCAGTGTCGGTCACGGTTAGTTCCTATGCAGTCTGCTTGCGGACGATACTAAAACGGAAACTTGAGGCCCGCGGGCAGCCCCAAACCGCCCGTCACGCTGGCCATTTCTTCCGCAAGTTTTTGTTCCAGTTTTGCTTTGGCATCATTGTGAGCCGCCACAAGCAAGTCCTCCAACACTTCACGTTCGCCGGGTTGCATCATGCTGTCGTCAATGTCCACACGCTTTAACAAGCTTTTCCCATTGAGCGTGACCCGCACCATGCCGCCGCCGCTTTCGCCGCTGACCTCAAGCGTCTCGAGCTTCGCCTGCATGTCCGCCATTTTGGACTGCAGTTCCTGAGCTTGCTTCATCAGTCCGCCAAGATCTTTCATAGAAAATCGTCCTCTAGATCTAAATCATCGTCAAACACCAGCTCAGACTCGTCTGCGGCGTCTTGTGTGTCCCGAATGGCCACAATCTTTGCGTCCGGAAAACTTTCGAAAATAGCGGCGACCAACGGGTCTTTCGACACATCGTCATGGCGTTGCTTTTCCTTTGCGGCCTTTTGCTGCGTAACTGTCGCAGCCCCTTCCGCATTGGAAACGGTGACCACCCATCTCGATTGCGTCCAGTCTTGAAGCTTCGCCGCAAGCCGTCCGGACAAATCTGTTGGCGCCCCGTCCGCGGGACGGAATTCGATGCGGCCCGGTTCAAAGCGGACCAAATGCACAAAATCCTCGAGCTGTGTTTTGAGGCCAATCTCGCGTTTCTCCGCTGCCTTATCGATCACATGCTCAAACGTGCAGAGCGCAAGTACTTGAGGTGCAAGCTCCGCTTTGGGCGACGCAGAGGCGACCGGGCCACCGCCGCCGCCGGCTTGAGCGGCTGCGATACGCGGTGCCTGAGTGGTTTCGACAGGGGGCCGTTCGGCGGAGGGACCGCCGGATGACCCATTTCCGCCGGACGGCGCTTTGGGTGCGGTTCCGGCGCCATTACCGTTCGCCAAGGATCGCGCCAATTCATCCGGAGACGGAAGATCGGCAGCATAGGCCAGTTTTATAAGCACCATTTCGGCCGCCGCCAGGCTGTGCGGTGCGTTTTGCACTTCGCTCAACCCTTTGAGCAACATGGACCAAGATCGCGTCAGCGCACTCATCGGCAGTTCAGAGGCCAGTTTTTGCCCCTGATTGATCTCTGTTTCCGTTGCGATCGTACTGTCCGCAGCGGCTTTCGACACTTTCAGCCGGGTGATCCAATGGGTCACATCCAACAGGTCTTGAATGATCATAACGGGGTCGCCACCGCCATTATGCAGATCGCGCAATTGATCCAGCGCCGATGCGATATCGCCGGACATCACGCTTTCGAACAGATCGAAAATACGTCCACGATCCACCAAGCCCAACATGCCGCGAACGGTTTCTTCTTCGACCTTGTCGCCGGCCCCATGGCTAATCGCCTGGTCGAGAAGCGACAAGGCATCCCGCGCGGACCCTTCCGCTGCCCGCGCGATCATGCGCAAGGCCCCTTGTTCCACCCCGACACCTTCCGCGGTTGCCACCGATGTCAGATGAGCCATCATTTCGTCGGACTGAATGCGCCGCAAATCAAAGCGCTGACAGCGCGACAGAACTGTAATGGGGACTTTCCGAATTTCCGTCGTGGCGAAAATGAACTTCACATGCGGCGGGGGCTCTTCAAGGGTCTTGAGCAGTCCGTTAAATGCCGCTTTTGACAGCATGTGCACTTCATCAATGATGTAGACTTTGTAGCGCGCGGAAACCGGCGCGTATCTCACACCTTCGATGATCTCACGAATGTCATCAATACCGGTGCGCGAGGCGGCATCCATTTCCTGAATATCTACATGGCGCGATTCGGCGATCGCCACGCAATTGGGACACACACCACACGGGGTCACCGTGGGTGCACCGTCATTGCGGTCGGTGCCGTTTTCGCCCATGCAATTGAGACCTTTGGCAATGATCCGCGCGGTTGTGGTTTTGCCGATGCCGCGCACGCCGGTCAGGATGAAGCCATGGGCGATGCGATTGGACTCAAAGGCGTTGCGCAGGGTGCGCACCATGATTTCCTGGCCAATGAGTTCATCAAAATTGGACGGGCGATATTTCCGGGCCAACACCCGGTAGGACGCATCTTCCTGGCTGCTCATGCCGCCACCCGCCAGACCAAGCCCCGGCTCGTCAGCGGACGGGGCAGACGAAGCAGCCGGTAATTCAGTGTCTGAACGGTCTTCGGACATGCAGAGGTTTGCGCCTACGCCTTCTAACTTTATGGGTGTTTTCTTGCGAAAAACGGGTGGGAGGCTGGACGACGACCCGCGCCGGCTCGTTACGGCTGCTTCCTTCCGGACCTGACCGGGTTGGCGAGTGGCTCGTCCACCGCCAACCTCCCTTGGTTTCAGTATAACAGATGGGAAGGTTCCACAAGCAAGACAATCTCGCCAGGCCAACAGCGCACAATTGCAAAGGCGTGGCCCATTGCCGCGATGGCGGCTCCTGTGCCAAAACAAAAGAAAGCTATT
Organism: Alphaproteobacteria bacterium; assembly: GCA_965227095.1. Classification (GTDB taxonomy): domain Bacteria; phylum Pseudomonadota; class Alphaproteobacteria; order JANQMY01; family JANQMY01; genus JANQMY01. The sequence continues at coordinate 280,288 of CBDDFL010000002.1, read as the reverse complement.
GAAAATTGGGGACCGCTCTATGCCATTGCCGACCAATCCGAACACATTTGCCAACAATCCATTGGATCGCGCTGGCAATTTGCGGGCCGACGACGAATGGCTGACGTCGAAACTCAATGATCCGTCCAGCCTGTTCATCCCCCTCTGGCGGCTGAAGCCGCTTATTATTCCACCGCGCGGGCCGGAGCACGGCACCTCTGCCGGCTGGCTGACGCGGGAGGCCATCAAAGCACTCAATTTGGATCGTCCCATGACAGTTCTTCTGGGGCTTGAAGACGATACGGCCTATTTCGCGGTGGACATTACTTCGGCACGTGACCCGGAACGCAGCGGCCCCCTGGCGGGCCTTGGCACTTTTGAAGAATTGCGCACAATCGCTGGGGAGCTTAGCGCCGACGTGGCGGCAATCCTGGCACAAGCAAAGTCCATGATCGATTGGCACGCCCGTCATCAGTTCTGCGCAAATTGCGGAAGCCCCACCGAACCGGCGGATGCCGGGTACAAGCGGGCCTGCGGTGCTTGCAATGCGGAACATTTCCCGCGGACAGACCCGGTGGTCATCATGCTGGCAACCAAAGGGGACAAATGTTTGTTGGGCCGACAGAAAGCGTGGCCGCCAAAAATGTATTCCGCGCTCGCGGGGTTCTTGGAGCCCGGCGAATCGATCGAGGAAGCGGTCGCCCGCGAATTGGAAGAAGAAGCCGGTATCAAAGTCAGCGGCGTTGAGTATTTCTCTACCCAGCCTTGGCCTTACCCGTCATCCTTAATGATTGGGTGTTTTGCCACCGCTGAATCCGAAGACATTCTGTTGGATGACATTGAACTGGAAGAAGCCGTTTGGTTCGACAAGGCGACCGTACAAGCCGCCCTTGCCGGACAGGGTGACGGGTCACTGCATGTGCCGCCGCCCATGGCCATTGCCCACCAATTGGTCAAGGCGTGGGCAAACTCATAAGCCTATTCCGTAGGGGAACGGTTTGGGTCGGCATGATAGATGCCCAGAATTTTCAAACTAGAACTAAAGAATTCTAGCTCCTCCAGCGCCAACCGCACCAACCGGTCTTGAGGGTGCCCTTCAATATCCGCGTAAAATTGCGTAGCATTGAACGACCCATCTAGTTGATAGCTTTCAAGCTTGGTCATGTTCACGCCATTCGTTGCAAAGCCTCCCATGGCTTTATAGAGCGCCGCGGGCACGTTGCGCACGCGGAACACAAAACTTGTGATGGTGGGGCCGGTGTCCGGCTCTGCATCGTCCGGTTCCGCCGCCATGATCAGAAACCGTGTCGTATTGTGCGAGGCATCTTCCACGTCGGGTTTCAAAATCTCCAACCCGTAAATCTCCGCGGCAAGGCTCGAGGCAATCGCTGCTTGGCTGGTATCTCGTCTTTCGGCAACACGGCGGGCCGACCCAGCGGTGTCCGCCTCGACCGTCGCTTTATACCCCAGTTCGCGCACCACATCCCGGCATTGGCCGAGAGCCATTGTATGGCTGTGCACGGTTTTGATGGTATCGAGCGAGGCGCCTTTGGGGGCCATCAGCTGGTGCTGAATACGCAGAAAATACTCACCGACGATATAAAGGCCGGATTCAGGCATCAGATGGTGAACATCGGCCACGCGGCCCGCCAGCGAGTTCTCTATGGGGATCATTGCCAATGCGGCCTGCCCCTCGGTCACGGCCGCGAAGGCATCCTCGAACGTCTGACAGGGGATCACTTCGCGATCCGGAAATACTTCGCTACAGGCCAGGTGCGAATAAGCCCCCGGTTCCCCTTGAAAGGCAATACTGCCGTCCGGCAGATCGCGGTGCTTTTCTTTTATCTTCGTCATGGTACAGATCGATTGGTTAAGCCAACATTTGGCGCGCTTTTTCGAGGTCTTCAGGAGTATCGACACCGAACGGAATCGTGTCAACGACGCCCACTCCAATGGTCATATAGTTTTCCAGCGCCCGCAATTGCTCCAGCTTTTCGCGTTGTTCCAATGGTGACGGCGGTAGAGAGACAAACTTTTCCAAAGCGGCCCGTCGATAGCCGTAAAGACCGATATGATGAAAGAGAGGCCCTTCCCCATACGGAACAGTTGCACGGGAAAAATAAAGTGCCTTGCCCACATGCCCCGCTTTCAGGTCGTCGGCACATCCGGCAATCACCGCTTTCACCACATTGGGATTGGTCCGCTCGCTGTCCTCGGTGATGGGGGCTGCCAAGGTAGAGATATCGAACGGGCCGTTTTCTAAAATTTCGACGGTTTTGCGGATGAGCTGCGGGTCCAACACCGGCAAATCCCCTTGCAGGTTGACCACAAATTCCACGTGTCCGTCCGGGTCCACCTTGGTCAGCGCTTCATAAATCCGATCCGATCCGGAAGGGTGCCCCGGGTCGGTCAGAACCGCCTTGCCGCCCAAAGCGGTCACGGCATCGCAAATCTCTTGATCGCCGGCCGCGACCACCACCTCTCCCACGCCGGCGTCCACGCCCCGCTGCCACACATGCGCAATCATCGGACGCCCGCCAATGTCGGCCAGCGGCTTGTTTGGCAGGCGGGTCGCTGCAAGACGGGCCGGCAGTAAGACAATTGTTTTGGACATGGGCGCCAAGGTGAGTCGGACCTCTTTTGGGTTTATTGGCCGTTCGGGACAGCCCCACAATCTGTGCGACTTAAGGACGCAAGATTTTTATATGTACCCTAAGTCTTTGTTTCTTATTAAAAAAACTGCCTTTTGCCACAACAAGCCCGGTCAACCGGGCGCATTGCAGCGACCACGGTCTAAACGATAGTGTCCCACCTGACAAATCGCCGGTTTCATACCGACTTTCCACTGTTAGTCCGGCAGGTTAGGCGACAGCGCGATTTCCATTTTTGAACGCATAATTCCGGGATCTGGGCTCGATGCATTCTTCATTTATGAACATGGTTTTTATGGCGGTACTTGGCGCGGTCCTCTTCGTATGGGGCCCTTTGAGCAAAGTTGCCGACGAGGTCTATGCATCAAAAGAGCCTGAAACGAAGGGCTACAAGGTCGAAGGCGTCGAGGAAGATGGTGCTGGCGGTGCCGCCGAAGTACAGGTTGCGGAAGTTATCCCGCTTCCAGTCCTGCTCGCCTCGGCCTCAGAAGCCAGTGGTGCGAAAATCGGCAAGCGCTGCGTTGCGTGCCACACCTTTGATAAAGACGGCCCGAATCGGACCGGACCTAATCTCTGGGGCATTGTCGGCAGTCCGGTTGCTCAAAAAGATGGCTTCTCCTATTCCGGTGCGCTGAAAGATGCTGGCGCCGGTGGGAAAGTATGGGGCTATACGGAACTCGACAAGTATATCGAGAACCCCAAAGGGTATATCCCCGGCAACTCGATGAACTTTGCGGGGCTGAAGAAGCCTGAACAACGCGCGGCGTTGCTGATCTATCTGCGTGCCCAATCGGATTCACCTTTGGCTTTGCCCGAGGCACCAGCCCCGGCGACCGAAGAAGCACCCGCTGAAGAAACGGCCGGTTAGTCCACCACACGGCGGATCGACGTAATCGGTCCTTCCACCGTCGCGATCCGCGCCACGGCTTGCGCCAGCGGCTCCGACGCCACACTCATGTGATAGGCGTTCGCATGGAGGACCGTTTCGGGATCGGTCATGATGCCGACATGGCGATCCCAAAACACAAGATCACCGGATTTTAAGCCGTCAATCGAGTTGTCTGGATTGATCTGTGTGCCGATTGATTGCTCCTGCATGTCTGAATCGCGCTGCACCTTTTGACCAGCGGCAAGAAACGCCTCTTGGATCAAACCGGAACAATCGATCCCAAGGCTGGTTCGACCACCCCAGAGGTAAGGCACGCCCAAAAAGCGCTGCGCATTCTCAACCACACTTCCCGAGCCTTCTTCCCTTTCGCCCAAATGCGCGGCCCAGACGAAGCCCTGCGTGGTTTTTGCAAACCCCGCTTCGTCGCCGTCCACGTTGACTTCCGCATTCATACTCAGACAGGAAATAGGCGTTCGTTTCATATTAGGTTCCGGGTAAACGAAGCTCCGCAGAACCTTGACCCGATGGGTTGTTTGTTCAACCTGCCGTCGCAGGCCCTCACTCCGCACATAGCCTACATAGCCATCGCGCGTTACTTGCCCCCAAGCCCACCCGTCTTTTTCGTCATAGACCATGAAGGTCTCACCGCAATGCAACTGCGTGTCGAGCCCCACATCCGCGCAGGGGGTCTCGTGCAAATTACAATGCCCATAGGCAACTTGGCGTAACTCCCCCACGGCGTATCGTTCCGACAGGTGGTCGTCCTGATACTGGACAGCGGCCACATCTGGCCTGACGGGGATTAATCGACGATCGAAAGAGGTCATACCTGCCTCCAATGCCGCTTAGCGGCGGTCCAACACCGCCATCATAATTTCCGCTTGGTTACTTAAGAATTGCGTTCCGTCCAAAGTCCGCTCAATTAGGACATTTCTTTTGTCTTCAGGGTCCCGACGGCGCTTAATGAGGCCCATCTGGCTCAACGTGTCTAGTGCCCGGGTCACCGCCGGCTTTGAAATCGAAAGATCCGCAGCCAAGGCTTTTACCGTGTGCGGAGGTGCCCCCACATAGACCGACAGCAAAATGGCCATTTGGCGTGCGGACAAATCAGGGCCTTCCTGACGCACACTGCGCACCAGGACCTGTTGCCAAAGTGCGAGAGCATCAGAGGCCCGCATAGACAGATCTCACCAACCGAATCGTTTCGGATCCGGATTATTTATGATCCGCCCATTTCGTTCAACTCTCGGCAGACGCACCGTAGCGATCTGACAACAGGCTAAACAACGCACGAATGCCGTGGGCTTCCCCGCCCAGCGGTTTGCCGGCTCGAGGCCGGTTGGTCCAGCCATATATGTCAAAATGCACGTAAGCGGATGTTTTCGTCACAAAGCGCTTCAAAAAGAGAGCAGCCGTAATCGACCCGCCCATCCCTAAACTGGCGGTACTGCTGAGATTTGCGACCGAACTGTCGAGCCATTTGTCATAGGTCGGCACCAACGGCATGCGCCACAAAGGATCGTTCGTTGTTTCGCTGTGACGGGCTATTTCATCCGCCAACGCATCGTCGTTCGTGTAAAACGGCGGCACATCGGGACCTAGAGCAGACCGGGCAGCCCCCGTGAGCGTTGCCATATCAATTAGCAATTCGGGGTTTTCTTCATCAGCGATGGCCAAAGCATCCGCTAGGATCAATCGGCCTTCCGCATCGGTGTTCCCGATTTCGACCGTCAGCCCTTTCTTGCTGGTGTAGACGTCGCTGGTGCGAAACGCGTTGGACCCCACGCTGTTTTCAACGGCGGGTACGAGAACGCGCAACCGCACATCTAGCTTATTGGCCATGATCATGGAGGCAAGGCCCAACACATTCGCCGCACCGCCCATATCTTTCTTCATGATGGCCATGCCGGACGACGGTTTCAGGTCAAGCCCGCCACTGTCGAAACACACGCCTTTCCCCACCAGCGTGACTTTCGGCGCGTCTTCTCGCCCCCAAGAGAAATCAATCAAACGGGGGCGCCGCGAACTGGCTTGGCCAACCGTGTAGATAAGGGTCAAATCTTGATCGAGAAGCTCCTGATCGCGAATGACCGATGCCTCCGCGCTATGGGTTTTGGCCAAGGCAAGAGCGGCGGCTTCCAATTCTTCCGGCCCCATATCATTTGGCGGCGTGTTGATCAGATCGCGCGCGAGATATGCCCCTTCCGCAATGCTGGACACGTGGTCGGCAATCGCAGTCGGCAGAAACAGTTTTCCCTTGATCTCTTTTTCTTCTTTGTAACGCCCGAATCGATAGCCATGAAGCGCATAGGACAAGCAGGCATGGGCGAGCGCATCTACCGGCAGCGTTGGATCGAATTGCCAAACACCGTCAGGCAGCTTGCGGGCGATGGTGCCGGCGGCAAACGGTTCATCGCCTTTGCCCGTCCCGACAGCTGCCGCCACCACGGCGCCATCATCGCCCGGCAGATACGCAACGTCTCCCATGCCGCCCTTGAAGGAGACATTGTCCACCCATGCGGATTGATGCGGTGGCAGATCGCTTTTCCAAGCCTCGAAACCATCTTCGCCCACCACGAATACGGGGCGCATCTCAGCGCTGCTTTCACGCACAAACAAATCCAGCATTCCACGTCCTTTCTTGTCAGCGGGGCTGACCTTAACCAGCCCAGTATCCCTCTGCAATGCGACCGTTAAGATTTCAGTGAGGCTGTTCTGTTAGTTTTTCCTTAAAGTCTCAGTAACCCCATTGGGTGCCCCAGCATGCGCACGATTACCTATTGCAGCCTTTCTATCCTCGCCTTCATGATGGCCGGATGTGCCTCGGACGGCACCGAAACGGCGGCCAAAAAAACAAACGACCAAACGGTGCAAGACGCACCCACACCTCCGCCACCCGCCTCCACCGGTGAGCCCGCGAAAGATTTGGTTCAGAATGCCTCCTATTGGGGGGCGCTCTACAGCCAAAATGCAAGCAACACGGAAGCGGCCACCAACTACGCCAAAAACTTGCGCAAGCTTGGCTCGGTCAACAAAGCACACTCCATATTGGTGGAAGCCATTTCGGCCAATCCAAGCAGCGCGTCTCTGCGCGCCGAATACGGCAAGACGCTGTTGGTGATGGGCCGCACGCCGGAAGCCGTTAATGTGTTGGAGCAAGCAGCAGAATTAGCGCCAAAGAACTGGCAAGTTCAGTCGGCGGCGGGCATTGCACTTGATCAGGCCGGCGATCATTCGGGAGCACGCCTCTACTATGAAGCAGCGCTCGCATTGGCGCCGAACAATGCAACCGTCCTAAACAATTACGGGCTTTCCCGAGCCCTCGGGGGCGACCTGGCCGAAGCCGAAGTCTTTTTGCGGCGCGCGGTTGAAACAGGTGTCGGCACACCGCAAATGCGTCAGAACCTGGCCTTGGTCATTGGCCTTCAGGGCAAGTTTGAAGAAGCGGAACGTATGGCGCGCGCGGATCTTCCGCCAGAGATCGCGGAGAACAATGTGGCCTTCCTGCGGGAAATGCTCACCCAGCCGGATCCTTGGCGGGAACTAATGGATGTTGAGAAAAACGTCCGCGCGCAGAAGCCCTAGCCGATTGGTGCAATACGCTTGGCTATTGCACCCTACCTCACCCATCACCCATACCATGAGCTGCTCGGACTTGGCCGCTTACCGGGTAATCCACGAAGCAATTAGTTCATGGAACAATCGACTTGTCATTGCGTGGTGCAATATGCACCACGCTAGATCTTCCAGTAGTTGATGACCGCCGGGCCGAGGATCACCACAAACAGCACCGGCAAGAAGAACACGATCATCGGTACGGTGAGCTTTGCGGGCAATGCAGCCGCCTTCTTTTCAGCGGCCGACATACGCAGATCACGATTTTCTTGTGCGAGTACCCGCAAGGCTTGAGCAAGCGGCGTCCCGTAGCGTTCGGCCTGGATTAGGGACGTACACACGGCTTTCACGCCGGTTGTTCCACACCGCCGGCCCAAATTCTCATAGGCTTGCCGGCGATCTTGTAAATAAGACAATTCTGCCGTGGTCAGCCCCAATTCTTCGGCCAGTTCCACCGACGACTGACCAATTTCTTGAGAGACGCGGTTAAACGCGGCCTCAATGGACATGCCGGCTTCCACGCAGATCAACAACAAGTCCAATGCGTCAGGAAAGGCTTGATTGATGGAATCTTGGCGGCGCTGGATGATGTTTTCCACAAACACATTCGGCAGGTAATAGCCCGCAAAGGCCGCACCGAAACTTGCCAGCACCCGCCCCATGGTTTCCATGCCGTGGCTGTTGATCGCAAACAGATAGATCATTGCCGCGAAGAACAGAATAAACGGCATCACCAACCGGAAGAACAAGAACGTAAACAACGGGGCCTGGCCGCGGAAACCAGCTTGCACCAGCTTCCCTTTCAAATCTTCCGATTCCATCAGCTTCTGAAGATTGAACCGGTCGACAGTTTCTTTCATGAAGCCGACGGGCGTCGATCGAAGCGGCCGCCCCTTGTTTTTCTTCGCGAAGGCTTCGCGCTGTTTTTGACGCAATTCCTCCCGGCGATTGGTCACCGCTTTCAAGCGCGCGCCCAGCCGGTCGCCTTCCAGCATCGGCAAGGCAATCGTCATTACCGTGGCAAAGGCCGCAATCGCCACAAAGGCCGCGACCATGAATTGAGGATCGGTGAGCTTCTCGAGAAGGTCAAACATGGGTGTCCGTCGACCTCCTAGAAGTTAAAGTTGATCATTTTCTTCATGATCAACACGCCTGTGGCCATCCACAGAATACCACCCACCAGCATGATGTTACCGGTTTGCTCTGTGAACAGAAGATTGATGTAATCCGGGGTGGTGATATAGACCATGGTCATCACACCCGGCGGCAGTGAGCCGATAATCATGGCCGATGCCTTCGCTTCCGAGGACATGGCCTGAATTTTACTGCGCATCAGTTTGCGGGACCGCAGCACATTGGACAGATTGCCCAAGGCCTCAGACAGGTTACCGCCGGATTTTTGCTGGATCGTCAGCACGATCATGAAAAAGTTCACTTCCGCCAGCGGCATACGTTCGTACATACGCTCAAGCCCCTGGTCCAGGGAGATGCCCACTTTCTGGCCTTCCACAAGCTCCATGAATTCCGACGCCACGGGCTCTGCGCTTTCGCGGGCAATGATCTTCAGACATTCGCCGATCGGCAGACCGGCCTTCACACCGCGCACGATCACGTCGAGCGCATTGGCGAATTCTTCCAGAAAGGCCTTTTGGCGGCGCCCCGTTAGGAACCCAAGGAACCATTTTGGCAATCCCAATGTGGCCGCGAACATAGCGCCCAGAGCGATGTAAGGTGGTTGTCCCGCCGCAAAGATGGCGACACCGAACAGCAATCCAAACACACCGGACAGGATAAAGAACATGTTCGGCGTAATTTCGAGACCGGCCTGTTCGATTTGTTGCTTGAGGGTTTGTTTTTTCTTTTTTTCTTTTTGCTGTTTTTCGAGGTCTTTCAGCGTCTCTTGCACCTGTTTGCGGCGCTGCGCTGTCACATCCGCGCTGTCTTGTTTCTTTCGAGACTTAGCAACCTTTTGACCCTGAACAACCGACTGCACGCGCCTATTCATCCGTGACTGTCGTTCCATTGCTGGTGCGAACACGGCAAATCCAACGCCGCCAAAGGTCAACGCTGCCAATACAGCTACAAGAATGGTGAGGGTTACCTGGTCCATTCGGTCATTCCTTAATCCGCTGACGCATCAAGCGCTTCAGCGAGTTCTTGTTCCTGGCCGAAATAGCGCGCGCGGTCCCAGAATGCCGGGCGTGCAATGCCGGTGGATTTGTGCTTGCCGATGATGCGGCCCGTTTCGTCTTCACCTTGAATGTCGAACACCATCAGGTCCTGGGTGATGACCACTTCACCCTCCGTCCCAATTACTTCCGTAATGTGCGTGATGCGGCGGGAGCCATCGCGCAGACGCGCGGCCTGAACGATCACGTCGATGGAGCCACAAATCATTTCGCGGATGGTTTTGGACGGCAGATTGTAGCCCCCCATCGTAATCATACTTTCCAAACGGCTAAGGGCCTCGCGGGGACTGTTCGCGTGCAACGTTCCCATACTGCCGTCATGGCCCGTATTCATTGCCTGCAACAGGTCAAAAGCTTCAGAGCCACGCACCTCACCAACGATGATCCGTTCAGGACGCATCCGCAGGCAGTTCTTCACAAGGTCGCGCATGGTGATTTCGCCTTTGCCTTCCAGATTGGGCGGGCGGGTTTCCAAACGCACCACATGCGGCTGCTGCAATTGAAGCTCGGCGGCGTCCTCGCAGGTCACCACGCGTTCATCGGCTTCGATATAAGCGGTCAAACAATTGAGCAGCGTGGTCTTACCGGAGCCAGTACCGCCAGAAATAAGGACGTTACACCGGCAATTGCCGATGATGCTGAGCACTTTGGCCCCTTCCGGAGTGATTGATCCGAAATTTACCAGGTTCTCAAGGGTCAGCTTGTCTTTCTTAAACTTACGAATGGTGAGCGCCGGCCCGTCAATCGACAATGGCGGCGCAATCACATTCACACGAGAACCATCCAGCAAGCGCGCATCGCAAATAGGGCTGGACTCATCGACGCGGCGGCCAATCTGGCTCACAATGCGCTGACAGATATTCATCAGCTGCGCATTGTCTCGAAAACGAATGGGCGTCAGCTGAATGCGACCGCCGACTTCGATGAAACACCGGTCGGCCCCATTGACCATGATGTCGGCAATGTCGTCGCGCGCCAATAAGGGTTCGAGCGGGCCATACCCCAACACATCATTACAAATGTCTTCGACCAGCTGATCTTGTTCAATGGTCGATAGCACCACGTTCTTGATGGTGATGATTTCAGCAACAATGTCTTTGATTTCTTCGCTGGCGCTTTTTGTGTCGAGCTGCGCAAGCTGTGCAAGATCAATCGTGTCGATCAGGGCATCAAAAACAGACCGTTTAAGCTCGTAATAGTCTTCCGACTTCGCCGCCATGGCGAACCCGTCCGCATCAGATTCTGCTTTCGGCGTGGGGGGTGGTGGAACGGTAACGGGTTTTGCCGCCGGCTTGGGCTGTTCCCGAGCGGTATCGGGCGTTGCTTCAGGTGAAGCACCGTTCGTTGCCGCTTTTTCCGGGGCCGGTTGCACAGGTTTTGGCGTTGCTTGCACCGGTTGGACCGGCGGTCGCGCCATTTCACCTGCCAGACTGGCGTTGGACCGTTTTCCGAACATTTATTCCGTACACTTACCTAGCTTGAACCAAGTCCAAGCATACCCAAAAGACCTTTGTTTTTCGTTTCCGGAGGCTCACGACCGCTGACGTCATAAGACAGCTTACGCAAGCCATCCTTGATTTTGCTATTGCCCGGAAGCTCTGTGACCATTTGCCCATTATTGGCGGCCGTCCCGAACAACTGGGCGTCAAACGGTATAATGAGGGACGTTTCAACACCGGTTGCTTCCTCAAAATCCTTTGCGGGAATTTCAGGACGCTTCGGCATGCCCACTTGGTTTAGCACCACGCGCGGTGGTGAATCGTTCGGCCGTGCCGCTTTCACAAGATCGATAATGTTTTTGACATTTCGCAAGCACGCCAGATCGGGCGTTGCCGTAATGATCACCTCATCGGAGGTGAACAAAACGTGCTTGGTCCAGGGCGTCCAAATGTGCGGCACGTCCAACACAACCGTCGGCACCATGGTACGGACAATCTCAAGAACGCTTTCATAGGTTTCCGTATCAAGATCGATATCACGGTCGAGAACACTGGGGGACGCAAAGAGACTGAGATGGTCGTTACATTTCACCAACAAGCGGTCGAGCAGCACATCGTCCAACCGTTCCGGTGACGTCAATGCATCCGCGATGCCTTGTGTGGCATCTTGGTTGAAATCAAGACCCGCCGTGCCGAACGGAATGTCCAGATCGATCAATGTCACGTCTTCTTCCAAGCCATCTGCCATGCACCAGCCCACGTGATGGGCGATGGTGCTGGACCCGACACCGCCTTTTGCGCCCACAACCGCCACGGAGCGGCCGATGGGCGGCGCGGCAGGGTCCACATAGATGGTCGAAATCGACGCGATAATTTGAAGGGGGGTCAGCGGGCTGACCAGATATTCGCTCACACCTTGTTTGATCAGCTCGCGGTACAGCCCAACATCGTTGGTCTTCCCGACCACCATGACCTTCGTGGTGGGATCGCAGACTTCCGCAAACTTCAGCAGATTCGCAAATAGCTCTTCCTGTTTGCTGTGATCTTCCACAATCACCAAATTGGGCGTGGTCGAATTGCGGTATTGGGCGATGGCGGCCGGCAGCCCGCCCATATGAACCGTTACATGGGCTTTCGATAAACGCCGGTCGGACGCTGCCCGTTGAATGACAACGCCGGTTTCCGGCGAATCGCAGAAGGCATGAATGGCAATGCGGGGGACCGGCCGCGCTTCCATCGATAAAGTCTCATCAATATCGACTTCAGCAATGCGCGGCTGCTCTTCCTCTTCCTTGCCGCCCAACAAAGACGCAAAATTATCTTCGTCTTCGACAGTTTCCTGATCTTCCAAGGCATCAATGTCTTCATCGATGGCATCGATTTCGACTTCAATGTCGGTTTCCGGGGTTTGTTCTTGTGATGCGAGCTTACCCATTATTCCACCTCGCTAACTTGGCCAGATTCTTGTTCGGTTCGTTCCGAGCCCGTTGATTGACCGGCCCGATAATCCGCGATGACTTTTTGGCGGCGCCCCACATCGGCGGGATCCAATGTTCGCGGCACTTCCAGGTCGCGCGGATCAATCACCATCGCGGCCAAATTGTTTTGGGTGGCGCAGCCGTGATTGGGCATGCGCGTATTGGCGTAAGATGTCGCTGCATCGTCAGACCAATCGCCACAGGCGCTGGCCGTTGCCACATACCTCATGAAGCTCAGGATCACAGGCGCATTGTTTTGGCCATCTTCGGGCGTGTAGAACGCTTCGGTGAGAGCCGCATCCGAAACGGCGACATCGTCGGCAAGTTTCGTGATGGCGCGCGCAAGACGCGTTGAGTTGGCGCGACTGTCATCGTCACCCGGCTTGGTGATACTAAACGCTCCATGCCCGCGAGATTTGAAGTGGCCCAAAAAAGCCTTCACCTCGGCCCGGGCTTTCGGCGATAGCTTGCCGGGATTTTCGTCCAATGACACCATCAAGGAAACCACTTCTGAATCCACGCGGATCGGGTGCTGCTCTTCCACGCTGATGGCTTGCTTGGGTCCATTTTTAATGGGGGAACAGGCAACAGCCGCCAGAACGATGCCCACGAGAATGCCGCCCCGTTTAAAAACAGACGAGCCCGAACCGCGCAATACTGATTTTTGTACAGATCTTTTCATGGGGTCTGTCCTCTAATCCAGAATGTAGCCAACAGGGCCTTGAAGCGTCCGCGTACGCGGTGCTTTCTTATCGATGCCATACGTGGCGTTGAGGCGGCCGATCAATGCCGTCTCCACGTCAGACGCGGGCGCAAAGCCATCGGTCGGCTTGGCCAATTGCTTTTCGTTGACAGCGCCGACGAGATAGGGCGTCACGATCACGACCAGTTCAGTTTCGGAATTTTGAAAATCCCGGCTGCGGAACAATTGCCCAAGCACCGGCAGATCTTTGGCGCCGGGAACACCGTCAATGTTAGACCGTGTGGATTCTTCCAACAGGCCGGCCATCACAATGCTGCCGCCGCTCGGAAGTTCCACGGTGGTCTCTGCCCGGCGCACACTCAAGGCAGGAATGGTGATGCCGGTGCCTTGGGTCAATTGGTTTGTGGTGGGATCGACGAACACACCGCCTTGCAGGGTGAAGGCCCCCTCGTTTGAGAGTTCACTGACCTCGGTCGAGACTTTGAGCGAGATCCGGCCTTCGCCCAAAACGACCGGCGTAAAGCCAAGACCCACACCGAACGGCTTGAAGACCACAATCACATTGCCATCCCGGTCACGGGACGCGGGCACCGGAAATTCACCACCGGCCAGGAAGTTTGCACTTTCGCCGGAAATGGCCGTGAGGTTTGGTTCGGCAAGCGTGCGCAACAGACCCGTGCGCTCCAAAGCGCGCACCGTTGCGTCATATTGGTCACCGCCCGGCGTAAAGCTGGCAATTTGACGGCCGCCACTCAGCGGCTGACCAACCAAACTAAACGGATTGGCGGTAAAGACGTCGAAGGCCACTTCGCCCACAGAGAACGCTGCTTGCGTATCCACACCCAATTGCTTGGCGAGGGTGCGCTGCATTTCCGCAACGCGGACTTTCAGAAGCACCTGTTCCTCGCCCTGCACCGTCAGCATGGACATGACTTGTTCTTCATTGCCCACATAGCGGGCGGCAAGTTCCCGGGCTTGTTCCGCCGCAGCGGTATTGGGCACGAGACCACCCAGCACGATATTGTCATTGATGGTATCGACCTTGATCCGCGCATCCGGAATGAACCGGCTGAACATGGCTTCAAGGCCCGCCAAATCACGCTCTACTTTAATTTCGAGACTGAGGATCTGGCGTCCCGATTCATCAAAAAAGAAGGCATTGGTTTGGCCCACCTTGCGGCCCAACAGATAGGTCCGCTGAGAGGTACGCACCACTGCATCCACAATATCCGGATCGGACACCAGCACATCGCGCGCCTCTACCGGCAGCTCGATGATTGTTGCTTTGTGCAAGGCCAGTTTGATGAACTTGCTGTTCGGACCGTTACCATTATTGATCTTCACGCTGTTTTGCGCGAGGGCGGAGCCCCAAAACAAAACCGTGATGAAGAATAGGATGGCCGCAGCCGACGAAGAATTTTTATGCAATGCGCTCACCGGGCACCTCCCCCAACAGGAACGCGCGTGGACGCGCCATACCGAAGCATTGTGACGGATGTCGTCACTTCTTGAGCGTTGCGGGCCTGTTCAGCCGCCGCCTCGCCCATATCCGCAATGCTGCGTAAGATCAACGACAAGTCGCCCATTGCCTCGCCCAGGGCCACGGTTTCCGCCTGATTAGGCGTCAACTCGAGCGTGGCGATCCGTCCGACGGCCGTTTGCTTGTCGTCTTCTTCTTGGAAATTCTGGTCGATCGCGAGAACCCGCACATTGTACAAGATGGTTTCGCTTTCAAATCCTTCGCGCGTCCCGCTTTCATTCATGGTGCGGCGGGTCACGATCACATCCACGCGATCGTTCGGCAGAATGAAACCGCCCGCGCCCGTTTCAGGCGAAATCTTTACGGAAACCGCGCGCATCCCAGGGTCCAGCAACGCGGCCATAAAACCAGCATTCTCTGTACGGATGACTTTCGTTGAGGTGATCGGCTCACCGGCCAAAACCGGTTGGCGCACGGTGGCGCCAACGGTCTTCTGCTGCGCCGACGGATCTTTCCGCTTGGTGATATAGCTTGCCGTCAAGGCTTCTTCCGGCCACGCCTGCCAGCGCAAATCGCTGGACCCGACGGCATGGCCGATGGTGAGATTTCGACTGGCCACCAGCACTTGCGTCACATTCATGTTGGGCGCCGGCGCACTGGCCACCGCCGGGCCATTATTGGCCGACAACATGGTATTGACGAGAAACGCAGCGACGCCAGCTGCCACGACAGCGATGCCGAGCACTAGGATACGCATTACACTCATGGTCTCCTGACCTTTCCCAGCTTCGGATCACGTCCCCATCATGATCCAACAAGCCCCATTTTTCTAAGCCAGGCAGACACGAATAGTTGGCGCGCCCCCGGGCCACGCAACTATTTATTCACAGATGATTAAAAATACAGTTTCTTAGATGGGTCGCTTTTTATTATTAAGCGACAGACAGCGCGAAGATTACGGTCTCTGGAAATACAATCAGTCCACCGATCGACAATGCCACACCATAGGGAATGTCCCCTTTTGGTTCATGCAGACGGGCGATCCATTGATACTTCACACAGAACGCCGGCAAGGGCAGTTGGCGGAACGACAAAATCATCAATCCGAACAATCCGCCCACCATGGCAAAGGTGACAAAGAACGGGAACAGGCCCGACAGCCCCATCCACAGGCTGGTGGCCGCAACAAATTTGGCATCGCCGCCGCCCAGCAAGTTCAGCGCAAACAAGATAAAGCCTAATACCAGCACGCCAAATCCAATGGCGAAATGGATGGCCACCTCATCAAGGGGCATCCCCGTCAACACAACTAAGATTGTGAACCCTACAACAAGTGCGATCGACAAGCGGTTGGGGATCGTCATGGTCGCCAAATCTGTGAAAGCTGCAATCAGCATGCAGCCCGGAAAGATGGTCAGGACGGCGAAGGAAAGGGGCGACAAAATCTCTTGCATAGGATCGACTTTAATTACCGAGACCCTAACGGGGCTCGTGATACGCGGATACAAAGCGTTACGCTATCGCATTGCCGTTACCGAGCCTTTAACCGCCCCAAAACGCAAAAGGCCGACTGGGTCCAAATGACACCAGCCAGCCTTGTACGGGTTGGTAACCTGACCGCCTTTGCAAGCGATCAAGCTGCCGGGGGATTAACCGCCGAGGTTGGTATTCACGTTACCAAACTGGGTATTCAAGCCACCGCCAAGGGTGTTCACCGTACCGATAATCGCTACGGCGATACCGGCTGCGATCAGACCGTATTCGATCGCGGTTGCCCCATTTTGGTCATTCCAAAAACGTGAAATTACTTTGGTCATTACTGCCTCCTGCTTCGCTAAGACGTCTTATCTAAATGAGAGGTTCCGTCTCTTAAGGCCGGTGTGCATGCACGCCGGTCTTTCGCTGGACAATAAGTAAAAAAACCTAACAGTAAGTTAATGTAAGTAATTATTCATGCCCTAAGCTACTGTTTTCATTTATATTTTTATATATACTTGTACTAAATACTTGTCTTTTATTTTCGTAAAATTTGAATCAAAAATATTATTCAATAAAGCCCCACGTTTTGCTTTTTAAGCAAATCTTCAATTTTGCAAAGTGTTCATTAATTGCCCTCATTTTGCTGTGACAAGCGATCTTAGGCGTTGTGCCGAGACGGCAAATGGAGTGAGGACAAGGCATGAAAAAAGATTGTCAGGGCAAACGCCATCGCGTGGCCCTTGGCGCCGCCAGCACCGCGCTATGCGCGCTCTTGAGCGCGCCCCCAGTGCTTGCGGACGGCATGTTCGACGAGATGGACGATTTCGCCTATGAGGAACAGCAGCCCACAATTGTGGCGGTCCCCATCGATAATTCATCCATGTTGGAATTGGAGCGCAATGCCGCAACCGTCGTTGTCGGCAACCCTTCAATCGCCGATGTCTCAGTTCAGAAAGGGAACCTTCTTTTTGTCCTGGGCCGCAATTTCGGGACCACAAATGTGATCGCGCTGGACAGCGATAACAAACAGATCGCGAACATCCCGATCAGCGTCACAACCACCATGCCGCATCACATGACGTTGTATCGCGGTGCCGGCCAGGTGAGCTTCACATGCGCGCCGCGCTGTGAGAGGTCTTTGATCCCCGGCGACTTCAACCAAGAATTTGTGGATGCCGAAGCCCAAGTACGCAACAAGCTGAACATCGGCAAAGAAGCATCTGGTCAACGCTAGTTTCTTATTTAGACCACAAAAAAACCCTCAGCCACATCGTGGCTGAGGGTTTTCTTTTGGAGGACAGCCCCTCCGCCGACACTTACTGGCTGAGGCGGAGGTTACTGAGATCCTGGGCGATCGCCTGAAACGCCTGCTCCAGCTCCGCATTGGTGGGTGATCTAAAGTGCAACGCCGGATCTGTCGCACAGGCATCGAAGATCGCCTCCACATCCGGATCACTCAGTTGGAACGTAATCGTGTACACACGCACGCCCTGCGCCTTCACCTTGGTGCACATTTCAGCAACCTTTTCGTTGACGCGCGTCACCGCCGTTTCATTGTCTTGGGTGCCAAGCCGTTGCTGCGATAAATATCCGTACCCTGTATAATCGGACACGTTGTGGGTGCTTTGACCAACCACCTCGTTTCGCCCATCGCTCAACAAAATCATGGCCTTCTGCCAATCTTCGTCGTCATAGGCTACGCCTTCGGTAAAGGGCAGGGTTGGTGACAAGACGCGCCACCCCCAGGCCAATCCGGCGGCAATGTTCGTGCCGCTATTAAACCAAGGGCGCATATCCGAAATGTTATCCAGGATTTCATCCCGGTCGTTGGTCAGCGGCAGAAGCGCCTGGGGGCAGCTTTTGTTCGGACCACTCGTGCTGGACGGATATTCGTCAATGGACACGCTTGACCCATTATACTTCGCCCAGTTCGCCTGACGCACTTGCACTGATCCGCTGATCCCATCGGACCGGTAACTGTTGTAATAGCCTGAATATCCGCTGGGTTCGTCCGGCCAGAAGTAGGGCACCCACAATGTATCCGGATTCCCGATATCAGGTGAGGTGTCTTCCGTATCGTAGGGCGCCGCGCGCAGCTCGACACAGCCTTTCCAGACTGTGTTTGAAATGCCGTCGAACAAGTCAAAGTGACTGATCTCACCACTGGTCTCATCAAAATTCTCACCATGATGGGTCGCCTGAGCGTTTACGTCCATCCAATCCATTTCAAAACTATCGGCATTGATATTCACCGATGTCACGAAGGGCACCAACGATACTTTGAGATTGTCCGGAAACGCATTTTCACCGAACAATATGTGGATCAGGCTGGTCGCAGAGTTGCGTAGCGCCCCGATCTTTCCGTTCCAATACATGGACCCCGTATTGTCGAGCACCAGAGCCACTTCGAGACCTTTTGACTCTCGCGTGATTTCGGCGGATGTGGCCACGGTCATGGTGTGAATACCGACAATGGACATGATCATGGTGTTGAGTGTGGCACTCGCGCTGAGCGACACAATATTGCCGGATTGGGAGACCTGCAGGTTACCCGGTATCCCCAGTTCTCCAATCGGATAGTTCGCATCAAAATAGTTTTGCGCAAGCTGTTGAGTTTGCGTTTCATTCAGGCCGATGGTGCCGCCGACTGCAAGGCCCGCCGCGTCAAGCGCCTGCGATAACCTTGAGCGCACAACGAGCGCTCGCGATACGTCAATGGCAGACCCCGCCGCCAATATAATGGGTACTAAACTCAACCCGAATATCATCGCGACATTAGCGCTTTGGCAACGCCGCCATCGAGAAAACAAAGACCCTGTTGCTGGAGTTTTATATTTCTGACGAAAGATCCCGGTACAGAAGGATCCAAAATCAGCCACAGCACTCCTGTAGAACTGCCGCATTTTTCTCACTGCCTCACTCAACCAGTGTGCCGCCCCATGGCACTTCACCCCCCGCGCAACGCAGTCTGGTCCCGGCAAGTTAACAATCTCCCAACCTTAAACTTTTCGAAAAATCTTTTTGGATCAAGGGACGATTCAAATTTTCGATAAGTCATACCATTTGTGTAAGGACTATATTGAGAGCTGTTGAGAAATGATAAGCGCGTTGAGAGTAGACAGAGTGCAAGCACGCTACGGGTCGGGCTTTCCCGGCGTCTTACACACCATACTTTAAGAGACAGAAGATGAGACAACACTGTGATGACGCGACACGCAAGTCGCTTCGCATGTTTGGCAGACTGTTTTCATCCGCCCAACAAAAAAAACTTAAGACTGACAAGCGCGGCACCGCCAGCTTGGAATTTGCCGTGGTTGCCACCCCGTTTCTTGGGCTTTTATTTGCGTTGATCGAAACGATGCTAGTGTTTTTCGCAACGTTCACCCTCGAGAACGGCGTATCGGAAGCCGCCCGGCAGATCCGAACCGGCCAGGCACAGGCCGCGAATTTTACCCAGCAGGATTTTCGCAACGCGATCTGTGACGAAGTCGGCTTTATGCTGGACTGCGGATCAAAAATGGAATTCGACGTGCGCAAATTCGACGGCTTTGGCAATGTACAAATGCCCCCACCGCTCAATCCCGACGGAGAATTTCAAACAAACTACGTGTTTGACCCCGGCCAAGAAGGCGATGTGGTGGTGGTTCGCGTTTTCTATTCCTACCCTGTGTTGTTGCCGATCCATGGCAATACCATGGCCAATATGGCGGGCAGCAATCGCTTATTGGTGGCCAGTGCCGTGTTCCGGAATGAACCGTTTGGAGATTTGGTCCAATGAGGATGATTGCGAAATTGGTCACCTTTTGGCGTGATCGAAAAGGTCTGTCGGCCATCGAATTCGCTATTTTGGCACCGGTCATGATTTCGTTCTATTTTGGCGGTGTCGAAATTTCCGATGTGATGACAGTGGACAGGCGCGTCACAACGGTGGCATCAGCCACGGCCGATATCGTTGCTCAGGCAACGCAGATCGACAATTCCGACATTCAAGACGTCTTCACGGCGGCAAGCTCGATCATGCAACCCTATAATGGCGCTGGCATCCAAATCGTGGTGTCGAGTGTCGCGGACAATAATGGCGTGGCGACCGTCTTGTGGAGCGATGGTTTCCAAACCACCCCGCGTGGTGTGGGGTCAACGGTCACATTGCCGAGCGGCTTGCTCACGCCTGGCGGCAGCGTCGTTATGGCGGAAGTCACCTACGTCTATGATTCTCCGTTTGCGGATTTTTACATCATTAATCCGGTGCTGACCGATACGTTTTATTTGAAACCGCGCCGCGTGCTTCAAATCCCGCGCATTCCGTAGACCTCTTCGGGCAAGCGGCGGTCGCTTTTTCAGCGATCGCCGTTTAATCTTTTCCCATGAAAAACGTGACCGCGATAAAAGGCGACATCACAAAAATCGTCTGTGATGCCATCGTCAACGCCGCCAACACCTCTTTGCTGGGCGGCGGTGGTGTGGATGGCGCCATTCACCGCGCGGCCGGCCCCGGACTGCTTGAGGAATGCCGCCGTCTTGGCGGGTGCAACACCGGCGATGCCAAACTCACCGCGGGATATGATCTGCCTGTACAATACGTTATCCACACCGTAGGGCCGGTCTGGCATGGCGGTGAGCACAATGAAGAAGCGCTCCTGCGCCAATGCTATCAGCGGTCATTTACCCTTGGCGAGGAAATCGGCGCGCGTTCGATCGCCTTTCCGGCCATTTCGACCGGCGTCTATATGTTTCCGGCGGATTTAGCAGCGGATATCGCTGTGGCAACCGTTTGTGGACAGCCAGCGATCCAAACCGGCCAAATGGAGGCCATGCTGGTGGCTTTTGATGAGAAAACCTTGGCGCTCTACCAGAATCGGTTGGCCTAAGCGCCCTCAAGCATCCCCGTCAAAAACGCGATTTGGAATCGACGCGGCGCCAATTTTCGGTCTAAACTATCGTCTGACGGAGGGGGTAAACGTCGACTTATAGGGTAAGAGTAGGCGTCTGCATCTCGAGATCACGAATTTCTTAGTGTTTTCTGAGGTTTAATCAACTCGGAAGTTGATATTACGTTGGTCCGGCGATGAGTGATTTTCTCAAGATTTATGTTCCGCTGAGCATTTTGGTGTTCGTGGCGTTTGTCGTGACATACCAATATGTGGATCCGGCACCGCCAGAATCGATCCGGATCGCCACCGGCCCGGATGATGGTGCCTATGCCGCTTTTGGTGCGCAGTACAAGGCCGCCTTGGAAAAAGCCGGCATCGCGGTGGAATTGGTCCCGACCGCCGGGTCTGAGGAAAATTTGCAGCTGTTGGGCACAACAGAAGGGGGCGTTGATGTCGCCTTCGTTCAGGGCGGCATTGGGGATCCGACAGCACATCCAGAACTCATGTCGCTTGCGAGCCTCTATCACGAGCCTATGTGGGTGTTCGTTCGGGGTGACCCGCCCGCCCAAACACTTGCCGAACTCGATACCTATCGTGTGGCCGTTGGTCCGGAAGGCAGCGGCACGCGCACCATCGCGCTGAAGCTTCTGCGCGAAAATGGCATTGGCAGCAGTGCGACCGAATTGTGGTCCATTGGCGGCCAGGAAGCCGCGAATGCCCTCCTCACGGGGCAGATTGACGCCGCCATCTTTGTCGCGGCTGAAACCTCGCCGGCCATTCAATCGCTGCTCAAGGCCGCGGATATCGATTTGATGAGCTTTGAACGAGGGGAAGCCTATCACCGGCTGTTCCCGTTCTTGTCAAATGTCTCCCTGCCTCAAGGCATTTTGGACCTGGACAAAAACCTGCCCAGAACCGATGTCACCTTGTTGGCGCCAGCCGCCCAATTGGTCGCGCGCGATACCCTGCATCCGGCGCTGAGCGACCTGATGCTCACGGCGGCGTATCGCATTCATGGTCCCGCCACTCTGTTTGAGCGAGCGGGAACCTTCCCCTCGACTGCGTTTGTGCATTTCCCGATCAGCACGGACGCCAAGCGCTTTTTAGAGAATGGCCCCAGCTTCTTGCACAGTGTTCTGCCGTTTTGGGCGGCCACCATGTCGGAGCGCCTGTTCATTTTACTGCTGCCTCTTCTGACATTGCTGATTCCCCTTCTGCGCGTGGCACCGCCAACCTATCGCTGGCAAGTCCGCCGAAAAATCTATCGCTGGTATGCCGATCTAATGCGCATCGAGGAACAATTGCGCAGGGCCCGCACATACGGTGACCGGCGCGAATCGCTCGAGGAACTTGACGAACTGCAGTCACAGATCTGCCGGGTGACGGTGCCTCTATCGTTCACCGACGACCTTTACCATCTGCGCCATCATGTGGATTTTGTAAGGCGCCTGTTCGCCGTGAATGGTGTCGTCGCCAATGATGGCTCGGAAGCCATGCTGTTGACCATGCCTGCTCCTCACTCAAAAGGCGGCTCTTCGGACAATGCAGAGCAGGCGTCGCCGGCGTCCATGGAAGACAATCGTCATAAATCCAAGAAGGACGCCGATGCGGACGACCGCAAGCTAACGGCCAGCCCGTTGGACGACGACATTCACAGTGCTGTCGATGAGTCAGAGCTTGGCGCGCAGGCGTTTCGCGGTGGCCCGGTCGCCAATGACCTGGACCCGACACCGAATTTAGATGGCGTCAAGAAACGTCGTTTCCGCCTGCCGGGCCGGCGAAAAAGGTAACGCCGCCAACAAACTTGCAAAAATCAGCGATTTTTCATTGCCCACGGCCCTCACGCCGTGGGTTTTCTCATGGCCGCTGCTAAATCTCATCGCCGGGCGTTTTCGAGGCCGCTAGACTTGCAGGCAAACGCGGCCCGCTGCCGCTGCTACAGAAAACCATGGGAACGCACATGTCGGCTGAACTAGATCGAAAGCTTCAACTCGTTATCGACAAACAAGAAATCCGGGATCTTTCCGGCACTTATATGCGCGGCCTGGACCGGCTGCAAAGAGACCTCATTGTCAGTGTGTTTCATAAAGATGCGCGCACGGACTATGGCTTCTTTAAGGGCAACCGGGAAGAGTTTGCGGATTTTGCCATTGGTGCCTTGCAAGACCATCACGCAAACCATCACCTGATCGGCCAAACCAACATCGATGTTGAAGGCGATATCGCTTTCGGCGAAGTGTACTTCCAGGCGTTTCACCGCATCGTCGAGGATGGCGAGGAAAAAGACCTTTTCATTTCCGGGCGGTATGTGGACCGCTATGAAAAACGGGACGGCATCTGGAAAATCTCGTTTCGATCGGAAGTGACCGACTGGGCCCGCACTGATCCGGCGACGGATTATTTTGTCAAAGCCACACCCGAAGCGCTGTACGGCGCACGCGGAGACAAAGATCTGTCCTCTCAAAGAGAACGGCTTCGGACGCTCTAACAAAACAACTCAATCGGAAACCATGTCCAACACCACGAAAACACCGGAAGATTTATCACCAGGAGACGCGCGGTGCCCTGGCCCCAGCACGTCGGACATTATTCTGCGGGACGTTCAAAAACCACCGCCGGAAATCACAACTGAATCCTACTCTTTCCTGGGCGATGACGACATTGCCTATGCGCGTTACACCAGCCAGGACTTCTTTGACCAGGAAGTCGATAAGATGTGGACGCGGACCTGGCAGTTTGCGTGCCGAGAAGAACACATCCCAGACGTCGGCGACACGTATGTCTACGATCTCAACCGGCATTCGGTGATTGTTGTCCGCCACGCAAAAGATCAGATCAAAGCCTATATAAACTCATGTAAACACAGGGGCATGCAGCTGCGCCCATCGGCAAGCCGCGGCACGCTCACACAATTCCGATGCCCCTTCCACGGATTTTGTTGGCATTTGGATGGACGCCTAAAATCAATCCCGTGCGATTGGGATTTTCCGCATATTGATCAATCTGAATTCAAGCTTGACGAGGTGCAGGTCGGCCGCTGGGGTGGGTTTATCTTCATCAATCTTGATGAAAACGCGCCCCCACTCGACCAGTATCTGGAAATCATCCCCGATCATTTTCGACATTGGGGCTTTGAGAACCGTTACCTCGCGCTTCACATCGAGAAGCTTCTGCCAGCGAATTGGAAATTGGCACAGGAAGCTTTTCTGGAAGCGTATCACGTGCTCGCGACACACCCGCAAGGCTTGCTCACCGCGGGCGACGCGAATGCACAGTATGACGTGTTCGGTGACAATGTCAGCCGTTTCGTCCACACCATCGGCTTTCCGAGCCCCCATCTGAACCGCGACATGTCAGAAGACGATATATTAGCCGCTCTTGGCGGCAAGGAAGCCGGTCTGACGCTGAAGGAAGGCGAACGCGCGCGAGAGGTTTATGCCGACCATTTGCGCAAGGTGTTAGGGCAGGATTTAGGGATCGATTTGTCAGCCCACAGCACAAGCGAAATGATCGATTCCATCGAGTATTTCTGTTTCCCAAACTTTTTCGTTTTCCCGGGAATTTCGCTTCCCATGGTGTATCGCTTCCGCCCCAATGACGATGATGTGGATAGTTGCATTTTCGACTTAATGTTTTTGAAGCCGATGCCCGAGGGGAAAAAAGCGCCCATGGCCCCTGCGCCCATCAAATTGGACATCGACCAATCTTTCACGACAGCGGAAGGAATGGAGCAAGGCCTCGCCGTGATCTATGACCAGGACACGCAAAACTTGATGATGCAAACACGCGGCATCAAGGCGAGCCGAAAGCAGGGACAAACCCTTGGCAATTATCAAGAAGTGCGCTTGCGCCGCATGCACATGACCCTGGACAAGTACTTGTCCGATTAACGGTGAGGCTGATGACGAAACAACATCTTCAGCCCAACTTTCGAATCATGAAACTTCCGCTTACGGACAAAGCCGTACCGATCGAACAAGCGGGTCATCATATGTTCGTCAAAGAACTGCACATGGATTGGCGGTGAAAACACATCCCAATCTAGAAGGTTTTGGGGGCGCCGCGGGCTGCCAAGATCAGGCGTTGTGATATAGACATAGCCGCCGGGCCGCGTCACACGCTTGAGAAGCTCCATGAAGGTCGACAGCTCTGCCACATGCTCGATCACCTCAGACGAATACACAAAGTCATAGGTCTCGCTGTGATCTTGAAAGTCTTCAAAGCTGGACGCAAAAAAATGGCCTTTTGGAAACGTCCGCGTCGCGTAGTCAATCGCGCTTTCGTCAACATCGAAGCCATGTCCCTCGGCACCAAAGGTCGTCAGAGCATTGACGATGAAACCGCCACCGCAACCAATGTCCAATACTTTTTTGCCGAAGGTGTAAGGCAGCAAGGATAAGACGCGCCCAAAGGCCCGTCGTTTGCGGGACCGCGCCTTGGGGTAGTCGGCATCGGCGGCAACCGCTTGCCCCTCATAGATTTCATTGAGCGTCGTTTGATCGGGCATTGGGTTCAGAAACACAAAACCGCACTGCCCGCATTCTGAAAAAGCATAACCGTCTTTTTCGACGCAGGGGCGGATATCGGCCGACCCACAAACCTTGCATTCAGAACGGGACGGCTGGTCCATTGTATCTTCCCAGTCTCCAAGCCTTCTGAAAGTTGCTTACCTGCGCGTAATCGTGAATGCGCGTAAACGCGGGAAATGGTGGAGCTAGGCGGAATCGAACCGCCGACCTCTTGAATGCCATTCAAGCGCTCTCCCAACTGAGCTATAGCCCCGGACCATGCCGTGCCGGCCCTTGGGTTGGCCGGAAGCCGCAGACCCTATGCCGAGATGGCGCGGCAATCAATAGGGTCAATCGGCATAATCGACAAGAAACTAAGTATCTTCGTCGGTTGCAATGCTTGGATCAATGATGTCGGAGACATCGTCGTCCACATCTTCATCGTCGTCAGCGATGAAATCATCGTCATCGTCGATATCCGCGTCGTCGGGACCGTCAATATCGATGATGTCGTCTTCATCTTCGGCGGCAGGCTCTACCCGTTTTTTGCGCCGTTTCTTTTTCTTCTTGGACCCGTCGTCGTCTTCGTCATCATCGTCATCGTCGTCGGTGTCATCATCCTCAGCGCCATCTAGATTGTCTGGATCGGCTTCGAGGTTGATTTCTTCGCCGTCGAGCTCGTCGGCTTCTTCCTCGAGTTCCTCATCCTCTTCATCCTCATCATCCGGCGCCTCCGCTTTACTCGGCTTTGGCGTTTCTTGTTCTGCCGGTTCCGCCTTGCCACGCGTCCGCGGCCGGAACAGGGCCTCTGGATCAAACGTGTGCTCGCATTTCGGACACGTGATCGGCTCTTTTTCAAGATCGTAGAATTTGGCCCCGCAACTTGGGCAAATTCGCTTCACTCCCAAAGAGGTGCTTGCCACCGATGTTAATCCTTATTTGGTCTCGTCGAAATTTGTCCCTACTGCCACGATGGTGCGTGCCTGTCAAAACTTTCGTGCACCCAAATTGAGCTTTCAGGCCATTTGCACAGACACGCAAGCTGGGATAGACGAGGGCATCTTCTATTTTATTGAGCAGTGAGAGCCCCATGTCCGCGGCATCCGACAGCGACTATAAGCCCGCCGGCCCCCTGATCAGCCGCCCGCAAGGACCGCTTCGCGGCACAATCCAAGTGCCGGGGGATAAATCCATCTCCCACCGCTCGATCATTTTCGGCACCTTGGCCGTCGGAGAGACCACCGTGGATGGCCTGTTGGAAGCGGAGGACGTGCTGTGCACCATTGATGCCATGCGCGCCTGCGGGGCCCATATCTCAAAAGACCCATCGGGCCGCTGGCATGTACATGGCGTGGGGGTAGGTGGCCTGACCAGCCCGGAAAGTGTTGTGGATCTTGGCAATTCCGGCACCGCGGCACGCCTGATCCTGGGTGCGCTGACGCCCCAGCGCCTAACCGCCACGCTGTCGGGCGATGCCTCTTTGAGCAAACGGCCCATGCGCCGGGTCCTCACACCCCTTGAACAGATGGGCGCAGTTTTTGTCTGCCGCGACGGCGACCGCTTGCCCATTACCATCGAAGGCGCGGCGGACCCAATGCCGATCACCTACGAGATGCCGGTCGCGTCCGCCCAGGTGAAATCAGCCATCCTCCTCGCCGCTTTAAACACGCCCGGCACGACCACAGTGATCGAGAAAAAAGCAACGCGCGACCATACGGAGCGCATGCTGCGCCATTTCGGCGTTCCGGTAGAGGTGGAAGACGCCGCCTTCGGCCAGCGGATATCGATTACCGGCCAAGTGGACCTGACACCCGCCCATGTGGTGGTTCCCGGAGACATTTCATCGGCGGCCTTTCCCATTGCCGCCGCTCTTTTGACGCCCGGCTCCCAAATCACCATCGAAAATGTAGGCCTCAATCCCCTACGCGACGGTTTTTTGAGGGCGATTGAAAAGATGGGTGCCCGTATTGCCGTCCAGAATAAGCGTGACCAGAATGGCGAACCCGTCGCCGATCTTGAGGTGCACTACGGCCCATTGACGGGCGCCGAGATACCGGCGGAATGGGCACCCTCGATGATTGACGAATACCCGATTCTGTCGGTCCTCGCGGCAGCGGCTGACGGTCAAACGGTCATGCGCGGCTTGGAAGAATTGCGGGTGAAAGAAAGCGATCGACTGTCCGCCATGGCCAAAGGCCTCACGGCCTGTGGCGTCCAGCTGGACGAATTAGAAGATGGATTGATTATTCAGGGGTCGCCCAACCAGGGCGCCCTTGCAGGCGGCGCCCAAGTGGAAACTTTTCTTGACCATCGCATCGCCATGTCGTTTTTGACACTCGGCCTCGCCACCCGCGATCCGGTTGAAATTGATGATGCGTCCATGATCATGACCAGTTTTCCAGACTTCATCCCGTTGATGACACAGCTTGGGGCGCGGTTCAGTGCACCTACGGGGAAGTCGGGCCAATGAGCAGCAGCACCAGACTCGTCATCGCCATTGATGGGCCGGCCGCCAGCGGCAAAGGCACCCTGGCCCGCCACATTGCCGAACACTATGGCCTCGCCCATTTGGACACAGGCGCCCTCTACCGCGCCGTGGCCTTTCAAGTATTGAGGGGCGAGAACGATCCGTCCGATAAGTCGGCGGCCATTGAGGCCGCCCATAGCCTCGATCCAGAGATCCTCCAGTCTGACGCATTGCGCACCGATGAGGTCGGTAAAGCGGCCTCCGTCGTGGCGGCCATGCCGGAAGTGCGTGAAGCAATCCTCGATTATCAACGTAATTTTGCGAAATCGCCGCCAGGTGGCCAGCGGGGCGCTGTCTTGGACGGTCGGGATATCGGCACCGTGGTGTGCCCCGATGCGCCGGTCAAATTCTTTATTACCGCCACGGTCGATGCCCGCACCGACCGCCGCTACCAGGAATTGTCGGGAAAGGGCTTGGCTGTTACGCGTGACGAGGTCAAACAAGACCTCATCGCCCGCGACCGCCGGGACGAGGACCGGGATATTTCTCCGCTGCGCCAAGATGCCCACGCGCACTTGCTTGATACCACTAAATTGAGTATAGAAGCGGCGTTCGCTGCGGTTCGCGCGATAATTGACGAGACTTTGTGACGGGTGCGGTCCCTGGGTTGACCATCGGGCGCGCCCCATTTTATTTGCCTCGTTTTCAGCTTTTTCAGTGTATCCACGGCCCTGCTGCCAGGGTTCAGGCTTACGTGACGAAAGCGATTGCGCGCCCCTAGCTGACAAAACCGCTGTTTTCTGCCGTTTTGGCGGGAATCGGCCCAACAAAAGCTTGTTGAGGGACCAGAGAAACCTCTGTGCCGTCAGCAAGAAGACCGCCGGAACCAACCGGCTGGCCCGGATATAGATATTGTTAACTTTAGGAGACCACATGTCTGAAGCCGCTGCATCAGCGCCAACCCCCTCCCGCGAAGACTTCGCGGCCATGCTCGAAGAGAGCTTTTCCGATCAATCCGCAGAAGAAGGTTCCGTCGTCAAAGGCACGGTAATTGCCATTGAAAACGATTTTGCCCTTGTCGACGTCGGCCTCAAAACCGAAGGCCGCATCTCTCTGCGCGAATTTTCCTCCGCTGGCCAATCCGCCGATTTGAATGTCGGCGACGAAGTGGAAGTCTTCCTTGAGCGTATCGAAAACGCCATGGGCGAAGCCATTCTCAGCCGTGAGAAAGCCCGCCGCGAAGAAGGCTGGGCTCGCTTGGCCAAATCGTTTGAAGCCAATGAACGCGTTGAAGGCCTGATCTCAGGCCGGGTGAAAGGCGGCTTTACAGTCGACCTGGATGGCGCCATCGCCTTCCTGCCGGGCAGTCAGGTGGATGTACGGCCGGTTCGCGACATCGCGCCGATCATGAACATCCCGCAGCCTTTCCAGATCCTGAAAATGGACAAACGCCGCGGCAACATTGTCGTATCCCGCCGCGCCGTTCTGGAAGAAACCCGGGCGGAACAGCGCAACGAATTGGTGGCGAACCTGAAAGAAGGTCAAGTCATCGAAGGCGTTGTCAAAAACATCACCGATTACGGTGCATTCGTCGATCTCGGCGGGGTGGATGGCTTGTTGCACGTCACGGACATCGCCTGGCGCCGCGTCAATCACCCGAGCGAAGTGCTGTCCATCGGTCAGACGGTGAACGTTCAGCTAATCAAGGTGAACCCCGAAACCCAGCGTGTCAGCTTGGGCATGAAACAGCTGGAAACAGATCCTTGGGAAGGCGTCGAAGCCAAATACCCTGTGGGCACCAAGTTTACCGGCCGCGTGACCAACATCACCGACTATGGCGCTTTTGTTGAGCTGGAAGCCGGTGTTGAAGGCCTGGTCCACGTGTCAGAAATGAGCTGGGTGAAGAAGAACGTTCATCCGGGCAAAATCGTCTCCACCAGCCAGGAAGTGGAAGTCATGGTCCTGGAAGTGGATGCCGGTAAGCGCCGCATTTCACTAGGCCTCAAACAGTGCCTGGAAAACCCATGGACCGAATTCGCCGACCGCTACCAGATCGGATCTCAGATCGAGGGCGAAGTCAAAAACATCACCGAGTTTGGTCTGTTTGTGGGCTTGGAAGGCGATGTGGACGGCATGATCCACATGTCCGATTTGGACTGGAACAAGAGCGGCGAAGAAGCCATTGCCGAGTTCAAAAAAGGCGACATGGTCAAAGCCGTCGTTCTAGATGTGGATCCGGAAAAAGAACGCATCAGCTTGGGTATCAAGCAGCTTGACGGCGATCCGTTCCAAAGTGTCGCCGATCTGCGCAAGGGTGCGGTTGTCACCTGTACCGTTTCCGCGATTGAGGAAAATGGTATCGAAGTGACAATCGGCGAAGACATTAAAGCCTATATCCGCCGCAGCGACCTCTCGCGGGATCGTTCCGAGCAACGTCCGGACCGGTTCGCGGTCGGCGACAAGGTGGATGCACGGGTGACCGCCATCGACAAGTCGTCCCGCAAAGTTTCGCTGTCTATTAAGGCTCGCGAGATCGCGGACGAAAAAGAAGCCGTCGCCCAATATGGCTCTTCCGACTCCGGCGCGTCCTTGGGCGATATTCTGGGCGCTGCCTTGTCGAAAGCAGGTGCTGAACCTGGCGCCGGCGACGATGCACAACCGGAAGCTGACGAAAAAAGCGACTAACACACACCCGGGCTGGCCTTTGTTGACCGAAGGCCAGCCTTTTCTCTTCCCGCCAAACCATAACGTTTGGCCTGCTTAAGCTGGTCCTTGAGCTCAAAAAGCCCTTAAATTTTAATAGCTTATCCTTGACGCCATTTCAGTGATTTGGCACGCTTTGCCTTGATTCGAACCTAAGTTGGCTTTGTCATGGCGCGTTTGCCTATGCGCTCGAAGAGACAAAGTCCTAACGCGCAGACAACACATGATTAAATCAGAACTGGTGGCACGCCTTTCGGAAGCCAATCCACATCTCTACCAACGCGACGTAGAGCGCATTGTCAGCACCATTCTGAACGAAATTACCGCGGCTCTTGCGCGGGGCGACCGGGTTGAGTTGCGGGGGTTTGGCGCCTTTTCCGTAAAATCACGACCAGCACGCGTGGGACGCAACCCTCGAACCGGCGAACCGGTTCAAGTGGAAGAAAAATCGGTTCCGTTCTTCAAGACTGGTAAAGAATTGCGCGAACGCCTAAATAAGCCTCAACCGGAGCCGACGCCGGACGCTTAATCATTCGTCGCGCAACATGGGTAGCGGCATGAAGATCGTCAATTTGTTGTTCGTTATTGGCCTTTGCCTATTCGGCATTGTGTTTGCCGTGTCCAATCGGCAGTTGGTCGCTCTCAGCATGGATCCTTTTTCCCAAACAGATCCAGCACTTGCCATAAACCTTCCATTATTCCTGATCATCGCCGGCGCCCTATTGTTGGGCATGTTGATCGGTGGCGCGGTCACCTGGGTCGGACAAGGCACGGTCCGGCGAAACTTGAAAGCGGCGAAACGCCAAGAAAAAGAGCTTCAAAAAAAGGTGGATCAGGCGCCCGCGCCCGCAGAGAAAACCGGACTGCCCGCGATTGCGTCCCAGACAGCGGCACCTTCCACACCCGCGCCAATTGTGCGGAAGTGACGCCAGGCAGAAAACCCTCTAACCTACCCTGATGCGCGTTATTCCAGCTTCCGACATCAATCGGGCCCTTCATGGTGCGAACCTCGTCGAACGGCTTCGGACGGCCTTTCGGTCCGAACATGTGCGCTTGTCCACCGACACCCTATCGATGCCATCACCAGGCGGCGCCACAAACAGCGTCACCAACTCGATTGCCTGGACCGAAAACCGGTTTGTTGGGATACGGATCAATTCCACCTTTCCAGACAATATCGATGCGGGCAAATCCGCGGATATGGGGCTGTACGTCCTCATGTCAGGCCGCAATGGCGATGCGCTGGCAATGATAGACGGTCCTGCCCTTTTTGCCTGGTCGCGGGCCGCATCCATCGGATTGGCGGCCTCCTATTTCGCACGTCCGGATTGTGAGCGCCTCTTACTGCTGGGCGTAACGCCCGCTCTAAGGCCGATTCTACGGACACTTTCTGCCACGCGGCCCATCGCGAACGTCTTGATCTGGGATAAAGACCCCCAAAAGGCGGCAAAGATGGCAGCCGCCTTGGATCAAGAAGACAGAAGGGTCGCAGCCACAACAGACTTGGAAGCCGCCATAAGGGGCGCTCACATTATCTGTCAGGTCGACCGGCACCTTTCACTCGATATCAAGACGGCCTGGCTGCCGTCCGGATCGCATTTTTCGATGGAAGCCCCTTTTAAAACCAGCTCAGGTATCGCCATCGATAGCTGGACCAATGTGCGAACCGCCACCGACAACGTCTTGGACGACGATGAGGCCGTACGTCAAACCTTTAAGCAAATGCCGGCCAATCTTTTTCAAGTCAGCCGTGGTGAACAACCCGGCCGCACCGGCTATGGCGAAAGAACAGCCTTTCTCCAATCCGGGACAGGCCTGGAAGACCTGATCTTGGCGATCACGGTGCTTGAATTGTCCTAACCGCCCGGTTTTCACTGGTCTTTGTCCGCTGCGGGAATCTGTGATACTGCTCGCCCCATGACCACCGAAAAAGAGACAAAACTGCCCGCCAATCCCATTTTCTGCGCGATTGATACGCCCGATCTTGCCCACGCGATTAAGCTTGGAAATAGCATTCGGTCCCATATTGGCGGCTTAAAAATCGGTCTTGAGTTTTTCAATCATCAGGGTCCGGATGGGTTGCGAAAGATTATCGAGATTGGCGCCCCTGTTTTTGCCGACCTGAAATTTCATGACATTCCCAACACGGTCGCCGGCGCCGTCCGCGCCATCGCACCGCTTGGGACACGAATGCTCAATGTTCATGCAAGTGGCGGGATGGAGATGATGCGGGCTGCCCTGTCGGCCGCGGAAGACAGCGCCGGCTCCCAACGACCATTGGTTATCGGCGTCACCGTTCTAACGAGCCTCAATCAAGACGATCTTCAACATCAAGGCGTCACCGGCAGCTCAAGCGATCATGTACGCCGGCTTGCGGGGTTGACCCAGGAAGCCGGCCTCGATGGGGTGGTCTGTAGCGCCCACGAGATTGAAATTCTGCGGGCCGATTGCGGGCCTGACTTTAAACTGATCGTTCCAGGCATCCGCCCCGCCGGGTCGTCCGTAGACGATCAAAAACGGATCATGACACCGCCAGAGGCCGTGAAAGCCGGCGCGGACGTGTTGGTCATCGGTCGTCCCATCACCAAAGCCGACACCCCCGCCGACGCCGCCCGCGCGATTTGCGAGACGATCGGGGCTTAGAACCATGACGGTTCGCGCGAAAATTTGCGGTATAAAAGACGAGCTGGCGCTGGAGGCGTCCGTGATCAACGGCGCGGCTTTCGTTGGCCTCAATTTTTACGACCCCAGCCCCCGATTTGTGGACGTACAGACCGCCGGTGAGCTTGCCGCGATGGTGCCCCGCGAATTTACGAAAGTCGTTGCCCTCACGGTAAACGCCGATGATGTTTACCTGGATACCATCGTGGACCATGTTGCCCCAGACTTCCTACAGCTTCATGGGCACGAGACTGTGGAGCGCGTGGCCGAGATCCGGCGGGCTTTTGGCCTGCCCGTGATAAAAGCAATCCCGATTGCGGACGCGGAAGATATTGAAATTGCTAGGGAATTTGATGAAGTGTCGGATTGGTTGCTGTTTGATGCAAAGCCGACTACATCATCTGAAGCAAACC
This sequence comes from Alphaproteobacteria bacterium, assembly GCA_965227095.1. Classification (GTDB taxonomy): domain Bacteria; phylum Pseudomonadota; class Alphaproteobacteria; order JANQMY01; family JANQMY01; genus JANQMY01. The sequence continues at coordinate 246,763 of CBDDFL010000002.1, read as the reverse complement.
TTCCCGGCGGCAATGGCATCGCCTTTGATTGGCGGCTGCTGCAGGGGCAACGCTGGACCCATCCCTGGATGTTATCTGGTGGCTTGGTCGCCAGCACGGTTTGCGAAGCTGCCCGGCTTACCGGCGCTCACTTCGTCGATGTTGCATCTGGCGTTGAAAGCGTCCGCGGTCAAAAAGACCCCGGGCTCATAAAAGAATTTCTAAATTGCGTGGCTCACTGCGGCGAGTCCGCGGCGGAGACGTGATGGTACAGACTGACTTACAAAACTCTCTTCGTGTGGGTCCAGATAATGACGGCCATTTCGGCATTTATGGCGGGCGTTATGTGGCCGAGACATTGATGCCGCTGATCCTCGACCTGGAGAAGGCCTACGCTAATAGCAAGGAAGACCCGGCCTTCCAAGCAGAGATGCAGGATTATCTCACAAACTATGTGGGACGCCCCAGCCCGCTTTATTTCGCTGAGCGGCTGACAGAGCATTTGGGTGGTGCCAAGATCTACTTTAAACGCGACGAGCTGAACCATACGGGCGCGCATAAGATCAACAATTGCTTGGGCCAAATCCTCCTCGCGCGGGCCATGGGGAAAACACGGATCATAGCCGAAACTGGGGCCGGTCAACATGGCGTCGCAACGGCCACGGTGGCTGCCCGCTTCGGATTTCCCTGTGTCATTTTTATGGGTGAGACCGATATCGAGCGGCAAAAACCAAATGTGTTCCGTATGCGTTTGTTAGGTGCCGAAGTCCGGTCCGTCACCAGCGGCTCCCGTACCCTGAAAGACGCCATGAATGAAGCGCTGCGCGATTGGGTCACCAATGTGGAGGATACGTTCTACATCATCGGCACGGTTGCCGGTCCCCACCCTTACCCAATGTTGGTGCGCGACTTCCAATCCGTCATCGGGGAAGAGGTCCGCGAACAAATGCAGGCCGCGGAAGGCCGGTTGCCAGACACGCTGGTTGCGTGTATCGGCGGCGGATCAAACGCCATGGGCCTGTTCCACCCGTTTTTGGACGACCCGTCCGTCCAAATCCACGGCATCGAAGCCGCGGGTCATGGCATAGAGACAGGTCAGCACGCTGCATCGCTTACCGGGGGCTCACCCGGCGTGTTGCATGGTAATCGAACCTATCTCCTGCACGACGAAGATGGACAGATCACAGAGGCACATTCGATTTCCGCCGGCTTGGATTATCCCGGCATCGGCCCGGAACATGCCTGGCTGAAAGACAATGGCCGCGTGCAATATTTTTCGGCGACCGACCAAGAAGCTCTGGACGCTTTTCAGCTTTCCTGCCGGCTGGAAGGGATCATCCCAGCGCTTGAGCCGTCGCACGCGCTGGCCCATGTGATCAAGATCGCACCGGACCTGCCAAGCGACCACATCATTTGTATGAATATGTGCGGCCGCGGAGACAAAGACATCTTCACCGTTGCCGATGCCTTGGGAGTGGAACTATGACCGCGTCCACCCGTATCGACAGACGGTTCGCGGCCTTGAAGGAAGAAGGACGGCCCGGCTTTGTTGCGTATGTTTCAGCCGGCGACCCGGACCACGACACCTCATTCGAGATTATCCGCGGACTACCTTCTGCTGGCGCGGATGTGATCGAATTGGGCATGCCCTTTACCGACCCGATGGCCGATGGTCCGGCCATTCAGGCATCCGGATTACGTGCGTTAAACGCGGGCGCCAACATGAAAAAAACCTTATCGATCGTGCGGCGTTTTCGCGAAGGGGATGATGACACGCCGATCGTTTTAATGGGGTACTACAACCCGATCTATGTGTATGGGGTTGATGCTTTTCTTGCTGACGCAAAAGAAGCGGGTGTCGATGGGCTGATCATTGTGGATTTGCCCCCAGAGGAAGACAGCGAGTTATGCTTGCCGACCCTGAAAGCCGGGCTGAATTTCATTCGGCTGGCAACCCCCACCACCGATGACAAACGCCTGCCGACTGTCCTCAAGAACACGTCCGGTTTTGTCTACTATGTGTCCATGACCGGGGTGACCGGAACAAAAGATGTGGACGCATCCCATGTGGCGGGCGCGGTGGAACGGCTTCGCAGCCATTCAGACTTGCCGGTGGCTGTCGGTTTCGGCATTAAAACAACGGAACAGGTCAGGGCCATCGGATCGGTGGCCAATGCAGCGGTTGTCGGATCGGCCATTGTGTCAAAAGTGGCGGAAACACTGAACGACAGCGGCGCTGCCACGGAAAAAACCGTGCCCGACACACTGGATTTTGTGGCTAAACTGGCCGCCGGTGTCCGGGCATAATATGATGACGGCTCATGAGGCCGGTATGTGTTTGAGGTAAGGAAGTGTCGGTATGAATTGGCTCACCAATGTTGCGCGCCCTCGGATCAAGTCCTTCTTCGGCGGGCGCGATACGCCAGACAATCTGTGGCACAAATGTTCCAATTGTGGCGAAATGATTTTTCATCGGGACATCAAAGCAAAACAGTTTGTTTGCCCGTCTTGCGACTATCACATGAAAATAGGCCCCACCGAACGGTTCGAGGCCCTGTTTGACGGAGATTTCGAGAAGCTCGACTTGCCACAAGCGGTGCCCGACCCCCTGAAATTTCGGGACTCAAAACGGTACCCGGACAAGGTCAAAGACGCGCGCAATAAAACCGGACAAGATGACGTCTTCGAGGTGGCCAGCGGCACAATCGCCAGCCACCAAGCCGTGGTTGCGGTGCAGAACTTCAACTTCATGGGGGGATCCTTGGGAATGGCGGCGGGCGAAGCCATTCTTGCAGCCGCTGAAAAAGCGGTTGCGTTACACGCCCCATTGATCCTGTTTGCGGCATCAGGCGGTGCGCGCATGCAGGAAGGCATTTTGTCCTTGATGCAAATGCCCCGTTCAACGATTGCCGTGCAGATGCTGCGGGATGTGCCACTGCCGTACATCGTGGTCTTGACCGACCCGACATCCGGCGGTGTGACGGCATCCTACGCCATGTTGGGCGACATCCAAATCGCCGAACCAGGCGCTCTCATTGCGTTCACCGGACCGCGCGTGATCGAACAAACGATCCGGGAAAAACTTCCGGACGGGTTTCAGCGTGCTGAGTTTCTGTTGGAACATGGCATGGTCGATATGATCGTCCATCGCCATGAGATGAGGGACACATTGGCCCGCATTATCGGCTTGTTGATGGCGGAAAAAGGACAGGCAGCGGAACCGCCCCTGCCCGCACCCACGGACATCACGCCAGCGGAACCGGCAGAGGCCGACGACAGCACGCCCCCATCCTCTTAGGACGTTCGAATGGCAACACCACCCCCGTCGCTCGTGCATACCTCCAGCAGCGAGCTGCTGAAGCGCTTCGATGGGGCCAGTGGGCCGGAAATTCGTCTGGGCCTGACCCGCGTTAAGACCGTTCTTGAGCGTCTTGGTAATCCGCAAGACGCGCTGCCGCCTGTGATCCACATCGCCGGCACCAATGGCAAAGGATCCGTATCCGCCTATCTGCGTGCTTTGTTGGAAAGCACAGGCGCGCGCGTCCACGTCTTCAACTCCCCACATTTGGTAACTCTTCATGACGGGATTTTGATTGGTGGTCATCCGATCGGCGAAGACCTGTTGGCAAACGCCTTGCTGTCCGTGGCACAACATGATCCGGAACGGCATCTTACGTCATTCGAAGCGCTTACCCTTGCGGCCATCGAGGCGATGCGCACTGAGCCGGCGGATTTCGCTGTTTTGGAGGCTGGATTGGGCGGGCGCGACGACTCGACCAATGTGGTGACGGCACCGGCAGCAACGGTTTTGACACCGATCGGATTGGACCACCAAGAGTTTCTGGGCGACACGGTGCGTGAAATCGCCAGTCACAAAATCGGCATCCTACGTAAGGGGGTGCCGGTGATCGTTGGACCTCAGGATCAGGACGTGGAAAACCTAATTGAGGCGGAGGCTGACCGGTTGGGCGCGCCGCTCTACCTGTTTAATCGAGATTGGTCCGTGTTCGAACAACATGGCAGATTGGTATTTCAGGATGACCAAGGCCTGCTGGACCTGGACTTGCCGCCTTTGCACGGCCGCTTTCAAATCGAGAATGCGGGGACCGCCTTAATGACATTCCGTCTTTTGTCTCGGGATGCGGCTAACAATCCCAGCCTGCTGGATAAAGCTCTCAAATCGGTAACGTGGCCGGGGCGCTTGCAGCGCCTCACATCGGGCCCTTTGGTCGAAACCTTTGAGACACCGACTGAGTTATGGGTCGATGGTGGTCACAATGCACACGCGGCCGAGGCGTTGTCTCAGGCGCTCGCCGACATGGACGAACGGACCCCGCTCCCAACCCATCTCATTCTTGGCATGCGCGCCAACAAAGACCTGGCAGCATTTCTGACGCCCTTCGCAGGCCTCGTGCGCGGCATCCAAGCTGTACCCTTGCCCGACGCCACTATCGGCCATGCGCCGCAGGACGTGGCCGCTGCCGCTTTGGCGCAAGGGTTTGCCGTGGAAGCCGCCCCGTCCATTGAAAAAGCTTTGTCCAACCTCACCAAGGATGCCGCCCAGCCAAAACGCATTTTGATTTGCGGGTCCTTGTTGCTCGCAGGGCAAGTGCTTGCCGATCACACCTAAGAACGCCCCGCGATGAGCAACCGCCTCTCCCTGCCATCAATGCTCGAGATCCTGCGACAGACATGCATAAAGGACGGGTATGATTTTCGGGTCATCGACGATTATTCAAAACAATTAGTACGCGTTGCTTCCGGTGGCATGTTTTTTTTGACGGGCACGGGGCGCATCAATGCCTACCCGTTGAACGACGCGCCGGCCGCCAGCGTCGCGCGCGACAAAGTGTTCACCTATCAAGTTTTAGCAAAAGCCGGCATTGGCGTCCCCGACTATGAGTACTATTTTCTGCACGATGCCTATCGAGCGGTGCGCGGAGACGGACGGGAGCGCGAAGACATCGCAGCTGGGGCGGCCCGCATCGGCTATCCGCTGTTCGTGAAACCGTTGGATGGATCGCGCGGTAATTTGGCAGAGATTGTTCACACACCCGACGAACTCAGTTTACAGATTGAACGTATCGCACCGGTCCACCATGGATTGATCCTGCAACGTGTTTTGACGGGGCCCGAGTACCGTCTGTTCATGATTGACGACGTCGCGCTGTTTCTCTACCGCCGCAAACTGCCCTTTTTCGTGGGCGACGGCAACCGCAGCGTTGGCGACTTCCTAGCGGAAGAGAACGGCCACCGTGTTGCGCAAGGCCTTACACCGATCACATTAGCCTCACCGTTCTTACAAAAAACCCTGACGGATCACGGCCTCACCGTCGATGCGCCGGTCGCGGAGGGGGTACATTTCCCCTACCTTGCCGCTGCCAATATCAGCGCGGGCGGAGAGATCACCGACTACACAGAAACAGTGCCTGCTGCTCTCGCCGATTGGGGGCAGCGGGTGTTGACCGCCCTATCGCTGCGCATCGGAGCAATTGATTTTTTCGCACGGGACGGAATTGGACCTCCCGACGGTCTCGACCTGATAGAGGTGAACAGCAATCCAAGCCTTGCGGGCCTTATTCACACGGGACGCGAGGCAACCGTTGAGCGGATTTGGCGCCTTGTGTGTCGAAAGTATTTTTCCGAGGAACACACCCCATGACGACCTCGGCGATCGATCATCTGTTTGAGAGGCCCAAATGGGGTCAGGGGTTATCTCTCCACCGCAATACCTGGCTGCACGCAAACCTGCCGTGTGCGGACTGGTTGGCGCGGCAATCGGCCGTCAAGATCACCGGGTCTAACGGCAAGGGCAGCGTTGCGCTTTTTACCGCCGCCATTCTTGAAGCATGCGGGTTTCAAACGGGTTGCTTCACCTCACCGCATCTTTTTGACATCACGGAACGGGTTCAGATCAACAGCACCCCCATTCCCGAAGCGGATCTGTCGGAGGCCTTGTCCGTCGTGTTGCCGATGGTCGATGCTTTTGAAGCGGACAATCCGGGGGATGTTTTCGGAACCTTCGAAATTCTCACGGCCGCCGCCATAATCGCCTTTGAACGGCAGGGATGTACTGCGCTGATCATCGAAGCGGGTGTGGGCGGACGATTGGATGTCACGCGTTTGATCCCCGGCGCGCTTACCGCGATCACCTCAATCGACCTGGAGCATCAGGCAATTCTGGGGCCCACCCGCGAGCACATATTGTTCGACAAAGCGGATCTTTGCCCCCCCGGCGGCACCTTGATCTGTGGGCCACTGTCAGACGACCTGCAAGAGCGCCTCGCAAGTTACCTCACCCTTATGGATCGAGAGCCGGTCTTTGTCTCCCATGCAACCGACTGCCAGGTGCGCGCCATCGATGAAAAAGGCACCACAGTCGATATCACCATAGAAGGCGATCCAGTCACGGACATTCGTCTGTCGGCGTTAGGGGAGCATCAGGTCACCAATGCCGCCCAAGCCATGCTTCTGGCAAAACGGTGGCTCGCGCAAAACCAAATAGAGATGACCGATTCTGCGTTCGCGGATGCGTGCCGCGCCGCGCTTGCCAAAACGGTTCCGCCCCTGCGCCTGGAACGTGTCCAAGACACGCCGACCATCTTAGCGGATGTGTGCCATTCACCCGACGCCGCGCTCAAAGCCGCAACAGCTGTGCAACACCATTTCCCGGGCCGCCAACTGGTCCTGCTGACAGGTGCGTCTGACAATAAGGATGTGAAGGGCATTGTCGACGCGCTATCGGCCCGCGCAGAACACATCATCTGCAGCCGCGCGCTTATGAACGGCCGTGCTGCGCAAGACGTAGCCGATCACCTGACCACCGGCAACGTTACAGTGCTTGACGACTTAAATGAGGCTATTCAACAGGCAACCGCCATCGCGACGGAACACGATGCGGTTCTGTTAATCGCAGGGGGATTATTTTTGGCCGCGGAAGCTGTCACACTTCACCGCGGCCAAAAAAGAGAGCAATTGAGATTTTTGTGAGCGGCTTACGCGTTGGCGGATGAGCCAATAGCGCCTTCGATCCACTCGACAATCTTGCTTTTCGGCAGAGCGCCTACTTTGGTGGCCGCCACCTGACCATCTTTAAAGATCATCAAGGTTGGAATGCCGCGTACCCCGTATTTCGTGGGGACTTTCGGATTGTCATCAATGTTCAGCTTAGCGATTTGAAGCTGGCCGCCCATTTCCGTGGCGATCTCTTCGAGTGCCGGGCCAATCTGCTTACAGGGTCCGCACCATTCCGCCCAGAAGTCGACCAATACCGGGCCATTCGCCCCGAGGACATCAGACTCGAACGAGCTGTCTGTAACCTTGCTTGTTGCCATTGCCAAACTAACCTTTCTGCAAAGCCGGTTTCAGCCGGCGAATTCCATGATTTCTCCAATCTAGGAACGCCAACCCGCCGGGTCAAGGTGAAGACCTTTTCACGCCCGCGCGATCCCCTCAAAAGCCTGATCTAACAAAGGCTTAGGCAGGTGCATCAGTCGGGGGCCATCGGTCCAAAGAAGCGCACAGTCCACAAGCCGGTCGGGCAACAAATCACTCAAAAGCGCGCGGTAAACCGCCATTTGCCGCAAATAGCTGCGGTCCACATCATCGACGTTCTGGGGCGGCGGGCGGTTGGTTTTGTAATCGATCACCAGCACGCGATCATCGGTCACCAGCAACCGGTCCACTTGGCCATTTACGGGAACCGATTGACCCGCCATGTGGATTTGGCCCACCAAGGGCACCTCCGCTCGGCTTCCCGGTCCAAACAGATCCGCAAAAGACGGGTCTTCCAAAATGTTCATGGTTTCGGCCACAAGCGGGCCGATTTGATCCTCCGCCACATCCAAATAGGGTTGCTCCAGAAAACGCCGGGCTGCGATTGCCCGCTGATCGCCCGGCAGATCCGGTAGAAGCTCGAGCAGGCGGTGGACCAAGCGGCCCCGCTTAAATCGATCCTCGCCTGCGGCGGTGATGGGGGACTGCACCGGCGGCCCACCATCCGCGTCACCGCCTAAGCGCGATGGGCTGACCGACATAAGCTCTGTCTCTACTGTCGGAGCATCAGTTACGACCCAATCAGGAAAAGGCATGCTCCAAGGCGCGATGCCGTCATCGCCGGTAATGGGTTCGTCAAGCTCCAGTTCCGCGGTCTGCATGCCGTCGATACGCCAAACATACGAACCGTCTGCCAATTGAATTTCCGTGGCGTCGTCTTTCAGGGCGTCTTCTATTTTCCGATACCAGCATGCGTCTGACAGTTTGTTGCGGCCTTTGTAGCCGCACACATAAAGCTGGTCGGACGCCCGCGTCATCGCCACATAGAGCAGGCGCTGAAACTCCGCATCGCGGGCAACGCGCTTTTCCTCCCGAGCCGCCGCGGTCAGCGCAGAATCGAAACTGGAACTCGGCACCCAAAAGGTTTGCTGTGTGAGTCCATCAATACCGTCAACCGTAAAAAGGCGCGCATCATGCTTCGCCGACGGCACACCACAGGTGTCCGGCAGAAACACAATGTTCGCTTCCAGCCCCTTGGCCCCATGAACCGTCATGATGCGCACTTCATTACGGCCATGGTCGAGGTCTCGTTTGATCTCGGCATTGGACTGCTCGATCCAGTCCAAAAACCCTTGCAGCGACGGCGTTTCCCGCTGCTCGAAATCAAGCGCCAGCGCCAGAAATTCATCGATCGGGTCCTGGGCATCCGGCCCCAAGCGCGACACCAACCGCACGCGACCGCCCATGTCATTGAGAACGCGGGAGAAGAATTCAAAGGGTGGTACCCTATCCGCAATGGACAAAATTTCCGCCAATGTGGCGTGAGCGGAGGCAAAGCGCGGAACGGTTCCGGCATTTTCGGCTAGCGTCTGCCACAACGTGCCATCGCGCCCGTGCGCCAACTCGAACAGCTCTTCCTCGGACAAATCCACAAGGGGCGAGCGTAAAACAGTTGCCAGGTTCAGGTCATCTTCCGGCAGCAGGGCGAACTGCGCGACCGCCATAAGGTCCATCACCGCGATCTGATCGGTGAGGATCATGCGATCCACACCAGCGACAGGCACATTCTGTATTTTCAGTCGGCGGATTAATTCTTCAACAAACCGATTGCGACGGCGCACCAGAACAAAGATATCGCTGGGACGAATGGGACGCCCTTTGGACGGCAAAATTTCGCCGTCACGCAGCCAACCGGCAATGGTCGAGGCGATCCGTTCAGCCAGGCGGCTGGGCGGACTTTGCCGTCCCAACCGGTCAACGGGGGCATCCCACGGATCGTCGTCTTCATCATCATCCGGTTCATAGACCGGCCATAACTCAATACGTCCGGCCGCGCCAATGCGCCAGGCTTCATGTTTGATATCCGCACTTGCCGAGGTGAGCTGTCGGCGTTGGTGGTCGGATGCAAAGACCGCATCGACCGACGACAAAATCTGTGCGGTGGACCGAAATGACAGCACCAAGTCCACTGGCGCCCATTTTTTCTCAGACTCCGCCGCTTTCTGTTCAAAATAACTGCGTTGGCGGTCAAATTCCGCCGGGTCCGCCCCTTGAAAGCTGTAGATCGACTGCTTCTCATCCCCCACGGCAAAGACGGTCCGGTCCACCTCCGACGCGCCGGCACCCGCAAAAAATTCATCGGCCAGTTTCTGAATCACGGTCCATTGCATCGGATTGGTGTCTTGGGCTTCATCCACCAAGATGTGGTCAATGCCACCATCCAACTTGTACAAGACCCAAGCCGCCACACCAGGCCGGGACAGCATGTCCGCCGTCTTCTGAATGAGGTCGTCATAGTCAAGCACCCCCTCCAAACGCTTGAACCTGTCATAGCGCTGCACGATCTGCTGAGCCACATGGAGAAGCGTCTCCGTCAGGCGCCCCAGCATGGCTGATTTTTCGCGGTCTCTTGCAGCAAGCACGCGTTGCTGTTCGGCGACTAAAAGGTCCGCTTCATGAGGCCACTGTTCCTTAACCGGTTTGGTCGCCAGCGACTTTCGCGCCTCCCCTTTCTGGGTCAGGAATACGGTCTGATAGGCCGTCCAAAAAGCAGGAAGACTCTTTTCTTTAAGAACCGCTCTAATTGCCGCCGCTCGCTTTTCATCCGTAGAGGAACCATTATCAAGGGCAGAGGCGGCCTTTTCCAATTCCGTGCGCGGTACCGCCGAAATGAAATCGTCAATCACCTCATCCGGCGAGATGGCGTCATCAAAGCCCAATGCCCCCCACGCCGCGTCAATAGCAGCCGGCAATTTACCGTCCGATGTTTGCTGCGCCAGAACGAAACGTTCTTTGCTGATTTCCTGAATAAGGTCCAATAAAGCGAACTCGCCAATGGCGGTAACAATGCCTTGCCAAGCCCCCCGACCGGCCCAAGATGTGTCACTTTCTGCAAATTCCAGAAACTCATCTTGTGCGTGAGCCAATAAGACCGACTGCTTAAAATCGTCCAACACATCGAATTGCGGTGCCACGCCTGCTTCCAAGGGAAACCGGCCAAGGATCGATTGGCAAAAAGCGTGGATCGTTTGGATTTTCAATCCGCCGGGAGACTCTAACGCCTTGGCAAACAACAGCCGGGCTTCCGACAACCTCATCGGAGAGATGTCCGCATCCCCAATCTCGCGCAATTCTTTGGTCAACGCATCATCCGATAGGATCGACCATTGGCCCAACTGATCGAAAATCCGGTTAGACATTTCGGCGGCTGCGGCTTTTGTAAAGGTGAGGCACAAAATGCGCGCCGGGGGAGTTCCGTTGAGTAACAATCGGATAACGCGGTTCACCAAGACACGGGTTTTGCCGGACCCGGCATTTGCCCCCACCCAGGATGACACATTCGGATTAGACGCAAGCCGTTGGTCGTCGAGGGTTTTTTGAAGGGCATCAAGCGTCATGCCTCATCCCCCAAATCACTGGACTGCCATTCCTTCACCCGCGCCAAATGGTCATACGGACCGGACACGTCGTCTCGAAAGGGGCGAAGGCGCGGCAAATACGGCATGGATGGCGCATCATAGGCCGCAAGAAGCCGTTCGGCGCCGTGTACCGATTGCACGACGAGTTGATCCACATCCTCAGTGAACGATGTAGAGGCCCCGCCCTGTTGTCCGCCGCTGATGCGAATATAGGTCAGAGCGGCAATGTCCCGTTTGGCCAGCCCCTCAAATCCACCGTCCTTTGCAATACCCGCTTCCAACGTCAATTGCGGTGAAAGCCCACTAAGCACCTGTTTGCCCGAGGGAACGGCCCCGGTCTTATAGTCAATAATTTCGAGACCCGTTCCGCTCACCAAATCCAAGCGATCCGCCCGCGCGGAAAGCGTGAAGGGACCGCCCGGCAGCTCAAATTGCAGGCGCCCGAGAACTTCGGTGACTTCTGGCGTACAGCCGTCTTCCCGGCGCTGGCGTTCAAAGGGAACAAACCACCGCGCAAAAGAGGCGAAGCGGGGCCACCAAAACGCTTCAACAGCGGGCCCTTCCACCGAGCGATCGAAATGATCCCGACCGATTTCCAGCAAGGCCTGCTCTGCGTCATCCGGCAAGTCGTCCGGATAGGTGCGAATAAAGGTGTTGAGTATGTCGTGGATCAGAATGCCACGTTCCAGCGCCCCGGCATCGGCGCCAATTGGATCCAACGGCTTAAGGCTCAGTATATGGCGGGCATAAATGGCATAGGGGTCGCGGATGAGTGTTTCGATTTGCGTGACCGACAATTCTCTCGGGCGCGCGTCCACCGGCGGCGCCGGCCGTGGCATGGGCAACGGTGTGAATTGAAACGGTTCATCTGGCTGGGTGGTTTGTTGTAGCGCGCGATAAAGAGCAAGCGGGCGCGAATCCGACCGTAATGGATCCTCTAGCCCTAAGCCTTTCAACAATGTATCGAGGCGCAGAAGCCAGCGCGATGGTACCGTTGGGGTGCCGTCGACTTTTTCGGAACGTGTGAGATACACCACCGGCGCAGACGCTCCTTGCACGAAATCGTGGGCGGAAAGGCCGATCCGTTGTTCCGGTGCGCTTAGGCCCAGGTCCGCGCGCATGGGGCGGCTCAGCCAGGGGTCCACATCCGCTTCCATGGGCCATGTACCTTCATTAAGGCCCCCAAGAATGGTCACGTCCGTGCGTTGCAGACGTGCTTCCAAGGGACCCCAAATGGACAAACGCGGATGCAGTGAATAACTGCCACGCACCACCCGGCCGCGGGCAAGCGCTTCAAACAGCCCCAGATATTGAAAAGGGTCGACATCCCCCAGAACGGCGCCATGTTCCAGCATTTCGTTTGTGAACAGAGCGGCGGCCTCACCGTCATCGCCCGCCCACAATCTGGCAGCACCATCTTCGTCGAATGTGGCCGCAAGGTGCTCGGCAGCATTTATATGGGCCGCAACCAGTTCCACAAACGGCACGTCGTCACCGCCGAAGAGGTCGATGAGAGGCGTGAATATCTCAGCCAGTTTTTCCAAATAGGATTGGAGCACGCCTTTCAGATCGTCAGGCGCTCGTTTTTCAACAGCCTGTTGCAGGCCTTCAAGACCGGCCCCGATGGTTGGTCCACGGAGGACATGGCGTTCCAGTGATCTGGTAAGACTGCGAAATTCTGCTGTCCCATAGCCGGACGCAGCGTATGGGTTCTTGAGCAGACTTAAAAAGGCGACAGCGTCAAAGCCTGTTTCCACGCTGCGCATTAAAAGACGCAAATAAGAAAACAGCGCGGTGTTGAGGAGTGGCCGTCCCGCTGAATCGTTCACGTCGATGTGCCATCTTCGTAGTTCAGCGGACACGCGGCGGGCAAGCCCCCGGTCTGGCGTAATGAGCGCCGCTGTCTTGTCCGGCGTCTCCAGCGTCTCGCGCATGAGCAGCGCGATGGCCCCCGCTTCTTCTCCCGGATGCCCCGCATCAATACGATGAATATCCGCAAGGGCGGCGGACAGTTCTGGCTTCACGGCTCCAATGGACCGCTTGATGTCTTGCCAATGGCCCGTGGCCTGCCAAGGGCTTAAGGCGCGGTTGAGAACACGGGTTCGGATGGCCTGGTCTTGCGGCAATACCTGGTCATCCCAGAGGGTGACATCGGCCCGATCCGCGGCCACATGTTTCAGCAATCGCTGCATGCCCTCTTGAGGGTGACCTTGTTCCAGCTGATCCCAAACACTGTCCCTCATTTCCAAATCAAGGCCGGGCAATACCACATGGCCATGTGGCAGGTGGGCGATCACTTTCAACAGCTCTGCCGTTGCCGGAATACTGCCGGTGGACCCGGCAGCGATGACGGGATCAATCGGCGGGTGTTTCGCCCAGCTATCTTTAAGCGCCATGAGCAGGCGATTGCGCCGATCGCCCGGATCGATGGCGCCTTCTTCTTCCAGGATTTCGGGCCAGACCTGGCGGAGTATGTTCAGAAATTCGAGGCTATGACGCCAGTGATCGGCAAAACGGTCGGGAACCAGGTCCGGCAACTTATCTAGGGATACATTTTCCGTCTGCAGAGTATCTAACAGTTCCGACAAGGACTGGGCCAGTTCCGTCGCTAAGACCACACTGTCACTGCTGCCGGAACTGTCCAGCCAGGCTTGAACCAAACGCGACAACAGAAATTTCCGCCGAAAGCGATCCATGATCAACAGTGTCCGGCGGACTTGCGACATCGCCGGCGGGATCAAATCGTCACCGGTGCCTTGAAGGGCCGGTTCATCGGCCAGTGCAAAAATGTCTTCGTCCACATCGCCAATCGGCCGAACCGACGGCAAGATCACGGTCCCGCCCAGCACCTTCGCGAACGCGTTCGCCAACGCCCTTACAGCCCGTCTTGTGGGCAGTAAGACAGTGATACGGGACAGGGCGAGCGGGTCCCCAGGATTGTGATAACGCGCGATAATTCCGCGCGCTAACGCATCCAGAAATGACGCTCCAGAAGGAATGGTATGTACGTTTGGTCCCGACTCAGCCATGGCAGCCGGAAGAGTGCGGGATTATGCGGCGGAGAGCAATTCCTCGGCGCGGGTGAGACCGTCGGGACTGCCCACATGCATCCAAATGCCTTCATGGCGCACGCCGAACAGGCGTCCTGCGTCAATCGCCCGATCCCAGAGCACATTTGTGGAAAACGCACCTGAGGGATGATTATCAAACAGCCGCGGATGGACGATTTGAACACCCGCCCACACAAAGGCAGCGACCCGCGCTTCTTCACGGCGCATGAGACGCCCGCTGTCATCCATTTCAAAATCGCCTTTGCCGTCATATCCCATGGACGTCACCGTCGGGGCCATCAGCATAAGCGCATCCATGTTTTCAGGGTCCCAATGCGCCACCATATTGGCCAGGGTCGAGCCCATGCCTTCGAGCCAAATGGAATCACTATTGTGGGTGAAGAAGGGCTCTTCCCCCAAGAGCGGTAGGGCTTTGGCCACGCCGCCGCCGGTGTCCATCAACGCCTCGGTCTCATCCGAAAACACGATGTCCACGTCTGTCCGGTTGCCGAGATGCGCGCGAATTTGGTCAGCCTTGTAGTGGAGATTAACGACAATCGTTTCCACACCCACATCCGTCAACCGGTCAATCGCCCGATCAATCAGGGTACGTCCGCCCACCTCCACAAGGGGTTTCGGTTTCTGATTGTTTGCGGGCCGCATACGTTTGCCAAGTCCCGCCGCCAAAATCATCGCTTTCTTCGGTATATTCATCGCTAACCCGCTGCCCCAATTTTCCGCTTGGGAATGTTTTCAGCAATGGCCTCCGGATCTGGCACCGTCAGCCTAACTTTGCGTGGCACATTGTCGTCGAACCATGCTTTCAGAGTGTTAAGGGATGGATGTGTCAGATTTCTTTCTAAACAACGCCAAACGCGTGGCAAATGTTGCAAATAGGATTTTTTGCCGTCTCGCAACCAGAGACGCATGAAAATCCCGACGATTTTGGCATTGCGTTGGGCCCCCAACAGCGCATAACGCGCGCGATAGCCAGCTTCATCGAATGACGCATCAATGTCGCGGGACGCGGCGATATACCGGTCCAGCATTTCAGCCTCGAGATCGGCCGACACATCCCGCCGGGCATCTTGCAACAGGGACATCAAATCGTAAGACCGCGCACCCAGGACAGCATCCTGAAAATCCAGCAATCCGATACGCGCGGGCCCTTCTCGATCCGGCAACCAGATCAAGTTACCGGCGTGATAGTCCCGCAGGCACAGAACCGGGTTTGGTTCCTGCATTTGCGGCAGAAGGGCTTGCCAAGCATCCAAATAGGATTGACGAATGTCACTCGGCACTTCTGGGATACCCATTATTCCGGGTAGATACCAATCGACCACCAGCTCCGTTTCAATCTTCAACGCTGCCGCATCATAGGGGGCCACTTCGTGAGGCACGCCATTCTTGGCCCCCAGCAGAGGCCCCTGTTCTTGGCGGCTGTGCAAATCGACCAGAAGATCTACCGCGCCCGCGTAAAGCTCTCGTTCCAACGCGCGATCAATCTTCGAACCGGACAAGAGAGAGACAAAAACATCGTCACCCAAATCCTCTAAAAGAAGTAATCCGTTGGCCACATCTTCCGCCAGGATCGTCGGCGTGCTGAAACCAAACCGTTTTAAATGTCGGGCAATAGAAACGAAGGGGCGGCAATCCACGGCCAAATGAGCGATCGCGCTGTAGCCGGTGGCCTGACCGTCGGCCACTTCGCCCGGCTCCGGCGGCGCATCCATCAGCACCGCCTTGCCTTGAGAACCGGCGATCCGCTCGTAGCGGCGGGCAGAGGCATCACCGGCAAGCATGCTGCGTTTGGCATCGCCCCACCCGGCGGCGGTTAGAAAGTCATTTATTTGATCGTCACGAGTCATACGGTTAGTCGCAGTTGTTCTATTCTTTTGGCCCAGCTGTCATGACCGAAAAACCTGAGCCGGCGGCCATTCTCAATGGGCTCAATATGGATCTCAAGCCGCTCCTCCGGCAGCAGATCCGCTGCCTTCTCCGGCCACTCAATAAGAGTAACTCCGGTGTCGAGCGCTTCCTCGAGACCTATCTCATATACGTCTTCAGGGCTTTCTATGCGGTAAAAGTCAAAATGCCAGATGGGAAACCGTTGTGTTTCATAGGTTTGCACCAGCGTGAATGTGGGGCTGGGGATCTCAGTTTCGGTGCCTTCTGGCTGGGTTTTCTGAATAAATCCGCGCGCAAATGTGGTTTTTCCCGCTCCCAGCCCGCCAATCAGGCAGATAACATCACCTTTTTGCATAATTGTGGCAATTTTAGCCCCGAGAGCCATCAAGTCAGTTTCGCTTTCGAGGACCAGTTGGTGAATTGGTGACACCGAAGCTTCCCGCAATTGTTTCATTTTGGACCAACGCTTTACCCCGATGCCCCATCGCTCGGTTTAGGGCCCCATACTTGAGGCAAAGCGTCGCCATAGGCTCAAGGAAGGGTTGATTCAAACCCGCGACCAATACATGGTACCGAGCTTCCAAGATAGCAAAGGCAGCCAGAAAGAGATGCCGGAAAAAGTCGTCATAATTGGGGCGGGACAAGCAGGTGGGCAAGTAGCCCAAAGCCTCCGTGCCGCCAAGTTTGAAGGGACCATCTCTCTTATTGGGGATGAACCCCATGCGCCCTATCAACGCCCGCCCTTGTCCAAGAAATATCTCATGGGCGAGATGGATGTGGATCGCTTGGAGCTGAAGCCGAAAAGCTTCTACGCGGACGCGGATATCGACCTTCGCTTGAAGACGAAAGCGGACTCGATTGATCGTGCGGCGAAAACCGTTGCTCTGTCGACGGGCGAAGTTGTGCCTTACGACAAACTTGTGCTGGCAACGGGGTCGCGGGTGCGCGAACTGCCGATCCCCGGCGCCGACCTGCCGGAAGTGTTCTATCTGCGTACGGTGGACGATGTGGACGGCATTCGGGGGGCCCTTAAGCCTGGGTCTAAGGTCTCTATTATCGGGGGCGGCTATATCGGATTGGAAGTTGCCGCCGTCGCCTTGAAATTGGGCGCATCTGTTACGGTTGTGGAAATGGCCGACCGGGTGATGAACCGGGTCGTGGCGCCGGAAATCTCTGCCTTCTTCGAAAAACTGCACAAAGACGCGGGTGTTGATTTGCGCGTCAACGCCGGTGTAACGAAAATTCTAGGTGAGGGCGGCCATGTGTCTGGCGTCGAAACCAATGATGGCGGCACTATTGCCGCGGACATCGTGATTATCGGCGTGGGGATTCTGCCGGAAGATCAGCTGGCGAAGGATGCGGGTTTGGATGTGAATGACGGCATCACCGTCAACGAATTCGCGGAAACATCGGACCCCGATATTTTATCCGCGGGCGATTGCACAAATCTGCCCAGCGAATTGGTGGGGCGGCGCATTCGCCTGGAATCCGTTCAGAACGCCATCGATCAAGGCAAAGCCGTCGCCAACACCATTATGGGCAATAAAAAAGCCTATAACGAAGTGCCGTGGTTCTGGTCCGATCAATACGACATCAAACTCCAGATTGCCGGTCTGTCGTTCGGCTATGACCAAACCGTTGTACGTGGCAATCCAGATGAAAAGTCGTTTGCGGTCTTCTATTTGAAAGAAGGCGCCATCATCGCGGTGGACGCGGTCAATGCTGTACCCGAATTTATGATCGGCAAACGGTTGGTTGGCGCCACGGCGAAAGTCGCCCCAGAAAAACTCGCCGACATGTCCGTGTCGATGAAAGAAATGATGTAGAAACAAGGACGTCCCTTCTATGCCCAAGATCACCTATATTGAACATGACGGCACCGAACATTCCGTAGACGTTGCAAGCGGCCTGTCCGTGATGGAAGGGGCGATCAAGAACTCTGTCCCCGGTATTGACGCGGATTGCGGCGGGGCCTGCGCCTGCGCCACCTGTCATGTCTATGTGGACCCGGCCTGGGTGGACAAGACCGGCTCTCGGGAAGACATGGAAGAAACCATGTTGGAATTCGCCGTTGAAGTGGAAGACACCAGCCGCCTGTCCTGCCAAATTCAGGTGACGGACGAGCTTGACGGTTTAATCGTTCGCCTGCCCCAATCTCAGCATTAACGCACGACCATCTGTAGGCAGATCTTATTCGGCAGCGTTTTGACCGTGCGGGATGACGGCCCGATCCGGCAAATGGCAGGTAACGATCGTGCCTTTGCCGGCTTTGGATTCAAGTTCCACCCAACCGCCATGCAGCTCCACAAAGCTTTTCACGAGTGACAGACCGATACCGGCCCCCCGCCGGCCATCGCCTGCGCCTCGGCTCTCGAAGCGGTTAAACGCCGTTGCCTGGGCGCGTGGCGCGATGCCCGGCCCGTGATCTTCCACCCAAATGCGAATATCGGCGCCTGTGCGCTTCGCACCGATCGTCACGTCGCCATCTCGCGGTGAGAAGGCAATCGCGTTTGACACCAGATTGAGCACGATTTGCTTGACCCGCCGGGCATCGGCATCAATGCGGCCAAGTCCTTCACCAATGTCGGTAAGCACCTTGACGCTTTGCTCCTGCCCCCATTCCTGAGCCAGCGGAATGGCATCTTGCAGCACTTTCGCAACGTCCACCGTGTCGAGATCCAGCACCATGCGGCCTGCCTCGATGGTGGCAAGGTCCAGAATGTCGTCGATCAACCGCAGCAAGTGGTTCGATGCTTGAAGAACATTACCCACATATTCTTGCTGCTTGTCTTCCAACGGCGCGCTGTTGATACCTTCCTGCAACATGGTGGAGAAACCAAGGATCGTGTTGAGCGGTGTCCGAAGTTGATAGGACATGTGACTAACAAATTCGGACTTCAACTTGTCGGCTTGCTCCAGCGCTTCATTGCGTTCAATCAGCGCCCGTTCCGCCCGCACCGTGTCGGTTACATCCATAAAGGTCAGCAGCGTCGCGCCATCCGGCAACGGCATGGCCGCAAACTGAATCATGGAGGTGTCTTGACGTTCCAACTGGCCAGTGACGGGGCGGCGCTCCGCCTCAATCGACGTAATCGGTGCTGCCATCCGCGCCCATTCCGGATCATGACCGTGCAAGGGTTCGGACCAGTCGGTAATGGTTTCAAAGTGAGGTTCTTCAGCCAGCTTTTTGGGATCCAGCTCCCAAATCCGTGCATAGGCCGAATTGAACAGTTTGAGACGACCGTCGCTACCGAAAAAGGCCACCGCCTCATAGAGATTATCAAGTGTCGCGCGCTGGACATTAATCAGCAGTTTGAACGAGCTTTCGAGCGCCAGCTGATCGGTAACATCCTCATACAGATAAATGAGACCGCCGAACGGATGGGATTGGCAGATGACACGCAAGGTGCGGCCATCCGGCAGGTGCCATAGCTCTTCCGGCTGGTCGATCACCTTGCTGTAAAGTTCCGCCCGTTGCTTTTTCCAGGCGGGGAAATTCGCTTGTTCCGGCAATCGGCGTGCTTCCCGCAGCAGGTCCAAGATCTCGGTTTCCTTCGGATGGGTCTCTAACCAATCCTCGTCCAAACGCCACTGGCGAACATAGGCGCGATTGAAAAACGACAGTCTTTGATCGGGACCAAAAATGGCCACGGCCGTGCGAAGTTTATCAAGCGTTTCCCGATGGGCCTTGGTATGCCGCGACAGCTCTTGCTCTGCTTCTTCCGCATCTGTCTGATCGATGGCTATCGCCCCCACCCCATCCGCAAGGGGAGACAGAATGATGTCCATGGCGCGGCGGTCCCCGTCCAGCACAAGGTGACGCCGTTCGGTGCGCGCCCGGTCTTGTTCTTTGGCCGTCAGGCACAGAGCCTTTTCATGCCCATCAAGGGTCGCTTGTTTGTCAATGGCTTCCGCGGGGGTTGGTGCGTCCACCGCATGTGAAAATGCAGCATTGGCGTAGTCGAGAGTGAGGTCTTGATCGCGATGCCAAACCGGAAACGGCAGGCTGTTGAAAAGGCGATCAAGCAATCCGTTCTTCCGCTCCAGGTCCGTTACCGCATTGCGGAGATGCGTCAGTTCTTCCTGTTCCGCGGACGCATCGCGCACCCACACCACCGCCTGGTCGGATGCCGGGCGTCCATCAAAATCGAAAGCACGCCCATCTTTTGTTTTGACACTGATGGAAAATGCATCTCCCCGATCCCGAAGCGACTGTACGGCGCTTTCAAGGCGTCCACGCTCTTGTGTCTCTAGCGCCTCCAGCAAAGCCGTAAAGCTGCCACCGATGGCAGGATCGACCAGCCCGCCCACACGTCCTAATAGCCGGGGCGTTGCAATGTCGCCGGTGGCATTTTCGCTTACCGCTATATCCGTGTCCCGATCCGTGTCGGCATCCAACGGTGGCCACACAAACACCGCACCGGGTTCGGCCGCAAGAATGGCTTCGTTTCGGTCGAACCGTGCTTCCAGGGCAGACAACAAACCATTCAGTTTCGTTTCGCGCCGGGACGCTTTCTGAACTTCCCGCTGGGCCCACAAAACAGCGCCAATGGCCAACATCACCGCAGACGTGGTGACAAAAACGGGCAGATAAAACTGGGCGATGTCAATGGTTTGGGCACTGACCTCCGGCGCTGCCCAGCCCGCGGACGACCACAGGGCGCCGCACGCCGATGTGACCGAACACAACAATCGCTTCTTCAGCACCGCACGTCCCAATGGGGGGACAGAAAGGGGTCGCATCTGCTGGCCTTGACAGAAAAATGGTGACACGCGAATCAGTACGCTTGATTAAAGCTTAGACGCGCCAAATAAGAAACCCCAGCGTTCCGCCAGAAAGGCAAAAAGCTGGGGCTTCAAAGGGTTCGCCTGTGGGCGGACAATCCGGAAACGAATTGTCCGACGCGCTAGGAACTAGTAGCGGTAGTGTTCCGGCTTGAACGGCCCGACCTGCGGCACACCGATATAGTTGGCCTGATCGTCAGTCAGCGTGGTGAGCTTTGCGCCCAGTTTCGCCAGGTGCAGGCTGGCAACTTTTTCGTCCAAATGCTTCGGCAACACATAAACTTGCTTGTCGTAGTTTTTATGGTTTTGCCAAAGTTCAATCTGAGCCAAAACTTGGTTGGTAAAGGACGCGCTCATCACAAAGCTCGGGTGCCCTGTCGCACAGCCCAAATTCACCAACCGGCCTTCCGCCAAAAGGATAAGGCGCTTGCCGTCCGGGAATTCAACTTCATCCACCTGCGGTTTCACATTGTGCCAAGAATAATTGCGCAACGCATTGACCTGAATTTCACTGTCGAAGTGGCCGATATTGCAGACGATCGCGCGGTCTTTCATGTCCCGCATATGGTCGATGGTGATGATGTCTTTGTTCCCCGTGCAGGTAACAAAGATATCGCCTTCTGAGGCCGCATCTTCCATGGTGGTAACTTCGTACCCTTCCATGGCCGCCTGCAGCGCGCAGATCGGATCGATTTCCGTGACTTTCACGCGGGCGCCCTGACTGCGCAGGGAGGCCGCCGAGCCCTTGCCCACATCCCCATAGCCGCAAACAACCGCGGTTTTGCCGGCCAGCATCACGTCGGTCGCCCGCTTAATGCCGTCCACCAAGCTTTCCCGACAGCCATAAAGGTTGTCGAATTTCGACTTGGTCACCGAGTCATTCACATTAATCGCTGGGATCTTTAGGGTCAGGTCGCGCGCCATGTCATAGAGACGCAGCACCCCGGTGGTGGTTTCTTCCGACACACCCAAGCAGTTTTCAACCAGCTGCGGATACTTTTCATGCATCAATTGGGTGAGATCGCCGCCATCGTCCAGAAGCAAATTGGGTGTCCAGCCATCCGGTCCTTGAATGGTTTGCTCCACACACCACCAATATTCTTCTTCTGTTTCGCCCTTCCAAGCGAAAACCGGGATGCCCTTATCCGCGATCGCAGCGGCCGCATGATCTTGGGTCGAAAAAATGTTGCACGACGACCAGCGGATATCCGCGCCCAGATGGTGCAGCGTGTCAATCAGGACAGCCGTTTGGATGGTCATGTGCAAGCACCCGGTAATGCGGGCACCTTCTAGAGGTTTGGTGTCGCCATATTCTTCCCGAAGGGCCATCAAGCCCGGCATTTCGGTTTCGGCAATCGCGATTTCCTTATGGCCCCAGTCGGCCAGGCCGATATCAGCAACTTTGTAGTCTTGCGCCCCACTCATGGCAGCTCCTCAGGTTAGAGTACAGTGGCGGCCACGGGTTGTTCCGGCCGCATTTGGCGAGATTTCACCGTTGTATATCAAAGGGTTCCGATCCTATGCAAGAGGATATAAAGAAATCTTTATATTTTTAAATGCTCTTAAGGCCTGAGATCACTCATCCTCGTCGAATTTGCGATTCACCAGAGAGACCAGGGCTTCCAGCGCCTCCTCGGCTGCTGATCCCTTGGCGCTGATATGTATGGTAGACCCCGTCGCCGCAGCCAGCATCATGAGCCCCATGATCGACGTTCCGGCCACATCGGCCCCATCCTTCGACACGCGAATATCCGCATCGAACTGCTCGGCACATTGGACAAACTTCGCTGACGCCCGTGCGTGCAGGCCCTTTTTGTTTTGAATAGGTACATGGAGCGACAAAACGCCGTCTTCGCCGCGCTCCAGGCCCGCCAATTTCGTCTCCACGCCGTCTGTCACGATGATTCGCCGGACAAGACCCGAGAGGCCACATTGATATATTTGCGCCCAGATTCTTGCGCTTGAGCGACCGCTTCCTCCAACGAGGTCTCTTTGCGCACGCTGGCGAGCTTGATGAGCATGGGCAAATTCACACCGGCGATGACCTCAACCTGACCTTTGCCCATGAAAGAGATCGCCAGATTGGACGGCGTTCCCCCAAACATGTCAGTCAGTACAATCACGCCGTCGCCGCTATTCACCTCTTGGATGGCGTTCTGGATCTCTTCCCGGCGCTCTTCCATGTCATCGTCGGGCCCAATGCAGATCGACTGCACTGAGTCTTGCGGTCCCACAACATGTTCTGTTGCCCGCACAAATTCCTGGGCCAATTGCCCATGGGTGACCAAAACCAATCCAATCATTCTAGAGAACCACTACCCAAAGAGAGGTTTGCCTTCACTGAGGCGCAAATTAAGGCTGTCCCCAAAACTGTCTCCAATCGTGACATTGAGACCGTCCAGATCGTCTGAGGAATGCGCCAATCCGATACCGACACTAAAATACAGTTCATCCCCTAAGGGCAAGCCTTCTTGGCGCAGTTCGTTGAGATTTTATTTTGCCCCGGCAATATTGTGGCGGAATTTCTTTTGACCAAAGGCTTTCACCGCAAGGCGCAGCTTAGCCGCCGCAGATGCATCGAACGGGCTTAACGCGATCAGATTTACGGATACGCCCAAAATGTCTTCTTGCCGCCGGTCCGGAAGGCGCGGCACTTGGTCGGCAGGGACCAAATCCACGATGAGCTGCAGTTTCGCTTTTTTGACCACGGGCACATCAATGATGCCAATACCGCGCACTTCTAACCGCCCCAAAATTGTAGAGGGCGGGCGGGCAATGATGCGTCCACGTTCCAGGGAAACGATCACCTGATCATCCGCCACCAGGCGGGCCCCACCATCGATGAGCCTTAAGGCCAGGTCTGATTTTCCTGAGCCGGGCTTGCCACGCAACATAATGCCGGCAGAGCCTATCTCAACACAGGTGGCATGAAGAACTTTTTGCTCGGCGGCCGTCATAAGGGCAACTCTATCGTGAAACGCGCCCCTTGCACCACCCCTTTTGAATCGCGGCGATTGCTCGCAAAAATCCGCCCCCGGTGGGCTTCAATAATTTGCTTTGAAATGGCAAGGCCAAGGCCCGAGTTTTTCCCGAAATCTTCCGCAGACGGACGTTGCGTATAGAATCGCTCGAATATTGTCTCCAGGTTCTCTTCCGGGATACCAGGCCCCTGATCGTCAATCGTAATAACGATGTTCTTGTCGGCCAGTTTTGCGTGCAGCCGAATTTCATCCTGAGGCTTACTAAATGAGATCGCATTGTCGATAATATTGCGCACCACTTGACCCAGCCGGTGCTCAAACCCGGGAACCGTCAGAGCTTCCGGCGGTAGGGCACCACTGTCAATCGTCAGTCGAATGGTCGGAATGCCCGGCTTTTGCGTGGCGTCATAAATTTTGGTCAAGGTTTCGAGCAACACAGGAATGCACACATCCCCCATCTCGGTCCGCGTGAGTTCAGCATCCAATCGCGACGCATCCGAAATATCCGTGATAAGTCGGTCGATGCGTGCCACATCTTCGATAATGATACCGAGCAATCTTTTTTGACGTTTCGGGTCGGTGGTTGCCTCTAGTGTTTCAACCGCACTCCGCAAAGACGTTAGCGGATTTTTGATTTCGTGCGCCACGTCCGCGGCGAACTGTTCGATAGAATCGATACGCGTATATAAGGCATCGGTCATGTCCCCCAAAACGATGGACAAGTCACCTATTTCATCCTGGCGGCCCTTCAGATTAGGGATAGGCACGCGCCCGTCACGGCCAAACCGCACCTTCTCTGACACTTCGGCCAGGCGCCGAATAGGCCGGGCGATCGTTTGCGCAAGCAAAATGGAGAGCAAAACGGTAACACACAACGCGATCAAAAAAGTTTGCAAAATTGACAACCGCTCTGTACGGACGATTTCGTCAATATCGCCCCCCTCTGTGGACAGTAGCAATGCCCCTTGCAACACTTTGAGCCGCTGGACTGGAACGGACACGCTGATGACCATCTCGCTTTTATCGGTCACGCGGATCATATGATAGGGGTCGCCCGCAAGGGCGTAAGCCACCTCTTCGTAATTCCAACCCGAGTCTTGGCGAGATTCGTCGTATCGCGGCAGATTTGACCGTGGCAAAAACCCGACAATCCAATCATAGATCCTGCCCACAACCGGCCAATCGCCGAGCACGGCCCCCGGAGGCGGTAGTTGATAGGACCTCACCCGATTGACGGATATGAGGTTGCGAGAGTCGAGAACGAGATCACCATGACTATCGTAGAGCCGAACGCGCGTGTTGGTCACCAATGCCATGCGCCGGATAATCGGAATGGCAGCATCAATCGCGATTTGAGGTTCCGGATTTGAGATCTCCGGATCGAGAATAGCGAACTCCGCCAAGGCACCGGCGATCAATTGACCTTGCGTGGCAAGCGAATTGATACGCGCGTCAATCAACCCCGCTTGATATTGGTTCAGCACCAACACACCCGCCACCAATATAATAAGGCCGACAATGTTGTAGGAAATGATCCGCCGCGTGAGTGATGAGAATGGCCCCCTGCGGACCAATTTCGAGCGTTGCTTTTGGTCGGCACTGCTGTCGGTTTTTTCTGACCGAGTTGCCGCGTCCCGCACTTTCGACAAGGCATCTTTAAGGGGCTTTAGGCGATCGGACGGTTCTTTCTCGTCCTGATCCCAAAGCGGAGCGGGCCTAAAATCGGCCTGAAGCCGGCCCTCATCACGCGCGGGTGCATCCATCGAAGCGTCATTCTTCGCGATATCGGTAACCGACCCCGTACAACGTTTCGATCGAATTAAAGTCGTTGTCGGTCGCCTTAAACTTCTTCCGCAGTCTCTTGATGTGACTGTCGATCGTCCGGTCGTCTACATAGACTTGATCATCATAGGCTGCGTCCATCAGATTATCCCGGCTTTTCACGAAGCCGGGTCGATGGGCGAGCGCTTGCAGAATGAGAAACTCGGTGACAGTCAGCACCACTTCCTTACCATCCCAGGTGCAGGTGTGCCGTTGAGGGTCCATCGTCAGCTTTCCGCGCACAAGCGCCTGTGTTTCTTCGGTTGCTCCAGTCCCCGGAGCACCCGCATCCTGCCGGCGCAAAATCGTCCGTATGCGTTCGATGAGCAATCGCTGCGAAAAGGGTTTCCGAATGTAGTCATCCGCTCCCATGCGCAGCCCCATCAGTTCGTCCACCTCTTCGTCTTTCGACGTTAGGAAAATGACGGGCAGATTGCTTTTCTGACGAAGCCTGCGCAGAACCTCCATTCCGTCCATGCGCGGCATTTTGATATCCAGCACCGCAAGGTCTGGCGGTGTTGCCGTCAACGCCGCCAAGGCGGACGCACCATCCGTATAGGTGCGAACGTGATGCCCTTCGTTTTCCAGTGCGATGGACACCGACGTTAGTATGTTACGATCATCATCTACGAGCGCGATTGTCGCCATGAATTCCAGCCACCTAATTCTTTGAAGATCCCCCTGTCGGACCATCTTCAGAGTTATACCCAATATAAGATTTACCGAACGTGATTGCCATCACGCGAAAACGGCGAAAACGCGGCAAAAACCGTTAATATCTCGCTTTTCGGATGGTCGTGTGACAAGCGCCACGCCAAAATGCCGTTCAAAACGCCAGTCGCCGGGTAATCTGACGGAACCGCCAAAATACCGCAATCAACGATATCAGTATGCCCACAAACAATCCGTAATAGAGGCCCACTGCCCCGAACTTGAGGCTGAACGCCAGGTAGGCGCCGAGAGGCACAGCCACGATCCAAAGCGGCAAAACCTGTATCACCATGGCAGCAAACGTATCGCCAGTGCCCCGAAGCGCCCCTAACGTGACCCACAAGGCGCCGTTGAAAACCAAGATAATACCCGCAACCCATATCGTGTCTGTTGCGATGGCCGTGACGGAACCGTCTGACGTAAACAGTGAGGCAAACCCCGCAGGCACCAGGGTGAATGCAGCAGCGACGGGCGCCAAGATGGCGATCCCTAATCCCACGCCGGTCCATCCGGCAAGTTTGACGTTGTCAGGATCGCGGCGACCGATCGCATTGCCCACGCGCACCGCCGTCGCCGCCGACATGCCAATCGCAACCATCATGGCCAAGGAAACCACGTTTTGGGTGATTTGATGAGCGGACGTCGCAGCGGCGCCAATCAACCCGGCCATCAACACCAACGATGAAAATGCTGCCGCATCCAACCCCTGGCCGATGCCCATCGGGTAACTGATCCGCAGCATTCGGCCGGTCAATCCGAGAAAGTACGATGGGCTTCTATCACCGTATCCGAACGACAATCCGTATTTCTGACGATCCGTTGCGAACCAAATGGCCCCCGCCATGAACGCAAAGACAAACCATCTCGTGATGGAGGTGGCAATGACCGCGCCCGACGCGCCTTGCGGATCGACAAGTTCACCCCAACCGAAAACAAAGACGACGTTGAGTGCGATGTTCAAGACGTTGCCAAGAATCATCGCCAACATCGCGAAAATGGGACGCGTGATGCCCTCCATAAAGTAACTGCAAGCGATATAGAGCAGCATGCCCGGCATGCCCCATGCGAAGTGAAGAGCGACAGTCGATGCGCCGGGGATCAGCGAGGGATCTTGGCCCGTCGCCCACAAGACGGGTTCTGTGATGAAGGAAACGATGGCGAAGAAAGCGCCAAGAGCCGCCCCAACCGCGAGGCTAACTTTTAAAACAGCCCCGCACCGCCGATATCGTTGAGCGCCAAAATTTTGAGCGGTGAGAATCATTCCCCCCTGCATGAATCCGATGGCGATCATCATAAGGACCATCTGAATGGTGAGGCCGAGCCCCAGATAGACCAGCTCGTTCCCGCCCGCGCGGCCCACCATCAGTGTGTCTGTGGTGAACATGACCAATATCCCAACACGAGCTGCCATTGATGGCCCCGCTAGCGCCAACGTGCGGCGGATATGTTCCATCACAGTATTCGGCGGCGGCCATTTGGGAACCTGAGCGAGCGGAAGGTCGGGTGGCTGTTGTTCAACGGTCATAAGAATTTTGCACGAATAAACGTGACATCGTGTCTTCTGGATTCGTGCATCTAAACATTGTGTTAACCACGTTTTATCTGTGAAAAAGACATTTGGCGGCGGTGTAAGCAGCCAATGGGGGTTTGTTTCGATTGTCTTGCATCCGTGATGCAGTTGCACCAGCGAATGTGGATGACTATTGTGCGAGGCCTTCGCAAGTTCTATGAGATTTGCTTTCAACAGCAAAATCAAACAAATGAGCCGAAACCGGCCAAGTGGAAGTTTTTAAAAGCCCGCGCTGCTGCTTTGAAATGCGCTGTCGGGCACCAGGGTGTCAAAAAAGGATCGAGACGGTGAATCAGACAGGACCAAGTATTAGTTCAATTGGCTTGGACAAAAACGGCCTTACAAATCTTAAGGCTGCCCATTGGAACCATGACGCAGCGTCACTCTACCAATTCGCCATAGATCGCCAAGAAGGGAACATTGCAAAGCATGGTCCGCTGGTGGTGGAAACAGGTCAACACACCGGTCGCTCGGCTCAAGACAAATTCGTTGTGCGCGATTCGCTGACGGAAGACAGCGTTTGGTGGGACAACAATAAGCCCATGACGGAAGAGCATTTCGATGCTCTTTTTGATTCCATGACGGCCTATTTGCAGGGGCGCGAAGTTTTTGTTCAAGACCTGTTTGGCGGTGCGGACCTGGATCATCGGCTGCCTGTTCGGGTGATCACAGAATATGCCTGGCATTCCCTGTTCATCCAAAATCTGCTGATCCAACCTAAACCCGAAGAACTCCCCAATTTTGACCCTCAATTCACCATTATCGATGCACCGGGCTTTCAGGCGTCGCAGGACAAACACGGCTCCCGCAGTGAAACCATTATTGCGGTAAATTTCGCAAAGAAATTGGTTCTCATCGGCGGCACGTCTTATGCCGGTGAAATGAAAAAATCAGTCTTCACAATCCTCAATTTCTTGCTGCCTCCAAAACGCATCATGCCGATGCACTGCTCCGTGAATGTGGGAGAAGCCGGCGATTCGGCCATTTTCTTTGGCCTGTCCGGCACCGGCAAAACAACCCTTTCCGCCGACCCAAACCGCACCTTGATCGGCGACGACGAACATGGCTGGTCCGAAAATGGTGTGTTCAATTTTGAGGGCGGCTGCTACGCAAAGATGATCCGCTTGTCGGAAGAGGCAGAGCCTGAAATCTACGCCACCACGAAACGGTTCGGCACCGTCCTTGAGAATGTTGTGATGGACAAGGACACCCGCGAGCTGGATTTGGATGACGCGACGCTGGCGGAAAACTCCCGCGGCGCGTATCCGCTAAGCTTCATCCCCAACGCCTCGGAAACGGGCCGGGCGGGACACCCAAAAAACATCATTATGCTGACGGCTGACGCTTTTGGCGTGTTGCCTCCGATCGCCAAACTGACGCCCAGTCAAGCCATGTATCACTTCCTGTCCGGCTACACCGCGAAGGTTGCCGGGACTGAAAAAGGTCTTGGGACGGAACCACAAGCCACCTTCTCCACGTGCTTTGGCGCCCCGTTCATGCCGCGTCACCCAAGCGAATATGGCAATCTGCTGCGCGATCTGATCGCCACCCATTCGGTGGATTGCTGGCTGGTCAATACCGGTTGGACCGGCGGTGCCTATGGGGTCGGCAATCGCATGCCGATTAAAGCGACGCGGGCTTTGTTAACGGCAGCTTTAGACGGGTCGCTCTCAAATGCGGAAATGCGCACGGATCCCAATTTTGGGTTCCAAGTGCCGACGTCCCTCCATGACGTCGACAGCAAAATCCTCGACCCGCGCCAAACCTGGAGCGATGGGGCGGCTTATGACGCGCAAGCTCAGAAGCTGGTGGGCATGTTCATTGAGAACTTCCAGATCTTCGAAGGCCATGTCGATCCGGATGTAAAGGCCGCAGCACCAACCGCAGCGTGAATGCTACAACTATAAATAGTTGTTGGAAGCTGCAGTTTACGAGGTTTTAAGCGAAATATGCCAGGGTTCGGCTTGGGCACCTGGGGCCCGACATGTGTGCACTCAAACCAAGCCAGCCGATGTCATCAAAATCTACTCATTTTGAGATTTTCGTCCGCAAGGAAAAGTTCGGCGCGTGGACAATGTTGTGCGCACATTACGATCGCACCAAAGCCATCGACGAAGCAAAGGAAGTCCTTCGGCAGGGCGGCGCGCGCGGTGTGCGGGTCTTAAAAGAGACCTTTGACGAAAAGACCGGTGACTTCCGAAGCCTGCGTGTTTTTCAGGACGGCGACACGGAAGATCCGGCGCCGTCGAAGGATACGGCGTCCAAAAAGACAATCCAGCTCCCCTGCTTTAAACCGGAAGATCTGTATTCCATGCACGCGCGCCGGACAATCGCTCGTTTGCTGCGCCAGGCCTTGTCGCGCTGGCGCATCACCCCTACGGAATTGCTTCACCACGCGCCCCACATCAACCGCCTCGAGCAGGCGGGCACGGAACTTCAGCACGCTATTCAGAAGATGGCGGTCAAACACGCGGGTGCCACCGGTCAGCCCGTGCAACAAACCATGCTGAAGCTGAACGAGCTGGTGGACAAAGCCATCAGCCGCGTGCTGCGCGACGCGCAAGCCGGCATGTTCCCGAACATTCGCAAGCTGGGCTTTTCAAAAATCTGCGAGGGCCTCAGAAGCAAGCAGAACGCCAGCTATATAATGAACAGCGCGATTGCGGCGCATATTGAATCGGCGGACAGCTGGCGCGAAAAACTGGCCCTGATCCTGGACCTTATCGACCAAGTGCCCGCCGAGGGCAAGATACGCGACAAGGCGCTCAACACGATTGATGCGCTGATCGCCGAAATGCTGAGCGGCAATGCCGCGCTGGGCGATTTGCTGGGCGACCAGAAGGACCTCGGCAATGCGCTTCTGGTGATCACCGATTTGTTCCTGGGCAAGATCAACACCAAGGACAAATCCATAGCCCATGGCGTGCG
Source organism: Alphaproteobacteria bacterium (assembly GCA_965227095.1). Classification (GTDB taxonomy): domain Bacteria; phylum Pseudomonadota; class Alphaproteobacteria; order JANQMY01; family JANQMY01; genus JANQMY01. The sequence goes on along the minus strand of CBDDFL010000002.1, from coordinate 216,117 downwards.
GACCTTGTCGAAACTGTTCGCCGAAGGACAGCTGCTTGAATCCCGCATCGCGATTGCGCGGCGGATCTTGAAAGAGATCAGCAGCGCGCGGCGTCTGTGCCCCAGCTCCATCGACGAGGAGATTCAGATTTGCCGCCTGCTCGCGAACCGCATGGTGCTGGGCCAGGGCTCGCTTATCAGTGCGGATGAAATCCTCGATGCTTTCACCACGCGGTCCAAACAATTCGTCATGGCGGATCGGGTCGATACCTATCTGTCCACCTGCGAGAACGCCTATGACCGTCTGGAGAAACTGCTGGACCTAGAAGAGAACATTGTGGGTTCGGCGAATAAGCGTTCCGTAGGCAAATTTTTCTTAGGCCTCTTAAGTGCTCCGCGTACGGAACAATATTTCCTCAACGACGCGGAGCCCGCCTCCGCGCGTCTTGGCCAATTGACCAAGATCCAAGGCCGCATTCGGAAATCGAACTTCCAGGAAAACAATCAGGAAAGCATGTTTGACGGCATCGACCGCCTGGCGATGGAAATCGAAGAGCGGTCGGGCATGCTGAAGGGCATTAAATACCGCAAAGTGTCCCCGGCCGAGAAAGTCTTCGCCCTGCTGCGCTTGCTCACCTCGTCGGTCATCCCCGAAGGACAACTGTCCGAAGTGGCGCGGCAGATCGTGCGCCAAACCATGCGCGATGCGGACTTCATGCCGTCGCTCATGAAGCTTGGCAAAACCGGCAACGACGACGACCGGCAGCGCCACAGCCCTCAGCAACTCAGCACCCTGCTCATTCAATCGGGCGTCAACACGCCCAAGGAAGAGGGCGGCGACGACGGCGCCCAAAAGAAGGCCAGCGCTTAACGCGCTCAACCGCATTTGTCCGCACCCGGTCAATGGGCCTGTTCCCAATTGGCGGCGGCTTTCGCTTCCACCACCAGCGGCACGCTGAAATCAAGCGCCGGTAAGGCCGCCTCCGACATCACTTTCGACACCACCTCGCAGGTTTCGTCCGCCTCGCCCTTGGGCACTTCAAAGACCAATTCGTCATGCACCTGCAGCAACATGCGCGCGGAGAGCTTCTTCGCTTTCAGCACATCGGGCAGGCGCACCATGGCGCGCCGCAGAATATCCGCCGCCGACCCCTGAATGGGCGCGTTGATGGCCGCCCGCTCCATGAACGAGCGTTCCGCCCCATTCTTCGATTTGATTTTCGGGTAATGAATGTGCCGCCCGAACAAGGTGGTCACATAGCCGTCTTCGCGGCACTGTTCCTTGGTGGTTTCCATATAGCGCTGAATACCCGGAAACCGTTCGAAATAGGAATTGATATAGCTTTGCGCCTCACCCCGCGGAATGCCCAATTGGTTCGCAAGACCAAAGGCGGAAATCCCGTAGATGATGCCGAAATTGATCGCCTTGGCCCGCCGCCGCACGCTGGCATCCATGCCCTCGATCGGCGTGTCGAACATCTGGCTCGCGGTCATGGCATGAATGTCGAGCCCGTCGGCAAAGGCCTGCTTCAGCGCATCGATTTCCGCGATATGCGCCAGCACGCGCAGCTCAATCTGGCTGTAATCCGCACTGATCAGCACATTGCCTTTTTCCGCCACGAAAGCGGTGCGAATCTGCCGCCCTTCCTCGGTGCGGATGGGAATGTTCTGCAAGTTGGGATCGCTGGACGATAAACGCCCGGTGGGCGTTGCCGCCATGGAATAGGATGTGTGAATGCGCCCCGTTTCCGCATTGATGAATTCCGGCAAGGCATCCGTATACGTACTTTTAAGCTTCGACAATTGACGCCATTCCAACACGCGGGCGGGCAAATCATGCCCCTGGGCCGCCAGCGTCTCCAGCACATCGGCGCCCGTGCCCCAGGCGCCGGTTTTGGTTTTCTTGCCGCCTTCAAGCCCCATCTTGTCAAACAGGATTTCGCCCAATTGTTTGGGCGAGCCGAGATTGAAATTTTCCCCCGCAAGCTTGTGCACGTCTTCTTCCAGCCCCGCCATGCGCTGGGAAAAATCCCCCGACAGGCGCGACAGCACATTGCGGTCCACCTTGATGCCGTTGGCTTCCATGTCCACCAGCACCGGCACCAAGGGCCGTTCCAATGTTTCGTATACGGTGGATTTGCGCGACGACACCAGCTTCGGCTTGAGCGTGCGGTAAAGCCGCAAGGTCACATCTGCATCTTCCGCCGCATAGGCAGACGCTTGTTCCAACGGTACTTTGTTGAAGGTGATTTGCGATTTGCCCTTGCCCGCGATGGATTCAAACGGAATGGGTTTGTGCCCCAAATGCAATTGGGACAGTTCATCCATGCCATGGCCGTGCAGGCCCGCATCCACCACATAAGACAGCAACATGGTGTCGTCGATGGGCGCCACGCGCACGTCATAGCGGCTGAGCACCAGCATGTCGTATTTGATGTTCTGGCCGATTTTCAACACGCCCGGGTCTTCCAGCATGGGCTTCAGCAGTTTGAGGACGGCCTTCAGCTCCAACTGTTCGATGTCGTTTTCATCGCCCAGGGCCAATGTGTCCGGGTCCCCATGCCCCACGGGGATGTAACAGGCCTTACCCGTTTCAATGGAAAGCGACACGCCCACCAAATCCGCACTCATGGCATCGAGTGACGTTGTCTCCGTATCCACCGCCACGAAGCCTGCTTCGTTGATGTCATCGATCCAGCGCTGCAGATCTTCAAGGGTAACAATGGTTTCGTAGGCGCCCGTATCAATGGCGGCATCGAGCCCGTCCACCACCGCGCCGGGGGTGCCGCCTTCTTTTTCCTTGGTTTTTTTACCGCTGCTTTTTGTGGCCGCTTTTTTCTCGCTGGCGGCCAGCGCCTTGGTGGGCGCAATGGCTTCGATATCGTCAACCTCAAAGGCGGCGGCGATGCGCTTTGTCAGGGTGGTGAATTCCATGGCCCGCAAAAAGCCGATCAGTTCTTGCGGGTCCGCCGCGATGACGCTGAATTCCGACAGCGGCGTGTCCACCGCCACATCATCTTTTAGGGTCACCAGTTCCTTGCTGATGCGCGCCATCTCCGCATGATCGATCAGGTTTTGGCGGCGTTTGGGTTGTTTGATTTCCTCTGCCCGCTCGAGCAGAGTTTCAAGATCCCCATACTGATGAATAAGTTCCGCCGCCGTCTTCACGCCGATGCCCGGCACGCCGGGCACATTGTCGATGGAATCCCCCGCCAGCGCCTGCACCTCGATTACCTTGTCGGGCGCCACGCCAAATTTTTCCACCACTTCGTCCGCGCCAATGGTGCGGTTTTTCATGGTGTCCAACATTTCCACATTGTCGTCCACCAATTGCATCAGGTCTTTGTCGGACGAGACAATGGTGACCGTGGCGCCGGATTTGGACGCCTGCCGCGCATAGGTGGCGATCAGATCGTCGGCCTCGAACCCGTCCATTTCGATGCAGGGCACGTTGAACGCGCGTACCGCCTCGCGGATGAGGCCGAATTGCGGGCGCAAATCTTCCGGGGGCTCGTCCCGATTGCCTTTGTAGTCCGGGTAAATGTCATTGCGGAAGGTTTTGGACGACGCATCGAAAATAACCGCCAGATGAGACGGCCCTTCGTCCGTATGGGCTTCTTCCACCAGCTTGTAGAGCATGTTGCAAAAGCCGCTGACGGCCCCCACCGGCAGGCCGTCGCTTTTGCGGGTGAGCGGCGGCAGCGCGTGATAGGCGCGGAAAATGAAGGTCGACCCGTCGATCAGATAGAGATGATCGTCCTTGGTGAGGTCCGCCGGTTTCTTTTTGGCCATGGGGGTGCTTTCACGAGGGGGAAGAGGGGGTGCCGCGGGGCGCCTTTGCCTTGATTAATGGGATGCCGCGTCCGCGTCTTCCTTCAGGATGAATTTGCGCCCGCAATAGGGGCATTCCACTTGCGACCCCTGACCCATCTCCAGGAACACTTTCGGGTGGCCCAACGGCCCGCCGCCGCCATCGCAGGCGATGCGGTGTTGGGTGACATAGATCGTTTCGGGGGCGGTGTCGGGGGCGTCTGTTGGCTGGGTCATTTGGCCAAAGCTCCATTGGCGTTCTGAGAAAGAGGACATTCTTATTAGCATAAAAGCGGGCACATCAAGGGATAAGGTTGCCAAAGGGCCCCCTTCAATTCTCCCGCTCCTCCCCGCGAAAGCAGGGATCTTGGGAGAGTGGATCTGGAGATCCCGGCGCGCGCCACGGCTCGGCCGGGATGAGCGGGATAGGGGCCGCTTGATGACCCAACCACGCCCGTTATTGCGAGGCGCTGCCTCGCAGCGACGACGCAATCCAGGAGCAGCGATCCCAGAACAAGTGGCTCTGGATTGCCACGCCGACCTGACCGTCGGCTCGCAATGACGAATGGGGGTTTTACCGCCCTTTGCCCCTCGACTCGATGGGCGCATGGGGTTGATCCAACTTTTGTAGTGGCACCCCCCTCCTAACCTCCCCCCATCGAGGGGGGAGGAAGAGTAAGCCGCAATCATCTTTACCTCCCCCTTGATGGGGAAGAGCCTGCCCCGGACTTGATCCGGGGTCGGCGCGCAGCGCCGGGTGGGGGTGACTAGTTCTACCAACGATGGGCGCATGGGGTTGATCCAAAATTGGCGGCCTGGCCGCCCCGCTCCCCCAAAATCTGACATTGGCCATCCACCCCTAGCAAGGTACCGGTAAGCGTTTCCAGGCGAAGTGGGAACCGGTTCGCCGTCCGGAAACGCGCCTACAAAGACAGGTGCGCTGCGCTTTTGAAAAAGTGCGCGCACTGGGTGGTTGGGACGGGGAAGCGGGATGGAACAGCCCAGAGACAATGGGCGCATGGGGTTGATCCAAGTTTTCACCCCTAGCCCCCCATAGTCGCGGGGCTTCCATCCAGAGTTCGCGGAATTTTGGAGAGTTAATCGTTGGTAGGCCATCTGAAGCACCTTCTGTTGGTGCCTCCCTCAGACCGAACTATATCACAGTTTGACGCTATATGCTCTCGGCGACGAGTGATCGTCAGGTGACATTGAAAGAACTCAGGGTACCAGAAACTCCTATCGTGCTCACGACTTTTGGAGGAAAGTACCCAGAACTCAATACGGAGCAGCCTCTTTTGCTCTACCAACCGGAAAAGCGTGTGAGCCAACCATTGCAGTCTTTGATGACAAGTACAGCAATATCATCCAGCTGACAGACCGGCGTTGAAATCAACATGAGTGCACTCTCATCGAAACTCAACCAGTCCAGTGTATCGCTGAGCGGTATACGAGCGGCTTTCATCTCGCAGAGCCCTCTCTAATCTTCGTTAATCCAGGATTTTGGCACTAACGCCTTATCCCCCCGCCACTCCTCAATTATCGAAGCTTCGAACCAATCTTCATCAAGATGGGCATGATCAAGTACCAGAACCTGGAAGTGCTCGCCGATGTCATCTGAAGCGTCTCTCATCAGCTCAAATAGCCTCTGCACGGCGCGTCTGTCCGCATCCTGTAAGCTATCAACGCGTCCATCTTGATCCGTTTCGGGTGGGTAATGTGCCTGGGTCGGCTGGTCAAAAACAAGTATTCCAGGCACAGGCCTTCCCTGGTCCCTAAACCAGCGATGTAAGGCAAGGTGAGTAACGACGTGATAGCCTATCCAATTCTCGCCACTTCCAATTCGATTGAGAGGTATTGGACCAGTGAAAGTATCTGCAACAACCGTGAGCTTTTTGAGATCGAGTCGAATGCGACCATCAGCATGCTCAAGTTCTAGGTCTTTCGCGTATTCGGTCATGTAGTCGGCGATCAAATTTAAAAATGTATCTATTCGTTGGCCGATATCGTCCGTGCTCACCCGCGCTTCCAGCGCCTCTACCTTGCGCTTGGCGCTGTCAATAAGTCGGTCGATGTCTTCATGCTCGTCAGCTGCAGAAGTCTGATCCAGAAAAGCACCAATGCGCCCGCTTACTCGTGCTCGTTCAATAACTTGGTCGCGTTGCGCACGAGCACGCTCGTCGTCACGATAAGCGCGTTCTAAGTTGCGCTGAGTGGCAACAATTGCGGCGCGAATATCGGCACCTGATTTATTGAGTTCATCCAGTCTTTGCTGCAAATGTGGGCTCTCGGCAGCCACAGCGCTGAGCTGCCCATCGATGTTTTCAAGTGACGATTGAAGCGCTGCGGCAGATGCAGTCGGCACAGCCAATTGGCTATCACAGACGGGACAAATTTTGTCATTCTCTGTTTGTCCCTTAAACAAACCGATTGATGACAATCGAGCACGTTGCTCAGAGGCTTCTTTTGAGAAGCTGGTTTGCTCGGTTAGAAAGTGGCGGGTTGCTCGGATATCGTTTTGGACATCACCAAATTGATGGTGCAGCGTATCTAACTCATTTTGGAGTCTGACGATTATGTCTGCCGAATCCGATAGGATTGTTGGGGAATCAATTTCTGTACTGGCGGCCTTCTGAAGCTCCGCTAGTGCGAGAGCGTTGTCCTGCGTCTCAAAACTTTGATCAATTATTCCAACGCGCTTCGCATCGAGAATAAAACGCCGAATTCTCTGATTAGATTCTTCAGAGTTACGTTTGAGCGCTTCTTTCTGAGCCTCCAACTTTCGGAGTTCCTGCCTTGCATCATCTAACTCGTTCTGACGCAGAAAATGATCCTCATCCACCGCGCCGAGGAAGTACGGCAGCGTGTCCTTTATAGCCTGCGGGATAAATTGGTCACCTTGTCTATGAAACAACCTGTCACGGCTGGCGATCTCATCTTGCTTTTGGAAGCACAGAAATATTGCATGCCGGATTGTAGCTTGTAGAGGTCCCCTCGTGCCCGTCAGGGGCCGATGTTCATTCTCAATTATACCAGCAAATCGTGTGAGCAAGCGTATTAATGCTTCTTCAGTAGTATTTTTTTGCAGCTCCGGGTAAATCGGTGCTTCATCATATTGTCCACGCCGAATGAAGATATCGGGGCTCGTCGTTTTATCTGGATCAGGATTTCTGCGAGCGATAAAGAGAACATCGTCGTGGTTCTGTATCTCCACTGCATACCACGAGACACTGCGTCGAATTATGCCTTCCGCAACGTAGCACTCCGAACGTCCAAAACAGTAATCGAGAATATCAATGATCGAAGACTTACCTGTTTTGGCACGACCAGTGAGTATGTTTAGTCCATGCCTGCTGAATTGGACGGTTCTTAGATCACCGGCAAAGCTATAGATACTCACGGATTTAATGGTAAAACTCATAGCCTGACACCCCAAGATGCTAGTATGCTCGATGTTTCTCCGGCAGCGGAGAACCACCTGGCAGTCTTTTTCACGGCTGAGACCGTATCGCGCACCTCACTCGTTACCGATTGAAGAAAGCTTGGCGTGAACGAAGCTTTTTTCGCGCCTGTTCTGAGCTTACCCGAGTCATCAATCAAGATAGCCTCCCTCGCGATGGCATAGCGCAACGCTTCCTGCACATAGGGGCGTAGGTTCTGAACACGGCTCGCAAAACCAACCTTGGCAGCATAATTTGCTTCCAGCCAGGGATACAGACCGGTGATCGTAGACTTCGGAAGTGCATTTCTGGTTTGCGGGTGCATTGCGATTGCCAGCGCGCAGAAAGGCAGCGGAAAATCTGATCCCAGATCAGTTGATTTCTCATACTCCTTCACGAACTCATAAATGAGCGCGCCGCAATATGCGGGATTGAAATGTGCAGCCTCTTCTGGCGCGCGGCTATGCCAATCAGGAAGCGTCATGAATCTGGCCCGCCGTCCACCTTGACTAAGTCTTGATAATTGGGGTGCCAACCAATCCTCAATGCATCAGCCAGTATTTGAAAAGAGCCTGACGACAACCACAATTCATCACGGTTTCTAAGTGGCTTCGGAAATGAGCAAGCCCAGCGTAGAAGCTGCCTACCTTGCTGTAGTTGAATTGCTTGATCGGCTCCGGAATCTTCGCATGCTGCAATGTGCTTACGCCGCCAAGCGTCCTCTAAGCTTCGATCATAACGCTCCACCTCTCCATCAAGCAGCAGGTTCTCTCTCGCCCATCGCGAGCGTTGAGCCGAAGCTCTATAGTAGTCATGCACAGCTGCTATCGCTGCTTTTTCAGAAGCTTGAATGATCTGCATCTGACGCACCATGACCCTGCTATCATCCGGAAGAGCGCCGGACACCGGCATCGCGTCGATTTCATCATCGAGAGGGAGCTTTCCCGATTGAAAGCTTTCGCGCACCTCACTGATCTTGGACTGAATGGCGTGAACAGGAATGGCGTCGTTGTTATTACCAGAAAGAGCCGATATTACGCGGCTAAACCACCAGCCTTCAACGTAGTCCACAAACTGTTCTATCTTCCCCTCCGGAGCGGCGTAGAACAGAGCGTCTTCGATTTCACTCCGGACACCTGATATGTCAGCTGACTGATCAAAAACCCATATGTTCTCGACCAATAACTTGACCAGTGATCCATCGAGATCGAGAAATGCTTGGCGAGCTTTTGCAGTAGTTTTGTTTGTTGAAACTAGAGCAGCTTTTGATAGCAGCGCGATGGCTTCACCTATGTCACGAGATTCTTGGTGTGGGCGCAGTTTGGAAAGCGCAGATTCATTGGCGGCGGTGTGAGTAGTAAGAAACACAAACCGAGTATCTGCAGCACCTGCAGGATCCGCCTGGACAAAGCTTATCCAGATGTTCAGGGTTTTCCATATGTCGACGCTTTTGTCTGTCGTGTCGCCAGGACTTGAGTGATGTTTTGTTTGGATAAGCTCAGTTGTGTTCGAGTTGTCCTCAAACGCCACGTCATCGAATTTCTCAATTGATACGGACAACCCAGGATTTGTTTTGCCGTCAATCAACGAGCGCAACAAAGCATAGCGGCTCTGATACATGTATCCTAGTTTTGATTCTCCCGCATTGTGAGGGCTGGTCACCAATTCCTCCACTTCAGTGTCTTGTTCAACATTATAGCTTCCCGTTGCGCAATTCGATAATCTTAATTTTAGGTTGTGATATTGAACTTTATTCCGCCTTCGAAGGCGTTCGTTATGGCTTCCCGGTGACGGACCTCTGCCCTCGTCGTACAAGGATCGTAACCCCGACCGCATGTGCATTCCCTAGCTGTCTGGTCGGCGTTGCAAACACCGACCGTCGCGGTTTAATGAGAACATTGCCAATGTGTGGCGATGAGAAGACCGCAAAAAAGACATGACGTTCCCCGCCTTCATTGAGCTTCCGTTTGATATTGAACGTCCCGGCCCGGCGGGCGTTGAGTGGTCCGATAAATACCCTGAAAGCCTGGTGCGGTATTTTTTGAAAACCCACACCCAGAAAAAGGACCGCGTGTTTGATCCGTTTTTGGGGTTCGGCACAACCGCCTTTGTGGCGGAGGAATTGGGGCGCATTCCCTATGGCATCGAAGCCGATCGCGACCGCTTTGAATGGGCGGCCGGCCAGCTTGACCATTGGCAGAACGTCACCCATGGGGACGCCGCGGACATCGCCACCCTTGGCGTACCCAAGATGGATTTTTGCATCACCTCGCCGCCCTACATGCCGTGCCATCACAAATGGAACCCGCTGTTTGGGGGCGACCCGAAACAGGCAGGGTATGACGCCTATCTGAAACGCTTGGGCTTCATTTTTAAACAGGTCGCCGGGGTGATGAAGCGACAGGCGCTGGTTGTGGTGCAAGCCGATAACCTTCAGGGGCGGCGCTATACCCCCCTTGTGAGAGATTTCAGCAATGCGATTTCAACCGCGTTGCGGCCGGAAGCCGAAATCATTGTGCGGTGGACGAACGGACAGCCGGATTATCCGCATACCCATTGTTTGGTCTTCAAGAAGAAATAGCCCCCCAGTGTTTCGAGGAAGCGGCCTTGAAAAAGATCTGGCCGCCCCTTTTCAGCCGTGTCACACGAACGGCAGGACCAGCAACACGGAAACTTTTCCGTAGACGGTCAGATTTACGAACATGCGCAGCAACATGCGGCTTTCCGTATCTTCAACATTGACCCAATCGCAAAAAAGGTCCCCGGGGAGAATGACATAAGATCCAAGTCGAGCGCCCAGTGGCAGCTTTCCTATTGCGTGTAAACGCGCCTGTAGGGTCATGGCATTCTTTCTATCAATCGGAAGAGGACGGTTGCTGTGTCACGCGGGACGCGTTTTGCGGTTTCTTTGTCGCGCATTTGGACGTGATAGGGCCCGTTCGGGCCGGGCCCTATCACCGCAAAGCCCAACCGGCTTAGAGATCCGCGACAGGGACAGACTGGATGCCCGGCCATTTTTCGGCCGCGCCGGTAATCACTTCCTGTTTTTGCTGTTTGTATTTCTCGAAGATGGCGGCGTTGACGAAAAGATAAAGCTTGCCGTCGACGATATCCGCGTACCGGACGTCGCCATCCAGCTTTTTGCCGACGAAAACACCAAAGGCGCAAAATCCACCGAATTGAGGCAAGTACTTCTCGGGCGCGGCCTCGAACTGTTTTTGGGTGTCCGCGGAGGCGAAATAATAGTCCACACCTTCGTGCGCACTTGTGTAAACCGCATCCCCGAGCGCGGGCACGTCCTGAGCGAACATGGATACGGGGTCGACACCGTGCATCCCCAACGGTTCGCCGGTTAAGGTGAGTCCATTGGCGACATTATATTCATCGGCGGCCATTGCGGGGCTCGTTAGGGCAATGGTTGCAACGGCGAGGAGTGAGGTCAGGGTAAGTTTCGGCTTCATTTTTAATCTCCTGTTTGGAATGGCAAATTGATTAAGGGACACGGTCATCGCTACGCTCCTTTCGTAATTCGATTGACGGCGTCGTCGGTCCACCAAACGGCGTTGGCGACCATTCGGAAATTGATCAGTGCCGCGAGGTATCCGTCGCCCTCGGGCACTTTGGCGCCGGCGGTGGCATCGCGCACCACTGCAACCTCGAAGCCCGTTTCAAGCAGCTCGCGCATGTGGCTTTCGACACAGAGATTTGCCGACATGCCGGCCAGGATGACCTTGTCCATGCCGATTTTGCGCAGCTGGAGGACGAGGTCGTTTTGTTCGGGGCCGTAGACTTTGTGGGGCGAGCAGACGATCGTTTTGCCGTCATTGATGTATTTTTTGTATTGAGGCATCCAGTCGGCGCCGGACCCGTCAAACGCCGTTACGTCAAGCGGGTCTTTGCGGTCAAACATGCCGATCGAATGCATCACCCGCTCGAGCGTGCCTTCGAATTGCCACTTGTGATCTTGCGGATAGTAGTAGTGCGGTGAAATCACCACGGGCATATCGGCAGCCTTCGCGGCGATGAACAGACGTTCCAAGTTGTCGACAACCTTGTGTTCGGAGACACTTTCGCCGACGACGCCCCAGGCAACACCGTTCGGGTCCAGAAAATCGACCTGTGGATCCACGACAACAAGCGCTGTGCGTTTTGGATCTATTGCCATGTCGATGTGAGGCAAACCTGGATTTGCAGGATCTGCGTAAGCGGCCGGGCGGGCCATGCTGGCTGTCGATCCGGAAAGCCCAACGGCGGCGGCCGCTGCCCCGGCCGCAAGGCCCGCAGCGCCTTTATTCAAGAGTTGGCGCCGATCCAGCTTCTTGCCGGTGGGCTCTTTTTCAACTTTCTGGTCGCGATTCGTCATCAATGCATCTCCTTTTTCAGTGGGCGGACTGCCCGGTGGGGTGATCGGGTGGGATCAAAATTTTTGGGTCGGACTAGGAATGGTTAGTAAAAGTGGGCAATTTGTTTCGGGTCGGACTGTTGGGCCGCCGCTGTCGAAAGCGCCACCAAGGGCTCATCTGTTTTGATTGCGTGATTTCCGGATCCGCCGCCTGGGTGCCGCTGGGCCGGCGCCGCCGAGGCATTCGATCGACCTTGCCCCTTAGGCGCCGAGAGGATTTGCGAAAATGCCTCGGTAACAAGGCGGCGCTCGTTACGAATGATGATGTCGGGCGCGTCTTGCTCGATCAGCACGGCAAGGCGAGCGGTCCGGCGTTGCAGCAGGGAGTATTCCTTAATACTCTCCACAGATCCTTTGTTGGATATGTTCGTCATTGGCTATTCTCCCCTCGCGAGTGCCTGGCATTCAGGCTTGGCTTCAAACACGAGGAGAATTAGCGAAATCCGGATGGCCGAAAAATTCGGAGTTGTACCTACGTAGTCGTACGTATGTGAAAATTGAGGTAGTTTCCGAAAGGGCTAACGATTGGGGAGCAGGTGACGTGGCGGATGAATTCCAGGAAATGAGCCAGCGCTATACCGACCTTATCTTGAGGGCGTCGGGCGACGGTGTTTATGGTATCGACACGAACGGCTTCACGCTCTTTGCCAATCCCGCCGCCGTTGAGATGTGTGGATACACATTGGAGGAAATGGTCGGCCGCAATCAGCATGAGTTGATCCACCATTCCCATACCGACGGCAGCCACTATCCCGTTTCGGAATGCCCTATATATGCGGCGTTAAAAGATGGAGAAGTGCATACGGTGGATACAGACGTGTTTTGGCGCAAGGACGGCACCAGCTTTCCGGTAGAATATGTCAGCACACCGATCATCGAAAACGGCGAAAAACTGGGGGCCGTTATCTCATTTCGCGATATTACGAAACGCCGGGACGCTGAGGCGGCGCTTGCAGAAACGCGGGAGCGCGCGCGGGTTCTGGAAACAGATCTGCATCACCTTTCGCGCCTCAGCGCCATGGGTGAAATGGCGTCGGAGCTTGCCCACGAGGTAAACCAACCGTTGACGGCCATCGCCAGCTATGCAAGTGCCGCAAAACGGTTTTTGGAAAGCGACCAGCCGGATGCAAAGTCACGCGCCGTCGACAGCATCCAAAAAGTAGTCGACCAAGCACTTCGAGCTGGCGACATTATCCGGCAGTTGCGGGAGTTTGTTGTCAAAGGGGATAGCACGCGATCCGTCGAAGACGTTGCCGCGGTTGTTACCGAAGCTGCGAATTTAGCGGCGCTGGCTGTTACGAAGTCGCCCATTGTCATAGACGTTCAGGCGGACGCGTCCATCACGCCAATGTCGATCGACAAGATTCGCATCCAGCAAGTGGTTGTAAACCTGGTGCGAAACGCTTTTGAGGCATTCGAAAACCCAACCGGCGGGCGGGTCGATGTGTTCGTTTCTGAAGCCACAAACGGCGATGTGGACGTGACTGTTCGCGATAACGGCCCTGGTCTTAATGACGACGTGAGGGACACTCTTTTCCAGGCCTTTGTCACGTCGAAAGAAAGTGGCATGGGAATTGGACTATCGATTTGCCGCTCGATTATCGAAGAACACGGTGGGTCGCTTGTCGCGGAGGAGAATGCGCTAAACGGTATGACATTTAAGTTTTCCCTGCCACGCTCTTTACAAGGGACAGCGTCATGAGCGTCACGCCAACCGTATTCGTGCTGGATGATGATGACGCCGTTCGAGACTCCCTCAGAACACTTTTTGAATCGTGCGACATACCCGCAAAGACATTCGCGTCAGCCGACGCTTTTCTCGACACCCTCAAGGATCAAGGGACGGTCGGCTGTATCGTTTCCGACGTTCGAATGCCTGGCTTAGGCGGACTGGAACTGCAGCAACTGCTTCTTGAAAAGAGCGTCCCGTTACCGGTGATTATCATCACAGGTCACGGGGACTTGCCCATGGCCGTTGAGGCGATGAAAGCGGGTGCCGTCGACTTTATCGAGAAACCCATCGACGATGAGGTCATCCTGCAGAGCGTTCGCGAAGCGCTTTCCCGGGGTGTAAAAATGCACGCCCATGCCGCGGCCGAAGAAACGATGCGAGGCAACATTCGGCGATTAACCGCCCGTGAGCGACAGGTCCTTGAACAAGTGGCCCTTGGTCACCCAAACAAAGTTGTTGCCTATAACCTGGATATTAGCCCCCGCACGGTTGAAATACATCGTTCTCGCGTGATCGAAAAGCTTAATGCCCGCAATCTTTCTCATTTGGTTCGGATTGCACTTGCCTCCGGCATCATAACGGCGGACGACATTGGCGAGTAAACACGCGGTCCGAAGGTTTCGGCGGGAAAATACAGACTACGTAGTCGTACGTATTTTAATCGACACACCAATTTGCCAAATTAGGGTCTTCGATATGGCGTGTGGGAGAATTTGGAGGCGTCACCAATTGTTCAGCAAAAAAGAAGCCACCAATGACCAGGTCAATAGCAATAATCGATGACGACGATGCTGTCCGGGATTCTCTTTCCTCACTTTTCACATCTTTAGGATACACCGCACATGCCTATGCCAGCGCATCGGCGTTTCTGAAGAGGGATGGCAATACCCCACCGGATGTCATCATCCTGGATCATCAGATGAGTGGAATGACAGGTGTTGATCTTGCGGAACATCTTGCGCGCGAACAGTCCGATATCGCGATTCTGATGATATCGGGGAACCTCACCGAAACCGCACGAAAACGCGCCGAAAGAGCGGGTGTAAAATCAATTCTCGATAAACCCTTTGCCGATGAAACGTTACTGGCCGCAGTCGAAGCGCTGTTCGAATAGACGCTTTCGCCCCCCAAATGGCGCCGAGTATTTCGGATTTCGGTGACAATTTCGGTGACAGTCCAATTCGGTGACAGTCCACTTAACTATCTAAGGCCCCCGCCCCCAGGTCGTAAATGGGGAATTAAGTGGACTGTCACCGAATTGAATTACACCGAATTAAACACCGACCGCCGCGGGGGCGGCCCCGCTCACACCGCTAGGATCGTCCGCACCAAGAGGGCGAAGAGGGCGACGCTGGCCAAAACAAAAATCCCGAACCGTGTGGGAATGTGGTTGACCGTTCCCTGAACCAGGGAATGCACAATGCGCAACCCCACATAGCCCCAGGCCAGTGCGATGTTCACGGGGTCAATGGCGCCCGCCATATGGGCCGCAAGCGCCAGCGCGTAAAAAAGCGTCGGTTGTTCATGCAGGTGATTGTAATTGTCGGCAATGCGCGACACTTCAGGCGGCAGGTCAAGCTTGGCGCCGGTGCGCGACAATTCCGCCGGATCCACTTGGGCCTTTTGCATGGCGGGAATGCGGGTTGCGTACATCCACACCCACATCACGAATGTCCACGCGATCAAGGCGAGAATTGGGTCGATCATGTTGTTTCCTTCCTGAGCCGCCGTTTCAATCGGCGTTTGAACACCGTGCGTTCTGTCGGTGCCCTATTTATTGTGCCGTGTACAAATAGGTCTCAGGTATCTTCGTTGTCCAGGGTTCACCGGAATTTTTCCATCCATTGACATTGCGGCGGCCATTGTCGTCCTTATCTCCTTCAAAGCCATCGACAACCGAATAGACAGTCGTCAGCCCGCCTTCGGTTGCAAGCGCGTCCACCGCTTTCGCACTTCGGCCGCCCGATCTGCACATCAGCAACACTGTCTGGGTGCCCTGGCCGGCGGGCGACTTCAAATAGGCTAAGACGCGCGATACGAACTCTTCGTTTCGAACAAGCCGATAAGCGCTCTTTTCCGGATCGTAGGTATAATTCGGATCGACTGTTTTAAAAGGAATGTTCACCGCCGGTGCTTCGGGGATGCCCACAAACATGGTTTCTTCCGGGGCGCGCACGTCAATCAACACAACATTGTCGAGGTCCTTCAGGACCGACGCCGCTTCTTTCGCGGTGACATAAAGCCCGAGACGTGTCCTTTTAGGTTCGGCCAAGGCGGAAGCGTCAACATTCGAAACGATTCCGGAGCCTGCTTGCGTCTCCTGAGGTGACGTGCAAGCAAGAGTTAGAGAGATTAACGACACAAGTAAAAAACGGGTTTTCTGCATCTTATCCTCCGAAAAGCAAGCCCACCGCCGGTCCCTGGATTAAATTACCCGCGCGGGAAATCATCGGGTCGGATTATTTTGTGTCGGGCGTTTTCAAGTCAAGCTTACGATGGCCATTCCCCAAGGCATGCGGCAACGCGTGCGGTGACGGCACATTGGATGTGCCGGTTCTAAGGGGTATCATGACCGCCACCGCCCGATGGTGAGCTTTGTGACGCGGAAAATATGCTTAAGTTGCGAAAAATTGCCCTCGACACCGACCCGGAGAACATGGCGATTCTTGCCAAGACATGTTCCGTCTATCAGGCCGAGGAATTCCGGGCGTTAAAGAAAATCGAAATCACGCACCAAAACAAAAGCATTTTGGCCACCCTCATGATTGCCGAAGACCCGAGCTTGGTCGCCGATGACGAGCTTGCGCTGGGGGAGCAGGCGTTTCGGAGATTTGGTCTGGAAGAAGGGACTTTGGTGACGATCGCGCAGGCAACACCGCCGCAAAGTCTTGAGTCCATCCGGGCGAAAATCAGAGGACAAACACTGTCTGACGCGGATTTCGCCACCATCATCGAAGACATTGCGGCTCACCGCTATTCGCCGATGGAGATCACCGCTTTTCTGATTTCGTCCGCAAGCTTTCTGACGACGGAGGAAATACTGGGCTTAACAAAAGCCATGGCGAATGTGGGAAATCGCCTTCATTGGGACCACCCCATCGTTGCGGACAAACATTGCATCGGCGGTGTGCCGGGAAACCGAACCTCCATGATCGTCGTGCCGATTGTCGCGGCACACGGACTGCCCATTCCCAAAACCTCGTCCCGCGCCATCACGTCGCCGGCGGGGACCGCCGATACAATGGAAGTGTTGGCGAATGTGGACCTGTCGGTCGATAAGCTTCGGGACACCGTCAACAAAACCAATGGCTGTTTGGCGTGGGGCGGACATGTAAACCTGTCACCCGCCGATGACATCCTCATTTCCGTGGAACGGCCCCTGTCGATCGACACGAAAGAACAAATGGTGGCGTCCATTTTGTCGAAAAAAATTGCCGCCGGGGCGACGCATCTGATCATAGATATTCCCGTGGGTCCCACCGCCAAGGTGAGGTCCCATAGCGAGGCAATCCGCCTACGGAAGTTGTTTGAATTTGTGGGGGATCAAACCGGCCTCAACCTCGAGGTGGTGGTGACCGATGGGTTCGAACCGATAGGGAACGGCATTGGGCCGGTCTTGGAAGCCCGCGATGTGATGGCGGTCCTGCGAAATGAAGAAAGCGCGCCAAATGATCTTCGAGACCGCGCCCTTTTGCTGGCGGGACGCCTGATAGACGTCGACCCCACCTTGCGGGGCGGATCCGGCTATCAAATCGCAAGCGATATCCTAACCTCTGGCCGGGCCCTGTCCGCCATGGAGGCGTTGATTGACGCGCAGGGGCGCCAGACGCAGAGCTACACGTTGGGCCCCTTGGTGCATCACGTAACGGCGACTACCGCCGGTACCGTCAGCATGATCGACTGTTACCGCCTTGCCCGCATCGCCCGCTTGGCGGGAGCCCCCCTTAACAAGGGATCTGGCATCGATTTGGCACAGAAAACAGGCGCCGAGGTCCGGCGGGGTGACCTTCTGTACACGATCTACTCCGGTGTCGACTCCGATTTTGCATTTGCGAGAACCATGGCCCAAGAGGACTCGGGGTATGTCATAGACGGACAGAAACAAAAGAGCGATTGCTGAGCTTAAGCGATGTCACCTTTGATCATTTCCACAGCGCACTCAAAACACCAAGCGCAACACCTGGCAGACGAAATGGGCCTTCCTTGGGCGCCGTTGACCGTTCATCGATTTCCCGACGGAGAATTTCTGGTGACAATTCCAGAGGCGGCACGAAACATCGTGATATACGCCTCACTTGATCACCCAAATGAAAAGCTGGTGTATTTACTTTTCGCAACGCAGACTTTGCGGGACGCGGGCACAAAGCGCATTGCACTGGTGGCGCCCTATATGTGTTACATGAGACAGGATCACGCTTTCGCACCTGGCCAAGCGGTAAGTCAAAAAATCATCGGAGAATTTCTTGATCCGCTTTTCGACCGCATCGTGACCGTCGATCCGCACCTTCATCGAACCGCATCGATGAGCAGCGTCTTTCCAAACACGCCCGTCACCACCCTATCCGCCGCCGGCTTGATCGCGGACCACTTGATCCAACGGCACATGTCGAAAAACACTCTTTTGCTTGGCCCCGATGAGGAAGCGCATCAATGGGTGCATACACTGGCAAAGACAATCGGGATTGAAGGAATGGTTGCAAAAAAGACGAGATCAGGCGATCGCGACGTGAGCGTTGAACTTGAAGAACCGGAACGCTTAAGGGACCGGCCGGTAATCATCATCGATGATGTGATTTCAAGCGGGCAAACAATTGTAAAATGCGCGCGCGCCGCACTGGCAAGCCATGCGGCATCGGTGGATGTGGTCGCTGTCCATGCTCTCCATGGAGACGATGCGGCGTCCGACTTCGCGCGCGCCGGGATCGCGTCGGTTATTTCGACAGACAGCATCCCCCACCCCACCAACAAAATAAAGCTCGCCCCGTTGCTTGCAGGTGCCTTGGCGTCCGAGGCCCGCACATGATTCCATCAATCAAATTTTGCGGGGCCGCCGGAACCGTTACGGGCTCATGTTACTGGCTGAGAACAGAGGGCGGGCAAATATTGATCGACTGCGGCATGTTCCAAGGCCCTAAGTCTCTCAAAGAATTAAACTACGAACCATTCCCTTTCGATCCAAAGGACATTTCAGCGGTTCTGCTGACTCATGCGCACATTGATCATTCCGGCTTAATCCCCAAGCTCATTAGCGGAGGGTTTCGCGGCAATGTTTACATGACCGAGCCGACGAAAGACTTGCTGTCCTATATGCTGCCCGACAGCGGGTATATTCAAGAAATCGAAGTCGAGCAGCTTAATCGGCGTAACGCGGAACGGGGCCGCGCTTCGGTCAACCCGATCTACACACGCGAGGATGCGATAAAAGCGCAACGTCGTTTTCGAACAACCGACTACCAAACCTGGATCGATCTGACCCCCACAATCCGCGCGCGGTATTGGAATGCCGGCCACATCCTCGGTTCCGCCTCCATCGAAATGGAAATCGAAACCGCCGACCCGAAAAAGACCGTCCTTCGGCTTCTTTTTTCCGGGGACATCGGCCCGGAACACAAGCTGTTCCATCCAGACCCGGACGCCCCGTCAGATATTGACTACCTCATCTGCGAGTCCACCTATGGCGGACGCATACGGGACAAATTAAGCGTTGAGGAACGCCGCACCGTCCTGGCAAAAGAAGTGCGAGGGGCCATCGACAATGGCGGGGTTCTTCTGATCCCCTCCTTTGCCGTTGAACGAACACAAGAACTTCTTGCGGACTTGTCGTGGCTGATGAACACGTTGGAAGTGCGGCGGATACCAGTCTTTTTGGATTCTCCCTTGGCCATCAAGGCCACCAGCGTATTTGCTCAGCATTCCGACGATTTAGAAGACCTTTCCAGTGGATCGGTTTCTTTTAATCATCCGAACTTTCACTTCACGGAGACTGTTGAACAAAGCAAATCTATTGGCAGATACAATGGCGGCATTATCATCCTAGCCGGAAGCGGCATGTGCGAAGCCGGTCGGATCCGTCACCATCTCAAAAATTACCTTTGGCGCGACAATACGACGGTTCTTCTCGTCGGCTATCAAGCGCCGGGCACACTGGGGCATCTGTTGGCATCCGGCAAAAAGGCTGTGCGCATCTGGGGACAAGAAATACAGGTGCGCGCGCACATTCGTCAGACGGACATCTATTCAGGGCATGCGGATGGGCAAGAACTTGTGTCGTGGATTAAAGAACGGTCTCCCATTCATGCAGGTATTTTCCTAACCCATGGGGAGGAACAAAGTCTTGAGGGCCTGAAGGCTGACTTGGCGGAAGCTCAGGTTCCGGAAAACCTGATCCACTGCCCAAAGCTTGATGACGAAATCTATCTTGAGGGCGCCGCCCCAACTTACCGGAAAAACGAAATTTCGCGGCGCCTTCAACCGGAATGGGTCGGCAAGCTCGACTGGCACAATGATTTCGCTCAATTGTCGATCGATTTGCGAGAGCTGCTTGAAAACGCAGCCGACGAAAAATCGCGCAAAGCGATTGTGCGGCGTGTAAGACGTGCCATCGACGACTCAAGCTAGGTGGGAAGTCGCAATTTCGGTGACGAATTTCGGTGACGAATTTCGAATTTCGGTGACAGTGCACTTAACTAACTAAGCATCTCGCGCGTAGGTCACAGGTAGATAGTTAAGTGCACTGTCACCGAATTAGGGTAAAGGGAGAGAGACGCTATGAATTCGACGGATTATGAAAAACTTTACACCGATTGGTCACGGGAAAGCGGCGCGCTGATCGAGCGGGCCAAGAAGGTCATGCCCGGGGGCGACACGCGCGCATCGGCCCATTATCTGCCCTACCCGCTGGTGATGACCCATGGCGACGGGCCGCGCATATTCGATGTGGAAGGCCGGCCGTTCCTCGATTTCATGAATAATTTCACCTCGCTGATACACGGCCATGCATTCGGCCCCGTGGTCGACGCCATCACGGCGCAGGCCGGCAAGGGCACGGCCTTGGCAGCGCCGACCCTGTCGCAAATTGAACTGGCCGAACTGCTGGTGAGCCGCGTGCCGTCGCTGGAGACCTTGCGTTTCACCTCGTCCGGCACGGAGGCGACCCTCATGTGCCTTCGCTGTGCACGGGCCGTGACCGGACGCCAAAAGATCCTGAAAATGGAAGGGGGTTATCACGGATCGTACGAACTTGCGGAGGTGTCTTTGGTGCCGCTGCCGGGTCAAGCGGGACAGGTGGACCGCCCGGTCAGCCTGCCGGTGGATGCGTCTTTCCCGAACTCTGTGTTGGACGACACGGTGGTCGCCCCGCTTAACAATCCGGACGTGGCCATGCGCCTGATCGAGGCCAATGCGGAGGACTTGGCCGCGGTGATTGTGGAACCGATGCTGGGGTCCATGGGCATGATCAAGGCAACGCGTGAGTATTTGGCGGCACTGCGGGAGCTGACCGCCAAACATGGCATTGTCCTGATCTTCGACGAAGTCATCACCCTGCGCGCGGCGGAAGGGGGTATGCAATCTCTTCTGGGGGTGACGCCGGACTTAACCTCCATGGGTAAGATTATTGGCGGTGGCTTGCCCGCCGGGGCCTTTGGCGGGCGGCGCGATCTGATGGACGTGTTCAACCCCGCTCAGGCGCGGCCGGTGATGCATGCGTCCACTTTTTCCGGCAACCCGATGACCATGGCCGCAGGGCTGGCGGCCATGACCGCCTTCGGTGAGGCGGAGGCGGAGCGGATCAATGCGCTGGGCGACCGGTTCCGGTCGGGCATCGACCAAACCTTTCGGGACAAGGGCATCCGCGGCGGGGCGACGGGCAGCGCGTCGCTCAGCAATATTCTGTTCACAGATCAAAAACCAAGCGATGCGCGAGGGTCGCTTGGCGCCATGATGGACGGCGGCGACATATCCCGCCTGTTCCATCTGGGCCTGCTACGCCACGGTGTTTTTGCCGCTGGGCGGCTGATGTTTGCCATCTCCACACCAATGGCGGCGCAAGACATCGACACGGCCATTACAGCGGTTGGCGACACGCTGGAGGAACTCAAACCCGTTATCGAACAAGAACGGCCCGACCTGCTGGCGGCGGCCTGACCGTTTTATCGACCGGCAACGGGACCAGGCGTCAGCCGATTTTCATGGCGCCAAGGAAATCCATTTTGCCAAGCGGCACACCTAGCATGCGCAAAATGTCGTAAGTGGTGGTGGCGTGGAAATAGAAATTCGGCAAGGAAAAAGTCAGCAGAAAATTCTCATTCGTGAAGGGCAGCTCATTTTTGCCCAAGGCGAAAATGAGCGACTTACCGGCCAGGGCGTTTGCATCGGCTTCTGAAAAAGAGCTGACACCATCGCGCGCTTCCTTCACCAGAGCCTGAAGACCGGCATAGTCTTTGTCCAATTCGAAGGATGGTGGCGTAAATTTCCCGTCGCGCATGCCTTGAAGCGCGCCCCATGAATGATGGCAGACTGAGACCACCTGAAAATGAAGCGGCATCATATCGTCGCGCAATTTTGCCTGCACAAACTCATTTACGTCATTGCCGTTTTCCGCAGCGTAAGCAGCACCTTTTTCCAACACCCCGGCCACGCTGTCTAAGATGCGCCCATAGGTCTCAACACTTGTTTCGTAAAATGAAATGCTCACGTGGAAGTCTCCTCATTCTTTGGTTGAGAGACACTATGCGCAGATCGGCGTGCAACGCAACCAAGACGCACGTTCCACCTAGGCTGTTGGGTCCGGCCGCGCATGGGGCGAGGTGTAGCTATCCAGGTCCGTATAGAGAAACCCATAGAGGCAGAGCAGGACCGACACGACGATCGCCGGCAGGAGCGCATTCAGCTCGCCGAAGCCCTGAATGACAAGCCCCAATAGAAACGCGCCGATGGGCATGGCGCCAAGCACCCCAAGGCTCAGCACACTGAGCAAACGAGCCAAAACATCCGGGGCGCTGGCTTCTTGGACGATGGCCCTGCTGAGATTGGTGGTCACGCCCATATTCAAACCCCAGATGAACATCATCACCGCCAACAGCCACCAGCTGGGTTGGAGCCAAATGACCAGGAGGATCGCGGCACGGGTTGCCTGCATGGCCAGGAACCAGAAGCCAGGCCGGGCCAGGGGCATGATCCAATATTGGATCGCATTGGACACGGTGGCACCACCGTAAAAGATGATCATGATGGTCGCAAAGCCCAGAGCGTCGCCCGCATAAACGTGCTTCACGACAAAAGGCACAACAATGGTAAAGGCGCCATAATTGAAAGCACCGGACAAAAACGTAATTTCCAGTGTATGGAGAACGGGGCGGTTGTCGTAGGCCGCCTTGAACCCTTCCCTAATGGCCTGCATCGTTGGCGTGCCCGAGGGCGCGGAAGGGGCGATCGCCGCCGCGATACCGCGCACGGCCAACGCCCCCAGGATAAGGCTTGCCCCCTGAATGACGAGCACGATTTCGATACCGATGGTTTCCATCTGCCCTGAAATCATCAGCCCAAACATCTGCACGATAAAAGTGGCGGCGGTCGCCACCGTGACGCCGCGCTGAACGTCCTGACCGGCTGTGCGATTAAGAAGAGCCTGCTGCGCCGGATTGGCATAGGCAATGGCGGTGCTCATGCCCACGCCAAAAAGGCTGACCGTCCAGATGTTCAACGCGTCGAGTTGGACCATGGTGAACAGGAACAGCGGAAAAACCCAGGCCGCGCCATAGACCCGCATCAGCAAAGAGCGTGGATCGATCTGATCGGCGTTGGCGCCGCCCAACACCATCAACAGAATGCCGGGCAGGCCGATAAGCGCCTGAACCAGACCCACTTGGCCGCCCGGCAACACCAAGATCCCCACCAGCAGCCAGCTGACCAGCAATTGCTGGATGGCCATGGCGGTGCCCGTGAAGGCCGTGGAGGCGAGATAGGTTCTAAATTGGGCGTTCTGCCAAAGGCTGGGCGGGGCCTGAGTGTGTCCGGTCATTCCCCTAGGTAGTACGGAAACTGGCTGGTTTGTCCATAGCCACTCTAAGAGTGACGCTACCGCCCCTTTGTCTCTTAAGGTGTTTTGGTATGATGGACGATGATGGCCACCCGCCATTACCTGCGTCAATGTCGTCAGCCGTCGAAAACCCCAGGAACGCCTTGTGATGAAACAAATCGTTATTTTTATTTTTGCAAACCTTTGTCTGATGACCGTCGTTTCGTCCACGGCGTTGGCACACGGCGTCGGATTTTGTTCCATGACGCAAAAAGTCCAGGTCGGTTATGAAAAAAAAGAAACCGAAAACGAATACTGGATGGTGATTGCAGCACGCGACCAGAACGGGATTGCCGCGAGAAAGATGGTTCGTGACACCATAAAGGAGAAAAAAATTGTAGGCCGCGCGCATTGCACGATATCGCCCAAAGAATACAATGCTACAGGCGGTTACTATGTGGTCGCAAAGGCAACGCGGTCTGTTTATGTATGGGAAACCGCCTCGAAACCGTCAAACAAGCTCTATAATTTGGTGCGCTACCAAATTGGATTCGGCGAAACCCCTCTAGATGCGAAATCGGATGCGATTGCGCGCATGAAACAGCGCATGACCACATTTTGGTACCCCACTAAAAAGAATGTGGCGTACGAATTTTTCGACAAAGGTTCGTTCACCAACCAATCGCAAACCCCTCGGCTGCATACGCTCAAATAGAACGCTGGCGGGCACGCGCCCTCAAACGGAACGGCAGATCGTTCCGCCGCGAAAATGGTGCTAGGCTTGTGGCATGTGTGGACGGTTCTTTCGACATGATGTGAGCTGGGCGGAATATCGCGACATGCTCAACCTCGTTCCGCCGGACGGTGTGGCGGCGCCGGAAGGCGCCTACAACATTGCGCCAACGCAGATGGTGCCGATTATTCGCTACACGCCCGAAGGCGACGGCGACACCAGCCACATCGAAATGGCGCCGGCCATGTGGGGGCTGGTGCCGTCTTGGTGGAAGAAACCCCTGTCCGAGAAAAAGTTTTCGACCTTCAATGCGCGGGTGGAATCGGTCGCCACCAGCCGCTCGTTCTTAGGTCCGTTTCGCCACCATCATTGCCTGGTGCCCGCCAGCGGCTTCTACGAATGGACCGGGGCCAAAGGCGCCAAACAGCCCTATGCCATCGGATTGCGCAACGGGCGTTGGTTTTGCTTCGCGGGCCTATGGGACCGTGTGATGATCGACGGATCGGAGCTGGATACGTTCACCATCCTCACAACGCGCGCGAATGACTTGCTGTCGGACATTCACAGCCGCATGCCGGTCATTCTGCCCCCGGATGCCTATGCCTATTGGCTGGATGCCACCAACCGGGATGTGGATGACCTGTTTAAGCCCTACCCGGCCGATGACATGCATCTGTGGCCGGTGGGCACGGCCGTGGGCAATGTGCGGAACCAAGGCGCCGCGTTGATTGAAGAGGCGTGACATTGGCGGATCACGCGGAGGCTCCCCAACCACCGCGCAATTCTGCCCGTTGACCCACCGGGGCGCAGGGTGATACGCCTGGGCGCTTGAACGAGCAGGGACGGGCGCAGACGCCCTATCAAGAACTAGAAAATGACCTCTCAGGAAACGCCAGCCATTGAAGCGCGCGACTTGCGCAAGACCTATAAGGGCGACCGGAACACACCGTCGAAAGACGCCCTCAAAGGCATCGATCTGGAGGTACCGCAAGGCTCCATCTTTGGGCTTTTGGGCCCGAATGGCGCCGGCAAATCCACCTTTATCAACATACTGGCGGGGCTGGTGGTGAAAACCAGCGGAACGGTCAAGACCTGGGGTTTTGACATTGACGAAAATCCGCGCCAGGCGCGCGCCTCGATTGGGGTGGTGCCGCAGGAATTGAACATCGACCCGTTTTTCAAGCCTTCTGAAGCGCTGGAATTGCAGGCCGGTCTTTATGGTGTGCCCAAATCTCAGCGGCGCACCATGGAAATTCTCAAAGCCATGGGGCTGGAAGACAAAGCCGACGCTTATGCCCGCACCCTGTCGGGGGGCATGCGGCGGCGCCTTTTGGTGGCCAAGGCGATGGTTCACAATCCGCCGGTTCTGGTGTTGGACGAACCCACCGCCGGGGTGGACATCGAACTGCGCAAGCGGCTGTGGGATTATGTGCGGAATTTACACGCTCATGGCACGACGATTGTTCTGACCACGCACTATCTCGAGGAAGCCGAAGAACTGTGCGACCGCATCGCCATTATCAACCATGGCGAGGTGGCGTGTTGCGAAGACACCCCCGCCCTGTTGTCGCGCATTGACGAAAAGACCATCATCGTAACGCCTGAAACGCGCGTGCAAGAGCTCCCTCAAACGCTGGAGCATCTGGGGGCCGAGTTAAACGAACTTGGTCAAGTGGTGATGTCTTATGCGCCGAGCCGCCACAAAATGGAAATGGTGTTGTCCGCGTTTCATACGGCGGGGATTTCCATCAAGGATCTATCGACGCAAGAATCCGATCTCGAAGACATTTTCCTACAATTGACCCAGTCTACTCAGGCGGGTTGATCCTCCGCTGACAGAATGATCCGGCCATCCGATACCGTGACATGGGGCGGCGTCTCCAGGCGCAAACCCGGGTGGCCGTCGCACCGGCCCGTTTTTGTGTCAAACACATAACCATGCCAGGGGCACACGACGCGTCCATCGCAAATTTCTTCATCGTCCAACGGCCCCAACATGTGGGGACACCGCACCGAAAAAATAGAGACGGCATCTCCGTCCCACAACAGCTTGAACCGCCCCCCGCCAAAGGGAACGATCTGCGCCCCCGCTGATTGGAGGTCCTCAAGCGCCCCCACATCCACGCGGCCATCTGGCGGCGGCGTAGAGCGCCGCGCCGCGGCCCAGGCGTCCATTTCATCTTGGCGGCGGGCCATCATCCCTTCATCTTCGTCATAAAGCTGCGCGTAGACGGCCGACAAAGCTTCTCCATACTGACGATATTGTTCTTCGGAAAAACCGCTGTCCGGCACATAGAAATCAACGCACACTTCCAACTGATGGTCCGCGACCATCCGCGCTTGGGTATGGATTTGATTTCCGGCACCCGTGCCGCCCAGGATGGTTGTCACCCAGCAGTGGTTTTGCGTATCCAACAGCAGCTCGATGATCTGCGACCGCGTCGGCGCACCGCCGCCTTTCGAGGGCAGATCCGCCGTCGCCCGCCACCCCCAAGGGCCGGAATCGATGAGGTCAATGGAGGCGAAATTGTCCGCATGCAAAGTGGGCAAATGCTCCCAATCCAGGGCATTTTCCATCATGCGCGCCATGGTGACCGGCATGATCCGGCGATATTGACCCACTTTCACACAGCCCGGCGCTTGGCCGAAGACGGGCGCCGTTGACCGTGCCGCAATGTCTTTTAGGTGTTGATCGGACAGCATTCCTTCCGCCTTATTCTTACCCCAACAAAATATCCGCCCCACTATAGACCGCGAAAACGGCGGACGACAGGAAGCCGATCACCGGAACAATCAGCGGCACTTTAAACGCCGGGGTCATGCCGTCCGACCGGCGCTTGACCAAAATGAGCGACAGATTCACGGTGGCGAAGACCGTCAAGATCAGGGTCGAGGTCAGTTGCGCGAGCGTCTGCACATCGGACGCGATGGCAAGCGTCAAGACCACCAAAATGACCGAGACCGTCGCGAGCAACGGGGTCTGGGTGCGTGGCGATATCGTCGCGAGGATTTGGGGCACCATATTGCGTTTCCCAAGCCCATAGAGCACCCGCGATGCCATGATGATCTGGATCAGAATGCCATTGGCCACCGCCATCAGGCCGATGCCCGCAATAAACTGGGGCGGCAGCCCACTGAGCGCCGTAAACAAAGCCGCCAAGGGGGCGCCTTCCGTTTCGAAATCCACCAGCCCCCGTGCGTTGGCCGCGACAATGGAAACGCCCGCGTAAATCAGCACCGTGACCACCAAAACGATAACAATGGCAACGGGCAAGGTGCGCGTGGGGTTGTGCACTTCTTCGGCCACATTGACCATGTCTTCGAAACCGATAAAGGCATAGAAGGCAAGCGCCGCGGCCCCCAAGACGCCGAGGGCAATGCCGCCCTGGGGGGCGAGGTCCATGGCTGCGTGTTGAGGAACAGGATCCGCCGTAAAGCCCAGCACGATGAGGACGATCAGCGCCCCCGCCTCCAGAATGGTCATGACGGTGAGCACGGCCATGGATTCTTGAATGCCGATGACCGCAACGGTGCCCAAGAGCAAAACCACAATCAAAATGGCGGCGATGTCCGGCAGGGCGATGAAGGTTGCGAGATAGCCCGTGACCCCACGAGCAAGCGCGGCACTGGACACAACACCGGCAAAGGCCACGATCAGCCCCACCACGGCCGGTAACCAACGGGTCGAAAGCCCGGCGGACACATAAACCGCCTCCCCGGCGCTTTCCGGATGGCGCGAGGCAAACTCCCCGAAGGACAGAGCGGTGAACGCCGCCACCGCACCCGCCAATAAGAATGCGGCCGGCGCATAAGCACCCGCTTCCACCACCACCTCACCGATGAGCACATAGATGCCGGCGCCAAGCGTTGTGCCAAGGCCGTAAAACACCAGAAAGGGCAAGTTAATCGCCCGTTTGAGGGCGTGGGCTGGCGGAGAGGATGGGTCAGGCATTGCGGGCCCTCAAAAGCGATTTCTTCATACCAATGGGACCAGAGTGACCGCTTGAGCCGGGTCCCGCAAGCGGCCTCACGGATCATTTGCCACACAGGCCATTTTTCGTTAGGTTCCGCACCTCTTCGCGCCGCTTTGTGGCGACAGTGGCACCCGTAGCTCAGCTGGATAGAGCGCTGCCCTCCGAAGGCAGAGGTCGCACGTTCGAATCGTGCCGGGTGCGCCATTTATGCAAACAAAATCAATGGCTTAGCAGAACTTACACTTGTAGGACGCTGCATTCACGCTACCGCGGAAGGATGACGGATGCACGCGCTGTCCAAATTCTACGGTCCGCTGAGTCGATCGGTTCGCCAGTCACCTTTGGATTTACCCATTGAACCGTACACAGATTTCACCCAAAAATAATGGCGAGCCGTTTCCGACCCGCCACTACTACATGCTTTTGTCGACTGTTTAGTTACGGAAGAAGTCCGTCGGCGAGAAAGTGAGTTGCAAGATCAACTCTCGGCCACGGCTAACCCCACCGAACACTTCAGGAGAACCCAAAGCATCTTGAATGGTGCTTTGAACAATATACTCTTCAGACAGATTCCGCCCAATAAAGGAGAGCTCCACCCCCTTTTCAGGATTGAAGAAGCGTACGCTGGAGTTTACCAGCCAGAACGATTCTTGAAGACCGGCAGGGTTTGCCGACAGAATTGTCTGATAACTGTCGGTGAAGTTCGCGTTTGTCGACAGTCCGATCGACCAATCGTCGTGCAGGCTACCTTCATAGTTAAAGCCAATATTCGCGGACCAATTCGGCGCGTTCACGAGGGGCTCACCCGCGAGGTTCTGAAAGCCCGCAACACACCCTTGAGCCAAGGTCTGGGTGGGGAAACAGGGTGTCGTAAACTCGCGATACCGAGCCCTGTTGTACGCCACCGCACCATTCAGGGTAAGCCCGTCTACAAAGGGGGCCTGATAGATCAGATCAAGCTCGACCCCTTGAACACGCGCCTTACCGGCATTGGCAACAATCTGTGAAAGCGCTGCACCCGGCACAAATGTCGTCAGTTGTAGATCTTCATACGTGAAGCGGTAAGCTGCAAGGTTCACATCCAACGTGCCTTCCAAGAATGTCGCCTTCGCGCCAATTTCGCCGCCCGAAACGGTTTCTTCTGCAAAAGAAACATCTGTCAAACCGCCCAACACCTCAGCAAAGATCGTTCCAGTGGTATTGAAACCACCCGACTTGAAACCCTCTCGATATCCACCGTAAAGAAGCAAATCTTCTGTGGGCTTCCAACTTAACGTCACTTCCGGCGATGTATTGTCGAAGTCGATGCTATTGGGGGCAAAAGGAATCGGCAGGACGCCAGAAACGTCCCCGGACGCATCCTTTGTCTCGTGGGTGTAACGCGCGCCGGCCGAGAGCTCCAACTGCTCCGTAATGTCGATCTGGACCTGGCCGAAGATTGAAAATGCTTCGCCATCAACCCGATACGTAGGAACACCGGTGCCGAGGAAGAAATTGACCGGCACACGTTCCTTGTAGCGTGTATCTTCATAGTTACCGCCAATCATGAAGTTAATTCGGCCGTCGAAATCAGAGGTCAATCGAATCTCTTGCGAGACCTGACGACTATCGATCGCTGAACCCGCAAACAGGATCGGAGCAATCGATACGGCGAAGTTGTCGAATAACTCTTGGTGAAACTGGTAAAACCCCGTGATCCCTGTCAGGGTAAGTGCGTCAGTAAGATTATAGTTCCAGTTGAAGGCAACGAATTGTGAGTCCAATTCGAAATAGGGAATGCCATCCCGGAAATTTGGATCTAGGCCTGCTGCCGCTGCACCAGGATCCCCTGAGTTGACGCGGTCATCCGCAATACACTCCTGACCGTCAACGACAGAAAAAGTCAGCCCTGTGATCGCCTGACAGTTTACCCTTTGAAAGGCCGAGGCTGCGGGACCGGTGGCTTCCATGTCAGACAACGCGATTTTCAGATTGGCGTCGAAGCGATCCGACGGCTCGAAATCGAGCGTGACCCGTCCGCCGATTTCACGCTGATCCGGCACCGTTGTGTCGCTTACACCAGGCGTGTTGTTGGTGAAGAAACCATCCATACCGGACCCAAAGAAAACAAATCGTCCGCCAAGCGTATCCGTGATAGGTCCCGAAACGATTGCTCGTCCGAAGATTTCCTCTGCGTCGAATTCGTAACCAATGCGTCCCTGAACAAAGAACTCATCAGTCGGATCTTCTGTTTTCAGGACAATTATGCCGCCGGGGCTGTTCTTACCAAAGAAGAGAGCTTGGGGCCCTTTTAGAATTTCAACCTGCGCCAGATCTTGCTGCGCCAACCTAAGAATGTTGGACTTGCTGACCTGGACACCATCAACATTGATGGACACGGCCTGATCGCTCGATGCGTTATCTGCACCGGTTGAAACACCGCGCAGGGCAATCGACCCATTGGATTGAAGAGCGCTATTCCCGATCAGAAGTTGCGGTGTGAGCTGACCAATATCTTCTAGGCTGTTCACACCGTTCGCTTCTAGTTGTGTTCTTGTAAAGGCAGTAACCGCTACCGGGACATCTTTAAGGCTTTCTTCCCGCTTCCGAGCCGTGATGACGATCTCATCTAGCTGCGCGTAAGCCCCTGGGCTTCCGACGCTTAAGCCAGCAGTGCCAACGACAAAACCAACCGCCGTTGACAGTAATAGATTTTGGATTTTTCGCACTGATACCTCCCCTAAGGCACTTGGCCAAGGTTTTTCCCAAGCCTTTTCGTCAGAACTTAGAAAAGCATTCTCCAAATATTTATTCAACTAGTTGACTAAATTTTTTGTCGAATTGTGCGGTTCGAAGACGGTCTGTGGCAAAATTGTCACCGCCGGTATTAACGAATGCAAGAGCAATGGCCGGGTACAAACGACAAACCAGTATTGCGGGGGATGTCATGGCTCCACAATGGGTGTAGCGCGTGTTGCCTAACCGGATCTGCTAGCAACGACCAGCTTGTTTTCGCGGTTTAGGCGCAGCGCAGGGTTGTCAAAGCAAAAAGTAGCAAAACGGCTTAACGCCGATCCTCGCGGCCAATCTTTAGTCCGAGTTTGTCGAAGTCAATAACGTCCGTACCCGGTCGATCACGCAGCCGATGCTTCATGACACGTCCTGTAGCCGTTAGAGGCAACTCGTCCAAATACTCTACGTAGCGTGGTACGGCGAAATAAGGTAGGGCGCCTTTAAAGAATTCAAACAGTTCCGCTGGCTCAATGTTGTCCTCATCGTTCATCACAAGACAGACCTTAATGTCGTCTTCACTGAGTTCAGATTTGACGGCAAATGCGGCAGCGGCTGAAATTTTTGGGTGGCGGACAATCGCGTTCTCGAGTTCGATAGCGGATACGTTTTCGCCACGACGACGCATGGAATCCGATCTCCGCCCACGAAACGTGATGTACCGATCCTCATCCATCTCGCCCAAATCGCCCGAATGAAACCAGCCGTCCTTATAGGCGGCTTCCGTGGCATCCGGTTTTCGCCAGTATCCTTGGAACATCACTTCGGGCTCTTTTGGGCGAACACAAATTTCTCCGACCTGCCCTTTTGGCATTTCATTGTTCTGCTCATCCCGAACCGTGACATCCAAAAATCGCGAAGGATAGCCAAGTGTTTCCGCTTTCGAGAGTTGCATCTCAGGCGTCCCGAAAGTGGTGGGGCTAACTTCGGTTTGGCCGTAGCCCAAAGAAAACACCGTTGCACCAAAACGATCTTTGAACGTTTTCTGATCCTCAACGGACATGGGCATTATCATGACGTGGCGTAAATCATGACACTGATCTTGATCACTTTCGGGTGTTGCCAAGATGGCAGTGCCCATCGCACCCACACAATGGGCTAAGGTTGCTTTCTCTTCCGCAGCACGCGCCATGAAACTACTGGCACTGAACGCGGGTTCAAACGTAATGGGGAGGCCGCCCTGAAGCGCTTCCATCATGTAGATCCCTCCGGACCCAAGGTGAAACAGCGGCATGGCCGTGAAGACGCTGTCTTCCTGGGTAACGAAACCATTCTCGTAGAACAGCCAGGGAATTGCCGTGTAATATCCATTACTCAGCATACACCCTTTTGGTAATCCCGTGGTGCCCGACGTGTACATAATGGCGACGAGGTCTTCCATCGCCAGATCAACGTCCCGCAACACACCCGTCGACGCCTCCAAATCTTCGAAAGCGAATGTCTCTACCATTTCTGGCCAGGCCGCTAATAACTTTGCCTCGCCTTGTGTGAGGCCAACACCCACAATTTTCTTCAAATGTGGCAGGTCCGCTGTGAGATTAGACAACTCTTTAAGTGCTGGACGATCACCCACGACAATTTCTGCCACTGCATCATGAACCTGGTACTGAAGGAACTCGCCCTTTAGGAACGTGTTGAGCGGTACCTGGATAGCGCCAATCTTTGCAAGCGCGAAGATTGTTAGAATCATCTCGAGTCTGTTCGGGAGGATCACCGCAACGCGGTCTCCTTTGGCAACTCCCAGCTCTTGAAATCCAGCGGCTATTCTATCCGTACGACTCTCAAGACCAGCAAACGTAAGCCACGGTGAATCACACTTTATGAAGCGCCCATCGGGCTTCTTCTCCGCCCAATATCTCAAGCGATGTGATACTACCCGCCACTCGCGCATTTCCCGCAAGATGTCCATTGTGCACTCCCGCGCCTCGACCCCATTGACCCGCAATGTAGTGTTCAACCTCTTCCGTCCAACACTACATCAAACGTCCATTATCTCAACTAGACAGTTGATTTTTGTTTTGCACCTGATCCTCGGGAACCGATGAGTTCCTCTGAATGCCACCCGCGATGAGGGACAAAATTTCCCGAATGATTGCATCCCGATCAAGGTCGGGATCTGGCCAACGATAGGGACCAAGAATACTGCCATAGATAAGCTTGGCGCACATTCTGACATCCATAGCTCGAAACTGGCCAGATTCGATTCCGCGAGATAGCACGTCGCTTAGGTTGGCCATGAAGGCTTTTTGCTGCTGGCGAATTCTCTGAAACTGTTTCTTGTTGAAGATCGACTCAAAAAACTCTTCTTCCTGATAGTAGACTTGGCAACTCGCCCTGTGCTTCACGATGTAGTCGACCGACGCCTCGATGATGAAAAGAAGAGCCATTTTCGGATCCCTGATCTCCGCGGCTTTCGAAACAGCGTTGAGATGTTTCTCGGTGGTGGTAACACAAATATCGAACAGAATATCGGGTTTGGTGCTGTAGTAGTAGTAGAGCGTCCCTTTGTTCAGTTTCGTTTCATGGGACAGAGAATCCATGGTCGTGCCGTGATATCCATATTCTGCGAATAAGTCAGCGGCAACGCTTAGGATGAGGTCGCGCTTGTTTCGTCGGTTTCCCGCTACGACCCGACTATTCGTACTCGCCAACTTACCCGTCTGCTCATGTGGGGCAGACCTCGCGGAACCATCCACCATCAGAAAACCGTATACCCTCCATCGATAACAAACTCCTGCCCTGTTTGGTAAGCGGAGGCATCACTTGCTAGGTACACTGCTACACCGGCAAAATCTTCAGGTTCGCCCCAGCGACGTGCCGGAATCCGTGGCAGTACGCGGTCGTGAAACTTCTCAGTGTCGAGCTTGTCCTTCACGATATCCGTGTAGATGAACCCCGGTAGTACCGAGTTTGCACGTATCTTGTAGCGCGCAAGTTCCACAGCAATCCCCTTAATCATGGAAATCGCACCGCCCTTCGTCGCGGCATAATGCTCATTTCGGCTTGCCCCCGAAACTGCGGCCGTCGACGAAACACAGATGAGCGATCCGCCCGCATCACCCTGCTTCGCACGCTCCACCATGTGTTTGGCACATGCCCGTAGAGTGAAAAATGTGCCATCCATGTTGACGGCCATCACCCGGCGGTAAACGGAAGTATCCAAATCTTCGAATGGTCCGCCATATCCCCCGATTCCCGCATTCGCGACACACACATCAATGCGCCCAAAATGATCAACAACTTCTTGGGTCGCGGCTTTGACTCGCGCTTCATCGGATACATCCACAATCCACGCTTTGGCTGAAACATCCTGCGATCGAAAATGGTCTAGTGCTTCCGTGTTTTTCCGATCATTTGTCCCCCACACAGCAATCGCGGCACCGTGTTTGGCCAATCCACTTGCCATGCCAAGCCCGATACCTCGGTTGCCGCCGGTTACCAACGCAACCTTCCCCTTCAAGTCAAACAGAGACTTACTCAAAAGATAAATTCCTTTTAATCCGACCAAGAAAGACGAGGACTCGTGCTTGGCCTCTTTTCATCAGTATGCTTAGCGAAAAACTACAGCTCGTTTGCCAGTTTCCTGAAGGGCTCGCCTAGTACTCTTCGGTCTGATTTTGGATCGCCAGTTCATCCAAGATTTGGCGTGTATCGCGTCCGACCCTCCCAGGCTCATATCGGATGTCCGTTGGTGTTGCTGAAAAAGTCACCGGATGCCTGACAGAGAGGTACGCACCTATTTCGGGGTGCTCTCTCTCGGAGAAAAAGTCGATAGACTGAAGGTGTGGATCTTCCAATACTTCCGACATCGTGCTGTATCGCATCACTGGAATATTGGCGTCGTGTAGGATATCCATCCATTCTTCCGTCGTCTTTTTGAGGGCCACCTCTTCGATAATCTCATAGAGAAGGCCCGTGTTTTCTGTCCGGCGGGCGTAGCTAGAGAATCGCTCATCCTCGAAGACACCTGGTTTGCCGCCAATTTCGAAGAACTTCGACCACTGTTCGTCATTATAGGGAACAATGGCAATGTAACCGTCCTTCGTCTTATAGGGCTTCCGCCTTGGATTGATGGATCGTGTGTATCCCACGTCATAAAGCGGCGGCACAAAAGTATGGCCATACAGATTTTCAACCATGTTGAAGTGCGTTACCGTTTCCATCATGGGCACTTCGACGAATTGTCCGGTGCCAACACGTTCTCGGTTAAACAAAGCCGCAATCGTCGCGTAAACCGCATACAAACCGGCTGTTTTGTCGGCGACAAGTGAGGGAAAATACTGAGGTTCTCCCCCGTCTCGCCGTGGCAGAAGGTTGGCC
The DNA here is from genome assembly GCA_965227095.1 of Alphaproteobacteria bacterium. GTDB lineage: Bacteria > Pseudomonadota > Alphaproteobacteria > JANQMY01 > JANQMY01 > JANQMY01. The sequence continues at coordinate 180,943 of CBDDFL010000002.1, read as the reverse complement.
ATTCCAGAAGCCGCTTGGATGAGATCATCATAGGCTGCCCGACCGCGATACGCGCCGTCTTCACCGAACCCGCAGCAATGGACATAAATGATCTTGGGGTTGATGGATTTTACAGAGTCATAGTCGAAACCGAGCCTCGCCATCCCAGCGGCACGCACATTATGAATGAAAACGTCTGCCGTCTTGAGCAGTTGCTTCATCACCTTGGCGGATGAAGCCTTTCGAAGGTCGAGTTCCAAAAGTCTTTTGTTCCTGTTCAACCCGACAAACATGGGGCCTAGTCCCTTTGCAGGCGACTTCCCAGCATGGCGAATGGTATCCCCTTTACCCTGTTCGATTTTTACAATGTCGGCTCCAAGGTCCCCCAGTATTTGGGTTGCATAAGGTCCCAATACCACCGACGTCATGTCGATGATTCGAACACCGGCAAGCGGGCCACCTGCCGAACCCGACGAGACGTTGCGATTTTTGCCGTCACTTCCAAATTCCACTCGTCACGTCCCCCTTAATCTCTGGAAGCCAGTTGCAGCAATCTCAAAACAGGGCGTGTTGCCGTACCCACCGAAACCCACGGCGGCCAATTTATCACGTCGCCTTATTAATTCAACTAATTAGTTGTATTTTTGGAAGTAGTGAGAGACAACCTGTCAACTCGGTAGTTTTCAACCAAAAGTGACAACAATATTTCCCTTTATTTTCTGATCGCTCGACACTTTTTATCGAATGAAATAGAAATTGACGCATATATTTTTTTCAACTATTTAGTTGGGACTAATAGTTTCAGACTTGAGGATCCGGTCTCGATGGACGGCTATATTGAACAATTGCTCGACGTCAAAATTAACGCGTCGGATTTCGCGACTTTTGAACGTTTTTTGCCGGACCCAGTCTTGAGAGACCCTGTGAGCTATATCGAAGAAGTACGGTCCCGAGACGGCGACATGCTCGAAATCGAAAACGCCCAAATCGGTGGCGTGCCGTTTCCGGCACTGACGACAGCTGACGGTGAACGAAAAGTCTATTTGGCATGCGGCTACGACACGGTACGAAAATTGGTAGGAATGCCCGCCGCGTTCTATCAAGACTATTCGGACAGTATGGACATCTTGATGGGGGAGCGACAGCTCGCCGGTCTGAACCCTCCGCTGCACAAAAAATACCGGGCGCTAGTCACCGGCGCGTTCAACATGCAATCCCTCGAGAAAATTTCGGGGGAACTTATCGAGCCTTTGGTCAATGCCTTGGTTGCAAAAGCGGCGGACAAAGATCGTGTCGAGCTGGTTCAGGGCCTTGCTGTGCGCCTTCCCATTCTGCTAATCGGTCATATTTTCGGTCTTCCAATTGACCAATACGGTCGCTTCGCTCAACTCGCAAGTCAGGTCATGACGGGATTGACGGACTTTGAAAATGGTTTGATCGGATCGGAGAAACTCAAAGAATTGCTTGTCGAGATCATCGAAGAACGAAAAGAAAATCCAGGCGAAGATTTAATCAGCAAGCTAATCCAGTCCGAAGTCGATGGCGAAAAACTCTCCGACGAAGATATCATCTCAACCTGCCGTGCGCTTGTACCGGCGGGCATCGAGACGACAACACGGGCACTCAGCACATTGATGAGTGTCATTCTCGATTATCCAGATCAAATGGATCAGATCAGGCAGAACCCCGACTTGGTGCCGCAAGCCATTGATGAACTGTTGCGATGGAATGGCCCCGCCCCCATTGTTCCCAAGCGTACCACCGAGGAAATCGATTTTGCCGGCAAAACGATTCCAGCTGACTCGAGAATTTTCGTTTATCTCGGTCATGCAAACCGGGACGCCAGAAACTGGGAAGACGCCGACCAATACAAGTTGGACCGTCCCCGCCAGCATCACTTGGCCTTTTCTGCTGGCGCCCATTTGTGCATTGGCAACCAATTGGCCCGACGGGAACTAGAGTTTTCGCTTAAGGTTATTCTAGATAAACTTCCCGACCTTCGCACAGATCCCGAGGCACCGGACCACCCTGTGGTAGGTTTTAATTTTCGGTCTTGCGACGAAGTATTTGCTCTAACCTGAGAATCCGGTCATCCCTCTCATGAAAGACAAAGTCTTTATTGTTACCGGCGCCGCATCTGGCGTTGGCGAAGCCGCCGCCCTCGCGCTTGCTCAGCAGGGCGCTCACGTCCTAATTGCAGACATCGATGAAGAGAATGCCGAACGCGTAGCAACCTCCGCCGCTCAATTAGGAACGCAATCCAAATGGTTGAAAGTCGACATGGGTGAGGAAGAGGCGATCCGTGGAATGATTGCCTTTGTTGCAGACACCTATGGAAGGCTTGACGGTCTTGTGAACAATGCCGCTGACCTAAGACTGATCTTTCATGACTCGGACATCGTGGATACCAAGCTCGATGTCTGGGACCGCGCTTACCAGGTCAATTTGCGAGGGCCGGTCACCGCTTGCAAATTAGCCGTTCCGCTCATGGTGCAACAGGAAACAAGCGCCATTGTGAATGTCTCGTCCATCCAAAGTGTTCTGGGCGACAAAGAGCGCATCGCTTACAGCGCCATGAAATCGGCGCTCAATTCCATATCGCGCTCCATCGCGACCTCCCACGGACGACAGGGGCTTCGCTGCAACACGGTTTGCCTTGGGCCCGTCATGTCCCGCAATCCGGAAAAACGTTGGCCCGAGAAATTGATCGAAAGGTTTCAACAACACATTCTGTTGCAGGACGTCGCCTATACGGATCAGGCTGCAGAAACGATTACTTTTTTGCTGTCGGATGCAGCCGCCCCCATTACCGGCCAAACCTTGACAGCCGATTGCGGTTTCTCGTCTCACATGCATTTCCACCAACGCAGTGTCCCGGAAAAAAACCGCGACAGGAACTAAATTCCCAACCACTGACATCGTCCGGTAACCGCTTACCAACGCCTTATGAGGACTTCCGCTTCATCAACATGTCCATGACGGCCATGCCTTCCATGGTGATGGAGGATGACAATTGTTCGTCCATCAGTCGTTTGAGATTTTGAGCCAACACCGCCTTCGTCATCCTCAATGTCATGGTCCCAATCTTGGCAAGCTGGTCTGCTACTTCTTGCGCACGCGTCATCAGAGCGTCCGGTTCGACAACTTCGGCGACCACACCCAATTCAAGCGCTTCCTCCGCTGACAGCTCGCGTCCAGTCAGCAGGAAATGTCGTCCCCGGTTAATGCCCAGCAGTTCTAGCCAAATCACCTGAATGCCATCACCCGGCGGCACGCGACTTGGGAAATGCGGCGCATCAGAAAATGTGGCGGTAGTGGACGCCAAAACAATATCGGCCATCACCGCCAATTCATTGTGGATCGTCGCGGGACCGTTCACAGCTGCAATGATCGGGACTTCTATGTCCAGATAATTGCGGATCATGCGGCGTCCTTCAAAAGCCTTGTCATCCCAATCGGCCGCGCGCGCGTAGGACCCTTCCCAGCCATATTTGTCGATGAAGGACTCACCAGTTCCCGTGATGATGACAACACGATTGTCTCGGTCGGCACCGATGTCATAGAACGCACCGCACCAGTCTTCGTGGTGTTGTTCCCCGTAAACAACAGGCCCATCATCGGAATGAAGTGTAAGGGTTAAAACACCGCGATCGTTCCGCTCGAACTTGATGGTGGGATACTTATCAAAGTAGGAAGGTACCATTTCTTCAACCAAGTGACTATTTTTGACGCCTGACCTCTGGTGTCCGCGACTGAAGTTCTTCCGCTGCGAAAACCGACAATAAAACCGCAGTGAAACTCAGCCCCATTCGAACCAACAACAAGAAGCCCAAATCTTTTTTAACTAATCAGTTGAATTTTGCAATGAAAATAAACTAAGCTTGGGCTGGATGAAGGAAGTTAGCTGGCGGATCGGCTGCTTCGAAATTGTGATCCAAGAGATAGGGCACGCCGGATCGAGCAACGGGAGATTGTTTGTTCCGAGATGCCGCAAAAGGTGGTCACTGTTGTTCTTGGTGCAGGAGCGAATTAATGGGACTAATGAAGGGGTGGCCGTATACCGATTTTGCGACCGGCTGGTATCAAATCGGATACTCGAAAGAAATCAAAGCAGGTGAAGCACAACCAGCAAAATGGTTTGGCCAGGACCTGGTTATTTTCAGAACTGAAACAGGCGAACTGGCAGCTATGGACGCCTTTTGCCCGCATATGGGCGCCCATCTAGGCCACCAAGGTGAGTTCGGCGGCAAAGTTTGCGGTGAACACATTCAGTGCCCTTGGCATGGTTGGGAATGGAAAACAAACGGTGAGCTCGCACGCGTTCCGTATAAAGACGATGCGAAAGTCAACGCCAAAATTGAAACCAAGCACATCAGAGAAGTCGACGGCATTGTGGTGATGTGGTTTGACCATGAGGGCAAGCCTCCCTCCTATGAATGGTCCGGTTTACCGTTTCTTGGAGACAAATCGGACTATTATCCCATTGAATGGACCATTGATGGCCCTCACCGGGTAAAACCACAATTCCCAATGGAAAATAGCGCCGATCCCCACCATTTTCCTTATGTTCATGGCTCTGGCGTGGATGCCGAGTTCACGGACTATGTGGTTGATGGCCCCTTCTGTACAAACAAGATGCACATGGTGTTTGGCGCAGGCAAAGAGAGCACCTGGATGACGCCGGACGGCCCCGTCGATGGTGAGATTGATAACTTCTTTTGGGGTGCCTCATTAGGGGTCGCCAGGTTCAACATAGATGGGCGCGTGTGCATCCACCTTACCGTGCTAACGCCGATCGACGAAGACTATTGCACTTTCTTCAGTACGGTGACGCACAACCGAACCGAGGGGGCCACTGGTAATGAGCCGACAGGCATCGCGAAACGCATGATGGATGCCCAACATATTCAGATCCGGCACGACTTCCATATTTGGGCGAACATGATGTATCGCGTTAGGCCTATCTTCACCGGCGAATCTGAAAAAACGCGCTACGCGTTCATTCGCAAGCATTTCGACCAGTTCTATCCGAACCCGGTCTATAGTTAGCAAGGGTTAGCCTGTTTGCGCCCGGCACTCATGTCGGTGCGTCGTTGAAATCAAAAGCGGAAGACAAAAATTCTTAGTTTTGGCAGCGCTCGATTTTCACAGTCATCCCGTTTAGCCGTGGTACGCCAGTCAGCGGGGCGAGGTCGTCACCAGAAATGAGTTCATTCCGCTGCACACCCCGAGCTTTGCCGAACTCTTGACCGGTAAGCGGATCGAACACTCTCGACCCCCAGCCATGGTCCATCACCACGACACCTTGTCGAACCTTGTCAGACGTAACGACGATGGCTTCAACCGAACCAATCTCTGTAGACACAACGACGCGATCACCGCTAGCGAGACCCTGACGCTTCGCATCTTCAGCGTTAATCTCAATTTCTTCCCCGGCTTGATCCGGTAGGCTCGAGCCACAGGTTTCAGCAAGCCATGAGTTCATCATCTGCAGGCGGCGGCGGCCAATCATTTGGTATCGACCAGTGTTTCCCGTTTTTCTAGACTGACCACTCTCCAACAGAGTTTGGAGTTGTCGTTTCAAGTCGGCGGGACACGCTTGGATTTTGCGCCCTCGATCCCTCAGTGATTTACGAAGGTGACCGTAAGTTTTCTCGCCGTATTTGAGTCCATGTGGATGCTTGCGTATCTCCTCCAACGTCAGACGTCCTTTACGTGAAAGCATTGCATCCGCCATCCCGTCTGGATCAAGCGTGATACCCCCGCCAAACAGCGGTTTTCCGATTGCCTCAGCCAAATCGCGGAAAAATTCCCATTCATGGCGCACGCCCACAGGAGGCTCCACACATTGTGTCGCGCTTTGTACAAAGGGTTCGTCCGTAACACCGGCTGAAGTTATATGAACTTCACCCCGCTCCAAGAAATGAATACCGGGAATAATCCAGTCAGCATGCCGGTGACTTTCCCGTTGGATTAGATCAACTACCACCAACAAGTCGAGTGTCTGAAGCGCCGCATCGAGTTTGGCACCGCGCGGGCCGCTGACAATCGGATTTCCGCCATTGATCAATAAACCACGCACCTGGCCGCGACCGCCTGTTGTGATTTCATCCGGTAGCTCGGCGAGACTATACGACCCTGCTACGGGTGGAATGCCGCGCACTCGGCTTGGGATTTTGTTGGGTGCAGCCTCCCCCTCATCGAGAGAAAACAAATCAACCACACTGTCGGGCAGAAAGCGCCCTCCCTCTTGATCAGTTCGCCCTGTAATCAAGTTCAGCACATGGGACAGCCATTCCGTAATCGCTCCGTTTTTTCCCATCGCCGGTCCCGTACGCGCCACACACATTGCAGTCGGTGCGGTAGCAAACTTATGGGCCACTTCTGCAATCTGATCGAGTGGTACTCCACAAACATTAGCAAGCTCCTCTGTGTCGGCAGAGAGAGCCAGTCGTTTGATCTCATCGATACCGGTGGAGTCGTCATACAAAAGAGGATTGTCCCAACCTTTTGAGAAGACGGTATTTATGATCGCAAGTAGAAACGCCCAGTCTTGGTCGGGTTTGGCTGCGATATGTAGTGTTGCTTTCTTGGCACTTTCACTCTGCCGCGGATCGACCAAGATCAGATCCGCCCCTTGATCAACCGCACGCAAAACGCGCCGCCAGCCGTCCGGTACTTTGCCAACCCAATTTAAGCCGCTGACTGCGGGATTGGTGCCTAAAAACAAGAAACACTTGCAATGATCTACATCGAGCTGAAGAGACGCCCAATTGGATCCGTACATTTGTTCTGCAACATAGTGGAGCGCATTCTGATCGATGGAACCGACCCAAAACCGCTGCTTAGACCCCAAGGCGTCGAAGAAGGCATTCTGAAAGGCGGAATTAGCGAAACCAAACCCCGCCGGATTGCCGCTGTAAACACCAATGGCATCCGGACCAGATTCCGCCATCAGTGCACGGATTTTTTCACTAATATCTTCGATCGCTTCTTCATAGCTAGCTTCAACGTAGCGTGTCCCCACTCGGCGTAGGGGTGAGCGAATACGCACGGGATGAGAGCGAACCTCATCGGCTTTTTTCGCCTTAATACAGAAATCTCGCCAAGAGTATGGGTTCTCTTTGTCTGGCTGAATTTCGAGAATTTCATTGCCCGATACAGTCACCTTCAATCCACATGCCTGCTCGCAAATCGAACAGTAGGTGAATTTGACTTCTTTCTTCGATTGATTTTGCTGATTGTCCACACCACCCTCGCGCAACTGGACTAAAAACAATCTGGTCTCCCTAGTGACCTGCGCCGCGGATAAATCCCTGCAAAATCACTGTTGTCAGATCTTGCATCGCTGCGTTATATTTTTCAACCAATTAGTTGATTATTGGCGACGGAATTTGGCTAAATAGCAGTGCCATGTTTCGAAGTAACAATTTATGAGTCATCATAAAGCCCTCTTGTTAAACGCGTTGCCGGCTTTTGAGGAAGAGCGATGTCTGATGTTTTAGCGGAACGAGACGGTCCGGTGCTGATCTGCACGCTGAATCGGGCTGAAAATAACAACAGCATCACCACCCCCATGTTCAAGCAACTCTATGAGGCCTGGTCTGATGCGGACAAAGACCCGGATTGCCGCGCCATTGTCACGACCGCCGCGGGAAGAAACTTTTGCGTTGGTGCCGATAGCCGGCATTTCGAAAACTGGACCAAAATGTCATTGGAAACTGTTTTCAAGAACGAGTTTCACGGCAGGCAAGGTCTGCCAGTGCTCGATGCAGAAGATCCTGAGGTGGTTTCGCTAGGTATGAACCGCTGGGCTTGGCTTGTAAGCCAAATCAAAACGCCAATGATCGCCGTTGTGAAAGGTATCGCCGCTGGTGGCGGTTTGGGATTGGCATTGCTGCACCATTTCCGGATTGCAGATGAAACTAGCAAGTTCACAACATCTTTTGTTCATCTGGGCCTTGGCTATGAACTCGGCATGTCTCATTTCCTACCGAAACTTGTCGGACACCAAAAAGCTCTGGATATGTCTGCCACTGGGCGCGTGGTTAAAACTCAGGAGGCCTTCGATATCGGTTTGATCGACCGGATTGTCGATGGGAACTTTATTTCTGAAACGGCAATCCAATTTGCTCATGATATGGCTGCCCAACCGCCTCATGCCGTGCAGGCTGCAATGAACGCCTTTTTGTCCTCGAGAGATCAATCCCTGAGAGCCGCAATGGAATTAGAATACAAGCAACAGAAGGTCTTGTGGGACACTGACGACTTCAAATCCCGCGCCAAAAAATTGTTCCAATCCTGATGCAAGGCCGAATCGGCACAAAGGAATAATGACCAGCGCTCTGCCAGACAACACCATCATCGAACAATTACTCGGTGGGCCGCCTGTTTCTATGTCCGCCTGGGAGCCCGTTGACCGTTTTTCAGTCCGTAATTGGTGCCAAGTCTTAGGGATCTCGAACGCACAGGATCGACTCCTCGGCGTCCCTGCCGGTATGCTTCATTGTTGGACGATGCCGGGTTACGACGGCACTTATCCGGAAGGGAATGTTGTTGACCCGCTCAGACAAGCAGTAACTTTGTTGTCAAACGTCGGCTATGCCGGAACCATGGCAGTACGCCTCACCCAAAATTACGGTCGGCAAATCCGATTCGGTGAACGATTGCGCCGCAACGCCCAAATTGTAAGTTGCAGTGCCCTCAAGCAAACAACAGTTGGCAAGGGATACTTCGTGATAGAGCGATCCGAAATTTCTTCTAACCGGGGGGATATCGGTACCACTGAGTTAGTCCTTTTTATCTTTCGCCCTAAGCCCATCACCGGTGCCGCAGGCATCTCAGCCCGCACTCTGTCGCAAAACCCTCCGGTACTTAAGTTTCCGATCACACCACGGTTCGTGGTGGCTTCGGCAACAGCAACAAGAGACTTCGAAGACGTTCATTTAGACAAAGAATGCGCTCAGCGGAAAGGCGGCCAAGACGTTTTTCTGAACATTATGACCACCGTCGGTCTCGTGCAGCGCGCCGTGGAGGAAACGTTTGGAAACGATACGATGTTGAAAAAAATTGACGTCCAACTCCATGCACCAGCTGTTCCGGGGGATACCTTGAGTTTTTATGTTGAAACCAAAACCGATGGAACTGCAGTCATTGATGTTGCGTTAATGAAGTCGCTCCATGCAACAGCTGTCGTGACCTATTGAAACGAATTACGCGACCAGATCGCCTCCTAGGTCATCGTTAGACCGCCATCCACATTAATTTCCGCGCCAGTCATAAACTTCGATGCATCAGAGGCGAGAAATACGACCACTCCACTGATGTCATCAACTTGCCCCCAACGGGCCAAGGGGGTCGCCTGTGTCACCAACTCATTTCCTGTTTCCTTGGAGTCGAATGCACCTTTGTCAACCATCTTCACGTGAAAACCCCGCGAAAGATTCGTATCTACCGCTCCTGGATGAATAGTATTTATACGGACGTTAGCGCCTATCCGGGACAAATCCAAGGCGGCTGCTTTACTCAACATTGTCGCTGCAGCCTTGGACGCGCAGTAGGCAGAGCTTAGATCTCCCGCCACATGGGCAAAAACAGATGACATGTTGATAATTGAGCCGCCAACCAACTGCCCTTCCGAGGTTTTGCGCATCAATGGGAGTGCTGTTTGCATACCCATAACAATACTCTCGAAGTTGACAGTCATAGACTTCCGATAGTCATCGACAGTGGTCTCCAGAAAATGTCCGCAATGCATAAAGCCGGCATTGTTCACAAGCGTGTCTAACCGGCCGCATGTTTTTTCGATCTCTGCAACTGTCTGTTGCCATTGTTCCTCAGACGTCACATCAAGCCGATGACCACTGATGTTCAAACCTTCTGATTGCAGTGTTTTGATCTCATCCATCAATGGCCCGTCATCAAGATCCGTCGCGTATACGGTCGCACCACTTCGCGCAAGAGCCGCAGCTGACTCAAGGCCAATGCCCTTGGCGCTTCCAGTAATCAGCGCAACTTTTCCACTCAGATCAAACATAGCCCCTCCAATTTATTCTTCGCTTCTGTTCGGTGCCGATCGAACCTATCCCAATGCAATCTGAACCGATTTCGAGTGGGTCATGTCGAACATGCCATCATACCCTCCCTCTCGCCCAAATCCGCTTGTTTTGAAACCACCAAAAGGCAAGCTTGCGGGGAATGTATGAGGCGAGTTCACGCAAACAGATCCTGATTGAATTGCCGCAGCGCTAAGGTGAGCGCGTTTCAAGTTTTGCGTAAATACATAGGCAGCAAGGCCATAACGAGAGTTGTTGGCAATCTCGATCGCTTCCTCGTCAGTCTTGAAAGGCGTTACGGCCAAAACGGGCCCGAAAACCTCGTTCTGTGCCAACCAACTGTCGGCATCGACATCGACAAAGACAGCAGGATCGATAAAGTACCCCGCGTCGAGTGGTCCATTTAAGCGCTTTCCACCTGTCAGCAGTTTTCCATCCTGCCGGTCGGCCGCTTCGGCAATGACGCTCAGTATACGGTTGCAATGAAACTCATTAATAACCGGCCCCATGAGGGTTTCTGGCGCCAAGGGGTCTCCCACCGGAAGATGGCTCAGAGCCTCAGCAAGAGCGTCACACACAGCATCGTAAATGTTCTGCTGCACCAATAGCCGCGTACCGGCAACGCAGGCCTGCCCACTTAGTGTCACCAAACCAACCTGCAGGGCGGTTGTAATCGCCGATTCCAGATCGGCATCATCATAGAGAATGCTTGCCGACTTACCCCCCAATTCAAAAGAAACAGGGGTCAGACTGTCCGCTGCTGCTGCCATGATCGAACGGGCCGTTACGTCGCCTCCTGTGAACGAAATTTTGTCGACCAACGGGCTCGATACCAGCGCCTTTCCGGTCTCGCCACCACCGGGTACCACGTTGATTACACCGTCCGGTACCCCCGCTTCTTGGCAAATTTCACCAAAACGAAGGACCGCCCACGGGGCGAGTTCAGAGGGTTTGACCACTAATGTATTCCCAGCCGCAAGTGCGGCCGCCAGCTTCAGCCCCATAAATGACATGGGCGCATTGAAAGCGACAATCGCCGCAACAACGCCATAAGGCTCTCGAACGGTATATCCAAACCTATCTAACCCTAAGGGGGGTACACTTCCATCGAATTTATCCGCCCACCCCGCATAATATCTGAACCATTCAGCTGGCGCATCCGAAGCAATAGACGGACCAACCAGCAAGGGTGTCCCATTGTCGAGTGCTACCAGTTGCCCCAACTCATCACGCTCTTTTTCAAGAAGATCGGCGATTCTTAAAAGTATGGTGCGGCGGTCTGAGCTTGAAAGCCGTCGCCATGCCGGAAACGCCTTGCGTGCCGCGTCAATGGCCCGCTGCACATCGACCACGCCCCCCAGAGAGAATTCCCCTTGGTCTTTTCCCGTGGACGGATTGATGTGCGATGTCATCCGTCCGTCTTGCGCCGGACACCGTTTGCCACCGATCAACAGACTGCCTTCAGGAAGCACCTCTTTAGCGAGTTCCTCATGCAGCTTCGTTTGCATCACGCTTCCCTCAAGTCGCTTTTTTCAGACCTCCTGATCCTGACATTGAACCTATTATTGTCAACTATTTAGTTGAATTTATAATGAGCCATGGCGGGGCTAGGCGTGCGCCCGCTATGTGTCACAGGAATCGTCAGAAACGGGCTACACCGCGCTTACTTCAAAAAAAGAGTCCCCCTCTTCAATCAAACAACTGAAGAGGGGAAAGTCTGGGAGGAAGTAGATTTCGGGTCCAAAATTTCTACGAACAGAATTGCAGCTTCAAACTAACGATCTGCATAATTTTTTCAACTATTTATTTGAATATTTTATGGCCTAATGGGTTGAATACCAGTTTGGGACGTTCGCTACGGAAACAGGCGACTTTCCAGCGACTTGAACCACGAAACCGTATGTGTGATGTATGGATTAAGGTTTATTTGGAGGGCTAGCCTTGTCATATCCATCATCGATTAAGTCGGGTAAATTAACCGATACGAAAAGTCCGTTGGTGGAACAGAAGCGGAAGGACAAGCGCACTTACATATTGCAGACTGCAGCCAGTTTGTTTGCCGAACATGGGTATCATCGGACAACGATGGATATGTTGTCAGAGGCGACACAACTGAATAAAGGTACGCTCTACTACTATTACACATCGAAGCAAGACATTCTGTTCGACATATGTGTAACGACCACGGACAAGAATTTCCGCGTGGTTTCGGCCGCCTCGAAAATGGCGGATTCCATTGAGGCGTTAGAATTCATCATCGAGGAATCCATTCATTACATCGTTGAAAACCGAGACTACTGCCGAGTCTATTTTCAAGAAAATCAGTTTTTCGATTCAATATTCGAAGGCGCGCAGTACAAGAGGGTTCGGCAGCAGCAAGCGAACTTTATGAAAAATCTCTATGCCGTTTTGCAGAACGGTGTGGATACGGGACAGTTCCGTCCGATCGACATTCGAAACTGCGGACGTCTTATCTATGCAACGCTTCTTGCACCCTATAGGTGGCGTGAAAGCAATTTGGACGGCGCCCAAATTGTGGCTGAAGCACGCGCCTTGATCCTCAACGGACTTCAGAAATAGCAGAACTTTGGCAACTGCGTTACACAACGCAATCCACCACCTGCACTACTGACCAAGATCGAATTGGAGTTGGCCGGCAATGGTTTTGATCATGTGCTGAACGCCAACTTCGTTTCTTCCAACGACAATTGTCTCTTGGGAAGAGCACCGAACAGCTTCGCCAAGCTTTATCAGTATGGGCCGGTCTTCCTCATAAACCGCTTCCCAAGAGGCGTCTATCGCACCTCTGGCGGCGGCCAGGCCCTGAGGATCGTTCAAGTCTTCAAACGTCAGGAAGGTCGACCGGACCAGTGTTTCGTCGTCAGCGCCTGAGTACGTAGGAAGAACTTGTATGATCTGCGCTATACCCGGAGGCGCTACGATAATCGTTGATGGAAAGATCCAGTAGACCGGCACCAGGCTTTCAGCCCAATTCCATTCGTCTTCAGATTTATCCCGTTGCCCTGAGATCGACTTCATCGGGAAACACATCATGTGATGAAGTCCATACGAGTCATGCGTTGACGTATTTGGTACGTTGATCTGACCTGGTATGCTTTGTCCGTGCACAGTCTGAAAATGATAAGTCTCACCAAAATTTTCTACTGCGGCTTTCCAATTCGCTTTGATTGAAAACTCTTTACTTTCAACAAAACTCGCATCGTGAAACGCCCAATCCCTAATATGCTTCGTTAGATCGGTTCCCAAGAATTGGGCAACATCGATGTCATGGTCGCGCGTGAGAACAGCCCAAACCAAGCCGCCGAACTCCTCGCTGGGGAGTTCAATGAGGCCAAGCTCTTCTATGTTCGTATTTGGAAAGCCCTCGACACCCGGTATGTTCTTAAGTTGACCAGCCGTATCGAAACTCCATGCATGATAGGGACACGTGAAGAGCTGGCGGTTGCCACATCCTTCAGCAAGTTTGGAACCGCGATGACGGCAATAATTTTCGAATACGCGCGCAACGCCATCTTGTCCCCGTACAAGAATAACCGATTTTCCGAAGAATTTGCGAACCATGTAGTCGTTGCGGTCGGGAATCTCGGCCGATGAAACCAAAGGGATAGGTGATTTCAGCATAATCTCATCACGCTCTCGGGCCCGCAGATCCACGTCTCTGTAAAAATCGAGCGGCACCCTAAGGACATCCTCAGCAAGATCGGTCGTTTTGTTTTCGACCAGATCCAATCCCCGCTTGATAGAACTATTAAAATAAGTCGCGCGCACACCAAACTCCCTGACCCACACCTTATTGAGTCGGCTCACTCGTTGGCGTGGCATTTTCTTGACAGAATATTCTAATCTACACTGTGTTCGTTGGGTGGATAATAGTCAACTATTTAGTTGAATTTTTTGAACGGATATCCTTTAATCTGATCTTCACAGCGATCGACAAACAACGGCTTTTTGATGGCAACAATTCCCAAATGTGTCGACGATATCGATGCCGACTGGTTCGCATCCGTGTTGAAGAAACAATTTCCCAGCGTTGGGCTAACAGCAGCTCGACGGGTTCGCGCCGATAGCGGAACCACAGGGCGGGCCTTTTTCGACTTGGAATGGGATGCCCCGCCTGATTGCAACGATTTACCGAAACGGGTTTTTCTAAAGCTGCCTCCCATAGACGAGGTACAGCGCGCTTCGAATGCGGCCATGGGCATGGGGAAGCGAGAAGCGCTTTTCTACGATCGGCTGCGGCCAGAAATCCCCGTCTTGGCACCAACCACCTATTTCAGCGACTGGGCTGAAGACGCCACGAGCTACATCATGGTTCTTGAAGACCTGACCGAATCAGGCGGAAAACCCCTGGCGCTGGGATTAAACTATCAATTCGAATTGGCGCAGCAACTCGTCAGTTCGTTGGCATGTTTGCACAGAAAATATTGGAATACAGACCGTTTTCAATCCGACTTGAGTTGGGTTGGGCCCTATCTCCCCATTCGCAATCCCGAACCGCCTGTTCTCGTTGATCGTACCTACAATCTCTTCAAAGAGTTGATGCCACCTATTTTCAAACAGGCGCGCGATTTGTTTGTGGAGAAACAACATGCGCTGGCGGTTCTGTTCGAACGCGGGATACCAACCTTGGTCCACGGCGACTGCCACATGTCAAATCTGTATCTGGACCAGAATCGCAAGCTTGGTTTTCTCGATTGGGCCATCGTTTCAAAGATGCCTGCGATGTGGGATGTGGCCTACGGACTATGCCTTTCGTTCCCGCCTGTTGTCAGAAGGCAGGCCGAAGAGCAACTTCTGCCGGTTTACGTGGAACTTCTAAACGAATCCGACGCGATCAATGTGAAACTGGAAGAGATACAATACGAATATCGCAAGTTTGCCTTTTTCTCCTGGATCTCAGCTGCGACCACTTTGGGGGCGGGCGAGCGTATGCAACCGTTGGAGTGGTCACTATCCGCAATTCGCTGGACCACTCAAGCCATCGAAGATCTTAACGTCTTGGAAGTCTTACAACGTGAGTTAAAAGTCTGAGCAACCGCTACGCCTAAACTATCTTCCGGCGAACCACTAGCACGATATAGACGATGCTCCTGAAACCAAACAACGGTCACACCGGTAGGCCTGCTTGCGCTGTACGTATTTTGCTCGCTAAAAAAACTACCATCTCCACGAAATCCGTTTCGCGAACGATCGTAATCGGTTGACCGATTGCAACAAATTGTTCTGCTTTTCGATGTTTTAAACTTTCTGTTTTGCCAGCTAGTCACGAGATATCTTGATCGCCAACACAAAGCATCGTTTTTTCCTTGTTACACCTGGTGTGACAGGACAACCAATCTTTGCTGCCAAGTTTACTGCTTCTTGTCTGGATATGCTGAGCGCGCCCAAAAACACAATGTTCTCTCCAAACATTGAGCCGTCAGCGCTGCCTTCGCGCGTCACACTCTGATTCGTGCTCGGCGCATTCATGGACCGGACCACTCGTTGCAATCAACCCTCAATATCGAGACCTGTTTTGGCGGACGCAGCAAGAAGAGTGTGACCGGTAGTTTTTGCATCCTCTAGGGCGTCATGATTCTTGAACGAATAGCCTATCATCCCGCCATCAAGCAGGCGGCCGACGAACTTCAGCTTCTCGCCCATAGGGCAACATTCCTTCTATGGCACCTTTGCTCTCCTTACAAAGGCTGAAAAGTGTTACCTATGTCTCCGGTATTAAGTGCAACCTATCTCTCAGGAAGCATAGAATTATTCGACAACCTCGTGAATTCGTCCTTAGGGGCGCAATCAACCTGCTCTCCGCGGGCGCACACGAATGAATGTCAGAAAAGAAAATCAGGCCCTAGTAAAGTCATCTCACAAATAGGGCGCCACCTTAGCCCGAATCGACAAATGAAATAGGCGCGACTATCATTCCGTTGGGATAACGGGGAGCGCGAATTCATGTTCAGGACATTGCTGCTGGCTGCTGTTTTATCAACGGTTTCGTTCATCAACGCGGCCGTGGCGGCCAAACAGGTACCGCCAATCGCGACATTGGTTTCCCAAGATTATGTCATTGAAGCCAGTGACCGCAGCTTTGTCATGGAACCGGGCAAATCGCTTCCGCCACCGGCGGTCGTCGATAAAGTTTGCTGGCGCGACGTACATGCGATGGCCGCCTACGGGAACATTTATCGTGGCCCCCTTACCGATAAATTAGATCAAGGGATCAAAAACGGTGCCGCCGCGGTTCGTGTCAAAAACACCAAGTCCGGCGAAACGCTTTACGGACGTCTGCTCTTCTGCGCCATACATAGTTCACAACAGTCTTATGGCATTCAGGAATACAAAGTCAGCATTCCGCAAAACTACTTTGACGCCGCCGTTGCAGGTGACTTCGTGGCTGTCTACGCAAAGTCGTTTGGTCGAGATGTGAACGGCTTGGTTTGGATTCTCTGGCTGTCAGCTGACGAAATATAGGGGGCTTCTGCGATGTTCCGTCCCCTAGCATTCGTCTGCGCGGCAATCGCCGCGGCAGTGTCATTGCCCCATCATGCAAGCGCAGATCAATCTAAGCAGTGTGTTTTGATTTCAGAGATACGGCTGTTGAAGACATCCGGCAATTCCGAAAACACGGCCCTTGCAGAGTCAAACACTGCAAGCAGTGGAGAGGCCGGTGCCGGATCGGCAACCTCCGGAATGGCCGACACGAAAAGCGGAAGACAAACCAGCGTGAGCTGTGAACAAGTCAGCCAGAGCTGGAAAACGCAGTTACCGCCACAAACGGTGAGATATAAGAACCGCGCCTACACGATGTTGTTCTGTGAAGACCCTTTTGCAAATCAGCGTTCCTCTCAAACTGGCCAACAACAACGGACACCAACGGAGCCGACGGTTATGGGCGAAATTGCGGGGAAGGATGACGGCAAGTCTTCCGGTACAGATACAAACAGACCCACGGGACAAAACGGCAATTGGGGGAGCAGTTCACGCAAAGAACGCGTTCCTGTAGACCCCACGGTCACCGGCGAAATTGCAACATTAAAATGCACGTACGACCGCAGCTGCCGGGGGTACAAAGTTACCTTTGGCGAAAAACCAATCGAAGGTGGCACCTTTCAAGTGAACGGAACGCCTCTGTCCGTTGAAGATGACTGCGTTCGTTCGCCGGGTTAACTGATCCTCTTCCCACAGTCTCCCGGGTCTGCCTACCAGCTGCGTTCGGCAGCAGGCATCATCGTTGCGGATGACAAGCGGGGATTCCGTAACGCAACCGCGCCCAGCTGCCGGAACGGGCGTAAAGAAATGTTAGGTGCGCGCGCGCATACTGCACGCCGGAACGGTGCAAAAGCGCGATTTTTCAGGCCAATCATTCTGAGCTTACCTATGACCGATAGTGCAGTATTATCGTCTGTCTCAGTCGAGTCCCATTCTGGCACAAAACAAGCAATTCCCGGTCGTATGCGTTCTCCGTTCACACCATCATCGCGCGCTCAAGCGGCTTTAAATGGACTTCGTGTCGGCTTCGTTGTGAATTATTTCCCCGTTCTGACGGAGTCTTTCGTGGCCTACGCCGCTGCCGGTTTGATGCGCTGCGGCGCGGACGTGACCCTCTTACCTCTGTATCAAGGACGCGATGAAGATACGGATCACGCACCGGTGGGCGTATTGGACGGCATAAATCTGTCCAGCCGCATCGTGGCGCCGCGTTTCGCCAATCAAGGTCTGCAGCGCCTTCTTCATGCACCCGCTGTCTTGATGTCGGATCTCAGAACACGCCCCCGGCGATTGCCGCGATTGTTCGACCGCCGGTTACGATCCGTGTACGAACGGGAAGCCTTCAAGCCGCTTGCGGATTTCGACATTCTCCATTGTCATTTCGGCACTTTGGCGGGCCCTATTCTTCGCCACCGGCGTGATGGTGCGTTGAAAGGCAAACTGGTCGTCCATTTTCGCGGCTACGATATTTCGAAAATTGTGCGCCTGCACGGCCCCCATTTTTATGATGACGTATTCGCCTGCGCCGACCGGTTCGTCACCAATTGCGATCACTTCAAACATAAGCTCATTGAGCTTGGATGTCCCGCGGAGCTGATCGATGTGGCGCCCTCGGGCCTTGATCTGTCGGCCTTTCCGTTCACCCCAAAAACCATAGGGTCTGACCGCCCGCTTCATTTGCTGACCATTGGCCGGCTGACCGAAAAGAAAGGCATTGCCGACGGTATTGAGGCGCTTTCGATCTTGCGTCAAAACGGTATCGACGCCCACTATCGCATCATTGGGGAAGGCCATTTACGCGGCAGCCTGGAAGACCAAGTCAAAGCCCTTGATCTGCAAGACTATGTGCAGATGCCCGGCCTGATGAAACATGATGACATCATGGCGGAATTTGAGCAGGCCGACATTTTTTTGGCCCCAAGCGTGACGTCATTCGAAGGCGATCAAGATGCGCCGGTCAACACCCTGAAAGAGGCCATGGCCCTGGGCGTGCCCGTGGTGGCCACCGACCACGGCGGCATCCCGGAACTTGTGCGCCATGAAGAAACAGGTCTTCTCGCACCGGAACATGACCCTGAAAACCTCGCGAGACAGGTGATCCGCTATGTCCAAGACCCCACCTTCGTCAACCGCATCCTTGTTGGTGCCCGCGATGAAGTCGAACACAAATGGTCGCTGGAATATGGTATTTCTGTCTATGCGGACGCCTACCAGAAAGCTCTGGCAGCGCCCTTGCGTGACCCCAACCTTTGTTAACCCGGTAGGTTTGTTGTCGTGACCACATCTCAAAACATCGATCGTCCGCTTGTGACGATTATCGTGACACCACGGGAACGGTTTGGCGTTGCGCGCCAAAGTCTCGACAATATTTACGAGACCACGCCCGAGCCCTTCGACCTTATCTATGTGGATGCGCGGTCGCCGGCAGACCTGTCTGACTGGGTCGCCGAACAATCCCAACGGCGGGGCTTCACGCATGTGAAGCTCGACCATTTTGTGTCGCCCAATGAAGCACGTAATATCGGGGTAAAACTTTCAAAGACGCCCTTTGTGGTGTTTTACGACAATGATGTCATTGCCACGCCGGGTTGGCTGTCTCCCCTCGTTCAGTGTGCTGAGGAAGAGGGGGCCGCCGTTGTGGCTCCCCTTATCTGTGAGGGCAATCCGTTACATCAACGAATTCATCAAGCAGGTGGGTATTTTACCAAGGACGTGCAAGGCTTTTTCAACACGGCCAAAGGCGAGCGCGACCTCATCGATGACATGCTTCTGCAAGGCGACGATTTGCAGGAAAGCCAAAGCACATTGCGCCGCGCGCCCACACAAAACTGTGAATTTCACTGCGTCCTCGCCCGGCGCGATTTGTTTGATCAAATTGGGCTTTTGGACGAAGACCTATTGGCAACGAAAGAACATCTCGATTTCTGCATGACCGTGGCCGAGGCCGGTGAGAAAGTGATGTTTGAACCAAGCTCGGTGGTCACCTATCTCTTCCCCAACCGCCACAACCCGATGACCCGCGAAGATTGGCCTTACTTCTTGCTGCGCTGGTCGCCGATTTGGCAGCATCGCAGCATGTTGCGCATGCAAGAAAAATGGGGCCTTAAGCCGGACGGATTCATGAAGATCCGCAGGGGCATGTATCACTGGCGACACATTGAAGGCATTGTGGTACCGGAACTAAAGCGCACGCCCCTGCTTGGCCGCAGCAAATTGTGGGTCAAGATTGGCAAGCGCCTGTTTTCTCCTTTTGTGAAACTCGCCAGCGCCGCAATGGTGTGGCGCGACGACAAGCGGCGCCGGGCGCAACAAACGGGGTCGCCGCAAAATATTATGAGAACAGATAGCGCTTAACGCTGCCAATATCACCCGACAGCAATCCCCCAACAGCATGCTTGTAGGCCGCCCGTTCCGGTTCCTTTGCGAGGACGAACGAAATGGCGCCATAAACAACAATGCCCACCCCAATCATCACCGTCAGTTTGGCGAGGTCCGGCACGCCCTCGGTTAGGACGCTGCCGGTTCCCAGCACGGCGCCAAACATCGTCAGAACAGCGCACAAGGCGGGAAGTCCGGCGACAAATTGTTTGCGCATGCTTAAGCCACAGGACAGCGTCACAAAATAGATGGATAAGGGCCAGGTAAGGAAACGCCGGGCCAGCACCGCCAACGCCACTGCCGCCAGGCCAAATGGAATGGCCAACATCACCAAGGCCACATTGATCACCAAATTGACCGAGCTCAGCACAAGCGTCAGATCGGTTCGGTCAAACCCCTTGATGACCGCACTGTTGAGCTCGGTGACACCCGACCGCAGACCAATAAACAAAATGATCTGCGCCAGCAGGCCCGATTCCACCCATTGGGGGCCGAATAAAAGCGGGATCGCGAGTGGTGCCACCGCCGCAGCACCGATATAGACCGGATAGGTGACTTGCGCACTGAAAGACAGCACACGGACATATGTCTGCCGAAACATCTCTATTTCTGATCGTGTTTCGGTGATCGCCGGTAAGGCCACATTCCGGACCGGCGCCATCAACAACGCACTGAGACGCTCGAATGTGTTCCAGGCAATCATGTAAATGCCGAGCGCGCCCACGCCTAAAAAGGCCCCGATGGCAAATCTGGGGAATTGGATGGCAGCTTGAGTGATCAGCGCGGCGGCAAAGGTGTTGCGCGCAAAGGGCGTCATCTCCGCGATCGACGCCCGATCAACAAAGCCGGTGGGACGCCAACCGGCCAGCCGCCACACCACCACAAGCGACACCAGATATTCCACATAGGCCAAAGCCACCAGGCTCCAAACACCAAATCCCAGCATCGCCATGGTGATGCCGGTGGCGCCCGCAAACACCAATGCAATGAGATTAATGACAGCGAGCTCTTTGAAACGCATGGCGCGGCGCATAAGGGCCATTGGTACGGCCTTGAGCGCCACCAGAATGAGCAGACCCCCAAAAATCGGGAGGATGGCTCCAAAATCCGCACTGTTAAAGAACGCGGCGATCGGCGGCGCCAACAGGGCGATGAGAGCCGCAAAACCAAAGCTGGCCAGCACCGCAACCCAAAAGAATGAGTTGGTGTGACCGGCCCGCAAGTCGTCCTTCTGGATAAGCGTTTCCGACACGGTCTTGTTGAGAAACAGATCCGGAAATGTGAGCACCAGCCAGCCCAGCGCCATCACCCCGAAGGCGTCCGGTCCCAGCAAGCGGGCCGTTACCACGAAGATCAAGAGGGAGACGAGCGCCCCACCCCAAGATCCTACGCTGGCCCAAATGGCGCCCCGAATGATCTTATGGTCTGTCATGAACGGTTGCTGCGCAGAAGAGGCGGGCACAGCTGCGTGTTGCGTCTGTCGATCCGTCGATGCCGCCGCTTACTTAGATTGTTTCGATGACCTGCCATGGTCAATGAGGTCCCACCCTTGCCGTCTTCCGCCCATGCTGGCCGACATTCGGTTAACCATTGCTTACAACGCACCACCAATCCACAAGGATGTGGCATTTTCCCTGGGCAAGAGCAAATGGGCCGGGTGACACAGTCCGTGGATTACGCGGAGGTACCGGTCATTTCGCGTTCATGCGCGATCTTTGCGTCGATGATGGACCGGCGGAACGCGACGGGATGGGCAATGATCGGAAGAGCCAGATCGCCGATTCCGGTTCCCCGGATGTTCAGCGTGCCAAAGCCAAAAATGCGCCCCAAGAACGACTGCGCATAGTTACATCCTTCAATGGTCGAGATATCAAATTCGGTGCTTTGCCGATTAAGCCATCCGCGTTTGTAGATGAACCGCCGATCGGTGATACAAATTTCGGTGGTCGCTTTCATGATCAAAATCGACACGCACTTGTATATTCCATAGCCCAACAACCACCAGCCAAACACCAACCACAGCAACGCGCCCACATTATAGATCCAATGCAAATGGGCTGTTGCTAAGATGTGTTCGTCTTCAGCGATGGTTCGGGCGATATATTTCATAGACTTTAAATCACGGGTTTCCGAGCCAGATATCCGTTCCCGATTTTACACGTTCCAAAATCTGATGCTCCTTAAGCTGAGTAAATGATTTTGGAACCTCAGCAACAATACGCGCCTTGGCCTGTTCGCCAAGGTATTGGCGGTAATAGCCCAATACCTGAGGAGGGGCTGCAACGATCAGGCGGTCAAATTTGTTTGCAATCGCATCTCGGCTCACCTGCCCCGCAATGTCCTGAACGAAACGCTGTATCTCGTGGGTTTTCGGATCCGTGGGCGCTTCCACCGCGTGATGCGCAGAGTTTGCGCTTTCTTGCACACGGCCCGGCCGATCCGATCCACGGTCTTTCGCTTTTTCCCGTGCTTCGCCACAAAAATTGTCGGAAAGTGTCTCTAACCCGTTGGTTCCACCATTCGCTGAGAACAACCGGGCACGCGAACTGTCCGCAACCAACAGCCACGTCGTCGTCTTTGCCATCTTGCTCCTCCTTGTGTAAGCCGGTGCGCGTCTAAAGCTATTCTGCGGTCCGGAGACCCGATCGTCTGTACCCGATCGTCTGTAGAAGTCGACGGCGCGGGACATTGAGGTGAACCAACACCCTAATTGTTGCGTGTGCCGACCCTCGACTATGTGTCTTTTTGCGGTTTCGACAAATAAACAATCCGAGGATCTTTTTCCGTCCCCAGATATTTCTCAATATCTTCTTTGTCCAAGGTCTCTTGCCGTTCCAAGGCCTCTACCAGGTGCGTCACGGCGTCTTGATGATCCGTGATAAGGCTTTGCGCTTTCTTTGTGGCGTCGTCCAACAGCGCGCGGACCTCATCGTCCACGGCCTGAGCCGTTGCATCACTGAACCCACGGGGCATGGCGAGGTCCCGTCCGAGGAAGGGATGTTCGTCACTTTGGCGTAAATCAACCGGTCCGATCTTGTCCGACATCCCCCACCGCGCCACCATGGCGCGCGCCAATTTCGTCGCCTGTTGGATGTCATCATCCGCACCGGAACTCACGCTTCCGAGAAGTGCGATCTCTGCGGCACGCCCCCCCAACATCACCGTGATACGGTCCATGAGGTAGTCGCGCGGCAAGGTGTGACGCTCTTCTTCAGGGAGCATATGCGTGCTGCCCAACGCCCGGCCACGGGGAATAATCGTGACCTTGTAGATCGGATCGGCGTGCTCCGAGAAAAACGCAACGGCAGTGTGCCCCGCTTCATGGACCGCCAGCCGATGGCGTTCTTCCGGTTGAATGGCCAGAGTACGCACCGTTCCCATGATCACGCGATCCCGTGTGGTATCCATATGGCGCATATTGACAGTCGCCGCGCCTTCACGAGCCGCCAATATCGCGGCCTCATTCGCCAGGTTCTTCAGATCCGCGCCTGAAAATCCGGGTGTCCCGGCCGCGATGGTATCGAGGTCAACATCATCCGCTAGCGGAATGTTTTTCGTGTGCACATTCAGGATAGCGCGTCTGGCCGTCGCATCTGGAAGCTCGAGCGTGACATGCCGGTCGAATCGCCCGGGCCGTAACAGGGCGGGATCCAAAACATCCGGGCGGTTGGTGGCCGCCAAGACAACGACCGCCTCTCGTCCGGAAAATCCATCCATTTCAGACAAGATCTGATTGAGCGTTTGTTCGCGTTCGTCGTGCCCGCCGCCGAAGCCGGTGCCCCGCACCCGGCCGACACTGTCCAGTTCATCAATGAAGATGATGCAGGGGGCCCGTTTCTTCGCTTCCTCAAACATATGCCGGACGCGAGACGCGCCAACGCCGACAAAGACCTCGATAAACTCCGACGCGGATATGTTGAAGAACGGAACACCGGCTTCACCAGCGAGCGCCCGCGCGAGCAGTGTCTTGCCGGTGCCGGGCGGCCCCATGAGAAGAACACCCCGGGGCGCTTCCGCCCCCACTTTCGCAAACCGTTCCGGTTGCTTCAGGAAATCCAATATCTCGGCGACTTCCCGCTTGGCGCTGTCCTGGCCGGCAACATCGTCAAACCGAACATTGGGCGGTTCGGACGCGCTTTTTTTCGCCGCATCCGCAACAAAATCACCAAATCCGCCTTGGCCAAGCCGGCCGCCCATGCCCGGCGACATCCGGCGAATGAACCAGATATAGACACCGATCAGCACGATCCACGGCAAGATACTTGCGAACCAGGAACTCAAATTTCGCGCAGCCGGCGATGTGACCAATACTTCTACCTGCTGTTGCTCCAATTGTTCCATCAGATTGGGGTCGCCCATATCCGGTAGAAACGTTGTCCGGGCCGGCCGCCGAGACTGCGCCCCTGTCGGCGATGCCGGTGCATTAGCGTCGGCTTTCGTGACGATCGTGATTGTCTGACCGTCAAGCTTGACCTGCGCAATCGCACCATTTGCCAGCATGCTCTTAAATTCACTGTACGGAACAGTGGTGTTGGGACTGTCCGACGAGAACACAGCGATAATCAGCGCAAACCAGAACAGCATCAACGCGAAGAGGCTGACATAGGTCCACGTGTTCTGCGGCGGCTTATCAGTTGGCTCCGGCATGTCTCATACCCCTAAACACGCTAATGCGTTCGCCACAGCGCGCGGATCTTAGGTGGAAGCACTTTCTTCACATCCTCTATTTCACCCGGCGACACATGCTCTTCCAATAAATCGAAAACGGCTTTGGCCGCGTCCTCGGGATGCCGGATGGGATCCGTCGTAAAGGCGTTTTCGAGATGCGATAGGAATTCGGCCTCACTGTATTCGTGGACCGGTGTAATGGCCGGGCGCCATTCTTCGTAATAGAGCCCCCGGATGAGCGTGGGCAGTTGCGCCCCAAGATGCGCGGCTTCCACCACCGTAAGACGATCTCGCAACGCGTGCAGTATGGTGCGCAACAAACGGAGCGTGCGTTTTTTATCCGCCCACCCCATTTTATGGTCCAATTCCTTGACCCAGATATTCACGTCTTGGACGGCTTTGTCGACCAGGTGTAGATCGTGGCTCATGTCGGTTTCCTTTGGAATGCGTCAAAGCCCCTGACCCAATTCAAGTCTGGGCCGTCTATGAGCGCAGGATATCGAGACTCCAGCGCATGGGGCAACCACATAAAAAGATTAACGCGAACGCCGGTCCAAAGACCTTGCGGTAGATCAAATAGAATTCGGTTTGAGTGCCGGATCTGAAAACCGGATGCTCATCCCAACTGTCAGGGCCCTTACAATGGCCGGGCACACCTGGCCTGGACAACACGGACCGGGCCCTTGCGTCAGTCGACCTTGGGCGGTTTTTGTGCTTTTACTCTCACCCTCATCGCCCGATTGGGGCACCCACTCGCCCGCTTTGCTTATGCTCGCCGTAGATCAACTCACTTTTGCTTACGACACCGTACCGGTCTTGAAAGACGTGGCTTTTTTTGTCGAGGCGGGCAAATTTGTGGCCCTTCTGGGGCCTAACGGGGCGGGCAAGTCCACACTCTTGTCATTGATGACAGGCCAATTCACCGTGCCGCGCGGCCACATCACTATCGCGGGCTACGACCTTGCCTCTGCCCGGCAGAGGGCCTTGGGGTCTTTGGGCATTGTTTTTCAATCGCCAACCCTCGACCTTGACCTGACCGTGGAGCAGAACCTGGCCTATTTCGGGGGTCTACAGGGGTTGTCCGCATCCGAGACGGAACAGCGAAGCCAATCCTGGCTCCACCGCCTCGACCTGACGGACCGTCTTACGGCGAAGATTCGTACCTTGAGCGGCGGCCAACGCCGACGTGTGGAAATCGTTCGCGCCTTGCTGCATGATCCGAAAGTTTTGCTGTTAGATGAACCCACAACCGGGCTGGACGTGCCCACCCGGTTGGCCCTCGTCGACCTGGTGCACGATTTGGCAACCGACCACGGCATCACGGTACTCTGGGCAACCCACTTGGTGGACGAAATTCAGCCGACAGATGAATTGGTCGTCCTTCAAAAAGGTCGTGTCATGGCGACAGGAGATCAGGCCAGCATTCTTGCCTCTCTGGAGGCCGCCGATCTGAACGCAATCGCCGGTGGGGTCGATCAAGCAACGGTGGCTCCATGAAAGCGGGCCACGTCTTCCTCGCGATTTTCAAACGGGACGTCACCCGTTTCTTGCAACAACGCGCTCGCTTCTTTTCCGCGCTGGTACGCCCCCTTTTGTGGCTGTTTGTCTTTTCTATTGGGTTTCGGAACGCATTCGATTTCGGCGCCGTTGCCCCCTACGCCACCCCGGTTCCCTATGACACCTATATCTTGCCGGGGTTGATCGGCATGATCCTGCTGTTCAACGGCATGCAGAATTCCCTGTCCATGGTCTATGACCGCGAAATGGGATCCATGCGCCTGTTGATGACCGCCCCCTGGCCGCGTTGGTATCTGCTGGGTTGCCGTTTGATTTCGGGAACCTTGGTGTCTTTCTTTCAGGTCTACGCCTTTCTCATCATTGCCGCCGTGTTCGGATTCGATGTCCCTCTTTTGGGCGGTTTGGCGCTGATACCGGTGCTGCTGCTCGCAGGCTTAATGCTGGGGGCCCTAGGCATGATCTTGGCGGCCCGCATCGATCAGCTCGAAAATTTTGCAGGGGTGATGAACTTTGTCATCTTTCCCATGTTCTTTGCGTCATCCGCGCTCTACCCCCTCAGTCAATTGGCCGCCTCTAGTTCGGTTCTGGCAGCCATTGCGGGGGCAAATCCACTCACCTGGGCAATCGAACTAATGCGTTTCACCCTCTATTTCTCGATGAATTGGACCGCCCTTGGTGTAACCCTGGCTTTTACGGGGCTTTTTGCCGCTATCGCTGTTCTTGGCTATCAGCCGAAATCAGCGGTTTCGGCACGCTCATAAGCGGATGTGACACCGCCTTTGCTTGACCCTCCCGGCTGCCCGCTATATCTAAAGCCTATGGGAATTGAAGCGGTCGTCGGCATTTCCGCGGGCGACATGAAGGAGTTGAACATGGCTTGGACCACACCACAGATCGAAGAAATCTGCATCGGCATGGAAATCAACGCGTATTTTTCTGCCATTCTTTAAGCGGCTTCGTCGCTTTCACGTATTGAGCCGAGGATGAGCACGCTCAAGATTTTGGTCCTCGGTTCAGCGGCCGGCGGTGGTTATCCACAATGGAACTGCCGCGGCCCTGTCAGCCGTCGATTCTGGGACGGCGACCCGCATGTCCAATCCCGAACACAATCGTCGATCGCCGTCAGCGTCAATGACTGTGACTGGCTGTTGATCAATTGTTCGCCGGACATCCGGCAGCAAATCATCGACACACCGGCGCTGCATCCGAATGATGGCCTGCGCAGCACCCCCATCAAAAGCATCTTGCTGACCAATGGCGACATTGATCATATCGCCGGCTTGCTCACCCTGCGCGAGAAACAGGCGTATACCCTTTATGCAACGCCGACCGTGTTGGACGTGTTGACCGACAATCGCATCTTCGACGCCATCGACCGCGATTTTGTTCCGCGAAAACCGGTTGTGTTGGGCGAACCGTTCGCGGCCTTGCCTGGCCTGACGCTGGAGACCTTTGCCGTTCCGGGCAAAGTACCGTTGTACATGGAAGACGGTACCCCCGACATTGGCGCGGAAACCGAAACCACCATCGGTGTTGAACTCACATCCGATGATGGACGGCGCGCCTTGTATATTCCCGGCTGCGCGCATATTTCCGATACCGTCCGAACACGGATGACTGGCGCCGACCTGCTGATGTTCGACGGCACGCTGTGGACCGACACGGAAATGGTGGATGCCGGTCTTGGCAAAAAGACCGGCCACCGCATGGGGCATATTTCCATGTCGGGCGATGACGGAACCATCAAAACGCTTGAGAATGTCGCCATAAACCGACGGGTTTTTGTCCACATCAACAATACCAACCCAGTGTTGGTCGATAACAGCCGCGAGCGGCAGGCTGCCGAGGCGGCAGGCTGGGAAATTTCCTATGACGGCATGGAGATCGCGCTATGAGCACCCTCATGACGCCGGACGGCCTTGAGGCGGCCTTACGGCAAATCGGCGAAGAGCGGTATCACCATAAGCACCCGTTCCAGCTTAAATTGAATGCCGGAGACCTCACCAAAGCCCAAGTGCAAGCCTGGGCGCTCAACCGTTATTACTATCAGTGCATGATCCCCATTAAGGACGCGACCATCTTGGCCCGCATGGAAAGCGCGGAATTGCGGCGCGAATGGCGCCAGCGCATCATTGACCATGACGGTGACTCAGACGACGAAGGCGGCTTGCGCCGCTGGATCGCACTGACCGACGGTCTTGGCCTGGATCGAGACATGGTCGAATCCACCAACTTCGTGTTGCCCGCCACAAAATTCGCGGTAGAGGCCTATGTTCACTTTGTTGGTGAGAAGTCTTTATTGGAGGCCATTGCCTCTTCCCTGACGGAATTGTTCTCGCCCATGGCGATCGGTGCGCGCGTACAAGGCATGTTGGCGAATTATGAATTTGTGACGCCGGAAACGCTCGCTTACTTCGACAAGCGCCCGCCCCAAGCCACAAGGGATTCAAACTTTGCATTGGACTACGTGAAGCAACACGCGACCACGCCGGAACAACAGCAACTGGTCTTGGATGCATTGATTTTCAAATGCGGTGTGCTGTGGTCTCAGCTGGATGCGCTGTACCATGGGTACGTGGCGCCCGGTCACATCCCACCCGGTGCCTTTGATCCGCAAACATTGGAAGGGTGACGCGAGATGATCGATGACACAGCAACCCCGAAACTGCCGAGAGGCGTCAAGCTTCAATTCGATTCCGCACGGGATCATTGGGTATTGCTCGGACCGGAACGTATCCTGAAACCGGATGTGGTGGCCGTCGAAATCTTGAAACGGATCGACGGCGAAACATCGATCGACGCCATTGTCGATGACTTGGCGGCCACGTTTAAAGCCGACCGGGCGCAAATCCTAAAAGATGTCCGGTCGTTCCTCGAAAACCTGTCCGACAAACGGATGATCGACGTTAAATGAGTGACGCGCCGGCCGGCATATCCGCCCCCATGGGGTTGCTGGCGGAACTGACCCATCGCTGCCCCCTCAAATGTCCTTATTGTTCAAACCCGGTGGAACTGGAGCGGCGATCCACCGAGCTTGATACCGACACCTGGAAACGGGTGTTTTCGGAAGCACGCGACCTGGGCGTTCTGCAATTACATCTGTCCGGCGGCGAGCCAACAGCGCGCCAAGACCTGGACCAGCTCATCGCCCATTGCGCGGGCCTTAATCTGTATACCAATTTGATCACGGCAGGCGTCGGCGTCAAACCGGACCGCTGGTCTGCCTTGGCCGATGCGGGCTTGGACCATGTGCAACTCTCCCTTCAAGGCCCAACCGCAAAGCTGAACGATTTTGTCGCCGGCCTTGACGGCGCCTTCGATCAGAAGCAAGCAACGGCGCGACAAGTCACGGAATTGGGGCTTCCCCTCACGATCAATGCGGTGTTTCACCGGCATAACATTCACACCGTGGAGGACATGATATCGCTCGCGGTGGATGCCGGTGCGCGGCGGTTGGAAATTGCCCATGTGCAATATTACGGCTGGGGCCTCAAGAACCGCAAAGGCCTGATGCCCGCGAAGAACGATGTGCTCGCCTGCATGGAAAAGGTGGAGGCAGCACGTTCACGACTGGCCGGAACCTTGGTCATTGATGCGGTGGTGCCGGACTATTACGCCCGCTACCCCAAACCGTGTATGGGCGGCTGGGGCACACGATCTCTCAATGTGACGCCGTCTGGCGTTGTCCTGCCCTGTCATGCGGCGGAAACGATCACCGATCTCCAGTTCGATACGGTGCGCGACACCTCCTTGTCCGACATTTGGTTCCACAGCGACAGCTTCAATGCCTATCGCGGGACCGACTGGATGCCGGATGTGTGCAAATCCTGCGATCGGCGGGAGATTGATTGGGGGGGCTGCCGGTGCCAGGCGTTGGCCTTTACAGGTGATGCCGGCGAAACAGACCCGGTTTGTGAAAAATCAGCCTTTCGGGCCCAACTCACCGCCATCGCCGAAAGCGATGCCGCCGCGACCGACAATTTCACCTATCGCGCATTTAGCTAGTCAGTCTGTTTTCTTGATGGTGGCATAGGCATCAAGAGCCCGCTGCCGGGTAATTTTGCGGTCGACCATTGGCTCTGGATAGGTATCGCCAAGCGTAACACCCGCTTGCGCCAACACATCCCGCGGGGCTTCCCACGGTTTGTGGACATATTTTTCCGGAAGGCCGCTTAATTCCGGCACATACCGGCGCACATAGTCCCCCGACGGATCGAATTTCTCACCCTGTAGCACCGGATTGAAGATCCGAAAATAGGGGGCGGCATCGGCCCCGCAACCAGCGACCCATTGCCAACTGGCCGCATTGTTGGCGATGTCTGCATCGACCAGCGTGTCCCAGAACCAATTTTCCCCTTCGCGCCAATGTACCAACAGGTCTTTGACAAGGAACGACGCCACAATCATGCGCACACGGTTGTGCATATACCCCGTTTCCCAAAGCTGCCGCATGCCCGCATCCACAATAGGGAAGCCCGTTTTTCCTTTTTGCCAGCGCTTAAGCAGAGCGGGGTCCACCTCCGCCCACGGAAATTGGGCAAAGTTATCCCGCAAGGGACTTTCGGGAAGATCGGGCGTGTTAAACAGTAAATGGTAGGAAAATTCGCGCCAGGCAAGTTCCCGCAAGAAATGCATGCCATTGCCCGAAAGACCCGGATGCTGGTCCAGCAATGCCATCACTTGGGCCCAAATGGTTCGTGGGCTGATCTCCCCAAACCTCAAATGAGGTGATAGGTAAGAGGTGCCGTTGGCATCCGCCGGTTTGTCCCGGTTGGCCTTATACCCCTTAAGGCCGCCGTCAAAGAAGCTTAACAGTCTGTCATGAGCACCCGCTTCACCGGGTGTCCAGGTGGCTGCCAAACCAGACGTCCAGTCAACCCCGGTCGGCAACAGCGCCAATGCATCAAGCGAGAGCCCGCTAACCTTACCGTTCAGCGGTATGATTTTCTTTGGCGCCGGCAACGGTTGCGCCGGTGCGGGCGCTTCCTGACAGGCGCGCCAAAACGGCGTAAAGACCGTGTACGGATTTCCTTGTTTGGTGCGAATGGCTTCCGGTTCAAACAAAAGGTGTCCGCCATATCGTTTGCACGAAACACCCGCCTCGTCGCACAGTGCCTTCAGGCGCGTTTCCAGACCTTCGGACCAGGGTGCATAGCCGCGCTGAAAATAAACTGCGGACACATCGTGCGACTCAAAAATGTCCGCGAGCACATCGACGGTTTCACCGTGACGCAGCACCAAATCGTTGCCCGCCGCGTTAAGCGCCCGACCAAGCGCCGCCAAACTATGGTGCAGCCACCAACGCGAGGCCCCGCCCAAGCGCCAATCCCCTGGCGTTTCGTCATCCAGGACATACAGAGGCAGAATCGGCGCCCCAGCGTCCACCGCCGACGCCAAAGCCGGGTTGTCGGCAAGCCGCAAATTGTCTTGGAAAAGAACAAGGGAAAGAGACACAGTCGCGCCAGGTTTGAGGTTGGATATCCAACCAATTAGGTGTCAGGAGCGGAATGTCAAATGACCAAAAAAGGCGATCAATCGACCCGCCGCTGGCTGGTGGATCCGGCCCCGCGGATGGTAATGGCCTCCACCTCGTCGTCCGGTTCGGTGAATCTGAAGGAATGCGACGCCCCCCCAAGAGGGTCCCCATCCACGATTAGGAAGTCGATCCGCGAATCGCATTCTCCAACACCGCACGCACCCGTTTCCGTGAGAGTGACGCCAGCATCGGTCGTTGGATTCAGATAGGCATTGCCGGTGCCAAAGCTGCCCTTCGCATTTTGCGCACCGGTTACTTCCAATAAACCGGATTCAAAATCGAAATCCGCGTCATAGGTGCGGTTGGACGGGTCCACCGTCACCGAGAAATTGTAGCTTCCATATTGTGGATCCCCATCGTTAAAGGGGCCGTTGATCACGTTAATGGATTGGTTCGCGTTGAACGGCGGCAGGCCGGCTGTGTCTTCATAAAGCGGCACATTTTCCTGAATAAAGGTAACAGGCCCGTCGGCCGTGGCCGCCAATTCGAAAGTGGAAATTTCATCGCCAATATTGTTAAAGACGCCCGTGGAGGCGATGTCTCCCATATCACCGTCCATGCCATCATCAAGATCGCCGGTCGGAATGACCGGATCCTGCATGGTCATTTCCATGCCTTCGTCTTCGGCATCCTCTCGAGGGAATACTTCACCTTCCGGGTCCGTATCATCGCCGTTGCCCTGTTGGGTTGGGCGGGTGCCCGTCGGTGTATTTTGCCCCGTCTGGGTGTTTTGATCGCTGTTTTCCGACCCGCTGCCGCCACCGCCGTTTTCATTGAACAAATTGACCAATTCAGGGTTCGGCGTAGAGCGCAACCATTGGCCGATCAACGCATCCATTTCCGGCGTGAAGGCAAAAGGCGCCGTTGGTTCCGCCCCCGGGAAAGGGATAAAAACAGCGGATGCCGACACCGTCAGCCTTTGAGATCCGCCCCCGGTATCAATATCCACACTTCCGTCTTTATTGAGCGTGTTATTGGCAGGCCCCGGACCACGCAGAACCACAATGGTGGCCTTTTCCGGATCGAAATCATCGTCCGGCCCCAACAGACCAGCCAGCTTTGCTATTTCAATCGCGTTCGGTCCCACCGTTGTTTCGATGATGGTACCGCGAATGCCGATGGTCGCCGTTGGGGTGGTAATAGAGACATCTTGCGGATCATTCGCCCCGATACGGCCGGTGACAAAGCGGAACGTGCCTTTCGCAACCGAGGCCGCCATCTTGCCCGACTTCGACGATGGGTCGTAGACAAATTCGTCAATGGTCAGCACACAGTCGGACCCGACGGTAAATACAGTTTCATCCAGCAGCAGAATTTGAAGCGCACTCTTTTTTCGGCTATCCACTTCGTCGCCGAGGGCGACATCCTCGTTCACCACAGCGCGCCGTTGATTTTCTTCCTGTGCCCCACGCACATACACATCGCCTTTGACAGCGGCACTAACGCCAATCTTCGTTTCGGTTGCTGCAACGGCAAACGGTGCGCTGCCGAGAAACGTCGTGATTAAGAGCAGGCTCTTTAAGGTGTGGTTACGCATCATCATCACCGCCCAAACTCAAAGTTCCAAACCAAATTGGCTTCAGCGCCCACATTGTCGTAGCTGAAATTGCCAATATTCGAATCCTGCCGCCGATAGTCCGCGGCGATCTGCAAGGTCAGATCTGACAATGCATCAGGAAGCTCCAGGCCGACGGCACCGCCGATGGAGGTGATCGGGCTTCCCACGGATAGGCGGGACACATATCGCCGGTCGCGGCGCGAAATGGTCGGCGAGAAGATCGGGTCCGGCGCGTCGAATTCGGCCCAAGAGGTGCTGCCTTGAAGCTGGAGGAACGCGCCCTTTCCCAGCAAGAACAAATAGTCGAGCTCTATGCGGGCATTCCAATAGGCAAAGGCGTCAAAGTCGGCCGCCTTTTCATCATAGAGGAACCGGCCCCCGATGCGGTTGCGCGCATTCAACGCATAGTTGGCGCTGGCGCCGGCTTGCAGCCGATTGCCGGTCCGCTGATCACCTGCCGCGGCAACACCGATGGAATTGAAATCTTGATAAAGCGCGACCCCAAACGCGCCCACATTGAAGCGTGGCGTGATGTCTTTTTCGAGAGTCACGCCGCCGCCCGCTTCGGTGAAATATTGTTCGTTATCGATGGCGAAGGTACGCCCAATAATGTGAGGTTTCACTTTGAGAAAGCGGGCGTCCAAATCGAGACCGATTTCCCCATAGACGTCAGAGAAGCTTTGCTCATCCAAGCTGTCTTGTTCGTTGTAGACGCCCGTGGTTCTGAAATAGAGCGCATGACGTGACAGGGGATTAAGCTTGTAACGCCCATTCAGCCCGGCAAAGCCGCGATAGGCGAAATCGTCCTCAGGCTGAATAAAGGTGATGGCCGGCAGGCCGAGAACTAAGATGGGGTCCGATTCGCCGTCCAAATTCGTTGCGAAATTTCGATTGGTGTCGTAGCGGCTGCCGATCCCCAGAAACCCCTTTACATGCAAGCGCTGCCGCTTGCGCTTGATGTATTTCAGGTATTTTTGAACTTCGAGCGCCTGAGGTTCCGGCAGGCGCCGGTCCGACAGGATCAGAAGTTCCCGTTCGGCTGCCAACAAATCGTCCAATCGAAACAACACGATTGCGTAAAACAAGCGTGCCGTATTCCATTCCGGCTCGAGGAGGAGCAACCGTTCCAGGGCCGTACTGGCGCCGGACAAATTGCCTTTCGCCGCTTCTTGGCGTGCATAATTGAAATTAAGCTCCAGATTATCTGGCGCCTGTAGAATATCTTGATAGGTGATGAGGTGAGACGGATCGCCGATGGTGCCGGGCTGTTGGGCATTGGCTGGCGCCGTCCGAGCAATGACGAACGAAACCGCAACCAAGACGGCAGCGATGATCCCCACACGCCGCGAGCGGCGTATTTCCCCTGATGCAAACCTATCCAACGGGTGGCCCCCAGTTTGCGCGACAAGCTGCTAGGGGGCAGTTTTGTTATTCCCCATCACAGCTCATCCCCTCACTTTGCGCAGTTTACCAATGTTCTTGCCGATAGAGCAAATTTCCGCGGCAGCTATCTCAAATTAAGCCTAATGAACACGGTTAACCGCCGGTCTGGTTGTGATATGATGCGTTTGGCGGCGGTGGCCGTTATGTGCCGTTTAGTGGCGGTTGGGGGACACTTCACGTGGCGAGTTCCGAAAACGGTTCTGCGCAATCGGGCAACGGCTCGAAGGCAAGAAAGCGGTTGCTAAGCTATACACCGGCCTGGGTGGCGGGATTGATCGCCGTCTCTATCGCTGCCGTGATCGGGTACAATCGCCCCGCTATTTTAGAAACAGCAACCCTTTCCGTGTTCGATGCGTATCAGCGCAGCGCGCCGCGTGAATACATTCCGGCGCCGGTCACAATTGTCGACATTGACGAGAAAGCTCTGCTGACGCGCGGGCAGTGGCCGTGGCCCCGACACCACATGGCCGAATTGATCACAAAGCTGACCGATGCCGGTGCACAGGCCATTGCCTTTGATATTGTCTTTGCGGAACCTGACCGCACGTCGCCAAAACGCATCGCAAAAATTCTGGCGGAAAACCCGGATGCGGACGGCACCTTCGATGAGGTCGCCACCTTACGCGACCACGACGCGATCTTTGCCGACGCCGTCTCGAAGTCGCCTATTGTTGCCGGTGTCATTCTCACGAATGAACCCAATGAAAATGCACCACCCTTCGACAAAAAGGCCGGCATCGCCTTTGGCGGGTCTGACCCAAAAGAAGCCTTACCGTTTTACCAAGGCATCGTTCCGAATATTCCGGAAATTTCCAAAACCGCGTCCGGCATCGGCAATGTGAGCCTACGCGGCGATAACGACCGAACGGTACGCCGTGTGCCCCTGCTCAACCGCTATGGCGAAAACATCTTGCCGTCCCTGTCGATCGAAGCCTTGCGCCTTGCCCAGCGCAGCTCCACCATCCTTGTACGGAGTACGGACGGCAGCGGTGAAGGCGGCGGCGGTGTCGGCATAGCGGCGTTGAAAGTCGGCAATATGGTCGTGCCCACAAATGGCAATGGCGAAATTTGGATTCACTACACCGACCGGGTGCCGGACCGTTTCGTCTCCGCCGGCGACATCTTAAATGCGGACATTTTGGAGGAAGATTTGCGCGCCAAAATCGATGGGCACATCATTTTGGTTGGAACCACCGCACCGGGCTTGCGCGATGTGATCGCCACGCCGTTGGAACCCATCGAATACGGCATCACCGTTCACGCGCAGGCCATTGAACAGATTATCCTCGGCACCTTTTTAAGCCGGCCCGATTGGGCGCCGGGTGCCGAATTCATCGCCTTATTGCTGGGCGCCATCATCGTTGTGGTGGCCATTTCGTGGCTGGACGCCCTGTGGGGGGCGGCGGTCGCTCTGGTTTTTGTATTGGCCGCGAACTTGGCCACATGGGTCGCGTTCACAAATTATGGGTGGCTGATCACGCCGGTATACATGTCCATCGCCCTGATCCTCAGCTACATGGTGACGACCGGGTGGCAGTTCTTTTCGACCGCTCAAGAAAAAGCGCGCGTCCGGGATGCATTCCAACGCTATTTATCTCCGGACATGGTGGAACGCATCGCCGACAATCCAGAGAACCTAGCGCTCGGGGGCGAAGTACGCGACATCACCATCTTGTTTTCGGACATTCGCGGCTTCACCTCCATGTCCGAAAAGATGGACCCGGAGGAACTCACCAACCTGCTCAATACCTTCCTAACGCCAATGACCGATGAGTTGCTCGACCATCAGGCCACCATCGACAAATATATCGGCGACGCCATCATGGCCTTTTGGAATGCCCCCATTGATGTGCCGAACCATCCGAAAGAAGCGGCGCGTGCAACGTTGGCCATGCTGACCCGTCTAGACGAAGTGAATAACGAGTTGCGTTTCGACGGTAACCGCGGCAACCGCCCCCCTCTGCGCATGGGCGTTGGTCTCAACACCGGCGATTGTTGCGTGGGCAATATGGGCTCGGACCAGCGGTTTGCCTATTCTTGCTTGGGCGATGCGGTGAACTTGGCGTCGCGTCTTGAAGGCATGACCAAGCAATATGCAGTGGACATCATTGTCGGCGAAGAAACAGCAAAACACCTGGCCGACTTTGGCATCCTCGAACTTGATATGATCCGCGTGGTGGGCCGCACCGAACCCGCCCGCATTTATGCGTTACTGGGGGACGAACACCTTGCCACCAGCGAGCAATTCAGCGTTTTCCGGGCGAACTTCGATGCGGGCCTCGAAGCCTATCGCCGTCAAGATTGGGACCATGCGCGTAACAATTTCACGGCGGCAGCCAAGACAGCGCCCACGCCGTTGCACATGGACGACCTGATCAAGATCTTCCTGCAACGCATAGAGGCCTATGCGATTTCACCCCCGCCGGCGGATTGGGACGGCGTCTTCGAAGCGACGAAGAAATAGCGTTAGAAACGTAGCCAAAACGGCCAGCGAGCACGGAGCATGAGGCCCTTATGGCTGTCCTCAGGCGTAGGACCGCAATATGTCGTCCACCGCCAATTCGAGATCCTTCACCGTATGGCAGCGCCGCAACACATGGAGGAAGGGCCGGTAGCGCAGCATTTCCGAATCGCCCGTGCCCCACAGTGTTTCCGCTTCCGGGTTGAGCCAGACCACACGCTTGATCCGGCCACTGAGTTCTTTCACCAAATCGATGCGCGGATCGCCATAATTTGAGCGTCCGTCGCCCAACATAATCACCGTGGTACGGCGGTCCATTTGGTCCCAAGCCTGTTCCTGAAGGTCCGCAAAGGCTCGCCCATAATCCGTGGAGCCAAAGCCAATGTCTTTGAGAACTTTTGGGATCACTTCTTCCACGCTCAGCGCTTCGAGATCATCGCTGATTTCCACCAAGCGATTGGAGAACGCAAAAGACCGGATATCCGGAATGACTTCGGTTAGACTGTAGAGCAGCATCAACAAGAACTGGGCGAAGGCGGCGACCGAACCGGACACATCGCAAATAGCAATCACTTTCGCGCGTTCCCGCCGTTGCCGGCGCCACACCGTTTCAAAGGGCACACCGTCATAAGCTGCATTGGCGCGCATGGTGCGCCGAATGTCGAGCTTGCCCTGATTGTTCGCTTTTTTGCGGCGGCTGTGTTTTGCCGCCAAGCGTTTGGCCATTTTGCGGATCAACCGGCGCATACGGATCATATCGTGACGGTCAAGGTCGCTCAGGCGCGCGCGTGACAGATAATCTTCCATGAACCGTTCGGTGGCGGCTTCGCCATGGGCCCGATATTGCCGATCCACAAAGGACCGGCCTTGGGCCAACAATTGCGCGCGGGCAGCGTCCAGCGCGTCCGCTTCTTCTTCGGCGTCGGCCGTGCCTTCGCGGCGGAGGTCGAAGATGCGCTGTTCCAATTCGCGCAGGCCCATTTCTTCCAGCATGCGGCGGGTCATGATGCCCCGTTGAGTGGAAAAACGGATCTGCTGCACATTGATCTGCTGGGCCGCATTTTCCATGGCCATCTGCATGCCCAATGCATCATTGTTTTCGATCATGTCGAGCAGACTGTCAGCGTCGGTGGGCTGCCCCTCGCCGCCCTCCGGTGACGATTGCTGATCCTCGCTGTCGCCGCTTGGCGAGGGTGGCGGTGTCTCATCGCGCGCAAAATAGATTTCGAAGATTTGGTCGAAGACCTCTTTTTCTTCCACCGATTTCGCCACCACCGTGCCCAGCGAATCTTTCAGGAACTGGCGGTCGCTATAGCCAATCATGGCAGCGGTCTTCAACGCATCGACGCTTTCGCCGATGGACACCGGTACGTCTGCTGCGCGTAGGGCGCGAATGAAATTGGTGATCGTCTTATCCACGAGGGTTTGCGCCTTAACCGACCGGAGGCCGCCCTTCCGCTTTGCGCCGCATGCCGTCGATTTTATTTTCCACGGTTTGAATATCGGTCTCGAACTTCAACAGCACATTCAACGTGTCACGAATAAGGTCGCTTTCCAGATGATCCGCATGCATCAACATGAGAACGCGGGCCCAGTCCACCGTCTCACTGATTGACGGCAATTTCTTAAGCTCTTCATCCCGCAGCTCGTGCACGAAGCCCACCAATTGTTTCAGCAAGGCGTCATTGATGCCCGGCACCCTGGCCGCCACAATCTCCCGTTCGCGCGCTTCTTCCGGGAAGGAGATATGCAAGTGCAAGCAGCGGCGCTTCAATGCATCGCTGATTTCGCGGGTATTGTTCGAGGTGAGCATCACCAATGGCGCTGTCTTAGCCTTCACCGTGCCGATCTCTGGGATCGTTACTTGGAACTCGGACAAGATTTCCAACAAGAACGCCTCGAACTCTTCATCCGATTTGTCGATTTCATCGATCAGCAAAACAGCACCGTTGTCGTGGCGCAGCGCCCGCAGCAGGGCACGAGGTTCCAGAAAATCTTCCGAGAAGAACAGATCGTCAAAAGCATGCAATTTCGAGAAGGATTGGTCGACCGTGCCGGCATCCCCCAAAATGTCGTGCAGTTTTTCCTTCAAGATCTGCGTATAGAGAAGCTGTTTGCCGTATTTCCATTCATAGAGCGCCTTGCTTTCGTCCAAGCCTTCGTAACATTGAAGGCGCACGAGCGGCAGGCCCGTTGATTTGGCGGTGGATTGCGCGAGGTCGGTCTTACCGACACCGGCCGGCCCTTCGATGAGAATGGGCTTTTCCAGATGACGGGCAATGTATAGGGCCGTGGAGATTTCACGCGTGCTGATATAGCCGACGCTCCCCAAGCTCTCCGTTATCTGATCGATGGACTCAAACATAATTCTCTTTCCGGCGGTTTGCGGTCGGCAAGCGCGCCTCCTTAAAATGGCTCATTGCTGCCTGTTGTAATGAAGGAACCGGACAAATCCAAACGATCTGCCACGCGATTTGCGGGGTAAACCACCCTGCCGCAAGGGATTCTTGGGCCAATCGCGCAGAAATCTTTACCCTTTCCTCTGCCAAAGTGTCGCAAACTTGAATGGAACACAGGATCGCCATAGGCTTGTCATAATTTTATTAACCATATGAGCGTCAGATAAGAACTCATTGATCTCTGTTTGTTCCGGAAGTCGTGATCGTGACTAGACTTATTTCAAGACGACTCACGTTGTTGCTTGTGTCGGTCGGTTTTCTTGTGGGCATTGGTGCGGCCAATGCCAAAGATGGCCGTGTCAAATTGCCGGACCACATCGACCAAATCACCCTATCGGAAGCCCTGGTCCTGGAGCGCGACCTCTATCGCGCCATCCATAATGGGTCGATCACTGTGCGCACCTATATGCGCGGCCTGTCCCAGTTTTCGCGCGCGTCCGATTTGCGGGCGGCGGCGGCTCCGATCGAGCAATTCGCTGAAATTCATGACGCGATCGTCGAGGGTTATGCCAAGCCGAATGTCAGGGACCGCTTTATTGAATTATATGGTGGCCGCATCGGCGACCTGCGCCGAAAAGCGGGCAAGGCCGAAGATCCCGAATCAACCGCCGCCGTGCAATTGCTGGCCTTTCTGGCTTTAAAAGCGGAACACCCCGCCATCAAAGAAGATCAATTGTCATTGGCCGATCAGATCCTGGTGGAACGCCCAGGTGCGGTATCCCGCCTGACAGCCCTTGAAGAAGCGCGGTTTGCCCTCGCCTTAAGCGTTGCCGTCAAAACGGACGGCGCCACCTATGTGCCGCTATTGTTCGAAAAACTGGACCGTACGGAGAGCCCAAAGAAACGCGCGCAGATCCTGTCGGCCATGACTTGGGTGAGCGATTCAAAGACCTATAAAGCGATGCTGAACAAGGTCATCTCCGATGATCTGACCCCAGATGAATCGCGCCAGGTCTTAAAGGCGTTGTTCGCCAATGCCGATAATCGATGGACCGGCTGGCGATGGCTCAAGGAAAACTACGCGTCGGTCGCAGAAAAGCTTAAGATGTCCGACAATGAAATCGCGAATATTTTGGGTGGGTTCTGCACACGGAAAGCCCATCGCGACGTGCAAAATTTCTATAAATCCAAAAGCTTTGGCGTCACCGAATTCCCCAACGGCGTGACCCGCGTCTTAAACCAGATCGACCGCTGCGTGACCTTCCGCCAGCAAAAAGGCAATGAAATCACGTCCTACATGGCCGGCCCCTGAGTCATTGATTTTCCACCAAGCTGCTTCTAAAACAGGCATCGATTGGCCGCCTGGCTGATCCACCATACCTGCAAGCAACTGGCGAGAACCGTGGGGCCTACCACAAGGAAGCTTGCAGTAGACGCTTTTGCCGCTCGCCTGGGCACCTTCAAGGACATGCTCAGGCGGTTTGTTTTGGCAAAGGAGTGGCCCCATGGAAAATTACAGAAACCAACTGAAATCCACCGATCCCGATCTGTTCCAGAGCCTGTTGGCCGAAGAAAACCGGCAGCGGACCGGTTTGGAACTGATCCCGTCGGAAAACTACACCTATCCGGAGGTGCTGGCGCTTCTGGGATCGGTCTTCACCAACAAATACTCGGAAGGCTATCCCGGCCGGCGTTATTACGGCGGGAACGAGCATACCGACGATATTGAAAACTTGGCACGGGAGCGTGCCTGCCGCCTGTTCAGGGCGGAACACGCCAATGTGCAGCCCTTGTCGGGCTCCCCCATGAACCAGGCGGTGTATTTGGGTCTGTTGGAGCCGGGCGACACAATACTGGCCATGGACCTGTCCCATGGGGGGCACCTGACCCATGGCGCGCCAGTGTCCCATATGGGCAAGCTGTTCAACTTCGTGCGCTACAAGACCACCCATAATGAAGGCGCGATCGATATGGGCCAGGTGCGTGACTTGGCCAAAGAGCACCGGCCAAAACTGGTACTGTGCGGCTACACCTCATACCCGCGTGATTTTGACTATGCGCCGTTCAAGGAAATTGCCGACGAGGTGGGCGCGCTGACCATGGCCGATGTGAGCCATGTGGGCGGCTTGATCGCCGGCGGCGCGTTGGACAACCCAATGGATGCCGGTTTCGACGTGATGACCACGACCACCCACAAATCTCTGCGGGGTCCGCGCGGCGGGATGATCCTGTGCAAGAAAGACTTCGCCAAGAAGCTGGATGCATCGGTCTTTCCGGGGCTTCAAGGCGGCCCGCATATGAACGCCGTTGCCGCCATCGCAGTCACCCTGAAACACGCAGCCAGCGACGCCTTCAAACGATACGCCAAACAAGTGCTCACCAATGCGCGCGTATTGGCCGAAACGTTAACCGACCGTGGGGCGGATCTGGTAACCGGCGGCACCAGCAATCACATGCTGGTGGTGAACACGAAAGCCTGGCGCGACCTAGACGGTGCAAAGGCCGAAAAAGTGCTGGACCGGGTGGGCCTCACCACCAACAAGCAGATCATTCCGGATGATCCACTGCCCCCGTTACGGCCCAGCGGCATCCGCATCGGCACACCGGCAGTCACCACCCGCGGCATGGGCGAAGAAGACATGAAGATCATTGGCTCCATCATCGCGGATG
Organism: Alphaproteobacteria bacterium; assembly: GCA_965227095.1. Classification (GTDB taxonomy): domain Bacteria; phylum Pseudomonadota; class Alphaproteobacteria; order JANQMY01; family JANQMY01; genus JANQMY01. The sequence goes on along the minus strand of CBDDFL010000002.1, from coordinate 138,777 downwards.
CCTTGGATGTAACAGTAAGTGACCAGGAGCTGCCCCGACTTGCAGAGCGCGTGACGGCACTCACCGCCAAATATCCCGTGCCGGGCTTAGGCTAAAACGATGAGGGAAAAGCTTGGGGCGTCATGCAATTGCCATGACGCCTCCGCCCGGTTGCGGTAACATCATTGAGCAATTGACCACCAATCATATGAGTTTCCGATGAAACATCCGGCACCACCCCCTGTTGCAGACCAATCCCCTTTGACAAGGATGATCGAAACACGCCTTAGCCGCCGCAGCGTCTTGCGCGGAGGGGCCGCCTTATCGGTCACCGCTCTGTCCTTAGGCACGGCCGGGTGCTTTGGCCCCTCCGAGGGGCTGAGTTTCAAGGAGCTGCCCCATGGTGCGACGGACGATCATGTGGTCGCGGATGGGTATGACGCCAAGGTGTTGATGCGGTGGGGCGACCCGGTTGAAAAAGGGGCGCCTGCCTTTGACCCCAACAATGTCACCGCCGAAACACAGCTTCAACAGTTCGGCCAAAACAATGACTTCATTTCATTCATGCCCTTGCCGAAGGGATCCAAAACCTCCGACCACGGACTGCTTTGCGTGAACCACGAATTCTGTGTGTCGACACAAATGTTCGCCGATGTGAATTTCGGCAATGCCGTGGAAAAGATGACCGCGGATCGCGCGAGAGCGGAATTGGCCTCCATCGGCCACAGCGTCGTCGAGGTGAAGAAAGTGGACGGCACGTGGTCGCCTGTGCCGGACAGCACCTTTAATCGACGTATATCGGCGTTGGACACGAAAATGGTGTTGACCGGGCCGGCGGCGGGGCATGAACGCATGAAAACGTCTACCGATGCCACCGGCCGGAATGTGGTGGGCACGTTGTTTAACTGTGCCGGCGGCAAGACCCCCTGGCATACCGTGCTGATCGCGGAAGAAAACATTCAGTTCAGTTTCAGCGGCACACCGTCTGACGAAACGGAAATGCTCAATCACCGCGCCATGGGCCTGTTGGGCACGCCCCGCAGCCCGTGGCATGCCAAGGCCGACAAACGGTTCGACATGGGTCAGGAACCCCGCGAGCCCAACCGATTCGGATGGATTGTGGAATATGATCCATATGATCCGACTTCTGTCCCCAAAAAACGGACAGCCTTGGGGCGCTTCCGTCATGAAGGGGCAGGCTGTGTGTTGAACCATGACGGCCGAGTTGTTGTGTATCAGGGCGACGATGCCCGGTTTGAATGCGTCTACCGGTTTGTGTCCGATGGGGTCTTCGATCCTGACAACCCGGCAGCCAATGCGGATCTGCTGGACAACGGCACGCTGTCGGTGGGGCGTTTCAGCGAAGATGGCACGCTTAGCTGGGTGCCGTTGCGCCATGGGGAAGGCCCCCTCACAAAGGAAAATGGTTTTTCCTCTCAAGCTGACGTGCTGATCGAGACCAGACGGGCAGCGCGCTTTATGGGCGGCACGCCCATGGACCGTCCGGAAGATATCGACGTCAACCCGGTGACCGGCACTGTGTTCCTAATGCTGACGAACAACACCAAACGCGCCGCCGATGAAACCGGTGCCGCCAATCCGCGGGGCCCTAATCCTTATGGGCATATCCTGGAATTCATTCCACCGGACACAGGCGGAAAACGCGACCATACGGCCGATCAGTACACATGGGATGTTTTCATCAAAGCCGGTGATCCGAAGGACGAAACCCACCAAGCGCTTTACAACGAAAACCTGTCCGACAGCGGATGGTTTGGCGCGCCGGACAATTGCGCCTTCGACCCCCAAGGACGTCTGTGGATCGCCACGGACGGCGCCCCCGACGGCATCAATGACGGGGTTTGGGCGTGCGAAGTGGATGGATCTCAACGGGCGTTGACCAAGCATTTCTACCAAGTGCCCCACGGGGCGGAGCTGTGCGGGCCGGAATTTACACCGGATGGTGAGACGCTGTTTGTGGCGGTTCAACATCCCGGATTGGCGGGACCAAACTCCGTATTTGATAATCCCGTCACGCGCTGGCCGGACTTCGAGGAGGACATGCCGCCCCGGTCGGCGGTCGTTGCCATTACTAAAAAAGGGGGCGGCATCATCGGCAGCTAGGCCGTTTCGGCCACAACGTCTGATGTCTGTTCCGTCTCTACCAGTTCCGCACGGACGAGCCCGCGCAACGCATTGCCCACAAAAATCTTGTCGGCAGCGCGCAGATCTTCAAGTGTCAGCGGCGCTTCCAGAGTGGGCATCGCACCGTCCTCCAACAGCGCGCGCCGCAGACAGCCGGGCAGCAGGCCACAGGACACGGGCGGTGTGATCAACACGCCTTCTTTTTCAACAAAGAGATTGGTGCGGCTGCCTTCCACCACCTCATACCGCTCGTTGAGAAACAGCACTTCATCAACCCCCTCTTCGCGGGACAGGCGCTCAAACTCCGCGTCATAAAGGGCCCGCTTGGTGGTCTTGTGAAACAGGAAGGTATTACCGCTGTCCACCAATTGGGGCGAAACGGCCAAGCGATAGCGCGCATTGTCGGGCACAGGTTGAAACGGTGCATGGGTCACCGCCATATCGCCATCCACACAAAGCGTTAGTTTGACACGGCAGGTTGTGTCCGCGAATTGTTTTGCCGCTGCTTCAAGTTGAGACGTGGCCGCTCCCCGGTCGAAAACAAATTGGAAATAATTCGCAGACGCTTCCATGCGGTCCAAATGAAAATCCAACAAATGGAAGCCCCCGTCCACGGTCCAGCGGATCGTTTCGAACAGATCGAACGGCCCGTCTGCTTTGGTCAAGAATGACGCTTTTAGCAGCGCTTCACGATATTCGGCCTTACTGTCGGAATCCCAAACGATACCGCACCCAACCCCCAACGTACCGGTGCCTTGATCGGTCATAACGGCTGTGCGTATGGCAACGCTAAACTCAAAATCCCCGTTGGGGGCGATGTAGCCGATCGCGCCGGTATAAACCCCCCGAGGGTTGGGTTCCAATTCGCGAATAATTTCCATGGACCGTATTTTCGGCGCCCCCGTTATTGATCCGCAGGGGAACAAAGCGGAGAGTATGTCGTCGAACGTTACCTCGGACCGCAGTGTCGCGGATACGGTGGATGTCATCTGGTGCAGGGTGGGGTATTTCTCGATGGCAAACTGATCGGACACAGCTACCGATCCGATGTCGGCCACCCGCCCCATATCATTTCGGATCAGATCGAGGATCATGAGGTTCTCGGCACGACTCTTCGGATCGTTCGCGAGCCATTTCTGCCACCATTCATCTTCTTGATTGGTGCGCCCGCGCGGCGCCGTGCCCTTCATTGGCCGGGAGGTGAGCTTTCCGCCCGTGTTGCGCAAGAACAGCTCTGGCGAGCCGGACAAGATCTGAATGGCCCCCAAATTCAGATGAGCACCATAGCCGCCGCGGCTCGCAAATCGGATGCGGTCATAGAGCGCCGCCGCCGGCAGATCGCTTGAAACCAGCACCGGAAAGGTATGGTTGATCTGGTAGGTATCGCCTGCCGCGATGTAATCCTTGATTTTGTCCAGATCCGCCCCAAAACCCGAAGGATCGACCGAGGGATTGCAGCGCGGTTTCGCAAATTCAGGCCTTTGAGACGCGCGGGTCGGGGCGCTGCCCGCCGGCGCCTCGAACAGACCAAACAGCAGCAAGGGCGTGTCCCGGTTTTCGGGCAGCAATTTCAGAAGCTTAGGCTCTAGCACATACCCCAATTCGTATGACAGAAACCCAGCGGCCCAAAATCCGTCTTTTCTGGCCGTTTCGAGCCTGCGGAAGGCGTTTGGCACGTCTTCCGGGGTCAAGGCCCAAATCCAGTCCACAGCGTTCTCAAAATGGCGGATTTGCCCGCCTGGCGCCTGATTTTCCAATAAAATCGTAGCCGCGGGGTTCGGCGACCGCAGAAACGCGTCAAATCCGGTTTTTAAGGCATTGTTAACCACCGGGCCCATTTGCCACGTCATCTTTACGGCTTCAACAGCTTTCGCGCATAGCCTTGAAAATAGGCAGTTTGATGCCCATTTTCTTCATGGGCGCAGGGCCGAAGCGGACTGCGCCCTCATGTATGTGGCCGTTTTCGCGTTTGTCGGAAAGACGGCCTTTGGCAGTCGCTTTGTAGGAGGACTTTGCCCATATGAGCCGACCACCGACCTTTAGCAGCCCTTTTTTATTAGGGTTTGACCAGATTGAGCGGGTTGTGGATCGCGTCGCGAAAAGCGCAAATGATGGCTATCCCCCCTACAATATTGAACAGCTGAGCGAGGAACATCTGCAAATTACACTGGCAGTTGCCGGTTTTTCGATCAACGATTTGCAGATCACCCTGGAAGACAACCAGCTGGTCATCCGCGGAAAAAACACGGATGACCGCGAAAAAGTCTACCTTCACCGGGGAATCGCGACGCGCCAGTTCCAACGGGCCTTCGTTCTGGCGGACGGCATGGAGGTTGCAGGAGCAGAAATGGCGCAAGGCCTGTTGAGGATCACGCTCGCACGGCCTCAGCCCCAAGTCGTTATCAAAACCATCGACATCAAAGATGGCGAGAGCGACGGAACGAAAGAAGATGCCAAAGGCAAAGACGCGTTGGCGGATCACGGGTGAAAACTGGGCCGATTCCCGGCTTTAACGCTGGAACCGGTGCCAAAACGTAGGAGTTACGGCAGTGCAATCAAGCAACGAACCTAGCAACCCGACCTTTGAACACGATTTGGCCGAAATGGGCGGCAATCGTCTGGTATATGTGCGCGAAGTCGCCCCGGACGAGCTTGACCAGCTTGATGAAGTGCCGGACGATTTCAAGCGCGAGGGCAACAAGCTCTACGCTGTCCACGCTTATGACGGCACCAGAATGGCCATTTTGGATGATCGTGAGGCCGCGTTTGCGGCTGCCCGGCAGTTTGAGATGGAGCCTGTCAGCGTCCACTAATTTCCGACATTAAGCCGCGTGGGATTCGGCGGGTTCGGTGATGATCGCAAAGATCGCATCGGCCGCATCGGACCCACGCAGTTTTGAGCAAATTTCTTGATTGCGCAGCAAGCGGGATACTCGCGCCAAGGCCTTCAGATGGTCGGCGCCTGCGCTCTCTGGCGCCAGAAGCAAAAAGATCAAATCAACCGGCTGATCGTCGATCGCGTCGAAATCGATCGGCGTCTCAAGGCGCGCGAACACGCCGTAAATCTGATCTAACTCTGAAAACTTGCCGTGCGGTATGGCGACCCCTTGGCCAACACCCGTCGTCCCCAGCCGCTCGCGTTCCAGCAGGGCCTCAAAGATCCGCCGTTCGGGCAAGCCGACAATGTCCGCCGAGCGCGCCGACAGTTCCTGCAGTGCCTGTTTTTTGCCCGATACCTTCAGGTTTGGCACCACACTGCCTGGGTCCAGAAGATCATTGAGCTCCATGAGCATGTCCTTTTTAACGCGGCAACCGTTCGGAGGTGAAAGTTATTGATTCTGGCTTTTGATCGGTTCTTGCGGGTCTACCCAACCGATATTTCCGTCGTCACGCCGGTAAACCACATTCAAGCCAGTATGCGCCTTATTGCGAAAAATGAGCACAGGCGCATTTGCTAGATCCATCTGCATAACTGCTTCCCCGACCGTCAGGGTTCTGATTTCCGCCGTTGATTCCGCCACAATGACAGGGGACAAATCTTCGGGCTCCGGCTGTTCTTCCGGTTCCGCGGCGATGACGAAAGAAGGTACGGATAGTCCGGGTTCCGCACTTGGCGCCCGTTCGTGATGGTCTTTCAAGCGGCGCTTATACCGGCGAAGCTGTTTCTCAATGCGCTCTACGGCCTGATCGAACGCGCTGTAGATCTCATCCTTCTTACCGGTGGCCGCAAGCTTCAATCCGCTGCTGAGATGCGCCACACATTCCACCCGAAACTCACGCCCGTCCCTTGAAAAGGTGACCTGACCGCTGACCGCGCGGTCAAAATATTTTTCGATACGTTCGGCCAATTTCTCGCTCACATAGGTGCGCAGAGAGTCGCCTACATCAATTTGATGTCCGTGAATTTGGATATGCATGTCGTGAGTGCCCAAGCGCCCAACCTGTGGTTGATAAGTTGCGCCGTTGCTTTCAAAGAGGCCGGAAAATAGGCCTCCGAAGTGCCGGTGTCAACTCAATCGATATCAATAATATGACCGCCCCCTGACGAGGTGCAAGAAGCTAGGCCATGGCTTTTTTCTCGCGTCGGCGCTGCACGGATGACGGGATCTTCATTGCTTCCCGATACTTCGCGACGGTCCGCCGGGCGATATCAATTCCTGCCTCTTTGAGCAGTTCTACAATTTTATCGTCGGACAGAACTGACTTCGCATTTTCCCCATCAATGAGGACTTTAATGCGGTGACGGACAGCTTCTGCCGAATGCGCTTCGCCCCCGGCCGAAGACGCGATGGCCGAGGTGAAGAAATATTTGAGTTCATAAACGCCGCGCGGCGTGGCCATGTATTTGTTGGCGGTCACCCGACTGACGGTCGATTCATGCATTGAGATCGCGTCCGCGATGGTCCGCAAATTCAGCGGGCGCAGATATTGCACGCCGTTGGCAAGAAACGCGTCTTGTTGACGAACGATTTCTGTTGAGACTTTCAAAATCGTCCGTGCACGTTGGTCCAAGCTTTTCACCAGCCAACTTGCGGAATTGAGGCAATCCGACATATAGGCTTTGTCGTCGCCCGAGGCGTTCTTGGCCACTTCCGAATAATATTGCGTATTGACCAAAACCCGCGGCAGCGTATCGCTGTTGAGTTCGACGGCCCAACCGCCTTGTTGCGTCGGCCGCACATACACATCCGGCACCACCGGCTGCACCACATCCGAACCGAACGCCAAGCCTGGTTTCGGATTACACAGACGGATATCCGCCACCATGCTGGCAATGTCTTCCGCATCCACACCACAGGTGCGCATGAGGCCTTCCATGTCCCGCTTGGCCAACAGCTCCAAATTATCAAGGAACAACTGCATCACCGGGTCAAGGCGATCCATGTCCGCCAGCTGGGCGGACAAACACGATCTCAAATCGTGCGCCATGATTCCAGGCGGATCGAACTTTTGCATCACCCCCAGAACGGCTTCGACGTCTTCGAAATCCGTGCCGAGGCGCTCCGCAATGGACGCCACATCTTCGGTGACATACCCACTTTCGTCCACCAGGTCGATCAAATGCGCGCCGATCAAGCGGTCCGCCGGTGCTTTCAGCGCGATATTAAGTTGATCCGTTAGGTGATCTTTCAACGTCACCTCACCGGCCAGTGTTTCTTCAAACCCCGGCGCAGATCCATCGAAGCTCGTGGAGCCGCCCGACCCCGCTTGAGACCAATCCGTGGTGGGGCCTTGGGCCGCTGGATCTACGGCTGCTTCTGTGGGGGAATCTTCCGAATAGAGATTATCGTAGTCGGTATCGAGCACTTTCTCCGCATCGGCCGGCGGACTGTCTTCCGATATTTTTTGGTCTGCGGCGACCAGCGTTCCTTCGGGCAGGGTAATATCTGACTCACCGCCGTTTTCGGCAGGAGCGTCGGGCGCATTCTCGCGGCTTTCATCGCGCTCTAGAAGCGGATTTTTTTCAAGCTCTTGCTCAACAAACGCGCTGAGTTCGATGTTCGACAATTGCAGCAGTTTGATCGCCTGCTGCAATTGTGGCGTCATAACCAATGCCTGGCCTTGTCGGAGCTCCAGTCTTGGCGCTAACACCATCTTCTAATCCACTTCCTACGCAACTCTTACAACGAGAAACGATCGCCCAGATAAACCCGACGAACGTCCTCATTACCAACAACTTCCGACGGCAAACCTTCCATTAAGATTTGGCCGTCATGCACAATGTACGCCCGATCAATAATGTCGAGTGTCTCTCTTACATTATGATCGGTAATCAAAACCCCAATGCCGCGATCTTTTAGATGCGCCACCAAATCGCGAATGTCCCCAATTGCAATGGGGTCAATCCCGGCGAACGGTTCGTCCAACAGCATGAAGGACGGAGACGTGGCCAACGCACGGGCGATTTCCACCCGGCGGCGTTCACCGCCAGATAACGCAATCGCCGGCGTGCGGCGCAAATGGCTGATGGTGAACTCGGCCAGCAATTCATCCAATATGGCTTCACGGCGTTCGGGCATCGGCTCAACCAACTCGATCACCGAACGAATATTTTCCTCGACCGTCAGCCCCCGGAAGATAGACGCTTCCTGTGGCAAATAACCAATCCCCATGCGGGCGCGCCGGTACATGGGCAGCTTGGTAATATCTTGCCCGTCCAGTTCGATCGCCCCGTAATCGCCCGGGATCAGCCCCGTGATCATATAGAAGCATGTGGTCTTCCCCGCCCCGTTGGGCCCCAACAGGCCGACCACTTCACCGCGTTGAACATAGAGGCTGACATTGCGCACAACAGGGCGCTGCTTGAAGCTTTTGCCGATATTGTTGACCCGCAAGCCGGTGCTTTCGGCAACAAGCCTTGGGCCGCCAGAAGTGTCATCTTGTTTAACGCCATCTTTCATGATCTCGTCGGTCATGTGCCCTCCATAATCCATCCACCGCTCTTAATTTTCGGTGAAATACCCCTGTTTCAGTACCATTTAACCATCGGTTTGACGGCCCAACGCAGCCCCGCCGCTGCCATCTTCTTTAGGCTCTTCTTCACTATTTTCAGAGCCTGGAACAAAAAGCCCACGGACGCGCTCCTTTCCGGATTTGGACGACAGAAGCCGGCTATTGCCAGTTTCCACATCCACAATGAGTTTCGCGCCCTGCAGGATATTTTCGCCCCGGGTAAGGGTAACCTTCCCACCCAGGGTAATCACGCCTTTCTCGATATCGTAAATGGCCCAATCGCCACTGGCTGTTTCTGTCAGCGTCGCCAAGCGTACATCACCGCGCGCGTCGATCTGGCGAATATTGGTTCGCCCTCCGCCGTCGCCGGCTGTTTCCTGATTTTCATCCGATGCCTGAGTATAATAGATAATCAGCTCTTCCGACTTGAGGTTGAGGGTTCCTTGCACCGCATCCACATTGCCGGTGAAAGTGGCCAGCTTCTTTTCCTGATCCAGCACCAGCTCATCGGCAGCAATATCTATGGGCTCGTCGTCGGAGACAAAAGACGTTTCCCCGCCGAACAGACCTCCGGCGTTCTTGCGCTCGGCTTCGTCCTCCGGCGTCACCCCTTCATCAACGGCCTCTTTCGGCGGGTCAGACCCTTCCTGCGCGTGCACCCCCAGCGGCAGCATTGCCAAAGCTAAAATCGTCAGCATTCGAATCAATGACCAGCTACCGGTCATATGATTGCCCCCCTATCGCCAGCCAAGCCCAGCATTGTCATCCGATCCCGGCATTACTCTCAACTGCACATCGCCTGTGAAGGTGATGAGATTCCCCCCTTCAACCATGCTGAATGAATCAGCACTAATGGCCCCGCCCGGGCCGCTCCCCTTTACGGGGTCTTCGCTTTTAACGGTGCCCTCGCCGAAATCGACTTTGGCGGTTACCGCATGAAATTCGTATCCGTCATGGGACGTTACATCCACCACGCCCATCAGATCGAGTTCTTCTTTCTGGGAATGCAAAATCCCGCTGGTGGAGGTGAGCTTGATCCAGCCACCGTTTTCCGGCGTCAGGTCAGCGTCAATATCTTTCAGATCCCACACATCCTGATTGTCTTGATTTTGAACCGCCGTATCCGCAACAACCAAATAGTCGCGATCTTTTTTATCGGTGAAGGTCAGTTTCGGCTGTGTCATTTCCAGATCGTCACCAACCTCTTTGATTTCCTCGATGTTGAGGGAAATGTTGGAGTTGGCGTTGGGCAATGTGGAATAGACAATGACGGTGGACACGATGAACAGCGCCGCTACCGGCAGGATGATCTTCATCCAGCCCACAAAGCGGCTGTAATTCTCGCTCTGCTGGGGCTGGCCCCGCGGCATGGTGGACCAGGCGCGTTCGCGGCGCGGCGCGGTGTCCGGCAAATCCGATTTGTGAGTGCTTGGCGTTTCAGTTGTCATTGAGGGGAGCCATCTGATTGTTGCGTCAGCTTATTCCGGCACGAAGACAGTCGTGCAAATGCAGCACCCCCGTCGGCTTGCTGCCGGTTTTAGGTGCCACATCGTTGGGATCTCCAATCACGAACAAACACGTGATGGGACGCGGCGGACTGTTCATCAGACCGACCGCTTCCGCAGCCAATGCCCCCTCCCAAATGGTACGCGGATCAGGCGTCATCACCTCATGCGCCTGTTTACTCAATATGTCCTCACCGATCTGGCGGCGCAGATCGCCATCCGTCACAATGCCAACGAGACGGCCATTGTCGTCGATCACACCGCAACACCCAAGTTGCTTTTCCGTGATCTCACGAATGGCATGGTCCATGGGCGCCGTGTGGCCAACCAACGGCACGTCGTCCCCCACATGCATGATGTCCTGCACGCGGATCAGCGATTTCCCCAGTTCCCCGCCGGGATGCAAGATCCGATAGTCGTCAGAGGAAAATCCGCGGCGGTCCATCAACGCCACCGCCAGCGCATCGCCCAAACCAATCATCAAGGTCGTGGAGGTGGTGGGCGCCAGCCCCATGGGGCACGCTTCTTCCACGGGCGGTAAGACCAAGGGAATGTCGGATGACCTGATCAACAGGCTGTCGGGCCGGCTGGCCACCCCAATCAGCGGGATTTGATACCGCCGAGTATGAGCGATCAAATCGCCAATTTCTTTGGTTTCGCCGGAATTGGACATCAACAAAACCACATCGTCCGCCGTAATCGCCCCCATATCGCCGTGGCTGGCCTCGGCTGGGTGGACAAATTGCGCGGGCGTACCGGTAGAGGCCAAGGTTGCCGCGACTTTCCCGGCAATGTGGCCGCTTTTTCCCATGCCGCTGACAACCACGCGCCCCGAACAGGCGCCCATCTTTGTCACTGCATCCACAAAGGCTTGATCAAGGCTATCCGCAAGAACCTTCAGCGCGTCGCTTTCCAAGCGAAGCACTCGGGCTCCTGCCTCAATCTCCTTGGTGATCTCTGGGGCTGCCGCGCCGGAATTTGCTGGTTTTGTTGTCATTCCGAACCGCTTTACTCTCAACGACGCCGCACGGTCTGCAACAAAACGGCGTACTCCCTCAGGAGTCAAAACGCTCGGAATGTCGGCGCCATGCGAAAAATGTGCCAATTACAGTCTTTAGTATGGGGTGTTAGACCCGCCGGGTCAATTATCAGCTGTCGGTCAAGCGCCAAGATTAGTGCGAAAAAATGTCCATTTCGGACCAGCCGCCTAAATCAAGCTCTGCCCGGACCGGCAGAAAGTCAAAGCTTTTTTGCGCCAGATGAGTCCGCCCTTCCCGGCTAAGCATTTGATCAAGCTGATCTTTCAATCGATGCAGGTACAACACGTCAGACGCCGCATAGTGCAGTTGGGCATCGGACAAGGTCTCAGCTCCCCAATCAGAACTTTGCTGTTGCTTCGACATATCGACACCGATCAGTTCTCGGCAGAGATCTTTGAGCCCGTGTTTGTCGGTATAGGTGCGCACCAACTTGGAGGCGATTTTGGTGCAATAGACCGGCTGTGTATCGACGGACAGATATTTCTTCATGAACGCGATGTCGAAACGCGCATAGTGAAAGATCTTGAGAACCGATTGATCCCCCATCAAGGCAACCAGATTGGGTGCCGCATAGGAGGAGCGATCCAGTTGAACCACATGAACCTCGCCATCACCCGCGGACAATTGGACCACACATAAGGAATCGCGCACGGGGTTGAGGCCCATGGTTTCCGTATCCACAGCAATCGATGGGCCCAGCGACAAGCCAGCGGGCAGATCGCCTTTGTGGTGATGAATGGTTGGAGAGGTTGACACGAAAACCGTTCGTCCTTTCGGTAACGATCTTTAGACGGCCCCTGTTGGGGTCTTCTCGACCTGTATTTGCCCCCGAGCATCGACGGCGCGGATCAAGATCTCGTTTACGCAAACCGTTTTTGAATGGTGCCCAGGAGAAGACTCGAACTTCCACGACCTTGCGGCCACCAGCACCTGAAGCTGGCGCGTCTACCAATTCCGCCACCTGGGCATTTCAGGCTTTTAAGGGGCGCATCACTAACGGTCAGGGCTGAAATTGTCAACGAAACTGAGACCGAGCGCCCGGGAAGTATAAGGGTGCGCTGATTCACATCTGTACCGAGACGGCCGATTCGGTTTAAGAGGATGCAAGACCGCTACAAACACTGCGTGGATAGGACAACATGGCTTCAGAATTGGTCACCATCTTCGGCGCGTCCGGCTTTATTGGCCGGCATTTGGTCCGCCAGCTGGCGAAGCGCGGATATCGCGTGCGCGCGGCTGTGCGGCGGCCCAATCTCGCGAATTTTCTTCAGCCGATGGGTGATGTGGGCCAGGTCCAAATCGTCCAGGCCAATGTTCGAAATGACGCGTCAATCAAACGGGCCGTGGCGGGCGCGGATGCGGTGGTCAATTTGGTCGGCCTGCTTCAAGAATTCGGCAAACAAAAGTTCTCCACTGTCCATGCGGATGCACCGGGGCTCATCGCGGGGGCCGCTGCCGCCGCCGGTATCGACCGCTTCGTTCAAATGTCGGCGATTGGCGCCGACCCATCGGCAAGTGCCAAATATGCCCGAACCAAAGGCGAAGGCGAAACGGCGGCGCGTAAAGCGCTTCCGTCAACAATGATCGTCCGGCCATCTATTGTCTTCGGACCCGAGGACGAATTTTTTAATCGGTTCGGCGCCATGGCCCGCATCGCGCCGGTTCTTCCCTTGATCGGCGGCGGCAAAACCAAGTTCCAACCCGTCTATGTAACAGACGTGGCAGAGGCGATTGTGGCCCTGTTGGAGCGATCAGAGTTTAAAGGGCGCACCGTGGAACTCGGCGGGCCGACGATTTATTCATTCAAGGAATTGCTGCAACTGGTGACGGAGCAAACCAATCGCTCGAAAGCCTTGGTATCCATACCCTTCCCCATTGCCTCGCTCATGGGGCTGCTGACGGGGTGGTTGCCGTTTGCACCGCTCACCTATGACCAAGTAAAACTGCTGCGAAGCGACAATGTGGTCGGCGCGAGCGATGATCCGGAAATTGCCATCTTCGAGGATCTAGGTATTCATCCGTCTACGGTTGAAGCGATTGTGCCACAATATTTATGGCGCTTCCGTCCGCATGGCGAATTCCAAGAACCAGATTACGAAGGAAATGGCCTTTAAAAGGCGTAGACCCAGATCAGCAAGCCAAGGCCCAAGATTGTCCGGTAAATCACGAAGGGTAGAAAGCCTACGCGGTTGACCAAGCTCATCAGGCCCCAGATCGCAAGCAAGGCCGAAACGAATGACAAAAAGGCGGCGGCCACGGCATCATTCGTAAGCTGAGCATCACCACTGTCCATCAACTCCAATACCGCCAACAGGCCCGCCGACGAAATGGTGGGGATGGATAGCAGCATCGAAAAACGGGCGGCTTCTGACCGTTGAAACCCCAAAAACCGCGCGGCGGTCATGGTGATACCGGACCGGCTCGTGCCCGGTACCAGGCTCAGAACTTGCGCGCCCCCGACGATCATGGCGTCACGTACAGTCATCTCTTTCATGGAATGGACGGTGACATCCGCCCGGTCTGCTGCGTAGAGCACCAAACCGAATATCAGCGTCGTCCAACCGATCACTTCGACACTGCGCAAATAATCAATGAGACCCAACTCATGCGCCACCAGACCCATGATGACGATTGGGACCGTGGCCCCGATGAGCAAAAGGACCAAACGGCCTTGTTCCGAGATCTGTCCGCGCACCAAGTCCCACGCCCCACCGAGCAATCCCAAAAGATCACGCCAAAAATAGATAAGGACCGCGAAAAGACTGCCCACATGGACGGCCACATCAATCAATATGCCCTGATCTTCCCAGCCCAAAAGACCTGGGATAAAGACCAAATGACCCGACGAGCTAATCGGCAGGAATTCGGTAATTCCCTGAATAATCGACAAAATGATGAGCTGTTCGAGGGACAAAACGCAGAACTTTCACGAAAAATAGACACGCTACCGTCCTATATCATGCAGGTGTTAACGGAGATATAGCCGAAACCTTTTGGCAGTGGCCCCAAACTGTGTCAGAACGCGCCGCTTAAATGCGTTGAGTATCCATGGCGAAAAAGAAACGGTCGCTTGACCTCAAAAAAATCTGGAAGACCTATCGGCCGGTTGTTCGGCGGCTTGTGCTTTTGGGTGTTCTTGTGCTCGTGGCAGCACCCCCCGCCTTGGTCGCGATCACGTCGCTGAGCCCATCTTCTATAATGGGCCTGCAATGGATTCTAAGGGGGCCGGATGTCTCCCAGCAGTGGCGCGGCCTAGATCGCATTTCACCCCACCTGCGTCATGCGGTCATGGCCGGAGAAGACAGCAAGTTTTGCGCCCATGACGGATTTGACTGGGACGCAATCGAAGCCGCCTGGGCGCATAATCAAAGCGGCGGCAAGAAGCGCGGGGCCAGCACCATCAGCATGCAGACGGCGAAGAACGTCTTCCTTTGGCAACGCCGCACATGGACCCGCAAGGGATTTGAAGCCTATTTCACGGTCCTTATTGAACTGATGTGGTCCAAGCCAAAAATCTTGGAAGCCTACCTTAACGTTGTGGAGTGGGGCGACGGCGTCTATGGCGCGGAGGCCGCGGCCCGGCATCACTTTGGCAAATCAGCCGCCCAGCTTTCCCGAAACGAGGCGGCGCGTCTGGCGGCCATTCTTCCCAGCCCCGTGAAATGGCAAGCCAATCCGCCTGGCCGCTATGTTCAGCAGCGCGCAAACCTTCTGCAACGACGCATGCGGGTTGTGGAAAATGGACACGCGACCTGCCTCACAGGGTCGGATTAAACGCACTGGCGTCACCGCCGGTCTAGAATTCAATGGCGAAACGGGCCGAAACTCACTAAGACGGATCGCATGACTCATTCGCACCATGAACCTGGCGACAAGCATCCGCACAGTCATAGCCACCAGCACGACCTAGCGAACGCCGATCAAAAACGCGTTTTCCAAGCGATGCTTTTGACCATCACCTTTATGGTGGTGGAGGTGATCGGCGGCTTGCTCTCTGGATCGCTCGCCCTATTGGCGGATGCGGGCCACATGTTGACGGACTCGCTGGCGCTGCTCCTGGCCTGGTTTGCCTTCCGTATCGCCAATCGGCCAACGGACGGATCTAGGTCCTATGGCTATCACCGGTTTCAGATCCTGGCCGCATTCGTAAACGGCTTGGCCCTGTTCGCCATTGGTGCGTGGATTATTTATGAAGCAATCGGCCGGATCCAAGAACCGGTAGAAGTCTTGGCGGGCCCAATGTTATTGATTGCCTTTGCCGGACTCGCCGTCAACGTGATTGCGTTTTATCTGCTTCATGGCGGCGATCAAGCGAACCTCAATATGCGTGGCGCCGCCCTCCATGTGCTGAGCGACCTGCTTGGGTCGGTCGCCGCGATTGTCGCCGCCGCCATTATCATGTCCACCGGTTGGAACATCGTGGATCCGTTGCTGTCATTGTTGGTGGTCGCGCTGATCCTCAACGCGGCGTATCGCGTTGTGGTGGACAGCACCCATATCCTTCTGGAAGGAACGCCGCGCCATTTAAAGCCGGACGCCGTCGCGAATGCGATCCTGAAGGGCGTGCCCGCTGTTTTGGGCATTCATCATATGCATTTATGGGCCCTGACAGATCAAAAACCGATCCTGACACTGCACGTCACCATTGCCGAAGACCAGGATCAAGACCAGGTGTTGCGGGCCGTCAAAATGTTGCTGGCGAAAAAATTCGATATTCATCACTCGACGATCCAGGCGGAATATGGGTCTTGCCCAGATGAAACGGCACCACCCCCTCGGCACGCATTGACCAAATCCGACAAAGCCCCCACTTAAGTTTGTACCAGCCGTTATTCGGCCTTACTATCGCCTTAAGTCAGCGTAAGCTGCCCGTCGTCGCCATTCATCGCCCCCATCTAGGCCCCACCCTTCATGCGCCTGCTCTACCACCAACCTTTATCGCCCGCGTGCCGGTATGTTCGTCTGGCTTTGAGTGAAAAGCGGATCGACTTTTCGCTCTCAACAGAGCCGCCGGTGCAAACCGACCTTGAACCAACACCGCCAAACCGGCGGGCGGCCGTACCGATTTTGGTGAATGACGACGACACCAAAGTCTGCGAAGCGACGGCTATTATCGAATTCCTAGAGGCCACCAGCCCGACCCCACCTCTGATCCCTGGCGATCCGGTGGCGCAGGCCGAAGTCAGGCGTCTGAGCACCTGGTTCAACAATACGTTTTACCGGGAAGTGTCCGGCCCGATCATCTTCGAGCGCATCGACAAGCGCGTGTTCAGATTGGGCGAACCTGATATGGGTCACATCCGGGCGGCCCTTGAGGCGCTGTCAGATCATCTGGAATTTGTGGGGTTTCTTTCAGAACGGCGGCGCTGGCTCGCCGGAGATGAACTGAGCTGTGCGGATCTTGCGGCCGCCTCCCACATTTCCTGCTTAGACTATGTGGGCGATATTCCCTGGCACAAATTTCCGAGAACTCAAGAATGGTATGTTCGGATCAAATCTCGGCCGTGTTTCCGGTCCCTCTTGGCCGATCAAGTGCCGGGCATCCAACCGCCCCGGCACTATGCAAACCTGGATTTCTGAGCCTCATCTCGGCAATTTATTAACGGGATACACGCTATGGAAAAGGTCTTTGCGGGCGCTTGAACCTGGTACAAAAGAAGATTTGAATAGGGCCAGCGCGGGCGGTGCTTAAATCACCGGGTGCGTAAGCTGAAAGGGCCATGAGTGTCGCTCTCTGATTTACTGTCGATTACCTTTAGCTTGAGTGGTCTTGGGTTGATCCTGGTTGCTGTGTTCTCGGCCATTGCATCCATCTTCGCATCCGCGCAGGTCAAAACCTGGGAGGCCCGATTGCCGAGGGACACATTTGTCGGGTTTGCCTGGCAAGAGTTGGGCCGGTCTCTTGTGCTGGGCTTCATCGTCGCGCTGGGCTGCACACCCATTGGGGTGTTCTTTTTCGCAGGCACCGACTCTTTCTGGAGCAGCCTTTCCTTCCTGTCTGGGATTTGGTGGATGTCGTCGGCCTTGCTTTTTTTCTACGGCTTCACCCTTGCCGGATTTGGCGGTTATTTGGCCTATCACACGCGCAATAAGACGGATGTGGCCCAATCGGCCCTCTGGTTCGAACTGATGATCGTCCTGGGGGTTAGCCTGCCGTTCCTTTATGTCTTCATTCGCTACCTACTGCCTACCTTGTGGCCGGTCTTGAAGCTGTTGGGCAGCACCTGGCAAACTTATGTGACCATCTATTTCTCATGATCCGGCAGACACAGACGCCGATTGAAATTGCCACCAAAGACCAGGATGCGCTGACGCGCGAGATCATTGCCCGTGCCAAGGATCTTGGATTTGCGGTGGTCCGATTTACCTCCGCCGATCTGATCCCAAATGCCCAATCCGCTCTCCAACACTTTGTGGACCAAGACCGTCATGGGGACATGGACTGGCTGGCCCGTGACATGGCGACACGCGCGGCCCCCTCGACACTATGGGAAGATGCGCGCAGCATCATCGTGTTGGGCATGCGGTACACGCCCCAGACGGACCCTATGTTGCGCCTTAAGAGGACGGATCGAGGTAACATTTCTGTTTATGCTCTTGGGGCGGACTATCACGACGTCATCAAAAAACGGTTGAAACAGATCGGCCGTTGGCTCGCGGAAACTCAGGGCTGCGCTTTGAAAGTCTTCGTGGACACAGCGCCCGTGATGGAAAAACCGCTGGCGCAAACAGCTGGTGTTGGATGGCAAGGCAAACACACAAATCTGGTGTCGCCGGACGAGGGTTCTTGGCTTTTTCTCGGGTCAATCTTCACAACACTGACGCTTGATATTGACTCTCCCCAACCAGACCAATGCGGGTCATGCCGGCGTTGTCTGGACATCTGCCCCACAAATGCTTTTCCGGCGCCGTATCAACTGGACGCGCGACGTTGCATTTCCTATCTGACCATTGAGCACAAAGGTCATATCGCGCCTGAGTTTCGTGAGGCCATGGGCAACCGCATTTATGGCTGTGACGATTGCCTGGCGGTTTGCCCCTGGAACAAATTCGCACAAGAGGCTGCGGAGGCTGCCCTTCAAGCCGTTGAGGACCGCGTCGATCCCCCGCTGGAAAAATTGGTACAGCTGGACGACACCGCCTTTCGCCGGTTCTTTTCCAAGTCACCCGTTAAGCGCACCGGTCGGGATCGCTTTGTGCGTAATGTGTTGATCGCCATCGGGAATTCCGGCGATCTGAAATTTGTTCCGTATGTGGAGGAACGGTTGACCGATACATCGCCCCTAGTTCGGGCGATGGCGGTTTGGGCGCTTGGGCGGTTGGCGCCGATGCAAGTGGCGGTGGTTGCCGAACGGCATCGGGACCGCGAGCCGGACGAAAATGTCCTTAAGGAGTGGCAGGCGGCGCTGCCGGCGCCCCGGACTCAAGCTTGAGGTCGAGTTTCTGGAGCCGAGATTGAGCATCCGCCGCTTCATCCGTATTCGGGTTGTTTGTCACCACCAAGACATAGTCTTTGCGCGCGCCGCCCACGTCGCCTTGCAGCTGCTTCAGGATGCCCCGCTCGAGCAACGCACCGCCATGGTTGGTTGAAATTACCAAGGCGGCATCCACATCCGCGCGGGCCGCGTCATAACGGCCAAGGTGGCGGTTCGCCACCGCGCGCAACACCCGATGGTCCGCTGAGGGTTTTGCCACCTCGATGACCGTGTCCAGATCTTTGAGCGCGGCGGGCCAGTCCTTCAGCAAGGCATGGGCCCGGGCACGGTCCACAACCAATTCATAATCCTGGTCATTCATGGCGATCGCTCGGTCAAGCGCCGCCAGAGCCAAATCCCCCTTCTTGGCGAGGATCCACGCATTACCGGCTTGCCCCAAAATGGTAGCCTGAAGGGTTACATCCGCAATCAGGTTTTCAGAGACAATTTGTTCCAAGCGTTGTGCCGCGTCGCTGTATTGGCGCAGAGCCGTGAGAATCAAGGCTTCGCAATGCAAGGCCGGCCCGCCCTGCCATTCGTCCACTTCCCGCCAATAGCGGTATTGTTGGTGCGCGCCTTGAGGGTCCGTGGCCACCTTATCAAGACATTTCTTGTACCGGCCGCCGCCTAGACTATAGTCCTGAGCGACCACCGGGCCCTCAACCAGGACCAAACACAAAAGGACAGCAAGAACAGTACGCATGATTGGATTACTCTTTCGTCAGATGCCGCATCTCCCGGCAGAGACGTGTTCTACCATTGAGGCCCGATAGAATGCCAGGACATCTCCTCTGCCTTGGATTTGGCTTCTGCGCAAAGGCCCTGACCGCCGAACTTCTGACACAGGGCTGGACGGTGACAGGATCGGCCCGAAGCGCTGAAAAACTGGATGACATCCGATCTTTGGGCGCCACACCTGTCATCCTGAATGAGGAAACCCCCTTAGAAGATCCCGTCTGGCAAGACGTGACGCATTTGTTGATTTCAGCCCCACCGAGCCCATTGGGTGATCCTGTTCTGACGCATCACAAAGACAAGATCATCTCCCTCAAAGACCACCTTTCGTGGATTGGTTACCTGTCCACCACCGGAGTGTACGGCAATCGGGATGGCGCATGGGTCGATGAAGGATCCGCCCTTAAACCCACCAGCGACCGCGCGCGGCGGCGGGTCGAGGCCGAACGCCAATGGCTCGCCTTGTTTCATGACCATCAATTGCCGGTGCATGTTTTCCGGCTGGCGGGCATTTATGGGCCGGGACGCAATCAACTGGTGTCCCTCAAAAACGGCAAGGCAAGACGCATCGAGAAACCGGGACAGATGTTTTCGCGCATTCATGTGGAAGATGTGGCGGCCATCCTGAGGGCCTCTTTCGACCGGCCGGATCCCGGTGCGATCTACAACGTCTGCGACGATGAAGCCGCCGCCCCGGCCGATGTGGTTGCTTACGCAGCCGACCTTCTAAACATGCCCCCACCCCCGCTTGTAAAGCTGGAAGATGCCGATATGAGCGAGATGGGCAAAAGTTTCTACAATGACAATAAGCGGGTTCGGAACCATAAGATCAAAAAAGACCTAGGCGTTACGTTCACCTATCCCACCTATCGCGAGGGATTACGAAAAGAGCGGGAGCGTCTTTGATGGCCGCGCGCATCAACGTGTTGCAGGTGATCCCCACATTGGATGAAGGCGGCGCGGAACGTACTGTTATCGACATTTCCGACGCGCTCATCAACGCGGAGTATGGCTCTTTTGTTGCGACCGCGGGCGGACGTTTAACCGCGCGCCTGCAATCCATGGGCGCCCAGATCTTTCAATTGCCGGTGAACAGCAAAAACCCTCTCACAATCTTTCAGAACGTAAACCGTCTTGCAGAGCTTGCCGTCGACCATGGCATTTCCATCATTCATGCCCGAAGCCGCGCGCCGGCGTGGAGCGCGCTGTTTGCGGCCCGCCGGGCGGGTTGCCATTTCATGACAACCCATCACGGCACATTCAGAGACAGCGGCTATGTTAAATCGCTCTACAACAGTGTGATGGCCCGCGGTGACGTGGTGATTGCCAACTCAAACTTCATCGCCCAACGGATCAGCCAAAAATATCCGAATGCGGCCGGCCACACCCTCACCATTGCGCGCGGTGTTGATCTTGCGGAATTCGACCGCAGCAATGTGGACGCAACGCGAATACAAGCCTTCCGTCAACGTATCAAGGTGGATGACGATAAACGCCTCGTCATCTTGCCGGGCCGCGTAACGCCCTGGAAGGGACAAGATGTGTTTGTCGAGGCGGCGTCTCGCATTCAGGCCCAATCCTTGGAAGAAAAAGTATGTTTTGTGTGTGTGGGCGAAACCGAACCAAACTCCGATTTCGGAAAATCCCTTACCGCAAGAATAAAAGACTTAGGCTTGGACGACTGCGTTCGTTTTTCAGGCCATATGGATGACATGCCGGCGGCCTATGCGGCAGCTGCCGTGACGGTTTCCGCCTCCACCGAACCGGAAGCCTTCGGCCGCATCGCCGTGGAAGCCCAGGCCATGGGATGCCCCATCATCGCCACGGCTTTGGGAGGATCGCTTGAAACGATTATCGACGGAGAAACGGGGCATCTGATCCCGCCGAACAATCCGAATGCGCTGGCGGCGGCGATTACGGATTGTCTCGCCATGTCCAGCGCGGAACGGGACGCCATGGCCGCTGCCGCTCGATCGAACGTGGTGGAGCATTTTTCCAAACAAGCCATGTGCGAGAAGACATTGGCCGCCTACAGCGCCCTTGCAGCGCAAAAGAAAAAACGTGCCGACAGCCAATCCGCATGAACACCCGTCCTGACCCATACAGAAAAATTGCGGTGATCCGGCTCGGCTCACTTGGAGATTTCGTGCAGGCCATGGGACCGTTCAAATCCATCCGGGCCCAGCACCCAAAAGCGCACATCACGCTTGTCACCACCGCTCCGTTCGCAAAGCTAGGGCGCGCCAGCGGCTATTTCGATGAGGTGTGGGACGACGGGCGTGCCCCGTGGCCGTCCTTCCGGATGCTCCATTTTCTATCTGCGTTGCGCGGCGCTCACTTTGACTTTGTCTATGACCTTCAAACGTCGAACCGCACCAGTTGGTATTTTCAGTTCCTTTGGCCCAAACGGCCGGGCTGGTCGGGCGTTGCCGGCGGCTGTTCACACCCTCATGACAATCCAAACCGCATTCCGATGCACACGGTGGATCGGCAGGCGGAGCAGCTGAGGATTGCCGGTCTGACCGCGATCTATCCAACGGATCTAAGCTGGATGACGGCCGACGTGTCAGCCTTTGCGCTGCCCGAGCGCTACGCAGTGCTTGTTCCTGGCGGGTCGCCGCACCGGCCCGCCAAAAGATGGCCTGCCGAACGTTACGCCGCGCTGGCCGAGCGCCTTGTGGCAGACGGCATCATGCCGGTTCTTCTAGGCGCCAACGCGGAACAAAACGAACTCGCGACAATTGCAGATCGTGTGCCGGATGCGATCAATTTGTGCGGACAGACCGATTTTCAACAGATTGTGGCGATCGGCACAGGCGCCACATTAGCGGTCGGAAACGACACCGGTCCCATGCATCTTCTGGCGGCATCCGGATGCCCCTGTCTTATCCTTTTCTCTCACGACTCCGATCCCAGCCGCTGCGCCCCTCGTGCAGAAGAAGTCGCGACCTTGCGCCGGGCGACCTTGGAAGACCTTGCCCTCGACGATGTCACCCACGCTTTGACCGAGATGGGCACTCTTGCTTGACTTGCAAAGGGATCGACGTAATGTGCCCGCCTTGTCTCGTAAACGGGACCTTAATAAAACTCAGCGCATTTTTTCGACATGAACAGCATATCCGCATCCTCCGACCAGACCGTTTCCATTGCGCTGCCCGATGGCAGCTCGCGCGACTACGGCCGTGGTGTGACCGGACAGGAAATCGCTGAAAGTATTGGCGCGGGCCTCGCGAAAGCGGCGCTTGCCGTGAAAATCAATGGCGAGCTGTCCGATCTGGACCTGCCGATCAATGCGGATGCCTCGGTGGCGATTGTCACCAAGAAAGACGACGAAGCGCTGGAGCTTATTCGTCATGATGCGGCACATATTTTGGCAATGGCCGTGCAGGAACTTTATCCGGGCACGCAAGTGACCATTGGACCGGTGATCGAAGACGGCTTCTATTACGACTTTGCGCGCAACGAACCATTCCGTCCGGAAGATCTTGAAAAGATCGAAAAGCGCATGAAAGAAATCGTCTCCCGCAACGAAGTCACGCGGCGCGAGGTGTGGGACCGGGACGAAGCCATCGCCCATTTCAAAGAGCTGGGCGAACAATACAAAGCGGAACTCATCGATTCTTTTCCCGACGGCGAAGAGATCAAAATCTATTTCCACGGGGACTGGCACGATCTGTGTCGGGGGCCGCACCTCATGTCTACCGGCAAGATTGGTCAAGCCTTCAAGCTGACGAAAATTGCCGGATCTTACTGGCGCGGTGATGCGAAGAACGCTCAATTGCAACGCATTTACGGGACGGCTTGGCGCGACGACAAGGAATTGAAAGCCTATCTTCGCCGCATCGAAGAAGCCGAGAAACGCGACCACCGCAAGCTTGGCCGCGAGATGGACTTGTTCCACTTGCAGGAAGAAGCCCAGGGCTCCGTGTTTTGGCACCCCAACGGTTTCATCCTGTACAATCAAATGGAATCTTACATTCGCCGGAAACTGCAGAAGGCGGATTATGTGGAGGTGAAAACGCCTCAACTATTGGATTCCAAATTCTGGGAACAGTCGGGCCACTGGTCGAAATTTCGCGAGAATATGTTCGTGGTGCCCGATGAAATTCCAAGCACCGAAGAAGACGGGCCCGTTCTGTCCGGCGAAGGCCACTCGCTTATGGCCTTGAAGCCCATGAATTGCCCCGCCCATGTGCAGATCTTCAAAAACCACATCCGGTCGTACCGGGATTTGCCAATTCGCATGGCCGAATTCGGATGTTGTCACCGAAACGAGGCGCATGGCGCTTTGCATGGCCTGATGCGCGTGCGTCAGATGACGCAAGATGACGCTCACATTTTTTGCCGCGAAGACCAGGTGGAAGCGGAAAGCATCGCCTTTTGCAATTTGCTGTTTTCCATCTACGAGGAGCTGGGCTTTAGCGATGTGGTGGTAAAGCTGTCAACTCGCCCGGACGTGAAAGCGGGGGATGACGCCACCTGGGACCGCGCGGAGGGCGCCCTTGAAGCCGCCGCAAAAGCGGCCGGTCTTCCCTTTAAGATCAATCCGGGGGAAGGGGCTTTTTACGGGCCGAAGCTCGAATTCGTGTTGCGGGACGCCATTGGCCGGGATTGGCAATGCGGCACGCTTCAGCTCGATTTCGTGTTGCCGGAACGTTTGGATGCCACCTATGTGGGGGCGGACGGCGAAAAACACCGGCCTGTAATGTTGCACAGAGCTATTTTGGGCACGCTGGAACGGTTTATCGGTGTGCTTATTGAGCATCACGCCGGAAGATTCCCACTCTGGCTGGCACCGGTCCAAGTGGTCATTGCCAACATCACGTCCGACGCGGACCCCTATGCGGAGAAGGTGGCCGACACGCTTAAAGCCGCTGGATTGCGGGTAAAACTCGATATTCGCAATGAAAAAATCAACTACAAGGTACGGGAACATTCCCATGCCAAGGTGCCGGTGATCTTGGTGGTCGGCCAGCGTGAGATGGAGAACGAGCAGGTTTCCGTTCGCAGACTGGGCGTTAAGGAACAAGAAACGCTTGCACTTAAGGATGTGCTTACTATCCTAAAACAAGAGGCTTTGCCTCCGGATTTGAAGACAGCTCACAGCTGAGAGCATTGATTTTGAAACCGGCCTCGTCGGCAACCATATAAGAAGGACCGATCAGGCCATAATAATGGAGAGACCTACATAGCCAGAAGACCAATGCAGGCACCGCCATCCCGCGAGGGGCCGCGTGCCAACGACGAGATAGACCAACCCGAAGTTCGTTTGATCGATCAAGACGGGGAAAACCACGGAGTCGTCTCGACCCAACAAGCAATTACCATGGCCCAACAGGTTGGGCTCGATCTTGTTGAGATATCACCCAACGCGTCACCGCCTGTGTGCAAGATTTTGGACTACGGCAAGTTCAAATATCAGGCTCAAAAGAAGGCGAATGAGGCGCGTAAAAAGCAAAAGACCATCGAAGTCAAAGAAATCAAGATGCGTCCGAACATCGATACGCATGACTACGACGTCAAAATGCGCTCGATCAAACGGTTCTTCGAAGAAGGCGATAAGGTGAAAGTGACCTTGCGCTTCCGCGGACGCGAAATGGCCCACCAAGAACTCGGCATGCAGCTCTTGTCGCGCGTACGGGAAGAAGTTGGCGAGATCGCCAAGGTGGAACAGGCCCCAAAGCTTGAGGGCCGGCAGATGATTATGGTGATGGCGCCTCTCTAGGCCACCACCGACCATTCAATCCGAAATCGAAAACGCGGATGATTGTCATCCGCGTTTTTTGTTGCTTATTCGGACTTCAGATTGACCGCTTTGGACCCGCGCTTATCCGGTTCCACGTCGTAGCTGACCTTCTGACCTTCCGCCAAACCGTCCATGCCGGAATTATGTACCGCTGAGATATGAACGAAAATATCCTTGGTGCCATCATCAGGAACGATAAATCCGAATCCTTTGGTGGTGTTGAAAAATTTTACGGTTCCTGTGGGCATGTCAAAAAGTCCTAAATCAGAGAAAAATGCGCTCGTAGTATACCACGAAAACGGTCGTTATGACTGTAGTGGCAAATGCAATACCAGCACAACCGCCAATCGCAGTTCGGCACGCGGTAAACCACCACCGTCTTTTAGCAAGACTGTCATAAAACGGAAATTTGTCAGTTTAAAGACGAACGCGCGAAGCAGTCTTGTTTATGCGTCCGGTCTCTGACGTTAGCGTGTCATGATTTCGACGAATTCGGGGTAGTCGACCAGGCGGTCGCCATTGTCATCCACTTCGTCAATCATCGCGAGGACTTCGTCTTCGTTGAGGTCTTCACCGATTTCCGCCATCGCAAAAGACAATTCGCTGCTGTCGATGAATTCGTCATTGTCGCGGTCGAACGTGACGAAAGCCGCACGCACATCCTGCTGACGCGGGACATTGTGCATCATCCGAACAAATTCGGGAAAATCGATCACACCGTCGCCAGATGTATCGTTCGCGGTGATCATGATCTGAACTTCTTCTTCGGTGGGCTTGTCGCCGAACGAGAACATGACCTGTCCCAATTCTTCGACGGTGATCACTTCATCGCCATTGCGGTCAAACAGGATGAAGCCTTGCGCAATTTCTTCCATGAGGTCCGGCGGTGGCACCGGAAGAGCAGGTGCCTTGGGAAGGTCTTCTGGCATGGAACCGGCCGCCCATGCAGTGCCGGAAAGAACCCCTGTTAAAAGGGCACTTAAAACAAAAAGCGCTTTCGAGTTTGTTTTCTGCATCGCGTTTGCCGACCTTTCTACCATTCTGAGATCTCAGCGGCGGCACACGACATCGCAACCTCAAAGACGCTCAAGGGACCGAAATCAGGCCGGTCCCGTCACGCCAGTATACGCCGTCTGGAAATGCTTGCTTGATATAACTGACCAAAAAGGTTGGTTTTTGGTCACATTTTCGAGGATGTGGGTCCTATTTGTCCCAGTCGGGCCGTCACCGCAATCCACAGCAGCGCCGGCAGAATAACGGCCAAAACATCATCCGTCGGGTCCCCACACCGGCCTTCAATGATATCCACCACATGAATAACACCGTGAAGACCGATAAAAACACTGGCAACGGCCATCAACGGAAACCGGTAGGCCGGCACCCGCAGCGCCCAAAAAGCGGCAATGGCGGTCATGAAATAGGCTGTCCCCACATCCTGAACCAGGTGATGGTTGAAGGGCCCTGTATCGATCACCCCCGGGGTTGTGAAAAACCAGGTTTGAGGCGCAAAAAACATAAACAAGCCATTGGCGGCATTTACCAGCCCCAGAAATCCAACCACATAGAGGAGGCCTTGGTCGTACCAAGTGTCCGTCGACATCCCAACATTTCCGGTCATTTCTCGCTCCAGCTCTTTGTCGATTATTGGATTTGACGTGGCAGCATGCCAATTTGTGACCGATTGGCACAATTCCCTCCCCGTTACTTGCATTTTCGGGATTTTGCCGTATAACACGCCACCTTTAACGAGCGGTCCGGCCTGGATAGGGCATGCCGTGGCAGCTCCAAATGCACCATAACATCGGGTTCCGGTGGCCTTCACACCGTACCCGTCAAAGGAAGACGCAAAATGCCCAAAATGAAGACCAAAAGCGGCGTGAAAAAACGTTTCCGCCTAACCGCAAAAGGCAAGGTCAAGCACGGTCAAGCCGGCAAGCGCCATGGCATGATCAAGCGGTCTAAAGACCAAATTCGCAACCTTCGCGGCACCGCTGTCCTCAGCGACGCCGACGCTAAGAAGGTCAAAAAGTGGATGCCTTACGGCTAACGACGGCTGCCAAGCCACATTCGACAAGCTGACAGTTAGGAGAACGACATATGAGCCGCGCATCTCGCAGTGTTCAATCACGCGCCCGGCGCAATAAGTTCCTGAAAGCCGCTAAAGGCTATTACGGACGCCGGAAAAACACCTACACCAACGCCCGTCCGGCCGTTGAAAAGGCCCTGCAATACGCCTATCGCGACCGGCGGACGAAGAAGCGCAATTTCCGCGCTCTTTGGATCCAACGCATCAATGCCGCTGTCCGCGAGCATGGACTGACTTACGGTCGATTTATCAACGGCCTTGGTCGGGCCGGTATCGAAGTTGACCGTAAAGTCCTGGCGGACCTTGCCGTCCGCGAACCTGAAGCCTTTAAGGCTTTGGTGGACAAAGCAAGCGAAGCGTTGGCATAGATCCCCTATAAGTCTAGGCGTCTCTTGCCATCCTGCTTCCTCCCCCGGCGGAAGCCGGACCTATAGATTTAAGTGGGACCAATGTCAGATATCGAAGCGCTAGAGACTGAAATTCTAGCCCAGATCAGCGATGCCGATAGCCAGGCATCGTTAGAAACTGTGCGCGTGGACGCCCTTGGCAAAAAGGGCCGCATCAGCGCACTCATGAAAACCCTCGGCAGCATGAGCGCCGAGGAACGCAAAGAAAAAGGGCCGTTGCTAAACGGCCTGAAGGAACGGGTCAATCAAGCCGTTTTGGACCGCAAGACCGCGCTCGAAGACGCGGAACTGAACGCGCGCTTGGCAAGCGAGAAAATCGATGTGACCTTGCCGGTTCTGTCGTCATCGACGGGCCGCATTCACCCGATCAGCCAAACCATTGATGAGCTGGGCGCCATTTTCGCCGATATGGGCTTCGCCATTGCCGAAGGGCCCGATATTGAATCGGATGAAATGAACTTCACGGCGCTGAACATTCCACCGGAACACCCCGCGCGCCAAATGCACGATACGTTCTATCTGGAAGAAAAGGCCGACGGGTCGCGTCCGGTATTGCGCACCCATACCAGCCCCGTGCAGATCCGAACCATGCTGGCGGAAAAACCACCGCACCGGATTATTGCCCCGGGTCGCGTGTATCGCATGGATTCCGACCAAACCCACACGCCCATGTTCCACCAGGTGGAAGGCCTGGTGATCGACAAGCAAACTCATATGGGTCACCTCAAATGGGTGTTGGAGGAATTCTGCAAAGCCTATTTCGAGCTGGATGCGATCAGCATGCGGTTCCGCCCGTCTTATTTCCCGTTCACGGAACCATCCATGGAGGTAGACATTCGCTGCCGCCGCGAGGGTGGACAAATCCTGTTAGGCGAAGGGGACGATTGGCTTGAGATATTGGGCTGCGGCATGGTCCATCCCAAAGTGCTGCACTATGTGGGGCTCGATCCCAACGAATACCAAGGCTTTGCCTTCGGCGTGGGCATCGACCGCATGGCCATGTTGAAATACGGCATCCCGGATTTGCGCGCCTTCTTTGCCGCTGATTTGCGGTGGCTGCGCCATTACGGGTTCCAGTCGCTGGACATCCCCAACTTGGCTGGGGGGCTGAGCCGATGAAATTCACATTGGAATGGCTCAAAGAGCATTTGCACACCGAGGCCAGTTTGGACGACATCACTAACGGCCTCAATTCCCTTGGGCTAGAAGTGGAAGGCGTTGAAGATCTGGCGGAAACACTGGCGCCGTTCAAAGTCGCCCATGTGATATCCGCCGAGAAACATCCGAATGCGGATAAACTGCGCGTCTGCCAGGTAGACACAGGCGAAGAAACCGTCCAAGTGGTCTGCGGCGCCCCCAATGCGCGCACGGGTATGAAAGCGGTGTTTGCGCCCAGCGGCACCGCGATCCCGGGGTCTGGCTTAGTCCTGAAGCCTACGGAAATTCGCGGCGTCAGTTCCAACGGCATGCTGGTGTCGGAACGGGAAATGGGCCTGTCAGATGAACATGAGGGCATTATTGATCTTGCAGAGGACGCGGTTGTGGGCACGCCGATGGCCGATGCCATGGACCTTAACGATCCGGTCATCGAGATTGCCATCACCCCTAACCGTCCGGATTGCCTTGGCGTGCGGGGCATCGCACGCGACCTTGCGGCCCGGGGTCTTGGCATTCTAAAAGCCGACGACAAAACGGAGCACGTGGGCGGTGAATTTGAAAATCCGATCAAGATCAGTTTGGATTTTCCCGATCGCAGCCCGATGCCCTGTTCCATGTTCGCGGGCACCTATGTGCGTGGCGTCAAGAATGGTCCGAGTCCGGACTGGTTGCAGAAACGGCTCCGTGCGATCGGTTTGCGCCCGATCTCTACCTTGGTGGATATCACCAATTTGATCACGTATGACCGGGGCCGGCCGCTGCACGTTTATGACGCGGACAAGCTGAACGGCAATATCGGTGCCCGTTTGGGACGGTCCGGCGAAAAGATCACGGCGCTTGACGGCAATGAATATGACGTGGACGAGACCGTTTGTGTCATCGCCGACGACAGCACGGCATTGGGCATTGGCGGTATCATTGGCGGTGAACCCAGCGGCGTCACCGAAGACACCACCAATGTGTTCATCGAGTGCGCCTATTTCGATCCGATCAGCATCGCAACGTCGGGCCGCAAGCTTGGTATTGAATCCGATGCCCGGTATCGCTTTGAGCGGGGTGTCGATTCCGACTTCGTGATGGAGGGTCTTGCCCTTGCCACGCGCTTGGTGCTGGACCTATGCGGCGGTGACGCCAGCAGCACCGAAGTGGCGGGCGCCCCTTTGCCCGCGGCGGATCCAATCCGCTTTGACACGAACCAAATCAAGCGCCTCACCGGGCTCGACATTCCGTCGGACGATGCGGAAGCGACGCTGGAAAAACTCGGCTTCACCATTGATCACGCCAGCAAGTCCGGCACGGCAATGGATGTGCGCGCGCCCGGATGGCGCCCAGACATTGAAGGCAGCGCCGATCTGGTGGAAGAGGTGGTGCGTGTCCACGGCCTTGACCATGTACCATCGACGCCCCTGCCGCGCTTGCATGGGGTGGCAAAGCCCATCCTCACCACCAAACAACGGCGGCTTGCCACCGCGCGCCGGGCCCTTGCCAGCCGGGGCATGGTGGAAGCGGTCACCTGGTCTTTCATCTCGGACAAGATAGCCAAGCTGTTTGCCGGTGATAATGCGCATGTGGAGTTGGCAAACCCGATTTCATCGGAAATGAATGTGATGCGCCCAAGCATTCTGCCGGGCCTGCTGGACGCCGCTCAGCACAATGACGATCGCGGATTTGCAGATATCGCCTTGTTTGAAAGCGGTCCGCAATTTGCGGGCGATCAACCAGAAGATCAAAGCATTGCGATTTCCGGTATTCGCAAAGGCACCACCGCCCCGCGTCATTGGCAGGGCACACGCCGCGATGTGAACGCCTATGATGCGAAGAATGATGCCCTCGCGGTTCTTGAGGCCATTGGCGGCCCGGCGGACAGTGCGCAGGTGATGGCAACGGCGCCTGACTGGTACCACCCGGGCCGGGCCGGTACGATTTGCCTGGGCCCTAAGAAACATTTGGCCTATTTCGGCGAGGTTCACCCGCGTGTGCTGCGCGATCTGGATATTAAAGGCCCCGTGGTGGCATTCGAAATCTTGGTGGATGACGTGCCCGCCCCAAAGGCCAAAGGCAGCAAAGCGCGGCCTGCCTTTACCGCATCGGACTTGCAAGCGGTTGAACGCGACTTTTCCTTCGAAGTCGCGGACGACGTAACCGCCGATGTGTTACTGCGCGCCGCAAAAGGCGCCGACAAAAAGCTGATCACCGCGGTCGATGTGTTTGACGTTTTCAAGGGCGGCGACCTGGAGGACGGTTCCAAGTCTGTCAGCCTGAAAGTGCATCTGCAGCCCCTTGATAAAACGCTCACCGACCAAGAAATCGATTTGGTGAGCGACAAGGTGATCGCTGCCGTCGTGAAATCAACGGGCGGAAAACTGCGCGGATAGGCGGTTTTTGGCCCCGTCGCGCCGGTGTTCCATCGCATTTTAAGCAATTTGAAAGGTTAGGGTTCCGTTCACCGCCCCTCTTTATGCTTCGTAACAGGTAATGGAGACATAGGAGGGGTACCATGCGTATTCTTCACGGCATGGCGCTGCTATGCGCAGGCGCGTTGGCAGCTTGTGCGTCGTCGGGCGCAAATACATCGGTTGCCCTCAAAGCAACGCCCGCATCGGCAGTGTGCGATGTGCAGCAAAACGGAGCGATTTTAGCGAGCGGTGTGTCCGCAAACGCGATGATCAAAGTCGGGTCTAACGACGCGCCGCTGGCGATCAGTTGTGCCGCCCCCGGCTTCGAAACACTGACCACGGAAGTGGTCGCCGCCGCATTCCAAAACAAGGGATCGACGTCCGGCATTTCAGAGGTGCGCGTCAATCTGAAACCGGTGTCCAACCAAGCCAATTTTCAAGTGGATTGCGCAGTCGCCGGCCTGTCGCTCAAAATGTCGGAACGCGATTGTCAAAACATGTCCGGCGCCCAAGTGGCCCGGTACTATGAGGTCCCGCTGGTGCAAGCCGCTTCATTGGAATGGTCGGGCGTGATGCCACCCAACTGGAAGGCCACCGGCAAGCCGTTGTCGATCTTGGAAATGAGCAACTAGCGCACACTCACATAAATGTTCAAAACGCGGGCCACATCACGGTCCGCGTTTTTTATGTGCTCACGCGTGAACGATAAAGCGTTCCAAAGGCCGCCGTCCAAAAGGCGGCACAAAAGCTTAATCCTACGGCGCCGCCAACAAAGGTGGGCCACAGCGGCAGCAGATCCCAAACCTCTCGCGCCACCAATGTGATCTTCACATCTTCCGCCAGAAGGTCCGGATACAGATAATAGGTCGCGAAAATACCAAGTGTCGTCGGTCCCCCCAGCAGCATCAAAAGAGCGGGCAAAGAAAATAGGAACAATCCGATGGTGGGCCAGAACAAGCCTTGTGTCTGGCGCCACACGCGAAATGGACTAAGGCGTCCGGAGGACACAGCATCCGGTATCAAGAATCCCAAACGCACCAGCAGGAACACCGCAAACAAGACGAGCGCCATGGTGATCATCGACGCCCCAATTCCGCCCACCGGCACCAGAGGCCACAGAAAATCCATCTCTTGCCCAAGCGGGCGCGGCTGGTAGCTTGCAGCGGGCAGCACGATATCCGCACTGGCCAATTGGGCGAACCGAAAAACTGTGTTGCCCCACATCACCAGCGCCCCGATGCTCAGCGGTACCGACCACAAAACAGCAAAGGCAAGCAGAAGGCGCCCATTCGCCCCGCGGCCGCCTGCCGGAGCGCTGTTTGGCCCATTCTGTTTCCCAAAGAAATGGCCAAACAGGCCGCCCCATAGCGTCGTCCATGCCCAGAGAAACAAAAATCCCGCGAAAGCGGCCCGCAGCCAGTCAAAAGGACCAAACTGATCCGGAACGAACGCCATATAGGCCATGTGATAGGTCACAAACAAAAACAGGCTGGCCAAGAAAGCCAAGATTGGAAGGGCTGTCAGGCGGAACAAATGGATGGGCTGGCCAAGGGAAAACGCTAAGCCACCCCGCAAGGCGCGATAGACGGTAAATCGGGCAACTGGAGGGGTATCCTGTAGGGGTCTCTCGTCGTCTGTTTGTGTCGGATTGGCGGCCTTACGGCGCCATAATGCCATTCCCAAACGCAAAGGCGGGGACACGCCTCCGGCGCCCCGTTCGTCATTGATACGCATGACACTACCCACTTACTCACGACCTTGCTCGGGTTTTGGGGCCCAATACACGGCCCGCACCACCCCGACGGGAAAAGTCTAGCCAAGATTATTGGCTTTGTCTCCTATTGCATGCCAAAAACCCCGCTTCTGCTTGGCGTTTCCAAATCGGGGTGATAAAAGCCGCCCACAATGACTCCACTCAAGAATATTCGTAATTTTTCGATCGTTGCGCATATCGATCACGGCAAATCCACGCTGGCCGACCGGCTGATCCAGACCTGCGGGGGGTTGAGTGATCGGGAGATGAAAGAACAAGTGCTCGATTCCATGGAATTGGAACGCGAGCGCGGCATCACCATCAAAGCGCAAACCGTGCGGCTGGAATACAAAGCCCAGGACGGCGAAACCTATGTGCTGAACCTCATGGACACACCAGGCCATGTGGACTTCACCTATGAGGTGAGCCGCTGCCTCGCCGCCTGTGAAGGGTCCCTGCTGGTGGTGGATGCGAGCCAAGGC
Source organism: Alphaproteobacteria bacterium (assembly GCA_965227095.1). Classification (GTDB taxonomy): domain Bacteria; phylum Pseudomonadota; class Alphaproteobacteria; order JANQMY01; family JANQMY01; genus JANQMY01. The sequence goes on along the minus strand of CBDDFL010000002.1, from coordinate 105,417 downwards.
GTGGAAGCACAAACCCTGGCCAATGTGTATCAAGCCATCGACAACAACCACGAGATCGTGCCGGTTCTCAACAAAATCGATCTGCCGGCCGCAGAACCCGACCGGGTGCGCACCCAAATCGAAGATGTGATTGGTTTGGACGCCAGCGATGCTCTGGAAATTTCCGCCAAGACGGGTATTGGAATCGAAGAGGCATTGGAAGCAATTGTCACACGGTTGCCCCCGCCGTCCGGAGGCAGCGCCGACGACCCCTTGAAAGCCCTGCTGATTGATAGTTGGTACGATGTCTATCTGGGCGTGGTGGTCTTGGTACGGATCATCAGTGGTACCCTGAAGAAGGGACAGCGGATCAAGATGCTGGCGACCGACGCCACCTATGGCGTCGACCGTGTGGGTGTGTTCACGCCGAAGCGGGAAGAAGTAAAAGCGCTTGGCCCCGGTGAAATCGGGTTTTTGACGGCCAGCATCAAGGAAGTGGCCGACACACGCGTGGGCGATACGGTTGTCGATGAAAAATCTGAAATCGAAGATCCCCTGCCCGGCTTTAAGCCTGTGCAGCCGGTCGTGTTTTGCGGTTTCTTCCCGGTGGATGCCGGCGACTTCGAGGCCATGCGCGACGCCATGGGCAAGCTGCGGCTGAACGATGCCAGCTTCCAATATGAAATGGAAACAAGCGCGGCCCTTGGTTTTGGCTTCCGTTGCGGATTTCTGGGTTTACTCCACCTTGAAATCATCCGGGAACGGATCGAACGTGAATTCAACATCGACATCATCACCACAGCGCCGTCGGTGATTTATCAAATACATCTGACTGACGGCGAAATAATCGAACTGCATAACCCGGTCGATATGCCGGACCCGGTGAAGATCGATTACATCGAAGAACCGTGGATCAACGCCACCATCTTGGTGCCCGATGAATTCTTAGGGGCCGTTCTTAAGTTGTGCGAAGACCGGCGCGGCATTCAGCAAGACCTGACCTATGCCGGCACGCGCGCCATGGTGACCTATCGGCTGCCGTTGAACGAAGTGGTGTTTGACTTTTACGACCGCATCAAATCGGTGACCCGTGGCTATGCCAGCTTCGACTATCAGCTTGACGGCTATGAAACCGGCAAGTTGGTGAAAATGTCGATCCTGGTAAACGCCGAACCGGTGGATGCCTTGTCGATCATCGTTCATGAGGAACGCGCCGAATCCCGCGGACGCGCCATGTGCGAAAAGCTGAAGGATTTGATCCCGCGCCATTTATTCCAAATTCCCATCCAGGCCGCGATCGGCGGCCGGATCATTGCCCGGGAAAATGTGAAGGCCCTGCGCAAGGACGTGACCGCCAAGTGTTATGGCGGTGATATCACGCGGAAGCGCAAACTGTTGGACAAGCAGAAAGAGGGTAAGAAGAAGATGCGCCAATTCGGCAAGGTGGAAATTCCACAACAAGCCTTCATTGCCGCCCTGAAGATGGACGACGACTAGGACACACCGCCGCTAATAGGTTGGACGTTTCCCCGCCACTGAAATGGCCATCAACAGCGCACCGATCCCGGCCGCTGCCGGAACGCCCGGCAAACGCAAGAACGACACGATCAGCGGATCCCATAACGGCGGCCACAAATAGCGCTGAATGAACGCTTGGGTGCCATTGAGGCTGCTGGGGCTGAGACCATACCACCATTCACCGAAACTGCGCATATGAAAGGCCGTACCGCCCATATAGGCGGTAATGACCTCGCTGATGCCCATTAGCACCGCGATCACAAAGAAGAGCACGGATAGCGCCCGAACTGCCGTCATTTGGGTCCCCACATTCCGACGTCATTCAAAACCATAGGCATGATTATTGGTGGCCAGCCGTAGCTGTCCACCAACATCATGGTCAGATTTGGTCAAAATGTGGTTACGTGAGGATTAATCCCGGCGGCGGAAAAGAATGGCCAGAATAAGCCCCACCACACCTAAAGACGCCCAGGACGGCGCATTCATAATGGTTTGAACGCCGGGATTCTGGATGGCTTCCGGTGCCGCGGCGACCCATCCGGCGCCCGTTCCTTCACCTAAGAAAATGTCTGCCGCGCTGGACAGAGAGGTTGGCGCGAAATCCCCACCGGCTTCGAGCCAAGAAATTGCGTCATGTCCTAAGAACATGAGCGCCACTGCAATCAGCAATAGGCTGATAATTCGAAAAATAATCATCGTAAGAAGGCCCCCAAGACCCTTCAAATTACAAAAATCGGCAGAAATCTGCCGCCCATACTCCGACAGGCCCTGAACAAGAGCCTGCCGTTAGGTCAAACGTTAATATTTCCGGCGGGGGCGAACAAGCGAAGTTGTGATGAACGGGTCGGTTGAGGCCTGGGGCCCCTAAAACTGTGTTATCCCGGCAACAGAGAATGGCTTGATTAATGGTTAATCCCCCGATGATAGGGGTATTGAACCGCCGCGCGTCCTGTATATAGTGCGCGCTTTCCTGCCGTGTTCAACGGATGTGGAAACAGCTGGATAAGGAGAGGTGGCCGAGTGGCTGAAGGCGCACGCCTGGAACGCGTGTATACGGGCAACCGTATCGAGGGTTCGAATCCCTCTCTCTCCGCCAGCGTTTTTCGGGGCTATACCGGACACGTAGGCAATCTTCTGAAATGAATGGACCGTCCAGGTGCCATGACGCAAAACGATCCGTCACCCGCTCAAACGGATGGTTTTGACAACCGCGATCGATTTTAGAAACGCTTCGTCGTGGCTCACAACCAGCAACGCCCCATCGTATTCAGCCAGCGCATCCTCCAAGGCCGCAATACCGGTCAAATCCAGATGGTTCGTCGGTTCATCCAGAATCAACAACGAAGGGGGCGGCGTGGCGCCAAGGGTGCAGGCAAGACCGGCACGGACCTTTTCTCCACCACTTAGGGCGCCTACTGACCGGTTGGCGTCATCGGAACGAAAACCGAAACGCGCCAACACCTCGTACGCCCTATGCGCGGTCGCGGTGGGGTTCAGGCGCAGGAAACTCTCTTGCAGTGTCCTCGTCGGATCGATCAATCCGATGTTTTGATCCAGCAATGCAAACGGTACCTTCAGGCCGATACGCCCTTGCTGAGGCTTTATTGTGTTCGCGATCAATTTGAGAAGGGTGGTTTTGCCACAACCGTTTGGTCCGGCGACGACCACGCGTTCCGGACCTGTGACCGTCATCGACAGATCACGGATGACAGGACGACCCGGATCATAGCCGAAGCTCACATCGTTAAGCTGAAGCACTGTTTTGTTGGGTGCGAGACCGGTTGAGGGAACGTCCATTCGCAATGGTTGAAGAACTTCGATTTTGTTCTGAGCCTTTGACAGGGCGTTCTCCGCTGCCTCCCGCTTTGTGTCGCGCAAGCGAGCCCCTGCTCCATCCGACGCCTGCGCCCTTTCTTTGGCCGCATCCATGACAACTTTTGGCTGATCGCCTTTCGTGCGTGCCTTGCGCCCTGCACTGTCCTTACGCGCCTTGCGCTCAGCGGCCTGTTGCGCACGCCGGGAGGCTTCGGCCTTCTCTTTTTCGGCATGGGAAAGATCGCGCGCCGCGGCATCCACCTCAACCTGTTTCAGGTGCCTGAAGGTGCTGTAGTTTCCGCCGTAACGCGTGGCGCCGAGAGACGTCAGCTCCACAATCGCATCCATTTCCTCCAGCAACCCGCGATCGTGACTGACAATAATCGCCCCTCCAGCCCAGCCGCGAAGAACATCGCTCACGGCTTTTCGCCCATCGCGGTCAAGATTATTCGTTGGCTCATCAAGAAGCAGAAAGTCCGGCTCCATAAAAATCAGCGCGGCAAGGGCTGCACGACTGCATTGTCCACCGGACAGAGTGGCAAGGGGCGTTTGTGCATCAACAGCAAGCCCGCATCTCGACAGAGCCGACTGAAGCCGCGCGGGCAATGTCCAATCAGCGTCGGCCAATTCATCGCCACTCGCCCATCCGATTTCAGCCCGGTCGAGTAGATTAAGGTCCGCGCGGACGCCAAACAGGTCGGCAATCGTGTCTCCTGGTTGCTCCATGCTCTCTTGCCGCATCATCGCGATGGGGCCCGATGTCGTCACCTGACCCGAATCTGGCGTCAGGTCTCCCGCAATCAGGCGCAATAGTGTGCTCTTGCCGACACCGTTAAATCCAACGATGCCAACACGCTCAGCGCCAAAAGTCAGGTTTAGGTCAGAGAAAAGCCGGGTGCCGTCAGGTGTTGACCAAGACACGCCGGAAATTGAAAGGGATGCAGACATTGGACAGATCTTCTCGATGCAAAACCGAAGGAGTGAAGGCGGCGAAGATCTTTTCCATGTCGAAATATGTCCGGTAAATGACGTTAATTAAGATAGGGGCGCATCTGTCCCTTTACAAGCGGTGAGGTCACCTGGCGTTTGAGCGCCCGACAACCGCGTTTCACGACAACCGAATTGATGTTGCGCGTTAAATCAGTTTGCATGCTGATCAACGTGCCGTCCGAAAGACCCCTTCGGCAGCTTCGGGCTGTGACGGCGACACTTTCGCCCTTGACGGCGCCGCAATACCTTCGTGATAAACAACATAGCGGCTTGTTCGCCAGCAATATGACGTCGCTCTGGCAAGATCAGTCATTGCCCCGCTCCAATCTTGCGATCTGTACTTTAGGATGGCCCGCCGGCTGAGTTCGATCGCGGCCCATTTGCGAAGCGAACTGAGCCCTTTACTGTCGGCAGCGATTTGTGGCCGAAGCCAATCCATGATCGAAACATGTTCATTGAGCACGGTCATCGCATTGCGATTTTTTTGCCCCATGGTCGCCGACCCTTTATGGGCGGTGTAATGATAGAGCACATGGTCAACGGAATGGCTTCGAATGCCTGCAAGACGCTGGCGAATGAGGTGCTCCCGATCCGACGCCAAGGACAATTCTGTATTGAACAACCCTATCTTCTCAAAGACCTGGCGCCTGAAAAAACGCGCATTGATCGCCACGCCGCCCCATAAAAGCACCGGCCACTCATTCACCCCTTCATCATGCGGTGTCGGCAAGTGCCGCAAGGACACATGCGGTTGCTCCACGTCTCGCACGGACGCGCGCCCTGCAATGACTTCCGCGTCTGGATGATCTCTAAAGCCTTGGTAGACGGCGTCTAACGCATCAGGTGCCAACTGATCGTCGGAATTGAGAATACAAATGATATCGCCCTTGGCAGCCCGAATGCCGGCATTCATACCGTCATAAATTCCCGTCACCTTCTGTGGCAGCAGGCTGCAATGCTGATAACTTTCGATCCGCTCTACGGTGCCATCTGTCGAATTGCCATCCACAAACAAATGCTCAACCGACCGAAAAGGCGACTTTGACTGCTTGGCGGCGCTGACTATGCACGCATCCACCATATCCACGCGGTTCTTGACCGGCGTCACAATGGACAATGCAAGTTGTGAATTTACGTTAGGGGACCTACCCACCTGCTGACCTCTGCGAAAGCTCCATTTCATTGGCCTCAAGCTTTCGACGCAAAAACAGAATCATACCAATATTATTCAGAGTGGCGTGCGTTCGTCACCGAATAGTTAACAAAAATTCAGAAGTTCTTTCAATGGGCTTGAGCCCCCGCACATTCGCATTTGTCGCCTGAATTCGCCGAAAATTCTGCTGCAGACGACGCTCCAATGTCACCCGGACCCACATAGCCGCGCGCACCACACCCTATGCCCATGTATCCGTTGCCTCCCGCCCCTGATACCTATTCATAGCTTGACGTTCACAGTGTGAGTATATAAACCAAAAATCCCTATCCAAGAGGCAGAAATCATTGGCCGACAAGGCGAAAGCGCAAAGCGAAATCGATTTTCTTACCGAGCTGGAACGCGGCGATGTGATTACGCAAATGTCGCTTGCCAAGCGGGTGTCGGTTTCTGTGGGATTTGTCAATGCCCTGCTCAAGCGGGCCGTCAAAAAGGGCTTCGTGAAAGTCCAGGCCGCTCCCTATAAGCGATACGCGTATTATCTGACACCAAAAGGGTTTCAGGAAAAGTCACGTCTGGTGGCCGAGTATCTAGAATCGTCGCTCGGTTTTTTTCGTCTCGCAAAAGGTCAATATGCGGATCTGTTCGCTCGCGCAAAAGCGTGTGGTGTGGACACGTTCGTTTTAGCCGGTGACGGTGAGCTGATCGAGATTGCGCTCCTGGCAGCCAGTGAGGGGGATGTTCAAATTTTGGGCCTCTATTGCCCTGGTAGCAATCTGGCGCAAAAGAATGGACACCCCGTGATCGGAAAGCTTGAGACTCTAACCACAGTACCGGGAATCATCGTGGTTGAGTCGCGGACACCTCAACACACCTACGATGAACTCACCAAGACGGTCGATCCACGTTCCATTCTAACACCGGACTTTATGCGGGTGACGCGGGATACGCCGGATTTTGCAACCGGCGAGCGCCCGTTAGAGGAGGACCCCCGATGAGACGCTGGGCAGTGGTGCACACGCGGCCACATCAGGAGGTACGCGCGGAGATTAATCTGAAGCGTCAAGGATTTCGCACATGGCTGCCCGTTATGCTGCGGTCGCGCCGTCATGCGGGACGGATCCAAACCAAACCGGAACCGGTTTTTCCGGGATATGTGTTCGTCGATCTTGATATTGAAAACGAACCGTGGACGTCGATCAACGGGACGTATGGCGTCAAATATGTCATCGCTGACTCTCGGACTCCGAAGGCATTGCCACACGATTTCATAGATGCGCTCAAATATTCTTTGGACGAAGAGGGCAATTGTTCACTGTCACCCGCAGGAATGAAGAAGGGTGATCTTGTTAAAATCATTACCGGCCCATTCGTGGACTGTGTTGCCACAATCCGCGACATGCTTCCGGGTGACCGGACGCGCCTATTGCTGGAAACATTGGGTGGTACTGTCGTTGCGACTGTATCGAAAGGATCGCTTGTATCGGCGCGATGACCGCATTGATGCAAGAAGCCGGGAGGGACTGACCAACGGGTGATTTTCACCCGAACGGCGGTAGCGTGGGGAAAGTTGCCATGATGCCGTGTCGCCGTTTGGTCACTCAGAAGAACGTGACGCCTCAGATCAACTCAAAACACCACCTGCCATTGATCAGGCAGACTCCATGACCGTGAACCGGTTCGGAGAAGTGTGTGGGGACAACCCCTCGCTGACACCTGATGAGCGGCGCACTTATGTGGCGCCGGCTTCTCTCGGATATTCGGCGTCAGGCAGTCCGCAAAAGCATCACGAAAACAGGTCATCGGGACATCCTGTGATCTTCCGCAACGGGTTAAAGATGCGCCATCACCAACCCGAATTTACACGGAAGCGTGTCTCAGCGAATTGATCCCACATTATTGTCCTGAAAACGCTGTGATTATCGATATCGGGTGCGGCCCTGGAGACCACTACGACTGGTTCAAAAAGGCCAATCGAAGCGGCCGCTATATCGGCATAGACGTGAAAAAACATAGCCGATGGTGTGGATCGCCAGCGGACGCCCCGCTTTCGAAAGAACTTGTGCTGGCTCAGTGCGAGGATTTGGACATGCCGGACATGCGGTCCAATTTCTCCATGAGTTCAAGCGCGCTTGAGCACGTCGAAGACGAGAAAGCGGCCATTGCCCGTGTCGCAGCTCACACAGAGCCGGGTGCCTTTGGCCTGCACATTGTGCCATCCTCTGCTGCCTTCTTGCTTTACGGATATCATGGCTGGCGGTACTACTCGCCCTCGACACTTCAAAAAGTATTTGAAAGCTCCGGCTACCGCGTGGTCGACATTGTGAAGTTTGGCGGACTGCCCAGTTACCTTCTTCACTTTCTGTGGATCGGTGTCTTAGAAACCGCGATGGTGTGGCGTTTATTGCTTGACCTCCTGCCGGACAATTCCGTGACGAGATTTCTTAAGAAAAGCGTTCATCGGATCCGGTATCGTGGGGCGCGACGCAACAAAGTGTTCAAATCAATCTACGGCCAACTGTTAAGAATCTCGCTTCGTCTAGACCCTTTTATTCCGATCCCCGCTCACGGATATGCCGCGATTGTGCAACGCATTTGATCTGCATACCGATCTTTGACCAGAGATGACGACCGACCGAACACACCCAATTCATTTGTTTGTTGTTCTAACAACCGGCATGTCCCTGAAAGCATGGCAAGACATCGGCATGCTCTCACGGGAAATGGCCCTCTACAGCCGGCTAAAGCCCAACCTTGCGGGTGTGACCATTGTGTCTCACGGCACCCACAAAGATCTGGACGTAATAAACCAATTCCCCGGCATCGGTTTGATCGTCAACAGATTTGGCATCCCAAATTGGGTTTACCGGCGTTTGTTACCAGGCCTGACGCGGCAGCGTTGCCGGGGAAGCCTTGCGATATTTAAGTCCAATCAAATTAAAGGCGCCGACGAGGCCCAGCGCTTGGCACAGATTGACAATAGTGTTTTTATCGCTCGCTGCGGTTATCTCCTTTCTGACTTTGAAGCACGGGCTCACGGTGGATCATCACCCCAGTTTCGCGCCGCGGAAGCTCTGGAACGAAATGCCTTTGGCGCCGCCGCACAATCAATCGTTTCGACCGGCGCCATGCGCGATACTGTTCTGTCCTATGGGGTTGCCTCGGACAAAATCAATGTCGTTCCAAATTATGTGGACACGGACTTATTTGCCCCCCCTGCCCGCAGGCCAAGCCAGCGGCGAGTGATCTTCATCGGTCGCCTCAGTCCGCAAAAAAACCCTTTGCTCTTGATTGAAGCGTTGGCGGGACTTGATGCAGAACTAGATGTTATCGGCAAAGGTCCCTTACAAGCGCAGATGGACGCTTTGGCGCGCGAGAAAAACATTGCCGTACGCTTCCATGGGGCCGTCCCTAACCATGAGATCCCGAACTACATCAACAACGCGGATGTTTTCGTCTTGCCATCCAATTATGAGGGCCATCCAAAAACCCTGTTGGAAGCCATGTCTTGCGGCATCAGCGTGGTCGGCGGCAATTCTCCCGGCATCAACAATGTGATTGACCACAACCGAACGGGCTTGCTTGCAGATACAAACAGTCATTCTTTACGGGCGGCAATCAAGCAGCTTCTCGATGACCCTGATTGCGCACGGCGGCTGGGCAATGCCGCGCGCAGAGAAATCGAATCCACTGTATCGCTCGACCGTGTTGTGGAAATGGAGCTTGCGGTTTATGAAAAGGCCGCCCTTACACCTCAGACCGTCAGCACCTAGATCTCAGGAACACGCACTTTAATCCTATGTTCGGAACCGGACTTACATCAAAACTCCGCCAGTTGATTGCCCCTGTGCCGTCGGCTCCGTCAGCCCAAATGCGCGCCGCCGCCCCGTTGGGCACCGCCCCCCATGCCGATCGAGAAACCTATTTGGCGTTGCATCAACAAGCCTGCGATCAATCCTATCCGGAGGTTGAGTCGGTCGAACAAAATACCGGTTTCGCCATCGACCTTGGCTGGATGAATGAGCTCGCCCTCCATACCCAATGTGTCGTCAAGAAGAATCCACTTAACTACGGACATGGGCGGGTCCTTTACGCCACCTTACGGAAATATTTGGACAACGATCCCGACTACCCTGTCACCATTTTTGAAACCGGCACAGCGCGCGGGTTTTCCTCGGTTGTCATGTCCAGGGCGCTTGAGGACGCGGGCATAGAGGGGTCCATCGTTACGCTTGACCGTCTGCCCCACCACATCCCAATGATCTGGAATTGTATTGATGATTTGGAGCGCGAGAAAACACGATCTGAAATTTTAGCCCCTTGGGAGCCTCTGCTGCGGCGTATTTGTTTTGTGGAAGGCAATGTCCGTGATCTTTTACAAACGATTGGGCTGAGCCGCGTCAACTTTGCTTTTCTGGACGCAACCCATGAAGAGAAGGACGTGTTGGAGGAATACAATTATGTCGCCTCTCGCCAACAAACAGGTGACATGATTGTTTTCGACGATGTGACACCGCAGGAATTTCCAGGTGTCGTTTCCGCGATCAACGCTGTGGAAGCGAAAGGGCACTATCGCGTCGACCACATTACGGCGTCCCAACACCGGGCGTACGCGATTGCAACGCGTTTATAATGGCTTAGGAGAGGCAATTCGTTTGACCTTATGAACAGCGCCCCGTCCATCTCTGTCATTATGTCGGTTCACAACACCCGGCGTCATTTAGACGAAGCGGTTGAGAGCATTCTGCAGCAAACCTTTGATGATTTTGAGTTTCTTATTGTCGATGACGGTTCGACTGACGGCAGTTCTGAACGCTTAGCGCAGTATGCCGCGCAGGATCAACGGGTACGGATCATCCCGAACGACACCAATATCGGCCTCACAAAGTCGTTGAATGTTGCAATCCATCAATCCCGCGGAGCGTTGGTCGCCCGTCAAGACGCCGACGACATCTCGGAACCCAACAGGTTCGCGCAGCAAATCAAAGCATTTGAAGAAGACGCCGGCTTGCTTGCCTTGGGCACGTTTTACAAAACCATCAATGAAGACGGGCAGGTGGTCCGAAGCATCAAGGTTCCAACCGCCTCACATGAAATCGCCTGGCAACTCCTGTTTCACAATGCGTTCTGCCATAGTTCGATGATGTTCAGGAGAGAGGGCCTCGGGGACACTCCGGTACTCTACGACGAAGATTTCCAATACTCCCAGGATTATGAGTTGTGGTCGCGTCTCATAGAAAAGGGGACCGTATCCAATCTTCCCGAGACGCTTGTCCGTTACCGCATAAATACCCACAGCATCAGTGGGCGTTTGCGCCCCCAACAGCAGAAATTTGCCAATAAAGTCTCGGCCAGAAACATCGCACGACTGGATCCAACCTTAAACATGTCCGAGGACGACCTCCTTCACTTGCGCGGCGTGTTTCAACATGGCATCCGGTCGCTTTTCGGGCGGGATGACTTTGTTGCCGCGCGAAATCTACTGCGCATCTGGGAAAAATTTCTCCACACCACATCGACACCCCAGAAAAACAAAACCGTTTGGCGGAATTTTTGGCGACGTCTGGGCAATCGCCCCATCGGGCGGGTGTCGCAGAACATGGCAATGCGCGCCCTTTCGCATCAACTTAAAGCCACGTCATAACCAAACCGCCCCCACAGTTTTCCCATCAGAATGAACGACATTATTCTTTCTATTGTCATCTGCACCTATAATCGGGCGGACCTTGCCGCCACCGCCCTCCTTTCCGTGCTCGACGCGATAGAGAAACACGACCAAGTCGAGGCTGTCGTGGTTGACAATAACTCCACCGACACCACCGCCCACACCATACAGAACCTCATTGCCGACAAACCAAACGCACGCTACGTGTTTGAACCGGCGCAAGGTTTGTCCCATGCACGCAATCGCGGCGCGGCAACTGCGGTCGGGACATATGTGGGTTACATTGACGATGAATGCATCGTTGACGACAAATGGCTCGACGCAGCCCTTGCAGTGATAGAAAACCAACAACCAGCCGTCTTTGGAGGTCCTTATGGTCCCTGGTACCAGGGCCAAAAACCCGCCTGGTTCAAAGATAAATATGGAAGCTCCAACAAACGCAGATCTGCCGCGGGAGCCTTGGGACCGACTGAGTTTATCAGCGGCGGAAATTTCTTTGTCGAGCGCAAACGCATCAAAGAGATGGGCGGTTTCAATCCGGAACTTGGAATGTCAGGCAACAAAATCAGCTATGGCGAGGAGACTGACTTTCAGATAAGGCTGCGGAAAAAAGACCCCGCAGCCCTCGTCTATTTCGATCCCGGTGTTTTCTTACGTCACCTTGTCCGACCGGAAAAATTGGACCTCTTGCACATCGCCCGGCTAAGATTTGCCAATGGGCGCGTTTCAGCGCAAATTTTTGCGAGAGATAAGGTCGTCACATTGCGCAGCCGCGGTGCCGCGATTGGGCGATGCGCGAGTTTTTCGGGATTAATCGGATTGTCCGCCCTGAAAGGGCTTGTTTGGAGAGATCGGCAGACATACCCGACCTTTAGGAACTACTTTTTTGAAGTGATCGGTATACAGATCGCCCGTTTTGGCAGTGCTTGGGAAACTGCGGTCGGCGCTGGCGGCCACCGTGAATCGTAGGATGAACTTGGTATGATTGGACGCCTTGCCTTTCCGCGGCATTTATCGAAAACGAGTTGGAAGTGGTTCAAGGAATATCGCGCGGGGCGCTTTCTGCCGGCGTCCGTCGAGCCAGAACTGGCAGCAATGCTCAACTCGGCCGTAAAGGGGAACCTTGTCATTGATGCGGGCGCCAATGTTGGCCGAATGAGCTTCATATTGGGGTTGCGTGGCGCAATCGTTCACGCGTTCGAGCCAAATCCGGTGGCTTTCGAAATGTTGTCGCGCAATCTGGGAAATTGGCCAAACATCACGCTTCATAACGCTGCCGTTTCCAATTGCGACGGCGAAGCGTCATTGTATCTGCATGAATTACACAAAGAGAATGAGGTAGCCTTTTCCACAGGTTCGTCTCTCAAAGCGGAAAAGACAAACGTACTGCAAAACGAAACTGTCTCCGTACAGACAGTTGATTTAGCGCGCTTCATAAATAGTCTCCCACAATCTATTCATTTAATGAAAATGGACATTGAGGGTGCGGAAGTTGACGTCATCCCCCATCTGGTTGCGCAGGGATCGTTTGACCATATTGAAAACGCGGTCATCGAAACGCACGAACGCAAGAACCCGCTGCTGCGCGACGCAACAGAAGCGATGCGCAAGCTAATCCAAGACGCGGGGCTGTCCAGCAGAGTTCGGTTGGATTGGCACTGACCGGTTATTCGTTTCGACCGACTGAATGAACGGTCTTCTCTCGCAGACACGCTTGCTTAGAGCTAAAGTCGTTCTTCCCACTCTAACGCTGATCGCACGATCGATGCGAGGTCCGTAAATTTCGGGCGCCAGCGCGTGAGTGACTGCAGCTTGCTGGCATCGGCGATCAATTTCGGCGGATCACCCGCACGGCGCTCGGCTTCAATAACGGGGATTGTATGGCCGACTTCCGCCTCAACTGCGGCGATTACCTGACGCACCGAATAACCGGCACCGTTCCCACAATTGAGAGTGTGGGGGTGACCCGACCGCCGCAGTAAGTCGATCACCTTCAAATGCGCGTCTGCCAAATCAGAAACGTGGATGAAGTCGCGCACACAGGTGCCATCGGGAGTATCGTAATCCGTACCGAAAATTTGCATATTCGGATTGGTGCCCAATGCCGCTTGGCACGCTTTCTTAATCAGATGAGTTGCATCCGGCGAGAATTGACCCGTCCGTTTCTGAGGATCGGCACCGGCAACGTTGAAATATCGAAGCACTGCATAATTTAGTCCGTATGCCTTATATGTATCGGACAATATTTGTTCGGTCATCCATTTGGACCGGCCATAGGGGTTGATCGGATTGGCTTCGGTTTCTTCGGTTGCTACGCCGCCCGCCGGCATTCCGTAAATCGCAGCGGTGGATGAGAAAATGAACTCGCTGACACTGCCGGATTGAACGCAGGCTTCAATCAGTGTCAGGGACGCGGACGTATTGTTGGAATAATATTTGATCGGGTTCGCAATCGATTCCGGTACAATAATTGAGCCCGCGAAATGAAGAACTGTTGTCGGCTCCACCTTGCGCAGCACCTCGTCGATAAACGCTTTGTCACCCACATCCCCTTCCACAAAATGGATGTCTGATGGAAGGCACGCCCGGTGACCGGTGGACAGGTCATCGACCACGGTGACTTTATTCCCGGCGTCCAATGCCCCAAACACAACGTGACTGCCGATATAACCGGCCCCGCCTGTTATCAATAGGTTTGATGGCAACGCGATACCTCGACCACTAAGATTGGGAAATTCGTGGTATAGTATCAGCGCTGTGAGATTTTGTCGCGCCTCTTGGACGATCTGGACACAGACGTTAAAGCAAATAAATCTAGTTGGGCCGCTGAAAACGGCGCCACAACAGCCTAGACGTTGATATTTCCCTTTTCACGCCGATCGATATCCGCTTGAACCATTTCCACGATTGTTTGCTCGATCTTTCGGGATCCTTTGAACCCCGTTGAATTCTTCAAATTGGCCGGGTTGCCAACCAGCGGCGGCGTGTCGGACTTCCGGAAAAATTCGAGCCCCACATCCACGAGAATTTGCCCGGACTTGCGATCAACGCACACTTCGTTGAGCCCTTCCCCATCGAATTCCGGTTGAAAGCCTGCATAATCGGCGGCGACCTCAATCATTCTTCTCAGTGTGGTTGTGGTGCCTGTGGCAAATACAAAATCATCAGGCACTTCTAGGTCCAAAAGGGTGGGCATGATGCTCACATAGTCTTCGGCAGAGCCCCAATCGCGGCGCGTGTTTAAATTTCCCAATGTGACCGGCCTGCCCCCTTCGGACCTCAACCGAGCGAGATTGTAGGTTATCTTTCGGGTGACAAAACTGCGAGCGCGAAGAGGGCCTTCATGATTGAACATAATACCGCAACATGCGTGCAGGCCGTGATGGCGGCGGTAGATATCAATGAGTTTTTGAGCGGCAAGCCGCGACAGACCATAGGGGTTAAGCGGCGAAAAGGGACCGCCTTCGTCCATCATTTTTCCAGCCGTTGCACTTCCGAACACTTCTGAACTGGAGGGAAAGAAAAGCCGCGCCTCAGGGGCGGCGATCCGAATGGCTTCCAGGACGTTCAGCGTACTAATGCAATTGTTTTCCAGCACGGACCGTGGTTGCTCGAACGAGTCAACAACATAGCTGTCGCCCGCCAGCTGATAGACATGCTCTGGCGTAATATCAGAAACGATATTCAAGACCAGAAAGGGCTCCAACAGATTAATGTTGATCAGCTCAATCTTGTCCAGGATGCCCAATTCCTCAAGGCGCCAGAGTTTATTGTGGCCACCACGGCGATACCCACCATAGACCTTCCATCCTTGCTCCACCAATTGGTGCGCAAGAATGGATCCGTCTTGGCCCGTGACGCCAAATATCAATGCTGATCGATTAGAAGCAGACATGGAATAGTGGTTTTCTTTTCGTCGAGTTCAATCTGCCAGACAGCCTCTTAGGCGAAAGTATCGGTGACATCGCGACAAACGGCATTCCCGCGAATGCCCATGCCGAACGCAAGAGATTTGCGTACCAATATTTCGCCGCCAATACTAGTCCTGATATCTCCGTTCATGCCGTTTCAAAGCGTTTCCGTGGCGTCAACTGAGCCGTGGAGGCAGATCAAGTGTGTCGTCACCTATTTCCCCTATTCATCAGAAGTCGATGGGTCAAATGTTCCTGTATCCACTCTGATCTAGATCACTTGACGCTCAAGCACATAATCCCACCCGCTGTACTGGACCAATCGGTACCCTTCGTCATAAAGGCGCCTAAGGGTTTGAAGGGTCCGCCCACGGTAGGTCCTTTCCTGAGCATCCTTACCCGGATGGAATTCAACCAGTAAGAAAGTGGGGCGAATTTTGGTCGTAAGCATCTGATCCAGCACGTCGAATTCCGCGCCCTCAATATCCATTTTCAGCACAGACACTTTCGACACATCCTCGCGCGCCATAAGGTCGCTCAGCGACACGCATTCGGCTTCAAATCCTTTCTCTGTCTGATGAAGGTTACCGATCGAATGGCTTACATGAGTTGGATTCTCCGGCTCAAAAAACTGAAGACGCGTTGTTTCGCGCCAAAGACCCCAGGGTTGAAACGTAAGATGGTCAAGATTTTTCGGATTTGCCCGGTAAAACTCTGTTGAAGACCCATTTATGGCCGCTGCACGGCCGCTGCGTA
The DNA here is from genome assembly GCA_965227095.1 of Alphaproteobacteria bacterium. GTDB lineage: Bacteria > Pseudomonadota > Alphaproteobacteria > JANQMY01 > JANQMY01 > JANQMY01. The sequence goes on along the minus strand of CBDDFL010000002.1, from coordinate 89,630 downwards.
TTGATGCGGATGTCTCTGAAAAATGATCGAACGCGCGTGGCGTTGGATCTAGGAGCACGATCCGACACCCGAACCTTTCCGCCAACTCCATATCAAAAGAGATGTCCTCACCCGCGCCAGCCGACACAACCACATCAGAAGGGCCCAACCCGGTTTGCGGGACATGCCAGCCGCCATACTCCGTCCCAAGACGAACAAGCGGGACCGTCGGTGGCGCCGATAGCTCCTGATGCGCACGCTGCAGTGACGCTTTTGAAAAATGCGTCGATCGACCGGATAAGCCCGCCAAATATTCCGCACCTTTTTCCGGCAACCTTCTTAAGAACTTCCCTGGATGTGCGCTCCAATAAGCGAACCGCTCCGCCAAACCTGGCCCTGCGGAAGCCGCCTGATTATGAACAGTCAGGCCGTTCGCCGGCACTCTTCGTGTTCCCGGATCTGTGACGTCCATAAACGCCGTAAAAATGGCCGGCTCGATAAACGCAACCGGCGGAAAACGCCAGGACGCCGTCTTGTCAGCAGTCAGCTCGTTCTTCAGGTGGGTCACAGAGCTGCAATTTTCGCCGGAGCCATCCAACCCGATATTATCGACCAATGATTTTGTCGGACATATGCACACACCCTGATGTTTGAAATGGGTATAGACCCAGCGGCACGCCCAGACGTCTAGTTCTCCCCGCATATGCGCGCGCAATGTGTTGAGACTGTCTTGTCCGATCCAATGGGCATAGGCTCGTGTCAAGGTTTCAGATCGGTCGAATTCTTCAAAATCCGGCATTGAAAAATCGGCCTTCTGCCAGCGATCCTTCCACGTCGCCCAACCCCAGCATTGCATTCGTGGATTGGCATAAACGTCATACTCATACGACTGAGGAATCGGCATGATATCGGCTGGGTGGTTATAGGCGCTGATCGAAAACACATTTGGATGATTCTCGAAATGATCCAGTGCCTGATTGAAATAGCTGAGCGTTGAGGGATGGGTTACCAGATCATCCTCGATGACGATCACGCGGCCAAACCGGTCCACGATGTTTGAGACGCCGCCGATAATCGACTGAGCCAAGCCCTTGTTTTGCCCGCTCCGGTCGACGGACACACTCTTAAATCCACGGACGTCTTTCAGGATATCGCGAACCGCGTCAACGTGAGGTTCGTCCGCCGCATTTTTTGCACCGTCGCTAAAAATAAAAAGATCTGTATCAGGAGCAAGCGAATTCGACCGAAGTGCATCCAGCGTGCGAGACGCATGGTCCGGACGATTATAGACAAACAATGCAATGGGCGCGCAGGACGTCATTTTTCAGCACCACGTTCTGTTGTTTTGTCGAACTGTTCGACTTTTAAACGACGTCACAAGACCTCCCGTATGATGTTATTCTCATTCTGCGGTTCCTGCGCCGACGTTTTTGCGTCCTCGGTTGAGCGTTCGGATTTCTGATCCGGGGCTGACGGCCGGCCGAGAATTTCGTCATAAAATTCTACGTACCGATTAACGGCAACATGCTCTGCATGCTTGAGTTCCGCGCGACGCCGCACTTCTTTGCGAAAATCGGCGGTTGCGTGTTGCGCGACCCACCCGATGCCGCGCGCCAGGTCTTGCGGATCATACGGTTTCGCTAAATACCCCGTTTCTTGATGGTCAATCATGTCCGGCATGCCGCCAACATCAAACCCGGTACACGGCACCCCACAGCACGTGGCTTCTTTGATCACATTCGGCAAGTTGTCCATTTCACACGGCAAAACAAAAACATCCGCAGTGCAGTAGGCCGCGACAATTTCTTTTTCCTCTCGCAGGACACCCAGATAGTGCGTGTCATAGGGGCCCGTCTTTTGCCCTCTAGGACCGTCTGCCCCCATCACCACAATGGACGTGGTGTTGGGGTCTAAATGTTGCGGCAAGTGATCCAGAGCAGCTTGAAGGTGCTGAAACCCCTTGCGCGGATCGGTGGTCGCATGAAGCGCCCCAAACATGACCAACGTTCGGTCCTGCGGCAGGCCAAAAGCCGCACGGGCGTCAGATTTCGGCTGTGGCGCGTAAAGGGACAAGTCCAGCGGATTCGGAATATGGCGAATGCGGGCGTTTTTAAAGAGGATGCTGCGGCGCGCGCAATCCGCAATCCATTTACTGGGCCCGACAATGTTAAAGTTCACATCGCGCCACACGTTTTTTTTGTAGGTCCAAATCCAACGGTCGATATCCAGCCCTGCTTGCCCCTTGGGTCTGTTGGATGCGGTGTAGCCATCCGCAAACCGGTCGGCACTTTCGATTTGGCTGTAATGTTCGGCACCCGAGAAAGCCCACATATCGGGCAGTTTCCAAACAATCGGCTTATTCAGCTTAGCCAATTCGCTGATGGAAACGGTGTCCGCCGCAACCCAATGCAGTTGGATGATGTCGGCCTCTATCGTATTTAAAACGTCAGCTGCCCCCATCGGAATGATATTCAGTGTGCGAAATACCTTGTTGTCCGATGTCTGGAACCATTCAACACATCGCGTCAGTTGACGGGAAACAAAACGCCGGGCCGGATTTTCAGGGAGCTCGATCACCCGCGAGTCGTTCGTGGTCTTTTTAACCACAGCAAGTACCGAGTCGATGCCTTGAGACAGCATGGCATTATGCGACCGACGCGCGCCGATGGCCGCGCCGCCATTGCCGTCTGAATAACAGACATGAAGCACGCGCAAGCGGGCGGTGCGGTGATCGTCAGTCGTCATTACTTGTCATCGTTTCAAACCATTCCCAGGTTCGGGCGATGCCTTCTTCTAGACTTACCTTCGGATCATACCCAATATCTGTTCGGGCTTTTGAGATGTCGCAATGGGTGTGAAGAATTTCGCCGGCGCGCGCGGGCTCATACTGCACCGAAAACGATGTGCCCGTTACGGATCGGATCATATCGGTCAGGGTGTTCACCGATGTGGGGGTCCCGGCCCCCAATTGATAGACGCCCGATACGCGCGCTTCGATCGCCTGCACGATCCCGTCCGTTAAATCGTCTACAAACAGATAGTCACGGGTTTGGCTGCCATCCCCGTAAATTGTCACGGCACCGGTCTTCCGGATGGCCTTTATGAACGCCGCAACCACCGAACTTTTGCGCCGCGAGTTCGGCCCATAGATGTTGGAAAACCGTAAACTCACCGCGTTCAGCCCGTAGGACTGCGCATAGGCCCAACAATAGCCTTCCGCGCTCAGCTTCGACGCGCCATAGGGGGCGGCCGGTTTTGGTGCGATTTCTTCATGTATCGGCGGCGGCACCTCCCCGAGAATGGCGCCGCCCGTGGAGGCGTTCACAAAACTCGTCACGTCTTGGCGGCGCATGCTGTCGAGCACGTTGAACGTCCCAATAACGTTCGTTTCGAAATTAAGCGCGGGATCCTCGATTGAATCAATCACGCGGGTATGGGCTGCAAGGTGGACGATGGCATCGCATCCGGCAACGAACTTGGTCACGGCCGACGGGTCACGGACATCGCCTTCGACAATTTCGATGTCGTCTTCAGGCCCCAGGCTTCCGCTGATATTGGACATATTGTCCAGGATGCGTATCTCCGCGCCGAGCTGCTGGCGCAATTTCGGCACAAGGCTTGAGCCGATAAAACCGAGCCCGCCCGTCACACCCAACCTGTTCATATACGACTCCAAAAGACGGGACCGTCCGTTCGATCACCACACAGATGAAAGATCCTTAGACGAACGATCAATTCTCGTTGCAATCCACATTTGATATCGGCATCAGAGGGCAACCCGAATTGATCGGCTGGCGTTGGGGCTACTTGCGATCACTCCATACCGATACACACGGAATCTTGGAACGGTCGCAGCGGTCCGCATATTTCTTGGCGATGTCGCTGACCTCGGTCATCAATCCATCTTCCAATGTGATCGGATCAAGTCCCAAACCGATCAACTTCGCATTTTCCACATGAAGCTCATTTTCATCCGCTTCGTTGCGCGGATTGGGCAAATGTTCCACCTGCGCACCGGTCATGCGCGCGATCATATCGGCCAAATCATTCACCCGGTGGGTTTCGGTCATTTGGTTCATGACCTGCACACGCTCGCCTTTTTGCGGCGGATTTTCGATCGCCAACTCAATGCAGCGCACCGTGTCCCGGATATGGATGAAGGCCCGTGTCTGGCCGCCTTTACCATGCACGGTGAGGGGGTAACCGATGGCGGCCTGCATTAGAAAGCGATTCAAAACGGTCCCGTAATCGCCGTCATAATCGAACCGATTGATCAAGCGTTCGTCTTTTTCCGTTTCCGGCGTTTGTGTTCCCCACACAATACCTTGATGCAGATCCGTCACTTTCAGATGATCGTTTTTGTTGTAATACGCAAACAACAACTGATCCTGCGTCTTGGTCATGTGATAAATGCTGCCGGGATTGGCCGGATACAGAATTTCCTGCTTGATTTCATCCCCTTCGGAGGTGCGCACCGACACTTCCAGATAGCCTTCCGGAATTTTCATCCCGGCTGTGCCATAGCCGTAAACCCCCATGGTCCCCAGGTGAACAATATGCGCGTTCACACCGGATTCGACCACCGCGGCCAACAGATTGTTCGTCGCATTCAGGTTGTTTGAAACCGTATATCGTTTGTGCCAAGACGATTTCATGGAATACGGCGCCGCGCGCTGCTCTGCGAAATGGACAATGGCGTCGGGCTTAAATTCATTCAGCAGGGTGAGCAAGCGATGATAATGCTCCGCCACATCAAAGCGGATAAAATCGATCTCTTTCCCAGAAACGTCTTTCCACGCTTGTAAGCGCTCGCCCATTGGCCGAATGGGTGTGAGGGAGTAGGCCTCAAGTTCGTTGTCAATATTTCGCCGGGACAAATTGTCGACGATTTTGACATCGTGATCCAGATTCGACAGATGCAATGCCGTTGGCCAGCCACAAAATCCGTCGCCCCCCAGTATCAAGACCTTCATGTGTTCTTACCTCGACTATTATTGCTCAGGCGCGTGTCTCTTCATGGTACCTGACCCGCATCGGGCCCAATATGCGGACGCATCCGACCCAGGGCAAGAGGACGAAAGCAGGCACATCAGCCGATTGGCAATGCACAGAGCCCTCGCACATACCGCCAATCGGGGTGAGCGAGGAACGCGACCGCTTGCCCGTTGGCCCCTGCGTCTCCAGGAGAGACACATGATTGCGACCCTATTCCTCAGACCTCACCGTATGGCGTTAAACAAACCCCCATCGGTCGTCAAGCATTGAAATTCGTTATTTGAATTTCAAACTGTGAATATGAACTAATGCACTGATTTTATTGTCAATTTCGCGCTCTACCGCGGCTGCGACAAATACCACTCATAAGTGGCCGCAAGGCCGTCCTGAAGAGACGTTCGATACCTCCAGCCAAGCCCAGCCAGTTTGGCTGTGTCCAACAGCTTTCGTGGGGTCCCGTCCGGTCGAGAGGTGTCGAACTGCAACGCCCCCTCAAAACCCACCACCTTGGCCACGGTTTCAGCGATCTCAGCAATGGACAGGTCTTCCCCCGTGCCCACATTCACATGTTCCGCACCGGCATAGGTCTTTGCCAAGTGGACCAAGGCATCGGCACAATCATCCACAAATAAAAGCTCTCGCTTTGGCTTGCCGGTCCCCCAAACCGTGACTGCCGGGGCGCCGTCAATTTTACCGGTGTGCATCTTGGCCAGAAGGGCCGGCACCACATGGGATGTTTCCAAGTCAAAATTATCTTCGGTGCCGTAGAGGTTGGTCGGCATCGCGGAGATATAGTTGCAGCCATATTGCTTGCGATAGGCCTGGCACAGCTTAATGCCGGCAATCTTCGCCACCGCATACCACTGATTGGTTTCTTCAAGGGGCCCTGTCAGCAGCGCCGATTCCGTCATCGGCTGGTCCGCGAGCCGCGGATAGATGCAGGACGAGCCCAGAAACACCAGTTTCTCCACCCCTGCCTCATAGGCGGCATGAATGACATTCGCCTCAATCATGAGATTGTCATAGAGGAACTGGGCGGGCATGGAATCATTTGCAACGATTCCGCCGACGGTCGCCGCCGCCACGAAAACAAGGTCCGGCTTGTTTGAAGAGATCCAACGCCGCACAGCCGCTTGATCGCGCAGATCCAATTCGGATTTCGACGCTGTCAATATTTCGCAATTTTCGTCTTGCAGCCGTCGGCACAGGGCAGAACCGACCATGCCTCTATGCCCGGCCACCCAGACACGCTTGGCATCCAACGAATAGGTTTCTATATCAGTCATTAGGCTGACAAACTTGATTATGAGTGCCGGCCAAGCGGATATCCTCTGTCACCATCTCGCGCACAAGATCGCAAAAGGCGGTGGACGATTCCCAACCAAGACGCTCTTTCGCTTTTGACGCATCTCCCAACAGAAGATCCACTTCCGTTGGCCGGAAATAGCGCGGATCCACCCGCACCAAAACCTTACCCGTCTTCGGACACACGCCGTTTTCGTCGGCCCCTTGACCTTTCCATTCAATCTCTTGATCAATGCAGCCAAAGGCCAGTTCTACAAACTCGCGCACACTATGGGTTTCCCCCGTCGCCAACACATAGTCATCCGGTGTGTCTTGCTGGAGAATACGCCACATCCCATCCACATAGTCGCGGGCATGCCCCCAATCACGCTTGGCATCTAAGTTCCCAATATACAGCGTCTGTTGAGTGCCCAAATGGATCGCCGCCACTGCACGCGTAATCTTCCGCGTGACAAAGGTTTCGCCGCGGGTCGGTCCTTCGTGATTGAACAAGATGCCGTTAGAGGCGTGAAAATTATAAGCTTCCCGGTAATTCACCGTGATCCAATAGGCGTAGAGTTTCGCGGCGGCATAGGGGCTGCGGGGATAAAACGGCGTTGTTTCCCGTTGTGGCGTTTCCTGGACCAGTCCATAGAGCTCGGACGTACTCGCTTGATAAAACCGCGTTTTGTCTGCGCGATCTAAGATCCGAATCGCCTCCAGCAATCTTAAGGTGCCCAGACCGTCCGCATTGGCCGTGTATTCGGGGGTTTCAAAACTTACCTGGACGTGGCTTTGCGCCGCCAAATTGTAGATTTCAGTCGGCTGGGTTTCTTGAACGATCCGGATCAAGTTAGTGGCGTCGGTGAGATCGCCATGATGCATGAAAAACTTGGCATGCGCCTCATGGGGATCCACATACAGGTGATCGACGCGTCCCGTATTGAAAGACGAAGACCGTCGTTTTAGGCCATGCACCACATAGCCTTTAGATAAGAGCAGCTCAGCAAGAAAAGCACCATCTTGACCGGTGACACCCGTGATGAGCGCGACTTTTTCAGCCGTCAATGAAACACCTCAATACGAAAAGCAATTGCGTCTAGAGTCACTGGAAATTAGCGGGAATGACCGAGCAAGAGCAAGCCTTGCCAGTGCGCAGGCCCCGAAAGGCTCTGTTCGACGCTCGGCTGCGAGGAAATCGGTCGGATAAGTATGGTCTTGCGGCCCATCCCGAACTAAAAGCAAAGCATCATGCCGCTCAAACTCTCCATCGTCACGCCCTGCTTTAACCGCGCCGATTTCATCGATCAGGCGGTTCAAAGCGTTCGCCATCAATGGCAAGACGGAATGGAGCACATTATTGCAGACGGCGGATCTACCGACGGCACCTTGGAGAAACTCGCCCAGTATGACCATCTCACGGTTCTGTCGGAGCCCGACAAAAACCTGTATGACGCCGTCAACAAAGGCATCAAAGCAGCCTCTGGCGATGTCATCGGTTGGCTGAACAGCGACGACCGCTATCTGCCAGGTGCTTTTGATGCAGCGCTTGCTCCTTTCGAGAAGACCGCAACGTTGGATATGGTGAGTGCTGGGGCGCGTCTGGTCTCGTTGGGTTCTGAGCACGATTCGGCGGGGTCCGATTTGTTCAATGGACCGAAAAACAAGAGCCTTGTCTTCGAAGACCTTCTTTTCGAGGTCCCCATCATTAATGCCCGTTTCTTCCGCCGGCAGGTATTCGACAAAGTCGGATATTTTTCCCTCGACTTCATGCCTGCGTCTGACCGCGAGTTTTTGATGCGCTGTGCCCTGGCGGGTGTCACCAATCAGGCGATCGGTGATGTTGTGCACGAATATGTTCTACACGGAGGATCGGCCACCATCCGTGGCGACCGCACCCATTGGGCCGCGATGGCCCGTGTCCATTTGGCGATTGCCGACCACTATGCGGCAGACCCAAACCTTTCGCTCGAAAACAGAAAGGCCCTTGCGAAATTTCATTCGAAAAATGCCTTGATAGGAGCTGCCGGTGCCTTAGCCACAGCAAAACCGGTGCAAGCATTTGAGTTCGTTGAGAGGGGATGGGCCAAAAACAGGCTTTGGCCCTTTCATATTTTTACACATCTTGGCGAATGGGCGAAACGCCAACGCGGTACGTCCCGCCCAAATTGATGAGGAATTGGGGACTTAGAATTCCGTCCAATCGTCATCGCTCACAGCCAGCGATCCCATAACAACAGGGGCTGCGGCGGCGCGTTTAGGCTCGTCCCTTTCAATTGGAGTCTCAGCCGGTTTTGACGTTTTTGGCGGTTTTGGCGGTTCAGACGCCGCGACCGGAGCCTTCTTTGGCGTCTCCGGTTTCTTATCAACCGCTTGGCGGGCCGGGGCTGGCGGAGCATCCGCTTTGGGTTTCTGAACCTGCTTTGCGTCGGAAACCACACGGACGATTGGCGCTGACGACTTTGTTGGCTGGTGCGACGGTGCGGCCGCCTGCCCAACATCAAAGAACCCAATGAGTTCAGTCAATCGCTGCGCTTCGTTCGACAACGTTCGTGCAGCAGCGGTACATTCTTCTACCATCGCGGCATTTTGCTGGGTCGCCTGGTCCATTTGGGAAACAGCAGCATTTACCTCTCCCAACCCTTGCGCCTGTTCCTGGCTTGCAGAGGCTATTTCGGTGATCAATGAAGCGATTTCCGATACAGAGTCCACAATTCCCGTTAACGCGCTACCCGTGTCACCGACCAACCTCACGCCGTTCTTCACATGCTGGTCACTGGATTCAATAAGCGTCTTGATTTCTTTTGCCGCATGCCCCGATTTTTGTGCAAGGGCCTGCACTTCGGACGCAACAACCGCAAACCCTTTGCCGGCATCGCCGGCGCGGGCCGCTTCAACTGCGGCATTCAGAGCCAACAAATTGGTTTGGAACGCAATGCCATCGATCACGCTGACAATTTCCGAGATTTCTTGTGACGATTTTTCGATCGTCGACATGGCCTTCACAGCATCTGTCACAACCACGCCACCGGACTGAGCGTCACTGCGTGTGGCCGTCGAAATCTGATCTGTGGATGCGGCATTCTGAGCCGTCCGAGAAACGGTCTCGGTCATTTGCTCCATGGCTGTGGCGGTTCGTTCGAGACTTCCCGCCTGAGATTCCGTACGCGTTGCCAAATCATCCGTGGAATGCGTGATCTCCGCCGCGGAACTCATCACGCCGCGTGCGGTATCTTTTATTTCCATGACCACATCCCGCAACCGCGCATTTGTGGCATTGAAATCGTTTTTCAGATCCGCGTATTCAGAGGGCACATCTTGAGTGATCGTATAGGTAAGATCGCCCGCCACTAGCTTCTTAAGCGCTGTGCCGAATATGGTGGAAACAAGCTTCTTTTCTTCTCGGCGGCCTTCTTCGATGGCTTGTTGTTCCCGTTCACGCGCTTCTTTCTGTCGTTGTTCCAGGGTCGCTTCGAGCTTCTCTTTTTCAATCGCATTCTTTTTGAAGACAGCGAATGCGGCCGAAATCTCTCCGATTTCATCCCGACGATCTTGGGCCGGAACGGCGACTTTATTGTCACCGGCGGAAAGCCGGTTCATAGCTTCCGCAACGGCGCGGATCGGCCGGGCAAACGAACGCCCCTGGTACAGGCCGAAGCCCGCAAACATCATCATCGCAACCACGCTGATCAGCGCCGTGCGAAGGCCCAACGCATTGGCGCTGGCAAGCGTTTCGGACACTTTCTGTTCGGCAACGATGACCCACGTGGTGCCTTTAAACTCAATCGCGACAGCCTCGGCGATGACTTCGTCGCCACGGTGGCTCACACCGATTTCAACTACTTTGGACGTGTCACCGCGCGATGCTTTTTCCAAAGCTTCGCGGACAAAATGCGTGTCCGCGGTAACCTTCAAGATCGAATCTTCCGAATCGAACCGCGAGTTGCTGCGCATCAAGAAGTCGGTTCCCACCAAGAAGGTTTCGCCGGTTTTCTCTAAACCGGATTCCTGCATCATCAATTCGTTCAATCCATCCACCGGCATTTCAAAAGCGAGAACACCTTGAAGCATGCCGTCATTGGTATAGATGGGCGCCGCAATAAAGCTTGCAGGTTTGTTGCTGTTGGGCGCGTAAGGGCGAAAATCGACAAATTCGCGCGCGCCACTCCGACCACTGTCCCGTGCCGCCCGAAATACGGTTGCCAAATCCGTTTCCGCCCACTGACCATCGTCAAAATTGGTTGCGTAGTCGGGCTTTTTGAAAACGGAATAGATCAGATTGCCGTTCGTATCGAAAAGCAAAATATCATCATAGCCGCGATCGCGAAGAAGGCTGCGGAAATAGGGATGATATTCCTTGTGGACCGCACTGTAGTAAGACCCATCGCGCGCATCATCCAATGCCTCTTTTTGACCGTCCGGATTCGGATTGCTTTCCACATAGAGCGTTTGAAGCTTGCGGGTTTGATCGTCCCCCATGGACGCCCAAGCAGATTTAAAGGAGCGGAGCGCATCGATCACCAAAGGATTGGTGCTTTGGACCCCCATATCTCCTTCAATTGCTTTTAGCCAGTGATACAACTCCGACTTGCGGCTATCCAAGATGGCTGACAAGCGTTCTTCCGCCTCATGTTGAAGCGCGGATCGCGCATCGCGATAGTTAATCGTTCCAACGGCCAAAACGGCCAAGGCAACGGAAGCCGAAATAATAACTGCGATTTTGCGAGCTATATCCAGGGATTGAAAGAACTGCATGGTACCCCCCAAAGCAGAACAGTGAAGTGACGTCAGGCTCAACAAGCGAAAAAGTTATAACGGTGAACCCTTAAGGAAGGCTTTTGGCTTCGTTAATGGGGGCTTAACAGCCGCAACCAGCGGTTAATTCGATTGCCGAAGCGCTCATCCTATGACAAATTGTCAGAACATCTACTTCATTGCCGACCGAAAGATGCCGCTGATAAGATGGATGTAAGAAGGGGCGGTCCGCCCCCATAAAAAAATAGGCCGACACAAAATGCGGCGAATGGAGGAAATTTGTGACTGATGCTGCGCTGAAAGAACCTGTCGCATCGCATGCCAACCCCTACGACATGCCGCTGGAAGACCTCGACGTATCCCAGCCTGAACTTTGGCGAGATAATGTGTTCTGGCCTTATTTCGAGCGGATGCGCCAAGAAGACCCGGTTCATTATTGCCGGGACAGCGAGAACGGCCCCTATTGGTCTGTGACCAAATACAATGACATCATGGCGGTCGATACGAACCACAAAGTGTTTTCATCGGAAAGCACCTTGGGTGGGATCACCATACGCGATCAGGAAGAAGACTTCCCGCTGCCCATGTTTATTGCCATGGATCCACCGAAACATGACGCCCAGCGAAAAGTGGTCAGCCCCATCGTGGCGCCCGATAACCTTGCCAAATTGGAAGGGCTCATCCGCGAGCGCTTGTGCAAAATCTTCGACAACCTGCCACGCAACGAGCCATTCGATTGGGTGGACAATGTGTCAATCGAATTGACCACCCAAATGTTGGCCACGCTGTTTGATTTTCCCTGGGAAGACCGCCGCAAGCTTACCTATTGGTCCGATGTTGCAACGGCTGACGAAAATTCAGGCCTGTTTGGTACACTGGAAGAACGGCAAGAAATTCTTCTTCAGTGTGCAGAATATTTCACGGACTTGTGGAACCAGCGGGTCAATTCGGAACCTGGAAACGATTTGATTTCCATGCTGGCCCATTCGCCTGTAACGCGCAACATGTCGCCACAGGAATATCTGGGCAATTTGGTCCTTCTCATTGTGGGCGGTAATGACACGACCCGAAATTCGATCTCTGGCGGCCTTCTCGCCCTTAATGAAAACCCTGCCGAATATCAAAAGCTTCGGGACAACCCCTCTGTCATTCCGAACATGGTGTCGGAAATTATCCGCTGGCAAACCCCCCTTGCCCATATGCGCCGCACTGCGCTGGAAGACACGGAACTTGGCGGCAAGCAAATCAAAAAGGGCGATAAAGTGGTGATGTGGTACGTCTCGGGTAACCGGGATGAAGACGTCATTGAACGGGCGAATGAATTCATCATTGACCGCCCCAATGCACGGCGTCATTTGTCGTTCGGGTTTGGCATTCACCGCTGTGTAGGCAATCGTTTGGCTGAGATGCAATTGCGGATTGTCTGGGAGGAAGCCTTGAAACGCTTTCCGAAAATCGAGGTGTTGGAAGAACCAGACCGCATCTTATCGAGCTTCGTCAAAGGCTATTCACGGATGATGGTGAAGATCCCCGGCTAGATAGCCCTAGACCTCAACCTGGCAAGCGAAAAGGAACGGACATGACAGACGCTGCAATAATGCCGAACCCTGCCGCCGAAACGGACGTTTACGATATTCCGCTGGAAGATATTGATGTGAGCCAGCCGGAATTGTTTCGCGACAACGCATTCTGGCCATACTTCGAGCGTCTGCGGAAGGAAGACCCAATTCACTATTGTAAGGACAGCCAGTTCGGTCCTTACTGGTCCGTGACCAAATACAAAGACATCATGGCGGTCGATACGAACCACCAAGTCTTTTCATCTGAATCGGGCCTGGGCGGCATCACCATTCGCGATGCAGAAGCAGATCACCGGTTGGCAAGCTTCATTGCCATGGATCCGCCGAAACACGACGCCCAGCGCAAAACCGTGAGCCCGATTGTAGCGCCAGACAATTTGGCAAAACTGGAAGGATTGATCCGCGAGCGGCTATGCAAAATCTTAGATGAATTGCCGCGCAATGAACCGTTCGATTGGGTGGACACGGTCTCTATTGAACTGACAACTCAAATGTTGGCCACCCTGTTCGACTTTCCGTGGGAAGATCGCCGTCTGCTCACTTATTGGTCGGACGTGGCCACTGCGGACATCAATTCCGGCCTCATAGAGTCCTTTGATCATCGGCATGAAATTCTGCAGGAGTGTGCGCGTTACTTCACCGAGCTTTGGAATGATCGGGTCAATAAAGATCCCGGCAACGACTTGATTTCGATGATGGCGCATTCGCCCAGCACCCGTAACATGGGACCGAACGAATTCTTGGGCAATCTTGTCTTGCTGATTGTGGGCGGAAACGACACCACGCGGAACTCCATATCCGGCGGTGTATTGGCATTGAACGAGCACCCGTCCGAATATCAGAAACTGCGCGATGACCCCTCCGTCATCCCGAACATGGTGTCCGAAATTATCCGCTGGCAAACACCTTTGGCCCATATGCGCCGCACCGCATTGGACGACATCGAACTTGGCGGCAAACAGATTAAAAAAGGCGACAAAGTTGTAATGTGGTATGTGTCGGGCAACCGGGACGAAGAGGCCATCGACCGCGCGAATGAATTTATTATCGACCGCCCACGCGCACGGCAGCACCTTTCGTTCGGTTTTGGCATTCACCGTTGTGTGGGTAACCGTTTGGCCGAGATGCAACTGCGCATCGTGTGGGAGGAAGTCTTGAAACGCTTCCCCAAAATTGAAGTTCTTGAAGAGCCGGAAAGGGTCCTTTCCAGCTTCGTGAAGGGATATTCCCGCATGATGGTGAAGATCCCGGGTTAATACAAAACTAGAAAGATCAGTTCTATGACGAATGTGTCCGAGCGCACACCCGTAATCGTGGGTGTGGGTCAAACCGTCAATCATTGGGACGGCAAGGATGTTTCCGAAGCACCCTCGCCGCTGTCCCTCGCCGCAACAGCAAGCCGCGCCGCGATCAAAGATACCGGGGCGGCCACGCCGTTTGCCGATCAGATCGACGTGGTCGCTTTTGTGCGTCTCAACCAGGAATCTTACGCCCAAGCGCCGACGCCGTTCGGTAAAATCAACAATATGCCCCGCGCGCTCGCGACAGAAATCGGCGCCACACCGCGCCGGGCTATTCTCACCCCCGCCGGCGGACAAACCCCTCAAAGCTTGGTCAACGAATTTGCGGAAGCAATCTTTGACAGCGAGGCGGATATCGCTTTGCTGACCGGATCTGAAGCCATCCGCGCCATGAAGACCGCCTTACGCGCGTCCCTGCAGCTCGACTGGTCGGGCGAGGTAGAAGGTGACCTAGAAGACCGGGTGTCGCGTTGCCCTTAAATCTGAGACACGACGCGTTCGGGGATATTTTTTGCCCTTAATTATGAGATTCCACTGCCATCGCGCCTATGCTTTTCGCGCGCTGCCGGGCGATGTAAACAACCGCGGCAAGCAGACGTGGCTCCTTATCGAAGGCGCGCAATAGAGCAACCCTTGCATAGTCGTCGATGCCGGAGCTTGAGATGGCCGCTTTGACCAGTGGACGGGATTGGGCTGCATCAATTGCAGCAAGGCCAAACAGCCTTACTTCCAGCCTGTGGCCCTGAAGAGCGTATAACGGATCTCCGCGGAAGGCCTTTAATGATATGGCAAAGGTGACCGCGCGCATTGCGCGCCGAAATTGCTTGGAGCTGCGTAATCGCGCGGCGTATTCAAGCCGCGCGGCGCCGTTGCGCGCACGATTTATCAGCTTTTCGGGCATCTGTTCGCCACTGGCCTTGCCGAGCGTCGGCACAAGTCTCGTCCCACAAACCTGGCAGTCGAATGCCCAGGCTCGCCTCCAATGCTTGAGCGAAAGGCCCTCTCTGGAACATTGCAGGCAATGCTGGAATGGTATCTGGGCCGTCAGCGAGGCTTCTCGTGTCGTCATTGCTGGGAAGGTCAAAGATCGCACAACATCTGGGTCAATCCGTGCGGCGTTGGCAATCTTCGCCGCCGCAGCCGCGTCGACGTTGAAGTTCAAGGCGGTGCCATGCGCGGTATCGATTCTGAGATGAGCCAGTAGTTCCGCATCATCACAGTAGTTGGCCGCCGCCAGCCTAGACAACCAACCTGACAACAACTCGTCGGGCAGCGGCGCGACAGTCTTGGGCAGCGGGTGCGGCTTCACACCCCGGACTTCTCGAGCCGCCGATGGGGGTTCGCATGGCGCGACCAAACCGGCGTCCATTTTGCGATTGCGTCATCGGTGATGCATTCATCACCTGTGACAATGGCGTCGATGGAAAGATCCTTGATCAGGGCGAAGATGCGCGAGGTCACCCCGCCGGTCAGCGCAAGTATCTGCTTTAGTGACTTGACCTTCAGATTGGATTTCTTCTCGAGGGGCATTGCCGCGATGAGTGTCTGGATCATGTCCGAGAACTCGGCGTCGTCGCGCCAGTTTGGAAGGTGATGTTCGTCCAGCCGCCTGGCAAGCTGGATATCACCACGGATGGCATCGACGGCCTCGCTGACCCCCAGGCAGACCAGCGACACTTCGAGTTCATTGCTGAGATACCGCAGAACATTGAGAAAGCGGCGCTGTTCGCGGTGGGTCCCGGCCAAGAGGTTGTGGACTTCGTCGATCATGATCATCCGCAGGCCAAGGTCGCGCAAGAGCGCGACGACACGGACTTCGAGGGAGGCCACATTTTGAGCGCGCGCGCTCAGTGCCGTGGCCGGTGCCCCGACGGTCGCCAGGATGTGCAGATAGAACCGTCGTTCGTCGGGAGCTGGTGGTGCTTGTAACAGTAACAGCGGCGTTCGCGTAATTCCCGATGCTGGGTCATATTCCGGTGCATATCTGCGCGAAAGATTGCGGGCGATCATCGTCTTTCCGATCCCGGACGCGCCATGCACAAGAAGGCCAGGCATACGGGTTTGCCTTGGCGCTTCGATCATACACTGCAAACGGTCCAGAACTTGTTCGGCCCGCGGAAAGCCAATCCAGATATCCGATTGAATGAGGGTGATCCGACCGTCTTCCTCTGTTTTTCCTGCCCTCAATTCACCATCTCTCCACCTTGAACAATGGGCGCGATGTATCACCCGTATCGATCGCGCGCAGCCCTTCGGTTGTTGAGACGGCCGAGTTGGCGCCCTCCAATGTCCCTTTTCTTTCACGGGATCGGCGTTCGGCCCTCGTCAGGCTCCGGCTTTCAGACTCGATTTGGCGTTGCTGTCGGATCAGCTCAGCCAGGACCAGCTCATTGGACCCGGACTTGCCAAGGGCACGGGCATTCCTCATGGCTTCGCGATATTCCCAGAGCGACACAGGCGGAATTTCCAGGTTTCGGTACCGAGCTTCGACGTATCGGTCATTATCCAGTTCGACCCAGATCACCGAGAGGTCGCGAGGGTCGTAGCGGACGACCACCTTTCCATCCCCGCGCCCGATGTGGCCTGCAAGCGCATCGGACCAGTACCGTATCTGGAACAGATGGATGCCGTCACGCCTGACCTTGCGCAGTTCACTTGGCAGAAAGCTCACCCGAAAGGCTTCAATCTCGAAGGGGATATCGCCCATCATTTGCTCTGAGAGCGCCTCCCATTTGGCAACGGGCGTGCAGCCAAGACTTGAATGAATGCTGTTGTTGTAGCGGCAGATTTCCAGAGCAAACCAGCGATCGAAGTCGCTTAAGGTCATCGTGGCCATGCCCTCGGCGTCATAGTCGCCCTTGGCCACGACCGAGGATTGCGTTGTTCCAGGCAACAGGTGCACGGCCCCCATCATCGTGCCGATCAATCGTTCGATGTGCCCTCCGAAATGAGGACTGCCTGGCGGCCGATAGACCAGATCGATCCCCCATTCCGCACATGCCGACCGAAAGGCATGCGACCGGAAATCGCGCCCGTTATCGACGTGGATGCTATGCGGTTTACCCTGCGCGGGCCAAGGAACATTGCGCACCAATTCCGCCAGAAGTTCCGCCTTGGGGGCCACAGCCTGTGTCAGGCAAAGCGCCACCGACAGACGCGAAGGTGCCTCGAGAGAGGTGTAATATCCGGTCACCATCCGCGTTGCGACGTCGATCGCCAGCGTGACCCAAGGCCGCCCAATTGGTTTGCGTTCAAAACTGTCGACGAGAATGATGTCCGCAGGCGTATGGTCGATTTGCACGACCTCCAGTGGC
Organism: Alphaproteobacteria bacterium; assembly: GCA_965227095.1. Lineage (GTDB taxonomy): Bacteria > Pseudomonadota > Alphaproteobacteria > JANQMY01 > JANQMY01 > JANQMY01. Next base: position 72,422 of record CBDDFL010000002.1, on the reverse strand, counting down.
CGGTTTGCCTTGTTGTCGCCTACGACCGGCGCAAATTTCTGGCGGGCCGCCTTTGCGCCTTCGCGTGCCTTGGCAATTTCACGGGCATCCATTGCATCCAGCCTGCGCTGAACCGTCCGACGTGTCGGCGGTTGCAAGCCCTGCTGCCAGCACGCGCTTCGGATTTCTGTCACGATGCGCGACAGGCTTGGGCGTTCCCGCCGTAAGAAATAACGGCGAAGATGTTCTTCGATCACCGCTTCCACCTTGCCGGATATCAAGGTTGTACCAGTCGGGCGGCCCCGTTTCCGAGAAGCCAGCGCGCTGGTGCGCCCACCCTCTTCGGCCAGACGCTTTATCCAGCGCCAGACAGTCGCCCTGCTGACACCAAGCTCCCAAACGGCGTCATTGATGCCACTTTCCAGACTGCCAGTTCCTTTGAGATATGCCTGAACAAGCGGACGCAGAACGGCCGCCCTGCGCGCCTCCTCAGCACCAGCGGCAACGAAGTCTTCGCGATCATCATCCATCAATATTTGCCACACGAAGCTGCGAACCCTGTCTCAGGTTTAAGGGCAAAAATATCGGATTTAAAGGCAAAATATCATATTTAAGGGCAAAGCAAGGCCGTTGATTTCGTTGGATTTCTCATCTCACAATTAAGGGCTACGCGACAGGCATGTTCATGCCGCTGCCCGGCCGGGCACATGGCTTGGCGAGATGCTGACGCGCAAGCCGCCGATGCTGGTGCGGGTCGCGCTGGCGAACAAAATGGCGCGGATCGTCTGGGCGCTGATGGCCCGAGGCGGCGCCTACCAGTCTCCGACCGCTGCGGCGTAAGCCGTCACTGGTCGCGAGGACGTCGGAGCGGAAGAGGGCAAGGAGACGTTTGGCGCACGGTCGTGAGACGGGATCGGGAGAACCAGAGCGCAACAGAGTGCCATCGAGCACGCGGCTTTGATCTGGACCCGACCTGCGAACACCATACGGGCCCGCGGCGTGATGATGGCCGCAACAGAGGCCGGATACATGTCAGCACCCGACACCGCGCGAAACTGATCCAGAAACCCTCTTGCGCAAGGGGCGGTTATACATGTTGCGCAAATGCTGTGAAGGTTTCACCTTGCGAATCCAGTCTGTTAGTCAGGCTGCATGAGCAGACCCATACCCCCGACCTACAAGACCAGGAACTGGCCAGCCTACAATGAAGCAGTCAAGCGCCGGGGCTCGCTGACGATCTGGTTTGACCCCGAGATGAGCTGGGATGCCGCGCCGACAGGCAGGCGTGGCCGCCAGCAGACCTACAGCGATGCCGCTATCCAGACGTGCCTCTCGATGAAAGTGCTGTTCGGCATGGCGCTCCGGCAGACGACCGGGTTCGTCGAGAGCCTGCTACGGCTGGTCGGCCTGAACTGGACGGTGCCCGACTTCAGCACGCTATCTCGCCGCCAGAAGACCTTGGCCGTGAACATCCCCTACCGCGGCTCCAAGGGGCCGTTGCACCTGCTGATCGACAGCACCGGGATCAAGGTCGAAGGTGAAGGCGAGTGGCACGCACGCAAGCATGGCGGCCCGAAACGGCGCGTCTGGCGCAAGCTCCACCTTGGGATCGATGAAGAAACGTTGGAGATCCGGGCCGTCGAAGTCACCGGGAGCCACATCGGTGATGCGCCCATCCTACCCACCTTCTCGACCAAATCCCGCAGGACCAGGAAATCGGTAGCGTTACGGCTGATGGCGCCTACGACACGCGCAAATGCCACGATGCGATTGCAGATCGCGGTGCCCATGCCGTCATCCCGCCCCGCAAGAACGCGAAGCCCTGGAAGACGATCACCGCCGGAGCCGTGGCGCGAAATGAGGCCCTGCGCGCGGCGAAATACCTGGGCCGCGCGCTCTGGCGACGATGGAGTGGATACCACCGCCGAAGCCGCGTCGAGACAAAGATGCATTGTATCAAGTTGCTGGGCCAGCGGCTCATGGCACGGGACTTCGATCGACAGGTCGCCGAACTCCAGGTCCGCATCGCCGTCCTGAACGGCTACACCGCGCTCGGAATACCCGTCACGGAAGCTGTGGGATAAGTCCGTCCGGGGAAAGGGGAACCTCGGCCTTAAGCCGATTTGTGCATCAGAGCCCTTGACACTAATAATTAGCTATCTATGTTTTTCCCGGCGATGGTTCCCCGGAAGAGGAGCCGGATTTCATCGCTGCATCAAACTGGAGGAAATTCATGTCACGGACAGCCAATTTGGCCGGCCCGCTCGCGTCGGCGCAGGAGCAGCCCGCCTTCAACGAACATGCGGGAACCCTGCCGGACGGGACGGCATGGCTGATCCGCGTGCCCGAGAACTGGAATGGTCGACTACTCAGGGATCTGGATTTCGCCAGCAACGTTTCGGTCGCGTCAGCGGTCCAGCGGTATGACGACCTGCTCGGTCGTGGCTATGCCTTCGCCGGGCTCGCCCGGCACCCGCTGCGCCTGTGGCAATACGATCCGCAGCGTGAAATCCTGAATCTACAAGCTGTTCAGGACATTTTCACGGACCTGGAGCGCGCTCCTGACATGGTGCTGCAATACGGCTGTTCTGGCGGAGGGCTCGACAGCCTCGCTTCGGCCGAGGATTACCCGGACAGGATCGACGGTGCCGCCGTGCTTGCCGCCCATACGCCGGTCTGGATCATGAGCAGTTTCCTGGATGGCTGGTTCGCCATGCAGACCCTGCTGGGCGAAAGCTATGAGGCCGCTGGGCACGGTCCGGCCAGCGATCTCGCCATCGTCGGCCTGCCCAATGCCGGAGCGGGTGGCGAGCGCAGCCTTGACGCGATCCGTGCGTCCTGGATGGCCGCCATCGAAACGGCGGGCGAAAGCCCGGAGGGCCGCGCGCGGCTGGCGCTTGCCTTCGCCATCGGACAGTGGTCGCCGTGGATGGTCGAGGGGACCGAACTACCCGACACCGCGGATGCCGGCGCCATGGCCGACATGATCGTGGCCTCGGCGCTGCGCATCGGCGGTAATGTTGGCGGGTCCTCGCGGCTTCTGTTCGAAAACGCCGCATCGGGGCAGCAACTTTCCGGGAACGAGGGGGTCGACTATGCCGCCTTCTACCAGAATGCCGCACCCGCGATGGCGCGGACGGTTGAGGCGCTCTACGAACAGGCCGGTTTGGACCTTCAGGCCGACATTGCCAGGATCGACGCCGCCCCCCGCATCGCGGCCTCGGATTATGCGCGCGATTTCTGGGCCGCAGACGGGCGCACGACGACCGGCGATCTGCAGGTTCCGGCGATCCGCATCCACATGCTGGGCGACTGGGCCATTCCCTACACGCTGATGGAAGGCTACGGCGCGCTGGTGCAGGAGCAGGGTACCGGCGATCTGTATCGGCAGTCGCTGGTCCAGGGCACGGGCCATTGCGAGTTCACGGCTGCCGAAAGCACGGCCATCGTCGAGACCCTGGTCGAACGGATCGAAACGGGCGCCTGGCCCGAGACATCGCCCGAGGCGCTGAACGCCGCAGCCGAGGCGCTGGAAACCGGGAGCGCCCCCCGGTTCATCGAACACGGTGATTGGCGCGTGGCAGCCTATAACCGGCCCTGGGTTCCGGCAGAATGAGCCGATGGGGAACTGGCGCTGCGCCGGTTCCCCCACAGGTCCGGTGGCGCAAGTCATTGGTGGACCGTCGCCAACGCGCAGTGGGCATCTCTGGCGAGGGCAAGTGTTCCCATGTCTGGACGACCCCTGCTGCGCAAGCTGGGAATTGACGCGCCTATGCCGAAAGCAGTCATGTCTACGGCCTTTGTGGTGCGGTCTAGCCGCTGGCCCAGATGAAGTCCGCGGATCGGGTCCCAATCAAAATTGCGCGCTTTCTGCGCCTTGACCCCCTGGGGTGTCCCGATCCCCGGTTCGACCGGTTTGTCATCTCTTCTCAGCTTCACGCATTCCGTCAGCGGTTCCGCGCTCAGGAGACAGGGGCCGCGTAGATCTCGTTGCGGCGCAGGAGCGCCCAAGCGATCCGGGCAGTCTTGTTGGCGAGCGCGACCGCAACGACTTTCGGTCGCTTGCGTGCTTTAAGCCCAAGCATCCAAGCCTTGCCGGCATCGCCCTGCCTTGCAAAGCGAAGCACCGCAGTCGCGCCGGAAACGAGCAGTCGCCGGATATATCCATCACCCTGCTTGCTGATCCCGGTCTGTCGATCCTTGCCACTGCTTGAGTTCGCCCGTGGCGTCAGGCCTAGCCAGGCCGCGAACTGTCGTGCCGAGCGGAACAGGCTCGGATCCGGAACATTTGCAGCAATTGCGCTGGCGGTGATCGGTCCGATACCGGGAATGGTCGCCAGTCGCCGGCTCGTCTCGTGCGTCCGGTGCCACTCGAGGATCCGTTTCTCCAGGGCCTCAGCCTGATCGGCAATCGCCTCCGCTTGGCAGATCAACGCATGGATGGCAGCCGCAGCATGGTCAGGCAACCGTTCCTGGTTCTCTCGGAAGTGGGTGTCGCCTTGCCCTTAAATCCGAGACACGGCGCGTTTTCCGGCCTTTCTTGCCCTTAAATTTGAGATGAGGTGGCTGAACCGCCGACGCGTAGTCGCATCCGCTGAGCAATCTGGTCGACGGTTGCAAGCAGTCGGGGCTCCTTATCGTAGGCGCGAAGCAGGGCAACTCGTGCGTAGACGTCGATGTCCATGCTGCACAACGCAGCCTTTACCAGTGGACGTGATTGGGCGGAGGCAATGGCGGCAAGGCAGAAGAGCCTTATGTTCGGGCGGGGGCTTTGAAGCGCGAAGAAAGGGTCTCCACATAAAGCTTTGAGTCCCATCGCGAAGGTGACCGCCCGCATGGCTCGGCGTAGTTGACGCGCGCTGCCCGACACCGCGACACGCTCCAGGATCCGTGCCCCCCGGCGGGCACGATCAACCAGCTTTTCGGAGACCGCTGCGCCATTTTGCCTGTCGGCCTTTGGAAGAAGCCGGGCACCACAAATCTGGCAGTCGAACGCCCAGGCCCTACGCCAGTGCCTGAGCTCAAGGCCGCCATCAGCGCAGCTTGTGCAAGCCTGGAACGGCACCTGTGCGGTCAACCGCATCTCTGCTTCCGGCATCGCCGCGAAAGTCATCGACGACACGAACGCTGGATCGAAGCGCGCCGCAACGGAAATCCTATCCGCGGCCAGCATGTCGAGATCAAAATCAAGGGCTGCAGCATATTTTGCGTCGATCCCGATATGGGCGAGCAGGTCTGCTACCTCGCAATGATTGGAAGCGGCCAGTCGCGATAACCAACCAGAAAGCAACTCGTCCGGCACTGGCGTCACCGATATCGGCAGCGGGATACACGTCACGCCCCAGATTTCTCGAGCCGTCGCTGAGCGTTTGCATGGCGCGACCAGACCGGTGTCCATTTTGCGATGGCATCATCAGTGACGCACTCGTCACCGCTGATGATCGCGTCGATGGACAGATCCTTGACCAAGTGTCGCGTTGCCCTTAAATCTGAGACACGACGCGTTCGGGGATATTTTTTGCCCTTAATTATGAGATTCCACTGCCATCGCGCCTATGCTTTTCGCGCGCTGCCGGGCGATGTAAACAACCGCGGCAAGCAGACGTGGCTCCTTATCGAAGGCGCGCAATAGAGCAACCCTTGCATAGTCGTCGATGCCGGAGCTTGAGATGGCCGCTTTGACCAGTGGACGGGATTGGGCTGCATCAATTGCAGCAAGGCCAAACAGCCTTACTTCCAGCCTGTGGCCCTGAAGAGCGTATAACGGATCTCCGCGGAAGGCCTTTAATGATATGGCAAAGGTGACCGCGCGCATTGCGCGCCGAAATTGCTTGGAGCTGCGTAATCGCGCGGCGTATTCAAGCCGCGCGGCGCCGTTGCGCGCACGATTTATCAGCTTTTCGGGCATCTGTTCGCCACTGGCCTTGCCGAGCGTCGGCACAAGTCTCGTCCCACAAACCTGGCAGTCGAATGCCCAGGCTCGCCTCCAATGCTTGAGCGAAAGGCCCTCTCTGGAACATTGCAGGCAATGCTGGAATGGTATCTGGGCCGTCAGCGAGGCTTCTCGTGTCGTCATTGCTGGGAAGGTCAAAGATCGCACAACATCTGGGTCAATCCGTGCGGCGTTGGCAATCTTCGCCGCCGCAGCCGCGTCGACGTTGAAGTTCAAGGCGGTGCCATGCGCGGTATCGATTCTGAGATGAGCCAGTAGTTCCGCATCATCACAGTAGTTGGCCGCCGCCAGCCTAGACAACCAACCTGACAACAACTCGTCGGGCAGCGGCGCGACAGTCTTGGGCAGCGGGTGCGGCTTCACACCCCGGACTTCTCGAGCCGCCGATGGGGGTTCGCATGGCGCGACCAAACCGGCGTCCATTTTGCGATTGCGTCATCGGTGATGCATTCATCACCTGTGACAATGGCGTCGATGGAAAGATCCTTGATCAGGGCGAAGATGCGCGAGGTCACCCCGCCGGTCAGCGCAAGTATCTGCTTTAGTGACTTGACCTTCAGATTGGATTTCTTCTCGAGGGGCATTGCCGCGATGAGTGTCTGGATCATGTCCGAGAACTCGGCGTCGTCGCGCCAGTTTGGAAGGTGATGTTCGTCCAGCCGCCTGGCAAGCTGGATATCACCACGGATGGCATCGACGGCCTCGCTGACCCCCAGGCAGACCAGCGACACTTCGAGTTCATTGCTGAGATACCGCAGAACATTGAGAAAGCGGCGCTGTTCGCGGTGGGTCCCGGCCAAGAGGTTGTGGACTTCGTCGATCATGATCATCCGCAGGCCAAGGTCGCGCAAGAGCGCGACGACACGGACTTCGAGGGAGGCCACATTTTGAGCGCGCGCGCTCAGTGCCGTGGCCGGTGCCCCGACGGTCGCCAGGATGTGCAGATAGAACCGTCGTTCGTCGGGAGCTGGTGGTGCTTGTAACAGTAACAGCGGCGTTCGCGTAATTCCCGATGCTGGGTCATATTCCGGTGCATATCTGCGCGAAAGATTGCGGGCGATCATCGTCTTTCCGATCCCGGACGCGCCATGCACAAGAAGGCCAGGCATACGGGTTTGCCTTGGCGCTTCGATCATACACTGCAAACGGTCCAGAACTTGTTCGGCCCGCGGAAAGCCAATCCAGATATCCGATTGAATGAGGGTGATCCGACCGTCTTCCTCTGTTTTTCCTGCCCTCAATTCACCATCTCTCCACCTTGAACAATGGGCGCGATGTATCACCCGTATCGATCGCGCGCAGCCCTTCGGTTGTTGAGACGGCCGAGTTGGCGCCCTCCAATGTCCCTTTTCTTTCACGGGATCGGCGTTCGGCCCTCGTCAGGCTCCGGCTTTCAGACTCGATTTGGCGTTGCTGTCGGATCAGCTCAGCCAGGACCAGCTCATTGGACCCGGACTTGCCAAGGGCACGGGCATTCCTCATGGCTTCGCGATATTCCCAGAGCGACACAGGCGGAATTTCCAGGTTTCGGTACCGAGCTTCGACGTATCGGTCATTATCCAGTTCGACCCAGATCACCGAGAGGTCGCGAGGGTCGTAGCGGACGACCACCTTTCCATCCCCGCGCCCGATGTGGCCTGCAAGCGCATCGGACCAGTACCGTATCTGGAACAGATGGATGCCGTCACGCCTGACCTTGCGCAGTTCACTTGGCAGAAAGCTCACCCGAAAGGCTTCAATCTCGAAGGGGATATCGCCCATCATTTGCTCTGAGAGCGCCTCCCATTTGGCAACGGGCGTGCAGCCAAGACTTGAATGAATGCTGTTGTTGTAGCGGCAGATTTCCAGAGCAAACCAGCGATCGAAGTCGCTTAAGGTCATCGTGGCCATGCCCTCGGCGTCATAGTCGCCCTTGGCCACGACCGAGGATTGCGTTGTTCCAGGCAACAGGTGCACGGCCCCCATCATCGTGCCGATCAATCGTTCGATGTGCCCTCCGAAATGAGGACTGCCTGGCGGCCGATAGACCAGATCGATCCCCCATTCCGCACATGCCGACCGAAAGGCATGCGACCGGAAATCGCGCCCGTTATCGACGTGGATGCTATGCGGTTTACCCTGCGCGGGCCAAGGAACATTGCGCACCAATTCCGCCAGAAGTTCCGCCTTGGGGGCCACAGCCTGTGTCAGGCAAAGCGCCACCGACAGACGCGAAGGTGCCTCGAGAGAGGTGTAATATCCGGTCACCATCCGCGTTGCGACGTCGATCGCCAGCGTGACCCAAGGCCGCCCAATTGGTTTGCGTTCAAAACTGTCGACGAGAATGATGTCCGCAGGCGTATGGTCGATTTGCACGACCTCCAGTGGCCGGTTTGCCTTGTTGTCGCCTACGACCGGCGCAAATTTCTGGCGGGCCGCCTTTGCGCCTTCGCGTGCCTTGGCAATTTCACGGGCATCCATTGCATCCAGCCTGCGCTGAACCGTCCGACGTGTCGGCGGTTGCAAGCCCTGCTGCCAGCACGCGCTTCGGATTTCTGTCACGATGCGCGACAGGCTTGGGCGTTCCCGCCGTAAGAAATAACGGCGAAGATGTTCTTCGATCACCGCTTCCACCTTGCCGGATATCAAGGTTGTACCAGTCGGGCGGCCCCGTTTCCGAGAAGCCAGCGCGCTGGTGCGCCCACCCTCTTCGGCCAGACGCTTTATCCAGCGCCAGACAGTCGCCCTGCTGACACCAAGCTCCCAAACGGCGTCATTGATGCCACTTTCCAGACTGCCAGTTCCTTTGAGATATGCCTGAACAAGCGGACGCAGAACGGCCGCCCTGCGCGCCTCCTCAGCACCAGCGGCAACGAAGTCTTCGCGATCATCATCCATCAATATTTGCCACACGAAGCTGCGAACCCTGTCTCAGGTTTAAGGGCAAAAATATCGGATTTAAAGGCAAAATATCATATTTAAGGGCAAAGCAAGGCCGTTGATTTCGTTGGATTTCTCATCTCACAATTAAGGGCTACGCGACAACCATGGATACGAGGCGATTGTCTTCTTCAAGAATGCGCTCGCTCAGCCAACGGTTATAGGCGCGGGCCATTGCCACCTCGACCTCGACTTGGGGGTGCGTCGCCAACAGCAGCATTGGGGTTGGGAAAAGGCACGCCATATCCGTACCCATCGCGTCCATCCAGCGCCGGGCCAAAGTGATGTCGCGGTGCGGCTCTTCGGGGACAATTTCTTTGTCCCGACCCGCATAGCGCGTCACGCGCCCAGCCATGTCCTGCGAACCGATCGCCTGCGGAATAAGGCCGGCTCGACCAACGTTACCGGCTGACAAGCCAAGATGGCGCATCACTGGGTCGTCCATGTACTGCAGGATTTCCGGCAAGGCCTCAGTCTCATAGTGGTGGCTGTCCACATCGCAAATGAAGAAGTCTTTGTAGTTGCGATCTTCCGCTTGCTTACGTGCGTTCTTCAGCAGCTTGCTGGTATTAAATTCCTGGATCGCCGGATCGTTATCCGAACTGTAGTTCATCGTGTTGCCCGTTAATGACATTTTATCTCTCTCCCCTCGTGTTACGGATTTAGTGTCTGCCACATGCCCAACTCGAACACCGCCATATCGGCGGCATCGAGAATGCCGGTCGCGGCGATGGCGACAGCTGTCGCCGAGACATCGTTGTCTCGTGGGAATGCGGGCAAGCCGTCATTGGTTTCGCGAAGTTTTGCATATGCAGTCACAGCGTGTGAAAGCAGCGCCTGAAGTTGCTCGGCGCGCAGGCCACTGCTTTCGGGGTTGCGAAGTGCATTCAGGACAGCATCGAGCGATGCGTCCAGAGCAGGAGCTTCAGTGGCTATTTGATCAAATTTCGACATAGACCTCACCCCCTCTCTCCACCACGTTGTAGCGTTTCATTTTGTATTTCGGATCGCCGACCGCTTCGCCCGTCGCAATCTTGAATTCCCAGCCATGCCACGGGCAAACGAAATGCAGTTCGTCTTCGTTGAAGGTCTGCCGGAGCGTGCGCTGCTGGTCGTCGAGTTCGACGCAGACCTGCGGCATCTTTAGGCCTTCGCATACCGGCCCGCCCTGGTGCGGACACACGTTCTTATATGCAACGATGTCTCCTTTGTGCCGAATGACCCCGATCTCGATCCCGTCGACCTCGCAAATTTTTGCCGTCTTGTCGCTCAAGTCCGACACCGCGCATAGCAATCTTTCTGGCATCTTAGCTCCTCCGTCTGTTGCCCAGTCTTGCTTCAAGTTAGTAAGATTGCCTTACTATAAGAACAGCTTTAGAATTGTCAAGAAATAAGACATCTAAATTAGGGGGCGCAAGTCGTGCCGCAATCACCTTCCAAGAAACGTGGTCTTGGGGCGTCGCTCCGCCTGGCGCATCATCTTTATGGTAAGCTGCTGCAGGAGCAGTTGCGCGAAACCGGGCTCAGCATGGCGCAGTACATTCATCTCCGGTGCCTGAGAGAGGAAGGCAAGCTAAAACAATCCGAGCTTTCCGGGTTGTTGGGCATCGAAAAGGCGTCGTCCACACGCGTCCTGGACGAGCTCGAAAAGCGAGATCTTATCACGCGTAACCGCAGCCAGTCCGACCGGCGCGTGGTTCATGTCGACCTGACTGACGCAGGCCTTCGAACGATAGATGGCGCAATGAAATCTGCGCGTCTCGCGGCAGATCACGCCTCGGCGGGATTTGAACCCGACGAGTTGGGTCACCTTTTCGCTGCGATGGACAAGCTGCTGGACAATCTCGCAATTGCGTGTTGCCAGTCCCACTAACCAAACCTTGGCGCAAGGGCGAGAAGTGTCACACCGGTCGCGGCTAGTGCAGACGACAGGTAGAATCTGGGACCCGGGCGCCGTTCGGTTTTGAAGATGTGGCCTGCGAGCCAGGCGGCAAAGAACATCTCGATCGAAGACATGATCGCGACGACGGTCACATCAGTGAACATAAGCGAAAAGAACAGCGCCACTTGCCCAACGGTCATCGAACTGCCAGCCAGCAGTTGCCACCCGCTCGGCCGCTGAATTCGCCAGGACAACGCGTTGCGCGATTTGAACCGGAACACCCAGGAGACCGCGAACCACATTAGGCCCGTCATCGCACCGATGAACACGCCGGCCAGAGGGTCAGGCAAAGTCTGCATGGCGAGCTTTCGGGAGACAAAAGAGCCGCCATACCCGGCGGCGGACGCTACGGCCATCGCGCGGCCCTTGTTCCTCTCTTGAGGGTCGGGATCTCCGACCGCCAAGTCAGAAGCCGATTTGACCGAAGCGCGTGACATCATGATTACCACGCCGCTGGTAACCAGGAAGAAGGCGATGACCACTGGTATCGTAATGACCTCACCCAGAAAAAAAAACGCCAACAGCGCCGCAAACACAGGTATCAGGCGTCGGATGAATCCGGTTTCGATGGCTCCGGCAAGCTCTACGGAGCGAAACAGCGTGAGACGGCCGAGAACGTTACCAAGCACCCCTGCTGCAACGAAATAGGCCACACCAATGAGCACACCGAGTCCAAGTTCCGGCATCGTTGGACCCAGGAGCAGCCAAAGCGCCCCTGAGACAAAGGCGGTCATCAGCACAGAGATAAGAACGTCGTTGCCGCGGCCTTGAACCGATTGGGAACTCTTGGCAATGGAAACCGAACTCAAGGCGTAGCAGAACGCTCCGAACGCGGCCAAGAGGCCGCCGAACCCCGCAGTCATCGCGCGTGTCGGCGCGGATTGTACCTGCTACTTGTCATGGGCCAGCAACTGATCCAGGAAGTGGTCTGAGGATATAACCTCGCGCATTGGCAGCGTCTCCTGCTGCTCCATCAGCTCGGTAGAATAGGTCAACCCTTGGCCGTCCCAGAACCACCAATAGATGATCTCGCCTTGCTTGTCGCGAATCGGCATCCGGAAAATCGGGAAACTTCTTTCCGAATGCGGAATGTCCGACCTTCCGGCAAGCGCGTGCTTCAACCCTAACCGATTCAATGCCCCTGTTAAGGGTACCATGGCCATCGGTGCGGGTTTTTCGGCCAATACAGTCACATTGTCGGGCCGGTGCTCGTAAGGCCCCGGGAGGAACTTGACCACGGGAGGATAGCTCGGGTGGGTATGGGTGAGCTGCACGTAAGCCAACCCCTTCGGTGTTTCGACCTCGACGATATCTCCGGGTGCGTACTCTTCCATTGTGGCGCTCCTCTTAAAGGCTGTAGGCTTCTAGGGTCGAGGGATGGAACAGTTCTTCGATCTCCACTCGGCGCGGGGACAGACCCTGACTCGCGTGGTAATCCAAAAACTTGTTCAGGACATGGGCGTTGCCGCCGACGCCATAGCTCCATGGGTCGTCACCCATTAGCGCATGCACGCGGTTGAGATTATCCTCGACGAAGGGCATCGTTACTTTCGTTGCCGAGGTGTCAGACAGAGCTTCTTCTGCCAACAGCTTCGATTGCGTGAACGCCTTGAGCAGGGCGGCGGGTAGGAACGGGTATTCTTCTGCGAGGCTGCGGCGCACCCCAAGGACATGCATGATCGGAAAGATCCGTGTCTTTTCGAAATAGGCTTCGGCCGTAGCGATGCTGTCTGCAAAGAGCCGACCTACGTGCGGATGCCGCTCGGCGAAACAACGCGGCCAACGCGGGCCGACGAAGCCGTCGATCTCACCGGCCTCGAGCATGCCATTCAGCGTGCTGCCAACTGGCGCCTCTTCCATGCGGATATTGTCGGGTAACTGAACCTTGATCTTTTCGGGCCGGCCCGGCGTATCCATACCGCCGCGCACCCAGATGATGTCGGAGGGTTTGACACCGTATTCCTCTTCGAGAATGCCGCGCACCCAGACATTGGCGGACAGCTGGTATTCGGCGATGCCAATGCGCTTGCCCTTTAGATCCTGCGGCGTGTCGATCCCTTTGTCGGTTCGAATGTAGACTGAAGTGTGACGGAATGCCCGGCTCAGAAAGACCGGGATCGCGACATAGTGCGGATTTCCGCGGGCGACCGAGATCGAATAGGAGGACAACGAAATTTCGCTGATATCGAAAGCTTCGTGGCGGAATGCCCGGAAGAACATTTCCTCTGGGGACAGTAGCATGGGCACGGGATCGACACCGTCTATCTGCACTCTTCCATCCACAATGGCACGCGTCCGGTCATAATTTCCCATGGCAAGGGATAGTTTGAGATTGCTCATCCAGTTTGTTCCTCCTCATTTGTTTTGCATTGTTGCCGCAGGTCGACAGGTTGGCCGGTCGAGGCGGACTGCAGGATCGCATGGCAAACCTCCAGGCTTGCCAGACCCCACGCGCCCGTCTGGACGGGGGCCTTGTTCTGGCGGACAGCGGCTACCAGTGCATCGTTCACGGTTCTACGTGGCGCGGGCCCGAATGTCACTTCGATGAAGCCACGCTCGGTGTCACCAAATACTTCAACTCCGTCCGGAGTCAGCTTTAGGTCGGCACGGTCGCAAAGCGCGATGACTGGGCCAAAATGCTCGTTGTGCTTTGCGTCGACCGTCTTACCGCTGCCGAATGTGCGCGTCGTCTTGAGGCGCGCCTCGTCATCGGGATCGAGGTCCATCAGCGCCCGCCTTGCATCGCCATAGGCGCCGGCGAGTTTTCGCTGCCCCAGCTCTCCGACGTCGTTCATCCAAATGTCGCTATCGAAATGGGCATAGCCCGAATAGGTGAGATTGGCGACGCATCCACCCTCAAAGTTCATCAGCGCCGTAAAGGCGCCTTCTGTTGGACGCTTTGGATCCCATGCCCCGGTCATGGCATAAATCTTCTCTCCCATGCCGCCCGCAAGCCGTCGGACCACGTCGATCTGGTGGATGGCCTGGCTGAACAGCACCCCTCCTCCTTCTTCGGTGCGCAGCTCCTCCGGGCGTCGGGGACGATACAGGAAGTCAGTGTAGTTAAGGGCCTGGATCATTCTCAGCTGGCCGAACTTGCCGCTCGCGATCAACTGCGCGGCCAGCTCGACCGGCGGATCGAAACTGTGGCTGGGCCCAACGATCAGGTGAACCCCCGCCTCGTTCGCGGCGGCGACCATGGTCTCGGCGTCTTCCATCGAGATCGCGAGCGGCTTTTCCACGAGAATGTGCTTTCCAGCGCGCGCCGCGGCCAGAACGTGATCTACATGCATTTGGTGCGGGGTGGCGATGTAGATCGCTTCCACAGATGGATCGGCGCATAGTTCCTCGACAGTCGGATAGGCGACACCGCCGTATTGCTCTTCGAATGCGGCCCGGCTTTCCGCCCTCGGCGCGGCCGCGGCCGTGAGCTTGACGCGTGCGTCGGCATCAAAGGTGGGGACCATCAGCATGAAAGCCCGCCCCAATCCCGCAACTCCGAGGCGGACGGGATCAGAGGTCAAGAACCAGCCTCCCCGATAGCGCGCGCGATACACAAATCATTATATGGTCGCTTTTTTCCTCTTCCATAAGCACCATGTCGCGATGGTCAGCTTCCCCTTCGAGGAGGCGGATCTTGCAGGTGCCGCATGTGCCACTTTCACAGGAGCTGGACGTTGCGAATCCGGCGTCACGCAATGCCTCCAAGATCGAACGATCTTCGGGCACCGTGACGGTTTCGCTACTTTTTTTCAGCTCCACTTCGAAAGAGACATCGTCTTGGCGCACCACATCGACGGGCTTGAAATCCTCGAAGTGAACTCGCCCCTCCGGCCAGTGCCCGGAAACGGCCTTGATTTCATCCATCAGCGGTTTCGGACCACAACAGAAGACGTGAGTGGCACGGGGCGTGACGAGATCGTCCCAGAAATCGTAGACTGCATCCGGAGCGCCGCCGTCATGGTGCACAATGATCCGGCCATCGAAATCTCTCATCAGTTCATCCAGATAGGCCGATTCCTCCGGACTGCGGCTGACGTAGATGATTCTGAGCATCTTGCCCTTCTTGTCGAGATACCGTGCCATCGACAGAATCGGCGTGATCCCGATACCGCCGGCGATGAGCAGGTACTTCTGAACATCGGTTAGCGGGAAATCGTTTTCCGGGAATTCGACTGTCAACTCGGACCCGACGGTCGCCTGTTCGTGCATCGACGCGGAGCCCCCACGCGAATTCGGTTCTCTTTTGATCGCGACAACAAATTCCTTTGGGTCGCTGCCATCGTTGATCAGTGAATAGCGACGCATCGCTCCGGACGGAGTTTCCAAGGTGATGTGAGCACCAGGATCGAAACTAGGGAGCACATCGGCCCCAACCGGCACCAGGGTGAATTCGGCGATGCTCGGGGTCAAGTCACGCCGTTTCTCGACGCGCATCTTGATATTCTCCATGAGGTCCTCCCATATGGTCGTGATTGTGAATTTGTTTAGATAGCTAAGTTATGTGTGTCAACCGACCTTGAACTACGCAGTCATCCAAAACGTTGATCGTGCAAGCGCTACTGGCGGAGGAACCATTTATTACCGTCGAATTTCGACGTTGAAATCAGAGACCGCAGACACGGATCTTGCGCCCACAAAGGTCATGGTCCTCGTCATCTCCTCTTCAAGGATCGAAAGCGCCCGTGACACGCCCGCCTCGCCTTGCGCCGCCAAGCCATAGAGCGGCGCGCGACCCAGCAGAATGCCCTTCGCACCCAAGGCGAGGGCTTTCACGATGTCACTGCCGCGACGAATGCCGCCGTCCAGCAGAACCGGAAACTTCCGATCAAGAGCCGCGATGATATCTGCGAGTACGTCGATGGTGGCAGGAGCGCCATCAAGCTGACGGCCACCATGGTTCGAGACGACGATTCCATCCACACCGGCGCGTTGCGCGTCAATCGCATCTTCTGGGCACATGATACCCTTGATCAGCAGCGGGCCTTTCCATTTCTCCCGAATGCGGCGAACATCTCCCCAAGAAAACTCCGGGTTCCGCTGAGATCGGGTAAACTCGGCCAGTTCTCTGTCGCTCGCGCTGTTTCCGACAAAGTCCAAGAGGTTCTCAAGTCTGGGACGGTGCGGCCCGAGCCATACGGAGGTCAGCCAAGCAGGATGCAGAAGCCCATCGAGAACAGTCCGAGGGCCAATGCGGATTTCGTGGGCGAAGCCGTGCCGCAGATCACGTTCGCGCTTGCCGCCCACGAGTGAATCGACAGTCAGTACCAGAGCCGAGTAACCGGCCGCCTGTGCCCGGTCGATCAGCGCATCAGCGAATGCGCCCTTCCCCCACGGATAAAGCTGGAACCAGAGGGGACCCTTGCTCCTCCGCGCGATCTCTTCCAGCGTCGTGTTCGAGGCGGTCGAAACCGTGAACCCGACCCCGGCTCGTTCGGCCGCAGCGGCGAGGTGCAGATCTCCCTGGGGCCAGTAGAGGCCGTTCAGCCCTGTCGGCCCTATGAAAAACGGCTTCGAGTATGTTTCCCCGAACAGCTCCAAGGTGAGATCGACGCTCCCCCCTTTGAGGATTCGCGGCGTGAGAACGATATTCGTGAAGGAACTGCGATTGTGCCGCAGCGTCACCTCCGATTCCGCGCCCCCATCCAAATAATCGAACACCACCCGTGGCAGGCGACGCCGTGCCTGCGCCCGCAAGTCTTCGATATTGATTGCTGTCGTCATAACGCCTGTCGCCCGCCGAGCAGAATCCGTCGAGGGAAGCTATGAAAGTCCGACGGCACCACGAAAAAAGAGCCGCCCAAAACCCCTTGAGGCCTTGGACGGTTCAGGGAGGAAACATGTGCGCAAGTTATTCCGCCGCTTCCGTCTTGCTCGACGTGTCCACCAGTGTTCGCCAATCGACGTCCTTAGGATACACTCCCTCGTGAGAGGCGATTACCCTTTGCGGAATCTTCGACTCGGTGCCGATTGCCTGGCCACCTTCGGCGACTTTCTTTGCCGCATCGGCCATGAGGCGGCGGAACTCGACAATCGCCAGGTCGGAGGCCCCAAGAATGTCCGTGTGACGCTGTACGCGGCTACCCATCGAAACCCACATCACAATATCTTCGTTCGGAATGCCGTCCACGCCGGTAAAGTGGCCCTCTTTCATCCTTTCTCGGTCCTGCTTGAAGTCGTTCTCCAACGTCCGGAGAGAGCGCCATTTGTGGTCCACGTCCTCACCCGGTACGGCATGGGCAAACTTGCGCCACTCTTCAGTGGAGGGAACGTTCGGTCCGTCGAAGGCTATGAAGTGAAACGCTGTCTCATCGTCATTGATCGGCACGATGACGCTGGCGACCCGGTAGTTGTTGTTCGGCGGAATCAGCGAATAATAGGGCGCGATAAATTCGGTGATCCGGAGATAGTTGTGCGTCTGAGCGTTTTTGATCGGCTTACGGATCGCCGCGTAATGGAAACCGTAGCTCGTGGTTTCAGTCTGCATACGCGGAGATTTGTCTGTCGATGGGCGGTACCATGATTTGTCGTCCGCCGCGGCGCCCTCGACCCGTGCCGGAACCATATTCGAGGAATGGAGCGATGATGAATGCGCGCTATCGATCTGGCCCTCGTGAATCTGCGCCCAGTTGGCGGGCACGCGAATCTTCAGGATCGAAACTGGGGTGTCTTCGGTTGGCGCAAAGGCCGGCGGCTGGAACTCGGGCATATCATCTTTCTCGCCGAGCCAAGCCCAGACGAAGCCGCCCCACTCCCGCACGGGGTAGGAACGATGTTTGACCTTGTCCATCAATGGACTGCCTTCCGGCTCTGAAGACATTGCGACGACATTGCCTTCAACATCCATCTTCCAGCCGTGATAGAGGCAGCGCAGCCCACATTCCTCGTTACGGCCATAGACCAGAGAGGCCTTTCTGTGCGGGCAAAGCTCATCCAGCATTCCCAGACGACCCTTGGTATCCCGGAACGCGACATAGCTTTCGCCGAGAACTTCGACTCGAAGCGGTTTGCCGTCCGACTCTTCAACCTCTTCGATCAGGCATACAGGCGTCCAATGCTGACGCATAAGTCGCGCCATCGGGGCATCCCCCGTTACGCGTGTAAGCAGTTCATTCTCTTCGGGTGTAAGCATCTGGGCTCCTCCAATGGCATCCGACTCTTTCAGTGGATGAGTGGTTTTCGACCTCTCAACTATTCTTAGCTCTCTAAGTTTTATCTGTCAACGTAACCTGCCACTTTTTTTTCCCGCGTTGTAGGTATCGACCTAACTTGTTGTCCGAAATAGCGGGTTCTGAACTAGATCAAGCTGACGAGATCGCAAAACCGAGATACTTTCGCGCAATTGTGGTCCGGAACCTCCCCGACAGCGGCTTGCCGGGCCCGTCTCTGAGGTGTCATGGCAGCCAGCCTGTGCATAAGTCGCGGCAAGCGAACCATCTCGCTTCACCGTGTGAGCCATGGACGCAATCTCTTGCCCAGAAACGGCGCAACGTAGACACCGTTCACTCCGGTGAGCACCAGCGCAACAAGAAACAGAGACACGGGACCTGGAAGGTTTTGCGTGAGCGGTTGCAGCGCGTAGTAGATAAGGATCAGCAGGGGATAGACACCCAGCATGCTGGTGACCCAGGCCTTCCAATAGCGCGGCGCGGCTGGCGGTTTCGGGTCAGTACCGTTGGCCGGCACCTGGTGCCCTACAGTCACCGAAGCGAAGCTCAGCCTCTCTTCGAGATCATGGGCCAAGGCGGCCATTCCGTCTCGGAGCGAAACGGATGCTTCTTCCCCAAGCAAGGTCACCGAAAAGATGATCTGGTCAATGCCAGTCTGATTCTGTAGGGACATGCGAGCGTCAAATCGGTTCCAATCTAGGTGATACAGAGCGGCATCGTTTATCGCCTTCGCGACGACCGCGGCCTGTGCAAGGGGTGCTCTGATGGAAACCGACAGCTCGGGGATCGCGTCGGTGCCAATACTAAGCTGTTTTGGCCCAAGTTCTTCCGGCCCCGGTGTTTCATTCATTTCCTGAACCTCGAAATACTTTGCGCCGGTTGCGAAGTGATCAGCTCCCACCTATGGAAGTAGCCGCCTGTGTTCCGCGTCATAGGCCGACCGGCCCGGACCAACCTTAAAAATTGGCCCAGGCCACATGCCGTCTCTGGGTTGAATCCCTCGATGACCAGACTGCGCTTCAATCGGGTCAACCTGCTGAGGCGCCACAGCTAGGCACTGTCCACGCGGGCGTTTTCTGTCGTGAATGCGATCTGCCGGAATAGCATTGCGACAATCACTAAAATACAGATCGCGGATACCGCCAAGTAAGGGCTTACGGCGCCAATCGCAGCGATTGGCAGTACGCCCCGTTCGACTGCACTGAGTTGCGTCTTGACCAAGCCTTCCAGAGAGGCTGCGACCGCGAGTGCTCCGGCAAAGGCGCCCACTACGGCCAAAGTGTTTGCCAGAGGACCGAGCTCTAGGAGGATGCCTGGGTTCCACACGAAGGCGAAGGGCAGAAGGAAGCCGACGATGGCCAGCCGGACTGCGGAGAAAGCGATCTTGAAGGGGTCTTCGTCGGCGATCGCTGAGGCCGCGATTGCTGCCACGGCGATCGGTGGCGTAAGTGCCGAGAGAATCGCATAGTAGAGCAGAAACATCTGGCTCGGCAACGTCGGGAAACCGAGCTTTGCCAGCGCCGGTCCGACCAGCACGGCTGCCAGGATATACGCACTGGGCGTTGGCATCCCGAGACCGAGAACAATCGTGACGACCGCGGCGATAACGAGTGTCAGCAGTGGTTGCATGTTGCTGACAGTCAAAATGACGTTCGCGGATTTCATTCCAAGGCCGGTCATCGACAAGCCGCCAATCACAAGACCGGCCGCGGCACAAGCGCCGGCGACTGGCAGAATCTGGAGCGTAGTCGCCCCCAGCCCTTCCACCAACTGCCACAGTGACAGCCGTGTGTCTTTCAGCATCATCGCGGACAGGATGGTTACTAGAACTCCGACACCGGCTGTGAAGGTCGGGGAATACCCCAGAATGAGGGCGACGATGATGCCGATGATCGGCAGCAGGAAAACCCATCCGGTCCTGAATGTTTCCTTTGCTGAAGGTATTTCGTCTGCAGAGGGTCGAAGGTTGTGCTTGACTGACCGGAAGTGAACCTGAGCGAAGACACCCGTGTAGTATAGAAGCGCCGGCACCAGAGCGGCGAGCACGATGGCGTTGTAGGAAATGCCGGAATACTCGGCCATGATGAAGGCTGCTGACCCCATGATCGGAGGCATCGCGCTTCCGCCAGACGACGCCGCGACTTCCACCGCCCCCGCGAACCGTGCCCGATAGCCGAGTCGCTTCATGACAGGGATCGTGATCGACCCCGTTGCAACAACATCGGATGTTGGGCTCCCGGACATCGTGCCGTACAGGCCCGACGAAATGATCGCGATTTTGGCGGGGCCGCCGCGCGCATTGCCGGTCACAAGCGCTGCAAGGTTGAAAAAGAAGTCCCCTCCCCCGGCCTTGGCCAGGAATGTTCCAAACATCACGAACAGGAAAACATAGCTGGCAACGACCTGAAGCGGCACGCCAAAAAGTCCATCGGTGGTGAAAACCAGAATATCCAAGAGATAGCTGAACTCGCTGACGCGATGCCCGAATGGCGGCGGCAGAAGAGAGCCAAACAGATTATAAATCAGGAAGAGGGCGACAACGCCGGTCAGGCCTAGGCCGGTGGTCCGGCGGGTCGCTTCGATGGTCAGAAACAACAAGGCTGAGCCAAAGAAAAACTGATCGGTTGTGAATTCGTCGAGTAGACTGATCCGGTCCGCAATCGCTCCCGAGGTCACGTAGAAATACACCCCTGTGGCCAGGCTCAGCGCAGAGAGAACCCAATCATAGATCGGAATGCTGTCCGGCGCGCGCGAGGTCGCGCCGATCGCGAGGAAGAGAATCGTGAAAATGCCCGATACGAACAGAATGCCCTGAATGAGCGGATCGGAGATGATGAAGAGGTTCGAGTGGATTACCCAAACCGCGAATGCCGCCGCCAGAACCATGACGATGGTTCTCATCGGCGAGCCTAAATTTCTACGACGACCGGTTTCTGTAAGCGAAGGAAAATTCATGTAGACCCCGTATAAGGCAGAGAAGAGAAAGAACCGCGATGTATGGGCCGCGCGATGACATGACGTGACATCTCACGTAGCCACCGCGGGGCATTGCTCTGTGCAGTCCATGAGTGGGCCGGCGCGTGTCGTTGCAGCGCGCGCCGGCCGGATCGCGGGATCGACCTTACTTGAGCAGACCCAGTTCCTTGTAGGCACGCTCCGCACCAGGATGGAACGGCAGCGTGGTCTGCGACGTCAGAAGTTCCGGTGTGAGCGCCTGCATCGCCTTATGCACGCCGCGGATCTCGTCGATATTGGACGCGATGCTCTTTGCGAGCATGTAGCCAGTTTCTTCCGGCAGTACATCGGAAGTGATTACCATCGCACCCAGTGCGAGCGTGACGACATCTTCGGTCTGGTTCTTGTAGCTGTCGGCTGGAATTGTGAACGTGCCGGTTCCGAAACGCTCGTTGGTCGCAGCGATGATGTTTTCGGGAACGCTGAGCAACACGACGTCATTGCCCTCGTCAACTTTACGGAACGACGAATGTCCGATGAAAATGCCGTTGATCACCATATCGGTGCGGCCGTCTGCAATCAGATCTGCTTGCTGTGACGAACCACCGCGGACAAGCACGCCGCCATTGGACTCGATCGTGGCTTCGTCGTAGCCCGCCTCTTCGAGCATGAAGGTCGTGATGTTGGCGACGATGTTCCCGGCATTGTTGTTCGCAACACGGATCGCCGCGCCGGACGTCGCGAGGTCGTCAATGCTGTCGATGCCATATTCTTCGGCAAGAGACTTCTTGATGAAGAAGTGCATCGGCGCCCAGTTGTACATGTAGCCGATGGCTTGAAGGTTCTCGATCGGCGCGTCAAACGGTTCGTCCCCTGCGAGGGCCAGCTTGATCTCGGCATCATGTGCCATCCCCAGGTCGGTCCGTTCACGGCCCAGAAGGCCGATGTTCGCAAAGCCACCCCCGGTGGCCTGATAGGTCACCACGCCGCTCGGGTCATCCGCCTTGACGGCACGGTCAATACCAGCGCCCAGAAGCGACCAAAGCCCCGAGGGATTGCCGCCTGAAAGGGTCACATTAACGCTTTCTGCGGAAGCAGCGCTCGCAAGAACCGCAAGGCCGATCGATGCGGCAACGGCTTTGATTGGAAATTTCATGTCTTCCTCCCTGTTTTCAGTAGACATCTAATATTAGATATCTATCTTTAATGCCAATAGTCTATCCACTCGCACCCGTCAACCCTGATTGAAGTCGAGATTATTGTTCAGCGAAAGCCACTCAGGTCATAGTTCCTGACGCGGAACACGCCGAAGCCGTGTGTCCGGCGTAGGTGCTTTGTCGTGACGCACTATCAACCCGTGGAGCCCCGGAGCAGCAGGCCTCAAACCCCCGCCCCCATAGGCTCTCTATGTCCGCCACCGCCATTGAATGGCCCGCGCCGGACCCTCGGCACGCATGGCTCGCGATTCAGTTTGCTGTGTTGCCCTTGGTCGGGGGAACACGGACCCCTCTGGCGGCCGCATCCTGTTCGTCATTTTCGAGGTTCCGGATCATCACGGCAAGTGCGTGTCGCAAGTCTTCCTGAGCTTTCTTGGACAGTCCCGCCATCGCTGCATCGTTCACTTCGAGCGCCAGAGGTTCGAGAACGTCGCGCAGCTCCAAGCCCTTCCGCGTCAGAAACGCGTGCTGGCGCCGTTTGTTGCCCTCGACGTTGCGTCGCTCTATGAAACCCAATTCTTCCATTTTGATGAGCGCGGTGTGGGCGGTGGGTTCGGTGAGATGCGCCCGGTCGCTCAGTTCGCGTTGCGACAACCCGTCTTCCTGCCAGAGGATGCGCAGGAAAATCCACTGACCGAACGTAACATTTTCCGTTTGCAGTCGAAGTTGAAGCGCCCGGTTGAACCCGCGGGCCGCCAGTCGTACCAGCCGGGCCATGCGCTCGTCGGGTTGGACAGGTACGTGGCTTGATTGCTTTTCTTTCATCGCATCGCTCACGGCCTGTCTCCACACATGGTTTTTATCCAAACAGCGCGCCCGCCCGGACTTGATAGCTAAGAACTCCAGAGTTGTGGCGCGCGCAACATAGGTGCCGAGCCTTGGTACAAAGTCAAGACATGGAAGCCGGGGTGCCTATCGTTGGGCCCGAGTATGGACTTTCTTCCGGGGTGGTTTTGCCCCTGTGTCGGGATTGTGCGCCGGTTGCTTTCCAGTACGCGACCATCATGCGCCGACACCTGCCTTGCACCACTGTGCCGCACAGCGCCGGGCAACCGTTGTGTAACGCCTCCGGCAAACCCGGCGCGGTTCACGGCCATTCAATAGGTGCAAGGAACATAGGCTCTGCAGTTCGGCTGTGCACACCGTTCGCGCGGAGGGGTTGGTCAGTTCAGATCGTTCAACTTTTGTCGCCAGCGTTCCACCACATCGGGGTTCCTGACATATGTCGGCAGATCACCTTTCATGATGCGTGTTGCGTTTTCGACGAGGACGTCGGGCATGACCGTGTAGAGATCAATGGTGTGGCCCAGGATATGCGGGGTGAGGATCACCCGGTCGAGGCCGCGCAGCGGGTGGTCGGCGGGCAGCGGTTCGGTTTCCGTCACGTCCAGCCCCGCACCGGCCAGGTGTCCTGCTGTCATCACCCGCACCAGCGCATCCTCGTCAATGAGACCCCCGCGCGAGGTGTTGATCAGAACCGCATTTGTCTTCATCGCGCGCAGTTCCGCCTCGGCAATCATGCCTCGCGTCTGCGCGTTGAGCGGCACATGCAGGCTGACCACATCGGACGTGGTCAGCAGCGCGTCGCGCTCCACCAACCGTACGCCCGCGGGTGCGGTGTCAGGTGTCAGGAACGGATCGTGCACCAGGATCTGTGCCGGCTCGAACGCCAGCAGTCGCTCGATCACCCCGGCCCCAATCCGGCCAGACCCGATCAGGCCGATCGTCCGGCCCCGCACCATCCGCGCATACATCTGCTGCGGCCGGCCCGCATTTTCGCGTAGCAGGCGTTCGGATTCATGCAGCCGGTACAGCAGCACCAGCATCAGCATCACTGTCGCCTCTGACATCGCCAGAAAGTTCTCGGGCGTTGCACCATTGGCCACGATCAGACCACGCGCGGCACAGGCCTCCAGATCGACCGCATCCACCCCGATCGTCGGAAAGACCAGCGCCCGCAGCCGTGGTGAGGCATCCAGATCCGCCTCGCTCAGCCGCGACCGCGAGCTGGCCACGATGATATCAACGTCCGACAGCAGCGCCTGCCGTTGCTCTTCCGTCAGCCGCAGCGGAACACCCGGGGTGATCTGGGGGCCGCGAACGACCTCCCAGCCTTCGGCCCGCAGCCGATCCGTTGCGGTGTCCAACACCTCTTCCAGCACAGGATCCTGCGCAATATAGATCTTCGGGGTCATCATCAGTCGCTCCGCGTCAGGCCAGCGACCATGTTGGGGTTATACCCCGGCTGGACACGTGCATCGATCACTACGCTCTTGCCCGCGCGCACCATCTCGACGCCCTGTTTGATCGCCTCGACCAGCTCGCCCGCGGTAAAGACCGGGCCGATCCCTTCGCAGCCCTGCGCCCGCGCAACTCCGGCAATGTCGATATCCGGATCACCGATACGCTGGCCGATCCACTTGTTCTCGACCGGGCGGTTGCGGGCCACTGCCACGCGTTCCTGGTGCACCTCGTCATTGTAGAACGAGCGATTGTTCGACACCACCGCCAGGAACGGAGTGCCATAATGCGCCGCCGTCCAAAATGCCGAGGCCGCCATCATGAAGTCGCCGTCCCCAAGAACCGCAACAGGCAGCCGGTCGCTGTCTTTCAGCGCCAGCGCCGCCCCGATCAGCATCCCAGGACCCGAGCCGATCCCCGCGCCGCCATCCGAACCCAGGAAGTCCAGCGGATGACGGAAGTGCCACGCCTCGCCCGCCCAACCCAACGGCCAACGCACAAAGCTGGCACAGACACCTTCCAAACCTTCGCCAAGCGCCCCGGCCAGCGTCATGATATCAAGCTCAACATCTGCATCGGGGGCGTTCAGCGCGGGTTTGACCGGCAAATCACCGGGCATCTCGCCCGCCCCTACACCCAGGGCATCGGCAATCGCATGCATCGCAACATCCGGGCCACAGGCCAGGTGCAGATCCAGCGCAGGCAGCGCCTGATGCTCCATCCCCCAGCCATTGTGCAGCTGATAATCCAGCGACGCCTGGATCACCTGCGCCGTCACTTCGCCCGCCAGTTTCAGCGTACCCGCGACATCCAGCCAGTCCAGACTCAGGATCACATCGGCCTCGCGCAGCACCGCGCCCGCCGCGTCGTCGATGAAGAAGGCTGGTTTACCCCGATGCCGCGGGTGATCCGTCGGGAAAGACGCCCCGATCCGGATATCCGTCAGAACCTTCGCCCCCAGCCCCTCGACAAAGGCCACACGCCGCGCCCAATCCGCCGGATCGCGCGACACCCGCCCCGCCAGCACCACAGGCGCCTTGGCGTTCTTCAGCAGGTCCGCCGCACGTGCCACGCCTTCGGCCGAAGGAGCCGCAGGCAAAGGCGGCTGGTAACGCGCAAAATCCGGCAGCGCCGGGGCCTGCGCGTGCTGCTTTTCCTGGATCGACACATCAAAGTTCACATAGGTCGGCCCTTTCGGCTCGCTCCGCGCGATCACATCCGCACGCAACATCGATTCCAGCGCCGCCTCCATCGAGCCAGGCTGATCGTCCCATTTCACATAATTCCGGATCATCGACGCCTGGTCACGGCAGGTATGGAGCCAGTCAATCCAAGGACGCCGCAGCGCCGCATCAACCGGCCCCGTCGCACCATAGATCAGCACAGGAACCCGATCACACCATGCGTTGAAGATCGCCATCGTCCCATGCATCAGACCCACGTTGCTGTGCAGAATCACCGCCAATGGCTCCCCCGTCACCTTCGCATAGCCATGTGCAATCGCAACCGCATGCTCTTCGTGCAGACACAACAGCATCTGCGGATCTTCATTACCAAGGTGGTTCACAAGGCTGTCATGCAAACCCCGAAAGCTCGACCCAGGGTTCAGCGCAACATACTTCACCCCCAAACCTCGCAACATATCCGCAAATACATCGCTACCCCAAACTCCCAAACTATCCGACGATACTGGGCGCTCAACCTGATACAGCCTGTGCTCTGTCATGTGTTTTGGCCTTTCCTTATGAAGTGTTGATGCAGCAGCGCCCCATTTTGAAAGGCGTACGCAATAGGTATTTATTGCCCGCCGAAAGGGCGGGCATTTTGCATTTCAGACGGTCTGGAGCGGTTCAGAGGATCAGAAATCCAAACCGAAATCGACGGTCCCCGCCGAATGGGTCAAAGCACCGGAGGAAATATAATCCACATTTGCCGATGCGATTTCGCGCAAACGGCCAAGGGTCACATTCCCGCTGGCTTCTGTCTTCGCCCGCCCGTCAATGCGCTTTACGGCTTCGGCCATGTCTTCGGTCGACATATTGTCAAACATGATGACATCTGCGCCCCCGGTCTGAAGCACCTCGTCCAACTGATGCAAACCGTCGATCTCGATCTCGACCACGACCATGTGACCCACATTTCGCTGAACGGCTTCCAACACCTGTTTGATGCCACCAGCCGCTGCGATATGGTTGTCCTTGATCAGGATTGCATCGGACAGGGAAAACCGGTGATTGTGGCCGCCGCCATGCAAAATCGCGAGTTTCTCGACAAGCTTCAGCCCCGGTGTGGTTTTGCGTGTACAGGTGATACGTGTCTTGGTACCCGCAAGTTCCTGCACATAGGACGCTGTCAAAGTTGCCGTCCCGGACAACCGCCCGGCAAAGTTCAGGGCAACACGCTCTGCGGCAAGGATCGACGCCGCCGATCCCTCTATACGCATCAAGGTATCGCCCGTTTTGCAGGCCGTACCATCCGCGACAACAGTCTCGACAATAAGATCGGGATCAATCAGCCGAAACGCCAGAGAGGCCACCTGCATCCCAGAAACAACCGCGTCCTGCCGTGCACGCATTTGCGCCTTGTAGCGCGTGCCTTCAGGCAGAACGGAACGGGTTGTCACGTCGCCTGCTGCACCCAGGTCCTCCACAATGGCGTTCCGAACCATAGGTTCGAGGATGATATCGGGGACGTTCGCAACATTGCTCATTATTTTTCAGATCCTTGTCGGTTTGCAGAAAGGGTAGGAAGGGATGGTCTCATCCCGGCCAAAGCAATCAATAAAGAAAAAGCTTTTGGATCCCAGACCCCGTTCGCACATTACCTCTGCACCGGGTTACTGACCCGACAGATTGATATGCACATTCTTTTCATGGGTGAAGGAAATCAGCTCGCCAATACCTTCTTCGCGCCCGATACCCGATTGTTTGACCCCACCGAACGGGGCACCAAGGAAATGCCGGCCAACTTCGTTAACCCAAACAAACCCGGCCTCGACACGAGCAGCCGTGCGATGAGCCGTAACCAAGTCCCGAGTCCAAATTGCGCAGGTCAGCCCCAGCTCAAGTGCGTTGACCTCGTTCAGCATGGAATCTTCGTCCGACCATTTGCGGACCGCCAGAACTGGCCCGAAAATCTCTTCGCGAGCGATACGCATCTGCGGCGTTACATCCGCAAAAATCGTCGGCGCGATGAAGCTTCCCTGTGCCAGCGCACCTTCGGTCACCGCATGGCCGCCGGTTACGGCACGCGCGCCTTCGCTCATGGCGGATTCGATGAAGTCCATGATCCGATCGAACTGTGTCCGGCTGACGATCGCCCCCATCGTGGTCTCCGGCTCTGTCGGAATGCCTGGCTTGTACCGTTCGACAGCCGCTTTGAGATGTGAGATGACCGCATCGTGGATGTCTACATGCAAGAAAGCGCGGCTCGTCGATCCGCAAGATTGCCCGCACCAGCCGAAATTCATGCCGCCGACGATCGCATCGGCGATCTTCTTCGGATCGCTGTCCGGATAGGCGATCAGCGCGTTCTTGCCGCCGAGTTCGAGCAGCACTGGTTTGACGGTGTCGCTCGCGCTGCGCATCACCGCCCGGCCCGCGGGTACGGAGCCGATGAGTGTGACCTTGGCGACGTCGGGATGTTCGGCCAGCCCAGCTCCTGCCTCGACGCCGCCCGGCAGAACATTGAACGTGCCTTTAGGCAGCAGGCCATCGATGAGCTCCGCCAGCCGCAGCGAAGACAACGGAGCCTGAACCGGCGGCTTGATGATGACGGCATTGCCTGCGGCCAGAGGCGCTGCCATCTTTCCGCCGCAGAACATGAACGGATGATTAAAGGCAAGAATCCTTGCAACCACGCCCATCGGCTGGCGTAGGGTCATGTTGATGCGCTCTGGTCCCATAGGGATCGTATCACCCTTCATTTCGGTCACAAGACCGGCGAAAAACTCCATCTGCGCTGCCGCAATCGCGGCGTCGCCGCGCATTTCAGTATAGGGGTTGCCACAGTTTGCAGCGTCCATCATCGCCAGTTCATCGCCATGCTTTCGCAAGAGATTTGCGATTTCCTTCAGGATACGTGCGCGTTCCAGCGGCACAACATCCCGCCATACCTCGAACCCTTCTTTCGCTGCCGCAACCGCCGCATCGACATCGGCGCGACTTGCCGTCGCAACCGACCCGATCCGCTCGCCGGTTCCTGGGTTGAAAGTGTCTTCGTACTTTCCCTCTAGTGGCGGCACCCATGCGCCGCCGTAGTAGAGATGGGCTGGTTCTTGAAGAGAGAGCTTCGCGTCTAGTTTCAGATTTTCCATCTAAGGTATCCTCCCGGCTTGAGGCCCTAATAACTTAGACTTCTAAATAATGTCAATCAGAGAACCCGCCCGAGGGCCGATTGGACGCCAAGCAAGTGCGGCAAGTATGTTTCAATCGTCTGCTTCGGTGTCCAGCCGGCAGACGACAAACCGATATTGAGAGCAGCGACGGTCAAACCCTTGCGATCATTCAGCGGAACAGCGATTGACCGTAAACCCGTTTCCACTTCCTGGTCCACAAACGCATATCCGTCCTCTCTCGCAGCATCGATCCGGCACAAGGTCTGAACTGGGTCGAGTATTGAGAACTTGGTCCGCGGGGTAAGGTCCGAGCGTCTGACAAGCAGGTCAGCCTCTTCGCGAGGCAGCGCAGCCAACAGAACCCTTCCCATCGAGGTGCAATGGGCGGGGAGTCGTGACCCAGGCATGAGCCCGATGGACATCACACGTTTCTGCGCCGCGCGCGCGATATACACGATCTCGGTCTCATCGAGCAGTGCCACGGAACAGCTTTGACCAATTTGCTCGGAGAGTTGGTCAAGCCAAGGTTGGACAATCTGCGAGAGCGGTAGGGAAGCAAGTGCGGCCACTCCGAGCCGTAGGATGCGCGGGGTAAGAGTAAAAAACTTACCGTCATAGTCGGCGTAACCTTCGCGGTGGAGCGTCAACAGTACGCGTCGCGTAGCAGCGCGATCCAAGCCACTGGCGACGGCAGCTTCGGATATCGAAAGACGCGGGGATGTGGGTCCGAAGGCTTCGATCACTTTCAGCCCCTTGGCGAGCGAGGCGATGTAGTCGGTGGGATTGTTCAACATGCGAACGTTGATATACACATGTTGAAAAAAGATCAATATATGAACATTTTACTCGCTACGGCGGTAATCTAGGGATATTTCGAAGTGAATGTAAGGAGGATCCTGATGAACAAAACATCGCCCAGCCTCGCTGACGCGGTTGCGGATATCCCCGATGGCGTACAGGTTATGATCGGTGGCTTTGGAGGCTCCGGAGCCCCGATCGAACTGATCCACGCTTTAATCGACCGCTTTCGTGCCACCGGCAGCCCCAAGAATCTTACCGTGATAAACAATAACGCGGGAAACGGCGCGATCGGAATCGCCGCGATGATCAAAGCGGGGATGGTCAGGAAGATGATCTGCTCTTTCCCGCGCAGCTCCAACGCCGAGGCATTCAACGAAAAATACCTGGCAAGCGAAATCGAGCTCGAGTTGATCCCGCAGGGTACATTGGCCGAACGCATTCGCGCGCGCGGAGCAGGCATTCCCGCTTTTTATACGCCAACTTCTTTTGGTACCGAGCTTGCCGAAGGCAAGCCGACAGAGACGTTCGACGGCAAGATGTACGTGCAAGAGTTGTGGTTGAAGGCCGACTTCGCCCTGATCAAAGGCCATGATGGTGACGAGACCGGCAACCTTACCTATCGTTTGGCTGGCCGGAACTTCAATCCGTTGATGGCGATGGCTGCCGATCGCACGATTGCGCAGGTCTCCAACCTCCGCGCACCCGGCTCCATCGATCCTGAGGCGGTAGTTACCCCCGGAATCTTCGTCGACAAGATTGTCGAGGTTCCCGCGCCTCAACAAGAAGAAGTACTCGTGCGTAGGGGGGTGGTCTACTGATGTCCGGTTTCAATTTAATGGAAGACAAACTGACGAACGCGCAGATCGCGTGGCGTGCCGCTCAGGATATCGAAGATGGTTCCTATGTGAACCTCGGTATCGGATTTCCCGAGATGATCGCCAAGTTCCAGCCCGATGGCCGCGATGTAACCTATCATACCGAGAACGGCGTGCTGGGATTCGGAAAAGCCCCTGCGGAGGGACAGGAAGACTGGGATCTTATTAATGCGGGCAAAAAGGCGATTACATTGAAGCCCGGTGCATCCTTTTTCCATCATGCCGACAGCTTTTCGATGGTGCGCGGTGGCCACCTCGATCTGGCCGTTCTTGGCGCGTATCAGGTCGCCCAGAACGGCGATCTGGCGAACTGGCGCGTAGGCACCAAAGGCGTGCCGGCCGTGGGTGGAGCAATGGACCTTGTGCATGGGGCCAAGCGTGTGGCGGTTGTAACTGACCATGTAACCAAGGATGGCGGCCCGAAACTGGTCGAGGCCTGTACTTTCCCGCTGACAGGCGTCGGGTGCGTGACCCGCGTCTACACCTCTCTGGCCGTGATTGACATCGAAGATAGCAAATTCGTGCTTCGTGAAAAACTGCCGGGCATCACTTTGGACGCCTTGCAGGCGGTGACTGGCGCGACGTTGCACATTGTTGGCGAAGTTGCCGAACTCAATGTTCCCGAGGGAATCTCATGACTGACGTATACATATGCGACTACATCCGCACACCAATCGGCCGCTTTGGCGGTGCGCTTTCCTCCGTCCGCGCTGACGACCTTGCCGCGATTCCGCTTCGGGCCATTGCCGCGCGCAATCCGGGCCTCGACCTTGCCGCGATCGACGAGGTGATCTTCGGCTGCGCCAATCAGGCTGGCGAAGACAACCGCAACGTCGCCCGCATGGCGCTGCTTCTCGCAGGCTATCCCGAGACGGTGCCGGGTACGACGATGAACCGACTTTGCGGCTCGGGTATGGATGCGGTCATCACTGCAGCTCGGGCGATCAAATCCGGCGAGGCCGAGCTGCTTGTCGCCGGAGGGGTAGAGAGCATGTCGCGCGCGCCATTCGTGATGCCCAAGGCCACCTCCGCCTTCTCGCGGGCCAATGAGGTCCACGACACCACTATCGGCTGGCGTTTCGTTAACAAGCTGATGAAGGAAAAATATGGCGTCGACAGCATGCCCGAGACGGCAGAGAATGTGGCCGAAGATTTTGGCATCTCGCGCCCCGATCAGGATGCCTTCGCCTTGCGCTCGCAGCAGAAAGCGGCCAAAGCCCAAGTCAATGGCCGTTTGGCCCAGGAGATCGTGCCGGTTACGATCCCGCAGCGCAAAGGTGATCCTCTGGTCATCGACACCGACGAGCATCCGCGTTCCACGACTACATACGAAGGCCTGAAAAAACTTCGGCCCTTCGTGAAAGCCGATGGCACTGTGACAGCGGGCAACGCCTCTGGCGTGAATGACGGGTCTGCCGCTTTGATCCTTTCGACGAAAGAAGCTGCCGAAAAGCATGGGCTTAAGCCGATCGCCAGAGTGCTCGGCGGGGCAACCGCCGGCGTGGCGCCGCGCATCATGGGCTTCGGCCCGGCTCCGGCCTCGAGAAAGCTTCTGGCGCGTCTTGGCCTGCGCCAAGAGGAGTTCGCAGTGATTGAGCTTAACGAAGCTTTCGCCTCGCAGGGCCTCGCCACGTTGCGTAATCTTGGGATTGCTGATGATGACGTGCGTGTGAACCCCAATGGCGGGGCAATCGCGTTGGGTCATCCGCTGGGCATGTCGGGTGCGCGGATTACTGGCACCGCGATGCTTGACCTCAAGCCTGGTGAGAAATCGCTATCCACCATGTGTATCGGTGTAGGACAGGGTATTGCTATTGCGCTAGAAGCCGTCTGACTGGCTCAACGACGGGCGCAATCCTCTTCAACCCGCCGGTGCAGAAGCCGCGCCAGCAGATCGGCATGGCTGTCTTCGTCGAACGTGAACTTGCGTGTCAGACCAACCGCCCCGGCCATGTAATCCGACTTTAGATCGAGCGCAGCAAGGCTGCCGCGCGCAATTTCCCGCGCCACGACGCCGCGCGAGATGAACCAGAGCATCTCAGAACCTTCGAGAAGCGTTTGCGCCGCCGGCAGGGCCACCGTCTCGAACACCGGTGTGAGATCGGATAACCCCATCGCGGCAAGGTATTGATCCACGCTCTGACGAATGATCGCACCGGGGTTGGGCAGGATGAGGGGATAGCGTAGCAGAGCGTCGGTCACCGGCAGATCCAGCGCTGGATGTCCGGCGCGCGCCACCAGCAAGATCGGCTCGTCATAGAGATACTCGAAAGACAGGCCTGCCATGTCGGCTGCCCGTGGCATGCGCCCGACCATAAGGTCAATCTTGCCGCCGCGCAGTCGTTCGAGCAGGTAGTGGTTCGGCCCAGTGATTATACCGATCCGCGCATCCGGGCGCGCCTGCGAGAATGCAAGAGCGACCGAGGGGAAGAACCCACCGGCCACGGTCGGCAGCAACCCAACCTTCACCAGCCCCGCCGCCACCTGCCCCGACAGGTCGCGCACCCCTGCCTCGAGGCTTTGCAGCGCGGCGCGGGCATGAGCACGAAAATTCTCACCTGCCGGGGTTAAGACGGCCCGCCGCCCTGTACGCTCGAAGAGATGCGCGCCAAGCAGCCCCTCCAGTTCCGAGATCGTTTTTGACAATGCCGGCTGCGACACGTTCCGTTGCCGCGCCGCAGCAGAGATTGTTCCGGCTTGAGCAACGGTCAGGAAAGCTTCGAGATGGCGCAGTTTCAGACCATTAGGTATATCCATTTGGTTATAGCTTTTGGCCAAGATCATATTTTTGTAAAGGGAAAAGTTATGCCAAATTATCGGCAGGAGGATACCATGCAGGCATTGAAACGCGATTGGGGCACCACGCATCTGCGCGCCACTGACGGCGAAGGTGTCGCGCTTGTCTTCATCAATTCGCTCGGCACAGACCTGCGGATGTGGGACGATGTCGTCGCGCTTCTACCCGCGGGCTGGTCGAACTTGCGCATGGACAAGCGCGGTCACGGGCTGAGCAGTACCGCGCCGCGGGGATATGGCATTCCAGAGCTGGCCGAGGACGTGCTGGCCGCGATGGACCATATCGGTCTCGCTCAGGCGGTGATCGTCGGTTGCTCCATCGGCGGCCTGATCGCGCAGCACATCGCGCTCATGGCGCCGGATAGGGTGATCGGCTTGGTGCTTTCGAATACCGCCCCAATGCTGGGAAATGCGGATAGCTGGCTGAGTCGGATCGAGGGTGTACGCACTAATGGCATGGCGGCAATGGCAGACGGCATCCTACAGCGGTGGTTCGGCCCCGATATGCTTGCGACTCTTGAAACCGATCTGTGGCGGGCGCTGCTCACCCGGACAGATACGGAAGGCTATATAGCCACTTGCGCGGCGATCGCCGGCACCGACATCACCGACCGCCTTCGCGAAATCACCCAGCCCGCGCTGGTGATCGGCGGCTATCACGATCAGGCGACGCCGCCGGACGTGGTCGAAAAGCTCGCCGCCGCCCTGCCCCGCTCCGATTTAGTCATGTTCGACCGCTCCGGCCATCTTCCTGCGGTAGAGCAGCCAAAGGTATTTGCCCACACCCTGATGAATTTCGTGGAAAGGATCATCCCATGACAGAGACGTTCGACAAAGGCATGCAAGTGCGCCGCGAGGTGCTGGGCGAGGCCCATGTGGACCGGGCAGAGGCAGGCAAGACCGAATTCGACTTGCCGTTTCAGTCGTTGATCACCGAAAGCGCATGGGGAACTGTTTGGGCGTCGGAGCGGATCACCCGACGCGAACGCTCGATGTTGACCCTCGCACTGCTGGCCGCGACAGGAAATTTCGAGGAAATTCCAATGCATATCCGGGCTACCGCCAATACCGGTGCCTCGAAAGCGGATGTCGCCGAGGCGCTGCAACACGTCGCGATCTATGCTGGCGTGCCGAAAGCCAACCACGCGCTAAAGCTGGCCAAGCAGACTTATGCGGAAATGGAGGAAAGTATCTAATGACTGACCATGGACCACTGATTCCGCGCAACCGCGCGATCCACCCCGAGCCCTATGATCCTGGCTACAAAACGAGCGTCGCGCGCTCGCCCTTCCTGCCGTTGCTTTCGATGGAGAGCACTCCCTCGGAAGAGACTGGTCCGAGATTCGGCCACACGAAGCTCGGCGCGCTCGACAACAACCTGATCTTGAACTGGACAAAGGGTGCTGCTCCCGCCGTGGGCGAACGCATCCTGGTGCATGGCCGCTTGCTGGACGAGATGAACCGCCCGATACCGAACGCGCTAATAGAGATCTGGCAGGCTAATGCGGGTGGGCGCTACCGGCACAAGAAAGACACCTATTTCGCACCGCTCGACCCAAATTTCGGCGGCTGCGGTCGGACCATCACGGATGAAAACGGATACTACGAATTCTTGACCATTCGTCCAGGGGCTTACCCCTGGCCTAACCGTGCCAATGACTGGCGTCCGATGCACATCCACTTTTCGATATTTGGCCACAGCTTCGGCCAAAGGTTAATCTCGCAGATGTATTTCGAGGGCGATCCGCTCATCAATCACTGCCCGATCGCCGCGACCATCAAGGATCGCAGCCAGCTCGACCGGCTGGTCGCGCCGCTCGATTTCTCGAAATCGCGCCCACTCGATTTTCTCGCCTATAAATTTGACATTGTTTTGCGGGGTCGCCGTCAGACCATGTTTGAAAACAAGCTGGAGGGCATGTGAAATGGTTCAGAAACTTGAAACACTGATCGAAAGCGCCTCGCAAACGGCGGGTCCTTATGTCCATATCGGCCTGATGCCTACCTATGCGGGAAACGCAGGATACTATGACGAAGAGATTGGCACCACGCCTTTTCTGGATGAAAGCAAGGCCAAGGGTGAGATCGTTGAGATCGTTGGCTCCGTATTTGACGGCACCGGCTGGGCGATGCGAGATGCGTTGATCGAGAGCTGGCAATGCGATGCTGGGGGCGTGTTTCCGGGCGATAAAAGCGCCGATCCGGCCTTTACAGGCCATTGCCGCTTTGCGGCCGACGCGGAAAGCGGCGAGTTTACCTTGCGCACAGTCAAACCTGGCTCTTACCAGGGGCGCGGTGGAGTCGAGAGCGCGCCTCATATTTCCCTTTGGGTCGTCGCACGTGGGATTAACGTAGGTCTCAATACCCGGATCTATTTCGAAGACGAGGACAACGCCAATGACCCGTTGCTGATCCGAATCGAACAGCGACCACGGGTGAATACCCTGATCGCCAAGAAAACCGGCGACGGCAAGTACCGCTTCGACATTCGACTACAGGGCGAGGGCGAGACGGTTTTCCTCGACATCTGACCAGATCGGGGAAAGCGGCATCATATAGATTGGTCATCCCGCGCTTTCGGCGCACCATAAGGAGCTCGCTATGAGCGCTTCAGTGTTTGAGAGTCCGTGGCTATCCGGTCTGTTCGGCGATGACGCTATGGCAGCGATCCTCTCTCCGGAACGGCATCTTCAGCACATGCTCGCCTTCGAGGCGGCATGGTCGCGGGCCTGTGGCCGGGCAGGACTGATTGACGCAACTCTGGCCGAGACAGCTGCACAAGCAATCGAAGTTGCCAAACCCGATCTAACCGATCTTACCAAAGGTACGGCGCAGGATGGTCTGCCGGTGCCGAGTCTGGTCAAACAGCTTAAGGCTATCGCACCTGAAGAAGCCGTCCACATGGGCGCTACTTCTCAGGATGTGGTCGACACCACGACAGTCCTGGTTCTGCGAGAGGCTTCATTGCTCATCACCAACAGATTGATTGAATTGGAGAAATTCCTCAAGGAGCTAGAAGAGCGGTTCGGGGATGAACCGTTAATGGGGCGCACAAGAATGCAGGCCGCCACGGTGATCAAGGTACGTGATCGGGTTCTACCCTGGCGCCTGCCTTTGGCCGAGCATCGGGTGCGGCTGGATCAAATCCGTCCCCGTATCGAGCGGGTACAGATTGGCGGGGCCTCCGGCGACCGCAAGGCTCTCCGAAATAAGGCGGATGAAGTTGTCGCCGATGTCGCCAACCAGCTCGATCTTGCGCCGACTAAAAAGGCCTGGCACACGATGCGTGACGGGATTGTGGAATATGCGTCTCTGCTTTCAATGATTTCTGGCACTCTAGGCAAGATTGGGCAGGACATCGCCCTCATGGCGCAGCAAGGCATCGGTGTGATCGCGATTTCAGGAGGTGGTACCTCGTCCGCCATGCCTCACAAGAACAACCCGATTGCTGCCGAGCTCTTGGTGACGTTGGCACGGTTCAATTCGGTACAGGTCTCGGCTATGCATCATGCCTTGATCCATGAACAGGAACGGTCGGGTGCAGCCTGGGCTTTGGAGTGGATGGTCCTCCCCCAAATGCTGATGGCAACCGCGAGGGGGTTGGGTGCATGCTGCTCGCTCAGTCAATCAATAACAAGAATTGGTGAAGCGGATACAAAAATTTAACAACTATCTTGTTTGATGGCCGTGTTCCTTCGCAGGTCACAAACTTTGTTTGTTCCGATGGAGATTTGCAGCCGGGTATACGTCGTCCGGTCCATGCGAAGCTGGTTGCCGTCTATGGATTGACCACTCAAAGCCCCAACAGTTTCGGCAGGTCAGCCATATCGGTTAGCCGTCGCGCACCGAAGACGTTCTCTGGATTCAAAGCTGTCTTCGGGAGGTAGGCAAAACAGGTCATCGCAGCGTTGGAGGCCGCCTCGAATCCGCTCATGCTATCTTCGACTACCACGCAATCCTCTGGCGCAACGCCATTCATTTCGGCCGCATGCAAAAACACATCGGGCGCGGGTTTGCTGGCGCCGACATCATAAGCCGAAAACATATTTCCTTCGAACCAGGGAAGCAGCCCCGACCGTTCCAGTGTGACACGCATCTTTGCCAGAAGCCCATTTGAGGCTACGCAGAGCGGAATGCCAGCCGACGAAATCAACGTCACCGCCTCACGGGCGCCCGGGATCGGCTCGACCTCTTTTCCGAGGGCTTCGAGAACTCTGTCGTAGAAGTCGTGTGGCCATTTCGCAGGAAGGCGCAATCCCCTTTCGCTCACATAACGTTCGACATCATGTCTGCTCTTGCCGACGAACAAGCCGTGGCATTCAACGAGTGACAAGCTTGCGCCAGTCGAAAGCAAATAAGCGTGCAGCACGCGATTGAAGGTCGGCTCGGAGTCTACGAGCACACCGTCACAGTCAAAAATCACGAGTTTCGGTGCGCGTCGCGAAATTGGCAAATCCAGTTCCCGTCCTCCTTGTTTGAGAATAATCGCCCAAACTGCTTGGACGATTTCATGCTATAAGCCGCGCTACACCCGGTGTCACCCACCTCCAAACGTTCTGCCATGCGCCGTCGCTAGGTCACTAATTGGTGACTCTCCTTCGCTTGAGCCGGCTGTCCCCAGGCCTTTTTTTGAGGAAGGCAACTGAAGGAGGCCCTACATAAGTCTGACGTGAGATCCGAGAAGAGTATTCACTTGGTCTTCTCTTGAGTTTGAGATCAAGAAATGGCCGATACGCATCGAATTGTCGAGCCGACTCGGAACGCAGAAAGCCTGTTTCAAACTGGGCCCCGACGCCGAGACCGACTCGCGTTCAGGCGAGGTTGGCTTCGGCAAATTCGTAATTCGCCAGGTTGTCGAGGAAGTTGGTCACATAGTCGGGCCGCCGGTTGCGGAAGTCGACGTAGTAGCTGTGTTCCCAGACATCGAGGCCCAGCAGCGTCGTGCCCTCTCCTGTAGCCAGCGGGTTCACGCCGTTCGGTGTTTTGGTGACGGCCAATGTGCCATCAGATTTCTGGATCAGCCACGCCCAGCCGGAGCCGAACTGACCGTTGGCTGCGGTCTTGAAATCGGCCTTGAATTGCTCGACCGAACCGAAGGCATCGACAATCTTGCCTTCGAGTTTACCCGGGATGCCGCCACCCGCAGGCGAAAGTGCGTTCCAGAAATGAATGTGGTTCCAGTGTTGGCCCGCATTGTTGAACACGGGCGCACGATCGGCATCGCCATAGGTGAGCGCGATGATTTCTTCCAGTGTCTTGCCTTGCAGGTCGGCGTTCGCGTCCACAAAGCCGTTGAGCGCGGTTACGTAGGCCTGATGGTGCTTGTCGTGATGCAATTCCAACGTTTCCTGGCTCATCCCCCGCGCGGCAAGGGCTGCGTGGTCGTAGGTTAGGGCGGGCAATTCAAAGGCCATCATGTCTCTCCTTATCGGGTCCGGCTTGCGTCATGGTACGTGAGCGGGTAATTAAACAAGTGAAGACTTTGAAAAACAATCCGGCCAATATGTCAAGCGATCACTTGGAAAAATACCCGGATGCACCACGTGCGCCGTCGGATCGCATCCTGATGACCCTGAAGATGCAGGGCGCGTTGACCTCGTCGCAGATCGGCGAACGGCTTGGGATCACCGGTGAGGGCGCGCGCCAGCAGCTCATGAAGCTCTCGAATGACGGGCTGGTCCGCGAAGAGCGGCGCAGTGCGAGCCGAGGCCGTCCATCGACCTACTGGCACCTGTCCGAAAAGGGGCAGGCACGGTTTCCGAATACCCACGCCGGGCTAACCGTTGAAATCCTGAGCAGCATTCAGGATGAGTTGGGTGCGGAGGCCCTGGATCGGGTTATCTCGGCCAGAGAGACTAGGACACGGGCACAATACGAAGCCGCGATGGTGGGATGCGGCAGCCTGAAGGAGCGCGTCGCCAGACTGGCTGAACTGCGCTCTGACGAAGGCTATATGGCGAGTTTCGAGGATGCCGGTGACGGGACGTTCCTATTTGTCGAAAACCACTGCCCGATCTGCGCTGCCGCGCGTTTCTGTCAAGGTTTCTGCCGGTCCGAACAGGCGGTTTTTGAGCAGGTTCTGGGCCCTGGTACCGCCATCGAGAGGGTCGAGCATATTGTGAGAGGTGGCCGCCGTTGCACCTACCGGATCGGGAAGGTGGCCGCAGGCGCAGCCTGACCGGCGCCGACACCCTATTCAGCGGGGATCTGCGCCTCCTTTCGAGGTACAGAAAGCATCGCCAGAGCAAAAGCGATCACGGAACAGGCTGCGATGGCCACGATCATCGGAATGGGCGTGCCGTCAAAGAATGCGCCCGCAATCCCGATCATGACCGTCGCCGTCATGAATTGCAGTGCACCCATCAGCGCTGACGCCGTTCCGGCTTTTTCTCCATGATCTTCCAGAGCGAGCACCGCCGTGCCC
Organism: Alphaproteobacteria bacterium; assembly: GCA_965227095.1. Lineage (GTDB taxonomy): Bacteria > Pseudomonadota > Alphaproteobacteria > JANQMY01 > JANQMY01 > JANQMY01. Next base: position 32,815 of record CBDDFL010000002.1, on the reverse strand, counting down.
GGCACGACGAGACCCAGAAACGCATAGCCGCATAGAAGCAGAACAATCATCACCGGCAGCGTTGCGATCCCGACCAGTTCCGTGATCAGCAGCAGCAGCATGACAGCCACATTCGCCGCCGTCGCAAACCGGATCATCGGCCCTAGCCCGAAGCGTCGGCTCAGATACCCGTTGAGTTGGGCGACGCCGATAAACCCTGCGGCGTTGATCGAAAAGGCGAGGCTGTATTGCGTCGGGCTCAGTCCATAGTACTCGATCAGGATGAAGGACGAGTTCGCCACATAGGCCATGAAGCTGGCCAACCCGAATGCACCAACAAAGACGATGCCGAGAAACCTCGGTTCGCGCAGAAGGCTTGCGTAGTCCCGGAGCGAGCGTGCAAGGCTGCTGTCGCCGCGCTGTTCGGGGGGGCGGGTTTCCTTGAGCGCGGTGGTCAGAAGCACAAGCGCCGCGATGGCCGCCGCCGCCATCGACCAGAAGATCGTGCGCCAACCACCTGCGGCGAGCGCAGCGCTTCCCGCCAGCGGAGCGAGGACCGGCGCAATACTGACCACCAGCATTAGCGTGGCCATGAGCTGCGCGGCCTGAGGGCCGGTATAGAGATCTCGAATGACGGCACGCGCGATCACCATTCCCGCTGCTGCGCCCAGCCCCTGAAGCGCACGCGCGGCGATCAGCCATTGAATGTCCGGGGCCAGCGCGGAACCGACCGCCCCCAGCAGATAGAGTGTCAGACCGATGAATAGCGGCAGCCTGCGGCCGAACATGTCCGAAAGCGGGCCATAGATGAGCTGAGCCAGTGACATGGAGACAAAGAACGAAAGAAGGCTTAGCTGAACGGTCACCGTGTCGGTGTCAAAGACATCCTCGATGACTGGAAGCGCGGGCAGATACATGTTGATCGCCAGCGGGCCGACCGCAGTCAGCAGGCCCAGGACGAGGGCTGTGAGATAGAAACTGCGCATGAAAGGAACCTTTCCAAGGCTGCCCATTCGTTTGGGCCGATCGACATATGTGTTGACCCGAGGACTGGCTCATCCGGCGTGTCGACCGTGACAAACCTGACAGGTCATTGAAGGCAGGGGCCCGGACCCTAGGAAACCAGGGGCATATCCTCTCCCTTATGGTCAAACGCCTCACGCGCCTGGCGGATCTGGTCATGGCTTCGGTCGGCCCAGACAATCAGCCCGGCCAGAGGTTCGAGCGCGGACCGGCCAAGATCCGTCAGACGATAATCGACCATCGGCGGTGTCGTCGGGTAGACGGTCCGCTCAACCAGCCCATCGCGCTGCAGCGAGCGCAGCGTCTGGGTCAGCATCCTCTTGGAGATGTCACCGACAACCCTGTTCAATGCGCTGAACCTCTTTGGCTCACGAGCGAGCAGCGTCAGGATCAGAACCGACCATTTGTCTCCGATACGGTCCAGCACATCGCGGACCGGACAACTTGCCGTATCAATGCCGCCTTCCGGACTGGTCTCGAAATGCTTGATGAGGTCACCGAGCACATCAGCAGGGTTACTTTGGTGTTCCCTGGTCATTTGCAACTGCCTTCTTCCAATGCTGAGCAATAGTAGGTAACTGAAAGAGACCATACCTCATATGTATACCAGAATCAAAGTAAAGGACATGTTCATGGCGGATCAGACGGCAAAATACCTCGTCACAGGTGCATCGGGCCAACTCGGCGCGCTTGTCGTTGCCGAACTGGTCGGCAAGGTTCCGGCCAAGAACGTCGTGGCCCTTGTGCGTAGACCCGACGCGGCTGCCGCTCTGGAAGGGCACGGCGTTGAAGTGCGCATCGGCGACTACGACGACCGCGCATCGCTCGAGCAGGCCTTTCAGGGCATCGACCGGCTGCTCCTGATCTCTGCTTCCGAAATGGGCAGACGTGCCGAGCAACACAAGAATGCGGTTGATGCCGCTGTGGCGGCCGGTGTTGGCTTTCTTGCCTATACCTCGGTTCTCAGGGCCGAGACGAACAGCATCGGACTTGCCGCCGACCATCGCGAAACCGAAGCGGCGATCAGGGCCTCCGGCCTGCCTCACGCCTTCCTGCGCCATGGCTGGTATACCGAGAACCAGACGGCTTCGATCCCGCCCGCGCTCGAACATGGGGCCTATCTCGGCGCGGCTGGCGACGGGCTGTTCTCTAGCGCGACCCGTCAGGACTATGCAGAAGGCGACGTTGCCGTTTTGGCCGCCGATACCATTCAGTCCGGGGCGATCTACGAGTTGGCCGGGGACGAAAGCTACACGATGGCCGAGTTTGTCGAGGTGATCTCTGCGGCGGCCGGAAAGCCCGTCGCCTATGTCAACATGAGCGAGGCGGAATTTGCTGGCGCTTTGGAAGGCGCCGGCCTGCCCGCCCCGATTGCCGCGCTGCTTGCCGACAGCGACGCCAATGCAGCCAAGGGTGCGCTGATGGATGAAAGCCACACGCTTCAAAAGTTGATCGGGCGCCCGACAACCCCCTGGGCCGAAACGGTCCGCGCCACTGAGAAGGCACTTTGAACGAATAACTCGAACAAGCATCGGGCCTTGCCTGACTGCTACAAACAACAGGAGCGCTCAATTTGGCTGAGATTATTGATTTGGCAAAAGCCCGTTATCCAGATTTAGGTCACCGCCGTGTGGTCATTGCCGGAGGAACCGGAGATGTTGGCGAGGGGATTATTCGCGCATGGGTGAAATCTGGTGCACATGTCGTCGTTCCGTCCAGAACCGATCGCAAGATCGATGAGCTGCGAGGAATCCTTTCGGATCTCGAAGGTCCGGGAAGGGTGGATTTTGTATCCGGCGACTCCGCCAGCTTCGAAGACGCTGAGGAGATGGCCAAGCGCGTCATTAGCGAATTCGGCCCGGTTACGGATATCGTTGCTTCGATCGGCGGATGGTGGCAGAAAAACCCCCTGTGGGAAATCTCGGACGAAGACTGGCAGAGCTTCTTTGTCAGCGTAAGTAGCGCCCATGTCGCGACGGTTCGCGCTTGGGTTCCCCATCTGCCGCAATCTGGAACCTACCAGTTGATCCTCGGGGGAAGCGCCCAGATGCCGGTGCCCGGCGCGTCGATTATCAACATGCAGCAGGCGGCGCTTTTAATGATGCGCAAGGTGCTGACCGCTGAACTTGGTGACCGGCTTCGCGTCGCGTCGCAGGTCCTTGGCCCAGTGGTTACACGTGCACGCGAACACGTTGATCCGAACTGGGTTGCGAATGGGGAAGTTGGGCTGGTTTCCGCCGCAATCGCTGCCGATCCGGCAGTGACCGGCGTCGATTTCGTTTCCTACGACAAGAGCCAGATGTTGGAGACCCTGGTCGCGCTGAAAGTCTACCCCGGGTGAAAGGCCTACGGATCAAAGTTGACAAAATGCCGACCTGGCAAACCACATAGAAATTGATAGTCCCGCTCGCGAGTAAATTAAGGAAGACGGCAATGAAAGCAATCAAATTCAATGAGTTCGGCGGACCTGAAGTCCTTGAACTGGTCGAAGTTGACGAACCCCATGCCGGGCCCGGCCAGGTGCGGATTGCGGTCCGCGCAGCCGGGGTAAATCCGGCGGAGTGGAAGATCCGGGCCGGGTATTTCAAGGATTTCATGCCCGTTGAGTTTCCCGCTGGCGTGGGGTTCGAAGCCTCCGGAATGGTCGATGAGGTTGGTGAAGGCGTGAGCGGCGTGGCCGTGGGCGATGCCGTTTTTGGTGCAGGTATCGGCACATTCGCGGACTATGCAGTGCTGAACTACTGGACGGCCAAACCTGATGCGATGCCCTTTGACGTGGCTGGAGGGATGACAGTCGCTTCGGAGACCGCCATTCGCAGCCTCGACTATGTCGGAGCCAAGGCGGGCGAGACGATCCTGATTTCCGGCGCGGCTGGCGGCGTCGGTTCGGTCGCGGTCCAGGTCGCTAAGGCGCGCGGGATCACCGTCATCGGCACAGCCAGCGCAGCCAAGCATGACTATCTGAGCGGTCTCGGAGCAACGCCGACCACCTACGAACCCGGGCTCGCCGACCGGTTGAAGACCCTTGCGCCAGAAGGGATCGACGCGACCCTCGACCTGGTCGGCGCGGGCAACATTCCCGAACTGATCCAAATCACCGGCGAGGCGTCGCGGGTTATCTCAATCGTCGATTTCTCCGCCCCCGAATATGGTGCCCAATTCTCGCCCACCCCGCAGGCACAGCCGGAACAGGCGCTACAGGAGGCAGCGCGGCTCTACTCCGAGGGCGCGTTGGATCTACGCATCGAAAGAACCTTCTCCCTGGATCAGGTCGGCCCAGCCCATGAACTCAGCGCTGAGGGCCGTGTAACCGGCAAGCTCATTATTGCGATAAGCTGAGCCGGACCCTGGAACAATCGAGCGAACCGCAATGGAAATCGGGCTTTTTACCTTTGGCGATATAGGTCCCAACCCGGTTACCGGGCAGGTCGTTGGCGCGCCCGAACGCCTGCGCAACATCGTCGAAGAGATCACTCTGGCCGATCAGGTCGGGGTTGATGTCTACGGACTCGGCGAACATCACCGGGACGATTACGCCGTCTCCTCTATCGCGGTTGCCCTCGCCGCCGCGGCGACACAGACAAAGCGCATCCGCTTTACCAGCACGGTCTCGGTGCTCAGTTCCGATGACCCGGTGCGGGTGTTTCAGCAATTCGCCACGCTGGATGGTCTGAGCGATGGTCGCGCCGAAATCATCGCCGGGCGGGGGGCGTTCTCTGAATCCTTCCCACTCTTTGGCTATGACATGTACGACTACGATGATCTGTTCATCGAAAAGCTGCACATGCTGTTGGAGATCAACAAGGCCGAGCACGCAAACTGGCCGGGGAGCGCCCACACCCAGCCTCTCGATGGGCTCGGTGTTTATCCGCGGCCGGTTCAGCTGCAACTGCCGATCTGGCTGGGGGTTGGCGGCACGCCGCAATCGGCCATGCGGGCCGGCACCATGGGACTGCCGATGGCGATGGCATTGATTCTGGGCGGCGAATGGAAGCGTGTCGCGCCGATGTTCCAGCTTTATCACCAGGCCGGGCATGAGGCGGGCCATAGGGCACTGCGCCTGATGACATCGCTGACAGCCCATGGTTTTGTGCATAACAGCATGAAATCCGCGCTGGACATCTACTATCCAGCGCATTCGGCGAAGATGGGCAAACTCGGCCGCGAACGCGGCATGCCCATGCAGAGCCGCGAGATGTTCGAGAAGTTTTCCGGTCCCAATGGCGGCTATTTTGCCGGTGGCCCCTCGCAATTGGCCGAAAAGATTCTCGCCGCCCATGAGGTTTTGCGTTTTGATCGGATCCTGCTGCAATTCGGGGTGGGCGTTATCGATCACCGATCCATGCTGGAGGCCATCGAGATTCTCGGCGCAAACGTCATTCCAGAAATACGCCGGGGGCTCGCGAAGGCGGCCGGTTAGGCCTTCGGATTTGGCAGTCAGGCCCGGGGTTCGTTCCAGGGAACACCTTTTTATACAAGTGCGCACCACACTCTGTATCGGCCCTGCCCGGTGATTTCGCGGATGAGTCCCATCTGAGCCATATCATTGAGATTGCGTTGAAGGGCCGCCCGGCTGGCCCCGGTTATTTCTTCTGCCATCGGCGCGGAAACCAGCGGCCATTCGGAGAGAACTTCAACCATTCGCTTCGGCGTGCGTCCCGATCGGCCTTTCAGCGCGTGCGACGCCCTGCCTTGCCACGCCTCAAGCTGATCGAGATGTCGCAGCGTAGCCAGTATCGCCGCCTCTGCCCCCTTCAAAAACCGCCGAAGCCGCTCCGCCGGATTTCCGACGCGACGGAGCCCAGACAGCCCGCCACCCGCCAGCGGCAGGAACACCGCCCCGCCCGTCAACCCGTCGGTGGCGATCCTCGCAGAAAGTACTGCTGCCTCCATCTCTGCGCCTGGCACATGAGCCAGCAGGCCGGTTGGCCCCCACAGGTATTGCCCAAATGCGGCACGACTGATCGGATGCAGGTCCCCGGCCCGGTTCATTTCTTCGCACCATGCGGCCAACTGGTCGCTGATCGGCTCACCGGAAGGATGAAGAATATGATCCACCTCAGCGGGTTCCTGGCGACCCAGGAAGTCCATGACACTCTCAGCCGACGTCACGTCGGGCATTGGCCCGGCCGTCAGTCGGCGGCAGGCCCAATCGGCCCGCGCGAGTGCCTGGTTGTCTTCCTGGACGCCACTGAGCCGCACGGCCCGCCAAAGTGACAGGCGCTCCGCCGAGATCCGTTCGGTCCCGAGCCAGCTCACGCCAGATGCTTCGATCAGCGCGAGCCGGTGCCGCCAGCCCTCTGGGGCCCGGCGCAATCTTTCGTCGAGGGCCCCAAGCTTCGCCGCGACCTTAGCCAATGATACGGCAAGACTGGCCTCCGCCTCACGCCATGCGTCAACATCAATGAGCCTGGAGTGATCTGCCCGGGGGAGCGGAGGCGCGAGGTCGTCAGCTTCCCCACTAAAACTGGCAGGCATGAACCAGAGGTCGTCATCTTGAATTGGCTCCGGATCGTAGATTCCGCGCTCGGACTCTTCGCTACCGGCTTCTAAAATATAGGGATGACGCTGCATAATGAGCAAAATAGGGACATATTGATATCTACTCAAGAGTTTTGCAGAATGCAATGTAAGATACGATAAGATACAATTATCGTATGTTGACAGAAACGACCATTCTCGTCACCCTCAGCGCATGAAACCACGGTCAAAATTACTCAGCGCGACGAGGGAGAGCCCCCTGCCCTATCGGGCTCCGCGTCTCGATGCCGAGGACCGCGAGGCGCTCAACGATCTTTACGCGCGCGGCACACCCGAAAACACAAGGAGGGCCTATGAGCGGGATCTGATCTATCTCTCGGCCTGGAAGAAAATGCGCTTTGCTGATGAACCGGCGTTGGCATGGCCCGAAAGCGAAGATGTCGCGCTGCGCTTCATCCTCGATCACAGTCGCGATCTGAGCAACGATGCACGGAAGGCCGGTGAGGTTGCGCGAGCGCTGATTGCCATAGGACTGCGCAAGAGCCTCGCCTGCCCCGCTCCCTCGACGCTGGATAGACGCATCGCGTCTTGGCGGGCGTTTCACCGGATGCGAAATCTCGCATCACCCTTTGAAGCGCCGCTGGTGCGACAGGCTCGCGCGAAGGCGCGCAAAGCCGCGGCAAGGCCCCCTGCCCCGAAATCGGCTCATCCGATCACGAGAGATTTGTTGTTGCAACTCGCCGAGGCAGCAGGTCCCGGACTTCGCGGCATTCGTGATCGCGCAATTCTGTTGCTGGGTTGGGCGTCGGGCGGCCGCCGCCGTTCTGAGATCGTCAGTCTCAATCGCCGCGACATTGATCTGGAAACCTTTGACGCCACGGGTGTCGTCTGGATCCAGCTGCCCGGGACCAAGACGACAGATGCAGGAAGCACCCCGAAACTCGTGCTCAAGGGCCGCGCTGCCCGGGCGCTCGTCGCCTGGATTGATGCGGCCGAGATCGAAAAAGGACCATTGTTTCGACGGATCACCCGGACTGGAGCCCTGGGGCAGAAGCGGTTGTCGGACGCATCGGTAAATCAGATCGTCAAACGGTTGTTGGAGACCGCCGGAATCGACAGGGATTTTGCATCCCCACACGGGCTCCGCTCTGGCTTCCTGACCCAGGCAGCCCTTGCCGGTACTCCCCTGCCCGCCGCGATGCGGCTTTCTCTACATCGCTCGCCGGCACAGGCGCAGAAGTATTACGACGATGTCGACGTCGCTGAGAACCCGGCGAGCGAGCTTCTCGACTAAATGGTCGTTTATTGGTAATATCTTAAATTGCAAAGGGCCCGTTTTATGCCCCTGATAGGCTACGCGCGAGTTTCCACAGAGGATCAGACCCCCCTGCCCCAGTCTGAGGCCCTTCAATCTGCGGGTTGCGTAGAGATCTTTGAAGAACACGCCTCAGGCGGCAATCGTGCGCGGCCAGTACTTGCCCGCGTGCTCGAACGCGTCCAGAGCGGCGACACGCTGGTTGTCGTTCGGATCGACCGGCTTGCACGGTCTCTGTCGCACTTGCTGGAGGTGATCGAACGTCTGGAGGCCAAGGGGGCTTTCTTCCGTTCTCTCCAGGACCCCATCGACACGGCATCGCCACAAGGCAAGTTCACGCTGCAGGTTCTGGGCGCCGCGGCCGAGTTCGAACGCGCGCTGATCCGGGAACGCACCAAGGCGGGGCTGGCGAGCGCCCGTACTAAGGGCCGAGTCGGCGGCAACCCGGGCCTGCGCGCCCGCGATCCAGCGGCGCTACGCAAGGTGCGACTGGCGCGGCAAGACGGCTACATGGAGCGGCTGAACGAGACCGCGCAGGATTGGGTGCCCCATGTGCGCCGCCTGCGGCCCGATATGGCTTGGGAAGACATGTTGCGGATTATCAACGGCCCCCTGCCCCATGATCGCCGCTGGACGCAAAGCCGCCTGCTGCGCGCCGTGAAAGCCTATGTGCGCGACGGGTTCCTGCCCGCCGAGGTTCTGGGCCGCGCCGGACGTCGCGAAACCGACGACCGCCTGCCCGCGATCGTCGCTGCCATCAAGGGCGCGGACCCGGACATCACGCTAGTGGCGATCTGCGATCGGCTGGAATCGATGCGTGAGCGCACACCACGCGGACGGACAAGTTGGCAGCCATCTTCGGTGAAAATGCTGTTGGAACGGGCCGAGCGTCTTGGTTTGCTGGTTAGACAAACGGATTGACGACGCGCAACTGACCCTCGATGAGCAATCCGTCGTGCATGTCCTCACCCCTCAACGTCGTGCACCCAGAGATCAACTCGGCCGACACGACCATCGCGTCATTGACCGATAGCTGGTATTTCTCCGCCAATGCACGGCCCACCTGATGGGTTTGCACCGTCAGGTCCTCGACCGAGCACAAAGACTGGATGCCGGCAAGAAAAACCCCGGTGTCCTCCCAACTGAGCCCTGCCTTCCTGCGGCAATTGGCCAGCGCTTCGTTCAACTTGAACGCTGATCCTAGGCCCCTGCCCTAGTACTTCCTCGGCGCGATCCGCCTTGGGACCATCGCCGTGACGTTGTGCTTCACGTTGGCGTCGGCGGATTTTATGCTCGTGCGAAACGCCCCGGTTAAGTTGGTTATCCTTTTGGAGCCTTCTCAAACCCTGCCGGTCATTTCTCGCATTGAAATCTCCCGTCCCCCTACCCTTCCCCGCTTCGCTTTTAGGATTTCACAACCTTGGACTCCTACGCTCTGGTTACCATTGCATCACCAAAATAAAGGCGCACAGCATTGACCTCCATTTGTTTGAGTGCGAAAGCGCCAAAACCGAGTCTGCCAAGAGCGCCGGTTTGGTCTCGACCTTGAGCTCCTACAATGAGGTCGCTGTTGAGCCGGTTGCCAGCGGGAATCGCGTTGCCCCACGCACTGAGTTGTCGTCTGCTCATCCCGTGGTCTCCTGGTTGAACGCAACGGCACTTGGAAGACGCAGAAGTATGTGGCCGGGGCCGCCTACTTCACCCTGGCGATCCAGGATATTGTTCTCAACGCCAATCTTGGCAAGACTGCAATCCAGGATGATGACATGGTTCAGCGAGTGATTCTCTGGGGTTCGACCGAAGTCTGAGTAGGGTTTCCCGCGGGCAACCTGTCCTGCCGGAGTGTTTACAGCTGTAAACACGAATGGTTTAATGGACGGCGCATGTAGTCTAGTTCTGCCTAATTAGACACTATATATGCGAAAAATCTTGACTTAACTGGGTGAATCACACCTTTTATCCCCAAGTGGCGCGAAAAAAGCCACATGTTTGAATTTGGGGCAACCACATGATTCCAGTGACACCGCTTAGTACCGAAAGGCCATCAGCCCTCGCAACCGAAATTTCCGAACGGCTGAACGCGGCGATCAGAGAGCACCTTCTTGCGGCTTTCGCACCAGACAACACAAAGTCGCTGCGTGCCTTCGCTGCTCCGGAGGTCGCCGAGTTGTTGGGTGTATCTGGCCAGTTCATGCGAAAAGTGCATGCCGAGGGAACGGTTCCTGAGCCAAGCGACATCCGTGGTGGCCGCCGGTATTACTCCGCCCAAGAGATTTGGAACGCACGAGAGATCCTCGAGCGCTCGTCTCGTACAAAGGGCCGATATGTGCCCCGCCGCTCACCTGAGGAGAAGCTCCAGGTTTGGCAGCTGATGAACTTCAAAGGTGGCAGCAGCAAAAGTACCACGACGATTCACCTTGCCCACTATTTTGCGCTACGTGGTTACAGGGTGCTCGCTGTGGACCTCGATCCGCAAGGCTCGCTTACATCGATGTGTGGGATTAGCCCGGAGATCGAGTTTGATGGGCTGACGATTTACGACGCGATCCGGTACGATGATTCGGTCGAGATGGCTGATGTCGTGCAGCCGACCTATTTTCCCGGCCTGTCAATCGCTCCATCGCGGTTGATCCTCTCCGAGTTTGAAACGGAATCCGCGGTTCATTCGAACCCGGATCAGCCGTTTTTCACACGCATTCGGAACGCGCTTGTCCAGGTGGAAAATGATTTTGACTTGGTTCTTGTGGATAGTCCGCCGCAGCTCGGGTTCCTGACAATCGCAGGGATGGCAGCGGCGAGTTCGCTGCTCGTGCCTCTCACGCCGTCCATGCTGGATGTGTCGTCCACGGCCCAGTTTCTCGAACTCGCAGGTGCGTACATGGGGGTGATTGAAGACGCCGGCGCGACGCTGCAATACGATCATTTCAAGTTTTTGGTCACCCGCGACGAGCCAACCGATGTGCCTTCGCAGCAGCTCACTTCGTTCATGCGCGCCTTGTTTCAAGATCGGGTCATGTCGGCGACTGCGCTGAAGAGCACAGCAATCAGCGACGCTACGATGCTCAAGCAGTCGATCTATGAAGTTGTTCGTTCTGAGATGACGCGAGCGACCTATGACCGCGCCAAGGGCTCCATGGATGCGGTGGGAGAAGAAGTCGAGCGGATGATCCAGCAAGCGTGGGGACGTTCATAATGGCTAGGAAATCACTCCAAGAAATGTCCGGTATTGCCAGCGCTATTGCGCGGTCTGGTGCAAAGTCGGCGGAAAAGGTCGCGAAGACAAGTGCACCTGCTTTCGGAGCGCTGCAGGGGTCTCTTGCTGCAATTCGTGAAATAGATCCGGACCTAATTGATGACTGGGGTCCAACGGACCGGCTCGACGAGTTTACAGCTGTAAACTCCGACGATGACGGCGCAGGGTTCGATGCTCTCAAGAACAGCATCCGGGATGGTGGACAACAAGTCCCAATCCTTGTTCGAAAGGCGAAGTCCGAAGGGCGGTATGAGGCAATCTATGGTCGGCGGCGACTGAGAGCCTGTCGGGAACTTGGCATCAAGGTTCGCTCCAATGTCCAAGACATCGATGACCAAACGGCTCTTCTTGCAAAAGGTTTGGAAAACGCTGCCCGCCGCAACCTTTCATTCTACGAAAAGGCGCGTTTTGCAGAAGCTATCCTGGAGGCCGGTCATGCCACTCCCACGGTGAGGCAGGTTTTGAGCCTGTCCGCCTCAGGTCTATCGCATTTGATGAAAGTGACCCAGAACGTGCCGGTAAAGGTAGGTGATCTTGTTGGGGCTGCGCCGAAATCTGGCAGACCCAAATGGACCGCTCTTGCGGAGCTCTTCATCTCCAAAAAGCTCACTGAGAATGTTGCTCTGTCCGTTCTAAAAAACTGCGGTCAGGAAGTGAGTTCCGACGACCGATTGGAAGTGCTGTTGAAAGAAGCCTCCAAGCGAGGGGCGCGACAAGGCAACGTCACCTCTGAAGTGACACCAGTCGAGGGCGTGACGATCAAGACAGGTCGCGGTTCTGTATCGATGTCAGTCAAGAAATCAGGTGCCAATGCGCAGTTTGCGGAATGGCTCGACGACAACCTGGCTGAAATCATCAAGAGATCCTACGCCGAGTTTACAACTGTAAACCGGACGGATGAAAACTGAGGACGAGCAGAAAGGAGGAAGGCGAGCAAAGAAAAACCCCCGAAACCGGAGCTTCGAGGGCTGCTGCGCAAAGCGCAATTCTTAGATTAGACACCTAGAATCTAGCAGCCACCGAATCACCACACAAGAGAAATCGCTCCTGAGCGAACGGGATTTCTTTGTCTGCTGGCAAAAAAAATGAAAAAATTCAATGATGCTCCGCATGGAGCGACTGGGACAGGCATGCCTCAGATTGGTGGAGGTGTGTCCAATATCAACCAACCGTCCGGGTGGCGCAAAGCAACGGCAGGACTCGCAGTGGCTGAGCAACATGCACAGGTCGGCGAGAAAGCAGCCGTTCCCAAGGCACAGGCCTTCGTGGCCGTAAAGCGCGTGGGTGCCCATATTGGTCTCAAGGCGGGCGATATGATGCTCCTGGACACGCTCGGGGCATTCACACAGGCCCGGGACTGGGAGGAGGGACGCCGCCCGATCGTCTGGGCATCCAATGCCTATCTGATGGAGCAGACAGGCTTCTCGCTGTCCGCGCTAAAACGCCACGCACGGCGCCTGGCGGAGATCGGGCTGATCTCCTTCAAAGACAGCCCCAACGGCAAGCGGTGGGGCCGCAGGGACGCGGATGGCGTCATCATCGAGGCCTACGGCTTCGATTTGTCGCCGCTGTCGGCCCGCGTCGAAGAGTTCGCGCAGTTGCACGCCGAATTGCAGGCTGAGCGTGAGCTGTGTCAGCGCCTGAAGCGCCAGATCACGGTTGCGCACCGGATGATCCGCGCCAGGATCGAAGCGGCGCTCGGCAGCGCTCTGAGAGGCCCCTGGACGCAGCTCACAGGCCTCTTTGAGGATCTCCTGGACCGTCTTCCTCGACGGGACACGGCCTCTGAGACGCTCACACGGCTCTTGGAATGGTTCCGGGAGCTTCAGGAGCGTGTCGAGGTGGCCTATCTCAAGGCAGTTCGGGCGGATGAGGTTGTGGAAAACACAGGCGAAACCACCGAGCAAGCACTTCAGAAGACTCAAGAAATGGACCCCAGGGAGGTCATTTCCGAACCTCATATACTAATTACAAACCAACTTAATCCTGTAACCTGTAATTCCTCAGAAAAAGAGGAAGCGGCGAGCGTGGTGCCAAATGCGCCACCGGAAGAGCGGGTTGATAGGGAGTTGGAAGATTGGGTGGCTGAAACGCGTAAGAAGCGCGGGGCAGCTCTTGATCTGCCGACAGTCATGCAAGCCTGTCCTGAATTTGCGTCCTGGGCGCGCAATATGGGCGGATACCTGAAGGATTGGGGCGATCTGCACCGTGTTGTGGGGCAGTTGAGGCCGATGATCGGCGTTTCTGAACACGCCTGGAACCTCGCGCAGGACCGACTTGGGCCACAAATCGCGACTGCGGCGCTGGTTCTCACGTTCGACAAGCACTGCGCCGGCGAAGTGGCGTCACCGGGCGGATATCTGCGTGGCATGGTCGAGAAAGCCGGGGCAGGGGAGCTGCATCTCGAGCGCAGCTTCTATGGTCGATTGAGCGGGCAGGCTGCATGATGGGATGGGGACGCAGTTTTTCCACGTTCAGAGTTCCAGGTGGGGCATGCGGAGATTGCCGCCTGTATTCTCCGCAGATTTTGCGGCAGTTATTGTTGTCTTGACGAGATTATGCGGTATAATCTCCGCAAGGAATGCGCAAAATATGACCTACATTCACGAAATCACTGACTGGCCGCAGTTTTCTTGGGACAAGGCCAAGCTGTCTTCACAACTTGCCGCTGTCCGCCACCGACAAGGCAAGCTCTTGGGACGCATGGAAGGCCTTGGCTTTGATCTTCAAAACGAAGCGATGTTGCGAACTCTCACCAGTGATGTCGTCAAGAGCAGCGAGATCGAAGGCGAGACGCTCGACAAAGATCAGGTTCGGTCGTCTATCGCAAAACGGCTGGGGCTCGAAATCGGCGGGCTGATCCCGTCTGATCGCCATGTCGATGGGGTCGTCGAGATGATGCTGGACGCGACGCAAGCGTATGACCAACCGCTGGACGCGGAGCGATTGTTCGGCTGGCATGCCGCCCTTTTTCCGACGGGGCGAAGCGGAATGACCCGGATCACCGTAGGGCAGTGGCGGATCGGCCCTATGGAGGTTGTTTCAGGACCTATGGGTCGCGAGCGCGTGCATTTTGAGGCGCCGGGAGCAGCACGGCTTGATACAGAGATGGCGCGGTTTCTGACCTGGTTCAATCAGGCCCCCGATACGGATCCCGTTATTCATGCCGCAATTGCACATCTGTGGTTCGTCACGATCCACCCCTTCGACGATGGCAACGGGCGCATTGCGCGTGCGATCGCGGATATGGCGTTGGCGCGATCCGAACGCAGTTCACAGCGGTTTTACAGCATGTCGACCCAAATCCGTCAGGAGCGGAGCGCCTATTACGATATGCTCGAGACGACGCAGAAGGGGGGGCTTGATGTCACGACTTGGCTCATTTGGTTCCTGAATTGCCTCGACCGCGCATTTGATGGCGCAGAGATCATTTTGGAGGCTGTGTTTCAAAAGGCGCGGTTCTGGGAGAAATACGCAACGGCCAACATCAACGACCGCCAGCGGGACATGCTTAACCGCCTCCTCGATGGGTTCGAAGGAAAACTCACGACGTCGAAATATGCGAAGATAGAGAAGTGTTCGCAGGACACCGCATATCGCGACATCCTCGACCTGATCGACTTGGGAGCACTTGAGAAAGATGACGCTGGTGGACGTAGTACCAGCTATTCCCTGTCAGCGAAGTGAAGAGGCTTGTCGCATCCGGTGCTCAGGACAAGCACCGCTAGGATATGTCAGACAGTCACCAGAGAAGATTGCCGATCTGAGGCTTGCTATAATTCATTGATATGAATTGTAAAAATAGAACTCTTAGGTGTGGCCTTGCCGATGTCCGTTGCCGATCCTGAGTTTCTGCGTGCAATGAAGAAAACTGGGGCCGTGCCGGCCCCTGAAGTTCTTTTCCCGGGCTGGTGGGGCCGGGAAAAGTGAAAGTGTCCTTCGGGTTTTGTGACTGACGGATGAGGGCCTTTGGGGTCCCTCGGACGGGTCCGGGCCGGGTTCCGGTCTGTCTTTCCTGATTAAGGGCATTCCCATGCAAACAGGTGTCTTGCGCGTGCTGCGCGCGACCGCCGCCTCCTGGTGGCGGCACAAGGAACTGCGCCGAGCTGGCCAGCTGGAATTGGCACGGCGGCTCGAACGCGAGACCGTGTTGCGCGATCTCGTCCATCTCAGGCAGGCGGCGACATTGCCGAACGCCCATTTGATCTGCGGCGATGGCGGGACATTCATCCATTTGGGTTGGACCACAGTGTCGACCTTCGCGCCGATCGAGCGCTTTCCCTTGGCCGCTCTTGCGGTCGCACGAGGCACGCCGTTCATCGATATCCGACCCGTCACCGATGTCATCGCTTTCGCGAACCTCCCCCGCGTAACACGGGGAGGATCGGTCGACCCTGAACCTTGGGGTCCTGGCCGGGCCGTCTCTCTAACCACGTACATCGACATGGTCGAAGAGCTTGGTGCCAGGATCGTCAACGATCCACGCGCCAGTCGGCCAGCCTGATCACTATCCCCTCACACCAACACTCGAAAGGAGGCCAGCCATGGCCCGTTCCCGCACGCCCAAATTCGATGCCTCCGAGGTCATCACAAACGAAATCATCCGTATCATCGAGCGCGGTGTCCTGCCGTGGCGCAAGCCCTGGACCGCCGGTGGCAGTTCCCGCCCGCTCCGTCACAACGGCGAGGCATATCAAGGCGTCAACAACTTCCTGCTGACCATGCGGACTGTGATGGCGGGCTACAGCTCGCCCTACTGGATGACCATTCCACAGGCCAATGCCCTGGACGCCAAAGTGCGCAAGGGCGAGAAGTCCTCCGTGGTGGTCTACTATGGCCAAAGCCGGAGGCAGGGTGAGGGCGACGAGGCGCGAGACGATGGTGAGGCAGATGGTGACGAGGCCCGCGTCTTCCGTTTCCAGAAATCCTATCGCGTGTTCAACGCGTGCCAGATCGAGGGGTTGCCGGACAGCTTCCATCCCGAATCGGACCCGGTACCGGAGCATGCACCCGCTGAGCCCATTCCGCATATGCAGGCTTTTTTTGATGCCATCGATATCACTACCGTCTTCACGGGTAGCGACGCCTACTATCTGCCGCCGGTTGACAAGGTTTACATGCCGCCGATTACGCGGTTCCAGAACCCGAGAAATTTCTATGGGGTTTGGGCCCATGAACTGGGCCATGCCACAAAGGTGCGCCATCGCTTGAACCGCGACTACGGTCTTTCGCAGTTTGGCAACACAGCCTATGCGCGCGAGGAGATCGTGGCCGAGCTCACGTCCTGCTTTCTGGGGCAGGAACTTGGGTTCACGTCGCATACGCTCGAGATGAATGCCGCTTACCTCTACAACTGGCTGCGGGTGCTGCGCTCGGACAAGCAGGCGATTTTCAAGCACGCGGCCGATGCGCAGCGCGCCTTTGATTACCTTATTGCGCGATCGGAGGCGGGCAGGGCTGGGGAGGTCGACCAGGCCGCTTGAGGGGATGTGTGTCGGCAAAGGGAAAGCAGGCTTTGGGAAGGGTGTTTCAAACTTCTCAAAGGACAGACCCATGACCAACGCAGCACAGCCTCTGACAGACCGCCCAGACCCCGCCGTAATCGCCGCTCAGAATGACGCTTTCCGCAAGCTCGCCTGCCTCGGGATAGCACCGGAGGCGCCCATCCAAGGCCGGATGCATGTGACCCGCTCGCTCATGGAGGCGGGGGACGGTTTCATGGCCGAGGCGGTGAAAGCGACCGGTACGTTCGAGACGTTTGAGCCAGAGAACGATCCGGAGGGATGGCATGATTTCGGGGCGGTCGAGATCCGGGGCGAAACCGTGTTCTGGAAAATCGATCTCTATGAAGCGGATTCTGACTTCCGTTACGGGTCCGAGGCCCCGGATAACCCCGAAACCACCATGCGCGTGCTAACCATCATGATGGCGCGCGACTGGTAGCGCAGGGGGCAGCCTCAATGCCCACACAACCGACACGGAAGGCCCGCAGACCCCTCAAAGGCAAAGCGGGCCTTTTGTCCTTTTGATC
The DNA here is from genome assembly GCA_965227095.1 of Alphaproteobacteria bacterium. Classification (GTDB taxonomy): domain Bacteria; phylum Pseudomonadota; class Alphaproteobacteria; order JANQMY01; family JANQMY01; genus JANQMY01. Next base: position 15,733 of record CBDDFL010000002.1, on the reverse strand, counting down.
CCCGAACCCGGGGATTGGTCACGCGTTTGAACGCGCCGGCCGCACCCTACCCATCGAAAAGGAAATCTCATGACCGCAAGTTTCAAACCCGTTTCCGTCGCCATCACCGATCTGACTGCCCACCCCGCCAACGTGCGCAGTAACTCCCCGGAAACCTATGATCCCGAGAACATCGCCCATCTGAAGGCCAGCATCGCGGTGTTGGGCCTGCTTCAGCCGCTTCTGATCCAGAAGATCGACGGCAAACACGCTGTTCTCGCCGGCGGCCGACGCCATGCCGCGCTGAAGGAGCTGGTCGCGGACAAGGCCGCGAAGGGCTTCACCGCCAAGACCAAGATCGACTGCCGCCTCGTGCCAGAGGATTGCGACGTGACGACGGCGCTGTCCCTCGCCGAGAACATCACCCAGGCCCCCATGAACGCGATTGACGAGTTCGAGGCGTTCGCGCGGATGATGGAGGTCGACGGCCAGACGCCTGAGACCATCGCCAAAACCTTCGGCACCACTGTTTCCGCCGTGAAAGGCCGGTTGCGCTACGGATTCATCCATCCCGACATCCGCGCGGCGGCCCGTGCCAAGGTGATCACGCTCGATACGATGAAGGCCTTTGCCGAGCATCCAAGCCAGGAAGTGCAACGTGAGGTCTTCGAGGCGCTGACCAAGGAAGACAGCTACCTGCAGGCTTATACGGTGCGTCAGGCGCTCAAGTCCCGCGGCGTGCAGGTCAGCGACGATATCGGGGCCTTCGTACGCGAGGAATATCAAGCGCGCGGCGGCGCTATCGCGGCCGATCTGCTGGAGGAGCATTCGGTGCTCGAGGATGCTGCGCTGGTCGAGACGATCCTGCTCGAGAAGCTCGTTGCCGCCGCCGAGGAGGCCCGTATGAGGCTGGGCTTTGCCTGGGCGGACTCGATGGTGCGCTATGATTACGCGACCATGGCCGACTACGGCCGCGTCTATCCCGGCCCGATCGAGCCCGATGAGGCCGCCCAGAAGCGCATCGATGAGATCACTGCCGAGCTCGACAAACTGCAGCTCGAGATGGAGGATGAGGGGCTCGAGGACGGTGCATACAATGCCCTCTACGAGCGTGTGGACGTCTTGGAAGAGGAAGCCCGCGACCTGCAGGAGGCCTACACCACCGAGGACCTCGCCCGCGCAGGCGTGATTGCGTCGTGGTCGAGTGGACAGGTGACGCTGCATGTGGGCCTCGTGCGCCCTGAGGACAAGCAAGAGGCGTCTCGCAGCCCTTCCGGGAACCAGACCGGCAAGGACGAGCCCGACCCAAGCGAGATCACCTATCCGGCTTCGCTGGCAGAGGATCTCAAGACCGAACGTGCGATGGCCCTTGGCGCCGCGATGGCGTTGCACCCCGAGGCCACGCTCGATCTGACCCTCTTCAAGCTGGTGAGCGACGTTCTGGGCAGCGGCATGAATGTCACGCAGACGATCAAGGTCGATGCCCGCAAGGAATACCGCAGCCATGCCAAGATGGACGACATCGACGGCACGTCGCTCGAGCAGGTGGCCGCGGCGCATGATGCGCTTGACCTCTCGTGGCTCGATGAGGCCCGGTCCCCGGCCGATCAGTTCGCGGCGTTCCGCGCGCTGGAGGCAGGCGAGAAGGCCAAGCTTGTCGCCTATGCCACAGCAAGCACCACGCAGTCCTGCTTTGCGCGGGATCGCCAGCGCGACAGCCTTATGCATGACTTCGAGATCGAGATCATGCCCGACATCCGCGCGCATTGGACGCCGAACGCGGCTCTGTTCAACCGCTTCAAGAAGGCCTGGCTCCTCAAAATTCTGGGCGAGGATCTGGGCCTTGCCCAGGAGGCGGTGACGCTGGCCTCGTCGAGCAAGAAGGAGATCGTCGCCTTTTGCGACAAGCTCTTCGCCGAACCCTTCGCCACGCTCACGGACGCGCAGCGCGCTGCCGTGGCCGCCTGGTGCCCGCCGATGATGCAGACCGCCGGGATCGAGCTGAACGACGCGTCCACGATGGAAACCTCGGAGCCAGACAGCGACGTCGCGAAAGCGGCCTGAGCGACCCTCTCGACCCGCGCGGTGTTTGAGCCTTGCGCGGGTCGACCCTTTCCCACACCGAACAGAAAGACATCCCCATGGCTATTCTCAAGTTCTCCGCGTCCGCTGTCGCGGCGCAGATCGCCCTTGCGCGCGCCTGCAAGACCTTCTTGCCCAACTGGAACGGGCCGGTGGACAAGCCCGCCCTGATCCTGATCGTCGGCAATGGCGTGCATCTGCGCTCGAACGGCATTGATGGCACAACAACCCGCATCGTCACGACCGAGCAGGCGGATCCCTCCTTCGCCTTCGCCGATGGCATGAACCCGTTTCGGGACAACGACTGGATGGCGCAGCGCCGTATGGCGTTTCGTGACCTGACCGGTCAGTTCTACACAGACATCCTGGACGATGTGCAAGCGCTCATCGACCGGGGGCAGGGCACGATCCGGCTCGCCACCGATGGCCACAGCATCCGCGTCTTCGTGCGCCGGGCCTCGGACTATCTCATCGGCGGGACGTATGATGTGCCCTCCGGCCTGGGCGGCACTTTCCGGGTGATCCTCAAGGATGCCTGCGACACCTTCGCGATCGTCCAGAACTGCGGCAATTGTGAGGATTTCGACGCCATGCAGCCCTACCGCGTGCCGCTCGATGCGCTCATGGAGATCGACGATCGGAGGGCGGCATAGTGGGATGGCTCTTCTACACTGATCGCCGCATCAAATCCTACGCGGATGAGAAGGCGGAAATTACACGGCTCTGTACCTTCGAGACCGACATCCGAAAGACAGAACTGCTCAAGGCCTGCAAGGTGGGTTCGACCTGGTATGCGGCAGCGAGGGTCACAAACCTCCACGGATCTCCGGTTGAAGATGCGACCTATGTCACAGACCCTGACGGCTCCGTCACCTTCGGTGCCGTATTCCTCACCCGATACGACGACGGCTGCTGGGGCTACAAGGACATGGAGGAAAGCGCTGGCCCGAACGAGTCTCGTGCTCCCCTTGGGCTGATCGAGCTTCTCTCCGACCTGAAAGACCCGGACAGCTACGCGCATGCCTGGCGCCAGCGCTGCCGGGATTGGGCGTCGATTCCGGACTACGAGGAAGGCGACAAGATCAAGCTCGCAACACCGGTGACGCTCACCGATGGCAGCACCTGCCAGATCGTCATTGCGACCCACTACAGGCGTGGGCGGCAAAAACGCCGCTGCTACCGCATCGAGGGAACCGGCGGGCTCGTACGGCTCTCAAAGGCCTCGCTTGCGGGCTCGGAGCTGCTCAGCTCCGCAAAGGGCGCGGCCAGTCCTGTGCTGGCGGAGTTTCTGGCGGGGCAGGGTGGCTGAGTTTTGCGCTTAGTCAGTAACAAAGGACTGCGCGCACATGCTGCCAACTTGAAATCGTATCTCAAATGAGATACATCAATGCGAGCGATAGGAGGACCATCCATGCCTGCCCAAACATCCATGCTTCATGTCCGTGTTGACGATCAGCTGAAAGCGCAAGCCTCGGATGCACTTGCCGGCGTTGGTCTGACGCTCTCCGATGCGGTGCGCATCCTTCTGACCCGTGTGGCTGCGGAAGGCGGGTTGCCTGCCGGATTGACCGCTGATCCAGATGCCTATGACGCCTGGTTCCGGGCGAAGGTACAGGAAGCGCTGGACGATCCAAGCCCCACAACGCCCCATGCCAAGGCGATGCAAGACGCCCAAGCATTGATTGACGGGAAGCGCCTTGCCAAATCTTGATGGGCCCGATCTTGAATGGAAAGCCACGGCCATCGCCGATCTGTTGGCAATCATTGACTACATTTCCGACGACAACCCCGACGCCGCACAGTCTCTCAAAGACGAGATCGAGCAAAAGACGTCTCGGCTGCCAGAGCATCCTCAAATGTACCGGATAGGCCGTGTCGAAGGCACCCGGGAAATGGTCGTCCGTCCGAACTACATCGTGGTGTATGCCGAAAGCCCGGAGATAGTGACCATTCTGCGCATTCTTCATGCCGCGCAGTTATGGCCATGACCAGAACGCTGGCCACTCGCTAATGAACATGCGCCCCCTCTGCGCCTCGAAAGTGTAGAGGGGGCTTTTTGTCCTTTGGAACTCAGACCCTGATCCAAAGGACAAACCCCATGGCCAAGCTAACCCCACCAAACCCAGTTCTTACCGTCTCCGATCCCGATCTTTCCACCGCTATGAGGCAGATGGGAGCGGAGATTGATCACCAGCCCCTGCGCAGTTCGGCGCTTGCCCATATCATGCGGGAGGCGTTCGGCGGCAGCGATGCCAGTGGCGCGTGGGACTGGCGCATGGCCTATGACCTGATGCAGGCTGCGGCTGTTCAGGTGCTGCTGCGTCGAGACGGCACCGAGGGTGGCATTGCCGCTGCAAAGCTGCTCGCCTCGCGGCTCCTTACGGAGACGCGCCGCTCCGAGCAGCAGATCAGGCTGCAGCAATTCTCCACGCCGCTGCACTTCGCGGCTTTGGCCGTGCGGGCGGCTGCGATCCGCGAGGGGGAAACCGTGCTCGAGCCGTCGGCTGGCACCGGTGCCCTGGCCGTTTTCGCCTCCCGCGCCGGCGCCAAGCTTTTGCTCAACGAGATCGACCCCTTTCGCAAGCGTCTCCTGCGCGCGGTCTTCGGGGGCGAGGTGACGGGTCACGATGGTGAGCATATCGACGATCTGCTGCAGACACCGGTCCTTCCCGACGTCGTGGTGATGAACCCGCCCTTCGCCTCTTCGATCGATCGGTCTAGGGATAAGCACATCGCGGCCAAGCATCTCATCGCTGCCGCGAAGCGCCTCGCGCCCGGGGGGCGGCTGGTGGCGATCATGCCGCCGGGGTTCAGCCCAGAGCGCGATGCCGCGCATTGGTCACGCGTCTGCGGCCTCCTCACGCCGCGCTTGGCACTCACGATGCCGGGACAGGTCTATCGCAAGCTCGGCACCTCTGTAGAAACCCAGCTGATGGTCTTCGACAAGGTGCAGGAGGACGGCGAGCTGATCCGCGTCCCTGTGCAGGATCTGGAGGAAGCCCTTCCTTTTTGCGACGAACTGGCCGCAACCCGGACCAAGGCGCGCCCCGCACAACGGGCGGCAGCGGTTACTCCTGCTCGGCCGACCGTTGCATCATTTGCCCCGGGCAAGACCGCCGCTGCGCCTGTCGCCGCCTCCAAATCTCGGGCCAATGCCGTTGTCCCGCTCACTTTCAAGAGCCTTGATATCCCGCGCGACAACACGCCCGTCTCGGACATCTATGCGCGCTACCGCCCGCAGCGGATCGAGATCGCAGGCGCGCAGGAACATCCCACGCCGCTCGTCGAGAGCATCGCAATGGCCTCTGTCGCGCCGCCGATTCCCTCAGGCACGGCCAGTCGCAAACCCTTTTAAAACAACGCCCCGTTCCGACTCTCAAGGCGGAATGGAACGTAAACAAAACAGGAAAAGTGGGAACGCTCGCTAACCGTTCTGGGGAGGTTTGAGATGAGCTGGAAAGCACTCTCTATCGATAAGGCCGCATCCTGCTTCCGTGACGTACTGGACGGCAAGCTGGAAGTTAAAGCCCTAACAAATTGGGAAGATGTGTTTGCTGGAAACTGCGTCTTTGACGTCGGTAAGTTTGAAGTGATCATCTTCAATGACTGCAATGAGTTCGACTACGTTGACTCTATTCGATACGGCGGATCTGTAGCTGGATACGATCAGCTTTACCCCCGCGACGACTATCGTGGTGGCATTATGAAACCGTTCACAAAGGAAGAATGGAGCCGCTTAGAAAGCATTTTCGTCAATGCAAAGGTACTAGACACCCCCAAGCGCGGTGGAGGTGGGGGATGAGTGAAGTTAGCGCCAGCCAAATGGAGGTTTTGTTTCACACATTGGGGCTGAATCAAGCCAGGCAATCATACCGGAATCGCTTCGTGACTGGCGAGGCGCACAGGCGAGACGACGATCTGAAGGCCTTGGTGAAGATGGGTCTAATGGACGTGCAGATCAATAAGTTCCCAACAGGAACCCACAAAATCTATTTCGCCACTGACGACGGAAAGAAATTAGCTTTCAAGGCGCATTTAGAAGCGGCGGCCCCTAGCCCCGCTGGAGGTGAGTAGGTGGACAGAAGAGGCGCCCCCGCGCGCCTGAAAGGAGTGGATGAATGGAATGGCGTCCTGCTAGAGTATTTGACGCTGAATATCGGGATGAAAATGGGACTTGTGACGTGTGGATCGATCACCCCGTCCAAGGGCAATATCGCGTTGTCGATTGCATGAGAGACCCTGCTAACGATACACTTTTAATCTCAAGGTCTGGGACTGAATTCATTCAGATCCGATACATGACCCACTGGGCCTATTCGCCGTTGCCGCCCGAACATTCATAAACACCTTAGCGCCCACATGGCCGCAGGCCTTACAGCGGAGCCTCTTTTCCAGCTCCGATATCTCCATGTCTAACGGGAGGGTGTGAGGGTCTGCATTGTCCACGATCTTGTGGCAGCCTCTATTGAGGCATTCGATGTTGATACGGTAGTCACTGAAATCTCGGAGGGTCGGCATGAAACCGATTGTAACACTGATTTGTTGTTTGACGTTCTTCTCAATATCAGCCGCCACCGCAGATATTGAAATCAAAGTCGTGGACGGCGATACGATCTGGATCGGCGATGAAAAGATCCGAATCCTAGGGCTTGATACGCCCGAGACCAACAATCCCGAATGCCTGGCCGAACAGATGCTGGGCGAACGCGCAACGCTCTATCTTAAGCGCTGGATTGATGAGGTGAAGGTGGTTAGGAAGGGGCTGGAGAGGGGCAAGGATCGCTATGGACGCACCTTGGCCGAAATCTATGTTGGTGACGAGAACGTTGCCGAGCGGTTGATTGCCGAAGGCCTCGCGACCACATATGACGGTAAGCAGACAGATTGGTGTGGAGATTATTGACCGGTCTTACGCACCCGTTGCTCAAGGTCATTGACCCTGATTTCCAGGCGGTCGATTTCCCGTTGAAGCGCCGCCTTGTCCTCCACGGCCTCGCGTGATGTGTACCGGTCGTTTGTCGCCTCACGCAGTCTAGACACCTGAATGGTTAGTTGGCTCATGGAGCTTTCCACAACAGCCAGGCGAACGGACATGTTCTGAGTTGTCAGCCCAAACCAGCCCAACAGCGCCGCGATGATGATGCCAATTATCGTGTTGAAATGACGTTCAAAATTCGCAAAACGCGGCTCTGTTTGCGTATCGGCGTTACTCATTACAAAACTTCTCGTACTTGGTGTTGTGCTTTTCGATCTCGCGGCGTGTTTCCTCAGTATCCTTGGAAGAGAACGTCAATGGCCGAAAACCTGCACAGGCGTCAATCTCGTCTGTACGGTGAGTTCCGCATGCGCTCACGAAGCTCGTCATCAGACAGAGCGTCAATATCATCTTCAATCTGGGCTGCATCCGTGATGCGTTTGAGTTTTTTCTTAAGGTCTTTGTTTTCACGTTTCAGCTCCGCAGTTTTGAGCGCTCGTCGAACCTTCAGCCAATGTGAGATCGGCGACCAGACCCACAGGATGACCGCCGACGCAACACCTCGTATGATTCCCGCGATCATTGTTCCGCGAGAAACTCTGCCTTCGCCCTTTCGTAACGGGCGCGGGCCTCTTCAATCTGAAACCCTTGCGACCGCCAATACTCAATGAGCTCTTCTTCGGACAGTTCGCCTTTGTAAAGAAGTTCCAGGCTGTCCCGAATGAATTTTAGACCGTCCAGCGTTACTGAACCCGCAAATGATTTGCCCAGGCTATCGCGCTGCGAAACAATTACACTCAGCAGGCCGATGACAAGTTTATGCCACATTATTCCACTTCCTCTCTAAGGCCGGTTAGAACCTCGATGTTCTTCTTCACAATGAGAATGGTTTCCTTGTTGTTCGGCGGCGAGGGCTGTGTGCACACAGGCCCGATCACCTCGATCGCTTTGTCGGCAACGGCGATGTGTTCCACCGTCAGCTTTTCTTGTTCGATCAGCGTGGCGAGAACGTTCAATTCGAATTCATAGACCTCGCAATACTTCAGTACACTGTCCGTCTCTTTAAACGGGTCAATCCGCTCTAGGGTGTCGGTTATGGTTTGACACCCGCCCAATAAAAAAGCCGCCATGACGGCAGCCATCAGTCCAAATTTTCGCATGTTTAATCTCCGTTTGATTTCTTACCCAATGGGGTGTCTGTCATGGCTCTCAAGGCCACGTTGCCGGCAAGCCACGCCGCCTGTAACTGCGCCTCTAGGGCTGTTAGTATTTGGTGCATGCTTGCTTTTTCTGCGGGGACAACGGTTTGAAGCTGGTCCACCACAAACATGAGGAGAAACAGCAAGACGTTGTATCCAATGGTGCGCCAGCCTTTCATTGGCTCAACCTTTCTTGGGGTATCCAGCCCCATCTGCTTTCTGTCGTGCATGAATAATTTGCGTTCGGCGGCCCTGCGCCTGATAAGGCCCGGGATTTCGACAAGCTTCCCGTCAACCTTTCCCTTTCGGAACCATTCAAGAGCTTCACCAGCGGAGGCGAACTCTCCGCGGTTCAACCGCTTGAGCATGGTGGACTTGGCGAACTGTGTCTCACCGATGTTGAACATGAGAGACACAAGAGCGGAGTACTCGTTCTCGGACAGTTCTACGGTAACAAGCTTCTCTACCGCTTCCTGCGCCCAGTGAAGGTCTTCCCGAAGAAGTTCGTCCGCCTGCTCCTCAGAGATAATCTGTCCTTCGACAACATTCTTGGTGTGGCCGTATCCAATGGTTAGAACACCGACAATGTCTCGATAGGCTTCAAGCTCTAAACCCTCAAACTCTTTTAGAATTCGAAGGCCGGCTTCGTTGATGTGTCTCACACTTACCGTCTTGGTAGCACCGCGCGCCAGTCCACTTTGGACGCCGTCTTGGCGTCTTTTACTGTCGTAGCTGCGTCAATGTTTTTCTTCGCCGTCTGGCGCTTGTTCTCAATAGTGGCGGCGATATCAATCCACTGATCCGCCGTATCGACAATAATTTGGGCGACCTCTTTTATCGTGTCCGCGGTAATGGAAACTTCAGCATCTAGAAAAGGATACTTACCAACAGGAATGTCTCCGGTCTCTTGAACCGCCACTTTCGCTTGCTCCCACTTCTGCAGATACACCATGTTCTGCCCGAACCCCGGCGTGATGAATTGAAGACGTACCTGCTCAGCGTTTTCGTCAACCAGCGCCTTAAGCGCCGCTTTCTCTTCGGGAAGGTTCACAGGTGCATCGCTAACGACAACGCCGCTCGCAATCAGCCGGCGATAGTCCTTGTTTCTCGGATCTACGGGGATAAACCGGCCACCTGCCTCAATGACTGTCTTTGTCTCGTCTGTGTATTGTGCCATCTAAAGCTCCGCGTCTGCGATCCACATACCGTTGAGTTTCGAGGCGTTGTCGACTCCAAGACTTGACGCCGCGATGTTAAATTGAGCGCCGGATGCGTTGGTTGAAACAACCGTGGCCGCGCCGTTGTAAGCCGTGCCAGAACGGGTGTAGACCCACTGAGAACCCGTCGGCGTCCCCGAAACCGGCGCGTAAAGCGTCACCGAAGGTGCCGCCACCATTTCTTGCGGCCAAAAGAGGAAGTATCGAATTTCTGAGGCGGACTGTGCGTAGCCCAAATCGAAGCTATCGGCGACTTCCGAGGCGGGGGCGTCGTCGTAGGGGAAGTTTTTGGAAAAGTACCGCTGGCAAAGAGCTAAGTCTTGAGCAAATGGCCGGGGGTAATAGGTTTGGGCGCTTTCGCCGCTCACCAGGTTCACGTCTGTAATGTACACAAGATCCCCAACCGTCCCGTCTGAATTATCGATCCAAATAAACACTGCCACATTGGTTGTGGACGCCGTATCAATGGAAATATTCTCAATACTGAAAGTCTGATAGCTGGAGGTAAGCGTTAAATCACTTGGTGTGTTTTCGTATGTCCAATTCGCAACGAGGGTGGGGTCTGCGCCCTCCCCGTTCCAGGCGCTCACAACGTCACTGGTAACCGTGTCCGCTGTACCGTCCCAGGACAGAACCGCCGCGCGCAGCTTGTCCACTGTCGCATTAGAGCCCCCTGCACGAGCCTTAAATGAAAGCGAGCACGACCCCCCAATAATGGCTTCGGCATTGTTAGCCTCGATAATTTGGAGAAGGCCTGCTTTCTTACTGGCAGTTTCAACATCTAATTTACAAGCTGAGAAAGAACCAACAGGGACTGTGGTGGTTTCCTGAGAAACGTCTACCGCATCATTTCCATCGGATAGCAACAACCACCTATCCAAGAGATATGTGTCGTCATTGTTCGCAATGTTTGTGGTACTGTCGAACGACGTCCCGCGCTGGGCTATCATGAAGCCGCCGTTGAACAGGACGTTGGGCACGGCACTACCGCCGCCACCGCCTCCACTTACAGCAGCCCAGGAAACGTCTGTTCCATCTGACTTAAGGTATGTATCAGCCGCCCCTATAGCGAGCCTAGCCGCTTCCCCGCTGGAATTGCCATAAATAATATCCCCGCGCGTTGTTATAACGCTGGAACTACCGCCCCCAAGGACAATGTGAAACACGTCGTTGGTCTCATTGTAGGTGAGGAGATAGACGCCATTGAGAGCAATATCACCAGCACCTATTGCGGAACCATCAGATTTAACAATGGTTTTTGCCGCTAAGCTGTCTACTGCGAGGGTCGGTGCTGAACCTGTGTTCGCCACATGCGCCCGAAAAGCCAGCATGCCTATGTCTGCAAGGGCCGCATGCAGGTTATTCGTCGTCAGCGTATAAGCGGTGGCCGTCCCAGCGGTGACAAGGTTTCCCTGTCTGTCTTCATAATCCCGCGCTATTGCGGCCATGGCCTCGCGAGCAGCGTCATTCACGCCAGAGGCGGGCATATCCTCTGGGAAGCCGTCGGGCGCAGGAGCGCTATTGCCCGACGCTGTGGTCGACCATTGTGCAATGTTAGACATTTAGTTACCGTGTCGTTGTTTTGGAGATGCCAATAAGGAGCGGCCATGAGCAACGCCGAGCCTAAAAAGTACACCTGGTTCGAGATGGCCAAAGATGCAGCCATTGTTGTTGCCGCCGCCGGGGGAACAGTTGGTTTTATTTGGCTAACGCTGTCTCCAGTTGTAGATGTTATTCAAGAACGATGTGGGACAGGGATTCTCATCCAGCCTGTAATAGAGGGGTGTCTTGTTGACTCACAGGAACGTCCTCAGGATTAACTTCAGCTGGCGGATCAAAGGCACTTGGCAATGGGGGCAAAGTCTCCAGCGCTTTGTCCAACCTTTTGTTAAACGTCTCGTTTTTCATTAGCCGGTTCATTTCCCGAACGAATTCGCCCTTGCCGGATTTGAACGCCCGATCTAGTCTGTTTTTAATAGTGTCCCCTAGAGCGTCTGGGTTACGCTCTAGCACACTCAACACCTCAGCAGGCCGCCGGTTTCCTTGTTTCAGCTGGTTTGAAACATACACACCCGTCTCAATGATTGTTGCCCTGCGCCCTGCATTCCAAACTGTCTCCCCGAGAATTGACAGGGTATGGGAGTTCGTCATCTTGCTTCCCGGCTGCCCTACCCGCCCCGCGCCGGCTAAGGCAGAAAGAACACCTAACTGTAGGAACGTTCCATACTTGGCGTTCTGGCCTTCTAATATTTGGATTGGACTCTCTGTGTTGAAACTCGTTGCTGCTGCAATCGTTCCGGCTAGCGCGAGCCCCCAAGAAGTAATCGATGCACCCGCTGTCCGCCCAATAGAAGAGGCAATGAACAACGAACCGCTACCTAGAGCCTGTCCGCCTGCGCCAAACATAAGCCCTGCGACCGGGTCCCCACCCGCTTCCTTTTGTAGCGCCGCAAGGAAAGCAGCTTCAGATCCCGTTTCCGCTGCCCGCTTTAAACCAATGGGGAGTTCTCGCTTAACCGCATTCATTGCACTAGGGGGAAACGCCATAAAACTTGTGGGATCAACGCCCTTGTCCGAAAGTCGCTGAGCGTTCGCCGTCACTGAATCCCCTCTTGCCGAGCGAATGGCTGCGTTTGCTCTAACATTCGCTTTCGCTCGAGGAGCTCTCAAAGCCAACAAAGCAGCAACGTCAGCAACCCCCCTCCCTACCATTGTAGCGAATGGGTGGTTTCTTTCATCGTCGAGCGTCTTCTCAAGAACCGCTTCTCTATTCTTCTTGAAGCGCTCCCCGAATGCAGGGGGCCGAAAGCCCGCAGACATAGTCTTAAACTGATCGGCTAATGTCATCCCGCCCGCAACGATGTCGCCTCCGCTTGGCGCCGCGTCGCTGAACTGTCCTGCCTGCCGAAACGGCGCTGTGTTCATAATATGCTGATGCCCGCGCCGCGCATTCTCCAAAAAGCTCGATTCTTTACCCACCAGCGGGTCGATCACTTCCTGAGCCGCTGCGGACGCTAGAGCCGGAATGGTAGCTGCTGTACTTGCTAACGCGCCGGGGAGCTTCCCGGGGAGCTCTAAGGCTCTTAGGCCCAATGCTCGTGCTCCGGCATTCCCCTCAGAACCAGTCACGACAGGCCTCTTTTGATGCCCCGGGATGTCTACTGTCGGAATCTGCTCAACAATTCTACCGCCAAGACGCTTCGCTTTTTCGCCGAAATTATCAAAGAAACCCTCTGGTTCGGACGGAGATATCAACTCCATTTCGCGTTTGCGCCGGAGCTGTTCGACCTTGCCGTTTAGTTCTAAAGCTGTCGGCTGTTGCTGGCGCTTCTTGCGAAGACGTTCAACCTTTGATTCTGTCACTACTCAAGGCCTAACTGCTGGTCCAACCACTTGTCGTATTGCCCCGCCAAGCCTTTGTCTTGAATATCTTCCGGCTCCACGCCCTGTAGCAAGAACTGTTCGAACTGATCCGGCCCTTCGTTCGCTTCAGGGATGTTTCTTGCGCGGTTGAGTTGATCGACAATTAGCCCCTCAAGAGCACCCGTATCGACGTCGTCGAGATCTTCGATCCCATTTTCCTTCATGGTACGAATTATAGCGAGTGTTTCCATCGCCACGTTTGCAATCTTATCTGCGCGTTCTTGATCTGAGTCTGCTGAAGAGAACTTACTTTCCTGAATCAAGCGAAGCAGTTGGTTCGTCTGTTGTGAGCCGAAGCTCTTTGCGGCGATCAGGGCTACGCGGCTACCAACACTGTTTATGGCATCTTGTAACTGAATGACTTCACGTTGCGCGTTTTGCTGGCCGGGAGCCAGAGCCTCTTTTGCTTCAGCAACGACAGCGCGCGCACTCTCGGCTGGGCCTTGAAGTAAATCAGTGCCTTGGAACATTGGCCCAATCTCTGAAAGCCTATTGGAGTGTTTACCGACTTGTAGCAAATCCTTCGCCAACGATTTGATACCGCTGACTGCGCTAGCCTTCTTCTGCGTGGACTCAGCTCTGTTTTCTTCAAACTCCAAACCCTTCAGACGCATATCTTGCTGGTCACGAAGAATTTGCGTCTGTAGAGCCAACGTCTTCAGTGCGTCCGTACCGTTCTGCCCCTTAATCCTTGATAGCTGCGCCAATCCTTCCGGTGTTCTTGGAAGCCCCAAAGCGTCCAACATCGCAATGTCGTTGGGCACCCTTCCGCCTTCAGGGAAGAACTTCCGTTGCAGGATCATGCCCGCAATTTCAGGATTGGCCGCGTTCATGGCCGCAAACGTTTCTGGATCCAGACCTTCCGGCAACAAGCCAGAATTCGGATCCGACAGTTTTTGCTGAAGCATTGCTTGTGCGCGGCGCTGTTGTTGTTCCTGCTCAAGCCTATCTCGGATCAGCTGGTTCCGGCCCCGTTGTGCTTGGCGTTGAGACGCATAGCCAGCGGCTTGCGCTAAATTCCCGCCTAAAGACTGAGGTGTCGTGGACGGAGCGGAGGCCTGGAGCAAGCCAATTGACAGATCTGCTAGCGGGCTATTAAGCCCCTCATTTATGTGGTTCGATACTCGGCCTAGCAGGCCGATACTCGGCTCTTCCTTAGGTCCGCCGAAAATACCAAGCATTATTCACCCGCCCCCGAAAGGGACCTCACCCTATTGGAGATCCCACTTAGATCATTGCCGCGGGCCCCCCTCAACGCCTCCAGCAATATTTCCAAAGCATCAGGGCTAATAGCAGGCGGTGACAATATTCCACCGAATGGCATTTTCGGCTGTCCAAATAGCTCCTTGATGGCCGGCGGCACGGGATCAGGCATAGGCTGCGTTAAAGGAGCCCCAAACTTGATATCGTTGCCAGGCCTTCCGCCAATGGCGATGCCGCGGTTCGCTAGTTCAGCCATTTGCTGCCGCCGTAAAAACTCGGCCTGAGCTGGATCTAAAGTCTGCTGCGGGACAATCGTCATTACAGGCCTCTCTCTGATTGAAGCGCTCTTAGAATTTCTTCCAGCTCTCTGTCCCTTTGCGCCGTTCTTACAGCGTCCATAGACTGCCCCATGGCCGTACCTAGGCCCTGTGGCTGTGTAGAGGGCTGTGAATTCGCGATAAGGTTCATGGAGAACTGAGCCAGCGGATTGCCCAACCTATCGCCAACCTTTGACAGGAACCCAGGCTGGGCCTTCGGCATGGGGTTCATCGGCACGTCACCGGGCTGTTGCTGTAGAGGTGGCAAAACACCGTCCGGAATAACCGGCAAGCCGTGTTGAGGCGGTGGCATGGGATTGTTTGCCAAAGGGTTCGTTTTATCCAACATGGGTGCGCTGTTCTTGAAAAGCCCTATCAATCCGCCTGACATAGTTCCTCAATCCTGCTTTCCAGTTGTTCAATTCGCTTGTTCTGTTCCTTGATAATGCCAAGAGACACGCCCAGAACATCCAAAGCGTTGAGCTCGTTCGCATTACCCACGCCGAACGCCGCATGGAAGTCTTCAGCCAGTGCGCCAACGTGTTCGTCTTGATCGCCGTACTCGCGAAGGTACTTCCACTTCACGATATCGACGTTCTCCAACGCGCCCGTAAGATTGGTCGCCGGGCGGATATTCTCTTTGTAGTAACTATTCGACAGTCCGGCGATTGACGCCAACAGCCCAATACCCCCAATTACATTTCCGGCGGTGTTAGAGTAGAGCGGTTGAGAACTACTAGACCCTAATAGCGCGGACGTTGGGACCGTCCCCTGAGACGCTCCGATAATCCGTTCAAAAGCAGCCGCGCGCGCCTGATCTTCCCGCTCTTGTTGGGCTTGCTGCTGCCTGCCGAACGTCCCCAACGCTGTGGGGGCTGCAAGCGCAATTTCCGGAAGAGCCTGTGCGGCCGCAATCTGTCTTGAACGTTCTGTGTCTGCAAGGCCTGTAAGCGCTTGAGAAGCCCCTAACTGGTTAGACCTCTCCTGACTGAATAACCGGGCGAATGCATCCGCGGCGGCTTCAGCTTGGCGGCCTGCGCAAGGCCACCATTAAGCTGCCCCGTCCGGCCAAATGTTGAAAGGATACGTTTCTGAATGTCTTTGTTGGCAACGTCCAGAGCCGCATTAAACCCCTCGCCTCCGTAAAGGAAATCACCCCTTGCCGTGGCACGAAGCGTGTCGACGCCAGTCGGATCAAGCGTGTCGCCAATATCCTGTCCTTGCGCCGTGTTGAGAAAGACATTCTCCGACGTTGGGAAAACCCAACCCTCACCCAAGGCTCTATTCGCCCCAAGAGTAATGGCGTTGTTCTGGAAGTCATTAAACGGCCTGACACCC
>CBDDFL010000001.1:1500000-3183897 GCA_965227095.1 Alphaproteobacteria bacterium | reverse complement strand
GAAGGAGATGGTTGCCGGAAGCGCACACTTGTCCGCGCGCGAAGCCATCGCGTTGGAAATGCGCCATCTCGAAGCGCATGCAAAATCCGCTGACTTCCTCGAAGGGCTTTCAGCCTTCAGTGAGAAACGAACACCGAAATATTCAGGCCAGTAGCGGCCATCTGTAGATGGGGAGAGAGTCTTGTCGGATAGTAAGATTTATATTGTAGGCGTCGGCATGACGCATTTCGGGCGGCATCTGGAAACAAGTATTTCTGAATTGCTGGACACCGCCATTTTGCGTGCGGCGGATGATGCAGGCTGCACCAAGGCCGCCGTGGAGGCAGTTTACCATTCCAGTGCGACCCAAGGTTTCTTGCAGGGACAAACCTTTGTTCCTGGCCAGGTTGCGCTCAGCAAGATCGGGCTGACAGGTATTCCCGCATTCAATATTGAAAACGCCTGTGCGTCCAGTTCATCCTCCTTTCACCTTGCTGTTCAGGCGCTTAAGGCTGGTATGCAGGACGTTGTCCTGGCGGCGGGTGTCGAGAAAATGAACGTGCCTGACAAGGCGAGGATGTTCGCTGTGTTCGATGGCGGTTGGGATGTTGAGACACCTGAGGAGAATGCCAAAAGGCTTCTCCAGTTGGGTGAAGGTGTTGCCGAACCGGAGGGATCGGAATCTGAACGCCCTTATAGCGTATTCATGAAAATCTACGCAGCGTTCGGCCGGAACCATATGAAGCGCTATGGCACGACTCAGCGCCAGATTGCTGCGATAGCCGCGAAAAATCATCAGCATTCAGAGCACAATGAGTATTCGCAATACCGTCAGCCTTACACGATTGATGAAATTCTTTCAGCACCTCCCATCACTTACCCTTTGACGCTGCCAATGTGCTCACCGATCTCGGATGGTGCTGCAGCGGTCATCCTTTGCAATGAGGAAGGCTTGAGGAAGATTGGTGCCACTACGTCACGAGCCGTCCAGGTTATGGCCAGCGCCGTTGCAAGTGGAAACCCCGCGCGCAGCGCCGATGCACCGGAACGCCATGTTGCGCGAATTGCCGCTGAGAGGGCGTATGAAATGGCCTGCCTTTCACCAGAAGACATGGACGTTGCCGAGGTGCACGATGCAACCGCGATTGGTGAGTTGATGCACGCCGAGAACTTGATGTTAGTTCCGATCGGTGAAGCAGGCCCGGCAGCGGAACGCGGGGACTTCACGATTGGCGGCTCAATCCCGATCAATCCGTCTGGCGGGCTGGAGTCCAAAGGCCACCCCATCGGCGCAACCGGGCTGGGGCAAATTCATGAGCTTGTCACCCAATTACGCGGCGAAGCTGGAAAGCGCCAGGTTGATGGTGCCCGACACGCTATCCACGAAAACAGCGGCGGCCTAATTGGCATTGAGGAGGGTGTTGCTGTGGTCAACATTTTCAAGAGGGCAAATGCATGATTGGGGGATTAGATATTTTCTTTGACAAGGCTGAGCTCGCCGCAATCGAAAGCCTGCGTCGCTATCTTGATGAGCAGCTGGAGCCGGAACTGGCTGCGCATGGGGAAGACTTCGTTCCAAAGGACAAAATGCAAAGCTGGACGCAAAAGCTGGCAGAATTTGGTCTCGTCAACGCCCCACAGCCGGAATCTGCCGGCGGGCTGGGGTTGTCCTGGAAGCTGCACGTTCAACTAATTGAAGAGCTTGCCTATAGTTCGGGAGACTTGGCGATAGCCGCACTTGTTAATGGCAGCGCAGCGTCGATGCTGGTCAAACTCGCGCCGGAGCACATCAAGACACGTTACCTGCCTAGATTGTTGGCGGGGGAACTTTTTGCGTCTGTCGGCATTTCCGAGCCGGATGTCGGTTCGGATGTCGCGGCGGCGAAAACCAGGGCTGTGCGAGATGGTGACCATTGGGTGATTTCTGGTGAGAAAACATGGATCACCAATGGTGAGTACTCAGATTTTTTCATCTGCACCTGCCGAACTGGCGAGAACGAACTGACCCATATCCTGCTCGATCGCAATGAGCATCCTTATGAAGTCCGCGGTATTCCAAAGATCGCGCTCAATCGACAATCAACATCACAGGTTTTTCTCGATGATGTGCGCGTTCCGGTCGAGAATACTATCGGTGAAATAGGCTCGGGTCTGAAGAACACGCTCACCCTGTTCGAACGCGCGCGAGTTCACGTCGGGTCGTGGGGCTATGGCATGGCGCGGCGCGCGCTTGATGAGTCAATAAAATATGCAATCGACCGTTCGCAGCATGGCAAACCAATTGCCGGCCACCAGCTCATTGCAGAAAAGTTAGCTGTAATGGCCACAGAGATCGATGCAGCGCGCCTGTTGTCTTTGCGCGCAGCGGGCATGATTGACGCCGGACAGCGCTGCGACAAGGAGTGCGCAATGGCAAAATGGTACGGTACCGAAATCGCTGTCAGTGCAACGCGCCAGGCAGTACAGATTCACGGCGGTAATGGCGTCACGAAGGAGTTCATTGTCGAGCGCCTCGCCCGCGAAGCGATGATCGCACCCATTCCGGATGGAACGACTGAGATCCAGAAACTCCTTATCGGGCGGAGCCTGACGGGCGTCTCGGCGTTCAGGTGACGTCCCGTGTCTAAAGGGCCTCTGCAGGGCATTCGGATTGTCGAAATCGAGGGCATTGGGCCGGCGCCCTTTTGTGGCATGCATCTGGCCGATCTGGGCGCGGATGTCGTTCTCATAGAGCGAAAGACCAAGGGCTCCGATCCGGGATCGACTTTGCCTGTCGGCATTCTGAAAAGAGGCAAGCGCTCGATCGCTCTGGACCTGAAAGACTCTGAAGACCGCGCGGTCGCGCTGGATCTGATTGCGACGGCGGACGCCCTGATCGAGGGCATGCGGCCGGGAGTGATGGAACGCCTGGGCCTTGGTCCGGAAGTTTGTCTGGGGCGGAACCCACAGCTTGTCTTTGGTCGCATGACGGGCTGGGGGCAGGCGGGACCGCTCGCCCAGGCGGCTGGACATGATATCAATTATGTATCCGTCAGTTCAGCTGCCTGGTTTGCAAGCCCAACTGGAACGCGATCACTGCCGCCACCAGGCTTGGTCGGGGACATTGGCGGCGGTGCGAACTATCTGACGATTGGCATTCTCGCGGGCATTCTAAAGGCCAGAGCCACCGGTGAGGGCGATGTGATTGATGCAGCGATTGTCGATGGGTCGGCGCATATGATGAACCTCATCTTCGATTTGCTGCCCAGCGGCATGATGCAAGCCGAGCGCGGGCGCGGCTTTCTGGATGATTCCCCTTGGTACAGTTCCTATCGCTGTGCAGACGGGCGTGACATCACGCTTGGCGCGCTAGAACCGAAATTTTACGCAGAACTTCTACAGCGCCTCGGTCTTACAGGCGATCCCGACTTCGAAGACCAGTATGATCGTGATAGCTGGTCGAAGCAGTCAGAGAAGTTTCGTGCTCTTTTCGCAACCGAACCATCTGCATACTGGCAAGACTTACTAGAGGGGACCGATGCATGCTTTGGCCTTGTGGAAAGTCCGATCAGTGCACCTTTGCACCCTCATAATCTGGCGCGCGGAATCTTTGAAAACAGCCAGGGTTATGTTCAGGCTGTTCCGGCCCCGCGTTTCCAATCGAACGTGCAGGCAATCCCCGGTCCAGCACCTGAGCATGGTCAGCACCAGCAAGAGCTGCTCAAGGAGTTGAAAACCCGCAACTAGATCCGTTGCAAGTAGGTGTCCCAGGCTTTGTCGCTGGCACAAAATGACGGAACATTGGCGTTGCGCGGGGCTTGAGAAACTTCGCCGTTCCAGTGCAATCTTGCTTGGTATGAGAAAAAATCCAGAACCTCATCCACTGGGGTGTCCGGGAGGACAAAATGAACGGCAAAAAAATGCCCGCTACAGCGCTGAAAGTCATTCTGACGGGCGCTACGATCGGTCTTCTGGCTGCCTGTGGAGGGGCGGTCGACTCTGGCGACGCTTCCACACAAGCCTCCCAGGGGATCAATGAGGAACGTTTGCTCAATGCCGCAGGCGAACCACATAACTGGCTTACTCATGGTGGCACGTTTTCAGAAACGCGGTTTAGCGCGCTTGACGCCATTAATCTGGAAACAATCGACCAGCTGGATCTTGCCTGGGCGGCACCGCTTGGCAGCTATCGTGGCGTAGAGGCAACCCCGATCATTGTTGATGGTGTCATGTACACTACGGGTTCGTGGAGCGAAGTGCTGGCGCTTAATGCTGCCACAGGAGAAATTCTTTGGCGCTACGATCCGGAGGTTCCCCGATCAAAGGGCGCACATGCTTGTTGCGATGTCGTCAATCGCGGCGTGGCTGTCTATAACGACAAGGTCATATTCGGGTCGCTGGATGGTCGTCTGATCGCTCTTGATTCAAAGTCAGGCGAACAGATCTGGGAGACCCGTACTGTACCGCTCGAAGAACCCTATACGATCACAGGGGCGCCTCGCATTGTGAAAGGCAAGGTCATCATCGGAAATGGCGGTGGTGAGTTCGGCGTTCGCGGATTTGTTGCAGCCTATGATGCTGAAACAGGTGAACAGGCCTGGAAGTTCTACACTGTGCCGGGAAATCCGGATAATGGATTCGAAAACGAAGCCATCGAGATGGCTGCTGAGACCTGGACAGGCGAATGGTGGAAGCTGGGCGGTGGCGGGACTGTCTGGGACAGCATGGCATTCGATCCTGAACTGGACCTCCTCTATATCGGCGTTGGAAACGGCTCGCCCTGGAATCAGAAAGTACGAAGCCCGGACGGCGGCGACAATCTGTTCCTGTCATCAATCGTCGCGTTACGTCCAGACACAGGAGAATATGTCTGGCACTATCAGACGACGCCGGGCGAAACTTGGGACTACACAGCTACGCAGAATATCATTCTAGCTGATCTTGAGATCGAGGGAGAGCTTCGTCAGGTGCTGATGCAAGCGCCGAAAAACGGCTTCTTTTATGTCATCGACCGAATAAGCGGCGAACTTATTTCCGCAGAGCCATTTGTTCCCATTAACTGGGCCACACATATCGATATGGAGACCGGGCGTCCTGTTGAAAACCCCGAGGCGCGCTATCTGTCTGGTGGACCTGCGCTCGTCAAACCCAGCCCATTTGGTGCCCACAACTGGCACCCCATGTCATTCAATCCGGAAACAGGGCTGGTATATATTCCCGCACAAGATGTTCCTTTCCTCTATTCCGATCAGATCGAGGGCGAGATTGCCCGCTTTGACCGAGACGCAATCAATATCGGTGTCAGCCTGACAGACGCATTACCGGAAACAGAAGAAGCACGTCGCACACTTCTGCGCCAACTTGTCCAAGCACATCTTGCTGCCTGGGATCCGGTAGCTCAGAAAGAAGTCTGGCGTGTTCAGCATGAGCGAATGTGGAATGGAGGTACGCTGACAACGTCTGGAGATCTGGTATTCCAAGGCACGACGAGCGGCGTTTTCAATGCTTACAACGCCAAAACAGGCGAAGAACTGTGGTCGTATCCGGTTGGTGTCGCAATGGTCGGTGGACCTGTGGCGTATGAGGTCAATGGCGAGCAGTATGTTGCTGTATCAGCTGGTTGGGGCAGTGGTGCCAATTTGCTCGCCGGCTTCTATGTCGGGCAGACAGGAGGCCCGGTTGAAGGCCATGTACTTGCCTTCAAACTTGGCGGAGAGGGCGAGCTAAACGTCGCCGCGCTTCCGCAGAAGGCAACGCCTGAGCCAGCGCGACAGCCGCATTCGGCTGAAGCGGTTGTACGGGGCACAGACCTCTACGGTCGATTCTGCGGTGTCTGCCATGGCGGCGCGGCCATTTCGTCCGGAACGCTCCCCGATCTGAGGCAGTCAGCGACTCTCGGGATAGACACTTTTGATGCTTTCCTCCTTCAAGGGGCCGGCGAAGCGATTGGCATGCCCAACTTCGCCGGCCGCCTAAGCCAACAGGAAGTCGATGATATTGAGGATTTCATCCTCTCTCGAGCCTGGATGGCGTTTCAAGACGAGCAACAGTCGACGTCTCAAGCTGAATAGTATTCTGACAATTCGCTAAACCAGTACAAATCTGTCACTCTGGGAGACAACAAATGAAACCTCATATCGCTGCTGCTGCAGTCGCAATCGTAGCCGTGCTTGGTGCATGCTCCACTATCCCAGTCTTTGATGCGTCGGGTCCGGAGTTTCCTCCAATGAACCCAAATCTGGTGGACAGCGAGCTTGCCACCACGCATTTTAATCCGGCTCAACAGGATTCCCTTCCGTTTGCTGGGCCGGTCGGTATTCACGAGATTGATGATGAGGGTATTCAAAGGGTCCCGGCAGGGTTGGTGAACCTCACGCTTATGCAATTACCAACTTATCCTTCAGGTGAGCAGGTGGCCATCTCCGCCAACAATAATCGTATCTCCAAAATCCTGATTAGCGATGGCAAGTTTCAACTGATCAATGCTCTGCCTGTGGAAGGTCAACCCTTCATGTCTGTCGAGGATGCTGAACGTATCGCCGTCGAAATGGATAGTACGGCCTCAGAAGCTGAACTGCTTGGCTATCTCAATCGGAACTATCCACGTTATGTTGAGCGGGTCGTCGCCAGAGCAGCAATCTATAATGTCGTCGACCGCAATGGTGACTTCTACACTGTCGTCAACAACGATGTCGTCGTTTATGGTGATGCCGAACCCGGCAATCCGCTGTCACCACTGGTGGAAAAGCGCCGCTTTCAGCTGCCGCGCGAATATTTCAATCCAACACTGGAAGACCCTGATGCTGTGTTCGGATTGAATCTGACTTATGATGGCATGCTGGCGCTGGTGACGATGGGCGGCGTTGTCGTCATCGTAGACCGAAATTTTGAACAGGCACCGATCATTCATGAGTTGGCTGACGATGAGCAGGTTACGAACTCGATCGCCATTGATGAGGGTGGTGGCATTTATGTTCTCTCAAATAGGAGGCTCCATAAACTGGTTTGGGACGGGGAAACACTTCACTCTAGAGGGTATGGCGCGTGGTCATCAGAATACGATTCCTTCACCGGCAAACTTGGCGGCGTGAGTCTCGGCAACGGATCAGGCTCTACGCCCTCACTTATGGGCTTCGGAGACGAGGAAGACAAACTTGTTGTCATCACGGACGGAGAGTTGATTATGAATGTCGTCGCCTTCTGGCGCGACGATATTCCAGAGGATTTCGTCCAGAAGCCAGGGACCAAATCGCGTCGAATTGCCGACCAGATTCAGGTTAGTTTCGGAAAGTCTGACCTTGAGCGCGCCCAGTCTGAGCAATCCGTTGCGGTATATGGCTACGGTGCCTTGGTGGTAAACAACACATTGCCATCGCCATTGCCAACAATGCTGGAGAATGTTGTCATGTCTGGTAGACTACGCAAAGGACCGACGGGTGCTGAAAAGTTTGAATGGGACGTTGAAGCTGACCGCTGGGTGCGTGCCTGGGCAAATCCCACTGTATCGAGCCCATCAACCGTCCCCATGATTTCTGGCGGCGCCCAACAGGTCTATGTCAATGGTTTCGTAGACGGAAAATGGGAGGTCACAGGTCTTGATTGGGAGACGGGTGAAGCCGTTACACGGCTTCGCCTTGGTGATAGCCACATTTACAATGGCGCTTACTCTGTCATTCACCTCCTGCCGGGCGGCGATATCGTTCTTGGAGGATTGCTGGGCATGATGCGGATATCGGTCGAGCGCTAGGTGTTGACTTTAGTATGATGTGTTGAGTTTCGGCGCTCTGTGCATTGTAGTTAGCGGTGAAATCTAGTTCTATAGATCAAGCTTGATTTGGCAGGGAGTACAATCCGCGTTAACTATGGCTATCGGTGCCGGTGAGCGGCGTCGAACTCAAGCGGTCTACAAAACTGTGGACCAAAATCAGACCGAGCTGAGGACCAAGAATCGATTACACTTCCCGTAAGTGATTGAAAAATATGGATAAAAAATATGGAATGTGGCACGTCACTCGCGCCAGCCTTCTTGATCTAAAGTCCTGAAAAATAAGCACAAAATGCTTTTCTCTTATTGTGCTGTCAGGTTCGACGCATCTTTGGTGGCTCGAACCAAGCTTTGTAATCGTAGCCGATACACAGCACCCGCGATATAGGGGTCAAAAACCTTTTATCGAAGGATGTCGCTACGAATGATTGAACTGAACCAAGTGCGCAATGATGAGCCTGCGCTGCTTAGCGCACCCATGATCGCCGCTGCGGGGAAGGTTCTAACCTACCTCATCGATAGCAGTGCAATAGGCTTGACCAAGGGCAAAACCTTTCGGCGAAAGTTCGTTCATTGGGCTGCAGCCGAGTTCGACTGGCCCGGTATGAAGGCGGAAGAGCTCTTCAAGGTTAACAAAGTCCTGAACGAATATGACTTTCCGCCGCTTGAAGCGCTTCACTTCGTGCTTTTGAAACTGAAACTCATACGGCATTACAAGCTTGAATGTCGTTTGACCAAGAAGGGTAGGGAGCTAGCGCATAGTCCAGGTGACCTGTTCAGCCTAATCGCCCCGTTTTACCTTTTTGAAATAGACCATGCAGCGTCATCGCGTATACCGGAGCCGCTCCTTGGAAACTGGCATGTGGTTCTTGGTGTGCTGAACATTGAAGGGACAGGCGGTGTAACCAGCGGGCAATTGAGAGAAATCCTATATGGGCCACCCGCTTCTGACGATTCCTACGACCTGGTCCCTGGTATGCTCTGGGGGCAGGTCCTAAGGCCGTTAAGCTGGCTTGGTCTCTTGGAAGAGGTCAACAAGGATGAGCGTCAGTGGCTTTCTGAGGGTACATACAAGACGACAGCGCTTTGGCATTGTGCATTCAAGTTTGCACGCGATCAGATGTTGCCGCCAAGGACGTTACATTGAGTGTTGGATCGTCGGTCAGTACATTATTTGAATACGAATGTTGCGTTAGGCTGGACGCCTTCATCGGAATCTTGTCAACTGCAGTAAGATTTACGCTGAGGATCATTCAATCACCCTACGAATTGACTTTGTCGGTTTTTCTGACGGTAAAAAATATCCACAGAATTTTTAAATCGTTGATTTATAATTGGTATTTCAGATTGTTCATCATCGAGTGGGAATAATCGCGCGCTGTCGTTAAAACTTGATCCTTTCCGTTGAGGATTTCTTACGAATTTGTGCTATCCTGCGTTAACCAATTGAACGACTTCTGAACCTGTGGAGGAGCCGATGCTTGGATTTCTGAAGCGCAGGGGGGAAAAGAAGCCGGGGGCGTACGGACAAGACGCTGTGAGCGCAGCTGAGTTGTCCGATGCGGATCTTTTCGATGAATTATCGCTCGATGCGTTGCTCAATTCCGATGTTGTGCGGATCATGATGACGCGCGATGGGATCACGGACAAGGATATCCGCTTGTTGGCGGCATATACCAGCCAACAGAGCGAGGGCCGCCTCCGCCGATTCGGCTAAGCGGCCAGGTTGGCAGTGAAACAGCCATTTACCGCCCCAATACCCCAAAAAAGGGGGGCGGGGCGGGAATAGACCTATTTTGTCCCTTCTATGAAAACTCTCCCGTAATTGGCCCAAGCCATTTGCGATGTTGACCCGTGCCATGTAATTTACGCGCACATTTTTGGGTCATGAGAAGAACGACAAAAACCCCACACGACAATCCACCGTCAAGAACGCTTGGAGTTTAGATTGAGCGACATTTTCCGCGAGGTCGAAGAAGATCTTCGCCAGGACAATTATAAAAAAATCTGGGACCAATGGGGCTCGACGATCATTGCCGCCGTTGTGCTTATTGTCGGCGGGACGGCCGGCTATCAGCTTTGGCAGGGCTACCAGACCTCTCAGCGCATGGACTATGCGCGCCAATATATTGAGGCGTCGGAGCTTGACCGCGGTGACCAGCAGGAAAAGGCACTGAGTGCTTTTACGGCCTTGGCTGAAAGCGGCTCTCTTGGGTATCAGTCGCTGGCAACCTTTCGCCGGGCCGGCATATTGGGCGATCAAGGCAAGATTGATGAAGCGATCGTGCTGTTCGACGAGATCGCCGCGGACCCTGCCGTTGATTCCTCTTTCCGGCGATTGGCGGAAATTAAAGCCGCTGTTCTACTGGCGGAAACGGCCCCCTATGCCGATATTCGCGATCGCGTTGTCTCATTGGCGGAATCGCAGACACCTTGGCGTTTTTCTGCCCTCGAAATTTTGGGGTACGCCGCGTACAAACATAATGATAACGCGCGGGCCATTCAGAGTTTTCAACGCCTCGCGGATGATCCTGAAACACCCATCAGCATACGGACACGGGCAACCGAAATGCTGATATTGCTGGATGCCCCGAAAAAAGAATTGAGCAGCCCTCCGGTCAGTATTGACGGACCAGCGGATAACACCTCGGAAAGTGGAGCAAGTGAGTAATGAGTAACAGCCAATCAACTGTCGTGTTGCGTCCGAGGCGTTTGACCCTGGTGTCGGTCTTTGTGGGGGCCGCCATGATCCTGGCCGGATGCGAAACGGTCACCGATCTGTTCCCCGGCCGCAGCTCGAACAAGACGATATTGCCCGGCGAGCGCATTTCTGTTTTGTCCTTGGAACAACAATTGGAAGCGGACCCTCGGATTGCTGATTTGCAGGTCCGCTTACCACAGCCTTATGTAAATGCTGAGTGGCCCCAGCCCGGCGGCTATTCAAGCCATGCCATGCATCATTTGGCGCTGGGGGAAGCGCCGCGCCGTTTGTGGCGCACGCGTATCGGAACGGGTTCCGGCGGCAATACACGATTGACAGCGACACCCGTTGTGGCCGATGGCCGGGTTTTCGCGCTCGACGCCCGGGCCCGGGCCGCCGCGTTTGACGCGGAAACCGGCGCGCGGCTTTGGCGGGTGGAATTGACGCCGCGCAAACAACGGGCGCAGACAGGTTTTGGCGGGGGTGTGGCTTACGAGAGTGGGCGCGTGTTTGTGTCCACGGGCTTTGGCCGCATTCATGCCTTGGATGCCGCAACCGGCGAGGAACTTTGGGTGAAGCAATTCGCCGTGCCGTTCCGTGCATCGCCCACAGCGGATGGTGGCCGTGTGTTCGTCGCCACCACGGACAATCAGTTACAGGTATTGGCACAATCTGACGGCCGCGTGTTGTGGGATCATCAAGGCATTTCGGAAACGGCCGGGCTGTTAGGCAGCGCGAGCCCCGCGATCTCTGGCGAGATTGCGATTGTGCCCTACACCTCCGGTGAAATTTACGCCTTGCGTGTCCAGAACGGTCAAACGGCGTGGACGGATTCACTGACGCGAACGGGCAATCTAACGGCCTTGACCGCACTCAACGACATTGCAGGCCGCCCCGTGATTGACCGGGGCCGGGTCGTGGCCATTAGTCACTCCGGCCGTATGGTCTCCATCGATGCACGTACCGGGCAACGGGTCTGGACGCGGGATATTGGGGGTGTTCAAACCCCGTGGGTTGCCGGTGATTTCATTTTTGTGGTGACGCTTGAATCACAGGTGTTGTGCATTTCGCGGCGCGATGGCCGTATCCGTTGGATCACTGAGCTGCCGCGTTACCGGAATGAAAAGAAGAAAAAAGAACCGATTGAATGGGCGGGGCCTGTTTTGGCAGGGGACCGTCTGATTGTTCTGTCGTCTGACGGATATGCTGTCTCCATCTCACCCTATGTGGGGGGTGTGACAGGTGGCATCACCATTCCGACCGGCACCTTCATTCCACCCGTGGTGGCGAATGGAACGCTTTACATTTTGACGGACAAAGCCGATCTGATCGCGATGCGGTGAGGATTGGCGTGAAACAGTGTGCGCATGTCTTTTACAGTTGCCATTGTGGGCCGCCCAAATGTGGGGAAGTCCACACTCTTTAACCGTTTGGTCGGCCAGAAGCTTGCGCTTGTGGACGACTTGCCGGGGGTAACGCGCGACCGCCGCGACGGCGAAGGCCAAATTGGCGATCTCACCTTCACGATTATCGATACCGCTGGGTTTGAAGAAGCCGCGGGCGACAGTTTGGATGCGCGCATTCAAACCCAAACCCAATTGGCTGTGGAAATGGCCGATGTGTGCCTCTTCCTTGTAGACGCGCGGGCCGGAATCACCCCCACCGATTCCCAATGGGCGGACATGCTGCGCCGGTCGGCCGGCAGTGTCATTCTGGTGGCCAACAAATGTGAGGGCAACGCCGCCGAGTCAGGCGTGTACGAAGCATTTCAACTTGGCCTTGGCGATCCCATTCCCATTTCCGCGGCGCATGGGGAGGGCATGGCGGACCTGTACGAGGCGCTTCTACCCTTTGAACGACAATCCGAAACGTCCGAAGAAGAGGACGCGGACCGCCCCATTCATGTGGCCATTGTGGGCCGCCCGAATGTGGGAAAGTCGACGCTCATCAACAAGCTTATCGGTCAAGACCGACTGCTGACCGGCCCTGAAGCGGGCATCACGCGCGACGCGATCAGTGTTGAATGGGCCTATGGCGGCGACCGCTATCGATTGTTCGACACGGCGGGCATGCGAAAAAAGTCGAAGGTCGTCAAAAAGTTGGAACGGCTGTCCGTGGCGGATACGTTACGCGCTATTCGTTTTTCGGACGTGACCGTGTTGGTCTTGGATGCCGAGCACCCGCTCGAGAAACAGGACCTGCAGATCGCCGATATGATCGCCCGGGAAGGGCGGGCCGTCGTGATCGCGATCAACAAATGGGATCTGGTGGACGAGCGCGACGGGATGGCCAAGGCGTTGCGCAAACGGATCGAAAGTGATTTGCCCCAGCTGTCCGGTGTGCGTTACGTCCTGTTGTCGGGGCTCACCGGTGAAAGCGTTCAAAAAATCTTGCCCGCTGTTAAGTCCGCTTATGAGGTCTGGAACAAACGTATCAGCACATCGGCGCTGAACCAGTGGCTGTTGGAAGCCATCGAACGCCATCCGCCACCCGCGGTGAGTGGGCGCCGTATCAAAATCCGATACATGACACAGACTAAAGCGCGTCCGCCAACTTTTGTGGTTTTTGTCAGCCGCCCCTCGGCATTGCCCGCCGCCTATACCCGGTATTTGATCAACGGCCTTCGGGACACCTTTGGGTTTGAAGGTGCACCCATCCGATTGCTCATGCGAAAGGGCGAAAACCCCTATGCAAAAAAAGACAAAAAGAAGTAGGTACCGCCTTTGCTTTGGTGATGGTGCCGTCTTGGTGTAGCCTTGGCAAAAATTGGGGGGCTCAAATGCGGCTAGTTGCTAGGTTGCTTTTTTCTTTCGTCGTTAGTGTCATGGGGATGGGCGCAGTTGCCGCCCAAGATGCCCAGGAAAGCGTTGCCGATGCTGTGGATGCGTCGGACGCGAAACCACATATCCTCATCATACTGATTGATGACATGGGATATCGGGATGTGGGCTATCACGGCAGTGAGATCCGCACCCCCAATATCGATCGCTTGGCGTCTGAAGGCGTTGAGCTGACGCAGTTTTACGCACACCCGTCTTGCAGTCCCACGCGCACCGCATTGATGACCGCGAAATCGCCCACCCGGTTAGGGGTGATGATGCCCCTAGCAAAAATTTCAACAAAGAGTCTGCCTTTGTCGGAGAAATTGCTGCCAGCACACCTGAAGGATGCAGGCTATCAGACCGCGCTGGTGGGTAAATGGCATTTAGGTCATGCCACGCGGGCCATGCAGCCAACGTCGCGCGGCTTTGACCACTTCTACGGTAATTTGACCGGCGGTGTGGGGCACTGGGACCATGTGCATGGCGGTGGATATGACTGGCAGCGGAATGGCGAGACGTTGCGAACCGACGGATACACAACGCACCTGCTCACCGATGAAGCTGTGCGGGTGATCAAGGAACGGGACGCGTCCAGTCCGCTGTTCCTCTATCTCAGCTACAACGCGCCGCATTTGCCCAATGAAGCGCCGGATGAGACCATCCAGTCCTACCAAACTGTCGAGAATGAAATCCGCCGAATTCACGCGGCCATGGTCGACGAAGTAGACCAGGGCATTGGCCGCGTTGTTGCGACCCTCGAAGAGGAGGGGATGCTTGAGAACACACTTATCTGGTTCATGAGTGACAATGGTGGACTTATCCCGAAAAAGTATGAAAGCGGCCCATTCTCGTGGGTGGATACGATGAAGTATTGGCTGGGAACGCCTATTCCCATACGGATGTTTGAATTCGCGCGCGTCAATATTGAAGAAGGCGGCAGCGATAACACACCGTTTAGAGACGGCAAGTCTTCGGTTTACGAAGGCGGTGTTCGTGTGCCGTCCTTTATACATTGGCCAGCCGGGCTTCCGCAGAAGCAAGTTCGCGGGCGCATTACAGCACAAGACATTTTTCCCACATTGGTCGACGCTGCTGAATTACCGATTGATTTGGGCGACACCATTGATGGTGCCAGCCGCTGGGACGTGATCGCCCATGATGCGGAAACGGCCCCCCCTGATTTCCACGTTAGTGGGTTCTTTGATCAGCAGGCTTATTACCGCGGCGATTGGAAACTCTTGGCGTTGGAAGGACGGGTGGAATTGTATGACCTTGCCTCAGATCCGACGGAGCAGAACGACGTCGCCGCGGATCATCCAGATCTCGTTGCCGAGTTGACGACCCAAATCGACACCTTGCCAAGGGGGGAGGTTGTCAATCCGCCGATAAGTGCGGTGTTCTGGGACCCGGATTTCTTTGGCGGCGAAGAAGACCGCGAACCCTGGGCCGATGTCGTAAAAGAGTAACGTCTTTAGAATTCACCCTTGAAATATAAAAATTCATGTTTTATATGAATTTTTAGGAGGGTGAGCCCATGATAACTCACGAAAGATACCGTTTTGCGGGACTGATGGCCAAGCTGACGGTTGCGTTGATGGTGTTTGCCGTCACCGTCACGAGCTGTGTTTGGATTTTCTTTGACCACATGCCGGTCGATATGTTCGCCCGCTTGGGCCCGTCTTTTCAGCCGTCTGATGTGAGCGCTCTTTCGCGTTTTCTGGGCTTTGCGGTGATGATGATCCCCACGGGGATTGGCCTTTACGGTTTGTCCCATATTCGATCGACATTTTTGGAAAGTGAATTGGGACACCCATTTTCACCCAAATCGGTCGATGGGTTTCGCAGATTTGCCTGGTCCGTTCTGGCCTATGTCATCAGTGTGCCGATGATGAAAGCGGCTTTGAGCGTGATTTTGTCGTGGCACTTTCCGGAAGGCCAAAAGATGCTGGCCATTGAAATCAGTTCCAATGATGTGATCGGACTATTCCTCGCAGGTCTGTTGGTGGCCGTTGGACATTTGTTCTCGGAAGCACACAAGTTGGCCGAGGAAAACGCTCAGTTTGTATAGGTCTTAGCGTGCGGATCATTGTTCATCTCGATGTGATGTTGGCGAAGCGTAAGATGAAGATGAAAGAACTTGCGGCCGAAATCGGCATTGCCGAACAAAATCTGTCGCTGATCAAAACCGGGAAAATCAAAGGCATGCGTTTCGAAACACTCATGAAGATTTGCGATGTGCTTGATTGCCAGCCGGGAGATTTGTTGGAGTTTTCGCGAGAATGAAAAACATCGTTTCTACACTTGCCTGTGTGCTCGTCCTCAGCTTGACAGCTGGGTGCACAAAGCAGGCGTGGATCAAAGGCGGCGAAAAGTGGCGCGATAGCATTTGCCGGGAAGAAACGCGTGATCGTGGTCCGTGTCCTCGAGATGAAGATGAATCTCGCTGGCGCCGCTTGTAAAGGAGAGGCCATCCCAGATGTTGATCGACGAGATTATTCCGACCTTTGATCACCATCACACGGAAAGCACCGTTTTGCCGGGCACGCCAACGGATCTTTATCCCCGGGTTCGGCATGCGGATTTCCGTGATGGGGCGGCCGCGCGCTTTCTTTATCGGTTGCGGGGACTGCCCGATTTTCCAAGGTCCATTGATGGCATGTTGGCGTTTGGATTTGTTCTGATTAAGGAAGATCCGCCTCATGAATTTGTGTTTGGCCTGGCGGGACAGTTCTGGACACCCAGTGGCGGGGTGGTGGCGATTGATCCTACTGAGTTTGCGGAGTTTTCTGAGCCCGGGCACAGCATCGTTGTCACGAATTTCACCCTAGAGACCAGGGGACCGCGCCGAACAAGAGTGTCCACCGAATCCCGTGTCCGCTCAAACGGACAGGGAGCTAAACTCGCGATGCGCGCGTATTGGGCTCTCATATATCCCTTCAGCAAATACCTTCGACGTGAAATGTTAAAATCTATTAACACATCGGGGCTTTCCGAATAGAAAACAGCCTGTTTGACGGGGGTGTCATCTTTAGGCGGGCAAAATCACTTACCGTTAAGACCTGTCGTTATAACGTTTAATCAGCGTTCTAACGTATTGGGTGTGCAGAACCATGCTTATTCGCGATTTGCTTGCGTACAAAAGAAACAACACTGTCGTCACCATCATGCCGAACAAATCCTTGCGCGACGCCGCGCGAGAAATGGTGACCCATAATATAGGTGCACTGATCGTCACTGACGATGCCGGTTTTTTGGTTGGGGTTCTGTCCGAACGGGATCTTGTTCGGGCGCTTACATTGTTTGATGCCGGTCTTGTTGAGATCCCGGTGAGCGAAATCATGACGCGCGCGGTTATTACTTGCGAACCTCATAACAGTGCATCGGAAGTTTTGGGGGTCATGAATAAAAACCGGATCCGGCATATTCCGGTCACGGAAGATGACAAGCTTCTGGGGGTCATCGGGCTTAGAGAATTGGATCGTGCTTATCGCCATCTGCAATCGCAAGCGCTAACGGACGAACTGACGGGCCTCTCTAACCGCCGCCATTTTTTGCAGCATTTGCGACAAGAGTTGAGTGCCTATAGTCGCTATGGAAATCCGTTTTCCGTGGCCATGCTCGACATCGACCACTTTAAGAAAGTGAACGATACCTATGGCCACGCTGCCGGTGATCAGGTTCTCGTTGCTCTGGCGGATTTGTTGGGGAACAAGCTACGACTGATCGATATCGCCGGGCGATTGGGGGGAGAAGAATTTGCAATTCTGTTTCCCAACACAGAGCTGCCCGAAGCCGAAAAAGCCTGTCAGCGGCTTCTCAAGGGTATCCGCGAAGAGAAAATTCAAACCGATGCGGGCCTTCTGTCCGTTACCATGAGTGCCGGGCTAACGGTGTCGACCGCAAATGTCGGGAATGGAGAAGCTCTTTTAAAGATTGCGGATACGCTGCTTTATGAAGCAAAGGCCGCTGGTCGGGACCGCGTCGTGAGCGATTTGACCAGTACGAATATGCAGCTTGAAGAAGTCGCGTCTCAACAAATCGGAAGCAAGACAATCAACTAGAGGTGGTTTTGGGTACGCCATTAGATTGAGGCGTGCACCTGGCGACCGCACCGTGCGGTAACGCTCTTGGATCCAGTTCAGCGGATTCAGGTGTCGCGCGGGGGGCGGTGCCAGCGGGTTGGAACAGGGCTTGTTGATTGACGGGAACACTTGGGCGCACGCGAATCCGATAAATCCCGTAAAGGACCAAGAGCCATTGTGAAGCGGCCATATACATAAACAAGGCCGGATCGCCCGCGACGGCCACCAATCCGGCGGCGATAAGCGGGCCTGCAATGGCCCCGATACCGAAAAGAAATAACAGGCCGCTGGAAATCTCCACAAAATCTGCCCGTTCCGCGAAATCGTTCGCATGAGCAACCGCCATGGAATAGACGCTCATGGCAAACGCCCCAAAGAAGATCCCGGCAAAGAACAAAGCCATGGGACCGAGTGTCGAGCACAAGGCCAGCAACAGGCTTGCGGCACCGCCGCAGAATGAAATCAAAATCAGAATCAAACGGCGGTCGGTGCGGTCCGATAGATATCCCAGGGGCACTTGAAACATGGCGCCCCCCATAATCACGGCCGCCATAAAATAGGCCACCATTCCAATGTCATAGCCCTGGTTCTGAATGAAGTTTGGGGCCAGCCCCCAAAAGGCGCCGTTAGACAAACCCGTTGCCAGGGCCGCCCAAGCCGCTAGGGGAGATGTATCAAACACCTTGGTGACCTTAAATGATCTTGCTTCGATGGGCCGGGGAGCGGTCGTTGTCGTTAAGGCGACCGGTATCAGCGCCAGGGAGACCATGATGGCGACAAAAAGAAACAAATGCATGCCCGCGGGGTCGGCGGTGATCAGAAGCAATTGGCCGAAAGTGTGGGCGGTCAGATCCACCGATCGATAAATGGCGAACAGCGTTCCGCGATTTTGGTTGGTGGCGCGTTCGTTAATCCAGCTTTCGATGACCATTGCCAGGCCCGCGAAGCAGAACCCGACGATCACGCGTAAGATCAGCCACGCCACAGGGTGCACGATCAGCGCGTGCAGCAACGCGGCGGCGCAGGCCAAAGCGGCGAAGGCGGCAAAGGCACGAATATGTCCGGACCGCTGTACGATGGTGGGGTTGTAGAAGCATCCCGCGACAAAGCCCGTGAAGTAGGCGGACATCAACCCCCCGATGACCAGCACGGGAAAGCCTTCCAGATTAGCCCGCACCGCGATCAAGGTGCTTTGCAATCCGTTGCCGGTGAGCAGAATGGCAGACGCCATCAGCAGCGCCGCGAGCGGCCCTAAGGCGTGAGACATGAACGCTAACTCCAAAGGCGCAACGGCGCGTGGACATACATTTTTAGAAAGGTCGAGACGGCTTTTATTTTGCCGTCTAAAAACCGCTCGTATCAGATTTCGATCGAGATGAGAAAGGAATTTTTAGTGACAGATTTGTCTTTTTTGTGAGCGGTGCAGCCTAGCCACGTTTGAGATCGTGGAACGATCCGCTCTCAAGATCCGGGTCCTGAATAATCTTCAAGATCTTCTGTGCTTGCTCGCCGGGGGCGGGTAGGGTCGCCGGGTCTTCTCCCGGCATCGCTTGGGCGCGCATGGCCGTCCGCGTGCCGCCAGGATTTACGATCGCCACTTTGACGTTGTTGATTTTGTTTTCCAGCGCATAGGTGCGCGCCATCATTTCGAGGCCGGCTTTCGTGATGGCATAGCCGCCCCAATAGGCGCGGGCGGTGCTGCCGACCGACGACGACAGAAAAATGGCGCGCCCGTTTTCAGACTGGCGCAACAGCGGGTCCATGGATCGAAGTAGACGAAAATTTGCGGTGAGGTTTACGTCCAGAAGCTTTTGCCATTCTTTGGGGTCTAGATGGGGCAATGGTGTGATCACACCAAGGACACCGGCATTGGCCACTAAGATGTCGAGTTTGCCCCAGCGCTCATAAATTGAGGCACCCATGCGGTCGAGACCGTCATAGTCGGTGACATCCAGGGGGACCAGTGTGGCGGTGCCGCCCAGGGATTTGATGTCATCGTCCAGCTCTTCCAATCCGCCTACGGTCCGGGCAACGGCGATGACATGGGCGCCGGCTTCAGCCAACGCCTGCGCGGTTGCATAGCCAATGCCCCGGGACGCGCCGGTGACCAAGGCCAATTGGCCAGAGAGGGGTTTTTGATCTTGGGACGATGTCATCGGAGGTGCGTAACGCCTGATTGTCTTATTCGGCGGCGTTGTATTTTTCCGACAGCAAAGAAAGTTGCTGCGTATCGTCGCCGCCGGAAATGTCTGTGAGGGCGGTTGGATACTGGCCGCTGAAACACCCGTCGCAATATTGTGGTTGGTCGTTGTTGCGGGCCTGTTCGCCCACCGCGCGGTAAAGGCCATCCAGCGAGACAAAGCCCAGACTATCGACGCCGATGATCTTCGCCATCTCTTCCACACTATGTGTGGCTGCCAGCAATTTGGACCGCTCCGGTGTGTTGACACCGTAATAGCAGCAATCTGTGGTCGGCGGGCTGGCGATGCGCATATGTACTTCTTTGGCACCGGCCTCGCGCACCATCTGAACGATTTTCATGGATGTGGTGCCGCGGACGATACTGTCATCCACCAGTACAATGCGTTTGCCATTTAGTACGGCTTTATTCGCATTGTGTTTCATGCGCACGCCGGCTTGCCGGGTGGTGTCTGTGGGCTGAATAAACGTCCGGCCCACATAGTGGCTGCGGATGATGCCGAATTCGAAGGGAATACCGGCTTCTTGCGCGAAGCCCAAGGCCGCCGGCACTCCGGAATCGGGAACCGGGACAATCACATCCGCATCCGCGGGCACTTCCCGGGCAAGTTCCTTGCCGATCAACTGGCGGGCTTTAGTGACGCTATAGCCTTCGACCATGCTGTCTGGGCGCGCAAAATAGACATATTCAAAAACGCAAAACCGGGGCGGCTGTTTGGGAAACGGATGGATCGACTGAATGCCGTCTTCGTTGATGACAACCATTTCGCCGGGTTCCACATCGCGCACAAATTTCGCACCGATGATGTCGAGTGCACAGGTTTCCGACGCCAACACATAGCACCCGTCATACATGCCTAACACTAAGGGGCGAACGCCCAGCGGATCGCGCGCGCCCACCAGCTTCTTTTTCGTCAGTGCCAAGAGGGAATAAGCCCCCTCAATCTGATGCAAAGCCTCAACGATGCGGTCATTGACGGATGTAAAGCTACTTGTGGCGACCAGATGGACGATGGATTCCGTATCGGAGGTGGAATGAAAGATCGAGCCTTTCTCCACCAAGGATTTTCGCAGCGCGGCGGCATTGGTCAGATTGCCATTATGGGCGACCGCGATGCCGCCAATGGACAGATCCGCAAAGAAGGGTTGCACATTCCGCAACGCGCCTTCGCCCGTGGTGGAATACCGGTTGTGGCCGATGGCCATGTTGCCCGGCAGACGGTTGATCACGGATTCGCGCGAGAAATGGTCCCCCACCAAGCCCAGGCGGCGTTCCGCGTGAAAGTGCTCGCCGTCATAGGAAAGAATGCCGGCGGCTTCTTGACCGCGATGCTGCAAGGCGTGCAGGCCCAGCGCCGTCAGCTTGGCAGCGTCCGGATGTCCAAATACGCCAAAAACACCGCATTCTTCTTTGAATTTGTCGGTCGTGAGATCCGCGTCGTCCATGCTCATCATCAATTCGTGGAGCGCTCTATCAATCTTTCTTTGTCACGAATCTGACCCGGCGTATATCCCTTTTCTTCCTGCTGCGGCGTTTCATCAAGAATGTCGCCCAGGAAGGTTGCGCCCAACCAATTGGCGGTGGCTTCTAACACAGGGGTCATGCGGCCTTCCGTTAACCAAGTGGGGCGTTTGTCCGTAAAGACGAATTGGGTGGCGACGAGGTAGAGCAAGCCAAAAATAATGATGGCGCGGCCAATGCCAAACAAAAACCCGAAACTTTTGTCCAACGGGCCCAGACCTGATTCGGCGATGCCGCGGGCCATCCGGTAGAACAAGATCCAAATGGGGATGAGCGCCAGCAAGAACACCACCAGGATCAGCACGCCATCTTGCAACACACCGGCGGGCAGATAGTCCACGGTGAGAGGACGTAAGAACGGCAACGCGGCCAGCGAAATCATCACGGCCAGGCCAAAGGCCATGATGGTCAGAATTTCCATGGTGACACCCAGCATCATGCCCAATAGGCCGGATATCAGCGCAATGCCAATTAAAGTCGCGTCTAAGGCTGAAAACCCCCAGATCATTCTTTTGCCTTCTGCTAATTGCCTTTGTGTCCCCTAAGGCAAGACAACTCTACCTCAAGAACTGAGGGCCGTCACCAAATCCTGGAGCTTATCGAAATGCCGCAGTTTGAGGCCAAGGGAGTCGGTGGTTTTGGTGCCTTTGGGCAGCAGGGCGGACGAAAACCCAAGTTTTTCGGCCTCTTTCAGCCGAAGTTCGCCTTGCGTGACCGGGCGAATGCTTCCCGACAGGCTCACCTCGCCAAACAGGATGGACTGTTTCGGCAAAGGCACACCGAAATGGGACGAGATGAGCGCCGCCGCCACCGCCAGGTCCGCCGCCGGTTCGCTTACCCTTAAGCCACCTGCCACATTGAGATAGACATCTTGCCCCCCCAGGCCGAGCCCGGCGCGCGATTCCAGCACCGCCAAGACCATGGACAAACGGCCACTATCCCAGCCCACGACGGCCCGGCGCGGAGTGCCGTAGCTGGTGGGGGCGAGTAAGGCTTGGATCTCCACCAGCACGGGGCGCGTGCCTTCAATACCGGCGAAGACGGCGGTACCGGCCACATCGTCTTCCCGATCGGTCAAGAACAGGGCTGATGGATTGGAAACTTCCATAAGGCCACCGCCCGTCATCTCGAAGACGCCGATTTCATCGGTGGGACCGAAACGGTTTTTCACCGCGCGCAAGATACGAAATTGGTGCCCGCGTTCGCCTTCGAAATAAAGCACCGTGTCCACCATGTGTTCGACGACGCGGGGGCCGGCGATTTGGCCTTCCTTTGTCACGTGCCCGACAAGAATGACCGTCGTGCCGGAGCGTTTGGCAAAGCGGATCAGTTCTTGGGCGCAGGCGCGCACTTGGGCGACGGTTCCGGGGGCGGATTCTAAGGCGCCGGACCACAATGTCTGAATGGAATCGATGACCACGCAGGCCAGGTCTTTTTCGGCTTCTAATGTTTGCAGGATGTCGCGCAGATCCGTCGCGGCGGCAAGCGCCACCGGCGCTTTTTCCAGACCCAAACGCTGCGCGCGCAGGCGCACTTGCGCAACCGCTTCTTCGCCCGACAGGTAAAGGACACGATGCTTTTTGTTGGCAAGGGCCGCGGTTGCTTGCAGCAGTATGGTGGATTTGCCGATACCGGGGTCACCCCCTACGAGCAAGGCGGAGCCGGGTACCAGACCGCCGCCGCAGACACGGTCGAATTCCTTGACGCCGGAAATAATGCGCGGGGCCTCCTTGGTGTCCCCGTCAAGTGATTCAAGCGAGATCAGGCGGCCTTTGCCGCGGGCCGATTTAGGGGGTGTGCTGACGGATGTGTCTTCGGAAATGGTATTCCATTCGCCGCAACTGTCACAGCGTCCGGCCCAGCGCCCGGTTACGGCACCGCACGCCTGGCATACATAGGTGGTGGCGGCACGCGCCATAGAACGCCCCAGTCTTTCTGAAAAAGTGAATCACTTCACTGATCCTAAACCGGGACTGACGGGGAAGAAAACATGCAACAAAAGGGACGCATGTTTGAAGAATGGGCCTTCCCATTGATCTTGTGGACTGCTCGGGTCAGCCTGGCAGGGCGGTAAAGGGAAGGACCAAAACAATGGCAAAGATCGATCCTCGACGCAGTTGGGCCCGGTTTGACGCGCGGCTTGAAAGGGAGCCTGACGAGGTGGTGCGCGGGCTCATCATGGAAGTGCGCAATCACATGAAAGCGGAAATCATGGGCGAGTTGGAGCCGCTGATGGCCACCTTGACGGAAAATCCCGTCTATCACTTTTGGGGCCACTTGCCGGAAATGACCCTAGAGGGACAAGAGGCCGTGCGTGGCTTCTATACGGATATGATGTCCCGTGGGGGGCAACAATTCGAAGTGGTGACTGAAAACATCATTGCCGACACCGGGCGTGTGGTGACGGAAGGTCAGGTGCGGCAACTCTATGCCGGAGAAGACCTTGCGGCCATGGGCATGACAGAGGTTGATGGCGACGCGTTGGATGCGAACGGCATTTATCTGGGGACGAACCAATTAATTACCGTTTGGCCAAATGACGGCAACGGCAAATTGGTGGGGGAAGATATCTATTTCGGTCAGCCGGTAGGGCAGGTGTTAGAAAAAGTATCCGCCAATGATCTCGCGGACGGGTTTGACTGGCACGACCGTTGGACGGCGCCCTTAGCGGCTTAAACATGAGGGGCCAAACAGGAATTGAATAGGACGGCATTTGGCGCGTCTGTTTCCGTTCCGAAGAGCGCCGACCCTAGTCGTGCCGGACCAGATTGTTCGCCGTGTGATCGCCCGCAAGCCAGTTTGCCAATTCCTGGTGCGGATCTTTCTGGCGTTCGGCAATCAATTTCTCCGCCTTCGGGGCATCGACCGTTAGTTCCACAATCAGTCCATCCGGATCTGTCAGATAGAGGGATGAGCAATAGCCATGATCAAGGATCATCACCTCGTGACCTGCCTCTTCGGCCTTTTGGGCCACCCGATCCATAACGTCTTGGGTTGCGTTAAGCGCCACATGGTAAAAGGCAGAAGTGGGTTTGGCCTGTAAGTGGGCCTGGGCAGCGGCAGGGTCCGCGAGCTGGAAGAAGGCAAGGCTGCTGCCGTCCTCAAGATCGAAGAATGCATGGCAATAGGCTTGATCGCCGTCCCCCTCGCACCAGGTGATGGAAAGGGGCAGCCCAACGACATCTTCGTAAAATTTCCGGGTGGCTTCCAAATCGCTCGACACGAAGGCGTGGTGATGCAATCTGCTTGGTCTTGGATTTTTGGCGGTCATGATGGTGCCTTGGTCTTTGCAGGAGATTTCATGAAGATGGATTCCATCATCTTGATGTGGTCATTGATGATTTGATCGTCATACGGATCATGACCCGTGACTTGCTTGAACTCGGTGCCGTAGGCAAAAATCGAGGTTGCGGCGCCGATAAATACATAGTGCAGGCGCGCCGGATCCCCCTCGATGAACACACCGGCCTTTTGGGCCCGCGCAATCAGGGTCAGCGGGGCAAGCTCTGACGCGGTCAAGATGTTTTCGATGAACCAATCCATGCGTTCCGAACTGTAATTGGCTTGCAACATGAACCGGTTCAGGGCGGGGCAGGCGGCGCTGAACAGAATGAATTCGCGAAAAATCAATCGCAGAAATTCGATCTCATTGACAC
Source organism: Alphaproteobacteria bacterium (assembly GCA_965227095.1). GTDB lineage: Bacteria > Pseudomonadota > Alphaproteobacteria > JANQMY01 > JANQMY01 > JANQMY01. Next base: position 3,159,192 of record CBDDFL010000001.1, on the reverse strand, counting down.
CGGCCAACCCCTTTGCCCGTTCCGACAGCCGTTGTTCCAGCTGACCAAGCACGTATGTGGCGGTGGCCTTCCAAAGCATTTCCTTGCAGCCAAAATGGTGCTGGATCAGCCGGTGATTGATTCCGGCGTGTTCGCCAATCCTGCGCAGGCTCGCGCCCTCAAACCCATGATCGGCGAATTCCAGCAGGGCCGCCTCCAGAATGGCTTCTTTGGTTTGAACCGCGCGTTGTTGTGGTTTGCGCCGTGTCTTTGTCGTGTCTAATGCAATCGCGTTCTCACCCATGGGGGCGGAAGACCTTCCATCCAAATTTCTGATTGCATTAAAATACCCAAATGTGTAAATCAGTCAAATAAAATTGGACGAATGTAGAAAATAATTATAGAACCAATAACAGCCAGGTTTTTCACGGAGGGAAGGCTCATGAAAATTGCGCGTATTAACGGGCGTGCCCACATTGTGTCCGCGGACGGCGGGTTTGATGTCGCCGCTGCATCAAACGGCGCGTTCTCCGACGACCCCCAGGACCTTTTGACCAAAGTGCCTGACCTTCAGAAATGGGTGGACACGGAACAACCGGTGTTGGATCCCATGCTTAGTGTGGAAAAACTAAGCCAAAATTTGTCGATGCTGGACGCGCCCATCACGAATCCGAGCCAAATCTTCGCCATTGGTTTGAACTACAAAGCGCACAGCGAAGAATCGGGATTGGAAGTTCCAAAGGAACCGATGGTGTTTACGAAGTTTCCCTCGTCGCTCGCCGGCCCGTCAGCGCGCGCTCCACTGCCCAGTAAAATGGTGGATTGGGAAGTTGAACTGGTGGTGGTGATCGGCACGCCGGGTCGGAACATTTCAAAAGCGGATGCCATGACCCATGTGGCGGCCTATTGCGTCGGACAGGATGTGTCCGACCGGGCATCCCAGTTTGTATCGACACCAGCACAATTCAGCTTGGCCAAAAGTTTTGCCTCTTTCTCACCCATTGGCCCTTGGCTGACAACATCCGACGACGTGGATGCATCGTCGCTTCGGATTTCGTGTCGGACCGAAGAACAAGTGCTTCAGGACGGCAATACGTCCCAACTCATTTTCGACATTCCCACGCTGATCTCATACCTGTCCAATGTATGCGAACTGCGCACGGGCGACTTGATCTTTACCGGAACGCCCGACGGTGTGGGTATTGCGCGATCGCCGCATCTCTTCATTGATAACGGCTGGGTCATCGAGTCCACCATTGACGGGCTTGGCACAATCCGAACGTCGTTTGGAGACCTGTGATGACCTGGGGGCCAGACGCAAAAAGAGGTGCCATCGCCCTTACGTTCGACAATTTTGGAGAGGCGTTTGACGTCCAGCAAGGAAAGTGGCCTGCGGACAAACCTTTAGGCCGCCATTATACGGCTGTCGATGTGTTGCCGCGTTTGTTGGACGACTTAAACGAAAACCAGGTTTCCGCAACTTTCTTTGTGGAAGCATGGAATGCCGGCGTGAATCCGGGCTCCTTGCGGTCGATGGTGGATGCCGGGCACGAAGTTGCGTTGCATGGCTGGCAACACGAATTGTGGTTTGCCCAGTCAGAGGAACAGAGAGAAGAAATTCTCAACAAATGCCGCGCGGCAACCGGCGAGATCGACATCACACCTGCCGGGTTCCGCCCTCCAGGCGGTTTGTCCACGGAAGAGTCCAACCGGATTCTGAAGGCTGCCGGCCTTACCTATAATTCGCCCGCGGGAGAAGACGTAAGTGTTACCGATGGTGTCACTTCCTTGCCGTTTCGGTGGACCGATGTGGATGCGCTTTACCTGGAGCCTCAACTGGCCATCGTTCGAAAGGAGCTCTACGGATCAGAAGACCTCAAAACACTAGACGATTGGCAAGTTGTTTTGGATCGCGTCATTGAGGAGGCGCGTGATCAGAAACAATGTCGTGTGCTGATTTTTCACCCTTATCTTATGGGAAAATCCACAGAGCAATTCGCTGTTTTTGAGAATTTTTTGAAGCGTCTCAGTGCAGCAGACGATGTTTGGGTGGCGACTTGTTACGAAATTTCAGACTGGGTGAGGCAGAACCCGGGCACACTCCAGCAGAACTGACTTAGGACTGAGAAGACGGAACAGATGAGTAAGAAATCAAGCAGGCGCGTGATCATTGTTGGCGGCGGATATGCGGGCATAAATGTAGCGCGACTGTTGGATGCCCATGCCGACGTTACCCTGGTCGAGCCAAAATCTCAGTTTGTCCATAATGTTGCTGCGATCCGGTCCCTTGTGCAGCCCGGCCTGCTGGATCAGTTGTTGATTCCCTATGACCGGCTTCTCAAAAATGGCGCGGTGGTGCAGGGAAAGGCAAGTAAGCTGAACGGGTCGGCCGTTGAATTGGCAGACGGGCAAGCGCTTCAGGGCGATGCCATTGTGATCGCAACGGGGGCGGGCTACGCGATTCCGTTTAAGGCGCATACAGACTCAATTGCGGACTTTCGGTCAGCGCAAGAAGAGGCGGGGGCCGCGATCCTGGAGGCGCAATCGATTGCTATCGTCGGTGGCGGACCTGTGGGAATTGAATTGGCGGGAGAAATCGCGCAGGTGCACCCTAGGAAAGAGGTGACGCTCATCTCGTCGGGCCCATCGTTGCTGCCAGACTACAACCCTCGGCTGGGGACACGTCTTGTCAAAGACCTTTCAACATTGGGCGTTGACGTGAAGCTGAATGCTCTGGTCACAGACTTACCGCAAATCAGCGGACCGTTCGGCCCCGCCACCCTGTCATTGTCGGACGGCGGCACGGTATCCGCAGACCTGGTTTTTCCGGCCATCGGGTCTAAACCGGAGGCGTCGCTTCTTCAGGGAGCAGACGAAATGACCTTTGATACGCTTGGTCGTGTCGCGACCGATCCCTGGATGAGATTGCCCGGCACGCCGAATATCTTTGCGCTGGGAGATGCCGCGAATGCCGGTGAAGCCATGACCATTGTTGCCATCACCCGGCAAGCCCCGTGGCTTGCCAAAACAATTCGGCGGATGCTGGACGGGAAGGCCATCGAAAAGATGAAGCCGTATGCGCCGTGGCCGACACCTCCGTTATTGGTGCCTGTCGGTCCCAAAAGGGGAGCATCCGTATTGCCCCTGGGGCGCGACGGGTGGGTTGTTGGACCGTTCGTCACGAGCCGCATGAAAGGCCGCGACCTGTTCTTGCCGCGCTATCTCAAAGAATTTGGATATTAGCCTAAACCGAAGCCAACCAGACGGGGCTTAAAGCTTGTGTACCTGCATCTGGATGGGGCCTTCGGCGCGGCCATGGATGAATTGATCCACATATTCATTGCCTGTTTGGTCAATGTCTTCCGCCGGACCGGACCAGATGATGTGGCCGTGATAGAGCATGGCGATATGGTCGGCGATTTTGCGCGCACTGGCCATATCGTGGGTGATCGATAGGGTGGTCGCGCCCAACTCCCTGACGGATTCCACGATCAGCTCATTGATCACGTCGGCCATGATGGGATCGAGACCCGTTGTGGGCTCATCGAAAAAGATGATTTCCGGGTCCGCCGCGATGGCGCGGGCAAGGCCCACGCGTTTTTGCATACCGCCGGACAGTTCCGACGGGCTCAGCAAGGCCACGTCGGCGCCCAAGCCCACTTTCGCAAGCTTATCGATGGCGATCTCTTTCGCGTCGCTGCGCCGGATCTTTTGTCCGCGGATAAGGCCGAAGGCCACGTTTTCCCAAACGGGCAGGCTGTCGAACAACGCCGCCCCCTGAAACAACATGCCGAACTTCCGCATGGCGTCTTCGCGGGCGCGGCCCGCGATGCGCGTGGTGTCTTCGCCGTCCACAAGGATCTTGCCTTTGTCGGGATACATCAGGCCCAAAATGCATTTCAGCATGACCGATTTGCCGGTGCCCGACCCACCGATCACCACAAGAGATTCACCCGGTTTTACCCGCAGGTTGACCCCGTCGAGAACCGATTTGGGGCCGAAGTTCTTGTGAACATTTTTCAGTTCGATTTTTGCATGGGCTGCCACGGCGGTCTCTCGTTTATTCAGAAAACAGGATGGACGTCATCAGATAGTTGGCGGCCAGGATCAGGATCGACGCGGCCACCACCGCATAAGTGGTGGCGCTGCCCACACCTTGCGCGCCGCCGCGGCTGTGGAAGCCGTGATAGCAGCCCATCAACGCGATAATGAAGCCAAAGACGGCGGCCTTCCACAGGCCAGACGTTACGTCGCCCGCTTCCACGAAGTCCGCGGTGTTTTTGATATAGGTGGCCGAATTGAAATCCAGGCTTTGGGTGCTGACAATGTAGCCACCCATGACGCCGATAATATCGCCAATCAACACCAGAACGGGCAGGGTAATAATCGCCGCGATCACCCGGGGCGCGATCAGATAGTTGAACGGATTTGTAGACAGGGTCACCAACGCATCGATTTGTTCGGTCACCCGCATGGTGCCGATCTCTGCCGCGATCGCGGCGCTCACCCGGCCGGCCACCATGAGACCGCCGATCACCGGGCCCAATTCCCGCGTAATCCCCAGCACGACAATGGTCGGCACAATGCTTTCCGCGTTAAAGCGCGTGCCGCCAATATAGATCTGCAGGGCCAGCACGCCGCCGGTGAAAAAGGCGGTCAAGCCCACCACCGGCAATGAGTAATAACCGATCGCCATCATTTGCCGGGCCCAAATGCCGATGAAGAAAGGGGGGCGAAAGCAATGCACAATGGCGTTGCCGGAAAACTGCGCGAAGCGTCCGGTCTCCGCCAGAAAGGCGAGGGTCATGGCACCCACGGCCGCAAATAAATTCACGATTGCCCTCCCGCCTCGGGAGAGGCGCTGTTGCTGTCAACAGAGATGTAGGTGCGCGGCATGCGGTGACCGAGCCCAGTTAAAATTTCATAGGGGATCGTGCCCGCGAGCTCGGCCGCTTCATTAATCGTGATGCGATTATCCAACAGCGTGACATGCGCGCCCGCGTCCGCGGCCGCATTCGTCACATCAATCGCGGTCAAGTCCATGGAGATACGCCCCAAAACAGGTACCTCTGTCTCGCCAATAAACCCCCGGGCCTTCCCGCCAAGGCCCCATCGAAAACCATCGGCATATCCCAGGCCCAACGTGGCAACACGTTCCGGCCCAGAAGCGCGATAAGTTGCCCCATATCCGACGGTCTGGTCTTTGTCAATCTGACGGACTTGAATGATTTTTGAAGAAAGTGTCACAACCGGTTCAAATTCAATGGACTTTGCAATTGACGGCGCCCCCCCATAGAGCGCCAATCCCGGCCGGACCACGTCGAAATGATAAGCCTCACCTAGAAGCACCCCCGCCGAATTACTGAGACTTTTCCGAATACCGTTGAATGGTTTCGACAGGGTTTCGAAAAGGTTTCGCTGTTCTTCATTTTTAGGGTCATTGGGGGCATCGGCGCAGGCCAAATGGCTCATCACCAAGGTAAGGTTCAGGTCGCGGATCTGCGTTTTGCTCAGGTTTTGCGCGTCCTCAGGCGTAATGCCCAGCCGGTTCATGCCGGTGTCGATGTGAAGGGCTGTGGGTGTGTCCAGGTCGTTGGCAATCCAATTCGACACCTGTGTCATTGAATTGAGAACAGGGATCAGGTTTGCCGCGCGAAAAGCCATTTCCGCGCCCTCCTCATAGCCGTTCAAGACATAGATCTGCCCGGACAGGCCGTGATCATCCAAAATGCGCCGCAGCTCGGCCCCTTCGGAGACGAGGGCGACGAAGAAGCTCTGGCACCCCGCTTGGGCCAAGGCGGGAGCCACCTCTTCAATGCCCAGGCCATACGCATCCGCTTTTACAGTGGCCATGACGTCTGCTGTCGATGCCAGCTTTTGAAGTGTCCGATAGTTTTTGATGATCGCATTGAGATCGATGGACAGCCAGGCGGATTCTGACACAGCCAGGCCTTTGCGGAATGCTTTGACGCTATGTTTGTACATTAGCGACGCTCCGCCGAATGTGAGGGCCGTTGGCTAAAATCCGCCGATATCGTCGCTGGTGTGGTGACGATCCAAATTGCCGAACTTTGTAAAGCGTTCTTCAAAATAAAGCTCAACCTTGCCAACCGGACCGTGGCGTTGCTTGGCGACGATAACTTCGGCCTTGCCTTGCACACGTTCCATGTCTTGAAGCCACACGTCGTGTTCCGGCGTCCCTTCGGTCGGTTCCCGGTTGTTTACATAATAGGATTCCCGGAACACGAACATAACCACATCCGCATCCTGCTCAATAGAACCGGATTCGCGCAAATCCGAAAGGTTGGGGCGCTTGTCGTCGCGGCTTTCGACGGCCCGGCTTAGCTGCGAGAGTGCGATAACCGGCACTTCAAGTTCTTTGGCTAACGCCTTGAGGCCACCCGTTATTTCGCCCACTTCCAGCACGCGGTTATCGCTGTTGCGTTTGCCGGCACCCGTTGCCAATTGCAAATAGTCGACAACAATGAGGTCCAAGCCGCCCGCGGTGCGTTTCAGGCGCCGTGCCCGCGACGAAAGCGTTGCAATGGAGATGCCGCCCGTTTCATCAATATACAGAGGAATGTGTTGGATATCGGTGACCGCTTGCGCGAAATTCCGCCAATCGTCTTCGTCGATGGTGCCTTTGCGAATGGCGCTGGAACTGACCCGTGATTGTTCCGACAAGATACGGGTGGCGAGCTGTTCGGACGACATTTCCAGAGAGTAGAACGCCACGCGGCCGCCATCCACCGTTCGCTCGTTGCCGAATTCATCGGCTTCCGTGCGAAAGTTCTTTGCGACGTGAAAGGCGATATTGGTGGCAAGCGCCGTTTTCCCCATGCCGGGACGGCCGGCGACGATAATGAGGTCGGACTTTTGCAATCCGCCAAGCTTTTCATCGAGATCCGTCAAGCCGGTGGCGATGCCCGACACGCCCGCGGGTTTCTTATAGGCCAGTTCGGCCATTTCGCTGGCTTTTAGGGTGGCGGCATCGAACTTGATAAAACCGGAATTGACTTTGCCTTTTTCGGCCAGTTGGAAAAGTTGGCCTTCAATATTTTCGATTTGGTCGGAGGGGGACAAATCGATCGGTGAATCATAGGCGACCTCCGCCATTTCGTCGCCGATGGCGATCAATTCGCGCCGGATGGCAAGGTCGTAAACGGTTTGGCCAAAGTCTTTCGCGCTGTAGACAGACACGGTTGCGGCGGCCAAGCGCTTTAGATATCCCGCGCCACCGCCTTCGATGGCTTTCAGCGCCTGGTTCTGATCGAAAAAAGGCTTCAGGGTGATGGGGCTGGCGATTTGGCCCCGCTTAATTAACTCCGAACTGTTTTCGTAAATGAGCGCATGGACCGGATCGTAAAAATGCTCCGGCAGCAGGAAGTCTGAAACCCGTTCAAACGCTTTATTGTTATAGAGGATGGCGCCCAGCAGAGCTTGTTCTGCTTCAATGTTGTAAGGCAGTTCGCGCATCGCCGTATCGTCGTCATGCGGCGGTTGCGAATGGTCCATGTAATCTGCGTCTGGGGGGATCGATGCGTTCATCGCAATTTTATAATGCGATCTTTCGGAAATCGAAACATGCACAAACAGATTTCCACAAGAAATTTGCGTCCTGTGGATAACCTTGTCCGACAAATTTTCGGCCTAACGCTAACTAACGACACGACTACTGGCATCGCTCTTAAGATGAAAAATAGGTTGGGTGTTTCGCCCACAAAAAAACGCCGGGAGATACCGGCGTTCTTCTGCAACTCGATGGGGGCGGCGCCTCTATTTAGGCGGAAGGCCGCGCCGTTCGCGTTCCGCATTCATGCGCACCGCATCGGAACTTAACCGTTCCCCAAGTTCAGATTCATCGACCGTGCCTTGCATGTGCCGGTCCGCGAGGCCGCTATTGTACATAATGAACTTTTCGGGGGTGACGGAGATGATGGTGCGCAAGGGCGTATCCAGCAAATTATTGAAGAAGGCTTCACCGTCCGCATTGTTGGGCATCACCTTTTTTGAAAGCGCTGGGTAAAACCATTTCTTGGTTTCATCATCATCGAAAAATTCGGCACGTCCCTTAATGGTGACGGCGCCGGTCGGCGCGCCTTTGGGGGCCGTTGCGCCATAACTCGCGCTGCTCACATTGACGGACACGCGCGGGTCCCGTTTGATCGCCACCGCCCGGTGCCGGTGCGAGGCAAAGGTGAGCCACACTTTCCCATCATGCCAGACGAAGGCATGGGTGACGCCAACGGGCCAGCCATCTTTCGTGGCCCACATTAAGACCGCTTCGCCCGCGTGGGTCAGAAGGGTATCGCGGTCTTCATCCGTAAACGGATAGATGGAGACCACTTCGTGTTCGGTTGTTTGAGATAAGGCCATTGCGCGTTTCCTCTTTGGCTGTGTTTGCCAATATCCTAGCGCGTGGGCACTCACCGTCTAGCCGTGATGGATATTTTGCAGAACCGCCTATTGGATCTGCAAAGCGTCCAATGTGGTGCGCAGGGCTTTCAGCTGGCGGGAGGGTGTCCAATAGTCCGGGTCCAGCAAGGCATTGACGGTGATGCCGTCCAGCAACGGCATGATCACGTCAATGGTCGACGCGATCCGGTCGCTTGATAGCCCCATCGACGTGGCGTCTTTTTTCAACAGCTTTCGCAACTCCGCCGCGCGCGCATTATGGCGTTTGTTGAGGTCGGGTCGGCTGATCGACATCGCCCAAAAGGCTAGCCAGATGCGAAGTTCCGATACACGTGTTTCATCCAACGGGAGAAATTGAACCAGTCCGTCCTCGACGGTGGTGCTGTCGGACAGGGCTGCCCGTGACCGATCGAGCGCATCGTCGATGGCTTGTGCAACCGCGGCGTCAATCACGTCATCTTTTGAGGCGAACCAATGATTGATGAGCCCAATGGTACATCCCGTTTCTTGGGCGACCGCCCGCATGGAAAATCCTTCAACACCGTCGCGCGCGAGCAAGCGAAAGGCACCTTCGACCACTTCAGTGCGGCGTTGTTCCGGGTAGGCGGGGCGGGGCATGGAAACTCCTGACAATAAGTCTCTTGACGTGATCTTGTTTATAACATATCAATCGATATGCAACAAGGTTATGTGAAAAGGGGAACACCATGCCGTCTTTGAAACATCTCCCGAAAACAGCATCCCAGGCAGACATTTGGGCGGCCATCGACGAAGATGGCGGTCTTATTGTCGAAAACTTCATGGACGCGGATCTTCTCGGCCGGTTGCGGGACGATGCCATGCCCTTGGTCAGCCGCCACACGCCCGGCGTTCGGGGCGGCAATGACTTCTGGAAAGAATTTCACGGCGAAAACACCAAACGCATCACCGGCCTTGCCGGCAAGTCAAAAGCGTGGTGCGACCTTCTGTGCGATCCGCTTTACCGCGCCATGGGGGATCATTATCTGGGGGCGGATAATTATTATCTCAATACGGGTCAGCTGATTTGCATTGGCCCGAAGGAAACACCGCAGATCCTACACCGGGATGAACTCAACTGGCCGGAAGCCGCCGGGCAGGACCATGAAATCACCATTACGGCCATTTTTGCGTTGACCGATTTTACCGAAGAAAATGGCGCGACCGTCATCGCCCCCGGCAGCCATAAATGGCCCGGCGCCATGCCGGATGTGCCTGAGGGCAGTACCTGCCAAGCAATCATGAAGGCTGGTGATGCGCTGCTCTATAGCGGTAAGGTCATTCACGGCGGTGGTGAAAATACGTCAGACGATCAATGGCGCGTGGGATTGCACGCTGGGTTTTGTTTGGGGTGGTTGCGCGCGGAAGAAAACCATCAACTCACGACGACACTGGAAGAAGCCCGCACCATGCCGGAACATGTGCAAACCATGCTCGGTTTCCGGTCCTATGTGCCGCCGGCCGCCGCGCGTCTTGGGATGGTGGACTATGAAGACGCTGGGCTATTGCTTGACGGTTGACGCACGCAGCGGGTGATTTTCCAGCAGCTTGGCAATTTCATCCGCCGCGGTCTCAATAGGCGCACCGCTTCGTTCAATGCGCGCTTGAATGAGAGCGCCCTGAAGCGCGGAAACGCAGGTTGTTGCTAATCGCTTTGCTTCCTTTGCCGGGAATCCATCTTCAATCAGTTTTTCCCGCATAATGCTGATCCGCATGCCATAGGCTTTTCGGCCAGCCTCAGAGACAGCCCGGTCTTGCGGTGCCATCTCAAGCAATACGGTGGTAATTGGACAGCCGTCCCGATAGGTCGACTCTCGCATCCACTTCGCAAGTAGTTTTGCATGCGCCCGCATAAGGTTTGCCGTTGACGTTGCTTTATCCGATAGGTCCTGTACGGTTTTGGCGACACGTTCACCCGCTTCCAAAACAGCAGCAGCGGCAATGGATGTTTTTCCCTCCGGAAAATAGTAATAGAGCGATCCCTTGGGTGCTCCGCTCTGTTGAACGATTTCGTTTAAGCCGGTGTTTGCATAACCCTGCCGACGAAACAGTGTTACCGCAGCGTCAATAATGGGTTTTCGATGTTTTGCGACAGCAGGCATTTTTTTTCCTTTGTTTTATATTGACTGGTCTACATCAGCTTGTCAATTCAGCGGCTCCGTTACCTATAAAGAGGAGTTCGAAATGACAGACCGCGTAAAATATTCGTGTAAAGACGGTATCGCGACCATCGCGCTGGACGATGGCAAGGTCAATGTGATGTCTACCGATATGCTGAAGGACATTGGAAACGCTCTCGATCAAGCTGAACAAGAGGGGGCGGTCACGATCCTCCGGTCAACACGTCCAAAAGTGTTTTCGGCGGGGTTTGACCTTAAAGTGTTCGCGGCAAACGATCCGGAAAAGAGCCTGGAAATGGTAAAGACAGGCGCGGAACTGGCACTGCGGTTGATGTCGTTCCCGCACCCCACCATCGGCGTCATGCAAGGGCACGCGTTTCCCATGGGTACGTTTTTGCTGCTGGCGTGCGATGTGCGTCTCGCGGAACAGGGACCTTACAAAATGGGCCTCAATGAGGTGGCCATTGGCATATCGCCACCGGGCTTTGCCATTGAACTCGCGCGCAGCCGCATGACCCCGTCCGCGCTCAACCGCACGGCAGTGTTGGGGGAAATGTTTGAGCCAACTGATGCGGAACGGGCAGGTTTGCTCGATCTCGTCGTCGCGAAAGATGTTCTTGAGCAAACGCTTGAATCAATAGTCACCGGTGTGTCCGCTATTCACCGGCCCTCCCATGCTGTCGCAAAAAAAGGTGTAAGAAGGGCCGCCATGAGCGAGATGCGCAAAGCGATTGACTGTGAATTGACACTGGAAGCCTATGCGGCCAAGACGAAAACGCCGTCGACTGTGGTCTTGCCTGGTGGTTCTTAACATCGCAATTGCGATGTTTGACATTCAAATGTGCGGTCCCGGTGCAGTAAAGCTCTGCAATTTACCGCACATTGGTTTGTCCGCCGTCGACCGGGATCATCTGACCGGTGATGAAGCGCGACGCATCAGATGCCAGAAACACCATCACAGGGCCTAAGTCGCGGTCCGCATCGCCATATTCATTGCCCAAGACGATCGTGTGCAGATTGATCCAATACATGGCGTTCATTTGCTCCTCCGACATGCCGGAGATGGCGTTTTCGAACATGGGCGTTGCAATGGCCGGCAGAATGGCGTTCACGCGCACCTTGTCGGGGCCCCAATTGGCGGCCGCCGATCGCGTCCAGGAATGGACCGCCCCTTTGGAGGCGGAATAAGCAACAGAGCCCGGTTCCGGGCGCTGGCCGGAAATCGATCCGAAATTAATAATGGACCCGCCGCCTGCCTTTTTGAGGTGAGGATAGGCTGCCTGGTTGGTCAGCATGGTGCCGCGCACATTGACCGCAAACATTGTGTCCCATTCTTCAACGCTCACCGTGGTGGCCTGAGACGGGGCCTGTATGGCCGCGGGATGCGCAAGGATGTGGAGATCGCCGAGTTGTGCCACTGCTTTGTCGAAAGCGGCATCGACGCTATCTTTAGTCGACACATCCACATGCTGATAATGCGCATCGCCGGGGCCCAGTTCTTTCGCCTGTTGAACGACCTCCTGCCCACCTTCGTCGTTGAGGTCCATGGCCACCACATTGGCACCGGCAGCCATAAAGGCGCGCACTGTGGCAGCCCCCATGCCGCGGGCGGCCCCGGTGACGATCGCGCTTTTCCCTTGAAGATCCATGTTTCCTCCTGCTTAGTAAGGGGATGGAAGACGGTGTTTAGCCAAACGTCTTCCTTTTATTTTGAGGGCGATTATGGGCGTAGTCCGCTATCTTTCCCACCCGCAAGTGCAAATTGAGGCCGATGTTCCGGTGCCGGAATGGGGTTTAAATGCCCTTGGACACGAGCGGGCGGAACGATTTGCAGAATGGGCGGGGCTCGTTGCAACTAAAACCATTGTGTCGAGCGCCGAACGAAAGGCGCTGGACACCGCCGCGTGCGTTTCGAAGGCGATCGGTGTTGCGGTCACCGTGCGCGACCGCATGCACGAAAACGACCGGTCCGCGACGGGGTTTCTTGAACCTGAAAAATTTGAACAAGTGGTGGATCAGTTTTTCGCCGAGCCCAATAAATCAGTACGCGGATGGGAGCGGGCGGCCGATGCTCAGGCGCGGATCGTTGGCGAAGTTCTGAAGGTGTTGGACGAAGCGCCCGAGGGCGACATTCTTTGTGTGGGGCACGGCGGTGTGGGCACGCTGCTTTATTGTTATCTCGCGGACACGCCCATCAGCCGGCGCCATGATCAACCGCCAGGGGGCGGCAATGTGATCGCGTTCGACCGCACCACCCGCGAGATTCGTCACGGGTGGATGCCGATAGAGGAGGTCCTATAGAGGCTCCAAAACGCGGTTTCAATAGGGTCCAACCCCGTTGAAAATTAGGGGTCAATAGAAAATCTCTTTTCTAAGATCGGAAGCGTTACTATGTGTTGAGAGGCCGTGGAAAATGGACGCGGCGTTAGACGATCGTGGATGAGGTGGTTGTGACCCGAAAAATCATACTCCTTGCCGGAGCCCTGTTTAGTTTTTTGATTTCATCTACGGCGATTGCCGCGGTCGCAATTCCCGGGCCTCAAAGACTGTTGGCACCTGGTCTGTTTGGTTTTGAAGAAATAAGCCAAAACGTTTTTGTGCCGGCCACCATCGACATGTCAGACCGGCAACGCGTGGTCAAAATCGTCACCGAAGCAGAGGGCCGTGTCTCTTCGTATTTCGGTGCGGCGGTGCCGCGCCCGACCATTGTTGTGTGCCCGGACGACACGTGCAACGCCGTCTTCGGACAACAGAATGCACGTGGGGTTGCCTATGGAAAACGGGCCATTCGATTAAACAAGAAGGGGATTAACACAACGATCGCCAGCCATGAGTTAACCCATACCGCTTTGAAAGGCCATGTGGGCGAATGGCGTACGTTCTTTGGTGCCGTACCGGCTTGGTTTGATGAAGGACTTGCTGTTTTTGTGTCACGGGACGACAGATTTACGAGCAAGGTGCCGGAACATATTCTCCGTGCCATCCAATCCCAATCTCACTGGCGGGATTGGAATGAACTGACCCTACAACACGGTTGGCGGCAGGTTTATGGTGGCTCGTTGATGATGGTCGCTCAACTGGACGCGGCCATCGGTCAAGAGGGCATTTTGCAAATTCTTGATGAGGTCGCAGATGGGGTGCCCTTTGACGAGGCCCTAAGCGCAGCGACGACGACGGCCGACTGACACAGCCCTTCGCCCTTTTTCGTCTGAGACAACGAGGGACACCGGCTCGTGTCAATAGAGTTTCAACAGGGTCTGACCCTATCGAAACTCCCATTGAAATTCGGCGTAAGCCGCAGTCCGAAAGTGCGGGATCAGGGGGTTAACCCGCGATGGACTTGCCGGTGGATTTTAGATCGGCAAAGGCTTCATCCAAACGTGCCACCATATGCTCTTCCGCGGCCCGCAGCCATTTGCGCGGGTCGTATTGCTTTTTGTAGGGCGTGTCGTCATCCGGATCGATCTGGTATTTGAACGCCCGCGGATGTTCATCCACATATTTGCCCACGGCTTCCGCTTGGGCGAATTGGGTGTCCGTATCGATATTCATTTTGAAGACGCCATATTGCAGCGCTTCGTCGATCTTGGCTTTTTCGGAACCGGAACCGCCGTGGAACACCAAGTCCAACGGGTTGTCACTGGTCTGGTAGCGTTCTTGGATGAGCGCTTGGCTGTTCTTCAAGATCTCCGGACGCAGCTGCACATTGCCCGGTTTGTAAACGCCATGCACATTGCCGAAGGACGCGGCCAGAGAATAATGACCGATGGGCGACAGGACATCATGGGCTTTCAGAACATCTTCCGGCTGGGTATAGAGCTTGTCGTTGTCCACCTCGTCAGAGCCGACGCCGTCTTCTTCGCCGCCGGTGACACCCAGTTCGATTTCCAAGCTCATATCCAACGGCACCATGCGTTTTAGAACGCGCGCGCATTCGCTGATATTTTCGTCGATGTCTTCTTCGGAAAGGTCAAGCATGTGGGTGCTGTAAAGCGGCTTGCCGTTTTCTTTGTAGAAAGCTTCGCCGTGGTCCAGCAGGGCTTCGACCCAGGGTATCAATTTCTTGTTCGCATGATCTGTGTGCAGAACAACACACACCCCGTAATGTTCCGCCAATAAGTGCACATGTTGGGCCAGGGAAACCGCGCCCAGGACCTTGGCCTGGAAACTGTCCGGCATGCCTTTGCCGGCATAAAATTCCGCGCCGCCGTTTGAGGCTTGGATGATGACGTCCGATTTGTTTTTCGCCGCCGCTTCCAGCACTGCATTGACGGAATTCGTGCCCACCACGTTTACAGCCGGCAGAGCGTATTTGCCGTCCTTACAGGCTTTCAACAGGGTCTGATAGTCTTCTCCGCTCACAACGCCGGGTTTCACGGACATGAGGTGCACTCCTTACATATGACAGGGTGAATTGGTTGACGGCTTTGTAGCCTGTTCAAACCAAAATTGCTATTGGCCATATGCACGTAAATCCCTTTGAAAAGGGTGAATGACCGGCCAGGACCATCCTTTCTAGCGGGCATGAAAAAATGTCGCGCCCTATGGTCACCGCCTTGGCGGATACAGCCCAAAAAAAGCGCTCTCGGGGGAGAGCGCTTTTTCCGAAAGAAACGGTACGTGAGGCGTCCTTACTGGCCTCCGCCAACCATCATCGTTCGTACGGCGTTATTGGCATACGCGGTCAATTTGGGGTGGTTGATTTCAGCGACAGCCGCGTCGATCGCATCGCGCTTACACGCATTGCGGTACCGCAATCCGAGAGGGGCATCGGTTTTCTCGCGAATGCATTGCTTCTTTGCGGCGCTGTAGATTTGGCGAAAAACGCTTTCCACATAGTCAGCGCGGTCCAAACTCGCGCGGTCATATTCGACGGTTTTGCCGGCAAAAGCTGCGGAAGCGCCCAGCAGAACGAATGCGGCTACTAAAGAAATGGTACGGGTCATTTATGTCTGTCCACAATTAAGGTCAAAAATGATCCGGGCATTTCCTCATGATTTTCGCGATCTTGTTGTCGCGTTGGTGAAGAGCTAGGGCGCAAGTTTGGCTCGGCAAGGACTTTTTGCCATTGCGTGGAAAAATATCCATTGAGACCATAATTTTGCGCAAAATCGCAGATTTATGCAAAAAATTGAGGGTTTTGAACAACCCAACAGTGATCCTCTAAGGGATTCGAGCCACCATAAGGGTCACGGTTTGGGTCAGCACCGCCTCACCGTTTTGGTTGGTCAACGTGTCCGCCAGGGTGATGATGCCCCGTTTCGGATTTGAGGTCTGCTTCGCCTGCGTACATTCCGTGTGATAGTGCAGCGTGTCACCGGCGCGTGCGGGGTGGGGCAGCTTGATCCCATCTTTTGACAGCATGGCCAATGTTTGGATCCGATCCTCATGATCGAAGAAGAGGCGCGTCAGGATCGCGAAGAGGTGAACCGACGACGCTACCAGCCCCCCAAATACAGACGCTTTCGCGGCCTCCTCATCAATGTGAAAGGGCTGCGGATCCCATCTGGTGGCCACTTCGATGATTTCGTCCTTGGTGAGGTCGTAAGACCCCACATGGCTTTTGTATCCCACCGGAATGTCATCGAAATAGAGCATCGTTTCCCCTCCTTATTACGCCTGCAGTAATTGCGGTTTTTGCCGGGGCGGTCAAATTGGCCCGCGATAGAGGAGGGCGCCATGACAGAACGCATTATCACAGGTCTCATGTTGATTGTTGCGATCATCCATCTCTTGCCGCTCGTTGGGGCAATCGGCGTGGAGCGGGTGAACGCACTCTATGCGACGTCAATTTCAGACCCGACGCTTGAGATTCTGATGCGCCACCGCGCGGTCATGTTCGGCATTTTAGGGGGATTTTTCGCCTATGCGGCCTTTATGCCGGCAATGCAGCCCATCGCATTTATTGCGGCGGCGATCAGCGTTGGTTCTTTTTTTTGGTTTGTATACGGAGTAGGCGATCCGAGTGGAGCGCTCTCGTCAATCGTCATCGCGGATATCGTCGCAACAATCGCTTTGGGTGGCGCCGTGGTTCTTTACCTTGCCAATCGCAGTGCGGGCTTATGATTGCGCGTTTGGTACGATCCGCCGAATTCAGACCCGGCGGATCGCGGAACACGGCCCACAGCCGTGCATTCTTAGAACATGTTTGGACCGCTATTTAGCGGCAAGCATTATCTCTTTCACGGCCTTGGTGGAATAGGCCGTCAAACTAGGATGGTCAATCTTTGACACGGCAGCTTCGATTGACGACTTGATGCAGGATCGCTTTGCAAAGTCGCTCATGGGTCTGCCGTTATACGTATACCCGCAGGTACGCTTAGCTGCGTGGTAAATGTCATCGTAGACGCTTTCGACATAGGCGCCGTCGGTAAGATTGGAACGCTTGTACTGAATGGACTCGCCGGCCAAAGCGCTGGTTGAAACAGCAAATACAAATGCCGTTATGGCAGTCGATACTCGGATCATGTCTATCTCTCCAAAAATAGAGGTTAGGAATGAACCGGACACTTCCTCTTTGATAAAGCGCACTCGAATGGTGCGCTGACCCTTGCGTAAGGGAAGACATCGGGGCGCGCAATCAAAAAAGTAGAACTTTGTGATAAAAAAGTAATCATGTTGAAGTATTGTGCAAAAAGGCAATCGACCGCTTAAATACCCAGCACTTTTTGAAGGGATTCGGTAACCGCCAAAGATGGTTCGCGGTCAAAACCGAATCGTTCCTGAATGAAAAGCGGCTTGGTGTGCCGGTCGGCCTTCGCCTTCGAAAAACACGAGCGCCGCCTGCGGCAGACTTTGTATCGGCAATTGCCTTTCCGGGTGACGTCACTGGTTTCTCGCGCCGTTACGAGATCAGGTTTCTGTCACGTTCAAAAACTGCCGCATGTGGTACTCCACAAGATCGGTGTGGGTGGCGAAAGGCCAATGGCCGGCCCCGGGAATTTCAACCAGCGTCGAATGTTCCAGAGTACCGGCAAGGTCGCGTGCCACCGAAAGGGGAACCCGTGTGTCCGCATCGCCGTGAAGAATGAGGCAGGGTTGTTGAACGTCTTTGATTGAGGGATCGCGTGGATTCCAGCAAGACGCTTCGCGAATCCAGTGGGAGAGGGAGCCCGGCCGACTGATTGCTTTCCAGAAGTCTTCCACAACAGTGTGAGGCGCCCGGCTTCCATAGGCGGCATTGAGAGGGCCACGAAAGACCGTTGGCCCTAATCGAACGAGAATCCGAAGGATCAGTTTGCCAATGGGGGTGCGGTACAACAGGACATCCGTCCAAGTCGGGGGAAACCGGAAACGGGGGCCCGCCGATCCCAACAGGACGACGCGTGTCACGCGCGTTGGCATGTTGCGGGCAGCTGCAAGGGCGATATGTCCGCCGTAGGACCATCCAATCAGCACCACGCGTTGCACATCCAACGTGTCTAACAGGCGCGTCAGATCTTCGACGTTTTTGCCGATACCCACTGGGCGCTTTTTGTCTGCGGGCGCGGATGCACCATAGCCCGCGCGGTCATAAGAAATGCAGCGAAAGCGATCGCACAGCTTAGATATTAAGGGTGAAAAGTCCTTGGCGATGCCGGGCAGACCGTGAATGAAAACAACGGCAGGGCCGTTTCCTTCATCGCGAACGTAAAGTGTTTGCCCATCCGGCAAGGTCACCCATTGTGTCAGGGAAGCATTGGGCGGCTTAGGCATGGTCGGATGACGGCACTCGCCGTTGGAAATAGCGCACCAGGCGGCGGTGCCGCCGTTTAAAGATCTGCCGGTAGATCCAGGTCATCAACGCGCCGGGCATGAACCATCTGGCTTGCACCGTACAATGATCGGTCACCTTTACCCCGTCCGCCACGGTCTCAAGGTGTCGCCGGTGGGTCCACACACGCATCATATTGTTGCTGGAGCGTTCATCGAAAAGATAAGGCGCTTCCACAGCCACCAACCCAAAGCGATGGGCGTCGATCGGCAGGAACCCGAACAGCAAAATATAGGATGTGAAATGCACAATCCCATCCGGTGGAATGTCGCTCACGCGCGGATAGTCGGCAGGCGCGGACATGCGAATGAGCGGACCAAGCTCGTAATTGACGCCGTCCCATGTTTCGATCCGGTTCCAGACCTCATCGATCTCCACATCGTTGATGGTGGATGACACTTCAAAGCCACGAAATCCTCTGCTGTTCATTTGGGGTAAAAACGCTCCTTTATAAAACCGAGTATCATTCGGATATAACCGAGATATGTTCGGATTTCAAGAGATTTCAGGCGAAAAGTTTGATAGGGTGAGCGGGGGATCGGTTGGTATCGAGTTGAGGACACGCGACAAGCAGATGAAACACCCGCAACAAAGACGGGCCCAAGAGACCCGCGACCGCATTTTGGACGCGGCGGAAATGTTGTTCGACGAAAAGGGCTATACCAAAACCAGTATGAATGCCCTGGCGCAAAAAGCGGATGTGTCGGTGGGCGGCTTATATGAATGGTTCAAGAACAAGGAGCAGGTGCTGACGGCGGTTGCCGAACGCCATGTGGATGATGCGGGCGCCCACATCCTTGCGCGCCTTGCTCAAAGCGGCGCCCTGGACCTGAAGACGCGTATAGAAATTGTTTTCGAAGAAGCCATGGCTGTGCACCAATCCCGGCCGCGTCTGCATCATTTTCTGTATACGGAGGCACCGCGTCCCCCGGCACTTCAGGCGAAATTGAAATCCTTTGACGACGCCGTTGAACAAGTGCTGGTGGACCATTACCGGGAGCAGGGGGTTACGCCGGCGAAGGCCAAGCTTAAGGCGGCCATCGTCGCCCGCGCCGGACAGGCCTTGTTGCATGACTATGCATTGGACAGTGATCTGCCGGGGTCTTCCAGGTCACGACTGGCGGACGTGGTGAAGGCAACGCTCCTATTGGCGAAGGATGAGACGGTTTAGGCGGCCGGTGCCGCTCGCAACGTCCCTTGAAACGGAAAAAGCCGCCGGAAGATCCGACGGCTTTTAATTCTCTGTTCTGAAGAAGGGCGTTCGAAAGCGTTAGCTTTCCGGTGTTTCTTCTTCCTCGGCAGATACGCTGTCCGCGTCCCCTTCGCCGTCTTCGCCTAAAGCTTCTTGAGCTTGGGCTTCGTCTTCAAAGACATCTTCCACGGAAATGGCGTCTTCGTCTTCCTCGTCATCCACTTGCGCGGTGACGTCTTCGCCCCGTGCTTGGCGTTCCGCTTCTTCTTCGGAGCGGGCCACGTTGACCACAACGTTAACACTCACTTCCGGGTGGAGAACCACCTTTTCGTCGTGCAGACCAAGGGTTTTGATGGGCTTGTCCATGGTGATCTGGCCGCGTTCCACGGACACGCCGCCGTCGCTGATGGCTGCCGCGATGTCGCGCGACGCGACCGAGCCATATAGTTGGCCGGTTTCGCCGGCTTGGCGAATGATGACAAAGGTTTCACCGTCTAATTTCGCGGCGACCTGTTCGGCTTCTTTCTTCAGCTCCAAATTGCGCGCTTCCAGTTGCGCCTTTTGGGTTTCGAAATGCGCCAGGTTTTCAGCGGTTGCCCGCAACGCCTTCTTGCGCGGCAGAAGAAAGTTCCGGGCATAGCCGTCTTTCACATTGACCACGTCGCCCATCTGTCCGAGCTTAGCGACGCGTTCCAGCAATACTACTTGCATCTAACTGTTCCTCCGTCCCAAGACTAACGTACGATATAGGGCAACAAGCCCAGATAACGTGCGCGTTTGATGGCCCGGCTTAATTCACGCTGTTTCTTCGCGGAAACGGCCGTGATCCGGCTGGGGACGATTTTGCCGCGCTCGGATATGAAACGCTGCAACAAACGAATGTCTTTGTAATCGATCTTCGGCGAGTTGGCGCCAGAGAACGGGCATGTCTTCCGGCGACGGAAGAAAGGACGGCGTTGTCCGCCACCACCACCTGCGGGTCGTTCAGCCATTTTTGATCTCCTTATTCGCTGGCGGGCGCTGCTTCGGCGTCAGCCGGTGCGCTTGCCGCTGGTTTCGGGGCATCGTCACGGGGAGGGCGCCGGTCGCCATCGCGCGGCGGGCGCCGGTCTCCGTCGCGGCGTGGGCGATCGCCGTCGCGGCCACCGCGGCTTTGCATCATCGCGGAGGGGCCTTCTTCCAGCTCGTCCACTTTGATGGTGAGAATGCGAATAACGTCTTCATTGAGGCGCTCTTGGCGTTCCAATTCTTGGATGGCCGCCGCCGGGGCATCGACATTCATCAACACGAAATGTGCTTTCCGGTTTTTCTTGATCCGGAAGGACAGGTTCTTCAGGCCCCATGCTTCGGTCTTGCCGACCGTGCCGCCATTGTCCGTGATGATTTTCTTGAAGTCTTCGGTCAGGGTCTCGACCTGCTGCGCAGAGATGTCCTGACGCGCAGCAAAAATGTGCTCGTACAAAGCCATATGGTTTCCTTTTCTCTTCAAACGATCCATCGTGGGACGAAGGGCCCGGCTGTTATCGCCAGGTTGGGTCTCCGCCATGGCCCGTTACGCTGGGATGTCCCTTGATTTTGCCTCACGCAAAACGGCAACGGCCACGATCTCTCGAGGCGCGGCACTATAGCCAAAAAGGCTTGGTTTGCAAGTGGTTTGGCCATTCGTTCGATCCGGAAGTCTGTCAGCGCTTTTGACCAGCCAAGACGGGCCCCCCTCGAAAGCGTTTTGCGGCGCAAAGGGCAGTCTGATGTCCGGGGGCATCCGTACGGTTCCCTTAGGGAACCCGGTGTTTTTTGAGCCGGTTGGCCGGAAAATGACGCCTGTTTCACTTTTGCGACAAGTCCCGCTGAGATAATGTGAGTCGGCGTCGACGCCCCATCATCATGTTTTCGCGAGGATTAAAGTGCTTAAACCCGTTACCGACACCGTTTGGATCGACAGCTTAGACGATCGGCCCGCCCATCCGGCGGCGTTCAGACCCCCTCGGCATTTCAATATGGCGGATCCGAATGCTTGGACCAATGGCCATCCGTTTCACTATTATCGGGCGTTACGCGAAGTGGCGCCGGTGGCCTGGTTCGATGAGCGGGATTTTGCGGGGTTTTGGGCACTGACCCGCTATGACGACATTAAGCGGGTGGAGCTGGACCCCGAAACCTTTTCGTCCCAGCGGGGCGGCATCAATATCGGTTATGGGACGCCGGTCCAGCGCAAAGGCCGTTTGTACGGCGCCGCGCTCAACACGCTCATTTGCCTCGACCGGCCTCAGCACATCGAGCTGCGGATGCAGCACCGCTCCTTCTTTACGCCGGATTATGTGGCCCAGCTCAGGACGCGGGTGGAACAGAAAGTGGATGCGTTGCTGGATGATTTGGAGGCGCGCGGGCCGGTGGTGGACATGGTCGAGCACTTCTCCGAGAAGCTGCCCTTGTTCACCTTGTGCGAAATGCTCGGCGTGGATGAGCAGGACCGCTACAAAGTCGGCAAATGGATGGATGTGCTGGAGCGGATATCCGGCATGGTGCGCGCCAACGGCATGTCGCTGCAACTGATCTGGGAAATCACCAAAGCCAATTGGACCATCAACGACATGTTCAAATATGGCGAACGGGTGCTGCAAGACCGCCGCGCCAATCCCCGGGATGACCTGCTGACCGCGATTGCCCAGGCGGAAGTGGATGGCGATCCGCTCAGCCAGGAATTCCTGGACGGCGCCTGGTTGCTGATTATCTTCGCGGGCAATGATACCACGCGAAACTCCTTGTCCGGAACAATGCGTCTGCTGACGGAATTTCCGAAGGTGAAGGAACGCTTGATCGCCAATCCCGATGAAATCGGGCCGCTCATGGTGCCGGAAGCGTTGCGCATGGTCTCGCCGGTGATGCATATGCGCCGCACCACCACGAAGCCCACCGAAATTGGCGGTCAGAAGATCGGCGAGAACGAGAAAGTGGTGCTGTTCTACGGCGCGGCGAACCGCGACCCGGAGGTGTTCCCAAATCCGGACCAGTTCGACCTTGACCGTCCGAACAGGGACGATCACCTGGCCTTTGGCCTGGGCCCCCATGTGTGCTTGGGGCAGCGCATCGCCGCCATGCAGTTGGAAGTGGCCTACCGAAAAATTCTTGAACGTTTCCCCCGCATTGAATGGACCGGCAAGATCGATATTCTGCCCGGCAATTTCGTCCACGGCATCCACAAGCTGGAAGTGGATTTGGGAACTTAGGCCGTTTTCAATGGGGTCCGACTCCATTGAAACAAACAGAGGAGAACATAATGTCTGCCAAAGGAAAATGCCTATGTGGGGCCATCACCTTCGAGGCGGAAGAGGTGGACCCCCATGTGCATGCCTGTCATTGCAGCATGTGCCGCAATTGGACCGGCGGCCCGCTCATGGCCGCCACCGTCAAAAACATCTCGTTTGGCGGTGAGGAGAAATTGAAGACCTACAAATCGTCCGAGTGGGCGGAGCGGGGGTTTTGCTCAGACTGCGGAACAAGTCTGTTCTACCATCTGTTCGAACCGGAAATGTACTTGATGTGCACCGGATCCTTCGAGGATGGGGATCAATTTTCTCTCGACGGTGAAATCTATGTGGATGAGAAACCCAAAGGATATGATTTCGCGGGCGACCACCCGCGCCTAACCGGAGAAGAGTTTCTCAAATCCATGGGGGTTGATCCGGGGAATAGTTGATGCGCCCGCAATATTGCGGGGCAGTGGATTGCCCGGGCGTCGCCGGGCAATGACGTAAAAACGATACACCCTTATTTGCACCTCATGACCCGGGGAGCGAAAGCGCGCCCGGGTAATCTATGCGGTAACGGGCAACGGTCGTTGGGAATGTCTACTGGGCGGCATCAGCCCCTTCGGCTGCAGATGACGCAGAGGCCGGTCCGGTGTCCTGAGTGCCGGGCGCCGGTGCATTGGCGCACGCCCCATTTTGCACTTCGTCAAAAGCAACACTGGCGTTCATGCCGGCATCTTCGCCGATCTTGGCGCGCAAGGCGTCGGCTTCCTCATACATCAGGCTCATATCCATGGCCACAAGGGTTGTTGCCTCCACCCCGTGCGAGGCGACGACACTGTCCATGATGCAGCGGCATTTATCGGGATCGATTCCATTCGCGTTACACGCCGGTTCCATCAACGCCCATAACTCAGGAGTGGCCTCTTCAGCGTGCGCGTTGAAGGCCACAAAAGAGGCAAGGGATGCCGCAAGTGCAAAATACCGTGTGGTGATTTTCATGAGAAACCTTCCCCCAAAACAATTTCCCCGAACTAGGAATTTCACATTTTACGGCAGCTTCAGGATGTAACGCAAATGGTCTATTTGGCGATATAGCAGCGATACCCACAACTTTGAAAAACGTACAGGCTGTAAACGTTAGCGTGATTTCAGAGGGCTGGAGTCTCGACGAGTTGTTTTTCGTAAGCGTCCCGCCGGGCGGCAATGGCCTTTTGATGAGCCGGGGTTGCCGCCGCCAAGATCCAGCAGGCAAGGCTGTATTGCGCCCGCAGCTTAAACTCTTCCTTGGAAATCTCCCCGGCGGCCCAGGCAGACAGGCATTCGCGAAACATCAAATGAAGCGCGCCTGCAAGAAGGTCTAAGTTTCGGGCCTTATCCAAAATATCGGCATCACGGGCCGCCTCCAACGCCGGTTTCCAAATGCGGGCGCCCATCAGGCGGCCCTCTCGGCTTTTTGGCCCTCGAACCGCCCCTAATGTAAGAATGAGAGGCCGCAAAAGATCGGGGTCCGCCGTGTAGCCATCCACACTTACCTCGGCCAATTGGAAGAGGTTCTCCAAGGGCGACGCCGATTGCGACACCGTCTCGAGATCATCTCGATTACGGGCCACTTGCTTCTCCATCAGGGTAACTAAAATGCCGGCCTTGTTTTCAAACAAATTGAAGGGGGTGGCAAAGCTGACGCCTGCCTCTTTTGCGAGATCGCGCATAGAAAAGTCTGCGCCATCGCCTGTCCGCAGCAAGGTTTCCGCGGCAGATAAGATCCTCCGTCGGCGGTCTTCTTTACTGTCCTCGCGCTTCGACATGGCGCGTTCCATAGCATGGCGCCGTGTCCGCTCAAAACAACACGTCGTTTTTTAAATCGGATGTCTACATGCAGGTCGGGTGCGCCGTGCCGCACTCAACCTTTGCGACAGGGTTAGGACAAAGAGAGGCCCATCCGATATTCAGGGGGCACGCCAAACGCCATCGGTTTGGGGGCACGGGTTTCCGCCAAGATGTCGAGCCCCATGGACTGGTAAAAATTGACCGCGGGGTTGTCGGACAACACATCCAGTTCCAGTGCGCCGTACCCGTTCTTGCGGCCCAATTCCATGGCATGGGTGATGAGCTTCGCCCCGATCTGTTTGCCGCGATGGTCCGGTTTTACCGCGATGGCATGAATGTACTGAATGTCAGGCCGCGTCTCAGGGTTCAACCATCGTGCGTGTTCGCTGCGTTCCAAAAGGCCGGCCAGTTCAGCCTCACTGACGTCACCCTTGGCAATCATCGTCCCCCATGCGGGGGCAAGGGCTGCAATCCGCTCGCGGAATTCGGGCGCATGAAAAGTCACGAGGAAACCAAGGACATCGTCGTCCTCCATGGCCAAATAGGTGGCATCCCATCCAAACAAGGTGCCCTTTGTGTGCCAAGAGTTCAGCACCGCTTTGTCGAACAAAGACCGCGAGCCGAAATGGTAATCGTAAGAGACGGGCCCTGTGGCATAGGCCAGGTCGGGGATTTCAGAGGCGTGTTTTGCCACCAACGGTTCGCTGACTTTGACAATTTCCATGTCTTCCTCCAAAAGCGTTTTAGAAAATATAGGTTGGTGACCTAATGTGTCAATGACCTAAAATAGTTCTGAGGGCTAGACGTATGACTGCACAGGTGAGCCACACGCAAAAAGGCCTGTCGACCCGCGACCGAATTTTGGTCGAAGCGCGGCGGTTGTTGGTGGACGATGGCTATGAGGCCGTTGTGATGCGCGATGTCGCCGCGCGGTGTGGCATAAAGCTTGGCAATCTTCAGTACTACTTCAAAACCCGAGACGACCTTGTGTTCGCCGTGGTCGAGGTGGAAGCCCAGCAAGACGTTGAAGCGATCCATGCGGCCTTAGCCGACGACGGCAAAGGTCAAGATGTTCTTGATACGGTCATTTTTGAATTGCTTAATCGATGGCGCCGAAAAAACGGCGCGGCGGTTTATGCGGTTCTGAACCTCATGCAGCTGCACAATCGGCGGTTCGCTGGTTTGTACAAGGACATTTACAACAATCACTATGCCGCGTTCGAACGCGTCATTACTCGGGTTGCGCCGGGCGTTTCCACCGGGGAAGCGCAAATGCGGGCGCGCCTCCTGACGGCCCTGATTGATGGGGCGGCCTTCCAATTCGGGCCTGGACATCGGTCCGAGTTTTGGTCCCGCATCGCCGACCAGGCACGGGCCATTGCTTTGGGGTGAATGGGCCGATCTTCAATAGGGTCCACCCCTTTGATGCAAAATCGTCCACGCCATCACCGAAAATCTACGCCTAATTCTTGAGAAGTGGACATTCAACTAATGGCGGTTAAACTTTAGCAGCCAACCAAAAGTACATATAAGAACAGTTGGGCGACCAAATGAACAAATACATTCTGGTGTTTGGTTTGTTTATGCCTCTGGAAATTCTGTGGGGGCGAAACGATGCGTACGACGCGGGGTATGCTTTCAGAGATGTCGTTTCGTTAGCCTCGCTCCCGGGGTTTCTTCTATTCTTAGTTTTTGTTGTGTTTCTGATTCTCATTCCCAAAGGGCTTTGGAATTGGCGTCAAAAGCCTGAAACGCGACGAGACACAATGGGACTGCTGTTCTTTGTCGTTTTGGCGATTGGTACGACTGTCAGCCTCTCACCTTTTCCAACGCAAATTGATGGCATGAAACAGGCTGTCATTGACAAGCTAGACCGAGATCGCTTGATCCATTTGGCCCGAGAGCTGCGAGCATTGGAGGCTGAGGATAACCCAAAAAGATTGGGCCTTGCCGATTACACTGCGTTTGCAGGCGAACAACACCAGAAAAAAATAGATGTCGTCCGCCCCCTTTATCCGCAAGCATTTGATATGTCCGAATGGACCCCAAGATTTTGGATTTCTGAAAGCTTCGTGACATTTTATTATGGTGGCGCTTTGCCGGGTCATTGGGGGTATTCAATAACCGAAGACGATGAATGTCCCCACAAAGCATGGATTTGCGAGAGGGCGATGAAGAACGTTTGGGTGATGGTGATAGACTGATTGCACCGAAAACGGTAAAACGGTGACAGTGCACTAATTAGGTAAAACGGTGACAGTGCACTAATTAGTGTTCGGCATTAACTAGGCTGTCACTGGTATTCCCGCTAATCCCGGCGTCCGTAGATGTGGGTATTTCTGAGGAACAAGACGCCGCTGCTGTAATGTGGTAGTGTTGTTCAAGAGGGAGGCTTTGGTGAAAGGACACCACCATGGCCTCAAAGTGCGCGCCGCAAATTTACCTGGTCCAGTCCAGGGATCTGCTATTTCCAAACTGTTTTCTCCTCCAATCTCCCCACAAGGGCAGGCTATCGCAAATAGCGTTCTTAACAGCCGTGCTGTCTTCCGCTCATTCCTGCGAAAGCAGGAATCTCACGGGTTTGTCCCGAGATCCCGGTTCGCCAAAGGGCGACCGGGATGAGCGCATGAGAGGTGTTCCTCCATATGCGTTTCTCCTCCTTTCAAGGGCGAGCGGGCCGGCCAGGTATTCAGATATTGGATCAACCCCATGCGCCCATTGTTGATGGGGCATCACCGGCCCACGCCCCCTTCCCAACCACCCCTAGGGTACCTTTATCGGGTGGTTGGGAGGGGGAGTGGGTCGGCCAGGGGCTCAATCTTGGATCAACCCCATGCGCCCATCATTTTCTGTTGGGCGTGGTGCCCATTTCACTCTCGTCATTGCCAGGTAAGGGGCCGGTCATCGCACAACCCTCTTGCCGGGTCTGGGCCAAATGTGCCAAACCGGCGCCACTGATTTGGAGGAACGGTTAATATGGCACGGGCATTTACGTTTCCGGGGCAGGGCAGCCAAGCGGTCGGCATGGGGAAAGACCTCGCCGAAGCATTCGGCGCCGCGCGGGAAGTCTTTGAAGAAATCGACGATGCGTTGAGCGACAAGCTCTCGAAGCTGATGTTCGAGGGGCCCATCGAAGACCTTACCCTCACCCAAAACGCCCAACCGGCCATTATGGGCGTCAGTCTGGCGGTGGTGCGCGTGTTGAAACAGGAATTTGGCGTTGATATCGCCTCCGCCGCGCAATTTGTGGCCGGCCATTCGCTGGGCGAATACTCGGCACTAGCGGCAGCGGATGCCATCGACCTCACCACGACCGCACGGCTTCTGCGCCGCCGCGGGGAAGCCATGCAGCGGGCCGTTCCCGTGGGTGACGGGGCCATGTCAGCCCTTTTGGGGATAGAGCCTGACCAAGCGGCCAAGGTAACGGCGGAAGCCGTCGAGAAACTTGGGGGCGGTGCTGTGTGTGCCGTGGCCAACGACAATGGCGGCGGACAGGTGGTGATCAGCGGATCGGCGGATGCCGTCAAGACGGCCGGTGAGCTGGCGGTGGAGCAGGGGGCCAAACGGGCCATGCCGCTGCCGGTGAGCGCGCCGTTCCACTGTTCGTTGATGCAGCCGGCCGCCGATGAAATGGCGGAAGCGTTGGAGCAAGTGACCATTGCCCCGCCTAAGGTGCCGGTGATTGCAAACGTCACCGTGGAACCCGTCAGCGACCCCGCCCAGATCCAAGCGCTATTGGTGGAGCAGGTCACCGCCATGGTGCGCTGGCGTGAAACGATTTCGTTCCTGCAGCCAAATGGCGTGGATACCGCCGTGGAAGTGGGCGCGGGCAAGATTTTGACCGGCATGGCAAAACGTATCGATCGGGACCTGACGCTCGTGAATGTGGGCACACCCGATCAGATTGAAGATTTTGCAAAGTCGCTTTAGGGCCTAAAGTCATTTCTTAGGGCAATGGCGAAATAGACATAGGATCAACAAGATAAAATGTTTGATTTAAGTGGAAAGACAGCATTGGTGACCGGGGCCAGCGGCGGCATTGGCGGCGCGATCGCTAAGGCACTTCACGCGAACGGGGCGACGGTCGGCATTTCCGGGACCCGGGAAGAAGCGCTTACGGCGCTGGCCGGTGAATTGGGCGGCGACCGTGTTCACGTCCTGCCGGCAAACCTGTCGGATCTTTCCGAAGTGGATCAATTGGTGGACCGCGCCGAAGAGGCGATGGCGCCATTGGATATCTTGGTCAACAATGCGGGCATCACCAAAGACAACATTTTTATGCGGTTGAAGGACGAAGATTGGGATCAGGTGATCGCGATCAATCTGACGGCCACGTTTCATCTGATGCGTGCCGCCGCCAAAGGCATGATGCGTCGGCGCGCAGGCCGCATTATCGGCATTACGTCGGTTGTGGGCGTGACCGGCAATCCGGGGCAGGGCAATTATGCGGCCTCGAAAGCCGGGATGATCGGGATGAGCAAGTCTTTGGCGCAAGAATTGGCCAGTCGAAATGTGACCGTAAATTGCATCGCGCCTGGGTTTATCGAGACCGCCATGACCGATGCCATCGGCGATAAAGCGAAAGAAGCGGCTGCCTCTGTCATCCCCGCGGGGCGCCTTGGGACGCCGGAGGATGTGGCGGCCGGAACCGTCTATTTGGCCAGCGATGAAGCGGCTTACGTAACGGGACAAACCCTTCACATTAATGGGGGAATGGCAATGATTTGAGAGGTGGGGGCCATTTTAGCGCCCTTTATCCTCGAAAAAGCTAGGTTTTCTTTGATTTATCGAGCATTTGGCGCCATATGTGGCCCACGCTAGGAAACCTATATAAAGTGTGGTAACTAGGCCCCGAAATCTTCGCGGAATCATCGTATACCGCTTGGAACCTTTGACTTTCTGGGCGAGAAGCCACGCTAAATTACTCAGAAAAAAACACCACCAATTTGAGGGCTTAAAATGACTGACGTTTCTGATCGGGTGAAAAAAATCGTAGTAGAGCATTTGGGCGTGGAACCCGACAAAGTTGCCGAAAATGCGAGTTTCATCGACGATCTGGGCGCTGATAGCCTGGATACGGTTGAACTGGTGATGGCATTCGAAGAAGAATTCGGGTGCGAAATTCCGGATGACGCCGCTGAAACCATTTTAACGGTTGGCGACGCCATCAAATTCATTCAAACAAACCAAGCGGCCTAACGGCGCTTTGAGCGGATCGAAAAGCCAGCCGGGCGCGGTGCGCCCGCCTTTGGCTTCTCACCGCGGAACTGATCTCATGATGATACTTGATCGCAAAGGGGGCCAGACCTGATGCGGCGTGTTGTGGTTACCGGCCTTGGCATGGTGACGCCGCTTGCGTGCGGCGTGCAGGAAACGTGGCGTCGGCTGTTGGCCGGCGAATCCGGCGCGGGCAAAATCGAAAAATTCGATACGTCCGATTTACCTGCCAAGATTGCGGCGGAAGTGCCTCGAGGCGACGGCACGAATGGCACGTTCAATTCCGACGACTGGATTCCGGCAAAAGAAGCCCGCAAGGTGGATGATTTCATCACCTTTGCCATCGCAGCGGCCAAACAGGCGGTGAAAGATGCGGATTGGACACCGGAAGACGAAGAAGCACGGTGCCGAACCGGCGTCATGATCGGCTCTGGCATTGGCGGATTGCCGGGCATTGAAGATGCCTCGATCACGCTTCATGAAAAAGGCCCCCGGCGGATCAGTCCTTTCTTCATCCCCGGGCGTTTGATCAATTTGGCCTCTGGGCATGTATCGATTGAGTTTGGCTTTAAAGGTCCGAACCATGCGGTTGTCACGGCCTGTTCAACAGGAGCGCACGCCATTGGCGATGCCTCGCGCTTGATCATGCTGGACGATGCGGATGTGATGGTGGCCGGTGGTACGGAAGCGGCCATCAGCCGGCTTGGGATCGCGGGTTTTGCGGCCTGTCGTGCCTTGTCCACGGGCTATAATGACGAGCCGCACCGGGCATCGCGCCCCTATGACCGGGATCGGGATGGTTTCCTCATGGGGGAAGGGGCCGGTGTTGTGGTTCTTGAAGAACTTGAACACGCCAAGGCCCGCGGCGCGAAAATTTATGCCGAAATCAAAGGCTATGGCATGTCGGGGGATGCGTACCATATCACCTCGCCAGCCGAAGACGGTGACGGTGGCTTCCGGTCCATGAAGGCCGCGCTGAAAAGTGCGGGGCTGAAGCCGTCGGAAATCGACTATGTGAATGCCCATGGCACATCGACGCCCGTGGGGGACGAAATCGAATTGGGGGCTGTGCAGCGCCTGTTCGGGGAGGCGTCAAACCGGCTCTCCATGTCGTCCACGAAATCGTCCATTGGCCACCTGTTAGGGGCAGCGGGCGCTGTGGAAGCGATCTTCAGCATTCTCGCGATGCGAGACGGCATCGCCCCGCCCACCGTCAATCTGGATAACCCCTCTGTGGAAAGTCAGATTGACCTTGTGCCCTTAAAGCCACGCGAGCGGCCAATTGAGGCGGTGTTATCGAATTCGTTTGGATTTGGTGGTACAAATGCCACCTTGGTTATGACGAAATTCGATAGCTAGATTTCATGCGTTTATCCCGCGTTCTGTTTGGGGTTTTTGGCACGATCGCCGTGTCGGCCATTTTGGGGGGATTGGGGCTGTTGGCCCTGATGCACCATAGCTTTACGGCTGCCGGGCCCATGCCCAATGGCGACACCGAAACCGTTATCAATATCCCGCGCGGCACGGGATTGAGCGCCATCTCGCGCAACCTCGAAAACGAAGGGGTCGTCACCAGCGCTCTGATCTTCCAGATCGGCGTCCGCCTCTCCGGCGGGGCGACGGATCTGAAGGCCGGCGAATATGCCATTCCTCCCGGCGCCAGCATGCAGGAGATCATGGATCTTTTCCGGTCCGGACTGTCCATCCTCCACAAGCTGACCGTGCCGGAAGGGTTGACCTCCAGCCAGATCATGCGGCTTGTGGACGCCCATGAAATCTTGGTGGGGGAGCTGCCGGAGGCGCTGCCGGAGGAGGGGGACCTTCTGCCGGAAACCTATCTCTTCAGCCGGGGTGAAACCCGAGACGGGGTCATTCGTCAAATGGCCGAGGCGCATGACAAAGTGCTGGCTGAACTGTGGGCCGGGCGGCAGGAAGACCTTCCCATTAGTACGCCTTATGAGGCCGTGATCCTGGCTTCAATCGTGGAGAAGGAGACAGGCGTGGCCGAAGAACGGCCGCGTGTGGCGAGTGTCTTCATCAACCGGTTGCGGCGGGGCATGCGCCTCCAGTCCGATCCAACGATCATCTATGGCCTCACCAAAGGGGAGCCGTTGGGCCGTGGGATCCGCCAGAGTGAGCTCGACCGCGAAACGCCCTACAACACCTATTTCATTGATGGGCTTCCGCCCACGCCCATCGCCAATCCAGGGCGTGCTGCCTTGGCCGCGGTCTTGAACCCGCCCGAGACGAAAGACCTCTATTTCGTGGCGGACGGGACGGGGGGCCATGTGTTCGCTGAAACGCTGCGTCAGCATCAGCGCAATGTGGCCGCCTGGCGCCGGATTGAACGCGACCGCAAGCGGCAAAACTAGCGGTTTTGGCGGCCATTGCGCTCTGTTGGGATCAATGCTCTTTTCATGAGAGAAGATCAATGTGAGTCGGGGCGCCGCCAGCGACTCAAGGGGCAGAGGACTTTATGCCGCTCAAAAGTATGACAGGCTTCGCGCGCACTCCCGAACAGCAATCCGGTGACTTTCGCTGGGTGTGGGAGGTAAAGAGCGTCAATGGCAAGAATTTGGATTTGCGCTGCCGCCTGCCTGCTGGGTTCGAGGGGGTGGAGCAGAAACTTCGAAAGCTTGCAGCGGAAAAACTCGGCCGCGGAAATTTGCAAGTGTCGCTCACCGTCGCGCGGACGAGGGGGGCGACGTCGGTTGAGATCAACCAAGATGTGCTCACACAAGTGGTTTCTGCACTGAACGAGTTAGCTGTATCGGTAGAGGCGGAACGTCCGACGCTGGATGGGATTTTGTCGATCAAAGGGGTGATGGAAATCACCGAAGCACCGCTGGACGACGAAGCGCTTGCGGAGCGCGACGCCGCGCTGGAGGCCTCATTCGCGAACGCACTGGATGCGCTTGTGGCCATGCGGGCGGAAGAGGGCGCCAAGCTGGAAGCGATGTTGCTGGACCAGATCCAGAAGGTTGAGGCATTGACACAACAGGCGGCGGAAAGTGCGGACCAACAACCGGCTGCCATTAAGGCGAAACTCACCGAGCAGCTCGCGAAACTCTTGGACAATGTGTCGGGCGTGTCCGAAGAAAAACTTGCCCATGAAGTGGCGCTGCTCGCGACCAAAGCGGATGTGACAGAGGAATTGGACCGGCTGAACGCGCATATTTCGGCGGTGCGCGATCTCGTGGCTCTTGAGGAACCGGTGGGCCGCCGTCTTGATTTTCTGACGCAAGAATTCAATCGTGAAACCAATACGATTTGCTCGAAAGCGTCCAGCGTGGAGCTGACTAAAATCGGGCTCGACTTAAAAGCCGTGGTGGATCAAATGCGCGAACAAGTGCAAAATGTCGAATAGTCCGTAGAAAGATAATAGAGACAGGACATGGTAGAGATTTCAAGGCGCGGACTAATGTTTGTGTTGTCGTCGCCCAGCGGGGCGGGCAAGACCACGCTATCCCGCATGTTGCTTGAAACCGATCCGAACGTGATGATGTCCGTCTCCGCCACAACCCGCGCGCCGCGCCCCGGTGAGGAACACGGGAAAGACTATTACTTTGTGTCCACCGAGGATTTTGGCTTGATGGTCAATCGTGGCGAACTGTTGGAGCACGCCAAAGTGTTCGGCAATTACTACGGCACACCGAAGGCACCGGTGGACGACGCATTAGCGGCCGGCCGCGATGTGTTGTTCGATATTGATTGGCAAGGCACGCAACAGCTCGAGCAAAATGCGGCAACCGATTTGGTTCGCGTTTTTATTTTGCCGCCATCAACAATGGAATTGGAACGCCGCCTTCGCGCCCGCGCCCAAGACAGCGATGAGGTTGTCGCCGGCCGCATGGCAAAAGCGTCCGAGGAAATGAGCCATTGGGCCGAATATGACTATGTCATCGTCAACAACGACGTGGCTTCGAGCTTTGACCAACTAAAAGCCATCCTTACGGCGGAAAGGTTGAAGCGGGCCCGGCAAACAGGCCTTAGCGACTTTGCAAAGAAGCTGCGCGAAGGCCTGTAACATCACCGAAATTACGGTTGCAGAACCACACGCCCAACAATCGAACCGGTGCGCAGATCATCGAGTGTTTTTGTTGCGTCCGACAAAGGGCGCGTTTCAACCGGTATCGGGTCGATTTTGCCGGCTTTTACCAATTCCATCATTTCTTTGGTTTCCGGCAGGGACCCTACATAAGAGCCGCCGATAGAAATGACCCGCAAGGGGAACATGGGAATCGGCATGGAAAAGCCGCCGCCAAAAAGGCCCACAATCACTACCTTGCCGCCTTTGCGGACACACGCGCTGGCAAAGTTCAAGGATGCTTCAGAGCCGACAAAGTCAATGGCGCCGATAACGCCCCCATCGGAGTCTTCCAAAACTTGCTTTACCGCATCTGGGTCTTTGCTGTTGTAGGTGTGAGACGCGCCGGCTTCTTTGGCTGCTGCGAGCTTTGACTCGTCGATATCGGCCACCATCGGCGCGCTTGGGAAAAGCGCTTTGGCGAATTGAACGCCCATCATGCCAACACCGCCAGCGCCAACCACGAGCACTTTGTCTTGTGGGCCGACATCCCCCAGTTTTTTGAGAGCACCAAAAGCCGTCAGTCCACTGCACATATAGGTTGCGGCCAGCGGCTCCGACATAGACCCATAGTCCAGAAGGTATTTGGCATCGGGAACAAGCACATAGTCCGAATACCCGCCCGGTCGTGTTACACCGAGATTTGCGGGCGCACGGCAATAGTGTTCGTCACCTTTTTCGCATGTGGGGCATTTGCCACAACCAATCCAAGGATAAACAACCCGGCGGTCACCAACAGAAACCCCTTTTGCATCTGGCCCAAGGGCCACAACTTCCCCGGCGATCTCGTGACCC
Organism: Alphaproteobacteria bacterium; assembly: GCA_965227095.1. GTDB lineage: Bacteria > Pseudomonadota > Alphaproteobacteria > JANQMY01 > JANQMY01 > JANQMY01. The sequence goes on along the minus strand of CBDDFL010000001.1, from coordinate 3,124,538 downwards.
ATAGTGTGCGGCAAGGATTCTTTCGCACTCAACGGCAGCTTGTTGCCGCCGCCTAAATCGAAATAGCCATCATGAATATGCACATCGCTGTGGCACACACCGCAGGCGGTTACCTTCACCAAAACTTCACTGCCTTGGGGCTCTGGTGTTGGAGATTCTACTTCTTGGAGTGGTTCACCTGGGGCGACGATGGCTTGGCTTTTCATGGGTCCTCTTTTCGCGCGGCTTGAGCCGTGACTTCTCTATGGGCGACTTCTTGCTAAGCGGAATTTTGCATGTTGTCCCGCGCACGGCAATACGCCTCGGTGAGGCGGCAAAACCCCTCAACATCAATGTTCTCGGCGCGCACGGATGGGTCGATGTCGGCGTCTTTAAGCATCTGGTCGGTCGGCACCCCTAACTGCCGGAGGGAAGCTTTCACCATTTTGCGCCGTTGGCTGAATGCGGCTGCAACCACCGCCTCTAAATCCGTAGGGGCAAACTGGGGTTTGACGTCGGCATGTGGGGTGAGCACCACAAGGGAAGAGGTTACCTTTGGCGGCGGTGTAAAAGCCCGAGGTGGAATATCAAACGCGATGCGCGTGGAACATCGCCAATTGGCCATAACAGACAAACGGCCATAGGCCTTAGATCCAGGCGCTGCGACAATACGCTCAGCCACTTCCTTCTGAAACAGAAGGCTTAAAGACCGGTACCAAGGTGGCCACTCGGGGACCAGAAGCCATTTGATCAACAGTTTGGAGCCGACATTGTAAGGCAGATTTGCGACAACGCGGACGTTTCCGATTTCATGCTCACTAAGGAGACGGGCTTCGTCTATTTTCAGCGCGTCCGCCTCCACGACCTGGAGCCGGTTTGAAAAAGCAGCCGCCACATCCGCCAGCGCGGCCAAGCACCGGTCGTCTTTTTCGATGGCGATAACGGAACATGCACCGTGGCGTAGCAAGCTTCTTGTGAGACCGCCTGGTCCCGGACCCACCTCGAGCACATGGCTGTCTTCGAGCGGCCCAGCCGCCAATGCAATACGGTCGGTGAGGTTCTGGTCGAGGATGAAGTTTTGACCCAGCGACTTTTTTGCGCGAAGGCCGTATTCAGCAATCACCTCGCGAAGGGGCGGTAAGTCGGTCATGATGATTTTGTAGTGTAGGCGGCACGATGATCCGACAGCTGATCAGCCAGTTTCAGCGCCTCTATGAAACTGTCAGGATTAACCGTACCGGTGCCCGCAATATCTTCCGCCGTGCCATGATCTGGTGAGGTTCTTATGAACGGCAGACCAAGCGTGACATTAACGCCGCGATCGAAATCGAGCGTTTTCAGCGGGATGAGCGCTTGATCGTGATACATACACACAGCCACGTCGTAGGTTTTGCGGGCGCGGGCATGAAACATGGTATCGGCAGGCAAGGGGCCTTCGATCTGGAGACCGTCTTTACGCAAGCGCTCAAGGGCCGGTGCTATTATATTTTCATCTTCCGTGCCAAGCGCGCCTTTTTCACCGGCATGTGGATTGAGGCCGGAGACGGCGATACGGGGGGGCCCAATCCCAAAGTCTTGAACGAGGGCGTCGGAAACAATCCGTATACTGTCAGAGATCAGATCTTCATTCAGAGCGCGCGCTACTGATTTCAGGGGAATGTGCACGGTGATGGGAACGGTGCGCAGCTGATCCGAGGCCAACATCATGATGGATTTGCAGGGGTCGCCTGTCTTTTGGTACGCGAGGTCTTCCAAAAAATCCGTATGCCCCTGAAAGGTAAAGCCGACGTCATAGAGGTTTTTTTTGTTGATCGGATTTGTCACGATCGCCTTCGTTTGCCCGGTCACGGCTAAATCGACGGCTGTCGTGATTGATGTGAGCGTCGCTTGGAGAGCGGATTGTGCATTCCACTCAATATCGAGGATGGGCAGGGCCGTGTTAAAGACGTCCAACGCGTCGGATGCGGTCGAAATTGGTTGGAGCGCCGCTGGCAGGTTTGTCTGTTCGGCCACGTGTTGCAGTCGGGCGAAAGAGTCGAGGACCACGAACGGCGGGATCCGACATTTCTCACGATCCCGCCATGCCATCAGGCTTAGTTCGCCGCCGACCCCGAAGGGGTCGCCCATGGTAACGGCAATCGGTAAGTTTGTGTTTATGGGCGTACCTGTTATCTGACTTCAACCACCGCATCGCGACGCAAATCGCGAAGGTAACGGCGGGACATCATGCCAATCTGCTGGCTGAACAGCCTATTGTAGATGTCGTTCTTTGTCGGAAGTTCGACCAACTGCTCTTCTTTGTTACACACTACCAGGACGTGGAATCCTTGAGGGCTGCGTACAGGAGCGCTGGCTTCGCCTTTCCGAAGAGACATCACGGCATTCCGGAAATTAGCGGTAAGCTGGTGGCCAGGCACCCAGCCAAGATCCCCCGCCAGGGCACCAGGATACTGTTCCGCGGTTCTTTCAACGCTTCCACAACCGCGCACGACGGATGCCGCCCGCTGTGCTTTGTTGGCGGTCCGAGACACTTCGTCATTCGGGGCTTCCGGTGAAAGCTTGAAATAGATCTGCTTGAGGTTGACCTTGGACTTCATGGCATCGGCACCCGCTGCGGTTTCGCGACGGTCCATCATGGCGATGATGTAGTATCCGCCAATCGTCCGGATCGGAGCAGAGACGGACCCAGGGCGCATTTTCAGCAATTGTGAATCCAATTCGTCCGCCAATTCGCCTTCTTGAATCCAGCCAATATCGCCACCAATACCGGCCGTTGACGATTGACTGAATTGTTGGGCAACCGCATCGAAGGGGGCGCCGTTAATGATTTCTTGGACAAGACGTTGGGCGGTGCGGCGCACTTCTTCGTCTTGGTCGGGCGATTCCACGGACAGAAAAATTTCGGCCACCCGATATTGTGGCTTGGAGGAGTTTTCGAGGAAACGGTCATAGGCGGCGTCTACATCCGCCTCACTCACAAAAACGCGGGAGCCAAACCGTTGTCCAACCAATTTGTTCCAGGCGATTTCGGCATAGACCTGCCGCTGAAGGGTTGCAAAATCGATGCCTGCCTGGCCAAGAAATCCTTCGATCTGTTCCGGGCTCAGATTATTCCGTGCCCCGATATCCGCGATGGCTTCCGCGATTTCACGGGTCTCCACCTCAATCTCATTCCGCTCGGCTTCTTGAAGCTGCAGGCGCTCGTCAACCAAGGTCCGCAGCACTTGCGGCTCCAGGCGCTTCAGAGCCTCCGGCGAGGGCTGAAGACCAGACGAGGACAGGACCAGCGACATGCGCTGCTGAAGGTCATAGCCCGAAATAACTTCGTCATTGACGATTGCTGCAATGCGTTGCACCGACTGCGCCCAGCTGGTGCTAACGGCGCCGAGGGCGATCAGCAGCATTGATGGGAGTATCAAGCGCCCGAATCCACTGGTCAGTGCATTTGTTTTTTTAAGAAGCTTTTCAGAGAAACCCATCTTGCCGAACCCGTACCCAGTTTACGCATCTTCGCCACCTCAATTGGGTTGGCGAAACCTTCTCTATTATGAGGTCGGGACCATATCTCACAAAGTCAAATTTGTGAATTCTTCAATGAATTGAGGCACAAATTAGCGGCTAACCAAGATTTTTGAGACGGATCGTGAAAAAGACCGTGCTGTCCGCGGACACATCGCGGTCGCGGGTGAAATCTCGGCGGAAGGTCACCTGAAGTAAGGTGCATTCGTCCTCATATTGTAAGCCGATATCCGACCGGATATTGCGGTTTGCCTCCAAATCCCGGCGGTAGGAGCCGAAAAGCCGCCAATTTTTGGTCATATCGACGCCGGCGACCAAAGAGACTTCCTCCCGCTGTACCAAAGAGGCATCGGTCGATTCCGCGGCTAGCCGTGTGTAAACCACGCCCCCGTTTAGGCGCCAATAATTCCAGTTCAGCTGAAGTTCGTTACGGTCGAGGCTGAGGTCCCGACGATCCACCCGAAACCGGTTGATGATGCGCAGATGTTCGTTGGGCGAAATGATCACGCGCCCGACAAAGTCCGACTGACGGTCATCCAAGCCGGTATTCTGGGCGAAGGTCGAGTTTTCAACAAAACGGTAGGTCTGGCCGATCATGAATTCAGCAAAGCCGATGCGCTGGCCGTGAATGGATCCCCGCAAACCATAATTTATGCGAGACCCGTCTTCGTACTGATCGAGGCCGGGGAAACGATTCCGCCTCAGCAAATTTGTATCGTCGAATTCAAAGCTTAGGCTGTCTTCGTTGGGGATTTCTGTTGGATTGCCCCCAACTGGAGAGTAGATGACTTGAACAATGGGTTCCAAGGTTTGGAATGTATTCCACTTGGACCGGGCAAATGGCCAACGAACATCGACCCCCACTTGGGGCAAGACCCGTCCGACCGTGTCCCGGTTTTCACCACCGAGTGCCACGTCTGTATCTTTTACGAAGTACCCGTCTGAACGGAAACTCGCGAAGGTATTAATGACTTGACCGAAACGGTTCGTGTCAAACCGGTCCCAGCTTGCCGTACCGGAAAGGCGCGTTACATCCGCGCCATCTGAGCGGAAGAAATTGAGCAGATTGCCGTTCATTTTGATTTGGCCGCCCGCAACAAAGTTCTGGAAGATATGTGTGTAGTCGATCTGCGGAACCACGATCGGGGTCTGGCCGGTCTCTTCTTCGAACGTCAGGTCTCGAAAGGCAAAGCTGTCGATGGTCAATACGTTCCGGCGGTTAATCCGGGTGAAATTGAGACGGCTTTCCAGTCTGTCTTCCTGGGTGATGTCATACCGTTCCAGGAACGTGTCATCAGTCGTTTGCTCCAATAGGAAGCGCGTTCTCCACTTGGGACTGAGCCGAAATTTGCCGTCCGCGAAGATGTGTCCCCTAATGTCAGTCTCGCCGGTTTTTACGCCAAGATCATTCAATTCATCCGCGCGGGTGATGCTGCCTTCGACCGTATAGCCGCCACGACGGGTTAACTGTCGAAATTCGCCTTTGAGCAAAAGTCCCTCGTCCGTCGTGTAGAGCGGGGTGAAGGTTGCATCATAGTGATCGGATAGGGCGAAATAGTAGGGTAACTCAAACAGCGTACCCAGGTCAGAGCTGTTTCCGATGGACGGGGTTAGAAAACCCGACTTTCGTTTGACCGTAGGATCCGGGTGGCTGAAATAAGGGAAGTATCCGACCGGCACGCCAAAGACTTCAAACACCGCATCTTGATAGCGGATTTCCTTAATCTCTTGATCGTGAATAACGCGGTACGCTTTGATCTGCCAAAGCGGTGGGCGCTTGTCATCCTTGCAGACTTTACACGGGCTGAAGACCGCTTTGTTTAAGATGGACAGTCGGTCGCGCAAACGGGTTGCGCGGTTCGCCGCGAATTTGGAGTCATCCGCCAACAACATCTGAATGTTTTCGACGACACCTTCTTTTAAATCACCCTTGAGTTCGGCGCTTTCAGCGAAGGTGACTTGTCCGGACTCCTCCAGGATCGCGATGTTGCCGTTCGCGACGATGATGTCCGTATCCTGATTGTACGTGATGCGGTCGGCGAACAGCACCCGGCTGCCATAGGCGACTTCGACATTTCCGTCGGCAATAACGGTATTATTCGCGCGGTCATAGGTCAGCGTGTCTGCTTGCAGAAGCGCGATTTCTTGTTCTTCGTCTTCGGAATTGGCATCGCCGCCACCCGTCAGTTCTGAAAGCTGAGCGTGAGAGGGGGCAAATGACCCGGCAAAAAGAAGGGTGCCCAGCACCAAATAGGCGGCTGCATGCCGCCCCCATCGGAAATGCCGTTTGGCGTCGTTCAAAGCGGGCCAAATTTTATTAGTGTCGAAAATGTCGCTATACCCCAGAATCCCACGCTAACCGTCTTCTAAATGAAGCAGCGTTGCAACCCCCAATAACATGGCCACGATCGTTGGCGCCCATGCGGCCAATATGATCGGCAAGTGGCCAGACAGTCCTAGGGCCGATGATACATCTGACAGGAAATATAGGGCGAACCCGGCCAACACGCCGGCACCGGCCAGTCGCGCCATGCCACCTAACCGATATACCCGCATCGAAAATGTGGCCGCAACCAAGATCATGGCAGAGAGCAGAAAGGGCGTTGCGAGGATCGAATGCCAATGGAGGCGGTGGGCGGTCGTCTTGAAGCCTGCTTCCTCCGCAAGCTCAATGAATTTGGGCAATTGCCAGAATGACATGGTTTGGGGGGAGGCGAAGCTGTCCTGAATCCGCTCATGGGTGAGCGACGTTGTGACGCTGTAGCGTTCGTGAAAGCTGTTCTCGGGGAAGGGGTCCAAAACATTCAATCGGGCATTTCGAATATCCCAGTAACCGTCCTCCAGCTCGGCTGATTCCGCGTCGATTCGGGCCCGAAATTTGTCCTCGCCTTCGTAGAATAGGAACGTCACATCCTCCAGCACCATGCGGTCGGCATCGACCTTGAGCGCGTGAATGACCGACTGCCCGATCTGGTCTCCCTGGCGTAACCATAACCCTGACGAAGAAACCGATAACGAGCTCGATTGCCCCCGCATGTGCCGCGACTCAAGCTGCTCGAAGCGGGAAACGAGCGACGCGGCGATTGGATTGTAAACGGTTACAACAAAAATGCCGCCCACCATCGTGATAAAAATCGCCGGGGTTAAAAACTGCCAGACGGACACGCCGGTTGCGCGCGCCACCACAAGTTCGTGACTGCGGCTTAAGCGGATGAACGTCCAAATCGCCCCGAAAAGGACGGCAAAGGGGAGGGCAATCTCAGAAATGTTAGGCAGTTTGTAAAATGCCATCGCCGCCAGTATGCTGAACGGCACGGGTCCGCGACTGGAGGCCCGTTGCAACAGCTGAACCAGGTCCACCAAGAAGATCAGACACAGGCAAGCCCCAAACACGATGCCGATGCCGACCAAAAACTGCATGCCGATATAGCGTGAAAGCGTCCAGGAGAAGCGCATTTTTACGAAGCCTCTCCAGCTTGGGAGTTTGTCGGAACGTACTTGTTCAGCAGATCTTTGAAATAGGACAGACCGCCCCGGTCAATGATGACGGCACAAACACCGATCGCCAAAAGAGGAATGGCATATTGGACAAAGTTAACAATTGGCAGTTTTACGGCAGCACTTTGAACCCCGATGCCGCCAACCCGGATGGCAACCGCGAATAACACCGCGAGGCTTATTCGATTAACATATCCCCGGCGGGAAAAGTCGCCGCCGATCAGAGCGGCCAACGCGATCATCGCAAACGCAATCGCGTACAATGGAGACGCTAGGCGGTTGTGGCCTTCAGCGATCAGACGATCTTTGTATGCCATATCCCATGGGTGATTGGGATCCGGAAAAAAGAGTTCCGGTAAATACCGTTCGCTTGTTTCTCGCGTATGAGTGCCAACTTCTTGAGTGAACTGGCTGAGATCCAGCACGTATTTGTCAAAGCGCAAAAAGGCGATTTGGTCTTTGCTGTCCTGTGAGGCCCGCTGTACGTTTCCGTTCACCATAAGCAAGCGCGGTCCATCATCCGTTTGGGCAACAGCGCCGCGTTCCGCGAGATAGGTGACCGGCTCGTCCGGATTGCGGTCGTCATAAACAAGCAGGTTCTTGATTTCTCCATTTGTATTCATCTCACGGACGAATACGGTCAGGCCCTTGATTGGATTCGTGAACTGTCCTTCACGCAGAAGGAAGGCAACCAAATCGGCGCGGATTTCAAAGACGCGGTCCTTCATGGCGCGCATGCCGGCGGGCATGAAGTACAAATTCACCGCCAGGACGATTATGGAAACCAGAACCCCAAGGGCAATGACTGGTTTTGCGATTCCCCAGCGGCCCATGCCGGCGGACCACATCACCACCAACTCACTATCCGTGTGAAGCCGATTGAGCGAATAGATCGCGGCGCAAAAAAACGACACAGGCAAAATAATGCCGAGCAGGCTGGGCATCACCAGAACGGATAATTCGATAAATGTGCCCGCGCTTTGCCCTTGCTGAATCACCACGTCAAGCAAACGCAATGACTGTGTCAGCCACACAAGGGCTGTCAGCGCAAACGTAAAGAATAGGAGCGGTCCTGTAATTTGCCGAAAAACGTAATAGCCGAGACTGTTCATATCAATTCGCCGCGCCGTCCGGATCGCAGGAGGGTACTTTGTGGTTCATCACCTTGGATGGGTTATAATCATATGCTAAGCCTCGCACCTATTCAGCTTCTTTCGGCGGTTGGACTGTCAAATTTGCGTATAGCCACATGAGTAACCAATGCCAGCGTTGTTTGACCCGAATCGAAGCATACAGAAACGCTGCGTCCCATCAGGAAGTTTCATCCTAAACGGCGATCAGAATGTCAACAAGGCGGGCCACGAAACGCCCGTGAGCGGAGCCAGGAGCTGCCTTACCTATGAATATCAGTATTTCCACACTTGGATTTCCAAAAGTTAACGCGCTGATCGCGGCAAGTGCCGCCGGCGGTAAGTTTACGGGCACCGTTGCTCAATGGGACAAGAAGGCAGGTGGCCAGCTCAGCAAATCCGCGAAGGCTGCTGGATTTACGGGCGAAAGCGGTCAAGTGCTGGAGGTGCTCGCGCCGGAGGGGTTTTCCGCCGATAGGATCTGGGTTTTCGGGATCGGTGATGTGGCCAAGATCGGGGAAAAAGAAGTAAGAGCACTTGGCGGACGGATCATGACGCGCCTATCCGCGAATGGCATCAAAACGGCTGCGGTGGCAGCGGACCTGCCGGTAAAGGTTAAGGTCACCGCCGACGATTATGCCGCCGGCATCGCCGAGGGGGCGCGGCTTAAAAGTTATCGCTTCGATGTCTATCGCAGTAAGGCGAGCCTCAGCAAAAAGCCGACACTTTCCAAGCTGACAATCATGACGAAGGATGTGACGAAGGCACGGGCGCGCTGGAAAGAACGCAATGCTGTGGTGGATGGCGTCTTCTTCGCTCGCGACCTGGTGTCTGAGCCTGCAAATATTCTGTACCCGAAGGAATTTGCGGTCCGCGCGAAATCTCTCAGCGATCTTGGGGTTAAAGTCGAGATTCTGGGTGAGAAGCAAATGGAAAAGCTGGGCATGGGGTCCTTGCTCGGTGTGGGGCGCGGCAGCCAGCATGAAAGTCAGCTGGTGGTCATGCAGTGGATGGGGGCGACCAACAAGAAAGCCCAGCCCATCGCCTTTGTGGGCAAAGGCGTTACCTTTGATACGGGTGGCATTTCCCTCAAACCCTCTGCCGGTATGGGAGAAATGAAATACGATATGGGTGGTGCGGGCACCGTCACAGGATTGATGCGGGCGCTCGCGGGCCGAAAAGCAAAAGCCAATGTGATCGGTATCATTGGGCTGGTGGAAAACATGCCCGATGGCACGGCGCAGCGCCCGGGCGATGTGGTCACCTCCATGTCGGGCCAGACCATCGAGGTGTTGAACACCGATGCGGAAGGCCGCTTGGTGCTGGCCGACGCGCTTTGGTATTGCCAAAACCGCTTCAAGCCAAAATTCATGATTGATTTGGCAACCCTTACGGGCGCGATCATCATGGCGTTGGGGACGCACAAAGCCGGTCTGTTCGCCAGCGATGATGCCTTGGCCGACCAGATTTTTGACGCGGGTAACAATGTGGACGAAACGGTGTGGCGGTTTCCCCTGGAAGATACCTATGACCGCACCATCAATTCTCAGATCGCGGATATGCAAAACATCAGCGATGGACGTGGTGCCGGCTCGATTACCGCGGCGCAGTTTCTGCAACGCTTCACCAACAAAGTGCCCTGGGCGCATCTTGATATTGCGGGAACGGCATGGACGAAGGCCGACAAGCCGGTGTGTCCTAAAGGGGCCACCGGATACGGGGTCCGCCTGCTGGACCGGCTGGTGTCCGACAATTATGAAGGCCGTCGAAAGTAACCATCGACTATGACAGATGTCTGGTTCTACCACTTAGAGCGCGCCAACCTTGAGGCGGTTTTGCCGGGGCTCTTGGAAAAGACCTTGGAGCGCGGCTGGCGCGCATTGGTGGTGGCGGGGTCGGACGAGCGGGCGGACATGATAGATGGCCATCTTTGGACGTATAAAGATGAGTCGTTTCTACCCCATGGACGCGCCGGTGACCCGCAATCCCCCGACCAACCGGTCTTGATCGGGACGGAACTGTCCCTGTCGAACAATGCGCATCTGGTTTTCTTTGTGGACGGGGCGCGCCCAGCCGATTGGCAATCGCCCGACATTGCAGACCGAGAACGCTGTATCTTTGTGTTCGACGGCAATTTGGATGTGGCCGTGGAAGCGGCTAGGGAGGATTGGCAGCAGGCAAAAGAGGCCGGTCATACCGTGACCTATTACCAGCAAGCCGAGAATGGCCGCTGGGAAAAGCGCGCCTAGCTGTCTTCGGTCAATATGTCAGCTTCTGCCTGTGCGGTTTCGTATGCCTCTTGCGCGTCCATCCACTGGCTTTCTTTATCATCTAGGGCACGTTGAAGTTCGCCCCGCTGCTTGGTGAGTGTCTGAAGGCGGCCGGTATCGTCATTATACAAACTGTCGGACGCAAGCTCGTCGTCGATCTTTGCGATTTTTTGCTCGAGCTTCGCAATCTCTCGTTCGGCCGTTTCGACAGCTTTCTTTAGCGGCGCCAAAGCGGCCCGTTGCTGGGCGGCGAGCCGGCGCGCTTCCTTTTTGTCGGTGACCAATCTTTCTGTCTGCGTCTCCGTTGCCGGCGTGTCTTTTCGGATGACGAATTGTTGGTACGCCTCCAGGTCATCGTCATACGGGCGAACTGTGCCTTGGTCCACAAGCCACAGCCTGTCCACACAGGTTTCGATGAGGTGAATGTCGTGGCTGATCAGAATGACCGCGCCGGTGTAGTCGTTTAACGCATGGATAAGTGATTCACGGGTATCCACATCCAAATGGTTTGTGGGTTCATCCAGGATGAGCAGGTGGGGGGCGTTCAGTGTTGCGAGGCCGAGCAGCAGCCGTGCGCGTTCGCCCCCTGACAAAGCGCTTGTGGCGGTGTCATATTTCTCCGCGCCGAAACCCATGGTTCCCAGCCGGGACCTTAACTCCCCCGTGGACAGGTCAGGTAAGCGTCTACCAAGTTCAGACAATGGCGTGCCGTTGTCGTCCAACTCGTCGAGCTGATGTTGCGCGAAATACCCCACCTGCAGTTTGCGGTCGCGCGTCACCTTGCCGTCGAACACCTCAAGGCGTCCGGACAGCAGTTTGGCGAGCGTGGATTTCCCATTGCCGTTCTTCCCCAGCAAGGCGATCCGGTCGTCCATATCGATGCGAAAGGAAAGCTGGGACAGAATGGGGTGGCCGTCTTCGTACCCCGTGGAGGCATTCTCCATGGTGAGGATCGGCGGGGCGAGTTCGTCGGGCTGGGGTAATGAAATCGGACGAATTTGGCTGTCGGTAATGGCAGCGATCGGTTCAAGCTTAGCTAACGCCTTGAGCCGGCTTTGGGCTTGACGGGCTTTTGAGGCTTTGTAACGAAATCGTTCAACAAACTTTTCCATATGCGCGCGTTGCGCTTTTTGCTTCGCGCTTTGTTTCGCAGCGAGTTCCTGTTGTTGTGCACGGGTTTTCTCAAAACGATCATACCCGCCGCTGTAAAGGGTGAGCTTCAGATCATTCAGATGAAGAATGCTTTGTACGGATGAATTGAGCAGCGTTCGATCATGGCTGACGATCAACACCGTCCGTGGATAGGTCTTGAGGTAGTCTTTGAGCCAGATGGTGCCTTCAAGATCGAGATAGTTCGTCGGTTCGTCCAGAAGCAGAATATCCGGTTCGGTGAATAACAACCCTGCCAACGCCACACGCATGCGCCACCCGCCGGAATAGGAGGAGCAGGCCTGTTGCTGGTCTGTTTCGGAAAATCCAAGCCCCGCAAGAATGGTGGCCGCCCGGGCCGGCGCCGAGTGGGCGCCGATATCGTCCAGCCGAAGCTGGATATCCGTTATTCTTTGCGGGTCCGTCGCGGTTTCGGCTTCGGCCAGAAGCTCCGCCCGTTCCGTGTCAAAGCTCAACACAGTTTCAAGTAGGGTCTCTGGTCCATCGGGCGCTTCTTGGTTGAGCCGTCCAATCCGCCAACCCTTGGGGATTTGGATGTCACCATCATCCGGCTGCAAAAAACCCGACAAAATGTTCAATAGGGTGGTTTTTCCCGTGCCGTTGCGGCCGACCAAACCCACCTTATGGCCAGCCGGGATTGTGGCGCTGGCTTTGTCCAGCAGAATGCGCCCTTCAATGCGGTAGGTGAGGTCAGAGAGTTGAAGCATGCGGCTTATTATCACCACAGTGCCGCCTCGCCCAGAGGGTGCTTGCGACGGATTTCTCCCGCCGCTATAACCCGGCGCCAACAGCACTCTTACAGGATGACTGACATGACCGAACGTACGCTTTCCATCATCAAGCCAGATGCCACCCGCCGGAACCTAACCGGCCAGATCAACGCCCGCTTTGAAGAGGCCGGCTTGCGCATTGTGGCTCAGAAGCGCGTGCAGCTCACACGCGGTCAAGCGGAAGGGTTCTACGCTGTCCATCGCGAACGCCCCTTCTTTGATGATCTGTGCAATTTCATGACGTCCGGTCCGGTTGTTGTGCAGGTTCTGGAAGGCGACGGGGCCATCCTGAAGAACCGTGAGGTTATGGGCGCGACCAACCCGGAAGAAGCGGCACCGGGCACCATCCGCAAAGATTTCGCTGAATCCATTGAGGCGAATTCCGTGCACGGGTCGGATGCCCCGGAAACGGCGGCTGTGGAAATTTCCTACTTCTTCGCGGATATCGAAATCGTCGGCTAAGTCGGCTAGCCGACCGGACTGATCATCGGGCCCAGTTCCAAATCGGGGGTGGGCCCGAACGACACGTCCTCACCTGATATGGTGATGGTGCCGTTCGCAATGCCCCGAACCACTTTTGGGTACAGGGCGTGTTCTGCACCAAGAACACGATCCGCTAGAGTATCGGGCGTATCATCCGGCAGTACCGGCACGGCGGCCTGCGCGATGATCGGCCCCGCATCCATTTCCGTGCGCACATAGTGAACGGTGCACCCACTAATGCGCGCTCCCGCCTCCAATACCTGTTCATGCACGTGAAGGCCTTTAAAGGCAGGCAGAAGCGATGGGTGGATATTGATTTGACGGTTGTACCAATGGTCCACAAAACCATCCGTGAGCAACCGCATGAACCCCGCATTGCAGACCAGGCCAACCCCTTGATCGGTCAGGGCGGTGGTAAGGTCGGCTTCGAACGCTTTGCGGTTCGGATAGTTTTTATGGGGTATACTGATGGCGTCAATACCGGCGGATCGTGCCCGGTCCAACCCGGCAGCGTCCGGTTTGTTGGAAATGACACAGGCGATCTCCGCTGGGAAATCAGGGGTTTTGCAGGCATCAATGAGCGATTGCAGGTTCGTGCCCCGGCCTGAAATAAGAACGCCCAACCGCAACTTAGTCATGAGTATTGAGCCTTAAGTCGAGGCTGCCGCTATAGTTGGTTTGTGCCGCTTGATTGGTGTCATTGGGTATGATCGATCCGATGACGTGACCGGTTTCGTCGGCGTCAGCCAGTCGCGACATCACATCGCCTACATGGTCTGAGGCGACCACCAGCACCATGCCGATCCCGCAATTGAACGTCTTCAACATCTCGGCTTCGGCTATGCCACCCTGGTGAGCCAGCCAAGCAAATATAGGAAGAGGCGTGATGGTTCCAAGATCCACTTGTGCGTCGAAACCATCGGGAAGGACGCGGGGGATGTTTTCCGTGAACCCTCCGCCCGTGATATGGGCTGCCGCTTTAATCAGGGATCGGTCCATAAGCGGTTGCAACGCCTTCACATAGATCTTTGTCGGGGTCAGCAAGGTCTCAATGAGCGGGCGTTCGTCAAATTCAGAGGGGGCTGACACATCAATATTGAGATCATCGATAATCTTCCGCACCAAGGAATACCCATTTGAATGAATCCCGCTGGAGGGCAGGGCAATGAGAACGTCACCGGTCTGTATTTGGTCTGTTTTGGGCAGAAGCTGGGGCCGTTCGACCGCGCCCACGCTGAATCCGGCCAAGTCATAATCTTCACCCGCATAATGGCCTGGCATTTCGGCGGTTTCTCCACCGATGAGGGCGCAACCTGCCTGCCGACACCCCTCGGCTATCCCGGCAACAATGGATTGAGCCGTTGCTTGGTCGAGTTTTCCGGTGGCCAAATAGTCCAGAAAAAACAAGGGGGCCGCCCCTTGGACGATCAAATCGTTAACGCACATGGCCACCAAATCGATGCCAATTGTATCGTGTTTATTGTGATCAATGGCCAGGCGAAGCTTTGTACCAACGCCATCGGTAGCGGCTATCAGCAGCGGGTCGGACATCCCGAGCGCTTTTAGGTCAAAAACGCCGCCAAAACCGCCCAAAGACGCGTCGGCTCCCGGCCGTTTGGTGGAGGCGGCAAGGGATTTTATGGAGTCGACTAAATCATTGCCTGCCTTAATATCGACACCAGCGTCTGCATATGTATATCCATTGCGGCGCGATTTCGGGGTCGCATTAACCATGATCTTTTCCTAGTTTCTGGGCCGATTGGTGTTCGTCGCGTCGGTTGGGAGCCGAACCAGACTGGCAAAGGCCACGCAATAAGGTTTTGCCGCTTAAAGAGGGCCCTTTTTGTGTTAGATGCAAGTGTTATAGTGGACGGGCAATGGGGGATTTTACTGTGAACATGATCAAGAACGCCTTGGCGCTCGCCGCAATCGTTGTTTCCGTGTGTTTACCTGGATTCGCGTCCGCCGAGGAGGCGGAAATATTCACCGTCAGAGATGTTGAAGTGGACGCGACAGCTGAGGCCGCCGCAAAAGCGAGAGATATCGCTATCTCACAGGGGCAGCGCATAGCCTTGCGTGATCTGTTGCGCCGATTGACGTTGAAAGATGACTGGCCGCGCCTCCCAACACCCTCTGGTGCGGAATTGAACGGCTTAATCAAGGGATTTGAGGTTGAGGAAGAGAAAAACAGTCAGACCCGGTATCTGGGTAAGCTGTCATTCGCGTTCAAAGCGAACAGTGTGCGCAGCTTGCTTCGGCGCTATGACATTCCCTTCAGCGAAATCCGCGCTAAATCGACCCTTTTGATTCCGGTCTATCAGACCCCCGAAGGACCGATCATTTGGGCTGAAGAGAACACATGGGCAGAAACGTGGACGAAAAGCGGATTTGCCCAAGCCCTGGCGCCGGTGGTGCTGCCCTTGGGCGACTTGGAAGACATCGCGGCCATTTCACCTGAGTCTGTTGCGACCGCTGAATGGGCGCAACTTGGTCCTATTGCCGCTCGCTATGGCGCGGGTGATATCATCATCCCTGTCGCTAAAACCGTTGAAGAACCCGGCGGGATCACAACATCCGTGGATGTGGTGCAGATGTCGGCAAACGGGTCGAGCCAATATTCCGTTACTTTTTCCGCGGCTTCTGAGGAAGAAGCCTTGGCACAGGCTGTTGCGTCCATCGGCGGCGAAAAGCAGGAAAACTGGAAGCGCCGCACGATAATTCAGTATGGCAGCGAAGACCTGTTTGAAGCGACAATCGTTTTCCGTTCGTTTAACGAATGGCTCAGCATCCGGCAGCGTTTGGCCAACATTCCCTCTATCACGGAGCTGCGTCTTGTGGGGCTGACCGTAGAAGGGGCCCAAGTGAATATGAAGATTGCCGGGTCTTTGGAAAACCTGTCCATCGCTCTTGCCCAGTCCGATTTGGAACTTCTCGACGCGACGCGGTTCCTGCTGATCAGACCGCGGACCGGCGAAACCAATCAACAAGCGACGAATACATTCGGTGCGGTCACAACGCCGCAAGTCGCCCGTTTGGTCCCTGGTATTGGAGCCCCGACAGGGTTCGGTGAAGCCACTGGCGATATTTCTGCGTGGGTTCCGGGTACGGGCTCCCTTCCGGTCATCGGTGAGGGAAACTTGTACTATCAGCAACCGTCTGACGTTACCCCCTTTGTCGACTATGAAGACACGGTGGGTGAGGACGCGACAAAGCACGTTCCAGACTACACCGAATAGCCCGGCGTATTGACGCGCGGTAGCGACAACGATAAATGGTCTCCGCGTGACAATACCCAACATCATAACCCTTGGACGTATCATCTGTGTGCCGATCATTATTTGGCTCATTCTGAATGAGGCCTATGCCGGCGCATTTGGCATTTTTGTGTTTGCCGGGATTTCGGACGCCCTCGACGGATGGATCGCTAAGAATTTTAATGCCGCAAGCCAATTGGGGGCCTATCTCGACCCCATTGCCGACAAAGCCTTGTTGGTTAGTATTTATGTGACGCTTGGCATGCAGGAAGTTTTGCAGTCCTGGGTCGTTATTTTGGTCGTATCCCGCGATGTTCTAATCATTGGGGCGGTCATTCTGGCCATGGTGATCGGACAACGCCTGGCCATGGCTCCCCTCATGATCAGTAAAGTGAACACGACCTTCCAGATCGTCCTTGCCGCATCCGCTCTTGCGGCACTGGCGTTTGGGGTGGTGTGGTCTGACGCCATCATCGATACTGACTGGTTGACGATTTTGATTGGTGATGCGGTTTTGTTCCTCAGTGTCCTTGTCGCCGTGACCACAGTGTGGTCCGGTGCGAGTTATTTCCGGGTTTGGACACAGTCAGTCGCGTCGTCGGATCTCTAACTTGGGCCCAAATCGGGAAATGAAACCCCAACAACTACCTCTGGAATTAGACCCGGCGCCACGATATGGGCGCGGCGATTATCTTGTCACAGCGTCCAACAGAAGCGCATTTGCGTTTGTCGACAGTTGGCCACAATGGCCTGCTCACCGGTTGATGATTGTGGGGCCGCCAGGCACTGGGAAATCCCATCTTGCTCACATATGGGCCGAGAAATCGGGAGCGGACTTTGTAAATGCCCAATATCTCACGGTCGAGCGCGCGGTAAATCCGGAACGCGGACAGGCGTTCGTTCTTGAGGATGTCCATAAAGCTCAAGACGAACGGGCTCTTTTTCATTTCTTGAACTCACTAGCGCAACGCAAAGCTTGGCTGCTTCTCACGTCGGAGGATCAGCCCGCGCACACCATATTCAAGCTGCCCGACCTCAGGTCGCGGTTGAATGGGGTTCCAAGATGCAGCCTTCAAGACCCGGATGAAGAACTCTTGGAGGCCATCCTTGCAAAGCTATTTGTGGACCGGCAATTGGCTCCAAATCCGGATATAATTGATTATCTTTCAAAGCGGATAGAGCGGACAGGCACCGCCGCGGCAGCTGTTGTGGAAGCGATCGATCGATTGGCCCTCTCCAAAAGAGAGCCGATTAATCTTTCTCATGCTAGAAAAGTACTAGAAAACCAAGATAATTAGGCTGGAAAATCGCTGGTTTTACTTGCAGACGATGTTGCATCGTCATGACTTTGTTACCTTTTCGACATATTTTGCAGTCGATGATTTTCCGGAATTTTTCAAATTCACAGGGCATTGCTGACGCATGAGCACAGCCACGACAAAGACCGTTTCGAGTCCCACGAGGCGCCGTAAACCTCAACGCGCGGCAAGCCTGATTGACATGAATACGCCCAAACGTTTCATCAATCGGGAAATATCGTGGCTGACCTTTAACACCCGCGTCATTGAAGAAGCACAGAACGAACGCCACCCGTTACTTGAACGCGTGCGCTTTTTGTCGATCTCCGCGAGCAATTTGGATGAATTTTACATGGTCCGGGTTGCTGGCTTGCATGAGCTCTACACCGCTGGTGTGGAAACCGTGAGCGATGACGGCCTGACCCCCGCGCAACAACTGAAAGAGGTCAACGAAAAAGCTGGCGAGCTGATGACGATCCAGCAACGGGTCTGGGAAAGCCTAAAGGCCGAGTTGCCTGGCGCCGGCATTCAGGTTGTGGATCCGAGCGAGGTTACGGCAAAAGAACTGCAATGGATGCAAGACTATTTCACGGAGCAAGTTTTTCCGGTCCTGACACCGCTGGCCATTGATCCGGCGCATCCATTTCCGTTTCTGCCAAATCTGGGCTTCTGCCTGGCACTTGAGCTGAAGCGCGGCGAAGACGGCGAGCCGATGAATGCGCTGTTGCCGATCCCCGCGAAGATCGGCCGTTTCGTTCGACTGCCTCAAGTTGACGGAAAAGACGGCAAAACACCGATCCGGTTTGTGTTGATGGAACACATTATCGGCTGTTTCCTAAACCATTTGTTCCCCGGCTACGATGTTGTGGGGAAAGGAACGTTTCGCGTCATTCGAGACAGCGATATTGAAATTCAAGAAGAAGCGGAAGACCTGGTGCGCATGTTTGAAAGCGCGCTGAAGCGCCGTCGCCGTGGAGACGTTATTCGGCTGACAACGGATTCGTCCATGCCGGAAGGCTTGCGAAACTTCGTGGCCGATCAACTAGAATTAGACGGCGATCCGGTCATCGTGCACGGACTATTAGGTCTCGCTGAAGTGTCCCAGTTGATCATTGATGACTTTCCCGAGCTTAAATTTGTTCCGTACAATGCGCGTTTTCCGGAACGCATTCGGGATCATGGCGGTGATTGCTTTGCTGCCATTCGGGAGAAGGACATCATCGTTCACCACCCCTATGAATCCTTCGATGTGGTGGTTCAATTCCTGCGGCAAGCGGCGGAAGATCCGAACGTACTCGCCATCAAACAAACGCTTTACCGAACAAGCGATGATTCTCCCATTGTATCGGCCCTCATTCAGGCGGCCGAAGCCGGTAAGTCGGTCACGGCTTTGGTCGAGCTGAAAGCGCGATTTGACGAAGAGGCGAATATCCGATGGGCGCGCGATTTAGAGCGTGCCGGCGTTCAGGTGGTGTACGGATTTATTGAGCTGAAAACCCACGCAAAGGTCAGCTATGTGGTTCGCCGGGAAGGGAAATCCCTAAGCACCTATGCCCATTTCGGCACCGGGAATTACCACCCCCAAACCGCGAAAATTTATACTGACCTGTCGATCTTCACGGCACAGCCGGAACTGGGACGGGACGCGGCGCGCGTCTTCAATTTTGTGACCGGCTATGCGGAACCGCCGAGTTTCGAAAAGATTTCAATTTCACCGCTCAACCTTCGGTCGACAATAATGGAGAAGATCGAAGAGGAGATTGAGCATTCAAAAGCCGGTCGACCGGCGGCCATCTGGCTAAAACTAAATTCGCTGGTTGATTCGGAAGTCATAGATGCCCTTTACAGAGCGTCGAGTGCTGGTGTCCGCATTGACGCGGTAATCCGGGGGATTTGTTGCCTGCGACCTGGTGTCCCGGGCATGTCCGAAAATATACGCGTGAAAAGCATCGTCGGCCGCTTTTTGGAGCATTCTCGGATCATTTGTTTTGGTGGGGGGTATGAGCTGCCATCACCTAAAGCCAAGGTTTACATCTCGTCGGCGGACTGGATGCCGCGGAACCTGAATCGCAGGGTCGAAGTGTTGCTTCCCGTGGAAAATCCCACGGTTCATCGGCAGATTTTAGATCAAATCATGGTCGCGAACTTGCTGGATGAAGCCCAAAGCTGGACCTTGCAACCGAATGGCGAGTTTGTACGCACGGAGATGTCGCCGGATCGTGACGTGTTTAATGCTCATGACTATTTCATGACAAATCCGAGCTTGTCCGGACGCGGAACTGCGCTTAAATACGACCAACCGCCAAAGGTGCCTTTAGCACTTGAAAACTAGTAGGGCAGTGCATGCCATTCCAAGAAGAGAGACGGCGGGTTAAACTCGGCGGCGACCCTGTTGGCGTGGTCGATATCGGGTCAAATTCCGTCCGTCTCATCGTATATGAATCGCTTACCAGAAGCCCTGTGCCGGTCTTCAACGAAAAGGCTATGTGCGGAATCGGCCGTGGCCTGGTCAATACGGGCAAACTGAACGAGCAGGGCATGCAAGGCGCCTATGACGCGCTGTGCCGCTTTCGCGTCATTTTGGAGTCGGTGAAAGGGGTTTCTGTCTTTGCGGTCGCAACGGCCGCGGTCAGGGATGCCGAAAACGGCAGCCTGTTTGTGAAGAAGGCCGGCCAGTTGTTGGGGCAGAAGGTTCGTGTGCTTTCCGGCGAGGAGGAAGCGAAGCTTGCGGCAGAAGGTGTGTTGTCCGCCATTCCACATGCGCGGGGAATCGTGGGTGATTTGGGCGGGGGCAGCTTGGAGCTTTGCGAAGTGGCCGATGGCGCCATCGGGCGGGGCGTAACGTTGCCTTTGGGACCGCTTCGATTAATGGACGCGTCCCAAGGAAACATTGACCGCGCTCAGGAAATAGCCGCGGACGCCTTCTCAAAACTAAATTGGCTGCCTGAACATAAGGGCGGAACCCTCTATGCCGTGGGCGGTACGTGGCGAAGCCTCGCGCGAATCGATATGTCTCAGGAAGAGTATCCGCTGCACATGCTGCACCACTATGCGATTCCACACGGGCGGGTGCAGGATCTCTCGCAAGTTTTATCCCATCTGGGGCGAAAGACGATGGAGCGCATTGAGGGGCTGTCCAAACGCCGAATTGATGCGTTGCCCTATGGTGCGATCGTCTTGGGCGAATTGATCAAAGCCGCCAATTCCAACAATGTCGTTGTGTCCGCTTTCGGGTTGCGCGAGGGGTTGCTGTTCAATCTGCTTCCCGAAAATCGCCGTGGCGGAGATCCGCTGCTTGATGCCTGTCACGCATTTTCGAAACGCCTGTCGCGCAACGCGGAGATTAACGCCCTTTTGGGGGATTGGGTGGCGCCACTGTTTGACAACGCCCCTGAGAGCAATCGGCTGCGGGAAGCGGCGTCACTGTTGTCTGACATTGGTTGGCGCGGCCATCCTGACTATCGGGGTATCCATTCTTATTACGAAGTACTCCGCATGCCACTGACCGGTGTCGATCACCGAGAGCGCACGATGATCGCGCGCGCTGTAATGGTGCGCTATACGGGCGACCGGGACGTCAAGCTGCATGAGGTGTCTGAGCTTTTGTCGGGGCAAGACCGGCTTTGGGCACGGCGGCTGGGGGTTGCGCTGAGATTTGCCCATACGCTGTGCGGTGGTGTGTCGGATCTGCTGTCTCAGGCGGCGATCCGGCAAACGGATAACGCTATTGTGGTGTCTCTCTCCAAGGAAGCCCATCAGCTCATGATGGGCGATACAGCGCGCAAACGCTTTGCGTCCTTAGGGCGCATCTTCGAGAAAGACACCGATGTGCAAATCATCGACTCGACGGTCGCCGACACGGCGGTTGCGACCTAACCGGCTTTTTTGGGGCTGGGCTTTTTCCGCTTGAGCGTGACCACACGCCGGCCATTGAGGCCGAGGCTGATCTCACCATGTTTCAACGCCAGGGCCGTTTCGCCGAATATTTCGCGCCGCCACCCTTTCATGGCCGCGATGGGGGCGTCGTCATCGGCGGCCAGCAGTTCAAGGTCGCTCACATTGGCAACAAGTTTCTGAGCCACGTGGTTTTCCTCGCATTTCATTTTGAGGAGGACTTTCAATAACTCCACCACGGGTGTCAGACCGGGGGGCATGGGCTTTGGCTTGGTCAGCACCGGTAGTTCGTCTTTGGGGATGTCCAAGCCTGCTTTTATCGCTGCCAACAGTTTTTGAGCAGCCTTGGAGTTCGCAAATCCCTTCGGGACGGCACGAAGGGAATCGAGCTCCGGTTTGTTCTTGGGGGCCTGGTTGGCGATTTCATACAGGGCATCATCTTTAAGAATGCGCCCACGCGGCAGATCCCTTGCTTGCGCTTCCGCTTCTCGCCAAGCGGCGACCTTTTGCAGAATTGCGGCGGCTCGGCGTCCATTGTGTCGTGATTTCAAACGCTTCCAGGCATCTTCTGGAGCAAGATTGTAGGTCTTAGGATTGGCAAGGATGGCCATCTCCTCATCGACCCAAGCTTCTCGTTCTTCCTTGATGATTTGGTCCAGCAAAACCTCATACGCTTTGCGCAAATGGGTGACGTCTGCCATCGCATAGGTCAATTGCTTGTCGGTGAGCGGGCGCCGCGCCCAATCGGTGAAGCGCGACGATTTGTCGATCTGAACTTTCGACGTGCGCTTGATGAGGTTTTCATAGGATACCGCATCTCCGAAACCGCACACCATGGCCGCCACTTGGGTGTCGAACATGGGCGCCGGGATCACTTCGTTCATATGGTAGAAAATTTCGATGTCTTGCCGCGCCGCGTGGAAGACTTTCTTAACTTTTGGATTAAGAAGAAGCTGCAGAAACGGATCCAGATCGATCTTTTCGGCTAAGGGATCAACAATAATTTCGTCGTCCGGCCCGGCGATTTGGATCAAGCACAGCTTCGGCCAATAGGTCGAATCGCGCAGGAACTCCGTATCAACGGTGATGAACTCGGCACCGGACAGTTTTTTGCAGATTTCCTTGAGTTCTTTGGTGGTAGTAATGATTTGCATACTGGTGAGCTATAGCCTATCAGGCATGCGCTGTCGCGGTTGACAGCCATTGAGAATCTGTGTGCTTCTTCGGCTGACGAGTCCATCCCAAAAAATCGGCCCAAATAACGAGGATCCCTAACGATGCATGCCTATCGGACCCACACATGCGGCGAATTGCGCGCTGACCATGTTGGCGAAACTGTACGCCTTTCCGGCTGGGTGCATCGCAAGCGCGATCACGGTGGGTTGCTTTTTATCGACCTTAGGGACCATTACGGCATTACCCAATGCGTGATCGAGCCGGATACCGCGATTTTCAAAGAAATTGAGTCAGTGCGCGCCGAAAGCGTGATCACAGTGACGGGCCCTGTGGTTGCCCGCACCGACGAGACCATTAATGACGACCTGCCAACGGGTCGGGTTGAAATTCGTATTGAAGACTGGACGCTTCAATCCGCCGCCGATGATTTGCCGCTGCCGGTGTTCGGGGATCAGGAATATCCGGAAGAAACGCGGTTACGCTATCGCTTTCTGGACCTCCGGCGCGACCGCATCCACAACAACATCGTTCTGCGGTCGAAGGTGATTTCGTCCATTCGGCGGCGCATGACCGATGCCGGTTTCATGGAATTCCAAACGCCGATCTTGACCGCATCAAGCCCGGAAGGCGCGCGCGACTTCTTGGTGCCCAGCCGTTTGCATCCGGGAAAGTTCTATGCCCTGCCTCAAGCGCCACAACAGTTCAAACAGCTCATCATGGTGGCGGGCTTCGACAAATATTTCCAGATCGCCCCGTGTTTCCGCGACGAAGACGCGCGCGCTGACCGCAGCCCTGGTGAGTTCTATCAGCTCGATTTGGAAATGAGCTATGTGACCCAAGAAGACGTGTTCCAAACCATGGAACCGGTGCTGCACGATTTGTTTGAGGAATTCGCTGGCGACCGGAAAGTTTCGCCGGCACCGTTCCCCCGTATTCCGTATGCAGACGCCATGGCGAAATACGGGTCGGACAAACCGGACCTTCGAAACCCCATCGAAATGTGCGACGTGAGCGATACGTTCCGCGGATCAGGCTTCAAAATTTTCGCGAACATGCTGGAAAAAGATGCGAAAGCACAAGTGTGGGCGATCCCTGCACCGACCGGGGGCAGCCGAGCCTTCTGTGACCGGATGAATTCTTGGGCACAATCCGAAGGCCAGCCTGGTTTGGGTTATATCTTCTTTCGCGACGGAGAAGGCGCTGGACCGGTTGCCAAGAATATTGGGGAAGACCGCACCATCGCCTTGCGGGATCAACTGGGTCTCAAGGATGGCGACGCAGTGTTCTTTGTGGCCGGCAATCCAAAAACTTTTGCATCTTTTGCCGGGGCCGCGCGCCTGCGCGTCGGCGATGAGTTGGACCTGTGCGAGAAAGACACGTTCCGTTTTTGCTGGATCGTGGACTTCCCCATGTTCGAATACAACGAGACCGACAAGAAAATCGATTTCAGTCACAATCCGTTCTCCATGCCGCAAGGGGGCATGGACGCGTTGGAAACCAAAGATCCGCTCGACATTCTGGCCTATCAGTACGATATCGTCTGCAACGGGGTGGAACTGTCGTCAGGTGCGATCCGGAACCATCTTCCGGAAATCATGCTCAAGGCCTTTGCCATTGCCGGATATGACGCCAGCGTTGTGGAGGAAGAATTTGGCGGCATGTTGAATGCCTTCCGTTATGGCGCGCCCCCGCACGGTGGTTTTGCTCCGGGCGTGGACCGCATCGTGATGTTGCTTGCGGGGGAAGAAAACTTGCGTGAAGTGACCATGTTCCCAATGAATCAGCAGGCAGAAGACCTGATGATGAACGCGCCAAGTACGGTTCCAAATCACGCGTTAAGGGATGTGCACCTTCGCGTCGTGGTGCCGGAAGAGAGCAAGCCTTAAGCCCCGAGACATTGTGGTCAAAATAGGGCGGTGTCTTGCGCCCCGTGACCCGACGCCCCATCTATAAGATCTAACGTCCTGTAGAGGAGGGTATGCCCATGTTGGTGATCATCTCTGTTTTTGGCGTTCTTATCGCGGTAATGAGCCTTTGGGGCCTTGTCCAACCACAAGCAGTTGTGCGTCTTGTACGCAGCGTTGCCACCAGCCGCTTTGGGTTAGCCTTTGCCGTTAGCGTACGTGTCCTTCTTGGGTTTGCGCTGATTTTCGCCGCGTCGTCCACCCCCTTTCCGCAAATTATCTTTGCGCTTGGCGTGATCGCGTTACTGGCGGCTCTTGGCCTGTTGATCATGGGAATGGAGCGCGTCAATCAACTGGTTGATTGGTTTGCAAAAGCATCTGCCACCACGCTCCGCGCGGCCTTTGTGTTTGGTGCGGCGTTTGGCGGCTTCTTACTCTATGCTTCGGTCTGAATTTGGAGTGGAGGCGGGAAGAGCGGAGCATGCTGTATCAGGGAAGTTGCCATTGCGGTGCCGTCCAGTTTGAAGTGGACGCACCGCAAGAGATTGAGGTCGAAGACTGTAACTGTTCGATCTGCGCAAAATCCGGTTTTCTGCACCTGATCGTGCCGAATTCGAAATTCAAACTTGTTGCCGGCGGCGACAAGCTTGCTCACTACACGTTTAACACGGGTGTCGCGGACCATATGTTTTGCACCATCTGTGGGATCAAACCCTTTTACACGCCACGCTCTAATCCGGATGGTGTCAGCGTCAATGCCAGATGCTTAAACACCAAGCCAAAAGCGATGACCGTTATTCCGTTCGACGGTCAGAATTGGGAAGAAAATGCCCACAAATTGACTCATAAGTCAGTAGGCTGAAAGTTAGTCAGTTAGTATCTCGGTAGCCGGTGAGCCGTCGATAGGTTCGCCCGCCGGAAAGCCCATAAGGGCCGCGACCGTCGGATGGATATCGATGACTTTAAGCGTTTCAACCGCGTGTCCCGGTTTAATGCCATGTCCCCACGCATAAAAAATGCCGTGCATCTCCGGAATAGACGGATCGTATCCATGGGTCGCATGCAGAACCGTGATTGGTGGCGTGAACACATCTGGCCAAATGCGGGTGATGCCCATCCAGTGTGCGAAGTTGGGGAATAAATCGCTGTCCTCAATGAAGTAGGGTGGTTTAGCTGCGAGTAAAATATCCGGTGCCCGGTCTGATGTGCCAATGCGGGCATAGGCCGGAAAGTCGCCTTTCGCATAGGCCTTAAATGCGTCATAGTCGGATAGCGCCGACAAGGCCGCGTTTTGATCAGTCGTTTCATTCAGATACAAAAACGAACTTGTCCCGGCCGAGGCGACTTTGGCATCAATGCTGTGCCGCCGCAGAATTCGGTCAATGTTCACAATGCCCTTGATGGGCATCATGCCATGATCAGTGCCAATGATGAGAGACCCCGTATCGCCGTTTCCGAGCGTTGCAAGGGCGTTCTTCAAATCCCCCACAATTTGGTCGCTTCGTTTGACGTCTGAAACCGTTTCGGGCGTTTCGATCCCTTTAAAATGCTGACTGCCGTCAGGTCCTTGGAAATAGACAACAATCAGATCCGGCCGCTCTTCGGTGGGCTTCCTGAGGAGATTTAGGGCGCGTTCTGACCGTCCTAAATCGTCGGGAAAATCCTTGTAGTGTTTTTCTTCGTTGGTGATGGACGCACGTGGACCGTCTTTCGATGAATAACGGCTGGCAATGTACAGCGCTGCCGCTTTGAGACCGTTGTCTTCCGCTGCTTCAAACAGTGTCGTGCATCCTGTCCGCCAATCAGCATCGGCAAAATGATCGTAGTGGCCTTTTTGCGGGTCGATGAACCTGTTGCTCAATATGCCGTGGTTTTCCGGGTGACACCCCGTGAGGAAGCTGGTGTGATTGGTCAGTGAAATGCTGGGAAATTCCGGCACCAAATGGTGGCTCCAAGAGCCGGTTTCACGAATCTCATCAAAATGCGGCGTCTCGATCGTATCGACCAGGTTCGGCGCAAAACCATCGAACAGGGCGACAACCACTGTATTTTTTGCTTGAGCCGGCAATTGGCCGAGCGATGCGACGGAAAAAAGGGCAAGAAATGTAATTTTACCAATTGTTTGCGGACGAATTATTTTCTTCATATTGGTCTCTTCGCCGATTTTTTTGTTTAGGGGCTTAAACCGCGTTCCAAAACGCGCAATTTGTTGATTTCCCGATATGGCCAAAACCATTAGAATAATCTTGGTAGGAAGTACATAACAACAATGGGGAATCATATGACGCCCGAACTTACGTTTCTAGTTTATAGCATAATTTTGACGTTTGCTTTGATATTGGTCCCGGCGACCGTCTCCATCTTGGCGAATGGATTGACGGCACAGGCCGGTGCGCGGGATGATTTGCCGGAACCAAGCGCGTTTAATCAGCGTTGTGTCCGTTTACGGAACAATATGCTCGAAAACATGGTGATGTTTACCGGCCTCGTGTTGGTTGCCAATGCGGCGGACATCTCGACAGCCAACACGGTTTTGGGCGCGCAGATCTTTTTCTTCGCGCGAGTTGTTCACGCCGGTATTTACATTGCAGGATTTCCACTGGTGAGGCCCTTGGCCTGGTTCGCAAGTGTCATCGGCATGGCGATGATCGCACTTGAGTTGCTCTGACAGTTTATGTGCGATGCTTAGATAAATGCGGTTTTGCGGCGGACGAAATAGGCAAGGATCGCCGCCGCAATGAGCCACGCCACAAGCTGATAAAACCCATTCGTCAGGTGATAGCCCCAAGGGCTGTCGAACCAAATAGGTTGTGTCAAATTCGCGAAGACTGTCCCACCGATGCCGACAAGGGCCCCTAGTTGCAAGCGCTCTAAATAGGACGGCCGGTTACTGACCATCATTATTGTCCCGAGGATGATTGTGGCAAACAACATGTGAACAAAGCCAGCGATCAACTTGCTGGCCGCCATGGGGTCAGCACCGGATTTCATGATGCTCACTGTGGCAATGGGTCCTTTTGTGTGGGATTGCGCCCAGGCCTCTGGGCTTTCCAATGTTCTGTCCGGGACGAAGTAGACGCCATCGGCGGGCAATTTGTCTTGAAGCACTTTGGCAACCGCTTGCTGCGCATCGGCGTTTGTGTGCGCAAACGGGTCGATGAGGCCAACACCCCAGAACAGAAAGCCCCACAGAAACATGGCGATTGCCGCCACGACGCTGCCAATCAGCATGTCACGCATCATCCCGATCCTCTCTGAATTCCCCGAAACCATACTTTAGCGGGTTTTGAGGCCGTTTGCGCGCCGGTTTTGGCCTAAATTCTGCGAATTTTTGACATTTGAGCTGACATGAAAGCGTTGTAAGCTGGGCGTATAGGGCAAGCAGGGGTGCGAATATTGCCCAACACAGGAGAGGGGTGGGATTGATGGCGAATAGCGAAGGCAGATTCAGCAGCGTCGGTGTACTGGATTACATGGTCTCGATGGCCGTGTTCCTGGTGATAATTGGCGGACTGGCTTACGCTGACATCATCAACGAAGAAGGCGTCCTGGTTCAGGCGTTTGCCTATAACTGGGCACTGAATTCCAGCATTGTGGGTGTCTTAGGTTTGGGGGTTCTTTATAGCTTTGGCCAAGTCATGTCGGTTGGCTGGGCGTCCCGCTGGATTCGCAGCTCCTGGCGCTTTGGCCATGCAGACCAACCTGGGCTGATGGTGTCAAATCCCGGCGGTGCTCCACGTTTAATGTCGGCCGTCGGCGCGTTATTCAGCGAGCGCCCCGGACCGATCGTCTTCGATACCTTTGAATACCGGTCTATCCTGGATTCCGTTGGCACCCGTTTGGATGAATCGCGTGAAATAACGCGCTACATGATCGGTCTACTGATCTTCTTGGGGCTTTTGGGCACCTTTTGGGGATTGTTGAAAACCGTTTCATCGGTTGGCGGCACCATCGATGCACTATCCCAGGCAGGCCAGGCGTCGGAAGCTGTCTTCGCCCAGTTCTTGGATGATCTGCGCGAACCGATTAATGGCATGGGCACGGCCTTTTCATCCTCTCTTTTGGGGCTAGCCGGTTCTCTTGTGCTCGGGTTCCTCGACTTGCGGGCGGGGCAAGCGCAAAACCGTTTTTATAATCACTTCGAAGAATATTTATCGCGGGCATCTGAATTGGGGGCTCCGCGTCCTGGTGGACTAGACGACTACTAGTTTCAGGGCGAACGGGGGGATACGCGATGGCTTTCACGCAGCGCCGGGCGCGGCAAGAGTCGGTAAATTTCTGGCCGGGCTATGTAGATGCCCTGGCCACGTTATTGCTCATCATGATTTTTTTGCTGGTGATCTTTGCTGCTGCGCGCTTTTTCGTGCGCGAGGCAATGTTCCTTCAGCAACAAGAGCTTGAACAAACCAAAACCCAAGTGACAACCTTGTCCACCGAACTGGATCAAAGCAAAGGTCAGGTTGAGAACTTAGAAAAAGACAAACAGTCCTTGGAAACTGATTTGGCCACCACAAAGGATGCGGCGGCAAAGGCGGAGACGAAGGCACAAGAACTCGAATCAAGTGTTGCCACGCTTGAAAGCGACAAGGCGGCTCAAAGCGATCGCATCACGGCATTAGAGACGGATCTTGCGAAAGCGAATGCGGCCCTTGAAGACGCAAAGGCAGAAGAAGAACGCTTGGGCGCCATGATCGCCTCTCTCAAGGAGCAGGCCGCAGCGGCGGCTGCCGAAATCGATGGGCTAAAGGCATCCTTGGACGCAGAGATTACCAGCGGCGAGAAAAGTAAAGAAGAAATTGCCCGCTTGCTGGCGCTGTTAGAGGCGGCCGAAAAAGACAAAGCCCTTGCCGGGTCGGAAATCGATACGTTGAAGGCGTCGGCCGCGAAGCAAAAGGAAGAGGGCGAAGAAGCCCAGGCACAGCTGTCCTTGCTGAATGAAGAACTGGCGAGTTTGCGGGTGCGTTTGCAAGGCACGGAAGAATCCCTCAATGCCGCGCAAGCCAAAGCCGCGGAAGATGACGCAAAGATCAGTGCTCTCACGAAAGAGCTGGACGAGGCGAAGGCAGCCAGCGAACAGGCCATCGCGCAATACCAATCTGACTTTTTTGCTCAGCTTGTGGAAGCGCTTGGCCAGCGAGAAGACATTGAAGTGGTGGGGGATCGCTTCATTCTGCAGTCGGAAGTTTTGTTCGATTCGGGATCTGCCGAGATTAAGCCGGCCGGACGCGAGAATTTGAGAAAGATCGCATCGGTTTTGAAAGACATCTCGCAATCTATCCCGGCGGATATCAATTGGATATTGCGGGTGGATGGTCATTCGGACAAACAGCCGATCAGCAGTTCTACGTTCCCCAGCAACTGGCACTTGTCGTCTGCCCGGGCCATTAATGTGGTGACCTTCCTGATCCAAAATGGGGTGCCGCCGAAGCGTTTGGTCGCGGCGGGCTTTGGTGAATTCCAGCCGCTGGATCCGGGGTCAACGGCAGCGTCCTATAAGCGCAACCGCCGGATCGAGTTCAAACTCACGAACCGTTAGTTTGTCGGGGGGCCCAAAAGGATCACCCGGGCTCGCTTTCGCTCCCCGGGTGATGATGAATTACTTAAACGTCATTGCCCGGTAAACAGCCGATAGGCTGTGCGTCCGGGCAATCCAGCTTTTACGCCAATCAGGAGCAGCCGCTGGTGGACCCGCAGGTGTCGCACTTCATGCAGGTGCCGTTGCGCACGAGCGTGAAGTTGCCGCATTCCCCACATGGATCGCCCTCGTAGCCCTTCATCCGGGCCGCGGCCCGCAAGGCCATTTCCTCGGTGCCGGTCGTAGCTACAGCAACGGTCGTTTCAACCGACGCTGTCATGTCATAATCCACGGCCTCGGCGGTGGCGACATTAGGGGACATAGCAACCGCACCCACATCGTTGGTGGCAACTGCGGGCTGGGCGCCTTCGGACGAGCCTCCGTTCATCAATACGAGAGAGCTGCGGAGGTAGCCGTTCGACGCAAAGCGGCGGACGACATTTTCCACGGCGGCAGCAGAAGGATCGTCATCCGCCAAGCGGCCTTCGTCTTCACCGGTGCCCATGGCATCGAGGCGAATTTCGTCGGGTTCCACATGGGCGAGGTCATCGCGGCCCAGATAGCTGACAGCCAATTCGCGGAACACATAGTCGAGGATGGAGGTCGCGTTCTTGATGGTATCATTGCCCTGCACCAAGCCCGCCGGTTCGAACCGGGTAAAGGTGAAGGCTTCCACGAATTCTTCCAGCGGCACGCCATATTGCAAGCCGATGGATATGGCGATTGCGAAATTGTTCATCAGACTGCGGAAGGCAGCGCCTTCCTTATGCATGTCGATGAAGATCTCGCCCAGATCGCCGCCTTCATATTCGCCGGTGCGCAGATAGACTTTGTGCCCGCCCACAATGGCTTTCTGAGTGTAGCCTTTTCGGCGATCCGGCAGCTTTTGACGGGCTTGCTCGCGCTCGCGTTCGACAATCCGCTCCACAATGCGCTCCGTGATCACCTGGGCGCGGGACGCAGCCGGTTGATCGGCCGCCACTTGCTCAATCAAGTCGTCTTCATCTTCGTCATCTGCGGTGAGCAGGGAAGAATTCAGCGGCTGGCTAAGCTTCGAGCCATCGCGGTACAAGGCGTTGGCTTTAATGCCCAGTTGCCAAGACAACATATAGCTTTGCATGCAGTCTTCCACGGTGGCATCGCCGGGCATGTTGATGGTTTTGGAGATCGCGCCGGTGATAAAGGGCTGGGCGGCTGCCATCATGCGAATATGGCTTTCCACCGACAAATACCGCTTGCCCAAACGACCGCATGGGTTGGCGCAATCGAAGACGGGCAGATGCTCGTCCTTTAAGTGGGGCGCGCCTTCCAACGTCATGGCGCCGCATACATGGAGATTGGCCGCGTCCACATCTTCCTTGGAGAAGCCAATGGTCTCCAGAATATCTAAGGTGGGGTCGTTCAGCTGTTCCTCGGTGAGACCCAGAACCGTCTCGCAGAATTCATCTCCCAGCGTGAAGCGCGTGAAGGCATAGCGAATGTCGAAGGTTGTCGCGAGAGAGCCTTCGATTTGATCGAGCTGTTCACCCGTGAGACCCTTTTCCTTAAGCATCTCATGGTTGACACCGGGAGCGTCCACCAAAGTGCCGTGTCCAACAGCGTAGTCGATAATCTCATTGGACTGTTCAGGGCTGTAGCCCAAAACGGAGAGGGCTTCCGGCACCACGCGGTTGATGATTTTAAAGTAACCGCCGCCCGCCAGCTTCTTGTATTTCACCAGCGCAAAATCCGGTTCGATGCCCGTGGTATCACAGTCCATGACCAGGCCGATCGTGCCTGTTGGGGCAATCACGGTGGTCTGGGCGTTTCTGAAGCCGTGCTTCTCACCCAACTCCAAGGCTTGGTCCCACGCGGCGCGCGCCCGTGCCACCAGTTCTTGATCCGGACAGTGTTGTGCGTTGATGGGAACGGGCAGGGTGCTGAGTTTTTCGTAACCGTCGCTTTCCCCATAGGCGGCACGGCGATGGTTGCGGATGACGCGCAACATGGCATCGTCATTGTGCCAATATTCCGGAAAGGCATCGAGGCGCTTGGCGATTTCCGCCGATGTGGCATAGGACGTTCCGGTCATGAGGGCCGTGATGGCGGCACACAGGGTGCGGCCTTCTTCACTGTCATAGGATAGGCCGGAAGACATCAACAAGCCGCCAATATTGGCAAAGCCAAGACCCAGCGTGCGGTATTTGTAGGAGAGTTCGGCGATTTCCTTGGAGGGGAATTGCGCCATCATGACGGAAATTTCCAGAACAAGTGTCCAGATCCGCACCGCATGCTCGAAACTGTCCGCGTCGAACGACTTGTCTTCCTTGCGGAAGTTCAACAGATTGAGCGACGCGAGATTGCACGCCGTGTTGTCCAAAAACATATATTCCGAGCACGGATTAGACGCGCGAATGTCACCACCTGACGGACACGTGTGCCAGTCGTTAATCGTCGTGTGGAACTGGATTCCAGGATCGGCGCAAGCCCAGGCCGCGTAACCAACTTTTTCCCACAGTTCTTTGGCGTTGACCGTTTTCGCCACTTCGCCATCGGTGCGGCGCTTCAAGGCCCACTCGCGGCCAGCTTCAACCGAGCGTAGGAATTCGTCGGTGACCCGGATTGAATTGTTCGAGTTTTGACCCGCGACGGTGAGATACGCGTTAGAATCCCAGTCGGTGTCATAGGTGGGGAAGTCAATGCTGGTATAGCCTTGCTTCGCAAACTGGATGACGCGGCTGATATAGTTTTCAGGCACCATGGCCTTGCGCGCCGCTTTGATTTCGCGCTTAAGGGCGGGGTTCAGCTTTGGATCGTAACAATCGTCCCCATCGCCTTCGCAATTCACGCACGCCCGCATCACAGCTGACAGGTGTTTTTCGGCCACTTTGGATCCGGTGACGAGGGCCGCCACTTTCTGTTCCTCAATGACTTTCCATTCAACGAAATCTTCGATGTCGGGGTGGTCCACGTCCACGACAACCATCTTAGCGGCGCGCCGTGTCGTACCGCCTGACTTGATGGCACCGGCCGCCCGGTCGCCGATTTTGAGGAAACTCATCAGGCCGGAGGATTTGCCCCCGCCTGAAAGGCCTTCATTGGCGCCGCGAATGTCAGAGAAGTTGGTGCCGGTGCCGGAGCCGTATTTGAACAGGCGTGCCTCACGGACCCAAAGATCCATGATGCCGCCGTCGTTCACCAAGTCGTCGTTGACGCTCTGAATAAAGCAGGCATGGGGCTGTGGGTGTTCGTAAGCGCTTTCAGACTGCACCAGGCGTCCGGTCGCGTGATGAACGTAGTGGTGGCCTTGCGCGGGACCATCAATGCCATAAGCCCAATGAAGGCCGGTGTTAAACCACTGGGGGCTGTTGGGAGCGGCCTTTTGGGTGGCCAGCATGTGGCGCAGCTCATCGTAAAACACGCGAGCATCGTCTTCCGTTTCGAAGTAATTGCCCTTCCAACCCCAATAGGTCCATGTACCGGCCAGGCGGTCGAAAACCTGTTTGGCGGATGTCTCGGACCCATAGGTAACGTCGGAGCTCGTGTCAGGCACGTGGCGCCACAGCCACTCGGGAATGGAACTTTCTTGAACGGCTTGGAGTTTGGAGGCAACGCCCGCCTTTCGGAAGTATTTCTGCGCCAGAATGTCGGCCGCCACCTGGCTCCAGCTGGCCGGTACTTCTATGTCGTCCAGTTTGAAAACAATCGATCCGTCTGGATTTCGAATTTCGCTATTGGTTTTTTTAAATTCTAGCCCTTCATAGGGGGACACACCGTCCTCGGTGAAACGACGCGAAAAGCGCATGAAATCCTCTTTTTCCTGACGACATTGCCGGTGAGATCAACGTTTTCGGCCAAACAAACCCAGCCGCCGCAAACGTCAATTTTCGGCGTTACCAACCCAAACCCAATTGTGAGCTAAAAAGTGTTTGGTCAGACGACAGTGCGTGGGAAACAAAACCATCGCCTGCCAAACACCAGATATAGACCTCCAGCCCTCAACGGGTACAAAGTCTAGAAAAGCGGCTTCCGGCTTGCAACTAGATTTTGGTTAATTCCGCCCTAGAGCCCCAAGATATAGCTTTTCAAGTGAACTGTGAGCGGCCCGGTTGGTGCGTTGAATCAAGGTGTTATTCGATGACTCTGAGTCCGTGTTTCGAGCAAATTTTTTTGGGTAGCGGACGGTCACAAAGTGGCAATGGATCGGCGTCACAATCACCGGGCCGAAGGCGTCGAATGAAGTCCATTAGGCTAACGCGCTGACCTGAAAATGAAATCGATTTCGAACCTGGATTTGAGGCTGGTTCCGGAGGGAAAAGGCGATGAGTCGTAGCTGTGTTTCTTGTTCTTGCTGGACTGTGTCATTGCGCAATGCAATATTCCGCCAGGAATCACGTGGGCGCGTGAGGCGTCCACAGACTGCTCAAGATGGAATCTGTTGATGGGCCTTTTTTCGGAAATTTTTGTGTGGTGGAAGGGGCAAACCCTGGGCACACGGCTATTCACCCTGCGCAAGGGGGAGTTCGTCGGCGAAGACGAACAAGGCAACAAATACTACGAAGAAAAGAAGCCCCGCTATAACGGCCAGAAGCGCCGCTGGGTGCTCTATAATGGCGAGGCGGAAGCGTCGCGCGTGCCGCCGGATTGGCACGGCTGGCTTCATTACACCTTTGATGAGCCCCCAACGGTGCGGCCGTTTCAGGTGAAGCCTTGGGAAAAAGAACACGTGCCCAATCAGACGGGAACGCCGAATGCCTATCGCCCAGCCGGCAGTCTCTATCGGTCCGGGCAACGGCCCGAGGCCACGGGGGATTATGAGGCCTGGCAACCGGATTAAGACTTCTGCAGTTTCAATGGGTTATTGGATTCTGTGAGGGGAGTAGCTCATGGCAAATAATATGGTCGAAACGCTGGTTGGCGCATTTGTTATCGTCGTTGCCGGCGCGTTTTTGTTTTTCGCCTATACCACAGCGGATGTGGGCGATGTGGCCGGCTACAAGGTTAGCGCGGATTTTGACAGCGTCGATGGTTTGACGGTGGGCAGCGATGTGCGGGTGTCCGGCATCAAAGTGGGTACGGTCACCTCTCAGGAGCTGGACCCAAACACCTATCTGGCGCGGGTTTCCATGTCCATAGACCCGAAGGTGCAGTTACCGGATGACTCGTCAATCAAGATTACGTCCGAGGGCTTGCTGGGGGGCAACTACCTCGCCATCGAGCCCGGTGGCAGCGAAGATTTGATTGCCGATGGCGGTAAGATCCAGTTCACCCAAGGCTCCATCGACTTGATCGGCCTTGTTGGACAGGCAATCTTTAGTGCTGGTGGCAGTTCCGAAGAAGAGACGGGTCAATAGGTCGTCAAAATTTTGCCGCATCGGGCGGCTCTAAGGTACACTGCGTCAACAGGGGAAGCGTTTAGGCAGAGCCAGCGTTTGAGGGGTAGTTAGCGTGATGCGAGTCAAGCAGCCAATGGGACTAACCAGACAGTTTGCCTTAGGAGCGGTGCTTGCGGCCTTTTCGGTGTCGCCATTTGCTTTCGCACAAGATGTGGTCCAACCAATCGGCGATGAACCACTCGCCATTCCGCAAGCCAATCCGCTCAATCTTGATGAATCCAAATTACCGGACGGGCCAACGCAGGAAGCGCTCAAGGAGATGGTCGAATCTGAGGGGGGCGCTGTTTTTCGCGGGTTAGACAAGATTACGGCGAGGGTAACCACTGTCTACGCACCGATCGATGAAATGGTCACTTTTGGGTCGCTGCAATTTATAACGCGCCAATGCAATAAGCGCCCGCCGGAAGAGACGCCGGAGAAGACGGCTTTTCTGGAAGTAAAAGATGTTAAGCCGGATCAATCCGAAGAAGACATCTTTAAAGGATGGATGTTCGCGTCCAGCCCGGCGCTTAATGCGCTGGAACATCCGGTCTACGATATTTGGCTGATCGATTGCATTATGATCGAGCCGGAACTGCCTGACGGCAGCGACGAAAATTCCGCCGGCTGAACAACGGCGTTCTGCAATATCGCTTGATAGGCATCTCTGGAAATTTCGATTGCGCCAAATTGTGTGAGATGGTCGGTGATGAACTGCGTGTCCAGCAGTTTGTAGCCGCCGACGATAAGTTGGGCCACCAGACGGCACAGCGCCACTTTGCTGGCATCCGTCTCCCGGCTGAACATGCTTTCGCCGAAAAACGCAGCGCCGAGTGACACCCCATACAATCCGCCGACAATCTTGCCGTCGCGCCAGGTTTCGACACTATGAGCATGGCCCATATCATGGAGAGCCGTGTAGTTGGCAATAATGTCATCATTGATCCAGGTGCTTAGCCGGCCACTTTTTATTTCCGCGCAGGCTTCTATGGTGCCGCGAAAATCAGCATCGATTGTGGTTTGAAACTTGTCTGAGCGCACCGTGCGGGCGAGCCGTTTTGGGACGTGAAATTTGTCCAGAGGAAGGATGCCGCGGAACTCTGGATCCACCCAATAAACAGATGGATCGTCCCGGTCTTCGCCCATGGGGAACACGCCATATGCGTATGCCTTTAAAAGCGTCTCGGGAGAAAGTGCGGTCATGAAACGTTAGGCGTCGCCCTCGGCGAGATATTGCTCCAACCAATGAATGTGATAGTCGCCATTCATGAATTCCGGATGATTGATCAGGTCCAGGAACAAGGGAATGGTGGTATCGATCCCATCGACCACAATCTCTTTAAGGGCGCGGCGAAGGCGCATGAGGCATTCGTTGCGATTGCGCCCCACCACAATCAGTTTACCGATCAAACTGTCATAGTAAGGTGGAATTCGGTAGCCGGCATAGGCGGCTGAATCCATCCGCACACCCAATCCGCCGGGCGCGTGAAAATCGCGGATGAGGCCGGGGGAGGGGGTAAAGGTTTTCGGATTCTCTGCATTAACCCGGCACTCAATCGCGTGTCCGAGGAAAGCAATGTCGCTTTGATCCATGGTCAGCGGCATGCCCGAGGCAATGCGGATTTGTTCGCGCACCAGATCAAGCCCAGTGATCATCTCGGTGACAGGGTGTTCCACTTGAAGCCGGGTGTTCATTTCAATGAAATAGAACTCACCGTTTTCATAGAGGAATTCAACGGTGCCAACGCCCAAATAGCCGATCTTGGACAGGGCCGTGGTGACGATCTCGCCAATACGCGCGCGCTCTTGATCGTTCAGGGCGGGGGAGCGTGCCTCTTCCAATACTTTTTGGTGGCGGCGTTGCAGGGAACAATCCCGTTCGCCCAAGTGCAAAACCTTACCATTCGCATCGCCAATGACCTGCACTTCAATGTGACGCGGCTTGCCGAGGTATTTCTCGATATAGATGGCGTCATCGTTGAAGGCCGCTTTGGATTCCGCCTTGGCTGTTGAAATGGCCTCTTCCAAGTCTGCAGCCGTTTGCGCGATCTTCATACCGCGCCCACCGCCGCCTGCAGCCGCTTTAATGAGCAGCGGATAGCCCACCTCTTCGGCAACAGCGCGGGCCTGATCCAGAGAAGTGACCGCACCGTCTGATCCGGGTACCACAGGTATGCCCAAGTCCTTTACCGTCTTTTTGGCGGTTACTTTGTCACCCATGATCCGGATATGATCAGCAGACGGACCGATAAAGGTAATGTCGTGCTCGTCCAGTATGTCGACGAATTTCGCATTTTCGGACAGGAAGCCATATCCGGGGTGCACCGCTTCCGCGCCGGTAATTTCGCAGGCGGAAATAATCGCTGGAATGTTCAGATAGCTGTCGGTGGCCGGCGGCGGTCCAACGCAGACACTTTCATCCGCGAGGCGCACATGCATGGCATCCGCATCGGCAGTAGAGTGAATGGCAACCGTTGCGATGCCCATTTCCTGGCAGGCCCTGTGCACACGAAGCGCAATTTCGCCCCTATTGGCGATAAGTACTTTTTCAAACATGAGCTCTGCCCGATGCCTTTATTGATTTATTCGATGACAACGAGTGGTTCCCCAAATTCAACAGGCTGTCCATTGGCCACCAAAATACTGGTTACCTTGCCGGCTTTCGGCGCGGGGATTTGGTTCATGGTTTTCATGGCTTCAACGATCAGGAGCGTTTGCCCTTCGGTGACGCTGTCGCCAACTGAAATAAACGGTTTGGCCCCAGGTTCCGCGGCCACGTAAACCGTGCCGACCATGGGCGAGGTGACGGCCCCTGGGTGGTCTGCGGTTTCACCAGCCGCAGATGCCGGAGCTGCCGCTGCGGCGGGTGCTGGGGCAGGTGCTGCTACAGGCGCTACAAAAGATTGACCCACTGCTTTCGCGACGCGCAGGCGGAGGCCATTTTGTTCCAATTCAATTTCCGCAAGACCGGTTTCGTCCAACAGGTTTGCCAATTCGCGGACAGCATCCCCGTCAATTTTGCTTTTACCACTCACGTTTACCGCCTTTTTATCTGACTGTTCCGCCACATCGACACAACCTCTTCTAGGCCATCAATTCTTTCAGGGCATCCGCAGCCAAGAGATAGCCGCGCGCGCCGAGACCACATATCACGCCTTTTGATACTTCACTGACAAACGAATGATGTCGAAATTCTTCTCGCGCAAAGATATTGGACAAGTGGACTTCTATGATCGGTTTTGACACTGCACTTAAGGCGTCCCGGATCGCGATAGAGGTGTGGGAATAAGCGGCGGCATTGATGATTATGCCCCCAGACTTGCCCTCCGCCTCCTGAATCCAATCGACCAGCTCAGCTTCATCATTGGTTTGCCTGAATTCGCAGCCAAATCCAAGAGTTTTCAGGTGGTCCGTCACCATATCCGAGATATCGTCGAGCGTGGTGGTGCCGTAAATTTCCGGCTCTCTTTGCCCCAAAAGGTTTAAATTTGGGCCATTTAGGACGTAAACCGTCTTTGACATCCCTTGGATATTCCATCGTTTGGCGGCAATCGCACGAATTGCCAAGAGACATCTCTGCCTCGTGGTTGAAACCTGCCAGCCTCTCTATCATTATCCAGTAAAAGTTCAAGTTTATCTGAGAAAGGCACCTTTGCGCGATGCAAGTGACCATCAATGGGGAAGGACGTGACCTGCCGGCCCCTCTGTCTGTCGATCAATTGTTGAAAGATTTGGGTTTGGACCCCCAAAAAATTGCGGTAGAGCGAAATCTGGAGATCGTGCCGCGGTCCCTTTATCCAGAGACCACCGTCGTGGCGGGGGATCGGCTGGAGATCGTCAAATTTGTCGGCGGCGGCAATGTTGAGGCTGGCGTGCCTTCAGATAGTTCTGAGGATTTGCTGGAAATCGCGGGCAAGAAATACCGGTCCCGCCTGATCATCGGTACGGGAAAATATAAAGATTTTTCCGTCAATGCCGCCGCGATGGAGGCTGCAGGCGCTGAGATTGTAACGGTGGCCATTCGCCGCGTGAATGTCACCAACCCGGATGAGCCGAGTTTGGTCGACTTTATTGATCCTCAGAAGGTGACCTATTTGCCGAACACGGCAGGGTGCTACACCGGAGAAGATGCGGTGCGCACGCTTCGCCTCGCGCGCGAGGCCGGGGGCTGGTCGTTGGTGAAGTTGGAAGTTTTGGGCGACCAAAAGACACTTTATCCCGACATGACCGAAACGCTACGCGCGGCAGATATCCTTATTAAAGATGGCTTCGATGTGATGGTGTACTGCAGCGATGACCCCATCATGGCGAAACGACTGGAGGAAATCGGTTGTTGCGCAATCATGCCCTTAGCGGCGCCCATCGGTTCCGGTCTGGGCATTCAGAATGCGATCAACATCCGGCTTATTGTTGAGCAATCGACCGTGCCTGTGCTGGTGGATGCCGGGGTGGGAACGGCTTCGGAAGCAGCGGAGGCGATGGAACTTGGATGTGATGGTGTGCTGATGAACACTGCCATTGCGGAAGCGCAGAATCCAATTTTGATGGCGCGTGCCATGAAGCACGGCGTTGAAGCGGGGCGTTTGGCGTATCGGGCAGGGCGCATGAAGAGGAAGCTCTATGCAGATCCCTCTTCACCGTTGGGTGGGCTAATTTAAGGGGCTAACAGATTTTACAGTTTGCCCGCGCTTCAACAATCGCGGCTTGGAATTGCTCCAGCGGAGCCGCGCCGGGAATGAGTTGATCTCCCACAATAAATGCGGGTGTGCCCGTGATGCCTAGGGTTTGAGCAAGGTTGCCGTTCCGGGACAGCATTTCATCCATCTCGGGCGCATTCATATCTTTTTGAAGCTGAATGACGTCAATGCCTACCTGCGCGGCCGTTTTCATGACGTATTCTTCGGTGACCTTTTCAGGCGCGTTCATCAGCGCCTGGTGCAGTTCCATGAACTTGCCTTGCTTATTGGCGGCCATCGAGGCCCGCGCCGCAAAGATCGATTCCGGTCCTTGGATCGGCCATTCTTTGAATACAACACGGATGTTTTTGTCTTGATCAATCAAGCGCTGAACGGTTGGCAAAACACGCCGACAATAACCGCAGTTATAATCGAAGAATTCGACAATGGTGATGTCGGCCTTGGGATTGCCGGCAACATAGGAAAAACCATCGTTCCAAAGTTCGTCCGTTGAACTCGCTAAATTCTTGTCGAATTGCTCGGATTTCTTGGCAATCTCACGCCGTTCAAGTTCATCGAACGCTTCCACGATGACTTCCGGGTTCGAGACAATATACTCGTGAACGATCTTCTCGATCTCTTCCTTCGTTAGTCCCGATGCGGAAGAACTCGCAGGCGACTCAGCAAGAGATGTTGCCGGGTCTCCACATGCCGCCAGAATAAACGCCGCCGAAATCGCGGATATGCTTAAGGTCCGTGCGCAACGCAAAAACGCCATTGGAAATACCTCGATTGACTTTTGATGAAACAGAGCGTTCTAGCTCCGCTTTTTCTTTTTCTGTGTTTGTTGAATGGACTGTTGAATGTCCAGCGTCCGGTTCCATGCAGGCGTGCCCTGTTTGAGAACCTTTATGGCCCGCGCCGCATGGACTTGGGCTTGGCCAAGATTGTTCGCCCGATAGTGACGCTCTGCCGTTGCATAATCGGCCATGCCATCTTGCCCATCGCGGTGATAAGCGATCGCCAAATTGTGCCAAGCGAATGTATTTTCCGGGTCGTCCCGAAGCGACTTAAGCAATTGGTCCATGGCTTCTTTATTCAAACTTAGATCTTCGGTGGCGATGATCGCTTGGGATAAGCCCACACGCAGCAGCGGCTGGTGCGGGGCGAGTTTTACGGCCTCGCGATAAGACGGGATGGCATCACGCGGACGGCCAAATTCAAGCAGAACCTGTCCTTTAATTTCATGAAAATAGGGGTTGTCAGGTTGTTCAGCGACCAGCTCGTCAAAAGCGCCAAGTGCTTTTTCTATTTCAGGAATGCGGTAATAGGCCAATGCCCGGGCATACCGTGCGTGAATGCTCTGATCAGATTCCGGATAGCGTCGAAATGTTGTGAGGGGTTTTCCAAGGAAGCCAATAATCTTGGCTTTCATCATATTGTACCGTTCAACATGATCAGGCTTATCCGGTACATTGCTGAACCGCGAATTGGTGACGAGGTTCTCAAGTGCCCCAATACGTTCCCGTGAGAGCGGGTGAGAGCGGACATAAGGGTCTTGGTTGCGGCCGGAGAGGACTTCCTGATCGCTAAACCGATCAAAGGTTTCCAGCAAACCTTTGGATGATTGACCCGTTTGATCCAGGAATTTCACCGCCGCTTGGTCCGCCGCTGATTCTTGCGTTCTGGAATAAGAAAGGACCGACCGCTGAGCGACGTGTTGTCCGAGCTGGATACCGGCGATACCGGCATCCGGTGAGCCGGCCGCTATCGCGGCGGCGCCTAACAACGTTCCGATGATAATGGGCAGCGTTGCGCCGGCCAGCGCTTCTTGGGTTCGTGAAAGGTGACCACCGGAAATATGGCCCGTTTCGTGGGCGATAACGCCGATCAGCTGGGCTGGCCGGTCAAGCTCTGTGATGAGGCCCGTGTGAATAAAGACCCTCTGTCCTCCGGCAACGAAGGCATTCAAACTCGGGTCATTTATGATGTAGGTTTCCACATTGCTGGGCACCAACCCAGCCGCCGCGAATATCGGTTCCGAGTATATTCGGATGGTTTCCTCTATTTCCGCGTCTCGAATCAAAGACTGACCCGATGCCGGTGTCAGCGCCGCGATGGAGGCGAACATCGTGGAAACGGCTAAGGCCAAAGATTTACGCGAAAAAACTGCCATAATACCCAAACTAACACTCTTTCTTGGTCTGTAGGTCCGCCTCTAAAACGCCCAAATTTGGTTAATAGTAACTCAAAGGGCGATCTCAGCGAGGCCGCTTGATTAGGGACCCCAATATTGGCTATGTCCATGCACGGTATGACTGGACTACCATGCCGTCAATGTACTGATTGGGGTCTTCACAAAATCGTTTGGTAAGGCAGTATCTATGAAATCTGGCTACAATAAGAAGAAAGTTCTGCTGAGGGGCGCTTTTTGCTCAGCGATAGCTCTTGGAATGTCCTTGTGGAGCGTGGGACAGGCAGCGCCGACCATATCAATCCCCCAATTAGAGAGAGCCGGCCTTGTCAAAAAGGTTAACGCACCAGCCACGCGCGGCACTCACAAGCTGCTGCGGGGGGCAAAGGGCGTTGTTGTGGCGGACGAACCGCGGGCGGCGCTTGCCGGAAGTGAGGTCCTTGATAAGGGCGGCAATGCAGCAGACGCCGCTGTCGCCACGTATTTTGCCCTGTCGGTGACCTATCCGAATGCCGCGGGTCTTGGCGGTGGCGGGGTGTGCCTCTACCACAATACCGAAACGGGCATTTCAGAAAGCATTGATTTTTTGCCGCGTAACCCGGCTGGTGGCGGCGCTGTTGCCGTTCCTGGGTCCGTTCGCGGATTTGCGCTGCTTCATGCGCGCTACGGCGACCGTGATTGGGATCGAATTGTAGAACCCGCCGAGCTGCTTGCCGCGCAAGGATTTCCAATCACGCGTGCATTGGCGGAGCGGGTCGCTGCAAACTCCAAGAAGATTCGCGGCGATGCCGGGTTGAAAGACGCCTTTGTGCTGCCGAGCACATTGATCAAAGGTCCGGGCGATCAATTGTCCAATGTCGCCCTCGCCAGTACTTTGGCATTGATCAGAAGTCAGGGGGCAACTGGGTTCTATCTAAGGTCCCCAGGGTCGGATCTTGTTGCGGCGAACAAAAACGCCAAAGGCAAGCTCACAAAAGAAGATCTTCGGTCCTACCGAGCAATCTCTGCAGACCCAACTCGGGTATCAGTGGACGGACGTGTAATTTTGAGCCCCGCTGACCGGACGGGGGCGGGGACGTTGGCCGGTCAGGTATTGCCCCAATTGGCAACCGGCGACGCCGGTAAGAAAGATCCGGGTGAAGGATTGGCCGCGTCCAAAGCGGCATTGGACAAAGCGTTGGCGGGTTATGGTGTTTCCAAAGCCATGCCCGATGATTTTGGGTCCACCAGCTTTGTTGCCGTTGGACCTGATGGGGATGCGGTGGCGTGCTCCGTTACCATGAACGGCCCATTTGGTCTTGGGAAAACAGTTAAAACGGCGGGCTTTGCGATGGCGCCGGCTCCGGCATCGTCAGCAGAGGGACTATCAGGAGCCTTCCTGATGCCGACGATGGTTGTCAGTGAAGATGGCGAGGAAATCTTTTTTGTCGGGGCGGCTGCAGGGGGGAAAAACGCCATGCAGAGCTCTTTCTACCTAACCAGCCGTCTGGGCGCGAAGCGCAAAGCCAAACTGGAAGAAGTGATCGCGCCGATACCGTCCTCGCCGACCGACACCGTCAACGCATTCTACTGCAGCGATGGATTTCCGGAGCGTCCCAAGTCCTGCGAAATCAGTGCGGATCCTCACGGATACGGCCTGACGGCGCAGGGAGGCAAGGCCTCCTCAGGTGTATTGGATTTCTTTTGAGCCTGTCGCGTAGAAGCCAAATCAAACCCTTCATCGCGATGGACATGATGCGCGCCGCCAATGACAGGGCGGCGGCCGGCGGTGATGTTATCCACCTAGAAGTAGGGCAACCGGGAACGGCGGCACCTAAAGGCGCGTTGGAAGCTGCAAAGTCCGCTATAGACGCCGACGCGCTGGGCTACACGGTCGGCCTGGGTATGGACGAACTGCGGGAACGGATCGCCCTTCATTATGGTGAGAGTTACGGCCTGGACATTAGTCCGTCGCGGGTTGTCATCACGGCAGGCGCGTCGGGTGGATTCATTTTGGCATTCCTA
This sequence comes from Alphaproteobacteria bacterium, assembly GCA_965227095.1. Taxonomy (GTDB): domain Bacteria; phylum Pseudomonadota; class Alphaproteobacteria; order JANQMY01; family JANQMY01; genus JANQMY01. The sequence continues at coordinate 3,080,390 of CBDDFL010000001.1, read as the reverse complement.
GCGCATTTCGATGCGGGCGATGTTGTAGCGATGGGCAGCCCCGCCTATCCCGCGTATCGCAACATCATGGATTCACTGAACCTCAAGCGCCATGAAATCGAGACCGACGCGGCGTGCCGCTTCCAGCCGACCGCAGAGCACCTGTCGGCGATTAATCCGCTTAATGGCGTTCTGGTTGCAAGTCCCGCAAATCCCACGGGCACAATGTTGTCTGCGGATGACCTGGCATCCCTTATCGAGGTCACCGGGGATCGGGGCGCCACTTTTATATCCGACGAGATCTATCACGGCATTGCTTATGGAGAGCCTGCCCATTGCGCGCTCGAGTTTTCCGATGACGTCATCATCGTCAACAGTTTTTCCAAGTATTTCTCGATGACCGGTTGGCGCGTTGGGTGGCTGGTTGTGCCCGAGGACCATGTGCGCACCTATGAATGCTTGTCCCAAAACCTTTTTGTGTGCCCAAGTGCCATAAGCCAACGCGCCGCATTGTCCGCCTTCGATGCACGCGATGAATTGGACGCAAATGTCGCGCGCTATGCCGAAAACCGTTCAATCCTCCTGCGGGAACTGAAGCGTGCCGGCGTCACAAAAATTGCACCACCCGATGGGGCTTTTTATCTGTATGCGGATGTCAGCGATTGGACCGATGACAGCGTCGCATTTTGTCATCAAATATTAGAGAAAACCGGTGTCGCTGTTGCTCCGGGGGTCGACTTTGATCTTGTGGAAGGCCACAGATTTTTACGCATTTCATTTTGTGGCACGACCGAAGAAACGATTGAAGCCGCTAGCCGCTTAAAGGATTTCTTTAACGGCTAGCGGTTTCCGGTTGTTCTCCGTTTAAACGCGGCGTTGCCACCAACCACGGCGTCGCGGCTTATCTTCTGCCGGCGGCGTGATATCGGACGCGGTATCCTCTACAGGCGCTTCTAAATCATCTTCAGCTGCTTCAAAGACCTCTTGGTCTGCGTCGCCTTCGGGTGCCGCGTCCTGAGGGGGCTGTTCGACGATAATGTCAGACGTATCATCGTCACTGCTATCTTCGACTGCCGCAGCCGGCTCGACCGATTGTGTGTCGTCGATCGTATCGTGGCCGTTTGATTGCGGTTGCGTTTCAGTGCTGTCTTCTTCTAAATCCGTATCGTCCGCCTGCCCGTAGAAAGAGAAATCCGCAGGCGTGGTGATTGGAATATTGACCACCGCATTTTCAGAGTCTTCGGCTGGCTCAGCGTCACCTTCTTCGGCGGAGGCCTCCGCTGTTTCTTGGTCTTTCGTGCGGGACCTGTTGCGGCGTCCGCCGCGCTTTCCACGCCGGCGGCGTTTGCGGGGACGATCTTCGTCGTCTTCATCGGCCGAAGCGGCATCGGCAGGAGCATCGTCAACGGGTTGCTCATCCGATTCCGCATCCGAGGCGGACTGTTCTGGCTGATCTCCGTCTTTCTTGCCTCTGCGCCGGCGGCGACGGCGCCGTTTGCGGCCACCGCGTTCGCCGTCCTCGTCTTGATCCGCAGTTGAGACCGTTTCTTCCGCTTCATCTACGACATCAGCGTCTTCGTCTTCTAGAATAGGCTCAACAGCGGCGACGCGGCGGACATGTCCAGGACGGACGCCTTCACGTTCTATAAGGTGGTCGGTTCCGGTAAGGGTGCTGTCGCCTTCGATAAAGCAAGACACGCCATACCGCTCTTCGATTGCCAGCAAGTCTTCACGCTTTTGATTGACGATGTAGTTCGCCACGCCGAAAGGCACTTTAATGTTAAGCGAAGGAGGTGTCTTCTTGAGGCATTCTTCTTCGATCGCCCGCAACACATAGAGGGCCGTCGATTCCGTGGACCGGATCAAACCGGACCCTTCGCAGTGGGGGCATATGGTCGTGCTGCCCTCAAGGACACCTGACCGCATGCGCTGACGCGACATTTCCAGCAAGCCGAACATGCTGATGCGGCCGACTTGAATGCGCGCGCGATCCGTGCGCAGACATTCTTTTAGTTTCTTTTCGACGGCGCGATTGTTGCGATTGTCTTCCATGTCGATGAAGTCAATCACCACAAGACCGGCCATGTCTCTCAGGCGTAACTGACGCGATACTTCTTCCGCGGCCTCCAGATTGGTCTTGAGCGCAGTGTCTTCGATATTGTGCTCTCGTGTCGCGCGGCCCGAGTTTACATCGATGGAAACGAGCGCTTCTGTTGGGTTGATGACAATATACCCGCCAGAAGGAAGTTCGACCGTTGGGCTGAACATTGAATCCAGTTGCTGTTCAACCTGATAGCGCTGAAACAGTGGAACCCGGTCTTTGTAACGCTTAACGTTCTTGGCGTGACTGGGCATGAGCATCCGCATGAAGCCCTTGGCGTCTTTGTAGCCATCTTCGCCTTCGACCAATACAGATTCGATTTCTTTCGAATAAAGATCGCGGATAGAGCGTTTTACCAGACTGCCTTCCTCGTGAACGAGGGTGGGGGCAGTGGATTCTAACGTCAGGTCACGGACATTTTCCCAAAGCCGCATAAGGTAATCGAAGTCACGACGGATCTCCGCCTTTGTGCGGTTGGCGCCAGCCGTGCGGATGATGAGGCCCATGCCTTGCGGAATCTCAAGCTCATTCGCAATGCCTTTAAGGCGCTTTCTGTCCCGCGCATTGGTGATCTTGCGTGAAATGCCGCCACCGCGGGCGGTATTCGGCATGAGGACACAATACCGGCCAGCAAGTGACAGATAGGTCGTCAACGCTGCGCCTTTGTTGCCGCGTTCTTCTTTAACCACCTGCACCAACAGAATCTGGCGGCGCTTGATCACTTCTTGGATTTTGTAGGGGCGCCGGCGCGGCCGTCCCGTGCGACGGTTTGAAGACCGGCGGCCATTGCGGGATTTCGCTTTGGCTTTTGGCTCGCTGTCGGCTTCTTCCTCTTCCGATTCTGCCGATGTGTCGTTTTCGTCTGTGTCGTCTGCTTCAGCGTCTTCGACGTTTACGTCGTCACTTTTCTTCGCTTCAACATCTAGACCTGTATCCTCAGTTGCCCGGGTTACAGGTTCATCGTCGTTGCTGTCCGTGTCTTCGTCCGTTTCAGCAGGGTCACCGGCAGCAGCGGCTTCGACATCGGCGTCGTCCTCTGTGGAAGACGCAGAGCTTTCGGCTTCCTCTTCTGTGGTGTCAGCCGATGCTTCAATGGCTTCTTCGGCGGCGCCTTCAGTGGATTCGTCGTCCTCGCTTTGGTCGTCGGCGTCACTCGCGCCTTCCGACAGATCCTCGATTTCATCATCAGAATCGACGAAGGCGTCGTCATCGTCTTCCTGAGGTTCGTCGCCGAATTCCTCGTCGTCATCTGAGATGTGCGGATCGTCGAGTTCGTCTTGCTCTGCGGCGCGCGATGTTTCTTCTTGCTGTTCTGCAATCAGCGCTTCGCGGTCCGCGACAGGTATTTGATAGTAGTCGGGATGGATTTCGTTGAACGCCAGGAAGCCATGGCGGTTGCCGCCATAGTCCACGAACGCGGCTTGCAGCGACGGCTCAACACGCGTGACTTTCGCCAGATAAATGTTCCCGCGAAGTTGCTGCTTCGCGGCGGATTCGAAATCAAACTCCTCTACACGGTTCCCGTGACATACGACCACCCGAGTTTCCTCTGGGTGGGCCGCATCGATAAGCATTTTGTTTCCCATTAAATGAGTCTCCAAGGCACGGCGGTGCGGCGCGCGGAGAACGCTTCAGCAATAGTTGCGAAAACAGTTTGTTGCGCGTCGGTCTCGTGCCGATCGTATGGGAGCCCACATGCGAACCACGCTCTGCACTTGAGGCTGCGTGTTTTTGTGTTCGCACCGTCCAATCAAGCTGAGGCCGAAGCCGGGAGGCAGCTTTCTGTTCTGGGCGATTTGGGCTCGTATGGTCAGTCATAAATTTGTTCGCGCCAATTGGATCAATTGGCAAAATATCGGGTGGCCACAATTAGCCAGCGCACCAGAAAGTGCGCTTGTGGGTCCCAGCGCCACATTACGGGCGGCCGAAACCCAGGGGTTCCGATTTTCAAGCTCCCTCTTTTCAAGGGGTGGGTACCAAACAATGCCAAGAGCGACAGGGTACCAAGAGCCCGAAAACCAAGAATTCTTTTCAGGTCGTATACCTATATCAGTCGTTTTCGGTAATTTTACGACCAAGATTGAAATCGAACATTCGACTCAATCTTTCCTATGATATGCTGAGCACCTGTAGCGGCACAATCACGATTTGTATCTCAACTGCGGAACGCGGTCGAATCTTTGTGAGAATGCGCACAAAGCTGCATCGGCTAGACGATGCGTCAAATTTAATTAAAACCCAATTAATGGGCAATTGGAGGCCCATTGGTAACCAAATGGTAAATAATTTCCGCCATTGCTGGGTCTTCCTGGTTTTGCAGTTTCGTCCGGTTTCATGATCCGTATTGTCCTGAACGCGTTTTTCTGTGCCGCACTTTTCGCGGGCTTGGTGCTCGTGGGCAATCCCATGGAATCCTCCGCAGAGCCGACTGCCGAAGTCATTGATGTGCGTCTCGGAGCCCATTCAGACGCCACACGATTTGTGATTGAATTGACGCAAAACATTGATTTTACAGTGTTTTTGCTTAAGGACCCGTATCGGGTTGTGATTGATCTCCCTGAAGTCAGCTGGGACCTCGAACCCGGACAGGAGCTGTTGGGGAAAGGGCAAATCAGCGGCTATCGGTATGGGCTTTTTAGGCCGGGCAATTCTCGGATCGTCTTGGATATGGAAGGGCCTGTCCTGGTGGAACGGGCGCACGTCCTGCCGCCTGAACAGGCAAAAGGTCATCGTTTAATGGTGGACCTTGTGCCCACCGATCTTGCAACCTTCGATAAGGTGGCCGGGTGGCCAGAACGCCAGACTGCGTCGGTGGGTATCCCGGTCCAAAAACCTCCATTTGCGGGGACAAAACGGAAAAACCGCAAGAAAAAGGTGATCGTTATCGATCCCGGCCATGGCGGTGTCGACCCCGGTGCGATTGGAAAAAATGGCACTTATGAAAAAACAGTGGTTCTGGCAACTGGCAAGAAACTCAAGGAAACGCTCGAAAAAACAGGGCGTTACACAGTTATCTTGACACGCGATCGTGATGTTTTCTTGGAACTGAGTGAGCGGGTGAATGTCGCAAGACGGGCTGAGGCCGACCTGTTTATTTCGCTCCATGCGGATTCGCTGCCAAAGAAATCCAGCCTTCGGGGCGCATCCGTCTATACGCTTTCCGAGGTTGCATCGGACAAAGAAGCGGCTGCGTTGGCTCGAAAAGAGAACCGGGCGGACTTAATCGCGGGTGTCGATCTTAAAGATGAAACAGACGATGTAACCAGCATCTTGATTGATTTGGCGCAGCGGGAAACCATGAACCATTCTGTGCTGTTTGCCCGGCGTTTGATGCCGGAATTGGGCAAGGTTACCAATTTGCTCAAAAATACCCATCGCTTTGCAGGGTTTCGTGTCCTAAAGGCTCCGGATATTCCGTCGGTTTTGGTGGAACTTGGGTATCTGTCGAATACCTACGACGAAAAAAACCTTGGGTCCCGCAAATGGCGCGGTGAGATATCGGAAGCGATTGCGAAAGGATTGGATGGCTATTTCGCAAGCGTTCCCGGGGAAAAACGGGCGCAACGGGGCGGTTAACAACTCCCTGCCATGCCGGTGCCACATTCACCAAATAAATGCACCAAATCTTCGATTTTTCATGGAAAAATCCGAACTTCGTGACAGCTTTGCCACGAAGCTAGTGTTAAAGTACCGCCCAGCTCATCAATTCGGGGACAGGCGTGGGGCGCGCCGACCAGGGGATCTAATAGGGCCGAGTATATGTTGATAAGAATTGCGGCTTTTGTATTCGCGTCTTTGACGATCGTTGCTGTGGGAGCGGCCATCGCGGGCGCGTACTATCTGTGGCAGCTCAACGAGGAACTGCCGGATTACGACAAATTAGCTGATTATCAACCGCCAGTGACAACACGTGTCCATGCTGGTGATGGCAGTTTGATCGCCGAATACGCACGAGAGCGCCGGTTATTTGTGCCGATCACATCCATCCCGGATGCGGTGAAAGCGGCATTCCTGTCCGCTGAAGACAAAAACTTCTATTCCCACCCTGGCATTGATGTTCAGGGCGTTCTTCGCGCGTCCGTCGAAAACGTGTCGAATTACATGAACAATCGGCGGCTTGAAGGTGCGTCGACCATCACCCAACAGGTCGCGAAAAACTTCTTGCTCAGCAGCGAAGTCACCCTCAATCGTAAGCTCAAGGAAGCCTTGATCGCCATCAAGATTGAGCAGACCTTCTCGAAGGACGAAATTCTCGAACTGTATCTGAACGAGATTTATTTGGGATTTGCCTCTTACGGCGTGGCTGCTGCGGCGTTGAATTATTTCGAGAAGTCGCTCGATCAAATGACATTGGGCGAGATCGCCTATTTGGCGGCGCTGCCGAAAGCACCGAACAACTACCATCCTATTCGCCGGAAAGAACAGGCGATCGCGCGCCGTAACTGGGTGCTCGAGCGGATGGCGGAAAACGGATACATCACCGACGAACAGGTGGAAGCGGCGCAAGCGGAAGACCTTACCGTGTTCCCTCGGGCTTACGGCGCGCAGGTCGTTGAAGCTGAGTATTTTGCGGAAGAAGTACGCCGCGAGGTCTTTGACATTTATGGTGAGGACGAGCTGTACGATGGCGGCCTGTCAATCCGGACAACGTTGGACACCCGCCTGCAAAGCATGGCGCACCGGGCCTTGCGAAAAGGGCTCGTGTCCTATGATCGCCGCCATGGTTGGCGCGGTCCCGTGGCGCGTATCGCGGCCGATGAGAATTGGCTCGAGCAGCTAAAAGCCGTTCGTGTGCCGAATGATATCGCCCCATGGGAAGCGGCCGTGGTGTTGGCATTGCGCGGCGAAGAAGCGCTTGTGGGCCTCAAGAATGGAGAGTCCGGCCGTATCCCATCGGAAGAGATGGAATGGGCGCGCCCGTGGCTCAAAGGTGAAAAAGTTGGCGGCGAGGTTACGAAGCCAAGTGACGTGGTTGCCAAAGGCGATGTGATTTATGTGGAGCGCCTGGCTGAGCAAGACGACAGCGAAGGGGACCCAGCTTACGGCTTGCGCCAAATGCCGGCTGTGAATGGCGGCCTTATTGCGCTTGATCCGCATACGGGCCGTATCTTGGCCATGGCCGGCGGCTTTAGCTTCCAGCAAAGCGAATTTAACCGCACCACGCAGGCGGAACGTCAAACCGGCTCCGCCTTCAAACCATTCGTCTATGCAGCCGCATTAGATCGCGGGTTCACGCCGTCCAGTTTGGTGTTGGATGCGCCATTTGTGATGGATCAGGGACCTGGCTTGGCCCTTTGGAAGCCGGAAAACTATAGTCTGGAGTTCTACGGTCCATCGACATTGCGTTTGGGTGTTGAGAAGTCACGAAACGTGATGACGGTGCGTCTTGCACAGAATATCGGTATGGAGCCAATTGTTGAATTGGCACGCAAATTCGGCATCAAGGACGACATGCCCTTACAGCTTTCGATGGCCTTAGGGGCGGGTGAAACGACACTGCAAAAACTGACGGCCGCGTATGCCATGGTCGTCAATGGCGGCAAGCGGATCACACCGACGCTGATTGACCGTATCCAAGACCGGCGTGGTAAGACGATCTTCAAGCACGACAATCGTCCGTGCGATGAATGTAACGCGGCTGGATGGCAGAGCCAGGAAGAACCGGAAATTCCTGATATCCGAGAAGAAGTGATTGATTCCGGGACCGCTTACCAGGTCGTCTCCATGTTGGAAGGTGTTGTTCAGCGCGGCACTGGTGGCTCTATCCGGGCGGTGGGGCGTCCATTGGCGGGCAAGACGGGCACAACCAATGAAGAACGGGATGCCTGGTTTGTGGGCTTTGCACCGGACTTGGCGGTTGGCGTCTATGTGGGTTTTGACAATCCACGCCGAATGGGCCGGGCAGAAACAGGGGGTCGGGTTGCGGCGCCGATCTTCCGAGACTTCATGAAAGAAGCCATTGGGGACAAGCCGGCCATTCCCTTCCGGATTCCGCCGGGTATTCGCCTGGTGCGCGTCAATGCCAAGACGGGCCTGTTGGCCCAACCCGGCGATTATCCCGTCATCCTAGAGGCGTTTAAGCCGGGTACGGAACCTGGCGGCCCACAACCGGTCATTGGAGACGCTGAAGGCGGCGGCAATGGTGGCGGCGCCTTGGGCTCCGGCACAGGTGGTCTTTACTAGCTTAATCCCCGGTAAATTGCCGATCAGCTTTACCCAAACGGAATCGTCCTTTAGGGTCCGGCGTCGTTGGCAAACGCCGTATCTATTAGATGACTTATGCGTACAGAAATTCAGAACCTTGTTGATGACATCAAGCAGTCGCTCGAGCTGCTGAGGAGGCATCTTTGACTGGGATAATGCTCAGAAACGCCTCGAAGAACTAAACGCCATGTCGGAGGGCCCCGACTTTTGGAATGACGCCGAAAAAGCCCAAGGCTTGATGCGCGAAAGGAACCAACTAGAAGCCTCCATCTCAGAATGCACCGGCGTTGAAACAGAGCTCAACGACAGTATTGAACTTATCGAGCTGGGGGAGGCCGAGGACGACCAAGAAATCGTCACAGAAGCCGAAACGTCGATCGAAGCGCTTCACGGCAAAGCCAGTAAGATGGAGTTGCAGACATTGCTCTCCGGCGAGGCGGACGCGAACGACACCTATCTCGAAGTTCACGCCGGTGCTGGCGGCACCGAAAGCCAGGACTGGGCCAGCATCCTCTTGCGGATGTACAAGCGGTGGGCCGATGGGCACGGACATAAGGTCGAGCTGATCGAACAGAATGATGGGGAAGAGGCGGGCATTAAGTCTGCCACTCTGCTGATAAAAGGCGCGAACGCCTATGGGTGGCTTAAGACGGAATCGGGCGTGCATCGTCTGGTTCGGATTTCGCCCTTCGACTCGAATGCCCGGCGCCACACCAGCTTTGCCAGCGTCTGGGTCTATCCGGTGGTGGACAATACGATCAACATTGAAATCAATGAAAAGGATGTGCGGGTTGATACTTATCGGGCCAGCGGCGCCGGTGGGCAACACGTGAACAAAACCGACAGCGCAGTGCGCCTGACCCACGAGCCCTCAGGCATTGTGGTTCAATGTCAGAACGAACGGTCTCAGCACAAGAATCGGGCTCAAGCCTGGGATATGTTGCGGGCACGGCTTTATGAGGCCGAGCTTCAAAAGCGCGAGGAAGCAGCTCAAGCTCAGGCCGAAAGTAAGACAGATATCGGTTGGGGCCATCAGATCCGGTCCTATGTTCTGCAGCCCTATCAAATGGTCAAGGATCTGCGGACCGGGGTGGAGAGTTCCGCTCCTCAGAACGTCTTGGATGGCGATTTGGATGAATTCATGGCCGCAGCTCTTGCAGCCAGGGTTCAAGGCTCAGACGCTGAGGTCAGCGATCTCGATTAAAAAAAGCCGGCTCGTGACGAACCGGCTTTTGTATTGAATCTGTATAAAGAGCTACGGCTTTTTGGGGCCGTCTGGAGCACCCGCTGGTTGCGGTTTGCGTCCAACCTCATTCTTCGGGTCGCGGCGCGGGGCCGACTTGATGCCCGCGGCTTCTTTTGATGCGTCTGCGCCGCCTTTGTCATCGCTTGCCGGTGAGAAAATGGACTCTCGTGACGCAGGCTTGGACGCGGAAGATTTCGTGCCTTCCGACATCGGATCCGATGAATGACGGCAATTACCTTCAAAGAATGCGCCCGTTTCAACGGCCAAGGCCTCGTGCAGAATGTTGCCTTCTACGTGGCACGTGCTGCACAGCTGCACGCGGCGCGCGCGAATGCTGCCGATAATCCGACCGCGAACAATCACCTCGTCGGCAACAATCTCTCCTTGGATAGAAGCCTTGTCGCCAACGGTCAGCGAGTTCGTTTGGATATCGCCTTCAACGGTACCATCGACCTGCATGTCGCCACCCGCGGTAATATTACCGCTTAGAACCACATCCGCTGAAATCAGAGAAGGCGCCGAACGGCTTGCTTTTCTGGAAGATTGTGATGCAGCAGCCGAACTTGCTGGTGCCGATTGATTTGAGTTGTTGTTTTTATTTTTTGAAAACATAACGCCCCGCCTCAAAAAACTTTCCTGGGTTTCTTAGTTTCCCATTGTACCAAACTTCATAGTGCACATGGGGACCCGTACTTCTGCCGGAAGATCCCAGCAGTCCGATCTGCTGTTGCAGATCTACATATTCGCCTTTCTTTACAGAAATGCGATGGAGGTGGCCGTATCTTGTTTTAAATCCGTTTCCGTGATCCACCTCAACTAATCGACCATAAGGGCCACGACGACCCGCAAACGATACTTTCCCCGGAGCCGTCGACAAAACAGGCGTTCTGTAAGGCGCCACCATATCGACGCCTGAATGGAATGCTGGACGTTTTGTATAGGGGTCATACCGGCGACCGAAATTACTCGAAATTCGAGAATTAGGGTCGATAGGGGTGATCAGCGGCATGGAGGATAGGGCGGAATGGAGCGTAGACAAGCGATCCAAATGGCGCACGAGGCGGTACACCTGTTTGCCGAAATCGTTGTCCTCATATTCCGCGTCCGTCAGTCGGTCCATGTCAGCAATGTTGATCACCGGGCCGCCGGTGCCTGTTGTAAGGCCCGCAGACGCTGTGCGGTCCATCAACTGTCCGACATCCAATCCCGTCACTGCCATGATTGATTCGAGCTCGGTCACAGTCCGCACCGTGTTCTCTTCAAGAGAGTTTACAAACTCTTTCTGAGCGGCCGTTAGGCTCGACAGACGAAGATCAATCCGCTGTGTTTCAGCGCCAAGGGCCGTTGCCACTTCGGGTTCATCTTCAGATGATCCGCGAGCGCTTTGAACAGCCGCCGTTACGGTTGCCAGAGCCCCGCCAAGGAATGAACCTTGAACCTTGGATTGTCTCGGAGCGACTTCAAGCTCCGTCACGCTCATCAGCAGTTTGTTTGACGATTTGCCAGAATTGGTATCGACGGCAGCGTACTGTTTGTCGGTCGTACCCATGGCGGCCAACTTGTGACGCATGTCTTCGATCCCTTTTTGGATCGTCTGCTGATGTGCGATGATTTGGGAGAGTTGAAGATGCTTGGCTTCAAGTTCTGAAGTCGCATCGGCAAACCGTTCTTGCGTTAGCACAAGAGCGGCATTTAATTCGTCATATGCTGATTGCATCTCTGCGAGACGGCCTTCATAGGCTGTCTGCATACGGACAAAATGTTGTTCTTTTGCCGTAATAATTTGGTCTTTAAAGACTACATTTACAGAGGCAAACGCTACCCAACACAGGAAACCCAAAGAAACGACTAATAGGCCAACCTGTACAGGTGCCGAAAGCGTCATAAATTGAACTGAACCATGGCAACGATGGTACAGCTGACGCTCCGGGAAATACCTCTGGAAAAAGTCCCTAACGCCGGCCACAACTCCTGTGGTCATAGGAAGCTTCCCTCGATTCACTTTTTAACGCCCCACGCAAATGGCATTCCACCTAATCCTCGTCCAAAAAGCAAGCAATTAGTCACAATTAAGTGGCTTCCAGACTGTGTTTTACGCCAATGAGGTCAATGAAGCCGAAAACTAGTCAATCGAGTTTTGGTAAAATTGAGGTAAAAGTCCGGCCTGCTGACGAGCGCTATCGTTGAATGGCGGTTTCAAGTTCCCTTTAAAGTATCTGGAGACAAGTTGTTTAAAGGTGGCAATCGGTTCTTGGTTTCGGTTCTGGCATAGGTGCTGAAACCATTTGGTACCGATTTGAACGTGTCCGACTTCTTCCCTGTAAATGGTCTTGAGGGCATTAACGGCGTTTTCGTCGCCATATCGCTCGAATTTCTCAATCATGTCCGGGGTCACGTCTAGCCCGCGGGCTTCAAGAACCATGGGCACCACCGCCAGACGGCCCATCAGGTCATTTTTTGTTGCCTCGGCGGCTTCCCACAGACCGTCATGGGCGGGTAAACCGCCATATTCCGCATCGTATGAGGCAAGGCAGCTCTCCAGCAGGAGGAAGTGCTTGGCCTCTTCCGCGCCGATCTTGAGCCAATCGGTGGCGAAGTCCTCAGCTTCATCACCCAACTCATGAGAAAAGCGGGCGATCATATCGAATGCAAGGTCGATGGCATTCAATTCGATGTGGGCGACTGCATGAAGCAGAGCGATTCGTCCTGGGATGCCGCCGGCCCGGCGTTTGGGCATATCCCGAGGCAGAAGCAGGAGAGGCTTCTCAGGCCGTGAGGGGCGGTCTGGGGGCTGTTGGGGGCCCCTAAGGCTGGCGAGGGCCCCGCAGGACCACTTTTGTGCCAGCTCCCGCGCCAGGTGGGCTTTGGACTGAGCTGAGGCGGCTTTCAGGATCTCGACCGCCCCATCCGTAAGCGATCCGCCAAAGGGTTCCATGCGTCGTCAGGCCTCTTTGGTTAAAGCGCCTTAACCGCTTCAAGGACGGCGTCCACATGGCCGGGCACTTTCACCTTGCGCCATACTTTGCTGACCTTGCCCTTTTCGTCGATGAGAAAGGTGGACCGTTCGATCCCCATTCGTTTTTTGCCATACATGTTCTTTTCGACCCAGGCACCATACTTCTCAACAATCTCGGTGTCAGCGTCGGACCCTAGAACGATTTCGAGATCGTGCTTCTGCCGAAATTTGGCATGTTTCTCCACGGTGTCTTTAGACACGCCAATAACGACGGTGTTTAGCTTTTTGAAATCTTTTAACTTTTCGGTGAAGCCTATGGCTTCCTTGGTGCAGCCCGGCGTATCGTCCCGTGGGTAGAAATAAAGGACGACATTTTGGCCCTTTAGATCCTTCAAAGCGATCTTGCCACCCGTATCGGTCGGAAGATTAAAAGCCGGCGCCTTAGAACCTTCTTCAATTTGTTTCGCCATGGTAGGAAAGCCTTTGCTGATTTGGTTGTCTGGTCGGATAAAGCGAGCAATTGAACACAACCCGCTTGAGGATGAATTAGACCATTTAAGGCAATTCCCAAGCTTTATCGACAGGGCACGAAATGCGGTAAAGGGGCGCAGTCAGCGAACAAGATGAGGCCGTCGCACCGAATTGAGTGGAAGTTTTGTTTTGGGCCAGTCGGTACCGGGACGTCATTAGCGAGGGGCATGAAGGGTTAGTGTTAAGAACCGCCTCAAAATGGTTGCGCCGTGGTGTGCTGGCAATTGTGCTGGTCCTTGTTGGACTTGGCGCGCTGTTAGCTGCGCGACTGGCGTCGGGCCCTGTTTCACTATCGCCACTTACATCTTACGTAGAACAGACATTGGATGAGGCCCTGGAGGGTCTCGATGTGTCCGTTGGGGACTTGGTTCTCCGCTGGTCGGGCGAGGAAAGCGAGCTTCAGCTGAGGCTTCTCGACGTTGTTCTAACGGGGAAGAGGGGGGGATCCGTCGCCAATGTCCCTGAAATGGATGTCGCCCTTAGCTTGACCGCCTTGGGCAACGGGGTCGTTGCACCGACGCGAATTTCATTGATTGGCCCCTCAGCCAACATCATTCGGAAAAAGGACGGGTCCTTCAATGTGGCGGTGGGGGTCGATGAGGTTGCTCTGTCCGATTCCGACAGCGAAAAACCAATCCTCGAAGAAATCATTGATCTTTTTCTGGATGACCGATCGGAAGAGTCTGCAAGTGCTTACCTCCGAGATGTGGAAATCACCAATGCGAAATTGGTCTTCTTTGATCAGGAAAGCGGAACCTACTGGTTGGCGCCAAATTCAGTTTTGGGGCTTGCAAAGCAAGACGGCGGAATTGCTGGATATTTGACCGCCGCGCCAGAGTTTGGCAGCTCAAAATGGCATATCAGCGTGTCGGGTTTCCTGGACCCAGAATCGAAATTTCTCGATATCGAAGGGCAATTTGAAGATGTTGTTCTGTCCAAGCTGCAAAGCGTGGGCAAAGGATTCGACGCCTTTAAGGGGTTAAATTTTCCGGTCACCGGTTCTTATACAGCGACGATGCTGACCAATGGGGAGCTGGTAACCGCCAAAGCAGACCTGATCGCGCGGGAAGGGACCATCGCACCTCGTTTCTTTAACGGCGATGCGATCAATATCATCGAGGTCGATGCGGAGCTTGAATATGACGCCTCAACGGGCCGTGTTTTGCTGGATAAATTCGACCTGAAAGCAGCAGAGGGCGAGTTTGAGGCCACGGGCACCGTCGATGTGGTTCTGAACAAGCGGGGCGACCTCACCGCTTCCTACTTTGATCTGGAGGTCGACGCTGTTCGGATTAATCTTCCGAATGTTTTTACCGAACCTGGGAAGGTCGATCATTTAGCGCTTCGGGGCAGGTGGTCTGCGAAACGAGAGCTCCTCGAAGTTGAATCTGCGTCGCTAAGGGCCGGTGACAGCAATTTTCAGGTCTCCGGCACGGTGGGTGCGTTCGGAGATGTATCACCCCCCATTCAAATGGAAGGGGAGTTCTCGAAGTTTGACGTGGATTTGCTCCCCTCATTGTGGCCGATCAGAGTTGCCAATGGCGCGCATGATTGGATTGTGGCGAACCTCTCCAATGGGCAGCTTTATGACGGAAAGCTGAAAGTCGACTTTGCACCCGGTGATTTGGACAATCCCAAATTGCCGGACGAAAGCCTGCGGCTTGATTTTTCCTACTCGGGCATCAGCGCACGATACATAAACGGTTTGCCACCCATCACCGGAGGGCGTGGCAAAGCGAAACTGTTTGGGGATCGTTTCGAGCTGTCCATGAGCGGCGGCAAGACCGGTGAGTTGGCGGTCAGCAATGGCAAGGTGGTGATTACAGAGCTGCATCGCAAACCATCGCAGGGGGATATTTCCGTGGTGCTCACGGGGACAACATCGGAACTCTTGCGCATATTGGATTTAGACCCTCTTGGATACCCGAGTGAGTTTGGTGTCGATCCGCAGACAGTCGGGGGCGATACCAGCCTTAAGCTCGACGTTTCCCTGCCGATGGTACGAGACCTGGCGTTTAAAGATGTTGGGTTCGACGGTCGTGCCCAGCTTTCCAACTTACAGATCCCAAATGTCATAAATGATGTGGCGATAGACGACGGAGACGCAAAGATTGTCGTCACCAATTCCTATTTGGATGCGATCGGCGTCTTAACGTTCGGAGAATTGGATGCAAACGTGACCTGGCGCGAGGCGTTTGACGCCGAACGCTTGCCGACGACGATCAAGGTGACCGCCGACCTTGACGGTAAAGACGCGAGCGTGTTCGGCGCAGATTTATCGTCCTACCTCATGTCGGACGCAAAGATTGAACTGACCCTCAAAGGCCAGGGGCAAGACGTACAGTCCGCTATGGTCGAAGCTGATTTTCAGGACGCTCTCCTCATGGTGGACGAGATGGGGTGGGTCAAACCGATCGGTCAACCCGCACGCGGAGAAATAAGCATCTCATCACGCGCATCGGGTGGATGGGATTTCAAAGATATTCGTTTCCAAGCGGACGAAGCGGACTTGAACGGTAAGGTCCGCATCGCGGAAAATGGGCGGATTGAAAGGGCACGCTTCCCTCAGTTTAAACTCGGGCCCGAAACCGACGCCAAAATAGATTTCGAGAACACCCGCAAACACACCAAGCTGTCGGTGACTGGCAAAGCCTTGAACATTAGTGGTCTGATCGATCGCATCCTTAACAATGCGTCTGCAGATGCAGATGCAGATGCGGAGGAAGAGGCAAGGGCAAAACCTCTGGACGTGGATTTAGCCCTAAACCAGCTCACGCTCGCCAATGGCGTTGCCTTGCGGGACGTCAAAGGTCAATTGAAAGATACAGGTGGGCGTATCGCGTCCGCGGACTTTGAAGGGACCTTTGTGGATGGCGGGGTGGTCTTTGCGGCGATCAATCCGGTGAGTGATGTGGAGCGTTCCTTGAGACTGACGGCGTCTGATGCGGGCAAGTTGTTAAGTGGTGTCAATTTTACCGACCAGCTTGAGGGCGGCCAATTGGATGTGTCCGCGAAACTGACGGAACTCGCTGATCCTGCCGGGGATCAAGAGTTTGATCTGGTCACCAATGGGGAAATGTCGCTCAATCGGTTTCGCGTTGTGAATGCACCTATTCTGGCGCAGCTTCTCATGGCGGGGTCTCCGCAAGGCGCGCAAGACTTGCTTAATCAGAATGGAATTGGGTTTGATCGTTTCTACGTTCCGTTTCAGATAAGTCGTGGGCGGATCAGTTTTGACCGCAGTCAGGCTTTGGGGCCAGCCATTGGGATAACCGTCGGTGGGGTTATTGATCAGTCGGAAGACGAACTTGATCTTACCGGCACCATCGTGCCGTCCTATTCGATCAACAGTGCGATCGGCTATGTGCCGGTTTTCGGCCCGCTGCTCGTATCTCGCGAAGGTGAGGGGCTGTTTGCCTTCACGTACAACATACAAGGTGCACTTGAGGACCCGAAGATTGCGGTCAATCCGCTGTCCGGACTTGCCCCTGGATTCTTGCGGCGCATCTTTCAAATTGGGGAAAACAAGACGGTTGTCCCCAAACTAAAGCCGTTTGACCAATAAGCGCGCTAAACCGGTTTAATCAGCACGTGTTTCTTTTTGCCGAGAGAAACTTTGATCATGCCGTCTTCATTGAGGTCCGCATTGCTGAGCGATGCTTTTTCGTCAGACAGAACCGCATCATTAATCCGCACGCCACCACCCTTTATGTCGCGGCGGGCCGCGCTGGCTGATCCAGACAGTCCAGCATGATGGACCAATTTGGCCGCCATGATGCCGTCAGTAATGAGGGCGGCATCGATTTCCACTGTCGGCAAATCTGTGGACGTGTTGCCTTCTTCGAAGGTCTGGCGCGCAGTTTCCGCGGCCAGTTGGGCAGCCTCTTTCCCATGGGCAAGCGCCGTCGCTTCATTCGCCAATACCTTTTTGGCGTCATTGATTTCATTGCCCTCAAGAGCTTCAAGCCGGGCAATTTCATCAAGCGGCAAATCGGTAAAGAGCTTGAGGAACCGCCCCACATCCGCATCTTCCGTGTTGCGCCAATACTGCCAATAGTCGTAGGGCGCCAACATGTCTTCATTCAGCCAAACGGCCCCGGCCGCGGTTTTTCCCATCTTGGCACCGGAAGATGTGGTGATCAGCGGGCAGGTGAGCCCATAGAGGGATTTGCCGTCGAGCCGCCGGCCCAATTCTACACCATTCACGATATTGCCCCATTGATCTGAGCCGCCAGTCTGCAATGTGCATCCAAAACGGCGGCTCAGTTCTACGAAATCGTAGGCCTGCAAAATCATGTAGTTGAATTCGAGGAAGGTAAGTGGTTGCTCGCGGTCCAAGCGCAACTTCACGCTGTCGAAAGTCAGCATGCGGTTGATTGTGAAATGGGTGCCGATATCTCTCAGTAACGAGATATAGCCAAGATGCTCCAGCCAATCGGCATTGTTCACAAAGTCGGCACCGGTGGGACCATCGCTCGTGTCCAAGAAACGCGAGAAGGAGCGTCCGATGCTGGAAATGTTATCGTCGATTGTTTTGTCGTCCAGCATTTTGCGGCTTTCATCCTTGCCGCTGGGATCGCCAATTTTCGTGGTGCCGCCGCCGAGAAGAACGATTGGCTTATGACCGGTCTGCTGAAGGATGCGCAACATCATAATGGGCAATAGGTGCCCCACATGCAGGCTTGGCCCCGTGCAATCGAAACCGTTATAGGCCGTGATGGTCCCGTCCAAAGCGGCTTGATCCAATGCTTCTAGGTCGGTGCACTGATGAATATAGCCGCGCGCCGTTAGGGTGTGCAGCAAGTCTGATTTTGGATTGGCCATAATGTTTGCCGTCGGCAATTGCCCTGTTGGGCGCGGATTATTCTTCGTGGACGCCTAATCTTTTGTCGAGATAGCCTTCCACATGTCCCATCAATTCGGGGATCTGATCGTCATAGAAGTGGTTTGCGCCGGGTATTTTGACGTGATCGATCACGATACCCTTTTGCTGCTTGAGCTTGTCGACCAATTTGTCCACATCCGGCTCCGGAACCACTTGGTCTGCTTGGCCGTTGATGATCAGGCCCGAGGATGGGCACGGGGCCAAGAAAGAGAAGTCATACATGTTTGCTGGTGGCGAGACAGACAGAAAGCCTGAGATTTCCGGTCGCCGCATCAACAATTGCATGCCGATCCACGCGCCGAACGAAAACCCGGCGATCCAACAATCCGAAGCATTGGCATTGATGCTCTGCAGCCAATCAAGCGCCGAGGCGGCGTCGGACAGCTCTCCAACACCATTGTCAAAGACACCTTGGCTGCGGCCTACACCACGGAAATTGAAACGAAGTACCGAGAAGCCCCGCCGTTTAAACGTGTAGAACAACTCATAGGTGATCTGGTTGTTCATGGTGCCGCCAAACTGCGGGTGTGGGTGCAGGATGAGCGCGACGGGCGTTTTCTCGCCCTCAGTGTGTTGATACCGGCCTTCTAGTCGGCCTGACGGGCCGGTAAAGATAACTTCTGGCATGGTGTGAGTCTGTTGCCCTTTGTTGTGCGCTGTTCGTTCTTATAACCAACCAAATAATTTGGTTTTTGGCTAAAAGACATAGAAAAAATCCCACTTTTAGGCCAGATAATCCCCGTCAATTTCTTGACTTATTTAGTAGGTTTATCTATATCGCCGTTTAGGCGCGCGATATTTGGTCAGAAACGCTTACCAAAATTCGGGCCATATCGGTGGAAGCCAGTGTCATACAGAAGCTAGCCCTCTGGTGACAAGTAAGATTTCCTCTTTGCGCTGGATAATGCGGTACTTTTTTGGATTAACCGAATTTTCGCCGGATAGGTCACGCAGAAACGTCGGGAAAGCTGGGAAGAGAGCATGAAACTCACGACAAAAGGGCGGTATGCCGTCATGGCAATGGTTGATCTGGCAACGTCCGATCAAAAGAAACCGATCACCCTTGCGGATATCGCGGATCGCCAGGAGATCTCACTCTCCTATTTGGAGCAGCTGTTCGCCAAATTGCGGCGTGCAGGGCTATTGCAAAGCACGCGCGGACCTGGCGGTGGATATACGCTCAGCCGACCGGCCGCGGAAATTCGCATTTCCGATATTATTTTGGCAGCAGATGAGCCCATCCGGGCCACGCGATGCCACACCGGATCTCCACAAGGCTGCATCGGTGGCAGCCGTTGCTTAACCCATGATTTGTGGGAAGAGTTAAGCCAGCAAGTGCATTTGTTTTTGAGTTCGGTCACCCTTGATGATGTTGCAAACCGCCGCGTTATTGGGACCGCAGGCCGACTGACCGCTCAAAGAGAGGCTTCAGGAATAACCGGCGGCATGTTTGATGCGCTATCTCACACCGCGCAAACCGATAGGATCTAGTTCAACGTGGCGGCGATGACGACCTATCTTGACTACAATGCCAGTGCCCCCTTGAGGCCGGGGGTGGAAGACGCCGTGTTGCGTGGGCTGAGGGCCCAAGGCAATCCATCGTCGATCCATCGGTCGGGACGCACCGTCCGCCGCCTGTTTGAGGACGCGAGAGAGAGCCTGCTGTCTTCATTTGAGCGGAGCGATTTGAGATTGGTCTTTACCTCGGGTGGCACTGAAGCCAATAACCTGGCGATCAATGGCGCGGCCCAATTGGGCATCAAACGCATTCTAGTGTCAGCTATCGAACATCCGGCGGTTTTGCAGCCGATTGAACAATCGGGCATCCCAGCGACCGTTTTGAAGGTTGATCAATCGGGCGTGCTGGATTGCGAT
Organism: Alphaproteobacteria bacterium; assembly: GCA_965227095.1. Taxonomy (GTDB): domain Bacteria; phylum Pseudomonadota; class Alphaproteobacteria; order JANQMY01; family JANQMY01; genus JANQMY01. The sequence goes on along the minus strand of CBDDFL010000001.1, from coordinate 3,060,613 downwards.
GATTTAGAAGCCCAGTTGGCCGCCTGCGACGACCCTGCTCTGGTGAGTGTTATGTCGGCGAACAATGAAACCGGCGTTCTGCAACCGATTGGCCGGATCTTAGAGATTTGCCGCGCGCACAACGCACTTTTGCATACTGATGCGGTGCAGTGTTTCGGCAAAACCGGCTTGGACAATGGATTTGGAGAAGCGGACCTGCTGTCGATTTCCGCGCACAAAATTGGCGGCCCGCTGGGTGTTGGTGCGCTTTTGTTTCGGTCCGATCTGCACTTGGGCGCCTCCATCCTCGGTGGCGGTCAGGAGATGGGATACCGCAGTGGCACCGAGAATGTCCCCGGCGCCCTTGGGTTCGCCGAAGCGGCTCGGCAATGTGCTGAAGATGTTGATTACGCGCCTCGCATGGCAGCGTTGCGTGTGCAGTTGGAAAAAGGCCTTAAGCAAGTTTCGAATGACGGGGTCATTTTTGGCGAGGGTGCCGATCGGCTTCCCAATACGGTGTGTTTTGCAGAACCCGGTATCGCGGCTGAAACAGCCGTGATGGCGCTGGACCTTTCTGGTTTTGCCGTGAGCGCAGGGTCGGCCTGTTCCAGCGGTAAGGTTTCGAAGTCTCACGTTATTTCGGCGATGGGATGGGATGACACCATCGCCGGATCATCCATTCGGGTTAGCCTCGGATGGGCCACGGAAGAAGACCATATCGATCGCTTTCTAGAGGCGTGGGCGAGCATTCGTGCGCGTCTCCTGGCGAAGGATGTGGACCGTCAACGTAATGGTGGAGTTATGGCCGGGTCGTCGGCCTAACAGGAGCAAACAATATGGGTGCTGTTCGCGAAACAGTCGATCAAGTCAGTTCAGTCGCGTCCGACAAATACAAATACGGCTTTGTCACCGACATTGAGACAGAACTTGCGCCTAAAGGGCTAAACGAAGACATCATTCGGTTCATTTCCGAAAAGAAAGATGAACCGGAATGGATGTTGGAATGGCGGTTGAACGCCTATCGCCGTTGGTTGGAGATGGAAGAACCCACCTGGGCGATGGTGAACTATCCTGATATCGACTTTCAGGATGCCTATTACTACGCGGCGCCAAAAACCAATCAAGAACGTCCAAAAAGCTTGGACGAAGTGGATCCGGAACTTCTGCGAACTTATGAGAAGCTGGGCATTCCGCTGTCTGAGCAAAAGATGTTAGCGGGTGTTGCGGTCGATGCGGTTTTTGACAGCGTATCGGTGGCCACCACATTCAAAGCCAAACTTGAAGAAGCCGGTGTCATTTTCTGCCCGATTTCAGAGGCGCTAAAAAGCCATCCGGAATTGGTCCGGAAATATTTGGGAACCGTCGTTCCGTATTCCGACAATTTTTACGCAACACTTAATTCCGCGGTGTTTAGTGACGGATCGTTTGTTTATATCCCCGAGGGTGTTCGGTGCCCCATGGAGTTGTCGACATATTTCCGGATCAATCAGGCACAAACCGGTCAGTTCGAACGTACACTAATCATCGCCGATAAAGGGTCCTATGTCAGCTACCTGGAAGGGTGTACCGCACCCATGCGTGATGAAAATCAATTGCACGCCGCCGTGGTTGAACTGGTGGCATTGGAAGATGCTGAAATTAAGTATTCCACGGTGCAGAACTGGTATCCCGGAGATGAGAACGGCAAAGGCGGCATCTACAACTTCGTGACGAAGCGGGGCGATTGCCGCGAGCGCAACTCGAAAATCTCCTGGACACAAGTGGAAACTGGGTCTGCGGTGACGTGGAAATATCCCAGCTGCATCTTGCGCGGGGATAATAGTGTTGGTGAGTTCTACTCCATCGCTATTACCAACAATTATCAGCAAGCGGATACCGGAACCAAGATGATCCATCTTGGAAAAAACACCAGCAGCCGGATCATTTCAAAAGGCATCTCTGCAGGTAAATCGCAGAGCACGTATCGCGGGTTGGTCAGCATGCATGCCAAATCAAAAGGGGCCCGCAACTACACCCAGTGCGATTCCTTGCTGATTGGCCATGAATGTGGTGCGCATACAGTGCCTTACATTGAATCCAAAAACCCGTCCGCTGTTGTGGAGCATGAAGCGACCACGTCGAAGATCAGTGAAGATCAGCTCTTTTATTGTCAGCAACGCGGCATCGACGAAGAAGAGGCCGTGGCCCTTATCGTGAACGGATTTTGCCGGGAGGTTTTGCAACAACTTCCCATGGAATTTGCTGTCGAAGCTCAGAAACTCGTGGGCATCAGTCTCGAAGGCAGCGTTGGCTAATTTATTTATTCGATTGGAACGAAAATGTTGGAAATCAAAGATCTGCATGCGGAAGTAGACGGCAAGAAGATCCTCAAAGGTGTGAACCTATCGATCAACGCTGGTGAAGTGCATGCGATTATGGGACCGAATGGGTCCGGAAAAAGTACTCTGTCTTATGTTTTGTCTGGCCGCGATGGATACGATGTCACCAGTGGGGACATCCTCTACAAAGGGCAAAGCATTTTGGAGCAGTCGCCCGATGAACGCGCCGCAGCCGGTGTGTTTCTGGCGTTCCAATATCCGCTTGAAATTCCAGGTGTTCCCACCATGACTTTTCTGCGGACCGCCTTGAATGCCCAACGTCGTGCGCGTGGAGAAAACGAACTGGACGCTGTAAAATTTTTGAAGTTGGTGCGCGGAAAAGCGAAAGATCTGAAGATCAAAGAGGAGATGCTGAAACGTCCCTTGAATGTCGGCTTTTCCGGTGGGGAGAAAAAGCGAAATGAGGTTTTGCAGATGTCGCTATTCGAGCCGACACTCGCGATCCTGGATGAAACGGATTCCGGCCTCGACATTGATGCCCTCAAAATTGTTTCCGAAGGCGTGAACATGCTGCGGTCACCAGAACGGTCGATGTTGGTGATTACCCATTACCAGCGGTTGTTGGACTACATCGTTCCCGACCATGTGCACGTACTCGCCAATGGCCAAATCGTGCGGTCGGGCGGCAAGGAACTCGCTAAAGAGCTGGAGGATTCCGGTTACGGCTCAATTGTATCGGATGCAGCGTAGAGGGTTCGGCTCAAACATGGCTAGCAATACAAAACCTGCGGTTCCGTTTTCAGATTGGGCCGCGCCGTCTTTTTCACAGGAAAGCGAGCGAATCCAAACGCTCCGCGACAATAGTTTGTCTGTCTTCAAAGAGTTGGGGCTACCCAACCGTCGTGTGGAAGAATGGAAGTATACCGACCTGACAAAGCTTGGGAAAAAGTCTTTCGGAGAAGCATTCGCCTATGACGGCGGTGTAGAGACAACGTCGCCCTTCGAAAAAATCGAGTCCTACAAAGTAACGTTTGTAAATGGATTTTACCGGGCGGATATGTCGGACCTGGCAGGCCTGCCAAGCGGTGTAGAGGTTGCGACACTGGGCGACGGTGGCCAAATGCCGGAATGGGCGGAATCCATTTTGTGCACCAATGAGGTGCCGACCGATCATTCGGTGCTAGCGTTAAACGCAGCATTAATGGGGAACGGTGTGGTTATCCGCGTTGCGCCCGGTACGACGGTTGAAAAACCGATCTCACTTCGCTTTGTGAACCAACACAATGGTCAGTCAAAAAGTGCGTCTAGCTTTTTGCGGAATGTTGTGTTGGTGGAAGAGGGAGCCAGCCTGTCGATCCTTGAATCTCATGAGGGACCGACGGACGCTGATTATTTTACGAGTATTGCCAGTCAATACCTCGTCCGGCAGGGAGCGTCGGTTGAGCTCACCAAGATTCAGAATGACGGCGGGTGCGCCACCCATCTATCGACCCAGCTTTTGAATGTCGCGAACGAAGCCTCCTTCAAAGGATTCTACCTTAATGTAGGCTCGGAAACCTGCCGCAATGAGATTCACGGCACGTTTGTCGGAGAACAAGCATACATCCAACTAGATGGGGTGTTCCTCGGGGCCGGCACCCAGCATTTGGACAACACAACGTTTGTGAACCATGCTGTCCCGTCTTGCGACAGCAGCCAGATTTTTAAGGGCGTGCTGGATGACAGCGCCCGTGGCGTTTATCAAGGGCAAGTCGTCGTCGAAAAAGACGCGCAACACACCGATGGCCGCCAATTGGTCAAAACGCTTCTGTTGTCGGACAAGGCGGAAATTGACGCGAAACCAGAACTGAAGATTTTCGCGGATGACGTGAAATGTGCGCATGGTGCCACGGCCGGCGACATCGATGAGGAGCAACTGTTCTATCTGCAATCGCGCGGGATTGATGAAGTAACCGCACGCTCACTATTAGTGGAAGCGTTTTTGAAGGAAGTTGTCGAGCGCATCGATGCGGAAGACATTCGGGATATTTGCAGCGCCGAAATTGGTGCATGGCTAAATGCTCACGGGAAAGGTAAGTCCAATGGTGCATGAGGCCGCCCACTCCTCAAACGGCTATGACGTTTCTGCCGTCCGGCAGGACTTTCCCATTCTGTCCACGGAAGTTTATGGCAGGCCGTTGGTCTATTTGGATAATGCTGCGTCGTCACAAAAACCACGGCAGGTCATTGACCGGATTCGTCGGGCATATGAAGAAGAATATGCCAATGTCCATCGAGGCCTTCATTATTTGTCGAGCACAGCGACGCTTGCCTATGAAGCCGCCCGGGGCAAGGTTCAGAAATTCTTGAATGCTCGGTCCGAGGAAGAGATCATTTTCACCAGCGGTGGAACGGATGCACTGAACTTGGTCGCCTCGTCATACGGTGGCAGCGTGATCGAAGAGGGTGACGAGATTGTCCTATCGATCATGGAGCACCATTCAAACATCGTGCCCTGGGACTATCTGAGGCAAAGGAAGGGTGCCGTCCTAAAATGGGCGCCGATATCGGACGATGGTGAATTTCTTCTGGACGAATTTGAGAAACTTTTGTCTGAGAAAACCAAAATCGTCGCGATCACTCACATGTCTAATGCCTTGGGTACCGTGACGCCGCTTCGCGACATTATAAAGCTTGCACACGATGTTGGGGCGGTTGTTGTGGTTGATGGTTGCCAGGGATCGGTCCATATGCCGGTCGACGTGCAAGACCTAGATTGCGATTTTTATGTCATTACGGGCCACAAACTTTACGGGCCCAGTGGGATCGGCGCGCTCTACGGCAAACTAGACCTGCTTAAAAAGATGCCGCCCTATCGGGGTGGTGGCGAGATGATCCGTGAGGTGACAACGGAAGGCGTTACTTATGCGGATCCGCCCAATCGTTTTGAGGCGGGAACGCCACCAATCGTTCAGGCGATCGGATTGGGCGAGGCTTTGGATTACATCGACGGTATCGGCCGTGAGGCGATCAAAAACCACGAGGCGGGGTTGTTGAATTATGCCATGGAGCAATTGCGCGACCTAAATTCGCTGCGTGTCATTGGAACCGCCGAAGACAAGGGCGCGATCATTTCGTTTGAGATTGAAGGGGCTCATGCACACGATATTTCGACCATCATGGACCGGTCCGGTGTCGCTGTTCGGGCAGGGCACCATTGTGCGCAGCCCTTGATGGACCGCTATGGTGTGGCGTCTACGTCGCGGGCATCATTTGCCATGTATAACACCAAAGAAGACGTGGACGCGTTGGTGACGTCGATCCGTGAGGCGATGGAGTTTTTCCGATGATCGATCCCGACCTGAGAGAGCTCTATCAAGAAATCATCTTGGACCACGGGCGGCGTCCCCGGCATTTTGGCCACCTAGAAGGCGCTAATCGCGAAGCGGATGGCCATAATCCTCTGTGTGGAGATAAGGTGCATGTGTACCTGAAAGTGAGTGATAACAACATTATTGACGATGTGATGTTTGATGGCAAAGGTTGTGCCATTTCGATCGCATCCGCATCCATGATGACCGAACTGCTCTTGGGAAAGAATGTCGATGAGGGAAAACGCCTTATGAATGCTTTCCTCGATATGGTCAAAGGCGATGACGCCAGTTTCGAGGGAGTGGATGAGGATGATCTGGATCAGCTACAAGCGATGTCTGGCGTGAGCGAATTCCCCATGCGGGTTAAATGCGCAACGCTTGCGTGGCACACATTTGCGGCCGCCGCGGATGGTGACCAAGACGCGACAACAGAATAAAGACGGGGACAAAAAGATGGACGCAACAGACAATACGGTTTCGGAAGACGTTGAAACCCTAACAAGCGATTCTGAATTTGATGCGTTGGCGGACGAAGTGATAGACGCAATCAAAACTGTGTACGATCCCGAGATCCCCGTTAATATTTTTGATCTAGGATTGATCTATAAAGTGGATGTGTCCGAAGACAAGGATGTCACCATAGATATGACCCTCACGGCACCAGGGTGCCCGGTGGCTGGTGAAATGCCGGGGTGGGTTCAGGCCGCCGTTGCGGATGTGGACGGTATTGGAGATGTGCGCGTTAATATGGTCTTCGATCCGCCGTGGGACCCGTCTCGGATGTCGGATGAAGCGAAGCTTGAATTGAATATGTTGTGAGCCATATGTGTTTCGCCTAAGGCTCTAAGTTGGAGATGTGTCATGACCAAACTTGAACGCCCTAAAGTGGTCACATTGACGGACGCCGCCGCCGACCGTGTAAAAAGTATTATGTCGAGCGCGGACAATAAGTTTATCGGAATTCGGGTTGGCGTGAAAAACGGTGGATGCGCCGGCATGTCCTACACCATGGACTATGCCGAAACGCAAGACCCACTTGATGAAGTGGTTGAAGACAAAGGCGTTAAAATCCTGATTGAAGCCAAGGCGGTTCTATTTTTGCTGGGCACGGAAATGGATTATGAGGTCAGCAAACTGTCCTCCGGGTTTGTGTTCAACAATCCAAACCAGACGGATGCCTGTGGCTGTGGTGAGTCCGTCAGCATTACCCCCGCGAAAGCTCTTGCCTAAGCGCGGATGGCGATCAGCGAGCAATACAAAGAATTTGTCGTGGACCTGTTTTCGCCGTTGGGCGCGATCAAGGTCCGCTCCATGTTCGGCGGTGGCGGTGTCTATTATAAAGACACCATGTTCGCGCTGATTTCAGATGAGACGCTGTTTTTCAAAGTAGACGCGACAAACAAATCCGCCTTCGAAGAAGAGGGGGCGAGTCCGTTTGTCTATGACGGTAAAGGCAAACCGATTGCCATGTCTTATTATGAACTGCCGGAACGTCTTTTCGATGATACGGACGAACTGATGGAGTGGGCGCAACGCAGCATTGACGTCGCCCTCAAATCGAAGAAACCGAAGAAAAAGATCGCGAAGAATAAGCCCGCTTAGTGGACACCCGTTGCGTTATTCGCCAGTGAAATTGGCGGGGCGCTTTTCAAGAAATGCCTTAATGCCTTCCCGGGAATCTTTCGACCGCCCGGCGATCGCCTGAGACCGGCGCTCCATATCCAACTGAGCTTCGTAATTGTTTGAGGCGCTTGCCCAATAGAGCTTGCGAATAAGACCATATGTTTTGGTCGGCCCGGCCGCCAGTTCGCTGGCCAGTTCGGCTGTTTTGTTGGAAAGTTCGTCGTTTTCATAAACGCGATTAATCAGTCCCCATTCTAATGCTTTCTCTGCCGGTAGTTTTTCCGCAAGCATGGACAGTTCCATGGCGCGGGCTAGTCCCACAAGTCTTGGCAACAAATATGTAGAGCCGCCATCCGGCACGAGCCCGATGCGCTTAAAAGCTTGCAAGAAGTAGGCGCCTTTTGCCGCGAGCACCAAGTCCCCCATCAAGGCAATGCTCATGCCCACGCCGGCGGCAACACCATTGACAGATGTCACAACGGGCAGATCCAGATTGCTCAACCGTTTCAGGAAGGGGTGATAATGGGTGTCGAGCACCGAGCCGGCATCCGGGTACTCATTCGACATGCGATCAGACCGCGAATCGTCCGCCAAATTGGCCCCGGCACAAAACCCTCGGCCGTCTCCCGAAATCACCAAACATCTTGCACCATTGGCTGGGTTTTCAATTTCACCGATCGCCTGATTAAGTTCGCTGATCATCTGAAGAGAGACGGCATTGAGCACCTCGGGATGGGCAAGCGTTAGGTTCGCGATTCCGTCAGAGGTGATATCCAGTTTGATGCGCTCGTAGGCCATGTCCAGCTTTCTCCCAAAACAATATCGCCGGGCCTTGTTGAGGTCCGGCGAAGGTAATCGAATTGAGAGGCAGCATAATCGCGCTGCATTCGCTTGAAAAGTTTTATCGGCGGAGAATTATCCGGCGGCTGATTTAGCCTCCAATACCTCATCTGGATTAATGTCTTTTTCGGTGATGACACAGTTGCGACCCGAGCGTTTCGCTGCGTAAAGGCAGGCATCAGCGCGTTTGATCAGGCTGTCTAAGGAATCGTCGGTGGTAATCTGTGCGATTCCCAAAGACAGGGTAATCGTCCCCATAGATTCGCCGGTCGTCTTTTTCACAACCTTTTTTGATTCAACTGTTGCTCGGATCTTCTCGGCAATGTCCTTGGCGGTATCTATGTCCGTATCGGGCAAAATAACACCGAACTCCTCGCCACCATATCGCGCGGGGGTTTGGCCGTCGTTCACGCTTGTTTTGAGACAATGGGCAACCAGGCGAAGCACGTGGTCACCGGTCTGATGGCCCCAGGTGTCATTGAACTTTTTGAAGTGGTCGATGTCGCTCATGATGAGGCACAAGGGGGCTCCGCTGTTTGCAGCCGAACGCGCAGCGTCTCGGAGCTCCTTGTCGAATGATTTTCGATTTGCAAGCTTGGTAAGTTCGTCCGTCAAAGCTTCGTGAGTGACTGTTTCCAGGTTCTCTTTCAGCTGATGAACTTCGGCGGTGGACCGCTGTAACTCGTCCTCAAGCGCACGGCTTCGTGCTTCCATTTTTTTGGTGGCGGTGACCAGCTCTTCGACCATTTGACGCACGTCTCCTGCGTCGCTTTTCCCTAGGACATCTGCTGCTCCAGCAAGCGTATTGCCGAAATGGCTGGTGTCTTTGCCGGTCGCTTGAATCATCTCCAGAACGCGATTGAGCTCGCCCGACATCTTTTCACTGATATCCAGAACGGCATCGTTTGTGTTGTTGTCTTCAAAGAATTCCTGTCGAATTTCCTCAATAGCCGCCGGATCTATTGTTCCGTCACCTTTTACTTGTTCAATCGCAGTCTTTAGATGTGGATTTGAGTCGGCGGCATAGTGAAACCATACCTCGAAGTTCTGGGGATTGGTGGGAACCCCATTTTCAGCCATGGACTGGAGCGCTTGCTCGCTTAAGGAACGACACTGATCGATATCGTCAAATTTTCGCACTTGTTGTTTCCCCTACCAAAAGCCGCTTTGGTATTCGCTGTGAACTAGACACCCAGGTTGGTACGCCAAAAATGGAAACAAGCCCTTAATTACGCTAGGAAAGTGGCTGAAAACCTGAGGTTTTTTCAGGCATAGGTTGCGAGCAAAGAGAGTTACGAATTGATAAATTGGCTACTTTGTCTACATTAATGCTGGGAGAAGTGAATCGACTTCTCCTAAAACGTGTGGCCGCATGAGAGGAAACAAAATGAGCGTTGCAGAAAACATCCAAGCGCCCGATCAAAAAGAACATACAGAAGCATCAATTCGAGAAATTTTGGAAAAACAACGCGCGGACTACCTCAAAAAGGGGCCACCTAGTGCAGAAGCGCGCATTGAAATGCTGGACCGAGCGATTGGACTTGTGGTGGACCACAAGCAGGAAATCGTTGATGCCTTGTCCGCTGATTTCGGACATCGATCCCCCCAGCAATCTGAGCTTACCGATGTGTATGGGTCGATAGAACCCCTTAAGCACGCAAAAAAGAACGTGCGGAAATGGATGCGCGGGGAAAGACGGTCCGTTCAATTCCCTCTGGGTTTGTTTGGGGCTGGCGCACGCGTTGAGTACCAACCACTTGGCGTGGTCGGGGTCATTAGTCCTTGGAATTTTCCGATCAATCTTACGTTTGCGCCACTGGCCGGGATATTTGCCGCTGGTAATCGGGTGATGATTAAACCCTCCGAATTTACGCCGGAAACATCAGACCTCATGGCGCGCATGTTCCGCAAAGCGTTTGATGAAACGGAAGTCGCCGTCATATTGGGCGGTCCCGAAACAGGATCGGCTTTTACCAAGCAGCCTTTTGACCACCTTCTATTCACGGGCGCCACGTCGATTGGCCGCCACGTCATGCGTGCGGCCGCTGAGAACCTCGTACCTGTGACATTGGAACTTGGAGGGAAATCGCCTGTCATTGTAGGGCAGGGCGGCGACATGCAGAAAACAACCGACCGCATCATGGCCGGTAAGATGATGAATGCGGGACAAATTTGTTTGGCCCCCGACTATGTCATGGTGCCGGAAACCGCCAAGGATGAATTTGTAAAGTCGGCGTCAGCGTCCGTGCAGAAGATGTATCCAACGCTGAAATTCAATCCGGACTATACGTCGGTCATCAATCAACGGCACTTTGACCGTATCAATGGGTATATCGAAGACGCGAAAGCTAAGGGTGCGGAAATTGTCGAGATTAATCCGGCTAATGAGGATTTTTCGCAACAACCGACACACAAAATCCCGCCGACCCTTATCATGGACCCGACCGACGATATGGACGTGATGCAGGACGAAATTTTCGGTCCGGTCATGCCGGTTAAGACCTATAAGCAGCTCGATGAAACCATAGACTACATCAACGATCATCCGCGGCCGTTGGGCTTGTATTTCTTTGGCGAGGATGCCGCCCAGCGCGACCGTGTTCTAACCCGCACCACATCTGGGGGCGTCACCGTGAACGATGTTGTCATGCATGTGAGTATGGAAGATCTGCCCTTTGGCGGGGTCGGGCCGTCCGGCATGGGCTCGTATCATGGCCGAGACGGTTTTAAGACCTTCAGCCATGCAAAGGCCATTTTCTCTCAGGCGAAAATGGATATCGGCGCGATGATGCGTCCGCCCTATGGCGAAAAGTTCCAAAAATTTATTGGAGGGCGCATTAAGCGCTAACGAAACGGCGACGGGAGAGCGTTACCCCGGCTAACCGGTAGCGCTCTCGCTGACGCCTTCTTCAACGATTTCTTTGGATTTCCGCTTTGGTAGCGGTATCGACATAAAGGCAGGCACGTGGTCGCCCATGCCGACAACAGGTTTGTCCGGCTCGCGGTCTCGGCGATCCGACTTACCGCCGCGTCGGTCTCCGCGCCGCGATCCGCGAGGCTTCTCGCCACGCCGCCCGTCGCTGTCTTCTTTGTGGCGAGACTTCGATTGCTTCCTGCGAGGCCGGGAGTCTTCGTCATCATCTTTTTTCGATGTTAGGCCGTCAATCTCGACCACGGGAATGGTGCGTTCGATCAACTCTTCAATGGCCGTAACATATTTCTTTTCGTTCGGCGCCGACAATGTGAAAGACGCGCCTTCACGTCCGGCGCGGCCGGTGCGGCCGATACGATGCACATAGTCTTCAGAGTTGAACGGAACATCGAAATTGAATACGTGGCTTACTTCGGGAATATCCAGCCCACGTGCGGCCACGTCGCTTGCCACCAGCAGCTTGATTTCCCCGGACCGAAACGCATCTAGCGTCTGCATGCGAACACGCTGATCGAGGTCACCATGAAGTGCGCCCGCGCTAAACTCATGTTTGATCAGTGAGCGGAAGACAATCGAGACATCTCTCTTGCGGTTGCAGAAGATGATGCCGTTCTTAACGTCATTGTCGCGAATGAGCTGGCGCAATGCTTCCCGCTTATCGTCCGAATGAACATAAACCAGATGCTGTGAAACCGTTTCGGCGGTTGTCGCTTGGCGCGCCACCTCTACCCGTTCCGGGTTCTGAAGAAAGGCCTCCGTCAGGCGGGTAATTTCCGGCTGCATCGTTGCGGAAAAGAAAAGTGTCTGCCGGGTGAACGGCAGCAGGCCGACAATGCGTTCCACATCGGGGATGAAGCCCATATCCAGCATTCGGTCTGCTTCGTCGATCACCAGGATTTCGACCCCGGTCAACAAACATTTGCCGCGCTCGAAATGGTCAATCAGGCGCCCCGGCGTCGCGATGAGAACATCAACACCCCGATCCAGAAGTTTCTCTTGCTCGGCAAATGAGACACCGCCAATCAACAAGGCCATCGACAGTTTGTGCTTCTGACCGTAGGTCTTAAAGGCGTCTGCCACTTGGGCCGCAAGCTCTCTCGTCGGGGCGAGGATCAGCGATCGCGGCATGCGCGCCCGGGCGCGGCCTTTTTCGAGGCGGTCGATCATCGGGAGAACGAAAGATGCTGTCTTCCCGGTGCCCGTCTGCGCAATCCCCAAAATGTCCCGTCCGCGAAGGGCGGGTGGAATGGCTTGTGCTTGAATGGGGGTCGGCTCTTTGTAGCCGGCTTCTTCGACCGCGGTCAGAATGCGGTCACTCAATCCGAGTTCTTTAAACGTCATCTACACTTAGATCTTTGCAGGCCGGGGCCGGATTGCCCTTGAGTGGCCGTGTTGCTGCGTAAGTTCATAGTCTCAGCGCAGTATCAAAGTCTATTCCGCACTGCACAAATTTGGGTGCGAAAATAAGATTTTTCGCCGTTTTGTCAATCCACCCAGGCTTTATATATCCAAATCTTCCACAAAACTGGCGTTTTCCTGAATGTATTGGAAGCGTAACTCTGGTTTTCGGCCCATCAATTGTTCCACGAGACTTCCGGTTTCGGACGATTCATCTTCGGGGATCACCACGCGCAGAAGCGATCGGTGCCCCGGGCGCATGGTGGTTTCCTTCAATTGCGCGGGCAGCATTTCCCCAAGGCCTTTAAATCGGGAAATCTCCACCTTGTTTGAGTTCTTGAATTCCTGTGCAAGAAGCTCGTCGCGATGCTCATCATCTCGCGCATAGTGGATCTTTCCGCCCTGGGACAGTCTGTATAAGGGCGGAATGGCCAGATAGAGGTGTCCCTCATCGATGAGCTTTGGAATTTCGCGGTAGAAATACGTGATCAACAGGGATGCAATGTGTGCCCCGTCAACATCCGCATCCGTCATAATGATGACTTTGTCATAGCGCAGATCTTCCTCACGATAGCGGTCTCCCACCGCGCAGCCCAATGCTTGGATAATGTCATTGAGTTCCTGGTTGGCTTGAACCTTGCCGCTCGCGGCGCTCGCCACGTTCAGAATTTTACCGCGTAGGGGAAGGATGGCCTGGGTGGCGCGGTCCCGCGCCTGTTTGGCGGACCCGCCGGCGGAATCCCCCTCCACCAAGAAGATCTCTGTGCCATCGGCGTTTGATTGGGAACAATCCGCAAGCTTGCCGGGCAGCCGAAGCTTGCGCAGCGCCGTCTTGCGCGACACATCTTTTTCAAGTTTACGCTTCAACCGTTCTTCGGAGCGGTCAACAACCCATTGCAGCAGTCTGTTGGCTTGCGCGGGGGAGGCGGTAAGCCAATGTTCAAAATGGTCCCGAATGGTGGTCTCGACCAATTTCGTGGCTTCCGGGCTCGACAGTTTTTCCTTCGTTTGGCCTTGGAAGGCGGGCTCCCGGATGAACACCGACAACATGCCGGTCACGGTGCTCATCACATCGTCTTGTGTGAATTGAGACGCTTTCTTGTGGTTGGTCAATTCGCCATAGGACTTCAAACCCTTGGTGAGTGCGGCCCGGAACCCCGACACATGGGTGCCGCCATCGACGGTGGCGATCGTGTTACAATAGGAACTAACGAAGGGGTCCATGCTGACGGCCCAATTGACGGCCCATTCAACGGACTGTCCGTCTTTATTTTTGGCAAACCCGCTGAACGGCGTGGTGGCGACCGTCTCTTGGTCGGCGATCGTCGCCGTAAGAAAGTCTTGAAGGCCGCCGGGAAAGTGCAACACTTCCTTTTCAGGCGTTTCATCCTTACCCTGAATAAGTGAGGGGTCGCAAGACCACCGAATTTCGACGCCCCTAAACAGATAGGCTTTCGACCGCGCCATGCGGTAGAGGCGGGCCGGCTTGAAATGGGCTTTCTCACCGAAGATTTTGGGGTCCGGTAAAAAAATCACTTTCGTGCCGCGGCGGTTCTTGGCGGATCCGGCACTTTTCAGTTTTGACTTTGGCACACCGCGCGAAAAGGACTGAATGTAGAGTTTTTGATCCCGCGCGACTTCCACCGTCATGTCTTCCGCGAGCGCGTTGACGACCGAAATGCCGACGCCATGCAGGCCACCGGCTGTGGCATAGGCTTTGTCGGAGAACTTGCCCCCGGAATGGAGCGTGGTGAGGATCACCTCCAAAGCGGATTTGTTTTTGAATTTCGGATGCGGATCCACGGGGATGCCCCGGCCATTGTCGGTAATGGCCAATGCGCCGTTGGCTTGCAGTTCCACTTCAATGCGGGTGGCATGGCCGGCAACGGCTTCATCCATCGCATTGTCGAGGATCTCGGCGGCCAGGTGATGAAGGGCCCGTTCATCCGTGCCGCCGATATACATGCCCGGGCGCCGCCGGACCGGTTCAAGGCCTTCCAAGACCTCAATATCGCGCGCGGTGTAGCCTTTTTCGGCCTTCGTGGAGGACTGTTTTTCAAAAAGAGATCGAGCTTGAGCCATGCATCAACGCAACTGGTTTAGGGGTGATTCGAAAAAGACAGAATATAGCGTGTTTCCAAGGCGCCAAAGCCCGGCGGTGCGGTACCGCGCGACACCAACGTGCTGAATAATCGCGGGTGCGCCGTTGGGCAGGGGCGGGGAGCCGTGAGATGTGAATGTTTTGCGGTTCCGGCCTTTTCCGGAACCAAAATCGCTTGACGAGATGGGCGCATGGGGTTGATCCAATTTTGGCGACCTGGCCACCCCGCTCCCCCAAAATCGGACATTGGCCAACCACCCGTGGGGGCGTACCCTTGGGGTGCCCCCGGGTCCGCGCTGTGCGCGGCCCGAGGACAAGGTTCACGGGCCGGGGGAGTGGGTTGGCGATGCAATCATCAAAGATGGGCGCATGGGGTTGATCCGATTTTCCGGCAAAGCCCCCCTTATCCATGCAACAAAAAAGGCCCACACCCTGTCGGCGGAGCCTTCGATTAGTCGTTATTGCGGCGGCAGTGCATGCCATTTTGAGACACTCTCATTTAGCGCCTCCCTCACCAAAATCATAGCACAGAAAGTGGCGCGTTTCGAGTGCGCATTAATACAGAGGGAAGGCCTGAATTAAGTGCACTGTCACCGTAATTTGCACCGTAATTTGTCACCGTAATTTTTTAAGTTAGAGCATGAAGGCATTGATGGCGAAGAAAAGCGCGGTTCCCAATACGGGTGCCAACAAGACCGCGGCGAGCGCCGTTGGGACATTTATGAGGCCGAACTCGCCTCGAAAAACTGTTCTGAAGTAGGCCCGAACCATCACAAACAGGTTCTTTGAATAGGTGATGGGGGCGAACAGCACATCTTCTATCAAGATGCGTGGCGTTCGGCGCACCCACAGCACATATTGCCGCCAAGGATATAGTCTGGGCTGCCTTCCAGTATATAAGCGGCTTTCACCTATGTTGCCCGAGGCCATAATGATCCAGATTGCCAGCAAATCTAAAATCCAATTTGGTAATATGAAACCTGGCAATATGAGGTGAATCCACCAGTCGAAAAGCACTATTCGTGCTTGTTCCATCACCGCTCGGTAGTATGCGAGTATTTCGGCAAGCAAAGTAACTATGGTTACGTCGCCCATGCGCTGAATAAGCGATGACAGGGACAGGATACCCAAGATAATTCCCAGAACCGCTAATGTCCGACTTATCCCCTTACGCATATTTAAAGTTTACCATCTGCGCCTGTATTTTTCTGTGACTATCGTCACTGAGAACAAGCGTTATCAACAGACTAGCTGCCTATTTCAGCGACAATTTCGGTGACAGTGCACTTAATTGACAGGGGGCGCGTTGCCCCCTAGTGTCGACCCATGGCCCGTCTTGCTCGTACCGTCATTCCCGATATACCGCATCACGTTACCCAGCGTGGAAACGGCAGGGCGCAGACCTTCTTTGAAGAGGGCGATTACCAGCTTTATCTGGATCTCCTGAAGGAACAGTGCGATGCCGCGCAGGTGAGTATTTGGGCCTGGGTGCTCATGCCGAACCATGTCCATTTGATCCTGACCCCGCAAGATAGCGATGGCATTCGGCGGGCATTGTCCAAAGTGCATCGGGCCTATGCCGGGGTCATCCACCGTCGTTTGAAGCGGACAGGGCATTTTTGGCAGGGCCGGTTCGGCTGTGTGGCGATGGACGAGGCGCATCTTGCAGCGGCCCTGCGGTATGTGGCGTTAAATCCGGTGCGCGCGGGGTTGGTCAAACAGGCAACGGATTGGCCGTGGTCCAGCGTGCACGATCAACTGTCCCGCAAGAGGCGGGGGTTGGTGACGGATACCGGGCCAGTTCGTGACCGGTTTCCAAAATTTGCGGCGCTGATTGAGGCGGGCGAGGATGAGGACCTGTCGATGGCGTTACGCCGTGCAGAAACCATCGGGCGGCCGCTGGGGAAGGCGGCGTTTTTAAAGACGCTGGAACGTAAGACCGGGCGCGTGTTCCGGCCGGCCAAGCGGGGGCCGAAGCCGCGTGACTAAAATGCGTGAGGCGCGCGGGACAAAATAAGTGCACTGTCACCGAAATTCCCTGTCACCGAAATTCGTCACCGAAATTTAGTCGTCCCGAAAAAATCTCATCATCAGGATTTGGCATATCCTCCAATCACAATTTCTGTCACGGCTGGTTCCCGGCTGTTGTAATCGACATAGTGATTTTCAATCACCGGGGACAGGACACTAAGATTGTAGGTGTCACCCGTCATGTCACCGAACGCGAAGTACCAACCATAGCCGCCTTGTTCAAACCCGCCGCGGCCGGTCACAATGATCTGGTAGGTGTAGATGACGCCGTCGATTTTGGTGATTTCGACATTGCTGATAAGGCCGTCGGTCAGCCTCGAGATGGTATTGCCGGCGACTTCAATATTACCGCCGCCGACCGCCAAGAGGCCGTTTGACAGCTTAATCGTCTTTGGTTGCAGCTTTAAAGCCTCGGCGTCCGCGCTTTCGCTGTGGACAGCGTAGTCCGGCGTTAAGCTCGCCGTGAAAGGTTGGTTTTTCATGTGTCCCCCATTTTATGTGAATGATGATGGCCTGACGCAAAAAGCACTATCCGGCGAGCTTATGGCATCGACCAGGGATTGCATGTGAAGACGCCAACAGGGGGCCGAATGATCGCCACCCCCGCGACTGTGTGAATACGGTGACAGTGCACTCATTTGATCGGTGTGCTTTTCGGCCTTGTCGTATCGCCATGGGGCATTTGGCACGCCTCATCATGAATTAAGTGCACTGTCACCGAAATACACCGAAATAGCACCGAAATAGACCCGCGGAACCGCGATTTCCCACGAGGGGCTTCGAAACATCACAGTTTTGTGGCACGCTGGGAGCCGGTAATGAAGGAGGCGGGGGATATGCTGACAAGATTATACATCATTGTGCTTATATTTGTCGGACTTGGCGTTCTGGTGATTGAGTATGCGCGTGACGATGCATCGCCACCAGAAATAGCCGACGCGACGGTTGACGACGCGGATGCTACCGACGAAACGTCGGAATTGCCGGCCGCGACA
The DNA here is from genome assembly GCA_965227095.1 of Alphaproteobacteria bacterium. GTDB lineage: Bacteria > Pseudomonadota > Alphaproteobacteria > JANQMY01 > JANQMY01 > JANQMY01. The sequence continues at coordinate 3,043,043 of CBDDFL010000001.1, read as the reverse complement.
GAACCAGCCGCGACAGAAAATGTTCAAGGCGCGGGGGGTGAGCCGGCATTGTCCGCGGACGATGTGGTTACCATTGATAGTTTGAGCATTGTTGTCGCCAGCGGAGAGTGGACGCAGAAAAGTTACGGCACTGACGGAGCATGGCGGGTCGTGCAAGAAGGGGGGCAGCGTTATGTGGAATTGGACGCGGCGTTCGCCACCCAAAGCGGGCCTGACCTCAAACTCTTCTTGTCCCCCACCGGTCTGGGGGACCTCACTGATCAAAACGCAACAGAGGCGTCCGTCTTTATCGGTCTGTTAGAGGATAATGAGGGGGCGCAGCGGTTTGCCATTCCGGATGATGTCTCTCTGGCAGAGTATGAAAGCCTGCTTATTCACTGCGAGCAATTTTCGAAGCTGTGGAGTGGCGCATCGCTTAAATAAAAAAGGGGCCGCCCCGAAGGGCGGCCCCCTAAAGCTCCTGGGGAGGAGTGGATTATACGCTGTAGTAGTTCTTGAATTCGACCGGATGTGGGGTCGTTTCAAACTCAATAACTTCTTCCATTTTCAGCTCTGCATAAGCGTCAAGCTGATCGTCAGAGAAGACGCCGCCTTTGGTTAGGAAGGCGCGGTCCGTATTCAACGCATCGATTGCTTCGCGCAATGATCCGCATACGGTCGGTACATCCGCCAATTCTTCAGGTGGCAGCGCGTACAAGTCTTTGTCCATCGGATCGCCCGGGTGGATTTGGTTTTCAATCCCGTCCAGACCGGCCATCAACATTGCGGCAAACGCAAAGTATGGATTGGACGCCGCATCCGGGAAGCGCACTTCAACGCGCTTACCATTCGCGCTTGGCGCAAATGGAATACGGCAAGATGCGGACCGGTTGCGCGCGGAATACGCAAGCAACACAGGCGCTTCAAAACCAGGAACCAGACGCTTGTAGCTGTTGGTCGTGGAGTTGGTGAACGCATTCAGTGTTTTCGCGTGCTTAATAATGCCGCCGATGTAATACAGGCAGGTGTCGGACAGGTCTGCGTAACCAGAGCCGGCGAATGTCGGCTTACCGGATTTCCAGATTGACTGGTGAACGTGCATGCCCGAGCCGTTGTCGCCATAGACCGGCTTCGGCATGAAGGTGGCCGACTTGCCGTAGGCAGCAGCAACCATGTGGATCACATACTTGTAGATCTGCAATTTGTCAGCGACGCTCACAAGGGTGTCGAACTTCATCCCCAATTCGTGCTGACTAGGGGCCACCTCGTGGTGGTGTTTTTCCGTGTCGACGCCCATTTCACGCATGACCGTCAACATTTCAGAGCGCAGGTCTTGTCCGCTGTCGATTGGCGGCACAGGGAAGTAACCACCCTTTGCTTTCGGGCGGTGGCCCATATTGCCGATTTCGTATTCGGTACCCGTGTTGTACGGGCCTTCAACATTGTCGATCTCAAAGCCGGTTTTGTTCTGATCTACCGAGAACCGCACGTCGTCAAAGACGAAGAATTCCGCTTCCGGTCCAAAGAACGCCGCATCGCCCACGCCGGTGGACTGAAGATAGGCTTCAGCCTTTTTTGCCGTGGAGCGCGGGTCGCGGTCATAAGGCTGTCCCGTGGACGGTTCCAAGACGTCACAGAAGATGGCCATCGTTGGTTGTGCCATGAATGGGTCCATGACAGCCGTGTTGAGGTCCGGCATGAGGTTCATGTCGGATTCGTTAATCGCTTTCCAGCCGGAGATGGATGAACCGTCAAACATTTGTCCTTCGGCGAAGAAGTCTTCGTCCACCATGTTGACGTCAAAGCTGACGTGCTGCCATTTCCCCTTAGGGTCGGTGAAACGCAGATCTACGTATTTCACGTCCTTCTGAGATATCATTTGCAGCACAGATTTCGCGTTGGCCATTTGCTCGCTTCCTGTAATTGTGATTTCGATTGGTAAGATGTGCCCGAACGGGCGTTTATTGGAGACCCAAGCCTAGATTGCTTCCTGGCCTGTTTCCCCGGTTCTAATTCGAATAACTTCTTCTACCCCACTTATAAAGATTTTGCCGTCACCTATTCGACCAGTTTTGGCCGATTGTTGGATCGCTTCGACAGCACGGTCGACAACATCATCCTGAAGGACGATTTCTATCTTCACCTTTGGCAGAAAATCCACCACATACTCTGCGCCGCGATACAATTCTGTATGGCCCTTTTGACGACCGAAGCCTTTCGCTTCCGTCACCGTAATGCCTTGCAGGCCGACCTCCTGAAGTGCTTCTTTTACTTCGTCCAACTTGAAAGGCTTGATGATTGCCTCAATTTTTTTCATCGATCTCCGGATCTCCGCTTATATCTGGACCTGAAAATTACCCGCCCCGCGAGGTTGGTAGCACGGGTCGTGCCAATATGGTTTACGCCTTCCGAACACTAAGGAAACACTGGGATTTGGCGGACGGAACCTCAACAGGTGGGTCGATTTAAGTCACTGAAGTGCTCAATAAATAGCGCATCCGATGAAAAAGTGTGCAGAAAAATGAAGATCGCTTTATGAAAACCCAGCAAGAGGTGGATCACGTATGAAAGAACTCAATCGGGGATTGGCGGAACGGGGCACCACGATCTTCGCCATAATGTCGAGTTTGGCGTTGGAACAGGGGGCGATCAATCTGGGCCAAGGATTTCCCGACGAAGATGGGCCGCAAGACATCATAGAGCACGCATCGCAAGCGCTATTGGACGGTCAAAACCAATATCCCCCGATGATGGGTGTTGACGCGCTTCGCCTGGAAGTCGCCGCCCACAACAAGCGGTTCTACGGCTTGGATGTGGATTGGCAATCCGAAGTCATGGTCACCTCTGGAGCCACAGAAGCCCTGGCGGATTGCTTTTTTGGCATTCTGCAGCCGGGGGATGAGGTGATCGTCCTGGAGCCGGCCTATGACAGCTACATTCCGATCATTGAACGGGCGGGGGCAACGGCAAAGGTGGTCGAATTGGTGGCACCCCACTGGGAGCTGCCAAGGGAGACGTTAGCGGACGCCTTTGGCCCCCGGACGAAAGCCATTGTCGTCAATTCGCCGATGAACCCCACGGGCAAAGTGTTTAGTGACGACGAACTGACATTCATTGCCGACCTGGTACAGGCTCATGATGCCTATGCCATTTGCGACGAAGTTTACGAGCACTTGGTGTTTGACGGCGTCGGTCACATCCCCTTGATGACGCTGCCGGGCATGCGGGAGCGGTCGGTCCGAATTGGATCTGCGGGCAAAACCTTTTCTCTCACTGGGTGGAAAGTTGGCTATATAACGGCGCCGGAAAATTTAATGCGCGGGATCAGCCGGGCCCATCAATACACCACGTACACAACGCCGCCTGCTTTGCAGCTAGCTGTCGCCTATGGGCTTTCAAAACCGGACAGCTATTTTGAGACGCTCGCGCAGGTCATGCAGGACAAAAGGGATTTGATCCGGCAGGCGCTTTCTTCGATTGGGTTTGACATGGCACCGTGTCATGGAACCTATTTCGTAACCGGTGATTTCTCGCAAACCGGCCTTAGAGGAACCGCGGATGAGGTGTGCCGCCAGTTAACGATTGAGGCCAAAGTCGCGAGCATTCCCATGGGGCCTTTTTATTCAGGTGACAGGGATGGAAAGATTTTGCGCTTCTGTTTTTGTAAGAGGCGCGACGTTCTAACAGAAGCCGCAGAGCGGCTCCGCAGATACATGAACACACACTAAAAATGAGGATGAAGACGTGCCACATGACAACACGCCCATATTGATTGGCGTTGGCCAGTTTACCCAGCGAACAGCTCAACAGAAAAACTGGCGGGAGTCGCTGTCACCCATGGAACTGCTTTTGAAAGCGGTTCACATTGCGGCGGACGATACGGGGCAGGCGGACAAAATTCTAAAAAGTGCGGACAATATTTCGGTTGTCAGATTTACGGCGGATAGTTCCGAAGTGGGCCGCTTGCCGATCGGCCAATACAAAAACGCGCCGCGCACCGTTGCGAAAGCCATCGGAGCCAATCCGGCAAAGGAATATTATACAGCGGCCGGCGGCAACACGCCCCAATGGCTGGTGAACCGCACAGCAGAGGAAATCGCGAACGGCGAAACGAACATCGCGATCCTCGCCGGGTCGGAAAACCTGGCGACCATGACCGCAGCCCTCAATGAGGGCGCGCAGCTCGATTGGGGAGATGATCCAGGCGGCTCCCCCATCCATATCGGAGATGATCGCAGCGGCACCAACGAACAGGAAAAAGCACATGCATTTTATTTTCCGGTGAACGTCTATCCGCTTTTTGAAAACGCCATCCGCGGTCATAACGGCGCCAGCGTCGAGGATCATCAACAAAAGATCGGCGCTCTTTTTTCAAGGTTTTCAAAAGTGGCGTCAGAAAACCCGCATGCATGGTTTCCGACCTATCGCACGCCGGAAGACGTGGCGACTGTGAGCGACAGCAATCGCTATGTAGGGTTTCCGTATACGAAGTATATGAACGCCATCATTCGGATTGATATGGCCGCGGCCGTCATCATGACGAATGTGAAGACAGCCCGAGAGATGGGAATCGATGAATCGAAATGGGTGTATCTGCATGGCTGCGGCGATGCCCATGATTTGTGGTATTTCACCGATCGGGTGAACTATCACTCGTCCCCCGCCATTCGCACCATCGCGCAAAAAGCGTTCACCATGGCCGGTAAGACGGTCGATGAGATGGATTATTTCGACCTCTATTCCTGTTTTCCATCGGCGGTGGAAATTGGCGCGCAGGAAATCGGCATTTCGCTCGATGATCCGCGTGGCCTAACGGTGACCGGTGGTCTGCCGTATTTCGGCGGGGCCGGGAACAATTACGTCATGCATTCCATCGCAACCATGGTCGAGAAGGTACGGGCGACGCCCAAATCCTTCGGGCTCCTCACCGGGAACGGGTGGTATGTCACCAAACACTCCATGGGCATTTATTCGACCGACCCCTTTGAGGGCGACTGGGCGCGCGAAGATCCTGCGGTTTACCAGAAAGAACTGGATGCGATGGCGCATCCCCGGTTTGATCCCTATCCATCCGGCAAAGGTCAGGTCGAAACCTATACGGTCGTCCATGGGCGCGATGGCCCCAATATGGGATTGATCGTTGGGCGTTTGGAGAATGGGGACCGGTTCATCGCCCATAGCGAAAGCGATCCGGCAACACTTCAAAAAATGATGGAAATGGACATGCTGGGCGCCACCGGAACCGTCACGCCGGGCGACAAAACCAACCGCTTTGTTTTTGAGGGAGGGTAACCCGTGCCGCGCATTTATTTGGTCCGCCACGGTCAAGCCGCCGGTGGTTTTGGAGAGGACCTTGATCCCGGTTTGAGTGAGCTTGGCTGGACCCAGGCGAAAGCGGCCCGGGATGCGTTGGCAGGTAAGGGGCCGCTCGATGTGATCTCAAGCCCCTTGCGCCGGTGTCAGGAAACGGCCAATCCGTTAAGTGAGCAATGGGGCGTCACCCCAAAGATCGTGCCGGAGGTGGCGGAAATTCCGTCACCGACGGACGACTTGACGGCCCGCACCGAATGGCTGCGCTCGATCATGCCGGGCACATGGACAGAGATTGGCGATCCGTCGCTGGAAACATGGCGCCAGAATTGCGTCTCGGCGGTGCAAGCACTTCAAAAGGACACGGTTGTCTTTTCGCACTTCATCGCCATTAACGTCATTGTGGGAAGCATTCAACAAGACGACCGCATGGTGGTGTTTCGGCCCAATAATTGTTCGATCACAACAATCGACGTGGCCAGCGACAGTATGTCTCTGGTCTCGCTTGGGGATGAAGCCGAGACGCAGGTTCGATAGTCCACCAAATGACCGACGACCTCTCCAGAAAAACCGATACGTCGTTTACCGAACTTCTTTCCGTGGACGACATGTATCGTGCGGATGCTCTCACCATTGACGGGGGGATACCCGGCATTGAGCTGATGGATAAGGCGGGCCGGGCTGTGGCCGCGACGGCGGTTGACATGTGCGCGGCCGGGACAATCGCCGTCCTATGCGGTCCTGGAAATAATGGCGGCGACGGTTTCGTGGCTGCAACGGCGTTGGCTGACCTGATGGAGCGGGATGGCGCCCAACACTGGACCTTGCGTGTTGGGCTGCTGGGGGATCCGTCGGCACTACAAGGCGATGCCAAATGGGCGATGGAACAATGGATGGCCGTTCCCGGCGCGTCAATCCTACCCATAGACGAAAGTCTTATTGTCAACGCCGACCTTGTGATTGATGCGGTTTTCGGGGCCGGCCTTGCGCGGCCGATCGAGGGGAACCTCGCGCGATTAATTGACCAAGTTAATAATAACAATCAGTGTACGGTATTATCGGTGGATGTGCCGAGCGGCATTGATGGCAATACGGGGGCTGTGCGCGGGACTTCTTTTGTCGCGAACAACACCGTGACTTTCTTTCGTAAAAAGCCGGGGCATTTGCTGTTGCCGGGACGGACGCTGTGTGGCCATGTGACGGTGGCCCAAATCGGTATCAGTCCGGATGTGCTCGAGCACATCGGCCCGAAAACCTTTGTGAATACACCTATGCTGTGGCGGCAGACCTTTCCCAAATTCTCCGGCGACGATCACAAATACACGAAAGGCCACGCCTTGGTGGTGAGCGGCGGCTTTGGCAAAACCGGCGCGGCGCGTTTGGCGGCGACGGCGGCGCTTCGGGTCGGGGCAGGGCTGGTCACTGTCGGCGCGCCCTTTGCGGCGATCCCGGAATTGGCGGCGCAGCTTACCACCGTGATGGTGACCGAAATCGACCAGGCAGAGGCGCTTGCAGCCGTGCTGAAAGACGCCCGAAAAAATGCGGTGGCGATTGGTCCGGGCTTTGGTGTGGGCGGTGTCACCCGCGACTATGTCAAAGCAGCGCTTCAAGCCGGTCCCGCTGCGGTTTTAGACGCCGATGCGCTGACCTCGTTTCAAGATCATCAAGACAGGCTGTTTGGCTTGTGCGGGGACACAACTGTTCTCACGCCTCATATGGGCGAGTTTGCCCGTTTGTTTCCGGACCTTAAAGACCTGCCTGAGGGGAAAGCCGACGCTGCGCGCTCAGCTGCCGCGCGGTCCGGGGCAATTATCGTCCTCAAAGGGGCGGACACGGTGATTGCCTCACCGGATGGCCTCGTGGCGATAAACAATAATGCGCCGGCGACACTCGCCACTGCCGGGGCGGGCGATGTGTTATCGGGCCTCGTTCTGGGCCTTCTCGCTCAAGGCATGCCAGCGTGGGAGGCGGCTTGTGCCGCTGTCTGGATTCATGGCGCCTGCGCTGCCCATCTGGGGGCGGGATTGATCGCTGAAGACCTCCCCTGGGCGGTGCCGGATGTTTTGGAAAGCGCAGAAATGCTCGGGTCTTAGAAAAAATGTCCTTAGGCATCAGATCGCTGGTGATTTTTAAACCACACGTGCTATAGAAAGCGCCCAATTTCTCAGGCCCAATGGCCTTCCGCGGGTGTGGTGGAATTGGTAGACACGCCAGATTTAGGTTCTGGTGACGCAAGTCGTGGGGGTTCAAGTCCCTCCACCCGCACCAAATTTCAGACAAGATGCCGGTTGCCAGAAGGCTGGCCCGGCCGTTCATAGGCGCTCCGATATGCAAGTTACAGAAACAAACTCAGAAGGCCTCAGCCGCGAATACCAGATTACGATCACGCGCGAGGATCTCGACGAACGTCTTATGAACCATCTGGAATCGATTAAGGGCCAGGTGCGGATGAATGGCTTTCGCCCAGGCAAGGTACCGGTGCCTTTTCTGAAAAAGACCTATGGCAAATCGATGATGGGCGAAATCATCCAGGAAGCCATGAACGAGGGCACCCAAAAGGCCATTAACGACAACGACCTGCGTCCGGCCATCCAGCCGAAAGTCGATATGGACGGCGAAATAGAGCCGGTCGTGGAAGGCAAGGAAGATTTAAGCTTTAAGATTGCCGTTGAAGTCATGCCCGACTTTGAAATCACGGATCTTGCGAAGCTCGAGCTGGACCGTCCGGTCGCCGAAGTGGCAGACGAAGATTTGGACGAGATGCTCACCCGGTTGGCGGAACAGAACCGCAGCTACTCAGAGCGCGATGAAAAAGAAAAGGCGCAGGATGGGGACGCCTTGCAGATTGATTTTGTCGGCCGTGTGGATGGCGAAGAATTTGACGGCGGCAAGGGCGACGATATTCGTCTGACCATCGGCTCGAACCAGTTTATCCCCGGCTTTGAAGAGCAGCTGATCGGCGCGAAGAAAGGCGACGAAAAGACAATCAAAGTCACCTTCCCCGACGACTACGGCGCGGAGAACCTGAAGGGCAAGGATGCCGAGTTCGATGTCACCGTAAACAGCGTCAGTGCACCCGATGACGTCTCCGTTGACGATGCGCTGGCGGAAAAGCTTGGACTCGAATCGCTCGACAAACTTAAAGAGACCCTGTCCAACCAAATTTCTGAAGACTACAAGTCCGTGTCCCGCGCCCGTCTAAAGCGCAACATGCTCGACAAGCTGGACGAGCTTCACAGTTTCGAATTGCCGCCTGGCATGGTCGAAACTGAATTCGAACAAATCTGGCACCAAGTTCAGCACCAACCGGACGAAGAAAAAGAAGACAAGCCCGAAGAAGAGCTAAAGGCGGAATACAGGGAAATCGCCGAACGCCGCGTACGCTTGGGGCTGCTGTTGGCGGAAGTTGGCCGCGTGAACAATATTTCGGTTAGCCAGGAAGAACTGAATCGCTCCATTGCAGAGCGGGCCCGTCAGTACCCCGGTCAAGAAACCCAGATTTTCCAATTTTATCAGCAAAATCCAGGCGCGATGGCCGAAATCCGCGCCCCTTTGTTTGAGGACAAAGTGGTGGATTTCGTCTCGGAACTGGCAACCATCAATGATGTGACGGTGTCACGCGAAGAATTGATGAAAGATCCAGACGAGGAAGCGGAAGAAGAAAAGAAGGCCGCCCCCAAAAAGAAGAAGGCTGCCCCTAAAAAGAAAGCGGCTTCCAAGGCAAAAAAAGAGGCGGATGACGCGGAATAAGGCGTCGTCGGTGAACACCGGCATTGTCGATTTGGCATTGTCGAACTGGTGTTGTCCAGTCCTGGAACAATCTCGCCATAATTCCGTGTCATTTTGGGATCAAAGGACACGGAATCTGGTATTGGTTGGTGCGTCGGAGAAAAATCCCTCTTGATCCGCCGATTTCAGACCAAATTTTTACTTTCGGGGCCTATGATTGATTCTTCTTACGGCCCCATAAGATGACCCACAGGGCAGGATAACAGAATGAGCCACCCCTACGATATTACAATGAACACCCTCGTGCCCATGGTGGTTGAACAGACAAACCGGGGCGAACGCGCGATGGACCTTTATTCGCGCCTTCTAAAAGAAAGAATCATCTTCGTCAGCGGTCCCGTCAACGACATGGTGGCAACTCTGGTGACGGCTCAATTACTGCTTCTCGAGTCGGAAAATCCCAAAAAAGAGATCGCCATGTACATCAATTCGCCGGGGGGCATTGTGACCTCTGGTCTGGCGATCTACGACACGATGCAATATATCCGCCCGCCAGTGTCCACCTTTTGTGTGGGCCAGGCGGCCTCGATGGGGTCATTGTTGCTGGCGGCCGGGCAGAAGGGCATGAGATTTGCTTTGCCTAATGCGAGAATAATGGTGCATCAGCCATCGGGCGGCTTCCAAGGCCAAGCCGCTGATATTGAGCGCCATGCCCAGGATATCCTTGCGATCAAGGATCGTCTTAACAGAATTTACGTTAAGCACACGGGGCAAGACATTGAAATAGTAGAGAAAACTCTTGATCGGGATAGTTTTCTCACGGCTGCGGAGGCAAAGGAATTCGGGATTGTTGACACGGTGGTTGAAGAACGTACGGTTGACCAAACCAGCGAAGCATCCACTTAATCAATTCTTGATCCCTAGTTCCATATCGTGGTCGAATACGGAGTAACGGGTAAGGGCCAAACCAGCTGCCCAAAAAAATTGCAGTTTTTTTTGAAAGACCACTATATTTGGTGTCTTTCACGAAGACCTGGGCAACTGGTGGCGTAACGGACCAAGGAGCATGTATGAGCAAGGTTAGCGGCGGCGATTCGAAAAATACGCTCTACTGTTCGTTTTGCGGGAAGAGCCAACACGAAGTTCGCAAGCTGATTGCCGGACCGACTGTGTTCATCTGCGACGAATGTGTCGAACTGTGCATGGACATCATTCGCGAAGAGAATAAGAGCTCTCTTGTTAAGTCACGCGATGGCGTTCCAACACCCCAAGAAATTTGCCGTGTCCTTGATGACTACGTAATCGGCCAGGCCCAAGCAAAGCGTGTGCTGTCTGTTGCGGTTCACAATCATTACAAGCGTCTGAATCATTCCGCGAAGAACAATGATGTAGAACTCGCGAAATCGAACATCCTGCTGATCGGTCCGACCGGTTGCGGTAAGACATTGCTGGCCCAGACATTGGCGCGCATTCTGGACGTTCCCTTCACCATGGCGGACGCCACCACGCTGACCGAAGCGGGCTATGTGGGTGAAGATGTTGAAAACATCATTCTGAAACTGCTGCAATCCGCTGATTACAATGTGGAACGCGCCCAGCGCGGCATTGTCTACATTGACGAGGTCGACAAGATCAGCCGTAAATCCGACAACCCGTCCATCACACGGGACGTGTCGGGCGAAGGCGTTCAGCAGGCTTTGTTGAAGATCATGGAAGGCACGGTTGCCAGCGTTCCACCTCAGGGTGGCCGAAAGCATCCGCAGCAGGAATTCCTGCAAGTGGATACCACCAATATCCTCTTCATTTGCGGTGGTGCGTTCGCCGGATTGGATAAGGTGATTTCCGGCCGTGGCCGTGGCACGTCCATTGGTTTTGGAGCCGATGTAAAAGGCTTGGATGACCGCAATGTGGGTCAGATTCTAAAAGACGTCGAACCGGAAGATCTGTTGAAATTCGGCCTCATCCCGGAATTCGTTGGCCGCTTGCCCGTGATCGCGACGCTTGAAGATTTGAGCGAAGAAGCGCTGGTCGAAATCTTGACCCGCCCGAAAAATGCTCTGGTCAAGCAGTATCAGCGTCTCTTCGAGATGGAAGATACCAGCCTCGCATTTTCGGACGATGCGCTGAATGCGGTGGCCCGTAAGGCCATCGCCCGTAAGACCGGTGCACGGGGTTTGCGGTCGATCATGGAAGGCATTCTGCTCGACACGATGTACGAATTGCCGGCGCTTGATGGTGTGGAAGAGGTGGTTATTAACGGAGAGGTTGTCGAAGGCCGCGCCCGTCCGCTTTACATCTATGCCGACCGCAGAGATGAGGTTGAAACAAGCGCATAAGCGATTGTTTTTGCAGGAAATTCCGAAGCTTTCTGACTTTTAATAAAAAAGGGGGGTGCGCCCCCCTTGATCTATTTCCTGTCGGTCTCCAATTAAATCTTAACGACACGCCAAATTAGCGCTTGATCGCTTGTTATCGGTTGCCAAACTTCTTTTGGGTAGAATCACGATAGATCAGCGTCAAATAACCTAAGGATCCAATATGGACGAACGCGACGAAAACTTCGAGACATACGCAACGGATGAAAATGGGCGGGTTTATCCAGTGCTCCCATTGCGGGACATTGTTGTTTTCCCCCATATGATCGTGCCGCTCTTTGTAGGGCGCGAAAAGTCTGTGCGGGCGCTTGAAGACGTCATGCTGGACGACAAGAAGATTCTTCTTGTTGCCCAGAAAAACGCTGCGGATGATGATCCGACAACGGATGATATCTTTCAGGTCGGAACGATCGCCTCTGTTCTGCAGCTTCTGAAATTGCCTGACCAGACCGTCAAAGTGTTGGTCGAAGGCGGTGCACGCGCGAAAATCACCTCGTTCACAGAGAATGAGGATTTCTTTGAAGCACATGCGCAAGAGATCTTGGAAGATCAAGGAACGGAAAAGGAGCTTGAAGCCCTCAGCCGTTCGGTGATCACCCAGTTTGAGCAATATGTGAAGCTCAACAAGAAGATCCCCCCGGAAGTTTTGGTCTCTATCAATCAGATTGAAGACGCGTCAAAACTTGCCGACACGGTCGCGTCGCATCTGGCAATCAAGATTCCTGAAAAGCAGGAATTGCTTGAAATCGACAGTGTCCCGTCCCGTCTCGAGAAAGTTTATTCTCTGATGGAAGGGGAAATCAGCGTCCTGCACGTTGAGAAAAAGATCCGCAGCCGTGTGAAGCGGCAGATGGAGAAGACCCAGCGCGAGTACTATCTGAACGAACAACTGAAAGCGATTCAGAAAGAACTGGGCGAAGGCGAAGATGGCCGCGACGAACTTGGTGAGTTGGAAGAGCGCATCAACGAAACCAAGCTGTCCAAAGAAGCCAAAGAAAAAGCGCAGGCGGAGATGAAGAAGCTCCGCAATATGAGCCCCATGTCAGCCGAAGCGACGGTTGTCCGGAATTATCTGGATTGGCTGTTGTCGATTCCGTGGGCAAAGCGCGGACGCATCAAGAAGGACCTGAAAAAGGCCGAAGAAATCCTGAATGCGGATCACTACGGTCTTGAGAAGGTCAAGGAACGGATCCTGGAATATCTCGCGGTCCAGCAACGCGCGAAAAAACTGAAAGGTCCGATCTTGTGTCTGGTTGGCCCTCCAGGCGTTGGTAAGACGTCTCTTGGTAAGTCGATCGCCCGGTGTACCGGACGTGAATTCGTGCGCATGTCCTTAGGCGGCGTTCGCGATGAAGCGGAAATCCGCGGTCACCGGCGCACCTATATCGGGTCGATGCCCGGCAAGATCATTCAGTCGATGAAAAAAGCAAAGCACAGCAATCCGCTTTTCTTGCTGGACGAAATCGACAAGATGGGCGCGGACTTCCGCGGTGATCCGTCCTCTGCCTTACTGGAGGTGTTGGATCCGGAACAGAACAGTACCTTCGCGGATCATTATCTGGAGGTCGATTACGATCTGTCGGATGTCATGTTCGTGACAACCGCCAACTCGCTCAACATGCCGCAACCCCTATTGGATCGGATGGAGATCATTCGCATTCCTGGGTACACGGAAGATGAGAAGGTGGAGATTGCCCGTCGCCATTTGATCGACAAGCAAATCGAAGCGCATGGTGTTCGCAAAGGCGAATGGTCCATCACGGACGACGCCCTGCGTGATCTCATTCGGTATTACACCCGTGAGGCCGGCGTGCGGAATTTGGAACGGGAAATCGCGAACCTGACCCGTAAGGCGGTCAAAGAGATTCTGACCACAGACCAAGACAAGGTCGAAGTGACGTCTGAAAATCTTAATGACTATGCCGGTGTCCGCCGGTTCCGTTTTGGTCAGGCGGATACGGAAGACCAGGTCGGTGTGGTCACCGGTCTTGCGTGGACGGAAGTTGGGGGCGATATCCTGGCGATTGAAGCCGTCAAACTGCCCGGTAAAGGCAAGATGACCACGACCGGTAAGCTGGGCGATGTCATGAAGGAATCGATTGACGCCGCACGGTCCTTTGTTCGGTCGAAAAGTGTGGACTTCGGTATCGAACCGCCCAAGTTCGACATGGTCGATATCCACGTGCACGTGCCTGAAGGGGCGACCCCGAAAGACGGGCCCTCGGCTGGTGTCGCGATGGTGACATCGATTGTGTCCGTCTTGACCGGTATTCCGGTTCGCCGAGAAGTGGCGATGACAGGCGAGGTGACCTTGCGTGGCCGCGTTCTGCCGATCGGTGGATTGAAAGAGAAGCTTCTCGCGGCTCTGCGGGGTGGGTTGAAAACCATCCTGATCCCAGAGGAAAACGAGAAGGATCTCGCGGATATCCCGGACAATGTGAAAGACGAGCTCGAGATCATCCCGGTTGCGACCGTTGAAGAAGTCCTTGAAAAGGCGCTGGCCCGCCCGCTGGTTGCCATTGAATGGGATGATTCGGTTGATCTTGGTGCGGTTAAGGACAAAGCAGGCGAAAAAAGCCAATCTTTGACCCATTAGAACCAAAAGGCGATCAAAATGGCCTCGTTTGCGCCCAAAACGGGTGTAAACGGGGCCTTTTTTTGCCCTTTCTTTGACTCTTCCCCCAGAATCACGCCAGAAATTCACGGGTGACTTGGCGTTTTGCCCCTCAAAATCGACAGTTTTCTGCCGTTTTTACTTTGCCGCAAGGTTGGCGTGGGGATACTATCGCCGAATAAATTCGAGCGTCCTGATGGAAGGGGACTCCAACGTGAATAAAAATGATCTAATTGCCAAAGTTGCCGATACGACCGATCTTGCAAAGGCGGAAGCCACCAAGGCGGTGGATAGTGTGTTTGATATTATCACCGACTCTCTTAAGCAGGGTGAGGAAGTACGGCTTGTCGGTTTTGGAACGTTCTCGGTCACGCGTCGTGCGGCCAGTGAAGGACGTAACCCGCGTACTGGCGAAAAAATCCAAATTCCAGCGTCGAACCAGCCTAAGTTTAAGGCCGGTAAGCAGCTGAAAGATTCTGTAAACTGAAAATCATGACTGCGGCCCCCAACAGGGGCCGCAATGACTTCTTACCCGGTCCACATCTGCGGCAAAAAATTCGCTGAATGTCTTGTGGACATTTACTCGGATGTGTGTTTCTTTGCCGCCCCTTAGGGCGATTAGCTCAGTTGGAAGAGCATCTCGTTTACACCGAGAGGGTCGGCAGTTCGAGCCTGTCATCGCCCACCATCTTTTCGTAATTTTGCGGTTCGAGTAAGAAATCCGCTACCGTTACGGTCTATTCTTGACACCCATGAGGCGCTGCCGTACACACGCGCTTCTGCGTGTCGATCGGGACCTTTTTCCCGGTGCTGTCAACGGCACGGGGGTGTAGCTCAGTTTGGTTAGAGCGCCGGCCTGTCACGCCGGAGGTCGCGGGTTCGAGTCCCGTCACTCCCGCCATTTTTCCCTAAGTCACACAATTTCAAATAGTACAAATTCTGCTGTGTCTTATGTCGCGTTTTGCGGCATTGGGAGGCATTGCATCCTGGGGGCGCGTGGATATACTGCGCCGCGAAATGTAATAACGAATCGACGTCAAGCGGGCAGCCTGACACATTCCGACACCGAGGTTTGCCGTGGAAGAGCTTCTGCTCAGTTACCTCCCCATCATCATCTTTTTGGGGATTTCTCTCGCACTTGGATTGGTGCTTTTACTTGCTTCGTTCATCGTAGCCGTTCAAAAGCCGGATCCAGAAAAAAACTCTGCATATGAATGCGGGTTCAATGCGTTCGACGACGCGCGTATGCAGTTCGATGTGCGTTTCTATCTGGTGGCGATCCTGTTCATCATTTTTGACCTGGAAGTCGCTTTTCTTTTCCCCTGGTCGGTAGCGTTTAAAGAGGTCGGACTGTTCGGCTTTTGGTCGATGATGGTGTTCTTAGGCGTTTTAACCATCGGATTTATTTACGAATGGAAGAAGGGAGCCTTGGAATGGGAGTAGAAAACGCTCAACCGCCGGCCCCTTTGGCGGGCGGTACGACAACCCTTCAACCCGGTGATCCCGCGTTTGAGCAATTTTCGAACGAGCTTGGGGACAAAGGCTTTCTTGTTGCGCGCTTCGACGATTTGGTGAACTGGGCCCGCACCGGCTCCCTCATGTGGATGACATTTGGTCTCGCGTGCTGTGGCGTCGAAATGATGCAGACCAATATGCCGCGCTACGATCTGGAGCGTTTCGGCGTGGCACCGCGTGCGTCACCACGCCAGTCTGATGTGATGATCGTAGCGGGCACGCTGACCAACAAAATGGCGCCCGCTTTGCGCAAGCTGTATGACCAAATGCCGGAACCGCGTTACGTCATATCCATGGGCAGTTGCGCCAATGGGGGCGGGTATTACCACTATTCCTATTCGGTGGTTCGTGGATGTGACCGCATTGTGCCGGTAGATGTCTACGTTCCCGGGTGTCCGCCCACAGCGGAAGCGTTGCTGTATGGCATCCTTCAATTGCAGCGGAAGATCCGGCGCACGGGCACCATTGAACGATAAAAAGAACGCGAAGCAAGGCCGGCCAGAACCCGGCGGGAATTATGAACGACAATGGCCTAACTGAACTCGGCGACCATATTGCAAGCAATATGGAACAAGCCGTCAAAAGCGTACAAGTTGCGTATGGCGAGCTGACGGTTCATGCGCAGGCGGACCAAATTGTGCCGCTGATGAAGTTTCTGCGAGATGATGGGATGTGCCGTTTTTCGGTGCTGATCGACATTTGTGGTGTGGATTATCCGGAACGCACCGAGCGGTTCGATGTTGTTTACCACTTGCTCAGCCTGCATCAGAACCACCGCATTCGCGTGAAGCTGCAGGCCGACGAAGAAACGGCGATCCCCAGCTGCGCAGAGGTCTATCCGGCAGCCGATTGGTTCGAACGCGAAGCCTATGACATGTACGGCATTTTCTTTTCCAACCATCCGGATCTACGCCGTTTGCTAACGGATTATGGCTTCGACGGATACCCGTTGCGTAAAGATTTTCCGCTGACCGGTTTTGTGGAAGTGCGTTACGACGAAGAGCAGAAACGTGTGGCCTATGAACCGGTTTCGCTGAAACAAGAATTCCGCCGTTTTGACTTTATGAGCCCTTGGGAAGGGGCTGAATACATTCTTCCCGGTGACGAAAAGGCTGACGAGCCTGAGTCAAAGGGCAATTAGGGCGCGCTATGGCCGAGACAGAAATTCGCAATCTAAGCCTCAATTTCGGACCCCAACATCCGGCAGCGCACGGTGTGCTGCGCCTGGTGCTGGAACTTGACGGCGAAATTGTCGAACGGGTGGATCCGCATATCGGTTTGCTTCACCGCGGCACCGAAAAACTGATCGAACATAAGACCTATTTGCAGGCCGTTCCGTATTTCGATCGGCTGGATTATGTGGCGCCGATGAACCAAGAGCATTCGTTTGCTCTAGCGGTTGAGAAGCTGCTTGGCATTACAGTGCCGAAGCGCGCCCAATATATCCGTGTGCTGTATAGCGAAATCGGCCGGTTACTTAATCACCTACTGAACGTCACGACGCAAGCCATGGATGTGGGGGCATTGACGCCGCCGCTCTGGGGCTTTGAAGAACGCGAAAAACTGATGGTGTTTTATGAGCGCGCTTCCGGCTCCCGCATGCATGCGGCCTATGTGCGGCCGGGCGGGGTGCATCAGGACCTGCCGCCGAAGCTCCTTGAAGACATTTATCAATTCTGCGAGGAGTTTCCGAAAGTCATCGACGATATTGATGCGCTGCTGACGGAAAACCGCATCTTTAAGCAGCGCAATGTGGACATCGGATATATTTCCGCGGAAGACGCGCTGGCCTGGGGCTTTTCCGGCGTCATGGTGCGGGGGTCGGGCATGGCCTGGGACCTGCGGCGGTCGCAGCCATATGAATGCTATTCGGAACTCGATTTTGAGATCCCAGTGGGCAAGAACGGTGATTGTTTCGACCGCTATCTTTGCCGCATGGAAGAAATGCGCCAAAGCATTCGCATCATGAAGCAATGCATTGAGAAAATGCCGGACGGGCCGGTGACCACCACCGACGGGAAAATTTCACCGCCGCGCCGGGGCGAGATGAAACAGTCGATGGAAGCCCTTATCCATCACTTTAAGCTGTATACGGAAGGCTATCGGGTTCCCGAAGGGGAAGTCTATGCCGCCGTTGAAGCGCCGAAGGGTGAGTTTGGCGTTTTTCTAGTGTCCGACGGGTCGAACAAACCTTATCGCTGCAAAATTCGCGCGCCCGGGTTCCCGCATTTGCAGGCGATGGATTACATGAGCAAGGGCCATATGTTGGCCGACGTGTCTGCGATTTTGGGGTCGCTTGACGTCGTATTCGGGGAGATTGACCGATGAGCACCCGTCGTCTCGCGCAAGAACAGCCGGCTGACTTCGCGTTCAACGCGGAAAATCTGGACTGGGCGAAAAAGCAGATTGCGAAATATCCGGAAGGCCGCCAGGCCAGCGCCGTCATCCCGCTTCTTTGGGTGGCGCAAAAGCAAGAAGGCTGGTTGAGCGAGCCCGCCATCCGGTGCGTCGCCGAGATGTTGGATATGGCCTATATCCGCGTCTACGAAGTGGCCACCTTCTACACCATGTTCAACCTGTCGCCGGTGGGCAAACATTTAGTGCAGGTGTGCACCACAACACCGTGCTGGCTGCGTGGATCGGACGATGTGGTGGCGGCGTGCAAGAAACACATCCACAAAGATCAGAAGACAATATCCGAGGACGGAACATTTTCCTGGATGGAAGTGGAATGTCTGGGCGCCTGTGTCAATGCGCCAATGGTGCAAATTGACGACGACTATTACGAAGATCTGGATGGCCCGGCCATGGAAGCGATCTTGTCCGACTTGCGGGCGGGTAAGGAGCCGAAGACCGGTCCACAAAAAGACCGTGTGTCTTCCGAGCCCATCGGCGGGGCGACCACGTTGAAGGATCAAAGTCTGTATGCGGGAAGTGGGGACGAGTAATGCTTCAAGATAAAGACCGCATCTTTACGAATCTATACGGCTTGCACGATTGGCGCCTGCCGGCCGCGAAGAAACGCGGCGCGTGGGACGGTACGGCAAAGCTTCTTGAACGCGGGCACGATGCGATTGCCGAAGAGATTAAGGAATCCGGTTTGCGGGGGCGCGGGGGCGCGGGCTTTCCCACAGGTCTAAAATGGACCTTTATGCCCAAGGAAGTGGGCGACCGGCCGCATTATCTTGTGGTGAACGCGGACGAATCCGAACCGGGCACCTGTAAAGACCGCGATATCATGCGGCACGACCCGCACATATTGATTGAAGGCTGCCTGGTGGCGAGCTTCGCCATGCGCGCTCATGCTTGCTACATCTATCTGCGCGGCGAATTCATCCGTGAACGGGAACGTTTGCAAGCAGCCGTTGATGAAGCCTATGACGCAGGACTGCTTGGCAAAAATGCCGCTGGATCGGGGTGGGACTTTGATCTTTACCTGCATCATGGCGCCGGTGCCTATATCTGCGGCGAAGAAACGGCGCTTCTGGAAAGCTTGGAAGGCAAAAAAGGCCAGCCCCGTTTGAAGCCGCCATTCCCGGCCAATGTGGGGCTCTATGGCTGCCCGACCACGGTGAACAATGTTGAATCCATCGCGGTCGCGCCCACGATCTTACGGCGGGGCGCCAGCTGGTTTGCCGGTCTTGGCCGACCTAATAATACGGGCACCAAAGTCTTCTGCATTTCGGGGCACGTAAATAATCCGTGTAATGTGGAAGAAGAAATGGGCATTCCGCTCAAGGAACTTATTGAAAAGCATGCGGGCGGCGTGCGCGGCGGATGGGATAATTTGAAAGCCATCATTCCCGGCGGCTCCTCCGTGCCGATGATCCCCAAGGACATCTGCGATACGGTCTTGATGGATTTTGATTCCCTCAAAGACGTGCAGTCAGGCTTAGGCACGGCCGCCATCATCGTCATGGACAAATCCACGGATTTGATAAAGGCCATTGCGCGCCTTGCCTATTTCTACAAACATGAAAGTTGTGGTCAGTGTACGCCGTGCCGGGAAGGCACCGGGTGGATGTGGCGCGTGCTGGAACGCATGGTGCGCGGCGAAGCGCAGCCCGAAGAAATCGACATGCTGTACGAAGTAACGAAGCAAGTGGAAGGTCACACGATCTGCGCCTTGGGGGATGCGGCGGCGTGGCCGATCCAAGGGCTTATCCGTCACTTCCGGCATGAAATTGAAGAACGTATCGGGTCAACCCCGGCGGTCGCGGCGGAGTAACCAATAGATGCCCAAAGTCACCGTAGACGGAAAAGAAATCGAGGTCGAAGCCGGCCTTACCGTGCTGCAAGCCTGTGAAATGGCCGGCGCCGAAATTCCGCGTTTTTGTTATCACGAGCGACTGTCTATCGCCGGCAATTGCCGCATGTGCTTGGTGGAAATGGAAAAGTCGCCAAAGCCGATCGCGTCCTGCGCCATGCCGGTGGCCGATGGCATGGTCCTTCACACCAATACGCCCACGGTGAAGAAAGCCCGCGAAGGCGTGATGGAATTCCTGCTCATCAATCACCCGCTCGATTGCCCGATTTGCGACCAAGGCGGCGAATGCGACCTGCAAGACCAAGCCATGGCCTATGGCGTGGATACGTCGCGGTATGAAGAAAACAAGCGGGCGGTCGAAGAAAAATATATGGGCCCCCTGATCAAAACGATCATGACCCGCTGCATTCACTGCACACGCTGCGTACGGTTCTCCACGGAAGTTGCGGGTGTTGAAGAAATCGGCGCCATTGGCCGCGGCGAAGATATGGAAATCACCACCTATCTGGAACAGGCGGTCAACTCCGAATTGTCCGGCAATGTGATTGACCTGTGTCCTGTGGGGGCGCTGACATCTAAGCCGTATGCGTTTTCCGCCCGTCCTTGGGAACTACGTAAAACAGAATCCATCGATGTGATGGATGCGGTCGGCTCGACCATTCGTGTGGACAGCCGGGGCCGTGAAGTGATGCGGGTGTTGCCGCGCTTGCATGAAGACGTCAACGAAGAATGGATTTCCGATAAGGCGCGCTTCGCCTGCGATGGCCTGTCCCGCCAGCGTCTTGACCGCCCCTATGTGCGGACTGACGGCAAACTTGGCTCGGCCTCCTGGGATGACGCATTTAAGATCGTTGCCGACAAAATCAAATCCCTCGGGGGGCAGAAGATTGCGGCTCTTGCCGGTGATCAAGTGTGCCTCGAATCCATGAAGGCGTTGAAAGATCTTTGGACCGCGCTTGATAGCCCTCATCTGGACTGCCGCCAGGACGGCAGCGTTTTGGGCGGTGCCCGCGCGACCTATTTGTTCAATTCGACCATTGCCGGTCTTGAAGAAGCGGACGCCGTTTTGTTGGTGGGAACCAACCCGCGTTGGGAAGCGCCTATTATTAATGCTCGCATCCGCCAGGCCTATCTCGACCGAATGATCCCCATTGGTGTTGTGGGGCCTGATCTCGACCTCACTTATCCATATGAACGTCTGGGCGCCGGGGCGCAGACCCTTCAAGAAATCGCCAATGGACAGCATAGCTTCGCGGAGAAACTGAATTCCGCAGACCGGCCGTTGATCATCGTTGGGCAGGGCGCCTTGGCCGGAGCTGACGGTGAAGCCGTGCTTACATTGGCCGCAAAGATCGCCGCCGATACCGGCATGCTCACTGCGGAGTGGAACGGATTTAATGTTCTGCATACGGCAGCGTCCCGCGTGGGCGGTCTTGATATCGGATTTCTACCCAGTGCCGGCGGGCGCGATACCCAAGCTATCATGGATGGATGCACGTCCGGCGACATCGGTCTTGTGTACCTCCTCGGCACCGACGAATTGCCGAACGGCAGCAAGGCGGATCTCTTTGGCGATGCCTTTGTTGTGTTCCAAGGCAGTCACGGCGACAAAGGCGCCCATTTAGCGGATGTGATTTTGCCGGGTGCGGCCTATACCGAAAAACACGCGCTATGGGTAAACACGGAAGGCCGTGTTCAAGAAGGCAAAGCCGCAAGTTTCCCACCTGGCGATGCGCGCGAGGATTGGAAGATAATCCGCGCTTTATCGGCCGCGGTGGGCAAGGCATTGCCATACGACAATTTGGCGGAGCTTCGGTCCAAACTGATGGGCGAACATCCGCATCTTGGCGCGATCGACGAAATTACGCCCGGTGACATCGCGGATATCCAATCGCTGGCGAACAAATCCGTTGGCTCGGTAAGCGGTGACGCTTTCACCCTGCCGATTGGCGATTATTACCTCACCAACCCCATTGCGCGGGCCAGTGAAACCATGGCCGAATGTTCGGCCCTGTTTGTGGCGCGCAAAGCATCACAGGAAGTGACGGGCACCCATGGATGAGCAATTCATGACAACTTATGTGTGGCCGTTCCTTTGGATCGTGGCCCAGTCGCTGGCGCTGATGGTCGTGCTGCTTGTGTCGTTGGCTTTTCTCTTGTTGGCGGACCGCAAAATCTGGGCGGCGGTGCAATTGCGTCGGGGTCCGAATGTGGTGGGCGCCTTTGGCCTGTTGCAGTCATTTGCGGACTTTTTGAAGTTTGTTTTCAAAGAAGCGCTCATTCCGTCCAGTGCGAATAAGGCGGTCTATCTGCTGGCGCCCCTCATCACTTTCACCTTGGCCATGGGCGCCTGGGTGGTGATGCCGGTGGGTGAAGGCTGGGTGATCGCCGACATTAATGTGGGCATTTTGTATTTGTTCGCGATTTCGTCGCTCGGTGTTTATGGCATCATCATGGGGGGCTGGGCCTCCAATTCCAAATATCCGTTCTTGGGAGGCCTCCGGTCCGCCGCTCAAATGGTGTCTTATGAAGTGTCGATTGGCTTCGTGATTGTCACCGTGTTGTTGACGGCGGGCACATTGAACCTGTCGGGCATCGTGGAAGCGCAGAAGAACAGCGTTTGGTATTTCATCCCCCATTTCCCCATGTTCGTGGTGTTCTTTATTTCGGCACTCGCGGAAACAAACCGTCCGCCGTTCGATTTGCCGGAAGCTGAATCCGAATTGGTGGCGGGGTATCAGGTGGAATATTCCTCCACGCCGTATCTGCTGTTCATGATCGGTGAATATCTCAACATTGTATTGATGTGCGCGCTGACCACGACCTTGTTCTTGGGTGGATGGTTGCCACCGATAGATGCGGCACCGTTCAATTGGATTCCGGGACAGTTTTGGTTCGCATTTAAAGTTGTCGCCATGTTCTTCATGTTTGCCATGGTGAAGGCGATGGTCCCGCGCTACCGCTACGACCAATTAATGCGGTTGGGATGGAAAGTGTTCCTGCCGCTGTCATTGGCGTGGGTGGTGATCACCGCTGGGGTTTTACAGTTTACCGGCTGGGCGCCTTAAGAAGCGCCGGTCGATAGAAGGATTGAGGCAATGGCCTTTTTGGATAGAACAGCGCGCGCGATCATGCTGCAGGAGTTCGTTTCGAGCTTCATTCTTGCGATGCGCTATTTCTTCAAACCAAAAGCAACGGTGAATTACCCCTTTGAAAAGGGACCGTTGAGCCCTCGCTTTCGTGGGGAACATGCCTTGCGCCGGTACCCCAATGGGGAGGAACGTTGTATTGCCTGCAAGTTGTGCGAGGCCATCTGCCCCGCGCAGGCAATCACGATTGAAGCCGAGCCTCGGGACGACGGCAGCCGGCGCACCACGCGTTACGACATCGACATGGTGAAATGTATCTATTGCGGGTTTTGCCAGGAAGCTTGCCCAGTGGATGCCATTGTCGAGGGACCGAATTTTGAGTTCGCCACGGAAACCCGTGAAGAACTCATGTACGACAAGGACAAACTGCTCGCGAATGGCGACCGCTGGGAGCGAGAGATTGCCCGTAACTTGGAACTGGATGCGCCGTACCGGTAGGCGGTTGGCCATCGAACACTAATTCCGTGCGCCTCTTCTTGGGGGAAGGGGAGCATATCTCTTAGCCGGCGTTCTTTCGGCTAATGGCAATCGGGTCGAGGAGAGACTAGATGGTTTTGCAGGCTTTGGCCTTCTATCTGTTTGCGGGGATCACCATCGCATCGGCGGTGATGGTGATATCGGCCCGCAATCCTGTGCATTCTGTGCTCTTTTTGATCCTGGCATTCTTTAACTCGGCCGGCCTGTTTGTTCTTCAGGGGGCGGAGCTTTTAGCGATGACCCTGGTGATCGTCTATGTGGGCGCCGTGGCCGTGTTGTTCCTGTTTGTGGTGATGATGTTGGACATCAACTTCACGGAATTGCGCCAGGGCTTTCAGGACTACCTTCCAATCGGGTTGCTCGTTGGTTTGTTGTTGACTGTGGAACTTGTTGCTTTTTTAGCTGCGTGGCAGTTCTCTGGCGCAATCGAACAGACTGTTGCCGCAAAAAAACCACCCCTTGAATCCGGCATCACCAATGCCGAGGCGCTGGGGCAAATCATCTACACAAACTATGTCTACTTCTTCCAGGCCGCGGGCATTGTGCTGCTGATTGCCATGATCGGCGCCATCGTGCTGACCCTGCGGCATCGGGAAGGGGTTAAGAAACAAAACATCAGCGAGCAGGTGAACCGTTCAGTCGAAGAAGCCGTGGACCTGGTCGATGTGAAACCAGGCCAAGGGCTATAGCGGGGCGCACCATGTTAGAAATTGGTCTTGGTCATTATCTCACCGTCGGCGCCATCGTATTTACGCTGGGTGTGTTCGGCATTTTCCTTAATCAGAAGAACGTCATCATCATCTTGATGTCCATCGAACTCATGTTGTTGGCGGTGAACATTAATCTGGTCGCCTTCTCAACCCATCTGAATGATCTGGTGGGCCAGGTCTTTGCGATCTTCGTTCTCACGGTGGCGGCGGCGGAAGCCGCGATCGGATTGGCGATCCTGGTGGTCTATTTCCGAAATCGCGGCACCATCGCCGTTCAAGACATCAACCAAATGCGCGGATAAGGGTAGGGGCACAGCATCATGTTTACCGCAATTGTCTTTCTGCCTTTATTAGGCGCCATCATCGCCGGCTTCTTCGGCCGGGCGATTGGGGCAAGCGCCTCGCAATTTATCACCAGCAGCTTTTTGGTGATTTCGGCGATCCTGTCGTGCATTGCCTTCGGGCAAGGGGCCGGCCAGGAAGCCCAGGTCATCCAAGTTCTGACGTGGATGGAATCCGGCACGTTCGCCGTCGACTGGTCCTTGCGCATTGATGCGCTGACCCGTGTCATGCTGGTGGTGGTGACGGTGGTATCGTCCATCGTGCACATCTATTCCATCGGATATATGTCGCATGACCCGCATCGGCAGCGGTTCTTCGCCTATCTGTCGCTGTTCACCTTTGCGATGTTGATGCTGGTGACGTCCAACAACTTCGTTCAGCTGTTCTTCGGCTGGGAAGGGGTGGGCCTGGCGTCCTATTTGCTGATCGGGTTCTGGTACAAGAAGCCGTCGGCAAATTCCGCGGCGATCAAAGCCTTCGTGGTGAACCGGGTCGGCGATTTCGGCTTCGCGCTGGGGATTTTCGCCACCTATTTCGTATTCGACACGGTCGATTTTACAGCCGTGTTCCAGGCGGTGCCCAGCAAGGCGGATGACACGTTCATGTTCCTGGGCTTTGAAGTCCACATCATGACGACTATCTGCTTGCTGTTGTTCATGGGCGCCATGGGTAAATCAGCGCAGTTCCTGCTGCACACTTGGCTGCCGGACGCCATGGAGGGCCCGACGCCGGTGTCCGCCCTCATCCACGCGGCCACCATGGTGACGGCGGGTGTGTTCTTGGTCTGCCGGGCGTCGCCCATGTTTGAATATGCGCCCGACGCTCTCGCGGTGGTGACCGTGGTTGGGGCGACAACGGCGTTTTTCGCTGCAACGATCGGCCTGTTCCAAAACGATATCAAGCGGGTGATTGCCTATTCCACCTGTAGTCAGCTTGGTTACATGTTCTTTGCTGCGGGCGTGTCCGCCTATGGCGCGGCCATGTTCCACCTGTTTACACATGCTTTCTTTAAGGCGCTGCTGTTCCTCTGCGCGGGGTCCGTGATCCATGCCATGTCCGATGAACAAGATATGCGCAAGATGGGTGGCCTCGTTACCCTGCTGCCATTCACCTATGCTTTCATGATGGTTGGAACGATTGCGTTAATTGGATTTGGCATTCCTTTCACACCAATCGGATTCGCCGGTTTTGCATCTAAAGACGCGGTGATCGAGCTGGCCTACGCCGCCGGAACGAATGTTGGCATGTATGCCTTTGTCATGGGCATTGTCGCGGCGTTGATGACCTCCTTTTATTCCTGGCGCCTTATTTTCATGACGTTCCATGGCACACACAGGTCTTCGAACGAAGTTCTTAAAAAGGTACATGAATCACCCAGCGTGATGCTGCTTCCGCTCGTGGTTTTGGTTGCTGGGTCGATGGCGACAGGTTGGCTGTTCAAGGACAACTTCATCGGAAAGACGTCGGATCGCTTCTGGAGTGATGCGATCTATGTGGCCGACCATAGTGGTGGGCACGGCGCGGAGAAAGCGCCTCACGCGGATGACGGCCATGCCACCAAAGACGAGCATCATTCTGAGGCAGCGTCGGAACATGCTTCTGACGCTCATGGCGGCGACCACGCCGTAAAATCGGATGAACCCCATGCGCCCATCGCCGGTGACCATGACGCGGGCCATGCTGTGGCGACCGACAGCCATGATGCCCACGCCGAAGATGCCCATGACGGCGGTCATCACGGTCATCACCCGCCGGATTGGGTGGTGATCATGCCGGTGCTTGTCACGGTGCTTGGGTTCTTGATTGCCTATTACTACTACATCATGCGTCCGGAGCTGCCGGCGCAGATAGCGGCGCGCCGCAACCCGATTTACTTGTTCGTTTACAACAAATGGTATTTCGACGAGCTGTACGACTACATCTTCGTCAAGCCGGCACGTTGGCTGGGCCGCGCCCTGTGGAAACAGGGGGATGGTTGGCTGATCGACGGCTTTGGACCGGACGGCATCTCCGCCCGAGTTCTTGATACGACCAAGCGGGCCGTGAAGCTCCAATCTGGCTATATTTATCATTACGCATTTGCCATGTTGATCGGCGTCGCCGCGCTGACCACTTGGTTCGCCGCGAGGTCCTTCTAATGGAAACGATCCCCTGGCTTTCCCTCATCACCTTCCTGCCTTTGGTGGGTGTGTTACTGATCGCGACCCTGGGCACTGAAGACACGGAGATCGTTAAGCGCAATGTGCGCTACACGGCGCTGTGGACCACGATTGCCACCTTCATCCTGTCGCTGTTCATTTGGGTGAACTTCGATTACACCACCGCCGACTTCCAGTTTGTCGAGAAAGTCGATTGGCTGGGCGCGGGCGGTCAATGTTCTGTCGACGGAACAGTGGCGCTTGACGGCGGGCTTCAAATGCCTTGCTACCATATGGGTGTCGACGGCATTTCCATGCTGTTTGTCATCCTGACCACCTTCCTGATGCCGTTCTGCATTCTCGCAAGCTGGCAGGCGATCAATAACCGCGTTAGCCAGTACATGATGGCGTTTTTGGTGCTTGAAACACTGATGATCGGTGTGTTCTGCGCCCTCGACATTGTGCTGTTCTATGTCTTCTTCGAAGGCGGCTTGATCCCCATGTTCCTGGTCATTGGGATCTGGGGTGGGGCACGGCGCATCTATGCCACGTTCAAGTTCTTCCTCTATACGCTGCTCGGGTCCGTGCTGATGTTGCTGGCCATGATGGCCATGTACTGGAATGCGGGCACGACGGATATTCCAACGCTGCTCGCCCATGACTTCCCGGCGGATATGCAGATCTGGTTGTGGCTGGCCTTCTTTGCGTCGTTCGCGGTGAAAATGCCCATGTGGCCGGTACATACCTGGCTGCCGGATGCCCATGTGGAAGCGCCGACGGCAGGCTCCGTGATTTTGGCGGGCATTTTGCTGAAAATGGGCGGATATGGTTTCATCCGGTTTTCCCTGCCCATGTTCCCCGTCGCATCCGAAGTATTGGCACCCTTGGTGTTCACGCTCAGCGTTGTGGCGATCATTTACACGTCGCTTGTGGCGCTCGCCCAAGAGGATATGAAGAAGCTGATCGCTTATTCGTCCGTCGCCCATATGGGCTTTGTGACCATGGGCATCTTTTCGGCGGCGGTCGCGCGGCCGGACACCGGGGCTTACGTCATCCAGGGGCTGCAGGGTGGCATTATCCAGATGCTGAGCCACGGGTTCATTTCAGGCGCGCTGTTCCTGTGTGTGGGCGTGATCTATGACCGAATGCATACGCGGGAGATCGCGGCCTATGGCGGGCTCGTAAACCGAATGCCCATGTACGCGTTTGCGTTCATGTTGTTCACCATGGCGAATGTGGGCCTGCCCGGCACCAGCGGGTTTGTAGGCGAATTCTTGACTTTGCTCGGGACCTATCAGGTGAACACCTGGGTGGCGTTCTTTGCCACCACCGGTGTGATTTTGAGCGCGGCCTATGCGCTGTGGCTGTACCGCCAAGTGGTTTTCGGAGAGCTTCAGAAGGACTCTCTCAAAGACATTAAGGATTTGAACTTTAGGGAAATAGCCGTTTTGGCGCCGCTTATCATCGCGACGCTGTTCTTCGGCATTTATCCCAAACCGATGTTTGATGTGACCAAGGTGTCGGTCGAGAACCTTGTGGCAGATCACCAAAAATCAATGACGGCCTATCGTGCTTCTCAAGAAGCGTTAGATGTGGCGTCTGTTGAAAAAGAAGGCGAGTAAGGCCGATGTCGCAGCAACTAGGTTCAGACTTCCCGTCCCCCGATATCATGTTGGCCATGCCTGAGATCATACTGGCCGTCGGCGGCATGGCGTTGCTCATGCTGGGCGTCTTTCGGGGCGACAGTTCGACACGATTGGTTTCCTGGTTGGCTGTCGCGATCTTTGCAGTGGCTGGCATTGTTGTTCTTCAGCAGCCGAATGAAGCGGCTTTGGCCTTCGGAACCACCTTTGTGGTCGATGCATTTTCGAAGTTCATGAAGGTCCTCATTCTGCTGGGATCTGCCGTTGCCTTGATCATGTCTCAGGGCTTTATCCGCTCCGAGAAAATTGAACGGTTTGAATTCCCGATCCTTGTGCTCTTCTCGACACTGGGCATGTGCATGATGGTCTCGGCGAATGATTTGATTTCGCTCTACATGGGGATCGAACTTCAAAGCCTGGCGCTTTACGTGTTGGCGTCGTTCAATCGCGATTCCCTTCGATCAACGGAAGCGGGCCTTAAATATTTTGTGCTGGGGGCGCTATCGTCGGGGCTGCTGCTCTATGGCTGTTCGCTTGTGTACGGCTTCAGCGGGACTACCACCTTTGAAGGGATTGCCCTGGCGCTGTCCGCGGAAGGGGCTGGTGGCGGCCAAAATGTTGGCCTCATCTTCGGCCTTGTGTTCCTGACCGCCGGGCTTGCTTTCAAGGTATCAGCCGTTCCGTTCCATATGTGGACACCGGATGTTTATGAAGGGGCGCCAACGCCGATCACGGCCTTCTTTGCGGGTGCCCCCAAAATGGCCGGCATGGCCTTGTTCGTGCGGGCCTTGGTTGGTCCGTTCCCGGACCTAACGCCTGAATGGCAGCAAATCATCATCTTTGTGTCGATCGCGTCCATGCTGTTAGGGGCGTTCGCGGCCATCGGCCAGACCAACATCAAGCGCCTGATGGCCTATAGTTCGATTGGGCATATGGGCTTTGCGCTTGTGGGGCTTGCGGCGGGCACCGAAGACGGGGTTCGTGGGGTTCTCATCTATCTGGCGATTTACCTTGCCATGACCATCGGTACCTTTGTCTGCATTCTGTCCATGCGACGCACAGAGGGCATGGTGGAGGATATTGATGATCTGGCCGGCCTGTCCCAGACGCGGCCTGTTATGGCGTTTTCGCTGATGGTGCTGATGTTCTCGCTGGCGGGCATTCCGCCGCTCGCCGGGTTCTTTGCGAAGTTCTATGTGTTCCTGGCGGCGATCCAGGCAGAGCTTTATACGCTTGCGATTTTGGGTGTGTTGTCCAGTGTGGTTGGCGCGTTCTATTACATTCGTATCATCAAGGTGATGTATTTCGACGAGCCGGCGGAACCATTCGCCTATCCGATGCCGGGTGAGATGCGGGTTATTCTGTTCGGGTCGGTGGCGTTTACGGCGCTGTTTTTCCTCTATCCGTCAGCTCTTGTGGCAACCGCCACAGCGGCGGCCTCCGCGCTGTTTTAGGGCGAGGTAGGAGCAGCCTTTGTCCGAAACGTCTGTCACGCTTCCGGATGGGGTTGAGCTTCTACATTTCGAGGAAATTGACAGCACCAGTTCCGAAGCCGCCCGTCAGATTGCGGCAGGGAATGAAACGCCGACCTGGATCTGGGCGGACCGCCAAGTCGCAGGCCGCGGGCGCCGGGGCAGGGAATGGGTGTCTCAGTCCGGCAATTTATTCTGTACCCTGATGTTGCCTGTCACCGTTCCGGTGGCGGAAGCCGCAAAGCTCTCTTTTGTTGCGGCGCTTGCGGGGGCGGCCATGGTTGAACACTATGCGCCTGGCGCCGATGTGCAGGTGAAATGGCCAAACGATGTGTTGCTCCTTGACAAGAAAGTTATGGGCATCTTACTTGAGTCGAACACATCGACTGCCGATCAAGACAAAATCGTCTTGTCTATCGGGATTGGGGTTAACCTCACGTCGCATCCTGATAATGTGGAAACAAAGGCGACATCCATCCAATCACAGGGTTTTGAAGCGCCATTACCCGCCGATGCCCTATCTGTCTTAGCAAACGAAACCCATCGATTATTGGCGATTTGGGAACAAAAAGGGTTCGGCCCTTTACGAGAGGCTTGGCTTGCGAAGGCCAAGGGCGTAGGGCAGGATATTCGGGTTCGGTTGCCCCACGAGACGCTCTTAGGGGTGTTTGACGGCCTGGATGACACCGGTGCGCTTGTCCTCAAAAAATCAGATGGCGGCGTTCAGCTGATTAACGCCGGTGAGGTTTTCTTCGAGGACTGATGAAAACGGATTTACAAAATGCTGTTGGCAATTGATGCAGGGAATACCAATACCGTTTTCGCGGTGATGGACGGCGATGAGCTGAAGGCCCAATGGCGCAGTTCCACCAAGGAAGTGCGGACGGCGGACGAGCATTTTGTATGGCTCAGCCATTTGATGACGCTGAACGGTATTTCGAAAGAAGACGTTTCGGCGGCGATCATCTCGACCGTCGTGCCGCAATCCTTGTTCAATTTGCGGTCATTGTGCCGGAATTATTTTGAGGTTGAGCCCATCGTCATTGGCGATGCGACTGTTAATCTCGGCATCAATATTCGGGCGCAGGATGTGGGGGCAGACCGGCTGGTCAATGCGGTGGCGGCTCATAAGTCCTATCAGGGCGCCCTGATTATTATCGACTTTGGCACCGCAACCACCTTCGATGTTGTGAGCGCGAAAGGCGATTATGAAGGGGGTGTGATCGCGCCGGGGATTAACACCTCCCTTGAAGCTCTCCACTTGGCGGCCGCCAAACTTCCCCGCATTGAAGTCGCCCGTCCGCAACGGGTTATCGGAGACGGCACCATTCCGGCCATGCAGTCCGGAACGTTTTGGGGATATGTGGGTCTTATCGAAGGGCTGGTCAGCCGCATTAAGGGAGAATATGAGGAACCGATGACGGTCATCGCCACGGGCGGGCTCGCTAGTCTGTTCCATAATTCCACGGACGTCATAGAACATGTGGACCAAGACCTCACAATCCGCGGCCTGCTTGATATCTATCAGAAGAATGTGGGCGCTTCGTGAGCGCAGCTAAGAAACCGGCGGATGCCGCGACTCAGGAAGAATTGATCTTCTTGCCTCTAGGTGGGGCCGGCGAAATTGGAATGAACCTCAATCTGTATGGGGTCGGGCCGGACGACAACCGCCAATGGATAATGGTGGACCTGGGCGTGACCTTCGGGGATGAATCGACACCTGGCATCGATCTGATCATGGCGGACCCGCAATTCATTCTGGACAGAACCGACCAGCTGTTGGGGCTGATCCTAACGCATGGCCACGAGGATCACATTGGCGCGGTTCCTTATCTGTGGCCCGAATTGGATTGCCCCATTTACGCGACGCCCTTTACCGCGTCCCTGGTACAACGCAAATTTGAAGAGGTGGGCATTTTTGATGCCCCGCTCAACATCATTCCTCTGGGTGGACAGTTTTCCCTTGGCCCGTTCGATTTGGAACTGATCTCGCTGACGCACTCGATTCCGGAGCCTAATGCCGTGGCCATTCGAACCGGCGCGGGAACGGTTTTGCATAGCGGCGATTGGAAAATCGACGATGAACCGCTCATAGGTCAGCTCACAGATGAAGAAGCGTTGGTGGGCTTAGGGGACGAGGGCGTGCTCGCGATCATCTGTGATTCAACCAATGCCCTCACCGATGGCATTTCCGGATCAGAGGGGGATGTACGGCGAAATCTGGAGGACCTGGTCTCAACTCTAGAGGGGCGTGTCGTTGTGACCGCCTTTGCGTCGAATGTGGCGCGCGTTGCGACTGCGGCCCATGTAGCGCAAGTAACTGACCGACATTTGGTTTTGGTTGGGCGGTCCATGCACCGTATTGTGGCGGCCGCACGAGAGAATGGTTATCTCGACGATTTTCCGACCATTGTGGATGAGAGGGATGCGGGGTATCTGCCGCCGGAAAAGGTCCTGTATCTTTGCACCGGCAGCCAGGGGGAGCCTCGCGCGGCGTTGTCCCGCATCGCCAGTGGCGCCCATCCGCATATCAGCTTGGAAAAAGGGGATGCTGTAATCTTCTCGTCTCGGATGATACCCGGCAATGAGAAAAGCATATTTGCCCTTCAGAACGATCTTGCAGCCCTCGGTGTGACCATCCATACGGAAAAAGGAAATGACATACACGTGTCAGGTCATCCGTGCCGAGATGAATTA
Source organism: Alphaproteobacteria bacterium (assembly GCA_965227095.1). Classification (GTDB taxonomy): domain Bacteria; phylum Pseudomonadota; class Alphaproteobacteria; order JANQMY01; family JANQMY01; genus JANQMY01. Next base: position 3,010,626 of record CBDDFL010000001.1, on the reverse strand, counting down.
ACCCGCATGTATCAATGGGTGCGTCCGCAAATATCGATCCCCGTGCATGGTGAATTTCGTCATCTCTTGGCCCATGGAGAGTTGGCTAAGGACCTCCAGGTGCCGCATGTGTTCTCGGCCCCCAATGGGACGATGGTGCGTCTTGGCCCCGGTGATCCGCAAATCATCGATCATGTTCCGGCAGGGCGGCTTCATCTTGATGGGGAAGTCCTCATGCCTGCGGATGATGAAGTATTGAAAGAGCGCAAACGCATTGGCTTCTCCGGCATGATATCCGTTGTGTTGGTAACGGATGGTAAGGGACATTTTGCTGCTGAACCCGCAATTGAGATCATGGGCGTTCCGTTTGACCCAGATGAGCCCCTTGAGGCGGAATTAGCTGAGGTGATCGATCAGGTTTTTCAGCGGGACCGTTTTCAGAAATTTCACAAAGGCCAGTCGATGGAGGAATTGGTGCGGCGCGCCGTGCGCCAAAAAGCGCGTGAGATCACCGGCAAGAAACCCATCACGGTTGTCCGCATCGTAGAAATAGAAAAATAGAGGACCGGCCATGCCCATAATCACGCAGATCGGAATTTTTGTGATTGTCTGGTGGATTGTACTTTTCGCGACGCTGCCGCTGTGGTTGCAAGGGGTGACAGAGGTTGAAGAAGACGAGCTAGAGCCTGGAATTGACCCCGGAGCGCCGTCCGACCCAAGGCTGGGCCAAAAGTTCCTCTTAACGACGGGAATCGCATTTGTCGTGTCAGCAATCCTGATCGCTGCAATACAACTTGGCGCTTTTGATTGGATATCCTGAAACAAATAAGCAGAACTCGTAAAACGAGCTCTGCTTAAATGACTTTTGGATCAATCTCGGCCTTTTCCTCACTGAGAGGACATCAGGCTGAGCAAGCCTCCCCAGACTTTGGCTGCTAAGTGCAGATCCCTTTTTTTAGCCGAGTGGATAATAGTTCGGCAAAATCGGTCTGTCACGCAACTTTGTTAATTATTGCCAAAAAAAAACGCAAAACTATTGCTAAAAAGGCACACAGATATGGTTGACGGCGGCCAGTTTCTGCGACGCTGGAAAATCCAATTAGGCAGGGTGTCCAACAAAGGTGCGGCAGATCTTGACTCAGAGCGGTGTGCACTTAACCTTTGCTCTTGAGTGGGTCCAAATCCAAATGTTTGAGTGAGGTATTCGGTGAATAAGGGGGTTGTAGCCGGTGGGCTGCTGAGTGTTCTCCTGATGGTGGGAGAGGTTGCGGCTGCCGAATGGCGCGTGTCGAAAACAAGCTGGTCGGCCGAGGATGAGGCAGAGTACGGGGAATTTGTTCGCTCTATTGGCGAGAGCGATTGTAATACGGTTACGTCCTGTCTTGCAGGGCCGGCAAACCCCTATCGAAAGACAGATCCGAAAGGGCTTCGTTTCGTCGCTGATTGCGCCGATCTTCCATACCTGCTCCGCGGCTATTTTGCGTGGAAGAAAGAACTGCCGTTTAGCTATGTGAATAGCGTGTATCTGAACAGCTCCGCCGATAAGGATCCGCGTTTCTCGAAAGCGGGGAACAAAGTGGGGTCGCGGACCTCTATAAAAATTGGCCCAGCCGGTAGCCGAACGGAAGCCGTGTCTTTCTTGAAGACCATCCGTAATGTGGTGTCGTCAGCCACTTTCCGGACGTCGCCCGAATTCAACAAATATCCCTATTCAGATTTCTACTCGCCGGAAATTAATCGGGAGTCGGTGCGGGCCGGCACGGTTATTTATGACATTAATGGCCACGTGGCGATTGTTTACAAAGTGGGTGCGGACGGCCGGATTTATTACATCGACGCTCACCCAGACAACACGCTAACACGCAGTATTTATGGCCGGCAGATCCCGCGCACCGATCCGGCACTTGGCGCTGGCTTCAAAAATTGGCGGCCCGTTAAAGTGATCAATGCGGAACGTGATGACACGGGCGCGATTGTGAGCGGCAAAATCACGCTCGCAAAGAACGAGAACATTGAAGACCATTCGACCGTTCAATATTTCGGAACGGAAGAAAATCCAGAAAAAGATTGGCAGCTGGCGGAATTTAACTATGGCGGCCAGACAGTAAAATATTACGAGTTTGTGCGGCACGCCATGGCGGACGGCGAGCTGGTTTATGACCCTGTGTTCGAGCTGCGCGCCATGATGCGGGGGCTTTGCCAAGACATTCAGGACCGTGGATTGGCTGTCGAGGCGGCTATTCGCCAAGGCATCCACAAGAAACCATCGCCTGATAAGTTACCGGACAATATCTATGGGACCCACGGCGAATGGGAAATCTATTCATCGCCATCCAGAGACGCGCGATTAAAGACGAAATTCAAAGAGTTGCGAGATCAGATTAAATATTTCTCTGAGCTTTATTATGCGTGGGATTCTAAGGTCGTTTTCTCCGGTTCCAGCCTGAAACGCGCACTTCTTCCGGTGTATGAAATGGAAGCCGAGGCGTGCAGTTACACCTACACCAACAGTTCCGGGAAAGCGGTGACGTTGAGTTTTCAGCAAATCTCGGACCGTCTATTCGATTTGTCGTTCGACCCCTATCACTGCGTCGAGCGGCGCTGGGGCGCCACGGAACGGCCGGAAGTCTCCAGCTGCCGCGATGGCCGCAAAAAGAAGAAGTGGTATGAGGCTCAGCAAGGTCTGCGAAACCAGATCGATCGTACCTATGATGCGTTTATGGGATATACAGCGGCTGAGCTGATGCAGCCAGGTGGAGAGGGTAAGGGCGTTGCATCCCCGCCCGATATCGACGTGAAGTCGCTGATTGAAAGCTTCCATGTGCGTCCGGTTCCGCCGGGCCCTGGGCAGGAAACGGAAAGCTGAATCTTGCGGCAACGCTACACCGCAAAGGTGTTTGGGCATTCCTTTCATAGTATGGTTTAACAGCGGCCAACGATTCTGTTGGCTGCCGTAACCACTATAAAGATCCCGTCCCATGAGACTGTCTCGCTATTTTTTGCCGACCCTTAAGGAGAATCCGGCAGAAGCTCAAATTGTATCCCACCGTCTGATGCTGCGCGCAGGCCTCGTCCGGCAGTCGTCCGCCGGAATCTATTCGTGGTTGCCGCTTGGACAGCGGGTGCTGAAGAACATCGAACAGATCGTGCGCGAGGAACAGGACAGGGCCGGCGCGATTGAATTGTTGATGCCGACGATCCAGTCCGCCGACCTTTGGCGGGAGAGCGGCCGCTATGACGACTACGGCAAGGAAATGCTGCGCATCACCGATCGGCATGAACGGGAGATGTTGTATGGGCCGACCAATGAAGAGCTGATCACCGATATTTTTCGCGGGTCCGTCCGCTCATACAAGGATTTGCCGCTCAACCTCTATCATATTCAATGGAAGTTCCGCGATGAGATCCGCCCGCGCTTTGGCGTGATGCGGGGGCGCGAATTTTTGATGAAGGATGCTTATTCCTTCGACTTAGATAAGGACGGGGCGCGGCACGCTTATAACCGCATGTTTATCGCCTATCTTCGGACTTTCGCCCGCATGGGGCTGAAAGCCATACCCATGGCCGCGGATACGGGCCCCATCGGGGGTGATATGAGCCATGAATTTATCGTTTTGGCGGACACGGGCGAGTCAGAGGTGTTTTGCCATCGCGACTTGGTGGATATGGACCCTCCGGGCGATGACATCGATTATGGGGGTGACCTTCAGCCTCTGATTGATCAGCGTACGTCCCTTTACGCGGCCACGGATGAACTGCATGATGAAGCCAAGTTTAATGAGGTGCCGGAAGCGGATCGGCTGTCGGCGCGTGGCATTGAAGTGGGGCATATCTTCTATTTCGGCACCAAGTATTCAGAGGCCATGGGCGCGGTCGTCACCGGTCCGGACGGCAAGGATGTGCCCGTCGAAATGGGGTCCTATGGCATTGGTGTGTCGCGGCTCATGGGAGGCATCATCGAAGCAAGCCATGATGATGACGGCATCATCTGGCCGGACAGTGTTGCGCCTTTCACCATTGGACTGATCAACCTAAAGGCGGGGGATTCTCAGACCGATGCCGAATGCGCTGCAATCTATGAGGAAGCGCATAAGCGCGGACTAACGGTCCTTTATGACGACACGGAAGAACGCGCTGGTGCCAAATTCGGGCAAATGGATCTGATCGGTCTCCCGTGGCAGATTATCGTCGGACCTCGCGGCCTTAAAAGCGGCGTTGTTGAAGTTAAGAGACGCGCGACAGGTGAGCGCCAAGAACTGTCACGAACCGACGCGCTAAACTTGGTTGCGGCCTAACCATTGGCGGCCAGGGTGAACAGCACATCTCCCTTTGCTCCCTTCGAATGGACCCTTGCGTGGCGGTATCTACGGGCGCGCCGGCAGGAAGGATTTCTTTCATTGATAGCGGGGTTTTCGATCCTGGGTATCGCATTGGGCGTCGCGACCCTTATTATTGTGCTGGCTGTGTGGAACGGATTCGAGAAAGAGTTTCTGGATCGGATTTTGGGGTTTAACGGGCATGTGGTGTTGCGGGCGTATGAAGATACGAATGGCCGCGGATTAATTCCGGACCATAAAACGCTGGTTGCGGAGCTGAAAAACGAGCCTCGTGTTACGGAGGTGACCCCCTACGCCGAAGGAGCGGCGATAGCTCAGAGCACGCGGGCAAGCTTGGGCGTTTTGCTGAGGGGGGTGGATCCCAAGGATGTTCAAAAAAACCGATTGCTGGCCGGGCAGGTAGATGACACCTCTGTGCAAGCGCTGGCTGACGGGACTGGCGTGATCTTGGGAAAACGGCTGGCAGAGGAAGCGGGTGTCGATGTTGGCGGGTCTATTCGCCTCATATCGCCAGAAGGTGACCGGACGCCGTTTGGCATTATTCCGCGCACAAAGGATTACACGGTTGCCGGAGTTTTTGAAGCCGGCATGTTTACCATCGACAACACATTCGCATTCATGAGCTTCGACGAAGCGCAGCTCTTTTTCGGCTACAAAGGACATGCGACGGCGATTGAGGTGATGCTTGTCGATCCTAATGATGTTGAATGCGGTGCCATTGGCGCTTCGGCATGTGTTTTAGAGCGCATCGCCTCCCTAAGTGCGGAAAAGGCATATCTGCGCGATTGGCGGCAATCAAGTGTGGGATTTTTGAGTTTCGTGAAGGAACAACGGAACGTGGTGGCCCTTGTTTTGGCGCTCATCATTTTAGTGGCCGCGCTAAACATCATCTCAAGCCTGACGATATTGGTGAAAGATAAAACGGAAGACATTGCGATCCTTCGGACCATGGGAACAACGCGCGGCGCCGTCATGCGTATTTTCCTCATATCCGGCACATCCATTGGCGTGGTCGGGACCGTGTTGGGGCTGATTTTGGGCGTTGGTGTTGCCGCCAATATCGAACTCATTCGAGATTTGATTATTTATCTAACGGGCTCCGATCCGTTTTCTCCGGAGATCTATTTCATCGATCAATTACCGGCACAGCTTGATATGTGGGAAACAAGCGCCGTTGTTATCTTCGCGATCAGCGTTGCCATACTTGCCACGTTGATCCCGTCTCGAAATGCCGCAAATACGGATCCGGTGGAGGCTCTGCGTTATGAGTAGGCCGGGGATCAAGCGAGTGAAGGAATAAAGCGTGGGCGAAGGCAGGCGAATATTTCCAATCGCACTGTACGAACAGATCATTGCCTTTCGCTATCTGCGGGGGCGGCGCCAGAACGGTTTTGCATCGATCACGGCTGTCTTTTCATTTCTCGGGATTTCGCTTGGGGTGGCAACGTTGATTATTGTCATGTCCGTGATGAGCGGTCTGCGCCAACAATTGCTGGACCTTATTCTGGGGACGGAAGGTCACATTCTTGTGGAATCCGAACAACGCTATTTCGAGAACTTTGAAGATTTGCGGTCCCAACTTTCCGGGCAAACAGGTGTGCACCGGGTGGCGCCGATCATCAATGGGCAGGCCATGGCCTCGCGGCGGTCTCGGGTGGTGCCGGGGCGCGTGCGCGGCGTTGAGCCGAGTTATTTGACCGAACAAAGCACGTTTTCGGAACGCGTTCGGCGCGGGTCTCTGGATAATTTTGAAGGAGATGTGGTGGCGTTATGGTTGGGCATATCGTCCCAGCTTGGCCTGCGGGTTGGGGATCAAGTGACCTTGTTGACGCCGGGTGAACCGGATGGGGACTTCCCCGGCGTGCCGTTAACGAGAAGCTTTACGGTCGCCGCTTTGTTCTATGTTGAATATGATTACGAGTTCCCCGAAATTTTGATGCCGTTGGACACGGCCCAAGCCTATTTCGAGACCGGGGGCGGCATTAGTGCGCTCGAGATATTGGTTGAAGACCCCATGCGGGTAGAGCGATCAAGCGCCGAGATTCAAAACCAATTGCCACCGGAATTGCGGGTCAAAGATTGGAAACAAATCAACAAATCTCTGGTCAATGCGCTTTACGTTGAGCGCAATGTGATGTTTTTCATCCTTATCCTGATTATTTTGGTCGCGTCCATGAATATCGTGTCCGGCCTTGCCATGTTGGTGAAAGACAAGGCGCGCGATATCGCTATCCTCCGAACGATGGGGGCACCGCAATCCTCCGTCACGCGGATCTTCGTGGCAACGGGCGGTAGCATTGGTGTGTTTGGAACATTGTGCGGCTTTATCGTTGGTGTCTTGTTCTGCCTAAACATTGATGTGATCCGTGGCCCCTTGGCGGCTCTTGTGGGGGCGTTTGCGGGCCAGGGACAAGTGTCGTTTGTGGCGCAATTGCCGGCGATTATAAATCCCCTAGAAGTAGGTGCGGTTGTGGTGATGGCCTTGCTATTGTCCCTGCTGGCAACATTTTATCCCGCCTGGCGTGCCGCCAAGATCGATCCTGTTGAGGCCCTCAGATATGAATAGCGATCCCGAAAAGACTGTCCTCGATTTGCGCGGTGTTTCGAAAACATTCGCGCAAGGAACGGGGGAGCTGAACGTTCTACAGGGCGTGGACCTTACCGTGTCCAGCGGTGAAGTTGTGGCTTTGGTCGGCCCGTCCGGCTCCGGTAAATCGACTTTGCTGCACATTGCGGGCTTGTTGGAGATGCCCACATCCGGCTCTGTCGTGATCAAGGGGCGGGATTGTAATGCGCTGAATGATGCGGCACGCACTCAATTGCGCAGAGATGAGATGGGGTTTGTCTATCAGTTTCATCACTTGTTGCCGGAATTTTCGGCATTGGAAAATGTCTCCTTACCTCAGATGATTGCGGGAAAATCAAAATCCGTGGCGGACGACGAGGCCACCCAGTTGCTGTCGCGGTTCGGATTGAAGGATCGACTGGGGCACCGGCCGTCCCAACTTTCCGGGGGGGAACAGCAGCGTGTGGCGATCGCGCGAGCGGTTGCGAACGCACCGTCGCTGTTGTTGGCTGACGAACCCACCGGGAATTTGGACCCAAAAACGGCGGACCAAGTTTATGAGGAATTGCTCGGGTTTGTCCGGCAAGATGGCCTTGCCGCGCTGATCGCGACGCATAATTTGGATCTTGCAAAGGCGATGGACCGCACATTGGTACTTGAAAACGGGCAATTGGAAGAAGCTCAATAATTTTGTTTGACAAAAAGAACAAAACATGAACACTTGGGAGGTCCAATCGACATCGAATTTTGAGGGAGACGGAGATGAAATCGACTGGACGTCAACTGCAAGACATTTGCGCGGGCATTAGCTTGATGGTCTTTCTGGGCGCGCTGTCCACCTTGATGACCCTGTTGGCGTAAGAGGCGGGGGCGCACGTCAGTAACATTGCGCCGACGCTTTCCAAAACCGCCTCAGAATCATATTAAGTGATTACCTCCATCCATTGAGGTCCTGCCGTGCCCGCCGATCCCAAATTTGTTCACTTAAGCCTGCATACCGCCTATTCCCTGTTGGAAGGGGCAATCCGCATCAAAGGCTTGGCCCAACTGTGCAAAGAGATGGAAATGCCAGCCCTGGCCATTACCGATACCGGTAATCTGTTTGGGGCTCTGGAATTTTCTGAGATCATGGCGGGCGAGGGCATTCAACCCATCATCGGGTGTTGTTTACCCATATTGATGGGTGACGGCGAGAATGAAGATCGCTCTTCCTCCGTGCCGAGCATTAGACGAGAAGAGCGGAGTTTTGTGACCCTGCTCGCGCAGTCCGAGTTGGGGTTCGAGAACCTAATGGATCTCGCCTCTCAAGCCTATTTGAGTTCCGAAGACAGCGCTGATCCCAGCGTCCATTTGTCGATGTTTGATGGGCGGACGGACGGTCTCATCGCGCTTTCCGGGGGACCGCGTGGACCGCTGAACCGTCTTCTGGTCAATGGCAATGAGGAGGGCGCCAAGAAACTATTTGACCGATTTGCCGGCCTATTTGCGGATCGCTTCTACATCGAACTGCAGCGTCATAACCTTGACGACGAGGTGCGTGCTGAAGGCGGCCTCATTGACCTGGCGTATGAAAACGATGTGCCGCTTGTGGCAACGAATGACGCCTACTTTTTGAAAGAAAGTGAATATGAGGCCCATGATGCGTTGTTGTGCATCGCCGATGGCGCGTATGTCATGCAAGACGACCGGCGCCGGCTTACGCCCGAACACCGGCTGAAGTCTCAAGCGGAAATGTTGGCCTTGTTCGCGGACATTCCCGAAGCAACCCAAAACACGATTGAGATCGCCAAGAGATGTGCATTCAGAGTGCGGACGAAAAGTCCGATATTGCCAAGTTTCGACATCAGCGATGGCCGAGACGAAGCCGCCGAGTTTGCCGATCAAGCCAAAAAGGGCCTTAAGGCCCGGCTTGAAAATGGCCAGTTGTTTGCACCGGAGAAAGACTATTGGGACCGTCTCGATTACGAGATTGACATCATTACACGGATGGAATTCCCCGGCTATTTCCTGATTGTGGCGGATTTCATTCAATGGTCGAAACAGCACGGCATACCCGTTGGGCCAGGGCGTGGCTCCGGGGCCGGATCGTTGGTGGCATGGGCTTTAACCATTACAGACCTGGACCCATTGCGGTTCGGTTTGCTGTTTGAACGTTTCCTCAATCCGGAACGTGTGTCGATGCCGGACTTCGATATCGACTTTTGCCAGGATCGACGCGATGAAGTGATCCGCTATGTGCAGGAAAAATACGGGGAAGACCGCGTTGCCCAAATCATCACCTTCGGGAAACTCAAACCCCGGGCCGTGTTGCGGGATGTGGGGCGGGTGCTACAGCTGCCCTATGGTCAGGTCGACCGCCTGTGCAAACTGGTGCCCAATAACCCGTCCAATCCGGTGACGCTGACGGAAGCGATCGACGGGGAACCACGCCTTCAAGAAGCCCGGGAAGAAGACGAATCCGTCGCGCGCATGCTCGATGTGTCACTCGTTCTTGAAGGGCTTTATCGGCATGCCTCGACCCACGCGGCGGGTGTTGTGATCGGCGACCGGCCGCTTGAAAAACTTGTGCCGCTCTACCGCGATCCGCGCTCCGATATGCGGGTCACCCAGTACAGTATGAAATGGGTGGAACCGGCGGGGCTGGTGAAATTCGACTTCTTGGGGTTGAAAACGCTCACCGTCTTGGAAGTGGCCGCCAAGTTGGTTCGTGCGCGCGGGATCGATATCGACATCTCAAATTTGCCCCTCGACGATGAAAAAACATACGCCATGTTGTCCAAAGGCGATGCGACCGGCGTGTTCCAGCTGGAAAGTTCCGGCATGCGCGACACGCTGCGCCGCCTGAAGCCGGACTGCATCGAAGACATTATCGCTCTGGTGGCGCTCTACCGTCCCGGGCCGATGGACAATATTCCGGTCTATATCGAAAGAAAAAAAGGCGAGAAAGAACCGGACTATCTGCACCCCCTGTTAGAGCCGGTGCTCAAAGAAACCTACGGCGTGATCATCTATCAGGAACAGGTGATGCAGATCGCGCAAATCTTGTCGGGGTATTCGCTTGGCGAGGCCGATCTTCTGCGCCGCGCTATGGGCAAGAAGATCAAATCCGAAATGGATCTGCAAAAAGAGCGCTTCATGGAAGGCGCGGTCAAGAATGACATTGACCGAGGGCGCGCCGGCTTCATTTTTGAACTTGTGGAAAAATTTGCGGGCTACGGTTTCAATAAGAGCCACGCGGCCGCCTATGCCTTTGTGGCGTATCAAACGGCGTATCTAAAGGCGAATTACCCGGTTGAGTTTTTGGCGGCGTCTATGACCCTCGATATGGGCAATACGGACAAGCTGAATATTTTCAAACAAGAAGCGCAGCGGCTGGAAATTAAACTGCGGCCGCCGGATATCAATCAATCCACAGCAGATTTTTCAGTGGCCGAGGGTGAGATTTTTTACGCGCTCGCCGCCCTTAAAAATGTGGGCAAGCAGGCGATTGAAAGCCTTGTGAGGGAGCGGGAAGAAAATGGACCTTTCGCGTCGCTTCAGGATTTTGCCTCTCGCATCGACCCTCGTCAGATCAATCGGCGGGCTTTGGAAAGTTTGACCAAAGCCGGGGCGTTCGATTCATTGAATGGCAATCGGGCGCAGATTTTTTCATCAATCGATCTTCTTCTGTCAGAAGCCAATCGGTCCGCGGAAGATCGTGTCAGCGCGCAAACCAGTCTCTTCGGGGGCGCCCAAGCCGACGAAGTGGGCATGGTGCTTCCGGAAACAGATGATTGGCTGCCCATGGACCGCTTATCTTATGAATTTGAGGCGGTGGGGTTTTACCTGTCAGGCCATCCGCTTGACGAATACGAAAATGCCCTCAAACGCTGCCGGGTCCAAAGCCATGCGGAAATGATGCAGCAATTGCGGTCCGGAGGGACCCGGGAAGTTCAGCTGGCCGGGGTCGTTATGCGCCGGCAGGAGCGGAAATCAAAAAAGGGTAATCCATTCGCCTTTGTGGAAATCTCGGATCCGACGGGTCGTTTTGAAGCGGTTGTCTTCGCGGATGTGCTGACCTCTAGCCGCCATTTGCTCGAGCCGGGAAAAGGCGTTGTGGTGAATGTGGAAGTGGACCAGCAAGGAGATGACACAAAAATCCGCGTTCAGTCTGTCAGGGATGTTGATGAGGTAACCTCAAAATCGGCGGCAGGATTGCGCATATTTGCTGAAAAGCCGGACGCGTTTGAGGGAATAAAGAAGCGATTGCCGCCCCCGGGAAGGGGCGTTATCAGCGTCGTGGTGCTCGCCGATACGACGTCTCAAGAGGTCGAGGTACAAATACCCGGCGGCTTCTCCGTCACCCCTCAGATAAAGGGGGCCATGAAAGTGATCCCCGGGGTCTTGGAAGTGGAGGAAGTCTAGTAACCTTTCGTTAGGATCAGCCCCATGAAAAAGCCCAGTTTTCCGGGCTTATGTGGCACAGCGTCCATGGCGGGATAGAGGACTTGCCATCCCCCCCGCAACTCCCTATAACACCGGCCATTCTGCACGCGGGTTGCGGGCCTTTTCGGTCCGTTCCGGTCCCTTGATTTTTTCGGGGTATGCCCGCGGAGGCCAACCGGATAAGGAGAAACTGAATGGCGTTGCCAGATTTTACAATGCGGCAGCTGTTAGAAGCTGGCGTACACTTTGGACACCAAACCCACCGTTGGAACCCGAAGATGGGCCAATATATTTTTGGTGTCAGAAATAATATTCATATCATTGACTTAGCGCAGTCCGTTCCGCTGCTGCATCAAGCGCTTCTCGCGGTGCGCAACACGGTGGCGTCCGGTGGGCGTGTCCTCTTCGTGGGGACCAAGCGGCAAGCATCGGATCCGATTGCGGATGCAGCGCAACGATGTGCCCAGTACTACATCAATCATCGTTGGCTCGGCGGCACCTTGACCAATTGGAAGACAATTTCCAATTCCATCAAGCAGCTTCGGTCGCTTGAAGAAACGCTCGGCGCCGAAGTCGTGGGGCGGACAAAGAAAGAGCTCCTTCAGCTTACCCGCGAAAAGGACAAATTGGAGCGCGCTCTCGGTGGGATTAAAGACATGGGTGGTCTGCCGGACCTCATGTTCGTGATCGACACCAACAAAGAATCTATCGCGATCCGCGAAGCCGCTAAGCTTGGCATTCCGGTGGTCGCTGTGTTGGACACGAATTGTGATCCAGATGGCATCACCTATCCGATTCCCGGTAATGATGACGCCTCTCGTGCGATCAGCCTTTATTGTGATCTGATGGCCCGATCCGTGATCGACGGCATCTCGGAAAGTTCACAAGCAAGCGGTGTGGATCTTGGCGAAGCCGAAGAGCCTGTGCCCGAAGAACTGCCAGCGGAAACGCCAGAAGCGCCTGCCGAAGCGGCGGCTCCTGAAGCGGCCGCGGGCGATGCACCGGCGGTGCAATAATACTTTAGCTCGTGTGAGCTAATGTGATTCTATTCGGAACAGCTGATCGTTCGATTGGCTGTTCCCGTCTAACTCTCATCGTAAAGAGGCATTGTAATGACAGCGATTTCGGCCAGCATGGTGAAGCAGCTGCGGGAGCAGAGCGGCGCGGGCATGATGGATTGCAAAAAGGCTCTGCAGGAAAATGACGGCGATATTGATGCCGCAGTTGATTGGCTTCGGACAAAGGGCCTTGCCAAAGCGGCCAAGAAAGCCGGTCGTGTCGCGGCAGAAGGTCTCGTGGGGGTCGCTGCACAGGATAATCTTGGCGTTGTGGTTGAAGTGAATTCTGAAACGGACTTCGTTGCCCGTAACGACCAATTCCAAAAATTGGTGACCGACATTGCTCAAACGGCCCTGACTGTCGGTGGTGATGTTGAAAAACTCGGCGCCGCCACTTATCCGGGGTCGGACAAAAACGTGACGGAATATGTCACGGAAATGGTGGCGACGATTGGCGAGAATATGAACCTGCGCCGCTCGCAGGCTGTTAGCGTTCAAAACGGCGTGGTTGCGGCCTATGTGCACAATCAGATTGTCCCGGGTTTGGGCAAAATCGGTGTGATCGTTGGCCTGGAATCCGACGGTGACAAAGACAAGCTGCAGGCATTTGGGAAGCAATTGTCCATGCACATCGCGGCCACCAATCCACTCGCGGTGAGCGTGGATGAATTGGACGCGGAAATTGTCGAACGTGAACGCACGGTCCTTGCGGAACAGGCGCGCGAATCCGGCAAGCCGGACAATGTCATCGAGAAAATGATCGAAGGCCGGATGCGCAAGTACTACGAAGAAGTGGTGCTGATGTCCCAGACCTTTGTGATTGACGGAGAGACCAAAATCGAAAAAGCCGTCGAGAATGCGGCTGCCGATGCCGGCGCTCCCGTAAAAGTAACGGGCTTTTGCCGCTTCGCACTTGGCGAAGGCATTGAGAAAGAAGAAGACGACTTTGCGGCGGAAGTCGCCGCGGCAGCGTCTTCATCGTAACAAAAACCGCCGAGACGAAGACGTAAGTGTTCTTCGGCTCAAACGAATTGGAATTGGCTCATGGGTGCCCCGGAATCTCGCTACAAGCGCGTCTTGTTGAAAGTCTCTGGGGAAGCCCTTATGGGCAATCAGGCTTACGGTATTGATATTGAGACCGTAAACCGGATCGCGACGGATATTCAGGACGCTCAAGAATCAGGCATCGAAGTTTGCCTAGTGATTGGCGGCGGTAACATTTTCCGCGGCCTATCCGGTGCTGCCCAAGGCATGGAGCGGGCAACAGCCGATTATATGGGCATGCTGGCGACGGTCATGAACGCGCTTGCCATGCAAAACGCGCTGGAACGGTTGGATATCCAAACCCGGGTGCTGTCGGCAATTCCCATGACCACCGTGTGCGAGCCTTATATTCGGCGCCGTGCCATTCGGCATCTTGAGCGGAGGCGGGTGGTGATCTTCGCCGCCGGAACCGGCAATCCGTTCTTCACAACAGATACGGCCGCCGCCTTGCGGGCGTCCGAAATGGGGTGTGATTGTCTGCTCAAAGGCACCCAAGTCGATGGTGTTTACAGCGCGGATCCCAAAAAAGACCCTTCCGCAACCCGGTTCGATCAGCTGACCTATTTGGACGTTCTGTCAAAGGATTTGGGCGTTATGGACGCGCCCGCTGTCAGCTTGGCCCGCCAAAACAATATCCCGATGATCGTCTTTTCCATTCACGACAGGGGATCCTTTGCGAACGTGTTAAACGGCACAGGACGGTGTACAATCATTTCATCGAACCCCGCAGAGAAGGGATAAAAAGCTATGTCGGACGACACGGAACCGGATATTGACGATCTTCAACGGCGCATGGACGGGGCTCTCGCCTCCCTGAAAACCGAATTTGGCGGACTTCGCACCGGACGGGCCTCTGCTAGTTTGGTGGAACCTGTTGTTGTGGAAGCATATGGCAGCCAAATGCCCATCAACCAAGTGGGCACAGTGGGCGTTCCTGAGCCGAGAATGTTGACGGTGCAGGTCTGGGACAAAGGGCTTGTTGCAGCGACCGAGAAAGCCATCCGTAACGCGGGGCTAGGCATCAATCCCGTGGTCGACGGGCAGCTTATTCGTATCCCGATACCGGAACTGAATGAGGAGCGCCGCCGCGAGCTGACCAAGATTGCTAGTAAGTATGCGGAGCAAGCACGGGTCGCCGTTCGGAATGTGCGCCGCGATGGCATGGACAGTCTGAAGCGGCTGGAAAAGGATGGTCATATCAGTGAAGATGACCACAAGCTGTATGCGGACGAAATTCAATCCATGACAGATGGTTTGATAAAAAAAATAGACGAAGCATTGGACGTCAAAGAATCTGAAATCATGCAGGTATAGAGAATGTCTCTTGCTTGCCAGTGCGGAAGTGCAGTTTGGTGCGAATAGGTAAGGCCCCTCAATCAAGCAAACCGGCCGACCTTTTGGGGGACGGTACCGATCTACCTACGCATGTCGCAATAATCATGGATGGAAATGGCCGCTGGGCGGCGGCCCGCCATCTCCCCCGACGGCTTGGACATCGCCAAGGCGTTGAAACGGTCCGGAACATCGTACGCGCTGCCGGTGAAATCGGTATCAAATATCTTACTCTCTACAGTTTCTCGTCAGAGAACTGGAAACGTCCACCGGACGAAGTCAGTGATTTGATGGGGCTGCTGCAAGAGTTTGTGCGTCGCCATCTCAAGGAACTTGATAGCAATGGTGTCAAGGTCCGCATAATTGGCGAACGGCACGGTTTGGCGCCGGAGATCATTGACATAATTGAAAACGCAGAACGTCAGACGAAGGACAATACCCGTCTCGACCTCATCATCGCGTTTAACTATGGCGGGCGAAATGAGATTTTTGAGGCCGCGAAGCGATTGGCCTGTGATGTCCGAGACGGAAAGCGAAGTGTGGATCAGATGTCTCAGGATGATTTGGCGTCCTACCTGACCACGAGCGGCATTCCGGACCCTGACTTAATTATACGGACGAGCGGCGAACAACGCTTAAGCAACTTCCTGCTATGGCAGGCGGCATATGCAGAATTGATCTTTTGTGAGAAACTGTGGCCCGACTTCAAAAAAGCAGATCTGGAGGACGCCGTCATGCAATTCGCCCAACGCGAGCGCCGGTTCGGCGCAAGATAGGAAGCGGATCCGCCGGTTGTGCCAGAGGGGGCTGAAGCCGGACGTGAAAAGAAAACAAAAGCATGGTTTCTTACATAGCGGGTTTCATCATGGCGGCGGTCGCCGCCTTTTGCATATTTGCCGGTCTGTGGCCATTTGCGGTGCTCGTCGCCGTCATTGGCGCGTTGATGGCCTACGAACACGCGACCATCGTGTTTGGAGAGCGCATCGGGTGGCAAATGGTGTTGGAAGGGGCGGCACTTGTGCTGGCGCCCCTCTCAATCGCTGCAAATCAGCCGCTGCTTGGACTGGGGGTGGTTTGCTTGGCAGCGTTGATTTCAACGCTCTCCGCTAAGAGCACCGGGCAATCCAAAAGATGGGGTGGGGGCGCTGTCGTCTATATTGGCGTTGCGCTCATGGCGATTGTGTGGCTTCGGGGGCAACCCAACGGCCTCGCCATCACGCTTTGGCTGTGCGTCGCCATTTGGGCGACTGATTCGTTCGCCCAGATCGTCGGAAAAAGTGTCGGAGGTCCCAAGCTTGCGCCCATAACCTCTCCCAACAAAACCTGGAGCGGTCTTGTCGGCGGAATGGCAGGAGCAGCGATTGTCGGCGTGATCACCGGCGCCATATTGGGCAGTTCAACGTCGAATTTGGCCCTATTGGCGGCATCGGGGGCTTTGGTCGCAGTCATCGGACAATTGGGAGATCTCCTCGAATCCGCGTTTAAACGGCACTTTGACGTTAAGGATTCGAGCAATTTGATCCCCGGTCACGGTGGGGTGTTGGACAGAGTTGACGGCCTTGCATCTGCGGCAATTTTGGTGGCGACGGCCATGTTTTTGCTGGGAACAAGTGTATTTGAGACAACGCGCTTTGGTTAAATTTACCTAAGCAACAAGTTCTTGGCATCTGGCGCGGTTAAGCCTGCTGGTTTGCTTGCAAAGCAGGGGGCAGGCCCCTACTATCCGAGCTTCCGCTTTGTGGCAAAACCAATAAAAACCATAAGAAATTCAAGGGAAAAGCGGAAAGGGTTAGGGTGGTGTCCAGGTGTTTGATCTTGAACGGTTTCCCGCATACCACCGTGAGCAAAAGTTGTGTTTTGGGGTGCATCTTTTGCCTGATGATATTGAGCGCCAGTCGCTATCAGCGTCTGGTGGGCGATCGATGTTAGAGAGTGATTGATGGAACTGTTGAACTACCTCATCCCTTTTTTGTTTGTGCTAACCATCGTGGTGTTTTTTCACGAGTTGGGGCATTTCTCGGTTGCGCGGTGGTTTGGCGTTCGCGTTGAAACCTTTTCCATCGGATTTGGCGGGAAGATTTTCGGATGGACCGATCGAAAAGGAACGGTCTGGAAGATCGGTTGGATCCCGCTTGGCGGCTATGTGAAATTTTTTGGCGACGAGAGCGTCGCCTCGACACCGGATCGTGACAAACTAGGCGAAATAGCTGCTAACAGCGGTTCTCCGCTGCAAACGGCGGGCTCTGACAGCAGTCTGTCAGAAGGCACAGGACAGGTTCTGTCGCCGTCGGAGCTGGAAGACTGCTTCCACTTCAAGCCCTTGTATCAGCGCGCATTGATCGTTGCGGCTGGTCCCATCGCTAATTTCATCCTGGCTGTTTTCATATTCGCACTGTTATTCAGCGTTGTTGGACAGCGGATGATCCCTCCTCGGATCGATGCCATTATTGATGACAGTCCTGCCGTCGCGGCCGGTTTTCAGATCGGAGACGTGGTTACTGAGATCAATGGACGAAAAATCAACAATTTCACGCAGGTCCATGAAATCGTTAGCGTTAGTGCTGGCGAGACACTGTCATTTGTCGTTCTGCGTGGTGAACAAGATGTCGCGCTTACAGTTGTGCCGGAAGAAGTGTCTATCAATGATCAGTTTGGCAATACCCACAAAGTCGGACAAATCGGCGTTGAACGTGTCCTTCCGCCGGTTGTCGATGCCTTAGCGCCCGACGGGCCTGCGGAAAAAGCGGGCCTTCTGCCGGGAGATATTGTCCGCAAGATCGATGGGCAAGAAATCAACAGTTTCCTTGCCATGCAGCAAGTCGTCCAAAAAAGTGCTGGCAAATCACTAGGATTTACAATCGAACGGGAAGACCAGCTTCTAGATGTTCAGATTGTCCCAGGGGCGGTCACCATCACCGGGAAAGACGGCCAGGAAGCTGAAGTAGGCCGTATCGGCATCCAGGGACATGACAATATCACCGACTATGCCATCGTCCGGGTCAATGTGCTGTCCGGCATGTGGATGGGGGTTGAACGGACATGGTTCATTATCGAACGCACGTTTGACTTTCTGGGCGGTCTTTTTGTTGGTCAGGAAGACGCAAGTCAGCTGAGTGGACCGTTGGGAATCGCTAAGGTTTCCGGCGAAGTGGCCCAAGGCGGATTGGTGCCCCTTATATCGTTGGCGGCTATTCTGTCGGTCAGTATTGGCTTGCTGAACCTATTTCCTATTCCGATGCTTGATGGCGGCCATTTACTCTATTATGGCTATGAAGCTGTTGCTGGCCGTCCGCTTGGAGAAAGGGCCCAAGAATTCGGGTTCAGGGTGGGGCTGGCGCTGGTATTGTCACTAATGCTGTTTGCGACCTGGAATGATCTCGTCAAATTCAGGATTTTCGGTTAGAAGACAGCCAATAAAAAAATAGCTTTGTTTTTGGGGTTTAGTGGGTAAGAGCTGCATATGACACGCGTGACCACGGTTGTGGGGGCATTTCTTTGTCTGTTTCTTGCAGGCGCTATTGTTCACTCTGTATCGCCTGCCGCTGCCCAGCAGTCGGTGATCCAACAGATACGGGTTGAGGGGAATCAGCGGATCGAAGCGGCGACGGTTGTGTCATATATGACCATCAAGCCGGGAGATCCGGTCGATGCGGCCGAAATTGACCGCTCTCTGAAGACACTTTTTGTTACCGGACTTTTCGCGGATGTGACCTTGCGCCAGGAAGCGGATGTGCTGGTGGTGAGTGTCGTCGAGAATCCAATCATCAATCGCGTGGCCTTCGAAGGCAACCGAAAGCTTGATAGCGACGATTTCGAGGAAGAAGTGCAGCTCAAGCCGCGTGTTGTTTACACGCGCTCCAAGGTTCAGACGGACGTTCAACGCATTATCGAACTGTACCGACGGTCTGGCCGTTTCGCGGCGACAGTGGAGCCGAAAGTTATCCAGTTGCCTCAGAATCGGGTGGACCTCGTCTTTGAGATCAATGAGGGGCCCGTAACCGGTGTTCGGCGGATTAACTTCCTGGGCAACAAGAAATTTAGCTCTGGCCGCCTGCGTCAGGAGATTGCGACGAAGGAAACGCGTTTCTGGCGGTTCCTCACATCCAACGACAATTACGATCCGGATCGATTGACGTTCGACCGCGAAGTTCTGCGGCGTTTTTACCTCGCGCGGGGCTATGCGGATTTTCGGGTGATCTCCGCGGTGGCGGAGCTGACCCGTGACGGCAAAGACTTCTTCATTACCTTTACCGTTGATGAGGGAAAGCGTTACCGCATTGGAGATGTCGACATAAACACCCAATTGGCGGAGCTAGATCCCGAAACACTCCGGCCGCTGATCGAATTCGAAACTGGCGACATCTATAATGCCGAACTCATTGATGACACGATTGATGCCCTGACATTCGCGGCCGGTGTGCGCGGATTTGCGTTTGTGGACGTTCGGCCCCGCGTTCGGCGAGATCGTGACAATCAGCTGATCAATATCACCTTCCAGGTGAATGAGGGGCCACGGGTTTATATCGAGCGTATTAACGTTGTCGGCAACACCAGAACACTGGACCGGGTCATCCGGCGCGAGATTACGCTGGTGGAAGGGGACGCGTTTAATCGGGTGCTCATCGACCGGTCGAAAGCGCGTATTCGTGGCCTGGGCTTCTTTAGTGAAGTTGAAATCAATGAAGAACCAGGATCGGCGGCGGACCGAACGGTTTTGACCGTTGAAGTGGAAGAGCAATCCACCGGTGAATTGTCGATCGGTGCCGGTTTCTCCTCGACGGATAGCATTATTGGTGACTTCAGCGTGTCGGAACGCAATCTATTGGGACGCGGCCAGTTTATCCGGCTGCGCGTCTCTGCCAGCCGCCGGCGCCAGCAGGTGGATATTCGATTCACCGAACCCTATTTCTTAGGACGGAATTTGGCGGCAGGGTTTGACCTATTCAGAATCCGGACCGACTTCGAGGATGAATCGGGCTTTGATACCGACAGTATCGGTTTGGGCCTCAGAACAGGCTTTCCGCTGACGCGATTTGGCCGGCTGTCCACACGCTACACGCTGCGGCAAGACGACATTGAAGTGGACGATTTCTCCTGTCAGTTCGGCTTTATCTCTCTGTCTGTTTGTTCGGCTGCCGGTGAAACCACGTCATCAATTGTTGGCTACACCTATTTCTATGACCGTCGGGATGACCCAATTGAGCCAACACGCGGGTGGGACTTCAACCTCTCACAAGATGTGGCCGGCCTTGGCGGTACGGAGGCCTATTTGCGGTCGGAAGTTCGCACGAATTGGTATCACCCCGTTCCGTTTTTCGGAGCTGAGGGGATAGTTGCCAATCTGCGGGTAACCGGTGGCTATATTTTCGGCCTGGGCAAGGACGTTCGACTGAACGACCGCTTCTTTAGAGGGGGGCCGACGTTCCGTGGGTTTGAGACATCCGGCGTTGGACCGCGGGACGTTGTCACCAGAGACGCGGTTGGTGGTCAATTGTTTGGTATCGGCACGGCGGAAGTTGTCTTCCCGTTAGGTCTGCCGGACGAGTTCGGCATTAAGGGCGCGATCTTCTCCGATGTGGGCACGCTTGGTGTCGTCGATGAAGATCAGTTCACAACCAATGTTGACGACACTCTGGGCTTAAGACTATCAGTGGGCGTGAGTGTACTCTGGGACTCACCATTTGGTCCTATTCGCTTAGATTTTGCTAATCCGTTGATCCGAGAAGACTATGATCAGGAAGAGGCCTTCCGGTTTAGCGCAGGAACAAGGTTCTAATAAAATGATGCGTACAAAGAAAAATTTAACAATCCTGGCGGTTGCGTTTTTTGCCGCCGTTACGATGATCGCTTCGGTCACAACAGACAGCTACGCGCAGGCGAATAGCGGTGCAAAGATCATTACCGTTGATCGCAATTCATTCTTTGTGGACTCAGCGGCCGCGAAAGACATCGCGAAACAAGTTAAGACCATTCGCGAAGGCATTGAAGCCGACCTTAACAAGAAGATGGAAGGCCTCACCACCGAACGGGATCAGTTGGCTGGGCAGCAAACAATTCTTACCCAAGATGTGTTTGAAAAGAAGGCGAAGCAACTCCAAGAACGATTTGTTGCGCTTCAAGCGGAAGCTGAAAACAAGCAGCGTCAACTCCAGGCCGCCGTGGCGAAGGCTCAAGCAAAGATCTTGGAAACTGTATCGCCGATTTTGGATGATATTTTGAAAGAAAAGAAAGCAAACTTAATGCTCGAGCGCGGCATCATTGTGAAAGGTGCTGTTGATATTGATGTAACGGCGACGGTAATGAACCGGTTGAACGACAAGCTGCCAAAAGTGAAGGTGGAGCTTGCGCAAGCCAAGGCCGGCAATTAGCCGGCCCAAAGGCCTTACTTGAATGGCCGATCCGCGTTTCTTTAAAAATCATGGCCCCTTTACACTGGCGGAACTTGCCTCGCGGTCAGCGTCGCAAGTCGCACCTGGGTCGGACGCAAATGTTCAGATTGCCGATGTGTCGGGGCTTGAAGAAGCCCAGGCTGGACAGATCTCGTTTGTAAAAGACAAGAAGTACGCCTCGGGGCTGCAATCCACACACGCAACCGCATGCGTGGTGAGCGAAGCTTTTCTCGATCAGGTGCCGGAAACCATAAATAGTCTTATCTCTGATGATCCGGAGCGTGCGTTCGCCCGGATCGCCCAGGCGTTCTATCCCGGTCGCCCAGCGCTCAATGACGGGATCAGTCCGCATGCGGTCATAGATCCAACGGCATCCCTCGGGAACGCTGTTGTGGTTGAAGCGGGCGCTGTCATCGGCCCGGATGTTGCCGTGGGTGAGGGCAGCCATATTTGTTCCGGTGCCGTGATTGGGGCCGGTGTTCAAATTGGCCGGCATTCTTATGTTGGATCCCACGTTTCGCTCGGCTATGCCCTGGTCGGCGATCGGGTGATTGTTCATGCGGGCGCCCGAATTGGCGAAGATGGCTTTGGCTTTGCGATGGGCCCTCAGGGCCATGAGAAAATCCCGCAGCTTGGCCGTGTCATCATCCAAGATGATGTGGAAATTGGCGCGAATACCACGATTGACCGGGGCGCGGGGCCGGATACCGTCATTGGTGAGGGGTCAAAGATTGATAATCTGGTCCAGATCGGGCACAACGTACATATTGGCCGAGGTTGTATTATCGCCGGCCAAGCCGGCATATCCGGCAGTACCGTGCTCGGAGATTTTGTTGCGTTAGGTGGCCAAGTTGGCCTTGCGGACCACATCACCATTGGAATGGGCGCGCAAGTAGCGGCAAATGCCGGCGTCATGCGCGATATCCCCAGCGGTGGGGTCTATTGTGGCGCTCCCGCAAAGCCAATAAGAGAATTTATGCGAGAGGTCGCGACCCTAACAAGGTTGGCGAAATCAAAAGGGAAGAGGTCAACAAATGAGTGATGTCGTTGCGCCGGAGACCATGGGGGTTGCCGAAATTGCACGCATCATGGAATTGCTTCCACACCGCTATCCCATGTTGCTGGTCGACAAAGTGGTCGACATGATCCCAAGCAAAAGTGCCGTTGGCATAAAAAACGTCACCATAAATGAGCCATACTTTGTGGGGCACTTTCCCGCACAACCCGTCATGCCCGGTGTTTTGATCATAGAAGCCATGGCACAAACGGCGGCGGCATTGGTGGTGCATTCACTAGGGACCGACATCGGCGACAAGATCGTTTATTTCATGACGGTCGATAAGGGGCGGTTTCGCCAACCGGTCTCACCTGGAGATACATTACAGATGCCGGTCACCGTGTTACGCGGACATGGCAGTGTTTGGAAGTTTTCTGGTCAAGCAAAAGTAGGGGATACGCTGGTCGCTGAGGCGGAGTACAGCGCGATGATCGTTGACCCACAAGGTCAACGAAAATGAGTTTTATTCATCCGACAGCCCTTATTGAAGAGGGGGCTGTTCTTGGCGACGACGTCTATATCGGTCCGTATTCATCCGTAGGCGCACAGGTTCATTTGAAGGACCGTGTCAAACTCCATTCTCATGTTGTCATTGCCGGTGACACCGAAATTGGCGAAGACACAGAAATCTATCCTTTCGTTTCGCTTGGTCATCCGCCGCAGCATTTGTCCCAAATGGACCCGACCATGAAGCTTCGGATCGGGAAGAAAAACGTGATCCGCGAAAGTGTCACCATGAATTTGGGCACGGGCTCTGGTTCTGGTGTGACCACGGTCGGCAATGATGGGTACTTCATGGCGAATTCCCATGTGGCCCATGATTGTGTCGTGGGAGACCATTGTGTGTTCGCAAATTGCGCGACCATTGGCGGTCACGCCCAAGTCAACGATCATGTGATCATTGGCGGCCTGGCCGCCATTCATCAACACGTGCGTGTGGGTAAACATGCCATCATCGGCGGAATGACCGGCGTTGAGTTCGATGTTATTCCGTATGGGTCGATCATGGGCAACCGCGCTTATCTCGCTGGCCTCAATCTAATCGGTCTTAAACGTCGCGGTTATACCCGCAGTCAGATACATGATCTTCGCAACGCCTACAGATTATTGTTCGCGGAGGAAGGGACATTTCAGGAGCGCTTGGTGGACGTCGCGGAGTTGTTTGAGGCGAACGCTGAGGCGATGGAAATTGTCAATTTCGTTCGCGAAGATTCAGCGCGTGGTTTAACCATGCCAAAGAACAACAGAAACGGATAAAACCGACGGACCGCGCGCGGTGACGGCAGACTTCAAGAAAATTGGCATCATTGCTGGCGGCGGAAACTTGCCAACAACCATTGTCGATGCCTGTCGTCAGGATAAAACGCCCTATCATGTTCTGGCCATTGACGGGGCGGCATCGCCGGATTGGCTTACCGAACACCCCCATAGCTTCATACAGCTTGGCACTTTGAAAGCGACGATTTCCATACTGGAGAATGAATCCTGCGACGCTGTCATGATGGTTGGCAATGTTGTGCGCCCCAATTTCAAAAATCTGAAAGTGGACATGCTTGGCGCGCGGCTTTTGCCTCAGATCGCTCTGGCCGCTCGCAAGGGAGACGACGCTCTGCTGCGGTTTCTGGTGGCGCAGTTCGAGAAGTTTGGATTCAAAGTCATTGGCGCCGATGATGTCATGCTCAGCCTCGTCGTCGGCGAGGGGTGTCTCACGCAAAAAGAACCTTCCGAACAAAACCGTTCGGATATCGACAAGGCGTTTGAGGTTGTTCGCACCCTGGGGGCGCTCGACATCGGGCAGGCCGCTGCTGTATGCCGAGGTTTGGTCCTCGCCGTCGAAGCAGCGGAAGGGACAGATGCCTTGTTGGCGCGGTGCGCGGCGCTGCCGCCAGAATTATTGGGGACGCCCGACGCCCGGGATGGCGTGCTGGTCAAAGCGAAAAAGCCATCTCAGGAACGGCGGACCGACCTGCCGGTCATTGGTGTTGAAACCGTGAGGCGGGCGGCTGAGGCGGGGCTCGCCGGCATTGCCGTTGAAGCGGGGAATGCGCTTGCACTGGACCGCGAAAAACTTGTTTCCACGGCGGATGACCTCGGTCTGTTCGTCATAGGGTATGCCCTTGGGCAAACAGCGTAGACAGACATGTCTCACGAAAAAAAAGTTCTGATCATTGCCGGGGAGCCATCCGGCGAAGTGCTGGGCGCTGAGCTGATGCATGCCCTGCGCAAACAATGTCCGCGGCCGATTGTCTTCTCTGGTGTCGGCGGAGCGCGGATGAAACAACAGGGGCTTTATCCGCTGTTCCCCATGTCCGATATCGCTCTGATGGGGGTTGCCGAGATCGCGCCGCGATTGCGAAACATCTTTAAACGGATGAATATGACGGCAAGATTTGTTGAGCAGAACCGGCCTGATTTTGTCGTTCTCATCGACTCGCCGGAATTTAATCTGCGACTTGCGAAGCGTATCAAAAGACGTTGTCCCAATGTGCCAATCGCGCTCTACGTCGCCCCGCAAGTGTGGGCATCGCGCCCGGGCCGCGCCCGGAAGATGTCGAAATTTGTCGACCATATCTTCGCGCTGCTGCCGTTTGAAAAACCCTTCTTTGAAAAAGCGGGCATTCCCTGCACGATTGTTGGGCATCCCGTCATTGAACGCAAAAAACAAATAAAAGGAGGCGATGCATTTAGGGCAAGGCACGAAATATCGAGCAGCGCCCCTATCATCTGTTTGTTACCTGGCAGCCGACTGAATGAGGTCACGCGCCTCATGCCCATTTTTGGTGAGGTAGCCTATCGTTTGCGGGAAATATACAGCGATGCCCAGTTTGTTTTACCGGTCGTCCCGCATATGACGGACATCGTTGCGCAACAATTAGAGACCTGGCGCCTGCAGCCTCACATCGTAACAGGCGATGCCGATAAATTTGCGGCGTTTGATGCAAGTACGCTCGCGGTAGCGGCGTCCGGCACCGTGTCGTTGGAACTTGCTCTGGCACGCGTGCCAACTGTTATCGCCTATCGAGTTGATCCGCTCACGGCATTTGTCGCGCGCCGGATCATCACGTCAAAATACGTGAACCTCGTCAATTTGATTGTCGATGCACCCGCCATTCCGGAATTGCTTCAAGAAGACTGTACCGCGGATGCGGTCTTTACGCAGGCTGACGCGCTTCTGTCATCGGAGGAAGCGCGGCAGAAACAATTATCGGCGATGGATGAGGCAATGGCGGGTTTGGGCCTCGGCAGGGATGCCCCAAGCATGCGTGCCGCCGATGCCATGTTGGCGGCGTTCATAGAAAAAGGGGCCTCGCACTAGCAAGGCCCCTTTCTGGAAATCTGATGAGGTTAGCGTGCGTTCAGCGGCACGTAATCCCGGCGGCTTTCACCTGTGTAAAGCTGGCGAGGCCGACCGATTTTCTGATTAGGATCGCCGATCATTTCGTTCCACTGTGCAATCCACCCCACCGTCCGCGCGAGTGCAAACAGAACCGTGAACATTTCCGTCGGGAAGCCAAGCGCCCGCAGGGTGATGCCGGAATAGAAGTCAATGTTCGGATACAGCTTCTTTTCCACGAAATATTCATCCTCAAGGGCGATGCGCTCAAGTTCCATCGCCACCTCAAGGAGAGGGTCGTCTTTAATGCCAAGGACATCCAGCACTTCGTGGCAGGTCTTCTGCATCACGCGCGCCCGTGGGTCATAGTTCTTATAGACACGGTGGCCAAAGCCCATCAGGCGGAACGGATCGTCTTTGTCCTTCGCTTTGCCGACATATTCGGGGATACGGTCTTTCGATCCGATTTCCTGCAACATATTCAGCGCGGCTTCATTCGCGCCGCCATGAGCCGGCCCCCACAGGCAGGCAATGCCAGCAGCAATACAAGCAAACGGGTTAGCGCCGGAAGAACCTGCCAAACGCACTGTGGAGGTAGAGGCGTTTTGTTCGTGGTCCGCGTGCAGAATGAAAATCCGGTCCATTGCGCGCGCCAGGACGGGATTGGACTGATAATCTTCACACGGAACCGCAAAGCACATGCGAAGGAAGTTCTCTGAATATCCCAGGTCATTACGCGGATAAATGAATGGCTGACCTTGTGAGTATTTATAGGCCATCGCGCAAATGGTTGGCATCTTAGCGATCAGCCGACGGCTTGCGATCATCCGCTGTTGCGGGTCGTTGATGTCCGTGGAGTCGTGATAGAACGCCGACAGTGCGCCGACCACACCGCACACAATGGCCATCGGGTGCGCGTCTCGGCGGAAGCCGCGATAGAAATTCATGAGTTGCTCATGAACCATCGAGTGATAGGTGATGGCGTGCTCGAAATCCTCGAGCTGGTCTTTGGTGGGCAATTCGCCGTTTAACAGCACATAGGCAGATTCCATGAAGCTGCCGTCATCGGCCAGTTGTTCAATGGGATATCCGCGGTAAAGCAACACACCTTCATCCCCATCGATATAGGTGATGGAGCTTTCTGTGCTGGCCGTTGATGTGAAGCCGGGATCGAACGTAAACATGCCGGTCTGGGCGTAAAGCTTCCGGACATCGATCACTTCCGGGCCGACGCTGCCACCTAAGATTGGCGCCTCTACCGTCTTGTCGTTTGCCGTGATTGTTGCCGTACCTGTGGGCTTACCTGGCTTTAGCAGTCCGTCCATACCGTCCTCATCTTTAAGAAATCAGCGCCTTATATGTCCGGCTGGCGCCGTCAAGGCAAGGGTTCAATTTTGAGACTATCACATTTAGCCGACATTTTACGACGTTTGAGGTCAAAAAATATAACCAAATCATCGGCTTAGATTGACTTTAGGCGCTTTATCGCACGCTCTTTGCCAATCACCGCTGCAATGTCGAAAATACCCGGCGCGTTGGTCTTTCCCGTCAATGCGACCCGAATGGCCGGTCCAATTTTCCCAAGTTTCAAGCCACATTTTTCTAGGTGAGATTTTATGGTTTCACCGATCGTGTCAGGCGTCCAGTCGCTTAGAGGCTCCAACTCAGCAATGATGTTGCGAATAGCGGCTCGGGCATCGTCGTTCAACAGCTTGGCGGCTTTGTCATCCAGCGTGTAGGGCCCGTCATCCAAAGCGAATGACACCTGATCCGCCAGCTCCACAAGCGTTTTTGCGCGTTCTTTCACCAGCGGTAGCACCGCGACAACCGCATCGTGATCGTCTGGCGTAAGATTCCATCCTTTAAATACGGACAGTGCTTTCAGCAGGTCTTCGTCAGATGTTTCCCGGAGATAGTGGCTATTGAGGCTCTCAAGTTTTTTGATGTCGAAGCGGGAGGCTCCTTTGCCGATTGACTCTAAGTTGAACCACTCAATTGCCTGGGCCGTTGAGATAATTTCGTCGTCGCCATGGCTCCATCCCAAACGGAGCAGATAGTTCCGCAGGGCTTCCGGCAGCAGCCCCATGTCGCGATAGGCTTCGACGCCCAGGGCCCCATGGCGTTTTGACAACTTGGCGCCGTCCGCGCCGTGAATGAGGGGGATATGGGCATAGACCGGAACCGGCCAGTCCAGTGCCGTGAGCAATTGGACCTGACGTGCGGCATTGTTCAAATGGTCGTCACCCCGGATAACATGGGTGACACCCATATCGTAATCATCAACGACTACCGCGAGCATGTAGGTCGGCGTGCCATCGCTGCGCAGCAGGATCATGTCGTCCAGTTGATCATTGGCGAAGCGCACATTGCCTTGCACTTTGTCTGAAATGATCGTTTCACCGCTTTGCGGGGCCTTAAGGCGTATGGCGGGCGGACGGTCATTTGGCGCTTGGCTTGGGTCGCGGTCGCGCCACCGTCCATCATATTTTACCGGACGCCCTTCCTTCTTGGCCGTTTCCCGCATTTCCTGCAGTTCTTCGGCGGTGGCGTAGCATTTGTACGCCAAGCCCTGCTCCAAAAGGGAGTGGGCGACCTCAATATGCCGGTCGGCGCGTGTGTGTTGAAACAATGGCTCTTCGTCCCAGTCCAGGCCAAGCCAGCTGAGACCGTCTAAAATGGCGTCGATTGCGTCCCGAGTTGACCGTGCCCTATCTGTATCTTCGATTCTCAGCAAATATTTGCCACCCTGATTGCGCGCGTAAAGCCAGTTGAACAGGGCGGTTCTGGCGCCACCAATATGCAGAAATCCAGTAGGAGACGGCGCAAACCGTGTGACAATTTTTGAGGACATTTTGATGGAGATCTTAGGCTGTTTCGGTCAATTGGTTGCTCTTCCTATCACACTAGACCGCCGGTAAAGAAGCGCGGCAAAAATGCCCGGGCGCATTCTTGAATTGGCATAAATTTTGGTATTGAAATAAAACCGAAATTGGTTGACCATCCTACGAAACAAATTTCGGGAGAATGCCATGGGTGTTGATGTCGCCGTCCACAAATCAATCTCGCAAACGCCTATTCCGTCAAACGCTCAAGGGCTTCCGACCGTTTGTGTGTTGTGCAGTCACAATTGCGGCATAACGGTCGATGTGGTGGATGGGGAGATCACCAAAATTCAGCCGGATAAAAGCAATCCGATCACCTATGGCTATATCTGTAATAAAGCGATGTCGGTGGGCAAGTATGCGCGGCATGCGCAGCGTGTGGAACACCCCATGCGCCGCCGCCCCGACGGGACGTTTGAACAGGTGAGTTGGGACACAGCGCTCACGGAGATTGGGGAAAAGCTTACCACCATTCGCGAAGAACATTCGCCAAAGTCAATTGGTCTGATTGGTATTGGCGGGCAGGCGAACCATATGGATGGGGCCTATGGGCTCAACTTCCTGTCAGCCGTCGGCTCGAAACGTTGGTACAATGCGTTTGCCCAAGAAAAGCATCAACATTTTTTGATCAGCCATTGGATGTTTGATGCACCACCAACGGCTTTCTACCATCCGGATATCGCCAACACAGACTATTTGTTGGTGATGGGAACGAATCCGAAAATTTCCAATCGCGGCCATAACGCAAACGATACGTTTCGCGACCTCTCCAAAGACGATTCCGTCCGTATCGTGATCATTGATCCTCGCGAGACCGAAACAACGCGGCTCGCCGATAAGCATCTTAAGGCGAAGCCCGGAACCGATGCCTATCTGTTACTGGGGATTGCGGCGACACTGGTCCGTGAAGAGGGCTTGGTTGATCCGGACTATATTAAAAACAACACATTGGGGTTTGACGCGCTGTGCGAAACGCTCAACGACATTGATGTTGGAGAAATGGCCGCCCGCTGTGGCCTGACACGCGGGGAGATCGAGGAGACCGCCCGCGAATTCGCCTCTGCCGAACGGGCCGCGATCATGTGGGACCTTGCGGTTGAACAAATCCCGTATTCCACGCTTGTCTCTTACCTTATGCATTTGATCCCGTCGCTGACGGGTAATGTTGGCAAAAAAGGCGGCATGCATTTCATGGGGTCTGCGACGCCACCTGAGTGGAGCCCCAAAAGATTCGACGAGCCGGAACGGGCCCACGTATCCGGCATCCGCGCAATCCCCGCACTGGGCGGGTTTGCCATGTTTTCCCCTACATTGGTTCCGGAAGAGGTTTTGTCCGACCATGAAGACCGTTTGCGGGCGGTGATCATTGAAGGATCAAACCCGTACCTATCTTATTCCGACACGTCGCGCTGGCGCGAAGCGCGCGAAAAACTTGATCTGATGGTGGTCATCGAACCGGCAATGACCGAGACGGCTTGGGATGCGGATTATGTGCTGCCCGTGCCCACCGGATATGAGAAATGGGAACAGGCGGGATTTCCAAAAGGATTCCCAGGCGTCTACATGCAATTGCGTCCGCCCGTATTGCCCGCCATTGGCGATGTGTTGCCGGAACCCGAAATATACGTACAGCTGTGCGAGAAGATGGGACTTGTCCCTCCTGTTCCGGAGAAGGTTCGGGACCTTGCCAAAAATGCACGAACCCCTCAGGGAGCAGCGGCATTCTTGATGGAGGTGCAGCAAGCCGCGCCAAATGCCACGGCGATGATGGTTTGGACTTACCGCACCGTGGGTGAACTGCTGCCGTCACCGGCTCTTGCGGCGATTTGGCTGCAGTCCTTCGGCAATGCGTTCGCGCGCCCTGCGCAGGTCAAGCAGGCTTTCGGTGACAAAATGCCGAACGAGGATCCGTTCGAAATGGGTCATGTGCTGTTTGAGGAAATCTTGGCCCATCCGGAAGGATTGGAAATTGCCCGGCTGAATGATGAAACCAATCTTCAGGACAATTTAGGGTGGGACGACAAGAAAATCCGACTTCTTCCTGACGAATTGAAGAGCGAGATCACACGCTGCAACAGCACGCCGCCAGAAACCGATGAAAATTATCCCTTTGTGTTGGCAGCCGGCCTGCGGACCTCTTGGACGGCAAACACCATTCAGCGTGATCCAACCTGGCGGAAAGGGCGGGGGCCACATTGCACGCTGCATCTGTCGCCCCAAGATGCGGAAACCCTCAACATCGAAACCGGCGATGCCATTCGCGTGTCAACACGCCGGGGCGAAGTCGAGCTGCCGGCAGAAGTGGATAAGCGCTGTCAGGAGGGGCATGTGTGGATCCCCAACGGCTTTGGGATGATTACACCTAACTCAGATCCAAAGCGGCCGGTTCTCGACGGGGTGAACACGAACGAGCTGACAGACGTGGCCGATCGAGATCCGATATCCGGATGTCCGCACCATAAATACACCTTGTGTCACCTGGAACGCGTTGCGTAAGAGCGGCGAGACTGCCGTGCCTTAATCGCGTCTGCCCCGGGGGGGCCGCGGCACCCACGCTCTGCGGCCGTGCATGGACCGGTCGCAGAGCAAGATCTGTACATCCTTGCTGTCACATCGGGAACATCTGGCCCGAAGCCTGATGTCCCGTATGGGCGTATCCGGGCCGATATTCGGCAAGGCTTGCAGATCCATCGCCGCAAGCTTCCAGCAGGTCTGACATTCGATATGCAGCGAATATCCGCGCGTGATGTCACTGACGCTGCGCAATTCAATCCGGTGTATGTCCAATCCGAGCACTTTCATTTGTTCTATTTTTGTTCTCATTCCCGCTTAGGTCAAGTCTTGGAGTTTGATGGTTGTGCGCGGTCTGTGCCACACTCATCCCGACACCTCACCAAACCACAATCACAAGTCGTTCCGTATGGTTCTTTTATCCGCACCGGGACAGTCTCAGCCTGACGTCAAGTATCCCCCCTCGCAGGTGATTTTTGCGATACGAGGGATGACTGCATGGCTCGTGGATCAAGCACAAAAAGACGGTGAACGGTTCGTTCTGTGGTACCCGGTGTTTCTTGGAGCCGGTGTTGTCTCCTACTTTGCGTTACCGTGGGAACCACCAGCACATGTGGGGCTTATCGCTACACTGATTATTCTGTCTTTTCTGATCGCGACAGTGATCATCGGCAGATCGATGACGCGATATTTTTGGGTGCCCTTGCTGCTGATGGCCATCGGGGTCGAAGCAGCCCAAATACGAACGCATCATGTTGCCGCTCCCGTCTTGCAAGATGAACAAAGACCGCGCGACGTGACGGCACAGGTCTTTCATGTGTCCAATCTTCCAAAAGGGGGATACAAGGTCATCGTCAAGCCGTCGGCTCTTGAGCGTACGGCCCATCAGAATTTGCCGGAGCGCGTGAAGATCACGATCCGTTCCAAGGAACCCGCCCTGCTGCCGGGTGATTGGATAAAGGTGACGGCGGTTTTACGGGGACCACCGGGGCCCGTGTCGCCTGGTGCGTTTGATTTTCGGCAAATGTACTGGTTTGACCGAATAGGGGGTGTGGGATTTTCAATCCGCAAACCTATTCATATCGACCCACAGCGGCGAAATACGGTCGGTGAACGTCTTCGTTTATCGGCCGCAAAGTTTCGGGCACAAATCGTGAGAAGAGTTCAGGCCACCTTGCCGGGTCAGGAAGGAGCAATTGCATCCGCGCTAATGGCGGGCGAACGGGGCGCCATCGACAAACAAGACACCCAAGCGCTTAGGGATTCCGGCCTTGCCCATCTGCTCGCCATATCGGGGCTGCATATGGGACTTGCCGGATTTGGCATATTTGTGGCGGTCCGTCGTCTTTTGGCGCTCAGTGAAACCTTGGCTTTGAGCTATCCCATTAAGAAATGGGCGGCCGGCGCCGCGCTTTTCGGAATAGCATTTTATCTGGTCGCGTCAGGGATGGCTGTGTCGGCACAGCGTGCGTTTATTATGACAGCGGTCATTTTTGTGGCGATCATGTTGGACCGGTCCGCGATTACGCTTCGGACGGTGGGCATCGCCGCCACAATTATGATCCTGATAACCCCCGAGGTGGTCGTCGAAGCAGGGTTTCAAATGTCGTTTGCCGCCGTCATTTGTTTGGTCGCTGGTTATGAATATTTCCGTACACAGTCTTTTTGGACCGGGTCCCACCGCAAGCGAGGTGTTTTCCAAACAGTAGCGGTCTATGTGGCCGGTATTATTGTCACCAGCCTTGTGGCGAGTTTCGCCACGTCGTCCATGGCAGCGTATCATTTTCACCGGGTCGTTCACTACAGTGTACTGGCCGACCTCGTGGCCATGCCTCTGATGGGGTTTGTGGTCATGCCCGCGGCCATCATGTCATTCATCGCGATGCCGTTGGGGCTTGAAGCACCGTCTCTCCATGTAATGGGGTGGGGGATTGCTCAAATTCTCAACGTCGGTCGCTTTGTAGCAAGTCTTCCCGGAGCGGTTCACGGCGTCGCGGCGTGGACACCGATTGCGTTTGGCTTGGTGGTGCTTGGCGGTTTGTGGTTGTGCATATGGCGAGAAAAATGGCGCCTCCTCGGTATCCCGATGATGGTTCTGGGATGGGGGCTCGGTTATGCGAGCGATCAGCCGGATGTGTTCGTCTCAAGTGACGGCGGGCAAGTGCTCTATCGCGCGGCAGATGGGGGTATGGTTCCGATCGAAAGAAGGAGCAATAGGTTCGAGACAGAAGCTTGGCTTCGACTGTCCGGTGACTTGAGTCCACCTTCGGCAGCGGCGCAAAACAAACATCGAGCGCATCGCTGTGACGAGGTGGGGTGCATTGTTAAGCTTCCCACGGGCCAAATTCTAGCCTATTCGAAAGACCTTGGCGCAGCACATGAAGATTGTCTGCGGGCGGATATTCTGATCAGCCCACGGCCGCTCAGGAACCACTGTAAAAAACCGAAACTGGTGATCGACAAATTCGATCTGTGGCGAAACGGTACGTATGCGATTTGGCTGTCACCCACCCAAATTGAGTACAAGTCTAATCGGTCTGTTGAAAAAGACAGGCCGTGGATTCAGTCTGTCCCTCAATAACGGCGCAGCAAACCCACAAGTTTGCCTTGAACCTTGACCCGATCCGGTCCAAAGATCCGTGTTTCATAGGCAGGGTTTGCCGCTTCCAGCGCTACGGAGTCGCCTTTCTTGCGGAGCCGCTTCAAGGTTGCTTCGGCATCGTCAATCAAGGCTACGACAATTTCGCCATTCACGGCGGTTTCACAGCGGCGCAAAATGACCACATCGCCATCCAAAATTCCGGCGTCGATCATTGAATCGCCCGTCACCTCCAGAGCGTAATGTTCGCCCCCGGCGATCATATCGGCGGGTACGCCGACCTGGTTGCCTTTTTCAGAGAGCGCTTCAATGGGCGTACCGGCCGCGATGCGGCCAAGGACCGGCACATCGACGGTTGATCCATAGGGCGTCACATCCGGCGGTTCGTTGCCGATATCGGGTTTCCACTGGCTGCCGCCTTCGATGACGCTGGGCGAGAAGCCTTTGGGACGCGGTGGCGTGTGGGCCGAGGTCTCCGGCAAACGCACCACTTCCAGCGCGCGCGCCCTGTGTGCCAGTCGGCGGATAAAGCCGCGCTCTTCCAAGGCCGTTATGAGACGATGGATGCCGGATTTCGACCGAAGGTCTAGCGCCTCCTTCATCTCGTCGAAAGACGGCGAGACGCCGGTTTCTTTGATCCGCTGATTGATGAACAACAGGAGTTCATACTGCTTTCGCGTCAGCATGTTTCCACCCAAATCTTGATAGAACAAAACAAAAACATGCGAAATGTTCTAGTTTGGTTCTTCTCTTTCGTCAAGCAACAGAAAGTAAACGGTAATTAACGCCGTTTGAAAGTGAGTTATCCACAGTAAAACACAAGTGATTGGGAAAGGGGGGCTTATTGGTCGCCGAGAAGCAAAACGTGAACAAAATCACCCTTTGA
The DNA here is from genome assembly GCA_965227095.1 of Alphaproteobacteria bacterium. Lineage (GTDB taxonomy): Bacteria > Pseudomonadota > Alphaproteobacteria > JANQMY01 > JANQMY01 > JANQMY01. Next base: position 2,976,227 of record CBDDFL010000001.1, on the reverse strand, counting down.
GGCTGCCGGCGCGTTTGGTTCGCGAATCACCAACCCGTCTGATTTGGCCAAAATCGACAACATAGAACTGTCTTGAGTGCCGAAGGGAACCACGGAAGCGACACCGTTGGCGTCGAGTACAAACTCGGCCCGCATATAATCTTGCCGTTTTCCATTTTCCGCCACATCGCGTCCAAGAGGGAATTGGGCGGTTCGCGGGACAACATCCGTCTGTCCCTGCAATTTCGCGATGGCCGGTTTCAGAAAAAGAAGGGCGCAGACAAAGGCAGATACCGGGTTTCCTGGAAGTCCAATCACCGTTGTCTTTCCCAAGGCACCGAACATCAGAGGTTTTCCCGGACGCATGGCGATTTTCCAGAAATCCACATCCAATCCGATTGGGGTCAGGCTTGACTGGACCAAGTCATGATCGCCGACGGACGCGCCGCCGATGGTCACTAAAATATCCGCTTCCGCTGCATTTCTTGCGCGGTTTTGCAGATCCGTTGGGTCGTCCTTCGCGATGCCAAGATCGATGGGAATGCCGCCGGACTGTGCAATCAAAGCCGATAATCCAAGCGAATTTGAGGACACGATTTGGTTTTCGCCAATCGGATCACCCGGTTGGACCAATTCGTTGCCATTCGCGAGCAGGGCGATGGTGGGCTTAGAATAGACCGTGACCCAAGGCACGTTCATCGCGGCGATGAGGCTAATGTCCCGCGGCGTGAGGCGCTTGCCCGCAACAAGGCCTATCTGGCCGTCTTGAAGGTCCAATCCGGCCTTTCGGATATGGCGGCCTTTGATGCCGGCCTCCTGCAGCGTGATTTGAGGGCCCTTCGCATCGACGTCTTCTTGAAGGACAACCGTATCGGCGCCATCCGGGACCGGGCCGCCTGTAAAAATCCGAACGGTTTGGCCTGCACCGACAGTGCCGTTAAACGATCCGCCCGCCGGTGCTTCACCGATTTGGGTAAGCGTTACTGGGGCTGTTTTCACGTCTTCAAACCGGACGGCATAACCATCCATGGCAGACGCGTCCCGTGGCGGATGGGTCCGCCGCGAGGGGAGGTCGCGCGCGAGCACACGGCCAACGGCGTCAGCAATCGATACCGTTTCTGTTGAGCCGGGAGAGAGGGACCCCAAAATGCGCTGAAGGGCTTCTTCGACCGAAATCATTAGTTTGCGTCATACGTCCCTGATTTGCCGCCGCTTTTGTGCACCAGGCGAATGTCGCCAATGCTCATGCTGCGGTCGGCCGCTTTGGCCATGTCGTAGATGGTCAGCGCGGCAACAGAGACAGCCGTCAGAGCCTCCATCTCGACACCTGTCCGGCCAGACACTTTGGCGGTGCCCTCGATGGAAATCGAAGAGTTGACATCGTCAACATTGAACTCGATGGAGACTTTATTGAGCGCAAGCGGATGACAGAGCGGGATAAGGTCGGACGTCTTTTTGGCCGCCATGATGCCGGCCAGCCGCGCCACGGCAAACACATCGCCCTTCGCCACATTGCCGGACTTGATCAGTTCTAACGTGGCGGGCGCCATCGTAATGCGGCCCTCGGCAACGGCGACCCGCTGGGTGATATCTTTTTCAGAGACATCGACCATGGTGGCGTTGCCGTCGGCATCGATATGGGTGAGCTTGTCGGGCATCTGATTAGGCGCTCAACAGTGCGCGGGTTGCGGCTGCCACATCTTGCTGGCGCATCAGGCTTTCGCCGACCAGGAAAGTATTGACGCCAAACGCGCCAAGGCCAGAGATATCGTTAGCGGATGAGATGCCGCTCTCACTGACCACAATCCGGTCTGACGGGATTTGTGGCGCAAGATTTTCAGTGGGCTCAAGCGTTGTCTTGAAGGATTTCAGATCGCGATTGTTGATCCCAATAAGCTCGCTTTTCAAGGTAAGCGCGCGGTCGAGTTCCGCCTTATTGTGGATCTCTATCAACACATCCATGCCGCAGTCGAATGCTGTTTCTTCCAAAGCCTTCGCTTCGGCATCGGTGACCGCGCTCATGATAATCAGGATACAATCGGCGCCCCAACTGCGCGCTTCAAAAACCTGATACGGTTCGAACATGAAATCCTTCCGCAGGACCGGAAGGGCGCAAGCATCACGCGCCGCGACGAGGTAGTCCGGCGATCCTTGAAAAGACGGCGTGTCCGTCAGCACCGACAGGCAGGCCGCGCCACCGCTGGCATAGGCTTTAGCCAGTTCAGGTGGGTTGAAATCTTCGCGTATTAATCCCTTGGAAGGGCTGGCCTTTTTGACTTCGGCAATGAGGGCAGCTTTGTCTTGAGCGTGTTTGTTCCGGATCGCTTTGACAAATCCCCGAGGAGCCGATGCCATGGCCGCCTTCTTCTGAATGTCACCAAGCGAGATGCGTGTCTTTGCTTCCTCAATCTCTACGCGTTTGTATGCCGCTATTTTCTCAAGAATATCAGACATTTAAATTAGCTTTCCTGAGACACGGCCACCAGTTTGGTAAGAGCGGCTAGGGCAGCACCTTGATCTATGGCGCTTGTCGCTTGTGCGACACCTCCGGCCAGGTCATCTGCCTTACCAGCCACCACTAAGGCCGCCGCGCTGTTCAGCACCACAATATCACGATAAGGCCCTTTTGCGCCCTCCAACACGTCGCGCAGCGCCGACGCATTTTCCGAAGGTGTACCGCCAACCAGATCGTCAGGTTGAGCGGTCGGAATGCCATAATCCGACGGGTTCACCTCAAACTCTGAAATGCCGCTATCCGCTAAGGACGCGGCGTAGGAAACGCCCGTGGTTGTAAGTTCGTCCAACCCATCGGACCCGTGAACAATCCATGCGCGCTCACTGCCCAGGGATTTGAGAACCTCCGCCAGGGGCCGCACCCACTGGCGGTCGAACACGCCGATCAACTGGCGTTTCGTTCCGGCGGGGTTCGACAACGGCCCAAGCAGATTGAAAATCGTGCGGGTGCCCAGTTCTTGCCGGGTCGGTCCCACATGTTTCATGGCGGAATGATGCAAAGGGGCCATCATGAAGCCAATGCCGGCTTGCTCAATGCAGCGGGTGACATCCTCTGGGGTGATATCGATTTTCACCCCCAATTCTTGCAAGACTTCCGCAGACCCCGATTTGGACGACAGAGCACGATTGCCATGCTTGGCAATCCGCACGCCGCAGCCCGCCACGACGAAACTTGCCGCGGTTGAGATGTTATAGGTGCCTTTGGCGTCGCCTCCGGTGCCGCAGGTGTCAATCGCATCGGCCGGTGCTTGGACCTTTAGCGATTTCGCGCGCATTACCTTAGCGCCGGCGGCGATTTCCTCGACGGTTTCGCCGCGCACACGCAGCGCCATGAGGAAGCCACCGATTTGGGAAGGGGTGGCCTCTCCCGACATGATGATCTCAAAGGCGGCCTCGGCGTCGTCAGGTGATAGGGGATCACCTGTGGCGGCTTTGGCGAGTATGGGTTTCATGGCTTCCATGGGGCACCGTCACGCAGCAATTTTTTCGGATGCCAGGTCCAAAAAATTCTTGAGAAGCTTTTTCCCTTCCCTTGTCCCGATGCTTTCGGGGTGGAACTGGACGCCATGAACCGGCTGGTCTTTGTGCTGAAGCCCCATAATGATGCCGTCATTTGTTTTGGCGGTGACTTCCAAACAGTCTGGAAGATTATCCGGATTGACGGTGAGGCTGTGATATCGAATGGCTTCAAATCCGTTTTTCAACCCACGGAAAACGCCTTTGTCCTCGTGAAAAATCTCGCTGGACTTCCCATGCATGCATTCGGGGGCGCGGATTACTTCACCGCCATAGGCCTGCCCGATGGACTGGTGTCCAAGGCACACGCCAAACAATGGGATGCGCCCATTATTCTGTTTTATGAGGTCAAGGCAGATGCCGGCTTTGTCAGGATCGCAGGGACCGGGCGATAAAACGATCGCGCTTGGCCCTTTCGCGAAGACATCGTCAACGCTGATCTTATCGTTGCGAAACACGCGCACATCCGCGCCCAGTTCACCCAGATACTGAACCAGGTTGTAGGTAAAACTGTCATAGTTATCGATCAAAAGGATCATAAGCGTTCGATATCGTCCAAAGGCGTCCACACATGGCGCTACGGGTAACGTCAGCTTTCCTAGCAAAGAGCACGCGTAGAGGGAAGGGTGGGCCCAATATCCACCATTTGCTCTCTATATGGGGCTGGGAATCAGTTTATTAAGAGCCGTCTTTAGTTGATCACAAATTTGGTGGAGGTCTGCCGCGTGCAATTTGAACTCGTTCATTCAGAACGGCGCCGGAGCATTTGGTGGTTTGAAGCGCAGCAGGGAAGGCGCCAGCTTTATCTCGCGTCTGCCGTAACCGTCATGCTCGGATTGCTCATTGGGTTTATTGCCGGCCAGCTGATGGGGGATGGTCAAATCGTTGGAAAGGCGGACCAACCGCCTCAAATCGTGGCCGGCACCTGGTAACAGCTTATCGATTGCCACCTGACCGAGAAGCGAACCGCACGGCTTCGTCGGCGGCCCGAAAAATCGCTTTCGCTTTGTTGACGGTCTCTTGATATTCGGTTTCGCCCACTGAATCCGCCACCACGCCGCCACCGGCTTGAACGTAAAGTGTGCCGTCCTTAATGACGGCCGTGCGCAGAGCAATACAATTGTCCATTGATCCGTCAGCGGAAAAGTACCCGACCGCGCCCGCGTAAACGCCGCGCTTTTCCTTTTCCAGTTCATCAATGATTTCCATGGCCCGAATTTTTGGGGCACCAGAAACGGTGCCTGCGGGAAACCCAGCGATTAAGGCGGCCAGAGAGTCGTACTCATCCGACAGCTTGCCTTCCACATTGGAAATGATGTGCATCACATGAGAGAAATACTCGACGAAAAAAGAATCGGTGACTTTAACCGAACCGATTTCCGATACCCGTCCCGTATCGTTGCGCCCCAGATCGAGCAGCATCATATGTTCCGCAATTTCCTTTGGATCCGCGAGGAGATCTTGTTCCAAAGCTTGATCTTGTTCGCGATTTTCACCTCGAGGCCGGGTTCCTGCAATCGGCCGGATGGTGACTTTCTTGCCCTCGGTGCGAACGAGAATTTCGGGACTGGACCCAACAATTGAGAAGTCCCCAAAATTTAAAAAGAACATGTACGGTGACGGATTAACACGGCGTAAGGCGCGGTAAAGCGCAATGGGGGGCAACTTAAAAGGTACGCGAAAACGTTGGCTGGGGACCACCTGGAAGGCGTCGCCTGCGCGAATGTATTCCTTCGCCTTTTCAACCATGGCCACATATTCGTGGTGGGTAGTATTGGATTGCGGCTCGGGAAGGGTTTCCAGATCGGCTTCGTGCGCGACTGCTTGAGGCAAAGACCGCTCAAGGTCTTCGACCACATCATTCAATCGTTCGCTGGCGCGGGCAAAAGCTGCTTGCGCGGAAACGCCGTCCTGCGGCCGAACCGGCGTCACGATGGTCAGCACGTCTCTCACCACATCAAAGATGGCGACAATGCTTGGGCGCATGAGGATTGCATCGGGCACATTGAGCGTATCCGGATTGATGTCCGGCAGATGTTCCATGAGCCTGACCATGTCATAGCCAAGGTAACCGAATAGGCCGGCGGACATGGGGGGGAGCGATTCTGGAAGGTCGATCTTTGAGTTTTCGACCAACGTCCGCAGAGACTCGAGAGGCGGTGTTGGGGCCGCCTCGAAACCATTCGCGTTAAATAGAGCCTTTTCGTTAATCTCGGCCTGACCATCGCGGCATTTCCAAATGAGGTCAGGCTTCAGGCCTATGATGGAATAGCGGTCGCGCACTTCCGCACCGTCAGCGATCCGAATGGATTCCAACAGAAATGAGTTTGCACGGTCTTCTGCAAGTTTGAAGAACGCCCCAACCGGCGTCATCAGATCCGAAACAAGTTCTGTCCAAACAACTTGAGGCTCACCCGCTTGGTATTTGGTTTCGAAATCTTGGTAAGCGGGTTCAATACGCATTGCTGCCTCAGTTCGCCACGCCGACGGCGCGGTTAATCATGTCCGGGTATTTCTCGACGCCCAGATTGTTTCTCACATCGTTGATGTAGTGGGTGATGAGTTCGTTTGAAAGAGACGCGCTCGTTTCGATCTGAAGGCGAGCGATGGCCTCTTTGCTGTCTTCCAATTTCGGTTCGATGATTTCAGTAACTTGAGCAACGACAACGCTTTCGCCGATCCCCACTGGCCCCACCACAAACCGATCTTTCTCCGCCTCGAAGAGGGACTCGACCAGCGTTCTTGAAAAAGTTTCATTAGACCCGCCGCGAGGTACGGGCGGGCTGATGGTAATCGCCCGATCGATTTCGGCGCCCAAGGCTTCGAATTTTTCGCCATTATTGCCGCGCTCGGCAAAGTTCTCGGCAAGAGACTGGAGCTTTCTTTTGCGTTCCGCGGCAATCCATTGGGTCTTAACGTCTTCGCTTACTTCCTGGAATTCCTTGAGGCGCGTGGGTTCGGAGTCTTTTACTTCGACGACGAAGTAGCTGCCGTCCGCTGCTTGTTGCATGTAGTTTTCGTCGCCGATCTCCACTGCAAACGCCTCTTGAACGATCGATGGATGCTTGGCGATAGACGCAATTTCGTTGCCTTGCTTGTCTTGGCCACTTCGATCAGCGGCAGCAATCGTCTGTAAGGGGACGTTTGTCTCCTCGGCAACTTCCGCAAGGGTTGCACCGCCTGCCAATTGGTCCTCAATGGCGTTGTAAATGTCGTAGAGTTCAGCCTCGGCTTTCTCAATAGCAAGCTTCGATTTGATATCGTCTTTTACCTCATCGAAGGTGACTGTTTTTCCTTCCGTGACACTCAGAACGCGAACCATCACCCAACCAAACGGTCCTTCAATGGGATCGGTGATCTCGCCTGCTTTCACCTTAAAGGTCGCGTCCGCAATGGTGTCGTCCAGGTCACTTGGCGTGACCTCGCCGATTGCAATGTCATCAGGGGTCAGGCCTTTTTCCAACGCGATTTTGAGAAACCGTTCGCCATTCTTGAGTTTTTCGGCTGCCGCGCGGGCTTCTTCTTCACTCTCAAATCGGATCTGTTCAATGTCCCGTTTCTCAGGCGTTTCGTAGGTCGATCGCTCAAATTCAAATTTGCTTTTGACTTCTTCATCGGTCACGTCGACCAAAGGTGTCAGGCTTTCGGCGGTGATATGAATAAAGTCAAATGAGCGATATTCCGGGGTGCGAAAATTCTCGTCGTTCTCTTTATAAAAAAGCTCGAGGTCGCTTTGCGACGGGTCCGCGATCGTTCCAGCGAGTTCGGGAGCCAGCACCAGGAATTTTACTTTGCGTGTTTGCTGGCGGTGCTTGAACAGCGCATCGATATAGCCTTTGGGGGCTTCGACACCGGACTCTATACTGTCCAGCAACTGGGTCCGCGACAGATCCTTTCGGACACCCTCCAGATACATGCCTTCATTAATGCCCGCCGAAATGAGTTGTTGCTGAAAAATGGCCCGATCGAAAGAACCAAAGGCCCCTTGAAACACGGGATCATTTTGAACATTTTTTCGAATGGCGGAATCGGGTGTGGCAAGTCCTAGTTCGCTTGCTTTCACATCGAGCGCCGCGCGGCTAATGATCCGATCCAGAACACGTTGATGTTCGCCAAAGGCAATCGCCATCTGAGAGTCGATTTGCCCGCCGGAGTTTTGAGCCAACTGCCGCACCTGGAGGCGAAACTCTCTGGAGAGATCCTGTGTGCCGATCTCGTAATCACCGACCTTTGCGACGGCATCCGATGTGCCCCCTCTGAAAATGTCGTTGACCCCCCACAAAGCAAAGGCCGCGATGAGAGGAACAATCAGGATCAGAGCAAACCAGCTGCTGACGCCTTTACGAATTAAATTCAACATGATCGACTCGTTCGAACGTTCGTCTAAAACTAAATCTTGCCAAGTTTGAGGCGCGTGATTAATGAGCCAGGATCAATATTCGCGCAACCTATATCTGGCACTTCACAGATTACGGCTAGATAGTCAATAAACTGCCGTTTAAAAGCCCACAAAAAGCAAAGGGAAATTACCAATCATGGCGCAGCCAAAACCAAAGCCACTTGTTGCTGGAAACTGGAAAATGAATGGGTTGCGATCATCAGCCAAAGAACTCGCACGGATCGCACAGGCCTGCGCCACGGCACCAAAGCCAAAGGCTGAGGTGATGATCTGCCCACCGGTTCAATTGATCTGGCCATTCAAAGACAAGGTCAAAGGTAGTCCAGTGAAGCTGGGAGGTCAGGATTGCCATATGGGGGTTTCCGGTGCCCATACCGGCGATGTTTCCGCCCAAATGTTGGCGGATATCGGCGCGAAGGCGGTCATCGTGGGGCACTCTGAACGGCGCACAGATCATGGGGAAGACAGCAAATTAGTCCGCCAAAAGGCCGAAGCGGCACTTTCCCAAGGCCTGGTTGCCATCATTTGCTTGGGAGAGACATTGGGGGAACGAGACAAGGGACAGACCATTAGGGTAATCGGCAAACAATTGAAAGAATCCGTGCCTGATGCCAGCACGTCTAAAAACACCGTCATCGCGTATGAACCGGTTTGGGCGATTGGTACAGGTAAAACACCGACACTTGAGGACATCGCTAAAGCCCATAAAGCGCTGAGGAGCCGCCTCCAAAAGCGGTTCGGCACCGACGGTGATATGTTCCGAATTCTCTATGGCGGATCGGTGAAGCCCGGAAACGCCCAAGAAATCCTTGCCGTCGACAATGTGAACGGTGCGCTGGTCGGCGGGGCGAGCCTCAAAGCGGCAGATTTTGTGCCGATTATTAAAGCGGCCACTTAATCGTCGGGCGATAAGCGCGGCAAGGTTGGGCTGGTTAACGAATTGCCGCTATCTCTTTGGGGCCAAAGGATTTGCAGTTCTTGGTCATCAAGACTATATCTCCGCCCTTACGTCGTGTAACGGCTGCCGAAGCCGTGCAAACATAAAGTGAAGAATTCATGGAAACCGTTCTCTTAGTTGTCCATATCTTGGTCGCAGCCGCATTGGTTGCGGTCGTTCTGCTTCAGCGATCGGAAGGCGGCGGCCTGGGGATTGGTGGCGGCGGTGGTGGGGCTGGTGGCTTCATGACCACCCGAGGCGCCGCGGACGCCCTCACGCGGACAACGGCGTATTTGGCAGCGGCTTTTTTCGCGACCAGTATTGCGCTTTCCCTGATTGGACGAGGCGGTGACTCGGCAGGATCGATCTTGGATCAGGTGGATGATTCGCCCGCAATTGAAGAGAGTGAGCCGGTAGAGCCCCTTCCGCCAGCGGAATCTGAAATTCCAAGCATTCCGTCCCCTCAATAAAGATTTTCTGGAAAATGGGGTAATCCCCTGAACTAGGTGTCTTTTTCGGGTTTGCCGGTCATTCAATTCGGTTTATCCGGCAACTCATCTCTGTTGTTCCTCGAGCGGTTGTTGTAATCTGTTGTTCCATGGCGCGGTTCATTTTCATAACTGGCGGCGTGGTCTCTTCACTTGGCAAAGGGTTGGCGTCAGCGGCACTTGGTGCGTTGCTACAAGCGCGCGGTTTTCGCGTGCGGCTTCGCAAGCTTGACCCCTATCTCAATGTTGATCCAGGCACGATGAGCCCACATCAGCACGGCGAGGTCTTCGTCACCGATGACGGTGCCGAAACGGACCTCGACTTGGGGCATTACGAACGTTTTACGGGCGTGCCGTCGGCGCGGTCCGACAATGTGACGACGGGCAAGATTTACCAGGGGATTATCGCTAAAGAGCGCCGGGGAGATTACCTCGGCGGGACGGTCCAAGTTATTCCTCACGTTACCGATGCCATCAAAGAATTCATTGTGAACGAAACACAGGACCTAGACTTCGTTCTATGTGAGATCGGCGGAACGGTTGGCGACATCGAAGGGCTGCCATTCTTTGAAGCGATCCGGCAACTTAGCAATGAGCTGCCCCGCCAGAGTACGATGTTCGTCCACCTCACCCTCATGCCATTTGTGGCCAGTGCCGGTGAACTGAAGACCAAGCCAACGCAGCACTCGGTGAAGGAGCTGCGTTCCATCGGTATTCAACCAGATGTGTTGTTGTGCCGATGCGACCGTGAAATTCCGGCTGAAGAGAGACGCAAGATTGCGCTTTTCTGCAATGTGCGTCCGGAGGCCGTCATCCAAGCCCTGGATGTGGGCTCCATCTATGATGTGCCGAGCAGTTATCACGATGAGGGATTTGACGATCAGGTTTTGGCGGCCTTCGGCATGCAGGATGTGCCGCCGCCCGACCTGACCAAGTGGCAACAGATTAGCCGGCGGGTAAGCGAACCGGAAGGCAAAGTCCGGATAGGTATTGTCGGCAAATATATGGGCCTGAAGGACGCTTACAAATCCCTGACGGAAGCGCTGGTTCATGGCGGCATTGCGAACAATGTCAAAGTCGACCTGGAATGGTTCGAGTCAGAGATCTTTGAGCAAGAATCCGCAATTCAACAGCTTGAGAATGTGCATGGCATCCTCGTGCCGGGCGGTTTCGGCGAACGGGGCTCCGAAGGAAAGATTGCAGCGGCACGTTTTGCACGCATCCATCGGATTCCCTATTTCGGTATCTGTTTCGGTATGCAAATGGCGGTTATCGAAACGCTTCGGAGCCTTGGCGGATTGCCGAATGCGACGTCATCTGAATTCGGCCCCTGCGCGAATCCTGTGGTGGGGCTGATGAAGGAATGGCTTAAAGAAGGTGAGCTTCAAAGCCGCAACGAGAAGAGCGATCTGGGCGGAACCATGCGCCTTGGATCCTATGACGCGGTTTTATCGGCAGATAGTAAAGCGGCGGCCATCTACGGCACCACGGACATCAAAGAACGGCATCGCCATCGCTATGAAGTAAATATGCAATACCGGCCACAGCTCGAAGAACTGGGCATGAAGGTTTCGGGCGTGTCGCCCGATGGTTTATTGCCTGAAATCATCGAGATTCAAGATCATCCCTGGTTTGTGGGGGTTCAATTCCACCCGGAACTAAAGTCCAAACCGTTTGACCCGCACCCTCTATTTGCGTCATTTGTCGAAGCGGCAGTCACCCAATCTCGACTGGTATAAACGCATAGATCACTTAAAGAGGGCGCAACCGTGACCCAGGCCAACACCACCGTCGAAATCGGATCGATTAAAGTAGGGAACGAAAGTCCCCTGTCGATTATTGCTGGTCCCTGTGCTTTGGAAAGCCGGGCGCACGCGCTGGAAATGGCGGCCGCCATTAAAGAGGTATCGGAAAAAGTTGGGATTGGGATCGTCTACAAGACATCCTTTGATAAGGCCAATCGAACCAGCCTCACAGCTGGCAGGGGCATCGGTTTGGACAAAGCGCTGCCTATTTTCGAGGAGATCAAAAAAAGTACAGGGCTGCCGGTCCTTACGGATGTTCACGAAAATGACCAATGCGCGGAAGCCGCAAAAGTCGTGGATGTTCTCCAGATCCCGGCGTTCTTATGCCGGCAAACAAATCTTCTCGTCGCCGCCGCGGAAACGGGATGTGTGGTCAATGTTAAAAAAGGCCAGTTTCTTGCCCCATGGGATATGAAAAACGTGGTGGCAAAAATAACCGGAACGGGAAACCCCAATGTGATGGTCACGGAACGTGGGGCGAGCTTTGGCTATAATACCTTGGTATCTGATATGAGGGCGCTTCCGGTTTTGGCGGAAACGGGTGCGCCTGTCGTGTTTGATGCGACCCACTCGGTTCAGCAGCCGGGGGGACAGGGGGCGTCGACTGGGGGGGACCGCAGATTTGTGCCGGCCCTGGCGCGGGCGGCCGTCGCCGTGGGCGTGGCATCGGTTTTCATCGAAACCCACCAAGATCCGGATAATGCGCCGTCGGATGGCCCGAATATGTTGCACTTGAAAGACCTTCAGGGCCTTCTGGAGGAGTTACGCGACATTGATGTACTGGTGAAGTCGCGGCGCACACCCCCAAACTAGAAATCCAAACAGCACATGGGAAAAATTTCGGGAGGGAAGAATGGCGGTTGCAGCGGGACACCATAGTCATTGGTCTTCACGTCTTGGATTTATTTTTGCGGCTGTGGGATCCGCCGTTGGTCTCGGCAATTTTTGGCGGTTTCCGTATGAAGCGGGTGAGAACGGCGGGGGCGCCTTCGTCATTGTTTATCTTGGCTGCATTCTTTTCATCGCCATGCCGTTGGTGCTGGCCGAGTTATCCATCGGGCGACGCGGCGGGTTGAACGCCGTTGATGCTGTTAAGAAAGTTGCGAAAGAAGAAGGTCGCTCGGCCGGTTGGTCCGTGTTCGGATGGTCGGGTATGATCGCCGCCTTCATGATTTTGACTTTTTATTCAGTGATCGGCGGCTGGGTGGTGGCCTATGTCATTAGCGCGGCCCAAGGCAATTTCGCGACAGCGACGCCGGAAGCGGTGACGCAACAATTCGATGCGTTGTTGGCCGATGCGGGGCAGCTCACGATCTATCATGCGGTCTTTATGGCCTTGACGGGCTTCATCGTCTCGCGCGGTCTTCAGCGGGGGATCGAGCCGGCAGTTCGAATTCTCATGCCGGCTCTGGCCTTGATGATGTTTGGATTGGTGATCTTCGCAGCCATCGAAGGCGATTTTGCGGCGGCGGTGACGTTTCTGTTTTCCGCTGATTTCTCAAAGATCACGCCGGAGGTTGTGCTTGCTGCGGTTGGCCAAGCCTTCTTTTCCGTCGGGGTTGGTGTTGCGATCATGCTGACTTACGGCTCTTACTTGAACAGAGATGTAAAACTTCCCCAATCCGCAGTTGTCATCTCACTGGCTGACACGGGTATTGCAATTCTAGCAGGGCTACTGATTTTCCCAATTGTGTTTCAGTTCAATTTGGAACCAGGGGCGGGCCCGGGTTTGGTTTTCGTGACGCTGCCGGTTGCATTCGGCCAAATGCCCTTTGGCGGCATCGTTTCGTTTGTGTTCTTTATGTTGCTGCTTGTGGCCGCGATAACGTCCTCAATTTCCATGCTGGAAATCTTTGTCGCCTGGGTTGAAGAGAACCTGGACGTCAGCCGTCTCACCGCAGCGATCAGCGGGGCATCGGTGGCGTGGGTTATCGGACTTGGCTCCGTTTTCTCGTTCAATATCTGGGCTGATTGGCATCCGCTTGGCTTTATTCCATTGCTGGAAGGCAAGAACTGGTTTGATATGTTCGATTACATATCCTCTAATATTCTACTTCCCCTCGGCGGAATGCTGATCGCCATTTTCGCTGGTTGGGCGATGTCGAAGTCCACGGTTTTGGAAGAAACCGGCATGAGCGACACCCTTATTTTCAAGCTCTGGTACTTCTTGATCCGTTTTGCCGCACCTGTCGCAATTGGTGCTGTATTTCTGTTCAATTTGACCTAAAGCATGGCCGCATCAGGGGCTTCCAAGTCCCCAGCCATTTCATGACCGTTTCAAGGAAAGCAAAAAAATGAGTGCAATTGTCGATATCATGGCCCGCGAAATACTGGATAGTCGCGGTAATCCGACGGTCGAAGTGGACGTGGTGCTTGAGGATGGGGGGGCTGGGCGCGCCGGCGTTCCGTCTGGCGCATCGACCGGGGCGCATGAAGCTGTGGAGCTTCGAGATGGTGATGACCGTTATGGCGGCAAAGGTGTTCAGCAGGCGGTCGATGCCGTCATGGGGCCGATATTCGAAGCGCTGCAAGGCCTGGATGCGGTCGAGCAAGTGGCCTTGGATCGTGTCATGCTAGAGCTCGACGGGACGGACAACAAATCGTCCCTAGGGGCGAATGCCATTCTGGGGGTGTCCCTGGCAATTGCAAAAGCGGCGTCCGCCTCTTCCGGATTGCCGCTCTACCGCTACATAGGTGGACCCAGCGCACGGATCCTTCCCGTGCCTATGATGAATATCTTGAATGGCGGTGCGCATGCGGACAATCCGATCGACATTCAGGAATTCATGATCATGCCGGTGTCCGCGGGATCAATCGCCGAAGGCGTGCGGATGGGCGCGGAAGTGTTTCAGACACTCAAGAAGCTTCTGAAAGACGCGGGCCATAACACCAATGTGGGGGATGAGGGCGGGTTTGCACCTGCCTTGAATTCCACCGATGAGGCACTTGGGTTCATCATGAAAGCCATTGAAGCGGCCGGGTATAATCCGGGGGCGGATATTTATCTGGCACTTGATTCCGCCTCCACGGAGTTTTTCAAGGACGGCAAGTATGTGCTTGAAGGCGAAGGTAAAACCTTGGATGCCGCGGGCATGACGGCCTATTACGAAGATCTTGTCTCCCGCTATCCAATCATCAGCATCGAAGATGGTCTTGCGGAAGATGACTGGGATGGCTGGGCCGAATTGACCAGCGCCATTGGCAACAAAGTGCAGCTTGTGGGGGATGATTTGTTTGTCACCAACCCAGCCAGACTTGCTGACGGTATCGAAAAGGGCACTGCCAATTCCATTCTGGTTAAGGTCAACCAAATCGGCACTTTGACGGAAACCCTCGAAGCTGTGGATATGGCCCACCGTGCGTCTTACACAGCCGTGATGTCCCACCGTTCGGGCGAAACCGAAGACGCAACCATTGCCGACCTTGCTGTGGCTACAAATTGCGGGCAAATCAAAACGGGCTCTTTGGCACGCTCGGACCGGTTGGCGAAATACAATCAGCTTATCCGTATTGAAGAAGAACTGGGCCCCGCAGCCGAATATGCGGGTACGTCAATTCTAAAGGGCTAAGTCCCGCGTACTGATCAGCTTATCGTAGTACCGGCCAAGGTCTTCCGCGAAGTTTGGTTCGTCGAGAAGTTTTGCCAGGTGTGTTGCTGTGCGCGAGAATTCAAAGAATTTGGGCGTAATCAATGGCAGACCCGCCTGGTCGAGCGTTTCCTTAAATCGTAATTCGTTCGACATCTGGCACACCTCACACGCAAAGGCGATGTCGGCGATGGTCAACACATCGCTCGCCAGATAGGCGTTGGTTTTGAGTGCTTCTTCGAGCCCGCCAAGATACGAAACGAACGCGTCGACAATCTCGGCATGGAGCTCGGGTGTCATGCCGGTCCGTCCTGACAACAAATAGCGTTGCGTGTCGCGGTTCAGAATGAGGGTGCGGTCCAGAAAGCCGTCAATGCGGGCTTCCATCAATGGACCACCGCCATAGAGATCTGGTGCGTTCCGCCCGAGCCGAGCCGCGGCCCGCAAAATGCTGTTCGATTCAAAGATGCCGATTTCGCCGCCGTCGCCGAATGCACAGGGAACCGAACCATAGGGGTTTGCCTGCATGAACGCATCGGTCTTGAACAAGACACCCGCAAAGCCTGTCTTTGCGGTGCGGGCGTAAGGGGAGGTCTCCACACGATCCGCTTCCGACAATTCACGAGCGTCATAATCCCATAGCCAATTTGGCAGCTCGGTGGGTTTTGCGCCGATCACCTCAATGGTGGCCCCGGAATAGCGCGCCGCAATGGTGGCCTTATAGAGCCTTGGATTGGGCAGATAGGAAAAGATCCGAAGGTCGGCCATGGGAGAGATCCTTATTGATCCTGTTTTGCCGCAAGCCTGTCAGATTGGGTTCGAAAACGAAACCAAAATAGCTGCACCATCCCATTGCAGTTTTTAATTCGACGAGTTTTGACGTGTTCTTATTGCGTTCTCCTGATCTATGTTGACATCGTTAACATGTAACTTTTTCTTAACCCTTATTCGCGAAAAACATTTAGGTCACAGCCCAAAATTATTCCGTAAACTCCCGAATCTGCTGGTATTTCTCAACGCACATGAACCAATCTATTTTCCGCAGATTATTAACCACCGGACGCTTGCCGCTCATTTGCAGCGCGATCGTGCTGTATTACGCGTTCCATGCGATCTATGGCGCCCATGGTTTGATTACACGGACAGATATCGAGAAGCGAATTGCACATAAAGAAGTGCAACTTTCGGAACTCGTTGCTCAACGGGCGGAAATCGAACGCCGTATCGAACTGATGAAACCAGGGCAGATTGACCCTGACATTCTCGATGAACGTCTTAGGTTATTGCTGGGGTATGGACGCGAAGACGAGATCGTAATTTTTCGGGATCGATAGTTACGCCTATAGTGACGTTTCGTTTCCAACTATTGGTGATTTGTATCGAACTTCGCAACGACCTTACCTAATGTCCGTGGTATAGGAGCGTAGCCACCGGCCACAGGCACCAACGTCTATATCAACGGATTGTTCGCCTTACCTATGTCCACATCAAAAGCCCCCCGCGCAAAATCAGCAGCCTCCAAAAAGTCGAACGGCAAAGCGGCCGATCCCGGCAAGGAAACACTGTTGAACTATTATCGGGAAATGTTGCTGATCCGGCGCTTTGAAGAAAAGGCCGGCCAGATGTATGGCATGGGGCTCATCGGCGGGTTTTGCCATCTTTATATCGGGCAAGAAGCCGTTGTGGTGGGCATGCAGGCCGCAATTGAAGAAAGCGACCAGGTCATCACGGGGTACCGAGATCACGGCCACATGTTGGCCTGCGGCATGGATGCGCGCGGCGTCATGGCGGAACTCACGGGGCGTTCTGGCGGCCTGTCGAAAGGCAAGGGCGGTTCCATGCATATGTTCAGCCGCGAAAAGAATTTCTTTGGGGGGCATGGGATTGTCGCGGCGCAAGTGCCGCTTGGTACCGGCCTTGCGTTTTCAAATGTTTATAACGATACCGATCGTGTCTGCCTGACCTATTTCGGCGACGGTGCCGCTAATCAGGGGCAAGTCTATGAAAGTTTCAATATGGCGGAACTGTGGTCCCTGCCTGTTGTGTACATCATAGAGAACAACCAATACGCCATGGGTACATCGGTACAAAGAGCAAGTGCGGAAACCCATCTCTATCGCCGTGGCGCCAGCTTTAACATACCGGGCGAAGAAGTGGACGGTATGGATGTGGTGGCTGTCAATGAGGCCGGCCAAAAAGCGGTGCAATGGTGCCGTGAAGGCAATGGCCCCTTTATCCTTGAAATGAAAACCTATCGCTATCGCGGCCACTCCATGTCCGACCCGGCGAAGTACAGGACGCGCGAAGAAGTTAAGGAAGTGCGCGAACATCACGACCCGATCGAGATGGTGAAGGAGCGTTTGATGACCGGAGGTCATGCAAGCGAAGACGACCTAAAAGAAATCGACAAGGAAATCCGCGCTGTTGTGGCCGACGCGGCGGATTTTGCACAAACAAGCCCGGAACCAGCACCTGAAGAGCTGTATACGGATATTTTGATTTGATCGGGTAGCGAGCCGCGACCAGACCGGAGACTAAACACTTATGGCGATCGACATTCTCATGCCCGCGCTATCGCCCACCATGGAAGAGGGAACGCTGGCGAAGTGGTTCGTGAAGGAAGGGGACACCGTCTCTTCCGGAGACGTAATCGCAGAAATCGAGACCGATAAAGCCACTATGGAAGTCGAAGCTGTGGATGAAGGGACCATCAGCAAAATTCTGGTCCCGGAAGGCAGCGAAGGCGTGAAGGTCAATGTGCCCATCGCACAGATCGCCGGTGAAGATGGGGGCGCCGCGGCGCCCGTTGCGGACGCACCTTCCCAAGAAGAAGCACCTGCTCCCGCGGCCGTACCGGCACCAACGCCAAAGGCTGCCCCTGCGGGTGTTCCTGTCTCGGCAGAGCCGGACTATGACGGGGCCACCGTGACGCTGACGGTTCGCGAAGCCTTGCGCGATGCCATGGCTGAAGAAATGCGCCGCGATGGAAAAGTGTTCGTCATGGGTGAAGAGGTCGCCCAATATCAAGGCGCGTATAAAGTCACCCAGGGCTTGCTGGAAGAATTTGGTGCCAAGCGCGTCATTGATACCCCGATCACCGAACATGGCTTTGCCGGTCTGGGCGTCGGTGCCGGGTTCGGCGGCCTGCGCCCCATTGTTGAGTTCATGACCATGAACTTCGCCATGCAGGCCATTGACCAGATCATCAATTCAGCGGCCAAAACGCTTTATATGTCGGGCGGTCAGATGGGCTGTCCCATCGTGTTTCGCGGGCCCAACGGCGCCGCGTCGCGCGTTGCCGCCCAACACAGCCAGGACTATTCATCTTGGTACGCCCATGTGCCGGGCTTAAAAGTGGTGGCGCCATACAGCGCGGCGGATGCCAAAGGGCTTTTGAAGTCGGCCATTCGGGATCCGAACCCGGTCGTGTTCCTTGAAAACGAAATCATGTATGGGCAGAAGTTTGATGTTCCCGATACGGAGGACTGGCTGGTCCCTATCGGTAAAGCCAAAATCGTAAAGGCCGGGACGGACGTTACCATCACCGCCCATAGCCGCGCGGTGGCCTACGCTCTGGAAGCAGCCCAATTGCTTGAGGGCGAAAACATTTCAGTTGAAGTCATCGATCTGCGCTCCTTGCGTCCGCTGGATACGGACACGATCATTCAATCGGTTCAGAAAACCAATCGTCTGGTGACCGTGGAGGAAGGTTGGCCCACTTGCGGGATCGGCGCTGAAGTTTCCGCCGTCGTCATGGAGCAAGCATTTGACTATCTCGATGCGCCGGTAACCCGTATTTCGGGTGAGGATGTGCCTATGCCCTATGCGGCCAATCTTGAGGCCCTGGCCTTGCCCACGCCTGCGGAAATTGCCGAAGCGGTCAAAGCCGTCACCTATCGGTAGCGGGCGGGAGACAGATTATGCCGATCGATATACTCATGCCCGCCCTCTCACCGACCATGGAAGAGGGGACGCTTGCCAAATGGTTGGTCAAAGAAGGGGATAGCATTGCCCCGGGCGACGTCATCGCAGAAATCGAAACCGACAAGGCCACCATGGAGGTGGAAGCGGTTGACGAAGGCGTGGTCGGCAAAATTTTGGTGGGAGAGGGCACCGAGAACGTGGCGGTCAACAATGTGATCGCCGTTATTCTTGAAGACGGTGAAGACGCGTCTGCAATTGGATCTGCACCCGCGCCGAAGGCTGCAACGCAACCAGCCGCAGCTCCCGAACCGACAGCAGATGAGCCACCAGCCGCCGCGCCGTCGGCGCCTGTGGCAACACCAGTTGCCCCCGTTGCCAATGGGGCACGAATTTTCGCAAGCCCTTTAGCGCGGCGCATTGCCTCTCAAAACAATCTGCAACTTGCGCAGATCACCGGCTCGGGGCCCCGTGGCCGCATTGTCAAACGGGATGTGGAAGCCGCCCTGTCTTCCGGAGCGGCGAAGGCGGCACCGGCAGCGGCCACAACACCTGCTGCGCCTCAGGCTCCAGCGGCAGCACCCGCAGGGGTACCGGGCGGCCTGCCGGATTCGCGCGCTTTCTTCGAAGCGGACAGTTTCGACGAGGTGCCCCACGATCAAATGCGTAAGACGATTGCACGTCGCCTCACGGCGGCAAAGCAGGGCATGCCCCATTTCCGGCTCAACATTACGTGCGAAATCGACAAGCTTCTTGCGTTTCGAAAAGAACTGAACGCAAAGTCGCCCGAAGGCGAGGGCGCCTTCAAAATCAGCGTCAATGATTTCATCATTAAGGCCCTCGCTCTCGCGCTCATGCGCGTTCCCGCCGCCAATGCGAGCTGGACGGACGATGCCATGCTCCGCCACAAACACGCGGACATCGGCGTGGCGGTCGCGATTGAAGGCGGGCTCATCACGCCTATTGTGCGCAAGGCCGATACAAAGGGCCTATCCACCATTTCACAGGAAATGGTGGACCTGGCGGGCCGTGCCCGTACCAAGAAACTGAAGCCTCAAGAATTTGAAGGCGGGTCTTTTGCTGTCTCGAACCTCGGCATGTTCGGCATTGATCACTTCGACGCCGTGATTAATCCACCTCACGCAGGCATCTTGGCAATTGGCGCCGGCGCCCAGAAACCGGTGGTCAAAGACGGCGCGCTGGCGGTTGCGACGGTCATGAATGTGACGCTTTCCTGCGACCATCGGGTGATAGACGGGGCGTTGGGCGCCCAGCTTCTAGGTGTGTTTAAAGGCTATGTCGAAGATCCCTCGACAATGCTACTGTAGGGCCAGTGTGGCTTTTGGCGGGAGTGGACGCCATTTCTAGAGTGACGACAAAACTGGGTGCATTGATCTTCCTAGCGCTTTGGTTGGGCTCCGCCGCCCTGGCCTATGACAGCACGTTCAACTCGGCACCGCCGTCGCTGCCCCAGGTCATCCGCCATTTCGACCGCCTTGATCTGAAGCTTGAATATGTAAAATCCGCTCGCATTTCTTATGAGGATTTTGAGGATCTGGAAGGGTCTGTCTTGGCCATTGCCGTGACGGTTCCAGAGTCCAAGGAGCGTTCCATGGCGCAGTTCGCCGCCAATCGCGACAAGTATAAAAACGATGTGCGGCGCTTGCTCGCCGGTGTCTGCGGCGTGTTGCTGGATCTTGACGCCTTTGAAGACTATGACCGTCTTGTGGTGGCGCTGGTGAAGGGCCGTTATGGGGACGAATTGCGTGAGTTTTCCGTATGCGAACAGTTAAAGGACGCACAGTCCGTTGAACAGATCGCGGATCGGCTAGATCCCTATCTCACCACATTTGATTTCCATGTCGGGCGCACCATCACGCATTAAGGTGCCGTTCTCATTAAAGGTAAAAACATGACTGACCAAAGTTTCGACCTGGTGGTAATTGGCTCCGGGCCTGGAGGGTATGTGGCCGCCATTCGTGCCGCACAGCTTGGGATGAAAACAGCGGTCATCGAGCGGGAGCATCTAGGCGGCATCTGCCTTAACTGGGGGTGCATTCCCACGAAGGCCCTGCTGCGGTCCTCAGAAATCTTCCACATGCTTCATCGGCTCGACGAATTTGGCCTGAGCGCGGACAATATCTCATTCGATGTGGACAAGGTGGTAAAGCGCAGCCGGGCGGTGGCCAACCAATTGTCCAACGGCGTGAAGTTTCTTCTGAAGAAAAACAAAGTCACCGTGATTGAGGGCGAAGGTAAGCTGCAGGACGCCGGTAAAATAGATGTGCGCGGTAAGAAGGAAGAACATTCCGTACAAGCAAAGCACATCATCATCGCCACGGGCGCGCGGGCCCGTACCCTGCCGGGGCTGGAACCGGACGGGAAGCTCATTTGGACCTACAAAGAAGCGATGGTGCCGGATGTAATGCCGAAATCACTGCTCGTCGTCGGGTCCGGCGCCATCGGGATTGAGTTTGCCAGCTTCTTTCAGACCATGGGGGCCAAGGTCACCGTGGTGGAAGTGATGGACCGGATCTTGCCGGTGGAAGATGTTGAAATTTCTGCCTTCGCGGACAAGGCCTTCAAAAAACAAGGTTTCGACATCATGACCAGTTCCACGGTCGAAAGCCTTACACCTGGTGGGGACAGTGTGGCGGCGGTGATCAAAGATAAGGCCGGGACACAGATCGAGAAAGAGTTTGACCGGGTCATTCTCGCGGTTGGTATCACGGGTAACGTCGAAAATCTGGGCCTGGAAGAGCTTGGCGTTGAGGTAGACCGCGGTCATATCAAGATCGATCCCTGGGGCGCCACCGGCGTGGAGGGCCTATACGCCATTGGCGATGTGGCGGGCCCGCCTTGGCTGGCCCACAAAGCGAGCCACGAGGGGGTTGTATGCGTGGAGAAGATCGCCGGCGTGCCCGGACTGCACCCTATGGACACCTCAAACATTCCGGGGTGCACCTATTGCCACCCGCAGATCGCCTCTGTGGGATTGACGGAAGAAAAAGCAATTGCAGCAGGGCACGAGGTAAAAGTTGGGCGCTTCCCCTTTATCGGCAACGGCAAAGCGATTGCGCTGGGGGAAGCGGATGGCTTGGTCAAAACCGTTTTCGACGGCAAGACCGGTGAGCTTTTGGGCGCGCATATGATCGGCGCGGAAGTAACGGAATTGATCCAGGGATACACGGTTGCGAAGACATTAGAATCCACAGAAGCAGATCTGATGCATACGGTCTTTCCGCATCCAACCTTAAGCGAAATGATGCATGAATCTGTTTTGGACGCCTATGGACGGGCGTTGCACATTTGACCTTGGTTAATCACGCCGTTAGAAGCCGCATAATTAACTTTAATAACGACAGTCAAAATGTTGTTATTAAAGGTAAAAATAATGCCACTTGATACTTCGCATGATGAACTTAATATTTACCCTGATGATATAATCATCAGTGGCCGTATTTCGGTGCGGGTTCATGCTTTATGGTCGGTGGTTCCTCTCCAGGAAAGGTTTAAAGCCTCAGTCATCCCAAACTGGCCCTTTCTCGGGGCCGCCGGCCGCCAGCAATTTTTCCTATAATTGATGTCCTCTGATTGTGTCGTATGTCCGCTTACGGAACGTATGTGATTTGGGCAACTTTCCGTGGGCGGCTGATCGAGAACTGGTCAACGGTGATACTGCCCACCCAAAGGTCTTGGAACGTCGGCTGGAATTGAAAGTCCAGCTCGGTTACGACGATGCTCTCTCCGACCGGAATGGCGGGCAAATCGTTTTCTACCTCTGCGGGGAGAGCTGCCCCATGTGCAGTGGCATTACCATTCGCCACACTCCACAAAACGATGTAATTCCCATCGGCGTCCTGCTCGACGCTGGAGATGATCATTTCGACATTGTTCCCGACGGCGTATTTGTCCAGAATGGCTTCTGCTGCCGCAAAATACTGGTCTCTATCGGTTGCTGTGAAGTCAACATCTCGTGTTGCAAGGTCTCCGATCATGTCTACTGTTGCGGATGCTTTCCGAAGACCCCGATAGGCATCGAAACCGTTCACAGAAAAAATGAGGAGAGCGACCAGCACGGGACCGACCAGGGCGAATTCAGTAAGTGCCACACCGCGTTGATCGCGACGAAACTTGCTGCAAAGGTTCTTGAAGGAGCTAAACATGGGGGCGCCTCTTAGAAAGGTTCGTTTTTGAATACGAAGGAACTGATGATTTCGTAGTTGTTGCCGTCGGTCTTATCGAGGGCGAGGCCCAATCCCAATCCAGGCGTCAAAACAGCGACCGTCGCGCAGACGCGGACGAACACATTATCCTCGCGGCCAGTCGTCGTATATCCAACGGCCGGATTGATCTCGTCGCCACTTTCGTCGCAAGTGGCATCGGTTGCTGGAATGTCACTGACATTGTCAATAACGGTCACTTCAACCGTGATGCTGTCTTCGCAAGGGAAGAAGCCGAAAGTTTGATTACAGATGAGTGTTTCCAAATCATCTTGTGTAAAGTTGCCGGTCGTTGCGGCGCCCACATAGATTTGTCGTGCCGCCGTCCTGGTGGCGTCTTCAACCAGGGCGATCCGTGTAAAGAGCAGGCCCATCTCAAAAATGGAGAAGACCAGAGCAAAAAAGATCGGGCTTACAAGGGCAAACTCCACACCCGCTGCACCGGTAGCGTTTTTCTTGAAACGCTTAGAAGCGCGGCGGAGCATTCTTAACATCTTGAACATTGGGGGTCTCCAAACCTTGCTCTAGCTTGTGATGCGCAGATTGTTGATCGTGGCTGCAATCACTTCGAATGCATCGGAAATGTTCAGGCCTTCAATCAAGAAATACTGGCTTGGGTTTGACGGGCATTGCTCCAACAGGATGTCTGCGTCGCTTCCGTCGGTAATTTGGAAACCAATGGCCCACACAGAGACATTGTTGTCGCGGGCTTGCTGGCATACGGACGTAAAGTGATTGCCTGCGATTGCGTCTGATCCGAAATTATCGCTTCGGATAGGGTTGATCTCACCATCCGTCATGACGACCAGAAATTTCTGTGTGTCTTCGTCTGTGAATGCTTTAGGGCGATCGCCAAAATCCGGCCCTGCACCAATGGCGCCTTGCCAAGATGGACTAAGGGCTTTCAATCCCCACATGGTCCCCACATGCATGGCCGTGCTGCCACTCGCCGCGTAGCTGTTGATTTGAGCATGAAGGGCCGTCGTATCGTTCGAGACAAAGATCGGCGTTTGGCTTGGCTTGCAGTCCCGATCGCGGGGGGTTTCTTCTTCGCTGGTCGATTGCAGCAGGCCGGTGCCATAATCGGCATTGTCGTAGTTGAAGCAGCCGTTCCAATCAGCGATGGTGGCGTCAATCTCAGCCTGGGTGTAGCTCCCGTCGCATGGGTAAATACCATCATCACACAATTTTTGTTCCACATCCAGATAAGATGCAAAGGTCGCCGTCCCCACATTCACATTGCTGGAATAAGGAATGAGGGAAACCGATACGCGGTCTTCGCTACCCGGTGTGATGATGGTGTCGATGAACTCATTTGCGGCATCACGCAGCGCGACAATCTTATCGCCGCGCATAGATCCGGACACGTCGAGGACTAAAGACACTTCAACGTTCGGTATCGCTTCCGTACCGGTGCTCGCGATTTGGACGGGTACTGAGTTGTAACCAAGCAAAGACAAAAATGTGGTCGGAATGGAGAAATCGGCGGTTACGTTGATGGTGGATGAGTTCAGCGTTTTTGTGGAGGAGACATTCAGCGTGACGTTTGCCGGATCGATGATCGACGGGTCCACATTTGTATCCACATATTCGCGGATGACCGTTTCAGGGTCCCGAGTGTTCGTGAGAGAGGTTGCAGCCAGGACGCCTGTGTCGATGGCGCCAAGCACTTCACTGCGCGCGCCGGCAATGCGCATCAGATCCACGGCGCCGCCCGCCAAAACGAACATCGGGATAGCCAAAAAAGAGGTGAGCAATGCAATATTGCCCTTTTTGTTTTTGGCGAATTTTCCAATCAACGACTTGTTCATCATCTCAAACCCATTTTCCACTTGGACGGACTCATCGCCCGCGGTCGAAATCGCAAGGTCTGTGCCATGGGGAAAAGCGGCGAATGTGGCTCTAACTTGAAGAAAGTGTCCGGATCTGGGACGATTTTGCAGATATCAGGCCTTAAATGTCCTGATGTGAGCCAATTTGAAACAGGGGGCAGGCCCTTGATTGTCCCAGGACGATAGCCATTGTCTTAAAGGTCATCCTTGTATATTTCTCGCCTTCTGATGTCCTTGTTGGGAAGGGCGGGAGAAAAGGGGTTCTGGCTCAGCTTATGGCCGTGATTTACGAACAAAAACCGTCGAGTACCGCTGAGGAGCGGCCGCGCCACCCGGAAAAAGCGCGCAATCCGGACAGTCCGGTGTTGCGGAAGCCGGATTGGTTGCGGGTCAAGGCGCCCACAACGCCGGGCTACCAAGGCACGCGGAAAATCGTTCGGGATCACAATCTGGTCACGGTGTGCGAGGAAGCTGGCTGCCCCAATATTGGGGAATGCTGGGAAAAGAAACACGCCACCATGATGATCATGGGGGACACCTGCACACGGGCCTGCGCGTTCTGTAATGTGAAGACCGGGCTGCCGGGACCGCTGGATGCGGAAGAGCCGGACAATGTGGCCAAGGCGGTCGAAAAACTGGGCCTCAGCCATGTGGTGATCACCTCTGTTGACCGCGATGATTTGAGCGATGGCGGCGCCGATCATTTTGCAAAAGTGATCCGCGCGATCCGTGAACGGTCCCCTAAAACGACCATTGAAGTGTTAACGCCGGACTTTTTGCGGAAGTCAGACGCATTGCGTGTGGTCGTGGAGGCCAAGCCCGATGTGTTTAACCACAATCTCGAAACTGTGCCGGGGCTTTACCTCCGTGTACGTCCGGGTGCGCGTTATTTCGCGAGCCTGCGCTTGCTGCAACAGGTTAAGGAGTTGGATCCAACCTCATTCACCAAATCCGGCATCATGGTGGGGTTGGGTGAAACCCGCGAAGAAGTGATGCAGGTGATGGATGATCTGCGGGCGGCGGATGTGGACTTTCTGACCATTGGCCAATATCTGCAACCGACCCGGAAGCATCACGCTATCGATCGCTTTGTCACACCGGACGAATTCAAATCATATGAGACCACGGCCTATGCCAAAGGCTTTTTAATGGTCTCGGCCAGCCCGCTCACGCGGTCGTCGCACCATGCGGGTGAAGACTTTGAACGTCTGAAGGCGGCCCGTTTGCAATTGTCCGGTGGTGCAAAATGACCTCCCACAGCGAACGTAAAATTCTGCCGTATCGCGCGGACCAGATGTATGAGCTGGTAGCGGATGTGGAAAAATATCCAAGCTTCATTCCCTGGTGCGTGGCGCTGCGCGTGCGCAACCGGGAAATCGTCGATGAGCTGGAATTGCTCACGGCGGATATGGCCGTTGCGTTCAAAGTGTTTCGCGAACAATTCACCAGCCGGGTGTCGCTCAATCCCGGACAGAACTTCATCGAAGTTCAGTATATTGATGGGCCCTTCCGCTATCTGACCAATCGCTGGGCGTTCGAAAATAATAATGAGGGTGGGTGTACGGTCGACTTTTTCATCGACTTTGAATTCCGCAGCAAGACGCTGCAAAAGCTGATGTCCCAGGTCTTTACCAAAGCGGTTCTAAAGATGGTTGGCGCGTTTGAAGATCGTGCCCACGTGCTTTATCGCGATGCGCACCAAACCGTGACAGCCCCCATTCCAACGCTTAATCCAGTTGACGTTGGAGAAGCGTAAACGCCATTTCGAGCGTCTTAAGGCGTACTTCACTGCGCCCGATATCACCAAACAAACATTTTTCGTGCAGCATGTTCCGGCCTTCGCGGGCGCAGGCCAGATGAACCAGCCCTACCGGCTTTAACTCTGTTCCGCCCCCAGGCCCCGCAACGCCCGTGACCGAGACTGCGATCTGCGCCAATGAATTATTAATGGCCCCTTCGGCCATGGCGCGGGCAACGGGTTCCGACACCGCGCCATAATCCGCAATCAAATCGCCCGGCACGCCCAGCAGATCGCGCTTTGCTTCATTTGAGTAGGTAACGAAGCCCCGGTCCACCACATCGGACGATCCGGCGATTTCGGTTAAACAGGCCGCGATGAGGCCCCCTGTGCAGGATTCCGCGGTGGCGAGTTTTAGCTTCTGTTCCCGGCACAAGGCCAAGATCATTTGCGCGTGTCGAGTATGGGCATTAGCAAACATGTTTGTCCTCACACATAGGCCCAGATGGCCCACGCGAACAGCGCCGCCGCGAGGCCTGCGGCCACATCGTCAATCATGACACCAAATGCGCCATCGACTGAATTATCGAGCCAGCGGATGGGCCAGGGTTTAAGAATATCGAACAGCCTGAATAAAGCAAAAGCGATCAGATAGGCCCAAATGTTCAGTGGCAGGACAAAAAGGGGCAGCCATTGGCCGACCACTTCGTCCACAACGATGGGCGAGGCATCATGCTCGCCGGTGGCCTTCATGTAAGCGGCGGATGCCCACAGGCCTAATCCAAAAACCAGAAACGTCGCAAGCGCCAAACCGGTTGGGCCGGTGTAGGTCATTACCAGCCAGCCGACCGGCAGCGCAGCGAGCGACCCCCACGTGCCTGGCGCGGGTTTCAGCAATCCAGCCCCGCCCCAAGTGGCGATTAACACCTCGGGATTTGAAAACTTTAGCGGCGGGGGTGGGGGGGCAAAAAACCTCATGTGCTTATTGCGGGACGGAAATGGTGGCGACCGCTTGAGCCGCGATCCCTTCTTCCCTTCCGGTAAATCCCAGCTTTTCCGTGGTCGTCGCCTTGACACTTACATGGGTGATGGGGATCGACATGATCTCTGCGAGGCGTGCACGCATAGCCTCGCGGTGCGGCCCCACTTTCGGACGCTCGCAGATCAGCGTCACATCCACATGATTGATGTCGCCGTTTTGGGTCCGTACACGGTCTGCCGCAAAGGCGAGGAACTTGTCAGACGGCGCCCCTTTCCATTGCGGGTCACTGGGCGGAAAATGGTCGCCAATATCTCCGTCGCCCAGCGCGCCGAGCAAGGCATCGGTAATCGCGTGCAGACCCACATCGGCATCGGAATGCCCGGCGAGCTTGGCCGTATGGGGAATGTCGATGCCGCACAGAATGACTTTGTCACCTGCTTCAAACCGGTGCACATCAAAGCCCATCCCCGTTTTGGTGATCTGTTGCGTCGCCATCACATCTCCGTTGAGCAGGTTTTCCGCCCGATTAAAGTCATCGGGCGCGGTGATTTTGAAGTTCTCATCGCTGCCTGGCACGATCTTCACGTCCATACCGGCAGCTTCCGCCACGGCGGCATCATCCGTTAACTCCTGCCCAATCACATCCCGGTGGGCGGCAAGGAGAGGCGCAAAGGGAAATCCTTGAGGGGTTTGCGCCCGCCAAAGTGTCGAGCGATCCACCGTGGTCTCGATGGTGCCGTTATGGGCCCGTTTGATCGTATCTGTGACCGCGAGGGCAGGGATCGCGCCATTGTCCCGCCCGATGGCCTCAATAACCCCGGAAATCAAAGCCTCCGAGACAAAGGGGCGCGCTGCATCATGAATAAGCACGATATCCGGCGCATCGCTTTGCAGGCTCTCGAGCCCCAGGCGCACGGAATCCTGACGTGTCGCCCCGCCATGGACCGGCGGCAATACCGCCAGTCCCTCAGCTGCATTGTCATACAGAACGCGATCATCCGGGTGAATCACTGTCCGAACCGCCGAAATCCGAGGGTGATTGGCAAAACGGCTCAATGTATAGGCAAGAACAGGCTTGCCGGCGATTTTGCGGTATTGCTTAGGCAGGCCGCCGCCCGCTCTCATGCCGCGACCGGCAGACACAACCAGTGCAAAAACCTTAGAATCCGTCATATTTCTCGACTCACGACCCTCTCGCGGGCGCACCCTATCTGTGTGGCGCATGACTGCCAAGAGCTCAATCAGACTTGCAACGCCGTATGAGATGCATTAGTTTGCTTATTTGGTGGGCAATAATTTTAGCTGCACAATTAATGACCATTTTTGTTGGATCAGTCGCTCTTAAGAGCCCGGTGGTGTTGGCGCCAATGTCCGGCGTAACGGACGCTCCCTTTCGCGCGGTCGTGGACGATCTGGGCGTGGGTCTCGTGGTGTCCGAAATGATCGCCACTCAAGAAATGATTCAAATGCGAACGATCGCGAAGCGCAAGGTGGATGGGGCGGAACGCCACAAGGTCATGTCCGTGCAAATTGCGGGGCGCGAAGCCAAATGGATGGCTGAAGCCGCCCGCATCGCGGAAGGGGAAGGTGCCACCATTGTCGATATCAATATGGGGTGTCCCGCTAAAAAAGTGACCAACGGATATTCTGGGTCCGCGTTGATGCGGGACTTGGACCATGCTGTGAGCTTGATAGAGGCAACAGTTGAGGCCGTTACGGTCCCCGTCACTTTAAAGATGCGCACCGGATGGTGTTCCGACAGCCGTAATGCGCCGGACTTGGCTCGCCACGCGGAAGCCGCGGGGGTGAAGCTGGTGACCGTACACGGGCGCACCCGGCAGCAGTTTTACAAAGGGCGAGCTGATTGGGATTTCATCCGCGAGGTGAAAGACGCCGTTTCAATTCCGGTGATCGCCAATGGGGATTTGGTCACCTGCCAAGACGCAACAGAGATGTTGGACCGGTCGGGTGCGGATGGGGTGATGATCGGGCGGGGGGCTTATGGCCGGCCGTGGTTCCCGGCCCAAGTGGAGCATTACCTGGAGACTGGTGAGATTTTACCGGACCCGTCACCGGCTGAACAGCTGGACATTATCCTTCGTCACTATACGGAAATGTTGTCTCATTATGGCGTGGACCAAGGCGTTCGGGTCGCCCGCAAACACCTTTGTTGGTATCTGGCGCCGTATCAAGAAGCGGAAATGACGCGTCAACGTGTGGTTCGGGCCGACGACCCAAATGACGTGGTGGCGGCCATGTCTTCCTTTTTTGACAGCGCCCCGTTGCCGGCGCTTAGCGAGGCGGCTTGAAAATGGTTGATACCGCCTCTTTGACAGGGTCCGGCACCACGGCTTTTTTGAGCAATCATGAAGCACTGCTGAACGCCCTTGCCCATCCAATCCTTCAGATAAATCCGGAAGGCCGAATCATCTTCGCGAACGCAGCCGCGGAACATTTTTTCGACACGAGTTCAGTGTTGCTGCGTCGACAACAGATGGAAGAATTGATTCCGTTTGGCAGCCCATTGGTTGGTTTGATTGAACAGGTGCAACATTCCGGCTCTTCCGTGGCGGAATATGGAATTGACCTTTCCTCTCCGCGTATTGGCGAAAAAACCGTGGATGTGCAGGTGGCGGGGGTGCCGGAACAGCCGGGATCCGTTCTGCTGATGCTCCTTGAGCGGACCATGGCACAAAAGATGAACCGGCAGCTAACGCACCGTGGTGCGGCGCGGTCAGTCACCGGCATGGCCGCGGTATTGGCCCATGAAATCAAAAATCCCCTCGCGGGCATTCGGGCTGCGGCTCAGCTGTTGGAGATTAAAGCGGACACGGATGACCGCGTAATGACGCGGCTTATTTGCGACGAAGCGGATCGCATTCGCAAACTCGTGGATCGCATGGAAATTTTCAGCGACAACCGTCCGGTGGAGCGCTCTCCGGTAAACATCCACAAAGTGTTGGAGCGCATTCGGACGATCGGTGAAACGGGCTTTGCAAAAAACATCAAGATTTTCGAAGAATATGATCCGTCTTTGCCACCCGTGTATGGAAATGAGGATCAACTCATCCAAGTTTTCCTCAATCTTTTCAAGAATGCCTGCGATGCGGTTGACACCGAAACCGGCGAGATAACCTTGTCCACCGCCTTTCGGCCTGGCATTCGGCTTTCCGTTATGTCCAGCCGCGACCGGGTGAGTTTGCCGCTCGAAGTGTGCGTTCGCGATAATGGCCCCGGTGTGCCGGCGGATTTGAAGCCTTACCTATTTGAACCCTTTGTCACAACGAAAAGCTCGGGAACGGGATTGGGTCTCGCCTTGGTTGCCAAAATAGTCGGTGATCATGGCGGCGTCATTGAATGCGACTCAATTCCTCAGCGCACGGTGTTTCGCGTATTGCTCCCGATGTATATTTCATCAGCGAAAGAAACAGAATAAATGCCTGCCGGAACCATATTAGTTGCTGACGATGACGTCTCCATCAGGACTGTGTTGAACCGGGCTCTTGGGCAAGTGGGCTATAATGTGCGCGCCACCGGCAATGCCGCCACCCTATGGCGGTGGACCCAGCAGGGGGACGGAGACCTCATTATCTCCGATGTCATTATGCCGGACGAGAACGCGTTCGACCTTCTGCCAAGGATCAAGAAGCTGCGTCCCGATCTGCCCGTCATCGTTATGAGTGCCCAAAACACCTTGATGACGGCAATTACGGCGGCAGAGAAGGGGGCATACGAATATTTGCCAAAACCGTTCGATTTGAACGAACTGATGAATGTGGTCGAGCGCGCGATGTCGCGCCCGAAGTCTTCCCCGAGCACGTCCGAACTAGAGGGCGAGGAAGAAATGCCGCTCATTGGGCGGTCGCCAGCGATGCAGGAAATTTATCGTGTGCTGGCGCGGCTCATGCAGACCGACCTCACGGTCATGATCTCCGGTGAATCGGGGACCGGTAAGGAATTGGTTGCCCGCGCATTACATGAATATGGGCAGCGTCGGAAGGGACCTTTTGTTGCGGTTAACATGGCCGCGATCCCGCGCGAGTTGATTGAAAGTGAATTGTTTGGGCACGAAAAAGGGGCCTTTACAGGTGCCGCGAACAAAAGCGCAGGACGTTTTGAGTTGGCTGATGGCGGGACGCTTTTCCTAGACGAAATTGGCGATATGCCCATGGAGGCGCAGACCAGGTTGCTCCGTGTGCTGCAAGAGGGCGAATACACGACGGTCGGTGGGCGTGCCTCAATCAAGACGGATGTGCGTATCATCGCCGCCACCAATCGCGACTTGAGACAACAGATTAACCAGGGGCTTTTCCGGGAAGACCTTTTCTTCCGCCTGAATGTGGTGCCTCTTCGTTTGCCGCCGCTCCGTGAACGGGCAGAGGACATATCCGATTTGGCACGTCATTTTTTGCGTTTGGCTCATGAAGAGGGATTGCCCCTCAAAACCATCGATTCCGATGCGATGGAAGTTCTCAAACGCTACCGGTGGCCCGGCAATGTGCGTGAGCTCGAAAATCTCATTCGGCGTCTGGCGGCGCTTTACACCGAGGAGGTCATCAGCGCGGAGGCGGTCTCCACTGAACTGGCCGATACTGCGCCACTTGAGGGGCCGGACACCGAAGTGCCCGCCGAAACACTAAGCGGTGCGGTAGAACGCCAATTGGTTCAATATTTCGAGGAATTCGGTGAAGGGCTGCCCCCTCCAGGGCTTTACGACCGCATTTTGCGAGAAGTCGAAAAGCCGCTCATTAACATGAGCCTTAGTGCGACGCGTGGGAACCAAATTAAGGCTGCCGAAATGCTCGGTCTCAACCGGAACACACTCCGAAAGAAAATTCGTGATCTCGATATACGGGTAATTCGCGGATTGAAATGATGCGTCCAGGCAACATTGTTGTTATAGTGGCACGGTAGGCTGCGCCGGTCTCCTCGAATCCGCGATTTTCGCAGGTTTCAGGCGCAGAACGCGGCGAAATTGCAACACGGACGTTCGGTAACGTGGCCTCGATCACAGGGGTAGGTGAGAAAAGCTTTAGCGACGACCTCGCAAAATGGGTTCGTTCGCTTGCCCGTGCGCGTGTCTTAGCCATTATCCTTTTTGTCACGGCCTGTGTTGCTGGTGCACTTTTGTACTCGACGCTTTTGGGCATGGCGCCGTTTGGCCTCGGCGAAGAGACCATTTCGATCCTTGTTATGGTTAATCTAGCCGTTGTGCTGTTGCTCAGCGCATTGGTTGCCGCACGCTTGGTGGGCATCGTCATGGCGCGGCGATCTGGCCTCGCCGGGGCCCGCTTGCATGGCAAATTGGTCACGCGTTTCGCGTTGGTTGCCGTGGCGCCAGCTATCGTCCTTGCGACCTTTGCAGCCTTGACCCTGTCTCGTGGCGTTGAGTTGTGGTTCAGCGAACGCATTCAGACCGCGTTCGACACGGCCTTAGCGGTTTCGCGGGAATTCGTCCAAGCCCACCGCAAAACACTGAGTGTGAACATTCTCAATGTTGCCTCGACTTTAAACACTGTTGAAAGAAGCTTTCTGTCCCAATCCGAAGAATTTCAGTCCTTGATCAGCCGCTTGGCCAGCGAACAGGGGTTAGATGGTGTCTACATCATCGACGGAACGGGGACGATTTTGGTGCAAACCCAAAAGGGTATTCAGGTTCCGTCTTCGAACGGTGGCAGCGCCGGTGCGGTAGATCAGCCGACATATATTTTTCCGGAGATTTTTGAGGTACCTCGTCCGGAAGGTTCTGGTGGTGGCACACAAGACGCTTTTGCCTTAGCAGATGCCGGCAAATTGGCGATCTGGGACGATGGACGGACGGAATTCCGCGGTCTGGTAAAGCTTGACTATCAAGATCCTGTTTATGTCTACGCGGTCAGATTGCTGGATCCGCAAGTGATTAGTTATTTGGTTCAAACTGGCGAAGCAAAATCCCAATATGAGGCGGCTGCACGCAATCAAACCGCCTTTCAAGTCCAGTGGGCGCTTGCCTACTCGGTCGCGGTCTTGTTGGTCCTTTTTGTTGCTATTAGTAGCGGGTTTCGCGCAGCGAATAGTATCGTGACGCCGATCGGCGGGCTTGTGGACGCCGCCGAGAAAGTCAGTGAGGGCGACCTCTCTGTGCGGGTGGAGGTCGGCCCCGAGGATGATGAGCTGGTCACGCTGGGACGTGCCTTCAACCGCATGACGGGACAACTCGAAAGCCAGCGGGACGAACTCATCGAAGCCAATCGCCAATTTGATCTGCGCCGCCGCTTTACCGAAGCTGTTTTGTCGGGTGTTACGGCGGGGGTTATCGGTCTAGATCCTCAAGGAAAAATCAACCTGGTCAACCGGTCGGGCACCCAATTGTTGGACGCTGAGCTAAAAGACCTCGCGGGTCGTCCGCTATCGGAGAAAGTGCCTGAATTCGCGCCATTGCTGGAGGAGGCATCCAGCAGGTCGGTCGGAAATGCACAACAACAGGTCGATCTCGTTCGCGGCGGGCACACCCGTAATCTGATGGTGCGTGCATCAAAAGACCCGAATGCAAAAGACGATCAAGGGTTTGTCATCACATTCGACGACATTACGGAGCTGGTCGCTGCTCAGCGAACTTCTGCATGGGCGGATGTGGCCAGACGCATCGCCCATGAAATCAAGAACCCCTTAACGCCAATTCAGCTTTCCGCGGAGCGTCTGCGCCGGAAATACCGCAAAGAGATTGAATCTGACCCGTCGGTATTTGAGCAGTGTACGGAGACAATTATCCGACAGGTGAGCGATATTGGGCGCATGGTGGATGAATTCTCATCGTTTGCCCGCATGCCCGCACCGGTTCTAAAGGAACAAGATTTGGCGGAATTGGTTCGGCAAGCCGTCTTCCTGCAGCGGGTCGCTGCTCAGAATACCGATATCGAGATGGCGGGGGCCGACAATCAAGTGCTTCACGTGTGTGACGGGCGCCTCATTTCTCAGGCGCTAACGAACATTCTGAAGAACGCATCCGAAGCGGTGTCTGCCCGGTTGAATGACGAAAACGGGGGCATTGATAAGGGCCGCATTCTGATCACGTTACAACAGGACCCCGCCAAGTCCACGATTGTCGTTGCGGACAATGGCATCGGGTTGCCGGATGAAGGGCGAAACCGTCTGACCGAACCGTATATGACAACCCGTGCGAAGGGCACGGGCCTCGGCTTGGCGATTGTCAAAAAAATTATGGAAGATCATGGCGGATCCCTCGAATTGGGGGATGCGCGCAGTTCTCAGGAAATGGCTACAGCAGGCTACGACGGTGCTCTGGTGAAACTCACCATTCCGCTTGAAACGGCTTTGCAAATTAATCCATTAGAAAATAGCAAACAGCAGGAAATGACCGATGGCGCCTGATATTCTGATTGTGGATGACGAAGAGGACATCCGTGATCTCGTTTCGGGAATTCTGGAAGATGACGGATACAACACACGCACGGCGGGCGATGCGGATGCGTGTTTGGAGGCGATCGCGGCAAGGCGCCCTGCATTAATAGTTCTCGACATTTGGTTACAGGGAAGCCGGCTGGATGGCCTTGAGCTTCTCGACACAATTCGCGCCGAACATTCAGACGTTCCGGTGGTGATGATTAGTGGCCACGGCAACATTGAAACGGCAGTCTCGGCCATCAAAAAAGGGGCTTATGACTTTATCGAAAAGCCGTTCAAGGCGGATCGGCTGATACTCATTGTTCAGCGTGCATTGGAAGCAAACCGACTGCGGCGGGAAGTCAATGAACTTCGAGCGCGGTCTGGTGAAGATGGTGATCTATGCGGCAACTCTGCAGCCATTGCTAATGTTCGGCAAATGATTGACCGTGTCGCTCCCACTGGCAGCCGCGTGCTGATTACGGGGGCCGCCGGTGCCGGTAAAGAAGTTGTTGCACGGCTCATTCATTCAAATTCAAAACGGGCGGAAAATCCGTTCATTGCAATCAATGCAGCGACCATGGCGCCGGACCGTGTCGAAAGCGAACTGTTTGGTGTTGAAGAAACGGCCAATGCGCCGCGCAAAGTAGGCGTGTTTGAACAGGCCCATGGGGGCACTCTGCTTCTCGACGAAGTAGCGGACATGCCGCTTGAAACGCAGGGAAAAATTCTTCGGGTGCTTGTTGATCAAAGCTTCGAGCGGGTAGGCGGCAATCAGAAGGTACAAGTCGATGTGCGGGTCATCAGTTCTTCTTCACGGGATCTCCGCGAGGAGATCGTTGAGAACCGATTTCGCGAAGACTTATTTCATCGGCTTAATGTTGTGCCGTTGCGTGTACCGGCTCTGTCGGAACGGCGGGAAGACATCCCCTTATTGGTCGAACATTTCATGTCAAAAATTTGTACCAGTACTGGCCTGCCGCCGCGCAAAATTGGGGAAGATGCAATGGCGGCGCTCCAGACCCATCATTGGCCTGGTAATGTCCGTCAGCTGAGAAATAATGTGGAACGGCTGTTGATTCTCGCGTCCGGCGATACAGAAGAAGTCATCACCGCAGAAATGCTGCCCTCGGAAATCGGTGCGTCAGCGCCGTCAATAAATCCAGGGGCCGGGGCGGAAAACATTATTTCACTGCCGCTGAGAGAAGCGCGGGAACTATTCGAACGCGAGTATCTTGTGGCGCAGATCAACAGATTTGGCGGAAATATCTCGCGTACCGCCGCCTTTATTGGAATGGAGCGGTCAGCCTTGCATCGAAAGCTCAAGTCGCTGGGGGTTTCCAGCAATGGCCGAGCGTCAGAAGTCACCCATTAGGGTGAAAATAGCAGAGGTGCAGCACCTGCGACTCGTAGTAGTTTCAAAGAAAATAAAAGTCTGGAAGGCTTCTAAAGAATGAAGGTCATTATCTGCGGTGCTGGCCAGGTTGGGTATGGTATCGCCCGACAACTCTCGCTTGAGCAGAACACAGTCACTGTGGTTGATCAGTCGCCAGATTTAGTGCGCCGTATTAGTGATCAGCTCGATGTTCGCGGCGTGGTGGGCCATGGCTCTCATCCGGATACATTGGACCGGGCTGGTGCCGCCGATGCCGATATGATCATCGCGGTAACGTTCTTTGACGAAGTGAATATGGTCTCCTGCCAGGTGGCCCATTCATTGTTTAATGTGCCGACCAAGATCGCGCGTGTGCGGGCACAAAGTTATTTGTCGCCTATATGGCAAGATCTGTTTTCTCGGGATCAAATGCCGATTGATGTCATTATCTCGCCGGAGCTTGAAGTCGGCCGATCCGTATTGCGTCGGCTGAACGTGCCGGGGGCGTTTGAGACACGTGGCTTCGCGGACGAGCGGGTGCAAATGATCGGCGTACATCTGGAAGATGACTGCCCGATTGTGGATACACCGCTTAGTCAGCTGTCGGAGTTGTTTCCCGATCTCAATATAACCGTCGTCGGAATCAACCGTGAAGGCAAAATGTTTGTTCCCGACAAATCCGATCCAATGATGGTGGGAGATGACGTCTATTTTGTTTGTGCCCGCGAACGGGTGACACGCGCTTTGGATGTTTTTGGTCATACGGAAACGGAAGCCAGGCGGGTTGTGCTCATTGGCGGTGGAAATATCGGTCTCTATGTGGCGCAACAATTGGAGAACACGAACACTGGCATACGCGTTAAGATTATTGAGGCGGACAAAGAACGTGCCGAAGTCGCCGCCGATCAGTTGCAACGCACCGTCGTTTTGTGGGGCGACGGGCTGGATGAAACGGTTCTATCTGAAGCCGGCGCCGCTCAGGCGGAAGCCGTTGTGGCCTTAACGAATGATGATGAGGTGAACATCCTTGCCTCTCTCATATCCAAAAGGCTGGGGGGGCAACGTACCCTGTCCCTTGTTAACAACCCTTCCTATTCACCCTTGGCAAAATCTCTGGGGATTGACAGTTCCATTGATCCGCGCGCGACAACTGTCTCCACCATCCTGCGGCATGTGAGGCGTGGGCGCATTCGGGGATTGTACAGCGTCCATGACGGATCGGCCGAAATGATTGAAGCGGAAGCTTTGGAAACATCACCGTTGGTTGGAAAACCTTTGCGCGATGTGTCATTACCGGACGGTATTATCGTCGGCGCCATCGTGAGGGGAGATGAGGTTATTTCTCCTCGCGGAGATACTAAAATCCAGACCGGTGACCAAGTGATCATTTTCGCCTTGTCGGATATGGTTCGAAAGGTCGAGCAATTGTTCCGTGTCAGTATCGACTTCTTCTAACACCGATTTATCCATGCTCTTTCTGAGACAAGGATTGGATGCAGTCTGATGCGGTATGCCGGTACGTTTTTTATCATCGGATGGCTGGTCTTTATCTTGGCCGCCGCAACCTCTGTGCCGATCCTGCTGTCGCTTTATCTAGAGCAGAACAACACCGCATTTGCGTTGATGACATTGGCAGGCTTGTCCGGATTTGTGGGGGGCGGCCTCATCCTCACGCTACGGGGCGCGACGCAACCCGCCTCTACCCGTGAGAACATTCTGTTGGTTTTCCTGGCGTGGTTGATTTTGCCGGTTTTCGCGGCGCTGCCGTTTCTTGCAACCCAATCGACTACTTCCTTTTCAACGGCCTACTTTGAAGCGGTCTCCGCCCTGACCACCACGGGTGCATCCGCATTGGGGCCGGTCAGCTCCCTATCCGAACCCATATTGATATGGCGCGCCGTGTTGCAATGGCTCGGGGGGCTTGCGGCCATTGTGATGACCATATCGATTTTGTCCGGCCTTGGCCGCGGGCAAGACGAAACCCATGGCCCTTTGCCGGGGGCAAACAGATACGCCTCCGTTACCGATACTTTCGCGTTTACCGCTCAAACAGTGGCGGCGATTTACGGCAGCATGACCTTGATCGGGTTGGCGGGAATCTGGGCGAGCGGCGTTAGTTTTTTTGACTCTCTTTGTTTGAGTTTGACGGCGATCGCTACCGGCGGCTTCGCCTGTTCCGAAGGGGGGACACAAAACCTCCATTCCCCTCTGGCGGAATTCATGATTGGCATTTTGATGATCTATGGCGCGATTAATTTTCTGCTTCATTGGGCCGTATTGCGGGGGCGCCCATCAACTTACGTGCACGATCCAGAACCGTCTTACATGATGTTGTCCATCTTTTTGCTCGCAACCTACTTTTTTTATGCGTCCGGCGGTAATCAGGTGGCTGATCGGGCGCTTGTCAATTTCGGCTTCGCTTTTTTCAATGCAACTTCCTTGCTCACCACAACTGGTTTTTGGGTTGGCGACCTGACGGTTTTGCGGGAGGCGCCGTTTGTTTTGCTGATCCTTGCCGCAATCGTTGGAGGGTGCTCTGTGTCCACCGCCGGCGGCATTCGTATGATGCGGGTTATTCTTTTGACGCGGCAGAGTTTGGGGGAACTAGGCCGCCTTGCGCATCCTCACGGTGTCGTCGGCGTCCATTACGGACGTTGGGCCGTATCTGACCAGATGATGTTCGGTATTTGGGGGGTCTTTGTCAGTTTTCTCTTTGCTCTGGCTGTGCTCAGCATTTTGATCGCCGCCTCAGGAATTCCTTTGACGGATGCGTTGGTCGCCGCCGTCAGTATTCTGAGCAATATCGGGCCATTATATCCTCTCGTTGCCGATGGTGCACAATCGTATGCCGGGTTCAGCGTTGGCCTTAAATACGTCATGTGTGTGGGTATGATAATAGGGCGATTAGAGGTCATGATATTGTTGAGCCTTATAAGCCTCGCATATTGGCGAGACTAGGGAAGGGCGACGATGGCGCGGATTGCCTATGTAAATGGCCGGTATGTGCCGGGGCCCGATGCGGAGATTTCGATCAATGATCGGGGTCTGCAATTCGGTGACAGCGTCTACGAAGTAATCGACGTTAAAGATGCGCGCTTCATGGAATATGACGCCCACCTGGCCAGGCTAAAACGGTCGTTGGCATCTTTGAGCCTCCAAATGCCTGTTTCGGAGCGCGCGCTAAAGGTGATCCTGCACGAAGTGCAGAGGCGCAATTTCGTCAGAAACGGAGTGGTGTATGTGCAGGTAACCAGGGGAATTGCCTCTAGGAACCACAAATTTCCCGCGGAGACGGTGAAAGCGTCCTTGATTGTAACGGGCACCCCGATAGCCCAAGACGAGAAAGAGAAACTACGGGTGAACGGCATTCGCGTTATCACCCAACCAGACGACAGATGGCGCCGACGCGATATTAAAACGACCAACCTGCTGCCAAATGTGCTCGCTAAGCAGGCGGCGGCCGACGCGCAGGCTCATGAAGCCTGGCTGGTGGATGACGATGGCTTCGTCACCGAGGGCAGCAGCTCGACAGCGTGGATCGTCACGGCCGAGCGCGTTGTAATAACAAGGCCTTTGTCTGCGGACATCCTTCCGGGAGTAACTCGAGATGCTCTGTTGCCGGTTCTGTCAGAATTTGATGGCGACTTTGTCGAGCGTCCATTCACCGTCGATGAGGCAGAGGGGGCGGCTGAAGCCTTCATCACCAGTGCGTCCAATCCGGTGACCCCTGTGGTGCAGATTAATGCCTCAATTTTGGGCGATGGCACACCAGGTCCGGTCACACGAGTGTTACAACAATGGTTTCAGCGCGCCAGAACGTGATCGCGGACACAAAAAAACAAAAAAAGAACGATTTCTGGCCTTTCGCACTTGCAGCACGGGAATTCGTGTATCATCTTTCTTACGCGTGCGGTGCGTAGCGTTCGCAGTTGATGTTGACCATTGATTGAAGCCAATGCACCAAAGCAAATTTGGGCCAAACAAAAAAATGGGGTTCACCCATGTCTTCTGAGAAAATTCAGAATCTACAAGATACTTTTTTAAACAGCGTTCGTAAAAGCAAGACACCACTCACCGTTTTCCTCATCAATGGGGTGAAGCTTCAAGGGGTGATCACCTGGTTCGATAATTTCTGTGTTTTGTTGCGGCGGGATGGAAATTCGCAGCTTGTGTACAAACATGCGATTTCGACCGTTATGCCGTCGACGCCCGTGCAACTATTCGAGCCGGAAGTCGACCAATCCGCATCGTCGGAATAGGGTTCGGCGGCGGTGACGTAGGCGGATGAACAGCCGTCTACAGCAAGTGCGATGAGCCGACGAAAAACTGAATTTTTTGAGACAAAGCCACAGGAAACAAAATGCCTTGTGGTTCATCTCAGTGTGCGTATGAAATTGGACCGGCCGCAGCAAAGTGCGCCGCGGTCTGATGATGCCCAACTACAAGAAATTCTGGGTCTGTCTCGGGCGATTGAGCTGGACATTGTTGAAGGATACACCCTGCAGATTGATCGGATTCGCCCGGCCACCTATCTGAAGTCGGGTCAGGTGGATGCTTTGGCGGAACGCGTGCGGGCCGAAAAGATCGGGCTGGTCATCATCAACACCAATTTGTCCCCCATTCAGCAGCGCAATCTGGAAAAGGCGATCGGCTGCAAGGTGATCGACCGCACCGGGCTGATCTTGGAGATCTTCGGGGCGCGGGCGGCGACCCGCGAGGGCCGTCTGCAGGTGGAGCTGGCGCATTTGACCTACCAAAAAAGCCGTTTGGTGCGTTCCTGGACCCACTTGGAACGGCAACGGGGCGGCGCGGGGTTCCTTGGGGGTCCGGGCGAAACGCAAATAGAGGCTGACCGCCGGGTCATTGACGACAAGATCGCCAAGTTGAAGAAGCAACTGGAAAGTGTCGTGAAGACGCGGCAACTTCACCGGAAAGCGCGGAAAAAGGTGCCGTATCCCATTGTCGCGCTGGTGGGATATACGAATGCGGGCAAATCGACCTTGTTCAATCGTCTGACGGCGGCCAATGTGGTGGCCCGGGACCAGCTTTTCGCCACGCTTGACCCCACCATGCGCCAGTTAGAGCTGCCCAGCGGACGCCAGATCATCTTGTCCGACACGGTGGGATTTGTATCGGATCTACCCACCCAGTTGATAGCGGCCTTCCGCGCCACCCTGGAAGAGGTGTTGGAAGCTGATGTGATTATCCATGTGCGTAACATGGCGGACGAAGATACGGTCGCCCAGCGCCAAGATGTTCTGACCATTTTGGAAGAACTGGGTATCGCCCCCGAACAAACGGAACGGCAATTTATCGAAGTCCAAAACAAGATCGATTTATTGGACGAAGACGAGATCGCTCATCTTAAGGCGCGCCAGCAAAGCGCCACCAAAGGAGGGCGGACCCGAACCGTCATGTTATCCGCCATTGAGGGGGAGGGGGTGACGGCGTTACTCGACGCTATCGATGAGGTTTTGTCCTCTCGGCAGGAATGTGTGGCTGTGGCCTTGCCGCCGGAAGAAAGCGCGCTCATTGCTTGGATCCATCGGCATGCTGATGTTCACAATCAGGAAACGGACGATAACGGCATCACATCTCTTACTTTTGCGATTGATCCGGAAAACCTCAATCGCCTAAACGCGAAAATGCCCGAAGGCGTTTCGATCCTGCCGGTCAACATGACGGCCGCTGACGCGACGCCCGAAAAAAGGCGGTCGGCATGAAAACGCCCTCTCTCGATCAGGTGGGCGATCTTATCGCCGCTGTAGCGGCTGAAAAAATCCTGCCGAGATTTCAACAACTCTCCGACGACGATATCGACGATAAAGGCGGCGGGGACCCGGTGACGATCGCCGATATTGAAGCCGAACAGGCACTGACCCCCCAGCTTCGTGATCTGCTGCCGGGCAGCAAGGTCATCGGTGAAGAAGCGGTACACGAAACACCGGCCTTGCTGGATCTTCTAGCGGGTGATGATCCCGTGTGGATCATTGACCCCGTGGACGGCACCAAGAACTTCACCCAAGGCTCCGGTCATTTTGTCGTGATTGTTGCTCTTGTGCGCAACCGGGAAACCATTGCAGGCTGGATTTATCAGCCAACGGAACAGCGCCTGACCACCGCCGAAAAGGGAAGTGGGGCGGTTGATAATGGACAGCCGTTGAAAACCTCCCCGGTCCCCGTCATTTCAAACATGACGGCGGCAATCCATACAGGTAACATTGTCAAAGAGCAGCGGCCGGCGCTTGAGGCGCAGGCCAAAAAGTTCCAAAAAAATCGACCGCTTTATTGCGCGGGCATGGTCTACCAACATCTGGCGCGCGGGGCGCTTGACTGCGCCTTCTTTGGGCGCACCAAACCGTGGGACCATGCCGCCGGCGCTCTTATTCTCGAAGAAGCGGGCGGTCTTACCGCATTTACCAATGACAATTCCCGCTATCAGCCAGATCGTGGCGACCGGCTCGGCCTGCTGGCCGCCGGGTCGCACGACGTTTGGCAGAATGTCCGGCGGGACATCATTGGCGACTTAGTCTTTTAACGCGTGCTCCTCTTGTTTGATGGTTTGCCATAATGTCTCCATCTCTTCGAGCCCCGCGTCCTCGACCGAAGATCCCTGATCGACCAATCGTTTTTCCACTTCCCGAAAGCGGCGATTGAATTTTGAATTGGTGCTGCGCAGGGCCGATTCCGGATCGACCCCTAGGTGACGGCAAATATTGGCGACCACGAACAAGACGTCGCCCACTTCGTCTTCCAAGCGGTCGGCTCCGCCGCCATTGGCCATCTCGTGTTTGAGTTCACCCACTTCTTCGTCCAGTTTGGCGAAGATCGGTTCGGCCTCCGACCAATCAAAGCCGACGCGCGCGGCGCGCTTCTGTAGCTTCACCGCTCTCGTGAGCGCCGGCAGGCCCGTGGGTACATCGTCCAGCAAACTGTCGTTTTTGCCTTTTGCGGCGCGCTCTGCTGCTTTTTGGTCTTCCCAAGCAACCACTTGGCCATCGGCGGTTCGCTCCGCGGCGTCGGCAAACACATGCGGATGCCGACGGATCATCTTGTCGCTGATGGCATCCGCCACGTCATTGAAATCGAAATGGCCGGCTTCTTGAGCCATCTGGCTGTGGAAGACCACTTGAAACAAAAGATCCCCCAGCTCGTCTTTAATCGCGTGGGGGTCGTCCTGCTCAATCGCATCGGCCACCTCATAGGCTTCCTCGATGGTATAGGGTGCGATGGTCTTAAAGGTCTGTTCCAAGTCCCATGGGCACCCTCCTTTGGGGTCGCGCAGGCGCGCCATGATTTTCAACAGGGCGTCGATTTTTTGTCCGTTAGCGGAGGATGAAGAGGAAGATGTCATGCCGTGTCCGGAGGGTCTTTCTTGGCATCGTCAGGTGCCGCGTCGGGCGGAGGGGCCGCCGACGCGGTGGCGCCCGATTGATCTTGCGCCGTCACCGCGGCGGCCGAGAGACTGGGCATCGGTTTCGCGCCAACCCCGCCCATAGTCACACTGTCGCTTCCTTTTGCGAAAGCCAGATTGGGCTGTTGCCCTTGCAAGGCCTGCTGCAACGTTTCTTGCGCTTTTTGGTCTAGCGGGAATTCCCACATTATCCACCCGGCGGCAAGAAACAGAATGCCCGGCAGACCAAGATACATCAGTTTTAGCGCGAACAACCCCTCTGCCGAATTCTGCGCACCAGCACCGCTTTCCACGCCGAAGTAATGCAGCACCGGCAAGGTCAACAGGGCAGTGGCGTAGCCAATCTTGTTGGTGAGAGTGAGCAGCGAGAAGTAGATACCCGTTTTGTCCTGACCGGATTCCACCGCGTCCTGATCTTTGATATCCGCCATAATCGCCCTCAACAGGAACGACGCGGCGCCATAGGCCAGGCCAAAGAAGATGAAGCCCCCAAGCGTGATCCAGAAGAGGCCTGGCGGGATCAAGAAGAGGGGGAACACCGCTAAGGCGCCATAATACATGGCGATGGCGAAGGTTTTGTGTTTCCCGACGCGGTAGCTCAGCTGGATCCAGGCAGGAACCGCGACCACACCAGCGAGAAAATAAAACAGCAGCATGTAATTGGCCCATTCGCCCATATCCAGTGTCAGGGTGATGAACCAGAAATAGAGCGTGCCGGTCACGCCGGTGCCCGCTGCTTGCAGAAAGTCTGCCGCCAGCAAATAGCGAAGGGGTTTGTTGTTCGCGATCACCCGCAGGGCTTCGCGCCAGTCGATCGGCTCTTTTGGGGGCGCGGGGCGTTCATGAACAAAGCTCACGGCAGCGGCCACCCCTATGGGCAACAGAATGATCACGAACATGCCCATGTAATAGACGATGTCCGACTGCTTCAGATCCTCCACGAAGAATTCCATAATCGCGGGCATGGCCAACACGCCAAACATGCCCCCGATCAACGCGAATTCACGCCACCCCTGGATACGGCTGCGCTCGTGATAGTCGTTGGACAATTCCGCCCCCCACGACATGTGGGAAATCGTCAGCAAGGTCCATCCGACATAAAGAATGAACATCCATAGCCCTAAGTGAAAGGCGCCAGCCCCTTCCGGCGGGATGAAGAGAAAATAGGTGGCAACGGCAATGATGGGGACCGAAAGCACGATCCAATGGCGGCGGCGTCCCCATTTTGTGGAATAGCGGTCGCTGATCACGCCCAAGGCGGGATCGGTGACCACATCCCAAAGACGCAAGATGAACAAA
This sequence comes from Alphaproteobacteria bacterium, assembly GCA_965227095.1. Classification (GTDB taxonomy): domain Bacteria; phylum Pseudomonadota; class Alphaproteobacteria; order JANQMY01; family JANQMY01; genus JANQMY01. The sequence goes on along the minus strand of CBDDFL010000001.1, from coordinate 2,931,334 downwards.
ACCCATCCCACCGCGGCGGCGCTCATGCCCACATGGTTTTCGTAGAAATAGGGAAGATGAACCACCAATGGTAAGCCGAGGGCGGAAATCGGAATGGCTGGCAGGGCAAAGGTGGCAATTTGCCAGCCCTTCAGCTTCTGTGCGTGATGAGGGGTGGTCATGAGGTCTCCCGTGAAGCGGCACTCGCTCTACGGCGCGCCTTTTCCCTACAATATGGTAGGAGTTCCCTGCCCGAAAAGGGAAACTTGCCCTCTGTTACGCCATTGTTACACATATTTTGGTGTCCTTATGTGAACCTCAGCTTTCGGGGTTTTTTGGGAAGCTGGGGCAGCCGTCCGGCAGAACGACCCAATCTTGTTTGTGGTCATTCCAAAACGACACTTCCGGTTTCAACCAGGATGGATCATCCAGGCTGCCGGCTTTGATAAATTCCACCTCGGGCGAAAACTCCGCGCGTGTGATTAGGGGCGAACCGCAGCGATTACAGAAATACCGAAGAACCGGTTTTCCGCTGTCGCCCATATCTTTGAAGGCCGTTAGGGTATCTCCCGATGTGCGTAGGGCGCCCATGGGAAATCCCACCACCACACTTAAGGCAGAGCCGCTTTGTTTTTGACAATTACGGCAATGGCAAATGGCCGTGGTCAGCGGGGCCGCATCGGTCTCATATCGGACCGCACCGCATAAACATCCGCCTGAGAGTTTCGTCATGCCATGCCTCCATTTGATCGAAACCGGAATGTTGAGGGCCAAACACGCCCCAAATTGATGGGCGCATGGGGTTCATCCAATTTTTTTGACCAGAGGTCCCATTTGCCGTCCTGATACGCAAAAGGCCCGCCTGCGCGAGCCCCGTTATAACAATTCCAATTAAAGACCATCATCGGCTTCCATCCAATCTTCAGAAGCCTCCCTCTTGTCACAAGATAACACGTGGCGTGCGTTTCCCGAAGCGATGTTTGGATACGGCAAGCAGATGCAAAAGGTCATTCCAAAAATCGGGTGAGCGTCACATACATCCTATACAGGTATACTATTATTGAGCTCTTTAAAGTATTGTCTCTAATTGAGGTTGGGCGGAGAATTTGAGATTAAGCGACCAGGGGAAATTACCTAATGCCGAAACACAGCACCATATCGCGTCGTTTACATCCGAGATTGAGAGTCATTGAAAACGGGAGTGGCCCGGTGAATGCCTGTCGATCCGGGGTCTCAACAAAAGTAGCCGCTGCGCGGGCACCTGACTTTGCTGCGGATGAAAAAGAAATCGGTCTTGATATCGCTGCATTGCAGTGGGCCACAAGCAATTTGGCTAGCGGTTCAATTGTTCCTGAAAAATCATTGAGACGGCCGGGACTTCCAGCGCGAACAAAAAAAGAGACCAACCCGCCGCCTGACTCGTCCTTTGTCAATGTTGTTATCGACGTGATGCCGGCGATTACCGCTGACAATGGTGATGATAGCGCAGAGAGAGCGGCAACTGAGCGGGTATTGGCGCTATGCGAGGCGGCATTGGACAGGAGATCCGCCCCCATTACTGCGGCCCCGCCGCTCGTTCGGGGAAATCAGGTTTCTGCCACGGTGCCGGTTACAGCGTTGCGTTCACTGATGGACAATTCAGATGTTTCCTTCGTTGGCAGCACCGATTCCGTAAAGCTTGATATTCCAGAGGCGGAACCAGCCCAACAACCAAGCGAGAGAAAAATTGGTCGCGCGTCGGATCATAAGGACGGTGCGGATATCATTATTGGCATTATCGATGTTGGCGGATTTGATTTTTCCCATCCTGATTTTCTTGACCACAATGGACATACCCGTTTCAGCTATATTTGGGACCAAGGAGGGGAGTTTCGAGCACCGCCCAAAAAATTCGAGTATGGTGCCGAGTTTACAGCTGATCACATGAACGCGGCCTTGGAAGCGGAAGCGGGTGGCGCGTTGCCGGCAGTATTATTAGAACCTCAATCGCAAAGAGCCCCTTCATCCCATGCAACGCACGTGGCGAGCATTGCCGCGGGCAATTCGGGAATTTGTCCCAAAGCCGAGATAGTTGGGGTGCTGATAGATGTTCCTAGAGTGGATGATGATTATGAGCGGCGCAAACAAACGTTTTCTGATAGCAGTCGAATAATCCATGCGGTTGAATATCTGCTCGATATTGCCAAGGCTAGAGGGAAACGGATTTCCATAAATGTCAGCTTGGGAACGAATGGCGGGGGGCACGACGGCTTAGCGTCCACTAACCGCTGGCTTGATAACGCGTTGAGCACACCGGGGCGTGCCATCACATTGGCCGCGGGAAATGCCGGGCAGGAAAAAGCCGAAGATGACGAGGATTTTGGATGGATCATGGGCCGGATACATACCACCGGTCGAATCCCCTCTCGCGGTCTTGAATCGGAGCTAGAGTGGACGGTCGTCGGCAATGGAATCGCTGACATCTCTGAAAACGAGTTGGAGATTTGGTACAGCCCACAAGACCGGTTTCGGGTGGAGGTGCTACCTCCTATGGAAACAAATTGGCTTAGCGTTGAACCGCAGCACTTCATCGAGAATAAACGGCTGAGAGATGGAACGACGGTGTCGATCTATAATGAACTGTTTCATCCAAGTAATGGTGAAAACTATATCTCTGTATACCTTTCGCCGAATCTAGATCCGGGTCAAATCCGTGGCATTCGTGCCGGTGTTTGGCGTGTACGATTGATTGGTGAAGAAGTACGTAACGGACGGTTCCACTGTTGGATCGAACGGGACGACCCGCACGAGTTTGGAGTCCATGAAGGACAAAGGATCTTCAGGTTTCCGTCCTTCTTTTCCGCCTCCACGAATGTGGATTCTCATTCGATTTCATCACTAGCGTGTGGCCGGGCGACGATCGCGGTTTCAAATTATGATTCTGTGACCAATAAGATGAATGTCACCAGCAGCCAGGGGCCCACGCGAGATGGGCGGCAGAAACCAGATGTTGCAGCCCCCGGAACGAATATTGTCGCCGCAAAAGGGTTCTCTGATGACGGAGAATTGTGGGTTTCCATGTCTGGAACCAGTATGGCCAGCCCCTATGTTGCGGGTGTTGTTGGGTTGATGATGAATGCCGCGAGTGATCCGATAAACTCGCTCCAATGCTTGGGCATTCTTCTGCGTACAGCGCATCCTCTCCCTGGAGGGCAATATGATTGGGTGAATGACGCCGGGTTCGGGCGCATTGATCCCGAAGCCGCAATATCCGAAGCGAAAGATTTCAGTCGACGAACGGATAAGACATAAAGGCTTGGAAATGAAAATCAGACTTTTTCAGTCGGAACACGGTGATTGCCTTCTACTTCAAACCGATGGTCACAATGTCTTGTGCGATGGTGGAATGGCCAAGAGTATGCAGAAACACGTACGCAAACCCTTGGTCGACCTGGTTGACGAAAATGGCGGCGCTTTGGACGCCATTTATGTGTCACACATCGATCAGGACCATATTTCCGGTGTGCTTCAGCTTTTGCGTGATGCCCTCGACTGGAGAGTTTTTGATCATCACACGAATAATGGAGACACAGACGTTCGTGCCCCAAAGGTGCCGCGGCCACCAGAAATCAAAGCGTTGTGGCATAATTCTTTTCGAGACCAGGTCGGCGAAAACGCGGGTGAAATTGGAAGTCTTTTAGCGGCGGCGGCACCCGTCTTACGTAGCACAGGAATTGAAGAACGCATTCGCGAGGCACATGAATTGGATAATGTCGCCACATCAATTCGCGAAGCCCTTGAGGTTTCTCGGTATGCGAAACCAGACCTGCTCAACATTCCGGTAAATGTGCTTCCTGGTGAGGCCGGTCCCGGAAAGCTGCTCTTTCGAAACGATGAACCAAAAACATTTGATATTGGCAGCTTGAAATTTACGTTAGTTGGCCCGTCGGAAAAGGCGTTGGAAAACCTAAAAGCCGGATGGAACAACTGGCTCGAATCCAAAGCGGGGGTCAAGGGCGTCAATGCGGTTCGGAAGAAAATTAGGGATCAGCTTGAGCGATTTACTGCCGGGAAACTGGAGGGATCTCCCTTCGATTTAAGGAAATGGAATGGCATCAAAGATTTCAAAGGTGTGACGACACCGAATATTGCCTCGTTGGTACTCATGGTGGAAGAGGGAGATAAACGTGCGCTGTTTACCGGCGACACCCAACAGGACATATTGCTGGAAGACCTGAAGGCGACGGGATTTCTGGATGATGGACATTGCCATCTTGATGTGTTGAAGGTCGCCCATCATGGGTCGGAGTTCAATACGGACGAAAATTTTGCCAAAATCGTATCAGCGGATCACTATGTTTTCTGTGGTGATGGGTCTCACGGCAATCCGGAACCTGAAGTGCTTGAGATCTATTTTAAATCGCGTCTTGGACCGGCCTCAAAACGGGCATTGGCACCCGAAGCGGAAGGCCGTCCATTTACGTTTTGGTTTTCAACAAACATAGACGATCTGCCTCAAGACAGTAAGGATCGAGAAAATTTTGGAAAAACCATGGCCATGCTCGAAAAGCTGATTGAAAAGGGTGAAGGAAAGCTACGGGCTCAATTTGTCAATCGAGACTATCGAACACTGACTGTTTAGAGACAGCCTGCGGGAAGTCTGCGGCGGTTTTAGAATTTTGGACAAATGTTGATGGGCGCTCGGGTGCCCCGATACCCCGTCGAAGAAAATCGCGTGGACTTCCTTCAGTCCTTCCGGCTGAGGATAGGGAGCACCGTCGCGTCATCGAAGGCAATGGGCGCGATTTTCACGAGGCCCCCCCCTTCAGCGCCCTTAGAAAAGAAACCGAGCGTTAGCACTCATCAATCACGATTGTCACATCGGTCGTATTGCGAGGAAGGTATTTTGAGTCCGCGTCCATACGCGGATGGTAGACAGTCAGCAGCGGATTGTTGTCGGTATCAGAAGCTTTGCACTTATACGTGACCCGAAACTGGCGCTTGGCCCGGCACCCTAATGATGCCTTGTATGTGCGCCGCCAGGAGTCATTGTGGGCGACATTTTTGGCTTCGTTCAAAGTCGCTCGGCTCCACTCACCCATATATTTCCAGGTGCCATTGCGCGTCCGGACCCAGCCCTGAAGCACGGCAATTGAGCCACCCGTCTTGTTGAGAACCTCCACATTAATCCGGCACGCTGCCGATGCCGTACCGTTGCCGCAAATAAGAAACACCGCAAGTAATACAGGTAAGATGTTGAGCGCTTTCACGTGATCCCCCGATCCTTGATTGGTTCTATATCTATTGAGTGACGTTATCATACCGGCCACCTCACAAAAGACCAGACATCACGGGAAACTGTAAGCACGTGGCAGGAAGTTCGAGGTCAGCAGACCGTTTCGTCCACTGATCACTCAAACCCTGTTCACTTGCCTTGATCCCTCAATTGAACGCTTCGATCCAAGCGCTCTTGCTTCCGAATCCATCAATGGTAATCAGCGGATTCCAGTATTCTCGATAGCGCCAAAGCTTCCCCTCTTTCAGGTGAAACACCAGCACATATTCTTGCTTATACTCATTTCCCGTGGACGGAATTTTCCCCTCGATCGCCACTTCCATGAACGCAATCTCGGGATCGAATCCCGGGTGGACATCCATTTTTATGACCTTGCCGATTTCTATTTTGCCCGTCGCATTCTTATAGTAATTGACGATCTCGTCAGGGCCTTTGAACACACGACCTATCCCGTCGGGTTGGAAAGGAAACTCAAGCGTTCCGTCATCCGCCCAAAGTTTTGCAAACTCTTCCCAGTTCCCTTCTGTTAAATGCTTATCGTACGCCCCGACAAGCTGCAGTGTTTGTGCGCGTATCTGTTCTTCTGTAAGGGACATTTCATTCACCTCTTTGCTGGTTGATGTTTGCGTCGCGACTGAATCTTCGGCCGCGAAAACCGGTTGGCTAGCGATCAAAGCCGCCATTGTGAGAGCGGAACCAATAAGACGGATGGTATTCATGAGATTTCGAGCCCATTTTTGATACGTGAAAGAAATCCGCGCGCGAACTTGTCTTAGCCGCGCACACGGCGGCGTTCAGGTGAGCGTCCGACCGCTCAACTTAGCTCGATATTCCGGGGAAGTCATTGCGGGGTGCCGATAATGATACAGGAGCGGCGGCAACGTCCTCTCCAGATGTGTCGAAAACCAGGTCGCGTTTCTCATCTGCTTTGGGGAGGGGACGGTGCGCCCCAATTCCTACTCGCGGTCTAACTCTTGCGGAATGACCAGGTTCAATCCAATGGCGATAAAGGCTGCGGGAAGAATTCCGGAGGTCAGCAGCAGCTTGGGCAACTCCGGCAGATGCTGAAGGGCGCTGGGTTCCAATTGCAGGCCAAGTCCGATCGACAAAGCTGTTGCCAATATCGCCATGGTGCGCCGGTTCCAGTCCACTTCTGCCAACATGGAAATTCCGGCGGCGGCCACCATGCCGAACATAATAATGACACTGCCGCCCAACACTTGCACGGGGATGGTGGAAATCAGTGCGCCGATTTTGGGGATTAGCCCGCACAGGATCAACACACAGGCGCCGATCGTGGCCACATGTCGGCTCATCACCCCGGTGAGGGCCACCAGGCCTACATTCTGACTGTAAGATGTGTTGGGCAGGGCGCCGAAAACACCGGCGACCGCGGTACCGATTCCGTCGGCCAGCACCGCGCCGCGCACTTCCGGGGCCGTGACCTCCCGGTCGGCGCCGCTTTTCGTAATGGCGGACACATCGCCCACGGTTTCGATGGCCGACACAAAGGCCATGAGACAAAAACCGACCACCGCCACGGTGGTGAATTCAACGCCGTAGGGAACGGGGGAGGGCACGACGATCCAGTCCGCCTCTTTGATCGCTGTGAAGTCCACCAGGCCCAGGCCCAAAGCAAGGGCGTAGCCGACCAGAAGGCCGATCAACACAGAGGCGACCGACCACATGCCGCGTCCGAAGAAACTCAATGTGAGTGTCACCGCGATGACCGCGAGGGCAATGGCCCAGCCGATAACGGCGCCGTAATCATCCGTACCCGCAATGGCCGCCCCTCCGGCAGCATACTGAATACCGACGCGGACGAGGGATAGCCCGATCATCAACACCACAAGCCCGGTCACTAAGGGTGGAAACAGGGGGCGTAACCGGCCAATGAAATTACCGATGATGGCGTGGAAGACGCCGCCCACAATGATACCGCCGGAGATCACCGCCATGGCGGCCGTCCCTTGCCCGGATACGATGGGCAAAATGATCGGTAGAAAGATGAAGGTGGTGCCTTGCACAATGGGCAAGCGGGCGCCGACGGGACCAATGCCGATCGTTTGCAATAGCGTGGCGATGCCCGCGAACAACATGGACATCTGCAATAGCTGCACCAATTCCGCGCCGCTAAACCCTGCCACTTGAGCAATGATGAAGGCGGGGGTGATGTTGGCCACAAACATGGCCAACACATGCTGAATGCCGAGGGGGATCGCCCGCGCCAGTGGTGGCAGATAATTGGGATTTTTCAAGTCTTCGGGAGATCCGAGAGACGATAATCTGTGGTCGGACACTAAATTGCGAAGCACCTCTTACTCATGGGCAGCAAACTCGGACGCTTCATCCCCCGCGATGCGTGAATGGTACATCACGCGCGGTTGAGACATGTCCCAGGGACAGGCTTGATGAAGCAGGCAGCGATTGTCCCACAAAATGGCATCCCCCGGCGACCAGTGGTGGTGATAGACCCGCGGCGGCTGACACGCCCTCGTCATCAGATCGTCCAGCAATTGTTCGGATTGCGCTTCGCTGAGACCCGGAATGCCATAGGCATGGCGTCCGATGAGAAGGGACTTCCGCCTGGTTTCCGGGTGTGTCTTCACCAACGGGCGCAAGGGCGGATCCTGATTGTTGAAGCCATAGCCGCTATATTCACTGTCTGACTGATCTTTGTACACATTCCCTGCTTTGGCTTCGCTGTAATAGAGCGAATGATAGGCCGATAGGCCGTCAAGGCGTTGTTTCTCCGCATCGTCCAACACGTCATAGGCCGCCCGCATATCCGCAAATCCGGTTTCACCGCCTGTCGGCGGCACCACATGCGCCGTAAACACCGCGCCTTTGGCCTGAACCGGCAGATAGGTGCTGTCCGCGTGCCAGCCCATATTACCGCGCAGGATCTTGACTATGTCGTCACTGCCGTCATCCGGCCGTAGGCTGCCATCCTCCCGCACATTGCTGATCGCCGCGATGTCGAATTCCAGCGTTCCGAAATGGCGGGCAAAGGCGATTTGGTCTGCATTCGACAAGTGCTGACCGGGAAAAATGAGGAGCGCGAATTCCAACCACAGTTCGTACAGCTCCCCAAACTGCTCATTGGAGAGGGCTGTTAATTTGGGTCCCGTGACGACCGCACCAAACGTTGCGTCCAACGGTGAAACGGTGAAAGCGGAGGGCATTTTTAACTACCAGACGCGGGACGACCGGCGGTTTCGCCGTTGCCGCATGCGGTGGTGCAGGGCGGCCCGTTGGTCGGCCATCCAGTCTTCCTTGCTGATATCCGTATCCAGGCCTTTGCGTGCGCGGATGCCGCTTTCTTTTTCCCGGAACTGACAAAACTCTTTATACGCATCAATGTCGTCTTGGAGGTTTTCCACCATCAATTCCACCATAATGGCATCGTCCAAAAATCCGATGCCCGGAATGTGGTCATGGATCATGTCATCGGGTTTCGCGAAATAGGCCATGGCGCCGGCGACGCGATTGAGTTCGTCGTCCGGAAGCTGCCATTCCTTATCCGTAATCATGTCCACCAGGATTTCGAGTTTCGCCAGACGGGTAGCGATGAATTCGGGAAGGTCTGTGTTTTTTGTGGATTCGTCGAACACCTTTCGCGCTTCGACGGCGACCTCATTTCGGTCGACTTTACCGTCGATGACGGCTTGTTGCGCCGTGTGCGCAACAGAACGGAAATGATCGAGATCTTTGTCCGTGAGCTCAATCGAGATTTGCAATGGCATGGATTTCCCTTCCCCTGATGATTTGCGCCTATGATAGGGCCTCTGGCACCCGCGTCAAACCGCCCATTTCCGCGAAAAATTCCTCAAAACCACGGTTGGGCCGTTGACTTGCGGCAAATTTTGAGAACAACGTCCGGCAACCGCAGATCACAGGAGAGCTAAAGATGGATATCGGCCCTTTAAACCATGTTGGCGTTGCCGTTCCTTCGATCGAGAAGGCCGCTCAAACCTATCGGGACCTTTATGGCTGCACCGATATTACGGAGCCGGGCGAATTGCCTGCGCAAGGCGTGCGCTTTTGTTTCGTAAATCTGCCCAATAGCCAAATTGAGCTGATCGAACCCATGGGGGACGAGTCGCCCATCGCGAATTTTCTTCAGAAAAATCCGAAAGGCGGGCAGCATCACGTGTGCTTTGAGGTGGAAGACATCTATGCGGCCAAGGCGCTGATGGAAGAGCGTGGGGCGACGGTTCTGAACGAGCCGAGAATAGGCGCGCACGGCACGCTCATCATCTTTGTGCATCCGAAAAACACAGATGGCGTGCTGGTGGAATTAATGGAAACCCCTAAAGGCGATCACTAACTAAGGGACGGCGCGCGCCGCGGCGAGGAAGCGCGTCAACGCTTGGTCCACATGGGCGCGAATGGCTTTGGGGGTCATCGGTTTGTCGATCCCCATCACCACCCGCATAAAAGCAGCGCCGATGATGAGATCCATATAGTGTTCCGCGGTGCTTTCCGGCTGGTCGTTCCTGAGACCTGCCTTGGGCCCGTCGTCAGCAATGATACCGGCGAGGGCCAAGAGGACCCGTTTTGAACTGACGTCGTAGAAGGCGCGGGTGAGTTCCGGGAAGCGCTGGGATTCCGCGATCATGATGCGATAAAGCGCCATGGGTTCGGGCTTCATGCCCATAGTCAAGATTTCAATGCCGACAGTCCGCAGCTTGTCTTCAAGTGCATCGTTGGAACTCTGTTTGAGTTCCAACGCAAGCCAAATGGTCTCCATGTGCTCGATCAGCACATCCAGGAAAAGCTGTTCCTTGCTTTCATAATAGTTGTAAAGCGTTCTTTTGGAGATGCCCGATGCATCGACAATTGCGTCCATACTGACATCGGCAAAGCCGCCTTTTTCGATAAAAAGAGCCGCAGCCGCATCGATGATTTGCCGCTGTTTGGCCTGCTTGCGCTTGCCCCGGCCATCAAGCACAGGGACAGATTCTTTTGCTGATGTTTGTGCGGGCATTGATGTATTTGTGTCTTGTTAAAGTAAACTATACGGTGTAGTTTATATTTTATGACAGGGAAGGCAAGCGAAACCTCTGGCGTGGGGCCGTTCATCCGGCGGTGGGCCGGGAAAATAAGCAAACGCGCCACAACCACCGGCCTTGTGTTGGGGGTGAGCATTTTTTCGGTTGTGTGTTCGGTTTTGCTGGCGTGGACGTGGGTGACCGATTGGCGTCACATTCAATCCACGAACAATGCCTATGTGCAGGGGGATATCACCGCCATACGGCCGAAGGTCTCGGGCTATGTTCAAGACCTGTACGTCACTGACAATCAGGCTGTGCGCAAGGGCGATCCGCTGCTGCGTATTGAAGATGAGGAAATTCGGCAGCAGATCGCCGGTGTCGATGCGGAGCTGGCTCGCTTAGACGCGGAACTGCTGGCACTGGGCCAGAAGAAAGCGCTGCAATCCCTGCAGATAGACCAAGCATCGGCGGATGTGGCTATTGCGGAAGCTGAACAGGAACGCACGCGTGCGGAGCTGGCGCGATCTAAACGTTTGGCGCAAGCGGGAAACACCAGCAAGCAGGCGCACGAAATTGCCATTGCGACCCATCGCCAAGCGATGGGCGCTTCTACACGCGCCACCGCGCGGTTAGAGGCGGCAAAACTTGAGACCACCGTTTTGGACGCGGAGGAACAGAAGCTCAAAGCATTGGTTCAAAAGACGCGCGCCGAACGGAACATTCTCAAGATTCATTTGGATGACACGGTTCTGCGGGCGCCCATTGACGGCGTGATCGGAAATCGAACCGTACGGGCCGGGCAGTTGGTGGAACCTGGACGGTTTTTGATGGCCGTTGTCCCACTGAATGACGTTTGGGTGGTTGGTAATTTTAAAGAAACACAGCTGACACGCGTGCGTGAAGGGCAGCCGGTGACCATTCACGTGGATACGTTTCCAGGGGCTGAAATTAAAGGTGTGGTTGCGGGCATGTCGCCCGCAAGCGGTGCTGAATTTAGCATTCTACCGCCGCAAAACGCATCGGGAAATTTCACCAAAATTGTTCAGAGGATCCCGGTCAAAATCACGATTGATCCGTCGGACGGAATGCGGGGGCTTTTGCGGCCGGGCATGTCGTGTACCGTCAGTATAGATACGAAACAAAGCCGAAGCGAAAACCAAGTCGCAGCGAGCAACTAAATGTCGGTAGCAACCGACACATACGATATGGCTGGCGGGCTCGGTGTCTCAGCCAAAAATTTGGTTGCGTTCAGCGCCATGATTGTCGGCACTTTATTGGCGGTTGTTGATATTCAAATCGTCGCCAGTTCCATTGGTACGCTGAGTGCCTCTCTCGGCGCGACAATTGAAGAAGTTGCATGGGTTCAGTCGGCCTATCTGACCGCCGAGATCATCGTAATCCCTCTTACCGCGTGGCTGACCAAAACCTTTTCCACGCGGAATGTGGTGCTGGTGGCGGTGATTGGTTTCACCGTTGCCAGCATTGCCTGCGCCTGCGCCTGGGACTTGCCATCCATGATTGTCTTCCGAATTCTGCAGGGCCTGTTCGGTGGGGTGATGATCCCGATCGTAATGTCCTCGGTCTATTTGATCTTTCCAGCGGGCAAGCAGGCCACTGCCTTGGCGGTGGTGGGATTCGTTCTGATGTTTCCGGCGATCATTGGACCAATCCTAGGGGGATGGATCACGGAAGTTTTGTCGTGGCATTGGATTTTTCTGATGAACGTGCCCATCGGTATTGGCGTTGCGCTTGCCGTTTACAGAACCGTGGACTTCGATAAACCGGATCACAGTTTACTTAAATACATAGATGTTTGGGGCATTGTGCTGATCGCTGTGTTCCTCGCCAGCATGGAATTTGTGCTTAAGGAAGGCACGAAACATGATTGGTTTGAATCATCGCTCATCACGCAACTGACCGTCGTCGCGATTCTGTCCTTTGGGTTGATGTTGTGGCGTGAACTTTCGGTCGATCACCCGGTGGTGGATTTTCGACTTTGGGGAAACCCCTATTTCGCAATGGGATGTACGCTGTCATTCGTGACCGGATTTGTGCAGTTCGTGCCGACCTTTCTGTTGCCGGCCATCCTCAGCAGCATCCAGGATTACAACAGCTTCCAAATCGGAAACACCATGATTGTGATGGGTGCGTTCGCCGCCCTGTCAGGCATTCTGGCAGCCACGTTAGAGCAAAGGATGGATTTGCGGTTGATGGCGGCGATCGGGTTTGGCCTTACGGCCTATGGCATGTGGATCGATTCTAATCTCACCCATGAGGTCGGATTCGGCGATTTATTTTGGGGCCAGGCCATACGGGGTCTCGGCTTGATGTTGATGTTTTTACCTTGCTCCACCGTGGCGATGGGCTTCTTGGCGGAAAAGGACATTGGCAATGGCAGTGGCTTCTTCAACCTTATGCGCAACCTTGGCGGAGCGGTCGGCCTATCGCTGATAACGTGGTTGATGCAAAGCCGGCATGACCATCATTATCAGCGCTTGTCAGAGGTGGTGACAGAAGGCCGAATAGCTTTTGATACCGTAACCAACGAGCCGACACCCGATATGCAGCTGGAGTTGATGTTGCCTGATCAGGCGATTTCCCAAACTGCGGTCACGGAAATGGCGACCCAGCTGGCACAGCGCGAAGCTCTTGTCATGACCTACAACGACCTATGGTTTTTTGTGGCTTGCATTATGGTCACAAGCTTTCTGCTCATTCCGTTCATGAAAAAGCCAGTGGGAGCGATGACCAGCGCCGCGGTCCACTAAATTCGACGGCGTTCGAAAAACCCAATTATTCTCCAAAAAACCACGTCTCGATGGCGAATTATAAGGCGAGCATACGGGTTATCTAACGCAATGCGTGTAAGCTGTTGAAAAACCGTCATGATCGGGACGGCAAATAAAGGTTAACGTTCCGCTCGATTTGTGATTATCTCCCCCCCGCAAAAACCAAAACGATTCCAAGGGGAGGTGACAATGATCAGAACACTCGCACTTGCAGCTGCTGCAGCTCTTATGGCAACCGCCGCGAGCGCCGCGGTCACAACGATCGAATACACGTTGTCAGACGGTCAAAAGGTAACGATCGCCTATGACGATGCCACATCAACCGCGACAACAAATGGCGACGCAGCAACCGCGCGCCCTTACAGCTGGGACGAAGCAACCAGCACGGTTTGCAGTGCAGATGCCGACGGCAAGGAAGTCTGCGCGACTTTCGAAAATGCAGGTCAGGAAGCCGGTCACACCACCGCCTTCTCAACCAATGACGGACGGTCTGGTTCCGCGACCATAGTTGCTGTCGAATAAGAATAGATAGTTGGACTGGGTCCACGAGTAGACGGCGCGGTGAAATTTGGTTTCATCGCGTCGAGTTTTGCGTAAACAAGTAATCTTATCTCTGTCTCGGAACTGCGTATCGTTCTGAGGTGTCATCAGCGTTTGACGGGACCCCGTCACGCTCATCCAATAGGGAAGTTTTAAATGATCAGAACTCTTAGCGTTCTTTTTGCCTCCGCATTCTTGGCAACGGCTGCACACGCAGCAGTAACCACAGTTGAATACACCGGCTCTGACGGAGCAAGCGTCACGGTCGCATATGATGATGCGACAACGACGGCAACCGTGGTTGGCGGCGAAAATGATGGTGCCGCTGCTCCTTACACGTTCGACCAAGCTTCCAACACCATCTGCAGCTCTGACGCAGAAGGTAAAGAAGTTTGTGTAACGTTTGACGGCACCGGCGAAGAGCCAAAAGCTGGCGACACGGCATCCTTCACGACCAATGACGGCCGCTCAGGTACCGCTACGATCATCAGCGTCGAATAATAACGACTGACATTTCGTTCTTCGGAACGGGGAAAGGCGCGGATGTAGAGATACAGTCGCGCCTTTTTTGTGCGCGCAGGTGAGTGTAGTCTTTCTTCAACAACAAGGGAGAGACGCCATGTCGATAGATAATCTGACGTTCCTGGAACGCACAACGATACAAATGCAATATGTGGTGCCGCTCATTCGCGACCTGCAGCGTATTTTGGGCGAAGAAGTTGTCAACGCCGCCTTGGCCCAAAGAATTAAAGACCAAACCGCAGAAGCGAAGAAGTCAGAGGTGAAAGCAGAAGACCTGTCCACGATGGAATCTGCAACGCAAATGTACGCGGCGGGTGATGCTCTGGAATTCGACATTATCCGATCCGAAAAAGACCATTTTGACATGAATGTCACCGGCTGCGGATACGCCAAGATGATGGACAAATTGGGCGCGTCGGATATTGGTTTTAATCTCATTTGCGGGCTCGATATACCCATGGCCGAGGAAATGGGAATGACACTCAAGCGAACGCAAACCTGCATGCAGGGCGCCAGCCATTGTGACTTCCGCTATACGCGCCGCAGATGATCGACCTGGGACTAGAAAGATTAAGTGCAGAGGTGCGTAAAAGTCGTGTAATATTACAACACATCTCTAGGTAGACATGCGGTATTAGCACCCTTAAAGTCGACCTAAATTGTCGTCACAGGCGGCATTGGGTTCACTTTCGGGGGGCGAACCATGAAACTGTCTTTACTTGTTGCGGCATGTTTTTCTCTTCTATTGACCGGTTGTTCGGCCATCAAAGGTCTGTCTAAAGATGTTCTGCAACCGAACAGTCCAGACACGCAAGCTGAGGCTGGCAGAGTCTACATCTCCGCTTATCCGCCACTTGCTTGGTCTGATATAGCCAGCAAACTCAGCCCAGAATTCGATGAGGATTCGGCAAAAGACCTTTTGACGAAAGTGCTTCCGATTACGCAATCGGATGACATCAGCTTCCGGAGGGGGTTTGCAGCAGGGCTGGAGGCAAACTTGGCGGGCACGGAAGCAATTTCCAGTAGCGTGCTTAACAGGACCACAAACGAACAGACTGGAGAAGTAACATCTGCCACGCGGACAGACGAGTCTACAGAGTCTCGTTCTTCTGGCGAGCGGCCAGATATTGATCCTTCTGCGCCAAGTTTTGAATCAAGAGCGGCGCTTGCCGGCGCAGCTCAAGGTGTGGATCCGTTTATTCAGTACCGCGCAGCTGCCGCGTTATATCAGGAAATACAGCTGCTTAATGAGTATTTGAAGGCAAGAGTGGCTGACGAAAACCTTGATGCCTATCTTTTTCGCGCGCGTGTGACGCTACATCCCTTCGCGCGCCGTCAACCGTTGGATGTCTATACACGTATCTGGGTTCAGTCGGTTCTTTGTAAAGACACAGACAACAAACCGACTAAGGCGCGAAGAGATATTGAACTGTGCAAAAAAGATGGGAAAGAAGATGGATTTGTTGAGCGATACGCTCGGCCAACGGTTGTTCCCTTGCTGATTACTGATAATTTTGAGCGTAACGATACCCGCAGAATTGAACAGGCTATTCGGCAGATAGAAGCGAATGTTTCTGCTTTAGTTTCTGGCGCCGGATTGGGCGCGGGTATCGAGTCCGTGCGCGACGAGTTAAGGCAGCTACGCGGATCTGAGTTCAATAATCTACAATCGATCGCACAATATGACCAAAACAAATTGTTAGTCCGATTTGGCGGTGCTTACTCGCCAAACTCGCAGTACGAAATGCGTCCGCAAACCTATGATGTTGCTTTTGTCGTTTTGGTTCCAAAAGCCACCAAGATGCAGAACGACACTTGGTCCACGAAGAAGAAGTCCAGACGGATGATCATATATGAAAGTTCGTCCTTCCGTAATGCGCGCAATGGAAAGCCTCTGCCGCAGGTCGACCGAAATTATCTTTCATCTATGACTTCCCAAATAAGTCAGCGCATGCGTAACTGGAATTTCTCAAAGGAGAGCCGTCGGTGTGCTCGTGATTTAGCAGCCGACTTCCGGTTCGAAGACATTAGATGGGTTCTGCAATCTCCAAATCAAAAACCAAAAGACAAACGCAAGGCATGTCAGTCTGACGACACGCAACTACCTGAAAGTTGCGTGAGAAGTTGGCGTTGCGACGGCGAGAAAGGAAGAATCGTCTTTGATTTTCCAACGCTGTACGATTTCATCGACGATTTTCAGGATATAAACCACCTAAGTTCCGTAATCGTCGACTTGCCACCAACAAATCCAGTATTACCACCCGCCCAAACCGCGAGCCTTCGAGACATCAACAATAGAGGGTCTATTGTACGCCTTGCAGGGTCGAAACGGATCAACAACACCTCGCAGTTGATAGCTACACTCATTGTCACTGATGAAGATGAAACGCCTTCGAAGTCATACAAACTCTCAGCGGAAAGTTTTTCTGTGTCTAAAACAGGCGTTCTGGAAATTACCTTCCCATCGTTATCTGCGCACGAATTGCCAAATGACAATCTCAGACTGCTTGTGGGGCACAAGGTTGCCAACTCGGATGCTAAATGCGGACTGAGAGACGCCACTAAAGGGGGCACCAATAGCGCCGCATATTATTGTTCATACCCTAGCGTTGTTGTTAACGCACCTGCATCTCGACCAGCAATTCAGCCTCAGGTGTTTAATTTCGCAGGTCTTCATAGTCGTATACTTATGAAAGACGGCGAAGGGACAGCGCGCGTCCTGATCCAGCCGGGCAACAAATCCTTCGTCCCGAAGGGGGGGTATCGAATTATTGTTGAAAACGCGCTCGTAAAGGATGACGGCGCCGGGGCTGATATGAGCACGAATTCCTATGTCTTCACCACAGCAGGTGTACACAATTTATCGGTTCTCAACATAAACAGCGGCGATACCGTCCGGCTTCGTGCATATGCATTGAATGAGGAAAAGCGGCCTTTGGCGGATGTAACGCATCCAGATCCTGTTTCATTCGTTGTCGATACAGCCAACTAAGAGAACCGGTGGACTGACAGTCTGAGACGTCTTGTGGTCTCGAAGTATACGGTGTATACAAAAGTATACACCGTATACTCTTTGGAAATCCAATGTCAGCCAAGGCTACAGTTTCATCGTCGAAGCAACACCGCCCCCTGACACGGGCGACCATCTTGAAGATCGCCCATGACATGATCCGCGAGGATGGGGTGGAGGCGCTTTCGATCCGCAAGCTTGCGGCACGGTTGTCCGTATCGCCTATGGCGCTATACCGCCATGTGGACGACAAACAAGATTTATTGGAGTCGGTTCTTGCGGACATTTTAGCGGGCGATGATGTCTGTGATCATGCGGAAAGGAATTGGCGCAGCTGGATGGTGGAAACTTGCGTCCGCATGCGCCGATCTCTTATGGCTCATCCCGAAATTCTGCCGATCCTCTCGGCCACGGACCGTATGTCTGCTACCGAATTGGGCACCTTCGAACGAATCCTTTCCCATCTAGAGGAAGCAGGTCTTGTCGACGACCTGGTGGCGACCGTGTTCCATACGTCTGTCAGTTTTACTTTTGGCTCCCTGACCTATGAGCGCTTCAAATCTCGCAAAATAGGGGGTCGGTCATCATCGTCGAAACGGCAATTTGCCAAGTCTCATCCGTCGATTGCAAAAACATCTCGCCATCTAGCGGCCCCCTTATCGGATGAAGATTTTGCCGCTGCCCTTGGTCGCATCTTGAAGGGGTTTTGACATGCATCCATCGGTTAAAGCCATTGATCTCATGATGGGTATTCCCTCAAACGAGGATCGTAAAGACTGGTACGAGTTCATGAAGCCGCTGCTCATGGATGAAGAAAGCCGCACCATGATGCAAATGCCGGCTCAGTTTCTATTCAAGGACATTCCGGAAACCGGACCCCATGAAGACTTCATTGCTTATGTGACAGATCAGATGGATGCCCATGGTGTCGACCGCGCCATGGTCGGGTATGACGAAAAGTCTTCCGTGCTTCAAACTGCGTGGAAAGATCATCAGCACAGGTTCTTTTTTGATCTACCGGTGAATGCCAATCTGGGGATGGACGAGGTTCGGCGCATTAAGCGTCTGCATAAGGAGGTTGGGATCAAGGCTGTCAGCGCTTTTCCGAGCGGGATTAGTCCGCAAGTGCCGATCAATGACAAAAAGTGGTATCCGATTTACGCAGCATGTGTGGAACTGGACATACCTTTCTGTTGTTGCGTCGGTGTGCCGGGACCGCGCCTGCCGATGGAAGCGCAACGAGTCGACCTCATCGACGAAGTATGTTGGTTTTTTCCGGAACTGAAATTCGTGATGCGTCACGGAGCGGAACCCTGGGAAGATATGGCCGTCAAGCTGATGCTGAAATATCCAAACCTCTATTATTCAACCAGCGCCTTCGCGCCGAAACACTACCCACAAGCGATTATTGACTATGCAAATAAGCGGGGTGCCGACAAAGTGATGTATGCCGGCTATTTCCCCATGGGGCTTAGCCTTGAGCGCATCGCAACGGACATGCCCACTGTTCCGTTCAAAGAGGATGTGTGGCCAAAGTTCTTGAGAGAAAACGCCATCCGGGTCTTTAACCTGTAAAAGAGAACATTCATGGACGTTGCCCTTCAGTCTACTGCTCGTATTCCGCTGCCGATGCCGTTTGGGTGGTTCGGTGTGTGCTACTCCAATGAGCTTCCGGTAAAGGGTGTCAAAGCACTCGACTATTTCGGTAAGAATATCGCGCTCTATCGAGGGGAAGACGGGCGGCCCCGAGCATTAGATGCGTATTGCGTCCATATGGGGGCGCACCTAGGTGTTGGTGGAGAAGTGATCGGCAACACACTCGCCTGTCCATTTCATGCCTGGCAGTATGATGACGAAGGGAAGTGTGTTCATATACCGTATGCCACCAAGATTCCGGCGGCTGCCAAAGAGCCCTGCTTAAAGAATTGGCCCTGCGCGGAAGCCAACAGAATGATTTGGCTTTGGTATCACCCCAATGATGAACCGCCCCAGTGGGATCCTCCGTCGTATGATGAATGCAATGATGAGTCATGGAGCGACTTTGAAATTTATGAATGGGTGATCAATACCCATCCACAGGAAATGGCCGAGAATGCAGTTGACGCCGCGCATTTCCGGTATGTCCATAAAGCGGCGGATTACCCGTCGGATTGGACAGCGAGCTATGATGGTCCTTTGCGCCATGCATGGCTAGAAATGAAAATGGACACGCCGAAGGGCAGTGTGACAGGCCGCATCGAAAACGGGAATGACGGGCCCGGTCAGGCGTGGACTCGCTTCACCGGTATCACGGATACGTTCTTGTTGGCGTCGATTACACCGATAGAGCGGGACCGCGTTCATGTACGGTTCGCCTTCACACAGCCGAAAGCGGATGTGGACGGGGAAAGGGGAGGTGTTGCCAAAGCCTTCATTCAAGAAATCGTACGTCAGCTCAACGAAGACATTCCGATCTGGGAAAACAAGAAATATCTCCATCGCATTCGATTGTGCGATGGCGATGGCCCGATCATGGATATTCGCCACTGGTTCAAACAATTTCTGATCGACGGGGCGCCCTAAACTCTGGTTTGACCGGCGAGGAGGACGAAAAAGCCCTAAATGGCTGGTTTTTTTGCGGATTTTGCCCAAATTTCACGTTTTGAGGGGCGGTCGTTGTCTGATTTCAAAATGGCATTGGCTTCACAAATCTGCTGGAAGTCCTTGCAAGCCAATGTCCGCTGAAATACTACAGCGCTCAGCAAGATTTTCCCGCTCTGCCAGGTCGTTCTGGGGGCGGGGTTTTCAGTATGTCCATAAATGAATCGTCGGAATAATCATGAGCTCTTTCAAAGACTATTTAACTGAGATTGAAACCAGGAAAGCCGAAGGGCTGAGCCCCAAGCCCATCGATGATGGTGCGCTTCTCGGTGAGATCATCTCCCAAATCAAAGATCTCGATAACGAGTACAGAGACGATTCCCTCCACTACCTCATCTACAACACCCTGCCGGGGACCACGGATGCAGCGGGCGTCAAAGCCAAATTCCTGAAAGAGATTATTCTTGGCAGCACCGTTGTGGAAGAAATTTCACCCACCTTTGCGTTTGAACTGTTGTCTCACATGAAAGGCGGGCCGTCGGTTGAAGTCCTTCTGGATTTGGCGCTGGGGGATGACGCAGCAATTGCGCAACAAGCCGCCGACGTTCTGAAGACCCAAGTGTTCCTGTACGAAGCCGATACGGATCGTTTGAAGACGGCCTATGACGGCGGCAACACTATCGCGAAGAGCATCCTCGAAAGCTACGCCAAGGCAGAGTTCTTCACGAAGCTGCCCGACGTTGATGAAGAAATTAAGGTTGTGACCTACATTGCGGCGGAAGGCGACATCTCAACGGACCTTTTGTCTCCGGGGAATCAGGCACACTCGCGATCAGACCGGGAACTCCATGGTAAATGCATGATCTCGGAAGATGCACAGGCAGAGATTCAAGACCTGCAACAGCAGCACCCGGACAAACAGGTGATGTTGATTGCCGAGAAAGGCACCATGGGGGTGGGGTCGTCCCGCATGTCCGGCGTTAACAATGTGGCACTGTGGACGGGCAAGAAAGCCAGCCCCTATGTGCCCTTTGTGAACATCGCGCCAATCGTGGCCGGGACCAACGGCATTTCTCCGATCTTCCTCACCACCGTTGGCGTAACAGGCGGCATCGGTATCGACTTAAAGAATTGGGTCAAAAAGCTGGATGCGGATGGCAAGGCCGTGTTGGATGACAATGGCGACCCTGTCCTTGAGCAAGCTTATTCCGTCGATACCGGCACGGTACTGACAATCAATACAAAGAAGAAAAAGCTCTACAATGGCGAGCGAGAGCTGGTGGACATTTCTTCCGCGCT
Source organism: Alphaproteobacteria bacterium (assembly GCA_965227095.1). Lineage (GTDB taxonomy): Bacteria > Pseudomonadota > Alphaproteobacteria > JANQMY01 > JANQMY01 > JANQMY01. Next base: position 2,910,343 of record CBDDFL010000001.1, on the reverse strand, counting down.
GACACCCCAGAAAGTGGAGTTCATCAAAGCAGGTGGCTCTTACGCCATCGTCTTCGGTAAGAAGCTGCAGAGTTTTGCGGCCTCGACACTTGGTGTGCCGCTAGAACCGGTGTTTGCGACTTCCAAGGAGATTTCGCACGAAGGACAGGGGCTGACGGCGGTCGAAAAGATCTTCAACAGAAACGCGCTAGGTGTATCGGAAGGCGCGGTGCTTCACGCAGGTTCCGACGTACGCGTTCAAGTGAACATCGTCGGATCTCAAGACACCACCGGCTTAATGACCTCTCAAGAGCTTGAGGCGATGGCCGCGACGGTGATTTCGCCGACGGTCGATGGCGCCTATCAGTCGGGCTGTCACACGGCCTCGGTCTGGGACCGAAAAGCGCAGACCAACATTCCAAAGTTGATGGGCTTCATGAACAAGTTTGGTCTCATCACCGCACGGGACCCCAAGGGCGAATATCACGCCATGACCGACGTGATCCATAAGGTGTTAAACGACCTGACGGTGGATGATTGGGCGATCATAATCGGCGGGGACTCCCACACGCGCATGTCGAAAGGTGTTGCCTTCGGTGCGGACTCGGGCACGGTTGCTCTTGCGCTCGCCACCGGCGAAGCGACCATGCCCATTCCGGAATCGGTGAAGGTGACTTTCAAAGGCACCCTGAAAGATCACATGGACTTCCGCGATGTGGTTCACGCGACCCAGGCGCAAATGTTGAAGAAATTTGGAGAGAACGTGTTTCAGGGGCGGGTGATTGAAGTGCATATCGGCACTTTGTTGTCGGATCAGGCCTTCACGTTCACGGACTGGACGGCGGAGATGAAGGCGAAAGCGTCCATCTGTATTTCTGAGAACGATACGTTGATCGAGTCACTCGAAATCGCGAAGAGCCGCATTCAAATCATGATCGACAAAGGCATGGATAATGCCAAACAGGTCCTTCAAGGGTTGATCGACAAAGCGGACGCGCGCATTGCCGAAATCAAGTCTGGTGACAAACCGGCTCTGACACCGGACGCGAATGCCAAATATTTTGCCGAATTCGTGGTGGATCTGGATCAAATTGTCGAACCCATGATTGCCGATCCGGACGTCAACAACGAGGACGTGGCGAAGCGGTATACCCACGATACGATACGGCCTGTCTCACACTATGAAGGGACAAAGAAGGTCGACCTCGGCTTTGTGGGCTCCTGCATGGTGCATAAGGGCGACATGAAAATCATTTCCCAAATGCTGAAGAACCTGGAGAAGCAACAAGGGAAAATTGAATTCAAAGCGCCGCTGGTGGTGGCTCCCCCCACCTACAACATTGTGGACGAGCTGAAGGAAGAAGGCGATTGGGACGTGCTTCGGAAATATTCCGGGTTCGAATTTGATGACGATGCCCCGAAAAGTGCCGCCCGCGTTGAATATGAAAACATGATGTATCTGGAGCGTCCGGGCTGTAACCTCTGCATGGGCAACCAGGAAAAGGCCGCGAAGGGCGATACGGTCATGGCAACCTCCACCCGCTTGTTCCAAGGGCGCGTGGTTGAAGACTCGGAAAACAAAAAAGGTGAGTCGCTGCTGGCCTCAACGCCTGTTGTTGTTCTATCGACCATTTTGGGCCGTATACCGAGCATCGATGAGTATAAAGCCGCGGTTGAGGGCATTAATCTGACAAAGTTCGCCCCGCCATTGGGTGATACGGCGAACCGCCTGCTTCATTAATCGGACGGGTCTGACGCAAATGTCAGATCCGCAAATCCGCAGAGGGTATCGTCCTGCGATGGCGGGACGATGCCGCTGTCCACGGCCTGAAGCTCAAGGCATGTATACGGACGTTGCCATAGCCATTTTCGGTTCTCGAGTGACGTAAGCGCGTGCTCCTTGGGTGGCGTATCGCCGACCGCGAGGAAATAAAGCGTAAAGCCGAATTTGGGAACCGGCTGAACGGACACAAGGGTCATGCCTTGGGAATCGCGAAACTCGGCAAGGTCCGCCTCCAGATCGTGCGTGCGGAAGGTTATTTGACCGACGCTGCTGAACACCGTATCCGACAACAGATATCCCAGTGTTGTGGGGGCGTCGGGAAAGGTCTGTTGCAGCAGCTCAATCTGAAACCCTTCCGGATCTTCCAGGTGGCACATATAGCCGATGTCTTCGAAGAGATGGGGGGCACTGACGGACAGGCCTTGGGACACGAGGATGGAATGGGCGAGATCCAGATTGGGCACCATGATCCCGATTTTCCAGTAGCGGTCTTGCTTTGACGGTGTGTAAGCAGCGCTGCCGGTCGCGGGACGAAGTTCGATATCGGCATCCGGTCCGGCATAGCCCACGACCCAAGACGCCCCCTCTGGCCGAGCTGTCATTCCCAGATGCTCTTTGTAAAAAGCGGCCAGGCGTTCCGGTGATTGGCAACGCAATATCAAACGGTCAAAACGCATGGCAGTATTATAAGTCAGGACATGCGTCATCGGCACCACTCAGATAGACTAATATGGGGCCGGGACGAGGGGGACCAGATGCGTATTTTGACTTGGATTTTGGGCAGTATCGGGGGGCTTGGCGCCTGCCTTTTCCTTACATATTGGGCCCTGCTGCCACCAGCCTTGCCCGTTCCCGAACGAACCGATGCGGTCATTTCAGGTGTGCGCGTGCTCAATCCTGGAACGCCGCTTTTGTCGGGACAAACGATTGTGGTGTCCGGAGGGCGGATTGTTGAAATTCGGCCTATGCGGGATGGAGACCCTGAACCGGTCTGTGACGGCTGTTTTGCCATGCCGGGGCTGATTGACGCCCATGTGCATACACCGCCGCGCATTGCTGTGGGAAACCAGGAACTTTTCGCGCTGCTTTATCTCGCCTACGGGGTGACCAGCGTGCGCGATGTGGGACAGTCGGAAGACAGTATTGCAGCGTTGGCGGAGCGGCTAAATACTGGCGCCCTTGTGGGCCCCCACATGTATCGATGCGGGCCCATCATCGAGAGCCCACCGACGTCCTGGCCTTTGGCAAAAGTTGTAACCACTGCGGAGGAGGGCACGGCTGCCGTGGAAGAACTGGCTGCCGACGGTGTCGACTGTATTAAGGTCTATAATGAACTAAAACCAGAGCCTTTCCACGCCATCTCTTCGGCGGCACGGGCCGCTGAACTGCCGGTCATCGGCCATGTGCCTCATGCCATCTTGATTGATCAGTTGTCTGACTTTGAAAGCCAACACTTTACCGGCGTACCATATCTCACACGCCCGCGTCCGCCCCACGGAACTGATTTTCAAGATACGGATGTACAGGCCATGGGAAAGGCGGAAGTGGAGCGGGTCTTTGAGATCGCTCGGCAGAATAACCTGTCGTTCACACCCACATTGGCGAACCTGTCATTGCGATTGATCGCATCGGACCGTACTCGGTTTCCGCCAACCGACGGGGCCCGCTATTTGCCGGAATTTTGGGCGGGCGCTTGGAACCTCATTGCGGGGCATCCGGACACGGAAGCAGCCATTCAAATGCGCATCGCAACCCAACCCTTAATTCGGGCTCTTGCGGCAACCGCGCGGGATAAAGGCGTCGACATATTAGCCGGTACGGACACGCTGATGCCCTGGGTGGTGCCGGGAGAGGCTGTTCACTTAGAGATCGCGGCGCTCGCGCAAGCGTTTGGCGACAATGAGGCCGCCCTGGAAGCCGCAACGGCGGTGAATGGCCGTCACATCGACAGCGGCGCGATCGGTGTTCTCCAGGTAGGGGCGCGGGCAGACATGCTGCTGCTGCGTAACGATCCGCGCCAAAGTCTCGACGCATTGCGCCAATGGGAAGTGCTGTATACGGATGGGCGTTCCTACAAACGTACTGACGTAGATGGGTGGCTGCGGTCTTACGAGCAGCACTTCAAGGGCGGGTTTTACAGTGCGGTGATGGGGACAGCCATCAGTTGGGTTGTGGGCGATTATGCGCATGTGGCATCGGACGGGTAACTGCGCGAGCACCCGTTGCAAGAGCGCCTATATCCGCCACATTTAAGTCAACGGGTCCAATGATGCCGTCGATGGTGCCTCGATTATGATATTGCCAAATGGTCCATTGCGCGCCGTAACTTGGCGGGCGGGCCAATGACCGAAGCCACAGGCGGCGTTTGATGCCGGATGGTTCGAGATAAGCGTGATAGAATTCACGTGTGACATACAAAACAGCCTGCTGCCCGTAATGGTTTTCGACAATTGTCAGCCAGGTGAGGATTTCGTTACGCATCTCCTCCATATCCGGGCGGGTACGGCAGTTTCCCATATATTCAAGATCCAAGGCGGGGGGTAGGGCATTACTCTCTTTCGGAACGGTGGCGATGTAATTGGCGGCTTGGACCGCCGCGGGCCGGCAAAACGTAAAGAAATGATAGGCGCCACGCCGCAGTCCCGCGCGCTCGCTGGCCGCCCAATTGTCGCTGAACCTTTTATCGACAAAATCACCACCCTCTGTTGCCTTCATATAGGCAAAGGCCACGTCATCTGCGGCAACTGACGGCCAGTGGATATCGCCTTGATGATGGGACACATCAATACCCCGTACCGGATATAGGCTGCGGTTCGGCTCAAACTGGAAAAAGTAGAGGGCCGCGGCCACGGTGACCGCAATGCCAAGACCGGCGATTGACAGGGAGATTTTCAGAAGGTTTGTGCTGGTGAAGGGAGGGGACATCTTGAGAGGGGGCCACAACACTGTGTCCGCATCGCGGCCAAACCTTGTCGTTTCTGGTGCGACAGGCTTAAATATCCTCAAAAACGAAAATGGAGAGGACCCCCATGACGTACGCGCCCGATACGTTCGACTTCTATGATGCGGACAGCCACATCATGGAACTGCCTGATTTTCTTAAGAAATATGCGGATCCTGGTCTTCGGGACGATATTCCTGAAGTAAGCTACTCGGCCTCGATCGTCTCGGACGAAGAAGTGGCTGTGATCATGAATCAGGGCGGTAAGCACAGCGACGCACATCGCCAGGCGCAGATCGATCTGGGCGACCGCTTGATCGAGAAATCAAAAGAGATTCAGGCATTGGGCGCCTTTACCGCGGCAGACCGGTCCGTGGCCATGGATCTTCTGGGCTTCAAAAAGCAATTGGTCTTTGCCACGCACAGCGTTGCCTTTCCCTTTCACCCTAGTTCCAAGAAGCCGATGAATTTGCGCTACGGTGCCACCCGCGCGCATAACCGGCACATGATTGATTTCTGTGCGGACGACCCGCGTCTCATGGGGGTTGGTATTGTACCGCTGGACGATCCGGACCTTGCCGCCACGGAATTAAATTGGGCCATTGAAAACGGCCTCGAAGCCATTTGGGTCCCGCACCGGGCACCTTTGGGCCGCGCACCGGGGCATGTGGAATTGGAAGGCTTTTGGGCGCGACTCGCAGAAGCGGGCATCCCCTTTCTTCTCCATGTGGGCGGTGCACCGCTCCAGGTGAGAGATCCTTGGAACAATAACGGCCGCAAGGATGCGCCGGATTGGGTCGGCGGCGGTGAGAATGTCCGCACGAAGGACTCGACGGTATTGCATCAAATCCCGGAACTGTTCATCAGCATGATGGTCATTGACGGAGTGTTCGACCGGCATCCCGGATTAAAAGGCGCCGCCATAGAATTGGGGGCGGGATGGGTGCCGGAAATGCTGCGCCGTCTGGACAGTACGGTAAAGGCCTTTGGGCGCTATGATGACTCGGTCAAGTTTGACCGCCTGCCATCCGAGCAATTGACGACCCAAATGGTTTTCACCCCCATGGCCCATGAAGATGTGGCCAATATGATCTCGCAATCCAGTCCGGACCTTTTCCTATTCTCAAGTGATTATCCGCATTTGGAGGGCACCAAAGACCCCATCGGGCGGTTCGAGCGGACCATCGGCGCGTTGGATCATGACGTGAAGAAACAGTTTTACACGGATAATTTCTTACGGCTGTTTCCAGACGCGGCCGCATAGACGGTATGACAATTTCTATTTGAAAATGTACCGCGCTAAAGCCGTCAGCATTGCACATGCTGCCGTGTCTGAATAATGTGCGCGTTCGCCGCAACGATAAGACAGAAGCAATACAGAGGCACGAATGCGGTTTTTCTGGACCATCACGTCCCTAGTGGTCGCCCTCATCGCGGGGGGAATTTACGTCATTCAACCCTTCCCGGGTGGCAAAGCACGGGATGCGGTCGGGGTGCGCCAAACCATTGAACGCGACGGACGCACGGTTGTCTATTTCACCCAAGGGGCCGGTCCGCGGATCGCGTTGGCGGCCAGCGCCGGTCGGGAAGCCAGCGACTTCAATGAATTGTCTGACGCGCTGGTGGCGGCGGGGTTCCGCACCGTGGCCGTGGAAGCCCCTGGCATTGGCGGGACGGATCTGCCGAAAAAACCTTTTAGTCTTTATGATTTAGCCGACGATATTAATGCGGTATTGACGGCGGATCGTAAGACGGTCGGCGGTGCTAAGACCGTTCTGGTGGGCCACGCTTTCGGTAACCGGGTTATGAGGGCAACGGCCCAGCGCTATCCAAATGGCATTAAGGGCATTGCGCTCATTGCCGCCGGCGGTGCCGCACCAGTGCCGGAGAAGGCTGCCCAAGCGTTGCGAAACTGTTTCGACCCCTTACGCACCGGATCCCAGCGAACGGAAGATGTGCGCTATGCTTTCTTTGCGTTGGAGAACGGCATTCCGGATTATTGGCTGCGGGGATGGCACGGTAAAACCGCTGTCTTGCAAGGGCGGGCGACCCCGAACACCGATGGAGAGGACTGGCAAAGCGGCGGTCAGGCCCCCATGCTGGTCATACAAGGGGTGCAAGACCGCATCGCGCCGAAGAAAGACGCAGCGGATCATCTGGCCGACACATTTGGCGACCGTGTTGAAGTGGTGCTGGCCGATCCCGCGGGTCATGCATTGTTACCGGAACAACCGGAGCTGATCGCCGACAGCATTGTCAAATTCGCCACATCCGTTTTCGGGTCCGAATGAGCGCGGTGCCGGAACGGCCTACAATCCCAATATGGCTTTCGACATGATGTTGCGTTGGATCTCGTTAGACCCGGCATAAATGCTGGCGGCGCGATCGTTCAGATATTGCGGCATGGCGGTGAGTGCATCCTCAGGTCCAACCGGTGGAGCGTTTACGCCCGGGTCGCGCGCCTGCGGTTGGAAAACGCCGGCATAATGGTGCGCCGCTTCAATGGCCAGTTCCGTGACCCGCTGTTTGAGTTCCGTGCCGCGCACTTTCATCATTGAGGACAAGGCCCCCACCGGTTCGCCACGCCCGACCGATCCGAAGACTTTCGCCTCCAGCGCTTCCAAGGTCATCAGTTCAATATCGGTTTCCGCAAGCTTCCGCGAGAAGTCAGGATCGGCGGCAAGGGGCGCCCCGAAACCATCTAATTCGGCCTTGGCAAGTTTTTTGACCTGGTCCAGGCGAACCTGGAGGGTGGGGGAGTAAGCATTCCCCCGTTCATGTTGCAGAAGATATTTAGCAACGGTCCAGCCATCATTTTCTTCCCCCAAAAGAGACGAGACAGGCACACGGACATCGTCGAAAAAGACCTGGTTAAACTCGTGATCGCCCGAGATAGAAAGGATGGGTTGGACGGTGATCCCCGGCAAATCGAGATCGAAAAGCAAAAAGGTGATGCCTTGTTGGGGCTTGCCGGAACCGTCTGTTCGGACCAGACAGAAAATTTTATTCGACCACTGAGCATGTGTGGTCCAAATTTTCGTGCCATTGATGACGTAGTCGTCGCCGTCGCGCACCGCTTGGCATTGCAGCGACGCCAGATCCGATCCCGATCCCGGCTCGGAATAGCCCTGGGCCCACCAATCTTCGCCCGTCTTAATGCGCGGCAAGATTTCCTGTTTTTGTTGTTCTGTGCCAAACGCGATGACGACCGGGCCGACCATGCGCGTGGCATTGGGGGTTACCGGTGGGGCGCTGGCAAGCGTCAGTTCCCGCTGGAAGATGTGATGCTGCGCAAGAGACCAACCGGTGCCGCCATGTTCGACCGGCCAGGTGGGCACCGCCCAACCTTGCTTGTTCAGGATGCTGAGCCATTCCTGAGCCACCGGACGGTCCGCATAAATTCCGGCACACAATTGCCCAGCCCGCTTCAGGTCTGGAGTGAGTTTATCGCTCAAAAACTGACGAACTTCGAGGGTAAAACTTTGAAGAGTATTTTCATCAACGGTTGCATTCTTCATCGATTACACTCGATTTAATTGCCGAATATTGGCTGATTATAACGAAAAATGGTGATTACCCCTTATTCCAAACCTGCATTCTCCAGAAATCTTGAAACTGCATTCAACGTTTAGCGGCCCCTCGAAACGGTCGTTAAAGTGCTCTATAGTCAGTAATTATAATATTTTAAGCACGGGGAGCATGTCATGAAAATTGGACATTACATACTTGTTGCATTGCTTGGATTGTCGCTATTTGGGGTGGCTCAGGCCTTTCAAGGCGAGATGATGGCTGGCACGGGTCCGCTTGGTCTAGAACGCGGCGGAGGGGACGACGATGGATCAGGTGGTGACGGCGCAGGCCCATCCGGAACCCGCGGCGGTGGCGGCGGTGGTGGCGGCGGTGGCGGCACCCGCGGAACAGGGATTTAAGATTTCAAAAGCTTCGCGACTATCCTAGAAACCTATAAGGGAGCAGACGCGCCACCTGCGCGCGAGTGCAAATGATCCCTACTTTTTTGGTCAACGTATTGTCGCCTTCTATATGGAAGGCGACATTTTTTTAAGCACAGTGCCTGCCATTCGAAAACCAAGCGTTTAGTCCAAACAGACGGATGTGAGGGTGTTTCGTGGTCGGCACCGGCCTCCTGACCACGGAGAGATGGTTTGGACGACACAATCTTCAGCAGACTGTATGAGTTTATGTGGGATTTTGCGGTGAGCTTAGTTCCTGTTTTGGACCCATATTCCAATTTTAACTGGGTTTATGTCGTTGCCTTCTTAGCTACTGCCTATTTCTTTTATGCACGCCGGCCTAGAAACACGGTTGAAAGCCGTGAACAGACGTTTGCTGATTATATATTCCCCCAGTCCATATATACGCATGCGGATGCAATCGTCGGGTACAAAACCTACGTGATCAATACGTTGTTCTTCCGATTCACGTCTCTTGCATGGTTCGCTTTCTTAAGTGTGGGATTTGCGGACGCCATTGAAAACGCGCTTTCGTACTCAGGAGCTGGGCTTCAACTATCCGGCGCGCTGGGAGCTGTGGCTGTTTTTGTTTTCGGCCTGGCCGCTTATTTACTGCAAGATTACATACTTTTTCTTATGCACTATCTGTCACATCGAATGCCGATTTTGTGGGAATTCCACAAAATACATCACACACTACGGGTGCTGACGCCGGTTCATGATTTTCATCTTCATCCGATCGAACTTATTGTGAGAGATATGTTCTATGCGGTTGTTTTTGGGGGCTTCTTGGGGCTGGTGAATACATTGGTACTCAAGGATGGGCTGGTCATAAGATCAGCAGATATATTCTGGCTGTCAGTTTTGATTAATGTTTTTTGGAATTTCCGGCACACCCATATTCCAGTACATTATCCCCCCTGGATTTCTTCAATCCTTATCAGCCCAGCGGTGCATCAGGTTCATCACAGCGCCAATCCCGAACATCATGAAAAGAACTATGGTCTTACCTTTTCTATTTGGGACAAGCTTGCTGGCACGTACTATTGCCCTACTAAACAAGAGATAATAAAGTACGGATTAGGCGATGATGCGGATGCTGATCGTTACACTTCCGCAATCAACGCCTATTTCCGTCCATTCGGTGAGGTGTACCGCCTCTACGTTCTAGGCAAACCTCTTTTTGGCCGATCCCCTAATTGATGCTGCCTACAGACCGCATAAGGATTTCGTTGTCGAAAACTGCTCAGCGCCCAATGATTGCTTCAGATTTGGATCGCTCACCGATAACGCGACCTGGGGGAAGTCCCTTCCGAACAATGATTGGACAACCGGCTTTTGAGCCACATTTGCAACGTCAAAACAGTCTTCTACATACTCCCGTAACTCAAGAGAATTGACGAAACCATCACGCGCAAAAGTTTCCAAACGCAGCTCAGCAGCACCGGACAGGCCGCGGAGGGTCAAATAGGTGAATATGCCATGTTCCAATTGCTTGATTTCTTTTGCGAGTTGGTTTTCCGTTGCAGCTGCGAATATCATGGCGCCTTTATGCCTATCATTCGCCTCTCGAATGAGACTGCCGAGCGACCGATCAAAATTGGCATAAGTGGCAAACTGCATATCGGCGGTCTGTAAAGCGCCGGCATGGCATGTGTCTATGAAGATTACGGTGTCGCTCGAAATTTTGGAAAGCCAGTAGGTCAGGTCATGCCCTTCCAGTCCTTGCGCTTTTCCACGTTCGCCCAATCCGTCGTATCCCAAAAAGACATACTCGGAATGACTTGCGACTTGCCGGACCATTCCGTGACCGGACAAATATACGATTACAAGTTTGTTCTGTGATGCACTGCTGCTTACAACGTCAGCGAGGTTCTTAATTTCCTCTCTTATTGCATCGGTCGTTGCCTCATCATTTTGAAGTAACTTAGCATACTTTAAGGACCTTGATGGCAAATGTTGTTGTCTTGAAAAGAAGTCGACAATTGTTTGTGCGTCTTTGACGGCAAAATCGAGCGGTACCAATGATCGACTATCCAGATACTCGTCAACACCAATCGCTAACAAAAAGATGTCTGTCGGTTGAGAAGGGGCGGGGGCTGTTGGTACCACACCAATACCGCGGTCGCGTCCTGTGATGTGCACAGTAGCTGCGTCGCTCAATCGACCGAGGTCATCTTCGGCTAGAACGCTGATAGTCTGCGTTTTGTGGTCAATCGGCACTTGGATCTCGATAGAGTCCTGTGTGTCAAATCCTCTTCTCTCCTGATCCAGAGTTAGGTTCGGTTTGCCATCGGTCTGAACGAGGAGGCGTTCTATGGGCCGGTGCGACAGAGACGCGAGGCGAAAAGATACATTTGCAACACCACTCTCTGAAGTGCCTTGGACAACATTTTCTGCCATCTCGACGATTGGCGGCGAGTTCTCGCGAACATCCTGCATCGGCATAGTTGATGGTATGATAACTCGCTTCAATCGGTTTTTGATTAAAGCAGGTTGCCAACTAAAGTCGCGGAAACGACCGATGGTGAAATGAGCAGGTTGATGGTCAATGCCTCGGTTAATCTGCCAGCCTAGAAACTGTTCCGCATCCGGTTCAGAATCATAGAACCCCTCATCGGTCCAAATTACCCATCTTTTTGCGTCCGTGTGCAAATAGATATTGGCAATGCTGTCTCCCGTATGAGCATCGTGCCAACTCACGATGCCATTCGCTTTCGCGGCAATGAAAATGTCATCGCTAAAGGCATTTAACATCGCGGTCTCGCCAACACCTGTAACTATCCGGTCTGGTGTCGAACTGCCGTCTGGATAGATGATCCTTATGTCTTCATGTGTTCCTAACAAGAGTTTTGTTACGTCTCCTTCGGCGTTTTTTGCAAAGGCACATGACGTAATATCTTTTGATGTTGTCAGGCGGCGCCCGCGCCATTCTATGGGCTCATCTTTTCCTGTTTCGAACCAACAGGTACAATCTGTGGATCCGTCATTCGTAGTAGGAACGGATAGCGGCAGATTTGTAGGACGGTGTGATTGGTGGAACGTGCGGCTGGCATAGTCGAAGTAGTTGAACAATGGGCGCCCTTTACGATACGTCAGCACTTCGAAGGACATGCCGTCATTGCCAGCGCGAAAAGCCGGTTGGGTTTTCCAGTATGTAAAGCGTTCGGGATTATGCGGAAAAAGCTCGACGAGATCGTTCGAAAAACCGCCGATGGCGCCGTTGTATGCAGCAAAAATTACACCCTTGCCGCCCATGTCCGCCAAGTCCATGATTGATCCTTCGCTGGCATAGGTTTCCGTAAAGTCGCCAGAAGCAATATTCCACTTTCGAAGGAACACTTGCTCACGATTACTCAGAAGCCCACCTTTGTTAGAGACGGAATATAAAAAATGTCCGTCCTCGGACCACTCGATTGCCAAGACTTTTGGTTCGTAATCTAAAGTATCGGCGCGGTTGGTCGCCTTACAGGCAGAGCTGTTTTCGTAGGCGGCATATCCGGCTTCATATCTAAGGATCTGACCGTCACCGGATAGATCGGCGGGAAAGAGAGAGATGGCTCTGGTGTCATAGTAGGAAACAGCAATCGTCTTACCGTTGGGTGCAAATTCTATGTCTACGAATTCGTTTCCTGTCGCTTTAATGTGCGATAGCCCGACGGGTCTGTAGTTTTTGTCGTAAACGAAAAGTCCGCCGTGATTGCCATCTACACCAACGGCCAAGTCTCCATTCGGCGCGAAATCTATGGCCCAAACGAAGCCCTCATTTTCATGTTCTATAACGTGTTCGCGGGTCCAATTATCTGTGTTCCATATCCAAACACCCGCCCCATAGTCTATTCCTGCCGCGAGGCGTTTTCCGTCAAAAGAGAATTCGAGTGATAGTACTGCGTAGGGAAGGTCGGTGAGTCTTTCGACAAATTCTCCGGTGGTGATGTCGATAATGAATATTTGCTCCGGGAACAAATCAGGTTCGGATTTTCTTATGCCACCCGCAGTCGTGTTGCCGGCCACGGCAAGGTGTTGTCCATTTGGCGACAACGCGGAAGCATAAAAATCCACTCCATATTCTGGATAACTAGTCTTCCAAAAAAGGAAACCACGGGTTTTTTTGGTGGTTGGAAATCGAATAACTTTAAGAGCGCGACCAGTTTCGCCTGACCAAACTCGTACCGTTCCGTCAGCCGATGAGGTCACCACAAGATCATGTTGCTCAGAATAGTGAATGTTTTGAGCCTGAGCGCTATGGGTCTCTAGATTAAAGGTCAGGACAGGATAGGTGCTTAAAGTGTTAGTAGCATTGGCGAATAAAAGAATTGCGATTGATAGGAACACGGTGGCGGTGACCGCGCCAACCACATAGTTGAGATTCCGCATCAAGAACTTAATCGCTCTACTTTCCCGCATCACCATTTTGGACCATACCCATAACAATCGGTTATGTACTCGCAAGCATTGTTGGCCAAATAGTGACGATATTTTTTTGGGGCGACAAGACCACAAGGTCTTATGCGCATAGGAGGTTTTATTTACTCATTCGTCCCGAAGTGTATCATAAAGGCCCAATTCGCTGGCAAGGGCCCCCGGAACGTCCAGGCCGGCCGAGGTTGCAGTCGCCTCCATATTAATCGGCGAGGGCATTCACATAGGTTCCCATATCGAAATAGTCGCGCCATTCAGCAATTTTGCCGTCGCGCATTTCAAAGATACCGACACACGGCAAGTTGACGTTTTTACCGTCGGCAATGGTCCGGTCCATACGCTCCGCAATCACAGTGTCACCATGCGCCACCAGGGTGAGAATTTCCCAATCGGTTTTGGACCAATTCCCCAGAAATGCTTTGATGAATCCCCGCAAGGCGTCGGTGCCTTGAACCGGATCAACCGGCATGTTGTGGTAGATACCGTCTTCCGTAAAATAGCTAACCAGCTCGTCCGCATCCAAGCGTGACCAAGCGGAGATGAAATCGCGGATAATTTGTTCGTTGGTGGACATAGCGCCTCCTCTTTTTTTTCCAGCCTAGCATAAAAGAAGAGACGGCATCGGTCGTTATGGATCTGGTGTAATGGTCAAAGAGACGCGCCCTATCCGGAGACCGTAATAGATGACGTTTGCATTATTGGTGATGGACCCATCGGCGTTCTTCACCAGAACATCCTTGAAGTGCACACGCGTGGACGACCCATTCGCCCGGGGCAAATCTACTAAATACTCAAGGCGAAACGCGTTCTCGTCCCGGAATCCGTCAGCGGTTCCCACCACATCTTCGCGCGTTCCCACAAACCGCCCGTCAGAGACAGGGATGAACCGCCACGTCTTCCGGTCTGTTTCACCATCATCGTAGACAAAGTCTTCCACCAATACGAAAGTGTCCCCGTCCATGATCCCATCAAGTTTGGCGGTAAAGCCGCGTTTGACGCCGGTGATGGTTTTGAACACACCTTTGCCCGTACTTTTTCCCGCAAGATCCTGCTGCAACACAAATGCGTCACTGTCAGTGCTTTCTTTCGGGATGGGTGGCGCAAATGCGCAGGCAGATAGGCTAAATCCAATAAGAACCAGTGTGAGCAGATGAATTTGGCGGAACATCAAAACGACCGATCTAAATTTGTGCAGGGGCTGCGTTTGGATGGACGGCGTCGCCCTTGAGGCTGTATCGCGCAATCGCGCTGGCGGCCAACAAGTTCAGAATGACCGGAACCAAGCCATAGAGCCCCGCAAGGGCGAATAAGGCGGCGTCACCATTTACGCCCTGCGCGTCAAACCCAACCCATCCAAGAACAAGGAATGAGACACCAGCCGCTAAAGCAGCTGACAGTTTGGCGATCGACCCCCAGACAGAGAACAAGATGCCCGCGCGCGAGGGGCCAACGCCCCCACGATCATGGTCAACGATGTCCGCCAACATGGAGGCCGGCAGGGTCAGGTTCGCCCCGGCGCAGATGCCGGTTGCGATAACGATGGCGGTGTAAAGCGTGGCATCGCCGACGCCCAGGAACGGGCTCCACACAAACAGCGCGCACGCGCCCAACATGCCGGCGATCCAAGCATTCTTTTTGCCCATACGCCGGGACAACCACGGCCACAGGGGCAGGGAGGCGATGGTCGACCCGAAGAACAGCACCAGCCACAGGCCTGCTTGTTCGGGTGCGCCGATTTTGTGTTTGGCAAACAAAAGAAAGAGCCCGGCGGGAAGACCGGTGGCAATATTGTTGAGCAGAAATGAGGTGTAAAGCGTCACGAGCGGCTTGTTGCGCCATAAATCTTTAAGAACAGGTCCAAGGCTGAACCGGTCTTTTCGTAATGCGCGATGATGGGCGGGGTCCGGCACACTGGAAACCGCGAAGCTGAGTAACAAGGGCAAGGCCACAACCCCCATCAGGCCGATCAAGGCGCTTGTTTGGCGGACCTCATCGGTTCCAAAACCGAGCAATGCGGGCAGGACCAACGCAACGACAACCCCCAACAAGCCGGCGCCCGTGCGAAAGGCCTGCACCCGTGTGCGTTCGTGAACGTCGTCGGTGAGTTCGGCCCCCCAGGCATTCATGGGCACCACCAGCATGGTGCCGAAGGTGTAAACACCGATCAGGCTGACCAGCAGATGCCAAAACCCGGCATCATCCGGTGGCAGAAACAGCATATAAGCGGATACCAGCAGCAACGGCATGCCCGCGATCATCCAGGTCCGCCGCCGGCCGAATGGGGTGGGGATGCGGTCGCTCAAAATACCAATGACCGGGTCGGTGACCATGTCCCAAAGACGGGCAATCAAAAGAACCGTGCCGATGGTGGTCAAGCCGATCCCGATTTCTTGCGCATAAAGCGTCGGGACGAACACCTGCAAGGGAAGCGCCAACGTGGCCAAGGCGGCGGCGGGTGCGGCGTAGGCAGCAAGCCGCCACGAGGGAACCCGCCCTGAAAAATGGCCAATTTCGGAAGACTGTGTCGTCGTGGACATGCGGTGCCAAGCATCCTTGAAGCGGAGGTTAGACTTACCTTCAATACGCGCCGTCGATTGTTTTGGATTTTTCTTGAAATAACCAGAAAACTAGTTATATAGCTCATATGGCAAAGATGACGGAAAAAACCGCGGCAGACGCATTTGCAGCCCTCGGCAATCCAACCCGGTTGGCGGTTTTGCGCTTGTTGGTGCAAGCCGCCCCAGATGGTTTGTCGGTGGGGGACCTTCAGAAATTGGCGGACGTGCCGGCCTCCACATTGGCGCACCATTTGGCGGCTTTGTCGGGCGTGGGCATCATTCAACAGGAGAAACAAGGACGCTCCATCATCAACCGCGTTCGGTTTGACCAGATCCAGGAATTGTCCGCCCATCTGCTGGATAATTGCTGCAAAGGGCTTTCTCTCGAAAACGATGCGGCAGCCTAATTTTGCTTTTAAATAACTAAAAAACTAGTGATGACGTTATAAAAAAGGAGACCTCTCATGACCATCCCTCAACGCCTCCATGTGCATATGAACGTGACCGACTTGGACAAATCCATCGCGTATTACACAAAGCTGTTTGGCGTGGCGCCTTCACGCGAAAAGCCAAGCTATGCTCAATGGCGGCTGGAAAGCCCAAGCGTCAATTTTGCGATCTCCAAAGGCAAGGCCGGAGGACAGGCCGGAATTAGCCATCTGGGCATTCAGGTCGGCGACAATGAACAGCTGGAAACAGTGAATGGGCGCCTGACCGATGCGGATCATCAATCTGTCGAAGATAAAGACGCCACCTGCTGCTATGCGAAGTCCGACAAATACTGGTCGCTAGACCCCAGCGGCATTGCCTGGGAATTGTTCCACACCCATGAGGATTTGGAAGAATTCGGAGACGCCGTGATGCCCCTGGAAACAGAAAAACAGGCGGGCGCAACAGGCCGCTGTTGCTGAGTGCGGCAGTTCCGTTTCAACATGAGGTGAAGTAGACTTCCCCCGGTTCTGATGGATCGGGGGAATGCGTACATGGAAGCGGTTTGGGGCTATCTGGACCAGGCGTTGGATTTCATGCGCCGGGGATACGCAAACGTTAATGCCGTTCAGGGTTTGTTAATTGCCCTTGGCGCAGCGTATTTGATGACCGACTATCGCCGTATTTTGGTCATATCTTTAGGCGCAACTCTTGTTCACTTAGCGTTCGATGTGATGCTGCCTGTACTGGCCAATGGCGCGGCGTTTCGGTTACCGCCGATCTTTGAACAGTGGTATTGGGAATATGCCTTGTCGCTGTACGTTGGCTATTTGGTGGTGATATCGATTTTCTTTTTGATCAAGCGCACGGTGTTCCGGCGCTGACCAAAACCGGGAGGACCCTGTGACCCTAACCTTGAAAGACCTCAAACTGATTTCACTCTTGCTTTTGGCTGGTCTTGGGACCAGCGGATGCGTGGCCGGGGCCATTGCCGCCGCCGGCGCAGGCTATGTGATCGCGGACGAACAAAGTGAAAATGACGGCAATTTCGATCCGCTTGAAAATGTACGCGGTAAGGGCGACGGCAAGAACTAACACCTGCGCATTCAGTCCTATCAAGGCGGCTCGCCGGTTGGCCGCCTTTTTTGTGCGGTCATTTCTTTTTTAGGCCTGCTAGAGTAAGGCCATGAAAGAAAACCGACTATTCCTAATTCTCAGTGGCCTTTGGGCTTTTACCTATATTGGCTCGATCGTCGTGTTGCAGGTCACAGAGCCGACGGGCGATGGCATGACCCGTGGCCTAAACCGCCTAACGTCGTTCCTCAGCTGGCAGGTGGTGGCCGCGTTTTTTGCGATCGGTGTGTGGATTGCCGGGAACGGCCTGCCGAAAGGATCTCAAGCGCGGCTATTTTCGCGCATCCCGTCGGTACTGGCCGGTGTGCTGATCCTGTTGGCGCTTGGCGTCGTGGTGTATGCCCAAACCAGCAAACCGACAGCGCCGCCTGAAAGTGCCACGGGGCCGACCACCATGCCGGTGGACGTCAGTAATACCCAACAATCTGTTTACCGCGGCTATTTCCGCAGCGGATTTGAACAAAGCGATTTTTACCTCAAAGACGGTGGCGGAAAAGCGATCTGGTTTGAGGCTGATGGTACCCTTTGGGATCAGATCAATGAGCACCTTGTGAAAAAAGAGGGGCGAGGAAGTTTCGTCACCCTTGAATTGGAGGTACGGGGACGGTTGGATGATGCCGGTTCTTACGGTCATTTGGGCGCGTACGAAAAACAGTTAACGGCGACGGCGATCACCGCGCTTTTGCCAATGACGCAAGAGGCGTTCGACCAAGCGGTTTCAGACCTTAATAAACCGGGTACTGACTAAGTACCCGGGTGGGATCAAGTGCCCATTTGGGTCACGATCTGTTCCGCAATCGCTCGGCCGCTTTCATATGCTTGTTCCACGCGCGCCCCAAGGCACCAATCCCCGCCAACAAACAAGGTTTGTGATGCGTCTGTGACAAACGGTTTCTTCAAAGGCGTGGTCGTTAAGGCATAGCGCCAGCGGTGAGCCGTTGCGTACTTAATGGAGGGCAGTTCGGTTGCCATGATAGAGGGCAACATGTGGATAAGGTCTAAGGCGACGTCTTCCGGATCCCGCTCTAGGTTTTCCGTGCTCCAACGTGAACTTGCATGCGCCACCCAGCATTCCGGGCGAACCGAACGGCCGGGTTTTGAACCATTGCGGGCAAGCCAAGTTACCGGCGTCGATTTATCCCGAAACGCATCAATCGACGTATCAACCGGTTCGTCAAATGCGATCATCAACGCCCAGCAGGGGGCAATCGCCACAGACTGAAACTGTTCGACTACATCAGGTTGCTTCACCAGAATGTCGCGCGCTTGCGGGGCGGGAAGGGTACACACCACCATATCGAAACCGTCAAAATGGTCGCCGATCTCGCTGGTCAGAATCCAGGTCCCGTCCACGTTTTCCACCAACGCGATGCGCGTTTGCCGGTGAACCTCAATGCCGTCCACCAGAGGTTTGACGAACGCGTTCATGGATGGTGTGCCCACATAACGTGGCTCAGGCACACGCTCAATCGGGCCTTGGAGCTGTGGTGTCCAGGGCGTCGCTGTATAATCCGCCACGGTGTTTTCGACAAATGCCGAGAAGTCAGGTGATGTCGCCGTAAAAAATTGCGCGCCGTGGTCGAACGCCAGATCATCGGTCACCCGGCGTGTGGCAAGCCGGCCCCCCAGACCACGGCTTTTCTCAAAAACGGTTACGGCATGACCTGATTGATGTAAAAACTGCGCGCAGGTGAGGCCGGACAACCCCGCGCCGATAATCGCTGTTTTGGTGGGGCCGGTCGGATGGAAAAAAGCCATAACTGTGACGCAATCCGGATGTATGTGTGATCTACTTTGACGTCTATACGTATGAACCAGTACTCCGGATTAAAAGAGACTCTTATCCATGTTTTTTCGATTGGTTTATGCAATCTTCGCGATGTCCGTTTCCGTTGCCGCACATGCCGCCGATCAAACGGCGCATGATTTCAATTTCACGTCGATTGATGGCAATTCTCTTGCCCTCTCTTCGTTCGCAGGAAAGACGGTATTGGTCGTCAACACCGCGTCACGCTGTGGCTTCACCGGTCAATACGCGAACCTCCAAACCCTGTGGGAAACCTATCGCGACCGTGGTTTGGTGGTGTTGGGCGTACCGTCAAACGACTTCGGCGGACAGGAACCCGGTTCCGAAGAAGAAATCAAACGCTTCTGTGACGTGAATTTCGATGTGGATTTTCCAATGACCGAAAAAGTGTCCGTGAAGGGACAGGACGCCCATCCATTCTATCAGTGGGCGGCCGATACATTGGGGTCAAAGGCGGTTCCCGGATGGAATTTCCACAAATATTTGATAGGCCCCGACGGCCAATTGGTGGACTGGTTTGCCTCGCCGATTTCGCCCACATCCGGCGCGGTAACGGCGGCCATTGAGGTGCAGCTGGGACGTCGAACCACCGGAGAATAAAATGATCATTGCAGTGACGGTGAACATCTCAGGTTCATTTTGAGCGTTTAAGAACCGTCTCTGATTTTCCTCGTCTCGAATTCAATCGCCTCGCGAACACTGTCACGGGCCTGTTGACGCTGTAAATAAGCCGTCAAAATCGGATACGCGTCGAGCGGCAGTCCGGCCTGTGGCGCAAGGCCAAGCCACCAGGTGAGATACGCATCCGCCACTGTAAAGGTGTCATCTACCAAATGGCTGCGATTTTCGAGGTGGTTGGACAGGAAGGTCAGTTTCTCCGGAGCCGCTTCACGTGCTGCGTTTGCCTGATGGGCGTCAGTCCAAAAAATGATGTAAAATAATCTTTTGTGCAGTTCTGACGACACATAGCTCAGCCATTCGATTGTCCGATAATGCTCTATGCTTTCGCGCTTGGGCATTAAGCCGGACCGTGGGGCTTGCCCGGCCAAGTACAACAGGATAGCAGGGCCTTCGGTTAAGATTTCTCCGTCATCCAACACCAACGTCGCCACTTGCCCTTTCGGGTTTATCTTGTTGAATTCCGATCCGTCTTCCACCCGCTTCGATTTGAGATCCACGGCCAAAAGCTCCACATCAAGTCCGGCTTCATTGATGGCAATGTGGGCCGCCTGGGAACACGCGAAGGGCGAATAATAGAGTTTCATGTGGTTGGCACCTTTTGATTTTGCGCGAGTGTGCCGTTACGCCAGATGCCACACAACCGCCGATCTCTGCCAATCTGCAAGCAGACGAGGACAAATTTGCGTCGCAGGCCCGCCCCTTAACGCTCCCGGTTTTTACTGCTACTCATACGGCCTCAAGAATTCTAATACCCAAGGGAGATGACTTCATGACTCAACTCAACCAAGACCTATTCGACTTGGCCATGTCCGACGGTGCCAGGCCGCTGATGGCGGCCGTGAAACAACATGTCGCCGATAATGTGGACCCCATCACCGAGGAATTTTTCGCATTGGACAGCGAAAAGGAAGACCGCTGGGGGTGGCACCCTCGTCAGTTGGAGCTTTTGGAAGGGGCGAAAAACAAGGCCAAGGAAAACGGTCTTTGGAATTTCTTTCTGCCGGAATCAGAAATCGGGCAGGGGCTTACCAATCTTGATTACGCCTATATCGCGGCGGAACTTGGCAAGTCACCTTTGGCATCTGAGTCCTTGAATTGCAGCGCCCCGGACACCGGAAACATGGAAGTGCTGGAACGCGTCGGCACGCCCGAACAAAAAAAGCAATGGTTGGAACCCCTGCTCAATGGTGAAATTCGGTCGGCCTATGCCATGACCGAGCCGGGCCTGCCATCTTCTGACGCTAAGAACATCAGCACCAGCGCCGTTCTGGACGGCGATGAATGGGTCATCAATGGCGAAAAGTTTTACATCTCCGGGGCAGGAGACCCGCGCTGTAAAATTATGATCACCATGGTGAAGACCAGCCCCGATGCGCCGCCAAGCAAGCAGCAATCGCAAATCTTGGTGCCGATCGACACACCTGGCGTACAGATCCTGGAAGGCATGCAAGTGTTTGGGAAGGACCATGCACCGCGCGGCCACATGCACATCAAATTCGATAACGTTCGTGTACCGAAGGAAAACATTCTTCTGGGCGAAGGCCGTGGCTTTGAGATTTCTCAAGTACGCTTAGGCCCAGGCCGGATTCACCATTGCATGCGCTCCATCGGCAAAGCGGAAAAAGCATTGGAACTGATGATCAAGCGTGCGGGCTCCCGCGAGGCGTTCGGCAAGCCCATTGCCAAGCTCGGCAAAAACATCGAGGTCATTTCCCGCGCCCGCATTGAAATCGATGCCATGCGGTTGATGGTGTTGCAGGCGGCCAAAGCCATGGACGTGTTGGGCAACAAGGAAGCCCGTGTGTACGTGAGCGCCGTAAAAGCCATGGTGCCGGAAAAGGTCTGCGTGATCATCGACCAAGCAATCCAAATGCATGGTGCGACGGGCGTGTCGCAATGGACGCCATTGGCGGAAATGTACACCGATATGCGCCATTTGCGTTTTGCGGACGGCCCGGATGAAGTGCACCACATGGTGGTTGGCCGGTCCGAGCTTCAGAAACATGACATGTGGTAGGGAGAAACGGCAGTCGCGCGATTAGCCGACCTTGGCCGCCTTGCTGTCTTCCGGATATCGGTTGCCATTGGGCATGAGAAATAAGACGCGGGTATCGTTATATATTGATACTCGCGTCTCATTTTGTTAGGAAGTCCTCAAAATACGCGATACGTGGAGGACTCAATGGCAATCGATGGCGGGCGGCTTGCAGCCAAAACTCTCAAAGAAGCTGGGGTTGAAACGGTTTTCGCCCTTCATGGCGGCCATTTGGACACCTTCCTCACGGGCTGTCACGCCGAAGGCATCCGGCTCGTCGATTGTCGGCATGAAGCGGCGGCGGTGAATGCTGCGGATGGGTATGCCCGCGTGACCGGCAAGATTGGCGTCGCCGCGGTCACCTCCGGACCGGGTCTGACCAATGCCATCGCGGGCATCACGAATTCGGCCGCCGACAAAACGCCGGTGCTTGTGATCACAAGCTCATCGCCGATACGGGAAATGGAAACGGGCGAGCTGCAGGGCGGATTGGACCTCATTGCCATGCTGCACCCGGTGACCAAGTTTGCTCATAAAGTTCTTGCAACAGAACGCGTTCCCGATCTTGTTGGCTTGGGAATACGCAACGCCTTAACGGCGCCGTGCGGGCCCGCCGTTGTTGATATTCCCATCGACATCGCGTTCACCCCCGTCGAGGAGGGATCCCTTCCAAAGGCCGGATCGCCTATCCCGGCTCCTCATCCCATGCCGTCCCCATCTGCTATAGAAGCGGCGGCAGACGTTATTGGGGCCGCGGCACGACCAATTTTGGTTGTGGGCGAGGGGTTGGGCCCGACTGAAGCATCCCGGTCGGCGCTCAAGGCATTTGCCGAACGCACCGGCATTCCGGTTTTCAACAGCAGTTTGGCGTTTACCTGCTTGCCCGGTAATGATCCCCAAAACGGCGGCGCCTTAAGTTTCGTACCGTTGCTCGACGACGCACCGGATTTGGTCATTCTGGCCGGGGCCAAACAAGGCATGTTCATCGGAGGACGGGGTGGGGGCCTTATCCCGCCAGACGCTAAAATCATTCAAATCGATCCGGATGGTGCGGAAATTGGACGGTTGTTTCCCGTAGACCAACCATTGGTGGGGGATTGCGCCTCAACGCTAGATGCATTGGCGAGGACCAAAAACTGGCAGGCCCCGGTTGACTGGTGTGCGAAGGCCATCCGTGTACGCAATATGCCCGACACTCTGTACCCCGATGTTGGCATGGAGGCGGATGGCATTCACCCCTATCGCGCGGCGAAGGAAATCATGAACCTTCTGCCCCCCGAAACCATTCTCATTCATGACGGTGGAGAATGCGCTGCGTGGTCCAATTGGGCAACGGGAGAAACGGCGATTCACGGGACACTTAATCTTGGATATCAAGGCCATTTGGGTGTGGGGCAGGGATATGCCATGGGTGCCCAAATCGCGCACCCCGACAAACGCGTGGTGCAGATCGCGGGCGATGGTGCCATTGGGTTTCATATTCAGGAATGGGACACCATGGTGCGTCACGGGCTGCCGATTGTGACCATCGTCTTCAACAACGCTGCCTGGGGCATGTCCATTCATGGCCAGCAAGCTGTCTTTGGGGAAGACGGCGATGTGATTACGAAACTTCCTCACTCCCGATATGACAAAATTGCAGAAGGGTTTGAGGCGCATGGAGAAGTGGTCGAAACGTTAGACGATCTTGGTCCAGCTCTGCGCCGCGCGTTCGATTGCGGAAAACCGGCCGTCATCAATGTCCGCATATCTGGGTCGGTGGTGCATCCGGTCACAACCGCTTTATTGGGAGACTTGTCCGCCGAAAACGAAATTGTCGTTCCCTATTACAAGAACATACCGAAATAACGGCATGACCGACGTACAAACGTTAGACGGGCGCAATCAACGGCGGGTCAGGAATGCGGAGCGCATTTATGACGCCGCCATGGATCTGTTCCAAAAACGCCCTTACGGTGACGTCTCAGTGGAATCCATTTGTCAGGCCGCTGGGGTTGGCCGAGCGACATTCTTTCGGATTTTCGACGGCAAAGCCGGCCTGTTGAAAGAGTTTAATCGGCGGATGGTAGTCGACATTGAAGAAAGATTGGACCTGGCAGGCGAGAAGAATGTCAGAACTGTTTTGACGATTATTGGTGATGGCATAGCGGATGCCTGGTCTCAATCCACACCGGGCGCAACCGAGATGATGATTGAGTTTTCGCAAAGCGTGTCTCTTGCAAACATGCACGCGGCCCATCCGGAATTATTGGCGTTATTTGTCCAAACCGTGCGTGACGGGCAGAACGCCGGTGACATCAAGCATGATTTCCCGCCTGAACTTCTCGGTTCGCTTGCACTGTTTCAGATAAGCGCAGCCGCGACGTTCTGGGTGGTTGAGCCCGGTCACGATCTGCATCAGCTCATGAAGGCGGCGGTCGAAAACTTTTTAAAAGGCGCTCAAACATAAATCGGGCAGCGTCAAACTGGATGGACGTACACAAAGGAAGACTAGGCTCATGCTGGATCTCTCCGTTCACAAAGAAGCACTGGCGACACACGGATTCTGTGTCGTCCCGGGTGTATTAACACCCGAAGAAGCGAGAAACGTTCGTACCCGGCTTATTGCGGCATCCGAAGAATCCATCCGACGCGGCGTACCGGCACATATCGAAAGCCTGGATCCAAACGACGCCAATATACGTGTGTTTAACCTAATTGATCTCGATGCTGTGTTTCGTGACTTGATCCTCCATCCGACCGCCGCCGACCTGGTAACCGAGCTGTTGGGGGAGGGGTGGATGATCTCGAACTTTACCGCCAACATCGCGCAACCCGGCAGTAAATCTATGGCCATCCATTCCGATCAGGGTATCGTGATGCCGGAACCTTGGCTTGCGCCCTGTTCCATCAACATTATTTGGTGCCTGGATGATGTTGATGAGGGAAATGGCGCAACACGCTACCTGCCTGAGAGCCACAAACTTACGTCGCGGGCGGAGCTTCCAACGGACATTGCCGCTCACATGAAACCGTTCGAAGCGGACGCTGGATCCATCATCGCCATGGATGGACGCATGTGGCATACGTCCGGCGCAAACACGTCCCGCGATCGGGAACGGGCCTTGCTCTTCGGATATTACTCCCGGGATTTTGTGCGCCCTCAGGTGAATTGGAACGCGGCTTTGTCACCGGATACACAAGCTCACATCACGCAACCGCTGTTTGACCGCTTGGGATTGGGGCCAACAGCGAACATAAACGTGAGTGTAAACGACGGTGTGATGACCAAGAAATGAAAGGGACGTCTAAAGAAACATCCGATCTGGTCTCCATATTGTTTTCTCAGAGCAATTTGAAAAGCGACAGCGGCGCACTTATGGAGCCATCGTAGTTGCTGATCGAGCCACTACTCAGCGAAAGCGCTTTCCCCAATAGCCAATTCATTTAATTTTTGGACATCTTGCATCGGGGGTGCACCAAACAGTCGGCTGTATTCACGGCTGAACTGTGAAGGACTCTCATAACCCACTTGGAATGCGACGCTACGCGCATCCAAACCTTCAGCGATCATCAACCTGCGTGCCTCATTGAGCCGGAGTCGTTTCTGGTATTGAAGCGGGCTGGTGGCCGTTAACGCTCGAAAGTGATTGTGGAATGTCGAAGTGCTCATACTAGCTTGTTCGGCCAGCGCCTCAACTTTCAAAGGGCTCGTGAAATTGTCTTTGAGCCAATCAATTGCGCGGGAGATTCGATGTGTGTGGTTTCCCGCAGACACAGTCTGACGCAGCAATGCCCCTTGTTCTCCCATAAGCAGACGGCAGTAAATTTCCCGTTTGAGGATCGGTGCTAGAATCGGAACTTCATCTGGCACGTTGGCCAGGTCAATCAATCTGGTGAACGCACTTAACAGCGGTAGATCCATTTCGCCTGTTGCCATTGCCCGGCTTGACCGTTGTTCGCGCGGAGCAGGCAAGGCACTGTCCGCCATGAGTTGCGACATCTCTGTAAGATCGAGCTGAAGCTTCAATCCCAAGCATGGTTCTTGAGCACTTGCTTGGATGACTTGGACGTCTGTAGGCAGATGAGCCGCGGTGACCAGATAATGCCGTGCGTCATACACATAGCTATCTTTTTCCAGGTATACACGCTTAGCACCCTGAGCAACCACACAAATGCACGGATCGTACATTGCGCTTGTAGGTTTGGTGGAAGCTTCGCGGCGAAAAATCGCTAAGCCGGGCACTGCTGTTAAGTGAAAGCCAATTTCATCAGCCAATTGGGCAATACTTGCGGTCAACTCACTGGCGGTCTTTTTTAGCCTTATTTGCGCATCTTTCACGTCAACAGCCTGTTTTCAGACTTCGAATAGGAGCCCCAAGCTAAACAACAACGGTGCGTTTCACAACCAACACACGCCAATCTCGGACAAATAGGCAATAATGGGATTGGATTGGTCTATCTGTTTTCATCCTTCGCACAATAAAATGCTCACCAATCTTTCTACTCATAACGGGTGAGCGACCAACTAATGAAAATGACAATCCACCGTATCGGGTCCCGGCCATCAACAAAAGGACCTGAAGAAAATTTCACCGGAAACGTGACAATCGACATGCTTTTCGGCCCGGATGAGCCCGCCCGAACGTCAGGCGCTCGAGTCACTTTTGAACCGGGTGCGCGAACCGCTTGGCATCTTCATCCTTTGGGACAATACCTCGTCGTCACCGAGGGGTGCGGCTGGACACAGTGTTGGGGTGGCCCAAAGAAAGAAATTCGCGCAGGCGATGTGGTGCACTGCGAATGCGGCCAGAAACACTGGCATGGAGGGACCGATTTAACCGCGATGACCCATATCGCAATTCAAGAGTGGTTTGATGGGGCGCCTGTGTCCTGGATGGAGAAGGTGACAGATGAACAATACCTGTCGGATGTGGAGCCAGACTAAGTCGGGTTTGCATTAACGAACAGCTGAATACTTCCAAACGAAATGAATTTTATGTGGTACTGCGGATTATCTTTGGTGCGCTATTACCATGACTGCCAGAAGGATACACTGATGCTCCGGAAAACTTATTTCATTCTTGCCGCCGCATTGATTGCGGGCACATGGACGACCGCGCAATCGGAAGCGGCTCCGACAATCACAACGAAGCACGGTGAAGTGGCAGGGTCAGTCGTTGATGGCGTTGAGAGCTGGAAGGGAATTCCCTTTGCTGCGCCACCGGTCAATGAACTGCGCTGGCGCGCCCCTCAACCGGTTGCACCGTGGACCGGGATTCGCGACGCGACTGCTTTTGCGTCCGATTGCACTCAGCTCCCATTCGGCCCGCAGGCATTCAATATGAGGACAACGCCTTCCGAAGACTGCCTATACCTTAATGTCTGGCGGCCTGCTGCAAAGCAAGGGCCGCTTCCTGTGCTTGTTTGGATTTATGGCGGCGGCTGGGTGATTGGTGGCACGTCGGCCCCGATCTATGAAGGTGCCAATCTTGCAAAGAAAGACATGGTGGTCGTGAGCTTGAATTACCGGATCGGACGCTTCGGCTTTTTTGCTCACCCGAAACTGACCGAAGAAGACCCGGATAACGGTAAGTTCTTCAACTATGGGACGCTTGATCAGATCGCCGCGCTGCAATGGATTCGCGAAAATATCGAAGCCTTCGGTGGAGATGTTGAGAACATCACCGTAATGGGAGAGAGCGCCGGTGGCGTATCAATTCACGCGCTGCTGACGTCCCCACTTAATGACGGACTATTTCACAAAGCAATCATAATGTCGGGCGCCAATGGAGACGATCTGGGAACGGGCACGCTTCGTGACGCCGAGGGATTGGGCGTCAACTTTGCTGCGCGAAAGGGAATCTCTCCGAGCGATCCTGACGCCCTTTCCAAACTTCGAGCGCTTTCCGCAGAAGAAGTTTTGGATGGCCTCACTTTCATGACACCACCAACCGACCCGCTCACATTCAATGGCGGCGGACCCGTCGAGGATGGATCAATTGTTGCTAAATTCGGAGAAGCCTATAAGGCGGGCGAATTTAAAAAGATCCCTCTGATGGTAGGTGCTACCGCAGACGACTTAGGTGGGCGCACGGGATTTATGGTTGCCGGCGCCCGCCAATTCTCTTTGCGACAGGCAAAACAGGGCGTACCCGTCTTCCAGTATCGTTTTTCTTATATACCCCCGGCATCGCCTGAGAAAACCGCCGTACACGCAATGGACATTCCCTTTTTCCTGCGAACGGTCAGTTCACTGTACAGAGATGCAGCAACGGAAGCCGACCACGCACTTGCAGAATCTGTGACCGGATATGTCAAACAGTTCGCGTACATGGAGGCCGACACACAGTCCATCGGCAACTGGACCAAATTTACCAAAGCAAGCGATCCGATCATGATATTTTCCGAGGACGGATCTCCTCGTCTTCTCCCTGACCCATGGACAAGCGAAATCGACCAGGCCGACCCGCCCCATTATCCGGGACTGCAGGCGGGAGGAGCTGGTCCGCTACCGCACCCAGTAGAATAATAATGGTTTCGTTTATCGATTATTGCCGTTCACAGTTAGTTTGAGTGAATGTTTTGACCCTGTCCCCGGCGCTTGGGTGTTCTCTGGCTGCGTTTGACCTCTCGTTCGTCCTGCATCTCGGCGGCAAAGGCGAGGGCAGTACCTATCTCTTGTTCTCAACCTTCTCGGCACGATTGACAGATCTGATCTTGTCAAAGGTCCGATAGGGTAGAGAAACGCCTTTGTACGAACTCTAGTCGGTCTCATCAGGATAATCGGAGACCGTGACCCGTTTGCGTGGCAACTCCGATGTGATGTCACTCAGCTCCAGGATGAACATAACCTTGCCATAGCGCAGCGTCAGCCTGTTGGACATGAGCGGTTCAAATTTCACCAAATTATAGGCGAGGCAGGCTTTGATTTGCTCATAAGAAACCGCTTCTGCAGCCACACACCAAAGGCGCATAATATATATTATGGAAAATAATGGGTATCAAAAAAGGCTCACAACGTGCCTTCAAAACCTCGCGCATCTCTTTTTTGCAAAAAGACTTTTCGATGCTGGAACACGGTATTTCCAAATTCGCAGCGTCCAGTGCTTTCTTAGTCTGTTCCGGTACCGAATACAGAACATCAAAATAATGCGCACCCTCGCAGAACGGCCTCACCAGAAAATCAACGGATGACTCCTTCAGGGTTTCAATATTGGAGATCTGTAGGTGCGTAAAGTGTGATGAGAAACAATTTGAAAGTATTGCGTCGATCCGCTGACAGATCATTAAACCGGCACACCACGCGGTCAGCCGGAGTGTCATGTGACTCTAGACCTAGATTTCCTGTATCTTCACTCTCATAAAAAAATCGGGGAAACGAAATGTCTTATCTAAGGTGGATCGGTGTCGGCCTAGGGGTTTTGTTGATTGGGGCCGCGACTTGGCTGTGGACGCCCTTGCCGTCCAATCCGGCGCCGGAAAATCTGGCCGGCCCGGCGGCGCGCTACCAGGTAGAAATTATCCGGGATAATTGGGGCGTGCCGCACATTTATGGCAAACGCGATGCAGATACCGCGTTCGGCGTTGGCTATGCTCATGCGGAAGATGATTTTGAAACCATACAGGAAGTCACAGCAGCCACGCGCGGCGTACTGGCGCGGTATCGCGGCCTGAATGCGGCGCCGACAGATTATATCGTCGCGTTGTTGGATGTTTGGGGGACGATTGACCGACGATACGAAACGGATGTGCCCGCGGATGTGAAAGCCATGGCAGAGGCATATGCCGCCGGCCTTAATCTGTATGCGTCTGAACACCCAGGCGAAACCTGGCAAGGCCTTGCCCCGTTTACGGGCGAAGATATTGTGGCTGGGTTCATTTTTAAAACACCGTTCTTTTATGGATTGGACAAAACCCTGCTCGCCTTGTTTGGCGAAACACGTGACAAAGAATTGGCTGTGGCGCCGTCATCTGATGGCCATGCCTGGGAAATTCGCAAGCGGGGATTTAGCGAGATAGGCTCTAATGCAATCGCTGTGAGCGCGGATCGGACGACGGACGGACACACACGTCTGCTGATTAATTCTCATCAGCCGATGACGGGACCCGTGGCCTGGTGGGAAGCCCATCTGGTTTCTGAAGACGGCCTAGACATTAGCGGCGGGCTGTTCCCAGGAACGCCGGTGATCCTGCATGGTTTCAACCGGTCTTTAGGATGGGCCAATACGGTCAGCAAGCCTGATTTAGATGACGTCTACCGGCTGACCATCAACCCCGATAATCCGAAGCAATATCTGTTGGATGGAGAATGGCGGGATTTTGACGTGTCATCCGTCGATATTGAAGTTCGATTATGGGGGCCGTTTGCCTTTACCGCT
The DNA here is from genome assembly GCA_965227095.1 of Alphaproteobacteria bacterium. Taxonomy (GTDB): domain Bacteria; phylum Pseudomonadota; class Alphaproteobacteria; order JANQMY01; family JANQMY01; genus JANQMY01. The sequence goes on along the minus strand of CBDDFL010000001.1, from coordinate 2,880,243 downwards.
AAACGGCCTGTTCTGCGGTCGGTCCATGGACCGGTTATCGACGCCAAACACGGCACTTATGCCATCCGGTTTTCCGGCATGAACGAAATCCGGCAATTGGAACAATACTATCGGCTCAACAAAGCGCGAAATTTGGATGAATTTCTGGGCGCGATGGAAATGTTGGCGCTTCCCAGTATCAACTATATCTATGCCGACAAGGCGGGGAATGTGGCGTTTATCCACAATGGTCAGTATCCAAACCGAATAGATGGGTGGGATTGGAAAAAGGATTTGCCCGGGGACCGTTCAGACTTGATTTGGCAAGGATATCGTCCTTTCGACGCCGTTCCGAAATTGGTCAACCCTCAATCGGGGTTGGTGTTTAATGCGAATAACCAGCCCTATTCCGCAACCGACGGACCGGACAATTTGACGCCGGAACAATTTCCGCCATCCATGGGCCTGCAAACCGATGACACCAACCGGTCCTTGCGATTGCAGGAACTGACGGATGGGACAACGCGGTTGAGCGAGCAAGGCTTGTTAGAGCTCAAATTCGACAAAACCTATGCATCCAATTCTCCGGCAAGCGATGTCATTCAGAAAGTGCTGGCGCAGGACTGGAGCGAAAACGAAAACCTTGCCAAAGCCGCCAAACATCTTGCCGCTTGGGATCGCTCGTTAGACGCGACCAACAGACATGCAGCGCTTGGGGCGCTGACGGTTTTAAAAGAGGTCACTGCCGAGTTTACGGGCGACCCCGCCCCCTCGCCCGCGGATGCTTTTCGGTTTGCCGTGACCTACTTGGAAACACATTATGGCCGCATCGATCCTGAATGGGGGGAAGTGAATAGGCTGGTTCGTGGCGACCTTGATCTTCCGGTAGGAGGTGGTGCCGATGTGTTGCGGGCAATTTACCCGGCAGAAATTGGCGATGACGGAAAACTGCGCGCGAATGCCGGCGACACCTGGATCGCGCTGGTTGACTGGGACGCAACGGGTGCGCAAAAGGCCAAGGTCATTCATCAATATGGCGCCGCCACATTGGATGTATCGTCACAACATTATTCGGATCAGGCGCGCCTCTTCGCGGATCAAAACTGGCGGGATGCCCTATTGAGCCGCGAGGCGGTCGAGGCCAACGCGTCGCGAACCTATCGTCCGGGCAAAGACTAAGGCCGAATGTGCCTTACCATTTTTCGGTCCAGGGACGCAGCACGACCTCGAATGTCCAAGTGGAGCGATGTTGTTGGTATAATTGCCAATAGGTTTCGGCTATGTGCTGGGGATCGGCCATATTGTCGTCGACCGTTTCGCCGGCCGCCCAATGGCCGCGGGTTCCGTCTTCCTGTTCGCGCCCGATCGCTGCGTCGATAGGCACATGGGCTACGTGAATACCTTGTGGATTCAATTCGCGGGCAATGCTTTGCGCCAATCCTTTTTTGGCAAAACACGCCATGGCGAAAGCCCCGCTTTTTGCAAACCCTTTCATAGAGGCGCTGGCATTGGTGAAAATGATGGTGCCGCGCTTACCGTTTGTATCCGGCGCGTTATCAAGCATCTTCTTGGCGGCCTGTTGCGCAACCAGGAAGGCGCTGTAGGCGGAATTATTCATCACTTGTGCCACAAGGTCGGGGTCAACTTCGTGGATCCCTTTGCGGAACACATCACGCATCCGTCCATCGATATTGTGGACCACCAGACGTGGCGCCGACAGGTCGCGGGTCACTGTTTCAAATAACTGCCCGACCGAGGAAGCGTCCGAGGCGTCGCACCCATAGCGCCGAACGTTGAAATGTGTTTCCAGGTCCATTAGTGCCGGCTTGTCCGGGGTTCTGGCGGCGATGGCCACATCCATTCCGTTCTTGGCAAACAACGCCGCGCAGCTTGCGCTTGTGCCTGGGCCGCCGCCCACAATGAGCGCAGTATCCGACATGACTGAAAGACCTTCCCGTGAAAATTGGTTTCTTTTCGAGACCTTATGGCGTCTTCAGCGTGGCGTAAAGGTCGGCCTAAATTTGAGAAATCCCGAATAAGGTTTGCAGCGCCTGTTCCCCTTCCCGTGTCACCGTCACGGCCCGCGACTTTGAAGACCGCAGAACATAGCGCTTGTCTGTGAAATGGGTGTAGAGGGCCGCCCCCAGGCGTCCGCCGATGTGAGGTTTGCGTTCCGACCAATCGAGACACGGCCGGCACAGCGGCCTTTTGGTTTTCATATCCGGCGCGGCGGGCAGAATGCCGTTCGTTTCAAAGAACGTTGTGCCCAAATCCGTGACCACACCCACATCGTCGTCCATCTCAACGAACCCTTTGGCGGCCAGCGCCTCGGCGATCCGGACACCCAAGCGTCCGGCAAAATGATCGTAACAGGTGCGCGCCCGCCGCATATCCTCGTTTTTAGGTCCCGTTGAGATGGGCTTCGGCGCGCTGCCCGATTGAACCGCGATTTCCATGACACTTTCGATCATGGCCGCAACTTGCGCGGATGACAGGCGATGATACCGGTGACGTCCTTGCTTTTTTACACGAATGAGATCTGCATCCGCCAGCATGGCCAAGTGACTGCTTGCGGTTTGTGGCGTTACATTCGCACACTGAGCAAGCTCAGACGCCGTGAAGGCACGGCCGTCCATCAGGGTCGTTAAGATGGCGGCGCGGGTCGGTTCTCCGATAAGCGTGCCTATCCGCGCCAGATCATTTGGTGTTGTCATGCTTCGTTCCCATTAGGAGACGCAACCTAACAGATATTGCACCTTCATCGTTCGATCGGGACCGAAATAACCCGCAATCGCACTACCGCACCATAAACTTGCTGTCGCCGATCCGCTGGAAGCCGAATTTTTCGTAGAATGAAAACGCGTCGTCTGTGGACAGCATCCACTTCCTTAAGGTTTGCAGGTCCGGATGGGCGAGAAGACAGCCCATCAGGAACACGCCAAGTCCCTGCCCCTGGAGGTCATCAAGCACATAGACATCGCTGACCCAGCCGAAACGGGCGGCATCCGTCGCGACGCGTGCAAAACCAACTTGTCCCCTCTCCTCTTCAAAGAGGCCGAACACGACAGACCCTTCGATGGATTTCCACACCACATCCGCGTCTAGTGACTTTGCCCAATAGGTTTTTTTGAGTTCGCTTAAGACGGCGGCTTTGTCTAAGCGGTCAATATCGGTGCTGACCTCAAATGGCGGCCGCGACCACGTGACGGTTTGCAGATCGTGTGTCACGCCGGAAGCTCGATGGTCATGCCGTCATAGGCCGGTTCCACAGAAGCGGGAAGCGTTGAGCACAAGGTGCGATAATCAAGGTCCACGTGCAAATTGGTGAGGATCCCCTGTTTGGGTTTCACCCGGTCGATCCATTCCAGCGCCATGTCCACATTTGCATGGGTTGGGTGGCGAGTATAGCGCAAGGCATCCACAATCCAACACTCAAGACCGTGCAATACATCGAAGCTTTCTTCCGGCAGACCAACAACATCGCTTGAGTAAGCCATATCGCCAATGCGGAAGCCGAGACTATCGATGCGGCCATGATCTTGCCAGAACGGAATGGCTTCGATGGCGCCCCCGGGACCATCGATAACGATTGGCGTTAAATCGTCCGATATCAAATGGTCGCTCAAGATGGGGGGATAATCGCTGCCGTCGGGGGTTTTGAAACAATAGCCAAAGCGGTCCATCAGGACATCGTGGGTGCGTTTGTCCGCATACACATCAACACGCCGCCACATATTCATCGCCACCATGCGCAGATCATCGATGCCATGCATTTGGTCGGCATGTTCATGGGTATACAGCACCGCATCAATCTTCGAGACATTGGCGTCCAGCAATTGTTCGCGGATATCGGGGGATGTATCGATCAATACCGTGGTGGGCTCCGCCGCCTCACCAAATCGCTCGACCAACAGGGAACAACGCCGCCGGCGGTTCTTCGGTTCCGCCGGGTCGCAGGCCCCCCAATGGCCGCCAATCCGCGGCACTCCGCCGGAAGAGCCGGACCCTAAAATCGTGAAGCGGTAATAAGGGCTGGTCATGGGGCGGTCCCTTCCCGCTTTGCTTTATTGAACAATGTGAAAAAATTGTCGGTGGTACGCGCCGCCATTTGATCGGAGGTGTCCCCGTGCAGTTCCGCCAATTGATCTAGTGTATGCACCACGAAGGACGGTTCGTTTCGTTTGCCACGGTGCGGGACAGGGGCCAGAAACGGCGCGTCGGTTTCCACCAACAAACGGTCCTTGGGCACGCTTTGCGCGATCTCGCGCAGATCGCCTGCATTCTTAAACGTCAGGATGCCGGAAAAGGAAATGTAAAAACCGATCTCGAGGGCGGCTTTGGCGAGCGGCGCACTGCTGCTGAAACAATGGAGCACACCGGTAAACGGCTTCCGCGCCATATTCGACGTGAGGATGTCGGCCATGTCCTCGTCTGCATCGCGGGTATGCACAATGAGAGGCAGCCCGGTTTCTTGAGAGGCTTCAATGTGCCGTTCGAAACAGGCTTTCTGAAGATCGCGCGGGCTGTGATCGTAGAAATAATCGAGGCCCGTTTCACCAATCCCCACCACTTTCGGATGGCTGCTGCGTGCGACCAAATCAGACGCGGTGGTGTCGGGCTCCCGCTCCGCCTCATGCGGATGAACACCCACGGAGCAGAAGATATTGTCGAACCGTTCGGCCACGCCGAACACTTTATCAAACCCAGCCAGCGTGGTTGAAATGGTCAGCATATGGCTCACATGGGCCGACGAGGCGCGCGTCACCACCTGTTCGAGGTCGTCGTCGAACTTATCGAAATCGAGGTGACAATGACTATCTACAACCATGCTCTTTCCGAGGCTTAGGATCTAAAATGCCAGAGGCTTGACCATTCCCGCGCTCACGCTTTTGAGCTGGTTGAACGACGAGAGAATGACCTGCCGCTTATCCAGAGCGACCGCATCGGCCCTGGCAAACAAACGGCGCAGGTTTTCCCATACCAGGAACCAATCATCAAGCGCCCCATGGGCCGTCACATGGGCAAGGGCTTTTTGTTCCATTTGATCCGTAAAATGCTCTGCGCGGCCATCGACGCTGGCTTTGATGAGGCGTTCCAGATAACGCACGAACAAATCGGTCATAAGGCGGTAGCTTTGATCGGCGGCCGGGCGGCTCAACCGGTCACCAAAATCGCCGACTTTCAGCATATCCACATTGGGAAGTCCCGCGATCATGGCGGTGAGTTCGCGATAAAGCGGCAGCCCGTCTTCATCAGCGAGCTGGAAGGCATATCCGATGCTGCCATCCGCCAGGACAGCGATGGTTTCTTTGTCCTGTTCTGAAAGATCAGGGAAAGTCGAGGACAACGCGCCCACGATGGTGGCAGGGGGCAATGGGCCAAGCTTGAGTTGCCGGCACCGGGAACGGATGGTCGGCAGAACACGTCCGGGGTTGTGGGAGACCAGCAAGAAGACCGATTGTTTCGGCGGTTCTTCCAAAATTTTCAGCAGCGCATTGGCGGCTTGATTGTTGAGGTCGTCCACACAATCGACGATGCACACCCGCCATCCCCCCTCGCCCGCATGGCTGCCAAAAAAGGCATTGGTCCGTCGAACCTCATCGACCGGGATGGCGGTTTTCAGACGCTTGGCCTTTTCATCCCATGGCCGCCGGAGCAACAACAAATCCGAATGACTAAGCGCTTCAATGCGGGCGATGGCGCGATCGTCGCGCGATGCGTCGCCGAGCTTGGACCTGCCCGTCATCAGGGCCCGCGCGATTTGATAGGCCAGTGTCGCCTTCCCCACCCCTTTCGGGCCGCCAATCAGCCAGGCATGGGGAAATCGGTCTTGGGACAGAGCCTGATTGACCAGGCCCACAGCGTCCTCATGCCCAAACAGATCATAGACCTCGCGAGGGTGCGGGAAGCTTCCAAGTCGATCACTTTCAAGGGGGTCCATGGCGGTGGACTATTTCCGGTGGGTGCCGAAAATTCAACCTAATTCTGTAAAAAACGCTCTTCGACGGCGGCACGGATCAATTCGAATACACGATCCGCCTTGGCTTCGGCATTAATCACGTGGCATCGGCCAGCGTTTGATTTTGCGATGTCTAGAAAAGCCTGCCGCAATCCTTCGTGCCAGGCGATTGGAAACTGCTCGAACCGGTTTTCGTTCCCTTTGCGTTGTTCGGTGCGTTCCAGGGCCACGGTCGGATCCATATCCATAACGAATGTCAGATCCGGCTGAGTATCCGCCACGACCATTTGGCTGAGGCGGTCCAGATCGTCTCGCGGCATGCCGCGGCTTGTGCCTTGATAGGCATACGTCGAATCCACAAAGCGATCGCACAGCACCCAAGTGCCTTCGCTCAAGGCCGGCCGGATGAGATTCTCCAGAAGGTCGTGACGGGCGGCAAACAGAAGAAGCGTTTCGCTGGTGACACTCCAGCGGCCGGGTTCGCCCTGAACCACCAGATTACGAATTTCCTCCGCGCCATGGGAGCCGCCAGGCTCGCGGGTCATGAGATGTGGAACATCCTGGCTCACAAGAAACTCTGACAAGCGTTTGATTTGTGTCGATTTTCCGACACCCTCGCCGCCTTCAAAGGTGATGAATCGTCCGCGCTCAGCCATCGGATGTTTCGGTCGCTGCGACTTCTGTCTCCGGTTTTGGAAGCAGCAGGTGTTTAAGGGCTGTGCCCATCTGTCCAAACATACCGGTTTTTGATACGTCCTCCGTGGGGAAGACGGGATATTCAAGCGGACCTAGACCAGGGGCGGAAATCACCAAGGTGCCCACCTGTTGCGATGAATCAATCGGCGCCGCCAGAGGGCCGGTGTAATTGATGCTGGCTTTAATGTCTTTGCGGGCACGGCGGTGCATGACCACAGAGATTGGCTCCCGAACTTCTAAGCCAACGGTCCGTTTGCGGCCATTCCACACCTTCGCCTTTTCGACTTTGGTTCCAGCCGCATACAAATCGTAATTCTTGAACTCACGAAAACCGATATCTAACAAGCGCTTAGAATGGATTTTTCGTTCTTTTTCAGAGTCTAATCCATTGACGACAACGATCAGTCGGCGCCCTTTGCGCAATGCCGATCCCACAAGGCCATATCCCGAGGCCTCGGTGTGTCCCGTCTTCAGCCCGTCAGCCGTGCTGTCCACATATAGAAGCGGATTTCGATTGGGCTGACGAATGCCTTCCCAAGTGAATTCGACTTCCTTGTAGTAGTCGTAATATTCCGGGTGGTTGGTAACGATGTAACGGGCGATCAGCGCCAGGTCTTCGGCCGTGGTCAGATGCTCTGGGTCCGGCCATCCGGTGGAATTTTTGAAGACCGTGTCTTTCAAACCTATCTCCACGCCCCGCTCGGTCATCATTTCTGCAAATCGCTCTTCCGTTCCGGCAAGCGCTTCCGCAACAACAATGCAGGCGTCATTTCCGGATTGGACGATGATGCCTCGCAGCAGGTCTTCCACACGGATCTGCGTGCCTTCTTGCACCCACATTTTGGAGCCGCCCTTTTTCCAGGCATTCACACTGACGAAGAATTTGTCATCCAGCGACAGTTCCCCATTCTTCAGCTTGTCGAAAACGATCAAACTGGTCATCAGCTTGGTCATGGACGCCGGCGCCATCGGTTCGCGCGCATTTTTGCTGTAGATCAGATTGCCGGTCTCGGCATCCATCAATGCGGCGTACTCCGCTTCCGTTGTCACCTCTTGGGCATAGGCCGGATACAAGGTGACCGCGAGAATGCAGACAACAGACAGGACGAAAGCTAGTCGATCAAATGTAATGCGGATCATGACGTTCTTCTCGATGACAGCGGGGGCCGTCCAAAAGGACCACCCAACGTTACGGTAAAATCGCAGTGTCCAAAGATAGTTAGCAAATCCTAACCAGGGGTTACGCGCTTATTTAGTCCACAATGATCCGGGCATCATTATGGCCAAGCGCCACCACCTGCTCCAGCGTATCGTCGGCTTCGTCCAGCGTCTGGAGAGGGCCAAGCCGCACTTGGTAATAATTCCGGCCATCCAGATCCTTCCGGTTGACTTTTACGGGCTGCCCTACCCGTTCCAGTTTTCCGGCCAGTCGCTTGGCATTGTCAGGCGCCACAAAGGCTCCGGCTTGCACATAAAGGTTGGTTTCGCCGGAGACCGCCACATATTGAACTTCACCGTCGGGAGATGTGGGCGCTGCCGCGGGTTTGAGCGCCGGCGCGACAGGCGGTGTCGGTTTGGCTTCCTTCACACCGGGAATAGACGGCAGTTCGCCGGTCGCCACTCCTTCCACGGGAGCGGCTTTCGCGGCTGTGCGTTCCCGGTATGGTGTTTTCGGTTTCGCAACCACTTCGGTTTCGTAGTCTGCGCGTCCCAAAAAGGTGACACGGACTTTCGCCGTTCCTTGTTCTTGAAAGCCCAACAATTGAGACGCTTTGCGAGACACATCGATAATGCGGCCCTTACGAAACGGTCCGCGGTCGTTGACCCTCAACACCAGTGACCGGCCATTTTCCAAATTCGTCACCCGAACTTTGGTCGGCATGGGCAGCGTCGGATGGGCCGCCGTCAGGGCGTTCATATCGTATTTCTCACCATTGGCGGTGAGTTTGCCGTGAAAATCGCGGCCGTACCAAGAGGCCACGCCCGTATTGTCGTAATTGGGGTCTTCTTTGGGGTAGTACCAAACCCCATCAATTTTGTACGGCGTGCCGACTTTGTACCGGCCACCGGTCTGAGAAGGCGATTGGGTCTGTACACAGCCAACCAAGAATAAGGCCGCCATTAGAAACGCGAAATGGCGGGACCCAAAAGCATGCTCCTGCTTACTGATCATTCTGTTTGTGACTCGCTTTGTCGGGGTTAAGCGAAGTTGGACGGTCTGATGTCCGGAATCGGTTAGAATCTACTACTGACCTATACGGTCAGCAAGATGTCCAACGGCAAGGGCGAAATATGTAGAGCGGTTCCATTTTAGTGTGGTGCGGTAATTGTCGTAGACGATGAAAACATCGGTGTTGTCATCGCCGGGGCTGACCAAGGAGGCTTTGAGATCGGCCACCGGAAGGTCGGTCCCGTCAAAACGCCGAACGCCCAAGTCCTGCCATTCGCCCAAGTCTTTTTGGACGTCCAGAGATATGAGCGATGCGTCGAAGTCAGCGGGCAATGTCACGGCCCTGCCCCAGGTCTGGTCGCCTTGCCACCCGGAGCTGCTGAGATAATTCGCGGCAGACGCGAACACGTCACCTCGGGTTTGCCAAATGTCACGCCGTCCGTCCTGGTTGAAATCCACAGCAAACCGCAGAAAACTCGACGGCATAAACTGAGTCTGTCCCATGGCGCCGGCCCATGACCCTTTCATCCGACTTGCTGTTATATGTTTTTCATCAAGTATTTGCAGCGCATTCATCAGCTCATCTCTAAAAAACTGCGCGCGTCGTCCATCATAAGCCAGCGTTGCCAGAGCGTGCGGCACTGAAAACCCACCGGTGATGCGACCGAAATCCGACTCAATGCCCCAAAACGCCACCAGAAAACGGGGCTGGACCTTAAATTTATTCGAAACTTTTTCTAATATCTCTTTGTTTTCACGAAGTAATCTGCGCCCTGTTTCAACTCGACTCTTAGGAACTGTGCGGGTCAGATATTGCCGGAAGGTCAATTTGAACTCAGGCTGATTGCGGTCAAGCTCGATGATCCGCGAAATTGGGCGTGCCGTCGACAGTGCTGCATCAAACGTTTCCTCGGTAATGCCCTTTGCCACGGCTTCTTTCCGAAAATCCGCAAGCCACACATCAAAGGCCACTTTCGGCTCTTCCGGCTCTGCAGGGGCCGGCGCTTGTGCCATGGCGCAACAAACCGTGCTAGCCAAAATCAATCCTGCCCCAATCACACGCGATACTAAGGTCATCACCCACTCCGTTTTTTAAGACCGGCCATCCGCTCTGATTGTCCCATCGACCGGAGTGGGATTATGCATGGATGCAGAGATTTGAGAACCGGGTTCCGTGCGGCAAATCCCTGACGGTCGGCTTTAGGGATCGGTCAAGGTTAATTTAAGAAAACCATGCGACGCTTCGTCTGTGAACATTGAGATGTTTTGTAGGCGATTTTGGCGTCGCATGTGATATAAACCCAAGTACTTACTAGCGAATCAGGCTAGTCTGTCTTTGGGATCCAATCACAACAACTCGCCAAAATAGACCATTCGGTTCAACGCATTCGAGGCATTCAGTGTTGCTTGCTCAGTCTAAGTATCCTGGTCAAGCCTTTAAATTATAAAGCATATTTGGGTGCACTCTAATATCTTACTTTAAGTACGGGGTGCGAAACGTGACAAAGAAAGTAAAAGCTATGCAAAGACCAAAGTGGTTTTCGCTAAGTCTCGTCGCCGCGGTGGGGATCGGCTTGACCGCCTGTGCAGGTGTTCAGCCCGGCGCTCAGCGCGCAGAAACTGAATCGACCTCTCAGCCACAACAGATTGAAAGATCTGAGCGTGGTGACAATTTGGCGAGCCTTTCGACAGAGCTGCAAGCGCAAAAAGATGCGCTGAAAGTTCAACAAGATCGTATCGCATTGTTGGAACAACGGATCGACCGGCAATCCCAGCTGGACGCGCAGCGCGCCTCCGCTGGTCAGCAAGATGTGCCGATCTATTCCCTGCCGGACCAACAAACTCTGCGGTCTCCTGCTGCTGGCGGGCCTGTGAAACAAGCGAGCTGGGTTAATCCCTCTCAGCGGTCCCAGGCGTCCTCGGGATACCGGACAGTTGCGGATAATGACGGCCAAGGCGGACGCGAATTCGTCGGTGAACGGCCCCCAGTTGAAGAAGAAGATCGGCCCCCGGAAATTCTGGCATTGGCGGACCAAGGCGGCGTGTTGACGCCTAAAGGTGTTCTCACGATCGATCCGGCGATCACCTACTCGAACAGTAATGTGAGCCAGTTCAGCTTCCGCGGCGTTCAGATCCTTGACGCCTTCTTGATCGGTGCGATTGAGGCCACGGAATCGGATCGTGACTTCATCTCGGCTTCTGTTGCGGCCCGTTACGGCCTCACGGACCGGATGGAAGTGTCGGTACAAGTCCCAGGTGTCTACCGCAATGACGACTTCAGAACGACGGATGTGACGGCGGTGACGACCTCCACGGCCAGTGATGAAGAAACGCTGGAAGCCTTTGGCCTTGGCGACATTGATTTCGGCTTTCAGTATCAGCTGAACAAGCCCAAAGGCGATTGGCCGTTCTTTGTGGCCAATGTGCGTGCGCGGGCACCGACGGGCACGGGCCCATTCGATGTGTCACGCAGTCCCTTCACCTCGGACCCATTGGAAGCCACGACTGGATCCGGTTTCTGGACCATTCAGCCTAGTCTGACGGTCATTAAGCCAACAGATCCATTGGTTTACTTCGGTAACTTCAGTTATCTCTATAACAAGAAGACGAAACCGAATGAGCCTGTTGGTGGCGGCACTGTGGTCGATGAGTTCGATCCTGGCGATTCCGTCGGTGTGAGTTTTGGTGCGGCGCTCGGGATTACCGAAAAAGTGTCGGCGAGCTTTAGTTACCAACACTTCTACATTTTGCCGTCTGAGCAAACACAGACAACAACGTCCACCGGACTTCCTGTAACCACCACCACGCGGACGACGCGGACCGGTGACCTTCAGATCGGTACGTTGAACTTCGCCTTAAACAATCGTTTGAAGCGGGGCTCCGCCAGCCTTCAGGTCGGCGTGGGTGTCACGGAAGACGCACCGGATGTTGCGGTGACATTCCGGCGGCCATTCAGCTTCCAGCTGGATTAAATAGACAGACCGATCGGTCTTATAAAGGCGGCCTTGAGGGGCCGCCTTTTTTGTGTCCGCCTCGCCTCTTTTCCGTGTTTGGTGTGGCGGCTTAGTCAACAAACCGAATTCGAAAAGAACACCATAAAAAAAGGGCGGCCCCGAAGAACCGCCCCTAGCTACACGCTCGGAAGCTTCAAAATTAGAACTGCTGTCCCAGTGAAAACAGAACCTGAGAATTCACGACATTTGCGATCTTACTTTCAACGCGCGCTCTCGCCGCCATCGCATCCATCACGGAATAGTTCGCAATCGTCAGGTTGATCACTTGGTTGATCTCAACATCTGCATTGTTGATGTCGATGACCTGCGTTTGAACGTCAAACAAGCTGCCCGTACCGGCCAAAGCATTCTGAGCTGCTGATCCAATGGTCTCAGACGCACCAGGAGCGGTTGTCGATTCCGTGCCAAGCCCTGTTTCAAAAGACATGTCGGTATCGGTGAGGGCCGCGGTCTGCTCCAGCCCGGTCCCAGCGCCTGTTGTTGCTTCCAACGCTGGCGGTGTCGCGGATGCTGTGTTCACAACGTCGTTGGTCACAACTTCCGTGGTTTGTGTCCTGATTTCAGGCTCAACATTATCGTCCGGACGACGGAATGCGACGTTTCCGGGCAGGTTCGGCATACGGTTTCGTAAGTTGCTCAGAACGGCCGTTGAATGACGAAGCACTTGGCCATTGACCGCTTCCGTAACCTCAATGCCGATGTCGAATTTGACGCCGCGTACAGTGACAAAACCACCGCGAAGGTCGCTCAGTTCATTGTCAGAGAGAGCTTCAACAGGCTCTCCCATCAACTCTTCCAGTTCTGACATGGCGTGGGCATGGGGTGCGAGCATGACTGCCGCCGAAAAGGCTAAAGCTGCACCGACTTTTTTTCCCATTCCTAACTCGTTACTCATTTCCAGCACCCCCCGAAGTGCCCGCGTGCCTTTAGAACTGATTCAGGTTCGGCGCCAGAACCGTGACAGCCTCTAGGCCGCTTCGGTCAATCGCCATACCAAGGTAAGCTTTGCTTTCAAAAGGCAGATCGCGTTTCAGGTTGAAATTCGAGCGCGCAAGGCGAGCCTTGTTGTGAATGGCAAATGCGATGCCGCTCCATTCTTTCTCAAACTGCTCGCGGGTCACCATCCGGGATCCGAGAGCTGGGTCACCCACCACAACATGGGTGTCCGTGATACCGCGTAGTACGACGAAATGGGTGTAACCACGTGTGGTAATCAACGTGATTGTGGGCACACCAACTTGCCGCAGTTTATCTAGTGGCACACGAAATCCGTCCGAGCGCATGCCAATACTTTGCAGGTACTTTTTCATGTCGAGAAGAGAGAACCCTTCCCGTCTGATTTTGTTTTTGTCGCCTGCCGCCCACATGGTGTCGAAGAGAACTTCTTCGGTCATGGGCCTGTCATAGTGATAGGTCAGAAGTGTCGCCAGGGCCGCCGATCCGCAACTGAAGTCGTAGTTTTGCTTAACGACGGAATCGAACTTCTTTTCCTTCAAACTCATCACGTCGACCGTGACCGGAAAAGAGCCGGCGAAGATACGCGCTTCCACGGCGCGCGCATCCATAGGTTGGGTGACCAGCGCCGCCATGCTGAAAGCGGCTGCCGCACAAATTGAACGCGTATGTTTTTTAACTGCAGACATTATGACCTCTTCGGTGCGAATCCATTGTTCTGCTATCTACGCAATCTTTGTGCCTGTTCGCTACTAGAACAGGTTCACATTAACCGTTGTATTCATTTGGACGTTGTTGTTGTTGCCAGAGACAACCGCCGCTTGTCCAAATGAGGAATTCGAAAACGCACCATCCGCGATGCTGGCACTTCCGGTGTTTCCGTTTACCGAGTTACCCGCATTGAATGCGTTGTTTTCTTGTTCCTGATTGGTGATTTGAAGGAACATACGCCCACGCGTATCTCCCAACTCAGCGTCTGAAGATGCTGCTTCAGTGCCGAATGCTCCGTCCAGAAAATCGCCTTCAATGGCGTCCAGGTTTGTTTGTGCGCCTGGCAATTCCGTGGACTTTAAATCTTCCATGGCGAAAGCAGATGCCGCGCTGAGCGAAACTGCCATGCCGATGGCTAAACTACGCACGAATACGTATTTCATCGAACCACTGCCTCCCAAGATCACCTTGGGTCCAAAGGGTTGAACGATCGAATGCACTAAGATCCCGGCGGGCCGAAGCCCGCCGAGGAAATGCTTGATTAGAAGCTGCCAGTACCGATGTTTGCGGTAACCGTTTGGCTTTGCTCCGTAACGCCCTGAGAACCGGCGTTAGCAGAGAACTGACCAAGCGATACGCCATCAACCGGGCCGCCCGAAATGTCAGCAGAAGCGCTGAGGGAGACATCAGAGTCGTCGTCAGCGATTGCTACGTTTGCAGAAGCAACGTTCAGTACGTTGGCTGCAGACATTTCAGTGCTGGAAGCAACAGCGTCGGTGTCGAACAGTACGTCAACATCGTCGATTGCGACTGCAACGCTGCTGTTCTGAGCAGCAGCTGCAACTTCACCACCTTCAGCGACGTTGCCGTCTTCGTTGGTGTTGCCAGACAGAATGCGATTGCGGTTGCCGTCGTTGCTCGTGTTGTTTGAGCCGTTGTCAGAACCGTTATCGTTCATTGAGTCGTTAGCTGCAAAGCCGTCGTCGTTTGCAGCTGCACTGTTGCTGCCAGCCGTCGTGTTGTCCGAAGCGTCGACGAGGAACTCGTCGTTGTCTTCGCTTTCGTCAAGCAACGTGTTGTTGCTCAAGATGTCGTCGCCGGCATTGAAAGCACCCGTTTGCGGGGTGTTTGTCGCGGTTCCGTTGTTTTGGAACGTGTCATTAAGTGCGCCATTGCCGTCCTGATCGGATTCCAATGCAATGTCGGTTTCGTTGCCACTTCCAACGTCGCCACCAACATTGAATGCACCAGTTTGTGGTGAATTCGTTGCGTTGCCGTCGATGTCGGTCTGCGTGTCATTGCCTGCGCCGTTACCGTTGAGGCTGTCTTCCAGATCAACTTCGTCAGCGAAAGCTGCAGGAGCCATGGCCAGGCCAAGAGCAACTACAGATACTCCAAGGAGATACTTCTTTTTCATCTCAAAAACTCCAAATCTTTGTCGGTTATTCGCCAGATAGGAGGCGCGGCTTCGGGATCAGATCTCGAGGCCGCCGCCCCAGTAGCGAATTAGTTAACCGTCAGATTGTCGATGTTTGCAGTGATCGTCTGGCTCTGCTGCGTGATGGCATTTGCGCCGGAATTTGCAGACATTTGAACCATGACGGAGTCAGTTGCACCGCCAGAGATCGTTGCGTCGGCCGTCAGCTCTGCGCTGGATTCGTCAGCGTAGATGGCATTTCCAGAACCGATGTTCAGAACGTTGTACGCGTTCAATTCGGTGTTGGAAGCAACAACGTCAGTCTGAACTTCGATGCTGATGTCATCGATTGCAAGAGCGAAGCTGCCATTTTGAGCTGCTGCTGCAGTTTCAGAACCGCTAGCACCGTTCACATCGTTGTCTGAGTTGTCAGAAGCAACAGTGTTGTCGTTGAAGTCATCGTCGCTGTTGCCAGAGAAGTTGCCAGAGAAGTTTCCGTTACCGGAATCATCCAGAGCAACGCCACCGTCGTTAGCAGCTGCAGACGAGCCAGAAGCATCCGTCGTTTCAGACAGGTTGATGTCTACTGTGTCGTTGTCTTCGCTGCTGTCGGTCAGCGTGTTGTTGCTTGCGATGTCGTCACCAGCATTGCCGATACCGGTCTGCGGAGCATTCGTGGCGTCAGACGAGTTTTGGAACGTGTCGTTGCCAATGCCGTTGCCGTCGTTGTCGTTAAGGGCATCAACGCTCAAGCCGTTGTTGCTGTTAACGTCGCCACCGGTGTTGCCGATGCCGGTTTGTGGTGAATTCGTTGCGTCACCACCGATATCCGTTTGGGTATCGTTCAAAATGCCATTGCCATTGGCTGTGTCGTCTGCGCTCACGTCAACGTCAGCGAAAGCAGGAGACATTGCCAAGCCAAGCGCGATAACAGATGCGCCTACGAGCAAGTTGCTTTTCATCATCACTCTCCAGTTAAGGTTTTCACTACTGGGGCCCCCCGGTATTTGCCGTTGAGCTACACCAAAGCCTCAGTCATCCGAGTCGAACAATGCTCCCGAAATATGCTTAACGCAAGAAGGTTTTATGATTAACAATCAAATATTTTGAATGTTTTTTTGTGCTGATTTAGGTCGCTACATAGACAAACCGCGCTCCTAATAGGGTGTTTGCAGGATTAACAGGAAGGTTAATATTAGGAGTAATCGCGCGAAGACCTAAATGATACAGTCTTCATTGTTGGAAAAGGCAAATCATCTTGATTCGATTCAATAAAAGACGGAAAGTTTAGGAAGTGCTTACTAGCCTATTCATTCGTGCGAATCTGATTTGGTTGGATTTCTTAACAACTATAGACGAAAATACTGGACCGTTTTTACTCAAACCCACAAGAAATATACTTGCGTTTCAAATAAAGTGTCATGTTGGTGGGAAGCGCTCTATGTGCGCATGTGTCGGTTCATCTACGTAAATTGGGTGCGGTCATCTCAGCAAACTGCGACAAAAAAAACGCCCTGTGGCGAGACAGGGCGCATGTTCTTTAACGGACAGTCTTCCAAACTGCTTCTATAGAATGTGGTAGATCCGGTAGGCCACGCCGTTTCCAAGCAACCGACCGACCCCAATGGCCTGAACGTCATTCAACCAGCTGTAACGCGGATCACTGGTCTCGAACGTAGGGGCCACTCTGAAATAGTATTCGGAAGGTTTCGCCGTCGCCGGGTCGGCCGGCTGAATAATACGGCCTGTATAGGCCAAGTAGAGCTTTGCGCCATCATGGGTTTCCCAGACCGCCCGCACATCGGGTTTGGAGGCATTTGGCCGGTCTGGATCGATAATCAGCCAGTCCCCTCCCCCCGGCAAAACCTTGCCTTTCATCCTCGGACCTTCGAATTCCCCCTCACTTATATAGGCGACCAAACGGTTACCCCAGGGCGTCGCCCCAATGGGTCCCGGAGAGGACGGTTCCACATAGATGGCTGCTTCGCATAACAGCTCTGACTTGAGTTCCAAATCCTCGAAAATTGACTTGTCCATGACCGCGTCCTCTCCCATTTTGATGCACTTTATAATGGGATCAGGCTTATCACGCAGCCGGGGGCCGGTGAATAGGACGGCCGATAATGACAACGAAGCAATGTGTTCGTGAATGAAACGGATTCTCTGACAATTGCATCGAATCGAGACACTCATTCAAGGGCGCACGGCCCTGCTGTCCCATTTTGAGATCTTTGTTGTTTGAAACGGCCTTTCGACCGAGCCGGTTTCCGGAACGGCTTTTGCTCACATTAGTTGACCAGAATTCGGCGTGATACCGGCCCCATGCATAAAGACTTGGACAGGTTCCCGCCAGATTGCTAGCAAGACCAGGTGGGTAAAGAAATGGATTCTCAGCTCAGCCAAGCTAAAGAGCATTTGACCAATGGCGCGACGCAAGAGGCGGAAGCGCTGTTTCAAGTCATTTTAAAAGACAATCCCAACGAAGCAGAAGCGTTGAATGGCATGGCGCTTGTCGTCGGCCAAAAGGGCGACCATGCCCAAGCTTTTGAATTGGTCAAACGCGCCACGGACCTTTGCCCAGACGAAGCTAAATATCAAAGTAATCTCAGTGTTTTCGCGCGACTTCTTGGGAAATTAGATGAGGCTTTGATCGCGTCTGGAAAGGCCATCACCCAAAGCCCGCAGAACGCCACATTCTGGAATAATCGCGGCAATGCGTTGTGCCAAGCAGGGCGCTATGCCGATGCGGAGACCTGCTTTCATAAAGCGATAGAGCTTAAACCCGACTACGCCGAGGCTCATTTCAACCTTGGAAATTTGCTTCGTGACCAAAACAAGCTGGAGAAAGCGCATTCAGCCTATGCAGAGGCGGTCGGACGGGCACCTTCACTATGGCAGGCTCATCTGCAGCACGGAGAAACGCTTTTTGATTTAAGGCGCCACGAAGATGCTTTGGAGGCATTTCTAAAAGCCTACAAGATTGCAGATACAAGCGTGCCCGCAATGCTTGGCGTGGGCAAATGCCAACATCGGCGCGGCCATTATGATGAAGCTTTGGAATGGTTCACCAAAAGCACACAAACGGATCCCAGAAACGCAACGGCTTTTCTATATCGAGGGCGGACCCTGAATGACCTCAAGCGTTACCCAGAGGCCGAACGCGCGCTGAAGCAAAGCCTTGCGCTTGCCGTTGACAAAGAAACATATCTCCAACTTGGGATCGCCTTGATAAACCTTGGCCGAGTGGATGACGCGGTCGAAGCGCTCGATGCTTGCGTTAAGCTGGACCCCAACATGGTGCTGGCTCTGTTTCACAAAACAAATCTGCTGCGCCGCGCGGGGCGGCTTGACGAAGCCTTGGAGGCTGTCATGCAGGCCCTCAAAGTTAAGCCAGACCAGCCTGAGTTTTGGAACAGTCTTGGGAATATCGCGAAGGTTCGGTGGCACCTTCATTCGGCCCGAGATGCATTTGAAAAGGCACTTGAGCTCAATCCGAATCTCGATCCCGCGGTCAACAATTTAGGAGGCGTTTATAAGGGGCTGACCGACCTTAAGCGGGCGCGAGAATATTATGAGCGGTCCATAGAGCTTTCGCCAAAAAATCTGGACTTCATTGGCAACTTACTGTTCACCGCAAACTATGATCCCGACATTGGTGAGGAAGAACTCGCAAAAATGCATCGCGACTTCGCCTCTCGCTTACAGGAAGGCGTGACTCCCAAAACAAACCATACAAATTCGCGCGATCCGGACCGCCGGCTTCGCGTTGGCTTTGTCTCGGGCGATCTTGGCCGGCATCCTACGGGTTATTTCTTGGAAGGGGTTTTGAGATACGCGGACCCAAAGGCTGTTCATTACACCTGTTATTCAAATCGCCTTAAAGAAGACGACATTACAGCACGGCTCAAAGGCTATTCAGACCGCTGGCGCCAAGTTAGCGGTATGACGGCTGAAGTGTTGTGTGACCTTGTTGAACAAGACGAGATCGATATTCTGATCGATCTTTCGTGTCACACAGCGGCAACGCGGTTGGATTGTTTCGTTCACAAACCGGCACCGGTTCAGATGACGTGGGTTGGATCGTGTCACACATCGGGTCTTGATACGATCGATTATGTGATCATGGATCCTTACTATGTCTTGGAAGGTGACGAACATCTGTTTACAGAAGAATTGATCCGCCTTCCGGACATTAGATGGGTCTATCGCTTGCGGGACCATCTTCCCGACGTGGCTCCTCCGCCGGTCACCAAAAACGGCTTCATCACCTTCGGCAGTTTTAACAATCTGACCAAGGTTAACGAACGCGTTATCGATGTTTGGTCTGCGGTACTTAAGAAAGTGCCGACGTCGAAACTTATGGTGAGCTGGCGCTCTTTGGTCGAGCCGGTCGAGCAAGAGCGTATTCGAACCAAGTTTCAAGAACATGGCATTGACCCTGACCGGCTCATTCTGACCAGAGGGAATGAGAACGGACGAACCGTGTTCGAAGAATACGGCGATGTGGACATCATGCTGGATGCCTTCCCGTTTTCAGGCTGCATCACCACTTGTGAAGCCTTGTCCATGGGGGTGCCGATCGTCACGCTTCCGGGCCGTCGGCCCTGCTCTCGGCAAACCCACGGCTTCCTGACGGCAATCGATCGCAAGGATTGGATAGCGGACAATCCTGACCACTATGTGGAGATTGCGGCTCGGCTTGCCTCTGATACGGATGAGCTCGCGGCGATGCGTGCGGCTCAGCGTGATCGCATCGAAGCCTCGCCCATGTGTGATGCGAAATCCTTCGCACACAATTTGGAAGTGGCTTTCCGGGACGCGTGGGTCAAGTGGTGTAATTCTTGAATATGAGTGCTGCGATAGGACCGCAACACGGAGACGCGTCATGAAAGTCGCAATTCTGGCCGGCGGAGCCGGCACCAGGCTCGCCGAAGAAACGCAAATACGTCCCAAACCGATGGTGGAAATTGGCGGCTATCCGATCTTGTGGCACATCATGCGCCACTATTACCATTACGGTCTCAATGAATTCGCCATTGCTCTTGGGTACAAGGGCGAGGTGATCAAAGACTATATGGCGTCCTACGGACACCGCAGCGCAAACATGCATGTGGATTTCGGCAAGGGCTCCGTCGAATACGAAAACAATAACGGCCTCGATTGGCGCGTCGATCTGGTGGAAACCGGGGCGCAAACAATGACCGGCGGCCGCATAAAACGCCTGAAACCTTACATGGGAAATGACACGTTCATGCTCACTTGGGGGGACGGTCTTTCAAACGTGAATTTGCATGACCTGATGGCCTTTCACCGATCTCACGGGAAGCTCGCCACCGTTACGGCGGTGCGCCCCCCTGCCCGTTATGGACATTTAGAATTTGACGGCGACAGAGTCGCCGCATTTTCCGAAAAACCTCAGACGGCGGAAGGTTGGATAAATGGCGCTTTCTTCGTGCTTGAACAAGAAGTGTTCGATTACATTGATGGTGATCATACCCAGTGGGAAAAAGACCCCATGGAAGGCCTCGCGCGGGACGGCCAGCTGATGGCCTTCAAACATGACGGCTTTTGGCAGTGCATGGATACGCTGCGCGAAAAACACATTCTCGAACATTTATGGACGTCAGGCTCAGCGCCTTGGAAAGTGTGGGGGTGATCTCTAGCCCCGCGACACCGGTGTGAACTCGATATGCAGTTCCTTCAGTGAGCGCAAAAGAAAATGCGGATGGACCTGGAAATCATTTTTTCCTTCCGCAAACCACATATCGTCAATTCGATCCACAAGAGCCGTGAACCCCCATATCAACTCACGCCGGGCAAGCGGTGCGCCAAGACAATGATGGACGCCCGACCCAAATGCCATGTGGGCACCGGCATTTTTACGCTCAAGATCTAGTTTTTCGGGACACTCGAACTGACGTTCGTCTCGATTGGCGGCGGCATAACGCACATTGATCGTTGAGCCCTTGGGGATTTTTACACCGTGCATTTCCGTGTCTTTCCCCGCGACCCGCATGAGGCTTTGCACCGGCGATTCCAGTCGAACCACTTCCTCCACAAATGTTTTCATGTATTTGTCAGGGTTAGACTTAAGCTGATCCCAAATGTTCTTGTTTTCGATCAGAAGCTTCATGCCGGCAGACAGGGCGTTCGTCGTCGTCTCACTGCCGCCCACAAATGTGTCTGCCATCATTTCCGCATGAAGTTCATTGTCTGTAAGCGGACGGCCCCACTCTTCAATAACGGTATTGACCAACTCGCTCAGCAATGAGCCATCCGGGTGCTGCCGAAGTTCCTCAAAAATCGGCTGAAAGTAGTGCTGGGCCTCGATTTCTTTGGAGACGGCGTCCATTTCTTGTTCGTCGGTCAACATAAGGCCGATCCGGTGGAAGAAGGCGTCGGTCCATTCCTTGATCTTCCACATATCCTCTTGCTTGGCCCCCATCTGACGGCCAATGATAAAAAGCGGCAATGGCACCGCAAACTGACGGACCCAATTGCACTGTCCGTCGGGCAGGAATGCGTCGATTAACTCATAAGCAAGATCGTGGACGACGGGATCAAGCTCTTTGATTTTCCCCGCACGAAATGCTTTGTTGAAAATGGCGCGCATTTCTTTGTGGTTCGGGTCGTCACGTCCGGCAAGGGTTGGACCCGGAACCCACCCTTCTTCCTGAAACTTCTCTTTTACGCGCGCGGCACGCTCATTGTTACCGGTCTGGGAGATATAGGCATACAAATCGCTGCGGAAGGTATCTGTGTCCGTTAAGACCTTTCGCACATCCTCGTATCGCGACACGACAAAAAATCCGGTTAGCGGATCTTTGAAAATGGGGGCGTCGTCCCGAAGGGCTTTATAGGCCGGATACGGACATTGCTGCGTTTCATAGTCGAATAGATTAACGTCCGGTGTCGTCTTGTCAGTCATTGCAGGCCTCATAGATCTAAGCGGCGTTTCGCAAAACCTGCCACCAGTCGGCGACAATAGCAGGCATCATTTTGGCGTACGTTTTTTTGCCGTCGCTGTCTTCTGGTTTTGCCGGTTGATGTTCGGTGGCGGGTCCAAGGCCGGCTCCGGAAACAGGATCCAGCCATTCAGTTGAAAAGTCTTCAAAAAGCTCAGCGCTTCGCGGTGTGATCAGTTTTTCATGATGATCGCTTACCTGATGGATCAAAAAATCCGCATAACTGTTAAAGACAAGTAGACAGTAATAGGTGCGCTCTTCTTGCGACCGCCAATAAGCATAAAGCTGGCATCCCGGCTCCGTCATGGTTTCCGCATGAAGTTGTCGGCAGACATCTTCGAATGCGGCCTCTTTACCGCTAAAAATTTTTATCTTCGCAAAGAGCGTTGCCATGACCCGCGTCCTTTCCGGCAAATGTTCGTCAGTTTGCCTTTTCAAAGTTCAGTTTCAGCTCATAGGTGCCAAGCATGATTCCGGGCTGGTGCGTAATCGACACATCGTCCGCATAAGCCAGACTTGCAAGTCGGTCCATCA
The DNA here is from genome assembly GCA_965227095.1 of Alphaproteobacteria bacterium. GTDB lineage: Bacteria > Pseudomonadota > Alphaproteobacteria > JANQMY01 > JANQMY01 > JANQMY01. Next base: position 2,857,844 of record CBDDFL010000001.1, on the reverse strand, counting down.
GGCGCTCCCATGCTATGGCTTGTTCCAGGCGCGATATGCCCGACCCCGGACAGCTGCGAGGCCCTTGGGAAAAGGTCAGATGCCGAGTGGGATTTTTTCGATCAAGGCGGAATTCTTTTGGCGCCTCAAATTGATCGGGGTCCAAATTACCCGCCGCCCAACGCATGTGAAGAATTGACCCCGCCGGGACGGTGACGCCGTGAAACGTTTCTTCTTGGCTTGTCATTCTTGTCGACAGGCCTTGTGTGGGCGCGCGCATGCGTAACGCTTCCTCGCAAAATACGCGTATTTTTGAGCGGTCTTCTTTCAGTGTCCGGAACAACCCAGGTGTTTCGCAAAGAAGTTGAGCTTGTTCGGCGATCGCATATTGCGTGGTCTCTAAACCACCTAGATGCATGGCATAAACGATGCCGATGATTTCAAGGTCGGTGAGTTTCCGGTCAAGGGGTTGATAGGTTTGTTGTGTCAACCAGCTAATCATATCGTCGCTGGGATTGGCCCGTTTGTCCGCCACTTGCTGTTGGACATATTGGCTGAACTCAGACAGAACTTTGACCTGTTCCGCTTCTTCTTCCTGGGTGAGAAAATTCCGATGCCCCCGCCCGTGGACATAGCGGCGAACCTGTTCCGTCCCCCAGGCACGCAATCTCGCCATATCATCCAACGGAAACCCGAGGACTTTTGTCATCACAATCTGCGGCAACGGCGCTGCAAATTCTTCAACAAACTCTACATGACCCCGATCGATCCACTGGTCTATCAGTCCATCGACGGCGTCGGTGATCATTTCCTTATGACGACCGGCGCCTGGACCGACCCATGGATCGGTGAGTTGCTGCCGGTGTTGTTTCCAAAGGTCCGGTGTTGGCCGCAATGATTGTATCGAGACCATCATCGCGTTCATTTCGGGCGTAAACTCGATGTCATCCGCTTTCGCCGTTGACGAAGAGCCTTCAGACGGCGCGACAGGCGAAATTTTGTATTTTGGTGGTGGAAATCGCCGGATATCCTTCACAACGTCGGCAATATCGGCGTATTTGCACAGAATAACACCATCCGTATCGTCACTGGTTCCTTCGCCTGGAATCAGGTGAACCGGTGCGTCGGCATGTAATATGTCGTATGCAGAATACCAATGTTCTTGAGCGCCGGGTGCGAATAAATCCACATCGCTTAACGTAACCGGGCATTTAGCGACGGATGCCGGTTTATCCGACATGGTTTAGCCTCCCACGAGCATTTTTTGTCTTTGACACATATCAGTCCATGCTCCAGTTTCGGTCAAGCAAAGCGGGCGAATTTGCAACATGTACCCGCATTTTGAAATTAAGTTTGGGGATGGTCATGTCGAATGCCAAGGAACTATGCCGACACCTTCTGAAAGCCATTGAAGCCGGCGATGGGGAGGGGTATCGCGCTTGTTTCACCGAGGACGGCCGCATCTGGCATGATTTCGACGGCCTTGAAACCCACGCGGATGGTGCCCAGTCAGTCGAACAGAATGTCGCCATGATGAATTGGATGCACCGTCTTACCACGACACTCAAATATGAGACGCTGCGCTTGGAAGAAACCGAAACGGGCTTTCTCGAAACCCACCGCTTGTCCGGAACGACCATCGAGGGGGAAGATTTTGAGGGCCTTGCCTGTGTGATTTGCACCCTGGAAAACGGCAAGATCAAGCGCCTGGAAGAATTTATCAATCCTGCTAGTTTCAGCGCGCTGGATAGGGCCCAAGACGCCCAGAAGAAAAAACAGTAAGTCGCGCCAACGACTCATGGAAAGTCGGAAAGGAAGAAACAGATGGCTGATCTGAAAATTTATGGTGTCCCCTTTTCTCAACCGGTTCGCTCGGTGATTTGGCTGCTGCTTCTCAAAAAGACACCGTTTGACCTTGTGCCGACAAATCCGGGGTCGAAGAAAGAAGGCGGCAGTAAGCACCCCTCCTACCTTGCGAAAAACCCTTCAGGGACAATTCCCTGTCTTGAGGAAACCGACACCGGCTATACGCTGGGCGAAGGCCACGCCATCATGGCTTATCTGTGCCAGAAACATGGTTGGACCGACCTCTATCCCGGTGACCTTCACGCCCGCGGCAAGGTGGATTGGTATTTGAATTTTCATCACCGGAACATCCGTGATGCGTCCGGCATGGTGGCCCCAAAGATCCGCAAAGATCTCAATATTCCGGAGCTGGTGCAGGAGATTGCGAAACGCACCTTCAGCAATGCCATGACCACGCTGAATGACCGGTGCTTGGAAAACGCGGCCTTCATCGCGGGTGACACGTTGACCATTGCGGACCTGTCCGCCTATGGCGAGATCGGCCAATTACAGCCTGACTTCACAAATATTTTTGACTTCAGCCCCTACCCCAATGTGCAGCGTTGGCTTGATGCCATGCACCAAGTCCCATTCCATGATGAGGCCCATCTGGTGTTGAAGGAATTGGGCGATATCTCCCAGGAAGCGCCGTCCATGGACCTGATCCGGTCGGCAAATATTAACGGCTTCGGGGTCATTGCACAGACGGTCGCGGGCTTCTGAGGCATGGCCTCCTCTCTCGCCACCGAATAGAAAAAATTGGGGTGGCTATTGGGGGGCAAATCAGTTTATTTACCCCTCGTTTGGGCTTTGACCGTAAGAAAAGAGCCCTGATGCGCTGATGGATGGGTGGCCGAGTGGTTGAAGGCACCGGTCTTGAAAACCGGCAGGCGTGCGAGCGTCTCGTGGGTTCGAATCCCACCCCATCCGCCATCCTTCCGTAAACTTACAGACTGTCGTTGGTGGGATTGCGAACCCACCATTAAAGAATCGGCGATGCGTCCCGCATCGCTGTGGTTCGACTCCCATCCCATCCGCCACTTCCTCAAAGGTCTATTCTTGTCACATGGTTTGCAGTCTTTCAGGTGTGAATGGGTTTGGTCCTGGTTCGACCCAACGAAAGATCCCAGCACACCGGATGATGAAGCGGCGTTGACGGCGGATATTATCGAACTCGCAAAGACCTATGGCCGTTATGGCTTCGGTCGGATCACAGTCCTGCTCAGACAATCGGGTTAGCCTGTGAACCATAAACGGGTCCATAGGATATGGCCTCGTGAGGGGCTGAAAATGCCTACGCAACAGGAGAACGAGGGCGTCTTTGGTTCAATGACGGATCGTGTATCTTCTTCGACCCCAATACAAGCATCACGTCTGGACGTATGACTTCGTCCAAGACCGGACGCATGATGGTAAAGTCGTTCGGATGCTTACAGTGATTGATGGGCACAGCCGCGAATGTCTGGCGATCACTGTAGATCGCAGGCTCAACAACCGAGCGGTGCTGGATACGCTGGCGGATCTCTTCTTCCAGCAGTCCACCAGAGCATATTCGATCAGACAAAGGTCCGGAGTTCATTGCGATTGCTGTTCGAGAATGGGTAGGCCGTATTGGTGTCAAAACGCTGTTCATTGAGCGAGGATCGCCATGGGAGAATGGTTACAACGACAGCTTTAACGGCAAGCTCAGAGACGAACTACTGATTGGAGAGATCTTCGGAACACTGAAGGAAGCGCAGGTGCTCATCGAAGCGTGGCGGCGTCACTACATACGATCAGGCCGCACAGTTCATTGGGGTACAGACCACCTGCACCTGAGACAATCGCCCTTATTACCTCTCCAGCCTTTTGGTGGCGCTCGGCCAAAGGGTTTGGCAAACATTTTTGCTTCCAAACTAACATTCAAACCGGACCACCGAGCGGGGGGAGGTCATTGTTCGTTCTTTTTTGCAGACGCCACTTTTCGCGGCGTAGTTCAACCCACATATGCTCCCCGCCCAAACCAACACCCCTATTGGTCTTATAGGGTTAGGCTATCAATGATGCGGAAATGAATCCAGCGCTTGGAGAAAACCAAAAATCGCGCTTGCGTTGTATGCGCCTAATAACTGCGCGCCTTCTGCGTGTGGGGTGCGTTTAGTGCTCTTGATTTGTCAGCAATTAGTCATTTAAAATTTTTCCCGCAAGCCAAAAAGATATGGGGAAACGCAAGCTTGCAGTGGGGGATTGCAGTGGGCCGCGAGTACTTATCCCTTTTTTGTAAGGGATCGTTTTATTGCTTGGGTGTTTGTGTATATCTGCACTTGTCACCGGAAGTGCATTCGCCCAAGTGCCGATGTCGGTTGAATCCGGCACGATTGAACGCGATCTTGAAAACCCGCAAAAACCTCTTTCTTCCGACCGACCTCTTGTCCCCGAACTTGGGTCTCCCGTGGCGCCTGATAGTGCGGAACGGTCCAGGTTTAAAAGTCGTATGCTGATAATTGGTGGGAATTTGATTTTGAGATCGGATGGACTAATCGCGAGGGATACAACAGGGCGATCATGTTTGGAGGCTTCTGCAGATAGCAGGCCCCCAGCTATGGACGAAAGACCGCTATTGTTGTGGGGGGTGTTTTGAGTAAAGTTCAGAGAGGGGGGAGTTTATGCGCCGTGGGAAATACGTTAGCCTTCGAGTGCCGCGCGACAAATGCTACACGAAATTTCGGGGCAACAACCAGCATAGCCTGAAAACGTACAAAAAGTTTCTCTACGTGACAGCTTCGATTTGCTGCATCCTTGCAGGACCAAGGGCAGGGCTGGCAGACACCATCTCATTAGATGGTTTGGTCGACACATCCACAGGGTCTTTTGCCGACAACGTCTCGGCGGGCGACGCGTTTTCACTGGAGTTAGAAACAACCCCAGGTTCTTTTCGTTTCGTCAATAACACGCTTTTTTTGTTCACCGCGCGGCTGGACAACGACCTCACCAACGATGCGCTTGGGTTAACGGATGCCTTTACGGTCATCGGCTCATTTGACACGGCAAACAATCCGACATCACTGACCCTATCAAGTGGGGATATTCCAGGAAACGTTGATTTCGACGGTGTTACTGTCAACTATGTCACTGTTCCCTTTTTGGGAAATTCGTTTAGCGTTTTGGAGAACGGCGTGTCTCTGCTCGCAACGGCAAACTCCCTGTCCTCTGAAACTGAATTGATCAGCATACTTCGGTCAGGCGACGGGAACGAGATTAAGCTTGTCCTCAATGACCCCATCGGAGGCGATTTCATTGTCGATTTTGCAGCCATGGTACCAAACAACGCTGTGTTAACGTTGACCCAGGTTCTGGCGGCCGCTTCTGTTGTTCCAACTGAGAACCAAGCCAGCCTGGTTGAGGTTTTCGACACCTTGCTTGCAGACCCCAATCTGACGGAGGATGAGCAAACCCTGATCACGGCGTTGGCAAGCCTGCCGCCAGGGGCTTTACAAGAGGCTTTAGAAGACCTTTCTGGGGATGGATATGGATCACTTTCTGACATTAGTCAGTCGGATATTGAAAGTGTTCTCGATATTTTGAGCACCCGGTTTGGCATTACGCTAGGGTCAGGTTTTGCTTCGGGTCCAAGGAAACCCCATACAGCCTTTACTGATTTTCAGAAACTCGCAAACTCTTTCAGTTTGGGCTTTGCCTCGCCTGGTTTTGCGCAAACTCAAAGCAATCATCGCCCTTTGTTAGCCGCCTCCAATTTGTCTCAAGCCTTTAGTGTAGGAGGCGGCTGGTCAGCTTGGGTTGAGGGTTATGGTGTATTTGGTGAACTGGAAGGAGGCCTTCCAGGGATAGCGGATACTGATTACACCGTGTTCGGATCAACAGTAGGTATCGATTACACGTTTGCGGGCGGCTTCTTAGCTGGACTGTCCATTGGATATGCAAGCTCGGACACCGATGTAGACACTCGACAAACAAATATAGACGGCGACTCTGTCCGTGTTTCGGCGTATGGCGGCGCAAAATTTGGCACAGGTTACCTTGCCGGATCTGTTTCTTACGCAACAACTGGTTATGTTGGTCGTCGTGCGATTCCGTTCCTTGGTGTTAACGCCAGTAGTGAGTTCGAAAGTGATGAAATCACCGGCTATGTAGAGGGAGCCTACGGTTTCAATACATGGTCGAATACTGTTTTTGAACCGGCTGTCTCACTTCGCCTGACGAATCTTGATCTAAATGGATATGTAGAAACGGGGGCTGGCGCGGCTAACCTCACAATTGCTGACCGCAGTCTTACCTCAATCGAGTCTTCGTTGGGCGCGCGCATTCGTAAGCCGTTCGATATGCAGGGTGATGTTAAGGTGCTGCCGGAACTCCGTACCTTCTTCAACTATGAATTCGACGAAACGGACCGGGTGGTTGATGCAAGTCTGGTGGGCTCTGGGTTTACAGTATTAGGGGCTGAAGCGCCTCGCGCCACAGCGACAATTGGGGGAGGTTTAGGTGTGCTTTTTGCAGAGAAAGCAAAGTTCTTCGTAAACTATGACGCGGAGCTGGCCCAGCGTTTGACGGAGCATACAATTGCTGGATCTTTTCGGTGGGGATTCTGATCTCCGAGAAGACATTGGTGAAACGCGACAGCGCCTCTCGGTTCCGTCAGAAGATAGAGCCGCATAATGTCCCGCTAGTGATTCTTGCGACATATCGAAGACGTGATCAGGCCGCGCGACGTCCAGGCGCTGCAAGACGATCGACGAGAACGGGAACGGCCGCTTCCGCCTCGGCGACCGAACGGCGATAACGGTCATCCTTGAACTCCTGATATTCGATCGTGATCGTATGGATGTCCTCCCGAGCAACGCCGAAATAGTGCGCGCAAGCGGCCAACGCGGGGTCGAGCGCGTTCATGTGCGCGCGCATGCCGCCGGGCTCGAAGCCAAATTCTCCGCGGGCGGACATAATCACCAGTGACTTACCGAAGAGGATGGGCTCGATCGGGATATCGCCCCGCGCAAGATCGAATGAAAAGGTTCGGCCAATGCGGGCAATCTGGTCGATCCAGCCCTTGAGCGCTGCGGGCACGCCATAATTATACATGGGCACCCCCATGACGATGATATCAGACGCGATAACTTCGTCGACCAGTTCGTCGGACAATGCTAAACGCGCGATCATTGCCGGGGTGCGGTCTTCCGGTTTCGTGAAGGCGGCAGTGATCCAATCCTGGTCGATGGCTGGGATCGGCGACCGGCCCACATCGCGCTGGATGATGCGGTCCTGAGGCCGAAGATGCGTCCAACGGTCGATGAAGGTGTTCGTCAGCTTACGTGTGTGCGACCGCTCCTCGATTTGAGCGCTTGCATCGATGTGCAGAAGGGTTTGTGCCGTGGTCATCTCTCGGTCTCCATCTAATAGAGAGGCTCTGATTGCTCCGAGATAGGGCGCAATCCGCACACGTACAAATGCGAACTTTTCAGCAAGTAGATGAATTTATTTCATCTACTGCCGTGGCTGGACAAAACGATAAACGCGCTTGATAGATGAATTGAATTCACCTACATGACAGCCATGAGAAAGCTCCCGCCCCTTAACGCGCTTCGCGCCTTCGAGGCCGCCGCCCGCCATATGAGTTTCGCGAAAGCGGCCGAGGAATTGGCGGTGACACCCACCGCCATCAGCCACCAGATCCGGCTTTTGGAAGAGATCACAGGCCAGGATCTGTTCCGCCGCCGACCTCGACCGATCACGTTGACCGACGCGGGCGAACGTCTTTTTCCCGTTTTACGTGACGGGTTGGATCGTTTCGCGGTGGCCGTTGCGGGGTTGCGTGGCGACGCCGATCACAGCCCGCTCATCGTCTCCACCACAACGGCATTCGCGAGCCGGTGGCTTGTGCCGCGCCTCGCCAAATTGAAAGCGGATGTGGACCTGGACTTGGAAATTGATGCGTCAGAGACCCCCGCCAACCTCAGATCCGGGGCAGCGGACTTTGCGATCCGGTACAGGCGGACGCCGATACCGGACGTCGAATGCGCTGAATTGGTGCGCGACCGCTTCATCCCCGTCATAAGCCCGGCACTGCTCCAATCCGGTTCTTCGGTGAACGGCCTCGCCGACCTGACGCAACACCCCCTTATTCATTTCCGCTGGAAGCGGCCGAACTTGGACCCGCCGACCTGGGAACGATATGTCAAGGAGGCCCGCGCCGTGGAACCGGACGCCGCCAGGATCGATTGTGCGGGCGGCTTACGCGTTAGCGAAGAACCTCACGCAATCGAAGCGGCGCTTGCGGGACAGGGCATCGCGCTGGTCAGCGACGTCTTGGTCCGACGCGAGCTATCCTCCGGGGCGTTGGTTCAACCGGTTGATTTCTCTATCGACGGGCTTGCTTTCTACGTCGCCTACCTGCCGGACGCGCCTCGCCGCGACGCCGTCGAGAACTTCCTGCTCTGGGCCCGCGATGAAGTCGAGGACGCCGTCGAAGAGACCCGCTGATAACCATTGCGTGGTGGTCGCCGAATGGCCATTCCTGTCAATATCGCCTGAACCTGTTCGGTGGGATTGCGACCTCACCATCAAAGAATTGGCAATGGGCCCCGCATCGCTGTGGTTCGAATCTCACCCCGTCCGCCATCCAATTTCCACAGCGGACGCTAAAGTAACCGGATCACGCCGCTCGTCTCACCGTAGCGGTAAAAAACTCTTGCAGTTTTGAGGCGGCCTCCGAGAGCGTCAAACGGGCTGCAATGTGACCGTCTGGCCGGACAATCAGCACCTGGTCTGTGGCAAAAAGATCTTGAAACTGATCTTCCGCCGGTGTCACATCCGCTTGCGGCCCCACTTGAACCAACCTGACTGGATATCCCGCATTCGCAAGATCCTCACACGCGCTATCAAGCCCATTAGGGTCCGCGTCAAAAGCCAGCACCAAGAAAGCGTCGCGTTGCACCAGATCTAACGTGGACAGCTTCTCGGCACCTTGTTGCAGCCAGCAATGTGGAAGGCGGCAGCCCGGTGTGGTGGACGGCACATAATGAGAGATGGGATTGTCCGACACGGGCGGGGCACCGTCGGCCCAGATCATTTGCGACGTATAGCAAACACCAAGATCGAGCCCCGCCATGTTGAAGTGCTTGGCCTGATTATTGATGGCCTGTTGCACAAGGGATTGGCGGTCCGCATCTCCCAATACGCGATCAAAATCGCTCATTGTGGCCATGCCGTCGCCATCCGCATCCAAGGCTTTGTTCACTTCCACCATATTCAGGAAGTTTTGATGGCTCTGCTTAGAATTCGCCGCGGCCGAGGGGCGCCGCTCCCCCTCGTAAGTCTCCAACAAACCGGCGTCCCCGCCACGTAACACCATGGCGATTTTCCAGGTTAAATTATGGGCGTCCTGAAAGCCCGTGTTCATGCCAATACCGCCGGTGGGCGGAAAACGATGGGCGGCATCCCCCACCAAAAAGACGCCCTCTTTTTGATAGGCATCCGATACTTGGGCCGTCATCACCCAGCTGTTCATGCTTTGGATGTCATGGGGAACATTCGCACCGATCGCCTTGCGGAGTAACTCAGCATAATAAGGTTCATCCAACTGTTCCGGCGGTTGATCCGTGTCCAGCGTTTTCATGTAAATCCAGTTATGGTCGATCTCATGCGCTATAAACGTGCCTGCACATTCCGGATCCATCACCCAATATAACAGCCCTTCCCGTCCCTGAAGCTGCTCGCGGAGATTGGCGTGAAAGTGGATATTGACGAAACTCTGAATATGGTGGGGCCCTTCCATCCGCGCCCCAATTGATCTGCGAACACCGCTGCCCGCTCCGTCCGCCCCAATGATAAATCGAGATTCTATTGTAAGCATCGATCCATCCCGACGTTCGATTTGTGAAACGTAGGACTCTCCCGAACGTTCTGCCGAAACCCAGCCATGGTCAAACAGGATGGCAGATTTGTCCTTTACATGATCGAACAGGACTTTCTCGAATTTGTCTTGGGCGAGGTTGCAGGTGGGTGTGGGCGTTTGCGCGAACATACGCATCACGGCGTCCTGATCCGTCGCCATGGAAAACACCCCCAAGTCGCGTCCGAGCAGATGATCGACCCATCGAATGTTCAGGGTGTCTGCTGGATTAGGGCCAAGCGCTCTAATGTCCGCATCATCAATCCCGAGCGACCGGCAAATCTCCAGCGCGCGGCTTGAAATCACATGGGCCTGCGGTGCTTGATGCAGCTTTGAACGCCGCTCTACAATGCGCCAATTGATCCCAAGTTTCTCGAACATCAGCGCGGTTACCAGCCCCACCGGCCCAGCACCGACAATAAGAACGTCTGTTTCCTGATTGCTTTTCATGTTCGGATCACCATCTTCTATTGGGCGACGTTAGAATTTTTTAGTGAGAAGCTGCGCCATAATATCCGCATGGGCATCAACCATGTCATCGCTCAAGGTGTTTTGACCTGTGATGAGTTGGCATTCCGCCGTCATTGAAAACAAAGATGTACTGCCCACAAGCAAATAGTAAAAATTCGTCAGCGGAATATCCGGTATGGCGTGGTGCTTTTGTCCGTCGTCGAACAGGTTTTCGACAATATGGAAAAAGTCGCGGCTGTAGCTGTTCACAAGCCATTCCAAGCGCCACCCATTGCATCTGCCTTCATCAAACATGATGCGCGTAATTTCTGGGACGGCGGCCGCGGCCCGCACATACCGCCGAATGAGAAAACGAATGCGTTCACCCGGCTCTATATCTTTTGATTGAGACAGAACAGGCCCCAACTGGGCTTCCATTTGATGGAACAAGCGCCCGACACAGGCTTTCCAGAATTCTTCCTTGCTTCCGAAATGATAGGTCATCAGGTTCCGTTGAACCTGGGCGCGTGTCTCGATCTGGCGGGTGCTGGTCGCATCATACCCCTGCTGCGAAAACAGATAGATCCCCGCCTCCAACAGCTTTTCCCGCGTTTGATCGGTTTTTGTGGTTGGTTCCGAGACCACCTCAGTGGAGGGTTGCGCATTCATCAAGCCGTCCTTCGATAAGTATTTGACATTTGTCATAAACAGAATTTATTATTTTGACAACTGTCAAATACAAATAAAACGAGGTGCCACCCATGCCGAACCAACACACATCCCGTCCGGACCTTCCCAAAACGGCGCAGGAACGCGGAAAAGTGGCCCCCACGAAGTTCGCCCATATTGTGTTCAAAACGCCGCGCTACGACGAAATGGTGGATTGGTATCGCACCGTTCTGGAGGCGGACATTGTCATGGCCTCCCCCGCCGTGACATTCCTTGCCTATGATGACGAACATCACCGCGTGGCCTTCATCAACATGCCGGGGCTTGAGGCAAAGCCGGAAAACGCCGCAGGCATGGACCACTGCGCTTTTACCTTCGGATCGTTGGAAGACCTGTTCGCCACATATGAACGGCTTGCCGCCATTGGGATTAAGCCTTACTGGTGCATTAATCACGGCCCCACATTGTCCATGTATTTTCAGGATCCGGACAAAAACCAGGTCGAATTGCAAATTGACGTGTTTGAAGACAATGACGCCGTCTCGGACTGGTTCAAAAAAAGCGACTTCGAAACCAATCCCATTGGCGTGAAGTTTGATCCCGACGCTCTCATCGCGCGTTTTCGCAAGGGTGAAGATCGCGCAACGCTTCTGGACCGCCCGAAAATTGACCCAAGCGAGGTCCCTGCCCAATTCCCAAGCTAGGCCGCGGCCGCTCCACGCACCCCCATCCGATCAGCCAAGATCAAGGCATTGGCATATGTCCGGCGGTGTGTATGCTGCATCGGTCTACAGCGAAGGGGGACTATGGTGCCGACTATCACACGCCGAAATGTGCTGCTGGGCGCATCAGCGACTGCAGCCGTTGTTGGAACGGGCCTTGTTGGGTGTTCTGAGAACAATCTTCCGGTTCCGGAGATTCATGGGACGGTGTCTCCGAAATTTGAATCTTGCCGGGACGCGTTCGCCGCGAACTTTGCCAAAGGCCATGATGTGGGTGCCGGCGTTTGCGTGACCCACAATGACGATGTGGTGGTGGATTTGTGGGCAGGGTGGATGGACTATGACCGCACCAAGCCCTGGCAGGAAAACACGATCGTTAACGTCTTTTCGTCCACCAAACCCATGACGGCCATGTGCGCACTGTTACTGGCCGATCGTGGTGAGCTTTCCTTTGACGATCCCGTATCGAAATACTGGCCAGATTTTGCAGCCAATGGAAAATCCGACATTAAGGTGTCGCATCTGATGTCTCACACGGCGGGCCTGCCCACTTGGGACAGTCAGATTGATCCGGCGGTGCTTTATGATTGGGAAAAAGCGACCGCGCTGTTGGCTCAACAAGCGCCCCTGTGGGAACCCGGCAGCGCCTCCGGCTATCACGCCATCACCCAAGGCTACCTTGTCGGCGAAGTGGTCCGGCGGATCAGCGGTCAATCGCTCGGGCAGTTTTTTGCCCGCGAATTTGCAGAGCCCCTAAATGCGCCGTTTTATATTGGCCTTCCCGACGATCTTGCCCTGCCTGTTGCGGACATTATCCCGGCTGAAAGCCAACCGATACTGGAATTCATCTTTTCGTTTTTTCAGCCGGAACTGTTGGGGCGGACATTGGGAAATCCTGCCATCGATATGCATGATGTGAACGGCGCAGATTGGCGGCACGCTGAAATACCGGCGGCGAACGGTCATGGCTCAGCCAGGGGCGCGGCCATGGTCCAATCCGTCGTTTCCCATGGCGGGACCTTTCAAGGAAAACAGATTCTGTCTGAAGGCGGTGTCCGCGTTGCCCTGGAGGAACAAATTAGCGGCAAGGATTTGGTGCTCGGTTTTCCACTGCGGCATGGCATGGGATATGGCCTTCAAATCGGATCGACCCCGCCGCCCAATGAAAGCGTCATTTTTTGGTATGGCGCCGGTGGATCCATGGTGATGAACGACCTCAAAAACAGGTTGACCATCACCTTCGTCATGAATCGCATGTTGCCCGCCCTTATGATGACAGAACGAACGGACACGATAATGGAAGCCGTATACGGATCACTTACCTAGCCAGATGAAATGCCTTCTCGTTTCCGATCTGCATTATGCCCTGAAGCAATATGATTGGGTCTTAAATGTCGCCAACGATTTCGACGTGGTCATCATCGGCGGCGACCATTTGGACATTGCCGGGCATGTGGAAGGCCGCGTGCAGATAACCGTCATTCTCAAATATCTGGAACAACTGGCCGCGAAAACACAATTGGTTGTGTGCTCCGGCAATCACGATCTCGATTCTCGAAACGAGGCTGGTGAAAAAACTGCCGGTTGGATTGAACAGGCGCGCCGCCTCAGTATTCCGGCTGACGGGGATTCACTGCAAATTGGTGAGGCGCTTTTCTCTATCTGCCCATGGTGGGATGGTCCCGTTTCCCAGAAAGGCGTCACCGCATTGTTCGAGCAGGATGCGATGAAGAACGCAAATCCCTGGATTTGGGTCTATCACGCACCACCATTGAATTCGCCCACCGGGCGGACGCGCACCCGTGATTTCGGCGATCAAGAACTCAACGACTGGATAGCGTCATACAGCCCCGATATCGTCCTGACGGGACACATTCACGAAGCCCCCTTTGAAACCGCCGGTTCTTGGGTGGACCGTATCGGAACGACGTGGGTCTTTAACGCGGGACGCCAAATTGGCGCCGTGCCGGCCCATATCATCTTCGATACCAACAGCCAAAAGGCAGCGTGGTTTTCGCTGGCTGGAACCGAAGAAGTTGACCTCGCAAGTACCGACGCCCTGCCCCGGCAAGTAACGGCGTTGCCGGACTGGCTTAAGGCAAATTGACGTTAAGCGTCACGACCGGTCATAAGTGTCGCGGTCGGACCCTGGCGAGAAGTCATCAACCTGCTGATGCACAAGAGAGCCAAGCACCTCGTCCACCATACCTAAGTGATTGTTTTGGTCCTCAAACTGCCGCTTCAAATCAACTAAATATCCCGTCACGCTTTGCAGACGTTGCGCCAGCAGTTTGGACAGGAAATAATTGATCTCAGGATTTTTCTTCAAGAAGTCATCCGCATTATCGACCACATAAACGTCGCTGTCTTCCTGCACGCGAACCGTTGCCATATGCGGACGATCTGTCAGGACAGAAACTTCTCCGAAAACGGACCCGGCATCGCACACGCTGTTGACCCGGTAATCACCCTTCATAATTTCTATGCGGCCACGGATTAAAAAGTAGAGCTTGCCGGTGCACGCCCCTTCCTCGAGAAGAACATCACCTGTCTTCAGCTGCTTTTTAGGAAGGCCGTCACAGAAATCTAGAATCGTCTGCATTGTGGCTACTCGGTTCCGCGCATATCTAAGGATCACTGGTCCGTTGAATAACACCGATTTCCCGCACGGCAAAACGGCGGCAAGATGCGCTCTTGCCCGAAGGTGCTTGCTACTCCTCTACAGCCTCGGCGACCGCACCGGCCACATGTTCCAGCAAACGGTGGTCAAACGGCTTTGGCAGCAGCGACTCCGGGCCAAAAATCAAATCTTCCCCTGGATACAATCGTTTGATTTCCTCGGTTGGCGCAAGCTGTGCCAGTTCCGCAATGGCATTCGCTGCCGCCAACAACATTTTTTCCGTCACTTTAGTTGCATTGGCATCAAAAGCGCCGCGGAAGAGATAGGGAAAACACAACACATTGTTGACCTGGTTCGGGAAATCGGACCGCCCGGTCCCGATGATCACATCCGGCACCACCCTGCGGGCATCATCCGGCCAAACTTCCGGATCGGGATTAGCCAGCGCCAAAATGATGGGCGGGCCTGTCATGGCCTTAATCCATTCCGGGTGCAACAGGCCTGCACCGGACAGTCCCAAAAATACATCAGCACCTTTTAGGGCGTCCTCCATGGTCCGCACCTTGGACGTTGTCGCCACCGCCTCCTTCTGGGGCGTCATACCCTTCTTTCGGCCTTTGTAGATCACCCCTTTGCTGTCGACGACCACAACGTTTTCTCGACGCAGCCCGGATGCAAACAGCAAGTTTAATGAGGCCAAAGCAGATGCCCCCGCGCCGGAACACACCAGTTTGATGTCTTCGATCTGCCGACCAGAAACGACCAGGGCGTTCTTGAGCGCTGCGACCACGCACACAGCGGTGCCGTGCTGGTCATCATGAAACACGGGAATGTTCATTTCGCGTCGGCAGATTTCCTCCACCAGAAAACAATCCGGTGCCTTGATATCTTCCAAATTGACGCCGCCAAATGACGGTTCCAACGCGATGATGATTTCCGCGAGCTTTTCCGGGTCCCGCTCATTGATCTCCAGATTGATGGATTGAACCCCGGCGAACCGGTGAAACAAGGCGGCCTTCCCTTCCATCACGGGTTTGGCCGCCAAGGGGCCAATATCGCCGAGGCCGAGCACGGCGGTCCCGTTGGTGATTACAGCAACCAAATTATTGCGCATGGTGAGATGCCGCGCTTCTTCCGGGTCCTTATGAATTGCGCGGCAAGGGGCCGCCACACCCGGCGAATAGGCAAGCGACAAATCCAACTGGGTCTCCAGTTCCTTTGTGGGAATGGTGGACATTTTGCCGGCGGGTGGACGCCGGTGATAGTCAATGGCCTGAGCATCAAGCGAGGGAGTGCTTTCCTCGTGATGGCCCTTGAAATAGGTTGCATAAGGCGTGGGCGCGCGCCGACGCCAGGTCGAAAAAAGCCGAAACACCTGTTTCCCCCCAATGGTTGTTGGGCCGTATGTTAAGGCCCAACCGCCAATATGCAAATCACAGAGAGGTGCGTGGCCGGATTAAGGGGGGTATTATTTGCGGATGATTGTGCCGTCCGCTTTTCGGAAGCGGGTTCCCTTCGGCGCGCTTGCAAATATTTGCTGGGCATAGACCTTCGCCACTTCCGATGCCGGAACGCCTTGCTGTTTAGCGCGGTCATTGTAGAGCTTGCGGCGTTTGGCATTGACCGTATTGACCATAGATTTTGCGGCCGCCGGGGCAGACGGCGCCGCTTCCACCAGCCCATCGAACCGTTCGATGATGGCGCCCGATTTCCGAAAATCATCAAGCGAACTGGCCAGTGACGGTGTTGCAATCATGCTCAAAACAATGATTGCGAAAATATGTGTCATCCATGGAAAAATTTTGCTTGGCATGAGAGGCACCCTAAAAAATGTCTTCATTTTTATCGATGTCTTTCTGTGCTTGCTCTTCAAGCTTTACCCGCACATCCGCATCCAGTTTGACGTTCAGATTGATCGTGATCGGTTCATCGGGCGCCTCGACCTTCACCGTTGGCTGACACGCCGCGAGAAGGACCGACGCGAAAATCACCGGCGGCATCAGGGCCAATCCGGAATAAGGCGGCTGATTGAAACGTCTTGCGAACATCGAAAAAAACATGGTGGCAGACCTCACCCCCGCGGAAATACCCAAAAGCACGTGTGTTTAGTTAGCATCGTTTATACGCCCACGCAAAAGATCTTGTGTCAGGCTTTGTCCTTTGGCAATCGCCGCGAGGATTTTCTCAAGGTCACCTGACAAGTTGATATTGAAGCGAAACGGGTAACCATTCAGCACGTCAGGGTTTGCGCCTTCCAATTGAACCAGCAACGACAATTCATCATTGCTTGGCCGCCTGACACCTACATTGAGCACACGGTACTGAAAATTGTCGAGCGCTTGGACCATCAACGCAAATTCAGATCCCTGCGCCTCCAACGATCCCCGTGCCTCTCCCCAATGGACTTTGATGAAACCGTCGTCTTCCGCCGATAACTCACCATTGACGATAATCGGCCCGTCTGAACCCAGCGTGAACGGTATGGTTCCGGACAGGCGTCCAGAGCCGCTCACCCGTCCCGCCGCCCATTCCTCTAACAGCGTTTCCAGAGACAGCTTATCAAACATCAGGCGATAGTCGTTGGTAGAGGCATTTAAACGTATGGGCGTGTCTTCCAGGCTTATGGTTCCATCCGCAAACTGACCATTAGCCGACTCTATACGTATGAGGGGGTCGCGCCCTGACCGCACCCACTGCAGCACGACGGTTGGATTTTTCAAAGGGACCGGCGCTGTCATCTGACGCGCGCGAAATACTTGCCCCGGCGGCGATCGAATATCGAAGATATCCGATAGGGTCAGATCACCTGAAATGCCGGAAAATGACAAGGCCGTGAAGTCGGTATCGACATTGATCAATTTGAGATCCGCTTTGCTTTTAACCGGCTCATTTGGAGAAAGTGTGATTTGGCCGCTGACCTGTACCCTCCCCTTTGTGTTTTCAAACACCGACAGATTGGGACTCAAGCCTTCAGGCTGCAATCCTCCCACTGCAAATGTCAGCATGTTCGGACCGAAATCGATCACGCCATCACCACCCAATTCATACCGGCCCGTCAACGATATTGTCGCGCTTTCACCAACTGTCTTTAGGGTTGCCTCAAGGTCGAATGCCTCTTCGTTACGCTGAATGGATGCATTTAGGTATTGGGGGGTGAAACGCGGAGATGTTGATAAATCACTGATCCGACCACTGAGGGTAGAGGTCTGTGAGAGGTCACTTTTCTCGAACGGCAACCTTAGAACAATCTCTTCCCCTCTGATTTTCCAAGTTTCAATTTCGATGGAGGCGCCGCTCAATTCCGCTGCCCCGGAAAATCCATCGGTCCAATCCGCCCTAACTTCCGCGGTGCCGGTTTCTAAGTTGAATGCAAATGGAACGCTGCTTGGTTGCGGCGGGGTCTCACCACCGTCGCGGCTGACATTGCGGATCGCAAGACTTACCGGAGCCTCCAATGTGAACGACGCCGATTGACCCTGAATATACAGCCGGGCCACATCATCATAGTCTAACCGGTCGATCTGCCAGTCTCCGAAAGCACTATTGGACAGCGAAACGTTGGTGGGCCCGCTGATGTCGATACTGTTAGGGGTGGCTGTGCCTCCCCCGGTGAATGAGAACCTTCTTAAGGGGGCCGTGGTGTCCACGGAATCGGTAGCTAACTCCACATGGAATGAGGCCGGCGTCTTAGAAAAATCCGCATGCCCCTCACCGGCAAGCACCACGTCGCCAACAGGCGCGTTCTTCAAGCTGATTAAGCTGTCACTTACCGTTAGCACCGCGCCGGATTGAAACGTCCGGCCTTTAACCCAAGTCATCGCAGAAGATCCAGCGGCACCTTGTCCGAGTTCGTTCAAATCCAATTCATGCCGGATCCCGTCCAAAGCGACGGATCGCAAACGACCGCGCAAGATCTCATTCGGCACATAAGCAATCGCGATTGATCGAACCGTGGAGCCGGTCGGCTCGAATACAATGTCACTCACACGGAGTCGTTCGGTGGAGACCTCATCGACGGTGAGTTGAGAGCCTGAATATCCGTAAAATGCAAGCGTCTGGGTGAGTACAAACTCAAGTACCGGTTTCCGGTAGGCGACCGCGGCAACGCCAAGGGCCGTACCAAGCACGACAATGACCAGCGCCGATACAAACAAAAATCGAAAAAATCGTCGTATGGCGCCCAAAAGGCTACTCATGTCACCTATGCCCCCCGAAGCCTTGAAACTTCAGCATGAATGCACTTTGTCAGACAAGGGAACCTCTCGCAATGGTCGCGCCATTAAAGGGAGGGATTACCTAACGGCGAATGGTCTGATGTTTTACAATCCAGCTTTCGATAGCATCCGCCAAGGCATCAAGGTCTTCGTGTAATGTCGTGTTTAGGGCCGACCATTCTTCGGCATGGCTTTCCTTGGCTTTGGCGAATTTCTGAGCGTATTTCTCGCGGTCGGCTTCCAAAAGTGTCAGTTCCCCCGCTGCGATCACCCTTTCCGCCAGCTTACCGTTTTCCAAAAAGTCGCGCGCTTCGGCGATCTTATGGTCAATTGCCGCGATACGGTCGTTGAGGTGCTGCAGATAGTTCTCTGTGGTCATACTGCTCTTCTCCCTCTGTCGAGTTCCACCACTCAGGGTCGGCAACTATGACTTTTTAGATGTCGGGATGCGTTGATTCACCTCAAAGACCGATCTACAACATCGACCTTCAAAAGCGGTGCGTGCCCGTCTAAATCCCAGAACAGGTGCTATTTTGGGCTGGCTGTCATCCCAAAAATCGGGACAATAAGGTGTCGAAGAATTTGGGGAGACACACCATGGTCAAGTGGCAAGGCCGCCGTCAGAGCGACAATGTGGAAGATCGGCGCGGAGCCGTTAGCGGCGCGGGCATGCCGGCCGCTGGGCTCATCGTTCCGATTCTTCGCTTTGTGATCGGCAAGTTTGGTGTGGGCGGCATCGTTGTGCTGATCGGGGGCTTTTTCGCGCTTCAGGCGATTGGCCTCAACCCTCTCGCTCTCCTCGCTCCTACGGGCCCTCAAACGGCGGCGCCACAGTCCGCGCAAAGCAATCAAGAGTTTGCCTTCGCGAGTGTCATGTTGGCCGAAACGGAGGATGTTTGGAAAAGGAAGTTTGCGGAAGCGGGCAGCCGATATGCCCCCCCAAACATGGTGATCTTCACGAATTCTGTTCGAAGCGCTTGTGGCGGGGCAACGTCCGCAGCGGGACCGTTTTATTGCCCGGCGGATAAGAAAGTGTATCTCGACACAAGCTTCTTTAACGAGCTTGCGAACCGTTTCGGCGCGCCCGGTGATTTTGGCGGTGCCTATGTGATCGCTCACGAAGTTGGACATCATATTCAAACGATCACGGGCATCTCGGCCCAAGTACGCCAGAAACAAGCGGCTGTGGGCAAGGTCGAACAAAACGCGCTGCAGGTTCGAATGGAACTGCAGGCCGATTGCTACGCGGGTATCTGGGCCCATGAAGCAGACCGCACGGCGGGTATTCTGGAAGAAGGCGATATCGACGAAGGCCTAAGGGCTGCGTCCGCCATTGGTGACGATACGCTGCAACGCAATGCCGGCCGCCGCGTAACGCCTGAATCGTTTACCCATGGCACGTCGGCGCAACGGAAAAAATGGTTCATGACCGGCTATCGCACCGGCAGCGTGGAGGCCTGCGACACCTTCTCCGCCCGGCAGCTGTAAAATCGGCTGAGCGCACTTACGAACAATTTTATCCAGGTTGTGCTCTAAAGCGACGCGGCGTACTCTCCAGCGCTTCAATTTAGAAAAATAATGCGGGGGAGCGCACGTTGGAATCCAACCCACCAGACTCAAACACGCCGGAAAAACCGGCAGATACACCAAAGGCCCCCGCCGCGGCATCCTTACCGGATAATCATCCTGCGCACGGTCATCACGACAGCGAAGTGCTCAGCGAACAGCGGGTGCAGAGTTATTGGTCGGCCAATATTCGTTTGATGTTGATGCTTCTGGCGATTTGGTTTGTTGTGTCTTTCGGTGCGGGCATTTTGTTCGTGCACCCCCTCAACACACTGTCCTTGGGCGGATTTCCGCTGGGGTTCTGGTTCGCCCAACAAGGATCCATCTTCGTCTTTGTGGCGCTTATTTTCTATTACGCCCACCAAATGAAAGTCATTGAGCGGCGCTTCGGCGTGGACGATGACGATTAGGGGCGAATGATGAGCACTCAACTTCTTACCTATCTTGTCGTCGGTGCGTCTTTCGCGCTTTACATTGGTATCGCCATTTGGTCACGCGCATCGTCCACGAATGAATTCTATGTGGCCGGCGGCGGTGTTCACCCCGTTGCCAACGGCATGGCGACCGCCGCCGATTGGATGAGCGCCGCATCCTTCATATCCATGGCTGGAATTATTGCGTTTGCCGGATATGACGGCTCAACCTTTCTGATGGGGTGGACAGGAGGTTATGTCCTGTTGGCCCTGCTTCTTGCCCCCTATTTACGTAAGTTTGGCCAATTTACCGTGCCGGATTTTGTTGGAGAAAGATACTACTCCAGCACTGCTCGCGTGGTGGCCGTGCTCTGTCTGATTATTATTTCGTTCACCTACATCGCAGGCCAAATGCGCGGTGTGGGGGTCGTATTTTCTCACTTCTTGGACATCGATGTGCACTACGGGGTGTTGGTGGGCATGGCAGTTGTGTTTTTCTATGCCGTTTTGGGCGGGATGAAAGGCATCACCTATACCCAAGTTGCCCAATATTGTGTCTTGATTGTCGCCTATCTCACGCCTGCGATTTTCATTTCTATCTTGATTACCGGAAATCCAATTCCGCAAATCGGCTTGGGATCGACCCTTGCGGATGGTTCCGGCCTCACCGTTTTGCAGAAACTGGACCAAACATTGGTCGATCTTGGCTTTAATCCGTACACACTTGGATCAAAGACGATGATCGATGTGTTTGCCATTACTCTGGCGCTGATGGTGGGGACCGCCGGACTGCCACATGTGATCGTTCGCTTTTTCACTGTGCCTAAGGTATCGGATGCGCGCCTATCCGCCGGTTATGCCCTGGCGTTTATTGCCATTCTTTACACCACCGCCCCCGCGGTCGGCGCCTTTGCCCGGATCAATTTCATTGAAACCGTTAATGGCTCCACCTATGCTGCGACGGAAGCAGACGGCGGCACGCCGCAGTTCTTTAAAACTTTTGAGAATATTGGCCTGATCCGGTGGATCGATAAAAACAATGATGGCGTGGTGCAATATTCCGCTGGCAAACCATTCGATGGAAAGGCCCAATTCACCGGCGAACGTGGGACCAGTGGCGAGAAACTTCTTTCAAACGTTCCGACGGCTAACCTAAATGAAGTCGATGTGGACCGGGACATTATGGTCTTGGCGAACCCCGAAATCGCGAAACTACCCCCCTGGGTCATCGCGTTGGTCGCGGCCGGCGGCATTGCCGCGGCTTTGTCGACCGCCGCCGGATTGCTGCTGGTGATTTCCACATCAATCAGTCATGACCTGCTTAAAAAGACCTACAGGCCGGATATCACGGAGAGGGGGGAATTGCTGGCCGCCCGAGGGGCTGCGATTGGCGCCATCTTGATTGCTGGTTATCTCGGGATCAATCCACCTGGCTTTGTTGCCCAAGTCGTCGCCCTCGCCTTTGGGTTGGCGGCGGCATCACTTTTCCCGGCGATCCTTATGGGAATTTTCTACAAAGACATGAACAAAGAAGGGGCCATCGCCGGCATGGTTGCCGGGCTGACCGTAACAATTGCCTATATCGCCTATTTTAAGTCACCCTGGTTTGGCGCGACTAATTCGGCGGACCACTGGCTGTTCGGCATATCACCGGAGGGCTTTGGCACCATCGGCATGCTGGTCAACTTTGGCGTGGCGCTCGCGGTGGCGAAGTTTACGGATCCCACCCCCACCCGTATTCGAGATCTGGTGGATGACATACGCATTCCCGCGGGCGCTAAGGTTGCCCATGATCACTAAGTGCCGGATCGCCGACGCTAGGCCCAGGACCGGTCGGGGCGATAGCGGTAAAGTGAAGTTACCTATCTGGGTATTTTGGGCTTTTGGCGATAAGCTGTGCGTCTAATGCTTTTGGAGGTCTCGTGCCATGATAAAAAGAACGGTATTCGCATGTACGCTGGCAAGCTCGATCATTGGTTTGTCCGCCGCTTCATCTGCTGATGAGGACGTTGCTCTTCCCAAGGAACTCGCCAAATACGAAATCACCGGCGAAACCCGTCGATGCGTCAAAACCGTCAATATTTCACGGTCCGACCCGCTGGACGATCGCCACATTCTGTTCAAGCTTCGCAATGGCGACCTTTATCTCAATCGTTTGGGAAAAGGCTGCGGTGGGTTGCGGTTCAACGATGCCTACAGTTTCGACAACCGCCTTTCGGAGCTGTGCCAAAACGAAATTATCAGTGTTCTCGATACCTTCAATTCTGGCACTTTAGGCAGTTGTGGACTTGGCAAATTCGAGAAGCTTGAGCTAAAAAATCAGTCTACTGAGGGGTAGTGGCGAGTTTTTCAGTCGATTGACCCTGTGCCTTTAACCGCCGAGCAACAGCTTTTAGCGGCGCTGTCGATTGTTCCGTACGACAAAGGCTCAGCGCCCCTTCCAAGCTGGATATGATGAGAACCGCCATATCGGACCCTTCCTGACGGGACCCTAATTGGCGTGCACAGAATTCAGCGATGATTTTGTGCCACCGACGATAGCCTTTTTGAAGATGATCACTGATCATCTTGTTGGTGGGCGCCACATCAAGCGAAATGTTGGTCAACATGGAACTTGCCCCAAAGTCTGAACGCTGCAACATGCGTTCATACCCTTCGATAAGGTTCTCCACAAACTCCGCGATACTTTGTGAGTTTTCGGCGGCGGCTTCTAACCCGCGCGCCACATCTTCCGCCGCGGCATCCACACAAGCGGCGGCCAGTTGGTCCTTTCCCTTCGGAAAATGAAAATAGAATGACCCTTTGGGGGCACCGCTTTCTTTCAGAATTTCCGACAAGCCCGTGCCGAAATAGCCCCGTCGACGAAATAATTGGGATCCGGCGGCAATTATCCGCTTCTTGGTGTCTTTCGTTTTCTTCATCAATGGCTCATATAGCGGTGGGCGCCTCGGCCATACCATAAGATTCGGCGCGGCAGAATTGCCCATCTCGTATTTTATCCGCTAACCCGCTATACCGCGTCTTTGTACATTCGCGTCGATTCTATCTGGAAAGTCTCACCATGAGCGCAGCACTAAAAGATCTTCTTAATCTACTTGATCTGGAACAGATCGAAGTCAATCTGTTTCGTGGTGTCAGTCCCGAAGATAGTTGGCAAAGAGTGTATGGCGGCCAGGTTCTGGGTCAGGCCCTGGTGGCGGCCGCACGAACGGTCGAGGGGCGCCTTGCCCATTCGCTGCATGCCTATTTTTTGCGTCCTGGCGATCCCAAAGTTCCCATTTTGTATGAAGTGGACCGCAGCCGGGATGGAAACACGTTCACAAACCGCCGGGTCGTCGCCATTCAACACGGTAAACAAATCTTTAATATGGCCGTGTCTTTTCATGCCGGTGAATCCGGCCTCGCCCATCAATTCGATATGCCGGATATTCCCGGTCCCGACGATTTACCGTCCGAGCAAGAACGGCGGCGTGAAGTTGCCCCAAAATTGCCTGAAGAATACAGAAAATGGTTTTCGCGCGAACAACCCATAGATACCCGGCTTGTGGACTACCAAGACCTGCTGCACCCGAAAAAAGTGCCGCCATTTCAAAATGTTTGGGTGCGTGCCGCCGGTGACCTCCCTGACGATCCGGCGCTTCATCAATGCATTATGGCCTATGCGTCCGATATGACCTTGATTGACACCATCATCTTCCCTCACGGCGTCAGTTGGCTTGACGACCAGCTTCAAACCGCAAGTCTTGACCATGCAATGTGGTTTCACCGGCCATTTCGTGCCGATGAATGGTTACTTTACGCACAGGATAGCCCGGCCTCGTTTGGCGGCCGCGGATTAAGCCGTGGCAGCTTCTATTCTCAAGACGGCACCCTGGTCGCCTCTGTCGCCCAAGAAGGCCTTATTCGGTTCCATACGGACGATTCTTAACAGAGCGTAAACAACAGCACCGCTGTCATCTCCATACACACCATTTAAGCGCAACTTAACTCTGATCCTCTAAGTTTTCGAGCGAATTCATTTTGGCTTTTCGCGAATTTTGACTTCTTGGCGGATCACACGACCCGTTTTAATGGCTACTGGCTCTTGCTGTCCCGCGCTCATGAACGATCCGGGCGGAGTGTATTGAGATGTTCATAGGACCGAAACGCTCTAAAGGAGCGAATCAGGCCGATATGTCGCCATACACGCTGCGATTCCGTGATCGCGACATGGAGAAGCGATTTACACTTCAGACCGCGGAACAAACCCTTTCGGTTGCGCAATACTTCATTGCATTCGGCATTTTCATTTACATGCTGTTTGCCGTCCTCGATTACATCCTGATTTCTGATCCGTATGAGCTCTATGCGGTCTGGTTTATCCGGTTCTTGATCATTGCGCCATTAGCGTTTGTATCTCTCACATTTGCGTCCCTAAAGCAGTTTCGCCAACATTTCGAAGCGTTCCTGGCAGTCGGTCTGTATTTGGGCGGAAGTGGCATCATCACGATGACGATGCTCACATCAGAACCGATCAATTACCTCTATTACGCTGGGATCACGCTCATCACGGTTTTCTGGATCAGCTTGGTACAGCTTCGTTTCGTGAGCTATGCCACGGTGCTGTGCCTGCTTGTGGTGTCATATCTGGCAACGGCAATCTTGTTCGAAAACCTTCCATCATGGGCATTGATCAACAACGCCGCCTTTCTTTCGCTCGGCTTGATGATGTCGATGTTCTCAAAATATGTGTTGGAATATTTCGTCCGGCGAGAATTCGTCAACAGCGAAGCCCTGGCTGTGGAGAAAGCGCAAGCAAACGAACTGCGCTTCCATGCCGAGGCCGCGAACCACGCCAAGAGTGAATTTCTGGCGGTAATGAGCCACGAACTGCGGACACCGTTGAATGCCATTATCGGCTTCTCAGACATCATCAAGGACGAGATGTTCGGCAGCGTCGGGCAAGAACAGTACAAAGATTATGCAGGGGACATAAACTCCAGTGGGCGCCACCTGCTGGGGATCATCAATGACATTCTGGATCTTTCCAAGGCCGAAGCCGGTAAACTGGACCTTACCGAAGATGAATTCGACATTTGCGACATTGTTGTTCAGGCGGTTCGCATGGTCCACGAAAAGGCCCATGAAGCTGAGATCACATTGACGAGCGATTGCGAGAACCAGTCCTTGTTTGTCAGCGCCGATATGCGCCGTTTGAAACAGGCCGTCATCAACATCCTTGCGAACGCCATCAACTTTACCCAAGCAGGCGGCAATGTGCAGGTGAGCCTGGAAAACAATGAGGAAACCGGCTGTACGATTTCCGTGCGGGACTCCGGCATTGGTATCGCCGAAGAAGACATTTCCTCGATATTGGAGCCATTTGTGCAGGTGGAGGATGCTCAAAGCCGTCAGGTTGGCGGTACCGGACTGGGCCTTCCCTTGGTTAAGAAAATTCTGGAACTGCACGGCGGCAAACTTGAGCTAAAGAGTGTTCTGGGTGACGGCACGACGGTCCTTATGACCCTGCCGAGATCACGCGTTTTAAGCACAGAAGTATCCGAGCCATCAGGCGACCGGTTTGACGCCCCTCAAACCGCATAACGCGCCAGCACTGCATAAACGATTTAGCGCTTACGAAACACAAACCGGCTGAGCTGAATACGGCGCCGCTTAAACCCGGCTGACACTCGGCGCATGTAACGGTCGTGAAAATCGTATTGTTCTTGACCAATCAACGCCGTGATTTCCTCACGGTTCTCCTTAAGGCGGTCGTGCCAATACTTAATGGTCAAGATGTAGTCCGTCATGCTGCGCTCATAATGATGCAGCTCAAAATACGGCGCTGCGGCCTCAAAGACTTCGTCTTCATAGGCCAAATCCGATTCAGGAAATACGTCCGACGGCACGATACGCTCTGCAAATTCCCGCGAGATTCCATTCCACGTGCTGCATTGAACCGACAGATGCCCCCCTTTGTTGAGCCATTCGGCGCATCGGGAGAAGTACCCTTCGTAAACATGTATCTTGTCAGCCCGCTTCATCGACGGTTTAGCAAAATGTTCCAACGCGCCCAGGGTGATGATCCCATCAAACGTATCTTGAGGTTCGAAATGTTCGTAGGATTCCGCCAACACAAGTGCATTCGGCAGCCCAAGAGAATTTACGTAGCCGGCTTGTTGTTCACTCAACGTAAGACCCAAGGCGTTGCTGAAGCGTTCGTGCCGCGAGGCATAGGTAAGTGACGTCCCCCATCCGCAACCGATGTCCAGTAAGGAACGGTCTTTGGACGCCCCAACCGCATCCAAATGAAATTTGGATTTGGCGTCTTGCGCATCCTTGTAGTTGTCGTGAATGATTTTGTCCGTAAGCGGATCCACAAACTTCGCGGCGGTGTAATACATGTCATCGCCAAGCCACAGCTTGTAGAAAGCAATGCCGTTATCATAGTGGTGAGAGATCGCGTCTTTGGACGCCCCCGCATAAGATTTGTTCGGAAGCGCGATACCGCTTTCTGCGGTTTCTGTACGTGTCAGCATGTTCAAAATAATTTCCTTTTTGCCAAGCTTCCGCTGCCTGAACACTTCCTCATGCTTGTTGTTTTCTAACTTTAAGGAACAGTATTTCGTCCAAATCATCAGTCTCGATGGAAACATCCGCGCCATTAAGGCCATCTGCCAATGTTCGCATTTCTTCCGGTGTCCGATAGATCATCGACCAGTCGGACATGAATTCGGACGTCCATTTGGACACGGCGCCCTCTTTCAGGTTGGCGATCACCAGCAGCCCTCCTGGCGCCAGCTTGTTAAAAAGACCGCCGATTAATCTTTGACCGCGTTTTTCTTTCAAATAGTCGAACAAGCCCAGCGAATAGATAAGGTCTTGTCCCTGCAAATCCGCGAGAAGTTCATTTGGACGCAACAGCTGCTTAAAGCTCGCGTTCCAGTATTTCAATGTCACCAAGCCTTTTAAATCCTGAACGGCTGGGTAGGTCCGCTCATACGCATACGCCAATGTGTTTTTTTCTTGATCGACGAGCGTCATATCAACAGGGGATTTGAACGCCTTTTGATCTAGGAGATTTCTAATTTCCTGCGCGGTTCCACACGCCATATTGGTGATGCGGAACGGTTCTTTTTTACCGGCACGCTCTATCTCGCTCAGAATGATCTCTTCTTGTTTTTTGAGCCTGGTTTTGACGCATTCCATAGGTTCAAGAGCAAGGCGATGCACAAATTGAGCGTAAGGCGTGTCCCCTTCCCGCGCCCAGTCATAGACATAATCCATCACGCGGTAATCGCCCGGATACCCCAACGGCTTTTCATAAGCCCGGCGTTGCAGGGGCGACACCATTGTTTCGGTCGTGATATTGATTTCTGTAAAGAGTTTTGACCACCGCACTTCTTCGGCATCGGCCATATCCGCCATCAACGCGTTTCCCTCTTCGCACAAGGCGCGCCATTGAGGAATTGCCGTTGCTTCACAGGCTTGAAGAAATTCTTCAATCTGGTCTTTGGTTGGATCCATCTGCGCGACAAACCCTTCGATCTCTCGTTTGTAGCCGTTAAGCAGAAAAGAGAGATCGGAAATAAACGCCCGGTAGTGCGGCGATACGTGCCGACGCATATCTAGATAGTTTATCTGGCCATCAGATACAGCCGATACCTGCAAAATTTCAGACCGTAGAGCATCCAAGTCCAGATAGGCGGCAGGCAGGGCAATGCCCAGTTTTGCGCCATCGTCGTTTTCTTCAACGCGCGCGACCCGACCGGTCCCTTCGAAGAGGGTCTTGCCCTTAAAATCAATGACAAGCGGAAACTCCGCATCTTTGGCAAAACCGTTCATATCGTCCGCTGGGACTTCAAGCGCCAACCCGCTCATGCTGAGGTCGATGAGAGATACCTCATGGTTGTGCAGCTTTACCTCGGGCTGGCGGTCGCCAAAAAGAGCGCGCGCAGGAATACGCTCGGCGCGAAAAAAAACTTCGCGCCCTTCAGCACCGCTCAACTCTTCATATGACCGCGCCATAATACTCCGGCCCACCGTTAACCAGTTGTTAGTCTTTCGCTAACATTACATTAATTCTTTGTTAACCAAGTTCAAAATTTGCCGCATTAATATTTCGTTAACACTTTCATCTAAATCGATTTTCGCAAGGGAGTCACTTGTTAACTTTGGTTAATTTCAAATTTATTCGTCGACAATTTGATTAAAATTTTAACTAGTGACTTACAGCAAAAATTATACTTAACCGCCATTCCCTATACTTGTGAATTACCTAACAGCTCCCCACCACTCAATCCTGTTCCTCACAACCTGCAAAACCATTGCTAGGGTCAGTCTTGTTTCTGCTCCTGCCTCCATAGCAACCTTTACCGCCCTCCACCCGACACTCAAAGCGTGTAGACAGAATTTCTTGTATGTCGCCCCGTCGATCTGATGAACAAAAGATTTTCTTGAAAATATACTTCTGACAGGTACTCGATACTTTCGCCTTTCAAGTTTTGGTTTTCCCAAACCGAATTGTTGTGAGTAACAAATATATTTTTAGTCTCGACGACATGTATTTCCGACCTTCATCATCAATCGCACTGACAAATTCTCGAGAATTTGGTAGCTGACAACTTACGAGCTTACTGCCAAACTGCGGCCTGACAGACGCACTATAAACTAAGAACTACGATTATCAATCATAAGTTGTGGCTGAAGAAGTCGTGCCGACAAAAAGTCAAGAATCCCCGCAGTCCGGTGCACCGGGTTTCCTCTCGCTTCCCGTGTTTCATCCATGGCTTACGCTTCTGGGGTGCGTGGTCGTTACGCTGCTCATTGCAACGGGCACCCAAAATCTAACCGTTTCATCCGATACCAGAAGGTTTGCCGGTCCAGAAAACGCGGATTTGAAAAGATTAGAAGCGTTTGAAAACGTCTACTCGCAGAACAATAACGTGTTCATTGCACTGCATGCGCCAGACGGTTCTGTCTTTACCGAACGCCGCGTCAGAGCCCTGCACCAAATGACGGATGATGCATGGGCCCTGCCCTTTGCCATCCGGGTCGACTCGATCACCAACTATCAGTTTTTGGATTCCGTCGGCGACGATGTCGAGATAAAGGCACTCAGCCCGTTTGCGTATGATCCGTCAAGAGCGGATCTGACAACAACGCAACGGATGAGTTTGTTTCAGGATCGCGTTGCCCGAGAAGACCTCCTTAAAAATTGGCTCATCTCTGAAGACGGCGCGACCGCGGCCATAAACATCAACTTCCAGATACCGACAGATGCAACGCTCGAAGTGGCTGAGATCATGGCAGCCGTTCGCAAATTTGTTGCCGACGAGACCGGTTCCGGCAACGGATCAGACCTTGTACCGCACATAACCGGCAACATAGCGTTGATGGCCCTGTTCGCGGAGGCCGCCGAACGAGACACCGCGTCGATTGTTCCTGGCTGCTTTCTGCTGATCGGTTTCATGGTCGTACTGTTCTTCCGGTTTTCCATGTCAACCTTCTTCATACTGACATCCGTCTTGATGGCGACGCTCATTGCCCTTGGCTTCGCAGGCTATAATGGACGCGTCATCGATCCAGGTTTCTCCGCCGTGCCGGTGATTGTCATGATCTTAGCGCTGGCAAGCGGCGTTCATTTCGTCATCGGCACCCACAAATATGTCGATGACGGTTTATCTGGCCGCGAGGCGGTGTTGGCGTCCATCAAAGCCAATTTCTTCCCCATATTTTTGACGACTGCGACGACATCGGTCGGCTTTTTCGTGCTGAATTTCGCGGATTCACCAAGCTTTCATGCGTTGGCCAATGTTGTGACTGTCGGCGTGGTCTCGGGGTTTATTCTCTGTTTTACCTGGATTGCTGCGGGCCTTGCCCTGTTTCCAATTAAGCCCTCAAAACAGCCGGCCAGTGCGCAAAACTTCCTTGGTGGATTTACGGAATTTCTCAACAGGCATACGTTTGGCGTTTTGTTCGCCTCTGTCATCCTGTCGCTTGTCTTACTGATGGGCGTTTCACGCACCTATCTGGACGCGGACTTTATCCGCTATTTCGATGAAAGCTTCACCTATCGTACGGATTCCGATTTCGTTGAGGAACGCCTGACAGGTTTGAACCTTATCGAATTCGACGTGAAGAGCGATGGGCCGGAAGGTATCAATGCGCCAGACTACATGCGTGACGTTGATGCGTTTACCAATTGGTTGAAGACCCACCAAAAAGTTACCCATGTTTCTTCGATTTCAGAAACCGTGAAGCTCATTTATGAGGCAATGGTGGATGAAGATGAACGAACCGAAAGAATACCCACGTCCCGAGATCAAATCGCCCAGTTTCTCCTCCTTTACGAACTTTCCTTACCGCAGGGCCTTGATCTGAAAGATCGTATTAGCGCGGATAAGTCGTCTACGCGCGTAACTGCCGTGCTACGCGGCGCTACATCGCGTGAAATCATTGATCTCGATGCAGATGCCCAAGCTTGGTTACGCACGAACATGCCCGAACAAAGTTGGACACAAGGGGTTTCGATCAATGTGGTCTTCGCCTACTCGGTGCTCAAAAATGTCCAGCCCATGGTTTTAGGGACTTTTATTTCTCTGCTGATTATCTCGGGATTGATTTTCATTGCTTTGCGCGACTTGAAGCTTGGCCTGATTGGTGCTGTGACCAATACTTTACCCATCGCCATTGGGTTCGGTCTTTGGGGATATCTTGAAAGCACCGTCGGATTGGTCGCCGCAGCTGTACCAGCGATCACGCTTGGTTTGATAGTGGATGATACCATCCACTTTCTTGTCAAATACCAGCGGGCCCGCAAGATGTTAAATTTGCCGCCGGTCGATGCCGCTAAATACGCCATGAACATTGTCGGCAAGGCGATCGTCATCACCACTGTGTCGTTGATGATTGGATTTCTTATTCTGACCATGTCCGGTTTTGAGTTTAATCGCAGCCTCGGACTTTTCACATCAATGATCATTGTGGCCGCGCTGGTTGTGGACCTGGTTATGTTGCCAACGCTTCTTATGTGGTTGGACCGAGGCAAGGCCCCGCAACAAGCAGCCACCCAAACCACGACTTTGTAGGACGGATCGAAGCGCTATCGGCGCGGTGTCAACAGCATGGGCATTGGCGTCTTAAGGCGCAACGTAATGCGAAGCTGTAGTTCGATCGGATCGTCATTGACGCGCTGCAAATCGAAGTCCCGCATAATCATGGCGGTTGCCAGCACCATCTCCATCATGGCGAATGTAGACCCGATGCAGCTTCGGGGACCGATCGAAAAAGGAATGTAAGAAAAGCGATGCCGTTCCGCTTTTTGTTCCGGCAAAAAGCGGTAGGGATCGAAATCATCGGGGTTGTCCCAAAGTTTTTTATGCCGGTGCAGCACATATTGTGAGATCGCAATCGTAGTCCCTTTGCGGATTTTCTGCCCGCAAATTTCGTCATCTTTTGCGGCAACCCGGATGACGATTGAGGACGGCGGATAAAGCCGAAGCGATTCTTCCACCACCATTCTGGTAAACTTAAGATGTTTATAGTCTTTGGCTTCCGGGCGCCGGTCGCCAAAGACTTCGGCCACTTCCTCGCGAATTTTCTCGGCGGCCCACGGAAACTCGCTCAACAAATAGAGCGTCATGGTCATGCCGTTGGCCGTTGTTTCGTGTCCCGCGGATAACAGGGTCGCAAGCGTATCTTTTAATTGTTGTTCCGAGAAACCGCGCCCCGTCTTCTCATCCCGTCCGTTGATCAGCATGGTAAGCAAATCCACCGGCATGGGAGACTGAGACCGGCGTTCCTTTACGATCCGGTCGGTCTCTCCGTGCAAATAGTCCATCGACCATTTGGCTTTTCGGAATTTCGGGCTTGGTATCCAGGTTGGCAGATTGAGAAAATCAAGCAAGTCCACTTGACCAACCGTATCCACATAGAACGAAACGGCATCACCAAGTGCCTGACGGTCCACGCGAACGCCTGAAAACAAGCTTAGACAGAGGATCTCAATAATCATCTCCATCATTTCATTCCGGATTTCGACAGGTTGCCGTCCTCCAATCTTGCGCCACGCGTCAAAGCGGTCTTCGATGCCGTCAAGAATGGACGGAACAAGCTCGGTCAGCTGCTCCGCCTTAAAAGACGGGTTGGCGGCGTGACGTTGTACGCGCCAGGCTTCCCCTTCGGCGGTGATCAATCCTTCACCCAATGATGGTTTTAGAAAACGCTGTTGAATGGGAGATTTCGGATAATCGTCGATGTGTTCCATCAAAACATGACGCAAACCATCCGGATCATTCAAAAACAGAATATCGGCGATGGGTGACTGCTTGAGCACCATCAGCTTTTCGAACGTTTCCTGGGTCCAAATGGAGAGCAGAGATTCCCGCAAGCCACGATAGAGCTCCAGCGGTGACCCCCACTGTTCCGATGGCTGAAATCGGCCAGGTACTTTCCGTTCCGTTTCGTGTTGAGACGCCATAGACAGGATTTTGAAGGTAAACTCGATGCTAATCTCGGACCGCCCCGGGGTCCTTCTTCCTCACACTATATGAAACGGGTTATCCGAAACGTAACAACATCATCTTCAGACAACGCCGTTTCAAATTGGCTGGGGTCAAAGTTTATTAAGAAACGGGCTTCAAGCTCGATCTTCCAATCGTCGCCGATCCGCCGTTCGGCCTCGGCCGACACAAAGGTGGACCCATCTTCCACATCCACAATAGCGCCCGCCAATATGGCGGTATCCTGCACATCGTTAAGGGTAAGCCTGGCGCCCGCAAAGACATCATTATTTTGGAAGATCGGCGGCGCGGTGCGTTCATCCCGCCCGTCATAGAGGTATTCGGCGAGCAACCCTAAATCGGCTGACGAACCAAATACTTGGTAGAGCGTGTGTTCCAGACCGGCCACAACAGCGGCAAAACGATCTCCTTGGCCGCCTCTGGTCATCGCTTCCAACTTCCATAACGTTGCGTCTTGGGTCAGCTGCGCGTCCACACCGGATTGGTCGATCTGATCGAAAATGGGCCTCAGAAAGACATTCGAGGCACTCAGAATGACAGGCGCAAATCGGGGTTCGCGGCTGGTGCCATGGAAGTGCGAAAGTCCAATGTCCAGCGGGCCAAATGTATCGCTCCACCGAGCGGCGAAACTTTGGGTCCACTGTTCGGCTGCTGAGCCATAGATGGCTTCATCCGCCACAATCGGAAACGGCCCTCTTAGGCGCGCCGGTCCATCTGGAAAGGTGCGTTCCCGGAAATAAGGCAAGTAAAACAGCTCAAAGGTTCCGGCCGCGGTTAGAAAATTCACGTTGACCATGGGTTGGCCAAGCTTGTCCTCACCGTCGATATCTTCGACTTGGTCATCTTGGTTGACGATATCGACCAAGTGGCGGGATTCGGTAACCCCCCAAAATACTTTGCTAATACCGGCAACCACAGACCAACTGCCGGCATCATGCGTGATACTGGCTTCCCGAATATCCGCATGTGTGCGGCGATCATCGTCCAGGTCTGCCCTCAGGAACCCTTCAACAGCCAGGGTCGTATCGCCATCGTTCCAGTCATAGAGGAACTCGGGCCTTAGGAAAGCGGATGGAGAGAAATTGGTGTTTTCTTGGTCGGCAAACTGCGGCTCAAAGGGAAAGGCGCGCACCTCCGCGCCGACCTCCAACGAGGCCTCCGCACGGGCATACGCTTGAGTGCTGATAAGCAGCGCCACCGCACTCCATAACACTGCCACCAAGCAATGGAAGACACAGCGTCTCGCCATTGTTAAGCCCCGTTTCGCAAGAAAACCCCAAAACCAATGGTCTTCTGCTTACCAGGGGCAGCCGATGCGCGCAAATTCGCCCCGCGCAATCAACCCATCTTAGAAGCCAGGCTAAATTTCGCTCACAACATTCAAATTTCGGATCAAGTCTTTAAACCAAAGAGCAAAAAAACTAGCACCTAAAGCAATCTCTGAAATTGATCTCGTTTAGAAGGTTTTATCCCTAAACCGTTTCAATAACTTGCAAATCGGCTGCTTTCTTATTGCCGGGAATAAATCCGTCAGAATACCGGTCAAGACGCAAGGTCAGGCAAAAGGCGGCGCCGCCGCTTTTCCAGAATTCGCCCAACGGCACCTCATGCAGGGTATAGCCGCGCTCTGTGAGCTGGCCCCGCAACCGGTCCGAACACGGTGCCATAACGATATCGCTACCGATGTTTACGGCGTTAACACACAGATGAGACGCGTCTTCCAAGGTTGCCTCGATAAGATCGTGATGGTCTGCCACATGGTCGAGAATCTGGTTCACACTGGCTGGCGAAAACGCGCCGGGATAATACACCATCTCTCCACCGCTGAGTGGCGCCATGCTGACATCCAGGTGATAGAACTGAGCAGTTTGAAGCTTCAGGGGAACAACCGGCTTACCAAAATAGTCCCGAATATAATCTGAAGCGCCCATGTCCGACCGTGGTCCATACCCCGCCCAGAACAATTGGCGTTTGGCGTCCCAGACGCAGTCCCCCGCACCTTCTTGGTGAATACTTGCCGGCAATGACGCCACGTCGGTTACGAAGCCACGTGTCTTCATCATGTCAAAGAAGGCTTTGAAGAACGGTTCTTCGGCCTGACGCTCCGGGTGGCGAAAGCGCGCGAGCAGCACTTTCTGGTCGAGGACAATGGCGGCATTGGCCGTGAAAACCAGATCCGGCACACCATGATGGGGCTGCAAGATCTCGATATTGACGCCGAGTTTCGTCAACGTATCGGTTAGGTTATTCCACTGATGAGCAGAGGCCATCTGGTACGATTGGGCATCCGTCACCCATTTGCACGGTTCCATGAACGGATTGATGCTGTACGACACTTCGAAAAAGTTCGGCGGGCACATGGCAATATGCGCGCGGTATTTCAGCAGATCAGATGGTTTTGTGTGTACAGACATTATGCCAGCTCCAGTTCTGGTGAATGTGTTTGTGTGCCCCTCAGCAAGCGGTCGACCACCGTGCCAATTTTCTCCAAGGCCCAATCGATTTCGCTTTCCGTGATAATCAGCGGTGGTGCGAACCGAAGGGTGTTTTCATGGGTTTCCTTTGTCAGAACGCCGACCTTCATCAATTCCCGGCAAAGCTCTGCGCCGGAAACATGTCCAGGCGCAAGATCGACACCGACCCATAGGCCGCGTCCGCGAATATCCGTGAAAAGAGATTTCCCCACTGCGCGCAGACCAGCCTTGAGTTTTGCGCCCAGTTCCGCCGACCGTTGTGGCAATTGCCCTTCATCCAAAAGCCACAGCGCCTCATAACCGACAGCCGCCGCAAGAGGATTGCCGCCGAACGTGGAGCCGTGACTGCCCGCCGTAAAGACATCCATGACGTCCTTGCGGGCAAGAAAGGCAGACACCGGCAGAAGACCACCCCCAAGCGCTTTGCCAACCGTCAAGGCATCGGGCTGAATGCCGTCATGCTCGAAGGCAAACATCTTGCCCGTGCGGCCAAGGCCCGATTGAATTTCGTCCAATATCAGAAGCACATTATGCTGATCACACAAGGCGCGCAGCTTCCGCAGCCACCCGTCGGGGGGTACACGAATGCCCGCTTCGCCTTGGATGGGTTCCATCAGAATGGCACAGGTGTATTCGGTGATCGCGTTGGCGACAGCGTCGGCATCGCCGAAGGGGACGATTTTGAACCCGGGCGTCAGAGGCCCAAAATTTTCTTTGTACGATTCATCGGAAGTAAAGCTGATGATCGTTGTGGTGCGGCCGTGAAAATTCTGATCCGCCACAATGATCTCCGCTTTGTTATGCGGGATCCCCTTAACCTGATATCCCCAACGCCGGGCTGCCTTAATGGCGGTTTCCACGGCTTCCGCGCCCGTGTTCATAGGCAGCGCTTTGTCGAAGCCCGATACCTGGCATAGTTTTTCAAGAAATTTGCCAAGCTGATCATTGTGGAAAGCACGCGACGTCACCGCCAAGCGAGAGGCTTGCTTGGTCAGAACCTTCACAAGTTTCGGGTGGCTGTGTCCATGACTGACCGCAGAATAAGCGCTCATCATGTCCAGATATTTGTTGCCTTTATCGTCCCACAGCCAAACACCTTCACCGCGCGTCAACACGACCGGCAGCGGCGTGTAATTCTGCGCGCAATACTGATGTTCTGTCGTCAGATGGTTCATTTCGGCACATTCCTGGTCATTGTGAGACACGTCCTGGGGACAGCACACAATATGTCGCTTTTTTGCAGGAATTGGGCCGGAACTCTTCGGCGCGGACCGAACGAAATAGGCGCGTTAACAATGCTCTACCGAAGAATCTTCGGTGACTAGAGCAATCCAAAAACAAACCAAACAGGCGTTGTGATCGCGCAAACAAATTGGTTTTTTGAAGAGGAAAACCGTCTATTGCACCGTTTTTTCGCGCCGCTCTTCTATCGCTGGACAATCGAATACCGGTTTCGGCACGCCAGTCATGATGTATCCGTTATCATCACTTTCTTGTCTTGCCTTTTCAGACGCTGCCCACCACGCCTTGTAGTACCTTATCTGTTTTTCCAGTTCGTACTCACATCCGTTCAAGGATAACCAGAGAGAATCCAAGATGATTCCGGACATGTCATCAGGATGGGTAATACCTTTGTTAAAAAAGAACTTCGCTAGAGCTGTATCACCGGCCCATAGACCCCAAGCGTTTCGAATACTCAATCCGAGACTCATGTGATACAGGCCTAACTCATCAAACGGAGTGTCTCCAAACTTCTTGATACCCTCTTGGTCCGGATGTTTTTTAAGACACTCGACGGCTTCATGAAGATTGTTCGGCACACAGGTGTCATAGATCGATGGAGTTTCACTATCCTCGTCCTGAGCGAGTAAATTTAGGTCGCTACCTCCATATAACGCAGCAGCGACAACCGAGCCAAACAGCAAGGCTCTAAGACATAATCTTCTGGATCTACTCATCTTCCACCCGACAAATGGATCGTCCGGACGAACTTTCTTATTGTTGTGTTGATGAAGCAATATGTCAAATTACGCGCATCAGGTCCCAGATAGAAAATCAGTTAAGCCATACCCCTCAAATTTTCGGACAGCCCGCAGGGTAATGCGGCTCTTGATATTCGCCACGCCAAAATTGGGATCTTCAAGGATGCGGGCTGTCAGATCGCGATAGGCTTCAACATCGCGACAGACGACCTTCATAATATAGTCGCACTGGCCGCTGACCTCGAAACATTCGATCACTTCACTGATCTTTTTAAGATGCTGCTCAAACGCGCGCTGTTGTTGAGCCCCTTGTTTTTCAAGGGTCACTTCGGCGATGACCGTAACTTGCGGTCCTAATCTGTGAAGATCCACGTCAGCGTGATAGCCCGATATGATTTTTGCTTTTTCAAGGGTCCGCACCCGTTCCAAACAGGCGCTGGCGGACAAGCCAACGATCTCGCTTAACGCTTGGTTGGTGATGCGGCCATCCTGTTGCAGGACCTCAAGGATCCTCACATCTAAGTCGTCTAATTTGCCGTTCTTCACAAAGCCCCACAGGCTCTAAAGTGTCAGATCGATTCTAAAAGCTGGCACTAAAATACCACAGGAGACAGTTGCACACAGGAGAAGGCTTGAACCTTTGCCCCTCAATGCGCAACTGTCCTCTATCTCTGGCACTGTTCGGGTGGGACCATGACCCAAGACAATCACATCATCCAATCCATCGAAGAACTCGAGGCCCTTTACGGCGCTGTTAATCCGAACGCGCTGATCAAGGAAATCGACCATATCTCCGATGATTATCGCCAATTCATCGAGAAATCGCCCTTTGCCCTTGTGGCGACTGTTGCCGAGGAAGGGCTCGATTGTTCGCCGCGGGGCGATCCGCCGGGATTTGTCCGCATCTTGGATGACAAGACCGTCGCCCTGCCCGACCGCCGCGGCAATAACCGCCTCGACACGCTCAAGAACATTGTGCGCGATCCACGCATCTCACTCCTTTTTTTGATCCCGGGCGTCGGCGAAACGTTAAGGATCAACGGGACAGCGAAACTTTCCAAAGATCCCGAGCTTTGCGCCTCTTTTACGATGCAAGGAAAAGCACCTAATTGCGTCGTCGTTGTCACTGTTGGAAGTGTCTATTTTCAGTGTCAGAAGGCTTTGGTGCGGTCAAAGCTGTGGTCGTCAGAGACACAGATCGACCGAACCGACCTGCCCAGCACCGGCACCATGTTGCAGCACTTGGCGGACGGGTTTGACGGCAAAGCCTATGACGATGAGTATCCGGAACGCCTGAAGCAGACGATTTACTGATACCGCTCATTTCTTAACGCGGTTCCAGCAGATCGAACGTGTTGCCGTAAAGGTCTTCGAACACGGCCACGCGGCCATAGGGTTCATCGCGCGGCGCTTCTAGGAACGTAACACCTGCCGCACTCATGCGCGCATAATCCCGGTCGAAATCGTCCGTGTAGAGAAACAGGAAAACCCGCCCGCCGGTCTGATTGCCGATGGCTTTTTCTTGGGCCGCCCCATCTGCCTTCGCCAACAACAAGCGCGTCTTGCTGGCACCAGGCGGTGCGACCAGCACCCACCGCTTGCCTGCGTCCAGCTTGGTATCCTCAACAAGCTCAAAGCCAAGTTTTTCTATGTAGAATGCAAGGGCCTCGTCATAGTCGCGGACCACCAAGGTGATGTGAGCGAGATATTGATTCACGAAACTTTCCCTAATCGAGACATAATCGTTCGTGCCTCCTCTGCGAGTAGATTGGTGACGTCGGCGGCGGACTTATCGCTCGCCAGCGATGCGGCCTGTCCGGACCAGAGAGAGGTGAAGCTGTCGTCCCTTTCTTCCTGTGAGGCCGCCCTCAAAGGCCCAAGCTCCCGCGTCGCCAAAGGAAAATCGGGTGTCTTTTCCCTCATGGGGCCCAGCTCGCGCACCAAGCGATTGGCAATGCTGCGCGCGGGTTTCCCACTAAACACATTGGTCAGCACCGAACTGTGCGCGGAGGACTGGGCCAACGCCGACCGGTGAACAGCAGATGTCAGCGCTTCCGGACAGCGCAGAAAGGCCGTGCCGATTTGGACGCCGCTGGCGCCCAGGGCAAAGGCTGCCGCGATGCC
Source organism: Alphaproteobacteria bacterium (assembly GCA_965227095.1). GTDB lineage: Bacteria > Pseudomonadota > Alphaproteobacteria > JANQMY01 > JANQMY01 > JANQMY01. The sequence goes on along the minus strand of CBDDFL010000001.1, from coordinate 2,818,401 downwards.
ACGCCCATCGGAAATGCCGCCTGCAGCAATAACCGGCACGCCGACAGCATCCACAATTTGGGGTACCAAGGCCATGGTCCCGACTTGGGATGCAATGTCGGACGACAAAAACATGCCACGGTGGCCGCCGGCTTCTACACCTTGCGCAATAATCGCGTCCACGCCCTGATCTTCCAGATGACGCGCTTCGTCCACGGTGGTCGCGGAACACAGGATCGCGCATCCAGCCGCCTTCACCCGCTGTAACAACTCGGCTTGGGGCAATCCAAAGTGGAAACTCACCACACGTGGCCGCAGCTTTTCGACCAACGCACAAAGATCATCGTTAAAGGACGTGTCAGGCGCCGCAGCGAGTGGCGTTGGAAGCTCGGCCCTGTATTCCGCGTAAAAGGGCTCAAGAGCGCCCCGCCATTCGTCCTGACGAGAGGCGTCGAACACCGGCTCGTTATGACAAAAGAAATTTAGGTTCAGCGGTCGATTGGTGCCCGCGCGAATGTCCGCCACATCTTTTTCGATCCTGTCCGGCTTCACATATGCACACGGATAGGCGCCCAGGCCCCCGGCATTCGCGACCGCAACGGCTAAATCGACACCGCCACAGCCAGCCATGGGCGCCAGCAGAATGGGCACCTCTATTTCTAAAAGATCGGTAAGACGGTTTGACGGCCAAGCCGGCATCGGAAACTCTCCAGTCGTCAAAGGGTTACGGTGTTTTCCTACTGCCAATCGAACGACAGAAAGGCTTGAACCGCGATCCAGGCGGCGCCACCGCTCAGTACAAATGCGACAGTAGCGGCCATGTACCCAACCAGAAGGATGATCCCGTCTCGTTGGATCAGGGCAAGTGACATGATCGCAACGGCAATGCCGGGGGGCAGATTGCCTAGAACGGGAATGGGAAGAAGCAACAAAAATCCCATGATCAAGGCGACGGCACCAAGCAAGAACTTGCCAATGTCTCCTGTCAGAAAGGTTAGGCGCGTGCGGCTTAACCGTTCGATCCGATTGATCCAGGGTTCAGCGCGGTCAATCCCCCGTGTCAGGCGTTCTCGCCCGATCTCTCGGTGCCCAATCCATCCCGGCAGTTTCAAGGCCCGATGCCCAAGCATCATCTGGATCGAAAAAAACATGATGATCAATCCCCCCACCGCGGGAATAGGGGGCGGCATTGGCAAACAAGCCAGCATGGAGGCAAGAAACAGACCCAGGCCGAATGCGCGATTGTGCAGTAAGCGAACCAGTTCACGCAGGCTAAATCGGTCCGCGTCAGAGGATTGGACGGCCTCGCGCAGCATCTTCACGGTAGATATTCGGGCCATCCGTTATCCTAGATCTCAGTCGTGAACACCGAAGATGTGTTCTAGCGTGGTTTGGTGCATACCGGCTTTGATATAGTTATAGGGCGTCACGTTTACAGCCCTCAGACGGGCATGATCGATCGGCCCGTCGCTGTGGGCGTCCGTATGCACCAGATCAAGATCCAAAACGTTAATACAGGCAAGGTCTTGTTCAAAAGCCGACACCGCCTTGAGTTCGGCGCCGATCAGCCAGCTCAGGAGAAGTCGGTTGATGCCTTCATGGGCAACCACAAGCGCTTGGGTCCAATCCGGTTGACGTAACAATGTCTCAATGGCCGTGGCGGCGCGCGTTTGCGCGCTGACAAAGGTTTCGCCCCCTTCCCCCATGCTGGCCCCGTCCGCGGAGGCATTGTCGAAGGCGCCTTGTAACAACGCAGCCGCTTCTTTACGGCTTGCGGGAAACTCCCCGCCGCCACTGCCGTGAATTTCTTCTAAGCGGTCATCATCCAGTAATGTCAGATGATTATCCGCTTTTTTTTGTTCTTCCAGAACATGCTCCGCGGTTTGGCGGGTGCGCGGCAGGCCCGAACAAATCGCACGGTCGATGGGGATGCGTGCTAAGGCCTCGCCCGCCGCTTGGGCTTGCTCCACGCCCTGGTCCGTTAGCGGAACCAAACGTGCATGGCCCACTTTTGGAATGTCGCGGAAGTAATCCACATGACCGTGCCGCATCAAATAGATGCGGCGCCGGTCATGAACCGTTGGTGACAAACTCATATAGCGTCTGCGGTTCGCAAATCAGCCACTTCCGCGTCGCTCAACCCCCATTCCTTGAGGGCTTCCTCCGTATGCTGACCGGCTTGAGCAGGGGGACGCTGGATCGTTGCTTCCGTCCGGCTAAACCGCGGCGCGGGGGCGGGTTGTGGCACCCCTTCTATTTCCACAAAGGTCTTTCGCGCCACATTGTGCGGGTGTTTTACGGCCTCATCGAGGTTCAACACAGGCGCGAAACACACATCCGTGCCTTCCATGATGTCGCTCCATTCATCACGGGTTTTTGTTTTGAGAACCGTTGCGACTTTTTGCTTGAGGGCCGGCCATTTGCTCTTGTCGTGCTGATGTTCGAATTCTGGATCGTTGATGCCTGTTTTTTCTAATAAGAGCGCATAGAACTGCGGTTCGATTGACCCAATGGACACAAATTTTCCATCCGCGCATTCATAGCAATCATAGAAATGGGCGCCGCCATCCAACATGTTGGCATAGCGATCGTTCGTCCACATGCCCGAGGCATGAAATCCGAACATCATGGCCCCCAGTACCGATGCACCATCAGTCATGGCCGCGTCCACCACCTGCCCCTTACCGGAATTTTTCGCTTCCAAGATCGCGCACACAACCCCGAACGCCAGCATCATGCCGCCGCCGCCGAAATCGCCAACCAAGTTAAGAGGCGGCGTCGGTGGCTGGTCCGCCCGTCCCATGGAATGGAGCATCCCAGTTAAAGCGATGTAGTTCAGGTCGTGACCCGCCGCCTGTGCCATGGGGCCGTCTTGCCCCCAACCGGTCATGCGGCCAAAAATGAGTTTCGGATTGCGCTTTAGCGCCACATCGGGCCCAAGGCCCAGCCGTTCCATAACCCCCGGGCGGAAGCCTTCGATCAATGCGTCCGCCTTTTCGATCAGCTTCAGAACCGTTTCAACGCCTTCCGGTTTTTTGAGGTCCACCGCGATGGACTTCCGGCCCCGCTGCAAAATATCGAACTTGCCACCGCCACGCGCGCCTTTACGATCCACACGGATCACTTCAGCGCCCATATCGGCCAACATCATTGCGCAAAACGGCCCCGGACCAATTCCGGCAATCTCGACAACTTTCACTCCTGCTAAAGGACCCATATCACTATCTCCTGACGTATTGTGTTCATCGTTCCCTAAATATATTGCCCGTCATCCACTTTCATGACGGACCCTGTTGTGTATTTCGCGGCATCCGATGCAAGAAACAGCATCAGGCCGTCTAAGCTTTCAATGTCCATGAGGCGCCGGCGTGGCCAGGATTTTATTTGCTTAAGGCCACCGTCACTATTGAACCATTCCGAATTGAGTTCCGTTTCGATGTATCCGGGACAGACGGCATTGACATTGACCTTCGCCCGCGCCCATTCGCGTGCCAACGAGCGGGTCATCATGGCAACTGAGGCCTTGGACATGCAATACAGCGCCAATCCCGGTAAGACACTCAAGGCACCGACCGACGCGATATTGATGATGCTGCCGGACTCTCGCGCCACCATTCGCCTGCCAACGGTTTGCGCCATGAAAAAAGCCCCCTTCACATTGGTGGCCATGATCGCGTCATAGTCGCTTTCCGACACCTCCAGGGCGAAGCCTTCCAGGTTCATGCCGGAATTGTTCACAAGAACATCAATGGCGCCGCATTCTCTTTCGGCGGCTTCTGTCACATGGTTGATCTGATCGAGATCGGTGACGTCCAGTGCATAGGGAACCGCTTGACCACCTGCGCCGTCAATCTCAGCGCACAGGGCCTCTAAGCGGTCAACCCGGCGCCCCGTAACAATCACGCGCGCCCCCGCAGCTGACATTATCTTCGCGAAATGGTGTCCCAAACCACTTGTGGCCCCGGTAATAAGGATGCTTTTCCCACTCAAGTCGAGATTTTGTGGGATTTGCGGATTGGACATTCTTGCGCCTCAACAATAGATTTCCGAGTCAGCGGCGCGCTTCGCCAATGTGAGGCGCCGGTGGCTCCCTAAAATCCCGATGTTCCAGGGATTTGCAACGTCTTTTTGGAGATATCATGCAGCTGGATGTGGTTTCCGATACGATTTGCCCATGGTGCTATGTGGGGAAGCGTCGATTGGACCGCGCATTGCAAGCGCGTCCCGACGTCAAATTGGATATACGCTGGCGCCCATTCCAACTGGACCCGGATATTCCCGAAGAAGGGATCGACCGAAAAATTTATCTTCAACGCAAATTCGGCACTGGCGACAAAGCCAAAGAGATCTATAGCGCGTTGGTGGAATCAGGCGCTGAGGAAGGCATCGACTTCCAATTCGACCGCATCGAAAAAACGCCGAACACGCTCAATTCTCATCGCCTGATCCGGTGGGCTGAAAGCGCCGGATGTCAGGACCTGGTCGTCTCGCTCCTCTTTGAAGCGTATTTCGAACTGGGCCAGGATATCGGCGATAAGGACGTTTTGGAAAGCATTGCGAAAGACGCAGGCATGGACAGAGATATCGTCCATGATTTGCTTCATTCGGAAGCCGATCTGGATTTGGTTCGGCGGGAAGACAAGCTCGCGCGCACCATGGGCATCTCCGGTGTCCCTACATTTCTCTATAACCAAAAATTCGTGCTTGTGGGCGCGCAAGACCCGGCAACCCTGTTACATATGTATGACCGGATTGAAGCATTGGAACAAGAAGAAGCAACCGCTTCTTAATCCCCATTCCAAGGAGCATTTATGGAAGTCAGTTTAGGCAGAGCAATCGCCTTAATAATTGTGTTTCTAGCGATTGTGATTTCTTACGCTGAAATCGTAAAGAACATGAAAGAGCGGGGACTTGTCCAACAAGGCGACCCACAAGTCGAAGGTCTGGAGAAAGGCGTTATCAAGCTGGATAACAAACAACAGCCATTTTATCTGTATACAAATAATCAAAAAGCCGATGAACGGCGGCCGGCCATTCTGGTTCTTCAGGGCAGCGGTGTCAGCGCGGTGAATATGCGAGAGGCAGGGTTCGATGACCTCGCCGACCGCGAAAACCTGTCGATTATCTATGTTCCCCTGTCGACGCCGTCATGGCTGCTGAATGCGGCCATCGAGGGCGAAAATACATCCGCCGCCTTTGATGTTGACACCGTAAACTTTGTCCATCAAATGCTTGAAGAACTAATCGTGAACGTCCGATTGGATCCGTCCCGGATTTTTCTAACCGGCTTTTCGGACGGCGGCGTTGCCACATTCTATTTCATGTGCGAGCTCAGCCATTTGGTGGCCGCTGTGGCGACGGTTTCCGCGTCCATGCCGGTCGAGCTGATTGAAGATTGCTCGCCCGAACGGCCCATCCCATTACTGATGCTGAATGGCACGGCGGACAAAAGGGTCCGGTTCTCAGGCGGCATTTTTGGAGACCCTAATCGGCCTCAAGGCCTCGAAATGGCGTCGGCCTTCGATACCGCTACATTTTGGCGGGAAGCCAATAATTGCAAACAAGAAGATGAAAAAGCGGTGCTGGATGATGTCGCTCCAGACGATCAGGTCCGCGTTTGGACCCAGATCTGGAAGGACTGTCCGGACGGCGCGGTTATTCAATTCGTGACCTTGCTTGGGGGTGTCCACGGATGGCCGGGTGCCGACCTCCCCATGCCCACAAAACAGGATCCGGACATGGTCTTGCCCAAAGCCACCAGCGACATTGATGGCGCCGAGTTCATTTGGTCATTTTTTGAGGGTAAAGCCTTGCCGCCGTCTCAACCGGACCTCCCGGCAGACTCCGCAACGCCATAGTATCCGCCCAAAGCGTTCTTAGGTTTACTCGACGATCGCCTCAACGCCGTCATCGGCAAGACCGTTAGATACCTCATTGCTTGGCAATGCCGGATCCGTCAACAAATCAAGCAGGGTACTGTCGACAAATTCCTGATAGGCGTGATTTGACGCCGCGGGCGTCCGCGCCCCACTTAAAAGTTCGGCCTCTTCCACACGACGTTGCACAAGTCCGATTGGTGTGTCGGGTTCCGGCGGTGTCAAATCATTCGCGGCCCCCACTGACGCAAAGGCCCGCATCATATTATCGACCGAGGCCCGGAAATTCTGAATGCTGGCCTCCACATTGCCCCGAGGCACCCCGTGGTCGGCGATGTCATAGCGCCGGACGAAAAACGTGTCGTCGCCGTCAATGCCCAGGTAAGAGAAGACAGACTCGTTATTGTAGCGCCAGACCAGGCCGGGGCTTAGGCGCTGACCATTGAAGTAAGCTAGGGTTTGTAACCCCGCACATCCCGAATTGGCCCCGCCGTCGCAGGCACTGGGCAGCAGAACGATCGTAAGATTTCTGACTGTGGCGGCGATGAATTGTTTTCCGGATTGGGTTGTCTGAGTTTTCCAGCTGTACCCCATTTCGGTCACGATCGGTCCGATATTCCCCACATCGAAGTTCGGAATGAGGCTGGTTGGATTGCGAACAGATTGCGTGTACTGCCCTGCTCTTGGCGCCCCTATGCTGCTGTCCGGAACGCTCAACGCAAACGCGCTTCCCATGCCAAGCCATAGTGCTACGCCGGCCGATACCCATGATTTCATTGTAACATTCGCCCCTTACGATGCTGGCCGCGCACGATGACGACTTTCCCGTCGCCAACCCCCATGCGTTGGCCGCTTTTGAAAGATCCTACCCCGACAAACACCCTGCCGTAAGTCCCTTCGAGCGAAAAATTAACACATTCGCGCCCGCTCCTCAAAACCCCACAGGGTTAAAGATGCGCGCAAATCATTGCCTTTTGGGCCCATTTCCGGTCTCTGAGGCGGAACCACCCCCGCCGCCGCTGCCTTCTTGCAGCCTCTAGACCCTACTTCTATAGTCCGCCCCAAGGGATGGGTTTGGCTGGGTCATGTCCAAAAATACACTTGAACACCGCCAAGAGGCGGCTTGCCGATTGGCCATTGTGGTGCCGTGCTACAACGAAGAGGACGTGCTGCCTCTCAGTCTGCCTGCCTTGTTGACCAAAATGGCCGATATGATGAGCGCCGGCCAATGCACCAAAGACAGCTACATCCTGCTGATTGACGATGGCTCCCAAGATGCCACCTGGCGCCTCATCGAGAAAAGCGTGTCTGAAAGCGGCGGGTCGATCCAAGGCATTCGCCTTGCCCGAAATGTCGGCCATCAGGCTGCCTTAATGGCGGGCCTCGACCATGTCACCGGTCGTTGTGATGCGGCGATCAGCATTGATGCCGATCTGCAAGACGACATTGAGGCCATGTCGCGCATGATCGACGCCTATCGTCAAGGGGCCGAACTTGTTTTGGGGGTAAGGGATTCCCGTGAGGTGGACACCTGGTTCAAGCGAAACAGTGCCGTCGGATTCTACAAAGTCTTGCGATGGATGGGTGTAGATCTCGTTGAAAATCATGCGGACTTCCGCCTCATGTCGGCGCAAGCATTACGCAACCTTGGTCAGTTCTCGGAATATAATCTTTTCCTTCGGGGCTTGGTGCCAATGTTGCATCAGCGTATCGAAACCGTCACCTATGACCGGTCCGAGCGCACGGCCGGGGAAACAAAATACCCCATGCGGAAGATGTTATCCCTTGCCTGGAACGGCATGACATCGTTTTCCGTTCAGCCATTGCGCTTTATTTCCGCCATGGGGTTCTTGGTGTTCCTCGCGACATTGGTCATGTTGGCCTACGCCTTGATCGGACTGTTTTCAGGGCAGGTCATTCCCGGCTGGGCGTCCGTCGTCATTCCGCTGTACTTACTTGGTGGGTTGCTCATGATTTCGCTCGGCATGGTGGGGGAATATATTGCCAAGCTTTTCTTGGAGGTAAAACAAAGGCCGCGCTATCTGATCGACACGGTCATCGGAGACCCGACGCGAAATGAGTAGCGAACAAGAAAAGGTCGATTTTGATGCGTATGCGGATGACTATGAATCTCTCCTGCAGGACCAACTCGCTTTTTTCAGCAATGACCGCGGGTATTTTTCCAATCATAAGGCAGCGATAGCGGCAACGTTATTTAAGGACCAACCGCGCCGAATACTGGATTTCGGGTGCGGCATCGGGCTGTCCCTGCCCTATCTGCACAAATATTTCCCACAGTCAGAACTTGTCGCAACGGATGTATCGGAAAAAAGTCTGGATCACGTACGTCGCACGCACGCCTTTGCAACAGTGCTGAATGATCGGGAAATTGACGGTGAGATATTTGACCTAATTTTTGTTGCCGGGGTTTTTCACCATATCGCCCCAGGTGACCGGAGTGCCGTTATCCAACGGTTGGAGCGCATGCTCAGCGATGACGGAAAGCTCTGTATCTTTGACCACAATCCTTACAATCCGGTCACGCAGCGCATGGTGTCCACCTGTCCGTTTGACGATGACGCCGTGCTGTTAACACGTCAGGAAATGTGCGGGCTTCTGAACCGACAATCCGGTCTCTCGGTTCGCACTAAAAACTATTGCCTATTCTTCCCGGAACCGTTGAAAGCCCTTACCCCCCTTGAACGGCTATTGGGATGGCTTCCCCTTGGTGGTCAATATTATGTCGTCGCCGGACGATAACTCCACGCTTAATCAGGCTGGCCGATATGGGGCCGCCGGCATCATCAATACGGTATTGGGATATGGCCTCATCTTTGCGCTGCAAGCGCTTGGGACCTCTCCCTACTTCGCCAATGCGGTCGGATATGGCGTCGGATTTGTTATCTCGTTCTTCCTCCAAAAGCGTTTTGTGTTCGGGTCGTCCGGTCGAACATCCAACGAAGCCATCCGATTTGTGGTCGCGTTTCTAGCGGCCTATTCCGCGAATTTTTTCATGCTTTATGTTTTGCTGACGGCCGGGATCAACCCCTATCTCGCTCAGATTGGAGGATTTGGGACCTACTTTGTCGCCATGTTCCTGATCTCAAAAGTTTGGGTTTTCCGTCAGTAGGCCGATTGGGCAGAAGCCGGTCGAAGCGTGTCGATCAGGATCTGTGTGATCTCGTCCGCATGCGAATAGGTGATGGAATGCGTCCCTGCCTCGATGACCGTCACAATCGCCGACGGATTCCATTTCAGGAGATTGTCTTTTCCGTCTATCGGGATGACCGCATCTTGATCGCCCCAGACCGAATAAACGGGCATGCCCGCCGCAACCATCGTCAAGTGCTCCGGCTCCCGTGGGGACATCGGGTAATTGCGGATCGTCGATAGAAGCGCGCCATAATATCCAGCATAGGCGGCCCTCTCCCGGAATTGGGTGAGAAAGCGGTCCGGATTGGGGGCCAGCTCTAAGCCGTCCTCCAGACGCGCGGCCATAAGTTGGCTGCCTAACACGCGGAACAACCAATCGCCGATGACAGGTGCTTTCACGTAAGCCGGAACATCGCTCACCTCAGAAAAACCGACCGGCGCCAACAGTGTTACGCTCGCCACAAGTTCCGGATGGCGCGCGCTGAAATCCGCAACCACGCCGCCGCCCATGGAATAGCCAACCAAATGGACCGGGCCCGACACATTCAAGGCGTTGATCATGCCCAACACCTGGCCAACAAAAAGGTCTTCACCAAAGGGGATATTCGGACGGTCGGAATATCCGCGTCCAAAAAGATCAAATGACACAACGCGGAAGCCCGCATCGGTCAGGGGCGTGAAATAATCTTCATAGACAAAGGACGGCGTCGAGAAGCCGTGAATAAGCACAATCGTCGGCGCCCGCTTGTCCCCTTCATCGCGGTAATGGACCGTGCCGGCCGCGATTTTTGCGAACTGATGTGCCTTGCCATCAGCCTGTAATGCCGCGCGCGTTTCTTCATTGAGAGATGGACGTAGCAGATTTGCGCCCCAAAAGCTTCCGGCCAGCGCCACGCCAAGAACAACAATCAACGCCAAAGCAACACGCATGAAAGGCACCCCCTCTTTTTGGCGGGAGTATACCTGGTCTGAGACGATGACCAACAACAGAGATAGGCCAGACAGCCTGACATATTTTTTTATCGTCGATTAAATTTTATCATTGATAAAATAAATTGTCTGTGCCATTTTCGTGTCACGAAAAGAGACCTCGATGAATACACGTGCCATCAATATGCAAAAACGCCGGGACCGGATTCTATCTGAGGCCCGGCGGCTCATTGTGGAACAGGGCTATGAGGCCCTAAACACGCGAGACCTTGCGAAAGCGGCAGGTGTTACCGCCCCGACGCTTTACAACCTTATTGGCAATAAAGAACAAATTCTCATTGAGCTGTTCATTGAAGCGGTCGAACGGATCGAAGCGCGGCTGACTGAATTCGAAAGCGCGCCGCCGTTGGACATGGCAGAGGCGATTGTCATCCAATCCACAGATCTGTTTGCGATCGACGAACATTTCTACAAAGCCGCCATGATCGCCAGCGATCACTTGAGTGTCGATACCGCAAACATGCAGGCTGTCGATCTCATCAATTCACGCTCGAGTGAGATGGCCGCAAAGGCCTGCCGTGCCGCCCAGGCGGAGGGCTTGTTACGCGGCAACATCTCGGCCAAGGATCTCGGCGAGCAGATGTATATTTGTTATCGCGTGCCGTTTCGGGATTGGGGATTAGGCCTGATCGACCTTGAAGAATTTTCCCGTATCGCTCTGAGGGGGTTTTACATGTGTCTCGCGTCTGACGCGGTCGATACCTTCCGCCAGGAACTCATCAAGAAGCTCCGTCTTCTGAATAAAACGTCGCTAAAAAAAGCAGGATAAGGAAAGCCGATGTTACTTCTCAAGCAAATATTCTACTATGGACCGCTCCTATTTGCGTTTGGGTTTATTGCGCCCCTTACAGCGCAAGTCATTGAGCATACCGGCCTGATGCCTCCATTTGGTCTCACCCCCTTGATGGTCGGCTTCGGCCTCGCCGCTGTTTGGGGAACGGCCGCGCAAATACGGGGGACATGGATATGAGTTTCGCAAATTCCATCGGTACGTCCGAGATGAAAGTGGACCTGTCCAGTTTAAGCGACTCTGAACTCATGAAGCTCGAACGCGACATTGCCAAACAGCATGTGGGCAAGGTGCCCTGGCTCTCTATCTTCTGGGGGTTTTCGAATTTGGCGGTGTGGCTGACCTTGTGGCCGCTGGTCTTCCTAGGATATTTGCCGCTCTGGGCCGGATTTCTGATTGCCACCGCCAACGTTACCCTTTCCTATCTGCCGTCTCATGAGGCCCAGCACGACATTGTTGCGCGTCCGGGTGAACCTTTGCGGTGGCTGAACGAATTGCTGGGCCACCTGTCCACCATCCCCCTGGTGTTTCCCTATCGCTTCCTGAAGCTTACGCACATGGAACACCACAAACATGCCAACGATCCGCAACTTGATCCGGATTATGGCACTCATGCACCCAGCCCTCTGGCGGCGGTCTTCAAATCGATCCAGATCCGCCAACCACGGGCAGAGGGTTTCAACGATTCCTACGGCAACACGCTTAAGCGGATTGGCCGGGAAGATGTGGTTCTAGATGCGGTCATCTATCAGCTCATCTTCTATGGTGTGTTGTTTGGATTGGCGTGGTCCGGCTATGCGATAGAAGCGGCGTTGCTGTGGTGGCTGCCGCGGCATATCGGTTTAACCTACATCCAATATTATCTCAGCTGGGCGCCGCACCATCCGGGCGTGGCAAAAGGCCGTTACAAAGACACCCGCAGCTTCAAGGCACTCTTGGGAAATATCGGGTCACTGGGCATGCAGTTCCACATCATTCACCATTTACATCCGCGTATCCCCCTGTACCGTACACCGCAAGCCTATTGGCAGATGCGTCCTATATTGGAAGCGCGCGGCTGTGACGTGCACGAGCTTTAAACGCAGGATTGAAGATCAGTATGGATTATCAACACTCTCCAATGGATGATCGGTTTCGGGAAGAAGTTCGAGACTTTCTGAACGACAAGCTCACGGATGATCTGAAACAGCGGGCAGAAAAAGCCGGTTGGCGCACCTTCACGGATCATGATCTGGCCATGGAATGGCAGACGATCCTCCATGACCAGGGATGGGTCGCCCCCGCCTGGCCAAAAGAATATGGCGGAACTGGATGGTCCGTCATGCAGAGGTTTATCTACCAGCAAGAATGTCTGGCCGCCGGCACACCGCGGCTCTACCCGCAAGGCCTTATGATGCTGGGGCCCACGCTGATTGGCCATGGCACTAAAGAACAACAGCAAGAATTCATGCCGAGAATTCTGTCCGGGGAAGATCTGTGGTGCCAGGGCTATTCGGAGCCCGGGTCCGGATCTGATTTGGCCTCCCTCCAAACAAAGGCCGTCTCGGACGGTGATGACTACATTGTCACCGGCACGAAGATATGGACGTCCACGGCGCACCATGCCAATCGTATGTTTGCCCTGGTTCGGACGTCTACGGAGGATAGGCCTCAAAAAGGCATAACTTTCGTGATGCTCGACATGGACACGCCTGGAATTGACGTGGACCCCATCATCAACATCGCGGGCGAGCATGAATTCAACCAAGTGTTCTTGACGGATGTGAGGGTGCCGAAATCCCGCCGTGTCGGCGACGAAGGCGATGGATGGACGGTCGCAAAATACCTGCTGGAATTTGAGCGGGGCTCTCTGTCGGCGGGGGCGTCCTTGTCCAATGGCCTCAATAAACTCAAAGCCATTGCCCACCACCGCGACCATGAGGGCGGACCCGCATTGATCGACGATAGCGGTTTTCGGATGCGCCTTCATGAACTGGAAGTGGCCACCGACGCCATCGCCATGACCGAGCGGATCGTGTTGAGCTCTCTCAGTGCCAATCAAAATCCCGGCGCCGCCGCCAATGTGAACAAAATTCTGAGTTCCGAAACACAACAAGCACTTCAGGAACTAACCGTGGAAGCCGCCGGGTATTATGGCGTGCCGAACCATGTGCTGTTCGAGGAGTTCGGCGGCAATTACGCATCTTTCGGCCCAGCTTTTTCGCGCAACGCCGTGCCCGGCTATCTCACCGGGCGCATGACCTCCATTGCCGGCGGAACCGGAGAGGTCCAGCGCAACATTCTGGCTAAAGCTGCGCTCGGTCTTTGACCCAAGGGTCATTACAGGAGGATTGCCCGTGAAACACGACCTTCAAGTTTCCATTCTTAAGGAACTGATGCGCCAGCTGGATTCTGGCAAAAATGTCGATTCCGGATTGCAATACAAGAACCCCACCCTCGCCTATACCAGCCCCGAAATTGCACAGCGGGAATGGACTGATTTCTTCCAAAACCATACACAGCTTATCGGCCTGTCGGGAGATCTGCCAAAGCTAGGGTCTTACTTCACGGTTGATGACTTCGGGACGCCGGTCCTCGCCACCCGCGACCAAGATGGAACTTTTCGTGCCTTTGTGAATGCGTGCCGCCATCGGGGCGCACGGGTCGCGGAAGGTCGTGGCGACGCAAAACGGTTTAGCTGTCCTTTCCATGCCTGGACCTACACCACGGGCGGGGATCTTGCGGCCATCCCGCAGGAGGATCAATTCGGTGAAATCGATAAGTCTTGTTACGGATTGATCGAGCTGCCGGCGGAAGAAAGCAATGGCATTTTGTGGGTTCATCCTCAACCCGATGGCACGCTGGATTTGAATGATCAGCTCGGCCCCCTGCTGGAGGAAATGTCCACCCTCGGCTGCGGGGATCTGATCTATGTAGGTGAAACCCTTATCGATAAGAACCTTAACTGGAAGCTGGCCAACGACACTTTCGGCGAAACCTATCATTTCCAAAAACTGCACCGAAATACGCTCGGGCAGATCTTCTATGGCGATAATTTGGCCTATGAAGAAATTGGCCGAAACCACAGATTTGTGTTTGCGGCAAAAACAATCGATGAGTTGCGCGACCTTCCGGAAAGCGAATGGGAATTGCGCGGTAACGCCAACCTCCTCTATTACCTCTTCCCCAATATTCAGTTCAATATAGGGCGTGGCAGCGTGGCGCTGATCCGTATCTATCCGGACAAGGATAATCCGGGCCGGTCAATCACCCGTGTAAGCCACTATTTCTCCAAAGAAGTGGTCGAAGCCGTTGCCGGCGAAGCAGACAGCGTGATCAAAGCGGATAATGTCTATGATGGTGAGGCGCGAGACAACGCCGTGATTAGTTTCGAAGCCATTACCGAAGTCTTTAACAGCACGATTGAGCAAGAAGATTATCTGATGGGCGAGCACCAACAGCGTGCCGCCGAGAATGGCTTGCTCGATCATGTGATCTTTGGGCGGAACGAACCGGCGCTGCATCATTATCACAACACCTTCCGGGAAGCGCTGGGACTGCCGCCATTGGAACGGCTACGCTAGCCACGAGAGCCCCAATCCATTGGGATATCGCGTTCGAAAAACCTTGGATTACAGCCATTTCGAACGCCGGCACGCCCGCGTTTAACGCAAAATTTTCCTTTATCTGCAAGCCTTTAGGCATTCTTGCTTAGGGGTTTGTTAACCCCTGTCGACAGTTGAGTTTGATTGTAGAGGGTAGAAGATGCTTAGGGTGAATCAGGTCTTGGCGCTTGGTGCGGGCCTTTTTCTGATGGCCTGTGGAGACGCGGAACAGGATGCGTATGTCTCAAACCAGGGCCAAGCCTATCCGGCGCACACAATTTCCGGTGACGGCACGGCAAATGCGTCCCAGATCATTCACGCGCAACCTGGCGCGGCCAAGGTTGCGGCCACCAACTTCCGAACGAGAGAGCTTGTGTCGCCGGACGCCGAAGCAATCGCCTCGCTCTATTACGATTGGGCTGGTATAGAGCCCCCGATTGATGAATTTGCGGAACAATATGTGAAAGACGATCGGTCGGTAAATGATGGGAACCGGCTGCAAAAATTTGCCCGGGCGCAAGACATTTATCGGCGCCGCTTTCGTTCCGGTCTGAATGTGGGATTCATCAAACTGAATCTGTCCGCGAAACTCAGTGAATATGACGCCGCCACCGGCGAGTTTTATGTGGACGCCTTCGCCCCTGGATCGTCGGTCAATTACCGGGCTTATGACCGCTTCTTCCATTTGAAGTTCGAGAATGACGCCGAGGCGTATCGTTGGAAGGTGCCGTCTTATATGGCGGACCGCATCACACAACAGACAGAGGGCGAACACGGCTTCCGCTCACTGACAATTCCCGTGGTTGCTCAAGTGACCAGTGTCGCGCCGTCCGGTACCACGGGCGGTATCATCTATGCCCGCATTCTGTCCTACAGCTTGCAGGCCCGCGGGACCGGCGCCATTGTTGGGCGTGTAAATCTCGCGCAAGCAACACCCACGCAATAAGTATATCGCCATAGACTGCCCGCGACGGCGCGAGCGGAATTGCGTCAGCCGTCTCAACCAGCGGCTCACGACGCTTTTTGCCGGTATTCTTATGCTGCCCCACAAATCGCGTCGTCAGCCCCATTCAATATGGCCTGAATGTGCTCTAACCTCCTGGAAAACAGCATTTGAGGAGGATCCCGAAATGACAGACTTTCCAACTTACGAAAACGTCACCGTCACGCAGAACGGACGCACCGCAGTGGTTCGGTTCGACCGTGGCGGAAGTTTGAATGCGTTTAACCAGGCAACCATTCTTGAGCTGACGGACGTGGCCCGCCGCTTTCAAGACGATACGAAAACACAAGCGGTTGTTCTGGCAGGCGCCAACAACGCGTTTTCAGCGGGCATCGACTTGAAAGACCCGGATACATGGTCAGACCTGGAGGATGACGTGGCGCTTCGAAGCCGCTTTTACCGCGGTGTGCGCCTGTGTCAGGCCTGGGAAGACATGCCTCAGGTGACAATCGCCGCGATGGAGCGCCTTTCTGTGGGGGCCGGCTGCGCCATCGCCTTGGCCTGCGATTGGCGGGTTCTTGGGCGCAACGCCTATCTCTATGTGCCAGAAGTTAAGATTGGTCTGAACCTGCAATGGGGCGCCCTGCCCCGGCTGATTACCTTAGTAGGTCCGGCCCGCGCCAAACGCATCACGCTGCTCTGCGAAAAGATGAACGCGCAACACGCCCTCGACTGGGGCTTGATTGATGAAATAGCCGACGACGGCGCAACCGTGGATGTTGCCGTGAAGCTTGCGGAACAAGCCGCCAGCATGCCGGCCGCAACCGTGCGCCTGGTCAAAGAAGCCGTCAATGCAACTGCCCATGCGCTACACAAAACGGCGGCTTATGCCGATGCGGACCAAAGTGCCCTCACGCGCACCTTCAAAGAAGGCATTGCCGCACGCGAGGCGGTCCTCGGCGGCGGTTCATAGACCGCCGCCCGCCGCCATAGGCCGAGCTAGTTAGCGTCGGTCAGCGTGTTGATGAAATCGTCTTTTGCAAAAAGCCCGTCGATCAACGCATCCGCATCGTCTTCCGAAATGATGCCATTTTCCTTAAGCACCAATGCATCCTTATCGTTAGACGGGCGCACGGAAAGCCCCCTCGTGGAAGGCGCGTCCAGGACACTCATTCGGAAAGATCCGAAAAATTGTTCGGCAAACAGACGAAACGATAAGATAGATGTCCTCAAGTTTTCGCGGGTGACCCCATGGATCTCGAAATCGAACCGGCGAAAAAAGATCTCGTCATCGCCGCCACTGCCGGCAAAGGCAAAAACATTGGTCGAATTGAAGCGCATCAGATTGGTCGGTGAAACACTGCGCCCTTTGAATACGGAAATCATCCGAAGGTCCGTACATCCATTTGGATTTGCTGGATCATCGCAATTGCTGATCAAGAATAAGACCGTCATCCCATAAACATTGGCGAAAAGGACGTTGCGGCCTTCAATGTTTTCAACCTTCCAACTCAGCCCCATATCGGTGAGCACCCGGCCGACCGAGGTGGAGGTATAGTCGCCAATCATGCCTTTTGGATTGGCAATTTCGGGTATTTGGTTGCCGCCGCTGTTAGGCCCGGTAAGAGCATGAGCCGAATTCAGGTGGGCAACTGCCCCCAAAACCATAACGAGGGCACACAAAAGGCCCCTAAGCCGGAAAATACGCACGAATAATCCCCCTTACGACACAATGAAAAGTCACTATGACTGCCCCAATCACCCATAGGATCAGTGGTCCCGGCGAAAGTCAAATGACGCTTTTGGATTACAGCGTTTGTGACACTTTCTCGACGGTCGGTGTCATAGCACCTATACGGCCCAAAACACCAAAAAGGAGCGCCCCATCACAACATCCTCGCCAGGACCGACTTCGTTTGCTCAGATCGCCGCTTCCGTCCGGCCCTCCGACTACAACCACGCTGTTTTCATTCCCACGCTGTGTTTGGTGTTTTTTTTTTCCATCGGCACACAGATGTTCCCGGAAACGGCCAACACCTGGCTGCACGGCACCAAGAAGGCGGCTATTGCATCATTCGATTGGCTGTTTGCGCCCAACCGCACCTTCAAGGACGCCATCAAGTCCCGCGAGAGCTTCGCGCAAAACGTGAATTAAGACGGGATTAACGTTCACTTAAGGAAAACTTTGGGAATGTTTCGCATACTTCTTCCCTGAATTTCAGCATTTCGAAGGGAAATGCCTGCGCCGGGCGTCAGACCGTTCGTCCGGCGGTTCTGGAAGGAGAGTACCATGCATCTTTTTAAAGGCGCCGCGACCGCTTTGACCGCTTTGTTGTTGTTCGGATGCGGCGACAGCGATCCAACAGACACGACCCAAAAAACCGTCCCTCAAGATGAGACCGCCATGTCGGCGCAGGTCCAAAAGGCAAAGGCGCCTTCCTGCCCGCCGCAACTGACGACGGCGCCGCGCGCGGACGGCACGCCGGTCGACGACATCATCGGCCTGCGGCCTGGCTTGTCCTATGACGAAGTCGTCGCCTTGATCGGCTGCAAAGAACCGGACCTCACAATAGAGACCGGCCGCAATTGGGGCATTCTCGATTCCAAGGACATCGAAACCCGTCAGCATGTGCGCGCGACCGACGGCCGCGAATGCACCCTGGCCGAAAAGAGCGACGCCTTCCAACGGAATGGCGGAAGTTGTTATCAGAGCCACCGGAAGGGCCGGCTTGAGCCGCGCCGTGACGGCACCCAGACGATCAATGTCGTGTTCAGCGGCATGCCGGGCGACGAAAAAGTCTATGGCGTTTGGCGCAATGTCGCTTTCCCGAAAGACGCACAGCCCACCGTGGAAGGCGTGATAGCCTCGCTCACCGAGAAATACGGCGAACCGCAAATCACCGGCGAGGTCGGCTACAGCAAACACAAAACCTTCCGTTGGGTGTTCGACATTACCGGACGCACCATGTCGAAAACCAATCCGTCCTTTTCACATTGCGGAAAAGCGGTGAACTCCGCCTTCAGGTCCCGCCAGCAATGGCAGACCTCTTGCGGCATCACCATCGCCGCCAAAGTCGTTCATATTCGCGGCAATGATCTGATCGCCAAGGAATTGGAGATCGGCCTGTTGGACCAGAAGGGCTTTTACGACGCCAATGAACAATTGAAGGCGGACATCGAGGCTGCGACCCAACAAGCCAATGCGGCCGCCGCCGCAAAAGCCGAAAAAGCAGCCGCGAAACTCGACCTGTAGGAGAGCATGCCATGAAGCGGATCATATGGGGCGGCTTGGCCGCCCTCTCCTTGGCGGGTCTGTTAGGGCTCGCGGCTTGCGGCGAGGCTGAGACATCCATCTCGGCCCAAGCGCAATCCGATAGCGCGGCCCAAACAAGTGCAACAGCACCTGCCAACGAAGTGCCGGTCATCCAAGCCAGCGCACCGGTGCCCGAAACAATCCAGCGGACAGGCGAGTTGATCTCCCCCGACGACGAAGCAATCGCTGCCCTCTATTACGGGTGGGCAAACGAACAACCGCCCATCGAAGATTTGGCGAAGGCTAAAATCGAATACGATTCCAGCGTCAATGAGTTCAACCGGGCGGAGAAGCTGGCCGCCGCAGAGGCGGACTACCAACGGCAGTTCGAAGCCGGGGCCGATACAGGCTTCATCCGTCTCAATCTCCGCTCCAGCTTGAGCGAGTACGACGCGCAATATGGCGAGTTCTATCTCAGCGCTTTCACGCCCGGCAACGCCATCTCCTATAAGGCGTTCGGCCGCAAATACCGCCTGCAATTCGAAAACGACATGGCCGCCTATCGCTGGCAGGTACCGGTCGAGGACGCCCAGAAGATCGCAGCCCGTGCGGAAGAACGGAACCCTTACCGGAATCTGACGATCCCCGTGCGATTGCAGGTGACGGGCGTGTCGCCCGCCGGCAATGGCGGCACCATCCGTGCCAAGATCTTATCCTATACGATACAAAACAGCACCAGCGACAAAGTGCTGGGCCAGGTGAAACTCGAAGACTAACGCCGCCGCGCCGTTCCCTTTTTGCTGAAACGAAATCAACCCCTTCCCTGCGGAGGGGTTGAATTTTTGGTGCCCTTATATAACCATTTCGTTATGCTAGTGGTCTCGGCGAAAGTCAAATGACGCTTTTGGATTACAGCGTTTGTGACACTTTCTCGACGGTCGGTGTCAGAGCACCTATACTGCCCAAAACACCAAAAAGGGGCGCCCCATCACCACATCCTCTCCAGGACCGACTTCGTTTGCTCAGCTTGCTGCTTCCTTCCGGGCCTCCAACTACAACCACGCTGTTTTCATTCCCACGCTGTGTTTGGTGTTTTTCTTTTCCATCGGCACACTGATGTTCCCGGAAACGGCCAACACCTGGCTGCACGGCACTAAAAATGCGGCTATTGCATCATTCGATTGGCTGTTTGCGCTCACCCCCCTCCTCACCTTCTTGTTTTGTGTGGGCCTTGCGGCATCGCCCATGGGGCATATCCGCATCGGCGGCGCGGAGGCCACTAAAGAGTTCAGCGATGTGTCGTGGATGGCCATGTTGTTCGCGGCAGGAATTGGCGTTGGTTATTTGTTCTATGGCGCGGCGGAGCCGCTGACCTTTTATTTAGGCAGTGGCGGCACGCCCTTCGCCGTTCCCCCAGCCTCGCCGCAATCCCACGATTTGGCCGTTGCCACCACCGTGTTCCATTGGGGCCTGTCACCTTGGGCCATTTATGGAGTGATCGGCCTGAGCCTTGCCTATTTTGCCCACAATAAGCGGCTGCCCTTGTCGATCCGGTCGATCTTCTATCCGCTCTTGGGGGACCGCGTTTGGGGCTGGCCCGGCCATGTGATCGATTTGACCGCCGTGGTCTCTGCGATCTTCGGCCTTGCCACCAGCATCGGCCTGGGCGCGACCCAAGCCACCAGCGGCATTGCCTATCTGACGGGGGTGGAACCCACCATTACCCTCAGCAGTTTCTATATCGCCATCGTGACCTTGCTTGCCTCGCTGTCTGTGGTGCGGGGGCTCGACGGCGGCATCAAAGTGCTCAGCAATGTAAACATGGTGCTTGCCATTCTGCTGCTTTTTTTCGTGGTGGTGGCCGGCCCTACTGTGCTGATCGCGGGGGCGGTTTTCGAAAATCTGTTTCATTATGCGACCAACGCCCCGGCCTTAAGCCTGTGGTTTGGGCGGGGCGATACCCAGTGGTATCAAGATTGGTCGATCTTCTATTGGGCCTGGTGGGTCGCCTGGGCGCCCTTTGTGGGCATGTTCATTGCCCGTATCTCCAAAGGGCGTACCGTACGGGAATATTTGATTGGTGTTCTGATCATCCCGACGGCTGTTGGCCTGCTCTGGTTTTCAACCTTCGGCGAAACGGCGATCTATCAGGTGCAAAACGGCATTGGCGGCTTGGGCGACGAGTTGGGCGGTGTCTCGCTGATCTTATTTCAGCTGTTGGATGCCTTGCCCTTATTCGGGTTGACCTCTGCCATTACTTTGCTGTTGCTGATCATCTTTATTGTCACCTCGGCGGATTCCGGCGCGCTGGTGATCGGCCACATGACCGCCGACCACCACGCCCTGCCCAGCGTGGGTCAACGCATCGTCTGGGCGGTGTTGTTCGGGGTGGTCTCTATCGCGCTGCTTTATGGCGGCGGCACGGATGCGCTGTCGTCCTTGCAAGCGGGCACCATCGCCACGGCTGTGCCCTTCACCTTCATGGTGCTGGCCAGTTGCGTGAGCCTGTTCCTCGCCATGCGGGAGGAGATGCTGTCTCGCCATTAGGATTGTCGTCAGCGTATTGGTCCTGCGCCTTCGCTTTTGAAGAACACTAAGAATTCTTCGTTCGGAAGATCGTGAAACTTCTCTATACACTCATGAACAAAGCTTCGAGGGGCGCTCAATATCTCGTATTGACAGAATGAAGGCCTTGTCCAAATTAGGAATCGAGTTTGTTCAGTCCCCTCAAACCAAAGATCGGAGTCGTTTGGATCTGGACCAGTGAGAATCTGCAGAAACACCTCACGGACTCGAAAATAACCAAAAATGCCGGTCCCAGGCGGCTCTTTTCCAAGTCTCCACACTTTCGAATAGGTCTCTAGCATTTCGTCGGCGAACTTTAGCGCTTCCGCCTTTGACATAATCTTCTCGAACACTTTCTCGTCGTCTGACGTCGCAAAACCTCTGAACATCTTAGATTGGCCTAGAGACTCTAATTCCTTTTCTCTCCGATTTATCGCGACCTTCTCAAGGTGGCTTCTTCCGTAAACAAGCACCACGAATCCGATAATCAACGCCACTGCTTCTGACCAACTATCAATATAGTAGTCTATGTGAGCCGACTGGTCCGACTGGATGCCAGCGATCATTCCACCCAAACGAGCAAAACAAAAAAGATAGCCGACAAGACAGAAAAAGAATCCGAGGATCATCCAAGTGGGATAGTTAGGCTGGGTCAATGATCGGTAAGCGCGCCAATCATAAGCCAACATGCCAAGCAGCGCCCCAAGCAACCCAACCACCCACAACAAAGGTTCAACCATTTACTCCCCTCAGCTGAAAAAAACACAAACCTAGCATTGGTAAGGAATGCCTGGCTGTGAGTTAAGCTACATCAGGGTAGAATGGGAGAGAGAGAACCCACTTGCGGAAAGCAGACTGCTAAATAGAACCGTTCATCACCCCTTCGGGGTGCGCTGCAGAGACTCCACGAAATCCGCAATGGCATTCATGGAGTTTTCGGTCTCCGGATCGCCGCGATTGGTTCCCCAGAGCGGCATTTCGCGGCTGCCGTGGGACAGGATCTCCACACGGCCATCCATCACATAGAGCACATATTCCCTCGGAAACTCGCCGCCATTATTTACCGACAGAAGGGAGATATCGGGTGGCGCCGATTCCATCTTGTCTTGCGCCGACATCATGACGCCGCGCCCATCCATGCCGTGGCAGGAGGCGCAGTTTTCGCCATAGGCTTCCGCGCCGGCGGTGAGTGTTTCAGGGGGTGTGTCCGTGCCCGCGTCTTCTGAAAAGACAGAGCACGCGGCGAGTCCGAGAGCAAGACCGATGGGAAGTAGGCGCATGGAAGCATCCTCATAGTTGAGAGTTCGGCCCGGCTTATACCGCGCCGCCAACTATGGCTCCCCGCGGAAATGGTAGAGGTAAACACCGGCGTTTGCCAAGGGCTTTGTGTGGAGCGTGTTGCATCCGGGCGGGGGCATCGCTACCTAAAGCACCTGTTGTTTAAACCAGGGGGGTCCGAAATTGACGTCACATCGCACAGTGCTCGCCCTGATCGGCGCGTCGGAGGACGGCGCGGAATCTCCGGATGATCAGATCCTGTACCGGCACCTTGTGGATCGCGGGATCGATACCAGGCTGATCGACTGGAAGACTTCTGAGGACGCTTTTGCCGATGTGGATCTGGCGGTGGTGCGGTCGCCTTACAATTACACGGATCACTTGGATGAGTTCTTGGCCGCGATGGAGGCGATCGACCAAAGTGGCGTTGTCCTGTGCAATCCGCCCCGCGTGATCCGCTGGAATGCCTCTAAAAAATATTTGGCGGATCTCGACGCGCGGGGTGTGCGCATTGTGCCGAGTGTGTTTTCCGATCAGGTGGATACGGCGGTCACCGGCCAGCTTTCAGAAATGATCCAACGCGCGCCAATTGTGATTAAGCCCATTGTGGGCGCGGGCGGCGCCGGTGTCCATGTTGTATCCACCGCCGCGGAATTAGACCAGGCCTTGTCGCACGGTGATTATCGGCAGGGTGTGATCGCCCAACGATTTTTCCAAAATATTTCCGACGACGGAGAATATTCGCTTATCTTCTTTGGCGGTGCGTACAGCCACACCATCCACAAGAAACCAGCGACCGGCAATTTTCTGGTACAAGAAGAGCATGGTGGCGCGTCCGTGGCCGCCGCGCCGTCCGACGATCTGATTGCCTTTGCCGCCGATGCCTTAACGGCCTCCGCGCGATGCTGTGACATAGCGGTAACGGATTTACTCTATGCACGGATCGACATTCTGCCGGATGGCGACGGCACGCTTTATCTCAGCGAAATTGAACTTATTGAGCCGCAATTGTTTTTTGCACAGGCCCCCAAGTCGGTTGTGCGGTTTACAGAAGCCCTGTTCGAATTGAGATAACAGCGCAATCGGGAAAGCTAAGCCGGGCGTCCTATGGGGTCGGGTCTACCCCGGTCATCTGGACGGATGTGTCCCAGACAGTTTTCGCAAGATCGGGATCTTTCGCTTGGTCTGTTGCCAGGGCCATTTTAGCGGGACCGGCTGTCTCGCCCCGTCTGCCCGGCCCATAATAATCCCCGCCATTGACACCATTTCCCACGGCGGCGTTCGTTGTCGGTCACGCAGCAAGGTAGGATTTAGTCCAAATTTTATTCTCTAGTAGTGTTCTAAAATGATTCATAAGATTCAGCACTTTTTCTACGAGCGTGTCGATCTCATCGAAACCTATGTATTCCTGTCGCCCGTGTGCAATAGCGTTTCTTCTTGCCAGCAAAATATTGTCAATAAAGAACTCTTGGCCTAAGAACTCATGAGGGTCTACACCGCATACAACGCATATATCTACCATAACTTTCGAACTAAGGTTCGACTTAGTGTCAATTAGATTCTGATCCAATTTCGTAAACTTCTTTTCTGCACTGTCCAAGATGTCATTCACCGTTTTGACTCTCGAAGTAATGCTTACATTGTTCGTACGAAAAGGATCTAGCCTGCCAATAAACCTATTGGAATAAATCTGGCGTTCCAACTCGGAAAACCGTAGTCTCTTGAGACTTATATGTTCAAAGTACTTCTGTGCACAAAATCGAACATAACCTTCCCAATGAGCGTACATCATTGTTACTAGAGCCCGTAGAAGAACCGCTCTCGTTT
Organism: Alphaproteobacteria bacterium; assembly: GCA_965227095.1. Classification (GTDB taxonomy): domain Bacteria; phylum Pseudomonadota; class Alphaproteobacteria; order JANQMY01; family JANQMY01; genus JANQMY01. Next base: position 2,794,163 of record CBDDFL010000001.1, on the reverse strand, counting down.
CAACGGATGAATTTTGAATGGCCAACTTCATGCTCGAAAGCTCTTTTCGTCTCCAAATCAAATCGCCATCGAACTGGTCAGAGAGATCATCCTCCGTGTAAGGCTTACTCATGCTGAAAACCATTCGTCTCCGAATGGGATCGTACGTTGGATGCGAGTCGTCCCACGTTGACCAGGCGCAAAGAACGCTTCAATTGAGGGATCTTCCCAAAACTCTTCAATCTTCCTCCTTACAAAACCCTGCGGATCATTCTGAGCTAAGATTTCCTCAATGTTTCGTCCGACACCAACTGCAAGACACTCAAAAGCCGCCAAGCTGACTCTGCCGAAAGGTTCATCATCCTGAATTCGTCTTAGAACATCTGATCCAGCAACATCATTGAGCAAGGTAAAGGTATGTCGGAATGTATCCCCTGCGGCCTCGGTTTCTCCAACATTCGCGAGACTGATTACACCTTCGTCGATAAACTCTTCGACATCGAGATTGCTCGTATAGTCGACGTGTGTGTGCACAAGAAACCGTGACACATACTCCATGTCTTTTTGTTTCTCTATCTGTCCTTCGGTCGCGGAAACAACATTCAAAAATGGAGTGAAACTGGATAGATCCCGCATAAATTCTGCATACGTATGATTCACCATGATTATGAGACAGTTTCTTAACTCTTGTGAGTTTGCGGGAGTACCAGCCGCATTTAGCCGTTGAAACAATTCGTACTTGGTGTTGTTGTCGCTTGGTTGCTTAAGAATTTCTACATTAACTCTAGAACGCCTGATCGCTAGTTTTAATGAACTTGATAGCTCCTTCTGCATTCTATAGGGCGGGTCCGTTATTCGACGGCTTTTCTCCCAAACTACGTTGCTAAGTGACGGAAGATATTTAGTAGCAACAAGCGCCGATGGTACGGTTTCTCTACCCGCGTCAGCATTGATCAGCAGGCCCATGAACTCAAGTAATGTCGAGATTCTCTGCAGCCCATCGACTAGTTCCCAAGTGGAATCTGGTTTTTCAAACACAAAAATTGACGGAAGAGGGATGCCCAACAAAATGGATTCAATTAGTTTTGATTTCTGGCCAATCTCCCAGCGAAAAAGTCGCTGAAAGTCAGGATTGATTACCAGTTCCTTATCTTTATACATGTTGATGATTTCACCGATCGACAATTGATATGCATCAGTTTTCACCAAACGTTGCGCATTACCAATCTCATCTTCCAGCATCTTCAGCATCCTGACGTCAACTACCAATACGTGCACCGTATATTGACTACTAACTAACTCGAAATGACTTTTATCTCAATAGGATATCATTAGTCACGGTATGCTTCCTCCGTCTCAATGCGGCCAAATAACAAAGACAAAAATTGAAGCTAAGCTGCTTTTTTTGCCTCGTCCGCCAGCGCCACCAAATCCTTCAGCAGCTTATTCGTCCCCGCCAATCGGTCTTCAGCGTCGGGCCAGTTTCGGGAATAGAAGACCGTTTGGTCAGGCCGCAGCTTGACCGTTTTCTGGTGGGTGCTGATGAATTCCACAAGGCCCGTCGGGTTGGCGAATTCGCCGTTGCGGAAGCCGATGACCACACCTTTGGGGCCCGCTTCCACTTTTTCCACATTGGCATCCCGGCACAGCTTTTTGATCGTCACAATCTTGAGCAAATGTTCCACTTCTTCCGGCAGGGCGCCGAAGCGGTCGATCAATTCCGCCGCAAAGGCATCAATGTCCTGGGCGTCTTCCACTTCCGACAGGCGGCGGTAAAGCGACAGGCGCACATTCAAATCCGGCACATAGTTTTCGGGGATGAGCACAGAGGTACCGATATTAATCTGCGGCGACCATTGTCCGTCCGCCGTTAAGTCTTCGCCTCCCTCGCGCAAGGCGGACACGGCCTCTTCCAGCATTTCCTGGTAAAGCTCCAGCCCCACCTCCTTGATGTGGCCGGATTGCTCCTCTCCCAGCAGGTTCCCCGCCCCGCGAATGTCCAAATCGTGGCTTGCCAGGCTGAAGCCCGCCCCCAGATGATCGAGTGACTGCAACACTTCCAAACGCCGTTCCGCATTGGCAGTGAGCTTCTTATTAGGCGGTACGGTGAAATAGGCATAGGCGCGGGATTTCGCGCGCCCCACCCGGCCGCGCAGCTGATAAAGCTGGCTGAGGCCGAACATATCCGCCCGGTGGATCACCAGTGTGTTCGCGGTTGGAATATCGAGGCCGGATTCCACAATGGTGGTGGACACCAGCACATCATATTTGCCGTCATAGAAGGCGTTCATCACCTCGTCCAATTCCGTGGGCGGCATTTGCCCATGGGCGGTGACGAACTTCACCTCCGGCACATATTCCGCCAGGAACTCGGTGGCGTCTTTCAAATCCTTAATGCGCGGCACCACATAAAAGCTTTGACCGCCCCGGTAATGTTCGCGCAGCAGGGCCTCGCGCACGATCATGGGGTCGAACGGGCTGACGAAGGTGCGCACCGCCAAACGGTCCACTGGCGGGGTTGCGATCAGCGACATTTCCCGCACACCGGACAAGGCGAGCTGCAAGGTGCGGGGGATCGGCGTGGCGGTAAGCGTCAGCACGTGAACGTCGGCACGCAATTGCTTCAGCTTTTCTTTATGGCCCACGCCGAAATGCTGTTCTTCATCGATGATCAGCAGGCCCAAATTCTTGAATTTGACTGACTTGCCCAACAACGCATGGGTGCCGACCACAATGTCCACATCGCCATTGGCCATGCCTTCTTTGGTTTCGGCGATTTCCTTGGCCGACACCAGGCGCGACAATTGCCGGATCTTCAGCGGCCAATCGCCAAAGCGTTCCGTAAATGTCTTAAAGTGCTGGCGGCACAACAAGGTGGTGGGCACCACCACGGCCACTTGATGGCCGGACATGGCCGCTACAAAGGCCGACCGCAAAGCGACTTCGGTCTTGCCGAAGCCCACATCGCCGCAGACAAGCCGATCCATGGGGCGGCTTTTGCCCAGATCGTCCAGCACGTCTTCGATGGCGTTTTCTTGGTCTTCGGTTTCTTCGAAGGGGAAGCGGGCACAGAATTCCGCATACACCCCTTCGGGCGTGGGGATCGATTGGGAACTGCGCAGTTCCCGCGCCGCCGCCACCTTGATGAGCTGTTCCGCCATGTCGCGGATGCGTTCTTTAAGCTTCGCCTTGCGCGCCTGCCAGGCGCCGCCGCCCAGCCGGTCGAGCTGAATGTTCTCGTCTTCCGAGCCATAGCGGCTCAAAAGCTCGATGTTCTCCACGGGCAGATAGAGCTTGTCATTGTTGTGATAGAGGATCAGCAAACAGTCATGCGGCGCGCCGGAAACATCCAGCGTTTTCAACCCGTCATAACGGCCAATGCCGTGGTCCACATGGACCACCAGATCGCCCAGTTCCAGCGTGCCCGCATCCTGGATGAAGTCGGCGCCGCGCTTGGTCTTCTTGCGCGAGCGGATCAGGCGGTCGCCCAGAATGTCCTGTTCGCTGAGGACCACCAGATCGTTGGTTTCAAAGCCATGTTCAAGGCCCAGCACGGCGAGGCCGATTTCATCGCCCCGCGTCGCCAGCGCATTGGGCCAGTTCTTGACCAGTACCGTGTTGTCTACCCCGTGGTCCGCCATGACACCTTTCAGGCGTTCACGGGCACCATGGCTCCAACTGGCCAGAACCACACGTTTCTTGGCCCCGCGCAGGGTTGCCACATGGCCCGCGACGGCGTCAAACACATTGACGCCTTCTTGCGCCCGCTCGGCGGCAAAATTACGCCCGCGTTTGCCGGTGAGGTTCACCACTTGCTCACCCTCCGCCCCCTCCGGCCGTTGGAACGGGGTAAACGCGCGGGCGTTTTGCGCCGTTAACCGGTCGCCCCATTCTTCCGTGGTCAGATAAAGCAGGGTCGGCGGCAAAGGTTTGTAGACAATCCCGCTCAAGGACAGCTTGTTCTTCGGCTGGTCCATGGCGCTTTTGCGGCTGTCATAATAATCGTTGATGATTTCGTAGCGGCTGTCCACGGCCTCATCGGTCAACGCATCGAGCGACACCATGGCGCCCGGCACATAATCGAAGATGGTCACCAGCTTTTCATGGAACAAAGGCAGCCAGTGCTCCATGCCGATCTGTTTGCGGCCGGCGCTGACCGACTCGTACAGCTGATCTTCATCGGTCACGCTGCCGAATTGCGCACGATAGCCCTTACGGAAGCGGTTGATGGTGTCGTCATCCAGCAACACTTCGCTCACCGGCACCAGGTCGATTTCCGTCACCTGGCCCGTGGTGGTTTGGCTGTCCACATCGAAGGTGCGCAGGGCATCCAGCGTGTCGCCAAAGAAATCGAACCGAAGGGGTTCCGGCGCGCCGGGCGGAAAGACATCCACAATGCCGCCGCGCACCGCATAATCGCCCTGCTCCGCCACCACGCTGGCGCGGTGATAGCCATTGGCTTCCAAATAATCGGTCAGGGTATCCAGGGCCACGCGATTGCCCACATGGGCATGAAAGGTCGCCCCAGTCACGAAGTTCGCCGTAGGCACCCGTTGGATCGCGGCGTTTACGGTTGTGACCACGATTAGTGGTTTAGTGTCCGGGGCGCTGCGGTGGCGTTCGAGCGTGCTCAACGCGGCGAGGCGTTCGGACGCGATCTCGGCTTTTGGCGATACCCGGTCATAGGGCAAGCAATCCCACGCTGGGAAGAAGACCAGTTCGTAATCAGGCGCGAAGAAGCGCACCGCTTCCATAAAGGCATGGGCCCGCGCATCGTCCCGCGCGATATGCAGCACGGGCGCGCCCCTGGCGCGGGCCATATCGGCCACCACCAAGGCGTCATACCCTTCCGGCACACCGCCAACGGTCAGTCGGCCTTCTTTTTGTGCAAGATCCAGTGTCATTGTCGAAACACCTGGCCAGCCCACTCCCCCTTCCCAACCACCCGGACTAGGGTACCCTTGGGGTGGTTGGCCAAAATCGGCTCTGGGGGAGCGGGCCGGCTAAGCCAATAAAATGAAGAGAGGCCTTTTACGTCGAAAGGCCGCTACGGTCCAGATAATCCAGCTTACAAATGGCCGCCATCATGTCGGTTTGATAGGCCTCGGGGATCTCTTCCCGGCCTGAAATCCATTTATAGAGCTGCGTGTCCGGCAGGGAGATCAGCGCCGTAAATTCCTCAAGTTCCGCATCCGACATGGCGGACAGGCGTGCATCGGCGAATTGCCCCAAAATAAGGTCCATTTCCCGGGTGCCACGGTGCCAAGACTGGTATTTCAGCCGTTTCTCGACCCGTTCCCGTTCGCTCATGCCGTCCATAAACATCATTCCTTCGTTCCCAAGGGCGCTAGAGATATAATACACAGACCCACATTGTCAGCTTTTGGCCGAAACCTGCGGCCATTTAACCAAATCACGCCCCCTATGGCCCAGCGCCCCGACATTCTGTTCCCCCTGTTTGTGGCGACCCGCACGCTAAAAGGCGTGGGGCCGCGCATTGAAAAACTGGTGGAACGGGTGGCCGGCCCGAAAGTGGTGGATCTGTTGTGGACCCTGCCCACCGGCGTGATCGACCGCAGCCACCGGCCCAAAATCGGCGACGCGGCGGAAGGGGAACTCGCCACCATGGAGGTGCGGGTGGAACAGCATCAGGTGCCGCGCAACCCCCGTGTGCCCTATCGGGTGCGCTGTACCGACGATACGGGCGTGATCGATCTGGTCTTCTTTCGCGGCGACAAGAAATATCTACAAAACATTCTGCCCATTGGAGAAACGCGGATCATCAGCGGCAAGGTCGATCTCTATCGGGGCGAACCGCAAATGACCCATCCCGACCATGTGCTGACACCGGATGAATTCAAAGACCTGCCCCCCTTCGAAGCGGTCTATCCCCTAACAGCGGGCCTCACCCAAAAGACCATGGCCAAAGCCGTAAGCCAGGCCGTGGCGCGCATCTGCCCCTTGCCCGAATGGCAAGACGCGGCGTGGCTGAAACAGCAAGAGTGGCAGAGCTGGCATGACGCTTTGGCGACGGCCCATCAACCGGAAGCGCTGTCGAGCCTCGACCCCATGACGCCCGCCCGGCAACGGCTGGCCTATGACGAGCTGCTGGCGAACCAATTGGCGCTGGGTCTTGTGCGGTCGCGCATGAAGCGGCTGTCCGGACGGCCGATCAAGGGCGATGGATCTTTGCGCCGCAAAGTGCTCGACGCCCTGCCCTTTGACCTCACCGGCTCGCAGAAGGACGCGCTCAAAGACATCAATGCGGATATGGCATCGGACATGCGCATGTTGCGCATGCTGCAGGGGGATGTGGGCTCCGGCAAGACGGTGGTGGCCTTGCTGGCCATGCTCAATGCGGTGGAAACCGGCAAACAAGCAGCCCTCATGGCGCCCACCGAAATTCTGGCGCGCCAACATATGGACAGCATCGCCCCTCTGGCGGAAGCCGCCGGCGTGCGCGTGGCCCTGCTGACCGGCCGCGATAAAGGAAAGGTGCGCGAGGGCATATTGGAGCACGTGGCGGATGGCTCGATCCAGATCCTGATCGGCACCCATGCCTTATTTCAGGACGATGTAGCCTTCCAGGACCTCGCCATTGCCGTGGTGGACGAACAACATCGCTTTGGTGTCCATCAACGGCTGACCCTGTCCAACAAAGGTCAGCAGACGGATGTATTGGTGATGACCGCCACGCCCATCCCCCGTACGCTGACGCTGACCATTTATGGGGACATGGACAGTTCCCAACTGCGCGACAAACCACCTGGGCGCAAACCCATCGAAACGCGCGTTCTGCCCAACGACCGGCTGGAGGATGTTGTGGGCCACCTCCAGAAAGCCGTGGACGGCGGCGCGCGCGCATATTGGGTGTGCCCGCTGGTGGAAGATTCCGACGTGCTGGACGTGACCGCCGCCGAAGAACGGTTTCGCCATCTGTCCGCCACTTTAAAGGCAAAGGTGGGCCTGGTTCACGGCCGCATGAAGGGCCCGGAAAAAGACGCGGTGATGGCGGATTTTCAAGCAGGCCGCCTCAACGTGCTGGTGGCCACCACGGTGATCGAGGTGGGGGTCAACGTGCCTGAGGCCACCATCATGATCATCGAGCATGCGGAACGGTTTGGCCTCGCCCAATTGCATCAGCTGCGCGGACGCGTGGGCCGGGGCGAGAAACCGTCAAGCTGCTTGTTGCTCTACCAATCCCCTTTGGGAGAGGTCGCCACGGCCCGTCTCAAGATCATGCGGGAAACCGAAGACGGGTTCTTGATCGCCGAAGAAGATTTACGCCTGCGCGGCAGCGGAGAATTATTGGGCACGCGCCAAAGCGGCCTGCCGGTGTTTCGCCTCGCGGACCTCTCCGTCCACGGAGAGCTTCTCGCCGCCGCCCGCGATGATGCGGTGATGATTTTGGAAAAAGACCCGGACCTAACGTCCCCGCGTGGCGAGGCGCTGCGCACCCTGCTCTATCTTTTCGAACGGGACGAGGCCGTTAAGAGGTTGAGGTCGGGGTGATAGAACTTTAATAGCTCGCAATCACGGATAACCGATACTCATTGCGCCAAACGCAGAAGAGGTCTTCATTGTTCGGATGTTCCATGACACAATCCGCGCTCTCCCTAATAAGCTGTATCTGGGTTTGTCCTCTACGCATCCGATGCCTGATCACTTTGGTTCTAAGCACCATAATGAGAACCAATGACACCTGTGCATGAAGAACCCAAGCCATCCAGATTTGCACCGGCCAGAGCGGCAAAACGTCGATATCATATTGGTTCTTATCCAACACTATGCTTCCCTGAAACAGCAAGAAGACGGCAAAAAACCACCAAGCAAACAAGAAAAAGGCGACGAAGGGAAACGCAATTCGAGAATATAAAGCGGCACCGTAGGTTACCCTATGATTGTGGAGATACGTGTTTGGGTAAAACGCTGTTCGGATACAGCTTGAGAACGGCCCCAACACCCTTTTGTATTTACTTGAAGCCTGCCTTCTCCAAAACGCTCCCCATCCTGCCCAGTCTGGACGCGCTTTCAGCTCATGATCCGACTGCTTGGACGACAACAAATTCACATCAAAAAATTCACATTCTTTCTCGTTGAGTTGGCGGGCGACCGCCATATCGTCCAACGATCCATTTTCGAAGCGGTCAACCAGCTCAACTGCTTCTGTAAATTGTGACCGCCGGATCAGAAATCGGTTTATGACAAAATTTATTGCTCCGATCATCAGCGCACACAGAAGAGTGCCGGTTGTGATGTATCCGACGATCAAAAATACAAAGGGATCCATAAACCATGATGTCCAGTGGCGAACATCAAATGGGATTGACCCAACAACCAGAATATAAAGGGCGGCGACGACAATCATCATTACCGAAAACTGGATGATGGTTGCTAACAAGATGTTCATTTTGTTGAGCCGGAGGTGGTCCCAAAAAATCAACTTCGCTTTGGCGTGACCACCAACCAATTGTGCCAAATTGCGTTTGTCGAAGTGTTTCCCGATCGACGGCACGCTCCAACCGCACTCGTCATATAGGAAATACGGGCCGTTGCTACTACAGATCAATAATCGATAATTGTCCGGGTTTTGACTGAGCGCTGTTGTCAGAATGTAATCACCTTCACGATGACCATATGCAGAAAGATAGGCTTCCAGATCGGCTGCACGAAGTTCCTCGCTTTCATTCATTCAGTATTCGCCTCATAAATTGAAGCATTAGTAATGGATCAGTGTTGGCTGTCCCTGCTCGTAGGCCGCAAGATTGTTGGACATGTTATAGAGCAAAATGTCGACGCTAGACTTTGATCGGCACGCGCCGATCACACCCAAAACTTCCGGCGGCATTTTTCTTTCAGCGCAAATTTGTTCCGCTCGAAGCAGAGAAAGTAGTGTCCTTTGGAGTTCGATTGCTTCTTCGAACTTTCCTTCAGAAGCATAGTTGTCTGCAATCCGATGATAGATCTCAAAGTGATATGTTTCCCAGACTGGCTCCCCTAAAACCTTTTCTAGAATAGCTCTCTTTTTCTCGGGATTTGGTATTTCAAATGCCCTGTTCAACGCAGTATTCTGTGGGTCGATATATTCTGTACCAGGATCTATCCCTTTAACGTTTGGCCACCGTTGCTTCACAAAATCAGTCGGATCGACACGAATCTCGTCTTCATAGAGCTCAAAATGAATGTGCTGTTTGATGTTTTGATAAATCGATGTCGCGTCAATGGCGATACCCACTCGGTCTCCGGCCTTCAAAGACTGACCAATCATTTTTTCGTTTGTGTCGACACCCAACAATCTAACTTGGTACGCGGCGTCATCACCAAGGCCGACCAGTACGACTCCTTTCCAATCGGTGCCCCAAATTACATCAGCGACTAGCTTTTCTACCCGTCCGTTTATGGGAGAAGGAACTGCATCACTAACGGACACATCTAAGTCAATTCCGATGTGCCGGGGATCATGACTGACAATTCCACCCCCGGTTGGGTTTTTCAAATTTGTCTCAGCAAAAGTTTGATGGGAGATACCGCAACAAATAACCAGAACTAGCCATCGCAATTGAGAAGCCATTAAATCCACCAGTTCAAACTTACTTGGTATTGACGGTCGCTTTTCCCGTTTGGCATTTAACCACAATCCTTCCGCTTTCCAAACCATACGTTGTGTGAAATAGTGTACGCACCAGCGCTTGGCGGTGCTGATGGGACTGATGCTTGAGGGGGATAGGTCTATGGTTCAGAGACTATATGGCGCGTTCTTGGCGCTTTTCGTGATCATTGCGGTGGCGTTACCGGCACAGGCCAAAGTCTATGACAGCCTGTCCTTCGACGACCTCTTCGACATTTTTGACAAATCCGGCATTTCATTCGGCGTCAAAGATGGGTGGATTAAAATTCTCAATGGTCCGTATGTGGGCCTGAACGGCTGCGACAATAACAAAAACTGCACCGACATCATCATCACGATCACGCTGACCGATGTCTTCCCCACGCTCGAGCAGGTGAACAAATGGAACCAGGTCTACAAGATTCCAGAAGCCTCCGTTAACAGCGACGGAACCCTTCTGTTGGAGATGTATCTGATTACGGATGGCATCACGGACGACAACATCTTGGAAACCACTCGGTGGTTTTGGGACGTCGTCGCGGAAGAAATGAAGTTTTGGGGTGACGCCTTAAGGCCATCATCTTAGATCGAGCGCCTAAGCGGCCATTTCCGCGCCGCCATTGGTTTGACATTGAAAGATAGAACAGCCCAACGCCGACCATCGCCGTAGGGCACAAGAGGCGTCAGCCGTATTGCGCCGGCGATGGAGTACTACTCATCAGCTGTGGTGTTTACGGGACCGGCGGACGCGGGTACAACCCCTCTAGATGTTGCGTCTTAAGAGAGGATCATTGCGCCCATGGAACGACATATTCGCCTAGAGGGCGCTTCGAATTTTCGCGACCTGGGCGGCTACAAAACCGCTGAGGGCGCGGTCACCAAATGGCGCACCATGTTCCGCTCCGACACGCCGGCCAATTTGACCCCGGGGGACTTAGCAACCGTGACCGGGCTGGGCGTGAGTGTCGCATGCGATCTGCGCTATGGCGAAGAGCGCGAAACCGAAATATCCCAATACCGGGCGCACCCGGAGATTGATGTTCTGGAACTGGGCCTCGACCAACGGCCCGGCCAATCCTTCGTGGATTCATTTCAAGTGGCCCAAGACATTGTGGCTCACGCCGAAAACTATCTTCTCACCAATTATGCGGAATACCCCTTGCGCTACAACCACGCTTATCTCGGCATGTTCGAGCGGCTGATCGCGGGCGACCGCCTGGTGGTGCATTGTACGGCGGGCAAGGACCGCGCGGGCACGGCGGCGGCGTTGCTGCTGTCCGCTTTGGGCGTGCCGCGAGACACCGTGTTCGAAGATTATCTGCTCACCAATGACTATTGGGACCCGAGCGGGCGCGACACGGGCGAGCTGGACGCGGCAGCGCGCAAGGCCATCTTCTCGGCCCGGGAAGAATATTTAGCGCAGGCCTTTAAAACCATCGATGAGCGCTTCGGTGGCGTCGATGCCTATCTTGCGGACTATGTGGGCCTAACCGGCGAAAAACGCGCGGCTCTACAGGCGGCATGTTTGGACTAGACCAGAAACGACCGGGATGACGCGCAAACGCGCCTAAGCCACCTTTTCGGCACCTTCGTCCTCGTCGGTGTCTTCTTGGTTTAGGCGTTCTTCGAGGATGCGGCGGGCGCCGTCGATGGTTTGGGAATTGATGGAGGCAATCCCGTTCGGGTGGTCCGGTTCCACAATACCGGCCGAGATGATCAGCTTGGCCGCCTGCTCCACCGTCATATCCAGCACGACAATTTCAGACTTGGGCACGAACAACAAAAAGCCGGAGGTGGGGTTCGGTGTGGTGGGCAGGAAGACGCTGACCATTTCCGGGTCCGCGTGAGAGGTAATCTCGCCCTTCGTCTGTGTGGTGATGAACACCACGGCCCAGATGTTTTCCCGCGGATATTGCATCAGCCCCACTTGCTGGAAACTGGATTGATGGTCCGCCGCCACGGTCTCGAAAATCTGCTTCAGCGCGCCATAGATGCTGCGCACCACGGGCATGCGCGCGATGATGCGGTCGCCCAGATTAATGATCGAACGGCCGAAGAAGTTCTTTGTAAAGATACCAAGAAGCAGCAGCGCAACGAAGACGATCAACAAGCCCAATCCGGGCACGGTAACGGGCGGACTATATTGGTCGGGGATCAGCGGCGTGACGCGGTTGTCCACAAAGGCAATAAAATTCCACGTCAGATAAATCGTGATGCCAATGGGCGCGGCCACCACAAGCCCGGTGAGAAAATTATTGCGCAAGCTGCCCAACGCCCGAGCCATGCGCGACGGCGGTGGTGGCGGCGCGTCACCGAATTCCCGTTTCTTTTTTGCCATGTCGTCCATTGGTCGGGTCTTTTCGCGATCTGTCAACAGAAGCGTGATCGTTTTCCACAGAAAACGGATCGCGCGGGCACATCGTGAAAAGTAGACCCCGAAACCGGTTAGAAAGTTCCTAAGCGGACGGCCTTCCTGGCGCCGCTTTTTTACGCTTTCGTAAGTGTTGCTCGAAACTTGGGCAGAATAGTGACCGGCAAGTTAACCTGGTGAACGCCACGTCTTCCGCTACACTGCGGGAAAAGATCAGGGAGCCGCTCATGCCACAAGTCACCACCGACATCCAAAACAACATCGCCGTCGTTACCATTACCAATCCGCCGCGCGGTTACATGAATGCCGAAACCACGGAGGAGCTGACGGTCCTTCAAAAAGAGCTCGACGCCAATGACGAGGTGCGCGTGGTGGTGTTCACGGGCGGCGTGCCGGGCGTGTTCATCCGCCATTACGATGTGGGGGAGATCCGCGCCTATCAGGAGATCATGCGCAAGGCCGCTTCCGAGGGACACACCGATCCGGTGCCGGAAAATGCGGTTCAAGCGCTCTACCGCGCCGTGGATATGTGGCGCAAACCCACCATTGCCGCCATTAATGGCTTTTGCCAAGGCGGTGGCTATGAATTCGCGCTGACCTGCGATATCCGCGTGGCGGAAGACGGCGACTATCTGATTGGTCTGCCGGAAAGCAAAGTGGGCATTTTCCCAGGCGCCGGGGGCACCCAGCGGCTGACACGGCATATTGGCGTGTCCCGCGCTTTGGAGATGATCCTCCGGGGCCGGACGGTCGGGCCGCGCGAGGCCGCCGAGCTGGGCCTGATCCACGACGTGGCCCCCGGCAAGGCGTTGGACCATGCCCTTGGCATTGCGGGGGAGCTCGCGGCAAAAACGCCCGCCTCCATGAAGATCATCAAGGAGCTCATAAAACCCGCCCCGTACAGACAGTTAGAAGACGGATTGCGCATGGAATATGAAGGCTTCGCGACCCTCATCCGCGACGATGAAGGCTCCAAGACCCTCATGGACGCCTTCCTGGCGCAGGGCGAAGACATCAACAATGTGACGGGGTAAACCCATTCCGATGTGGGAATTACCCGGGCTTGCACCGCTCCCCGGGTAATGACGGTGTAATTTTGGCTTCACATCCTTCGTCATTACCCGGTGAACCTTCCGGAGGAATGTGAACCCGGGTAATCTACCAAGCCTCCGTCTCGATTTGTGCTACGATCCCTGAAAACAAGAACGGAGGATCGCCATGCACGCCTTCACGACAATTCTGGTGCTTGCGGTTATCGCCACCTTGCTGGCCGGCAGCGTTACGGTTGCCTCTGCCCTATCCACAAGCAGGGATCGGGCTTTTGATGCGCGGCAAGCCATCCGCCTTCGGAATGTTTTGGTGGGCAGCGGCGCTCTTCTAGCGGCGGCGCTTATCCCGCCCCCTCTCCTGTTGCTGGGGTTGGAGAATGACATGGCCTGGCGCATTTCCGCCGGACTTGCGGCCTTGCTGGTTCTCGCGGTGAACATAGACGCGCGCCGCACGGCACAGAAAGCCCGCAGCATTGAGCAAACCAGCAAAACCGTCATCGCCACCACCCTCATGTTGGCAGGCGGTACCTTTGGCTGCTTCCTGTTGGGCGTATTGGCGCAACACCCAGCCTTCTGGTTCGTGACGGCCCTGTTGCTGACGCTGCTGGCGTGCCTCATCAGCGCCGCGCGTTTGCTGTTTTCCCTGCCGGCCTTCGATGCATTGAGGTGAACGTCGTGCTTATGAGATCGTCTTTGGAAACACCGTTTGCGGTGTTCACGCTCCTGTCCGCCACCCTGCATTTTGCCGGTGAAACGTTGTTCCACGTGACCTACGGCCAGCCATTTACCGCCTATTTGGTAGACCTCATCTCAATCGCTCTTATGATTTTGGGCGCCACGGCATCCTTAGTGTACCGCCAGATTTCCGCCGCGGGTTGGCTTGCCGCGGCCTGGGGGTTTGCGCTGTGTTTGAATTACCGCGCCTTTTTCAGCCGCGTCTATCGTGTCGAGGAACAAGGTATTGGGGTGATCAGCGGCGGCGATACAGTGATGACGGTGCTTGGCGGCTCTCTTTTGATTGCTGCCCTGGCCTTTCCCGTCGCCCTGTGGCTGGCGCGACCGCGATAATCCTAACGTTGCGCAGTACGGCGGAATTCCGGCGGCATGGGCCGCAGGGTAACCGCCCCCACGAGGCCTGCAATGTCCGTTTCGGGAACATCCTTCAAACCCCGACGCGGGCCGGAAATACCCACCATGGTGAGCCCATAACCCGTATTACGGTCATCGGACGCCTCCATGCGGCGCATAAACCGTTGGGCTTTGTACCATTCGGCTTTGCCCGCCATTTTGATGCAGGCATGGCCTTCTTCGAAGGTACTCTCTCCCCACCGCATTTCAGGGCAATGGTACGGATCAAAGGACATGTCGAACAGACGCGCGCCGATGTCGGATAGGGTGAGCGCTTTTTTGCGGCCGCTGGAGGTGCGATAGGTAATGGCGCAGGCCTCGTTTTCCGCCGCCATGACCTTTGCAAGATCGCGCTTCAGACTGATGCCGCTATAGGCCAGCTCATCGTCATAGGCGTAGTATTTTTCGACCATCTGCCCGATATCGGCATGCAAATCCCGATAGTCTTTCTTGATCCGCGCATCCAGCTTGGCGGTGGCGTGAGCGGTCCAGATCTCATCCTCGCCCGCAAAAATGCTTTTGGGGAGTTTCTGCGGATGCTCCAGTTTGTGGATACGGGCTTTGCGCGCGGCTTCCACTGCTGCTGCGCGGGCCTGAATCTGGGTACAGATATTCTTCAGGCCACTGCGCAAGCGGACCAGCGGGTCTTCCACCGGCACCCCATCCAACGCCATGGTGTGGCGCACATATTCATAGAAATTGTGGTCTTGCCCGTCGTGTACAAAGCGCGCGGTGACCCAGGGCGCCGGTTTTGACACCTCGTCCTCTTTCTTTTTGCCCCAGCGGCGCTTCTTTTTCTTGGGCTCATCCGCCTCTTGCGGGTGGGTGCCCACATATTGCACCGTGGAGAAATCGCTGAGCTTATCATTGCGCGCTAGTTCAATACGGCCGCCGGTCAGCGAGCCATCCGCTTGGCGCGTGGCACCAACGAGATTGATCGGCCGCCAATTGCGAAACCCGGACCCCAAATCCGCCGAGGTGCGCGGCACACCGCGACCATAAACGCCCCGCTTAACCGAGTTGTCGGGGCTTGCATCCACCCACAGAATGCGGCCATCGGGCTTAACTTCATAGACGATCAGCACATGGGCGTTGATGTCATAGATCATGGTGCCCGGGCGAATGGCGCCCCGGCTGATTTTGATGGGGTAGGTATCCGTATCCACCCCATTGTTCAAATCCGGGTGGGTACGGAACGTGGCCGAATATACATAATCCTTGATCCGTGTGCGGACCCAACGGAAGTCTTTCTCCGCACCAAGATAGGGCGTGACCACTTGCGTGCGCGACGCCACCACATTGCCGGTTTTGGAAAAACGCGCGTCAAGCGATCCATCGCGCGGTGTCATGGTATCGGCGAAAGCGAAAGGCAGCCCCTTTTTCCAAGAAAAATAGGCGCGCAAATAATAGGGAAAATCGGCGCAGTCGCCGGTGAAACTAAGTCCCGGCGGGTCCGACTTCCGATAGGGATTGGCTTTCGGGTCGGCCATGCATTCGGTGACCGTGGAACAGTCACTTTCCCCCATGCTGATCACGAATTGCTGGAACTCCAGCTCGTCCGCCGACGACCAGCTTTCCTTCGTGATCTTCCATGCATACGGGTTCGCTTCAGATCTTTCTGTAGATGCCCCCAGCAGTCCCAGAAAGGCAAACGCAAAAACCAAATACCGCAACACCTCACCCCATCCCAATTGTCGGGAACCCATTAACCTAAAGGTTCCCCGCAAACCCTATGCCTGTCAAGCATTTGGCGCGCTGATCCCGCCATTTTTAAAGGCTATCCCGGGGCCCTTAAGAAGTGGTGTCGGAGGCCTTGCGAGGCGCCAAAACCGGGTGCTAGCGTGCCCCAAAAATCACACACCAAACAGGAGCCGCCCCCGATGCCCGCCGACATTCGTCCTTTTTCCCTGGAAATTCCACAATCGGATCTCGATGACCTTAAGCAGCGGCTCAAAAACACCCGTTGGCCGGACAAGGAAACGCCGGACGATTGGACCCAGGGCATTCCGCTGGCCTATACCCAGGAATTGGTAGCCTATTGGGCCAACCAATATGACTGGCGCCGCTGCGAGGCCATGCTCAACAAATATGATCAGTTCTTGACGGAACTCGACGGCGTTGACGTGCACTTCCTCCACATCACATCGAAACATGAAAACGCAACGCCCCTGATCATGACCCATGGCTGGCCGGGGTCGATCGTCGAATTTCACAAGGTGATCGCGCCCCTGACCGACCCAACCGCCCATGGCGGCACCGCAGACGACGCGTTCCACTTGGTACTGCCCACCATGGTCGGCTACGGCTTTTCCGGAAAACCCACATCGACTGGCTATGGCGTCGAGAGAATGGCGGACGCCTGGGCCGAACTGATGACGCGCCTGGGCTATGACAAGTTTGGCGCCCAGGGGGGAGATTGGGGCTCCGCGATCACCAGCCATTTGGGGGCACGGCACCCGGACCGCTGTATCGGCATCCATGTGAATATGGTGTCCGCCGCCCCCACCGAAGAGGTGCTGACCCATCCCACGGAATCCGAACAGGAGGGGTTGGCGCGGTTCCAACATTACCAGGACTGGGATTCCGGATACGCCAAGCAGCAATCCACCCGCCCGCAGACAGTGGGCTATGGGCTCACGGATTCTCCGGCCGGGCAATGTGCCTGGATCGTCGAGAAATTTTGGGCGTGGATGGACTGCGACGGCCACCCCGAAAATGTTCTGACCAAAGACGAATTGCTCGACAATGTGATGATGTACTGGCTGACGGCAACGGCAGCGTCCTCGGGCCGGCTTTATTGGGAAAGCCTAACCTCTTTCGCGGGCGGCAAGATCGACGTTCCCACCGGGTGCAGCATCTTCCCCAAGGAGATCATGGGGACGTCCAAACGGTGGGCAGGCACCCGGTACAGCAATATCCAGTTCTGGAACGAGCACGCTAAAGGCGGTCACTTTGCGGCCTTTGAACAACCGGATGCGTTCGTCAGCGACGTGCGGGCGTTCTTTTCAAAGGTGAGATAGGTCTCCCTACCCACCCGATACGGAGTTTATCACCATGACGCGATCGCCGGGCACCAGCGGCATGTCCAGTGGCCCGTCCGCGTGCCAAAACGCTTCGTTCTTGACGAAGCGGATGTGGCGCCGCAGTTCGCCAGCCTCATCAAAAAAATGCGGCCGCAAACCCGGGTATTTTTCAAAAGCAGACGTTAACACGGCCGCCAGTGTGGGCCCCTGCCCTTCGATGTGCCGCAGACCAATCATGTCGCCCAACACTCTTGGCAGCTCGATAATGACTGTTCCATTGGTCACTGGAAGCTCGCGACACACATAACCTTGGCGAGACCGCTGACGACTTCTTCCCACTGCTGCCCGCCATTTTCACTGATAAACACTTGGCCGCCTGACGTTCCAAAATAAACGCCGAAGTCCGCTCCCTGGTCAACGGCCATCGCGCCGCGCAAAATGCTGGTGTAGAAATCACTGGGAAGTCCGTTGTCCAGCCGCTCCCAATTCTCACCCTTTGTCCGTGTACGGTACACCGCCAAGTCACCGTTCTTTGGAAAGCGATGGTTGTCACCCGCGAGCGGAATCGCAAAGACCGCGTCCGTCGCAACATTCATCACGGCAGGAAAGCCAAAGACACATCGGTGATTGTCCGACAATTCACCAATTGGCAGACCGTTTTCAATTAGGTGCCAAAACTCACCACCATCATCGGTCCTGTAGAAGCCCCGATGATCCTGCCGATAGATCACGTCCGCATGATCGGGGTCATGGGCCAACCCATGGACGCAATAGCCTTCACTTACGGAAACCCCCTCATTGGCCGGAATCCAACTTTCGCCTCCATCGTCTGAGCGAAATACACCTGCAGCCGAAATGCCGGCCCACAGGCGCTTTGGGTCTTTGGCGTCGGTAAGAATGCTGTGGCAACACAAGCCTCCGAAACCGGCGTCCCAACCATCCCGGCTGGGATGGTCGTTTAGTCCGTGGACCGGCTGCCAACTGGCCCCAAGATCATCAGAGGTAAACAGTCCCGCTTCCGATACGCCAGCATAAAGACGCTTACCATCACAATGTAGTTTCCAAATTTGATCAACGTAACGCTGGCTTGCGGATTTCTCGCCTTGTGGGTCCATGGCACCCATCAAACGGTTATGCATGTCGTTGCCGCGTTCGCCTTCTTCGTAACGAGGCCCATTTTCCAATGACGCGAACGACTCGAAGTCCTCGGTTACAACAATTGTACATCCGTACACGTCACTGGTGACGCCAATATAGTAACGTCCATCCGGTCCTTGTGTTGCAGCGGTCACCAACCAACCCTGTAACTTCAGACCCTGATGCCGCCACCCATTGCCATTCCGACGCAAAGCCACCGCGCCTTTACCGGTACCAACAAAAACAACCTCTCCCATGAGTCTTGTTCCCCTTTTTGTCAACCGGGACATTTGCCATTATAGCGTGGATCTTTGTTATTTTCGTCGTTTTTGAAACTTATTGTTGAGGCCACAATACATTTAAGGCCAGAAAATAAAGAGGAGACCCATATGCCGCTTAAGATTGTCGGCGCCGGATTTGGCCGCACCAGCACGCTGTCGCTCAAATTCGCGCTCGAAAAACTCGGATTCAACCCGTGCTATCACATGATGGAGGTCTCGCGGAACAAGGAGTTCGTTAAGTTCTGGGCGGCGGCAGCCCAAGGCAACCTGCCTGATTGGGACGAGGTCTTCGATGGGTATCAGGCGACAGTGGATTGGCCATCGACCTCCTATTGGAAAGAGATTTCCGATTACTATCCAGAGTCAAAAATTATCCTCAGTGTGCGTGAGCCCGAGGGCTGGTACAAAAGCGTCATGAATACGATCTACGGCCCCGACAACCGGAAAACTTTCGAGAGTTTACCGGCGGATCACCCCAGACGCCTGATGGTGGATCGTATCTTCCAGACGACGTTCGACGGCAAACTGCTCGACAAAGACCATGCCATCTCTGTTTTCAACCAGCACACCGAAACAGTGAAAGCGACGGTCCCTGCGGAACGCTTGTTGGTTTATGAAGTTGGCAGCGGCTGGGAACCGATCTGTTCGTTTCTGGACCTGACGGTCCCTGAGGAAGACTATCCAAAATCCAATTCCACCGAAGACTTCAAGAAACTCTTTCCTACCAGGCGAGAATAGGAACAGGACGGGACATGGTTGGTTCAAAATATTGATCCGGTCAGTTTCCCCAATCTGTCTATATAAATCGATCCTCATCCGGCGTTGAGAAGCGCAACCCGACCATCCGGCAAACCAAATACCATCCCCGTCACACCCAAAAAACGGACGCATTACTGGAGAATTTTACCAGTCAGCAGGTGTTCAATTCTCATTCATGTGACAAATGTCAGGTTCAAACCTCTCGGTATTTGCGTTAGGTAAGTCTCCGGGTACACTACAAGCGGGGACTCAACCAAAGGACGAAGATGATGCGAAGCATTGGGCTAGCCTCCAGCGTCTTTGTATTTGCGTTTTTGTGTTTACTGGGCGTTCTTCCAGGCCAAGCGGTACCGGGCACCACGGCGACAGACGGGGTAAGTGGGCACACACTTGCGCAAGCTGTTCGGCCGGGACAATTCGGTGTGCGCGTCAATGATTTGACCGACGCGCAACGGCAACGGCTTGAACGCAATACCGGCGCTGTTGTCATTAAAGTATACGAGAATACACCGGCCTTTTTCGCCAATATCCTGGTGGGCGATGTCATTATCGCCGTAAATGGCGTTCCGGTCGGCACTGCCGCCGACGCCGTCGCCAAATTACGAGCAATCGATCAAAGCGCCGGCCCTGCCACCGTTACCGTTATTCGGCGCGGGGCAAAAAAGACGATTACCGTACGCTTTAATCGCTCTTCCTAAGACATGCGCAAACGGCTTGACAGTTCATGCATTCTTGATCGTCAGGCCGGCATCCACAGGAATAACCGCGCCGTTCAGATAGCTCATGGCGGGCAAGCAAATGCTGAACGTCATGTGCGCCACTTCTTCTGGATCCGCATAGCGCACCAGCGGCACACGGCGCCGAACGAATTTCGTTTTATTTTCCTCTGGAATGTCTTGGGTGATTCCGGTTCTCACGGCACCAGGACAAACACAGTTTACGGTGATGTTCCCTTCTTTACCCAGATCAACGGCCAGGCCACGGGTTAAGCCGACAACACCGTGTTTGGCAACGGTATAAGGGGATGCGTAAGGCGTTGCCCCCAACGCCTCTGTGGACGCGATATTTACGATCCTGGCCGCATCTGATTTTCGAAGATGTGGCAGAGCAGCCCGGATCAAAAGAACTTGACCTGTTAACATTCCGTCTAAGGATTTATCCCAAACGGCCTCATAGTCGTCGCTGTCAACCGGCGCTCCAGCGGCAAACCCGGCATTATTAACGAGATAATCGAGCTTTCCGAAGTGACTGATAACCTGCGAAACCGTCTCCTTTATGGCGGCGCTCTCCGACACATCCAATGTCCATCCGTGTGCGTCGCCACCCGCATCCACAATCTCTTTTGTTACCTGTTCGACACCTGATGCATTAAGGTCGGTGACGGCAACTTTCGCCCCTTCATCTGCAAATAGATGAGCCGTCGCGCGCCCCATACCGCTGGCCGCGCCCGTGATGAGCACCACCCGATCCTTGACGGATCGGCTTAATTTCGTGAGCCGTGTCATGAGTTCGTTTCCTTATTTTCTAAATATTTTTACACTGATAAAAGATTGATCGACCAGAACAAGGCGCAGGCGAGCGCAAGCTCTCCCGTACCCGCTAGCAATCCATAAATCGGCACGCCGCCTTCAATCATCATGGAAACCATGCGACCGGCCGCCATGCCAACAAGGGCGATCGCCAAGGCGGTTAGCAGGCCCAAAGCAGGAGGCGACGAAAAAACCGCCCCCCACGCCATAATGGCCATAGCAATGCCAAAGCCGCCATAGACTGCGCGTATTTCATTCGGCCCCCGATCTACATCAAGCGAAAAGCCGACCAGATCGGCAAAACTGTCGGTGAGGAACAGAGCCCACAGGCCCATAATCAAAAAGAAGAGAGCAACGATGGAAACAAGAAAAATAGCCATATCTTCAAGATCCTAATACGTAAACCGAAATATATGCGTCATCTGCGTTGACGCCCATCATGTGGCAAACAAGTTCGCCCTGTCAGCCATGGCCTTAACTTCCAATGCATTCCCGGACGGATCGAGGAAAAACATCGTTGCTTGTTCACCGGGTTCGCCTTCAAAACGTATGTGGGGTTCCACGATGAATTCGACCTGCCCCTTGAGTTTTGCCGCAATGCCTCGCCAACTTTCCATATCTAGGACAAAACCAAAATGCCGGACCGGGATCTGCTTGCCGTCCACCAAGTTGGTTTGCCCGAGCTGCGGCTCCGGAGAGGTCCGGTCAGACAACATACAGAGGTCTGGTGCCAAATGAGCGACGATCTGGTGGCCAAAGAAATCAAAATCCACCCAATGGTCCGACGAACGCCCTTCGGGGCATCCTAAGATGCCACCATAAAAGCGCCGCGCCGCATGAAGATCATGAACGGGAAAGGCAAGATGAAAGGGATGCATGGCGTTGGTTTGTGTCGTCTTCTTCCCTAACGCGACCCGCCATCGATCTTGAGAACGGCCCCGGTTGTGTAACTTGCGTGATCGGACGCTAAATAAAGCGCGGCGCCGACAATCTCTTCCGGTTCGCCACCACGATGGAGCGCAATGTTGTCCCGTGCGCGTGCGTTAAAAGCGTCCATATCCCAGGCCTTCGAGATGTCAGTTAAGAAGGGCCCCGGCATGATGCAGTTAACACGCACTTTCGGCCCATAAGCATCCGCAAGCGCTTCCGTAAGGGCATTGACTCCCGCTTTTGCCGCGGAGTATGGGGCGATATCCTTCCGTGGACGGATGGCTGCCACACTGGACACATTGATGATTGAGCCACCGTCCCCGGCGGCCATGCGTTGTCCGACGACGGCACTGTTTCGAAAGGTGCCTTTCAAATTGACGTCAATCACCTTGTCCCAGAGCGCTTCGGGAATATCGGCCAGGGAATCATAGAGCGGTGACATGCCGGCATTATTGATCAGGACATCAAGCTTGCCGAATTCTTCGTAAACGGCGGCCATCATGGCATCGCACTGATCCCAATGTCCCACATGGCAGGCGAATGGAAAGGCTTTGCGCCCTAAAGCTTCGATTTCTTTCGCGGTTGCTTCACAACTTTCGATTTTTCGGCTGGTAATGGCCACGTCGGCACCGGCTTCGGCAAATCCAAGGGCCATGGAACGCCCCAATCCGCGGCTACCACCGGTGATCAGAACTTTTTTTCCCGTCATATCGATGACGTTACTGGGCATGTGCAGTCTCCTTAAAGGTGATTTTTCTTAAACTTTAGAACGAGACCAGGTGTTGTGCCAGCCCCGAGCTTTTGGACAGGGCCTCATTCTTCTCATTCGTTCGTACACGACCGCGCAAGCAAACACCTCTTCGCTGACTCCAAACGCCCTTAGGATTAAGATCGGCAATCGTGTATACTGTGTGCTGGAGGCGGCGCTCTTTGACATGGTTAACCCTAAGCGGCGCAATATGGGCCGAGAAATAAGAGGGGTGTGGTTGGAAAAATTGGATCAACCCCATGCGCCCATCGTTTGAGAGCGCTGTCGGCTCTAAACCATGGCAAAATCCATCAAAAATCGGTGCCACATGGCTATGCGCGGTGCTCTTCCAAGCGTATAAATAAGAACAAACCCAACTCAAAGCCCCTCTATGACCGGAATACTCTCAGGCCTCACCATTATTGAAGGCTCCGCCTTTGTTGCGGCCCCTCTGGGCGGCATGACCCTTGCCCAGATGGGGGCAAACGTTATTCGCTTTGACATGATCGGCGGGGGGCTCGACTACCGCCGGTGGCCCATCACAAAAGACGGTAACAGTCTTTACTGGCCAAGCCTCAACAAGGGCAAAAAGTCTATCGCGATCGACATCCGAAATCCCAAGGGTCAAGACTTGATCCACCGGATGGTGGCGGCGTCCAAAAACTTCCTCACCAATTTTCCGGCGCGGGGGTGGCTGGACTATGACGCGCTGAGCGCCGATGCCAAAGACCTGGTGATGATCAATGTTCAAGGTAACCCCGATGGCTCGTCGGAGCTTGATTATACCGTCAATTGTGCGGCCGGTTTTCCAGATATCACCGGCCCGGCGGACTCGGATCAACCGGTAAACCATGTACTGCCCGCATGGGATGTTTCAACGGGTTTGTATGCTGCCCTTTCCTTTTTGGCGGCGGATCGGCACAGGCTTCAAACCGGACAAGGGCAATTGGTCCAAGTCGCCCTCTCTGATGTTGCTTTCGCCACTGTCGGCAATTTGGGCTATTTCGCCGAAGCAGCCATCAATGGTGAAACCCGCCCCCGAATTGGCAACGATATGTTGGGATCGTTCGGGCGGGACTTTCCCACAAAGGACGGACGCCGGGTGATGATCGTGGCCATCACCATCCGCCAGTGGACGGGTTTGTTGGACGCCACAGGCACCCATGAAGCGGTTGGCAACATTGAAAAAACACTCGGTCTTGATTTTTCGAAAGAAGGAGACCGCTATCACGCACGGGATGAATTGTTCGGCATATTCGGCGCTTGGTGTGCACAGCACGACCTGTCGGACATTCAAGAGAAATTCGATGCTAATGGTGTGTGCTGGGGTCCCTATCGAACCGTGCAGAACCTTCTGGCGGAAGACCCAAGGGCATCGGAAGCCAATCCAGTATTTGGGCACATCACCCAACCGGGCATTGGAACTTACCTTGCGCCGGGGTCCCCTTTGCGGTTTGGCGCAGTTGAGAAAGACGCACCGATGATTGCCCCCACACTCGGTCAGCATACAGATGAAATTCTGTCAGAGATTTTGAAATTAACATCGCTGGAAATTGGACACTTGCATGACGAAAAAATCGTCGCAGGTCCTAAGGAGAATTGATGTCGAGCTTACAAGACTACATCGGCAATACGGAAGAAGAGCTGGACTTTCTGGCGCCCGCCCCGGCTAATGCCCTTAGAGGCGTGCTGGACAGCCATCGTTCCGCCTTTTCTGTCGGCGATCCGCTGCCGCCGCAATGGCACTGGCTGTATTTTCTGCCAAAGACACCGCAACGCGAGATGGGAGCGGACGGTCACCCCAAGGTCGGTGGCTTTCTTCCCGACACCGGTTTGCCGAGGCGCATGTTCGCCGGGGCACGAGTCACTTACAAAAAACCGCTTATCCTGGGGCACCCTGCCCGCCGCCAATCTCAAATCATTTCTATTGACGAAAAAGACGGCAAATCCGGCCGGCTCGCCTTTGTCACGGTCGCCCATGAATACCTTCAAAACGGGCAGTTAGCCCTGACGGAAGAACAGACCATCGTCTACCGCGAAGCCGCCACGGAACCGGCAAAGACCGCGGTCAGTAAGAAAAGAAAGGCACCCCTGCCCCCGCTGGATTCGAAAGCCGACGTTACCCCCAACACGGTCATGCTGTTTCGGTATTCGGCACTAACCTACAATGCCCACCGCATTCACTACGATCGCGACTATGCGGTCAACGAAGAGTTTTATCCCGATCTCGTGGTACACGGACCGCTCACCGCCATAATGCTGCTCGATTTGTTCCATAAAGAGAATACGGAACAGAAAATAACCTTCTATGAGTTTCGAGGAAACGCCCCTTTCTTCGTGAACCGCCCCATGACGTTAGGCATTGCCCACGACAGCGACCATGGCCTTCAATGGGATCTGACGGCGTTTGATGACAAAGGGGTGGCCGGCCACACAGCGAAAGTACAAACGCAGAGCGGACTATGACCAAAGACCCCAAAGGGCAAAAGAACGCACACGGTGTTTCGCGCCGGAACGTCTTGGCGGCCAGCGCCTTAACCGCCGCGGCGTCAACCATGTCCCTTGGAGCTATCGGCACAGCACGGGCGCAAAACGAAGATCCACTCTACGATATCGTTATTGTCGGAGCCGGCCTTGCCGGTTTAACAGCGGCCCGCGATCTCAAAAAGGCCGGTGTGAATTCCTTCAAAGTACTGGAAGCGCGAAACCGTGTGGGGGGCCGCACGCTCAATCAAGACCTGGGGCGTGGCGCCATCGCGGATGCCGGGGGACAATGGATTGGCCCTACCCAATTCGCGATATTGGAACTCGCCCGTGAGTTGGGAGTTGCCACACACCCAACTTTCAATGACGGAAAAATCGCCGTCTTGATCAATGGCGATGCAACCTCCGTTGACGGAAGCAATTCCATTGTCACCAATGTGGATTTCATCAACGCGGTGGATAAGCTGGCCAACGACATACCGGTCAACACGCCTTGGTCCGCGTCCCAAGCATCTGAGTTTGATTCCATAACCTTTCGGGAATGGATCGTTACTCAAGCACTTTCCGAAGAAGACTTGGTTGCGCTTGAAGCCTCGACGGCGCTGACTTTCGGAGCCCCGCCGGATGCCATTTCCTTTCTTCATATCCTTCAGGCGTCAAAATCCGCTGGTGGGTTCAGCGCTTTGGAAGCCATCAAAGGGGGCGCACAACAAGACCGTTTGGTTGGCGGGGCACAATCCCTCAGTCTGAAAATGTACGAAGAATTGCGCGATCATGTGCAGCTTGAAACGCCGGTCACCCGTATTTTGGATTGGGAATCGAGTTCGGATGCGTGCCAGTTGATCACCGAAAAGGGGGTCATTCGGGCAAACCAGGTGATCATGGCGCTCAGCCCATCGCTCTGCAACCAAATCGCCTTTGACAGCCCTCTCCCACCCAAAAGGGCCGACCTGCACCGCACCTGGCCGGTGGTCAGCAGCGGTATCAAGGCGCAGATGCGGTATCGCGAGCCCTTCTGGCGCGCGAAAGGTTTTAGCGGGCAGTCCTTCTCCGATAGTGGACCTTATATTTGGTCGATCGATAATTCGCCGGCAGATGACAGTTCGGGGGTTCTTTTGTGTTTTCTCGATCAAGACGTGGCGCCGCGCGACAAAGAAAGCCGAAAGCTTCAGATTGCCGAAACCTATGTCACCTGTTTCGGCGAAGAGGCCGCAGCCCCCTTGTCCTATGTGGAAAAAAGCTGGGACGATGATCCGTGGACCAAGGGCTGTGTGTCACCCTTGGCGCCAGGCCAGCTCTCAACTTTGGGCGAAGCCTTGCGACCGTCTCTTGGGCGTCTTCACTGGTCAGGAACAGAGACCTCTGCCTTTTGGACCGGATACATGGACGGCGCGGTTCGGTCGGGCCATGCTGCGGCGCTGAAGGCCATGGGCGCTTTGTCGGCACCACCACCGGTGCCGGGGTGATCTTTCATGGCATCTAAAAGTGAAGTTTCGTGGTTTTCGGCGCTCTGCGATGACGATTATGAGTTTTTGGGGCGGCCGGATCCTCGGCTGCAAAGTTCGTTCGAGCATTGTCGAAACATCATCCTTGGGGCCGAAAAAGGCGGATTTGACAATGTTCTGCTACCGTCTGGCTATGCCCTTGGCATTGACGGCACTGCCATTGCCGGCGCGGTGGGGGCGCTAACAACACGCATTAAGATGCTTCTCGCCGTGCGCTGCGGTGAAATGTGGCCGCCCCAATTAGCCCGGCAGCTGGCATCTCTTGATCAAATCTTAAACGGACGTCTCACCATCAACATCATTTCGAGCGATCTTCCGGGAGCGCCGTTGGAAAGCGCGCCGCGCTACCGGCGCACGCTTGAAGTGATGAATATCGTGCGTACCCTGATGAATGGCGAAGATCTCGCCTTTGAGGGAGAGTTCTTCCAACTTCAACTGGACGCCCCGCGCGCCTGTAAAGATCGGCGGCGCGCACCGCCATACTATTTCGGTGGGTTGTCCGACAATGCCCGTGATGTGGCCGCTCAGGCGGCGGACGTATTCCTTATGTGGCCGGATACGACATCAAACGTGCAAGAAATCTTGGATGACATGTGCAAGCGGGCCGCCGCTTATGACCGGTCCCTCAAATTCGGCTATCGGGTACATGTGATTGTGCGCGAAACAGAAGACGAAGCGCGCGCCTATGCGGCACGCCTCATGAGCAAGCTAGACGCCGACGTGGGGAAAGCAACGCGCGAGAAATCACTGGATCATGCATCTGTCGGTGTTCAGCGCCAAGCGATGATGCGTGATGCCGCAGACGAGGACGGTTTTGCCGAAGATCATCTTTGGACCGGCATTGGCCGCGCCCGATCCGGTTGTGGCGCGGCAATTGTCGGCGATCCGGATCAAGTCCTTGCAAAGATTAAGTCTTATCAAGAAATGGGGTTTGAGGCGTTTATCTTCTCTGGCTATCCCCATGCCCAAGAATGCGATTTATTCGCCCGCTATGTACTGCCACAGCTTGACCACGGGCCGCTTGAAATCAGCACATAAAAAAGCCGAGAGCGTTTCCACCCCCGGCTTTTTCCCTAATCTGTATACGGCTTAAACGCCCTCTGCCCCGATAATGGCAACCGAACACACATTCGACATAGGCGCGCCACCTAGGTTGTGTGTCAAACCGATTTTCGGGTCTTTCAACTGACGCTCGCCCGCGCGGCCCTGAAGCTGCAGATACATTTCATAAAGCATCCGCAATCCGCTCGCCCCGATCGGATGACCGAAGCACTTCAGACCACCGTCGATCTGACACGGCACTTGACCATCGGCATCGTAGAAGCCGTCCATCACATCCTTCACGGCGCCGCCTTCCGGAGAGATGAACAGATCTTCCATGGTGACCATTTCCGTAATCGAGAAGCAGTCATGCACTTCCATCATGCTGACTTCTTCGCGCGGGTTTTTAATGCCAGCTTCTTCGTAGGCCCGCTTGGCCGCGATCCGCGCCGTATGGAAATAGCTGCCGTCCCAAGAATTGTGCTGAGATTCAAGACCATTCGACAATGCAAGTTGCAACGCCTTCACGGTGATGAGGTTACCCTTCCCCATGGACTTTGCAATTTCAGGCGTGGTGACAATCGCCGCCGCCGCGCCGTCGGACACGCCACAGCAATCGAACAGGCCGAGAGGTTCGGCAATCATCGGGGCATTCATCACTTGCTCTTCCGTCACCGGACGGCGCAGATGCGCCTTCGGGTTTTTCGCCCCATTCTCGTGAGACTTGACCGACACATGAGCAATCGCCCGCTTGAGGTCTTCCTTGGAAACGCCGTGCTTCGCGCGATAGGCGGATGCAAGCTGGGCGAAGTTACCCGGCGCCGATCCGTTTGCGGACCAAAGCGGGTTGAGCGTGCCTTGTTGCCCAGCGGGCAGGCCGCCATAGCCCGTGTCCTTCAATTTCTCCATGCCAAGCGCCAAGGCGATATCGCAGGCCCCCGCGGCAACCGCATAAACCGCACCGCGGAACGCTTCCGATCCACTGGCACAGAAGTTCTCAACCCGGGTTACCGGTATGTTCGGCAGGCGTAGCGCCGTCGATAAGGGCGTGCCGCCCTTGCCCACACCAATTTCATCGATGTGAGTGGAGAACCAGGCTGCTTCCACCTGGTTGGTTTCAATGCCGGCATCTTGCATGGCTTCGAGATAGGCCTCGACCATGAGTTCTTCGCCGCCGCAATCCCAGCGTTCGCCAAACTTTGAGCAGCCCATGCCGATCACGGCTACTTTGTCTTTAATGCCACTCGCCATCTAATCCTCCTTGTTCACGTTTGCTAACGTTATTTGGTTGAAACCTTGGCCTAGAGCTCTGGCACCGCTTTCCAGAAATAGCGCCGGAAGCCACGCCGCTCATCGAAATCTTTAATTCGGAACACCATCCGCACATTCATCCCGGAGTCGATGGTGCCGGGTTCCACATCCGTTATATCACACAGGAAGCGGCCCCCCTCTTCAAAGGTGATCATGCCATAATGGGACGGCGGATCCATGGAATAAGCCAGATAGTCCGCAGACCAGGACAGGATCGTCCCCTTTTTGTCGGCGAAGCTGTAAGGCTCCTGGCTGTCCACGGCCTGACAATTCGGATTCACGCAGATCCGGGAGCGCGGGAATTGCGCGGTGCCGCATTTTGTACATTTCCCGCCGACGAGGCCAAACAGCATGTCCCGCTTGCGGTAGGTGGTCGTCAGCGCCGTCTTTTTGTCAACCTCCGCCCGCATGCCTTTTTCAAGTTCCACGAGACCATTAAAGGCCAAATATTTCATGTAGTTGCTCTCTTCCTTTCGATTAGCAAGAGAGCCTTTGACACCATTGCGGCCTGATACGTCTTTTAACGCTGCCGTGGTCTCCAAGACCAGCGCGTCACACCCTTGTCCGAACCCCGCCACGAGAATTTTCTGGCCCGGTTCTGCGTCCTGCAAAGCATCCACCAACATGAGGAGCGCGTGGGCTGTACCAGTCTCCCCACAGACCGCTGCCAAATTGTCCCGCACTTTTTCGGGATCGATCCCGCATTGTTTTGCAATCGTTTGAGGAATGCGCGGGAAGGTGCATGGGAACACAAAATGGTCAATCTGGTCGCCGCTTACACCGGCTTTTTCCAAAGCGCCTTTAACCGCTCGGGGGACGATTTTGACCAATCCCTCGTCTCGGATCCAACGTTCTTCCCAGCCATAATCGAATTCTTCGTCCTCACCTCGGAAGTGATCGACAAAGTCGACGGTCACCGAATGGCTGCCGAGAAACTTGGCAATTCCGTCGCCGTCGGTCACCAGCAGCGCGGCCGCGCCATCTCCAAACTGAAATTCCTGTGTGCTTGCCGACCGAGCTTTCCGTTTGTCACCAGCAGCAACCAGTTGGCATTTGCCTGCACCACCCTTTACTGAATTCAATGCTGTGATGAGAGCGGTGGTCCCCGCCCTCTGAGATGAGGTGACGTCTGCCGCCGGAATTTCTTCATCCAGTGTCAATGCGGCGGACAAAATCCCGGAATTTTGCCGGTCGGCAAAGGGCATGGTGGTCGAGGCGAAATAGACGCCATCGATATCTTCGCGGCTGCTGCCGTTGAGGCAGTCGCGGGCCGCTTCCACGGCCATGGTAACGCTGTCTTCGTCCCAGTTTGCCAGCGACCGTTCGCCTTTGGCTTGCCCCATCAAGCCCGGACTAAACCAGGCATTTGCTTGGGCCATGGCCTTACGGCTCAACCTCAGTCTTGGAATGTAGCCCCCATATGCCTTAATTCCGGCCATATCTGTCATCCTCACATGCTATCGTTATCCGGCAAACTGCCAGATTTTGCCGCGAGTTTACAGAATTCGGGTCATCTCACAACCGAGGCCAACAATTTTTCTCGGACCATCACAATCGTGCATTGAAACCGACCGATTGACGTTGCGTCCGGTGGTCTAACCGGCTGTTTTGCGCTCAATCACTAAGCAATCCAGCTTTCGGGACTTTAGTGCGTTGCAAAGTTCCGTCGATTTGTCGAACGACTCAAACGGCCCGATGCGCAAACGATAATAAACGCCTTTCGCACCCAAATCCGCGCGCAAGATGTCAGGCGACAATTCCGATAGTAAGTCGGCGTGTAACCCGCTCAACTTCTTGAACCGGGCCAGAGCATCGTCCTTGTCGCGGTAAGAGGCAACCTGCACCAAGAACCGCCCCCCTGCATCCGGCAGCGCCGCTAGGACCTCCGGCTTATCGTTGGACACTTCTTTCGATATCGCCGTTGTGGTGGGGGCTTTCACCGGATCTGAAATCGCCGCGGTTGTTTGCTGCTCTCGAATGTCGCTGGCGGCCAATTTACGGTCTGACTGAGCGATCGCTCCCGTCGGCTCAAAGTCAGTGGCATTCGACGCGGCGACCTCTTGTTCGGGCGCAATCTCATCAGCCGTCACAGTCGCAGAATTCGAAACCGTTCTTTCCGGCGTAACCGTGGTGGGCGCTGCCTTTAGCTCACCCGCAACAATGGAATTCGAATGTGCCGTGTTTATTTCGCTATGGTCGGCCCGTAAGGCCGTTTTGGGCGCCCCAACATCGTTCGCTGACGAAACCTTAGAATGGGCAACATCAACGGCCTCATTCTTGGCTGAGTCCTGTTCTGCTTGAGCAAGTAACGCGGCGTCCGCGACCTCATTTACTGGCGTGTCCTCAATAGAATCGTTGGCGGTCGGTTCCCCGTCCACTGCCGCATGGACGGTCGGTGTCTCCTCAACACCATCGGTTGGCTCATTTTCGGGTGTGCCGGTAGTACCCGAGATCAACTCCGCCTCCGCCACCTCGGCTGCTTTTGGCGTTTCCCTCTCAATAGACCCAGTTGCGTCGCCAGTGGACACCGCCGCAATCTGATGTTCCGCACCACCAGTGGTCTTCGCTTTCGCCACATCGAATTCTGGTTCCAGTTCAGAGGCCCGGCGGTAGTCCGCATCCGCCAACCGTTGGTTGCCCATGGCTTCATGGGTTAACCCCCGGCCGAAATAGGGAACGTGCAGATCCGGATTAAGAAGCCGGATGGACGTGCTGTAGTCCTGCAGGGCCAGCTTATAGATGCCCCGGTTGCGGTACGCATCGCCCCTTTCGCTATAGGCTTGAGCAAAAGCAGGTTCTAGTTGAATTGCCCTGTCAAAATCCGTTATGGCCCGGCTGTATTGTTTCAGCAGGGAATATCCTTTGCCCCGCCGATAATGGGCTGTCGCAAGTTCTTTGTTGTCCAAATGGCCGAGCCAAATGGCCTGCGTGAAGTCAGCAATCGCATGCCCCGTCATGCCGACTTCTTGCTCCGCCACCCCACGCTGATAAAAAGCAGCGCCGCGCTCTTCAGTGGAGGGGGATCCCCCTTCTAAAATCGCCGTATAGGCCTCAATCGCTTTGGTGTATTCTTTTTGCGCCACCAGCCCCGCGGCGTTGGTTAGATCCATCGAGGGCTCGTTACCCGCCATCGCCAAATTCGGGGCGGCCAACGTCAAAAATGCGACGGCCGTCGCAATCTTTCTAAGTTTGCACGTCATATTAACCAAAATTATAGACGATTCGAGACAAGCAAAATACAAGTCCCCCAAATTGAGTGAAATCTTCACTGTTATTTTGCTGTATTCAAAAGTATTCGTAACGCCGCGCGAGGTCACGCGCATAGTTTAAAAACAATTGAGAAGACTTGCCATATGGTAAATCTCTCAGTTTCGAGCGAGAGGATCAAAATGGCGCGTAAAGTAAGGAAAGTAGTTCTTCCTGTCGCCGGACTTGGAACGCGGTTTTTGCCTGCCACAAAGGCGGTTCCCAAAGAATTATTGCCGGTAGTGGACCGCCCCTTGGTCCAATATGCCGTGGATGAAGCAATTGAAGCAGGCATCGAGCAGATCATTTTCGTCACCGGTCGCGGCAAAGGCGCCATTGAAGACTATTTTGACCGGGCTTATGAGCTGGAAGACCAGCTTCAGACCAAGAATAAGACGGCTGAAATCAATTCAATCGCTGATTCTCGCAAATTGCCGGGCAATGTTACGTTCACCCGGCAGCAAGAGCCGGCAGGTCTAGGGCATGCCGTTTGGTGCGCCCGCCATTTGGTGGGACATGAACCTTTCGCCGTTATGCTTCCAGATGAGCTGCTCCATGACACGCCTGGGTGCCTTGCCCAGATGGTGGAGGCTTTCGAAAAAACCGACGGCAACATAGTCGCGGTCCTCGGCGTGCCGGACGAGCACACGAATCGGTACGGCATTCTCGATCCGGGCGCCAAAGACGGCGCGCTTATCGAAACCAAAGGCATGGTTGAGAAACCGGCGCCAGGCGAAGCACCGTCAAACTTGGCCTTGGTTGGCCGCTATATTCTCGTGCCGGAAATTTTTGACCTGTTGGAGAGCCAAGAACGTGGCGCGGGCAACGAAATTCAGTTGACGGACGCCATGGCAAAAATGATCGGCACCCACCCTTTCCATGGATACCATTTCGAAGGCATCCGATATGACTGCGGGGACAAAGTCGGCTTTTTGGAGGCAAATGTCGCATTTGCGTTGCGTCGGGAAGACCTTAAAGAACGTTTCAGCGAAGTTCTCGATCAGTATCTTCCTGAAAATTAATCAAACACATTTGGGTGCAATCGTAAGTGCGTTGCATCCCCTGCAGAACGAAAGTGGATTGGTTCAATGCGCGTAACAATGATTGGAACCGGATATGTAGGCCTTGTATCAGGCGCCTGCTTTTCAGACTTTGGCCATGAAGTCACTTGTGTCGACCTCGATGCGGCCAAGATCGACGGCCTCAATGCCGGTAAAATACCGATATTCGAACCAGGACTGGACGGATTGGTTGCTGACAATGTGGCAGCCGGACGCCTTTTCTTTTCAACGGACCTTCCCACGGCTGTGAAATCCGCCGACGCCGTCTTTATCGCTGTTGGCACACCAAGCCGGCGAGGCGACGGCTATGCCGACCTGTCATATGTGGAAGCCGCCGCGAAAGACATCGCTCAAGCGCTTGACGGTTACACTGTGGTGGTAACCAAATCCACGGTGCCCGTGGGCACCAGCCGGAAGGTCGAAAACATCATCAAAAAAGAACGTCCAGACGCAGATTTTGACATGGCGTCTAATCCCGAATTTTTGCGGGAAGGATCCGCGATCGAAGACTTCAAACGCCCCGACCGTGTTGTCGTCGGCACTGATTCCGAACGCGCGCAAGACGTTATGCGCGCCCTTTACCGGCCTTTGTACCTTAACGAAACGCCGGTGGTGTTCACGTCTCGAGAGACGTCCGAATTGATCAAATATGCCGCCAACGCGTTTCTCGCCACCAAGATTACGTTCATCAACGAGATGGCGGATATCTGCGAGAAAGTGGGCGCGGATGTTCAAGAAGTCTCGCGTGGTATCGGACTTGATGGCCGAATTGGCAAAAAATTTCTCCATGCCGGCCCTGGCTATGGCGGCTCTTGTTTTCCGAAAGACACCTTGGCATTGGTCCGCACCGCTGAAGAAGCTGGTGCCCCCACCCGCATCGTTCAAGCTGTTGTCGACGTTAATGATCAGCGGAAAAAACAGATGGCTGAAAAGATTAAAGCCGCCTGTGGCAACGACCTTTCGGGCAAGACAATCGCCGTCCTTGGTCTGACGTTTAAGCCCAACACAGATGACATGCGAGATTCGCCCAGTTTGGACATCATCCCAATTCTTCAATCCAGTGGCGCAACCGTTCGCACATTCGATCCCGAAGGCATGGACGAAGCTAAAGAACTTCTTAACGGAACCACCTTCTGCGACAACACATACGACACACTTGATGGAGCGGACGCTCTTGTTTTGTTAACAGAATGGAATGAATTCCGCGCATTGGACCTGGAACGCACAAAAAAACTTCTAAAGACACCATTGGTTATCGATTTACGTAATATCTATACCCCTCAGGAGATGGCAGCGGCGGGCTTCGAATACCACTCTATTGGGCGCCCACCGGTAACAGCCTCGTAAGATCGAGTTAGGATTAGGTCATGCACGAAGTAAAGCGCGTATTGGTAACCGGAGGGGCCGGTTTCATTGGTTCCTTTCTGTGCGAACGCCTGATTGAGCAAGGATGCGAGGTCATCTGCGTCGACAATTTCTTTACAGGCTCGCGTCGAAACATTCGGCACCTCTTGGACGATTACCGGTTCGAGTTGATGCGCCACGACGTGACGTTCCCGCTATACTTGGAAGTCGACCAAATCTACAACATGGCCTGCCCGGCCTCGCCTGTGCACTATCAACATGATCCAGTGCAAACCACCAAAACCAGCGTTCATGGGGCGATCAATATGTTGGGGCTGGCAAAGCGCTTAAACGCCCGCATCCTTCAGGCATCCACCAGTGAAGTGTACGGCGACCCGCACGTTCATCCGCAAACAGAAGATTATTGGGGGCACGTCAATCCGATTGGCGTGCGCGCCTGCTACGACGAAGGCAAACGGTGCGCCGAAACCCTTTTCTTCGATTATTACCGCCAACACAAACTTGGCATTCGCGTGGCCCGCATCTTCAACACTTATGGACCGCGGATGCATCCGAATGACGGCCGCGTCGTGTCGAACTTCATCGTACAAGCGCTGCGTAATGAGCCGATCACCATTTTTGGCGATGGCAGCCAAACCCGGTCGTTCTGTTTTGTGGACGATTTGGTGCGCGGCCTGATGAGCCTCATGGATAAAGAGGATCCGTACACAGGTCCAACCAATCTTGGCAATCCAAACGAATTCACCATTTTGGAATTGGCAGAAAAAGTGCTTGAGCTCACGGGCTCGAAATCCAAGATCAATAACAAGCCCTTGCCGCAGGATGACCCCAAGCAGCGCCAGCCAAACATCTCAAAAGCAAAAGCGGACTTGAATTGGGAGCCGACCATTCAGCTTGAGGAAGGCTTGAAAAAGACCATCCCCTATTTCGATAAGCTATTGAGTGAAAACGAGCCGGTTTGATCTCGAGCGGCGCCTATAGGCCGAATTGCTGCCGATACCACTGAACGAATCTCGGCAGCCCGTCGTCGATTGCAATCGTGGGCTCAAACCCGTAATCCGCTTGAATTTCGGTAAGGTCCGCATAGGTTTCCTGAACATCCCCGGACTGCATGGGCTCAAGCTTACGCTTCGCTGTTTTTCCCACCGCTTGCTCTAGAACGTCGATCATATGCAAGAGTTCTTCGGGTCGGTTATTCCCCATATTGTAAACTTTGTGCGGATTACCCGAGGCGACGGTTACATGTGGCCCCTTTTCCATAATGGTGATTAGGCCGCTAACCACATCATCGACATAAGTGAAATCCCGGCGCATATCGCCATTATTGAAAACACGAATTGGCCGGTCTTCCAAAATGTTCTTTGTAAAAATCCAATAGGCCATGTCCGGACGGCCCCAAGGACCGTAGACCGTGAAAAAGCGGACACCGGTTTGCGCCAACCCATATAAATGCCCATAGGTTTCACTCATCAATTCGTCGGCCTTTTTCGTTGCCGCGTAAAGCGAAACGGGATGATCCACCGGGTCGCTTTCGGCGAAGGGCACTTTTTTGTTTCCACCGTAAACGGAACTGGAAGACGCATAGATAAGATGCTCGAAACCTTCTTGATACCGGCATTGTTCGAGAATGTTGGCATGCCCTACAAGATTGGATTGTATGTAGACTGACGGATTCTCTATCGAATACCGAACACCGGCCTGAGCGGCCAGGTGAAACATGTGTTTGTACTTAAAGGGCTGGAGAGCTTCCGAGAGCGCGTCTGCATCCGCAATATTGACTTTAGCGAATGAGAAATTGTTGCTCGTTTCAAGGATACTTAGCCGGGCGGTTTTTAGGCTGACATCGTAATAGTCGTTAAGGTTGTCCAGCCCTAGAACATGATGGCCTTTGCGCAGCAGGGCGCCACAGAGGTGAAAGCCCACAAATCCTGCAGCGCCTGTAACGACTATGGTCATGCGTTAGTACCAGTTCCTGTCCGGCAATGATCGTTCCCAATCAAGGGCCGTTTTGACGACAAATTCGAGGTCGTCGTGCTGTG
Organism: Alphaproteobacteria bacterium; assembly: GCA_965227095.1. Taxonomy (GTDB): domain Bacteria; phylum Pseudomonadota; class Alphaproteobacteria; order JANQMY01; family JANQMY01; genus JANQMY01. The sequence goes on along the minus strand of CBDDFL010000001.1, from coordinate 2,757,570 downwards.
GTTTCCACCCAAACAAAGATTTTATTTTCTCTGGTTTTGCCACAAGCGACTGAGCATCGCCAGGCCGTCTTTCCGTTATCTCTACGGGGATCTCCTCACCAATCACAGTGTTGAGGGCATTGATAACGTCGAAAACTGAATATCCGTGCCCATAACCGCAGTTTGCCGCCACGGACGCCCCGCCATCGCGCAAATAGGTCAGCCCGTCCATATGGGCACTAATAAGATCTGTGACGTGCACATAATCGCGGATGCAGGTGCCGTCTGGCGTATCATAATCAGTGCCGAAAACCTGGAGCTTTTCACGCTCGCCCAGCGCTACTTGACTGGCCACTTTGATCAGATGGGTGGCGTTTTTCGATGACTGGCCGGACCGCCCCTGCGGATCCGCACCGGCCACATTGAAATATCGAATTGCGATATAGCGAAAGTCGTGGGCCAGCGCCACATCTCGCAGCATCCATTCGGTCATGACCTTTGACGTCGCATATGGGTTGATCGGTAATAATGGCAGCTCTTCATCCAGCTGGCCGAGATCCGGCTCTCCATAGACTGTGGCGGTTGATGAAAAAATGAACTTATCAACTTTGGCCTTTACGCACGCTTCAATGAGGTTCCGGCTTTTGACGGTGTTGTTCTCATAATATTTGAGGGGATCGCTGACCGATTCAGGCACCACAATCGACCCGGCGAAATGAATGACCGCCTCAATTTCCTCCTCGCGAAGCACCTTGCCGACGAGATCTCGATCACCGATATCCCCCTCGATCAGCTTAACCGCTGGAGGCACCAGCCCCTGAAATCCGGTGGAAAGGTTGTCTAAAACGACAACTTTCTCTTGTTGATCGGCCAAACGCCAAGACATGTGACTGCCAATATAGCCAGCCCCGCCAGTGACCAGGATCGCCATTTACGCTGCCCTTCCTGCAAAGTTAACCAAACCCGAAACATTAACCAAAAATATCGGGTTCGGTTTGGATAAAGAGTGGTTCGCCAAACTGGTCGCCGGTGACACAGCCAATCGTCCCAGAACCCGAATTCGCGCCGTAGATTGCCGCCGACATTCTTTCTAATCTATTACCTGCATGCGGGAATTGTGTGTCGATTCGATACAGTTTGTCGCCGACCGTGCCGCTTTAATACAACCGAGACTCCACACCTTCTCTATCGGCACAACCACCAATCGGATAATCGCCACGCTGATGCCACATACATAAAGCACAATCCGGCCTAATTAACTGTGATTCGACAAATCTCCATGGACAAGATGGTCTGAGGGGCTTCAGGCAATTAGAATACTTGGAATGAATACTTGCTTCACAAGTTAATTTTCGTAGATTTCTTGTATTTTTATGGCACAGCCAAGCAAAACAGGTTGTAGAAATGCCAGTTTTTGCTTTAAAAGCTTGGCATACCAGTTCGATTTACAAGGATAGAGAGTGTCTGAGTTTCGGCTCGGATTTTGCAGCTAGCTGGGACGTATTGCTTTGGTGGATCTAGAATTACTTTTCGCCGCCCGATAGGCGGCGCGAGGCTTCACTCCAGGGGGAAGTTCTTCATGACGGCGACAGGCAACTCGCAGGCGGATGCTGCCCGATTAGGCGCTCATAGCAGCCCGATTTTTTCCTCTCCGGAAATGGTCGGTGACGCGGTGATGGTGCTCGATATCACCATCATTATGCTTGCCTGTCTCATTGCTCATGTTGGTTACGAGGTTTCGGTCCTCAATAGCTCCTTCGACTTCGTGCGTATGGCCGGCGTCGGTTTCTTTGCTGCTGCCATTTTCTCAGGCATTTACCGAGGTCTGGGAGGGTATGTTTTTGACCTTTTGGTGGATGTGAGCTCGCAACTTGGCCGTATGGCCATCAGTTGGGCGGGCGCGATCCTCGGTCTTATCGCCGTCGCCTTTATCCTCAAGATTTCCGCAACGTATTCCCGCGGCTGGCTCATTAGCTGGTTTGCTCTGGCGTCGGTGATGTTGGTCTTCGGGCGTATACTGATGGTGCGGACGATCGGTCAGCTTATTAAAAGCGAAAAAATTTCGCGCCATGTCGCTATTGTGGGCATTGGCCCCTTAAGCATGCGCCTTTCTGAACATCTCAAGGCGCACCGGGATACGACCGGGATTAAGGTTGTGGGCTTCTTCGATGACCGCGCCAAACGCCGCGACGACCACCAAGCAGAGCAGCCCTTCCTCGGTTCCATCGACGATCTGATCAAATACGCGCGCAGCAACCGTCTGGACGAAATCTTTATCGCTTTGCCTTGGTCGGCGGATGAGCGCATTACCAAGCTCGAACACGCATTGTCGTCCTTACCATGCGACATTCGCCTCGTGCCGGATTTGGTTGGTATTAAGTACAAAAACCGCCCGGTCAGCCGGCTGGGTGGCATGGTCCTCATGGACCTGAACCAGAAGCCGATCCGCCAATGGTGGCTGATGGCGAAGCTTGTTCAAGATTATCTTTTGGCGTCCATCGCGCTTGTTGTGACCGCACCGTTACTGGCAATTATCGCCGTTGCCATCAAAATGGACTCGCCAGGCCCGATCTTCTTCCAACAACGTCGGCGTGGCTACAACGAGAACATTATTCCGGTGTTAAAGTTCCGCACCATGACGGTTACGGAAGACGGTGACAAAGTCACGGCCCAGGCAACGAAGAATGATACGCGCATCACAAGAATTGGCGGTTTTCTGCGCAAAACCAGCCTGGACGAACTGCCACAATTGTTCAACGTGCTTCAAGGCAATATGTCGATTGTCGGTCCGCGGCCACACCCATTGGCACTGGACGAAGAATTCTCAAAAGCCATTGAGCAATACCACTGGCGTCACCGGGTGAAACCTGGAATCACCGGTTGGGCGCAAGTAAATGGCTATCGCGGCGAAACCGACACGCTGGACAAACTGCAGGGCCGCATCGAACACGATATCTACTATATCCAGAATTGGTCGATCTGGCTGGACCTGAAAATAATGGCCCTCACCTTGGTCAAAGGGTTCGTCCACAAAAACGCTTACTGATCAATTCCCGTTGGCGTGTTCAGAAATTAACGATCAGACCGCGAGTCCCCCACAGAACATAGCCATTCTTCTTTATGTTCTGGGTAGATCGTTAATTTTTCTAACATGATTTATTAACCATTGAGACGGCACCTTCGGAATCAGTTTATCATTGAATTGATCACGCAGTGCTTTCGGAGGTCCAAGTGGTTAGCGACGCGGTGGTTCCACATTCGGCTCAGGAAGAGGTAACCGCGAAGTCGAGCTCTTTTAACCTGATCACGGAACGGAGGCTATTTTGGGGGCTTACGGCCCTCATAGCCTTCGCACCCTTGCCCCTGGGCAGTAATCGGCCAATTTGGTGGAGCATTCTTGGGATTTGGGCCGGTGCGCTCTTTGTTGCCTATGGCGTGTTGACCTGGCGAGCGCCCTCCCCTGACCATATTCCTGCCCGGAAAGTATTAGCGATCGTTGTGCCGTTCTTTCTGGCAATCTTGTGGGGACTTGTCCAAGTCTTCCCTTGGATGCCGGAATCGATCGCCCACCCCTTATGGAAAGAGACCCAAGCTTTCATCGGCGGAACCGTCTCGTCCACCGTGTCTATCAATCCCTACGAGTCCGTGACAGGCGTCATGCGCTTGCTGACATACGCCGCCATCTTTTGGCTGGCGTTGCAATTAGGGCGCGACGGATCTCTTGCTCATCGCGGGTTGAAAGCCATCGCTGTTATCTCCCTGGCGTACGGGGCCTACGGGCTGATTGTTCATCTCGCAGGTTGGGAGCGTATTCTTTGGCTTCATAAATGGGCTTACGAAGGCTATCTCGCCAGCACCTTCGTTAATCGGAACTCTTACGCCACCTATGCCGGGGTCGGACTGGTTTGTGTCCTGGGCCTTCTGATGCACGACCTTGGAAACATTCTCAAACTAGGCGCCAGTGCCCGCACCAAGATTGAATTGTCCCTTGAGGTGCTGGCAGGCAAATCCGCCTATCTCGTGGTTGCCACTCTGGTATTGAGCACAGCGATCCTCATGAGTGGTTCCCGGGCCGGCGCTATGAGTACCCTTGTCGGCATCATCGTCCTAATTGTCTGCTGCGGATATGCGCGCGTCATACCACGGCAGCAGACCCTCATTTTCCTTGGTATAGCTGTTTTCAGCGCGGTGCTCTTTCTCGCTGTAAGCGGCGGCGCTGTGGTCGAACGTTTGGGCAGCTTGGAAGAGACCCATGGCGGGCGCTCAGAAATTTATACGCTCACCTGGGAAGCCATCGGGGCCGCGCCGGTCACGGGGTCTGGCTTAGGTACCTTCTCCGACACCTATCCGATTTTCCGGGATGAACGTTTGCCGGCAGGACCTCCGTGGCAGGACGCGCACAACACTTATCTCGAAAACGCCTTGGAGCTTGGCGTTCCCGCAGCTGCCTTGTTGTTCGTTGCGGTTGCCTCTATGGGAGAGCTGTGTTTCTTCGGTTTGTTGCGCCGCCGCCGCTCGAAGATATACGCGGCCATTGGCCTGGCCGTGCTGACATTGGTCGGCGTTCATGCGTTGGTTGATTTCAGCCTTGAGATCCCAGCGGTAACTGCAACCTTTGCCTTCATTATGGGATTGTCCTGCGCCCAATCCTTCAGCTCCCGGACAAAACACAAGCGCGCGCACGCACGTGGAGCCAAATCAAAACGAAGCAGCCGGCGACGGCGCAGTTCCAATGCCGCCGTTGCCACACCGGGCCTCACCGTCGAGGTGGAAGTGCCGCCAAGGCAACAGCCCGAGGCTCCAATGCCGGAGGAAACACCTGGTTCTATCGAAGATCCCGAGAAGGGATTTGATAAGCCGGATACCAAAGAGCCCAAAGCACACTAAGAGAAATAGAATTTTTCTCTCCACAGCTACTTTTTGTCTTTTTCGTTAGCTTCTTCTTGCTCTTTTCGCTTCCGCGATTCAGCAATGTGTTTGCACGCCGTCGGGCTTAGGAAACTCGTGTAGTAGCTGTCCAGTTCCTTTGTATCCAAGATACCGGCAATCGCATTTTGGATAATGAAGGCCGCTTTGTGCTTACACCCAAGAGACAGCAGTTCCAAACGCGCGGCCCAATTGATCTGGAAAAAGAACTCGATTTCTTCAGACAGGCGTTGCTTCAAATCAAAATCCAGCTCGCGATAAATACGAATACCCAAATCCGTTCGGAAATAGGCAAGCTTCTCCATAAAAGGGCCTGTCCTATAGGACCATCGCAGAGCATCAAGCGCCTCTGCGGTCACACGCCCATCTTTGAAGACCAATGCTGAAGCAAGACGCGCCCAAGCGAAGCTGTTTGCAGGGTTGCGCCGGAGACTTTCTTCCAAGTTTTCAATCGCTTTGGTCAGAAGGGCCTTACCTTCCGGGCTGGTGGCGTCGATCATGTCCAACTGGCTGAGCTGCGCAAACGCTAAATCTGCATAAATGTCCGGGTTGCCATCATGAATTTTTGCAGCCCCTTGCAGGCCTGCCTCGACTTGCTTCAACGACTTCTGTGTACTTGCGGAAGACAGCTTATCAACAGGCGTCAGGCGTAGTTTTTCCAGGACAGCTTCGGCGGGAACCAATTGAACCTCGGTAATCAATCGAGGTACCGCCAGAACGATGATCAGCAAACCAACAATCGCTGGCATTGCGTAGGAAAAGTGCTTATCAAAAGTCCTCAACGCGTGAGGGGGAAGAGACAGTTTCTTCAGCATGTTTCCTGCTTCTCTACCGATTCGCATAACCGTAGAGAGTCTAGAAAACTTCTAGAGGCGCGCCAAGTTTGGAGGCGCCGCTAATCCAAATAATAGTTGCTGTACCGTCCGTAATAGTGACCGGCATCGGTTTGTCCGTAACGTGAATAACGTTCGAAATCGACTTGGGACAAACAGGTACCAAGCACAGGTATGTTGGCTTCATCTAGGGCTTCCATGGCCTTGATGGACGCAACGCGCGGTGTCCGTTCCCAGCGGATAACGAACACCACCGTGTCCACATGCCGCGACAACAGTTTGGTATCGCCCACAGGCAATACTGGAGGGGCGTCTACGATCACCATTTCATAGGTGTCGCGCAATTCTGCAAGCAGATCGCGCATGGCGTTTGAATTTAGCAGATCCGGTGTATCGGCCCCGCCCTCTTTGGTCGTGAGGATATGCAGGCCGGTGCGCTCGTCCCGCAGAACCGCTTGATCGATGGAACATGTGCCATTCAGGACTTCCAACAAGCCGCGTTCATGGGCGGGTTCGTCAACAAATTCGCGAACCCGCGGACGCCGCAAGTCAGCGTCAACCAAAATAGTTTTTGTGCCGGACCGTGCAAACAATCGCGCCAGTGAGATCGATAGTGTGGATTTACCTTCACTCGGCAATGCGGATGTTGTCAGCATACATCTGATCGGTTTGTCCGAATTGGACAACAGCACGCTGTTCTGAATACTTCGTATCGCCTCGCTGTAGGCTGACAATGGCTTGTCCAGAATATATTCGTGTGGCTCAAGCTCTTTGTTGCCCCGCTTCACAGATGGAATGACGCTCAGATTGCGAACACCAGTGGTGGATTCAAGCTGCTCAACCGACCGGAAGCCATTGTCCAAACGTTCCGCAATGAGAGCCAGCATAATGCCCAACAGGGCCGAAATCATGAAGCCCCCGGCAACAAACAATTGCTTGTTTGGAAAGCTTGGTGATTGAGGCACGGTCGCGACGGAGATAATCCGGGCGTCCGATTCTTGGATTGAATCCTGGTCCGTCGTTGCCTTAAAGCGGCTTAGGAACACTTCATAGATCTGACGGTTGCCGTCGGCCTCGAGTTCCAGTTCCCGCAATTGAATTTCTTTACGGTTTTGTTCCGCACTACGGACCTGCTGTTTCGCCACGCTGTTTTCGAGCGACTTTTCACGTGCCTGAGCGACGGCCACATCGTTCCGCAGTTCTTGAATGTAGCGCTCAACTTCTTGGTTGATCTTGCTGCGGATCTGCCGAAGTTCGTTCCTGATCTGGACCATTTGCGGGTGGCGGGATTGATACCGCGTCGCCAGATTACTTTCCCGCTGATAAAGCTCTGCTTCCTGTTCCCGCAGCTGGCTGATCAACGCGGAGTTAATCACCTTGGACGCGCGCCGCGCCCCGCCACCGGACTGATAAATTTCTTCAATTTGCTGCAAGCGCACTTCCGATTCGGCCCGCGCCGTCCGCGCTTCCACCAACGCTCGATTGAACTCTTGGAGCTGCTCAGTATTCAGCGTGTTACCGTCTTGTGTCCCGATCAGACTGTGTTGCGCCTTAAAGGCTTCCACCGCTTCTTCAGAAGACCGAAGTTCCTCCCGCAGCAGACGTAATCGATCGTTCAGCCAGTTGGTCGCACGACGCGTCGCTTCGAACTTGGTCTCTAACTGATCCACAATATACGATTCAGCGATCACGTTGGCGATGCGCGCGGCCTTGGTCGGGCTCTTCGATTGGAATTTGATATCGATCGCAAACGACGTTCCGATCCGCGCGACGGTCAAATTGTCCACGACCGCACCAATCACGGCATCTTCAACGATGGCGTCTGTTTGTTCTTGGGTCAGGAAGGTCTCAGGTTCATTGCCTTCAACGGCGCTCTTCCACCCTTCAGGCAACCAATTCAGAGGATTCACAAATGAGAAGACAGCGGACACCATGGATGTGTCTTCTTCAGCAACGTCCGGATTGTATTCTGGATCTTCGTTCAGCTGCAGATCTTGCACGACGCGTTTAAGCAGCGACCGAGATTTCAGCACCTGAACCTGGCTCTCTACCGTCGATGTATCTGGGGACAAACCAGAAAAAACCGATTGAAGATCCAAGATCTGATTATCGCGGGGATCGATGAGGATTTGGGTGATCGCACTATAGCGAGGGGTGAGTTGCCACGTCAGCAACGCAACCAGCATGGTCACCACAACCATCGTACCAAGCACGATAGCCTTCCGCTCGCGAACAATCCGGATCAGGCGCATCAAGTCGGCGGTCAAATCGACCCCTTCCGTCGGCAATGCGAAGGATCGCGATGCTGGTGTCTGGCCTGGAATATCACCCATCTTCATTTTGCTAGTTCCCAAACTCGAAATCTCTGCCCCTAACCGCCATGGACTGACGGTGAAATAACCTCAACAAATGAGTAATAACGCGAGGTTATACCAGAACTATAAAGAAATTGCTGTGCTCAAAAGCAAAAAACCTTAAGAAATACCTAATTTTTCGCTGTATTACCTACTGCGTCATTTTGGCAAGCGCCAATTCTTGTTGCCTGGCCCTTTCGAATATCCCTCAAACAAAAAGGCCAGCTGTCGACAGTGAGGCGACAGCTGGCCCTTCCAAACAAGTTGGGAGTGATTGAGCCTAGAGCTGAGCCCGCAAGGTCAATCCAACTACGTTCCGCGTGTAGTCCTCGGTCGGAGCCGTCGACTCGCGCGTTTCATAGCGATACTCAGCAGCCAAAGACAGGTTCCGATTCAGCAAGTAGATCGCACGAACGTCTGCCTCATACTGGTCGTCTTCCCGAGTGATTCCTTCATAGTCCCGATTGTCATATCTGAACCCAGCACTCAAAATGACGTTTCGCATCAGCTCGTGATCCACACCCACATCGATCACCGTGTTGATGTAACCGGAAGCGCCCGCAATGGTCGTTTCCTGAACCCGGCGTGATGCCCCAAACAGGATCGTGGTCAACCGCGTCACATACCATTCAACATCAGCGTTCGCCGCAATGCCTTCAACAGTTTGCAAAGCAACGTCGTCGAAATCTTCGCTGGTGTAACCGGCGGAAACCTCACCGGCGATCACATTCGTCAACTCGAACCGCGCACCGCCTTCGACGGTGTAGAGATCAGAGTCTCTGTTCACCCCGTTATCGTCCAACGGATCGTCATAGTCGGTTTGACCGTACAAACCGAGGGCAAAGATCTCATATCCAGGGGATACTTCGTAGCCCACCCGACCGAATACGCTGTAAACGTCACGGTCACGGTCATCATTGTTCTGCGTTCCGCCGCCGATCAAAGCAACGTCGTCAAAGTCCAGTACCTGATAGGTACCGCCGACAGAGAGGCGTCCACGCCCTGGTCGATAGGACAGTTCACCTGTTCCTTGAAAGCGCGTGAATTCCACAGGGTCCGCCGCTGCACCGACCGCATCCGGAGAGCCCCGGTCTTCGCGGCGCTCTTCAAACAGTACATCGCCGCGGAAAGACGTCCCCTCGGTGATGTCGAGGCGCCCCGTGCTCCGCACGCCAAATTCCGTACGGTCTTCGCTGCTCTCATCAAAATAGACGTCGTTGTTTAAATCCGCTTGGAAATTCAATGCGTGCCGGGGGAAGTTTGATTCGACACGAACTTCCGGGCTGACGCGGAAATAAAAATCTTCCGTGTCCGTCGCATCGGCAAACAAGTTGTCATCAAACACGACCGACAAATCGACAGCAGGATACACAAGGAACGAGCCCAATCGAACACCAACGGCCTGAAACGCCGGACGATCACGGTCCTGGACGCCTTGACGTAGACGTTCTTCTGTTTGTGCAAATGCTGACGTACTAACCAGTGCGACCGCCGCAGCGAGCGCAATTCTTGAAACTATCTTCACCGCAAATCCCCTCAATCTCAGGTCGAACGGGAAATCATGATGGGCCATCCGCAGCACCGTGCAGCGTCCCGACTTGATATGACCATACGTTTTGTAAGTTAACGATTCGTTGTGTTGTTTACCACCATTGTGCTGCTTCGCACCACACCACAGTGTCACACCAAACTTATGGTTAAAGGAATGGAAATCCGGAGAATAGATCATCCGGAATACTGAACTTATGGGCCGCATCATACGCAAAACCGCTGGCTTTACTAGCTGCGACCCTGCAAATTCGCCTCATTATTCTATTTTTTGAGTATTTTCGCGGCCTAGTAGGTGTTGGGTAAGTCTAAGTCCCATCGCAACTATTGTGAGAGTCGGGTTACACTGGCCAGAGGTTGGAAACACCGCCGACGTCAGCAGATAAAGATTGCGGCTGTCAAAAACTCTCAAATCCTTGTCCACAATGGCCCTCTTGGCATCCTTCCCCATACGGGCAAGCCCAATTTGATGCGTCCCATGAGTTGCAATCTCTATAATCCGCTGAACGGCATCTTCCTCAGGATACCGGTAATCGATGGTGCCGAGTTCATGCTTGTGAAGCCAATCTCTCAGGAGTTTGTGAGACCGCAAAATCGGCTCTGCGTCCCGTTCATTAAAATTAAGATCGATCACCAATCTATCGACGCCAAATTTGTCCGTTTTTTCAGATAGATATACGCGGCTCTTCTCAGACGGTACCTGTTCCGCATGATAGGAAAGTCCATAGCGATGCCCCGGATTTAAGATGAAAAAGCCTGGAATGCGCGATGACGAAAGATACCGTTTGTAGAGGAAGCTAAAGCCAAAAGCTGCTGACTGAGGGAGTTGCCTCACCACGTTCAAAAGATGAGGGATCTTGGCAATGCCTTCCGGCACATGTTTGCGCCGGATCGCCTCGGCAATAAACATCCCACCCCAGGGCTGTGTAGAAAGAGCTAAAAACAAAAGCGACAGTATTCCGCTCCTGTGGGCCGCATCCGCGATTGGCGGAACCACTGGCCAGAAAGCTATATTCGTTAGATCGTTTTCTAATTGGACGGCATCGGATGGTACAAAACGCCTGCGCACATAGGTGCCATCGCGATCAACATAAAAATTAAGACCCTTCTCTAAACTTCTGTTTTTGAAAGTTATATCAGAAATTTCGCCAGTGACGTGCCCCATATAAAACTTGCCCAACGCGCCATTCGCCCCGCCAAACCTGTCGGGATGTTTTCGCTGAGCTACGAGGAGCTGACGCGTTGTCTCTAAGCCACCACAGGCCAATACAAGCGTCGTCACCGCGATATCCATCGCCTGCCCATCAGGGCGTTTCACACGAATCGACCGAACATCGCCGTTTTCTGAAAAAACCAAATCAACCAATGTGGTATTCAGCCGAATATCGATGTTGGGATTGTATTGAAGGGCCTCTTCATGGCCGACCTGGATGGCCGGGCAGTTCGAATATCTCTCTAGACGATCAAAGCTGAAATCATCGTCATCGATGTCGATACCATTGAGCGGATCGGAATATCTGGTCTCCCCGCCGGAGAGGTACCAGCTTGCCCGTTCGTAATAGGGGGCGATCTCGTCGAGCCCTATTGGCCAAGAGGCATTCTCGATGTTCGGGCGATCGACAAAATCGATGGGATCATAGGGAACGCAACGACCGGCCCAAAGATTTGAGGTGCCCCCCAGCCTCCGTGCAACAGCAATGAGCATGTCCTCATGGCTCTGCGGGTCCACCAAGTCGGCATCCGATAGTTTTTGTTGATCTTCGTCTGGATTAAATCCCCCCGACTCGAGGACAAGCACGGTCTTGCCGTGTGCCGCCATCTCCATGGCGAAAGACAGACCGGCAGGACCGCCTCCCACCACAACCGCATCATATTTCGCGGCGTCGATGTTCTCCAACGTATCGAAGATCAATTTAACGCTCCTATTGGACCATGCGTCCACCGATTAATTTGCATGAAATTCCAAAAGGAAGCCTAAATAAATTGCACTGGGGGATGAAAACCAAACCGGGCTAGGCGACCGATAACGTGTGGGATGGCGGCAACGAAAACAGCTCACTTAGAAATGCTTTAACATCGTCAAGTGCACTATATTCCACACGACTTACATTGCTCTCCAGATGCCGGCCCGAAAACATTGACGATAAGACCACCCCTTCCGGATTGGAGGCCAAGGCCCGATCCATCAGTAGATTAACCGCGACATCTTGAACCGCCCCGTGATATCCGGCGTTTCTCAGACGCTCAAGCAAGGCGTCGTCTGATTGCAGCCGGCGAATGATTGAATCTTTCGCCCCGCCTATACCCAGGATGCTATGGGTTACGAACGCTTTTGGTTTGATGAGGCAAGACTGCACCTCTTCAATAATCGACGCGTCTGGACTGTCTGCAAACTGAAGAAACTGATACGGTCCGTTTCCTTTCACAGCCGCACGTATTGCATCCGCGTCGCCCGCCACACTTACATAGCGCGCCTGCCCACGATCAATTACCCTCTGAAGAGCATATACAACCTCATCCCGCATTACATCTTCCGGAGACGGATCATGTAACGCAAACACATCAATATAGTCTGTCCGCATGCGCTTAAGAGACTTGGCGATCGATTTTTCGATCAGATCTGGTGTCAAAGGAACACTAAAATTTTGGCGCTTACTAACCTCGCGCAAACCCTGATGGAGCGCGCCAAAACGATTTACCATGGGGCGAATGACGGCCCCCGCTATCCTGAGAAGCGGGTCATACCTTGGTCGGCCAATTCCAACTTTGGTGCACACCTGCACCTTGTCGCGTTTCCCCTTTAGAAAATCGGAGAAAATGCTTTCCGCCAAACCGCCGCCGTAAATCGGCGCAAGATCATACCAGGTTACCCCAGCCTCGAAGCCCCGGGACAGCGCCGCCAGACCATCTCGTTTTGAGACACGCGATCCCAACGAAGCACAACCAAAGCCAAGGCTTGATGCTCGGATATCTGTTCCTGGCAGATTTACGTAACGCATTTTAACGGGCTCACCCCTTGTTCGGGTTTTCATTATTGTGTGCGCATATCTCTGCAATTGGTGTACCGAGACTGCACTAGGCGACCCTGTTAGCCGATATTAAGGAGCGGTTTCCCGAAACAAACGTTAAAGCACACTCACGTCTGGCCGATATCCCTACTCTCACGACTATGATTCCGAATCCGCCCTACCGCCAGTTTAACCATAATTCTTAAAATAAGAAGCGGCAGTGCCAGGAGACACTGCCGCTCAAAATTCTTGGTCTCGTTCGCCTTAGCCAGCGAAAAGGAAATCTATGGCGCCGAACAACCGGCCGCCAAGTCCTTAGTTCGGGCTAACGCTATCCTGGTTCGGGTTTTCGCCGGAGGCACCAAATGGTGCAGCGCCACGCTGGAACCCGTCGTCGATATCACCAGTTGACGGATCACAGGCCAAGCCCAGATCAGTCTGCACACCAGCGATATTCACACAGGCATTCACCAGCGGAATTTCACCGTCTTGCCCAATGACCGTACCGATTTGCAAGGCCGTTGAATTGTTGACACCGAAGGTCAACGCCCAACGTGTCAGGCCTTCGCCCACCGCGAACAAGCAAGATGGGCTTTCCGTGGAGCCTTGAGCCGTTGCAACGATTGTTGCGGCAATTTCAGATGCTTCGGAATTGTTCACAAGTGTACCGGACGCAACACCTTGGATTTGGCCGGCGGCCGAAATCGGGTCAAGGGCGCAGGTTGATACAGCTTCGAGCACACCACTATTGATCGTGGCGATTTGCTGGTCTGTCAGCGCAGCAGCAGGGCCCGTTGAAACTATTCCACCAATAACAGCCGCCAATACAGCGCGGCGGACCTTATTTTTACTATTCATGACCATCATCTCTTTTAAAGGAGACCTACAACGTTGGGTCTCAAATTAGGTCACGGGTATAGTTAACGCAAGATTAAAATAAGTGAATAGTTAACGGATTTTGTTAACTATTTGGGCGAAATCTTAACGTCTCCACCTGCTCTATACTGCGTCAAAGTAATAGAAATTACTAGTCTTACGAATATTTGCCTTCTATTACTTCTGCATCAAATATAGATCAACTATACACAGAAGAAATAAACCGTTTCAGCTTAGAAAAATCTTTCTGGAACGCGGATATAATCTCCAGGGAGGATAAGCAGTTGCTGTGTGGGCTTCTTTTCTTCTTCGCTATTGGTGTCGGCTCGCGTCAACAGAACCCGACGCGTGTTCGCCCGGTAGGTATATCCGCCAGCCATTGCGATGGCTTTCAACACATTCATCCCAGCAACATAGGGGTATTCACCAGGACGCCCCACTTCGCCGGTAATATAAAATGGCCGGTAGTTTAGGATCTCAACACTCACACGCGGCTCCACAAGGTAGCCCGCTTTGAGCTGATTCTCGATCTGCGTACGAAGTTCTGCCAATGTCATGTTGGAGGTGTTGATCGGTTGGATCAAAGGCAGTGATACAACACCGACGCTGTCCACCTCAAACTCTCCGGAAAGATCTTCTTCGCCAAACACGATCACCCGTAAGCGATCACCAGGGCCAAGACGGTAGCTTTTTTCAAATGCCTTAGCGGCATTGTTGTCGTTCGCCGCCAGCGCTTTATTGATTTCATCAATATCATTTTGCACTGCCGCCGACGCCGTTTGCGTTGGCGCGTTGGAACTTGGTGCGTTACTGCTTGAAGATCCGCTATCCCCAGACGATGCACACCCCGCCGCGAAAATCGCGACTGAAACAGCCAACAACACGTTCGAGAGCTTACCTCTCATTTTCCTAACCAACACATTCATATGCCTGACTCCGAATGGATCCTTTGACGTGCTTATAGGACTTTTAGGTTAATCGACTATCAACCTTGAAGTCCCCTCAAATGCCGTACCGCAACGCAGAAATACTTACCTGTCGATTCATCTAAGTGACAACAACCGACAGCCAAAAAACGGCAATTTTTTGAATACTTTACAGAGAAAATGCCCGCGAATGCTAATATTGAACGGCGCGATTCTAGAATTTTGGCTGTATTTTACTTTGGAGGCTAGTTTTTTCGGTCGAATAGACGGGAAATAGAAATCGGGTCCCCTCCCCGTTCTCCAAACGACTTTTCTGTAACGATTTCTACTAGTTACAACCTATTGCTGAACTGGCATCTGGCTTTGATTGAACTGGAATTCGTTGAATTCCCGGAACGTCGAGAACGTGAAGGCAATAATCAACACATGCATGATCGAGTTTCTCAGCAAGAAAACGCCTTCTGAAATACTGTATCCCAGTAAAAAGATGCAGAACATCATCACATAGAAATACACAGAAAGCGGCATCGCGCGCATTAGGTAATAGCACCTTTGCATCAGCTTAAAGAAGATGATGGAAAACAACGTCGTTCCCACTAAGCCGACCGACAACAACAGCTCCAACCAGCCATTGTGAATACCCGGAGCGTTCCATCCAGCAATGGCGCGAATAGCAAGCCCCCCATACTGGCTGGTATCGTGCCAGAATGCGTCAAAACCAAAGCCCAAGAATGGTTTCGCCATGAAGGCTTTGAAACCGTACTCCCACAGCAATGTTCTCCCGGTGAGGGTGATGTCTTTCCCGAATAGTCCAAAAAACTGTTCCAGATTCAAAAGCAAGATGAAGCCGGCAATAGCGGCAAGGGCCAATGAACCGCATATCACGATGAATACATCCGTCCCCCGCACCGACAGCGGGCGACGCATCACATAAACCGCTATCATTGTGGCCAGAACAATGAAGCTCGTCGAAGACCTTGCCCCAACCACAAGAATGAGAGCGGAAGCAACCATGGGCAACATCAGATAGATGTTGTTTCGATAGCAGTAGAGGAAGACGATCGACGCGAGGAGCGCCACCATTCCTGTCACATTCTTATGGGTAAAGGCGCCTTTCCACAGCCCTTCATGTTGCACCCCCTTCATCAATCCAAGATCCGGAGTGGCAAAAACCATGACGATGCTGCCAAAGACGGCCAAAATCATTGGGTATTTCAGCAGATAGAAAATCTGTTCCGTATGAAACCGAGTGCCGATATACCCGCCAATGACGGTTCCCAACCCCAGGATAATCGCGCTTTGCAACGTCACATCCGGCGCAGATGACCAAACTACCGAAATCAACAAATAGAGCGATAGGATGATTACCCACGGCTGCTGCCGAAAGGAGGCGTAAAGCGCATTGCGAAACAGAAAAATGAAGGTGAACAGGAAAAGGTAGATGATCGCCCAGATCTGCTGAAGCAATGCCCGTCCGGGGTTCTCTTCAATATCGATGGCCGGGTCATTGCCTAGCGCAAACACTTGAATGATTGCACCAGCGGAATAGAGCAGCACAAAGGCGAAGAAGATCACTTCAACCCAACGCAAAATGTCCATGTTTGGCGCGGACGCAACCCTTGGCCCGCCATATGACGCGATTGATCTGCTCATCACACCTAATTAGCGCTGTAGAATTAATCTGGCGTTTACGCTGAATTCTAGATTAACGCAATATTGATGGTCACCGCCCGCAGTAATTTGTCTCACCGCGTGAGTAATTGCGCCCTCTTCTCTCGCCCCTATTGAAAAAATTTTAAGGCCCCATTGTTAGGTTGCGGGCGGTTGAAAACGTATTCCATCGACACGACACAAAGTAGAGCGCTAAGAGATGAATGTTCGCACGGTCCCCACCAACGCATCTGCCCAATCGTCCTCTACAGCAATTTCCGAACTGCTTGGCAATTCGTTTGGCGGTCTATCGATCGCGGTCATCATCCCCTGCTACAACGAAGCCATAGCAATCGGAAAAGTCGTTCAAGACTTTAAGGAAGCCCTCCCGTCAGCCGATATCTATGTCTATGACAACAATTCATCAGACGACACGCGGGCCGTTGCGGAAACAGCGGGGGCGATCGTCCGCTCTGAAACCCGCCAAGGCAAAGGTTTTGTTGTGCGCAGAATGTTTGCCGATATTGAAGCAGACATCTTCGTAATGGTTGACGGCGACGACACTTATGATGCGTCCGCCGCGCCTATGTTGGTGGAGAAACTTGTGCTCGAAGGCCTAGACATGGTCAACGGCGCGCGCAAACCTGACAGCAACGAAGCCTATCGTCCTGGACATGCGATGGGTAATAAAGGCTTATCCGGTATCGTGCGTTTTATGTTCGGCGACGAATTCAAGGATATGCTTTCAGGGTACAGAGTATTTTCGCGCCGATACGTAAAATCCTTTCCGGCAATGTCGACGGGCTTCGAAACAGAAACTGAGCTAACGATCCACGCGCTCGAGTTGGAAATGCCAATCGCGGAAGTTGAAACTGATTTCAAGGATCGTGCAGAAGGGTCCGAAAGCAAACTGCGCACATTCTCCGATGGATTTCGCATTCTTTGGACCATTGCGTCCCTGCTAAAACAGGAAAAGCCTGTCTACGTTTTTGGTCTAGCATCCGCACTAATGGCACTCGCCTCTGTTGGTTTAGCATATCCAATTGTTGCTGAATTCATCGAAACCGGCCTCGTCCCCCGCTTCCCGACGGCTATTTTGTCGACGGGACTGATGATCCTGTCATTTTTAAGCCTGACCTGCGGTATTATTCTAGACGCCGTCACCCGCAGCCGCGCGGAATCGAAGCGGTCGCGCTATCTGATGATACCCAGCGTTCATCACCGTCTGTCTGAGGTCCAATACGCGCTTCAGCGGGTTGTGAGTTTTGCAGAACGCGGGTAAATGATAACAGGTAAGGTCAGTCCCTGCGTTCCGGTCCGGTGAAGCCACATGTTGCTAAAACTAGCTAGTAATCCGAGCGTCCAACAGTTTGGACGCTTCTTTGTTACTGGCACGATGGGTTTCATCCTTGATGCCTCAATGACGCTCGCTCTTGTCGCATTGGGGTTAGGACCAATTATGGCCCGGGGCATTTCTCTTCCAATCGCCTATGCCGCGACCTGGCTTTCCAATAGATACTGGACATTTGCGGATCGTCGGTCAGATCAAAAAGTTGCTGAGTTCGCGAGATACGCCGCCGTTCAACTTTCCGGCGCCGCCGTCAACATGGGCTGCTATAGCCTTCTGCTTATCAATTTCGAAATACTACGTGAGTATTTAATAGTGCCCTTAGCGATTGGTTCTATCGCCGGTATGTTCGTCACCTATTTGGGGTCGGCCTATATCGTATTTCGGGGACCAAATGATCGGTAATCGTCAGTGTGCCTAGCAGATTCATATCGGGTGGACGCCACCTAACCATCCGTAGATCTCATAAAGGTTGGGGGCAGTACCAAGAAAAATGATGCAACAAACAATCGACTATGTGGACGATCTTGTTCGCAACCACAATGAACGGTTGGTTCAAGTCATCCTCGCCGTTTACGCCTTTGCAGGCATCGTTTTCATCGGCGTAACGCTTCAAAAAGAAATCGGCTTCGAACCGGTCTGGATTGCGCGCGCCGTTGCAAGCGGCGACGGATTCAGCTTTCCATTCAAACTGGCGTGGCTCTGCACTGATCTTTGCGAACAAGGGCGACAGACCGGGAATTTTATCGCCTCGGCTTGGGCCGATCCTATTTTCACCTATTTCTACGCCGCCTTGATTTATGTTTTTGGCGAAGAGACCGCCCGGCTGATTATCCGGCCGCTCCATTTGGCGCTCTTCATTGTAGCGTGTGTCTACACAGCGAAAACGGCGCGTCATTTAGCCGGCCCTTGGGCAGCGATTATAGCGCTCGGATTTTTGCTGGTTGCGACAAAACACCATGCAACCACAATCAATTCAGCTCCGGTTGCAACGTTATGGATCAGCCTGATCGCGTATAACCTTGTTCGATACTTTGACGATCCATCGAGAAGGCGCGTCCTTGCGCTTGGTGTGTTGATGGCTCTCAGTGCCATGAGCTGGTCAAGCACAATCCTGTTTATACCCGTCGTTGTCATCGTCATTCTGTTGCAAGGGAATTTTCGGCTCCCAGCGCTGCAATCATCGGCATTGGCTGTTTTGGTCGCGGTGGTAATCGTTTCGCCTTGGTCATGGCGCAACTATGTGGTTTTTGATGAGTTCGTTCCTGTACGGAATGGCGTAGGACAGGTCGCCTGGATTGGTACAATTGGCGCCGCCGGCACCTTCAAACAGAATGTTTCATCTTCAGAAATCCCAGCCCCCTACGCGTCGAAAGGTCCGGGAGATGCCATTCGTGGCATTATTGGGACAACAGGGGCCGAGAATCTTTTCGCCTTGGAACAATGGCAAGAAGCCATTATGGACGAGCAGATCCCTGAGAAGAGCACCAACTTCAACGAAGCGACCCAAGACAAATGGCTGTTCAAGCAAGCGCGCAGTTTCGTTTTTGAACAACCTTTCGCTGCTGCTCAGCTTGCCTTTTTCAAGCTTCACGCCTTTGCGGATCGGGTTGATTTCCCAGTGCCCTACACTGGCTGGCTGTCGACAATCATGACCGTGCTGACCTATATCGCCATCATAGGGGGCTTTTACCTCATCACTGTGAGGATCGAAGCGTCTGCCTTGGTCTTGATGTTGGCTGCCTTCGTCGCCCCTTTTGTGGCGATCGCCCCTTACTACTATCGGTATCGACAGCCCATTGATCCCATTTTCAGTATTTTGCTGGGTGTCACAATCGTCACCCTGGTCGAAATTGCGCGACATCACACCAGAAACCGGCGGCCATCCGTAGACTAACGCGGCAAATTGGCCCACGCGGTGAGATTTATGTCGACAATGCGATGCAAGGCGTTAACCATACCAACGCAATAGCTATACTTCAGCTTGCAAAATTACACCCCTTGGATATGAATAAAACGCAAAAACATAGTTGCGTTTGTTGGAGTGTTTACTTTGGTCAAGCTCGTTTTCCTGCAGTTGAACGAAGTCAATTTTAGATTCATAGACAAATACATTGAACAGGGAAAATTGCCGAACTTTGCGGCTCTATTCAGGCAATCTCCGTATGTGGTAACCCAATCGGAGACGGAGCATCACCTGGCAAATCCTTGGATACAGTGGCCTACCGTTCATACAGGAAAACCATTCTCAGAGCATGGTGTCTTTCGCCTCGGCGATATCGCCTACACGGATCACCCTCATATCTACGAAGTTCTTGAGGACCACGGTGTGAGCGTTGGCGCTATGTCCCCGTTCAACGCCAAAAACAACACCAAGCATGCAGCCTTCTTTGTACCCGATCCTTGGACCGACACTCGATTTGATGGCCCCGCCAGCCTTCGTTGGATTTACGACGCCGTCAAGCAAGTGACGGACGATTACGCAAACAAGAAGATCGCCCCCGGTTCGATCGCCCGTTTGGTTTCCGCCTTGGCCGTGAATGGTCGCCTTTCCAGCCTGCCAAGCTATATGAAGGAAACCTTGGATTATGTGTTCAAGGGTGCCGTATGGGCGCGCGCAACGATTTGCGACAGGTTACTAGCGGATGCATTTATTACGCAATGCAAGAAAACCAAACCTGACTTTGCCACCCTGTTCATGAACGGTGGGGCGCATTTGCAGCACCATTATTTGTTCTCCTCATCCGCTTATGATGGGGAACGCGAAAATCCAGATTGGCAATGCCCTAAAGGCACCGACCCCTTGGGGACGATCTTGCAAATGTATGACGATGTGCTGGGGGAAATTCGGCGGGAGATGCCGGAAGCACGCCTCATGATCGCGACAGCTTTGCATCAAGACGCCCACGAGCGCGAAACGTTCTATTTCCGGCTCGATGATCATGAAGCCTTCTTAGACGATATTGGGCTTCAATATAAGTCAACCTACCGTCTCATGACGGAGGACTTCGTGGTCATGTTCGAGAATGAAGAAGAGGCTTCAAAGGGGCAGCAGCTTTTAGAGAACGTAAAGCTCCATAACACCGATCCAATCTTTTACGTGGAAACCGGAGATAGCGCGGTGCGAACTCTGGCAACCTATGATCGGATCTTTCATATCGAAAATCGCGGAAATTCGCTTTACATCCAGCTGCGTCCAAGCTGTGCGGCGATCCCAGAAACTGCTCAAGTCATGAGCGGCAATAAAGTCATCGACGACTTTGGCAAGCGCGTATCCTTCGCTCAGTACAAGAACACGCATCACCACGGTGACGGCTATTTCTTAGATACGGGTCAGATTGACCCGGACACTCAGCCCATCCAGCTTACAAGCTTGTTCGACCGAGTATTGCAGGCGTTCAATATCAGTTATGCACCACATCAACCGGTGCCACACGTGGCGGCAGAGTAAGCAAAAAGTCCCGCCTCGGTGCTGACCAGCGCTCCCGCCTTTGTTGTGTCTGTCTCACCTTAAGTGCCGGGTTCTGTTTGCAGCCGATTAATACTTAATGAGTAACTAAGGCTATAGTATCTGCGCATTCCAGCTTTACTGATGAGCACAGCTATGGATCCCCTGGTAAGCGTTGTAATTCCCGTCTTCAATCGCGCAGATCTGATTGCGCGTACGATTGAAACCGTAGTGAACCAAAGCTACGCAAATTGGGAACTGATTATCGTAGACGACCATTCCAGCGACGACCTTTTGTCCACCTTAAAGGAGCTGCCTGTATTTGATCGTATTAAGTATGTACGTCACGATGTAAACAAAGGCGTTTCCGCCGCCCGCAACACGGGCATCCAACAGGCGACCGGAAAATACATTTCCATCTTGGACTCGGACGATGAATGGCACCCTGAAAAGTTAGAACGCCAAGTTCGGTGTTCAGAATCAACCGAAGATCCGGAAAATGTATTATGTGCTACCAGAGGTCGGATATTGTATGACGACGGATCATTTAAAATCATCCCTGAAAGAGACATAAGCCCGGGTGAACGGTTTGACGAATTTTTATTTGTGAGCAAACAATTTACCGCAACCAGTTCTCTTTTCTTTTCCCGCAAGCTCGGTATCAAATATCCGTTTGCAGAACATCTGCGCCAATATGAAGACTATCTATTCTACATGACCCTTGGAAGCCATGGCGCCAAATATGTTTTAGTCGATCAAATTTTGACCACGTATCATTGCGACGACCGTCCTGGCCGGCTTGGCCGACGCGACAATCTCGAGAATAGCCAGAAATTTTTTAAAGACGCTGAAAGCCATATGAGTCGAAAGACCCAACTGGCTTTTCAAAGTGATTATTTCGCGCCATTCCTTTGGCAAACGAACAAAACACGATCTCTGGGTATCTTAATCAAAGCCTTCGTCAGCGGCTCGATTGGCATAAAGCAATTTGGGACAGCGCTGCTGAAATGTGCCCTCGGCCAAGACCGGCATGAACGCCTACGGGAACACTATCTTTCCTTTAGAGGGGTACGCCGCAGCTCTGAAAGTGCGTAATTATCCACACCTTCAGCTGCGTTAGAGGACAGTTTTTAGCTTGTTTTCTGGTATCGCGCCCATGCCGCGTTCATGATCCTGCGCGCAACAGGCGGAATGTAGGTTGGCTTGCTCAACACTCTCGAAAGCGCTGTAAAAAATTGCCTGTTTTTAAGAGGTGTCACAACGTTTCGGTACTGAAGGCATTCATCAATCAGTTGGCCTCGCACTGCTAAAGCTTTATGAAGCCGCGGATCCTGAACGTCTGAGAATATCTCTTTCGCTATCTCATGGACCTGCGCAACACTACGGATCCCCGGCATCCCCAGGGTCAAATTCGTTGCAGATCCCTCTCGGTTCACCCGATAGAAATAGAATGGATCCGCCGTCAGAAATATTTTGGCTCCATTGGAGAAGCATTCACAATAGAAAAGGCAATCTTCGCCGCGCGCGACATCCGTTCGATATTTGAGGTCATGTTGGTCAAGAAAGGATTTTCGGATCAATAATTTCAGAACGCCAAATCCAATCATTTCCGGCAAATCATTTGCGATGAATTCAGCTGCAGACAATTGCCACACGCCGGACTGCCCATTTCTAAACAGCTGGCCGAATTCCTGATCATCCTTCGGGTCGACAAAAACCTGATTGTCACCAACTGCATCAGCCTTCCTGTCATCCGCGAGGGTGACCAATGTTTCAAGCCTATCCGGCGCAATCCAATCATCCGGATCAACCATCGCAACCCATTTACCTGTCGCTGCAGCGATTGCCGAATTGCGCGCGGCACTTACCCCCTGGTTAACCGAATGAAAAATCGGACGGATACGCGTGTCTCCCTCGGCGAGGCGAAGGATCGATTCCCGGGTCCCATCACTAGAACCATCGTCGACAATAAGGATCTCAATGTCGCTCAGCGATTGTTCTTGGACCGACTTAATCGATCTATCGATATAACGTTCAACGTTATATGCCGGAAGAATGACCGAGACGGTCGGACGACCGCCTTGCTCATGCGTCATTGTAGTCAATTCCCAGTACCTTGCCTTCCGCCAACGCAGATGTTGAATGCGCTAGCGCCTACTAATCCTTAGTAGATTGCTCCGGCAGGACAGTACTTCTACCGGGGGCTCCAATCAATGGCGGTGTATTCAACGAGGAAATCCAACCAAGGAATGTCAACGAACAGCAGAACACCGATCAAGGCACACAAGAACAGGAGGAACAGGACAAACCCCTTTTCTTTGTAGAGTTTCTCCGGCGCCTGGGCTGTTGACCGCGGCTTCAGAGCGATTTGGAGATACCACGCGAACAATAACGCCAGCGCAGGGCTCACCAACAGCAGCTCAATTCGGTACTTGATCAAGAAAACGCCGAAGAAAAAGGCGGACATGAGCGCGTAAAAGACCACCGACAAGAGCAGTTTCTGCTCGTCGTAGAACTGAAAAGAACGCCGATACAGGCCTGCCCGATCAGGGTCGTCAATAAACCGATATTCTGAAAGGCGCTTAGCCCCCATCAAAAAGGCACCGCCCATCCAATAGGCCAGCAAAATACTGGATGGCGGCAGAACCGTATCCACTATGGCGAACCAGCCAAGCATGAACCGAATGGGGTTATTGATCGATTCACTCAGAACATCCACATAAACACGATCTTTGCTGCGAATGGGCGGTACATTGTAAATCAACCCCATCAGCAGCAAGAACACCATTGTGTAAAGCGCACTGTTGGAAACCAGATAGGCAAACCATAGGCCAACCACCGACAGCAGAGCATATTGAAGGTAGACAAAACCCGGCTTTACATGTCCCCCAACCGACGGCCTCGACTTTTTGACCGGGTGATGGCGGTCAAACTCAGCGTCCAACCATTCATTGATCGTGTAATTTGCGGATGCAACTAAACAAACCGAAATCAAGCAAAGAATGATGTTTGCAAGATCCAGCCACCCAGCTTCCCCGCTAATCAAAATGCCCAGCGCCACGCCAGGCAGAACGAACACGTTCTTAAACCAGTGATCAGGCCGTGCAATCGATATGTAAGGCTTTAGACCTGACCATGTTGAAGCGTCTTGTGATTCGGACACGCCCATTTCTTCGTCCATCTGATTGAGTGACATCTCAAACCGCCGTTTTTACTGTTTATTAGGGAAATTTTTCCCCAACCTAGCGGAGGAAACAAGGGAGATAAACAAGATATGCATATTAAGCTTAACAGCGGGGGGCCAAGACAATTCGCGGCAAATCGACATTAGCGACAGAGCACACCCAAGCTCGCCCCACCGAGCAAATTAACCGAAAAATCCGGAGCAATTTTGAATGTGGCTAGTCTCGGCAACGCCCCCAATACGTTCTTTACTGTCCGGCGCGTTT
This sequence comes from Alphaproteobacteria bacterium, assembly GCA_965227095.1. Taxonomy (GTDB): domain Bacteria; phylum Pseudomonadota; class Alphaproteobacteria; order JANQMY01; family JANQMY01; genus JANQMY01. The sequence continues at coordinate 2,733,225 of CBDDFL010000001.1, read as the reverse complement.
TGACTTCATGAAGGACATAATTGTTGTACTGATGATCCAAAATCTCATATCCAGCATATTCCAAGGTTGCTAAAGCTGAGTTTTTTGAAAAATAGTGAAGGTGCCCAACATCATCTCGCCATTTCATGTAGCTGTTACGGAAGACACTTAGAACCGTCATATCGAGCGGAATATTGAAATAGAAGTAGCTGCCTAATTGGCGTGTCATACGCAGAAAGCCAATATAGTCCTCTACATGCTCGAACACATCGTTCATGGTGACCAAGTCAAATTTTTCGCCGATTTCGAAAACATCGCGCTTCACGAACGACAGATTCTGTCGACGGTGTTTGGAATTTGCAGCAGCAACTGATTGATCCGAAACATCAACGCCTAAGAATTCGCCATCGACTTTGGTGGAGAGCTGGTACAGAAACCGCCCGCTTCCGCATCCTACATCCACAACTTTAAGGGGTTTTGAGAGCAGATTCTGAGCTTGCAGCATCTTGAGGCAATGATTGGCCTTATAAAGTCCATCTTCCTCATGGAAGCCGTCATTTCTCTCCCAGTATTCGCCGCTGTGATAGATGTCTTGATCTGTCATCTCTGCGGTGCTTTCAGACGAGCTCACTGGTGAGGCCTCCACGCCATTAGCCCAAATTCGGGGCGGTAGTTGCCACGATGTCCACGATCGGGGCGTAGGTTGAGCGAAAAAACAAAAAATCCAATTTCAAACAGCGGCAAACTGTCTTCTCTCTGCCGCACAGTTATACTAAACACTTAAATGAGAATTGCTTAGTATAATTCTAATAAAGCTGCAAAAACGAACTGCTTATCGAATCAAACCAAATAGTTATTCTAAAGACTTCGTGCAATCAAAAGAATTTACCAAGAAGTGAAGGAACATGGTTAAGAAAAACTTGTCCTCCCGGCTTACAAATCAGTCGATCAGCCGTCGCCGATTTGTCGGCCAAACCGGCGCTGCCGCGTTGGGCGCGACCGCTTTGGGAGGCCTTGGCAACGCTCACGCGCAGCTCCAAAAGATCGACTTTTCCGACCAAGCCCCTCTTCGCGAGCGCGCGAAACGGTCCGGTTTCTATTACGGTGCCGCGGTCCTAGCTCGGCAGTTGCGCGAAGACAAAGCCTTTCGCGACGCCGTCATCCGCGAATGTAATGCGCTGGTGCACGAGAACGAATTGAAATGGTATCCGCTACAGCCACGCGAAGGCATGGACTACGATTTTAAGAATGCCGACTATATCGCCGATTTCGCCGACGAACACGACATGGTGGTCCGCGGTGCTCCCCTGGTCTGGTACATTTCTATTCCCAATCACGTCAAAGACCGCGTTAACAAAAACACCGCACGCGACATGCTGGAAACGCACATCAAAAAAGTGCTTGGACGGTATGCCGGGCGCTTCCATTCTTGGGATGTGGTTAATGAAGTCCTGCATCAAGACCACGGCCGCGACGATGGTCTGCGGAATACATTCTGGTTAGAGGCAATTGGACCGGAATATATCGAAATGGCTTTTGAGACGGCCTCGAAAGTAGACCCAAATACACTGCTCGTGTTCAATGACCATGCCGTCACCTACGATCGAGATAAGCATAAACGCCGCCGTAGGCATCTGATCAATTGGGTAAAACGTCTGCAAGGAAATGGAATTCCAATTCATGGTGTTGGCATGCAAGCGCACCTTTCTGTCGCACGCCACCCATTTGACGGAGATGAATTCCGGCGCTTCTTGGACGAGCTCGGTGAATTGGGAATGCGGGTTTACGCAACCGAGCTGGACGTTAACGACCGGAACGCGCCGGCAGACCTCAGTGTTAGAGATCAAGTTGTGGCTGAAGAATATGAGCGTTTCCTGGAAATCTTTACCACCCATCCCGCTGTCGACATGATTGTCACCTGGGGCCTTAGCGATAAATACACCTGGTTGAACGAATATGTTCCCCGGTTGGATGGTTTGCCACAAAGATCTTTACCTCTCGATCACAAAATGCGGCGTAAAGAATCATGGCACGCGCTAGCGACCGCATTCGATCAAAGGACAAATGTGAATGAGCTCTAGGCCGGAACTCGGCGCCACAGACACATTGGATGTCGCACACAAAGGAGGTGATGCCCCGTTGATCTCGGTCATCATGCCCGCTTTCAATGTGTCTAAGTTCATCGAAAAAGCTCTCGAAACTGTCCTTGGGCAGACCCACAAGAATCTGGAGATTTTGGTCGTCGATGATGGATCTTCCGATCAAACGCCCTCAATCATTAAAAGTTTTGCTCGCAAAGATCCGCGCATAAAACCACTTTTCCATAATGAAAACAAAGGTGTAAGCGAAGCGAGAAACACGGCGATTGACAATGCAACCGGTGAGTGGCTGGCCATCGTCGATCCGGACGATTGGTTGGCCCCACAGCGCTTTGAAAACCTCCTTCAGGTTGCTGAAAAAACGGGTGCAGATGGCGTCGCCGACAATCAGTGTTTTGTTAGCTCGAAAACTGGCGATGTATTCGGACAACTGATGCCGAACGAGGAAGCTTCGATCAGTGAAATGACGCCTGCGGATTTTCTGGTCAAAGACTTACCAGAGGTACCGGGTTACGGGCTGCTTAAGATGATGCTCAAGCGCTCTTTTGTGAACCGTCATGATTTACGTTATCGATCAGAATTTCCGCGCGGGCAGGACTGCGTCTTCTATTGCGATTGTCTTGCCAAGGGAGCACGAATTTATCTGACAAATGAACCGCTTTATTATTATCGCTTCCAACGGCTTGGTTCTACGACCCGCGACACGCTTGGCGTCCCGACAATGGTGAGCATCGCGGAAGTCCAGGCAACCATAGAAACATTCTTTGATCCGGCAGACCCGGAAATTTCGGAAGCCCTCTCTTATCGCCGAAACCTTATTGAAGAATGCTTGCACTACCGCCGAGTGATTGACCCGCTTAAGCAGCGAAAATTTGGGCGCGCATTTTATGAGTTCATCGGGGAACCAACCTACGCCTACAGATTCGCAAAGAGATTGTCTGGCGCCGCCTGGCGGCGCTTGGCCGGTGCAAATCCACCAACCATCGCAGCACCGCCACTGGTCTGGTGCCATGAAATGGCGACTAGTCCCCTGTGCTGCTATGCGCCGATGATTGCTTGACCATCATAGTTTGTCGCATCCACACCTAGACGCTGAGCAATCGTCGGCAAAAAGTCGATGACATCCGCACGATCATTCAACATGCGGGCATCTATGTTTCCACCTGCGACAAAAAACATTCCGTACGGAGTATGATCGCCAGTTCGGGCATCCAGAAACGCCCGTCGAACCGTCCCGATTTTGTCTGACGTAATCACATTTATCGGTTTTTGGCGGTTCCAAGTCACCAACAGATCCGGCAGAGACTCAATGTAGTCACCGCCATATTGCTCTTTGGTTTTGATAATCTCCTCTACCAAAGGCTCGCCGGTTTCTCCGTTCTTTAAATCCCTCAGGTCTGTGGCCAGATCGTCGAGCATTTTGTCGTAATCTGCCGGATCGACCACACCTTCGGCTTCTCGGCCCATAAGATTTAGTCGAACACCACCTGTGCGGTTATTGACGAAAACCTCGAAAAATTTCCTCGTTTCACGCCCGCCGGAAAACTCGGCGTATTTCGGTGCAAGCGTGCCATTAAAGTACTGCTTAATCGGCCGCAGCTTGGCGCGCGTTTCAGGCGGTACCATGTGCCATATGCCCCGGACTGACTCTTTTACGGACTTCCGGCCATCGGTTTTAATGCCGGTTTCTAAATTGACCAGTACCCGATCGAGCATTTCAGTGCCGGTATAGTGATTACCCATACCGTGGCTGACAAACAGTAGTGTCAAGGTCCGGTCGTCAACCTGTTCCAAAACTGTGGCGATTGAGCGATCTAATTGTTTGTATGCGTCGTAAATCGGATCTCCCATGGCATCTTCTAAGCTTTTGGAATAAGCAGGATGGTCTGGCTTATTCACATGCCAAAGGCGATGGCCGATACAATGGCAATCCGTAAAGACAGTTTCAAAATAATCCCAGCCTCCCTTAGCAAGAAAATGAGCTGAGAGCTTTCCCTTCTTTTCAAGGCGGTCCAAATACATGTCGCGGAAGGCAATATGGTCCGCAACGCTTTCCAGCAAACGGTCGTCGCAGGCAATACCATTCGTCGGATCAGGACCGACAACTTGCAGGACTTCCTCTTTGATTTCTGGAGGGTGGGTTACCAGTTCCATGTGATCACCCTTCGCGGGAACATGGGATGCCCAATCCAAGATCATGATTCCGTTCAACGTCGGATCAATCTGGCAATACGGGGCATCAATGACTGCGCACCGTTTCCCCTGCTTCGAAAAATACTGCCAAATGTTATCGCTTCGAATTTCGTCGCCGCGATACCAATCGAATCCATAAGTTTGCGGATTGAATTTCCGCATACCGTCATATTGCTGCTGTTTGCCAGGCTTTTTGCCCGTATGGAACGTTGGCCACACAGCACCCGCTTCAAATCCGATTGGGTTCTGAACCCCGCCATGAAGGCTCTTTGAGCGCAACGCCGCCATAGTCGGCAAATCACCCTTTGCCATCATAGCATCCAACAGGGTCGGTTCTGCGGCATCGACCCCGATAACAAGCACTTTCGTCTTCGGTTCCATCGAGGCAACCTCTCATCTTGAACACATAGCGGCGCCAAGCTGAACCGCCATCAGGGTTAACACGCTTCTGTGGTTGAGCTACAGCTCTCCACAACTGCGTTTCTTATAGATCTAATATATTGGTTTTCTGTTTAGGTAAGAGCCCGGCGCGACCAAAGGTCTCTTTTGGCGGATGGATCTTATCCGATCGCCTTAATTTTAACGCGCGTTTCACCATTAGCCTCACGTGCGGCATGGCCTGTTTGAAGAAAACGATAATCTTCGCCTTCCAAGACCAGCGCGGTGAGAACACCGGTCATATAAGCACCTGTATCAATACCGATGCGATTTCGAGCTAAAACAGGGGTCTCTGTCGGCGTATGACCATGAACGATGATTTTTCCGAAATCATGCTTGGAACTCAAAAAAGTATCGCGGATCCAAAGCATATCTTCATCGACCTGCCGATCCAGAGGAATGCCCGGCCGCATTCCGGCATGGACAAAGCAATAATCCCCAATTGTCGCTTTGGTGGGGAGGTTTGAGAGGAAACTGACATGCTGTTCGGGCAGAACGTCTCGAAATTCTTGAGCAACATCGACAAAGTCCTCAGCAGTCGTCGCCGCTAAGGCTTCTGTGAGCCCATAACTGTGCAAGGTCTCAAGTCCACCATAGTATTTCCAAGTGGTTCCAAAAGCGGGATCTTTCAGAAAATCAAGGATAGCCTGCTCGTGATTGCCTTTCAGATAGATTGTATCGAAATTAGGAAAGGGATCCTCAATGAGGAGATTTATCACACCGCAGGAATCCATGCCCCGGTCAACATAATCCCCCAGGAAAACGACCTTGATCGATGCGCTTCCAGCTGACTGTGCATCTTCATTTATCTTATCAACGAGATCGCGCAGAAGGTCCAACCGGCCATGGACATCCCCAATGGCATAGATCCGCATATCTTCCGGCGTAGATGCCGAATATCCGCCTCGCTTTGAGTCAGCGCTTTTTCTTTTAAATAGTCGTCCGAACACCGGTCTACCTCAACAACGGAACTACCATACCATAAAGGCACAGCTATACGTCGCCGCAAGGCCCCCACCCTGCGCCAACATCGTATTACCCCGTAGTCGTGGCCCCCACACTGAATTTAGCGACCTTATGTTTGGACGCCTTTATTAGAACCGATCATGGCAAGTCTGTCCCGATATGGAACATTCGCATCAAACGGCGGAAGGAACATGGGATCCGAAGGTGCTTTCTCAAGATTCGCGTAAAACTTCTTCGGCTTGGCCTTAATGAATTTCTTTTTCTGACGAGATGATAAATCGTACATGGTGGTCAGCACCATTGTATCCGTATCTGCCCCCGCCGTAGATCTGAGCGCCACAGGTGCAGAGACTGCAGGTACAGGCCTGGCGTCTGCCATTTGCGGCGCTGCAACAGGCCGGACAACTGCCTGGCGCTTGGTTCCCCCATGTCTTTCAAGGGGAAACATTCTTGCAATCTGCCGCGCCGCCGCTGCAGCCAACAAAGAACCACAAATAACAGCTAAGAAAAGCGCCAACTGAGCCATAAAGCTATCTGGATTCAACGCCTGGATCTGCGCATCAATCCACCGTTGCAGCCCCTCACTATTCATAATATCGCCCCACTCGAACTCCACCTTGCCGCCGGTGTCAGTATCCCCAACCGATCCGCCGTGCTTTTGATCGAAACGACCATGCAGGTTTCAGACCTTTTTAAGACGGGCTTTAGCTATTGTCAGTATCTTTTCACAGAATCCATCTATAAGGCCGTTATTTTTCATCCACAATTGTATGTTTGCCTCATTTAGCGGGCTACCTCGTGGCTAATATCGGCCAAAGGTTGGTTAATAAATAGGCGCCGCATGACTGCGTTTTCAGCACACTCTGAGGCCCGTTACGGGGTCGGAAGAAAGTACTCACCATGTCAAACTACTGCAGTTATACTTACGCTAAACAAGAAATGCAGTATTGTCGTGTAAACTTCACTTGTATTTACCAAACCGTATTAGAATTTTTGTCTCACAGGATGGTGTGGGATCATGAATAAAGTAGATATTGGGCTTGCCAAACAGCAAAACCAAATGGAATTGGCGGGGCGTAAAATTTTGATAGCCGGTCCAAGCCGCGAACAAGGCGGCACCGGACAGTTTATTCGCTATATCCACAAAATTTGGAACGACTCACCAAATGGGTCGAGCATGACGGCGCTCGACCTGCGTGGCGTCGGCCACATCATGTGGTCGCCGATACTGCTCGCGATCGCGTCAGTTAAGATCTTGTTCCTTCGTTTGCTCGGTCGCGCAGATCTGCTTCACCTACACATCACTGTCAAAGGCAGCGTGGCCCGAAAATGGTTTCTGACACGTTTGGCCAAAACACTGGGCATTCCCGTTGTTTTGCATGTGCATGCCGCGGATTTTCCCCAGTTCTACAGTGCGATTTCACCCGCCCTTCAGAAGCAAACAAGATGGTTGTTCCAAAACGTCGATAAATGTGTCGTTCTTGGTGAACGCTTTAAGACCTACTTCTCTGAAAACCTGGGTGTATCTCCGGAGAAGATCGAGGTTCTCTATAATGGCGTTCCCAAGAAATCTAAGGTGACACTGTCAGACTCCCCCTCTCCGTTCAATCTGCTGTTCATTGGAAACCTAATCGAAAGAAAAGGTGTCCCCGAGCTAATGGAAGCGCTTGCCGACCCCCGTTTGGCAGATCTCGATTGGCATGCCACCCTTGCCGGTGGCGGCGATCTTGAGCGCTACCAGGCGGACGCCAAAGAGCGCGGCATTGACCACCGCCTCACATTTGCCGGATGGGTCGACCGGGACACATTGAACGACCTTATTCAAAACGCAGATACCATGGTGCTGCCGTCCCATGATGAAGGCTTGCCTCTGGCAATCCTAGAATCCCTGGCGCACGGCATACCTGTCCTGACAACCCCTGTCGGGTCTATCCCCGAAGTGCTGACTCACGAAGAAACCGTGTTGCTGGTTCCGGCCGGCTCTGTTCGCGAGCTGGCGGATGAGCTGTATCGCCTCATGACCGACAGCACACTTCGGCAAAAGCTATCCACAAATGGGCATGCCTTGATTGAAAAAAGACTGTCATTGGAAGTTGTGGCCGAGAACGTTGCCGATGTTTATGCGGAATGTCTGGCGGCGTCAGCGAAATAGGTACTTCGCACGCGCTTCAGTACATCAGACAAAACGTTGCATTTGTGTTCGCATGACTCCGAATACGTAATTCCGAAGGCCAAAAGGATCCAACAGCAACATCAGACCGGCAAAGATACCGGCGCCAAAACACACCTGTGTAATGAGGGTCGCCAATCCGGTCTCCAAGGGCAGTAGAAATACGGACAACCACATGGCACCCGCAGCGGCACAGACTTTCGCAGTGTCCAAAATCTCTAGCGGCAATTCAAACGACAGCCGACCAAATGTCAGGGCAAAGATAACGCCGGTCAACTGGGCCAGCAGCGTTCCATAAGCGGCCCCCAGTATCCCGTAATAGAGTATGAGGGGAATGGTCACCGCAACGTTCACCGTTGCGACACAAATCGATTGGTACACAACCAATTGAGTCTTCTGGCCAAGATGGTAAGCATGGTCCAAATACCCCCCTCTCACACCGTTTAGGAACGTCGCAATTGCAATCGGCGGGATGATTTCCAACGCACCCGCCCGATAGGCTGGACCAACGACGATCTCTACAAGACTTGGCGTCACGGCGCACAGCCCCGCAACGGCCGGCAAAGCAACCGAAATCAATAAAGCCCAATTTTGACGCAATTGGTGGGTTGTCGCTTCCAGTCCTTCATATTCAAGCTTGTTGATTGCCAACGGTAGTGCGGCGGACCCGATCGGCTCTATCAGGGATCGCATAATTCGATCCGCAATCTGGTAGGCGGCGCCATAGATCCCGAGCAAATACACGCCAAGGAAAATTTCAATAAGAACGCGGTCAGTCACCAAGATGAATGCGCCCACCGCAAAACCCAGCGCCAACGGCATGCCAAAGCGGATCATGTCACCCATATCATCCACATGCGGCCGGCTGATCTGGGCTTTCAGCCAAAGTTCAAAGGACAGGAAAAGCGACGGAACGAGGACACCAATGATCCCCCCGATCAATATGCCTTCGGCCCCCCACCCGACCCAGGCGAACCAGGCTCCGAAAATGGAGGCGATGACGGTACGTGCGATCGTATAGAGAACATAGCGACCGACGAGGAGCCGCGCCCGCAATAAGGAGAGGCTTGTTTCATACCAGCCCTGAATGACCACAAACACCGCGCCGATAATCAATAGCCACTTATTACGGATATTCTCTTCGATTAAAAAAAGGCCCAGCGTCCCAAGGGCAATGATGATGGTAAGCACACCGAAACAGACCAAGATAGTGGAAAGGACGGCATCCCGCTTGCCCTCCCGTTCCGATAGACGCAATGCCCCGATCCCCAGCCACCCGATACCAGCGCCCTGAAGCAAGACGACGATCGCGAGCACATACGTGTAAACGCCATACTCATCCGGCGAGAGAATGCGTGTGTAGAACGCAATCAAACCGAAGGTTATGGCCGCGGCAAAAATGCGCGCCGAGGCATAAAGATATGACTGTCTTACAAGCAAAGCCCGAATACTCGAAAATGACCCGATCCGCCAAATCAGCAGTATAATTGTTAATAGTGTGCATTTAGAAAATCAGGACACACTTCGTACGCTCAATTACCGCATCTCGCCGTTAGGGATCGATTAACAATGAAGCCGTCTGTAAAAAACCAAAGCTCCGGCTCGCCACAAATACCGAGCAAAGAGGCCATTCACCGTATCCTAAAATCGATCCAATCTGTCAATGATGCGGCTGCGGAGAACGCACTTGTCGGCCATATGAAAGCGGCAACCGCGCCGACGATACTTTCATTCGTTAACGCCCATGCCATTAATCTTGCTTGGAACAATGGGGCCCTCCAGAATGCGTTCCTCAAATCAGACTACATTCTGAGAGACGGCATTGGCGTGGAAATCGTGATGCCTTGGTTTCAAATGGAACCTGGCCTCAATATGTGCGGCACCGACTTCATTCCCCGGCTGATTAAAGAGTTTAAAGGACGTACCATCGCCATTTTCGGTACGCAGGATCCTTGGCTATCAAATGCAACACAAATAATCACCGCAGATGGCGGCAATGTCGTATGCACAAGTAACGGTTTTCAGGATACGGAGCACTATCTCGCGCTGGCCGACACCCATAAACCGGATCTAATCGTTTTGGCCATGGGCATGCCGAAGCAAGAACTTCTATCGGCTCGATTAAAAGAAACAATGACCACGCCCACCCTGATTGTGAATGGCGGGGCTGTCATTGATTTCATTGGCGGTAAGGTGTCTCGGGCACCCGAATTTGTGAGACGCGTCAAACTCGAATGGGCCTATCGGTTGATGTTGGAACCAAAACGTCTGTTTGAGCGCTATGTCGTCGGCAATCCGCTTTTTCTGTCACGATGCGCCGCATTAAGCCGGTCACACGCTAGCCCGCAGCTAGACGCCGGGCAAAGCTAATTCTCTGCTGGATCATGGTCATGAAGGCGTTTGAAATGGTCTCTAGAAATGGGCGCGTATAGGCAAAATTATCAGCGTGATCAAAATTATGCCGCATGGCGGCATTCGCTTCAAAGATGACTGTTTTTCCGGATGGATGCGGGAAAAAATCAATCCCGAAAAAATCCAAACCCACAACACGCTCCACTTCAGCAAGACACCTCATCCGTTCTGCCCCCAAAAACTCCCAGGGATCGCTGAGATAGGCCCGTTCTTCTTTTTGCGCGGCCTCTAGCTTGTCCATCACGCGGTATCTATCCGCGGAATGTATTTGCCAATGATCGCTTGTCAGATTTGCCACCGGATAAAACGTTCCGTCGATAAAGAAAGCTCTTAGCTTTTTGAAATAGCCACTCTCATCCCGGCAATCGATGTATTGAATGGCGTAAAGCTCTTTTGACTGGCCAGACGCGGCACTATTGATAGCACTGGCTAGATCGCCTTCCGAGGTCGCAAGAAAGACCGATTTACCAGTTTGCGTGCCGGCTTCCCTGATCATAATCGGATAAGCCATTTTCTCGGCTTTGAGCCGCTTGAGTATTTCATCGAATGGCTGCGAGGATGAAATTTTGATTGTTTTGGGAAACAAGATCCCGTCAAGCGCACCAAGCCGTTGGGCATTTTCCAAACGGGTCGTTCGCAAAACCTGTTCCGGTTTATTAAGTACCGGAATAGCCGGCACATTCTTAAGCCATTTCTCTATCTCGCTAAGGGGGCCGCGTTTCAAGTCGGGACAACTGACGGTATTCACAAGGATGTCACACGTCATGCGGTCCGCATGCGCGATCAGATTGTCCCCATGGAAATCGGCCGTATACAAATTGACACGCCGTCGGTCGATTAATGCGCGGGTGGAAAAATGCCCTCTACGCAACCCGATCTCATTCATTCGGAGTGCGCCGTTCCAGGTAATTCCTTGGTAACTTTTTTCCGTCGACCGCAAACGAAATACTGTCGGTTTGTCCGTGGAGTGGTGAGTCGGCGTGGTGATCGGATCTACACAAGAGGCCGCTTGCAACGCCCGGTCCGCCGCGACACGGTCGCCTTTTTCATAAAGCAAAGACGAGAGATATCGCAAGGCCTGTGCGTTCTCGAAATTGTTCGCCAAGCTGTTTCGTAATGCCCATTCCGCACGATCCAGAGATCCGACCTGAAAAAACCGGACGCCCAATTCGAACTGTATTCGCCAGTCATCTAAACAAGAATGAGAGACATTCTTGAGAACCATGAATGCCTGTTCGCGCGCGCCGTTTGACAAAAGAACTTTCGTTCGAGCTAGCGCATCAACGACAATCTGTTTGTCTTTTTCTTCTTTATGAATGCCCACTAAGCAAGGCACCCTGCATACATCCTGATGCGGAGCATCAGGCGCTTACTATCAGGTGCAAAGCCGGTTCGGCCGTGTAACGCCCTCGAATTGTGCAAAAACAGGGTTTCACCTGCGCCTAAGTCAAACATTTGGAACTGTTCAACTAACTTCATCGCTTTAAGTAACGGCCTCAGAGCGTCACGAGCCAGATCGTCAAGGTGCACCCCTTTTTTTAGGGCGGTCAAAATCTGTTGATCATAGAAGCGTATGTGATGAACGCCTCGACTGCGCCAAAGAATGGGATAGGATTTTGATCCAAACGGAACTCGGACTTTGTGTAGAGCAATGATGTCCGGCTCGCTCAGCTGCGCTAAAACATCCTCGATCGGTGCAATGATGGTCTTGCCACCCTGAAAATCAGGGCGCACCATCTGAAATGCCACCAATTCATGTGGAACCGGATCGTAGCTGGAATCCGTGTGGAGTTTGAGCGCGCGGTTCGTTCGGCTATATCTCGTTACCCCTGTAGAAACATCCGCATCTGGATCTATTTCAACACGCGTTTTAGACACCCTATTCAGCCTGTCGGCGGATCCAATAAAAGGATGTCCACCTGTTGCTGCGATTGCACGGCAAATCGCCACAGTCAGATCTGTCGTCTCGATTGGCGGCGGACCGCGCAGAACAAAAAAATGGGGGTAATTGTTAAGGATTTGGACCATGCGCTGCGTGATCTCTTCTATCGCAGGAGACTGCGCCAGAAATGAATTGGCAACTTTCCGGTTGATGGTAATAATCGGCCGAAGTTTTTGGTCTTCTAGTATGCGGCCATATTGAGCGAGTGCGGCCACTGTCAGCATCCCTACTGTATTTGGTTCCGGGTACAAATGGGGCCGGAATCATTCGGCCTTTATTCTGCGGCGTAAGGCTAAACAAAGCCTTATCGGCCATGTTAATACGGCGTTTAGGACCTCCCGCATACTGACGAACACTACCAATTGATTTGCTCGAGATTCTCGAAATCCAATTCGCTACCGTCAGACAAGGTGATTGTCCCCGAAGCATCACTGCTTAAATCGATTTGATTTGCCCCCGTATTCGTGATGCTGCCGGATTCTATCGAGACGGTCCAATCAACGCCATAGGTACCAACGCCAGAGTCAAGCTGAACACTATCGGTCCATCCCGCCCCGCCATCTGCGGTATCATTGCCGTCACCCAACCCAAATACAAATATGTCGTCGCCGGCGCCACCATCTAGGACATCATTACCAGCGCCACCGATGAGCGTATCGGATCCATCGCCGCCATAAAGTGCGTCGTCTCCACCACTACTCGCCGGTGACAGTTCATTTATTTCAATGTCGTCGAAAACGATGTAGTCATTGTCGTCATTGTCAGTATTTGCCAATTGAATTCGGATGCTCTGGCCGTCATAAGCCGAAAAAGCATCGCCATCAATCGTAAATGTGGCTTCTTCAAAACCACCATTTGTCGTCGCTGTGCCCGTTTGCGATCCGATGAGGTTATTTCCGGCATAAATGTTTACCGCATATTCCTGATCGGGTTCACTATTGCCCAAGCCGACGTCAAAGGAAATTTCGTAGTCCTTAGAAGAATCGAAGGTATGAGACAGCGTCTGTTCTATCGCTGAGTCGCCATAGATGTAGGCAATGTTGTCGCCTTCCGCCGCGCCATCGAGGCTTGACCCATTAGAGGGATCCCAAATGCCTGCCCAGCCCGAACTCGTACCGCTGGACAAATTCCAGCCACCCAAGTTTGAGCTGGTCCAATCGCCATCGGATAAAGACGGGTTTTCAAACCCACCACTAGTTATGGAAACCGATGCAGATGATTCTCCATCACCATACAGAGTATCATCTCCATCCATACCATAGATGACGTCGGTGCCGGAGCCGCCAGTTATAGTTTCGCCGCTAACACTGTCCGCCTCGGTAAAGCTTATGCTGGAAATCGAATAGTCAGAACCATCTGAGCCATCAGTCTGCAAATTGGCGCTGAGAACCAATTGATTGAAGTCAGCGAGCGGATTGATCGAAACAGTCCCCGTGTTGGAACTGCCACTCGCAGAGAAATCACCCTCGTCGACCAAAACACCATCATTGTAAACGGCCCAATGGCCTACCTCTCCAAAAGAGCTTGTATAGAGGCTCGCAAAGTCAAAAGACGCACTGTCCACATCATTATCGAAATCAACAATGATTTGTTCAGACAAACCGGATGCTTTGTCATAGGCCAGCTGGCTGGATTGGCCACTGTCGGAATCAGAGACCGATCCGGAAGCCCCTAACCGACCGGAAGATACTGATATATTGGAAACAGATGCCGACGTATGAGACCCGCCACTAACATTCTGAGCCGTGACGGTAAACCCGCTTGATGTATCAGTGTAATTACTGGAGTTGATTGTCGTCGTTTGCCCGGAACCAGAACTGCCATCCGTCCCGAAATGGAAGGTCACATCTTCAGAGACCGTCGTATCATCATGTGTGGCTTCAACCGTCACCGTATAGGAGCTTGGTGATGAGAAATCGATACCGGCAGAGGTATTTTCAAAGAAATTAATCTCACCGTCTTCCGAAGAGCCATCGTCACCATCGCTGCCTTCACCGACAAACAGATCAAGGTCGCCATCCCCGTCAATATCCACAAATGTTGGAGAGGCATCCGTGCCAATGTCGGATAATCCAAATGGGTTCGTGCCCTGTGACACAAAACTTGGATTCGAAACTGTTCCATCGTTTTGGAAGTAATTTAGATGGCCATCGCTTTCACCCACGATCGCATCCAAATCGCCATCGCCGTCCATGTCGGCGAAGGTTATTTCAGCATCTCTTCCAACGTCTCCGATACCAAATGGATTACTGACACCAGACGCGAATTCGGCGTTCGATGCCGTACCGGTGTTCTGAAAGAAGTTCATGGTCCCGTTGTCTTCGCCAACGAACAGATCCATATCCCCGTCATTGTCGATATCGACAAAGGTTGGGGCGGCATCGGAGCCAATATCGGGGATGCCGAAAGCGCCTTGCTGATTGGAGGCAAAAGACGGCGCGTTGGCGGTTCCGATATTTTCGAAATAGTTCATTTTCCCGTCGCTCTCGCCAACGAAAGCATCGAGATCTCCGTCATTATCGATGTCCACAAATGTCGGATTAGATTCTGATCCAATATCTGTCGACCCAAATGGGTTCGATCCAGCTACGAAATTCGCATTTGTCGCCGTACCCGTATTCTCATAGTAATTCAGATTGCCGTTGACCTCGCCGATGAACACATCGAGGTCACCGTCATTATCGATATCGACAAAAGTTGGTGTTGCATCATTGCCCACATCAATTCCATTAAGCGGGTTGGAGCTGCCACTGCGTTGGGCAAATTCCGCATCGCCACCGACAACGCTGATTTCGCCGGTCGATGAATCTATGGAGAAACGGCCACCTGCGTTATCGGTCAGCGAGAACGTCGCCGATTCGTCATCGGCAAGCCCTACCGCGGCGGCCGTTCCTACCACGCTTCCAGCACCGGATGACGTGTCAAGGCTAGAGTTACCCGTTACATCGATATCTATAAGGCCGGTAGCGGCATCTTCTACTTCAATTGTACCCGTGGCCGCCGTTGTCGTCCAACCATCACTTACGTCGAACGTGAGATTGATCGTGCCATCGAAATCTGTGTCGGGCGTAAAGTCCCACGTGCCATCGCCATTGTTTGTCAGTGTACCCCTAGATGCTGACAAGTTTTGAACCGATAGAGTATCGCCATCAACGTCAGATGCATTAGCGAGCAACTCTGCCTCTGAAATGGTCAGCGGGGTATTTTCGACCGTGTCAAACGATACCGGGCCACTCACCTCGGCGGCATCGTTAACCGCCGCGACATTCACGTTGCCGGTCGCCGCGGTCGTGTTAACGCCGTCGGTGACATCAAATGTGAGATTGATTGTTCCATTGAAATCAGCGGTTGGCGTGAAGTCCCATGTGCCGTCCCCATTGTCGGACAGCGTTCCACCGGAAGCCGCTAGATTTTCAACACTTAATGTATCACCGTCAGCATCTGTTGCGTTCGCCAGAAGTTGAGCTTCCGTGATCGTGATGGTTTGATCTTCGGTGCCTGCAAAAACAACCGGACCGGACACAACAGGGATCTCATTAAACGTGTCACCCGACAGTACGATGTCATCGACATAGTAGCTCTCGCCTGTCCACGTTGTTTTTCCTTCGAACTGTATAACGAGTTCGTCACCTTCCGGCAGATCTGTGAAGGTGAAGGTCTGATCACTAAGCCCAGCGTCACCGTCTTGAACAAGTAGCTCTGTACGGACACCATCTACTTCTACATAAGCTTTGAAATAATCATGCCAGGAGCCGCTTTCCTCCAAGTCACCATCTTCTCGAAGATCAAAACTCAGGCTTATTCCTGTGTGCCCTGAGATATCAATCGTTTCGCTTTGCCAAGAGATATAAGCATCATCATTAGACGAAACCGTCGTCTCAGAGAATCTATATTCCCCAGAGTCGACACCATGTGTTGGTGACGACAGAGATGCGTTAGATTCGTCCGTCGACCAGGCGGTATCTCCCGTGTCTATTTCGGCGCCATTTGAAAGATCCTCAAAATCTTCGCTCCACAGTGTTGCCGAAATCTCGTTGGCATCAGCGATCGACAGGCTGAAGGCTTGAGACGCATCCGGCGTGCCGCCCACAGCGGCATCGTCCACCTCGACGGTCACATCGAACTGACCGTCCGTCTCGTGATCAAGCGTCACGCCCGCCTTCAGATGCAGCTCGAAGTTCCCGCCATTATCGACGATCTCGAACTTGTCCGCATCCGCGCCGGTCAGGCTCAGATCATTCGTGCCGAGCGCATCGTCCGTCACCGAGATGTCGGCGACTTTGGTCGAACTCGACGTGTCGGCACTTTCCGCGATGGACGTGACTTGGTTGTCCAGCGTCACGGCCGTGGGCGCTTCGTTCACATCGGTGACCGACAGGCTGAACGCCTGAGACGCATCCGGTGTCCCGCCGACGCTGGCATCATCCACTTCCACCGTCACGTCGAACTGACCGTCCGCTTCGTGGTCGAGCGTCACGCCCGCCTTCAAATGGAGTTCGAAGCTGCCGCCATTATCGACGATCTCGAACTTGTCCGCATCGGCACCGGTCAGCGACAGATCGTTCGTGCCCAGCGCATCGTCGGTGACCGAGATATCCGCCACCTTGGTGGAACTGGAGGTATCCGCGTTCTCGGCGATGGAGGTGACCTGATTATCCAACGTCACCGCGGTCGGGGCTTCATTGACGTCCGTAACGCTGAGCGAGAAGCTCTGCGATGCGTCCGGCGTCCCACCGACCGTGGCATCGTCCACTTCGACGGTCACATCGAACTGACCGTCCGCTTCATGGTCCAGGGTGACCCCTGCCTTAAGATGCAGCTCGAACGAACCGCCATTATCCACAATCTCGAACTTATCCGCATCGGCGCCCGTGAGCGACAGATCGTTTGTGCCCAGGGCATCGTCGGTGACGGAGATATCCGCAACTTTGGTCGAACTCGAGGTATCCGCGTTCTCGGCGATGGAGGTCACTTGGTTGTCCAGCGTCACCGCCGTCGGGGCTTCATTTACATCCGTCACACTGAGTGAGAAGCCCTGCGACGCATCCGGCGTCCCGCCCACAGACGCATCATCCACCTCGACGGTCACGTCAAACTGACCGTCCGCTTCGTGGTCGAGGGTAACGCCGGCTTTGAGGTGCAGCTCGAAGCTGCCGCCATTATCCACAATCTCGAACTTATCCGCATCGGCACCGGTCAGCGACAGATCATTGGTGCCCAGCGCATCGTCCGTCACGGAGATATCGGCCACCTTCGTCGAACTCGACGTGTCGGTATTTTCCGCGATGGACGTGACCTGATTATCGAGGGTCACCGCCGTCGGCGCTTCGTTCACATCGGTGACCGACAGGCTGAAGGACTGAGACGCATCGGGCGTCCCGCCCACAGCGGCATCGTCCACCTCGACGGTCACATCGAACTGACCGTCTGTCTCGTGATCAAGCGTCACGCCCGCTTTGAGGTGCAGTTCGAACGCGCCGCCATTATCGACGATCTCGAACTTATCCGCATCGGCACCCGTCAGCGACAGATCGTTTGTGCCCAGCGCATCGTCCGTCACGGAGATGTCCGCCACTTTGGTGGAACTGGAGGTATCCGAGTTCTCGGCAATGCTGGTGACTTGGTTGTCCAACGTCACCGCGGTCGGGGCTTCGTTCACATCGGTGACCGACAGGCTGAAGGCCTGGCTCGCATCGGGCGTGCCGCCCACAGCGGCATCGTCCACTTCGACCGTCACATCGAACTGACCGACCGCTTCATGATCAAGCGTGACACCGGCCTTCAGGTGCAGTTCGAAGCTGCCGCCATTATCGACGATCTCGAACTTGTCCGCATCGGCACCGGTCAAGGACAGATCGTTCGTCCCCAGCGCATCGTCCGTCACGGAGATGTCGGCGACTTTGGTGGAAGACGAGGTGTCGGTATTTTCCGCGATGCTGGTCACTTGGTTGTCCAGCGTCACCGCCGTCGGCGCTTCGTTCACATCCGTCACGCTGAGTGAGAAGCCCTGCGACGCATCCGGTGTCCCGCCCACAGAGGCATCGTCCACTTCCACGGTCACGTCGAACTGACCGTCGGCCTCGTGATCGAGAGTCACACCGGCCTTCAGGTGCAGTTCGAAGTTCCCGCCAGTGTCCACGATCTCGAACTTGTCCGCATCGGCGCCCGTGAGCGACAGATCGTTTGTGCCCAGCGCATCATCCGTTACGGAGATGTCCGCAACTTTGGTCGAACTCGAGGTATCCGCGTTCTCGGCGATGGAGGTCACTTGGTTGTCCAGCGTCACCGCCGTCGGGGATTCATTTACATCCGTCACACTGAGTGAGAAGCCCTGCGACGCATCCGGCGTCCCGCCCACAGACGCATCATCCACCTCGACGGTCACGTCAAACTGACCGTCCGCCTCGTGGTCAAGGGTCACTCCGGCCTTCAGATGCAGCTCGAAGCTGCCGCCATTATCCACAATCTCGAACTTATCCGCATCGGCACCGGTCAGCGACAGATCATTGGTGCCCAGCGCATCGTCCGTCACGGAGATATCGGCCACCTTCGTCGAACTCGACGTGTCGGTATTTTCCGCGATGGACGTCACCTGATTATCGAGGGTCACCGCTGTCGGCGCCTCATTCACATCGGTGACCGACAGGCTGAAGGACTGAGACGCATCCGGCGTCCCGCCCACAGCGGCATCGTCCACCTCGACGGTCACATCGAACTGACCGTCTGTCTCGTGATCAAGCGTCACGCCCGCCTTCAGATGCAGCTCGAAGTTCCCGCCAGTGTCCACGATCTCGAACTTGTCCGCATCCGCACCCGTCAGCGACAGATCGTTGGTGCCCAGCGCATCGTCCGTCACGGAGATGTCGGCGACCTTGGTGGAACTCGACGTGTCGGTATTTTCCGCGATCGATGTGACTTGATTATCGAGGGTGACCGCCGTCGGGGCCTCATTGACGTCCGTCACACTGAGCGAGAAGCTCTGCGATGCGTCCGGCGTGCCGCCCACAGACGCATCATCCACCTCGACCGTCACATCGAACTGACCATCCGCCTCGTGGTCAAGGGTCACTCCGGCCTTCAGATGCAGCTCGAACGAGCCACCGTTATCGACGATCTCGAACTTATCCGCATCGGCGCCGGTCAGAGACAGATCGTTGGTGCCCAAGGCATCGTCCGTCACCGAGATGTCCGCTACCTTCGTCGAACTCGAGGTATCCGAGTTCTCGGCAATGCTGGTGACTTGATTATCAAGGGTCACCGCCGTCGGCGCCTCATTCACATCGGTGACCGACAGGCTGAAGGCCTGAGACGCATCCGGCGTGCCGCCCACAGACGCATCATCCACCTCGACCGTCACGTCGAACTGGCCGTCGGCCTCATGGTCGAGGGTGACACCGGCCTTGAGGTGCAGCTCAAAGCTGCCGCCATTATCGACGATCTCGAACTTATCCGCATCGGCGCCGGTCAGCGACAGATCATTGGTGCCCAGCGCATCGTCCGTCACCGAGATGTCGGCGACCTTTGTCGAGGAACTGGACGTATCCAAGTTCTCGGCAATGCTGGTCACTTGATTGTCCAGGGTCACCGCGGTCGGCGCTTCGTTCACATCGGTGACCGACAGGCTGAACGACTGAGACGCATCGGGCGTCCCGCCGACGCTGGCATCATCCACCTCGACGGTCACATCGAACTGGCCGTCCGCCTCGTGATCAAGCGTCACGCCCGCCTTGAGGTGCAGTTCAAAGCTGCCGCCATTATCCACAATCTCGAACTTATCCGCATCGGCACCGGTCAGGGACAGATCATTCGTGCCCAGGGCATCGTCCGTCACCGAGATGTCGGCGACCTTCGTGGATGACGTGGTGTCGGTATTTTCCGCGATCGACGTCACCTGATTATCCAGCGTCACCGCCGTCGGGGCTTCATTGACGTCCGTTACGCTGAGTGAGAACGCCTGAGACGCATCGGGCGTGCCGCCGACGCTGGCATCATCCACCTCGACGGTCACGTCGAACTGGCCGTCCGCCTCGTGATCGAGGGTGACACCGGCCTTCAAATGCAGCTCGAACGAGCCGCCATTATCGACAATCTCGAACTTATCCGCATCCGCGCCCGTCAACGATAGATCGTTCGTGCCCAGTGCATCGTCGGTTACGGAGATATCGGCGACCTTCGTGGATGACGTGGTGTCGGTATTTTCCGCGATCGACGTCACCTGATTATCCAGCGTCACCGCCGTCGGGGCTTCATTGACGTCCGTCACGCTGAGCGAGAAGCTCTGCGATGCATCGGGCGTGCCGCCCACAGTGGCATCATCCACCTCAACGGTCACATCGAACTGGCCGTCCGCCTCGTGATCGAGGGTGACGCCCGCTTTGAGGTGCAGTTCGAACGCGCCGCCATTATCGACGATCTCGAACTTATCCGCATCGGCACCCGTCAGCGACAGATCGTTCGTGCCCAGCGCATCGTCCGTGACCGAGATGTCCGCCACTTTGGTGGAAGACGTTGTATCCGAGTTCTCGGCAATACTGGTGACTTGGTTGTCGAGGGTCACCGCCGTCGGGGCTTCATTCACATCGGTGACCGACAGGCTGAAGGCTTGGCTCGCGTCCGGCGTGCCGCCCACAGAGGCATCGTCCACCTCGACGGTCACATCGAACTGGCCGTCGGCCTCGTGATCAAGCGTCACGCCCGCCTTCAAATGCAGCTCGAAGCTGCCGCCATTGTCCACAATCTCGAACTTGTCCGCATCGGCACCTGTCAATGACAGATCATTGGTGCCCAGCGCATCATCGGTGACCGAGATGTCGGCGACTTTGGTGGAAGACGTTGTATCCGAGTTCTCGGCAATGCTGGTGACTTGATTATCAAGGGTCACCGCCGTCGGTGCTTCGTTCACGTCGGTGACCGACAGGCTGAACGACTGAGACGCATCCGGCGTCCCGCCCACAGCGGCATCGTCTACCTCAACCGTTACATCGAACTGGCCGTCCGTCTCGTGATCCAGGGCAACTCCCGCTTTGAGGTGCAGTTCGAAGCTGCCACCATTATCGACGATCTCGAACTTGTCCGCATCCGCACCCGTCAGCGACAGGTCGTTGGTGCCCAACGCATCATCCGTCACAGAGATATCGGCGACCTTGGTCGAACTCGACGTGTCGGCACTTTCCGCAATCGACGTCACCTGATTATCGAGGGTGACCGCCGTCGGTGCCTCGTTCACATCCGTGACCGACAGGCTGAAGGCCTGAGAGGCATCCGGCGTCCCGCCCACAGCGGCATCGTCCACCTCAACGGTCACATCGAACTGGCCGTCCGCTTCATGGTCGAGGGTGACCCCCGCCTTCAAATGCAGCTCGAACGAGCCGCCATTATCGACGATCTCGAACTTATCCGCATCGGCGCCCGTCAGGGACAGATCATTCGTGCCCAGCGCATCGTCCGTCACGGAGATATCGGCGACCTTGGTCGAACTCGACGTGTCGGCACTTTCCGCAATCGACGTCACCTGATTATCGAGGCTCACCGCCGTCGGTGCCTCGTTCACATCGGTGACCGACAGGCTGAAGGCCTGAGACGCATCCGGCGTGCCGCCCACAGACGCATCGTCCACTTCCACGGTCACGTCGAACTGACCGTCCGCCTCATGATCAAGCGTCACGCCGGCCTTCAAATGGAGTTCGAAGCTGCCGCCATTGTCGACAATCTCGAACTTATCCGCATCGGCACCTGTCAATGACAGATCGTTCGTGCCGAGCGCATCGTCCGTCACGGAGATGTCCGCCACCTTCGTCGATGACGAGGTATCGGTATTTTCCGCGATGCTGGTGACTTGGTTGTCCAACGTCACCGCCGTCGGTGCCTCGTTCACATCGGTGACCGACAGGCTGAAGGCCTGAGACGCATCCGGCGTGCCGCCCACAGACGCATCGTCCACCTCCACGGTCACGTCGAACTGACCGTCCGCCTCATGATCAAGCGTCACGCCGGCCTTCAAATGGAGTTCGAAGCTGCCGCCATTGTCGACAATCTCGAACTTATCCGCATCGGCGCCCGTCAGCGACAGGTCATTGGTGCCCAGGGCATCGTCCGTCACCGAGATATCGGCGACTTTGGTGGAAGACGAGGTGTCGGTATTTTCCGCAATCGACGTGACCTGATTATCGAGGGTGACCGCCGTCGGGGCTTCGTTCACGTCCGTCACACTGAGCGAGAAGCTCTGCGATGCATCCGGCGTGCCGCCCACAGCGGCATCGTCCACCTCGACGGTCACATCGAACTGGCCGTCGGCCTCGTGATCAAGCGTCACGCCGGCCTTCAAATGGAGTTCGAAGCTGCCGCCATTGTCGACAATCTCGAACTTATCCGCATCGGCACCTGTCAATGACAGATCGTTCGTGCCGAGCGCATCGTCGGTGACGGAGATGTCCGCCACCTTCGTCGATGACGAGGTATCGGTATTTTCCGCGATGCTGGTGACTTGGTTGTCCAACGTCACCGCCGTCGGTGCCTCGTTCACATCGGTGACCGACAGGCTGAAGGCCTGAGACGCATCCGGCGTGCCGCCCACAGACGCATCGTCCACCTCCACGGTCACGTCGAACTGACCGTCCGCCTCATGATCAAGCGTCACGCCGGCCTTCAAATGGAGTTCGAAGCTGCCGCCATTGTCGACAATCTCGAACTTATCCGCATCGGCGCCCGTCAGCGACAGGTCATTGGTGCCCAGGGCATCGTCCGTCACCGAGATATCGGCGACTTTGGTGGAAGACGAGGTGTCGGTATTTTCCGCAATCGACGTGACCTGATTATCGAGGGTGACCGCCGTCGGGGCTTCATTGACGTCCGTCACACTGAGCGAGAAGCTCTGCGATGCATCCGGCGTGCCGCCCACAGCGGCATCGTCCACCTCGACGGTCACATCGAACTGGCCGTCGGCCTCGTGATCAAGCGTCACGCCCGCCTTCAGATGCAGCTCGAAGCTGCCGCCATTGTCCACAATCTCGAACTTGTCCGCATCGGCGCCGGTCAAGGACAGATCGTTCGTGCCCAGGGCATCGTCCGTGACCGAGATGTCGGCGACCTTGGTTGAACTGGACGTATCCGAGTTCTCGGCGATGCTGGTCACCTGATTATCGAGGGTCACCGCGGTCGGCGCTTCATTGACGTCCGTCACACTGAGCGAGAAGCTCTGGCTCGCGTCCGGCGTGCCGCCGACGCTGGCATCGTCCACTTCCACCGTCACATCGAACTGACCGTCCGCTTCATGGTCGAGGGTGACACCCGCCTTCAGATGCAGCTCGAACGAGCCGCCATTATCGACGATCTCAAACTTGTCCGCATCAGCGCCGGTCAATGACAGATCATTGGTGCCCAGCGCATCGTCGGTGACCGAGATGTCCGCCACTTTGGTGGAACTGGAGGTATCCGAGTTCTCCGCAATGCTGGTGACTTGGTTGTCCAGCGTGACCGCCGTCGGGGCCTCGTTCACATCGGTGACCGACAGGCTGAAGGCTTGGCTCGCGTCCGGCGTGCCGCCCACAGAGGCATCATCCACTTCCACGGTCACATCGAACTGACCGTCCGCTTCATGGTCGAGGGTGACCCCCGCCTTCAAATGCAGCTCGAACGAGCCGCCATTATCGACGATCTCGAACTTATCCGCATCGGCACCTGTCAATGACAGATCATTGGTGCCCAGCGCATCATCGGTGACCGAGATGTCGGCGACTTTGGTGGAAGACGTTGTATCCGAGTTCTCGGCAATGCTGGTGACTTGATTATCAAGGGTCACCGCCGTCGGTGCTTCGTTCACGTCGGTGACCGACAGGCTGAACGACTGAGACGCATCCGGCGTCCCGCCCACAGCGGCATCGTCTACCTCAACCGTTACATCGAACTGGCCGTCCGTCTCGTGATCCAGGGCAACTCCCGCTTTGAGGTGCAGTTCGAAGCTGCCACCATTATCGACGATCTCGAACTTGTCCGCATCCGCACCCGTCAGCGACAGGTCGTTGGTGCCCAACGCATCATCCGTCACAGAGATATCGGCGACCTTGGTCGAACTCGACGTGTCGGCACTTTCCGCAATCGACGTCACCTGATTATCGAGGGTGACCGCCGTCGGTGCCTCGTTCACATCCGTGACCGACAGGCTGAAGGCCTGAGAGGCATCCGGCGTCCCGCCCACAGCGGCATCGTCCACCTCAACGGTCACATCGAACTGGCCGTCCGCTTCATGGTCGAGGGTGACCCCCGCCTTCAAATGCAGCTCGAACGAGCCGCCATTATCGACGATCTCGAACTTATCCGCATCGGCGCCCGTCAGGGACAGATCATTCGTGCCCAGCGCATCGTCCGTCACGGAGATATCGGCGACCTTGGTCGAACTCGACGTGTCGGCACTTTCCGCAATCGACGTCACCTGATTATCGAGGCTCACCGCCGTCGGTGCCTCGTTCACATCGGTGACCGACAGGCTGAAGGCCTGAGACGCATCCGGCGTGCCGCCCACAGACGCATCGTCCACTTCCACCGTCACATCGAACTGGCCATCCGCTTCATGATCGAGGGTGACGCCGGCCTTGAGGTGCAGTTCGAAGTTCCCGCCATTATCGACGATCTCGAACTTATCCGCATCGGCACCTGTCAATGACAGATCGTTCGTGCCGAGCGCATCGTCGGTGACGGAGATGTCCGCCACCTTCGTCGATGACGAGGTATCGGTATTTTCCGCGATGCTGGTGACTTGGTTGTCCAACGTCACCGCCGTCGGTGCCTCGTTCACATCGGTGACCGACAGGCTGAAGGCCTGAGACGCATCCGGCGTGCCGCCCACAGACGCATCGTCCACCTCCACGGTCACGTCGAACTGACCGTCCGCCTCATGATCAAGCGTCACGCCGGCCTTCAAATGGAGTTCGAAGCTGCCGCCATTGTCGACAATCTCGAACTTATCCGCATCGGCACCTGTCAATGACAGATCGTTCGTGCCGAGCGCATCGTCGGTGACGGAGATGTCCGCCACCTTCGTCGATGACGAGGTATCGGTATTTTCCGCGATGCTGGTGACTTGGTTGTCCAACGTCACCGCCGTCGGTGCCTCGTTCACATCGGTGACCGACAGGCTGAAGGCCTGAGACGCATCCGGCGTGCCGCCCACAGACGCATCGTCCACCTCCACGGTCACGTCGAACTGACCGTCCGCCTCATGATCAAGCGTCACGCCGGCCTTCAAATGGAGTTCGAAGCTGCCGCCATTGTCGACAATCTCGAACTTATCCGCATCGGCGCCCGTCAGCGACAGGTCATTGGTGCCCAGGGCATCGTCCGTCACCGAGATATCGGCGACTTTGGTGGAAGACGAGGTGTCGGTATTTTCCGCAATCGACGTGACCTGATTATCGAGGGTGACCGCCGTCGGGGCTTCGTTCACGTCCGTCACACTGAGCGAGAAGCTCTGCGATGCATCCGGCGTGCCGCCCACAGCGGCATCGTCCACCTCGACGGTCACATCGAACTGGCCGTCGGCCTCGTGATCAAGCGTCACGCCCGCCTTCAGATGCAGCTCGAAGCTGCCGCCATTGTCCACAATCTCGAACTTGTCCGCATCGGCGCCGGTCAAGGACAGATCGTTCGTGCCCAGGGCATCGTCCGTGACCGAGATGTCGGCGACCTTGGTTGAACTGGACGTATCCGAGTTCTCGGCGATGCTGGTCACCTGATTATCGAGGGTCACCGCGGTCGGCGCTTCATTGACGTCCGTCACACTGAGCGAGAAGCTCTGGCTCGCGTCCGGCGTGCCGCCGACGCTGGCATCGTCCACTTCCACCGTCACATCGAACTGACCGTCCGCTTCATGGTCGAGGGTGACACCCGCCTTCAGATGCAGCTCGAACGAGCCGCCATTATCGACGATCTCAAACTTGTCCGCATCAGCGCCGGTCAATGACAGATCATTGGTGCCCAGGGCATCGTCGGTGACCAAGATATCCGCCACCTTCGTCGAGGACGAGGTGCCGGTATTTTCCGCAATCGACGTGACTTGATTGTCGAGGGTCACCGCCGTTGGTGCCTCGTTCACATCAGTGACCGACAGGCTGAAAGCCTGGCTCGCGTCCGGCGTGCCGCCGACCGAGGCATCATCCACTTCGACGGTCACGTCGAACTGACCGTCCGCTTCATGGTCGAGGGTGACGCCGGCCTTCAGATGCAGCTCAAAGCTGCCGCCATTATCGACGATCTCGAACTTGTCCGCATCGGCGCCCGTCAGCGACAGATCGTTGGTGCCCAGCGCATCGTCGGTGACCGAGATGTCCGCCACCTTGGTGGAACTGGAGGTATCCGAGTTCTCAGCAATGCTGGTGACTTGGTTGTCCAGCGTGACCGTCGTGGGGGCCTCATTCACGTCCGTCACACTGAGCGAGAAGCTCTGCGATGCATCCGGCGTGCCGCCGACGCTGGCATCGTCTACCTCCACGGTCACATCGAACTGGCCATCCGCCTCGTGGTCCAGGGTGACGCCCGCCTTCAGGTGCAGTTCGAAGCTGCCGGCATTATCGACAATCTCGAACTTGTCGGCATCGGCGCCCGTCAGCGACAGGTCATTGGTGCCCAGGGCATCGTCGGTGACCGAGATATCGGCGACTTTGGTGGAAGACGAGGTGTCGGTATTTTCCGCGATGGACGTGACTTGGTTGTCGAGGCTCACCGCCGTCGGGGCCTCGTTCACATCCGTGACCGACAGGCTGAAGGCCTGAGAGGCATCCGGCGTGCCGCCCACAGAGGCATCGTCCACCTCGACGGTCACATCGAACTGACCGTCCGCTTCATGATCAAGCGTCACACCGGCCTTCAGGTGCAGTTCGAAGCTGCCACCGTTATCGACGATCTCGAACTTATCCGCATCGGCGCCCGTCAGCGACAGATCATTGGTGCCCAGGGCATCGTCGGTGACCGAGATATCCGCCACCTTCGTCGAGGACGAGGTGTCGGTATTTTCCGCAATCGACGTGACTTGATTGTCGAGGGTCACCGCCGTCGGGGCCTCATTGACGTCCGTCACACTGAGCGAGAAGCTCTGCGACGCGTCCGGCGTGCCGCCCACAGAGGCATCATCCACTTCGACCGTCACGTCGAACTGGCCGTCCGCTTCGTAATTAAGCGTCACACCGGCTTTCAGATGCAATTCGAACGAGCCGCCATTGTCGACAATCTCGAACTTGTCCGCATCGGCACCCGTCAGCGACAGATCATTGGTGCCGAGCGCATCGTCCGTCACCGAGATATCCGCAACTTTGGTGGAAGACGTTGTATCCGAGTTCTCGGCGATGCTGGTGACTTGATTATCAAGGGTCACCGCCGTCGGGGCTTCATTCACGTCCGCTAGCGGAATATCAAAACTTGCGGTGCTGGTGGACCCATCGGTTGATGTCGCCTTAATGCGTAACGGCACAACCGGCAAGGTTTCGAAGTCAAGCTGTGAACTGTCTCGTACCGAAACAACACCGGTTAACGCGTTTATCTCAAACGGTCCGGTCAACAACGGCGCACCTGATGCGTCGATTAACGAATAGGTAACTGTATCGCCAGCATCGCTGTCGTTGGCAAACGCCACAAACCCAATCGGCGTCCCATCGGACAAATCTTCCGAGACGGCTGTTAAAGGCGCATTTGCGTTACTTATTCCGCTAACTGACGACTGAGGAGCGGGAGTAGCAGGTGATGAAGCGCTCTCAGAGCCTTCTGTCTGGGTGCTGCGGGCGAGGAGATCGTTCTGCGCCGCAATCCCCGAAAAATCACCCCCCTGCGAATTTGTGGCCGGAGTGCCGCTGTTTACAAATCCCGTTCCGCCGTCAAACGATACAAATTGGAGCGGCGCGCCATTTCCCGCAACGATAATTCCATTCGGGGTGCCGGTCGAATTGGCAATTGGGACATCCTGATGAAAACCGCCCCCGTCCGACGGGGTGCCGTTGGAGGTTGGGGCCGTCGTTTCAGAAGGATCAGCCCGTCCCTCTTCCGATGTTTGGCCGCCGGCAAGCTCTGACTTGGTATGCCCATCCCCCGCAGGATTAAACCCGCGTCCGCTGTTCGCATCTTCCGCGGCGGAACCAGGTTCTACGTCATTACGTGCGCTGCCTAAATGAATATTTTCATTGGCAACTTCTTGGCTGCGCGTTTCAGAAAGCGAATATTCTTCATCCAGAAGATCTTCGCTGTCGTCAAGGCGCGCATCCTTTACATCAAGATTGGTCGCGTCTTGTCCTGCTTTCGCTGCATCCTGTTTTCCGAGAGGGCCCTCGTGATCGGGCTTCTCGTCTTCACGGTCCTTAGCCATGCGCCTACCCAGCCTACTGTGTCCAAACTTCTTTTGGTAATTACCGGGTAGTTTTAAGTAACAATCGTAAATGGACCTCTAAAACAGAATAAAATACACAGATGTTTCTCCAATAATTGCAGTTATACTTGAATCAAAATTGTATAAAATTTTATACAAAATGATATGTTTACTGATTTTTGACAAAATCCGCCAATTTCCGACGTAACCAATTTACCAAGACGAAAGGAAACCCTAGTAAAACGTACTCTCGAAAAAATTATAACATTGGCCGTAGTACGAGGGCAGACAACGTGTTTCAGTTTGGCAGCTTTTCCCCGCCAAAAGGGTGGCGCCGGGCCGATGTTATTCTCACATCGTTGTGCATCAACCTGCTTGCTCTCGCCCTTCCCATCTTGATTCTTCAAGTATACGACCGAATTATTCCGAACGCGGCCTTTTCCACCATGACCTTCCTGGTCGTCGGCACATTGCTCGCCATCGGATTGGAAGTGTCGCTGCGCATCGTACGCGCCAGCATCATCAACGAAATCGGCGCGCGTTTTGAACATCGCACCAGCCTCGATTCCTTCGAACGCATTATGAAGGCGGATCTCGCGGCCTATGAAAAGCAAAGCCCCGCTGCTTACCTGGAAAATATGAAGGGTATTTCGGCGATTAAGGACTTTTACTTTGGGCAAGTCGCTTTGTTGATGGTCGATCTGCCTTTCGTCTTCATCTTTCTGGCCTTGATCTGGTTTATCGCCGGCCCACTTGTGGTCATCCCTCTTGTTCTGTTGGGAAGCTTGATCGTTATTTCCGGTTGGATCGGTAACAAGCTGAAAGTCACCTTGGAGCGGCGGATCGAAACCGACAAACGCCGGTATGATTTTCTCATTGAGTTGCTTGGCGGAATTCACACGGTCAAATCGATGGCCATGGAATTTGTCATGTTGCGCCGCTATGAGCGCCTCCAAGGCAAATCCGCGGAAATGATCTGTGAGCTGAGCCGGCTTAACGCCATCGGCCAGAGCGTCAGTTCCGCGTTCAGCCAAGCCGCAATTATTTCGGTGGTCGGGCTGGGGTGCCTTTTGGTGATCAACCATTCCATGACAATGGGCGGGCTTGCCGCCTGTACCATGCTGGCCGGGCGGGTCCTTCAACCGGTTTTGAAAACCATTGGCGTCTGGAACAAATTCCAAAGCATCCAGCTTGCCGAAGACCGTTTTCAGACGCTGAAAGACTTGCCGTTGGAACAGAATGAAATCCGCGAAGAGGTGGATTTGGATCACGGGAGCGTAAAGCTTGAAAACGTCGCTTTCGGATTTCCAAATAGCGAGCCGTTGTTTCAGAACCTTAATCTGACCGTCGAGCCTGGGCAGATGATCGGGATTACAGGAGACAATAGCTGCGGGAAATCCACATTGTTGCACATCATCATGGGTCTGGTGCGACCGGATGAAGGGCGCATTCTGATTGACGATCGCGATGTTAACGCTTGCGATACGGTTTCCCTGCGATCTCAGATCGGCTTGATCCCGCAAATTGGCGACCTGTTCAACGGCACGCTCATCGACAACCTGTCGATGTTTCAAAACGGTCCCCAACGCGAGCGAGCGTTGCAAGTTGCGGAAAAAATACAGCTTACAAACTTTGTTGCCCGTCTGCCTAACGGCTTGGACACAAAGGTCGGCGAAGGATCCATTAACAATTTTCCAAAAGGCGTTCAGCAACGCATCGTGTTTGCGCGGGCGCTGATCAATGATCCGAAAATCGTGCTTTTCGACAACGCAAATACCGGCATGGACATGCAAAGTGACAAAGACGTTACCGAAACCTTGTGCGCCATGAAGGGAAAAAAGACGTTGATAGTGGTCAGCCACCGTCCGTCTTTGTTGAACAAATGCGACGCCGTCTATGAAATTCATGGCAGATCACTCCGGAAGGTCGAGCGGAAGCCACAACAACAGATACAGGCAACCGACAAAACGCCCCCCATCCAACAGCTTGGGAAGACGGCGTGATGGCGCAACCAGCAGAAAATGTAAAACAGGACGACGGTCCGCGGCTCAACGTTAGCGATAGCGACGCATTCAGTGCGGCGTCGCCATTTGCCGCGACATTGATGCCCCTTCTGAAAGCATTGCATTGGCATGGCGACCTGCGCGATGTTGCCGAGGCTGTCCCTCATTTCGCGGATTCGTTTGACCTTGTTGATTTGCGGAACGTCTTGGTTCTGTTGGGGTTCGAAAGCACTCCTCACAAAATCGCCCTGTCGCAAATCGATGCTCGACTGTGTCCTTGTTTGTTTGTGGAGGATGATGGATCGGACCGCGCTTATGTCATTCTTGAACGCAACGACGATATCCTGACGGTTATCGATCAAGGCGATCAGTTCGAAATCACATTGGACGAGACAAAGCGCAAAGGCACCGCCTATTTCTTTACACAGATCGATTCCACCACGCAGTTTGGCGCCCAGAACACCAGCTGGTTTCATCGGACCCTTATCCGGTTTCGCCGGATAATCATGCATTTGCTGGTTATGACTTTGGTCATCAACCTCATGTCCGCGAGCGTTCCCCTGTTTGTGATGACCGTTTATGACAAAGTCATTGGCAACGGGTCGGTCGGCACCCTTCCCTATCTTCTTGCGGGCATTATGGTGGTATTGGGGGCGGATCTCATATTGCGCACCTTGAAAGCGCAATTGATTGGCGTCACCGCAGGACGGATTGACTATTTGTTGGGCGCGGAAACTCTGAATCGTATCCTCGCCTTGCCGCCGAGCTTCACGGAACGATCCAGTGTCAGTGCACAAATTTCCCGGATTCGAGAATTCGAATCCGTCCGGGACTTCTTCACCGGCCCCTTGGCACAAACCGTCTTGGACCTTCCCTTCAGCCTGATGTTTATCGGCATCATTGCGATATTGGCAGGTCCCATTGCGTTGGTGCCCGTGGTGATGATCATCGTTTTGTTGGTCTTTGGCGCCATTTACATGCCACGGACGCAATATTTGAGCAAAGAAGCCGGTAAAGCGGCGGTTCAACGACAATCCTTCTTGATTGAAGCAACGCAAAACTTGCGGTCGATCAAAGCAGCGGCGGCTGAAGATGTTTGGCGTGAACGGTATCGGCTGTTGTCGTCTCAAACGGTGGCGGCTCAGCTCAAATCCGCCCAGCGCGGCGCAACGATGCAAACCGTCACCCAAGCAATGACAACTATGTCTGCCGTCGCAGTGCTTGGTTTTGGCGCCATGTCCGTTCTCGCGGGGACCATGACCATCGGGGCCCTGATCGCAACCATGGCTTTGGTCTGGCGCGTTTTGTCGCCCTTCCATGCCGCTTTCTTGGCCTACACACGATTTGACGACATTCGAAAGTCGGTTGCTCAGATTAATCAATTGATGACCCTTAAGCCCGAGCGGCAAACGGATCGCGCCTCCCTCTTGTCTCGGAAATTCGAAGGCAAGATCGAATTCAATCGGGTGAGCTTCCGCTATTCCGCCGACACGGACCCCGCCTTGATCGGCGCTCAATTCGCCGTGGAAAAGGGTGAATTTGTTAGCATCATCGGCCCTAACGGGTCGGGTAAATCCACGATCCTTAAACTGATCGTCGGTCTCTATCAGCCGCAAGGGGGCGCCATTTCCGTAGACGGATTGGACTTGCGCCAGGCAGACCCCGTCGCCCTGCGCCGCCAAATCGCCTATGTCCCTCAAGGGGCGGATCTGTTTTATGGGACGATTGCTCAAAACCTGCGCCTCGCGGATCCCACCGCCAGCGACGAACGGTTGATTGAAGTAACGAAATTGACCGGCGCCTGGGACATCATCAAAGACCTACCCAACGGCATCAATACACGTGTGGGCGACAGCTTGGTCAAACAGTTACCAACTGGTTTCGTGCAACGCCTTATTATTGCCAGGGCGTTAACGCGCGACGCGAAGATCTTGCTTTTGGACGAGCCCGCAACGTCGCTTGACCATGAAGGCGACCGGATGTTGATGCAATTGCTCGGTAACCTTAAAGGGAAAGTTACCATTGTCATGGTAAGCCACAGACCTAGCCACATTCGTCTTGCAGACAAGGTTATCGTGCTGCATCGCGGGTTTATTGAGTATACGGGTCCGGGGGACCAAGCCCTCGCTTTCGCGAGCGTGCTACAGCCATGAGTAAAGGTGAAAAAACACCCGCGATGTTGCAGAAGTTCAAAGACGCGAAGGATTTGACGGCGCAGCAGGCCACGCAATCGCGTTTTTTGGTTCAATCTATTGAACTCGAGGAATCCGAACCGCCTCATATCTTGAGCACAACAAGTTTTGTGATGTGCGGCATCGTGTTCTTGGCATTGATCTGGGCGGGCGTGACGCAGGTTGACCAAGTGGCGTCGGCTACGGGACAAGTAGTACCTGTCGGATCGATACAGGCCGTCCAACACCTTGAAGGTGGGATCGTTCAAGAAATTCATGTACGCGACGGCGATGTGGTTCAGCAAGGCGATCAGTTGGTGCAATTGTCGCCGGTCGATGTTCAAGCGGAACTCGAGCAATTGAGGGTGCGCGCGGCCAAAAACATGCTGGAGCTGGAACGCAACCGCGCTTTGATCGAGCAACGGTCGCCGGATTTCGACGGCACTGTGGACGGGTACTATTCCATGAAGCTGGACCAGACGGCGCTTCACAAGACCCAGGTTAAAAACACCGCCAGCCAAAAAGCCGTCTTTGATGCGCAATTGGAACAACAAATCGCCGACCAACGCCGCCTGAAGAACCGTTTGGAGGCGCTGCGGGAAGACGAACGCCTGCTCAAAGAGGAATTGGCAACCCGCCAAAAACTTTTTGACGATGGCCTTACCACCCGTTTGGCCCTGTTGGACATCCAACGGCAACACGCCCAAGCCGCCGTGGACATTAAGGAAACCCAAGATCAGCTCGCGGGTGCCAATGAAAGTGTCATCGAAGCCGAAACTCGCATTGTTGAGTTTCAGAATAAGACGCGCACAGACATTCTCGCTCAGATCGGGGACCTTTCCGGTGAACTGGCCGAAACCCGGGAATCGGTGAAACGTGCCGAAGCCCGTGCCGAACGCAGTGATATTCGGGCTCCTATCGCAGGCGTCGTCAAAGGCCTGGAGATCAACGCGATCAACGCGGTCGTTCAGCCCGGACAAACATTGATGGAAATCGTGCCGACGGGCGAAGAATTGATCGTCGAAGCCGAATTGCCGACACAATTTGTGGGTCAGGTCTATATCGGCCAAAAAGTAGACGTTCGTCTCAACGCTTTCGACTTCGCCACCTTCGGCAGCATTCCCGGCACGCTGGAACGTGTGTCCGCTTCCACCTTCCAGACCGATCAGGGCGATCTCTATTACCGCGCGGTTGTCGCTCTGGAAAAGAACTATGTGGGCGACAATCCGGATCGCAACAAATTGTTGCCCGGCATGACAGTGCAAGCCAATATCATCACCGGCGAGAAATCGATCCTCGATTATCTTCTGAAGCCGGTCTATCGCGGCTTTTCTCAGTCGTTTAGTGAGAAGTAGATCAGGCGGCAAGCTCTCCTTTCACTTTCTCTCCCTCTCTGTTTTTAAGCCGGGCCTATCAGCAAGGTAGGCACGCCGTGTACATGGCTTTTAACTGTGGCTACTTTGGTCCCGTCCTTGCGGCCGGCGCGAACTTCCGACACATCGACACCCGAGGCTTTCAGGCGGTCATGGGCTGCGTCAATGTCTTCGACTTTGTATGCAATACCCCAAAAACTGTGGGTGGGTTTGTCGTGAACCTCGCCGGACGTGGTTTTTCCGACCACTTCGACGGTAAGCCCGCCGACGCGGAAAAACAGCATGCGCCCACCCCATTTTTCCACGGTCTGGTCCAGAGCGAGGCGCAGGCCCAAGCCTTCTTCTCCGTATAAAGACTTTGCGGCTTCGGGATCTTGAGTTTGGATCACAACATGATCCACGGCATGGACAGCGCCTCCGCCGGTATCATGAGGGGGCACCAAAGGCAGCGTATCCGGATCGCTTTCATGTTCGATTGCGAACATAAACAGTCCACCCACGCGATGGCCGGGCAGCATCACATTACGCCATTGACGCGTGGCACCGCTGCGCCGGTCGACCCCTGATCCCGCCGCCGGTGTTTGCGGATGCAGCCCCGCCGCTTCCAGGACTTCCACGGTTTGGTCGGCGTCCTTCGTGCCGAATGCCAACCCCATGGGCCCTTCACCGCCTTCTTCGATTTTGTTACGCAGCAGTTTGGCAAAATCGCTGTCGCCATCGGGCGCCAGCAGTTCCAAATAGGTGTTGTCCAGGCGGAACAGCACATTCTTGGTGCCATAGTCCGGGTGACCGCCTTCCCACGACGCGGTTCGGCCCAACAGCGCTTCATATGATTTTTCCGCCGCCTCAATATCCTTAACGGCAATGATGATGTGATCCAGCGCCTCAATCATGGCAGCAATCCTGTCCTTCGTCGGCACTTCCGCCTGTTATTTTTTCTCGGCCCATGCCCGTCAAACCTTGGGCGCATGGGGTTCATCCAAATTCTTCCAAAACACCCCCGCCGAGGGGCGACTGGCCGTTAGAGCCGGTTCTCTAACAAACTGCATTTTACGCTTTCTGAGTGAAAACACCTACAAAAATGCTCAATCGGGAGAGACGTAATCTCAGTGATCCGTTTGGTTCTGTCACGGGACTATTCAAACGGCCACGTCCTGTCGTACAATTTTAGGATGTGGCGCATATCAACATTCTTTGGTCTTCTTCTATTGCCAAATTGGCTTCAAGCCCTTGTCATTTTGGTATGGGTGGGGTGCATGATCGGCAGCGCCGTCACTGCACAATTCTTCTATTTCGGCGTGATGTTCGTCGTCCTCGTCTTGTTCCTTTATGTCCGGTACCAATTTAGGCGCGGACGCAACTTTTTAGGCCGGATGTATGACATCACTGTGGATGGCACCTCTCACGTGATGAAGAAGACCAGCGATTTCGTTCGCAACAAATAAGGTGTTGACTCTCACGCGGCGTGAGGGTGCATCACAAGTGTCATGAGCACAACACGCACATACACCGTCAAAGAGGTGGCGCGGATCACCCACCTTTCGGTGCGCACCTTACACCATTATGACGACATCGGCCTTCTGGTTCCGGAACGGTCCAGGAACGGGTACCGCCGGTATTCGGAGCAAGACATGCTCCGTCTACAGCAGATCTTGATCCATCGGTCGTTTGGGTTACCGCTCGAGGAAATCGGCAAGATTTTGGACGCGCCGGAATTTGACCCCCAAACCGCGCTCAAAGAACAGCGGCAAAAACTGTTGGAACGCCTGTCCGACACCCATCGCATGATTGCGTCGATCAATGCCGCCCTTCAAATACTTGCGACGAAAGCCCCAACGAGCATGACAAACCTCAAGCAAATTTTCGACGGTTTTGACCCGGCCGACTATGAAGAAGAAGCCGCCGAAACATGGGGCGACACCGACGCATTCAGAGAAAGCGCCCGGCGAACGAAAAACTATGGCGAGGCGGAGTGGCGATCCATCAAGCTCGAACTGGACGGAATTTGGACCGATGCCGCCGCACTGATGCAGTCGGGCGCCACTCCCACAAGCTCGGAGGCTCTCTCAATCGCCAAACGGCATCGGCAGCACATTGACCGCTGGTTCTATCCGCTGGATGAAAGAGGGCACGTCCAGCTTGCCTCTATGTGGGAAAGCGACGCGCGCTTCAAAGCCAATATCGACAAATACGGCGACGGACTCGCCCATTGGGTCGCTACGGCTGTCCGCGCCGCCAACACCTGATTGCGCGCAGTCTGGGTGTCGTTATCTTCAAAAGACGTGTTCTACGCGCCTGGTCATAGGTGCTGTTCACTTACCAATTGATTTTTTCATGCTGCAAATAGACCCAGTTGCAGCGACGTCGGCACGGACAACGACGACAAAAGGCGGGCGCTTAAACCGGGCTTTATGTCAGAACGCGATTGTTTTACCTAGACAGCGAGAGCTCGTCAAAATAGCTTATTGTCATTGATGTTTCGCATAACTTGTACTGGGGAAAACAAGCTATGATCAGATTTCTTTTCATATTTTTGGCAGCGCTGACTTACCTGACAAACTCTACCGTCGCAGACGCTTCCGACGCCCCCACTACCAGCACTCCCAAAAGCGGAGCCAGCTTCACTGTGTTGGTCGCTGCACAAATTAGCAATCTTGGAACAAATATTTCTAATTGGGCGAATGGTAACGGTCGCGTCTTATCTGAGGTAACATTTTGTTTGCCGACGTTAACGGGCAACACAGTCGATCAAAACAAGTCATTATTTCTGTATACTGAGGGTTTTAATAGAAGTTACACAACATCCGCATTAGCACTTGTTAACAACACGGGTGCCGTAGATATTGGATTTCGTGGGGGTAAAGATTTTGAGTTATCAATCTTTCACGCGGGCCTGCAAGAATATCAGAGCCGCCATATTTATACGACACAGAATGGGTTTATTTTCTCAGCCTTAAGTCGAGACCAAAATGGGGCGCCTGTCGCCATCATTGGAAAATTGAAGAACAATGGTCAGTTGGATGAGACGTTTGGCGATGATGGCACCGTGGAGATTGATTGGATCGATTTCGGAATTCCCATTCAGTATGATGATATTGTCGGACTAACAGAAACTGCAGGGGGTGAAATTCGCGTATTCCTGTCTCACCATGACCTAACGGTTACAGTTGCGGGTATCCTTTCCACTGGTGATCGAGATCGGGCTTTCGGCAATAGCGGCAGCAAATCGTTGAACATACCTAAAGGCTCCAGACTTTTTGATATGGAGCCGGTTTTGGGGTCGCCCGATGTTGTGGCGATTGCTTATGAAGTTCCAAGTTTTCGAAAAAACCTAGGGGGCAGTTTTGGTATCCGAGCTATCAACATCGAAACACTTGATCCTGTTCCCACATTCGGGACGGGAGGCACATATGAGCGCAAGTTTTCAACCGGCCCCGGCATAATGATTGATTTGGTCCCTCTGCGCCAATCTGGTGGTATGGTTGTACTTGCTGGCTTCAAAAAGAATTCTTCGGATCTACGACCACAGCGTTATGGAATTTACAAGTTCACCAACGATGGAAAAGATACCGACTTTGCTGGTAATGGTCGCCGAATTCTCGCGCCATCCGATACGTTCGAAATGGTTGCCGAATACGCACTACAAGCGCCGGACCTAGATTTGATTATTGGTGGCTGGCGGCCAGGCAAAGGCATTGCAGCAATCAAGATCACCTTAGAACGTACGAATGTCGACGATGAGGGACGGCTGAAAACGAATTTTGGAAACAACGGTTTGTATGAAGAAACAAAATTCAGTGACAAGTTTAACCCCGGTCAAACCATCACCTTGCCAAACGCCGTTAGCAAAGTAGGCCTAGAAAGGCCTGGCGCTATCTACCTTTTCGGCAGTGCGTCGTTGCCTGGTCGAACTTGCCCGTGATCCGTCGCTGCCTCAAGACGTTAGAGAGCGGCTCAGCCTTGCCCTAAGCGCCTGACCATAGGTGCTGTTCCAAAACCAGGCGATCGCCATCACGAACGAGACACCCACCAGAAGGGCGATGGCCGGTTCCACCGGCTGGCGATAGCGGTAAAAAAACGGGCTCATAAACGCAAACGGTAAGGCGAACGCACAGGTTAACAAGATTGGAACTATGAGGGCCGGCCGCTGTTTCACAAAGAGGAACGCACCGGCGGTTCCGACATAAGTCGCGATCGAAAGCGCTAAGGCCAGGGGCCACAAGGACGCCACCGGCATATCGACGAGTGTCACAAATGTATGCAGTTTAACTGCGGCAAGCGTGATGGCCGTTCCGGGATTTTGGAACGAAAAGATCACGGCCTCTTTCATATACCATTTGTCACGTTGGGCTTCGTTAAACGACGCAGACGCGGCACCAACTTTTTCGTCCAAAATTTGTTTTTGCCACTCTTCCAACTCTTGGCGTAAAGCATCCCCTCTTTCGAAAGAATAGGTACTGACGGCGTCGAAAGGCCCATCCGCGCGCCACGGCACGGGCGTATCGACGCCCACCCGTTCAGGTGCGAACGTACCCACCGCCCCGACCGTGCCGATCCACGCGATGTAACCCGCCCCATTGCGAACCGGCACAAGTTCGTCGAAAACAAGGTAATTTCGAATGGACCACGGCGTGACAAGCGCGGCGGACGTAAGAACGAGTATCGCAACATTCGCGGCGGCTTTTCGAGAGAAACGATCTTTGACCAGCAAGTAGAGCCCGATGGTTGGGATGAAGACCAACCCGCTCGACCAGGTCAGAACATTCAACCCCAATAGGCCACCTAAGGCCGCCGACGATTTTGTCGTTTGGGTGTCTCCGCGCCAGATCAGAATGTATGCGGCGAGGGCGACCAAGAAGGCGGAGAGTGCAGCCGGGTTAACCGCGGTTGCGTAGTTGCGCGTCACCAATAAAAGAAACAACAAAGACGCCAACCCCGCCCAGGGTCCGGCCAGGCGGCGGCCCATCAGCGCCACGAGAAACAACGTGCCGGCGAACGCAAAAACGCCCAACACACGAAGGGTTTTTTGCATGGCCGTTTCGCCGACGGCCGACAAGAGCCCCGCCATCAAATAGGGGTAAACTGGGTCAGCCCAGGCGCTGATGGCATAGTCGCCGTCGGCCGCAGCGTCTTGACACAATTGCGTGCAGAGCCAGGCCTCTTTCGCCGGATAACTGAACCCGTGCCCGGCAGCAATAGCCTGCCCGATGATCTGCGGCTCGGCGCCATTATCATGTCCGTCGACAATGAAGATGTAGGGGATGGCGACGATGACAAAAACTGCGATCAACGAAATGACGATGTGAGCGAAGCGGTTTTGAACCGCCGCCTCGATGTTTTGCCAGTAGCGCATGGAAGCTAGAATGAGTCTTGAAAACAGTTAGGCTTTATAGCTACTTGGTCGTAATTGTTAAAGCTAGATCGTTTCTTAGGCCTGCTCGTTTTATCAACGATACCGTTTCGCGGACGTCATAGCTAAATCCGCGAAAAATTCTTTTGTGTCAAATGCTTATATCGCGTTCTTTGGTTTAAGAGCGACGACAAAAACACTGGGTGCTTTTGGTGGTTGCCATCGGTGGTCGATCGTGAAGCCCGCCGCCTCAATTGAACGAACAAGATGATCGGCACCGAAAACCTTCACCAGCGGGGCAAAACCGACAAGTCGCATCACCGGCAACAATGGCGCCATAAACCACATGCGGTCTCGCAGGCAGACGGTGCTGCTGACAAAGACGCCGCCCGGTTTCAGAGCTTTAAAGATCTTCTTGATGGCGGCCTCTTTGTCTTCCAGAAGGTGAAGCAGGCTGTGGGTCATGATCATATCGATGGAACTGTCGGCCAAGTTGATGTTTTCAACCGTCGCCCTTTCAAAGCTGATGTTTAAAACACCCGCGGCGTCGGCTTTGCGTTTACCGATGGCAAGCATGTTTTCGGAAATGTCCGTCGCTCGGATGTGCTTCACAAAGGGGGCATGTGCGATGGCGGTGGATCCGGTGCCACAGCCGAGTTCCACCACCTCCATATCAGGGGTGAAATAGCCCCGTGTGACCTCCAGTTTCTTCTGATAGGCCGCTTCGTCGGATATTGGCTGTTTGGCGTATTTTTCCGCGATTTTGTCCCAGAAGGTGGCTGATGGCGGCATGGCTATAAAATTTTGTTTCGAGTTTGATTGATTACCTTGAAAAAATATAAGCTCATACTATATATAAGCATGACAGCTGTTGATCGAAAAGTGTCACAGAATGTCCCCGATTGCTGTATTTCTCCACAGCTTGTCGGCACAGGCGACAGATAGGCCAATCATCAGCACACTATGTTGTGCGCCGCCAGAAAATAAGCTCTAAATATAGTATTCTGTGGGGTGAATCGCCTTTTCACATACATATTGACAGGTGCAACTCTATGTTGGTATTAGGAAAATCTTACGTCTTTAACTTTCCTTCATTGCCGCATGGTAGAACATCACGCATCAAGAAGAAGCGGAGCCTTGCCAACAGAGCTGGTTCCGACCAGTATTACCTTGGGGAATTTTGGTCCAGAAGGGGAATGTGTTGCGCGTAATGAGGACCCTGAGCAAATGCCATACGACATACCGAGCGTAATCGATACCCACTATTTTCGGGATCGGGACAATGTGTATCACGTTGTCAGCGACGCGTTGCCAGGCCTTCATATGGAAGCAAAAAACCTGCAGCAACTTAAGCAGTTGGTGCCCAGCGGAATCGCTGAATTGGTTTACCACCTGATTGGTCCTGTACAAATTGTCGAACCCCCTTCTCCGCAAAAAGAAAAGTACGCCACCGATATCGGACAGCTTTCCGCATATGCGTGTGAGATCCACGGCGGTCAATTTGAGCAACACGAAGTTTGGTTGGTGGAACGGTCAGACCACCACAAGGGAAGAACCGCCTAACGCTGTTCGCAATCTCCGTTCGGCAAAATAAAAAAATTCAGGGGAGACTGGCGGGCCGTGACTCTTGGGCAAGCACTACACATCATTCAAAACGTGCTGCATCTTTCTTATGTCGGCCCAAGCGTAGACCCCACCAAACATATCTACGAAGACCTAGCGGGTAATCCCTATTACGTCGCTGCGGACCTAGCGGCACTGTCTGATGCCCGGCG
Source organism: Alphaproteobacteria bacterium (assembly GCA_965227095.1). Taxonomy (GTDB): domain Bacteria; phylum Pseudomonadota; class Alphaproteobacteria; order JANQMY01; family JANQMY01; genus JANQMY01. The sequence continues at coordinate 2,692,012 of CBDDFL010000001.1, read as the reverse complement.
GGCAATAGAGGTCAATAGGCTGAGGGCGGAACAAAACGTCTACTATGGGCGACCGCCAGTGCCTTAATCACAGCCTGGCACGACGAATGAGGGCCAACACCCCGTCCAACTGAACCTCCTGACCATCAGACTGCCAAATCTTGCCGGTAATACGGCGTTGCTTTGTTGTATCGAAATGGTCTTCAAGACGCGTATCGAATTCACACAAGCGGTGACAGGCGCTAAAGAGCAATGTGCGCGTGGCTTCGATCCGCAAAAACTCCGACCGGTACTCATCCATATGGCGGTTTAGGGGATCTGTTATTAGGGCCGAACGCTTTTTTCTAAGATCTTCATAAACGCGATAGGCATCAATAATGTCGTGACGCACATCCGGGAAAAGACGAAAAATCTCCGGCCCATTGGATTTGTACGTCTCGCCGTCCGGCCAATCATCCGTCGCTCCCCGAAGTTTGGACAGGCGGGTCATCAGCGCAAATGTTTCGCGCGTACTCATCCTTTTTTCTTTGGCCGACGTACCATCCTTATACAGACCAAACTCAATAGACAGAATTTCCAAAGGTCGCGTCAAGTCGATCATCTCCAATAGAAGGGCAAGGCCCAATTCGTATTGGCGCGTGTCGTTCTGAAAAAATACATCAATCATCCTGCTGACGACACCTCCGGAAAAAGCCAGAATGGCGCCAGCCAGGGTACCGACCAATCCGACATAAGCGGCATCCCATCCTGTCGACGAAAATGCCGCGATGATCAGCATGACTGCAAAAACCGTCGACCCGAGAACGACCGTACAGATTTTCGCGATATTTTCGTCCCTGGTGGACATAAAGACCCTCAATTTGTTCGCTGAACACGATCCGTAGAAAGAGATGATTCACGCATATGGCACTTTTGAATTGTTTTCTATCATAGGTATTGCGATGAAAAACAGACCATCATTGCAGAGACAGCATCGCGGACTGCTTTATCGTGATGTTTCCTGAAAAGGCATTTGTTGCTAATAATGTATCGGCAACACAATTCTCAGACCACGCCTTGGCGCGTCCAATATGTCCGTTAAGTGAACACCATGTCTCAACAGCCGCCTTTTTCCATGCTTGGCTTTTTGCGCCTGCCGCAACTTGTGCAGGTGGTTGTGTTGTTTGCCGCTTTTGGCGCCTTCGTCTATTGCATTGAGGACCAACAATATATCGGCGCGGGGGTGATCGCCGGTTTGTTCATCTTCTATTTTGCCGCCCGCAGCCGGTATCGGCGGTATCACCGCACGGTGAGTGGCAATACCATGACCCGTCGTGATTTTCTGGAGCGCCGCCCTGCCCGGCGCGATGTAGATGGCGACGCCCCCGACGACTAGCCGCCCTCGGTAAGAACTTAGCAACTCAAATGCGCAAAATAGAGCACAGGATTTAACTGTTCCCGCCCCTCTGTTGAGAAAGGTCGGCGATGAATCTGAGCAAATGCATCCCCACCCATAAGGGCGATCTCGCCGCCGCCCATCAGGCGGAAATGGCGGGCTTCCCGGTGCTCAACGATATTCTTGGCGACTTGCTGCCGTGGGTGAAAGATCCCACTTGGCCGGTAGCGGAGAAACTGGTGCCGCTGTTAACGGGTGCCGACATGGAGATCGCTCCTCACCTGATGGCGATCTTCGCCTCTCACGACGAAGACTGGAAAATGGCGCTTTTAGTGACCATCGCCCCAAAACTCAAACCCGGCATCCAGAAACTTCTCGCCCCCACGCTCGACCGCATGGCCACCACGCCGACGGATACGGAAGCCGCGGCCACCATAGATGAAGCTGCCAAGCTGGTCCTTGCCGCCTGGTCGGCTCAAGACCCGTAGCTTTGATTGATGCTCGCCATGGGGGACTTGTCCAATCCATGATTGGGGATGGGATAACGCAATCCGTTTTTGCTGAGCGCCGCCAAGCCGTCAATCACCTGAGGCAAAAAGCTCGGCGGTAAGGCAATCAGCATTTCATCATCTTGGACACCGCCGAATTTGCGTTCCGCATAACAGGGAATGGAGATGGAGGGGTCGCCTGTCGCCAAGGCTTTGCCCCAACTGTCCGCACAGGCACTTTCGCCAACGCAGGTAAATTCATATTTCTTATAGTTCTTGTACTGAAGGCCGTTCACAAAGGTGATCATCTGCCCCGGCGTCGCATAGACGAGGCAAATGTCCGGATTGTCGATGCGGCCGGCGGTGAGCGGTGACGTCACCAGCGCTTCATAGTCGCCATAGGGTGCGCACGACATGTCTTCCTGATGTTGCTTGCTGTCTTCCAGCGTACCGTACCAGACGCCGTTGAAACGCTCCCCACTCAGAAAATCATCATCGCGCGGGTGGAGCCCCACCACGGCTCCGCATTGAGACCCCATGAGATTATCCATGGTGATGCCGATGGTGTATCCAATCCAGCGCGACTGTCCGACAATTTGATCGGTGGCAAACACTTCACCGGCCGCGGGCCGCCGCAGTCGTGGAATGGCGTCAAGGTCGCTTTCCTTTCGGAAGCGGCGCATCCCAATGGGAGTGGCCTTCAACCGAAGATATTTATTCAGCTCAGAAACAATATGACCAAAATCATAGTCTGTTTCGTCGCCCCAACAATTTGCCCGATCCATCATATCCCCCTCGTCACGCCGCTTTGTCGGCGATGGTGGTGCGGTGCAGCTCACGCGCATAGCCTTCATACCCGCCGGTGGCCGCGTGCAGCACAGACCGGTTGTCCCACATGACCAACATATTCTCCTGCCATTTGTGGCGGTACTGGAACTCTTCCCGGGTTTGCCAAGCATAAAGTTCGCCAATCAGGACATTGGCGTCGTCTTGTCCCATCCCTTCAATGCCGACGATATATCCGGCGCATCCGAACAGCCCCAATTGTCCTGTTTCCGGATGCGGACGAATGATGAGGTGGGTTCTGCTTTCATTGGCGGCGTCGGACGGGCGGATATCCATGCTGCGGGTGGACATGTCCTTGGTTCCGTAAAATCCATCCGGGGCATAGGCGCCCGCCGCGGAATGGATGGCGCGTTTGCCCTCCAGCTTTTCACGTAAATCCGCGGGCATTTTTTCCAAGGCCAAATGCTGATTGGCAAAAAGCGTATCGCCGCCGTGCGGCGGGATCGTCACGGCACACAAGCATGTGCCCGCCGGCGGCACTTTCTGGAAACTCCAGTCGGTGTGGAAAGACTCAGCAAAGACAGGCCCGGTTTCGTTTGCTTCCCGCTTCACGGCAATCACATGTTCGCGCCCTTCAATCGGAGCGATAAACGGATCGTCTCCAAACCCGCCGAAGTTCAGCGAATAGCGTTCCAGATCGTCATCCGACATGGGCTGGTCCGGAAACACCAACACGTGATGCTTCAACCAGGCAGCCCTGATTGCCGCAACGTCATCGCTGGAAAGGGGGTTGGTGAGATCAACCCCGCGCACGATCGCGCCGCAGGCCTCACCGGTGGGTGTAACGTCCAAGCTCATACAATTTCCTCCCATTTTTTCAATAAGCTTAGGCCAAAGCCCATCATCGCCCAAGGTCAAAACAGGGGTGACACTTTGATACATTTTTCCGCACACACGGCCGTGGGGCCTTGCTAACGTGTCGCGACGGACCAAGAAGGGGCTTTAGTGTGAGTATTGACGCAGCGATCGCGGTGACCCGGTTCGGGATGGGGGCGCGGAAAGGTGAATTGAATTCGGCGGCATCCGACCCCCGGGGGTGGGTGCTGGAACAGCTTGCCAACCCAGCCAATGCGCAAATCAAGGATGCGAGCCTGCCCAATACGAAACAAGCGGTAGAGGCCACCCTCGCCCATTTTCAAAAGCGGCGCGACCTTCAAAAGCAAGCCAAACAGAGCGGCGATAAAAAAGCGCTGCAAATGCATAACCGCAAACACCGGCAGGCTTTTGTTAAAGAAGTTGCCGCACGCAACCTCCATGCGGCACGCACCCCTTACGGGTTTATGGAACGCTGGGCGCGGTTCTGGTCCAACCATTTCACGGTGTCGGTGCGCAAACCGGAATTGTTGCGCATTGTCGGCCCACATGAAAGAGACGCCATCCGCGCCTTCGCCTTTGGGCGCTTCGAAGACTTGCTGACCAAGGCGGTCTTACACCCCGCCATGCTGATCTATCTGGATAACCAGAAATCCTTCGGCCCAAACACACCCATTGCCATGCGCCGTAAGCTTGGCCTTAACGAAAATCTCGCCCGCGAAATCCTTGAGCTTCACACAGTGGGCGTTGAAGGCGGTTACGGTCAAAAGGACGTGGAGGAATTCGCACGTGCTCTCACCGGCTGGACCGTGGGATCCCCAAAGCTCCGCTCCCGGAAGATCGGTGAAACCGTGTTCGAAGAGCGCCTGCACGAACCAGGCGACCGCACAGTGCTCGGCGTGACCTATAGGGAAGCCGGCGCCGTGCAAGCGCTTGCTATTTTGAAAGAACTGGCCCGGCACCCGGCCACCGCGAACCATATCGCCACCAAACTGGCCCGTCATTTCATTGCGGACGATGTATCCCGGCGATCTATCAAAGCCTTAAAACGCGCGTTTGAGGAAACTGATGGCGATTTGTCCGAAGTGGCAAAAACACTGATCTCACTGGAGGACGCATGGCAGCCCGCGCCCCGCAAATTCAAAACCCCGGAAGAAATGCTGATCTCTTCCGCGCGGTTACTAGGGGTGCAGCCAGTGTACGGACGCGGGGCCCGGCGGGTCTACCAGTCGCTTGGACAGTCTCCTTTTACGGCCCCCTCGCCCGACGGATGGTCCGATGAGGCGGCGGCATGGGCTGGTCCCGATGCCATTAAGAAACGCTTGGAATGGGCAAACCGCACGGCCCGTCTGTCGGCCCCAAATCATGTGCCTTTAGACTTCCTCGCTGACGCCGTCGGGGCGCTGGCGTCCGAACGCACGCGGTCTGCGATCGCGCTGGCGGAAAGCCGTCAACAAGGGCTCACCCTTGCGCTGATGAGCCCGGAATTTCAGCGGAGATAAGACCATACCGACCACACCCCGCGACCTCGCCCTCACGCGCCGAACCCTCCTGACCTCCCTGGGGGCCCTCAGCCTCTCCGTCCTTGCCCCGACGGTGGCGCAATCTCGGCAACACGACGCCAAACTTGTGGTCGTGATCCTGCGCGGTGCCATGGATGGCCTTGCCGCCGTGCCCAAACCCAATGATCCGCATATTCGATCTCATCGGCCCAATCTCATTGCCAATAACGCGCTTGCGTTACAGGACGGCTTTGCGCTTCATCCGAACCTTGCAACCGTTCATAGCAACTTCACCGCGGGCGATGCCGCTATCGTTCACGCCCTTGCCGGGCCCTGGCGCAACCGCTCTCATTTCAAAGCACAAGACTTGTTGGAAAGCGGAACGGAAAAGACCGTTCTGAAAGATGGCTGGCTGAACCGGGCCTTACAGGTTTCCCCCACCCCGCTCAAAGCCGTGTCAATCGGCCCTGCCCAACCGCTCATCCTTCGCGGCAAGGCGCAAGTGGCCTCTTGGTCGCCGGCCGTCTTACCCGAAGCGAATGAGGACACAGTCAACCGCCTGCTCGATCTGTATGCGGATGACCCTCTTCTTGGCCCGGCCCTGGCGGAGGCGATTAAGGTGGATCAGATCGCGGGAAACGCGGCCAAGGGCCTGCGCGGCAACCAATATGTCGCCCCCATGGGCGCCGCCGCACGGCTGATCGCCGCCGATGATGGACCTGACATCGCCGTCGTCTCATTGGGCGGATGGGACACCCATGCCAATCAGAACGGCGTCCTCGGCAACCGCCTCAAACAGCTCGATCTGGGACTTGCGAAACTCAAACAGGATTTGGGACCCCATTGGTCAAAATCCGCCATCGTCGTGGTCACGGAATTCGGCCGTACCGTCCGTCAGAATGGTGGCCGGGGAACCGACCATGGCACGGGCGGTGTCGGTTTGGTTCTGGGCGGTGCTGTCAACGGCGGACGCATTCTGGGCGATTGGCCTGGATTGGCCCCCAACCAGCTTTATCAGAACAGAGATCTTTATCCGGCGAATGATATGCGCGGCCTTTTAGCGAGTTTGCTTCAGGAACAATTTGGATTCAGCAAATCCGGCCTCACCCGCACTGTTTTTCCAGGCAGCGAGGGCGTGCGCATGATAAAGGCAACCTAACCCTCATCAAAGCCAGCCCCTCGAAACGCATAAGTATCGTTCAAACGGCTCGTGAGATAAGCCCCACTGGTGGTGGGCGCATAGGCAGCGGGGCGATCCGCCGAAACACATGACGGCAAGCACGTCACAGGCGCGTCGGGCGCCGGGTCACAAAACATCGCAATTGAAAACCGTTCCTGCAATGGATTGTTCAACACCCGGTGCGGCGTCGATTTATACACATCGTTTGACCACCGCATCAGCATATCGCCGATGTTGCAAATAAACGCGCCCGGGACGACCGGCGCCTCGATCCACGACCCATCGCGGCGCTGAACCTGAAGCCCGCCCACGTCGTCCTGAAGCAACAAAGTGAGCATGCCGTAATCGGAATGTGTTCCGGCCCCGATGGCTGTTCCTTCCGTAGCCTGAATATCTGGTATGGCCGGATAATGCAGCAATCGCAATACGGCAAGGGGGCGCTTCATAAACGGCACGAAATAGTCTTCCGCCACGCCAAGATCAACCGCAAACGCCCTGTGCAATCGGTCGGCGAGATCCAACATACGCTGATAATACGCCAGCATTTGCGATCGCCATTCGGGCAATTCTGACGGCCATTGATTAGGCCCCCGAAAATCTACATTGGCCATCAATTCCGGATCATCCGCCGGTAGCTCCAATCCGATATTGAAAGCCTCTTTCAAATCAGCGGGACGCGACGCTTCCAATTGTTCGCCCTGAAACCCCACATAGCCTCTGTTGTGATTGGAATGTTCAATAGACAAAGCTGATTTTGCCGGGGCGTCTAACGCAAAAAAGCGGCGGGATGCGTCGAACATGTTCGACAGATCATCAGGCGCGATGCCGTGCCCGGTCACATAGAAGAACCCTATTTCCCGACACGCCACCCCAATCGACCGGACGGTTTCCGCATACGCGTCCCCTTTAGAATTTTCCAATCCGGAAACATCAATGAGGGGAAGTTCGGGGGAGTTGGGCATCGCAATTCAAGGTCCACGATAATATTGCTCATTGAGCGGTTCGGCTCTAAGCTTTCACATTCTATCCATTGCAAGCCTAGCGGGGAGATGGCCATGCACAAACAAATTTTCTACGGTGTTGTAGTTTCCTTCCTTTCGGTCACCTCTGCAAATGCCGGATGGGACAGCAGTTCCTGTTCCTTCAACGGCATCGAACTCAAAGGTGATGTGGAAGTGGTGGATAGTTTTCCGGATGTGAAAGTCCAGGTGGTGGACAGTTTCCCCGACCTGAAGGTTCAAGAAGTCAGCTCATTTGCCGATGATTGCGGCGAATGGCAATTCGTCTCCAGTTCCGGGGACTTTAAGATCCAGTATGTGGACAGCTTCCCGGACGTGAAGATCCAAATGGTCGACAGCTTTCCCGGCATTCCGTAAGAAGCTGACGCGTATTTTTTGTCAGATGTTCTGACCGCTTAGAAGCGCGGGTAAAGAAAAACGATACCGGCGCCAAACATCGCGACAAAAAATGTGAGAAACACAAATCCGTCGATAACCATGGGGTTTCCCCCGTTTTGACTGATCCGCCTTATTGCGGGTTCAGAAGGATGTATTCCGGCCCAACTGACGGCTGGAACAAGGCGATCGCGGCAAGCACGATGGCCAAACCAAAAACAAATCCAGAAACTCTAAAAAGCATCGCGTTCGTCATGGGTACCTCCCAGTCTCATGCGATTATATATGTAATTGCGGCCAGAAATTGTCTGTAACTGCCATCACATATCCTACGCTATGGGGCCAGAATAGGCGCGCAATTCTGTATGGCACATGAACCGCGCGCCTTTTGGGGCTTTTTAGTCGAGAATCAGATGGGGAATTGCATCCGACGTCTTATCCAACGCGCGGCCATCGGCATCAATAACCGCACTTATCCGGCTTCGATAGGATGAAAAACTGTCGAAAGAGACCACATCCACAGGCGACTCGAATTGGATGGTGAGGCGTCGGCGGCCGCCGCTCAATTGTTGCAGCCCGACCACTTCGCCGGAAAATGGCTGCTTCAAATAACGCCCCGAAACCGTATCGCCAAGCGCAATTTCCTTGCCCTCAGGACCATTGCCCAAAGCGGCACTCATCGTATTCCAGTCTCGAAATCCGTATTGCTGAGCCACCAGCTCCAAGGCACGGCTGTGACTCACGGGCTCATTGGTCCGACCCAAGGCCGCGCGCAACCGCTTGGCTTGGTCTTTTAGTTTATCTCTTGACGGTAAGTTTAAGTTGGTCTTCATCACGCACCTTTTTCAGCAGCTGACACATCAAGCGTTCCTGAAATGCGGGGGCTCGCATTACCGCTGTCGTTGAACGCATGTGTCGCGAATAAGGACGGCGATAAGAAAACAGAAGGGCTTCACCAAAGCATAAGCTTGCGAGCGGCTGGGGCCTTCACCCAAGCCCCATCTATGAAGCAAAGCCGTCCGTGTCAAGACCGGCCCAATTGGGCCTTTCCCTGCGCCCTTACTGAGGTATGCTTTATTGCCGACTCACAAAGGGGCTGGGCCAATGGACCGACCGTTTCCGGAAAGCGCCGAACCGGGGCAGACCATCGCAACCGATGCAATCATCATCGGTGCTGGTCCCGTCGGGCTGTTTGCGGTTTTTGAATTGGGGCTTTTGGGCATTAAGGCCCATGTGATCGACATATTGGACAAGCCGGGCGGACAATGTGTCGAGCTATATCCGGAAAAGCCCATTCTTGATATTCCCGCGATCCCGTCGATCACCGGTCTCGATCTCGCCCATCAGCTGCTTGAACAAATAGCTCCCTTTGAGGCGACCTTTCACCTTCATGAAATGGTGGTGGAACTTGTGAAGACAGATGCGGGGAACTGGCAAGTCCGCACCGATTTGGAAACAACCATTGAAGCCCCTGCCCTGGTGATTGCCGCGGGCGGCGGTTCCTTTCAACCGAAGAAGCCGCCAATACCCGGCGTCGATGATTTCGAAAACACATCCCTATTTTATTCCGTCCGCAAACGAGAATCCTTCAGCAATCGAAACATATTGATTTCTGGTGGTGGAGATTCCGCGCTTGACTGGACACTCAACCTAGAACCCATCGCTGACCGCATAACGCTGGTTCACCGGCGGGATGAGTTTCGCGCCGCCCCTGATAGTGTCGAAAAGATGCGCGAGCTTGTCACTGCGGGGAAGGTCGACCTTCATATCGGACAGATTAAACACTTAAACGGCGTGAACGGCCAAATCTCATCCGTCACGTTGGAAGACATGGACGGTGCGGAAAAGCAGTTAGAGTGCGACACAATGCTGGCATTCTATGGTCTGACCATGAAGCTCGGGCCCATCGCCGATTTTGGCCTCAACCTCGACCGCAATCGGGTGGTTGTGGATACGGAAAAATTCGAATCCTCTGTACCGGGAATTTTCTGTATCGGCGATATGGCGTATTACCCGGGAAAGCTAAAGCTGATTCTTTCCGGTTTTCATGAAGCCGCCTTAATGGCCCATGGCGCGTTCCACTACATCCACCCGGACAAAAAACTGAAGTTCCAGCACACCACGTCATCCAGCGCACTTCAGCAAAAACTGCGCGGCACGGAATAGCTATGTTTTTTGTAACGGGCGGGTAACATCGCGCCACCTGCACTGGCCATCGGCTGGTTCGCTTGCCATACTGAGTTTATCTATTGGGGGAATGCATGATTTTGAGCCTGAGACACCTTCTTGTCGTCACCGCATTAATCACGGTGACCGCCTGCGGCAGTGCCCCAGAGGGGAACACGTCGCTGTTCGGCGGTCAAAATTTCGATACGAAAGCATCGTTCCGCACAAAAGTAGATGGACGGGCTCTGGGAAAATGTATCGAACGGTGTGACGCCTTCCCGGACAAGACCTGCCGGTATACAGCAGGCACACTGAGGGACGCCCGCTTTACGCTTCAAATCAGCGAACGCAATGCGGTCTATTTCAACACCCAGGACTTTAAGAATTTGCGCGGCCGGTGGAACAAACTCTACGAGCGGTGCTACCGGGCCAAGAAAGAAAACGAGGGGGATGGGTCAAGATGGTGGTAGTGCGTTGGTTCTTCTATCTGGTGGTATTTCTGGGTCTGTTGATTGGCGCGGCGTATCTCTATGCGCCCTATAACAATGGCCCCCTTGAAATCTTTCCCGGTGGAGAGATGAGCGGCCCATCCGGTACAGAGACCAATTGGGAATTCGCGAAAGACTACGGCATGCTCGACTTGGAGCTGCGCCCGGAAAACCCTTATTCCGTTCGGTTGAATTACATCTACCGAAACGGCAACGTCTATATCGATCCGGCGGAAGGGCGCACCTGGTTTGAGTATTTAAAACAAAATCAAAATGTGCGCGTCCGCTTTGACAAAGATATCTACAAGGCCAAGGCCGTTCTTGTGACCGATGAGGCGGAAAAAGAAGGGATGGACCCAACCCGTATCATTTATCGCCTTGAAATGGTGCGATAAGGCCCTCATCTAGGGCCATCGGGTGTCCATTTCGCGCCCGAAACTCCTAGAAGAGAACCGCTGTGCCCTACCCTTTCGAAACTGTCGACGTCTTCACCAACACCCGATTTGGCGGCAATCCACTCGCGGTTATTCCCGATGCGCGCGGACTAACCGATCAGCAAATGCAGCAGATCGCCAATGAGTTTAATCTGTCGGAAACCACCTTTGTTCTTCCGCCGGAAGATGCTTCTCATACCGCGCGTGTCCGCATTTTTACGCCTCAGTCCGAAGTCCCTTTTGCCGGACATCCCAATGTGGGGACCGCTTACGTCGCCGCGCAAAAAACATTGCCGTTCGGCGCGCCGATAAAGGACGACATCATCTTTGAAGAAAAAGCCGGTTTGGTGCGCATTAAGCTGATCAAGGCAGGCGATCAAACGACCGGCGCGGAAATCACAGCCCCCCAGCCGTTCACACTGGCGGAACCGGTGGACGTCGAGATTGTGGCGCAGGCGTGCTCTTTGGAAACTTCAGATTTCGATGTATCCGATCACCCCCCACAAATAGCGTCCGCCGGAAACAAGTTTATCTATGCGAAGCTGCGTAGTAGAGATGCATTGAAACGCGCCAAGCCAAATGCGGCCGTGTTCGACCAACATTTACCAATGGACTTAGCGATTGGTATTCATCTTTACACGAATGATAGCCAAAGTCCGGTCGACGTCGAAACGCGGATGTTTGCCCCTCTTTTTGGCATTCCGGAAGATCCCGCAACCGGTAGCGCGAATGTAACGCTCATCGGCCTGTTGGCGCAGCTGCACCAAGACCCGGATCTGGAGTTCACGAAAACGATCTCCCAAGGGGTTGATATGGGCCGCCCTAGCCTGATGGTGGCGCGAGCATCAAAACGGGATGGCGTGGTGTTACACACCTATATCGGAGGAGACTGCGTTCCCGCCATGAGTGGATCCATACAATCAGATTAGAGTGTCCAATCCGGGCGGATAAAGTGGCACGTATATCCGTGCGGGAATTTTTCCAGATAATCTTGGTGTTCTTCTTCCGCATCGAAAAAGGGCATCGCCGGTAATATTTGGGTCACCACGGGACCGGGCCATTTTCCGCTGGCGTCCACCTCGGCGATGATTTCTTTCGCCGCCTTCTCTTCTTCGGGAGACTCCACGAAAATGGCGGACCGGTATTGCGTTCCGATGTCATTCCCCTGCCGATTGGCGGTGGAGGGGTCATGGATCATGAAAAAGAATTCCAGCAATTGCCGGTAGGAAATCACGTCCGGGTCGTATTCTACTTTGAGACTTTCGGCATGCCCGGTGCTGCCCGTTTTGACAAATCGATAGGCCGCCGTGTTTTGCTCACCCCCGGCATATCCTACGCGGGTCGCGGTCACGCCCGGCAGCTTCCGAAACAAATCCTGCATGCCCCAAAAGCATCCACCGGCAAGGACCAGTCCCTTTGTCTCAGCCATGAAATTTCCTTTTTTGAACGATTTTGCTTGCCCTTGAAGATAGTGATTTACGCCCCCGTGGAAAGAGCGAGAGCTTGAAAAACCCTATAATTCGGCATTTCCCAACCGCAGCCTTTTGTATGTTTACACCGTCAACTTTCCGCCGAACACCGTAACGTTCTTAAAAGCCTTATGGCAACAAAAAGGCACCAATGGCCATAACATCGCCGCAGTAATCTACGAAAAATAACGTCAAATGTTGACCGGCGCGCGCCCGTGCAGGGGCGCGAGTGCTGAAAGGGGATGTCATCATGACCGACGCTACACTCTCAAAACCATGGGCCGTAACTGCCCTGCTCATTCCGACCGTGATCCTTTGGATGTCCATGCCGCTTCATGCGGTGGGTGTCGAAGCGCCGCTTCGCTTAGTGACCTTGTCCTATTCCGATTTGGCCTTTTTCGCGTGGGCACTGGTGGCGCCCGCCTTGGCAGTGGGTATGGGACTGAGGCTCTGGCTTCGCGATAGATCAGGCATTGGCCTTGCGGCGGCGACAACCGCCGGCTGGTTTTTAGGCCTGATGGTGTGTGTAACCGCGATCGAACGGTTCTAGAGTAACACTAACCTTGAACGGCTTGCTTCTCCGAAGCAGCCTCTTCCTGGCCGACCAGATCATAAACATGTTCTTTGATGCGCCGGTCCGCCATGAGTAACGCACGCCGTGCCGCTTGAAGCGCGCGAAAGCCCGCAACAATGTCCAACGCACGTTTGAGATCCTCACCGGTCTCAAAGTTGAGCCCGGCAACGCCTTGGGCCGCGCACCCTTGATCGTCGACGGTAAGTTCGAAATGAGCCCTGGGCGCGCGTTTTAGCCGCCGCCATTCCTCCGCGCTGTCTCCGGTGCGAAAACGCGTGGCAATCATATTCAATTGAAGCGGATCTTCATCGTCGACAGCTGTTCCGCGCGCAATGAGATGCATGGCCGCGAGCAATTTAGATTCCATCTGAGACAACAGCGCATATCGATCGCGCATCTTGGCCATGACGTCCGCAAAGTCTGAAATCTCGACCGTTTTCGTGAATGGGGTCAATCCAATGCTGCGCCGCTTGAGCCCATGGGCGATGCGTTCCGCCTCCCACACAAGCGAATTGGCCAGGCTGTAGGTCGTCCTGGCTTCCGACAACACAAGGTCTACCGAGATCATGTCCTCGACCAATCCCCAGCGGTTGGCCAGCCTCAAGCCAACAAAAGCAACAAAAGCAACAAAAAAAGGCGGCACTTGTGACAAAGCTGTCACAAAATCACCGCCTCTTTTCCTGTGTTTTGTGAATAAGTATACTGATTCTCTGCATACGGCAAGAAATACCAATGCCTACAGATCATCTGTTGCATCACAAAAGCTTAACGGACCCGATTTAAAGCAGAAATACTGACCATCAGCGCCAAGAACATTAATATTCCGGCCATAACGAACGGCGCCCCGGGAAAGTAGATGGGCGCTGACGGACTAGCGAAATAGCCAAACATTTGGGTCATCAGCAATGGCGAGAAAATCCACACCGCGGCCATTAAGCTGGCGATCGCCCCCTGCAATTCACCCTGCTGATCCGGCCCCACTTGACGGGACATAATCCCCCGAATGGCCGGCATGGCAATGCCCATAAAGGCGAAGGGAATGATCCACGCATAGATCATCCACCCCTGACTGGCGGTGCCAAACCCCACAAATCCGATGCCGCCGATCATCAGCCCCACAAACGCAGCCCGCTTTTCCCCCAACCGGTCAAGGATGGGTCCGATGAGCCCCCCTTGCACAATGGCCATGGACAAGCCCACCGCCGCCAATGACAGTCCTATATCCCGCTCCGACCAGTTAAATTTTTCAATCATGTAGAATGACCACACGGCGGGATTGGCATCGTGCCCAAGTTGATAAAGGACCACCACGCCCAACAGTCCGACAATAACCGGGTAGTGCCGCATCTGGGCGACAGCCCCCAATGGATTGGCGCGGATGACCTCAAACGGGCGTCTTTTGTTGGGGGGCAACGTTTCCGGCAAAATGAAATAGCCGAAAGCGGCATTGGCAAAGGCGAGCCCGGCGGCAAAGAGAAACGGCACACGCGTACCAAAATCCGCCAGCAATCCTCCGATCGCGGGCCCAATGACAAATCCTAGACCGAACGCGGCCCCGACCCGGCCGAAATTGACGGCCCGTTCTTCTTCCGAACTGATGTCGGCAATATAGGCATTGGCGGTGGCATAGGTCGCACCGGACATGCCAGACAAAACGCGCCCCACAAACAACCAGAACAGCGTCCCGGCAACGCCCATAATGAGATAGTTGATGCCTAACACCACCAAGGACAGAAGCAATACCGGGCGCCGTCCATAGGCATCGCTCAAATTCCCCAAAACAGGTGCGAACAGAAACTGCATCAGCGCATAGGTAAACATTAACGCACCGCCCACTTGGGCCGCGTCGTAGAGTTCCGCACCCGTAAGCTCCACCAGAAGACTGGGCATGACGGGAATGATGATTCCAAGTCCGATCACATCGATCAGTACCGTGATGAATATGAAAATAATGGAGAGGTTTTTGCGCTCCACAATGAGCCTATTCTTTTTTGATTATCCAGCCGGGGAGCAAACACATACCGCTCATATCCGCTCGTTCGTTTTGGTGTGACGGATTACAATTCTCAATCATCACATAGATCGGGTCGCGCAAAATCCATGCAACGAACAGAATGGCCGCGACGATCCCGATCCCCAAAAGGATGATCCGCACCATGTCCCCACCTTTACACACCGCCGACATCAGTCAGGCTAGATTGCCTTGTTACCGCTTGATTGGAAACCCAAAAGACGCGCTCTAGCGGCGGATACCCAGCTTGCGAAAGGCTTGCTCCGGCACGCCCAGCTTTGTGTGTGCGTCCAGCATTTCTTTGAATCTTGCTTGCAACGCGTCGCTGAACGGGGCGCTTTTGCGCGTAGTCATGTCCACATGCATCGACAGGCACTCATTGGTTGCGGACAGGAACCCCTCTTCCCCATGATACATGCAGTGAATGTAGTGGAGCCGCTTGGCGTCATAATCCAACACTTGCGTGGTCACCCGAATGGGATCGCCTTCGAACACTTCCTGCACATAGTCCAAATTGGTCGCCAGGGTAAAAAGGGATTTGGCTTCCCGCTCCACATAGTCCACGCCGATATCAAGCGCATTGAAGAACGCATCGGTGGCCATATGGTCTAGTGCCACCAAATAGAACCCCATATTCATATGGCCGTTATAATCCACCCATTCCTTTTTTACGGTAAAACGCGATTCAAATAATTCCGTATACCTCATAAATCGACGCCCCATTGCCGTCTTCCAAAACTGACCAATGTCCTATCACGGGAATGATGGGCGTATCGAAAAAACTGGATTGTGCCGGTGAATTCGCTCTATTAAAGACCGTTATTATTGAAAAGATGAGGATGACCCCATGAAAATCGCGGCCGTTAAGAAACCTGGCGGGCTGGAAAACATTGAGATTCGCGAGGCGGACGCTCCGGCACCCGGGCCCGGGCAGATCCAGGTGCGGGTGAAGGCAAGCTCGCTCAACTTTCATGATTTGGCGGTGGTGTCGGGGATGATCCCGGTCGAAGATGGCCGCATCCCCATGTCCGATGGGGCCGGAGACGTAGTGGCGGTCGGCGACGGGGTGACCCGCTTTAAAGAAGGCGACGCCGTCGTTTCTACTTTCTTCCCGAATTGGCAAGACGGCCCGCCCGCTCTCGAAAAATTGTTGGGTGTTCCCGGCGATCATGCCCAAGGCTTTGCCGCGGAAACCGTGACCATGTCCGCCAGCGCCTTTACCCGGCAACCAGTTGGCTATAGCCATGCGGAAGCTGCCACCTTGCCCTGCGCGGCTCTAACAGCCTGGCGCGCCGTCATGGTGGAAGCGCAGATTAAACCGGGCGATTGGGTGCTGACCCAGGGCACCGGCGGGGTTTCCATTTTCGCGTTGCAGTTCGCAAAGGCTGCGGGTGCCCGGGTGATTGCCACTTCATCGTCCGACGACAAGCTGGCGCGTTTGAAAGACCTCGGCGCCGATCACCTGATCAACTACAAAGAAACGCCCGACTGGGGCGCCAAAGCAAAAGAATTGACCGGCGGCATCGGTGTCGATGAGGTGGTGGAAATCGGCGGTCCGGGCACATTGACACAATCCATCGTGGCGTCTCGCATCGGCGGTCATATCTCTATGATTGGTGTACTGACGGGCATGTCCGGCGAGGTGCCCACGGCTGCTTTGTTCAGCAGTAATTTGACCCTTAAGGGTATTACGGTGGGATCAATCAAGGAACAGGAAGATATGGTCGCGGCGATTAACGCCAACAACATCAAACCGGTGATTGATAGCCATTTCCCCTTAGATGACATCTCTAATGCTTTCGCGCACCAGATGAGCCAAAAGCATTTCGGCAAAATCTGTTTGGATATTTGAGGGACTTTGTGCTGCACCCCCTCGCCCCTCTTGCCGAACAAATCGCAACCCGCCTCAAAGCACGGGGCGAGACGGTTGCGGTCGCCGAGGGGTCGGCAGGCGGTCTCATCTCCGCAGCCCTACTCTCTCAGGCGGGTGCCTCAGCCTATTTTCTGGGGGGTGCGGTGGTGTATACCGCGCCCGCCTTCAAGGCGTTGACCGCGATTGATCCGCAAAGCTTGCGCGACCGCAAGATCCGCAGCGCCACGGCGGAATACACTTTGCTGATGGCCCGAGATATCCGCTTGTCCCATGGCGCAACTTGGGGATTATGCGAATCGGGGGCGTCAGGCCCCACGGGCAATGGCTATGGCGATGCGGCGGGACACGCAGCGCTGGGCGTGGCAGGCCCCGTGACCGCCACCAAGGTGATAGAGACCGGATCCACCGACCGTATGGCCAATATGCAGGCATTCGCTAAGGCCGGCCTGGCGCTTTTCCTTGAAACCCTTGAAAAAACACCCACTTAAGGGCCGGACGAGGGCGGCAAAAGGGCTGAAAACCAAGTATTGACGGGACGGCCCGCTACCCTTAAGTTCCGCGCTTCCGAGGCGATTCCTCGGCTTTTCTTTTTGGTTCGGGCCCGTAGCTCAGTCGGTAGAGCAACTGACTTTTAATCAGTGGGTCGCAGGTTCGATCCCTGCCGGGCTCACCATCCAAAAATCTCACTTAATCCGCATCAATCACAGGCACCGAAAGCCGCTCGAAAGCACAATCGACTGCTTTTGGGACCGGCCTTATGCGCATACGTCCCCGAGCACATTCAACACCTCGAGTACATGTTCATAGCTTGACGTTCACAGTATGAGTATGTAATCAACAATTGGTTTTGCTCTCAATCGAACGCACAAAACCGGCATGAGAATTAGGTATTGGCAGTATTGGTAGCGCCACGGGCACCACCATGATCTTGTGGCGCCAAATTGGTGATTTCGTCTATATTGAGTTTCGCAAAGGCAAACCAAGATAGAAACCGATAAACGTATTAATTTCAGGCAATTAGCCCGCGCCAATGCGTTGGCCGGATTGATGTCTGAGTCTCCAATCTCGTCAGTTGGAGTGCGGTAGCCTGCCAAAATATTATCGAAATGGCGCAGAGACGATCGGCAGTCAATTAGACGCGTCCCCCTCAATATTCCATCCCAAATGGTCGATCGAAAGCCGAAGAATACAATACTGAGATAGCGAGCCAAAAATGGAAGAAAAACAAAGCGATCTTCGTCATGCTCTTATCACAGGTGGTATGGGCTTCATCGGAACATTTATTGCGAAGCAATTACTCGATCAGAACATTGTCGACAAGATTGTGTGCATCGACCATTTCGGCCGGTACGTCGCCACCACACGTACTGATTTTCACGATTATCGTAAAATGCGCCTCGACATGTTGGGCGACGGCGTGATCATTGAACGCGGTGAAGCGAAATATATCACGATCGTTTCCCGCCTCTTTGAAAAATACCGGCCGGAATACATTTTTCACCTGGCCGCACTCCCCCTCGCGAAATTGGATAATCTCAACAGTCAAGAGGCGATGGAGGGAAGTGTTGAATCCACCACCAACATGATCGAGCTTCTGGGGCAAATGAAACAGCGCGATGGATTTTGCCCGAAGCGATTTGTCTACGCCTCGTCCAGCATGGTCTATGGCGATTTTCAAACACCGGAAGCCGACGAAGAACACCCCACCCGCCCTAAAGAAATTTACGGCACCATGAAGCTTGCAGGTGAGGTTATCACCCGCGGTTTATGTGCCTATAATGATATTCCGTATACGATCATACGGCCATCCGCTGTCTACGGACCGACCGATATGAATCGCCGCGTCAGCCAGATATTTGTCGAAAAGGCGTTCTTGGGCGAAAAACTCAAAATTCATGGCGAAGACGAATCCCTTGATTTCACTTACGTGAAAGACACGGCGAACGGATTTGTTCTCGCGGCAACAAAAGACGGTGGCGCCGGTGAAACCTTCAACATCACGCATGGCAAGGCACACACCCTGCTGGATTACGTGAAATGCCTCGAACAATCCTTCCCTGACCTTCAATATGAAATTGTCCCACGCGACTCATTTAGGCCGAAACGCGGGACGCTTTCGATTGAAAAGGCCACTAAGCTCCTAGGGTACCTACCGCAATACAGTCTAGAATCGGGTATTACGGAATATGTTGCCTTTGTCAGAAATCAACGACCTGACTTTGTGATAAAAGGTTAAGGATAAATACCCTGCTGGAGCGCACAAAAAAAGCACTGACCGCAGCCGGTGCTCGGCTGGAGGACAAGCCATGGGAAAGTAGTTTGTTTGGAAAAACGTGCTTTCAGATCTATCTGAACGGGGAACAAAACTACGAAGCGTTTGACCACGCTGTGCGCATTCTAAAGAAAGAGGCAAGCGATCATAAAGATCCGATCTTTGTTGCCTGTCGCCTCCCCGCACACCTAACGGCACAGCGGCGGAGCCTCGAGCAGTATGGGTTTCACCTCATAGAGTGCTATTTGGAACTGGAAGCTAACCTTGAGGATGTACTTCCATTGAAGGATGAAGGCGCTTTCAAGACCAGGTTTCACAACGAGCGAGACATCACGGCCCTCTCGGACATCGCGTATAGAAGCTTCACCGAAAGCAGGTTTCACAGTGATCCGCTCATCGATGACGCAGCAGCTAACGAAAGCCGTGCAGACTGGGTGCGCAACGCCTGTGGCGGGCGCGCCGACTTTGTACTGGTTGCGGGCAACAACAATGAGCTAAGCGGGTTTGTTGTAGGAACACAAAAAAGAAACGTTTTCAATCTCGACTTAATCGCCACTTCATCTGCCCACAGAGGAAAGGGGATCGGACGGCAACTAACCAATGCGTTTCTCGACGAAGCAAAAAAGCGAGGAGCTGAGAAGGCACGAGTGGGAACGCAAGCACAAAACAAAACTTCTCTGAGAATGTATCAAAAGTCGGGCTTCTTACTCGCCGACGCCAGTTTTTCTTACCACTTGCATGGATAATTCCAGCGGAATGTTCCTAACAATTGTCATCCCATTCCATAATGAACGGGAAAATTTGGCCGTGTTGCTCCCAGAGCTCAATGCCGAAATTGCCAAATGCCGGCATGAAATTGAGGTTATTTTGGTCGACGATTGCTCCTTGGACCAAAGCGGAGAGTTTGCTCTTTCATATGCGGATAAAATGAGAGGCTGGACAGTCCTCTCCTTGCCGGAACGAGGGGGACAGACCGGCGCCTATAAAGCGGCGTTTGAACAGGCACAGGGTAAGTTCATTATACGGATGGATGCAGATCTCCAAGACGATCCGAAAGATCTACCAGCCTTTATTGAGAAACTTGAAGGCGGTGCTGAATTGGTGATGGGTCTTCGGGAATGCCGCCAGCATCGACGCATCCTTAGAATCGCATCCTTACTTTACGACCTTTTGATCATCTCACTGTTTGATACGCCTCTGCACAGTAACTCAGGGTCCTATGTCGCCTTTCGAGCGCGCCTGGTCCAAGGACTCCCCTGGCGGAAAAACGATCATCGCTACTTGCCGCTTATTGCCATTCATAGAAATGCTAAAAATGTCAGCGAAGTGATTGTCAGACACCGCGAGCGGCAGTTCGGTGACTCCAAATACAATCCCTTGCGGAAAGTCATTCTTGGAATTCCAGAAGTGATCGCTTTCATCATTCGCCTGAAACGGGGCATTTATAACAGCAGAGGCGATCAAACATCCGCTCGAGATAACCGGTCGACCGCGGCTTAAATCATGATTTCTTATCGCCCCGATGTTGATGGACTGCGCGCTTTGGCAGTCGTGCCCGTACTTTTCTTTCACGCCAACTTTGATTTTGCGCAAGGAGGTTTTTTGGGCGTTGACATATTTTTTGTCATCAGCGGATATCTAATTACCGCAATCATCCTAAAGGAATTAGTCAGCGAACGTTTTACTCTTCTTGGATTTTATGAAAGGCGCATCAGACGGATAATTCCCGCGCTCTCTTTTGTTTTGTTGTGCAGCATACCCCCGATCCTCCTATTGGCTTTGCCTTATCAAGCGGTCGGTGCGTCTGAAGCAATCGCAGCTTCGGTTCTTTTTGTTTCGAACATTCTGTTCTGGTTGCAACAGGATTATTTTGCGATCGACGCACAAAGTAACCCGTTCGTTCACACGTGGAGCTTGTCTGTCGAGGAACAGTTTTACATCTTCTACCCCATCTTTCTGATGGTGGTGTTGTTATATTTCCGGAAGTACTTTTTCACCATCATTGTATCCATTGGCGCCATAAGCCTCGCGGTTGCACAGTTTGGCGGAAACCTTGCATTCGCCCCTCCATTCATCGAACAAAACGTTTACTGGTTCAATCAACCGGCATGGGCATCCTTTTATCTTCCAGTCGGGCGAGTGTGGGAGTTTGCTCTCGGGGCCATTGTTGCCCACGATGCACAGCATAAAGCCGTCAACGATCAGCCCACGAAAGACAACCTGCTGTCGATGGTGGGATTTGCGTTGATTGCTTTTTCTTTCGTGTTCTTTGACGAGGACACGCCCCACCCCAGCGTGTTTTCACTTTTGCCCGTTGGCGGAACATTTCTCGTGTTGCGGCATTCAAGGCCAGGCACCATCACCTACCAAATATTGTCTCAGCCGGTTTTCGTCGGCATCGGACTAATCAGCTACAGCCTCTATCTGTGGCATCAACCGCTCTATACATATTACCGATGGGGGTTTTCATACAACGCTGCTCCATTGGAATATTTGCCGCTAATGATTCTCGCATTGGTCTTGAGTTACCTCACCTGGAGATATATCGAGCGCCCCTTTCGAGATCGCAATCGCGTTTCAAGGACAACGGTATTCGCCTCGTCGGCTGCAATTAGCGTGTTGCTTCTACTTTTTGGTCTCTACGGTATGAAGAGTGACGGGTTCGCGAACCGCTATCAAAAAGCAGATGCGGATTTGATTGTGTCTCCAGAAGCAAGAGGCCGCTATGTGCGCGCTGATTTTTCGCGACATCAATATCCTGCAAAAGCGTTCGACAATACGTCGCAAAGGAAAGCGCTGATCATAGGTGATTCCTACGCCATGGATTTTTTCAACATGGCCAAGGAAGCACATATTCTCGACGGTTTTCAGGTTCGCACCGTTCGGATTGAGGCAAAATGCCAAATATATTGGGGCGAAGAACCACATCTTAATTTCGTCGACCGCAAAGACAGACCGCTTTGCGCGGAAACTGCGGATCTTCGGACCTACCAGTCGATTATCAGACAAGCCGATGTCATTTTTCTATCGGCATTCTGGAAGGAATGGTCAATCGAACGGCTCCCGAAAACGATCCTCAACTTCAATCTTCGCGAGAATCAACAACTCATCATATTAGGTATCAAGAATTTCGGACCTAGAAAATCGCCTACTGAATATCTTGGACTTTCTTTATCGGACAAAACAGCCCTTAAAGGCACGGTCATGGAAAAGGTCGACCTTACCAACAAGAAAATGAACGCGGTAATTGGCGAGGGAAAATTTGTAAACATCATTCAAGAAGTTTGTGGAGAGATCGATACCTGTCCTCAGTTCACACCAGACGGACATTTGATTTCTTACGACGGCAATCACCTGACACAGAACGGGGCGGTTTTTGTGGGCAATCTTCTTAAAACGCATCCCCTGCTGAGTAACCTTTGACACATTGACCTGTCCCCCCTCAATTACAGTGTTCGTTCGAGCTGACGCGCATTCGAAGTTGCATGGAGCAACTAATTCAATTCACCATCATCTCGCACTTTCTTTCGGCAGAGAAACAAGAAAGCAGTCCCTGGTTGGCGGTGCGGGCGCAAGCTGAGGTCGAATTTTCGAAGTAGCTCCTGCCAGTAATTAAGACGCGCAAATCGCTTCTCTTGTATGTCATTCGCGATTTGATATGGAATGTCGAACTCACCAAAAACTTCGAACCCGGATATTTCGAAAAGCCACTTATACTGCCATTCAGTCGGGGTGACGATATGAGCTTTGCAGCCATAGACAACGGTACCGTCATTTTGCCCTTTGAAGTCACGCCCAATTGGCCCCCACAGAACAAGAATGCCTCCGTCGGAAAGAACACGAAACCACTCTTTCAAAGCTAGGTAGGGCGCTGGACTGTGTTCTAGCACATGACTAGCCCATAAAACGTCGTAGCTTCCGTCAGCAGCAGGAATATCATGCATATCTGCATGCAGAGCATTGATCCCAATTTTCTTAGCTTCTTGAACGGATGCGTCGTCGATGCTGAGACCATCATATTCAACGCCGAATTCCGCAATCATCCGTTGGGCGACTTGGCCGCTACCAAATCCAACATCCAAGACGCGATCGCCAGGCCTTAAGACTTCTGTATCTGCTATACGCGCAAAAATTTCTTTTAGTGCCCTCTGAACGGCGGGCCGGTCTGAAAAGCTACTGCCGCTTGAAAACTCATGAGTGTTCGGGGTTTCCTCGAACATTTTGGCAATTTTTTTGGGATCAACGACCATGGTTGTCGCAATATTCCTCTTAAAAGAGTGAACAGTACAAGAACTTATATGCCAGACACAAAACCAGCACGAAGTCTTTGTGTTTAGAATGAACGAATGTTGACGATCAAGTTATCGATTTAGCCTTCCAAAGAAACCAAACTTTGATCCAAGTACCGCCCCAAACTTTTGAAATTTCTGTAGGGATTCTTTTGGGTTTTTCGACCCATCTTGCGGAACATACGCACTCCCCGCATCAAAGAAGGGTTGCGTTTCAAGAGATCCAGACGATTGAAGATTGAGCAATTCAGATACAAAATGTGTGAAATTTCTAGCATAGTGCTCCCGATTATATCGAGATTCAAAATAACGCCGTGCTTGGTGCGCAGTACTCCGCCTGACGTCGACCGAACTTACTAGTTTGGTCAACGAATCGTGCCAACCATGAGCACTGTGCGCTAGGAAACCACTATATCCATGCTGAATGACAGAACACAGTTCCGGACAAAAGTCGCCCACGACGGGAATTCCAAGTTGCATAAACACGAATGCTCTGCCGGCGTTTGTGGAATTTTTGAATCTGATCACATAGTCGTTTCTAAATCCGCCCACATCCCCAGAGGAATCATCAAGAACATAGTCCACAATTTCCAAACGCTCGGATTCAGAAATGGGACTCGTAGCGGGAACCAGCCCAATATCGACGTCCATTAACTCGTATGCCAGTGTGTCCAAGTCCCATGGAACAACGGTTACAGGAATATCTGGCCGACCAATATGCCACTCGCCGAGTTCGGTATTGTAAATCACCTTTATCCTTAGCTGGAAACGCCGAGCAAGGGCATTTATCGCCAACTCTGCGCGACCAAGGAATTGTTCAAGGTGATGCAAGTTTCCGTGATAGCCCAATGTGACTTCATCATTTTGCAAATGACATTTTGCAACCGGCCATTCGTTCTCAATATGCGGAAGTACAAAAGTGTTTCGATTATATTTCAGGTAGTAATCTTGTTCTTCTAGGCAACCGCAAATGAAAAAGTCCGCCGCCTTTGTATCGGATAGAAGGTTCGTAGTATAATCCGTAGGGTGAACAAGACCAACCAAAAGTCGGGGAAAGTTGTTTTTAATCTCTTTTATATTCACGTCACCTGGCTTAGTGATCAGCACGTCTGCCCTATCCAATTGCAAATCGGGAGGATCCGAAAAAACGGTTTCGTGCCCTTGCGCCTGTAGGTCCCTTGATAGATATCTGAAAAATAGCCGATGCGTACCATTGTGTGGCGGCGTGGTCGTATAAAACACAAATCTGATACTCAATTGGCTTGCCCCCTCTCCTTCGGCTACATTTGGTCAGACAGAAGATACACACACGCAAGGGATTAATCCCCAAGCATTGTTGGTTACATCTATACAGTATACCCAATTCAGGGAATGATATGTGGACAAGCCGCTGCTAAAATCCAAAGAAACATTATCGGCGACCAAAGAAATTGTCTCACCGCAAATCTAACGAGCAATCGCAATGAATGCGCAGGCACTTTACAGCCTTCCGTGCCGCGAATCTCTTTTTTTTACCGAGATATTGACCACCTTGCGGAAGCCCATTCTAGTCCCCGTATTGTCTGAGAGATGTCAATATTTGGATCAAGATAGGCTTTTTGGAAAAACACAATGAAGCCCACAAGTAAATCACCACCCGAAATCCACATTAAATCTGCCGACGCCATCTCTTTTCTCAACATTTCTGAGATAATTCGTTTTAGAGATTTACTTTTTGCACTATGCCGTCGCGAGATACTTGCGCCCTACAAACAAAGTATATTAGGGCCTGCGTGGTTCGTTCTTATACCTTTCATTTCGTCTGTCATCTTTACACTGATTTTCGGGAACTTGGCTCAACTTTCAACGGATGGCCAACCGAAGTACCTGTTCTATTTGTGCGGAGCCATGTGTTGGGGACTGTTTTCCGAGAGCTTCTCTGCGACAGCAAACACTTTCCAAGACAATGTACAACTATTCGGAAAAGTTTATTTTCCCCGCGTGATCCCACCGATCGCAAAATTGGCTATGAATATTACTCGCTTCTTCGTGCAGATTGTGTTTTTTGCTGGGTTTTGGATCTATTTCGATCAGTTTACTGAGTATGAACTTACGTTTAATGCCTGGTCCCTACTCATCGTACCCGCGGTCGTCCTGTTCATTTCTGCCAATGCGCTTGCCTTCGGTCTTATTCTCGCGGCACTAAACAGTAAATACCGCGATTTCAAACAAATACACGGCTTTGCCATAGGATTGTGGATGTTTGTGACACCTGTCGTGTACCCACTATCAATGGTGCCGGAACACTACCAATTACTGGCCAGCCTCAACCCACTCACGCCCATATTTGAGATTTATCGATTCGCGGTGTTAGGCGAAGGTACGATCAAAGTTGAACAGTGCTTTTTGAGTGTCAGCATCACTCTCACGCTTTTAGCGATTGGTATGATGCTGTTTTCGCGTGTCGAGAAAAACTTCATGGATACTGTTTGAATATGCTTCCGATTATTGAAGTCCGCAACCTGAGTAAAACCTATCGTTTGGGTGAGGTTGGCGTCACCACACTGAGAGACGACTTTATACGCCTCTGGGCCTGGATTCGGGGCAAACGCAATCCGTTTATCGTAGAGGCAAACGTGCTCGGCGCAAGTCGACACGGAGACTGGGTTCGCGCGGTGGAGAACATTACCTTCGATGTCGCACCGGGCGAACGCGTCGGCATAATCGGAAAAAACGGTGCAGGTAAGTCGACGCTACTGAAGATCCTAACGCGGATAACGTCGCCAACACAGGGAGACGCCGTGATGCGCGGGCGCATGGCAGCTCTTTTGGAAGTTGGCACAGGATTTCATCCTGAATTCACGGGTCGCGAAAACATTTATATGAATGGTCTGCTTCTGGGGATGTCGCGAAGTGAGGTTGATGCCAAGTTGGACGACATCGTTCAGTTTTCAGGCATCGAACGATACCTGGATACTCCTGTTAAACGCTATTCGTCCGGAATGCGCGTACGTCTTGGGTTCGCTGTTGCCGCGCATTTAGAACCTGAAATACTCATCGTCGACGAAGTGCTGGCGGTTGGAGATGCTGAGTTTCAACAAAAAGCAATTGGCAAAATGAGGTCCGTTTCGACAGAAGACAACCGAACGATTCTTTTTGTTAGTCACAACATGAACGCCATCCGCAATTTGTGTACTCGTTGTTTGGTCCTAAAGGAAGGCAGTATCGTCTTTGACGGCGCACCCGACGATGCCATAGAGGTTTATCGACAAGACTCCCATGCATTGACAGACAAGGAATGGGAACAAATTGACGGCAAAGATAGGGTAACCGTCGAGACATTCGACATATACGATGACAACCAAAATGTCGCAAAACAATTAGAAATATATAACGCCTATTCGGTGAAAACACGCGTACGTATTGACGACCCCCATATTCCAAATCTTCTTTTTGTCGTAACCATTAGAAATTCCGAAGAAGCAATTCTCTGCCAGATGCGGCACACCGTTAAATTTGACGCCAGAAACGGCGAACACAGAGATGTAAATTTGAGTTTCCGATGGATAAACACACTAACACCAGGAAGTTATTATCTAACGATGCGCGTCAGACAGTTTAACGAACCCATCACCCAGGTAATTGGGAGTCGTTTTCAAGTCATGAACACGAGCAAAGGTCTGAAACAATTTGACGAGTACGGAATGTTTCAAATAGAACATCAAACTGATCATGAACTTCTTTAATACACTGCTTGATGCTGAAATGGTAAATGGTAGTCTCATCAAACATAGAGTAAGTTAAAGATATGGATATACCTCTGTGCATCCCGAATATTGGCGATGAAGAAAAGGAAGCCGTTCTCGAAGTTCTTGGATCCGGATGGCTTACGCATGGCCCATACAACAAGAAGTTTGAGGAGCTTTTTAGGAACAAAGTCGGCGTCGAGCATGCCGTAACAATGAACTCATGCACCTCAGCTCTAGAGGCGACCATAAAGGCCGCAGGTATTAAGGGGGAAGTGATTGTTCCGGCCTTTACATGGGTGGCCTCAGCGAATGCCGTCCTCACTTCTGGCGCTCAGCTGGTATTTGCCGATGTTGATATTGCCACACGGAACATTACGGCATCTCACATTGAGCAAGTTCTCTCCCCCAACACTGAAGCTGTCATGGTGGTCCACTATGGAGGCCAATGCTGCGATATGGACCCGATCGTAGCTCTTTGCGATAAACATGGTTTGTTGCTGATCGAAGATAGCGCGGAAACGTTAGGCGGCACTTGGAACGGCAAGCAAGCTGGATCGTTCGGCGTTGGTTGCTTCTCATTTTTCCCAACCAAGAACATCACTACGGGCGACGGCGGCATGCTGACCTGCAAAGACGGCAGCTTTTTTGATCGCGTTAAAGCGCTGCTTGGACACGGAATCCCCTCACAAACCGTAGACCGCGAAGGTATCCGGCAACCGTGGCAAAGAGCGGCGGTTGTTCCCGGACATAATTGGCGTCTCAGTAATATCCAAGCCGCAGTGGGCTATCACCAGATGCTAAAGCTCGACGACATGAATGATCGGCGCCGGCAGATTGCACAACAGTATAATGAAGGCATTAAAGAGCGTGGACTACAATTGGAACTCCCCGTTGAGTTGCCAAATGCCAAGCACGTTTACCAAATGTACACAGTACGAACCGACGCAGATGCCCGAAACGCCTTCGTACTTGCGCTCAGAGAAAAGGGCGTTGGAGCTAGCGTCCACTTCGACCCACCGGTGCATCTGCAAGACTATTACCGAAAGAACACGGGACTACGGGTACCTGTCCCTAATAGCGAAGAGCTATCTCAGACTCTCGTCACACTACCAATGTTTCCGACCATGACTGACGAACAAATCACCTATGTGCTTGATCAAATGTCAGCAATCATGTCGCCCTCCCGCCCCTAGCTTAATGACAATAGATTCGCCCGTTTTGTTTTGGATGGCACTTGCAGTAGCACACGCCTCCATGCAATTGAGGCTCCTAAAAGCTTGGACAGATTGGGATTCTTCAAACCATCTTTACTTTGCATTCCTCCGGAACAAGGGCATTTCTTTCAGAAGTTCATACGGTCCCGGAATAAAGTGGGCGTTACCACGACTGTATGATCTGTTCTGGCCGTTTCTGGAAAAGAACCCGGGACGATTTCGCATATTGAATATGCTCGGTGGTTTGGGCTTTTTGGCACTTCTAGTTTGGTCAAGTGGTGAAATCACTCCAAACGTGACCGCAGTCCTTATCGCAGCCCTTCTGCTGCTCAATGCCGGATATGTAAATCCACCAACTTCAGCGTCTGAGTTCCTAAGCGTTCCATTGGCATTAGCAACCATCTACTTAGTTCCCATTATTCTACCTTGGCCGCTGGACCTCTATATCCAAACTCTGATCGTGTCGATGCTCGCTTGGGGATTCAAGATCGTTGAGTTCGTGTGGCTTCTCCCAATCGGAATACAACACTGGCATCCATTTCTTGAAGCACCATGGATGGTCATACCGGCAGTGGCTTTTTCAGTCAGCATTCTCTATGCGATTGTGAAGAATCAATCCGGCACAGTTAACAACTACGCCTCGAATAGGGGTTTTTTGCACCCCAAGAATGTTGATTTCGTTTTTCGAAATATTGTCTTTGTACTGCTCATGCTCTCCACCAGTGTGTTGAATTTTTGGAATGGAGGCCCGTTGGAAAAGACTTTGCTCCTCGCCGTTTGGGGATCAATCATCGCGCAACGGACCTTTGTTTTTTACTTCTGGCAGGGCCCTTTACTGACGAACTTACTTTTAACAGTGCAATCCGATTGGATTGAGAACGTACCTTTGAGCGGTCTATGGACATTTAACGCTCTTGCGTTCCTCTTTCTCATACTACCGATGATTTGGAACACAACGTCAATCTATCCCGACGGGCACATTCGGCGCTTCTATACGCGTGCAAGAAACAGGAAGGCGCAAATCGAAATCGAAGAAAAGCAGGTCAGCTGGCTAAAGGAAAATGTAAGCCAGCATGAGACTGTCTATCTATGGGGTAGTCAAGTTAGCCTCCTCCTCCAGGCACAACTCGTGCACATCCCCGATACGTTTTACAACCATAATCACCTATTTTACTGGAGCAATATTAAAGACAAAGTCGGGTATGCAGTTGACGTCATTCGTAAGCATAAACCGGATTTTATCATTGAAGCTGCGGTCATCGAGAACGAACAGTTTCCCGCCCGGGAATTCACCGACAGCTACACCCTGTACAAGGAATTTGAGGCGATGAAGGTGTATCGGCGGGTTGCCGAATAACCTGAATTGCTCTTCTACAAATTCGTAAAACCTCAACGATGACGGCAATCCCGAGACCTACTAGGCGGCATTTTGGCTACCAAACACGGTAATACCCGTGTCAATCCGTGCCCAGGGTTTTCTGTTCTTGCCACGAGCCAATCCAAAATACCGATGCAACAGCACATTGTGTAAAGACTTACACCGTCGCGTTGCGTAGAAATGACCATCTGAAACTAAATGAGTCATTTCGGTGTCGTATCTCCCCTCCCCCTTCGCTCAAAATCTCTGGACTGTAGACGGACCCGAGGTCATGTCCTTCGGGTTTCGCTATGGCACACGAATGGCCATCATCAAACTGAACAGTGGCGGGTTGGTAATCTGGTCGCCCGTCGCGTTGACCTCAGAGCTCAAAACTGCCGTCGATAATCTTGGCCAGGTTCAGGCCATCATTGCCCCAAATTCGCTGCATCATCTATCGGTCCCGGAATGGCAGCACGCCTACCCAGACGCACGCACCTTCGCCGCCCCTGGCCTCGCCGCGCGACGCAAAGACATCGCCTTCGATGAAGAATTGGGCAACACAGCCGCCGCCCTATGGGCGGAGGACATTGACCAAGTGGCCGTGTATGGAAATGCCATCACCACTGAAGTTGTGTTCTTTCATAAGGCAAGCGGCACGGTTCTGTTTACCGACCTGTTGCAGAATTTTCCGGCTGACAATTTTTCCGGCTGGCGCAAAATGGTGGCACGCCTGGACCTCATGATCGGGCCCCAGCCGCGCGTGCCGCGCAAATTCCGCTTTGCCTTTCGGGATAAAGAGGCCGCCCGGGCGGCCCTCGAGCGCATCACACAATGGCCGGCCCTTCGGGTTTTGATGGCCCATGGCACACCGGTAGAAACGAACGGCGCTGAATTCATCCGCCACGCCTTCCGCTGGCTTTCCTAACGCATCACTTGCATCCGTCCGCACACCTCCTATACATTCCAAGAACTGGAACCTTTGGAGGGCGTTTATGAATATTGGTGATGCAGCGGATCATACCGGCCTCCCCCCCAAAACCATTCGCTATTATGAAGAGATTGGCTTGGTCACAGCGGATCGGCGCGCCAATGGTTACCGAGATTATAGCGTGTCACACATCGAGAAATTGCGCTTCGTTGCCCACGCACGGGGGCTTGGCTTCACGATTGATGATTGCCGTGGATTGCTGGACCTATACGACAACAAACGGCGGGCCTCCGCCGACGTAAAGGCGATCGCGAAACACCATTTGGCAGATATTGACCGCAAGATCGAGGAATTAAACGCCATGCGCGATACCTTATCCAAATTGGTAAAGGCTTGCCGGGGTGACAGCCGCCCTGATTGCCCAATCCTTGAGACTCTATCGGGCCAATAACGGCCCGATTTCTTGACCTTCCAGTTGCTGGAAGGGGCATCTTTCCGTTTAATGCGCCCTCCGCCGCGCCAACGGAAGAGATGTTTGATGGATCATTGTTGCAGCCACCAGCACCACGGCTCTGACCAACCGCGAATAGACGTTCCACCGGGCACACCCCACACCTGTCCGATGCATCCTGAAATCGTGACCGACGGTCCCGATTCCTGCCCCCTATGTGGCATGGCGCTGGAACCCATGATCATCTCCTTGGAAGATGATGGTCCCAACCCCGAACTCGTCGACTTCTCACGCCGTTTCTCGATCGGAACCGTCTTGACGGTCCCGCTGGTCATCATTGCCATGGGGGCGGATATGGGGCCCGCGGTCATCCGGGATCTTGTTCCACACGCTTTATCTGGATGGATACAATTTGCCCTGGCGACACCCGTGGTGGTGTGGTGCGGTGCGCCGTTCTTTGTGCGCGGATGGCAATCCTTTTTTTCGGGCCATCTGAACATGTTTTCGTTGATCGCGATTGGGACGGGCGCCGCCTATGCCTACAGCTCACTTGCCACAGTCGCGCCTTTTCTTTTTCCATCAAACCTGGCATCGGCTCATGATGGCTTGCCGGTTTACTTCGAATCCGCCGCCGTCATCATTGTTCTGGTTTTG
Source organism: Alphaproteobacteria bacterium (assembly GCA_965227095.1). GTDB lineage: Bacteria > Pseudomonadota > Alphaproteobacteria > JANQMY01 > JANQMY01 > JANQMY01. Next base: position 2,660,524 of record CBDDFL010000001.1, on the reverse strand, counting down.
CTGGGCCAGATATTAGAGTTATCCGCCCGCGGACGGACAACCAAAGCTCTGAAAAATCTTCTCCGCTTGGCGCCAGCGACCGCCCTTCGCATCACGTCCGACGGCACGGATCAAAAGGTGCCGATTGACAAGATAGCCGCGGGCGACCGGCTGCGTGTACGCCCCGGTGAAAAAATCCCGGTCGATGGCGTTATTGACGAGGGCCTAAGCACAGTCGACCAATCCATGATGACAGGGGAACCCCTTCCTATGGAGGTAACCCCTGGCGTCACCGTCCTAGGTGGTACGGTGAACGGCACGGGTGCACTTACCATGACCGCGACACAAGTGGGCGCCAACACCATGTTGTCCCGTATTGTTCAGATGGTTGCGGATGCCCAACGCAGTCAAGCCCCCATCCAGCGCATCGCAGACAGAGTGGCGGGATACTTCGTTCCCCTGGTCTTGGCGGTATCGGTTTGCGCGCTCATCGCATGGTGGACCTTCGGCCCACCTCCCACCTTTTCCTATGCTTTGATTGCGGCTGTTTCCGTTCTGATCATCGCCTGCCCCTGCGCATTGGGGTTGGCAACACCGATCTCCATCATGGTTGGCACCGGCCGGGGGGCTCAGGCCGGTGTCCTCGTAAAACATGCAGACGCCTTAGAACGGCTTGAAAAAGTTGACGTCTTAGTCGTCGACAAAACCGGCACACTTACCCAAGGCAAACCAAGCGTGTCACAGATAATCACCGCTGGCGGCTGGTCGGAAGCCGACATCTTATCACGTGTCGCGAGTTTGGAACGTACGAGTGAACACCCCTTAGCAGGTGCCATTCTCAGCGAAGCGGAAGGCCGAGGGCTAACGCTCTTGACCGCTGAAAACATCAACACCGCACCTGGCTTGGGTATTTCGGGGTGTATAGACGGACAGCGGATCGATGTGGGAAATGCCGCGTTAATGGCCACACACCGCATTCCTTTTTCACATCTTGAATCCAAAGCCGATGCGTTACGCGCCTGTGGGGCGACGATTGTCTATGTCGGCATTGATACCAGATGCGCCGGCTTGATTGCCGTCTCCGACCCGATCAAGGAAAGCACGCCGGAAGCAATCGACACGCTCAAGTCCCAAGGATTGCGCATCGTCATGCTCACCGGGGATCAAGAAACATCGGCCAAAAGCGTTGCTGCAAGGCTGGGCATTGACGATGTGGTTGCGGGCGTCTTGCCGCAAGAAAAAGGACGCCACATCGAACAGTTGAAAGCGCAAGGGTATATCGTCGCCATGGCAGGTGACGGCATTAACGACGGGCCAGCGCTTGCGCTTGCGGATGTTGGGATCGCCATGAGCACCGGAACCGATGTTGCTATTGAAAGCGCTGGAATCACACTCTTGCATGGCGATCTGTCGGCACTTGCCCGCGCACGAACCCTAAGCACGGCCGTCATGCGCAACATTCGGCAAAACCTCGTGTTTGCTTTCGGTTACAATGCGTTGGGCGTGCCCATTGCCGCCGGCGTTCTGTACCCGGTCTTCGGAATCTTGCTGTCCCCCATGATCGCCGCGGCGGCCATGAGCTTGAGTTCCGTCTCCGTTATCGCGAATGCGCTTCGGTTAAACCGGATAAAACTGTAACTCACTAAAACCAAGCCGAGACTCCGACCACAAACACCGTTTGCCGAGGGTCTCCCCCCATGCCCCGCACGATCGCCGCGGTGTCACCAAATGCGGCTTGCAATTCCACCCCGATATAGGGGGTGATCTCACGGCGCACTTCATAGTGTGCCCGTATCCCCAGATCGAAATCGGTGATACCAGCCCCCACATTCAGGTCCGGAATATCTTGTGCGGCCAACTCCAGTTCCACACGTGGCTCCACCCCTAAGCGCTTTGTTACCTTTATTTCATATTCAATTTCAATTCGGGCCGTTACATCACCCTGCCCGCTGACAAATGTCGACGCGTCAATGTTGAATCCGTAGGGGACAGTTCCCCGAACACCCAAAACACCGTGGATCCGATCGTCCGGTTCGAAATCCCATCGCACCCCAGTTTGAAGGTCGAAATAAGGAGAGATGGCACGGGACCAAAGAGCCTGCACTTCTGCCTCTTCGATGGCATCTTCCGAAAAGCTGAAATCCCCCTCCGATTTCATCAATAGTTTATTGATATCGCCACCATACCACCCTTGAACGTCCCACAGAAAAGTGCGCACATCATCCGCCGTCTGATATTCCAATCGATCAGCTGTAATCAAGTAGTTGGTTTGTCCTCCATGATGACGCCGCACATGATGACGCGCCGCCGCCATGTCATCAGGATCGTAGTAACTGTCGGCCTGCGACCATGGTCCGGAGGATTCCGCAAGCGTGGTTGTCGTGAATGCGAATAGGCCAGCCATCAACATAACGGCCATGTGGCTCACATGTGGCATCAGTGACTCATGCCATGGTGATGCCGATGATGTTGGGTGTCCCGAGACTTATCGTTTGCGCCCAAATCTTTTTGATTTGGCAGCACCGAAACAACCTGCATCATACCCGCATGCATGTGATACAAGAGGTGGCAATGGAAGGCCCAATCACCCACATGTTCTGCGGTGATATCCAATGACAGTTTTTCCGCTGGCTTCACCACAATCGTGTGTTTTCGCGGTTTATGGCGTCCGCCTCCATTGACCACATCAAAAAACATTCCATGCAGATGAATAGGATGTGGCATCATCGTATTATTGATCAACGTTAGGCGCAGCCGTTCCCCTTCATGAAACACAATGGGCTTGGTTACTTCGGAAAACTTCACCCCATCAAATGACCACATATAGCGCTTCATATTGCTGGTGAGATGCAAAACGATCTCTCGGCCCGGCGGACGTTGATCAGGATTCTCAACCAGGCTTCTCAGGTCCGCATAGCTCAACACCCGATGAGGGACATTCTCAAGGCCAATACCGGGTTCATGCAACCGGCTCGTCGGATTTTCCGCTATATTCGCGACACCGGCATTCCGGTTTAGTGTGTCGGCCTCTTCAGTTGGCAGGTTCTCCTGTTGTGAATGTTTCTGCTGGGTGTGATGACTCGCATGGTCCATTTGATGATGACCATGATGGGACGAGACGGGCGTTTCAGCATGATGTCCGCCATGATCCATACCCATATCCTTCATTGTCAGTGTCGGGACAGATCGTAGAGCGGGCACTTCCGACCGCCTACCAGGTTGCGTCGCGAATGACGCGACCACCTGACCCGATCGGTCGATTGATTCAGCAACGAAGGCATAGGTATTGTCATTAGGCGGCTGAATGATAACGTCATATGTTTCAGCGACACCGATCTGAAATTCGTCCACATCGATCGGTTGGACATTGAGACCGTCCGCCTGAACAATCGTCATCGGCAATCCAGGCATTCGGATGTTAAACAACGTCATGGCGGCGGCATTTATGATCCGCAGACGAACACGTTCGCCTGGCCGAAACACACCGTTCCAATTGTCCGCCGTGGAATGCCCATTAATGACATAGGTGTACGTGGCCCCAGATACATCGGCGATATCCCGGGGCGACATGCGCATGCGGGCCCACATCGCCCGGTCCTCAAGAGTATTTTTCAAACCTCTTTTTGACGCATCCGCCGCCAGGTCGGAAATCGTTCGCTGGCTATAGTTTAAGCTTTCCGCGTTCTTTTTCAGCTTCGCGAATAGACGGTGGGGGTCAGTGAAAGTCCAATCACCGAGCACCAATACATACTCTCGGTCATAAGCGGTCGGATCGCTTCCCTTTGGGTCGATGATAATCGGCCCATAATGGCCTTCTTGTTCCTGCAGTCCGGAATGCGAATGATACCAATAGGTTCCGTTCTGCGGCACGGCGAACTTATAAGTGAATGTTTCCCCTGGTTTGATTCCGGGAAATGTGACGCCCGGCACGCCATCCATTTGAAACGGCACCAAAAGGCCATGCCAGTGGATGGAGGTATCGACGGACAAGCGGTTATGAACGTTAAGGGTAATGTCCTTGCCTTCGAGAAATCGCAGTAAGGGGGCTGGAAAGGTGTGGTTGACGCCGATTGCGTAAGTGGACCTGCCATTCACTTTAATTGGAAACCGATCAACAGTTAGATCGAATACAGAGGCCTGTTGTGTGGGCGTCCCAAAATTTCCCTGAGTGGACGGGCGCGCCCAGGCAGGCAAGCAACATGAGGCTGCTGCCAGACTAGGTCCTACCAAACATGTTTCCAAAAACTTCCGACGATCCATGGCGCTGCGTTACACTTCTTCCATTTTCTTGTATTTCCTATTGGTTCCAGTAACAGGAAGGTCAAGCTTCTACTGGTAGTGGTACGCACCTACAAATCTCCGTTGAGTTGCTTGTCATGCGCGCAGTCCATGGCCATAACGGCGTGTTATGAACCCACCGGTCGACAGCTCGAAATTTCGCCCCATTAAGGAAATGGGCCGTGTCGCGGCGACAGCGCTTGGACAAGGGAGCTGGAGCGAGGCTAGACGAGACCTAAGACAAGCACGCGCTCACAACGCCATTCTGCCTTGGCATCGGGAAAATAAACTCTTCTTCATTCACATCCCGAAAGCCGCGGGCACATCGGTCAGAACCGCAATTGGCGCTCCCTTTGTACGCAAATACCCCCACGTCAAAGCGAATTCATTCTATCAATTGGATCCTGATCTTTTTAAATCCGCCTATAGCTTTGCGGTCATTCGCCATCCGCTGGAGCGGTTTCTCTCCGCTTATTCGCATATCCACATAATGAATCTCCACAATCACGACCCCATCCTACTTCGCGCACCGGACGTCCTCGAGTGGCCGCGGTTCCTACACCGGTTCGAACGATCCCATTGGTACCGGTCCGTGATCTTCAGCGCGCTCCATTTCCAGCCCCAATGGATGTTTGTGTGTACTCCGCATGGACAACAGATCGTGAAAAAGCTTTTTGCGTTCGAAGAGATGGGGACCATCATGCGCCATGAGCTCTCCACGCACCTTGGGCGGAAAATTGACTTGCCCACCAATAATGTCTCCACCCGTGAGAAAGATGGTTATGTGATATCCGATACAGCGAAACAGCTCATCTTGCGTCACTATGCGAAAGACTTATTGCTCTACAAAAATGCCCTGCAAGGTGGTTGAGGAACAATCAGGAAACGCTAATCGACTGGAAAACCACAGCTTTTTGCGCGCCTACAATGAACTCGCCCCTATCGCAGCAACCTGATAAGATCCATTCGCGTAAGCGTTACGGGGGAAACACATGATTGGCATTCGTATACTGGCAGCCATTACCGCCTATTGCGTCATCTTACTGGAGATTTATTCCGGCGCCATTCAAGGCCCGTGGTGGTGGATCGCACCAGGGGCTCTGGTCATTGCGCTGCTTTTTGCCCTGTCGATCTTCGGTCTTGCCCAGAATGACAACACCAATGGCGGTTCTGTCATCGGCGGGTTCATTCAATGGGTTCTTATCCTGGGCACCGCCACGGCCATGTCCGGTTTTGCCAACTACTTTGGCAGGGACCTACTGCCGAACCTTGTGGATCAAGCGGTTTTACCCGCACCGGCGCAGGTTGAATTGCCATTGTCAGTACCCGAAGATACGCCGGACAGTCCTTAATTTTTATACGGACTAACCTCTTCAAATGCGCGGCGCAATATCGCCGCGCGCTTGGTCTTCGGCAAACTGCGCCCGAAATTCTGCGAAGCGGTTCTCCGAAATTGCCGCTCGAATGCCCTGCATCAGGTTTTGGTAGTAATGCAGATTGTGCCACGTCATAAGCATGGCACCCAGAATTTCATTTGATTTGACCAAGTGATGCAGATAAGCGCGTGAATAATCTCGTGACGCCGGGCAATCGCTGCTTTCGTCCAATGGGCGGGGGTCATCCGCATGACGCGCATTGCGAATGTTTACCGGCCCGAAACGCGTGAATGCCTGCCCCGTCCTGCCGGACCGTGTGGGTAGAACGCAATCGAACATATCGATGCCGCGCGCAACCGCTCCAACAATATCGTCGGGTTTGCCAACCCCCATTAAATAGCGGGGCTTGTCGGCGGTCATCGATGGCACGGTTTCTTCCAACACGCGAAACATAATTTCCTGCCCCTCACCAACCGCTAGGCCGCCGACGGCATAGCCGTCAAAGCCAATCTCTTCCAACGCAGCCACTGATTGTCGGCGCAAGTCCCCATAGGTGCTGCCTTGAACGATACCAAACAAGGCACCGGTATCCGGCTGTTTCTCATGATGGACTTTAGATCTTTCGGCCCATCGCATGGACAGTTCCATGGACAGTTTCGCTTCTTCGAATGTGGCCGGATGCGGGGTGCATTCATCCAACACCATCACAATATCCGACCCCAGGAGGTTTTGAATCTCCATGGAGCGTTCTGGCGTAAGCAGATGTTTGGAGCCGTCAATGTGGGACTGAAAGGCGACACCTTCTTCCGACATTTTGCGCAGTTGGGCAAGCGACATTACTTGATAGCCCCCCGAGTCCGTGAGGATTGGGTGTGGCCAATTCATGAAATTGTGCAATCCGCCGAGCGAACTCACGCGCTCAGCACCCGGCCGCAACATGAGATGATAGGTGTTGCCGAGAAGGATGTCCGCACCGGTTGAGCGCACTTGATCCGTATACATTGCTTTAACAGTTGCCGCCGTTCCAACGGGCATAAAGGCCGGGGTTCTGATATCACCCTTACGGGTTTTCAAAACACCGGTGCGCGCCGCTCCTTCAGTGGCGGTAACATTGAGTGTAACGGTCATGACGCGGCCCTCTCTATCAAACAGGCATCGCCATAGGAATAGAACCGGTAATTGTTCTCTATGGCATGATGATAGGCTCGCTTCATCCGCTCACCCCCACCAAACGCATAGATCAGCATCAGGAGCGTCGATTTAGGTAGATGAAAATTCGTCATCAGAAGGTCCGCCGATAAGATTTCATATCCAGGCGTGATGAAGATGTCGGTGTCGCCATGAAAGGGAACAAATGTTCCGGACCTATCCACTGCCGTTTCGAGCAAGCGTAGGCTGGTTGTGCCCACCGCGATTAGACGCCGCCCTTGTTGTCTTGCCGCGTTCAGTTGATTGGCAGTCTCGGTACTAAGATCCCCCCACTCGCTGTGCATCTTGTGGTCCGCCACATCATCGACTTTCACCGGCAAAAACGTCCCGGCCCCCACATGAAGGGTAAGAAAAGCAAACTCGATTCCCTCCCGCCGCAAGCGGTCCAGCATGGCGTCGCTGAAATGAAGTCCCGCCGTCGGCGCCGCGACAGCACCTTCTACCCGAGCATAGGCCGTCTGGTATTTACGAAGATCGCTCTCATTAGGAGATCGTTTTGACGCAATATAGGGGGGCAGCGGCATGGTACCCGCGTGATGAATTCGGGTCATGAGATCCGTGGTGTCACCATCAAAGACCAGGGTGACTTCACCGCCGTCCTTTTTGCCCGTTACCGTGGCCGACAAATTCGCATGGAATTGGACCACATCCCCCGGAGTGAGCCGTTTCGCCGGCTTGGCAAAGGCGGCCCACTCCAATCCGTCATTTGCCTTATGAAGCGTGACCTCAATTGAGGCGGGCTGGCCATTTGGCTGGCGTGGTGGACGCGTACCGGTCAATCGCGCCGGAATGACTTTTGTGTCATTAAGAACAAGCACATCACCGGGACGCAAAAGATCCGGCAAATCGCGAATGTGACGGTCAAGCAGTTGGTCATCCGCAATGACCAAGAGCCGCGCGGACTCCTTCGGGTCGGCTGGTTCTAACGCGATGCGATCGGACGGCAGCTCATAGTCAAAGTCGCTCGTTTTCATCCGATCGGTGACGGCATTAATCGTCGGACAGGGTCATGCTCACAATGTGATCTGGATCCACCACGGGCTCACCGCGTTTGATCTTGTCCACATGTTCCATGCCACTGGTCACTTCACCCCATACGGTGTATTGGCCATCCAAGTAGCTTGCGTCGTCAAAACAGATAAAGAACTGACTGTCGGCACTGTCCGGGTCGGCCGCACGCGCCATGGACACGGTTCCACGCTTATGCGGCGCTTTGCTAAATTCCGCGGCCAACTTTTGGCCGGATCCGCCCATACCGGTCCCCGTGGGATCGCCCGTTTGCGCCATAAAGCCGTCAATCACGCGGTGGAAAACGATCCCGTCATAAAACCCTTCACCAACCAATTGGGAAATGCGCGCCACATGGTTTGGCGCCAAATCCGGCCTTAGTTGAATGGTTACTGGGCCGTCTTTTAACTGCATGATGATCTTACCGGCGTCCGCCATGACTATCCCCTGTATTTAATGTGAGAATTAACGATTGACGCGGCAATCCAGTGCCATCGCCTCATAAACTTTTTCGGACTTAAGGGCGGCGCCGCCATCCACATCCGCTGCCACACGCATCTTCAGAATGCGGTCCGGCTTACCGGAAATCGCACCGTCGCGGTCCGGATCACCTTTCTTGATTTTGTCCACATATTGAATACCGCTGATGACTTCTCCCCAGACAGAGTAACGTCCATTGAGGCCTTCATTATCATTCAGCATAATGAAGAACTGACTGTTCGCGCTGTTTTCGGGGGTGCCGCGCGCCATCGATAAAACGCCGCGCAGATGGCACTTGTTGCTGAACTCAGCCTTCAAGTCCGGCAACTTTGAACTGCCTCGGCCGGTTCCGGTGGGATCGCCCGTCTGAGCCATAAAGCCCGGAATTACCCGGTGAAAAACAATGCCGTCGTAAAACCCCTGGCGCGCCAAAGTCTTGATGCGATCCACGTGACCTGGCGCCACGTCTGGGAATAATTGGATGATGACCCGACCATCTTTCAAATCGAGATAGATGGTGTTTTCAGGATCCGGCTCTGGCGCGGCGGCTTGGGCACTGATCAATGCGGTCAAGACCAACGCGGAGATCGCGAGCCCCAACGTACGACAAAAAGCAACTAACGGCATGATCCCTCTTCCTACTTCGCTGCAACCAATTTCTTTGCTTCAAGTTTCTTGATAACGCGTTCCCGCACATGAGGTGTGGTAAACGCCGAAATATCTCCACCTAATCGGGCGATTTCTTTGACCAATTTCGACGCGATCGCCTGATGGCTTGCTTCGGCCATCAAGAACACCGTCTCAACATTGGGATTCAGTTTGGCATTCATCCCCACCATTTGGAATTCGTATTCAAAATCCGACACAGCCCGCAAGCCCCGGATGATGATTTGCGCCCCGACCTTCTCAACAAAATGCATAAGCAAAATGTCAAACGGCTCCACGCTGATCTTGGCATCGGTGTTTTCAAGAAACTTTTTGGTTTCGTGATGCACCATGTCCACCCGTTCTTCCAGGGAAAACAGCGGCCCTTTATCCTCATTGATGGCGACACCGATCACCAAATGATCCACAAGTTTCAGGGCCCGCCGGATGATATCCAGATGGCCCGCGGTGATAGGGTCGAAGGTACCAGGGTAAAGGCCGACTCTTTGCATGAGATTTGTCTCTCTAGACGTTGTAATAAATTCTTGATCGCGGCTGTTTTACCGTTTCTTCGACAGAAGCTCCAGGGCTGACGAAAAAGACATTCAGTGCAAAATTATGCCTCTTCTTCCTCATCCCCATTCTCGGAACTTTCGCCAACCCGTTCTACGGAAACGACTTTTTCGTCTTCTGCCGTTTTAAACAAGGTCACCCCTTGAGTATTTCGCCCGGCTACCCGGACATCATTTACCGGACAACGGATCATTTGCCCCTGATCGGTCACCAACATGATCTGGTCTGCCTCATCAATGGGGAAAGATGCAACCACATTGCCGTTCCGCTCTGACGTGGTAATCGCAATGATCCCTTGGCCACCCCGATTGGTTTGTCGGTATTCGTAGGCTGATGTGCGTTTGCCATAGCCATTTTCGGTCACCGTCAGCACGAATTGCTCATGGGCCCCGAGTTCAGCATACCGTTCCGCGCTGATCGTCGCTTCCGCACCGTTGTCGTCATCAGGCACATCATCCGGCAAGCCTTCCTCGCCAGATGCTGCCCGCCGGGCCGCATTTGCCTGCTTCAAATAGGCGCGCACCTCGTCCGCTTCTACCTCCACATGGCGGAGGATCGTCATCCCGATCACCTGATCTTTGTTGGCTAATTTAATGCCACGGACACCGACCGATGCACGTCCCTTGAATACCCGCACATCCGGCACCGCAAAACGTATGGACTTGCCCTGACTGGTGGTCAGCAAGACGTCGTCTTCCTCGGTACAGATGGCCACACCCACGATGCGGTCAGACTCCTCGCCGTTTTCCTCGAGCTTCATGGCGATTTTGCCATTTGCCATCACATTCACGAAATCAGACAGCTCGTTGCGCCGGACCGTGCCGCGGCTGGTGGCGAACATGACCTGTAGCTGCGACCAGCTCTTTTCATCCTCCGGTAACGGCATCAGCGAGGTGATTGTTTCCCCGTCCGATAGCGGGAGGATATTCACCATCGCTTTGCCGCGCGCCTGCGGCGTTGCCAACGGCAACCGCCAAACCTTCATTTTGTAGGCCATTCCGGTCGACGAAAAGAATAGAACGGGTGCGTGCGTATTGGCGACAAAGACGCGCGTAACGAAATCTTCTTCGCGCGTGGCCATCCCGGCACGGCCACGGCCGCCCCGCCTCTGTGCGCGATAGGCCGCCAACGGTACCCGTTTGATATAGCCGTTATGGGTAACTGTCACGACCATCTCTTCGCTCTGGATGAGATCCTCGTCATCTACTTCAAATTCTTGTTCGATGATCTCCGACCGGCGCGGATTGGCAAATTCTTCGCGCACCTCTTTCAGTTCGTCTCGAACGATGGTCAGCAGCCGCTCGCGGCTCCTCAAAATCTCTAGATATTCTTCAATGGCCTCGCCGAGCTTTTTCAGTTCGTCGCCGATTTCATCCCGCCCCAACGCGGTCAAACGCTGGAGACGCAGGTCCAAGATCGCGCGCGCTTGTTCCTCGCTCAGCTTAATGGTGCCGTCGTCATTTATCTTGTGACGCGGGTCGGCAATGAGAGCAATCAGAGGCGCAATATCTTTTGCGTCCCAATCGCGTTCCATCAATTGTTGGCGTGCTGTGGCAGGGTCAGGGGCCGCCCTAATCAACCGCACCACTTCATCCACATTCGCCACGGCGATCACCAAGCCCACCAAAATATGCGCGCGGTCCCGCGCTTTATTCAGTTCAAACTTGGTGCGTCGGGTAATAACCTCTTCGCGGAACGTCAAAAACGCCTGAATGAGGTCTTTCAGGCCCATAAGTTCCGGACGACGGCCATTGAGCGCCAGCATGTTCATGCCGAATGACGTTTGCAGCGGCGAAAATCGATAAAGCTGGTTCAGCACCACATCGGCCACGGCATCACGGCGCAGCTCAACAACCACGCGCATCCCATCGCGGTCGGATTCGTCCCGCAATTCGGCAATGCCTTCAATCCGCTTGTCGCGCACCAATTCCGCCATTTTCTCGATCATGGCGGATTTGTTCACCTGATACGGGATTTCCGTGATGATGATCGCTTCGCGGTCTTTGCGGATCTCCTCTATTTTAACGCGGCCGCGCATCACAACGGACCCGCGCCCTTTTACATAGGCCGAACGGATCCCCGCCCGGCCCATGATGAGACCACCGGTTGGAAAATCAGGACCCGGAACAATTTCCAGCAATTTCTCAAACGAAATGTCTGGATCGTCCAAGCACGCCAAACAGGCATCTACCACTTCGCCCAAATTATGCGGCGGAATATTTGTGGCCATGCCCACGGCGATACCACCGGCCCCATTGACCAACAGGTTCGGAAAACGGGCCGGAAGAACCGTCGGTTCCTGCTCGGAATTGTCGTAGTTGTCCTGAAAATCGACGGTATCCTTGTCGATATCTTCCAACAAGGAATGCGCGGGCTTGCCCATGCGTACTTCGGTGTAACGCATAGCCGCTGGCGGATCACCATCGACAGAGCCAAAGTTCCCTTGACCATCCAACAGGGGCAGGCGCATGGAAAAATCCTGCGCCATGCGTACCAGCGCATCATAGATCGATTGATCACCATGCGGATGGTATTTACCAATCACATCGCCGACCACACGGGCTGATTTGCGATAGGGTTTATTCCAATCGTAGCCATTTTCGTGCATCGAAAAGAGGATGCGCCGATGCACGGGTTTCAACCCGTCTCGCACATCAGGCAAGGCCCGACTGACGATGACGCTCATCGAGTAGTCGAGATAAGACCGCTGCATCTCATCTTCGATGGAGATGGGGGCGATATCGAATTTAGGCGTTTCCGGCGGCCCGCCTTCCCCATCGGGGGGCGGTGGATTGGATGTATCAGACAATGGCGTGCAACAGATTAAATTGGTTATGGATTAGAGCACTAAGAGAGTAATCGCTGGCCTTTTCACCGCAGCGTTCCAGTCCCTTAACACCTCGTGAGATTCTGTCGCAAAATTATCATCTTTCCCCCGCGGGCACAAACTTTTGAGCCGCCTCAAGCATGTGTAACCCTCTGTTTTTATTGAGATTATTTGGGCTCAAAAAAAGTCCGATTCTGGTGACGGAAAGGCCACAGAAAAACGCCCCGATTTGCGAAAACCGAGGCGTTTCTCGATGTAAAATTTTTGCAATCGGGGCGGGAATTGCCGAGATTAAAATGGGATTTCGTCGTCTAAATCTTGGCTGAAATCGCCGCCGCCACCGCCCGAGCTGGGATTTCCAGCATCAAAATTGCTCGGCCCTTCGCCCATGCCGCCCCCGCCACTGTTGCGGGAATCAAGCATGGTAAGCGTGCTGTTAAACCCTTGAAGCACCACTTCGGTTGAATACCGGTCCTGGCCCTGTTGATCCTGCCATTTGCGGGTCTGCAATTGGCCTTCAATGTAAACTTTCGAGCCCTTTTTCAGGTATTGCTCTGCAATTTTTGCAAGGCCTTCCGAAAAAATAACGACACGATGCCATTCCGTTTTTTCACGGCGTTCACCTGAATTGCGGTCCCGCCATGATTCCGACGTGGCGATCCTCAAATTCACGATCGGACGGCCATCCTGTGTATGGCGCACTTCAGGGTCCGCGCCAAGATTGCCCACAAGGATCACCTTATTCACACTGCCAGCCATTTTTGACGCCTCCGTTTTGTGCGTGCGCCTGAGCACGCATATCTCCTGCCAAATTCTGTCACGGTCTGATTGACTCGATTCTCAGAAGATCGCACTTTGTCGGTGAAACACCGGTCGGTCAAATAGTGCTTTGTTTCCAGGAACCGAAGCCTATCTAGTGAGAGAGGCGCCTCAACCCATCGCCTCCAGTCGACAGACCTTTAACGCAAAACATAACAAATTTCCAAGGCCTCACAGTGACCGCTAAATCTATTCATGTACAAGGCGCCCGAGAACACAATCTCAAAAACGTAGACGTTGAGATTCCGCGTGACAAACTGGTGGTCATTACAGGCCTGTCGGGATCGGGTAAATCGTCTCTGGCCTTTGATACGATTTATGCCGAAGGCCAACGCCGATATGTGGAAAGCCTGTCGGCCTATGCCCGTCAGTTCTTGGAACTGATGCAAAAACCGGATGTGGATCAGATTGACGGCCTGAGCCCTGCCATTTCCATCGAGCAAAAAACCACCTCGCGAAATCCGCGCTCCACTGTGGGGACGGTCACTGAAATCTATGACTATATGCGGCTGTTATTTGCCCGCGTCGGTGTTCCCTATTCACCGGCCACCGGCCTACCGATTGAAAGCCAAACGGTCAGCCAGATGGTCGATCGTGTCATGGACCTTCCAGAGGGAACGCGGCTCTACCTCATGGCCCCCATAATCCGTGGCCGCAAGGGCGAATACCGGAAGGAGTTCGCGGACCTGATGAAGCGCGGATTTCAACGGGTAAAAGTGGATGGTGAATTCCACGAAATTGCCGACGTGCCCGCCCTAAACAAGAAGATCAAGCACGACATTGATGTGGTGGTGGATCGCGTGGTGGTGCGGGATGGCCTTGGTAACCGCTTGGCGGATTCGATCGAGACGGCTCTGGGGCTTGCGGATGGCATTGCTGTTGCTGAGTTTGCCGATATTGAAGACGGCGAAACAGACGCAAAACGCATCATCTTCTCCGCGAAATTCGCCTGCCCCGTATCCGGTTTCACCATTGAAGAGATTGAGCCAAGGTTGTTTTCATTCAACAACCCATTTGGCGCCTGCCCTACCTGCGACGGGTTAGGCAGCCAACATTATTTTGACCCGGAACTCATCATTCCAGATGACAGACTCACCTTGCGGGATGGCGCGGTTGCCCCGTGGTCGAAAACCACTTCACCTTATTACCAGCAAACGCTGGAAAGCCTGGCCCGTAAGTTCAAATTCAGCATGGCGAAGCCTTGGAGCGAGCTGTCGGAGAAAAACCAAGACATCATTCTTTATGGATCCGGCAAACAAGAAGTCACCTTCGTCTACGACGATGGGCTGCGCCGCTATGAAACCAAGAAACCCTTTGAAGGGGTGATCCCTAATTTGGAGCGGCGCTGGCGCGAAACGGATTCAGCTTGGGTGCGCGAAGAAATCGAGCGCTTTCAGGGCATCACCAGTTGCGAGGATTGTGGCGGATATCGCCTTAAACCCGAAGCGCTCGCCGTCAAAATCAATGGTTTGCATGTGGGCGAAGTCTCCCAGATGTCGATCAAAGAAGCCGGTGCCTGGTTTGACGCGCTGCCCAAGCATTTGAACAAAAAACAAAATGAAATTGCCGGACGAATATTGAAAGAAATCCGTGAACGGTTGTTCTTCCTCAATAATGTGGGACTGGAATATCTATCCCTGTCCCGCAATTCCGGCACCCTGTCCGGCGGAGAATCCCAACGCATTCGCTTGGCCTCTCAAATCGGATCTGGATTGACCGGTGTGTTGTATGTCTTGGACGAACCGTCCATCGGTCTCCACCAACGTGACAATGAACGATTGCTTGAAACGCTGAAGCGGCTGCGCGACCTTGGCAACACGGTCGTCGTGGTGGAACATGATGAAGAAGCCATTCTGTGTGCGGATCATGTGGTCGATATGGGGCCCGGCGCCGGGGTGCATGGTGGCGAGGTTGTGGCGGAAGGCACACCGAAAAAGGTGATGCAAAACAACAAAAGCCTCACGGGACAATACCTTACCGGCTTCAAACAGGTGCCCATTCCAGACGAACGCCGCGAAATTTTGAGCGAGCGGTCCCTTAAAGTTCTCGGCGCATCGGAAAACAACCTGAAAAACGTGGACGCAGAAGTTCCGCTGGGGACCTTCACCTGCGTGACCGGCGTGTCGGGGGGCGGTAAATCAACGCTCATCATCGAAACGCTGTATAAGGCAACTGCCCGCCGCTTGAACGGAGCGCGGGAACATCCGGGGGCCCATGAAGATATTCAGGGGCTGGAGTTCCTCGATAAAGTCATCGATATCGACCAATCCCCCATTGGCCGGACACCGCGGTCCAATCCCGCGACCTATACAGGCGCTTTCACGCCCATTCGGGAATGGTTCGCCGGCCTGCCGGAAGCAAAAGCGCGCGGCTACAAGCCAGGCCGGTTTTCGTTCAATGTTAAAGGGGGACGCTGCGAGGCCTGCCAGGGCGATGGCGTCATCAAGATTGAAATGCACTTCCTGCCGGATGTGTATGTTCAATGCGACCAGTGCAAAGGCAAACGCTATAACCGGGAAACCTTGGAGATTAAGTTCAAGGATAAGTCCATCGCGGACGTGCTGGACATGACCGTCGAAGACGGCGCCGAATTTTTCAAGGCGGTCCCCGCCGTCCGCGAAAAATTGGACACGCTCAAACGCGTTGGGCTTGGCTACATCAAGGTGGGTCAACAGGCGACCACCCTATCCGGCGGCGAAGCGCAGCGGGTAAAACTGGCGAAGGAATTGTCGCGCCGCGCCACGGGGCGCACCTTGTACATCTTGGATGAACCGACTACCGGATTACATTTCGAGGATGTACGCAAATTGCTGGAAGTGCTTCACGAGTTGGTGGATCAAGGCAACACGGTCGTGGTCATCGAACACAATCTCGAGGTCATTAAGACCGCCGATTGGATCCTGGATCTTGGCCCGGAAGGCGGTGACGGCGGCGGGCAAATCGTCGCCCACGGCACGCCAGAGGATGTAGCCGCGAGCAAATTGAGCCACACGGGCCGTTTCTTAAAAGAAATCTTTGCGCGTCGCCCCGCCAGAAAACCGACGGCTAAAAAGGCCGTGCCGAAAAAAGCCAATGGACACGCTAAGGTCAACGGCACCGCCGCACCAAAACGGAAAACCACCAAATCGCGTGCTAAGACTCCCCCAACAACAAAGACCACCCGCTCTCGCGCGCGGGCTTAAGTATCCGTCGATGGCTTGTCGTCGCTGTTAGGCTCTGGGTCAGGCGGCGTCGGGGTGGCCGGCGCTTCGATCACCTCGGGAGCTTGAGGTTCCGACGGCACTAAAGCTTCATAGACATTCGCGATGAACGCAATCGAAACGGCCGACGTGAACAATTGAAGGACCGCCGTGAAGAAGGACTGAATGATCCCCCCCGGCACCATTCCGGCCGTTCCAACAATTCCGATTAAAGACAAAAGCACAAAGATGACCGCCAGCAAAATACCAACCAGTATGATCGCGAGGAAGATTTGAAAGAAATGACCATCTGTTTTGGCATAAGCGGCACCCAAGTCGATCGGGTTATCCAAAGCCACCCGTGCGGGTAACAAAATCAGCCGCACAACAAAATAGAGCAAGGCCAAAGAGGCGATTAACGCAAGAATGCCGTTACCATTTAGCGCCAACAATGTGGGCACCCAGCCAATCAGAGCATAGCCCACATAGACCATGGCCACGTTCTTTTCGCGGTCGCCAAAGTTGAAGGCGATCGATTCCGAACGTGGCGTTTCTTTCAACAAATAATGTCTGAAAAGCGGTGCCGCCAACAAAGCGGTCGCGACACCAACCCCGATTTGGGCGAGCAGCGAGCCAAGCGTGCCTCCAAAAAGCCCGACGATTAGATACCAAATAAACAACGCCCCAAACGGCGCTACGCCCAATTGAAAAATGAGACCTAAATTGTCCAGTGTCTTGGAAAACGCGCCGGTTGCGGCCGGCACTACTTCGAGCTGAGCAGCCATATTCTTCTCCCCGAATCGGTTCTCTATTGTTTCCTATCGGATAAACCGGCGCAATCGCCGCATTTGGTGTGGCATCCCCTTGATCGGCAACTTATCATTTAGACAATCAACATCAGGGAGGCATCACCATGAGCTTTGCGGAGTTTTCAGAATTTGACGGTGTGGGCCTTGCGGATTTGATCCGTAAGAAAGAGGTCACGCCATTAGAATTGGTGGATGCCGCCATAGAGCGGATCGAACGCCATAACAACTCGCTCAACGCCGTCGTCTATTCGGCCTTTGACGAAGCCCGCGCCACGGCGCAGACAGACTTACCAGATGGCCCCTTTCGAGGCATACCTCTGTTGATCAAAGATCTTGGCTGTCCTGTCAAAGGCTGGCCACGCACCGATGGCAGCCGCTACTGCAAAGATGATGTGGATGCTGAGGATGGTCTGTTAACAGCGCGCTTCCGAGATGCTGGTTTCATTCTGCTGGGAAAAACCAACACCCCGGAATTCGGCATCACAGGCACGACGGAAAGTGCCCTTCTGGGTCCTTGCCGAAACCCCTGGAATACGGATCATATTGCGGGCGGCTCCAGCGGCGGCGCCGCCTCCGCGGTGGCGGCGGGGATTGTCCCCATTGCCCATGCGAGCGACGGCCTGGGGTCCATACGCATCCCAGCGGCGTGTTGCGGATTGTTCGGCCTCAAAATCACACGCGATAGAAACCCCAATGGTGCCAACACCGACCGTGTTATTGGGTTGTCCGTCGACCATGTCGTCACACGGTCCGTGCGGGACTCAGCCGCCGTCTTGGATGCAACCGGTTACCCAGAACCGCAATCGCCCTATGCCTACCCGCCGAAAGAACGTCCATTCTCGATGGAAGTGGGCGCCAAACCCGGCAAACTCAAAATCGCCTACTCCATCGAGAACGGTATTGGCATGGATCCGGAACCGGCCGTGATGGACGCCTTGAACAACACCATCGACCTCCTCCGCTCTCTCGGGCATGACGTGGAAGAACGCTCACTGGGTATCGATTGGCGTGAAATGTACAAAGCGCATAGCGCGTTCTCCGCATCAGATTTTGCCGCAAAAATCAGTCGGCTGACGGAAGCCCGTGGACGTGACCCTCAAGAAGAGGATTTTGAGCCACTTACCTGGGCCATTATCAAAGCCGGTAAACGCGCTTCAGGCGAAAGCGTGATGCGCGGCTTGCGGGCCCTCCGGGAAATCAACCGCCAAACCCTGGCAATCTTCGAACAGGTGGACGTGTATTTGGCGCCAGTGCTGGGCATTGTCCCGCCGGAAATTGGCTATATGGACCCGGCCAATCAGGACCCGAGAACATTCAACAAGAACCAAGCCAAAATCCTCGCGACCACACCTCCGTTTAATTTCACGGGCCAGCCGGCCATGTCGGTGCCGTTGTGCATGAGTGAAAATGGTCTGCCAATTGGCATGCACTTTGTCGGAAGGTACGGCGATGAGGCGACCCTGATCCGTCTCGCCTCCCAATTGGAGAGCGAAGCCCCTTGGATTGACCGCCGGCCACCTATCTGGGGATAACACGTCTTCTAACCCGTAAAATGCAATGATTGGATGCCGCTAAATGAGCCATTTGTTCGGAAATGTCGTTCAACAAGGTTACGTGGTGCCGGATGTGGATGCCGCTATGGCCCACTGGATAGCCCGCGGTATCGGGCCGTTCTACATTGCCGATATCGATGGCATGGATGGTGAGTACTATGGCGACCCAATAAAATCGAAAATGCGCGCCGCATTCGCCTATTCCGGCGACCAGCAAATTGAGGTCATCCAACCGACCGGGACCAACCCCAACATTTACGCGGATTACTTAAAACACCACCCCGATGGTGGTCTCCAACATTTGGCCGTTTGGGTGGACAATGTGGATGACGCGTTCGCGAAACTTAACGCGGATGGCGAAAAGTGGTGCATCGCCCAACGCTATGGAGAGGCGCATATCTATGCGGACAATATTGACCAACCGGGCGTCATGATGCAGATGATGGCCCGCAGCGATTTCTATGATGCATTTTTCGGCATCGTGAAACGTGGCGCCGACACATGGGATGGCAGAACGACCCCCTTCCGGGTCATTGATTTTTCCTCCGGCGCGCCTGTTGAAAAACCATACGGAACCTAGTTCGAAACATGCATGAGACGACACCTCAACCTGTTCACATCATCGGCGGCGGCCTGGCCGGATGTGAAGCCAGTTGGCAGCTTCTGAATGCCGGTATCCCCGTCATCTTGCATGAAATGCGGCCGGTGCAGCCCACCGACGCGCATGTGACGGACCAATTGGCGGAACTCGTGTGCTCCAACTCATTTCGCTCCGACGATGCGGAGAACAATGCCGTGGGCCTGCTGCACGAGGAAATGCGCCGCGCCAATTCATTGATCATGCGCTGTGCCGATGCACACAAGCTGCCGGCTGGCGGGGCACTTGCCGTTGACCGCGAGGGTTTCGCCGAGACCGTTCAAAGAACGCTGCTCGACCACCCCCTTTTCACACTGAAACGGGAATGTATCGATGGCCTGCCCCCTGAAGATTGGAACTGCGTCATTATCGCCACTGGCCCGTTGACGGCGGCCCCTCTAGCCGATGCCATTCGAACGGCATCCGGAGAAGATTCCTTGGCCTTCTTCGATGCCATCGCCCCCATCGTTTACAAAGACTCCGTAGACATGTCCAAAGCCTGGTTTCAGTCGCGATACGACAAAGCAGGACCCGGCGGCGACGGCGCCGATTACTTAAATTGTCCGCTGACGGAAGAAGAATATTACCGCTTCATAGATGGGCTCATCGACGGCGAAAAGACGGATTTCAAAGAATGGGAAAAATCCACACCTTACTTTGAAGGCTGCTTGCCCATCGAAGTGATGGCGGAACGGGGGCGCGAGACGTTGCGCTTTGGCCCCATGAAACCCATTGGGTTGACCAATCCGCATTCGGATCAAAAACCCTATGCGGTGGTGCAACTGCGCCAAGATAACGCTCTGGGCACGCTCTATAACCTGGTGGGCTTTCAAACCAAACTGAAACACGGCGAACAAACCAAACTGTTCAAAACCATTCCCGGCCTTGAAAACGCCCGCTTCGCCCGGCTTGGCGGCCTTCACCGCAACACCTTCATCAACAGTCCGAAAATGTTGGACCCTTCCCTGCAGTGGACAAAACGGCCCGGCCTGCGGTTTGCCGGACAAGTTACAGGCGTTGAAGGTTATGTGGAAAGTTCGGCCATTGGACTTCTAGCCGGACGCTTCACCGCCTCCGACGTTCTGCAAACGCCGCAGTCACTGCCTCCTGAAACCACAGCCTTCGGGGCATTGCTGAACCACATCACAGGGGGGGCAGATGCCAAAAGCTTCCAGCCGATGAATGTCAATTTCGGTTTGTTTCCACCGGCGAAGGTGGAAGGGAAGTTCCGCGGGAAAGAAAAAGGCCGTGCCAAGAAACGCGCCATCACTGCCCGCGCCCTTGTGGATGTAAACCAGTGGCTGGGCCTCAAAGCCGCCGCTGAATAGACCTATAATCGGCCCGACAGGCTGCGCCAAATCATCGATGCTTGTTTTCGAAACACAGGCACATCGATAATAGTCGTACACGGATCACAGTTCGGCTGCGCTAGTTCACGTAAATAAAGCCGCGCGATTGAAGCTGGCAAGAAAACCGGTCGCACGTCTTTCGAAACGGACTTTAGTTTAGAGATCTCTGCACGCGCCCGATCGGCCAAATCGGATATGACCGGGGCGGTCTTGGTTCTGTTGCCGTCCTCAAAATCAGACCACGCAACATTGTGCCGGCCCAATACCTCTGTTGGTATAAACTGCTGACGCCGTTGAATGTGGATCGGCAACGCCCGCAACAAACCGGTCAGCCCCCAGGCCTGCCCCGCTGCTTCGATCGTTTCTTGCTCGACGCCGCCACTCCCGATGAGGTCGATGGCAGCTTCCAGTAACGCAGACGACGTGCCATCGAGATAGGTTTGAAGATCCACCTGCGTTTCCATAGGCTCGTCGTACAAATCGAATGTGCGCGCATCAATCAAACGGTCCAAAGGCCCACGCTCTAATCCGCTGGCCTCAATCGCCTGCGCGAGCGCTTGGGCGACTTCGTGTTCCGGCGGGGCCCCTTTGTAAATCGCATCCAGCGCGTCCCGCCACCATTGAAGGCGAATTTCGCCAATCATGGGCTCCGACACGTTTTCCCGCGTGCGTGCCACTTCCAGATTGAACGCATAGAGCGCCATCAATCTCGATCGCGCTGGTTCCGGCGCAAATAGAGCGGTCAGGAATCGATCCTTGTCGAGGCGGCGCACCATATCTGCGCAATAGGAAAGGCCGTGTTGGTCGGTCATGAAGTCTATATGCAATGAAAAAGGCCGCCCACAAAGGGCGGCCCCTTACTTTAAGCGTGCGCTTTACTTAGTAGATGTTTTGCGCGGATACCATGGCAAACAACATCGGAATCGACAGCATGGTATTTGTCCGTGAAAACAACATGGCCGTGCGGGCCGCCGCCGCTTTGTCTTCGGCGCTGATGTCGGGATGCATATTGGCGATGTTCAACGCTTTTTGCTGGTTCGGCCAAATGACGAACCACACATTGAACCACATGATGGTGCCAAGCCACATGCCGATCCCAATGGCGATGTTCTTCGGAACCGCAAATCCGTTTTGCGCCCCAAGAAGCAATGCATCCGCGAGATAGCCATTCATCGCGGCCAAAATCAAACCGGTCACGATTGTGGCCATGGCGCCCCAACGGAACCACCACAGCGCTTCTGGCGCAATGTAACCGCCGACCGCTGGTTTCAGGTCATCGGGAATTTTCGGCATGGTCGGTATTTGTACAAAGTTGAAATACCAAAGCAGTCCGATCCACATCACACCGGCCAGAACGTGAAGCCAACGGAAAAAGAACTGCCAAAAGGCGTAACCGCCATACCCTTGTAATTGGACGTAAAGAAGGAACAACACAAAAGCGAGGACCGTCCCCGCAATCACCGTGTTCCGTAATGAAGTTAATATTGCAGCCACTGTCTGGACCTCCCCAAAAATATAATTTTTCAACTTGTTAGCGGGTTGTGCGAAGCTACGGTCGGCCAACAAAATTGGCCTGTCCGGTACAGCCTAGGACCATGACGCTGAATTTGTAAAGGCTGGGAACGATGGGGCGTTAACGAACTTTCAGTCTACGGCGATCAAAGCCGCAGCAACCTTTCGTTTCTCCGCCAAAAGAACATTATAGGTACGGCAAGCGGCACCTGTGTCCATGGGCTCTAAAACCATGCCCATGTTCCGTACCGACTCACGTATGGCACTGGGAATCAACGCGATTCTCGGGCCGCACCCGAGCAACAACAGTTCAATACCGGATGCGTCTTGGGTAAGCCCGTCGAAAGATTGAGCGGTAAGGTCGTCGATCGACAGCGGTCCCCATTCCACAGCCCGAGAGGGCGTGATCAGCAATGATCCCTGATGGCGAATAGCTCCGATCCGGAAGCCACCATTGCCATAGGCATCAATGGGCGGCTGTTCACCAAAATCAGGTGTCTTTATCTCAAGCATGGCTCGTGGCTTTCACGAAACGCGGTCCCTCGATTAGGGCTGCGCGGCAGCGGCCTTCTTTGCGGCCTCTTCACTCCAATCCCGCTTGACCCCCAAGACGAGGAGCAACGGTGCGGCAATGAAAATCGACGAGTAGGTCCCGACAAAAATGCCCCAGATCATGGCGAAGGTAAATCCGCGAATGTTTTCGCCCCCCAGCACGTAGAGCGATCCGAGCGCGATCAGCGTGGTCACAGAGGTCATGATGGTTCTGGACAAGGTGTCATTCACCGAAAGGTCCAGCAGTTCCGATAAGGGCATCTTTTTGTATTTCCGCAAATTCTCGCGCACGCGGTCATACACCACCACCGTATCGTTCATGGAATACCCGACAATGGTGAGAAGTGCCGCGATGATCGGCAGGCCGAACTCTAACTGCACCAGGGAGAAAACGCCGATTGTCAGCACGACATCGTGCAACAAGGCCAAGACCGCGCCGACGCTGAACTGCCATTCGAACCGAAACCAGATGTAAGCCAGCATGGCGAGGATCGCGAAGACGACCGCCATGGTGCCATCTCGAACCAATTCCTGGCTCACACCGCCACTGACGAATTCCCGACGATTGACGGTAATGCCCCCGTCGAGGTTGTTGTTGAGCGTTGCGACCACCTGATCAACCACTTGGTCTTGTACCTTCACGCCACCCGGTTGCGTCTCCACAATGACCAAGACGGTGTCCGTCGCACCAAATTCCTGAACCTGGACGTCCCCCAGATTCATTTCGCCAACAAGCGCGCGGACTTGTCCCAACTCTGCCGACCCCGCCGTTTTGAATTCAATCAGCGAGCCGCCCTTGAAATCGATGCCGTAGTTCAGTCCATTCGTTGCGAACAGTCCGACGGACGCCAAGATCAAAATGGTCGACAGCACCGCCGATACCATCCGCCAGCGGATGAAACCAATTTTAGTTTTTTGGGGAACAAGACGTAATTGCCACATGATTTTTGTTCCCTTCTATATTGGCAGCAGCGACGGCCGGCGCGCGCGCACCCAGGTCGCGATCATCAGACGCGTTACCACAAAGGCGGTGAACACCGACGTCACAATCCCGATGCCCAAGGTTACCGAGAAACCGCGGATCGGTCCGGACCCAAAGGAGAACAAGAGCACGGCAGCAATCAGTGTGGTGATGTTTGCGTCTAAAATGGTACTCAGCGCGCGCGAATAACCGGCGTCAATCGCGTTGATCGGTGTTTTCCCGGCAGCGAACTCTTCTCGAATACGCTCAAAAATCAGGACATTCGCGTCCACTGCCATACCGATGGTCAGAACGATCCCGGCAATGCCGGGCAATGTCAGGGTTGCTTGCAGGAACGACAAAGCGGCTGCAATCAGCACCACATTGATGATCAAGGCTGCATTGGCGAAAACGCCGAACAACCCGTAACTGATGAAAATGAAAACGATGACGCCCGCAAATCCAATAACGGCTGCAAGTTCCCCCTTGGCCACCGAATCCGCCCCGAGCAGCGCGCCAACAGAGCTTTCTTGAACGAATTCCAAGGGTGCGGGAAGTGCGCCAGCGCTCAAGAGGATCGCAAGCTCATTTGCGGATTCGACGGTAAAATTACCACTGATTTGGCCGGACCCACCCAAAATCGGCTCCCGGATCACGGGCGCTGAGATAACTTTGTCATCCAGAACGATCGCAAAGGGACGCCCCACATTTTGAAGCGTTATGTCGCCGAATTTTTTCGCGCCTGAGGTGTTAAAACGGAACGAGACGACCCATTCGCTGTTTTGCTGGTTGAACTCACCACTGGCGGTGACAAGGTCTTCACCGCCCACAACGGCCCGTTTTTTAAGCAGGTAGGGCCCGCCCGGATCGTCCTCCAATCCCGGCAAGACCATCGCACCTGGCGGCACCCGACCGTTCAGCGCTTCTTGAATGGACACCGAATTGTCCAACAGATGAAAAGAAAGCTTCGCCGTCGTGCCAATGATGCGTTTCAGTTCTTCCGGATCATCAACGCCCGGAGCCTGAACGATAATCCGCTTATCCCCTTGTTGCTGAATGATGGGTTCGGTCGTCCCCAACTCGTCAATCCGGCGACGGATAATCTCAATGGATTGGGTAACCGCCTCGCGAGACAACTTCGTGAGCGTCGCCTCTGTCATCTCGACGCTAATGGACCTCTGATTGGTCGCGACGGTGTATTCCTGTTGCAAGCCACCCAGTATGGTCCCCACAGGCGTTACCAGGTCGCTGATCAGCTTCTCGGCTTTTTCGATATCCTCGTCCTGATTGATCCGAACACCAACCGTGTCGTCCACAATGTTCAAATTTCGATAGCCGATACGTTCTTTCCGCAGCGTTGCGCGAATATCGTCTTTGAGGTTTTCAAGACGTTCTTTTTTTAACGTCTCTACGTCCACCTCGATCAGCAAATAGCTGCCACCTCGCAAATCGAGGCCAAGATTAATTTGCTGGGTGGGCAAAAACCCCCACCCCGCGATCGTGTCGAGCTGGCGCTGGGAGAAGAAGTTCGGCAGAGCGAACAGAACGCCCAACACACAGACGGCGATGATGGAGACGGTTTTCCAACGGGAAAAATAGAGCATAAGCGAAACGTCGTTCCTGACCCGATCGGGTTAGCTGGTGCTTTCGTTCTTATTGGCGGCAGACGGCGTTCCGGCTGGTTCCGTCTTCGACGTCACGTCGGAGATTGTGCTTTTCACCACCCGCACGCGAACACCTTCAGCAATTTCAACGGTGGCTTCATTATCCGAGACCTTGGTAACTTTTCCCATAATGCCGCCTGACGTGACCACCGTATCCCCCCGGCGCAGGGCTTCCACCATTTCTCGGTGCTTTTTCACCCGTTGGCTCTGGGGCCGGATAATCAGGAAATACACGATACCGAACATAAGAATGATCGGAAAAAGCGAGATGAGGAAATCTCCTCCGCCGCCGGATGCCTGGGCATAGGCTGGGCTGATAAACATGTAGGCCTCCAAAATGGGCGGTTTTTCCGCTGTTATGGCCAGGATTGGCCCATCGCTGGCGGTAATTGCATGATCGAATCCCGCGGAATATAACGCCGAGGAAGCGGAATGCAATGCAAAGCGGGCTCTGCCGCCTTTGCCCGCACCTTAACGGACCCGTCCGATAGACCGATAGATAGGAAACGTTTCTCCCAAATGCCACCTGATCCCACCCTTGAACCAGACCAAGACCTCCGCAATCTGCTGGCCCGCATTGCTGAGGCCTTGGAGCGGATAGCGCCCAAAGTCCAGGCCCCACAAGATCTGTCGGCCCACGATGCATATGTGTGGAGCCCTGCGCGAACGCTGGATCCGATCAAAATTGTCTCTCGCGTCGATATCTCCCTGCTCAAGGGGATCGATCATGTGCGGGACATTTTGTGGGACAATACGCGGCGGTTTGCGAAAGGATTTTCGGCGAACAATGCCCTTTTGTGGGGCGCGCGCGGCATGGGCAAGAGTTCCCTGGTGAAGGCCGTGCATGCCGCCGTTAACACCGAAGCGGTGTCGCCGGTTGGCCTGGTGGAAATCCACCGGGAAGACATTGATGGCCTTCCAGATCTGTTACGTCAACTCAGGGCGTCATCGAGGCGTTTCATCGTCTTTTGCGACGACCTGTCCTTTGATGGAGATGATGCAAGCTACAAATCCCTCAAAGCCGCCTTGGAAGGCGGTATTGAAGGACGGCCACAGAACGTCATTTTTTACGCGACATCTAACCGGCGGCACCTCATTCCCCGCGACATGATGGAAAACGAGCGTTCCACGGCGATCAATCCCGCCGAAGCGGTTGAAGAAAAGGTGTCATTGTCAGACCGCTTCGGTCTGTGGCTGGGCTTCCACAATTGCAGCCAGACGGATTATCTGGACATGGTGGACGCCTATATCGACCATTACGGTTTAAAGACCGATCGTGAGCAATCGCATGCGGACGCTGTTGAGTGGTCGGCCACGCGGGGAGCTCGGTCGGGACGTGTGGCCTGGCAGTTTATTCAGGATCTCGCGGGGCGGCTCGAACAATCCCTTTAGGGTGCTATTTCCCGAGATATTTTTCCGGGTTCATGGCCTTTGACCCTTTGCGTATTTCGAAATGCAATTGGGGTTCCGTAACGCTGCCCGTCTCGCCGACAGCGGCGATGACCTGCCCCTTTTGGACCTTTGCGCCCTTCTTCACGAGCAATTCGCTGTTGTGGGCATAGGCCGTGATGTAACCGTCCGGATGTTTCACCAGCAGCAGGTTTCCATAGCCGCGTAGTTCATTACCGGCATAGGTGACGATGCCCTCGCTCGCGGCGCGCACGGGAGCGCCTGCGTCGGTTTTGATATTAATGCCGTCATTGCGCAGACCGGTGGCCTTGCCGCCAAAACGAGATATGACGCGCCCCTCCACCGGCCAAATGAATTTGGCATTGGAGCTGCGATACCGTCGCGACGGTGCATAAATTGATTTTGTCTTCTGTGGCGGAGGCGCAATACGCGCTGTCTTACGTTCCACGGGCCGGGTATCTGCGCGTTTTGCCTGACCTGGCGGCGGCGCGATCGCACCGGTCGCGGTATCGTCAGTCATCCCCGGCAACCTAAGGGTCTGACCGACCGCCAAACTGTAGGGAGCGCGAATGCCATTCAACTGCGCGAGATTCTGAACCGACGTGTTATTGTTTACGGAAATACGGTAGAGCGTCTCTTTGGGGCGCACCACATGCACACGCGCCCGCTGCTGAGGCTTCGGCGCCGCTTTCCGGGCGCTGGGCGGAGGCGCGAGTGCTGTTTGAGTTCCTGGCAATACCAGGGTTTGGCCCGCCGTGAGCGCATAGGGCGCGAATAACCCATTGGCGGACGCCAACTCCCCCACCGATGTGCGATAGCGTCGAGCTAGACTGTACAGCGTATCGCCTCGATAGACCTTGATCGTCGAGCGTCCGTCAGCGGCACGTTGCGCGGGCGCGCGGGCACGACTTTCAGAATAACCGTCTTGAAAAAAGTTTGGTTTGGACTCGTAAGGTTGCGCACATGCTGTGAGCGCCAACCCAAACATCCCCAAACTGAAAATACGTACCCTGCGGAATCCCAACATCGTTTGCCGATCTCATGCCACCCCTTCCACCAATGGAACGAATCGTACCGGCAATAAGTCGGTCACGTCAAAGCCTTCTTCGTTACGATCTACGCAGATTAACTTTTGCTCCGCGCTGGTTTTGCCGACTGGGATGATCATCCGCCCGCCGATTTTTAATTGTTTACAGAGTCCTAGAGGCAATTCTTCCGCAGCAGCCGTAACAATAATACGGTCAAAGGGTTCTTGCTCAGGCCATCCCTTAAGACCGTCCCCTACCCGCGTTGTAATATTTGAGATATTCAGCGCTTTAAACTTTGCTTCCGCTTCTTCTAACAAAGGGCGGTGCCGTTCGATCGTATAGGTGCGGCGCGATAGCGCAGCCAGGATTGCCGTCTGATATCCCGACCCGGTGCCCACTTCCAAAATTTTCATCCGGTCGCCTAAGTTCAACATCTGGGTCATATAGGCGACGATGTAAGGCTGGCTGATCGTCTGTCCACAATCAATCGGAAGTGCTGTGTCATCAAAGGCTTGGTCGGAAAACATGTCGGGCACGAACAATTCGCGGGGCACCCGTTCCACCGCGGATAATACGCGTTGATCGGTGATCCCGCGCCGGCGCAGGTCCATCACAAGTTTTATTTTTCTGGTGTCTTCCGTCACGATGCAGAAAGTCTAAAGAAATTCGATCGCAACGTCCGCACGTTTATGATCCGGCCGGCGGCGGGCCGTTCAGAATGTCTTTGAGACGGCTTTGGGTCGATTTATGGGTGAGATTGAGGTGGAGCGGCGTTACGGAAATCCGCCCCTCATAAATTGCTTTTAAATCAGTGCCTTCCGGAGGGTTGCTCATACGCCACTGGAATCCCAGCCAGTAATAGGGATTGCCCCGGCCATCCAAACGTTCGTCGATTGCCAGGTTCGATTGATCTCGCTTGCCCTGTACCGTGACCTCAACGCTGTCCACCGAACTGTGAACCACATCCGGAAAATTGATGTTGATCAGAACATCTTCCGGCCACCCCTCCGCCAGCAAGGACCGCACGAGCGGGGCTCCATGATGTTCCGCCGTCGACCATTTCACTTTGTCCCGTCCGGAAAACCCGTAGGCCTGGCTGAGCGCAATGGACGGAAAGCCCAACAAGGTCCCTTCCATCGCACCGGCGATGGTGCCCGAATAGGTAATGTCGTCGGCAATGTTTCCACCGCGATTAACGCCGGACATGATCAAATCCGGCGCCTTGTCCGTTAAAATGTTGCGCACGCCCATCACCACGCAATCCGCCGGCGTTCCATGAACCGCAAAATGCTTCTTAGAAAGCTGTCGTGTGCGCAGAATGTTATTCAATGTCAGGGAATGCGACGCACCGCTTTGCTCGGTTTCCGGCGCAACGATCCACACATCGTCCGACAATTCCTTTGCAATCTTCTCCAGAGATTTAAGGCCTGGCGCGTGGATGCCATCGTCATTCGTTAACAAAATTCTTAACGGCAACTTTTCAGGCGTCGTGTGTGGTGCTGACTTGGTCATTGGGCCGGCTCAATTCGGTTGAGGCCCCCCATATAGGGTTGCAGCACGTCCGGAATGGTGATCGAGCCATCCGCATTCTGATAATTCTCGACAATCGCCACAAGCGTCCGCCCAACGGCGAGACCAGATCCGTTGAGTGTGTGAACAAATTGAGTGCCTTTCCCTTCCGCCGGGCGATAGCGAGCGCCCATGCGGCGGGCTTGAAAGTCGCCACACACCGAACAACTTGAAATCTCGCGAAATGTTTTCTGACTGGGCAACCATACTTCCAGGTCATAAGTGCGGCGCGCGGAGAACCCCATATCGCCGGTACACAAAACCATTTTGCGATAAGACAGCCCTAACTTTTGCAGCACCGCTTCGGCACACGAGGTGAGATGTTCATGTTCTTCGGCGGATTTGTCAGGTGTTGTGATGCTCACCAATTCCACTTTTGAGAACTGGTGCTGACGGATCATGCCGCGGGTGTCGCGTCCTGCCGCGCCTGCTTCTTGACGAAAGCAAGGTGTGTAGGCCGTAAAGCGAAGCGGCAATTCCTCTTCCGAGAGGATTTGCTCGCGCACCAAATTAGTAAGGGGCACTTCCGCTGTGGGGATCAGCCAGAAATCATTGGTGGTGCGATACTGATCATCCGCGAATTTAGGCAGCTGCGCGGTGCCGTACATCGCCTGATCTTTTACTAAAAACGGCGGCACAACTTCGGTGTAGCCAAATTCCGTAGTGTGAAGATCCAACATGAACCCGGCAATGGCCCGTTCAAGGCGCGCATAAGGCCCTTTGAGGGCCACAAAGCGCGCGCCAGACATACGGGCGGCGGTTTCAAAATCCATCAACGTCCCGCCAAGATCATCATGCGCCTTGGGATCGAAATCCATCGCCGGCGCGTCCCCCCAACGCGCAACCTCCACATTGGCGTCTTCGTCTTCGCCCACGGGCACGTCTTCCGCCGGGATGTTCGGTAAAGCTGACAGCTCGTCCTCTATGCCCTTGCCAAGGGCGTCAGCCTTCTCCTGCAGCGTTTCCATCTCGGTCTTGATGGTATTCACCTCATCCATCAACGCCTGGGCTTTAGCCTCATCGCCGGTCTTCTTGGCGCCGCCGATTTCCTTCGATGCCGCGTTGCGCCGCTGTTGGAGATTTTGAAGCTCTGTTAGAAGGCGCCGATGCTCTTCATCTTGTGCTAGAATGCCGGACGATGCGGCGCCGAGCCCCCGCGATGCCCACCCCTTATCGAAAAGGTCTGGATCATTTCGGATCTGCTTCAAATCAAACATGACGCTACCTGGCTGCTGAAACGGCGTTGCCGCAATAAAAATAGAGATTTCACGAAGGCTTATAGCCTGAGTCGGCTAAAGCTCTGGTTATCAATGTCTTGTGACAAAAACGAGAGCTCCAAGACTATCCTATCGAGGATTCTGCTTCGCGCTCCGCATCCTCTTCCTCGCGACGCCGTTCGATCGCCGCCACGCACAAGATCGAGATTTCATAAAGAATGATGATCGGCACACCGAGCCCCACCTGACTGATGATGTCGGGCGGTGTCAAAATGGCCGCGGCCGCGAAGATCCCCACGATCGCAAATTTTCGGCCAGTGCGCAGCTGATCGGCACTGACCAGGCCCACACGTCCCAACAAAGTCAGAAGAACGGGTAGCTGAAACGAGATGCCGAATGCCAGCACCATGGTCATGATGAAACCCAGGTAGCGGCTGACTTGCGGCAGACTTTCGATCGCCGCAAGTCCCGAACCACCGGATTGTTCAAAGCTTAGTAGAAAGCCGAGTGCCAAAGGCAAAATCACAAAATAGGAAAGCGCGGCACCCAGTCCGAACAAGACAGGTGTGGCCACGAGGAAAGGTAAGAAAGCATTTTTTTCATTCGCGTAAAGGCCGGGTGCCACAAACATCCAAACTTGCGTGGCAATAACGGGGAACGCGACAAAAATGGCCCCCCAAAGCGCCAATTTGATGCGCGTGAGAAAGGCTTCCTGAGGCGCTGTGTAGATTAAGGTCACATCGGTCGTGCCGGATGCGGTCTGATAGGGAACGATCAGAATGTTGAACAAGTCATCGGCGAAATAATAAGCCCCAAGAAAGGCGATGCCGATGGCGATCAGTGATTTGATCAACCGGCTGCGCAACTCGACCAGATGCTCGATCAGCGGCGCTTTGGTGGCATCGATGTCTTCCTGACTCATGAAGCGTTATCCGGTCGTTCCGGTCTGCTGAGATGGCTTCGGTTGTGTGGCCGTTGCGTCGGCCGTATCGCTTGTCTCATCGCTGTCTTCCGCCGGCGGTTGATACCCTTCTTGGGTATCGATCGGCTTCGGCGTTTCGACCATATTGTCGACGGACTCATTGATCTGTTTTTTCAGATCTTGCAGTTCTTTGCCACCCGCGATGTTGCCGACTTCCTTTTGAATTTCGTCAAGCTCTGCCTGCCGCGCCATTTCGTCGAAGCTTGCCTGAAATTCCCGAACCATTGCCCGGGCGCGACCCGTCCATTGGCCGATAATGCGCATCAATTGCGGCAGCTCTTTTGGTCCGACGACCACCAGAGCGATGATCATCAGGAACAAAAGTTCCCATCCGCCAATGTCAAACATGCATGGACTCCTAAGACTGGTGCCCGCGCGCGCCGTTTAAGACGACGCGGCGTTGTCCTTGCTCGCCGTCTTTTCGTCGCCATCCGGGTTGATGGTCTTCATTGGCTCGTCGGGATCTTCCG
Organism: Alphaproteobacteria bacterium; assembly: GCA_965227095.1. Lineage (GTDB taxonomy): Bacteria > Pseudomonadota > Alphaproteobacteria > JANQMY01 > JANQMY01 > JANQMY01. The sequence goes on along the minus strand of CBDDFL010000001.1, from coordinate 2,628,438 downwards.
TCAGCCCCTTCCGGAAACTGCGGATCCCCTTGGCAACATCTCCCATCAGGTCCGAAATTTTGCCGCGCCCAAACAAGAGAACGACCAAAACCGCCACCAACAGAATTTGCCAAACACTTACACCCATGAATTCTCTCCTTACGGGAGGTTTGTTGACCCGCCAAAAGCAACCTTGGACCACAATTTGTCAAGCGCTATTGGCAGAGTGTTCGAGTAGTTTACATAAGAACACTTGGTTCAGGGTAAAGGACCGAAAAAAGCACACAAACGGCTATTTTCTCTCGAAAATAAGGACTTTGTCCTTTGGGAAGTAAAGCTCTGTGTGTTCACCCGCGGCCAAACTGGCATTATCCGGCAGACGGGCCCTTAAAATCTGCCCGCCGTTTGGCCCCTGAAATTCAATCTGGCAGTCCCTTCCCAGAAATCTGACCGATCGAATGGTTACCTTAAACTGATAGGACGGCTTATCCGACGGTTCTTGCAAGCGAAAGTCCGAATAGCGTAGCGCTATATCCGCCTTGGCCCGCGGCTGCGCGCCGTTGACGTCGAAAGATCCAATCTCGGACATCAAAGATCCACCCTCAATAATGCCCTCTAATTTATTGATTTCGCTGAATAACTCAGCCGATTCAAGATCAACCGGGTGATCGTAAATTTCGCGTGGCGACCCAATCTGAACAAATTTGCCCTTGCGCATAAGCACAATGCGATCGGCAATTCCCATCGCTTCCTCTGCGTCATGGGTGACCAGAAGACCGCTGGCTCCCGCAGAGGCCAGCATCTGCCGGGTTTCGTCCCGCACGGCGTTTCGAAGCCCCCGATCGAGACCGGAGAACGGCTCATCCATCAGCATAATCTTCGGATCCGGGGCCAATGCCCGGCACAAGGCAACCCGTTGTTGTTCGCCGCCGGAAAGCATATGCGGATAGGCTTCTGCGAGATGGGCCATCCCCATGCGTTCTAGAGCGGCCATGGACCGCTCTCGCCGGGCGGCGCGGTCCAGGGCCTTCAAGCCAAATCCCACATTGGCCAGCACCGACATGTGGGGAAAAAGCGCAAAATCCTGAAACATCAGCCCAATCTGGCGCGCTTCCGGCGGTGCGTGGTGTTTCGGTCCCGATATCTCCCGCCCTTGGAAGAAGACCGCACCGCTTGTCTGCCGCTCTACGCCGGACGCGATCCGCAGCGTCGAGGTCTTGCCGCATCCAGACGGTCCCAGAAGGCACACCAACTCGTTTTCGCCAATGGACAAATCGATTGAATCCACAACGCGCGTCTTGCCATAGACGAGACTGACCTGGCGCAATTCCAGCAACGGACTAGACACTGTTGGTTGGTTATTCATTCCACCGGCATCGTTTCGAAAAAACGACTTTGTCGCTCTATTGCGAACAATTCTCAATTAGCTGGTGTAAGGCCAAACGGCAATATTAGCAAGGCGCCCAAAGGAAGCAGGATACCGGGTACCTACCGATCCTCGTCCAAAGGATCGTTTTCTTCATCCAAGTCCGCCTCTTCGCCGTCCTCAGAATAATCCGGCTCATGAATTTGATCCGCGTCCTCATCTTGAGGAAGGTCTTCTTCCTCTGCGGTGCTTTCTGACTCCGAGGTGTCTTCGGCGATCTCATCCGCCATTTCCACGCTCACGGCTTTCTCGGGTGTCTCCTCAGACGTGTCCTCTTCTGCCGTGCGAACAACGCCATCCTCATTCAAGGACGCCGCGAATTCCTCGATGGCATCTACCGTGGCATTACCCTCGGCGAATTCTTCACCGAATTCATCCTCATCGTCGTCTTCCGCTTCTTCCGCCGGCGTCGGCACTTCAAAATTCGGTGGCAGATTGGCATCCAACAGGCCTGCGGCTTTCAGCTCTTCCATACCCGGTAGGTCGCCAATGGCGGCAAGGCCAAAATGACTCATGAAATCGTGAGTCGTGCCATAGGTAACCGGACGGCCCGGAACACGGCGGCGGCCGCGTGGACGGACCCATCCTACTTCCATCAAGACGTCCAAGGTGCCCTTGCTTACCGACACGCCACGGATCTCTTCGATCTCCGCCCGCGTGACCGGCTGGTGATAGGCAATGATGGCCAGCGTCTCGATACCGGCGCGGGAAAGACGCCGTTGTTCCACCGCGTCTTTCTGCATCATGAAGGCAAGGTCGGCAGCGGTGCGGAAAGTCCATCGGCCATCCACTTCAATGAGATTTACACCTCGGTTTTCATAAACCTTCTGCAGCTGTTCCAATAAGGAAGGAATATCGATGTTGTCCGGCAACCGCGCTTCAATGGTTGCCTGATCGAGGGGTTCCGCCGCCGCAAAAAGCAGGGCTTCCAACATTCTCAAATGCTGCGCTTGATCGGGAAAAAGTTGTGTCACGTTAGAGGGAGCCGCTTCTTCTTCGGTTACGCTGTCATCAACCGTTTCAGCTTGGGGCTCAATATCCATAGATGACATAGAGGATTATCCTTGATCATGGGCCGGCGGCACGGGTGACGCATTCGCGTCCTGCGAACGCCGCCGAATATAAATAGGTCCAAAAGGGTTCAGCTGGCGCACTTCAAGATGGCCGTCCTTCACAAGCTCAAGGCTTGCCGTTAGGGAACTTGCCAATGTGGTACGCCCATTTTCAAAGCCAATTTCAGCGAGCAGGAGCCCATCCAACCGGCTCCAGTCCGATATTTTTCCAAGCATATTCTCGATACGGGCGCGCGCTTCCTCAACGGCAAGAACCGGCGCCCGAATGATTTGCATTTCCTCGGCGACGGTTTTGACGCGTTGATCGGAATAGGCCTTCAAGAGATCGAAGATCGTGTCCGAATATTCCGTGGTCCGATTAATACGGACGCCTTCAGGCGCACCGCGCTGAAATACATCGCGCCCTAAACGGTCCCGTGCCATGAGCCGAGCCGCCACATTCCGCATGGCTTCCAAGCGCTGCAATTGAAAGGCCAGACGGGCCGCCAATTCCTCCCCGGAAGGTCCCTCTTCTTCCTCAGGTTCGGGCAATAACAGGCGAGACTTCAGATAAGCCAGCCAGGAGGCCATGACGAGGTAATCCGCGACCAGTTCCAGCTTTCGGGCACGTGCTTCTTCGATGAAGCTGAGATATTGGTCGGCGAGCGCCAGAATGGAAATCTTTTTGAGGTCCACCTTTTGCGACCGTGCGAGCACGAGCAAGAGGTCGAGTGGCCCCTCGAAGCCATCCACATCAACGATTAGATTTGCGGGATCCACCGGCGCCTGAGCCACGTCATAGGACGGCGCATTCGGATCCTCAAAATTAGGTTCCATCGAAATAGGACGCTCTCTTTCCTGTAGCCCAGAACCTTCTTTCCCCAATTTTGTAACGCGGGGATTTGTTTGTTTTTGGTCCGAACTATTGGTCCGTATTCGGCCATCACGTGGCCTTTGTCAATCTTGACAAAACCGCCAAAAACGCGCGAACGGCGCGGCTTTTAACCGATTCGTCCGAGATTAAGGCCCGTCAGTCACTATTTGACGGTAATACAGTCCTGCCCCTGCTGCTTAAACTGCGCGCAAAGATTGGCCGCCGCTTCTCGCCCCTGTAACGGCCCCACACGCAGCCGATGATAAATCCCACGATTTCCAAGATCGGCCTTTTGGATATCGGGCTGGTACGCAGCGATCAACGACCCAAATTTTCCTTGCAAGCGATCCCATGCCGCCAAAGCGTCATTGCGTGTCCGAACCGAGGTGACTTGGACAAAGAACGGATCTGTGACGACCGGCGTTGGCGTTTCCGTCGGCACCGGCTCTACCTCTGCCACAGGCGGCGTGGTTACTTCGAGTTGCAGCTCCGCATTGGGGTCTGGAACGGCCGGTGCTTCAGGCTCTGCCACAGGCGTGGCTGCTGGTTCTGCGGCGCCGGGTGGCGGCGACAAAGCGGCAACGGTTTCTTCCGGTTCAGACGGCACGTCAGTGCTCGCCGCCGGTGTTTCGACCTGTTCCTCGATCAACGTGTCGAGCGCCGCTTGCGCGTCCGTTACATTTACATCGGTACCGGTGGCGGCTTCCGCGCCGCTTGGCGCTGCCTCAGGCGCAGGTGCCTCCGCTTGGATAATCGGTTCTTCCGGCGGTGGCAGAAGTTCTTCCGGTTCGTCTGCTTGTTTGCCGTTGATGGCGTCAAAAACGGTTTTGTCGGTATGGGGAATTTGCAGTCCGCCCCTATTTTCGGGAACTGATTTCGCAGGTGCAGTTTCGGCACGCAAAATCGGCGGGCCGCTTTGCCCATCCTGCCGTCCAAGATTAACCCCGACCCATAAGACACCAAGCAGGGCTGCAAGAGTGATCAGCGCAATGACAATGACAATCGGACCTCGTTCGTTATCGGAATCCTCCTCATCGAACGGATCAATGTAATTGTCGTCGGAGAAATCCTCGTAGACGGCTTTTTCCGAGTTTGCCATTTAGCGCATTTCCTTTACCGGCTTGACCCCTAAAATTCCAAGCCCCACTGCAATCGTTTGAGCGACGGCCACTATCAATCCCAGGCGCGCTTTTGTGAGGTCCACATTGTCCCCCAACACAAAACGCAAACTCTCGTCCTCTTTCCCTTTATTCCAAAGCGCGTGAAACTCTGACGCCAGATCATATAAATAAAACGCAATCCGGTGAGGTTCGTGCGCCTGGGCAGCATTTTCTACCGCGCGCGGGAATGCGGACATCAGTTTGATAAGCTGATATTCAGACTCATCACCCAACAACGAAAAATCACTATCGGCGAAATCTTTAGGTGAATCGCCAATACCTGGCAAGGTGTCTTCGGCTGTTCTCAGCACCGAATGGACGCGGGCATTCGCGTACTGAACATAAAATACCGGATTGTCTTTGGACTGTTCCGTAACCTTCGCAAAATCAAAATCCAGCGTCGCGTCATTCTTCCGATACAGCATCATGAAGCGGACCACATCAGACCCAACTTCGTCCACCACTTCCCGAAGGGTGACAAAATTGCCGGCGCGTTTGGACATTCGTACGGGTTCACCATCACGGAAAAGCCGAACAAGCTGACAAACCTTAACGTCCAAGGTCGCATCCCCTTGAGAGATCGCTTTAACTGCAGCGCTCATTCGTTTGATATAGCCTGCATGATCCGCTCCCCACACATCAATTAAGGTGGAATATCCGCGTTCGAACTTGTTGAGGTGATAGGCAATATCAGATGCGAAATAGGTATAACTGCCATCTGACTTTTTGAGGGGCCTGTCCGTATCGTCGCCGAAATCCGTTGCCCGAAACAGCGTCTGTTCCCGCTCTTCCCAATCGTCGGGCTTTTTACCTTTCGGGGGTTCAAGCACACCTTCGTAAATGAGACCGCCTTTTTCGAGAGTCCCTATCGTGCTGGAGATGGCGCTGGTGCCATCCCTTTCTTGATGCAGGGTGCGTTCAGAGAAAAACACATCCTGCGCGATGCCCAAGGCCGACAAATCGTCCCGGATCATGTCCATCATGCTTTCGATGGACACATCACGCACAATGGGAAGCCAGTTTGCTTCATCCTGATCCTTTAAGGCGTTCCCATGCTCGGCAGCAAGCTTTTGGCCGACCGGAACCAAATAATCTCCCGGGTAGAGCCCCTCTGGAATGTCGCCGATGTCGTCACCAAGCGCTTCGCGATAGCGCAGGAAGGCAGATCGCGCCAATACGTCCACCTGGGCACCCGCATCGTTAATGTAATACTCCCGCGTGACGGCATAACCTGCTGTTTCCAATAAGTTTGCGAGCGCATCGCCAAAAACAGCGCCTCGGCAATGGCCCACATGCATCGGGCCTGTCGGGTTGGCAGATACATACTCGACATTGACCTTTTCGTTGGCGCCGATGTCGCTTTTGCCAAAGGCCGGCCCCTGTTCAAGAATATCGGACAACTGGCTTTGCCAGAAACCGTTGTCGAGCTTCAAATTAATGAAGCCGGGCCCCGCAACATTTGCGAACAGAACACCCGCCACCGTCTCTAGTTTTGAGGCCAACAATTCAGCGATGTCGCGCGGGGGCATTTTGGCTTGTTTCGCCAGAACCATGGCTGCGTTTGTGGCCAGATCGCCATGCCCCGCATCTTTCGGTGCCTCTACTTTCACATGGGTCAGATTGAGGTCCGACGGTAAATGCCCTTCACCTTGCAGCGCGCCAAGGCAGTTTTTTACTTCCAAATCAAAATGTTGAAACGGGTTCATAAAAGTCTATGCAATCTGAGTGTTAGTAAGGCGGGCTGAGTTCAAACAACCGCCGATGTTCGCTATAGGCAAATCGGTCTGTCATGCCCGCTATGTAGTCGGAAACGGCACGCGCCGATGCCAACTGCGACAAGCCTTTCGATTTCATTTCCTTTGTGTTCGGCATCAATGACGGATTCTCGAACAATAAGTCAAAAAGCTCCGTCACCACGCGCTTCGCCTTCGCCATAATCCGATTGACCTTGAAGTGCCGGTACATATTGTCGAAGAGGAAGGCTTTTAGCGCGCGGTTGTTTTCTACCATCTCGTCGCTAAACGCAATGACAGGGTGTCCCGCATAGCGAATATCATCTGGATGTTTTGGCGCCAGCGCCTGCAAACGGCGCCTCGATTCCATGAGCAAATCGTCAACCATCGCGGCAATAAGGCGGCGCACCGCCTCGTGGATAAGGCGCCGCTCCTCGATCCCGGGGTTTTGTTCCATGACGGTTTGAAATTTTTCCCCCACAAGAGGGATTGCCAGCAATTGATCCACGGTAATCACGCCAGCCCGCAAGCCATCGTCGATGTCATGGTTGTTGTAGGCAATGTCATCTGACAACGCTGCGATCTGTGCTTCGGCCGACGGAAAACTCTGGAGTTCCAAATCGTGCTGACCTTGATATTCCACAATCGCTTCCGGAAGGCTTTCCAGGGGACGGTCTTGGGCCGTCAAAGGCCCATTGTGTTTGACGAGGCCTTCTAAACAATCCCATGTCAGATTAAGCCCATCAAAATCGGCATACCGCTTCTCAAGGGTTGTGACCAACCTAAGAGCATGGCCATTGTGGTCGAACCCGCCATAGGCGGACATAGAAGCGTCAAGCGCCTCCTCCCCCGCATGCCCGAACGGCGTATGGCCAAGGTCGTGAGCAAGGGCCACCGCTTCGGTCAAGTCCTCGTCTACCTGCAATACGCGGGCGATTGAACGGGCAATTTGGGCAACTTCCAACGAATGCGTGAGCCGGGTCCGATAATGGTCACCCTCATGATAGACAAACACTTGGGTTTTGTACTGAAGCCGCCTGAATGCCACCGAATGGATAATTCGATCCCGATCGCGCTGAAAACAAGTCCGCGTCGGTGCTTCCGGTTCTTTATAAAGTCTGCCTCGGCTTATTTCCGCACGGCACGCATATGGAGCATAGACCATTGAAAATAATCCCTAAGGTTGAAAATTGTCAGCAAATGGCGGAATTTAGAAAATTGTTTCGCTTGAATACACCGATTGACAGCGAAAATCTGGTAATTACATAACAATTGCTTTGGAAACAAACCCTTAGAGCTTTTGAGAGCCACGCATGAGTACCACGGAAAACGTCGCCTCCCCCGCACAAGTCACTGTAAGTGACCGGGCCGCCAAGCGAATTGCCGAGATTATTGGCGCTGAAGAGGGCGAAAAAATGCTCCGCGTGTCGGTTTCCGGCGGTGGATGTTCCGGTTTTCAATATGGCTTTACCCTCGACAACGCCAAAACAGACGATGATCTGGTTATCAAAAAAGCAGGCGCGACAGTGCTTATCGATTCGGTATCCCTGATGTACATGGAAGGATCCGAGATCGATTTTGTCGATGATCTCATTGGCGCTGCCTTTCAAATCAACAATCCGCTGGCGCAAGCGGCCTGCGGCTGCGGCACATCTTTTTCCATCTAGTTCCGCGACACGCCTCCAAATTGACGAACGGTCTGTCATGGCAGGCCATTATCGCCTACTCTAATACTGCTTTCGTTCGATTTTGGGGTTAGTGATGCCGGCTGTTCAGCGTTACACGCCGTTGGCGTTGTCCATTTTTATCGCCTTGGTTTTCGGCCAATCCCTATTCTTCAAATTCACATCGGCGCCGGAAAGCCTCCATATCTTTCAAACCATCGAAAACTGGATCGGATTGGCGTTTTTTGAACCCGGCATGCGGTATTTGATTGGCGTGGCGGAACTCGTCTTTGCCGTTTTGGTGTTGGTGCCAGCGACCCGCATCATCGGGGCAATGGGAGCCCTTATTGTCATCTCAGGCGCTCTCTTCGTCCACATCGCGTCACCTCTCGGCGTTTTGGTGAAGGGTGATCCGACCTTATTCATCCTTGCCGTCGGTGTCTTCCTATCGTCGATAGGGCTGCTCTATCTCTTGCGCGATCAGTTCGAAGATCTGCTAAAAGATATTGGATTGCGTTAACACTCCCAGGATCCGCCCCCAATGAAAATCGCCAGTTGGAATGTGAACTCATTAAAGGTGCGCTTACAGCACGTATTGGACTGGCTGCAAGAGTCCGGTGTGGACGTGGTGTGTCTGCAAGAAATCAAGCTGGTCGATGAGAAATTCCCCAAGGCCGCGTTTGAAGATGCGGGTTTTAATGTCGCGGTTCACGGACAACCAACCTATAACGGCGTCGCGATCATTTCGCGTTTCCCTTTGGAAGATGTGAAATCGGGATTGCCGGGCGATAAATCCGACGAGCAAGCGCGCTTTCTGGAAGCCTCCATTTCATGCGACGACGGGACTGTTAGAGTCGCAACCATCTATCTTCCTAACGGCAATCCGGTTGATACGGACAAATACCCTTACAAGCTGAAATGGATGGAACGGCTGCGCAAGCACACGCTTAAACTTCTTGCGACGGAAGAGCGGTTCGTCTTGGCAGGCGACTACAATGTTATTCCCATGGGAGAAGATGTTCATGACCCAAAGGCGTGGGCTGATGATGCGTTGTTTCGACTGGAAACACGACAAGCCTTTCGAAAACTCATCAATCTCGGCCTAACGGACGCCTTTCGCGCATGCCACACGGCGCCTCATCAATATACGTTTTGGGATTATCAGGGCGGTGCCTTTCGGAAAAACAACGGCATTCGGATCGACCATCTTCTCTTGTCACCACAAGCGGCCGACCGTCTTCAGGGGTGCGCCATCGATCGCTATGTTCGGGAGTGGGAGAAGCCGTCAGATCACGTCCCAATATGGTGTGATCTGGACATTGCCGCTTAGGAAACGTTGCTAGTTTGAGCCTGCCGCAAGCTCTTCTTGCAGATTGGCCGCGGCCTTGCTCGCATTTTCCAGCACCGTCTCTTCGACCCGACCGCGCCATTCTTCGCGAACAGCGACAATATCTTCACGATGTTCCGTAGCGGCGTTGCCTTCCGCGATCGTCAACCAGGCATATCCCAGCGCTTGTTCATCTGGCGTTTCGGAATTGCCTAAATATAGCTGCCCCAATTTCGCTTGAGCGCGCACCACCCCATTACGTGCTGCCATTTCGTACCAGCGAAAAGCGTAGTCAATGTTCGGTTCCGTAGCGCCGTTGTCGCCGGTTTCGGAGATATGACCTAAATCCAATTGAGCGATTGGATGACCGTCCATGGCGGCTTCTTCGAGCCAATACAGCACCTTGTAGTAGTCGCGTTGTACGCCCGCGCCTGATCGGTACATGGTGGCCAAGGCCACCTGGGCCTCTGAATGCCCCTGCAGCGCGGCGAGTTCATAATAGCGGGCCGCCAATGATAAATCCCGGTCAGTACCTTGGCCGCCAAAAAGCATATTGCCGATATAGAATTGCGCTTTGGGGTCGCCCGCAGAAGCCGCTTTTACGAAATGGTCATACGCCTTCTCGAAATTGCCGTCCGAGTACGCGTTTAGCCCTTCTTCGGTTTCAACTGAGGACGCAGCTTGGATGGGCGCGATCGCGAGGAATGTGCCCAATAAAACAGAGACTGCGTAATGTGTTAGCGATCGACGCACCGCGTTTCTTCCTTGACGCTGTTCGGCCTCATACTCACTCTGGAGACCTTGCTAACCTGCCTATCATGGCACCGTTAAGGGAAAGTTGTCCCACCACGCACTATTTGAACGGACCAGTCTAGATCTGCTCGATTCCGAGGCCTGTTCAGGCCGTTTTCTCCAGCCTACTAAGAGCTTCCGACAATTTTGCCCCAGTCTGCTGGGCATCTTCAAGCCGTTCTCGCTGGATCTCAACCACCTCTTCGGGGGCTTTAGACAGAAACTTGTCGTCAGCGAGTTTCTTTTTCAGCTTGTCGATTTCTTTCGAGACTTTGTCCAATTCTCGAGACAAGCGGGCTTTTTCCTGATCCAAATCGATGATCTCGGCCAACGGCAGCGCAATGGATGCCCCATCCAAGACGACCTGAACCGCGCCGGACGGCATTTCGTCGGCTTGATGCATCGTCGACAAGCGGGCCAAACGCGTAATCAAATCCTCATGGCGCTCTATGTATTTTTCAGCCTTGGCGTCGGTCTCACGGATGATCAAAGGCACTTTCGCACCCGCCGGCACGTTCATCTCCGCACGGACCGATCGAATTTGGGTGACCATCTCGATCACCCACGCCATTTCTTCTGCGGCGTCCGCGCCCACATCGACGGCGAAATTTGGCCAGGAAGCGCTAATCAACATTTCCTCGCGTCCGGAAGTGGACGCACCGGTGTTCTGCCAAAGCTCTTCCGTAATAAACGGCATGAATGGATGAAGCATGGTGAGGATCTGCTTTAGAACCCAGGCGGTACACGCACGCGTTTCATCTTTGGACGGACCATCTTCGCCGTTGAGAATAGGTTTGGTGCATTCCAAATACCAATCGCAGAATACGTGCCAAACAAAGCGGTAGATCGCATTCGCCGCGTCATTAAACTTGTACTCTTCAATGCCCTGCGTAACGGCCTTTCGTGTTTCGTCGATTTCGTGGACGATCCACAAATTGACCACTTCTTCAACCGACGCAGGATCGAAGGCTGGATCCTCGGCACATTCATTCATCTCAGTGAAACGCGCGGCATTCCAAAGTTTGGTACCGAAATTTCGGTACCCTTCAACGCGAGATTCTGCCAGCTTAATGTCGCGGCCCTGGGCGGCCATGGCAGCTAACGTAAAGCGCAACGCATCGGCGCCGTATTTATCCATCAGTTCCAAGGGATCAACGATGTTGCCTTTGGCTTTCGACATTTTCGCGCCTTTTTCGTCGCGCACGAGGGCGTGGATGTAGACCGTGTCAAACGGGATCTCCTTCATGAAATGAAGGCCCATCATCATCATGCGCGCGACCCAGAAAAAGATGATGTCAAAGCCGGTGACCAATACATTGGTCGAATAATAACGTTTAAGTTCTTCAGTGTCGTCTGGCCAGCCAAGTGTGGAGAAGGGCCACAATCCGGATGAGAACCACGTATCAAGAACATCCTCGTCTTGGACAAGCGTTGTTTTCTTACCGTAGTGAGCGTCGGCTGCTTGCTGCGCTTCATCCGCGCTCTCCGCAACAAAGACTTCTCCGTCCGGTCCATACCATGCCGGTATTCGGTGCCCCCACCAGAGCTGGCGCGAGATGCACCAGGGCTGGATGTTGCGCATCCATTCAAAATAGGTTTTTTCCCAATTGGTGGGTACGAATTTGGTTTTGCCTGTTTCGACCGCTTCGATGGCAGGTTTGGCAAGCGTTTTCGCATCCACATACCACTGGTCTGTCAACCAGGGCTCGATAACCACATCGGAGCGGTCGCCATAGGGCACCATGTGCGTGTGGTCTTCAATTTTGTCTAATAGGCCGAGGGCATCCAGATCCGCAACAATTCGTTTGCGCGCGTCGAAGCGGTCAAATCCACGATAGACACTCGGGACATTATCGTTGAGCGCTGCGTTTTCATCGAGAATGTTGATCATGTCGAGCTTGTGGCGGCGCCCCACTTCAAAGTCGTTGAAATCATGGGCCGGGGTAATCTTAACTGCGCCTGACCCTTGTTCCGGGTCGGCATAATCATCCGCAACGATGGGAATCTGGCGATCCGTCAATGGTAAGTCGACCATTTTGCCAATAAGGTCTTTGTACCGCTCATCATCGGGGTGAACAGCGACAGCCGTATCCCCCAACATGGTCTCTGGCCGGGTGGTCGCGACAACGATGAATTTCGATGGATCATCCGACAGCGGATATTTGAAGTGCCACAAATGTCCAGCGACCTCTTTCGATTCCACTTCTAGGTCAGAAATCGCCGTTAGTAGCTTGGGGTCCCAATTTACGAGGCGCTTATCTTTGTAGATCAATCCATCGCGGTACAGTGCCACAAAGACTTTGCCGACCGCCTTGGACAGCCCTTCATCCATTGTGAAACGCTCGCGGCTCCAGTCGCACGAGGCCCCCAATCGTCTCAATTGGTTGATGATGGTGCCGCCAGACTCCGCTTTCCATTTCCAAATGCGCTCAATGAACGCCTCTCGGCCCATTGAACGTCGATCTGTTTGGTTTTCGGCAGCGAGTTGACGCTCAACCACCATCTGGGTGGCAATACCCGCATGATCTAGTCCAGGTTGCCACAAGACGTCACGTCCGCGCATACGCTCAAAACGCACCATAATGTCCTGGAGTGTGTTGTTCAGCGCATGCCCCATATGCAGGCTGCCGGTCACATTCGGCGGCGGAATCACAATGCAGTATGGGTCCGCCTCTGGCTTTTGGCCGCAAGCGAACGCTCCAGCATTCTCCCAAAGATCGTAGAGGCGTTTCTCCGCCTCTTCTGGACGGAAATTCTTATCAAGCATGACGGCTACCAGCGCGTTTGGCGTCTTCCAAATTCAAACAGGCAGCCCCTATAAGAGACTGCCTGCGATAAACCTTGGGATTTACACCGAAGACCCGAGCTTGACAATCGGGGCTGCGGAGCGTGCGCGTATTATTGTCGAGAAACGCGTTCAATCTCTTGCTTAACCAGCTTCTCAACCAAAGGCGGCAGGTTTTCATCCAGCCAATCTTTCAGCATCGGCTTAAGCATGTCGCGCACCATGCCTTCAATGGTGTTGCCTGGCGCGTCTGAAACTTGGGTACGGCTTGAAAGCGCTCCAAAGGACGCGCTGAGGGCTCCGCGGGCCGAATCGCTAATAAGGGAATCACTCATGGCTGCCTCTTTTGGCTCTTCATCGACAAATACGACGTCATCAGGTTCTTCAGTTACGGGTACCGATGTCTCGACTTCCGGCTCCGGCTCTGGTGCGGCTGCGACAATCGGTTCTGGTTCTGGTTCTGGTTCCGACTCGGGCTCCGGTTCAGGCTCTGGCTCGGGTTCCGGTTCAGGCTCAACTTCCTCGACAACTTCGAGAACAGGGGCTTCTTCCGGGGCTTCCTCGGTCAGCTCCAGAACATCCTCTTCTTCGGCAGGAGCCTCCACCTCGGCTACTGGCGCAGCCTCCTCTTCGGGCGCCGCTGCTTCAGCACTCTCGTCGCTATCCTCGGAAATGATCCGGCGGATGGACGCCAGAATCTCTTCCATCGTCGGTTCTTGCTGGGTGTTTTGCTCTGACATACACTTCCCGTTAGGCTGGCTAAACCATGCACTATCCCTATGACAGGGAAAGACAAACTTATAGTAAATCTACCGATAAAAATAACTTTTTCGCGGCCAAATTTAGGAGCTTTGGCGAAAAGCGGCCTATTCTTTCCGGATCCATGTTCCAAATGGACGCCATTTGACGGCTCGGTAATTTCTTAACGGATCATAAGCATCGACCGGCAGTTCAAGACGCTCCGCCGTAAGCTGGCCAACCGACGCCAGAACTTGGTAACCGGCGATGACTTCGTTCCGCTGGCTAGATACCAACGCGACACGGGCGTCCAGCAATTCTTGTTCGGCGTCCAATACGTCCAAAGTGGTACGAGATCCCACTTCAGCTTCTCGTTGAACACCTTCATAAGCGATTTCGTTGGCGCGCACTTGTTCCCGATCAGAATTAATCGTTGCACGGGCCGAGGTGAGGCTTGACCATGCTGTTGCGACGCCTTCAACCACTTGGCGTTCCGCGCTCACAATGAGTGCTTGGCTTTGGCGTTTCAATTGTCGGGCCTGACGGATCTGAGATTGTGCCCGTCCCCCTTGATAAAACTGCCAGGAAAGCTGACCTGTGACAGACTTTTCGTCAGATTGGCTGCCCGTAATAGACGTATCTTCCGCGTGGGCAAGCTGCCCCTGAACCGAAATCTGAGGCAATAATCCGCCACGGGCAACAGCCACCGCAAAGGCCGACGCACGTTCGCTATGCCGAGCCCGTTGAAGATCTGGATTGTTATCACGGGCCACGGCAAGGGCTTCATCTTGCGTTGCCGGTAGTGGTGGCAATGGGGGTGGCGGTTGCAGCGTCCCCGGACTGTTGCCAACAACTCGAGCATAGGTCGCTCGGCTATTGGTCAACTGCGATTCAGAAGTGATCAGCGAGGAAATCGCACCACTAAGACGGGCTTCCGACTGGGCAACGTCGGTCCGTGTGATCTCGCCAACACTGAAGCGATCTTGGGATGCTTCCAACTGTTTCCGAAGAACAGCAACGTTGTTTTGACCAAGGCTGACCACGGCCGTATCGCGCCACACATCCATGTAAGCCGAGACGGCGCTCAGAAGCGTTTGTTGTTCAACGGATATGAGATTGGCCCGTCCCGCACGCACCTGTGCTTGCGATTGCCGAAACGAGTTGAGTGTCTGAAATCCGGTAAATACGGGCTGCGTTACGGTTGCGGCACCGGAAAATGGTTCCAAATCCTGTGTTGGCGCTCCAAAACTTGGCGCAGAGCGCCGCGTTGTTTTGCCAATCGACCCGTCTACCGAAAGAGTAGGACGCCATCCGGAAATGGCTTGGGCCACATTTTCGTCAATGGATCTGAGATTTGCGCGTTCGGCACGAAGGTCCGGATTGCTGTTGTAGGCCGCGACCAGCGCGTCTTCCAGGGTGTCCGCCAGGGTTTGACCTGACACCAAACACGCAAGCCCCGCGCCGAAAACTAAGCTTTTTCTCATGCCGCCACTTATACCCATCAAAACAAAGCTCCCCTTGGATCCCCTCGCTACTTAAGGCGGTAACCATCAACAAAACTTGAACATCAACCGATCATACCCGGCCTAAAAACGCAATTTTTCTTGCGGAAAGAAATGCGCACCGATCATCGAAACCCGGGCAAAAAAGCAACGATCTGCAAATCTGCGCCCCTTGGTCGTATGGCCAAAAGCTCAGAATGTGAATTCCTCGGCCTTTTCGAACCCCGGCAAGATGTCGCCAGCGGCATCAAAAAGCGACCTGCCAGTGGTAACAGTGCCCGTTTTTAAATAGAGAGTGGCCTGACAAAGGGGTCCTTTCTTTTCGAGAGCCACCAATCTTCCCCCCTCTTTCAGCTGACCTTTCAGTACCTCTGGCACTTCATAGACAGCGCCATCCACGAAAATCACATCGTAAGGCGCCCCTTTTGGGTGACCATCCGCCAATGCACCGGAAAAAACGGCCGCATTATCGATACCAAGGTCAAGCAACAGATTGGTCGCGCCGGTAACAAGGGCCTCATCGGATTCTAGCGCCACAACAACGGTTGCCATATGGGCCATCACTGCAGCGGCATACCCCGTAGAAGATCCGACCACGAGAACCTCATCGTCGGGCTCTATTTCGCAGGCTTGGATCATTTTACCCAGTGTGCGAGGCGATAGCAGAACGCGCCCACCCCCCAGATCAACATTATCGCTGGAATAGGCGGCCGCACGCTTTGTGTGAGGCACAAACTGCTCTCTGGGGACGGTCTCCATGGCCGACTGCAGACGCCTGTCAGTCACATTGTCCGTGTTAATCTGGCTTAAGACCATATTCCGGCGGGCGGCCTGAAAGGTATCGGTCATGCTGCAATCTCCGTAATCCCGCGAAAGAACCCATGGCGGCTCCATACCGCCTTTGTCAGAGCGAATCGACGGCACGCAAGCTGGTTTATAGATGGGGCAAGGGATCAAAACAATCGCGACACGGTGACGTCCATAACGGAAGGTCGGAAATCGGTGTCAAACAACGATTGTGCCCGGCGTCCAGCTTTGGTATATCCCGCGCCTTCGCACCATCCACAGGCCACGTGGCGGAGTGGTGACGCAGCGGATTGCAAATCCGTGTACCCCGGTTCGATTCCGGGCGTGGCCTCCAAATCCCACAAATCGCCGTTTGGCATCAGAATCAGCAAAAGCCGGCTAAATGCGGCCGAAGCTCTTTTTCCACCGTTAACCGCTTAAAGTGTCAGCTGATATTGATGGCGGCTTTTTTTTACGAATCCCCCCAAAATCTCTGCTTTTATTGATGCAGATTTTGGTTAATAAGCCTGTATCGGCAAGACTATGCAGCCGTGGACTTGGTTCTATTTGAAAAAATGGGATATTTACTTCACTGACTGTCCGTAGTCGGTCAGAAAAGCATTTGTGAGCGAGTGAAAGCCTATGAACGTACCTGTCATTTCACGGTGGTCCACGAACGCCATATTGGCGTTTTCGATTACGGCAATAAGCGCCGGAGCGGTGTTTGCACAACCGACGGAACCTGGAACTCTTGAAAAGGCAAGACAGTCCACGATTGAAGAACTGGATGACGTCCTAGGGTCTGAAACATTGGACTTTGCTCAACGAGCGATTTTATTGAACCGGCGGGGTCGCGCCCTGCTGGAACAAGGCGAAACGGACCGCGCCTTAAAAGATTTTAACGACGCGATCGGCTTTGCTCCGAAATATGCAGCGGCATATTCCGGTCGCGGCGAAGTTTACGAAAAGCTTGGATCTGATTCCGCAGCCATTGGCGATTACAGCAGAGCCATCTTTTTTGCCCCCAAATCCGCCGGCACTTTTATGTTGCGGGGCAAACTGCTCGCGAAGCTCGGAAGAACCGGTCAGGCAATCCGCGATTTTGGCGAGGCCATAAAACTTAGCCCCAACCTCTTAGACGGCTATATGTCGCGCGGAAACGCCTACAGAAAGCTTGGCAAAGACGAAAAAGCGGTGTTGGATTTTGACCGGGCAGTTCGCTTAGCGCCGCGAAGCCGCGAGACATTTTTGGCCCGCGCTGAGACGAACAAATCACTGTCGCGGTTTTCTGACGCGATCAACGATTATCGAGGTGCGTTAACGCTTGATCCACAATGCTCAATTTGTCTCAGCGAACTAACGGCCCTAGGTGCTACTGACCCGAAAGCGAAGCCGGATGAAATTACGGCCACAAGTGATGGCGAACAGTGAGTATGCTTCATGTCAGGTGTAAAAGAGGTCAGACCCCTCGCGGCGACCATTGGCGCTGAAATTTATGGAATAGATTTATCGTCAGAGCTCTTGGCGGACGAAGTCGATTTTGTCCGCAAAGCGTTGTTGGACCATGGTGTGGTCTTTTTCCGCGGTCAAACACTTCCACCCGACAAACACGTGTCGCTCGCCGGACATTTCGGCGAGCCGGAAGTCCACCCGATCGTCGAGGGTACAAACGAACACCCCGAGATCATTCGGATCATAAAACCGGCAAACGAGCCCGCGTCGTTTGGCACGGAATGGCATTCAGATAACTCATTCTTCAAGCAACCAAGCTTGGGCACAATTCTGTATGCTGAGGATGTACCGGTAGCTGGCGGTGATACGCTTTATGCGGACATGTATCGCGCCTATGAAACGCTGTCCGACGGCCTTAAACGCATGTTGGACGGACTGCGGGCGGTCCATAGTGCCAAGGTCGCTTATGACCCAGCCGGCAGCGCCGGCGCGAAATACCGCGGCGAAAGCACACTCAAATACAAGATGTCCGACGCGGTGGCTGAAGAAAACCTTCATCCGGTGGTCAGGACACATCCGGACAGCGGCCGCAAAGCGCTATACGTGAATCCCATGTTCACACTACGCTTCGAAGATATGACCGAAGCCGAGAGCAAGCCCCTGCTCGACTATTTGTACGACCATTCGACGCGACCTGAATATACTTGCCGGTTCAAGTGGCAAAAAGGATCTGTTGCGTTTTGGGACAATCGCGGCGTGATGCACTACGCGATGAATGATTATGAAGGACATCAGCGGATTATGAGCCGCATCACACTTATGGGAGACACACCTGCTTAAGGTGCTCTCAACCATAAAAGCAAAGCGTTCCACACCATTCAAATTTTAGGTGATGACTTAACGCGTATTTAAGCCGCCTATGAGAACCTGTGCGTGTCTTCCCCCTGAAGACACCCCACCAATACCCACTTTTGGGCCATCCATCGGATGGCCCATTTTTTTTAGCCGTCTTTGTTGGAAACGTTGGCCCGCTAAGGACCTCTTGTCTCAGAACGTTCTGTAGGTTTCCAAAGATTGAATTTGGAACGTCCCCACCAAACAGAAAAGCGGCGACGGCGACGGCGAACCCACGGAACATCAATCGACAACACGATTACGCCCAATGGGATCATCCAAAACCCAAGGACCGGCAAAAACCCCAACATCCCGCCAAGGACCAATGCGACTCCCAGCGCGACCCGCGCCGTAGAAGACGTTGGCAATGATATACGCCGACCTGCAAAATGAATTGATGACATGGCGAAACTCCGCTACCAGCAATCACCGCGCCCAATCAAGGTAATTCCAACACGTAAACCGAAAAATAAAGATTGAGCTGTTAATAATATTCCTGTGGATATGTAGGGCGGGGTCTGGTATACGCTCCGCTTCTTGGTGGACAGTCGATTCACCTCACAATCCATCAAGTTGGTGATCCCCGGTAGCTCAGTTGGTAGAGCAAGCGGCTGTTAACCGCTGGGTCGCTGGTTCGAGTCCGGCCCGGGGAGCCAATTTTTTCAGAACGCCATCCGTCGAATGACCGGGTGGCGTTTTGTGTTTTGGCGAATGAACCGCACATTTCCGCCGAATTTTCAAACATTCAGAACACATTTTCAGAATGAATTATGTGCTGATCCATTGCCCCACCAGTTGCGTAATAATTGGCAGAGTAATCAAAAAAGTTGGGTTTGGCCGTTGCGCGCCGATTCAAATTCAAAAAGCCCGACCTTCGGGAAAAATTGCAGGCACGTTGCGATCAGATCGGTGGGGACTGAAGCAAGGAACGACAGCAAAAGCACTCTCGCACTAATCATTACTCGATATTCGTCCTCTTCAGAACAGGGCCACCAATTATGAAAATCGCCATTATCGGGACCGGTATATCGGGTCTTTCCGCCGCCTATTTTCTCAACCGTCACCATGACATCACCGTCTATGAAAAAAATGACCGTTTAGGGGGTCACAGCAACACGGTCACCGTCGACTACGGCGGCATGTCGATCCCTGTTGATACGGGATTCATTGTGTACAACGAGCACAATTACCCAAACCTTGTTGCTTTGTTCGACCATTTAGGTGTCCAGACCGAAGCCAGTAATATGAGCTTTTCTGTCAGCACACAGAAAAATAATACGGAATGGGCCGGAGGCAGTTTTTCAGAAATCTTTGCGCAAAAGAAAAACCTATTTAATCCGCGTTTCATCCATATGCTGACGGAAATATTGCGCTTCAACAGACAATGCATCGAAGATCTTGAGGCAGGGCACCTGGAAGCCCTCTCCCTGGGCGAATACCTCGATTCCCGAAACTTCTCCCGTAAATTTCGCGATTTGTATTTGCTGCCAATGGGTGGCGCGATTTGGTCAACCAGCCCGTCCAGCATGCTCGACTTTCCGGCCGAAAGCTTTGTGTCGTTCTTCAAAAACCACCGGCTTGTCTATCGCGAGCGTCCTCTCTGGCGCACGGTTTCCGGCGGCAGCCAACAATATGTCCGTAAAATCTCCAGCGCCTTCCAAGACAAAATAAGGCTCAGCTCGCCGGTCGCAAAAGTGCAGCGTGTTTTTGACGGCGCCTTCGTTGAAACGCAGGATGGCCAACGAGAAAAATATGATCACGTCGTCCTCGCAACCCATAGCGACCAAGCACTTGCCCTTTTGTCCGACGCGCAGCCGGACGAAACCGACCTTCTGAGCGCTCTGAAATATGCGCCGAACAAGGCGTACTTGCACCGTGACCCGGCCCTGATGCCAAAAAAGAAAGTGATATGGTCAAGCTGGAATTATATGTGTGGCGACGACACCTCAGGGGCTGGCGATAACACTGTGTCTGTCAGCTATTGGATGAACCGCCTTCAAAATATCGACAAAAACTACCCATTGTTCGTCAGTTTGAATCCGATCAAACAACCGCGCGAAGACCTTGTCTTCGCCAGTTTTGACTACGACCACCCACAATTTGACGCGGACGCTTTAAAAGCGCAGGCTCACTTGAACCTTATTCAAGGGACAAGAAGAACCTGGTTCTGCGGCGCCTATTGCGGCAGCGGTTTCCATGAAGACGGTTTGAAAGCCGGACTGCATGTAGCGCGCGAACTTGGAGCTCTCATCCCTTGGGAACAGGAACAACCGCTTCGCGAAGCTGCTGAATAAAATGACGAAGACCAACGGCAAACCGCTCAAACCTCGCCTCTACTTTGGCGAGGTTATGCATGCGCGTCTCAATCCGTTCAAACACCGATTTTCCTACCGTTTTTTCACGGGCTTCTTTGACATTGATCGCGTCGGGGAATTGGGATCATCGCGACGGCTTTTTTCTCATAACAAATGGAACCTCTTTAGTTTTTTCGACAAAGATCATGGACCGCAGGACGGGACTGCCCTGCGCCCTTGGGCGGAGGGATTGCTGAAAGAGGCAAATGCTGACTTTGTCTGTGGTCAGATCATGTTGCTTTGTCTGCCCAGAATTCTCGGTTATGTGTTCAATCCCTTATCCGTCTTCTATTGCTTCGACAAAAAGGGTGACCTCCGGGCGATCCTTTACGAAGTTCACAATACCTTTGGAGAGTCGCATACCTACGTGATGCCCGTCACCTTCGAAGAAGGGTCTAAGGTCACCACTCCCCATGACGCGGAGAAATCATTTTATGTCTCTCCGTTCATTGGCATGGAAGCGAAGTATCACTTCACGCTGAACAAACCGTCTGACACGGTCGCGGTGAACATCCGCCAGACAGATAATCAGGGGGATTTGCTGCTGGCAACCTTGACCGGTCGGGGCGCAGACTTTAGTGACCGCACGCTTTTGCGCTTCTTTTTCAGCTATCCGCTGCTGACCATCAGTGTGGTGGGCGCCATTCACTGGCAGGCCCTGCGGCTGTTCCTGAAGGGCGCGCGCTACCATGGGCATGCAGCCGTAAAGCCAAAACAGAAAATATCTTACGAAGTGGTTCGCAGTCCCCTATCATAGGGGGAACATCGAACCATTTGAGTAGACGCAGGATTAACTAGCCTCGGATCAGTGGGGAGAAAAAAATGACGCATATCGATGCTAACGCCGTGGGCCTCAACCTTCGCGACGTGAAAAGCCAAGATGCCACGGCCGTCAGTCAACCGGAAACGGTTGTGACAACATCAAACCTTCATGTGCTGCGCGGCCTTCCAAAATGGTTTGGATTGGTCGCCCGGATCGCGACAAAACTGGAATGGGGTTCGATTACAGTCGTAATTCCTGATGGGCGGCGCTTCAAATTTGAAGGCCAACAACCTGGTCACCACGCCACAATACGGGTCAAGGACATGGGCTTTGCCGGGCGCTTGATCCGCGGTGGCGGCATCGGCTTTGCCGAAGGGTTTCTGCAAGGCGAATGGGACACCCCGAACCTAGAGCTGTTGCTGGAGGTGATTGCCCGAAACAGTCAAAAGGTGGAAGCCTTCTTTTCCGGTCGTCCCGTGATGAAGTTCGTACAACGAATGCTTCACCTGCTCAATAAGAATTCCCGCTCTGGGTCTAAACGGAACATTAGTTACCACTACGATCTTGGGAACGATTTTTATCGGGAATGGCTCGATCCGACGATGACCTATTCCTCGGCCAAGTTCGACAATAAATCACAAAATCTTTCAGACGCTCAGCTAAATAAATACGCCAACCTGGCAAAGCTTCTCGATCTGAAGCCTGGACATCGTGTGCTCGAAATCGGCTGTGGTTGGGGTGGCTTTGCCGAATATGCCGCAAAGAATATTGGCTGCGATGTGGTTGGTGTCACCATCAGCCAAGAGCAATTGGATTTCGCTCGCCAACGTATCCAAAACGCAGGCCTCAGCGAGAAGGTTGATCTTCGCTTCCAAGACTATCGGGACATAAACGAAAAGTTCGACCGCGTTGCCTCCATTGAAATGTTTGAGGCGGTCGGTCAGGAATATTGGCCCACCTTCTTTGACAAGGTGGCCGACAGTCTTGAGGACGGCGGACGGGCGGCCCTGCAGATCATAACGATTGGCGAAGAACACTTCGACACCTACAGCCGCAACTCAGATTTCATTCGCCGTTACATTTTTCCAGGCGGTATGTTGCCGTCACCGACGCATCTAAAAGATTACGCGCGTGCATCCGGCTTGTTGTTCGATCGAAACGAAGACTTTGGCGTCGACTATGCGGACACGTTGGCCATTTGGCGCGACCGCTTTTTCGATGCCTGGCCGAAAATCTCAACGATGGGCTTCGATGACCGCTTCCGTCGGATGTGGCACTATTATTTGTCCTATTGCGAAGCCGGGTTCCGCTCTCGGAATATCGACGTCACACAAGTGGCCTTTGTCCGCGGTTGACGGGCACGTGGTTTTTGGTGCTGCGCAGAGGTGGCACCAAACAAACGTCGACCTTGTCAGGACCGTAATTGCCCAAGGCGAGAGCACTAGATTGTTGTCGGAAAAATTCGCAATGAATACGCGTGATTTTTAACGGGTCACGATCCGATTATCATGTGCGGCGATTTCCATTTCGTCATCCACCAACACGTATTCAATCGTCTGACCGCGAACATTGAAGATTGACTTGACCCATGTTCCCGCCCGGTCATACCAAATTTGCTTATTAAGATCACCGCCGATGACATATTTGGTGGCCTCAACAGAACGGCCATTTGCCTGAACAACATCGGCACCGTCTTTGGAGACGTTGACGTCCATCACCTTGCCATTCTGCGTGTTGAACATTTTTGTGCAGGCGATTGTGGCTTCATTCCAGTAGCTGGTCGGCAATGCCAGCTCGGCCATTTTTCCGTCAAAGCGCGTTCCGTGAACCATCAGGCCGTCTGACGAACGTTCGGCTGTCAGCTTAATCTCGTTGCCATTGTCGTTGGACAACGTGCTTAGGCTCAACAATTGGCCATCTTTCCAAACCTCATGGCCCTTTTGGTTGTACCGAAACACAGTGACAAAGGCGATGTTGATTTTCACGTCAATTTCGGAATCCACAACGATCTGCTCGCCATCGTCGCGAATGTTAACCACGTGCTGACCAATCGACTTGCCATTGCGCTTAACGTCAAAGCTCAGCCGACGCAGCTTGCTTTCAAGCACGCCAGGTTTTGATGCGTCTAGGGAGGCCAGCTCAGTCGCTTTATCGGCCATCGCGTAATTTGGAAGAAGGAGTACTAAAACGAACGCGAAAACGCCGACAAAACCATGCTGATACATGAAAATTGAACCCCAAAACGCACAACAAGTAGGTTTTCTTGATTGTGGCAGTCAGATTTTTCTTCTCAGAAGGATCTCACCCAGATCCTGATATGAATAACCTATCACAATTTGCCCTATTTGTCCCAGGGGAAATTGTTCAACTGCTTGTCATGAATTGACAATTATTTGAGTTTGCCTAACACCGACACGATTCGACCGATTGGGCCGGTCAATTTTAGAGGTCCATCGGTAACAGCAAGGCAAATACAATCCCCTTCGGGATCTGCATTTGGTCGGTGGTCAATACTGGGGTCTGCGACGGCTATATCGCCCGCTTTGTAGCTTCCTGTATGATCAGAAAAGCCGCCCTCTAAGACGAGCGTAACCTCATCCCCTTCATGGGTGTGCTGAGGCATCGAGCGACTGGCATTTATCTGATAAAGCACAGCAGTACACCCATCCGACAGCTGTGGAAGGCGAAATTCTTTCAGACCAGGCAATTTCCGCCGCCACGCAACACCGCCGGCCGCTGTCAACAAAGACCTCAATGGTTCAGGAAAACGGACTTCTCCCCCATTGGTCTGGTCCAAAACAGCAGGAGCTTTGTTTTTGCTGATTTCTTCTGGGCGCGGAAGCGTTTGTACGTCCAAGGACGCGACCGAAACAGGATCTCGATCATTTAGGCTGAACAACGCCCCGCCAATGGCCTCCATATCGCGCACCAACCGGCGAGACGCTGGCGAGAGAGCGAGATGTGTCGCAACGAGCATGGACGGCGTCTCCGAAAGACTTCCGGCGCTATACTCAAGCAGCAAATCTTCAATTTTTTCGTTCAAGGCCATTTACGTTCTCATCGCAAAAACGGAACACAACCAATTGATTCTATTGGAATATGTTGTTTTAACGCGCGGTATCTCTACTAAATCTAACTATTTGTACGTTGAGTGACGTAAATTGGATCAGTGATTGGTCAAGCTTGCACCCGCCGACTCCTTGAACCATGGAGGTCGGATAGTTAGGTTGGGATCAACACCTTCAATCCCACAGAGTCTAACTTCACATGAACATAAAAAATGGAATGCTGGAGGCGATTGGCAACACGCCACTCATTCGGCTCAAGAAAGCGTCTGAACTCACCGGTTGCGAAATACTGGGCAAAGCTGAATTTCTCAATCCTGGCCAGTCGGTGAAGGACCGCGCGGCCTTATTCATCATCGAAGACGCCATCGCCAGCGGAAAACTGCGTCCCGGCGGGGTAATTGTGGAAGGCACAGCGGGAAACACGGGCATAGGGTTGGCCCTGGTCGGCAATGCCATGGGGTTTCGGACGGTTATTGTCATCCCGGAAACCCAAAGCGAGGAAAAGAAAGACATGCTGCGCCTGGCCGGCGCAGAACTCATCCAGGTACCGGCAGTGCCCTACCGAGATCCCAACAATTATGTGAAATATTCAGGCCGCTTGGCTGAAAAACTCAACGAAATCGAGCCGAACGGGGCAATCTGGGCCAATCAATTCGACAATGTGGCCAACCGCGACGGCCATGTGCGCACGACGGCTCCTGAAATTTGGGATCAGACCGACGGCAAGGTAGATGGCTTCACCTGCGCCATCGGTACGGGCGGAACGTTAGCCGGTGTCGCTCTAGGGCTTAAGGAGCGAAACAAAGACATCCGGATCGCCGCGGCCGACCCCATGGGAGCCGCGATGTACCACTACTACAAGCATGGAGAGCTTAAGGCGGAAGGCACCTCCATCACCGAAGGGATCGGCCAAGGGCGCGTCACCGCCAATTTGGAGGGGGCGCCGATCGACGATGCCTACCAAATCAGCGACGAGGAAGCCCTGCCGATTGTCTTTGACCTTTTGACTGACGAAGGTCTGTGTTTAGGGGGCTCCAGCGGCATCAACGTCGCCGGCGCCATGCGGATGGCGAAAGATTTAGGTCCAGGGCACACCATCGTCACCGTGCTGTGCGATTTCGGCACGCGCTATCAAAGTAAGCTGTTCAATCCGGCATTTTTGAAGGAAAAAGGCCTTCCAGTGCCCGAATGGCTGGACCGGCCTGGACAACTCAGCGACGACTTCAGGAATTCTGCCTTTGAATAATCCGGTGTCAGGCCTGGTAACCACTGACTGGCTGGCCGATCGTCTGGAAGATGATCAGGTCGCGATCATTGATGCGTCTTGGTATTTGCCCGATATGGGCCGCAACCCCATGGCGGAATACGACGCCGGGCACATCCCTGGGGCCATTTTTGTTGATCTTGACGCCATCAGCGCACAGGACAGCGCCCTTCCCCACATGTTGCCCTCCGCGGAACATTTTTCAGAAGTCCTATCCACTCATGGTATCGGCAATGACCACTTCATTGTCTGTTACGATGGCGCGGGACTTTTTAGTGCCGCGCGACTGTGGTGGATGTGCCGGGCGATGGGACATGATCAGGCGGCCGTCTTGAATGGTGGCTTCCCCAAATGGCAGCGCGAAGGCCGGTCCATTTCGGCTGAAAAACCATTGCGCCCAACCGCGACGTTCAAAGCGACATTAAAACCGGACATGGTCGCTGATGCTGACCACGTGGCGGGTCAATTGTCCAACGAGGATTTTCAGATTGCGGATGCCAGAGGTGCGCCCCGATTCTTTGCGCGTGAACCGGAGCCACGGCCTGGCATCCGCGGCGGGCATATTCCGGGATCAGCGAACATTCCGTACAAGTCCCTCCTAAGTGAGACCGGCGAGCTTCTGGACGGTGATCGGTTACAATCTGTTTTCCAGGCGGCGGGCTTGAACACTCAGGCCCCAATCACCGCAACCTGTGGGTCCGGTGTTACAGCGGCCATTATTCGCCTGGCGCTTCATCAGATCGGTGCACCAGACGCCAAACTCTATGATGGATCTTGGGCGGATTGGGGCATGCGGCACGACCTTCCGGTGGAAACATGAGCGTCCGAGCCCCCATGCCCCAGCCAGTTTCGACGGTAGTCACTTTCCTCGAAATGACCGAACGCCCACGAACCAAGGCATTCGAGTTTCCGGCCGCAAACGTCCGTGTAGACCATGTCTCCAAACCGGATATCCCGTTCTATCGCCATTTGTATGATGGGGTCGGCCGCGACTATCTGTGGGTCAACCGGAAACATTGGAGCGATGAAAAACTCGCGCGCACCATCCACGATGACGGTGTGGAAATTCACTGTCTTTATGTGGATGGCCACCTTGCCGGTTTTTCAGAGCTGGACTTCCGATTGGCGCCCGATACGGAAATCACGTTCTTCGGCCTCATGCCAGACTTTGTCGGCGCCGGCCTCAGCCGCCCCTTCTTAGCCGCAATCCTAACGGAAGCCTGGCGCCCCCAAATCGAGCGTGTGCATTTGCAGACATGTACCTGCGATCATCCGGCAGCCCTGCCCCTCTACCAAAAAATGGGGTTTGTTGCGTTTGGACGGACCACAGAAACCTTGATACCCTACACGGATTAATCGCTGTCCTTATCTAGGATCTGCCCTAAGAATTCTTTGGTACGTTCGTGCTTGGGCGCTTCGAAGAATTCCGATGGTGGTGCTTCTTCTACAATCCGGCCGTCATCCATAAAGATCACGCGGTCGGCAACGGTGCGGGCAAATCCCATCTCATGCGTGACCACTATCATGGTCATGCCACCGTCGGCTAAATCCAACATAACATCGAGCACTTCCTTGATCATTTCGGGATCAAGAGCAGAAGTCGGTTCATCAAACAACATGACTTTAGGAGACATACAAAGCGACCGTGCGATGGCCGCACGTTGTTGTTGCCCCCCGGACAACTGA
Source organism: Alphaproteobacteria bacterium (assembly GCA_965227095.1). Classification (GTDB taxonomy): domain Bacteria; phylum Pseudomonadota; class Alphaproteobacteria; order JANQMY01; family JANQMY01; genus JANQMY01. The sequence goes on along the minus strand of CBDDFL010000001.1, from coordinate 2,601,139 downwards.
TTTGGAAACTTATGCGCTTGTTCGGGAATCCGCACGCGTTCTAACAATGTCATAGCCTGCTTCTCGGCCTCGTCGCGCGATACCTTGCGGACTTGGATCGGCGCTAAGGTGCAATTGTCCAAAATCGACAAATGGGGAAATAAATTGAACTGCTGAAACACCATGCCAACTTCGCGACGCACCTCTTCTATTGCCCTAAGATCCTGACCAATTTCCTTACCATCCACCTGGATCGTTCCTGAGTCAGGGGTTTCCAACCGATTGATGCAACGGATAAGCGTGGATTTGCCGGACCCTGACGGTCCGCACACCACTATTTTTTCTCCCGGCCGAACGGACAAATCCACATCTTTCAGTACGTGAAGTGCCCCAAAATACTTATTGAGTTTAGCTAGGGAGATAATTTCAGTAGAGGGATTAGTCATAGAGCTGTTATCGCATGGTCATGAAACGGTCTGCCTCGTTCCGCCCCTGGCCGAGATTAGCCTCAAGGCGAACCGAATAACGCGACATCGCAAAGCAGAAAATCCAGAAGACAAACGCAACAAACACATAACCCGTTGCCGCTGTTTGCGCCGAAAACCAAGTGGGATCGGTCAAATTTACGGTGATGACACCCAGCATGTCGAACAATCCGATCACATATACCAGGGAGGTATCCTTAAACAGACCGATAAAGGTGTTCACGATGCCAGGAAGCACGTGCCTGAGCGCTTGGGGCAGCACGATGAATACCATCGCCCGCCAATACCCCATTCCCAGAGACAACGCAGCTTCAAATTGCCCCTTTGGAACAGCTTGTAGTCCACCGCGAACGACTTCCGCCATATAGGCCGAACTGAACAACGCAACGGCAACAAGGGCTCTCATCAACTTGTCGATGGTAACGCCCGCCGGAAAAAACAGCGGCAACATATTGCTGGCCATAAACAAAAAAATGACCAACGGCACTGCGCGCCAGAATTCGATGAAGCCGGTACAGAAGAGACGAATGATCGGCAATTCCGACCGGCGCCCTAAGGCCAGTAAAATCCCGAGAGGGAGTGACGCAACAATACCGACAAATGCGACCACCAAGGTGATCAACATCCCTCCCCACAGATTTGTTTCCACGGCCTCGAGACCAAACCAACCGCCGGTCAGCAGGAAAGCGGCGACAATTGGAAAGACGATTAAGAGGAAAGCTCCGACTTGACTCTTTCGCGGGGCCTTGGGCCAGGCCAGCCACCCGATCGATGCGGCACCCAACACGAACACCAGCAGTACACGCCATTGCTCGGCGTCCGGATAGCGTCCGAAAACGAATTGATTGAACTTGGCATAGATGAAAGGCCAGCACGCCCCGGCCGATGCCGATCGGCAGGCTGATCCATCTTGCCCTTGCCACACAGCCGACAAAAACGCCCAGTCCAGAACCGGAATCGCGATGGCGAGTAACACGATACTCAAACCTATCGTGACGATCGCATCCATGCGTGTGGCGAACAGGTTCCGCTGCGCCCAACCCCATGCATTGTGCACATGTGTCATGCGGACCGCCCCGCAAATTGCGTTCGGCTATAGTAGACATTCATGGCCAGCGATGTCAGAAGGCTGAGCGTCAAATAGACGATCATCGCAATGCTCAACACTTCGATTGCCTGACCGGTCTGATTAAGCGTGATCCCCGAAATGGAGACTAGTTCCGGATAGGCGATAAAGACAGCTAAGGACGAGTTCTTGGTCAGGTTCAGGTATTGGCTGGTCAGCGGCGGAATAATCACGCGCAGCGCTTGGGGCAATGTTACGAACCGCATTATCTGCGTGTTTCCAAGCCCCAACGACCGTGCAGCCTCAATTTGGCCCGCTGGTACGGATTGGATACCTGCACGGACGATCTCGGCAATAAACGCGGCGGTATAAAGCGTAAGTGCCAAGAGAAGCGACAGATATTCGGGACTTAGGTGAGCACCGCCCACAAAGTTGAATTGCCCGAGTTCCGGAACGCTCCACCCGAACCCGTCCGCGCCCCAAACAAGTATGGGAAAGTGCAGCCCTCTGTTATCGAGAAAGATCAGTTCTCCGAGAGCATACGCTTCCTGGGGGAACGGCAGCGTGCGCAGCACACCGAAATAGACAAAGAAGATCTGAAGCAGGAGCGGAATATTGCGCAGCAATTCGATATAGCTTGTCGCGATGCGGGACAGTAACCAATTCGATGACAGCCGCGATATACCGATGGCGAAGCCCAGTACTGTCGATAAAAAAATGCCAACAATGGCGACAGCGAGTGTGTTGACGAACCCCACATACAAAGCGCGGCCATAGGACGATGTCTCGCTGTAGTCGACCAATCGCTGGCTGATCACAAACCCTGACGTGGTATCAAGAAATCCGAAACCAGAGGCAATTTGTTGGCGGTCGAGATTCTCGGTCACATTCTGGACGACGCTGAAGATCGCCCATAGAACCGCTAAAACAAGAACCGTTTGCACCGCATACCCACGATAAGATTCGTGGTACCAAAGGCGTTGAAGGCGCCGGAACAAGTTGGGTGCTGCGGAATTGTGTGGGGCGTGATCGGTCATTCACCCTCAACGAATTGGCGGGGCATATTGTAATCCCCCGTCGGTCCATAAGGCGTTTAAGCCACGGTCGATTTGAAGGGGCGACCCCAAGCCAACGGTTCGTTCAAACACCTCGCCGTAATTCCCCACTTGTTTGACGATGTGATACCCCCACTCATTCGTGAGTCCTAAGCCTTCCCCAAAGGCACCTTCAAGACCCAGCAAGCGCCGCACCTCTGGATTGGTGGACGCCAACTGCTCGTCCACGTTTTCCGAGGTGACGCCGAGCTCTTCTGCCGTCAACATGGCATTATGGGTCCATCGCACAATGTCGGCCCACTGAGCATCGCCCTGGCGAACCGATGGCCCCAACGGCTCCTTGGAGATTACCTCGGGCAAAATCATATGTTCGTTTGGTTTTTGGAGTTTCAGCCGATCCGCGTAGAGCCCGGATTGATCCGTGGTATAGACATCGCAGCGGCCCGCGTCGTAGGCGGCAACCACTTCGTCACTTTTTTCGAATGCCACCAAATCAAACGTCAGATTATTCGTTCGAAAGTAATCGGAAATATTTAGCTCAGTGGTGGTCCCCGAATTGGTACACACCGTCGCTCCATCTAACTGAGTGGCGCTGGTCACGGACGAGTTCTTTCGAACCATCATGCCTTGCCCGTCATAGTAATTAACGCCGACAAAATCCAAGCCGAGGTTTGTATCCCGAGACATCGAGAAAGTGGTGTTGCGGGATAAAAGATCAATCTCTCCGGATTGCAGGGCCGTAAAACGTTCCTTCGATGACAATGCGGTAAATTTCACTTTCGATGCATCACCAAAGACGGCCGCGGCCACGGCCCGGCAAAAGTCGGCGTCTATGCCGGTCCAATTTCCGTCGTCATCCGGATTGGAAAAGCCCGGCAGGCCCTGGCTTACGCCACATTGAACAAAGCCTTTCGACCGCACAGAATCTAATGTGCGGCCGGAGGCGGCGGAAGACCCGGTCTCCGAGGGCGAGGCTCCAGCGGGGCCCTGTTCGATGTGCGCACGATCTCCTTCGCCGCATGCCGAAGCAAACAACAGCAGAACCAGCGCCAGTCCGCGCAATCGCCACATAATTCCCATTTCCCCTTGAGCTTGCTTTCGAAGCGCCAGCCTGTCAAAACGCCTTCACTTGTGCCACATTTTTGCGCTGTCACAAAGGTGAGATAGATATATTTCCATTCCCACCCGGATTGACCTGCTGCTGAGTACACAGATGAAAGACGACACCAAATTCGTGACCGAAGGGCGGAAAGCCGACGACGATATGAAAATCGTCAATCCAAAGGTCTACCACGCCTCAACCGTTTTGTTGCCCAATGCGCAAGCGCTGAAATCCCATGACCTAAAGTACAATTATGGCCGGCGGGGCTCGCCAGCCAGTTATGCATTCAAGAAGGCACTTGCCGAATTTGAGGGTGGTTATGATGCCGTTTTAACGTCCTCCGGTCTGTCGGCAGTGACGACTGCCCTTCTTGCCTTTGTCTCCGCCGGCGACCATGTGCTGATGACCGATAGTTGTTATGGGCCTGCGCGTAATGTGTGCAACACGCTGTTAAAACGGTTTGGTGTGGACACCACCTTCTACGACCCGACCATTGGCGCCGACATTGAGGCTCTGTTCCAGGACAATACCCGTGTGGTCTTCTGTGAATCCCCTGGGTCCCAAACCTTCGAGGTGCAAGACATTCCAGCCATTGCGAATGTGGCCCGTGCAAAAGGTGCCCTGGTGATTGTCGATAATACCTGGGCCTCCCCCTATTTCATGAAACCGTTTGCGTTGGGGGCTGATGTCGCACTGCAATCCATCACAAAGTATATTGGCGGACATTCTGACGTCTTGATGGGTGTGATTAGCACGACGGAGCAACATTGGCCCCGCCTGTTCCAGATGAATAATCTCCTGGGCAATTCTGTTGGCCCAGATGATTTTTACCTTGCCCAACGAGGGTTCCGCACTTTGGGCATCCGTATGCGGCAACATCAGGAAAACGCCTTGAAAGTGGCCAAATGGTTGGAATCCCGCCCAGAAGTGGACCGTATCCTCTATCCAGCTCTTGAAAGTCACCCCCAACACCACATTTGGAAACGAGACTTTTCCGGCGCGTCAGGCACATTCGGTGTGATCCTTAAATCCCCGCCGGGAGCAGCCGTGGACGCGATGCTAGATGGATATAAGTTTTTCGGAATTGGCTATTCCTTTGGCGGGTATGAAAGCCTGGCGATCACGGTCGATCCATCGGCCAACAGGACAGTAACCTCCTGGGACACATCGAAAGCGGGACTTCGATTCCATGTGGGTTTGGAGGATCCTGAAGACTTGATCAAAGATTTAGAGGCTGGGTTCGAACGTCTAGCAACGACAACACCCTAAGAAATACAATGACAAATTTTCAGCCTGCGGATGGTTTTACACCTCAATCTGCTGAGAACATCCTCTCTGAAATTAGTTTCAATGAAGATGGATTGGTTCCCGCCATCGCTCAAGACGTGAACAATGGCGATGTCCTCATGATGGCATGGATGAATGCGGAGGCCGTTGCGGAGACCCTAAAGTCTGGCTGGGTCACCTATTGGTCGCGGTCCCGGCAAGCTTATTGGCGAAAGGGCGAGACCTCCGGCCATGTTCAAAAACTTGTCGAATTCGTAATTGATTGCGACGGCGACACCCTTCTTCTGAAGGTCAATCAAATCGGCGCAGCCTGTCACCTGGGAACGCGCAGTTGCTTCGTCCGCACAGCAACAGACGGCAAACTCACACCACCCGGCGCTTGACCCCAGCTTTGGATCGGCTATGAATGAGCCAACAAAATGAATGTGGGGGCCTACATGTCCGTCGAAGTGAAATCTGATGTCACCGGAAAAGTCTGGAAGATTGAAGCCAGCGCTGGTGAGGAACTCGAAGAAGAAGATCCCATTATCATCCTGGAATCCATGAAGATGGAAATTCCCGTGTCGGCGCCGAAAGACGGTAAGGTGGTGGAGATTTTAGTTGGCGAAGGTGACCCCGTCAAAGAAGGTCAAACAGTCGCCATCTTCGAATAGGCTAACGCCCTATCCTGATCCTCCATCGAAAATGGTTTTAAGATACGGATTCAGGAATTTTCCGTCTGGATCCAGCCTTTCTCTCATGTCCCGAAAGTCGTCCCAGCGATCATAAAGGCTTTCAAAGTCTTTCGCCGTGAAGCTGTGCAATTTGCCCCAATGAGGTCGTCCTCCATAGGACCGAAAAATTTCTTCACATCCATCAAAAAACTTGCGGTACTTTTGCTTCGCGTATTGGTGTACGGAGATCGTCACGCTTGGCCGTTCGTAAAACGGACTTAGCCAAATATCATCTTCTGCAACGCGCCGGAATTCGATCGGGAACATGACATTCAAGTTTCGGCGCTGAATATAGGCCGCAATCTCCTGAACGCAATCGGCCCCCTTTTCGGCGGGCACGGCGAATTCCATCTCATTGAACAAAACGGTTCTGGGGCTTGGAAAGGCTTCGCAGCTCCACCGAACGCGTTTTGCCTCTCCGGAGGCCGACGTTAAATATCTTTGCAAGGAGGGTTTCAAGAAAGGCAAAAACCGCCCTGTTTCACACGCAAGTTGAAAAACCCTATTTTCGGCTTTGCGGGTTGACCGCATTTCAGGCGCCCTTGGTTCGGGCGCCGTCTTGTCGGTTTCGTTAAGGGTCTTCGCAATCACGTGATTGGCGAAAGGAAACCAAAAGAACTCGAAATGGCGATTGGCTTCATCGAACGCTTCTAAACGCTTCAAACAATGGTTTGCGTCCATGGGCCAGATATGTTCTTCAAGCTTGTAAGCGGGCCGACACCTCAACCGAACTTGTGACATCACGCCAAGCGCCCCCAACGAGACACGACCACCTTTAAAAACATCTATATTTTCCGTAGGGGAACAGGTTAGGACGTCGCCTGTCGCTGTCACCAAGCGGAACGACGCCACTTGTGTCGACAAGCTGCCAAGCGCTCGCCCGGTTCCGTGGGTTCCCGTGCCGATAGCACCGGTAATTGATTGCTGATCGATATCCCCCTGGTTCGCGAGAGCCAGTCCCAGCTCTTTAAGCGGTATGCCGAGATCAGCAATTTTTGTACCGCCCCAAATGTCAATCTCGCGCGTGGAAAGATCGGCGTCGCCGACGCCATTGAGCGAATCCAGTTTTATGATGGTGCCGTCGGTTTCCACCAGGGGTGTAAAAGAATGTCCGCTACCGGCAACGCGTACTGGCCCCACAGAATGCCGCACGGCTTTCGACAGTTCCGCCTCAGTTTGAGGCTCTTTTATCGACTGTGGCGCACAACTGACCCAACCGGACCAATTTTGCCAATGTCCCCCTGTCATCAGGCCACCTATCGTCTCCTGATTTTGTCGGCCTTTTAGCCAGCCCCTCTTTTCCGACACAATACCATAGAGCATTGCTTGTGATGCAAGAGGTTAACACACCTGTCTCTACGCGAATTCGGAGATGATCTTGTCCCCGAATTGCCGCAGCGTATCTATCGCACGCCCTTCGCCAAACGCTGTTATGGGGGATACCAGTCGATTTACACCCATGTCCTGATACTTTCGGATGGCGTCAGGACCCCAACGGGCCTCCCAAAAGGCCGTGATCTCAATATCCGAATAAGCACGCCCAAGTCGATCACACGTCTCGCGTAAGGCCGCCAAACGAGCCGGCAGGAGATCGGGGCTCTCCATCGGCGGTGCAAACCAGCCATTTCCTAAGGTCGCCACACGCTCAAACACTTTGCCCGCATTCCCCCCAATGATGAGTGGCATGTGTGGGCGCTGGGGTGGAAGGGGATGAGATTTGAACCCTGTCCATGTCAAAAACTCACCTTCATGTTCCACCGTGTCGCCAGACCAGACCTTTTTCATGGCGGCGAGATATTCGTCAAACCTAGCACCGCGCCGCTCATATGGCGTGCCCATGGCGTCGAATTCTTCTTTCAACCATCCGATACCAAGACCTAAAAGCAAGCGGCCGTTGGAGATGAAATCAAGACTTGCAGTCTGTTTTGCCATCAGCAGTGGATTCACCTGTGGCAATATATTGACGCCAGTGCCCAGCTTAATGGTCTCGGTCGCAGCCGCCACAGCGGACAACGCGATGAGCGGGTCCACCATATTGGTTTCGGGCTCCGCATCCATTTTGCCTTTTTCATTGTACGGATATTTTGAGGCGTAATCGACGGGTACCATTACGTGTTCCGCGGTCCAGACGGAGTCGAAACCACTGGCTTCCGCCAATTGCGCCAACGACACGATTGGCTTTGGTGAGCGCATGCCAATATTGATGGGGATCAGTCCGAATTTCATGGGGCGGCGTCCTTATGCTGTTGCGCTTTGGTTTATTGTTTTCCGGGCAGCCCCCCTCCATAATCTTGGTTTGAAAATGGATATTGAGTGAACCGCCCCGTGCCTAAGTCCCAAACTTTACGTATTCTTATCGTTGACGGCTATGACAAAGACGGACGTGCCGAGTTGGAGGCCTTTGGCTGTGGCCACGCCGCTCCTTTGTACGAGAAAATGCTCAGTGCTTGTTTGCCGGATGGGTTTTCGGTGAGTGCGGATCACGTGTTTCCGGCGGATGCCGGCAGTTCCCTGCCCCAAGGGAAAGCGCTTGAGAAATTTCATGGCATCGCCTGGACGGGATCAAGTCTCACAATTCACAAAGATGAGCCGAGAGTCACACGGCAGATTGAATATGCTCGCGAACTCTACGCCTCACAGGTCCCTCAATTTGGCAGTTGTTGGGCGGTTCAGATAGCGGCTTCTGCCGCGGGGGGCGTTTGCACGGCGAACCCAAAGGGCCGTGAGTTCGGTCTATCGCGAAAGATAACCCTGTCCGAGGCGGGGCGCGCCCATCCGATGTATCGCGCAAAACCAACAAGCTTCGATGCATTCACCGTGCATTACGACATGGTGGAAACGGCCCCCGCTGGGGCAACATTACTGGCCAGCAGTAAGCTGACAGATATTCAAGCGCTTGATATTCAGTACAATGGCGGGTCGTTTTGGGCGGTCCAATACCACCCGGAATTCACCTTGGATTACATGGCCAGGCTTGCGGCAGGACGCACCGACAGCCTTATCAAAGACGGCCATTTTGCGGATGGTGAAGCGGCCAATTCCTTCATCGACGATTGGACAACGCTCGGCAATGCTCCGGCGCGTACAGACATTGCCTGGCGCCACGGTATTGATGACGACATTCTTAATGAAAAGATGCGATTTGCCGAAGCTCGGAATTGGATTGAAGCGTGCGTAATCCCCCGCCTTGGCTGAACGAAACAATCGCTCCACCTTTGCTTCACATCATAAAGCTGGAATTTTTTTTGAATTGGCGATCCCGGGAGGATTCGAACCTCCGACCTACGGATTAGAAGTCCGTTGCTCTATCCAGCTGAGCTACGGGACCGGAGCCAAATCGAATAGGGTCAGTGCGTCCACGTTTGGGTGCGGGTGAACTTGAAATTATCCGCATAGGCCTTCTTGTGCAGCCGCCGTTCTTTCGGCTCCACCACTTTATACGGGATATGGTGGCGCTGGCAGTACTGGACGGCTTCTTCTTTGGTGTCGAACGTCAAACGAAGCTGACTTCGCATATCGGACGAGCTGGTCCACCCCATAATGGGTTCGATCCGGCGCGCTGCTTCAGCGTCATACTCCAGAACCCAGTCCTTGGTGTTGCCCCGACCCGACTGCATGGCCGTTTTTGTGGGCTTGTAAATCCGTGCAAGCATTTATTTTTCCGACTCAAGAGCTCAATTTCCGCAAAATTTAGGGAAATTCATGCCCAAAGGCGAGCCAAATTTTGGCCAAAAAAAAGAGGCGGAGCTATGACACTCCGCCTCAGCCTAGATTTAGGGCAAAATCTAGCGTGTTTTACCAGTCGATTTGAGCGCGCACGTTGATTGCATCGAAGCCATTATTACCATTGGCATCGGCGTTTACATCAGAGGCGTTCAAGAAATTGTCATCGATGTCGCCATTAGCGTAGTTCACGCTAATCAGAGCATGACGGTTTAGCCACCAGTTCAAAGCGATGATGTGCTGGCTCAATTTACCGCCTTGCTGAGACCCGTCGGAAAGATCAACGTTGTCATACCGGTAAGCAAGTTGAAGGGCACCCCAACCGCCAAGACCGACTGGATTGTCGACCTTCGGACGTCCAAACTTGCCTTCCTTGTAGCCGCGTTTACCACCAAGGAAGTAACCAGCATCGACATACCAACCACCAAAGGTGAAGTCTTCGCCACCGCTTTCATCAAGCGACTGACGCGCCCATTCACCCTGTACATGGAACGCATCCCACTGCCAAGCAGCTTCAACGCCGTAGAACAGGTCGTCTTCGTTTGGAACAAGAAGGTCAGACGTTTCGACAACACGCTCGTCTGTCAAGTGAACGAATGGACGTTGTTCGTAATCTTGAGCACCATCGGTTCCACCGAGTTGGCGACTACGGAAAGAACCACCAAAGTGGAACAAATTGTCGTTCATGTCGGTCCAAGTTGCCAAACGACCGGCAAAGGTGCGGCCTTGGTCTTGGAAAGCATTACCACCTGGTCCACCACCCATGTCGCCACGGAAAGCGCCGAGGTCGATCTTGTAGCCAACATTGTTGAATTCGTTTTTGTAGCCAATGATAATACCGAGTTGGCGACTGAAGCTGAAAGCGTCAGTGAATGCCGCACGCTCAGAGAAGGTGACAAAGCGAGAAGACGTTTGCTCTTCCAGAGAGTTAGGCGTCTTAGCTTGACCCAAGAGAACCGTCAGACCACCAAGTGCTTTTCCTTTGTACTGCATGTAAGCGTCGGTGATGTCCGTGCTGTTGTCAGCAAAGTCAACTTCGAACTTGTACTTGAAAACTTTCCAAGCTTTACCTTCGATACCCAGGCGAGCGCGGCGAGCTTCGGTACCTTCAACGTCAAGGTTACCCTCATCGTCTTCAACCCAACCGGCATCCAACATCAAACGACCGCGAAGGTTGGCTTCGAACTTGCCATCGCAAGTTCCGAATTGTGGAGCTGGGTCAAATTTCCACTTGATGCAATCTCCTTCAGGAGCTGCTTTTTGACCCGCTTTGAGTTCAATAACCTGATCTTGCAAAGCATCGATCTGGCGCTGCAGTGATTCCAGCCGGTCAGCTTGGGCTGGCGTTGCTGCCATCACCGCGGCCATTGCCGTGGTGCCAAGTGCGACTGAAAGCCATTTTGCTTTCGACATAATGTTTCGTCCTTACCCTTTAGACAATTAAGACATTGGGGAAGGAGGGCTGCACCGCAGCGTTACTCACGCCTCACGGGTCCATCCGGGAGAGTTTTTGGTTCCCGGTAAGGAGTAAGGCCCCCACCACTCCGCTGCCGGTCGTACGCCCAGCGTGTGGAGGTTCGATGACGGAAGTGTGACACTACGATGACACCCCCGTCAGGGGTCAAAAACTGAGGCATTTACGATGAATGTGTGGATTTTCAGCCACAGATCCATCACCTGGTGAGACGCAAAACGCATGCGGCGGAGATGAGCCCTCTTCCCGCATCGGGGACACCAAATGACGGCCGAGCGTTAAAAAAACGTAAAGAAACTCAGCTAAGCAAATTAAGTGGTAGGCCAAATTCGTTGATACGTGCCAACCGCCTCTCGCACGGCTACTGCCCGTTTCCTCCACACCTACTCGGGTTGTCGCCTAGACGAAATTGCAACTGTTTAGGACAGGGGATCCTCCAACCATGAATTTGTCTCTTAAGCGCCTTTCCTTGGCGGCCACGCTTACCGCCTGCACGGCGCTCACCGCCCCGGCCAATGCCATCGAACTCAATGAAATCGCCCGCTTTGACCACGGTGTCTTCGATGAGTCTGCGGCTGAAATCATCGCCTACCATGCCGCGTCAAAATCCATGTATGTGGTGAATGCGAATGATGACAGCATTGATGTTTTCACACTTGGCGGGGCTGATGCGGCCTCGGCGACACTCACGAAAACCGGCGTCTTGCCGCTGGAGGACGGCGAAGGGCCAAATAGCGTGGCGGTCTTCGGAGATTTAGTCGCTGCCGCGGTGGCGGGGTCCAAGAAAAAAGGACGCCCAGGCAAAGTCGTATTCTTCGGGACCGACGGCACACGCATACAAGATGTCACCGTGGGGTCAAACCCGGATATGCTTGCGTTTACGCCGGATGGGAAGACCGTCTTAACGGCCAACGAAGGGGAGCCCTACGAAGGATCGGACGACGGCAAGCATCCGGCGGTTGACCCTGAAGGCTCGGTGTCCGTGATTGATGTAAGCGACATCGGAAATGGTATTAGCGCTGAAAACATTGGTTTTGACGCCTTCACAACCGAAGCCCTGACCGAAAAAGGTGTCCGCCTTTTCCCTGGCATTGAACCCAAAATCGATCTGGAGCCCGAATATCTCACCATTTCCAGTGATGGCAAAACGGCCTGGGTCACGCTTCAGGAGGCCAATGCCATTGCCATCGTCGATATCGCCGGCAAGACCGTCAAAGATATTGTGAGCCTTGGCTTGAAAGATCACAGCCTGGAAAGGAACGGCCTCGACTCAAACGATAAGGCCTCTCCAGGCGATATTCGCCCGCATCCGTTTTGGGGCATGTACATGCCGGACGGCATTGCGTCCTATGAAGTTGACGGTGTGACCTACCTGGTCACGGCCAATGAAGGTGATGCCCGTGAAGAAGATACCCGACTGGGCAAGGCCAATTTGGACCCATCCGCTCTCACCCCAGAACAAAAGGCTCTCGCGGGAGACCGCATCAAGCTGTCCTCCATTGACGGCGATACGGATGGCGATGGCGACATCGATAAAATCCATACTTATGGGGCGAGGTCTTTCACCATTTGGACATCGGAAGGTGAGCTGGTTTGGGACAGCGGCAACGAAATCGCCGTAAAGACCCTCCAACAGCTCGGGGCTGAGAACTTCAACTCTCACAACGAAGAGAATGACTCCAGTGACAGCCGCAGCGATGATAAAGGCGCAGAACCTGAAGAGGTCGATATCGCGACACTCGGCGGTAAACAATATGCCTTTGTCGGATTGGAGCGTGTAGGCGGTGTCATGATCTATGACGTTTCCGATCCAAAAGCACCGGTCTTCGCCAACTACTTTAATGGACGTAACTTCGATCCAAGCCTGGATGCCGCGGGCGATGACCTGGCCAAGATCAAGGATCTCGGCCCGGAAGGCATTACCTTCATTTCGGCGGAAGACTCGCCATATGGCGTGCCGCTTTTGGCGGTTGCTTACGAAGTGAGCGGATCAATCGCCGTTTACGAAATCAAGCTATAGCGTTTAGAGCACCCTATCGCTTTGTTTGGCGGCCTCTTCCCGGGGGCCGCCATTTTTATGATTACCAGATCGTTTTCTTAAAATTTTAACGATTAGCCGAGTGTTAAGCCGGTGTGTCTAGCCTACGCGCAGAACGAAAGCGCAATCGCAGGCGAGACAGCGATGGACATCAATAGCCTCATAAACGACATAGCCGGCCTGGTTTCACACCCGTTTTTCTTCCTTTTCCATTCCGTACAGAGAATATACGTCTTGTATCTCGTAAGTGCCTTGGTGCTTGCCTTCTGGATTTACATATCCGCGCGCCGGCCCGCGGCCGCCAAAGATCAGAGCTTTCTGCAATTCTGTTTTCCGAAGTCTGTCTACTGGCATCCCTCGGCAATCGTTGATTACAAATATTTTTTCATCAACAAGATCGCATTCGCCCTGTTCCTTGGCACACTGATGCTCTCTTCCACGGTGATTGCTGCAGGCATTCAGACTGTGTTGACGACACTTTTTCCTGGCATGACCGGTTTCAGTATCACCTCAACACTCGCGGTGGGCATTGCACTCACCCTCCTTGTGGTGGTGGTTCAGGATTTCGGCGTGTTCCTCGCCCATTACCTCATGCACAAAGTCCCCCTGTTATGGGAGTTTCACAAAGTCCATCACAGCGCCCAAACGCTGACCCCCATGACGGTTTACCGCATGCATCCGGTCGATGACATTTTGACGGGCTTGATTTCCGGCTTGGGCATGGGCCTTGTCTATGGCGTATTCGCGTTTCTGTTTTCGGGCGCCGCGCAGGAAATTAAAATCCTGCACCTGAATGCCGTGGTTTTCGTGTTCTACCTTGCCGGATACAATTTGCGCCATTCTCATATCTGGCTGCCGCTTACAGGACTCTGGGGCACACTCTTCATATCGCCGGCGCATCATCAGATCCACCACAGCAGTGAAATGCGGCACACGGACAAAAATATGGGCCTTATCTTTGGCGTTTGGGACTGGATGTTCGGAACGCTGTACATCCCCGAACACAAAGAGGAATTCCGCTTCGGGCTGCATCACCAGGAAGATGAGGAATATCAAACAGTATCCGCCCTCTACTTTCTTCCCTTCAAAAAGGCGATCGCGCTTGTCCGCCGACCGGAATTGGATCCCCAAACATGATACGTCCGCGCCCCGCGATCGCTGCGGCTGTCGCCGCTCTCATACTTTCAGTATTTTACGCCATCGGTAAGCCGATCTCAGCGCCGTTTGTCGACAATGTGTATGTGGAAGAACTCACTTGGGTGGAGGTGCGCGATCATTTAAAACGCGGGCATACGACCATGATTGTGCCCACAGGCGGCGTCGAGCAAAACGGGCCTCATATGGTGCTGGGGAAGCACAATTACGTCGTGCGAGAAGCCGCCGGCCGTTTGGCGCGGCGTCTTGGGAATGCGCTGGTGGCCCCAACGATCACCTATGTTCCCGAGGGCAGCATTGAAAAAAGAGATGGTCACATGGCCTATCCCGGCACCTTCACCATCCCGGAAGAGACCTACGAATCTCTTCTGGAATATGCGGCGCGCAGTGCCATCGCCCATGGGGCCACGGAGATACTGTTTATTGGAGACAGTCTCTATAACCAGCCGGCCCAAGAACGCGTAGCGGATCGGTTGTCGGTTGAATTCGCCACACAGAAAATCCGTGTTCGGCAGATTTCGGATTATTACGACCCTCAGCGCAACCACCAAATAGATTACTTAAAGTCCGTTGGATTTGACGATCAGCAAATTGGCGGCCATGCGGGCATTCGCGACACCTCGGAAGTGATCGCCGCTTTTCCTAAGGGCGTGCGTTTGGATCTTCGGAAATTGCACGGTGGCGCAGGGTATCAAAAATCCGGTGTGCATGGCGACCCGCGATTGGCCACCGCAGAGATTGGCGAGAAAATGCTCGACTTAAAAGTAGAGGCCGCTTTCAAACAAATCATGTCTTTGCGCGCGGCCGATCCGACCAGTTAACGCTTAAAAGCGTTTTCTGAAAATTGGATCGGTTTGCCGCGAGGCCGGACAAACAATCGCCCCCCGCGATAGTCCTGAAAGTACTCATACCCCGCCAATCGGATCTTATCTTCCAGCAATTGCCAAACCGCTTCGGGCACTTTCCGGCACCGGTTCACATTACCCAACACGATCACAGCGGGGCGCTTATCAAGAATACGGTCGATGGTGTCGCTAATCTTCACGCCGAACGCCTTCGCATAAGAGGGCATGAGTGCGTGCGGAAAATGAGCGAATTGCGTGGGTGGAGAGACATGAGCCAGCTGGTACAAAATGGTCTGATCGCACGCCACATAGATGGTGTCGCCATCTCCGAGCAGTGGGCGAATGGTCCGTGCCAAATTCCGCGACCGATCCGCGGGGATCCTCTCCGAAAACGCCATCTGTGCCGCAACCACCGCGCCCTTCCCGGCTTCAATAAAGCCGCGAATGCCAATGTTGAAGCTTGCCACAACGAGCAAGACCACGCCGAATCGATAGAAACTCGTTCGCGGAGAAAAGCGTGCAAACACCACCCCACACAAAAGAAATGCCGGCGGCAATAAAAAGAGAAAATAATGCTGGTAGAAACGAAAACTGGCCGACAGAGCGGCGAATGCCGCCACCAAGATCGGCAAAAACAACACAGCAAGCTCTCCAAAAGAAACACCTGACATTGTGTGCTTTTCGTTTTGCTTTCTGGACGCAAGCACCCAACCAAACCAAATAAGTGCCACCAACGGAAGGAAAGCCTGACCTGTTTCAAAAAACTTCTCGAGGGAGTCTGTGGTGGAAACCGTGGGCTTATAGTTGAATAGGTACGCTTGTTGGTAGCTCACATAGTCGCTGAAATTGCCGAAGAGAAAGAGCGGTCCTAGAAGCAGCGCATTTGCCACCACGAAACCGCCAAAAATGACGAGGCCATCAACAACAAAGGCTTGAGCTGCCTTGGCCATTTGCTTATCCCGCTTCAGCCGAAAGCAAAGATATCCAATGGAAAATCCGACAATTAACAAAGCTGACAGATAGTTCACTTGGAAAGACAGGCCCATCGCACAGCCGGCAATAAAAAGGGGCCAAACCGAACCGTTCCGAACTGCAATCAATACAAGGTAAATCCATGTAAATGTCAGTACATTGACTATAATTTCAGTGTTGACGCCGGCCCCGCCAAGACCGCCTGTGGCCACCACATATGACAGGGCTAGCCAAAGCGCTGTCCGGTCGCGCAATCCCCCAAACTCAATAAGAATTTGCCGCAGTAGAATCGCGGCTCCTGCCACCACCAGCATGCCAAGCAGCCTTACGGAGACGGGATCATCGCCCAGAACGCCGATAAACCCGGCGAACAGATAATAAAGGCCAATCGGCTTGTGATCGAAAACAGCGGAATAAGGCAGAGCCCCATTGAGGAGCTCACGCGCCACGACGATGTAAATGGATTCATCCCAGTCAATGACCGACTGGAAACTCGCCGGCACGCGCAACAAGAGCACCGTTCCCAGAATTGCGGCGAACGGTCGGCCAATAAGCTTTGTCCCAAAATCTGATTGCGTCATGGTTACGTTTTAATGGATGATTCTGTCCCCGGACGACCTAGCCAGCGGTTCTAAACGCCCAAAACTTGCTGAGAACGAAAACCGTTGCGGGCGCCAGCACCAAAGCCGCCGCAAACGCAATGCGGTGGTATATATTCAAGACGTCAGCCAGCACCAACACCACTAATTGGCTGACCGCCAATCCAGCGAGCGCTGTGGCAAAAAACTTAAGCCAATAGTGGCGCCGCTCGGCGGCAGAATGTCCATCCGTCTGATCACGGAAGGTCCAATTCAGATGCCCGACAAAACTGACGGGAAAAGCACACCCAAAAGCGATCACATTGGCAACTAACGGGACCAGGCCTAAGGCTTCCACGCTCATCACCGCCACACTGTAGTGAATAATCGTGGCTAGGATGCCTACGATGCCGAAACGAAACAGCTCTGAAACAGATGTCACGACTGAGCGATCTTGTTCGGCTCCAACGTTTCCTGCCGTTGTTGCCGCATCGGCGCTATGTCGGACGTTGGAAACCCGTCGACTTCATTGACCAAATAAAGCGGCCGTCGTTTTACCTCGATAAACAGGCGCGCGATGTATTCCCCCATTACGCCCATGCCCAACAAAATGATGCCGTTAAAGAACAAAACGACACTCAGCGTCGAAGCATAGCCAGGAACGTCCGCCCCATAGATCATGGTCTTGGTTAGAAGATAGACGAGATACACACCCGCATAGGCGCTTAAGGCAAACCCCAAATAGGTCCAAATCTTTAGAGGCAGCGTCGAAAAAGATAACAGCCCATCAATCGCGAAATTCCAGAGCTTCCAATAATTAAATTTGGTTTCGCCGGCGGCCCGCGCCTCCCGGGCATAGACAACCTCCACGGTTCGAAACCCAACCCACGCAAAAAGCCCCTTCATAAACCGTGACCGCTCGGGCAATTGTCCTAATGCATTGACCACGGCCCGATCCATCAATCTGAAATCACCGACGTTTTCGGGGATGGCGGTTTCTGCCACCCTTGAAAACAACCGATAGAACCAATGGGCCGAGAACCGCTTCATCACTGTATCTTCAGTGCGGGAACCACGACGCGCCAGCACCACTTGCGCCCCTTCGCGCCACTTCTGGATCATTTCCGGTAAAATTTCCGGCGGGTCTTGCAGATCAGCATCTACCGGTATCACGGCCCGTCCGGACGCATAGTCCAGCCCTGATGTTAGGGCCGCTTCCTTCCCAAAATTTCTGGATAGGCTGACAATTTTGATGTTGGGATTGCGCCGATGATGCACCCGCAAGCGTTCAAGGGTGCCATCGGAACTGCCATCATCCACGCAAATAACCTCGTATGATGGCGTCACACCTTCGAGGATCGGGATAAGCCGCTCAAAGTACAAATCGAGCGTTTCGTACTCGTTGTACATTGGTGTCACGATGGAAATCTCAGTCACATCAGCCCCCAGCACGGCAGACCAGTCACAGCGAATTGGCCAAGGCCTTTATGCCCGAGCTGCCCCTGCTCGCCAAGAGTACTGATCCTGCAAACCGGCAAAGGGTTAACGGCCACCGCTCTATGAAAACAATGAGTTTGAGGAGGAAGTGGGAAAAATGGTCGGAGCGGCGTGATTCGAACACGCGACCCTCTGGTCCCAAACCAGATGCGCTACCAGGCTGCGCTACGCTCCGCCATCTTGTCGAGAGCCGGGAACATAAGCAGTCTTCTCCGCCCGAGCAAGTCCCCCAAGACGGTCAATCTAAGAAAAATACGCCCATTTCGGCCATGTGGGGGTTAATCTCGCCGGGCACGCCGCCGCATCACCTTAAAGACGGCATTGGCCGACATAATTTGGCGTTTTCCGACCTTCAGCTCGCCCCGCACGTAAACCACGGACTTTGCGATTTTCGTAACCCGGGCAGTGCCTTCCACCCAATCATTTGGGCGGCCAATGGCAACGAAATCAGAATTCATTCGAAGGGTAAGGATTGATCCGCCAACTTTTTCCCAGACAGCGTTCGCCAACACCCCATCCATGAACGCCATCATCATGCCCCCATGGAGGATACCGTGCCCATTACAATGCCTCTTCAAGACGCGGAACCCGTGGATCCGGCCTTTGTCCGTCGTTTTATTGTAAAGTGGGCCATTGTAAGAACTGAAGGGGCCGCGATCGCTCCGGACAAACCCTTCCGGAACATCATCCTGAGGTGGTTCAATGATGGTCATGGGTCCGTCCCAGTCTTTGCGCCAAGATCTTCCGCGACATTCCTAAAGTATGGGTGGCGCATCATATCTCCCACATTGATTGCCAGTGCCTCTGACGTTCCGGCATTCACTTCCAGTGCCCCCAAAGCCGGTAACTCCGATGAAATGGGGCGTAACGAGAAGGGTTTGGTGTCACGCGCGATATGAACCACCCGCCCCTTGCGATCAACAAAAATAATATCAAGGGGTAGTGGCGTATCTTTCATCCAGAATGAGAGCATTTTTTGTTGCGGAAACAAGAACAGCATACCTGCATCCGATGCCATTTCTTTTCGAAACATCAGACCTTTAGCGCGCGTTCTTTGGGTATCAGCTATTTCCACATTGAAGTTGTGGGCGATCCCATTCTGCGTCTCAATCGTGACTAAGTTAGACGGCTCAGCGGGTGCCCGCCCCATCCCGATGATCACAAGTGAGGCAATGAGAATCACCAATACGGGCGCTATTTTCGAAACCACACCAGGCACGCAACGAATCCGTCTCATACTCACTTTTCCAGGTTCCACAGCGGAACGTTTCTGCCTTCAAACACCGGTAATAGTAAGCAAAATAAAACCGCCTTCTGACGGCATGTCAAAAGGCGGCCAAGATCATCCGATTCGTTGAGCTTGATCTAGATGCTTAAATATCGTCGCGAATTTCAGCGACCATCAGACCTTTTGGCCCAGATCCAAAGCGCACGTGGACCTGTTGTCCGGGACGCAATTCGCGCACATTGTTCCGACGCAATGTTTCCATATGGACGAAAATATCAGCGGTTCCGGTGCCACGTGTCACGAAGCCGTAGCCCCGGGCGCGATTAAACCATTTGACGACGGCGATTTCGAAATCACCTAACGGGATAACCGGACGCTGGCTCGGAAGGGTTTCACCTTCCTCGCGCGCACGCGGTGTAACCGCTGTACTTTCGTCAATTTCAAGAATTTTCAGGCACTGCAACCCGCGCTGCCGCCGAACGGCTTCGCAAACGATTGTCTCACCTTCTTGCGCGCCATCTTTCCCGAATTGGCGAAGACACGACATGTGTAGAAGAATATCCCCGGAAACGCCGTTAATCGGGATAATGAACCCATATCCCTTCTTTGCGTCAAACCACTTTACGGTGCCACTGACCTGAAAACTCTCTTGGGCAGCAGCGCCAGCAATCTCTACTTGTTGCTGTTCCATCCCTGACACACGCACTTAATTAAAGACAAATTTAAGGTTAACACAGTGGAGACATAGGGGAAGTCAAAACAGTTCTAAAAAAGGCAAATTGTTGCGAAAGTGTGTGTGAATAGTCACGGATCCGTTAACGTTTGTATTAACATTTCTTAACTTGCGAATTTTGCGAACTGTTCTTGACAGGGCGCTTGGGGATAACTTTTATGGCCTCGCTATGGGGAGTTTTGTTTGGCGCGGGCCTTCAAGTCATCGGTGATTCATGCGTGCGGATGATTTGGCGGTTGCGTGCACAGACTGCGTAAATCTATAAGACAATCAAAATGGACGTCTTCTGGAGGCGTGGGGGCGTCGCTTCCGAAACCGGAGTGAATTTTAGATGATCCGTGCACTAGCACTTGGTGTTGGGTTGGCGCTGCTTTGGCTTGGCCTTTCTGGACACTACACGACCCTTATTATGTCGTTCGGCGCGGCGTCCATCGTGTTCATCCTGATCATCGTCTCAAGGATGGGAATCCTGGATGACGAAGGCATGCCGATTCAACTGGGCGCCCGCTTCGTCACCTATTGGTTTTGGCTTGGCCTTGAGATCGTGAAATCGAACCTGCACATTGTTCGCGTCATTCTATCGCCGAACATGCCGATCAACCCTCAAATCATACGCTTTCCCTCCACGCAGAAGACAGACCTCGGCCAGGTAATTTATGCAAACTCCATTACGCTCACGCCGGGAACGACAACAATCGAGATTGAGGATGGGCATGTGCTGATACACGCACTGACAGATCAAACGGCGGATCTTGAGGCCGGCGCCGACATGGATAAGCGCGTCACACAGTTAGAACGGCATGAGGGAGCGGCCTAATGTTCGGAGCGGTTGCTGCAGCCATTCTTGTGACCATGCTATTGGCCATTATTCGCTTAGCATTGGGGCCTGTTTTGTATGATCGCGTTCTGGCGGCCAATACGTTCGGTACGGCGACGGTCTTGCTTATCGCGGTGCTGGGATACCTCAATAACCGCCCCGACTTCCTGGATATCGCCCTTCTCTACGCGCTCGTGAATTTCGTTGGCACACTGGCCATTCTTAAATTTTCTCGATACGGACGGCTGGGCGACCATCTTCCGGATGAACAATCCACGTCGCAGGGAGAGAAAGACTAATGGACGCTTTAGCCCCCGTGATCGACGTTGTAAGCATCGCGCTTCTGGTAGCCGGTTCGCTTTTCTTACTGGTTGGAGGTATTGGCCTTCTGCGCCTTCCGGATTTTTATTCCAGAACCCATGCTGCTGGTGTCATCGACACGCTGGGTGTTGGTCTTATCCTTCTTGGCCTCATCCTTCACGATGATTTTGGATTGAACACGTTCAAACTGATCTTGATCGGCTTCTTTATTTTCTTTACCAGTCCGACGTCGTCTTATGCCGTTGCTCACGCGGCATGGGTTGCAGGACAGAAGCCCTGGACCAAGGCGAAATCCACGTCAGAAAATGACAAAGGGGATCAAAACTGATGGCGGACGCGTCGGTCCTCGGCACTATTGCCGTCGATATTATTCTTTTCGGGCTTCTTGCGTTAACCGCGGTTGAAATTGCGCGCCTCCGCAATCTCTTTGCCGTCGTGGCGTTGTCGGGTGTTTTCAGTCTTCTTTCCGCAGGTCTTTTTGTGACGCTTGATGCGGTCGACGTGGCGTTTACGGAAG
This sequence comes from Alphaproteobacteria bacterium, assembly GCA_965227095.1. Classification (GTDB taxonomy): domain Bacteria; phylum Pseudomonadota; class Alphaproteobacteria; order JANQMY01; family JANQMY01; genus JANQMY01. The sequence continues at coordinate 2,579,554 of CBDDFL010000001.1, read as the reverse complement.
CAGCCGTTGGCGCCGGTGTTTCTACGGTGTTGATGTTGGGCGGGTTGTCCTTGACCACACAATGGGAACGGATCCCCAGTCACACCCCCGTTTTGCCCTTCTTTGTCGTGCTCGTCACAGGCGGTGTGTTGGTCTACGGAACACTTGATGTTCCACCATTTGGCGATCCAAACGCGCCGGTCCACCAACACGTCGCACCGGAATACATCGAAGGCTCGGCTCATGTCATAGAAGTGCCCAACATTGTCACCTCCGTGCTCGCGAGCTATCGCGGATTCGATACGCTTGGTGAGACGGTGGTTATTTTCACCGCCGGAATTGCGGTCATCGCAATGTTAGGCACGGGACTTCGCCGCCGACGGGAGGATGAAGAATGAAACATCATCTAATCCTTAGGATCATCACCAAAATATTGATCGCACCAATTCTATTGTTCGCGTTGTATGTTCAGTTTCACGGAGACTTTGGACCGGGTGGTGGATTTCAAGCCGGCGTCATTTTCTCCAGCGCGTTTGTCCTTTACGCATTGGTCTTTGGACTTACCGAAGTGCAGAAGGTCGCACCCCCAACGCTGGTGCTCGTCTTTGCAGCGATCGGTGTTTTGCTTTATGGCGGCGTCGGCTATGCCTCTTTCTTGTTCGGTGGCGAGTTTTTGAACTATTCGGTCTTTATTGACCCCCATCACCCGCATTACGGCCAGCACTTAGGGATTATTCTTGTGGAACTTGGCGTGTTGATTACCGTCGCTGCCGTCATGATCGCCATTTTCTATGCATTTGCCGGGCACATACCGGAACCTCAAGACAAGGACTGGTAATGGACACGGAATTTATCATCGGCCATTACAATTATTGGCTCGTCATTCTTTTGATGATGACCGGCCTCTATACGGTTGTGAGCCGTGGCAACTTCATTAAGAAAATCGTTGGCCTGAATGTCTTTCAAACGTCCGTTTTCATGCTCTACATCAGCATGGGGAAGATTAGCGGCGGCACCGCGCCGATTTTGGACGACGGCATTGAGCTTTATTCTAACCCCCTACCTCATGTTCTGATTCTAACCGCCATTGTGGTGGGCGTCGCGACGACAGCGGTGGGCTTGTCCATCGTCGTCCGCATCCACCAGGCTTATGGCACTATAGAAGAAGACGAAGTGAACGAAGCCGACCACCGTATGGAGTTCGGTGAGGAGGATCTCCCCTGACCGAGCAAGCTGCCTTTCATCTCGCCGACCATCTTCCCGTCTTGCAGGTTGTCGTGCCGCTGGCGGCCGCACCCGTTTGCCTGTTTCTGGGACTTGTGGGCCGCAGCCTGTTGCCGTGGTTGTTCACCACCCTGGTTTGCTGGGTGGCATTCGCCATCGCCATTGCCCTGTCTTTGCAACTCGCGACTGGCATAACCATCTCCTACCAACTCGGCGGGTGGCCCCCACCCATCGGGATCGAATATCGAATTGATGCTCTGAGCGCGGTTGCCATTCTCATCGTAACGGGCGCGTCGGCCGCGGTTTCTCTATATTCGAGGCCCACGGTTCTGAGGGAAATTGAACCGTCCAATCACGGTTTTTTCTACACACTGTTTCTGTTGGTCGTGACCGGTCTTTCCGGCGTTGTTATGACCGGCGATGCGTTTAACGTGTTCGTCTTCTTAGAAATCGCGTCCTTGTCCACCTATTCCCTGGTGGCGCTTGGCGGACGCAAAGACCGGCGCGCCTTAAGTGCGGCTTACACCTATTTGGTGATGGGTACCATTGGTGCCACCTTCTTCGTGATCGGCGTCGGGCTCGCCTACATGGTGACGGGTACGTTGAACATGGCCGATCTGGCCGAGCGTTTGCCTTCGGTCGCTGAAAACCGCACTCTTGCTGCGGCATTCGCCTTTGTTGCCATTGGTATGGGCATGAAAGCAGCACTCTTCCCGCTGCATTTGTGGCTACCGAATGCCTATACATTTGCACCGTCGGCGGTGTCGGCTTTCTTAGCGGGCACATCCACCAAAGTGGCAGTCTATGTTCTTATCCGGTTCTTCTTTTCTGTCTTTGGCCTTGATTACGAATTCGAACGGATTGCGCTGACCACTGTCTTTATGCCGCTGGGCATTGCCGCCATGTTCGTGGCGTCGATTGTGGCCATCTTCCAGGTGGATGCAAAACGGATGCTGGCCTATTCCAGCGTGGCACAAATTGGCTACATGATATTAGGCATTAGCCTCGCGACCACCACCGGCCTTTCCGCCGCCATATTGCACATGGGCAATCACGCGATCATGAAAGTCGCCCTCTTTATGACCATGGGGGCCATCATGTATCGCATCGGCACCACGTCCATAAATCAGATGGCTGGATTGGGGCGGGATATGCCGTGGACCATGGCCGCGTTCGTCATCGGCGGGCTTAGTCTCATCGGCGTTCCGCTGACGGTCGGTTTCGTGAGCAAGTGGTATCTCATTCAGGCAGCCCTCGAACTTGGGTGGTGGCCCATCGCCATGTTGATCGTTTTGAGCTCATTGCTTGCGGTTATTTATGTTTGGCGCATTGTGGAGATGGCATATCTCCAGCCGTCGCCCCCCGACCGGCATATCAATCGGGCTCCCGCCCTCATGCTGATCCCAATGTGGATCCTGGTTCTCGCCAATATCTATTTCGGAATTGACGCCAGCTTCCCCGTGCAGCTTTCAACGAACGCAGCTGGACTGCTTCTGGGAGCGCAGCCATGACCGCACTATTTAACGACGCCGCAACGCTCATCCTGCTGACCATGATTGTGCCGGTTATCGGTGCTGTTTTGATTGGGCTGACTGGACGCTTTCCAAATTTGCGGGAAGCCGTCAGCCTGCTGACGGGTGTTGCCTTAATCACGCTTGTCCTGAACTTGCTGCAACATGTCCTGGACGGGCGTGTCGCGGAAGTCACCCTGATCGAGGTCTTGCCCGGCATCCCCCTTGCGTTTGAGGTGGAACGGTTGGGCATGATGTTCGCCATTGTCGCGAGCGTGTTGTGGACCGTGAACACGGTTTACGGCATTGGCTATATGCGCGGAAACAATGAAGACAATCAAACCCGCTTCTTTGCCTGTTTTGCCATTGCCATCGCCAGCACCATGGGCATTGCCTTCGCCGGAAACTTGTTCACGTTGTTTGTCTTCTATGAAATCTTGACCCTGTCCACCTACCCGCTCGTCACGCACAAGGGGACACCCGAAGCACAAGCCGGTGGCCGCCGTTACATGGGCCTGCTGATGGGTACGTCCATCGGTTTCTTATTGGTCGCCATTATCTGGACATGGGCACTGACAGGGACGCTTGATTTTGAATTAGGCGGCATCCTGGCCGGATCTGTCGACGAAGGCATCGTCCCCATCCTGCTGGCGCTTTACATGTTTGGCATCGGTAAAGCCGCCCTGATGCCGTTTCATTTCTGGCTGCCCGCCGCCATGGTGGCCCCGACACCCGTCAGCGCTTTCTTGCACGCTGTCGCGGTGGTGAAAGCTGGCGTGTTTTCTGTTCTGAAAGTCGTCATCTATGTGTTCGGCATCGACTTCCTGTCCACAACGGGTGCCAATACATGGCTGATATGGGTCTCCGCCGCGACAATCCTGTTGGCGTCGGTGGTTGCGATGACCAAAGACAATTTGAAAGCCCGGCTCGCCTATTCCACCGTCGGCCAATTGGCCTATGTGGTGCTGGGCGCAGCCATGGCATCATCACTGGGTATCATTGGCGGCAGCATGCAAATTGCCATGCATGCCATGGGCAAGATCACCCTCTTTATGTGCGCCGGCGCGATCTATGTCGCGGCCCACAAAACCTTGGTGAGCGAGTTGGACGGTCTTGGCCGGAAAATGCCCTTCACCTTCGCGGCCTTTTTCATTGGAACGTTGAGCATTATCGGACTCCCCCCCACGGGCGGGTCTTGGAGCAAGTGGTTCCTCATGCAGGGCAGCGTCGAAGCCGGCGAGATGATGCTGATTTTCGTATTGATGCTGAGTTCCGTTTTGAACGTGGCCTATCTCATCCCTATCGCCATACGTGGTTTCTTCGCCGGATCTGAATTTGCCGGTGTGCAAGCAGTGCCTGTGGGTGCCGCTGTTTCTCCCAACGCGCGCGGCGGTAGCTGGTGGCAGAATATTGAGGAAGCACCGATCTTGTGCGTCATCCCGCTCTGCTTGACCGCCTTTGGCTGCTTCGTCCTCTTTTTCTACGTGGATCCAATTGCGACCTATCTAGGCGACATGTTGGCGCCGCCGGAAGTTTTGTCTTCACCTGCCCTTCCGCCGGCCGAATAGAGATAATGTGATCATGTCTGACAAACCAACCGATCAACCAAAACACTGGCTCGCCCGACGCTTGATGTGGGCGGACAATCCGAAAACACCGGACCGGATTTTCTACATCCTCTGTGTGCTCTGCGTGTTGTTGGTTGCGTCAGATGTCATTCACCATCGCCATGCCTATTCCGAACTTGAGGAAACATGGGCGTTCTACTGCATGTATGGCTTTCTGGCTTTTGCCTTCGTTGTGCAAGCCGGGCGCGTGCTGCGGCTCATCTTGAAGCGGGACGAGGATTATTATGATCGATAGCCTCCTCAGCGGCGCCGTGCCCCCCGCCCTGATATTCATCATCGGCGGTTTTCTCGTACCGTTTTTGCCCAACATCGTGCGCGGCCCCTTTATGCTGGCGCTGCCGGTCATTGGTCTGTTCATCCTGCTTCAGGTACCGGAAGGCAGCCATCTTCAATTCGAACTGTTTGGCCTGACGCTGACCGCTTTTCGCCTGGATGGTTTGTCCAAAATTTTCGGTATTATTTTTCACCTCTCCATCTTCTTAGGCGTGCTCTATGCCTTGCATGTAAGAGATACGGTCCAACAGGTCGCTGGCTTGGTCTATCCGGGGGCTGCCATTGGGGGCCTTTTCGCCGGGGACCTCATCACCCTGTTTGTGTTCTGGGAGATGATGGCGATTTCGTCGGTCTTCTTGATTTGGGCAAGCCGCAACGAAGAGGCGTATCGCGCCGGCCTGCGCTACATGATCATCCACATCACATCGGGTGTGATCCTGTTAGGCGGCGTGATTGTGCATTATTCCGAAACCGGTTCCATCGCGTTTGACAAATTGGGTCTTGTGAGTTTTGGCACGCTGCTGATCTTCCTAGCCTTCGGTATCAAAAGCGCCTTCCCGCTGCTGCACAATTGGCTGCAAGATGCCTATCCGAAAGGAACCATCACCAGCACCTTAGTGCTGTCGATCTTCACTACAAAACTCGCGGTCTATGGCTTGGCCCGTGCCTTCCCGGGTACAGAACAGCTGATCTATATCGGTGCCACGATGACGGCCTTTCCGGTCTTCTTTGCGGTGATCGAAAACGATCTGCGCAAGGTTCTGTGTTACAGCCTGAACAACCAGGTAGGGTTCATGGTTGCCGCCATTGGCATCGGCACGCCGCTCGCGCTGAATGGCGCGACCGGCTACGCCTTCGTGAATATCATTTTTGAAGGCCTGCTGTTCATGGCCATGGGTGCGGTTTTGCTGCGCGCGGGCACCACCAAAGCGTCAGAACTTGGTGGGCTTTACAAGTCCATGCCCTATTCCACGGTGTTCTGCATCGTCGGGGCCATGTCGATTTCGGCTTTCCCCCTGTTCAGCGGATTTGTCTTCAAGGGCATGATCCTTCAAGAAGCTGCCCACTATCATTTCTGGGCCTGGCTGGTTCTCTTGTTTGCCTCCGCAGGTGTGTTGGAACACTCCGGCATTAAGATCCCATTCTTTGGGTTCTTCGGGCTTCATGACAGCGGCAAGCGGGTGGAAGAAGCGCCAACCAACATGTTGATCGCCATGGCCATTTGCGCCTTCTTATCGATCTTTATCGGCATTCAGCCGCAATATATGTACGCCATCCTGCCGTATGAGGCGGAATACACGGCCTACACCTTCGACCATGTGATCACCCAGCTTCAGCTGTTGGTCTTTGCCATCTTTGCCTTTGTGGTGCTGATGCGCAGCAACCTCTACCCACCGGAAGTGCGCGCGATCAATCTGGATACCGATTGGTTCTATCGCCGGTTGGCGCCCGCAATCGTGCGCCAACTGGGGGCCGGTATTGCCGCCCTTCAGACTGGGCTTCTCAATGGCCTGGAACGCCAGCTTCAACAGTTTATAGGAACGGTGTACCGCCACCATGGCCCGCAAGGGGCATTGGCGCGCACCTGGCCTGCAGGGTCCACCGTGTTGTGGGTCGCGATTCTGCTAGGCGGCATGCTGATCGTGCTCTATTTTTATAGACTATGAATTATGTAGATGATTGGCAGCTTGTTCCTGTTTTCACGTTCCTGATTGCATCAGGTCTCTACCTTTGTGTCATTGGCGCCTATTATCTTTGGAACGGGCATGAGCGTTTCATGCAAGTGCGCGGTGCCTTTTGGCAAATCTACCAAGTAACAATGGTGTTTGTGGTCGGCTTCTCTTTTGTGTACGTCACCGGAAATTTTATCCGCTGGGCGCCGCTAAACTGACGCCTTTGTCACATACCACCACCTGAATTTAATGGGCGGTCTCCTATGGAAATGAGCGGCGAATACAAAATTCCTGCGTCGCGGGAAGAAGTTTGGGCAGCACTGAACGACCCCGACAAACTGAAAGAAGCCATTCCCGGCTGTGAATCCATCACCAAAGTCAGCGACACGGAAATGGAAGCCGTCGCCACCACAAAGATTGGGCCTGTGAAAGCCAAGTTTAAAGGCACTGTCAATCTGGAGGACCTAGATCCACCAAACGGATACACCATCCGCGGCGAAGGTAATGGCGGTGCGGCCGGCTTCGCCAAAGGGCTTGCCAAGGTCAAACTCTCAGAAGACGGCGACGGCACCCTGCTTTCTTACGATGTTGATGCACAGGTCGGTGGCAAGCTTGCCCAGATCGGCCAGCGCCTTGTGGATTCAGCCGCCAAGAAAATGTCCGATGATTTCTTTTCAGCGTTCAGCGGCATGATGGGAGGTGTGTCTACCGCGCCCGAACCAGAGCCTGCCAAGGGCCTTGAAGGCATCGACGGCATCCCCGCGGGTGTTTGGGCCGCAGGACTTATCGTTCTGACCATTGTCCTTCTGGCCATTTTCGGTACAGGATAAGCCAACAACAAAAAACAAATCGAGCAAACGACGGGAGCCCCTTGAATGACCACCGTTTCAATGACTGTGAACGGCAAAGCCGTCTCAGAGGACGTCGAAGACCGCACCCTCCTGGTTCACTACATCAGAGATCACTTGCGCCTGACAGGCACGCATGTGGGCTGCGATACCAGTCAATGCGGTGCCTGCGTTGTTCACCTAGATGGTCGGGCTGTGAAATCTTGCACCATGCTGGCGGTCCAAGCTGAAGGCGCGGACGTCAAAACCATTGAAGGATTGGCGGATGGGGACACGCTTCATCCCGTGCAAGCGGCTTTTAAGGAACATCACGGGCTTCAATGCGGCTTCTGCACACCCGGCATGATTATGTGCGCCGTCGATATGATCCGGCGCATTCCTGATCTGGACGAACAAACCATCCGGGAAGAACTGGAAGGCAATCTCTGCCGCTGCACGGGCTATCAGAATATCGTCAAAGCGATTAAATCCGCAGCTGACGAAATGAGGGCCTAAGATCATGAGCGAGACAGGCATTGGCAAACCGGTACGCCGCAAAGAAGATAAAAGGTTCATCACCGGCAGCGGGCGGTACACGGATGATTTCAAGCTTGAAGGGCAAGCTTATGGATATTTTGTCCGATCCCCTCATGCGCATGCGAAAATCAAATCAATCAACACGTCAGCCGCTTTAGCGGCTGATGGTGTTGTTGCGGTTTTGACGGGCAAAGATCTTGCCGCGGATGAATTGGGCGGACTGATTTGCGGCTGGATGGTTCATTCTAAGGATGGCTCCGAAATGAAAGCAGGTGCCCACCCTGCCCTTGCGGTCGATAAAGCAAGATATGTGGGTGACCATGTGGCCATCGTCATTGCGGAAACCTATGGCCAGGCAAAAGACGCTTCAGAACTGGTCGATGTGGACTATGAAACCCTTCCGGCCGTCACCGTTGGCGTTAAAGCGTTAGAGGCTGGAGCCCCCCTGGTGCATGACGAAGCGCCCGGCAATCTCTCCTTCGACTGGGAATTGGGCGAGAAAGCGGCAACGGAAGAAGCTTTTGCCAATGCTGCCCACACCACCAAGATCCGCCTCGGTAATAACCGCCTGGTACCCAATGCCATGGAACCGCGCGCAGCCATAGGAGACTACGACACGGCTTCCGGCGACTACACCCTGTATACGACCAGCCAGAACCCCCATGTGGCGCGGTTGGTTCTGTCCGCTTTCGTGGAATTGGCGCCGGAACACAAATTGCGGGTCATCGCACCGGATGTGGGGGGCGGTTTTGGTTCCAAAATTTTCATCTACCCAGAAGAAACCGTGTGCGCTTGGGCAGCCGCAAAAGTGCGCCGACCGGTCAAATGGACCGCCGAACGGTCGGAGAGTTTCTTGGCGGACGCGCATGGGCGCGACCATGAAACAGATGCGGAAATTGCACTCGATGCGAATGGCGTGATCACCGGCTTACGGGTGCACACCACGGCAAATCTCGGCGCTTATCTATCCACATTCGCCGCATCGGTCCCGACTTATCTCTACGGGACGTTGCTGTCGGGCCAATACAACATCCCCAATATCTATGTCACCGTGGACGGGGTCTTCACCCACACCGCACCCGTTGATGCCTATCGCGGTGCCGGGCGGCCGGAAGCAACCTATGTAGTAGAGCGGATCGTCGATGCAGCGGCCCGTGACCTCGGCATGGACCCGGCAGAGCTCCGTAAGCGGAACTTTATTTCCGAGTTCCCGCATCAAACCCCCGTCATCATGAATTACGACATCGGCGACTATCCGGCGAGCCTGGAGAAAGCCATGGAGATGGTGGACTATAACGGCTTCAAAGAGCGCAAGGCCGCTTCCGAAGCGGCTGGAAAAAAGCGCGGTATCGGCTTTTCAACCTATATCGAGGCCTGCGGAATCGCACCGTCCGCGGCTGTGGGATCATTAGGAGCTGGGGTCGGCTTGTGGGAATCCGCCGAAGTGCGCGTCAACCCGACCGGTAGCGTGGAGGTTCTTACCGGCAGCCATAGCCATGGTCAGGGGCACGAAACCACTTTCGCGCAATTGGTCTCCGAACGCTTGGGCGTGCCCATCGAGAATGTGGAGATCATCCACGGAGATACGGAAAGTGTGCAGTTTGGCATGGGGACCTATGGCTCCCGCTCTGGCGCTGTTGGCATGTCGGCCATCGACCGCGCACTCGACAAAGTGATCGACAAAGCGAAAAAGATCGCCGGTCATTTGATGGAAGCGGGCGCCGCCGATGTGGAATTCGCCGATGGCATCTTCACCACTGTCGGCACAAACAAAACCCTCACCTTCCCGGAGGTCTCTCTTGCGGCGTATGTAGGGCACAAGTTCCCTACCAGCGAAATTGAACCGGGGCTGAAGGAAAGCGCTTTCTACGACCCGGCCAACTTCACCTTCCCCGCCGGGTGCCATGTGTGTGAATTAGAGGTGGACTGCGAGACGGGCGTGACCGAGATCATCAAAATGATTGCGGTGGATGATTTCGGACGCGTGATCAATCCGATGATCGTGGAAGGACAAGTGCACGGCGGTATTGCCCAAGGCATTGGCCAGGCATTGCTTGAACACGGCATTTACGAACCCGACTCCGGGCAACTTCTCACAGGATCGTTCATGGATTACACGATGCCGCGTGCGGATGATTTGCCAGACTTTGATCTTGGATTCATTGAGACGCTGTGCCCGTCAAACCCACTTGGTATTAAAGGGTGCGGTGAAGCGGGGGCTATTGCGGCCCCTGCCGCCGTGATGAATGCCCTTACCGATGCGCTGGATACCATGGACATTCCCATGCCCGCCACACCGCATACAATTTGGTCCTTGCTTCAAGAACAGAATAACGCCGCTTAGGTTTTCGGGAGAGACGTATGTATCAGCTCAAATATCACCGCGCCAAAAGCCTAGAAGACGCGAAAGCATTGCTGTCCTCGAGCGACGATCCGAAGATTGTGGCTGGGGGCCAAACCCTCATCCCCACACTGAAGCAGCGCCTGGCGGCGCCAACGGACATTATAGACATTTCTAGTCTTCCTGACTTCGCGGGTATATCGGTCAACGGGGATACGGTCTCAATCAAAGCCGGCACCAAACACGTGGATGTGGCCACGTCGGCGGACATCAAATCCAAGATCCCGGCGCTTGCCCATTTGGCGGGGCTCATCGGTGACCCTCATGTCCGGCATATGGGAACCATCGGTGGGTCTTTGGCAAACAATGATCCGTCTGCCGATTACCCATCGGCTGTGCTCGCTTTGAACGCCACAGTCCACACCACCGCCCGGCAGATTAAGGCTGATGATTTCTTCCAAGGCATGTTCGAAACCGCCTTGGCGGAAGACGAAATCATCACTCAAGTGGATTTTCCCGCCGCTGAAAAAGCCGCTTATATGAAGTTCCCCAACCCTGCATCGCGCTACGCCATGGTTGGCGTATTCGTCGCGAAGACAGGGGGTGGCGTGCGTGTTGCGGTGACCGGGGCCGGGGCGTGCGTGTTCCGGGTTCAGGAAATGGAACAGGCGCTTGCCGCCAATTTCGCGCCGGATGCTGTCGCTTCCATCAAGGTTCCGTCAGACGACCTTAACAGCGACATCCACGGATCGGCTGAATATCGCGCACATCTTGTAACGGTGATGGCGAAACGGGCGGTTGCTGCGGCGATCGCCTAAACGATTTATTGAAAGTAGAAGCGCCCGCGCATTTCTTTTAGAGCCAAAACGGTCAACCGCCAGGCGAGCCCTGCGAACACCAGCGCAATTACAGTTCCGGTAACCATCTGACCGGCATCCAGCGCGGTAAGAACACCAAAAGCGCTAAAGAGGATCGCCACCAAATCCAACGCAATAAGTTGGGTTAAATCTTGCCGCGGGTTTTGAAGCCGGAAAGAAGAGCTTTGGGAAAGCGGCACAATACGTGGCATGCGCAGGCGCCTGATCCGGGTCCACAATGCATAGGCCCCTGCCCCCAACGCCAGATAAACCACGGCCACCACGATGGGTGCCAACACCAGAAATGATACGGCGAGAATGACGGCCAACACCACGAAACTTGTGCGGGGATAGACCATCACATACGTCGCGAGACGCCCCAGCACCCCCTTCTGAGCGGATAGATCCGGCATCCAATCCGGTGTTTTTATATTGGGATTTCCATCTTTCTCAGGGACAACATCTACCAGTTCAGATGGAGATTGGCGCAACGCCATAGACACCCACTACCCTCTTACGCCCATCCTCAACACCGCGAGATTGCCAAATCAAGCAACCACGGTTTAGAAACGATAGACGGAATTATCAGAAATTTTTGGCCCATTCTCTGTTAAGCATGACACAGATACCCGTCATTTTTCAACGCCTAGCGTTGAAAGGCCGGTCTGATGGCGCCATGGTAAGCGAGAAAACCCATGTAACATTTGGGAAAGTGACACTCATGTCGGAAACCATTACTGAAAATCACGATCAGGTTTTAGAAACCGCCCATCGGTGGATGACTGAGGGGAAACGTGTTGCACTGGCAACCGTTGTGTCCACATGGGGGTCCGCCCCGCGCCCCGCCGGCAGTCAGCTGGCGGTGGATGACACAGGCAAATTTGTGGGCTCCGTTTCCGGCGGCTGCATCGAAGGGGCGGTGGTAACTGAAGCCATGAACCTTCTCAAGACGGGCAATACAAAACTTCTAGAATACGGCGTCACGAACGATGAAGCTTGGGAAGTAGGGCTGGCGTGCGGCGGCAACATTAAAGTTTTCGTGGAGCCTATTACGTGAAGGCCGACATTTTTAATCAGCTTGTCGCTGACAAGAAAGAGAAACGGCCTGTCGTTGTGGCGACCAACTTGACGTCCGGCGACGCCCGATTGATTTACCTAACAAGCGACAGCGATCCCCTATTGGAAGACGCGCGCACCGTCTTGCGCGATGACAAGCCAAAATCTGTCGAAACAGACAACGGCGAAGTGTTTCTCAATCCGATCAACCCGCCATTACGCATGATTATTGTGGGGGCTGTGCATATCGCCCAACCGCTGTCGCAAATGGCAGCCCTTTCCGGATATGCCGTTACCATCGTTGATCCGCGTACGGCTTTTGCCACATCTGAACGATTTCCGAATGTGGAGATCATCACTGAATGGCCGGACGATGCGCTGAACAGCCTCTCTCTTGATCACCGAACGGCTGTGGTCACTCTCACCCATGACCCAAAGCTCGACGACCCGGCGCTTGAGGTTGCTATCAAATCACCATGTTTTTACATAGGCTCTTTAGGGTCCAAGAAAACCCATGCGTCGCGCCTGGAACGGCTGACCGAAGCCGGATTTACGGACACCGACTGTCAGCGCATACGCGGCCCGGTAGGTCTTGCGATTAATGCCAAAAGCCCGTCGGAAATCGCCGTTTCCGTGCTGGCGCAAATCACCGCGGACCTGCGACAAGCGGATGCCTCATGAAATTTGGCACGTTCCCCGTGGATGACGCGGAAGGTGTCATCCTTGCTCATGCGGTTGTCACGCCAACAAGGCGCTTTAAAAAAAGCCATGTACTAACGGGCAAGGACGTCCGTCATCTGAAAGACGCGGGCATCGAAGACGTGATGGGCGCACGCTTGGATAGCGGCGATGTGGATGAAGATGAAGCCGCCCACCGATTGGCAACATGTATTTGCGGCCAGTACACAAAATTGACCAAGGCTTTCACAGGACGATGCAATATTGTTGCAGACGCCGACGGCATACTTTCCGTGAACCAAACCGGCATCAACAAAATCAACACTATTGATGAAGCCATCACCTTGGCAACCCTGCCCCCGTTCACCAGGGTCTCTTCCGGGCAAACCATCGCCACAGCCAAAATCATCACATTCGCTTGTAAAGATCAGGACCTAAGCACCGCAGAAACCATTGCAAACGAGGTGGACAGTATGATCCGTGTCCACCCTTTCAAACCCAGAAAAATCTCACTTGTCTCGACTCGCCTTCCAGAAACAAAAGAAAGTGTTATCGATAAGTCTGCTGACATTTTGGAGGAGCGGTTACGGGCATGTGACAACAGGCTGGCCAATCACGCTAGATGCGATCACACTGTCGCCTCTCTTGCTGCAGAGCTTTCGGCTGCGCTCGATACGGGCGCACAATTGGTTCTGGTTTTCGGCGCTTCCGCCATCACCGACCGAGGCGACATCGTTCCGTCGGCGATCGAACTAGCCGGCGGGTCTGTTGACCATCTGGGCATGCCGGTCGACCCCGGCAACCTCTTGCTCCTCGGACACAAAGGGAACGTTCCGATAATCGGCCTGCCAGGCTGCGCAAGGTCGCCCAAACTGAATGGCTTCGACTGGGTCTTGGAGCGGCTCCTTGCGGACATTTCGGTGACACCGGCGGACATCAAAGCAATGGGAGTCGGCGGACTTCTAAAAGAAATCCCCACCCGTCCCCAGCCACGAGACGACATGATTGAACGAAATGATGCCCCAAAGATTGGCGCGATCATCCTGGCGGCAGGCCAGTCCAGCCGAATGGGAGCGGCAAACAAATTGCTTGAATCCATCGACGGACAACCGATGGTGCGATGCGTTGTCCGTACTGTTTTGGATGTGGGATTTGACGCTGTTCTGGTTGTCACCGGCCATGAGAGCAAAACAGTGCAGACTATTCTATCGGATCTGCCGATCGCCTTTGCCCATAACCCAAATTATGCGTCTGGTCTCAGTACCTCATTGTCAACTGGTATCAAGGCGCTCCAAACGTCTCATCCCGACCTTGATGGCATCATGATTTGTCTCGGCGATATGCCACGCATTACCCCCGACAATCTTACAGCCCTCAAGGGCGCATTTGAGTCAAGCGGGAACGCCTGCATTGTTATCCCGACGACCAACGGCAAGCGCGGCAATCCGGTCTTGTGGAGCCGAGACTTCTTCGACGAAATATCGTCTCTTAAAGGGGATGTCGGCGCCCGCTCCGTGATCGGACACTATCCCGAAAGCATCGTAGAGGTCGATCTGAACACAGACGCCATCTTCTTGGATGTGGATACGCCAGACATGTTAAAGCGCTTGCGCGACGCGGAATAGTCCGCCCAAAGAAAAAGCCAGCGCCGACCTTCGGTGCTGGCTTTTTAAACTAAATCGGTTCTGGTCGTTAGCGAATTTCTTCAGCACTCGACACAATGTGAGTCACCAGGCCATAAGCTTGCGCTTCTTCCGCCGTCATCCAGAAATTCCGGTCGGTATCCTCAATCACCTTTTCCAGCGATTGACCGGTTTCCTTCGCGATGATCTTGTTCAAGCGTTCCCGCATTTTGATGATCTCTTTCGCTTCGATCGAGATATCGGAAGCGGGACCACCCACACCGCCCAATGGTTGGTGCAGCAAGAAACGCGTATTCGGCAGGCAATAGCGATTGTCTTTGTGGGCGCCTAGGAAGATATGCGCACCGGCGCTCGCCACCCAGCCCGTGCCGATCATCTGGACACGCGGCTTGATAAAGCCAATTACGTCATGGATCGCGTCAGCGGATTCCACATGGCCACCAGGAGAATTGACGACGATCTTGATATCGTCGTCGCTTTCATGGGCATAGGCCAACAAGGTCGCCACAGTGGCTTCGGAAACCTTTTGGTTGATTTCACCAAAAATCAAAATGGTGCGCGCTTTAAAGAGCGATTGCGCAACCATAGGCGGCGATTTTTTGTCGTCTGACTTTTCGTCGCCGTTTTCCGGTTCGTCATCGAGATGGACCACAATTCACTCCTTTTGACATTCTTGGGTCTCGAGGGCTTTCAGGAATCAAGGTGCTGCCTAGGGGGGCGCCTGATTGGCCAGAAAGGCCCAAACTTTCCAACAGTTTAGCCGCTGGGCAGTAAACTGAGGGTGAAAATTCGACTACCGTCTTAATCCAAGGGGACCACCGATGACAAGACGTCTCCGATTTCGTCGTGGATCACCAGATCTGCTATGCTGTCCTGGTCGGTTTCCTCCCGGTTAATAATCACCAGCCGCGCCCCCCTTTGTTTGGCGAGCGTCGGAAATCCAGCCGCAGGGTAGACGACCAGGGACGACCCGATGGCAATAAAGAGATCGCAGCTAAGGGTCGCCTCTTGAGCCAATTCCATCTCAATTTCAGGCATTGCCTGCCCAAAAGAAATGGTCGCGGTCTTCAGAAGCCCCCCACAGGCCTGGCAATCCGTGATATCTCCGCGGTCGATAAAGGGCTGGCGCACCACCTCCAGATCATAGGGTTTGCCGCAAGATAAGCATTTAACGTAGGTGGCATTGCCGTGAAGTTCGATGACCTTAGAGTTCGGCACCCCGGAATCTTGGTGCAAATTGTCGATATTTTGGGTGATCACATGCGAGACCTTGCCCTGCTCTACCAATTTCGCAATGGCCAGGTGACCCTTATTTGGCATAGCGCCGGACATCATGTCCTCATTGCCGAACTTCCGTTTCCAGGATTCCCGGCGAGCAGCCTCGCTGTTCACAAAATCATCGAAATAGATCGGCTGCATCTTGGACCATACGCCCCCAGGGCTTCGAAAGTCCGGAATGCCGGACTCGGTGGAAATGCCCGCCCCGGTGAAAACCACCGTGTTTAAGGACTCATTAAGCATGTCCTGCAGTTTTTCGTTCATGTATTCCCCAAAAATGTGATGCGCGAGACCGTTCAAAGCATGGCATAATTATGCCCAGATTCCATTGGCTAATGGAATGATCGACTGGGGAGTGTGTTTAACCAGGAGACGGAGAAATCTCATGTTGAAACGGCGTCTTGGCAAAATGACCGCGATCGCGGCCGCAACCGCCATGTTTGTTTCGGTAACCGGGGCAACTGCCGCCCAGGCCGGTGGCTACGGTTACGGCCATTATGGATATGGTCATCACGGATACAGCCACGGCTACAAAGTCGGGTATGGATATTCAAACTATCGCGGGCACTATCGCCACAAACGGCATCACCATGGCGGCGGTCGTTCCTACGCATCCATCATCGTGCCGACCATCGCGATTGGCGTTGGGGCCTTGCTTTATCTCGACCACAAGCGCCGGAAGAACGGCTATCATCACCACCATCACCACACACACCACCATCACGGTTGTGGCGATGCGTATCACGGATGCAATCCGGGTCCGGCCCATGCTCCTGGCTCAACACCGCCACCGGCTGCAAAAAATGGATCGCTGGATGATCGCCTAGCGGGCGGACCATCAACGCGTTACCAACAGCCATACGCAGCGCCCCAAATCCCCACACAAAAATCGGCGGATAGTCCTCTGGTTGCAAGTAACGCTCCCTGTAAACCGGTCACGTCCAAGCAACGGGATGCCTACGGACGCATGGTCCATTTCCAAGCCATGCTCTGCTACCACACAAATGGAACGGCCTTCATTCAGCCAGGATCGATGGTGCCGATTGGCGGCTAGAGTTTTCTAGGCGGCGCTTGGCTCCGGCCAGCGCCGTTCCTCATCCAATCCCAGCTCCTCTTCGACCTGGTCAAAGGTATCGGCTACCAGGCCTTCTTCCTCGTCGGGTTCTTCAGCGGTCGCACGGTGGGTCTGCCGCTGTTGCATGAGCGTCGAAAAGAAAGAAGCAAAGCCGGTTACAAGGAAATTAGCGCCAAACAACAAGCCCAACATCCAAAATGACGTGGTCGGCAGACCAGCGTAAATCAGACTGGCCATCAGACAAGACATCAGTCCAGAGATAAGGAACCACGTCCAGCCGGCACGGCCGCTATATGCAAAGGACAAAAGAATTTTTCCCACCCCCTCGGCCGCCAACAGGACAGCGATCGGCACAACCAATCCCAATATATCAGTATAGGGATTATTGAGGACCATCCCCCCCATAAAGACGTTAAATGTCGCCAGGGTCATCAGCAGAACCAAGGACCAACCGGTTTGGGAGGCATAGCCGTGAAAGAACTGGATGACGCCGATCATCAAAAACATCCAGCCGATGTAATGATCGAAAAACGGGGCATAGACGTGCGGCGTGATCACGGCGAAAAGGCCGGCGAACAGCATCAATATGCCTAAAAAGACAGAGAATTCTGCCGCGCGGTCAGAGGTATTGGATTGTTCATTCATAAACAGCCCCTACGCACCCTTTTGGGCGATAACCGCCCGATGGACCAAGGGAAAGAATGTACAAAGAACTCTTAGCAACTCCTTTAACGCGCGACAGCAAGCCTGTCTCAAATTGGCACATCGGACGGAATCCGATAACTAAGGAGGACCGAAGAAACATGATGGACCCTACTCATGGCCAAGAACACAAAGGCAAAATCGCCGACGCCACCACCAATCATGCCGCTGAGCGATAAGAAGTACAAAACGACCCTACGAGACTTGCAAATTGAGCTGGTAAAGCTACAGCGGAGCGTCATCAAAAAGGGACACAAAATTCTCGTTATCTTTGAAGGACGCGACGCCGCCGGCAAGGATGGCACCATCAAGCGACTAACCGAGCATATGAGCCCCCGGGAAACCCGCGTGGTAGCGCTCGGCAAACCGTCCGATAAGGATCGAAAGTCCTGGTATTTTCAGCGCTATGTGCCTCATCTGCCGGCGGAAGAAGAGATCGTCATCTTCAACCGCAGTTGGTACAACCGCGCGGGTGTGGAACCCGTTATGGGCTTTTGCACACCGGAACAACACACTGAATTCCTCAACAATGTGCCCCGCTATGAAGCCATGCTGCGCCAATCGGGCATTCAGGTGGTGAAGTATTATCTCGACATCACCAGAGACGAGCAGAAACGGCGTCTCGAGGCCCGCCTAACGGACCCCCTGAAGCACTGGAAGACCAGCCCAATAGATCGCGTCGCCGTAAAGAAATGGGATGACTACACCCGCGTCCGCGATGAAATGTTCGCCCGCACCCATCATGCGCTGGCGCCTTGGCATGTGGTGCGCGCGAACAACAAACGGGTAGCACGGATCAATTTACTGAAGCACTTCCTTAGCTTAATGACCTATCCATCCAAAGACACAAAACTCACCCATCCAGATCCGCTGATCGTCTTCCCGTACAGCGAAGCCCACATCGAAATTGGAATGATTGCGCAATAAACGAAGACGGCGTTATCGCATGGCTACATGAGCGCTCGGATAGATGAACCCTTGCACGCCATAGGTTGACGTGCCGAGTTGCTGACCTGGAACATACCAAACACGCACCGCACTCCAATCATTCCGCCCGGAAACGTCGAGCACCGGTGTGTCAACGTGAATGCGTCCGCGGTTGAGCCAATTGGCATGTTTAATGACGATATGGCGGTCACTCACCACTTTCGTCACCACAGCCAGGTGCCCACGTTGCGATTGCTTGCCCTTGAAAACCATCACCGCGCCAACACGGGGCTCGCCGCCTTTCGCGAAAGCGCGATCCGCTTTCCCCCACCATGTCCAGGCATCACCGTAGATCCCGATGCCGCTTTGTTTCCGGGCATAGGGCACACATTGAAGAGGTTTGGATGGCGTGACGATGCGCGGATTGAGCCCCGCCACAAGTGAATGATGGACATCGCGTGTTGTACCACCCGGCGCGCTGGCACAGGCTGCACATAAAAGGACCGTCAGTAGGACCGAAATACGCATGACAAATTCTGTTGGCTGCAAAGTTATCTCTATTCTGCCTTGGAATAGTCAAAAACGATAGTCTTAAGATTTCTTCAATACTTCCTTAACGACTTGTTCATTATTAAAGAGCCGTTAACGCCCTAGCTCGAGGACAGGTAATGACGTTTGGCGCCGATCCTGAAGGAACCCGCCTTCCTATTAAATTGGATACGACAACCAATGGCGAATATTTGCCGGTCCCATTGCCCCACGCAGCCCGCCATGCCAACCGCGTGGCTCATGATTGGGCAGGTCAAATCGCAAAACGGTTGGGTAAAACACGTCGCCAGTTCCTAAAATCGAGTTGTGGCGCGGCCGGCACTTTGCTGGCGATGAATCACGCCTTTGCCGAGGCCGGCCAAACCGGCGGCTATTTTGAGGTAAGTGCCGATGCGGCCTTCGAGCCGGAGCTTGCCGCAAAAACCGTTGAAGGCAATGAGTTTATCTTTGACGTTCAAGGCCATCACGTAAACCCAAACGGAAAATGGCGAGACCAGTTGGTGAACCAATGGAAGGTAGGACTTCGTTTTTTCCCTCAGGCGAGCTGCAAGAACGAACAAGACACCATTGCCTGTTTTTCGGCGGAAAACTTCATCAAGGAAATTTTTCTCGATAGCGACACGGACCTTTGTGTCTTGTCCGCGGTTCCGGCCGCACCGGAGGATAACCCTCTGTCTACAGAGGAAGCAGCCGCGACACGGGCCATGGTCGAAGCCATGGAAGGCGATCACCGGCTTTTGATCCATGGACTTGTGCATCCACAGATCCCAGGGGCCATCGACAACATGCAAACGCAAGTTGACGATTTTAAGATTTCAGCTTGGAAAACATATACTCAGTGGGGACCGAACGGTCGCGGGTTTTGGCTCTACGACGAAGAATACGGCATCCCGATGATCGAAAGGGCGCGCGATCTGGGCGTGAAGATCATCTGTACCCATAAAGGACTGCCACTCCCCGGCATTTTGTTCGGGGGACGTTACACAAAATATGCCCGCCCATCCGACATTGGCGTGGTCGCCAAAATGTTCCCTGACATGACCTTTATCGTTTATCATTCAGGGTATGAGCCGGACCACGTGGAAGGCCCCTACAATCCCAATGCCGACGATGTCATCGGTGTCGATGAACTTGTGAAGTCGTTGCAGGACAACGGCATTGAGCCCAATTCGAATGTCTATGCGGAACTGGGAAGCACCTGGCGCAATGTGATGAAAGACCCAACTCAAGCAGCCCACTTGATGGGGAAGCTGCTTAAATATGTTGGCGAAGACCGTGTCTTATGGGGCACGGACTCGATTTGGTATGGCAGTCCGCAGGACCAAATTCAGGCATTCCGCACCTTTCAGATTTCCGAGGCGTTCCAGGAAAAATACGGATACCCGAAAATCACCAAAGAAATTCGCCAAAAGGTCTTTGGGCTGAATGCGGTGACACCCTACAAGCTGACGCCCGAAGAAATTCGCAAACGCGCGTCAAATACGGACCGCATCGGCAAAGAACGCCACGCTTATCTGGATGACCCAGATCCGAGTTTTGAAACCTATGGCCCCAAAACCCGGCGGGAGTTTTTCAATCTCTTGCAGTTGAATGACGGCAATCCGGTTTAAGCGGCAAAGCGCGCGCTCAACTCGCTCGCGGAAACCGGGTCGGCGTTCTTCCGCCGAAAGAACGCTTCCAACGTTCCCAACTCAAAGCCAAACTTTGTCATCGTCGCGCGGTTGATCAGCACGCCACCATGTTGCAGGAACATCCAATCATCCACCTGCACGCGCACCGTCCGTCCGAACATTCTTAGGTTAAGGTCGTAGGTCCAGTTGAACGCGTTACCGGCAATCTGCCCTTTAGCGACGCCTTCCACATCCTCCGCTCGCCCCTCATAGCTCGCGCGCGACGTTTTAGTGATGTGCCACATGCGGCGCTGACTTTCCCCGTCGGTGTAAAAGAAATGTTCCGCGAGGGTGAGACGACCGCCGTTCCAGGTTCCCTTTATGTCCAGCTTGAATTGCCGCCGCATGCCGCCAAAGCGGTCCACAAACATCCCCCAGGCCTCCACGTCTCCACTAAAAAAGTCCTCTAAGGCCAGAGGTGGGGTGCCCTGTTCAAAAGCTTCAATTTTCATCGTGAGCCTTTTGCATTAGCTTACTCGACGGATACTGAAGCTAGCCAATGCCCTATTTTTGGTCATTTCTATCAAGGTTTACGAAGGAAATGCGGCTGCGGTTCACTTAAGTCAATGAAGTTACTAGATTTTCTCGTGTCGCGAGGATTAAGCGGGGGACAAAGCAATCAATGCGGCTTTTTGATTTTCTTCCGTCTGGCAACGGCTACAAAGTCCGCTTGCTGTTAACGCAACTGGATATCCCGTTCGACTGGGTCAATTTGAACATTTTGGAAGGAGAAACCCGTACCGACGCTTATTTGGAGAAGAACGCGAACGGACGTATTCCACTTCTGGAATTAGACGACGGACGGTTCATCGCAGAATCAAACGCGATCCTCTATTATCTGGCCTCTGGGACGCCGTTCTTCCCGACCGACCGGTATTTGCAGGCTCAAGTTCTGCAATGGATGTTTTTTGAACAATATTCCCACGAACCCTACGTAGCGGTTAGCCGTTTCATCCACGAATTCTCACCCCCTGGCGACGACCGGTTCCAAGAGGTGCCGACATTGCAGAAAAAGGGTTATGCGGCTCTTGCTGTGATGGACCGGCATCTGTCGGCCCAAGACTTTTTTGTCGGCAATTCCTACACAATCGCGGATATCGCCCTCTACGCCTATACGCATGTCGCTCACGAGGGCGGTTTTGATCTTGCGCCATATGCAAACATCCGCCGCTGGCTCTCAACCGTCTCGGCGCAAGAAAAACATATTGAAATCACGCAAGACAGCTTCGGGTGACCGGCTTCATGGGTGTCTTTAGACTTCTCCGTAAGCATCGAGATTTCATCATCGCCGCCATTGTAATTTGCGGCACCGGCGTAATCGTCTCAACACCCTGGTTACCGAATGGAGAAGAAGAAAGCGGTCTCCCCTTTCTGTACGGATTGCGGGGCAATGTCGCCGCTCCTGAAGACGTTGTCATCGTCGATATTGATGACATTGCCAGTGCCAAAGGACTTCCAGCATCCCGAAACATCCGCGGCGTCTCCTGCAATTTGTCACCAGGCAATAAAGTTCGGTCATTTGCCGGCCCAATGCCGCGCTGCCTCTATGCGCATCTCATTGACAAAATCGCCGCCGGCCAGCCCGACGCCATTGGCGTTGATGTCTCGTTCGAAAAAGACGGCGCACCAAAAGAAGATGCCATATTGGCAGCAGCGATAAGCGATGCAGGAAATGTTGTCCTACTTCGCCGCATTTTCTCCGTCATTGATCCGGCCACAAACTTGTTGACTGAACGATTGGAGACCATCAATCCCACAATCGGCGACGCCGCTTTTGCATGGGCGCCCTTCCCGTTGCCCAAAAGCACAACTTTAGTAAACCAATTCTGGTCAAGGGCCGACGCATTTGGGGGAATAGCAACTTTGCCAACAATGGCGCTGCTCGCGCCCTATCGGGAAGTCCTTGACAACGAGCGTGGTGAACAGCCCATGGAGGAGTTTGTCAGAGACTTGCTGCAGTCGCCTAGGATCATGCTTTCCGATAAAGCAAAATTGGATGAAGCTGCGACAGCGTTGATTGATCGATTAAGTCTGTCTTCCAAGCACGTCGCAAATTTTTTTGGCGGACCCGGATCATTTGAAATCATTGATGCCTACGAGCTCATAAGATCGGATACGCCGCCCGATTTTAAAAACAAGACGGTATTCATCGGACAGGTTAATCTGAATACTTATCAACAGGCCGACAATTTTCGTACCGTCTTTTCGCAATCCAACGGCATTGACCTCGCCGGAGTTGAGATCGCCGCAACCGTGTTCGCAAACCTGCGAGACGATGCGACCCTAAAACGCCCCGCACCTTGGCAATCAAGCATCCTCTTGATCGTTGCGGGGATAAGTATGCTCGGCCTTACAGCCCGGTTTAAACCAAGCATCAGCCTAGCCACCCTCCCTATCCTGCTTCTTATCTACACCGTCGTGGCGGTGTACGCATTTTCGGAACGTGAGCTGTGGTTGCCGTCGGTAGGCCTTTACGCCATGGCTATCTTAACTGTACCCGTAGGTGCGTATTTTCAGATAGACCGGTTCTACGACACGCTCGTGACCTGGCTCCCGCGGCGTTTTCAACGCATGATTTGGAGCGATGAGGATATCTCCGGCGAGCCCATTAACGTCACCGGTCTTTGCGTTAAATGCGATATCGAAAATTACACCACGGCATCGGAACAATCCGAAAGTGACGACCTGGCGCTCGCGATGGACAAATTCTCAAGTGTCGCAGCCGGTCTGGTCAACGGTTGTGGGGGCGAAATCTATGTCAACGGGGATGACAGCATTACCGTCGTCTGGGAATTTGACCGCAGTAACACAAGAATGTGGCACCAGATTGCCCGCGCAATCTTCAAACTTTCCGAAACACCGTTTGTGATTGAAACTGATCAGGGCACCATATCTCGCCGCAATCGAATCGGAATAACTTATGGCGGCTTCACCATTGCGGGTATGGGCAACCAAGGAAATCGGACACTGAATGCGCAAGGGGCGGTCGTTAATCTCGCAGCTCGAATCGAAGACCTGAACAAAAAAATCGGCACGCGAATATTGGCCGACGCAGATTTAGCCCCGCATTTGCCTCATGTGGTCACACAGCAGCATGGGACCTTCAAGCTTAAAGGAATTGCCGCCGCCGTTAGTGTCATTGAACTGCAAAGCCTGGCCTAAATAACACCAATTTTGGCGTCACGAAAAAAATGAAAGCAACGCGCGCATATAGGTTTCAATTTCGCGTTTTACTTGAAATTTCAAGTATTTAGCCAATGCTAGAATCAAAGCAACTTGGCATCGCATGACAGTTCAGATACACCGAGTATTATAAAAATCAAACGCCATCATTTGATGCCGTTGCTGAGGGAAATATGCCGGCCGACCACCGACGTATGCTCCTGCTTCTTGTTGGCCTTTTTTGGCTGTTGGGGGCTGCGGGAGCTAGTGCCGCGGAAAACGAGTGCGATTCGAACGCTACAGGTACTGTTGTGGCGGTTAGAGGCCTGGTTGAAGCAACGCTGGGGAACGGCGGTAATTGGCAATCTCTCCACGCCGGCAGGCGGCTGTGTTCGGGTTTCACTGTTCGGACGGGACGCGACGGAATGGCGGCCATTTGGCTTGACCGCGAACGCACCATGGTGCGGTTGAGAAACTCCTCAAGCATTAGATATTCGGCCGAGACTCAATCCTCACCACTATTAAGTTTGATAAAGGGTGCGACCTATCTATTTAGCCGGACTCCGATTCGGGTGGATCTGAAAACACCACATGTAAACGGTGGGATCGAAGGCACGGAATTTTTGCTTCACGTGTCAGATGCCGGCGACCGCTCTTTTGTTCAAGTGTTCGAAGGTGTGGTTAGCGCTCAAACGGATCAGCCAGACCAAAAATTGTTTGCAGCGCAAGGGGAGACCATTACGGCCAGCGCTGTTGAACCACCGCGTAAACTGTCCGCGGATCAAGCTGCCGACGTTGCCTTATGGCGGCCATTGGTGGAACCGCTTGATCAGGTTCAGTGGACACTTCACTACCCTTTTTTGACAAACACCTCAGCAGAAATCCAGAACCGGTTGCGTACCGGAGATATTGCAGGTGCACGAACCTTATTGGAAAGCGCCCCCGTCACTGCAGACACCGTCGGCCTGCGGCTCATCATCCAGATCGTCCAGGCGCGCACCGAAACCGACCGGCGGAGCATTCTAGACCAAGCAAAACGGGCGGCGGATGTGTATCCCCAATCACAAGCCGTCGCACTCGCGCTGAGCTATGCACAGCAATCTGTTGGTGATGTGGAGACCGCGCAAAGGGAACTTGACCGCTTCGCGTCGGTGGAAGCATCGAGCGACCAGCTTACCCTACGCCGGGCGGAACTCGCCCTCATCAATGACCGCGTCGCTGATGCCGTCGCCCTTGGATCCCAAATAGATTCAAGACCGGACAATGCGGCCAGGACCAATAGCCTGTTGGGCTACGCGGCACTTCAGCAGTTAAAGCTGAAGGAAGCAGAATCGAGATTCCAAGCAGCAGTCGCCCAAGATGGGCACGACCCGGCGGCCCGCTTCGGCCTGGGATTGACTAGAATCCGGCGCGGCGATGTCCCGGGCGGCCGACAGGACATCGAGTTCGCCGCCAGCCTTGCGCCCAATGTGAGCCTTTATCGCAGTTATCTAGGGCGGGCCTATGCCGAAGAACGCAAACGAGATAAAGCTCAATCTCAATTCGACATGGCGAAAGAACGGGACCCGCAGGACCCGACGCCCTGGTTCTTTGAAGCCAATCAACATTTCGTCGAAAACCGACCTATCGACGCCTTTCATGCGCTCAATGAAAGTATTGAGCGGAATGACAACAGGGCGGTTTACCGCTCCAAGGAAAACTTGTCCGACGACATCGCGGTGCGTGGGTCGGTTCTCAGCGGCATCTACCGAACCTTGGGACTTGAAGAATTAGGCATTCCCGAAGCCGCAAAGGCCATCGCCACTTCACCGGCGGACCATGCCGGCCACCGTTTCTTAGCGGATCTTTATGCAGATCAGTCTTTCCAGGATTATGCGCGCGCCAGAGAAATATTGCAGGCGCAGCTTCTGCAACCTCTGACGCTTGACCCGGTGCGCCCACAGCTTGCGGAAACCGATCTTACTTTCCTAGGCGGAGCAGGCTTTAACGGCATCAGCTTTAATGAATATTCCACCGCTTTTGAAACCAATGGCCACCGGCTCACTCTCGCAGGCCTCGGCGGGAATTATGGCACCGCTGCAAACGAACTACTGTTCTCCGGGCTTCAGGGAAAGGTGGGGTACAATGTTAGCCAGTTCCATTATGAAACCGATGGCGTGCGCGACAACAATGATGTGCGCCACGACATTGTTTCTGCTTTCGTCCAAGGGGAAGTCAGCCCGCGCATTCGTCTGCAAGCGGAGTTTCGGTTTAGAGATACAGATCAGGGAGACCTGTCGCAGAACTTTGATCAGGATGATTTCTCGCGCTCACTTCGCAACACAGTAAGAACTTATGACGGACGCGTGGGCGGGCGATTTGACCTGGCACAATCAAACACAATTGTTGTCAATGGTGCCTATAGAAGGTCAAGTGGCGATTTTGCTGCCGAAAGTCCGTTTTCATTGATTAATGGCGACGTCTCCGTAGAGAGCTTAAGCTTGGCGTTTCAACATATTTTTACAAGCAAACATTTTTCGATTGTTTCTGGCACCGATATTATTAAGGAAAATCTCAACCTTGGCACCGTCGTCGACATATCAAGAACATTCGGGGGAACGTGCCCAAATTTCCTAACAAGTTGTATTGTGACACAAAGGGCAATTCTAGACCGACGCAAACTGAGTTTGTACTCATATCTAAGAGTGTTTCCTTGGCACGGGTCTATAGTGACAATTGGCCTCGCGCATGAAGATCTCAACGCCCAGGCAATCGGCTTTGACCGTTTTCAACCAACGTTTGGAGTCATGCAAAATGTGGGAAAAAACGTCTCGCTAAGGTTTGCGTATGCCAAGAGTTCCGGCACCAATCCTGACACACCACTGGTCCTCCAGCCCACCCAAATTGCGGGTTTTGCGAAATCCTTTGATGAAGGTTTGTCATCAACCACTGAACAGGTTGCGGGAGCTATTGATCTAAAACTTGCCAATGTTGCAACCGCTCAATTCTCAGGAGTGTGGAGAGAAACTACGAGCCGCGTCGGCGACTTGGCAAACAGCTTCCGTACCACCGGCATTTCCAAAAGCAGAGAATTCTCAAGCGTCATAAGCATTTTTCCAACTCGCTCATTCGAGGTGTCCGTGGCGCCGTCTCACAACGATGTCACTCCAGACAGCGGATTTATCACCCCCTTTTCCCCCGATATTCCGGAAAAAGTACGCACTACAAAGGTGCCAATTAGCCTTGCCTACTTCTCAGAATTTGGCTCTTCAGCAAGTCTCTCGGGAACACTTGTGAACCAAAAATTACAACCAAGCTCTTTCAGCTCAATCACCGATGAGACAGAGACTTTCTTTACTCTCGATCTAGCGTTAACCCATCGGTTTTTATCCGGACGCGGTCAAATACAGATAGAGGTCAAAAATATTCTTGGTGCTGATTTTCGTTATCAAGACCTAAATCAACTGCTCTTGGACAGCCCTAATGCGGAGTTTATTGACGAGACACTCGTTACGGCTGCCGTTACGCTAAAGTTCTAACCTGCTTTTTTTCGTACCTAGTGAAGCGGCTCATATGCCAGCGCGCGAACTGCGAGTTAATTTTTCCCCACACACACGAAATCATAGTGGGGCTTCAAATGAAAACTCTCCTAACCACAACTCTTGCAATTTTTGTATCTGCTGCAGCAATCCTGGCAACCACTGGCAATGCTTCAGCCTGTGTCTACGTCTATATCCCGCAAGTCGGCTGGGTGTGCATCTAAACCTAACCAATCTGACTACTGATTATACTATTTAGGCGGAAAGGGCTCCTGCCCTTCTTCGACCACTAGCATAGTGCCCTGCTGCTAATGGAATTTCACATTTGTGACGTTTCGTGGAATGATGGCAGCAGGGTAACTAGTGGCGGAGCATCCGATGGGGCTGGGTTTAGGAGCATCGGGACCACATGGTCCCGTCTTTGCGGATCTATTGTCAGACGCGCAACAGCAACGCTTGCTGTCTGTCGCGCTCACTCGGCATGTTAAGAAGAAAAGAGAAGTGTTCCAGGCCGGGGACGAGATTGACGGGCTTTACCTCATCGAAGACGGCCTGGTCCAAATCACACTCGCCTCCCCCAACGATAAGGGCATGGTGGTAAACCGGTATGGTCCGGGCGACATTTTTGGTGAAATGGGCGTTTTGGATGACTTGCCGAGATCTGCCAATGCGGTTGCCGTTGAAGACACCACTTTACGCTTTATCCGATCGACAGCGTTTCTAGACTATCTGCGCCAAGAACCGGATGTATCCATCATTGTCATGCGCATTCTCACACAACGATTGCGCCGTACCAGTTCCGCCTTGGCGGACGCGCTCTTTTTAGGCCTAGAACCCCGGCTTGCGAAAGTCCTGCTGGAACTGGCCGCAACCCATGGGATCGATACGCCCAACGGCCGGCAGATTTCGATCGTCATGTCACAGTACGAGATCGGCCAAACCATCGCTTTCTCTCGCGAAAGCACCAACAAAACGCTCAAGAAATGGCAAGAGAAAGGGCTGGTCACTCACCAGGACGGTATCGTGACCATTCACGACCCAGAGCGCTTGCTCGAAATCACGGAAAACTATGACTGACGGCGCCTGACCTTACCGCCAGTCCACCATTGCTCCTGGCACGACAACCGTTGCTTTGGTGCCGCCACCAAACGCCACAGGTTCCAAACGAAGATCGGTTTCCTCGTCTGGCGCGCCGCCACGCCAAAAGGCGGTATTTGGGGTTTCTTTCACTTCCCCGTCATCATCACCCTGAGAATTGAGAACTTGGCGAATATCATCGATACGCAGTCCCTCGAAGGCGCCATATGGAGATACTACCGAGAGGTGTACCTCTTGTCGGTCTGTCACCGTGAAAGTGAGAATAAGATCCTCCGCCTGGGGTGTTTCCCGCGCCGCAGTCTGCAAAAGTTTTGACAAAGATTGTGTCAATTGATTCGAAGAATAATGAAATCCGCCTATTTTTTCAGAGACCAAGACCTCACAACCGGGCCCGACCTCCACTTCCGGGTCGGCTAGAAAACCGGTCACTTCAGATACTAGGTCTTCGACTGAACCTTCAAAAACCCTATGAAAATCCTTGCGTTCCATCTCCAGACCGCCTCCCGCAATTCACAATTTTCGGCACAGTCGCCCAATCCTGCCCCTCATAATTCTAGCCTGTGCATGACGGTGGGGTTTGTGAAATGCTTCACATGTCGGTAAAATGGAACAGCCCGAGGGCTCGCACCATTAACTTGCATATGGTTTTCAGTTACTACAAATAATTTATGACAACTCAAACATTAAAAAATGAACAAAAAGCCGGCCTCCTCGGCCAAGAGGCAACCGGTGGTTAGGGCAATATGAGCAGAGGTACTATGAAATACGAAGACGATAGCGAAGGGCCGAATCCCGTTGATATTCATGTTGGCCAACGCATTCGCATGCGGCGCCTGATGGTGGGGGTCACCCAAACCCAATTGGCGGACGAATTGGGGCTGACTTTTCAGCAAGTCCAGAAGTATGAGAAGGGCACGAACCGCGTCAGCGCCAGTAAACTCTATGCGATCTGCAAAGTGCTATCGGTCCCGCCAGAATATTTCTTCGAAGGCCTACCGAAAATTGGTGAGTCACCTCGAAAACAGCAGAAAATGTCCGATGAAGCTCATATTCTCAGCACCGCTGACGGAATTGAGCTCATGCGCTCATTCAAGAAGATCGACCAGAAGCCGATCCGGCGGCACATTGTTGGACTCGTGAAATCACTGGCGGCTGAGCTGGAAGATTAATTTTCGTGACAGCGCGCACATCATATCGTCTCGAAAAGGGCATATGGTGGACTAGAAAATCGCAGATTGTCGGCCAGCGCTTCCGTCGGCTGAATCGTATCTGGCCTGTGGGGAGCCCTACATCATGGAAATCAGCGGTGCTGCATTTTTGATCGGTCTACTCGTGATATGCGCGGTCGGCATTATCAGCGTTAGATACATCGTGTCTGACGACGACGGGCCTGACCGTATATTCTAAACTCCCAGGTCTCTGGTTTTAGGACATGTCATAGGAGTTGGCCGTGCCGGAAGGATTGCCCCTGCCGTTCGATGATTTGCGCCGCAAGCGTATCTATCTCATGCGACACGCCGAAGCCGACTACTTCGACCGGGAAACAGGCCGGCGCCGCCCTGATCCGCGCAGCGTACCGCTCACCGCTAATGGCCGGCGTGAAGCCGTCGCCATGGCGGATCTTATGAAAGACGCGGAATTTGACCGTGCCATCTGTTCCGGCCTGCCCCGCACCGTGGAAACGGCCACAACAGTCCTCGGTGAACGCGCGCTAGAGCTTGAAATTGTGCCTCAGCTCGAAGAAATTCGCGGCGGAACACTGGAACAACGGGAAAGCATGGCCCCAGTGGACTATGCCTACACCATGTTCAAAGCGCACGAGCCCGATGCGGCCTGGGCACTAGGAGAGCGTTTTGTGGACTTCGAAAGCCGCATCCTGCCCGCCTTCGAAACGATCTTGCGCGCAACGAATTGGTCCAAATTGCTCTTGGTCTGTCACGGTGGGGTTAACCGCGCCATTCTGAATTCTTTGTTAGGCACCGGGTTGAAAGGTTACGGGTTCTTTGAACAAGATTCCTGTTGCCTCAACGTGATCGATCTGGACGTGCACCCCTCCACCGGCAGCGTCGATCGCACGATCTTCAGGGGTTTAAACATTACGGCCAAAGATCCAGCCCGGACACAAAGCACCTATATGTCCGTCGAACGCCTGGCCATGCAAAAGAACGACGGCACAAGCTAGAAGTCATAGACCAGCGATATGCGGGTCGTGGTATCGATCTCTTCGTTCCCTATGGGAGCGTCGCTGTTATATCTCAATTGGTAGGATAGCTGTCCAGATACCCGCTCGGTAATGCGCGCCACCAAGGCAGCCGTTGTATCGACTGTCAGGCCACCATCTTGAATGGCCTCTATGTCGTGTAAGAAGCTGGCGAAATCAGAGAAATCCCAATTGAAGTCGCTGAAAGCGCGGACAGCCGGTGTCACGCGTACATTGCCACTGTCTTCAAAACTGTCGATGCGGACACCGGGACCGGCTTCCACGGACCATTGAAGGCGTTCCCGAAGGAATACACGGTACCCAAGACCAGCGCCCGATGTGATCCGATAATTGAACCCGCTGAATTCATCGTCCAGATATTGAGCGGCTCCATAAGTGTAGAGCCGTTCCGTTATGTCATAGTCAACGGCGGCGTCAGCCACAAAACGCTGTTGGGTCGTTTCATTGTCCCGCCTCTGAATATCGAATGCCGACTTGAAATCGTAAGTCCACGGTCCGTCTTTACGGTTAAGCGCCAGCGCCAATGCCAGACTTTCGTCATCCGTGTTACCGGTATTCACCGCGCCGCCTAACTCAATCTTTCCCGTCAAATTTCGAGTGGAGAAGAAACCGACGAGTTCTTGCGTTTCCGTTTCAGGTTCTGCCTTTGTCTGCACATCTGTTTCTTCTTTGTCCTCTTTGACATCGACGGCAATTGGACTGGCCACGCTTCCATCAGCGAAACGCGGTGTGTCCGGTCCGTCAAAACCTAAAACTTCACGCGCTTCGCCAATGCGGTTGGGCGCGTACAACACCATCAAGAAGTAGATCTCTTCTTTCGCCTCCGGGACCGCTTGAGCGGCCATCTTGAGTGTCGCCGCGAAGTGAGCGCCGCCCTCTTCCGTCACCGATTGCACCAACATGTGCTTCACGGCTTCCGGCAGCTCCGATGCTTTAGCGGCGGTGGCCAAGCTTGTAACCGAGCCTACAAGGGTGGCAAACAACGCCAGAACCCGCAGAGGCCTGAGGTAGATAGAACGGGACATGGTGTTCCTCAAAAATGGGGCAATAAGAACGGCGATGCCTTACATGGGCCATCGCCTCATGGAAAGTGGAAAAGACGAGAGTAACCTGAAAGGCTTCGCGCCGTGGCGTCCTACGAAGCGGAGGATGCCCGGTAAAGCTCCTCAACTGTTAAAGATTGAGTAGCCTTGGTGACGATACGGCAATGTTCCCGTCGCAGTTCACGCGGTTCTGCCGCGCCGCAGGAATGGGCGATCACGCCCACCTCGCGGACCACATTGTCCACATATTGCTTTACCCGCACCGATTTGTTTCGGGGGTCGAGCCCGCGCTGCAGGCTTTTCTTATGAGTTGTCACGCCTGTTGGGCACGTATTCTTATTGCATTGAAGCGCCTGAATGCACCCCAAAGCAAACATGAAACCGCGCGCGGAATTAACAAAATCCGCCCCGGTACAGAGCGCCCAGGCAACCTCTCCCGGCGTGATAAGTTTGCCGGATGCAATAATCTTTATGCGGTCGCGTAACCCGTTGGATTCAATGGAATCGACCACTTGCGAGAGACTTTCGCGGATCGGCATGCCCATATAGTCAATCAAGCTCATGGGGGCCGCGCCAGTCCCCCCGTCCGCGCTGTCAACTGTTATGAAGTCGGGTGCGGAGGCTTCCCCGCGCGTCTTAATGGCCGCACACAGATCATTCACCCAATTGGGGTCGCCCACCACAAACTTTATACCCGTCGGCTTTTCGGCGACCGCACGCACATGGGCAATGAAATCGAGTAACTCGTCAATATTGTCGACTTCCGGAAAACGATTTGGACTGATGGAATCGGTGTTTGCGGGAATACCTCTAATGTCAGCAATTTCTTTGTTCACCTTCGCAGCCGGCAACAGTCCACCTTTGCCCGGTTTTGCCCCCTGACTAAGTTTTATCTCAATCATTTTGACTTGAGGGTGAGCCGCCACGTCCTGAAGTTTGTCATTGTCCAGATCACCCTCGGGTGTGCGCACACCATACTTAGCGGTACCGATCTGGAAGATGATGTCGCACCCCCCTTCCAGATGATAGGGCGACAAACCACCCTCCCCTGTATTAAGCCAGCACCCCGCCATCTGGGCCCCATGGGACAAGGCCTGCACGGCGGGTTTAGAGATAGCGCCATAACTCATCGCGGAAATATTAAAAAAACTGCGCGCGATATAGGGATGCTTACATTGCGGCCCGACCACCAACGGTGAGGCCTCGACCGCATCTTTTTCCAACATAGGAAACGCCGTGTTCACAAATGTGACCGTGCCCGCAGGCCGCAAATCCCGCGTCGATCCGAACGGCACCGTATTGTCGATATTTTTCGCCGCCCGATAGACCCAACTGCGTTGCTCCCGGTTGAAGGGCATCTCCTCCCGGTCCATTGCAAAAAAATACTGCCGAAAAAATTTTCCGAGAAACTCGAAAAAGTAACGCAAATGGCCGACCACCGGATAATTCCGGCGGATGGCATGTTTCGTTTGGGTGACATCTAGGATGTAGACAATCAGCAAGATGGGAATCGCGGATCCCACCAGCAAAGCGAACAGGACGGAAAGGTAGAATCCCCCCGATTCCAGAAATTCCAGCATAGATGCGTTTTCCCTTACCTTCGGTGCTTTTGTCCCATTTTAGCGGAAGCTTTTAATCCGTGTAATCAACTTGGTGTGGCGAATCCGCTTTGTCTATTTGACAGGCGTGTGACCACTAAAAACAATGGCGGAAAATCAAAACTAAAAAGCGCGCCGAAAGCGCAGTAACGGAAAGGAAAACGATGTCCAAACCAGTCTGTCTTGTCACAGGTGTCGGTCCAGGCACGGGGAGTGCCCTGTGCCGACGGTTCGAAGCCGGCGGATATGACGTGGCGATGTTGGCCCGCGATTCGGAAAGGCTCGACGCGCTGTCCCAAGAACTACCCGGCGGTCATCCATATGTATGTGATGTTTCCAGCGAAGAGGCCGTGAAGGAGACGGTCGCTAAAATTGCGGCGGATCTAGGCGCCCCTGACATAGTCATCCACAATGCTGTTCGCGGAACGCGCGGAACCGTCTTGGAAATATCGCCCCGCGACCTACAACGGAATTTTGAAGTAAACGTATTGGGGCTGCTTTACCTGACGCAAGCAACCGCCCCCGCCATGATCGAGAAAGGCAAAGGGTCCATTCTTGTCACCGGCAACACGGCGGCCCGCAGAGGGAAAGATTTTTTCGCGGCATTCGCCCCCACCAAAGCGGGGCAACGTATCTTGTGTGAGTCAATGGCGCGCGACCTAGGACCGAAAGGGGTGCATGTGGCGTTCATCATGATCGACGCCGTGATCGATGTACCTTGGACGCGAGAAGCTTTTGCCGGACAACCGGATGACTTTTACATTAAGCCATCCGCCATTGCAGACGAAGCGTGGCACCTCGCCCATCAAGACAAATCCAGTTGGGCGTTCGAGGTTGAAATCCGTCCCTTCGGCGAAAACTGGTAAGGGGCAGACAGCATTGTTTGACTCACACTTTTGTTGGGATTGGCCTAGTATGCCAACATCAAAACAGACCCACCCTAGAACAGCTCGGCATTAATGCGGGGAGAGATAAGATGAAGAAGCGACGCCTCATCCTTGGTACCTTAATATCGGCAGCGATGGTTGGCCCGGCGGCCGCCGCCACCTCGGCCCAAAGCAACCCGGAAGATCTTCTAAATCCTGCGTATATGTCTGCTGCTCTTTGCGGACCTCAAGGCCAGAACCACGGAAAGCTTTTCAAGGTTCCGGAAACAATGACGGCCATCAATTGGCGTTTCTGGGAACGCAGCAAACCGGCGCCCGCCGACGGCCCCCCTCTCTTTGATAATCTAGGCGATTACACCTATACGATTTCGACCAAAGAACCGCTTGCCCAAGATTATTTTAATCAAGGGCTAAGGCTGACATATGGCTTCAATCATCTGGAGGCGATCGCAGCTTACAAAAAAGCGCAGGAGCTTGATCCCACATGTGCCATGTGTTTCTGGGGTGAAGCGTTTGCCTGGGGGTCCAATCTGAACCTCCCCATGCTGCCCGAAGCCATTGAACCCGCCTACTTAGCCATCACCCGCGCTCGGGAGCTTTCGGAAAACGCGACTGAAAAAGAAAAAGATCTCATTCGTGCATTGGCAGCCCGTTACTCTCCGGATCCTAACGCCGACCGCGCCGCGTTAAATGAAGCGTTTGCGGACGCCATGGCAGAGCTTGCAGAAAAATACAGTGACGATGCAGACATCAACACTCTGTATGCAGACAGCTTGATGAATATCTCTCCCTGGGATTATTGGGAACGGGATCAAGTGACTCCAAAAGGGCGCCAAGGAGGGTCTGTTGCGGTTTTGGAGAACGTGCTTGCACAGGATCCGGATCATCCAGGGGCCATTCACCTCTATATTCATGCGGTCGAAGCCTCGACAACCCCGGAACGTGCGGAACCTTACGCCGACCAATTGGCCGAATTAATGCCCGGGTCGGGACACATGGTTCACATGCCTTCTCACATTTATTATCGCGTCGGCCGTTTCAAGGATTCCATTGATGCCAACGCTGACGCCATCGAAGCTGACGAAGAATATTTCGAACAGGTCGATGCCGATGGCATATACCCCTTCGTTTATTATCCGCATAACGTACATTTCCTGATGGCATCCGCGTTGATGGCGGGGGATTCGAAGCGCAGTCTTCGTGCCGCCCGCAAACTGGACGCACTCATACCGGACGAATTTGCAAAGCTGGAACCAACCGCTCAACCGATTAAATTGGCGCCGCTTTATGCCATGGCCCGTTTTGCGGAAGCCGAAGAAGTTCTCGCCGTACCTAAACCATCAGACGATTTACCCTTGATTGTCGCCATGTGGCACTACGCGCGCGGTGAAGCTCTGATCAGAAATGGAGATATCGAAGGCGCGCAAAAGGAGGGCGCGGCGATTGAAGCAATTCAAGGCATGAAGGAACTCGACGCCCTCACGGATCGCCTGGTGCCGGGCCCAGGAATTGTTGAGGTCGCCAAACAAGTTCTGGCCGCCCGTATTGCTCAGGCAAACGGCGATCGGGAGGAGGCTGTTGACCATTTTGAGAAAGCCGTCGCCGCCCAGGACGAACTCAACTACACCGAACCGCCCTATTGGTATTACCCGGTCCGGCAGTCCCTTGGGGCCGCTCTCATTTCCGCTGGTCGGGCGGCCGAAGCCAAGAAAGTGTTGAATGACAGCTTGATCAAGTATCCCAACAATGCGTGGGCCCTGTTTGCGCTTTCTCAAGCACAAAAAGCCACGGGTGATATGGCTGCGGCGCGCACCACGGAGAAATTGTTCCGGAAAGCCTGGTATGGGCGCGGTTCGGTCATTGAATTAGGTGAAATCTGAGGGACCAGGCGCCTCGTTTAACTATAACATCGAATTTACCAAGTAATCAGGGCGGGATCACAGTATTCGCCCTGGGCAATTGCCCTCTTTTTTGGTAAAAAACATAATAGTTTCAAAAATGCCGCTTAAGCGGCCAATAAGTAATGCCCAGTTGGGCGTATTCGTGGGGCACACACATGAAAGTTCGCCACCTGATCCTCGTTTTGGCGTCGTTATGCTTTGGAGCAAATGCTCATGCTGCCGATGTCCGCTCTTTTGACTTCCGCGGCATTAAAATGGGGATGGCGCTTGACGATGTTCAAGAGTTGGTGGGCGGTGCTGTCCTAACGAAGAAAGACACCAAATACGGCTTCGTGAAGGGCCATGAGCTGACCGTCAAAGAAGAAGACGATGCGGGCTCCATCAACATGCGGCTGGCCTTCGATGCGGAAGGCCGGGTGTATCAAATCAATTCGACCCAATACATCAATGAACGCCGTAACTTACGGAAGCTTTTTGATGTAATTTTTGCCAAATATGGCGTGGATCCTGCCACGGAAAAAGGCAAAATCATTGATGATAAAAGTACCCGTGAAAACCGTAAGTGGGTGCAAGATAAATGCAACTGCGCGGAAATGATCATCGACACAGAGGTGTTGCGCAGCCAGGAACGCACGCGAATTACCGTGGTGATGATCGATACCGATATTCGTACTGAAAACGATAAAGCCAATCGCACGCGCTTCTTGGACCTGGAAGCCGCCAGCGTCGATACGCTTAAGGGTGGCGAAGGCGTAAAGCTTTAATTTGGTAGGCAGATCTCCTGCTCTAAGCCGTTCTCCATCATTGGTGGTTGCGTCTCAAAGAGCGACCAGGGGCCTTTGTCATAGATCACAAATGCCATCTCACGGTTCGCCTTGAACCATGCGTCCAATGAAACCATACGATCTTGAAGCATAACAATCCACGGAGGATCAGCGAAGGCGCCGCGTGAGGGTTGCCCATCTTCAGGCAATTCCGCGGCTACTCTGAATCCAAGAGTGGTGTAATGGGCATCGGTCTTGTTACCAATCCGCGATGCCGATCTCATAAAAGTGGCATTCTGATTCCAAGCTCCGCTGCGACTCACTCTTCTGGTGCAGCTCGAAGTCCGCCAAGCAAGCCCATTTGTGGGTGCTTTCGAATAACTATCCCTCGCATAACAGTCTTCAACCCATTCCCAAGCATTCCCATGCATATCGTTTAGACCAAATGGATTTGCAGGATACTTCCCGACTTCTACGGTATCTTTTGAGCTGTAGTTCGCATATCTTTTGCTGCCGGTGTTCCCCCACCAATAGGCAGTCTTTGTTGCGCCGCGCGCTGCAAACTCCCATTCGGACTCAGTCAGCAATCGATAAGAACGCCCGGTTTTCTTAGACAACCACTTTATGTAGTCCTTTGTATCCGTCCAATGCACGCAACACCTCGGTTTACGAAGCTCACTTTTCTTTGGCGTTGGCCGACTCACATGTTTCTTGCAGCCTTTTTCTGTGACGCATAACTGCCACTCTTCCTGAGTCACCTCGAACTTTCCGACCGCCAGGTGGTAGTTCAAAGTAACAGAATGCTGCGGCTCTTCGTCGGTGTCTCGACCTTTTTCCGACTTAGGAGAACCCATGACAAATGTGCCCTTCGGCAAAACAACCATTCTTGGGCAGGACGAACAATCTTGAAACAACGAGCCCACCTTGGGTCCAGCAGGCTTTGTCTCTTGTGGTTCTGAGACAACAGAAACCTGCGGCTCCGAACGATCATTCAGAATGTCGTTCACCGCACGATCTACAATTTGCTCAGTTAGGTAATATGTGGAAATCAGCGCAATAATGGCAGCGGCGCCTACCAAAGCCTTGTTTTCTCGAAACCGGTCATTGAACATCAGTGTACCGGACGCGACGAAAAGGAGCGCCGCAACAATTTCGATCAACATGTCAAATCGCCTCCCCCCAGAGCTAGCCCACCTTATTGGCATTCAGTGGACTCGAGCGACTAAGCGACGCGAGTCAATCCTAAATTGGATCAACGCGCCGGCCGATCCAAAAGTTGCAAATTTTGTGCAGAAGTGCAATCTCCATGTCTGCGGGAATAGGCAATCTTCAGATAAACGGCTTGTTTGGAAGGAGAAATGGCGCTCCCTAGGGGAATCGAACCCCTCTTTCCAGATTGAAAATCTGGCGTCCTAACCGATAGACGAAGGGAGCGCGGGATAGCCGGGCTTATAGGTTTCTTAGCTCAAGAAGGCAAGCCCCAGAGTTTCCTACAAACTGGCTGACGACGAATTGGGTGTCATATCGCATTCCAGGCGCTGACGCAAGAAAATGGCCTGTTTTCCTGACTGTTTTTGGGTTTTAAGCCGGTGCCGCGTCATCGATCTGGAACTGGACGCGGCCCTCGCCTGCCCAATCGTCCCAGCGCAGCTTGCCGACGAGGTGTAAAGGGCGTTTGTCGGACGCCAATAAGGCCCCGCCAACGGCCGTTTCCTGAGCCCGAAAGGCGATCGCTTTAAGGCGATTGCCCTCCAAATCGGTCACCGTACAGCGCACATGCCCTTGGCCCACCACATCGGCAAAGGCGATGCGGGCCGAGGGAATGGCCAAAATCGGCTCCGGATTGCCGGCCCCAAAGGGCCCCGCCTGATCGATCAAGGCCATCAATTCACCGGTTGCGCCCGCGACAGAAACCATCCCATCGATTTTGCGGCGGTGCTGGCCGCCATTTGCCGCGACCGCTTCCGCAAGGCGGTCCGCCAAAAACGCGGAGAGATCGACCAACCGTTCCATGTCCAGGGTCAGCCCCGCGGCCATGGCATGACCACCGCCGTTGATGAGCAATCCCGCCTGATGGGCCGCAATGACGGCGCTCCCAAGATCAACCCCGGGGATGGACCGGCCGGACCCTTTGCCGATGCCCTTCTCCGCACCAATCACAATGCTCGGAACGCCAAACTTATCTTTCAGGCGACTGGCCACAATGCCGACGACACCCGGATGCCATCCATCCGACGCAACCACCGCTATGGGTGCCCCATCGGGCAGCGCATGCGCTTGCGCCATGGCTTGCTCCAAGACCAGCGCCTCAATGGTGCGCCGTTCCAAATTGAAGCGGTCAAGCTTTTCCGCCAAGACGCGCGCTTCCGCCCAGTCCTCCGTAGACAGAAGGGTGGCCCCGGCGCCGGCTTCGCCAACGCGGCCCCCGGCATTGACACGGGGACCAAGAAGGAATCCTGCATGATAGGTGCCCAGATCTGTCTTGATCGAGGCCACTTCGGACAGCGCCTTCAATCCAACATTGCGCTGTTGGGCCATCACCTTCAGACCTTGCGCGGTCAGGACACGATTGACCCCCGTCAACGGCACCACGTCACAAATCGTCCCTAAGGCAACAAGATCGAGCCAGTGCATCAAGTTGGGTTCATCGATGCCGTTTTCCTCGAACCACTTGGCATCGCGAAGACCTCGATTGAGGGCCACCAAAAACATAAAAACGACACCAACCGCCGCCAGCACACCTTGACCGCTGGTATCGTCAAGCCGGTTCGGATTGACGACACCAATGCTGTCCGGCAGCAAGGGTTCCGCCTGATGGTGATCCAGCACCATCACATCAAGCCCTGCTTCCTTGGCGCGCGTTAATGGCTCAAAGGCCAGCGTTCCGCAATCGACCGTGATGACCAGGCGCGCGCCGCTTTCTTTCAGCTTCAATAATGCCGGTGCGTTGGGGCCATATCCTTCCTCAAGGCGGTCCGGCACATAAACCATCAGGTCCCGGCCAAGGGCACGGAAATAGCGTTTCAGCAGCGCCGCTGATGTGGCGCCATCCACATCATAATCTCCGAAGACGGCGATTGGCCCGCCATCCGTCAGTACGCGTATGACATGATCGACACATTTGTCCATGTCGATCATCAAGGATGGATTGGGCAATCCTCCCCGCAGGCTGGGGTTTAAGAACGGTTCGACCTCGTCTGCCTGAAGGCCCCGCCCAGCAATGATCCGCGCTAATATATCCGGGAGGCCGCAGCGCTGCGCGATGTCGAGCGCCGTGCGCTCGTCCGCAAGACGGGGCACCCAGGCCGAGCCGGCAAGGGACATGCCCACGTCCAGAAAAAATGTCTCTCCGGCTCGATCAACAGGGTGCTGTTCGGCAGGAGCGGTCATTATACGGACTATTCGCCTCGATTATGTTTGGCGCGAATCCACCGAACGGTTCCGCTACGGGACCGCATGACCACGGAATGTGTCTCAACCGTGCCGCGGCCCCATTTAATGCCGTCCAGCATGCTGCCATCGGTCACGCCGGTCGCCGCGAAAATCACATCGCCTTGCGCCAGTTCCATCATGGTGTATTTCTTATTGAGATTTTCGATCCCAGCGCGCTGAGCGCGCGTGCGCTCGTCATCATTGGCGAATACCAAACGCGCCTGCATTTGCCCGCCGATACACCGCAAGGCCGCTGCCGCCAAAACCCCCTCAGGCGCGCCGCCGGTTCCCATATAGATATCAATACCCGTGGACGGATCCGTGGTGTGGATGATCCCGGCAATATCGCCATCTGGAATGAGCCGCACACCCGCCCCTACGGCGCGGGTCTTCGCGATCAGTTCAGCATGGCGCGGACGATCCAAGATACAGGCTGTGATCTGTTCAACCGGCACGCCCTTCGCTTCCGCCAAGGCTTTGATGTTGTCTTCCGGTTCGTTGTCCAGGTCCACCACACCTTCCGGATATCCACCGCCAATGGCGATCTTCTGCATATAAACATCCGGCGCATGAAGCAGGCTACCGCCCTCGGCCGTGGCCACCACGGCCAAGGCGTCTTGCATGGCCTTGGCGGTGAGTGTCGTGCCTTCCAACGGATCAAGAGCGATATCCACTTTCGGGCCATTACCCGTTCCTACTTGCTCGCCGATATAGAGCATGGGGGCTTCATCGCGCTCGCCTTCACCGATCACAACGGTGCCGTCAAATTCGATGGTGTTCAGCGCTTTGCGCATGGCATCCACAGCCGCCTGATCAGCGGCCTTTTCATCGCCCCGCCCCACCAGATGCGATGCGGCAATGGCGGCGGCTTCCGTTACCCGCGCCATCTCCATCGATAACACACGGTCAAGCCGTGATTTGTCTTCGGACATGCTGTCCCCTCTTTCTTCCTCTTTGCGGTTGACCCGGCGCTCACATCACCCGGTCACCCAAACCACACCTATTCGTCCATGACGCGTACAAGACAGCTTGGCGCAAACACGTCGTCCAAGGCCTCAATATCCGCGATTGATTGCGACACCGCTTTTTCCGTCGTCCGATGAGTCATTAAAACGACAGAGACGGCGCCATTTTTTTCACTGCCTTTTTGCAGAATACTCTGTAGCGACACATTCTGATCCGCGAGCAATCGGGTAATCTGCGCGATAACGCCCGGCCGGTCTTTGACGGACAGACGGATATAGAACTTGCCTTCACGCAGCTCGAAATCAGCTTGCTGATAAGGCGCAAGGTCGGACGCCGGCGTTTGGAACACCGGTTGATAGAGCCCCCGTGCTATATCGGCGAGGTCCGCGACCACGGCAGACGCTGTCGGCCCTTCCCCGGCACCACGGCCTTCGTAGACGGTGCGCCCAACCGCATCTCCTTCGACGACGACCGCATTGTACACATCATCGATGTCCGCCATGGGCGTTTCCGCAGGAACAAATGTGGGATGAACGGATTGAAGCAATCCACCCTGTCCCGGCTCCGCGATTGCGAGCAGCTTGATCTTATAGCCAAATTCAGCCGCATACTGAAAATCCAGCGGCGAGATGTTCTGAATGCCTTCGCATCGCACGGCGTCGAACGCCACTTCCGACCCAAAGGCAATTGACGACAGAATGCTCAACTTATGGGCCGCGTCCGTCCCATCAATATCAAAGGTCGGGTCTGCTTCCGCATAGCCAAGACGCTGGGCATCGGCCAGCACATCGTCAAAGGGCCGGTTGGTCGCTTCCATGGTTGTCAGGATGTAATTACTGGTGCCGTTGAGAATACCAATGATGCGCGACACTTTGTTGGCAACCAATCCCTCACGCAGGGCCTTAATGATGGGAATGCCACCGGCAACGGCGGCTTCGAACGCCAGCGTGCACCGTTTGGCCTCCGCACGTTCGGCAAGTTCAATGCCGTGTGTAGCAATGAGGGCTTTGTTGGCGGTCACCACATGCTTGCCATTTTCCAGCGCATCCCGCACCAGATCATAGGCGTCGCCGTCGGCTCCGCCGATCATCTCCACCACCACATCCACATTCGGATCGCGCGCCAACATATGCACGCTCTCCGCCCAGCGAACATCGCTGAGGTCAACACCGCGATCTTTCGACGGGTCTCTTGCCGACACGGCCGTCACGGTCATGGCGCGGCCACACCGGGAAGCCAGCGCGGCGCCGTGACTTTGGAGGATCTTGTACGTACCTAGTCCGACCGTTCCAAGGCCGGCAAGACCAATGCGTAAGGGAGCCGTCAAGAACCAACCGCCTTCTTCTGAGGGGCCGGCGCACACTCTTCTTCCGCTGGACCAACGCCATGCGCTGTCAGAAACTTCCGCACATTTCGGGCCGCTTGCCGGGAGCGTTGCTCGTTTTCCACCAAGCCGATGCGCACATAGCCTTCGCCATATTCGCCGAACCCAACGCCCGGCGACACGGCAACCTTTGCTTCGGTCAGCAAGAGTTTTGAAAATTCCATAGATCCAATATTTCTAAACCGCTCCGGAATGGGCGCCCAGGCAAACATGGTGGCCGGCGGGCTTGGAATCTCCCATCCTGCCCGGCCCATGCTTTCCACCAGCGCATCCCGGCGGCTTTTGTAAATGCTCCGGATCTCATCGATACACGATTCGGGACCGTTAAGCGCGGCTGCTGCTGCTACCTGGATCGGTGTAAAGGCGCCATAATCCAAATAAGACTTAATGCGTGTCAGCGCGTGAATGAGACGCTGATTTCCGGCGGCAAATCCCATGCGCCAGCCGGGCATGGCATAAGTCTTACTCAAGGACTGAAACTCGACCGCCAAATCCTTCGCCCCGTCCACTTGCAGGATGGACGGTGGCGGATTGTTTGCATCGAAATAGATTTCCGCATAGGCCAAATCCGACAAGATGAACATGTCGTGCTTGCGGGCAAACCGAACCGCCTCTTTGTAGAAATCTAGGTCAACCACCTGCGCGGTTGGATTTGACGGATAATTCAAAACAAACGCTAAGGGGGACGGGACGGAATGGCGAACGGCTTTGTCCAGCGCCACGAAAAATTCGTCGCCCATCAGACCCGGCCCAGCATTTACCGGCAAATGACGAATATTGGCACCGGCAATAATGAAACCGAATGCGTGAATGGGATAAGACGGGTTTGGAACAACCACCACATCTCCGGGCGTGGTGATGGCTTGCGCCAAATTCGCAAACCCTTCTTTGGATCCAAGCGTTGCCACCACTTCCGTTTCCGGATCAATGCGCACGCCGAACCGGCGGTCATAATATGCCGCCATCGCCCGCCGAAGCCCCGGAATCCCCCGCGACGAGGAGTAACGATTGGTGCGCGGCTTATAGACCGTTTCCACCAGTTTGTCGGTGATATGCTTGGGCGTCGGCATATCCGGATTGCCCATGCCGAAATCGATGATGTCTTCACCGGCCGCGCGCGCTTTCGCCTTCAAACGGTTGACTTCCTCAAACACGTAAGGCGGCAGGCGCTTAATCCGGTGAAATTCTTCTTTCGTCATGGAAAATATCTCAATGAAACAATCTCAGTCATCTGACCGGATCTGGCCATGTCCGGTTGGAAACGCCCTATCCTGCCAATTTTGAAATGCGAGGGGGGCCTTATAGCCCTGAAATCGGCTCGTGCCCAGAAATTCCAATCAAAAGGTACTGAGAAAATCCGGCCAAAAGATGAACGAAATAAAGCCGATTTTGGTCTATCGGCATCCGAAATCGCAGATCGGTGGGACAACAGATGGAAGGCGCCCTCAACTGGGCGCATGGGGTTGATCCAAATTTTCAGGGCGAGCCCCCACTGGGGCAAGGGATATACCTGGCCGACAGCCAAATATCGGCAAATTCTGGTGCATATAGAGGTCGGTCCCACTTACGTTCTGTTGACCTCTTTCCCCCTAGACGCCTCAATTGTTCTCGCAACAACCGAAAACCAGTATCCACTTTTTCCGTGAAAAATCAATCCCTTAGAAGAGCCTCCTAAAAAATCCTTTGCGCTCTTTCTTGGTGCCCTCGGTATCCTCTGTGGCCTCTTCTCCTTCCGGATTCTTCGGGCTAACAGGCTGTCCCACATAGGTTGACGGTGCCGCCGCCGGCGGAGGTGGCGCTGACGCTTCCGTTCCGCCTTGCAGGATTTCACCCGTATAAGCCTGACGATCCCGATCCGCGATAAGGCCCTCGGTGATACGTTTGCGTTCCTTAACCGTTAATGTCGGTTTTGGGGCTTCGCCCACATCCGCCAATTCAGGGAAGTCCTTATCCGGGCCCTCCGGCAGCTTTTCAGGCAGGCCTTGATCATTCCCTACGACGCCGTCGTACCAGGCAACGGGATTCGCCCAATTTGGCGTCGCCGAGCAGCCGGCCAAGCCAAAGGATCCGATCAAAATCAACGGCGCCGCGGCGCGCAGAAAACTCGACACTCGCACGAATTCTTCCTTCCACTTATCTTGGGCATGTCGCCTATCGTCCCGGGGTTATACAACAGCTGGGCGTATTGCCAAATTCGATGTGCAGCGAACCATCCCCACAACCACTTGATACCCCCAACCAACCCTTTACGGTGTGGCATCAGAACGACTTAACACCAAGCCAGGGGACTACGAAAATGGAACTCGCCAACGAACACGTGGTCAAAACGGAAGCG
This sequence comes from Alphaproteobacteria bacterium, assembly GCA_965227095.1. Taxonomy (GTDB): domain Bacteria; phylum Pseudomonadota; class Alphaproteobacteria; order JANQMY01; family JANQMY01; genus JANQMY01. The sequence goes on along the minus strand of CBDDFL010000001.1, from coordinate 2,534,817 downwards.
CAGTTGCGCCAGCATTACGACCAACCGCACCCCATGGTCGCGAGCAAGGGTGTGCCTCACTTAACCAAATCCATTCGGCGATATATCGAGTTGTCCCCTTTTGCGTGTTTGAGCACCGCGGACGGTAAGGGGCGCACGGACATCTCCCCCAGGGGCGATGCCCCGGGCTTTGTAAAGATCGCTGACGACAACACCCTGCTTTTGCCGGACCGGCCGGGAAACAACCGATTGGACAGCATTGGAAACATAATTGCCTGCCCGGATGTGTCCTTGCTGTTCATGATCCCCGGTGTTTTGGACACAGTGCGGGTCAATGGACGAGCCTCTATTAGCGTTGACCCGACCCTGCTGGAGTTGTTTCCGGTGAACGGCAAGCTGCCGCGTTCCGTGATTTGCATTCAAGTCAAAGAGGCCCTGGCGCATTGCTCCAAAGCCTATCGGCGTTCGAAGCTTTGGGAAACAGACTATCAGCCTGCGGATGGTGCGGTGCCAAGCTTGCGTGAAATGATGACGGACCTTGTAGACGTGGACAAGCCAACGGAAGACCTGATCGATGCCGCCATCAAGGACGACTATCAGAACAACATGTATTGAGGTGCGGGTGGCCCAGGAAGCGCAATCCCCTACTCATCTAAAAAGGTGACGACCTCAACAACATTTCCGTCTGCGTCTTTAATAAACGCAGCGTAATACCCCTTGCCATGTTGGGGGCGCAGTCCAGGCGCGCCATAACATCGGGCCCCATGCTGAAGCGCTGTGTCATAAAACCTATCCACGTGGTCTTTAGTCCGTGTACGCATGCAGACATGAACACCGGTCTCCACATCGGTTGGAAGCTGGGGGCGCGCATTGAGCCAAAAGTCTGAGTATTTTTTGCCAAAGCCGACGGTCTCAGCACGATCATCAAGGATCTCGTAGCCAATTTCCGCCAATACTTTGCCGTAGAAGGCCTTGGCCGCCGCTAAATCTCTCACCCCAATGGAGACGTGGTCTATCATTCGCTTTATCCCGCCGATCTCGGCGGAATTTAGCGGCTAAACCCACGCTCGGCTAGTTGCTGGCCGATTTGGTGACGCTTTGTGCCAGTTTGTCTTGGACACTTTTGCGGTCCGCGTCAGACAAAGGCACCAGCCCCAGCCCTTCCAGCACGCCGTCCTGCGCCAAGGACCGGTCAGACACATAGAGTTCTAAGAACTCAGCAAGGCCGGGGATCAAACTGTAATGCTGTTCCTTCACATAGAGGAACAGATCACGAGAGAGCGGGTACTCCCCCGTTTCAATGGTTTCGAAGGTGACGTCCACGCCGTCTATCTTGTGTAACCGCACTTCACCGTCGTGATCGTAGGCATAGGAGAATCCGACAATCCCGAACGATCCTTCTTCTTCACGCACCTTATTAATGATCTCGATGTCATCTTCACCCATTTCCTGGTACGGACCATCTTGGCGTATGGCCGTTCCCACACGCTTGCGATCTTCCACCGCTACGGACTGAAAGGCCTCGATCTTAAGCGCCCCTTGAAGCATCCCAAGAGATTCGAATATTTCGCGCGTGCCGGACGTATTTGGAGGACCAAAAAATTTGATCGGATACGCCGGAAGATCAAGATCAATATCTTTCCAAGCGCGATAGGGGTTCGGCCTTATGGTGCCGCCAACCGGTACTTCCGCGGCCAGCCCGCGATACAGCGCCTGGCGGGTGAAATTGGTTCGTTCCAGTTTGGACGAACTGATAATGGCAATGCCGTCGTGACCAATTTTGAGTTCCAAAATGTCGGTCACGCCGTTTGCCTTGCACGCCTGACGTTCGCTTTCTTTGATGGGCCTAGAAGCGCCTGTAATGCTGGGTGTTGTCGGTAAAGCGCCTGAACAAAACTCGGTCATGCCGCCGGTCGTGCCGGTTGCTTTCCCAATGACGCGGGTACCGCCGCGTGACGAAAAATCTTGAATAATGCGCGCCGTAAACGGAAACACTGTCGAAGAGCCCACGACATAAATCTCTTCATCAGCTTGAACGTTGGTGGACACACCAAAAGCCAGTATGCCAGCGAGCGCGAGCCGCGGCAGGAGGGCCGATTTCATGGCTTCCTCTCCCCACTTCGAAGCAAGACAAATTGGCCGCACCACATGCTTTCAGAACATGTCTCGCGCGACCTCTTGATCACAAATCAACTAAGTCGTGGGGCGCAAGCTGACACAACACTGTAACACTTCCGTGTCGGTCGGCCCGTTTTACGGGAACAGGGGCTTTTGGGTCAGTCCGGCAGATTCCGGCAAGCCAAATACGAGATTAAAATTCTGGATGGCCTGACCAGAGGCTCCTTTCACCAAATTATCCGTAACGGAAACCAAGATGATGTGCCCGGGGTGCCGATCGGACGCGATGCCGATCATGGCATAGTTGGAGCCGCGCACATGTCGTGTGGCGGGCGTTTGCCCGAGGGGAAGAACGGAAACAAAAGTCTCTTTATTGTATTTTTCGACCAAGGCCGCATGCGCTGACTCCACGGACTGCCCTGGTGCGAGCTTGGCGTAAATCGTCGCTAGGATGCCCCTATTCATCGGGATGAGATGCGGGGTGAAGGTGATCGTCACATCGGCGGCGGCCGCTTTTGACAATTCCTGTTCGATTTCCGGCATGTGCCGGTGATGCCCCACACCATAGGCATGCAGGCCTTCAGACACTTCACTAAAAAGATTGGCTTGTTTTTCAGCCCGGCCTGCACCGCTGACGCCAGACTTGGCGTCGATAATAATGCGATCGCTTTCGATGACACCTGCCTGAAGCAGGGGAACAAGAGGCAGCAAAGAGGTTGTAGGGTAACAACCGGGACACGCGATAATGCGCGAGGTCTTGATTTGCTCTCTATAAAATTCAGTTAGCCCATAGACCGCTTCTTTCTGAAGGTCTACTGCCTGGTGGTCCCCGCCATACCATTCTTTGTACGTCGCAATATTTTCCAGTCGGAAATCCGCGGAAATATCGATGACCTTCACGTGGTTAGGTATTTTCAGAACAACTTCTTGGGTGGTTGCGTGAGGCAAGCCACAGAAAACGGCATCGACCTGTGCGTAGTCCACATCGTCGATTTTCACGAGAGTGGGCACATCGACCATGCCGAGATGGGGCAACACGGTATCGAGCGTCTGACCGGCGGTGCGGTCTCCGGCAATAGCAACAATGTCCACATTGGGGTGGCAGCTGAGCAAGCGCACAAGTTCCGCGCCTGTGTACCCGCTGGCCCCTAAAATAGCTACTCTGATTTTATCCGTAGACGCACTCATCTCGCTCACCCGAATCCATTGGTCACGCACGAACGGCAGGTGTTGTGCCTGCACGCAATCGTGCCCATCACATTACGATATAAATGTAAGGAAGTGTATGTGCAGGGCCGGCATCGCGGTGCCAGGCCCTGCCATTCGAAGCGTGATTTAGCGCTTCGAGAACTGGAAGCTTCGTCGGGCTTTCCGGCGGCCGTATTTCTTGCGTTCCACAACACGGCTGTCCCGGGTGAGGAAGCCGGCGCTTTTCAAGACCGGACGCAGATCCGGCTCGTAATAAGTCAAGGCTTTGGACAGGCCGTGACGCACAGCACCGGCCTGGCCGGACAAGCCGCCGCCCTTTACGGTGCAGGTGATGTCGTACTGGCCCTGGCGCTGCGCGGTGGTCAGCGGCTGAGACAGGATCATCCGCAGCACAGGCCGCGCGAAATAAATTTCCACATCCCGGCCATTGACGGTGATTTTGCCGGTGCCGGGCTTGATCCAAACACGGGCCACCGCGTCTTTCCGCTTGCCGGTGGCGTAAGACCGGCCCAGCTCATCAATTCTTGGTTCGGCAGGTTCGTTCGAGGCTTCAACAGGCGCTGCACCGCCTTCCGCGGGCGCTTGACCCGTGAGCTTGCCCAGATCTTCGAGGGTTTGTGTTTCTTCAGCCATTCCTAAATTCCCTTGAAGTTCTTGGTATTCATGCTTTTCACATCCAACGTCACAGGTTCCTGCGCTTCATGAGGATGTTCAGCACCGGTATAAATCCGCAAATGGGTCATTTGCCGACGGCTCAGCGGGCCGCCCGGCATCATGCGCTGAACCGCTTTCATCAGCACACGTTCCGGAAACTTACCCTCCAGAATTTTGTCCGCGGTGCGTTCTTTGATGCCGCCCGGATAGCCCGTGTGCCAGTAATATTTCTTATCCGTGCGCTTGTTGCCGGTGAACACCACCTTGTCGGCATTGACGACAACCACATGGTCGCCGCAATCCATATGAGGAGTGAAGCTCGGCTTATGTTTGCCGCGCAGGCGCATGGCGATGAGAGACGCGAGGCGCCCAACCACCAGACCATCGGCATCAATCAAGATCCACTTCTTGTCGATATCCGCTGGTTTTGCAGAAAAGGTTTTCATTATTCTGGGTCCGCAAAAAAAAGAGGCCGTAGCCCCAATGTTCACATTGGCGCCGGGTTTTAGAGGTCCCACGCCGGGCTGTCAACCTACACATCCACATTCTGGAGAAAAAATATCAATAGAAACAATGGTTTAAAATTAAGGTATTATTTTACCACATTTTCCGAGGCCAAAATACGTGCGGGTCGCCTGTGGCGGACTAACATGCGGAAAACGCATGAGGATACTCGATGAATACGGAAGCCCCCAAAACCGCGACCGAAGAAGACGCCCCTATTCTCTTGACCGAGGTGAAAGACGGGATCGCCACCCTTACCCTCAACCGGCCACGGCAGAGGAACAGCCTGTCCACGGGGCTGATGTCGGCCCTGCAATTTTCCCTCGATGAGGCCGCCGAAAACCCCGACGTGCGCGTGATCGTCCTGGCGGCGGCCGGACCTGTGTTTTCGTCTGGGCATGATCTGAAAGAACTCACCGCCAAACGCGCGGATGACGACCGCGGCCGGGCCTTCTATGCGGAAATCATGGCCCAATGCGGAAAGATGATGCAGACGATCGTGCATCATCCAAAGCCGATTATCGCGCGTGTCCACGGGGTAGCCACCGCCGCGGGCTGCCAATTAGTGGCAAGCTGCGACCTTGCGATTGCCGTTGATACGGCGCAGTTCGCGACCCCCGGCGTCAATATCGGCCTGTTCTGCTCCACACCCATGGTGGCGTTGTCCCGCAATGTGTCGCGTAAACACGCGATGGAAATGTTGCTCACCGGTGAGATGATGGATGCGGCGACCGCCGAGCGTTTCGGCCTCATCAATCGCGCGGTGCCGGAAGCAAACCTAGATGCAGACGTGTATGATCTGGCGAGCAAGATTGCATCAAAGTCATCTAAGACGCTCGCCATCGGTAAACGCGCCTTTTACGACCAAGTGGAAATGCCCCTAACGGAAGCCTACGCTTATGCGGGCGAAGTGATGGTGCACAACATGCTGACCCACGACGCGGAAGAAGGCATCGGCGCGTTCATCGAAAAACGCGATCCTGTTTGGCAGGACAAGTAATGTCCCGCCTAGAATTTGACGCGTGAATCTCATACAACCGACCGCATGACCAAACTGACTTACTCCGACGAGCTGATCACCAAAGTGTTGCGCGACGTCAAGACCATCGCCTTGGTGGGCGCCAGCGCCAATGAAGTGCGGCCGAGCTATTTCGTTCTGAAATATCTGCTCTCCAAGGGCTATCGTGTTTTTCCGGTGAACCCGGGCCTCGAGGGCCAAGACTTGCTGGGGCAGAAAGTGTATGCGTCCATCGAAACCATAGAAGAGCCGATCGACATGGTGGAAGTGTTTCGCGGCGGAGAGGCCGCCGGTGAGATCACCGACCAAGCCATCAAGGTCGGCGCCAAAGTGGTCTGGATGCAGTTGGGCGTGGTCAATGAAGATGCCGCCAAACGCGCGGAAGAGGCCGGCCTCGCGGTCATCATGGATCGCTGCCCCAAAATGGAGTATGGCCGCCTAAATGGCGAGATGGGATGGGTTGGCGCGAACAGCCGCGTGATCGACAACCGGCGCAAAGGCCTTATGGGAAATCAACGGCAGAAATCTGCCACACTGACACGCACCCCGATTGGACAGGGAAAGGGAACATTATGAGCGATTATGGATTCAGCACCTTAGCCGTACACGCCGGTGCCGCACCGGACCCCGCCACCGGCGCGCGGGCCACCCCTATTTATCAGACCACGTCCTATGTGTTTGATGGCGCGGACCATGCGGCCAGCCTGTTTAACCTGGAAGCCTTCGGTAACATCTACACCCGCATCAACAACCCGACCCAAGCGGTGCTGGAAGAACGGGTGGCGGCCTTGGAAGGCGGCACGGCGGCCCTTGCGGCATCGTCCGGCCATGGCGCCCAGTTCCTGATCTTCCACACGCTGATGGGACCGGGCGATGAGTTCATCGCAGGGCGTCAGCTTTATGGCGGCTCCATCAACCAATTCAATCATGCCTTCAAAAAGTTCGACTGGCATGTGAATTGGGCGGACGCGACCGAGCCTGACAGCTTCAAAGCGGCGATCACTGACAAGACCAAAGCGATATTCGTGGAAAGCCTGGCCAATCCCGGCGGCGTGGTGACCGACATGGAACCCATCGCGCGCATCGCCGAAGAAGCACACATCCCGCTTATCGTGGACAACACCATGGCATCGCCCTATCTGTGCCGCCCGCTCGACTGGGGCGCCAATGTGGTGGTGCATTCACTCACCAAATTCATGGGCGGCCATGGCAATTCCGTCGGCGGCATGATCGTGGATGGCGGTAATTTTAATTGGTCGGCGGACGATAAGTTCCCCACCCTGTCGGCCCCGTGCGACAGCTATCACGGCATGAAGCTGCACGAGACGTTCGGCCCCATCGGCTTTGCCATTGCCTGCCGCGTGCTGGCCTTGCGCGATTTCGGCCCCGCCATCTCGCCCACCAACGCGTTCAACATTCTGACCGGCATCGAAACCCTGCCCTTACGCATGCAGCGCCATTGCGACAATGCCAAAGCGGTGGCGGAATATCTCACCGAGCATGACAAAGTGTCGTGGGTGAACTATGCGGGCCTTGCCAGCGACCCGAACCATGGGCGCGTACAGAAATACTGCCCGAAAGGCGCGGGCTCCGTGTTCACCTTCGGGGTGAAAGGCGGCTATGACGCGGGCGTGAAAATCGTCGACAGCGTGCAACTCTTCAGCCATGTGGCCAATATTGGCGATACGCGCAGCTTGATCATCCACCCGTCCTCCACCACGCACCGTCAGCTAACGGAAGAACAACAAGTGGCCGCCGGCGCCGGACCCGACGTGGTGCGTCTGTCCATCGGCATTGAAGATGCGGCAGACATCATCCAAGACCTGGAGCAAGCCCTGGCAGCGACTTAGAACCATACGGAACAAGTTATTGGACGCCATCTACAAAACCGTCTCTATTCTCACCGTCACAATTGGTATGATTGGATTATCGATCATTTGCGGGGGAGTGATTGCTGCTTGGGGGAATCCAATTGGAGGGCTGGTCGTTGCGCTCGCCGCTGTCAACCTATGCGTATTCGCTGTAAGGGATATCATTGCTCTCAGGCGTCCGCTGCCTCCACTGTTCTCAATCCAACCAAGACCGCTAACTTTGTGGCCAACATTCGCATTCTGGTTAATCTTCATTTTTATGATTGTAGCCACGCTCGTCGGTCGAGCGTTTGATCTGCCTTACATATTCGCGAAATGATGGTGGACTCCAGATCCAACCCGTAGGGTGGATTAGCAAAGCGTAATCCACCGATCAAAACGGTGCGATACGCTGCGCTATCGCACCCTACCCCTAGTGTTACCGACTGCACAATCATTGGGCAGACCGCCCACTTTATCTCACTTCCTTTCAAGCGCCACCCATGGTTACATTGCGTGGGCGACGCGCCGGGGGAAAGCGCTGCGCCGATCTAAGCGATTCGGTGAGCGTCATCGAGGGGGCCTGACCATGAAGTTCAATTTGCGAGATTTATTTCTCCGGCGCAGAGTGCCCACGGTTCCCAGCTGGGCGGCCGATATCGCAACCACCACACCCGCGCGGCCCCACCGGGCAAGCAAAGCCCTTAGCAATGTGGCGACCGTCTATACGCTGGAACGAGATGCGGACCCGACGGTGCGCCGGTTTGATGACCAACGGGACATTCTGTCGAGCCCCAAATTGCGAAGCGATGATGGCGACAAACTCAAAGGCCTGACGCTTGATCGGTTCCGCGATGTGGTGCATCGCATCGGCTTCGACACGGAAGGCGTCAAAAAAGAAGATGGTTTCGTCACCTTCTGGTGCAGCCGCGAGGGGGCGAAGCTCTTCCTGATTTATCTTGACCAGCAACAGCGCGACCGCACCTATCTGTTCGCGCATTTTGAAATGTTGTGGCCCAAATCGGAAACCAGCTTCAGCCTGTCCGAAGTGGACCGGCTCAACCGCCTCTACGATTTCATCAAATTCAACATCCAAGATTCTGACGTGGCGGCCTTGAATGGCTCGCTGCGCATTTCCGCCCACCATTCCTTGATCGATCTGCCGGAAAAAGCCGTGCAGCACCTAGTGGAAATTTGGATGGGATCTATCGCCACCTTCCTGCAGGAAGAGATTTAGGGCAACGCCGCCTTCCCACTCCTCCGCAGACGAACAAAAATTGATCTCTCGTTTGGTAAATGGCATATGTAAGGGCCCCTGTGAGAGTCACAAAACGGCGACGCCTTGAACAAGACAGATCAAAAACGGCAGGAGGTTCTGGACCGCTTGGCCGCCTTCATCTTGAAAGAAGGTTTGGGCGCATCGAGCCTGCGTCCTCTCGCCAAGGCCGCCAAGACCAGCGACCGCATGTTGCTCTATTACTTCAAGGATAAGGCCGACGTCATATCGGCCAGCCTGGAGCACATTCTCGGCGGTTTGGTGATCATGCTGGAAGAACACACAGCATCACAGCCCCTGCCCGCCAAGAAACTGCAAGCCAGATTGGAAGCGCTGCTGTTGGAAGACAAGATGTGGCCCTATATGAGCCTGTGGCTGGAAATCGCCAGCCTGTCCGCCAAAGGCGACAAATTCTACGCAGCAGTTGGGGAACAAATTGGCCGGGGTCTGTTGGACTGGGTGAAGCAACAGCTCAAAAGCAAAAGCCCAAAGGCCCGCGACGCGGAAGCCGCCGACCTGTTGGTGACCATAGAGGGGAAAGTCCTGCTCAAATGCATCGGCATGCAGGACGTATACGGAAAATAGCCTGGTCTCAGTCTGTGTCCGGCCCAGTCAAAAAGAACCCGACCGCCAGCAAGATCCCGGCGCCATACAAGACGGCCGCCGCAGAATCCGCCACCATTTGCGGGTCGGTTCCATAAAGGCCTGGGAACCACGCCACGGCAATACCGTCGCAGATAAGTGCCGCCATATCGGCAATGGCGGCCGCCGCGAACATTTCCGACCGGCGGACGCCAAGTAGAGGTCTTAGCACCCAAACAAAGGGGACCGTCCCCACAATGATCGCCCCGTAGAGGATGATCTGCGCCGATCCGTCATAAACCCCCATGGGGCCCAATGTGCGGCAGATCCAGGCGGCCACGAACCAGCCGATGACGCCATAGGCGAGCAGGCTGACCAAAAGTTTGCCGCGGTAAACGCTGTTTTTTTCGTCAATCGGATTGGAACTGATCACGGTCATCGCGCATCCTCCGGTGATTGTGACACGAAGGATATAGCAATTTGTAGCGATCGCTACAAGTATAATTGAAGCGATTGCTACATTTTTACCAATGTTCTTTCATAAGCTTCAAGTCACTGACGACGCATCACCCCATCCGGATCGATGCCCTGCAACCGGGCAAGCAGCCGGCGCATCCAGCTGTGCATCAGCTCCTTGCCGCGATCTTCGCCCAGCTCCACCTGATCGATCGACGTCAAGGTCTGCAAGACAACCAATACCGCTCGTTGATAATCGCGCCGGAATGTCTCGAACGAATAGCCTTCAACACCGGCATCACAAAGGGCTTGGTGATAGCTTTCCAAAAGGCCATCGACCACATCGGGACCTTCTGCCACTTTCAAGCCGCCGGATAGAAAATAGGCCACATCATAGGCGGCGGCGCCGCGCCGAACCAATTGCCAGTCCAGCAGAACCACCCCGTCCCCAACGCTGTCCTCAAGCAGAACATTGTCAAGGCGCAGATCGCTGTGCACCAATGTTTCCGGGGCTTCCCGATAGAGGGTGGTTAAGAGATCCGCCCCGCGCGCCTCCAACCAATCCACATAGGGTTGAAGACCGGCTTCCAAAAGATCCGGGAACAGATTTTTAAAGGACTCCCGCGATTTCAAGAACGTCTGAAACCGCATGCGCTGATCGATATCCTGCGGCAACAACCAAAAATGACCGTCAAGTTCCGGGCTGCGCCAAAAAGCGGCATGGGTACGGGCAACCGATTGCAGAATTTTCTCACAGTCATGCGGTGACGTTCCCAAAACTTGGTCACCGCCTTTCGCGTCTTTGATATCTTCGATCAGTAAGATGTATCGGCGACGTTTGCGGCCGGCGACCCAAAGTCCAAAGGTTCCCATATGTTTGGTCAAAAAGGTCGGCAGCTTGTCGGCAAAAGCCAAGATTTCTTGTTGGTTTTCAGACCCCCTGTCGCGGTCGAACGCGCCGAAATAACAGGCCGGAATGCGAATGGGCACGTCGGCACCCAGCGTTTCGAAAAACATGTTCTCCCGCTCATAGGTGCCCAACATTTCGCCCATGGCGCGGTTTTCAAGTTTCGGAATCTTGACCACCAAACTGCCGGGGGCCGTGCAAGGTTTCCCGTAGTCAAAAGATAGCCGGTAGACATCGCCCATGAACCCATGGCCATCGCCAAGGCGCTCGCGGGCAACATTTACAATTTCAGCCTGGTCGAATGACGGATGTTCTTTCAGCACCTCGCTCAGCCAGCCGGGCGTGACGTCTTCGATGGTCTCGGGGATATACGCGCGTTCAACCATGGGCTTCTTCGACTCCCTTAGGTTAGGCAGGCGCCAATGGTAAACGCGTCAATCGCGGCACGTAAACGGAAGAATGCGGCGTGCGCGTGTTATTCGTCTATTTTGATTTCAATCGGCACCGCAGGCGAAAACCTTTCAAAGCCAGGGCGCACCTTTGCAAGAATTTCTTTCGCCCGTTCCTTGTCGTGCTCAACCGCCCGGCCAAGGCCGGTTAGGTCCTCACCCTTGATATACACCTCGACGCGCGACCCGTCGCCCCGAAGTTGACACCACCAAAATCCGTCCGCGCCCGTATAGACATAGTCATCTTCACGCACGTAATTGACCGGTATCGTTTCACCATCAGGCAGCGTGAGGATCATCACTTTTTGGGCAAGGTCGCCCTGAGGGTTGGCGCGCAGTTCCGCCATGTCTTTTTCAGCATTGGCGCAGCCCGCGAACAATAATGCACATACGCTCAATACAAGGAAACGACGATGTAACAAGACGATACCTCCATTTTAACCGCCATCGCGAGGAAGCGCTGTGCGCTGACGACGCGATCCAGAACAGAACCTCAACAAGCCGTGCCCTGGATTGCCACGCCGGCGAGCGCCGGCTCGCAATGACGCCAAACGCCCTAGTCGGTCTCTTCCGTCGGACACGGGGCACCTGCGGCCGCCCACGCCAGGACGAATGCCTTCAACTTAGCCGCCGAATGGGGGGCCGGTTCGCGTCCCGGGCCGGGGTTCCAGCCCCAGGCCACAAGATCGTCATGACCGATATGATCGGCGACCTCTTCCAAGCTGCGCCCGCCATTGCGTTCCGGGTCTTTGATCTGTTCACAGATTTCCGCGGATGATTTCTGCCACCACACCATTTCCACCGGCGCCAGCATCCATACAGGCGCCCCTGGCGGGCCGTGTGGCACTTTTGAGTTTTGCGGCCCATGGCAGGTGGTACAAGCCAAGCTCTCGACGCCAAAGCGGCTTTCATCCGCATGGATATACATGCCGTGATATTGCCAGCCTTGTCCGTCCGGCCCCTCGCCATAGCTGGGGCCCGACCAACGAGGACGGTTGTCCTCCGGCACGTGGCAATTGGCGCAGCGCGGGTGCGAAAACACTTCATACGCTTTCGCCCACGTTTCAAGCGCTTCGTCCTCAGACAAAGTCGCCTGCGGGGAAACGAAGTTTTCGTCTTCTTCCGCGAAGACGGCCACAGCGCCCAAGGAGAGAGTGAGGGCCAATCCAAGTGTCAGAATCGTCTTCATGTCATACCCCCTCACACGAACCGGATATGTTTGTTAAACGGCATTTCGCGAATGCGTTGACCGGTGGCATCGAAAATGGCGTTGGATAACGCCGGTGCCACCGGCGGCACGGGCGGTTCGCCAATGCCCTTCACACGGTCGCCGTTCTCCAGGCCTTGCACGACAATTTCCGGGCACTGATAGAAGCGGAGCCCCTCATGGGCATGATAATTGTCTTGTTCCGCAATGCCGTCTGAATAAGTGATCTCGGAATTGATGGCATGGCCAAGGCCCCAAACCACACCGCCTTTGACGTGGTTGTCGAAATTAATCGGGTCCACGATCGTGCCCACTTCGGCGGCAACATAGACGTTGTCGATTTTGACACCTGCGTCGGTGTTGGTGATCTCAAACACTTCGGCAACGGACACGCCGAACGACAAACAAAAGCCTACTCCCCGCCCGCGATTGGGCCCCAGGTCGCTGCCCCAATTGCTCATCACGGCAACCGCCTCCAAGACGCGGCGCGAATCATCATGCCACATCATACGGAGGCGTTCTTCCATGGGATCTTTTCCGGCGGCAAGGATCAGTTCGTCCAAAAACGCATCATGGAAGAAACCGTTGGTGGACGCCCCCACCGACCGCCAGGAGCTGATTGGCGCCAGATCCGGCACTTTGTATCCGGTGACCCGGTAATTAGGAATGGAATAGGGTTGATCCCACGCCCCCGCCACGATGATGCTGTCGCTTCCCGGTTGGTCGGGAACGGAAGGTTGACGCGACCCTTGCGATTTCAGAACCGATGGCATGGCAATGCTGAGGTCGTAAGCCTCGACCCCATTGTTTCCGACCACCCCTTTCATCCGGCCAATCGCCGCTTGGCGGGGAAAATCGTGAATGAAGTCTTCTTCCCGGCTATAGGTGAGTTTGACGGGTGTGCCCTTCAGCGCCACCGCAATTTCCGCCGCACGCTTCACGTGTTCATCTTCCAGACGGTGGCCAAAGCTGCCGCCGACCATTTGCCCATGGACGAACACATTGGCCACATCCAAACCGGTAATGCCGGCCACATTGTTTTGCACAAAACGTGGGAACTGCGTGGCGGTCCACACATCCGCGCGATCATCCGTCACCAAAACAATAGCGCAGAGCGGTTCCAGCGGTGCGTGCGCAAGATAAGGCGCCCGATATTCGGCTTCGATCACCTCGGCGCCGTTAAACGACGCCTCAACATCGCCGTCGTCACGCCAACGGCCATCAAGCCGTTCTTCCGTGAAGGAGCTTTCGATCTCTTTCCAATGGTCTTCTTGTTCCGCCGGAAAGGGTGCCGGGCCCCAGTCAAACTCTATCGCATCCGCGGCTTGGAAGGCCCGCCATGTATTGTCGGCGATTACCGCAACACCACCCGTCACCGGTAAGATTTTCTGTACACCGCGCATTTGCTCGGCAGCGCTGGCATCATAACTGTTCAACGCCCCGCCCTGCCGCGGGTTAAGCTTGACGGTGGCATGCACCATGCCGTCCATCTGCAAATCGATGCCGTAGATCTGCGTACCGGTGGATTTCGGCACGATGTCCAGGCGCTGCATCTCTCGCCCCACCAGTCGCCATTCGCTGGGCGGGCGAAGGTTCACATTGGTCACCGGCTCGATGGTGGCGGCAATGGGCGCAAGCTCCACATAGGACAACTCGGCGCCATCCGGCAGCTGTACAGCGCCATTGGCGGTCTTGAGTTGCGCTACGGGCACGCCCGATTTCTGAGATGCCGCCGCCTTTAGGGTTTCGCGGGCAACGGCCCCAGCAACCCGAAGTTTTTCAAAGCTGTCCGCAACAGAGCTGGATCCGCCCGTGCCCTGAACCCCCATGATTTTGGCAACCGCCCCTAGAACACTGCGTACCGCGCCAGCTTGGAAGCTGCTATCCGTGCTCATGAACGGCGCCAATTCACCGGCCAGCGCGCCATTGTAGTAAGCCGGGCTTGGCACGCCGGGATCCACGTTAAACTGGCCGAACTCTATATCCAGTTCTTCGGCGATGAGGGCCGCCTGCATGGAATAGGTGCCCTGGCCAAGATCCGTATGCGGTGTAATAAGGGTAACCCCTTCCGCATCGATCTTCACCCAAGGGGTAATGGCCGCCTCGCCCTCGCCCAAATCCGCCAGAAGCGGGTTCTCGTGAGGCTTGCGGTACATGTAATAGCCAAAGGCGACCCCACCGGCGATGGCCGCCGATCCAATAAGAAAAGTGCGTCGTGCGATTTTACCGATGCTCGTCATGGCTACGCCTCCTGTAGTTTCGCAGACGCCGCTTTTACAGCTTCGCGGATACGAGAGAACGTGCCGCAACGGCACAGATTGGCGGACATGGCCCGATCAATTTGCGCGTCGGTGGGATCAGGATAGGCCTCCAGAAAGGCGGCCGCCGCCATGATTTGACCGGATTGGCAATACCCACATTGGGCCACTTGCTTTTCGATCCACGCTTCTTGCACCGCGTGCAACGCCTCTGGCGTGCCAAGGCCTTCAATGGTGGTGACTTCGCCCAACACATCCGAAACGCGAAGCGAACAGGAACGCACGGGCTGGCCGTCAATATGCACCGTGCACGCCCCACAGAAGGCAATGCCGCAGCCATATTTCGGTCCGGTGATGCCCAGCTCATCCCTCAGCACCCAGAGCAATGGCATATCGTCTTCCACATCCACCTCATAGGATGTGCCATTGACGGTCAGTTCCATGATAATCTTTCCCCTACTTATGACGGCGCTATTGGTTGCACCTGTTTACAAACCCGGATCGACACCGGTGAGATCGATCGACAGATCCCACAATCGTTTCGCCAATGTGCGGTCATGACTGCGCGAAGTTGACGACACCTTGATGGCTGATCCGGAAAATTCCCCTATCCCTGAAGGCCCATAATATCCGCCCCCGTCCACTTCGTCACCTGTGGCCGCCAGCAAAGTGGGCCACGCACCCTGCGCGGCTGTATTGGCCATAAGCGATACAACCGGCGTGACGGCACGCGCGAAAAACGGCAGGTACCGCGTCAATTCCGTATCGGCTACTCCCGGGTGACAGGCGACCGAAATGACGTTGGTTTCCAGCTTGCGCAAGCGCCGTTCTAACTCGTAGGCGAACAACAGGTTTGCAAGTTTGCTTTGGAAATAGCGAAATTGCGGGTTGTAACTACGCTCCGCGTGAATATCGTCAAAGTAGATTTGACCGGGCTGGTGTCCCAGGCTGCTGGTGGAGACGATACGCGCTTCCGGCGTTTCAAGGATCTTGTCGATCAAAAAGGCCGTCAGGGCAAAGGGCCCGAGATGGTTCACGCCGAACTGACTTTCGAAACCGTCTTTCGTCAATGAAAATGGCGGAAACATGATGCCCGCATTGTTGATCAACAAATCCAGCTGATCTTCCGTCGCCACCATGGCCGCCGCCTCTTCGATGGAGGCAAGATCGCCCAAATCCAAGGGGACGAATGCAATATCGGCCTCCGGGGTTGCGGCCAAAATTTGCTCCATTGCGGTCAGTGCTTTTTCTTGCGAACGGCAGCCCAGCAGAACGCGCGCCCCCCGATCCGCCAGCACACGAGCTACGTGAAATCCCAGCCCCGTATTCGCCCCCGTGACAAATGCGGTTTTCCCTGTTTGATCGGGAACATCTTTCTCTGTGAACCCTCTTGCCATCATGCCTCGCTATTTCAGTGCCGGTCGCGGACGCGTGACACAATGACGAATGGCCGACACATCGGCACCACACGCCTCACCCACCTGTAAGCAAGTGGTCAGGTCTTTTTCCGGCATTGGATAAAGCGGTAGGCGATTTTTCTGAACCGGAATATTTTGCGAGACAAAGCTTCGTCCTGTTGATTGGTTGAGATGTTTCATGAATAGCTCAACATCCATTCCGCTTCGACGCACCATATCCTGCACATCTTGTAGAAGGTCCAACGTACAAAGAAACAATGCATTGTTCGCAAGCTTCGTTACTTGGCCTGATCCAAGGGGGCCACACGGCATGACTGTGCCCATCACTTCAAGAGCTTCCCGGCATTTCGCGATTGGCTCTTCTTCGCCCCCAATTAATAGCGACAATGTACCTTGTTCTGCCCCCGCTCGCATCCCACTGAGAGGACAATCCAGAACCGTGATACCTTTTTCGGCGGCTTCTTTTGCGAGGTCTTTGCAATAATCAGGCGAAATTGTGCTCATCACCAAGACGATACTGCCCGGTTTCAGACTTGCGAGAGCGCCATCCGGCCCCCGTAAAATGCGGTCATTTTGATGTTCGTTAAACACAACAGACATCAAGACATCCGCTTCGGCGCCAACCGCTTTGGGCGTGGCGACTTCCATCAATCCCTTTTGCGCCAAGCGTTCTAGGGCCGTCCGCGTTTTATTGGCACAACTCACCACGGTGTATCCGGCATCTAACAAACGTTCGGCCATGGGTTCTCCCATGTCGCCCAAACCAATAAATCCGATCTTTTGCTTAGTCATATGAGCCTTCCCCACTCAAAAGTGATTACCCGGTTTGGGCAGCATGCCCGTTTGGCCCGCAGTCGCGAGCAATGTTCCGTCTTGAGAGAAAAGATGGGTGTGTCCGTGAAAGGCCCCAGAGGTAAATCCAGAAAATTGGGTGTCTAGCAAAATCCACTCACTCTGCACGATATTGTGTATACGGAGCGTATTATCGAGACTAGACGATCCAGCCGCCAGGCTGTGACCACCGGCCAGGAAGTCGGCGACAATAGCAAGAAGGCCGGGCGTAATCGGGTCTTGCTGCGTGGGTCGAAACCAAAGCCGTTCTATACCGTCGCTGTCAGATTGATAAGCGGACCGCCGTTCAAACCGCCCATGTAGATTCTCTCCGCTTTCCAAAAGCCATTTTTTTTCGTCACAATCCTGCGGCGCGGGCACATCCGGCATGGGCAAAAAGACAGCGGTTGGCCGATCATCGCGCCCCCCGAGCGACGCGGTCACCGTCACCACAGTACGATCACCAATGCGGGACGTTGTGCGCGCTTGGGTGATTTTACCGCCGATAACCGGCAATTCCACGTCGATGTCCACCACATCATTTGGCCCGCCGCCGGACAGGAATTGTGCTGCCGCCCAGATCAACGGGCGGTCGGCTGCCTGCTCCATTGCGCAGATGGCCGATGCCAAACTCACCCCACCCATCAAGAAAAGGCGATCCGATTTTCCGGCCAACGCATCGGCGGTGACCTCTAACCGGAACCTCAAGGGGTCATCTGTGGGTGTGGGCTCATAGAATGGGAGTGTCATGAAAAGAGTAATCCTTTGAGCGCTTGGCGACCGGGCTTGACCGATTATGCAATCGGCCTTAAAACCGAACCATAATTCGGTTTCGATTTCTTGACAACAAAGAGTGTGAAAGGGCCCCTATTGCCTAGAAGCCCGTGGATTTCGGATCTGCATTGGAAACGCGAAGGCCAACAGTCGCGCAGTCAGAAGACACAGGAAGCCCTGTTGGATGCCGCCGAAATCCTTTTTTACGAAAATGGCGCCGATGCCACATCCGTCGCGGATGTAGCAAAGAAAGCCGGCGTCTCGGTGGGCGCCCTGTACCACCATTTTCGCGATAAGAAAGCTCTGCTTTACGCCCTCTTCGACCGCATGAGCACGCAGTATCAAGAGATTGGGCGCGCCGCGATTGATCCCGCACGCTGGGAGGGCGCGTCAATCAGAGATATTCTGTCGGGGTTTATCGAGTTTTCATTGGAACTTGGGCATGTACGCCCCGGTTTCAAACGATCCGGTCTGGAAGCAGCTCAAGATGATCCCGCTTTGCGAGAGCATTTCGCTGAAATCATGCGCGACATACACCAAGGGCTGAACCGGCTTCTCCTCGACCGGAAAAGCGAAATCGGACATCCTTATCCCGAAATGGCGACGGGATTTGTATTGGATCAAATTACCGCCATGTTGCGATCGCGCATGGATCAGACCATCCAAAAAGCAAAAATAACAAAGTGTACGGATGAAGCCTTCGCCCGAGAAGCGGTCATGATGGCGTCATCCTACCTGCATCTTATCGATCAACCACAAACCATGGAAAAGTGAATGTCAGACGCAATTACCCTTTTTGTGGAATCAGAAGTCGTTCCCGGTAAACTTGATGAGTTAAAGGAAACCATCAGCCGATTGGTGGATCATATCGGCAAAACCGAAAAAGACACCCTGATATACTCTTGGCATCTAAATGACGACGGCACGGAAGTGCGCGTCGTGGAACATTACGCCAATTCGGATGCCGTGCTGTTTCATGCCAAAAACTATGCCGCGTTCGCGAAAGAACTCGCGGCCCTGCGAAAAGTGAAGGCCTTCAATATTTGCGGCAACCCGTCGCCCGAGCTGAAAGAAGCCTTTGCGGCAATTCATCCGAACACCTTTTCGTTTATTGATGGCCACTTCAAATGAGAGGGACCAACTTAAAAAGGTGACGGACCAGATCTTGCGCTGATAGAATATTCTTTAGGAAACCAGGAAGAGTGACTTATGACATCAGTAGATTATCTTGCGCCAACCAATGTGACCGACGCTGTCGCCGCCTTGGGAGCCGCCAACGGTTCCGCGCGCATTCTTGCAGGAGGCACCGACCTTCTTGTGCAAATTCGCACGGGACGTCTTGCCCCTGAAAAAATCATCGACATCAAACACATCGATGAAACGCGGACCATCACCGAGACGGAGACGGCCTTTGTTATCGGTGCAGCCGTTTCGGGTGTGGAGATGAGCGCCCATGACAGCCTGTCAAAAACGTTTCCGGGCATTGTGGAAGCGATGGACCTGATCGGGTCCCAGCAAATCCAGGGGCGTGCGTCCCCCGGGGGGAACCTTTGCAACGCCTCCCCGGCCGCGGACTGCGTGCCCGCCTTCATAGCGTCCAAAGCCACCTGCACCATCGCCGGGCCAAACGGCACCCGGGACGTGGCCGTGGAAGACGTGGTCACTGCCCCCGGACAGACATGCTTGGCACAAGACGAATTCGTGGTGAGCTTCACCGTGCCCAAACCGCCCGCCCACAGCGGGGATGCCTACCTCCGGCTTATTCCGCGCACGGAAATGGACATCGCTGTGGTCGGCGCCGGCGTCGCCCTCACCGTTGACGAGACGGGCACCTGCACCGCCGCACGCGTCGCCTTAGGAGCCGTCGCGCCCACCCAAGTTGTTGTGGAAGACGGCGCCGCCGCATTGGTGGGAAGCAAATTGGATGACGCAGCCCTCGACAAATTGGGGGCCGCCGCCAGTGCGGCCTGCAACCCGATCGATGATAAGCGGGGCACGGTGGCCTACAGAAAAAAAGTTGCAGCTGTGTTGGCAAAACGCGCTGCATTGAAAGCATATGAACGCGCAAAGGCATAAAGAATGGCAAGACAACACATCACAACGTCCGTGAACGGACAAGAAGTTGAATATCTCTGTGAAGGGCAACAAACCATGCTGGACGTGTTGCGCGACGAATTGGGCTTAACCGGCACCAAAGAAGGCTGCTCCACGGGTGACTGTGGCGCTTGCAGCATCGTTGTCGATGGCGACGTGGTCTGCGCCTGCCTCATGCTTGGCGCGGAAGCACAAGACCGCAAAATCGAAACCATCGAAGGCATGGCTCACGCGGACACGTTGCACCCCTTGCAGAAGCACTTTCTGGAGCAAGCATCGTTGCAATGCGGGTTCTGCACTCCTGGATTTTTAGTGGCGGCGAAAAACCTGCTCGACAAAAATCCGGATCCGACCGAAACGGAAATTCGGTTCTGGTTGGCGGGCAATCTGTGCCGCTGTACGGGATATGACAAGATCGTTCGCGCGGTTCAAGACGCCGCCGCTGAGATGAGAGGAGCCTGAGCCATGGGGGCAGAACAAATCGAAACCAAATGGATTGGCAAACGCATCGTTCGGCCGGACGGTGTGGACAAAGTCACGGGCCGCGCCAATTTCGGTGCCGACCTTCGCTTGCCCGGCATGCTGGAAGCAAAGATCTTGCGCAGTCCGCATGCCCATGCGCGCATCAAATCCATCGATATCAGCAAGGCGGAAGCTTTACCTGGTGTGGTGGCCGTGGTCACGGCGGCGGATTTCCCGGAAGTCAGCGGCATGGCCGATGCCGGCGAAGCCCAAGTGAACTTTTCGGACTTGTCGCGCAATGTGATGGCACGGGAAAAAGCACTCTATGACGGGCATGCCGTGGCTGCCGTGGCCGCCACACGGGCGTCCATCGCAACGGAAGCGCTTAGCCTCATTGACGTTGAATATGAAGTTCTGCCTCACGTGATCGATGTGGAAGAAGCAATGGCGCCGGATGCCCCGCTCCTCCATGACGACATGTTTACGAAAAACGTGGAACCAAAACCCGAGAAACCGTCCAACATTGCTCAGCGGCTTGAATTCGCGGCTGGCGATATCGACAAAGGATTTAGCGAGGCCGACGAGATCGTCGAGCGGACTTTCCGGACCGCTGCCACCCATCAAGGATATATCGAACCCCATGCGGCGGTTGCCGAATGGACCGAGGACGGACAATCGCGGATTTGGTGTTCGAGCCAGGGTCAGTTTGCCGTCCGCGACATGACGGCGACGCTGTTAGGCATCGACCAAGCCAATTTGAAAGTAACACCGGCAGAAATTGGCGGTGGCTTTGGCGGCAAGACCACCATCTATCTCGAACCGGTTGCCCTTCTATTGTCGCGCAAGGCAGGCCGACCTGTGCGCGCAGTGATGTCTCGCGAAGAGGTCTTCCGTGGATCGGGGCCCACTTCCGGGTCGGTTGTGCGTGCGAAAATCGGTGTTCGGAAGACGGGTGAAATCACGGCCGGTGAAGTCGAGCTGAAATATGAAGCGGGCGCTTTCCCCGGATCCCCTGCGGTCGCAGGAGCCATGACGGCCTTTGCGTGCTACGACATGGAAAACGCCAAAGTGGTCGGCTACGACGTGGTCAGCAACCGTCCCAAATGTGCGGCCTATCGGGCACCGGGTGCGCCGATGACGGCCTTTGCCGTGGAAAGCGTGCTGGACGAGCTTTCGGAAAAGCTCGGCATGGACCCGATTGAGCTGCGTCTGAAGAATGCCGCCAAAGAAGGGACACGCGCCCTTTATGGAGCGAAGTTCAAACAAATCGGCTTTGTCGAAACATTGAATGCCGCGAAAGCGCACCCGCATTATTCGGCACCACTTGGCCCGAACCAGGGCCGCGCCATTGCCTGTGGGTTTTGGTTCAACATCGGCGGGGAATCCACTGCCAATGTGAATGTGAATTTCGATGGCACGGTGACGGTTGTGTCGCCAAACCCGGATATTGGCGGTTCGCGCGCATCCATGGTTCTGATGGCGGCTGAGGTGTTGGGCATCGACCCCGAACGCATTCGCATCAGCATCGGAGACACCGCCTCCATTGGGTATAGCGGGCTTACCGGCGGCAGCCGCGTGACCTTCGCCGTCGGCATGGCCGTGGTGAATGCGTCAAAAGACGTGGTCACGCAACTGTGCGAACGCGCCGCTCAGATCTGGGAAGTGGATGTGGACGGTGTGGAATGGCGCGACGGCGCCGCCCACCCCGCCAGCAGCAATGTGGGCGACTTCGAGCCGTTGTCGTTAGAAGAGATTGCGGCGCAATCGTCCAAACTCGGCGGCACCATCACCGGTTCCTCTTCCATCAATGCAAAAGGCGCCGGACCCGGCTTTGCAACCCATATCTGCGACGTGGAAGTGGACAAAGACACGGGCCGTGTGGATGTGGTGCGGTATACGGCCATCCAGGATGCGGGCCGCGCCATCCACCCCAGCTATGTGGAAGGACAAATGCAGGGCGGTGTTGCGCAAGGCGTTGGCTGGGCGCTCAACGAAGAATATATCTTCGATGATGAGGGCCATTTGGAAAATCCAGGATTTTTGGATTACCGCATGCCGGTCACGTCGGACCTGCCGATGATCGATACACAGATCATCGAAGTAGCCAATCCGTTCCACCCCTATGGGGTGCGTGGTGTGGGCGAAGTGCCGATCGTGCCACCGCTCGCGGCGGTCGCCAGCGCGGTCTCCCATGCGGTTGGGAAACGAATGGATCAATTGCCCCTGTCACCGCCCCGCGTTCTGGACGCAATCGACGGCTAACCCTATGGCGTCATTGCGAGGAGCGCTTGCGCGACGACGCAATCCAGAGCTTCACGGCGTCACCATGCGGCTCCTGGATCGCCGCGCCCGCTTGCGCGGGCTCGCGATGACGGGGGCTGATTTTGCCTCACTTGGGAACTCATTAAAACACCGGACCCCCACCAAATGGCCCGCGTAATCCTGTCCAGTGAAGTGGCTGACCGCTTCACTGGACGCGTCAAAGAATTCGATATGGACGCGGATAATATGCGCAGCCTTATGCGCGCCCTTGACGGGCAATATGAGGGACTGCGGGCGTTCCTCGAAGAGCACATGTTCGTTTCGATCGACGGCGAGATGATCCAAGATCCCTTCCTCGAACCCTTGGCGCCCCAGTCAGAAGTATGTTTCATGCCTAAACTCAAGGGGGGCTGACAGACCTTTTGTTGGGAAACGCAATTGCCCTTCCCGGCCAACGGCTGGAACTTCGGAACGATGACACGTGACGTGTTAATTGATGGTCGTAGCCGTTGTCGTTCATGGCGGTCGGGCATCCGGCGTTTTTCATTTCGCCACGTTGTAACGACAACGCACCATACCTATTTAAAATAGTAACAGGATTTTAGTGGGGATCGCTCTATGGAAGCTGCCGTCCCAAACAACTCAATCTTTGTAAACAGACTGGCGGTTGGGTCCGCGTCGGACGTCGATGGATCGGGTGAACAGCAAGCCCCTAGCTGGCTCAGCCGTCACTTTTCCGACCGTCCCTACCGAAGCTTCTATGGCATTCCCGTCAGCCATTTGCAGGTCATTTGGACACCGGTATCAGTCGTCCTTAATGCGCTTATACTGCTCACCTTAGTCGATACCGTCCATGCAAAACCCATCGAATGGTATTCCTATTACCAAACGGCGTTTGAGTATGTACGCACTGTTGAAGACTGGCTTCTTTTGCCTTTGGTACAAATGATCGAAAGTACAACGAACCGCCGCGTTCCGGATTGGGGTGAGCATTTGATCCTTGGCTATGCGGTCGCGGGGTCAGCCTTCGCCCTGGAAGGGGGCAGCTTTAAAACCACGTCGTCCACAAGCCGCATGGGGTTGAGTATGCTCACAGCGGCGGGATGGCCGCTTGCACTTTCCTACTTCGTGATCGACATGCTTCGCCAAAGCGCTGTGCTGACCTTTATCCAGGAACACTCTCGCTTTTATCGCCTCTACAATACGGCTGTCCTGGTCGTGTTTGCTTGCGGCATTCTGGTGAACGCGGTTTTACTCAACGCTTGAGCACACGCTCAAGGCACCAATCATGTCAGAGTTCAATCAGCCAATCATAAACCGGCTTTAGTTTTTTGAAGTCCGCGGTGAGAGTTTTGATGATCGCTTTGTTGGCCGCGAGCTTGGTGTCTTTATAGTCGATCCAGGCGGACAGGCCTTTGCGTTTCAAAAGCTCTGCCTGGGGATGATCTTGCCCATAGGGCGACGGCACGCGTTTAAGGTCGGTCTTGCCGAGACGTACGCCACGTTTCTCCAGTTTCGCCAATGTTTTCGCCAGCTGCTGCCCGTCGTCACCAGCTACGCACTCACGATAGTCGATCAATTGTTGTTTCTCAAACGCGAACATGCCCACTCCAATGGTCAACGACGTGGGATCCAATCCGAAGAACCAGTGCGGTGGGTGGGCCCCTTCCCCCTGAGGGATGAAGGAAATATGCAAATGCGCGTTATACGGTGATTTGTCTTTGGAAAAGCGAATGTCCCTGTTAATGCGGAACACTTTGGAACGATGTGGAACACCGGTGAGTTTCTCTAGGGACAGCGCCATTTCTTCGCAAAAATGTTTCGCAGGTCCTTTGACCTCACGTTCATAGGTTTTCTTATGGTCATTGAACCAGGCGCGATTATTGTTCGCTTTCAAGTCGGTCAAAAATTTAAGCGCGTTTTTCGAGAACCCGTCGAACATGCATCCCTCCGTTTGGGAGAGTTCACCATCGTTGGGTGGGGATCACAACAGGACGATATCAGCCTGCTGACCTATGCTGACAGGCGCGCCGGTGTCGTGTCTGGTTTCGTCAACACGTGGCAGGCATAGATCGCAACGCCGAACAACAAAACCGCACCGGCCTGATGCACCAAGCCCAGCCAAATGGGCACGGCGGCCAGCAATGTCCAAATGCCCAACACGATCTGGAGGAAGATGGTGTGCAACACCGCCGTGAGAGCAATCTGGGATTGGCGGGGAAGCGTCAGAGACCGGCCCTGCCACCACAACAGGATGCCGCACACCGCCACCAGATAGGCCACCATCCGGTGGTCGAATTGAACCAATTTGCGATGCTCGAAAAAATTCACATACCACGGCGATTGAGGGAACAAATCCGGTGGGATGATCGCCCCTTCCATCAAAGGCCAAGTGTTGTAAATCAGCCCGGCGTCAAGCCCCGCCACAAACGCCCCCAAAATGATTTGCACATAGATTAATGCGGTAAGCGCCACCATTTTGACGCGCGTACTGTCCACATCGGGATGTTGGTGCAGCCGTTGTGTCCCCGGGCCGGTTTGACGCAGTAAATCCAGCGTCACCCAAAAAATGAACCCGAGAATAATAAAGGCGAGGCCCAAATGGGCCGCCAACCGGTATTGGCTGACATCCACCCGTTCCGTCAGGCCGCTAGCCACCATGTACCAGCCAAGCGCCCCTTGCAGCCCGCCGAGCACGAACATGATGATCAGCTTGGGAAACAATTCCGGCCGGATGGATTTGGTGAAATAGAAAAACAGGAACGGAACGAGGAACAAAATTCCGATCAACCGGCCAAAAAACCGGTGCCCCCATTCCCACCAATAAATATATTTGAACTCCGCCAAGCTCATCCCTTTATTGATGTAACGGTATTCGGGGATTTGCTTATATTTCTCAAACTCGCTTTCCCAAGCAGCATCGCTGAGGGGCGGGATCGCGCCCGTCACCGGCCGCCATTCGGTAATCGATAAGCCGGAATCGGTCAGCCTGGTGGCACCGCCAATGAGGATCATCGCGAACAAACAGGCGCAAATCGACAACAGCCAAATGGCCATTGCCCGGTCGCGGCTATTGACGCCGAGGGCTTGGTGTTCCATGTCCACTGTCGAGTCTACAGACATGAGCTGGTTATAAGCCGATTTTTAGGCTCGAAAACGCGGTGGTTTGTAGCAGGGCACCGCAGTCAAATCAGGGGGCGCGGGGGCGGTCACGGCAGATTTCCGGCCTCCCACATTCCCTGAAACGAAAGAGGTTTTGGTCTAAAATGCCCCATATACCGCAGCGTATTCGCAAGCTCATTGGTGTGTTTGTGTTACTCATCTGGCTCGCCTTTTACGCTATGTGCGCCATGTTGGTGGCCATAGCGGTGCTGCCGGAGGCGAACTGGTTTGTGGAATTTCTGTACTATGCCGTTGCGGGCATGGCCTGGATTGTGCCGGTTCGCTACTTGATGTTGTGGATGAACAAGCCGGACCCCGGCACGATTTAAAGACATTGCCGCCGACATGAAACAAGCCACCACCGCCCGAGTGACCAGCAAATGAAGATCCTTATTTACGCCCCATCATATGAGCGCATGAAAGAGGACCTGCACAGCATCGTCCCGGCGCTGGATCCCATTTTGATGATGCCCGATGGACGCCTGATGCAAGGCGGCGCGGACATTGCGGTTGACCGCATTTCTCCCGAGGTGGCCTGGCCAAATTCTGAGGTCTACATGGAAGGGCCGGTGCGCGATTTTATGATCGCGGTTCTAAAATCTTCCAGCCTTAAATGGGTGCAAACAAGTTCCGCCGGCGTAGAGCACCCCGTGTTCGCTGCCATTGTCGAAAATGGGGCCAAGCTCACCAATAGCGATGCGGGCAGCATTGGCATCGCCGAGTTTGTGATTTCATCCGTCCTTAGTGTTTTTCATCCCTTCGAACAGCGCCGAAAAAGCCAAGCCATCAAAGTATGGGATCGGGTTGGCTTCCGCGAGATTTCCGGAACAAACTGGGTGATCATCGGCTTTGGCAATATCGGCTCCGAAATCGGCAAACGGGCACATGCATTTGGTGCCAATGTGATCGGCATCCGCCGCAGCGCCGTTTCCAGCGATTTTGCCACCATCGTCAAACCCGAGCATATGGTGGATCATCTGCCGTCAGCGGATGTGGTTGTGGTGGCTGCCGCTCTCACCCCCGAAACCCATCATGTCATCAATGCGAAAACCCTCAGCATGATGAATAATACCAGCGTTTTGGTGAACATTGGACGGGGCGGACATGTGGATGAGGCCGCCCTTATCGACAGTCTCAATAAAGGCGTTCCGGGAACCGCCATCTTGGATGTGTTCGACGAAGAGCCGTTACCGCCGGAAAGCCCGTTTTGGAACCACCCCCGTGTGCGCCTGACGGCCCATACGGCCGCCACCAGCGACGGCGTCCGACACCGCAACGATCACGTATTTTTGGAAAACCTGAAGCGCTATGTGACGGGTGAACCGCTGCTGCACGCCGTCGATCCTGGCATGCTCGCCACGGACACCGAAAACATAAAACTCTAGACTAGCCTCGCTTCTTTCCGCCGAAAACCTTACGAAAGAAACCGCGTTTCTTACGCTTATGGTCCGGGTCCAGAAGCTTCCGGGACGACCGCCGGCCGTCACCTGCCGTCGCCCGCAAATCGTCCGTCGACCGTACGGCGGATTCAACCTGCGCCAGCAGCTCCTCCGGGTCTTCTAAGACAAGCGCGTCTTCATTTGCCTCTGGCGATGGGGTCATCGACCTTTGGGCAATTTCGGGTATGCGCGGTTCCATGAAGATGTCGTATTTCCGATCCATGGAATAAGACGGCAACAGACGACCGGATTGATACCGCTGGTCCGCTTGCGCCCAATCGGCACGGCGCTGGTCGATCCGTCCTTGAACATCCTTCAGGCGCAAAAACTCATCTTGCCAATCCGCGGTCAAAGCTGACGACGCGGCCATGGGGACCTTGCGAGAATTGC
The DNA here is from genome assembly GCA_965227095.1 of Alphaproteobacteria bacterium. Lineage (GTDB taxonomy): Bacteria > Pseudomonadota > Alphaproteobacteria > JANQMY01 > JANQMY01 > JANQMY01. The sequence goes on along the minus strand of CBDDFL010000001.1, from coordinate 2,507,518 downwards.
TACTATGGCGAAAACGTCTACGTCTCATGATTACGACTCTACATTAGCTGCTTTGTGCCACCACGTTTCGACATGGTGAAAACACGGACCGGACCCCCAACGGTGCCCTCTTCATTAACGACTTTCTTACGCAGGATATTCAAATTGACCAGGTCTGCCGTCATGGTGCCCATTTCTTCTGGGCCCATAGAATTGACCACATCCAAGAACGGCGTGATGCGGTCCATCTCCACCTTCTGATCCAAAGCCCCGAGCAGGCTCTGGTGAAACAGCGGCGAAAATTGGTGAGCGATACTTTCCGTGAGTTTCTGTTTTTGGGTCGCATCCAAAAAGTCCAGCTGGTCAACAAACGGGCCGCTCATTTTGGTCAGGAAGAATTCGCTCGCGCCAAACAAGAAGCCCGCCGTGTCTGAATCGATACCGCGCAAAAAGCCGACGCTGGCATCCGAATCCGCGAAGAAACTGACCGATGCTTGGTTTTTGTTCGACACCTCATTGAGGTAATGACGCCGGCGCTTCACCCGATTGTTAAACACCGTGGATACAAAGTATTCGTCGAAGGTCGGATACATCTGATCGCTGCCGAAACCGGCAAAAACCAGACCGCTCATAATCATCCGTTCCAAGAACAATTCTTTGACAACGGCAAAACCGGCAATTTCCCGCAACTTTGCGATCGCGCCTTCGTCTTGTGTCACGTCCCCAAAGTGGTCGCGGATCACGGCATCCACTGTGTCGCTGAATTTGGAATACACGTCTTCCGGGGCGGTGTCCGAAAAGCAATCCAAATTCGGCAAAGGCTTGCCGTCTTCATCGTGGAATGCGCGATGGACGAAATTGATCGCCATCACCATTGCTTCCTCGCGGCCAAGGCTGCGGTCGTCGGTCATGCCGGCGAAATTGAGCCGCTCGCGCGCCAGATGAACGATCTGCGAATAGATCACATTCAAGGTCAGCGCGAACCAGCGTTCTTCTTCCTCGGGTTCAAAGAGCGATACGTGATTGTCCAAATAGGCGAAAAACGTTGCCGCAAGATCTTCCACCGACGAAAAATCGGTCTTGCGGTGGGTATCCATAAATTCGCCAATCACCGACTGCCAGGGATGCCCCAGAATGTCGGCGCTGTTGTAAATCATAATCGCCAAGGACGATTTATCGCCAAAGGTGAAGATCTTTTCGGCTTCATTGGCGATACGGTACCGGCCCCCCGCCCAGCTCGTCATCGCGCTGTCGGCCCCAATGGTCAGTACGTTCCTGTTCATGAGGATAATTTCGGACGTCATGGCGTTACTCGTTCCCCCTCAGACCGCCAATTACAAGCAGCCTATTTCATGCTTTTTTGCCCCTGAACGCAAGGTGTGTGTGACACCAAAGTGACACTAAACCGGCAATTTTCAGGGCTTTACGCGCTTTGCCGCACGTAAACAGGATTAACGAGGCGCTGAAGACCGGCTGACGCGGTAGAGCTTGAAGGCACCTGCCTGAGAGATGGGGGTCATCAGCGCCCCCCCACAGGGCGTGGAGCCGTCCCCGCCGATCGCCAGAACATAGTCGAATTTCCGCCGCCAACCATAAGCGTAAGAGCGAATCGCTTTGTAGCGTTCGGGCGCAGGCGGGCCGTCCGCTGTTTCGCAAAAAATGGGCCGCAACTGAGCTTGAAGATAGGGGGTGTCCAAGTGCTGAAAGGCCGGCGTTACCGTCAGATTGTGGACGTCAGGCCGAGAGAAGATGCTGGGTGTAAAGAGATCGGCTTTTAAGGTCGCCACAGTGGTCGCGTGATTGTATTGGAAACGCACCAACCGGCGGTCACCGGCAGCGATGGCGCCCCCCCTTTGGCGTTCGCCAGCGAACACGCCGATCAACGTGCCGCCGGGCGGGAGGTCATCCAACACTGATGCTAACGCCGCGAAATCCCGCGCAACGGGAGCGTTGTGGATCATCACACCCGCCACGCGAAAACTCACAAGCGCTACCACACAAAGGGCAATGGCGCGCCAACCCGGTCTCATAGTCGAAGAAATTGATAGGCTCGCCACCAACACGGGCGCGAGAAAAATGCCGGGCCGAAAATGCGCCCCCCACGCATCCATCAAGCGTGCCGGCATCAGCAAAACCAACAGCGCCAAGGCGATCATCATCCATCTTGTTTCAGAGCAAACAGACAGATGCTTGCCCCGGATGAGCCAGACGCCCAGTCCCGCGAGCGCTAGCCACAACGCGATGTCCCACAGGCTGAAATAGGTCAACACGGGTCCGACAATCGCGGTTAGGCGATCTTCGAGGGAACCATAGCGCAATCCAGACGCCGCCTCATATGCAACCTCGCCCCCCAACAGTCTCGGTACTAATTGCAGTGCTGCAAACAGTGTGACCGGCACAAAGGCAATCAAAACCGCGTATATGCGAGGTAGCGGAAGCTTTTTGTCACGGTGCCATTCCGTGATGGCCTTTTGTCCTTCGACACAGAGAACCGCAAGGCCGAACAAGCCCAGCGCAAACAGATGCGTCACAAAGAGGACAAACCCGGCCAGCGCGCCAAACAGGGCCGCGTGCACCCAAGAGCGGCGGCTCAGGGCGATCCACGCCGCCAGGCACAAAAGAGCAAGCCCCGCCCCAAGAGAGAAGTTCAAAAATCCGTAGATGAGGGCATAATTGAAGACAAACAGTGCACTGATCAAATCGAGCAACCGCCAGGATCCATTGAGCACATATCCCAATGAGGCGGTGCCGGCGATCATCACAAACGCAATCAGCACATTGGCAAATTTCAAAAACAAGACGGGATCCAACCACGCAAACAGCGTGACGTATAAAAACTCAAGGCCCATATTGGTGTTGATCTTGAAAAGAGACTGGTAATAGACCCCCAATTGGGTGTCCGCCTCCGCATTCACCAATATGTGAAATCGGGCAACATGGTTAACGGCGTCCGCAAAGGGGAAAAAATCAAACGCCACGCCGGGGATCGACGCGATGGCGATGACCACCAAAAAACACCACAAAAAGGGGGTATAGAGACTGATGGTCCCGAACTCCCCCTTATTGATATCGCTCGATCCGTGCCCGTGCTGCGGTATCATTTCTTAGAATCGTCCGCTTGCTTCATCCCGGCCCTTGAATACCCAATACAGCGAATTTTACAATGCTGCATCGATTGAGCTGTGGGAGACCGTCATGCGTAAGCTGTTAGGACTGTGGGTGATAGGCGCGGCATTGGCCCTTGCTGGCTGTGGCACATCACGCATTGATGCAGAAGTGTCTTACGACACATCGGCTGATTTTGTGACGGATACATCCTACCAATGGGTCGCCCAACCGATCACAGACTATGCGCCGGGCAATGTTGAAATACAGGAGTCTTTTCTCGTTACCTTGAAGCTGCACATCACGGACAGCCTGTCGGCCAAGGGGTATGAGGTTTCAGACATGCCAAGGTTTCTTGTGAATTATGCTCTTGGAGAATCCCAAAACGTTCAGGTCCAGTCCGGGATTGGCGGTTTCGGCACGGGAAAATACAGTGACTTCAATGTGGTCACCACAAAGGAACGCGTTCTGGTCGTGGATGTGCTGGACGCCCGATCCAGAAAATCGCTTTGGCGCGGTTGGGCACCCTTTGAGCTTGAAACCAACCAGGATCAACTGACCGCTGCGAAAAACGCGCTGGATGCCATCCTCGCGCGTTTTCCACCGTCTTAGGTATCCGCCTACTCCGCTGCCACGCCGGTTGCCGGCATGGGGCCGATATATTCCGATTGCGGACGGATGAGGCGCCCCCCTTTCAGTTGCTCCAGAACATGGGCGGTCCACCCCGCCACGCGCCCCATGGCAAAGATCATGGTAAAACTTTCCCGTGGCAGCTTCAGGGCCTCCAGCACAAGCGCCGTGTAGAATTCCACATTGGTCTCGAGCACACGCCCTTTCTTTTGATCCGCCAGAACCGTCAGGGCTGCTTGTTCCACCTGTTCCGCGAACTTGATGCGATTTTCGTCTTCGCGCAGGCTTCGCGCAACGCGCTTTAAAACATCCGCCCGCGGATCGCGCACGCGATACACGCGATGGCCGAAGCCCATCAGCCTGTCGCCCCGTTGAACGGCCTGTGTGAGCCAGCCGCTGGCAGCGTGCGGTGATCCAATGGCGTCCAACATGTCCAGCACCGGTCCCGGTGCCCCACCGTGAAGCGGCCCCTTAAGAGCACACACCCCCCCGACAATACTCGAGAACATGCCCGCTTGTGTGGACGCGATGGTTCGGGCGGCGAAGGTGGATGCATTGAGGCCGTGGTCCGCCACAGTAACCAGATAGGTATCCAGCGCTTTCGCGTGGTGTGACGGAACGGCGTCCCCACGCAGCATGCGCAAGAAATCCTCCGCGTGCCCTAAGGCTGGATCCGGCGCGATCGGCGCTTCACCGTTAAGCCCGCGCAACACGGCCGCGGTAAACACCGGGACAGATGCCACAGCCAAAAGGGCATGGTCCTGTTCTGGTTCGGAATCCGGCAAAGCGCTTAACAGATATCGCAATTTTTCAATGGCGCTGAGGCTCTTAGGTAATGGCATCGCCTCCTTGAGGACCGCAAACGTCCGTTCCCGCGCGGCCCCAATCGCAGACTGCATATCCTCAGGAAGCGTGTCTAAGAAGCCATCCCACAACAGGGACAATAGCGCCTCGAAGGTAAAACGGTGGGCAAGCTCGTCGAGTTCGTGGCCCCTCACGATAAGGCGCCCCGCATCCCCATCCACATGGCTCATCACCGTTTTCGCGGCAATCACATTGTCCAGTCCTGTCGACATATCTGCCTCCTCTCGTTTGTGGTCGCTGGACTAGATGGGACAAATGACTTATATCGTCAATATTGATTGAACTACTCAATATAAAATGGATGACAGATGGCGGAAGAGCCATATATACCCGCAGAAACGGCTATAAAGAGGCTCAATGTGAGCCGCCAGACACTCTATGCTTATGTCAGCAGAGGGTTGATTCGATCAATCAATCAAGATGGGACAGACACCCGCCGGAAGCTCTATCTCGCTGAAGACGTGGACAAGCTGATCAACCGCAAGGCCCACGGCCGCAAACCGGATCGAATTGCCGCCGGGACGCTGGCATTTGGCTTGCCGGTCTTGGAATCCGAACTGACGCTGATTGACCAAGGAAAGCTCTATTATCGCGGACAGGACGCGGTGGCGCTGTCCGCCGAAAAGTCCCTTGAAGACATTGCCTGCCTGTTATGGGAGGCCAATCTTGGCACACCGTTCGACTCTCCGCTGCCGGTGGGCATGGTCTATTCAAACCCTGTGGACGGCGGACCTGTCGGACGCTGGTCCGTGATCGCGCGCAGTACCGCCGCCTTGGCGCGCCTTAACACTGACGACCTTCCCATCCGCCGCGCGGCGCCGGAATTATTGCATCGAAAAGGCGCTTTTCTCGTCCGTGCACTGACTGCCGCCATCTGCGAGACGACCGTCAAGAAAAAGCCCATACACGAACAATTGGCCGAGGCTTGGAATGTGCCTGCGGGTAAAAGCGACCTGCTGCGCCGTGCCTTGTTTTTACTGGCCGATCATGAGCTGAATGCCTCTACTTTTTCGGTGCGCGTCGTGGCCTCCACGGGCGCGTCCCTCAGCGCCTGTTTGCTTGGGGGCCTTGCCGCTTTGTCGGGGCCACTGCACGGCAGTGCATCAGATCAGGTTCGCGTATTCTTCGACCAGGTCGACAACAGCCAACACCCAGAAGGCGTCGTGGACTCTTGGCTCCGCCGAGGGGAACGGCTGCCCGGCGTCGGCCATCGGCTGTATCCCAACGGCGACCCGCGGGCGACCGCGATTATTGAGGGGCTGGACCTCACCTCAATCGAACGCAGGACTCTCGACACGATATTTGAGCAATCGGGGCACCGCGAGAATGTGGACATGGCACTCGTTCTTTTGGAACGACATTTGGGATTGCCCACGGAAGCGGCCATTGCCCTCTTCGCTATCGGCCGGTCCGCCGGCTGGGTCGCCCATGCCTTAGAGCAAAACCGAACCGGCCACTTGATCCGCCCGCGCGCCCATTATGTCGGCAGGCGGCCCTAGATTACCGCTTGTTAAGACCGAATCATCATAAAGTGGTGTAGGCGATTTTGGGTAGATACGGTCTGCCAAATCTCGCTATCCGCCGCTGTTTTGTGCCGTTTTAAGACGCGGGTTCCTTTGATCTGCATCAAGGACCAAAAGCGAAGCAGTGGTTATGATTAATAAAGTTGGTTGAGACTGAATCGGGAGCCACGTCACATGCCATTGCAAAATACCTCCGACCACGGACACTTGAAGCCATTACTTTACGCATGCGCGCTTGGCCTCTTGCTGGCCTTGTGCTCAACCCAAGTTGAAGCGCAAGAAGAAACCGAAGTACCGCCGGCCGCCACAGCACCAAACATACTCATTCCACAGATTAATTCAGAACGGGGCCGGAAGCTGTTCGTCGATAAGGCCTGCGTCGTATGCCATTCAGTCAACGGCATTGGCGGCAAAGCGGCACCACCACTTGATGCGATTGACGACAAAAAGCACTTCGACCTCATGGATTTCACCGCCCGCATGTGGCGGGGAGCGGACGTGATGATCGTTTTGCAAAACATGGAACTTGGCTATCAGATCGATCTAACAGGTCAGGAAATCGCGGACCTTGCCGCCTTTGCCAATGACGCCAACGAACAGAGCAAGTTCTCTGAGGATGAAATTCCTGACCTCATCAATGAGTGGATGCTCGAGGAACCGCTTGAGTTCGACATAAACGATTTCACGGCCCCTTAATACTTGCTAACCTGCCCCTCCCTTATGGGGACAAACCGTGATGCTTTGACTCTGAAAAGGATGACCGTCGATGTCCATGTACCCAACCCTGTTCGTCCCTTGTTTCAATGAAGAGCAGGCCGAAAAAGCGGCGACCGTCGCGGCGCCGGTTGCCGACGCCCTTGGCTCGCTCGCTGTGGGGTGTCATGGCACACCGCCACCTCATGTGGCGGTACCCGCTGTCTATCCCCTAGAATCGGGTGCCCATATCCAAGAGATCATTGATGCCGTTTCAAAAGCCAATGCGGCGGAAACGGAGAACATCAAAGAAAGCTTCAAGAAAGGCTGTGCCGCGGCCAACCTCGAGTTTGCGGAACCTGCCAATCTGGACGCACGGGTGTCTGCCAGTTGGCGCAGCCCGATTGGGCTTATCCCGGAAGTCTATGTGTCCGAAGCCATGACCTGTGACCTTTCTTTGGTTGCGCAATCAGAAGATCTGACGTCTGCGGATGATTTAAGCGCCTATACCGCTGTTCTTATGGGATCTGGCAAACCCATTTTGGTTGTGCCCGACGGCGTTACCTTCCAGCTCCCGGAAAAGATTATTGTGGGCTGGAACGGCAGCCTTGAAGTGTCTCGCGCGGTTCAATCTGCCCTGCCGTTGCTCAAGGAAGCCAACCACGCCACCTTGTTGAGTGTCAGCAATGATGAGGTGACGTCCCCTGAACTTCCGGCCGCCATTGCGGCGCTGTCCCGCCACAATGTGCGGGCTTCCCATGACCAAATTCCCACAAGTGCGGCGCGCGTGTCCGACAGCCTTCAAGATTACGCCAAAGAGAACGGCGCCGGCCTTCTCGTCCTTGGTGGCTATTCTCATTCCCGTATCCGCGAGCTGGTCTTGGGCGGCGTTACACGCTCCGTCTTGCAGAAAGCCCGCATGCCCATCCTGTTGTGTCACTAATCTGAAGAGAGGCAAAGGTGACTTGGTACACTGTTCGCTTGGAACTCGCGCGCACGAAAGAATTTCCGAATGGCAATCCGCATTGCGGCTACCTCTTACGGGTTCCGTTGCAAGATGACGGCAAGCTGGATGAAACGACGTGGCGCGAGCATAAGCATGCCGCGACCGTGAAGCGGTTCTGGGAAGACGAAGACGACGAACATGGTCAGCTCGTTCACACGCGGCATCGCACTTGGGCATTTTCTTACGAGCCCGGCGAAGACGACGATGAGCCCGTATTCCACCTGGAAACGCATGCTCTGCTCAAAGGAGAGTATGTGTCCATCAAGGAACATGATGGCGAGACCCTGCCCTTTGTCGTCAGCGATGTGCGTGCCGAACCCATCCCCGTTTGACGCCTTGCACTAACCCGCCCTTTGCCGTACCAGCGTCTCTCGACAGGATGTGAGGGAACTGGCGCGAATGAAACCGAAACTGTGGATGAGCTGGAGCAGCGGCAAAGACAGTGCCTATGCATTATGGACACTGCAAAAGTCGGGCGACGTGGACATTGCCGGTCTTTTGACCACCGTCAATGAAGACCGTGACCGCGTGGCCATGCATTCCACACGCCGGGAACTTCTAGACCGACAAGCCGCCGCCCTTGGCCTGCCGCTCCACGTGGTTGATTTACCGGAAGCCTGCACAAACGACATCTATGAAGCCCGCATGCAGGGGGCCATTGACCAATCACAACAAGATGGCATTACCCAGATGGGATTTGGCGATCTGTTTCTAGAGGACATACGCGCCTATCGGGAAACAATGCTGGCCGATCAGCCGATCGATCCCGTATTCCCCCTTTGGGGCCTGCCCACAGAAACCCTGGCTCACACCATTATCGATGCCGGGTTTGAGGCTTACCTCACGTGTGTGGACCCGGCACAAGTGCCCGCCGGTCTCGCCGGGCGGAAATATGACCGGTCCCTGCTGGAAGATCTTCCGGATGGGGCTGACCCGTGTGGTGAAAACGGCGAATTCCACAGCTTCGTTTTCAATGCCCCAAATTTCGCAGCCCCCATCGCGTGCGAGGTCGGCGACACGGTGGAACGCGACGGGTTTGTGTATGCGGATATTCGACCGATGTAACCGACAGCGAAAAATGGTCGGAGCGGCGGGATTTGAACCCACGACCCCTTGACCCCCAGTCAAGTGCGCTACCAGGCTGCGCTACGCTCCGACACTGTCTCCGGCCAAGGGCCGGAATATAGGACGTCTTGGCCGACAGATGCAATCGGGTTTCACCCTTATGACGGGCCATTTATGAGGAAATTTGTCGCCGTTCGAAAGCCCTCATCACAGGGCTTCCACCGCGCACTTCTAAGTGTTTTTAAGAGCCTTTAAGGCCGATTGGGCTTCTTTCAGCGTCGTTAAAGCGGATTGAAGCACCTTTCGGTCCTCGGTGGTGAGGCTTGCCTCAATCGCCTTCTTGGGCGCCGCCGCTTTTACCTCACCGGGCACCGGTCCGGAGGCGGGTGCCGGGGTGCTCAGCACGGCAGGCCGGGTGCCATTATTGCGGCCGGTTTCGGTCACGAACTTCGCGCCTTGATCCCGAAAGACCTTTTGAACGCCCTTGATCGTGAACCCATCATTGTAGAGCAGGGTTTGTATGCCGCGCAGCAGATCGACATCTTCCGGGCGATAGTAGCGCCGCCCACCGCCCCGTTTCATCGGTCGAATTTGCGAGAACTTGCTCTCCCAAAACCGCAGCACATGTTGCGGTACGTCGAGTTCGGTTGACACCTCACTAATCGTTCGAAAAGCCTGCGGCGATTTCGTCACGAATGAACCTCACAGGGCGCTTAGGAGCGCCTCAACAAACGACCTATTCGGCAGCTTCTCTGCCGGGAGACGGCGACCGCCGGTTAATCTGATCTTTGAGCACGTGACTGGGACGGAACACCAATACACGCCGCGGTTCGATAGGCACCTCTTCGCCGGTCTTGGGGTTACGCCCCACACGACCGCCTTTCTGGCGCACCGAAAACGATCCAAAGGACGAAAGCTTCACAGTTTCACCGCGAACCAAGCTGCGGGAGATTTCTTCCAACACGCTTTCGACCAGATCTGCCGATTCATTCCGCGACAGTCCGACCGATTGATAAACGGCTTCACTTAGATCTGCGCGGGTGACAGTCTTTTCTGCCATAAAACACACTCCCGAATCCTTCTGAAAAGCCTACGAGGCCGAAGATAGTCCGTCAATATCAAAGCGTTGGTGCCGTTTGTTTAAGTAAACAAACTGAAGCGGCGACCAAGTGATTCGCTACGCATGGTCTTCCGTTCGACCGCGCGGCATGAGGATGGTGATCACCGGAACAAGCAATATGGCCGCCGCTGTGCGGTATATTGCAATCACGGTTGCCGCCAGCAGATTTTCCGGATTGTGTTCAACGCCACTGACCGACCACCCATAGACCTCCGGAATGTCCCAAAAAATCGCTTTACACAGCTCATCAAGGGCGAAGAGAAACCGGTTGGCCGTGGTGTCGTCGGAAAAGAAAAACGCCTTAGGCAGACCCAAATTGGTGGAAACGATGTCGATCCCATCGATCGCCAACGCAAATCCAAAGAAGGTCGCCATTATGCCAAAGGCCATGAGAGACCCGACCCCGATGCGGGTGAAAGACCCTTCCTCGAGGGGCGCGCCAAGACCGAAACTGCGCAGCAAAATGAGGTAAGATCGGCCGAACGCCAACACACCAAACAAGAAAATGGTGATGCCGCTGGCCAACATAAAATAGGTGACTGCCATACCTGCCGCAGGCGTGTGGCTTGCCTGCCCCCAACATATCTATCCCCAAAGACGGATACTTTAGGCTGTTGGCGGTTTAGGGGAAACTGCAAATAGGGTCGTTTAGATTGTGCCCGTATACTTTTACACCGGTGGGATCACCTGCCGCCTGCTGCCGGTGAATGTAAGGCCGTTTAAGCCGACGCTTTATTTACAGGTGACGTGGCCGCTACGGTCGAAGGCTCCTCTTCAATTGGCAAACCCAGATAGCGATGCACCTTTTCCAACATCACATTGAGGTCGAGTGGTTTGGCGATGTAATCATTCATTCCGGCATTCAAAAAACGCTCGCGGTCTCCGGACATGGCGTCAGCCGTCATTGCGAGGATGGTGATATCTTTCGTCGGCGCGCTGAGCGAACGAATTTTTTGCGTCGCTTCGATGCCATTCATATTTGGCATCTGAACATCCATTAGGACCAAATCATACGGAAACGCCTTCACCGCGGCGACAGCTTCGATCCCGTCATGGGCCACATCAACCGTGATGGGCGATGCTGCCAGCGCCGCAAGTACAAGCTGCTGGTTGACGGCATTGTCCTCCACCAACAGGATCCTGGCTTTGGCATCCGATGAGCTATCAATTGTCTGCACATCTTTTTTGTTGGTGTCAGACAGCCGATTTTCGTTTGGTGACTGAGCTCTTTTGACGACCTTTTCCTTCAACGCGGTCTTTAACGCGCTGAAAATCTCGGCTTCGCGAATTGGCTTTGCGGCTCGCGCCACAAACCCGTGTTGACTGGCTTCCGACTCACTCACCAAATCCGACGACGAGGAAAGGATCAAAGGCAGATACTCAGCCAGCGGATCGCTTTTGAGTTGTCTCGCAAGGTCTACTCCGTCGAGGCCCGGCATCATATGGTCGATGATTGCGGCTTCAAAGGGGCGTTGTTCCGTCACCGCCTCATGGATGGCGGACTGTGCCGCGCTTGCATCCGAAACAGCTGTGACCGTTACGCCGCGGCTTCCAAGCATCAGTTCGAAGATCTTGCGGTTCAGAGCAATGTCATCGACCACGAGAACCGAATGCCCGGCGAACGAGTACTCATCCGGATTCAGTTCCTTCTTTTCCACCCCGCGAATGGTTTCGAACGGAATGACGACTTTAAAAACACTGCCTTCTCCGACGGAGCTTTCGGCGGAAACCGCCCCGCCCATCGCATTTGCCAGCTCTTTCGAAATCGCAAGTCCAAGACCGGTACCCCCAAAACGCCAGGTTCTGGAACTGTCTACCTGAGTAAAACGGTCAAATAGTGTTTCGATCTTGTCTTCGGGAATACCAATACCCGTATCCATGATCTCAACAATGACATTGGTAAAACCGTCACCAACATCCTCATCGGCGTCGGCCCGCGCAACAACCGCGATGGACCCCAGTTCCGTGAATTTTACCGCATTGCCAACGAAATTCATCAGCATTTGGCGGACGCGGCCACTATCGCCCAACAACCAATTTGGCATTGACGGATCGATGTGCATGGCAAGGTCTAGACCCTTGGCCTGGGCCTTGGGCCGTTGCAGCGACAAAACACTTTCGATGACGGAGCGCAGTGAGAAGGTTTCTGAGTCGAGCACCAGTGCGCCGGCTTCAATCTTGGAAATATCAAGGATGTCATTGATGATGCTTAAGAGATTGTCGCCACTCTCTTTTATCGACTGAACATAATCTCTCTGCGTGTCATCCAGATCAGAATTTATCAGCAGACTTGCAAATCCCAACACACCGTTCATAGGCGTACGGATTTCATGACTCATCGTTGCCAAGAATTCTGATTTGGCAACAGATGCCGCTTCTGCTCTATCGCGTTCCTGCTCGAAATTGTGCGCTAGTTGGGCATTTGCATTCTGTATTTCGAACACGTCCCGATAGCGGGTGGATGTCCGATAGCCAAAATACAACAACAGCATCGTGAAGAGCGGGGCGGCGATCGCGACAATTGACGCCAGCGCGCCACCCGCAATGAGGTACCATGAGACAGAAACGACGGCAGTTGCCAGCAGGGCAACACATAATACCGGAAAGCTTGCCGACACGCTGAAGTAAATAACGACTTCAACCCCCATCGTCACAACAACCAGAATTGCCTGATTGATGGGGTTGTCTGGCAGCCACATAATCCAATTGAGGCTGCCCCAAATAATTCCGGACACCCCCCATATGACCATCAACAAAAATGTCCAAGAGGAGGTTGAAAGCGACCAGTATTGTTTTTGGTACGCATACGCGACGATCATTCCGGAAATCGAGTGCGCCGCAACCGCAGCAAACCAAAACAAGCCGTTTTGCAGCGGAGCAACGCCCATTTCGGGAACAAATCCGCAAAATACGAATACATAGAAGAGGCCGAATGGAATGTTACTCACATAGAGTAACACCGAGGCATCCTCGAACAGAATCCTGACGCGCTGATCCTCGATGTCTTTTTCGACAATCGGTTCGGGCGTTTGGTTTGATCGGAAGGCGGACATATCGAGCGCTACCATTGAGTTACAGCGCCGGATAATGCCATCTTAGGGTTAAAAAGCTATTGAGCGGAACTGCAGTGAGAAAACCCCACAGCTCAACGCCACAGATCGGTCGACTTGATGGGTAAACAAATCCTTAAGCGGATGGGCTCACCAGCGCATCAGAGAAGATGCCCAGGTAAAACCGCCGCCCATGGCTTCCAGAAGAACGAGATCACCCTTATTGAGTTTCCCTTGATCGTTTAGATCGCACAGGGCAAGCGGGACGGAAGCCGCAGAGGTGTTGGCATGTTTGTCCACCGTCACCACCAGTCGATCGGCGGGAAGTCCAATTTTTTTGGCTGTCCCGTCAAGGATGCGTTTGTTGGCTTGGTGTGGAATGAACCAATCGATGTCCGATATCTGCAATCCGGTCGCTGTTAGGGCTTCGTCAATAACTTCAGCAATGTTTACAACGGCGTGCCGGAACACCTCGCGCCCCTGCATTCGTAAAAAGCCAGCGGTCTGAGTACTCGACGGTCCCCCATCCACATAAAGCATGTCATGCTTTCGGCCATCCGAATGCAGATGGTTTGTCAAGACGCCCCGATCTTCATTTGTCCCTTGACCGTCGCCCTTACTAAGGATGATAGAGCCCGCCCCATCGCCAAATAAGACACAGGTTGTTCGGTCTTCCCAATCGAGAATCCTCGAAAAGGTTTCAGCTCCGATGACCAGAACGTTTTCCGCTTGGCCTGCCTTGATGAAATTGTCCGCCACCGACACGGCATAAACGAACCCTGAACAGACCGCTTGAACATCAAACGCCGCGCCCCGCGTCATGCCCAATGCCGCTTGAACTTTGGTCGCCGTGGCCGGAAAGGTTTCGTCGGGTGTCGCGGTTGCCATGACGATGAGGTCAAGGTCTTGCGCCGACATGCCGGCATTCGCAAGGGCGTTTTGGGATGCGGCCAGAGCCAGATCCGACGTCAATTCATTGTCGGCGGCAATATGACGTTGCCGAATGCCGGTGCGGGCAACGATCCACTCGTCCGTGGTATCGATCCGCTTTGCCATTTCTTCATTTGTTAGAATCCGCTCGGGAAGATACGCACCGCACCCCACAGGTACGGATCGAATACAAGTCATTAGGCGGAAACCTCATTGTTAGCGGCGGGGGCAAGGGGTGTCACGGCATCGTCAGAACCGTAAAGATGCGTCACGTCTTGCTCGATCTTTTTGACCAGATCATGTGAGATCATGTTGTGCGCGAGTTCTATGGCACTGGCCATTCCCATTTCGTCTGTCCCGCCATGGCTTTTCACCACGAGGCCATTGAGGCCGAGGAAAACACCGCCGTTGACCGAGCGGGGATCCATCTTGGCGCGAAGCACATTGAAGGCACCGGCGGCTAGCAGATACCCAATGCGCGCGAAAAAGGACCGGCGAATCGCCGTTGATAAATAATGCGAAATCAGTCGCGCCGTTCCTTCGGCGGTCTTCAAAGCAACGTTGCCTGTAAAGCCGTCTGTCACCACAACATCGACCGTACCGGCCCCAATGTCGTTGCCTTCCACAAATCCATAGAACTTGATTGGCAAGTCAGCGTCCTGAAGAATTTGGGCAGCACCTTTGACCGCGTCATTGCCCTTTAACTCTTCAGACCCGATATTCAAGACGCCCACCAAGGGACGTTTCAATCCAAAAACAGCGCGCGCAAAGGCTTCGCCCATAATGGCAAACGTCACCAGCTGCCGTTCATCACTATCCACATTGGCCCCGACATCGAGCACAACAGATTCGCCACGCTCCGTCGGCCATAAGGCAGCGATGGCAGGACGGTCCACACCGGCCATCGTTCTCAATTGAATCTTGGCCATGGCCATCAAGGCGCCGGTATTTCCGGCCGACACCACCACGTCGGCCTCACCCTTCTGGACAGCGCCGATCGCGTGCCACATAGACGTATCCCGCCCCTTGCGAATGGCCTGGGCCGGTTTGTCTTCCATGGACACAAAAGTGTCGGAATGCCGAACGTCCGAGACGGCTTTCAATTCCGGATGTTCTTCTAATAAAGGCTCGATCTTCGAGCGGTCACCGAACATCAGGAACCGCACGTCCGGGCAGCGGACACGCGTGATTTCAGCTCCGTCCACAACGACTTTGGGGCCCGCATCGGCCCCCATAACGTCCAGAGAAATGGTGCGTGGTTTCGTCAACCGACCAACACCTATGCCGCGTCAGTGGTGTCCACTACTTCGCGGCCATCATAGTAGCCGCAAGATGCGCACATATGGTGTGGGCGCTTCAGTTCCCCACAATTCGGGCATTCGCCGTAGGTATTGGACTGTAATGCGTCATGCGCGCGGCGCATGTTACGCTTTGATTTTGTGACTTTACTTTTTGGTACTGCCATCTGGCTGCCCTCTCATCCTATATGGGCGCGGATGTCTAAATTTGGTGGAGCCGATTGCCCAATCAGCGCGCAGACCATACTCATTTGAGAAAAAGACTCAACCGATATTTGCAGCGCAGCAATTTGTATTCAAATTCTCGTTTAATGGCAAAGACTTACCATCACTTTTTTAAGTCGGATAGCACCGCGAATGGATTGGGTTTTTCGGTGTCCGGTTGATCTTTGTCACTGAGTTGCTGCGATTTGGCCAGGTCATCGCGGCGCGGATAGGGATCGATTGCGAGAGACAAATATTCTACTGAAAGGTCCCCCACATCAAAGCCATCGTCCGGCAGCGGTTCAGGCGGATCCTCGTCCATGACCTCGCCCACCATCACATCTTCTTCCTTCAGATAAGACGCCAACGCTTTTTGGGGCAGGTAGTGGACAACAAACTGTTCCTCAATCTCATTTTCCACCGGCTCTAGGGAAACCACGCATTCCTGTGTAACCCGGGCCGCAATTGTGCCGGAAACTTCATACCCACCGGCCCCCCAGGGGCGAACTTCAATTTCACCGGTAAACTGGGGAAGCGCCACCAACCCCAACCTTTGGGCAATGGCGGCACGCTGTCCGTCATCGGGGGCGAGCGAAATAGTCTCTCCCGCTTTGTCGAGATTTTGAGGGTCTATGTGAATGCTGAATTCGCTCGCTGCCTCAACCATCTGCCGTGCTCAAGGCCCCCATGGCGCGTCCAAACACGGCCTGAAGGCCATCCAGTGATCCATCCCACTGATCGATGCCCTTGCCCAGCGCCCGCTGATAGTGCGCCATGCGCCCCAACGCCTCGTCAGCGGCGGAATCTCCGCCATAGACGTTGCGGCCGATAGCTTCTTCTAAAAGCCGGTCATCTTCTGTGCCAAGCGCCTCGCCATAGGCCTGCGACCGCCCATAATAGGCTTCCGCCATATTTCGAATTTTCTTTCCAACCGACAGGTCCCCCACCCCCATTTCACGCAGTGAGCGGTCCATATCAGCGAAGAAAAGGCCCATCAGGCCCTGTTCGGTTTCCTTGGCCTCGGCGCCGAGTTCTGCCAAACGGCGTGTTGCAGCGCTCAAATGAAGGACAATGAGGTCGAAACGACCATCCAAGACATCGGGAACGCCCAGGTCTTGATAAAAGACAGGCTGCCGGGCTTGGGCGACAATTGCCCCATAAAGCTCGTGAACCAGGTCTATTTGCTGCTGTCTCGCAGAAAACCTGGATCGCACGGCCGACCATGCAGATTTCAAACTCATCGTTGTCATAGAGGGGATCCTTCTTAACCTTGAACTAGTGAGCTTGACGCGGTAAGTCAACACTAGGTGGAATGGCCCGAATTGGGCCTAGAATCAAATAATTAGGGCGAGGACTCACTTTATGTTTGGCGTATCGAAAATCGGCCTAAAACCAAGCTTGGTTGCAATTGCATTGGCCGGCACAGTGGCCTGTTCGCCGGTTGTCGACCAGCGCGGCTATATTCCGGATCCAGACAAACTGGCGACGATCCGATCGGGTATCGACAACAAATCTTCTATCGCCAGCCGGTTGGGATCCCCATCGACGATCGCGACGTTCGATTCCAGTGTTTGGTATTACATCTCTAGCGAAGAAGAGAAATTCGCCTTCTTCAATCCACGAACCACCAAGCGGGAAATCGTTGAGGTTCGCTTTGATCCGGACAATTTGGTGGATGGGGTAACCTATTACGACCTTGAGGACGGCAAGAAGATCAATATTGTCGGTCGGGAAACCCCGACCCGCGGCAAAGAGCTGACCTTCATGGAACAGATCTTCGGTAATCTGGGCCGCTTCGACGCTTCTCGCATCGGCGGCAACTAACAAGACCCTTCTACATTCAATAAAAAAGGCCCATCCAGTGGATGGGCCTTTTGTCTTTCTATGCGCTCTGATTAGTGCGCGAGAACCGCCAACAGCAGCAAAGCCACAATGTTGGTGATCTTAATCATCGGGTTCACAGCCGGACCCGCCGTATCTTTGTACGGGTCACCAACCGTATCACCGGTCACGGCGGCCTTGTGGGCTTCTGAGCCTTTGCCACCGTGATTGCCATCTTCGATGTACTTCTTGGCATTGTCCCATGCGCCGCCACCGGATGTCATCGAAATGGCGATGAACAGACCGGTCACGATCACGCCCAGCAACATAGCCCCCACAGCAGAGAGCGCTGCGGACTTACCGGCGATCAAGAGAATTGCGAAGTAAAGAACAACAGGTGACAAAACCGGCAGAAGCGACGGCACGATCATTTCGCGGATCGCCGCTTTGGTCAGCAAGTCAACCGCGCGGCTGTAGTCTGGCTTCGCAGTCCCTTCCATGATGCCTGGGATTTCGCGGAACTGGCGCCGTACTTCTTCCACAACCGAGCCGGCTGCACGCCCCACGGCCTGCATGGCGATGGCACTAAAGAGATACGGCAAAAGACCGCCGATCAACAGGCCGACCACCACGTAGGGGCTCGACAGGGAGAAGTCCACAGCAACGTCTTGGAAGAAGGTGTATTTCGGGTCACTGCCGAAATACTTGATGTCTTCCGTGTACGCCGCGAACAGCACCAAAGCACCAAGACCAGCGGAGCCAATGGCATAGCCCTTCGTCACCGCCTTCGTGGTGTTCCCCACTGCGTCAAGCGCATCGGTGGTTTTGCGAACGCTTTCGTCCAGCTCTGCCATTTCGGCGATACCACCAGCGTTATCCGTCACCGGACCATAAGCGTCCAAGGCCACGACCATACCGGCCAATGACAACATGGTGGACACGGCAATCGCGATGCCGAACAAACCGGCCAAAAGATAGGTGATAAGGATGCCGGCCACGATAACGATCGCGGGCATGGCTGTCGCTTCCATCGAAATCGCGAGCCCCTGGATCACGTTGGTACCGTGACCGGTGGTCGATGCGGCCGCAACGGCTTTCACCGGGCGATAGTCCGTACCGGTGTAGTATTCCGTGATCCAGATGATCAGGCCGGTCACGGCAAGACCAACAACACCGCAATAGAACAAGTCCATCCCGGTAAAGGTCTGACCGCTCACCGTCAGCTGAGTTGCGGTTCCGATGAGACCGTCCGTAACAACCCAAATGGCCGGCAATGACAACAGAGCCGTTGCGATAAAGCCCTTATAAAGCGCCGCCATAATGTTGTTGTTCGATCCAAGGCGCACAAAGAAGGTGCCGATAATCGAGGTCACGATGCACACGCCACAAATGGCCAGCGGGTACAACATCATCGAACTCAGGATCGCTTCTCCAGCAAAAAAGATCGAGGCCAAAACCATGGTGGCCACAACGGTCACAGCATAGGTTTCAAACAAGTCAGCGGCCATCCCCGCGCAGTCACCCACATTGTCGCCCACATTGTCGGCGATCACAGCGGCGTTGCGTGGATCATCTTCCGGAATGCCTGCTTCGACCTTACCGACCAAGTCGGCGCCCACGTCAGCACCTTTGGTGAAGATACCACCGCCCAAGCGGGCGAAGATGGAGATCAGCGACGCGCCAAAGCCAAGGGCAACCAGCGGATCAACAATGCCGCGGCCTTCAGCCCCCATGCTCAGCAACAGGGCGTAATAGCCGGCCACCGCCAAAAGGGCCAGGCCTGCCACCAACATGCCGGTGACGGCGCCCGATTTGAACGCGATCGAAAGACCCGCGGCCAAGCTGTTCCGCGCTGCTTCTGCGGTCCGCACATTCGCGCGTACGGAAACAATCATGCCCACATAACCGGCCACACCGGATAGAATCGCACCGACCAAGAAGCCGATACCAACCATCACACCGAGAAGGATGGACAAAATAACAAAAACAATCGCGCCCACGATCGCAATCGTCGTGTACTGCCGATTAAGATATGCCTGGGCGCCTTCTTGAACGGCCAATGCAATTTGTTGCATCCGTTCCGATCCAGCGCTGGCAGAGAGAATACTCTGCACGGCCCAGACACCGTAAATAACGGCCAGCGCCCCGCTGGCAATAACCAACCACAAACCTGTGCTCATCTTTTTTTCCTTTGGAGGGTAAAGCCTGACGATCGCCGGCAGGTTCTAACTGGATGCCCAGCCCAAACCGCGACGTTTCGGTGACAAAGCGCGCGGACCATGCCAAAGAAGATCTCTAAAGGCAACCGTAGCCTGACGAAAACTCAGAAAAACAACGGTATTCGCTTGCAGGACGGGTTAGAGTGCGGCGAGGTGCCGCATATTCGTTAACGCGTGGGGTGCAGGGACGGAAGACCGGACGCTTAGATAACGCTGCGAACAACGTCCTCAATGATGATTTCTTCCACAAGCTCCGGCCCGATGATCGCTTTCAACTTGGGCATAAGGGCGCCGATTAGGGCCTGTTTATCGATCTCGCCTTTTCCCTGATAGGCGTTCAGAGGGTGCCGATGGACGTAGCGCACAAACGCATCCTGGATAAGGGGCACTTGTTCCTTTACCGACGGTACTTTGCCGACTTTCGTGACGCGCAGTTGAACCCCAACATAATAATAGAAAAGCAGTTCCCCCTGCTCGACCACGGGCACCACCAAGGCCGGCATGAAGACCAAATGGGGGTCTAGAGGCGCCACGTCTTCCGCCTCAGCTTCCTGGCCGCCGTGACCATCATCTTTCTTAGCCTTCGGAGCCCCTGCGCCCGCGGGACCGATCGACATCAAGATAAGGACCGCCGTTATCAAGACGATCTTGAAGAAACTCAGCCAAAATATGTCTGCACGCGTCCAAAACATGGGATCTAACGTGCCATATGCGTATTAAGGGTTCGTTTCTCTCATTCCTCAAAAATGGCGGAATCCTGAGGGTTCTATGGGCTCAGGGGCAGCTTTTTCACCGATCTTCCAGAGTCCGGGATTAGCGATGATCTCCCCGATTTTGGTCGTCCCTGGAACCGCCGGTGCTGACGCCGACGCCGTAAAAAGGAGCTGGTAATCATCGCCCCCTGAGAACAAGGCCGTTTTGGACAGTCCGCCCTCTGCTAGGAAAGACCGCGCGGCCCCGGAGAGCGGCACGGCGTCGATATCGATCTGCGCGCCCACACCCGACGCCTTGCACAGGTGATCGAGATCCGCAAAAAGACCGTCCGATACGTCGAGAGCGGCTGTTGCGTTCTGCCGAAGGGCCTCAATCAAATCGACCCGCGGGGTTGGAACCCGATAGGCCTCAATCAGCGCCTGCGCGTCTTCGCCTGTCGATACATGAATCTCTTGTGTCAGGAGTTTAAGGCCTAAATGGGCATCGCCAATGGTGCCCGAGACAAACAGGTGATCGCCCACTTGCGCACCCGACCGGCGAATCATCTTGTGTTTCGAAACCGTTCCAAATGCCGTCAGCGTGAACAGCATGGGTCCGGACGTTGCGATCGTATCTCCTCCCAGCAGACGAACCCGAAATTGAGCCTGATCCTCCGCCAATCCGTCCGTAAAGTCCGCGATCCAGTCAGCGGTCGTTGTGTCCGGCAATGCGACGGCAAGAAGATAATGTTTCGGGTGCGCCCCTTTTGCGGCAAGGTCAGACAAATTTACCCGCAACAGCTTCTTGGCCACGGTCTTGGGCGGATCATCCGGTAAAAAGTGAATGCCCTCGGCAATCGCGTCTTTTGTCACCACCCAGTCTTCGTCTTCGGTGCACGATAAGACGGCAGCATCATCCCGCAGACCGAAGGCGTCTCCTGTTCGGGAAGGATTTCCTTCTGTGAGCGGAGCAAAGTATTTTGCGATTAAATCGAACTCTGAAGGTTTCGCCAAAGGCTGTGCAGCCCTTTACTGCTGCTTGTCGGATTTCACCCAATCGGACCCGCGTTTTTGTCGCGCCATGCTTTCTAGGACACCATTTAACAGGCTTGGTTCTTCGCCAGAGAAAAAAGCGTGCGCCACGTCCAGATATTCCGAAATAACCACCGGTGGCGGCACATCTTCAAAAGCGTGGAGTTCATATCCCGCGGCCCGAAAGATCGCGCGCAATGTCGAATCCAAGCGCTCTAGCGGCCAAGGGTCCGGCAGGAAATCAGCAATAAGCCGGTCCACTTCTTGCTGATCGGACACAACGCCCAGCACAATCTTTTCCAAGAAATCTTTGTCGGCGTGGACCGGGTCGACGTCAGACGGGCCATCAAGATGGCGGCGCCATTCGAAATCGGACAACACATCGCGCGCGTCTTCACCAGACAGATCCATCTGGTAAAGCGCCTGCACGGCAAGCAAACGCGCAAGCGCGCGCGCTTCAGCCCGGCGCGGCTTTTTTGGTTTCTGGGCCGCTCCCGGGCTCATACTCATGACTCAAGAACACCAAATCGTTGTTGCAGAGCGACCATTTCCAAGCAGGCTTCCGCCACATCGCCGCCTTTGTTTTTCTGGTCTACTTTAGCACGGGCCCAGGCTTGCTCTTGGTTTTCGACAGTCAGAATTCCATAACCGATGGCCAATCCGTATTGGATCGACAGATCCATTAATCCGCGTGCGGACTCACCGCACACATAATCATAGTGACTGGTTTCTCCGCGGATCACACAGCCAAGCGCCACATATCCATCATACAGGGGTGTGTCGCTATCGTCCTGCCCCTGTGCTGCGAATTGTATGGCCGCCGGAATCTCGAATGCCCCCGGCACCGCTATCCGCTCATAGGTGGCCCCACGTTTTTCGATTTCCGCTATGGCGCCTCTGGCCAATTCGTCCGCAATGTCATCGTAAAAGCGCGCTTCCACGATCAGAATATGAGGCTTGTCCCGTTTGCTCATTGTTATTCCTTCGCCTCTTGTGATCCTTGCGTGCCTGGGAAGATCGGCACTTGCTCGACCACCTTCAAGCCGTAACCTTCCAAACCAACAATGGTTCGCGGGTTCGAATTGGACAGCAAACGCATTTCCTGAATGCCGAGATCCAGCAAGATTTGCGCACCAACGCCATATTCCCGTAATTGCCGGGGTGCCCTGTTCGGGTCCCGCGTACCGTCTTTGTCCAACATGTCCGATACAATCGTTGCCCGCGTATCCCGAATGAGGACCAAAACACCCCGTCCTTCCTTCGCGATCATGCGCATGCTTTCGCCGATCACATCATTCCGCCGCCCTTTGACGCCGATAACATCGTCGAACACATTAATGGCGTGCATCCGAACCATCACCGGGTCGGGGCCGCTTATGTCGCCCATCACCAGCGCAATATGTTCGGCATACTGAACCTTATTGACATAGATCAGGAGTTGGAATTCGTCCCCGTCATGGGTTACCAAATTCGTTTCGACGGCGCGCTCGATCAGGTTGTCATTACGCCGGCGATAGGCGATGAGGTCGGCAATGGTCGCCACTTTGAGACCATGAAATTGAGCGAATTTTACCAGATCGGGCAAACGCGCCATCGTGCCGTCATCGTTCATGATCTCGCAAATGACACCTGCCGGATACAATCCCGCAAGGCGCGCGATATCCACTGCCGCTTCAGTGTGACCAGCCCTCATCAGTACGCCGCCATCTCGCGCCACCAGTGGAAACACATGTCCCGGACTGACGATATCGTCGATGCCTTTGGATTGGTCGATGGCGACGGAAATTGTCCGGGCGCGGTCATGGGCGGATATACCGGTCGAAATCCCTTCCTTTGCTTCAATCGATACGGTGAAGGCAGTTTGATGTCGCGACAGATTGTTTGTCGACATCAGTTCCAAGTTGAGGTCCTTCGCGCGCTCTTGATTGAGCGACAAGCAGATCAACCCCCGGCCAAATTTAGCCATGAAATTTACCGCGTCAGGCGTTGCCATCTGCGCTGGTATGACAAGGTCGCCTTCATTCTCCCGGTCTTCCGCATCTACAAGAATGAACATGCGCCCGTTACGCGCATCCTCGATAACATCCTCGATGGGAGACAGAAATTCGCCAAATTCACTCACGCGTCATAGTTTCCTTTTTCGTTGAGACGAGCGGTATAGCGGGCCAAAACGTCAACCTCTAGGTTGACCGGGTCTCCTGCCTCTTTGTGCCCCAATGTCGTCACTGACTTCGTATGCGGAATAATATTCACATCGAATTCGCGTCCGGAAACATCGTTTACCGTCAAGGACACCCCTTCAATGGTGATCGATCCTTTTGGGGCAATGAAATGCGCAATGTCGGGCGTCGCTTCAAAACGATACCGGATCGATTCCCCTTCTGGGGTTACCGATAAAATTTTGCCAACGCCGTCCACGTGGCCGCTGACGATATGGCCGCCCAGCTCGTCGCCAACCCGTAAAGCGCGTTCCAAATTGACCGGCGTTCCTTCTGTCCAGGTTCCCAAATTTGTACATCTCAGGGTTTCTTCGGACGCCTGCACAGCAAACCAATTGCCACCGTCGTCACGCCCCTTTTCAGTCACCGTCAAACAGGCACCGCTGCAGGCAATGGACGCGCCAATGTCGATGCCCGCGACATCATAAGCGGTCGCGATTTTCACCGTGGTAATCTTGTCTTTCTCGATAGACTTGATTGTGCCGACGTCGGTTACGATTCCGGTAAACATGGCTATACCTCAGATTTCCCGCGCATATATTTCCATCACATTATCGCCCAATCGCAGCGACTGGATGAGATGAAAATTCGGCGCCGTGTCGGGGTGGTCAACGCCCAAAGGTGCCACCGCCCCTGTTCCATCCCCCCCCATAATGCTGGGGGCACGAAACCACACAAGGCGATCTACCAAGTCGTTCTGCAAAAGAGAAGAGGCTAAATGGGCACCCCCTTCCACCAAAACGCTATTGACACCGCGTTCCGCGAGGGCACCCAACGCAGATTTCATATCCATCAGGCCATCAGATCCGGGCGAAATCTCCACCATATCGATCCCACAGTCGGAAAAAGCACGTTGTCTGGTGCGGTCACCGCCCTTAAGGGTCAAAACGACAGTAGCGCGATCCCCTGCCGACCGCACCATTTTGGACGTCAGCGGCAAGCGCAACCTGCCATCGGCAATGACGCGGATCGGCGAATGATGCTCCAGGCCGCCAATCCGGCAGGTCAGCAACGGATCGTCCATCAAGGCCGTGTTACTGCCCACCATGATGGCATCGTGGGTAGCCCTCAGAAGATGGGCCCGACGCCGAGCAAACTCATTGGTGATCCACTGGCTGGCCCCCGTATGGGCCGCAATGCGTCCGTCCAAGCTGCTTGCCACTTTCAAGGTCACAAGAGGCCGGGAGTTCTCCATGCGGGTTAAAAAAGCCGCCGTTGCATCACGCGCTTCCGAGGCGAGAATACCCACGTCGACGTCAATGCCCGCCTCCGCCAATTTACGGATCCCCTGCCCTGCCACTTTGGGGTTTGGATCTTCTAAGGCAATGACAACCCGCCCCACCTTGGCGTCGATTAACGCATCACAACACGGCCCTGTTTGCCCCTGGTGAGAGCATGGTTCGAGCGTGACATAGGCGGTACACCCGGCAACAGGCGCCACAGCGTTACCAAGCGCTTCGGTTTCGGCGTGCGGTCTGCCGCCCATCGCGGTCACGCCGCGACCAATAATGCGCGCATGACCATCAATGTCTTTCGTCAGCACACACCCAACTGATGGATTGCCGGCGGTTCGCCCCAGATGCCGGCGCGCCATGCTCAGCGCGATCGACATAAATCTTTTGTCAGCAGTGGATGATGACGAAGACGTCAAAACCGGCCGTCCCCGTCAAGGCCGCTGAGCTCGCCTACAAATTCTTCGAAGTCTTTCGCCTCTCGGAAATTCTTGTAAACGGACGCAAAGCGCACATAAGCCACGGCATCGATAGAGGCGAGGCCTTCCATCACCAGCTTCCCCACAAGCTGGGACGGAATTTCCGTTTCGCCCATGCTTTCAAGCTGACGCACTATGCCGTTGATCATGCGCTCGAGGCGCTCTGGTTCAACTGGTCTCTTACGCACGGCAATCTGAATGGAACGCATCAGCTTATCGCGGTCGAACGGCACCTTGCGCCCACTCTTTTTCACGATTGTCAGTTCGCGGAGCTGCACGCGTTCAAATGTGGTGAACCGCGCCCCGCAGGCAGCACAGAACCGGCGGCGTCGGATCGCGGAATTATCCTCGGTCGGCCGGGAATCCTTGACCTGCGTATCTTCATTTCCGCAAAAGGGACAGCGCATTGTTTTTCCTCCGCCTCAGCTGCCGTTAAAACTGACGCCTTTACCTACAGTTCGGGATAAATCGGGAAGTCGCGGCAAAGTCCGAGAACTTCCTGGCGCACACGATCTTCCACCGCCGAGTTATCGTCGCCATTCTCGGCAATGCCGTCCAAAACATCCGCAATCAAATGACCGATCTTCGTAAATTCTTCCACACCGAAACCGCGCGTGGTTCCCGCTGGAGACCCTAGGCGAATGCCGGATGTAATCGCCGGTTTTTGCGGATCAAACGGGATGCCATTTTTGTTGCAGGTGATGTTCGCCCGTTCCAAACCCGCTTCAGCCACCTTGCCGGTTAGGTTTTTCGGGCGCAGATCCACCAGCATCAGATGCGTATCCGTGCCGCCCGACACAATGTCCACACCTCTGCTGGATAAGACGGACGCTAAGGTTTGTGCGTTCTTGATCACATTGGCCGCGTAAGTTTTGTAAGACGGTTGCAATGCTTCGCGGAAGGCCACGGCCTTCGCGGCAATCACATGCATCAATGGTCCGCCCTGCAATCCGGGAAAAACCGCCGAATTAATTTTTTTCGCAATGGCTTCGTCATTCGTCAAAACCAAGCCGCCGCGGGGGCCGCGCAAAATCTTATGCGTGGTCGTCGTCGCCACATGGGCATGGTCCAGCGGATGAGGATGCACCCCTCCCGCTACCAAGCCGGAGAAGTGTGCCATGTCCACCATAAGGTAAGCGCCCACTTCATCCGCAATCTGACGAAACTTGGCGAAGTCAATCACCCGCGAATAAGCCGACCCACCAGCAATGATCATTTGAGGCTTATGTTCGCGCGCCAAAGAGGCGACCTCATCAAAGTCGATCAAGGCATCGCTTTCACGCACACCGTATTGAACGGCGTGAAACCACTTTCCGGACTGGTTTGGCGGAGCGCCATGGGTAAGGTGGCCGCCCGCCGCCAGGCTCATGCCGAGGATCGTATCACCCGGCTTGAGCAGCGACATGAAAACAGCCTGATTGGCTTGTGCGCCCGAATGCGGTTGAACATTCGCGAAGCCGCAGGAGAACAGTTCTTTGGCGCGCTCAATGGCCAAGCGCTCCGCGTCGTCCACATATTCGCAGCCGCCGTAATAGCGCCGTCCCGGATAGCCTTCGGCGTATTTGTTCGTGAGGACAGAGCCCTGAGCCTGCAACACCGCCTTGGAGACAATGTTTTCCGACGCAATCAGCTCGATCTGATCTTGCTGCCGCTTGCATTCATGCTGAATGGCGGCAAATAGATCAGGGTCCCTGCTCGAAAGATCTTCCTCAAAGAAACCCGCCGTAGACTCTGTTTTTGGCGGCATCTCGGTGACCGTCATATCGACTATCCATTCCTTCGTTAACATTCGGCGGTTGCGCCGAAATAGAGATTTCTGGCAAAGTGCACGGGCTGTTTTTGCCAGTCCTGTTACTGCCGGAAACGGCGGCTCACCACAATTTCCCGCATCATTTATCGAATTTGCTTTTCCGCTCTGGCCAAACCGAACCGGACGGAAAAGAGATCCGGATCCGCGTTCAAGAATGACAGTGTCAGTAATGGCCCTATTCCAGCACCAAAAAGCAAGCAGGAAGATACCATATATTGCCGCGCCGGGACAATCTAACACTATGGGTATTGTCTGGTCGCCGAGATAAGCGCCCAGACTTACAAATGTAACATCGCGTTAACCAAGTTTTTGACAACTAATTATTCAGCAAAAAACTAATCTTCCAACTAAAACGCCAAGCTGAACTTGTATTAACTCAGAAAATAAAGTGAAATACGTCGTTGGATACGGACTTATACGTGTCCTAGAGGCATCAATATTTGGCGTTTGTTGCGTTAAGGTCAAAAAAGGACGGCATTCCATGTCCGAACAAGAACAGGACCGAGAAAACGAGACGGAGGGCACGCTCCGATTGGCGACGGATATTGTGGCGGCTTATGTCCGACACAATCAAATTCCGGCTAACGAACTGCCGGATATGATCAAGACCGTTCACGAGGCGCTTGATGACCTGGTGGATGAAAAGGATGAAGGCAAGTTGGTGGAACAAAAGCCGGCCGTCCCGATCCGCCGGTCCGTTACCCCGGAATACCTCATTTGTCTTGAAGACGGAAAACGCCTCAAAATGCTGAAGCGCTATTTACGCTCTACCTACAACATGACCCCGGAAGAATATCGTGCGAAATGGGGCTTGCCGCCGGATTATCCGATGGTGGCGCCAAACTACGCGGCCCAGCGGTCCGCCTTCGCAAAACGAATTGGTCTTGGCCGCGGCAACAAATCCGAAAGTTCCTGACGAAACGCGCGCCTAGCGCGGCGCTGCCTTCTTCGCCATCACGAATTCCAGCTTTCGCAGGGCGGTTCGCTGAAGATCCGCTTGGGTTGCGCGGGCATCCCCCACGACGGTTACTTCCGTGCCGCTTTTCGCATCGACGGCACAGACCTTCACATAGGCACCCATGGGTATGAATTCGAATAGGACTTCGGTCGGTTTTCCGCCTGAAGGCATCAGCGTTTCCGGGTTAAGCTGCTTTCTTTAATCCGTACTCTGACCACACCTGCTCCAATGCATCGGCAAGTTGATGCATCAAGGCGTCGGTGTGTTGTGGCGATGGCGTAAAGCGCAACCGTTCCGTACCCCGCGGCACTGTTGGATAGTTGATCGGTTGAACATAAATACCGTGATCTTCCAGCAACGCATCGGACACCTGTTTACACAGCGCTGCATCGCCCACAAACACCGGCACAATATGGCTCACCGACGGCATCACCGGCAGCCCCCGCGATTTCAACAGAGTCTTTAGGGCTTCCGCCCGCTGCTGATGTTGTTCCCGTTCAACGGTAGATGTTTTCAGATGTTGAATGCTGGCGGTCGCCCCCGCAACAATCGATGGCGACAAAGATGTCGTGAAGATAAATCCAGGCGCATAGGTTCTGACGCAATCGACCACATCGGCACTTGCCGCGATATAGCCGCCCATAATGCCGAACCCTTTCGCAAGCGTTCCTTCGATGATGTCAACTTTGTGCATGACCCCATCGCGCTCGGCAATGCCGCCGCCGCGCGCGCCGTAAAGACCAACGGCGTGCACTTCGTCGAGATAGGTCATCGCCCCATATTTTTGGGCAAGGTCGCAAATGTCCCCGATGGGGGCGATATCGCCATCCATCGAGTAGACAGATTCAAAGGCCACGACCTTTGGCGTATCAGGGTCTGCTTGTTGCAGAAGTTCTTCCAGATGTTCCAGATCATTATGCCGCCAAATTTTCTTTGGCCCCTTACCACGCTGGATTCCTTCAATCATCGACGCGTGATTAAGCTCATCGGAAAAAATGATGCAGCCGGGCAGAAGTTTCGTCAGCGTGCTGAGCGTGGCGTCGTTGGCGATATAGCCGGAGGTAAAGAGAAGCGCTGCTTCTTTGCCGTGCAGATCGGCAAGTTCTTGTTCCAGAACCACATGGTAATGCGTCGTGCCAGAGATATTCCGCGTGCCACCGGAGCCGGCGCCGACGGTGTCGATTGCTTCATGCATGGCCGCGATTACCTTCGGGTGCTGTCCCATGCACAGATAGTCATTACTGCACCACACGACGATGCCGCGCTGATCTTCATCTGTATATTGAACAGCTTCAGGGTAAGCGCCTTGACGGCGCGCGATATCAGCAAAGACGCGATATCGGCCCTCTGCTTTAACAGCATTGATCGCTTGTTTTAGCGCACCCTCGTAATCCATTGCCTTGTTCCTCCAGCCGCGGCGTTCCGCTGATCCGGTATCTGGTTCTAAATTCTCTTCTATGTATTGATCCGATTGCGACATTCTAGACAAACCCGCTATTTGTCGCAGAAAACCGGCTCCGGCGCATCTTACCACCAGCTTTTCCGGCGGTGCCAATAGATAGTGTCGATTGGCGCGGTAGACAAATGGCGCGTCAAATAAGGCTCAGGTCTGCCATTTGCCTGCATTGATCAACACATCGCGCAAGATCTGCGGCTTATCCGTCATGATGCCGGTCACGCCCATCTCTATGAGGTCGGTCATCACCTGGGGATCATCGACGGTCCAAACATGCGTTTGCAAACCATTTGCAGCAGCGGCCCTCACGAATGCCTCATTGGTTAACCGGATACCTTTGTGAAAGATCGGAACTTGAGCACAGGCCGCCGCAAACCGGCCCGTGGGCAAGCCAAAACGCCCCAATGTAAGACGGAAGACCTCTCCGGGGCCCGCGGACGTACAGAGCCTCTCTCCCAAAGCGTCTCTTACCTGTTGAATGCGCTTGGCGGAAAAAGACCCTACACAGACACGGTCAATGGCGTCGGCCTTCTTAATTGCCTCAATCAAGGGCCCAACCGCTTCGTCGGATTTCGGCTCGATATTGACCCGAAGGTCCGGCCACGTATTCAAAAGATCATCAAATAAGGGAATGGGTTCTTTTCCCCCAACACGCGCTTTGGCGACCTCTGAATAGGGAAGCGCGCCAATGGCCCCTGCCCGATCGGTTACCCGATCCAACACATCATCATGGAAGGCCAGCAGCACCCCGTCAGAGGTGACGTGCACATCCGTTTCCACATAGCGATAGCCAAGACGCACTGATGCCTCGAAAGCGGACATGGTGTTTTCCAGGTTATCCACCGCGCCGCCCCGATGAGCAAAGGCGATGACTCCGGGATGATCCAGATACGGATAGTCTTTTGCGGATTTGAAATGATGGCCCAAGGCGATCAGCTAGCGGGTTTTGTTGGCGGCAACTTTCTTGGTGCCGTCAAGTTCAGCGATCTTGTCGCCATCCCATCCATACACATCCGGACGGAAATTGAGCACGCCCTGATGGTCCACCCAAGCGGTCACATACACCAGGTGGATCGGCAGGCGCTTCTTCAGATGGGCTTGGGCCCAAGTCTGCTCTTTCGCGATCTTCTGGATACGTTCATCGGTCCACACATCGCGGCGGTCATGAAGAAGCCATTTCGCCAGGGTGTAAATGTCGTCTACCCGCACGCAGCCAGAACTGTGGGCCCGCAAATCTTCGCCAAACAAATGCTTCTTCGGCGTATCGTGCAAAAAGATGGCGTCTGAATTTGGGAAGCGAATGATCACCGCACCGAGCGAATTCTTGGGACCGCGCATCTGCACAAAACGATAATTCTTGTGGATGTCGTCGCGGCTCCAGTCGATGGTTTTCGGATCCACTTCCCGCGCGTTCTTACCCCAGGTGTAAATGCGAAACTTCTCACGCTTGAGGTAATCGAAATCGCGGCGGATACGTGGAATCACATCCCACTTCGCCAAGCCAATCGGAACATTCCAATTAGGGTTGAAATCGATATGGGTGATCTTGCTCGACATCACCGGGGTCTCTCGATATTCCTTCCCCACAACGACGCGATGCCGAAGCTCCACTTTGCCAAGATCGACCGCTTCCAAAACAGCCGCCGGTAAATTCACAATCACATATCGCCCATCAGATGCGATATCGAGGTCGCGCATCCGCTTGATATTCAATTCGATGACATTGATGCGGTCTTGGACCGGGATGTTTAGGGCGTGACGGGTAATCTCGTCCACCTTGCCGTGAACTGGTAATCCGTGACGGGTTTGGAAATTTCGAACCGCATCCATCACACTGAAATCCATCAAGAACGGATCACCACCAGAGGCCGGCAGGTCTCCGGTCAAGAGCAGGCGCTTACGCAAGGCCACCACGCGATCGTCGCGAACACCATGGGTCAGATCTTTGCCTTCCGCCACCTGGGGCCAGCCGCCCCATGCCGCGATCTGCTTGTAGACCGCCAGCGACCGCAGCATGGCGAACACGCCATCGCGGGTCAGCGTCGGAGTGCCAAGGGGGGCATCTTCCAACCGCTCAGCATGCGAATCCCACGGATCAACCAGGTCGCGATTATCCCACGCCGAGGAAGAATGGGTGGTCGCGCTCAGCGCAAAACACACGACCGCAAAAGCCGCCGTGCGTAAGCTGTCCCTGATTTGCCAACGTCCCACCGAACATCCCCAACAAAGCCGCCCAGACCGTTCCAGGCAGCGTGACGTGTTAGATAGAATTTATACCAAATTTTAGGGATTGTCGGCAGTGGAGGCTCAATTATTGGTCGAAAAAAGCGGAACGTTGTGATTTTGATCCAATGCGGTGCCCCCCACGTATCGCGAAGAGAGCCAAACAACATTCCCAATGCTTGGAATACAACAATGATCATGATGCTTTTGGTTAATGCCGCCGTCACCGTTGGGATCATGATCCTATTGTGGATTATGAGCCGATCGCTCCAAGATGTTAGTATTGTTGATATTTACTGGGGACCAGGATTTTCCGTAATCGCCCTTACCTCGTGGCTCCAAACCCCGGAAGCCACACCGCACAACATCCTCCTCACCGGGTTGGCGGTCCTGTGGGGCGGGCGTCTGGGGATCTATTTGCTGATCCGCTGGTTCCAAAAAGAGGGCGAAGACCCGCGTTATGTCCGAATGCGGGCCAACCGCTCACCGAATTTTGAGCTGAAAAGCCTGTGGTTCGTGTTCCTGTTCCAGGCATTGGTGATGTTCGTGGTATCCGTCCCGCTGCAGATCGGCATCGGCGGCAGCGGACCTGACATTACCTGGCCGCTTCTGTGGGGCGGGATTTCTCTGTTTTCAGTGGGTTTGTTCTTCGAAGCGGTGGGTGACGCTCAGCTTGCAAGGTTCCGGGCGGATCCGGCCAACAAGGGCCAGGTGATGGATCGGGGCCTATGGGCGTGGACCCGCCACCCGAACTATTTCGGGGATTCGCTGATCATGTGGTCGTTTTACGTGGTCGCACTTGCCGGTGCGCCGGGCGCGTGGTGGACCATCTTCGCGCCGATCTTGATGACTTATTTCCTGCTGCGGGTGTCCGGCGTCGCCCTGATGGAACGGGGCTTGAGCAAATCAAAACCTGGCTATGCCGACTATGTGGCGCGCACAAGCGCGTTCATTCCTCTTCCGCCGAAGAAGAATGCAACCACGCCTGTTAAACCAGTTTGAGAACTAGAGCCGGTAACGGATTTGGTCGGCCCAAAAACGCTCAATCTGCTGAAGCACTTTGTTGATCGCGCCCAGATCGTCGTCCGCCAGCACCCCGATCTCAGTGATCGCGGAAATATGGCGTTCGTACAAGGCGGCGACCAGCTTCCACACCGTGCGCCCTTTTTCCGTCAAACGGACGCGCACCGAACGGCGGTCGAGTTCCGACCGCTCGTGGTGGATATAACCGGATTCAACCAGCTTTTTCAGATTGTACGACACGTTGGACCCCAGATAGTGGCCGCGGGTCCGCAGCTCACCAGCCGTTAGTTCCGAATCGCCAATGTTGAACAGCAGCAAGGCCTGCACACTGTTCACGTCTCCTTGGCCGGTACGGTCCAATTCATCCTTGATAACATCCAACAACTGACGGTGCAGCCGTTCGATCAATGTCAGGGATTCGAGATATTGTTCTCTTATATCGACATCGGTCGACGCTTCGTCAGTATAACTCACTGCCGTTGACACGCTCATTGCATCTACTCTCCAAATACGCGGAGGCCCAGACCCTCATTTTCCTGTGAGGACCTTTATAAAGCTGAAGATTTAAAGAGCAGTTAAATGAACGGTTCTGGTAGAAGCCAAGCGGTTATCTACTACCTATGGCCGCGAATAAAGTTAATGATTCCTGAAAAATCGACATCCCCCTGGCCGCCGGCATCAAACAGGCCGTAAAGGGCCGCCGCTTCGGCCCCCAATGGCGTGGCCGCGCCCGAGTCCTGGGCCGCGTTCTGCGCCAGTTTCAGATCCTTAAGCATCATCGCCGCCGTGAAGCCCGCTTGGTAATCGCGATTGGCGGGCGAAGTTTCAACCGGTCCGGGCACGGGGCAATAACTTGTTAACGACCAGCACTGGCCAGATGCCGTCGAGGCAATGTCATACAAGGATTGATGGTCCAACCCCAATTTTTCCGCCAGAACGAAGGCCTCGCTCACCCCAATCATGGAAATGCCCAAAATCATATTGTTGCAGATCTTCGCGGCCTGACCATTCCCCGGCCCGCCCGCATGAACAATGTTCTGCCCCATGATGTCGAGATAAGGTTTCGCCTTGGCAAACGCGTCGTCAGCGCCGCCCACCATGAAAGTAAGCGTCCCGGCGGCCGCGCCCCCGACCCCGCCGGATACAGGCGCATCCACCATCGCCACGCCTTTTTCAGCGGCAGCGGCCTGCACATCCCGCGCGGAGGTCACGTCAATCGTCGAACTGTCGATCAGGATCGCGGAACTCGGCACGGCGGACAGAATGCCTTCATCGCCCGTATAGACGGCCCGCACATGCTTGCCCGCCGGCAGCATGGTCACCACTACATCAGCGCCGGTGACCGCTTCGGCCACGGTCCCGGCTTTCTGGCCACCATCGGCCACAGACGCAGCCACGGCTTTTTCCGACAAGTCAAACACGCGCACCTCGTGCCCCGCCCCCATCAGGTTCTTGGCCATGGGGCCGCCCATATTTCCCAAGCCGATAAATCCAACCGTTGCCATTTTATTCCTCCTGATGCGCCGCGCTTACGGCAGTTTTAATTCGTTTGCGCCCAATGTCTCGAAATACGCATCCACCGCTTCTGTGGAAACATCATCTAATGAAGCCGGTTGCCATTTCGGGGATTGGTCCTTGTCGATGATCACCGCCCGCACCCCTTCGTAAAAATCATGACCCTCCACAATGCGATTGGTCATGCGAAATTCGAGCTTCATGCAATTGTCGAAGCTAAGCTGCGCGCCCTCGCAAATTTGGCGATAGGTAATTTTCAACGATGTGGGTGACTTGGTGCGCAGCGCCTGCGCTTGCTCCAGCGCCCAGGCGCCGCCATCCGCTTCCAAGGCATCGACAATCTCATCGACGGAAAGTTTGGAAAAGAAGTGATCAATCTGCTCGCGGTGTTCTGCCAAGGGCGCCACACCGGGATCTTCCTTCAGCGAGTTGATCGCCGATTCGATATCTGTTCCCTCCGCAAGCTGAGCTTTAAAATCTTCGAGCTTGTCCGACGACATATAGGCCGTACCAACACCCGCATACAGACAATCGGCGGCCTTCAACCGCGCACCCGTCAGCCCCATAAACATACCGGTCTGGCCGGGACACCGGGGCAAGAAATAAGTCCCCCCCACATCCGGATAGAGGCCAATGCCCGTTTCCGGCATGGCAAAGACCGTGCGTTCCGTGACGATCCGGTGATCGCCATGCACCGCCACGCCCACACCACCGCCCATGGTGATGCCATCCATCAACGCGATATAGGGTTTACGGAAATGGAAGATCTGCGCGTTCAGCTGATATTCCGTGCGGTAAAAATCGATCGCGTAAGGCGTGCCCTCCTTGCCGGAATCGTGCAGCGCGCGGATATCGCCGCCTGCGCAAAAACCTTTTTCGCCCGCGCCTTCAATGACCACGGCTTTGATCGCGTGAT
The DNA here is from genome assembly GCA_965227095.1 of Alphaproteobacteria bacterium. GTDB lineage: Bacteria > Pseudomonadota > Alphaproteobacteria > JANQMY01 > JANQMY01 > JANQMY01. The sequence goes on along the minus strand of CBDDFL010000001.1, from coordinate 2,472,456 downwards.
CGTCATCCCATTTGGCAAGCTGAGGCCCCATCAACTGACACATGTCCAAGGTCAGCGCGTTTAGCGCTTTGGGACGGTTCATGGTAATCACGCCGATACAGCCCCGGCGTTCAAACAGAATTTCTGGTTCCGACATATCGGCTCCGTTTACTTCAACAGGTCGCGCGCGATGATCACGCGCATGATTTCGTTCGTGCCTTCCAAGATTTGATGAACACGCGCATCGCGCAGATGCCGTTCCACCGGATATTCTTGGATATAACCGTAACCACCATGGATCTGCAGGGCTTCGTTGATCACGTTAAATCCGGCATCGGTGGCAAACCGTTTGGCCATGGCGCAATGGCGCGTTGCATCCGGATCTTTTTTGTCGAGGCTGTTCGCCGCCCGCAAAATCATCAACCGCGCCGCGTCCAATTCCGTTGCCATATCCGCGACTTTGAATTGAAGCGCCTGAAATTCCGTCAGTGCACGGCCAAATTGCTTGCGCACCTTCATATGCTCCGTGGCTTCGTTCAACGCCGCCCGCGCGGCCCCCAAGGAACACGCGCCGATATTGATGCGCCCGCCATCGAGCCCCTTCATGGCGATCTTGAAGCCTTCGCCTTCTTCACCAATTCGGTTCGCGACCGGCACGCGGCAGTCTTCAAAGATGACCTGAGCCGTCGGTTGGCTGTGCCACCCCAGCTTCTTTTCTTGCTTTCCGAAGCTTAAGCCCGGCGTGTCCTTTTCCACCACCAAGCAGGAAATGCCTTTTGGCCCCTCCCCCCCGGTGCGTACCATGCACACATAAATGTCAGATGCGCCCGCGCCGGAAATGAAGGCTTTGCCTCCGTTGAGGACGTAATGATCCCCATCTTGGTCGGCCTTGGTGCGCAGACCGGCGGCATCGGAGCCTGCCCCCGGTTCCGTCAGGCAATAACTCGCGATCAACTCCATGGTCGCAAGCCGGGGAAGCCATTTTTCCCGCTGGGCATCTTTCCCGAAGGTGTCGATCATCCAGCTGGCCATATTGTGGATCGACAGGAAGGCTGCTGTGGAGGTGCAGCCCGCGCTTAACTCCTCGAAAATCACGGCTGCGTCCACCCGGCCGAGATTGGAGCCACCCACGTCTTCCCGAACGTAGATACCGGCAAATCCAAGCTCTGCCGCTTGCTTTAACGTTTCCCTGGGAAAAATATGCTCTTCATCCCAGCGGGCCGCATGCGGCGCCATCTGATCCGTCGCGAAATTTTGCGCCATGTCTTGGATGGCGCGTTGTTCTTCAGAAAGTGCAAAATCCATTCGCCTCTACCTTTGCCTTTCCTTTAGTATAAAGTGCCGGTCCACAAAAGCCGAAGTCGCAGAAAAAGTGCCCGAAAAGGGCCGGATCGTTTGGAGTTCATAAGTCAGATGCAACATGAAAGATCGATCGTGCAATCCTCAGGCTTCCCGGCGACACGGATGCGGCGCTTGCGGGCGCAAGCCTGGTCGCGGTCGATGGTGGCCGAGAACGGCCTGACCTCGGCCGATCTCATCTGGCCGGTCTTTGTGCGCGACGGCGACAACACCCGCGAAGCCGTGGACAGCATGCCCGGCGTCGACCGATTGTCCGTCGATCTGGTGGCCGACGCCGCGGCCCAAGCAAAAGAGCTGGGCATTCCCTGTATTGCCCTCTTTCCCTATACAGACCCGTCCAAACGCAGCCCCGACGGGGCCGAAGCCCTCAACCCCGACAATCTGGTGTGCCGTGCGGTGCGGGCGGTCAAATCACAAGTGCCGGACATCGGCGTGCTGTGCGACGTGGCCCTTGATCCGTATACCGATCACGGTCATGACGGTTTGATGAAAGACGGGGTCATTTTGAACGATGAAACCGTTGAGGTGCTGGTCAAACAGTCTCTTGTGCAAGTGGACGCCGGGTGTGATGTCATCGCCCCATCCGACATGATGGACGGGCGCGTGGGCGCCATTCGACAAAGCCTTGAAGGCCATGGCCACAAGAACACGTTGATCATGGCCTATTCGGCGAAATATGCCTCTGCCTTTTACGGTCCGTTCCGGGATGCGGTGGGGTCTACCTCCGCGTTGAAAGGCGACAAGCGCACCTATCAAATGGACGCCGCCAACAGCGACGAAGCCATCCGCGAAGTGGCGCTGGACATCGACGAAGGCGCCGACATGGTGATGGTCAAACCCGGGATGCCGTATTTGGACATTGTCCAACGCGTGTCATCGGAACTGGGCGTGCCCACCTTTGCCTATCAAGTGTCCGGGGAATATTCCATGATCCGCGGCTCCATCGACAATGGCTGGCTGGACCGCGACAAAGCGATCCTCGAAAGCCTGATTGCCTTCAAACGCGCAGGCGCTGCCGGGGTGCTGTCCTATTTCGCGATGGATGCGGCCCGCTTGCTTGCCGGGAAATAGCACCGCAAAGCTGCGCGTCGTGACATGTAGGGTGGATGAGCCGGTACGGCGTAATCCACCACACCACCTTCCAAGTCGGCGCAATACGCTCCGCTATTGCACCCTACCCATGCCGCATTTACGGGGGCGTGGGCCCGGTGGTGCCCCATCAACGATGGGCGCATGGGGTTGATCCAATTCTACGACGCGCCGTGCCTAAACCTGCCCATAAGGGGAAGGTTGGGAACCTGAGCCCATTTCGCCTATTCACATGTCAAAAAGCGGCCTCCGCCATTGAAGGTGGAGACCGCTCTTCGTTAATTCAAGAGATTACGCAGCCCGTCATTGCGAGCCGGCTAAGGGCCGGTGCGTTCGCGAGGAGGGCAGGCCTACTTTACGCCTTCGCCACATAGACGGATTGGGGAGCCATGAACTCCAACAATCCTTCCATGCCGTTTTCAGAGCCAAAGCCCGACTGCTTATGGCCGCCGAACGTGGTGTCCGGACGCAGGTTCAGGTTCTGGTTGATCCATACCGTACCGGTTTCCAGCTGGTGCGCGATTTCCACAGCCTTCTCCGTGTCCTTCGACCAGACCGCGCCCGCCAAGCCATAATCCGTGTCATTAGCGCGGTCGATCACATCGTCCACATCATCGAATTTGAGCATCGGCAGGATCGGACCAAAGGCTTCTTCCTGGACCACGCGAGAGTCTTCCGGCGGGTTGTCCACAATGGTGACCGGCACGAAATATCCACCGCCCTCCGGAATGTCCGCCCCTTCGATCAGCTCCAGATTGTTGGCCTTTGCGTCGTCCAACAAATCCATCACGCGATCATATTGGCGCTTGTTTTGGATCGGCCCCAGCACCGTGCCTTGTTCCGTGCCGTCACCCACTTTGACGCCCTTGGCGATCGCCGCCAGGCTGTCGCGCAGCTGGTCATACACGTCTTCATGGACATAGAGGCGTTTTGTGGCAACGCAGATCTGCGCCGTGTTGAAGAAGGCACCAAAGAAAATCTTCTGGGCCACTTCGTTTACGTCCACATCCGGCAACACGATGGCTGCATCATTGCCGCCCAATTCAAGCGTCAAACGCTTAAGATCTTTGGCAGCGCTTTCCATAACGCTCTTACCGGTCGCGGTCGATCCGGTGAAGGAAATTTTCGCAAACCCTTTATGAGCCGTCATCATCGGCCCCAATTGATCGCCGCCCGTGATCACATTCAAAACCCCTGGGGGAAAAATATCGCGGAACAATTCGCCCATCTTCAGGGTACAGAGCGGTGTGAAAGGCGACGGCTTCAGAACCATTGTATTGCCCGCCAACAAAGCCGGGGCGATCTTCCATACCGCCAAATTGATGGGGAAGTTCCACGGCGAAATCGCGCAGATGACACCCAGCGGCACATAGCGGGTTTCGATATGTTGCTGGTCGCTATCTTCGGCCACATGCACCGGCGGGCGCATTTCGGCCACCGCATGCAGCCATTGGCCCGCACCCATGATTTCCTGTTCGGCAGCTTCCACGGGCCGGCCTTGTTCGCGGGTGAACAAGCGCGCCATGTCGCCTGCCTGCGCCATCAACGCATCGCCCGCTTTCTTCAGCAGGGCAGCCCGTTCTTCGATGGGTACTTTGCGCCATTTCTTGAAGGCCGCCTGAGCGGTTTCAACAGCTTGGTCCAGTTGTTCTTTCGTGCAATCGGGCGCTTGCGAGAAAACCTCTCCATTTGCCGGATTGACCACATCAATCGTGGATGGCGATACCACGCCGATCCCGTTGATGGTCATTTCATAATTGTTGTTCATGTCCATGGAAGGGTTCCTCACTTGGCTGGGTCTGACCTTTTTGTGGGCTTATAAGTACCGGAATTTCGCCCCCTGGCAAGCGCGCTCTTCCCTGCCCGCTCATTCCTGCGAACGCAGGAATCTCGAACACATCCAACAAAGGTCCCGGAATCTGAGATCCCGGTGTGCTTCTGTGAAGCAACCGGGATGAGCGGTTTTTTTTCATCGCCATGTCAAGGAGGGCGGCTCTATTGCCTGACCGGTCCAGCCCCCTCAAACGCGCTCGCGATGACGTTTTGGGGGTGTGCCCTACCCCAACTTAGACAGGTTCCCCAACACCGCCTCCAGAATTTGGTCCAGTTTCGCTTCGCCGTCTAAATCATCCGGCTTGATGGATACAAGCCCGGCCACGCTCAGTGCCGTGACCCCATGAAAGGCCGACAACAGCGCGTCCACCTGGTCAGGCCCCAACAGACGCGCCAGCACACTGCGCAGTTCCTCTTCCGCCTCTGACAACTCCGCATGAGATTGCCGGTCGGTGATGTCCCGCCCAAACATCAGCTGAAACCGTCCGGGATGATCTTGAGCAAACCGGAAATAGGATTTTCCCACCAGGATGAGATCGCCACTGGTCACCGCCGTGCGCAGGTCGTCGGCCAGCATGAGGAACCCATCGGCGGCAACCGCTGCGATCAACGCTTCCTTGTCGGCGAAGTGCCGGTACGGCGCCGTTTGTGACACACCCGCCCGACGGGCCGCCCCGCGCAAGCTTAGTTCCTCAAGGCCCCGCACTTCCACGATCGCCGCCGCCGCATCAATTAGGGCGTTGCGCAAATCCCCGTGGTGATAGGGCCCGTCCCGTTTCATCTGTCCAGACGTTTGATCAGGCTGGACGTATCCCACCGATTGCCGCCCAGGGCTTGAACATCCGCGTAGAACTGATCCACCAAACTGGTGACAGGCAATTGCGCCCCATTGTTGCGCGCTTCCTCCAGGCAGATGCCGAGATCTTTACGCATCCAATCCACCGCAAAGCCAAAATCGAACTGGCGGTCGATCATGGTTTCGAAGCGGTTTTCCATCTGCCAAGATTGGGCGGCGCCCTTGGAAATCACGTCAATGACCGCGCGCGGATCAATGCCCGCTTTTTCGGCGAACTGGATCCCTTCCGCCAATCCCTGAACCAAACCCGCAATGCAGATCTGATTGACCATTTTCGTCAGCTGGCCCGCCCCCACCGGCCCCATGAGCTTCACGGCCCGCGCAAAACACTCGATGGCGGGTTGGGCTTTTTCGAAATCGGCGGGCGTGCCGCCGCACATGACCGTCAACACACCGTTTTCGGCCCCCGCTTGTCCGCCAGACACAGGGGCATCCACAAAGCCGACACGTTTTGACAACGCCTGTTCCGCCATCTCACGGGCAACGGTGGCAGAGGTGGTGGTGTGGTCCACAATCGTGCTGCCTGGCGCCATGGCCGACAAACATCCATCATCGCCAATGATGACCTGCCGAACGTCCTCGTCATTGCCCACGCACAGGAAAACAATGTCCGCCCCCTCTGCTGCGCCGGCCGGCGTGCTGAAGGCCTGGCCGTCATATTGTTCAAGCCATTGTTTGGCCTTGGCGGCCGTCCGATTATAGACCCGCACCTGGTGCCCGGCCTTGGCAAGATGCCCGGCCATGGGAAACCCCATCACACCCAAACCTAAAAAGGCGACGGTTTTTGACATTTGCCTCTCTCCTCGACTCACTTTCACTCTATATGTGTTTCCCACAAGACAAACCTTGAGGTAAAGCCATCACCGTGACCTCCCTTCGCCGCATCGCTTTCGTGACAATCAAATGGCTGGGCATCAGCCTGGCGGGTCTGACCGGCCTGGTGATGGTCTTTGGCGTCATCGCCTACACCTATCTGCATAAGTCCCTGCCCCAACTGGCGGGTGAGCGGGAGGTTGCTGGGTTGACCCATCCGGTCGAGATTCTGCGGGATGAATTTGGCGTGCCGCATATTCGGGGGGACAGCGACCTCGATATCTATTTCGGGCTGGGTTACGCCCATGCGCAAGACCGATTGTGGCAGATGGAATTCACCCGCCGCATCACGCAAGGCCGCCTGTCGGAGCTGTTCGGGTCGTTCGCGGTGACACCGGACACTTATTTGCGAGCTCTTGACCTAGGTGGCGCCGCCGAGACCGCCTTGGCGTCGTTACCGGACGACACCGTCGAAAAACTCGACGCCTATGCGGCAGGCGTTAATGCGGTGATCACGGCGGAGGATCGTCCGCTGCCGCCGGAGTTCTTTATACTGCGTCATCAACCAGAACCCTGGTCCCCCAAAGACAGTGTCATGCTGGTCAAGTTCCTTGCCCTTGGCCTGTCGGGCAATGTGTTTAGTGAAGTGATCCGTACCCAGCTTATCGAACAATTGAGCGAAGAGCAGTTGGTGGAGTTCATGCCGCCGGCCCCAAACGATTGGGCCCTAACAAAAGAGTTTTTCGCCGACGCGGGATTAGGCAAGGCGTTCGCAAATCTGCCCGCGCCCCCTTTGGCCGCCGCGTCCAATAACTGGGTTATTTCGGGCAAACACACAACGACCGGAAAACCGATCCTTGCCAATGACCCTCACCTTGGCTTGTCGGCACCTTCCGTTTGGTATCTCGCGCATTTGGCCTTCGAAGACACATCGGTCATTGGGGGCACCATGCCGGGCATGCCCGCTGTGCTGACGGGCCGCAACGAGTACATTGCCTGGGGTCTCACCACCACCGGAGCGGACGTTCAAGATTTATTCATTGAGCGGATTAACCCGGAAAACGACAACGAATATCTCACGCCGGATGGCTATGTACCGTTTGAAACACGCGAAGAAGTGATCAAGGTGCGTTTCGGCGCCGACAAAAAAGTGACCCTCAAAAAATCGCGCCACGGCCCTGTCGTGCCCACGGAAGGGTTTCTTGAAAGTTTGAAAATCGGCGGGCATGCCTTGTCCTTGTCATGGACGGCACTGGCGCCCGGTGATCAAACGGTTCATGGCGGGATTACGGCCATGACCGCAATGAATTGGCCCGAGTTTCGCGAGGCCCTGAAAAGCTATCATGCGCCCATGCAAAGCATCGTCTATGGCGATGTGGACGGGACCATCGCCTTGATCGCGCCCGCTTTGGTGCCGAAACGAAAAGAGCTAAACGGCAGCAAAGGTCTGGTGCCCGCCCCGGGCTGGGGCACCGAGTATGAATGGAATGGCTATATTCCCTTTGATGAGCTGCCCCAATATGTGAACCCGGAAGACGGCCTGTTGGTGACCGCGAACGACAAAATCGTCGATGATGCCTATCCGCACGCCATCACCTTGGAATGGGAATCCGATCAGCGAACCCGCCGCATTCGAACCTTGTTGGCGCAGCGGGACGTGCACGATCTTGCGTCCAACCGCATCATACAAATGGATGAAGTCTCCCAATTGGCGCTGGACTTGATGCCCACGATCCGGGAAGCGCTTGCCCTGGTCAAAGCCAAGGCGGGACCAGAACAGGACGCCCTTACGGTCTTACGGGACTGGGACGGCAATATGGGGGCGGATCAACCGGCACCGCTGATCTATGCGGCCCTTATCCGCGAGATGACCCGCGCGACCTATGCTGACGAAACGGGCGACTTGTTTCGGTTGGTCTCTCGTGTGCGCGAGGACTTTTTGCGAAAGGTCTTTGGCGCCGACGCCACCCTTGAGAACTGGTGTGTGGATGTCAGCTCAGACACGCCCGCCGACTGCCAAGACATTATCAGATCTTCTTTTTCGAACGCCGTTGCGTGGATTACATCCCGCTATGGCCCGAAAGTCTCCACCTGGAAATGGGGGCGCGCGCATATGGCCATGCATGTGCACCGCCCCTTTGGATCTGTGCCAATCCTCAAGAGGTTCTTTAATATGACCCACCCCAGCGGCGGGAGCGCGGCCACCATCAATCGAGGCGGCCTTTCAGGGTCCGATGCGGCGCCCTTCGCCAATGTGCATGCGTCCGGCTATCGCGGCGTGTATGACTTCGCGGACCTCAATGCGTCTATCTTCATGCAATCCACGGGACAGTCCGGAAATGTGTTGTCGCCCCATTATCGCGACCTGACGGCCCTGTGGGCATCGGGGGACTATATGCGCATGACCACGGATTTCGCGGAGATTGAACGTAACGATCCCCACCGCTTACGGTTAACGCCGGGTAAATCCCAGCGGGTTTCCGCGCAGAATTCCGGGGCGCTGCCCTGACCCTCAACGGGATCTTAAGGTTGACGGCCAACAATCGCCGCTGAAATCAAGAGCGGCGCGCATGAGCAATAACGAACAACCGATTATCGTCAAAAAGATCAAGAAAGGCGGGCACGGCCACCATGGTGGCGCGTGGAAGGTTGCCTATGCTGACTTTGTGACCGCCATGATGGCCTTCTTTTTGATGCTGTGGCTGATCAACACCACGACGCCGGAACAAAAGCGCGGTATTGCCGATTACTTCGCGGTGGCGAGCTTGAGTGAATCGAAAAGTGGCGCGGGCGGTGTTCTGGGCGGCCAGTCTTTCGATTCCGATGGATCGCGCCGGTCCGGCTCATCCTCTATCGTGCAAAGCCAATCGCAACCGCAACCGTCGGGTCAAAAGAAAAAGTCCGGCAACAAGGACGGCACCAATGCCGCGAATTCCGGCGGCAACAAGGGTGAAAAAGGCAAATCGGGCGACACAGCTAAAATAGATGACGACGCGCTGGATAAAGCGCTTGCGAAACGCGAGCAAGACATGTTCGAGCGGGCCGCGCAATCCCTGCGCCAGGCCATTGAGGATCTGCCGGAACTGGCGGAGCTGTCCAAGAACCTGATCATTGATCAGACCCCGGAAGGTCTGCGTATTCAGATTGTGGACCAAGAAGGCCGCCCCATGTTCCTGCCGGGACAGGAAAAGCCGATCCCGCGTGCCGAAAAACTTTTGGAAGCGGTCGCCAAAATCGTCGACCGGTTGCCCAATCGGATTTCCATCAGTGGTCATACGGATTCCGTTCCCTTCGTGCGCGCCGATGGCTATTCGAACTGGGAATTGTCGGCAGGCCGCGCCAATGAAAGCCGTAAAGTACTTCAGCGGGGCGGCATCAAGAATGACCGGATCTATCAAGTAACCGGCAAGGCCGGCAGCGAGCCGTTGTTTCCCGACGACCCGTATCTGGTGGGTAATCGCCGCATCAGCATCGTGTTGCTCCGCGAAGCCCCCGTGCTGCCGCCGAGTTGGCGCTAGTCTTTTAAGAACTCCACATGCATTTCCAATTCGATGTCGTCGCCCACCGCCGGCAATAAATTTGTCATGCCGAAGTCGGACCGCTTGATCACCCCATTGGCTTCAAAACCGACGGTGTATTTCCGCGTGAGCGGATTGCGCGCGCCGCCATTGAAAATCACGTCAAAGGTGACGGGCTTCGTGACCCCCAGCAGGGTGAAGTCGCCGGTCACCGTGCCATTGCCATTCGCGTCCAACGCCACAGCAGTGCTTTCAAACGATGCATCCGGGAAGGCGCTGACATTGAACCAAGAGGCCCCGCGCAAATCCTCCTCGAATTCGGGGTAGTTCACGTCAATGCTGGCGGTCTGCACCACAACGGCCACGTGCGCTTCGGACGGATCGTCCGGGTCATAGGAAAGGGTTGCGTCAAAATCATTGAAGCGCCCCACATATTTCGAGAAGCCTAAATGAGTGACCTTCCACAACAGCACGGCGTGGCGCGGGTCCAGCTCATACTCCCCCGCCCGCAGCGCGGTTGCGTCCGCCTGCACATCGGGTTGCAGCAAACGGCCACAACCGGCCAACAATAAAACGGCACAGAGAGGAAGGATCAGACGATGAGTAAGCAGGGGGCGCATGCACAGCTCCATTAGGATTCGACGGCGTTATCTTGAAGCCAAGCCTTGTCTCTGGCAATGACCTGAAAACCTTGAGCTCACCCCCAAAACCTGATTAGTTGCGCGCCATGTTGAATGAAGACCATATTGAGTCCCCCTGTCAGCGCCTGTGCGCGGTCGACAGCAAAACCGGTTTCTGTGCCGGCTGCTACCGCACCATGAAGGAAATCGGCGCTTGGGGCCGCATAAGTAATGCCGAGAAAAAAGAGATCTTGGCGCAGCTTGACGTTCGCAGAGAGGAACTGGGCCCGATCGGCTATCTGGCCCGTTAACCCACCGCCTGGGAGAGCAAGAGGCCCAGCGGATCCGGATCAAGCACGCGCCCCTCTTGGGCCGCCCCCATCCAATCGAGCCCCGCCCGCAAGCGCACCGCATCACCGATCACGATGATGGCCGGCTTCAACTCTTGAAACTGTTCCGGATGCTGATGAGCCGCGGCAATCGTGGTTTCCACCACCTGTTGCTGAGGCGTCGCCGCATTCGCCACCAGGGCCAGCGGTTCCTGGGGGGAACGGCCCGCCGACATCAAATGCCCGGCGATTTCGCCCAAATGCTTCAGCGCCATGTAAAGCACAATCACCGGCGACCCTTTGGCGATGGCGTGCCAGTCCAGTTCCGTTGGCACCGCCCCGCCCGTCATGTGACCGGTTACGAACGTCACCGCCTGATTGACATCCCGGTGGGTGACGGGAATGCCCGCTTGCGCGAGCCCACCAATACCCGCCGTAATGCCGGGGATCACCCGAAACGGAATGCCCGCTTGAACCAGGGCCAAGGCTTCCTCACCGCCACGTCCGAACACAAAGGGGTCGCCGCCTTTCAGGCGCAACACGCGCTTGCCTTGGCGGGCCAGTTGAACAATCCGGTTGGAAATATCCACTTGCTTGAACGACGGCTTGCCGCCCCGCTTGCCGGCAAATTCCCGTGTCGCCGTCTCCGGCAACAGCGCCAGCACCTCGTCACTCACCAGGGCGTCATGAACCACCACATCGGCCTGACGCATCGCATTCAGGGCATGGAGGGTCAGCATGCCCGGATCGCCGGGGCCCGCGCCGGTCAGCCACACCCAGCCCGGTTCAAACACCGGTAATCCCGGCAGAGACAGCTCCGCGCCGGGCAGTTTCGCGATGGACGAGGTTGGATTGGTCATTATTTCACAATTTTTTTTGTATTATACCGTTTAATACATCTTACAAATGGAAAATAGGGCTTCAGAGCATTCTTTTCAAGTTCGCCGTTTTCCGTGGAACTCTGCCATTGAAAATACCAGGTCTTGCGTCATCTCCCTGTGATACAAAACCTCGATCCGCTGGTTTGAAGAGTAACCCGTCCAGAATGATGATTGTCGCCCAAATTACCGATTTGCATGTGCGTGCCGCTGGTGCCGATCATCGCAAATACAATACGAATGCCAGCCTGGAACATATTGTCGAGGCCCTTAATGCCCGCGAGACCCAGCCGGACGTTATTCTCGCCACAGGCGATCTTGGAAATGTGGGCGCTCATGGCGAATATGAAGCCGCCAAGGACATTTTGGACCGGCTAAAAGCCCCCTATTACATCATTCCCGGCAATCACGATGCCCGCGGGCCTTTGCTCGACGTCTTCCACGATCATGCCTATATGCGGACCGACAACGGCTTCATTCAATATACGATCGAAGACCACCCCATGCGGCTGATTGGCCTGGACACGCTGGAAGATGGCAAGACCAATGGCACGCTGTGTGACGATCGCCTGGCGTGGTTGCAAGACAGGCTGGAAGAACGCCGCGACCGCCCCACCCTGGTGTTCATGCACCATCCGCCCTTCGGGGTCTCCATGAATGCCGGGAAGGTGGCTCAGTTTCGCCAGATCATTGAGCAGCACCCCCAAGTCGAACGGGTGATCGCTGGGCATATTCACCGGGTCATCTCAACCCGGTTTGCCGGCACCATGGCCACGGTGTCACCCAGCACGTGCTATGCGTTTTCCTTCGCACCGCCGAAACCAGGTGAAGGTCTTCAGCAGTCGGACGAACCGCCCGGCTATACGCTGCACATTTGGCGTCCGGAAATGGGCCTTGCCACCCATACGGTCCTGGTTCCCGCCGCCGGAGACGCCGGGCGCGCGCACCTTGCCGATGAGGGCATGGTCGGCTAATCATTTGCCAAGATTCTCGTGGTAAGAATGTCGTAATCATACTTTAAACGACCACGGCCATTCCTTTACAAGACCTGACCAGGACCGACCCCCATGTTCCCAATCCCGCGTGCCGATCTGACCGTTAACACGGCTGACTATGAAAACATGCCCCTCGTCGCCCCGAATGGATTTCGGGAATATGACGCGCGCTGGCTGTTCGGCGAACAAATTAACCTGATGGGGGTACAAGCCCTTGGATTTGGGCTCGGCACGCTCATTCACGAAAAAGGCGTGCGTCCCGATATTGTGGTGGGCCACGATTTCCGGTCCTATTCCGCCTCCATCAAGACAGCCTTGGCAACGGGCCTGATGGCCTCCGGCTGCCATGTGCACGATATTGGCCTTGCCCTGTCGCCGGTGGCTTATTTCGCGCAGTTCAATTTGGACGTGCCCGCTGTGGCGATGGTCACCGCGAGCCATAACTCTAATGGTTGGACGGGCGTGAAAATGGGCTGTGAACGCCCCCTGACCTTCGGACCGGACGAGATGGGCCGCTTAAAAGAAATCGTGCTGGAAAACCAAGGCCAGAAACGAGACGGCGGCGCCTACACCTTCATTCCGGATATGGCGGAACGTTACATCAAGGATTTGACCGACGGTGTGACGCTTGACCGAAAACTGAAAGTCGTTGCCGCGTGCGGCAATGGCACTGCCGGAGCTTTCGCGCCGCAAGTTCTGTCGGCGATCGGTGCGGAGGTGATCCCGCTCAATTGCGATCTCGACTACACTTTCCCCAATTACAATCCAAACCCCGAAGACCTCAAAATGCTCCATGCCCTAAGCGACGCCGTTAAAGAACACGGCGCCGATGTGGGTGTCGGCTTCGACGGGGATGGCGACCGCTGTGGCGTGGTGGCAAACGACGGGGAAGAAATCTTCGCCGACAAGGTGGGTGTGATGCTGGCGCGCGATCTGTCCGCCCAACACGACAATGCCCAGTTTGTGGTGGACGTAAAATCCACCGGCCTGTTCATGACCGATCCGGTGCTGCAGGACAATGGGGCGAAAACCGATTATTGGAAAACAGGCCACTCCTACATCAAGCGCCGCGCCAATGAATTGAACGCGCTGGTCGGCTTTGAGAAGAGCGGACACTATTTCTTCAACGCGCCCATTGGCCGGGGCTATGACGACGGCCTCGTCTCCGCCATTGCGGTGTGCCAGATGTTGGACCGCAACCCGTCCAAGTCCATGGCAAATTTACGCGACGACCTGCCGAAGACTTGGGGATCGCCCACCATGTCGCCCCATTGCCCGGACGACAAAAAATACGGCGTGGTGGACCAAGTCACCAAGATTTACCAAGACGCCCAAGCGGCCAATGAAACCGTTGCCGGACAAGCCATCCGTGAGCTGATCACTGTGAACGGCGTGCGCGTTGTCTTGGAAGACGGCACCTGGGGCTTGGTACGCGCATCGTCCAACGTGCCCGGCCTGGTGATTGTGGTGGAAAGCCCGACGGCGGAAGAAAACATGCGCGCCATGTTCGCCGACATTGACGGCCGCCTGTCGCAAATTCCCGATGTGGGGGATTACGACCAGAAGATTTGACGAAGCCTAACCTAAGAAGAGGCTTGGATTAACTTCCTCAACTGTCCTTTCTCACCGCTTGCGGTCAGGCCTAAGGTACGGCTCAAAGCTCGGCTCAGCCAAGCATCTGAATACGGTCTTGCAATGTGGTGTGCAGCTTTATGTTTGCGTCTGCCATCAATGGAACATAAAGAGCAAGCAGCGCACGCTTTCGATATTCGTCGAGAGAAATGCGCCGATACGTCCAGTCGAGCAACACCTTCATTTCGCCTTGGCCAATCGCAGTTGAAAGCCTTACGTTGAAAAGAAGAGGTTATCCCCTGCCCCGGTAATTCGGCACGTTTTGCGGCGGCAGCCAGACGGCGCGGGGTTCTGGCCCGCTCTGCCAGAAAATGTCGATGGGGATTCCGCCACGCGGATACCAGTACCCGCCGATACGTAGCCACCGCGGTTCGATGGCTTCTACCAGGCGCCGGCCGATCATCACCGTGCAATCTTCATGAAACGCACCGTGGTTTCGGAACGATTGCAGAAACAGCTTGAGCGATTTTGATTCAACCAGTTTGTCCGCCGGCACATAATCGATAATGAGATGCGCAAAATCCGGCTGACCCGTTACGGGGCAGAGCGAGGTAAATTCCGGGCACGTGAATCGTGTGACAAAAACTTCGCCGCGCTGCGGATTGGGAACGGCCTCCAACACCGCTTCATCCGGCGATGAGGCAATCTCTGACTTTTGACCCAGCTGGGTCACGTCAATTTTTTCTTCAGACATGTGTCATCTCCCAATCAGCCGCCCCAAAGATCCCAAAACATGCGCACCGAGGTAATTGCCAAAAACAGCGCAAAAGCGCGTTTCAGCGTGGTCCGGTCCATCCAATGGGCAAGTCGCACACCTAAGGGGGCCGCCAATACCGTTGCGGGTACGATAAGCGCAAATCCTAAAAGATTCACATATCCAAGCGATAAGGGCGGCCGTAAGGGGGCGCCCCACCCCGAAATAATGAACCCGATTGTGCCCGGGATGGCGATGATCAGCCCCAATCCGGCGGCGGTTCCCACGGCCCGGTGGATAGGAACGCCAAACAAGGTCATGGCGGTCACGCCGAAGGTCCCGCCACCAATCCCCATCATGGCGCAGAAAAACCCCATCACACCGACCATACCGTTCTTTGTGGAACCGTCCGGAAGGTGCTCGCCCAAGCGCCACTCTTCCTTGGCGTAGGCCATGTTGAAGGCCGCCAGCAAAGCCACCACCGCAAAGATAAGCGTTAACATTTGCCCGGATGAAAAATCCGCCGCGATGGTTCCGATCAAAACACCCGCCACCAACGGTACCGCCCAAGACCGTAATATGTCTTCATCGACCGCCCCTTTCTTCCGATGACTGAGGGTTGACCGGATGGACGTCGGAATGATCGTCGCCAGCGATGTGCCCACGGCAATGTGCATGCGCACCGCGTCATCAACCCCCAACGCAGACAGCAAATGAAACAAGACTGGGACAATGACGATCCCGCCGCCAACGCCTAATAATCCAGCAAGAATTCCCGCCACGACACCGGCGGTCAACAGCGCCAAGGCGAAGAGCAAAACAAATTCAATTTCGTAACCGAGAACCATAAGCCGCGTCGTATACCTAAAAAGACGCCGCCTCTGTTTCGCGCGCCGCCTTGTCCTGGTCTTGCTGACATCGCAAAACTGAGTCGAGCGCTTCTTTTACCACATCAACCCCCGCACCCGGTTTATGGGCGTTTTCGCTGATGTGCCGCCGCCACAAACGGGCCCCGGGTTGTCCGTTGAACAATCCCAATATGTGGCGCGTCATGGCGTTCAGAGGAACGCCTTGGCTCAATTGGACCGTCAGATAGGGCAAGAATGCCTCTACGATCTCGGTTCGGGTTTTGCGTTCGTCTTTATCTCCGAACAGCAGATGGTCGGCCTCTGCCAAGACATAGGGGTTTTGATAGGCCGCGCGCCCTAACATCACGCCATCCACGTGGTCGAGATGCTCGAGCGATGCGAACACATCTGGAATGCCGCCATTGATGGCCAATGGCAGCGACGGAAACCGGCGCTTCATTTCATAGACCAGCGGGTAATCGAGTGGCGGAATGTCCCGATTTTCCTTCGGGCTTAGCCCCTCCAGCCAGGCTTTGCGGGCGTGGATAATCAGCCCATCCACCTCAACTGCCAGCATCTTCTCGATAAAAGCGGGAAGCGTTTCTTCCACCACCTGATCATCGATACCCAGGCGGCACTTCACCGTTACCGGCACCGAGCTGGCCGCCCGCATGGCCGCCACACAGTCGGCCACCAAATCCGCTTCCGCCATAAGGCAGGCGCCAAAACGGCCAGATTGCACGCGGTCCGACGGGCAGCCCACATTCAGATTGATCTCGTCATAGCCCCATGCCGCACCGATCTTGGCACTCTCTGCCAAATCAGCGGGGTCACTGCCGCCCAATTGAAGGGCCACGGGGTGTTCAGCATCATCGAACCCCAGGAGCCGGTCCCGGTCGCCATGAAGCACCGCGCCTGTGGTGATCATTTCCGTGTACAGCACAGCATGACGGCTTATGAGCCGCAGAAAATAGCGCTCATGCCGGTCTGTCCATTCCATCATCGGGGCCACCGACAGGCGGCTCATGGTGTACACGCGGGAACTCCCTCAATCATGCTTTTCAGCGCGATATCATGGTTTTCAATTCGGCGGCAAGCGCTTCTGCGGTGAAGTGCCCGCGCCAATCGCCCTATTTATGCTTTGTCCTTTTGTTCACCGGCTGTTCCATGTAGGCTGTGCGCATCGCATTGCAGCGATTTCATTACCGCACCGTCTTATGTCTCATCCAGTATATCTTGCCGATTTCTCGCTCGCAGTGGTCAACCGAACGGGTGCTTATTACGTTTGCAAGGATGTTATCGACCACCTCCCGGAATTCTTTCCAGCCATCCGCTATTGGCGCTCTTTTTTCAAAGACACGCCCCCTCAGAACCTGTCTTTGAAAGTAAAATCTCGCCTGATGATGGCCGAAATCTCAATGCTCAGAGGTTCTGGTGTTTTCAAGTGGCCTGTACCGGCCCCGTACAAATCATTGCCAACCCTATTCTTTGACCCGCTTTATGTGTTGAGAAACGAGCTTCACCGCGATGACATCGTCATGTGTCATGATGTGGGACCGATTTCCCATCCGGAATTGTTCGACCGCCATATAGGCTCTCTTTACCGAGAGGCTTATGAAAAGATCAAATCGATCCGTCCTGGGATGGTGTTCGTTAGCCAAGCCTCAAAAACGGCTTTTGAAGATTTTTTCGGCGCGGATTTCCGCTTTAAAGAAGTGATACGCCTGTTTACACGAGAGGACGCCGTCGATGGCGCCACGCAATCAGTACCGGGAATAAATAAACCGTTTATCCTGTCCGTGGGGGCCTTGGAAACCCGAAAAAATTATGAGCGCGTGATTGAGGCTTTTCAGCAATCAAATCTCCACGACAACGGGGTTTCTTACGTCATTTGCGGCCCACGTGGTTTCGGTCATGACCAAATCACCCGGGCCGCGGAAAATACACCGGGTGTTCATCTTTTGGGGCGGGTAAGCGACGAACAGCTTCGCTGGTTGTATAATCATGCGGAAGGGTTTGTCTTGCCAAGCCTGCTGGAAGGGTTCGGCGTCCCCGCGATCGAAGCCTCCCATAAAGGGTTGGTGTCCATTGTCAGTGCGGGTACGGCTCAGGAAGAAGCCATTGGTTCAAACGGTCTGTGCATCGACCCGCTTGATGTGGGAGAGATCACGGACGCCATGAGACAAGTTGTGACCATGCCTCCGTCAGATAAAGAAGAGATGAGCAAGCGCGCCGCGGCATTTGCCCGGTCTTGGACCGCCAAGGATTATCGACAAGCATGGCGCAATCTCCTCGAAACCAATGGACGCCCCGTATGATAATTTCCGATCAGCATAAGTTCGCCTTTGTGCATATTCCGAAATGCGCGGGGTCGAGTGTTAAAGCGGCCAACCCCACCATAGACAATTCATTCGATAGAACGGTAGAAAACCACGAGATTTTAGGATCTGTGGACCTGTCCCATCTGCCGTTATGGGCCTTTCAAAAATACCTTCCCGATGTCTTTGAAAAAATTGTCGAGTTCGATAGTTTCGCGGTGACACGAGACCCGTTGGAACGGTTTGGGTCATCGGTAACGCAGCGTTGCCGGCAATATCTGAATTATAATGCCGCCGATATTACCGCCGACGTTTTGATGCACGCCGCCAAAGAGGCGATTTCGTATCTAACGCAAGATCCGAACAGCTTAGCGCCAGAGTTCATCCACTTTACGCCACAAGCACGCTATATTCGTCTGGACGGGGAAACAATTGTTCAACATGTGGATCTGCCGGGACAATTCACCCAACTGAACACATTTCTGGAGACCCAGGGCCTCACCCCAGTGAGCATTACCAACCGGCAGAACGCGACGGTCGAACCGGCAAACAAAGCGCTCAAGAAAATCCTGCGAACTGTCAGACCTCTCTATCGCGCGGTTCTTCCCCAAAAACTCAAAGATACGCTGTGGCTCAAACTAATTGATGTGGGGCTCTACGCACCCGAGGCTGACCGTTACGCCCCTCTCATCGAGAATGCTGAAATTACATCTTTCATACATGATTTCTATGCTGAAGACTTTGAGATTTTTCAGCAGGCTCGCTCAAATGACGCGCAACGCCAGCCCCATCCGCACTCTCGTCCACCGATCTATTCCTAGGCACTCACGGCCCTTCTATTTTGCGAGGTCAGCGCCCCACACTTCGGTGAGTTCAAGCTCATATCCGTTCGGGTCCTTCACATAGATGGATCGTGTTCCCGGCCATTGCACCACCCCGCCATAAAGGATTTCAGCCCCGATTTCGGAGCACCGGCCTTCTACATCGTCAAAATTCGCGATGTTGAAACCAATATGGCTGAGCCCGTGCTTTTCATAATGAGGGAATCCTTCCACTTCATAGATTGCAAGTTTTGCCTTGGCATCACCGATGATCTTGCCGTTGTCGTCCGGCAGATCTTCCAATTCCCGAAACCCCAAGAGCCGGTGGTAAAAGTCCACGGTTTTCTCAAGGCTTTGCACGTGAAGATTCAGGTGGTCAATGCCGTTGCTTCTCAATTGAGGCATGGTTTCGCCCTCCTTAGGCGGCTTATTCGTTAGGATTATTAAATAAAGTTTTTTCTTTATTTATTCAAGGGGGCACGCTGACTTTAAACCGTGTTTCCGAATCTTTTTGGATTTGATACCGTTCGCAACAGCATGAATTCAGGGGATGGCGTCATGACTCTAAGAACTCTCGCAAAAACACACATCTGCAGAATAAGCGCCGCACTGGCCGTTTCAGTGCTCGGGGGCATTGCGTCTGCGCTCGCTGCGGATGATGCAATTTTGGTGCTGGATGGATCCGGCTCTATGTGGGGGCAAATTGAAGGCACCACCAAAATCGAAATAGCGCGGGAGGTCACCAATGGTTTGCTGGATGACCTGCCAACAGACCGTAAATTGGGTTTGATCGCCTATGGTCATAACCGCAAGGGGGACTGCGCCGACATTGAAGAACTCGCCGCAATTGGGGCCGACCGGCAGGCCATCAAAGAGGCGGTTGGCGCCATTTCTCCAAAAGGTAAAACGCCCCTTTCCGCCTCTGTCAAAATGGCCGCGGAAAAACTCAAATACACAGAGCAAAAGGCAACCGTCATTTTGGTCAGTGATGGTATTGAAACCTGCGACCTCGACCCCTGCGCTGTTGGCACCGCCCTTGAAGAAGCCGGTGTGGATTTTACAGCCCATGTAATCGGTTTCGACGTTACCGAAGTGGAAGCCGAGAAACAGCTTCAATGTCTCGCCCAAAATACCGGCGGTCGATACATATCAGCTTCGAATGCCGGTGAACTGTCGATTGCGTTGAACGAAACCGTTGTCAACACAGAACCCGCGGCAGCAACAGGCACTGTCAGCCTTGCCGCATCGGAACTTGAAGGCGGCCCAGAAATCACGTCCGGTCTGAAATGGATTGTGCAACAGGCGGGCGGCGGCGACGTGGTCTTCGAAGTGAATGACACCGGCAGTGCCTCTTCCGAAGTCCCCGCGGGTGTATATGACGTGTTCGTGGAACGCTTATCGGACCAGCTTAAAGGCGAGCAGAAACTTGTGGAGGTTCCTCCGGCCACAGACAAACGGGTGACCATCGCCCTGAAACTGGATTTCGAGGCATCCGTTCGCCCCGCACCGGAAGCAACCACGCCGGCCGGAACGGAATTTGCCGTTTATTGGGAAGGCCCCAACCGTAAGAATGATTTTGTTACCATCGCGCGCACGGACATGTCACCGGGCGCCACCATTTCCTATCAATATGTCACGCGCGGCAACCCGTTGAAACTGACCGCCCCAACCACGCCGGGCGAATACGAAATCCGCTATGTGTTGGGCAAGCCCTATCGCATCCTTGCCGCCGAAAAAATGACCATTACCGAGGTGACGGCCACCGTCACCGGCCCGGCCGAAGCAACGGCCGGCTCGCAAATTCCTGTGGAATGGACAGGCCCAAATACCGACCGTGATTACATTACCGTTGTGACCAAAGGCGCCGATGCCGGTGCCTATGAAAGCTATTCCTACACTGTATCCGGGTCCCCAACGAAATTGGTGGCCCCCTTGGCCCCGGGCGATTACGAGCTGAGGTACATCCAACAGGGTACATCAGGTCAATCGGGCGGAGAGAAAGACAAGATACTTGCGTCTACAGACATCAAGATTGTCGCCGCTGAGGCGAGCGTCTCTGGACCCGAGACCGCCATGGCCGGCCAGACCATCTCCATTTCTTGGACCGGCCCCGATCAGGCACGAGATTTCGTTACAATCGTCAAGGCTGACGCCGCCGACCGAGCCTATAACGACTATGCCTATACGAAATCCGGTCCGAAGCTCAACGTAAAGACACCGGTAGAGCCCGGCGTTTATGAAATCCGGTACGTTCAAAATAATTCCAAGGTGATTGCCCGGCAGAGCATTGAAGTCACTGCATTGGATGTGGCGTTGGAGTCGCCTGCTACCGCGAAAGTAGGGGCGCCCGTCACCATTAAGTGGACAGCGCCTGTTGAAGCGAAAGACTGGGTAACCATCACCCCTCCGGATTTTGCGGAAAATCGCTACACAAACTATGCGTACACAAATAAAGGTAACCCTTCTATTGTGACGGCGCCGCTTACACCCGGCGATTATGAGGCGCGGTTTGTTCTGAACGGGACGAAAGTCATCGCGCGTGCCCCGATCAAAATTGAGGACGTGAGCGTCACACTGACCGCCCCCGACCAAGCCCCGGTCGGTTCCAAAGTGTTGGTGTCATGGGAAGGCCCCAATTATAAGAAGGATTGGGTCGCGATTGTGAAAACCGGCGCGCCGGATAACGCGTATCGCCCGGCCTATGCCTATGTAAACCAGGAAAGGTCGCAGGTGGAACTGACTGCCCCCAGCGATCCCGGCACATACGAACTGCGATATGTGCTGCATGGGGGGCGTGTGATGGCCAGACAACCCATCACCATTACCGCAGCAGAATAAAAATTACAGGTCATTGACAAAATAAGGGATCACCTTAATATATAGCCAAATGGCTATATATCAGGACACAGCGCTCGATCGCACTTTTCAAGCCCTGGGGGACAGTACCCGACGGGGCATGTTGGCCCTACTCGCTCGAAAAGGCGCTCAAACGGCCGGCGATTTGG
Organism: Alphaproteobacteria bacterium; assembly: GCA_965227095.1. GTDB lineage: Bacteria > Pseudomonadota > Alphaproteobacteria > JANQMY01 > JANQMY01 > JANQMY01. The sequence goes on along the minus strand of CBDDFL010000001.1, from coordinate 2,450,869 downwards.
GTAAGCCCTTCCAAATTACACAGCCAACGGCCTCCAAACATTTGAAGGTTTTGGAGAATGCGGGGCTTGTGTCGCGCGAAATCGATGGGCGCGTTCATCGGTTCACCCTCGAACCCGCTCATCTAACGGCGGCTCAAGACTGGATCGACACACACCGCTCCTTTTGGGACAGCACGCTTGAACGGCTGGACCAGTTTCTCACCACAAATTCGGAACAAGATTAATGACCACTGCCGATCACACCCTCAGAATCGAACGACACCTCTCCGCCTCCATCGAGAAAGTGTTCGCTGCCTTTGCGGATGTCTCGAAATTCGCCCAGTGGTTCGGCCCAAATCCTGACGTAAACATAGAAGTCTTTGAATATCAGTTCGAAAAAGACGGCCGGTATCGCATCGGTTTCAAAGGCGGTAGCGGTACTACAGATGTCGTGGCGGGGATTTATGTGTTGATCACCGCACCTACCAAGATCGTTTTCACCTGGCAATGGGAGCCGCCGCATACCTATGCCGAGTATGATACCTTGGTCACAATCGATTTGGCCGCGAGTGGCAATGAGACAGTCCTAACACTCACGCACGAACAACTACCGGACGCAGATGCCAAGACTAATCACAATGAAGGCTGGTCGGGCGCGTTCGATCAATTGGAAACCTGGCTCGCAACGCCATGCAAAGTATCGGGGGCATAGATGGCCTTTGACGAAAAACTCGCTGAGCGCATGCGAGCCGTTCTTGTGAGCCAAAACTTCGAAGAAAAGAAAATGTTCGGTGGGCTGACCTTCATGGTCGATGGGCACATGTGCTGCGGTATCGGCAAGGACGGCATGATGGTCCGTGTGGGGCCGGAAGCCTATGACGACGCGGTGGCAATGCCCGGTGCTCGCCCGATGGATATTACGGGACGGCACATGAAAGGGCTGGTCTGGATCGCCCCATCCGCCGTTACCACAAAGAAAAAACTATCTCAGTGGATCAATCGCGGTGTGGCCTTTGTCGGCACCTTACCAAGGAGGACTAAGTGATGGCGCAAAAAGTGGTTTCCCAGGACGAATGGGTGAAGGCCCGCATCGCCTTTTTGGCAAAGGAAAAAGAACTAACCCATCTGCGCGAAAAGATCGCGGAAGAGCGGCGGCAATTGCCGTGGGTTAAAATCGATAAGGAGTACACGTTCGACACCCCCACAGGTCCCGCCAGCTTGTCAGATCTGTTCAACGGGCGATCACAGCTCGTGGTGTACCACTTCATGTTCGGGGCGGACTGGCAAGAAGGCTGCAAATCCTGTTCGTTCTGGGCGGACAATTACGATGGCTCTATCGAGCACCTTGCGGCGCGCGACGTTTCCCTTGTTGCCGTATCGGTCGGCCCCCTGGCGAAACTCCAGGAATTTAAAACGCGCATGGGCTGGCATTTTCCGTGGGTGTCATCGGCGAACACGGATTTCAGCAAAGACTTCCATGTTTGGGCATCGCCTGAGCAAATCGAAAAGGGCGAAACCTTCTACAACTTCCAAAAAGGCAACCATTATGGGGAACACATGCCGGGCGTGAGTGTGTTCACGACGGGCGAAGACGACCAGATCTATCACACCTATTCGTGCTATGCGCGCGGCCTCGACCCGGTAAACAGCACCTACCAAATCCTCGACCTGACACCTAAGGGCCGCGATGAAAAAGACCTGCCCTACCCCATGGCCTGGGTGAACCACCACGACAAATATTGAGGACGCGCCCTTCGCCCAACAAAAAAACCCCGGAGCCGCGCCCCGGGGTTTTTCAATTGATGATGCCGGTGGACTATTTACCGGTCGGCAAATCCTTAAACGCCACTTCTTTGTCCACACGAATGTCTTGGGGCAAGCCCAACACCCGTTCGGCAATGATGTTGCGCAAGATTTCATCCGTACCACCCGCAATACGAAGGCCCGGGGCAGCCAGATAGATGTTCTTGAACTTCTCGATGGTTTCAGCATCAGCGCCCCCAAGGGAGCCGGCCGCCATGTCCATGAGATCAAGCCCAAACGCCGCCATGTCTTGCATGCGCTTGGCGCCCACCACCTTACCGATGGAATTTTCCGGCCCCGGAATCGCGCCTTTGCTGAGCGCCGTGAGAGCCCGATAGCGGGTATAGGTGAGGCCTTGGCCTTGCACATACCAATCAGCGATCTTGTCGCGCACCAAACCATCTTGGATGGCGGGGCCGAATTCAAGTTCGATATTTTTGGCCAACTCGATCATGTCGGTGATGGACGGGCCACCGCCGCCACCGCCGATGGACAGGCGTTCGTTCATCAGTGTGGTGAGCGATACTTTCCAGCCATTGCCCACTTCATCCAACCGGTGGTCATCATTGATTTCCACATCAGTGAAGAACACTTCATTAAAACCGCTATCGCCGGACGCTTGTTTGATCGGGCGCACTTCAACACCCGGGTGCTTCATGTCCACGATAAAGGCCGTGATGCCCTTATGCTTCGGCACATTGGGGTCCGTGCGGGCAATCAACAGGCCGTAGTCACAGAAATGCGCACCTGTGGTCCACACCTTCTGGCCATTGACGATCCACTTGTCGCCTTGCTTTTCCGCTTTGGTACGCAAGCCCGCCACGTCGGAGCCGCCAGCCGGTTCCGAGAACAGCTGGCACCAGATCTCTTCGCCGCGCAGCGCTTTTTGCACATAGCGGTCATTGAGTTCTTTGCTGCCGTGCTTCATCACCGTCGGGATGCACATGCCAAGACCGATGCCGAAAATGCCAGGAGGCACTTCATACGCTGCTTCTTCTTGATTGTAGATCACGCTCTGCATCGGCGTGCCGCCCAGGCCGCCCAATTCCTTTGGCCAGGTGATGGCGGCATAGCCGGCATCCGCCTTCTTGGCCTGCCATTCCTTGGCCCAGGCGATTTCTTCCGCCCCTGTTTCATAACGGCGCTTGGGAACACCGCTGTCAGACTTGGGCGTTGCGTTTGCCGCGAGCCAAGCTTTGGCTTCAGCGCGAAATGTGGCTTCTTCCGGAGTATCGTTGAAATCCATCGTCTTTTCTCCTTACGCGGCGTTGCGCGTTTCTAATTGGGCAACCAGCTTGTCTTTCCACACGCGCGCGCTGCCGAGATTGACCGACAACAACCGCGCCCGCTTGTAGAACAAGTGGCAGTCATATTCCCACGTGTAGCCAACGCCCCCATGGGTCTGAATGGTTTCTTCGGCGGCATACGTACCGGCTTTGATGGCCGCCACCCTGGCGCCCGCCGCAGCGGTTGGCAGTTCCGCCGCATTGGTGTGCAGAGCCCAGGCGCCGTAGTAAGCGTTAGAGCGTGCAAGCTCCGTATGAATGTACATATCCGCAAGCTTGTGCTTGATCGCCTGATAAGACCCGATCAAGCGTCCAAACGCATACCGTTCCAACGCATAGTTCTTTGCCATGTCCAGGCAGACATCGGCGCCACCCACTTGTTCAAACGCCGTGAGGATCGCGGCACGGTCGAGAACATCTTTAGAGGTCTGCCAGCCTTCGCCTGTCGCGCCCAGCGGATCCGCCGGTGCGCCGTCGAAGGTGATGGTTGCTTGAGAGCGAGAGGGGTCAAGCGACGTGACCCGTTCACGCGTGACGCCCGGACCGTTGAGATCAACCAAGAACAGCGAGATCGCCCGTTCCGTTCCATCATTGGAGGTTTTCGCGGCCACGACGGCGAATGTGGCAATGTCCCCGTCCGGCACGGCGATTTTGGTGCCGTTGAGTTTGCCGCCATCGGCAGACACTTGAATGTTCTTCGGCATGGTTTGCTGGGCGGTTTCCGCATACGCAAAAGTGCCGATCGCCTCTCCCGTTGCCAGCTTCGGCAGATAGCTTTGCTTTTGCTCTTCAGAACCGGCCTGCAACAGCGCCTCTGTCGCTAGATAAACCGATGAACTGAAGGGCACCGGCGCAATGGCCCGGCCCAATTCTTCGGCGATCACGCACAATTCCAAATGACCAAGCCCAAGCCCGCCATATTGTTCGGGAATGGTGGTGCCGGTCCATCCCATTTCCACGATCGCGTTCCACAATTTCTCGTCATAGGACTGGTCGCCTTCCAAAACGCCGCGTGCCACGCTTGTGGGGCACTGTTCGCTCAGGAATTTGCGCGCCTGCTCCTTTAGAAATTTCTGGTCGTCAGAGAAGTCAAAATTCATTAGGACATCCTCACCCTTCTTGTTGGGGCCCTTTGCCGCGCATCGGCAATTGACCGTTCTGCCTAGTGTTTTAGCGCTCTTTGAGGGTCAATCAAGCACTTCCCGTGTTCCAAATCAAAACACCCCATTAACGCTACGGAAAGAACAAAGAGGCACTTTAGAAGGATCTTTTGGAACTGCGTTCAGAGGAGATGGGCCGCCATGGCCAAAGCGCTCTTCCACAAAAACCAACGTGTCTTTGTAAAGCCGGTCGGGACCACCGCCCTGGTGGAAAAAGTGCTGCCACAATGGGTGAAGGGCTTAGATGAACCCTTCCGCATCACCTATGATGTGGGCTTCGGACGCGAATTCGAAGAGAACGAGCTTGAGGCCGAAAAACGCGATCCGGACATGTTGCTCTCTGACGCGGGCGATCATTGGCGCGTGGTCCGCACCCCCAATGGCTGGAAAGAGGCGGACGAGTGCCACCATCACCCAATCCCCGGCAGCATGCCGGTGGTCATTACCGGCGAAACCGAGTGGGGCGGATGGCGCGTGCCCGGAGCGGAATATGATCTTTATCCAGATAAAATAGAGATGCAGGCGCGTATCTTGTCATCCAGTCTGGACCTTCTTAACGTGACCCGCGATCTTGTGGGCTTGTGCGAGCAGAACGATCAGGACATCCCGGCCTTCCTAAAACCACTGATCAAGCGCGGCAAACTGGTGCTCAAAAAGGTCGTGCACAGCGACTGAGCCGCACGGCTTTATGTTTGCGGCCCGGCTTGCTATGACCTTGCTCCGTTAATGAACCGAAAGATCCTATGAAGCCGCTTGCGCAGTGCCCGGATGACATTCTGGCTGGCCTGACACATGTGTTCACCGATATCGATGACACACTGACCACCGACGGTCTGTTGCCCGCCGCTGCCTATTCCGCCGTCGAGCAATTGCATCAATCGGGCGTGCATGTGGTGCCCGTCACCGGACGGCCCGGCGGCTGGTGCGATATGGTCGCGCGTTTCTGGCCCGTGCTCGGCGTCATTGGGGAAAACGGCGCCTTCTCCTTCCGCTATGACCGGGAGGCAAGGAAGATGATCCGGACCTATGCGCAAAGCGAAAACGAGCGCCAGAAAAACCAAGCCAAACTCACACAGCTGCGCGACGACATTCTAGCAGCCGTGCCCAGGGCGGCTGTCTCCGCCGACCAGGCCTATCGCATCAGCGACCTTGCCATCGATTTCTGCGAAGATGTGGCGCCGCTGTCGAAAGATGAGATCGATCAGATCGTGTCGATCTTCGAAGCTGCGGGCGCCGTCGCCAAAGTCAGTTCCATCCATGTGAACGGTTGGTTCGGCGAATTCGACAAGTGCACCATGACCCGACAATTCGTGGGCGATCTGGGCCTGGGCCCCTTCGATCAATCCAAAGCACGCTTTCTGTTTGTGGGCGACTCTCCCAATGATGCCCCTATGTTCGCGGCGTTTGACCATTCCGTCGGTGTCGCCAATATCCGCGCCTTTGAAGACACCATCGACACCCTTCCCACTTACGTGACCACCGCCAACGGCGGCGAGGGGTTTGCGGAACTGGCGGAACGCATATTAAACGCCCGCGGGGCCTAATCCGGCCAATCTATCGCACAACGGTTTGAACGGGGCGCCGGTGCTGGCTATATGAAAGATCTGAATTCGTCCCCCTATTCTGGAGCAGTGGCATGTCGCAAGCGGTTCAAAGCCAACCTGAAACCATCTATCTAAAGGACTACACGCCACCGGCCTACACGGTGGACACCATCCACCTCACCGTTGATCTGCAACCCACCACCACACGCGTCACGGCCAAAACCGTTCTGAGCCCAAGTCAAGGAACCGCCCCGGGCGCTCCATTGACCTTACATGGGGAAGACCAGAAGCTGATGTCGGTCTCCCTGAATGGCAGCCCGGTATCACCAGACGACTATACCAGCGATGACGAGACGCTGACCCTGTCGGCACCAGAACTCAATGCCGACGGCAAGCTGGAGCTGGTGATCGAAAGCGAAATCGCGCCGGAGAACAATAAAGCGCTGGAAGGCCTCTACATGTCCAATGGCATGTATTGCACCCAATGTGAGGCCGAAGGGTTTCGCAACATCACCTATTATCTGGACCGCCCGGATGTCTTGGCGGTGTTCACCACCAAAATCATCGCCGACAAAGCAAGCTGTCCCATTCTCCTGTCAAACGGCAATCCAGTTGGATCCGGCGACCTGCCAGACGGTCGTCATTGGGCCGAATGGCACGACCCCTTCCCCAAGCCGTCTTATTTATTCGCGCTGGTGGCCGGCAATCTGGTTGCCGTTACCGACACCTTCACCACCATGACCGGGCGTGAAATTGACCTGCGTATCTACGTAGAACCGGGCAATGAAGACCGCTGCGATTACGCGATGGAGTCGCTCAAAAATTCCATGGCCTGGGATGAGAAAGCCTATGGCCGCGAATATGACCTGGACATCTTCATGATCGTCGCCGTGGCCGACTTCAATATGGGCGCCATGGAAAACAAGGGCCTCAACATCTTCAACGCCAAGTACATATTGGCGCGCAGCGATACGGCAACCGATGTGGATTATGCGCTGATCGAAGGCATTATCGGCCACGAATATTTCCACAATTGGACGGGCAATCGCATCACTTGCCGCGATTGGTTTCAATTGTCGCTCAAGGAAGGCCTGACGGTGTTTCGCGATCAGCAGTTTTCGTCTGATATGCGCAGCGCACCCGTGAAACGTATTGCCGATGTGCGCAATCTGCGTGCTGGTCAGTTCCCGGAAGATTCAGGCCCCCTCGCCCATCCGGTACAGCCAAAAGCCTATATGGAAATCAACAATTTCTACACGGCGACGGTTTACGAAAAAGGGGCGGAAGTCATCCGCATGATGCACACCATTTTAGGGCCGGAAAACTTCCGTAAGGGAACGGATTTGTATTTCGACCGCCATGATGGCGAGGCCGCTACGGTGGATGATTTTGTCAAATCCATGGAAGATGCAAGCGGTGCTGATCTCAGCCAGTTCCGCCGGTGGTACGATCAGTCCGGCACGCCGGAAATTGTCGCCACGGATTCCTACGACCAGGCAAGCGGCACTTACGACATCACCTTCACCCAGAACCATCCGGAAACACCGGACAAGCAACCGAAACAAAACCTGCACGTGCCGATCAATATGGCCTTGTTGTCAAAGGACGGATCCGAGCTTCCGGTGACCATGGACGGCGACACCCCCGGCACCAGCGGGAAAAGCCGCGTGCTGAGCTTAACGGAAAAGACCCAATCCTTCCGTTTCGTCGGCCTGAAAGAAGAACCGGTGCCGTCCCTGTTTCGTGGCTTCAGCGCCCCTGTCATTCTGAAAGGCGATGCGGCGGACAAACACAAACAAGCCTTGATGACGTTCGACAAAGACCCCTTCAGCCGATGGGACGCGTGTCAACAATTCGCCACCCAATTGCTGTTGGACCTGGCGGACGACAAACCAGGGGCCGACGGCCGCATCGCGGGCTTGGTGGAAGCATTCGGTAATGCCCTGACCGACGATAGTCTAGACCCAGCTTTTGTCGCCCTTATGTTGTCGGTGCCGTCCGAAGGCGAACTGGCGCAAGCCGCGACACCGGTGAATGTGGAAGGCGTGCACAATGCCCGCGAACGGGTTTTATCCGCGGTTGCCACCTCGCTTCAATCCGATCTTGAAGCAGCGTATCAGCGGCTCACCTCGAACGAGCCTTATGCGCCGGATGCGGCCTCCGCTGGCCGGCGGTCCTTGCGCAATTCCGCGCTTGCCTATCTGTCCCGGCTGGAAACGGCGGAGACGAACCAATTAGTGGCGAACCAATATCGCCATGCGGACAATATGACGGATAAAGTGGCCGCCCTCGCCCTGCTGGCGGATTCAAAGAACCCGGAGCGGGAGGCTGCTCTGGATGATTTCTGCGCCGCCTGGAAAGACGACCCCGTCGTCATCGACAAATGGCTGCGCATCCAGGCGGTCACCAAGTCCGACGACACGCTGGACACGGTGAAATCGCTGACGGACCATCCGGTCTTTTCATGGGAACGCCCCAATCGCGTTTATTCCTTGATTGGCGCCTTCGGCTTTGCAAACCACAGCCAATTCCATCGGGCGGACGGCGCCGGATACCGCTTTGTTGAAGACGCGGTGCTGCGCCTGAACAAGACCAACCCGCAAATCGCCGCGCGCATGGCCTCGATCTTTGAATCCTGGAAGCGTTACGACGATAACCGCCAGAAATTGGCGCGCGACTCGCTGGAGCGAATCGTCAATTCCGAAAAGCTGTCCCGAAACGTATTCGAGATCGTTTCGAAGACGTTGAACGGCTAATCCACCGCCTGTTCACAGACTTATCCACAATCCCTGTGGATAAGTCTGCATTCGGCGCGTGATTCGTCCTCACATTCTTAACGCCGTCTATTTGCAAGCTAAATGTTTGCAAACACTGCACTTTATAATGGTGACAGGTTAGTCCCGCTCTGGATAATAACTTTTTGTTAACGAATCGGGCTTGGGGTAAGGGTCGTTGCGTTTCTGCGTGTTGAGCAGAGCCTTTATTCCGGACAGCAATCCAGATGGGCGAACCGGAAATTCGAGACTCGAACACCAGTTTGAGGTCGTCGTTCGACTCCGTACTGTCAGAGTACGGTGTAAAATCCCACTTGCCTGCTGTTTTCCTCACCTCCTTTTTTGTCTGTGTGCTGGTTCTCATTCTGTTTCTTGAGATCCGCAGCCGCCATCAACAAACGCTTGCCAATACGGAAGCCGTTTTGGTGTCCCAAACCGCTTTTGCCGGGTCGAAGGTGGACAAAGCTTTCACCCTGGCGATCAACGACGTTGACGCCCTTGCCCGGAATATTGGGCGCGCAACAAAGGTACCGATTGATCTGGACGCGTATTATTCGCCCATTCAAAAACGGGCCCCCTGGATGACGGGCTTGGTGTTGGTCGCTCCGGACGTTGACGCCAGTAGTTACGCCGGTATGCCCCCGAGCGGGCTGTCGGAAGACTGGATGTCCGCCTTACCGAAAGACCTTGTGTCCGCCACGGTGTGGCAGCCCGCCAGCGACGGCACCCAGGAAACACCATTGGCAATCGTCAGTCCCATCGCGGCGGCCCCCGCAGTGTTGATTGCGTGGATCGATACGCACGCCATGTTGTCCGATGCCATTAGTGGCCCCGTACAACTGAACGCGGATCAATTGGTCTTGCTGGACCAGAAGGCGGGTTTTGTTTCCGCTATCCAGAATGAAGGTGTCCGCATTCACATCCCCTCGGAATTGTCGGACTGGGCGCGCAGACCCCGCGCCGCCGCGGCGGAACCGTTATACAGTTACCCCCTGAACGGCGACGATCGCGTCCTAGCCTATGCCCCGCTGACGGCGGTGCCCTTTGCGGTGACCCTATCCCTGCCCGTGGCATCAGCTTTGGGTCCCTGGTATGGCGCGCTGCCCACCTATCTTTTGTTGATGTTTGTGCCCGCGGCGGTCGGCATCACCTGCGCCTATTTTTTCATCCGAGACTCCTATCGGAAAGACCAACTGACCCGCTCGCTGTTGACCAGCAAACAGCGGTACGAGAATGCGGTGTCCGCCGCCAAATGTGGCGTATGGGATTGGGATATCGAGGCCAAACAGGTGTCGTGGTCACCGGCCATGTTGCGCCTGCTGGACGACCCGGATGGCAAAGCCTCGCGACGTTTCGACGAGGTTGCCGCTCTCATTCATCCCGCCGACAAATCCAGTTTCGACAGCCTTGTGGCCGACATGGAAGCGGCCTCTTCTGACTATGACCTGACCCTGCGGCTCAAAAAGGTGACGGGAAATTGGCTATGGGTACGCCTGAAAGGCCATTCCATTCGTCATGAAGATTTGTGGGCCAAACAGTATTTGGGCGTGGCGATCGACGTGACCGCCGAACGGACGGCACGCGAACAATTGGTGGCAACCGAGCAACGATTGCGCGAAACGGTGGACAGCCTGTCTGAGAGCTTCCTTTTGTCGGATGCCTCCGGCAGCACAATCCTGTCGAACAAATGCTTCCGGGAATTGTCTGCCCTGCTTGCCCCGGAAGACCGGGATCTTTTAACAGCGGCGCCGAGCGGATTGGCCGCCGGGGACCGCGAAGTGCGGCTTCAAGACGGCCGCTGGTTCCAAATCAGCCATCAGCGGGCCAGTGATGGCGGCACCGTCCAAGTGGGTACGGATATCAGCCGTCTAAAGAAACAAGAACACATGCTGAAAGACAGCCAAGCCGTTCTGCTCGCCAGCGTCGATCACATCAAAAAGTCTCGGGCGCAGTTAAAACAACAGACCCGCGAATTGGCCGATCTTGCTGACCGCTATGCGATCGAGAAAAAGCGGGCTCAGGAATCAAGCCGGTCAAAATCCGAATTCCTGGCCAATATGAGCCACGAATTGCGCACGCCGCTGAACGCGATCATCGGCTTTTCCGAAATGATGATGTCTGAAATCTATGGCTCTCTGGGTGACGACAAATACCGCGTCTACGCATCGGACATCTTTGAAAGTGGTCAACATTTGCTGGCCATGATCGAAGACATTCTGGAGATGTCGCGCATTGATGCGGGGCGCTTGGAACTGGTGCGGGCGCATGTGAATCTGGAAGAAATTCTGCGCGAAGTGCTTCAGGTTGTCGAAATCCGCGCGCGCGAGGCCGGTATTCGTATCACCACCGACCTCAGCCAACTGCCTTCTGTTTTTGTCGATTCACAAGCCATCCGTCAGGTCTTGTTGCAGCTTTTGTCCAACGCCGTGAAGTTCACGCCAGAACATGGAGCCATTCATGTTTCCGGTGCGTTCACGGAAAGTTCTATCTCGGTAACTGTATCCGACACCGGAATCGGCATTCCGAAAGACCGGCTAGATAGTATTGGGCAACCCTTTGAAGTTGTCGAAAAACAAGACGTGAAAACCCGAGACGGCAAAGGTCTTGGCCTCGCGCTCGCCCGATCCTTGATCGAGCTGCACGGGGGTACCCTGACGATTGAGAGCGATGAAGGATCGGGAACCACCGTCAGGTTCGAGATTCCTATTGAACAAAAGTTAAAACCGAGACATGTTATGCATGCGGATGATCCAAGCGCTGAAGAAGACGCTAACGAGATTGTCGAAGAATCGCGTAGAATGGCCACTGGGCATTAACCAATCTGTAAGGCCAATCGAGTCTCCTAGTATTTGATCGGTATGCGTTGCGTTCCCTGAAATCATCAGACCGAGGGAGTCATATGGTTCGATCTGTACTGGTTCTGGACAGCAGTCCACTGATGTTTGATCAATATCGCAGCTGCCTCAACGGGTTTGCTTGTGATCTCAACTATTCGCGGCACGCGGACGAAGCCCTGCGTCTTGCGGACAGCCAGGCCTTTGACCTGATTTTTACGGAAATCGATCTGCCGGGTATTTCCGGGTTTGAATTCGTTCAACGCGTGCGGGCGGGTAACACCCCGCAACACTGCCCAATCATTGCCATTACCGGACCAGCCGACGACTGGATGCTGAAACGCATGCGCACGTCCGGCTTTTATGCGTTCTTGGCAAAACCGCTGCAGCAAGAGAAAGTTTTCAGCTTGGCGGCACCGTTTATCGGCCAGGAAGAACCGGTCTATGCAGTCGCGACGGGTGTTTCCAGATAAGTCGATGCCGTAAAAAATGGACGCGGCACGATGTGGATGGGCACATCGACAGCCTCGACCTTTAATTCGTCCACATAATGCCCCTGCAAAGACAGCGGGGCATGTGATGCTTGGACCGACGATAGTATCCACGCAAACCCGATATACTGCGCCAGTTTAGGCGACCAGACCACATTTGTGGTTGCGCCCACCGGCTTGCCCCCGGCGTGAATCGGACATTCCTTGAATGCCGACGGGCCTGCGTAGGAAATGCCCACGAGAGATTGATGCGGCACATCCGACCGTTTCTGTTCCAAGGCATTACGGCCAACAAAATACGGCTTGTTGAAGTCCACACGCCCCCCAAGACCAAGATCAAATGGCGAGGCTGCCCGGTGCGGCCGTGTTGCCGATTGTGGACTTAAGTAATCCACACCGTGTCGCGGGTGACCGGCCTCGATTGTCGCCGTCCGCATCGCATCGACACCGACGGCGGTCGGCAATAGAGCGCGGCAGTGCATCAGTTCGTCCCATAAGAACAAGGCGTCATTAGCCTCCACGAAAATTTCAAATCCAAGTTCCGCGCTGCACGACACACGCCCAATCAATACCGGCACCTTCTGCAATTCTGTTTCGGCGATGTCGAGTGGCCGCAAAGTCGCTGCCTCTGACAGGCCCACCCCCAGCAACAGATCGCGGGCTTCCGGCCCTTGAACGGCCAATCCGCACAGACTTCGGCTTAAGTCTTCGACGGTGGCCTCAAATCCCACAGCTGCCTCTGCCAGCCAAAGATAGGTTTTTTGCCGGGTGAAGATGCGAAACTCATCCCGGCTCAAGCGGTAGACCACGCCGTCCCCCAGAATATGTCCCTGATCATCGCACCACAGGCAATGCCGGGCAGTGCCCACCGCAAGCGCTGTCATATTGTCGGTCATGACATAATCGAGGAGCGGCGCCGCGTCGCGTCCCGACACTTTATACGGAATAAGACCGGCAAGATCATAGATACCGGCACCGCTGCGCAGGGCCCAATATTCATCCTGCGGATCATTGAAATAAGCAGGCTTGGTCCACCCGTTTTCCTCCACCCAGGCATTGGTGTTGCACAGACGTGCCGTGCGCAGATGAAATGGAGACGGCAAAAGCGATGGAAAAAACGGCTGGCTCATCGGCGCCCCCGTTCTCGCGAAATCACGATTTGGGCCGCGTTATGTCCCGGAATACCCGTAATGCCACCGCCCGGATGACTACCGGCGCCGCACAGATAGAGCCCAGAGATGGGAGTTTCGTGGTGGTTTGCCCCCGCTTCCGGCCGCAGCAACAAGCTTTGGTCTAATGACAAGTCCCCATGATGCCAATGGCCACCCGTCAATCCAAAGTCTTCTGCAATATCGGCAGGCGTCAGGACTTGCCCCGCGACGATCATATCGGTGATGTCCGGTGCAAAAGTTGCGATGGCACGAATGACCCGTTCCACGAACACATCCCGAGCCGCATCCCACCCGCCTTCCACGTCATAGGGGCAGTAATGCACCAAAACAGACATGACCTGGTGGCCGTCGGTTGACAGTGACGGGTCGAGCACTGTGGGAAGGACAATTTCCAAAGCCGGAAAATCACTAAACTGATTATATTTCGTGTGGTTATAGGCGAACTCAAGATAGTCCGTGTTGGGACATACCAGCAACCGCGAGCTAATCACCTCTTGCTCTGACAGGCCTTCAAAAACGGGGATTCCGTCCAACGTGAAATTCAATTTGGCGGCGGTGCCATTGCTCCGCCATTGCCGTATGCGCGTCAAAAACCCTAAATCCGTCGATCCGGCCGGCAGCAACTCCAGGAATGTCTTTTTCGGATCCAAACTCGACACAACTGAAGCCGCCGAAATGGTTTGTCCATCTTCAAGAATAACCCCGGCCACACGCCCATCAATCAGGTTGAGAGAGGTTACTTCGGCACCAAGACGAATATCCGCTCCCGCATCTAGGGCCGCTTTGCCAAGTCCATCCGAAATCACCCCCACGCCGCCCTTGGGATGCCCGCGAAAATGCGGATCGCTCGATAACTCCAACGCCCGTCGATACAGATAGGTCCACATTGATCCTGGATTGCGAGGCCCCATTGCATTCCCCATGATCGCATCATGGGCAAGGGCACCTTTGAGAAGATCCGTTTCAAAAAAGTCGTCGAGATAGTCGACAATGTTTGACGATAGAAGGTGGAGAAATTCGGCAGCCTGATCCACATGCAGTTTCTTGAGGGCCTGTCGCACCTTATGCCATTGGCGCTCGCCCGCGCTGTCCGACGGGTCCATGGACGGCGCAGGCTCATTGAGAAGCGTTGCGATCACGCGGGCAAACCCGGCCACCTGCTCCTCAAACTTTTCATAATTGTTGGCATCGTTGGTGGAAAACCGGCTGATGTTTTCTTTCGTCTTTTCCACGTTAGGCGTCAGGGTGAGATGGGCCCCGTCTTCATTGAGAGCAATCGTGTTGCTAAAGCCGTCAACAAAAGAAACGCCATGCTTGCCCAACCGAAGATCCGATACCACGCGTTTGCTTAGTCCATAGACCAGATGCGCGCACACTGAACCGTTCACGTTTTCGGCGATTTCCTCGGTAACACTCAGCCCACCTATTTTCTGCCGCGCTTCCAGAAGCACAACCCGCTTGCCCGCCTTCGCCAGGAGCGCGGCGCAAACCAGGCCATTATGACCGGCGCCGATTATGGCGACGTCATACTGATGGATGCTGCTTTGCGCCCTCTTCACAACCACCTCCGCGGGGTGAGATCGCGCTGAACCACGCTGGCCGCCATCTGACCCGACATGGCCAACAATCCGCCGGCCGGATGACACCCAGACCCACATAAATAGAGATTACCGATCGGCGAGCGGTGGTTCGCGACACCGGACCGGTTAGATTGGAGAAAGAAACTGTCCGGCGAGGTCTCGCCATGAAAAATATGCCCCCCGCTCAAGCCAAAAGTTTCCTCCAAATCCGTTGGCGTCTGAAGGTCGGTGTCCAAAATGATGTCTTTGAGGCCGGGACTGAATTCGGAGAGCTGATCGATAATTTGATTTGTCAGCTGATCTTTTTTGGCAACGTCCCATGCGCCTTCCAGCGTTTCGTCCGTAAGATACTGAACGAAAACCGACATCACGTGCTTTCCCGTTGGGGCAAGGGAGGTATCGAAAACGGTCGGCGTGTTGAAGACGATATGAGCTTTTTTCGGCAGGACTTTATTCTTCCAGTCGTCATAAGCACGCTCCATATCCGTAAGCGTGGTGGTCAGTTGCCAATCACCCATCCATAGGGGAGACCCCGCGGGAATACTCGGAAATCTCGGCATGCTGTCTAACGCAAGGTTCAGCTTACCCATCGCGCCACGTGTCTTAACGTTCAACACCTTGTCTATCAGGTTCTGCTGCAACGCTTTCCAGTCGAACAGGGTTAGAAAAGTCTGTTTAATATCGAGGCTTGATATGACCGTTTCCACCTCAATCTCTTCGCCACGGTCCAATACGACACCCGTGGCCTTCCCGTCTTTGAGCTGGATATCCGAAACGGATGCATCTAGGCGCACATCGCCCCCAAAGGACCAAAGCGCTTTAACCAGGGCTTCGCTTAAGGCCCCGGCTCCCCCGCGCACATAACCAATCGCTCCGCCGCCCTGACCGCCAAAATAACCCAGCGATTTGGAGAGAAGGGGTGCGGTCGTCCCTGAATACGGCCCAAGGGACGCGCCCAACATGGCGCGCGATGCTAAATGTGCTTTCAATAAAGGGATTTCAAACCACCGGTCCAAGGCATCCCCAAGGCTTTCTACAGACCACCGGATCGCGTCCATGACGTCCCGCTCACCGAAATCTGTAATCAGACCATGTAGCCGGTCCAAACCGGCTAAAGGATCCGCGGTCGCCTTCCGCGCATTTTCGGAATCCGCCAACATCAGCGGCTCGGTTATGGCCGCAAACTTTTTCAATGCCACGATCATCTGTTGGTAGGCTTCCGCATCGCGGTGGGAATGATCATGAATCGCACGGGCCGTGGCATCCGGGTCGGCATAGGTGGCAAGCGCATCGCCGTCGTGAGACAGCGTCACATTCCCCCTCATCGGGAAAACATTGAGACCGTGGCGGCCAAGATCAAGATCGCGCACTACGGACGGATGGATCAAGGGGCTGGCATAGCCTGCCGTTGGATAAACAAATCCCGGGAAACTTTCGCGGTTTGCCGCAGCCCCCCCGACGCGGTCACCACGCTCCAGCACAACGACCTTGCGCCCGCCCTTCGCCAGATAGGCGGCAGCGGTCAAGCCATTGATGCCTGCGCCAATGATTGCAACGTCGAACTGCTGTGTCATCCCTTGCGCCCGAATACTGCCCCGAACACGCAAAAATTGAAGCGTGCTCTATGGGCGCGAGCTTAACGCTGACGGAATAAAGATAGTGTTTACCACGAAATCCATGCGCCAAGCGCCGTCGCGTGACGCGAGTTAACAGCTGGTTAACGGCAAATCAATCACACAATGCCGCGCTTTTGGTCGCCGATGGTGATGTGTGTCGGATTGAAAGCTTTCTTTAACACCGGCACGGCTTTTTCGGGTTCCGCAGACCCACACATAAAGATATCAAGGGCTGCAAACTCACGTTCCGGCCAGGTATGAATGCTGATATGCGATTCAGCAAGAACCGCCACCCCGGAAACACCTTCATTCGGGCCAAACGAGTGGAGGTGGATATGCAACAAAGTGGCCTTTGCCGCATCGATGGCCTCGCGCAAGGTGGCTTCGATAAAATTGACGTCGGTCAGGCCCTTCGCCCCCCATAAATCGAGGATCAAATGCGTGCCCGCGAATGTCAGACCATCCTTCTGAACGAAATAGTCTTTGCACTCAAAATCCTGGGCGTCTTCCTTCACTGCCGCCGACAGATTGACAACTTTCGACTGAGACGTAGCCATTCATCACTTCCACAAAATATAGATACAGGCGCAGCACGGGCACTGGCCGATGTTGCGGCGCGCATATAATGAGAAATGCTCCTCCCCGTCAATAGGAAAAAACGCACAGAGTGCGCTTTTTTAATCCGCCGATTTTGGGTTCTCTTTACGCAGGAACTACCCTATACGTCCGCGCGCATAACATGGCACTAGAAAGGGATCGCTCAGTTTCATGTCCAAGAGTTTTATCGAAGGCCTTCACGGCGGCTATTTTCAAGGCTTCAACCTAACTGGCGACAAAATCGTCGATGAGCGCAGCGAATTTCAACACATTCAGATCTTCGACACACCGGACAATGGCCGCATCATGGTGCTGGATGACATTGTCCAAATAACGACCCGCGACGAAGACAGTTATTCCGAAATGTTGACCCATGTGCCCATGTTTGAACACGGAGCGGTCAAGAACGTCGCTATTGTTGGCGGTGGTGACTTGGCGGTCGCCGAGGAAGCGTTGAAGCACCCCTCCCTCCAATCGGTCGATCTTGCCGAAATAGACGGACGCGTGGTTGATCTGTGCCGGGAACATTTCGCGGATTTAAACGCAAGTGCGTTTGCCGATAACCGCTTGAATATTCATATTCGCGACGCCGCGGAGTTCCTAAAGGAACCGGCGCAAAAAGGGAAATACGATCTGATCGTCAGCGATCGTCCTGACCCGGTGGGGCCCGCCGAGGTGTTGTTCTCTGACCAGTTTTACAGCACGATCGGCGACGCGCTGTCCCCCACCGGCATCGCTGTTTTTCAAACCGGTGCACCGTTTTTCCAAGCCGATGAACTGCGCGACACTTGCCGTCAATTGAGGGACGTTTTCAAATATAGCGGTGTATATCTCACGGTAACCCCAACTTATACCGGTGGGTTTATGGCCCTGACCTGGGCCAGTAACGGCTTCAACCTCGGACAAGATGAGACCCTTGCAAAGGTGCCCGCTCGCGTGGCGGAAGCGAACCTCAAGACCACCTACTACAATGCGGATATGCACCGAGCGGCCTACGCCCTTCCCAACTGGATCAAGGACATCATCGCTTAGAGAGACATGTTTTCGGCACGGCGTTCAATCAGCTGCTGGAAAAGTCCGTGGACACGTGCCTGCAAGGTCTTGAGGTGGTTTTCCAGTTCAACCAGACTGCCGCAATCCACCGCCTGGCAGAGGATTTTTTCAAGCCCTGCGGAAATATCATCCAATGAAAACCCGCCATCAAACGCGATGCGCGTGATTTGCGTCACTTTGTGATAGTGGGAACACGCTTGCAGCAATGCGCGCGCATCGTCGACCGGCAATATTTTGGCCTGATCTATGGCCGCCAATGCTTCTTTCGTATGTACACGAAGTATCTCTGGATGTTCCTGCGACTCCGTTAGCTGCAGAAACTGACAGATAAATTCTACGTCCAGCAGGCCACCGCGCACATTCTTGATTTCCATAGGGTTTTGGCTTGGATATTCCTTCTCAAGCTTCTGACGCATGTCCAAAACGTCACGTGCCACCTTCGCTGGATCCCGGTCATCGCATAGAACAGTCGCAATGACTTGATCAATCTTGGAGCGCAAAACGTCCGAGCCGCCGATGACGCGCGCGCGCGTCAGTGCCATATGCTCCCAGGTCCACGCGTCGCTCTGCTGGTAGGACTCGAAACGCGCCAACGAGGTCGCCAGCGGCCCCGAGTTTCCAGACGGACGAAGGCGCATGTCCACTTCGAACAATCCTCCTTCGCTCGTTTGCGCCGTCAACGCATTGATAAAGCGTTGGCTTAATCTCATGAAATATTGCGACGCGGACAAGGGGGCGGCACCATCCGACAGGGCCTCCGGGTCCGGCACGTCATAGATAAAGATGAGATCAAGGTCCGACGCTGCCGTCATTTCGCGCGATCCCATTTTGCCCATGGCCAACACGGCCATGTCACCCCCTTCAAGGTCGCCGTGCTTTCGCGCCACATAAGCTTTGGTGACAGGCAGCAAAGTGAGCAAAGCGGCTTCCGCTAAATCCGCATAGGCAGCCCCCGCTTTGTCGGCGATCGCGCGGCCGGTCAATATTTGGATACCGATACGCAACGATTGTTCATGGGCCCAACGGCGCGTTTCATCCAATGCTTCTTCAAAAACATCGATTGTTCGTGTGCGCTCTGCCAAATCATCGCTGAGTTCTTTGAGTGTGGGCAACTCGTCGAGAAAACCCGGCTCGATGACGGCATCCAACATTTGCGCGTTCCCGGCCAGAATGGGGGCCAGACGCGGTGCGTTGCCGAGCACCGTTGTCAGCAAATCGAGCAAATGCGGGTTTGAATGAAGCAGCGAAAAAAGCTGCACGCCGGCCGGAAGGCCTTCCAGGAAACGGTTGAAGCGCGCAAACGCCGCATCTGGATCAGATACTTTTGAGAAGGAGTCGATCAGTACAGGTACGATCGCGGTCAGTTTCTGCCGCGCCCGCTCGCTGCGTGTGGCACGAATACGTCCGTGGTGCCACCCGCGAATGGCCGAAGAAACTTGTTTTGGCCGCTCAAACCCCAGATTTGAGAGGGAGCGCAGGGTTTCAGGATCATCATCGACACCGGTGAAGACCAAACTGCCCGTTTCTTTTGTTAAAGAAGGTTCGTTCTCGAACAGGGTATTGTAGTGATCCCGCACAAGCGTCAATGTCGCGATCAGCTTCGTGCGAAAGACATCAACATCCTCATACCCACAAAAGTGGGCCACATGGGCGACGCCATCGTCGTCGGCGGGAATGGTATGGGTTTGCTGATCCTCAATCATTTGCAATCGATGTTCGACCAACCGCAAGAACCAATAGGCATCGGTGAGTTCCGCCGTCACCTGGGCATCGATCATGCCCCGTTCACAAAGCTGCTCCAACGTTTCACAGGTAGAACGTCCGCGCAGACTGGTATCACGCCCCCCGAGAATGAGCTGTTGGGTTTGAACAAAAAATTCGATTTCCCGAATACCGCCCCACCCCAGCTTCACATCATGGCCATTGACTGCGATCTCTCGATGGCCGCCATGTTCATGGATTTGGCGCTTAATGCTGTGCACGTCTTCAATGGACGCATAGTCGAGATAGCGCCGCCACACAAAAGGCGCCAGCGCGGCAAGAAACGCATTGCCCGCATCGAAATCGCCCGCGATGACCCGCGCTTTGATAAAGGCAGCCCGTTCCCAGTTCTGACCGAAAGTTTCGTAGTAAATCTCTGCGGCTTCTGTCGAAAGGGCAACCTGCGTCGCCCCCGCATCGGGCCGCAATCGTAAATCGACGCGAAACACATACCCATCCGCGGTCATGTCGCTGAGCAAGGACACAAGTTTTTTTGTGACCGAGATGGCGAAAACTTGCGGCTCCTTGTCGGTCAGCCGCGCCAGTTTCTCCGCATCGAAGAAGATAATCAGGTCAATGTCGCTGGAATAGTTCAGCTCATGCGCACCGAATTTGCCCATGCCGAGAACAAAGAAGCCGCTGTCATTTGCGCTGACTGCCGAGCTTTTGTCGGCAATCGCCCAATCAAGCGCTGTTTGCACACAGCAATCCGCAAAGGTCGTGAGGTGGGAGACGATCTTCTCGCCATCCCAAACTTCAGAAATGTCGGCCACCGCCAACAGCAATGCTGCTTTTTGTTTACTGACGCGCAACGCAGTCGCTAACTCATCTTCTGTGCAGTCCTGTGCCTGGCGTTGCAGGTCATCAAGAAGGGCATCAAACGAAACCGTCATTTCTTGTGTCAGGATGTCAAGCAAATAGGCCGGATGCCGAAGAGCGATGCGCGTGAGAAACGGGCTGTTGCCGAACAATCCCCGCAACAGGCGGCGCGCCGCAAGACGCGACATGACAGACGTAAATGCCGCGCGCAATAACGTATCGTCCGACGATTTGATGTCCTTTACAAACGCCGTTATCGCACGAGACGCGCGTATTCTATCGAAAGGGGGTGGCGCTTTTTTTGTCTGTTCAATCATCTTGTTTTGGGCCCACCAAACCATCGATTGGTTTCGGGGTAGTTTACTCCATTAGGCACAAAAAAACCCGCTGACGTTTGCCAGCGGGTTCCTTAAACGCTGTGTGCGTTTGATTAGCAGCCTGCAGCTTTCTTCAACTGCATGGACGGCTTAAAGCGCAGAGACTTCGACGCTTTAATCTTGATCGGCTCACCCGTTCTTGGGTTGCGGCCTTTCCGTGCAGCACGCTTCGTGATCGAAAACGTTCCGAACGTACCGATGGTGTATTTGCCGGCGCTCTTGCTGGACTTCAGACCAGCTTCAACTTCACCAAATACCAATTCAACAGCACGCTTGGCTTCCGCCTTACTAATCTTGCCGCGCTTTGCTACAGCTTCAATAAAATCAGCTTTGCTCATTTTGAGATAACCCTTTAATCAGTCCGAACACACTAGATATAGCAATACAGACAATCCTTTGCCACCAAATATAGCGTCTGAAACGTTTTTGTTTTTTTGTTGGAGTCGCGAATCCTAAAGAACAAGTGGGATTCGAGATATCTGTAGTGCGAATCATTAGGATTTTACTGGGATTCCGCGCAATGCCAACAAAAACAAACGCTTGCATCAAAAAAAACGATCTCGCGGTCTGATTCTGTCCAACGAACCGTTGCCGTCACTTTTCCACGTCCCTAAATCACGCGACAAACATCATCGGCGCGTGCTGATTCGAGTGCCAAGCGCGTGTGCATTGTCAAAACCGCTTGTTCGTGTTCTGTGACTCTTTGAAAAAAGCAAAGTTAGATTTTCGGGGGAGCTTTATGGCCGACTTGGCCCGCGATTCTTCGCAGACGCAATCCATACTCGGTGGCAAAACCGCATCGCCCATGGGGCAGTTCGGTTGGTTATCTTATGAACTCGCGCAAGGCCCTTACTTCCTGCTCATCAACATCTTTGTTTTTGGCCCTTACTTTTCTTCAACGGTTATCGGGGATCCAGTCGCCGGTCAGTCCTATTGGGGATACATCCAAGGGACCGCGGGATTGCTGATCGCAATGATGAGCCCCGTGCTGGGCTCACTTGCCGACGCGACCGGCGCGCGTAAATACGGCATCGCAATTTTCGCATCCATCGCCGGCTTGTTCACCTTCGGCTTATGGTTTGCGTCTCCCGATTTGCCGCATCTCTTGCCGCTTGTGATCATGAGTTTGATCGTCTCAGCCGTCACGCTGGAATTCGCCAGCGTGTATCACAATGCCATGCTGCCGTCGCTGGTCAGCCACAATGCGGTCGGTAAACTAAGTGGGCTTGGATACAGCTCTCAATACGTCGCCGGATCGACCGTCTTTCTGATTTGGTTATTCTTTTTCTCGTTGCCCGATGCGCCCGCCCTTGGCTTATCAAAAGAAACCTTTGGACCAGATCGAATTGTCGGTCCGTTGACCGCCGTCTGGCTTGCCATCGCCATTTTGCCGTTGTTCTTGTTTACACCGGATTTGCCGCGCAGCAGTTTGAGCGTGACCAAAGCCGCCCGTGTGGGACTGGAACGGTTGGTCGAGACCTTTCGCTCCCTCTCTCATTACAAGAACATCGCCATCTACCTGGTTGCGCGCCTCATCTACTACGATGGCATGACGGCGGTCTTTGCGTTCATCGGCATTTATGCGGCGGGCATTTTTGGCTGGACCACGGCGCAGGTGGGGATTTTCGCTCTTATCACCCTGAACATTTCAGCCATTGGGGGCGCTGTCGGCGGCTGGCTTGACGATAAGATCGGGTCCAAAAAGACAATCCTGATCGCTGTGGCGGGGTTTGGGTTGACCAATGTTCTGTCCATCAGCATCACCCCAGACGTTGTTTTCTTCTTCTGGACGCCCGCGGATTTCGGCGATGCACAGATCCCCTTGTTAAGCGGCTTGTTCACGGCCCTCGGGTTTGAGACATTCGCCGAACATCTGTTCATGTCGATTGCCATGTTTGGCGGTATCTTTGCCGGGCCCGGGCTTGCGTCGAGCCGCACCATGCTGGCGCGTATCGTCCCCCCCAATATGGCCGGAGAGTTTTTCGGGCTGTACACCCTTACCGGCAAAGCCACGGCGTTCATTGCGCCGTTTGCCATCGGCATTGCAACGAACATCTTCCAAAGTCAGCGGGCGGGCTTTTCGATTGTGTTGGTCTTTTTACTCGTAGGCTTCATCATGATGTTCTTTGTGAAAGAGGAACAATCAAAGGAAGCGCACTAAAGCGTTAGGGTTTGGCCACACGTTGAGTTGGGATGTGTACCGGCGCATTCAACGTGCGATGAACGGGACATTTATCCGCAATCTCCATCAGCTTATCCAATTGCTCCGGCGTGAGGTCACCTTCAATCTCGATGTCACGGGCAAACTGATCGACCTTGGCATTCGTGTTGGTGTCGCAGGTATCGCAATCCTCCGCATGAATTTTATTGTGCCGCACGGTGACGGATATGCGCTCGACCGGCCACTGCTTGCGGTCCGCATACATGCGCATGGTCATGGACGTACACGCGCCTAATCCGGCGCTAACAAATTCATAAGGCGACGGCCCCGTCTCATCTCCGCCAAAGGATTTCGGTTCATCGGCAAATTGCAGATGCGGTCCCACCACAACATCTTGCTGAAAATTACCGTTCCGCGTTTCCCGTATCACCACGCCCCCCTCCACGGGTGGGGGCGTCTCCCGCGTTTCGGTTGGGGGAGTTTCGGTATCGATGTAGCGCGATGCCCAAGCCGCCAAAACCTGGGCGGCGTAGGCCGCATCCGCCTTCTGAGACAAAAGGTGATCCGCTGTATCCAACGACACAAAACTCTTTGGGTGGCGGGCGGCCATAAACAACTGACCGGCATTCTCAATGCCGACGGTTTGATCTAAGGGGGCATGCATGACCAGAATGGGTTTGCGCAAATTGGCTGCTGCTTCCGTGACGGAATGATCTTTAAGATCGTCCAAAAACTGTTTCTTGATCGAGAATTGGCGACCCGCCAATTCCACAATTGCTTGGCCTTCTTCTTCAATCTCTCCCAGCTTGGCCTGAAAATTCTCGGCCACATGGGTGGCTTCGGCCGGGGCACCGATCGTTGCGACTGCTTGCACCTCAGGAATTTCCAATGCCGCCTTCACCACCGCTGCGCCTCCAAGACTGTGACCAATCAAGATCTGCGGGGCGCCAATCGTGTTCCGCAAATGGGTGGCCGCTGCCACCAAATCCGCCACATTTGACGAAAAATTGGTGTTCGCAAAATCGCCGCCGCTTTGTCCAAGGCCTGTAAAATCGAACCGAAAAACGGCGAAACCCGCCGCTGTAAGGCCTTGGGAGATACGCGCCGCCGCGAAAATTTCCTTAGAGCACGTGAAACAATGGGCAAACAACGCGACGGCCCGGATTTGCCCGTCCGGGCGGTCTAAGCGGGCTGCAAGCGCATCGCCCAAGCTGCCGGTAAACTCGACCCGTTCAAATTGTTTTGCCATGTGGTGCTCCTGTTTCCTGGTGACTAGAAATCTAGTGCGCCAATGCCCCAAGTACAAAACACATTGCGCTGATCACCTGCCCATGTGACAAATCCACCGACGGATGAGGATGCTTGTTATGCGCATGACCATGTGGACAATTTTGTCAGCCATTGTGATGGCCGCCGGTGCGACCGTGAGCGCGCAAGTCACCGGAAGTACGCCGCTCTACGAAGAAGGCATTGAACGGCGCGAAGCCGGTGTCTTTTTCTGCCAGAAGTCCGCCATCGCAGCGGAACTCGCCGAAATGCTCAACAAAGATATGTTGGCCCAGCGCCAGAAGGTGAATGGTGAAACCTTGCATGTGTTCGGCAAAGACCATCCGGTGATGCGGCTCATGTCGTCGCGCATTGCCAATGGGGAATGCGAGGTCATTCATCATGAAGCAAGTTTCACCCCCACGGCGCTGTCTTATGATGGACATTTCACAGACGGCGAAGAAACCATATTCGGCATGAACGTCATCGAAGCGTCCCTGACAAAGGGGGATGAAACACAAACGGTCTACATTCTGACTGACGTGCCGTTTCTTCCAAAGCGCGACTCTTAGCCGTTAAGCATCTAGATATTTTTTGAGATCTGCTTTTTCTTGATCCGTCAGGGGCGCAACCTCTTCGCGGCGCTGTCCCATGTTTCGATAGAATACCAAGATCAGCGTGAGGCCAAGCAATGTCATGAGGATCGGGGCGGCCCAAAGCAACACCGTTCTGGTGCGCAACGGGGGATTCAGGAGGACGAAATCTCCATAACGGCTGACAACGAAATCGATGATTTCTTCGTCCGTATCGCCCGCCAACAGACGTTCACGGACAATCAATCTCAAATCCCTCGCAACATCCGCATTGGAGGAATCGATCGATTCATTTTGGCAGACCAAACACCGCAATTGCTGTGAAATCGCTCTGGCGCGTTCTTCCAACGCCGGATCGTCCAAAATTTCATCCGGCTGTACCGCCAGCGCCTGCCCCAAGCCGAACAGAAGAACAGTCAAGACGCACCACATTCTAACCATGGGCCGTCACCGCTTCTTGTACCCGGCGGCGCATCCTCGGGGCGCCAATACGCAGGCGCCTGTCCGACAAGGACATGAGACCGCCCGCGGCCATCAATGACGCGCCAATCCATAACCACAACACGAGAGGTTTCTCATAGGCGCGAATGACCCACACATTTTTGTCAGCTTCCGATTGCTCCCCGATGGTGACGTATACATCGCTCCACGTCGTGCTTCGAATTCCGGCTTCCGTTGTGGTTTGCCCGTCCGGCTTATACGCCCGCCGTTCCGGTGTCAGCACGGCCAATTCCCGTCCATTTGACGATACGGAAATCAGGCCGCGCGTGGCGGAATAATTCGGCCCATCAACCGGCACCACATTGTCCAGTGTCAATGTGTACGCCCCAAGCTCCATGCGTTGACCGATGGGCAAGTTGGTTACCTTTTCTGATTGCCACAGGGACACGCCCGTGATTCCGGCAACCAATACGCCAAGGCCGGCATGTGCCGTGACCATGCCCAACGTGGCCCGCGGCGTATGCCGCAAGAGGTCCAAAGAACGTGTCACCGGAACCGCAAAGAGGTTGGTGCGCCGGACAAGCTCGAACAAAGAACCGAGCACCAGCCACGTCGCCATCCCCATGCCGAACGCCGCCAACGCCTGATCTAGGCCTTGCACGGCAATCAAGATAAGGCAGGCAGCAACACTGAGCACCAAGACGATTGTCAGTCTTTGCATGACACCGGCCAAATCTGCCCGCTTCCAAGACAGGGCGGACCCGATGGGCACCGCAGCCATTAAGGGAATCATCAGCGGAATAAATGTGCCATTAAAGTAAGGCGGCCCGACGGACACTTTGGACAATCCAAACGCGTCAATGAACAAGGGATAAAGAGTTCCGATGAAAACCGTCGCGCACGCAACGCACAGCAGCAGGTTGTTCAGCACCAATCCACTTTCACGGCTGATGGTGGCGAACAAGGGCCCCGGTGCGAATTCTTTGGCGCGCCAGGCAAACAAGGCAAAGGCCCCGCCCACAAGGATAATGAGGATCAGCAGGATGAACAGCCCCCGTTCCGGATCGTTTGCGAAGGCGTGAACAGAACTCAAAACGCCACTTCGCACCAGGAACGTGCCGAGCAGGCTGAGGCCGAACGTGGTGATGGACAGAAAGATCGTCCACACTTTCAGCGTATCGCGTTTTTCCACCACAATGGCCGTATGCAGCAAGGCCGTGCCCAACAACCAGGGCATAAAAGAGGCGTTCTCCACCGGGTCCCAGAACCACCAACCACCCCAGCCCAGTTCGTAATAGGCCCACCAACTGCCCAGCCCAATACCGATGGTCAGCGCCACCCACGCCGCCAAGGTCCAGGGCCGCACCCATCGCGCCCAGGCCGAATTAATCGTGCCGCCAATGAGACCCGCAACGGCAAACGAATAGGCCATGGAGAAACCGACATAGCCGAAATAGAGAAATGGCGGATGAAACGCCAACCCTGGATCTTGCAGTATGGGGTTAAGCCCCTGCCCCTCTAAGGGGACGGGGACGACCCGGGTGAACGGGTTTGACGTAAACAACACAAACAACAAAAAAAGCGCGGAGATCGATGCATGAACACTCAGCACCCGCGCTTTGAAATCTAACGGCAGATTGCGCCCAAAAGTGGCGACCATGGCGCCGAACACCGTGAGGATCAAAATCCACAGAAGCATCGATCCTTCGTGGTTGCCCCACACGCCCGAGATTTTGTAGATCAGCGGTTTTTCCGTATGCGAATTTTGATAGACATTCAGGACGGAAAAGTCCGACACCACATAAAGGTAGGTTAGGCAGCCAAACGAAAAGGCGGTCAACACCAATTGCGCTTGTGCCGACCGGTCGCCGATCACCATCAATGGCACGATACCTTTATGGGCACCATAAAGTGGCAGCGACAGCTGCACCAACGAAACGCAAAACGCGAGTATCAGAAAAAACTGGCCGAGTTCCGCTGTCACTTCTGGCCTTTCTCCGCCCCATAGGCACCATCGCCCTTCCAGGTCCCCGCTTCTTTCAAGGCATCCATCACTTCGGGCGGCATATAGGTTTCATCATGTTTCGCCAGCACACTATCAGCCACAAACATACGCTCGTCATTGAACTGACCTTCGACGACAACACCTTGGCCTTCCCGAAACAAGTCCGGAAGCGCGCCCTGGTAGCGCACCACGACAGTTTCCACACCGTCTGTCACAGTAAAACCGACCAGATCGTTATCGCCGCGCGTGACGCTTTCCTCCGCCACAAGTCCCCCCACCCGGATGGTTTGGTGTGACGGCACTTTTTTCTCAACCACATCCGACGGGCTGTAGAAAAACACGATGCTGTCTTCCAACGCGGTCAGCACCAACAAAGCGGCAACGGACAAGGTTGCCAGCCCAGCAATTATAAGCGTCATCCGTCGGCGACGGCGGGTCATAGTGCATTCTCCCTTGGGCCGCATATTTCGCGGTATTATGGGGATTATAGAGCATTTCAGAGGGCTGCAAGCAGGCAAGATGACGCGAAAAGCCCCTACGTCATTTAGGTGTTTAGCATGCCCTAGTTCGGCCTCAATTCTCGCTTGTGATGACCCCATCGGGTGATACAGGGGATTGTCACATGTTGACCATACTGAAAAACAAACTGCGTATCTGGCAGCTGGTGGGGATCGGGTACATTGTGGCGCTGCTGGCAGCGTGTGTTCCCACCTCCGAAAACCCCCTTCCCGTTTCCGCGGACACACCGCTCGACACAGCTTTGTATGGCGCGTGGCTTGGCCAGGTGGATGCAGAAGACGACCCTGTCTTCCTTCATTTTGTCAAAACTCAAGATGGAAACAACAAAGCGATCTTGGTCACCGTTCAGGACGAAGGCGAACCGGATGGGGGCTGGGCCGAATTCGACGTCACCAGCTCATCGCTCGCGAGCGGGACATTTCTGAACCTGTTCTGGACAGAATCGGACGGGGAACCTGTCGAGGACCTCAAGGGCATCCACCTCGTCCGCTACATTCTGGATACGGACGGTAAACTGTCGCTGTATTTCATTGACGCCGATTTGCTTCAAGAAGCGATTGAAAACGGCACTCTCGAAGGCGACATCACATCCTCCGGCTTGACCAACCGGATCCGAATAACGGCCTCGTCCGATGCGCTGGCGGATTTTGTGGACTCTAACGATCCCGACACGCTCTTCTCGGAATTCTATGGCAGCTTCAAAAAAGCGATCTAATCGGTTTGCCCAAGGTTAAGATCATCCGCAAGGGAACGGATCTGAGTTAACGCCTCTGCATCGTCCGCAAAAGTATCGATGGCCGTTTGGTAGGCGTCAATCGCGAGCTCTTTTTCCTCGAGAACAACATAGGATCGCATCAAGCGCAGCCATCCTGCCAGATCCTTTGGCTCTTCTTCTAACCGCGCGGCAAGCCCCTGCACCATGGCGAGGATTTGAGGATTGTCTTGAACACGCTCCGGCGTATCCTCACCCGATTGGGCCTCGAGAACATCTATCTCTTGGAGGCGCCGGTCCACATTCTGGCGCCACGGCGCCCCTTCAGGTGCCGATTCTTGGAGCTTTTGAAACGCGGACCGCGCTTTGCCATAGTCGCCATCTTGCATCCACCCGAGTGCTTGATAATAACGCGATCGTTCATCGTCCGGCGCTTGAGCCACCGCTTGGTCAAACACTTCTCGGGCCCGGGCGGAAATCTGACCTTCGTTGAGCAGCACGAGGATCTCTCCATAGTCCGCGAGGACAGACGCCTCTTGCGGGCCGCGGGTAACCGCTTGTTCATAAGCCTGAGCCGCCTTTTCCAGGCGGCCCGTGGCGCGATAGCCCACCGCAAGCAAGCGCCACCCCGTTGGGTCTTCCGGATTGGCTTTCATGAGCGCGGCAAGTTTTTCGATGTTCTGGACATAGTCACGCTCGTCCGCACGCTCCGACGCGGGCACCCCGGGTAAACCGGGGTTACCCAGGACCGCATACAATAACGCGCTCACTCCGACGATCAGCACGCCGATTGTTCCGGCCGCGACATTGCGCAGACTGGACCCGACCGCGTCATTCGAAGACGTATCGCGCGCCTTGTCGACCGCGAGCAGCCGCCGCGCAATTTCTGTCCGAAGAGCCTCTGCCTCATCCTGGGACACAACTCCACGAGCCACGTCCCGATCTAAATCCGCAAGCTGATCTTCATACACCAGCCGGCTATCACCGCCGCGCTGTCCACCCGATGATGAGCGCAGCAGAGGCACCAACAGAGCCGCTAGCGTCGCGAGCGAAATCACCGCTATGCAAAACCAGATGAGAATCAACAGTCCCTCTTTTCCAGCCCTATCGCCAAGCGGGTGTTACCTGACATCGCTTGCCATCCAGCCGATCAATTCCTATTGTTCGCGGGTCTTCGATATACCACGGAAAGTGCATACTCATGGAAACCAAAGCCGCCATCGCATACGAAGCGGGCAAACCGCTCACCGTTGAAACCGTTAATTTGGACGGTCCTAAGGCGGGGGAAGTGTTAGTCGAATTGAAAGCTGCTGGCGTGTGTCACACAGACGCATATACGCTTTCGGGCCGCGACCCAGAGGGGATCTTTCCAAGTGTGTTGGGGCATGAAGGGGCGGGTATCGTTGTTGATATTGGCGAGGGCGTCACCTCCGTTAAAACGGGCGATCATGTGATCCCGCTTTATGTGCCCGAATGCCGGGAATGTAAGTCCTGCCTCCATCCCAAAACAAACCTGTGCACGTCGATTCGGGATACGCAAGGCCGTGGGCTGATGCCCGACGAAACATCCCGGTTCTCCATCGGCAAAGACATGATCCATCATTATATGGGCACGTCGACCTTTTCGAATTTCATTGTGGTGCCGGAAATCGCGCTGGCCAAGGTTCGGGAAGACGCCCCCTTCGACAAGATCTGTTACATCGGCTGCGGTGTAACCACAGGCATTGGCGCCGTGATCAACACGGCCAAAGTGGAAGCCGGATCGCGAGTTGTTGTGTTTGGCCTCGGTGGGATCGGCCTCAATGTGGTGCAAGGCGCAAAACTGGTGGGGGCGGAGCAAATTGTCGGCGTCGACATCAATCCAGCCCGTGTTCCATTGGCTGAAAAATACGGCATGACCGATTTTGTGAACCCCAATGAGGTTGAGGAAGACCTTGTCCCCTATCTGGTGAACCTGACGGGCGGCGGCGCCGACTACACGTTTGAATGCATCGGCAATACGACCACCATGCGCCAAGCACTAGAATGCGCCCATCGCGGATGGGGCGAAAGCGTTATCGTTGGGGTCGCCGGGGCCGGCGAAGAAATTTCCACCCGTCCGTTCCAACTGGTCACGGGACGTGTGTGGAAAGGGACCGCTTTCGGCGGCGCGCGCAGCCGCACCGACGTGCCGAAGATTGTGGATTGGTACATGAATGGCCAAATCGCCATCGATGAAATGATTACGCACAAAATGCCGTTGGACAAAATCAACGACGCCTTCGACCTGATGCATGACGGCAAATCGATCCGCAGCGTGATTGAATACTAGGTCAGTCTAAAGTACGAGAAAAACACCGCTCATCCCGGTCGCTCCATAAGGAGCGAACCGGGATCCGTTGGCAAACTCTTGTGAGATTCCCGCTTGCGCGGGAATGAGCGAAAGATGTGTGAGGTCAGATATCCGAATGCCGCGCCGTATGGCTTCACCTCAAGCGCTTTAAATCCGGCCCGTCGCTCGCGTCGGGCGCGCCATGACGAACTCAATCCATCACACCCATTCCGGTTTGTGATGGCCTAACGGTGCCGGCGGCAGATCCCACCGTGGCGGCGTGTCAGACATTGTCACCGCGGGTGGCAAATGCACCAGCCGACCAAACGGGCTGTCCGTGGTGATCATCTTACTCTGCACCTCTTCCAGGGCCGCGCCGAAATCAACATCATCAGCACCGTCCACCATTCCCAGATCGAATAACCACATGCCCGTCCGCGCGAGCGACACTTTCACGTGATAGCTGCCGCCGTCCCGATGGCGACGCAGAAGCGCGACCGTCGCCCCTAAAGCTGCGAGATAGCCGGTGGTGTAATCGGTGGCGGCCGCCGGGAGCAGTTTGGGAACGCCGTCTTTCGCTTCCACATCGGCGATGCCCGTTGCGCATTGCGCCAATTGCTCCCATCCAGGCCGGGTATCCCAGGGACCGTCATGGCCATAACAATTGATCGACACCACAATGAGACCAGGTTTCTTTTCGATCAACTGTTCTGGCGACAGCCCATACTTAGCCAAGGCGCCCGGTCGGTAGGATTGGCAGAAAACATCCGCCCCCTGAATAAGGTCATCGAGTTTTTGACGATCTGCGTCCTGTCGAAAATCAAGAAAGGTGTTGCGTTTGCCGTGCCCCGTGTCCACCACAAACGGTTCCACGCTAGGAAGGTGTTCCGCCGACACATTCAACACCTGCGCCCCGTGGGACGCCAGCGTGCGTCCGCAAGTAGGACCTGCCAACACACGTGTGAGATCCAGCACGCGAATGCCGGACAGCGGCCGGTCCGGCACATCACCCGTCGCCACTTCCGCGAAGGGCGCTGTGTCACCTATCTTCTCGATTTCCACCAAGGGCTTCGCGGCAAGCGCTTGGCCTTGGGGATGGGCCAACCATTCGTCGCGAGTGCGGACCATGCAGGCACACAAGCCTTGCACCGCGATCTCATCTTCCAGGTCTTGCGCCTTCCACTGCGCTACTTTTGCGGCCACGGCGGCGGTATCGCGCTCGCAATCGAGTAGTTGGAGCAAGCCTTCTTCTAGATTTGGAAAGCCGCCATGCAGATGGATCCACCGGCCGTCCTTACAGGGGTAGAACGTCACCGTGGGGTTTTCCAAGGACGGGCGCTTGAGTTCCCCGCCTTCGAGGCGTTGAAGGAAAAAACCCAAAAGCGAGGCCGCAGAGAGTTTTGTGTTGACATTGATGTCCTGTTTCCGCCTGCCCGGGTGTTGACCAAAAGCGGCCGCTGCAAATGCCCCGACACCCAAGGCCGCTGCTGCTGCTTCTCCTATCTTGAAGGCTGTCGGCATCACCGGATCCTTGCCGTGGATTCCGATCAACGGTGCGTCAGCGTCCATCGGACCGATTATTCCTTGCAAAAGATCTAGATAGGCTTGCATCAACTCTTCCCCTGTTTTTCTTATGCATCCCTAGCCTATAGTGCGGGCCGAACAACACAAGAAGGAGACACACATGGCGGGGATCTTGGACGGCATTCGGGTGCTGGATTTTGGACGCTACATCGCGGGGCCCTATTGCGGTGCCTTGCTGAGCGACCTGGGGGCCGAGGTCATCCGCATTGAGAAAGTCAACGGCAGCGAAGACCGTTACGTCATGCCTATGACTGAAGAGGGCAGCGATGATGTGGCGGGTGCCCAATTCCTTCAGATGAACCGCAATAAACTGGGTTTCACACTGAACCCCATGAAGGACGAAGGACGCGAGATTGTGCGCCGCCTGGTCGAAACCGCCGATGTGGTCATCGCCAATCTGCCCCCCGCCACCCTGGAAGCCATGGGCCTCGATTACCCCTCCCTGTGCGAGATCAAACCGGACATCATTCTCACCACGGTCAGTGCGTTTGGCCGCGGCGGTCCCTATAGCGACCGTGTGGGGTTTGACGGCATCGGCCAAGTCATGTCCGGCGCCGCCTACCTGACCGGCGACCCGGGCCAACCGACGAAAGCGTATACACCTTGGGTGGATTTCGGTACGGCGTCCTTGTGCGCGTTCGGCACAATGGCGGCGTTGTTTGAACGGCAAAAGACCGGCAAGGGACAACAGGTGGAAGGTGCTTTGTTGGCAACCGCCCTGTCCTTCTTCAATTTCAATCTGATCGAACAATCGCTCACAAATGTAAATCGCATCGCCAGCGGCAATCGCAGTCAGACGTCCGGCCCGGCGGACATTTACAAAGCGAAAGACGGATCGCTTCTTGCCTGGGTGGTTGGCCAGCCTTTGTTCGAACGGTGGGCGCATTTGATGGGCGATGCAGAGACCTGGTTGAATGATCCGCGTTTCGCCGATGACGCTGCCCGTGGAGACAATGGCGAAATCTTAAGTGCACGCATGAGTGACTGGTGCGCAGAGCGGACCGTCGATGAAGCCTTGGCTGCTCTTGAAGAAGCGCGCATCCCAGCCGGGCCGGTTCTCAGCCCAGCGCAAGTCCTGAAAGATCCGCATGTGGAGCAAGTGGGTTTTCTTCAGAACGTCAACTACCCAAATGTTCCCGGTCCGGCCCCCGTGGCCAAGACGCCGGTCCAGTTTTCGGAAACGCCTGCGGGTATCAAAAATCGCGCGCCTCAATTGGGCGAACATACCGAACAGATACTGAAAGAGCTGGGATATTCCGACGACGATATTGGTTCGCTGCGCGACAAACGGATCGTTTAGTTCCGCGCCGCCGTGGTTGCACGGCGGAGAAACAGATCCGCTTCTTCCTCGCCCACCACAAGCCCTGTGATCTTAACGGTGGCTTCCAGGTGAGCCTGCAAATTGCGAATGGTCTCTGCATTACCGGCCCGCACTTCTTGAATCATGTCGGACCCGTAGCTCAGAATAAACTGTTGGATGCGGTCGGTGGCTTCTTTGTGATGCTTCCCAAAGGCGGCATCCGCCGCAAGGTTCTTTGTGCGGTCGATAAAGATCGCCACTTTCGCAGCTTGATCGATTTCGTCTTCGTTTGGCGCTGCCGTCAGATCTGGCCGCGCGGCACCGTTTGCCCCGAACGCGCCCATCTCAATGGTTGGAAAGGCCGATACGATGGTGTCCACAGACCGATTGAGCTGATGTTCCATGGCTTGGGCCACACGTTTACGGGCGTCGAACAGTCGTTGTCCCCACGGCCCGTCGCGCTTGAGGCTCATTTGCCGTGTGATCCCTCGTGATGTTTCAACGAACTGGTTGAGCACGTTGAGGCTTTTCGCAGGCCCACGATTCAAGAAGTTCGTTTTGGTGATTTCATCCGCCAACATCTCCACATCCGTGAAAATCTGATCGCCAATCCCTCCCAATTCGGAAGCGATGATTTCATCTTCACTCTTGGTCCGGCACAGCACGGGCAACGCCGACAAAATCTGCCACGGCTTACTCATCCGCCCAATGAGCAAATAGATAAAATAACTGGCTTGTTTTGGGTAACGCTCTTTCACTTCATCGTAGGTTTTGCGAACAAAAAGAAGGTCATCCTCATTCAGATTATCGATGGGACGCGGGAAGTAGGCTTGTATCTTATTTGCATATTCCGCGATCTTGAGAATAGCGCACATGTCTCGCGCATCTTCCAAAATAGCTTCACTGCCAAGGCGTTTGGCCATAGCAACGTATTCCGGCGTTCCTATTTCATAGGACAAGAAAATCGCGCTGAGGGCGTTTGCGGAGCTGCGGTGTAGCTCCGCCGTTGCCAATTCAAGTTTTTCATCATGACGGGACAGAATTTGCTTTATGATCAAATCGCAGAGGGATTTATGCGCATCCGGAATAAGTTCCGATAGCCAGCCCCATACCGGTGCGATGGAAAGCCGCGATATTCGGCCCCGCGTTTTCGGATAAACCGGGCCGGAAAATAAAACATCCTCGAACGGGCGGCAAAAAAGGCGCAATGGCGTTGGCGTTCCAAATCTCGGCGCTCCGGTTTTTTGAAGCGCCGGCCGCAAACTCTCAATAATCAACGCATGCGGAAGGTTTCCACCCGCCAGACGATCAAATTCAACCGCACTGACAAATGGCTCCACATAGCGGTGTGGCAGGCCCGACAAAACGGCCTTTAATTGAGCTTGGGTATCGGAACTGACCATCGGCAA
This sequence comes from Alphaproteobacteria bacterium, assembly GCA_965227095.1. Taxonomy (GTDB): domain Bacteria; phylum Pseudomonadota; class Alphaproteobacteria; order JANQMY01; family JANQMY01; genus JANQMY01. Next base: position 2,415,722 of record CBDDFL010000001.1, on the reverse strand, counting down.
CTACAGCTATTTGCACCAACATAAAAACGTGTGCCGCACAAACAGGTTTCAATCCTGCCGCGCGCACCCGTCGAAAATATGGCCGAAATTGGTTAATACGGGATTTCTCGCGGCCAAACGGCTCAGAGCCCAATCTGGCCGGTACAACCAAAAAACCCGGGAACAGCCGCGCTGCCCCGGGTTTTTTGTTGACGATGTCCGAAGTCACCGGACCTAGTTGATGACCTTGATAACCTCCACATCAGCGTCCGGATGCTGCTTCGTCACTCGCCGCACATCCACAGGGTCCGTTGTCAAACGTGATCGCCATCGAATTCAACCCGAAACACATAACGCGGCCAGAGCGCAAAGGTTTTGACCTTTTCCGCTTCGTCGATCGATACGTCTTCCGACCGTTCAAAGACTTTTTTTCGGGCATAGGCGTGTTCGCCATAGACATAAACGCAGTTCCACATAGCAAACCCCTTTCTTTTGTTGGCCGTCCCCAAAAGCTTTGAGGAACAGCGGGTTTATTTGCGTTTTTCCTAAACTCACGACACAGATGCGCACACCGTGCGCACTCCCTATATGCGCACGTTGTGCGCATTGTCAAGGTCACCCGCACCTTGTGCGCCTTTTTAATTGCATTGAAAGACCTCTGTGGCTTAAATAACGGCAGAAAACCGCGCAATTCTGGGGCACAGGCCTGACGGATTTTCCGGTCAATCCGTGTAATCTCGTGGGGGCCGCCCCCAAGCCGACTGACAATGGTGATTTGTGGACGCAGCTGATTTCAAACGCTGGCGTAAGTCTTTGAAACTTTCTCAAAAAGAAGCCGCGGAAGCATTGGGCCTAAAACGCCGGGTGGTTCAGTATTACGAGAAAGGCAATCGTGACGGTAAAGAGGTCGTCATTCCGAAAACCGTAAGACTTGCCTGTTACGCCCTCACCTTGGAAATCCCGGACTACCACGGTCCGGAGCCGCGTGAGAAAGAGAAGAAATAATTCCATCGACGTGTCATGGTGAGCCGGTCGATGTAAGACCCAGGCGGTCTCTTTGGTGACGACCGGAAGGATGTCATGCTGCACCTGAATGAATGGCGTGTTTGGTTGCGCCAACGGATCTGGGAAGACAATCTCCGCACCCAACCTTTTTGGTACCGCATTCTGCTGTCTGGTGCCCGGATAGGCGCCGTGGTGGCGCGGGACTTTGCCGATGGCCGCTTAAGCCTGCTCGCGATGAGCTTGGTCTATACAACTCTTCTTTCCATCGTCCCGGTCCTTGCGGTGAGTTTCTCGGTGCTGAAAGCCTTCGGCGTTCACAACGAAATAGAAATCACCCTGCTCAACTTTCTAGCGCCTTTGGGAGCCCAAGGTGAGGAAATCACGAACACGGTCGTGTCATTCGTGGAAAATGTCAGCATCGGTGTGCTGGGGTCTCTTGGCCTGCTGTTCTTGGTCTATACGGTCATCTCGCTCCTCCAGAAAATAGAGGAGGCGTTTAACGAGATTTGGCAAGTGAAGTCCCTTCGCCCGCTTGCCCGACGCTTTAGCGACTATCTGAGCGTGGTGCTTATCGGACCGGTGCTGATATTTTCCGCCCTTGGTATTAAAGGCAGCTTGATGAACAGCGCGGTGTTTACCGCGATCAGCCAGATCGAACCCTTCGGGACCTTAATCGCCGCGGGTGCACAGCTGACCCCTTATCTGCTGGTGATCTCTGCTTTTACGTTCATCTATTGTTTCGTCCCGAATGCGCGGGTGCATTTTTCCAGCGCGCTGATTGGCGGCATTAGCGCGGGCATTCTGTGGAATATTACCGGATGGGCTTTTGCATCGTTTGTGGTCGGCTCAGCGCAATATGCGGCGATCTATTCAGCACTGGCATCGCTGGTCCTTTTCATGGTGTGGCTCTATGCCGGGTGGACAATACTTTTACTGGGGTCAAAAGTCGCCTTTTACCATCAGCACCCGGAATATGTCACACTTCAATCGAAAAGCCTTCTCCTTAGCATCGCCGAACGTGAAAGATTGGCCCTTCATGTGGCATTGATGATCGGGCAACGCTTTGCGGCGGGCGCAGCCCCTTGGACAGCCAGCGAAATTGCGCGCCACTTGGCCGTCCCGGCGGAGTCGATCAATCAAATCCTCACGGCATTTCAAGAAAACAAGATTACCATCGAAACCGCCGGAGAAATTCCCTCGTATCAACCGGCGCAACCGCTGGACCGCATTTCGTTGGCACACATCATTGATATTGTGCGCGGCGCGGATCAAGAAGGCCATCATGGCGCGCGGCACACGCTCACCAATCCCCATATTAAAAACTTGGTGGCCGATATGCGATCGGCCAGAACAACCGCTTTGTCCGGACAGACCCTAAAAGACCTGGTGGAACACGAAGGCGAAATTCGTCTGGTAAGCCGCGAGAGCGCAGAAGAATCTCCGCCCGCCGCATGACACCTGCTTAGAGATCGACAGCCGGCAACACAATGGTCGCGTTGAGGCCACCCAACGTGGATTCCTCCAGGGAAAGTTGGCCATTATAAAGCTCTGCGATATCGCGCACGATCGACAGGCCAAGACCGGAACCGGGCACGCTTTCGTCCAAACGCGCGCCCCGTTTCATCACTTCGTCTTTGGCTTCTACCGGCAAGCCCGGCCCGTCATCTTCCACAGAAACGCTTAAGCGCCGGGTTTCCGAGGGCACGGGCTGCACCGTTACCTTGACCCGGGATGACGCCCATTTGCAGGCATTGTCCATCAGATTGCCCACCATCTCTTCGAAGTCTTCCTGCTCGCCCCGAAACGCCAGTCCGCCGATTATGTTGGTGTCGATATCGACGCCCCGGTCCGCGTACATTTTCCGCAATGTGCGTGTGAGTGCGGACAGGGCAGCTTCGGGGACTGTCCGGCTGCCCAGCACATTGGCGGCGGCCGCCGTGCGCGCGCGGCTTAAGTAATGATCCACCTGGCGGCGCATTGTATCGGCCTGGCGGCTCACATTCTGCGCAAACGGCCCCTCTTGCCCATGGGCATCATTTTTTAGGATGGACAACGGTGTCTTGAGGGAATGGGCAAGATTGCCCACATGTGTGCGTGCCCGTTCCAGCAAGGCGGCATTGTGTTCCACCAGGCTGTTCAATTCGTCTGCAAGCGGTTGAATTTCCCGCGGAAAATCGCCCGTTAATCTGTCGGCCTGACCGGAGCGGATGGCGGCGAGAGCCTCACTCACACGATTGAGCGGAGACAAGCCCAGGCGCACTAGGGCGAACAACGCAATCAACAACCCCAGCGCCAGCACGGCGAAAGACCAGTAGAGCATGGTCGCAAAGCGATTCACGTCTTCTTCGATGGCTTCCGTGTCGCCCGCCAATATGAATGTGAACGGGAGGCCGGACCCCGGCAGCGAAATTTCACGCGCGATATAGCGTAAGGATTGACCGTCCGGCCCATCCGTATAGCCACGCATGACGCCGGCCACTTCCGTGTTGGGATCAATCTCGATGACTTCATCCCACAATGATCGGGACCGAGAGTCCGGGCCGGGCGGCGCCCCCACCCCCTTTGCGCCATCGATTTGCCAATACCAACCGGAAAAGACTTGAGCAAAGCGCGGATCGCCCAAATCCGTCAGCGCGGTCAGGCTGCCGTCGGGCCGCACTTCGGAATCCGCGATCAACGCCTCGAGATAAACATTGAGCTGGGCGTCGAAGGACCGTTCAACGCTGCCCCGAAAGATGGACGACAGCAAAAAGCCGCCAGCGGCAAGCGCGATCACGCACCACAGGGCCGCCCCAGCGATCAAACGTACAGCAAGTGATTTTGGCAACAATTCTTAAGCTTTACCTTCTGCTCGACCGGCGGCTTCTTCTGCCGGATCGCTCAAACGATAGCCCAGACCGCGAACGGTGTGAATGAGGTTTACGCCAAGCTTTTTGCGCAACCGGCCCACAAACACCTCAATCGTGTTTGAATCCCTGTCGAAATCCTGATCATACAGATGTTCGACCAATTCGGTCCGGGACACCACCTTGCCCAAATGGTGCATGAGATACGCAAGCAGCCGATATTCCAGCGAGGTCAATTTGATGGGCGTGCCCTCAATCATCACTTTGGCGGCACGTGTGTCGATGGTCAGCGGACCGCATTCGAGTTCCGGTGACGCATGTCCCGCGGCGCGGCGCAGCAATGCCCGCAGCCGTGCCAGCAGTTCTTCCGTATGGAACGGTTTGGCGACGTAATCGTCCGCACCCGCATCAAATCCGGCGACTTTGTCGCGCCAGCGGTCCCGAGCCGTGAGGATAAGCACCGGCATGGCACGTCCATCGCGGCGCCATTTTTCAAGCACGGTGACACCGTCCATTTCCGGCAAGCCTAGGTCAAGCACCACGGCGTCATAAGGTTCCGTGTCACCAAGGTAATGGGCTTCTTCGCCGTCATGGGCCGCGTCCACCGCGTAACCCGCATCGGACAATGCCGATACCAATTGGCGTGACAAATCAAGATCGTCTTCTACTACAAGTAACCGCATGATCAGTTCCCTCTGACGCCTAATATCGCGCCGGTACGCGCATCAACGGTCACATCAAGCAATCTGTCATCGGACGTTAGCCATTTGACTTTGATGACCGCTTTGCCGTTGCCGCGGCGTTCGGTGCACGCTTTCAAAGGACGACCGCCAGGGTCCCGCAAGCGCTTACGAATGTTGTTGACCACGGTTCCGAAGGAAACCCCTTGTGCTGAGGAAACGCCCTCACAACGCCCATTGGCCGAAGCGGTCTGAGGCGCCGCGACGGCGGCCCCAAGGCTCAAGCATAGAAAGAGAAGGCGAACGGTGTTCAACATGATCTGACTTTTACGGTTTCCCCTCTGAACACGCGATGAATAGCGCGCCCAGCTTCGGTTCAGAGAACAAAGTCCAGAATAGCACGCATCAACACGATGTTCTGAGAATCGGAGAGTCATATTATGTACAGGCCTTATTTAATGGCTAGTTTATTAGGCGTGACCGCCTTGGCCCTTGTCGCCCAAGCGCCCGCTCCCGCCGCCGCCCATGGTCAAGAAATTGTTACCGCCCAATATAATTCGGACAGAACCAAAGGCGTTGGACCCCACCCAAGAGATAAAGCCGGCAAGAAGAATGTATCCAAAAAGAAGGGGGGCAAATCCTCCGGCTACCATGACAAAGACCACTATCACGACGATCGTGGCCGCAAAGGGTCATATAAGAATGCCCATGGCTATGGAAAAGGTGACGGTCATTACGGATATCACCATGAACCGCTGTCGCGCCGTCAAATTCGCCGGATCGTTCGGCACCATGGTTTTCACGGCATCGAATACATCAAATACCACCCCAATCGGATCCTTGTAGGAGCGCACAATCGCCGGGGACGGCTTATGACTTTAGCATTTCACCCGTATTCGGGTGAGCTTCTGTGGAAGCGCCGCGCCTATGCCGGTTATCACGGGTACGGACATCATGATGGCTATCTGTCAACACGCAAACTGAAGTATCGCCTGGCAGATCAGGGGTTTCACCGGGTCAGCAGAATTCGTATGAAGCATGGTTATTACTTTGCCCGCAGTTACGATCACCACGGAAGCCCGGTATTGCTGAAGGTGAATGCCTATAATGGCCGTGTACTGTCTTGCGATCCGATCTACTAGTCCCCACAGTTTAAGTGACCGGCCACTTTACCGGTCACTATTCTGTTTACGGACATTCGACACCTAGTACGGCGCGTCGATCGATCCGCCATCAATGCGAATGTTTTCCCCGTTGATATAGTCGGCGCGGGTACTGGCAACGAAGGCCACCAAGTCCCCTATTTCTTCGGGAAGCGCGATCCGTCCGGATGAGTTTCCGCCCATGCGTTCGATCGCCTGTTTCTCGATGGTGGACCAGTCGTCCCCCCACCCTTTTCGCTCAGCCATCGACCGGAAATGGGATTCCACCTCGGGCGTCTTGATCAACCCAGGACTCACCGTGTTCACGGTGATGCCGGAGCCGGCAAGTTCTTTCGAAAGACTCACCGTTGCCGCGGCAAGCGCGGACTTCGCGGCGTAATAATGCGGCATCCGGGCGTTCGGTCGGAAAGATCCGATCGTTCCGATTTGGATAATGCGGCCCCACCCCTTGTCTCTCATACTGGGTAAGAACCGCTCAATACAACGCGTGGCCGACAGCACGTTCTTTTCGTACATGTCGGTCCATTCCTGTGCGGTCAAATCGATCCATTGCCCCGCTTCCGCCGTGCCGTAATTGTTAACCAGGATATCGATGGAATCCGTGCGTTCGGCCAAGGAATGGGCCAAGGCGTCGGCACCACTTTCCGTGGTGATATCGCCGCAAACCGACATGGCCGTTCCGCCGTCCGCCTTGATCGCGTCTGTGGTTGGATCGGGAGCGTCACATTGCAGCCGATGGACAAGAACGGTCGCCCCTTCTGTTGCGAGCGTGCGCGCGATAGCAGCGCCCGTTCCCCGATTAGACCCCGTCACCAATGCGGTCTTACCCGCCAACCCTAAGTCCATCTCTCTCCACCATATGTCCGGACACACACAGTGCGATGTGCCATCTGATTTGTCTTAAGAGAATATAGGGAGGCTGTATCGGAAGTTTGAGAGACAAATGAAAATCTATCCTACACCGTCTTTCCATCCAAAAAGACACAATTTTTTATTTTATTACAAAACCTTACACAGCATTTCTCATATTTTTTCTTGATCGTGATTTTCGCATATCTCTTATGACAAAGACGCAACGCGCCCCAATATCGCCCCATTGGGCCCACAGGTTAGGACCGCCTGACCGCGATAGGGGACGCGGCAAATGCTGGCGATCTCTCCCAAATCACTGTAAGCCGACACTTAGAGGTATTCGGTAGTCTCAGCATGAACGCATCTGGTCCAAAACGATGGCGCATCTATGCGCGGAACGCGTTCATCGCGATCTCGATGACGGCCACCCTGTCGATGATCGGCTTTGTGTTCTATGCCGCTGCCTTGCTGCCGGAGACACCGGAACTGTCGGACATTTGGGATCAAAAAGGCGCGCCCAGCATTACCTTTCTCGACCGCAATGGTCAGATCCTGATGAAACGGGGGGCGCGCTACGGCTCGCTCGTGCCGCTCGACGAACTGCCCAAGCATTTGATCGATGCGTTTTTGGCCATCGAAGACCGCCGCTTCTACCAGCATTACGGAATTGACCTAAGGGGCCTCAGCCGCGCCGTCTGGGTCAACTACCAGGAAGGCCGCTTGGCCCAAGGGGGCAGCACCCTCACCCAGCAATTGGCCAAGAACTTGTTTTTGACGCCGGAACGAACGTTTGAACGCAAAATTCAAGAAATGCTGCTGGCCATGTGGCTGGAAGCCAATCTCAGCAAGAATGAGATCCTCACCCTCTATCTGAACCGCATCTATTTGGGCGCTGGAACATACGGCGTCGAAGCCGCCGCACAATATTACTTCGGGAAGTCCGCCCGTGATGTGTCCATTGCCGAAGCGGCGCTGATTGCCGGCTTGCCGCAAGCCCCGTCTCGCTACGCCCCCACCAACAATATTGAGGGGGCCCACCGCCGCGCCAACCTGGTTTTGAACAAGATGGTGGAAATTGGAGCGGCAACCCATGGCGAGGTCTTCGCGGCCCGTGTGCAGCCCGCAACCTTGGTGGAAACCGAAGCCTCCGGATCCGCGAACTATTTCGTGGATTGGGTGACGGAAGAATTGTCGGAACTCATCGGCCGGCCGGACGTAAATGTAATTGTGCAAACCACTTTCGATCCCGACCTTCAGCTCAAAGCCGAATTGGCGTTGTTGAGCGCGCTGGAACCCAAACGTCTACAACTCAACGCCGATCAAACGGCCATCGTCACGATGGATCTGGATGGCGGGGTGCGGGCCATGATCGGCGGCACCAGCTATGACGACAGCCAATTCAATCGGGCCGCCCAAGCCAAGCGGCAACCTGGTTCGGCGTTCAAGCCCTTTGTCTATCTTGCCGGACTCGAAGAAGGCATGACCCCTGAATCGGTGATGGAAGATGCCCCCCTGACGGTGGATAAATGGCAACCGCAAAATGCCTCAGGCAGTTATCGGGGCTTTGTCACCCTGACCACCGCCATGGAAAAATCCATTAACACGGTTGCGGTGCGCGTGTCGGAAACCGTTGGGCGCGACAAGGTGATCGAGGTAGCGCGGCGTTTAGGGATTGAGTCTGATCTGTCACCGAACCCGTCCATTGCCTTGGGGACGTCGGAAGTATCGCTTTTGGAATTGACCTCAGCCTACGTACCGTTTGCGTCCGGCGGTGAAATGAACAAACGATATGGCATCTTGTCGGTCAAAATTCCGGACGGCATTACCCTTTACGAGCGCCCGCAAGTGTTGAAAGACCGCGTGATGAAACGCGAGCACGCCGCCGAAATGACCTACATGCTCTATAAGGTCATGCAGGAAGGCACAGGCCGGGCGGCACAATTGTCAGACCGGCCCGCTGCCGGGAAAACCGGGACCAGCCAAGACTTCCGCGATGCGTGGTTTGTGGGATACACCCCCTCATTGGTCACCGGTGTCTGGGTGGGCAATGATGACGGGGAACCGATGAAACGCGTGGGGGGTGGCAGCCTGCCGGCTCAGTTCTGGAAGAACTTTATGGACCGCGCCCATTACGGGACGGAAGTTGCAGAGCTTACCGGTGTGGAACGGCGCACCCAGACAGCCGCACTGGACAATGAAGCCCGCCGCTACTTAAGGGATTTGTCAGAAAAACTCTCCAATGTGGGACGCAAAAAGTCACGGCGGCGCCCCGGTTGGTGGCCATTTTAGGAGGCGCTGACAGTGTTTTCGGAACGCCTCAAATCCATCGCCCTCTATCCGGCACTCGACCGTTTTTTGGCGGGTTTCTTTCTGATGATCGCGTCCATCGTCATCGGTTATTTTACGGCCATTTGGGCGATTTCGGCGACCCGCCCTCCGTCCAAGGACATTTATGGGCCGTGGAAACTGCAAACCCTTGGCGGCAAGACATTAGAGACACCCTACAGTGAAGCGCGCTTGGCGCGGGAAGGCCCCTTTGTTCTGCCTCCGGAAGAAATCGCGGTTTTTGTGGCAACATCCGATGGAGACAATCGACGGCTTCGTGGCGAATGTGACTACCGCATCTCGGGCGTTCCTTTAGATAGCCGTTGGTGGACCCTCACGGCCTATCAGCCCAATGGGCAAATCCTCGATGTTGCGGGCGCAAACCACACCTTAACGCGGGAGGATCTGAACCCCGTTTCAGATGACAGTATGATTTTGGACGGGATCATCGTGGAACCTCTTAAACAGACCGACTTGGTCATCCATGTAACCCACAAAACGCGGTACGACCGCTGGCTTGCTGTTAAGGAACACGAGAATTTCCACCTCGTACTGCGCTTGTACGGAGCGGGCGCGGATCTTCTGTCCGGCGAAGATGACGACGCCATGCCAAAGATTGTGCTTGAAGAATGCCTTTAAATTCAAACCTTCGCTGGCTTTCCGTAGGCGTCATTCTTGCCGCAACCGTTCACCTCGTGGTGGTGTATGCAACGCCGGTGGTGCTCACATCGCTCACGCTAAACCGCCTGCTTGAAAAAGCACCCGCGAATACCATGTTCCACCATCCGGAAGGGACCATCACAATGGCCAAAGAAGAATTGGCCAATCCGAACATGCTGGTATCCACATGTGTTTTCGATGTGACCGAAAAACCGCTCAGGGTGGAAACGCTTGTCCCCGAAACCTTTTGGTCTTTGGCCATGTACACACGCGATCGCAAAGCATTCTTCGTGCTCAACGAATCCCAAACACCTGTCAAAAATGTGACGATTGACCTTGTGGGACCGACATCCGGCCGCGATTATCTGAAACAGGATATGTCTGTGCCAATCATCGAGTCACCAAATGACCAAGGCATCATCGTCATGCGTATGTTGGCGTCGGATCAGAACAAACGAAATGACTTAAGTGAAATGCGTACTGCAAGCCGATGCGCTTTGGTGGAGAACTCGCGACCGACCGTCGTACCTCGCCTCAAACCAGAAAATGACAGTCAGCAAACACAGGGGGAATAAATGTTCGGTTCCGGCCTCAGACGGAGATTAAAAGCAGCGGCCGCTTACATTGGCGCGGCGGCCTGGCTCCTCGCGAGCGGTGCGTTGACCGCCCACGCCGCGGAAGAAATCACCTTTGCCACCGACTGGAAAGCGCAAGCAGAACAAGGCGGCTTTTACCAAGCAGTTGCGGAAGGCTTGTATGAAAAGCGCGGGCTCGACGTTAAGCTTCTGCAAGGTGGCCCCGGTGTAAACATTCCCCAGCTTCTGGCCGCGGGTGCTGTCGATATGGGCATGGCGTCGAACAGCTTTATTCCGCTGAACATGATCGCCGCGGGTGCGGAAACAAAAGCCGTCATGACATCGTTTCAAAAAGATCCACAAGTCCTGATTACGCATCCGCGTGACGACATAAACGCGATCGAAGATATGCGCGGCCATCCCATCATGATTTCCGATGCCACCATCAATGCTTTCTGGGTTTGGCTGCGCGCGAAATATGGATTCGAGGACAGCCAGATCCGCAAATACACGTTTAACAGCGCGCCCTTCATCGTAAACCCAAAAGCAATCCAGCAGGGTTACTTATCATCGGAGCCGTATACGATCGAAAAAGAAAGCGGCATCACACCGGAAATTTATCTGCTGGCGGATAATGGATATCCAAGCTACGGCGCTATGGTTTTGGCCCCGAATGAATGGATAGAAACAAAGCCGGAAATTGTTCAAGCTTTTGTGGATGCAACGATTGAGGGATGGGAAAATTATCTGTTTAAAGATCCTTCACTTGGCAATGCGCTGATTAAGAAAGACAATCCGGAAATGACGGACGACTTGCTGGCACAGGCGATTGAGAAATTGAAGACTTACGGGATCGTCAAATCCGGCGATGCGGATGCTGGCGGCATTGGCGTAATGACGGATGATCGCTGGAGCACGTTTTTCACCGTCATGTCCAAGAATGGGGTTTACCCGGAAGATCTCGACTACAAGCAAGCCTACACGCTTCAATTCGTGACCAGCGACGGTGCCCCGTCTGAACCTCAACAATAATCTCTGGGGCGATGACAGACACACTGGTTCACCTGCAACACGCCTTAAAGCGTTTTGACAATGACGTGGTCGCGTTTCGCGATCTTACCCTTGATATTTCGAAGGGATCTTTCACGTCGATCTTGGGACCGTCCGGTTGCGGAAAGAGCACCTTGTTACGCGTGATCGCTCGGCTCATTTCTCTATCCAATGGCGACATTTCTTGGAACCTGAAGGGCAATCGCCCGCCATCTGAAGAGATCGGCTTCGTGTTTCAAGAGCCAACGCTGATGCCTTGGGCAAACGTTCGCCGGAATGTGGCGCTGCCCTTGGAAATGAACGGCATATCGCCAACGGAGGTCGCAACGCGGGTGGATGCCATCCTCAACCTGGTCGGCCTTACCGGTTTCGAAAACGCCTTTCCGCGCGAGCTTTCCGGAGGCATGAAAATGCGGGCGTCCATCGCGCGGGCCTTGGTGACCGCACCGGACTTGCTTCTCATGGACGAGCCGTTTGCCGCGCTTGATGAAATCACGCGCGAAAAGCTGAACGACGATCTGTTGAACATATGGCAGACCCAAAACTGCTCGGTTATCTTCGTGACCCACAGTGTCTATGAATCGGTGTACCTATCCGAACGCATTATTGTGTTGAGTGAACGCCCAGCCCATATCATGTCCGATATCAACATTGAGGCGCCTTTCCCGCGCAGCCGCGATTATCGCCTATCCTCTCAGTATACAGACTATTGCCGTCAGGTCTCCACATCCTTACTCAGCGGGATTGACGCGTCATGACGAATGATAGCGTCACGTCCCGCGCGATCAGAATAGCCGTGCCGCTAAGTGTGGGGCTCATCTTCCTCGCAGGGTGGGAAGCCATTGTGGCGATCTACAACATCAAACCCTTTGTGCTGCCGGCCCCGTCCGCCATTTTCGGCGCCCTTATCGACAATTGGGCCACGTTGATGGCCTCAACCTGGGCGACATTCAAAATCACGGCGATAGCGTTTCTGCTGGCCTTGGTAGGCGGCGTCGGCCTGGCCGTTCTGTTTTCCCAAAGCCGATTGCTGGAACTCGCTTTGTTCCCGTATGCCGTCACCTTGCAAGTAACGCCGGTTGTCGCGATTGCGCCCTTGATCCTGATTTGGGTGGGGTTAGAGAACATTGAGGCCGCGTTGTTGATCTTGGCCTGGATCGTCGCCTTCTTCCCGATCCTGTCGAACACCACATTGGGCTTAAAATCGACGGATCCAAATTTGAGGGAATTGTTTAAGCTCTACGGGGCCAGCCGCTGGCAAGTGCTCCTGCGTCTGCAACTCCCAAATGCGCTGCCTTACATTTTGGCGGGCATGAAAATTTCAGGGGGTCTTGCGCTGATCGGCGCTGTTGTGGCCGAATTTGTGGCCGGCTCCGGCACAGCCACGGGCCTTGCCTGGCGCATCGTTGAGGCAGGCAATCGCCTTCAAATTCCAAAAATGTTCGCCGCCCTGCTTCTACTGTCGATGCTGGGGGTCGGAATTTTCTTTTTACTCAGCTGGCTCGAGCATTTGCTGCTGCGCCGCTGGCATGAGAGTGCAATCGATCAGAATGCGGTTTAGTCAGCCACTTGGGCCAAACTAACGGCCTTCTGTTTTCCACGATTGTCGGCAATCTCATACGTTAATTTTTGCCCTTCGTTCAGCGCCGACATGCCGGCTTGCTCCACATCCGAAATGTGAACAAACACGTCTTGGGTGCCATCCTCCGGGATAATAAAGCCGTAGCCCTTCTGGGCATTGAACCATTTAACTGTGCCAGTTGGCATGAGTCGTATTCCACATAATTACAGCTGAGCCGGGGAAACCGACCCAACCTATTTCATCAATGGTTGAATACTACCCTTTTGTTACAGTTTAGGCCAGGGTGTGTCAGTTTTCATTTACCAAAAATATTTTCACTAATTTTTTGTGTGAATATTTTTATTTCACACTAATATTGACGTTTAATTGGTGATCCCCCATATTCCGTGGTAATAGACGGACGCGCAGGGAGCGCGGGCCCTTTTGCCTTTTAAAAGATAAGCGGGAACACCGATGGTAACACCGGCACAAGCAGTTACGGCGAACCGACTAGACGACGGCGAAGTGGTCTATCTGGATGCCTCTGGAAATTGGGCAGAAACGCTGGAACAAAGTAAGTTTGTGTCCGACAAAGAAGAAGCGGCGGCGCTTCTGGCGATCGGCGAACAATCCGTGGAAAACCGGGTTGTTGTGGACCCTTACGTCTTCGACGTGACCCTGGAAAATGGCGTGGCAACGCCGGTTAAAAAACGCGAATATATTCGCGCAAACGGCCCCACGGTTCGGCTTGACCTTGGCAAACAGGCTGAAGCCGACACGGTGCAGTTTAAGAAAGCGTCCTGACACGTTCCGTATCGCGTTCCGTCCGGTCGCGCTGACAACTCAGACAAGAAGTACACGTCATGTATCGCTATGATGAATTTGACCAGCAGCTGGTCAATGAACGGGTGGAGCAATTCCGCGGGCAAGTGGCCCGCCGCCTTTCGGGCGAACTGGAAGAGGATGAGTTTAAGCCGCTTCGCCTGATGAACGGCCTCTACTTACAACTGCACGCCTATATGCTGCGCGTGGCCATTCCCTATGGCACGCTATCATCAAAGCAGATGCGCATGCAGGCGCATATCGCCCGGAAATATGACCGTGGCTACGGCCACTTCACCACACGGCAAAACATTCAATTCAATTGGCCAAAACTCGCCGATGTGCCAGACATTCTGAAAGATCTGGCGACCGTGGAAATGCACGCCATCCAAACCAGCGGCAACTGCATTCGCAATGTAACGTCAGATCAGTATGCGGGCGTGGCCGCCGGTGAAGTGGAAGACCCGCGCATAGCCAGCGAAATCATTCGTCAGTGGTCGACCTTTCATCCTGAATTTTCGTTCCTGCCGCGCAAATTTAAAATCGCCGTCACCGGCTGTGCCAATGACCGCGCGGCCATTAAAGTGCACGACATTGGTTTGATCATTGTCCGCAATGACAAAGGCGAGGTGGGCTTCGAAGTCTATGTGGGCGGTGGCCAGGGCCGCACGCCCATGGTGGCGCCCTGCATTCGCGAATTCCTGCCGAAACATGAGCTGCTTGCCTATTTGGAAGCGATCTTGCGCGTCTATAACGAGCTTGGCCGCCGCGATAACCTTTACAAAGCGCGCATCAAAATTCTGGTGCACCAAACCGGTGCTGAAAAATTCGCCCAACTGGTGGAAGACGAATTCGCCAAGATCGACAAGACGGGCGAATTGAACCTGCCCGATGATGAGATTGAACGCATCACGGCTTATTTCGCCGACCCGGCCTACAAAGACCTGCCGACCGTTTCCGCCGATTTCGACGCAAAGAAATCGTCTGACCCTGAATTCGCCGCTTGGGTCGCCAATAATGTGGCGGAACACAAAGTGCCCGGCTATGCGATCGTCAACATTTCCTTGAAACCCATTGGGGGCATCCCGGGGGATGCGTCCGCCGATCAGATGGACGCCATTGCGGACCTCATGGAAAAATACAGCATGGATGAAATCCGTGTGACCCATGAGCAAAACCTGACCCTGCCCTATGTGGAACAGGGTGACCTTTACGAGCTGTGGCAAGCCCTGAAAGCGCATGATCTTGCGACGTCGAATATTAGTCAGATTACGGATATCATCGCCTGCCCCGGCCTTGATTATTGCAACCTGGCCAATGCCCGATCCATTCCATTGGCGCAAGAAATCAGCGAACGGTTTGGAACCGGCGAACGGGCAGACGCCATCGGCGAACTGAAAATCAAAATATCTGGCTGCATCAATGCCTGCGGCCACCACCATGTGGGCCATATCGGTATTTTGGGTGTCGATAAGAAGGGTACGGAATTCTACCAAATCACCTTGGGCGGATCGGCGGATGAAAACGCATCGCTGGGCGACATTGTGGGCCCGGCCTTCACTGAAGACAAAGTGATTGACGCGATCGAAACAATCGTCGACACCTACATGACCCAAAAGGAAGGCGACGAGAAGTTTTTGGACACCTATCGCCGCATTGGAATGGCCCCCTTCAAGGAAACACTCTATGCCGCTGGTTAAGGACGGACGCGTCACGGAAGACGAATGGAAGACTATCGGCGACGATGACGCGCGCCCGGAAAGCTGCAGCATCATTGTCACCTTGGACCGCTGGCAAAACGAAAAAGAAGAACTGCGCAAATGCAACCAGCCCCTTGGCATCCGCTTGCGGTCGGACCAATCGCCTACATTGATCCAAGATGACCTGAGCCATTTCGGTCTCGTGGCGCTCGAGTTTCCGGTTTACAAGGATGGCCGCGCCTATTCCTATGCGCGTCGGTTGCGCGATGAGATGGGCTTTACAGGCGAAGTACGGGCCGTTGGCAATGTGCTGCGCGATCAATTTCTGTTCATGCTGCGCTGTGGCTTTGATGCCTTTGAAGTACAGAAAGAGAAAGACGTCGCCGCGTGGAAGGATGCCTTGGCCGAGTTCACCTTCTTCTATCAGAACGCTGCGGACAAAAACGCACCGGTCTTGTCCTTACGCCAGCGCAAACTCGCCGCAAAGAACGGCTGACAGATAGGAGAGCCTAGCTCCCCTCTCAGAAAAAAACCGGATCGTTATCTCGAAAGCGGGAATCCTCGATTTTTCTGGTTTGACATGTCACTCCCGGCACCTCCGGAAATCTACTCACCTTTGAATTGATTTGCCGTTGGCGGCAGAGAGCATGTTTTCAATTCAATCGCGTCGGCAAAGAGCGCCGCGAGTGGATACCCGGTCATGCGACCGGGCATGACAATTTGGAATGCGATTTTCAGGAAACGCTTACGCAAGCTGCCCAATGTAAAGGCGCGTATCGTAGGAAAAGGTGATCTCGCCGCCGTCCGCATGGTCATTGAAGATGTCCGTCACGTTCTCAATCAGCGGCTCATACAGCGGATCGTCTGGGGCGGGCGCGTAAGAGGTAGAGCGCAGCCGTCCCAACAATCCCTGCAAGCTCAGTTGTTGCGGGTTCTTGAACGTCAATAGTTCGCATCCGGACGGTTCGAAAAAGGCCTCAAGTTGGCCCGCCCCGACAATTGTGGAATGGGAATGCGTTGAATGGGTCGGGCACACCGTCAACGCCTTTTCATAGGCCGCCCCAAAGGGTGTTGTTACGTCACGCTCATTCCACAGGAGCGCTACCCAGCCCCCTGGTTTTAGAATACGTGAAAACTCCGTGCGCGTTTCGAGCGGCGACATCCAATGAAACGCTTGCGCCACGGTTACTAAATCAACCGACTGGGGCACCAGACCCGTCGCTTCGCCGGTACCCGGCAAAACCAACGCATTGCCAAATTTTCTCAAATGGTCAGAGGCCGCATTGCGCATATCCGCGTTCGGTTCAACCGACAAAACAGTGCATCCGCGCTCGAGCAGAGCTTCCGAGAAGATCCCCGTCCCCGCCCCCACATCCGCCACCATGGTCCCGGCGCGCAAGGGGCACCGATCCGAGATCGCCTCCAGCAGCGCGTCCGGGTAAGACGGGCGATACTTCACATAGTCTTCGCTGCGACCGGTAAATTTATCTGCGTTTTCCGACATATGGCTTGGCCCAAAAGAGAATCTGGCGGTTATTGAGCCATAGCAGCTTCATGGGATAAAATCATGTTTCAAAAACATGTGAGAGGTCATGACGGACACCGCCCTACCCACTACGCCAACCCCAACAGTTCCGCGCCCGGCCGGCCAACCGGTCTCGATGGCGCAGTGGTTCGTGGAGTTTGCGCTGACTGTGTCCTTCCTCTTGCTGATCGCGGGCCTTTGTTTGCCCGCCATTTCCATCTCGTCTCTTGGGATTATTGGCCGCGAATATTCCATCTTGGAAGGAATTGACCGCTTCTTCCGCAACGGTCAGGAGTTGATCGGCGCGGTGGTCCTGTTCTTTTCCGTGATCTTGCCGCTGGCAAAAATCATCGCGGGCTTCATTGCATTGCGCCAATGGAACCAACACGGGCGGGCCGCCCGCGGCGCCCTGCGGTTTCTCGTCTTTATATCCAAATGGGCCATGGCGGACGTCTTTGTCCTGGCGTTGACGATCCTGATTATCAACGGCCAGCTCATTACTTCGGCCGATTTGCGGCCGGGCGTCGCCTTTTTTACGGCCGGCGTGCTGCTCTCCGCCGCGTGCATGTTGGGGATTAAATGGGTCGTGTCCCCTCCGAAATCGGCCTAAACTCTGCCGCAAAATTTGCGCACAGAGTGCGCTTCCCTTTTTCGAAAGAAAGTGCTACCACATGCGCCGCATTTTGCCGTATATCAGCGCGCTGGCGCTCTGACACGGCAGCAGATTGATTAGGAGTATTAAAGTCGATGAGTTTGGTGGCCGCCGCAACCATAATAGAACCAAGGCGCTTTGCCAGCGTGGAGCAAGTTGTTGAAACCCTGCGCCCCACCGCCCCCACTTACGTTGTCCAGCCAAAGCTTTTACAGGCAAAGGTAACGGAATTTCTGGCCGGATTTCCGGGGTGGACGCTCTTTGCCGTTAAATGCAACCCGTCGACGGCAATCCTGGACCCGCTCTATACAGCCGGTATTCGAGACTTTGATGTCGCCTCGTTGGAAGAAGTGCAACTCATCCGAAACCGGTATCCAGACGCCTCCGCCTATGTCATGGCGCCATTTCAGCCGGTCGGAGCCTATGAAACCGCCTATCATGAATTCGGCATCCGGGATTTCGCGGTTGATACGGAAGATGCGCTGAACGCGATTTTCTCGGAAACAAAAGCGCACGACCTGACGATCTTTGTTCGTCTGTCGACAGACAATGATCATGCCATGTTCGATTTATCCAGCAAGTTTGGCGCGGATCGGAAAACGGCCGTGCGCTTGCTGCGCACCATCGCGGAACGGGGTGCGGCGCCCGCGCTCACCTTCCATGTGGGATCGCAATGCGAAGACCCGGATGCCTTTACCCGCGCCGGTGAAATTTGCGAAGTGGTTGCGAAAGAAGCAGGCGTTGCCATCCAAACCGTCGATGTGGGTGGCGGGTTCCCCTGCCCTTATCCCGGCAGCACCGCACCGTCTTTGGACGCCTATTTTGAGGCGATCTCCAATTTTCGGGAGAAGATGCTGTTTGGTCCTTCTGTCGACCTGTTCGCGGAACCGGGCCGCGCCTTGGTGGCGGAAGGCGTCTCTCTTCTTACCCAAGTCATTCTGCACAAAGACAATCAGCTTTACCTCAATGACGGGGCCTATGGCTCTTTCATGGAACGCAATTTGGAAGGCGCCAAGATTAACTATCCCATCCGCGTGTTCCGCGAAAACGGTGCCGGTAAAATCACGGAGGTTACGGGCCCGGCAGTGGATTACACCGTGTTCGGCCCCACCTGCGATTCCTGCGACAAGCTGAATGATCCGGTGACATTGCCCGCCGGACTAAAGCGCGGCGACTGGATCGAATTCGGCATGATGGGGGCGTACAGCAATGCCTATGCCTCGAATTTTAACGGCTACCTTCCGAAAAATTTCACCATCGTTGGCGATCACGATGAAATCGACGCCCATTCGGGCACGGTTGTCGCACTCTAACAAAATGCGCTTTTTCCTTTTGCTGCGCGTGATAAGCTGACGTTTTGTCAGATCTACAAAAGGAAAGCTCATGCCGACGGCTCAGGAAATGGCGCCTTGGCCTTTCGTGCCCAGTGGCCCGATGGTCGAAATTGAACGTGCCGAAGGGTGCTTTCTCTACGCGAAAAACGGGCAGGCCATTCTAGACGCCTCTGGCGGCGCCATTGTCTCCAATATCGGCCATGGACGGGCCGAAATTGCTGAAGCGGTCGCGGAGAGCATGGGCAAATATGACTATGTGGTCCCGCCCTTCGCGACGGAGGACCGCTTGGGTCTGGTCGAACGGCTTCAAAAAACATGGCTTCCCAAACACCTGACGCGCGTTCACCTGTCCAGCGGCGGCTCGGAAGCTGTGGACGTGGCACTGCGTTTGGCGCGGCTCTACCATGTGGGCCGTGGCGAAGAAAAGCGCTCCAAAATCATTGGCCGTGACATCTCCTATCACGGCACAACCGTCGCCACTCTGTCCGTGGGCGGTCATGATTCCCGCCGCAAGGGGCTTGAGCCCATGTGGACACAGACCCCCTTGGCGCCAACGCCCTACCCGCTAAGACACCATGAGCGCTTCGACGGCGAGTGTGGCGAAGATTGCGCCCAAGCGCTCGAGGACATCATTTTAGCCGAAGGTTCCGACACCATTGCCGCGGTCATCGGCGAACCGATCATCGGCTCCAGCGGCGGGGCCATCGTGCCGCCCGACAATTACTGGCCAAAAGTCCGAGAGATTTGCGACCGGCACGGCATCCTTCTGATCGCCGACGAGGTCATGACCGGCTTTGGCCGTACCGGGAAACGGTTCGGGTGCGAACATTGGGACCTCAAGGCGGACATCATGGTTTCCGGCAAGGGCCTCACGGCGGGGTATGCGCCATTGGTGGGCGTTTTCGCCACCGACGCGCTGGTGGATGTTCTGGTTCAGAACCAACAAAGCCTGATGTTTTACACCTATGGGGGCCAATCGTCCGCTTGCGCCGCCTCGAACGCCGTTCTGGATATTATGGAGCGCGAAAAATTGGTGGAGCGCGTTCAGGAAATGGCCCCGATCTTGGAACGTCACCTCAATCGCTTGGCCCAACACCCTCACGTGGCGGAAATCAGAGGACGCGGTTTTTTGTGGTCCTTGGAACTGGTTAAAGACCGCGAGACATTGGCGCGTTTCCCGGTCGATGCAAACATCACCAACAAGGTGGTGGGTGCCGGCATGGCCAATGGCGCCTTTTTCTATCCCGGTGGCACCGGCTCCGTGAGAGACATCATCACGTTGGGCCCGCCATACATCATCACCGAAGATGAAATAGATCAGATGGTTACAATTTTAGAAAAATCCATCGACAGTGCGGTCGCCGCCGCCAACTAATTCTGCTGCTTGACGCTCCGTATCGTGAAAATTTGAACCAAAGCTGACACGTATATGGCGAGAGGTTTAATCATTTCTCGCATCGTTTTTTTACAATTTTGAGCCATCCTTTTTCCGTTCACGCATTTTTGTCATCACTACGCGAATGGCTTGAAATATGACCTCTGCCCCGAGCCGTCTGAACGACCTTCTGAACCTCGCGAAAGAACCATCGAGCGAAAAGCGGCGCGAATTGCTGCGCGGCATCACCGATGTGTTCCTCGACTCAACAACGGAATTCAACACCAACCAAGCTGAGAGTTTTGGTGCCATTGTGGGCCAAATTGCTCGTGAGTTTGAGATGAGTGTGCGCCAAGAATTGGCGGAACGCTTGGCTTGTGTGCCAGAAGCGCCGCGCAATCTCATTTCCATGCTGGCGAATGACGAAATCGATGTGGCGCAGACCATTCTTAAATCGAGTGGCGTATTACACGATGCGGATCTGATCGCCATCGTGCGCCTGCAAAGCCAGGAACATCTGGCGGCCATTTGCGAACGCGACACCATCAGCGAGAAGGTGACAAACGAACTGGTCGAACGCGGCGACGATAAAGTGTTCCTCAAGCTCGTCACCAATGACGGCGCGGAACTGTCGCGCAGCTCCATGGAAACCATCGTCCAACGCAGCGAGAAGAACAAAGCCCTGCAGGCCCCCATTATTCAGCGTCAAGATTTGCCGCCGGACCTAATGAACGAAATGTTCTTCTTTGTGTCCTCGAAACTGCGCAGCTTCATTTTGGATCGGAACAAAGATCTCGACCCCCAACTCGTCGATGAGATGATCCAACGCACCACCGATAGTTTGTCGGAAGATCTCGAAAATTCAGAAAAGAAGCTGACCCGCGCGCAAGAATATGTGGCCCAGGCGGAGCAACGCAAGGAACTCAATGAAGGATTCCTGGTGCGCATGGTTCGGGAGAAAAAGATCCGCGAATTCATTTGTGCTTTTTCTCATCTCACGGGGCTCGACGAACGGTCCGCCAATCGTGTGTTGAGCGACCCCACCGGCGAAGCCATCGCGATAGCTTGCAAGTCGTCCAACTTTGATCGATCGACCTTCTCCACCATCATTTTGCTGATGGATAAGGGACAGCTTCGAAATCTCAACAACACCAATGTGTTGCTGCGGATCTATGACAAGATCGACACGGAAACCGCCCAGCGGGTCATGCGGTTCTGGCGTGTGCGGAAGATGACATTGGACGAAAAAGAGTCGCTGGCGGCGTGAGGTAAAAAGCGGCTCCACCGTTCACCAAATTCCCGGCCGACAAACAAAGAAAAACGCCGGCCTGTTGCCCTTTCGGGTGTTTGGACCGGCGTTGGTAACTTCCTTTGCCTTTACGGGGCAGGACGACCCTTTGTTTAAAGCGCGACCGTGTCAGGCGCGCCGCGACGGGATTTCGCCGCTTAGCTGTTTTTGACATGTTAGACCTTCACGATTTCTCCATAACAGGTTCCGGTTGCGTGCTGCCTTGGGTCGGCGGTACGAACGCTTCGGGCCCCTCTTGGCCCGGCAGGCTTTCCACATATAGGGACTGACTGGGGAAAGCAAAACCCGTACCCGCACCTTCCACGATATCTTTGATGCGGTAGGCCAATTCTTCTTTCAGCTTCAGCCATTCTCCCCACACCGTGGTGCGCGTGAAGCAATAAACCATGATGTCGATGGATGAGTCGTTAAAGCGGTCGATACGGACAAATGTGGACACTTCCGAGGGATCTGCGAAATCATCGTGATTGACGATAAAGTCTTCAATTTGATCGCGAATGAGTTTGAGCTGCTCTTTCGTCGTCCGGTATTCTACACCGATTTTCCAGTAGATCCGGCGATGGGTCATTTTGGTGAAATTCACCACCGCATCGTCCGACAGCTTAGCGTTCGGCACATAGACTTCCGCCTTGTCAAACTGGCGGACGAGGGTTGAGCGAAACCCGATATTTTCAACTGTGCCTTCCACCACCCCATCCACCTTGATCCAATCTCCCGGCGAAAAGCGCCGTTCCACGATGATGGAGATGCCCGCAATCAAGTTCTTGAACATGTCTTGCGCGCCCAAGGCAATGGCCACGCCGAAGAGACCGGCCCCGGCAATGAGGGGGGCCACTTGAATGCCCCAAACCTCCAGGATGGCAGCCGCGCCGATGAGCACGAAGATGACCTTCAGCGCCCGAACCATCCAATTGGTCAGGGGGCGCGTGAGCACATGTTCGAATTCCGACAGCACATGGGACACAGGTTCGGTGATGCGGTAAAGCCCCCAGAAGATGATGAACGTCACCAATGAGATAACCAAATTCTGAACAAGGGTCGCCGCCGTTCCTTCCAGCAGCAAGGTCTGCCCGGCGAAAAAAATACCGAATGCGATGGGGATGAGTTTGAACGGTTCCGCCAACGCCTCCAGAATCAAATCGTCGTACAGGGTTTCTGTCCGCTTGGTGAGGATCTTGAGTTCATAGATCAGGAAGCGCGCAATCAGCGACCGCAACACAAAACACAGAAACAAGATGCCGACACCAATCATGAGGCGGCTAACACTAATGCCCAAGACCGTGTCTTCCCACACGGAAACGACGATCGCCCAAAATTCAGAAAGCACTTCCATCAGATACCTTTGTGCTTAAGCTGTCCGTTCGCGTGTTGCTTCGAACCTTATGTTCGGAAATT
Organism: Alphaproteobacteria bacterium; assembly: GCA_965227095.1. Lineage (GTDB taxonomy): Bacteria > Pseudomonadota > Alphaproteobacteria > JANQMY01 > JANQMY01 > JANQMY01. The sequence goes on along the minus strand of CBDDFL010000001.1, from coordinate 2,392,914 downwards.
TTTCGCTGGCATAATTCAATTCCCAACCGCTTTTCGCAAGAAAGACAGGGGAGCCGTCACGGTCTTCCGCCATGGCGCCTTTGTTGCGGTCAACAAACGCTTTCACGTCGGCGTCGCTGTCGCCATAAACCCAGCGGGCGGTTTCAAACGGTGCCGGTTCAAGGCCTACATCAATATTGTACTCTGCGGCGATGCGTTCCTTCAAAACTTCCAACTGAAGTTGCCCCACCACGCCGATGATCCACTGCGCGCCGATCATCGGTTTAAACACTTGGGTCACGCCTTCTTCGGCCAAACTTTCCAGCGCCCGCCGCAAATGCTTGAGCTTCATGGGATCGTCCAGCCGCACACGCTGCAAGATTTCCGGGGCAAAGCTTGGAATGCCAGTGAATTGGATATCTTCACCTTCGGTCAGCGTATCACCGACCCGCAAAACCCCGTGATTGGGAATGCCAATGATATCCCCCGGAAAGGCCTCATCCACCAATTCACGGTTTTGCGCGAAGAACAGAATTGGGTTGTGAATGCCGATGGTTTTGCCGGTGCCGATCTGATTAAGCTTCATACCGCGCTTAAACTTGCCGGAACAAAGCCGCATAAACGCCACCCGGTCCCGGTGGTTCGGGTCCATATTGGCCTGCACTTTGAAGACAAAGCCCGATACTTTCTTTTCATCCGGCGTCACGTTGCGCGTGGTCGCGGTTTGTGCACGTGGTGGCGGCGCCCAATTGTGCACCCCATCCAACAATTCCTTCACCGCAAAATTTTTGAGAGCACTGCCAAAAAAGACAGGGGTCAGGTGCCCTTCCCGATAAGCTTCCAGATCAAACGCCGGACAGGCTTCCCGCACCAGTTCTACATTATCCTCAAGCTCCGACCTTTCTTCGTCGTCAAGCTTCTCGGACAGGGCATTGTGGCCCACACGGTCATGAGTCTCATCGCCGAAGGAAATAAAGTCGTCCGACCGCAAATCGTAGCACCCTTTAAAGCGGCTCCCCATGCCGGCGGGCCACATAACCGGTGCTGTATCCAGCGCCAATTGGTCCGCCACTTCCTCAATCAGGTCGAATGGGTCGCGCGCCTCGCGGTCGAATTTGTTGACGAATGTGATGATGGGGATGTCCCGCAACCGGCACACTTCGAAGAGTTTGCGCGTCTGTGACTCGATGCCCTTCGCCGCATCAATGACCATGACCGCGGAATCCGCGGCCGTCAGTGTACGGTAGGTATCTTCACTGAAATCCTCGTGGCCTGGCGTATCCAGCAGATTGAATGTGATGTCTTCATATTCAAACGTCATCACCGCCGTGGTCACGGAAATGCCGCGCTGTTGTTCGATCTTCATCCAATCGGACCGTGCCCGCCGATTATCGCCCCGTGCCTTTACTTGCCCGGCCAGACGAATGGCCCCGCCCAACAGCAGCAAATGTTCCGTCAGGGTGGTTTTCCCGGCGTCGGGGTGCGAAATAATGGCAAAGGTGCGCCGAGGCTGCGGCCCGCCAGGTTTTGAGACCGGCGCGTCCACGGCGCCAGGATCGGCAATACTCACAATTTTCTCCTAAATCAGAGGCGGGATGTAGCCCATTCGGGGGCCAACCACAAGCGTAACGCTTGGTTCCTAGTCCTCCGCCACCGGTTCGTCCAAAAAATGCCGTCCGTCCCGGTCTTCCACCTCAATGACCCAAAGATCGGGGTCGAAATTCACTTGTTTTTCCACATAGAGGTCGGCAGCCGCTTCTTCAACGGGTGCCGCTCCCGTGGCCTGGCGCCATACCAAATTACCGTCCAGATCCCGCGACCGGGCCAGAACGGCGAACTCACCATTGAGGTGGTTGAGCTTGATGAGCACCACCCCCGCTTCCGCGTTGCCGCGACGCACGACAAATGCGGCCCCACCTTCTACGGAGCAACGGCGTACATAAGCTGTCACCCAAAAGTCTGTCTGCAGTCTCGGCTCGCGTTCCACAGGTCACACCCTTTGGTTTATCTCGCGTCCCATAAAGATACATGAGCCACCGAAAACCTTAATTTTTGTTAACACACCGGAGAGGCACACAAAGATTTTCAACGATATTTAAAATTTCGTATTTGCAATTTACTTGAAAGAAATACCAAACGGTTAAGGTGGTGAATTACAGGTTGAGGCTAATTACAATATGTTTGTGTTTCGTGCGTTGTTCTGGTTCGCCGTCGCCGTGGTGGTCGTTCCCGCGGATTACTTTGAATCAGCGCAAAACAAGTTCTATGAAGTGGCGCCCATCGTGATGAGCGCGGTTGGCGAAGAGGTCGCAGGCGTCCTGTTCGACATGACTGATACGTGCACGGATCGCCCAGACATCTGCACTGCAGCCCAAGACCTGTTTACCGCCACCTCCCGGCCGGAGCCGGAAGGGGCTGAACGCAGCCCGGTCTTACCCGCCGTTCACGACGAGCGCATCTAGCCGTTCGATCCACCGGCCAGTCTTCTGCCGCCGGACTTCGCCGACCTGACAAAACCTCCGGTTATATAAAAATACCTTTTTTCAATCTACAGGTTGCTTCAAAACGCCCCAACTTGCTAATAAGTCTCACTTTCTGTTGACAAGTGCTACTTGCAAATGCAACCACCTCGCATTTGCACTATAAACGGGGGTTGAGCGCGTGAAGACGTCTCACATAACAACAATCATAACCGCAGCCCTTTGCACGACTGCATTGACCAGCCTGACCGCCAACGCGGAAGAGCGGGAAGAAATCATCGTCAAAGGCGAATATCTGTCGATCGACAAGGTGAACTCTGTGAAGACACCAACGCCGATCATCGACATTCCTCAAAGCCTGTCGATTGTTTCAAATGTTCAGATTAAGGATCAATCCTTTATGAGCATTGGCGATATTCTGCGCTACACGCCGGGCCTGTCCATCAGTCAGGGTGAGGGACACCGCGACGCAATTATCATTCGGGGCAATCAAACGACGGCTGACTTCTTCCTGGATGGCGTGCGCGATGACGTGCAATATTTCCGGCCCCTTTACAACATAGAGCAAGTTGAAATTCTGCGTGGTGCGAACGCCCTGCTCTTCGGGCGCGGCGGTGGTGGCGGTGTTATCAACCGTGTGCAAAAGAAACCAATCCAGGGAGAACAGTTCGTCGGATTAACCGCAAGTGTCGACACATTTGCGTCTTACAATTTTGCCGGTGACGTGAATTATGCCCTCACCGACAATGTGGCGTTGCGGTTGAATGCCTATTACGAAGAGCTAGACAATCACCGGGATTTCTTCGACGGCAGTCGCTATGCGTTTAATCCAACAATTGCATGGGATGTAACGTCACAAACCAATATTATGGTTTCTTATGAATTCGTGGACGATGATCGCGTCGTCGACCGCGGCGTGCCATCGGTTCCGAATGCCCTTGGACCAGATGGGCCACTGGAGGGTTTTGACGACACGTTCTTCGGATCGGCCGATCTCAACGACACAACGTTTAGAGGGCATATTGTCCGTGCCCGCATAGATCATACGTTTATGGACAGTATTCGAGGAAACTTGACGGTCCAATATGCGGATTATGACAAGTTCTATCGCAACATTTATCCGGCCGGTGCCGATATTGGCCCTGTCCCAACCATGATCACGCTTGACGGTTATGCGGATACGACCGACCGCCAAAACCTCATTGTTCAGGGCAATTTGGTCAGCGAATTCGACACAGGCCCCATTGGTCACACGGTTTTATTCGGCGCTGAGTATGGCGACCAAGACACTGCAAATTCTCGGGACGATAACTTCTTTCCGTCGACGATGGATGATCAGGCCACCATTCCTTTCACCGATCCTATCGTTATTCCCGAATTTGGATTTACCAATCCCGTTCGCAATCGCGAGTCGGAAGTCAAATTCATGTCCGTTTACCTGCAAGACCAAATTGATCTGACAGATCAGATCAAACTTGTCGGCGGCGTGCGCTTTGACCGTTTCGACATCGAAGTGCTGGATATCTTCAATGGCAATCAAAACTTCGACAGAGTCGATGAGGAGTTCTCGTTCCGCGGAGGCGTGATCTACAAACCGGTCGAAAACGCATCGATCTATGCAAGCTATAGCGAAAGCTTTTTGCCGCGTTCCGGCGATCAGTTCTTATCGCTTACTCTGGACCAAGAAGCTCTTGAACCGGAATTCTTCAAAAACTACGAAATCGGCGTAAAATACGATATCCGTCCCGATCTGAGCTTCACCGCGGCCTATTTCTGGCTGGAACAAGACAGTGTGACCACGCCACAACCAAGCAATCCTTCAAACACGCTGATCCTGGACGGCGTGAATATCAGCGGCCTTGAGCTTCAATTGGAAGGCAGTTTGACGGATTGGTGGGCGATCAATGCTGGTTTCAGCTATTTGGATGGCGAAGTAGAAGGGGGCGGCAATGACGGCAATCGTACCCGCCAAACACCGGAAACCATGGTATCGATCTGGAGCTTGTTCAAACCCACACAAAAACTGGCTTTAGGTGTTGGTGTCACGCATCAGGCGTCTATGTTCGCGCTGGAAGACAATTCCGTGGAGTTGCCTGACTTCACCCGCGTTGATGCGGCGATTTACTACTACATCACCGAAGACACACGTGTGCAGGTCAATATCGAGAACCTTCTCAATACGGATTACTTCCCCGATGCGCACAACAACGACAACATCTCCACGGGCGAACCGATCAATGCCCGGTTTACGGTCACGACCCGGTTCTGATGTGTCGCGACCCAAAACAAGAAGGGCGGCCTTTGTGCCGCCCTTTTCATTAGGAGGGGCTGTCGCTCACGACGCAATAGCCTTCCCAGTCCCCTGCCCCCGTGGTTTGGTCGCGCGACCAACCCGCCGTACCGGAAAAACTGTCGCCATCATCGGCCAGACGAAGTGACAATCCACCCGAGCCAAATTCTGTGGTCCAATGGCCTTTCAACACATTTTGACGAATGCGGCCAACGATAATGCCCGGCTTCGCCCCTCGCGTGCGCTGATAGGTGCCTGTCACGTCATTTCCGCGCACGGACAACCAGACATTCCCCGATTTCTTGGAGGACCAATGACCGCTGAAGCCGTCACAACCTTCGGCTTGGGATTTTTCAACAATCAAGGGCATTTGACCGATTTGAGCACCGCCTAAAATCGGCCCCGAAAAAATGCGCACAGTGTAATTTCCAGGCGATGTGGGGGCCTCCAGCATGACATCAAAATTCTTTGCGGCCTTCGTTTCATGCTCGACAATCGCTTCCAAGTCTCGACGGCGAAGAGGTGTTGAGGCCTGGCCATTCTGCGGACGGCGCGAAAGGCCCGCCCGGTAAATGCCGATCCAGCTGCCCCCCGCGGCCAAGCACATATTGTTCGACCCGCGGGCGCGGATGGTTACCGCTTCGCCGGGACGGTAGGTTTCATAAGGCGTCGATAACGCCACCGGCGGACTGTCTTTGATGGACACATCCAACATCTGCTCCCTTAAAGCCGTTACCTGTTCGCGCAGCTTTGCATCGGAGACGGCGGCTGACTCCAGAGACGGCTTTGGAGAGGCATTGGGTAAATGTTTCGCGGAACATCCGGACCGCATGCCGCAAAAGTCAAACATGGCAATCGCATGGCGAATTTTGATCGCCGCATCTTTTGATTGGCGGCGCACCGATTGCGCACAAGCATCATTCGCCGAAGGGTCGCTGGTCGCCAATTGCCAATCTGGCTTCTTTTCCAGGCGGTTCAGCACGGCGGTAATCCGCGCCATGTGAAGCATGGTCTCGCCCATCGCATCGCCGAGATTTTGCCATGCCCGGTAGATCGCGATCCGACCTTCACGGGAAATTCCGTCCGGCGCGCTGATCACGCCCACATATTCCTGCTGTGTTTCGCGTATGAGATTTGTCGCGTCGGTCACCGTGCCCAAAACAATTGCCAGCGTGCGAATGCGCCATAAGCCCTCGGAGAGCGCGTCGTAGGGAAGTTCGGTTTCGGACGCGGCAAAATCAATATCATCAGCCAACCGATGAATATGGCGTTGGCGCCATTTGAGCCATTCTTCTAGGTCCGCCAATCCACGCGTTTCGCTGGGGGGATCGTTGATCAAGCTTGCCAGCTTCCGAAATTCAATCGCGATTGTCGAAATTTGGTCTCGCGCGGAACGCCGGAACGCCCGCACCATACGGCGCATGGCGGCGTGATCCTGATCATCGATATCGGGGTCCTTTCCGGCAAGTTGTCCCTGAGATTCCAGCATCGCCGCAAGCGCCTCAAGGCCTTGATACATTCTAGCTTTGTCTTTGCACTCTATGACCGGACAAGACATGTCACCGCACGCTTCGCCCCGCATCAAGACCAGCCGGGCGAGGCCGTCAATTTCTCCGTAAACAGATAGATGGTCAACCTCTTGATCGGGCGACGCACAGGCGGGTGTGAGGGCCGTCAAATTCGCCATTTTAGGGGCCCGGCATAAATCTTCTTTTGAACAGGTAAGGCGCCATTTCGCGATTTGCCGCGTTACACCACGGGCAAGCGCACCCTCGGCCCGCGCAAACCGTTTCGTCAATGAATCTAACGCCGCACATGCGTCACATTCCACAGAGGAAGACAGAACGGCGGCAAGCTGTTTGCGGTCGACAGCGGCCTCTTGACGTTTCAGCAGTCCAGATCCGCCGGCCCCCAGGAAAGACAGAGACAACGCTCCGGCCAAAATGACCGCCGCCCCCATACTTGCCCAGGCAAACCCCGCCTTCATGGTTTATCTCCAGCTCTGAAGAGCTCTTTTAAAACGCAAAACGTGCCGACACCACGACTTCTCGCGGTCTAGATGGACAGTATAAGGGGAATTATCGTTCCGTGAACCGACCAAAAAGTCGCCGGGCTCAGCCAGCTTGTGCCATGCGCTGTTGTTTGGACAAGGCATCGACCTTGGCCGCGGCCAAATAGACATCGTACCCTAAAATCATGTCCACCTGTTCGCCATCCGCCGACAGCGGCATGCGCAGCCAAAACACAAAAAGATTGCCCTTGTTTCGCCACGTGACCGGCGCGACGCCTTGTGCCGGCCGTTTCTCCGTAACGACGCGGTGATGGGCCGCCTGCCAATAGGCATTGTGTTCGCCAAAATCGATGTCCGTTAGGAACTTGCCCGTGATTTCTTCGTCCAGGACCTCGCGGATCCCCGTTCCGGCAAGACGCACGGAAAATCTGTCCGCATCTATGACGTTGAGCAGTAAAATTGTCGGCAGATGCTTTTTCAGCGCCGCCGGGTTCAGATCCGCCCGAGACGGCAAACGGCGATCACCACGCATCGCCTGCCAATAATCAAACACATCTTTTTGTTCCGCTAAGATCAATTGACGGCGAAAGGTCATTTGCCACTGATCTTTAGAGTCATCCAACATCCCAGCCCCTATCGGATCCGTCATATCGTGCTGCTTGCGGCACACCCCAACAAGTAAAAATGAGTGTTCGCAGCCTATCGCCGCGCGCCACCACAATATTCACAAGTCAAGGAGCAAGCGCTTTTGTGGTATTCGCAAGACAAAAGCGCTTTATCGTCAGCCGGTTGCTTCAGCCAGCTTTCTTTTCTTTGGGCGGCCTTTTTGTCCTAAGCCCATTTCCTTCGCCAAGGCAGAACGCGCCTCTGCGTATTTCGGCGCAACCATGGGGTAGTCTTTCGGCAGCCCCCATTTTGCCCTGTATTCATCAGGCGAAAGATTATAATGCGTCCGCAAGTGACGCTTTAAAGACTTAAACTTCTTGCCGTCTTCAAGACAAATCAAGTAATCGGGCATAATTGACTTCTTGATATTGATGGCAGGACGGCGCGGTTCGGCCACTATACCAGCATCACCATTGCGGGTTGCTTGGTTGAGCGCCGAATACACTTGCTGAATAAGGCCAGGCAATTCTTGAGCACCAATTGTATTGTTGCCCACGTAAGCGGATACAATCTCCGCTGTCATATCGACTAAGTCGGCCTTTTCTTCCATAAGAATATCCCCGGTTGGCGACCATCTTTTTTATATAATTTATGGTTACTAATCTAAATAATCAAGACGCCTTTGCTTTTATACCCATGATTTGCGCAAGTGTTCAAGGAAATACTTCGTAACTTTGTTAACCTCTATTAACGAAAACATCAGGAAGAGGCGCGCGAATATATGCCGATCATTTGTTCGTAGCGTTTTAGAGGCCTTTGTTGCTTTGCAGCACCGCCAAAGATAAGTAAATCAAGTGGCCTATTGTGGCGCATTGGACACATGAAATGGAGTTGTCGTATTTCGCCGCTCCAATGATCGCAAAACCAAAAAGTGTAGACCCAGCGCGCCGACCACCATGGCAAAGTCGAAAACATCAATGATTGTGGATGGGTCGAACAAAATGGTGGGAAAGTAAAAGCCGCCCGCTGCATACCCCAATACGGAAAACGCAAAGATGTTATTGGCAAGGTGGAACCCTGTGGCCTCTTCAATGCCCGCGCTGCGCAAGACAAGAAAGGTGAGGTAAAAGCCCATAGAGACGTAAATGGCCACCGCCCACAGGCCACCGGTGGCAATCTCCTGATTGGCCCCATGGGCGGCCGCAAACAAAAGAGCGGGAACCGCCAAGCGAATGGCAAAGATACGGGTCATCAATCCAACGGTTTGAAGGATGTATCCCCGAAAGACCACCTCCTCCGCCAGGACCTGAAAGGTGGTCAAGAACACAACCACGGGAACAAAAATCAAAAAGGCCGTCGGCTGGAGGACGAACTCCAATGTACCGGGGAAAACAACAAGCTGCGCCAGAGTCAAACTGCTCAAAACGCCAAAGGTGACAAGAAAACTCCTCAAAAAAACGGGCCGCTGAAACCGTTCCGCCGAGGTCAAAAATGTTCGCCAGCCGCGCGCATGCAACGAAGGAAAGACGATCCGTGCGGAAATCAGAAAGGCAATCAATGACCCCATGAGCAGCGACAGCAATGCCAACCCGCGAATGGTGCCCTCACGGGTAGAATAATCGATGGCCGAGCCAAGAATGATGCTCTCTGGACTGATGCCGGTGACCAGCCAAATCAAACCGGAAAAGACAACGTTGAGAACAAAGCCTAGACCAAAGAACAGCACGACGGACAGCACATATCGCCACCAATCGTTTTTTCCAAGACGCGCCAGATCCGCAAACTCAAGATCATTTGCATCGATAGTCGGTGTTGAATTTTCCTCAGCAATCTGGGTCATGGTTCCCCCTACCCGTTAAGTCGGCTGTTGTCATCGGAGTGAGAGTATCAGTGATGGGCGTAAACGTGCGGTCAATGACGTGCGGCCGCACGTTTTTTAACAAAGGGCGGCACCGCCCCACCTGGCTTATCTATGGCCTAGGTGTGCAGGTTGGGCCGGTGGGACCAGGTTGGCTTTGCAAAAGGCCCAATCGAACGGGGGGATCCGATGGGGCGCGGACAAAGCGGGGCGGTGCCTAGCTTATGCGTCTGACAGTGGGCAGACGATTAACTCTTACTTCCTTTTTGAACGATGGAAACCGTTCGGCGCAGCCATTCAGTGTCGTGGGTAAACTTGTTGCCCAGCGACGTTAAATACCGGTCCAATGCCGTCTCAAGGATCGCTTGACTGGTTTTGCCGAGCTGCGCGCCCGCATATTTGAGACGAAGATACCGTTCCTCATCGAGGCGCAGCGTAATGGCCGTGCGCCGTACGGACGGGGCCCGAGCGCGGGAAACGATAAGCGTCCGGCGCTGATCTTCCGTCGGGGGGACAGCCGCTTCGATTTTCCGACTGTATTGCGGCGGCTCTTCTTGGGCAGGCTCTTCTTGCGGAGGCTGATCGTTTGCCGGTTCCACCTTTTTTTTTGGCGGCATGCTGACAATCTGTCCACGCTCGCTTTGGTGCCCGTCCTTCCGGCGCCCGAATTGCGGCGCCGACAGGGGTGTTATGCGGGTGAACAGAGCTGCCTCATTCGCCTTATCCTTTGAGGCGCCTGGCCGCGATAACAATCCATAGCGGATCGGAACGCCCGCGTCTTGCGCCGAACCGCCCCTCTGATCGTCCATGCCATATTCGCTTTCCAAATCAAGCGACGGCGGCGGCGTTTCGATCGGTATTGGTGGATGGGTCCAATTCGACGGCGACTGAGGGCTCTCCACAATCGTATCAATGCGCTCCTGCATGTCGGGCGACACATCTTCGAATTGCGCGGGGCTTTCCGGCACCGGCGCGGCCTTATTGAACATGGCGACCGGAGGGGCCGCTTCCCCTTTGCGCGCCAGGAGACCGGCGGTCAGACTGGCAAATCTTGCTTTCGTCATTCTGTTCGTCCCATTCCTGGTGGCTTAAGCACGCGTGGTCGTCATCGCCCGGCGCCCGAAGGCCGGCGTGGAACGCCCAATGGAACTGCCGCTGGATTGAGTGGCGCCGAATGTGCCGTCAGACGCGGTCACCACCGCGCGGTCCAGCTTTGCCAATCGAAGGTCGAGATATTCCCACAGGCTCGCGATTTCCTTCGCGGACCGTCCATTGGGGCTCGCTTCCATGACAGTACGGCCGTCGATCATACTGGCGGCGAAATCCACCCTGTGGTGGATATTCACCGGCGCCACCGTGCCGTGCTGTGACAACGCCACCGCGGCCTCTGACGTGATGCGGGCGCGCGCGGTCGCCGCGTTCACAACAAAGATCATCGGCTTGTTCTTAGCTTCGACGATGTCCACCGTGGCCCCCACCGCGCGCAAATCATGCGGGCTTGGGCGCGTGGGCAGGACAACCAGATCCGCAAAATCGACAACTTCCGCGATCGCCCGGGTCACGGCGGGCGGTGTGTCGATTACGGCAAGTGAAAATTTCTTTTCGCGGACTTGCTCCAAATTTTGGGCAAGATTGCCGAATTCAGAATGAATGAACACGGGCGTTTCTGATGCCCGGACATTCCACCACTTTGCCAAGCTGCCTTGGGGGTCCATATCGAACACCGCAACAGGCCCTGCCCCGCAGGCTTCTGCTTGAACGGCGATGTGCCCCGCAAGTGTGGTTTTTCCAGATCCGCCTTTTTGGGATGCAAATACGATGACGCGCATCGATGGAAACATGGCCGCTAATCCTCCTCAACTTGACGCACAAAAGGGCGCCAAAAATGTTTGGCCAAACCAATAGTCTGTTCGTGTAAAGATGGCTTACGTTCGGCTAAGCCCGTCGGTCATTTGCAACCGTCGCGGATCAATACATATATGCGTGATCTCATGTCTGCTCCTGTCCATGCCCGACCGCAGAACACCGTCTGCAAACAGGCTGATCTTCCCTCGCCTCAAAGGAAGATCGTGTCTCACCTTACAATTGCCAATGCTCTTATGGCCTTGCGGCAATCGATATGTTGACACTAAATGAACAGAGATTAATGCGGTGTAAAACTCAGCATTTAAGGAAAATAATTCTGTAGACAAATTATCTAAATACTGAGTATATCACTTCTCGCCGAATGAATCCGGCGCGTAATTCCAATACCGCAAAATAAGATCAGCCCTATCGACCGATAGCGTATCGTAGATGGTCGTCAGGCGTTTTTCCTGTGTTTTTTCTTCTGCGCCGACATTCCACGCTTTTTGAAATAAATTCAGCACAATGACGAAACGAGATCGTCCGAACCGAAGCGCTTTGCACAAAATCGCAAGTGGTTCCCCCGACCGATCCGCGACAATTTTCTTCACCAGGGCGTGCGACAGGCCGGATCCATCGGCGACCGTCGTAAAAAAGTCTTCCGCATGACCGTGTTGAATCGCTTCAACCGCCGCGCTCGCATCGAACTCACTTGCGGTTTGCGGACCGGCGATGATTTCCAACGCCGCAATTGTGCTCGGCGCAAGACATTCGATGGCATCTTTCATATTGGGGATCGTTCCAAATTCAAGCGATTGGCGGTCAATCGAGAACCGCTTCGTAATAACCCCCCGCTGTTCCGTCGTCGCGGTCCAAAACATGTCGAATGCCAATCCGGGCCCCAATTCATCGCGCCCCAAAACAAGGTCAACCAGCTCCGGTTCTTCTTGCGCGCGTGCGACCAACTTGCCCAATACGGCGCTTGGAATTTTAACCCGTTTGTTCGTGAGCAATTCATGGGTAACCAATTGGGACAGCCGGTCGGCCGCAATGGCGTCCATCGCCGGGGCGGATAAATCTTTGCGGCGGGCAATGGCAATGTGTTGCTCCTCCGTGCCATCGTGCAACAGGTCCAAAAGATCCAACTCGCAAAGAACCGGCGATTTCTCGAGCAGCTCTTTGCTGAAATCACTGTCCCCACGCGCCAACAAGGCGACGGTCTTGCGCGGCACGTCGGTCCCCGTCAGGAACCGTTCGCACAACATGGCACGATGCCCATAGTCCAGCTTTGGCAACAGGGCCGCCAAAACATCGTCAATCAACTGCCGTTCGCTCTGAGATATTTGAGAGCTCGGCAGGAGTGCCCGATCCGCCAACCGCCGAACAATTTCATCAATGGCAAACAAAGCGTGGTGTCCGGTTAAGGACACCACGCTGCCCTCTGCCTGACGCTGAGGGACTGCCTTTGGGTCCGGCGTGTCGACGGCTGTGTCTGCAGCATCCACCGCCACAGGCTGTGTTGCCATCGTACTCTATGCTCCCAGCCCAGTTTGTCGGCGGCGCCAACTCCGCCGATTATGCCTCACATGCCTAAGCTTCTCAGAAAGGATTTAAAGAACGGCTAGGGCATTTGTCGGCATTTGACTTAAACCTATGTCAAAGTTTAACGATATTCCTCACGACACTTATTTGCCCCTGCGACGGAGATCCGGATGCGTCTTGTGTTTGTTTTGATGATTGCCCTGGCCCCCTGGCTTGCAGCATGCGCTGGGACGGATCCAGAGGTTCGGCAAGACCCTAATTACCGGCTTGGATATGGGGACGGATGCAGCACGGCAAATTCCCGCGTCCGCGGTGGCCACAACAAGGTCTACCGCAACGACACCTTATTTAAGGAATCCAAGCCCTATCAATATGGATGGCGGGATGGGTACACGTCCTGCGGCGATCGGCAGAATCCCGATGGATTTGGGCTCGAATACTAAGTATTTCGAGAAAAATGATCGAAAAGTGTGACGACCGCACGTTTTCGCCACTAAAATTTGGACCATCATCCCTAAGCACGACGTGTCTAGGAAGAGGGAACAATGATTGGCCGTATCGCACTATTTGTTATCATCTTGTTAGGGGTAACTGTTGGCTCCGCGCTTGCGGTGTATGGGGAAGTTGATCCGTGCCGCATGCTCGCCAAAGACCAAGCGATGCAATCCGACCAGGAAGGCACCATTTCCCACGCGTTGGGCATCGATACGGAGCCTTGGTATCGCCTCGAGACAAGCCAATATTCAACCGGTGAATGCGTTGAAGCCTTGGTGGGGATTTGGTCGGACAGGATTTTATCGAAAGCCTAAGGCGGCCAACCGCCCGCATTAGCTGATCTTTGCCGCCACGCTGTCCGCGGTCGCCGCCATATTGGACGCCGACCGCTTTTGGGCCGTTGCCTTTATTTCGGATGCCATCTTCTTATTGGCTTTGAGGACACGCTCAAAATCGCGGCGCTCCAGCACAAGCAGATTGCTGTACCCTGTCGACATCACCGTTGCATTACGGGGTTGGTCGTTCAACAAAGCCATCTCGCCAAAATAATCCCCTTTTTTGAGGGGCACGGTCCCCGCCTCCAATATCACCGCCACATCCCCAGAGGCGATAAAATACATGGCATTTCCGGTTTCTCCTTGGGAGACGATGGCTTGCCCAGGCAAGGCGAGATAGGGCTTTAGCACGCGCGCAATCTTTGCAATTTCTGCTTCTGACAGCCCATGAAACAAAGGCACCCGTTTCAGCATATTGGCAAGCTGCAATCCAAGGTCCAGCGGCGGGCGGCGGGTCACGGCTCGGACGCGTTTTTCGCGGTCTTCCTCTAGGGTCCGGTAAATCTCACCGTCAATAAGGGACTGTTCGAAGCGTTGTTTGTATTCAGCCTCTTCAAACCCGAGGGCCAGTTTCTCGAAATAGCGCGACCGCAGAGCGACCGCATAGTCCGCATATTGAACATCAAGCGCACGCAGACTGCCCTGTACCGCTAACAGGCGATTTTCAAGAATACCATCTAACTCACCGGCCATGGTTTCCCCCACCAAGGCTTCGATTGAGTCCAGCGCGTCCTGACGAAGATCACGCAAGGCGATCTCGGCGATCAAAAACGATTCAAACCGGTCAGCCAATTCATCGGTCAGCAGCCTGGTAATGCCAAAGCGTCTTTGCAACCACAGGGCAAAACGCAGTTGGTTGCTGGGTCTTAAAAATGCACCGCATACTTCATTGTACCCTTCCAGACCTTTGGCTTTTACGGCGTCCACAAGCCGCCCGCCATGGGCGCGCATCATATCCGTCATGCGCCGGTCCAAGATGCCCCGCGCATAGAGTTCCAGATACAATTCGTTCTCGCGGTTGGCGAGCGTCAGCAAGCCCGCGTTGATCACCTGCGCTGCGGGAATGCTGTCCAGATCCAACGCCGGTTGCGGCTCCCTATTCTCCAATACGCCGATGGTATTGAAGTTCTTATCCATACCCGTTTCTTCGGCGATAGAATTCAAACGCTCCCGTATGTCGGATTGGGCAATCTGCAAGATCCGCGTTTGAATGACGCGTTGCTGAGGCGACAAGGCATTCAAATCCATAAATTTCATCAAGGGGCGCAGCGTTGTCGCTTTCACAAACAACGTAAACAGCACATAGCCGATCGAGGACACCAGCACCATGCGCTGTACTTCCGGCGACAGGTACGGGGTTTCGCTTGCCGCCAACGCCAATGCCACCGTCACCGCGCCACGCAAGCCGCCCCACCACAGCACCGCGTTATAAGCTTGGGACACGGGTTGCGAGAGTTTGAAATAACTCAAAATCGGCATAAACCCGAAAATGATCGCCCCCCGTGATGCAAGCGTGGCCGCAATCAGTACCAGGAGCAACCACAAATCAGATTGCTTCGCGTCTTGCAACACAACCGGCGAATACATGGCAGCCAGCACGAAGATGAGCGAGGTGGCCCAGAAGTCCAATTGACGCCACGTGGTCTTCAAGGCTTCCCATGAATTGGGCGACACGCGTGTGCGCCCATCCGTGCCCATCACCATGGCCGCCACCACGCAGGCGATCACACCAGACACATTCAGAAATTCGTTGGAAATAAGATAGCTGAGATAAGCCAATGTCACGGTCAATGTAATTTCCGTGACCGCCGCATCTTGCAGCACACCAATAAGCCAGCAAATCAAACGGCCGAACATATATCCAACAATGACGCCGCCAAACAGCCCCTGAAAGAACAGCCACAACCCCAGCCCCACCGGGTCATCGGATGTCCCGGCCAAGAGGCTGATGAGAATGGCGAAAATGGCAATCGCGGCAGCGTCGTTAAAAAGGCTTTCCCCTTCCACCAAAATGGACAGGCGTTGAGGCGCGCCGATATCCCGGAACACGGCCACCACGGCTGCCGTATCCGTGGTGGAAACAATGGCGCCGATCAACAGAGCGGCGAGCAATCCCATCTCCACTGTGTAGTAGATCGACACGCCCACGATCGCGGTGCAGAAGACCACCCCAACCACGGCCAGCAACACAATGGGGGCGAAGTCATCCATCATTCGCCGCACATTAACGGTGAGGCCGGCGGCAAAAAGAAGAGGCGGCAAAAACAGATTTAGCAATGTGTCACCGGACAAGCCCACGCTGCGCAAGGCGGCGACGAAATCGTCCGCCGAGGCGCCCGACATCATGATGTCGCTCAACATAAAGCCCAACGCGACCCCCAGCAGCGCGAGCAAGAAGGTATAGGGCATGAGGATTTTCCGGGCGATCGGCAGCAACACGCTGACGATGCCCAGAAGGCCGGTAACCCCAAATACAATGAGAGCGGATCCAGTCATTCTGGGGTTTTTGTCGCCCTCTTAGGGCTTATTGGCAACCCTATATGCCCGCAACCCGCCGTCGGGACAGTGGGCGGCGCGCAAATACGCGCCTGTAAGCGACGGTTTAGCACAATGCTGGACCCTTGCTTTCAGCCCCATTTAGGTCCATGTGACCGGGTCTGCATGCCGTGAAACCGCCAATAGGGCCCCCTATGGACCAGCCGGTCGCCAACAAACATACCGTGAATACCCTTACCGATTCGGGCGATTTTCGCTGGTATTTGACGACCCATGCCAGCTGGTTCTTCGGCATGGGCCTTCAGATGGTGATTTTTCCTTATCTGGTGGCGGAAATATTGTTGGGCTCGCCAAAGATGATTGGCATTGCCCAGATGTCGCTCATGGCCCCGACCTGGTTCCTGATGCTATTTGCTGGAGCGATCGCCGATCGACGCGATGGCCGCCGCATGCTGATCCTGCTCAATGGGGTCGCCATCATGCCCCCATTGGTCCTGTCATTCGTGGTCGCAGGCGGCACCCTCAACTACACTCTGATCATCATCTATGCCCTGAGTATGGGGGTCTTGAGCGCCTTTTCCATGCCCACGCGCGATTCCATTCTCAACGATGTGGTTGCACAGATCGATGAGCGGAACGGGGATGTTGGTTCGAAAGTTCAGCGCGCGGTGGGCTTGACCAACATCATGCAATTTGGCGGTCAGACGGCGGGGATGATTACCGCGGCGGCCGCCACGTTTTTGGGGACCTCCCCCTTGATCTTTTTGCACGCCGTGATCGCCGGGCTGGGCATGATGGCCGCGCAGCGCCTGCACCCCGCGGCCCATGCTCAATCGTCCACCGCGAGCCAAAACCTGGGCACACCCGACACACCGCCCCTGCAAGCCATCGCACAAGGTCTGACGGTCGTCTACAAATCGCCGATCTTGCTGCCGCTTGTTCTGTCCGCGCTGTCGGTGGGATTGTTCTTCGCCGGGTCGTTTATGGTGACCCTGCCCGTGCTGGTGCGGGAAGAGTATGGCGGAGGCATCTACCGCTTCTCGGCAGCCACCGTGAGTTTCTGGGTCGGTACCATCATCTCGTCCATCACTTTAATTCGTATGGGACATATACGCCATCGCGGCCGCCTGGTGCTTGGGGCCTTGAGCTCGGGTGTGGTGATGCTGACAACACTTGCCTTTACGGTGCCCTTTTTTGCGTTGTGTCTCATTTTCTTCGTATGGGGCTTGGGCGCGGGTGTGGCGCTGACCTTGTCTCGCGGAATTGTTCAGGAAGTGGCACCGGCCCAATTTCGCGCGCGGATTCTGGCCATTTATCAACTTGGGTTTAGCGGCGGCATGCCGCTTGGATCGCTGATGATGGGCTTTCTGATCGAAGCCTACGGTCCCCACAACGCCGTGTTCATCCCCGCGGCCGCCATGGCCACCGTGCTGACCCTGATGACGTGGCGGTCACGGCTTTGGTCGCTGGATCAGATGACGGCCAAACTTGCTCGAGAGACACCCCTCGCCGCACCAGTACCGGCGCCGAAACAACCGGAACCGCCGTCCCCTACAAACACGCCGACGGCTTAAGCGACAGCCGCATTGCTCAAATATTTTGAAGCGAACCCATCGACAATTTTGTCCAGCGCCTCCCAGTCGGTGAATTCATAGTCTTCATGCGTGTCGGTTGGCCCCCCCGCTGCGCGCATGATTTGCTTCAGGACGAAGCGCTTGAAAAAATTGAGCTCCGTATATCGAAGGGCGCCGGCCACTTGGTGAACCTCTTGCGGGGTCCAATCCACGCTTTCGAAAAACTTCCAGCTGATCCGTTCGAGATCGGACCGATCGTCTTCCTCGTCACTCATAGCCGCGAGACTGACCGACAAAAACATGCCCGGCACACCGGCAATGCCTTTCGACACTGATTTGAGATAGCGTCGAACCGCCGACGGATATTGATGTTCGTGGAGTGGTGCCGCGACGATGAGTGCGTCCGGCAACAACCATTCCCCTTCCGGGGGATCGGCTGCATCGACCATGTGAACCTGATGGCCGAGATCTTCAATTTTTTGGGCAACAACATTACAGATTTTCCGGGTCTGCCCTTCAACCGACCCGTAACAAATCAACACGTTGGACATGGTCTTGCCTCCATCAACTGCCGAGCGCGAATGGTACTAGCAAACCGCAACAAGGGGTTTGACCAGGATCAATTGGAAGCTGCTTAAGCCACCGGCCCCGTCAGAGAGCCGCGTTGGGACAGCTCGATCCAATTGCCGTCGGGATCGCGCACAAAGGAATAGCGTGCGACCGTGCCATGGGTGATCGCCGGGCGGCCTTCCATGCCGCCGCGTTCCAGGACGCCCGCATGGGCCGCATCCGCATCCCACACTTGTAATGTGAGGTAGCGAAAGCCCGGCCCCTGCATGGCGGCATCCGCGGGTGCGTCGTCATCTTGTTCAAGAAACACAACACTGTCGCCAATGCGGAACGCATCGTCGCCGGACCGCGGCGCCGGTGGCAGGCCCAGTACATCGCCCCAGAAAGCCTTATGAGCCTCAAGGTTACGGACCCGCGTTGTCACCGCCATTTGCGAGATCCCCCGATAGCCGGGCGGGACGCGCCAAACTTTCGTGCCTTCCGGATCACGTGTCGCTTCGGGCGCGTCCCGTTCAGGATCGGCGATCAGCACCTCTGTATATCCGGCGGGAGGCACGCGCGGAATTTCCTCCCGCGCGTGATTGACTTTGATAATTGATCCGCGCAATTGGTGGCGGTGTTGTTGCACGCCACCACCAACCGACAATGGACCTTCATAAGCAACCCCTGGCAGACCTTGCCAAAAGGACAACATCTCGTCGCGCTGATTGGTGAACAATCCGATGTCCAATTGATATTTCGCAAGGTCCAGCATGGGGTGATCCGCCTACGAATATTCCGGATCTTTCCACCAAGGGAAGTAGCTCGGCATATCTTTCGACGGACTCATGGAAAATTCCGCCGGCCGTTTCTCCAAGAATGACGATACGCCTTCTTTGGCATCCGCCGTCCGGCCCATATAGTAGATGCCTCGGCTATCGAGCTTATGGGCTTCCATGGGGTGATCGGCCCCCAGGCACCGCCACATCATGTGACGTGTCAGCGTGACCGAAATTGCTGACGTGTTTTCCGCAATTTCCGTAGCAATCGCACGGGCCGCCGGCAACAAGTCGTCGGGTTTGTGTAGGGACCGCACCAAGCCGCCATCCAATGCTTCTTGGGCCGGGAATACCCGTCCGGAATAGGTCCATTCCAGCGCTTGTTGAATGCCCACCGCGCGCGGCAAGAACCAACTAGAGCACGCTTCGGGCACAATGCCCCGACGCGCAAACACAAAGCCGAACCGCGCATCTTCCGACGCAAGTCGGATGTCCATGGCCAGTTGCATGGTCGCCCCTACACCAACGGCGGGGCCGTTCACCGCAGCGATGACCGGCTTCAAAGATTCATAAATACGCAGCGTCACCCTGCCGCCCCCGTCGCGGATCGCTTCATCGCTCCAGTCAAATTCACCACCGCGGTCAAACGTGCCGCCGCCGCTGGGACCAAGATCCGCGCCCGCACAAAAGCCGCGCCCTTCCCCGGTGACAATGATGGCCCGCACATTATCATCTGCATCGGCCTGGTCGAAGGCATCGATCAAATCGTATTGCATTTGCCGATTAAACGCGTTCAGGCGATCCGGACGATTAAGCGTGATTGTGAGAATGCGGTCTTCAACCTCGTACTTGATGGTTTCATATGATTTGGACATGGGACCTCCTGATTTACAAAGTGGTATAGCTTGATGGCCGGCAGTCTATGCGCGAACGATCGGCGGCGAAAGAGGCATTCAGCCTTCTTGACCGGACGTTGTCAGTAAGTCTCATTCCTGCTAGATCGAACGCCTAAAACACAAGAAATCGAGTATCCGAGGCACGCTCATGCATCCCCTAGTTCACGCGGCGAAATCGCCCGACAATCCCGCCATCATCATGGCCTCCACCGGCAAGACCATTACCTATGGTCAGCTTGAGGATCTCTCAAATCAAGGCGCCCAATTGTTTCGCTCTCTAGGTCTGAAACGCGGCGATTGCATCGCGATCTTCATGACCAATGTGGACCTCTATTTGCCCATCGTCTGGGCCGCGCAGCGATCCGGCCTCTACTTTACTTGCATTAGCTCCCGGCTGACCGCAAGCGAAGTGGAATACATCGTGAACGATTGCGGGGCCAAGGTGTTCATCACCTCTGCCAGCCAGAGCGAGGTGGCCGAGGAGCTTCGGACGCAGCTTCCAAGCGTTGAGAAATTCTACATGGTGGGTGCCACGCAGCCTGGTTATGACTCCCTGGAAGACGCGCTTGCCGCCCAGCCCACAACGCGCATCGCGGATGAAGCACCGGGCACGGACATGCTCTATTCGTCCGGCACCACAGGCCGGCCCAAAGGGGTGCGGCGCCCCTTAAGCGAAGACCCGCTAGACGCCCCCCAGCCCTTCCTCATGTTCATCGGTGCCATGTACGGCTTCAACGAAGAATCCGTCTATCTATCGCCCGCACCGCTCTATCACGCAGCACCTTTGCTTTACAATATGTCTGTACACAGACTGGGTGGCGCAACGGTCATAATGGAACATTTCGACGCGGAAGACGCCCTTCGATGCATCGAAAAATATAAGGCAACCACCAGCCAATGGGTGCCGACCATGTTCGTACGCATGCTGAAATTGCCGGAAGATGTGCGCGCCAAATATGACGTGTCATCGTTAGGGTGCGCGATCCACGCGGCCGCTCCGTGCCCGGTCGATGTCAAACACAAAATGATCGACTGGTGGGGCCCCATCATCAACGAATATTACGCGGGCACCGAAGGCAACGGCATTTGCGCCATCAACGCCGAAGACTGGCTGGCCCATCCGGGCTCGGTCGGCAAGCCGATTATGGGCGAGGTACACATTGTGGGCGAGGACGGCGAAGAAGTGCCCGCCGGGGAAGAAGGCACGATCTATTTCGGCGGCGGCAATGAATTCGAATATCACAATGCCCCGGAAAAAACGAAAGAAAGCCGGCACCCGAAAGGCTGGACAACGCTTGGTGATGTGGGCCGTGTCGATGAGGACGGATATCTCTATCTCACCGACCGGAAAGCCTTCATGATCATTTCCGGGGGCGTGAACATTTATCCGCAGGAAACCGAAAATGTTTTGATCAGCCACCCCAAGGTCATGGACGTGGCGGTGATCGGCGTGCCCAACGAAGATTTCGGCGAAGAAGTGAAAGCCGTGGTCCAACCCATGAACTGGGAAGACGCCAGCCCCGCTCTTGCCGAAGAATTGATGGAATTTGCGCGAGAAAATCTCTCGCATATCAAATGCCCACGATCTATCGACTTCGATCAGGAATTGCCGCGTCATCCGACGGGCAAGCTTTACAAACGACTTATTCGTGATCGCTACTGGGGCAAAAAGGACTCCAAAATCGTATAGCCACACCTACATCTGAAAAGGAGAAAAAAGATGCGCGTATTTGAAACGATTGAAGATATGGCCGCTTGTGTTGGCGAGGAAATCGGCGCGTCCGATTGGGTCGAAATCGACCAAGAACGCGTCAACCTGTTTGCCGATGCCACGGGCGACCATCAATGGATCCATGTGGACGTGGAACGGGCCAAGAAAGAACTGCCCACCGGCGGGCCGATCGCTCATGGCTACCTGACCCTGTCGCTGATCCCCATGCTGGGCGCTCAAATCAGCACCATTAAAGGGGTGTCCCGCGGCATCAACTACGGCGCCAACAAAGTGCGCTTCACAAATATGGTTCCGGTTGGCTCAAAAGTGCGCGCCAAAACCAAGCTGTTGAAAGCCGAACCCAAGGCGGGCGGCACGCAATTGACCAATGAAGTGACCATTGAAATCGAAGGCCAGGATCGCCCGGCCTGCATCGCTGAAACCATCAGCATCGTTTATCCATAGTCACCATCGTAAGAGGGCCGAATGACCGATCAGACCACGGACCGAAAGAAAATCGTTAAGACCGATGATGAATGGCGGGAACAACTCACGCCGGAGCAGTATTATGTGACCCGCGAGCATGGCACGGAACGCGCCTTTACAGGCCCGTATCATGACTCCAAGGAAAAGGGCATCTATCACTGTGTCTGCTGTGGCGCACCGCTGTTCAAATCGGACACCAAATATGATTCCGGCACCGGGTGGCCCAGTTTTTACGAACCGATCGAAAAGGACGCGGTCGCCGAAAAAGACGACCGCAGCCTGTTCATGCGCCGCACGGAAGTGGTGTGCGGCAAGTGCGATGCTCATCTGGGCCATGTGTTCCCGGACGGCCCGCAACCGACGGGGTTACGCTATTGCATGAACGGCACGGCGCTAAACCTCGAAAAAGACGACGACTAAACTTAAATTCAACCTCACCAGTTTGATCGCTTACAGACATGGGCCTGGGCGGTCAATGGTGAGGTTTTCTTTATGGACGACACGCAATGCCCACGCCCCCAATTGCCGAAAAGCGCCCTCATCCCCTCGAACAGCATGGTCAAAAACGGGATGATCCTTATTACTGGCTGCGGGATGACAACTGGCAACAGGTGATGCGCGACCCGGATGTTCTGCAGGCGGACATTCGGCACTATCTGGAAGCGGAAAACGATTTCACCGCGCAGATCATGGGCGACACCGAAGCGTTGCAGGAAACGCTGTTCGCGGAAATGAAAGGCCGGATCAAAGAAGATGATTCAACCGTTCCCTCGCGCCATGGGCCGTTTGAATACTTCGTCCGTTATGAAACCGGTGGCCAGCATCCGATTTTTTGCCGCCGTCCGGCGGGCGATGATGCAGCCGTTGAAACCCTCCTGAACGGCGACCAAGAAGCGGCCAAACACAGCTATTTTCAGATCGGCAGCTTGGACCACAGCCCCGATCACAGCAAAATTGCCTTCTCGCTCGACACCAATGGTTCCGAATTTTACACCATCTATGTGCGCGATATTGCGACCGGCGAGCAATTCGCCGACGAACTGCCTAACGGGCATGGCGACTTTGTGTGGACGGCCGACAGCCAAGGCATTTTTTATACCATCCTCGACGACAACCACCGCCCTGTGAAAATTTTGCATCATGTTCTGGGAACGGATGTTGCGGCAGACCGCGTGGTTTATGAGGAAAAAGATCCGTCCTTTTTCATTTCCGTCGGCGAAACCGAAAGCCGCCGCTTCATCGCCATCACTGCCCATGACCACACCACATCGGAGGTGTGGCTCATTCCCCAAGCGGACCCCCTGGCGGCGCCCATGGTTGTTTCCCCTCGCGAGGAAGGCCACGAATATGACGTGAGCGACTGGGGCGACCATTTGCTGATCCATACCAATTGCGACGGGGCCGAAGACTTTAAGATCATGACGGCCCCATTGGCCACACCTCACCGGGACCAATGGACCGATTGGGTGCCCCATGAAAGCGGCTGCCTGATCCTCAATATGTTGGTCTTCAAGGATTATGTGGTGTCCATGGAACGGGTGGACGCCCTGCCCCGCATCATCATTCGTCAATTGGCGGACGATCTGTCCATCGCCGACAGCCATATCATCGACTTTCCCGAAGAAGCTTATGATTTGGGTGCCTCGTCCGGGTATGAGTTCGACACGGACAATTTAAGGTTTTCGTACAGTTCGCCCACCACGCCCGCGCAAGTGTTCGATTACGATATGCGCAGCCGCACCCGCACCTTGCGCAAAACCCAAGAAGTCCCCAGCGGCCACACGATTGAGGACTATGTGACCCGGCGCATTCTGGCGCCCGCGCGCGACGGCGAAACCGTTCCCGTGACATTACTCTATCGCAAGAACACCTCCCTGGACGGCAGCGCGCCCCTTCTTCTCTACGGCTATGGCAGCTATGGCATATCCATGCCGGCCTCTTTCGCCACGGCTCGCCTCAGCCTCGTTGACCGGGGGTTTATTTATGCCATCGCCCATATCCGCGGCGGCAAGGACAAGGGGTACCGTTGGTATACGGATGGAAAACTGGACAAGAAGACGAACACTTTTACGGACTTTATCGATTGCGCCGAGGCGCTGATCGCCGAAGGGTTCACATCGCCGGGTAACATCGTGGCCCATGGGGGCAGCGCCGGCGGCATGTTGATGGGGGCCGTCGCCAATATGGCGCCCGACCTGTTTGGCGGAATTATTGCCGAAGTGCCGTTCGTCGACGTACTCACCACCATTTGCGACGACACCTTGCCGCTCACTCCGCCGGAATGGGGCGAATGGGGCAACCCCATCACCAGCGAACAGGCCTTTCAAACAATCCAGTCCTACAGCCCTTATGACAATGTGACGACGCAAAACTATCCGGCCATTTTGGCGCTGGCGGGCCTTACCGACCCCCGTGTGACCTATTGGGAACCGGCGAAGTGGATTGCCAAGCTGCGGGACCTTAACACCAGCGACGCCACCATCTTGCTCAAGACCAATATGGATGCAGGTCATGGCGGCGCGTCGGGACGGTTCGACCGCTTAAAAGAAGTCGCCTTGTCCTATGCCTTTGCGCTCAAACAATCTGGCCTTGAATAAATTCATATCGGGTGATCTAGTCTTTCCGTACACACAATAATCTGGTGACGACAAGATGGACGCTTTTCCTTACACCACATTGACAACCGCCTTGGTCATTTTAATGACGTTTGGCTTGGCCGCGCTTGCTGGGATTGCCCGGGGCGAGTTAAAGCCACCCGCCATGACCGGCAGCGAAAAATACGAAATCGCCAATCGCATTCACATGAATTCGCTGGAGACCTTGGTGCTGTTGTTGCCGCTGGTCTGGCTGACCGCGGTCCGGTTCGGCGATATGTGGGGCGCGCTTGCCTGTGTCGTGTGGATTGTGGGCCGCGTGATGTACCGCCAAGCCATGCTGAACGATCCATCGAAACGCGGGCCCGGCATGCTAACAACGCTCAGCCCCGTCATCGTCATGGGGGTTGCCCTTATTATCGTCAGCATTAAGACCATAGTAAGCGGTTAACGGCGTGGCAGCTTAATATGGCTGTTGGCGCAAATCCGCGGTCAGCTTGCCCACCGTCACCATGTTGCGCAGAAGGGCTTCGAACAAGCCTTTGTTTGACACATCATCCGGCGTGCCGATCACCTTTTGATCGGCATCAAGATGATACACAAAGCTTTCGCCCGATTGCAGACGATGCTGCCAAAGCTGCTTCTTAAAATCCGATGACCCGGAATCCAACATTTTGATCAACGTATCCGCTGTCTCATAAGTGAGCAGGCCTTCCGCATACATCTTATCCAAGCGACGCCGGACACCCTTATCCGTCATAATATCGCTGTTGATTTTGGGTTGACCGGTTTTGGTTTCTGTAATTAAGACCTCGGAAAATTCGCCTGGCCGTTCCCGTTTGACGAACACACCATCCAGACCATTGTTCCGCCCATATTGGGACGGGATCTGCACATAACCACGGGCCGTGACCATCACCGCAGTGAGCAGCTCGCCGAAATCTCCCTGCTGGCGGGTGCCCCGAAAATGAATAGGCCCCAAATAGGTTTCATAGGTCAGCGATCCGCCCTTGCCCTTGGGCCGAACCGCGGGACCGGACTTTTGCCGTAAAAAAGTGGTGCTGGGCGGACTGTTGCGGCTATCGAGATAGCGAAACTCCCGC
This sequence comes from Alphaproteobacteria bacterium, assembly GCA_965227095.1. Lineage (GTDB taxonomy): Bacteria > Pseudomonadota > Alphaproteobacteria > JANQMY01 > JANQMY01 > JANQMY01. Next base: position 2,367,285 of record CBDDFL010000001.1, on the reverse strand, counting down.
CGCGGGCGCCGTGCGCGCAGGTCGAGAACAGGCATCGACAGCAAGGCCAATACCAAAGCCCCCAAAATGGAAAAAATGATGATGCTGTCGGCCATGTCGCGAAATCCACCCCTTCGCGCATATTAATCGCTCCTCCGGTCCGGCGCCAACAACTTGTCCCGACTTGAAAAATACAAAAAATAGGGTTATTACCCTAAATTAGGGTAACAACCCTAAACACGGGAGGACACCATGGCCGAAGCAATTCAGATCCCCACGAGCACCGACATTCCGGACCCGTGGAGCGTACCGTTAGACAAGCTTCACGTTGCAAATGCCGAACTGTTCAAGCACGACAAACACGGCGACTACTTCAAGCGGTTAAGACAAGAAGACCCGGTGCACTACTGCCCAGACAGTGAATTTGGCGCCTATTGGTCGATTACCAAATTCAATGACATTGTTGCTGTGGATTCAAACCACAAAGTGTTTTCGTCGGAAGGCGACATCGTTGTTGGCGATCAGGAAGACGAATACCGGATCCCCATGTTCATCGCCCAAGACCCCCCTATTCACGATGTCCAGCGCAAGGCGGTGACACCCGCGGTGACGCCGGGGCAACTCGCCGAATTGGAAGGCCTGATCCGCCAGCGCGTGTGCACCTTGCTTGATGCCCTGCCGGTGAACGAGCGGATCAACTGGGTGGAACACATCTCTAAGGAACTGACCACGCAGATGCTGGCGACCTTGTTCGACTTCCCCTTCGAAGACAGGCACCTGCTGCCTTATTGGTCGGACGCTGCAACGGATGCCCCTACGGTAGGGTCGCCCGATTCAAGCTTTGAAAAGCGTCACGAAATCCTCACTGAATGCCTGGAATACTTTACCCGGCTGTGGCACGAACGCGTTCAACAACCGCGCAAGTTCGACTTTATCTCCTTGCTTGCCCATGGCGAACACACCAAGGACCTTGTGAATAAGCCCATGGAATATTTGGGCAATCTGGTTCTGTTGATCGTGGGCGGCAACGATACCACGCGAAATTCGATTTCCGGCGGGGTGATCGCGCTGAACAAATTCCCTCAGGAATATGACAAGCTGCGCGCCAATCCGGCGCTCATCCCCAACATGGTGTCAGAGATCATCCGGTATCAAACGCCGCTCGCTCATATGCGGCGCACCGCGCTCGAAGACATTGAATTCCAAGGCAAAAAGATCAAAAAGGGTGACCGGGTGGTGATGTGGTACATCTCCGGCAATCGAGACGAAGAGGTCATCGACCGCGCCGATGAATTCATCATCGACCGGGACAAGGCGCGTCATCATGTATCCTTCGGATTCGGCATTCATCGCTGTATGGGTAATCGGGTCGCAGAAATGCAATTGCGTATTTTGTGGGAAGAAATTATGAAACGGTTCCACAAAATCGAACTCGTGGGCGAACCGGAGCGCGTGACCTCCAATTTTGTGTTGGGGTACACAGATGTTCCCGTGATCGTCCATCCCAAATAGGAGCTTTTGAATGCCTAAAGTAACCTTGGTCGAACATGACGGCACGCGTCATGAGTTGGACGCAGACACGGGTGTGTCGTTGATGGAAGTGGCCGTTGCCAACAACGTGCCCGGTATTGATGCGGATTGTGGCGGCGCCTGCGCCTGTGCCACGTGCCATGTCTATGTGGACGCGGAATGGCTGCCGAAGCTCGAAGAAAAATCAGACATGGAAACATCCATGTTGGATTTTGCGGAAGGCGTTCAAGACAATTCCCGTCTATCTTGCCAAATTCCGCTGACGGACGAATTGGACGGCCTTGTGGCGTCCATGCCGGCATCGCAGCACTAAGAAAGTTCTGCCATTGAAGACCAAGGACCGCATTCTGAAAGAAGCCCTGCGCCTGTTCAACGAGCAGGGCTTCGCCAATGTAACCACCGCCGCATTGGCGCAGTCGGTGGGCATCGCGGAAGGCAATCTTTGGTATCACTTCAATAACAAGCGTGCCCTGATGGAGGCGCTGACCCTGGACTTTATTGCAAGTGCAGATGCGCGCCTTGAGTTACAACCCCGCGACGATGACACCATCATCGAGGAATATGCGGGGTTTTTGTCGGTGTTCGCCCAAGAGCTGACGCAGTTTGGCTTTTTGTACCGCGACCAGACCGACTATGGCGAACATAGCCCGGCCTTGTTAGAGGTGCTGCCCCGCCTGTACCGCGACAGCCAAAAACAATTCAGCAATTTCTTTGCGGCACTTGTCCGCACGGGTCATCTGGCGTGGCCGCAAACCCAAATTGGCGATCTGGCAACCAATGCCACCATCATCGTGCGGTATGGCCTTGAGTTTTTCCGCGAGAGCGGCCAATCCTTCCGCTCGACGGAACAAGCGGTCGAGCAGATAATCAATCAACAGCTCACCTTGTTTGCGCACGAGCTGAAACCAACTTCACGCGATCGGCTGAAGCGCGCACTTGAGGAAGAACGGACCACCCGGCTGGCCGCTTAAACGGACCGTCTAATTCGGCGCGTTCACGATCCAATCATCGTTTGACGGGCGCTGTTGTTTTGGCGGCGCCGCTTCTTTGGGCGCGGGAGCTTGTTGAACGGGGGCTGCCTGCTCGGCCGGCGCTTTCTGAGCCGGGGGAATACCCGGTGGCCGGTCATCATTTACAATGGAATTGATGGACCAGACCGAGACCCCCATAAAAAAGAGGGTCAGCAAGGCCGTGAAGCCTGTCTGAAGACGTGACAACAAGACCCCCCGGCGTTGTCTGGACGCCTCTTCTTCGAACACACTTTTTTCCGCCATGCGCGCCCCGCTGCTGCCTTGCCTCGCCCTAATATCATGGGGGTTCAGCCTCGTTTAGCAAGGGCGATTCACAAAATTTCACAGAAATTTCCGGCAAGAAACCGCCCCTTGCGGCCAAGGCCTTGGACCCCGCGTAAAGCCGTTGCAGACCGGTGAGGCTGGAGGTATAACGCCTCTTTTCGGCATCGCCAGCGCTTTCCCGAAACGTCGCGCTGGGTTCACATGTCGAAACATCGGTCGGGGCGTGGCGCAGCCTGGTAGCGCACCTCGTTCGGGACGAGGGGGTCGGTGGTTCGAATCCACTCGCCCCGACCAATCGACCTCACAACACCACGACTGTGTTACAAAGCGGGGCGATTAAAAGGCCAGCCACCCCATGTTCGATCCCTTTTCTCCAGAATTCACGAACAACCCCTACCCGTCCTATGCGGCGCTGCGGGAGGAGCCGGGTCTGCCTTTTTCTGAAGATATGAACGCCCATATGGTGGCACGGTACAAAGACGTTACCGCCATCGCGGTCAATCCCAAAATGGTCCGTGTGCTGGACGATATTCTGCCCCCGGAGGAAATAAAGGCGGCCCAGCGCGCGGCCAATTGGCACGACATGCCCAATCACGAACGCTATGTGCAGCACAGCCTGCTGGACAGTGACGGCGACATGCATGACCGCCTGCGCTTGCTGGTCATGCGGGAATTCACCTCCCGCTTTGTGGAACGGCATCGACACATGATCGGCCAATTTGTGGATGGCCTGTTGGACCAATTGCTGGAGCAACAAGACTTTAATTTCATCGACGACCTGGCGGCCCATGTGCCCGGCCACATCATCGGGCATGTGCTGGGCGTTCCGGACGAAGACTGCCCGCAATTGCGGATCTGGTCCGAGGACATTGTGCAATTCTTCGATATGGACCGTACCCAGGAACGCAAGCAGCTGGCGGAACGGGCGACCACGGAGTTTTCCGATTACATCAAGGGCATGGTCGCCACCCGGCGCGCCGCCCCAAAAGACGACCTTCTGTCCACCCTGATCGCCGCGCAAGACGCCGGCAAAATGTCCGAGACAGAATTGATCTCCACCTCTTTGCTGATCCTGATGGCGGGCCATGGCTCCACCATCGATGTGTTGGGCACGGGGCTGATGGCCTGTTTGCGCTTCCCCGACCAACTCCAGCGCCTGCGCGATGACCCCGCCCTGATCCCCAGCGCGGTGCAGGAAATGTTCCGCTATGAATCGCCCTTACCCTATTTTCACCGCTATGCCACGGAAGAGGTGGAAGTGGCGGGCAAATCCTTCCCGAAGGGGACAAAATTCGGCCTGCTCTATGGCGCCGCCAACCGCGACCCGGCGCAGTTTCCCCACCCCGACACCTTCGATGTGGGGCGCGCGCCAAACCGCCACGTGGCTTTTGGGCAGGGTCCACATCTGTGCCTGGGCAACCAACTGTCGCGGTTAGATATGGAGGTGATCTTTGCCCGGATGTTATCTCGCACGTGCGAAATCAATTTGAACCAGGACGCCCCCCTTTACCGGCCTGGCCTGGCCACACGCGGGCTCCTGCAGCTGCGGGTCACGATGACACCTTCGTAGACCCCCAAAAAAAAGGAATTGTTGTCGCGAAATCGCAGTCCTCGATCATCCGGGTGTGGCCTCTCGTTTTTTTCGTGCTATGCTTGTGAAACATCGGGGTCTTGGGGAGAGAACGCCCATGTTGGTTCGCATTGGTGTCGGCATTGCCGGACTTATCCTTTTGTTCGCAGCGTATTTATTGCTTTGGCCTGTGGGGTTTGAGCCGGTGGTGTGGACGCCCAAGCCAAATCCAGGCAAGACCGGCGTGTTTGCCGCAAACGACCGGCTGGCGGCGGCCACCTTGCACGATCTGCAAGGCGGCCATGGGCCAGAAGACGTAACGGTCGGTCCGGACGGGCTGATCTATACCGGCCTGGACGACGGCTATGTGGTGCGCCTGCTGGAAGACGACACTGTCGATCGCGTGGTCAACACGGGCGGCCGTCCCTTGGGGCTGCAATTCGACGCCAACGATCAATTAATCGTTGCGGATTCGGAAAAGGGACTTCTTTCTATTGATCCGTATACCAGCGAAATAACTGTGCTGGCGGCGTCTTACGATGGCAAGCCGATGATCTTCGTGGACGATCTGGATATTGCGGATGATGGCACAATCTGGTTTTCCGACGCCTCGACGCGCTACCCCCGTGAACAGTTCATGATGGACTTTTTCGACGGTAAGCCGTCCGGCCGCCTGTTTTCCTATAATCCGTTTACGGAAGTCGTGACACTCCACCTTGAAGAACTACGCTTCGCCAACGGCGTCGCCGTGGGGCCGGATGACGCCTATGTGCTGGTCAATGAAACCATGGGTCACCGCATTCGACGCCTCTGGCTGAAGGGGGACAAGGCGGGTCAAGACGATATGTTCATCGACGGCCTGCCGGGCTATCCGGATAATCTGTCCTTCAACGATAACGGTAAGTTCTGGATCGCTTTTGCGTCCCCGCGGTCGGAGGATACAGATCACCTCTGGGAAGCGCCCTTCACGCGTAAGGTGATTGTCCGGGCTCAGAAGCTGTTTGGTGAGATGAACATTGTCGAACCTTATGGCTGGGTGATTAGTGTCGATACTGATGGTCAGGTCATCGACAATTTGCAAGACGGTTCCGGCGTCATCCATACGGTAACCAGCGTCAATGAGATCGACGGTACATTGTATGTGGGTAGCCTGGTCATGCCGGCGCTCGCCACCCTGCCTGCGCCCTAACCCTCTGAAATCAAGGTGGTTTTGGATCCGCCGATTTTGGGTGCGACAATCTGTCAATCCTGACTTATACTGATCGCCTCAAAGGGCCGCGTCTCCAGTTGGAAGAGAGGCCGCAAAAAGGTCCGTGTAACAGCTTAGCCTCTCTTGTTGGTGTCAGATGCGCCCGACACAACAAGGAGGTATTGCCATGGCCGACCAACATCTCTTCGGAACCATCGACGACGGGGCGGACCACCACCCGATCAATAAGATCGTGCCGCGCGATTTATTTGACGCGCTGCATCAAGGCTGGCTCGACTTTCAGGAACACCCCACCCATTACATGATGCTGGTGATCATCTATCCGATTGTGGGATTGGTCATGGCCCGCATGGTGGCGGGACAAGATCTATTGCCCCTGCTCTTCCCGCTGGTGTCCGGCTTTGCGCTGGTCGGGCCGGTTGTCGCCGTGGCGTTGTATGAACTGAGCCGGCGCAAGGAACGCGGCGACAGCCACACGGTGCGCGATGCGTTGAACGTGGTGCATTCGCCGTCGTTTCCGGCGATCCTCTATCTCAGCGGCATCCTGGCCGCCACCTATTTCATTTGGATCGCCACGGCGCGGGGCATTTACCGTGGTCTTTTCGGCACTTGGACGCCAGAGTCACTCAGTGCCCTGATGACACAAGTCATGACCACCAATGAAGGCCAAATGCTCATCATGGTCGGCTGCGGTGTCGGGTTCTTCTTTGCCCTGTTCGTTTTGGCGATTGCCGCCGTGTCGTTCCCCATGCTGGTGGACAAGCCCGTAGGCGTCATCGTCGCCATGCAAACCTCCATGCGCGCTTTCGTGGCCAATCCTCTTACCCTGCTGATGTGGGGATTTCTGGTGGCGGCGCTGCTGCTGGTTGGCATGGTGCCAGCGTTTATGGGGCTGGCGGTGGTGATGCCGGTCTTAGGGCACGCCACGTGGCATCTCTACCGCAAAACGGTCGCGCATTAGCGCCAGCGGATAAGGCCGCCGCGATCGCGGCCCTATTTATTGCAATCCAACGGGATCCACCAGCCCCGCCTGGCACACATTGCGCCGGGTGGGGGCCGCCGAGATAAGGTCGGACAGGTCGCTGGCAGAGGTGATCGTGCCGGTCAGGTTGATCCGCACTTCGGTGATGATCTGCCGGATCCCATCGGGCTTGCACACCAGTTCCATCCGGCGCCCGGCCCCGTTGCCAAAACTGTTCTCAAAGGCGTTTTGCACCTCTTGCCGGGTAACCGTTTTCCCGATCCGGGACGCAAAAAGATCTTGCACCGCAGAGCCGTTCAACTGCTGCAACAGATGCAGCGATTCCGCATAATATTCCTGCGGTGCACCGGGCGAATAACACGTGCCGTGTTTGATCCATTCGTGCCGTTCCAGATAGGACTGCGTCCCCGGCATCTGCTGTTCCAGCACTTTGAGGGTGGCATTGTCCAAATCCAATCGCGGGAGATCCCGCCAGCGGCCGGACTTATCCACATCCACCAAATTGCGCGCCACACCGCAATACACATTGTCCCGAGGCTGGGGCCACAAACCGTGGAGCACAAAGTTACTGGCGCCAAAGCTGCCGCCGCGCTGTGACCGGCACTCTGCTTTGTTCGGGCGCGTCTCGCAGAAGGCGGGATGCCAACTGACCGCCAGCACAAAATCGCCCGCACCACTGAGACCGCTTTCGTCTTCCAAAGACGCCGCAATTGGCACGATACCGATGGGTGCGCTCTGCTCCTCGGAACACGCTGCACACAAAACAAGAAATCCGGCTGCGAAAAATTTGACGACTGGATGCACCTAATCTGCCCCCTATTACTGCCCCTTCGCTTTAGTCGATATCCGCGTCGCCATCAAGTTCTTGCGGCCGGATGTCCTCTGGTGCCTGCATCGCCGCGCGGTCCATATGATAGGTGATCCGCCACAGATGATAAGCCACACGGTGGAGCCATCGCACACTGTCCATGCGATCCATGGTGGCTTCAGAATCCAATTCCCCGCGCGACGCCAATTTGACCGTCTCGGCACGGAAGGTTTTACGGTGGTCGCGGTAATCCTTTCGAAGCATGTTGATATGTTGCGTGAATTCGGGCGCCGTCTCTTCCTTTACAAATTTGACATCCAGCAGCTCCACAAGCCGGCGCGCGGATTCCGACAATGCGGGCGTTTGCCGAATAAGGGCAATGCGGTCGGCCTGAAGGCATCGCTGTAACAGCCGGTTAAGATGGTCAAGCGCGTGCAGAGCCGAGCTGTGTCTTCGGCGGGCCATCTCTTGATCGGCGGGGATCTTAATTTGGTCCGCATAATCTTGCGTCGCCATAAGGGCCTGTTCGATCGCGGTCAACCGGGCCCGCGGCGCGGCCTCCCCTGTGGGTCTGAGCAGATCCACGATGACCTCCGCGGTTTGATCTGTAATCTCCCGCAAGGTGGCGGCCACCGCATCCACGGCGGCGGCGGGCTCTTTAAGAAGGTGACGGTCCAATCGTTCGGTGATTTGCGCGCCCTCATCCGGCACGATCGCACAAATCATCCGGGCAAACGGCGTCGTAAACCCGATGATCAAGATAACGCCCAGAATGTTGAAACCACTGTGAAACGCCACCAGCGCCACTTGGGCATCACCCGGATCGGCTAGATTAAACCACCCGTCCACCAGCGCCACATAGGGGCTCAAGACCAGAAGCGCCATAATGCCCGTCATGCAATTGTAAATCACATGGGAATAGCCGGTTCGTTTCGTCGCCGTGGACCCGCCCAGCGTGGCGAGCGCGGTGGTCGCCGTGGTCCCCACATCCATGCCGATCACCATCGCCGCCGCCTGCGGAAACGAAATCGCCCCCGCCCCTAACGCCACCAGAGCTGTGACCACGCCGGCACTGGAGGATTGCGTGATCAAGGTGATCAGTATGCCTATCAACATCAATTGCAATCGGCCGATCCAAGTATCTTGCGGGAAGCTGTCCGGTGTCACCGCCCCTTGAAACGGCGCCATGCCGTCTTGCATGGCATCGATCCCCACGAACAACAGGCTGAACCCGGCAAGCGCTGTTCCTATGTGGCGGGTACGCCCCTCGCCAAACATCCGCATCAGCGCGCCCACCAAAACCAAGGGCAGAACCACTTGGCCGAGTTGCAGCTTGAAGCCGACAATCGCGACGATCCAACCGGTCATGGTGGTACCGATATTCGCCCCGAAGATGATCCCCAACGCTTGAGGAAACGTCATCAAGCCGGCGCCCACAAAGCCCACCGCCGCCACGGTGGTGGCGCTGGACGATTGAACCACCGCCGTCACGCCCGCCCCCGTGACCGCACCGCTTAAGGGACTGTTGGTGAACCGCCGCAAGACCCGCCGCAGTGCATTGCCTGCCAGGCCATGCAGTCCTTCCGTCAGCACGGTCATGCCGAGCAAGAAAAGGCCAAGCCCGCCAACGGCCAGGACGATCTGCGGACCCATTTCCCAAAAATCAGTCATGACTCAACTGTAACAAACCCGTCATTTTATCCGAAACCGCTTTGGACATGACAAATTGTCATTGAGTTCGGCTGCCAATGTCGGCACAATCCAGGCAAATAAGAACGATGCAAATCCATGGGAGGACCCACACATGCATGATCTCATCATCAAGAATGGCACCGTTGTCGACGGCAGCGGCCAACCGGCGCAAAAAGCCGACGTGGCCATCAAGGACGGGCGCATCGCCGCCGTGGGTCACAATCTGGGTGATGCGAACAAAGAAATCGATGCCGATGGGCTGTTGGTCGCGCCCGGTTGGGTCGATATTCATACCCATTACGATGGCCAGGTCACGTGGGACCCGTATCTCACCCCATCATCCTGGCACGGAGCAACCACCGTGGTCATGGGCAATTGCGGGGTGGGCTTTGCCCCGGCAGCCCCGGACCGTCATGAATGGCTGATCGGTCTGATGGAAGGCGTCGAAGACATTCCGGGCACCGCTCTTGCGGAAGGCATTCAATGGGAATGGGAATCGTTCAGCGAATATATGGACGCGCTGGACCGCAAACCATTGGCCATTGACGTCGCCGCCCAAGTGCCGCACGGCGCTGTCCGTGCCTATGTCATGGGCGACCGGGGGGCGAAGAACGAAAAAGCGACGCCGGAAGACATTGAAAAAATGGCGGATGTGGTGCGCAACGGCATGGCCGCGGGCGCGCTGGGCTTTTCCACCTCGCGCACGGTTCTGCACCGCGCGGTGGATGGTGAAGTGGTCCCCGGCACCACCGCCGAGAATGACGAAATGCTGGGCATCGCCCGAGTGTTGGGAGAATTCCCCCATGGCGTTTTCGAAATGGCATCGGACCTGAACCCGGAAGAAAACGAATTCGACATCATGGCGCAAATGTCCCGCGAAAGCGGCATGCCCGTCAGCTTTGCCTGCCTGCAAAGCCCGCTCGATCCTGACAATTGGCGCCGTTATCTGCAACGCATGGACGACGCCAATGCAAATGGTGCCCAAGTCACCGCCCAAATTGCCGTGCGTGGTAACGGCCTGTTGCTCAGTCTAGACGGCACCGTGCATCCGTTCAGTTCGCATCCGACCTACCAGTCGATTGCACACCTCCCCTTCGCTGAACGGCTCGAGAAAATGCGGGAACCTGAAATCCGCGCCAAAATTCTCAGCGAACAGCCGTCCACGGATATGGAACTGGCGGCGATCGTGATGGCTGGTTTCGATCGCATGTTCCCGCTGGGACAAACCCCAAATTATGAGCCGTCACCGGAAGACAGTCTGCAGGCATTGGCCGACGCAAAAGGCGTGACGCCGCAGGAAATTGCCTATGACATTTTGCTGGAAGACGATGGCCGGGGTTTCATTTATCTGCCATTGCTCAATTACGCCAATTTCAATCTCGACCATGTGCGTGAGATGATGGATCATCCGTACACCCGCTTGTCCCTGTCGGACGGCGGCGCCCATTGCGGTGTGATTTGCGATGCCAGCTACACCACCTTTATGCTGACCCACTGGGCCCGCGACCGAAGCCGGGGTGACAAGATCAGCGTGGAACGGGCGATCCAAATGCAGACCCGCGAAACGGCGGAAGCCTATGGCTTGCACGACCGTGGTCTCATCGCACCCGGCATGAAAGCGGATATCAACATCATCGATTTCGAAAACTTGAAGATCGAACGTCCACGCCTGGTCTATGACCTGCCCGCCAATGGCCGCCGTTTGGTGCAAGGGGCGCAAGGCTATGTGGCCACCATCGTCAATGGCGATGTCATTTTTGAAAATGGCAAGCCCACAGGCGCGCTGCCCGGCAAATTGATCCGCGGCGCTCAAGCGGCACCGCAAGCATTAGCCGCGGAGTAATCTCTGATCGTCATCCCGGAAGCGCCAAATGGCGCTGTCCGGGATCCATAAGCACCAACCATTTTTGGTATGAATTCAGGGAATATGGATCCCAGCCTTCGCTGGGATGACATCACGTATTAAGGTGAACCCGACCGCAGGAATCTCGAACCATGACCAACGTCCCAACGATAGACCTCAGCAAGCTGGATCAAGACGCCCTCTCCCAGATTGACCGGGCCTGCCGGGACCATGGTTTCTTCCTGGTCATCAATCACGGGTTGGAAGAGCATCTCGCGAAGCTGCAAAAAGAAGCGGAAGGCTTTTTTGCGCACCCCATGGCCGTCAAACGTCAAGTCATGCGCACCGCCGACAACCCCATGGGTTATTACGACCGGGAACTCACCAAGCAAAAACGGGACCTGAAAGAAGTGTTCGACTTCTACGCCCCCCGCACGGAAGGCAATTTCGGACGCATGCCCTGGCCGCAAGACGAACCGGCATTCCGGGATGTGTTGTGCGACTATTTCTACGCCAGCGGGGACTTGTCAAAACGGTTGGTGAAGATCCTCTGTCAGACCTTGGGCCAGGCCGAGGACAGTCTCGACAGTGCATTCTCCGAAGCGCCCACCAGCACCGCGCGCCTAAATCATTATCCGTCAACGGACCACTTAGAACCGGAAGAACAGGCAAAAGTGGAAGCCCTGGGCGACATGGCTCTGGGCCACCATACGGACCCCGGTGCCATTACCCTGCTCTACCAAGACGATGTGGGCGGTCTTGAAACCCATTCCGACGAGGATGGGTGGATCCCCGTGCCGCCGGTGCCCGGCGCCATCGTGGTCAATGTGGGCGATGTTATGCAGGTGTGGTCGAACGGCCAATACAAGGCGGCCATTCACCGCGTGGTGCCCGTGCCCGCGGGCAAGTCACGCTACAGCATGCCGTTCTTTTTTCAGCCCAGTGCCACCGCATTGATCGAACCCATCGCGGCCCTCGGCGCGCCCAAATATCGCCCGTTTACGTGGAAGGAATTCATCCAAGGCCGGATTGATGACAATTTCGCCAATATCGGCGAGGACGACATCCAGGTAGACCGCTACAAGATCGCGAGTTAGGCCTTTTAGGTAAGGTGTTGCACGACTTCGCCGCAGTCTCTGCCGTACAACCACCGACCGTCGCTAGGGCAATAGGCAGAAACGGAAACGCACCTTAACCTCCCCCTTGTGGGGAGGTCGAAAGGTCGAGCATCAGCGAGAGCTTTCGGGTGGGGGAGCGTAGCCTAGTGATTTCTATAACTTATCAAATAGCCCCCACCCGAAAAATCGTCCTATCGGCCAATTTTTCGACCTCCCCACAAGGGGGAGGTTAGATGGCACCCTGCGTCTTAATTCACATCCCTCTCGAGGGTCGGGGTTTGTACCCCAGCCCATTGTTCCCGTTCGATCGACCGGTATAACCATTCCGTCGACGGTCGCTCGGACGATAATCAAGTGGATCGGTACCGAATTGCGAGCTGACGGGCCCGTCACAATTCTTTGAAATAAGTCCGTGTCAGGAACAATGGCTCGAACCCCAGCCGATGGTAAAGGTCTTTCGGCGTGTCATTCACATGGGCACCGATAAAAACCGGACCCGCGCCCCGGGCCCGTACGTGCTCGATGCAATGCGTGATGATCGCCGACGCAAGCCCGCGTTTGCGAAAGTCCGGCAAGGTAAAAAGATCTTCCACCATGCCAATCTCATCGGGGCAGTTAATCCCCGATCCATAGGCACACGCGGTTCCTTCCACTTGCGCCAAAAAGAATTGGCATGGCCCTTCTTTTTTTCGATAGGCCTCCACAATGCCCCGGGTGATGGTTTCATCCATGGGATAGCCTTTGGTCCGTTCTCCTTCTTCATGGTCTAACCGGACTAAGGCGTGGAGCGTGTCCCAATCGTCATCGGTCGTAACGGGCACGATGGTGACATCAGGCACCGGCCTTGAAATGTTGCCCTGTAAAACCGACTGCAAGGTCGCTGTCTTCTCGTCATATCCGTCCAACGCCAGCGCCGCGATCAATGGGGGTGGCGTGACCGGATCGACAATAAAATGCCGATAAGAATACCCATCGAACAACCGCTCAACATCTTTGAACAGATCCGCCCGTTCCTCGGGCGTTTCCGCCGTGGCCCCATGAACGGCATTCGACATCCACACATCAGGATTTGATCGATCACGAATAACGTGGCCGTAAGCGAGAGCATGGGTTTCCTGGCCCAAGCACGCATGGAATGTGTACGCGTTGCTGACGCGCGCCACCAATTCATCAACCTTCGTCATGCCGCTTTATCCCACCGGGTACGGAATGCGTCTAGGGCCTTCGCGAACGATAAAGCTTGGTACGCGTCAATCTCTACTCGGCCGTCACAGGCGCAACACTGCCGGTGGGGGCGTCTTCCGAAAGCTCACCATCCGCGGCCTCTGCGGTTTCGATCAACGGGGGAAGTTCGACCACGGCTTCATTGGCGATTTGAACTTGGTCGGCCCGCTCCAACGCGGCTTCAGACAGGGGCACTGCCCGGTCGGCAACCATAACGTCTGTGGCCACAAAACAGGCCAGCAACGCAAAAGCACCCGCCATGACGACATCCACATTGCTTTCGTCATCATCGATTTGGCCGATCATCTCATTGGTGCCGTGGGGGCGGATACCATCCGGTGTCACTTCAAGCGTCCACGCCGCGGCAAGGACAACGGGCAATCCGGCCAACAGGGTCACGAGAACCGCATGGTCGAAAGGCTCGGCCAGGAAAAAAGTCGTTTCCAGCACGGTGGCTAGCTGCACCAACAGCCAGGCGACAACACCATAGACGCCGGCGACGCGCAAAATGTTCCGACGACGGATTTCACGGATGAGGTACTGCATGGGATATCCTCCACACATATCGGCCGGTCAGGGCGGCGCCACTCCGGCTCTTTGGGCATTCCGGCGTGTCCTATTTTGAAACAAGGCACGCCAATTTTGTTATATCAGTGCAACGGGTATGCCAGGGGGAGGTCCCGTGACTGTTTCCCCTCACCTGGGTTAGCCTGATGAACAAGGAAGGGAAGGCTCATGAGTCACCGTTTTGGCGAGATCACACAGAATGGATATGTCGTGCCAAATTTGGACATTGCCATGACACATTGGGCGGAGGTTTTGGGCGTCGGGCCGTGGCTCGATTTTGGCCCCCTAAAATTTGACCGCATGGTGTATCGCGGCACGCCAACCGAAGCGCAATGCAGAATTGCCGTCGCAAATAGTGGCGACCTTCAAATTGAACTCATCGAAACACTAGACGACCACCCCTCTTGTTACCGGGAATTTCTAGACGCAACGGGGGGTCGCGGCGGGTTGCAGCATGTTTCCTCATGGCCGTCGTCCGAGGATTATGATCGTTACGTCCAGGAATTCGACGCGCGGGGCGGCGACGTTTTGTTTGAAGGCAGCGGCGGCGGCACCCGCTTCATCTATTTTGACACCGGCCTGGATTTCGGAACGGTCTTCGAGATCGCAGATCTGGCACCCGGAACCAAGAAGCTGTTTGAGTCCGTTCGAGAAGCCGCCAAATCCTGGGACGGTCAAACCGTCTTGATGAATGGCTAATATAAGCATATCCTATATTTCGGGTTGGGAGGCCGCTCTTTGATTTGTGAATAGGGATGCAGGATCAAACACGCCAAGCCAAAAAGGCGCCATTGCCGGGCGAGCGAATAGAATTCGCGTGGTCCCGGCAATCCAGAGCCGCTTGCTCTTAAAATTGTGTTCCTGGATCCCAGGGACGAACCCTGGGATGACACCTTTCATATGGCGGACGGGGATAACAGGTCACAAAGTTGGATGAACCCCATGCGCCCAGTTTATATGGCGCTTCGCCATCCCCACTCCCCCGGCCCAACCACCCGCTAGGGTACCGTATCCGGGTGGTTTGGGAGGGGGAGCGGGCTGGCCGGGTGTTCGATTTTGGATGAACCCCATGCGCCCATGGCCGACGCCCGCGCATCCCGGTCGCCGCCCTGCGGTGAACCGGGATCTCTGTGCCGAAATTTTGGGAGATTCCCGCTTTTGCGGGAATGAGCGGTCGGGAAGGACGCCCTAAACCTTTCTTAAGCCCCCGCCTGTAGGAAAGGCTTGAGATCGGCAAGCGAAGTGGTTATTTTCCGGCTTCTCTCAAAAGAGACCGATTCTGTTGGGGTGTGGCCAAGTGGTTAAGGCACCGGTTTTTGGTATCGGCATCGAAGGTTCGAATCCTTCCACCCCAGCCACTTCTTCTATCGCTTTTACTGCGTTTTGACCTCGTAGCCGCGTTTTTCAAGCAACGCGATCACGCCGGTCGGGCCCCCTAAATGCCCAGCCCCCACCGCCACGAAATAGGTCTTGGGATCGCGCAACATCACTTCGATCCGAGGCACCCAGTTCTTGTTCCGGTCAACCACCAGCGTTTTGTAAAGCTTCGGCGATTGCTGTTTCATATTCTTGTTGAAGAGCTGATCCATCTTGTCGATATCGCCGGACGCCCAGGCCGCGAACATCTCAGACACCAAATGGCCCCCTTCTTCCATTTGCGACAATGTCGACAAGAACATGTCGATCTGCACTTGGGCGGGCTGTTTGGCGAAAAAGCCGAGCTGTTCTTCCGGTGTTTCGAAGAATTGCCAGCGCTTGCCGTGAAGAGAGGGGTCACTGACCAAGGCCTGCTCAATGCCTGATTCCGGTGAAAAGCCCAGAGATGCATAGAGGCTTTGCGCCAGCATAATGCCCCCCAGCCAGGGCGGCAGGTCCTGAATGCGGGCCCAAGGAATGCCGAATTGGGCCGAGATCATTTCTGCACGGGGCTGTTGGAAATCTGGAACCAGGGCGCGAATTGACTTGTTCGGGTGCACTTGCGCATAACGGCGGATGGCCGCGACCGTGCGCTGGGCGTGTTCGCCGCCCACAGGCGCTTCCAGAACAATCACGTCCGTGGTGCTGAGCGCCTGATTAACGCCCTCGGTACGCCAGGCAAAGCCGGTGGGCAGAAGGTGAATGGTGCCGAAAATCCATACCGGACCGCCCTCGCCTTGCACGTACCACAGCCCCGGCTGGTTGCCGGATTGGTCATAGGCCGCCTGTTCGAAAGAAAACTGGCCTTCGGCCAAGGCGGGCACATATGATGAAAGGAACGCAAACGCGACGGCGACAAGAAGCGCCGATTGACGGAGAGAACGCAGCATGGTCACGGGAACCGTTTCAGTTGAACTCCGCCCGACCATACAGATCTACGCTTAACGCCTTCTAAAGGATCTCGTTAAGACGTACGGAAAAAACACAAGAATTCCCCATAAACCAACCAAACAGGAGGCAATCATGTCCAATCGAAAATCAAAGCAGATCCTTTTCGCGAGCGCGCCGGACGGCATGCCGGACGACAGCACCTTTCAATTGGAAGAGGTGGATTTGCCCGCCCCCCAGGCCGGTGAATTCCTGGTACGGAATGTCTTTATGTCCGTGGACCCGTATATGCGGGGGCGGATGACCACACGAAAGAGCTATGTGGCGGGCTTCCAACTCGGCAAACCCTTGGAAGGCGGAGCCATTGGTCAAGTTGTCGAATCCGAGAACGAAAAATTCCCCGTTGGAAGTTACGTTCAAAGCATGTTGGGCTGGCGCGAAGCTTTTGTCACCAATGGCGATCTGATCACGCCGGTTGACCCCAATGTGGCCCCTTTGTCGGCCTATCTAGGGGTGTTGGGCATGCCGGGGCTGACCGCCTATGCGGGCCTTAATCTGATTTGTCAGCCCAAAGAAGGCGAAACGATATTTGTGTCCGCCGCCAGTGGTGCGGTCGGGTCTGTGGTTTGCCAGCTTGCGAAGGCCAAGGGTGTCACGGTCATCGGGTCCGCCGGGTCTGACGATAAGATTGACTGGCTGAAAAGCGAAGCCGGTGTCGATGACGCCATCAACTACAAGAAAGTCGATAATCTGTCTGCGGAGCTTGCCAAGCTTGCCCCGAAAGGCATCGACATGTATTTCGACAATGTGGGCTCGGAACACTTGGACGCCGCGCTGTTCAGCATGAATGATTTTGGCCGCATCGCGGTCTGCGGCATGATCGACCAATACAACGCCACCAACCCGCCACCGGTGTACAACATGATCAACACCGTGCCGCGGCGCATTTTGATCAAGGGGTTTATTGTGTCGGACCATTTCGATCTGCTGGGCGACTTCATCTCTGAGGTGGGGCCAATGATCAAAAGCGGCCAGGTGAAATACGAAGAAACCATCTTCGAAGGTGTGGAGAACGCCCCCAAAGCCTTTATGGGCCTGTTCAGCGGCGCCAACAAAGGCAAGATGCTGGTGCGCCTAGGGCCTGATCAAGCGGTTTAACACCAGCCGCATCGTCCCGCGGCGGGCCGCGCGCGCCGCCGAGGGACAAAAAAGGTTCACATTCCTGACAATCCGGCCATGATAAATTAAGCGGGATCTGAGCTGGGATGGGGGCCCAGTGCTTTATGAATAGTGACACGACGGGGGATGAGCCACAGGCGAAGCGCGGCGGCCTGTTCGTTCAAATCCTATTGTGGATGGCATTCTGGCTGTTTACGACCACATTGGCTTTGGAATGGGCGGTGTTATTTCTGCCTGTGGACCAATTACCTAATCCGTATGCGGATATTTTTAACGGTTTCCAGAAATTTCGGCTGGCCGCGTTTGACCTACTGACACTGGTGGTCCCGGTGGAACCGCTGAAACATGTGGGCATTGCGTTTTCTCTTGGCGGCTTGTGCATTTCCTTGATGACCATTTCTGCCCGCCAGACCATTATCGCCAACCAAAGCAGCACGGCGCTTGCGTCCCACGACAGTTTCGGGGCGCTCACCCTGCTGGAGGTGTGGATCGGGATCCTTGTCGCTGTCGCCCTTTGGATCCTCGCGGCGGATATGGCTGAGATCGGGCTGACGTCGGGGACTCTGGGGCCGGCGATCATTCCGGCGGCTCTTGCCGGGGGGTTGG
The DNA here is from genome assembly GCA_965227095.1 of Alphaproteobacteria bacterium. Taxonomy (GTDB): domain Bacteria; phylum Pseudomonadota; class Alphaproteobacteria; order JANQMY01; family JANQMY01; genus JANQMY01. The sequence goes on along the minus strand of CBDDFL010000001.1, from coordinate 2,349,378 downwards.
TGCTGACGGCCTTATTCGCCGCCTATGTGCGGGTCGGCCCGTTTCGGTTCAATCCCCTTCATTGGATCCTTGTCTTGATGGGCGTTTCCTATGGTATGACCCTGCTTTAGCCGCATCTGTTCGATGTGCCGCCAGGGTTCTTGGTTTTGGAAACAGTTGTCCTTTTAATGGTCCTTGCGACCGCAATTTCGCATGCGTCTTGGAACGCTTTCATAAAATCCCGCTCGGATCGTCTGGTCGGCATGGCCTTGATCGGATTGGGCGGTGGCATTTTGGCGGCGGTCGCCCTGCCCTTCTTTGAGATCCCCGCTGATCCTCTGTTTTGGCAGATCATGGTTCTGTCCGTGGGCGTCCATACATTCTACAACTACTTCCTGAGTGTGGCCTACACCCATGGCGATCTGGGACAAATCTACCCCATCGCCCGGGGCGGCGGACCGCTGATCGTGGCCATCGTTTCGGTTCTGGTCCTGGGCGTCGCCTTCGATGTGGCGACGACGGTGGGGTTGGCCTTCTTGATCGGCTCGATCATGCTGTTGGCTTTGTGGAGCGGGGCGGCACCCGGCACACGATTGAAGCCATTTATCTATGCCGCCATCACCGCGGCGTTGATCGCCGCCTATACGCTGATCGATGCCGCAGGCGCCCGGCTTGAGACGGGGCCCCATGTGTTCGTCATGTGGATGTGCTTCCTCGACGGCATCATGATTTTCCTGGTGTGCGTGGGCCTGCGGGGCCGGGCTGCCCTGACCGCCATGCGCACCGACTGGGGTGCCGGCCTCATCGCCGGGGCCATCGCCCTGATCGGCTATTGGATCGTGCTGTGGGCTTACACCCAAGCGCCGGTGCCCATTGTGGCCGCGTTACGCGAAACCAGTGTCATCTTCGCCGCTCTGATCGGGACGGTCTTCCTCGGCGAGCGGATGACGCCCGCAAAGGTTTATGCGGCGATTGGCGTGGTGATTGGGATCGTCCTGCTCAGGGTGTAAAGAACGGACGGTCACCGCAAATCGTGACCCGTTCCATCGCCCGGCGTTGAGGGAAATAATCAGACGCTGCGTAATGTTGACAGGCCCGGTTGTCCCAGAAGGCAATCGAGTTCTTTTCCCATTTGAAGCGGCACTGATATTCCGGGACCCGCGCTTGTTCGTAGAGATGATCCAACAGATCCGCACTTTCTTTGCTGGAGAGGCCAACAATACGTTCGACGAACCCACTGTTCACATAGAGGCCCCGCTGCCCGGTTTCAGGATGGGTGCGGACGACCGGGTGAACTTGCGTTGGATATTTCTCCGCAAGCAGCTTCACTTTTTCTGGATCGTTCGCGGCCAAGCGTTTTCCGAACACGCGCACAAAGGAATGTTCAGCTTCCAGCCCACAAACGATTTCCTTCATCTTTTCGGACAACCCGTCATAGGCCGCGTACATATCGCAAAACAGGGTGTCGCCGCCGACCGGCGGCACCTCAACCGCACGGAGGATTGACCCCAGGGAAGGTTCCGGACGCCAGGTCACATCAGAATGCCAATTGTTTTCTTGGCCGCGGCTTTTTTCGTTGTGAATAATGTGCAGCACTTCCGGGTCCGGTTGATCGGCCGGGGTTGCGGGATGGATTTCCAGATCACCAAATCGACGCGCAAACGCGATGTGTTGCTGGCGCGTTATCTGCTGGTCGCGGAAGAAAAGAACTTTCCATTCCAACAAGGCCGCTCGGAGAGCATCGATTTCCTTGTCCGCCAGCGCGTCCCCCAGATCGATGTTTTCGATCACGGCGCCGATGTTGGGCGTTAAGGGATTAATGGAAAACGCCACATCAAACTGTGGATCTTGCGTGGACGGCATGACAGCCATATCTCATCCTCCCGGTATGTTTTTCCGTAGGCTACCATGACGCCTCAGCCCCTGGAAAGACTTGCGGCGGTCCAAAACGCCTGTAGGATGACCCGCAGGGAAGCGAAACAAAACAAGAAATGGGGTGCCCGCGTGAGCGTTCCGGAGGCTGTCAAAGCGGGCCAACCCGCCGAGGCTGAATTCAGCGAAAGTTACAAATGGTTCGCCTTGGGGCTTCTGCTCCTGGTCTACATATTTAACTTTATCGACCGGCAGATCCTGTCGGTTTTACAGGAATCCATAAAACACGATCTGAACCTGAACGACCGGGACCTCGGGTTGATCAGCGGCGTTGCCTTTGCCCTGTTTTACGCAACGTTGGGCATTCCCATTGCGCGTTTTGCAGACACGACCCGGCGCACCTGGATCATCGCCGCGGCGCTGGCCACGTGGAGCTTGATGACCGCCCTGTGTGGCGCCGCCGTGAACTTTGCGACCCTGGCGCTTGCCCGCGTGGGGGTGGGTGTCGGCGAGGCCGGGTGCAGCCCACCCGCCCATTCTCTGATCTCTGATTATTTTGGGCCGGAACAACGGGCCACCGCCCTGTCTATTTACGCACTCGGCATCCCCATCGGTGTCATGTTCGGCTATCTCGCAGGGGGGTGGATCAACGAGTTCTTCGGCTGGCGCATGGCATTTGTCGCCGTCGGCGCACCCGGCATTATCCTTGCCCTGATCGTGTTCATTTTCCTGCGCGAACCGCCCCGTGGCATGGCGGAAGCCCAACGCATTGCCGCGGCCGCCGAAGCGCCGCCCGTCCGCGAAGTGTTCGACACGCTATGGCGCAGCAAATCCTTCCGCCATTTGTCGATCGCCGCAGCGCTGCACGCCTTCTTAGGTTATGGACTGGGCCAATGGCTGCCGTCCTTTTTTATTCGGTCGCACGGCATGTCGACCGGCGAGTTGGGAACCTATCTTGCCTTGATCGCCGGCCTGGCGGGCGGTCTTGGTACCTTTCTGGGCGGTTATCTATCCGACCGGTATGGCCAGGAAGACAAGCGTTGGTATATGTGGATTCCCGCCATCGGCATGATCATCCCGATCCCCCTCATGATCATGGCATTCTTGGTAGACAATCCGTATACCGCCCTATTGCTTTACCTTATCCCCGCACTGATGGGTGCCTTCTATCTGGGCCCAACATTTGCCATGACCCAAGGGCTGGTCGGCATTCGCATGAGGGCCGTGGCGGCATCTATATTGCTGTTCATTCTAAACCTCATCGGTCTCGGCCTTGGCCCCTATGCCATCGGTGAGTTAAGCCTGTTCTTAAGCCCGACGTATGGCGCTGAATCGCTGCGCTACGCGCTGCTCTTCTCAACCATTGCCTATGTGTGGTCGTCGGGGCACTACCTGCTCGCCGCCCGCACCATCAATCAAGACTTGGCCCGCGTCGCAAAAGAAGCTGAAGCGGCCGCGCCGAAAGTCACGGAAAGCATTCCCCAACCTCCCCCTCATTTGAAAGGTACGCCCGATGCGCAAGACCCTACCAAATAGCGGTACAGACTGGACTTCCCTCAAAGCTCAAATGGAAGAGATTGGCGCCGGCGATATGGATTGGCGTAACGGACGCACGGGCATGTATGTGTTCTATGCGGGCGACGATGTGCTGAAAGTCGCCAAAGAAGCCTACACCATGTTCATGTCGGAAAATGCGCTTGGGCCCATGGCCTTTCCAAGTTTGAAGCGCATGGAAGACGATGTGGTGCAAATGGGCCTCTCGCTGTTGAACGCACCGGACACCGGCGTTGGCAACATGACCAGCGGCGGGTCCGAAAGTATATTCCTGGCCGTCAAAGCCGCGCGGGATTGTGCGCGCAGTCGCGGTATCGACACAAATGATGCCGAAGTCTTAGTGCCCTATTCCGCCCATTTGGCATTTGATCGGGCCTGCCACTATCTCAACCTAAAAATCGTCCGGATACCCCTTACCAACGATCATGTGGCGGATGTGGCGGCCATGGAAAACGCCATAAATGACCGTACCATTATGATGGTCGGATCAGCCCCCTGCTACCCGTTCGGACTGATCGACCCCATCGAAGCGCTGGGCGCGGTCGCCAAAAAACGGGACGTTTGGATGCATGTGGATGCCTGTGTCGGCGGATATTTCGCGCCTTTTGCCCGCATGAACGGCGTTGACCTGCCCGTTTTCGATTTCGGCGTGGAGGGCGTCAGCTCCATGTCTGCGGACTTGCACAAATACGGTTACGCCGCCAAAGGCGCCTCCACGGTGCTCTACCGCAATGAAGATCTGCACAAGCATCAAATCTTCGATTGCGCGGATTGGTCCGCGGGTCGCATGGTCACCCCAACCGCTGCGGGCACGCGCCCCGGCGGCGCCATTGCCGCTGCCTGGGCTGTGATGAACTATCTGGGGGTCGAAGGGTACCGCAAGAACGCGAAAATTGTCCTTGAAACGCGTCAAAAACTGGAAGACGCGGTGAATGGTATTGACGGACTGCATGTGCACGGCAAACCGCAATTAGGGTTGATCGCGTTCGGGTCTGACGAACTCGATATTTTCTCCGTTTACGGAAAAATATTCGAACAACAGTGGTTCACCAGCATCACGTCCGAACCGCCCGGTATCCATTTAATGCTAACACCCGCCCACGCCCCCGTTATTGATGACTATATAGAGGTGCTTAAAAGCGCGGTGGACGCGGTGCGCGCCGGTGACGGAAATGCGAAACCTAAAAAGGTGCGCTACGGCGGATAAAAAAGGGGGCGATAGGCCCCCTCTTCATTTCATTATCCGGCGCCTAAGCCGCGGCACTGGGGCGGGCCTTCACCCGTTCATACCAGGCCATGATGTTCTTGTTCTTCTCATCCAGCGGTTGCCCCATGCCCGAGAAAAACTCGATGCAACTGAACAACAACACATCCGCCAGGGTGAATTTGTCGCCCGCGATAAATTGTTGACCGTCGATGAGGCCATCAAGCCAGGTGAGTTTGTCGGCGGCTATCTGTTTCAGATCGTCCGATGCTTGGGGAATGCAGTGAACACGGTCTTGAAACAGCTGCAGCCCCTCGCCGAACCGAAAACCGTTCCCCATGGGCTCGCAGATGTTGAGATCGACACGGCGCACCCACATGCGCGTTTCGGCCCGTTCTTCCGGCGTATCGCCAATAAGCGAAGGCCCATCGCCCACCTCGTCGAGGTATTCGCAAATCGCCGTTACTTCCGCGATGACCTCGCCGTTCTTCATTTCCAGCGCGGGGATCTGCCCGGCCTTGTTCACCGTTTCTGTGTACGGCGGACGGCGATTTTCGCCCCCCATCAAATCCACTTCCTCCAGTGGAATATCCATGCCTTTTTCAGCGGCAAACATGCGTACAATTTTGGGGTTGGGCCCCATTGAATTATAGATTTTCAAGACAGTCCTCCTCGCGATGGCCCGAACAAAACGCTGCCGGGATTGGCATGTGCCATACCACCTTCAGACATTGGTTAGAAGTACAAGATAAATTGAACTTCATCGCTTACGGGACTATATCCTGGTGAGACAGGATTCTTGAGGACGTGATGCGTCAAACTCTGTTGGTGACTTTAGGCTGGGTGTTGGTTGTGCTGGGCGCAATCTTTACGCCATTACCGCCCCCATTTGCTTTTGGCGGCATCATGCTGATCGCCGGCCTGTCCATTTTGACCGCGAATTCAAAGTTTGTTCGGCGGTGGGTTCAAACCTTCCGCTACCGCAACCGCACCTTTTCGGCGCTCGTCGATAAGATCGACAGCATTTTGCCCAGCTGGATTGGTGGGGTCGCCCGACGTACCCAGCCGGAACCCGTCCGGCGGCTTCGGCGCCTTCGGCAACAACGCAAATCCTGACGGGGAAAGTATACGCCGCCCCTCTCGACGGGAAGGCTTGGACCTGGTACCGAAATTACCAGGATAACAAAACCTGGGAACGCAGATGGCTGTCAAAATTCCATTTATTACTACGGTCGATTTTGAATATGGCCAACTTGAGCAACAAACGCCCCTGATCCGCCGGATCGTTTGCAATAATCCAAGCCATTTCACGTTCAACGGCAGCGGCACCTTCGTGATTGGCAACGGTAAGGTTGCCGTGATTGATCCAGGCCCCGCAGACGAAAACCACATCAATGCATTGCTAAAAAGCCTTGAGGGTGAAACGGTCACCCACATTCTTATTACCCACACGCATATGGACCACTCTCCCGGCGCAAAGCAACTCAAAGCAGCCACGGGTGCCAAGACATATGGCTACGGCCCTCACGGCGCCGGTAAACAATTGGAAGGTGTGACGGTAGAGGCCGGCGGCGATATGGAGTTTGTACCCGACGTCGAAATCCGCCATGGCGACATTATTCAAGGCGACGGCTGGACCATCGAATGCGTCTACACGCCGGGGCACACCTCGAACCACATCTGCTTCGCCCTCAAGGAAGAGAAGGCTCTATTCAGTGGCGACCATGTGATGGGCTGGTCCACCTCTGTCATCGGTCCCCCTGACGGGGACATGGCGGCCTATATGGACAGCTTGGAATTGCTTCTCCAGCGCGATGACGAAATTTATTGGCCGACGCACGGCTCTCCGATTAAAGATCCGAAACCCTTTGTCCAGGCATTCATCGATCACCGTTTGGACCGTGAGACCCAAATTATCGATGCCATTCGGGATGGCCGGTCCGTCATCACAGACATGGTCGAAAAAATGTATGCGGATGTGGACCGCCGGCTCTACCCCGCAGCAGCCAATTCCGTCTTTGCGCATATCCTGCGCATGGTTTCTGATGGGCGGGTGACCTGCAACGACGCCACGCCGTCCCTCAAGAGCACTTACGGTCTCCCCTAACTCTATTCAATCATCGCTTTTTCGGCGATGGCTTTGATCACGTCCAGCCGGAACACGTTGAGTAAGACCTGGTAGATAAATCCACCGATCAAGGTTGCCGCAAATCCAAGGGCGATGAACGTGCCATTGACTTGGATATTGGCCGGCGCTTCTTCCGCGGTCAGTTGGAGAAAAGCGTCAAAGCTGAAATAGGCCAATAAGAACAGCGACAGCGAATAGACCAAAAACCCGAAAACTGGCATTGCCGCTTTCATGAGAAGGCGCCAAGGCGGCAGGTCGGAATACACGCGAGACTGGCCGATATAGAGGTTAGATACGAAATAGTCGAATTCACCGCATTTGTACCAAACCAAAGCACCAAAGCTTGCGATGATCATGGTCATCGACAGCAGCCAATAAAGAAGAATGCCGCTGCCCGTCGCGGTTTGGTAGTCAAACAACCAATCCGTCCCCACCAATAAAAACGTGAGAGCCATAACGCCGTATACGATCGCCCACGGGATCAGCAGCGGTTGGGCATTGGCGTCGATGATGACAGACGCCGGTCCGAACCGCACATCCCGAAACAGATCTCGTGCGCTGATTACCCGTGCCAAAGGATAGGCCAGTCCAGCCGTCAGGATCACCAGAGACCAAATGCCAAAGATCGAGATCAATCGCTTTAGAGATTGTGGCGACCGTTCAAACCGCATGCCGTGCAAGGCTGTATGGTCGAGATTGTAGCGGCGGCGCCATTGGCACCAATATTGATAGGTCAAAAACAGACCCACAAAGAAGAATAGTTCGAGTGCTGCCGTTACCGGCCGGAAGGGTATGAACAATTGCGGCACAACGATCAGGACGGCCGCCGCAAACACGCTCAACAACATCAGCGCCATAAACATAGACACGGAGTCGATAGCGCGACCTTGATATTCCGGGTACTCCTCTTGGAACCGAACGGACTGCCACAAGAATTGCCGCATGTCCCGTTGCGCCCAGAAGCGGTAGATGCCGAAGGTGAGGATGGTAAGAACCGTGTTTTTTAAAACGAGCGAAATGAGCTGAGACACATTTCCGTCAAACTCGATACTGGTGTCTCCCTGTTCAGAGACGAACATATCGTCTTCCGCCTCATCAAAGTCGTAGACGGCATCCGCCGACGAATAACGATCCGTATCCCCATGGGCGGGTTCCAGTTCCGGCGGCCCAGCCTCATCATCAATATCGTCATCACTCAGAGAATAGTGATCCTCTTCTAGCTCGTGCGATTTGCTCAAGCCGGATGAAAAATGCGGCAGCGTCCGCATCCGTCCCTTGGGGGCCCGATGAGATACCAGCTTTGGCTCGACGATCTCATCTTCCAACAGAAATAAGTCGTCGTCGTCAAACGCGTCAGTGTCCGCGGCCTCAACGGAGGCGTTTGTTTTAGGGTCATCGTTTTCGGAATTTTCAGCGGAAAGACGCGCGACAACCTCGTCGGCCATCTCCGCCGCACGGCCGTGCGACAGCGATCCCGATTCTTCGAGTTGTTTTAGGGCAGCCGCAATACGCGCTGCATACCCGCCATCTTGTGCCCCACCGTCCACGACGCAACCTCTGTTCGAACGGTATTTACGCCTACGAAGCCCCTAATTTAGCTGTTTTTTTGGGGCCACGCTCCAAAAATAGTGTGACACATCCCGACATAATTGGGAGCAAAAAAGACAAAAAATGACACATTTCTCGTGATTATCGCCGTACACCCCCGGATTCCAACAATACAGAAATGTGACACTTCCAGCCTGTCCGCCTCGATTGGCCGTCACGCGCCCATGCGCGCTTGCCGCAAGACCGGCAGGAATGCTGGGTTTTTGCCCCGGTTAGCCATGTCATGAAGCCGTCAAAGACGGATTTTTACCATGTCACCGCATCGTAATATGGAGAGATCATCTGTATCGAGACTGTCACAATTAATATGACAACGGATGATTATGAGAAGTACACGAAATGATTAACAAACGTTAATAAACATATCACGTTGGTAAGATCAAGTGGCAGCTATTGGCTCAAACCGCCGCACCCTGACGATAAGCACCTGGGATTAGTTCGTTAAGTTCTGTTAACCACAACTTTTTTTGCGGGCTAACGCCTTGATCAAGTTGAAATTAATCAAGAATAACAAAAAGTTAACCCTCCCCAGCCCAGCAATCGCTTGACCGGAGGCGAAGCTGCGCCCTATCGTGGAGAAAGCGGCGGCTAGTAGCAGGGCGATGCACTAATACTAAAAGATTATCAGTACACTGTTTTGGCCGACGGCGGAGAATCCGAGAGGACTCAAGGTGACATGAGCGGCGTACTGTCAGACCATCAGATCAAGGAGATCCGGCTTCACTATGATGCCCCCGGCCGGGCGTATCACAATGCCGCGCATCTCGATAATCTGCTGGACCACTTCCACGACATACGCCCCCTGCTTCTCAGCCGGGACGCTGTAGAAGTTGCGATCTATTATCATGACATCGTTTACGATCCTCAGTCCGGCGACAATGAATGGGAAAGCATGGCGCAGATGGTGGCCGATCTGGCGGGAACCATGGAAGCGGAAATTATTCGCGACGCCGCTGTCTTGATTGAAGCGACCGTCAAACACGAGCTTCCGGAAGAAGCCGACCCCGCCGTGATCAGCGATTGCGCATATTTCCTGGATATGGATTTGTCGATCTTAGGCGCTTCGAACGATGTCTTCGACGCCTACGAAGCCGGTATTCGGGAAGAATATAGTTTCGTGCCTGAACAACAATATTGTGAGGCCCGGGGACAAATCCTGGAGCGCTTTCTCAACAGGCAACGGCTTTATTTCACGGACTATTTCTCCAGCCGTTACGAAGCCCGCGCAAGGCTCAACGTCATGCGCAGCCTCGCGGCGCTCGACAGCCTCGCCCCGGCACTTTAAGCGATTACCGTTCCGTCAGAAGCGCTTTTGAAAAGCGGCGAATACGATCTGCATTCGTCCCCAGATCGCTCACCCCGATCCGCGACTTGGAGCGAATATCGACCCGCGTCCCGCCTTCGACCGGGCGAACCCGGATAACCACATCGTCCTTGAAGCCAAACCAGAATGTGGTGTCAACGGCTTCGATGCGGCCTTCTTGAGGGGATACCGCAATCACTTCCCATCCCTGTTGTTTGATCACCCGAAGGCTGCGGCTCAAAACCTCTTTTGGGTTTTTACGCAACACGATGGGCTGGATATCGGGATAAAATTCCGCTTGCAGGTCGGCAATGTCATCGCCCGCATAGGTGGCGGGATTTGCCGACGACGCCAAGCGCACCGACAAGGCATTCACGAATTCCGGCGGTGCTGCCATATCTGTCGTGATGTCGTGAATGGGCGGCAGCGACCGCGCCCGAATGCTTTGATTGAAGGGCACCAGGAACGTGACCAACGCAATCACAGCCGCCATGCCGGCGGGCCACAAACCGCTGCGTGACCGCGTCGTCACGGACAGGACCGCCCAGAAGAAAACAAGCAGCAATGCATAGAGCGACACAAAAACGGCGGACGGTAAGACACCAAACAACGCTTGCTCAAGAGACCACCATTCCCATTGATAGCCGAAGCCCGCCAAGAGCGATGCGGCGCCCGCGGCAGCCGCCGCCACAAAGGCGATGATCGCGAGAATGTGGCGCCACAAGACGCCCGCGCGGCGCAGGCGCATCAAGCTCGACAAAAAGGCGATCGTGCCGATGAACATCGCCAGATAAAGCGCCGGCAAAAGAATAGGATATTCGTAAGTGGGGGACTGAAACGCCCCCGTGCGAAGATTTAGATGCTCATGCAGTCCGTAAATCGGTGCTGCAAGACCCAAGATCAGTGCAAGAACCGTGACCGCTGCACGCCCACCCGTGAGTTGATCATAGTCCTCGAATTTTTCCGCTTCTGACATTACGCGCTGCCAAAAGGCCCCCCTGTTTGACGTGACTCCTACTCTGCCGCTGTCGGCAGGCGATGATTCTTAAACTGTTCGCGCAACGCCATCTTTTGAATTTTCCCCGTGGCGGTGTGCGGTATTTCGTCGATGAACGCCACATCGTCAGGCATCCACCATTTCGCGATCTTACCATCCATATAGCTCAAAATCTCATCTTTCGTGACAGTTGAGCCATCTTTCCGAACGATTATGAGCAAGGGCCGCTCGTCCCATTTGGGGTGCGGCAGGCCAATTACGGCGGCTTCCGCCACTTCCGGGTGGCCAACGGCGACATTTTCAAGGTCGATGGACGAGATCCACTCACCACCGGATTTGATCACATCCTTGGCGCGATCGGTGATTTGCATAAAACCAAGTGGGTCAATGGTGGATACATCGCCTGTGTCGAACCAGCCATCTTCGTCCAATATCTGGCCGCCATCGCCCTTGTAGTACCCTTTGGCGATGGCCGGGCCCCGCACCATCAAATGACCGAAGGCTTCCCCGTCGCGCGGCAGTTCCGTGCCATCGTCATCGGTGATTTTCATTTCAACACCATAGATTGCGCGGCCTTGCTTAAGCTTGATCTTAATGGCTTCGTCTTGCGTCAGGTCTTCCATGCCGGCTTTCAGCGCACCCAATGTGCCCATGGGGCTCATCTCGGTCATGCCCCAAGCATGCACAACTTCAACGCCATAGTTCTTTTGGAATTTTTCGATCATCACTTGAGGGCAGGCAGAGCCGCCAATGGCAACCCGCTTTAGGCTGCTGAGGCCCAAATTGCCCTCTTCCATGTGGTTGAGAAGCATCAGCCACACGGTTGGGACCGCCGCGGTGAAGGTTACTTTCTCGTCTTCCAGCAAGGAATGAATGCTGGCGCCATCCATCTGCATGCCGGGCATCACGATTTTAGCGCCCGTCATCGGGGCCACAAACGCAATCGCCCACGCATTGGCGTGGAACATGGGCACTACCGGCATGATGGAATCCATGCTGCCCACATTAAATGCATCTCTTGCCGACGCCGCCATGCCGTGCAGCACGTTGGAGCGGTGGGAATAGAGAACACCTTTAGGGTTGCCTGTTGTGCCTGAGGTGTAACAAAGGCCGGCGGCGGTGTTTTCGTCGAAAATTTTCCAGGCGAAATCGTCATCGACACCGTTCACCAGGTCTTCATAGGCCACCGCGTTCTTGAGGCTGGTGTCCGGCATGTGATCCGCATCTGTCATGATGACAAAGGTCTCGACACAGCCGATCTTGTCCTGAATGCCTTCCAAGATGGGCACGAAGGTCAGGTCCACAAAAATCATGCGGTCTTCGGCATGATTGATGATGTACACAAGTTGCTCCGGAAACAGACGCGGATTGATGGTGTGATAGATCGCGCCCAGCCCCATGATGCCATACCAAGCTTCCAGGTGACGGTGCGTGTTCCATGCCAACGTGCCGATGCGATCCCCCAAGGTGACGCCTCGACTTTCAAGCGCTTTAGCAACCTTCCTTGCGCGGCTATGGACTTCTGAATAGCTGGTTCGATGGATCGGACCTTCGATTGTCCGCGTGACGATTTCCCGTTCGCCATGATTGGTGTTCGCGTGGTCCAGGATTGTTGACGCCAACAGCGGCCAGTCCTGCATCAAACCTTGCATTCTATTTCCCCTTTTGTTTCCCGAATACGGGCTTCCTGTCTTTGCGTTCAGTTTACGGTTGAGATCTGTGGATTACAATTGCTTGTCCCCCCCGAAAGGCGCGATAAAGGGCCTTAAAGGTGCCTTTTTGGCGCTGAGTCCGATCTTTGAAGCCGCCATACCCCCAAATGGGAGCCAGCTGATGACCCCACCATCCAATACTGCCACGCGCGATATTGAAACTCTGATCCACCCCTACACGAACCTGGATGCCTTTCGTGAGACCGGCCCGACCATTTTCAATCGCGGCAGCGGGATCCATGTGTATGACGACACCGGCAAAGAATATATCGAAGGCATGTCGGGCTTGTGGTGCGCCTCTCTCGGCTTCGATGAGCCGGAATTGATGGAGGCGGCCGTCGCCCAAATGAAGGCCCTGCCCTATTACCACCAGTTCAGCGGCAAGAGCCAAGAACCCGGCATTGAATTGGCGGAACGTCTGAAAGACATGGCGCCGGTGCCCATTTCGAAAGTGCTGTTCTCCACCTCCGGCTCCGAAGCCAATGACACGCAGATCAAGCTTGCCTGGTACTACAACAATGCGCGGGGCAAACCGAAAAAGAAGAAGATTATCAGTCGGCAGAAGGCCTATCACGGCGTCACCATCGCCTCGGCCAGCCTCACGGGTCTGCCGCCTCTTCACAATGATTTCGACCTGCCCATGCAAGGCGTCCTTCATGCGGATTGCCCCCACTACTATCGCTTCGCCGAACCGGGTGAAACCGAAAGCGAGTTCACCGATCGCTTGGCCACCAATTTGGAAGACTTGATTGAGAAAGAGGATCCGGAAACCATTGCCGCCTTTATTGCCGAGCCCGTCATGGGCGCCGGCGGCGTGATTGTTCCGCCTGCGGATTATTTTCCGAAAATTCGTCCGATCCTCGATAAATACGACATCATCTTTATTGCTGACGAAGTGATTTGCGGGTTTGGCCGAACCGGCAACATGTTTGGCTCGCAGACCTTCAATATGAACCCGCATACCCTGTCCGTAGCAAAGGCCCTGACCGGGGCGTATCTGCCCATGTCCGCCGTACTGATCCCAGAATTCATCTATGACGCCATGCTGGCGGAAAGCAGGAAATTAGGTGTCTTTGGCCATGGCTTTACCTGGGGCGGACACCCGGTATGCGCGGCCGTAGCGAACCGCACCCTTCAGATTTATGAGGAACGTCAGATCGTCAAGCATGTGCAGTCGGTGGCCCCTACTTTCGCCTCGCGACTCTCGGCGATGGCCGACCACCCGCTGGTGGGCGAAACCCAATATGTGGGCTTGCTCGGGGTGGCTGAGCTGGTCGCCGATAAATCCACAAAACGCTCTTTCGACGCCAGCCAAATGGTCGGCGCCAAATGCGCTCAGTTCGCGCAAGATGAAGGCCTGATCGTCCGCAATCTCGCCGGTGACCGCATCGCGTTTTGTCCCCCCCTCATCATGACGGATGCCGACATTGCTGAGATGATGGACCGCTTCGAACGGGCTTTGCAGAAGACCGAGGCGTGGGTGGCAAAGGAAGGACTGCGATCAAGCAGTTAGGCAGCACGAGCAAACCGTAACGCACCAACACCCTCAGGACGGCGGATTACGCTTCGCTAATCCGCCCTACATCATTGCAGATCGACTAACCGTTTCCGCGCTGTTCGCCAAGCTGCGCACGACAATTCCCAAATCTCGCTGTGTGTAAACGATGGATCGTTGAAATCCATGGGCTCATTTCTCAAAAATCTGGCACCTGCCTTTTCTTTTATGCGGCGCGAACGTGTATTACCGGCGGCATTCGAAAGAATAAGAACATCAAATCCGATCTTATCGAATGCATAGTCAGTCGTGGGAATTACAGCCTCGGTCATTAACCCCCTGCCCCAATATTCCTTTCCGAGCCAGAAACTGCGGTTTTCGGGGTGGCCCGGACGCCACAGATCAATCGCACCGATGAGTAGCAATGGATCAGTTTTTAGGAATAAACACCATGTCCAGCGGTTTTTGCCAAGGTTAGGGATAATCTCAGAAACGATATGGCACCTGGCGTTCCCCTTCGGGTACGGCCATGGCACCGATTTGGCAAAGTGACGGATTATCTCAAAATCGGCGAAGTTCGCTTCGTATGCCTCAGCATCTTCCTCACAAATAGGCCGTACCAAAAGTCTACTTGTCTCGAAGGTTTGCATAAGAAACGTTCAAACGTGTTGGCCACCATTAATGTGAATCTCGGCGCCGGTCACATAGCTAGAGTGATCTGTGCACAGATAATAGATCGTGCGTGCCACTTCTTCCGGCGCACCAAGGCGGCGCAGGGGAATGTCTTGTATCAGATCCTCGGTCCCCGGTGACAGGATCGCCGTATTGATCTCGCCGGGCGCAATGGCATTAACCCGAATGCCCAGCGGGCCAAAATCCGACGCCATTTCCCGCGTGAGCGCTGCCAATGCCGCTTTTGATGTGGCATAGGCAGCGCCCGCAAAGGGATGCACCCGCCCACCGGCAATAGATGTCACGTTGACGATGGAACCGCCACCTGCTTGCAGCTCTTCAATCAACCCGCGCGCCAACATGACCGGCGCAAAGAAATTCACCTGAAACACTTGGCGCCACAATTCATGGTCCGTGGCAATGGCGCCAAGCCGCGCCCCGCCATCGCCCTTAGGCGATATGGCCGCATTGTTCACCAGTGCATTAAGTCTGCCGTTGCTCAACCGACCGCGAATGTCTTCAATGGCCGCTGTCAGATTGTCCGGGTCCGCCAAGTCCACCTGCACATGATCCTCGGGGCCCGCCTCCCACGGACAGTCTTCCGGGAAGGCCTGCCGGGAACAGGTGATGACCCGCCAGCCTGCACTGGAAAACCGTTTGACGGTGGCATGGCCGATGCCCCGGCTCGCCCCGGTCAAAATTAACGTGCGTCGTTCATCGTTGTTCGCGGTCATTGCGTACTTTGCTCACTGGAGAAGGCCGAATTTTGTAGAACACGGCCTTTGCCTGTTGTCCATGGCGCCTTATGCTCATTCTAAGATAGGCGAAAGGACAACGACTTACCACCATGCATGGCGCCCCCATCTCCACCGAATATGACTTAACGGCGATTGCACTCGTCACCAGCATCGCGCTGATCTTTGGACTGCTGCTCAATCAGGCGCGCCAACCGGCTATTGTGGGATATATCCTGGCGGGCGCCGCGCTGGGCCCGACGGGGTTCGCACTCATCAGCAGCAGCGATTCCGTGAGCATCCTGGCCGAATTAGGCGTCTTGATGCTGCTCTTTATTATCGGGATGGAGCTTAATCTCAAATCGTTCCGCGTGGTCTATCAGAAGGCCGTGATGACCGTGTTGCTTCAGGTGGCCATATCCGTCGGCTTCATGATGTTCGCCTCGTGGGTTTTAGGGTTTTCACAAACCACCGCCATCGTCCTCGGATTTTTGATCGCCCTGTCCAGCACCGCCGTCGCCATCAAAATGTTGGAGGACGTGGAAGAATCCAACACGGATGTTGGACGCCTGACCCTCGGGATCTTGATCGTGCAGGATTTGGCCGTCGTGCCCATGCTACTGATCACGAGTTCCATGGGAAAGGAGGAGTTGCCGCTCTACAGCATCATCGCTCAGGTCATATTGGCCTCTGCCTTACTGGCCGCGTTCACATATTACCTATCGCGCGGTTCCGGCATTATGATCCCCTTCGCCCGTGCACTGACAAAAAATGCCGATATAGCAACGCTCGCGATTATGGCACTGTGTTTTTCCGCAGCGACCATTTCCGGCCTTTGGCTGGAAACACCCGCTCTGGGCGCGTTCCTTGCGGGCATGTTGATCGGAAACTCAAACATTCGGCAAATCGCCATACGCACCGCCGTCCCTGTCCAGAGCATTTTGCTGGTGGTGTTCTTCCTGTCGATTGGCCTTCTTATCGACCTGAACTATCTGTGGGCAAATATCTGGATGGTTCTTGCCTTGCTGTTCGTCGTCACAATCCTTAAGACATCGCTCAATCTTGGCATTCTCCAATTGATCGGGGAACGGTGGGACAGCGCCTTCAAAACCAGTTTGTTCTTGGGACAGATCGGCGAATTTTCCTTCGTCCTCGCCGCTGTGGCGGTCACCTCGGGCGTGTTCGGAGACGAAGGCAATCGCTTAGCCATCGCCGTCATCGCGCTCAGCCTGATGACCAGCCCGCTGTGGTACCTAACGGCCCACCGTTTCCATGACATGACCATGTCCGGGCTTAGCAATGCCCGCTCCGCCATCAACACCATGTACCAAGAAGAAATCAACGCGGTGGGGGTTGCCGCCCGTCTTGGCAAAGATGGGGTTAGAAGCGTGGTGGCATCCGCCAAATCAGCGACGGATTATGTGCGCAAGAAAACCGGCAATGGCAAAAACAGGCCCCCACCGACGCCTGCTGATCAGGACCGCGCCAACGAGGACAGTGGTTCTTCGTGACCGGCCGGGTCTTGATGGATCAAAATCTCTGCATCCGGGAAAGCCTGTTGGATGGAACGCTCCACTTCATCGGAAATCGTATGGGCTTCCAGCAGCGAGATGTTGGGATCCAATTCCAAATGCATTTGGATAAACACCTGTAGACCTGAGGCACGCGTCCGCAAATCATGAAGGTTCCTCACGCTGCCGTGGGCCAATGCCAACGACTTTATCTTGTCGCGGTCTTCGTCCGCCAATTCCCGATCCATAAGTTGATCGTAAGCATTCCGAAAAATACGTATGGCCGACCAAAGAATATAAAACGCTATGCCCACACCGAAAATGGCATCGATAAGTCCCACATTGAATTGGGTCGTCAAGATCAGCGCCACAATCACGCTGATGTTCATCAACAAGTCGCCCTTGTAGTGCAGGGAGTCAGCATTGATGGCGAGTGAGCCGGTCTTTTGGACCACATAGCGTTGAAACAGCACAAGTCCCAACGTGCAGGCGGTTGCCACCACAATAACGCCAATCGCGAACAGGCCGGATTCAACTGCTACCGGCCGCCAGAAGCGAGACGCGGATTCGAAAAGCAAGATCGCTGCCGACCCGCTGATGAAGGCCGATTGGCCAAGCCCCGCAAGCGCCTCAACCTTGCCGTGGCCAAAGCGGTGTTCCTTATCCGCAGGTTCAAGAGAGTGGCGAACGGCGAACAAATTAACGACAGACGCAAACGCATCCAGCGTGGAATCAACGAGAGACCCCAGAACAGCCACGGATCCCGACACCGCAAACGCCACAGCCTTTATGGCAATCAGAAAAACAGCGACAACCACCGCTGTCGCGGCGGCCGCGCGCATCAAAACACCCTTGTGCTTCGTGCTGTCGGGCCTTTCCGTCGCCTCACCTGATGTTGCAAGTTCTGCCATACTCTCCGCCTACGGATAAAGGCGCGATGTTGACCAAGCTGTCCCGCCGCCTGGGGCTCGTTCGAAAGCCAGCCGATCATGCAAGCGAAATGGTTTTTCTTGCCAAAACTCAATGCGGTTCGGCGTCAATCGAAAACCCGACCAATGGGGTGGCCGGTCCACTTTGCTGAGTGCATATTTCGCGGCGTATTTTGCGATCCGCTTCTCGAATTCAAACCGTCCTTCCATGGGGGTGGATTGGATGGACGCCCAAGCACCGATCTGGCTGTCCTTGGCACGCGACGCGAAGTAAGCGTCGGCTTCCGCGTCCGCCACTTCAGCAATTTCACCCTGTATTCGCACTTGGCGTTGAAGCGACTTCCAGTAAAAGCACAAGGCCGCTTTTGGCGTCGCGAGAAGTTCCCGTCCCTTAATACTTTCAAAGTTGGTGTAAAAAACAAATCCGCCCTTGCTCACGTCCTTCAGCAACACCATGCGCACATTCGGCATCTGATCCTGCCCTACTGTGGACAGGGCCATCGCATTTGGATTGTTTGGCTCCTTCTTTTGAGCCAGCGCAAACCATTCTTGAAACAGATCGAACGGATCTTTCTGCCCTGCCTTCTCATCTAAGCTTTGCTGGTCGTCGGTCATTGTGTCGGTGTCAGCCATTTACGCACGTTCCTTTCGGCTCTTTCAGACATATCAGCTCTCTTTTGGTGCGCCCACTCTGAAATTTACTTTTTGGTGATGATTTCAAGAAGCATCCCCCAACAATTTTTCAGAGTGCTTCTCAATAGCGGCTTGTGATCGGTAACCTGTTTAAGGTTTTGGTATGGGTCCATCAGGTAGGTTGCATTTGATGCATCTTGGCCACCCAGGGGTAAAGCCAATGGGGACTGGTGGGAAGAACACTTGTGGTCTGGCCTTAACAAAAAGATTAACGAAACCTTTCCATGAAAGATCCTTTCAAGACATTAGGGGTCGCCCGCTCCGCTTCTGACCAGGAGATAAAGGGCGCGTACAGACGTCTTGCAAAAAAGTACCACCCGGACTTTCACGAGAACGCATTGAAAGCTGCTGAACGGTTTCAAGAAATTCAGGCGGCCTACGACGAACTCAAGAAAAAAAATAAGCGCGAAACCAAAGAACGGCCACGCCCAACGGATAAAGCGCAGACCTGGACACCGGGACCTGAAGACGCTCAGAAAAAAGACAAGGCGCCCCAGAAAACCGGATCGATTTTCAATTTTGGTTTTTGGGCAAATGGTGACAAATCCCGCAAAGAGGGCGCGAAATCGGCCCAGACGGACGATCGCCAAGAAGAAGCTCAAAATTTCGAATCCGCGGACGCAAACGGAAATTCGACTTTAAAAGTGAGTTTTCTGGAATCGATCAACGGCGTCGACAAGAAACTGGTATTGCCCGGCGGAAAACGGGTGAGCCTTCGCGTGCCTCCCGGTACGAAAGACGGCCAAAACGTTCGTCTGAAGCGCAAGGGGGATGCCCCAGACATCATGCTGACGGTGGAGGTAACGCCGCATCCCTACATGCAACGCCGCGGTGATGACATTGTTCTGACTTTGCCGGTGAGCCTTTCGGAAGCTTTACTGGGGGCACGGGTGCGGGTTCCCACCCGGGATGGCGATGTGGTCGTCAAGATCCCGTCCGGGTCGAACACGGGCACAATCCTTCGGCTGAAGGGCAAAGGCCTGCCAAAGGGAGCAAATGGGAGAAGCCAAGCAGGCGATCAACTGCTTGAGCTTAGCGTTGTTTTGCCCGAAGGCCGCGACAAAGAGCTGCTTTCCTTCGTTCAAAAGTGGGCCGCCAACAGTCCGTACGATCCCCGGAAGAATTTCAATCCCACAAATTAAGAATTTCCTCGGTTTTTTGCCGGTTCCCGCCTCTGAAAGCCCTCAATTGACCGGCAAGACCTTTTGTGTAGGATGCCGCTCTTTCCATAGAAATGAATCAAGGTGAAATATGTCCGGCACCGCTGGGTTAATGGCAGGCAAAAAGGGATTGATCATGGGCGTGGCCAATGACCGGTCCATCGCATGGGGCGTGGCGAAAGCATGTGCCGGTGCCGGGGCGGAACTGGCCTTCACCTATCAGGGGGACGCTCTAAAAAAGCGCGTGACGCCCCTGGCGGACAGTTTGGGTGTGAAACATGTTCTGCCCTGTGACGTGACCGACCCGTCTTCGATTGACGCCACGTTCGATGCCTTGAAGGCGGATTGGGGCGAAATCGACTTTGTGGTTCATGCCATCGCCTTTTCCGACAAGGACCAACTCAAGGGCCGCTACGTGGACACGACGCCGGAAAATTTTGAGATGAGCATGAACATTTCATGCTATTCGTTTACGGCGATTGCTCAGCGTGCAGAGAAGCTCATGCCAAACGGCGGCAGTTTGCTGACCCTCACCTATTTTGGCGCCGAACGGGTGATGCCCCATTACAACGTGATGGGTGTGGCCAAGGCGGCGTTGGAAGCAAGCGTTCGTTACATGGCCGAAGATCTCGGCAAACAAGCCATTCGCGTGAATGCCATTTCGGCCGGGCCGATCCGTACTTTGGCGGCGGCGGGCATTGGCGATTTCCGCTACATCCTAAAATGGAACGAATACAACGCCCCTCTGCGCCGCAATGTGACGATCGACGAAGTCGGCAATGCGGGCCTCTATTTGCTGAGCGATCTTGGCAGCGCGGTCACCGGCGAAATCCATCATGTGGATGCGGGCTATAATATCGTTGGCATGAAAGCGGAAGACGCGCCGGATATCAGCGTTACCTGAGACGGAAACGGCATCCGGTTTGGGGTAAGCAATGAAACATTCAAAACGGCTTCAGCGCGACAGAGAGCGGCGCCGGGCCAATGCACAAGGCCCCTCGCCGCGTCCCGCCCGCCCCTTATGGGCCCAAATGCTCATGCTGGTGGCGTTGGGAACCATCGTCATTTGGGCCGTGCTCCTCAATACCGGGCTTGTGCCCAATATTTTCGGTATCGGAAAATGGACACAAGAATTCTTCCCTAAGGACGAACGGGTTGTGTTCGGCGAAGCGCTGGATGAGGGGCGCGTTAATGTGATCGCCGCCCAGGCCATCATCGATGGCGATTACCGGCTGGTCGGGGAGATTGAGGAAGGTTTGACCAATCCGATTGGTGTCACCTGCAAACCGGGCGAAGGGCCTAATTGGGGTGACCGGAGCCAGTTTCGGTTCATCGTCGGCGATACGGATATCATGGTGCGCAGCGCCCAAACCCACCCGCGTCAAATCCGCCTGCGCAAATATTATGGGGAATCCTTCAACAAGGAACTCGTAACGTTTGAGGATTATCCCTATAAAGACGTCTGTGCATATACCGGCATGCGGTTGGATGGGCCGACCCCCGTTCTGCCAAATCAATTCGGCATCGTGACCAGGCCGTCTACGGACGAAAAAGACGACACAGAAGAAGACGACACAGAAGAAAACGCGGAAAAAAACAACGGCCCGGCAAGTCAAAACATCGACCAAGAAACTGAATAACCACCATGTCACACAACAGCTACGGCCATCTCTTTCGCGTAACCACATGGGGCGAATCCCATGGGCCGGCGCTTGGCTGTGTGGTGGACGGCGTCCCACCGGGCATCGAACTGACCGAAGCGGACATTCAGCCCTGGATGGATAAACGGCGGCCGGGCCAATCAAAATTCACAACCCAGCGTAAAGAACCGGATCAAGTTGAGATTCTATCTGGCACCTTTGCCGATGACCGTGTCGCCACACCGGTCACGACGGGAACACCCGTCAGCCTTCTGATCAAAAACACGGATCAACGGTCCAAAGACTATTCAGAGATCCGGGACAAGTTTCGCCCCGGCCATGCCGATTATGCTTATCAAGCAAAGTACGGCATCCGTGACTACCGCGGTGGGGGCCGCCAATCTGCCCGCGAAACCGCAGCCCGTGTGGCGGCAGGTGCAATCGCCCGCAAAATCCTAACCCATGTGATCGGAGCGGACGTGGTTGTTCGTGGCGCGTTGGTTCAAATGGGTCCCCATACAATTGACCGTAACCGATGGGATTGGACGGAAACGTCTCAGAACCCGTTTTGGTGCCCGGACCCTCAAGCGGCGCAAGAATGGGAAACCTATCTAGATGCTGTCCGTAAGTCCGGCTCGTCCTGCGGGGCGGTGATCGAGGTGGTGGCAAGCGGCATTCCGGCCGGCTTGGGCGCACCCATTTACGGCAAGCTCGATTCGGATTTGGCTCAGGCCATGATGACCATCAATGCGGTCAAAGGGGTAGAGATTGGCAATGGGTTCGGCGCCGCAGCCTTGTCGGGCGAAGAAAATGCCGACGAAATGCGGATGCAAAACGGCGCACCCGTTTTCGGGTCCAACAATGCGGGTGGTGTTTTGGGCGGTATCAGCACCGGTCAAGATGTGGTCGTGCGCTTTGCGGTCAAACCCACCTCGTCGATCCTTACGCCCGTAAAAACGGTCACCAAAGATGGCGACGATACCGACGTGGTCACCAAAGGGCGTCATGATCCGTGTGTGGGCATTCGGGCGGTACCGGTGGGCGAAGCGATGATGGCCTGTGTCCTGGCGGACCATCTGCTGCGCCATCGTGGACAGATCGGTGGCCTTTAAGGTTTCTCGAACACCATCACTTTCGTCAAGAAGGCATGGGTTTCGTCCCTTTTGACCAATCCCTGCTCTTCAAACAGCGCCGTTAGGTCTTGCTTGGCATAGGACGCGTAATAGGGCTCGTGAAATTCGTCGGGAAAAACATCAAGCAGCCCATCGAGGCCATCCGTGTCGCCATATTGCAGGGAATCCACAAACACCAAAATGCCACCAGGCTTTAACAGGCGCGCCATTTCCGCGGCCACGGTCGGGCGCACCTTCGGGGGCAGTTCGTGAAACAAATAGACATTCGACACGATATCCTGCGATTGATCCGGCAACGGAATATGTTCCGCATTCGCCTGGATCATGGTCACGTCGCGCCACGCCTTCACCGTGCGGGCGCATTCCTTCAGATAATTCGGCGATAGATCAAGACCAACACAATTCAAACGCGGAAAATTGTCTTTGACGAAGCTTAAGAACCGCCCCGTCCCGCACGCGACATCCAACATGTTCAGTGTACGCTGGTCCCGCTGACGCACGAATTCGGAGATGGGCACCAAGCCTTGACGCCGCATGGCGTCCGCCGCCCCGCTGAACAGGGTTTCAACCTGAAAGTCGTACAGCTTTGCTGATTTGTCAGACAAATAGCCATCTGACTGGTAATGAAAATTCTGCCGGTAATAGCGCGGAAAGCCGGATTGCGTGTCAGCGGGGACATCCGCATTCTCGCGCGCGGCCCGGCGTTTGCGCACCGCCGGCAGGTCGCGGAAAAAGCGCCGGCTGCCTTTCATCAACGCAAAGGGGTCGGGGATGAGATCGTGGGGCATGGCGTAAAGCCCCGCCTCAATATTCCTCAAGTCGGTCTCAAAAAGACGCCGCAGACTGCCCATTACCGCATCCCGGCTGGCGGTGCGCCGACCGGCCTTTGCGCCGCGTTCGTCCGGCGGCACCGTGCGACCGGCCAAGCGTGCCGCAAACAGATAATGCGAAAAATACCACGCAACCCGAGTGCCCTGGCCTAAGGCATATCCCATGCGGCTGACAGCTGATGCCATTGACGTCCACTCATCTTTCCAACAACGCAACCAATTCAATATGCGGTGACCATAGGAATTGATCAATGGGGACAACGCGTTTCAGGTTAAAACCCCCATTAACCAATTCCCTCGCATCGCGCGCGAATGTGGCCGGATTGCAGGAGACATAGATGATCTTTTCCAGTTTAGAAGCCGCCATTTGCTTGGATTGCTCAAGCGCGCCATTTCGCGGAGGGTCCAGCACCGCCACATTAAACGATTTAAACTCCGAGGATTGCAGGGGACGGCGATACAGGTCCCGCCGCTCCGCCACCAGCCGGTTCCCAATACCGGCTTGGTCCGCCGCCTGACGAAGTGCCTCAATCATGCTGCCCGCCGCATCAAATGCGCTGACTTGCGATGCGTTAGACAGCGGCAGGGCAAATGTGCCGACACCGCAGAACAGATCTACCACTTTCTTGGCGCCCGATGCGGCCTGCACAACAAAATCGATTAGCGTGTTCTGTGCCTGTTCCGACGCCTGAAGGAACGCGCCAGGGGGTGGCGATACCGACAGACCGTCCACCTTTAGGGTGGGCGCTTGAGACTGATAGATCAAATCTTCATCCCAGGTGAGGCGTGCAAGCTTGTTCGCGGCGCATTTCTCCGCAAGCTGCGCGACCGTTTGCGGCTTTAAGGGAGCGGATTTCTGCGTGGAGACCGCAACGTCCAGCCCGATGTCGGTGGCATTCATAACCAATCTCGCCTGTCCCTTTCGCGACAGGCTTTCGCCCAGCATGTCTCGCAGAACCGGAAAGGTCTGCGCAAAGATTGGCAACGCCACCGGGCATTCCGACAGATCTTCAATATCGTGGCTGCGGCTTTTTTGAAACCCGAGCGCCACACCGGATTTGAGCTTCCGCGCCGTCAGTGTAAGGCGGCGTCGCGATGCCGGTGGGATTTGGACGATGGACGCAAGCTCGACGTGGTCAAATCCGCGTTGGTGCAAGGTGGTTTCCAGCGCCTGTTGTTTCCAGGCCAAATAATCCTCGGTCCTTAGATGCTGAAGTGCGCACCCACCACACTTTCCAAAATGGCGGCAGACCGGGGCGACCCGCGCGGGGCTCGCTTCCAGAATTTCGCCCACATGCCACTGGCCTTTTGCATCCTGCGACGCTACGACCCTTTCCCCCGGAAGCACATAAGGCAAGTAGACCGGCTGGTCCCCGTCATGGGCCAGGCCGTCGCCTTTGTGGGCCAGAGAGTCTATGAGAAAGGTGCGTTGATCCGCCATGGACTTACACGGAATGGGCCGCAATGAGGAACTCGGAATTCCCATCGCCGCCCTTAATGGGGCTATCGATGATGCCGTTCACGGACCAACCGTCCTGGTCGGTGACCCAATCGGAAATGTCTTCGCAGACCTGTTGAACGAGGCTCTTGTCTTTCACGATCCCCCCTTTGCTGACGCCCGATTTTCCCACTTCAAATTGGGGTTTGATCAGAGCAACAAGGATTGATGGAACCGTTAGCAGCGCCAAAACCGATGGCAGGACCAGCCGTAGACTGATGAAACTTACGTCAATCACCGCGACGGTCGGCGCGGGGTCAAATGTATTTGGTTCAACCGTTCTTATGTCCGTCTGTTCCAGGCAGACAATCCGGTCATCCGACTGAAGCGACGGATGGAATTGCCCCTGTCCCACATCAAGCGCGTAGACCCTTGTGGCGCCCCGTTCCAACAGAACCTCCGTGAAGCCGCCGGTGGAGGCGCCCACATCCAGTGCCACCTGACCCGCGGGCGAGATGGCGAAATGATCGAGCGCATGGGCGAGCTTCAGCCCACCCCGAGAGACGTACGGTATTTCAACTTTGGCAAGCGCGATGTCCGCGTCTGTCTCGAGAAGTTGGCTTGGCTTTTCGACGAGTACACCATTGGCCAAGACACTGCCCGCCAGGATTTCCTGCCGGGCGCGGCTTCGGCTATCGAACACGCCCCGTTCCGCCAGCAGTTGATCCGCCCGCATTTTGTCAGCAGGCGGCACTGCAAAACCTCACGGCCCTAGGCGCGCTGATTGGCATCGATCGCGGTTTCATCACCCATGGCGTCCAGCGCCATCTCGACAATTTGCGGCGCATTCAACCCCGCCTCGTCATACATGACGTCAGGTTTATCGTGATCAATAAAGCGATCCGGCAATGTCATCGGCCGGATTTTGCATCCCGTATCCAACAGCCCATCCAATGCCAGGAATTGCAGAACATGAGATCCAAACCCACCGATCGAGCCTTCCTCGATGGTGATCAGTACGTCATGGTTTTTCACAAGATCGCGAATGAGCTCTTCATCCAGCGGCTTACAGAATCGGGCGTCGGCCACGGTGGTGGGATAACCTTTGGCGCCCAATTCGTCCGCCGCCCGCAGACACTGCTGTAAACGGGCCCCAAAGCTGAGCAGGGCAATTTTTGATCCCTCACGGACGATCCGTCCCTTGCCGATATCAAGCGGCGTACCGATCTCCGGCATGTCGACGCCGATCCCTTCACCGCGTGGATAGCGAAACGCGCTGGGCCGGTCGTTTATCTCCGCAGCCGTAGCCACCATGTGCATGAGTTCTGCTTCGTCTGACGCGGCCATCACCACAAAATCCGGCAGACTTGCCAGATAAGTAATATCGAAAGAACCCGCATGGGTCGGCCCGTCCGCCCCCACAAGGCCGGCACGGTCGATGGCAAACCGCACAGGCAGTTTTTGGATCGCCACATCATGAACCACCTGATCATAGGCGCGTTGCAGGAAGGTCGAATAAATCGCCGCGAACGGTTTGTAGCCTTCCGTGGCAAGGCCCGCCGCAAAGGTCACCCCATGTTGTTCGGCGATGCCCACGTCAAAACATCGGTCCGGGAATTTCTGACCGAAAATGTCCAGGCCCGTGCCCGACGGCATGGCCGCGCTGATGGCAACGATCTTGTCGTCCTTTTCGGCATGTTTCACCAGACTGTTGGCGAACACTTTGGTATAGGACGGGGCGTTGGACGCGCTTTTCTTCTGCGTGCCGGTAATGACGTCGAACTTCGCCACACCGTGATACTTGTCGGCTGAATTCTCAGCAGGCTCGTACCCTTTGCCCTTCTGCGTGACCACATGGATCAACACAGGTCCGTCATCATTGTCCCGCACATTTTTCAGAACGGGCAGCAAATGATCCAAATTGTGACCGTCAATCGGTCCCACATAATAAAACCCAAGCTCTTCAAACCAGGTGCCGCCGGCCGCCATGCCGCGCGCATAATGTTCCGCCAGTTTGGCTTTGTCCTGAACGAATTTCGGCAAACGTTTGGTGAGCTGTTTCGCGAAATTGCGGAACCCATGATAGGTCCCCCCCGACACCAGCCGCGCGAAATAGGCACTCATGGACCCAACCGGGGGTGCGATGGACATGTCATTGTCGTTAAGGATAACGATCATGCGGCTATGGCGAGAGCCGGCATTGTTGAGCGCCTCATAGGCCATGCCGGCACTCATGGCGCCATCGCCAATCACCGCCACCACATTATTGTCTTTTTGCGCCAGATCACGCGCCACCGCCATGCCCAGCACGGAGGAAATGGACGTGGAGGAATGCGCCGCGCCAAAGGGGTCAAATTCGCTTTCAGCGCGCTTGGTGAAACCGGACAGACCACCGCCCTGCCGCAAGGTACGGATGCGGTCGCGCCGTCCCGTTAGGATTTTGTGCGGATAGCATTGATGCCCCACATCCCAAACAATGCGGTCATCCGGCGTGTTGAACACATAGTGCAAGGCCACGGACAATTCGACGACACCCAATCCCGCCCCCAAGTGGCCACCGGTAACGGAAACCGCATTGATGGTTTCGTGCCGCAATTCATCGGCCACTTGCCGAAGCTGGCTTTCATCCAGCTCTCGCAATTGGTGCGGTTCGTTAACTTGATCCAGAAGAGGCGTTTTTGAGGAACGTGTCATGCACTCACCTTTACGCTCGCGCCGCGCCTATTGGCGGCGGTTCACAACAAAATCAGCCGCGTCCCGCAACAGGTCCGCGCGCTCATCAAACATAACAAGATGCTGTTTGGCTTGGTCCGCCAACATGCTGGCCTGGGCCTTTGCCCGCTCAAGCCCCATCAATGATATGAACGTGGCTTTACCGGCGTCGTCGTCTTTTTGGGCGGCTTTCCCAAGCTGTTCCGGGTCCCCTTCCACATCCAGAATGTCATCGGCGATCTGAAAAGCAAGGCCCAGATCATGGGCATAAGCTTCCAGCGCATGGCGTGCTTCGCGTCCGGCGCGGCCCATAATGGCCCCCGCTTCACAGGAAAAGGCAATAAGCGCGCCTGTCTTCAAACGCTGTAGCCGTGTAATCGTCGGGATATCCTGCGGAAGTGTCTGCATGCTCAAATCGATCATCTGCCCACCGATCATGCCACTAGAACCAACAGCTTTTGACAGCTGGGTCACTAATTCACAGCGGACGAACGGATCCTGGTGCGTTTTCTCGCTGCCAACAAGCTCAAAGGCGAACGCAAGCAGCGCGTCCCCCGCCAACACGGCGGTTGCTTCATCATAAGCTTTGTGGGTTGTCGGGCGTCCCCGTCGGAGATCATCGTCATCCATACAGGGCAGATCGTCATGTACCAGCGAGAAGGTGTGAACGCATTCCATCGCGACCGCGACCCGGTACATCATTTCTTTTTCAATGCCGAACAGCTTGCCACTTTCCACAATGAGAAACGGACGCAATCGTTTGCCGCCCGCTTCCATGGCATAGCGCATGGCTTCGATCACACGGGCCTCCGGCCCTTCGACCGCCGGCAGCAGATCACTGATGCGGCTGTTCACATCGGCAGCAGTCTTTTTGAGTTCTTGTTCGAAAGGGGACATGGGGGCTTCGTTCTTGTTGAAAGGAGTGGCGTTAGCCGAGATCGGCGGCTTCGGTCGAAACGTCACCGCTTGGACTGATGACAATTTTTTCGATTTTGGCCTGAGCCGATTTCAGCTTTTCTTCGCAATGCTGCTTAAGCGCGGCGCCGCGCTCGTAGATTTCAATCGATTCTTCAAGCCCGGCTTTGCCGGACTCAAGCGCGGTCACGATGCGATCAAGCTCGCTCAACGCTTCTTCGAAACTCATTTTAGCTATGTCGGATTTGGCCGATTTTGACACTCTTCCACCCGCTGTTTGCAACTTCGCCGCCAGATGCGGCTTCCCACTCTTACCGAGACAGATTCTGTCTCATTCAGCAAGCGCTTCCACATGCGCCCGCGCGCAGCTCGCCAAGCCGCCAATATGATATCCGCCTTCCAAAGTCGATACAATTCGCCCCGCGGCATGCTTGTGCGCCACTTCTTTAAGCTGACGCGTTGCCCAGGCGTAATCCTCTTCATCGAGATTGAGATTGGACAATGGATCGGCGTGATAGGCATCAAATCCGGCGGAAATAAGAACGAAGTCCGGCGCGAATGCGTTCATGGCTGGTATCACCTCTTGCTCCATCGCGTCCCGGAACGCCTGTGAGCCCGATCCGGGGGCCAAGGGCACGTTCAAGATGTTTCCATCCACGCCGGTTTCATCGGGCCGCCCCGTACCGGGATAATGCGGCGATTGATGGGTCGAGGCATAAAACAGGTTTCGATGGTCCCAAAAGGCGGCCTGCGTGCCATTTCCGTGATGCACGTCGAAATCCATCACCGCGACCCGCTGAAATCCATGGTGTAGCCGCGCATGGACCGCGCCAATGGCCACATTGTTGAACAAACAAAACCCCATGGCCTGGTGGGGCTCCGCATGATGCCCAGGCGGCCGCACGGCACAGAAGGCATTGTCGATCCGCTTGTCGGCGACCATATCGACGGCCTCCACAACCGCCCCGGCCGCGCGCAAGGCGGCCCTCAAGGACCAGGTCGATACCGCCGTATCCGCGTCAATACGGCCAAACCCCGTTTCCGGGATGAGGGAAGTTACGTGGTTGACCAGTGCCTTGGAATGGACGGCCTCGATCTCCGGCAATTCCGCCAAGGGTGCGTCATACCAAGAGAGATAGGAAAGATCGTCTGACCTCAGTGCGCCCAGCACGGCTTCCAAGCGTTCGCGGCATTCCGGATGCCCCGGCGGCGTGAGGTGCTCGAGGCAGTCCTCATGGGTCAAAATGGCGGTGGTCATGGGCGGCAAAACCTAGACAGGGAAAACGACTTGTCAGACCTGTTGATAATATATGGTGCCGTTTGGATCCTGCGATCGGGCAATTTGCCCCTCTTCCAATAGGTAATTGAGATGAGCGAGGCTCTCACCCGTGGCCATCATCATCACCTCATCGGTGATTTCCCGCTTAAACAGCGCCGGAAACACATCCACGGCGCGCTTGCGTGTGTCCAGCAGGTCATACAGGTCTTTGAGGTTCGTTTCGTGCCCGCCGATGAGGTCATCCAATCGCCGGTGCAACCCATAGAACGGCTCGTTATGGGCCGGTAAGACCAACAGATCATCCGGCAATTTTTCCTTCAGCATGTAGAGCGACTCCATCCATTCCTTCAATGGATTGCCATCCGGCTCAGTGGGAAACACGCTGACATTCGACGTGATGCGCGGCAGCACCTGATCCCCTGAAATCAGAACTTTAAGCTCTGGGCAATAAAGACAGGCATGTTCCGGTGCATGCCCCCGGCCCACCACCACGTGCCAGTTGCGGCCGCCAATATCGATCACCTCACCATCCTGGATGCGGCGGTACTGGGTCGGCATTTTATAGATCGACCGCCCAAAGGTCCCGAAACGGGTGCGGTAAACGTCCAAGGCGGATTCCGGCAATCCGGCCTCGCGGTAAAACCGTAGGGCCGCCGCTGGAATATCGTCGCCTGTATCCAGCACCAGCATCTTGCACATGAGAAAGTCGGTGCGCGATATCCAAAGTTCGATATCGAATTTCCGCGTGATCCATCCGGCAAGACCAATATGATCCGGATGCAGATGAGTAACGATCAACCGTTTGATCGGTTTACCGTTCAGCTCATTCTCAAAAATTTTCTCCCAGCTCTCCTGGGTATCTTTATTGAACAAACCGGTGTCGACAATGGTCCATCCATCCCCTTCATCCAACAACCACAAATTAATATGGTTGAGGCGCGATGGCATTTTCATCCGTATCCAGAGGACACCTGGCGCCACTTCGATGGTTGTCCCGGGTTCCGGAACCATTTTAAAAGGATAGGTCAGCCCGCTTGGAGGCGGCGCGTTCAAGCCAGAGTCGTCGCTCATAATGATGCCAATTCAAATACAATATCGATTGGCATCAGTCATAGGTGACTGCCCCGTCAGCGTCAAATCCCGCCCGTTCCCCTAGGGTTAGGACGCCATTTCATCGGGCGTTAGGGCATACAACAGCTCCGCCCCGCGTGTGCATGGCGCAACAAGACCCGATGTGGTGGACAGACTGTTTTCCGCAAAGAACTGAGCCATGGCGATGCGCGATTTGAGATATCCCGCATCGCTGCCATCCATCTGCTTGTGGGCCGCGAGCGCCCCTTTTGCCAGGTAAAACCCACCCGCGACCGTGCCAAACAGTTTGAGGTAAGGCGTCGCCCCCGCCAGCGCATCATTTGGCTGTGACTTCACATTGTCCAGCAACCATTCGGTGGCGCTGGCCAAATGGGTCGCCGCGTCCGCCAGATTGCTGCCGATAATATTCAGTGAGCGGTCGTTCGACTGTTTTGCCTCTTCGGCCACTTCGGTGATTTCAGCGATAAAATTCCGAACCACATTTCCCCCATCAAGAGGCAGCTTGCGCGTGACCAGATCAATGGCCTGAATGCCATTCGTGCCTTCATAGATCGGCGCGATGCGGGAATCGCGGAAATGTTGCGCGGCCCCGGTTTCTTCCACGAAGCCCATACCACCATGGATTTGAACACCGATGGACGTCATTTCAACGCCGATATCGGTGGACCAGCCTTTGGCAACAGGTGTTAGCAGATCCACGCGCGCGCGGGCCGCCGCTTTATCGTCATCATTGGACGCAGCTTCCGCGAAATCAGCCGCAATCGTGGCCGCATAAACGATGCCGCGTGCCGCTTCCACATGGGATTTCATACTCATCAGCATACGGCGCACATCCGGATGCTCAATGATCGGGATCATGTCGACAGCTTCGTGCTGTTTACCAACGGGCTTGCCTTGGCGGCGTTCTTGCGCGAAGGCCAATGCCTGTTGGTAAGACCGTTCCGCAATGGCGACCCCTTCCAGACCAACCCCAAGACGCGCATCATTCATCATGGTGAACATGCAGGCCATGCCGCGATTTTCTTCGCCCACCAGATAGCCGGTCGCCCCACCGTTTTCGCCAAAACTCATCACACAGGTGGGACTTGCATGAATGCCAAGCTTGTGTTCAACGCTCACGCATTTGACGTCATTGCGTTGTCCTAAAGACCCGTCTTCATTGACCAGAAACTTCGGTACGATGAACAACGAAATGCCCCGTGTACCGGGAGGTGCATCAGGCAGCCGGGCCAACACCAAATGAATGATGTTTTCCGTCATGTCATGTTCGCCCCAGGTGATGAAGATCTTGGTGCCGGTGATCTTGTAGGAACCGTCAGCTTGTTTTTCAGCTTTCGACCGTAATGCCCCCACATCGGAGCCGGCCTGGGGTTCCGTGAGGTTCATGGTGCCGGTCCACTGACCAGAGATGAGCTTCTCAAGATAGGTCGCTTTTTGCTCTTCCGTGCCATGAGCGGACAGAGATTCGATGGCGCCGCGCGATAGCAAGGGGCACAGGCTGAACGCCATGTTCGCCGCCGTCCAAAATTCCTGCACCGCCAAGCCCAATACTTTCGGAAGCCCTTGGCCGCCATAATTCGGATCGAACGGCACGCCCCCCCATCCGCCATCCACGATTTGCGCATAGGCTTCTTTAAACCCTTCCGGCGTTTTCACGCTGCCATCTGCTTGACGCTGGCTGCCTTGCTGATCGCCCACCCAATTGAGGGGCGCCACAACTTCCGTCGCCAATCGGCCGGATTCCGTCAGCACCGCATCGATGATGTCGTCACTCAGATCCTCGTAGGTGCCCTGGTCCATCAGGCCATCAATGCCGACAATATTCTTCAGCACAAATCGAATGTCTTTGGTTGGCGCAACGAACGTCATACGGATCCCTTCTCCTTATCGCCGGGATGGCGCTGGGCCCATCCCAATATGGCTCTATGGCTAGCGCAGATGTGCCCCTTCCGGCGCGCGCCCGTCAAGGGGGCAAAATATCGTGTTCTTCCTGAGGATTTGGCCCTATAAGCCAAGAACTTTGCTGTATCTGATCTATACCGGAACTGTTCGTGGGCAATATCCCCATTACCAAGGCCACTGACGCCACTGTAAAAGCTGCCGCTGAGGCGTTGCGCGCGGGACACCTGGTCGTGTTCCCCACGGAAACGGTGTACGGCCTGGGGGCCGATGCAACCAATGAGGATGCGGTCCTGCAGATTTTCACAGCCAAAGGCCGGCCCGCCCATAATCCGTTAATCAGCCATGTGGCCGACTTTGAGACGCTGGAGAGGATTGCTGTTACCTCCAACAATGCGCGCCGCTTAGCGGAGGCGTTCTGGCCCGGACCGCTTACCCTCATCCTACCAAGATCACCCGGCAGCCCGGTTAGCCCCCTGGCAACCGCAAAACTCGACACGATCGCCGTCCGCATACCGGCACACCCAACAGCACTCGCCCTGCTCCAGGCCTTTGGCGGCCCCGTGGTTGCCCCGAGCGCCAATGTGTCCGGACAGGTAAGCCCCACCCGCGCCGAACATGTTCAGCTTACCGAGGAAACCCATGTGGCCATGATCTTGGATGCCGGGCCCTGCGATGTGGGCCTCGAATCGACGATCGTAAATCTTGCGGAAGACGCACCAACGCTTCTCCGCCCCGGCGGCATCACTAAGGAACAGATTGAAGACGTCATAGGCCCCCTGCAGGACGGTCCCGCCACCAGCGACACCCCCTCTGCCCCCGGGCAACTGGCCAGCCACTATGCCCCCCATTCCTCTGTGCGCTTGAACGCTGATGCCCCTTCCCCGGGTGAGGCCTATTTAGGCTTTGGTCCCGACAACCCGGTTGTTACCGACAACAGCCTCAACCTAAGTCCCGCCGGTGATTTGGCGGAAGCCGCCGCCAACCTATATGATTACTTGCGGAAACTAGACCGCTTGGGATGCGACGTGATCGCCATTGCCCCCATCCCCAATACGGGGCTGGGGAAAGCGATCAATGATCGGTTGACTCGCGCGGCAGCCCCTCGGCCGAATGAGGGGTAAGCGAGGGCTTTTAATGAGTACACTGACCACAGGCCAAGCAAAGGCATATTACAACCGCTATGGGGCGCGTCAGGAAAGCCAGGCCTATTACGAGGATGCCGCATTCGATGCGCTCATCGCCCATGGCCAGTTTGAGAACGCGGACCACGTCTTCGAGTTTGGATGTGGTACGGGCCGCCTGGCTTCACGACTGTTGGCGCACCAATTGCCGGATACCGCGCGCTACACGGCTGTGGATATCAGCGACACCATGGTGGACTTGACGACCGAACGGTTACGCCCGTGGAAGGATCGCGTGTCCGTTTCGTTGTCCGATGGATCTGCAGACCTGCCCGCGGCGAACGCCAGCATGGATCGGGTCGTGAGTACATTTGTGCTCGACCTATTGTCGGCCAGGGACACACATATCCTGCTGGAAGAAGCGCACCGCATTCTAAAACCCGGGGGGCGTCTTTGCTTGGCCAGCCTGGATGGTGGCACATCGCCGGTCTCGCGCGCCATTGGACAGATCTGGCAGATGGTATATCGCCTGAACCCCCTGCGTGTCGGTGGCTGCCGCCCGGTGGATCTGCCGTCTTACCTTGCCAGCAATTCTTGGGAGATAGACCACCACGCCTCCCAAACGCGTCGTGGCATCAGCGTTTCAACACTTGTGGCGCACCCCAAATGAGCCCGCAGCGCACGCCCCCCACTGCGGAAACACTGGAAAAATTGCGGCACATCGCCGGTGATAACGGTTGGATTGACACGCCGGTAGATATTGAACCATTCGTACACGAATGGCGGGACCGGTATGTGGGGAAAACACCGTTGGTCTTATTGCCCAACAGCGTGGAAAATATATCGGCCATCCTGCGAGTGTGCCAAGAAACCGGAACCCCCCTCGTGCCCCAGGGGGGCAATACAGGCGCGGTGGCGGGTGGCATTCCCTTCGAAGATGGGGCCGAGGTGGTGCTGAGTTTGACGCGCCTGAACAAAATCCGCGGCGTAGACCCACTCACCAACACGATGACCGTGGATGGCGGCGTCGTGTTGCAGACGATCCAAGAAACCGCCGATAAACACGACCGGCTTTTCCCGTTGAGTTTGGCGTCAGAGGGCAGTTGCCAGATCGGCGGCAATCTTGCCACCAATGCAGGCGGTACCGCCGTGTTGAGCTATGGCAATGCCCGCGACCTTGTGATGGGGCTGGAAGTCGTGCTTGCCAATGGCGATATTTGGAACGGGCTTACCGGCTTACGCAAAGACAATACGGGCTACGATCTCAAGCATCTGTTTATGGGATCGGAGGGAACGCTGGGCATCATCACCGGCGCCGTGTTGAAACTGTTCCCCAAACCGGTTGCGCGCGAAACCTGCTTTCTGGGTGTTGCAGGCCCAAAAAGCGCCATCCAACTCTTGTCGGATGCGCAATCCAAGTTTGGCAAAGACGTCACCACTTTCGAACTCATGTGCCGCCGCGGCATCGACTTCGTTCTTGCGCACCAGACCGGCACACGTGATCCGCTATCGGAGGAGTGTGCCTGGTACTTGCTCATGGAAGTGACCACATCGCTTTCGGATTTGGATTTAAAATCATCCTTGGAAGCTTTCCTGTCAGACGCTAGTCAAAACGGTTTGGTGCTTGACGGTGTGGTGGCGGCATCAG
The DNA here is from genome assembly GCA_965227095.1 of Alphaproteobacteria bacterium. Taxonomy (GTDB): domain Bacteria; phylum Pseudomonadota; class Alphaproteobacteria; order JANQMY01; family JANQMY01; genus JANQMY01. Next base: position 2,314,117 of record CBDDFL010000001.1, on the reverse strand, counting down.
ACGCCCAGCGGCAAAAACTATGGGCGATCCGGGAAGGCATTCCGGAAGCCCAAAAGCCCGAGGGCGGCTCCATCAAGCATGACGTGTCCGTTCCCGTATCCGCCATCCCGGAGTTTCTGGACCGCGCCACCCAAGCCGTCGCTGACTTTTTGCCAGGCGCGCGGCCCGTGCCTTTCGGCCATGTGGGAGATGGCAATATCCATTTTAACATTAGCCAGCCCACAGACATGGCGCGAGAGGATTTCATCGCTCTCTGGGAAGAGGTCAACGCTCTTGTCCATGACATTGTGGTAGCGCTGGGCGGCAGCATCAGTGCGGAACACGGCATCGGGCGCATGAAGGTGGACGAACTTGCGCGCTACAAAGACCCCGTTGCCCTGGACCTTATGCGTACACTGAAAAAATCACTCGACCCGAACAATATCCTGAACCCAGGCAAAGTCGTTCGGGTTTAAGCGGCCCGCCACTTGATGGAACAGCCCATGCTGGCGATTTGGTCCTGCGGGCCTTGCCCCGTTTCCGCCACTTGAGTCATGGCCAACATCAGATCCTTGCGCGCATCGGGCACCAGGGTGGTTTTGGATTCATCCAAACGCCCGCGATATTGCAACTCATCCTGGGCGTTGAAGCCAAAGAAATCTGGCGTGCACACCGCATCATAGGTGCGCGCCACCTCTTGGGTACGGTCGATCACATAGGGAAAGGTGAAACCGTTTTCTTCCGCGAACCGTTTCATATTGTCGAAGGAATCCGCCGGATAGGCATCGGTGTCATTCGCCATAATGGCAACGGCGCCAATACCAATTTTCTGCAGTTCCGCAACCTGTTCCGCCAACCGCCCGGAAATGGACTTCACATAGGGGCAGTGATTGCAGATGAACATGACCAGCGTGCCCTTGGGTCCCCGCACATCGGCAAGGGAATAGGTCTTGCCATCGACGCCCTCAAGGGAAAAGTCGGGCGCACGCCAACCGAAATCGCAAATCGGTGTTGGTGTCAGTGCCATCGCCTGCGCCCTTTCGTGTTTAGTAGACTTCAACCAGTTCCACTTTGAAGACCAATGTGGCACCCGGTCCGATCGGTGTACCCGGTGCCCCGCGTGCGCCATAAGCGATATCCGCTGGAATGGTGAGTTCCCACACATCGCCTTCTTTCATGAGCTGCAAAGCTTCGGTCCAACCGGCAATTACGCCATTGACCGGGAATTGCGCCGGCGCGCCACGGTCATAGGAACTGTCAAACTTTGTTCCGTCCACCAGCGTGCCTTCGTAATGCACTTTCACGACACTGTTGAGAGCCGGCGACTTGCCCTCTCCGCTTTCCAAAACCTTGTATTGCAGCCCGGATGACGTAACCGTCACGCCATCTGCCTTTGCGTTCTTTTCTAAATATCCAAGATGATCCAACTCTACGGTCTCCGATGCTTCATTACACGCGCTCAAACCGAACAGCAGAGCAGCCACGACAAACAAAAAGCGGATAGGCACATATTCCTCCATCGCTTGGGTCCTTGAGCCTTCCGGGCTCTAGGGCTGCTTAGCCCATTGGCGGCGATTTGCCAATGTGAAACTCACCCCACCGGTTGACCGTGTTGAGTGTCGCGCGTTACCCTTGTTCGCTTTCCCAAATCTCGGAGAAAGCGCATGGCCATCCCCCTTATCTTTGCCCCCATCGCAGATCACGACATCGACGCCGTCATTGCCTTATGGAACCGCTGCGATTTGGTGGTGCCCTGGAATGATCCCTATCGCGACATCGCTTTTGCACGCGGGAAGCCAAATTCAGATGTTCTGGTGGGCAAAAACGATGGCCAAATTCTGGGCGCCGTCATGGTCGGGCATGACGGGCATCGTGGCAATGTCTACTACGTCGCTGTCGATCCAACGGCCCAAGGCAAGGGTCTTGGCAAACAGGTTATGGACGCCGCAACCGATTGGTTGAGAGCAAAAGGCGTGTGGAAGCTGAACATTATGGTCCGCGCCACCAACACCAAGGTCATTGGATTTTACGAAAACATTGGTGCCACACGGGAAGACCGCGCCGTGTTGGCCCAATGGCTCGAAACGCCCCCAGCCAAGGCCTAGAACAAAGACATTTGATCGTCCGGTTTCTTTGTGGCGGGGGCCGGTGACACCATTTCACTGTGATCCACCTCGTCCAAAATCTCAGGACCATCATTGGCCACTTTGTTCACCGCATTGGAAATGGGACGCAGAGCGAAAAAATCCGCAGGCGATGCCGATAGCAACCGGTCAACTGAGGTCATATCCTCCGGTGCGGGTGCGAGCCAGGTGTCGATATCCTGCTGCCGAATAACCACGGGCATCCGATGATGGATTTGAGAGACCTGTCCTTTGGCTTCCGTTGTCACGATCGCCACGGATTGCAGCTCCTCCCCGGTAGGGGCCTTCCACACATCCCACACCCCGGCCATGGCAAACATGCCGCCGTCAGAAGGATAGGCATAAAACGGCAAGCGTTGATCTTCCGTTCGTTTCCATTCATAGAAACCATCCGCGATCAAGATGCAGCGCTGGCGGCGGTACGCGGTTCGGAAACTTGCCTTTTCTGAAATGGTTTCGGAGCGCGCATTGATCAACGGCTTAGAGGTTGGGATTTCCTTCGCCCAATGGGGCACCAGCCCCCAGCGCACCATGGCCAACTTACGCACATTATTCTCTATACGAACGATGGGTACGTCCTGTGTGGGCGCCACATTATACCGCGCCGGCATGTTGATGAGCTGGCCTTCAAAATTGAACAGCCGCTCCATCGCTTCCAAGGGAGTTGTGATTGCGTATCGCCCGCACATGTGATTCCTGCTTTTGATTGGCCTCAGTGTAAATGCGCCCTATTCTGCGGTGGACGCTATTTCGAATCGGGAATCTAAATGAGCCGGTCCTATCCCACCAGGCCCTTTGTGGGCGTTGGCGCCGTTATCTTGCGCGGTGACGAATTCCTCCTTGTCCAACGGGGCAAACCGCCGCGCGAACGTGAGTGGAGCTTGCCGGGCGGTGCCCAACATGTGGGCGAAACCGTGCGCGAGACCTGCTTGCGGGAGATCAAGGAAGAAACAGGCCTGGAGGTGGAAATCCTAGGTCTTTTGGACGTGATCGACGGCATCTTCAAAGACGCTGATGGCCAAGTGGAGCACCATTACACGCTGGTGGATTTCGCGGCCCGCTGGGTCTCGGGTGAGGCGGCGGCCGCTGACGATGTGAATGACGTTCGCTGGATTACCCTGGACGATTTAGATAATTACGATTTATGGACAGAGACCGAACGGGTCATTCGCAAAAGTGCCACCAAAGATTGGTAAACGGATTTGAAATTACTGTTTCGCTTCCCACATAAAAGTGACGCACCCAACAACTCATGGATCGTCTGTTGAGTAAATTTGCCGAACGTTTTATGGGCGCCATCGAAATGGTCTATCCGTGGACCGATTATCAGCTCTATGGCGGATGGAAAATCGAAAAGCACATCGCGCGCTCGGAATACCGATTGAAAGACCCGAACGGCACGGTCATGGCCAAGGGCCGTTTGCTCAAATGCCAGAAAATTCTGGGCGAATTCCGCCGCGCCGGACGCATCCCGCCCCAACCCAAAAACCTTGTGCTGATGGTGCACGGCATGGGGCGCCTCTCCAGTCTGTTTAAACGCATGGGCAAACAACTCGCCCAAAATGGGGTGTCGTCGGAACTCTATCGTTACCCCTGTCCGGGCGGCACCCTACAGGTGCAGACAGACCGTTTGCGGGACTATCTCAGCCGGTTGGAGGATGTGGAAGAAATCTCATTCGTGACCCAAAGCTATGGCGCCTTGGTGGTGCGGTCCGCCCTCGCCAAGAAAGACCCGTGGCGACGCCGCATTCGCCTGGGCCGCATGGTGATGATCGTGCCCCCCAATCAAGGGTCCTGGGTGGCCGAGCAAGCCCACAAAGTGCCCGCATTCAAAAAGATTGTCGACCATGACGGCTGGTCGCTCACGTCAGATGCCGCGTCGAAAATTCCGCCGCCACCCCTGCCCTTCGCCATCATTGCGGGCGGCGCCGGCAGCGATACGGGGTTCCTGCCCTTCATCCCGGGTGACAATGACGGCCTGCTGACCGTTGACGAGACCTGGCTGGACGGCGCGGCAGACCATGCGGTGATCCCCACGGTTCATTTTCTGTCCGCCGCCAATAAAAGTACGCTGGACCTCACCACCCGGTTTTTGCTCTATGGCGCTCTCTCACATGATGCGCCGATCAAACTACCGGCGGAAGCTTAGGCGACCTCAATCGCATCAACCACGTTTGGATAAAACGCCACGTGGTCTTTAATGGCGCTGACCGCATCATACGGATCTGCATAATACCAAACGGCGTTTTCGTCCCGGCCGCCATCACCGGACAAGCTGAAATAACTGGCCGTACCTTTGAAGGGACAGTAAGTGGTGTGGTCAGACCCTTCCAGAATGTCAGGCGCAACGTCTTTACGCGGAATATAGTGAACAACCGGATAAGTCGATTCCGCCAGCGACAAGGCATCGGTCGTGTCCGCGATCACTTTACCGTTCCAGGTCACCGTCACCCGTGACCCGGTTGGTGTGATGGTGATGGGATGGTTTTCGTCCGGCACCCTCATTCTGCTGTCTGACATGTCATCCTCTTGGAGCGGGTCTAAATCGTGTCGCGCGGCGGGCCTTTGAGTTCCACCGTGTTGCCATCCGGATCTTGGATGTACACCGATGGTCCATTTCCTTCGGCGCCGTAGCGAATGCCCGCTTCGCTCACCTCAACATTATGCGCGGTCAAATGGTCCGTCAGCGCGTCCAGATCGAAGGGCTCAATACGAATGGCAAAATGATCGAGATTTTTGCCGTCCGGCGCCAGATCACCGCCGCCCATTTCACCGAGCGTCGATGTCACCGGCACCAAGTCTATCAAGGCGGCGCCGATGCGCACCTGGTACAGGCCCAGTTCCGGCAGCTCGCGTTCGAAGGTGGCACCCACCACATTTGTGTAAAAGTTTAGCGATGCGGCGAGGTCATTCACCCGCAGCACCACATGATCCAGATGGACTGTTTTAAACGGCAACATGATGATAAGATTACAGCATGCGCCCCCTGCTTAAAACCGCAAACCGAACACTTTTGTGCGCATCGCTGATCCTCGCGATGTCTGTTTTTGCACCGCCGTCTTCCGCACAATCTTTGTCGGCGTCGAACCAATCACAGCTTCTTAAACTCGCGGAAATCCTGGGCGCCGTCCATCATTTGCGCGGCATGTGTGTGGCAGAGGAAACGCAAACCTGGCGCCAATCCATGATCCGCTTGATCGAAACACAAGACGCGCCGGAATGGTTGGCCGATCAAATGATTGACCGCTTCAATCAAGGCTATTACCGGGAGCAGAGCAATTATCCCGTTTGCGATGCGGCCAGTGAGCGGCGTGCGGTCCGCTTGGCCAATGAAGGCGCGCGCTTGGCAAAATTTCTCTCGCGAAGTTAGCGTGCAACATTAGCTAAAACTGTCTGTAATATTCGGACACGAAATCATCACATTTGCACCACAAAGCCGCCGCGCCTTGGCGAGGTTTTGTTTACGGGCGCTTCCTAGGCTGATGGTCATGGCGGGGGCGGCCAGTTCAGAAAAGGACACAGTGATGCTCGTATCCCCTCTCGCCCAAACGGACCCGACGCCCACCTACCGCGCGTATCTGTCACGACGCAAAAGTTCACCGCGCAGCGACCGGATTGCTCAGGCTTCTTTCCAACGGGAAGTGCTGAAAGAATCCGCCGTTGACGATGGCGACCGCCAGGCAGAGGCGCGGCAATTGGTTCGGCAAAAAGCCGCCATCGCTCTGCGCGCCGTGCGCTCCGAAGCCCGCGCCCAACGATTGGACATCGCGGTTTAAAAGTTAGATCACCGCTTCGATCAAACGTGGCCCTTTGACTTTCAAAGCGTCCGCAAACTGATCATTGAATTCTTCCGCGGTCGTCGCGCGCGTGGCCTCCACACCCATGCCTTGCGAGATCTGTACCCAATCAAGATCGGGATTTGACAGGTCCAACATGGACAAGGCGGTTGGCCCGGGGTTTTCAGCCCCAACGCGCATGAGCTCGATATTCAAAATGGCATAGGAGCGATTGGCAAAAATCACCGTCACCACATCCAGATTTTCGCGCGCCATGGTCCATAAGGATTGAACCGTATACATGGCGCCACCATCGCCATGGAGGCAGACCACCTTACGGTCCGGGCACGCCACCGCGGCACCGACCGCCAGCGGCAACCCCTGCCCAATGGAGCCCCCTGTAAGCTGCAAATGGTCAAACGGCTCCGCACCCGCCGTCAGAATATACGCGGCAAGGCCGGAGGTTGCGCCTTCATCTGAAATGATGGCGTTTTCGGGCAACAGCGCCGCGACGGTGGTGCCGACGGTGCCTGCACTGATGTCCCCAGAGGGCAGATCAGGACGCGAGGCCGCTGCCACACCGGCTGGTTCGGCAGGTGCGTTCAGCTCATCAGCCAAGGCTTCCAAGCCCGCAATCACATCCTCTTCGGGCGCCGCTAGTTGATGGATCTCCGCATCTTCCGGGGTCAACCAACTGGGCTTGCCGGGATAGGCGAAAAAGGCGACTGGTGGTTTGGACCCAGCGATCACCAATTGGTCAACGCCAGTCATTGCTTCCACCACGTCTTCCGCGAAATAGGGAAGCTTGTCCACATTCACGAGCCCGGCACCTCGGCGCATTTTGGAATAGAATGTTTCGGTGATGAGTTGTGCGCCGGTTGCCGCGGCGATCCGCCCCGCCGCCGTCAGCCCACGTTCTTCTAACGCCTGACCGGCAACCATCAGCATACCGCGTTTGGCCGATTTCAACGCCTTGGCCGCCGCAACCACCGCTTCTTGACACGGCATAGATGGCTTGCGGGGTTCAACGGGTGCGGCCGGTCCGGCCGCATCCTGCCAGGCAGTGTCCGCCGGTAACACTAGTGTGGCCACCTGCCCGGGAGGGTCCATCGACGCGGCCACCGCAAGGCTTGCATCCCCCGCGACCGACCGTGAGCTGGTCGATTGCTTCACCCATCCGGACACGGGCCGCGCAATGCCGAAAATATCTGAATTCAGCGGCGCATCATATTGAATGTGGTAGGTCGCATGCTGGCCCACGATATTCACAATAGGCGTATTGGCTTTTCGCGCATTGTGGAGATTGGCCAGTCCGTTGCCCAAGCCAGGGCCCAGATGCAGCAAGGTGGATGCCGGCTTACCAGCCATCCGCCCATATCCATCGGCGGCACCGGTCACCACACCTTCGAACAAGCCAAGAATGGAGCGCATGCCTTCCACACGGTCCAGTGCCGCCACAAAATGCATCTCCGAAGTGCCGGGATTGGTGAAGCACACCTCAACCCCGCTTGCGACCAATGTGCGTACAAGGCTTTCCGCTCCGTTCATCGTCTTCTCCCAATAGGTGACCGTTGTGTTTTAAATCTAATAGAACAGCAAACTAATCCACACTGCAAAGCCGAAAGCGGCAATCAGCGCACCGAAAATGCGATTGATCATCCAAAAATGATCGCGGGTGAGCTTTCCATGGAACTGGGCGGCCACTGTCGTGATACCAAACCACCAAAGTGTGGAGCCCACCATTACGGCCCCAACCAACAGCCACGACCCGATCAACGTAATGGTCCCGAAAAATTCCTGCAGGCTTGCAAAAAATACGGCGAAGCCCAGCATGGTGGCCGGATTGGTCAGTGTCAGAAACAATGTGGAGCCAATCGCATGGGGCAGATCATCTGTCCAATTGGACACAAGTTTCGCGCGTCCCAATTGTGTTTCGTCTGGCGGCGGTTTGAAATAGCTATAGACACCCATGCCAATCAGCACCAAGCCACCGATGGCGCCGATAATATGTTCCTGAGCCATGACCGCATCGCGCACCGCATGCAGGCCGAAGGCCGCGATCATCGCAAAAACACCATCTCCCAAAACGGATCCTATGCCCGCCATCATGCCGTTAAGCTGCCCGTGTTCCAAAGAACGACGGATACAGATTAAATTCACCGCACCGACCGGCGCTGACACCGCCACACCGATGAACATTCCAGCAAGCACAAGCAGGAAGTAATCGACCAACGCGGCGTCCTATGCGGCTAGGGTTACGACGAACGGAGATTAAAGTTCGACCACGAGGCGGCCCCGCACCTGCCCCGCCATAATGTCTTCGGCTGCTTTGGGCACATCCGTCAGCTTGATAATCTTCGTCATCGTATCAAGCTTCGCGAGGTCTAAGTCCGTCGCCAGGCGCGCCCAAGCTTCCTCCCGAACGGCCAAGGGGGCCATCACCGAATCGATACCGATCAACGAGACGCCCCTCAAAATGAAGGGCGCAACCGACCCCGGCAGATCCATGCCCTGCGCCAGTCCACACGCCGTCACCGCCCCACCATATTTGGTGGAGGCAATGACATTCGCAAGCGTCTTGGACCCGACGCTGTCCACGGCACCGGCCCAACGTTCCTTGCCGAGGGGACGCGCGTCGCCCGATAATTCGCTGCGTTCGATGATTTCGCTCGCGCCCAATTCCTTGAGATAGGCTTCTTCTTGCGGGCGGCCCGTAGACGCGATCACCTGATAGCCCAGCTTCGCCAGCAGGGCGATGGACACACTGCCCACACCACCGGACGCCCCGGTCACCACAATCGGGCCGTCGGACGGTTTGACCCCGGCCTTTTCCAATCCCAAGACGCAGAGCATGGCCGTATAGCCCGCCGTGCCGATGGCCATGGTCCGTTCCGGTGACAAGGCCAATGGTTTTTTGATCAACCAATCGCCTTTCACCCGCGCCTTTTGGGCGTAGCCGCCGAAATGGGCTTCGCCCACGCCGAAGCCATTGAGGATGACATCGTCCCCTTCCTTGAAATTCGGATGCGAAGAACTGTCGACAGTCCCCACAAAATCGATTCCCGGAATGATCGGCCAAACGCGCACCACAGGCGCCTTCCCCGTTAATGCGAGGCCGTCTTTGTAATTGACCGTTGAATGGGACACAGAGACCGTTACGTCCCCATCCATCAACTCATCCGTTGTTATGTCTTTGAAAACGGTGGTTTGCCCCTCATCGGTTTTTTCGACCATGAGAGCCTGGAACGTATCGGCCATGTTTCCTCGCGATTTGCTGTGAGTTTCCCGGGTGGGGATGCGTGATTTGGCGACAAACCACCTTAATTTACGCGCTGCGTCAAGGTTGGGAATAAGATCCGCTGATTTCAACCTGCCGGCCTGCAAAATGCCTCCATTTTCCCGGATGACAGACCTTGGCGTGGTCTCTAGGGTCCGTCTTTTGAGTCCCCGCTGGGCTCTGATCACCGCGATTTAAGGCCGTCCCCTGTCCATGAGTACCGATGCCCCCAACAAGTTAGCTTCCGACCCTGCGCCGCAAAGTGATCGACTGCCGGATCGGATTGTCATGCTGCTGGCCGTCGCATCGGCGATCGTCACCGCGAACGCCTATTACGTTCACCCCATCATCGGACCGGTCGCAAACAGTTTCGGCGTGAGCGATTCCTTGGTCGGGGCGGTTCCGGCCTTTAATCAGATTGCCCTTGCCCTGGGTGTTGTCTTCTTGCTGCCGCTCGGGGACCGCATCAGCAACCGGACCCTCGCGACATTTTGTGTTGCGGCTCAAGTGGTGGGGCTGGTGATTATGGGGCTGGCCCAAAATTTCTGGCTGTTCGTAGTGGGGTCAACCGTCCTTGGCTTTTTCACCGTCACGCCCTACCTCCTGCCCGCTTACACCTCGAAACGTATCGCGCCGGAACGCCTGGGGCATGTCACCGCCATTCTGACGACCGGCATTATCATCGGCATCCTCATTGCACGGACGGGAGCCGGCGTTGTGGGTGAGTATTTTGGGTGGCGAACGGTTTATTGGATTGCCGCAGCCCTCATGATCGGGGCAACAATCGGGTTGCCTTACATTATGGAGCCCCGCGAAAAAACGTCTGCCCCGGCGATGCAATCCTATGGCAGCCTTATTGCCACGCTAATACCGCTTGCCTTGCAGCACCCTCAAACACTGATCTCGGGCACCATCCAAGGGTTAAGTTTCGCGATCTTCCTGGCCGTTTGGATGGGGGTCGGCTTGCATCTGACCAGTCCCGAAATTGGTCTGGGTACGGACATGGTCGGCTACCTGGCGGCGATCACGGCCATCAACGCCCTGACCACCCCCCGACTTGGCAAATGGGCCGACCGTGTGGGGCCCCGAAAGGCGAGATTTTTCGTGGCGGCAACGCAGATCGTCGGCGTATTGCTTCTTTTTCCGGCCGGGGGATCGTTTTGGTTGCTGCTGATCCCGATCTCGTTGATCAGTGTGTCGGGGCCCATCATTGATATTACGGGACGTATGCTGAGCTTAAACCAAGCACCCGCCATACGGACACGGTTGATTACGTTATACATCATGATGATGTTCCTTGGCGGGGGTCTTGGCAGTTGGACCGGAACCATCGCCTTCGATCTGGGCGGTTGGACCGGAACGTGTTTGCTTTGTCTTGGGTTTTCGCTCTGTGTCGTCACCTTGTCGTGGATCCAATTTAGACAAACACAACCAGGCGCAACCGCCGGATGAATAATCGCGTCAGAAAACTCGCACTCGCCTAAGCCCTCGCGCCCTATCTTGGAAGATCTTCTCAGGTGTCCTAGAGTCGCGCCAACAATATGGGAACAAGGGTGGACCGCGCGTGAAACAGGAAAAAAAGACCTTCTGCCGGGTGTGCGAACCAGCATGCGGTATGATTGCTGTTGTCGAAGATGGCGAAATGACAGCTCTGAAGCCGGACCGCGACCACCCCGTCACCAAGGGCTTCGTCTGCCATAAGGGTATTTACGGCCTAGACATTCACAATGATCCCGATCGGTTAAAAGTACCGCTTAAACGAAACGCGTCTGGAGATTTTGAAGAATCGACCTGGGACGTGGTGCTTCCCGAAATAGCGAGCCGCTTGAAGACCATCCACGAGACCCATGGGCGGTCCGCCATTGGGGGGTACCGCGGCAATCCCATGGCCTTTAACACACTGTTTGGCCCAAGCTATGGGGTGCTAATGGGTCAATTGGGCGTCACAAAGCACTTCAGCTCCGGCACCCAAGACTGCACCAACAAATTCGCCGGCAGCGGGGCCGTGTTCGGTACCCAAACGCTGCACCCGGTACCGGACATCGACCATACGGACTTCTTGTTGCTGTTGGGGGAAAACCCAGCCATCAGTCATATGTCATTCCTGTCGATCGCCGATCCCATGGGGGAAATCAGACGGGCAAGCGAACGCGGCGCGAAAGTTCTGTACGTCAATCCGCGCACCATCGAATCCGCGCGCTTTGCGGGCGACGTATTGCTCATTCGTCCGGATACGGATGTTTATTTCCTGGCCGCGCTGTTGTGCGAGATAGACCGGCAGGACCTCATTGATCAAGATGCCTTGAAAACCCACGGACAACACTGGCAAGAGATGCTGGCTTTTGTACGGGACTATCCGGCGGATCGCGTCGCCTCTGTCACCGGCATTGCGGAAGAAACGATCATCGATCTTGCCCGGCAATTCGCAACCGCCCCCACTGCATCGATCCATATGTCCACCGGCGTGAACATGGGGCGTCAAGGCACCCTCGCCTATTGGCTGGTGCACATGGTCTCGCTCGCCAGCGGCAACTTGGGCAAAAAGGGCGGCAATCTTTATTCCACCGGCTTTTATACAAGAGCGTCCAAGGCCGGCACCACGCGGGCCGATCTCGACGATATTATTGAAGGCCCCCACGGCACCATGCGGGCGGTGAACAGCCCGCTGATTGGACTGCCCGCCAACCTCATGCCGGAATACATCACCGATCCGACGGATCCGATCAAAGCCATGTTCATCACCGGCGGCAATCCGGTGCTGTCCGTTGCCGGCGAAGAAAAAATGCAAGCGGCTCTCGCCTCTCTCGACTTGTTGGTGTGTGTCGATATCTATCGAAATGCATCTGCCACCCACGCCGATTATGTGTTGCCGGTGGCCGGTGCCTTTGAACGCCCCGACATCAATCTGACCGCCCTTGGGCTGCAACATCAATCGAGCATCCAATACACGGACGCCGTGGTCGAGCCTGGATTTGAGCGCAAACCCGAATGGTGGATCTTCGAAAAGATCGCGCAACAGATGGGCTTAAAGTCTCGCTTTGACGCAGACGGACCCGACACTATGGAAGCGGACCTGTGGGCCCGCACAGACGCCATGCTGCGGTCGCGCGACCGCTCCATGGCCGAACTGCAGGAAAAAGGGGCGCTCGTTTTTGATGACACCCCTCCGGAAGAAACCTTCGACCATGTCCAAACCGAAACAGGTCTTGTGGAATGTTTTCCAGCCGCATTTGCCTCGTCCCTGACGCGCATGGAAAAGATTTTCACGGAACTGAAACAGGAAAACAAAGATCAACTCAAACTGATCACCAAACGCGACGCGCATATGATGAACAGTTGGTACGCAAACGTGGAAAAGATGAAGCGCAAAGAGCGCGCCAACAATTATTTGTTCATGCACCCGGATGATGCCGAAAACCGGCAACTGAAAGACGGTCAAACCGTCAGCCTCAAGAGCGATAGCGGGGCTGTCGACATTGTGCTCAAACTTGCGGACGATTTAATGCCGGGGGTCGTTGCGGTAACTCACGGTTGGGGGCACCAATCGTCCAAGGGCATGGCGTTTGCGCAATCCACACCCGGCGTCAACGTCAACCAGCTTCTGCCCTCGGGCCCGGACAGCTTCGAACCCCTGTCCAACCAGGCCCATATGACGGGCATCTCCGTCGAGGTAAGAGGGCTTTAGGTTTCAGGTGCAATCGACTGCCCGGACGTCGCCGGGCAATGACACTGTATTTTGGACGCCCGCTTCCCACCAAATCGTCATTACCCGGGGAGCAATCCGTTAGGATTGTGAGTCCGGGTAATCCATGGGACGCTCCTTGGATTATGGCCTCGTACGTTTACATTCTCGCCAATAAATATCACGGGACACTCTATGTTGGCGTGACAAGCAATCTCATTAAACGTGTATGGGAACACAAAGAAAGTGTCGTGCCGGGGTTCACAAAACGTTACGGCATAAAGACCCTCGTTTACTACGAAGTTCATGAGGAAATCGAACACGCCATCCACCGGGAAAAGCGGATGAAGAAATGGTCCCGCGCTATGAAGATCAGACTGATCGAGAAAGACAATTCAAATTGGACGGATCTGTACGATACGTTGTGGTGATATCGGAAAATCCGCATTCTGTTTCCATGGATTACCCGGATGCGCAGCCCTTCGGCCTGCTTACCGGGTAATGACGCCATAATGCTACCCGACCATTCCATCTTCGTCATTACCCGGGGAGCAATCTGTAAGATTGCGAGTCCGCGTAATCCACAAAATCAGCTGTTGCGCCCCAGCGTTTCCTGGAAGCGCACGGCACGGCCGCCGGCGGCCCCGAGAATTTCGTCTTCCCACATCACCTTCCGCCCCCGGATGATCGTGCCTTTCGGCCATCCGGTGACTTGCTTGCCCGCATAGGGCGTCCAGCCACATTTGGACGCGATCCATTCATTCTGGATGACGGTCTTCTTTTTCATGTCCACCACGGTGTAATCCGCGTCATACCCCACCGCGAGGCGGCCCTTCCCCGCAACACCGAACACGCGCTGGGGGCCGTGACAGGCAAGGTCCACAAAGCGCTCGAGCGTTAAACGCCCTGCATTGATGTGGTCCAGCATGATCGGTACGAAGGTCTGCACGCCGGGCATGCCCGACGGTGATTTGGGATAGGCCTGTTCTTTTTCGTGTTTCAGATGGGGCGCATGATCCGTTGCCACCACATCCACAATCCCTTGGGCGACCGCATTCCACAATCCTTCGCGATGACGCGCTTCGCGGATGGGCGGGTTCATTTGCGCGAAGGTGCCAAGCTCGTCATAGCAGTCCGGCGCCGCGAGAGTGAGGTGCTGAGGGGTGGCTTCCACCGTGGCCACATCTTTGTGCTGCGCCAAGATGGGCAGTTCTTCCGCCGTGGAGATGTGCAGCACATGAATGCGGCGCCCCACTTCTTGCGCGAGGCTGAGCAAGCGCTTCGTGCACATGACAGCGGCTTCGACATCGCGCCACACCGGATGGGTTTTGACATCGCCGAAGACCGCAAGCTCGCGCCGTTCCCGAAGACGGAATTCGTCTTCCGAATGGAAGGCCACGCGCCGGCGCCCATGCTGCAACACATGGCGGACGCCGCCATCGTCGGCCACCAGCAGCGTGCCGGTGGATGACCCCATAAACACTTTCACACCGCAACAGCCGGGCTCGTTCTCAAGTTCCGGCAAGGTCTCCGCATTTTCGGCGGTGCCACCCACATAGAATGCGAAATCGCAAAACATACGGTCCGTGCCGCGGCGCACTTTATCCGCCAAGGCGTCTGACGTGGTGGTGTTCGGTTTTGTGTTCGGCATTTCGAAGACCGCCGTCACGCCACCCAGCACCGCCGCGCGGCCGCCCGCTTCCAAATCTTCTTTTTCTTCCATGCCGGGTTCGCGCATATGCACTTGGCTGTCGATCACCCCCGGCAGAATGTGCAGACCGGAACAATCGATCACCTCGCCGCCCTGGGCTGCCTCCAGCTTTCCGATAAAGGCTGTCTTGCCGTCTTTGACACCCACATCGGCGCGGTGCACCCCATCCTGGTTCACGACGGTGCCGCCCTGGAGAATGAGATCATAGGTGTCTGTCATGTCGTTTCTTTCTTTTGCTGCACCTTTTGGAACAGGTCTTCGGTGGCCGCCTGCACCTGGCCGACCGTCAGACTGCCCATATAGCTTACCGGCTTGCGATGGTCGAATTCGGGATTATTGACGATCGCGTCATAGGTTTCATTGCGCACCACCATACAATCTTCCCCCCACGGCGCGTAGAGATTATCGGGGCTGGGGCCGAACACACCCAATGTGGGCACGCCGGCGGCAGCGGATAAGTGCATCAACCCGGAATCATTGCCAATGAAGAATTGGCAGCGGGCCAGACAGGCATAAGCCGTTGGCAAATCCAACTTGCCGACCAAGTTGAGGGGCGATTTATCCTCAAGGCCGTCCAAAACCTCTGCCGCCATGTCTTCCTCGCCCGGGCCGCCGAACACCACAATAGTCGACGTCTCAAACAGGCCACCCGCAGTCGTCAGTTTGCGGACAAGATCGACAAAGCGGTCCGCGGGCCATCGTTTGCCGATCCAATTAGCGGTGGGACAGATGGCAAGAAAGGGGCCGTCCGTTTTGAGAATGGCATCGGCCTTGGCCCTATAGAAGTCATGCAGGCGAATGCGCGGGCTGGCAGGCGGATCAACGTTTAAAGCATTGGACAAGGTCACCACTTTGTGGACCGTGCCTTTGGACCGCCCGGTGACAAACCGGCGTCCAGCCAGCAGGAACCAGTTGAGGCCGGAGCCACGCAGATCCACCACGATGGTCCAGTACCGCCCCACCGTCCGGCGCCAGAGCTGCACCCAATGGCCGGCCATTTTTTGTTTTTTAAGAGCGATGACTTCTGCCACCTCGGGCATCGCTTCAAACAAGGGCGCCACCACGGGACCGCAGGCCACGGTGATTTTGGCACCGGGGTGCCGGTCGATCAGATGCGCCAAGACACCTGTGGACAACACGGCGTCGCCGATTCGGGTTGAAGTGATGAAAAGAATGCGCAAATAGTCGTCCAACCGTTAAAGAGACCGCACCAATAGGGGCTTATAGAAAGCCCAGGCGGCTTTGTGAACCTCCCACCTGGTACAGGGACCCGATGACCAACATCCATTTTGCCAAACTTCCGGACCGCGCCGTCCTTAAAATCGGCGGCCCCGAGAAACGCGATTTTCTACAAGGCCTCATCACCAATGACATGGAAAAGCTTAGCGCGGACAATGCGATCTACGCGGCGCTCCTGACACCGCAGGGCAAAATCATCGCGGATTTCTTTCTGGCGGAGCGTGGAGACGCCTTCCTGTTGGATTGCGATGCGCAAATCGCGCCTGCGCTTGTGAAGCGGTTGACCATGTACAAGCTGCGCGCGGATGTGACGATTGAAGCGCTGGGGGATGAAAATGTGGCCGTGCTGTTCGGCGCGGGGGCCGCCACCTGTGCCGGTCTTACCGGAACCGCCGGTAACACCGTGCAAAACGGAACGGCGACCCTGTTCGTCGATCCCCGCCATGCGGAATTGGGCGCCCGCATCATCGCGAGTGATGTTGACGCAGCGCTTGCGTCGGTCGGCGCCGAAACGTCCGATGCCGCGCCCGAAGCCTACAAAGCCCACCGCATTGGCCTTGGCGTGGCCGAAGGAACGCGCGAACTGGGAACCGAAAACATGTTCGCCCTGGAAGCCAATATGGCGGAGCTCAACGGTGTCGATTTCAAAAAGGGCTGTTATGTGGGCCAGGAAGTGACCGCCCGCATGAAACACAAAACCACCTTGCGCAAACGCATCGTACCGCTGTCCAGC
This sequence comes from Alphaproteobacteria bacterium, assembly GCA_965227095.1. Classification (GTDB taxonomy): domain Bacteria; phylum Pseudomonadota; class Alphaproteobacteria; order JANQMY01; family JANQMY01; genus JANQMY01. Next base: position 2,297,576 of record CBDDFL010000001.1, on the reverse strand, counting down.
GACAGCCCCCTGCCCGATGGTGAGGCATCTGTTTCCGCTGGCGACCGGACGATTGGGGATCTGTGCGCCACCAGCGGTACCGCCGCCTTGGCGCTGTTGCGTCTCGATCGATTGGAAGACGCCCAAGCGTCGGGCGATGCCCCGCAGGTAGGCGATTTGGCGGTGACCCCGACAAATCCCCCCTGGCTCGAGATTGTGTAGTCGCCCATGGCCAAACAGAAAACCCGATGTTCCTGGCCGGGCACGGAACACGCCGACTACATTGCCTATCACGATGACGAATGGGGCGTGCCCGAATGGGATGACCGGGCCTTGTTCGAGAAGCTTACGCTTGATGGCTTCCAAGCTGGTCTGTCCTGGCTCACGATTTTGCGCAAGCGGGATAATTTTCGGGCTGCGTTTGATGAATTCGCGCCTGAAAAGATTGCGCGCTATCGGCCCGCAAAGGTGGAAAAGCTGCTGAAAGATGCGGGCATCATCCGCCACCGCGGCAAGATTGAAGCCACCATCGGCAATGCCCGCGCCTATGTGGAGATCATGGAAAACGAGAACGGATTTTCCGATTTCCTGTGGGATTTCGTCGATGGCCAACCGATCGTCAACCAGTTCAGGACCATGGACGAGGTTCCGGCATCCACGGATAAAAGCACGGCGATGTCCAAGGCCTTGAAAGCGCGGGGGTTCAAGTTCTGCGGCCCCACCATCACCTATGCCTTTATGCAGGCTGTGGGCATGGTGAACGACCACATGGTGACCTGCTTTCGGTACGAGGAATGCCAAAAATTGGCGAAAAAGCGCCGCCCGTAGGCCCCCAGAAAGCCCACCAAATCCCTTGGCGGCCCCTGCGGCATTCCTAGATATTACAGATGGAAACCGTTGTTGCTTGGAAATTGGGCAAATTCTGAACTAATTTGTTCCCAACAGAATCTTAGCCGAACCGAATTCAGGGTGGAGTATCAGGATGGGCATCGCCATCAGCGGCACCGGGCTTTATACCCCGGCCAACTCAATTTCGAACGAAGAGCTTGTGGCCTCGTTCAATGCCTATGTGCAGAAATTCAACGCAGAAAACAAAGACGCCATTGAGCGCGGCAACGTGGAAGCGCTGCAGGAATCGAGCGTCGAATTCATCGAAAAGGCAAGCGGCATCAAAGCCCGCTACGTGGTCGAGAAAGAACACACGCTGGATCCGGACACCATGTGCCCGCGCTTTCCGGAGCGGCCAAACGAAGAGCTCTCGATCCTGGCCGAAATGGGCGTACTGGCGGCGCGCGAGGCCATGAAGGCCGCTGACAAGACCGCTGACGACATCGACGCCGTTCTTGTGGCCTGTTCAAATCTGCAACGCGCCTACCCGGCCATTGCCATCGAAATCCAAGACGCGCTGGGCATTGATGGCTTCGGCTTCGACATGAATGTGGCGTGTTCGTCGGCAACGTTCGGCATCCAAGCCGCCGCCGACATGATCAAAGCGGGCAATGCCCGGTCGATCCTGGTGGTCAATCCGGAAATCTGCACCGGCCATCTCAACTTCCGCGACCGGGACAGCCATTTCATCTTTGGCGATGTGGCAACCGCCGTTGTCTTGGAACCGGAAGAACACGCAAAATCAAAGGATAGCTTCCGGATCTTAGGCACGCGCTTGAAGACGACCTTCTCGAATAACATCCGCAACAATTTTGGCTTCTTGAACCGCACGGCACCGGAAACCGCGGGCGAAAAAGACAAATTGTTCGTCCAGGAAGGCCGCAAGGTGTTCAAGGAAGTGGTGCCCATGGTGTCCGAAATGATCATCGATCACCTCAAGGATCTGGGCAAAGAGGCGCCGGAATTGAAACGCATGTGGCTGCACCAGGCCAATAAAAACATGAACGACTTTATCAGCCGCAAGGTGCTTGGCCACGACCCGGACCCGAAAGATGCCCCAGTCATCCTAGACGAATACGCCAACACCAGCTCCGCTGGATCCATCATTGCCTTCCACAAATATAAATCGGACCTGGCCGTTGGAGATTTGGGGCTGATCTGTTCCTTCGGGGCGGGCTATTCCGCCGGCACGGTGGTGGTTGAGAAAATCTCCTAAAGCTTTTGAAATTAAAGCGTTCTTTTTGCCTGACTGAATCGATTTCGGATCTTTCGTTATGACCAAGCAGCCGCCTGCTCGGGCGTGGCAGCGCATGTTAAGCGGCCGCCGCCTGGACCTGCTCGACCCATCCCCCCTCGACATAGAGATGGAAGATATCGCCCATGGGCTGGCGCGGGTTGCCCGCTGGAACGGCCAAACCGTCGGCGATCATGCCTTTTCGGTCGCCCAACATTCTCTACTTGTCGAAGAAATCTGCCGGCGCATGAAACCGGCCTGGCCCACTAAATGGCGCTTGGCGGCGCTGCTGCATGACGCCCCGGAATATGTGATCGGCGATTTGATCAGCCCCTTCAAAGCCTCCATCGGCGGCGGCTACAAGGCCTTGGAGAACCGGTTACTCAGCGCCATTCATGTGCGCTTTGGCCTGCCTGCGAAAATACCGGAAGACGTGACCAAATTGATCAAACGGGCCGACGGGATCGCCGCCTATCTGGAAGCGACCCAGCTGGCGGGATTCACAACGGCAGAGGCCAAGAAGTTCTTTGTGGCCTCAAAATACGCAGACGGTCTGGTCCTCAAACCTGTCCCCACACCCAAGGCCCAATCTGATTTCTTGAAAAAATTCAAGATGTTGTCCAAATAACTTACAGACTTACCTTGAATCCATTGGACAGCGTAATCACCGTAATACCGGTGCAATAGGAATCGGTTAGCTCTTCTCGGACGTATAATGAGAACAGTCAGCAACTGAATAGAGAGGGAAATTGCCATGATCTATGTGTGCCCATTGAGTGCCGTCGATGACGTGATCGATACGTCCGGCCCCTCCCATATGATCAGTCTGCTGGATCCGGAATCGATGATTGAAACGCCCGTGGGCATTGCCCGCGACAATCATCTGCAGGTGTCCGTCAACGATATCGCCCACCATGATGAGACACTGGTCCCTCCCGGTCGCGCGCATGTGGAGACCATTCTAAGCTTCATCGATAGCTGGACGCCGGACGACCCGATTTTGATCCATTGCTGGGCCGGCATTAGCCGGTCGACCGCCACGGCCCTCATCACCTTGTGCAAGTTTAACGCGGAAGCCAGCGAGTTCGCGCTCGCCCAAATGCTGCGAGACGCAGCCCCCCACGCCCACCCGAACCGGCTGCTGATCAAACATGCGGACGATTTAATGGGCCGCGGTGGCCGCTTGGTACAGGCCGTGGAAGACATGGGACCCGGCGAAATGTCCTGGGAAGGCCAAACGTTCTCCGTTCCCATTTTTCCGGATCTGGCATAGACAGAACGACACACGAATCTATCGAGGGCATCTTGGCCGACCTGGCTGACCAATTGCACACCGCGTCAAATGACGACCATTCAACCATTGTTACCATTGGGTTGAATGCTGCCATTGTGGCTGTTTCGGACGAGGCACCGCAGGTGACTGTCGTGCGCCGTCCGGGCGAACGGTCCTCGGATGCCGCGGGCATTCCCGATGACAGCGACGGCCTTCCCTTCGGCCCTTTCGAACCGGCCCTGCACCGCACCCTGGAACTGGGCTTACGCACCTGGGTGGACGAACAAACCGGCTTGTCCCTCGGCTACACAGAACAGCTCTACACCTTCGGAGACCGTGGACGTCACGCTGCCGATGGCGATGGCAGCCCGCAAGTCGTGTCCATTGGCTACCTCGCCCTCACCGATGAACCAGAGCTCACCAAGGGGACCGACACCGTATGGCAACCTTGGTACCGCTATTTTCCGTGGGAAGATTGGCGCAATGGCGAGCCGGATTTGATCGGCAAGGTCATCCGCCCTCTCTTAGAGATGTGGTCGAAGGATACCAAAGACTCATCCGACCAGCGCCGCCGCTGGGACCGGGTGTGCCAGTGTTTCGGCTTCGAAACGTCCACCTGGGACGAAGAAAAGGTGCTGGAGCGGTACGAGTTATTGTACGAGGCTGGCCTCATCTACGAAGCCCAGCGCGACCGTCCCCGCCTTCATGCGGACAAAGTCAAGTTGGTGGAGCCGCCGCTGGGGGCACCCATGCTGTATGACCACCGCCGCATCTTGGCCACCGCCATGGGGCGCTTGCGCGGCAAACTGAAATACCGGCCCGTGGTCTTCGAATTGATGCCCCCGGCTTTCACGCTTCTGGAACTTCAACGCACCGTGGAGGCCATATCCGGTGTCAGAATCCATAAGCAGAATTTCCGGCGATTGTTGGAAAAAACCGGCATGGTAGAACCCACGGGTGATGTTTCTACCAAAACGGGTGGGCGGCCTGCGGCTCTGTTCCGCTTTAGACGTGACGTGCTGAAAGAACGCCCAGCCCCGGGCGTAAAATTGCCCTCCCGCAGCAAGACCGCCCGACACCGGTAAAACTTCAGAAAACTGCGGATTTTGCCAAATTAAGCATTTTTCACTTGCCTATTGACAAACTAATGCTCAAATGTAGCATAAAAGAGCCTCCGGTGGTTGAACCGGTTTTTTTATGCGCTATATATACTCATTATGAGCATAAGGAGGGCGTCAAAGATGGCAACAGACGCAACACCCGTCGCCGCAAATGCGGACGCGTTGGAGTACACACCCGAAATCGCCAAGGAAATGGCGCCGCTTTACGAGCGCGTGTCCAAGGTGATTCCCGAGATCGAATGGCCGTTTCACGCCCCTTACGTGAAAGCGATCAACGACCTCAAGCGCGAAAAAGGCGCCGTCATTTTGGCGCACAATTATCAGACGCCGGAGATATTCCACACCGTCGCGGACATTGTCGGCGATTCCTTGCAGCTTGCGAAGGAAGCCGCCAAGGTCGACGCTGACGTGATTGTTCAGTGTGGGGTGCATTTCATGGCGGAAACGTCGAAGCTGTTGAACCCCAACAAAACCGTTCTGATCCCGGACATGAAAGCTGGGTGTTCTCTCGCGGAATCAATCACGGGCCGCGATGTGCGCTTGCTGCGCGAAAAATATCCCGGCGTGCCGATCGTCACCTATGTGAACACCTCTGCTGAGGTAAAGGCGGAATCCGATATTTGCTGCACATCTTCCAATGCCGTGCAGATTGTCGAATCCCTCGGCGTTGACCGTGTGCTGATGATCCCGGATGAATATCTGGCGCAGAACGTGGCCAAGCAGACCGATGTGGAAATCATCGCCTGGCATGGCCGGTGTGAGGTACATGAGCGGTTCAGCGCGGAAGAAATTCGCCAATACCGTAACAGTCACCCGAACATTGTTGTGTTGGCCCATCCGGAATGCCCTCCGGAAGTGGTGGAAGAAGCCGACTTTGCCGGTTCCACCTCTGCCATGATCAACTATGTGAAGGAAAAGCAGCCACGCCAAGTGGTGATGGTGACCGAATGTTCCATGTCGGACAATGTGGCGGCGGAAACCCCGAATGTGGAGTTCATTCGCCCGTGCAATCTGTGCCCGCACATGAAGCGCATTACCTTGCCGAACATTCTGCATGCGTTGCAGACCATGACCCACGAGGTCACCGTGGACCCGGCTGTTGCGGATCGCGCGCGGGCCGCCGTGGAAGCCATGATTGACGCAAGCGCCCCCACCCCGGTCGCGCCTCATGTGGAACAACGGCTTCAAGCCTCTGCCTAAAAAGGACAGACGTCCATGACAAAGCCCAATATCATCGATGCGGGCGATGTGCTGATCATCGGGGCCGGCCTCGCCGGCCTCTTCACGGCGCTAAAGCTTGGGTCCAAAAACATCACCGTGCTTGCCGGCACACATGCCACCAAGGAAAGCGGTTCCAGCGGCTGGGCGCAGGGCGGCATTGCTGCGGCCATGGGGCCCGATGACAGCCCGGCTTTGCACAAAGCCGACACCATTGCGGCAGGCGCCGGTTTGGTCGATGAAGACGTGGCCGGTTTCCTTGCCGAAGAAGCCCCCGATCGCATTCGCGACCTGATCGCCTATGGTGTCCCGTTCGATCGTGACGACGACGGCAATCTTGTGCTGGGCCGCGAGGCCGCCCATTCCCGTAAGCGCATCGTGCATGTGTGTGGTGACCGGGCGGGCGCTGCCATCATGGACACGCTTTGGGGCACCGTGCACGCTGATGACAATATCAACGTGTTGTCCGGCTTGCGCGCCGTCAGCATCGCCAAACGTCAAGGCAAAGTGGTTGGTGTCTATGCGGTTGACGAGGTCAACGAAGACCGCAACCCCGTCCTCCTGATTGCGAACGACGTGGTGCTGGCGACAGGCGGCATTGGCACTTTGTTTGACACCACAACAAATCCGGCGCCCGCCAAAGGAGATGGCTTGGCCATGGCGGCACGTGCCGGAGCGGCGCTTGCCGACACGGCGTTCGTTCAGTTCCACCCCACGGCCATCAAAGTGGGCCGGGACCCATCCCCGCTGGCAACGGAAGCCTTACGCGGTGAAGGCGCGAAGCTTATCAACAGCAAGGGCCACCGGTTTATGGTGGCGGCGCATAAAGACGCAGAACTTGCCCCGCGCGATATCGTCGCCCGTGAAATCAACAAACAAATCGCCCAAGGCGAAGAGGTCTTTCTGGATTGCCGGGAAACCATCGGCCAAGCGTTCCCGGACCGGTTCCCGACCGTGTTCAATGCCTGCCTGATCGGCGATATCGACCCGCGCCGAGATCCCATCCCTGTGGCACCGGCGGCCCATTATCACATGGGTGGCGTGGCAACAGACCACTATGGGCGCACCAGCTTGGACGGCTTGTGGGCGTGCGGTGAAGTGGCCTGCACGGGCGTGCATGGTGCCAACCGCTTGGCAAGCAATTCCCTGCTGGAAGCCATGGTGTTTGGCGCACGCATTGCAAAAATATTGCGCAACAAGCCGAGCGGCAAACGCATTGCCAGTGGTGTGGGCATTGAGCCCTGTGACCCAACCTTAATGACGGTACGTGCTCCGTATACGGAACCTCTGGTCAAACGCATCCGGCATTTGATGACGCGCCGCGTTGGCCTGGTCAGAACGGAAGAATCTCTCACCGCTGCCCTCAAAGAATTCCGTGACCTCAAGCTTCGTCCAAACCTTTCCTTGGATGTGCAAAACATGCTGATGGTTGCGGAAATCGTGACAGTGGATGCCTTGCGGCGGAAAGAAAGCCGTGGCGGACATTTTCGTGCGGATTACCCCACCACCGGCAAGGGCGCAGCGGTGCGGAGCCGGTTCACCTATGACGACCTGATGCTCACCCCCCAAGAGCGTCGCACCGCGGCCCGTCAAGCCGGGTAAGGCACCACAATGTCTGGATCCAGCATCACCCCCCTGCCCCGTATCTTAATCGAGGACAGTGTCAAAGCGGCCTTGCAGGAAGATCTGGGGCGCGCGGGCGACGTGACCACGCTATCCGTCGTCCCCGCAACAAGCCAATCCCGCGTGATGATGCGCGCGCGCGAAAATGGCGTGATTGCCGGTCTTGAAATGGCGCGGGCAGCCTTCCGCTTGATTGATCCGACGCTGAAAATCGCGGTCATCTCCCCCGACGGTACCAAAGTGACCGCCGGCCAGGACATCGCCGCGATTGAAGGTAAGTCCCAATCGATCCTCATGGCCGAACGGGTTGCCCTCAATTTTTTGGGTCATTTGTCAGGTATCGCCTCTTGCGTGAACCGGATCGTCATGTCGATCGACGGTACCAAGGCGAAAATTTGTTGCACGCGCAAGACCACACCAGGCCTGCGCACCTTCGAAAAATACGCCGTGCGCGCCGGGGGCGGCATGAACCACCGCTTTGGTCTGGACGATGCGATCCTCATCAAAGACAACCACATCGCCATGGCGGGTGGTGTTGCGGAAGCGCTGACCGCAGCGAAAGCGGCGGCAGGACATTTGGTGAAAATTGAGATCGAAGTGGATTCCCTGGATCAGCTAAAGACCGTTATTGACCTGGGTGCCGACGCCGTGTTGCTCGACAATATGTCACCCGACACCTTGCGCGAAGCGGTCGACTTGGTGGGCGGACGGATGATCACCGAAGCCTCTGGCGGCATCACTGAAGAAACCGCCCTGGCAATTGCCGCATCGGGTGTCGATCTGATCTCCGTCGGTTGGGTCACCCACAGCGCCCCCTGCCTCGACATTGGCCTTGATTTCGACCAATCCGTCGATTGATTTGAAAGACAATCCTTATGCAGAAAAAAAGCATTTTCATTACCGGTGCCGCAAGCGGCATTGGGCGCGCCACTGCTCTCCGCTTCGCCAAGGAAGGTTGGTTTATCGGCATCGCCGATGTGAACCGCGACGGCTCTGAAAGCTTGCTCAATGAAATTGGTGGCAATGGCGTTATCCTAGACCTCGACGTAACGGACGCCGACCAATGGACCCAAGCGCTGAAACAGTTCGGCGATGCAACAGACGGCACCATGGACATTCTCTTCAACAATGCGGGGATCGCCAAAGGCGGTTGGTTTGAAGATGTGACCCTAGATGACACCCACAAAGTGTTGGACATCAATTTGAAAGGCGTCGTAAACGGCGCCTATACCAGCCTGCCCTTGCTTAAAGCCGCGGCTGAACAACATGGCCGCGCCAGCATCATCAACACCGCGTCTGTTGCCGGACTGGTGGGCGGCCCGAAGATGGCGGTTTACAGTGCCACCAAATTCGGGGTGCGTGGCCTGACCGAAGCGCTGAATTATGAATTCGCGCGGCACAAGATCTCCGTAACCGACATTATGCCGTGGTTCATCAGCACGCCTTTGCTGGACGGCACCATGGATGGGTCCAATGAATCCATCAATGAATCGTTGGAAGAGTCCAAGGTCAAAGTCTATCCGGTGGAAGACGTTGTGGACAAAGTCTGGCAACTTACCGCCACAGAACCCGGGAAAGGCACCATCCACCACCCGGTTGGCGGATATGCCAAGGGCGCCAAGTTCTTGTCCCATCAGTTTTCTGGAATTTTGAGGCGTGTCATCCGCAACCGAGCGGAAGACAATCCGCTTTAGCGATTAATCGCGAGATGCGGAGCGCACACGCGGCCGATAGAAGATGTGCTTACCGATTTTCGCGGTACGAACCAATCGCTTCGCCCAGATCGGTTTCACATAGTCCGCATGATAGTGAGTGGCCGAGTCACTCAAATTCTCATTCAGGCCGAACATCACTTTCCACGCAAGTTTTTCGGATTGTGCCCATGGCAGGCCACGTTCGCCCCCTTTTAGCGAGCCGTCACACGTGAAGGTGAACTGGCAACCTGTCCGGCGCTTGTGTCCTTGAAAGACGACACCGCACACGCTGCTGGGGTAACGGCGGCTGGCCACGCGGTTCATCACCACTTCGGCAACGGCCAGCTGACCTGCATAGCTTTCGCTGCGGGCTTCGTGATAGATGGCCTGCGCCAAGCAATGAGCTTCTTTCTTGAGTTCGGCAGCAGCTTCCGAGAACGACGTTTCAAGCTCGGCATTCCGGCTGTCGGCAACCGCCCCGAAGATTGTGGGAGCATCGACGTTGTCGTCCACATAAGACGCCACTTCGATCGTGGCTGTCCGAGGGGATGTCATGTCCGCAAGCACAACAAGACCGGCCACCGCCCAGGCGGCGGCGCCTACTGCAAATGCCATCTTCTTGTTGGCCGACTGAACCAAACCTATCGCCTCACATCACTGAACGTCTTTCAACGCACCTGGATTTTACCGCGGAGTGGTAAAATTTTGTAGCTACTCAAGAATAATCTGACAAACGCGGTAATTAGAGTCTAATCGAGCAATTTCCAGACCGCCTGCGGCAATTTCTTCGGATTAACCATAAGAATGGTTGATTCTACTGGCTTTTTAACTTTGCTTGCGCCGCGGCGAGCCGTGCAATTGGGACGCGATACGGGGAACAGGAGACATAATCGAGTCCCATTTTCTGACAAAACTGTATCGAATCGGGATCGCCGCCATGTTCGCCGCAGATACCCAGCTTGATATCTTTGCGGGTTTGACGCCCCCGTTCCGCCCCCAATGCAATAAGTTCGCCAACCCCATTTTCATCAATCGAGACAAATGGATCCCGTTCTATGATGCGTTTCTCGATGTAATCATTCAAGAAACTGGTCGCATCATCGCGACTGATGCCGAATGTGGTTTGCGTCAAATCATTCGTACCAAAACTAAAAAATTCAGCTGACTCGGCAATTTCTTTTGCCTGCAATGCCGCCCGCGGCAACTCGATCATGGTACCGATTAAAAAAGAGAGTTTTTCACCGGTCTCTTTCTCGATTTCCGCAGCCGTATTTTCAATGCGAACGCGCAAGAAATCCAACTCTGTTTTCATCCCCACCAGCGGGATCATGATTTCCGGCGTGACGGGACTGCCGGTTGATTTGCCCGCCGCAATCGCTGCTTCGAAAATCGCGCGGGCTTGCATTTCGTAAATTTCAGGATGCGAAATGCCAAGCCGGCACCCACGATGTCCCAGCATCGGGTTGAATTCATGCAGTTCGGTCACCCGGCGGCGCAAGCGGTCCAGATTCATACCGGATGCGTCCGCGACTTCCTCAATTTCTTCCTTCGTTTTAGGAAGGAATTCATGAAGCGGGGGATCCAACAGGCGAATGGTCACCGGCATGCCCGCCATGATCTTAAAGATTTCTTCGAAATCGGAGCGCTGCATGGGCAGGATCTTGGCAAGCGCTTCCCGCCGGCCCGCCTCGTCCTTTGCCAGGATCATTTCACGCACCGCCAAAATGCGGTCGGATTCGAAGAACATGTGCTCCGTGCGGCACAAGCCGATGCCTTCGGCGCCAAACTCGCGCGCCACTTCCACATCCGCCGGGGTTTCGGCATTGGTGCGGATTTTCATCACACGCACCTCATCTGCCCATTGCATGATGGTGGCAAAATCACCCGACAATTCTGGCTTAATGGTATCGACCGCGCCCCACATGACCTGACCGGTGGAGCCGTCCACCGTGATCAGGTCCCCGCGATTGACCGTGCGCCCCAGGCAGCTGAACGTGCCCGCCGCTTCATCAATGCGCAGCCCGCCGGCACCGGACACACAAGGGCGCCCCATGCCGCGCGCTACGACGGCCGCGTGACTGGTCATGCCACCACGTGCCGTGAGAATGCCCACGGCGGCATGCATTCCGTGAATATCTTCCGGGCTGGTTTCAATCCGTACCAGGATCACCTCTTTGCCCTGCTCGCGCAGTTCTTCGGCTTCATCCGCCGTAAAGACAACGATCCCGCTTGCCGCGCCCGGTGAGGCCGGCAATCCGGTGGTGATAACATCTCGTTCCGCATCGGGATCAAGCGTTGGGTGCAGCAATTGATCAAGCGATTCAGGATCGATGCGGCTCACCGCTTCTTCCTGACTGATCAAACCTTCCCGGGCCATATCCACAGCAATTTTGAGTGCTGCCTTCGCGGTTCGTTTCCCCGCTCGGGTCTGCAGCATCCATAGTTTGCCGCGTTGGATCGTAAATTCGATATCCTGCATATCGAAATAATGGCTTTCGAGCTTTTGGAACACATCCGTCAGCTCGCCGAAGGCCTGTGGCATTTCCTCTTCCATGGATAATGGCGTCGCACCCGCTTCTTCGCGGGCGGCTTTCGTCAAGTGCTGCGGCGTCCGAATGCCGGCCACCACATCTTCACCTTGGGCATTCTCCAGAAATTCGCCGTAATACGCTTTTTCACCGGTAGAGGGATTCCGCGTAAACGCCACGCCCGTGGCGCTGTCTTCGCCCATATTGCCGAAAACCATGGCTTGAACATTCACCGCCGTGCCCCAATTGTCGGGAATGTTGTGCAGCCGGCGATAGGTAACCGCGCGGGTATTTTGCCAAGACCCGAAGACGGCGGTGATCGCCCCCCACAATTGTTCATCCGCATCCTGAGGGAACGGCTTGTTCAGGTGCTCGACAACTTTTGCCTTGTACTTCTCGACAACGGCTTCCCAATCTTCATTGTCCAGTTCCGTGTCCAGAATATAACCGTTTTCTTCTTTGAAGATTTCCAGGATTTCTTCGAAATTGTGATGCTCGATGCCCAGCACCACATCGGAATACATCTGGATGAAGCGGCGATAGGAATCGAATGCAAAGCGCGCATCCCCCGACAGCTCGATCAGGCCTTTTACGGTTTCATCATTAAGACCCAAATTCAAAACCGTATCCATCATGCCCGGCATGGAGGCCCGGCTGCCCGAGCGCACAGACACCAGCAAGGGGTTTTTAGGATCGCCGAATTTACGCCCTACCCCGTCTCCAATATGGTCAATGGCTGCCTGAACCTGATCCTTCAGATCCGGCGGATAGGCCTCTCCATTTTCGTAAAAATAGGTGCAAACATCGGTTGTGATCGTCAATCCGGGGGGAACGGGCAAGCCAAGATTGCTCATCTCCGCCAGATTGGCGCCTTTACCGCCCAACAGATTACGCATGGTGGCGTCACCATCCGCGCTATTTTGGCCGAACCGATAGACCCACTGGCTCATAATGGACAGGACCTTCTTCGAGTAACAAAAAGACGCAAAACGACAGGAGGGGCCCCACGTCGTGCGGGTGTCATATACGACGGACGGGCCTAACCTTCAATCTTCGAAAAATCGGCCACCACGCCCAGCGCCTGGCGAATTTGGCCGAGCATTTTCAGACGGTTTTGGCGCACGGCCGCATCGTCGTCATTCACTTTGACTTCATTGAAGAAATTATCGACCGGCCCGCGCAAATCCGCTGCTGCCGCCATAGCCGCTTCAAAGTCTTCAGACTGGAGCGCCTGCCCCATGGACGCTTTTGCAGCCTCTATGGCCTCATGCAGTGCTGTTTCTTCGCTTTGCGCGAACAGGGACGGATCGGGCGCGCCATCGTAAGCCTGCTTATCTTTTTTTTCTTCGATCCGCAGAATATTTGCCGCCCGTTTGTACCCTGCCAGCAAGTTTTCGCCGTTCGCCGTCGCCAGAAAGGCCGACAGCGCATCCACACGCCGTTTCACCAACACCAGATCGTCCTGGTCCGGCAGCGCAAAGACCGCATCGATTAGGTCATGGCGCACCCCCAGGTCGCGCTGCTGCACTTTCAAGCGATCCGCAAAGAAGGGCAGAAGGTCGCCCCAGTCGTCCCGCAACACCGAAAAGGCGTCCGTCAGCCGAATGCGAAGACCGTTTTCCAATATGATCCTAATGGCCCCAAGCGCCGCGCGCCGCAGAGCAAACGGATCTTTTGACCCGGTCGGGGGTTGCCCAATCGCGAAAAACTGAACCAGCGTGTCGATCTTGTCCGCAAGGGCCACACACACCGCCACCTTCGCCGTGGGGCAGTCATCGCTGGGACCGACCGGTGCATAGTGCTGTTCGATGGCGTCCGCCACCTCCGCCGGTTCGCCGTCTTGGGTCGCGTAATAGCGCCCCATCAGGCCTTGCACTTCCGGAAATTCGTAGACCATGTCGGTGGTCAAATCCGCCTTGGCAAGCCGGGCTGCCCGAGACACTTGCGCCGCATCGGCGCCTATTTTTTCAGCAACCCACAGAGCCAGTTTTTCAATGCGCTCCACTTTTTCGTAGAGCGAACCGATCTCCGCGTGGAAGACAATGTCTTTCAGAGCCTCAACGCGACTTTCGAGCGGTGCTTTACGGTCTTGATCCCAGAAAAATTCCGCATCGGCCAGGCGCGCTTGCAGCACCTTTTCATTGCCGGCGACGATCGCCTGTCCGTTATCCGCCGTTTTCATATTGGACACCACGGCAAAGGTCGGCGCCAACAAATCCGTCTGCGGATCTTTGAGGGAGAAATATTTCTGATGAACGCGCATCGCGGTCTGCAAAACTTCAGGCGGCAAGCCCCCGTCCGACACCGGCTTCACGAGCTTTGCCGGGATCGCGCCCAACAACACGGTGGGCCATTCCACAAGGCCCGCCACTTCGTCCAGCAATCGTGGATCGTCAACCAATGTGTATCCCGCCGTGTCGGCCAACGCCGTGGCTTGATCCGAAATGTGTTGTTTGCGTTCCTTCGGGTCCAACATCACGAAGGCTTGGCCAAGCTTTTCGCGGTAATCCGCCCACCCGCTGATCGCGAATTCAGCCGGCGCCAGGAAACGATGTCCCTTTGTGGTGTTACCGGATTGGACACCGCCCACGTCGAACGGGACCACCGCGCCATCCAACAAACAGATAATCGAATGTAAGGGCCTTACCCAGCGCAGAGATCCGCTACCCCAGCGCATGGATTTCGGCCACGGGAAGCTTTCAACGATCGACGGGATCGCCTCTGATAAGATCTCAGCCGTAGGCCGGCCTTTCGATTCAATGCGCGCCACATAGAACGCGCCCTTTTTATCTTCCTGGGTTTCAAGCTGGTCCAAGGTCATGCCCACAGAGCGCAGGAAGCCTTGAATGGCTTTGTCCGGCGCGCCGACTTTAGGGCCTTTGCGTTCTTCGCTGCGGTCGTCTTGCTCAAGAGGCAAGCCAATTGCGTGCAACACCAAGCGCCGGGGGGTCGAGAACGTCTCGATGCTCTCCGGGGACAGCCCCGCCTCATTTAATTTGGCGGTCAAAAGACGTTCCAGGTCTTTCTCGGCCTGCGCCTGCATGCGCGCGGGAATTTCTTCGGAAAACAGTTCCAGGATCAGCTCGGTCATTGGGCGGCTCCCTCAAACGGATAAGCCCCTTGCGGTGAGGCAAGCCAGGCTTCCGCGCAGCCCCTGGTAAGGGCTCGGACCCGCCCAATATAGCTTGCCCGTTCCGTGACGCTGATCACGCCGCGCGCATCCAGCAAATTGAACAAATGGCTGGCCTTGATGCAGTGATCATAGGCCGGCAATGGGAGCTTTTGATCGATCAGGTCCTGGCAGGTCTTTTCACTGTCCGCAAACTGACGAAATAGCACCTCCACCGGCGCATGCTCAAAATTATAGGCGGAAAATTCCCGTTCCGACTGGTGATACACGTCACCATACTTCACGCCCGACCCGTTAAAGTCTAAATCGTACACATTATCGACGCCCTGCACATACATGGCCAAGCGCTCAAGTCCATAGGTCAGTTCGCCCGCCACGGGGCTGCAATCGAAGCTGCCCACCTGCTGAAAATACGTGAACTGACTAACTTCCATGCCGTCGCACCAGACTTCCCAGCCCAAGCCCCAGGCGCCCAAAGTGGGGCTTTCCCAGTCATCTTCGACAAAGCGAATGTCATGCATGGACATATCAATGCCCAATTCCGCGAGGCTGCCCAAATAAAGATCCTGGATATCCCCCGGGGACGGTTTGAGGATTACTTGGAACTGATAATAGTGCTGCAGGCGGTTTGGGTTTTCACCATAACGGCCATCGGTCGGCCGCCGCGACGGCTGCACATAGGCCGCATTCCACGGCTTGGGCCCCAAGGCCCGCAAAACCGTCGCCGGATGAAACGTGCCCGCCCCCATCTCCAAATCATAAGGCTGCAAAATCACACAGCCGTGCTCGGCCCAATAATGTTGCAGTGTCAGAATCAGACCTTGAAAAGAGCGAGCGCTCTGCGACGAGGGCGTGCCGGACATTTGGAAATCTTTCAAAGAATCACATCGATGGGATTGTGTGCGCGACGGCGCCGCGCAACGTAACGGGGCGACCCCATAGGGTCAAGGTGACGGGCTATGTGAGGACTGAGGGCCTAAAGCCCAAATCGGGACCAGATCGCGCGCACTTCGAGGGCGGAGAGCATGTCGTCAGCCCAATTGACGGGCAATCGGAAGCCGCCAATTCCCCCACCACCGGACGTGGACACTTCGCCGGTCAATCGGCCCCGGAACCAAGAGCGGTCCGCAGAAATCACTTTCAAGCGCACATCGTCGCCATAGCGTTTGCGCATTTCCGTGCGCAGATCGCCGATACCATCGATAAGCCCCAGCTTTTCGGCCTGAATACCGCTCCAGAACTCACCAGAGAAAAGACGCTTTTCCGTGGCGTTCAACTTGCCTTCGCGGCGGGTTTTGACCAGATCGCGAAAGGCACCGTGAACTTCCTTCTGAAGCGCCAACAGCCGCTTCACGTCTTCTTCGTCCACTTCCTGAAACGGATCCAGCATCGACTTGCGGTCGCCCGCGGTAAACACCCGCCGGTCGACGCCAATCTTTTCCATGAGACCCGTAAAGCCAAAGCCCGCCGAGATCACGCCGATCGACCCCACCACGGAACTGTCATCCGCGAAGATCTGATCGCCCGCGCAGGCCAGCATATAGCCGCCCGAGGCCGCCACATCTTCCGCGAATGCAAAGACCGGCAGGTTTTTTTCTTCCGCAAACTGTCGAATGCGATTGTGGATAAGCGTTGCTTGAACGGGGGATCCCCCCGGCGAGTTGATCGACAACGCGACCGCTTTGACACCGGATTCCGTGAACGCCGATTCGATCGCCCCTGCTAATCCGGAAAGGTTCAGCCCTTGGCCAAAGCGGGCCGCCGGTCCAATGACCCCATTCAGGGGAAGAACCGTTACAACCGCCCGGGACTTGCCTAACAAGCCAAACGGCACCCATTTGCGAAGTCGTCTCAACATACACTCTCTATGTAGACATGAGGCGAAGGCCCCTCAAGGCCCGCCTCCCAAGAAATTGGTATTAGTGTGTCAGCTCAGGGTTAAGGAATTACCGTGGCGCAAGATTCCCTCAGCCTGCTCTGTAAACCCTGTGCCGGCGCCATGAAGTACCAAACCGGGCTCAAGCGAGGTGGGTCCCCGTGCCCCCTTCTTTCCTTGCAGGATAAAGCGTTTCGCCCGTTGGCCCGCATGGGGCCACAGGGGAAAAATGACGATATCTCCCAATTGAGGCTCCAGACAGGCCAATACGTTCGCTAATGCCGTGCTGGGATACACCATCGTTAAGATCCCACCCGGCCGCACCATGCGCACGCTTTGGTAGAGCCAATCCCTTAGAAATCCGCGCGGCCCCGCATGGGCACCGGCTTTCTCTTGGCTCGGCGCGATTTGAACCGACCCATCTTGGTAATAAGGCGGGTTTGTCACCACATGGTGGAAGCTATTCGGCTCCGGCCATTTGAGCTGATCGAAAATATCGTCCTGCAGAGGGGTTACGTGACCCGTCATCTGGTTTCGGTCGATGTTCTGTTGAAGCAGCTCATAGTGATCGTGAGATTTTTCTAAGGCCGTGATCCTAAGACCATTCACCCGTTTCGCCAGTGTCAACGAAATGACCCCTACCCCAGCCCCCACATCCAGAACCGTGTCGCCCGCATGCGCCGGAACGGCAGCGGCGGCCATGACCGAATCAACCCCGGCCCGAAACCCTTTCACCGGCTGCAAGAGCTTCAGCCGCCCGCCAATGAAGTCGTCATCTGTTGCGTCCACCACGATTCGACACCAATTCCAGTTGCATGAGCGTTAGGTGCTCGTCTCAATTTGAGACTCCGTCAGCAGGGTTTTTGCCCGCTCGTAATTCTCGTCGGCCACCATCACCCGCCGTTGAATGGCGTTGACGCTGCCCTCAATCATACTGGTATGAGCATCCAAGACGACCGTCTCAATGCCCGCATCGCTCAGAAGCGCTTCGGCAAAGGAGATAAGGACCAAATCGTTGGTTCTGATGACTTCTTTCATGGTCTCTCAAGAGCCTTCTGCGACGGCATCTCGCCACCCCGTCAAATTTACGTTATTGTACTGAAACGTGAGGCATTTGGGGATTAGCGGCACTGCGTCGCACTTGACCCTCGAAGAGGGCAAACCCTAATTTTGGCCGATACACAAAGCACATAAAGGGCTGAAAACTTGGGCGCCGTTATCTCATTAAATCCAGACACAAGCCCTTTAGGAAACGCGGTAGAGCGGCTCGTCAATCTTGTTTCGGACGATCTGGACGCTGTCAACGACGTAATCGTCGACCGGATGCAAAGTCCGGTGGAAATGATTCCCACCTTGGCGGGGCATCTTATTTCATCCGGCGGCAAACGGTTGCGCCCCTTGCTCACCCTGTCGACCGCCCGCATGTTGGGCGTAGACACTGACGCCCATGTTAAATTGGCCGCGGCTGTCGAATTTATTCATACCGCCACCCTTCTCCACGATGACGTCATTGATGAAAGCGTCCTGCGCCGGGGTAAAACCGCCGCCAATGTCTTGTGGGGCAACAAATCGAGCGTGTTGGTGGGCGATTTTTTGTTCAGCCGGTCGTTCCGGCTGATGGTGGAAGTTGGCTCTTTTGAGGTTTTGGACATTCTCTCTAACGCCGCCGCCGTGATTGCGGAAGGCGAAGTGATGCAACTGTCCACCGCAAAAGACACGGCCACTTCTGAAGAAGACTATATGGCGGTCATCGAAGCTAAGACGGCGGCCTTGTTTGCGGCCGCCGCACGGTCCGGTGGAATCGCCGCCGGCGCCACCAAGGAACAAGAAGACGCGCTGGATCAATTCGGCCGCAATCTGGGCATCGCTTTCCAGTTGGTGGATGACGCACTTGATTATTCAGGCCGTCAAGCAACCCTTGGCAAAACTGTCGGTGATGATTTCCGTGACGGCAAGATCACCCTGCCCGTTGTCCTGGCCTATCGTCGGGGTACGGATGAAGAACGGACGTTCTGGCAACGGACACTGGAAGAAGGCCATCAAGAAGAAGGTGACCTGCACCGCGCCACACGGCTCATGGAGAAATACAACACCATCTCCGACACCATCGATCGCGCCACAAAATTTGGCAACGCGTCTCGTGATGCGCTGACAAAACTGCCGGAAGGCGAATTTAATTCCACGCTCAGCGAAATCATCGACTTCTGCATCAGCCGCGCTTACTAAGCGTCGCGGTCACCGACTCCACCATCGCAAGAGAGCAAAAAGCGGTCAGAGCCCTTTTTGCCCTACGTTCGCCATTCCGGCGGGAGGCTTTGGCGGGCATTTCGTATATCCGTAATCAAGACGTGATCAGACATAACCCGATAAAAGACCAAGTGTTGCCGAAAGATGTACCGTCGTTTGTCGGGTCCATCCCACGTTTTACCGATTTGAGGATTGTCTGCGATCAATTCGAAACTATTGTAAAGATCGCCAACATATTCCGCGGTTTGGTCTTCGCCAAAATTTTTATCTGTGTAACGAATGATCTCGTCGATAACCGCAGAGGCGGCTCGGCTTATCTCATAGCGCATGTTATGCGCCTGCTCTCACCCGCGCTAATCGCGCCTCCAGGGGTTCGTGTGATGCCAAACCACTGTCAAATGCATCTTGTTCATCCTGCTGGATAATGGCTCGCTGTTCGTCCGGACGCAGGCTATTCCACAGCGCCATATCTTCTGTCGTCGGGAAGGCTTTGGAGCTAAAACGCGTTTTTAGCGTATCGGCATTTTTCGTGTGGCTCATGTCACGCACTATAGCTGAAAAACTTAAAATTTTCCACCAAGGCCTCCAGCACGAAAAAAGCGAAAAAGGGGTCAGAGCCCTTTTTGTGAAGTGTTCGCCCGGCGCCAGGTTTGATGCACGAACCGCGCATGTCCCAGCATGGCAAGCACAGTACCGGCCACCATCACCACCCGCATGGCGGGACTGGCTGCTTGAATGGCAAGGCCCGCAAAGCCGCACAGCCCGAAATAGCCAAAATACAATAGGCTCACTTGTGCATGGCTCCACCCGCTTTGATGCAGCAATTGGTAGAGATGTTCCTTATGGGCTTGGGTGAGGTCGCGGCCGCGATACGCGCGGCGGGCCAGTGTGTACACCACATCGAACACAAAGGGCAGAAACAAAATGGGCACCACATAGATCGACACGCCCCCAAAGCCGTCGGTCGATGCCAGCACCGCCAGCGAGGCAAAGGCAAAGCCTAGAAACTGGCTGCCCGTGTCGCCCATGAAAATGTGGCCACCTGGAAAATTGTAATAGAAGAAGCCGGCGGTCGCCGCCACCAAAACCACCGAACATAGGTAGACAAAGGGGGCGTCCGCCATGAAGGCGATCAACGCGAGAAACGCCCCGCTGATCATCGCCGCCCCACCCGCGATGCCATTGATTCCGTCCATGAAGTTAAACGCATTCATGAAAAAGATAATCCACAGCAGGGTCAGCACCACACCAAGCGCCCCAAGCTCAATGGTTCCTAAGAACGGGATCCAGACCTTGTGGATACTGGCGACGAAACTGGCGAACAGCGTCGCCGCCACAAACTGCGCGACAAACTTTTGAAGCGGGCTGATGTCGTATAGGTCATCCACGAGAGATGAGATCAACAGCCCGAAGACAATCAGTACAAACACTAAGAACTGAGCTTCCGGTAAGCGCACCGCATCGGCGATCGCATAAAGAACCGCAATTCCCAAAGAAAAAGAAACCGCAATGGCTATGCCGCCACTTTTGGGCGTCACCGTTGCATGGCTGGACCGTTCATTGGGGATATCGCGAATGTTCAACGTGATCATGAACCGCGTGAGCAGGACAGACGCAAACGCCACGATCAACGCAAATCCAATGTGTTGAAGGGCTGCGGATCCGCTCATGGTGTGTGACTAGGATGCCAGCGTTTTGATTGCGGGCTGATCGGACAAAACCGGCCCTTGCTCTACCCACCAATGCGGAAAATTGGCGCGCAGGGCGCTGGCTGCCGCTGCCGCTTTCCCCTGATTTGAGAACAGCCCAAAACAGGTGGCCCCACTTCCCGACATGCGGGTCAGTGCACACCCCGGTAAACCCGACATTTCCCGCAACACCTCCGCAATGACCGGTTCCACCTCAATGGCCGGTGCTTCCAAACTGTTGTGACACTGTTTGAGAAACGCAATCAAATCGTCGAACGACTGAAGATCATCTAATCGATCCGGCACTACAGGATCAGCGAACCCTTTCAGCCCCTTGAAAATAGCGCCCGTCGGCACCTCTATGAGAGGATTCGCCAACACGATCCAGGCCTTGGGTAATCTCGTCAATGGCCGCAGCTCTTCGCCGATACCGGACGCGAAAGCCGACTGTGCGAGATGGCACATGGGCACATCCGCCCCCAACCCCACCAAAAGGTCCGCCAATTGCGCAGACGGCGGGTGCGCCGACCAGAGTTTTTCTAGCAACCGTATCCCCGCCGCCGCATCCGACGAACCGCCCCCGATTCCCGAGGCTACCGGTAAATTTTTGACCAAGTCGAAATGGACACCGGCATCGGTTCCCGTGAGATCCTGAAATCGGCGGGCCGCGCGGATGATCAAGTTTTCCGCCGCATCCGCGGTCAGGACATCGGCCTGCGGGCCGGTAATATCCAGGGAAATATCGTCCGCAGGCGTTGCCGTGAGTGCGTCACCAACCCCGGCAAAGACAACCAAACTGTCGAGGGTATGATATCCGTCTTCGCGGCGGCTCGTTACATGAAGACACAGATTGACCTTCGCCGGCGCCAAGAGCCTGAGTGATCCTTGTGAACCGCCGGCGATTTGCGACATAGGAATGATTTGTCTCTATTGAGGGGGCAGTTGAGCCTCAGCGCGCTGCATGTGCCGGCTGTGCGACCCCCGCATGCCCTCGTCCAGCTTTTGACGGATGAGGGGAATTTGATCGTCTTCCGGCTCAAGACCAAGCGACCGATTCCACTGGAACCGGGCTTCAATCTCACGCCCAACTTTCCAATACGCATCCCCAAGATGATCGTTGATCACCGGATCGTCGGGGCGCAAACTCACGGCCTGTTCCAAGTGCTCAACCGCGATTTCGTATTGGCCAAGTTGATAATGGGCCCATCCTAAACTGTCCACGATGTAGCCGTCGCTCGGGCGCAATTCGACCGCCAGACGGATCATCTCGAGCGCCTGATCTAAGTTCTGGCGTTGCTCCACCCAAGAATAGCCCAGATAGTTCAACACCAAAGGTTGATCGGGTTCCAGCTCAAGGGCAAAAAGAAAATCCCGTTCGGCGTCCGCCCACCGGCCCGACCGTTCATAGGCAATGCCACGTGCGTAGAAGAGCGACCAATGGCGCCGTTGCGGTTCACCCGCAAGAGCAATCGCCTGGGCATACACGTCAGCAGATTCGTCATAGTCTTGACGGCTGCGCAGCAAATCCCCCAATGCGACCACAGCATCCATATCGTCCGGACGACGGTCCGTCACCCGACGCAAGAAGCGAACGGCTTCACCCGGCTTTTCCATGCGTTGCAGATTGAACGCGATTTGCAGTTGCGCGTGGCTGTAGATACCGGAGTCTTCCGGGATCCGCGCATACACATCTGCCGCTTCTTCCCAGCGCCCTACGGCTTCCATCAGATCCGCCAGCAAAAGGAGCGCCACGTCGATGTCATCTTGCATATAGAGCGTAAGCTGAAGATAGACGAACGGCAGATCAATGCTGCGATCCCGTGCCAACGCGCTGGCCAATCCGTAAAGAACTTCCGCAGCACCCGCATTCGGGTCTTTCACCAGCAGGCCCGGTTTTTGATTTTTGTTGATCCGGTCGAAGGCCACCTGGATCAGCGGATGGTTGGGGGCCGCCCGTGAAAATTCAGCATACAGATCAAGGGCCTTTTGCGTCTTCCCCTGGCGTTCCAGGAATTGGCCATAGGCTTGAATGGCCCGTATTGAATTTGCCCCGCCGGAATCAAGCGTTGCTTGAAAATCCCTCTCAGCCGCTTCAATGCGCCCGGCTTGTTCGTTGATCAAGCCCCGGTGATAAAACCGAAAAATGTCGAACGCAGGGTTGGAGTTAAAATTATCGATCAGCTCCAAGGCGTCATCCGTCTGGCCTTCCGCATGGTGTGTCCACGCGATGAGCAAGGTCGAGGCAAGCGTGCTGAACGGGCCGTCCGCGGAACGTTCAAGATTGCCGCGGGCGCCGGCATAATCGCCGTCCCGGAAATCGGACAATCCAATGATCAAATGCGGGAAATTCTTGTCCGGTGTGCGACGAATGATTTCGCGGGCCCGGTCGGTCGCTTCTTCAACTTGACCGTCCGCAAGCTGCAGCAAAAACGCCCGGTCCAAAATCACTTCATTGTCCGGATCGCGGGCCAAAGCACTGGCGTAATAATCCGCAGCGCTCGCGGTATCGCGTTGGGCACCGGCATGGCGCGCGGCAAGATAATTGCCGAACAAAGAATTCTTTGATTTCGGACGCTCAATGCCCGGCAGTTTAGAAAAGGGGCGGGATATGTCCCCCACCGACCCGCATGCCGCAACAAGCGCGGCACACAAGACAACCCCCGTTTTGAAGAACTGTTTAATCACACGGAACCGTTCAAATACGCCAAATCTTGGCTAGAGATGCTTAAACCCGAATAAGACACTTTACCTGACCACATCGGGTTTAAGAACTTCTTCATATCACATATTCGGATAGTTGGGGCCGCCGCCACCTTCCGGCACGGTCCAAGTGATATTTTGGCTCGGATCCTTGATGTCGCAGGTCTTACAGTGGACGCAGTTCTGCGCATTGATGACGAATCGCGGTGTCCCGCCATTATTGTCGGTGACCACTTCGTAAACCCCCGCCGGACAATAGCGCTGCGCAGGCTCCGCGAAATTGGGCAGATTCTGCTGGATCGGGACCGTCTCGTCCGTCAGCCGCAGATGGATCGGTTGGTCTTCTTCGTGGTTGGTGCTGGACAGGAACACAGAGCTCAGCTTGTCGAAGGACACTTCGCCGTCAGGCTTCGGATAGTCGATGGGCTTCACATGAGACGCTTTGATCAGGGTTTCATGATCCGCCTTGCCATGTTTCATGGTGACCGGCAGGCCGATGCCCAGATTGTTCATCCACAGGTCAATGCCCCCCAAGCCAAACCCGAGGAAAGTACCGAACTTGCTCCACAGCGGCTTCATATTGCGAACCCGCTTCAGGTCCGTGAAGATGTGCGACGAGCGGTAGCCTTCTTCATAGGCCGTTAGTTCATCCGACGCGCGGCCGGATTTGAGCGCCTCGGACACCGCCTCCGCCGCCAACATGCCCGACTTCATGGCGTTATGGCTGCCTTTGATTCGCGGCAGGTTCACAAAGCCTGCGGAACAGCCGATCAACGCCCCACCTGGGAAGATGAGTTTGGGCACCGACTGGAAGCCACCTTCAGTGATCGCCCGCGCGCCATAGGACACGCGCTTGCCGCCTTCAAAGTAAGGGCGAATGGACGGATGCGTTTTAAACCGTTGGAATTCATCAAACGGCGAAATGTAGGGGTTCTTGTAGTTCAGGTGCACCACAAACCCCACCGCCACTTGGTTGTTTTCCAAGTGATACATGAACGACCCGCCGCCCGTACTATTGTTCAGCGGCCACCCCATGGTGTGCACCACCATGCCTTGCTTGTGTTGCGCCGGATCGATTTCCCACAGCTCTTTCAGACCAATGCCGAATTTCTGTGGCTCACTATTGGCATCAAGAGAGAATTTCTGGATGAGTGTCTTGGCCAGCGACCCGCGCACCCCTTCGCCGATCAACGTGTATTTCGCGTGCAGCTCCATACCCGGCGTATACGTATCTTTTTGACCACCATCGCGGCCAACGCCCAAATCGCCCGTGGCAACGCCCTTCACGCTGCCATCGTCATTGTAAACGATCTCGGAACAGGCAAAGCCCGGATAGATTTCAACCCCAAGCCCTTCAGCTTGTTCTGCCAGCCAACGGCACACATTCCCTAGACTGACGATGTAGTTTCCGTGATTGTTCATCATGGGAGGAATAATCAGGTTCGGGATGCGAATGCCGCCCGCCGCGCCAAGATACAAGAACCTGTCATCCGTCACCGGTGTGTTCAGCGGGGCGCCCTGTTCCTTCCAATCCGGGATCAGCTCATTGAGCGCGATGGGATCCAGCACGGCGCCCGACAAAATATGCGCGCCCACTTCCGAGCCCTTCTCCAACACCGCCACGCTGATGTCGGTGCCCGCGTCTGCTGCGCATTGTTTTAAACGAATTGCCGCTGACAATCCGGCTGGTCCGGCGCCGACGATGACGACGTCATACTCCATCGACTCGCGTTCAACTGTAGCGTCTGACATATTCTATCCTTTGTGCCCGAATTTATTGCCGTTATTTTTAGATTGTCGCGGCTCACCAATAAGGCGATGCTGACCGTTATTTAAAGACCAATGACGGTAGGTCAACGCAACCCTTTGACCCATCACACCGACGCAACCACCGGTCGCCGCAAACGCATAAGAGAAACTATCTGCCGTGTTACATACCGGAATTTTCGAAGAATGCGAGTTCAAAATTACGAGGCGTCCCCTACGTCATCCACCAAATTGACGCGAAATGACCCAGACTGATCAAGCTTCCATCACTCTTTTGCGCTGGTACGCGGAACAAGGTGTTACCGATACAATTGGTGACACACCGCTTGATCGCCGGGTGACACCCAAACCGAAAACAGACATTTCCACGCCCGTTAAAGAATCACCCGCGGCGCAGGCTCCACCACCCGTGGCGGCCCCTAAGGCCCCCGCCGCGGCAAGCGCCGATCAACTGGCCAGCACCGCCCGCGATCGCGCGCGCGACGCCGCAACCTTGGACGCGCTAAAGGCCGCGCTTGCAAATTTCGACGAGTGCTCGCTGAAGAAGACAGCCAAGAACCTGGTTTTCGCGGACGGCAATCCACAGGCCAAGATCGTTTTCGTGGGTGAGGCGCCCGGACGCGACGAGGACCTCCAGGGCCTGCCCTTTGTCGGCCGAAGCGGGAAGTTGCTTGATCGCATGTTGGCGGCGATCGGCCTTGACCGCACAAGTGCCTATATCACCAACATCATTCCCTGGCGCCCACCGGGCAATCGCAACCCCACGCCCGAAGAAATAGCCCTGTGCCTGCCCTTTCTGGAGCGGCACCTAGAGTTGGTGAACCCTTCCATCGTGGTGGCCTTGGGCGGCGTTTCCGCCAAACAATTGCTCAACACCACCGATGGCATCATGCGCCTGCGGGGCAAGTGGAAACAGCTCTCCATCGGCGACCGCTCGGACGTGCCGCTCCTGCCCACCTTCCACCCGGCGTATTTGTTACGCCAACCGGGACAAAAGCGATTGGCTTGGCAGGATTTACTTTCTATTAAGGATAAGCTCGGGTCGGCAGGGGGCGGCTGACCAAATTTCGCCAATATTTATCAAGCATAAAGCCCTGGTCGGTAGGTTCAGTCTTGTCGAGGGCGCGGTCTTCATTGATGCGCGTGTTCGCGAGGCGCAAAGGATTTCGCATATGGGTCAGGGTTTCGCCGCGATTTGGCGGCAACGCATCGGTTTTTGGGTGTCGGCAGCGATCATGATCGCTGTTATCGCGTCCCCCCAAAGTGCTTCCGCAACCGAAAAGGCGCAAGATTCGGCCCCGACGGACAGCTACGCCTCGGACACGACAAACATTACGCCCGCCGTTTTGAGCAGCGATGACGTGGCGCTGTACCGAAAGATTTTCAAAGCCCAGGAAAAGGGCCATTGGAAGACAGCCGACAAGCACATCAAGAAGCTGGACAACAACATCTTGATGGGTCACGTGCTCCATCAACGGTACCTACACCCCACGGCATACCGTTCAAAATACTCTGAGTTACGCCGTTGGATGTCCAAATATGCGGACCACCCCGGCGCGTCGCGAATCTATCGATTGGCGGTCAAGCGCCGCCCATCCGGCGCCTCTCGACCGGAACGCCCGTTGCGCCGGGCCTATCGGGAACGGCAAGTTCAAGTGGGCGAGACAACCACGCCCCGGCGCCGCACCCGCCGCGTGCGCGCCATCAACCGCCATATCAAGACGTTAAACCGCCGGGGCCGCCCCACCGCTGCCTACAATTACTTGCACGAAAAGCGCACCAGTAAAGATCTGCGCCGTAATGAATTCGACGATGCGCTGGGGTGGATCGCAGCGTCTTACTATCGCGAAGGCGTCGATACGAAAGCCGCCCGCATCGCGGAAAAAGTGGCGGCCCGTAACCGTGGTGAAGTGCCTCTGTCCGATTGGACGGCGGGCCTGGCCAATTTCCGCATGCACAATTACGCGAAAAGCGCGGACCATTTTTCCCATCTGGCGCGCTCTCGCGTCGTCTCTCAAGGCACACGGGCCGCCGGGGCCTTTTGGGCGGCCCGCGGATACCTGATCGAGGGGCAGCCTGAAAAAGTCATCGACATGCTGGAGATCGCCGCGCAAGACCCGCACACATTTTACGGCGTTTTAGCGACACGCCAATTGGGCCGGGAATTGCCGCTTAACTGGTCCGAACCGACCCTCACGCAGCGGGAATTGGATGCCCTCTTGGCCTATGCGCCTGTGAAGCGGGCCGTCGCCCTGTCGCAGATTGGGCAAACCCATTCGGCCGATCAGGAAATTCTGCGCGCCCATGGCCGCTTACCCGCGAACTTGGATCGGGCCTTGGTGGCGCTGACCACCAAAGTGGAACTCCCCGCCTCACAGGTGCAGATTGCCGAGCGCATTCAAGACCAGCCCTTCGACTTGGCGCGGTACCCGGTACCGAACTACGAACCGACCGGCGGCTACACCGTCGATAAGGCCTTGATCTACGCCTTGATGCGCCAAGAAAGCCGGTTCAAGGCCCGCGCAAAGAGCCGTGCCGGCGCCCGGGGGCTGATGCAGATCATGCCGCGCACCGCAAGCTTCGTGGCGCGGGACAGGTCTCTCGCCCGTTCCAAGCGCGACAAGCTGCTCGACCCGTCGTTCAATATCGCGCTCGGCCAGAAATACATCCGAACACTGATGAACTCTCTGGGTTCCGACAATAATCTTTACATGCTGATGGTGTCCTACAATGCGGGCCCCGGCAATTTGCGCAAATGGAAACGCAAAACAAACTTCCGTGATGATCCGCTGCTGTTTATTGAAAGCATCCCGTCGCGCGAAACCCGCGGCTATATCGAGCATGTGCTGACCAATTACTGGATCTACCGCAAACGTTTCGGCCAGCCGACACCGTCTCTCGATGCGGCGGCCGCCAATGTCTGGCCAACTTATGTCCCCCTTGATAGGGTTGAGGTTCCTGTCGCCTCAAAAAACTAGGGGGACCTAACCAGCATGGCTGGCATTGACGAAACCAGAGACTTCAAACCCATCCGCATCGCGATCATGACCGTGTCGGATTCGCGCCACGCGGCGGATGATGAAAGCGGCTCGATCCTTGTGGGACGTCTTGAAAATGCGGGCCACACCTTGGCCGACCGCACCATCGTGAAAGACGAGGTGCCGGACATTGTGGCCCAGCTCAAAAAATGGATCGATGACCCAGAGGTGGATGCGGTGATTTCCACCGGCGGCACCGGCATTACGGGCCGCGATGTGACGCCGGAAGCGTTCCGCTCCGTGTTCGAGAAAGAGATCGACGGGTTTTCAACCGTCTTTCATATGGTGAGCTATCAGACGGTGGCGACGTCCACGCTCCAGTCCCGTGCCTGCGCCGGCATCGCCGGCGGCACGCTGTTGTTTGCGGTACCGGGCTCGCCCGGCGCCTGCAAGGATGCGTGGGACGGCATTTTTCAGTACCAGCTCGATTCCCGCCACCGCCCCTGCAATTTCGTGGAGATCCTGCCGCGCTTGGAAGAGCATAAAGGTTAGGTCAACGCCGTCATCGCGCCCCAGAACTAGAATTTTCGCCGCTCATCCCGGCCAAGCGCACGCGCGAGCCGGGATCTTTGCTGAGCACAATAGATTCCCGCTTTCGCGGGAATGAGCGATATAGGTTAAGTCTGTTCCCGCCACGCCCTTAAATCCGCTACCGTATCAATGTCCGCCAGGCGGTCCGGCAACAGCGCAATTTTCTTCCCGGCCCCCAAGGCGTTGATCGTGTCGGCGAGCGCATGTTCCGTAGACCAACGAACACCATCAAGCCTCACATGGGGACGCAGCTTGGGGGAGACACCGATCAGCCAATAGCCGCCATCATCCGCCGGGCCGAAGACCGCATCGTGCCCCCCGAGGGCGTCGAACGCCTGGTCAAGGTGCTGGGGCTGTAGGTCCGGAATATCGCTGCCCACAATCAAGCACGGACCAGGCGCACCATTGCGAAATGTGCGGGCCATACGCGATCCCAAATCGCCGGTACCCTGCGGTTGTCGCGAGATTTCAATCGGCCAGATGGCACCCCACCCCGCACTGGCGGCTTCCACATCCGGACTGACAGCAATACGCGTTTGCCACCGCCGGTCCCGCGCGATGCGGCGGATCACATCGGCGCTCCACAGGCGGTAAAGCCGGCACGCCTCCACCGGCCCAACACCAGCCGCCAACCGCGTTTTCACGGTGCCCAGTTTGGGGGCCTTCGCATATATAATAACTTGTTTGTACACAGATGAAGTGGCTAACCGTAAAGGCGTGAAATCACCGAGGTCGGAACACCCAAATAATAAAGGGCCAAGCAGCTCATATTGCGCATGGGCCGCAGCACATAGCCATCTTTGCGATACCGTTCCGCACTGGTCACCGCGTCTGACTTAAAGAAGTGCAACCGGTTGCGGCCGATGCGGCGCACCATGTCCACATCTTCCATCAATGGCATGTCGGAGAAGCCACCCAAACGGTCGTAGAATTCCCGGCTGATCAACAGTCCCTGATCGCCATAGGGCAATGCCGCAAACCGGCATCTGACCGATACCCACCATTCCAAACGGCGGGCCGATGGCCGAAAATCATCTAGTGAAAATTTAAAGACACCGGCCACTTCGCGAGATTCTCGGGTGCCGTCATAGGCCCGATCGACGCGTTCCATAAACGCCTCGACTTCCTCGCTCCATTCCGGCGACAGCACCGTGTCGCTATGCAGGAAAAGCAGCCATTCACTCTTGGCGGTTTCACCACCCGCGCGCAGTTGATGGCCGCGCCCGCGGGGCGCCGACAGGAACTTCGCCCCCGTCACCTCCGCAACGGTCGCGGTGTCATCCACCGACCCGCCATCGACGATGATGACCTCGCGAACCAGCCCCTTCACGGTGGGCGGGATCAGGCAGGCCAGCGTCCGCGGCAGCGTCCGCTCGGAATTCAATGTCGGGATGATTACGCTAATCATGTGCGAAATATATCAGTTGCGGTGCAGCATAAACACCGTCCAAAAGGCACAAGCCTGAATGTTCTTGTTTTGTTCGCATTAGAAGCCTAAACTTGCGGCATGAAAGACACATCCATTAACCGTGTTTCCGACAAAGACGACACCACAGCCGGCACGACCTGGAAATTGGGGATATCCCAAGACGAAAGACGGGGACGCGGCGCCGTAACGAACGCCACGGGGCGGTTTGAGAAAGCCACAAAAGAACGAGTGGATGACGGTTGGCACCCGGACGATCCCCAACCCCTGCGCACCACCGTCACAGTCGACGCCACACGCACCATCATCGCCCGCAATCAGTCGCCGGATATCAGCTTCGACCGCTCCATCAACCCCTATCGTGGGTGCGAACATGGCTGCATTTATTGTTTTGCGCGGCCAACCCACGCTTATCTGGGCTTGTCCCCCGGGCTGGATTTTGAAAGCAAGCTCTTCGCCAAACCCAAAGCCGCGGACCTGCTCGACAAGGAATTGCGCCGTCCAAGCTATCGCCCACGGGTGATCGCCATGGGCACCAATACAGACCCCTACCAGCCCATCGAAAAGAAAATGAAAATCACCAGCCAAGTGCTTCATGTGCTGGAGCGTTTCGGCCACCCGGTTTCGATCGTTACCAAGTCCGATCTTGTTCTTCAGGACACGGATATTTTGCGGAAACTTGCCCAACGCAACCTCACCAAGGTTGCCATATCCGTCACCACATTGGACCGCCGAACCGCGCGCAAGATGGAGCCCCGCGCAAGCACACCCGCAAAACGGCTGGAGGCGATCCGGAAACTGAGCGAGGCCGGCATCCCTACCGCCGTCATGGTGGCGCCCGTAGTGCCGGTCATTAACGATCATGAGATCGAAGCCATACTGGAAAAAGCGCGGGATGCGGGCGCTGCGGAAGCGGGCTATGTGTTGTTGCGCATGCCCCTTGAAATCAAAGACCTATTCCGCGAATGGCTTCAGGAAGAATATCCGGATCGTGCCGCCCATGTGATTTCGGTGATGCGGGATATGCGCGGCGGTGCGGACTATGATTCTCAATGGCACAAACGCATGACCGGCGACGGACCCTATGCGCAGCTCATTTCGAAACGGTTCCATTTGGCGCGGCGGAAGCTGGGCTTTCAGGAAATGTCCCACAAACTGGCGCTTACTCACTTCAAGCCGCCGCCCGTGGACAGCCCCCAACTCACCCTGTTCTGACAAGAATCGCGTAACATCAGCTCATGGCTGATTTTTCACTGGAAAACGAAGAACGCGCCCGCGCGGGGCGCCCGCTTGTCATTGCGGGCGTCGACGAGGTGGGTCGGGGGCCCTGGGCGGGGCCCGTCATTGCCGCAGCGGTGGTCCCAGGCCCCGATTTTGAAAGTGCCGGCATTACGGATTCCAAAAAACTCTCCCCTCAAAAACGCGACACCCTGGCCGCCCGCATCAGGCAACAAGCTGCCGTCGGCTTGGGCCACGCAAGCGTTGAGGAAATCGATACGCTCAACATTTTGAAGGCCACCTTCCTGGCCATGCGGCGCGCGGTTGAAGCGCTGCCGGTTGCGCCCGACCTCGCCCTCGTTGATGGCAATAAAGACCCGGGCCTTTCCTGCCGCGTGCGCACCGTGGTGAAAGGCGATCACATTTCGACGTCCATCGCGGCAGCCTCCATCGTCGCCAAGGTGGAACGCGACACGCTGATGGCCGAATTGGCCCGCGACTTCGCCGGCTATGGCTGGGAACGCAACAAAGGATATGGGACAAGAGAGCACATCGACGGCCTGGAAGCCCATGGGGTGACACCACATCATCGGCGTTCCTTTGCCCCCATACACAAGATGTTGAGCGAAGACTCCGCGTTAACCTATTGATTCAAAAAAATATATTGACCCGGGACTCCCGGTGACTCAGGATCGCGCCTCGATCGATTTCATTATCCAGACGGGGCACGGGCAATGGCCAGAAAATCAGCCAAAGACAAAAATCCAATCACCGGCGATCTGCCGCGCAACCGCATCATCGAAGGCGGCTGTGTGGAGGTGATGAACAGCTTGCCTGCCGGCAGTGTGGATTTGGTGTTCGCGGATCCGCCCTATTATCTGCAGCTGGAGAAAGAGCTGCACCGCCCCGACAACAGTAAAGTGGATGGCGTTGACGACGCATGGGACAAGTTCTCAAGCTTTGAAGACTATGACCGTTTTACCCGCGATTGGTTGGCGGCGGCGAAACGCATCTTAAAACCCAATGGCGCGCTTTGGGTCATCGGCAGCTATCACAACATTTTCCGCGTCGGCGCCGCGCTGCAGGACCTCGACTATTGGATCCTCAACGATGTGATCTGGCGCAAAAGCAACCCCATGCCCAACTTTAAAGGCCGCCGTTTCACCAATGCCCATGAAACGCTGATCTGGGCGGCGCGCGACGCACGTCAAAAGACCTACACCTTCAACTATGATTCCATGAAGGCACTGAACGAAGACCTTCAAATGCGGTCCGATTGGGTGCTGCCCATTTGCACCGGCCAGGAACGGTTGAAGGATGAAGACGGCAACAAAGCCCACCCCACCCAAAAGCCGGAATCCCTGCTCCACCGGGTGATCTTGGCCTCCACCAATCCGGGCGACGTGGTGTTGGACCCATTCTTTGGCACCGGCACAACGGGTGCTGTGGCCAAGAAGCTGGGCCGTGATTTCATCGGCATTGAACGCAACAAGCCCTATCTCAAATTTGCCTATGACCGGATCGCCGCGATCAAGGAACCCTCCGACGCGGAAATTTCCGTCACCCCGCCCAAGAAAGCGCAGCCGCGTATTCCGTTTGGGTGGCTGGTGGAACGCGGCATGCTGAAACCGGGGGCGACCCTTTACGGACCCGCCCGCCGCCACGCCGCCAAGATCCGCGCCGACGGCAGCCTGTCCGCCACCGATGCCTCGGGATCAATCCACAAAGTGGGCGCCTTGGTTCAGGGATTAGATGCCTGCAATGGCTGGACCTTTTGGCATTTCGAACACAAGGGCAAACTCGCCCCGATCGATGTGCTGCGCCAGCAATTGCGCCAAGAGCTGCACTAGCTTGAATTTGGCCATATATAAGCTTACCTTATTGAGCGGAGGCCGCTCTTTGAGACTGTGAATAGGTGGGTGCATTGCCCATCCGTCTGACTGTCATCCCCTCGAACGAGGGGATCCAGTAACCAATGTCCTGGCATTTCCGAAAACCGGTGGATATTGGATCCTCGCTTTCGCGAGGATGGCAAGGAGGGTATTTCCAAGAATTTGGATCAACCCCATGCGCCCATTAAATTCCGCTCATCCCGGCCAAGCACAAGCGCGAGCCGGGATCTTTGCGGGCCACAATAGATTCCCGCTTTCGCGGGAATGAGCGGCCTCCCCCCATCATCTCCGGACAATGGTTGTGCCCGCAGTTCCGATGATCCACACCAAAAACCCTGTTTGAAATGCCGGGTCAGCGCAAACGTCATTTGCTTGCCTAGCGATGACGTATGAAGGGACCAAACGTCCCTATTGACCCCCAAACAAAGGTCCTGCGTCGGCCTGGACCAAGCGCACCACCTTCATCATGACGGTGGGCAGGGCATAAGCATCCAGGGCTTCGATTGCCACCCACTCCCCTTTCGGTTTCCCCCGGCCGAAGCCCACCCCCACGAAGACATCAAGTTCCAAGTGAAAATGGGTAAAGGTGTGGCGCACCGGCTTCGGCAATTTCTGCCATTCAAGCGACGAGGGCATCGCCGCTCGGAAAACGGTGGCCGGGTCTCCGTCTTCCAGATGGCCTTCGACCCAATCTGTTGAGGGAACTTCCCATAACCCTCCTAACAACCCTTTTTCCGGGCGCTGACGGATCAACACATGTCCCTTCGGCCATTCAAGCCAATAGAGAGAACCCCGGCGTATGGGTTTGATGGGCTTTGGTTTTTTCTTGGGAAGTGTCTCGGCCACGCCGGAGGCTTTTGCCGGGCAAAACTCCGCACAAGGACAATGGGCACAGTCGGGATTGCGGGGCGTGCACACCGTTGCGCCGAGATCCATCAGGGCTTGGGCGTAATCTCCGCAGCGCGCCTTTGGCGTATGCGCCACCGCCCATTCTTTGAGTTCCGGCTTAGCATCCGGCAAAGGCGTTTCGACCAAGTGAAGCCGGGCCATCACCCGCTCGATATTGCCGTCCATGGGGGTCGCGCGCCGATCAAACGCAATCGACGCAATCGCCGCCGCCGTATACGGACCGATCCCGGGTAAGGTCAGCAAGTCCTGCTCGTTGCTTGGAAAATCGCCGCCGAACTGGTCCACAATGGCCTGGGCACATTTGTGCAAGTTCCGCGCCCGCGCGTAATAGCCAAGCCCCGCCCAGGCCAACAGCACATCGTCGAGCGGCGCGTCCGCCAAAGCCCCCACTGTGGGCCAGGCAGAGGTGAATTTCTCGAAATAGGGAATGACGGTTGCCACCGTCGTTTGTTGCAGCATGATCTCCGACAGCCACACCCTGTACGGATCGGCCGTCACGCCGGGGGCATAGCGCCAAGGCAGATTGCGGCGATGGGCGTCGTACCAGGGTAGCAATACCTTGCTGAGCCGGGTGGGATCGTCCGACGTTTTCCGTTTCGATTTTCGGCCGGTTTTGGCAGGAGGCATGAAATCAGCGTTTTGAACGGCAAGAAAAGAAGTTGGACAGACGGCTGAGAGCCTTCTAAGAGGAAATATGACCAAGCTCAACCGAGAGGCAAGAGGTAAGCACCGCCCACGGCGCGCCCAACGCATCGATCAGATGGTGGCCCCCATCGCCCGCCCGGTGCTAAAAAAGTTCGGCTTTCACGAGCTGCACATCTTTGAGCATTGGCCGGAAATCGTGGGCCCCGATGTGGCCCAAGACTGCATGCCCTTGAAACTCAGCCGGGGGCGCGGGCGGGATAACAGCGCGACACTCACCATACGGGTGGCGGGTTATCGCAGCCTGGAATTGCAGCACATGCTGCCGCAAATTCGGGATCGCCTGAACCGATTCTTAGGCGCTGCCGTCATTCACCGGATTCGATTGGTTCAAGGCCCCATGCCTCGGGATTTCGCCACAGATGGCCCCTTGGAAATGCCGCTTAGCCAGGCAGAAAGCCAGGGGATATCGGAAGCGGCCTCAGGTATCGAAGACGACCGTCTGCGCCACGCGATCCAGCGTTTGGGGGAAGGCGTGCGGC
Source organism: Alphaproteobacteria bacterium (assembly GCA_965227095.1). GTDB lineage: Bacteria > Pseudomonadota > Alphaproteobacteria > JANQMY01 > JANQMY01 > JANQMY01. The sequence continues at coordinate 2,262,412 of CBDDFL010000001.1, read as the reverse complement.
GACGCTCCAAATCGTCCCGGCGCTCACTTTAGCTTGATTGCCTCAAGCCGATCGTTGAGCCCGCGCCGGGCAATGCCTATACTGCGCGCCAAATTGCCCCTTTCCGGAGATCTGTAGTTGTTATGACCCGCTTTGTTCCAAACCGCTTGAGTGCCTTTGTTTTTCTAGCTGTGGGCAGCCTGTTGCTGGCTGGTTGCGGAGATAATACCGAGGTGGCGGATGCCGCTGGTGACGGGGCCGAACTGGCACCGCTGGAAACGGATATTGTTCAGGGCAGCGATGACGCCCCGATCACGATCATCGAATACGCCTCCATGACCTGTGGCCATTGCGCCGCCTTCCATGAGGAAACCTACCCGGCCCTCAAGGAAAAATATATCGATACGGGCAAGGTGAAATATGTGCTGCGGGAGTTTCCGCTGGATCAATTCGCGGCGGCTGCATTCGTTACCGCTCATTGCTTCGGCGACGGAAATTATTATGCAGCGGTCGGCCTTCTCTTTGAGAATATAAACACTTGGGCCGTCGCGCTTCCAGACAACCGGAAGGACGCTCTTGCCGCCCAAGCCCGCAAAGCCGGCGTTGGCAGAGCAGAATTCGACTCCTGCATTGATGACGAATCGTTATATGAACGCGTTAAAACAGTGCAGGAAAGTGGGCGCAGTCTCGGGGTTCGGTCGACACCAACATTCTTTGTGAATGGCGAAAAATATGCTGGTGCGTTGTCGATCCAAAAAATAGACGAAATTCTCACCCCGCTTTTGCCCGCGGAATAAAGCGCCCATCGGTCGGTATACGGCCGGGGTCAAAAGCAAAGGTTAGCGCGTGAAGATTACCCGTCTTCGACTTTCAGGCTTTAAGTCTTTTGTTGAACCCGTTGAATTAATGATCGAATCCGGCCTCAGTGGTGTGGTCGGTCCGAATGGGTGTGGCAAGTCGAATCTGCTGGAAGCCATCCGCTGGGTGATGGGGGAAAACCGCGCGAAGAGCATGCGCGGCTCCGGCATGGAAGACGTGATCTTCGCCGGGACCAATAACCGCCCCGCCCGCAACATGGCTGAAGTGGTGTTGGTCATCGACAATAGCGAGCGGACGGCACCGGCGCCGTACAATGATTCCGATACGATCGAAGTGAGCCGCCGCATCGAACGGGATGCCGGATCCGCTTATCGGATCAATGGACGCGATGTGCGCGCCCGCGATGTGCAGACCTTTTTCGCGGATGCCGCCACCGGCGCCCATTCGACCGCCTTGGTCCGCCAAGGCCAGATTGGTGAACTGATCAACGCGAAACCGAAAAACCGGCGTAAAATTCTTGAGGAAGCTGCTGGCATTTCCGGTCTGCATTCCCGGCGCCACGAAGCGGAATTGCGCTTACGGGCGGCGGAAACAAACCTCACCCGTTTGGATGATGTGGTCCAGCAGATTGAGGGTCAGTTGTCGAACCTCAAACGGCAGGCCCGACAGGCCCGCCGCTATCGCAATTTGTCCGGTTTGATTCGGAAGGCAGAAGCCACCAACCTTCAGCTCCGCTGGTCTGCCGCCGAAAAGCAGTTGGTCGACACAAAGGAAAAAGCGACCGCCGCTGAACAACGGGTGGCGGAAACCACCCAGCGGGCGGCGGAAGCCAATCGATTGCAATTGGCGGCCAATGACGAATTGCCCCCCTTGCGGGAAGCAGAAGCCAAAGCGGCGGCGGCCTATCACCGGCTGACAGTGGAACGCGACGGCCTGGACGCAGAAGAAGCCCGCGCTCGCCGCGAAGCCGAAGAATTGGAAGCCCGGCTGCAACAGGCCTCCGCTGATCTCAACCGTGAAAACGCCATGATCCGCGATGCCCAACAGGTGCTAGATCGGCTCACCGCGGAAGAAACGGAAATTCAAGAACGCGACACCAACGAACAATCGGTATTGGAGGATTTGCGGGCGCGCGTTCAAGCGGCATCTGAAAAGCTTTCCCAACAAGAAAGCGACCTTGAGGGCCTGACCTCCCGGATTGCCGCATTGACCGCCTCGCGCCAATCGCTCAGCCGCACGGTTGACGAATCCGAAAACCGCATTCGGTCTTTTGAAGGGCAAAAGCAACGGGCCATTGCGGAGCAAGATGAAATCCGAGCCGCCGGATTCGATACCACGAAGATCGAACGCGCCGCGGCCGCGGTGGAAAGCGGCAAGGAAGCCGTTGAGCGCGCCCGGCAAGCATTCGATGCTGCCGAACAAGGGCGCAACGACAAACAGCGCGCCGAAAAAGCAGCCCTTGAGCCGCTGCAAGAAGCGGATCGCGGCGTCAACAAGCTGAAGGCCGAAGCCAAAGCCCTGTCCGATATGTTGGGCGTGACCGAATCGGATTTGTGGCAGCCGCTGATCGATACCATCCAAGTGGAAACCGGTTACGAGAAAGCGCTGGGTGCGGCGCTGGGCACGGACCTTGATGCCACCGACGACACCGCCGCGCCGGTTCACTGGGAAAATTTAGGTCCCATGGATCAGATGGGCAGTGCCCTCTTGCCGATGGGGGCAACGCCCCTGGCGCAATTCGTCACGGGTTCCGCTGCCCTTCAACGCCGGCTGTCGCAGATTGGCGTGGTAGATGCTTCCGCTGGGGCCGGACTTCAACGGCAATTGAAACAAGGCCAGCGTTTGGTGTCCAAAGAAGGGGACTTCTGGCGCTGGGATGGGTTCAAGGCCGCGGCTGACGCGCCGACACACGCGGCGACCAAGCTTGCGCAACGCAACCGGCTTGCGGACATCGAAGCGCAGATCGCCGATGCGGAGCGCGAAGCATCGACTTTGCGCGATGCCTATCACGCTTGCCGGACCGCCGCGGAACAGGCCGTGGCTCACGAGAACGACACCCGGAAAACCTGGCGCGACTGCCAAAGCCAGCTATCGACCGCCCAGGAAGAATTGCTTCAATCCGAAAAACAAGCCGCCGCGCAGAGCTCGAAAATGAACTCTCTGGAAGAGGCAAAAGAACGCGCGGATACAGAGATTGCGGCGGCCAGGACGAAACGGGACCAAGCGCAGCAGGAACTGAACGCTCTCGAAAACGAGGAGGCGCTGCGCGCTCAGATTTCGACAGCTAAAGAAACCGTCGCCAATCTGCGCGCGGATGCGGCGGATGCCCGGGCGAATTTGGAAAGCGCCGGTCGTGAAGCCGCACAGCGCCAGCAGCGTTTGGGCCAAATCAACACGGAACGGGACGAATGGGCGCGGCGGACGGAAAAAGCGCGTTCTCAGGTAGAAACCCTTTCAACCCGGAAAACGGATCTAAAGACCCAATTGGACGAAAAGCGGGCCTTCCCTGAAACGCTTCAGGAAAAACGCAATGCCTTGCTGACGGCGATGACCGACGCGGAAAGCGTTCGCAATAAGGCTGCCGACGCGCTGAGCATTGGGGAAACGGCGCTTGATCAATCAAACAAGACCTTGCGGGATGCCCAGCAAGCCCAAAGTGAAGCCCGGGAAGAGCGGGCCCGCATGGAAGCTCTGCTGGAAGGCGCCCATGAGCGCCAAGAAGAGATTGCCGAACGGGTTCGCGAGACGCTGGACTGTCAGCCAGACCAGATCATGGAAGCCGGTGAGATCACCGAAAAAGATCTGGCGGTGGACATGGACGCGATCGAAAAGCGCCTTGAGCGTTTGAAGCGCGAGCGGGAAAATCTCGGTGGCGTGAACCTTCGGGCGGAAGAAGAAGCAGCGGAGCTGGAAGAACAGCTAACCGGCATGACCACCGAGCGCGAAGACCTGGAAGGGGCGATTGCGAAGCTGCGCCAAGGCATCTCCAAGCTCAACACCGAAGGGCGCGAGCGCCTGCTGAAGGCCTTCGATGAGGTGAACACCAATTTCGAACGCCTCTTTAAGCTACTGTTCAACGGGGGCACGGCGTCGCTCGAACTCATCGAATCGGACGATCCGCTGGAAGCGGGCCTCGAAATCAACGCCCGCCCGCCGGGTAAGAAAACGGCGACCATGTCGCTGCTCTCCGGTGGCGAACAAGCGCTGACGGCTATTTCGCTGATTTTTGCTGTGTTTTTATGCAATCCAGCGCCTGTGTGTGTGATGGATGAGGTGGATGCGCCGCTTGACGACACAAATGTGGACCGCTTCTGCAATTTGATCGAGGAAATGAAGCGTCTAACGGATACCCGCTTCATCGTGATCACCCACCATGCGTTGACCATGTCACGGGTGGACCGCTTGTTCGGGGTGACCATGGCGGAACGCGGGGTCAGCCAACTGGTGTCGCTTGATTTGGCCGCTGCCGAGGAAGTGCGTGCGGCGGGTTGACGCACAATTGTGCATCGCCGAAACAGATGACATTTTCGTAACAATACCAACCACTTAACCCAGGTCAGATAAACTTGACAGTGTTACCCTGCGACCCATATGTTGCGCCCGTCTCGCAGACGAATTGCGCGCGCTTTTCGAGGCAGGCTCTATGAAATCCGCCCACTCATGGAATCCAAATTTGGCGTCTATGTCCCAAGGCGGTGATTTTGATGAGCGGCTTCGCAAGGCTCAGCGATCTCGTCAGCAGTCGAATGAAAATGAAGGAAGAAGCTCGGCGATAGGGATCGCCTTCCGGCTGTCGACAGAATTGGTTGTCGGCGTTGTAGTCGGGGTCGCGATTGGGTATTTCCTGGACGAATGGCTGGGAACGTCGCCTTGGATGCTCATCATCTTCTTTTTCTTCGGCGTGGCGGCCGGCGTCGTGAACGTGGTTCGGACGGCGGCTCAAATGAATGCGGCAAACGGTCTTGATTCATCGGCGGATCAGACTGGCAGCCAAAAGAACAACGCCGATAAGAATTAACACCGCGCGGTCGCGCTCAACCGGGGATCAAAATCGTGGCATCAAAAGGATCTGAAGGCGGTCTTGGCATCGATCCAATGCACCAATTCGTCATTGAACGGATTGTTCCGTTGGAATTTGCCGGTATTGACGTGTCTTTCACGAATTCTTCCTTGTTCATGGTCATCGCCGTCATTTTGATCACCTTGTTTACGACCGTAACCATGAGCGGTCGCGCCATGGTGCCCGGCAGATGGCAATCCCTTGCCGAATTGTCCTACGAATTTATCGCCAACATGATCCGTGACAATGTGGGCAGCGCTGGGCAGCGCTATTTCCCGTTCATCTTCACGTTGTTCATGTTTGTACTGTTTTTGAACATGCTGGGGATGATCCCCTACTCGTTCACGGTGACGAGCCACATCATTGTCACTTTCGCGCTGGCGATTGTGATTTTCATCGGTGTGACGATTATCGGCTTCGCCACCCACGGCATTAAGTTCTTGAAGTTCTTTGTCCCCTCCGGCATCCCGGTGGCGCTTCTGCCTCTGCTGGTGGTGATCGAAGTGATTTCCTATCTCACACGTCCGATCAGCCTTTCCGTTCGTTTGTTCGCCAACATGATGGCGGGCCACACGATGCTGAAAGTGTTTGCGGGCTTTGTGGTTGGATTGGGCGCGATTGGCGGTTGGGCGCCGCTGGCGTTCATGGTTGCGTTTACGGGCTTGGAAGTGCTGGTGGCCTTTCTCCAAGCTTATGTGTTCGCGATCCTTACCTGCATCTACCTCAACGATGCATTGCATATGCACTGATTAGAAAAGGTTCTCAAACGCGGGAGCAACCCCGCGCTTTCATTAAACGCTTAAACGACAGTTCATCGACAAGGAGACATACGTCATGGAGCCAGAAGCGGCAAAACTCATCGGTGCGGGCATCGCAACGATCTCTCTCGCAGGTGCCGGTGTTGGTATCGGTACGATCTTCGGTAATTACCTGGCTGGCGCTCTGCGCAATCCCGGTGCGGCTCAAGGCCAGTTCGCAAACCTTCTGCTGGGCTTTGCCCTTGCTGAAGCGACGGGTCTGTTCGGCCTCGTTGTTGCGCTGATCCTGCTGTTCGTTATCTAACAACGAACGATCTGGTTGGCCCCCAGGGCCAACTTAACTTTTAGGAATGCGCATCCATGGCTGATACCAGCTCTAAAGCGCCGCATGGCGACTTGCATTCGGAAGTGGGGCACGCGGAAGACCACGGGTCTTCCGGTATGCCGCAGCTGAATGCAGCCGACTGGGCGCCGCAAATCGTTTGGCTGACACTCACCTTCGTCTTTCTCTATGTGATGATGGCACGCGTTGCGTTGCCGCGCATCGCCACTGTGTTGGAAGAACGCCGCGACAAGATCGCGGATGATCTTGATAATGCAGCGCAGCTGAAGAAAGAAACGGACGACGCAATCGCCGCCTATGAGGCGGCATTGGCGGAAGCCCGTGCGAAGGCCACCGCAATTGCAGCGGACAACCGGTCGAAGCTCAACGACGAAATCGAGCAAATGCGCAGCGACATGGAAGCGGAACTTGCGACCAAAGCGGCCGAAGCGGAGAAACAAATCTCCTCCGCAAAGGCAGCGGCCATGGGTAATGTGCGTGGTGTCGCGATCGATGTGACCGAGCAGATTGTTCAGCAATTAATCGGTGACGATGTGGGCGAAGCAGCGCTTGCTCAATCCGTTGACGCAGAACTGAATAGGTAGTCATCATGGAAATCTTTTCAGATTCAGCGTTTTGGGTTGCCGTTTCTTTCGTGCTTTTCGTGCTTGCTCTGCTCTACTTCGGTGTGCCACGCCGGATCACGGAAGCGCTTGATGCCCGAGCGGCACAAATCGCGCAAGAGTTGGACGAAGCCCGCAAGCTTCGTGAAGAAGCCCAAGCCTTGCTGGCCAATTACCAACGTAAGCAACGCGATGCGGAACAAGAAGCTGAAGAAATCGTCACGCAAGCCCGTGCCGAAGCGGAACGGTTAGCAGCGGAAACCCGCGAAGCTCTCACGGACCAATTGGCCCGCCGTACCAAACAAGCGCAGGACAAGATTGCTCAAGCGGAAGCGCAAGCGTTGAAAGAAGTGAAGGATACGGCCGCCGGTGTCGCCGCAGCCGCCGCCCGCCGCATCATCACGGAACGGATCGATCAAGGCCGCGATGCGCAGCTGATTGATCAGGACATCAAAGCTCTCGGCACGAAACTAAACTAGCTTTTGTTGTCATAAGTCATAAAAAAAGCGCCCCGCTTGGGGGCGCTTTTTTGTTGGGGGATCATCCCCTATTTTTCTGGTGACCACCGCAAGACAGGCTTGCGTGCCGCCGCCGTTTCATCCAGCCGACGCCGTGGTGCATGAAAGGGCGCGCCCTCGAAGCGGATCGTATCACCGGCCTTCGCCGAGGCTGCCAGATCTTTCATCGTACCGATGAATTGATCCAAGCTGACCTTCGATTCCGTTTCTGTCGGCTCCACCAACATGGCGCCGTGCACCACCAGCGGGAAGTACATGGTCATCGGATGGTAGCCTTCATCGATCATCGCCTTGGCGAAATCCAAGGTCTCGACGTCGGTGCCCGATAGGAAGCTGTCGTCGAACAGCGCTTCATGCATGCAATAGCCATCGAACGCCGGTGTCATCACGTCTTTCAATTCCGCAAGCACATAGTTCGCATTCAGCACCGCATCTTCCGCCACCTGGCGCAAGCCGTCACCGCCGTGACTGAGGATATAGGTCAGGGCACGGACGAACATGCCCATTTGACCGTGAAACGCTGTCATGCGGCCAAAGGACTGCGCCGCATCAGCCGCCTCATCTTCCACGAGCCGCCATTGGCCATTGTGTTCAACGATGTAGGGTAGAGGTGCGAACGGGGCCAAGGCGTCTGAGAAGACCACCGGCCCCGCGCCCGGGCCACCGCCGCCATGGGGCGTGGAGAACGTCTTGTGCAAATTGATATGCATGGCATCAATGCCCAGATCGCCGGGACGTACGCGCCCCACAATGGCGTTGAAGTTCGCCCCATCGCAATAAAAATAGCCGCCAATCTCATGCACCGCGTCGGCGATTTCGATGATGTCGCGTTCGAACAGACCGCAGGTGTTCGGATTTGTCAGCATGATGCCAGCAACGTCCGGACCAAGCTGTTCCTTGAAGGCAGCCACGTCCACCCGGCCATCGTCGGTCGCCGGAATGGCGCTCACGGAAAATCCACACAACGCGGCGGTCGCCGGGTTCGTGCCATGGGCTGATTCCGGCACCAAAATGCGCGACCGTTTTTCTCCGCGCGCTTCCAACGCCGCGCGAATGGCCATCACGCCGCAAAGCTCGCCGTGGGCGCCCGCCTTGGGCGACATGGCAATGCCCGGCATGCCCGTGAGCTGTTTCAGCCAATCCGCCAGATCGCTGATCATTTCCAACGCGCCCTGGATGGTTGATTGAGGCTGCAAGGGGTGCACATCCGCGAAACCCGGCAGCCGAGCCATTTTTTCATTGAGGCGCGGATTGTGCTTCATGGTACAGGACCCAAGTGGATAAAGCCCCGCATCAATGGCGTAGTTTTTCTGGCTCAACCGCACGAAGTGGCGCACCACTTCCGGCTCCGACAAATCCGGCAGGCCAATGGCATCCTCGCGCGCGAGGCCGCCCAGGCGATCTTCCGCACCGGTCGGTTCCGGCAGGTCCACGCCAATTTTGCCCGCACGTCCGATTTCGAAAATGAGAGGTTCTTCCTGTTGAAGACCTTTGCTCTTTGCCGTCATGTCGCCCTGCTCTATCGCCTCTAAATCACTGGCCTCTATGGGTTGCGGTATATTCATTTAGAGCACCTCCTTAAGAGCCGTGGCAAAGGCCGTAATGTCTTCATCGCTGTTGGTTTCGGTGGCCGCGACGATCAAAAGATCTTCCACCGTGGGGTCGTCGGGATAAAGACGCGAGGCCGGCAAGCCGCCAATCACCCCGCGGTCCGCCAATTGATTGACCACGTCATGTGCTGGCTTCGGCAACCGAACCGTGAATTCATTGAAGAAAGCCGGGGTCAGGCAGGAAACGCCGTCGATGGAGTCCAAGCTGTCCGCCAAGGCAACCGCTTTCTGGTGATTGAGTTTTGCAAGTTTTGTGAGCCCCGTCTCGCCAAGCAGCGATAAGTGGATTGTAAAAGCCAGGGAACACAGGCCCGAATTGGTGCAGATGTTACTAGTCGCTTTTTCACGGCGGATATGCTGTTCCCGCGTGGACAGCGTCAGCACATAGCCGCGGCGGCCTTCGGCATCTTCCGTTTCGCCACACAGGCGGCCCGGCATCTGCCTGACATATTTCTTGCGGGTCGCAAATAGACCCACATAGGGCCCGCCGAAGTTAAGCGGGTTGCCGATGGATTGACCTTCAGCCACCACGATGTCCGCGCCCATATCACCCGGCGCCTTCACCAGACCAAGTGATACGACTTCCGTCACCACAACAATCAGCAACGCCCCTTTTTCATGAGCGGCGTCCGCGAGAGCGGAGACGTCATGCAGGTTGCCGAAGAAGCTTGGCGTTTGGATCACAACACATGACGTCTGGTCATCGATAAGGTCTAGAAGATTCTCTTGGCCTTCCGGTGCCGGTGCCTTCCGAACAACGTCATCCCCTGTGAAACGTGCTGTCGTTTCCACAACATCGGCATATTGGGGATGCAGGCCGCCGGACAAAATAGCCTTTTTCCGCTTCGTGACCCGGTTCGCCATCAAGACCGCTTCGACACAGGCTGTGGAGCCGTCATACATGGATGCGTTGGCCACTTCCATGCCGGTCAGCATGGCCACTTGTGTTTGAAATTCGAAAAGATACTGGAGTGTGCCTTGGGAAATTTCAGGCTGATAGGGCGTGTAAGAGGTCAAAAATTCTGACCGCTGAATAAGATGATCCACCGACGCGGGAATGTGATGGCGGTAGGCGCCGCCGCCGACGAAGAAAGGCCCGTCGCCCGCGGCCACATTTTTGCGCGCCAGAGCGGACATCTTCTGTTCCACCTGCATTTCGCCGAGATGGGGCGGGAGGTCGAGTGCTTTCGACAACCGTGCAGCCGGAGGTACATCTTCAAACAAATCATCTATGCTGCTTGCCCCGATGGCACCCAGCATTTCCAGACGATCGTCTTCCGTGAGGGGGAGATAGCGCATTAGCCAAGCTCCTTCACGTAATCTTTATACTGATCTTCGGTGAGAAGCTTCTCAAGTTCCGACGGCGCGGAAATTTTGATTTTTAGGAACCAACCATCCCCCATGGCGTCCGAGTTGACCAAGGCGGGTTCATCGGTGAGTTTGTCATTCACCTCAATCACTTCGCCGGAGGCTGGCGCGTAGATTTCGCTGGCGGCCTTTACGGATTCCACGACGGCCGCCTCTGCAAATTGCGCCACTTCTTTACCCGTTTCCGGAAACTCAACGAAAACCACATCGCCCAATTGATCTTGCGCAAAATCTGTGATGCCGATGGTGGCGGTGTCCCCCTCGACCCGGATCCATTCGTGTTGCTCGGTATATCGAATTTCGCTCATTGAATGACGCCCTGTTGTTTAGTTGGATTTTGATTTTCTGACATAACGGTGGGGAACAAACGGCATGTCTGCCACCACCGCGGTGTGCGGTTTTCCCCGCACCATGATCTGGATTTCCTGGCCAATCTCGGCAAAACCACGGTCCACATAGCCCATGGCCACGGGCCCCTTGACCGTCGGCCCAAAACCGCCGCTGGTGACCACGCCGATCGATTGACCATCGGCTGATTGGATCTCGCTGCCCTCCCGCACAGGTGCTTTGCCTGTGGGCGTCAGCCCCACGCGAACGCGGTCGGCCCCCTTTTCAAGTTGTTGGGCAATGATATCGGCGCCCGGAAAATCCCTCGCCCGCAGCCGACGCTTACCAATGGTCCAAGACAGAGACGCTTCCACCGGTGTGGTTTTCGCCGACATGTCGTGCCCGTAGAGGCACAGGCCCGCTTCTAGTCGGAGTGAATCCCGCGCGCCTAAGCCAATCGGTTCAACATCAGGATGCGCCAACAGGCTTTCCGCGAAGGCCTCCGCCTTGTCCGCCGGAACAGATATTTCGAATCCATCTTCACCCGTATAGCCCGAGCGTGTGACGATGAAATCTACCCCGTCCTGTTCGAACCGGCGCCCTGTCATAAATGTGAGTTGATCCACGCCCGGAATAACGGCGTTGAGCACGTCCACCGCTTTGGGGCCTTGCAGTGCGAGCAGTCCGCGCTCGTCAGCGATCTCAAGCGCCACATCGCCGCCTAGATGTTTTTCAAAATGCGCGAAATCCTGTTCTTTGGTCGCCGCATTCACCACCACAAAAAGCCAGCCCTGATGCGCATCGCCGCCGGCGCGCGTGACCATCAAGTCGTCAAGGATGCCGCCCTGGTCATTGAGCAGCAGCGTCAATCGCATGGCGCCAGGTTTGAGGCCGCGGATGTTGCCAGGAACCACCTTTTCCAAGGCATTCGCCACCACATGGTGACTGGCATCGCCCTGCCCGGTTTCGGGGGCGACTAAAAAGGCTTGTCCCATATGAGAGACATCAAAAAGCCCCGCCGCCGAGCGCGTATGCTGATGCTCCTTCATGATGCCGCCCGCATATTGAAGCGGCATGTCATAGCCCGCAAAGGGCACCATGCGCGCTCCAAGCCGACGATGCAGCGCATCCAGCGGTGTCTTTTTCAAGGTTTGAGGTTTTGTTTCCGGGTCGCTCATCAAAAGTCCAATAACAGGGTTCGTTGCGCCTCAGCGATATCGCGTGAGCGCGCCCCTCTGTCATCGAACCTGAGAGATTTACCTGACCGATCAATCAGCCTGTGGTTTTACCCCTTCGGTGGAAAAGGCGCCGGTTGGCCCCCCTTCACTTTCCAGATTTTCATCACCATGCGGTCCCAAAGCCTGAGAGTTTCCGGGGCGGTTGCTCCTTCGGCGCCAGTTCGGAACGAACTGAGCTCTCCCGCATAGATCATATGTGTGACCAGCCTGCTGACATTTCACAATGGCAACGACCGTTATAGGCACCATAGAGCCAATGTGTGATGAGTCAACGGCCCGGCCGCCCCTAAAGCGGCACGCGGTTCATAAACCCTTAATTTCCGCTGCGCCGATTGTAATTTAACTGGTTTGGCGTGAGCTGAAATCCGACCAAAACCGTGTATTCATCTTTGACGAAAGACCCAACACCCGGCATGGGGAAGGTATCGATTCCCACTTTTGATTGTACCCGGCGTTCTTCCTCGTCAAATCGGAAGGTGAACTGCGCCGGCTCTTTCGTTAAAAGCTGTTCATCGGCGTCCGTCACCGCAACGAAATAGGGCAAGACCAGCGGCTGTGTCGGAACGGTCGGCCCTAGTGCCGCCGTCAGCCCAACATCCAACGACACAAAAATTTGCCCGTCTTCGTTGACTTCGCATACACCCGAGACCTTCACGATTTTGGCGGTCCCCAACACATCGGTCACGTCCTGCCCGCCTGTTCCGCTAAACACCGTGACCCGGTCCGCATCCGGGAGAAGCCCTATGCGCGGGCAATCGCTGGTTTCCAATGAACTGCCGCACCCGGCCAAAAGAAGGGCCGCCGCACCCGCCACAAACACTGAACTGTTTTTCATAAGACTAAGACCTAAAGCTTGGTGTGGCTGCCGTCGCATAACGGGCTTTTATCCGTATGCTTGCACCCGCAAAAGAAAACCTTTCCGTCTTTTTCGGCTTTGTATTCTAAAGGCACAAAATCCGTCCCCTTATGGCTTCCGTCGCAGAAAGGCTGTTTTTGAGACTTGCCACAAGCGCACCACCAATAAGATTTGCCGGCCTGCACATCCATGGCAACGGGTTCTTTTTGAGCAATTACCGGATCGGACATCCCCACTCTCCTTGCCTTATTTTCGCTGCATACGACCTGTTCTATCGGGCGTAGAATCACAATCGCTGTTAGGTCGCGCGATCCTATATAAGGGCGCCGATACCAGCAAGGTCGAATGGTCCTTCCAACCGTTTGTTAAGCTTTAGAAACCCCTTGATTACTTCCTTGCGACATAATGCCCAGAGGGCTTGATTGGACGCTAACAGGAGCCCAGAAACATAGTATGGAAACAAACCGCCCGACGCTGAAATTGCTGCTTGCCGCCCCCCGTGGATTCTGCGCGGGCGTGGAGCGGGCCATCCAAATTGTGGAGCTGGCGCTCCTGAAATATGGCGCGCCCGTTTATGTGCGGCACGAGATCGTTCACAATCGTTTTGTGGTTGAACAATTGGAAGAAAAGGGCGCCATTTTCGTCAAAGAGATCGACGAAGTTCCCCACGGCCGCCCCGTCATCTTCTCCGCCCATGGCGTTCCGAAGTCCGTGCCTGCATCGGCCAAAGAACGCGATCTTTTCTATTTGGACGCAACCTGCCCCCTGGTGTCGAAAGTGCACGTGGAAGCCGAACGCCACCACCGGGAGGGATTTGAAATTGTCATGATCGGCCATGAAGGCCACCCCGAAGTGATCGGCACCTTGGGTCAGTTACCACCTGGGTCTATTTCGCTGATCGAGACGACCGGTGACGTGGCAATGTTCAATCCGCAGGATCCGAACAAGCTGGCCTATATCACGCAGACCACTTTGTCGGTGGATGACACGAGTGAGATTGTCGATGCGCTGGTCAAGCGGTTCCCCAACATCAAAGGTCCGCACAAAGAAGATATTTGTTACGCGACCACAAACCGGCAAGAAGCAGTGAAGGCCATTGCCGAACAATGTGACACCATGCTGGTCATCGGGGCCCCGAATTCATCCAACTCTCAGCGTTTGGTGGAAGTGGCCAGCCGTCAAGGATGCCCCAACGCCTACTTAGTACCCCGAGCCAGCGATATTGATTGGTCATGGCTCGACGGCGTAAAGACGTTGGGCATCACGGCTGGGGCGTCCGCTCCGGAAGTCCTCGTCGATGAAGTGCTGCGCGCCGTGAAAGAGAAATACGACGTGGAAGTGGAAGAAATCACCATCCGCCTGGAAGATGTGCAGTTTAAACTTCCCCGTGTCCTAACAGCTGCATGAGCCGCATATGGCGGTTTACACCGAAGTCACTTTCGAAGACCTGGACGCCTTCATTTCCACCTATGACATAGGGGCCGTCGTATCATTCAAGGGCATCGCGGAGGGCGTGGAAAACACCAACTATATGGTGGAGACCGACAAAGGCCGCTTTTTCCTGACATTGTATGAAAAACGCGTCGCTGAATCCGACTTGCCGTTTTTCTTGGGTCTGCTGGAGCACCTGGCCGACAACGGTTTCCCCTGTCCCGTTCCCATCCACGACAAGAACGAATTGACCCTTCGGTCGCTTAACGACCGCCCCGCTGCGGTCGTTTCCTTCCTGGAAGGCGTCTCGGTCCATCGGCCAACACCGAAACACTGTCAGTTGCTGGGAGAAATGCTCGCCAGAATGCATTTGTCCGCGGTGGACTTTGACATCAAACGGCCCAATGCCCTCAACCCAGAGGGTTGGACGTCCTTATTCGAAAGCTGCCGCGCGGACGCGGATTCTTTCATTTCCGGCCTGGAAGCCGAAATCGAAAAAGCTCTGACCGACTTGATAGGCCGTTGGCCCGACAATTTGCCAACCGGCGTTATCCACGCGGATCTGTTTCCCGACAATGTCTTTTTTTTGGGCGACCGATTGTCCGGCTTCATCGATTTCTATTTCGCGTGTGACGACATTCTCGCCTATGACCTTGCGATCTGTCTGAATGCGTGGTGCTTTGAAAATGACGGTCAATTTAACATCACCAAGGCGCGCGCGTTGACAAACGGCTATCAGAAACAACGCAAGCTGAGCGATGCTGAAATTGCCGCCTTCCCCGTTCTTGCGGGAGGGGCTGCCTTACGATTTCTGTTAACCCGGCTGGTGGATTGGCTGACACCTGTAGAAGGCGCCTTGGTAAAGCCCAAAGATCCCACCGAATATCTCAAGAAACTTCGGTTTCACCGCAATGTAAAAGGACCGGGCGAATATGGCATCGGCTAAGTCTGGCGCTGTCACCATCTATACGGACGGTGCCTGTTCCGGGAATCCCGGTCCAGGCGGCTGGGGCGCGCTCCTCATCTTCGGAGAGAATACAAAGGAAATCTGCGGCGGCGACGCGGAAACCACGAACAATCGAATGGAACTCACCGCTGCCATCGAAGCATTGTCCGCCCTGACCCGCGCGTGCGAGATCGAGCTTTATACGGATTCATCCTATGTGAAAGACGGCATCACCCAATGGATTGACCGGTGGAAGAAAAATGGCTGGCGTACAGCCAATAAAAAACCTGTCAAAAATGAGGAACTGTGGCGCGCCCTCGACGACGCGCTTAGCCGCCACACAGTGAATTGGCACTGGGTAAAAGGCCATGCGGGGGACCCCGGCAACGAAAAAGCAGATGAATTGGCCCGGCGAGGTATGGCACCCTATCAGAATGGACAATAATCCACCTCAAAGGCCCGCCTCATGTGCGGCATAGCGGGCGTCCTTCATCCAGACACGGACCGCTACGCGCCGGTGGTACGCCGGATGATCAGTACACTTGCTCATCGCGGCCCCGACGATGAAGGCATATGGATTGACGATAATGTGGTCCTCGGTCACCGGCGTCTTTCTATTATCGATTTGTCCGAAACCGGGCATCAACCCATGGGCACACCATCGGGACGCAGTTGGGTCATCCAGAACGGCGAAATCTACAATTACAAAGAACTGCGCCAAGACCTGACCGCGAGCGGCCATCACTTCGCCGGCACCTGCGACACGGAAGTCATTCCTCATCTTTATGAAGACGATCCCGAGAATTTTGTGTCCGCGCTGCGCGGCATGTTTGCCTTTGCCTTATGGGATTCAGAACAAAAGACGTTGGTGCTGGCCCGCGACCGCGCGGGAAAAAAACCGCTTTTCTATGCCCCCATTCCCGGCGGATACGCGTTCGCCTCGGAAATCAAAGCCCTGCACCAGGTGCCCGAAATCGACAATCGAGTGCGCGCACAAGGCGTCCACGATTATCTCTCTTTCGGTATCGTGCCGGGCCCCGAAACGATCTATGAAGGCATTCGCCGGGTCTCCCCCGCCCATGTACTGCGCCTTACGGCCGATGGATCGTCAGAGGTCAAACGATATTGGTCCTTGCGCTTCGATCAAAAGCAGAACTGGACCGCAGAAGACGCCATCGATCAGATCGACACCCAATTGCGCGAGGCCGTAAGGCTTCGGTTGCGCAGCGACGTGCCGGTGGGATGTTTCCTGTCAGGAGGTATCGACAGCGGCCTTGTCACCGCCATGGCGGCTGAAGAGTTGGGGCAGCCCCTGAAGACCTATTGCGTGGGATTTGATGTGGGTGCCTATGACGAGCGCCCTCTTGCGCGTCAAGTGGCGGACCGTTACCAGACGGATCATCATGACACGGTCCTTTCCTCCATGGGGGAGGACCGGATCGATGCGATCATCGGCCACTATGACGAACCCTTCGCGGATCAATCCGCCCTTCCCTCTTACTTAGTATCTGAAATAGCCGGGCGCGATATTAAAGTGGTGCTCAACGGCGACGGCAGTGACGAAATATTCGCGGGCTACCGGCACTATGTCGCGTTCGCATTGCAACGACGATTGGATTCCTGGGGGGCGTGGCCAAAATCTTTGAGCCAGACTGCCCTTCAGCTTTTGCCTCAGCCCACCGGCAATCGAAGTCCATATCAATTTGCGCACCGTTTCTTGCGCGTGTTGGCCGCGCCGGAAACAGAACGTTACCTGGTGCTCACGAAAGACCTACTGTCGGAACAGGAAAAGTCCACCCTCTACGGCGCTTCGTCCACCACTTCGTTAGAAGAGTCTATCAGGCTTCTCGACCAACTTCGTCATTCCTACGGCACGCTGGATGCCGTCGACCAGATGAGCGGGTACAATTTCGAACGCCTGCTGTCCGATACCCTATTGATAAAAATGGATATCGCCAGCATGGCGCACAGCTTGGAAGCACGCTCTCCCTTTTTGGATCACAAGGTGATTGAGTTGGCAGCTCACATTCCAGCCTCGATCAAGCTGCCGGGACGGCAAACCAAACCCTTGCTTCGTCAGCTTGCGGAGAAATATCTGCCGCCGGACATCGTCCACGCACCGAAACGTGGCTTCGAACTGCCATTACAAAAATGGATGACGGGATCGCTAAACGGGACATTGATCGAGCGCCTGACAGATAATGCATCTTTTGCCAGATCGCATTTCGACCAATCAGCCGTTGACGCATTCCTCACCACACGCGGGTGGGACCTTAAACGCTGGGCATCCGTTGCGTGGATGCTCTTGTGTTTGGAGATCTGGTGGTCACGGCAAAAGGCCCTGGCCACCAGATAGTGTTTGTTAGACTAAAGCTGTTCCAAAATGCGCTCGGCGCCGCTGTCCACAGCTTGGCCTGGATTGCCTTCTAAATTGAGCTTCTTGAGCACGCCGTCTTCGACGATCATGGAATAGCGGGTGGAGCGCGTTCCCATGCCAAACCCGCTGCCGTCCATCGTCAGACCAAGCTTTTCGGTAAGCTCGCCATTCCCATCACCCAGCATCAGGACCTTGTCGCCCACATTTTGGTTTTCGCCCCATGCGCCCATGACAAAGGCATCGTTCACGGACAAACAGGCAATCGTATCGATTCCTTTTGCCTTGATGTCGTCGGCTAACCGGACAAATCCCGGCAAGTGTTGGTTTGAACAGGTCGGCGTAAACGCACCCGGCAGTGCGAAAACCACAACCTTCTTACCGCCAAACAATTCTGACGTTTTCAGGGGAGCAGGACCTTGGTCGGTCATATGCATCAGGGTGGCTTCAGGAATTTTATCGCCTTCGCTAATGGTCATTCTTATCTATTGCCTCTTGAGATTGGCGGCGCGACCGCGCCGAATAAACGCGCCGCATTAAAGCTTGGTCACGCTCATAAAAAAAGTGCTGATGTCCAAAAAAGTGATCGCTTTAGATCAAGGCGAAAGACCGAAGAGGCTATAGCCCCGCGCCGACAAGTGCTTTGGTCTGGAATGCCCCTTCTGAGGACACCAGAACCACGGTGAGGTCACAGCCCTCGAGCGTTGTTCGAGAATCCGGAAGGAAAACCGGAAAATGAAACCCTATCTGCTGACCATCCGGTGTGATTTGCCACTTCGGCGTGCCAAAGCGAATGCCTTCTTTGCTGGAAATGTATAATTCTGGCACATCGGAAAGGGGACTTGTACGGTCCAATACTATCTCCAGGGTTGTGCTTTGATGCTGTTTACTGACGGAAGCGGAAAAGACCCGATAGGCTTGCCCCAAAGAAGAGTCGGACATTGATGTCGCCGGCACCAACGACACAGCACGTTTGATGGCTGCGTAATCTCTAGTCTTCTGCGGCGCTTGACCCCCGGATGCAGCCGGAATGGTGAGAGAGAATGTTTCTTCGTGGAGCACACAAAATTCCTCACAGACGGCAATGCGCCAATCGACATCTATGACCGCATCCCGCTGAGGCACCTTTGCCGACATCTCGATTGGGATGAGCACATGTCCGCCATATCCGATGGCATCGGAATACGGCAATTCGTGATGGGCCGGGGCCGGCCACATCACCTCAAAATGACGGATATTCTCGAACTCTTTACGGGTAATTTTTGGCGGGAATCCGGATACGCCCGGCATGGTCCAATACGTCACCCAACCTGGTTTGAGGTTAACTTCCAATGCAAGCGTGAGTTTTCCATCGCTGGGAATATGATGGTGATCCGAAACAAGACGCAAATCCACATAGTCATTGCCGCCCCAAGGGGTGGCCAAATGTCGGAGTGTCTCATTTCCGAATGAAAGTGAGGCAGATCCGCATACTAGAAGTAGCAGGCACACCATTAAACTGGATTTCTTGGTTAACATTGTCTCTATTCTGTACTGAAAATGCGGCCTAGATCTTGCTACTCTGTGACCATATCAAACTGTCATCGACTAAATATCACCTTAGTAGATGGGGTTATGACACAGGGTATGTTGGCTAGGGGTAATGAAACTGGCTCAAATTCATGTGAGCCGACCGATTTGTCGTCCTTTCGCCCACATTTCACTGTGTTTTGTTGAATTTTGAGTTTTGGGGAAGATTACATGTCGGCCGAATCAGAAAACAAAAAACAGGACTGCCTCGAAGGGCAATTCCTCATTGCAATGCCCGGTATGGCGGATACGCGTTTCGAACGCAGTGTCGTTTACCTGTGCGCCCATACCGCACAAGGCGGCGCAATGGGCTTGGTTGTAAACAAATCTGCCGACAACATCACGTTCGATGAACTATTGGATCAACTGGACATTGACGGAAATTTTGCCTCCCAATCCGTAAATGTGCATTTTGGCGGTCCAGTTGATACGGGACGGGGATTTGTTCTTCATAGTACAGATTATTCCAAAGAAGATTCCACCATCTATATCGGCGACAGAGTTGGTCTAACTGCCACGACTGACATTTTGAAGGCAATCGTAGGCGGAGACGGACCGCAACGTTCATTGGTCGCCTTGGGATATGCCGGGTGGGCGCCAGGGCAGCTGGAATCCGAAATCCGTGCAAATGGATGGCTCCATTGCCCAGCCGACGATGCTCTGCTTTTTGATACGGCTCTCGAAAACCGCTGGGAATATGCCATGGCGAAGCTGGGGATCGACCTATCCCTTCTATCGGGAACCGCCGGCAACGCTTAGCGTGTCGATTTGAGCGTTAATTCGCCCAGTGGAGCGCAATGAACTTTTGCGCATCTTCAGCGGTCATGGCGGCACCGAAGTGGAAGCCCTGACCAAAATCGCAGCCCATTTGGAGCAGCATCTCCACATGGGCGTCAGTTTCCACGCCTTCAGCGATGACATCCATGCCCAGTTCATGCGCCAGATCGACAATCGTTTTGGTGATGACAGGCGCTTCTTCTTCCGTATCCATTGCCGAGACGAAGGAACGATCGACCTTCAGAGTATTGAACCGGTATTTCTTCAATCGGCTGAGCGCTTGATAGCCGGTACCGAAATCGTCCAACGCCAGCCCGGCGCCCATCTCTCGCAAGCGTTCAATCACGTCGGATGCGCTGTCTTCGTCGTGTAGGACTTGAGATTCCGTGAGTTCTACCTTCAACGTCCCCGGCGCGACCGTCACCGCGTGTATGACCTCTTCAAATTCTGTCACCAAGTCCGGCCGCAGCAATTCACGGCTGGACATATTCACACTGACAAACAATGGCGTATCAAGAGGGAAAAAGGCCTGCCATTGATAGAGCTGAACACTTGCAAGGCTGAGCGCAAAGCGCCCTAGCTCCACGATAAGCCCGGTTTCTTCCGCAACCGGAATGAACTGATCCGCCCCAAGAATACCGCGTTTCGGATGGCGCCACCTAAGCAGTGCCTCAAATCCGGCAATGCGTTTGTCTGCCAAGGCGAATATCGGTTGAAAATGAAGTTCGATCTCGTCGCGTTCCAATGCTCGGCTTAGTTCTGCGTGAAGCGAAACCGATTCATCGGCAGCCCCCCTCATAACGGGTGCAAACTCCCGCCACTGGCCACCGCCTGCCCGTTTGGCCTCTTGAGCAGCAAATTCAGCATTCTGGAGGATTTCACCAGCGGTGTTTTCCGAATTTCCGAGCGCCACAAAACCGATACTGGCCCCCAAAAAGACTTCGCGATTTCCAATCTCAAAAGGCCTCGACAATAAATCAAGAATGAGATCTGCAATCCCCTCCGCATTGGCATTGCCACCTTGTCTATTCAACAAAAGCGCAAACTCGTCTCCGGCAAGGCGCCCCACTTGATCGGATTCGCCGGAAAACGCGGTGAGGCGCTCCGCCACACCGGCAAGCAGTTGGTCGCCCGCTGCATGTCCGATCCCCTCATTCACGACTTTAAAACGGTCTAGATCGATGACAAAAAGCTCCGATAGCTGATCTTCCGAAACGTCTCCGCTTGTGAGTTGCTCTTCTAGTCGGGTCATGAACGCCGACCGGGTCAGCACATTCGTCAAAATATCAATTTCGCCTGCATCAATCGGGCGATGATCCTGCGCTGTGCGATCGCTTATGTCCCGCAACATACCGACGCACCGTTGTGGCGCTCCGTTTTCTCCCGTCAACACGGAAGCCTGAAGCTCCAACACTTGATCACTTCGCACGGGCTGCTTTGGGCGAAACGACTTTGTAAAGGAAGCCTCGTGTCCACCAGCTGCGGACAACATAAACTCACGAAACAATGACACATCGTCGCCTGCTAAAAGGGACAGCCACCGTTCCCGCGTGCCGTCGAACGTTCCGGGCTCGATGCCCAGCAAGTGTTCGGCTTCCGTGGACAAAAACAGATGTTGTTCTTGAAAGTCCCAATCCCAAACCCCCTCACCAGACGCCGCTAAAGCAAGGGCAAGACGCCCGTGCATATGGTCATCTTCCCGGGTGGCTGCGTCCAACGCGCTATAAGAGGGCCCGGTCAGACCATGTCGAGCGGGGGCCGGTAATGCGGGTAAAGCCGTTTCTATATCTCGCACATCCCGTTCGCTGAGAACCGCATAAGATAAAAGCAACAGGCCGATGACAAATAGAAGATGAACGAGAACTGACAGCGCTTCGCTCGTCTCTAGAGCGAAAGCCTGCAACAAGCCCTGCCCTAAGAAGGCGAGCGTTAGCAAAAACACACCAGGACTGCATATCTGAGCCCGCGTAGAACCGCCTCGCGACAGGAAGGCCACCAACACACTGACGCCCACAATACCGATAAATAGAGCCAGCGTGATCATCAATTTAGCGACCATCACGTTGAAGGGCGTCACCGCTAGCGCAAAGAGGGATCCGAAAAACAGCACCCTCAGCAACACATCATAGTTTGAATGCGTTTCTCCTAAGTCCAAAAAACGGCGCAAGAAATGAAATCCGACCACCGCCAATATCCCCGCCGACGCCACTTGCACCATCATTGACAAATTACTGTCGTCGCCTGTGAAGGCTTCATGATAGCCAAAAACGGTGTACTCAAATAAAAAGCCCGACAAAAGAAGGGCGAATGTCGCTAGAGAAATACGTATCTCAGCGTACAAAAATCGAGCGAGGTGAAAAGCGGCCAGTCCAAGCAGGAGGCCAAGCAACATGCCGTGCAGCAAGGTCCGGGCGGTTGAGAAATCGTCCGTATCGGTCACAAAAAGATCATCGGGAATATCGCTGCCAAAATCACTGGCACCCTCAGCGGTTTCCGATGGAACAGAAATCGTTTGCGCTAGTGGTTCAGTCACGCACGCCATCAATGCCAGGCAGCCTGAGCACACGGCCATCAACACCAACAGAAATATTCGGAACTGCCGTAAGGAAATGGGCATAAGGCCTGTCGGTCTTCTTCTTCTCGATGATCTAACCGGGCCGGATACTCGTTAAGCCCTTCTACGGATTAACGTTGGAAGTCCTCTTCGATCATCGCAAACAACAGATGATCCCGCCACGCCCCATTGATTCGCAAATACCGGCGCGCATACCCTTCTTCTTGAAACCCTACTTTCTGAAGCAGCCGGCGTGAGGGCTCATTGCTTGGCAAGCACGCCGCCTCCAACCGATGTAAGGCGAGTTGGTTGAAGACAAAAGGCAGCACGGCTTCGACGGCCTTCGTCATCAACCCTTTGCGGGAATGACGTTTCCCAATCCAATACCCTACCGAGCAGGATTGGGTCACACCGCGGCGCACATTGCTGAGCGTTACGCCACCAACCAGATCGCCGTCGGCATTGTTGAACACGAAAAAGGGGTATGCCTGATCTTCCCGCAACTCGCGGGCATAATATCGAAGCCGGCGCCTAAACGCTGGCCGCGTGAGATCGTCCCGTGGCCAGGTCGGTTCCCATGGTGTCAAAAATTCTCGGCTTTCCTCGCGCAATGGGGCCCACTGAGCATAATCGGTGGGCTGCGGATAACGCAGCGTGACGCCATCCCCTTCTACGGTCGGCGTCAATTCATTCCGAGAGATCGTCCTAATAAGCGCCATGTACCACCCAAAACAGGCCTAAGCCCCGAACCCCATACGCAACACCAAAATCGTTGCTCGCCATCACCATCTGGTCACGCAAAAAATGGTGATTACCGGACACTGTCGGTCTGATTAATTGCATGACCGACAGCTAACTGAATTTTGCCGCGATTTGCGCATGAGATTCAAGCTGATTGATCGGCCCAACCGCTGCCAATGCCGGAGGCTTTTGGCCGAACAGAGACCCCGCCAAATCTCTCACTTTTTCAAGCGAGACCTCAGAAACGCGCGATTGCAGCGTTTCCGGCGGGATCGGGGCGCCAAACAAAAGCACATGGCGCCCAAGCTGTTCGCACCAGGAAGATGGAGATTCCAAGCCCATCATCAAACCTGAATTCATCTGAATTTTGGCACGCTCGACTTCTTCGAGGGTTAAAGTACCGGGTACGTCCCGAACCACATCCGCTATCACCGAGGTAAGGTCGCGTACTTGGTCAGGTCCCGTACCGGCATATATGCCAACCGATCCGGCATCTGCGTAGGATGCCCCATAGGCGTATATGGAATAACAAAGCCCCCGCTTCTCCCGGACTTCCTGAAATAAGCGAGAGGACATGCCGCCCCCAAGCACGTTGATCAGCACCTGCAACGCATAATAATCGTCGGACCGATAAGACAGCCCATCAAAGGCGACGGTCACATGCGCCTGCTCAAGATCTTTCGGGTCAAGACGGACACCACCACTGAAACTGGCCGGTTCCGCTTCAAGGTCAACGCGCTTCTGAAGACCGCCCAGTTTTTCTTCCGCAAGCGCAACGAGGTTTGCATGGTCCAGCTTTCCCGCGGCTGCAAGCACCATACGATTGGCACCATATCGGCCTGACATATAGCCGTGTAACGTCTCCTGGCTGAAGCTCGAAACCGACTCCTCCGTTCCCAGAATGGTGCGTCCCATCGCCTGCTCTTCAAATGATGCTTCCTGCAGAAGGTCGAAAACAACATCATCAGGCGTGTCCAGGGATTGGCCAATTTCTTGAATAATAACGCCGCGTTCCCGTTCGATTTCGCTGGGATCGAATGTCGACCGCAATAGGATGTCTGACAGAATATCAACCGCCAATGGCAGGTCGTCTTTCAGAATGCGCATGTAATAGGCGGTTTGTTCCCGACTGGTATAGGCGTTCATGAACCCGCCTACGTCTTCAACTTCTTGGGCGATCTGCAGGGCAGACCGCCGCTCAGTTCCCTTGAACGCCATGTGCTCCAGCATATGAGAGATGCCATGATGTTCGATGGCTTCATGACGCGCCCCCACATCGACCCAAATGCCAATGGCCAATGTCTGGAGATGAGGCATCTCTTGAGAGACCACACGCAGTCCATTTGACAGTTCAGTGAGACGCGATGGTGATGTCATGTGGGCGATCGCTGCCGAATGAATTCTTTGACCAGATCCACATCATTCGGTAGTTCGAAAAAACGTTCCTCACGTTCAAA
Source organism: Alphaproteobacteria bacterium (assembly GCA_965227095.1). Lineage (GTDB taxonomy): Bacteria > Pseudomonadota > Alphaproteobacteria > JANQMY01 > JANQMY01 > JANQMY01. The sequence goes on along the minus strand of CBDDFL010000001.1, from coordinate 2,238,085 downwards.
CAAATCAGACAAATGAGAGGGCAGATCTGGGACCACACCCACAGCTTTCTGCACCGCCGCCGGGAATTTTGCGGGGTGCGCCGTCGATAACGAGACTGTGGGCCCGTCCTGACTATCTTCAGCGGTCGCCGCAACGCCAACCGCGCTATGTGGATCCATCAAATAAGATTGAGCGGTGAAGAACTTTTCAATCGTCGCCGCCGTTTTCGCTTCATCCACACGGATAGCCGAAAAGTCTTTCCGAATTTCGCTTAAACTCAAATTGTCCACCAAAAACGCGCCCGTTTCAGACAAGGATTTCATTTGCCCCACAACTTTTCCGGCATCTCGACCGCCAGCTGAATAGAGAAGCCGTTCAAAGTTCGATGATACTTGAATGTCCATGCTGGGGCTCATGGTCGGCACGACATTTTGAACGTCGTAACGCCCTGTGGTTACGCATCGCATCAAAATATCATTTACATTGGTCGCAATGATCAGTTGACCAACAAATGCCCCCATTTGCTTTGCGGCGTAGCCCGCATAGATGTCGCCAAAATTACCGGTGGGAACGGAAAAATTGATCCGCCGGTCGTCGTCACCCCCCAAGGCGATAGACGAGGAAAAGTAATAGACGCACTGCGCCATAATGCGCGCCCAGTTGATCGAATTTACCGCGGACAAATTGCGTTCGTCGCGAAAGGCCGCATCATTGAACAACGCTTTCACGATCGCTTGCGCATCATCGAACGTGCCTTCAATTGCGATATTATGGATATTGTCATCTAACACCGTCGTCATCTGACGGCGCTGAACTTCCGACACGCGGCCTTTTGGGTGAAAAATAAAGACATCCAATCCGTCGCGCCCCCGCAGCGCCTCAATGGCGGCCGATCCGGTATCGCCGGATGTCGCACCAATGATGGTTGCCGTCAGGTTGCGCTCGACCAGAAGATGGCTCAACAGGGGGCCAATAAACTGCATGGCCACATCCTTGAACGCAAGGGTCGGTCCATGGAACAGCTCCATCACCCAATGATCCGGACCAATTTGGTGCAACGGTGCGATTAGATCGTTCGAAAACCCAGAATAGGCATCGAACACAATGTTCTCGAACACGTCCGGCGAAATATCATCGCCCACAAAAGGCGTCAGTATACGGACCGCAAGTTCCGGGTAGGTTAGTTTCTCAAACGAGGCGAGATCCTGACGTGAAATTTGTGGCCAAGTTTCCGGAACATACAAACCGCCGTCACGGGCAAGTCCGGTCATCACCACATCCGCAAAGGACAGGTCCGGCGCACTTCCTCGTGTACTGACATATTTCACAGCTGACTCACATTTTTCATGGGGTGATCGCCGCGTTCCCCAAACCTCACCGCGGAACGTAACGACACCGCACCCCTACTTACTTTTGTTCGCCGAAAATGACAAACGTCCCAAGGATATCTGATGAGCGAGATATACCCCCACCAACACGACCGCAAGCCCAAACCAGGTTAGCGCATAGCCGAGATGGTCGTTTTTCAGCGCAATGCGGGTTTGCCCCCCACGCGGAAGGCCCCCCGGCACCTTCGTTTCGGCACTGTCGATAAACAAGGGGGCAACGGCCTTTAGGTCAACGGCTTCTGCCATGGCACGGTGATCCCGAAAGAACCATTCCCCTTTCTCAGGATTGTTCGGCGGCACAAATGAGCCAGGTGTACCATCGGTTCGCACCAGCCCTTCAACGGTAACAGAGCCGGTGATCTGTCCTTCCGCGCGCGTTTGAGGGGTCTTATGGTCCGGCGGCACATAGCCACGATCGACCCAAACGGCGAGACCGCTCTGGGTGACCAGGGGCGTGAAGATGTGATAGCCCCCCTTCCCTTCCTTGCTTTGCCGAAAAAGGGCTATTTCCTTGTCGTGCTGATACTCACCGTCGAGCGTCACGGGGAGATATTCGACCGGATCGCCTGCTTGGTGCAAAGACAAGGCCTCTGCAAAGTCAATCGCAGGCTGCGTGGTGCGGGCATTGATATCCGCAATCAAGCCAAGCTTCCATTCCCGCCGGTCGAGTTGCCAATTCCCCAAACTGACAAGAACCACCAAGCCCAGAAGCATCATAACTGTCGGCCACATTTGTGGACGAAACGTCATTGGTCAGCCTCACGACGAGATTGATCTTCTGTTCGGCCTTCATGGGCATCATGTTGAAATTGGAGTGTCACGAATAAGGCTTTCAACGGCCTGAGCGGTGCGATGCACAAAACAAAAGCAGTGGGGCCCCAAACAACCAAATGAACCCACCACGGTGGTGCATAGCTCAGTTCGGTTACGAGGATACCGCCGACCACCACAAAGCCGGCAACCAGCATGATGAAAAAGGCCGGCCCATCAGCTGACGCATCGCTTGGAAACTGCGCACCGCAATGGGAACATTTCGGAACAACCGACAGGAAACCGTCAAAAAGAGAGCCGGTGCCACAATTCGGACACCGGCCCATCAATACATTTTTGAGCAGCTCTATCTGAGATGCGCTGGACAAATCCGTCTCTTAATTAGTGAGCGGCGGGAGTGCCCGCACCCCAAACATAGATGCACGCAAACAGGAACAGCCACACCACGTCCACAAAGTGCCAATACCAGGCAGCGGCTTCGAAACCGAAGTGATGGTCCGCCTTAAAGTGGCCTGCCAAAGCGCGTCCCCAACACACGATCAGGAAGATTGTACCCACAAGCACATGGAAGCCGTGGAAGCCGGTGGCCATGTAGAAGGTCGCACCATAAATGCTGCCCGAGAAACCAAAGGCTGCGTGGGAATATTCATATGCCTGGACCGCGGTAAAGATCATTCCGAGAATGATGGTGAGCGCCAGGCCCCAGATGAAGCCGCGCCGATCATCATGCTGAAGCGCATGGTGAGCCCAAGTGACCGTTGTGCCGGAAGTGAGCAGGATCAACGTGTTGATAAACGGCAGATCCCAAGGGTCGAATGTTTTAATATTATCTGGAGGCCAGTGACCGCCGGTCGCTTCGACGCGCGCGAACTGTTGTGCTTCACCCGCAAAGAAGGCCGCGTCAAAATAGGCCCAGAACCAAGCCACGAAGAACATCACCTCAGATGCGATGAACAAGACCATGCCATACCGCATGCCGATCTGAACGATTTTCGTGTGGTCACCGCGGAACTCGGCCTCGATGATGACGTCGCGCCACCAACCAAACATGGTGATCGCAACAATCGCCGCCCCGGCATAAAGCACCCACGGCCCGAACGGCACTTCTTCCGTCTGCCCCCCGACTTCGCGGGTCATGAATGCCCATTCAGGATGCATATAAATCACGGCCCCAATGGCCATGACGAACGCGCCAATGGACCCCACCAACGGCCATGGACTTGGGTCGACCAAGTGATAGTCGTGTTTTACTTCGCCCGAAGCCATAAAATCCTCTCCTCAGCCAATCGCTGTTTTCAATTCAAAACCGCTGCTCAGTTTGCAACCGGTAGCGATGTTCCCCGTGATGCCGTCTTATCCTGCTTTTTGAAGAAGGTGTAAGACAGCGTAATTGTTTCAATTTCGTCCAAATTCTTATCTTCATTGATTTCTGGATCAACGAAAAAGCTGACCGGCATTGAGGCCTTCTCGCCGGGCGCCAGTGTTTGTTCTTCAAAGCAGAAGCAATCGATCTTGCTGAAATAGAGCCCTGCTTTAAGAGGCGTCACATTAAACGTGGCCGTCCCTGTTACCGGATGGTCCGAATTGTTCACGGCCGTATAAAACGCCAAAGACGATTCACCCACCTTGACCGTCACGGCTTTTTGTTCCGGCAAGAAAGTCCAAGGCAGTCCCATCGACGTGGTGGCATCAAATCGAATTGTCATCACGCGGTCGGACACCACGCTGGGTGCGGCGTCTGCGCGCTGCGTGGTACCGCCATACCCCGTGACACGGCAAAACACTTCATAGAGAGGGACGGCCGCATAGGACATCGCCCCCATCCCAAGAACAATGCCAAGGCAGGCCAGCACGATGCGGTTATTGCGCTTTGTCGCAGCGATGTCAGGGCGTTGTGACATTCTGCTGCCTTTCTATGACAGGGAAAGATTGCCGTTCCGCCACATTTCCACCAAGCTTAACGACCGTCAGCGTAAAGAACAAAACCACCATGCCTAGAAGACCAAAGGCAATCGCCCGGTTTCTCTGGCGGCGGCGTTCAAGTTCCTCGGCTGTCAGTTTTACCATCGCCGATCACCCAACTGCGTTGAAGCCCAACAGGCTTTCAATCAACAGGACCGCGAAAATCAGGAACAAATACCCGATCGAAAACGCAAAAAGCTGCATTTCCTGCTTGCCCGCAGCACCAAGCGACGCACGATTGCTTGGCAAAATACGCCACGACAGATAGACGAAGGCAGCACCCGTCACGCCAGCGACAACGGTATAAAGGGGACCCGCAAAGCCCATCCAAACCGGCAATGCGGTCGATGCCACCAACGCCAAGCTATAGAAGAAAATCTGGCGCCGTGTGGTGACATCGCCAAATGTGACCGGCATCATCGGCACACCAACTTTTTCGTAGTCAGCATAACGTACCAAGGCCAATGCCCAGAAATGCGGCGGAGTCCACAGGAAGATAATCAGGAACAAAACCAGCGGTTCAGCGGTCACCGATCCCGTCACAGCCGCCCAGCCGATCACCGGAGGCAGTGCTCCCGCGGCGCCACCAATGACGATGTTCTGAGGCGTCCGGCGTTTGAGCCACATGGTGTAAATCACCGCGTAGAACAAAATTGTGAACGCCAACAGACCGGCTGCGAGGTAGTTGGTGGCAAGCCCCAATACCAGAACAGACAATAGGCTGAGTGTGATCCCGAATGTCAGCGCTTCATCCTTATGGACTTTGCCGGTCGGAATCGGGCGGCTTTCGGTTCGAGACATACGGCCGTCGATGTCCGCGTCATACCACATGTTCAACGCACCTGACGCACCGGCGCCCACCGCGATACACAGCAAAGCGGTCGCCGCCAAAATGGGGTGAAGCCCGCCCGGCGCGATCATAATGCCCACAAGTGATGTGAAGATCACCAAAGACATCACCCGAGGCTTTAAAAGCTGCACATAGTCCCCAACGGTCGCCACAGAAGGCGCAGAGCCGACAGGATGCCGGCTCTGTTCCGTAGTTTCTAATCCGAGACTAGCGTCCGTCACGCCAAAGGCCTCCTCGACCGCCTACTTGATTTGCGGCAGTTCGTTGAATTGGTGGAACGGTGGTGGTGAGGGCAAGGTCCATTCCAAGGTGGTGGCTCCTTCGCCCCACGGATTGTCCGCACACACACGCTTTTTCATGAAGGCATCGATGATCGAGTAGATGAAGATCAACGTTCCAACAAAAGCGATATAAGACCCAACCGAGGACACCATGTTCCAACCCGCATAGGCATCTGGATAGTCCACATAGCGTCGCGGCATCCCCGCTAGACCCAAGAAGTGCTGCGGGAAGAAGATCAAGTTCACGCCGATAAAGGTGGTCCAGAAATGAAGCTTGCCGATGAACTCGGAATACATATAGCCGGTCATCTTGCCGAACCAGTAATACCAGCCCGCAAAAATCGCGAACACGGCACCCAGCGACAGCACATAGTGGAAGTGTGCCACCACATAGTAGGTGTCATGCAGGGCTTGGTCGACGCCGGCATTTGCCAGTACCACGCCGGTCACACCGCCAACGGTGAACAGGAAGATGAAACCGATCGCCCATAACATGGGAGTTTTGAACTCAATGGACCCACCCCACATGGTGGCGATCCACGAGAAGATCTTAATCCCGGTCGGTACCGCGATCACCATGGTCGCCGCCACGAAATAGGCTTTTGTGTTGACGTCCAGGCCAACCGTGTACATGTGGTGCGCCCACACAATAAAGCCCACAAAGCCGATGGCGACCATGGCATAGGCCATGCCCAAATAGCCAAAGACCGGCTTCTTCGAGAAGGTTGCCACAATGTGAGAGATCATGCCGAAACCTGGCAGGATCAGAATGTACACTTCCGGATGCCCGAAGAACCAGAACAGATGCTGGAAGAGGATCGGGTCCCCGCCGCCTGCTGGGTCAAAGAAGGTGGTGCCGAAATTGCGGTCCGTCAGCAACATGGTGATGGCGCCTGCCAACACAGGGAGCGACAGCAACAACAAAAAGGCCGTGACCAAGACTGACCACACAAACAGCGGCATCTTATGCAGCGTCATGCCCGGCGCGCGCATATTGAAGATCGTGGTGATGAAATTGATCGCCCCCAAAATCGACGATGCGCCGGCAATGTGCAGAGAGAAGATCGCGAGGTCCATCGCCGGTCCCGGTTGCCCCACCGTGGACGACAATGGCGGATAAATTGTCCAACCGCCGCCAACACCATTCGCCCCGACAGGTCCGGGAACGAAGATCGACATGACCAGCAGCAGGAACGCAAACGGCAACAGCCAGAATGAAATGTTGTTCATGCGCGGAAACGCCATATCCGGCGCACCGATCATTAACGGCACGAACCAGTTCCCGAAACCGCCGATCATGGCCGGCATCACCATGAAAAAGATCATAATAAGGCCGTGGCCGGTCACCAGAACGTTGTACGTATGTTTCCACGTTTCGATATCGTCGCCGCCCATCTGGATACCAGGCGAGGCCAATTCCGTCCGTATGATGATGGACATAATGCCACCAATCATCCCCGCGATAATCGCGAAGATCAGATACATCGTGCCGATGTCTTTATGGTTGGTCGAATAGAGATATCTCACCAAACCCGTGGGGTGGTGATCGTCGTGTCCGGCCGATGCTGCACCGTGTTCAGTAGCCATGTTTATCGTCCTTCAATAATCTATTTAGCGCGCAGCGCGACGTCAGTGGTCTTAGGCGACAGGTCGTTCGATGCGGTCTGCGATTTTACCCAGGCATCGAATTTCTCTTGCGAGACAACTTCGACTGCGATCGGCATGTACGCATGATCCTTACCGCACAGTTCCGAACACTGTCCGTAGAACATGCCTTCCCGTTCCGCTTGAAACCAAGTCTCGTTCAAGCGTCCCGGCATCGCGTCAATCTTCACGCCGAAAGCAGGCACAGTCCAACTGTGGATCACATCCGTGGATGTGACCTGAACGCGCACAACGGCCCCAACGGGCACAACCACATTTTCGTCGGTGGCCAAAAGCCAGGGTTTTCCGGTGGACCGCGCTTCTTCTTCAGGAAGCAACAGAGCGGTCAGCGAAATATCGTCGTGGTCGGGATATTCGTACGACCAATACCAGCTGCTGGCCGTTGCCTTAATCGTCATATCCGCTTCCGGAATGACATCTTGCTTAAACAACAACCGGAATGACGGAACCGCGATCACTGCCAGGATCAAAACCGGAATAAGCGTCCAGGCAATCTCAATCGGTAGGTTGTGCGTGAATTTTGCCGGCGTCGGATTGCTTCGCGAATTGAAACGGAACATGACGTAAACCAACAACGCCAAAACAAAAATCGTTATGACCGTGATGATCGGCATCAGCACATAGTCGTGCATCGACACCAGCTGCGTCATCAACGGCGTAGCGGGTTCTTGAAGTCCAAGCTGCCAATCCTTTGCCTGCGACGCATAAGCCGCTGTGGACAGGACGGCAGATCCCATTGCAGTCAATCCAAAACCCGCCAAATTTTTAATCGTCATAGGTTCCCGCTTTCACCCGAATTAAAGCGCGCACATTCCGTGCAGCAATTCTCGCACTCAAAGCCAACACTGAAAAGGATACACGTGTGCCTTCAGCCACGCAGGCTTGATAATAGCTTGCGCGTTTGTATCGACGAGCAGACACAGCGTCATTGCGACCTTATGCCACAATATTGATTCTATTGGGTTTTTTCGTATCCATGGCGGTCAAATACCCCCCTGTTGTTAGGACGAAAAAGCCGTTTCAGGGCGCGAATCATTGCTGGCGCCAAGGCCCCCACCCATATATTGTCGGAAGGCGCTTTGGGGCACGGGGCACGGCATTGAAATATGCAAGCAAATCTTCCTAGGTGGAAATGGCGGTCGTCCAGTTGGGCGTGGACGCGCTTACTTTTTTCTACGTCATTGGTGTTATTGGGTTTTTTCGGCCTGGTCTTTAACGGGACCGCCCAAGAAACGTCATCTGGCACGACGGGTGAACCTAAAAAGGCCGTGGTCGTAACCATAGAGGCTGCCATCGGGCCACCCATCGCCGATTATCTCGCTAAAGTTTATGATGATGCGGCATCTCAAGACGCCGGCATCGTGGTGGTGGAACTGAACACGCCCGGCGGGCTTGTCACAACCACGCGGACAATCGTTGAAGACATCCTAAAATCTGACGTGCCGGTCGCGGTCTACGTGTCGCCCTCGGGGGCACATGCGGCCAGTGCGGGTACTTACATTCTCTATGGCGCGCATATCGCGGCAATGGCGCCGGGTACGAATGTGGGCGCCGCGACCCCCATCGAGCTGGGCGGGTCACCAAGTCAGAATCCACCGCGGTCGCCATTGGCACCGCCCGACGATAAAGAAACATCGGAGCCCGACACGTCTAACGACGGCGAGACAACCCAAACGGATCAAAAAGAAGAATCAAAACCAGCCGCACCCGCAGGAGCCGCGGGTCTTAAGGCCGTCAACGATCTGGTGGCGTGGATCAAGAGCCTTGCGGAATTGCGCGACCGAAATGCGGAATGGGCGGAGAAATCCGTTCGGGAAGCCGCCAGCCTGCCCTATTCGGAGGCGCTTGAACTTGGCGTGATCGACGTGGTCGCCTCTTCCGTTGAGGATCTGCTGGAGCAAATCGATGGCAAGACGGTCAAGGTTCAAGAAAACGACGTGGTGCTCGTCACCAAAGACGCCAAGATCGAACGTTGGGAAATTGATTGGGTCACCAACCTATTGATCCTTATCACCAACCCGAACATTGCATTTATCTTCATGACCTTGGGCACCTATGGACTGTTCTTCGAACTGGCCAATCCGGGCTCGATTTTCCCGGGCGTGATCGGCGCCATCTGTTTGATCCTTGGGCTCTATTCTCTGAGCGTCCTGCCTGTGAATGCCGCTGGCGTGGCGTTTTTAATCCTGGGAATAACGCTGCTGGTGGCGGAGGCGTTCTCGCCCAGTTTCGGCATATTAGGCATCGGCGGGATCTTTGCCTTCGCTGCTGGTGCCACTTTGCTGTTTGACACGGATTCCCCTCAATTTCAGTTGGACTGGCAGGTCATCGCGGGCACCACCGCCGCCACGGGCCTGTTTTTCTTTGTGGTGACGGTATATGTGGTTGGCGCCATGCGCCGCCGGATCGTTACCGGCATTGAAGACCTGATGGGACAAGTCGGCACCGTCATAGAATGGGACGGAAACCGAGGGTATGTGCAGGTGGACGGCGAAAGATGGCAAGCCGTCTGCAATGATGCTATTTCCGTTGGCGATGAAGTTGTTGTTGAAGGCGTTGACGGATTGGTCTTACGCGTAAGAGCGAATAACGGAAAACGATCAAGAAGGATTTGGTGATGGATGGTGATCTAATCGGCCTTTATTTTGTCGGCGCGATCTTCCTGATCGTATTGATTACGCAGATCGTCAAAGTCTTGCGCGAATATGAACGCGCCGTGGTCTTTACACTTGGCCGTTTCACCGGGGTCAAAGGACCCGGGCTTATCTTGCTGATTCCCTACATTCAGCAAATGGTGCGCGTAGACATGCGGACCTTGGTGCATGACGTTCCCACCCAGGACGTGATTTCGCAAGACAACGTCTCCGTGCGCGTGAACGCCGTGATTTACTACCGCGTGATCGACGCCAACCGGGCGATAAACAAAGTGGAAAACTACATTGAAGCAACCAGCCAGCTTGCCCAAACCACCTTGCGGTCCGTTCTAGGTAAGCACGAACTGGACGACATGTTGTCCGAACGCGACAAGCTGAACAGTGATATCCAAACCATCCTCGACAGCCAAACCGATGCCTGGGGCATCAAAGTGGCCAATGTGGAAATCAAACATGTGGACATCGATGAGAGCATGGTCCGCGCGATCGCGAAACAAGCAGAAGCTGAACGGGAACGGCGCGCGAAGGTCATTAACGCAGAAGGCGAACTTCAAGCCGCCGAAAAACTCACCCAAGCCGCGCAGATCATCTCCCAACAGGGCGAAGCGATACAGCTTCGTTATCTGGCCACATTGCAGGAAATTGCGAATAACCGCACAAACACTGTGGTTTTCCCATTCCCGCTCAGCAATCTGGGTAAACTGTTCTCTGACAAATAAGCGCGACGCACACCTCGTCTCGCCCGGAATCTGATATATATTTCCGGAGTATGAGAGACGAAGCGCTTATTCATTTTCATCGCGGCAGTGAAATTTCCGCAGGCATTCACGTCGGTAGCCACGGCGGAAATGTACCGGCCCTTCTGACATCGGCAGCCCCTCGCTTGGACCCACTTCGGCCAGGCAAATCCGTCGCCGGATTCTGTGCCTCATTTTTTGATCTGGTGCACGATATCCGCCGTGCGCCCCCGCACGACTGGCAGAATTGGGGCTTCGCGGAATGGGACCATTGGTTTGGTCGCATTAACGGCACGTTTCTCGTCGACCTCAACAAATTTCAGGTCGTTCAGTACCCCATGTATCAAACCCATGGGCGGATTGTTCAATGCGACTTGAGTGGCATACCAGGCCGGATCAGCCTCGTGCACTCGCGTGTTGCCTAACAAAGAGCTGACCACATGAAGAAACTATTTTTAGCGATAACCCTCACCGCACTTACCTCTTGGAGCGCTCAAGCCGCTGTTACCGTCATCGGCAGCAAAGAAGGCGAAGCGTGTTATTTAGCGGCAAGCTCACCTTTTGGCACCAGCGGTATTGGGGATTGCGACCAAGCCTTGCGCAGTGGCGCGTTGGACAAAGGCGAAACCGCCGGCACATATGTAAACAGGGGCATTCTTTATTTGCGTGCCCAAAATTTCGACGCCGCGCTGAAAGATTTCGAAGAAGCGTTACGCATCGTGCCCGGCATGCCGGAAGCCTATGTCAATCGCGGCAATGCCTATTTCATGCAGGGCAAATATGAAGCCGCCCTGTCCGATTATGATGCGGCTATTCTGGGTGAGACTAAGCAAATTTATGCGGCCTATTATAACCGTGGCCTTGTTCGCGAACGCCTTGGCCAAAAAGACCAGGCGATTGAAGATTTCAAAACAGCGAACGCCCTGCGCCCGGGATGGCAAGAACCGCGGGACAAGCTGGTCTATTATGGTGTAACACCGGCTGAGGAATAAGCTGGCAGCGCGCAGCGTTGTGTTTTTCGATTTAGGAGTCATCGCATGTCAAAATCGCCCGCCACCACCGACTTGTTTTTCGAGCAAGCGGGGCTTGATAGAAGCCGTGTACAGACGATTGTGGACGACACGCTGACAGGGGCGGACGATGGCGAACTGTTTCTGGAATATCGCCAGTCCGAAGGATTTGTTTTTGATGATGGCAGGTTGAAAAACGCGAGCTTTGACACCACGCAAGGTTTCGGATTGCGGGCCATTGCCGATGAAGCGACAGGCTATGCGCATGCGTCAGATCTGTCAGAGGACGCGATTAAGCGTGCCTCTTCTTCCGTTCAAGCCGTTAAACAAAATCACACAGGAAACTCCGCGGAAGGCCCCACAAAAACAAATGTCAAGCTGTATACGGATGATAATCCCTTAAACGATCATCCGTTCGACCAGAAGGTCAAAATCTTGCAGGACATAGACGCCTATGCGCGGGACAAGGATTCACGCGTAAAACAGGTATCCTGTTCCCTGTTGGGGTCGTGGCAGGCGGTCGAAATCCTGCGCCGCGATGGTGAAACGTTACGCGACATTCGACCCTTGGTGCGCTTGAATGTGTCGGTTGTTGTGGAAGACGGCGACAAGCAGGAATCCGGCTCCTTTGGCGGTGGCGGACGCACCAGTTACGACCACTACATCGACCCTACCAATTGGCAGGCGTATGTGGACGATGCGCTTCGTCAGGCACTGCTTAATCTCGACGCTGTTCCAGCCCCCGCCGGGGAAATGCCCATCGTGTTGGGGCCGGGTTGGCCGGGGATCTTGCTACACGAAGCCATCGGCCACGGCCTAGAAGGCGATTTCAACAGGAAAAAAACGTCCGCCTTTGCGGGCCTCATGAATGAACGGGTGGCCTCTCCGGGAGTGACAGTGGTGGACGACGGCACCATCAGCGACCGGCGCGGCTCCCTCACCATCGACGATGAAGGCACGCCCACATCGAAGACGGTGTTGATCGAAGATGGCATCCTAAAGGGATACATGCATGATCGGCTGAACGCGCGCTTGATGGGCATGGCCCCCACCGGCAATGGCCGCCGCGAATCGTTCGCGTGCATGCCCATGCCGCGCATGACCAACACTTACATGATGTCAGGCGATAAGGACCCGCAGGAAATCCTCAAGTCCGTCAAGAAAGGCATGTATGCGGTGTCATTCGGCGGCGGCCAAGTAGATATCACCAATGGCAAGTTCGTGTTCTCCTGCACCGAAGCCTATCTCATTGAAGACGGTAAAGTTGGAGCCCCCATCAAAGATGCCACTCTCATCGGCAATGGCCCGGATGTGCTGACCAAAGTATCCATGATCGGCAATGACATGGAACTAGATTCCGGCATCGGCACCTGCGGGAAGAATGGCCAAGGCGTGCCGGTTGGTGTGGGGCAACCTACCTTATTGATTGATGAATTGACGGTTGGCGGTACCGGCTAACACCATGCACCGGTCTTGGGTCGGTCTGCTTGTTTTCCTGGCGAGCGCCCTGCCGGCATTCGCCGACGACATTCTGATCCCCGACCTGAAATGGGCGGTGTTAGAAAGCGGCGACCTTGGGCCCGCCCTTTACGCCCCCGCCGAACAAGCAAATCCGTTCGAACTGTCTTCCGACGCGTTTTGGGACTACGAACTTGGTCGGGTCGCATTCCGCTCCCCCACATTGCTGGGCGGCTTGGCCGCGCGGGATGGTATGTCCTGTAATTCCTGCCATCTGAGCGGCGGGACCAATCCTCATTTCTTTGTGGACGGTTTGTCGTCAACACCTGGCACGTTTGACCCGACAAATTCTTTGTTCAGCACACATACGGAGGATGGCATCGACAATGCCGTTCCCATCCCAATGCTCTATGGCGTCGCGAAAACAGCGCCCTATCCGTCAGATGGGCGCTTCGCCACGCTGGATCAGATGGTGACCCACGTCATCGAGGAAGAATTCGACGGACTGACGCCACCGGCTAAAGTGAAACAGGCCTTGCTGACCTATGTGTCGGCGCTTGAGGCACCAACACCAGATGAACCGGTCGCTCTTACACCAGGTGCTGATCTAGGCGACGTCGCCACGATGGTTGATCTGATGGCACGTGCAGCCAGCCAATACGATGGCCACGTTTTTTCATTTATTGCCAACGCCGCGCGACGACGATTAGGGCTTATCCACAACCGATACCCCAATGCACCGCACATTCAACAGCGATTGCTTGATTGGAGCACCACCATCAAAAGAGCGAGAGATCTGGTTGTATTAGACCAATTTGAAAAAGCAGGTATTGAATTGGTCAAGATTGAAAATTCCATCGTTATCTTTGACGACTTCAATGACTCCATACCCGGCTCTCTTTATGAGGAAGAGCGTTTGCGCAACTACATCGCAGGTCTAAACGACGCTCAGTAGGAATATTCCGCAAACAGACGGCTGATGTCACCGTCCCAATCATTTTTGTAGGCTTTGAGGATTTCCTCGGCGGGCGTTTCGCCGCTTTCCACGGTAGAAAAAAGCGCATTCAAGAAATGGGTTTCGTCATCGCCCCAGCGATCCTTACGGGCCCGCCGCGCCAAACCGGCTTTGGCGATGTCGAGCACCCGTCCCGCAATATCTTGCAGAGTCTCATCGCGGAACTTTGTTTTGAGCGCGGTCTTGGGCACCTCGCGGCGCAGCGTGTCGCGCTCTTCCTCGCTCCAGTCTTTCACCAGATCCCAGGCGGCATCGAGCGATTGTTGATCGTACATCAAGCCAACCCAAAAGGCCGGCAGCGCGCACAAGCGGCGCCACGGCCCCCCATCGGCACCGCGCATTTCCATGAATTTCTTGATCCGCACTTCCGGAAAAATCGTCGTGAGGTGGTCGGCCCAATCGCTTAGCGTAGGGATTTGGCCGGGCAGCACATCCAATTCACCGTCCAGGAATTTGCGGAACGATTTGCCCATTGCGTCGATATACTTGCCGTCGCGATAGATGAAATACATGGGCACGTCGAGCGCGTAGTCCACATACCGCTCAAAGCCGAACCCATCGTCAAACACAAATGGCAGCATACCGGTACGGTCCGGGTCCGTGTCGAGCCAGATTTGGCTCCGGAAGGACAAAAACCCATTTGGCTTATTCTCTGTAAACGGAGAATTCGCAAACAGCGCGGTTGCAAGCGGTTGCAGCGCCAGCCCCACTCGAAACTTTTTCACCATATCCGCTTCGGACTGGAAATCCAGGTTCACTTGAACGGTACACGTACGAAACATCATATCGAGGCCGTGGGTGCCGACGGTCGGCATATAACGCTTCATGATTTCGTAGCGCCCTTTGGGCATGGTTTCGGTCTCGTCCAACGACCAATTGGGCGAGAAACCAAGACCGATAAATCCGGCATCGATGGTTTTGGCGATGCGCTCCACCTGGTCCAGATGGGTATGCACCTCATCGCAGGTTTGGTGCAGCACTTCGAGCGGCGCACCCGACAATTCCAACTGCCCTCCGGGCTCTAGACTTACCGAGGCCCCGTTCAGCTTCAGACCGATCAGCGTGTCGCCCTCGCGAACCGGTTCCCAGCCGAATTGCTGCAAGCCTTCCAGCAGAACCTTGATCCCCTTGTCCCCGCCATAAGGCAGAGGTGCGAGGGTTCCTAGGCGATATCCGAATTTTTCGTGTTCTGTCCCAATGCGCCAGCTTTCGGGAGGCTTGCATCCGCTTTCCAAAAATTCGACCAGCTGCGCGCGATTCTCGATCGGGCCGCCGCCTTCCTGGGGAATGGACATGTCCTTAGAAACTCTCTTTTTGTGGGTGCTTGCGCGCCCCATTCTTGTGTTTTCACCATGGACCAAACCGAAGGCCAATCTCATTTAACGGTTTCATCCATCCTCTGACAAGGCGTGGGAATGCCCGGCCGAATTGCAGATCAGCTCCAATCGCCGCGCGTCGCTTGCCAAATCCCAAGGGCCGCAACGGCCGCCGTGTCCGCCCGCATAATGCGCGGACCGAGCGATATGGGCAGCACAAAAGAAAGTGATCGCAACATCTCCCGTTCCTGAGGGTCAAACCCGCCTTCGGGACCAATCAGAAGGGCGTACGGACCTGCGGCTGCTTTGGACAAAACCTCCAGGGCCGGGCGCACATCCGGGGCTTCGTCGCAAAACACCAATTGGCGCACCGGATCCCAATCAGACAAAAGCGCTTTGAGGGGCATGGGCTCCGCCACATCCGGAACCGACAAACATCCGCATTGTTCAGCCGCCTCGATCGTGTTTGACGCGAGCCTCTCTATATTCACGCGGGCCACTTGAGTTCGGCTTGTGATCACGGGTTGCAGCTTTGATGCGCCCATCTCCGTTGCTTTTTGCGCGAGATAGTCCAGGCGCACTTTCTTGATGGGCGCGAACACCAACCAGATATCCGGAAGGCTTGTCTGATCGCGCAGTTTTGACTGCGCCTCCAGGGTACTGTCATTTCGGTTGAGGGCGGAAATCACACACAGCCATTCCCCATCGGCCCCATTGAACAAACGCACGGTGTCCCCCACCGACCGCCGCATGACGTTTTTCAGATAGTGGGTTTGGTCTTTCGACAGGGCTATGGATGCCCCCTCCCGCAACGGAGCGGCCACATAGAGCCGGATCGATGATTTGCCCGTTTCAGGTTCGATGCGTTCAGCCATATGCCTGCCTAGCGCCTTGGCTTCCCGAAAGCCAGCCTTCATTCGCCGCTGTTAACATCTTGCGCCTGAAGTCGTTATGGCTAGTATCCGCCGCATGGAGCTCGCCCCCAAACGCCCCTATGAAGGCCCCGTCTCAGATGCTCAGCCCAGCAATTGGGTTGATCTATATGCGCCGCCAGCTCTGAAACCCTATCTGAAGCTCGCCCGCTGGGACCGCCCGATTGGGACCTGGTTGCTGCTGATTCCCGGTTGGTGGGGCATTGCACTGGCCGCCCCCCGAACGGGAAGTCCTTATCCGGATGTGTTCCTGTTACTGCTGTTTGCCATTGGCGCCCTGGTCATGCGCGGCGCCGGCTGCACCTTCAACGATATCGTAGACCGCGATATTGACGCGCGCGTCGCCCGCACCCAAAGCCGCCCCCTGCCCAGCGGGGCTGTCACATTAAGACAGGCATGGATTTTTGTTTTTATTCAATGCCTTGTTGGGTTTTTCATTGTTCTATTCTTAAATCTTTTCACGGTTCTTTTAGGCGTTGCGTCCCTTGCGCTTGTCGCGGTTTATCCCTTCATGAAGAGGATTACCTATTGGCCCCAAGCCTTTCTGGGACTTACCTTTAACTGGGGCGTGTTGATGGGCTGGTCCGCCGTCACCGGGAATTTGGATTGGACCCCCATTTCGGTCTATGCGGCCGCTATTTTCTGGACCATCGGCTACGACACCATCTATGCCCACCAAGACAAAGAAGACGACGCCCTGATCGGTGTGGGATCCACCGCGCTCAAATTCGGGGAAAACACCAAGGCCTGGCTGTGCGGTTTTTACGGCATGACCGCCATTCTGCTCACTGTCGGCGGCAGTCTTGCTGGTCTTGGATGGGGGTTTTACGCCGTGTTGGCCTTGGGCATTGTTCATCTGGCCCATCAAATTGTGAGCCTCCATACGGACCAGCCCCGGGTCTGCTTAAAAATATTTAAGTCCAATAGGGACTTTGGCTTGCTCATGTTTGGGGCCATAATAGCGGGAAATATTACCGCTTAATTGGATCGTAAGCGGGCCCGGCACCGACAATTGGCGACAATTGGTTAATAAGGGCCAACGATCCATTTACTCGAATATGGCATTGTAAAAGCGTTGAAAGCGGTTGCGGGAGGTTACTGGCGCATGACTATGGCTAGACTGTTGAGTTTCGGAGTTCTTGCACTGGGCCTTGGCTTCAGCCAACCGGCGGCTGCAAACGATTTTCATGGCGCCATGGCTTATGATTCCAAGACCGGCGCCCATGGTTGGGCCAGCGATTACACCTCCAAAAAGAAAGCAGAAGCCCGTGCTCTCAAGGAATGCTGGGTCTATGGCAATGAATGTGAGGTCGTGGCAACCGTCACGAATGCGTGCGTGGCCCTCGCCCGGATTGGGCAATCAAAGCCAATCTCGGCCTGGGCCGAAGCCGCTGATTTGGCATCTGCCGAAAGCACAGCGTTAGCGGATTGTAAGTCCAAAGCAAAAGGCAAAACCTGCGCGACGGTCGCCAAATTCTGCGCCTTGGCCCAATAAGGTGGGCATCAAACACTCCCGCCCTCATCATCAATGACCGCACCCGATCCAGCGCGCTTCATCAAGGCAAATACTGAGGTCCTGGATTGCCCATTGGTTCCGGAGATTAAGCTTCATCTCGCCAGCGAGATTGTCCCCATCTGGCAGCTCACCGAAGAGGAGTTGTCGGAGCGGGGCGTGCCGCCCCCCTTTTGGGCATTCGCATGGGCCGGCGGTCAAGCGCTGGCCCGATATATTCTGGACCACCCGCATTGGGTCGCCGGAAAGACGGTGCTTGATTTCGCAGCGGGGTCCGGGATCGTTGCCATCGCCGCCGCCATGGCGGGTGGCAAATCCGTGCTGGCAGCGGATATCGATCCGTTCTCAAAAGCGGCCTGCCTGTTGAATGCGTCGATCAACAAGGTGACCATTGACGCAACCAGCGACAATCTGTTGACCGACACAGATGCGGGTTGGGACGTGGTTCTGGCCGGTGACATTTGCTACGAACAACCGCTCGCCACACAGGTTGAAGATTGGCTCTCCCGTCACGTCTCTCGGGGCAGCGCGGTGCTGATCGGCGATCCGGGGCGCACCTACCTGCCGAAAGAAAATCTAGAAAAGCTCATCGCCTACGCGGTCAAAACCACGCGCGAACTGGAAGACATGGACGTGCGCAACACAACCGTTTGGCAAATGTCCGGCGAGGCATAGTTCTTTCAGGCGTCAGTAGACGCGGGCCAGCTCTTTTCCCTCATCCCAATCTTCAATCGGCATGATGTAGGGGGTTTCCCCATTATCCAATACCCACGTGTCGATGATGTATTCTTGGCCCGTTTCGCTTTCTTTGACGGTTGCCACCGTGTGGGTCCAGAACGACCGCGCAAAAAACGACTGGGTGACACGCCGCTCCGGTGTGTGGAAACGAAGGAGGCCTTCCTTGCTCAACATGGTGAGGTAGGTGCCCGTATTGGTCATTTCGTCCACACAGTCGAGCTGAAATTTGCGCCCAAACCCAGCCATATTGCCACCGAGATCTTGCGAGGTGCCGACCTTCTCGCCCACGACCTTTTCCATCTGAGCGAGGGCCAATACGAGCTGCCGGCGTTCATCCCCCGCTGAACTCGGCGGGGTCTCCAAAAAGCCGGTGACAGACGCCCACTGGTCGTCGGATATAGCCGCCGGCACAACCTTGGAACAGCCATGGCTATGGCACACTGAGAAGTCTGACGGCGTTGGATCCGCTGTGACCCGGGACGAAATCTCAGAGGCAATATCTCGACCAGGTATCATGCACCCCGTTAGAGCGAGCGATAAAGCAATTATCGGTAAAGTCTTTTGCATGGCACCCCATCTAGTCGGCGGCTTATAATGCTATTGCCGCACACCCTCCCCCCTATTTTTCCATGAAATGCTTTCGTATAAAAGATGCTGCAGCGCAGACGCGTTTCCCCAACCTGGATGACTTGGTGACGATTTGACTGATATTTCCCTCGACCATGTGCTCAATCTGGCAGACGACATTGTCAAAGCCGCAATAAAAGCAGGGGCGGACGCTGCCGACGCTCTTGTTTATGAAAGCATCTCACAGGCCGCGAGCTACCGGCTGGGCAAGTTGGAAGACGTGGAACGATCCGAATCACGCGACCTTGGAATCCGGGTGTTCGTTGGTCAGCAGCAAGCCAGCATTTCGTCAAACGACTTCAAGAAAGAGGCCCTGCTTCCTCTCGTCGACCGGGTCATTTCAATGGCCAAGGCAGCGCCGGAAGACCCTTATGCCGTACTTGCAGACCGGGAGCTTCTGGCAACCGAGCAAAAAGACCTCGATCTGTATGACAAGAGCCCCCCTCCCTCGTCGGAACAGCTTGCCGCGAAAGCACAGATCGTCGAAGAAGCCGCTCTTGCGGTGGATGGCGTGACCAATTCCGAAGGAGCCAGCGCCAGTTGGGGCAGCGCCACTTTCGCGTTAGCGACAAGCGAGGGGTTCTGTAAAGGCTACAGCACAAGCCGCCACGGCATCGGCGTGTCGGTTATTGCGGGCGAAGGCACGGGTATGGAGCGTGACTATGAATTCACCTCCGCACGCCACGAAGAAGATCTCAAAGACCCGGTTGCGGTTGGCCGCATCGCCGCTGAAAAGACTGTCAAACGCCTTAATCCGAAAAAAGTAAAAAGCCAATCTGTTCCGATCGTGTATGACCCGCGTGTTTCTCGCGGGCTGCTTGGCCACTTTGCCGGGGCGATCAACGGGCGGTCCATCGCACGCGGGGTGAGTTTTCTAAAAGATAAGTTGAACAAGCAAGTGTTCAATTCGTCCGTGAACATCATAGATGATCCGCACAGGCTTCGCGGCCTCGGCTCGATGCCGTTTGATGGTGAAGGTGTGCAGGCCGAAAAACTATCGCTGATTAAAGATGGCTCATTGACCTGTTGGCTGTTGGATTCGTCCTCCGCGAAACAGTTGGAACTCACCACCAATGGGCGGGCCGCCCGTGGCACAGGAGGCCCTCCGTCCCCCTCAACGACAAATCTCTATATGGAAGCGGGTTCTGTTTCTCCCAAAGACCTAATGAGCGACATCGAACAAGGGTTTTATGTGACCGAATTAATCGGTATGGGGGTCAACGGTGTGACCGGCGACTACAGCCGAGGGGCCACCGGATTTTGGATCGAAAACGGTGAAATCACCTACCCTGTCAACGAGATCACAATTGCCGGAAATTTGGTCGATATGTTTCTGGCGGCAACACCGGCGGACGATTTGGTTTTCGAATTCGGCGCCAACGCCCCCACCATTCGGGTTGATGGCATGACCATCGCCGGCACCTGATGGCAACGGGTTCGGACATAAACCATCAGCCGCTCATCAATCGCGTGGTGAAAGAAGCCGGTGCGATCGCCTTGGACTATATGGGGCAAGACATTGAGACGTGGGACAAGGGCGACGATGACCCTGTCACAGAAGCGGACATCGCTGTTGATAAATTCCTTAAGCAAGAATTGATGTCAGCTCATGAAGCCTATGGCTGGCTGTCGGAAGAAACCGCGGACAGCACGGATCGCCTGTCGAAAAATCATGTTTGGATTGTCGATCCCATTGACGGCACCCGCGCCTTCCTAAAAGGCAAACCACATTTCACAATCTGCGTTGCCCTTGTTGCGGATGGCCGGCCCATAAACGCGGCTGTGTACAATCCAATGTCTGACGAATTGTTTGAAGCGCAAGCCGGTGGGGGCGCCAAACTAAACGACACCCCCATCTCGGTGAGCGTCAGAGAAGAAATCGAAGGATGCCGGATGTTGGCGTATGGCCCCATGTTCAAGCATCCCGCTTGGCCCGAACCGTGGCCGGACATGGTTCTGGACAACCCCAATTCAGTGGCCTATCGGATGGCCCTTGTGGCGAATGGCGCTTTTGATGCCATGATGGCGCTCAATTGGAAAAGCGAATGGGACCTAGCCGCCGCCGATCTTATCGTGCATGAAGCCGGTGGCCTTGCCACCAACCACGCGGGCGACAAGTTTCTCTACAATCAATCTCAAGATACACGGCACAGATCGATCGTTGCGGCCGGACCGGAAATGCATCAATCCCTGATGAACCGCGTGAGCCACCTTAAACTTCCGTAAGCGGAGATAGATATGTCTGACTCGCAATCCTCTGACGAACAATTGTTGCATTTGGTTTTTGGGGGCGAGCTTATCGACCTTCAAAAGACCAAATTCGAAGACCTGGATAAACTGGACATTGTCGGCATCTTTCCGAACTACAAGGCGGCCTTTGATGCCTGGCGCGGTGCCTCCCAACGCACGGTGGACAACGCAAAAATGCGTTACTTCATTGTGCATTTACACAAGATACTCGATCCGGAAACGGACGAACCAGACTACCTCCACACTTAGGTCATTTCGTCCAAACGCGTTGCTCGTTCTTTGTTTCCTTGGCACGGAAGGCTTGCTCTAAGTCCACTCCCGCGTGATTGGCGACGCTGAGAAGCATGAGGAAACTATCGGCGAGTTCCTCGGCCACGGAAGACACTTGAACATTGTGCTCTGTGGACATTCCTGTTTGCTTACGGACGGACTTAAACAATTCCCCCACCTCTTCACCAAGCAGCAGGCATTTCTCCAACAAGGTCTGGTCGGCGAACCCCCGCTCCCTTTCAAGCGACCAAACATATTCCTGAAACTGAGCCAATGTCGGTCCTGTGGGAAGATCAAGCATGTTTACGCTCCAATTTATAGAAAAACAGGTGGCAGTCGCCGTATCGCCTGTGATCCAAAAGCCGAACGGTATCGTTATCGATAGGGATCTGATCTGACCCGCGTTCGATAACAAGTTGGGCCCCGTCCGCCAGCCACTCTTTTGTCAGCAACGTGTTCACCAAGCGATCAAGCTGTTCGTCCGCATAAGGCGGATCCATGAAAACCAAATCGAAAGCATCCCCCACATTGGCGGGTTTTGGCCCAAGGTCATACGCGTCTCGTCGAAACAAGCGCGTGCGTCCGGTCAAGGACAGCGCCTCAATGTTTTCCCGGATGGCACCGCGCGCTTTGGCATCCGTGTCCACAAACAACGCGAAACTTGCCCCGCGTGATAAAGCCTCCAGCCCAAGCGCTCCGCTGCCCGCAAACAGGTCAAGAACGCGTTTCCCCGATAGTCCACCGTCATTATGCTCAAGCTTGTTGAATAGGCTTTCGCGCACACGATCTGTCGTCGGACGCGTGTCGCGGCCGGTGGGGGCCACTATTTGACGCCCCTTAAATTCTCCCGCGACGATACGCATTCAACCCTTGCTTCCTGACGCGCGCAAGAAAGACCCTACTTGCTCGTTCAGGACTTTTTGCGAAATTTCTTCCACGTCGCCGGCCGCAAGTTTCCCCAATTGGAACGGGCCGTAAGAAGTACGAATAAGACGGTTCACCCGAAAGCCTAAATGTTCCATCACCCGGCGTATTTCCCGGTTCTTCCCTTCGCGCAATGTGACCGTCAACCAAGCGTTCGCCCCCTTTGCCCGATCCACATTCGCATCGATGGCACCATATTTGACGCCGTCCACCGTGATTCCCTTTTTAAGCGGATCAAGATCCGATTGGTCCACCTTGCCCAACAACCGCACGCGATAGCGGCGCACCCAGCCCGTGCTTGGCAATTCCAGAAAGCGTGAGAGCCCCCCATCATTGGTCAAGAGCAACAATCCTTCCGAGTTGATGTCCAAACGCCCAACCGAAATGACCCGGGGCATGGCCGCCGGAAGTTTGTCGAAAACGGTCTGTCTATTTTGGGGGTCGCGATGGGTAGTCACCTGCCCTTGCGGCTTGTGATACTTCCAAAGCCTGGTCTCTTCCCGCTGCGGAACTTTTTTACCGTCCACGGTAATGATTTGGTCAGGCGTCACTTTCGTCGCCGGTGTGAGGACGACGTCTCCATCTACAGTCACTCTGCGTTCCTCAATCAATCTTTCCGCATCACGACGGGAACAGACACCGGCCCGCGACAACACTTTCGCTATTCGATCGCCAGGGCGCGTTTGGGCGGATTGTTGAGTTGATGTATTTTGATCGACCATTCGAAAATCAGCTTTAGCGGTGAGGAACCGTACTGGTTTCACACGGGGTCATTTAAGTCCAGCTTTATGGATACGAAACCATCATTCATGCAACGCGCCGTCGCCCAAGCGCAGGCTGCACAAGCTCGCAACGAGGTGCCGGTGGGCGCCGTCCTCGTGAAAAAGGACACCATAATTGCCGAAGCAGGCAATCGCACGCGAGAGCTCAAAGACCCAACAGCACATGCGGAAATGCTTGTTCTTAGGCAGGGTTTCACGGTGCTGGATGCCGAACGGCTCACCGATTGCGACCTCTACGTTACGCTGGAGCCGTGCACCATGTGCGCCGGCGCCATTTCCCATGCGCGCATTCGCAGGCTCTATTATGGCGCCCAAGACGTTAAAGCTGGGGCTGTCGACAATGGTGTCCGCTTTTTCCATCAACCGTCTTGCCTCCACCGGCCGGAGGTCTATGGCGGTATGGAGGAAACAGTTTGTGCAGAGCTGTTGCAGAGATTCTTTGCGACAAAACGCTAACTTTCGAGTGGTGATTTCCCGATTTGTTGGCTGTAAAGTGCGGTCATCTAGCAATTGAACTGTCCCCTGTTCCGCAGGGGCATAAAAACGGGAGAATCCCATGGATTTTGACCATAACCAAAGAACCAAAGACCTGATTGCCCGGGTCGAAGACTTCATGGACAAGCACATCTATCCGGCTGAGGCTGTCTATGCAGAACAAATGGCCGCCTTCGGAGACAATCGGTGGCAAGTTCCGCAAATCATGGAAGACTTGAAAAAGATCGCCAAAGAAGAAGGCCTGTGGAATCTGTTCCTGCCGGACAGTGAAGAAGGGTTCGGTCTTTCCAACCTGGAATACGCCCCGCTTGCCGAAATTATGGGCCGCGTTGGCTTTGCATCTGAAGTGTTCAACTGTGCGGCACCGGACACCGGCAACATGGAAGTGATTGAACGCTATGGCTCGCCGGCACAAAAGGAACAGTGGCTTAAGCCCTTGTTGAATGGCGAGATCAGATCTGCTTTCGCCATGACGGAGCCGGCTGTGGCATCGTCTGACGCGACCAATATTGAAACCGAAATCAAACGCGACGGTGACGAATACGTCATCAATGGGCGCAAATGGTGGACGTCGGGCATTGGCGACCCCCGCTGTAAAATCATGATCTTGATGGGCAAAACCGATCCGTCAGCGGAGCGGCATGCGCAACAGTCTCAGATCCTGGTCCCTGTCGATACCCCAGGTATCACCGTGGAACGCATGTTACCGGTCTTTGGGTTTGATGATGCGCCGCATGGCCATGGTCAAGTCCTGTTCAAAGACGTTCGGGTTCCGGCCGAGAACATTATCTTGGGCGAAGGCCGCGGTTTCGAAATTGCTCAAGGCCGCCTTGGCCCGGGCCGTATTCACCACTGCATGCGGACGATTGGTGCCGCTGAGCGGGCGCTCGAGAAAATGGTCAAGCGCCTCTTGTCTCGTGTTGCATTTGGCAAAACCGTTTCAGAGCATTCCGTGTGGGAACAACGGGTTGCCGATGCCCGCACGAACATCGAAATGTGCCGTTTGTTGTGCCTGAAAGCCGCGGACATGATGGACAAGGTGGGCAACAAAGTCGCCCGTGCTGAAATCGCCATGATCAAAGTTGCCGCCCCTAACATGGCGCTAAAGATCATCGACGATGCCATCCAAGCCCATGGCGGCGGCGGTGTAACATCCGATTTCGGATTAGCGGCCGCATATTCCGGACAGCGCACACTGCGTATTGCTGACGGCCCGGATGAAGTGCACAACCGCACCATCGCGCGCCTTGAATATAAGAAGCATGCGGACAGTGTGAAGCGCGCAGCCGCCGAATAAGTTAAAGAGAATCAAATCAAGAAGGCCGGGCATTGCGCCCGGCCTTTTTTGTTCAAACGGCGCCCGCGGCTTGAGCAAAAGTCCATGCCCGGTCCGCAAGCGGCCGTACCGCATCGGCATTTGCTGCCGCATGGTCACTGGCCGCCGTTCCGTCCCGCACACGCCCGACAATCCCCTGAAGGATGCCCGCCAGGCGGAAGAAATTGTAGGCCATGTAGTAATCCATATTGGGGATCGATTCCCGCCCCGTGCGGCGGCAATAGGCCTCCGCATATTCGGTTTCCGATGGAATGCCCAGCGCCACAAGGTCCAGGGTTTCAATCGTTGCCGTGCCACTCGCACCTTCAAGGGATGGCATGCGCCATTGCATCATGTGGTATGTGAAGTCCGCCAAAGGGTGGCCAATGGTGGACAGCTCCCAATCCAACACCGCGATCACTTTTGGCTCGGTCGGATGAAGGATCATATTGTCCAGACGATAGTCCCCATGCACGATGCTGGTACTGTCATCCTCCGGAATGTTTTCCGGCAACCATTCCATTAGCCGGTCCATTTCGACGATGGTCTCGGATTCGGACGCCCGGTACTGCTTCGACCACCGCGAAATCTGACGCGCAAAATAGTTGCCTGGCCGCCCAAAATCCTCAAGGCCAATCGCTTTGTAGTCCACAGTGTGCAGACGCGCGATGGTCTCGTTCATGGAATCGTAAATCGCGATGCGTTCATTGCGATCAACGCCTTTAATGTCCGGTTCCCAGAAAATGCGGCCATCGACACAATCCATTACATAAAAAATGGTGCCGACAATGCTTTCATCCTCACACAGAAGATAGGGCCGCGGCACCGGAAAGCCGATACCATGAAGCGCATTGATCACCTTATATTCGCGATCGACCGCATGGGCTGACGGCAACAAAGTTCCAGGCGGTTTGCGCCGCATGACGTATTTCTGTGTAGGGGTTATCAACTGATAGGTAGGATTCGACTGCCCCCCTTTGAAAGCTTTCACTTCCATGGGGCCTTCGAAACCGTCGATCATATCGCTCAGATAAGCCTCGAGCTTTTTTTCCTCGAACCGAAGTTTTTCAGCCACATCCTTAGTGCCTGAAAATTTCTCCTGGCGAGAGAGTTCCTCTGCATCAGACATTTTGTTCTCCTTATTCTGAAGCGTGCGCGCGTTAGACCGCCCGCCAGCCAATATCTTTTCGGCAAAACCCTTCCGGCCAGTCGATCACCTCGATTGCCGCATAGGCCTTTTTTTGTGCCGCGGCCACCGTGTCGCCAAGGGCCGTCACATTGAGCACCCGTCCGCCATTTGCGAGAATTTTGTCGCCATCCGATTTGGTCCCCGCGTGAAAAATTTCCGTGTCGTCCGCGGCACCCGCTGACGCAAGCCCCTTGATTTCACTTCCTTTGACATAGGATCCGGGATATCCGCTGGTCGCCATCACCACGGTCAGCGCGGCCTTGTCGTACCAGCGCAGATCCACATGATCCAACACCCCGTCCGCGGTCGCAATCAGCACCGGCAGAATGTCGGACATCAACCGCATCATCAGCACCTGACATTCCGGATCGCCAAACCGCACATTGTATTCGATGAGTTTTGGTCCCTGTTCCGTGATCATGAGACCCGCATAGAGCACCCCTTTGTAGGGCGTCCCCCGCCCCTTCAAGGCTTCCACCGTTGGCGAAATGATCTCTGTCATCACGCGGTCGGTCATCTCCGGTGTCATGATCGGGGCTGGCGAATAAGCGCCCATGCCGCCCGTATTCGGGCCCGTGTCGCCATCGCCTACCCGTTTGTGATCTTGAGCGGATGCCAAGGGCAAAATGTGCGTGCCGTCCACCAGCGCAAAGAAACTGGCTTCCTCACCGACCAGGAATTCTTCGATCACCAGTTCCGCGGCGCCGAACCGGCCGTCAAACACATCTCTGATGGCCGATTGCGCAGCCTCCAAAGTGGTGGCAATGGTCACGCCCTTACCAGCCGCCAAACCGTCCGCTTTCACCACCAGAGGCAGGGGATGCGCCTGCACATAGTCCAAAGCGGGGTCGAGGTCCGAGAAAGACCGGTATTGCGCCGTGGGGATGCGCGCCTCATCGCACAGCTCTTTGGTGAACCGCTTTGACCCTTCCAATTGCGCCGCGGCAGCGGACGGACCGAAGGCCTTAATACCTGCTTCATTCAGCTGATCGACCAATCCTGCGCATAGCGGGTCTTCCGGGCCCACCACCACAAAATCGATTTGCTTGTCCCGGCAAAATTTCAACAGTGCCCCAAGATCCATCGCGGCAATGTCGATGCAGTCCGCAACTTGGGCGATGCCTGCATTTCCGGGGGCACAATAGAGCTCATCGCAGAGGGGACTTGCACTAATGGCCCAACAAAGAGCGTGCTCGCGACCTCCACTGCCCACAACTAAGATTTTCATGATTCCGCCGACCAATGTGATGAGAGGGCTGTTGACCAGCCGTTTCTTGCTTTGCGCCGTTCTTGTATCATAGAGATTCACAGTCTTGGCAAGTGAGGGCCCATGGCCGCATCTGATGTAGTTCCTGGCAGGGACGACCCCGCCGGTAACGCCTATGAATTTAGTGTCGGCGAATTGTCTTTCGCCCTTAAGCGCACCGTAGAAGACGCGTTTGGCCGCGTCCGCGTGCGCGGCGAGATTTCAGGCCTCAAACGCGCCGCGTCCGGCCATGTGTATCTGTCCCTGAAAGACGAAGATGCCGTATTGGACGGCGTCATCTGGCGGTCCGCCGCGGGCAAGCTGAAATTTAAACCGGAAGATGGCCTAGAGGTCATTTGCACCGGCAAGGTCACCACCTACCCTGGGCGTTCCAAATATCAGATCGTTATCGATCGGCTGGAGCCAGCCGGCGCCGGCGCGCTTATGGCGTTGCTCGAAGAACGCAAGAAGAAGCTGGCGGCAGAGGGGCTTTTTGATCCGGCCCACAAGAAGGACCTGCCCTATCTGCCGGAAACCATCGGCGTCATCACCTCCCCCACCGGTGCCGTGATTCGCGATATCCTGCATCGATTGGAAGATCGGTTTCCACGTCACGTCTTGATGTGGCCCGTCTTGGTGCAAGGGGACGGCGCTGCCGAACAAATATCCGACGCGATCGACGGCTTTAACAAAATGAAACCGTCGGACCAAATCCCTCGCCCGGACCTTCTGATCGTTGCGCGGGGCGGCGGCAGCATCGAAGATTTGTGGTCGTTCAATGAGGAAAACGTGGTGCGCGCCGCTTTTAACAGCGAGATCCCGCTGATCTCAGCCGTGGGCCACGAGACCGATACCACTTTGATTGACTTCGTCTCTGACAAACGGGCGCCAACACCAACGGCAGCCGCCGAAATGGCCGTTCCTGTGAAGGCAGAGCTGGTGGCGACGGTGTTGGACCTTGCTCAACGACAGGTGCGCGCCCAATCCCGTATCTTTGGGGATAGCGAGCACAAACTGACCAGCCTTGCGCGGGCCTTGCCTAAGCTCACCGATTTGCTGGCCATGCCCAGCCAGAAATTCGATTCAATTGGCGACCGGCTGCGCATGTCCCTCAGCGAAAATATATCAAAACATCGATTGCGCTATTCCGGGGCGGCGGCCAGATTGCGCCGGGGCTTGGTCTCGGATGGCGTGGGGCGCGGCCTGGAGCGGATCGGAGAGCTCGAAAAACGGCTGGAAACAGCGATTTCTCTGCGCCAAAAGGAACGGCAAGATCGTTTGGAAAATCTTTGGAAACTCATAAGATCCTTAAGCTACGAAGATGTCTTGGCGCGGGGGTTTGCGGTGGTGCGCACCGCTGACGGACAGCTGGTCAAGTCAGGACAAGAGCTTGCGTCGGGCGACCAGGTGGAAATAGAGTTCGGTCGGGATGATCGCCTACCCGCTCGGATTGACGGCGGCACGTCCCGGCAGCCGAAGAAAAAAGCGGCCAAGAAACCGGCCCCGCAAAAACAAGGTGACTTGTTTTAACGCGACTAACGGGATCACAACCACCTGGTCCGATCAGGTGCGAGGAATGAAAGAATGAACAAATTTGACCCCAGCTCTGGCCTTCCAGGTCTTGCGAAACTCGTTTACGGCGATGGTGAATTCCGCGTTGTGGAAGCCGGCGCATTCGTCTTGTGTGCGGTCACCGGCGAAAAAATCGCTCTGGACGATCTGCGCTATTGGGATGTGGATTTGCAGGAAGCCTACAGTTCCCCGGAAGCCGTCATAAAGCGCAAACAAGAAATCAGCTCCACATAAAGGTACCACCGATTATGAAACGTCTACTCGCGGCGACATTGTTCCTTGCGGCATGTGCCCTGCCGGCCTCAGCGGAGCTTGATGTATCGCTTGACGGGGACGCGGTTCAAGGTGGCATGATGATCGGCACAACTGATCCGTCCGCGGAGGTTTCCGTCGACGGCAATCCGGTCCGGGTGTCACCAGACGGTCAGTTCGTGTTTGGCTTTGGGCGAGACTTTGAGGGCCCCGTTGCCCTAAAGGTAACCAAAGGCGACAACGAGATTGCCAAAACCATCACAGTGTCGAAGCGGGAATACCAGATCCAGCGGATCAATGGTTTGCCCAGGAAATATGTCGCGCCTCCAAAAGAAGTCTACGAACGCATTAAACGTGAAAACGCGGAAATCGCCCGTGTACGCGCCCAAGACACCGTAGGCGAATGGTTTACCAAGGATTTTGTTTGGCCCACAGAGGGCCGCATATCCGGCGTGTTCGGAAGTCAACGTATCCTAAACGGTGAACCAAAACGGCCCCATTTTGGGATCGATATCGCGGCCCCCACAGGCACACCTGTCATTGAAGCGGCAGGCGGCGTTGTGGCACTCGCGGAACCTGATCTCTACTACACCGGCGGTACCGTCATGGTCGATCATGGTCACGGGGTTACGAGCGTATATTCGCACCTTGCCTCGGTCGAGGTGGAGGTTGGCCAGATGGTTCAGCAAGGAGACAAGATCGGGACAGTCGGCTCTACCGGGCGTTCGACCGGGCCGCATCTAGATTGGCGGATCAATTGGTTCAAAGAACGGCTGGATCCCCAATTGCTCGTTGGCCCCATGCCGAAAAAAGAGACCGCGAAAAAAGAGACCGCGAAAAAGAACTAAGCGTCAAACAGCGGATCAATCAGGGCCTCAAGCGCCGCCGCATCGGCAATGTCCGCTTGAATTCCGAAATACCAAATTTGGGCGCGCGCTTCTTCCGACAGGCGTTGCCAGTCCTTCTCCGTGGTGATGAGCGCCGCATGGGTAGAAATTGCTTGTTCCCGCAGCATGGAGAGTTCGTCTTCCGTATAGACGTGGTGGTCGGGAAACGGGATTTGATCAGACAACGGCAATCCGTACTCTCGGAGCGTATCGAAAAATTTGTCCGGATGACCGATCCCCGCAAAAGCAAGATAGCGGCGTTTTTTGTCCATGGGTTGCTCCGTATGCGGCGTCAGCCGCGCGGATAAGATCTTATCGGCTGCCACACCCGCGCGGATCTGGCGGCTCACCCCGCCATCTTCACCGACAATAATCACAGCGTCGGCCCGCTTCAGTCCGGCGGTCACGGATTCCCGCAACGGACCGGCCGGAATAACACGGCCATTGCCAAATCCACGCACCCCATCGACCACGACCAGAGATAGATCCTTCGCAATCGACGGGTTTTGGAAGCCGTCATCCATGATGATGCAATCCGCCCCTTGGGTGATTGCCAGGCTTGCACCCGCCGGACGGTTTTTGGCGACAATTGTGGGATGTCGGCGCGCAAGCAATAACGGTTCGTCACCGACCACTGTGGCGTTATCACCCAACGCGTCAACACGTTTAGGGCCTTCTTCGACGCCCCCATATCCCCGACTTAAGAAAAAGGGCTGATGTCCCTTTGCCTTCAAAATGTCGGCAACTGCTATGGCAATTGGTGTTTTGCCGACACCGCCCGCGACCAGATTGCCAACACAAATCACCGGCACGCTCATCTGTTGGGGCCGCGACACGGCACGGCGCACGCGCCCCGCCATGTCATAGACGACCCCCGCCGGCCACAGTAAAAACGCTTCCGCGGACACATGCCCCGCCTTCGGATACCAAAAATCCGGTTCCTTGAGGCTCATCCTGCGTGCCTCTTCAGGACGGTGGAATTGGGAAGATGGGCTTTTATTTTTTCGATGACTGTGTCCAACACCCTGTTCGCCTTTGTGGCCACCTTTAACGCTTGTTGCGCTTTCTCCTGCCGACCAACCTCATCTTGGAACAGCGCCGATACGGCGATGGCCAAAGATTTCGAGCCCGTAACGCTTTCCGCGCCCTTGTTCTTCAAAAGATCTTCAAAAATGTCGGCAAAATTTTCTGTATACGGACCGGTTATAATCGCGCAATCGCTTCGGGCCGGCTCCAACGGATTCTGCCCGCCATGAGGCACCAGACTCCCGCCGACAAAAGCAACTTTGGCGAGGGCATAAATCAACCCTAACTCACCCAACGTATCAGCCAGGTAAATATTTTTGCTCAAATCAATAGGTTCTTGCTGGCTTCGGCGGGCAAATTTTAGCCCGTTCCGGACGAGCAATTCTGCCACGTCATCCCCACGGTCCGGATGGCGCGGAACCATGATGGTCAGCAGATCCGAGATGGTATCGATAATTTGCCGGTGCGCCTCGATGACGATTTCCTCTTCACCCGCATGCGTACTGGCCGCGACCCAAACCGGCCGGCCGGCGATCTCTGCTTCCAAGCGCGCGCGCTCGGCGTCGTCGAACGGCAACGCACCACTGGCAAGCTTTAGGTTACCGGTGACCGAAACACTTGGCGCCCCAAGAGACACTAAACGTTCAGCACTGATATCGTCTTGCGCGAGGCACTCTTTGAACCGGGACAGCAAATACCGTCCCAAACCAGGCACCATCTTCCACGATCGGGCCGATTTGTCCGACATTCGCGCGTTCAACAACACGCACGGGACCTGTTGTTCGCTGGTGAGGTGCACTAAATTGGGCCATAGTTCTGACTCAACCCAAATCGCCAGATCCGGCGTCCAATGTTGCAGGAACGCTTTTACATAGGCCGGGTGATCAAGGGGAACATATTGATGCACCGCCCTATCCGGCAACCTCTTGGCCATCAAGTCAGCAGATGTCACGCTTCCGGAGGTCACTAAAAAATGAGCATCGGTTTCCTGACAAAGACGTTCCATAAGTTTTAGGATCGACAGGCTCTCACCCACACTGGCGACATGAAACCAGATCAATGTGCCAGCAGGGCGCGGCAACGACGCCTTACCGTAACGCTCTGCAAGCCGCTGGGGGTCTTCCTTGCCGACGGCAGCGCGGCGGCGGAGATGGCGGCCGACATAAAGCCCCATACACCTTGCCAGCACATCATAAGCCCTCAAACTAAGCGGTGGGGAAGATACGCGCGCGGTCATCAGCGATCATTCAGCTGCTTTTTGAGCGGCGAGAGGCGCCGGTTCAATAAGGTCTTGACCAACGGCTTGGTCCGCCAATGCGGTCAATCTGTTGAGCTGATCTTCAACGTTTTGCCGGGCCGCTTCCATCTCGTCGTCAGTCGCATCGGGCGCCACGTAAACCGGTTCACCAACCATGAAGACGCCTCCACTGAATGGCAGCGCCAGAACGAACCGATCCCAAGACCCAAAAACGCGGGATCGCCGTGCCGACCAGCTGCCGGGTAGAATGGGCACGCCGGACATCTTTGCCAGGGTAACGACCCCGCTGGAGACGCGCATGCGGGGGCCGCGCGGCCCATCCGGCGTAATTGCGACGCTTTCCCCGGATTCCAAAATCTTGAGCATGGTTCGCAACGCGGCCGCCCCCCCTTTTGCCGTTACACCGGCCTGTCCGGCTTTTCGGCGACCGGCGGAGCCACGAATTGTACCGAAGTTAAACCACTCGATCGCTTTTGCGATGAGTTCCCCGTCGCGATGATTAGAAATCAGCATACTGAGCTTTTGTTTGGTGCGCCAAAACTTCGGCAACATCATCATACGCCCATGCCAAAACACCCCAATGATCGGTTTCTTGTCTGTCCAGAAACCGCGCAAGGTCTCGAAGCCTTCGTGGCGCCAGCGGCCGCTAACAAAGACAAACTCGATATAGAGCGCGACGAGCGTTCGAACGGTTAAGATAAAGGCTCTGCTTCTTGTTATTTTTTTGCCGATTTTCATAACGAACACTGTCTTCCGAACCACCGGTTGCAGCCGGTTCAATAACCTACTTCACCCCGCGCTAATTTGACGCCGACTTACTTTTGCGTCATTCCGGCTCTAAATTCAATACCGAAATTTATATATATTACAATGACTTACCAATTAGACAGGGGAGAATCGCGGTAAAAACAGAGATTAGAGAATTCCCTGAAAACACAGGCGAATGCCGGTAATGTAATTGGCTGCACAATAGGGGCGTATGGGATTGTCCGACGTTAAGAAAAATCTTTTATCCATGGACCAAAGCACTCGGTCATTGGTGCTGCGGTTTGGGCGCGAATGGGTGCTGCCCCATTGGCGTCGATTGTTGCTGTGCTTCTTTTTCATGGCGATCTTCGCGGCAACAGCCCCGGCCTATCCGTTTCTGATCCAATACGCCAATGGCATGCTGGAAGCAGAGGACCAATCCGTCATCTATGTGGTGCCAATTTTGATTTTGGCGGTGACGTCGATCAAGGGCCTCGCCTTCTATCTTCAAAGCATTCTGACAAGTGCCATCACCCTACGGATTATCGCGGGCATCCAGAAAAAGATGTTTGGTCATCTTCTTCGGTCTGATTTCGCACGCATGGCCCGCGACCCAACCGGTACATTAATCACGCGCTTTACCAACGATACGAATGTGATCCGCGACGCAACCTCGCGCGCGATGACCGGCCTGGTTCGGGACGTTCTGACCGTTGTCGGACTGTTGGGATACCTGGTTTATTTGGATTGGATGTTGTCGTTGATCGTTTTGGTGATCTACCCGATTGCGGCTCTTCCGATTGTGGAAATTGGCCGGAGGTTACGCAAAGGATCCAAAAGCAGCCAACTAGAAATCGGCGATATGACCTCCCTGCTCTATGAAAGCTTCAGTGGGGCGCGGATGGTTAAGACCTATGGCTTGGAAGCCTATGAGCAGAACCGCGCCGACCAAAAATTCGAGAGCCTCTATTCCATCCTTATGAAGATGGCCCGAAGCCGCTCGGCTCTGGACCCGTTTTTGGAGGTTTTAGGCGGCGTGGCCGTTGGCGGGGTGATTGCCTTTTTGGGGTATCGCGCTGCCGTTAGCGGCGATGGCAGCGGTATTGATTCCGTCGGCGATTTCGCTGCCTTCATAACCGCCCTATTGCTGGCCGCCCAGCCCGTGCGCGCAATTGGAACGCTCAATGGCATTCTTCAGGAAGGCCTAGCCGCCGCTCAGCGTGTCTATGAGCTGCTCGACGAACACCCGCAGATTACAGATGCGCCCGATGCCAAGCCATTGAAACCGGGCGCCGGGTCCGTTGAATTGGACGATGTTTCTTTCGCCTATGAAAAAGGCATCAATGCGCTTGAGAACTTCACGGTGAATGTCAGGCCCGGTCAAAAGGTTGCCTTGGTCGGACCCAGCGGTGCCGGTAAGTCGACAGTTTTAAACCTCATCCCACGCCTTTTTGATGCCACGACAGGCCAGGTTCGGGTGGACGGGCAAGATGTCAAATCCGTCACCATGGACAGTTTGCGCGCGCAAATGGCCCTCGTAAGCCAGGATGTGGTCCTGTTTAACGACACAGTGCGCGCTAACATCGCGCTCGGCAAACTTGAAGCCACCAATGAGGACATCGAAGACGCTGCAAAAGCGGCCGCCGCCCACGACTTCATCCAGAACCTCCCCAATGGATACGACACCATGGTGGGGGATCGTGGCACCAAGCTTAGCGGTGGCGAGCGTCAACGCATATCCTTAGCGCGTGCGATCTTAAGGGACGCAAACATCCTTCTGTTGGACGAAGCCACGAGCGCGCTGGATGCCGAATCTGAGCGTCGCGTCCAGGAAGCCTTGGACAGGCTTACAGAAAATAGAACCGCCATCATCATTGCCCACCGGTTATCTACTGTGCGAAATGCGGATGTGATTTATGTGATGGACAAAGGCCGCCTCGTGGAATCGGGCAGCCATGATGAATTGACCAAGAAAGATGGTCTGTATGCAAAGCTCTGCCGTTTGCAGTTCTTTGCTACGGAGGGAACCGACCCAGCTAACGAAACCCATTCTGAAATTGATCATGTCTAAAGCAGGTGCCTCCGAAGAAAAGCCCCGTCCGGGCCTCTCGAGATATCGCCAAGTGGTCACTGCCGGTTTGTTCGCAATCTCGGCCTTTTATGCCTATGGCGCATTGGTGCACGTTTTAAACATATTGGGGCTTACCGGCTTCGATTGGCTTAGGGCACCTTTTAAGTGGCAAGTCTTGGATATTGTCTACCTGGTGCTAGATCTGTTGGTCGCAGCCTTTCTGGTGACAAGATCTACAGTCGCGATCTTTTCCTTCTATACAGCGGCGATAAGCCAAATTGTCCTATACACAATTGGTCGAAGCTGGGTGCTTGACGTTCCGCCGGAATTTGTTCCGACGACCGATCAGATTGGCTATCTCGATACCCTCGTCATGTTTCATGTATTGTCGATCATCTTTGTAACCGGCTTGCTTCTTTGGGATCGTCATCTATCAACAAATGATACCCCTCTATTCCCGCCTAAGGATGCGGTCGACAAACGCGCTGGCCAGCCATTTTGATCTGAAGTCTTTCTTGAGGACATCCGGATCGTATACCTGGTCGACCCAATCAAAAAAGTCGATAGGCGTTTTTTCGTTGTAACGCCGGTATTCTTCAAAAAAGAAATCCAGCACACCGGTTTTGGACTGTTTGAAGTGACCATAGGACCAATGGAGCTGCTGCGCCGCTGTTTCGATGGGCGCTTTCGCATGCACAAAAAGGTAATAGGCGCTCATAAACCCGGCACGATCCGCCCCAGACTTACAATGCATCAGGATGGGATACTCGACCGATTGGAACAAATCACGAGCACGATGCAATCGATCTTTGGACGGACCTTCCCGGGACCCGATCGGAAAATCGATCAGCGTAATCCCCCGGCGCGCGCATTCTTCCCGTTCCAACCGATAGGAGCCGCAATCGCGTTGCCCCCGCAGATTGATGATTGTTTTGATGCCGTGACGCTCTATGCGGCCAAAATGCGGCGGGGCCGGTTGATTGGACCGGTACACGCCGGGCGCCACTTCATAAAAAGCCTGATAGACCGCCCGAAAAAAGCCGTGGTCAACGAACACCAAATCCAAATAGGCTTTGGCCCGTTGTCCAAAGGTGGCCAGTTCCGGATCAATATGTTTGGCAGACGCGCTCGACATAGAATGATTTGTAGACGCATTAACGGCGGCCAAACAACCTTTCTATGTCTTTGAGTTTCAGTTCCACATAAGTGGGGCGACCGTGATTGCATTGACCGGAATGGGGGGTTGCTTCCATTTCCCGCAGCAGCGCATTCATTTCGTCACCCGTTAGGCGCCGCCCCGCGCGCACCGACCCGTGGCACGCCATCGTGGAGCACACATCCTCTAACCGTTCGCTCAACCGGTGCGATTCGCCCCATTCGGTTAGATCATCCGCCAAATCTTTAACCAGGCCCTGAACATCGCAATCGCCCAGCAAAGCCGGCACTTCCCGCACGGCAACGGCGCCGTCGCCGAACGCTTCCAGAATAAGCCCCAGACGGGCGCATTCATCCGCCCGCGCCGCCAATCGGTTTGCGGCGTCGGGATCCAGATCCACAATCTCGGGGATGAGAAGGATTTGGCGCGGCACGTCGCCCGCATCCAAATGATGTTTCATGCGCTCATAAACCAAGCGCTCATGGGCCGCATGCTGATCCACGATCACAATGCCGTCCCCGGTCTGCGCAATCACATAGGTCTCATGCAATTGGCCCCGCGCGACCCCCAAGGGATGGTCGTCTTCCGCAGCTTGCGGAACATCGACCGGCGCAAGCTCCGTGCGCGCACTGAGCGAGGTCACCTCGTTAAATACCGGTTCCGGTGCGGTTTGGAGAGGCGCTTGGTAGGTCTGCACCGCTTCCGCAAAACCGCCAAACCCACGAGAGGACGCACGCGCTTGATAAACCGGCGCGCCTTGCGGCTCGGACCGGAAAGCGCCCAACGCTGCCGCCGAGACCGTTGTGGAGGCGCGATGTCCTGCTTCGGCAAGTGCATGGCGCAATGCGCTCACGATGAGGCCGCGCACGAGACCTGCCTCGCGAAACCGCACTTCCGCTTTCGCCGGATGCACATTCACATCCACCTGTTGCGAGGGCACATCCAAAAACAGAACCACCTGAGGGTGGCGATCGCGCGCGAGGAAATCCGCATAGGCGCCGCGAATGGCCCCTAAAAACAGCTTGTCCCTGACCGACCGTCCGTTCACAAATAAATATTGCGACTGAGACGTCGCTTTATTAAGCGTTGGCAGACCCGCAAACCCCGTCAGTTTGATGCCCTCGCGGTCAGCTTCGATGGGCAGGGCGTTTTCCGAAAATTCCCAGCCCAGAATTGCCCCTAAACGCTCCCGGCGCGCGTCAAACAAATCGCCGTTTGAGGGCGGCACCGAAAAACTGTTGCGTCCATTCGATTTGAGGGAAAAGCCGACCGAGGGATGGGCCATGGCCAGGCGTTTGACAATGTCGGTGATGGCGGCGCTTTCCGCCCGCTCCGACTTCAGAAATTTCAGACGGGCCGGTGTGGCATAAAAAAGGTCGGCAACTTCGACCCGCGTCCCCACCCGGCCGGACGTTACTTTTGCATTCAGTTTTTCGCCACCCGTCACCTGAACCTGCCACCCGCTGTCCGCATCTTTCTGGCGGGAGGAGATGGTTAGCCGACTGACGGATCCGATCGACGGCAATGCCTCACCGCGAAACCCGAGGAAGGAGATGGCGAGCAGATCATCATCCGGCAGTTTGGACGTAGCGTGGCGCTCGACGCATAGCTCTAAGTCGTCACGCGACATGCCGCGACCATCATCGACGACTTCGATCAGGTCCTTGCCCCCTTGCAGGATCGAAATGTCAATTTGGGTCGCCCCCGCATCAATGGCGTTTTCAACCAATTCTTTGACCGCACTGGAGGGCCGCTCGATGACCTCACCGGCCGCGATGCGATTGACCAATCCCTCTGGCAGTTGACGGATGGACATTAGCCCATCTCACCCAACAACTTGCGGGCCAAGACTTTGCCTTCTTCAACGGCGGGCTGGTCGAACGCATTGATGCCCATCAAATGCGCCGAGATGATCGTCTCCAGCATGAAATGCATCATCAACGCGCCCATGGTGGCTTCATCCAGCCGGTCGAGTTTCATCACCCGCACCGGCCGGCCATTGGCGGCCAGCGTGTCGGCCGTGGCGCGTTGTTCCGCATCGGTCAGGTCGCCCATGGTGCGGTTCACCAGATAGCTCAAGTCCGGGTCGCCACCGGTCTGCTTATCTGTGATGGTCGCGCCCGTCCCGGCGACGGCGCCCATCAAAACGGTGAAGACTTTGTCATTGGGCCCACCGAGATAAAGCTGTAGCTGGCTGTGCTGATCCACAGGCCCCAAGTCCCGGACGGGGGTTGTGCCGTGGCCCTCTTTGCCCAGGCTTTCGCCCCACAGTTGGCGATACCACATGGCGAATTTCTCGAGCCTGTCCAGATACGGCATCAAAACGCTGGCATTAATGCCATGCTGCTGGACCAGCCCCAATATGATCGACGCGCCTATCGCAGGGGGGATTTCAGATGGCGGTGCGCCGGCCAGGATCGGGTCCAAAACAGACGCCGCCCCTTCCCGAATTTTGACCGGGTCCAACCCCATCATCATGGCGGGCAAAAGCCCCACCACTGACAACACGGAATAGCGCCCCCCCACATTGGGGTCGTGGTCGAAGATCGGCAATTCCAGCCGCTCGGCCAAGCGCCGTAGAGGATTGTCTTTCGGTTCCGTCACCACCAGGAAACGGTCTTTCAATTCCCCGTCCATTCCGGCCGCCTGGAGGGCAGCTATCGCCGACAAAAACTGCATCATCGGTTCCGCGGTGCCACCGGATTTGGAGATCACCAAGAACCGTGTCGTTTTCAAGTTGAGACGCCCCAACGTCGCCGCGAAAGTCTGCGCATCGAGGTTTTCGAGAATATGAAAATTCGGCTGCCCATCCGGCCAAGCAAAGCCCGGCGTGGCAAAACCTACGAGCTGCGCCAAGGTCTGCGCGCCCAAGCTCGACCCGCCAATGCCAAACAAGCACACATCGGTGGTATCTTTTAAAAAGGTCTCAATCGTGGGACGGGCGTCCGCCAAGTCATCACGCGCGGCGGGCAATCGCAGCAGCGGCAAACTGTCTTGAGCATGCGCGTCGCGGATCCATTGAAGCGCGCTTTCACTTTTTTCTAAAAGCGGTCCGAAAACATCCGGCGCCAGGCCCTGGGCGCCAATCCGGTCTGCGAAACAATTATCGGTGATTTGGGTGTACTGCATTGCCCCTCACGTCGTGGGAAAAGAGATGGTCCGGAGACACCCAAGAGGTAACACTGTTCGCCGGGGGCTTCCAGCACCCTCTAGCCGTCTAAATTTTCCGGCTTCCCAACAATCGAAATGATCATATTGTCCGGATCGAGCAAGCGTTCGGCGATACGCTTGATATCCTCCAGCGTCACCGCATTGATCAGCTCATTGCGCTTGTCGATATAG
This sequence comes from Alphaproteobacteria bacterium, assembly GCA_965227095.1. Classification (GTDB taxonomy): domain Bacteria; phylum Pseudomonadota; class Alphaproteobacteria; order JANQMY01; family JANQMY01; genus JANQMY01. The sequence goes on along the minus strand of CBDDFL010000001.1, from coordinate 2,198,406 downwards.
TCAATGCCCAGCTCTTCAAGCTGAATGGCGACCAGTTGACCGGCGATCTTCGAATTCGAATCGAACCGCAGCGGATAGGAGCCGGTCAAATAGGTCTTGGCATTCTTGAGCTCTTCTTCCGTGATACCGTTTTCGCGCAGTTTCTTAAACTCCGCGCGCACGATGGACAGGGTTTCACCCGCCTTCGCATTTTCCGTCGATACTTGCCCCATATAAAGTCCCGACCGGTCCAGCGGCACCAGATAGGTATAGATGCCATAGGTCAGGCCGCGCTTTTCCCGCACTTCTTCCATGAGGCGCGAGGCAAACCCACCCCCGCCAAGCACATAGTTCATCACATATGCCGGCATGAAATCCGGATCGTCGCGCAACACCCCCTTAGAGCCAAACACCATAACGCTTTGGGGAATATCTCGATCGACGACTTTTACCGTGCCGCTGTTTTCAATCTCGATGCGGTCTTCCACAACGGGGTCGCTGCCAGCGGGCAGATCCGCAAAGGTCTTGTCCAACAGGCTGCTCAGACTGTCCGGATCGATGTCGCCGACCACCGCCACAAACATGCGATCGCGCGCGATTTTAGATTTCAGGAATCCACGCAAATCGGTCTTTGTGATCGACTTGATTGAGTCGCCCGTTCCCAAAGACCGTCGAGCGTAAGGGTGGTCACCAAAGGCCGTCTCATACCATGTGCGGCTGCTGATGGTCTGGGGGTCTTCTTCTTGCTGTTCGTGCGCCACCAAGATTTGATCGCGAATCCGTTCCACCGCCTCGTCATCGAATCGCGGCTGAGTAAGCGCCAACCGAAACAGGTCAAAGGCTTCTTCTTTGTTCTTCGACAAGGTGTTCAAGGACGCGGAGAACGAATCCCGGCTTGCGCTAAAGCCCATGCGGATCGCTTTGTCTTCCAGGCGTTTTTGAAACGCAAGAGAATCCATGTCCCCCGCCCCTTCATCCAGAAGCGACGATACCATCGACGCCAGCCCTTCTTTGCCCTTGGGGTCATCGAAGCTGCCGGCCTTAAACCCAACACTCATGGTCACGAGTGGGACGGCGTGTTCTTCCACCAACCAGGCTTCAATTCCACCTGGCGTTTCGATCCGCTGGATATCGATGGCGAAAGCAGACAAGTTGCCAAATACCAAGCCGGCGCCAAGGGTGGTGAGCGTAGCGATGCATTTGAGCGAACGAACAAAAAGGGCCATTGGGGGGCTTCCCTAATTCTCGGGGGACGGATGAGTGATTAAGAGTCTTCTGAATTTTCTGCCACGGGCAGTAAGATACCTGTGACAGCGCGATCTCGTACCAAATATTTCTTCGCCACCGCGTTTACCTGATCGGTGGTGACAGCGGAGATCCGGTCGGGCCAGGCAAGAAAATCTTCCACCGTTGATCCCGTGGTTATGGTCGAACCTAATGAATATGCCATGGATTGCTGGCTGTCGCGGGCATAGACCGCTTCCGCCACCAAGGTGTTCTTTGCACGTTCCAATTCTTCTACGGTGACGCCTTCTGCGATGAGCTTGTCGACGGATGCAATCAACGCTGCTTCCACATCGTTAATATCGACACCGGCACGCGGAACGGCGAACACACCGAACTTACCATCATCGACGGCACCGCCTTGATACCAAGTGCCCGCGGACGCGCCGAGTTTCTTGTCCACGACCACTTCCTGATACATGCGGCTGGTGCTGCCACCGCCTAGAATTTGTGCGAGCACTTCCAGCGCCTCGGCCTCGCCCTCTTCGGCAGTGCGGTAACTTGGAACGATTAACTGCTGCGTCACCCGCGCCTGTTTGGCACGTGCATCTTTCAACACCACGCGCTGTGACGTGATCACAGGCGGGTCGGAGACCCGAACACGGTCAACAATGTCTCCGGGCGGGATGACGCCGTAATATTTTTCAGCAAGCGGACGCAGCTCCTCAGCCGTGATGTCACCGGCCACCACCAGGATCGCATTGTTCGGCGCGTAATGTTTCTTATAAAACGAAATCGCGTCTTCACGATCCAGTTTTTGGATCTCGTGTTTCCAGCCAATGATGGGCACACCGTAAGGGTGATGCACATAAAGCGCGGCATTGACCCGTTCCGATAGCAAGCTCAACGGTTCATTATCCGTACGCTGACGGCGTTCTTCCAAAATAACCGACCGTTCGGGCAGCACAACCTCATCCACCAGCTTGAGGTTCGTCATGCGGTCCGCTTCCATCTCCATGATCAACGGCAAGCGGTCGACCGCCATTCGCTGAAAATAAGCGGTGTAGTCATAAGACGTGAACGCATTGTCCCGACCACCATTGCGAGCCACGATTTTCGAAAATTCGCCGGGCGGAATCGTATCCGTACCTTTGAACATCAGGTGTTCAAGGTAATGCGCGATGCCCGATTTACCGCGCGGCTCGTCGGCGCTGCCGACGCGATACCACACCATGTGGGTCACCACCGGCACACGGTGATCGGGAATGACCACCACTTCCATGCCGTTATCAAGTTCAAAGGTTTGGGGAGCCCAGGCCTCATCGGACGATTTCGAGATACCGGTTTTCGAAGCGCCTTGGGAAATACCAAAGCCAACCACGCCAACAACCAGCATCACCCCAAGCAACAACGCGGTCGTTCCGCCGGAACGCCCGCCCTTATGAATGGATTTATCTGTCACGGTCAGAAAAACCTTCCAAAGCGAATGTTAAGAAATGTGCGCGCGCCATCGGTGGCACGGCATCGCCATGCCCATCATTCAGGCAATGCGTTAAATTTGAGGAAGAATCTAGAAGATTCCCCCAAGAAAACCACCCGAATCTTCATCAATTGAGGGTGTATCGCCTTCTGTCGGAGCCTTGCCCTCCGTCTCATTTTTACGAAGGCGTTCAGCTTCTTTTTCGGCGTCCACAACGGAAATACCGGTCGGGTCTTCCTGCCAGAACATAATACGGTCTGTCAGGCTGGTATCGCCGGACGACAAGGCCGCCACTTCTTCGCCCAGCACTTCGCGGATCGAGGGATCGGGATCGACAGCTCCCGCTTTTGCCAGCAGGGCCTGTTCCCCCTTGGTCTGGCCTTCCAACAGTTCCGGATCGACATCGCGACGCCCGAAAACCGACTGTTCGGCACGCTGGCGTACCTGGAGCGCAGCAGGCGATTGCTGGCCTGATTTTGGTGGCCGAAGGGCATAATCCGGCGGAATAACCAGCGGTGCCTTGGTTAATACCGCAAATTCATCCGGTGGGTTCTTCTGGTTGGTGAAAACGCTGCAAGCGCCCAGACCAAAGGCCAACGCCCCAATCAAAGCGAGCCGCGAAACAGTCCGAGCATTCGCAAAACTGTCCATTTGACGGTAACTCATAACCAACCTCTCTACTCAGGATACGCGATCATCCGCCTGCTTAGCAGGCTCCGGTGAAAAGAGCGAATCGACAATTAGCAAGCCGACCCCGACAACGATCGCCGCATCGGCGATATTGAATACATACCAGTGCCAGTCGCCTATATAGAAGTGGAAAAAGTCGGCCACTTTTCCATAGACGATTCTATCTACCACATTGGCGGAAGCGCCGCCGATAATGAAGCCTAAGGACACGGCCAGCCAGCGATTGGTCACCTGCATCAGCCAAATGGTCAGGATCACGATCACAACGGCGGCAAATCCGATCAGAAAATAGCGGCCAGCGTCACTTTCCGCCGGAAAAAGGCCAAAACTCACGCCCGGGTTCCACACCATAATGATGTTGAAGAAGCTGGTGACTTCAAACCCTTGTCCTTCCTTGAGATTGATAAAATCAAGCCCATAGAGGAAGTACAGTTTCACAGCCCAATCCACACAAAAGGTGATGGCTGCAATCGCTAATCCAAGTCTAGGCATTGGCCTCCTGCCAAATCTCGACAGCTTGTGAGCAACGGCCGCACAAATCTGGTGTTTTGGGGTTGGATCCGACGTCTGGCAAAATCATCCAGCATCGACCGCATTTTTTCCCCTCTGCCAGAGCAAAACTTACCGCAATTCCGGGCACTTCTTCCAGTGTGAATGCACTTTCGGGCGGAACTGTGGTCTTCACCGACACATGCGATGTAATCGCAATCTCGGCAAGGTCTAAGTCGTTGATAAGATTAACATCTTTCTCATCGGACAGATACAGAACAGGCGCGGCTTCCAAACTGGAGCCAATGGTTTTTTCACGACGCTGAATTTCGAGGGCGCCGGTGACGACCTTCCGCATCTCGCGCACACGTTTCCATTTCTCGGAAAGGGGCTCGTCGCGCCAGGCCGCGTCCACGTCGGGGAACACCTCAAGGTGAACGCTTTCACCCTCTCCCTTGCGGCGGGTAAGCCAGACCTCCTCCATGGTGAATACCAAAATGGGGGCCAGCCAAACCGTGAGATGATCGAACAGCTTATCCAACACGGTTCGTGCCGCCCGGCGCCGGATGCTGTTTTGCGGATCGCAATACAAGGCGTCTTTTCTGATGTCGAAATAGAAGGCGGACAGGTCGTTCGTACAGAAATTAAAAAGCGTGTTGAACACCCTGTTGAAATTGAAATTGTTGTAGCCGGTGCGCACTTCTTCATCGAGTTCCACCAAGCGGTGCAACACCCAACGGTCAAGTTCCGGCATGTCAGAAACCGGCAAGGCTTCTTTTTCAGCGTCCCAATCGGAAAGATTGGCCACCATAAAACGCAACGTGTTGCGCAGTTTTCGATACGCATCGGTGGTGTTCTTAATGATTTCCGGTCCGACACGCAGATCTTCCGTAAAGTCCGCATTCGCGACCCAGAGGCGCAGCGTTTCGGCACCGTTCTGACTGATGACCTTATGCGGATCCATGGCATTGCTTCCGGACTTGGACATTTTGTAGCCCTTTTGGTCCAGCAAAAATCCATGTGTCAGCACGGCCTCATAAGGCGCGCGCCCGCGTGTGCCACACGCCTCTAACAGAGACGATTGGAACCAACCACGGTGTTGGTCGGACCCTTCCAGATAAAGGGAAGCCGGCCATTTCAGATCATCGCGCTGCTCCAAGACAAACGCATGTGTCGATCCGGAATCGAACCACACATCGAGAATGTCTTGGACCATCTCGTAATCATCGGCACTGTAGTCATTGCCGAGGAAACGCGACGGATCTCCCGCGAACCAAACATCCGCGCCGTCTTCCTCAACCGCTTGAATGATCCGTTCATTGACCGCTTCGTCGCGCAATACCTCGCGCGTCTTTTTGTTCACAAACAAGGTTAGTGGAACGCCCCACGCCCGCTGCCGCGAGACAACCCAATCAGGGCGCGTTTCAACCATAGACCGGATGCGGTTTTTGGCGCGTGGCGGGTACCATTGTGTGTCATCAATGGCGGTCAACGCCTTATCGCGTAGCCCATTCTTCTCCATACTGATGAACCATTGCGGCGTGTTCCGGAAAATCAATGGTGCTTTCGAGCGCCAAGAGTGCGGATAAGAGTGGGTTAGCCGCCCCTTGGCCAGCAACACGCCTTTGTCGATCAATTCCCCGATCACCGCGCCGTTTGCATCCCCATCTTTGCCATTGGATTTGAGAACGCATTTGCCCGCAAACATCGGCACGTGTTCGTAGTAGACCCCATCCTCAGCGACGGTGTGCGGCACTTCGATGCCGTATTTCATGCCGATCTCAAAGTCATCCTGACCATGCCCCGGCGCCGTATGGACAAATCCGGTGCCCGTGTCGTCTGTCACATGATCGCCCTCCAACATAGGCACATCGAATTCGTACCCATGGCCGCGGAAGGGATGCGCCAAGACAAGGTCGCCTAAACCGCCGACGTCAGAGATTTCCTTAAGCTCGTCAATGCCCGCTGCCTGAGCCACCTCACCCTGCAGTGTTTTCGCCAGAACGATCCGTTCCCCAGGCTTTGCCAGGCTGTCGTCACCACAGGACACCACCTCGTAAAGCGCATAGGAAATTTTGTCCGAATAGGACACCGCGCGGTTTCCGGGAATGGTCCACGGCGTTGTCGTGTAGATAACGACACTCGCGCCCTTCAGATTGTCAGGACCGTCCACGACCGGGAAACGCACCCAGATTGTCGGTGACTTGTGGTCTGCATATTCCACTTCGGCCTCGGCCAAAGCCGTTTTCTCAACCACAGACCACATCACGGGTTTTGACCCAAGATAGAGCGAGCCGTCCATCAGGAATTTTAGAAACTCCCGCACGATGTGAGCTTCCGCATCAAAACTCATCGTCGTATACGGACGATCCCAATCACCTTCAATACCAAAGCGCTTGAAACCTTCCCGTTGAATATCGACCCATTTAGCCGCGTAGTCCCGGCATTCCTTGCGGAACTCGTTGATCGGGACCTCGTCTTTGTCTTTTCCTTTCGACCGGTACTGTTCTTCAACCTTCCATTCGATGGGCAGGCCATGACAGTCCCACCCAGGGACATAGTTGGAATCCTTCCCCATCATCTGTTGGGACCGCACCACCATGTCCTTGAGAATTTTGTTGAGCGCGTGCCCCATATGCACATCGCCATTGGCATAAGGCGGCCCGTCATGAAGCACGAATTGTTCGCGCCCCTTCGACTGTTTGCGCAACAGACCATACAGATCCATTTGCGCCCAACGATCTAGGTGTTTTGGCTCCGCTTTCGGAAGCCCGGCCTTCATCGGAAAATCCGTCTTCGGAAGAAATAAGGTCGTCTTGTAATCAAGACCACCATCTTTGTCGTCTGCCTGTTGGTCAGCGGCGTTGGCAGAGTCGTTCTGGGATGTCATTTTCAATAACCGTGCAAAGAATGAGAGAAATATCGAAACGCGAACCCGATCGCAGCGGCTGGCAAACAGCTCAGCGCGCAATCGGGCTTATAATTCGTCCAGACCGGATCACGATAATATTGGCGTCAATGGATGACATGACGGCGTTTCTTCCTTTTCTGCGACGTTGCGTATAGCAGGCAGACCCTGTTGTCGTCCACACGCCTTTTGGCTCAGTCATGGCCCCCGATGGCGTAAGGCCCGCTCCCGTAGGCCCTCAACAATTCCCGATCCTCATCCAAGACCTCACGGGCTTCGTCGCCATCCTTGGCAATCTGTGCCTTCAAGCTCTCAAGCCCATCGAATTTCATCTCGGGACGCAAAAACTCCACAAGGGAAACTCTAATGTGGCGGCCGTAAAGGTCTCCCTCATAGTCAAACAGATGCACTTCCAGCAAAACTTCTTCTTTGTCGAAGGTTGGCCGGACACCAATATTCGCGACCCCATCGACAACCAACGTATCCGTCCGTCCCCCTGCGCCTCTCGCATCGGGATCTTCAAGCTGAATCTGAACCGCATAAACGCCAAGCTTCGGCACAATATAGTCTTCCAGCGACAGGTTTGCCGTCGGAAATCCGATGGTCCGTCCGCGCTGATCGCCTTTTTGCACCCGCCCTTCAATGGACCACCAATGCCCGAGCAGGTCAGCTGCCTGGCGTGGCCGCCCCTCAGACAGATGCTCGCGGATGGTCGTGGACGAGAAAATTTCCGGCGCTGATTCGTTTTCAGCCCCATGCAATGTCATGGGCTCAACAACCGAGACGCCGAACCCCTCCATTAGGCCCATCCAGGACAGAACCGATGTATCGCCTGATCGGCCCCGTCCAAAGGCGTAATCATAACCGACCACAACGTGCAGAACGCCAAGTCCCTTGACCAACACGTCATCGACAAATTCCGGCGCGGTTTTATTCGCCAAGTCGCCGTCAAATGTCAGGGCATATAATACGTCCACGCCTAAGCGTTCGAGGAACCGGGCTTTATCCCGAAACGACATGAGCCGGAAATTGGGGCTGTCGGGCTGGAAATATTCCCGAGGGTGCGGTTCAAAAATAATCACTCCCAGCGGCACACCCAGCTCATCCGCCAACGCTGCTGCATTGGCCACAACCGCCTGGTGGCCACGATGCACCCCATCGAAATTACCAATAGCCACCACCGGCCCTCTCAACGACGGCGGGATGTCAGTATAGTGGCGAACGATCTGCATGGCGGGTTGAAATAGTCCTTAGGAATGCGAAATGCTGGCATCGGCAAGTGTATTGCACGTGCGAAAACGCGCGCACTGTAGCGGAGGCAAATTCCAGCGACAAGTGAGCGAGATTCGCGCACACCCCATGGGTTAAGCGCTTTCAGCGCGTGGCGCCCCGTCGTCGAAGTCCGGACGGAGGCGTGGTAAGCGGGAATTGCCGGAATCAAGCCCTGTTTCCGCGATTGGACGCGGGTGGCCGAAAACAAAGCCCTGTCCGAAATCCACGTCGTATTCGAGCACACCGATCACGGATTGCTCGTCCTCTATCTTCTCGGCAATCAGATCGACACCGTTGCGAACGGCAAGTTCCTTAAAGTCCGCCGCATGAATGCGGGCACCCGCTTGCTCCATCCCGCCCAGGAGAATTGTGCCGTCCACCTTCAAGAATCGGAAATTCTTCTGTCGCAAATCATGGAGATCAAAATCCAGCGATTTGACCTGATCCATTGAAAAGGAAAAGCCAAGATCTGCGAGCCTCAAGAGATTGTCCCATTCCCAAGAATGACATTGCTCGATTGCCTCTTGGGCGAACTCAAAGACAATGAATTGCGCAAGGTCCGCGTTCAATTCCATATATTCTATAAACTGCGGAAAGAACTCAGGATCGCGCAACGTGTGCGCGGAGATGTTGCAGAAGATCGCGAAATCATTCGCCTTGTGGTTCAAACGCCGCATGACCTGGACACATCGAAACAAAAGCAAATTATCGACAATGGACATTAGACCTGCGGGTTCTGCGACCTGCAGGTATTGGTTCGGCATAATCAAGAGGCCCTCGGTGTCGCGCAGGCGAGAGAAGGCTTCGTAATACCGGATGCGGCGCTGAGGCAGGCTGACAATCGGCTGCAGATATAAATCGACACGATTATCTTCAAGCGCATCATGAACCACGTTCAGAAGCACATCGTCCTTTTGATAGGAGGCTTCAGGTTCCGAAGGCCCGGCCGACAGTCCACCCTGCTGCTTCAATGACGGCGGGGCTTTTTCATGAAGTTGCTTGATCAGTCCTTCGAGGACCTGCACCTCCGCGACAATTTCTTGATTCCGTGAACGGACATTTTTGTCCAGCGAGACGCTCAAATCACCTAGCGCCTGTTTCGCGGTCGCAAATTCTTGCTGTAGAGACGCATGCGCTTGACGAAGATTGCGAACTTCCGCTGCGATCCGTCGTTTGTCCCGCGACCGCGCGATCCCGCCATGCAGCTGAAACAAGAAGATCAATGAGATGCCGGCGATGACGCCCGCTTCGATTGCCGGAAGACGTAACACCACGTGGAGGGCGACACCCAGACTGGCCGTGGCGACGAGGTATACACAAGTCAGCAATGTGTTGGTGATTGAAGGCATTTTCGATCCGCGGGAACACAAGATGCGCAAAGACACATCGATTGTTCAGCATCCTGTCTGATCGAAATTTCTAATTTGTTAACCACGAAAAGAGTTCGCGATGTCACACAGCAAAAAGGCCTCGATGGCACCGCCATCGAGGCCTTTGAGTAAGCTTTAAGACTCTCTTAACCGGTAAACGGAGAAATCTGGATTTCCACCCGGCGATTTGCCTCGCGGCCAGCCATCGTGTTGTTGTCGGCGACCGGACGCGTTTCGCCGAAGCCCTGAACAATCAACCGCTGGGACATCACCTGTTGCGATCCCAGATATTGCGCAACGCTATTTGCGCGCCGTTCTGAGAGCGCCAGATTGTATTCATCCGATCCGGTCGAATCTGTGTGGCCTTGCACATCCACATACGACTTGTTGAATTCGTTCAGCACCAAGGCCACTGAATTCAGCACATCGTAGAAATTGGACTTGATAGCCGATTGATTGGTGTCGAACGTGATGTTGCCCGGCATGTTCAGAATAATGTTGTCGCCAACACGTGTGACACTCACGCCGGTGCCTTGCAGGCGTTCACGCAGCTTGGCTTCTTGACGATCCATGTAAGCGCCGACGGCACCGCCCGCCAGCGCACCGATGCCGGCACCGATCAAGGCATTGCGGCCCGCTTGCTTACCACTGGAGGTATTGGTCAGAGCACCAATCGCAGCCCCGGCCAAAGCTCCGATGCCCGCCCCCTTAGCGGTGTTGCTGGCCTTTTCTTCGCCCGTGTAGGGGTCCGTCGTGCACGCTGCGAGCGCAAACGCAGCGCCGACCATTAGAATTCCGACTTTTTTCAACATGAGTCCCGTGATCTCCATTCTTGTTCGCCCAAAACGCCTACAGGTTGACGACGCGATTGAGATGAGAAAGACAATGGTTTCAACCACCAAACGTTAACAGATGATGAACATTCCTGCAGTCGTGACGTCGCTTTCCACCAAAGTGCGTCTTAGGATGGGCCGATTCGACATTATTGAAGGGAAAATGTGACATGACTTTGTTTGATTTGAACGGAAAGGTCGCCATTGTAACCGGCGCAACCAAGGGCATCGGCAAAGCCATCGCCGAGCGCATGGCCGAACATGGCGCCAAGGTGGTGGTCTCCAGCCGTAAGGAGCCCGCCTGCATCGAGGTTGCCGCCGAGATCAACGAGACCTATGGCAAGGGTCAGGACGTCGCCGCCCCCATTGCCTGCAACATCTCCCACAAGGACCAGCTCCAAAACTTGGTCGATAAGACCCGCGAGACATTCGGGAAGATCGACGTTTTGGTCTGCAATGCGGCCGTCAATCCCTATTTCGGCCCGTCAATTGACTGCCCTGACGAGGCTTTCGACAAGATCTTTGCCTCGAACGTCAAATCCAATTTCTGGCTCGCCAATATGGTGCTGCCGGAAATGGCGGAGCGCGGCGAGGGGTCTGTCATTATCATTTCTTCCATCGGCGGTTTGCGCGGATCGCCGATCCTCGGCGCCTACGGCATTTCGAAAGCAGCGGATTTTCAGCTCGCCCGCAACATTGCCGTGGAATGGGGGCCTAAGGGGATCACGGCCAACTGCATCGCCCCGGGGCTTATCAAGACCTATTTCAGCCAGGCGCTGTGGCAGGATGAAGACATTCTCAAGCGCTCCACCGAAGGCGCCCCGCTGCGGCGCATTGGTTTGCCCGACGAAATCGCCGGCGCCGCCGTCTTTCTGGCAAGCCCCGCGGGGGCCTTCACCACCGGTCAGGGCATCGTGATCGATGGGGGTGTGACCATCGGCCAATAGCCGATCAGGCAAAAAAAGGGCCTCGCCGCTGGGGTGGCGAGGCCAAAGTTGCTGGGGTAATGCCTTGGGGTAAGAGGTCAAAGGGTTCAACTGAACTCTTGATGGTTTAGATATAGGCATGTCGCGAATTTGGTTCTGTAGCAGGGGTCACAAAAGCGCTATGTAGACGGTTAAAGAGCACTGTTTTTTGAAGGTGGAGTTCGTCGGTGGGATCAAAATCAACGCCAAGTCCAACGCCCGGCACAGCGGCGGGCCTTGCAAATATCAAGCTATTTCAAGGGATTAGCGAGGACGACCTCGGCCATATCGCGCAAATGTGCCAATGGCGCGTCTGGAGCAAGGGGGCGCAGATTTTGAACCGGGAAAGTTCCGACCGGGACATTTATTTGGTCCCCAAGGGCTCGGTCCGGATCGTCAACTTCTCCCTGTCGGGCCGCGAAGTGGCCTTCGCCACCGCCGGCGCCGGCGACTATTTCGGCGAAATCTCCGCCATCGATGGGCGCGAGCGGTCGGCCAATGTGGTCGCCCTGGAAGAATGCCATCTGGCCTCTCTCGGCCCCGAGCAATTCCGAGAGCTGCTCGAAAAGCACTCGGTCATCGCCGTCCGGGTGCTCGAAAAACTCGCCAATATCGTCCGCATTTGCGACGATCGCATCATGGATTTGGCGACGCTGTCGGCCTATCAGCGGGTCTATTGCGAGCTTCTGGACATTAAAAAGCCGGACCCGGTGCGCACCGATTCGTGGCTCGTCTATCCGCTGCCCACCCAGGCGCAGATCGCCGCCAAAGCCAGCACCACCCGGGAGACCGTCGCCCGCGTCCTGGGCCAGCTTACCAATGACGGCATTACGGAGCGCAAGGGCCGCACGCTCTATATCCGCGAGCTGGACAAGCTCGAAAAACTGGCGGACCGCCTGTCCAAGGAAGAAGTGGCCGCCACAACTTAAGACCCCCTTGTCGACACCAAACCAAAAAGGGCCCTCGGATTTCTCCGAAAGCCCCCATTTGGTCTTTTTCCTGTCACAGCAGGACTCTTAGTCTGTCAGATCATACCCTGACTCAGTAATACTCGATAACGTACCGGCTGCCGCGAACGACATACCCGTTGCCGTACCGATCATAGCACATCGTGCCGCCAATTTTGGCGCGGTGCCCTCTATGATAGCCATATTTATACACCGGATGGCAAGCCTTGCGATAGTGGCCGTGCCCATGGCCGTGACCATATCCGCCCTTTCCATAGCCATATCCCGCTTTATGACCGTGTCCGTGGCCATATCCGCCATGTCCGTGACCATGACCTTTGCCATACCCTTTATGCCCATAGCCTTTGCCATGACCATAACCTTTCCCGTGGCCATATCCCTTGTGGCCCCGGCGCCCTTGATACCAATAGCCGGATTTGTGGCCATGATATTTGTAGTGCTTATGCTTATGACCGTGGCGGTCCTTTCCAATATACAGGCCGAAGCTGTCCGGCCCGATGATGATGGCGGTTTTCCCGCCGCCATGTCCTGCTTGTACTTCCACTGACGTGGCAACCACTAAAAGCAATGCTGCGCATGACGCCGCAACGGAGAGTGCAATTCTTTTCATCCTTCAACCCCGTATCTCATATCCAGCAACTCGGCGCACAGTGCCGTTTACTAGATGAACCGAAACTGAACTTTTTGTTCATGTTTCTCCTGCCGGGCTTGGGTGCGGTGCAACGAACAATGTGCCATTTCGAGCCGCCATCACGGTCAGAATGCTCAGCACACCAACCGCTGTGGTGGAAAATCCAAGGGCCAAAATGCCGGCAAGCTGCGCGCCCATCACCGAAACCTCCTCCCCATAGCGCAAACAGGCGGTCGCCATGGCCGCCGTGGGAAAGGTAGAGGCCCACCAAATGGGCGCAAACCCGGTCTTCTGGAACTGCCGCCACAGGGTGGCGAGCAGCACCGCGAAAAACACCGACGTATAGATCAGCACCGCGCCGACCGGCGATGCCATTTGCCCGGTCAATGCCTCCAACGCCAAGGCCGCAAGCGATGGCGGCGCCAGGAACACAAACAAAGTGGGCATCAAATCCGTGCGGAACGGCCCCAGAAAAATCACGCGATAGATGAGAATGACGAACAGGATCGCCCAGAACACAAATCCGACCGCGAAGAAAAACCAGCTCAATTCCACAAACCCCAATTGCGCCCCGGTGACGGGCACCAACAGATTGCCCGCGGACGGCAAGAACCAACCGGGGTTCACGTTTGCCACATCGCAGTCCCGTTCGAACCAGCGGCTGATAATGGCAACCGCGATCACAAGATGCGTGGCGGCACCCACGCCCCACATCACCGACGCGGCCATTGGCGAATGGACCAGCACGCTGCCCGCAAGGGACAAAAGGCTCATGGAAAAGGTGGCGAAGAAGGCACCTTTGATCGGATCTTCAAATTCCGCCGCCAGGACATCGGTATGCGACTGCCACCGGCGCATCTGCCCGAAGACCAAGGCACCAAACATCATCAGCCCAAGGATCATCAGACCATCGGCAATCAGCACCGGCACCCCATAGATCCGCGACGCTTCCCGCCAGGCGGCCGCCAGACCCGCATAGCCCATGCTCATGGAAAAGAACGACACCGGCACCCGCCCCCACCACGTGCCGAGCGTTTTATCGGCAATACTCATCTATCCTCTCGTTCATGGCGGGCTATCCTCATCAATACAAAAACATAGGTTTATCCAGCACCTTGGCGATGCGCGGGCGATAAGCATCCGTATCGTACAGGGCGGGCACGTCCACCCGCTTCTTGCCTTGAATGCAGATGTCTCCCGGCATTGCCGCATAGTTCCCATCTTGGATGGCCGTCATCAGGCCGGACTTGCCCTCCGCCAGCAATTGCACGGCCATGGTGCCATAACTGGTGGCCACCATCTGGTCGAGGGAATCGGGCGCGCCGGTCCGCATGAGATAGGCAAGCCGCTGGGTGATCACATCAATGCCGGTACGGGCCTTCACCTCATCCGCCACTAAAAACCCGATACCGCCCAATTTGCGGCGCCCATCCGGGTCGGTCTTGCCGCTTTCGACCAAAGTGCCCCCTTCCAGTGACGCCCCTTCCGACACCACCACCATGGCATAGCGGGAGGGGTTCTCTGCCCGGTCTTGCGCCACCAGTTCGGCCAGATGGTTCACATCGAACGGCACCTCGGCGATCAGCACACGGTCCACATCGGCGAGGTAGCCCGAGATCAATGCGGTTTCACCTGAATTGCGCCCGAACACTTCCACAAAAGCGATACGTTCATGGCTGCCGGTGGACGTGCGCAAGGCGGTCAGCATTTCCACGGAGCGGCTGATCGCGGTCGAAAACCCGATGCAGTAATCTGTTCCGTAGACGTCATTATCCATGGTCTTCGGAACGGAAATGGCTTTCACCCCCCGGCGATGCAATTGGGCGGCGAATGACAAGGTGCCATCACCGCCAATGGGGATCAGCGCGTCGATCCCCAAATGGTCCAACACGCGGATCACATGGTCCGTACAATCCACACGCTCTTTGCCCGGTTCCGGTTTGAGATGGCTTAAAAAATCCGGCAAGTCCTTCGGCCAGATCTGACTGGGATTGGTGCGCGACGTGTGCAGGATCGTCCCGCCCGTGCGGTCGATGGTGCGGACAAATTGTTTGTTCAGCGGAATAAGGCAACGGTCCGCCGACGTCTCATCATCCGGGTTGAATTCCATCACCCCCGCCCAGCCGCGGCGAAAGCCGATCACTTCCCACCCCATTTCGTCCGCGCGGCGGACCACCGATTTAATGCACGGGTTCAACCCGGGAACATCGCCCCCACCCGTCAAAATGCCAAGTCTCATGGACACAAACTCCTATTGAGAGCACCCGCGGGCATCCACGGGCCAAAGATCAACCAGCACATCACCGCGCACGCAATGATACCAATCGTAAAGGTTCACGGTTGGATCACAATGCGGCACCACGCAGGCAATGGCGGTTCCTAATTCGATCTGTTGCGATTTTTCCGCTAACAGAACGCCTCCCTGTTCGTCTCCAAAGAAAAAATAACTTGCCCCGTCCGGCGCGCCGCCATGAATGATCGGCGGATCCGCATCGGTGGAGAAAGATTTCAGCCCCGCATCGGTGGTCACCAGGCCGGGTGTGTTGGTGCTGATCACCGTGGTCTGCACAAACAATGCGGTTTCAAATGGAATCGGTGCATTATTGGCGATGGGCACTTCGTTATATTCGCGGTCCATGAACACATAAGACCCGCCCTGAAGGTCGGTCAACACACCGGCTTCCGGATCGATGTTAAAGGTGCCGGTGCCACCGCCCGTCAGAATTTCGCAGGCAATTCCTTCCGCCTGCAGACGGTCGCGCATCTCACCCAATTGGCGCATGGCATCTAGAGACTTCGCCTTGCGGTCCGCGAAGTCCCCCACATGCATGAGGTGGCCGGCATAGGCTTGCAGCCCCCGGAAGGCAAGGTGCGAGGCACTGTCGATGTAATGCGCCATGGCACTGGCGCCGTCGCCCGGCGCAATGCCGGTGCGGTGCAGGCCCACATCCAAGTCAATGGCCAGATGCATCACCACACCCGCCGCCTCGGCGGCTTGCTGGATGTCGCAGGCGATTTTCTGGCTGTCGACCGTGAGGATCAATTCCTCCACCTGCTGTGTCAGGGCCACCGCCCGCGCGATAGAGCCCGGCGTCACCACCGGCGACGTGAGAAACAACTTCGGCACCCCTTGTGCTGCCAGAGCTTCCGCTTCCGCAAGCTTGGCACAGCAGATACCCACGGCGCCCGCGGTCAATTGCAGTTTGGCAATGTTGGCGGATTTGTGCGTCTTGGCGTGCGGCCGCAGGCCCAGCCCGTGTTTTTGGCAATGCAATGCCATATAGGCAAGATTGTCTTCCAGCTTGTCGAGATCCAGCACCAATGCCGGTGTGGGAATCTGATAGCGGGACCCTTCTTGACCGATGAGGTGGGCGGATTTGGGAACACGCAAGAGCGCAAAATCAGAATCTGTCTTCATGGGGAGACCTTAGCGGATTGCCCCAGCCGGTCTAGGGTCGAGTGGCGGAATTGTAGGGGTTGTGCACCATTTGTCGTCATCACCGGACACGCTGTGCTGGCCCGGCAATGTCGAAGGTGGGTCGGTGATGCCCCCAATTTGCCATCGTCGTGCCAGGGCAGTTTGTTCCGTGGTTGCCACCTATACATCGTTGTCATCCCAAGGAGCCGTCCCGACGGCGAGCCAAACTCGGCAGAGTTTGCAACGCCCCTCCTCATTTCTCTTTTGTCGCCCCTGCGAAAGCAGGGGCCCATAACCACCCACGCGACAGCCATGAGCACAGGGGGTATGGATCCCTGCCTGCGCAGGGATGACACCTTCAATTCTGGAGAGCCGCTCCACAAAAATGGCGGGGGCAACGGGGGTGGCCTTGTCTACAAACGATGGGCGCATGGGGTTCATCCGTGTTTGGCCCCATACCTCCCCGCTCCCCCGGCCCAACCACCCCAAAGGTACCCTGGTCGGGTGGTTGGGCCGGGGGAGCGGGGAGGAGAAGTCGTCAAACGATGGGCGCATGGGGTTCATCCAAGTTTTGCCTGGAACATCCCTGCTCCAACAAAAAAGGACCCTGCCGGATCCCCTCAACTCAATCGTTCTCTGTCCCATTTCGAGGCACCTTTCATCAGCGCCTCCCTCGGATAAGACTATATCACAAACGCCATCGTTATGCTTGATTAAACCGAAACAGGAGAGCCCACATGACCCGTTCAAACAACAACATCGACAAAGTGGTGCTGGTGGGCGCGACCCATGGCAATGAGGTCACCGGCTATCACCTGCTGCAAAAGTGGCAGGCCAATCGGTCTTTGGTGGAACGGTCGAGTTTTGAAACCCAGATGGTCGTGGGCAATCCCAAGGCGTTCGAGCGGAAGCTGCGCTATATCGACAAAGACCTAAACCGAAGCTTCAAAAACAAAGAGCTGCAGGATCTATCCCTGGAGGGATACGAACAAAACCGCGCCAAAGCGTTGAACGCCCTGCTGGGTCCCAAGGGAACCGACAAAACGGATGTGCTGATTGATCTGCACACCACCACCAGCACTATGGGCGGTACGCTGATGGTCACAACGTCCAGCCCGTTCAAAATTCGCCTGGCCCACCATCTGCGCAGCACCGTCGACAACATTCATGTGTGCTGTACGGACAGCGGTTCGTCGGACCGGCCCTTCTTGGGGTCCATTGTGGAACGCGGCATGGTGTTCGAAGTGGGCCCCGTGGAAAACGGTGTCTTGCGCCAGGACATTCTGGACCTGACCGATGCCATGGTCATGGCGGCCCTCGACTTTATCGAAGCGTACAATGCAGGCGCGCCGCGCGAGGAAATTTCCTATCCGGTCTACCAACCCATAAAAATTGTTCCCTATCCGGACGTGGAACGCCCCGGCGCCAAGCCGGTGATCAGCCGCGACCTTCAGGGCTATGACTATCAGGAACTTAAACCCGGCATGTTGATGTTCGTTACCTTGGACGGGCAAGAGTTCCGCTATGAGGGCCCGCCCGGCCGCTACCCCATGTTCGTCAATGAAGCGGCCTATCAAGAAGACAATGTGGCCTATAATGAGTGCGTGTTGCGGCAGGTCACGGTCACGGCGGATGATGAGGTGACGCTGTCGGACTAACGGGTCGACCGCCCCCTTTCCTCTGCGCTAAGCTTCCGGGAAACAAAACGCTTCGGGAGGCGGCCCATGGCCATGACAGTGCACAAGAATTTCTTCGCCACGAAAGAAGAGGTCTATCAGGACCTAATGAAAACCGGGTTCTGGCCCACCACCTATGTGGCCGATCATTTGGATGAATTGCCGCTGCATTGGCATGATGGCGAGACCCACGGCTATGTAATGGAAGGCAGCACCTATATCCTGGACGAGGATGGCAACAAGATCACCATCGAAAAAGGTGACAAGCTGGAACTGCCCGCCCGCACCGTCCACGCAGAGGGGGAGATCCGCGAAAAGGTGGTCTATATCGTGGCCCTGCCCGGCCCGGTTAATTTCATGGAATTCTTCGAGTTGAAAGACCCCAAGCTGCTGGAGCAAGGGAATTAGCACGCCGGCGGCTCGACGCGCCCCAACCGCACGACTATCCTTCCTCTATTCATCACTTGGCGCCGCGCCCCAGCAAAAGGACAAAACGCGTGACCACCATTCCGCCCATCGGTTTCGGCCTCTGGAAGGTCGACAAAGACATTTGTGTACAGACGGTGTTTGACGCGGCGGCTGCCGGCTACCGCCATTTCGATTCCGCCTGTGATTATGGCAATGAAGAACAAGTGGGCGCCGGCTTAAGAAAGGTCGTCTCAGACGGCGTGTGCACACGCGACGACCTGTGGGTCACGTCGAAACTGTGGAACACCTATCACCGCCCGGAACATGTGCGCGCGGCCTGCGAACGCAGTTTGAAAGATCTGGGGCTGGATGAATTGGACCTTTACCTCATCCATTTTCCGATCCCCCTTAAATATGTGCCCTTCGAAACGCGCTATCCGCCCGAATGGCTGTACGATCCGGACGCGGCCACGCCGCAGATGATCCCCGATCCCGTGCCGCGCGCCGACACCTGGGGGGCCATGGAGTCATTGGTCGAGGCAGGTCTCGTGAAAC
This sequence comes from Alphaproteobacteria bacterium, assembly GCA_965227095.1. GTDB lineage: Bacteria > Pseudomonadota > Alphaproteobacteria > JANQMY01 > JANQMY01 > JANQMY01. The sequence goes on along the minus strand of CBDDFL010000001.1, from coordinate 2,179,540 downwards.
AGATCGGCGTGTGTAACTACAATTCCGCTTTGCTCAGCGATCTGATGGCCTATGCGCGCCTCAAGCCGTCCGTTCTGCAAATCGAAAGCCACCCTTACCTCACCCAGGAAAAACTGATCCGCCTCGCGCAAGGGTACGGATTGGACGTGACGGCGTTTTCACCCCTGGGCGCGTTGTCCTATATATCGATCGGCGGGGCGGAGATGGGCGATTCCGTTCTGACCGAACGCGTCGTGACCGAGATCGCCGCGCGCCACGGCAAGACGCCCGCACAAGTGGTTTTGCGGTGGGGCATTCAGCGGGGCACTGCCATCATTCCGAAAACCGTCAACCGGGACCGCATGGCAGAAAATCTGGCGATCACGGAATTTGCCCTGCCGGAAGATGACATGACGGCGATTTCAGCGCTCAACCAAAACCGGCGTTTCAACGACCCCGGCGTCTTCTGCGAAGGCCAGTTCGGCACGCTCTATCCGATTTTTGATTGATCGAGATCCACGCCCTCTTCCCTCGCCCGCCCGGCATTGCTACAACGGACTGACAAAAAATCAGGCCACAGGGAAGCGCATGTACAAAGAATTAAAAGACGTTTGGGCGGAAATGACGTCCGACGGGGAAATGTTCGCCATTCACGAGACGGAGGTGCGCGGCGAAAAACTGAAGGCCTATGCCATGGCCCCGCCGAGCCTGCGCGACCTGTGGCTGCTGTCCGCCGGGTTCGCGGACCGCGATTATATTGTCTACCAAGACGAACGCTGGACCTATGCAGAGGCCCATAAAGACGTGGCGTCCGTGGCCAATTGGCTGCAAGCCAACGGGGTTCAGCCCGGCGACCGGGTGGCCATCGCCATGCGCAATTATCCCGAATGGATGCTGTCTTATTGGGCGACGGTGTCCATCGGCGCGGCAGTCGTGGGCATGAATGCCTGGTGGGTCACCGAGGAAATGCTTTATGGCATTGAAGACGCCACGCCTAAGGTGATCATCGGGGACCAGGAACGGCTGGCGCGCATTGCCGACCATGTGGGCAAAATCGGCGGCGCAAAATTGGTTGGCGTACGGCTGACCGAAGACCTGCCGTGCGAGATTACGCCCTGGTCGGAGCTGACCGCCCAGGGAGGCGACATGCCGGATGTGACCGTGGACCCGGATGATGATGCCTGTATCTTCTATACGTCCGGCACCACGGGTCACCCCAAGGGCGCGCAACTTACCAATCGCGGCTGTGTGAACAATCTGATGAATGTGGCCTTTGCCGCCCAAGTTCAAGCGCGCGCCGTGGCGCGGGTCGAGGGCCGAGAAGACGAGCTGCTTGCCGAAGAGCCGATTGTACCGTCCGCGTTGGTCACCACGCCCCTCTTCCATGTGACCGCCAATAATTGCGTCGCCCACGGAACAACTTTGGCCGGGGGCAAGCTGATCCATATGTATCGCTGGGATGCGGGCGAAGCGCTAAAACTGATCGAGCGCGAAAAAGTAACCTCCTTGACCGGCGTGCCGGTGATGGCGCGCGAAGTGATCAACCACCCGGATTTTGAAAAGACCGACACGTCCAGCCTCGTGACGTTGGGCGGAGGTGGCGCGCAATTGCCGCCGGACCTGGTGGGCAAGATCAACAGCGCCGTGGAAACCGCCAAGCCCAATACGGGGTATGGCATGACGGAAACATGCGGGATCATCACGGCGATTGCCGCGGAATTTTTCGTCGATAAGCCGGACAGCGCCGGTCCGCCCATGCCCACCTTCGACGCCCGTTGCGTGGACGAAGACGGCAATGACGTGGCCCCCGGAGACACCGGGGAAATTTGGGTCAAAGGCGCCCCCGTCATCAAAGGCTATCTCAACCGCCCGGACGCCACCGCCGAAACCATCACCAATGGCTGGCTGCACACGGGCGATATTGGCCGTATCGACGAAGATGGTTTCATCTACATTGTCGACCGGGCAAAGGACATGATCTTGCGCGGCGGCGAGAACATCTATTGCGCGGAAGTGGAAAACACCATCTTCAAACATGATGCGGTGGCCGAAGTGTCGGCCTTTTCGGTACCCGATGACCGCCTGGGCGAAGAAGTGGGCGTGGCCGTGGTGCTGCGCGATGGCCTGTCCATCACCGGTGACGAGCTGCGCGCCCATTGCGCGGACCTGGTGGCAAAGCACAAGATCCCGCGTTACATCTGGTTCCTGGACACGCCCCTGCCGCGCAATGCCAATGGCAAATTCTTGCGGCGGCAATTGAAAGAAAGCCTGGCGCTTAAAGATGCGGCTTAAGGGAACGCGGGATCGTCAGGAAACTACGTCCCCGTGATGCGCTGATAGGCCTGTTCGGCAAGGGTCATGGAATTGTTCATACGATCGAACAGCCCCTGCATGTCCACCCCGTCGGTGCTTTTCTGCCCCGCCATGTAGCGTGCGTAGACGCCATGCAAAATGGCGGCGGTTTTCCAGCGGGTGAACCCGATGTAGTAGTCCAGCTGCTCCAAATTGCGGCCCGTCTTTTCCGCATAGCGCTGCACAATCTCCATGCGGGTCGGGAAACCGGGAACGGACGTTGCCGTCCCTTCGGCCGTTAAGGCCGCGTCTTGCTCATCGGGAAACAACACCGCCGCATAGGCCAGATCCGCCAAGGGGTCGCCAAGGGTTGAGATTTCCCAGTCCACCACGGCCGCCACCGTATGGTCTGGCCCGAAGAGCACATTATGCAGACCATAATCCCCGTGCACCACGCGGGCCGGCCCCTGCTCCGGCACATTCTCGAGGAAAAAGTCTTTGAGCATATGGGCGCGCTCGTCATCGTGCTTGGCGAATTCGATGGACGCCGTCCAGGAGCGGTACCAGGTCTTGAGTTGGCGGGCGATGTAGCTGTCTTTCTTGCCAAGGTCGCCAAGCCCCACCGCGTCCGGGTCCACACTGTGCAGATCCGCCAGCACATCAATGAACGAAAAGGCCGCCTTGCGCCGCTCGCTTTCGGGGATCAGCGCTTCCGTGTCTTCCGCCGTGTAAAGCGGTTTGCCGTCGACCCAGCCCATCACATAGAACCAGGCGCCGGTCACGTCCGGGCTTTCGCAGAAACCGTAGGCGGCGGGGACCGGGACATTTGTCTCGGACAGCGCGGAGATGAGGCTCCATTCGCGGCTCATATCATGGGCCTTGGGCAGCAGCTCCCCTTCCGGCGGGCGCCGGATCACCGCCACGCGGCCCTGCGTGTCTTCCAGCTTATAGGTGAGGTTCGAATGGCCCCCTTCCAGTCGGGTCCACTTAAAGGGCGGCGTCAGCCCCTCCACATTGTCTGACACCCAGGCCTCTACGGCTGCTACTTTATATCCGGGTAAATCCCCGGTTGGCACGTCTCCCTGCGCCGCGTCCGCCATCTTAACGCCTCCAATTCCGCCAATTCTTCCCCGGACTGCTCGATCCGCGGGACAATTTCTGGCATTTTGTTAAGTCACCCGCCGCCGAAGCGCAATAGCGCCCCACCAGTCGAGCAAACCGCCTGCTTTTTAGAAGCAATTCTCTTGACTCAGATCGGCCAAGTTCTTATATCCCGCGCACGATTAGCACTCGCTTGGGTGAGTGCTAACACGTACTGATTAGATTTGCAGATCCAACTAAAGGGAGAGCACGAGAATGGGTTTCCGTCCTCTGCATGATCGGGTGGTTGTTCGCCGCCTCGACGAAGACACCAAAACCGCTGGTGGCATCATCATTCCAGAAACCGCACAAGAAAAGCCAATGGAAGGCGAAATCGTTTCCGTGGGCCCTGGTGCGTACAACGAAGATGGCGAGCGCATCAAGCTTGATGTTCAAGCCGGCGACCGTGTGCTGTTCGGCAAATGGTCCGGCACCGAAGTCAAGATTGATGGCGAAGACCTGGTCATCATGAAAGAGTCCGACATCATGGGTGTCATCGAAGTCAAGAAAAGCTCGAAGAAAGCAGCCTAAATCACTGATTTAGAGCTGTTTTTTTATATATAAAATTAGGAGTTACCTCTCATGAGTGCGAAAGAAGTTAAATTCGGCCGCGACGCCCGCGAGCGCATGCTCGACGGTGTCGACATCCTCGCCGATGCCGTAAAAGTGACGCTGGGCCCGAAAGGCCGCAACGTTGTCATCGACAAATCCTTCGGCGCCCCGCGCACCACGAAGGACGGTGTGTCTGTGGCCAAGGAAATCGAACTGGCTGACAAATTCGAAAATATGGGCGCCCAGATGATCCGCGAAGTGGCCTCCAAAACCAATGACGTGGCCGGTGACGGCACCACCACGGCAACGGTTCTGGCCCAGTCCATCGTGAACGAAGGCACCAAAGCGGTTGCCGCCGGCATGAACCCAATGGACCTCAAGCGCGGCATCGACCAAGCTGTGGAAGCGGTTGTGGCGGACCTGACCAAACGGTCCAAGAAGGTGAAGTCCAACGAAGAAATCGCTCAGGTTGGCACCATTTCCGCCAATGGCGACGACTCGATCGGCGCGATGATCTCCGAAGCCATGCAGAAAGTGGGCAATGAAGGCGTCATCACCGTTGAAGAAGCCAAGTCTTTGGACACGGAATTGGACGTTGTGGAAGGCATGCAGTTCGACCGCGGCTACCTGTCTCCGTACTTCATCACCAATGCCGACAAGATGGTTGCGGAATTGGATGAGCCCTTCATCCTGCTTCACGAAAAGAAGCTTTCCAACCTGCAAGCCATGCTGCCGATCCTCGAAAGCGTTGTTCAGTCCAGCCGTCCGCTGCTGATCATTGCGGAAGATGTTGAAGGCGAAGCCTTGGCAACCTTGGTTGTGAACAAGCTGCGCGGTGGCCTGAAGATCGCCGCTGTGAAAGCCCCTGGCTTCGGCGACCGTCGTAAAGCCATGCTCGAAGACATTGCGATCCTGACCGGCGGTCAGGTGATCTCTGAAGATCTGGGCATCAAGCTTGAAAACGTCACCCTCGACATGCTGGGCACGTCCAAGCGCGTGCGCATCACCAAAGACGACACCACGATCGTTGATGGTGCCGGCAAGAAAGCTGAAATCAACGCCCGCGTCGGTCAAATCCGCCAGCAGATCGAAGAAACCTCTTCCGATTACGACCGTGAAAAGCTGCAAGAACGTTTGGCCAAATTGGCCGGCGGTGTTGCCGTGATCAAAGTCGGTGGCGCAACCGAAGTGGAAGTGAAAGAGAAGAAAGACCGTGTGGACGATGCGTTGAACGCAACCCGTGCCGCGGTTGAAGAAGGTATCGTCCCTGGCGGCGGCACCGCCCTTCTCCACGCAACCAAAGTTCTGGACGGCCTGACCGGCGCCAATGACGATCAGGATGCGGGCATTGCCATCATCCGCCGTGCCCTTCAGGCGCCGATCCGTCAGATCGCTGAAAATGCCGGCGTTGAAGGCTCCATCGTTGTGGGCAAGCTGATGGAAGGCAAGTCCAACACCCAGGGCTTTAATGCGCAGACGGAAGAATATGTGGACATGGTCAAGGAAGGCATTATCGACCCGGCCAAAGTTGTTCGCACGGCGCTTCAGGACGCGGCCTCCGTTGCCGGTCTGTTGATCACCACCGAAGCCATGATTGCGGAAAAGCCAGAGCCTAAGGGCGCGGCCGCACCGGCAATGCCTGACATGGGCGGCATGGGTGGTATGGGCGGCATGATGTAATCTGCCAGCTCATCGCTGAATGATTAAGGGGCGCTTCGGCGCCCCTTTTTTTGTCCGTGGCATTTCGTTTTTTAACCTCCCCCTGGTGGGGAGGTCAGAAAATCGCGCAGAGATTTTCTGGGTGGGGGGTTTCGGTGACATTGGGTTTCGGTGACAGTGCACTTAATACCAATCTCGGTTTCGATGACAGTGCACTTAATACCAGTCTCTATTTAGTGCACGGTGACCGAAACCTGTCACGAAAACCCAAACCTCAGGCGTCATTGCGAGCTGTCACTGGACAGCGACGCAATCCAGGAGCCACTTGCTCGGAGCAAATCGCCCTGGATTGCTTCGTCGCGCGGATTCTTTGAGGCATCACCAGCCCGCTCCCCCGGCCCAACCACCCCAAGGGTACCCTGCTTCGGGTGGTTGGGCCGGGGGAGCGGGCTGGCCAAGCCAAACAAACAGAGCGCTTCTCGCAATGACACGTTTGACGATTTTTCAGCCTCCTCTCAAGGCGGAGGCTACGGCGCCACCCTACGTCGTCATTGCCCGGCGTCAGTCCGGGCAATCCACATCTCTCTTCATGTGCTGGAATTCCAATCTGGATTACCCGGACGCCCAGCCTGCCGGGTAATGACGCCGCAAGCCCGATCTGATCATCATCATATTCACAGCTAAATCGCTGAACAGAACGAAGCTGCGGCGGGACGCGTGATTTCCCGTATCCGGCAAGCCGCATGATTAAAATGCAGGAAGGGCGCGGGATATAATTAAGTGCACTGTCACCGAATTTAATTCACATTTGACCGCATGGCCATAAGGTCTCGACGGAATCAGCAAAAAACTGGCAGGAAAAACGGCGGCTTGACCTTCGACGAAGAAAGAAGTGTGCCGCTCGCCGAGAATCTGACCTAAGGTTACCCCAAAAGGAAAAACCAAAACGGTGGGGAGGACATTAGATGGGATTCTGGACGCGTAAGAGCGTCATTGTCAGCCACAGCGCCCCCCGCAAAGAATTGGCACAAGGGAGGTAGCGTCGGACACATGGCAGATCAAATCAGTACACTGCACACGATTATTGAACTCTCCCTCGTTTTGCTTGGGTTTTCGGGAGCCGTTGTCGCCTTTGGTGGCACACCACCAAAAGACTGGACGGGCATCAATCGTGTGCGAATTTCAACGCTCGTAGCGGTCGCTATGACCCCCTTCACGGTCAGCGCCATACTGCTTGTTCTAATCCACGCTGAAATGGAGCAGAAGCTTGCCATCCAATTCTGTTCCGCCGCGACCGCAGTCGTCATCACATTTGTCGCCCTGCGTTTGTTGGTCGTCCATTTGCGAGCCAGCAAGGACGACCCCGGGCGCATACCGCTGATGTTACTTCTACCGCTTCAGGCGCTATTGTATTCCGTGGCCATTTTGCAGGTCTGGAATGTGTTGTTTGTGTCTGCGTTTTGGCCGTTTCTAACCGCCATGGTCGCGATGTTGTCTCAAGGAACCTACATCTTCGCGCAGCTTTTGTTCCGCCCTCTTTCGAATAGAACGACTGGGGCAGAGTGAACCGGTCCCCGTTTCGGTGTGGTTTAGTTTCGGGTTTCGGTGACAGTGCACTTAATACCAGTCTCTATTCAGTGCACGGTGACCGAAACCTGTCACGAAAACCCAAACCTCAGGCGTCATTGCGAGCTGTCCTTGGACAGCGACGCAATCCAGGAGCCTCTTGCTCGGAGCAAATTGCCCTGGATTGCTTCGTCGCGCGGATTCTTTGAGGCATCACCAGCCCGCTCCCCCGGCCCAACCACCCGAAGCAGGGTACCCTTGGGGTGGTTGGGCCGGGGGAGCGGGCTGGCCAAGCCAAACAAACAGAGCGCTTCTCGCAATGACACGTTGGACGATTTTTCGGCCTCCTCTCAAGGCGGAGGCTACGGCGCCACCCTATGTCGTCATTGCCCGGCGTCAGTCCGGGCAATCCACATCTCTCCTCATGTGCTGGAATTCCAATCTGGATTACCCGGGCGCACAGCCTGCCGGATGCCTGACGTCTGCTTGCCGGGTAATGACGCCACAAGCCCTATCTGATCATCATCATATTCGCAGCTAGATCGCTGAACAGAACGAAGCTGCGGCGGGACGCGTGATTTCCCGTATCCGGGAAGCCGCATGATTAAAATGCAGGAAGGGCGCGGGATATAATTAAGTGCACTGTCACCGAATTCCGTCACCGAATTCCCTTGATACCAGTCTCTATTTAATGCACTGTCACCGAAATCACTCTTAGCCTCCCCCTTGTGGGGAGGCCGAAAAATCCGAGCCTGCGAATGATTTTTCGGGTGGGGGTTGAGGTTCTGATCGGTCGCTTCACCCCCACCCGAAGAAACAATCTAAAGCTTGTTTCTTCGACCTCCCCACAAGGGGGAGGTTAAAGAGAGAAGACACAACAGAGAAACTCACCCGTCCATCAGCGTCTTCGAGCGCCAATCGCCCCAGCGGTAATAGGCATAGGCCAGTGCCGCGCAGGAAATGGTGCCGGCGGGGAAGCTCCACCAAATGGCATCCGCCCCCAGCACCGGCTGCATCGCCTCTGCAAAGGGAATGCGGATCAGCCACAAGGCGCCGATCATGATCAGCGCCGGGGCCATCATGGCGCCGTTCGCGCGCACCACCCCAAACAACACAAGCGTTACCGCCAGGGGGATCCAGCTCCACATCACCAAAAGGTTGATGCGCAGCGCGATCGACAATGTCTCGCCGCCATCGGGCAAGAACAGGCCCAACAGCAGGTCGCCGAAGCCATAGATCAGCACAACCAAAAATGTGGTGATGGCGCCGGCCACCGCGCAGCTTTTCCACGCCAATTCCCCCACCCTGTCCCATCGGCCCGCGCCGATGTTCTGGGACGCAATGGACGACACCGAGGCGGCAATGGCGCCGATGGGCATTTGCACATAGCCCCATAATTGGGTGCTGGCGCTGTAGGCGGCAGACGTTTCCGCGCCATAGCGGTTCACCATGGACAAGAGGAACAGATAGACGCCCGAGATCAACACACCTTCCAGCGCGATGGGCGAGCCCCGCCTCAAGAGGAGGGAAAACATCTGCCGGTCGGGCGTCAGATAGGTCAGTTCATCGGGTTGAAGCGACAATGCGTGCCGCTGACGGTGTGTCCAGGCCAGCATCATCACCAGAGCGATGGCCGCGCTGAGCCCGCCGCCATAGGCCATGCCCGCGAGCCCAAGCTTAGGCAAGCCGGCCGCGCCCACCAACAGGGCCGGCCCAATAAGACAAAACATGGCCAGCCAAATGGCCGTAAAAACCAGGGGCGTGCGCGCATCGCCCGTGCCGCGAATCATGATGGTGATGAACACAAAGGGGAAGATCGCGATGGAGGCAAGGCAACTGGCGCGGAGATAGACAATGGTTTGGCCAACGGCTTCCGCCGGTGTCGAGATCAGCGCCACCAGCGCGGGTGTGAAAATCCACCCCAAGCTTGCCAATACCAGAGAACTAATCACGACAAAGACAATCGATGTGCCCGTGACCGTTTTCATTTGCGTCAAATTTTTTGCACCATAGGCTTGCGCAATGAAAATGTTAGAGGCCGTGGCCATGCCCATAATGGCGGACATCAACATCATCCAAATGATCACATTGCAGATCACCACGGCCGTCAGTCCCGCGGGGCCGATCACCTGCCCCACCCACGCCGCACTGTAGGTGCCGACGACGGAATGCATGAGGCTCGACCACACCAGCGGCAAAGAAAAGGTCAGCAAAGTCGGCACGATCGGGTCTTCGATCAGCCGGCGGTCGAACGATTGTGCCGCGGGTTCCCCGATTTGCTCACTGCCGGTGAGGTTGGCAACGCCCACGCCCTTCGCCTGCGGGCCCGTAGCGGGCGGGTCTTGAACCGTGCCCACTTTAGATGGGGGGCTGGTCTCATTGGGCTTTGACGCAGGAGGGACCGTCCCGCCGGAGGGCGGCTTGGGATCGCCCGGTGTGCTTTGATCTGTTATATCGGTCATTCGAAAATCAGGTTTCCCCAGCGGGGGATCCCATCGATTCCCGCGCAGCCCGACACTGTATAGGCCCCGGCTGAAATTTTACAGCCTGGATTTCGCAACGGAACGTTTGGCGATCCGGAGGGGGACGCCCCCGTCCCGCTTCCACAGCTTAGCTTGGAGGGCAATACGCTCAAACGGGACCGTTCGCACACTCGGATACCGGGAAAACACTCTAACGAATCCTTTAGAAACACGCGGCGGGCGCTGAATTCCGTTGCTTTTTTGGCATACCACCCCTCACCTCAACAATAAGCCGGTATTAACAGATCCACTCTATCTTTAACGACCAAACCATTTGGGGTTCAACGATAGAAATGGGCATGGGCATGTTCCTCCGAGAAGAGCACCAGACGATAAGCGCTCCCGCACGGCTTACCCTTACAGCGGACTACGTCATCCAGCATATGGATTTAGGTGACATAGCCACGGAGTTTATATTCGCGCCTGAAATCGGACAGCCCCTCAAAGAATTCATTCACCCCGGCGAGTGGGACGGCTTCACCCACAATTGCGAGTGGGTTCGTGGAGATAGAGATCGAAAAATAACAATTCGTACAAAAATTAAAAAAGCACCCAACTGGCATCTAATCGTCACAACCCAAATATCGCGCACCGAAGACGGTTTAATCGAATTGGTCTTCGAACGGGACGACCAGGAAATCGCCTTCGACAACGAACGGAAAATGAGGGAAGTGATCGAAGGCGCCGCGAATGGCGCCATGGTCGTGTTGGACGGCGAACCCATTTATGTCAACATCGCGCTCGCTCATTTGCTCGGCTATGACAGCATTGAAGATCTGGTTGCGAGCGGCAACACAACCCTTGGCAGCCATCTTCACCCGGACGATCTGGCGATTGTCCTTGAACGTTTAGAAGCGCGCCGCCGTGGACTTGAAAAAGTATCGCGGTACGAAATTCGCATGCAGCGAAAAGACGGTGTGTGGATATGGGTTCAGGTATCGGGGTGCACGTCTCATTGGGATGGGCAAGAGGTTGCAATTTCATGGTTGGAAGACGTAACGCGGCGTAAAGCAGCCGAAGCGGAATTGATCACCAAGCGCGAAGAGGCGGAAACCGCAAACCTGTCCAAGTCCACCTTCCTGGCCACCATGAGCCATGAAATTCGAACACCGCTTAATGGCGTATTAGGGATGGCGCAAATCCTTGCCACGCGCGACTTGCCGGACGAAGATCGTGAGATGGTGAATACCATCCAAGACAGCAGCCGCACCTTGATGGCGATCATCAATGACGTCCTGGATCTGTCCAAAATCGAGGCCGGCAAAATGGATATCGCCCCGATTGAAGGGGATCTTCGCCATGGGCTTGGCCGTTTGAGGAAGCTGTTCCTGGCAAACGCCGACGAAAAAGGGTTGCAATTCGACCTGGACTTAGCGCCGGAAATTCCGTCGTCCTTGATCTTCGATCCCGTTCGAATGCGGCAATGCGTATCGAACCTCATTTCCAATGCCATCAAATTCACCAGCGAAGGCCACGTTAAGGTCGTTGCGACCTTCACAGCAGACGGAAACGCCCGCCCCCAAATCAGTGTTTCTATATCCGATACGGGCATTGGGCTGACAGCGGATGAGCAGAAACGACTGTTTGATCCGTTTGTACAATCGGACGCGTCCATCGCGCGAACCCATGGCGGCACGGGGTTGGGGCTCACAATTTCCCGGCAATTGGCGCAAAAGATGGGGGGCGATATCGCCGTCACCAGTGAAAAAGGCAAAGGCTCTACATTTACGCTGACCTTTAATGTTGACCTACCTGCTTCAACGAAGAAAATCGCCAACGCTGACGATCGGCCTACGGATCAATCTCACAAAAGGACGCCTCAAGACTCACAAAAGAGAAAATCCCTCCGCGGACGAAAAATCCTCTTGGTGGATGACAACGAGATAAACCGCAAAGTCGCATCGTTGTTTCTGGCACCGCATGGGGTTGTTGTGACAGAGGCGGAAAACGGCAAACTGGCGCTCGAACGGTTACGGGAACAGGAATTCGACTTGGTGTTGATGGACGCCCACATGCCGGTGATGGACGGTCCGCAGGCCTTGAAAGCCATTCGGCAAAGTGGCGAGGCCTGGCAAAACATCCCCGTCATCGCCCTCACCGCCGATGCCATGCGGGAAGACCGCGAACGGTATTTGGCCATGGGCATGGACGGACATGTGGCCAAGCCGATCGATCCCGATGATTTGGAACAATCCATCGTCAATGCACTGGCTGGAGCGCAGGGCACCGTCGAGCACGCGGCCGTCAAAACCGGCACATAGTCTAACGGCATGCGTCCAGTTAAGCGGTGCGTGCCTATCTCAAGCCGTTCTTCCTAAGATTGGGTTTGCATTCGGCACAGCCGGTGCTATAACCCGCGCCCTTTCACACCTGACACTTTGAAGATGCCGCCGGAACGCTGCTGCTCCTGGCGTGGGCACCGCCTTTCTTTGAAAAGGCACCCCGCGTGCGCGTTGGCGACGGCACCGCATGGAGGCCGGCCGATGACGACGTCAACTCCCCAATCGCCCACCCGATCCGTGGGAATGGACTTTGGCACCACCAACAGCGTCTTGGCCTTTGCGGACGCAGACAACGACGTTCATGTTGTTGAAACCGACGGCGCCACGAATTTCCCGTCGATTTTGTGTTTCTACATTGAAGAAGACCGGCCGGGCCGCGAAGTTCTGGTCGGCAAAGCCGGGCCCGAGGCCATCGCCGCTTATCGGGAGATGCGCGAAGACTGCCGCTTGATCCAATCGATCAAATCCTATCTTGCCAATCCGACCGTGAGCGAAACGCAGATCTTTGGGCGCCGGTACAAGATTGAAGACATTGCGTCTGTTCTGATCAAAGGGTTGCGCCGGTCCGCGGAAGACCAGCACGGCCCCCTTGGCGACCGCGTGACCAGCGGCCGGCCCGTGCGCTTTACCGGCCACAAAGCCGACGACGAGCTGGCGGTGAACCGCCTGTCCGCCGCCTATCATCAATCGGGCTTCGAAGACGTGACCTTTGCCTTTGAACCGCTGGCCGCCGCCTATCACCATGTGCGCACCCTCACCACCAGCGAGATCTGCCTGGTGGCGGATTTGGGCGGCGGTACCAGTGATTTTTCTTTGGTGCGGTTCACGCCGGACACAGAGGGCGTCCGCACAGAATCCTTGGGGCATACCGGCATTGGCATCGCCGGCGACCAGTTAGACTATCGCATTGTGGAACATGTAGTGGCACCGGTGCTGGGCCAGAACACCCATTACGAATCCTTCGGCAAACGCCTGCCCATGCCCATCGGCGTTTATCGGCAATTCCAACGGTGGAGCGACTTGTCCCTGCTGAAGGGCGGCCCGACCCTGAACAATCTACGCGAGATCCACAAAACCGCCGAAGACCCAGATGCCATCGCACAGCTCATCCACATCATCGACAATGAATTGGGGTTCGAGCTGTTTCGCAGCGTGGGGCGCACCAAGGTGGCGCTGTCCACGGAAGAGGAAAGCCGGTTTTCCTTCAGCGCAGGGCCGGTGACCATTGAGGCGGACATTACCCGCGCCGATTTCGAAACCTGGATCGCCCCGGACACACAGGCGATTGAAGACACCATGCTGGCGGCATTCACGGAAAGCAATGTGCGTCCCGACCAAGTGGCTCATGTGTTCATGACCGGCGGCACGTCCTTCGTGCCGGCCATCAACCGCATTTTCCAAAATCATTTCGGGGCGGACAAAATCACCCGCGGCGATGAATTTGTCTCCGTCGGCGCCGGCCTCGCCCTTCTCGCGCGGGAAGACCGGCCTGCCACCTAGCCCAGAGACTGATAGACCGCTTGGATCAACGGCGCCGTCCGCTCAATCCCGAGCGCTTGGGGCAACATCTGGTTCATGGCATAGGCAATGGTGAGGCGGTTCTTCATGTCCACGATCACACGCGATCCGCCGCGCCCGGACCAAAAGATCACGTCGTCATTGGGCATGGGCTGCGGACCGATTTGCAGGCCATACCCCATGCCATGGCGCAGATAGACACCAAGAACGAGATCATCCCCGGCGATTTGTTCCTGAAGGGCGACCCGCGCGCCCTCTTCCGACAGGATGCGCTTGCCATTGCCCTCACCGCCTTGGGCCATCACCGATTGCGCACGAGCGATGCCCAAGGCACTGCCATGGCCGTTGGCCGCCGGAATTTCCGCACGACGCCACTCAACGGAATCGGACAGCTCCCGCCCATTCGGCACGCGCGAGGGATTGGAAAAAACTTTGGCACCGTGTGGCCCAAGTTCGCGCGGCGGCACATCGCCCGTCCACAGCAGAAGGGGCGCCACACGATCGTCCGCCGTTTCGGGTGTGCCGATATGGAAATCAGCGTCCAACGGATCCGCAATCTGTTCTTTAAAAAACGTGCCCAAGGATTGACCCGTGATGCGCCGGACCACTTCGCCGGTCAGATAGCCTTGGGTCAGCGCATGATAGCCGGACGCTGTGCCCGGTTCCCACCACGGGGCTTGAGCGGCCAACAAGCCGGTCATCTTGTCCCAATCGTAGAGGTCTTCATAGGTTAGCTGTTCATCCCACACAGGCAGGCCCGCGCTGTGCGACATGAAATGGGAAACGCGCACATCCGATTTTCCGTTGGCGGAAAATTCCGGCCAATATTTCGAGACCGGGTCGTCGAAATTAAGCTCCCCGCGATCGGCCAGCACAAGGGCACACAGCGCCGTCATGGTTTTGGTGGTGGAATACACATTGACGATCGTGTCTTGCTGCCAGGGTTTGGTGCGTGCGGCATCCGCGTGACCGCCCCAAAGATTCACCACCGTCTCGCCGTCTTTGATCACCGCAAAAGACGCACCGACGTCATGCCCTTCGATGAAATTTTTGGTAAAGGCGACTTTACACGCGCCGAAATTGTCGGCGACCCGCCCACCAATGGCAGCTGTCGCTCCGTTGTCTTGAGCGGCAAGCGCGGCTCCCGATCCCGCCAACCAGGCCGCACCCGTTCCTGCCTGCAACATTTCACGTCTATTTATCGAGCTCATTCGTTTCCCCTCTTTTTTGTTATCTTAACCTCCCCCTTGACGGGACGGCTATCGGAAATGGAGAATTTTCTCTCTTACGCTCATCCCGGGCGCCAATCGGCGAACCGGGATCTCGGTAGAACCCGTTAAGATTCCTGCTTTCGCAGGCATGAGCGGAAGACGGGGTGCCTCTGAAGAACGCGACAGGCGATTGCCCTGTCCACAAGGGGGAGGCAAAGCCCCAATTACGCCGCCTAGGGCCGCGGTGTCTTACCGGCCAGCACCGTCGCGAAAACGTCCGTATCCACATTACCGCCGCACAAAATCGCCGCCACCTTGCGCCCCGCAGTCACGTCTTTTTCCTGCAACGCCGCCGCGACAGAGGCTGCGCCCGCCCCTTCCGCCACATTGTGGGTCGTGCGGTAAACGAGACGCATGGCTTCGGCCACGTCATCGTCGCTCACGGAAACAATACGAGCGGCACCCTTTGCGTATATCTCAAACGGGTCGGGCGCGACCACGCGAACCGCCATGCCATCGGCAAAGGTGTTCACCCTGTCAGTGTTGCAAATGCGCCCCGCCTCTACAGACAGTTTCACCGCCGGGGCGCCGTCGGATACGACCCCGACAATGTCCGTGGTAAGGCCCAAGGCATCCCGCGCCGTGATGAGACCGCAAATGCCCGACCCCACCCCGATGGGCACATAGACCGTATCAAGATCGGGACGGGCCGTGAAAAGCTCATACGCATAGGTGGCCACCCCGCGCACCAGTTCCGGGTGGTAGGGCGGCACGGGAAACAGTCCCGTTTCGTCCGCCACCCGAAAGGCTTCCTCGCGTGCCACATCGAAGTCGGGACCATGGACCACAACCTCTCCACCGAAGCTGGCCATGGCCGCATTCTTCTCAACGGAGTTGCCTTCCGGCACATAGATCACACAGCGCAGCCCCGCTTGTGTGGCCGCCCGCGCCTGGCTTTGCCCATGATTGCCGCGCGTGGCCGTGATGATGCCCGGCACGTCCGGGTGCGTGCGCTTCAGCCAGTCCATAAAGGTGATGCCACCGCGCACCTTAAACGCCCCCGTGGGCAGGTGGTTCTCATGCTTGAGCACCAGTTCACAGCCGGCGGCCTCATTGAGCAAGGGCCACGCATATTGCGGTGTCGGCATCACCTGCTGGTGAACCAGGTCGGCGGCTGCCGCGAGATCATCTTTGGTGAACAGAGGCATGGGTCTCCACGCGGTTTCATCAAGTGCGGGTCACCACCTTAACCCCCCACCAGGCGTAAGGAAATCGCATGTTGCGATCTTCAGCGCCGTCCAATCTTCCGCTCAGCCTGCGAAAGCAGGAATCTCAAGGTGTTTTCAAGAGATCCCGGTTCGCAAGGGGAGACCGGGATGAGCGTAAGAGGATGGCTAACCAAATCACAAGCCTACCGCACCCGCTTCATCAACTGATCAAAGAGAGGATTGGTCTCCGCGAAAATATAGTCCGTATTGATGGCCGCAATTTCTTCCTTGACGCCCCGCGCGCGCAACGCGCTGATCACCTGGCTGAGCTTTGCATCCGCGCAGTAAAGTTCCATATAGGTGCCCGCATTGGCACGGGCGTTTTTCGGCACGGTACAACCGAACGTCTTTTCGAAGTCCGCCGCCAGCACCGCCGCGTCCCCGTCATACCAAAAACGAATGAGCTTTTGCTTGGCGGCAAGTCGCGCGGCCTGCACCACATCCAAAATGGTCGCCACCGTTTTCTTCGCCGCAGACGACCATGTGGCCGTGAGCGACGCCGCCAAATGCGCCTCACTTTTTAGGATGACGCCATCCGCCAATACTTTGAGGTTATTGGCGGCTAATGTCGCGCCGGTGGAGGTGATGTCCACAATCAATTCCGCACTGCCCGCCGCGGGCGCCCCTTCCGTGGCACCTAAGCTTTCAACGATGCGATAGTCCCCCACACCATGGTCCGCGAAAAAATTCCGTGTCAGGGCAATATATTTCGTGCCGACCCGAAGCCTGCGCCGATGACGATTGTGAAAGTCCACCGACACTTCTTCAAGATCCGCCATGGTGCGCACATCGATCCAAGATTGCGGCACCGCCACCACCACATCCGCCCGCGCAAAGCCCAGCGGCAAGATGCTGGCAATGGTGTGATCGGGATTGGCCGCCCGTTCGAGGATCAGGTCTTCGCCCGTAATCCCCAAATGGGCAACGCCGCTTTCCAACACACCCGGAATCTCACCGGCGGACAGGAACATCACTTCGACACCCGGCACGTTTTTCAGCGCACCGGTATAACCGCGCGCGTCGCTGCCTTTGGACACGGGAATGCCGGCGGCGGCGAAAAACTCAAAACAGCCTTCTTGGATACGGCCTTTAGATGGCAATGCGATGGTCAGAGACGGCGCACTCATTTTTTCGCCCGTCCTTTCGCACCCGCAGCGGTGAGCAACCGTTCGGTCCAAATGGCAAAGCCCACCGCGGGCACTTCCTTTGGGGCGCCAAGTTCGGTCAACAATTGATCGTATCGCCCCCCGCTCACGATGCGTTCTTTCGTGCGCGCTTTGCCCGCGCGCACTTCGAAAACAAAGCCGGTGTAATATTCAAAGGACCGGCCAAATTCCGTGGTGAGTTTGGCTTTCTTCAGGTCGATGCCGTTATCCGCCATCAGGGCCAATCGTTTTTCCAACCGATCGAGGGCCGTCTGCACCGGCTTGGGCGATGCTTTCAACAAGTTGCGGATGTGCGACACCGCTTTGTCCGGCACCGCCGAAATGCCCAGGAAGGCATTGATTTGATCCACTTGACCTTTCGGGATCAGCGCGGTGGAAGTACCCGCCGCTTGTTCAAGAAACCGTTCGGCGATTTCAGCAACAGTGCGCCCCCCCACCGGGGAAATGTCGGCCAGCTCCAGAACGTCGCCGACAACGGCACGGGCCTGGGCATCGTCCATCGCGCCCAACGCGGACAGCAGCGCGTCTTGGTCCACCGGCGTGGTGTTGTCCTGATCGGCTTCCGACATGCGCTGTAAGAGAGACCGAAAATAATCGGGTCGCCAAAATTGCCGCCGCAAACGCCCGCGTGCCTGGCTGCTAATGTCCAAACTATCCAACAGGGCTTGAAAGAGGCCTAGGTCGCCCAGTTCCAGATCAAAGGTTTTAAGGCCCGCGTCGCGGCAGGCATCGACCGCCAGCGTCACCACTTCCACGTCAGCCGCCAACCGGTCTTTCACCCCTAAGCACTCAATGCCTGCCTGCATAAACTCGTTCGGCGCATCCTTACCCGGTGGTTGATAGCGATAGGCCGAGCCGTTGTAACAAAGCCGCGCAACGCCCGAGGCTTTCGGGTTGCGGCCCAGATACATGCGGCAGGTGGGAATGGTCAGGTCTGGCCGCAAGCACAATTCTGTGCCGCCAGGATCAGGAAACACATACATACGCCGGCGAATGTCTTCGCCGGAGCGGTCCAGAAAAATATCCGCAGGCTGAAGAACAGGCGGTTCCACCGACTCGTATTTGCGCTTCCGGAAATTCTCCTTCAGGACAGCGGCTTGACGCTCCAATGCCTCCAGCGTTGGCGCATCATATTCAGCGGCGCGAAAGGTGGTCATGACGCGCCCGCCTTTGGCAGGTGCCGCGCCACCATTTCCTTCACCTGGGTCACCAGATCCGCGCGGCCGACAGCCAGTTGAGCCGGCTGTCCTTTGCGCCATTCTTCCGAACTTTCGATTTCGGATGAAAGCTCCGCCCCCAGAATAAGATCTTTCAGCGTTACCTGACCGGCGGCGCGTTCGTCTTCGCCTTCGATCACCACCACGGGCGCGTTACGCTTGTCGGCATATTTGAGTTGGGCGCGCATGCCGCTGCCGCCGAGATACAATTCGGCGCGGACGCCCGCATTCCTCAGTTCCGTGACCATTTGCTGATAGCGGCCAATCTGATCGTTATCCATCACCAGCACCACGACCGGCCCGAAGCGATTTGCGGCAATGGCGGCATCCCGTGCCATAAGGGCCGACAGAAGCCGGTCGACGCCAATGGAAATGCCCGTGGCGGGCACTTCCATCCCTTTGAAGCGCTTAACCAGATCATCGTAGCGGCCGCCGCCGGCAACGGACCCGAATTGTACCACTTGGCCTTTGTCGTTGGTCACTTCAAAGGTGAGTTCCGCTTCGAAGACGGGGCCTGTATAGTATTCGAGACCACGCACCACGCTGGGGTCGATTTCGACAGCGCTTGTGTCTTTGCCGGACGCTTCGATGAATTCCGCGATCTGTTCCAGTTCGCGCACGCCTTGAAGCCCCGCTTCTTGATCCTTCACCAGATCGGCAAGGCGCTTGCAGACCGCCGCGTTACCACCACCGCCGGCTTCCACAAACCCCATCACCAGATCGATCTGCGCCGGTTCCAGACCTGCCCCATCGGTGTAGTCGCCTGAGTCATCAAGGCGGCCCTTGCCCAGCAACGCTTTCACGCCGTCTACGCCTAGCCGGTCGAGTTTGTCGATCGCACGCAGAATGGTGAGGCGCGTGAGATAGCTGTCATCCGCGTCGACCGTGGTTCCGATGGCATCCAGAATGCCGTTCAGTACTTTTCGGTTGTTGACACGAACTTTGAAGTCGTCCGTCTGCAAACCAAGTGTGGTCAGCGTTTCCGCCACCATGACGCACAATTCCGCATCGGCCGCCATAAGCGGTGTGCCCACCGTATCCGCGTCGAACTGGTAAAATTCACGAAAGCGGCCCGGACCTGGTTTTTCGTTCCGCCATACCGGCCCCACCTGATAGCGGCGAAAGGGTTTGGCCAAGCCGTCATAGCGTTCCGCCACCAATCGCGCCAGCGGCGCCGTCAGGTCATAACGCAGGGCCACCCATTGGTCGTCATCATCCTGAAACCCAAAGACACCTCCCATGGGACGGTCTTCATCGGGCAGGAATTTGCCCAACGCATCCACATATTCGATGGATGACGTTTCCAGCGGATCGAAGCCATATTGTTCGTAGACGGTACGGATGCGATGGATCATGTCCAGGCGCGCGGACACATCGCCCGCAAATTGGTCGCGAAAGCCGCGCGGCAGCCTGGCCTTGGGCCGAAATTTCTTGTCTTTCTTTGCCATGATCACATCGTATCCGGAGGGGGCGGAACCTGGCGGCTGCCCCGTTACCAATGGGCGCCTTTCCTAGCGTATTGAGGCGTCACCGGCAAGGTGGGGCGTTAACGGTTTGGGACCGCTGCCGGAGCCGCCCGAAAGGTCTTTAGGCGCCGTCCCCCACCGCCTGATGAAGGTCTTCAAATCCACCGAAGGTCTGGTCACGGTCGAAAGACAAGAGGTCCCTATTTTGCCGATAGATCAACACGGCCTCCACCAATCGAGGGGTAAGAGAGGCTGTTACCGCCGCACGGATCGCGTCCCCATCGCCGATCCCCGAGATAAACGCGGCCATCAACAATGCCGCCCACGGCGCCGCTACAATGACGATCGCCTGCATCCGCGCAGCGATCAATCCGAAGATATCGTGCCACCGGTTGTGTTGCCCTTGCCAGAGTATTTGGGCGGCGAGAGCCCGCTTTTCAGGATCCCTCACACCATCTGCGTTGCAAATCTGGAAAGCCACCGTGAATGCCGTTTGCAGTCTCTCTAGATAGTCGCCCAGCGTTTTTTGAAATCGAAAATAAGCGACCATGCAGGTGAACGATGCGTGCAACACGACCAGGCCAACGGCAATCCACGGTGTTTCTGTGACCAGTAAATCGACCCAAATGGACGTGCGCGCGTCCGTGAAAAGGGCCGCGAACCGGACCACGACAGGGTCATAGTTCGCCAACATCACCAACCCGACCAAGCCAGCGGAAACAAACACGCCGGTCACGGCGCCCGACCGAATCTTACGTATCTCCCGCTCCACATTCGGGAGCCGGAGGTCTGCATAGGGCGCATTTCCCTGTGTCAATTGCCCTGCCCGATTGTCGTCCATTGTTCCAATCCGACGTTGTCGTCGTTGCCATCTACCGTCGGCAACACTCTTGATCAGTCCATCTGTTATTGTTATTTTTACACTTAGTAGAAACACTAAGTGTTGTCAATACACAAACTGAACATGCCATATACCTACAAATTTCCGCACCCGTCGGTGACCACAGATGTTGTATTGTTTTCCATACAAGCCGACGAGTTGCGCCTGTTGCTGATCAAACGAAAAAATGCGCCGTTCAAAGGGAAATGGGCGCTGCCCGGCGGGTTTCTGGACATGGACGAAGATCTGGAAAGTTGCGCCCGCCGCGAACTTCTCGAAGAAACCGGGATCAAGCCGGAATACCTTGAACAACTCGCCACGTTCGGCGCGCCCAATCGCGACCCTAGGGAACGCGTTGTGTCGGTCGCCTATTTCGGTGTTCTGCAATCGAAAAACACAGCGGTGTCCGGATCTTCGGATGCGTTGGAAGCCGCATGGTTTCCGGCCTGGGCGTTGCCGAAGCTCGCCTTTGACCATGAAGAGATCGTCACGCGCGCAAAAGAACGGCTTATCGCTAAGTTTGAGTATACGAACATTGTCTTCCGCATCTTACCGAAGGAATTCACCATTCCCCAGCTTCAGCGCGCTTACGAAATTGTTCAGGGTAAGGATATTGATAAACGGAATTTCCGGAAGTGGATTTCGGCGAATTTCCAACTCGAAGAAACCGGAAAAAGCTACCGGGCGGGCGCCCACCGCCCCGCCAAGCTGTACACGGCTGGCCGCCTAAAGAAACGGCTGACCTATTTTTAGGACCGAAATCCAAACCGACTTAGCAAGACTGGTCTTTAGTGGATAGGTTATCTTGACCGGAATCATCAAACCAATCCGGCTTAATCAGGCATCCCTCAGTCTCGATGCGAATATTGTGATGATCAATCGCAGCCTTGTTTTCATCGAGCCACTTTTGTCTCTTCCCTTGGCCATCAACAGTCTTTTTCTCTATCACCCGTCTCCATCCAGGATCATTTGCTGGAAGATTGGTCCAAAACCTTCACTATCATATTGCCTGATTGGGGAACTGCGCAACCAGACACATTCAATGCCTATCGCCGTTGAATGGTAATCCTTTACGGCCTTTAAGTATGGTTCTCATTCCCCACATAGATAAACAGAAATTGGTGGAATGGGACGAACTCGTATGCGCAAATTGGTGTTGGTCTTTCTCGGTTTTACCTTGGCTTGGACCGCGAGTTCGTTTTTGCCCGGCCTTCAGGAAGACACCGCAACCCGAGATCTAACACCCTGGCCCGGTGCCCAGTTCCTTGACTTGCCCGACGGCCGCACCCATTACCTGGATACGGGGCCGCGGGATGCCCCGGCCATCCTTCTGTTTCACGGCAGCGGGCGTGGCGTCGCCGATTGGCAAGAAGGCCTTGCCCAGGAACTTGCCCGCAGCCACCGCGTGATCGCCTTCGATTATTACGGCAACGGATTTTCCGACCGCGGGTTTGGCGCGACCTATGGCTACACTTTATGGGCCCGACAAGGCATTCACTTGTTGAATGCCTTGGGGGTGGAACAGGCCCTTTTTGTGGGGCATTCCGTAGGCGGCATGATTGCGATGATCGCCGCCTCGGATTACACCGACCATGCGTCTGGCGTGGTGACGATTGGAACGGGGACTGCCATGGATCCGGCGCAGATCGTTCCGTTCATCCCTATTTTGGGGGAAGTGGCATTTGCACAAAAATCGCGCTTGAGCGATGTGTTTTCCCCCCAACACGAAGCCTTCATTCAGGCGGCTCATCGCATTCGCGGCACACGCTGGGCGTTTCTTGTCTATATTCGGCGGCAATACACTATTGACGGACTTCGCGTCATTTCCGGTCTGTACAAAGAACTTCCGGTGCGAAGTCTCCATGTGAGCGGTACGGAAGACGCATCCATTCCCCATGACGCGGCACGGGCGGTGGCCACCGAAACCGGCGGCGCCTTTGCCGCCATTGACGGCGTGGGCCATGATGTTCATGTAGAGGCGCCAAAAAGGCTTGCGGAACTGATCAGAAACTTCCGGAACAAAATAACATAGCTGCCGACGACGAATAACAGTGTTTCATCGACTAAACGGGGCCGTGCACGTTGCAACTTCCTTTCCGTCTTTCAGTCTAGCATGAATGAAAAACGCTTGTTTACTACGATCGAGATCCTCCCGATTAATGTAATATAGTGTTCCCGCCTTGGCGTTGATCTTGAGCTCGCAAATTCCCTGAACAAAAGGCCTCCCCTCTCCTAGAACCGGAAATGCTTTAACGATAATCGATAAGGCGCCAGGTGGTACTTTGTAGTTGTACTGAGTAGTCAACTTTTGCACGGCGTCGCCGTTGATTGCTTGTACCTGCACCCGGGAAACACAAGCACCAACAGCAACACAATTCACTGGTGTGGTATAGAGTACAGCGTGGTCTTCGTCGCCCGATAGTTTACTTGGCGACGGCGCAGCACAGGCGGCCAAGAGGACAAGACACACTGGGACCGCAACGACGGCATTGATAGTATCTTTCATCTTAAAGCCCATCAAAGTTATCCGACAGGAACGATAATCGGGACAGCCGGCGCGCTGGGCGGAACGGGTCCCATGTTTGCCACACAGGAAGCGACTGTCTTTCCGGCTCGGTCCGCAGCAACCACCTCAAACTTGTCGCCTTTGATCTTATGACTGGCTTTGTATTCTTCTCCGGCGATGACATTGAAGCGGAGCTCGCACACGCCATATAGTCCAGCATCAACTGCGGATACCAACACACTGGTCGGTCCAGGAACCATGTAGTATCCGTTTGTTTTCCAGTTCTTACTCACCTCAACGCCGTTGATGGCATTGATAAAAACACCAGCTTTACACGCGAAAACACAGTTCTTTTGTACCCCCGAAATCAATGCCCGCGGCGACGATGAATCTGGTTCCGTGTGAGTTGTTGTGCAAGCCGAAGCAAACAAAACGACAAAAATAGCCAAAGCAATACGCGACATTCACTCCCCCGAACTTTTAGTTGGCATCCCCAAAAGGCACACGCATGGATAATATGAAAGCGTGAAAAACATTGCAAGTAGAGGTGGAGATAATTGGAAATCGCACCTGAGACTTACAGTTGGCCTTCCTGCCAAAGGCGAATAATGTACGCTATAGAGTCGCTCTTCTACACGCCTTCAATGACCAAGCTTGCAATCATCTATCACTCCAAAACCGGCGGCACGCGGCAAATGGCCGAGGCCGCGGCGGACGGCGCGCGGGCGGAGGCTGAGGTGGTTTTAAAAAAGGCCATCGACTCACAGCCGGAAGACCTGCTGGCGGCGGACGGCTATATCTTTGCAGCGCCCGAAAACCTGGCCGCGATCGCCGGGGTCATGAAGGATTTTTACGACCGCTGTTATTATCCGGTGCTGGGCCGCATTGAAGGCCGCGCCTATGCTCAGCTGATCTGCGCAGGATCCGACGGCGAAAACGCCGCCCGGCAAACCGCGCGCATCGCCACCGGCTGGCGGCTTAAACAAGTGCAAGAACCGCTCATCGTCTGTACACATGCACAAACGCCGGAGGCCATTCTGGCGGAAAAGATCATTTCAGCGAACGATTTAACGCGGTGCCGCGACTTGGGCGCGGCCATGGCAGCGGGATTGAGCATGGGGGTTTTCTAACACCACCCCACGCGGTCATTCATACCAGAAGGGGTCGTGGCTGTCGCGATACGCTGGGCGCGTTTTGAGGCGTTTCACATAAGCGGCAACCTTCGGTGTGGGCGAGGACAGCCATCCGAACTGGACGGCAAAATCCAAGAATCCGCCGAACACAATATCGGCCGCGGTAAACTGTTTGCCCAATGCCCAATCACTATCCGGCGTCATTTGCTCGATCGTCTCCAGGCACCGGTCAAGGTCTCCCCACCCGGCCGATTGCGCGGAATAGTCCGTCACGCCAAACTGGATCATCGAGAACATGGGCTCCAGCACCGCACCGGGAAAAAACAGATAACGGTAATAGGCGCCCCGTTCCGTCGACCCAACGGGTGGGGCGAAGCCTTTTTCCGGATACTTGTCCGCCAGATAGGCGCAGATGGCCGCCGTTTCCGTCACCACCACGCCCTCATCTTCCAGGGCCGGTACTTTGCACATGGGATTGATCGCGCGATAAGCCGGTTGGCTGTTTTCTCCGTTCGGAAAATCCACAAGGATTTGGTCGTGGTTGGCGCCAAGCTCGGTGAGCATCCAAAGGGTCGTCACCGCTCTGCTTTGGGGATGGTAATAGTGTTTCATGTGGGGACCTCATCCATGTTGCTGCGCAAGCTGGGCCACTATACGCGCATCCTGCTGACACCCCTATGTCAGGATGACTTAAATGGGGTCTGCCCCCATTAAAATCCTTCACGCATTACAACAAGCTGAAACGAAACGTTGCTTGTGCCCAGCCGCCCTGCCCCGCCATTATGGTTAAGCGTTCCTTAAGAGCGTTTTATCTGTGCGGGAGATGTATGCGTATGACCTTCAAAACACTGAAAATCTTGGCCCTGACGGCTGCTTTGGCGGCACCGCTTGGTGCCTGTGCCAGTTTCGATTTTCAGGAAGCGGGGTATGAGATTCTACAGGGTCACTTCTACAGCGAATGCCAGAAAAAGCCGTTCAACCACTGCGTTGAGCCGGTGAGCTTCAAGGAATACCAAGACCGCACGCGCCCCAGTTACGAATATTAAGGGCGCGCGCTCGCCGATTGGCGGAGCATCCAGTTTATTTGTTCGGATGAAGACCGGACGAAGAGAAGGGCTAGCGGCCGAGCACATCATCGCGGACGGAATTGGCAATCGCCCCCACTTCGGCGATATCCGCGTCTGCCGCGCCCAGCTCTTTCAGCGTGCCGGCCAGATGCTCAATCACAATATCCACATGTTCGTCATTGAGCCCCTTTTCCCAAAGCGCCGAATGGGCATCTCGCATGTTTTGGCCGTCATAATTATTGGGCCCTCCAAAAGCAAACAGCAGGAAGGAAGCCTGACGCCGGCGCTGTCGTTCCATGTCGGTCTTGTCGAAAAAACCATTCACGCGGCCGTCCGCCATCATCTTGTCGTAGAAGATATCCACGGCTTTCTTGACGGCGTCCGAGCCACCAAGGCGTTCATAGAGAGGTTGAGGCAAAACAATGATCTCCTTCAATGGGGGCCACGGCACATGGGGCGCGCAGAAAACCAGGTAGGGAATTTGTGAAATATGACGAGGGCTGTTTCAACAGACACCCCGTCATCCTCACGCCGGTAAAGGCCCCTCGTTCACATACTGATCTTACGTGTTCCGCCTGACGAACACTGCCAGGCGGTGGTGAAATAGAAGCCTTAAGGCGCCACCGGATCGGGAGATTCGCCGGGTGTCACGACCGGTGCGGCATCCGCTTCCGGTGTGGCCGACGCTGCCTCTGGGTCCGCGGATTGTTCTTGCGCCGGTGCATCCGGCAGCGCTGGGGTGTCCGTCCCCGTGCTGGTGTCAGGTGCCGCCGCCTCTTCAGGGGCGTCCGCCGCCGGAGCGGGCGCGGGTGTGTCGTCCGATGGTGCCGGAACCGGCGCTTCTTCCGTTGGGGCCGCTGGTGCAGGGGCCTCCTCTACAGGCGCGGCGGCGGCAGGCGCCGGTTGCGGCACTTCAATACCTTCCTGAAGTGCATAGGCTTCGTTGGCCAAGCTGATCACATAGGCCTTCACCTGTTCCACCTTGGCTTCGTCCAGCACATCGGCGAAGGATGCCATGCCATTATCCGCCAACAGACCATCCAGCAAAATGTCCTTATAGGAATCATATATGCTGGGGTCCGATGCCCGAAGGTCCGGAATGGTCATGCCGGATAACCCTAAGAAGCCATGACAAACGGCACAGTTGCGATGATAGATGTCGCGCCCCGCCAGCACGGTTT
This sequence comes from Alphaproteobacteria bacterium, assembly GCA_965227095.1. GTDB lineage: Bacteria > Pseudomonadota > Alphaproteobacteria > JANQMY01 > JANQMY01 > JANQMY01. The sequence goes on along the minus strand of CBDDFL010000001.1, from coordinate 2,152,935 downwards.
CTTTGTCCGCCGTCGGTGCCGGGGGTTGTTGCAAGGCCGCGCGCTCAATGGCGGAACCTGGCACGTCCTTGGCGCCCCCGAGCTTGAATGCAATGATGCGGCCGTCATTGCCATATTTGTTGACCGCCGCGTTCGGCTCGTTAAACACCGCCAGCGGGAAGGCGCCACCAAAGCCAACGGCGACGGCGATATATTGCTCACCATCGACTTTGTATGTGACCGGCGGCGCAATCACACCACCTTTGACATTTGTGTCGTATAGCTTTTCGCCATTATCCGCGCGATAGACCACGAAGCGGCCGTCGCCCGTTCCTTGAAGAACGAGATTCCCGGCAGTCGCCAGAATGCCCCCATTCCAGCCGGTGGGAAGGCGCACGTCCCAGGCTTTTTCTTGTTTGACTGGATCCCACGCCAACAAGGTGCCGACGATTTCCGGAAGATCGGCCCCTTCTCTGATCAAGTCTTCCATCACACCGGCCGCTTTGCCGAGATCAGCCCCCAGGTTCCACGCCCCCGGCATAAGCGTAAACGCATCCGCTTCTGCTGGTACATGCAGCGTGGGTGTTTCCAAAGCAGGGATATAGACCAAATTCGTCTGTGGGCTGAAGGCCATGGGCTGCCAGTTGTGGCCGCCCGATGTCGGCGGATAGACCCATTTTTCCTTGTCGCGATAAGACTGCGTCGTGTCTTCCACCGGACGGCCGGTTTTCAAATCAACATGGGTCGCCCAGGTGACCTTCACATAGTTTTCCGCCGACAACAGGTCGCCGGTGGCCCGGTCCAGCACATAAAAGAAGCCATTCTTCGGCGCTTGCATGATGACTTTACGCTCAGCACCGTCGATTTCCAGTTCGGCCAAAATCAGATGTTGGGTCGCCGTGTAGTCCCACGTATCGCCCGGTGTGGTTTGATAATACCACGCCATCTCGCCCGTATCGGGCTTGATCGCCACGATGGACGACAGATACAAATTGTCGCCGCCACCGGGACTGCGCACCCAACGCACCCACGGCGAGCCATTGCCGGTTCCGATATAGAGCAGATCCAATTCGGGGTCATAGGCCATGGCGTCCCACACCGTGCCGCCGCCGCCCACGTCCCACCACTTCACGTCGGACCCACCATCATTCCAGGTGTCCATCGCGGCGTCGAGTTCCGGATGTTCGACCGGATCGTCAGGATTGCCCGGCACGGTGAAGAAGCGCCAAAGCTGATCGCCGGTTTCGGCATCATACGCGGTGATATAGCCGCGCACGCCCAGTTCCGCGCCGCCATTGCCGATGATCACTTTGCCTTTCACCACACGCGGCGCGCCGGTGATGGTGTAAGGCTTTTCACGGTCGATCGTGTTCTTTTCCCAAACGGGCTTGCCGGTCACCGCATCCAGCGCGATCAAGCGGCCGTCAAGCGTGCCCAGATAAAGCTTACCGTTCCAAACGGCGAGACCCCGGTTCACCACATCGCAACAGGCTTTGCGCGCCCAGGCGCCCGGGACTTCGGGATCGAAAGTCCAAATTTCCTTGCCGGTCTTTGCGTCCAGCGCATACACCTTCGACCAAGATCCGGTCGCATACATCACCCCATCGATAACAATGGGTGTGGTTTCCAACCCCCGAATGGTGCCGGTCTCATAACTCCAGGCGAACCCAAGATCGCCGGCGTTCTGATCGTTAATGTCCGTCAGCGGAGAAAAGCGTTGCTCATCATAGGTGCGGCCATAAGAGAGCCAATTGCCCGGTTCATTATCGGCCCCAATAATGCGGGCACCGTCCACCTTAGTGGTTCGGGCGATTTTTTGCGCAAGAGTTTCATTCGCCGGTGGCTGCTCATCGGGCGTTACAGCGGACGATGGCCTCGCCGTTTGCGTGGACGAAGGCGCGTCACCGCCCGACGTGGCGATGCCCAAAATCGGAATCAAAAAGACCAGCGCCACCGCGCCGCCAATCGCCCAACCCAGTTGATTTGAGTCGCTCATACTCTCCCCTTGCACCTTCCCGTTTTTTGTTGGAGGCAAAGCTACAGGGGGCCGAAAGACGGCGCAAGGGGCCTGCGGGGCGGCAAATTAGGCTTTTAGGAGGCCACCCCGCCATAGGAGACGCCAGTTAAGTCGGCCATGTCCCGCTTCCAGGTCACAAGATCTTCTTTTGTGAATTGCGTTAGGTCGGTATGACCACAGGCGCGGGCCATGACTTGCATCAGCTCCACGGATGCGACGAAGAAATTGGCCAATTGGGTGGCGGATTTCTCCACAATAAGGCGGGCGCGCAAATGGTCTTTCTGTGTCGCAATGCCAACCGGGCAATTGTTGGTGTGGCAGGCCCGCATGCCAAGGCATCCGATCGCCTGCATGGCCGAATTCGACACCGCAATGGCATCGGCGCCCAGGGCGAGGGCCTTCACAAAGTCCGCCGGTGTCCTTAAACCCCCGGTGATCACCAAGGTCACGTCCGGCGCCACCTTATCCAGATGCTGCCGGGCACGGGCCAAGGCCGGTATCGTCGGCACAGAGATATTGTCGCGGAATATAAGGGGGGCAGCGCCGGTGCCGCCGCCACGTCCATCGAGAATAATGTAGTCCACGCCCACTTCTAACGCCGCATCAATATCTTTTTCGATATGTTGCGCGGACAGCTTGTATCCGATGGGAATGCCGCCGGTGGCATCGCGCACACCATCCGCAAAATCTTTGATTTGAGACACCTTGGTCCAATCGGGAAAACGGCTGGGTGAAATAGCAGACTCCCCTTCGTTCAGCCCACGGACGTCCGCGATCTTGCCCTTCACCTTGTTGCCGGGCAGGTGACCGCCGGTGCCTGTCTTGGCGCCCTGACCGCCTTTGAAATGAAAGGCTTGGGCCTTTTTTACTTTTTCAATGTCGTAGCCAAAACGGCCGCTGGCCAGTTCATAGAAATAACGGGAGTTGGCTTCTTGCTCTTCGGGCAACATGCCGCCTTCGCCGGAACAAATACCGGTGCCCGCCCGTTCGGCGCCCATGGCCAGGGCCACCTTCGCTTCTTCCGACAAGGCCCCAAAGCTCATGTCAGAGACAAAAAGCGGAATGTCCAACGTCAGTGGTTTTTGGGCACGGGGTCCAATGGTGACTTTTGTTGCCACTGGCGCATCGTCCAATTGCGGCACTTTGTGAAGCTGCGCCGTGAGGATTTGCAAATCGTCCCAGGTGGGCAGATCATCGCGCGGCACGCCCATGGCCCCCACAACGCCATGATGCCCCGTCTTTGTGAGGCCATGTTTGGCATAGCCCTGGATCAGCCCCACATGGGGTTCGGCGGCGATGGGGTGCGTATCCGCATAGTCCCCCAAATAGTCGCCGCGCTTGAACGGTTGCGGGTTTTTGTCGTGCCAAGCGGCCACTTCGTCTTCGTCGACCATCACTTGGCCACGCTTCACCCACGCTTTGAATTTGTGAAGCACTTCGTTGTTGGCATATTCGGAAACGCCCGTGTCGATGCGGTAATCCCAATCATGCAGGCCGCAAATAAGATTGTCGCCGTCCACATAGCCATCTGACAACAAGGCGCCGCGGTGAAGACAGCGGCCATACAGGACCGAGACCTCTTTGCCATATTTGATGATCACCAAATCCACATTGGCGACCAGCGCGTGCTCGGGCACGCGTTCTTGCAAATCCTTCAGGCGCGCCACGGACACGAGTTTCATCTGTTTCTCCTAAATCTTGGGTGGGCCGTTCTGGACATGCCAAACAGGCCGCTCGGAAAAAGCCTAAACTGCATCACGACCAATTCCACTGTGAATGACGTGACGGACGATATTTTTTGGGGACACGAGACAGCCGATGGTCGCCAATTTGTCCCAACAGTCCCCGCACTGCCGGGCTTGGCGCCACCAATGTTTGGTCAGACTATGGCAGTAAACCCGCAGCGCAAAAAGATTGACCCTGATCACCTTTTCGCTAGACTGCGTTCCCATTTTGTTCTTAGGAGGTCAGACACGTGGAACAGCGCTTCACCATCATCACCCTCGGCGTGGACGACTTGGCCAAGGCAAAAGATTTTTACGCCACCGGATTGGGGTGGACGCCCTCCAGCTTTGGCGGCGACAGCATCGCGTTCTTTCAGGTGGGTGGCTATGTGCTGGGCCTCTTCCCGCGCGATGAATTGGCGAAAGACATGGGGCTTTCGGCAACACCCCCTGCCCAAACCGGCGGATTTGCCCTTGCCTATAATGCCCGCTCCAAGGAAGAGGTGAATGAGGTATTAGAAAAGGCTGTAAAGGCGGGCGCTAAGTTATTGAAAAACGCGGAAGAAGTGTTCTGGGGCGGCTATTCCGGCTATTTTTCCGATCCCGACGGCCATGCTTGGGAAGTTGCCTATAATCCTCATTGGGAAATTGGGGCTGACGGCTCCGTAAAGCTGCCGGCGTAGCCAGCCGGGCTCCCCTCCTTACATCACCAAAAAAAAGACCGTCATTGCCGGACAAACGAACAGTGTTCGCGCTGATCCGGCAATCTTGTACCAACTCACAAGATTCTTCTCCCCTCCGGACTGGATTACCCGGATGCGCAGCCATAAAGGCTGCTTACCGGGTAATGACGCGTGGGCTTAATAGACATCCGAAATCTTAATCCGAAGGGGTTTTGTTTACATCTCGTTAACCGACTCGGCCAAAGCTGCTCAATGTCCTGATCACCAGCAAATAGCTGGGGTTTCTGGACATCGAACGAATCAGTGATTCGCTCAAAGGCGTAGAGTTTCGACCCAAATATTAACAATCGGGTCCAGTGTGTAAGCGAGTAGTCATGAGCATCACCCCATCTCGCCGGCAAGCCCCTTTTCAGGCCGCTGGCGCCCAAAAATCCCCGCATTTCAGTCAAGACTCAGACTCCGTCCAGGTCACCCTGGTTCAAGAGAAAACCGATGCCCTAATTATTTTAGACAGGGACGGGATTGTTCGTTTTGCAGACCGCCGCGCGGAAAATATGTTTGCGGGCGGCCAGCCCCTGGTGGGCAAGCCCTGCCCCATCCCCGTCCAAGCGGGCGAACATTCCCTGCCTGCAGGACAAACAAGCCGTGAACGTTTTATTGATGTAAGGATTGCCGACAGCGATTGGCAGGGCGTGCCCGCTTATGTGGCATCCGTGTCCGACATCACGGCCCGCAAAACGATCGACGCAGCGCTCCCCCGCGAAGACAGCCCGCCTGCCCCCGATCAATCCTTTTTTTCGGACCTGTCCCACGCGCTCAGAACCTCGCTGACAGATATTGTCGGCTTTTCGGAATTGATGAAGGACGAACGCTTGGGGCCGCTCACCAACGACAAATACAAAGATTATGTGGCGGACATCCACGCAAGCAGTTTGCAATTGCTGCAGGTGATCGACCAAGCGCTTATGGCGGCGCAAGACGGCCACTCCACACCACCAACAGCTGACACTTTGCGGTTTAAGGATGTGGCGCGCATCGCCTCCCATTGCCGCCGTGCCGACGAAAGCGCCGCCTTCGAGATAGAAGCTCAAGATGAGCTCGAATCGATCAACATTGGTGGCGACCGGGAGCGGTTGATCCAAGCCTTTCGGCTTCTTCTTTCCGACGCCGCGCGCAACAGCGATGGCGCGCGTCCGGCGCGTTTGGGTGCGAGACAGGAAGATGGTTTCCTCACGCTGGAGATCGAACATTGCTGGCGCGGTTTTTCGGATGCGGATCTGGCCACGATGCTGGACAGTCCGTCCGGACAGGGTGCGGATGTTTTCGCCTTAAATCCAACCAAACAAAGAATGCATCGATCATCCGCGGCTTTTGTCGGTATGAAACGTGTGACCGACCTGTTTGGCGGCACGTTTGCCATTTTGGGCAATGACGATAATGGGGTACGCTTGCGCATCAAGCTCCAAACGACCAACTAAGGTCATGAATGCCCCATGTCTGAAATTCCCCCGCCCGCCGGGCAAGAGACCCCGCCGACCTCTTTAAATATCGGCCTGTTCGTCACCTGTTTGGTCGATATGTTTCGACCGTCCGTCGGTTTTGCGACCGTTAAACTGCTCGAGCAAGCCGGTGCGAAAGTGTCGGTCCCCTCGACACAGACCTGTTGCGGACAACCTGCGTTTAATTCCGGTGACCGGCGCAATGCCATTGCGATAGCAAAGCAAACCATCGCCGCCATGGAACCTTTTGACTATGTGGTGGCGCCATCCGGGTCCTGCGCCGCGATGATCTCTGTGCATTATCCGGAACTTTTGCAGACCGACGCCAAATGGGGGGCGCGGGCCCGCAAAGTCGCCATGAAAACGTTCGAAATCACGCAGTTTCTGACCGACGTGTTGCACATCGACACGGTAACCGCCAGCTTCGATGAAGACGTTACCTATCACGATAGCTGTTCTGGATTGCGGGAGCTCAAGGTAAAGGCGCAGCCGCGGAAGCTTTTATCGTCCGTTGACGGATTACACATGAAAGAGATGTTGGACGAAGAAGGATGCTGTGGTTTTGGCGGCACATTCTGTGTCAAATATTCGGACGTATCCAACAAAATCGTCGAAAGAAAAATGGAAGCCATCAAAGCCTCCGGCGCGGATACGCTGTTGGCGGGCGATTTGGGGTGCTTGATGAATATGGCCGGCAAGCTGAGCCGCGACGGATCGCCGATCCGTGTACGTCATGTGGTCGAGGTTTTGGCCGGCATGGCGGACGGCCCCGCCATTGGCGAGCCCCAAACGGAAGATTAAAGTTACGCCCATGCACAGCACCGCCGAAAAGTTTAAGGACCAAGCCAAAGACGGTCTTGAGAACAAAACGTTGCAAGAAGCGCTCGGGAAGCTGGGCTTCGGCTTCCCTCTCCTGCGCAAGGTGGCCGCGGACAGCCTGCCGGAATTTGATGAGCTGCGGGACATTGGCCGCGACATCAGAAACCATACGTTGGAATATCTCGATTACTACCTCGAAACCTTCGAAGAAAAGGTGACAGCCCAAGGGGGCCACGTCCATTGGTGCCCCACCGACGCGGATGCACGCGATGCCATTTTGAAGATTTGCCAATCGGTCAATGCCAAGACCGTCACCAAAGGCAAATCCATGGTGACCGAAGAGATAGAGCTGAATGCGCATCTCATCGCCAATGGGATCGAAGCTATTGAGACCGATCTTGGCGAATACATCATTCAATTGCGCAATGAACCGCCCAGCCACATTGTCGGCCCCGCTATCCATCTAAAAAAGGAACAAGTAGCCGATACATTCCGCCACTATCACGACCATTTGGACAAAGACCGGACACTGGAAGAAGTGCCGGAGATTGTGCGCGAAGCGCGCACCATATTGCGGCAAAAATATATAGACGCGGATGTGGGCATAACCGGAGCTAACTTTTTGGTGGCGGAAACGGGCTCCAGCATCATCGTCACCAATGAAGGCAATGGCGATTTGTCCCAGACCTTGCCCAAGGTCCATATTGTGATGGCCAGCATCGAAAAAGTCATCCCCACCCTTGAAGATGCCTGTACCATGCTGCGCCTGTTGGCCCGGTCCGCCACGGGGCAGGAATTTAGTTCGTATACGACTTTTTCCACCGGCCCGAAACGGGCGGAAGATGTGGACGGGCCCGAACAATTTCACATCATCCTGTTGGACAATGGCCGGTCGGACCTCATCGGCACGGAATTTCAGGATGTCTTACGATGCATCCGATGCGGCGCCTGCATGAACCACTGTCCGGTCTACACAAGCGTCGGTGGACATGCCTATGGCTCGGTCTATCCGGGCCCGATCGGGTCTGTGCTCACGCCCGCGCTTGCGGGCCTTGATGAAAGCCATCACCTCCCTAAAGCCTCAACGTTCTGCGGCCGCTGCGAAGAAGTGTGCCCCATGCGCATTCCGCTGCCGAAAATGATGCGGTATTGGCGGGAACAATCCTTTGAGGAACAGCACGACCCGGCAATTGCCCGCTGGGCCTTGGCCTTCTGGGCCTGGTGCGCCCGCACCCCCGCTGTCTATCGTCTGGGAACCGGCTTGATGATCCGCATGTTGCATTTCTTGGGGCGCCGGGAAGGCCATTTGGCGCGGCTTCCGTTTGCGGGCGGCTGGACCGCGCACCGTGATTTTCCGACTCCGGAAAAAGCGACCTTCCAGAGCCAATGGAAAAACCGCTCATGACGGCCCGCGACGACATTCTGTCAAAGATCAGAAGCCTGCGGAACCGGGGGCCGGTCGCGGCGGGCAATCGCCATATGTTGGATAAACGGTTGGCAGACCATCCGCGTAATCTTGTGCCCGCCCGCTCCGATGGGCCCGACGCGCAGCGTGTGGATCAGTTCATGGATTTTGTCGGAAAGGCGGGGGCGACGATCCTGCGTGTCCAGCGCGCCAGCGATGTTCCCAAAGCCGTTGCCGACTATCTGCGCGACCATAATTTACCTTTCCGCATTCGCACCACCACCGATCCGGAAATCGACACCCTGCCCTGGGCCGACCAAGATTTGCTGGAACGTCATACGGGGCGCGCGGAAAAATCGGATGATGTCAGTGTCACCAGCGCGGTTGCGGGGATCTCGGAAACCGGCACCTTGCTGCTGGCATCGGGCCAACATACTCCCACTTCACTCAACTTCTTGCCGGAAACGCATATTGTGGTCCTTCATCGGAACGATGTGGTGGGATCTTATGAAGACGCACTCGATAAGGTGCGCAAACATGGGGCCATGCCGCGAACGCTCAACTTTATCACCGGCCCGTCCCGCACAGGCGACGTGGAACTCACCATGGAAATGGGCGCCCACGGCCCCCGGCAGCTGCATGTTATTTTGGTGGAAGATTGATTGGCGTGGACTACCGGGTCAAACCCGGCAATGACGTTTTAGGTCACACAAGAAACACCCGCGCGATGAGCGCCAGGCCCATCACGCCCGATATGACGTAAACGGCTTTCTCAAATCCGTCAGATGACATCTGTTTGGACAATCGCCGGCCAACGAAAAAAGCAGCGGCGATCACCGGGAGCGATATGAGAAAGAGCGACCCAACCTCGGCGGTCCATAAACCGGAACTCGCATGACTTAAGCAAATCAAAAGGCTGCTTGGCAGGAAGAAGCCCTGCAACGTGCCGCGAAACTGATCCGGTTGCCACCGCACGAGTGATCCGTACACCACTATGGGCGGCGCATTATTGTTGTAGGCAGCACCAAAACATCCGGCCAACAGACCCGCCACCAGCCGCCAGGCCAAGTGATCCCTTATTTGGAAGGTCGCATTTGTCACGCGATAGATGCTGAAGATCACCAGCACCACCCCGAGCCCGGCCTGCCCCCAGGCCATGTCCACATCGCGCACGAGCAAAATTCCAAGCGGCATGCCGAGGACAGAAAACCCGATCAGCTGCCCGGCCGCGCGAAAATCAATGTGGCGCCAATAGTCGGACAAGGTCATCAAAATGGTGGCTGTCATCACCAAGGCCACCAAGGGTGCTGCGACAGGAAGCCCCAACAGAACGACGGCAACAGGCATGGCAATGAGCGCCGTGCCGAAGCCCAGAGCCGCGTGCACGGAGACCGCAATAAATAACACCGTGAGAAGGAAAATCGTTTCCATTTATTGCGTGTACCCCACGGGCCTTAACGATTGGCTAACCATAAAAACGCCTTTTGGCGCCCGACTTTTTGCCGAAAATAAACCGTAATGCCGGATGATCCTGAAAACGGCGCCTCGCGGCCACGTTCAGCAGCGGGCGGATAGTCCTGAACCATTCAAGGTGACCTTATGTGCAAGTTTCTTTTGGTTGGCGGCGGAAAGATCGGTGAAATGATCGCCGAAATGCTCAGCAGCACCGGCGACTACGATATTACGGTGGCCGATCGGTGCGCCAACGCCTTGAAAAAATTCGAGCACTTGAAGAACGTCACCGGTATCCAAATAGACGTATCGGATGAAGAGGCCTTGCGGCGCACGATCGCCGGTCATCAGGCGGTGCTCAGCGCGCTTCCCTATGACGTGACGAAACCGCTGGCCAAAGCAGCTGCCGATGAAGGCGTCAATTATTTCGATCTGACTGAGGATGTGGCGGGAACGCGTTATGTTCGTCAGCTAGCGGATGATTCCGATAGTGCTGTGATGCCGCAATGTGGATTGGCGCCCGGCTTCATCTCCATTGTGGCCCATGATTTGGCCAACGAATTTGACGAGATTCACGACGTGCGCATGCGGGTGGGCGCCCTGCCGCAGTTTCCGTCGAATGCCCTCAAATATAATCTCACTTGGAGCACCGAGGGGGTGATCAACGAATATTGCAATCCGTGCGAAGCCATTCGCGATGGGGAGCAGCGCGAGATCATGCCCCTTGAGGGCAAAGAGAGCTTTGCGTTGGACGGTGTCGACTATGAAGCCTTCAATACGTCCGGCGGGCTTGGCACTTTGTGCGAAACACTGGCGGGCAAGGTGCGGAACTTGGATTATAAAAGCGTGCGCTACCCCGGCCATTGCGACATTGCGAAACTGCTGGTGCGCGACCTCGGCCTGAGCCGCCGGCAAGATTTGCTGAAAGAAATTTTAGACGAAGCATTGCCCCACACGCTGCAAGATGTGGTAATCATTTTTGTCACTGTCAGCGGCATGAAGGGTGGCAAGCTGTGCCAGGAAAGCTTTGCCAAGAAAATTTACGCCAAGGAACTTTACGGCAAGGAACGCGGCGCCATTCAAATCACCACCGCCGCCAGCGCATGCGCCGTGATCGACCTGATGCAGGACGGTAAACTGCCCAACCAAGGTTTCGTCAAGCAAGAACAAGTGCGGCTCGATGATTTCCTTTCGAACCGCTTTGGTCAGCACTACGCGTAAAAGTCCTGATAAAGTCCGTATCCGAAGCTTATCAGTAAGATCGGAATGACAACCATCTGCCCCCAGGCAATGGGCCACAATTGGGGATAGGCGATCAACGCGCCCCAATAGGTGAGATAACAGGCGAAAATCAGCCCCCACAACAGGATCAGCGGGCCGAGGGCGATGGGCGCGATCATGAGATGCCAGCCCAAATAGCCTGCCGTTGCCAGAAAGATGATCGAAATGTGGTACCAGCACGCATGGTAGCTGGCGACGATCACCGGATCCGCATTGCTTTCTTTCAAGGCCTTGACCGGATGCACAATACCCCACCCCACATGCCCAATTCCCAGGATCAAACAAGTTGTAATCGTAATCAGATACGGCAACATGGCTTACCTCGATCAGCGTGGCTGGATTTTTCACCCGGTCTCGAGGAAGATCATATCTGAGTAATCCTCAGGTTTGATACTCGGGTTTTGATCGCCATGAAAAATCGGTTTGTTCCGCGAAAACGCCCCGTTCAGCGCCGCAGCCAAGCGACCGTCGATGCCATTCTGGACGCTGCTGCTCAGGTTTTGCGGAAAAAGGGGTATGCGAAGACCACCACCAACGCGATCGCGGAGCGCGCGGGTGTCAGCATTGGCTCGCTCTACGAATACTTTCCAAACAAGGACGCCGTGTTTGCCGCCTTGCAGGAGAAACTTCATCGCGCGCAATTCGCGTCTGTGATTGGCCAGATTTCCATCGCGGCGACCGCGTCCGCCAAAGACGTGATCGAAAAAGTTCTCTCCGCACGCATCTCAAGTGCTTTGGAACAGCCGGACATCGTCACCATTCTGGAGGAGCAAGTGCCCGCGCAGGTTTTTCAGGCGCAACGAGAGAAGGACTTTGAGGATTTTTCGCAAATCATGGCGGCATTCGCCGAGACGCACGCAGACCAAATTCGCATAAAGCACATCGATACAGCAATTTCACTGGGCATTCAGATGGTCGATTTGACCATTAGACACCTGGCGTCCCACCAACCGGATTTGTTGCGGGACGCAAACGTCCTACACGAACTGACGGACATGATGTGCCGGTACATCCTCAATGACGACTGACACCATCACATATGGCTGCTATTCCGCCGCCGCAGCTACCACGCGTTTGAACACATCCGCTTCATAGAGCGGCGGATCGGCAGGTTGTTCCGAGGTTGCGCCCGCATCCTCAACCACCTCGTCGTGCTCCAGAAACGCGGCGCGTAATTCTTGAAAACTTTCGACCAGATCGTCCCGCAACACGTGAAGCCCGGGCAGCACGTCTTTACAGCCCACCAACCCAAAATCGAGCGTGTCGATATAGCTCTGAACCGTGATGTTGAGGCCCTGACCGTGGGCGACCGCCGACACCGGATGATAGTGTTCCATCTTCGCACCATTGAGAAAGATCTCGTGGCGGGGTCCGGCAATATTCGAGATGATGAGATTGGCAATCGGCCGGTGCATATTGGCCAATTGCAGCGCGCCATAAACCTGCGCGCCCCACCGCATCGCCAATGGCGCGCCCAGAACGTTGAAGTTTTGGATCATCGCGTCTTTAGTGGCTTCCACATCGCTTTTGGCTTCGATGCTGCCTTTGTTAACGAATGCAAGCCGCTCTGCCGGATCGTCAATATGGGTGCCGAGCGGGCAATTCATCATGGTGACCAATGTGCCCATTTCTGTGGAGCCTGCATCTTCCCCCCGGCGCAGGGAAACCGGGACGGCAGCAATAAGCGATCGATCGGTCAGATCATCCAAACTCAGCAGGAATTTGCGAAGCGCGCCACCGCACATGGCCATCACCACATCGTTCAGGGTAACGCCGGCGTTTTTCTTGATGGCCTTAATCTCCGCCAAGGGGAAGGACGCGACAGAGAAAATCCGGTTTTTGGTAATGCTTCGGTTGAACACCGTCCGAGGGGCGCGGGCACCGAAAGGAGAAACACGCTTGCGGTCAAATGTCATGCCGGCCACCCGGCGCGCGGCGGTGGCAAAATTTGGGATGCGCCTGGCCAGTTCCACCGGCTGATTGAGAAAACGCCCGGCCGCATCCGTGATCAATTCCAGTGCAGACGGTTCTTCCGGATGCTCGACCGTCTGAGGTGGTTTGATTTTTCTCGGGCGGCGGGTTTTGTCGAACATCACGTCGAGCTGAGCAACGCCGCTTTCACCGTCAATGACAGAGTGGTGGATCTTAATCACCAATCCAACGCGATTGCCTTCCAGCCCTTCAATCAGCGTGTATTGCCAAAGGGGACGGTCCATGTCCAACGGACGTTCATGAATTTTTGCAACGGCGTGTTCCCATTGCTCCATGGTGCCCGGCTTCGGCAGGATATAGCGTTGGACGTGATAGTCTAAATCGATCTCATCCGCTTCCACCCAAACCGGATGGTCCAAGTTAAGCGGCGTGTTTTTGCGTTTGACCCGATAGGTCTTCAGCAAATGGGCGCGTGACGCGACATGTTCTTTAAGGTCTTTGTAGAACGTCTTTGCTTTGCCGCGCGGCAGCTTGAAAATAGGCGCGCTAGCAATGTGCATCGGCATGTTTGTGGTTTCGAAATGAAGCCAGCTGGCGTCTAATGCTTTGACTTTGTCGACAGTCATCGGGGGGTTCCTCGTTAGCGCTCGCATAGCGATGCGCGCTGATAGGTGGCGCCGGCCGGGCGCCGCGTAATCAGAACAGGAAATGTTACTAAATAATGGTGTCGCGGTTGGCCGACCGCTTTCTCAGTGAGTCGCAAATACCATACCAGTTGCGAACGTCAGTAATATGACGCGCTCTCTATCGAAAATTGTCTAAAAAAACCAATTGGAACGCGAAACCTGCGACCAAAATAGGCAGGCACTGGCGCAAGTTTGTTCATTCGACGACACCAAAATACCGGCGTTTGACGAAACCCGGCCCCAACCTCACTATGCGGCTGGGGAATCACCTGTAGGCCAGGTAAGAAGAGGATCACTATGTCATCGTCACAACGGTTTTGGGCGCTCATCTGCGGCGTGAGTTTTATGGTTGTGGCGTCCCTGCCCGGCTTCGCCAAGACCCCTAAAGACGTTCTGGTCATGGCCATGCAGTTTGACGACATCGTCAGTCTGGACCCGGCCGAAGTGTTTGAGTTCAGCGGCGCTGAATACACGGCCCAGGTCTATGACCGTCTGGTGGCATTCGACCTGGACGATATCAGCATCATTTTACCGTCGGTCGCGGAAAGCTGGACCGTGTCGGAAGACGGTAAGACCTTCACCTTCAAAATTCGCCAGGACATCACCTTCCATTCCGGCAATCCCCTGACAGCCCATGATGTGGTGTTTTCCTTGCAGCGGGTGGTGAAACTTGGAAAGACGCCGGCTTTTATTTTGACTCAGTTCGGATTGACCCCTGAAAACGCCGAGACGTTGATCCAGGCCGTGGACGATGCAACCGTCACCTTCACAACGGACAAAGCCTATGCGCCAAGCTTCATTCTGTATTGTCTGACGGCCAATGTGGCCTCGGTGTTGGATTCGAAGCTTGTCCAATCCAAAGCCCAAGACGGGGATTATGGACATAAATGGCTGCGCACCAATTCCGCCGGTTCTGGCCCGTTCAAGCTGAACACCTGGCGCCCCAATGATGCGCTGATCTACGACCGCTTTGAGGGCTATTGGAAAGGCAAGCCTGGTTTTGCCCGTGTCTTCATCCGGCATATTGCCGAATCGTCCACACAAAAACTGCTGCTCGAAAAGGGCGACATAGACGTGGCGCGCGACCTGACCGCGGATCAATTGGCCTCGCTGCAAGATCACAAGAAGATTGATCTGATCAGCCGCCCGCGCGGCGAGATCATGTATCTGAGCTTGAACGTGGACCGTGCGCCGTTCGCCTCCGTCGATGGACGCCAGGCGCTGAAATATCTGGTGGATTATCAGACCATCGGCTCCACCCTTCTGAACGGTCAAGTGCGGGTCCACCAAGCGTTCTTGCCCGTGGGCTTTCTGGGTGCCTCGGAAGAAACGCCCTTTTCCTATGATGTGGCGAAGGCCAAGGAACTGTTGACGGCGGCGGGCTTTCCGGACGGTTATAAAACCACGCTGGATGTGCGCAATCAGCCGGAGCTGCTGAAAGTCGCTGAGGCCCTGCAAGCAAGCTTTGCGCAGGTGGGCATTGAGGTGGAGATCCTGCCGGGGGATGGCCGCCAGGTACTGACACGCTACCGCGCGCAAAAACACGACATGCATTTGGGAAATTGGGGGCCCGATTACCAAGACCCGCACACCAATGCGCAGACCTTCGCGGCAAATCCGGACCCGTCTGAAAATTCCACCATTCGCACGCTGGCCTGGCGCAACAAATGGGACGCGGCCGAGCTAACGCCGCTGACCAATGACGCGGTGCTGGAACGTGATTCCGCAAAACGCGCCGCCCTGTATCGGGAGCTTCAGCGCGCGCACCAACAAAGCTCTCCCTTCATCATCATGTTTCAGCGGATCGCGGTCATCGCCGAACGGAACAATGTGGAAGGACTGATCTGGGGCCCAAGCTTCGACACCTATTTTTATTGGCAAGGCACCAAAAACTAACCCATGTCTGACGTGACCAGGGGCGCCAACGCCGCCAAGTGGACCCGGCTGACGGATGCCCTTCTTTCTGCCGCGTCGACGGCGGCCACCATTGCACTCACCTTCTTTGGCTTGCTGCTGGTCACCTTTCTCATCGCCCGCGTCGTGCCCATCGACCCGGTCTTGGCGGTGGTCGGCGACCGCGCCACCGAGGAAGTCTACGAACAAGCCCGAAAAGATATGGGGCTTGATCGCCCGGTCTATGAACAATTCGCTATTTATGTCGGCGATGTGATGCAGGGGGATTTGGGCATGTCCACCCTCACCGCCCGCCCGGTCGCTGAAGATATTGCACGCGTCTTTCCCGCAACATTGGAGCTGGCCACCCTCGGCACATTGATCGGCGTTTTGCTGGGCGTGCCCTTGGGGGTTTGGGCCGCGGCCCGGCAAGGCCAATGGGCCGACCAGTTAATCCGCTTCATCGGCCTCATTGGCTATTCCGTGCCGATCTTCTGGCTTGGGTTGGTGGGCTTGCTGGTGTTTTACGTGCAGCTTGAATGGGTGGCGGGGCCAGGACGCCTCGACATTTTTTACGAAGGTCTGGTGCCGCCGGTGACGGGCGCGATTTTGATCGACAGCCTGCTGGCCGGCAACGGGCAAGTGTTTTGGAATGCCGTGTCCCATATCATCCTGCCGGCGTCTCTTCTTGGCTATTTCAGCCTGGCCTATATCAGCCGCATGACCCGCAGCTTCATGCTGAACGAGTTATCGCGCGACTACATCATGACCGCGCGGGTTAAGGGATTGTCCGAACGCCAGGTGATTTGGGGCCACGCCTTCGCCAACATCCGCGTGCCGCTTTTAACGGTCATTGCACTGTCTTATGCCGGGCTGTTGGAAGGATCCGTGTTGACCGAAACCGTCTTTGTATGGCCGGGACTTGGCAGCTACATCACTAACGCCCTGTTCGCCGCAGACATGAACGCGGTGCTGGGCGGGACCCTGGTGGTGGGGCTTGTTTTTGTGGGCCTCAACCTTCTTTCGGACGTTCTGTATCAATATCTCGATCCGAGGGCGCGCCAGTGACACAGGCCGTGGGAGCAGGACGGATAAACACGTGGCGCGCCTGGCTTGCCGCGGACATTCCGCAAACGCGACGCCAGGCCCAAGCCCAGGAAGCCTATCGAATTGTGCGGGCCCTTGCCGCCAACCCGCTCACCTTATCGGGTGCGCTGATCGTGTTGGCCTTGATCGTCTTATCCGTCTTAGCACCGGTTCTGACCATCCATTCTCCTTTGGAAACGGACTTGACCAATCGCCTGCAACCGTCAAGCGCCGCCCATTGGCTGGGGACGGATGATCTGGGGCGCGATATTTTCTCCCGCATTCTGCATGGCACGCAACTGACACTTTACATCGTTGTGCTGGTGGCCATCACCGCCGCTCCGGCCGGGTTGCTTATTGGCGCCACAGCCGGATTCTTGGGCGGATTGACCGAAACGATCCTGATGCGGATCACCGACATCTTTTTAGCCTTCCCAAAACTCATCTTGGCGCTTGCTTTTGTGGCGGCCATGGGGGCGGGTTTGAACAGTGCCATTCTCGCCATTGCGCTGACGTCTTGGCCCCCTATCGCCCGTATTGCCCGGGCTGAAGCCTTGGTGATCCGTCAGAGCGATTTCATCGCCGCCGTGCGCTTGATGGGCGCTTCGAACGCGCGGATTATTCTGCGCCACGTGATGCCCCTGTGTATGCCGTCGGTGATTGTGCGCATCACGCTGGATATGGCGGGCATTATCTTGATCGCCGCCGGTCTTGGTTTTTTGGGTCTGGGCGCGCAACCCCCGGCCCCCGAATGGGGCGCCATGGTGTCTAAGGGACGCGAATTTCTGACCGATCA
Source organism: Alphaproteobacteria bacterium (assembly GCA_965227095.1). Lineage (GTDB taxonomy): Bacteria > Pseudomonadota > Alphaproteobacteria > JANQMY01 > JANQMY01 > JANQMY01. The sequence continues at coordinate 2,135,683 of CBDDFL010000001.1, read as the reverse complement.
GTGGTGGGTGGCCACCTATCCCGGTATTGCCATCTTCATCGTCAGTATGGGGTTCAATTTGCTGGGCGACGGTCTGCGCGACGTCTTGGATCCGCGGGAGCAGGCCCGATGACCGAACCGATCCTCACCGTGGACGGATTGACCATCACCTTCCCCACGGCGCAAGGCCCGATCAATGTTGTGGACGGTGTTTCCTTTGTGTTGGGCCAAGAAAAATTGGGTATTGTGGGCGAATCCGGGTCCGGCAAGTCCATGACCGCTCGGGCGCTGATGGGGCTGGTCCCGCCGCCCGGCAAAGTGGCCGCCCGTGTTCTTTCTTATCGCGGGGAGAGCCTAATGGACGCACCGGCGGAACGATTGCGGAAATTACGCGGCGCGCACCTGTCCATGATTTTGCAGGACCCCAAATTCTCGCTCAATCCCGTCATGCGGATTGGCGACCAAATCGCCGAAGCGGTGCGCCTTCACGCGACGACCACCCGCGCGCAAGCGAAACAAAGCGCGCTGGCCTTGCTCGACCGTGTGCGCATTGACGGACCGGATCGGGTGTATGGCCTGTATCCGCATGAGATTTCCGGCGGCATGGGGCAACGGGTAATGATCGCCATGATGATTGCCGCCAATCCGGACATTTTGATTGCGGATGAACCGACCTCCGCGTTGGATGTCACCATTCGCGGGCAGGTTTTGGATTTGTTGGATGAATTGATCGCGGAGCACAACACCTCCCTCATCTTCATTAGCCATGACTTGAACCTGGTGGCACGTTATTGCGACCGCATCTTGGTGATGTATCAAGGCCGGGTCATGGAAACGTCGCCCGCCGCCGAGCTCCACCAATCGGAACATCCGTACACACGCGGACTGGTGGAGTGTTTGCCTCGGCTGAGCGATCATCGGGAGCGGCTGCCCACCCTAGACCGGACAACATTATGATCCGGGTGTCTGACCTGACTGTCGCCTTTGGCGACCGTAGCGACCGATTTGTCGCCGTGAACAAGGTGAGCTTTGACGTAGCCGCCGGCATGTCTTTCGGGATTGTGGGGGAATCCGGCTCCGGAAAATCCACCTTGTTACGCGCGTTGTGCGGATTAGTCCCAACGGAAACGGGTCACATTCAGATGGATGCCGGTGAGCGCCCACAAATGGTGTTTCAAGATCCCTTCGGGTCCCTGCATCCCCGCCAAACCATTGATCAGGCGCTGCGCGAACCGCTGCTGATCCGGGGCCGGCAAAACCAAGACGCCCGGATTCAAGCGGTGATGGCGGAAGTGGGCCTTGCCCCCACCTTGCGTTTTCGCTACCCGCACCAATTGTCCGGCGGGCAGCGCCAACGGGTGGCGATCGCGCGTGCCCTCATTCTTGACCCTAAAGTGCTGTTATTGGACGAACCCACCTCTGCGTTGGACGTGTCCGTGCAAGCCGAAATACTGAACCTGTTTCGCGACCTGCGAGACAAGCACCAACTGACCTATGTGATGGTGAGCCACGATCTAGCGGTGATCAGCTTTCTGTGCGACCAAATCGCGGTGATGCAGCGCGGGCAATTTGTCGAGATCTTGGACCGCACCCAATTTTCCCAAGCCGACACACATCATCCGTATACGGCTTCTTTATTCAAAGCGTATCAGTAGGATTTGGGCATTCCCAGCACATGCTCGCCGATAAAGGAGAGGATGAGGTTCGTTGAAATCGGCGCGACCTGATAAAGACGTGTTTCGCGGAACTTGCGTTCCACATCATATTCTTCCGCAAAACCGAAGCCACCATGAGTTTGCAGACAGGCTTCCGCCGCCGCCCAAGAGGCTTCGGATGCAAGCATCTTCGCCATATTCGCTTCGGCGCCGATCACTTTTCCTTCCTCAAACAAAGCAGCGGCCTTGCGCACCATCAAATCCGCCGCTTCGGTTTGGGCATAGGCGCGCGCGATCGGGAACTGTACCCCTTGGTTTTGTCCGATGGGGCGGCCAAACACTTGGCGTTCATTGGCATAGGCCGTTGCCTTTTCGATGAACCAGCGGGCATCTCCGATACATTCAGCGGCGATCAGCACGCGTTCGGCATTCATCCCATCGAGAATGTATTTGAATCCTTTGCCTTCTTCGCCGATCAGATTTTCCGCCGGCACCTTCATATCTTCAAAGAAGACTTGTGTGGTGGAATGGTTGATCATGGTACGAATGGGTTGAATGGTCAGGCCATTCCCCAAGGCTTCTTTCATGTCCACCACAAACACGGAAATGCCGTCCGTTCGTTTTTTCACGTCTTCCTGCTTTTGCGTGCGCGCCAAAAGTAACATGAGGTCGGAATGTTCGGCGCGGGATGTCCAGATTTTTTGGCCATTGATCACATAGTGATCACCCTGCCGTTCGGCGCGGGTGCGCAGCGACAGCGTGTCGGTTCCATTGGTGGGTTCGGACACGCCGAACGCCTGTAACCGCAATTCTCCGCTTGCGATTTTTGGCAACCATTGTTCTTTTTGCTTGTCGGAACCATGGCGCAAAATCGTGCCCATAATGTACATCTGGGCGTGACAGGCCGCACCGTTGCAGCCGGCGCGTTGGATCTCCTCGAGCACCGCCGCGGCGGCGGTCAGGCCCAAACCACTGCCGCCATATTCTTCCGGGATCAAGGTGGCGAGAAAGCCTGATTCCGTGAGCGCATTTACAAATTCCGTGGGATAAGCCCGGGCTTCATCTTTCTCACGCCAGTATTCCCCTGGGTATTTTGCGCAAAGGGCCTCCACTGCCGCGCGGATTTGCTTGATATCATCAGTGTCTTCGTAGATTTGCGGCATGAGTGCTCCGTCGCCTTCTCGTTGGTTGGGCCCTTATGTAGCACTCAATTTTACTTCAATCTCCCCCCATTTTCGCACCAGCGACAAGAGGTCCATGGACCCCAGTTTTTCGTCCAGTTCCTTCTGAGCCTCGCGCCACAACGGCATCGCCGCTTTCAGACGTTCTTCACCCGCTGTCGTGAGCCTCAGCACTTGGGCGCGCCCATCCTTCTCATCCGGAATGCTTTCAATGAGCCCCGCCTTGATCAGGGGGCGGATGTTACGGCCCAGCGTAGACCGGTCCATGACAAGGGCTTCAGCAATGCGATTCAAATTGGCCGTACCAGATACCGCCACGGAATTTAAAATGGTGAACTGGGTAATCCGCAAATCGACCGCGCTGAGATGGTGATCATAGGCCCGCGTAATCGCCCGCGAGAGTTTGCGGACGTTAAAACACGCACACTGTTTCCCGACCTGCCAATGTTGTTTGGTCGATTTTGAATTCTTTTTTGACATCACGCAGGTTCTAAGTCCCCTTCTAATGATCCATAAACGGCCCAACAGGTGCGCAGTTTCTTGACCAGTTTCAAATCACCGTCGACCGACACGTCTCCATCTCGGACGGCTTGATCCAGGTCGAAGCCATGCTCAAACATCTTCGCAAATTGCGTAGAGTCTATCGTCAGGACCACATCCGGATCGCCGTCCTCGGCAAACTCGATAGACAGCACGCCCTTGCGGATGGCAATCGTCGCTTTCATCCCCCCGAGATCCGGAAAGATCACATGGTAGCAGACATCAAGCCCTTTGGCCTTACTGCGTTGGAAGGTCAATGTCATGTTGAACATGAAGCTGAATGGATCGTCCGCGGACAATGTCCACCGCACACGTTTTGGTGATTTCTCCGGAAACCTTTTGGCCAGCCAATCCTCCGCATCGGACCGGGGCAGCACATACACCGTTTCCTCTTTCCGTTGCAACGGTTCTACAAATTCCTTACGGAACGCCACCTTATCTTCAACGAATGGCGCCAACACGTCTTCCCCCGCCGGACAAACAGAAATGCAGTAGGCCGCCTTGTAATTCGGTTTGAAACTTAAGCTTTGCCACATGGACACGGTTTCGTTGAGAGGCACCCGTTCGCGATAGTCTTCTCGACTGTCGCTGTCCGCTATTTCCTCAACCCAATCCGCAAAGCCACTCATGAATTCGCGGTAATTGTGCGCATAACAGGCAGAGAAATTAAAGCTGCCGTCCATGCCAATCGCTTCGACGGGACAGACCGCCACGCACAGCTTGCATTCCAAACACGGGGCATAATCGAGCGGCTTGCTGGCCTCGTCCACGTCGCGATCAATCAAAATTGTCCCCAGGAGGATAAAGTTACCGAACCGAGGGTGGATCACATTGCGGTGGATGCCCATTTTGCCAAGGCCTGCCGCCTCCGCGATCGGTTTATGGGCAACCGGCCAGACAGGACCCGGGAATTTCTGCATTTCCTGAGGAAAGGCGGCAACCGCATTCACCGACCCGATGCCATGCTCGTCGAGCGCGCGGACGATTTCGCGGGCTGCGGTGTTTACCTCATCATAGGTCTCGTGAAATTCCATATTGGCAATGGACCGAACCGGGCTGCGCACGGGATTTCGGTTCATTTTACAGACAATGGCGATCAACGTTTTCGTGTGGGAATAAGCCTCCAATATCTTGTCCTTCTGGCCGGCAACTTCCTCACGGTCAATGCTCACGAAACCCACATCATCCGCGCCATGGTCAAGACAGAGCTTGCGCAACCAAGCGCCCGAGAGTTTCTCATTTGGTCCGCGCTTGCCTGATTGGGCAGCCCGCACTTTCTTTACAGATGGATGATCGTCAATTCTCATGAACCCGGCCTCAATTGGTTATTTGTTGTATATACCCTTTTTTTAGGTGTATATACACATTATCTACTACTGTTCAAGGTCTCGGCACCTGTTTCCTGAATCTAGTGGTGGACGTGGACGGATCACAAAAGCATCAAAGAGATAGGCGTAGGCTTGCATTGATCAAACGGCTCTTCGATGAAAGCTTCTTGAAATTTCACACAAGCCCCCGAACCTGTGTCACTTGGGCATGAACCGGTCAGACCGGGTTTCCTTGGCGGCGCCAGCTTGCGATTAAAAATCAACCTTTACGGTTTCATATGTCACATATATACTTTTGGTAGTTTAATGGACCTTGAATACAATTGCGGCCCATTTTTCACAGGGGTGTCGGGGGATGAGCAATCTTCTTGCGTTGCTTGGCGGTGCGGGCGGTCTGGCTGTTTGCGGTCTTGCACTTTTCATTCTGTTTCGGGGTGAACTAAAGGCAACCGCGCACAAAACAGAAATGCTCTATCGCCAGATGATGGCTGATAAAGACGAAGCACTTGCCGACAATGAACGCGAAATCACCCAACTCAAAACTGATCTGAGCGAAACACAAGCCGATCGAGATCAAGCCTGGCCATCCTGGGAATTGTTGAAAGTCCGATGCGCGGAACTCGAAAGAATGAAGCGCGTTTGGCTTGGTAACGGCGACGAAGAAAGTTGCCGCGACGTATTGATGGACAATTTATGGGTCTTGGAACCAAATTTTGTGTATCGGTCGCCCACAAAAGAACGAAACATCGATAACACTTTGCGCCACCTGTTCGGCGGCGACCCATCTCAGCTTTCAGATACCGAGTTTCGCTTTGCTGTTGCCTCAAACGATCTATGGCGTCCGGACGTATGCGGCTGGGCGGGTGTTGGCGCCAGCTTGCAACCCAATCTGTCCTCCGAAAAACGAGTCCTCCTCCTGATCGAACTCAAGGCGTCATACGTGCCGATCAATAGAAAAGCTATTGAGCAGGCATTGGTTTACGCGTTTGCATTGATGATGAAAGCGGAAAAGGAACTCTGGGGACGGCCCATAGAATGCTTGGTCATTGGCCACGAAATTGCCGAAGATGTGAACGACCTACACCTTAGAATCGGCAAAACCACGCACGGTGCTGTGCGCATTACACCGCTAACATATGAGCTTTTGATCAAGCGCGCCGCCACAAACCTGCTGGGGTATTTTCCAACGCAGGAAACGACCGGTAGCCAGGCATGGACCGCGTCTTAAACCAAAAAAAGTGTTGGTTCCCTACTTGAACGCGTCGTCGAAGAAAGCCTTTTGGAAGTCTACATAGGCCGCCGGCACCCCGCCAATCGCGTAATATTCTTCCAGCTCAATCGTTTTGCTGTTGCCGTCAAACTCGAACTGCACCTCCACCCGGGGCATGTCTTGGTCTTCTGTGGCAACCAGATCAAAGGACTTCAGCCGGTCCGAGATAAAGGTGGTGAGCAGCTTGATCTCAGCGTCCGTTGCGTCCCGCCGCACGAACCGATTTGGCCCGTCATTCCGGCTTTCTTCGATTCTGAGTTTGCCGTCTCGTAATCTGACGGATTTGTTGAGCGTGTTCTGACCGGTATCGTCTGGCTGGAGATAAAGTTTGAGTTCGAATTCACCTTCAGCTGCGTGGGACGGTGACGCGAACAGGATCAAAAGAGCTATCGCTAGAAAACGCATGATTTCCCCTCTTGCCGGAAACTACACTTGTAAAAGGACTATATGACGTTCGGTCCGATTTTCTAGGCCTTAATTCGATCTGCAGAAACTTGGTGGTCAAATATTGACTCTGGATCAATTCCATCCGTATGAAGATAAAACATAAAGACACCGGGCGAGCGGCCATATGGGACACCTTGAGCATCTGTCGGGTTTTGTGTCCTTAACAGATTAGAAATAACCTCATATGGAGATTGGCCATCGCCGTTTGTATCGGCAACATCGTCGCCATCCAAGTCAAGTTCTTTGGTTATGGCACGAAAAATACGAAGGTCCGATCCCTTGGACACCAATGGATCAAGGTCCGACCGGCGGACGATCAGCAGCCGGTAAGCCGCGATAAATTTCAGCGCACCGTCAGAAACTCGAGTTCGAATTCCGGCATAGATACCCGACGGCCTTTCTTCGTCAAAAATGGAGATTGTGTTGACCTGTAGCGCTTGACCGCGCCCCGTTCTTTCCAAGCGCGCCGTCAATGTCTGAGACCCCACGGTCAAACGCCCTCGCCACGGATTGCCGCTTGGACCAATCAATGCGATTTCAATTCCGCTTCCCACCGCATTTTCACGCACCACCAGAACTGTCCGCCGCAATCTTCTGTCTTTGGTATGGTGACGGTAAGATAAGCTGACGCCGCCAATTTCGCGCAACACTTGGCGTTCATCATCATTCAAACCACGTCTCGGCAGGCGGGTCGGCGTTTGCTTGTCGTCCGCTTCCTCATCCCGGATTCGTTTCCATTCATTGAATTCATCAAGGCTTTTGTCGTATTTCGTCGCCAGATCATGAACGGACTTGGTGAGATCGGCCTCTTCAAACTTGACGCGTCCTTGCGTGATCAGAGCAATTGTCTTGACGACACCATTTCGGTTCTCGTTGCTGACGCTTGTGTCACCTTTGAACCATCGTCGAATTGTATTCTTGTCGGGCACCTTTTCCTTTAGCCCAACCTCCTCCCAGCCCTGTCCGCACATGCTGAGAAACCGCGTTTCGAACTCGCTGCGACGTTGTCCCTGCTTCGTCCGATGCATGTCCATTGCGAAGCCAATAAACTCCAACTGCTCGTTGATTTTAATAAGGTTTCGAGCCATCGATCGCCTTGTTTAATCCGTTCAAATGAAAAAATTCGCTCAACCTACCGCGCCCAAAAAACCGCCGGCGGCATGTCAGTGCAGACCAAACGACATGTCAACCAACACCAACGCGACACGTTTCACGTGTCGACCTGCATGTCGGTGACACGAAAGTCACACGATATGACTTACAACCTGCAGTGTCCACACCTTGGACGCCGCGATATTTGGGGCAGCGACCAATCACGCAAAAAGATTTATTGGAACAGCGAGATCGCGTTAACCAACAAAGTGGTCGATTTTCTTCCCGCTCCTGCCTTGGAAACCTACTCTTTTGCGTAAGGTCGAAAGGCTCAACAAAGTTCGCCCCTTCGACCTTGGAATTCAAGACTACCGAAGGAGAGACACACTATGAGATATTTTTTGAGCACACTGATTGGCGGCGTTTTCGCGACTGTCGCGTCGCATTACATCATACAAAGCCTTGAACTCTATGAGTTCTATCGCGTGTTGGAGGGATCAAATGAGGACTTTGGCGACATGGCCAACGAGGTTCTACACCACTTGGGATTTTGGTTCCGATAACCTCTATTGCGCCCAGCCGCCGCTGAACGGCACGGCTTGGCCCACAAAGAAATCACTTTCGTTCGACGCCAAAAACAACGCAAACAAAGCGTCCTCCCGCGGTTTCGCGAGCCGCCCCAGCGGAACGGTCTTTTTCATGAAATTCTGAAAACGCTCCGTCTCGGTTACTTCCGGCGGATAGTAGGCCGGATTTTCCACAAAATTCTGCGCGATCAAATTGATCTGCACATTTTGGGGCGCGGCTTCCAAGCCCACCGCATTTACATATCCCACTTGCGCCGCCCGAGCCGCGCTGTAGGCCCCAACCCCCTTGCTGCCTTTAAGCCCCGTCGCACTGCCATAGACAACAATCTTCCCGGCCTTGCGCTCATACATTTGCGGCAGCACGGCCCGCACCATGCGATGCATCGGATGCACCATGCCGTCAAAGGGCCCGGCCCACAGATCATCGGTGAGTTCTTGAGCCAATTTCCCACCGATCGGATCGGCCGCATAGTTGATGACCAGCACATCGATCTGCCCCACGCCTGCCACAATGGCCTCAGCGGCGGCATCGCTTGCCGGGATGCTTTCATCGGTGAAAACGTCCGCGCCATGTTCCCGAAACAGCTCAACCGTGACCGGTCCCATAAAATCATTAGACTGAGTAACAAGGACGCGTTTTCCCGCCAGACGTTGTTCCATGATGATTTCCTTTTTTTATCTTCCCGAACCCTAACAAGCTGCGCGGGGCGCGCAACCTTCAATCGATTTCACAAGGTGAGCCGTCAGCGGGGGTCCAACGATAATACACAACCGGATAGCGCAGGCGCGGGTGAAGATCGTCCCGCTCATGGGTAAACCCATGACGCTGATAGAACTTAATCGCTGGTGTATTGGATTTTGCCGTTCGAAGCCACATACCGCCGGGCATTTTCGATTTCGCATGATTTAACAACAGCGTTCCGATGCCGTATCCCTTATGGACCGGGTCCACGAAAAGCTGATCTAAGTGATGGTCGTCCAACTCAATCGCCATCATTGCACGCACACACCCCGCCGCCTCAGCCACGTATAGGTCCCAGCCATTCGCAATGTTTTTGGGAATCATGTCACGCAACTCGGGGATGGTTGAATCTTGAGCCACCGTCACGCCCACTGTCCGCCAGCTTTCCCACCAAATGCGCGCAACCTGGTCATAGTCTGCCTCTATGGCATGGCGCACACGAATGTCCGTCAATGCTCTGTTCCTTCGAAATCCAGCCTGAGGGTCTTGGTTGATCCGTCGCCAACTCATGGTAGCATACTGTCCAAGAGATGGGGGACGTGATGGATCTCGACAGCGCACGCAACGCCTCGAAGCAAGGCGCCTATGCCGCCTTTGCCTATGCCCTTTTGATTCTAGTGGGGATCGGGGCCCGATTGTGGCTTGGCAATGGGGACGCTACCGAAAACAATTTCGCCGCTCAAGTTGCGGACCCACTTGTTCTGATCGACATCGCCATTGTTGTTGTCCTTGGCCTTCTGATGCTGCGGTATTCCCGCGTGGCCGCGCTTCTCATGCTGGCCTATTTGATATTCGACCAGATATTGCTGATTTTGGAACGGGGCAGTACCGGTAACATCGCCCTGACATTGGTCTTTCTGTACTTTTTCGGCAACGCGATCCGTGGAACGTTCGCGTACCACCGCCGCAGAGCCGAGGAAGACCCCCGCTACCGGTCGGTCCGCGTCTATCATTTCCTCGTGGGGGCACCACCCGCAGTCATATTTTTGGGTTTGATGGGGTTGGTGATCGCCGATGAAGCCGGGTTGATCCCCAATCCGGATACCAAAGAGAGCACCACAGCAAGCACGGCTCGGAACGAGCCGAAATTTTCCTTTCCACCCAACATCGCCGGAGACATTGGGCGCAGCGGCATTTTTACGAATGTGCTCAATCCAAAATCCGACACGCCTTCCACCAAGGACACCCCCCCTCCCGCGAATGAACGTGGGCGTTAGGGGTTGGACTGTATGAACTGCTTGATCAGCGCGACCAAGGTTTCTGGCGCATCTTCCTGACAAAAATGGCCAACACCTTTTAACCGGGTCACTGGCGCGTCTGGATAGAGCGCCTTGAAATCCGCAATGGCCGCGTCCGGATCAATGGCATGATCTTCCATGCCATAGGCCAGCATCGCCGGTTTTGACTTTAGCGCGGCCAAATCACCGTTCTGGAGGCCATCGATAATGTAGGGCGCAATGCGCCCCAAATGCACATCCAATGGAAACTCGATCGCGCCAATGCAGGAGGCACGATCAGGAAACGGCGCGGAATAGGCACGGATCCAGGTATCGTCCACGGCACTTGAATTTTCAAACCCAACAATCTTCATGACCGACAAAACGGTCGATCCAAGTTCGCCCACAATGCCGTCCAGCGTGCCGGCGTCGTGATGTTTGGCAATCCATTGGAACCACTGGGTTCGTTCTTCCGGCTGGGGCACACCGCCATATCCAAAAATGGTGTTCATAAGGGCCACGCGTTTCACCCGTTCCGGATGACGGATGGTATAGGCGCCGGTGATCGGACCGCCCCAGTCTTGACAGACAAAAGTTATGTCCTGCAGCCCTAATTCATCAATCAGTACGGTGAGGTTTTCCACATGGGTTTTCAGCGTGTATTCCTTGTTCTGTGGCGTTTCGCTTTTACCGAAGCCCATGTGATCCGGCACGATCACCCGATATTCTTCCGCCAGTGACGGGATGAAATGGCGATACAAGTAGCCCCAGGTGGGTTCGCCATGCAGGCAGATGACAACTTCGCCGTCGCGCGGACCTTCATCTACATAATGTTGTTTAAATCCGGCGCCGGTGCAGAAGTGTGGCGTGTAGGGCCAAGTACCATCGAATGTTTCGTCTGCTGGGATCATAGGGGGCCTCCTGGTTTTCTGTTGAGGAGACTAGCAAGACCGACGCCCGATCGAGAAGTCGGAAAACGGCTAATTTTCGCTCACGCGCAGGTCATGAAAACCTCTTGCATTTCGGCTGAGAACCGAATCCGCTTGGCCAGGCATGGTGGCCCAAATGTGGCGCGTCAGCCGTTCATAGTGAGCAACAAAATGCGCGACCTCCTCTCGTGTCATTTGGTGTGACGCTGGGTTGGCGGTCGCTAAACCTCGTTCCTGTTGCCATCGCGCGTCGACCACAAAATCCAAATCAGGCACTTCGATAAAAATGAGATGGCCGATTGCGCGCCATAATTCCGCATAGTCGCGCTTGAGATGTTCGTTCGCCCAATGACGCCAAATGCCGTCCGGATCTTCGTCTCGTTCCAAATCATTCACCGGTGCCTGTAAGGCGTCCTCGGTTTGTGGACGCGCCCCAACGCACCACCCCTCGAAAAAGATGATGGCGGGCCGCCCCGAACAGAGATCCGGCTGCGGTGCCCGATCGTCGGTGAGTTTGTCAAAGCGCGGAATGGGGGTTTGGCTGGCCTCTCCCGCCGTCTTGAGGCGCCTAAGCGTCTCCAACGCCAACGCCATGTCATGGGTGCCGGGCACACCGCGGACGCCACACAGAGGATGCACTGAGGTCGCCAGGTCCTCACGCGTTGACTTGGTCAGATAGAAATCATCCAGCGACACACACACCGACGTGAGATCAAAAAGGCGCGCGATGCAGCCTGACAGAGCGGCCGCCAAGGTCGACTTTCCGGACCCCTGGGCCCCATTAATGCCCACCGTCAGAATCTCACCACGCCGCCGCTGGATGTCCACCAAATGGCGAGACAAATGTTCAACCAAACTTGTGTGGGCAAGGTCCATGATGTGCCAAGACTGGCTATTCCGCCTCGGTTGCCACGACCGCCGATGTCGGCCAGTTGTCGTCAGCCATTTTGGAATTCACCGCCCGGTCTTCCGCAAACGCGTCACCCGTGGCTTCGTCATAATAAAGGTAAAGCTGCCCGTCATGTATTTCCCAGGCGGTCATGTCGGGTTTCATACGGTACCCCTTCGACACACCAAAAGCACAAAAACCGCCATAGCGGGGCTGATATTTCTCAGGCTCTGCGGTGAAGCTGTCTGCGTGGGCTTGGGTCGCGAAATGCCATACGGCATCTTGCCACTCCACAGTGTACTGATCGCTTCCTTTCACGGCGTCCCCCAGGGTGTGATAAGCAACCGGATCATAGCCGGCCAGAGCAATGCCGTTTTCAACATAAAGGTCTTGGCCACCACCCGCAGCCGAGGTTTCGGCCCCGGCCATCACGCCCAAAAAAGTGACCAACCAGGCGACCGCATACCAGGCATAACAACTGTTTTTCAATATTGATCTAGGCATGATCACCCTCAAGCATCGGACAGCGGCATCGAAACAGGCCGAGTTTACCTGATTGATCGGTGTTGGGTAGCCACTTATTGGTTGAACAGGTGGCCCCTTTGTGCCCGCGAGAAGGCAGGCTATTCTGAGACCATCAAAATAAGGCCTGGGGAGGAAAAATGATCACGGAAGCGGAAGTCACCTATCAAATCACCATCATGATGGACATGTTCTTCACCGGCATTTCCATCCTGTTTACCGTGATCTCTGCCTATCTTGTTGGCCTGTATTGGTTTATTCGGCACACGCGCATCTATCTGAAATTGGTCGCATTTGGATTTTTAACGTTTACGCTCGGGTTGATTACGATCAATGGTGTTGGCGCCTTCCGACACATGCTCTCCCTCAACAAAGCACTCGCGGACATTCAAGAACAGGGAGAGTTGAGTATCATCGGGCAAATGGCCATCGAGCCCGTCGCCGGCGATATTTATGATACGACGGCGATGGGCGTGGCCCTTTTGGCGTTTCTGATTTACCTGGGACTGTTCTATTTAACGTTCCTGCATCGGTGGCACGACACACCGGGCTGATCGTTAGGAAAAAGCCTCCGCTGCAACGGCTGTGTTCATGAAATCTCTAAAGCGCAGCCACTTCTTATCCCGCACCGTAATCACGTGTACGAAATCCGACTTAAATGACTGCCCGGTTCGGCGGGCGGTTAGATGCAATTGCCCGGTGACTGTTACCATGTTGCCGTCACTCAAGAACTGTTCGGGTTCGAACTGATGAATGTCCACGGACGACAGGACCGTTTCAAAAAAGGAGCGCGCCTCGTCTAATCCATTGTAATCGCCCGCATACGGAATAATAGACGGACCATAAAAATTGATCTCGATATTCGGATGAAGCCATTCCAAGATACCTGGAATATTGTGTGCTCCGAAATGTTCAAAAACGTGCTGTGTCACCTCAATCGGCGTGGTCATGGACGGCCTCCCATTGTTAGAGATTTCTTTGTGTTAACGCACAAGTTTCACGGGGCACGTCTCCAGCCCGTAGTTTAGAAGACCGCCAGTCTGGCGTTTCATCGGCTTGTCGCCCGGCAATATTTGGCTGTATCGGTCCAGCATGCCGTTGATCAGCTTATCCGCTTCCAATCGCGCGATCCCAGCCCCCATGCAATGATGAATGCCGTGACCAAACGTCAGATGTTTATTGATATTGGGGCGGTTCAGGATGAACTTTTCCGGGGTGTCGAACATCTCCGGGTCATGGTTCGCCGCAGCATAAAAAAGTGCGACCCAATCGCCTTTCTTTATGTCCGCGCCGCCAATCGAATGATCCTCTTTCGCGATCCGGAAAAGACGCTGGGGCGGGCCATCCCGGCGCAGGCTTTCTTCGATAAACGGACGTACCAGCGACCGGTCAGCCTTGAGCCGTGGAAAAAATTCCGGCTCCGTCGCCAAGGTGCAGGCAAGATTTCCCAGGAAATAGGCTGTGGTTTCGGCACCCGCAACCACAAGGGTGATGCAGAATAGGGTCACTTCTTCCCGCGTGAGCTTCGCCCCTTCGTGTTCCACCAGAATAAAGGCGGTCATCAAATCGTCGGGGGGTGTGATGCCTTTTTCTATATCCGCATAGCGTTGCCCCACCGCGTCCGCGTAATACGCTCCAACTTCTTGGTTACACTGGTTTCGTTCTTCGATGGTAAAATCCGACGTCACCATGAAAGCGTTCGACCACCGGCGCAGCAAAACATGATCTTCTTCTGGTGTGCCAATGAGAAAGGTCATCAATCGCGCCGGAAGCTCAGGCGCCACCAGGTCCATGAAATCGACCTCACCGTCGGGCAGCCCGTCCAGAATGTCGCCCACCGTTTTTGCCACCCACGGGGCCACATCATGTTCAACACGTTTCGGCGTAAAGGCTTGTTGGGCAATTCCCCGCAGCTCAGTATGGCGTGGCCGGTCATGATTGACCAACATCAACGTGGGGGCATCGGACGCCGCCTGCATGGGATCTTCCGAAGAAAACACATGATGGTTGCGCGCAATATCCGCCACCTGCTTGTACTTTAAAAACACCCAGGCGGGGTGCGGCTCATCCTGCCCCGGCACCGTGCCGGGAGGAAAATCATACAAACCGAACTGAGGTCCCTGGTCCCGCAACATCGCATAATGCGGATATGGATTGGCGATCACGTCCGGTCGCGTGAGATCTGCCACAGACAAGGGTTTTGTGTTTGCATTTTCGGTCGCTGTGGTCATACCTTATCCATCCTAATTATTTCCTTTGGATATTATGTCTTTTGGACATTATTTAAGTCAACAAACATTGGTGCTAAGAAGCATTAAATTGATTGCGAACACTTTTTCTCGGTACGGTTCTTCGACCGCCCCGTTTTCATACTGGGGCGGTCGAAAAGTTTTGGTCGGGACAAGTGGTGAGGAGACACACCGTGGCGAAATCTAAACTTCGTAAAATCCCAGCCAGCGATGCCGCCAAAGAGTTCCTCGAATTATTTTTTCCCATTCACTACACCGTCGGCATGACGGTGGAAGAAACCCTGTGCAACAACGTATTGACGCGGCAACAAGCCATTATCTTGTGGATCATCCGATCAAAAGGGGGCCCCACAAAAGCGATGAACCGGAAAGTAATCGAACAAGACATGGCCGATTGGTACGACATCACCAGCAGTGCGATTTCCAAAGCCATCCGCTCTCTGTCGAAAGCCCCCCTCAAATTGGTGACCATTGAGGAAGATCCGGATTCTGGCCGTGAAAAAGTCGTTGTCCTGACACCAAAGGGCGAAAAATTTGTTGAGCAAATGTATGAAAACGGCTGCAACCTCATCAAACTTGCTACGGACCAAATGACGCCGGAAGAAGTCGATATGGGGATCTATATGTTCCAACGCATATCAGAGATTTTCGCATCGACGCCGGCCCTGTCACCTCGATCAAGAAAAGAACTTAAAGCTGCGGAGTAAACGTACGGCTATTCCGCAGCCCTTTGTCATTACAGCTTGAAGCCAAGCTGCGCCCCGAAGGTGCGCGGTGGTGCCAGTGGACCCACAAACTCTGCACCGTAAACCGTTCCCGTCAGGATCAAATTGTTGAAGTACACCTCATCCGTGAGGTTGTCGCCGAACATGGAAATGGACCACCGTCCATCTTCGCTGTGGAGCGTTGCCCGCGCCTTCAATACACCCACCGCATCTTCGGATGCCGCATCAATATTAAAGACCGTGAAGTACACCTTGCTTTGCCAGCCATAATCGACCCGCATCACCGCTTCACCCAGGCCCAGCGCGCCAATCGGCACACTGTATTGGCCGCCAATGTTGAACTTCCATTCCGGGGCGCGCGGCAACCGCAAGCCTTCTAGATTACGCACGAGCGTTCCGGCCGGCTGCGACAACGGTGCGGGGCGTAACGGTTCCGTCAAAGACCCTTCCGTAAAACGCGCATCCACATAGGTAAAGGCACCGTCGATCTGAAACAGGTCCGTCACAGAGGCAACGGATTCGATTTCAATTCCATCCACCGCGGCGCGGCCGACATTTCGGATGATCGGCTGATTGGCAATACTATCCTGCGCTTGAAGGTTTTTGTAACTGTAGTGGAAATAGGCCGCGTTCATGCGGACCCGCCCATCAAAGAGAGAGGATTTCACGCCCGCTTCATACGCCCAGATGGTTTCCGGATCGAAAGGAGCGCGCTGACTGCTGCCGATATTAAACCCGCCACTTTTGAAGCCACGCTGAACGGAGGCGTAGAACAGAACATCTTCGGTATATTGAAAGTCGAGACCGAATTTCGGCGTGAACGCGCTGAACTCAGCTGGCTCTTCCACGGGCGCCACCACGAAACCAAATGGATCCGGCTGTACGCCGCTGCGGGAGTTGCTGACCGCATTGGGGAAGAACGCCACTTCCGGGGCGAACCGTGTGCTCGGCCCGCCAGGTACGGGGTTTAGGACCACAAGCTCAAAATCTTGCCGTCCGTCGCGCTGTTCCCAGCTGTATCGGCCGCCAAACTTGAACGCTAAACGGTCGGTAATGTCGAACGTGGCATCGCCATAGACCGCCCAGGCCTTGGTTTCCTGTTCGCCATTGAGGTGAAGCTCACAGCACAAGTCCGTGCTCGGAATGACGATCGGGAACATGGGAATGACGCCGGCCATTTGCAGATCGGTTAGCCCCTGGATGAGAATTGGTTCCCAGAAATTGCCAAAAATATTGTTGGTGATCTTGTTCTTTTCGCGGAAGTAATAACCGCCCGCAATCCACCGGAATCGCCGGTCCGCTGGCGAGCTGATTTGCGCTTCGGTGCTCCATTGCCAATGGTCTTCTTCCCTAAGTACATAGTTGTTGAAGGTATCGGCAAGATCGAATTCGTTCTGAAAGACCGGATTGCTGTCTTTGTAGTTTCCGATGATATTGAGATCGTATTCTCCAACGGCCCATTCAAGCTGCGCCGTGGTGCCGAAAATACGGGTATCATTGAAATAATCGACGTCCCCAAAAATGTCGCGCGATTTACGCTCCGTAATGTTTCCGGCATTCTTGATGGCAAAATACGGCAGGGTCTGCATCCCTTCCCGCGTGCCCAGCCACCCTGCAACTTCTTCTTGATACCCAAGGCTGCCAAAGTGAAACACATTGGCAGCATCATTCGCTTGGTAGTAATCCCCCGACAAGGTCAGCGTCGCATCTTCGTTAAGATCAGCCTGCAGCTTGATCCGTACCGACACATCGTTTTTGTCTTCAACGTCACGTTCGCCGGTTGGCGTGATTAAATTGGTATAACCATTTCGGTTTTCATATTGGCCGGCCACGCGAATGCGCACGGAATCTGTAATCGGTCCACTGAGCGCCGAGAAAATGCGATAGCGGTCGTAATTACCAAGGATCAAATCACCTTCCGCGGAAAAGTCTTCGGTCGGGTCTTTGGTCACAATATTGACCGCGCCGCCGGTGGCGTTACGGCCATAGAGTGTTCCTTGCGGTCCCCGCAATACCTCAATACGCTCCACGTCAAAAAAAGCGGGGCCGACCGCTGCCGCCCGCGAATAGTAAACACCGTCCACATAGGCGCCCGTTGAACTATCGTTCCCGGCAATGATGACGGGCGTACCAATGCCGCGAATGAATATGGAGGTATCGCCCTGATACTGGGCTATGTGAATGCCGGGTGTGATGAGGCCAAGTTGCTCTATGTTCTGAACGGAGCGGAGCTTGAGGTCCTCTTCGCCATAGGCGGACACAGCCAGTGACGCCTTTTGAAGACTTTCTTCGCGCCGCGCCGATGTGATGATGATTTCATCGATGCCGCCATACGATGGCTGACCGGTCGGCGCTTCGTCTTGGGCCTGAGCGACCGCAATTGCCGAAAAGACGCACGATGCCGTGATTCCCACCCATCCCGCACGTTTAATGAACGATTGTCCCATTGTTTCTCCCCTTTTTAGACGCCGCCCGTCACACCAGACAAAGACCGGGTGTTTGCGGAAAGCTGTGCCTTCCGCATCGAAACAAGCGACACGATTTATTATGTCTATCGATAATTATGTCTTTTGGACATAATAAGTAGAAGACAATGTTTGTCAAACACTTCCTGGGCGGCGTGTTTCGATAAGGGGATCGTTCTTAATAGAAGAAAGATTCAAGGCTTAGCGTTGTGGCGCCCCAGCGCCACCACGCCCAGCCAGCGACAGGATGAGTGCCATAAAAGACAAGAAACGCGCATAGCCAACCGGCACATATCAAAAGCGTCAGGTTATATGCTGCATCCGTGATCGCAATTTCTTGACGTCGCCTGGCAAAATAAGTTGTCAGCACCGCCACAAGACCGGCTCCAAGGGATATGGGGACACCCCAAACCATCCACGGCCCGCCCAATGGAATGATCCCCAACCCCAAGTCTTTGACAATCGCAAAACGCTCCACAGTGTTAAGGGCGCTCAAATAAAACCATACCATCATCCCAACCGCCGAAACCGTCCCAATAGCTAAGGCGACGCGCGATACAACTGTTACAGCACCGGATGTGGTTCCTGCCGGTGCCCCAGCCACGGACATGACCAGCACCACACTCCCGAGCGCCGCCAATACACCCGCCAGCACAAGGGATGTATAAAGCGTTGCGAACTCCCAAAACCCTTCTTTAAGTGTGTCGGCAAGTTCGACGGCTTCCTTGGTGCCGACAATGTCACTCACGAAGGAAACCGAACTGCCCGTACGGTCACAATTGCGTACCTTTGTTTTAAAGGGACGGTCAAAGAAGTCTTTTAATAGTGTCAATCCACAGGCACTGTAACCAGGTGCATGAGATTTTTCCGCGAATGTCACAAGTTGGCTATTGGGCAGGCTTGCCGCAAGGCGCTCCGCATACAGACTTGGCGTAATCGGGTCCCGATCACCTGTGATGATCAGGGCTGGTTTGTTTGACGTTGGAAGCTCTAAATGCTTTGGATCGGCGGCCGGCAATGACAACTCGGCGCAAATGTCCACCATATACTCAACTTGCGAGATTCCGTTGAGCCAGTCTCTATTTCGATCGATTTCCTCATTCACAAGTTTCTTACTCGGCATGGGAAAACGACAGGCGACCGCAAAGAAGACACCCGTATCAGAGTTTGTTTTCCCGCCGACAAGGTTTCCAACGAATTTGTCCAGAAACAATTTGTCCCGGGCCACGACCCGGTCCAGCAATAAGGGAATAATCGGCGAATAATACTCCGTATAAAGAAAGCTAAAGATATAGCCGGCCAAATCATGGTCGTTTAGATGCAGGTCTCGGTCGGCCCCGACCACGTAGGTGTCGTAGATGCTGTCATCGGCGAATTCGAACTTTCCGATCCCCTCATCGAAAAACAGGGGGCGCTCCGCAAGCGATCCGATCGCGTTTGAACGCAGGTCGAACAGGTCACCAAAACGCTGAGCGCAAACGGCATCCGATTGGCAGTCTTTATTCAAGGCCTCAAACGCCACACGATGGTGATCGTCGATCCCCTCCGCCCATCCTCTGTCCAATGGCACGACGCTGTCCATGACCACGGATCGCACGCCCTCTTCATCTATCTTCAACAGCTCTTGCGCTAATGCCGTTCCATAAGAGGTGCTCCAAAGGTTCCATTGGTCATAGCCAAGGGCGAGGCGGATATCTTTAAAGTCCTGCGCATTGGCATGGTTGGTGTATTGAGCCGGGTCTTGACCATTTTCCTTGACTTCGGCGTAGCAATCTTTGATCGCGCCGGCGGTACGTTTATTAGACTCCGCAACATCAATGTCGCCCGCGATGAGCAGCGCCTCATCCAACTCAAACTTTGGGCACAACCAAGCGTCCTCGCTGGTTCCGCGTTGATTGACAATGACGATTTCTCGGGTTTTGCGAAGTTCCGTCATCCGAACAAATGTCCAGAAGCTCGTGATGCTCTGACTGCCTGGTCCGCCTTGCAGGTACACGATGGGATCAGGTGCCGGATCGTCTCCCTCCGCCGGCAGAACATACACGTCGAGGGAAATTTCCGGCCCCGTGTCGGTCTCTTGATTTTCCGGCACATTCACGGTGCCGCATAACACGTTGGTCTCATGGCCATCGCAGCGCGCATCTTTAACGAATGCCGGTGCAGCAACCGCGGTCACGCCACTCAAGAAGAAGATCCCACAGATCAGGATCCAGCATATCAATTGACATTGAAGAGGGGCCGCCCCACGCCCCGCAAACACGCTACTCACAGATACCCCCCGACGCTCTTTATTTGAGAGCGCTAATACATCACAACTTAAAAGACAGGCGTGATCAAGCCCCTTCTTGAGGCGCAATCGGGGGTTAGGAGATGTTGCGGTCTTTTGTATCCCAAAAGGGCTTGCGCAGTTCCGATTTCAGGATCTTACCGGCCCCGCTTTGGGGCAAGGGATCCGCCCAAAAATCAATACTGCGGGGGATTTTATAGCCCCCAAGATGGGCCCGGCAGTGGTCTGTCAGCTCTCTCTCTTCCGCTTGCTGTCCATCTTTCAAGCGAACAATGGCATGGACCGATTCCCCCCATTTTTCGCTTGGGATACCGATCACGGCACATTCCAATATGGCGGGGTGTTTCATCAACACATCCTCCACTTCCGCAGAGAACACATTCTCCCCTCCGGAAATAATCATGTCCTTTACCCGGTCCACAAGAAAAACGAAGCCATCTTCATCCATGTAGCCGGCATCGCCCGTATGCATATAGCCGCCGCGCAAGGCTTCTTCGGTAAGGTCCGGTTTGTTCCAGTACCCTTTCATGACATTCGGCCCACGGACGACAATCTCACCAATATCACCCAGGGGCACGTCCTTGTCCTGGTCGTCAACGATGCGTACATCGCAGTAAAACACAGCCCGGCCTGCAGACTTCACTTTTGAGAAAAGAGGATGGTCCGGCTGATGACATTCAGCCGACAGGCTTGTGGCCACGGGCGACAATTCCGTCATGCCGTAAGATTGAACGATCTTTGCCTGCGGCACCAACTCGATGATTTTTTTGATAAGCGCTTCCGCCATCGGCGACGCGCCGTAAGACAGCAACTCCAATGTCGACAAGTCGTAATCGTGAAATGTCGGATGGTTGACCAGCATATTTAACATGGTCGGCGCCAACACCATATGTGTAATGCGTTTGGCCTCTATCGTTTCCAGGACCTTTTGTGCATCAAAGCCTTCAAGCACCACATGTTTCCCCGCCGCGATCGTCGTGGTGTAGATCCGCGCGGCGGCGGCCATGTGGAACAAGGGGCCCGTGTGAATATGCACCGTGTTCTGATGAAAATAGAGGTTGGACAAACCGGCCAACCCGTTAAAAAACAAATTGTCGTGGGTCAGCATGACCCCTTTGGACCGACCCGTTGTACCGCCCGTATAGAAAATGGCGGCAACATCATCACCACCCCGCCCGGCATCGGCCATTGGTTCCGACTGAGCGATTAAGTCTTCATAGCTGAGCAGGCCATCCGTTTCCGACGCGTCCGTAGCTTCCGCAAGAATCACATGTTCGATGGACGGTGTCTGGCTCAAGAGATCGGGCACCATCGCGGCGTGTTTATGATCGACCACAAGGATGCGCGGCGCGCTGTCGTTCAGCGCGTAGACGATTTCCGGCACCGACCACCGTGTGTTGATCGGAACGAAAAAGCCGCCCGCCCACAGCGGCGCAAAGAAGAGTTCCACATACCGCCCACTGTTTGCGGCAAGGATGGCGACACGGTCCCCCGGTTCCAAGCCGAGTGTTTGCAACGCGGCCGCCAGTCGCGCCACGCGTTCTTGAAACTCACGCCATGTGAAATGTTCATCACTGAATTCGAGCGCGCATTTTTTGCCTTCCAGCAGCGCCGCGCGGCGCAGGGCCTGTGTGAGTTCCATGCGTATTTCCTACGGACTAATTTTGAACGCGACCCTACTGATCAATACGCATTTGGCAAGCCCAACATCCGAAACGACTTTGCAATGCGTCCGTCGGCGCATTAGGCTTTCCCGACGATTTCCAGACCCTATCGGAGTACCCTCAATGCCGCCTATTTCCGCCTTGTCGCCTGATCAGCTCTACACGCGCTGCGACCCGGATGCCTTCCAATTTGAGACCACGCGGGACCTCAAGGGCAGCGCGGCGATCTTAGGCCAGGAACGCGCCAGCGAAGCCATGCGATTCGGCCTCGACATGACGCTAGACGGGTACAATGTCTTTGTTATGGGCCCTCCCGGTACCGGCCGCCATCGGTTTGTCCGCCGATTTTTGGAGGGCAAGGCCGGCGATCTGCCTCCCGCGCAGGACTGGTGCTACGTCAATAATTTTGACGACCCGCTAAAACCCCGCGCCTTGAAACTGCCCCCGGGTGTGGGCTGCCGGTTTCGATCAGATATTGAACGGCTGGTTACGGACGCCCGTGCGGCCATTCCCGCGGCTTTCGAAAGCGACGACTATCGCATCCGGCGCCAAGCCATCGAGGAAGGGTTCAAAGAAGAACAAGGCGAAATGCTCGAAACGCTTCAGAAGGAAGCGGAAGGCCGCGGCATGAGCTTGATCCAGACACCAACCGGGATTGCTTTCGCCCCTGTCCGAGAGGGACAGGTCATCAGTCCTGAAGAATTTCAGAAGCTGCCGGAAGACGAAAAAAAACAGGTCCAAGAACATGTGGAAGCACTGACCAATCAATTGCAGGCCGCCATGCGGTCGGCGCCCAAGCGCGTTAGAGAGTTACGCGCCCGTGTCCGCGAGTTAGACAAAGACATCACCGAGTTTGCCGTGGGCAGTCTCATTGAGGATGTGATCGAGACGTATAAAGAGCATATTCCTGTAGTGGAACATCTTGGGAAACTGCGGGCCGATATCATCGAGAACGTAGATTTGTTTATCCCAACGCCCCACGCCCCCGACGAAATGCAGGAACAATCAGCGATGGCGGCGGTCTTCCGTAAGCCGGAAGAAGCAGCCGCCCTGCGCCGTTATGGCGTCAATGTCATTGTCGATAACAGCGTCACGAAAGGCGCCCCCATTGTATTCCACGACAACCCCTCATATCCGTTTCTTATGGGGCGTACGGAACATATGGCACAAATGGGAGCCTTGGTGACAGACTTCAGCCTCATCAAAGGCGGTGCCCTGCATGAGGCCAATGGCGGCTATTTGGTCTTGGATGCCCGCAAGATCCTAAGCCAACCCTTTGCTTGGGAAGGCTTAAAGCAAGCTCTGCGGGCGGATGAAATCCGGATTGAAACACCAGGCCAATCACAAGGCTTTCTGGGAACGGTTTCGTTGGAGCCGGAACCGATTCCCTTAGACGTAAAAGTGGTTCTGATCGGCGATGCGATGTTGCATTACCTATTACAGACACAAGATCCCGATTTCCCGGACCTGTTCAAAGTCGCCGCTGAATTCGACGACCGGCTGGAGCGCAATCAAGAAGCCC
The DNA here is from genome assembly GCA_965227095.1 of Alphaproteobacteria bacterium. Classification (GTDB taxonomy): domain Bacteria; phylum Pseudomonadota; class Alphaproteobacteria; order JANQMY01; family JANQMY01; genus JANQMY01. The sequence continues at coordinate 2,112,393 of CBDDFL010000001.1, read as the reverse complement.
ATCAAAAATTCGCGGAACTTCTGAGCGGCATGGTTGATGCCGAAAAACTGAAACCCTTGCATCGCACCGCTGTCGCCCGCCTGGCAGACGAAAGTGCCCGTCATGCCGGCGACTCTGAACGCATGTCCACCCGTATTGCCCCCTTGGCTGACATTGTGCGTGAAGCCAATTATTGGGCCTCTCAAAATAGTCACGACACGGTGGATGCAGACGACATTCAAAAGGCGATCGATTCAAAGAAGCGCCGTGTCAGCCGCTATAGCGAACGAGTCCAAGAAGAGATTTTGCGGGAAACAATACTAATAGACACAACAGGCAGCAAAGTGGGCCAAATCAATGGCCTGGCCGTCAGTCAGATCGGTGAAACCGCTTTTGGCAAACCAAGCCGCATCACAGCGCGCCTTCGCATCGGGGCCGGTAAAGTTCTGGACGTGGAGCGCGAGGTCGAATTGGGGGGGCCTTTGCATTCCAAAGGCGTGATGATCCTCACCAGCTATATCGCGTCCCACTACCTGTCCGATGAACCGCTGTCGCTTTCCGCCAGCATTGTCTTCGAACAATCCTATGGCGGGGTGGACGGCGACAGTGCATCCTCCACAGAACTCTATGCCCTCTTGTCGGCGCTGTCCGGGCTTCCCATCTCTCAAGGGTTGGCTGTCACAGGGTCGGTCAATCAATATGGCGAAGTCCAAGCGATCGGCGGCGCCAACGAAAAAATCGAAGGTTTCTTTGATATCTGTAAGGCACGCGGTCTTACGGGGTCCCAAGGCGTGTTGGTGCCGGCATCGAACGTCAAACATCTCATGCTGCGAGAAGACGTTATCAATGCCGCACGAGAAAACCAGTTTTCGATCTATTCGGTGGAAACGATCGATCAGGGCATCGAACTTTTGACCGGGGTTGAAGCCGGTGACAAACAACCCGACGGCACGTTTCCCGACGGCACGGTCAATGCGCGCGTGCAAGCCCGCCTTCAGGACCTGGCGCAAAAGCGGCGCCAGTTTGGACGAAGCGACGATGGATCAACCTCATGACAACAGAAGTGGACACCAACACCATATCCCGGCGGCGCATCGCACTGGCGGTGGGGACCGAAGGCATGGGCCGTCTTCTGCCTTTGGTTTTGCGCGCTCTTGCCGCTGAGGAGCCTTCAGAAATAGAAGGCACATTCGTTGAAGACCAGAATCTGCTCAACCTCGCGGCGCTACCGGTCTTCAAAGAGGTCTGCCGGGTCAGCCGTGTTACCACGGCGCCCCCCCAAAAAGATCTCACCCGACAATTGCGGCTGCGCGCAAACGCCGTTCGCAACGCTGTGTTGAAAGCCGCCGAAGACACCGGGGCGCGTTGGACGTTCCATGTGACGCAGGGAACCATCTGTGCTGAGGCTCGACGGTCTGCGGAAACCGCCGATATGATCGCCATCGCCGCATCCAGACGGTCTGTGGCGACGCCTCTCGACCTTCGTCTTTACGCAGAGGAATGGGTCAGCGTCCCCCTTGAAACGCGAGCGAAAGCGACACAGGATGCTCAACGCCCAATCGCCCTTTATGTACATGGATTGGACATTCACAAACGGGCCCTTTCGACGGCAGCGGCCATTGCACGACGGTTCCGGCGGCCATTGATCGTCTTAACCGACCAACCAACCGTCGATCTTTATTCTGCATTGGTAAACCGGTTGGGGGCTGGGCTTCGGCCACATCTCATTGGTATCAACAGCGCGACCTCCAGCGCCCTGGTTACCGCCGCGCGACAGGCAAAAACGGCCCTCTTAGTAACGCCCGCTTTACCCCAATTTTTGGAAGCCAAAGCTATCACTGAGTTTCATGAAGAAACACATGCGCCGACAATTCTGATCCGCGATTCCAAAACTTAATCACGCCGGCGCGTTCGATGGACACAATGGTTACCCAGGCCTTAACGTAATGGAACAAAGCGCTCGAAAGAAACGAATTGCGCCTTTGTCGTTACGCTCCGTTTAACTTCTTTGCCTAAAAGTGGGCCATCGAAACTTAATCGAACGGGCGTGCGTATCGAACCGCTCTGCCCAGTATAGGTAAAGGCGCCCTCGTCGGTGTAGGTGAGATATGTTCGCGAAAAAACGGCCCGCGGAAGAACGTAACCCCGTGGCGACGGCTGCCGCTCCAAAAGAGAAAAATGCCGATAAACCATCGCCCAAAGGAAAAATCGGCACGCCCGCCTTGTTGTCGCGTGATGTGGTCATCGAAGGCGATATGAATTCCACGGGCGACATTCAGATCGACGGGACCATGAAGGGCAACCTGAAAGCCGGATCGGTCACGGTTGGCCGTGAAGCCATGATCGAGGGTGACGTGGAAGCCGAAGCCATCGTGGTTCACGGCCGCTTGGTTGGGAATATTAAGGCGCGTGACGTGCGCATCCGGCATACGGCCCATGTAGAGGGCAATATTACCCAGGAAGCCCTCGTGATTGAACCTGGTGCCTTTTTTGACGGAACCTGCCGCCAAACCTCCAATCCTTTTGACGAGTACACACCTAAAACATCACCAGTCGATACGGGTCTTCTGGAAGAACTTCCCGCAATCAAAAACGCGCAGCCGGCAATCGCAAAGTAACCGGTCCGTTAAGACGTACCGAAGAAACCAGCGCTTTTTAAAGCGTTTTGGCTCTGCGAGCCCTCATTCACACCCCAGCAAACCCCCTAGCGCACCCCTGTGCCTTTCATGATAAGGTTAAATTGAATTAACCAAGTCTCGTCGTAGGCGTTCAGGGGGAAGTACAGTGGCTCGCACTTATGTAAGACTGGCGGCGGCATTATGTGTCGCTGCGACAAGCGCAATCGCGGGAGTGGTTTCAGCACCGTCCGCAGCTTGGGCGGATTATTCCGCAGCAAAATCACATTTTGACAATGGCCTTTATAACCGCGCCGAAGAACTATGGCGGGTCTGCGCCTGGCGCGAGGACGAAATTTTTTGTCAGGTAGAATTGGGCAACCAATATCTTGCCGGTGAACGGTACACGGAAGACAAAGTCGAAGCCTATGTGTGGTACTACCTTGCACTGATCAACCCGTCCCGTCACGGCATCTCATTGCTTACGGCTTATGAAGCTTTCGAAAAGAAAGCGACTGCGCGGAAAGAGCTTTTGAAGCTCCAAAAGATCATCACCACCGAAGAATGGGCGCAAGCAGAGGAACGGCTCAACTACATCCTGAGTACACGCGGCGCCAAGGGCATGGTGCAACTCGGCGAAGTGTACGACGAGCAACGCGGCGGCGACGCTGAAATCACCACCCCCGTGCGCACGGATCTCAACAAAGAAAGCCTGGCGGCCTCAAGCCGCGTGGTCAATGCTATCCGCAGCGGGTTTCGCGATGGGGGCGCTTGGTACACACGTTTAATCAGGGGACAAATCGGTGGCACAAACGGGCGCAGCGTTGCGGATGCTACTGGATCTTCCTCGCGGGCCGTCTTTTTTCGCCGCAATAACTTGCAGGCGATGAAATACTATCTGCTCGCGGAACGATACGGGCAACCTTCCGGTATCCTGTTGGCACGAAATATTCGCGAACAACTGAAGTTTGAGTCAGCGTTGATAGAACGCGCCCAGCAGCTTGCGGACGAATGGCGCTTACCATCGGGATATCCCGGCCCGCAATGGGATGCATCAGATGACGTCATCCGAAACTGGTACCAACGGAACGCTCGCTGACGCCTGACTCTCCTGATACGATTTGTGAAAGCAATACAACGAGAAACAAGAAAGAACGCTTCATGAGAAAATTCACAGCCGTATGTGCCATTGCGGTGGGAATTGCTTTCGCGGCACCTGTTTTCGCACACGAAAACGTATTGACCCTAGATCAAATGCTCGAGCTGTTTGGCTGGGATTTCGAAAAAACAGACATCAAAACTGAGAAAGTCGCGGACAATCTGCATGTATTGTTTGGCCTTGGCGGCAACATCGCCGTTTCAAGCGGTGACGACGGCGTCCTTATTGTTGACGACCAGTTTCCGCAACTGATGCCAAAAATAAAAACAGCGCTTGGTGAGTTGGGAAGCGATAAGGTGGACTTTGCCATCAACACTCATTGGCATTTCGACCATGCCGATGGCAACCTCGCCCTTGGCAAAGAAGGAACTTGGATTGTCTCCCACGCCGCCTCTCGCGAAAAAATGCTATCGGACAATCTAATTGATTTTGGCCCGTTCGCATACGAACAGAAAGCCTATCCGAAGGATGCCCGGTCCGTCATCACCTATGACACGACCATGCAGTTCCATTTCAATGGTGAAAAGATAGACCTTGTACATGCAGGCCCCGCCCATACAACAGGGGATACGGCCGTTATCTTCCGTGGGCAGAATGCCGTTCATTTGGGTGATGTATTTAATTTTTCGGGCTATCCCTTTATTGATGCCGATAATGGCGGCGACCTCAGTGGCATGATCGAGTTTTGCCAAGTGGTCCACGACATGATTGATGATGAAACCATCGTTATTCCAGGACATGGGCCGATAACCAATCGCGCGAAGCTGAAGAGATATATAGAGATCTTGTCGATCGTACGCGAACGCATGATGGCGCTGATCAATCAGGGCAAGACTTATGAGGAAATTGTGGCGACCAAACCGACGGGTGAATTCGATTTCGAGATGAAGGCGAACCCTGGAAATCTTGACGTCTTTCTTAACCGATCTTATGTCTCTTTAACCCGCGAAAAATCACACAACTAAGCCAAGGCCAAACACATGAACCTCGACCAGTCGCCGGAACTTGATGCGTTTCGCATGAAGGTACGTGCCTTTTTCGAGAATGAATTCCCGAAAGACATCATTGAGAAAAACCGGCGGGGGGCGTCCCTTACGACCGAGGACATCAAAAAATCTGAACAAGCCTTGGCATCCAAGGGATGGTTGGTTCCGGCTTGGCCGGCGGAATATGGCGGCACGGGTTGGACGATCGAGGAGCAATATGTCTTTGACGAAGAATTAGAACGCGCCGGCGTCCCGACCGTGACCCCCATGGGTGCCATTTATGTAGGACCGGTGATCTATACCTTCGGCACCGATGACCAAAAGGAGCGATGGCTTCCGGGCATTCGCGATGGACAGACATCATGGGGCCAAGGCTATTCCGAACCAGGTTCCGGATCCGATCTCGCGTCACTCCAGTTCCAGGCGGTTAAAGACGGCGAAGAATATGTGCTGAACGGCACCAAAATTTGGACCAGCGCCGCACAACACGCCGATTGGATGTTCCTCCTCACGCGCACAGACAATTCAGGCAAGAAGCAGGAAGGCATTACCTTCATCTGTGTGGACATCAATACGCCGGGTGTTGTGGTTCACCCAATCATCACCATTGATGGCAAATATGTGTTGAGCCGCGTGGAATTTACGGACGTCCGGGTTCCACTGGAAAATCGTATCGGGGAAGAAGGCGAGGGCTGGACCTATTCACAATATTTGTTAGGCCATGAACGCACCTCTTATGCTCGCATCGGCAGCAAGCGCAAATCTCTCCAACACCTGAAAGAAGTGGCCGCCGCCACGTCGCTGGGCGGGAATCGGACCTTACTTGAGGACACCGACTTTCGGGCGAAATTAGCGGATGCGGAGCTTAACGTAGATAAACTGGAAATGACCGTGTTTCGAATTTTGTCGGTCATTGCCGCTGGTGGCACGCCTGGCAATGAGGCCTCTATCCTCAAAATCATGGCCACAGAAACCGCCCAGCAAATCACGGAACTTTTTCTTGAAGCGGCCGCGACAAATGGCATGCGCTCATTCGACGATTCCGTCACCCCAGATTGGGCCTCGACGCTCAATATCCCTGACTATGCGGCCCCCAAAGTCTCCTCCTATTTCGGAACGCGCGCTCAATCGATTTACGGCGGCACGAACGAAATTCAAAAGAACATCATCGCCAAAAGAGTTCTAGGACTGTAGCGACCCCTGCGTCCTGTTTTACTAAGTTAGGACCACCGTTTTATTGCCATTCAACAGCACACGGTGTTCTGCGTGCCAGCGAACGGCACGCGATAAGACTTGGGCTTCCACTTCATGGCCAATGCGGATCATTTCTTTCGGCGTGGTGGCATGTGTCACCCGGCGAACGTCCTGCTCAATTATAGGCCCTTCGTCCAAGGCAGGTGTTACGAAGTGCGCCGTCGCCCCAATGAGCTTTACGCCGCGCTCATAAGCCTGGTGATAGGGCCGCGCTCCTTTGAAGCTCGGCAGAAAGGAATGGTGGATATTGATGCAACGTCCTTCAAGATACCCACACATCTCATCCGATAAAATCTGCATGTAACGCGCAAGTACGACCAAATCTACACCCTGCTCTTCGATAAGCGCCCGAAACTTTGCCTCTTGCTCCGGCTTGGTTTCTTTGGAGATGGGCAAATGATGGAATGGCAGGTCGTGCCATTGGGCGATAGGGGCTAGATCCTGATGGTTGGACACCACACCAACGATATCAATGGGCAAGGTGCCATTGCCCCATTTGAACAAAAGGTCGTTCAAACAATGTGCACTCTTCGATCCGGCCACCAAAACACGCATCTGCTTGGCAAGATTAAACATGGTCCAGTCTGTGTTCAGGCGGCGGGCAACAGCTTCAAATCCTGAGCGAATCTCCTGCCCAGACGCATTTGGACTGGCCACATGCATGCGAATAAAAAATGTCTTGGTATCCGGATCGCCATAAACCGTCGAATCTCGAATATCGCAGCCCATCGCTGCGAGAAACGGTGTCACATCCGCCAAGATTCCCGGGCGGTCCGGGCATTTTAGCAACAAAACAAATTCAGGTATTTCGGACATGTTAGGGTTCACTTTGTCGTCGGTAATGCCTAATGGATCATTCGGATCCGCGCTTCGTAAGCAATCGTTAAGTTTCGTATACGAAGTATTACTCTAAAATCTCGTTTACTAAGAAAAAATATTCCTAATCTACCTTGCAGCGCAGAAGCGAACTTTAAAAAAAGCCCTGCGTTTCATGTTTGACAAAGACGCTCACGACGAAGCACTAAACGGAGGTCAATTAGTTTCTGCCTCTAACGAGTGTATACGTCTAAAACGTGACCAAATGCTGATTGAGAATCAGCTATCCGCCTGCTATTCGGCCTCGGCAAGCGCTGTCATACTGACCATCTTTCTATCCTTCCAGTCTACCCCGGTCTATCTCGCCACTTGGTTCGTAACCTACGTTACGTTTGTCGTTGGCATGTGGTTTTATCTGCAACGGACAAAACGCGAATTGCCGATGTCTGCATACCGCCGAAAAGTCAGCATCACGCTGTCGGCCATCAGCGGTTTACTTTGGGGGGCGGTCGTTTTTGCGCTTGCGCCGAACGCTGATCCGACAATTCAGAATTTCGTCTGCTTCGCTATGGCCGGTATAACTGCGGGCGTTTGTATTAGCTTCTCAACCCACACCGCTAATGTTGTCGCCTTCAACACCCCAGCGCTGGCCGTTCCTGCCCTATATCTTATAAACCAGGGGGGCGTCTTAAATCTTGGTATGGCTGCGCTCATCGGCATCTATTATGTCATGACCCTGGCAATGGTGCGACGATCCAATCGGCAAGTGACAATCGCTCTGGAAAACGAACTCGCCGCTGAACGCAAAAGCCAAGCCCTTGAAGAACAAAAAACGCTTTTAGACAAAGAAGTCGCCGCCCGGAATCGATCCGAAACTCAGCTTATGGCCATCTTGGCGCAAGCCCGGTCCTTTAATTCAACACTGGAACGGGTGTTTAAAGCTTTCGTCACACATGATCGCAGCAGCGATGCCTTCATCCGCATGGCAACGGAGGAAATCAGTCGAGCACTGAGCATTGAACGTGTGAGTGTTTGGTTTTTCAGCGAGAGCCGAGACAGGATTGTCTGCCAAGACCTGTTTCAAGCATCTGATGCTTCTCATTCCCACGGAGCGGAACTCAAGGCAGACGACTTTCCGATCTATTTCGACGCCATTAATTCCAGCATGGCTATTGTGGCAAACGACGCCAGGAAAGATCCGCGCACAAGCGATTTCGGCCCAACATACTTAGACCCTCAAGACATTAAATCTCTATTGGACACCCCCCTCACCGGCGCGGCAGAGGTGCGCGGCATTATTTGCTGTGAAAGCGTCTCGTTCCTTCGTGAATGGACCGCCGAAGAAGTTTCTTTTGTGACCTCCATTTCGCAGTTTGTCAGCATGCACCTTTTATCCGTGGATTCATGCAATCTTGCGGAAGCGTTGCGGGAGGCCATGGTCGAAGCACAAGAGGCAAGTGCGACCAAGTCCGCTTTCTTGGCCAACATGAGCCACGAAATAAGAACACCTATGAACGGCGTTATGGGCATGCTGGATCTGCTACGCGATACCGCGTTGGATATAGACCAGCGGGACAAGCTCGACACGGCCCGAAAATCTGCCTCCGTCTTATTAGAAATCCTTGATGATGTTTTGGATATTTCCAAATTGGAAGCGGGCCAAGTTTCCCTTGAGAAAAGACCCTGCAATCCTCGAGCCCTGGTTCAGGATACAGTTTCCCTTTTTGAACCAAGATCAATAAGTAAGAACATCAACCTCAGCTTTGATGTCGCCGACGATCTGCCTCCGTTGATGAGCGGAGACCCTCTTCGCATCAAGCAGGTTTTGAATAATCTTGTAGGAAACGCCATTAAATTCACCCATACCGGTCAGGTGACAATCGGTGCAACCGCCGACAGAAACGATGATCAAGTGACCCTGCGGTTCAGCGTGTCAGATACAGGCGTGGGCATACCGGACGCAGCCCAGCCAAACCTGTTCCAACGGTTTGTACAGGCGGACACGTCAACAACCAGAAAATATGGTGGAACAGGACTTGGTCTCGCAATATGCCAGCAGCTGGTGACGCTCATGGGCGGAACGATTGATTTCGAAAGCCGCGCTGGAAAAGGAAGCACTTTCTGGTTCACAATTCCGACGCAAGAGTGTCAATCTTTGGAAGTTGATACCCAGGACACACAGCCAGTTGAAGACATTTACGCCGTAGACGATCAACGTCACATCCTTGTCGCAGAAGACAATCCCATCAACCAAAAAGTTGTGAGTGCTTTCTTGGGCCCCATGGGCCACACGGTGGAATTGGTGAGCAATGGTGCCGAGGCATTAGCGGCCGTTCAAGCGAAGAACTTTGACCTCATCCTAATGGACGTTCAGATGCCGCTGATGGACGGTGTGACAGCTACCAAGGCAATCCGCAACCTTGCCGGATCGCAGAAAAACATACCCATCGTAGCGCTTACCGCAAATGCGATGTCGGGCGACCGGGAAAAATATCTACGTCAAGGAATGACGGATTACATCAGCAAACCTATTGATCCTGTGGAACTCGCGGAAAAAATTCGTGCTGTGACATCGGTACGGCACTCTTCGCCTCAATCACGCCCCCGAGGGGAGACAAAGCCTCCCGCACCTTCGAAAGAGCCAGCTCCCACAAACCACGGAAGCAATGCCCTTTCCGATCTGCTTGACGATATTGACGCGGCAAACGCCGACATTTAATCGTCTAGGTCGGCTCGATAACAATTGATTCATTGACGATGCGCTTCTTCGGTAACAGCAACAATCTGCGGTCCAAGCTTGCGACCTCCGTGCGGAATCATGTGCCTCAATTTCTCAGATACAGTGCTGTTTCCCTCTTCAGTTTTTCCCTGAACTTTGCCCTGCCCGTCCTTTTCGTCGAATTTTATGGACATGATCCCGCGATCGTGGTGCCGATCGTTTTTGCTGGTATGGCGATCGTAAACTTTACGCTCCACCGTATGATCGTGTTCAGAAGCAATGGTGATGTCGTCACCCAATCCCTACAGTATCTGGGGTCCAATTTGGCGTTTAGGCTTTTTGATTATGGCTTCATCATGGCGCTGATTTACACCACACCGCTGCCTTTCCCAGTCATCATTGGCGGGGTCCTCGCGATTGGATTTGTCCTAAAATTTTTCCTTTTCCGACTGATCTTTGGGCCACAGACGAACCCATGATCCTCACGAAGACACAGGTACCGTACGCGCCTGCAGATTTCGCCAAATTCGATACATTTCGAGCCCGGCCAAAGGAACAAAATGAACCAAAGCAGGGCCAAGTTCGTTGTGAATAAAAATCCAGTGCAGTGCCGTTGCCACGGCGGCGACATAGACCCAGCGCTGAAGCATCTTCCAACCGGGGCCCATTGCCCGGACAGAAAAATCGTTGGATGTTAGAAAAAGCGGCACAAAAATAACAAAGGCGACCCACCCGGTCCAAATGCCAATCTTCACAAAATCCGCCATCACCGCGGACAAGGCCCCCAAATCGATCACATAGTACAAAGTATGAAGAAGTGCGTAACCGAATGCAGCAACGCCAAAATAGCGACGACGCTTCATAAGCCAGCTCAACCATCGTGTTTTTGGAAACAACATGCGCAGCGGCGTGAGCATCATCGCAATAATCATGAGGCGTGCCGAGAATTCGCCTGTTGGGTGAAGCAATTCTTCAAGATCTTCCCCCTGAAAACCGGCAGCAATGAAAGCGAATGACGGCAGAGCAAGTAAAAACCAGAAGGTGTACGGATGATCCCAGATGCGTTTCGCCATGATCCACCATTCTTCACGTTGTAAGATTAATTCGATCTACGGCAGAATTGCACTCTAGTGAAGCCTTAAAGTGTAACGCTTGGTAACAGCTTACAATCCGCTCGGGAATTTCAAGGTAATGCACTCTCTTTTACAATGCGTTCAAACGCACTGCTATCATTCTTAGTGGGGGAACCGTTAAGACCGCAACGAGCCAGCATGCGCTGTTAAACAAACCACGGCGCATCCCCCGCTAACATCAATCACAATCGATCCCGTAACATCTAGAACGCTATCTCGAGACTATCCGTAAGCTAATCAATAAGCCGTCTTACGCATTTAGCTTAGGTTTTCAATCATCTTCATGCAACCATGATGCATGACGCGGTGCACACTTTGTTTTTGACCATTCTTCCAACATGGCAGGCGCTACTTTATGCAATTCTTCCATTTGCGCTTCGGTGGCGGTGTTCGCAGCGAGTTCTAACCGATGCCCATTTGGGTCAAAAAAATAGATCGACTTGAAAATGCCGTGATTGGTTGGCCCCACCACCTCCAATCCCTCGGCTTCCGCGGTTTGTTTGGCCGCCATAAGTGCATCGAGATTTTCAACCTCGAATGCAATATGCTGTACCCATTCAGGTGTGTTACGATCTCGGTCCATTTTGGGAGAATTGGGCAACTCAAAAAAAGCAAGAATGTTTCCCATACCCGCATCTAAGAAGACGTGCATGTAGGGGTCTGGCTCTTTGGTGGACGGCACTTGGTCTTCAGAAATGGCGAGCACGAAATCCATACCCAAAATACGTTGGTAAAACTCTACCGTCTCCTTGGCGTCATTGCAGCGATAGGCCACATGATGAATTCTCTTCAACTCGATGGTCATGTGTGCCTCCAACGTCATACCCGTTGCCGACGGTCTCACCACTTCCGGGTCAACCGGACTTCAAAGGACTTTGCCGTAACGTAACACTCAAACCAACAAAAAAAGAAGTTCGGCTTTGATTTGATTAAGTTTTGCGACCAAAATGAGTAATCGATGAGCGCTCAGCCGTAATCGGAACAGTCGCTCAGTCCCAACTCATTGCAAGCAAGGAAAACTTCCTCTGGCGTTGGCGGCGTCGAATGCCCACCCAACAGAAAACTTGCCTCTAGATCACAGAATCCGGCGTGAGAACCGTACGACACGGTCGCAATATGATCCGTACTGGTCATGCCAAACATATTGGTCACAAAGCCTTGGACAGACTGTGCGCTAATCTCAAGATGTTTACCACCGTCATAGGTGACGATTAGTGTCCCCCTCTTAACTGAGTAAGTATCAAAGGCCACTTCCGCCAAACATTCGAGGTTCTCAATGTCATATTCAACGCCATCGACAACCACGAATCCGAAATTTACTGATTGGCCCCCTCGAAACTGCATGGTTGCCGTCGCCCAACTCAAGGCCGGTCCTACAGTGCCGGTATACATCCTGTGTTGACGCACAACATTATGATCACGAGCGCCCCATGACCTATCCCGATGGGCAAGGCCATCTATCTGAAATATTTCCGTGCCAATCCGAACGACGCCTCTCACCCTTCCCGAGCACTCCAAATGGCCGCCGTCGTTCATCGTGCTCGAAATAGCATTATTGTCCTTTTTCTTCGTCCAATCCCGCGGTTCGTAGAACGAGTCATAAAATTCTAGCTCACCGGAACAGTGCGGTTCATCCCACGTCCATCGAACATTCATATCTTCGAGCGATTCAGCCGTCGCATTGCCCACGCGTTGACCCGTCTCCCAGCGGGCGCAATCAGAGCCCGGCACGTCTTCATCCTGAAGGCTAAATCTCTTCCCCCCCTTCTTGAACAGGAACAATTGCAATTGCCCCGTCTCTTTTGACGGCCGCTGACCAAGACGATTAAACCCGCCGACACCTGAGGTCTCGTCGTAGAACCAATAGCAATCACTCTCCTGCCACAGCGGGTTTTCACCGGGTGTATGCGGACAATCTATGGATCGATCGTATGTCATACTTTTGTTCTTCTGTTTCTATTGTAGTTGGGGAGCAGATTTGGTTTGGATCGGCACCGTCGTTATCGGGCGGCTCTGGAGCAGAAAGAGCGAATCTCCTTCAAACGCCCATTCAATGTCCTGAGCTCCATTGAAGTTCCGCTCGCATTTGTCAGCAAGCTGATCGAGAAACTGGATCTGTTTGGCGGTTAGGCAAAGTGCGTCGGATTTTTCGGGATCCAATCGAACGGTTTCTGTACCCCCGCCTTCCAAAGGCTTCAGAAGGATGTGTTTCTGACCGGGAACTTGTTCGACGACCTTCCCTCCTCGTTCGAACCGAATGTGATCCGGCGTCACCAAGCTTCCGACAACTGCTTCGCCTAATCCCCAAGCAGCTTCCGCGACGCGTTCATCTGCGTGGTTAACCGGATTTCGCGTAAACAATACGCCGGCGGATGTCGGCGACAAAAGGCGCTGTACCGTGACCGCAACTCTTGCCTCCCCGGTTTCCACGCCCATCGACTGGCGGTAATGCGATGCGCTTTCACGTTCGCCGGAGCTTCTGACCGCCATGATCGACTTCAAAAGATCGACCGGCCCATTCACGCCAAGTATGGTCGCGTGTTGTCCGGCAAAACTTGCGCCTTCCGAATCCTCTCCAATGGCGGAGGATCGAACGGCGACCAATCCACCGAAACCGTCATACAAGCCAAGAGTTGCTTTGATTGTTTCTAAATGACCAGAATTGATGTGATCAACGGCCATTGCTGATAGCGCAAATCCATCCGGGACCGGCAAACGTGCATTCAACGCAGCCGCAAGATTGGCAGACTTGGCACCGAAAACCGCTTCATCTCCGGCGGCCGACAAAGGAACGACACCCTCTACTGTCACGGCAGCACCTCAATCTTTCCGGTTGTGCCATCTATGTGAATCCTTTGCCGGTCAGATAATGATCGTGTACCTGTTCTTGTGTTCACGACACATGGAACGCCAAGCTCGCGCGCAATAATTGCACCGTGGCTGAGCATGCCGCCCATGTCGGTAACGATACCTCCTGCAAGCGTGAACAGCGGTGCCCAACTGGGATCCGTATTGCGGCAAACGAGAATATCCCCCCTCTCGAAATCACCACAGTCGGCTGGATCTAATACGACCCGCGCTCGACCTACAATCGTTCCAGGACTTACACCAACACCGTTGATGTTTTCAGCCGCGCCGTCGTCTTGGGTTTCAAAGTCCTGTTCGTGCGACCGAAACTTTATGTTCGGCATCCCAACAAATGCGTCAGGCATTTCGATATCCTCATAGAAGGATCTTTTTGCCTTTCTAAAAAGAACAGTTTCCCGAAGGTTCGGAAACGGCGCGGCTTCGATTTCCGCTTGAGACAGAAAAAACACATCATTTGGATTGTCCAGGTCGCCTGCCGCAACAAGATGTTCTCCAACGCGTCGAGCCGCGGCACGAACAACGTCATGGACCCTCAAAGTGCACGTCTTTCCATCTTCGCGCCATTGGGTCATTTTTTCGGCATAAGAGAGTAAAACCTTAATCCATCGAAACCGCACCATCCCGACAGAAGCCCGAAGTTCCTGTAGCGCAGATGTCCTTGTTTTCGCTCGGTCTTGGTGACGGTTCTTAGGGTCCAAGGCCCCGCCTGATGATTTGTAGTTTTCGATGATCGGAGCGAGGGCCTTTGGGTTTTCCCGCCAAGAAAGATTGAGGCATTCCCCCACATCAGAGCCATAGAAGCCATACTCGCTCAAAAAATCATCCAGTATTTTCTTCCCCTCAGCGACATCCCACAGCGCCGCCAGCATGCGTGCTTCTGCGAGGTTGCTTCCTCCGGAAACGACCTTGGATAACAATTTCTGTTTTTCCGCAGGCAGCGATTTTTCCAACAATGAAAAAACGACCTGCCCCCCAACAGTTCCTCCCGAACCAGCCACGACGCAGATATTTGGGTATCGCTCAAATGCTTCTGCAATAATTGCTTTCGTCTGCGTTAACGATGCTCTCTGTGTTTCCTGCACAGCGTTGCGCCACCAGTCTCGCGTTTCGGAAACCGTCCTCTCCAAGAGCTTCGGATATGTGAGCAGCATGTAAGTTGTTTTGATGCTGCTGATGCCACGTCTTGTCTTTGGCGTCGTTGTTGCCTTCTGGCGGTTAGAAAGCGCGCCGAGCATGTTGCGTTCAAATGAGTCCCCAGCCTCTTTGCCCGCTCGATCAATGAAATGGCGCATCGCGTCCACATTGCATACCGGCCAACCGAACAAAACCGTCGTTATGGTTTGGCCATCATCAGCTTGCCGCCGTTCTTGACCTGTTGCCAGTCCCATACGGTAATAGATCTCTGGCCCGGACAAACGCGTTCCATGGTCCCACAAGTTCCAAGTCAGCGGTGTTGGCACACCGACGATAAACTCACCTAGATTCACACGGCTCCAACACGTATCCGCATCGCCATTGGGCATGTGCAAGGGGTCCGACACATATCCATCGGCCTCGACATCGCCCTGCTGCGTAAATGCGTTCATCCGTTGCTCCCCGGTCCGTCGATCCCCTCAAACGTTGACGGGTCTGACCATTACTTTTTCTGGAAACATCATCAAAAATACGCATAATGTCAATCGCAATATATTTCTTATTGATATTGCGTTGTTTTGAATTACTCTGCCCAAAGATATCTGATTTTCCAGACTTGTCGCCACACAGCGGAGCGCTCGTCCGTGGACCTCGAAAAACTTTTGACACCAAATATTCTGCATGACGATCCGGGATCAGACGTGATGTGGACCCGCGTAAATGTCGGTGAGGCGACCCCCGGAACAGTCACACCACTTACCGCTGATTTCCAGAGACCAGCAAATCTCTACCCCGCAGGACGCATGTACCACCGGATGGGCCTTTTGGCCCACCCGGTCATTCCTGAGTTTGGCGGCACGCAAATGACGTGCTTCTTCTGCGGCAAAATAGCAATCAACCTCGATACACTCCGATGGCTGATGGACCGCACACCTGGCATAACGGCTGACGAATTCGAAGCATCGATACTTGGCAATGTCCGAGACAACGTGGTGAGTAAGCCCTACCGACTGCGTTATCCCATCGCCTTTGCAAAAATCGCGTGGTTGGTAAAAACCCTTCCCGCTGAAAACGCAAACCTTGGCCGCACGACCACCAATTGGTGGAGGTCCAAAACTGAGACGCTGAAGCACGCAAACATCGAAGAATCCCTCAAAATATTTTCCGAGGCACGGAATGTTTATGAGTCAGTGATCGACCATGCGGGCCTTGTCGCATCGCTCAGCCCTGCTTTCATGGCTCAGCTCGCACGGCCAGTCGAAAAACTCGGCAGCCAGGAAGATGTCCTGACGATTGCGTCTGGTTTCGGCAATGTCAAAGAGACTGAGATGCTGGACCGTCTATGGCGAGTGGCAAAGAACGAGGAGAGCCTTGAAGAATTTCTTACAGACTACGGTTACATGTGCCCGTCCGGCGCGGAACTGGAATCGCTAAGTTGGCGCGAAAACAATGACTTGCTGAACCAGATCCTTGAGGTAAATGCGTCGGCACCGGAAAGTGAGAGGCCAACTGCCCGTTTTAAAAAAACTCAACAAAGAGCGACGAAACGGAAGGCCGAACTTCTTTCGAACGCATCAGTTCTCACAAAAGCAGAGTTCCGCATCGGCTACTGGTTCGCTTCGCGTCTCATACCGATCAGGGAGGTCGGCAAAGCATGCATGTTTATGGCGCCCGACGTCGGACGGGCCGCCGCCCGAAACATTGGGCAATATCTTTTGGACAAGGGGTCAATCACCTGCGTCGATGATGTGTTCTATCTTTCTTTCGAAGAAATCATGTCAAGCACTCAGCATAGTGATCAATATGGCGAATTGGCCGCCGAACGTCGAGAGCTTCGGCGTCAGTATGATCAGATTGAACTGCCGGATTTCTTTACGTCCGAGCAGCTGAGAGAACTTATTTGGACATTCGCTAAGAACCGAAATAGGGGCGATCAGAGTGGCGGCGTCTCCCCCACCGCGCAACCCGGGGACGTGATCGAAGGAGCGGCCGCAAGTCCCGGGAAAGTCACTGGCAGAGCACGGGTCATATCAGACCCGAGTAACACTGACGGATTCTCAAAAGGTGACATATTGATCTGCAAAGTGACCGATCCCGGATGGGCGGCATTGTTTTCGATTGCTGGCGCATTAGTTGCTGATGTCGGCGGCATGTTAAGCCACAGCGCTATAATCGCCAGGGAAATTGGCATTCCAGCGGTGGTCAACACGCGAAATGGAACGCGACGCATTCCTGACGGGGCCATCGTTACTGTCGACGGCGCGTCCGGCACAGTGACCATTGAAGGTGACGAACTCGCACTGCTCAACAAACACTCAAACAGCTCAGCTTAGATCAAAAAATTGAGGCCAAGAATGCTTTATTCAGATGTAGATTTTACACATACACCAGATGCGGATGATCCGAATTGGCAGGAATCCGTTGTTCTTCTTTTTGATGATCGAGACGAAGGGGTCACGGGTTTTCTGCGCATAGGGTCCGAACCTAATATCGGGAAATCCCAAGTACACTTCGATTTGACAACGGATGATGGACAGCGCTTTCGCCACAATCCGTTTGACCTCACCATGCAATCAGGCGACCGCACGAGTGACGGTTTTGCCGCCGGTTCTCTGAAGTGGCGAATACCGAATGGTGAGTACATACAAGTGACGGCGGACGAAAAAGACGCGTCCGTTGACCTGCGCCTGTATGACTTCTATCCCTCAGTGGCGTGCTGGAAGATGATCGGCGCGCCGGACGATATGGATGTGGCAGCCCCCAATCACTATGAAAGCTCTGGGCGTGTCGAAGGCCAAGTCCGCATAGGCGACCGCGTGATAGACATCCAAAACGGCCTTGGTCATCGGGATCATTCTTGGGGACATCGCGACGTTTCGATCATGCGAAGCTTCCGTTGGTTTGCCGGCACGACCGGTCCTGAACTTTCTTTTAGCTCCCTCATTTTTCATGCCTCAAACGGGATGGTTGGCAAGGGCGGATGGGTGGTCCGAAACGGACAAAAACACGACCTCACGGCTCTCGACATCGTTTCCTTCGTGAACTCGGATGGCATGACGGTGCGCGGGGGCACGGTTGATATGACGCTTGAGACGGGCGAAAACCTTCATTTTGATGCGAGCATATTGGATGGTTTTCCAACCTCGTATCGTTCGGCGCTCGGCGGAAAAGGGTCTCACATCGGAGTTGAGGGCATGTCGACTGTGACATGTGGAGACCTGACGGGTTTTTGCGACTTCAATATCGCCAATTTGATTTGCGGAAGCGCCGAACAGGCTGCTGGCGTTTGCGAAGACTTTGCCACCCTCACAGACGGTTTAAGCCAACGCCCTCAATAAGCTAATTTTTTGCCCTAATCACACTAATTTTGCGTTTTGCGTTTTTTATTATTGTTTATTATACGCAATAATGATATCGGAAAGACGTCACGACAACGGACGCAGCTACTGGGAGATCACCAATGACAAAGTTCGACATCGTCATCAAAGAAGGGACAATCGTGGACGGGACAGGCGTGGCCCGATATTTTGGTGACATTGGGATCAACGACGGCATCATTGACCAAATTGGCAGCAATATTTCGACCGATAAGGCCGCCAAAGTCATCAATGCGAAAGGCAAGATCGTCGCGCCGGGCGTTATTGATCCGCACACCCATTATGATGCGCAGGTTCATTGGGACCCCTATTGCACAAATTCTGGTTGGCACGGAACAACAACCGTTGTCGTCGGAAACTGTGGTTTTGGCTTCATGCCGTGTAAGCCGGACGCGCGTGATCGTTACATGCTCATGATGGAAAACACCGAGCAAGTCCCGCTCGGCGCGATGCGTAAAGCACTCCCATGGGAATGGGAATCTTTTCCCGACTGGATTAACTACATGAAGAGCGTCCGCAAGGGTATCAATCTTGCCACATACATGCCCCTTAACTCACTGATGATCTACGTGATGGGCTACGACGCCGCCAAATCTCGTGGTGCTACTCCAGCTGAGCGCCAGCAGATGCGGGACCTACTGAACGAAGCGATGGACCAAGGTGCAATTGGCTTTGCGCTATCCCACCTCAACGAATTCAATAGCCACAAAGACTGCGATGGAACGCCGATGCCAACTGATTCCATGCAGATCGACGATGCATATAATCTCGCCGAAGTTTTACGGGAACGCGATCAAGGGGTTATCCAATGTCTCGCTGAACTTCCTGTGACTGTGAGCAACCGGCAGGCCGTAGAAGAACTGGCCAGAATTTCCGGACGCTCCATTCTTCACAACGTCATCACTGCCTTCGACATGTTACCTGATTATCATACGGATATTATGGCGTGGTTGAACAGGTGCGAAGAGCAAGGATTAAATATCTACAGTCAATCCTTAACGATGCGGGCTTGGAATGAGTTTAACGCAGTCGATGCCGATACGCTGTGGCAGGGGGTTGATCCGTTTGCGGAGTTTGCCCGAGCCCGAGGCGCGGATGAGAAAAAAAAGCTGCTCCGCGACCAAGATTATCGAGCACGGGCCAGAGAACAGTACAATCCCGACATGATGGTGGGATCTGGCGGTCCGGTTGAGTCATTTATTCTGCTTCGGGCAAAAGGTCAGAAGTTTGCTCCGCATGAGGGTCAGCTGCTGAGCGACATCGCTGAGAAAACAAACAGTACACCGATCGATGTGATTTTCGACATCATCGCAGAGTCCGATGGGGCGATGGCAGATTTTCGCACCACACAGGCCACAAGTACGGACATCGAAAAACTTTCCTCTATCCTAAAGCACAGACGAGTTCTGCCGGGAACCTCCGATGGTGGTGCACACATTAAATTCTTTAGCGGAGGCCATTTCTCAACGGACAATATTATGCAAATGGTTCGCGAAGAGAATCGAATGTCGCTCGAAGAAATTCATTTCAAGTTGAGCAATTTGCCGTCTCGCGTTCTGGGCTTGAACAAGCGTGGCGTGCTGTTGGAAGGATACGCGGCAGATCTGTATATCTATGACTTTGACAATCTCGGTTACAACCAACATGCCTATGATATCGTTGACGACTTACCGGACGGAGATTGGCGCCGTGTTGTTCGCTCAGAAGGCATCGAGTGGAACGTTGTGAACGGTGAAGTAATTTTCGAGAATAGCGTGAGCACGGGCGCCCTCCCCGGCAGATTGCTTGGAAACGGCGGTCAAGAAGTCGACCAAGCCTTGGCAAACAACATTCAAATCGCTGCCGAATAAGTTTAAGCCAAGCCCCGAAATCAAGCCCTCGCTTCTTTTTCAAGCGGGGGCTTTTTTTTACGTGTTCCGTAAACACGCTAAGTGATTTTAAGGGGTATTAGGCAGCCCCCACACTTAGAACTTAAAGGCACGCCCCCTGTTACGACCATAGAATCGCCACTTCACAAGTGGTTGGACATCTTTGGCCACTGAAAATGGCCGGTGACTCTGATGGCGGTTTCGATCGTCGTGGTGCTTTGGCGAGCAACCGCCGCCATGGAAATTGGCATTGGTGGCGCACCTATAAAAACCGCTAGTGCGAGCGCATTTCAGGACCTGAGAGCGCTCCTTGCTTGGGGGCGTGGGCTCTTCGCCCGGCTCCGCGGTCAAGCAAGTGTGTCAGAATAGCCACATAACGCATAAGATATTTTTTGGTAACCTTTTCTCTATTTTGCGTACTTTGAATAATAAGATATATTCTGTATCGCAATAATCTTGGACTAGGAGGCGATTTGATATCCGCCAACCTGGCCAAACCAAAAGGAACGACTTTCATGTTGAAAGTTAGGGGAGGATTTTTGATGAGTAATGAGAATCGAGCACATCGTATTGCTGGGCTAATGATGGGAGCATCCGCTTTCGCTCTTGCAACCGCTGCTCCGATATCCGCAGTCGCACAGATCGATGAGATCATCGTTACAGCCACGAAGCGAGAAGCAAGTGTCCAAAGCTTGTCTCAAGCCATCACCGCCGTCAGCGGAAATGATTTAGATTTTCGCGGCGCCACTGCAACTGAAGACTTGCAGTTTCAAGTTCCAAACTTGGTATATGGGGAAACCCAGGGAACGTCACTTGTCACGATTCGTGGGGTCGGCCTGTCCGTGGAGACGGGCTTCGCTGAACAAGGGGTCGCATCACACGTAGACGGAGTATTTCTGCCACGACCGGGCATGACCAACATTGTCATAGGCGATCTAGAGCGAGTGGAAGTGTTGCGCGGACCACAGGGAACCCTTTACGGGCGCAACTCTACGGGCGGCATCATCAATTACATTACACGTAAGCCGACCGACGAATTTGAAGCCGGTGTCACGGTTGGTGGTGGCAGCTTTACGACCATTAACGCCAATGGATACGTGTCCGGGCCGGTCGTTGACGATAAGCTGCTCGCCCGTGTATTTGTCGATTTTAGTGATACAAACGGCTTCATCGACAATCCCTCATTGTCTGACGATTTCGACGAGGAAACGTCGTTCGGACTTCGCGGTTCCCTTCGCTACTTAGCGAACGAAAATTTCACCCTCGATATGAGCGTGAACTATCTGCGCAGAGAAGGCGGTTGGACCTACAACCAGGCAACCAATTTCTTTGGGTCAACGGCCCCATTTGCTCAACTTACGCCGAACGTGATCCCTTCAGAGGATGATCCCGACGCATTTCAAGAGGTGCTCGGCGTAACCGGCACAGCCACGTGGGAGACGGAAGCTTTCACCGTCAAATCCATTACCAGTTACTATCGTGAACTGAGAGATGAGTTTTACGATAGTGACGGGGTGTCGCTCGCGTTCACAGACGTTGACCGCAGGGATCTGTCGCGGACGTTCCAACAAGAGCTTAATGTAAATGGTTCTGCTTTCGATGACCGTCTCGACTGGATCGCCGGCGGTTACTTCTTTTACGAAGATGCCGAGCTCGATTTAGACATCCCTACACTTGGTACGTTGCTGCGGCTTGAACAGTCGCAAGACGAACAGAATCTGAACTACGCATTCTTCACCGACTTGACCTATTCTCTCACAGAAGACTTGCGGGTTATTGGTGGCATTCGATATAGCCGCGATGAACGGGATATCGACTCCTTCGTGTTCAACCCACTTACGACATTGGCCATGCTTCCGCCTGTGACATGTAGCGGTTCCGTCGACATCAACAAAAGCTTCGTTAATCCTAAGGGGGTGATTGAATACGACGCCACGGATGATTTGATGGTGTATGCCGGCTATCAACGGGGATCTAAGCCGGGCGGTAAAGTGTTTGGCGAGCCTAGCTGCCTTGGCACATTTGGCGAAGAAACCATTGACGCCTTCGAAGGTGGTTTCAAATCAAGCTGGCTTGGTGGAAACTTGGTGGTGAACGCTTCTGGCTTCTACTACGACTATGAAGACTATCAGGTCTTCCAAATCATTTTTCCGACATCCACTGTACTCAATGCTCCGGAAGCCAGCGCATATGGTGCTGAACTCGAAGTGTTTGCCGCACCGACCGAAAACACACTTTTCAATCTCGGCCTCTCTTACTTGAACGCTGAGTACGATGAGTTTACGGACACTGACTCTTTCGGCCTGTTGGGTCTCGTTCCGGGTGTTCCGGGCACGCCACAGGACCTGTCGGGAAACAAACTAACGCGCTCTCCTGAGTTTACGATTAATGCAGGCGCAGAAGGCACCTGGCCAATTCCAAATGGCGGGATAATCGGGAGCGTCACGTTGCGGGGTGAAATTTTCTACACCACCGAAATGTTCTTCCGTCAATTCAATGAGTCATTTGATCGGCAAGAAGCGTATGCCATCGGGAACATTTTCGTGGCGGTCAATTCAGCAGACGAACGCTATCAGCTGCGTGGCTTTGTGAAGAATGTGGGTGACAAAGAATACATCGTATCGCAGTTCTCGAACGCGTCACCTGAACCAATAGCCGGCGGCTTTGGCAATGCGGCAACTCTTGGTCAATATGGCCGGCCTCGCAGCTGGGGCATCGAGTTGAGCGCCAAGTTCTGATTTACCTCCCTTACCTCCCGCCCCGGCGGAGGTAAACACGATACCTGGCGGAGCTTCGGCTCCGCCTTTTTTGTTTTCACTAGACAAGGAAGCTTCGTTTTCGGAGGAAATCAGGACGATCAATGAAGCTGTTTATCTTTTACATGCACTCATTGTGTTTCTATCGATCGCCTGGTTCGATCCATTGGAGAACGACACTTAAAACGACACAGAAGAAACTTTGTGTGAAGAAAAACTGAATAGGAATTACTTGATCCGTATAAGATCGTATCGGTGCTTTAGTGTGTCGATGATGGGGTAGACACTGAAATTTTGAACGCCATCAATTAAAGAAATTTCATTGTCGCATAACTCGACCAATTCTTGTTGTAGACTGGTACTAGCAAGAGCCACTGCTCCGTATTGACCAGTCGTCGTCGCGAGAAACGAGATTTGTTCAAACTGAACAAGGCGAGAAAACGCCCGATCAATCTTGTTTGGCGAAATAGCCAGGTGGACTAGTGAAACCGCCCCGATGCCCATACTTGCGGCATCACAAACAACGGACAATCGCATATACTTGTCTTCTTCCATTTTTCGCAATCTTTGCCGTACATTTGCTTCCGACACTTCCAAGCGTCGCGCAATCTCGCGGTTACTAATACGGCCATCCGTAAGAAGTAGGTCTATTATTTGCTGATCTTTGCTGCGATCACCGTTTGAAATCGCGGCCGACGGAATCTCCCCGGAAAGATTGCCATATCCGGACACGTATTTTGCAATCTCAAGGCAGATTTCGGTACGAACCAACTGGACGCCTTTTATGGAACCAAGCGCATTTTTTATAAGGGTTTGCAAATGTTTGCGATCTGTCGCCCGCATATTGACAAAGAATTCCGGCCGCCCCAGCCCAATTGAAACACTGGTAACTTCCGGAATGGCCGCAATATCTTCAGCGATTTTCGCAACGGCGCGTCCCTGAGCATAAACATATGTGAAACACATAAGCTCATAGCCATCTTTGAAAATATCTTTCTGAGCCACCACACGCATCACATGATCGTCGGACATAGCCCGAACACGATAGGCAACGGTCCGTTCCGCCACACCAATTTGTGCGGCGATCGCTTTGTTTGTGACTTGAGGATCGTCGCGCAGGGCTTCAATGATCTGCAGGTCGGTTTCGTCTGGCGCTCTCATAAACTCTTTCTACGCGATTCTTTTGCGACGCGCTCTTCACCCCTCATGCTGAGGACATTTTTGCTCAACCGAAATTTAAATGCTGAACAATTTGTTGATTTTTGTATTTTTTGCGTTTATTTTTTCGTTATATTGTTCGCATTATAAATTTTTAGATCAAGAACGCGGATACCACCTTCACCGGGAGGGAACAATTGGCGGCGTTAGAATCCCACACAACCCCCACACGGACAAGCAAGCTTCCACCTGCTAGCCGTGGGTGGCCCATAATTGGAGATGCGGCTCGAATTCTGTCTAATCCCATAGCCTACTTCAATCGTCAGATTGAAGCGTATGGACGTGTTCATACCGCCTATCTTGGCCCTCAAAAAATTGTCTTCCTCCATGACGCAGATGCCGTTCGCCATATCCTGTGGGAAAACCAACAAAATTATCCGAAGCCTGATTTGGGAATGGCAACTTTAGAGCCTCTGTTGGGAAACAGTATTGCGACGCTGACTGATCATGCCAAATGGGCTGAAGCTCGAAAATTCGTGTTGCCTTTGTTTTCTCGAAAAATGTTGGATCTCTATTTCGAGCAAATAGTGGATTCTGTAAGTGAAGAAATCGATCACCTCATGCCTATCGCGAGCGGCCGAGGTCAGATCGATATGTACACCTTGATGCATGAGGCAACATTTCGGGTTCTGATTAGGACGATTTTCGCCCGTGGTATATCTAAGTCTGAGATCCCTCAGCTTACGGAATGGTTCAACAACCAGACCGCTTACATAAATGCCCGCTACTTAACAATGAATTCTCCACTGGCCATGGCTTTCCCGGCGGCTTGGAAGGGTAAAGCCGATCTCGCAAAACTGGATGAACGTGTTGATCGACTGATAGACGACAGAGAAAGAGAAAACGTCATTGAAATCAACGACATGCTGGATTCCCTTATTCTCGCCCGCCACGATGACGGATCTCCACTTACCCGAAAGGAAATCCGAGACAATTGCATGACACTTCTTTTTGGCGGGCACGAAACAACGGCGGGTTCCGTCACATGGACATGGGGCATGCTTTCAAAAAATCCGGATGTGCGAGACAAGCTCCTCAATGAAGTCGATCGAGTGATCGGTGATCGACGCCCCACGCTGGAGGATTATCGCAAGCTTGAGTACACAGACATGGTGTTTCGCGAAACGATGCGCCTCTATCCCATGTTTTCAATGCTCTTAAGAACAGCTTCTGAAGACGATGAAATTTGCGGTTACAACGTTTCCGCAGGTGATCTGATCGCATTCAGCGCTTACACCATTGCCCGTGATCCAAACTTTTGGCCTGAGCCTGAAAGATTCGACCCCGAACGGTTCTCCAAAGACAATGATGCGAAAAGGCCCAAAGGGACTTACCTGCCCTTTTCACTTGGCGCGCGGGGATGCATCGGCGAAAAAATGGCGCGCATGGAAGGCGTCCTACTTATCGCCATGATGTCGAGAAGCTTCCTGTTCGATCTTGAAGGCGGCAACCTGCCAGAACCAAAAGTCAGCATGTCTATTAAGCCGAAAGGTGGCATGCCAATGACAGTACGCGCACGATAATCTCCGGAGTAAAATCATGAACATTCACCAGTCAGCAAAACCAGTTGATGGTCTCGATGATTCTTTTGATGTTCTTATCAAGGGCTTGCCGGATCACCTGATCGGTGCACCGGATGACGCATTCTTAGACCCTACTTTCTCGAAGAATCCATTCCCCATTTTGGCGGAACTGCGAGACCGCGCTGGTGGCATGGTTCGCCGCGGTGAAGACGGGCTCTACGCCGGCACGGACATCTTTAACGTTTGGGGCCATGATCTATCGAAACCGCATTTTGTTGCCCTCTCTTACGAAGCTGTCAACAAGGTGGGTGTCGACCGGAATACCTTCATAAGCGACCAAGCGTACGGGATGCAACAAACCGCACACGGCGCAACCGTTAACTGCTTGGACGGCCAGGAACACTTTACAATGCGGCGCCTCTTGGATGGCGCGTTTTTTGGCCGACAGAAGATGCAGGATTTCGCGGACTCTTTGACAGAGCCCATTGTCACCTACTTAGTCGACAGGCTCGAAGCGAAAATACGTTCTGGAGAAACAGGTGAGATTTGTCGGGATATCGCCCTGCCGGTCACCTACAAATCAATTTCCAGCATTATTGGTGTTCCGCAGGCCTATTTCGCCCACTTTGTCGAACTGGGAGAGATTGCCCAAAGTGGACCAAGAGACCTAGAAGCTGCCATGAAAGCCATTCAGGATCTGGATAGCTTCTTCGCGTCAGAACTAGATAAACGAAAGACTGATCCGCAGTCTGACATGCTAACAGTTCTTCAGACAGAGGAACTCAAGGGCCGAAAAATGACCGAAGCGGAGATTATTCAACACTGCCGCTTCTTACTGCCGGGCGGCATTGAAACAACATGGCGTCAGACAGCCAACTTGATCATGGCCTTAATGCTTCATCCAAAACAATACCAGGCGGTGGTAGAAGACAATTCTTTGATCGAACAGACCGTGGAAGAAGCCCTTCGGTGGTGTCCTTCCGGTTTCGTCGTTCCACGTCACGCGGCCATTGATACGGAAGTATCCGGAACCCCTGTTCCGGCGGGTTCATTCGTGTGCAGCATACAAGGAATTGCAAATCGCGATCCGGCCGTATGGGATAAGCCTGACCAATTTGACATCTTCAGAGAAAAGCATGAACACCTGACATTCCACACAGGCATTCATTTCTGTATGGGGCAGCACCTAGCTCGAAACACGTTTAAGGCTGTGCTCCGCCAACTAGTCGCGAAATTACCCGACATGAAACTCGCCTGCGATCCTGCTGAAATTGAAATGAGAGGGTTTGGTGTCCGTTGTCCACTCGGTATCCCGGTGACCGCCTAAATCTCTCCTAAAACACAAAAAACAGCGATGACGCCAAATGACAAACGGTGCCTTGAATAACTATGCAACGAGCCCATTCAATACGTTCACCATGCTTGAACGTTCCTTGCGCTACTTGATTGCACATATTTCCGACAAAGTAAGAAATCCGGCCGCCAAATCCGGCAAAAAGATTCCTTGGCATTTCAGTGCCATATCGCCTGAGTGGTTAACGGATGTGATTTGCGGAGAACACCCCGGCGCCAAAGTCGTTAGCATAAAAATGGGCGTCGGCCATACAGGAACTTCTGGCCGGCAACAGATACTCGTCACCTACAATAAGGAAGGAGAGGCAGCTCGTTTACCGACATCGATCTTTTGCAAGGGAACGCCAACTTTTGTTACGCGTGTTAGCATGAGTTCCGTTCCGTCGATGATGATTGAAGAGCAGTTTTATCGCTTGGTACGGCCGGACCTAGAAATAGAGGCCCCTATTGGATATTACTCAGCGTACAATCTTTGGAATGGACGCTCTATTCATCTAATAGAAGATTTAGTCGCAACTAAGGGCGCCAGTTTCCCTAAACCAACAACTAAAATTACGAGAAAGAATGCCGAGAGTATCGTTCGGGTGCTCGCATCGTTACACGGACACTTTTTGGAAAATCCAGAGCTTTCAACGAGGTTCGGCGAGTTAATGACTTGGCCTGAAGTGTATCAGCGCATGTCACGGCTAATGAACTTGGAGAAATATCACTATAGAGGTTTCGATAAAGCGCTGCCCGTCATTCCTGAAGCATTACGCGCCCGCAGGAATGAGACATGGCCTGCTATTGTACGCTGTACAGAGCTTCACAAGACTCTACCCCAAACTCTCGTCCATTGTGACGTTCATCTTGGCAATTGGTATATCACCCAAAATGACGAAATGGGATTATTGGATTGGCAGTGTGTATCGCGAGGACATTGGTCAAGGGATTTAGCCTATGCCCTGACGGCCACACTCGCTGTGGAAGATCGGCGTGAATGGGAAGAAGATCTGATCAGACTCTATGTAGCTGAGATGAATGCGCGTTCGAGGAGCCCTATCTCATTTGACGACGCTTGGTTGCGGTACCGACAACAAGTGTTTAGCGCTTTGGCATTTTGGACACCGACATACGCGCCGCCAGCATTCGCACCCGACAATATGCAACCGGAAGAGTTGTCGGTGGAGATGATTAAACGGTTCACCAACGCGATCGTTGATCTCGACTCTTTTGGTGCGCTCGACTAGCTAGACCAACACGCATGTCCGAAATCAAGGCCCTGCTTGCTGATACTCATTTTGGGTGTCGCGTTTAGATCAGCTCCAGAACCTTGTGGTCTTTGATTGCTGCACTAATACGTTCAATCATTTTCCGCGACATTTCTTCTGGCTGCATGTTCGGAAAATTTGGCGCCGGGCAAAGGGTCGGCGTCCACATCATCAAAGCAGCAAGTAAAAAGCGTTTGTATTCAAAGAAGTTGGATTCAAAATCGTATCGTTCGTCCGAGTGAATTTTCATTTGGTCCACATATGATCCTAAAAGATCCGTCTCCCACTTACGGCGGTCTTCGATTTCCAACATCGTCGAAAGTGCGTAGGCCACATCACGAATGCCAGGGCCAATATTGCAACACTGCCAATCAAGGAGGCCGACTTTCCCTTCTTCGGTTTTGTACCAGTTGCCTAAGTGCACATCGGAATGAATCAACGTAGAAGACATTTCGCCTAGATCGTCTCTCAGCCTCATAAACCCGTTATAAAGCGCCTCGCCCTTTCCAATCAGATCCTGTGGCAATAGTTCGCTGGCCTTTTCCATCGCCGCCATATGTTGATCCTTTAGGTACGCAAACGATTGCGTCCACTCATGAAAAGACTTCAGCCACGGGTGTTTCGCTGAGAGTGTTGGATCGTTTAGAAAGGTACCGTGGACTTTCGCAAGAAGACGAACGACCTGTTGTGCTTCTTCGAACGAAATCGACGTTTGCCAATTGCAAAACGTTGCCCCCTTTGATGAAGCGATGTCTTCAATGATGACGATCGCTCTATACGTTTCGGGGTCCCAAGACCAATAGTGACCGATCGGAGATTCGATATCCAATTGTGGCCGCAGCTCAAGATAGAAAGCACCTTCGGCCTGTGCCGTCTGCGTCATCACATTGGCAACACGATGTTCGAATGATGGGTATGTTTTTGCGAAGACGGTTGTGTCCACCTCACCATCGGTATGTTTCAGCTGAATGGACCTTCTTACGGATGTCCCTGACGTTTCCCCTTTGAAGGAAAAATCAGTAATAGATCTTTTGCCCGCGCCGGCTCCGAGACAGTCGTCCAACCATTCAACAGAGATTCCGTCTACTGACCATGGCGTCTCTGAGGAAGAAAAAGCCATGGGCATTTCATTTTCGTCCGCCATCGCCGATTTACGCATCAGATCTAGAATGTCGACGCTACCCACTACATCCACCATCACGTTTTCCTTTATTTTATCTTTTGTGGAAAGAACCGCTTCTCAGATCTTGGGTAATTGGTCTGTCTTAAGACGACTGCCTTTTAACCGGCAACCTACGCACCACATGCAAGCCAAAACCGCACATTTCCACATCAGCTGGATCACATGCCAATGCCAAATCGGGAATGCGCGTAGCAACTTCTCGCAAAGCGGTTTTGAAACTATTGCGCGCTAGGTTTTGGCCCATGCAGAAGTGCAAACCTGCATGAAAAGTAAGATGTGGTTTCGAGGGCCGAAAAATATCGAACTCATTGGCTCTTTCCCAATGTCTCGGATCTCTGTTGGCGATTCCTTGAATGCTGTTTACGCCGGCACCTGCTGGAATATGAACGCCACTTACTTCAGTGTCTTCTACTGCTTTCCGTGGAACTACAAAACCTGACGGCACCCATCTCAATGCCTCCTCAACAGTTTGCTCAACAAGAGACAGGTCCTCCGTCACCGCCTGCCACTGTTCTGGGTGCAGCATTAGCGCCATAAACATGTTCGCGGCCTGGCGCCAGGTCGTTTCGATACCGCCGGGAAGCAAAAACCTACAGTGTTTGATAATGTCTTCGTCGGATAAACTGTAGCCGTTCAACTCCGATTCCGACATGATTGTCATGAAATCTCGGGGCGGTATCTCCATTTCTCGATGAAGCGTCAGTTGCTCACTGAAATGCTGAGTTAGCTTCTCAACGGCCGCCATAGCTTTTTCCGGGTCCCTCATGAAGCCAAACGCGTCATCTCCCAAACCAACAAATTCAGAAAACAAACTCTCGGGAACGCCCAAAATTGTCGATATCGCCTTGTAAACAAGAGGCAATGCGAGATCTCGACAAATTTCGACATCTTCGCCAGCCTCAAACCTTTCAATAATTCGATCTACTAAGTAATCGACTGTCGGCTCAGTTAGAGTGACGAGGTATTCCTCCATCTGTTTGCGGCCAAACATCGTTTGATCCATCAGGCGCCGCATCATTCGATGTTCTGCACCATCGAGACAGTTAATTGTACGGCCTTGCACCTGTTGCGATACGCGATAAGCACCGTCGTTTTGGAATCTTTTCGCTTGCGTTCCAATCTCATGAACCGCGTCGTAGCTCAGTGCAATGAACACGGGATTTGATATGTCATGACCATTAGGGTCAGGAAGGCTAACACCTCCAAATGTGCCGTCTTCCCCCATGCGAACAACATCACCCTCTCTTTCCCTCAGTTCGCTCAAGAGTGAGAACGGATCACGTGAGAGTTCAGGAGCACACCAAGGTTCGTCCGGCGCACCAAAGATCGTCGGTGGCAGTGACTTAATCAACTGGTCAAACTCTGGTCCTAATCCATTTTCTGAAAATGGTTGAGCCACAGACTCTCTGGCGGCGAGCTCCATCATTTTTCTCCTGTAGATTCAATCAAAACCGGTATGCCGGTCATAAATGACTGATTACTGATGGGTTCAAATGAACCCGGGCCGGTTGGCAGTAATCTATTCACATTTACTCCGGGAAAGGATTGTGCGATCGACATGCCATTGGTTTGCTGATTGCCCCATCCATGTGTCATCGCAACGACGTGGCGCCTCAATGACTCATCAAGACGCACTTGAGCATCTATTTCACCATAGCTGTTCGACACACGCACCGTGTCGCCGTCTTCAAGCCCAGCCGCATGCGCATCCTCCGGGTTCATGTATAGCGGGTTGGTTTCGTGTGCTGAACGCTTTAAACCCTTCAAATTCTGTAACCAACTATTGTGCATATAGAGGGTTCGACGGGTAATCAGTTTAAAGATACCCTGTTCCTCTTTTTCGAGTTCAGCGAACAAACGATCAGCCCGTGAAATAGAGTCTGCGAACGCAGCTGGACAACAATCTATTTTTTTATCGGCACTCTGAATACCAAGTTCGAAAACCTCGGAACCGCTTGGAGATGGTAACGTCACAACCCCACCAGGTGTTGCCTTTAGCTTTTCAATGGAAAGGTCGCTGGCCGCCAACATTTGGTTGAGCGCGCCCCAAGAATCGGCATGATCTTCGTCGAGTATCGACGGCAGCCCCATTGCTTGTTCTAGCCGCGCATAAATCCACCAATCTTCTTTGCGGTCGGCTTTCGGTTTTACGACCGCGTCCGTGTATTGAACAAACGGATGAGTCTGGAAGCCCGCCCCAGTAGCGTTTATATCTTCCCGTTCGAGCCAATCAGCGGCGGGGAGGATATAGTCTGCATGCTCGCCGGTAGCGTTCCTGTAAATGTCAACACAAACAATCAGCTCAAGTTTTTTAAGTTTATCGCGGACTGACTGCTCGGCCGACATTGTTAAAAGTGGATTTCCCGAAAACACGATAAGCGCTTTTGTGGGCGACGTTTCATTGTCCAGATAGTCCGCAAAAAGATTACCTGGCAGCACACCTGCACAATGGCGCATTGGGCCAAAGGGGCTGTCAAAATAGGGAACTTCCTCCCCCATAGCGCCCAATGGCGCTTGAGGGAAATAACCAGGTGAGTAGAGATTGCCCCCCTTTTTGCCAAGATTGCCGGTCACGAGGGACAACATTTGGACGAGCCAATATGTCAACGTTCCTTGGCGCCCCATATTGGCGCCGGTAGACATGCAGACTGCGGCACTATCCGCTCTCGTAAATTCTTCCGCGACCTGGCGAATGTCCTCAACAGTTAGCCCCGTGATGCCTGCCACACGTTCCGCCGGGTATTGAGATACAAACGCGACTAGCCCATCGATGTTTTTTGCATGTTTTGTGAGTTCAGATTGGTCAAACAACCCTTGAGCTTGAATTTCATTAATCACGGCAGCAAGAAAATAGAGGTCCGTGTCTGGTCTTATCTGCAACACCTCCTCGCCGGATTTTGACGCCGACTCGATCTTTCGCGGGTTCACGTAACGTACTTTTCCGCCGCGCTGTTTGATCCTATTAATCAATTTCATGGGGTCGGTCGTGTGGATAAACGACATATGAGAAATGCGTGGGTTGGAGCCGATACACAAAAAATAATCAGTGTTTTGCAGATCTGGTATGGGGTGCATGGAAGCCGTGCCATACACTTGTTCCGTACACGCCAACTTGTTCGAACAGTCTTGTGTTGCCCCGCTGAACATCTTTTTGGATCCAAGCTTTGCACCAAACATCGCATTTGCAGCGAAGGCACGACTGTCAAACGCAAGGGGATTGCCATAGTATGTCGCTATAGCGTCGGGCCCATGATCGGTCAGTATCTGACGGAGTTTCGTGCCGATCTCGTCCATCGCCACATCCCACGTCGTTTCTTCAAAACCGTCCTCGGCACGACGCAATGGATGATCCAACCGGTCCGGGTCAGAATGGACATCGCCGAAGGAAAGTCCCTTGTGACAACAAAATCCACCGTGCACCGGATGCTCACGATCTGGCGCAAGTTTGACTTCGTTACCATCCACCGTCGCAACGAGGCCACACGCCGGCTCGCAGATCCGACAGAAAGTCTTTTTCTCTATGGTCATCAAGGTCCTCCGCAGGCGCACGCCGATAGCATTCTCCACCTTGGGTGCTTTTTGTAGTCCTTTTTGTCGGATAATAAACGCGTTTCAGATATTGTTAAATGCTTATTTGCGTTTCGCGTACTTTTAATATACTTCAATAGAGATATCGAGGAAAAAAGGGAACGCCAAAATGTCCGACACCACTGCATCGGTAGACCACCCCTCAACTCAAACAATTCCAGGCCCGGGCGGCGAAGAGGTCATTGAAGCCCTAACCGAGTTTTCCACCAGACCTTTGATGTTCCTTGAAAACTCCGTTGAGAAATATGGGCGATTGAGCGCTCTCGGGATGGGCGACGCGTCAACGGTCTTTCTTCATGATGCTGAAGACGTTGAACAAGTCCTTCGCTTAGACATGCGCTCTTATGGCATGGCTTCCCTCACCCAGATGCTCAATGAACCATTACTCGGTAACAGCATTCCGGTAACCCCTGATCATCTCTATTGGCAACAGCTTCACAAAATCATGCTGCCAATGTTCACACCCAAAATGCTCAAACAATATTTCGATCGCACAGCAGACGCCATTGAACAGGAAGTCAGCGAATTAGATGCGTTGGCAAGCCGTGGCGACACGTTCGACATGGAGGAAAAAATCCGTGAAGGCGTGTTTGACGCGTTGATCCGCACCATTTTCACACGCGGCTTAGACCGTGACGAGATCCCAGGAATTTTGTCGCGCTTCATTAGCGCCTGCACTTATATGAATGCCCGCTACCTTTCTCTCAATCCAGCGTACGAGCCGCAAAACGATGAGGAGCGGCAGGGCATTGAAGACCTTGAAGAACTAAACAAACGTGTCTACGAGCTGATCGACTATCGCAAAGCCAATCGTATCGACGAACCAGAAGACATGTTGGATGTGTTGCTGGCTGCCCAACTAGACGATGGCCGATCGCTTTCTGACAAAGAGCTCAGAGATAATGTGATGGCTCTTTTGTTCGGCGGGCAAGAAACCACACCCACTGAAATCACCTGGGCATTCGCGCTCCTTGCGGCAAACCCAGAGAAGCGTAATCGTTTGCTGGAAGAAGTTGACAGTGTATTAGGAGACAGACGGCCTACTTTCCAAGATTTGGATAAACTTGAGTATGCGCGCATGGTGTTCGATGAAGCCATGCGCCTCTATCCAGCATTTTCATTTGTCGGACGAGAAGCTCTGGTCGATACCGAAATCGGCGGATATCCAATAAACACAGGCACTTCTCTCGCCTTTGTAGGGTGGACCATACACCGTGATCCTCGCTGGTGGCCAAGTCCAGAAGAATTCATTCCCGAAAGACATACCAAGGAGGCGATGAAAGACAGACCGAAGTGTTCAATCGTTTCGTTCGGATACGGACAACGACGCTGTATTGGCGAACGCGTCGGGCGCATGGAGGGCACGTTGATGCTCACGATGGCGCATCAAAAGTACACATTCGATCTGGCTGACGGGAAGCTACCGGATCCAATCGTGCGCATGTCGATACATCCGGAAGGCGGTTTGAAAGTTAGAGCGACCAAAAGGAATAAGTAAAAAAATCTGACTTCATAGCGCCAACAGCACACTAAGCACCCCTTCCAGTCGGAACGTTCACATAAAAAAAGGGACCGCCAGATGTGGTCCCAAATTTTTTCGATTGTATGCTGAATAGTTTTAAGCTGCGTCTTGCTGAAGATGCTTGTGTGGGTCCCTTTGATTGACCGCCGGGGTTTCATCCAGCGTGACGTCACCTTCAACCTCACGACCAACGGCATAGTCAGCAACATCGCCCGGCCAGTTTCTCTTTAGATCCGGAAGTTCATGGTAGAATTGCTTGGCATCCGGCACCCTGAACGCTTTCTTCCGCTGCTCATATCCTGGCGCGTCCTCAGCTTCTAATGCTGTGGTGAAAATGTCAAAGGCTCGCTTCTGAAGATATTCCGCCCAATAGACCTGACCTTTTTTGCTGCGCATAAACTTGGAAAAAAACTTCAAGGAAGCTCTAACGGCCCATCTTGAACGTAGCTTTGGCTGGCGATTAATCGCCAGAATCAGTCTGTCATCGTCGTGGATCGTTTCAATCGCCATGTCGATAACTACTCTCATGGCGTACAGAGCCAAGTTTCTTTTGAAATATGGCAAGTCGCCCATATAAGTACCGGCCGGGTATGGGCTGTTGTCATAGGCTGCAAGCAGTTCGCGCCCGCGCTCACCGACGGCAAATCTTTTGCGCGCCTGCGCCAGGAACAACTCCGCTTCCTCATAGGTGTTCGGCAGATAGTCGGGGTTCACGCCAATTTGTGCGGATGGTACTTTCTGTTCTTGGTAGTACTGGTCTCGTTCTTCCGTGGGCAATTCACCATATATCACTTCATAAATCGCGAGATAGGAAGACGCCTGTATCACATGGGTTAGTGCGAGTTCGTATTCCGAATGTGACTGATAAGGCCGCCTCGTTATAGGCTCGGTACCGACGACTTGATTGTGTCGTGTGCGCACCATATGACTAAGCCGTTCAGCATCCGCTTTTGTACCGAATGTAACCGAATAGGCATACATGCCGACACGACGAAATCTCAAAACCGGATCGATGGTAAAGGTGTCGTGTTCCGCAGAGGCTGCAAATGGCGGATGCATCAAAAGCAGCGCTGAGTTGCGCATCTGACCAAGCATGTAAACCACAGGATCACGCAGCATCTTCCACGTGACGCTTCCAGGCCCGAGCGCCCAATCCTGCTCGTCACCAGCTGTGTCGGCTTCAAGTTTTATCTGTGAATGGATGGTCATGAGGCACCTTCCCAAAGCTTTGTTGGCGATCCAGAACGTCATCGTCTTTGCCTGACCGTCGCCAGTTTGGCGCGGACGAGCTTTTTATTGGCTTTTGTTCAGCATCATTATATGAGCAGAATGCTCATATATGGACTCGCGTTCCCAATCCATCGCAAAGGTGCAGAAAATGCCCACTAAACCATTGAGACGTAAGGCAAAACAAGATCGCGCGATGGAAACGATCAACATAATTTTGACCGCAGCAGCTCAGGTTTTGGAGACAGAAGGAAGCAACGCAACAACCACAAACAAGATCGCTGACCGAGCCGGTGTCAGCGTTGGATCGATTTATCAGTACTTTGACAATAAGCAGGAGATATTCGGGAAGCTTCTAGAACGCGAAAAAAAACGGATGGTGGATGAACTAACGAACTTCAATTTCATTCCCTCGCGGTCCTTCGAACAGAATTTAGCGGCCTATCTGACGATTGGGGGCGGCAACGTGAATCTTAACCCTGAACTTTTCCGTCAGCTAGAAAGAATTGACGGGCTAGAAGCAGCCTTGGAGGACCTTAATCAACTGGTCACTCAATCAGTGGCCGACTTTTTAAGATCCTTTTGTCCGAAATGTTCGAATGCCCAGATCAAAAGAATGGCACGCATGATTGTTTTGAGTGCGGAAGGTTTAGGACACCGTTCTTCTCGGGGAGATCTCGATGCTGGAATGTTAGCCGAGTACATCCAAATGATCACCGCTTATGTAAAAGATTCCAGAGCAAAATCCGAACCGCGCTCCAAAGTATCTCTTACCTAAGACTCCGCGGAAAACCAGAGAGGTCCAAGTTTCGAGACGTTCGAAAAAACTCTAAACCGTATGACACATAAGTTAAATCCAATCGAGCAATGGATGGGATCACCAGATCGAAACTCAAATGCATTGGAAAACAAGCTTCCCGCGAAAAATGGGACCTAAAATACGCAACCGGGAAACAGCATCTGACAGATCACAAGGTTCCTCAGCGGTCCAATGACCTCGTTCAAAATCCTCAGGTTGAATGTGGTGGCACTCGCCAGTCGTGAGAATAGTCTGTAGAACCCGCCTTCTGCCATAGGATTTTGCGAACAAAAGGACCCCAAGCCAAGTTCTAGAGAACCTATAACTGACTTGAGGCCTAGGGGGAGGAACTTATTTTAAATTAGGAGACCAAATACTCTTCTGGTGGCCTCATCCCCGATTTCACGGACCGACGGTCCCGTCAATCCAGTTTTTAAGTTTGTGTTTCGACAGTGCCCCAACCTTCGTTGCGATGAGGCTTCCATTCTGAAATATCATCAGTGTGGGTATTGATCGCACCCCATACTGGGTTGCTGTTGTGACATTCTGATCGATGTTCACCTTCGCGATCTTTAGTCGCCCGGCATATTCATCTGACAATTGTTCAAGTATGGGCGCGATTTGATGGCATGGTGCGCAGTGATCCGCCCAAAAGTCCACGATGACGGTGCCTGATGTTTCCAATACGTCCGTCCCAAAGCTATTATCAGTAACTGTTAATGTCGTCATTCTTTACGCTCTCTATCGTTATGTGTCTTCAAGGATTGTCACGCGGTTAATCCGCCAAGGCTCCATATGCAATCGCCCTTACGCGTTGCTTTGCTCTGGACTCAGGCCGCTCCCAGGGACTGTGCTGCGCCATCAGAATGACGGCCAAGTTGTCTGCCGGACTAATAAAGAATGACGTGTCGTAATATCCTTCCCAGCCCCATTGGCCTGTCGAGTGGATCGCTCCAACCAAGCCTGGATGTTCGATGACATACCCACCAAGGCCCAATGACGCGCCAGGACTACGCGGTAAATCTAACGTTGGGTGCAGTTCGGGCTGAAGGGCATGATCAGCGACTTGCCGCTGTAGCATCAGGGTAACACTGGCGGGCGACAAGACGCGTTCCCCGTTCCATTCTCCTTTGTTTAACAGCATAAGAAGGAACTGCATGTAATCCCTTGTGGTGGAGATTAAACCACCGCCACCGGACATCCACCCCTGCCCCACCTTATTCGGAGGTGGTTTGATCGGATCTACTTCTGTTGGCAGCAGATTGCCGGCCTTATCAACGCTGTACGTTGTTGCTAGGCGCTCAAAATCTGTCTGATCAAGGAAGAATTCTGTGTTGGTCATGCCCAGCGGCATGAAAATATGTTCCCGCATGTAGTCCTCTAGAGACATCCCGGAGGCAATCTCGACCACGCGACCTGCTATGTCTGTACCGTATCCATATCGATATTTTTCCCCCGGCTGCTCGAACAATGGCAAAGACGAAAATTTCTCTACACGTGACGCGAGGTCACCATTGTGTCCATAGGGATTATTCGCAAAATGCGCCGCGGCAAGATCTGATGATGGAATAAACGAATAGTCCAGCCCTTCCGTATGTGTGAGAAGGTGATGAACCGTTATCGGACGTTTCAGCTCTTCCGTTTCGAAGCTCCCGTCCGCGTTAGCTGTATGTGACGTCGCCACACGCATATTTGCGAAGGCCGGAATGTAGGTCGCTACCGGATCGCTGAGTAGTACCTTACCACTTTCAACAAGCTGCATGACAGCAACTGTGGTTACCGCCTTGGTCATGCTTGCTATCCGAAAACGAGTTTCATCGGAAATCGGAATATTTTTCTCCCGATCCGCCATTCCGACCGATTTTTCGTAAACTATCTTATTGTCTTTCGCAATCATGACCGAGAAACCAGCACGCAACCCAGCCTCTATCTCTTCTTTTAACACGCCCTCTATCCGAGAGAGGCCCGGTGTCATGTTGTTCTCAACATTCTCTGTGTTCGACAGCGCGCCTTCGTTGGCTCTGATGATTGTTTTTTCAGCATCACAGGCCCCAACAACAATCAAAGGTACTAATGCGATCTTTAAGCTGATTTGTTTCGACAAAGTTCTCACGAACCCAAACCATTCCTTATTCAAAAGAGTCTCCTTACCGGCCTTGTAAACAGTTATGCCCAATTCATTTCCCTCCAGTGGCTCCGCATCACAACACGTGATCAAACGCTGCAATTTCGTCACCACGTATCGATATAGGTCTTGGCAGACCGATCGGATTTTTCGTAGGTCCACATAGAGAGCGCGTTCGATATCCAATCGCGGGACATGGCGGGGTCGATCACATCGTCGATCTCAAAATGAGAGGCGACATTGATCGCCTTCCCGAGTTCATAATGGTGGGCGACAAGCTCTTCGTAGTGCTCCTTGCGCGCTGCCAAGTCCTCTATTCGGTTCAACTCGTCTCGAAATCCAAGAGCAACGCCCCCCTCTATTCCCATTGGCCCCATCTCACCAGTGGGCCAAGAGACAGCAAACTGCGATGCTTGAAAGGAGCCCCCGGCCATGGCGAGGGCGCCCAGCCCATAGGCCTTGCGGGTGATTATTGTGAAGTATGGAACCGTGAGGTTTGCCCCCGTTACCATCAAACGAGCGGCATGGCGGACGGTTCCTGTCCTTTCGGCATCGGGGCCGACCATAATGCCTGGTGTGTCACATAAGAATAGGAGTGGAATGCCGCTGACATTGCACAGCTGCATAAATCGCGCAGCCTTGTCCGCGCTGTCGCTTGTTATGGCGCCCCCCATCACGCTTGGATTATTGGCGATCAATCCGAGCGGCCGCCCTTCAATGCGTGCGAACGCAGTGATCATACCTATTCCGAAACTGGATCTTAGTTCTTGTACTGAGTTTATATCGGCAAGTGTTTCAATTACTTTTCTAATGTCATATGCTCTTACGCGGCTCTCCGGAACCAGATGACGCAATTTCCGTTGGTCAGCAAACGACCAGCGCTTGATGCATCCCTGAAAAAATCCCAAATACTGCTTTGCCGCCCTAACGGCATCAGCGTCCGAATCGACAACGATATCCAGAACGCCGTTGGCGCTTTGTACGTCTACCGGACCGATATCTTCCGAACGCACGCGCCCCATCCCCCCACCCTCGATCATCGCGGGCCCGCCCATCCCGAGGGTTAAGTCGCTGGTCGCGATGGTCACATCACAACACCCAAACAACGCCGCATTACCGGCAAAACACCGCCCCGAAGCAATACCGATAAGAGGTACCTTGCCGCTTAGTTTCGCGAAGTTGTGAAAGGAGACGCAATCGAGCCCCGACACGCCCGTTGTGTCCGTATCGCCAGGCCGCCCACCACCCCCTTCCGCGAAAATAATGACAGGCAGCTTCTCCCGTTCCGCAATAGCGAGCAACCTGTCCATCTTACGATGGTTTTGCACACCCTGGGTGCCTGCCAGAACACTGTAGTCATAGGACAAGACAACAGTGTTTGAGTTGTCGAAAAGCTCTCCATTCACGGACGCGATACCGGCGACGAGACCATCGGCCGGTGTTTTTTGTATCAACTCTTCTATGGAGCGGCGGCGCCGCTGAGCCGCGACGACCAGCGGGCCATATTCGAAAAAGGGCCTGTCATCACTCAAATCAGCGATGTTTTCACGTGCCGTTCGCCGCCCCCGCCGATGGCGCCTTGCAGTTTCGTCAGGACGGTTCTCGTCGACACCAAACGCATGACGCTTCACAACCTTATCCAGGTCAGGGCGAAACGCGTCCAAGTTGATGACATCTTCGGCGTTCTCGCCTTCCGATTTTTGGTCCGTGGCCGTTAGAAACAGAATGGGTGTATCCAGTCCAACCACG
The DNA here is from genome assembly GCA_965227095.1 of Alphaproteobacteria bacterium. Lineage (GTDB taxonomy): Bacteria > Pseudomonadota > Alphaproteobacteria > JANQMY01 > JANQMY01 > JANQMY01. The sequence continues at coordinate 2,072,192 of CBDDFL010000001.1, read as the reverse complement.
TCGCCACCCGCTATACAGATTCGTTCAATGAAACCGTGACAAGGAGCCGTAATTTCATGCTCCATTTTCATGGCCTCAATAACGGCTAGGGCTTCACCCTTGCGGACAGTGTCGCCGGTATCAACGGTCACCGAGACCACAACCCCTGGCATTGATGTAAAAAGCGGTTCAGTTCCTGGCGGTATCTCAATAGATTTAGGTTCGGCGTCTACGACACGATCCGCCGCAAGGTCGGAGAACCAACGTGGATGCGCCGACCGATCACATGCGATAAGCGTGTCGATATGCTCTGCAATATACGATGTGTAGACATTGTTTTCGGAAACGTTCTTTTCGCTTAAAAGGTTCAGCAAAAAGCCGATATTGGTGCCGACGCCCTCTATTCGATACTCGCAAAGCGCCCCATAAAGCCGCCGCAAAGTTTTGGTAAAACATTTTTCCTGAGTATGAACGATCAGCTTTGCAAGCAAAGAATCATAGTTGGCACTCACGATATATCCAGCATACCCCAAACTTTCATGACGTATTCCGGGCCCTGACGGTTGATCAAACGCTGTCAACTTGCCAACGCTCGGCGTTACCGTTCCATCCCTCCCAAGCTCTTCCATATTTATTCGAGCCTGGACGGCATAGCCCCTCGGCGACGGTACGTTTTCTTGGTCCAAGGCGATGTCTTCGAGGGATTTTCCTGATGCTATATCGAGCTGCGCGGCAACAAGGTCTAGCCCTAAGATTTCCTCTGTAACTGTATGTTCAACTTGAATTCGGGGGTTAACTTCCATGAAATAAAAAGGCGAGTGCTCACAAAGCACACCTTCACCCGCATCAACGAGAAACTCGAATGTCCCAAGGCTGCGGTATTGTGTATGTTTTGCCAAGTGAATGGCAGCCGCCACGATTTTGTCGCGCAGTCGTTCCGGAAGAGAGGGACTCGGCGCAATTTCAAGTACTTTCTGATTGCGTCGCTGCAGGGTGCATTCGCGCTCATATAGGTGGGATACCTTACCCTTGCCATCCCCAATGATCTGAACCTCAATGTGACGAGCACGAGGTAGATACTGTTCCACAAACACCCGGTCCTCGCCGAAGCTTGCCCGTGCTTCCGATTGGCATCGCTCAAACGAACCTTCAAGCTCATTTATGTCTTCCACCAATCGCATGCCCCGGCCTCCGCCGCCGGCCAACGCCTTAAGCATCACGCGCGCGCCCGGCGGCAAGTCGGTCATAAAGTCACGAGCTTCTTTCAAGGTTACCGCATCCAGCGTGCCCGGAAGCAAAGCCACGCCGGATTTTTGCGCAAGCGCCCTGGACTTCGCCTTATTTCCAAAAAGGGCAAGATGATCTGGCGATGGACCAATAAATGTGAGGCCCTTCGCTTCGCAAGCGGACGCGAATTCGGCACTTTCGCTTAGAAACCCATATCCGGGATGGATCGCGTCGCATCCATAATCTAGCGCTATCCCGACAATATCGTCGCCGTCCAGATACGCCCTTGCCCCCGTACCATTTAACGGACAAGACTCGTCTGCCCTATATCGATGCAGCGCTTGGGTGTCATCTTGCGCATAAATGGCGACACAGGAAATCCCTCGTTCTTGCGCCGTGCGCATTACTCGAATTGCGATTTCCCCGCGATTGGCGAGAAGTATTTTCTTAGGCGCTCTCATATTTTCTTAATTCGTCGGTATACATATCTATACTAAGGTTGCGGCGTCACGTTGCTGCGCAGGTTTCGTTTCGCCACCTTTCCAATGTCGTTTCGTGGAAGTGCGTCAATCAGATGCACGGCTGAAAGGCGTTGTACCTTTCCGAGCTTTGAATTCGTCCATTCTTTGATGGAAGCGGCGTCACTTTCGGCCCCGTCTCGCAGGACCACAAATGCCACCGGTGTTTCGCCCCACTTCGCACTCGGAGCCCCGACAATCGCTGCTTCTAAGACGTTCGGATGATCGCAAATCACGTTTTCTAGGTCGGTGGCATAGATGTTAAAGCCGCCCGAAATGATGACATCCTTTTTACGATCGACGAGATGCAGGAATCCTTCATCGTCAAACCAGCCAATATCACCACTTTTCAGAAAGCGATTTCCGTCGCTGTCATACCAGCTGGCCTCTCGCGTTTCCGTCGGGCGGTTCCAATAGCCAACCATCATTCGACCGGACCGCCCCACGATCTCGCCGGCTTTGCCCTTAGGCAAGACGTATCCATCGTCACTGATGATCTTTACGTCGCAACCTTCCGCGGGTTGTCCAACTGTGTCGAGTTTGTCTGGACTTTCGTGTGCAAAGAGAACACAAGATGGCCCCCCTTCGGTCATACCGTAGAATTCGATAAGGCCGCCCTCAGGCCATCTATCCAGTATTTCTTTCTTCAGGCTTCGCCGTAACGGCGCGCCAATCGATATTTTTACGTCGTATGAAGACAGGTCGAACCGACCAAACGCCTCGCTGGTTAAGATACGCTCGTACTGCACGGGGACGAGTATTGTGTGGGTTATCCTGTTCCGTGTGCTGAGTTTGAGAAATTTCTCTGCCCCAAACTTTTCCATAACGACAACCGTGGCGCCGTTACCCAGGGCGGCGAACAAGATAAACAGCGTCGTACTTGAACACAGAGGCGTAGTAATGAGCACGCGCGCTGCTGGCGACAGCCCCGCTTCCGCCATATCTTCGCACTCTCGAGCTTTGTGCAATCTGCTTTGAAGAATCCCCTTTGGATCCCCAGTTGTTCCCGAGCTGTACACCAAGCAGGCACCGCTGTGTGGATCGACCGAGATGTTTGGCGATGTACCGGGAAGTCCTTCAATAAACCGATCAAATGTCTCAATTTGCGGAAACGACTTATCGAAACAATAGATATGACCGGCATCAATTGACTGTAGCGCACCACATCTCTCATATAGCGCCGGTGCAAATTCCGATGACACGAACAGAAACGTCGCGCCGCTATCGTTTATCATCCTGATCAGGTCATTTTCAGACGTGAGGGTTTGTAATGGGGTAATACACCCGCCAGCCCTTAAGCATGCAAAAATTGTTGCAATATAGGATAGAGAGTTTCGACCGACGGTAGCCACGCGATCCCCCGGTTCCAGTCCGGCCTCAAGAAACGCGTTGGCCGCCTGGCTCACCAGCTTATCGAAAGCCGCCCAGCTGACTGCCTGCTCCCCGATCTTGATCGCTATGTCTGCGGCACGCTGCGAGGCAAGTTCTTGAAGGCGGGCATCAATATCAAGAGCGTCGCCGTTAAGATGAAACATGTTGGCCACTCGACCTACTCTATTGATGTAAGAAAATTCGCGATGGCGTCGAACGCTTTTTCTCCATCCGGGAGAAACGGTGTAAAGGCGTGCCATACATGCGGCATGAACCGCCATATTTCGAGACGAACGTCCACGCCCGCATCTTTCGCTTTTTTTGCATAGGCGACGCTGTCGGCAAGGCCGCTGGCATCTTTGTCCCCCACTTGCAGTAAAATTGGTGGAAGACCTTGAGGAGATCCATGAAGTGGCGATATCAACGGATGTTCACGGGAATGTTCCCCGATGTAGAAACTTGCATTTGCGCGAGCAATTCGAATGGTCGCTGGATCAACTCGATCTTCTTGATTTGCCAGCCAAATGTCCGCCCACGGTGCAATTCCGACAATACCGTCAAGCCTATTGTCGCTTTTATCGCGGATGACACAGGCCAGGGCGAGCGCCATTCCCCCTCCCGCCGAATCCCCCGCCAAAAATACCTTGCGGGCAGCACTTCGGTGAGACGTTCCATTCTTGCAGATGTAATCAAACGCCGTAAGCGCGTCTAATAAGGCCGCTGGAAAAGGGTTTTCCGGTGCGAGACGATAGTCAACCGCAAGCACGGCACATTTTGTTTTGACCGCCATCCAAGACAGAAGGATCGAGAAATCTTCAACGCTCCCCATGGTGTACCCCCCACCGTGCAAATACAGAATGCGGCGATCTGCACTGGCTTTTTGCGACGAAAACCACCACCCAGTGGTTTTGCCGATAACGATTTTCGAACGTGAAACATCTTGTACCGGCGGAAGGGACAAACTTTTTGCACAACGCATCGCCGTTCGCGCCATCAAGAGATTTGCGGGATCTTGCGTCAAACCTTCCAACAGTATTGATCCAATACACCCCATATGGTGCTGCACAAAACTTAACTCAGCCGGCGGGTGGGGTTCGCCCAAGATCACAGCTTCTGCGAAGGTGTCTTCAATGTTCATGAATGCATCCGAAAACGTAAACAGCAATTTTGGGTAGTGTCGCGACCAATCCTGTATGGGTGACAAAAGCAGCAGCGCTGTACACGCTGCTGCTTGACGCTCTCATTAGAAATCGTATGAGAGAGTCACCCCGTAACGCCGAGGCTCGCCAGGAAATCCAAACTGACTAGGCGTTGGATTGATGAATGTCGCGAAGACGCTGTTGTGCTGGAAGTATCTGGTATCCGTTACATTTCGGGCAAAAGCCGTAAATGACCAATTGCCCTCTATACCCTCAAGTCCGGCACTAAGTCCCAAAAGGCCGTAAGACTCCTGGGCGGCAAGATCATAATTGTAAGGCCCGAAGAACATCTCGTCTTGCCAGGTATAGTCTGCCCGCAGAACGCCCATAATGTCCGGTTTGATCTGATGCCGGTATTCACCTGCAATGTTGAATTTCCATTTCGGTGCACGAGGAAGCCGGTTGCCGGACAAGTCCCGAACGTTAAGTCCGGTTACTGGGTTGAAAACCCCTAAATCTGTAAAGATCGGATCGGCGGTACGAAACTCCGAGAATTCCGCGTCCAGCCAAGCACCGGAAAAATCGATCAGGAAATTATCCGTAATCGCACCATTAAATTCTACCTCAACACCTTTGATGTCCGCACCGGCGGCGTTGATGGTATCGGTCCCCGTTCCCGCAAGACCAAACACGATTTGCTGGATGTTCTTGTAGTCCATAACGAACCCGCTCAACGCTACATTCGCGCGACCATCGAACAGGCTTGCCTTTAAGCCAGCCTCGTAATTCCAAACGTATTCGGGGTCGAATTCATCCTCTGGGCCTAGGAAGGTGATGGAATACCCACCAGAGCGAAAACCACGGGAAACACTGGCGAATATGGTCAGGTCATCATTCGGCTGAACATCTATCGCAAACCGCGGTGTAAACGCATCCCACGAATTCGATGCGCCGTACGCCCCGGGCGTAAAGATTGCCAACCCACTTTCTTCGTAGGTTTTCTCATCTTTGGTGTAACGAACACCGGCTGCTAATCGAACGAGTTCACTTAGCTCGTAGCGCAGTTGTGTATAGACGGCGTATGATTCCAAATTCGCTTTTGCTGTGACAAACGTGGAATCTGGCGTGAGAAAGGCGTCGGACGCGGTGAAGTGGTTAAAGTGCGTTGAGTCATCGTGAAGATATATGCCACCAAAGATCAAATCAAAATCGTCCGTGATGTCTGCGGCTAGCGTTAGCTCTTGGCTAAACTGCTGCACTTCAAAGCCATATCCTTCCGGGAACATTGGAGTTGATGGGAAACCGCAAAACGATGCACGCGTACCATCGCAGTCATAGGTCTGGTTGATATCCTGGTCAACATACCCAGTGATCGACGTTAAGGTTATTGTGTCGGTCGGTGTAAAAGTCACGCGCAGGGTCGCCCCGTATTGATCCTTTTCAAATGTTCGCGCTTGATCTCCTTCTAGTGTGAGACTGTCGACGTCACCGCCGGAAACACCCAGAAATTCCGACAGTCCGGGTTGGTCTGGGCGGATACGTCCCCGATCAAAGGAGGTCGCCGGAATGGAGCGGTCCCTGATCGCATCCAAAATGAGTACGGCCTCGATATCATCAGAGAGGTCCGCCACGAACGTCGCGCGTGCTTGCGCTTTTCCTTTGGTGGCAAGGTCTTCGTTTAGAAACGTATTCTCTATCCATCCATTGGAATGATCTGTCGAGAAAGCCAGTCGACCGCGCAAATTAGACCCAAATAGCGGTCCACTTAGATAGCCGTCGGTGGCAAAGCGCCGATAGTTCCCAATTGTCGCCCGAATACCCGCTTCAAATTCTTCCGTCGGCATTCTGGTGTGAATGTTGACGGCACCGCCAGTTGCGTTCCGCCCATTGATAACGCCTTGCGGCCCCCTCAGAACTTCAACCCGATCAATGTCATAAAGATCCGCATCCCAAAGACTGATGCGCCCAAACGTGACCCCATTTTGGCTGACCGTTACCGATCCTTCCGCGCCAATCACACCGAGGCCGGCGGAAACGCCCCTCATGCCGATATAATTCACAGCACCATCCTGACCGAACTGAAATGTCGGTGATATTTTCGGCAGGTCTTTGATCGACAGCACACCCGATTTCGCCAACTCCTGTCCCGAATAGGCGGTAATTGAGATCGGTATATCCTGAATGCTTTCCGCGCGCTTCTCGGCCGTTACAATGATCTCATCGATCTGCGCTGTTGCCGGCAGAACGGCCGATCCTGCTCCGAACAAAAATGCTGATACACCCGCTAGTAGCGTCCCTTTCGACTTAGCTTTTACCACGTTGTCGTCCCCTCCTGATTGCTTAACAGACGAGATCGTGATGACCCCGTTTTTTGTTAGGCCGCCAGAAAGTTCGCTATCTTTCAGCAAGAGCTGCAAGGCGTTAGTCAGCGTAAATCTGCCATGGATAGGATTCGAGCGAAGTGCCTCAGCACTCTGCGCCGGCAACACCAACGCGTGTTCTGTCTGACGAGCAAGTGACATGAGCGCTCGGTCCAAACGTTGCGACGGTATTGAAAGTTCGTAAATTTGCTCAGACGCATTCGCCGAACTTGAGCTCGCCAAAGCCCAATCTGAAATCCCAACAACACAGATCACCAGAATCAAGCGACATGCGGTAAACCACATTTTGTTATGCCGCTTCCCTGCTGATATAAAATCAGACGACTGATTAACATTCCCCATTCTGTTACGACCTTCTTATTTGACTGTGTCGCAGGAAAAACCCGCAACATTTTTTTTTGATCGTCAGAAATTTTCGTTCTCCATACGGAACGCTAGCCGTTCGTCAGGCGCACAACATTCGGCTCAACCCAATCGGCCTTAACACCCAGCGCTGCCTCAATCCCCTCCAACATGAGTGAGACATCCCCAATCGGTAGAACACCCGTAATTTTTCGCTCTCGGAGCTGAGCAGCATCAATCTCAATCTCCACAGTGGTGTAACGCGCCACTTGCTCGATCACGTCAGGCAGTTCTTCATCATAGAAGACCAGTTGGCCATCCAACCAAGAAAGGCGTTCGGTCAGTTCATCTTCTGTAAGACGGCGCCGCTCCTTGATTGTTGAAAACTCTATATCGGTTGCTTCGCCCTGGCTCACCCGCAGTGCACTTGGTGTTCTAGCGCTGGGCTCGCCATTGGAATGCGCATGTTCGCTGTCCCGGTTTCGCACGTCGACCTTGCCTTCCTGTACAGCAATCATGACCTTTTCCGTATTTACCCGAACAACAAACCGCGTGCCGACCGCCTGGATCACGCCGTCTTGAGCATAAACGACAAAGGGCCAATTTGCTTTGTGCGCCACATCAAAGATGGCTTCACCAGACAACAGCTGTATCGAACGCTCCCTCGATGAATAGCGGTATTCAAGGCGTGTGTTGGTGTTGAGGTTTACCTGCGACCCATCGGGCAGTTCTATTGTGCGCATCTCTCCTACACGGGTGGCATAATAACCGGAGCTTGGCTGGTATAGAGAAAGCGACAGGATCGCCAACGCCGTAAATGAAAAGAGGGTGAGAAACACACCTGCCACCAACGCATGATAAGATTTTGCATTGGTGACTGAGCGAACCCAATCCGAAAAACCGATCCATGAAATGCGATTGCTTCCTTGGGTCTCAACGAAATCAATCTGCGACAGAGGAATGTTTAGCCCAAACCAGAAAGTTGATAGATCATGTAGCTCCCTGTAACGGCCTGGTTCTTCGGAAAGCCATTTAGCAAGTTCTTCTTTTTCCGAGGACGTCAAAGATCCGCGATCCAACCGTGCCAGCCAGTCAGCTGCGGACATTTCTGAATTCGATTTCGGATCAAATTCGATAATTTTTCTGTCGTTACTCATGCGACGAACCTTCATGTGTGGCATCAGGACGTGTCAATCCCGCGAGTCTCGCAGCGCTCCGCTTTTTACCGCTGTCTTTCGGATCCAGTGAATACCCCCGCCTCACCATGACGTCTTGGCATTTTGCCATTCCTTGCGCGAAATACTTCTCAACCGAACTCAGTGACACCCCCATCTTCAATGCAATTTGCTTATGTGACATGCCATACACGCGACGCAGAATGATGGCGCGCCTGTGTTGTTCCGGAAGCAATTCTAATGCCTCGCAAAACACTTCCAGCATTTGGCGATAGTGGAGCTGATCGTCTGTTGGCGCCTCATTCGACTGAATAACTGCCTCATCGATCTCTTGCTGCACTTCGCGGGATCGGCGCTGTTGCTCCCGAAAGACGACATTTCGAGAAACCCTGAAGAGATATGTTTTTGGATAACTTATCGGTTGTGATTTGTCGGCTTCCAGGGTGCGCCGAAGAGTTTCCTGTAAAATATCATCCACATCACTGGGTTGAACCGACCAGCGCAACAAGGACCGCACAAGCACATCTTTGTAACTCAGATATGCCTGAAAAATCCGGTTTTCCGACCTTTTTCGCGTGTGACTCACCGATTCCATCCCTACTGGGCATAGCCCCATTAGAGATTAGATCGTCAATACGAGAAAACCCGTAAAAAATTATCGCCAAGCCTCAGACATATCGCGATCCAAACATCTATGTCTTTTTTCAAGAAATGATTCTCATGGGAATAAGCACGTTGCTGCCTTACGATCGAACCTCACGGCACCCGTGGCGCATTTGGCAGACTTTTTACGTCAAATGGTTTCCGAAATTGGTTTAGATTGCATTGTGACACGGCTGAAATGGCGAACTGGAGCGCTCATAGGTTGAGGAAAGCCTGTACAGCAATCGCGGCAGAGAACGGCGCTACCGAAAAGCAGCTCATGGCGATCTTCGGGTGGTCAACGATGAAAGAATCCTCTCGTTGCACCGAGGCATTAAGACAAAAAGTATTGGCGGCAAGTACCAGACACTGTCTGTGTACCGATCAAAAATCGAACAAACGTGAGACACCTTTGTTCTTTAAACCATAGGATCAATTGAAGCTGTGTTTGAGGATGGTACCTTGGGGGTGGGATCCATGCGACGTAAACTCACATGAATACGGCCGAAAACGAAAGATAGAAGCCGGAAACGGAAGCCAGTCTGACAGGGATCGTTATAGACGCATAACTTAAGACGAGCACCTGACCATCCCCGCGAGGCGATCCGTTTTGAACGTGTGTTTGGAAGGTCACTGTTTGCCAAGCCCGTTGGCCGAGCGTCCCCTTTGGCCGACAGGGCTATACGGGCGATTGTCTCCAGCGCTGTGCGACGTCGAAAGCCCACACGCTTGATACCGTCGATCGAAAAAAAATATCCACTTTCAGAATAACTCATGACTGCTTCAAAAGCATTTTCTAGAAATAGCGAGTGCGGTTGAGTTTGAACAACCGCTTGAATTTTCAAGTTTCAGGCACGGCGGCTTTACGGAAGCGGGTGATGGCGGAGCATCCGACAGCGAGTTGATGTCAATGGGAGGCCACAAGAACCGCGAGACGGTTTCTGTCTACACAAAAAGAACCAACACACAGGCCGTGTCGGGCACCATAAAACGCAATAGCGCAAGAACAAAGAAAGACTAAAGTTCGGGATGAGTGGCCATTATGAGTTCGGAATGAAAGAACTCATCAGCTAGCGGACGGCACATAAAATATTGTATTCATTGATGAAATTATGGTACCGCCTCCCCGGATCGAACGGGGGACCTCTAGATCCACAATCTAGCGCTCTAACCGACTGAGCTAAGGCGGCCCAATTTGAGGGGACATTCGCACCCGGCCCAACGAGGCGGCGCGAGGCTGCGGACATTATTCGGTTCGGCGGGGCATTGCAAGAGTTCTCCCCCCTCTGGCGCCATCTTACTATCCCACGATATAATTGGCGTTTTGCCCCCCAAATGAAGGCTTGACTATGGACCTCGCCCCACGTGATCCGCGCATTTCCACCGAGTTTGTAACCGCTAACGGCCTGTCTTTCGAGGTGGATATGTGCGGCAGTGGCGACAAATTCGCCCTGCTTCTGCATGGATTTCCTGAAAACAGCTACTCGTGGCGTTACCAAATGCCCTTGCTCGCGGATATAGGCTATCGGGTGTGGGCGCCCAATCTGCGGGGGTATGGGCGGTCCTCCAAACCAAAGGGGATCGGGGCTTACGCCATCGACAACTTAATCGACGATGTGCGCGGATTGGTGGATGCGGCCGGCGCCAAGTCCGTGACGCTGATGGCGCACGATTGGGGCGCGATCGTTGCCTGGTACGCCGCGATGGCTCAGGTGAAACCCATCGATCAATTGGTAATCATGAACGTGCCGCACCCAGGCGCCGCACGTACGCACAGCCGCAACTGGGACCAATTGCGGAAATCTTGGTACATTTTTTTCTTCCAAATCCCGTGGCTCCCCGAATTCGTCCTTGGGCGAAATGATGCCGCTGCGATCGAGCGGGCATTCGTGGAGATGGCGGTGGACAAATCGCAATTCCCCAGAGACGTAACCGACGTTTTCCGCCGCAACGCGATGATCCCCGGGGCGCTCAACCGAATGGTCAATTACTATCGCGCCTTGCTGCGCCGACGGCCAAAACACCCGGCTCTTGTAGGGGGACAATTGCCCCTGATCGAGACGCCGACGCTGATTGTTTGGGGAGAGGAAGACACGGCTCTGTCGAAATCCCTGACCTACGGAACCGATAAGTTTGTCCGTGATCTGACCATTCGATATTTGCCCGGCGTATCCCATTGGGTACAACAAGAAGCACCAGAAACCGTCAACGCCATGCTGTCGGATTTTTTGACCGGCTCCCCTGTGCGAGAGGCCGGCGATCTGACACCTGCAAAAGGGCCGCAAGACAGTGCGGAAGCAGCTTAAATCAAGGCATTAACGATAATTCGGCCTTTCCAGAGCCTGCGGGAATCGTTAAGTTTTTCTTAATGGTGGTTTAGACGGCGGTAACGCCGGATGTTGAGTAGGCCTCGGTGGGACGAACAGATACTTCAATCGTAGATGCGCTTGAAAAGGACGCACAACCCGCTTGGCTGTGGGATGTGGGACGTCGGCGTATGGCCTGGGCCAACCAAGCCGCTGTCACCTTCTGGCAAGAATCCTCTCCCTTTGACCTAATTGACCGCCTGTTTTCTCCCGCCGAAATTGCGGCGATTGAATTCGGCCAAACGTTCGACGCCCTTCCGGCCGACCAGCATGAAAACATCAGCGTCGTTCTCTTTCCCACAGCGGGTGGCCAGCGCGTGGAAGCCACTTGTCGGCGACATCCATTGCCCGACGGGCGGTCTGGATTACTGGTCCATGTGCTGGATGCGGAATCGGAAGATGACAGCCGCACCCTCGAACGTATTCGCAGCGCCCTTGAGAATATGCCCGGTGTGGTGTCGGTCTTCGGAACGGACGGCAAAGTACTATTGGAAAGTGAACTGGCTAAAGAGACGTTCGGTCCCTATTCCAGCCTGCCCGACCGCTTGGGCTCAGAACGCGCAAGAGATTTTTACGCAGACCTTTTCGATCGGGGTCTTGCCCACAAAACATGCGACGTCTTTACCGACCTCGGGAAACGACAACATCGTGTATCGGGGAAACGCATTACCGACCCGGTGTCCGGTTTTGCGGCGGCCATTACCCTTTTCACAGACGTCACGGACCGCCTTGCTCTTGAATCTCGGAAGCACGATCCGGCGGACCTGCCGGATCAGGTCATTCAAGACCGCATTGAATCAGCTCTTGCGGCGTTTCCGGTTGGTGTATTGTTGCTTGGACCTCAGGGCCACATTCAATTTGCCAATGCTTCCGCCTGTACAATGCTCGGCACGACCAAGTCTGGCTTGATCGGGTCTCCCTTCGCCCGTTTCTTAAGTAGATCTGATACGGAGACATCTCTGGCGGAGCAAAGCCGTCGGCTTTTAAGCGGTGCCGATCTCAGATTGAAGCGTCCCGATGGGGAAAAACAGATTGCCCACGTCACAGTGGCTGCCCTCTCGGAGATTGTAGGCGCCCCAACGTTTTTAGCGGTTTTGGAAGATGTGACCTCTCATCACGAAACATTGCGTCTTCTGATGAACGAATTAGATACCGCAAAACTTGAGAGCGCGCAGAAATCCCAATTCCTGGCGAATGTGGGCCACGAGCTGCGCACCCCTCTGAATGCCATCATTGGTTTTTCCGAGATTATGAAAGACCAACGATTAGGGCCATTGGACAATGAGAGATACCGTCAGTATGCGAAGGATATCCATCATAGCGGCCATTTGCTCCTAAGCTTGATCAATGACTTGCTGGATTTATCGAAGGTTCAAGCAGGAAAACTCAAACTGCAATTCGCGGACATCAATTTGCGGACCATTGTGGAACAGAGCGTCCGCTTGGTGCAGCCCCAAGCACAGAAAAAGAAGGTGAAACTGCGGCTTGTCGTGCCACCGGTTCTGCCATTGGTAAAGGCGGACGCCCGAAGCTTGGAACAAGTAGTGCTCAACCTCCTCACCAATGCCATCAAATTCACAGAAGAGAGTGGAGAGGTGGCGATTTCCATTGCCACCGCGCAAGACGGCACCCAGGACCTTCGGGTGGAAGACACCGGCATCGGCATGAGCGCCGACGAGCTGGACCGCGCCATGAAGCCCTTCGAACAGATCGACAGTACCGTTGCCAAACCTGAAAAAGGAACAGGCTTAGGCCTTCCCTTGGCGAAAGCATTGACAGAGGCAAATCACGCCCAATTCACAATCCACAGCGTTCCAAGGCAGGGAACGTCTGTGGCGCTTAGTTTCCCAGCGACCAAAGCCAGCGCCTAGTTCGGATTCCGCCCGGAATTCTGTCGGAGAAAGCCGCGACATTGAGCCGAATTGACAATAATTCTCAATTGCATAGCCTGACCCGCTAGATCAAAGACTTAGGAACACATTATGGCGGTCTCGGTCGCAGGACCTGACGGCAATCCGGAAACATCGTTTTCCGGTCTGTTTGATTTTCAAGGGCGGCTGGTCCTCGCAGCCGCTCTGTTGGTCGCTGCTTTCTTGTCGCTTCCGATCTTATCCGTCGCCGCCAACCTGCTTTTCGAAAGCGGGCCGTTCTGGGGCCACCTTATTGAAACGGTCCTCCCCAACTACATCACAAATTCGATCATCCTCACATTAAGCGTCGCGATTGGGGTGTTTGTCCTTGGCGTACCAACGGCTTGGGTGACGACCATGTACCGCTTTCCGGGCCGTGGCATATTTGAGTGGGCCCTCATTCTGCCGCTCGCATTTCCTGCCTATGTGGTCGCCTATACTTATACGGATTTTTTGCAGTTTTCCGGTCCTGTGCAAATGGCCCTGCGTGAGGCGACAGGATGGGGAGCTGCTGATTACTGGTTTCCGGAGATCAGGTCGACCGGAGGTGCCGCCGTCATTCTATCTCTCGTGCTGTACCCTTATGTCTACCTCCTGGCGCGAGCCAGCTTCTTGGAACAGTCCATGTGCGTGCTGGAGGTTAGCCGATCGCTGGGGCACGGACCGATGTCGACCTTTCTGCGCGTGGCCTTACCGCTGGCAAGACCTGCCATTGCTGGGGGCGTCGCCCTTGCATTGATGGAAACTCTGGCTGACTACGGCACGGTTTCTTATTTCAGTGTACAGACCTTTACCACCGGCATTTACCGTACGTGGTTCTCCTTGGGGGATCCGGTTGCGGCCTCAAAACTGGCGGCGTTTCTGTTGATATTTGTTCTTGCGGTCTTATCCCTGGAAAGCATCAGCCGTCGGAAGACGCAGTATCACCATACCAGCAAAAAATACCGTCGCCTTGCCGGAACACCGCTGACACCAAGCAAAAGCATGGCCGCCATCCTCATGTGCTCCGTGCCTGTTATTCTTGGATTTGCGCTTCCGCTTTTCATTCTGATTGATTTGGGCTTACGCGAGAATGCCTTCACATTGGACGCAGCGTTTCTATCCGTGGCCGCCAATACCATGACCTTAGGCATCCTCGCCGCCGGGCTGGTGGTATCTGTCGCAGCCTTGCTGACATTCGGCTTGCGTCTTTATCCACATTTAGTCACCCGGTCCGCCCATCGGCTGGCGGGCATGGGCTATGCCATTCCCGGATCCGTGATTGCCGTGGGCATTTTGGTTCCCCTTGGATTTTTCGACAACGCCCTGGACCAATGGATGCGAAACACATGGGGGGTGAGCACCGGCCTGTTGTTAACCGGCAGTATCGCGGCGCTGCTGTTTGCCTATGCGGTGCGGTTCGCCGCCGTGGCCTTGCAGACAACCAATTCGGCTTTCACAAAAATCTCCGGCAATTTGGACAGCGCCGCCCGGGTGCTTGGGGCAAAGCCGGGCCGTTTGCTGACACGCATTCATTTGCCGATCATCAGAGGGTCATTGCTGACCGCAGCCTTGATCGTTTTTGTGGAAGTGGTGAAGGAACTGCCGGCCACTGTCATCATGCGCCCGTTTAATTTCGACACTTTGGCGGTGCGCGCACATAATTTGGCGGCGGATGAACGCCTGAGTGAAGCCGCTTTGCCCGCCATCGCCATTGTGGTGGTGGGAATTCTGCCAGTGATCTTGATGGCCCGGGCGATTTCTAAGGCCCGCCCCGGCTCTGTTGACCACTGACTGCATTATTTATCTGCAGGATGTGCCGCTGTCTTAAGGCCATCCAGCGCGGTCAAACACAATTTGAGCGGTAGGCTGATTAACCCCCAAGACGCTCACATTCAGTGTATCGCTTTTAAATGCCCCAAGCGCCGTCAGCTCCGGCACCGGCTCCAGATCCGTAACCGGATATTCGAAATTAGCGCCCGCAAAGATCGCCTGCGCTTCCGCGCTTGCGAGGAATTCCATCAATTTGACTGCGTTTTCTTTGTTGGGCGCATGCGCCGCGACACCGGCACCACCGATGTTTACGTGTGTGCCAGTCGTGTCTTGGTTAGGAAACAAAAGCCCAACTTTGCTGGCCGCATCAATATCGGTTTGCTGTTGCCCATTCTGCATACGGACATAATAGTAGTGATTGCCGATGGCCACATCACATTCGCCCGATGCAACCGCGCGAATTTGGTCTCGATCTCCGCCTTGGGGGCGACGGGCGAAATTGTCCACAACGCCCTTTGCCCAAGCGAAAGCATCGTCTTCTCCCTTATGTTCGATGATCGATGCCAACAATGAGAGGTTATAGATGTTGCTGCTGGAGCGGACACAGACCTTCCCTTTCAGGTCCGGCTTTGCAAGATCGCTGTAGGAGGCGACAGCCGCCGGATCGACCCGTTCTTTACTGTAAAAGATCACCCGCGCCCGCGTCGAAAACCCAAACCACTTTCCGTCCGGATGACGCAAATGGCTGGGAACCTTGGCTTCTAAAAGATTCGATTTAATGGATTGGAGGACACCTGCTTGTTCCGCACGCCACAAATTCCCAGCATCTACGGTGATGAAGACGTCTGCTGGACTGTTGCGACCTTCAATCTTCAATCGTTCGAGGAGTTCCCCCCCCTTGCCCTCAAGCAGGTTTATATTGATGCCCGTCTTTTCTTCGAAGGCATCGTAAATCAATCTGTCCGACGTGTAGTGGCGGGAGGAATAGATATTCACCTCCCCTTCAGCCGCAGCCACGTCTACTAACCCCAATGCCGCAACACAGCTCGAAAAGGCTGCCACGAACCAGCGATGTCTTATCACTTTAACTGTCCTCTATGTGGTTGTTGCGAATAGCTATCAATTTCAGGTGCGCGCGTCAAATGTACATTTTTGGAGAGTTTTATCGTTAACGTTTCGACTTTTTGGCGGTTATTCTCTAGATTCCTGACCGATACTGTCTTGCCGTTCTGGTTGTTTTTACATGCGGAGCTTCCATGAGAACGTTCTTGCTCAGCCTGTTTTCGATTGTGGTCCTGATTGTGGGCGCATTGTTGCTGGCCCCGGCCTTCATCCCTCAGGAATGGTACCGCGAGCCCATCGTTACCGCGATTGAGGAACAAACCGGCCGGGAGGTGACCATTGACGGCGATATCGGGCTCACCTTCTTTCCTCAATTCAGCTTCCAAGTCGACGGCATCAGTATCGCCAATGTGGACGGGGCCAAACACCCCACCATGGCGTCCATGAAAACGCTTGATATTGGATTTGATGTGGTCCGCTTGCTCAACCGCGAGATTATCGTGTCGAGGTTCGTCCTTGAGGAGCCGGTGATCCACGTGGAAATCGACAAATCCGGCAAGTCGAATTTGGAATTCGAACCCGCCCCAGGAGACCCGGAAGATGAGACACCGGACCCGGAAGACGCGCCCAACGAAGACTATGAAGTCGGCACGATCAGTTTAGGCGATGTGCGGCTGGTCGACGGCCTCGTCACCTACACCAATCACCAAACCAAAGAAGACTACGAAGCGCGCGACATCAACGCGAATTTGTCCTTGCCCAATTATGAAGGGCCCTTCGCAGCCGACGGCTCACTCACCTGGCAAGGAGAAACCCTCAACGCCAATGTAGCGATTGGACATCTCAAAGACTTTATCGATGGGAACGCGACAACAGTTTCCACACAGATTAACTCTAAATTAATTACGCAGACGTTTGACGGTGAGGCCGCGGGCGACCGGCTTGAATCACTTGTCGGCCGGGCAACGTTGGACATCCCCTCGGTTCGTAAACTTGCCTCTTGGTTGGGATCGCCCCTGCCGGCGGGAGAGGGGTTCGGCCCGTTCAGTGTGGCCGGCGACCTGACCGCCCGGAATGAACGCTTCCTGTTCAAAAACGCGGATGTCCGTTTTGACGATATTCGCGCCAATGGCGGCCTCACGCTGATCCTAGATGGGGAAAAACCCTATGTGTCCGGCCGGATGGATGCCGACACGCTGGATCTGAACCCCTATCTAAGCGGAAACGGCGCAGGCGCTTCCGGCGCCGGCGGTGGATCGACCGGTGGCGGTGCGTCGGGGCAAGGAACGGCCAACTCACCCGCCTCTTCCGATTGGAGCAACGATCCCATCGACCTCGCCGGCCTGAACAGCCTTAATGCCAATCTGAAACTCACGGCAAAACAGGTGCGCTTGGGTGGCGTCAAACTCAATAACAGCGATCTGGATCTCAAAATCAATGATGGCCTTCTTACGGCGAATTTGGCGAAGATCGCCTTATACAAGGGGACCGGATCCGCGCAGCTGGTTGCGGATGGACGCGGGCGCACGCCGAAAATTTCCCAAAAGTTCAGCCTCAATGCGATCGATCTGTTGCCCCTTTTCCGGGACGCCGGTGGTGTCGACCGGCTGGAAGGCACCGGCAATGTGCTGCTGGACGTGACGATGAGCGGGCGCTCCCAAAAACAAATGATGCGCTCGCTCAATGGTAACGGCCAGGTCACCTTTCTGGACGGGGCGATCCGGGGTGTAAACCTGGCAGACCTCGTCAGGAATATTCGCGGCGTTCTGGGCGGGGGGCAAAACGCCGGCATCCAGAAAACGGATTTCGCTGAACTGAGCGGCAATTTTTCGATTCGAAATGGCGTTTTATCAAATCGCGATTTGATTTTGCTCAATCCGCTCCTGCGCCTCACCGGTGCGGGCACAATTAACATCCCGAATCGGACCCTGAATTACCGGTTCGTGCCCACAGCGGTTTCCACAATCGAAGGCCAAGGAGGCAAACGCGATGTGACCGGCATCAGCGTGCCCGTGATTGTCAGTGGTACTTGGGATAATCCCACATTCGCACCAGATGTGGGCGCCATCATCGGTGGCATTTTAAGCGGCGGCGGCAATCAGACCGAAGAAGACGGAAGCTCAAACAACGAACCAGCAGACCCCCTTGAGACCATTCTCAAAGGCGTGTTGGGGCTGCCGGACGACAGCGACACCAACGAAAACGACGCCTCGTCCGAGGGTCAGTCAGAAGACAATGAGCCCCCAAACCCCTTGGAAGACATTTTCAACATTCTGCAAAATCAATAGGCCTAACCGTCTGAGGTGTGTGGCACATAAGCACCAACTCTTAACTTTTTTTGCCCCTTATGGAGAGATCGGTTCCAAGCCACTGGGAATGATCTCGTGCCTCATCACTGCCCCAAAAAACTCTACCACCGCACCGCAATTTTATTGTGCGCTGCACTAATGAGCGCCCCAGCCTATGGCGCAGACCGGTCTTTAAAGGTCGCAACGTTCGCCGGTGGATATGCCTCGGCGCAGAAGCAAGCAATTTTTGATGCGTATACCGATGAAACCGGTATCGATATCGAAATGGTCGAGACGGATGACGGCATAACCGCAGTCATTCCGGACCAGAATGGGAAGGCGGCCGCTCATATTGTCGTGCTCGATTATCAACACGCCCGGAAGGCTTGCGAAGAAGGCAAGCTCGCCCATCTCGAAGCGTCCGAGGTCCTGGTCGCGGAAAAGAACGTCCCCTTAACCGATGACTTTGTGCCAAACGGCCTGTCCGACTGCAGCGTCGGCAATTCCGTGAACAGTTTGGTGCTGGCCTATGACAGGTCCAAGCATCCGCAAACGCACCCCAGCACGCCGGGTGATTATTTCAATCTTGAGAAATTTCCGGGCAAGCGTGGCATGCGGCCAGATCCGCACGCCGCCCTGATTTTGGCGTCCCTCGCGACAGGTGCAACTCACGAAAACGTATACAAGACCTTGGAATCCGCACAGGGCGTGGAAGCTGCTTTCCGCAAACTAAAACAAGTGGAAACCGAAATCGTCTGGTGGCGAACCGGTCAACAAGCCGTCGATTACTTAGCGACCAATATGGTCACCATGACGACCGCTTTTCACAGTTGGGTCTATCACGCTCGGGTGACAGAAGGCCGTCCACTCGGGTTGGTATGGACCGGTCAGCAAGCGCAAATAGATGTCTGGGCCATTCCAAATTCCGCAGGCAAACAATCCTTGGCCGCCAACTTTATTCGCTTCGCCACCGACAAAGATCGTCTCGCGGCGCAGTCGAATTTGATCCCATATGGTCCGGCCCGCATGTCGGCTTTTCCGCTGATAAAAGACGAAATGCGCGAGCACCTGCCGAACACTCCGGAGCATGGCGATACGATCGTTTGGATCGATCATTCTTGGTGGGAAAAGAATGGCACACCACTCGAAAAACGCTTCGCCGTGTGGGTGGCAAAATCACAAAACATGTAATTCCGCACTGCAACACAAAATTGTTCGTCGCCCTGTCCGGTGTTCGTCTTATCGACAAATAATCCACATGGCTTTGTGGAATCACCCCGTGTTTGGCTTCCCGCCGGGGCGCGATTTATGACAATCGCGATCGATTAACTGACGATTTGTCATTGCGCTTTATGTGTTCCTCCCAGAAACTCCGCGCCTCTGAACATAAGCAAATTCCTTGTCGTTCGACCGATGCGCATCCGCACAATTTTCTTTGTCAGACTGAATTATTGTTAACTATGAATTCGAATATAGTGAGCTAGACTATTTTAAATCGCAGTTTCCTGGCGTTTTAAGCGTGGCTTTGACGTGGACGGACTGTGGTTGAGGTGTTATTTATTAAGAAATGGGTAAGGTTTTGGTTCGGGATTAGGTTCAATCCAAGGTTCGGGGGAACACGGTTGGGCCCTACTCTATACGCGGTCGGGGGAAGCGCGTTGCGCACATGCCATCCGACACGACATCACCACAATCTTATTCGTGAAGCGTTTTTGGGGTTCTCTTAGGAGGTATGTTTTCTTGTTTTGAAATTGTGTGCGTTCAAGAGAATCTAAGGTACCTTTCCTGTCAAAAGACGGCATGAAAAATACAAATGGACTGCCGAGATCGTCATCACACGAATTTTAGGAATTGGTTCTAACACGTATTAATGGGCCCACGAGGGTAGTAGCTCATCGGGAGGTAAAAGATGAGAGTACGAATTGGCCGCGACACCAAGCGGCAAAGTGCAAGCGCAGTAAGGCGTCTGCGAAACTTCAAAGAAACGGTTGATACGCTGGCCGTGGGTGGCATTGCCGCTCTGGCCGTGGTCGCGTTCGTGTCGCTCGGCACGCCAAGCGCCCATGCTCAATTGGCTCAAGCCACCGGCACGGCCAACCAAGCCGCAGAAGAGGGAGCAGCCTCTCAGGCGCGGATCAATCAGTTGGACGATGACACGACCGACCTTGAAGCCGAATACAAGGCGGTTCTCATCGACCTTGAAAACCTCCGTGAATATAACGAGCAGCTTGATGCTCAAATCGAAGACCAGAAGATTCAAGAGGTTTCGCTTAAGGAACAGATCGAACAGTCTCTGGGTGTTGAGCGGAACGTCGTACCGCTGATGAACCGGATGATCGAACGGCTCGACGATTTCGTGAAACTGGACGTACCCTTCTTGGCCGAACGCCGGACGAAGCGTGTTGAAGATTTGAAAGCACTGATGAAGCGGTCAGACGCCACCGCGGCTGAAAAATTCCGCCGGATTTTGGGCGCCTATCAAATCGAAAACGACTATGGCCGGACCATTGAAGCCTATGACGGCGAAGTCGAAATCGACGGCAAGGTCCTGTCGGTTACCTTCCTGAAAGTCGGCCGGATCGCTTACCTGTACCAAACGGTTGATGGCAGCACCACGGCGGTTTGGGATCAAGGCAAACAAACTTGGGAAAACAAGAATGGCTTCCGCGAGGATGTGTCGACCGCCATCCGCATTGCGAAATCGCAATTGGCACCTGACCTCATTCTTATTCCTCTCAAAGGCCCTGTGGCTGCTGAGTAATTGGAGACGCACCGATGAAGAATATTGTACGTAAATTCGGGATTGCCGCGTGTGCCGCAGCCGCATGGATGATGGTCGGCACCGCCGCAGTAACCGTTGCGCCGGTGGAAGCCCAAGCGCAAGAAATCAAAAACCTGTCTGACCTGTTGAAAGCGGTTCGTGACGGCCGTGTTCGTGACCGTCAGACCAATCAGAAGCGTGAAGCTGAATTCCGCGCCAAGAAAGGCCAGCAACAGTCTTTGTTGAACAAGGCAAAAGCTGATTTGGCCCGGGAAGAAGCTCGCAGTGAAGCACTTGAATCAGAATTTGCTGAACGCGAACGCATTTTGAATGAATTGGCAAAACAGCTTCAGGAACGCCTGGGCGCTTTCGGCGAAATGTTTGGCGTGATCCGCCAAGTCGCCGGCGACACTCGTGGCGCCATTGAACAATCCCTGATTTCGGCACAGCTGCCAGGTCGGACCGACGCTTTAGGCAAACTTGCCTCAAGTCAGGCGCTGCCAAGCATCGACCAACTTGAAGGCTTGTGGGTGACCTTGACTCAAGAAATGATCGAGCAAGGCAAAGTTACCACCTTCCAGGCTGACGTTGTGACACGAGGCGGTACGACGGAATCGAAGGAAGTAACGCGCCTTGGTCCCTTCACGGCGGTATCAGATGGCCGCTTCCTGACCTATACGGTGGACGACTCTGGTGTCGGTAAACTGAAGGAACTGGGTCGTCAGCCTGGCAGCCGTTTCTTGAGTGCTGCTAGCAGTGTTGAACGGGCTGATTCAGGACCGGACGCGCGGTTCGTTCGGGCTGCTGTTGACCCCTCATCAGGTCAGATCCTGGCGCTGCTGGTTCAGGCACCAAGCCTGTTCGAGCGGATCAATCAAGGTGGCATCGTGGGTTACGTCATCATCGGCGTCGCTGCTTTCGGTATCCTGCTCGGTTTTTGGCGGATCTTTGTTCTTTGGACAACCTCAGCCGCTGTAAGCTCTCAGATGCGCGCGAAACAGGCCCGTAAAGGCAATCCGCTGGGTCGCGTAATGATGGCTTATGAAGAAAACACTGATGCCGACGTTGAAACCCTCGAGCTGAAGCTGGACGACGCGATCTTGCGCGAACTGCCACGGCTCGAATTCGGTCTCAACACGCTGAAGCTTCTGGCTGCTGTCGCACCGTTGATGGGGCTGCTTGGGACGGTGACGGGTATGATCATCACCTTCCAGGCCATCACATTGTTCGGCACCGGTGATCCGAAGCTGATGGCAGGCGGTATTTCGCAAGCCCTGGTGACCACGGTTCTGGGTCTTGTTGCCGCGATCCCGCTTCTGTTCTTGCACAGTTTTGCAAGCGGATCTTCTCGGTCCGTGCAGCAGGTCTTGGAAGAACAAGCCGCTGGCTTGGTTGCACGTCACGCAGAAGGGCAGTAAGCGATCATGCAGTTCTTAGACGCGATCAATCCGGTCCGCGTTTACGGGGACTTGGTTGCCTTCCTGGAAACAGGCGGCAACGTCCTCTTCGTGATCATGATCGTAACCTTCTTTATGTGGGTACTGATCGTTGAACGGTACTGGTATTTCTGGACCACGCATCCTAGCCTCGTCAAAAAGGCCCAGGAAACGTGGGACAGCCGGACCGATCACCGGTCATGGTACGCACACCAAATCCGGAACATGCTGATTTCCGAAGTAAGCTTGGAAACGCGCCGTGGGATCGAAATGATCAAGACCATGGTGGCCGTTGCCCCGCTGTTCGGTCTTCTCGGCACGGTGACGGGGATGGTGGAAGTGTTCGATGTGATGGCGGTTACCGGGTCAAGTAACGCCAGGGCTATGGCTTCTGGTGTTTCGAAAGCAACCCTGCCGACCATGGCTGGCATGGTGGCCTCCCTTTCCGGTCTCTATTTCAGTTCTCAGTTGGAGCAACGCGCCAACCGGGAAGTGGACAGAGTAGCCGATCATCTCGAGTTAAGGTGAGGAACGTCCTATGCGTAGAAAACACGGACGGCCACAGGATGAAGCAGAAGTAAACATTACACCCATGTTGGATGTGGTGTTCATCCTTCTGATCTTCTTCATTGTGACAGCCACCTTCGTTAAGGAGGACGGTCTGGATCTCGCCCGGCCGAACCCCGATGACGATCAAGATAAGCCTCAGGACCTTGCGGCAACGATCTTCGTTCAAATCACCGATCAGAACGAAGTGTTCATCGACAACCGTGTCATCGACATTGATGCGGTTCGCGCGAACATTGAACGTTTGCATGCGGAGCGACCAAAAGCTGGTGTTTTGATCAGCCCTGCAAAAGACTCCGAGACCGGTGTTTTGGTTCGGGTGATGGACCAGGCCAATTTGGGATGCCCCGGCTGCGGCGTTTCAATCGCCCAAGGCGGATAAGATATAATGCCGGCGGAGCGATACCGCCGGCATATCCTAGGGACATTACAACCGGCGACCTATCTCTCGCACGGTTGTCAGTAAAGGAAAGAGCGTAATGAGATCTCGGCGCCAGCAGGTCGAAGAAGAACAGGAGATTAACCTCACGCCCATGTTGGACGTGGTGTTCATCATGCTGATCTTCTTTATCGTGACCGCGACCTTTGTGAAGCAAGCCGGTGTGGAAGTCACCCGGCCGGAAGCTGTAACGGCCTATCCTCAAAAACGGGTGGGTATTCTGATTGCTGTCACGGATGAGGAAGAGGTTTGGATCAACAACAAAGAAGTGGACGTACGTTCTGTGCGCTTCATCGTGGAAAAACTGCGCGCGGAAAACCCACAAGGTACCGTCGTGATCCAGGCAGACCTAAAATCAAAGTCCGGCGTTGTCATTGACGTCATGGACCAGCTGAAAGAAACCGGCGTTCCGCTTGTTTCCTTGGCTGCCAAGAAAGATTAACGGGAAGGACGAGTTCTGATGGGCGCAGGACGTTTATTGATCGGGATACCCGTCGCCGGACTGATCACTTTTAGCTTATTTGTCTTGATGATGACCTTGGTTACGCAAGACCAAGAAAAGCCGCCGGAAGAAGCCGGCGGTGTCTCAATTGACCTTACGCGTGTAAAGCGGGATGAAGAAACCAAGACCAGAGAGCGTGCGGAACGGCCGGATAAGACCGAAACGCCCCCTCCTCCTCCGCCGACACAATTCAAGACGGCAACACGCGATTCCAAGTTCGACACGGGCGGTCTCGATCAAGACGTGAACGTGAAGTTCGACGGTATTGGCGCGGCAGCACCGACCGATGGGGATGCCATTCCGCTGGTGCGTGTGGCACCGATCTATCCAGAACGGGCAGCTTCTCGCGGAACCGAGGGCTGGGTTGTGGTCCAGTTCAACGTTTTGAAAAGCGGCCAAGTGGATCCAAAGAGTGTGATTGTTGTTGAATCGCAGCCGCCGGGCACGTTTGACCGGGCCGCGATCAATGCGGTGAAACGGTGGAAGTATAAACCGAAAGTGGTCAATGGCGAGCCCGTCGAACGGGTCGGTATTCAGACCCAGTTGACCTTTGAGCTTCAAAAGTAGGTTTGGTCGCGTGTTAGCGGCCTGCCTGCGGACATCCGATAGGGAGGCAAAAAGATGCGTACTAGTCGATTGCTTGTCGGGATTCCGGTTGCAGCCGCCATTACCTTTGGGCTGTTCGTTGTTATGGATAGGCTGGTCGATAACAACGAGAGCCACACAGTTGAAGAAACACCGAAAATAACGATCAGCTTTTTGAGGACGGTAAAAGACGAACCGCCATTGCCGGATGGACGTCTGAAACGGCCCGAACCTCAGGAAGTGCTCAATACGCCAAAGCCAAAGCCGGAGACGGGCAAAAAATCATCGGGTGACGGGATACAAGTAAGCCTTGACGTATCACCTGAATTCGATCCGACGAATTTGGATACAAGCAGTGCAAATGCAGATGAAATTCCAATCGTACGGGTCGGCCCCATTTATCCAGAGCGAGCTGCGAGCCGGGGCACGGAAGGATGGGTAGTGGTTCAGTTTGACGTCAAAGCAAACGGACAGGTCGATCCGGACAGCGTGGTTGTGATCGATGCTGAGCCGAAAAACGTTTTTGATAAATCAGCAATTAACGCTGTGAAGAAGTGGAAATACAAAGCCAAGAAGGTTAACGGCCAGTATGTGCGCCGTAACGGCTTGCAGGTTCAACTAACTTACGAGCTCGACAGCTGATCGTAAGAAAAAGTGCGTGGGAATTTGAGTAGCCGGCTCCCTTTGGGCGAACCGGAGAAGATTAGAATTACGGTGGTGATTGGCGAGAAATCGCGACACCGTCGGGGATTAGGGTCCAGGAGGTAAAGTACATGAAGTGGCGCATTGGCAATCTGGGTAAGGGAGCCTCGCTTGCGGTCTTGGGCATCGCAGCGACAGCGTTTGTGGTTTCCGCACCGCAGCTTAGCGGCAAATCGCAAGACTTTGCGCAGGCACAGGCCCGCGGCGAGGGATCGGAATCGGCCAGTGGCTCCGGTCGCCGGACCCGCCGGTTGGAGCAGTTGCGGCCTCAGGTCTTTAAGATTTTGACCGAAGCGCAAGAGCTGATGGAAGCCAAACAGAACAAACAGGCGATCCAAGTGCTCTTGAACGCGGTCAAACGTGGCGGCTTGAATGGCCATGAGACGGCTCTTGTGAACCAGCTGTTGGGCGGCCTCTACGCCAATGAAGGCAATTACAAGCAGGCGGCGTCTTATTGGGAAAAGGCCGTGAACTCCCAAGCCCTGCCCTTGGGTGCTGAGTTAACGCTGCGCGGACAATTAGGTCAGGTCTATGTGGCCCTTGGCCAATACCGCAAAGCCATTAGCTATATCAATGCGTGGATCAAAGAAGCCGAATCTGTACCGCCAGACACGTACTATTTGTTGGCGCTGGCTCATTACAATCTCAAGGAAATTAATGCGGCCCTGAAAAACGCTTTGGAAGCGCATAACCGCTCCAAACCTCAAGTGGTCGAAAAATATCTCGATCTGATCAGCGTTCTCTACCTGCAGCGCGGCAAATACCGCGACGCGCGGCCTTACACCGAATTAGGCGTCGCAAATTTCACGTCGCAAAAGAAGTGGTGGTCTCGCTTGGCCGCGATTTATAACGAATTGAAGCTCGAGAAAGAGTATTTCGCTGTCCTGGAGATGATGTACCGGCAGAATATGCTGGATAAATCCGCTCAGTTCGAAAACCTCGCCTCTTTATATATAACCAACGACACGCCCTATAAGGCGGGCCGTCTGCTGGAGCGGGAAATCAAAGCGGGCCGGGTTAAGAAATCCAAAGATAATTGGGAATTGTTGGCCAATGCGTGGTCTGCGGCCCGTGAATGGGAAAAAGCCATTCGTCCGCTGCAAAACGCCGCCGCCCTATCCAAAGACGGCAAACTCTATATTCGTTTGGGGCAGACCTATCTGAACGATGACGAATGGAGCAAGGCGGAAAGCAACATCAACAAAGGCTTGCAGCGGGGCGGATTGGATAATCCGGGACTTGCATGGCTGTTGTTGGGCATTGCCCGCTACAATCTGGAAAAAACAGATGCGGCCTTGGAAGCCTTCGCGAAGTCAACCGACTATGAAGACACGAAGGAAGACGCGAAAAACTGGTTGAAGAGCTTGGACCGCGACAAGAAATACGCCGCATTGGTCGCACGCATCGAACAAGAGATCGCCTTCAAGAAAATTGAAGAACAGAAGAAAAAGCTCGAAGAACAGAAGAGACGGCAAGAAGGCAACTAACACCGTCTGTTAACGGACGTTTAACCATAAACCTCCGTTTCTTGATCTTCTTAAAAAGGCCGTTCGTAAAAGAGCGGCCTTTTCTTTTGGCCTTGGATGCCAACACCGCCCATTGTCCGGACACGGCACAACTGGAATGGCTCGCGACTGTCTCTTTCTGAGACCCTTTTCTTAAAATTTGTCGCAATTCCACACGTTCACGTCCCGATCGACACAATACCAACCGGCACGCCCCAGCGGAAAAGCCGATAGGCCACACCTCTCACCCCATTCTCGTTCTTCGAAAAACGGCCAAAATCAGCGGTTTTCTGGACGTCCTGAACCGATCCTGGCCGATCCGCCGACGCGCCAGCCCGAAACTGGCACATGGCCTGCAACCTACGTGGCGAGCCTGACGGAAACAGGCACGGAATTAAAGCCAACACCACACACTGTTTAAGGAGATTACCAATGTTGAACACGATCAAGAACTTTGCAAACGACGAAAGCGGCGCAACCCTGGTTGAGTACTCAATCCTGATCGCTTTGATCGCAGCAGCAACCATCACGGCCGTTAACGGCGTTGCAGGCACGATCACCACGCGCTGGCAGACGCTGAACACGAACCTCGCTGGCTAATCTAAATCTAGGGCTTCAAAACTTAAGCCTTTTGAGGCACCGAGCTCTTCCAACCCCCGGACGAACTCGGTGCCTTTTTTTCTGAACCGAAGCAAGGTTCACAAGGAGGACATCATGCAAAAGATGGCTATCGCTATGTTAGCAGTTGCTTGCCTGCTCGGCGGCGCATCTGTTTATTTTGTTCGCGGCATGATTCATCAGAACCGCGAAATTGTCGTTCAGGAAGTTGCTCCTTCCATGGAATTGACAACAATCGTTGTTGCAAACAAGAAGCTTGCATTCGGCGATGAACTGACGAAAGACCTGGTCCGCGTCATCGACTGGCCGGTTAAATCAATGCCTCCAGGGGCGTTCAAGTCCGTTGACGACTTGCTCGTTAATGGTGAGCGTCGCGTTGTCCTGAAGGACATTGAAGCAAACGAACCTGTATATGACACCCGCGTTTCCGGCTTTGGTGGCCGTGCAAGTCTTTCTGCCCTGATCGGCGAAAAGATGCGCGCTGCGACCGTCCGCGTGAACGACGTGAGTGGTATTGCTGGTTTCGTTCTGCCTGGCGACCGCGTTGACGTTCACTTAACGCATGACATCGAGAAAGACGAACTGGTTACCGATTTGTTGATCGAAAATGTTCGTGTGCTGGCCGTCGACCAAATTGCCAATGACGAAACAGAAACGCCAACCGTTGCGAAGGCTGTGACGCTTGAAGTGAGCGGTGAACAGTCCCAAAAACTGTCTCTTGCAGCAAATGTTGGTTCACTGAGCCTTTCGCTCCGTAACCAGACAGATGCCGTAAGCGGTGTTGGTCGCACGGTTCGTCTGCTTGACCTGCGGACCCGCCCCCCTGGGGTTTATGGCCCGCAAATCCAAGTTTTCCGCGGCATCGAGTCCTCAAGCATTGATGTGGTCCGTGAGCGGAAAGGTTCTGGCGCACTCGCCACGCAACCGAAGCGTAAGACACCGGTCTTCAAGCACGCACCGCTGTCTGCACCAAAAGCCGGCGAAAAGTCTGCTTCGAACGGCGCACAAACCATGGCTTCCGCCGAACCCATGGCGATCGTTCCCCAGCAATAACCTAAGAAAAATCCGGGCGTGGCCAACCACGCCCGGACATTCAATCGGATCTTAAGAAAGTTCAAGGTAAAAGACCCTGAAAGGATACAGACCATGTTTACCTTAGCCTCACACTTTCCGCCCAAAGGGGCATCGGCTGCAAGCCGCTCTGCTTCCACCGGTGGGTTTATCAAAACTCTGGCCTATGTGTCGGTTGCAGCTACCGCATTGTGGATGGCAACACCTGGCGCACACGCCGAACCCGCCTCAGCAACGGCTTCCGTTGTTGCGGTTTCTGCAAATGACCACGGTTACGGCGGCGAATTCTCCGTTTCCGTGCAGAAGTCTCAGGTTCTTCGCGTAAACCAGTCCTATAAAGATTTGCTGGTTGGCGACCCTGAGATTGCTGACGTTATTCCGTTGACGGACCGTACCGTATACGTTCTTGGTAAGTCGGTTGGCTCCACAAGCCTGTCGATCTACGGCGAGAACCGTACGCTGATCGGTGTTGTCGATGTAAACGTCACGCACGACGTACGCGGTCTTAAGCGCCGTTTGCGTGAACTAATGCCGACCGAATATATCTCGGTTCGCGACGTTGGGGGCGCAATCACGCTGTCCGGTCAAGTCGAAGACGCAAGTGTTGCCGCACGGGCTGTTCAACTGGCCGAACGCTATGCTCCGGATGCAGTCAACAATCTGATTTCCATCAAGGGCAGCCAACAGGTCATGCTCGCCGTTCGTTTCGCGGAAGTGAAGCGCAGCGCGGCAAAGGAATTCGGATTTAACACCCGGGTTGCATTCGACGATGGTAGCTCCAGTGCAAGCATCGTAAGTGGCTTCCTGAACCCTGCAAACTTCAGCCAAACGGCAGCGAGCTTTGCAAGCGGCAACTTCATGGTCGACATGTTCCTCGACGCCATGGAAGAAAAAGGCATCATCACCACATTGGCAGAACCGAACCTGATCGCTCTGTCTGGTGAAACCGCCAGCTTCTTGGCCGGTGGCGAATTCCCGATCCCGGTTGCAGCGAACTTCGATGACGATGCGACCATCACCATCGAATTCAAACAGTTCGGCGTCAGCCTTGCCTTCACGCCTACCGTTTTGGGTGGCGATGTGGTCAATCTGTTGGTGGCCCCTGAAGTGAGTGCATTGGATGAAGAAGCCGGTGTTGTCCTCAACGGTGTAACGGTTCCAGGTCTTCTGACCCGCCGTGCCGAAACCACGGTTGAGCTGCGCCACGGTCAAAGCTTCGCCATCGCTGGCTTGATCATGAGCGACTTCGCGGACAATGTTGAACAGTTCCCTGGTCTTGCAGACGCCCCGGTTCTTGGTTCACTGCTGCGCAGTGCCGACTTCCAGCGCAACGAGACGGAGCTGGTGATCATCATCACGCCGTACCTCGTAAAGCCTGCAAGTGAAGGCGAGCTGGCTCTGCCAACGGACAATGTCCACCGTCCGAATGAGTATGAGTTGTTCTTCCTTGGCCACGTAGAAAGCCGTATCCGTAAGCTGAATGGCGGTGAATACACCGACGCCGGCTTCCAGGTTGGTGGTCTCGACGGTCAAATTGGTCACATCGTTCCTTAAGAACGACAACGCTTACACAGATGAGGTTTAAAATGAAAACGTCTCTCGTAACTCTCTTCGCAGCAAGCACCGTTCTTTTGGGCGCTTGCAGCGGCAACAGCATCACCTGCAAAAACGTTCTTTGCAGCACCACGGACACAGAAGCCATACACGGCGCAGCGGTCCGCCAGAATATGGAAGTGCACATTGCTAAGGACGTTGCTGTTCACCCGAGTTCCGCTCCTTCCTTCAGTGGTGAGAAGGCTGCGAAGGCCATCGACCGGTACAATAAAGGCGAAGTCATTGCCCTCGAAAAGGTCAATGTCAGCGAAATTGAGATCGGCGACGATTAAGGCCTAGCCTTAATCAACCTTCGCGAACTCCTAAGGGCCCGCTACGGCGGGCCCTTTTCTCATTCTGAGACACCCAATTTGCTCCGGCCTCATACGAAACAGTCTTAATCAGAAATGAACAAAGACCTCCCTGTTTTGTTTCATTTCGAGAAGAAATCGGTGGACTGATTTTTGCAGCAAGACAATTGCTATTTTCCGCCTGATTTCAACGCATGCGCGTTAGTCAGAGATTATGAAATAGCTGGTATTGGTAGCTAGTTGAGAGCAAAGAACATGAAAACCAAAGCAATAGCAGCGATAAACCCCTCATCCGTCGCAGAAGAGCTGACTGCGCATGCGGCTGCGTTGAACAACGTGGAACTGCAGGTTTCTGTTTGCGACCCAATGGAATTCATCAGCGAAGTAGATCTGACGATCCTTCCGCCGATTGTTATTGTCGAAGTCGATCTTGATCAATTGGAGCAAATCCGCGCGCTTGAAGAACTTATTGGCCGCTGCGGGCAAGCCCACGGCATCTTGGTCACAGCTCACGATGCCTCCCTTGCTCAGATCCGCCAACTGATGCGCATGGGCGTCATCGACTTTATTCCACAGCCGATAAATGCCGCTGACTTGAATGCAGCCGTCGAAACGGCTGTCCTAAAGACAAAGCCTCAAAATCTTCGCGCCAATGCCCGTGGCAATGTGGTCAGCGTCATGAGAAGCTGCGGCGGTTCCGGGGCCACGACAGTTGCCATCGAACTTGCTGCTGCATTTGCAAAGAACGATAAAGGCGATGCCCCATCGGTTGCCCTCTTGGATTTCGACATGCAGCAGGGCAATGTTGCCATCGCACTCGACTTGATGCCGAAAGTTACGCTGCTCGATATTCTTGAATCCCCCTCGCGCCTCGACACGGCGTATCTAAAGGGATCCATGAGCCGCCATAAGTCTGGGATCGATGTGTTGGCCGCCCCGAGTGAGATCATACCTCTTGAAGGCATGACCGAAGCGACCGCCCGCACCATCCTGACGATCGCCCGCCAAGAATATGACTATGTGGTGATCGACATGCCCTCCACTTGGACAAGCTGGACAGCAGCGATCCTAGACGAATGCGATGAAAACCTCATGGTGATGCAGTTGAACGTCGTCGCCATCCAACGTGTGTTGCGGAACTTGCATACCGTCAAGGAACAAGGGCTCAGCGACAAACAGATGTCCATTGTTGCCAATCGCGTCAGCAAGGGGATTGGCTTCTCCGGCGCGGACCGTGTGAAAGAGTTTGAAACCGCCCTCAAGCGCCCCATCGAATACACCGTTCGCAATGACTTTAAAACGGCCGCGGGCGCGCGCGACCGTGGCGTTCTCAGCCGCGAGATCACCCGCAAATCTGTTATCGGACAAGATATTGAGCGGATCAAAGAAGAGCTGTTAGCCCGCTTTGACTCCGACGCATCAGTTGCCCTTTCGGCTTAAGGAGAGCCCAAAATGTTGCAAAGATTTCGCAGTCAGAAAGAACAGGCCGGCCCCGTCCTCAAATTCCGGGGCGAACCGTCTGTTGATCTTCCCATGTCCGAAGAGCGCCAGGACCCACAAATAGAGGTGCCCGAGGTTAAGAAGGAAGAAGAAGCCCCTGCTTATGTGGATTTCGAGCGGTCTGCTGATTATGTGGAGCTGAAAGTTCAGCTGCACCAAGAACTTCTCACCATGATCAATCTCGGCGCTTTGGAAAAACTCACCGAAGCGGAAGTTCACAAAGAAATCGGTGAGATGACGGCGGAACTTCTTGCCCAGAAGGAAACGCCACTCAACACCACGGAACGCCAGCAATTGGTTCGTGACATCGTTGACGAAATTCTCGGTCTCGGCCCAATCGAACCCCTTCTCAAAGATCCTTCGGTGGCTGATATCATTATCAACACCCATGAACAGGTCTATGTGGAGCGCAGCGGTAATCTGGAACTCACGAAAGTGAAGTTCAAAGACAGCGCGCACCTGCTGCGCATTATCGACAAAATCGTTACCGGTGTTGGCCGTCGCATTGATGAATCGCAGCCGACAGTTGACGCCCGCTTGCCAGACGGCTCCCGCGTAAACGCGGTGATCCCGCCCGTTGCTGTGGATGGTCCCCTGGTTTCCATTCGTAAGTTTTCTGCCAACCCTCTCACGATTGAGCGGCTGATCAGCTATGACGCGATGACCGAAGAGATCGCGACGATCTTGGAAGGTATCGTCAGATGCCGCCTCAACGTGCTGATCGCAGGTGGTACCGGTACCGGTAAGACCACCATGCTGAATGCCCTGTCCAGCTTCATCGGTGATTCCGAACGCGTTGTTACCATTGAAGACGCCGCCGAATTGTCCTTGCAACAGCCGCATGTGGCGCGCATGGAAACACGCCCCGCGAACATGGAAGGCCGTGGCGCCATCGATCAGCGCGAATTGGTGCGAAACTCTTTGCGGATGCGTCCCGACCGGATCATCGTTGGTGAGTGTCGTGCTGGGGAAGCATTCGACATGTTGCAAGCCATGAACACCGGCCATGATGGTTCAATGACCACCATCCACGCCAACACGCCGCGCGATGCCATGAGCCGCCTGGAACAAATGATCGGCATGACCGGCATGGACCTGCCCATGCGGTCCATGCGGGCGCAAATCGCATCTGCAATTGACGTGGTTGTCCAGATCAAGCGTTTCTCGGATGGTAAGCGTCGCTTGATCAGTTTGACGGAAGTCACCGGCATGGAAGGCGACATCATCACCATGCAAGAAGTGTTTTCGTTCAAGCAGACGCATACAGACGAAGACGGCAATACCCATGGCGAGTTTGTTGCTTCCGGTATTCGCCCGAACTTCATGGACCTATTCGAAACACGCGGCATCGAAACGCCTGAGCGCATCTTCGATAATCGCGGTGGATTCTAATCGAGATCGGACACATGACTGATACCGTCCTATACCTTATCTATGCCGGCATTTTTGTCGGTGTCCTATTCGCCGTAGAAGGGCTTTTCTTCTTCATACGGTCCATGTCCGATGGACATGAACGGAACGTCAATCGTCGCATGCGGATGCTGTCCAAGTCCGGCGATGGCCGTATGACCCTTCAGAAATTGCGTCGTGAAGAACAAGGCGATTTCTCGAAGAAGCTGGCCTCGATCATTCCTTCGTTGGAAAATCTAATTGCCAGCTCCGGCATGATGATCACCACCACCCGTCTTTTCGTCATGATGGGGGTGAGTGCGTGTGCTGTCTTTGCAGCCCTTCGGTTGTTCGTCATTATGCCGACGGTCACAAGTATTTTCGTCAGCATCGTGGCCGGATTTGCCTTGCCTTATCTTTATCTTGCTTATCGACGCGACCAACGCATGAAGAAATTCGTTACACAGCTGCCGGACGCCATGGAGTTGATGGTGCGCAGCCTCAGCGCTGGCCACCCGGTTCCTGTCGCCATGGAAATGGTGGCCAAGGAAATGCCGGATCCGATCGGTACCGAGTTCGGCATGGCCATCGACGAAATGACCTATGGACTTGAGTTTGAGGCCGCGCTGCAAAACATGCTTGTGCGCATTCCGAATCTTGATCTGCGCATGCTGGTGATTGCCATCAATATTCAGCGCGCGACAGGCGGCAATCTTTCTGAAATTTTACAGAACCTGTCTAATGTTATTCGCAGCCGCTTCAATATGGTTGCGAAAGTGAAGGCAGCGTCCGCCGAAGGCCGTATGTCCGGTATTTTTGTCGGCTCACTGCCCGCAATTCTCGGTGTTTTCGTACACACACTTAATCCGGATTATTTCGGCGCGGTTTGGGATGATCCATGGTTCCTGCCGATGATGGGACTGATGGTCATTCTTCTCATCACAGGTGCCGTTACCATTTGGCGCATGGTCAACTTTAAGGTCTGAGGGGATCACCCACCATGATTGAGTTCTTAAATAGTGGATTTGGTGCGGTCGCCCTGTTTGTTGCCGTCACGCTCACATTCGTCATGATTTTCGGCGCGGCTTGGCTGATGATCGGCCGCAATCAATTGCAACGCCGTTTAGAGGATGTTGCGGATCACGGCGACACCGCGGCTTTCGGCGCCGGTCAGCTACGCCAGGCCGACGATGCGCTGCCCTTCGAAGATTTTACGAAGCGTATTAGCAAGTCGTTTGGTCCAAAAGACGAAGAGCAAAAGGTCCAAATCCGCACGAAGTTTGCCCAGGCCGGGTTTTACCACTCACGCGCCGCGGAGTATTTCTATGCAAGCCGCGTTGTCTTAGCAGCTGTCTTCCCGCTGTTGGGCGTCATGTTCCTGCCGAATTTCGTCAGTGAGGTGACGCAGAACTCTCTGATCATCACGATTTTTGGCTCAGCCGTTCTCGGTTTCTATGCACCCGAATATCTTCTTAACCGGCGCATGCGGGAACGCCAGCAAGCCGTCCGTGAGGGCCTGCCTGACGCGCTGGACATTCTTCTCGTTTGTGTGGAGGCGGGTGCGAGCTTGCCGATCGCTATCCAACGAATGGCCGACGAGATGGAAGCAGCATATCCCGTCCTGGCCAAGGAATTTTCCTTGGTATCGCTAGAACTGAAAGCAGGTAGCGGCCGGGCAAAAGCCCTCAAAAACCTCGCCGATCGTGTGAATATCGAAGAAATCAGGTCTTTAGTAACCTTGTTGGTGCAATCTGAAGCCCTCGGAACCAGCATTGTGCAAACCCTGCGGGTCTTCTCGTCCGAGATGCGGAATAAAAGGTTACTGATAGCTGAAGAGAAAGCGAACAAATTGCCGGTTAAAATGGCGTTGCCATTGATGCTTTGCATCCTGCCGGCTTTGATGATCGTTATTCTCGCACCAGTGATCATCCGCATGGTACGAGTTGTTCTTCCTGGCGTTGGGGGCTAATCGTCCTAGACGACAGGATCCGCAGGCTTCGAAGGGAGTCGAACAGGATCATGTTGTCACCGGTCATTGGACTAAAGCCCATTTCTCTGTCGAGAAGCCGAATTCGCGCTGGCGCTATCTCGATTGTATGCGCCGCCCTGGTGTCCGCTTGTGCGACACCGCCCAAAGAGGTTTCTGACGTAAAGATCGGCGATCTGCTGCAGCAGACCCAGAACATGAGCCCGGAGCAGCAAGAACTCGCATTGGTCCAGGCGGATCGTGCCTTTCGTGCTCGGGACTATGACACGGCCTTGCAAAAGTACGGTGCACTGATCAACGCCAAAGCCGAAACACCAGAAGTTCGCGAAGGTCATGCTGAATCGTTGCTCGCAAAGCAGGAACTCGATTCCGCCCTAATTTCGTTCAAGAAACTCACCAAAATGCCGGGCTATGAAGCTAAGGGCTATCAGGGACAAGGTATCGTCCATGCGCGCACCCTTGCACTAGACGTTGCCAAAGAAAATCTGGAAAAGGCCACAGAGCTGGATCCGGACCTCTGGCGCTCTTGGAATGCGTTGGGGCAAATTGCCGATATTGAAGAAGATTGGGTGGCCGCTGAAATCGCTTACAACAAGGCATTGGAAGTTAACCCGAAATCGGCAGCGACAATCAATAACCTTGGTATGTCTGCATTATTGCAAGGCCGGCTTGACGCCTCATTGGCGTCTTTCGAAAGAGCGCTTGAAATTGATCCGAGCTCGGAAGTTGTTCAGCGCAACAGACGCTTGGTCCTCGCCATGCAAGGTAAATATGGGGAAGCTATTAAAAATGCATCTCCCGACCAAATTGCGCGTGAGCTGAATAATGTGGCATTCATTGCAATGCACCGGGGGGACCACTCGGAAGCCCGCCGGATGCTCGACAGGTCAATTAGTTCCACCGATAGATATTATCAGAAAGCGGAAGAGAATCTGGATCAGCTGGACGAAATGAGCGGTCAGTAAGTCGGTTGAATCTTTCTGCCTAATTATCTTAAAACGTGCAAAAAATGGGCGGTCTCATGGCCGCCCATTTTTTTGCATGTGCGAAATGACGCACCTCTAACCCTTTGATTTTTATACGTTTTCACAATTTAACGTTTGCAAAGGTGTTAAAAATTGTTGATTTTTTGCAAGGCTGTAATAGGATTTCACCTTCGGTGCTCGCGTAACTAAGAGAAAAATCTCATGAGCCTGAGGGAGGTACATTATGAGCCTGTGGGAGGAAAACAAAGCACGTCGCAGAGCCCAAATTTTAACTGCGGCGCGTGAACTAATCGGCGAAGGTGGTATGAATGCGTTGACCATGCGCAAGCTTGGTGAACGGGCGAAAGTCAGTGTTCGTACGATCTACAATTTGATGGGATCTCAGAGTGATATTCTGAGAGCGGTCATTGCCAAACCAATGAGCGACATGCTGGATGCCGTCGGCACTGTCCCGCAAAATGCTCCGATCGAGAAGCTTGACGCTATCGTCAGTGTATCGATTGGACAGTTCGTCCGGCAACCAAAGGTCCTAAGAGCTGCCGTTGCCGCGTCCTATCATCTACCCGGATATAACTGGCATGATTGGGTAAAATCCCAAGCCATGCCACTCTTTACGGAATGCGTGGAAGAAGCCATCCGAGACGACTTGCTGACAGATCAGTTGTCGCCAGAAATTCTTGCGGAGAATATTTTCCACGCAACCAACAAAGCGTTCACGGATTGGACACAGGGCACCACATCGGATGCCAATCTACGCGTTCAAGCGATGTCTGCTCTCTATCTCCCCTTACTGGGTGTCGCCACGGATAAGTCGCGCCCCCGGATTTTGGAGAGGTTAAAGTCTTTGGACAATCTTCGGGCGACGCAAGCCCGCGCAGCCTGATACGTCACGAAAAAGGCCCGAAGAAAAAATCTTCGGGCCTCATTTTTTCAGCAATATTCGTCGGCGATTATTTTTGCGCCGCCAATCCAGCTACCACTGTCTGAACAAACTGATCCTCTGTTAGAAAGCCCGGTGGCCAACCGAGATCCAAGCCCGACAGCGGCTTTTTTGCAACAATCTCTTCCATACTTAGCCCCTGATCCATCAGGGGTTTAATCGCGGCCCTTATTTTTTTCAACTTGTCACGGGTTTCAGCCAGATCGGCCTTCGTGGCGAGTGGTCCATGACCGGGGATGATTTTGGTTGAGTCATCGGTCATGCCGAGGATGGCTTCTTGCGCATCAATCACACCGGTGATGTTTCCCCCGCTGCCAAAATCAATAAATGGAAACATTCCATTGAAAAACAGATCACCAGTATGGAGCACATTGCTGTCTTCAAACTTGATCACCGCATCACCGTCTGTGTGAGCGTTTGGCATATGTGTCGCCCGAACAGGTTGCCCGTTAAAGTGAAACGTGACGGTTTCCGAGAAGGTAATGACCGGAAGCGCGTCATCCGGGGAAGCCGGAATGTTACGGTTAAAGGCTTCCATAACTTGATCCACACTCATCCGTTTACGGACATTATCATGGGCGACGATAACAGCTCCAGCCTTACCGAAATTCTCATTTCCGCCTGTGTGGTCTCCATGCCAATGGGTGTTGATTACATAGGTCGCCGGCGTGTCCGTGACCGCGGCAATAGCCGCTTGGATTTTCGCCGACAACGGTGCGTATTGGTCGTCAATCAGGAACGTCCCATCGTCACCGATCGATAAACCCAGATTTCCGCCCTCCCCCATTAACATGAAGAGGCCATCACCCAAATCTGTGGTCGTAATCTCTACCTTGTCGAAATCCTGCCCGATGGCCTGGGGTGACGCCAGTAAGAACGCGGAACATAGCAAAAATGTAAATCGTTTCATCCCCACGATTTGATCCTCCTCTTTTTTAACAGATCAATTGCCGTCATTTGGCCACAGGAACCCATGGCTTGGCAACATAACAAAGAAGAGAACTTGCTGAGCGTTTTATGCGGTTTGCTGAAGCGGTGTGCCTGTTCGGTGATCGGAGAATCGGTCAACCAAAAGTGACGCGATTTCCATGTCAAACGTCGATCGGATTTCGAATGCCTCTTCCTCGTGCGGATAGAAGGGGCGAAAGCTGCGTGTATTCACGATGGAGCGCGGGCCCCATAACGGCCGCTCGAAAAAGCTCGTCTTTGTCACGGAAATAAACGGGCTCGCGCAGAACAAGGCAGGCAACCCATCTAAATATTCCGGCTTCTTCTTCATCTGAACATAGTCCAGCAAGCGTCCCGACGGCTCACACTCAAACATCTGGTACGGATGCTGAGTAACCGGTACGACCGACAAGACTGAATCGATATCCGACGTCAGCAGCTCGACAGCCTGATCAATACGAAACGGTTTTCGAAACGGGCAAGCGATCGACAAATAACAGATTGCATCGGGAATATATCCATCGTGATGCTTCACCCAATCTAGGGCATGCCGCACGATATCGGTGGGACAGGTTTGATTGGTAGCCAAGCTGGCGGGCCTCAGGAAAGGGGCATCAGCGCCATAGCTGCGCGCAATGCCGGCAAGGTTCGGCTCGTCAACGGAAACAATCACCCTGTCAAGGCAGGACTCAAGTGCGGAAAAAATCGAATGCGCGATTAGGGGATGTCCACCGAGGTCCCGAATGTTTCGAAGCCGGCTGTCATCGGAACCATAAAGGGCTGGGATGAGGCCCATGATCCTCATGTAGGTGTCTCCTCACGGAACGTGTGTACCACAAGCGACCCCCCGACCGCTTGGTAACCATAGGCTAAACTGATTTAAACGCCGTTAAGCTTTGTGACCAAATTGTAAGTAAGTCGGAGATTAAGGGGCCAAATCAAACAGATCCGTAAAGCCGGATGGTACGTGCGCCCCGACGATCAGTTGTTCCAAAATACCCGCGCCTTGCCGTTGCTTGCCATCAGGTCCTGTCAGAACCGCCGAACAAAATGCCTGAATGTGATTGTTCGACATATCGCTTTCATCGATATCGGCGAGGGCAAAGCTGTCATGCGCCACCTCCAAGTCCCCGTGATACCGACCATGCCCCCATTCGGGGTGGCCATAGCCAATCCCGTGCATATAAAAATGCCAATGAGGTGTCAGTTCCAAAGAATAGTCGCCCCCCTCAAATCCCATGGTCTGTATCGTTGCGCCTTTGGCATGGCGGGATCCGCTTGCGAAATCGAGTGTCGCAACCGCATCGCCTATCGTTGGACCGGGCTGAGAAAGTTCGTGAACAACCGCCTTGCGGTTCCAAGGCCGTCCTTCCGCATCGTCGTTCGCGTGAAAGAACATCAAGCAATCGTCGAAATTGATCGGTGACCATAACCAATAAAACTGTGGCAATGCAGGGGGCACCTGTGGCTGTGGATCGGGCATGCCCACGGGCCGAATACCCCAAGAACGGTCGCGGGTTCCGCGCAGCTGCATTGCGTTTATGTCAAATGTCTGGCCGTTCAAACTGAGTGACCCGGTGTAACTTCCGTTCTGGGTAAGCCGCGTGTAATCCATGAAAGCGCGCGGCCCGTTGCGATAGGTAAATCGCGGTTCTTTAATGGCATCGGCGCGCTTCTGGAACAAAAGATCCGCTTCAATACCACGGTCCGGCGCCTCTATCCGCAGACGGAGCTGTGACAAGGGTTCCACAACCTCTACCGTGATCGGTCCGACCTGGAGGTCCATCCGCTCCATATTTAACACACGTGACGCCCGAAGGTTCGTCTGAACACCATCAGCGACAACCGAAAACGACGCATCAATAATATTGAGATGGGGATAGACACCCATCGCGCAGGCAAAGAACAGGGATCCGTCCTGCGTGTACCCATTAAAGAAATACCGATCGTAAAAATTTCGGTCGGTACCCGACACGGCAATCGGGTCCGGCGTTTGATGGATCGGAAAATCGTCCGCCTTGGTTAGGATAGGTTCATTACCGCTCATGATGATTGCGCCAATTGTTCTGTGGCATAGGCTGTAATGCCTTTATAATCCGCCTTGCCATTTGGCGCCCGGCCAAGACTGTCCTTAAACAAAACACGTTTTGGCACTTTGTATCCGGCCAACTTTTCTCTCACATAATCCCGGACAGTTGCTTCGCTACACTCCGCCCCGGATATAGGCTGCACGACGGCGGTGACAGACTGGCCCCACTTTTCATCCGGCAAGCCAACGACCAAAGCATCCTCAATCTCTGGGAACTCCTTGAGAACTTCTTCAACTTCTTCCGGGTAGACCTTTTCGCCGGCCGTGTTTATGCACACACTGCCCCGGCCCAGGAGCGTTAAAGTGCCGTCTTCCTCAACCGTGCACCAGTCGCCTGGGATGGCATAGCGTTCGCCATTGATCGTCTTATACGTTTTGTCCGTCTTTTCTTGATCTTTGTAGTAGCCCAGTGGGATCGCACCGCCACGTGCGATAAATCCTGCAACACCGCTTCCGGGTTGGACTTCTTCCCCCTCCGGCGTGAAGACTTTGCACTTATCTCCGATTTCGAATTTGGCGGTTTTGACTTCCCCATCGGCGGTCATCATGGACGATCCAAATCCCACCGCTTCTGACGACCCGAAGGAATCGGTCATGACCGCCGTGGGCATATGTTTCAGCAAGCCGCGTTTGACCTCGCTGCTCCACATAACGCCCGACGACACAACAGAAGCAACAGAGGAAACGTCGTACTTGCCCTCAGATCCCTCAAGCACCGCCAAAATAGGTTTCGCGAAAGCGTCCCCAACGATCGCGAGGTTTGTGACTTTGTGTTTGTCGATGGTGGCGCACAATTCTTCGGGATCAAACTTTCCACTATTTGCCAGCGTAATGATGCAGCCCCCATTGACCATTACCGCCAACGCTGTGAATAGGCCTGTTCCATGCATGAGCGGGCAAGCGGGAATTTGTTTTGCGTGGATGCCTGTCTCCAACGCGTTCGACAGGTAGTCGTCCCAGCTGTTCTGTTCCATTCCCATGGCCCGTAAACCGTCCAATTGTGCTTCGCGCAAAACACCTTGAGGCCACATCACCCCTTTGGGCATGCCGGTCGTGCCGCCGGTATACAGCAACAAGAGATCCTGGGGCGATCGTTCAATGCTAAGAGGCGCGCCATCGCCGGTTTCCGCAAGTTGTTCGTAGGACAGAGATTGCGTTGCCTCGACATCATCCGTAGACGGCACTTCTATCCACGTTTTGACCTTTGGCAAATCGGACTTGAGATTTTCGATTTGATCCCGAAAGTCTGACTCGTACACCACCGTGTGCGTGTCCGAATTATCGAAAATGTAGGCTAGTTCCGTTTCGCGATAGCGGTAGTTAACATTCACATGCACCAAACGCGCTTTAAAACACGCCGCAAAGGTTTCCATATAGGCGGGGCGGTTGCGAAGGTAGAATCCGACTTTGTCGCCGGTTTGGGCCCCGTGCTCAAGAAATGCACGCGCGAGGTTGTTTGTGCGACGATCAAAGTCTTTCCACGTAATGACGCGATCGCCGTGGATGAGCGCTGGGTTATCCGGCGGAACAACACCCGCCAAACGATCCAACATATCGCCGAAATTCCACTCCATGAGGCCTTCACTCCCGATTTTGGTCTGTTCGCCTACCCAAGCTCCTGGTTTGGACTATTTGGCTAAGGCAGTACCAGATTTTCAATTGTTATGTCCGGGCAAGGTGACTAAAGTCGGCCCAAATTTCAACAGAGAAAAATGGCGGAATACATGTCAAACGAAAAACCAACAATCGCAGTTTTAGGGGGCACGGGAGACCTTGGGGGTGGCCTTGCCCGGCGTTGGGCCAAAGCTGGATACACGGTGATTATTGGGTCTCGTTCGGCCGAAAAAGGCATTGCCGCCGCGAAAGCATTGAGTGAAGCCCTGCCGGGAACCGATGTCAGCGGTGACGATCTGGCCGGCGCCGCCACGAAAGCCGATATTGTCGCGGTTACCGTGCCTTACGCAAACCATGGCGCGACCCTTGAACAGATCAAACCTGCCGTGCAGGGTAAAATTGTCATCGACACGACCGTTCCCCTGCGTCCCCCGAAAGTCGGGCGGGTACAATTGCCTGAAGCGGGGTCAGCCGCCCAAGAAGCCCAAAACCTGCTCGGCGAAGATGTTCGCGTCGTCTCTGCCTTCCAAAACGTCGCCGCTCACCATTTGCAAGCCGATCACGATATTGATTGTGACGTTCTGGTCTCTGGAAACAATGTCGAGGCGCGGGAAGTGGTCATCGGGCTGGCTGCGGACGGTGGCATGAAGGCTTGGCACGCCGGCCCTATCAACAATGCCGCCGCGGCTGAAGCGCTTACTTCCATCCTTATACAGATTAACAAACGCGAAAAAGCGCATTCGGGCATTCGCATCACCCTTGGCAAGTAAGCCGGATCGGTCGTGCGCCATCCGACAGAGCTCAGCTTGATCGCCTTGCGGGATTTTCCCATGGTGGAACCGCAGGACAATTTGGCTGCGCTCATCACCGAAAGCCTAGAGCAGAATAATGTTCAGTTGGCGGATGGCGATATCATCGTACTCGCTCAGAAAATCGTTTCGAAAGCA
Source organism: Alphaproteobacteria bacterium (assembly GCA_965227095.1). Lineage (GTDB taxonomy): Bacteria > Pseudomonadota > Alphaproteobacteria > JANQMY01 > JANQMY01 > JANQMY01. Next base: position 2,029,550 of record CBDDFL010000001.1, on the reverse strand, counting down.
GAAGGGCGGCAGGTCAATCTCGCGGACGTGACGCCGTCTGACCGGGCACATGACCTTGCGAAAAGCACCGAAAAAGATCCGCGCCTGGTGGAATTGATCCTTCAAGAATCGACCGAAGTCGTGCGGACGCGTGGCCCCATCCTTATCGTCGAGCATAAGCTGGGGTTCGTGATGGCCAATGCGGGCATTGATCAATCCAATATCAGCCATGGCGGCGACAATGACAGTGCGCTTCTGTTGCCGGTTGATCCCGATGGATCGGCGAAACGCTTGCGATCCGCTCTCGAGGCGTCAACCGGAAAACAGCTGGCGGTTATCATCAACGACAGCGTCGGCCGTGCTTGGCGCATGGGAACCGTCGGCCTTGCGATTGGCACCTCCGGCATCGATCCGCTGTGGGATCGGCGCGGTGACAAAGACCTCTTCGACCGAACCTTGGAAATCACGGAAGTGGGCTTGACCGATGAAATTTCGGCGGCCGCCTCTCTGCTCATGGGCCAAGGAGATGAGGGCCTGCCGGTGGTCATCGTACGCGGCGTTGAATACCGCCGAAGCGAACGCGGCATTGCACCGGTTTTGCGCGACAAGGAATTCGACCTGTTTCGATGATTGACATAAATGGTCATATACTCGCCCTGTGCGGGGGCGTGGGCGGCGCTAAGCTGGCCCTGGGCCTTGCTACCGTGCTGGCTCCGGACAAGCTGACGGTTGTTGCCAATACAGGGGACGATTTTGAGCATCTGGGATTTCACATCTCCCCCGATGTGGACACGGTCATGTATACGCTTGGCGGACTTGCCAATCCGGACACCGGTTGGGGACGTGCTGGCGAAACCTGGAGCTTCATGGAAAGCCTGCGCACGCTAGGCGGTGAAGACTGGTTCCAATTGGGCGACAAGGACCTTGCAACCCATGTGGAACGCACCCGCCAATTAGACGCAGGCATTCCGTTAAGCACGATCACGCAGGCGCTGTGCGAGAAAGTTGGTATCGATCACACGGTCACTCCCATGACGGATGACCGTGTACGGACAATGATCGAAACCAATGAAACCACCCTGGCATTCCAGCACTACTTTGTGCGCGACAAATGTGCACCCATCGTGACCGGGTTCGACATCCAAGGTGCGTCATCCGCACGGCCCGCCCCACCCTTCTTGGCCGCGTTGCAAGATCCATCCCTTGGCGCCATTGTGCTTTGCCCCTCAAATCCTTTTGTCAGCATCGACCCCATTTTAAAACTCAACGGTGTCAGAGAGGCGCTCGAACGGGTGTCAGTCCCTATCATTGCCGTCTCTCCGATTGTGGGCGGGAAAGCCATCAAAGGGCCGGCCGCGAAGATGATGGCGGAACTCGGCATTGACGTCACCAGCCTGTCTATCGCGCAACACTACGCATCCTTCCTGTCCGCGATCGTGATCGATACCCAAGACGCGTCCGAGGAAGACAGTTTACGAACCGTTGTCCCCCATGTATTGGTGACCAATACAGTGATGAAATCGCTGGAAGATAAAGTGCGTCTCGCGACCGACGTTTTGGCCTTCTCAAAAACGATCTAACTCGAGAACCATGTGATAAGGGGAGGGGCAGACCTGCAATGCGGGCGGTCGTACCCATCAAGAGTTTCGAAAACACCAAATCGCGCCTGAAGCATTTACTGTCAGAACGCGAACGGTCCGAGCTGTCTCGGCTCATGCTCCATGATGTCCTTGATGCTTTACTCACGGCCGACGGTGTGACCGCGGTGTCTGTGGTTACGCCGGATCACCAAGTATCGTCCTTTGCCGCCGATTTGGGGGCCGATACCATTACAGATCAGGGCACGAAAGATCTTGCCGGTGCCGCGGCAGAAGCCGCCCATTTCCTGACGGATTTGGGGGAAGACGCCATGTTGCTCATCCCGGCGGATGTGCCTTTGGTCCAGGCGCAAGATATTGAGAAAGCCATCACCAATCACCCTCCGGCCCCCTCATTGACGCTCGTAGAGGCCGGGGAAGACGGCGGTACGAATTTGCTCATCGCGAGCCCGCCGGAAATCATTCCCTTTCGATTTGGCAAAAACAGCTTCGCCAAACACGTGGCAGAAGGCGAAAAGGCCGGAATTCAGGTAAAAACACCCAAAATCGATCGTATTTCCTTGGATATTGACCGGCCCGAGGACCTTAAGATCTTGTGCAAAAATGGCCTTTCGGGGCGCACCGCCGCCTTTGTCACAAAACTGGAAAAAGAGGGCCGGTTCGTGGCATCCTAGGTCTCGCGGAGCCCAGGAAATCCGCCGTCCAAAGACAAGAGAGCAGACCATTGGCACAGCACAATTCCATAAGCCGTGAAGAAGCGGCACGATTTGGGGCGGAAACCAACCTTGAAGACCTGATGAAACAGGCGGCGGAGCTGCGAGACGACGGCTTTGGCGACGTCATCACCTTCTCCAAGAAAGTATTCATCCCCCTCACCCATCTTTGCCGAGATGTCTGTCACTATTGCACATTTGCAACCCCGCCTAAGAAAGGGGAAGCAGCATATCTGTCCCCGGAACAGGTGCTGGCCATTGCGCAACAAGGCGCCGACGCCGGTTGTAAAGAAGCCTTGTTTACACTGGGGGACAAACCGGAATTGCGCTACCGCGCCGCGCGCGAAGGATTGGAAGGCCTGGGCCACGACACCACCCTGGCCTATTTAGGGGACATGGCAAAACGCGTGCTGGACGAAACCGGCCTTCTGCCCCACCTCAATCCCGGCTTGATGACCGCGGATGACTTCACCGCCCTCAGGCAAGTATCTGCCTCCATGGGTATCATGTTGGAAACGGTTTCGCCCCGCCTAAGCGAAAAAGGCATGCCGCATTACGGATCGCCCGACAAAATGCCTGAAGCGCGGCTTGAAACGCTGCGGCTTGCTGGCGAAGCGAAGATACCGTTCACCAGTGGGCTTCTCATTGGTATTGGCGAGACGCGCGACGAACGATTGGACAGCCTGTTCGCCTTGAAAGATCTACAAGACGAATACGGACACATCCAAGAAATCATTATACAGAATTTCTTGCCGAAGCCGGATACAAAAATGTCCGGCGCACCGGCAGCCCCGCTGGATGAGTTTTTGTGGACGCTCGCCATGGCGCGCCTCATCTTCGGCCCGCAAATGAGCCTTCAGGCACCTCCGAATCTAAATCAGGGCCATCTTCAAGCGCTGGTGGACGCCGGCATCAATGATTGGGGGGGCGTTTCTCCCCTGACGCCGGACTTTGTTAACCCGGAAGCCCCGTGGCCGCATTTGGAAAAGCTGGCGCAAGAAACCGCCGACGCCGGTAAGGTGCTGTGCGAACGGCTGACCGTCTATCCAAACTATATCGCCAAACACGAGGACTGGGCCGACATCAAGATCGCGCCGAAGCTGCTCAATTTGGCCGATGCCAGCGGGCTGGCCCGTAGTGACGATTGGGAAGCCGGTACCGTTGTTGACGAGCTTCCCTCCACAGCTGGATGCACCGCACCAAATATCCGGTCTGGTGACACAGCGCGCTTGCATGAGCTCACGGACAGAGCTCAAAAAGGTCAGGACCTTTCCGTCCGCGAGATTACCGAACTTTTCGAAACGCGCGGTGCCGGTGTGGATCATATTTGTTCGGCGGCAGACGATCTTCGCAAATCCGTCAATGGCGACACAGTCACCTATGTGGTCACCCGCAACATCAATTACACCAATGTGTGTACGTTCAAATGCCAATTCTGCGCCTTCTCAAAAGGCAAGATGAGTGAGAATTTGCGCGGCAAGCCTTATATCGTCGATTACGATGAAATTGCCCGGCGCGCAAAGGAAGCGTGGGACCGCGGCGCAACGGAAGTGTGCATGCAAGGCGGCATTCACCCCGCCTATACCGGCCAAACCTATATCGAACTGTGTCAAGCCGCAAAGAAAGGTGCGCCCGATATTCATGTCCACGCCTTCTCTCCGCTGGAAGTATGGCAGGGTGCCAAAACACTGGGTATTTCCCTTAAAGAATTCCTCCAGTCTCTCAAAGAAGCCGGATTGGGCACATTGCCTGGAACGGCTGCTGAAATTCTGGATGATGAAATTCGCCGCGATCTGTGTGCAGACAAAATCAATACGTCGGAGTGGCTGGAAGTGATGGAGACCGCTCACGATGTGGGTTTTCGGACCACCGCCACCATCATGTATGGCCATATCGAGACCACGAAAAACTGGGCGCGCCACCTCGCGCGTCTGCGTGACTTGCAAAACATGACCGGCGGCTTTACGGAATTTGTGCCTCTTCCCTTTGTCCACATGGAAGCACCGATTTATCTGAAAGGCCGCGCACGCCCGGGCCCCACCTTCCGCGAGGCCGTGTTGATGCACGCGGTCGCACGGCTTGCACTGAACCCGGTCATCCCCAACATTCAAACCTCATGGGTGAAGATGGGCCTCAAAGGTGTTGCGGCCTGCCTCAATGCAGGCGCCAATGATTTGGGTGGCACACTGATGAACGAAACCATCACCCGGTCGGCAGGCGCTGCTCATGGACAGGAAATGCCACCTGAAAGCATGGAAGAAGTCATTCGATCCATCGGCCGCGATCCAAAACAACGCTCCACCGTTTACGGGTCCGTGGCGGAGAGCCAGCGTGATGCCTCATTCGGCGCCTCTCCTCTGTCGGATGCCGTCACCCTTCCGGCAAAGGAATATGAGCGGGTCTTCGCGTAAGGCGTAACATTCGCTCCCATCGAACGGCCGGCATCCAAGGCATTGTCACCTTCATGTGAACGGCCTTGGATTACCGTTCATTGCCCATACATCCTCGTCATCGTTCAATGAAGTTTCTGTTTGTTTGATCGGATCCCGCTCACAAAATGGGGTCTGAGGAGTAGATGCAATGGCATGGGCATGGCTTCGCCGTGGTTTGCTGTGGTGTATCGGCGTTTTATTGGCCTGGGAGTTACTCTATTCCGGGCCGTCCAATTCCGTGATCGTCAACGGTTCGCTCACCCTTGCGGAACGCCTCGTGGAGGGGTCCAAGCACTTGCCGGATCTTCTGCAATCGGGCCTGGACCATGCGACCGGTTTCGTTGACCGCGTCGGCCATGCGGCCGTCATTGCCACGGACGCGGTGATGGCGGAACGCCCCAAAAACGTTACGGTCCTTGACGACGAAGTGGTTTGGGCCTTGACCCTGGCGAGCAAGCGCACCGGTGTGTCGTATTTGTATCTCGCCAACACGGCCCATCTGGAGAGTAACTTTAATGTGAAGGCAAAGGCGCCAACATCTTCCGCAACTGGCCTTTTCCAAGTGATCGATAATACATGGTTGTCTCTCTTAAACCGGCATGGTGCGCGCTATGGCTGGGCGGGTTACGCCGATAGCATCATGTGTTCATCTAGCGGCCGGTGCCGTGTGGACGATCCAACCCGTCGCCAGGAAATTTTGGACCTTCGGTTTGACGGGCAAACCTCCACCTTCCTGGCGGCGGAATTCGCCAAGGAAAACAAACGGCAGCTCGAAAACAATCTCAACAGGTCCGTGTCCGATTACGAGCTGTACGTGGCGCATTTCTTTGGCGTCGGCGGCGCCACAAAATTCTTCCGCAATCTAGAACGGCGTCCCTTTGCCATTGCCGCCGAAACATTTCCCCAAGCCGCCAAGGCTAATCGGACAATTTTTTACGGCATGCTGGGCGGCGCAAAAACTTTCCGCCAAGTGGACCAGCGCTTTCAAGAACGATGGGCTTTGTGCAAGCCCTATGTAGAAGAGATAACGCCTGACGCAATTCTCCTCGCTACGGGCACCACTATCTAAACCTAAACGATACATCACGTTCAGCGTGCGTTCATAGGGTCTTCGATACTTATAGGATCATGTGACGGACACGCTCGGAAAAGATGGCGTGCTGAGAATAACCAAACAGGATAACCGGCAGCAGAAATGCGAGCGCGGGGGTCAGCACCGCAAAACCGTTCCCGAGACATAACGTCCGCACTTGGGTGTAATTGTTTTGTAAAGGGGCGCGTATCATGGCCCACCTAATTCATATCCTGTTTGTCACTTTCTATCGAAGAACTTTGTTGTGCATTTTGATCTTGGCCCTTGGCTGGGATTTCTACTATGCCGGCCCCAAGGATTCCGTCCTTCTCTATGGCGTATTGACCCTGTCAGAGCGCGCCTTAGACGGCTCGAAACATCTGCCGGATTTCATGGATCAGACCTATGATGCGCTGCGGTCCTTTTATCAAAGCCTGCGGGAAGCAAGTGCTGCCTTCCTCAGCAGTCAACCGTCTTCCCCTGTTTCTGTTGAGGCCCCAAGTTTGAGTGAAGACGTTGTGTGGGCCCTGACAATGGCGGCCATGCGAACCGGCGTGTCCGCTGACTATCTGGCAAAACTTGCCCGCTTGGAAAGCGAACACGACACCAATGCCATCAGTGCGCAGGATAATGGCGCCGGATTATACCGTCTGGAAGGCCCCACCTGGCTGTCGCTCATGAATGATCACGGTGGCGCGTATGGCAAAGGCGGTTACGCCTATGATGTGAGCTGTCCGTCTGACGCCGCATGTGTTGTGCCCACACCGGAAAGACAGAAAGAAATATTGGATCTGCGCTTTGATGGCATGACGTCAACATTCCTTACCGCTGAATTGACGCGAACCCACAAAGCAGCGCTGGAAGTAAAATTGGGCCGCGACGCCACACATCAAGACCTCTATCTTGCGCATATAATGGGCCCCGATGACGCCGTCACTTTTATCACGGCGGCACATGAAACACCGTTTGCGAACGCATCCGAATTGCTTCCAGACGCCGCGAAGAAACGTCACGACCTGTTCTATGGCCCGCTGGGCAGTCAACGGACCTTCGCGTCCATCAATGCTCTGTTAACGGAGCAATGGACCACTTGTGAAGAAGGCGATACCGTGCTGGTTCAGGAACCAACGTTCGACAATACGCCCACATCCTAGTCAGTCGCGAAGATCTGCGCCGCCATCATCCATGGTGTCTGGACGTTTCCAGTAATTGTATTGGGGTGTCCAGTCGCCAGTCCCAAGGCCGGCCAAAGATAGAAAATGCCACATGGGCGAATAAAGATCCCCCGGTCCGAAATTCGCAGCCCCCTTACGCATAATTTTGTCGCCGCTCTTTTCATAGATAACGGCACCGGGCGTATTACCGCCATCCGGGGCAACCGATTGTTCCGCCAGATAGTCGGTCCCTCCGTGCGACGCCGTGCGGAATTTCCAGCCGCGATGCATCGCCATTCGCCGTTGCAAATCAGGTGCGTCTTTCGACAGCAATACCACCGAAAAAGCGTCTTCAAGGTGCGGCAAGATACCGTTGATGCCATCGGCCCAAAGGGTGCAGTAACGGCACCCCTGCCCCATATTGTGAATGGCCAGCAGTTTGGGCTTGCCCCCGAAAAGACGGGACAGCGTCGTGTCGCCAGCCATTGTCTGGAATGTGTAGTCTGGTACCTCGCGCCCGGGATCCTTGGCGCGCAGCTCGGCCAGTTTCAGCGCTTTTTCATAGAGTTCAAATTCGAGGGCTTCAGCTTCCGTCATCTCACATCTCCTAAGGGGGACCGATGATAAAGTGTACCATCGATCCTAGAAAGATGTGAGACGTGCTACTCCGCGGCCACGGCGGATTGAAGCAAACGAATATTGATGGGAATAGAGCTCATACGCGGAATGCCCGAATAAGGATCGTAATCCTTTTCGACGCTCGACAACCGGCCCGTGTTCGATCCATGGGTAAGGACATCATCATCCATCCCCGGCAAGTCGCCCCAGCAATGGGTCATGGCGATAGAGCCTTGGCGTACATCCGGTGCTTCCTCAACAATCCCTTTGATGGAAGCGCGTTCCGCGATCACCTCAATGATATCACCCGATTTCAGCCCTTGAGCTTTCATATCGTCCGGATTCATGAAGGCCGGATTGTATTTGTATTTGCGGCTCATATGGGGAGCGAAATGCCAATTCGAATTGTGATGGTCATGCAAGCGCCGGCTGATCATGCGGAACGCGTAATCCTTTTCACGCTCATGCAAACTGCCGGACTTAACCTCCGCCAGCTCTTTCATCATCACCTCGTTGCCCACATCAAATCGCGCCGTGTTTCCGTCATCCCGCGGCGCCACACGCACCTCCGGCACATCATACAAACGGCCGCCTTCGTGTTTCTTCACGTCGGCAAAATCGACCGGTGACCCTTTCATGAGATAGTCCCAAATCTCTTCGCCGGTGGGCTTGTTCTGCATGTCGATTTTGGTGGCGTGTTTCGCCTTATTGGCGGGGTCCATGAACGACCAAGGTTGAATGGTCAGCTCAAGCCCCATGTGCTTGGCCACACCATAGAAGAATTCCCAATCTTCAACCACATCGGACCCTTCAGGTGGGTCCATAATCTTCTCACACCATTGCGCATAGGGAACCTGATACCCCTCGCCCGATGTGCCACTGCCCAGCATTTCCTTGAGCGCGGTAGCGCTTGCGTATTCGAGGCTTAGTTTCGGCGCAATCACATAGTGAGACAGGCGCGCAGAGGCCGTCATCAGCGGATCGATGCTCACAAACAGCTCGAGTTCGCGCATAGCATCATAGGTTTTGAGCTGATCCGGCCACGCCATCATGGGATTGCCGCCCAAACTAATGAGGGCGCGCACTTGACCTTCGCCTTCCAAAAGAATTTCGTCGGCGGCAGCGGCCGTGGGCAACCCGGACGCCGTGTCCGTCAAATTCCGTACACGAAGTTTCTCGCCAAATCCCCAGGCCGGAAACGGACCGGTTGGCTGTGCTTTGGCGGGCGCCCGATTGACCAACACACCTGGGTTCGGAAACAGGTCCCCTTCCTGCAACCAATGACCACAGACACTCATCATGGACAGAAGAAGATATTCCGACAGGTTGCCATAGGCTGCCATATTGGGACCCGTCCCGGCGGTGCACCCCGCACGCCCGGCCTTCGCCATGACGCGCGCTGCTTCCTTCAGCTTTTCGGCAGGGATGTCAGCCTGTTCGGCCACAAACTCAGGCGTAAACGCATCGACCGCTTCGCGCAGCTCGACAAAACCGTCCACATTCTCAGTTGTGAATTTCTGATCGTAGAGGCCTTCTTCGAAGATCACCCGCAACATGCCGGCAAGGATGGCGGGGTCGTTTCCGGGCTTGGGCTGCAAATGAATGGTGGCATGTTTGGCCACATCCGTGACCCGCGGATCAATCACCACCAAATCGAGCCCGCGTTGTTTCGCTTTTTTAATTGCGCGTGCCGGATTGACCGGAGCACCGCCGAACATGGAAACGATGGGATTGGTTCCCACAAACATCCATGCATCCGCAATGTCGATATTTGTCGTGCCGCCCTGCCAGGCGCCGTGGAGCGCGGTCGCGATGCCTTTTCCCGGTTGGTCAATGGTGACACTGGAAAACCGCATGGGCGAGTTGATGGCGTCCATCAACGCATCTGCAAACCGGTTGGTTGCAAAATTGTTGTAGCCGTGGGTTCCCACATAATATGCGATTGACCGTGGCCCATGGGTGTCCAAGATCTGTTTCAGTTTTTCGCCAACTTCTTGAAAAGCCTGTTCGTGGGGAATGGCCGCATGGCGTCCGTCCGGCATCATCTTCTGGGAATGAAGAAGCCGTTTGTCGGAATAATGCATATACGGAAGTTCGCGGCCTTTCACACAGGTATAGCCGTGATAAAGCGGGTTGTCCTTATCGCCGACAACCTTCACCGGCTTGCCATGTTCCATCTCAACCAACAGGGCACATTGTGCGTGGCAGACGCGGCAGATCGAGTGTTTTAGTTCGCCCATGGCAACCTCCCTCAACGGCTCAATTCTGAACCTGATATGTTTTGAGAAAGGCTAGCCCTGCCCCAGGCAAATATCCACGAAATCCGGCGCCAGTCGGGTCAGATTATGAGTACGGCGTGGCAAAAAATCGGGTCGCCCATTCTTCGGACAACACACAGTGCAAGGTCTGCAAAAAATTTACGCGGCGCGCGGCTGCCGGTCTTCTATCTCCGGCATAACCTCCGCTATCAGACGTTGTGTTTGGTCCATCACGTCATCGGCGTCCGCCGCCATCGGCAGCATCACGAATTTCGAGGCTCCCGCCTCCACATGGCGTTTCAAGAGGGAGATAATGTCGCTTGAATTTCCGATCGCGAGGGATTCTCGTGGATCGAATCCGTCCATCCGCCGCGCGCTGACGGTTTTGACCGTTCGCTGCGCTGGTGCATCGTCCAAGGTCCCGAAACGAAACGGCACGGTCACACCATAATGATCGTCATCAATCGAGCGGCCATATTCTTGAACGGCCTCCTTCACGTGCGATATCACCCGTTGCGTCGTTGCCGGTGTTGCAAGCCCCCCAAGCCACCCGGTTCCTAGGCGCGCGGTTCGCTTGATCGCGGCCTCGCTGTTCCCGCCGATCCAAACGGGCAATTGCGTTTGTTTTGGTTTAGGTGAAATTTTTGCATTCTTATAGGTAAAGAAACGGCCCTCGAAGGTCACCTCATCTTCCGTCCAAAGACGAGTGATGATCTCCAACACTTCGTTTCCACGCACACCACGACCTTTTGTGCCGCGTCCGGTCGCGTCCCATTCCGCGTTCGATGGTGCCCCCACACCGAAGACCGGCAACAGACGGCCGCCGCTCAATTGATCGATCGTCGCGCACTGTTTCGCCAGCACAAGGGGGTCGCGATATCCCAGCACGACCGCATTCATGCCGAACTTGATCCGATCGGTTCCACCCGCCAGCGCCGCCATCACGCTCATCGATTCAAACTGAGGCTCTTTGGACACCAGCCGGTCCGATTGCCAAAGGGAGTCAACACCGCTTTCCTCGCACAATTCCACAAATGCCCAAAAGGCCTTCGGGTCGGTGAGCGCCGGAACAGTCGCGCCTAGTCCCAATCGAATGCTCATGCCTACTCCTCTTTCGCTCTTAGTTTTTGCGTGCCTGCACTGGCTGGCATAAACTGCTCTGCGCAAAACTAACAAGATCGAGCACGCAATGCCAACGCCCTCCCGAATTTCATACTTTACGCGCCGGAACCTTTCAGCCGCGGCGGCGGTCCTCTACACAGCGATGACCTGGAGCCCCGTCCTGGCGGATGACACGGACCTCCAGGTAAAAGCTGAACGGATTCACGCCGACGCCATCACGGTGGACACCCATGTGGACATCCCCACATTCTTTGCCAGTGACCGATTTAATATGGGAGAGGTAAACCCGTCACCGGCGCAAGTGGATCTTCCGCGTATGGAGGAAGGCGGACTGGACGCCGCGTTTTTCATTGTCTATGTGCGCCAGACCAAACGTGATCCTGTCGGCTATGCCCAAGCGGTTTCAACCGCCAGCGCCAAGTTCGCAGCCATCCACCGCCTGACAACCGGTCCTGATGCGGATCGCGTTGGCTTGGCCGTGACCGCGGAAGACGTTCGCGCCTTGCATCGCGATGGCAAGCGCGCGGCCCTTATCGGCATTGAGAACGGTTATGTCATTGGGACACAGATTGATCTCTTGGATACCTATTACGATTGGGGCGCGCGGTATTTTGGATTGGTGCATAACGGACACAACGATATCGGAGATTCCGCTCAACCGCGTTTGGACCTTGGAGATGGCCCCACACTTCATAACGGGTTAAGTGCGTTCGGCCGCGAGGTGATACGCCGGTGCAATCGCTTAGGGATCATGATCGACGTCTCTCATGCCTCGAAACAAACGACCCTGGAGGCGATCAAACAATCGCGGGCGCCGGTGATTGCCTCCCATTCCTCCGTTAAAGGCGTTTTTGACCACCCCCGAAACATGAGCGACGAGGAGCTCACGGCCCTAGCGGCAAAAGGCGGCGTGGTTCAAATCGTCGCCTTCGATACATACCTTGCGACGCTAACTGACAATAAGAAAGAAGCGTTCGGCGCCTTGCGCAAACAATTCCCATTCAAATCACTCGATGAGATTTTTGGTGCCTCCCCCACAAAGAAGCGCGCCTATTCCCGCAGACTCCGTTCCATCCAAAACAGCTATCCGCGAGCCACGGTCAGCGACCTGGTCGACCATATTGACTACGCCGTTAACCTGGTTGGCGTCGATCATGTAGGGATCTCATCCGACTTCCAAGGAGGTGGCGGCATTGACGGTTGGAACAATGCAGCCGAGAGCATTAATGTCACCGTGGAGCTTGTGAAACGTGGTTACACGGAAGAAGACATCCAGAAAATTTGGGGGGGCAATCTCCTGCGGGTGATGGAAGAGGTGGACCGCAAAAAAGGCGGCTTCCTGCCCAATTTCTTTTAGGGCAAGAAGCCGTTCCGTGCATGACGAGGGCCTCTCCGAGCACTCCGCCAAACAATGTCGTCTCTAATGCTCGAATTCGATCAAGCTGCGGGCGATGTCTCCGCCTTCTTTCAGGCTGGCCAGCGCTTCATTTACGCCATCCAATTTGATCCGCTGTGAGATCATGTCATCCAGATAGAGCTTGTCGCTCATGTAAAAATCCACATAGCGGGGCATGTCGATACGGAAGCGGTTGGAGCCCATTATGCACCCTTGTATTTTCCGTTCCGGCAGCAAGGCGGCGCCGTGTATCTCGATCATGTGACCCACCGGAATCATGCCAATGACGGTTGCGGTGCCACCGCGCATCAGCATATTGAATGCTTGTTCCGCTGTGTTTTTCAATCCAATCGCCTCAAACGAATAGTGGACACCCCCTCCGGTCATTTCCAACACTTCGCCAACGGGATCCAAGTTGGACGCATTGATCACATCGGTCGCGCCGAACTTTTTAGCCAGGTCCAGTTTCGACTGTACGCGATCAATGGCGATAATGCGGCTGGCTCCGGCAATGGATGCACCGTTGACCGCCGCAAGGCCAATCCCGCCGCAGCCGATGATCGCCACCGTCTCCCCCGGCTTCACGCCGGCCGTGTGGATCACGGCGCCGACGCCGGTGGTGGTGCCGCAGCCGATCAATGCCGCACGATCCAGAGGCATATCGGGACGGATCTTCGCGATTGTGTGTTCGTGAACCAGCATTTGTTCCGCATAGGAGGACAGGTTCAAAAACTGATGAACAACCTCGCCGCCGGAACTCAACCGCGGCTCCTTGTCCGGCCCGCGCTGGAGCTCCGGTTCCTGACAAAGTGACATGTGACCGGTGAGGCAATGCTCACAATGCCCACAGAAGGCGGACAAACACGTAATCACATGATCGCCCGGCTTTACATAGGTGACTTCCGATCCCACCTCCTCAACGATGCCGGAAGATTCATGCCCCAAAATGGCAGGCATCGGATAGGGATAAGAGCCGTCCTGAAAATGAAGATCGGAATGACAGACCCCGGCATAAGCCGTCCGGATCAAAACTTCCCTCGGACCCGGCTTAGAGATCTGAACATCTTCGATCTCCATGGGGGCGTTCACTTCTCGTAGAACCGCAGCTTTCATCGTGTTTCCTCGCTCTTTGTTTTGTTTTCTTTAGTCTTAACGGCCAGCTTCCGATTGAGCAACCACGGGCAAACGCCAAGAGAGTTTAGATCTCACAAAGGAACCAATCCGACAAAATAAACAAAGGAGACGTAGGGGAAACGGGTGCGCCCCCGTTAGTATGCGCAAGGCTCAATTAACCTAAGTTCGATACGTTTCCCACTCGAATAAGGGGGGTTGGGTTACAAATGTTTAGAAGTTCGCAACACATTCGCCGGCAGCTTGGGTGGATTAATTGTCTGATTGCCCTTTCTGCATTGGTCAGCGTGTTCGGCGCCTGGGAAATCGCGAAAGGGGCGCGACTTCACAAACTCAATTCCACTCACACCATAAACACTCATCACCTGGCCGATGCGGTTCGCGGCTTCGAGAAAAATGACGGCACGACAGCGACAAACTTGAAGGCAATTGTCGAACAAGTGCGCCAACAACCCGCTGAATGTCTCAAGACAGCTCATAGCATCGAGGGCGCCCTGATACGGCTTGTCAGAAACGATGGGTCCGCCGATATCTGTGACCAAAATTTGAGGTTGGCGGATCAAGCATTATCCGCGATCAATAACCACATAGCCGGCGCGATCTCAAAAGAAGACGTTTGCGCGATCCTGAAAACTGCCATGAACGGGTTCAGAGAAAACTCAACGGCACTCAATCCTCTGGTCGCGCAGACAGTCGATTTCATATTCTACGCCATGATGAGCCTGATCATCGCAACCAGTTTCCTTATTAGCGGTTTTGCGATGCGTTTATCGCGCGGCGTTGTCCAAAACTTCGAGGAGTTGAAAGAGTCGAAGCGTGAGACTGAAAACCTGACCCAAAAACTAAGAAAAACAAAAGATCGTTTGGAAAACGCCGTCCGAGGATCAGCCGTTGGCATTTGGGATTACGATATTGCCAACAACGAGATTTTCTATTCCGCAAAAGTCTGGGAATTGCTTGGTCATACAAAGGGTGACACAACCGACGTCCACCTGAGCTTCGAAGACCTTCTGCATCCAGATGACGTCGAAAGATGCCAAAAAGCATTGGACAATCATCTGAGCCATGGAACGCCCTACGACATCCAATACCGAGGCCGCCGCAAGGATGGATCATACCGTTGGTTCCGGGTAAACGGCCAAGCGAAATGGGATGACCAAGGCCGCCCCATCCGAATGGCGGGCAGCATGACAGATATTCAGGAACTGGTCGAAAGCAAACGCCGCGCCGAAGATGCCAACCGGCACAAATCCGAATTTTTGGCCAATATGAGCCACGAAATCCGCACGCCCATGAACGGAATGTTGGGCATGGCACAGGCGTTGAAAATGTCCGAGCTGTCCGACACACAAAAAGATATGGTCAGTGTCATCACTCAGTCAGGCGATGCGTTGCTCAATATCATTGACGACATTCTAGACTTATCGAAAATCGAAGCCGGCAAACTCGAGATCGAGAAAACGGAGTTTAGCCTCGCCGATCTTTTGGACTCGGTCGACCTGCTCTATCGTCCGAGAGCGGAACAAAAGAAGCTTGCGTTTGCGATTGACAGCCAGAACGACACCACATCAAAATTTATCGGAGATCCAACTCGTCTCAGGCAGGTATTGAACAACTTAGTTTCGAACGCAATCAAGTTTACACAATCCGGTTCTGTTACGCTGTCTGTTCGCTCAGTACCCGACCGTTTCGGTGATGCGAGTTATCTCACCTTTACCGTCGAGGATACAGGCATCGGCATCAGTCAAAAACAATTAAAAGACCTATTTGTCCCGTTTAAGCAAGCGGATGCCAGCACCACGCGCGAATATGGCGGCACGGGGCTTGGGCTGGCGATATGCAAGAAAATTCTTCATCACCTGGGTGGATGGATTGATGTCAAAAGTCACCCGGGCAAAGGATCCACCTTCCGCTTCGGATTGTCGCTGCGTCACGCCGAGGAACGGTTAGGTCAAGCGGAAACCACCGCCTCACATTTGCGGTCAAAGAAACCGTCCAAAACCCATTTTGGGGTCCATGTTCTTGCCGCCGAAGATAATGTGCCCAATCAAAACGTTTTGACGGCAATTCTAGGGGCCCTCGGCGTTGATTTAACCATTGTTGAAACAGGTAAGCAGGTTATTGCCGCTTGGCAAGACGGCAGCTATGACTTGATCTTGATGGATGTGCAAATGCCCGAAATGGACGGCGTCTCAGCCACACGTGAAATCCGTAGGCTGGAATCGGAAAACGGGCGGGCCCAGACTCCGATCATTGCATTGACGGCCAATGCCATGACCCATCAGGTCGAGGAATATCTCTCGGCGGGTATGGACGCGCATTTGGCAAAACCGCTTCAGGTCGACGCTCTGATTGAGATACTGGTTCAACACACGACGACGCCGGACGAACCGGAGCCCACGGTTGGCAAAGAAACGAAACTAGCGTCTTAAACGGCCAGTATTTTGACGAGCCGTCATCGACGACAGCCTAAAACCCTTTAAACGTTGCAAATTCATCGACGGATGCGCGTTCGGACCGCAACGAATTGACGGGGTGGTCCATATCCGGCACGCCCAAGGCCATGCCGCAATACACCAACTCATTGTCCGGCAACCCGAAATGTTTACCCAAGCTGTCACGCACCATCCCCCAGGCTTCCTGCATGCAGGTTCCGTATCCAGCTTCTTCCGCCACCAACGCAAGCGATTGCATGAACATACCCATATGCGCCCATTGACCGTGTCCCATGCATCGGTCGATGACAAAAAAGAACGCCACCGGTGCGCCAAAGAAAGTGTAGTTTTCCGCAAGGCGGGCGAAGCGCGCCGCTTTGTCCTCTCGCGGAATACCCAGTTTGGCATACATGTCTTCGCCGACTTTAAACCGGCGTGACCGATAGGGCTCTTCCAGCGCCTCGGGATAGATGGGATAGTCGCCAGCCTCCCCCATGGGATTCGCCGCCAACACCTCACCTGACAATTTAGTCACGGCCTCTTTCGCCGCACCGCTTAACGCAATCACTTTCCAGGGCTGTAAGTTTCCGCCGGACGGCGACCAACGCGCTTTGTCCAGCAGGTCGCGAACCGTCGCCTCGTCGATGGGTGTATCTTTGTAAGCACGAATTGAAATGCGTTTGTACAGCGCGTCGGCAACATCCATGATGCGGTCCCTTCATTTGTCAGAGGCACAATGTCTGCCCGACCCGCCTCAAAATGACAATGTCAAAAATTGCACAAAGTGTGGCATCCCTGACCAGCCCAATGTTCCCCTTGGGAAGGAGCTATAAAACCTGGCGCATTTCGGACCCCACCTTTACGAAACCATATTTTTCGTAAAAGGGTTGGTTTTGTTCCGTCGTTTCCACCAGATAAAGACCATATTCCGCGCAACCACGTGCCCGCGCGTGTTCGACGGTTGCGGCCACCAATTGTCCGCCGATGTTCTTACCACGCCCTGCCGGGTCGACGATCAGTTCTTCCAACTGGCAATACTCGCCGCCATAGCGCATGGCCACATTGTATGACACCGACGCCATCCCCAAGATCCGCCCGTCTTCTTCCGCCACAATGATCCGCCCACGGCGGTGATCTAGCAATTGATCGAATGTATCACCGGCTTTTGAGTGGACATCTAATCCGGTGAAGGATCCCAACTGCCCCAGTAACGCCACACACCTGTCGCGGTCGCTTGGTTCAGCGTCCCGAATAGAAACTGTCATCGCTCGCTAACCTTCCAACCATCTATTGAACTTCGGCGTTCGCTTTTCTTGAAACGCCGTCACACCTTCCCGCGCATCGGGGTGATGATCCGCCATGGGTGTTTTGGCGGCGATTTCATCCAGCGACTGATCGAATGGCATTTCGGCCGCCCGATAGATGGACTGCTTCAGCAAGCGCATGGCAATTTGTGGGCCGTCCGCCAATTCCTTCGCCAAAGCCTGCGTATGGCCATGTAACGCCTCATGATCGACCACATCATTGACGAGCCCAAGTTCCAAGGCTTCGTCGGCCGTGACAATGCGTTTGCGCATCAAGAAGTCCATGGTCTTGGCCACGCCCATCAACTGAACCAATAAAAACTGCCCGCCTTCATCGGGCAACAGGCCAAACCGTAACGTGGCCGATCCCATTTTCGCCCCCCGGGCGGCCACTCGAAAATCACACGCCAACGCCAAGGAAAATCCAGTTTGAATGGCGACACCATTGATGGCGGCGATGGTCAATTTATCCAATTTCCGGATTGACTGATTGATCGGCTGAGAAATCCAACGCAGTCCGTTATAGGTGCCGTTGCTGTTGTGATGCCCGTGAAAAATATCCGGCACCAGGCCTTCTTCCGTATCCGGAATGTCTTTACCGCTAATGTCATCGCCCGCTGAAAACGCCCGGCCCGACCCGGTAAACACCACCACGCGTATCGCGTCATCCATTTGAATTTGGGTGATGGTCTCCAACAGATCACGCTTCATATCCGCGGTCATGCCGTTCAACCGGTCGGGCTGATTAAACGTAATCCAAGCGATGCCTGGACTTTCGACCTCCACTTGAAACCCGCGATAGGTGCCTTCCGTCAGCATCTCATTCTCCCTTATTTTTTAGTATCAGTGGGCGTGATCTCGTAATAGTCGCCTTTGTCTTCCGTGAAGATGTGCTTATCCAAAGATAGCCCGGTCGGTGCATTCAATGTGCCCATTGCCACGGACACATAAGAGGTGTCCCCCTGCTTGCGCCGCCAGAACAGGGAGGATCCGCACACAATGCAAAAACCACGCTCCGCCTCTTGGGAAGAATCGTACCAGGCGATGCTTTCAGCCCCATGAGTCAGCACGAGGTCGTCTTGGTTCACATCCGCCGAGGGCCAATAGTGACCGCCCCACCGTCGGCATTGAGTGCAATGGCACGCGTTCGTGCGGATAACCGCGCCATCAATCCTGAATTTGATATCTCCACAGAGACATTGACCGGTTTGCGGAGCCACCATGTCGCCCTCTTAATCGTTTCATCGACGAAGAGAGTAAAAGATCAACCGCGGCTTGAACAGCGGGCAATCCGCTTGAGGTCAGAACCCGTCCGTGGGAATGCCGTTATCCGCCAAATAGGTGCGCATGGCACCGACCACTTTTTTGACCGCGGGGCGTTCTCCCACACGGGACCGCCAGGCGACAAGCCGGCTATGGTCAGCGTCCATGGGCCGTCCAATAAAGCTTGCGAAAAATTGGGCCATGTAGAACGCGACATCCGCATAGGAATAGTCACCCGCTAAATAGTCCTGCCCCGCAAGCTGCTGATCCATCGCGTCGTAAAAGGCATCAATCTCTTTATTCGATGTGTTGGTCCGGTCCGCATGGTCGGGGGTCTGATTGTTCGGGAACAGATTTACCACATTCGGAAAAAAGACCTCGTCGGATTTCAACTCCAACAGGCGGGCCGCCGCTCTCTGTTTCAAATCCGTCGGCCACAATGCCGGTGATGGTTTCAGATCTTCGAAATATTCAAAAATCTGGGTGGAATCGAAGATTTCCAAGTCACCATCTATCAGCACCGGCACTTGTTCTTTTGGGTTTATCCGCGCGACGTCGGGATGACGGGGCTGGTAAAACGTAGAAAGCGAAAAGGGAACGAATTCCGTGTCGACCGGAATATCTTTCTCAAGGGCTGCAATTTCCGCCTTCGCGCCGAACATGCTTAAGGGGGCCGACAGCAACTTCATCCTTCGTTTCCTCTGATGGAATGTTGAACCACGCTTATGACGCGGCAGAGGAACAGCCGCAATTACGCCTCATGTAATAGAGTGTCAGTCCCCCTTGACCCGTTCTTCCCTTAAGGATTTGCGGCGCACCTTGCCGGCATCGTCGCGCAGGGGTTCCGTGACGAATTCCAGCGAGCGCGGAACTTTATAACGCACCAGTCGCTCGTTGAGATGGTCGAGAAGCGCTTGTTCCGTGACATCCCCGCCCGGTGCATCCACGATGCCATGAATGGCGTTTCCAAGGTCTTCATGGGGCAGGCCAATCACGGCGGACGATCGCACGCCGGGAAATGCGTCAATGGCCGCTTCCACTTCCGCCGGATAGATGTTGGCCCCGCCGGACAAAATCATGTCGGTGAGGCGGTCGGACAAATAGAGGTACCCGTCTTCATCCATATATCCAAGATCGCCGAGGCTTTCCCAACCGCCCTCAATCGACTTCGCTTCCGCGCCGATATAGCGATAGGTCGTCCCCGCGCCCGTTAACGGGCGCAGGAACACCTCGCCAACCTCGCCCGCTGGCAGGGTTTCGCCATTCTCGCCGACAATCTTGATTTCGCAGGTTTCGGACGGCTTGCCCACAGATCCTCTGTGTTCCAACCATTCTGATCCCGTGATTACGGTGGTGCCGGTCCCTTCCGTTCCCCCGTACAGTTCCATGATAACATCCGCCCCAAGCCATTCGATGTAGGCTTCCTTCAACCAGGCCGGACACGGCGCTGCCAGATGCCACAACGCTTTCAGTGAGGACACGTCATACTTCAATCGGTCTTGCTCCGGCAGTTTCCAAATCCGTTGCATCATGGTGGGTACCAAATAGATCATGTCCACCTTCCATTTTTCGATCAGCGCCAGGGTTTGTTCGGCGTCGAAACGTGTGGTGATGGTGATCTGGCAGCCTCCGAATAAGGGGTACATGGCCCACAGAAAGGGACCATTGTGATAGAGCGGCCCTGGGATCAGAACAGATTTCTCCGCCCCCAATTCAAGGGGGGCTGAACCCGGTTCCACCTCGGCTGGAAATTTCGAAACGATCAGTTTGGGGCGCCCGGTACTGCCGCCTGACGTCATCGCCTTAAAGGAAGCCGCTGTCCGTTCTTCTAGCGGTTCATCCGACAACTTCGGATCCGCTTCAAATCCGATGGGCAGCGCCTTGCTGCCCGCCACATCTTCATTGACACCAGCCACGACTTTCGGCGTGCCGATTTCAATGATTTGGTCCCGTTCGAATTTTGGCAGTTTGGCGGAAATCGGCTGCGGTGTGGCGCCCGCTTTCCAAGTGGCGAAACAGGCCTCGAAAAATTCGATGTTGTTGGGCAACGCGACGGTCACAAAATCGTCCTGTCCCACCCCCATCTCCATATAGGCGCGCGCCAAACGGTTTGTACGCCGATCCAGTTGCGCCCAGGTGATGGTCTGGTCTTCATGGGCAATGACAATGTCATCCGGTTTTTGTGTCGCCCAATGGTTCAAGATTTTTGAAAGGGAAATCGGGGGCATATACAGGCGTCTCCAAATTTTTTCTCTCGTTTAAATGCCACTCAAAATAGGAATAAGGAAGCGCTTTTCACGCTTCATTTGCCTCTGGCGCCCATATGAGGCTACGGTCGTGAAAAAAGGGAGGGAAAAATGGTAGACCTTATCATCAGGGTTTTTGTCGGTGTGTCCGGCTTGCTTTTGTTGTCCATCGGCGTGCAATACCTGCTTGATCCGGTAACAGCAGGCGCCCAGTTCGCCATTGGCACAACGGGCGACATGGGAATAGCCAATCTTCGCGCCGATATGGTGGGCTTCTTTTGTGGCTCCGGCGGATTGGCGTTGGCCGCGGCCATTCGAAACAAGACCAGCTGGCTGTTGGCACCGATGGTCCTCATGGCGCTGGCTTTTATTGGACGCTTGATCACGCTGGGCGTTGAGGGCACCGACCCTGGAGCGACCGCGATGATCGTTGAGGCGGCAATGGTTGTCATTTTTGCCGGCGCAATGATGCGGGACAATTCCTAAGCGTTGCTAGCTCTCTTTGGCGAGGAGGCGGTCGACCGCCAGGCGCAGGGCGGCCTCTGCCTGTTTTACCGACAAGCGGCGATCCTGGCGCATAGACCGCCAGGCTTCGAAGCAAATTGTCATCTCCAAGGCAGAGAACAAGGCGGCATTGGCCGTAACTGACTTTGGCAGTACATGCTTCAGGCCCGCACGCTCAAGCTTCAGAAATTGATCGTAGTCCTGCTTGAGATAATCAGACTGGAACCGACGCACACTGCCCGACACTTTCAGCGGCAAAACTTTTTCATAGACTTCAATACGCTTGGAAATAAGTTCGTCAATCTGTTGCCGCCAGTTTGACGACGTCAATGGACGTATCAGAATAGGCATGATCTCTTGTTCGATAACGGCGGACATTTCCCTGTACAGACTGTCCATCTCTTCGAAATGCCGAAAGACGGTGCGCAAACTGACGCCGGATGTTTCTGCCACTTGAGCCGCACTAGGGCTCATCTCGCCCCCGCGCACCAGCTTTAGCATTGCCGCGACAATTTTCTCTCGGCTGCGCTGACTGCGTTGGCGCCGTCCATCGGCGGTTGCCGGTTTGTCCAAAATTTTGCTGCTGTGGTCCATCAGGCAGGGTTTAGCAGATTCGCAATCATTCCGCTCATGGGAGAGACCGTTTCAATGTTGAGCTGCCCTTCGAGGCCGGCGGTCCGGTGCACGGCCGCTTCCCGCCATTCTTTCGAGGATGACATATCGAATAGGGCCTTACGGTTGGGGTACATGGCAATAGCGACTTCATCCCACATGTCGTCAGCCTGGCCGAGCGCCAAAAACGTCACATCGCCCGTGAATATCACGCGGCCATCATATTTCGGCAAGAGCTTCATCACCCCTTCCCCGTACAACATATAGGCTTCGCGGCCGGTGAGGTCGGTCTCTCGACCGTCTTCATATTCCGCTTTCTCTTTGAACTTCAGCAGATTGACCATGAAAATGGGGCCGTCCGGCCCGGGCGCCATCATCTGTTCGATTTGCTTCGGATCAGATGGCATCACTTCATTGACGATCTTCATGGTCTTCCCTTGCCCAGTTGGATATCAGACGCCGCCATTAGATGTATTGACACTCAATATGTCAATAAATTCTTTGAAGCGTTACCCGGCCGCCATTTCTTTCAGCTTCTTTTTGTCCACTTTGCCGATGGGCAACATGGGGAGTTCCGCCAGGATTGTCACCTGCTTAGGCACCTTGTAATTGGCGATCCGATCCCTCAAGAAAGCAATGATGGTTTCCTCCGTCTGCGGAGCTCCTGGCTCCGTCATCACATACGCATGACCGACTTCTTGAAAAGTGGGATCTTCCATTGCCACAACGGCTGCTAACACAATGCCGTCGATTTCTTCAATCGCCAGTTCCACTTCACGCGGATAGACATTGTAGCCGCCGGATTTAAACATTTCCGACAAGCGCCCCACCAGTTCCAAATTTCCGTCTGGCCGAACGATCGCCACGTCGCCTGTTTTCATCCACCCATCTGCGGTGAAGGTTTCGGCAGTCGCGTCTGGCCGGCGCCAATAGGCTTTCATGACAAAGTCACCCTGGACCTGAATTTCCCCTTCTTCTCCAGGCAGAGCCGGACGGTCATCCGCATGCCAGAGCCGCAAGGGTTGGCGCGGATCCGGCGTGCCGATGGTTTCCGCCAGGATGTCGATGTCATCTTCCAGGCGGGAATAGCACACCCCGCCCACGGTCTCTGTCATGCCGTAACCGGTCGTACAGCGCGTGCAGCCTGTCTTTTCCATGAGCGTCGCCAACAGTTCGCGCGGCATGCGGGCCCCGCCCCAAGCAATCAGGTCGATGCTGGTGAGGTCTACCTCATCGAATACCGGCGAATTCGCGCAGAGCTGAAAGACCGCCGGGACCGCCCCCCACGTGTTGAGTTTTTTCTGCTCAATCAGCCGCATCATGGCGGCGGGGTCGAACGCTTCCTGAAAATAGAGCGTGCCGCCCCCCACCATCATGCGCGCACAAATATCCCCAATGGCGCCCACATGATTAATCGGCAGATTGCAAATACAGGTGCGGTTATTGAGGCCTTTTCGGTCCACGGAAATGATATTGCAAAAGTTCTCCCCATAGTGGCTCAGCAGAGCCCCTTTTGGCCGTCCCGTAGAACCGGAGGTGTAGACCAGAAAAGCCGGATCGTGGGTATCCACGTCGGTGCGGCGGGAGAGCAAGTCCCCATTGGCGACCGTTTCGCCTTCCGCACAGAGCGCTTCGAACCGCTGAACAAAGTCGGTCGCACCTCCGAGCGACACAAAATTCGCGTCAACGGATTTGGCCAGCGCGGCCAGTTCGTCGCTGCGGTCCGTGCCACTCGCTTCCGTTTGCGCAAAGATCAGCGACGGTTCCGCGTCTGATATGACATAGCCAAGTTCTTCGCGTTTGTATTTGGGGTTGAGGCCCATCCAAATGGCGCCAATGCTGGTGGTCGCCAAAAAGTGGATCCAAAAGAACGGCGTGGGGTTGCCGTAAAACCCGACCCGATCGCCTTTCTCAACACCGCGTGCGAGCAAGGCCTTGGCGCAGTTGTCAATCGCCACAACCGCTTCTTCATAGGTATAGGTTTTGCCCTCGTGCCAAAGAAACAATTGCTGTGCGCGTTCTTGCGCGTGATGGGCCACATAATCGCTGATTAAAGGAAGGAGGGGGGCTTGCATGTCTTCCTCCGCTTACGAATTGAATTGCATAAAGGCGAGCCATTCGGCCACCACAGAGGGTTTATCGTTTCCTTCGGCTTCAATGACGGCATCCAATTTCAAAAGAAGCGCCGTATCGGACTTTTTGGTCGCATCGCTCAACCGAAACCGTCCCCGAAACTTTTGCCCCGTGCGCACCGGACTTACGATCCGTATGCGGTCAAAACCGTAATTCATGCGATAGGCGATATCGCCGTCCGGCCAGTTGAGGGATTTCGCCATTTTGGTGAAGCAAGACAACATCAACGATCCCTGCAGAATAGAACCGCCAAACCCGGTTTCACGCGCGGCCCAGTCCGGATCGCTATGGATTGGCCCGTCATCGCCCGTTAGCGCGCCATGGGCATTCACTTGATCCTGCGTGAATTGCCACCATTCCGCAAGGCCAATCTCCTCACCCTTCCGATCCTTGATTTCCGCAAGAAATGCGTCTGCGCCGGACATGCCGCCTCCCATATCTGCCGCTTTAGAGCGGCTTTTTTCGCTACTATACACACGCCGGTGCGCCGCCAAAACAATTCGAATTTTTTAGTTGCACATCGTATGCATCTAATTTATATTCGTTGCATATAGCGTGCAACGAATAGGGGGATGCCATGCGCACACCACATGTGATCGATGCGAAAAATCCACCGGCGCCACTCAACGTGCTTGGGGAGAAAGTCCTTATTTTCGGCCAGGGCGACCTGACCAAACCGTTTGAAGTGCATATCCAGGAAGGAAAAGAAGGGGGCGGCCCGCCGCCACACCATCACCCATGGGACGAGGCATTCTTTGTCCTGGAAGGTGCCGTCGAAATTTCCATCGACGGTGCGGCACAAACCCTCGGGCCGGGGTCGTATGTACACATACCGGCCGACACAATTCATGCTTACACGAACAAAAGTGAGAAGACGGTTCTGTTGGCCGTGGTCTCTGACAGTCGCGGTGGCAATTTATTCGAGGAGCTGGATGCGGTATCGGATCGCGTCCCGCAGGATGCAGCGCTTTTGAATGACATCGCCGGCAAGCTCGACGTTCGTTTCATCACTTGACAACGGGACCATGGCAAAGCGGACCTACGACAACAGCAAACGCGAAAAAGCACGGCTTGATGCTCGGGATCGAATTCTGAGCACGATGGTGTCTGTCTTGGCGGAAGGCAAAGATGACATTCCCCTATCGGATCTAGCTGAAAAAGCTGGCGTCTCGCTGCGGGGACTTCATCAGCATTTTCCCGATAAGCAAGCGCGGCTTCAAGCGATGAGCGAGTGGATCGATCGAAACGTTAAGGAGGCTGTTATCTTGCCGACGACGTTCGATGACATACCAAGCTACATCGAAGCCCGGGTCGATTACATGTTGGACAATGAAACTATCATGCGCGCTCAAATGGCGTCGGGCTTGTCCAAGGATCTGCGCAGCTACCGTAAACTTGTTCACGCTCGGCGTCTGAAAGCAGCACTCGGCGAACGGCTACCGAACAAAAAGGCTGTGGACGATCTCACAGCCCTCATTATTTCACTTGTCCGGACAGAAGCGATTTTCGACTTGCGAGACATTTATGGTTTTTCGGCCGCCAAAATAAAATCGCAACTGAAAAACCTATTCCGCCTCGCACTAGAAGACGCATGTCAACAATCGTAGATAAGACGATGCCCCTACCCGGCCATGGGATCGAACTTGCCGTCAATTTCTAATGCCCGCTGATAGGCCGGTTCGTCATGCATTTGCTTGAGAAAGCGCTGAGCGTTGGGGTACCGCTTGTCCATGCCGGTGCGCGCGGCGGCGATTTCCATACAATAGCCCATGACAATATCGGCGGCGGTCAGCGTGTCGCCCGCAAACCACTTTGTCTTTCCCAGATCTTCCTCGATGAGCGCATAGAGCGCCTCAAGGCGCGGCTGCAAAAACGCTTTCTCCGCCTGACCGATCACCGCGCGCATAAGCGGGCGCAGAAAAAACGGCACGCGCGACTTCAACGCGCCAAAGACAAAGGCCGATGTGAGCAGCGGCTGAAAACTGCCTTGGGCCGCGTGAAACCAAAACAGATATTTGCCGCGTTCCGCCGTGCCCAAGGCCGGGCGTAAGCGCCCGCCGCCATAGGTATCCAAAATGTAATCCACAATCGCATTGGTTTCCGGCAGCACCAGATCGCCATCGGTGATGACCGGCGCGGTCCCCAGTGGCGAGATCGCTTTGTATTCCGCCGGTGCCAAGAACGTCTTCTTATCCCGGTCATACATTTTGAAGTCGTAGTCGATGCGTAATTCTTCCAGCAACCACAAGATGCGGATCGACTGTGAATTCTCCAAATGATGCAAGGTGATCATGGGGCCCTCTTTATTGTTGCGCGCCCCTTGTGCCCCATATCGTCACCCGGCGAAAGGCTCAAAACTGCACGGCAGAAAGGCGCATTCCCTAAACGGGAACATCGGTGCCGACGAATTCCGGTGCCGGTTCAAGACCCAAATAGATCTTGCCAAGTTCGCTGTACAAAGAATGAGACACCCAGCGATGGCTGGCGCAGCCATGAGCATCGCGCAAGCGGCGTTCCAGCGGATTGGCCATAAAGGACGCGCTGGTCCCTGCGGTGTTGTGCAAGACATCCACCACTTCCATGCAGGCATTGGCCGCGAAAATGCAGGCAAGGCGCGCTGTCTTTGTCGTTTCGGGACCGGGCACCCGCGCCCCCGCCGCCAGTTCGTCTTGAACCGCCCCAAGCGCTTCAAACATGAAGGCGCGCGCCGCGCGATATTTCGCTTCGCATTCCCCCATGCGATGCTGGGCGATCGGGCGATGCGCCAAGCTGGAAGACGACAAAGCAGGAATCTTGTTCTGCGCCAAATCGGCAAAGGCTTGCAATGCCCCTTTGCAGACACCAAGTGCCACCGCCGACTTATTGTATGACAAACGCAAGGGGACCGGCGTGCGATAGACGGGATTGTCATGCTGGGCCGGCAGAACAAACAAATCGACGCCCGCCCATTTGGCCGGCACCGTCACGCCATCGGCCCGAACCGTGTGACTGCCCGATCCACGCAAGCCCGCCACGTCCCAGGTGTCGAGAATTTTGTATTCGCTTTTGTGCATCATCCAAAGCTTGACCTTCGGATTACCGTCGGCATCGACAATAGGTTCTCCATTTTCGATGATCGGCGCAGGCATAAAGCACCATTCCGCATTATGGCAGCCGCTGACAAACGCGATTGCCCCCCAAACTTTATAGCTTCCGTCCGCTTGTTTCTCCGCACGCGGAGGTTCCACGACCGCACCGCCACCCCCGCACATAACCACTTTCGGATTATCCAGATAGACTTCCTTCGCCAAGGCCAAATCCATGCCCCCCACGGCCATGGCATTGATTTCCGATCCCAACATGACGTTCCAACCGACGGACCCGTCGATTGCGGAAATCGCCTCGAGCACCTCGACCGTTTCAAGGATCGAGGCATTTTCGCCCCCCAGTTCGTGAGGGATCGTAAATCGAAAGAACCCGGCATCGATCAACGCGTCAACCGTGCTTTGGTCGAGCTTGCGTAGTTGCTGCGCAAGGTCGCCGCCCTCTCGGATCACGTCCGCTAAATCCGCGACCCGCTCAAGCGCCGGCTTGTCAAAGGCCCCCTCTGGGCCATAACCGAATTTCGAACCCGCACCACTGCTGTGTTGTGAAAGATCTTCCGCTACAGACATAAAATTGTCCTCCCATGTCGCGCCGCGACGCCGCGATCCGTTCTGATTAAAAACAGATTGGGAGAAGCTGTTCGGGGCGTCAATTGATCCGCCAAACTTTGCAGAGTCCGCCGCCAGCGTTTTTCATTTGACGATACTTTAATGATCGTTCAAGATAGATTCATGTCAAAGACCGGTCGCTACAAAGAAGGTAAGGAAACGAGGCAAAAGGTCCTCGCCGCCGCGCGCAAGCTGATCGCCGAAAACGGCTACTCCGCGACCAGCATCTCCATGATCAGCAAGGCAGCCGGCGTTAAACCGGCATCGATTTATTGGGCGTTTGACAGCAAGGAAGGTTTACTGGCGGCCGTCCTCAACGATGCGGCAGATGATTTTTTTGAGTCGCATTTTCATCTCAGCACCCCGTCGTCCGGAGGTGTGCACGCCACCATGAAACGGGCCGCTAAATCGATCGCGTCACAACCGGATTTCTTGCGGCTGCTCATTATTATGTCGACCGAACGCCGTAAGGGTGATCCGAAAGTGCTTGAGGCAGCCCGGCGCATCAGGCGGATGTCGCGCGATGGCTTGGAAAAACAACTCGCGCCCTTTGTACCTTCGACACCCAAAAAACAGCGCCAAGCCATTCTGCGCGATGCCAGCCGATTGGCCATCATGTTGTTCGACGGCACATTCGTCAGCATGCAACTGGAGCCAAAAGAATCCACAATCGATCACCTCGCGGATCTTGTTGGTGTGGCGGTCGAAGGCACCATCACGCACCGTATAAAAAACGCCATACCGGCTTAGCAGAAGGGAACGTCAGATGAACACGCCGCAAAAGTCAGCTTCGACCGATATCCATGCGCAAGAAGGAAAGCCCCTGTCCGCTGGTGACATCTGGGAAAACGCAAAAGCACTCAGGCCGTTCCTGTCCTCCAAATCGGAAGAGATCGACACCGCGCGGCGGCTGCCCCCCGACGTCGTCGCCAAGATGAAAGACGCCGGCCTCTTCCGAATGATCATGCCCAAAATTTGGGGCGGCCCTGAACTCACCTCCATGGAACAAGTGGAACTCATCGAAGAAATTTCGCAAGGGGATGCGTCCGCTGGCTGGTGCTTGATGATCGGCGCTGACAGCGGCCTCTATTCTGGCTTTATGGACGATAGCGCCGCCCGCGCGCTGTATCCGCGTTTGGACATGGTGCAGGCCGGTTGGGTATATCCGGTGGGTCAAGCCCATGAGACATCGGACGGCTATTCGGTCAAAAAAGCGCAGTGGGCCTTCTGCAGCGGATCGACCCATACAGACCGCATCGCAGGCGGGTGCATCGTGTTCAAAGACGGCGCGCCAAAGCTGAATGAACAAGGCCTGCCGGAATGGCGCATCATGGTCGCCCCGGTGGAAGATTGGGAAATCAAAGATACCTGGCACACCACCGGTCTCAGAGGTACGGCCAGCAATGACTATACCATCAAAGGAGAGGAGCTGTTCGTCCCCCGTGAACACAGTTTTCACTTCCGGGAACCGCACCGAGACGGCCCCTTATGGCAAGCGCCAGATGCTCTGTTGCGCAAAATGTCCGGCATCCCGCTGGGCGTGGCACGCGCGGCCATTGATCACGCAACCAATATTCTGAAAGACAAAGTAGAGATGCCCGGCGGAACGCCCTACAAAACCATCCCCCGGGTTCAAACAGCCGTGGCCGAATCGGAAATGATATTAGGGGCCGCGCGATCCTTTGTGTTTTCGTCATTGGAAAACCAATGGACCAAGCTCGAGCGTGGCGCCCCTCTGACCGAAAAGGACCGGGCGGATGTGTGGTTATCGCGCCTTAACGCGTTCCAAAGCGCACGCACCGTCGTCCAGAAACTCTACGATACGGTGGGCGGCAGCGCAGTCTATGCCCAAAAGGGCCCGTTCGACCGCGCCATGCGCGATACCATGACCATGTGCCAGCATATTGCCGGACAACATAAAGGGGCGGAAACTTGTGGCGCCCTCTTGCTCGGAGACGGCTCTAAACACACAATGTCGCTTCTCTAAGTCGAAGGAGGCGCGTCATGTCTGCCTATTTAATCGCCACACTGAAGATCACCGACCGCGACCGCTATGCCTCGTATGAAGCGGGGTTCATGGATATTTTCAACCGCTTCAAAGGGCGATTGCTCAGTGTGGATGAAAATGTCGAACCCCTCGAAGGGGACTGGGGGTACACACGAACCGTGTTGGTCGAATTTCCAACCAAAGACGACGCATTGGCGTGGTTTCAATCCGACGATTATCAGGCCCTGGCGGACCATCGCAAAGCCGCGTCCACCGGAAGCATTGTCATGTTGCAAGGCTTAAGCGCCTAGAAAAAACGCCCAGGCTGGACCTTCAGCCTGAGCGCCAAGAATTTCGTTCCGGCGGCTTTACAAAACCGCCGCGGATTTATACCGCTTGCAGATTAACCGCGGATGATTTGCCGCGGCGTTCGTCCACTTCAACCTCGTAAGAAACTTTCTGACCTTCTTCCAGGGTCGACATGCCAGCACGTTCCACGGCGCTGATATGGACAAAGACGTCGTTACCGCCTTCTTCCGGCTGGATGAAGCCATATCCTTTTGTCGGGTTGAACCATTTTACAGATCCGGTTGCCATCATTTAGTCCTTTCGTCTTTCGTCAAGTGGGCCTTTCCCACCCGTTGATTGTTGCGTGTCTGACTTTCGTAATGTGGGGGTGTCAGGCAGAAACCCGATGTCGTCGCGAAGATGAACTTCGCTTTTTCTGTGTTTTCCGTTGAGCAGAGGCTGACCGGGCGTTTGCCTTTGGCTTAGCACGCTTCGGCTTACCACTGCCGTTTCCTTTAGATTGCCACGGCTTTACCTGCGCGCGAACCCGCTTCTTCCGCTGGGGCGCCGGTGGCGTGGCCGTTGCATCCAAAACCTTACGGTCCTCGTCACCCATCAGAGGGCGGCCGATTAGCCGTTCGATATCCCGCAATTGTTTGCGTTC
This sequence comes from Alphaproteobacteria bacterium, assembly GCA_965227095.1. GTDB lineage: Bacteria > Pseudomonadota > Alphaproteobacteria > JANQMY01 > JANQMY01 > JANQMY01. The sequence goes on along the minus strand of CBDDFL010000001.1, from coordinate 1,998,949 downwards.
GCTGGGGTCACAGAAGGAAACAGCAACGCCGCTTTTTCCCGCGCGCGCCGTACGGCCAATACGATGTACATAAGCTTCCGGCACATTTGGCAGTTCGTAGTTGATGACATGGGAAACGTCATCAATATCAATCCCACGTGCCGCGATGTCGGTCGCCACCAACATGGTGATGCGCCCCTTTTTAAAGTCCGCTAATGCCCGGTCCCGTTGGCCTTGGCTGCGATTGCCGTGAATTGGCGCCGCCTTATGACCGGCCTTCTGTAAATGTTGGCAGACACGGTCGGCGCCGCGCTTGGTGCGCGTGAAAATGATCGCACGGTCCACATTCGACACCCCCACCACTTCCATCAGGGCCGCGCGTTTATCGGCGCTCGCCACCAACATCATATGCTGGTCGATCCGGTCGATGGGTTTCGAGGCCGGTGCCACCGACACTTCGTCCGGGTTTGTCAAAAAATCATTGGCCAGTTTGCGGATTTGTTTCGGCATGGTAGCCGACAACAACACCGTTTGGCGGTCGCCGGGCAGCAGCCCCATCAAACGCCGAATGGCCGGCATGAAGCCCAGATCAAGCATTTGATCCGCTTCATCGAGCACCACCGTTTCGACGGCATCGATGCGGGTGTTTTTCTGCGTTAGATGATCTTCCAAACGACCAGGCGTTGCGATGAGAAGATCGACGCCGGGCTTTAGCGCCCGAATTTGCGGCACGTGCTTCACGCCCCCCACCACGATCGCGGCGCGGAATTTAATGAAGCGGCCATAGGCCTTCACCTGTTCGTAGATCTGCGCGGCCAGTTCCCGTGTGGGCGCCAGCACCAAAAACCGGCAGGTCTTTGGCCGCGCCCGCGTTGAATCTTCCGCCAGGCGTTGCAACAGAGGCAGCACAAAGGCGGCCGTCTTGCCCGTGCCGGTTTGGGCAATGCCCACCACGTCGCGCCCCTGCGCCATGGTCGGAATGATCCCCTGTTGGATGGGTGTAGGTGTCGTGTAGCCTTGTGCGTCAATCGCCCGGAGAATGGGATCGGCAAGGCCTAAATCGGCAAATTGTGTCAATGAGTTAGCGTTCAAATCGCCGCCGGCCCGACCTAATGGGGTCGTTCTGCGGACGAAGGGTCCTTCGTAAGGGAAGCTCGCGTAGACCAGCTGCCGAAAGTAAGCGCTTCTTGGCGCACAATGTTGGCAACGATCAAAAATGGCCGGTGCGTCTTTTCAGGTGCCGCCCACGACTTAATCGACGTCTACGCGCGGTGCCTGTGACGCGCGATAGACCATACTTGGATCGAAATAGCAAACGAAATCGGTTTTGTTGTTATTTTTGAAAACTCAAGCTTGGGCTTGTTCCGCCTCCGCGATATAGGCCTGCAGCTTTTCCGCCGCCTTCATACCCACTTCAATCATGGCGGCGGCTTCCGGGCCGTCCGCATCCGGCGTGGTGGACAATCCATCCAAGCGAGACTTGGCAAGCCAGGCTTTCAACCCCGGATCTTGAGACCAGACCATTTGATTGGCCATATTGCCCAAGGCGCTGCGCATGAAATCCACATCCGTGTCCGGATGGGGTACCACTGTACACAGACTGTTTTTGGTTTCGTCTGAGTCATACGCCGCTTCGATATGGCCCAAAAAGGCGGCACTGAACACTTGCTGACAGGTGCGCACCGATTGCAGCGTGATCTTGCCCGGTTGCCAAATCGGCACAACAGGCCGCCGCTCCAGCCCATCCGCCGTGCAATTCACATGAAGGGTCTTAGCGTCGGTGTCGATGGCACCACCGTCCAGCACAATCGAGTTGGTATCAATCCGCTGGACCCGCCCTTTACGGACGATATTGCCGATGCGCCGCAATTGCTCAAGCTCCGCATGGGTAACCGTGGCGCAGCGATACATGGTGGGGCGCACCTTCGGATCGAACGGCATCAGAACGCCGGCCTGCACGACACGGTCGAACATATCGTCCATGGAGGTGGACTCGGCAATGGCCGCAAACTGCTGGCCAAACACCTCTGTCACGCGCTCGCGGAATTCCTCACCAGGCTGAATGATCGCTCTATCGAGCACCCAGGAGTCGCGCGGCATGATCCACCGGATGGTGTCCGGATCGACACCGTTTTTCAGCAGGAACAAACAGGAATCCATTGCGGTCTTGCCCGCCCCCACAATGACATAGCGGTCATATTGGCCCATCACCTGGGGCAAGCCATTGGGTGGCACCAAGGCCACGCCCTCGGCTACCTCATATTTCGGGCCGGATACCGACGGCACGGTGACATTCATATAAGTGGCGTCGACCACGGTTTTGGCATCCACGTCGAATGTCGCGCCGGACAGGCGGGACACGAATGTCTTGTCGCCCGTATAGTCGCAAGACGGGAAATATTGCACCCGTCCCGACGGCAGGAAACTCTGGTTCATCACCTGGTCGAAATAGGCGATGACTTCACTGTTCGTCGCCAATTCATAGAGGCCCTTGTTCCACCCCACCTGGTCAATTTGATCGCTGCCTAAGTGCTTGGATTCAACGCCGTAAAAAGAGGACGGCTGATGAAGCCGCACGAAGGGGTAGGCATCGTTCCAATGGCCACCCGGCTGGTGATGCCGGTCCACCATAATGACGCTGGCCTTGCTTTCGGCCAGGAGCACATCTGTAAACGCCATGCCCATGGCGCCCGACCCGATAACCAGATAGTCGGCTGTGAGGGTGGTGGTTGGCATGTGGCCTCCTAATTATCTTGTCGTTGCCCGGTCCTCCGCTCAGTCCTGCGAAAGCAGGAATCTTAATGTGTTCTCTTGAGATCCCGGGTCGCCGAACGGCGCCCGGGATGAGCGCAAGAGGGGTTGTCTTCCAAATGCGATAGCCCTCCCGCCAAGCTCAGGGAGGACGACAAAACATTTGCGTTCGCCCCTTTATTTCCCCTGCCAATTGGGGGCGCGTTTTTCGATAAACGCTTTGGGGCCTTCCTTGAAGTCTTCGGTCTTGGCGATATCGGCGAATTCGCGGCCGCTTGCTTTCCAAAGCGCAGCGTCTTCGTCCATAAAGGCGCGTGAGGCGACCCGCTGGCTGGCTTGCACCGCCAAGGGCGCATTCGCCGTAATGCGTTCGGCAAGCTTCTTTGCTTCCGCCACCACTTGATCTTCCGGCACCACCTTGTTGACCATGCCTAACTCGTATGCGCGCTGGGACGTGAACGGATCACCTGTCATGATCACTTCCAATGCGGGGGCCATGCCGATCGCCCGTGGCAGACGGAACAATCCACCTGCACCTGCCACCAGAGAGCGTTTTACTTCCGGCAAACCGAAATTGGTTTGGTCGGAACAAATGATGAGGTCGCAAGACAGCGCAATCTCGGTTCCGCCGGCCAGCGCGCTGCCGGTGACGGCGGCAATGACAGGCTTCTTGCGCTGACGATTGGCGATGCCCGCAAAGCCACCCTTCTTTGTACTGAGCGCCGCACCGTTACCGGCCGCGATTTCCTTCAAATCGGCGCCCGCACAAAAGACAGGGCCGTTGGCTTTGAGGATGGCCACCCACAGGCTGCTGTCTTCTTCATATTGGTCCAGGGCATTTTCAATGCCGGACGCCATGTCGCCATTGATGGCATTACGCGCTTTTTCGCGGTCCAGCGTGATCAGGGCGACATTGCCCTCTTTTTCAAATAGTACTCCCATAATTCAGGTCCTTTTAGTTGGGTAATGAATAGGCTCACACGATTTTGCTGTCGTGCTTGCCCCAGTATTTGTCGCGCAAGATGCGCTTATAGAGTTTGCCGGTCGGCAGACGCGGCAGCTCGTCGATGAAGTCCACCGACCTTGGTGCCTTGTAATGGGCCACGTGATCGCGCGCATAGGCGATCAATTCGGCGGCAAGATCATCTGATGGCTGAAGACCGGGCGCTAATTGCACCACGGCTTTCACTTCTTCGCCCATTTCTTCATTGGGCACGCCGAACACCGCCACATCCGCCACCTTGTCGTGAAGCACCATGGCGTCTTCGATTTCTTGGGGATAAATATTGACGCCGCCAGAGATAATCATGAACGCCTTGCGGTCGGTGAGGTAGAGATAGCCTTCTTCGTCTAGATAGCCCACATCGCCCAAGGTGGTCCAATTGGCGTGTTGCGGATGGCGCGAGTCGTTCGTTTTGTCCGGCGCATTGTGATATTCGAAGGTTGTCAAATCCTGTTCGAAATAGATCGTGCCTGACTCCCCCGTGGGCACTTCGGTACCCGCTTCATCGCAGATGTGAATGACCGCTTGGGGCGCGCGCCCGACAGAACCGGGATGCGCCAGCCATTCTTCGCTGTTGATGGTGGTCGAGCCGTTGCCTTCGGTCCCCGCGTAATATTCGCGAATGATGGGGCCCCACCACTCGATCATCTTACGCTTGATTTCCACGGGGCATGGGGCCGCCGCATGAATGGCCACTTGATGGCTCGACAAGTCAAAACCTTGGCGCGCCTCGTCCGGTTCCTTCAGCATACGAATGAACATGGTCGGCACCCACTGACTGTGGGTCACTTTATATTTCTCGATGAAGCGCAGACTGTCGATCGGATCGAACTTTTCCATCATCACAACGGTACCGCCATTACTCAACGTGCCCAAAGTGTATGCCAAGGGGGCGGCATGATAGAGCGGTGCCGGCGACAGGTAGACCGTGTCTTCGGAGAATTGATAGATGGTTCGCAGCGTTTCCCCCAGCCGGTCATATTCATAGACCTTATAGTCGGTAAGCGGACGCTTGATCCCCTTGGGGCGGCCCGTGGTGCCGGAACTGTACAGCATGGTGTCGCCGCGCCATTCTTCGGCAAGGTTCGTGGCCGGATAATCGGCGATGGTGTCTTCAAACGATAGCCACCCATCAATCGTGCCGCGCATCATCAAGCGGATTGGGCAATTAGGGATCAGGGGTGGCAAATCCTTCGCCACGTCCTGACGGCGGATGGATGAAACAATCGCCTTCGCCTCGCAATCGTTGACGATATAGGCAACCTCTTCATCCGTCAGATAGCGGTTGATGGCCGTCACATAGAGGCCGGAGCGCATGGCCGCCCACACCGGGTCAAAAAAATGCACATCGTTTTCGAGAAAGACCGCAATGTGATCGCCACGCCGCAACCCTTGCGCATAGAGATATTGCGCGAATTGGTTTGACCGTTCATTGAGGTCTTTAAAGGTAACCGTTTCTTCCGTGGCCGCATTAATGACGGCCGGTTTGTCGGGGAACTTGTCCGCGTGATGTCCTGGATACATGAATTGATCTACCTAACCGTCCGCGCCTCCTCCTAAGCCACCTGCAGGGGATCCCCTTTGGATGGCTTGGACGGGAGAGCGGGCCGCCGGGCCCTTTTCTAGTCCAAATCCTGCCCGTCCATGCCCGCATTCTTGCGCGCCTTGGACATCATCTCTTTCACCACCGGACCAAGCTGGGTGGGGTCTTGAATGTGATCGTGAGAGGGACCGCGATGCCAGCTTTCGGCAATCGCCAACAAGCCGCCGCCAGCTTCGAACACGCGGCCGGAAATCTCTTTCGATTCTTCCGAGGCAAGCCAGGTCACGATCGGTGCCACACGGTCCGGTGCGCGCTGGGCTTTATCGTCTTCGGAATATTCACGTAAGTCGTCGGTCAACCGCGTGTAAGCAATCGGCGCAATCGCATTCACCGTAATGCCATAGCGCCGCAATTCCCGCGCCGCGATGATGCTGAACGAGGCAATGCCGGATTTGGCGGCCCCGTAATTTGTCTGACCCGGATTACCATAAATGCCGGACACGGAAGATGTATTGATGATGCGCGCATCCACGGTCTGGCCTTCTTTCACCAAAGCCCGCCAATGAGCGGCCGCATGGTGCGATGGGGCAAACGTGCCTTTCAAATGCACTTTAATGACCGCGTCCCATTCGGCTTCGGTCATGTTGACCAGCATACGGTCCCGCAAAATACCGGCATTGTTGACCAACACGTCGATCTTGCCGAATTCGGAGACGGCCTGGTCGATCATCGCTTTGGATTGATCCCAATCGCTCACATCGGCGCCATTGGCCACGGCCTCTCCGCCGGCCGCTTTGATTTCTTCCACCACCTGCTGGGCGGGGCTGAGATCCGCGCCGCCGCCGGCCCGGTCGCCGCCCAAATCGTTCACGACCACTTTGGCGCCGTGTTCCGCCAACATCTTGGCATAGGCCGCTCCGATCCCGCGGCCTGCGCCCGTGACCACCGCCACGCGCCCATCGCAAAGTCTCGCCATCACCGTTCCTCCGTTTATGTTTTGTTGTGTTGGATAACTTTTTACACGTTGCAGTCACCGCCCGTCCATCTAAACTCTGCATAAAACACCCCGCGCGGCAGAAGGAGACGTCATGGCAGATTTGGTTGTACGAGAAGACCGGGAGGGATTGTGCACCCTTACCCTGAACCGGCCCGACAAGTTGAACGCGCTCAACGTACCCTTGTTCAAAGAATTGCGCGCCCATGTGGATGCGCTGGCGGACGAAACGGAAACCATCGGCGCGATCGTATTGCGCGGCGCGGGGAAAGCGTTTTCCGCAGGTCATGATTTGAAAGACATCGCCGCCGGCGAACATCCGCCCTATGAAAATTACCAAGCGGAAACCATCGAAAAATTGGCCACCCTCCCCCAGCCGGTGATCACCGCGGTGCACAATCATTGCTATACGGGGGCGTTGGAACTGGCATTGGCGGGCGATGTGATCATCGCGTCTTATGGCGCGCGCTTTGCCGACACGCATACCAAATGGGGCCTCACCCCGGTGTGGGGCATGAGCCAGCGCCTGCCCCGCCGGGTGGGCGTCGCCAAGGCCAAGGAAATGATGCTCACCTCGCGGTTTTATTCCGGCGCTGAAGCCCTGGAGATGGGCCTTGTAAATTTCTGCGTGCGCGATGACCGCTTCGACGACGAAGTGGAAAAACTCGGCCGCGAGATCCTGGCCAATTCATGGTTTTCCAACCGAGCGGTGAAAATGCTGGTGGATGAAAGCGACGGCATGCATTTGCCCGAGGGCCTCGCTTACGAAATCAACAAGAAAGTGGGCCGCGCACCCGACATGGCGGAACGCGTGGGCGCCTTCGGGAAGAAGTAATCCACAAATCTCATTTGTGATGATTGGAATCTGCGCGTGGTCGACGCCTCGATCATGCCGGCGATCAGCTCCGGCAATACCAACGCCCCCACCATCATGATCGCGGAAAAAGGCGCCGACCCGATCAAGGCCGCGGCTTAGAATACTTTCAAGGTCATTCCCGATCGTCAGACCGGGAATCTACTCTTGGTTCCACCAGCTCAAACCAAGGTAGAAAACCCGACGAAATTACCGCAAATAAAATTATTCGCTGCACCGCCATTGGATACCCGGTCTGACAACCGGGTATGACAGCTTGAGTAGTACCGCAGACCTGATCAAAGCGGCAGCTTAGCTCAAAGTGGTTTGTTCGTTATTTCGTCTAGTTTCGATACACTGAATAAATCAGCGCACTTGTTCTTTACTCGTCTAAAATACAGGAACCATCCAAGCCTAGACATAAGAACAAATAGCCCAGCTAACATGAACCCCGCCACGGAGAAAAACATCTCCAGTGGCAACTCAGCTTTCGCGCCAAACCAGGGCACGGGCATAGTTTCATTTGATAGTCCGTGCATCGTGACTATCAACAAAACGAACAGCGTTGCTAAAACCGTAAATCCTATGGCGCCTCCGACCAGGATCTTTGTGAATCCATCGGTTTTGATATCGAATCGAATATTGGTACCAACATCTCGCGCCGTCAGTTGGCCATTGATAACTGGGGGCGAAATCGGCAAGGCCTGTAAAACGAACACCGCTATCGGATTGTCGCTAGGAGGAAAACTCACCGAAAACTCCAGCGATTGATGCTCTTCTTCGCTCATCCAACATCCCAACTGTTCCAGCCGCCCTAGTAACACTCGAAACGAGAATGAGCTTTCCGCTTCAAAACTTCTCGAAGGGCAACAAGCTCGCCAGATTTTTCTCAAAACACTAATGAGCAAGCCACCATCCTTCACTGACTAGCTTTCCTAATCAGGCACAACAGTTGAAAGGAACAACTCCTAAACCTCTTCGCCTGCGGCTCTCGCGCGGTCGAGCTTCGTTTCCATGTCGTGGTCCAGAAACCGCCAGGCCAGTAACAAGAACACAATAGCCACGATCAGCATCACATGCGCGGACATCAAGCCATAGCGCAGCGCCTCACCGCTTTCCATGCCGCCGGTGGCCAGTGCATCACTGACCTTGCCGATGGTGAACGGCCCCATGGCCAGGCCCACAAAGGTGGACATGAAAATAATCAGCGCCACGGCAATGGCGCGCATGCGCGGCAAAACCAAATCGACCACGGCGGAATAAGACGGCCCCACCCACATGGGCGCGAGCGCGCTGAACAGGAAAGACAACACATAGGCCGCCACAATGCTGTCCACCAGAGTGAACGCGATACCGATCGGAAACGCGCAGCTTGCCGCCGCGATGCCCATAATGTGGCGCGCGCCGGTGTAATGCTGCTGCAATCGATCAGCGAGCACGCCCCCCATGGTCACCCCGATCCATCCCCCAATGGCGGCCCCCAGACCGATAAAGGTTCCTACTTCGGTTTTGCTCACCCCATGCACCCGTTCCAAAAACGGTATGGTCCAAAAGCCAACGCCATAGGTGACAAAGGCAATGCACGGAAATCCGATGACGGACAATAGAAACGTCTTCGATCCGAAGATCACTCTAAATGTGGCCGGGTCCCGCATGGCCAGCGATTGCGCCCAAGAAAAGGCCCCATATATCCCGATCGCCAGCGCGATCCATTGAACCGGCTCGCCCACCCAACGGGTCAACAAAAAGGCCAGCAAACACAGCATGGCCCCCACGGTGATGTTAAGGGCGAACGCATCGCGATCCGCTTTCGCTTGGTACAATCCGTACAAGGTCAACGGCGGCAGCACCGCAATAAATTCTTTGATGGTTTCCTTGAAGGGGTGCGGGTGCGGCGGTGTGATGTGACCTTCGCTTTGGCCCCGTTGCGGTTCGCGCAACGTGCTCACCCAATAGGCAATGGCAAGACCTGGAACGCCAACGATCATAAAGGCCGCCTGCCATCCTTTCAGCCCCAGCGGGGCCAATGACGGATCCGGAAACGCATTGTTCCAGCCGTCCAACACCACCCCGCCGATGAACAGGCCAATGCCGGACCCGATATAAATGCCACTGGAATAAATCGACAAAACGGTGGCGCGCACCTTGGGTGAGAAATAGTCTGACAACAGACTATTTGCGGCGGGTGACGCACTTGCCTCGCCGATCCCCACGCCAAACCGGAACGTTGCCAGCATGGCAAAGTTTTTGGCGAAACCGGACAGCGCCGTCATGAGGCTCCAAAAGGCAAGACCGATGGAAATCAACCGGGTTCGGTGCCAGGTATCCGCCAGACGCCCGAGTGGGATGCCGAATACCGCATAAAAAACAGCGAAGGCCGTGCCATACAGAAAGCCGATCTGTGCATCAGAGATCCCGAGATCGGCTTTGATGTCTTCCGCCAGGATCGACAAGATCTGCCGGTCTATGAAATTGAAAACGTAAACGACAACCAATACGCCCAAGACATATTTGGCATATGCGCCATCGACATCCGTCGATGGATCGGCCGCGCGAGGCGTCGCCTCGGCGGTCTGATCACCCACCGTCATGCACTTCCCTTCCCGTTACGACATATTTTATTGGCGCGGATGCTAGCATACGTATACGGCCACGCCAGCAAAACTGGCGTTTGAGCGGCGGCTCAGGCCTGGTATGGTCAATGGTTGATTGGGCGAGGCTATCTTTCTCCCTCGTCCAACCGCCCGACTTGACGGCATCGCGGTCGTATCCGCGAGACGTGCGGGACGGCCGGGTCCAAAAAACAGGATCAACCCCATGCGCCCATCGTTTTCCGGGCGTAAAAGGTTAACAAAGGGGCTTTAAGACCCCGAGATTAGAGGCGCGTAATGGAATACGAACTGTCGGAAGAGCACCGCATGCTCAAGGACTTAGTGGCCAAATTCGTGGACAACGAGCTGATGCCGCTGGAGCCCGACGTGCTTGCCCGGGATGCGCGCGGCGAAAAAGCAGAGCTGACGCCGGAGGAATTGGCCCCGCTTCACGCGAAATGTAAGGAATTGGGGCTCTGGGGCCTCGACGTGCCGGAAGAAGTGGGGGGTGTAAACCTGCCCAATGTGGCCCTGGCAGCCGTGAATGAAGAATTGGGCCGGACGGCGGTTCCCTTCAATTTCCCGCCGGATTCGCCCAATCTGCACATGCTGTTGGCGACCGCCAATGACGAACAGCGCAAGCAATATCTCGAACCTTACGCGGCAGGGGAAACCATATCCTCTATCGCCATTTCCGAACCCGGCGCCGGGGCCGACCCTGCCGGTATGATCACACGGGCCGTCAAAGACGGCTCTGATTGGGTGATCAATGGCCGCAAAATTTGGATCAGCCGGGCGCCCGAATCAGATTTCTGCATTGCCATGGCCGTGACCGATCCGGAGCTTGGATCGCGCGGTGGCATTACCGCTTTTCTCATCGACAAAGGCACACCGGGTTTTGAGATCGCCCGCGAGATTCCCATGCTGGGCGGGCAGCGCACTTATGAAGTGGTGTTCGACGAGTGCCGCGTGCCCGAAAACAAAGTTTTGGGCGAGGTCGGCCAAGGCTTCGCACCGATGCAGTTGCGGCTCACCGTGCGACGCCTACAAATGGGCGCCTGGAGCGTTGGCATTTCCCGCCGTGCGCTCGACATCATGTGCGAACATGCCCAAGACCGTGTGACGTTCGGAGAACCTTTGGCCAACCGGCAGGCCATCCAATGGTGGATTGCCGATGCCGCGACCAAAATACATGCCTGCCGCTTGATGGTGATGGATGCGGCGCGTAAACGCGACGCCGGTCAGGAAGTACGTACCGAAGCGTCCATGATCAAAGTTTATGGCACGGAAATGGCCACCGAGGTTTTGGACAATGCGATGCAGTCCCTGGGCGCCATGGGCATGACAAAGGAACTGCCGCTTCAGCTCATGGCCCAACAAATTCGCACACAGAGGATATACGAAGGACCATCTGAAGTTCACAGAATGGTGGTTGCCCGCCGCGTCCTGCGTGGCGAACGATAACGCACAGGAAGAAGAAGAATAAAATGAAACAGAAAATCGGAGACACAGAGGTAACCCTCGACGGCCACGTGGCGACCGTGGAAATTCAGCGGCCACCGCATAATTTCTTTGACGACGGTTTGATCCACAATCTCGCGGACGCGTTCTCCCTTCTCGATGAAGAAAAAGACTGCCGGGCCATTGTCCTGGCTGCGGACGGCAAGAATTTTTGTGCCGGCGCCAACTTTCAATCCTCGCAAGACAGCGCCGATATGAAAACGGTGGATGGCCGGTCCAGCAATTCGGGCAATCTGTACAAAGAAGCTGTTCGTCTTTACAGCAATAAAAAGCCGGTTGTCGGCGCCATTCAAGGAGCCGCCATTGGGGGCGGTTTCGGACTGGCGCTGGTTCCTGACTTTCGTGTGGTGTGCCCGGAAACACGCTTTGCCGCCAATTTCGTCAAACTGGGTTTTCACCCGGGATTTGGCCTGACCTATCGGCTACCGCAATTGATTGGCGAGCAGAAAGCCAATCTTCTTTTTTACACCGGGCGGCGGATCAACGGCGACACGGCTGCGGAATGGGGGTTGGGCGACGTCTTGACGACACAAGATCAGGTCCGCGCCGAGGCTACCAAGTTGGCCGCTGAAATCGCAGAGAATGCCCCCCTCGGCGTCATGTCGACGCGCGCCACCATGCGCGACGGTTTGGCCGAGGCCATCCGTAAACAAACAGATCATGAATTGAAGGAGCAAACCTGGCTACGTGACACGGAAGATCACAAGGAAGGTGTACGCGCGGTTGCGGAACGCCGGCCAGGTAACTTTGTAGGACGATAGGAATGACACGAAAGCTGTTTTTCGTAGTGCTGAGTTTCATAATGGTTGCCGGGTGTGTGTCACGTGCCGACCCCGCCGTGAGTGATTATCGTCGGGGGCTCGCGGCGTATAGCGCAGGTTTGAGTGAACGGGCGATTGCCTTCTTTACCGCCGCCATTGATCATGGAACCCTGCCTCAAGACGACCTCTCCATTGCCTATGAACGGCGGTGTGCCGCTCAAATAGCGGTTGGCGAATTCGCCCTTGCGGTGGAAGACTGCAGCAGCGCACTGAGCATCAATGAAACCTTTGCCAATGCCCTCAATGGCCGGTGCTGGGCGCAAGCGAGAATGGATAAGTTCGACTTGGCGGTAGCCGATTGCGAGAAAGCCGTGTCATTGGACCGTGACGATAAGTCGTTCGCCCATGACCTCGGCTTCGTGTATGAGGGCCTGGGCAATTTGGAGAAGGCGAAGTCTGCCTATGGACAGGCACTTGCCCTTGACCCCGCCTACGAAGAAGCGCGTGAGGGGCTTGATCGCGTGACAAACATTATCAACCCGAGTTGACGGACGAACAGCACAATATGAGTATTGAGCACGATATTGAGTATGGCGCCGCCGCTGACAGCGCGCATGATCGAATGGCGTTGAAAGAGACAATCCATAATTCCATGGCGGATGGATTGGCTTGGTCGATCGATAGTCAGCATCCAGATGGGTATTGGGTCGGCAAGTTGCAAACCAATTCCTGCATGGAAGCCGAATGGGTTCTCGCCCTACATTTCATGGGGTTGAACGATCACCCGTCCCGCCCCGGATTGTTGAAGTCCATCCTGCGTGAGCAACGGGACGATGGGTCGTGGGAGATTTACGCCAACGCCCCAGCCGGAGATATCAACGCGACGGTCGAATGTTACGCAGCACTTCGTTGCGCGGGCATGTCTAAAGACGATGAGCGCTTGAAAAAGGCTCATGCATGGATCATGAGCAAAGGCGGCCTGAAACATATTCGGGTGTTTACGCGGTATTGGTTGGCCTTGATCGGTGAATGGCCCTGGCAGCATACGCCAAACATCCCACCGGAAGTGATCTACTTTCCCAAATGGTTCCCCTTCAATATCTACAATTTTTCGTCCTGGGCGCGGGCAACGCTTATGCCGATCGCCGTGCTCAGCGCGAAACGGCCGACGCGCCTGTTCGCCCCTGCAAACCGCCTCGACGAACTGTTCCCGGGCGGACGGGAAACCTTCGACTATTCGTTGCCAAAAGATGTGGACTTTTTCAGTCTGGAAAACTTCTTTTTGTGGGCTGACAAAATTCTGCACCGTGCCCAAAGTGTTGGTCTGCCGCCCTTTCGGCGGGGTGCTGTTGCGCGGGTTCTGGAGTGGATCATTAAGCATCAGGATGCGGATGGTGTGTGGGGCGGCATCCAGCCCCCATGGATTTACGGCTTGATGGCTCTGCATGAAGAAGGCTATCCCCATTCCCATCCCGTTATGGAAAAAGCCCTTGGTGCATTGCAAGATCCCCGTTGGGCCTATGAAGAAGACGGCGCGATTTATGTACAAGCCAGCACCTCTCCCGTTTGGGATACGGTGCTGACACTGCTGTCTTTGCACGATTGCGATTCCGACCGAAAAGCCGAAAACGCACCAGCGGTCGCCAAAGCCATTGATTGGCTTTTGAAAAACGAAGTGCGCACCGGTGGCGATTGGCAGCAAAAAGTACCCAATGTGGAACCAGGTGGTTGGGCCTTCGAATACAAGAATGCGTCCTACCCCGATGTGGACGACACAGCCGTCGCCATGATGGTGCTGGCACCCTATCGCACGGAGCAAAGTTGGAAGGACAAGGGCCTTCCGGATGCCCTTAAACGGGCTGCCGAATGGGTCATTGCCATGCAGTGCTCGAACGGCGGCTGGGGGGCCTTCGACAAAGACAATGACAAAACCATTTTGTGTAAGATTCCGTTTTGCGATTTTGGCGAAGCGCTTGACCCAGCAAGCGTCGATGTGACGGGCCACGTTTTGGAGGGGCTCGCGGCGCTCGACTATCCAAGAGATCACCCGGCCGTTCAACGCGGCATTCAATTCATCAAAGACGAGCAAGAACCCGACGGCAGTTGGTGGGGGCGTTGGGGCGTCAACTATATCTATGGCACGTCTGCTGCTCTTCCCGCCTTGAAAGCCGTCGGCGAAGACATGCGCCAGCCCTACATAGACCGCGCGGCAAAGTGGATTGTGGACCATCAAAACGACGATGGCGGCTGGGGCGAAACCTGCGCGTCGTACATGGATTCAAAACTCGCCGGCGTGGGCGACAGCACGGCATCGCAAACCGCCTGGGCCTTGATGGGCCTGCTGGCCGTGGCGCGCCCAGAAGACCGCCCCGCCATCGAACGGGGGGTTAAGTTCTTAGCGGAACACCAAGCCAATGGCACGTGGGACGAAAAAGAGTTTACGGGAACCGGTTTCCCCGGTTACGGACTTGGCGGACGCATCAACTTGAACAAAAAGTCTCTGGAAAGCGATTTACAACAAAGCACCGAACTCGGCCGCGGGTTCATGCTGAATTATAATCTGTACCGGCATTATTTCCCTGTGATGGCCATGGGCCGCGCAGATAAATATTTGGATAGGCTCAGCAACCAACCGGTTTGATATATGGCATATACGCTTGAACGTGTTTTGATCAGTACACCCAACCCTACCGCCGCACAGCAGGTTGCAGATAACTGGGTTCGTCTGTTGGACGCCCAACAGGTTGGTGAAAAGTCATATGATGCGCTGAACGCATCGTGCCGAACCTTGCGGGTGGGCTGCCGCGACCTGGATATACTGTCCCCCAATGATGAAACAAGCCCCGTTCAACACCATCTCTCAACGGTCGGCAGTGGCCCATTTGCCGCCGGCATCGGCGTTGAAAACTTGGAAGCATTTCGGCAGCATTTAAACACGATCGGCATCACACCCGTTGACGGGGGCGATCACTTGTTTCTCACCTCGGACAGCATGGGGATTCCCGGCCTTCGATTGGTGGTGACGGAACAAGCCACCCATGAACCAGCGGGACTGATGAAGAACCTGTATGAGGTCACCCATTTAACCGCGGACTCCCACCGTGACGCGGACGAGATTGCACGGATATTGAACACGCCACGTGAGCATTTTGTGCGCATCACCTCCGAACAATATGGCTATGACGGCTTTCTGACATTGTTTGAGCCAAACGCGCTTGACCGCATTGAAACCATCAAGCCCACGGACCTTACCAAAACCATGGGGCGGTTCTTCGACCGGTTCGGGCCCAGCCTTTATATGTGTTACGGCGAAGCGGAAGACGTGGGCGCGATCCGGGCGCGGTTGCGCGACCAGGCGCCGGACGATTGGACCGGCACATTAGAGGGACCCAATCCGGACGGTCTGTTTGTTCACCCCAAAGCTCTCGGCGGGGTGATGTTGGGAGTAAGCCGGGTGACCCATGCCTGGACCTGGTCAGGCTACCCGGAACGGCGCGAGCCGGCAGAATGAGAGGTGTGCCGTGACGCAGACGATTGACACCGGTACGGACGAATTGCTTTGCACCATCGAAGATGGGGTGGCGACACTTACCCTCAACCGTCCCGATGCGCGCAATGCCTTGTCCGACACGTTATCTCCCGCCATTCGGGAAATGGTCCCAGCCCTGGGCGCCAACAATGATGTCGGTGTCCTGATCCTTACCGGTGCGGGAACCGCATTTTGTGCCGGCGGTGATGTAAAGGGCATGGGCGGACGCTCGTCCAAAAAAGACTGGACCTATGAAGAGCGGGTCGACGACCTCATCATGCGCCAGCGGAAATTGACCGGCGCCATCTACAATTTACGAAAGCCGACCATTGCCGTGTTACCAGGCCCGGCCGTGGGCGCGGGCTTGTCGCTAGCACTTGCTTGCGACATGCGCATTGCCGCTAACTCCGCCTTTATCAGCACGGGATATGCGCGAGTTGGTTTGAGCGGCGATTACGGCATGAGTTGGTTTCTCACCCAATTGGTGGGCCCGTCCAAAGCGCGGGAGCTGTTCTACACAGGCGAGCGCGTGGATGCCGCGACCTGCGAAAAGCTCGGTCTTGTGAACCGGGTCTATCCCGACGATGTCGTGCGGGACGAAGCGTTTGCCCTGGCCCGCACGATTGCCGCCGGCCCTGTGTTGGCCATGGGATACATGAAAGACAATCTCGATGTGGCGACAACCACCGATCTCGACGGTGCGCTTGTCCAAGAAGCAAAAACCATGATGAAAGCAGCTGCGACGAATGACCACCGTGAAGCCGTGGAAGCATTCGTGGAAAAACGAAAGCCGAACTTCACGGGAACCTAACGAAAGCCTGCGGAACCATGTCCACAACAACCCAAGTCACGATTGGCGAACGCTTCTCCAAACTGAAGCGGGCGGCGATTATTGGGTTCGGCACCTGGTTCGTGCGCAGTATCTCAAGCTTTCTGGCCAACCAATCGCTGATTGGGGACCCTGAGTTCTTCGACAATGAGGTGTTTGCGGACGAAACCGCACTTCTCGAGAAAAACACGGATGTCATTCGCAAAGAGCTGGACGAGGTCTTGAAAACGCGGGATTACATCCCCGCGTTTCAGCAAGTCTCGCCCGACCAAGTGGAAATCGCCAAGGGGGATAACTGGAAAACCTTCATCCTCTATGGATTTGGTTTCCCTGCCGAGAAGAACTGTCAGCGTTGTCCGGAAACGGTGAAAATTCTGGAACAGATCCCCAATCTCAAGAATGCCTGGTTTTCGATTTTGAAGCCCGGTTATCACATTCCGCCACATCGCGGGGTGACCAAGGGGTTGGTCCGAATTCATTTGGGCCTGATCATCCCGGACGAAAAAGAAAAATGCCGCATTCGGGTGGGGTCTCAAATCCGCCACTGGGAAACCGGCAAATGCATGGTCTTCGACGATACCTTCGACCACGAGGTCTGGAACGACACCGACCAAGAACGCACGGTTCTGTTTCTAGATGTTGTGCGGCCGCTTAAAACACCGGGGCGGATGCTGAACAATTTCTTCCTGTGGGCGATTAGAAAATCCGCCTACGTACAAGATGGACGGAAGAACACAGCGGATTGGGAAGAAAAGTTTGAAGCGGCGGTGCGGCGCGCGGACGGTTATACGGATCCCGCATCTTGAGGCTGATCAACCGTGCGCCAATCGAGAATGGTGAAGCCCTTTGAGACGCCATAGTCGCGGGATTTCGGATCGGGGTTGACCATAAAGGCTTCGTCCGCGGCTTCCAATAGGGGCCCGTCCGCTTTGTCATCTGAGTAGAACACTTTGTGTACGGATGGATATTCTTCGGATAAATATGCCAATACGCGATCGCACTTTTCAGATCCGCGGCAGTTTTCACCGATCAGTTTCCCGACAATCCGGTTCTGACCGTCCAACTCGATTTCCGTGCCGATCACGTGATCAAACCCCAAAATCTCGGCCATGGGGTCGGCATAAAGACTGTAACTCGCTGTCGCCAAAATGAGCGGATGCCCTTGCGCCTTATGCTGGGCAATCTGGGCAATCGCGCCGGGATAGACATGATGATCCATCCAATGGCGCGCATAGTCCGCCGCGAAGGATTTCGCCTCCCTGATCCCGACGCCGCCCATAAAGGCCGTGAGAAACGCCTGCTTGAGCTTCTTGCGGTCTTTATTCCCGGCCAGATAGCGCGCGGAGGCCAGCAGCACCGGCACAACGTTCAACCATTTCAAGGGCCGGCGCTTCAGATAGGCCAGATAGAACGGCACATGCGTGTCCCGCGACGTAATGGTCGAGTCCAGGTCGAATATCGCCACTGTTTGTTTGGTCTGCGCATCCATGGGAATCCGGCCCACCGCTCCGTCAAATGCCTGAGAATCAAGGTTCTAACGCCAGGTTAAACACCCGATTTGGTGAATATGCGCCTTAGAGTGTCGGCCAAATTGACGCAGCTCCTCGCAATCATCCTAGGAGGTTTTACATACAGGTCTTCGCCGCTGACGCTGGCCCGTCTCCAGGCCCATGTCACATACTGAAACAATGTTTGACCCCAAATACTCACTATTTAAGGCTTTAGCCTTCACGATCGTTACGAATTTCCTGTAATAAAATCTACAGTTAAATAGTTCTGATGCTTTTACCTCGGCGGGAGACCATAAAAAGGCGGTAAAAGCTTTGGAACATGGGGCAAAATTAGATATCGAGTGCAGGGTGGGCAGATCCCGTGAGAATTGCGTTATTCTCTGGTAACTATAACTATGTGCGTGATGGGGCTAATCGCGCGCTTAATCGTTTAGTTTCATACTTAGAAACCCAAGGCGTTGAAGTTCTTGTGTTTTCGCCGACAACCGCGACCCCGGCCTTCGCGCCGGCGGGTACGCTGGTTTCCGTTCCGTCCATGCCGGTACCGCTGAGATCTGAATACCGGATCGCGATGGGCCTGTCAGATGCCATCCGCAAAAAGGTTGAGGCGTTCAAGCCGGACCTCATTCACCTTTCGGCCCCGGATATTCTGGGCTATAGCGCGCTGAGATATGCGCTGCGTCAGGGAATTCCGGCCATTGCATCGTTCCATACGCGGTTCGACACCTATTTCTCCTATTACGGCCTGCCATGGCTGGACAAGGCTTTCACCAAATATTTGGGCCATTTTTACCGCCATTGCGAGCGGGTTTATGCCCCGTCGGAATCCATGGCGCAGGAAATGCGCGTGAATAAAATGGGCCGCGACATCCGCATTTGGAGCCGTGGCGTTGACAGCAATCTGTTCAACCCGGGCCAGCGCGATCTAGACTGGCGGCGCAGCCACGGCATTGGCGACGATGAAGTGGTAATGACCTTTGTGGGCCGCTTGGTCCTGGAAAAGGGGCTCGATGTTTTTGCGAATGTCAGCGAAACCCTAACGCGCCTCGGCAAGCCCCATCGGGTGCTGGTGGTCGGCGACGGCCCCGAGCGTCAGAATTTCGCGAAACAAGTGCCAAACGCTGTCTTCACCGGCTTCTTGAGCGGACAAGAACTGGGCCGCGCCTACGCGTCGTCGGACATCTTCCTCAATCCAAGCACGACCGAAACCTTCGGCAATGTGACCTTGGAAGCCATGGCAACCGGCCTGCCCGTGGTATGCGCCAACGCAACCGGCAGTCAATCCCTGGTACGTCACGGCACGAATGGCTTCCTGTGCGACCCGCTATCTCTTGAAGATTACAGCTTCTATGTGGGCAAATTGCTTGAGGATGCCGAGCTTCGCGGCGCCATGTCGAAAGCGAGCTTGCAGGCCAGCAAGGCCTATGACTGGGATCAGGTGATGAACAAGCTCATGGTCCAGTATTCGGAAGTGATCGACACGGGCAGCCGCATTCAGCCGAAGAAAAAGCTGTCACCGGCCTTTTTCAGCCTGTCCGACGCCGTTCGCCGCAGTCTTTCGCTTTAATCCGTAGGCATCCTTCGATAGTCTGCAGCACGACATTCTGTCGGCCCCCTGCCGCGCGCCAGAAGGTACCCTATTCCGATGAAAATTGCCGACGTTGCTGAATTCTATAGCGAGCAAGGCGGCGGCGTGCGCACCTATATTCACCAAAAGTTTGAGGCCTGCCGGCGGCATGGGCACGAATTAACAATCGTCGCCCCCGGCGCGTCCACTTATGTGGAACAACGCCCCGGCGGTCAAATCGCCTGGGTAAAGGCCCCGCGCATTCCCGTCGACCACCGCTACCACCTTTTTGTAAAATCGAAAGAAGCGTTCGAGGCGCTCGACCATTTTGCGCCGGATGTGGTGGAGGGATCATCCACCTGGAAAGGGGGGTGGATCGCCGCCCAGTGGCCCGGCACAGCTGTGAAGTCACTGATATTGCATCAAGACCCAGTTGCCGTGTATCCCCACACCTTTCTCGAAAAATGGATCAGTACCCAGAATATCGACCGAGGATTTGGGTGGTTCTGGCGGTATCTGAAATCGCTCAACGACAAATTCGATACATCGATCGTTGCGGGTGATTGGCTTGCGGACCGGTTTGCTTCATTCGGCATGGCCCGTCCCCATGTGGTGCCGTTCGGTGTCAACAAACAGGACTTTTCTCCCGATCTTGCATCCGATGACCGCCGCCGGGAAATGTTGGCCGCCTGTGGCATTGACGATCCTAACGCAAATCTTTTGGTTGCAGTCAGCCGTCACCATCCGGAAAAACGGCTCGGGACACTGCTCAAAGCATTCGATGCGGTTCGCCAAAGCCGTTCTGTCGGTTTGTTTTTGATCGGAGATGGACCCACTCGCCGTTTTGTGGAAAGAGCAGCGTCCAAAGTTCCTGGCGTGTTTGTCGCAGGCCCGATCAAAGATAGGCCGCTGCTTGCCGCCAGCATGGCCAGCGCCGACGCCATGTTGCACGGCGGGGCGGCGGAAACGTTTGGCCTGGTGGTTGCGGAAGCACTCTGCGCGGGTCTTCCGCTCATTGTGCCGGATCGCGGTGGCGCCGCTGACCTGGCCGACCCCCGCTATGCCGTCTCTTATAAAACCGGCGACATGGCGGCGTGCATAAACGCGATACACACAATGCTGGACAGCGACCTACCAACGATGCACAGGGAAGCCACAATCGCCGCCGACAGAAAAGTCGTCACTATGGACACACATTTTGAAAGGTTGTTCGATCACTACGGTAAACTGGTTTCTATGCGCACCAATACCGCGGCTTAGTTTTCCGCGTTTGCATCCCAGCTTCTGTCGCGAAGTTTCAGCTCATTCATCTGCCGCGCCTCAAATCGTTTCGTAAGAAACGTATAAAAGAACCAGTCTTTCATGGCATAGGGCGTCACGTGATAGAGGATGCGCTCAAACAAGGTCCACCGCACATTGGTGCGGTCGCTGCGCCGGTCCGACGCCTGACACCAATGATTAAAACTGTACTTTGCGCGCCCAAATTTGAACACGCGATGCATCATCTCGTGATCCTTGATCACATAGGGCCACAGATCTTTAGAATATCCGCCGGCCAACTTCAGTACGTCCGTTCGGAAAGCATGGGCATATCCGCCCGTATGCAACTGCCCCCGGAACACCTGGGCCACTAAATAGGTTTTCAGTCTCTGCAACTGCCCCCCAATGCTATTGCCGTCCCCTGTCACGCTCGCGGCCATCACCGCCACGACGGCCGGTGACGACTTCTTGAAAATGTCCGATGCTGTTTGCAGATAGTCCCGGGGGTAATAGGTATCCGCATCGCAGATCGCCACAAACTCCGTATCGGCGGCTTTTATGCCTGTTTCCAATGCATGAACTTGCCCTGGGTTTGCTTCATCCAGGTAGATGGTTTCGATCCGCTCGCGGCCGTCTAGGTGTTTTCTGCAAATCTCAAGCGAGCCATCCGTGGATCCATTGTTCACCAGGATCAGCTTAAATTTGCCGACAGACTGACGTTTGAGGGATTCCAAGGTGTTCGGCAGGTAATCCTCTTCATTGTAATACGGGATCACCACACTCCATTGGATCTCATCTTTTTTTGGCGGCGGATACTTCATCCGGCCCCCGCTTTTGTCGGCGCCTTTGCCAGGGGCGGGTTAAAGCCGATCGTTGGATCTTCTGTCATTCGGCCAATGGTTTCGTCCATGTCCCGTGGTTGAAAATGAACAACGCAGTTCGTCGGGTAATTCGTCAGCTCTCCCACGAACAAGTGACCGCCGACCACATAGAGATCCACACGCAGAAAATAAAACCCTTGTGACAATTCGCGTACCAACGCCAACATATCGCCAATTTCTTCTTTATACGGAAAATTCCGCAAAGCTGGCTTGTGCCGGAAGGTAATGTCTAGGCGCCGCCCTTCGATGTCATAAATATCGCGCAGATGGGTTCCGTGCCGGCCATAATCGATTTGAATGAGTTTCGGCTGCCCATGAAAGCAAAATATTTTGACATCGTCTGGTGACTGATTGTTTTCACCCACAAACGGTTCCACGATAATTTTCGGCTTGAGGTTTTTGTAGTTCGGCTCACGGTTCAGATGAAAAAAGTTGGTGGTCAGCCATCGTTTCATTTGTGTTTTTTCGTCAGCCGACGGTTGCCGATCGCGAACAAACACCACGGCGCCACTGAGATGAGTCGGTTTTGCCACACAGTTTGCGGGAAATTGAAACCGGTCAATTTCATCTGCGGAAGTCAAAACCGCAAGCGTCTCAATGGTTTTGCCGGGGCCCGCACGATCCGCCACAAAACTTTTGACCAATTCCTTGTCTGAAATCTGCTCGAAAATTGGGTCTCTCGCTGCTTCCGAGAGCTTAAAACGCATCAGATATTCGGGAAATCCACGGGGATTTTTAACGTTCGCAAAGGAAAAATTGTCGAGAAAATACCTATACTGAGAAATCGCATAATTGCCCCAGGGACTGTCTGGGACAATTCGCGCTATGATACGTTCAAACCGATTAAAGTATCTAAGGACCGGATTTTTACTGAGCTTTTCGCTCACGAGACCCTCTATGAAATAAAATGCTGCGAGCCTCTGTACATCAATCCGCCAAAAACGTGAAGCATGGCTGAGCCTTCAAATATTGTCACCCGCACCATAAGCGCCGCTCGAGACTTGGCCGCACACGACTATTTCCAGTCGGAGCGCTTCCAGCGCGTACAAACCGCGGCAAAGATCGGCCTGCTCGTCGGCGTTTTTGCCTATCTCATCTGGCGGCTGACAGACATTGGCTGGGGGGCCGTTCTTACCGCCCTGCCGGCAACACCGCTATTTTATTTGATCTTCGCGGTACGCTACAGCGTTCTTCCGGTCACAGAGCTGATTATCTACCAGCGCCTGTGGTCAAAAAAGTTGTCGGCCCACCTGCCGGTCTTTTTTCGCAAGCGCGTCTTCAATATGGGCGTTCTCGATTATTCCGGAGAGGCCTATTTTCTAGTATGGGCCCGGAATGCCTTAAATCTAGGCGATAAAGAGGTTTTCAACGCCATAAGAGATTCAAACATCCTGTCGGCGGTGTCCTCCAACCTCTTAACGATCCTTTTCCTCCTGATATTCGTATGGATGGGGCTGGGCGATACGCTGTCGGCCAGCATAGAAAACGGCTGGCTCTATCTCATTGCCGCGGGCTTTATCGCCGTTTTTCTCACGGCGATCATCGTCACCTTCCGACAGCACCTTATCGGCGTCCCCTTTTCCGTGGCGAGCTGGTTGCTGGGTGTTCATTCGGGCCGAATGCTTGCCATTATGCTGCTCATGGGCGCCCAATGGGCCAGCGCGCTGCCCGACGTCCCCTGGTCGGTATGGTGGATGTTTCTGACCGCCCATCTGGTTCTCAACAGGCTGCCATTGCTGCCCAACAAGGATTTGATGTTTCTTGGGTTGAGCGTTGGCCTGACGGGCTATGTGGAAGGCCCGGAAGCAGCACTGGCCGCCGTGTTCGTCGCGTCATCTGCGTTAACCCAATTGGCCCATTTGGCGGTGTTTTCTGCAACTTCGTCCCTGGGAAACGGCACAAATAGCCGGAAAGATCCCGAAAATTCCTAAATCGCCATAATTTTTGTTTTCCAATGACGCCAAGCAAGCGCTACCCATGGACAAGCAATTTGCCCCCGGTAGAATGCCGCGCCGACGCGCGCACAAAGCGCGTGGGATGAAATTCGTTAAATTACGGCACAAAAGGTGACTGGAAGCATGTTTGGCAAGCTGGACCGATACATTTTGCGATCGATCCTGAGTCCGCTTGCGATGGCGTTGTGCGTCGCGGCCATGCTGCTGACGCTGGAACGCATGTTGCGCCTATTCGACTTCGTTTTGGACAAAAACGGTCCGGTGTCGGTGGTCTGGCAAATGTTGGGCTATCTGCTTCCCCATTATCTGGGGCTCGCCTTACCTCTTGGGCTTTTCATCGGCATTTTGATGGCGTTTCGAGGGCTCTCATTGTCAAGCGAGCTTGATGCCATGACAGCAAGTGGCGTCTCAATGCGGCGCATGTTGTTTCCGGCGTTCGCCCTCACCTTCCTGTTAATGATCATCGATTTCATACTGGTCGGCTACCTCCAACCTTATGCCCAGTATAAATACCGCGAGCTTCGGTTTGAGGTGAGCAGTGGCGCGCTCGGCATATCCATCCCGTCTGGCGAATTCGTCCAGGTAACGGATGGCGTAACCTTGTTTATTGGATCCACGCAAAGCGATAACCGGCGGCTCAAAGACATCTTTATCGAAAGACGGTCTGCCGATGGCGGACGAAATGTCTTTACGGCCACGGAAGGGTCAATATTTGCCGGCGAACGGGAAAACACCTTCACGTTTCGCTTGTTCGATGGCCGTCAGATGCAAGTTGCAGCGGATGGCGGCCAACCCGCGGTTCTGACCTTTGACAAAATCGACGTTCCCATTGAACTGCCGGAATCAGGCGTGTTTCGCGAACGCGGCGGCGAGAAAAAAGAAGCCACAATTAATGAACTTCTGCGCAAAATTCGGACCGAAACGCCCGAAACTTTTGAAGAATACAACGCTTTTGTCGCGAGCTTTCATTGGCGGCTCATACACCCGCTCACCTTCTTAGCGTTGCCGATGCTCGCCGCCGCCATGGGCGTAGTGGACAAGCGCCGCCCATCCGTTATCAAATTGGTGGTCGGGATCGCCTTGGTCATCGTCTATCATGAGCTTCTAGAAGAATGGGGCGAAGTCCAAGTGGCCACGGGTGCCATGTCCCCCTACCTTGCAATGTGGCCGATTTATTTCGCCTTTCTCGGGCTCGGTATTTATCTGTTCAGAATGACGGCGGAGCACCCGGGCGGATACAGTGCCTTCTCCGTGGAGCAATGGATCAGTGATTGGAGCCAAAGCTCCTTAGCCTGGATGCGCCGGCTGCGGCACCAATCATCGTAATCGTTATGTCAAAGCTCAACGGATATACCGACTCAGTTCGCGCGACGACAATAACGCGCTATCTCGTACGGCTGTTTATTTCGCGGTTCCTCTTTGTTCTGATTTTGCTGGTCGCGATATTGCAGGCTCTCGATCTGCTCAACAAATCCGATGACATCCTGGCTGTCGACGGTGCGGGTTGGCCGTCAATTGCCAATTACATCTTGTTGAGAGCACCGCAACTTGCCAGTCAGTTCGCGCCCTTTGCCGCGCTATTGGCGACTCTGATCACACTAGGATCGCTCAATCAAAGCAGCGAGGTCGTCGTGATGCGGGCCGCCGGCCTGTCCACGCACCGCATCCTCTTTCCGTTGGGCATCGCCTGCGCCATCATCTTTGTCGCGCACCTGTTGCTGCATGAAGCCTTCGTCGTGAAGGCAAGTGCCAGATTGGATTTCTGGGAGCGCAACAACTATGCGGTCGACCTGGAACTCCGGCCAAACTCTCAAAAAGAAATTTGGATTCAAGAGGGCGAAAAGGTTATCAATGCCCGCTGGATCACCCAAACCGTCGATAGCATCATTCTAGACAAGGTGACTGTTTACGAAAAAGACGCAGACGGCCAGTTGGGCAGCACGGCAACGGCGGAATTCGCGTCGTACCGAAATGGTAAATGGACTCTGTTTGATGTGTTGCGCGTCAACGCGAATGATTTGTCTACCGACACAAGCGAATCTGAGCCATGGAAAGTTATTTTACCACCCGACAAGCTTTCCGCCCTCGCTCTCAAACCAGAATGGACATACCTCGCAACCCTGTTCAAAAACATTCGTCAGTTTCGGGCGGCCGGATTGTCGACAGACGACCTGGACCTCGCATGGTTCCAGCGTTTCTCGGGTCCCGCGGCTAGTCTAGTAATGCCCCTTATGGGTGCGGTCGCGGGGTTTGGTGTTCACCGGCATGGCGCCTTGCTGCTGCGGATCATCATCGGCGCCGCACTTGGCTTCAGTTACTTCGTCAGCGAGAATTTTATGATCGCCATGGGGCAATTCGGTGTGACGCCGCCGCTGGTGTCGGCATTTGCGCCGCTCACCTTTACATTGTTGTGCGGATTCTCGATTCTCTTCTTCACAGAAGAATGACGAGCAGCTGATCAGTTCAGAATATCGCGCGCACGGGCAAGTTTGATAACTGTCTCCGCCCCTTCCGCAGGTACGTCAAACACCGCGTCTTCCATTTTAGGACGGCTCAACCCATATTTGGGGTTATTGGACAGGCCAAAAGATTCCTTCGGTATCCCCAGGAAATTTTTGTCAAACTTCCAGTTGTCGTTTCTATCGTGGTAGATACCGACGGCGTAGATACCCGGCTTATCAATCGGTATACAGAAATCTGTTTGGCCTTCACTGGCAGGCATGCGTATGCGGAGCAATGCGCGACTGCCCCTTAGGAAATCTTCCGGCGTGTCATCATGAAGGTCGGCAACAATGGTGCCTTTGGATTTGCGCACTTTGTCCACAACGACTCGGATGGAAAGCTGCTCTTCTTTGCATCCATTATTTTCTTTGTATTCGAGTGTGGTGACTTCCGCTTTGGCGGCGAACACCGCTGCAGATATTCCTAAAATGATAGCAATCGCGCTCAATGGTTTGGTCAAAGAACGATACATCAATCCTACATCCCTTAGGTCGGCTGTTTACGCATGACTGGCATTTGTGAAAACCGCGGCGCCAAACCCGTTGGCAGACGCTGCCCAAGTACTCACAATACATAGGAAATCAGGCATGAATGTGTGCTGAATGCCTATGCCTCTCTGGTTACTCTATAAAAACTATACGAAATCTTAACAACGGTTCCGCGTCAAAAATGGGCATTTTATGGCCAGAATGCCGTCAATCGTTGCCTTGTAAGCTATTCAAGCAGATCGGACGGATTAATGTTACAATATGACAACTTTTTGTGACGGCACAGCGCTAGTGGTATTGCGGTAGATCTGTTAGCTCTCAATGGTTTCGGTGGGTTCTTTGCGCCCTTTGGTTGGGGCGCTGAATAGCTTAACGTACGATGGGCCCTCGAATTTATTACCTGGAGTTGCATATTCTTCGAGGTGCGACTCTAACGCAGACTTCGACCCTCTGTTGGCCATTGGGGTTCGTAATTGGGCTTCAGAGTGAATTTTGTAGGTGGTATAAACGGGGCAGAGAATAAGACATGATTTCACCAGGCTGGGTGTGTGGAGCATGTCAAAAAATGAATGGTGACCAAGTGCTCGCACATTTCGAACCGACGGTTGCCGAATTCATTTTGATACTGACGATGGGGGACGGGGTTAGAGCAAACGACTTTTGAGTCGTGCGCGGTCTAAATTCTTCCCAAAAACGATTCTTCAACGACCCAGCAGAAGGTATTTTGCGTACCGGCGAAAGCCGACCAGGGCAGGCTGTATTTATGATTGCAAAAACGAATACGACAAACACGAATTTGGCATTCAAGCCAGCCCAATTCGATAGCCTCGTTGAAGGACTAGAGTACGCCGCGAAAGGCGACACAGGATTCAATTTCTATTCCGTCCGTGGTGAATTGGTTGAACCTCTTCCCTACGCTGATCTGCTCGCTCGCGCGAAAGAGCTGGCACTGCGCCTTAGCGGTCTTGGGTTGCCCCGACATTCTCGCATCGCCGTCTTGGCTGAAACAATCCCGGATTTTTCGATTTCGTTTTTTGCCTGTCAGTTCGCTGGGCTATTGCCCGTGCCGGTCCCCCTGCCCGTAAGCTTGGGCGGAAAGGCGTCTTACCTAAACCGTCTTCGGGGCCTGGTGGGTGCAGCGAAAGTATCCGCTGTCATGTCGTCCGACGACCTTGTTGGCATGGTGCGGGAAGCCGTCGAAGATTTGCCCGGATGCATTGTCGGGTCTCATCAAGAGTTTGCATCGTTGGAAAAGACGGCGGATCTTGTTCCGTTGGAAGCCCATGAGCCGGCCTATTTGCAATATTCATCGGGCAGCACCAGCACACCGAAAGGTGTGGTGATTTCTCAGCGGGCCATAACGCACAATGCGCGCGGTATTTTGACGGCGGGTCTTGAAGCCCGCGCCGGCGACCGCGCCTTTTCCTGGCTTCCGCTGTATCATGACATGGGCCTGGTGGGCTTTTGCCTGACACCACTTATGGCGCAAATTTCGACCGACTACATGGCCACCGCCGACTTTGCACGGCGCCCCTTGAATTGGCTGAAACTGATTTCGGAAAACCGGGGAACGATTGCGTTCAGCCCGTCTTTTGGGTTTGATCTTTGCACGCGACGTGCGGCCAACCGGGACACGGAAGAATTCGATCTGTCTTGCTGGCGCGTTGCCGGCATTGGTGGCGATATGATCCGTGCGGATGTCCTGGATCGTTTCGTCGACCGATTTGGAAAAAATGGCTTCCAACGAAAAGCACTTCTTCCAAGTTACGGCCTTGCCGAATCCACGCTTGCGGTCAGTTTCGCCCGTGTGTCGGAAGAATATGCGACCGATCGCGTCGACCTTCGAGAGTTTTCGAAAACAGGTCATGCCGTGCCGGCCAAACAAATTGACGACGCCTTAAACACACGTCGATTTGTTCTGTGCGGTGAAGCAATGCCGGATCACGAGATTTCCATCCGCGACGAGGACGGCACCCCGAATGCTGACCGCGTGGTTGGTCATGTTTTCATCAAAGGGCCAAGTTTGACGGATGGATTTTTTGACAATCCGGAAATGACTGCCCGGACGATCTCCGAAGATGGCTGGTTGGATACGGGCGACCTTGGATATATGGTCGATGGAAATCTGGTCGTGACCGGTCGCAGCAAAGACTTGATTATCATCAATGGGCGGAACATTTGGCCCCAAGATATCGAGTGGGCGGTCGAGCGTTTACCCGGATTGCGCGGTGGCGATGCGGCAGCGTTCTCCATTGAAGATCAGAATACGGAAAATGTAGTTGTGGTTGTCCAGTGCCGGTTACGGGGCGAAGAAGAACGTGCAAATCTAATGCACGATGTGGGCGCCACCGTTCGGGAAGTGGCAGGCGTAGATTGCCTCACCGTATTGGCCAAACCCGGCAGCCTTCCCATGACTTCTTCCGGTAAATTATCCCGCGCGGCCTCTCGGAAGCGTCACCTTGATGGCGAATATGCAGGTCCCGAACCAGCACGCGAACAAGTCCGCGTGGCTGTTTAATTCTCTTGATGACAGGAAACGGTTTTCAAGGAACTGCTTTCCTCGCATGATGCGCACGCAATGACAAAGGTTGTTGCTTTGACCGGCGCCACAGGTTTTGTCGGCCACCATCTCATCGAACATTTTGAGGAATTGGGTTGGTCCGTACGTGCCCTCACGCGCCGCGCGCCGATCGCGTCCACCGGCGACAATGTGCACTGGGTAAAAGGCGCGCTTGATGACAAAGACGCGTTGCGCGACTTATGCGGAACCAGCGATGTGGTTGTCCACTGTGCGGGAGCAATCAAAGCCCGGGATAAAGAAGCCTTTTTCGACACCAATATGATGGGGACGAAGAATGTGCTGTCCGCAGCAGAAGAAAGCGGTACGGCCCGGTTCATCTACCTCTCTTCATTGGCCGCACGTGAGCCCCACTTATCCGCCTATGCCGCCAGCAAGCGCGCCGGAGAGGACGCCGTGCAAGCGGCCGGGGGCCGATTGACTTGGACCATTTTAAGGCCACCGGCGGTATATGGGCCGGGCGACCGTGAAACGTTTAAGATAATGCAGGTCATGGCACGTGGATTCGCACTGGCGCCCGGTGCCGTATCAAACCGCCTGTCCTTCATCCATCAGGCCGATTTATGCCGCGCCATTTCGGCCTGCATCCGGTCCGAAAGGACACACGGTAACGTTCTGGAACTGCGAGACGCCGCCGCGAACGGCTATAATTGGGCCGAAATCAGTTCCGCGGCCTCGGCCGCGCTCGGCTTCACCGTCAGGCCCCTGTCTGTCCCGCGCTTCGCCCTAAGACCCATTGCCCTGACAAACGAGATCATCGCCGGGGTGATACGGCGTCCAGCGATGCTAACGTTAGGGAAGGTCAATGAAATGTACCATGACGATTGGTCCGTACCCGAAAACACTCTGACCACTCTGTCCGATTGGCGGCCACAGATATCGCTGGCCGACGGTTTTCAAGAAACATTTCGATGGTACAAAGATGAAGGCTGGTTATAAAAACTCTGCTAGAATTCGTCTGGCAAATGAGCCCTGTTTTGATAGAAACGGATCATCAGCATCGATCGACGGTGCGCCAACCCAGACAAACAAAGAAGAAGTATCAACGTAAGATGAACGCGCAAAACAAAGAAGATCCCGTCTTCGCGAAGGTCTGCGAGTTGCTAGAGCCGTTCAACAAAGAGGGCGCCGACCTGACCGATGCGACAGAGATTACCGTCGATCTTGAGATCGATTCGGTTGCGGTTTTGGATATGATTATGGAAATCGAAGATACTTACGATATTTCGATTGCCATGAATCAGATTGCGGAAATCCGCACGATCGGAGAACTGGTCGCCGCTATTCATGAATTGGTTGGAAAGTCATAATCGATGGATCTGTTTGATAAGTTCGATGACCTGCCGAAGCGCTTTGAGGAAGTGGTTGCATTGGGGCGCAACCCCCTCGGTGTTGAGATGGAAGACATCACCTCTCCCACACAGGTGGTGGTTGAAGGGCGCAATACCATTTTGGCGGGGTCGCACAATTATCTTGGCCTTACCTTCGATGCCGAATGCATTGAAGCCGGGCGTGAAGCGCTGGCGCAGTTCGGCACCGGGACCACAGGCTCCCGCATTGCAAATGGCACCTTCAAAGGTCACAAACAGCTTGAGCAAAAGCTCAGTGAACTCATGAATTTGCCGACGGTGATTGTTTTTCCGACCGGCTACCAAGCCAATCTCGGCACGATTGCGGGGCTTGCTGGGGCCAACGACACCATCCTCATTGATGCGGACAGCCATGCCTGCATTTATGACGGATGTAAAATGAGCGGCGCAACCGTTGTTCGGTTCCGCCACAACTCGCCCGAGGATTTGGACAAAAGACTGTCCAGGCTCGGCGATGAGGATTCCAATACGCTGATCATTACGGAAGGTTTGTTCAGCATGTATGGGGATACAGCCCCCCTTAAAGAAATCGCTGACGTCAAACGAAATCATAAAGCCTACCTGCTTGTGGACGAGGCTCATTCTGTCGGCGTTTACGGCGCCAATGGCCGCGGCCTAGCGGAAGAAGTCGGTGTGGCCGACGACGTGGATTTTATTGTGGGCACATTCAGCAAAAGCCTTGGTTCCATCGGCGGCTTTTGTGCGTCTAATCATCCGAAAGCGGAATATCTGCGTTACGCCAGCCGGCCTTACATGTTCACGGCATCCATTTCGCCAGCCACCGTGGCCACGGTCATGAAAGCGGCGGATCACATCGAGAAGCGACCGGAATTACGCGACAAGCTTT
Organism: Alphaproteobacteria bacterium; assembly: GCA_965227095.1. Classification (GTDB taxonomy): domain Bacteria; phylum Pseudomonadota; class Alphaproteobacteria; order JANQMY01; family JANQMY01; genus JANQMY01. Next base: position 1,967,636 of record CBDDFL010000001.1, on the reverse strand, counting down.
GGCGAAACTCAAAACACCTTCACAAAGGCCTGTCAGACCTCGGGTTTAAACTTCTTTCAGGGGTTAGCCCGATCATTAGCGCCGAGATGCCGGATCAAGAAACTGCCGTTCGCTGTTGGAACCTGCTGATGGACAACGGAGTTTATGTCAATCTGGCCATTCCTCCGGGAACGCCAAAAGGTGAATGCTTGCTGCGCGCCAGTATGTCGGCAGCGCATTCGTCTGAAGAAATTGATCAAATTATTGAGGCCTATGCGGCCGTCAAACGCACGGTTAACGACTTCCACCCTTAAGCCTGCCTACCGAAAACCCCCTTTTCGATAGAGCTTCCACGCGAGGCCTGGTGCCGCAAGCAAGGGGTGCCGTTTTTGCCAAGCTGAGGTCGGCACTTTTTGTCCCGAATGTTTTTCAATCTTATACAAAACGTAAGACAACCCATCTGTAAACGTGAAGGCGGCTTTTGCCAGTCTGAGGACTTGGAGCACGCGCCCGGAAACGCGCCACTTAAACCACTGCCACTGCGGTGCCCAGCCTGAGCGTTGAGCCTGTCTCAATGAATACTGCCCTGCCGCCACCTCCTCTGCATTCGGATCGTTTTGCACCAAAATGTTCGTGAGACGTCTATATCGTTGTTGATCGGCCATCTGTAGGTCGCCACCTCTCCCCGACTTCTCCGCCCGGAATTCTGTGCGATAACAATGCGCCAATCCCGTTTTCCACAACTGATCGGACGTAAATCGGGATGACATTAATGGCTTAACGGCGCCGTAAAATGTTTGGATGGCCGCCGCGACGCGCTCAACAACAAAGGTCTTCATGGCTGCATCCGTGACAAACGCGCAGCGGCACGGCTGGCTTAACCGAGCCCACAATGAAACGTAACGCGCTTTGTCCGATGTCTGCTGAGCAAACTGTGTGCGGTTTAGAACAGCGTACTTGGCACACAGACGCTGCCCGGCAAAGTCCGTTTCCAGATAGTAAACATTTGGCGGAACCATCCAATTCGCAATGCGCGGGAGAAGGCGGCGATAAAACCCTCCAAAATCGTCGACAATCACATAGAAATCGAGCAATCCGTCAGTGTAAATCTGGTCCCTCAAGCAAGAACCATAGAACAATACCGCCGCGACACCGTCGCTCCTCTGCTGCCGTATCGCCTGAACCATGGCCGCCACTTCTGGGGCAACCGGTTCTGACACTTCCTCTTCGACAAATCGCACTAACAGCGTATTCTTGGATTCGACCATGATGTTTAAATAGTAATACGGCTACTGCCGGTTTCGGAAGACCCGGCCTTCCGGGGAAGAAGCCATGGTGATGTGTACATTGATGATGGTATAAGACCAGACAATCCGGCCGCTTTCACCAGGCGGTGTTCCACAACCAAAACAAAAAGGCATTTTCGGTGAACGCACCTCAAAAGATAGACGACACACGCTCACACATTGAGGTGGTTCCGGTCATGGACAAAGCGCAACGAAGAGCTTTTGTGCGCATGCCATGGAATGTTTACCGGGACGATCCAAATTGGATCCCTCCCCTTTTATTGGAGCGCGAAGGTCATATCGACCCCAAACAAAACCCCTTTTTTGACCATGCGGAGGTTCAGCTTTGGATCGCCTATCAAGAGGGGCAGGCGGTTGGACGGATCAGCGCTCAGATTGATCAAGCATTTCTTGAACGTCATCAGGAAAAAACGGGGCATTTTGGATTTTTGGATGCCATAGATGACCCCGCCGTTTTCAGGGCACTTATAGAAACCGCTGAAAACTGGCTCCGTTCACGCGGCATGACGAAAATCGTGGGGCCATTAAGTTTTTCCATGAATGACGAAGTCGGATTGCTCGTAGACGGGTTCGATTATCCTCCCTCCCTCATGATGGGACATGCGTTTCCCTACTACGCGTCATCTCTTGAGGCTCTCGGCTTCACCAAGGCTGTGGATACAATCGCCTATGATTTCGACGTCAACAAGGACGGCCTCGACAAAAAAGCGCGCGCCATCGTCAACCGATTGTCCGCTAACCCAAAAGTCACGGTCCGCTCACTGAATAAATCTGATTTTGAGAACGAACTCAGAATCGTGATCGACATCTTCAACGATGCATGGCACGACAATTGGGGGTTTGTTCCGATCAATGAAGCTGAAATCAAAAAACTGGCTTCTGACTTCAAACTCCTGCTGGACCCCGAACATGTGAGCATCATCGAAGTTGATGGGGAACCTGCTGCCTTCGGCTTAACAATTCCGAATATTAACGAAGCGATCCGCGATCTCAATGGCCGCTTGCTGCCCTTTGGTTGGGTGAAATTTATTTACCGCATTCTCACAAAAAAAATCCGCAGCGCACGTTTGCCTTTTATGGGTGTCCGCCGGAAATATCAGAAGTCTTGGATGGGCGCCGCCATGTGCTTGATCATCATCGACATGGTGCATTCACGGAACGTTGGACAAAAGGACAAAGCGGAACTGTCTTGGGTATTGGAAGAAAACGTTGGCGTGCGCAAAATCATCGAAAGCACAGGCTGCAAACCCTACAAAACTTATCGCGTGTTTGAGAAAGCGCTTGTGTAAACGCGCATGAATGCTGGCCGTACATTTCGGGCCGTTGTATTGGCGGGCAACCGGACACAAGACGATGCCGTCGCGCGGTCCGAAGGCGTCGCACACAAATCGTTGGCGACCGTGCAGGGACGCCCCATTCTCGAGCGGGTTCTAAACACACTGGAAGCAAGCCCCCACATTCGCGACATCACGCTCATCACCGAGCAGTACTCCCCACTTGCAACGATTGACTTCATCGCCGCTCGGCTAAAGTCGGCCTCGCTCGCTCTTCATCCGGCAAGGAGCAGCCCTGCCAAGTCTTTATTGTCGCTTTTGTCGCTTCAGTCGAAGGCAGACTATCCGTTGATTGTCGTATCAAGTGATGCGGCAATGCTTGATCAGCCGATTCTGGAGGCGTTTTGTTCGCGTGCAAATCAGTCCGTGAAAGACCTATCGATTGGATTTGCCAAGGAGACGGACGTAAGCGCCACCCTTCCGGCAACCAAACGAACCTATTTGCGTTTTTCGGATGGCGGGTATGCCGGCTGCAATCTCTTTGCGCTGTCAACGCCGCAAGCTCAAAACGCGATCTCGTTTTGGGTCAGAGCAGAGCACTACAGAAAAAAGCCATTGCGGCTCGCGAGCATTTTCGGCCCCCGACTTCTTCTTTCCTTGGCCGCACGGCGGTGGCCGATAAGCACGGCGCTTGACAAGATCGGTCACCGGCTCGGCCTCAGCGCCGAACCGATTATTCTGCCCCATGCCCATGCCCATGCCGCAATTGATGTCGATTCGCTCGATGATCTGGCAGCGGTGCGAAACCTGTGGGCTGCGCGGGAAGCTAAAGATACCCGCCCTCAATGACCGCCGAGCACGGAAACACCGGGCAAGTCTTTCATGATCTGCAGATCGCTCTCAAATTCCTGCATAAAATCACGGGCGGGTGCCGCGAGATATGCCACATGACGATAGGCCCACCCTACCTCCACGGGCGGAAGGTCCTTGATGGGAATTGCCGTAATGTTTCCGCCTTGGACAAAATTATGCGCTTGCACGGCGGGTACGATGGCGTGGCCCATTCCTAGTTCGACAAAAATACTTGCCGTATCAAAATCATCGAACACAATTTCCGGCGTGAGCACCACACCCTGTTCCGATGCAGCCTGCTGAATGGCATCGCGATGAGAGGTTCCTGCCGAAAGACCTAGATAGCGTATCTCCTGCAGATCTGAGATCTTGAGTGACTTACGATCCGCGAGCGGATCATCCTTCGCGGAGAGAAGAAAAAGACCTTGGCGGACGACCGTCAGCTCATCAATCCCCCTTACACTTTCCCCCATAGTCACAAACGCAAGGTCTGCCTGTTCTAGACGAAGAATGTCAAAGCACTGGCGTGTAGAAGATGCCGGCAAGAACCTCAAATTGACCGTTGGATGTTTATCCCGGAATCCAACAATTGTCCGCCGCAGAAAATGACGAACCGTTGTGCCCCCGGTGGTAATGGTCAGTGTCCCCACTTCCCCATCCCGCATTTCTTTGACGCGTTTAAGGCCCACTTCGATGGAATCAAGTCCTTCTAACGCGAGGTCGCGAAAGACGCCGCCGGCCTCGGTCGGTGTGATGCCACGTCCACTGCGCTCCAAAAGTGGAACGCCCAGTTCTTTTTCAAGCCGGCTGATATGCTGGCTCACCGCCGACTGTGTTTTGCCCAGCTGGCGCGCAAGAGCACTGAGGCTGCCGGCTTCGCATGCCGCCACAAAAATTTTCAGGTCTTCTAGGGTCACAACATTAATATAAGCTATTTCTTATATCATTGCAATATTTCTAAGCATTGACTGATAGGTCAAAAAACCTTACGTTTTGCCCAGTTTCACACCCGGACAGGAGCATAACTCCATGAGCAACCGTCCTATCGCCCCGCGCGATCTCATTGCAAAAAAACGTAAAGGCGAGCGATTTGCCGCCCTGACAGCCTATGACTACACATCGGCTCAGATTGTCGATGCCGCGGGTGTCCCGTTCATTTTGGTGGGTGATACGCTTGGAATGGTGGTTCTAGGTCATGATACGACCTTGTCAGTGTCTTTAGACGCCATGATCCATCACACGGCCGCCGTTGCCAAAGGGGCCAAACAGGCTTTGGTGGTGGGTGACCTGCCCTTTATGACGTATCAGGTCAATCCTGAAGACGCGCTTCGAAATGCGGGCCGTTTGATGCAAGAATCAGGATGTGGTGCGGTGAAACTCGAAGGCGGCAAAGAAATGGCGCCTACTGTTCAAAAACTGGTGAATGCCGGCATTCCGGTCTGCGGACACATTGGATATTGCCCACAATCCACCAACGCTACCGGCGGCCCACGGGTGCAAGGCAAAAGCATCGATGCGGCTAAACAGATGATCGAGGATGCACTGGCCCTGGAAGAGGCAGGTGCCTTTGCCATCGTTCTGGAATTGGTGCCGCGTTCGCTGGCGGCGATCATTACGGAACGCCTTACCATTCCAACAATCGGAATTGGCTCCGGCGTCGATTGCGACGCCGAGATACAAGTGTTCCATGACCTTTTCGGTTTGTATTCTGACTTTGTGCCGAAACATACACGGCGCTATCTCAATCTCGCGGAACAGCTGCAAGGGGCGGCCGCGGATTATGTGAAAGATGTATCCGAACGGCAGTTTCCTGGACCAATGCAAAGTTCAGATCTTAAGCCAGAAGTAGAACGCGAATTGAAGTATACCCTGGCAACAGAAGATGCCGCGCAAGCGAACCAGGAACGAACGATGTCTCCCGTCTTTCCAAAACTTGTAAACGGCGGGACGGATTAACCGCCGATTAACCCTGACAAAAGGAAAGCAATAACACCGGTGGGAATAGCCCCCTACGGGTTCAGCAAACCTTTACCCGCATTTTCGATAATCGCCGAAACACAAAATCAATCCGACAGGGGCTGTCCTCCATGGGTCCCTGTCCAAATGGTGATTTCTGGCGATGGCGACCGCGTCACTCAATCTTCGTGAACTGAATTTCCTGGTAGCAGACGCCAGTAAGAATTTTCAAACCCTCGTTTCGCGAATCCTCAAAAATTTTGGCGTGCAATACGTGGTCGAGGCGGAGACAGGACCGTCAGCATTCGGCATCGTCAAGAACAAAAGAATCGATGTGATGCTGTGCGACGTCAATTTGCCGGAACTTGATGGGTTTGATTTAACAAAAAAAATTCGTGGAGATGACGCTTTAGATAATCGGGCCATCCCGATCTTTGTACTAACCAGTCATACCCAAGCAAATAATGTTTTTCGCGCGCGCGATTCGGGAGCCAACATGGTGGTCGCAAAGCCCGTGTCACCAAACATACTGTTTGACCGGCTTCATTGGGTCGCTAAATCTCCTCGCTCTTTTGTGGAGACCGACGGATATTTTGGGCCGGACCGCCGCTTCAAAATAGAAGGTTTTCCGGACGGTGTGGGCAGACGCTCTGAAGACGGTGATACCGACGTTGGAGCTGAGGAGGGACCAGCAATGTCTCAGGACGAAATCGATAACCTGTTCAAATAGGGAGCCTGCACCGAATGGCGAAAGAAGCGCAAAAAGCAAGCGGCAGCTCGTCCAGCATCAAAGTGGTCGAAGTTGAAAGCCGTTTGTCTAAACTCGCCCTTCAACCGGGCGGCATCACGAAGGAAACTGCCGTTGCCAATGCAGGTTCGGCGATTGATAATCTTCGCACAGACTACCCTGATTGGCTCGAGAAAGACTTGCTGTCTCTACAGGAAGCCATTGCGGTTGCCAATGAGAATGGTGGGCAAGACCAAGCAGCCCTGGAAACCATTTACCGCAAAGCTGCACAAATTAGAGATTTAGGCACAAGTTTCGATTTTCCCTTGATTACCGCTGCTGCCGATAGTTTGTGTGAGTTGGTTTATCGTTTGATCGAAAACCAGGCATATGATTCAAGAAGCATCGATTGCCACGTAACCGCTCTTCAATATCTAAAACAGCCGAAATCCCAAACCGCAGACGATAAACAATCATTACCTCTGGTACGTGGTTTGAAGGCTTTGGTTGAACGTTATGAGCGCCCCCAAGCACCGACACCGCAAGATGAGAACGTTCAGGGTGACGATCAAGACGGGCCTGACGAAGCAACACGTAACCTAGAATAGCGTGACGTCTTCGTCGCTAGCTGTGGGGGACGGAATATCTTGGTCGCTAAGACCGAGCGCAGAAGACAGTGATGATTTTAGTTTTTCCAACCGAACGTCGCTCAACAACTCCATAGCGCGTGACAGCTCATCCACATTGGCTCCCTCCGCTTTGTTTTGCGACGCCAGGCGCAGGAGGATCTCACTAATCTCCACCATCTCCTGATGCGTACGATCGAATGTTTGGAACGCCGTGATTGCATTGGACTTTTCAGAGGCTGACAATCCATCAACAATGGACGCGATGTCGCTCAGTGCGCGTTCCTCTTGCCGTTTGGAGTCGGCAATAAACTCCGCGAGCACCTCTAGTATGTCTTTCCCAACACCTTGTTGCTCCGCTCTGTCTTTTGACACCGCCGTCACTAAAACAACTCCACACTGCTTTCGACCGGCTTTGCCACCGGCTTGATCATCTGTTCTTTTTCGAAGACTTCTTGCGCGCCTGTGTCTTCCAGAAGCTTCACCCAGGCTTTCCCCGTTGTGGGCGAAAACATAACTTTGCGCGCTCTGTCTCCACGTAAATCACTTGCGTCTACTGGTATTTTTTCAGCCGACAAATATTCTTCTGCGAAGTCGGCATTCTTGCTGCCGATCAGTGAACTGCTGCGAATGACATTGCCCCCACCAAACAGCTTTCCACGAAAACGGGAGCGCGCCCCGCCCTTTGCCAGAATGGCATTAATCAGCAACTCCATCGCGTTGGATCCATACCGTGAGGCATCGTCCAGGTTTCCGCCAGCACCATTCGGACCATCGGGCAACAAAAAGTGGTTCATACCACCAACTTGCGCCACCGGGTCGATGAGACACACAGCAACACACGATCCTAAAACTGTCTGCAGCACGACATCCTGTTCCGCGGCCACCATAAAATCACCTTGCCGCACATTCAGGACGCGCTGCCCGATGCGACGATCAAAGTAACCTTCTTTGCGTGCTGCTTGCATCTTGTGCTTTTATCCGCCTACTGGTCTAATTTTCCCATGACCTGCTCAATCTTTTCTTTGAGCACATTCACGGTAAAAGGTTTGACGATATAGTTGTTTACGCCAGCTTGCGCGGCCTTCACGACGAGTTCTTTATCGCCACGCCCCGTAACTAGAATGAATGGTGTCTTGCGATAATTCGGATGAGCCCGCACCGCCTTTAGAAACTCCATGCCATCCATGTTGGGCATGTTGTAGTCCGAGATCACCAGATCGACGCCACCTTCCATCTGGTCCATCGCGCCACTGCCATCCGGCGCTTCAAGAACGTTTGTAATCCCTAACTGCTCCAGACTGTAACGCGCGAGTTCCCGCATGGTTTTCTGGTCATCGACGACCATAACTCTCATCGCAGCTGCTTTTGACATGTGAAGTCTCCTTATACCTTGCCGCGTCGGGTCAATTGCAACAACCGATTCCCGATTTTTCTAAGCGGTAACAACTCTTCAACACCGCCGATTTCATCAGCAACACGCGGCATCCCAAACACCACGCATGATGTCTCGTCTTGACCGATCGTGTGTCCACCGGCATCCCGAATTTTTTTCAATCCATCCGCTCCATCACGCCCCATTCCAGTCAAAATGGCAGCGGACGCTTTACCGCCAACGCTTCTCGCGACAGAGTCGAACAACATATCGACGGACGGTCGGTGCCCGGAAACAGGGTCAGCGCCGAGAAGACTTGCCCGGTATTTTCCCGCCGTTCCCTTTACGACAAGGTGGGAATCCCCCCCAGGGGCGATGGCAATTTGACCGACCTGAAACGGCATTCCATCCGTGGCTTCTACCACGCGCGGCAAGATGTGCCGGTCTAACCGTTCGGCGAAGCTTTTCGTAAAGCCCGGAGGCATGTGTTGCGTGATCACCGTCGGCGGGCAGTTTTCTGGAAACGACTTCAAAACTTGCGAAATTGCTTCAACGCCGCCGGTCGATGCACCAATGGCAACCAAACCATTGCCGGGTTGATAATTTTCAATGGGCGCAACGTCCGGTGCCGGCGCAGATGCCGCTAGACCACCACCAACTTTTGCGTCCACCGCTGCCTTCACTTTGTTACACAAGACAGCGCCTTCTTTCTCCATGAGGGAGGCATCTGCTGATGTGGGTTTCGGATGAAAATCGACAGCGCCGATCTCTAAGGCCTTTATGGTTTCTGTGGCAGCCGCTTGTGTGAGTGTCGAAATCATCACCACCGGCATAGGACGCAGGCGCATAATTTTCTCAAGAAACTCAAGGCCATTCATCTTAGGCATCTCAATGTCTAAGGTTATGACGTCAGGATTTAGTTGCTTGATCTTTTCACGCGCATCGTATGGATTATTCGCCGTACCAACGATTTCGATTTGCGGATCCTGACCTAGTATGCTGGTCAGCATACCGCGATAGAAAGAAGAATCGTCTACTATCAGCGTTCGTACTGGTTGGGTTTGGGTCATGACCGCCCTCCCACATTACGGGTGCCACCATTCGATCTTGCATAAACGGTCGCTCCCACAAGTTCCACACTGTCTGTGATACGGGTCATGTTTTCCGAATGACCGATATAGAGGAAACCTCCCGGCGCCAACAAATTCGCCATCCGGTCCACGATCATTTTTTGAACATCCGGCTCAAAATAGATCATCACATTTCGGCAGAAAATAACATCGAACGGACCAGCCATTGGCCATCCTTCGATCAGGTTCAATTGTTTGAACGACACAAGTTCCTTCACTTCTGGTGAAAGCGAAAACCGATTGCGGTCGTCCGGCATAGTGATCGTGTCTCTGGAGCGCATGGGTTCCGGAATGGAATCGAGTTCCCGTGCATCGTATACAGCCTTCTGTGATCGGGTGATCATGTCCGTATCAATGTCTGTTGCCAGCACCCGAAAATCGAAACTGGAAAGACTGGGAACCGCATCCAATACTGTCATGGCAATTGAATACGGCTCTTCCCCGGATGAACATCCGGCGGACCAAAATCGTATACGTTTTGTTCGGTTGGCCGACGTGAAAAGGTTTGGGATAACCATCGACCGAAGATGATCAAAATGATGAGGTTCGCGATAAAACCTAGTCAGGTTTGTGGTCAGTGCATTGATCGCGAACGGCAATTCTTTGTCTGCTTCCTGCCCATCGAGGAGAGCGACATAATCTCCAAACGTAGAGAGGCCGAGCGCCCGCAAACGGCGCGATAGTCGGGAATACACCAACATCCGCTTGCTCTCGGGCAAGTGAATGCCGCAAAGCTTCTTGATACGATCGGAGATCAGCTGAAATTCCCGATCCGAGAAGCTAAAGTCGCTCGCTCTAGCTGCATCGGATGCAGAGACCCGTCCCAAACGCCCTACACTGGAATCCATGTTACGCCCCAAAACTCTTATTACTTTTTACTAGTTCGGCAAATCTACTTTTGGTGCCAGTTGATCCAGTTGGAGAATACTGATGAGCTTTTCTTCCTGGATGATCACACCACTGATGACCATGTTTTCCTCAGCGATCTCGACTTCCGGTACCGGCTGAATTTCATCTCTCTGAATAGAGATAATGTCGGATACCGCGTCGACGGCTAAACCGATAATCCGTTCATCAATGGCGACGATGATCACCACATTGGCATCGGATTTATCTGAGGCCGGCAGACCAAACTTTGTGCGCGGATCAATGATCGGAATCACGGTCCCGCGAAGGTTTGTTACACCAATCACCGTTGGATCTGCATTCGGGATCGGCGTGGTATTCGTACCCCCGCGAATCTCCCGGACCAGCATAATGTCCAAGGCATAGGTATCATTGCCGACGGCGAAGGTAATGTACTGCATCGACGTGTCTGCGAGCGCAGAATTATCGACCGTTTCTTGAACCAGAGCTTCACTCATTGCTACTTCCTATCCTGCCATTTGAAGGTTTTCGATGTCGGTATCGGAAACCGACTCATGGGTTTGCGCGATGGAAAGCAATCCCTCCACATCCGCGATAAAGGCTACTTTCCCGTCACCCAGAATTGTCGCTGCGCTGAGACCGGCCACCGAGCCATAATTTTTTTCGATGCTTTTCACAACAATCTGCTGTTGTCCAAGGAGCTGTTCCACGGCAATGCCAAGTCGGGCGCCACCCGCTGCTTCCAATATGACAACCACGGCGTCTTGTTTTGGTGTGCCGCAATCTCCCAATCCTAAGAGACTGTTCAGATTTGAGAGTTGGATGATTTCCCCGCGCAAGCGGATAACATTGCCAACCCCGGCCAGGTTTTGGATTTGTGTTTCATCAGGCTTCAAACATTCAACAATGTTTGACAGCGGCAAAACGAACGTCTGGTCGTTGGCCGTGACCACCATCCCATCCATCACAGCAAGGGTTAGGGGCAGCAATAGCTGGAAACTGGTACCTTTTCCGGGAACGGATTGAATGGCAACACGTCCGCCAATTTCTTGGATGTTTCTTTTAACGACATCCATCCCCACGCCACGTCCCGATATATCCGAGACCTGTTCCTGTGTCGAAAAACCCGGCAACAGAATAAGCTGGTCGATATCCTCGTCGCTGAGATTTGCATCCTCAGCAACAAGACCTTTCTCAACAGCCTTCCTCAGCACAACGTCGCGGTTGATGCCGCCACCGTCATCGTTGACTTCGATCACGATGCGGCCGCTTCGGTGTTCGGCGGACAGGTTGATTGTCCCTTCTTCCGGTTTTCCGGCAGCCGCACGTTTTTCCGGAGATTCCAGTCCGTGATCAACGGCATTTCTGAGAATATGTGTCAGAGGATCCGACAGTTTTTCGACGATCGTTTTGTCGACTTCCGTGGTTTCACCGGAAATCACAAGGCGCGCTTTCTTTCCCGTCTGTCCGGAGACTTCCCGCACCAGCCTTGGCATGCGCTGAAACACAGACTTTACAGGCTGCGCCCGAATGGACATGACGCTTTCCTGCAACTCCCGTGTATGGTGAAAGAGTTCTTCCAGCCCTTGATGCAGATCAGCATAGTTTCCATCGGGAAGATCATCGACTGTCTGTGCCAACATGGCCTGTGTGATGACGATTTCCCCCACCATGTTGACCACGCGATCGATCTTTCCAAGATCCACTCGGACACTGGCACGTTGTTCTGGCTTGGTTTTCTTCTCGGTGGATTCCGCTTTCGACGCAGCGGGCTTCTTCTCTGCCGATGCCGGGGTGGGCGCCGCCGCGGGCATATCCGCACTGGAAGGCTCATCCCCCATGGCGTCTACCGGCACGGGCTGCATAAACAGCTCTTCTTCGTCAGTGCCTTGCTCTTCCGAACCACCTTCCGAGGGGCCACCAATTTCTGAAATTTCGACTGTGCAGTCTTCAGCGACAAATTCGAATATTTCCTCGATGTCGCTGATTTGACCTTCATAGTCTAATGTGATCGTCCACCCCAGATATGAGTCAAACGGATTAAGGCTGTCCAGCGCTGGCACCGCATCGGTATCAGCAACAACCTCAATTTCACCCAACCGCCCAAGTTCACGGATTAGCAAAAGGGGTTCGTTCGCTTTTTCGTAGGTTTTTGCAGATGGCTTGAACACAATGTTGAAATGACCGGTTGGCTCTTCATCGTCGCTGTCCGCCGCATCGGCTGTCACCGGCGTGAAATCAATTCCATCATCGTCACCAGCTGTTTCCGCTGGTTCGGCAACCGCATTGTCAGGATCTGTGCCCGCCACAAGAGCCGCCAGTTTGGCGCGGACGTCCGCCCCGAAATCCGTTGGCGGTTCCGTGTCGTCTTGGGCCATACCAACCAAATCGGCGAGAATATCGTTCGCCTGAAACAAGACTTCAACGGTCGTGTCTGTCGCGGAGTGATTGCCGTTCCGCATCTCGTCCAGCAGTGTTTCGAACGTGTGGGAAAACTCCACCAAGGTTTCGAAGCCAAACGCCCCAGCACCACCTTTTATGGAATGCACCGCACGAAAAATGGAGTTGACGGTGTCGTCGGTCTGATCACCGCTTTGGACGACTTCAAGTTCCGACTCCAATGTGGTCAGAAGTTCGTCGCATTCCTCGAAAAATGTTTGTTTTAGTTCTTCTAGGCCTGACATGCCGATACTCTTTTCTTATCAGGGGGAAACACGCCGAATAACGGAAACCAATTGTTCCGGCTGAAATGGCTTGACCAACCATCCCGTCGCTCCAGATTCACGAGCGCGCGCCTTCTTTTCCGGAGAGCTTTCCGTCGTCAAAACCAAAATCGGTAGGCCGCGATACTTATCTTCACCGCGAATGCGTTCGATCAGCTCAAATCCATCCATGTTCGGCATGTTGATGTCAGTGATGATGAGGTCGACGCTGTTCTGTCCAAGCACCTCTAATCCATGAACACCATCTTCCGCTTGAACGGTCTCGAAGCCAGCCGTCGTTAACGCTGCCTTCAACATGTCACGCATGGTACGGGAATCATCTACAGTAAGAATTCTTTTACTCATCAGAAATCCAATCGATCCATTAGCGGGTCAATCACACCCAGTTTGGTTAAGTCATTCACAAGATTTATGGATGGGTTTTTTATACGAAACCCGTCACTCGTGTTGACCGCGGACAAAAACACCTGTGCAGCCTGAGCGCCCACAACATCTACTTGTTCAGCATCGAGAACACATTTGCTGTCTTTGGAAAGGCAATCGCGTATCTTGACCACAAGCTCTTCAACGATGGCCTGATCGAGCACGGGTGGCAGCTGAAGTTCTGAAGAACTTCCGTCCACAGGTGCAATGGTGTCGGTCATGTTACCCCCTTGGAACAGTCAGTGTTCAACTCTATTTTTTGGAATGTATAGCGGCAGTTGAGCGCCTGGGTGACGGTGTATGAAACACGTCCGTCAACGGCCATAGCCGTTTGCTCGAATATTCTGACCATATGTACCCCCAACGCAGAAACCGAAATAGCCCGCCTTATGCGTCAGATCGTTATGACATCTAGGTCTAAAGAATTGGTATAGCTCGGCTAAGGTGGGACGACGCGACGCGCAACCCATGATTGATCAGAACAAAGATCTTCGTAAATGGATCGTTAACTGAGAAAATTTGAGAAGAGATAATTTAACCGCTTACGGACCGTGCAAAAGCCACAAGCAATTGGGTAATGCGGCCTTCGGCTCGCTGGCCTTCTTCAAATACTTCTTCGTGAGTAATCGCGTTTTTTGAAACGCCCGCTGCTAAATTGCTGATCAACGAGAGTCCAACAACTCTGATCCCACAATGCACCGCCACGAGACATTCAGGCACTGTCGACATTCCAACGGCGTGCGCTCCCAACTGGCGAAACATGCGCACTTCCGCCGGGGTTTCAAAATTAGGCCCTGTCACCTGCACATAGACGCCGTTGAAAACATCGATTCCCTGCTCGTCTGCCGTCTTGGCAAGTTGCTTGCGCAAGCGTTTGTCATAGGCATCAGACATATCAAAAAACCGATCGCCAAATTCGCTGTGGTTCGGTCCAACCAATGGATTTTGACCTGAAAAATTGATGTGGTCGTCGATGATCATCAGCGATCCGGCTGGATGTTCTTCCAACAGCCCACCTGCGGCATTGGTCAATATGAGGGTGTCCACGCCCAAGAGCTTCAAAGTACGAATAGGGATTGCCAATTGCGATGCGGAATAGCCTTCATACAAATGCATGCGCCCCTGCATACATAGGATAGGCACGCCCGATATGTTCCCGATCAACATTTGACCGGCATGGCCTTGAACGGTGGAGTGCGGGAAGTTGGGTATTTCTTGGTACGGAATTTTGGTGTCAACGTCGATGGACGTCGCAAAAGAGCCTAGGCCACTGCCCAGGATGATCGCCAATTTCGGGAAGACGCCTTGGTGAACATCACGAATTGCTTGTGCGCTTCTTTCTATTGTCTTGTAGTCAGCTATCACGCGCTGTCCTTCATCCCGTTGGTGCATCTGATGAATGCGTGAAGTTACGAAACATCCGATTGCTGCGCCCCCACATGAGAGAAAATGCTGCGGAGGTCTTCGTCGGTGTTTTCGTCTTCAATATGTAAACTGGCTTCACACTCCAGTAAATGCTTGTTAATGAGGCTTTGTGCAAGTGATTGATCGCCAGCTTCAATTGCATTGGCCAGCATCGCATGGTCATCGCCACTGCAGATACTTCCTGTATTATTTCCGTACAGAGCAATAATGAGGGATGTTTGAGTTACCAAATCTTCCAAAAAACCATTGAGGACTTGATTCCCGCCAATGGCCGCAAGCACCAAATGAAATTCGCCGGTTAAGCGAATCCACCGACCGCGTTGCCCTTGTCTGGCCGCATCCGCTTCCATTTCGATATGTTTTCGGATGCGTTCGCAATCTCGTTGGGTGGCATTTTCCACGCAAGCTCTCACAACTGCGCGTTCGACAATACGGCGAGCTTCAAAAACATGTTGGGCATGCGCCACTGTTGGCCGGGCAACAAACGCTCCGCGATGCGGACGCAGTTCCACCACATTGTCGTGGGTGAGCTTGTTCAACGCCCAGCGCACGACCGGGCGGCTAACGTTGAAGATTTCTCCAAGCAGCTCTTCGCCCAACTTCATGCCCGGCGCCAAGCGTTGTTCGAGAATGGCGTCCATGATTTCTTGATAGACCCATTCTCCCGCTTCTTGATTGCTTGATTTTTTGTTGTCGCCTTTGCCCGGTCTTTTCCCGACCTGGAGAAACGCTTCCGATTTTGCTGTCATCTCGACACCCCCAATTTGGCTCTTCAATACAGGTCGCTTGATGGGTTGCTCCCGCATTGACGCCGATTGCCAGCTTGGCTTCTCATAAGAGCCATCTCTAATCTAAAGATTGGCCGCTATACGGCCGCACATCAGAATTCGTGACAATCTTTCCCATTCTTGTTAACAAAATCAGGCATTCTTGGACAAGACTCCTGTGACCGAACCCGATATTATTGTATCGGTACAGTCAAGAACTGCTCTAACGCCCCAAAAATGTGTGGAGTTTGGCCCAAATTTGAGGGACTTGCACGAGAATTTCTATCTATAGGCGTTGGATGAAAGGAAAAAACACGTAATGCGCGCGATTGTCGCTGTTCTCGATTCTTTCGGTATTGGGGCGGCCCCAGATGCTCATGCGTTTGGGGACGAAGGATCGAGCACGTTTGGACATATTGCCCAACAATGCGCGCTTGGACGGGGCAATACTGATGGACTGAGATCCGGGCCATTGACCGTGCCGAACCTCCTGCGGCTGGGGTTGGGTCATGCGGCACGGGAAGTTGACCCCGAGATTACCGGCATTGATCTGCCGTCCTTGACGACCGGACGGTACGGCGCCGCCGCTGAACGCAGCTTCGGTAAGGACACGCCCAGCGGTCACTGGGAAATGATGGGCCTGCCGGTGGAATTCGACTGGGGATACTTTCCAAAAGAAACCCCGTGCTTTCCTCCGCAGCTGACCGACGCCCTTATCCACGACGGCGAGCTTCCGGGAATTCTAGGGAACCGTCACGCATCGGGCACACAGATTATTGAGGAACTGGGCGAAGAACATATCCGAACCGGGAAACCCATTCTCTACACGTCAGCCGATTCTGTCCTGCAAATTGCAGCGCATGAGGAACATTTTGGTCTTCAGCGGTTGCTCGACCTCTGCCAGATCGCACGTAAACTTGTCGATGACTACAATATTGGCCGGGTCATCGCCCGTCCGTTCATCGGCACGTCACCGACTGATTTTCAGCGCACCGGAAACCGCAAAGACCTGGCCACGCCGCCCCACGCACCAACTCTGCTGGATATTCACAAACAGGCCGGCGGGGAGGTTATCGGTATTGGAAAAATAGGAGACATCTTCGCTTACAGCGGCATCACAAAATCTGTGAAAGCCAACGGGAACGATCAGATCTTCGACGCTCTTTTAGAAGAGATCGCAACAGCCCCGGACAACAGCATCATCTTTGCGAACTTTGTCGATTTTGACACGCTTTACGGACATCGCCGTAACGTCGCAGGCTATGCGAAAGCCCTGGAAGATTTCGATACCCGCCTGCCCCAGTTAGAAACAGCGTTAGGCGACGCTGATATCGCCATATTGACCGCCGATCACGGGTGCGATCCCACTTGGTCCGGCACAGATCACACACGGGAATATGTTCCCATTCTGACGTTTGGCCCAACTGTTGAACCGGGGTCGATCGGGCTGAGGAAGAGCTTTGCCGATATTGGTCAATCCCTTGCAACTTGCTTGGGTCATGATCGCCTTGAGGCGGGCGATTCGTTTTTATGATCCAAAAGGGCGCATAAGAAAGGAATGGCTCCATGAGCCAAAACAATGTGACAGACATTTCAGGCGGCACACCACGAGTTGTCGCCAACGAAGCGCATCCCGCCCGGAACGACGGAACCGCCTTCAATCCAGACTGGGTGGACGAGATCCGCGTTAATCTGTCGGCAACGGAGCGACGGGTGAGTTCGCTGTCGGGGCGCCGAACGGTGAAGAAACAATGGCAAGCAGCCTGGCTCCTGAAAGCCGTGACTTGTATCGACCTCACCACATTGTCCGGGGACGACACAGAAGGACGTGTCCAGCGTCTATGCGCTAAGGCACGCCACCCGATCCGGCCCGACATATTGGATGCCCTGGGGGTGGCCGAGCTAAACATCACGACCGGTGCAGTCTGCGTCTATCACGACATGGTCGAAACGGCTGTCGCTGCGCTGCGAGGAACCAATATTCCCGTTGCGGCCGTCTCGACGGGATTTCCCGCTGGCTTGTCACCCTTTGAAACGCGTCTTGCCGAAATAGAAAAATCAGTTGAGGCTGGTGCCCAAGAAATAGATATCGTCATTACACGGAAACATGTATTGCAAGGCAATTGGCAAGCCCTTTACGACGAAGTAAAAGCGTTTCGCCAAGCCTGCGGCGATGCCCATTTGAAAGCAATTCTTGCCACCGGGCAATTGGGCTCCATTTCAAAAGTCGCTAAAGCGTCCATGGTCTCGATGATGGCCGGGGCCGACTTCGTGAAAACATCCACTGGCATGGAAAGTGTCAATGCCACACTGCCGGTCAGCCTCGTGATGATCCGAACGATCCGCGATTACTTCGAAGAAACAGGTATTTATGTGGGTTTCAAGCCCGCCGGCGGTATCTCCAGTGCCAAGCTGGCCCTGCAATATCTGATTTTAATCAAGGAAGAACTCGGCGATCGATGGCTGCAACCGGATTTGTTCCGCTTCGGAGCTTCAAGCTTGCTGGGCGACATCGAACGTCAACTCGAACACTTTACGACGGGTCGGTATTCTGCTGCCAACCGTCATCCCATGGGATAATTCATGCCGAACGTTGCTGAGATCTTTGAGGACATGTCCTACGGCCCAGCGCCCGAACAACATGACTATGTTTTGACCTGGCTGGACAACCGGGACCGGGCGTTCGGTTTGTTTATAGATGGCGCATGGACAACGCCGAGCGGCACCACAATCGAGAGTAAGAATCCGGCCACCGGCGAGCATCTGGCAACCATCAGTGTCGCATCACAGACGGAGGTGAATGACGCCGTATCGGCTGCAAAGGCGGCCCTCCCGGCATGGCAGAAACTTTCTGGCCATCAGCGCGCCAGATATCTTTATGCGCTCGCGCGGCTCGTGCAAAAGAACAGCCGTTTTCTTGCCGTTCTTGAAACCCTGGATAACGGCAAACCCATTCGGGAAACTAGAGATATCGACATTCCCTTGGTCGCCCGACATTTTTACCATCATGCCGGATGGGCGCAGCTGTTAGAGACAGAGTTTCCGGACCGCGCGCCTCTTGGCGTGGTCGGACAGATCATTCCCTGGAATTTTCCGCTGCTCATGTTGGCTTGGAAAATTGCCCCCGCCCTCGCGGCCGGAAACACGGTCGTTTTGAAACCCGCCGAATACACAAGCCTCAGCGCGTTGTACTTTGCCGAACTATGTGAAGAAGCTGGATTGCCCAAGGGCGTTGTAAACATCGTCACGGGTGCCGGAGAAACAGGTGCTCTGATCACAGAACATCCCGACATCTCAAAAATTGCCTTCACCGGCTCGACAGAGGTCGGACGTACCATCCGCCGCGCTACCGCCGGGACGGACAAAAAACTGTCCCTGGAGCTGGGTGGAAAATCACCCTTCATTATTTTTGAGGACGCGGATATCGACGGCGCGATTGAAGGCCTGGTGGACGCAATCTGGTTCAATCAAGGTGAGGTGTGCTGTGCCGGCTCCCGGCTGCTGGTGGAAGAAAGCATCACCGACAAAGTCGTTCGAAAAATCAAGGCCCGCCTTGAAAAGTTTCGCCTGGGCGACCCTCTGGACAAGACCATTGATATGGGCGCATTGGTTGATCCCATTCAGAAATCGTCCATTGAGGCCAAATTGGAAAGCGCCGTCTCCGAGGGTGCGGAACTGTGGCAACCGAACATCACCTGCCCAACCGCTGGATCCTTTCTGCCCCCGACATTGCTGACCAATGTATCACCCAGCAATTCGGCCGTGCGGGAAGAAATATTCGGCCCCGTTCTGACGGCCATGTCGTTCCGAACCTTGGATGAGGCTGTATCCCTTGCCAACAACACGCGGTATGGACTTGCGGCCAGCATCTGGTCGGAAAATATCAACCGTGCCCTGAGCATCGCAAACGCTTTGAAAGCCGGGGTGATTTGGATCAATGGAACCAATCAGTTTGATGCAGCAGTGGGCTTCGGCGGTTATCGGGAATCGGGCTTTGGCCGCGAAGGCGGGTCCGAAGGCATGCTGGAATATTTGAAACCGACCAAGGACTGGCTGGACGACGGCACCTCCGCGGTAGCCGCCGACGCCACAGGAACTGCCGATTATTCACATATTTCGGGTGTCGACCGAACCTACAAGAACTATATCGGCGGCAAACAAACCCGCCCTGATGGTGGCAACACAAACATATGCGTGAGCCATGATGGTAAATATGTCGGCCGGGTAAGTGACGGTAACCGGAAAGACATTCGCGACGCCGTGGAAGCCGCCTTTAAAGCAACCGCCTGGGGCTCCACCACGGCGCACAACCGCGCCCAAATCATGTACTACATGGCTGAAAACCTGGATGCCCGCGCCCAGGATTTCGTAAAATTATTGAAAGACACAACAGGTGTTACCGCGCGCCGCGCGCAAGGCGAAGTGGAAGCAGCGGTTTCCCGCCTGTTTTCGTATGGCGCGTGGGCTGACAAATTTGAAGGCCATGTTCACACCCCTCCAGCGCGCAGCATCGCCCTTTCAGTTCACGAACCGATCGGTATCGTCGGCGTTGCTTGCCCCGATATGCACCCCCTTCTGTCGTTCATTTCGTTGGTGGCGCCGTTGGTGGCTATGGGCAACCGATGCGTCGTCATACCATCACAACGTTTCCCCACACCCGCGGCAGAATTTTATCAAGTCTTGGAAACGTCCGACGTCCCAGCCGGTGTTATCAACATCGTCACCGGAGACCGGGACACACTGTCCAAAACGCTGGGCGAACACGACCAGGTAGAAGGGTTCTGGTATCACGGTTCCGCCGAGGGCAGCGCGATGGTGGAAAAATTATCAGCCGATAACCTAAAACGCACATGGGTAAACAATGGCCGCGCGCGCGATTGGGTCGCGCCGGAAACCGGCGAAGGACGCCGTTTCCTTGAAGAAGCGTGCCACGTCAAAAACATTTGGCTGCCCTATGGCGACTAAACACAGGAAAGGAATTTTTGTTGGATAAAAAAATATTCTCAGAGATCGAGTTAAACGATATTCCGGCAACGGATTTGACCGCGTGCGAGAACGCTGAAGACGCCTTCGACCGGCTTGTGGAAATCTACGACGCAGGCCTTGCGTCCATCAAACAAGACTTTGAACTTTACGCAGCCGATCAGCTGAACATTCGGCGCGAAATTGCCGTTTATCCCTATCTATGTGCCTATGTGGAACCTGGCGCCGCGCCTTTGTCCGGCGGCCTGGCCTTTGGCAAAGTTTCGTCTCCCGGAGTGTATGGCACCACGATCTCGTCACCCAGCCTATACCGGGATTACCTGCTGGAACAGATCAACCTGCTGGTTCAGAACCACCGCGCGTCGTTGTTTGTAGGAAAAAGCCTGACGCCCATTCCAATTTCCTTCGCGCTGGAACGGGCAGAAGCTCAACTGACCCGAGACCAACGACAAAAACTGCCGCAGTATTTCTATCTGCCGGACTTGGCCAAGACAAACGATGATCGTGTAGATGGCCATTCGACCGCCCGTGACGAACGGCCTGAACCCCTTTCTCTCTTCTCGGCAGAGCGCGTCGATTATTCCCTTCATCGGCTTCGGCATTATACCGCGACAGACCCCGCGCACTTTCAACGATTTGTTCTGTTTACAAATTATCAGCGCTATGTGGATGAGTTTGTGGAGTTTAGCCACAACGAAATCAAAGAAGGGCGCTATGCCCGTTTTGTGGAGCCGGGCAATCGCATCACGGAAAAAGATTGCCCCACAGTGGGCGAGCCGTTGGCAAAAATGCCTCAAATGCCGGCCTATCACTTGGTTCGCGAAGGACGCACCGGCATTACCATGGTGAATATCGGCGTCGGCCCGTCGAACGCCAAAACCATTACGGACCATATTGCTGTGTTACGCCCGCATGTGTGGTTGATGGTGGGCCATTGCGGCGGATTGCGCAGCAGCCAGCGTCTCGGTGACTACGTTCTTGCCCACGCATATCTGCGCGACGACCACGTGCTGGACCAGGTATTGCCGCCGGAAATTCCTCTACCGACCATCGCTGAAGTGCAGCTGGCCCTCGCCCAATCGGTTGCGGAGGTGACGGGCTTGAGCGGATCTGTCTTGAAGAACCGCTTGCGCACGGGCACCGTTGTGACCACCGATGACCGAAATTGGGAACTGCGCTATGACGAATTGGCGCTTCGCTTCGACCAATCGCGCGCCATCGGCATCGACATGGAATCAGCCACCATTGCCGCCAACGGGTATCGATTCCGTGTGCCCTACGGCACCTTGCTGTGCGTGTCAGACCGCCCCTTGCATGGGGAAATCAAACTGCCCGGCATGGCGGATGCGTTCTATGAGGAAAGCGTTAGTCAGCATCTGCAAATTGGTCTGCGTGCGCTGGAATATCTGCGCCAGGAAGCGTCAGCGGGCACATTGCATTCCCGGAAACTGCGCAGCTTCGCGGAGCCCGCCTTCCGCTAAAGCTCTTCCCGCTCCATGAGTTTGTGGGTTTCCGGCGCCTTATAGGCATGTATCTGGTCGAGCAGGTCCTTTGGATCATTCGAGAAAATCAGCATGTCCCGGTGATTTGGCCGAAGAAAGCCATCGGACACGACCTTGTCCAGGAAGGCGGACATTTGGTCGTAAAATCCGCCCACGTTCAATATTGCGCAGGGCTTGGAGTGGTACCCCAACTGCGCCCAGGTCCAGGCTTCAAACAATTCTTCGAATGTGCCAATGCCCCCCGGCAAAGACACAAAGGCATCTGACAGATCGGCCATCATGGCTTTGCGTTCATGCATGGACGTGACGATCCGTAAATCGGTCACTTTCTCATTGGCGACTTCAGCATCCGCCAATTTTTTGGGAATGATACCCGTCACGTCTCCGCCCGCATCCACGACCGCGTCTGCAATGGCGCCCATCAAACCAATCGATCCACCCCCATAGACCAACCCGATGCCCTGTCCCGCCATAAGACGGCCAAAATCCGCAGCGGCTTGTTTGTAATGATCCGCGACCTTGTCGCTGGATCCACAAAAGACACAAATGCGCATGAGAGGTCCTTGAGCTTGAGTGGTGGTGGTGTGTTCGGGGCAAATCATAGCACAGTTTGCCCGGAGAAACGCGCGCCCGATTTAAGGCATATCGGCGTAAGCGTCGATCTCCGCGAGTTGCTTGTCGCGGAGATCGGCCTCAAGAAACGAACCCGTAAAACTGTTTCGAGCGAGCGTCACAAGGTCGTCCTTTGTAAGGGATAGCGCGTTTGCGACGGCCAGATAGTTTTCATTTAAGTAGCCGCCGAAATAGGCCGGATCGTCAGAGTTTACCGTCGCCTTTAGCCCCAGATTGAGCATCGTCTTCAATGGGTGATCCGCCATCTGATCAACGACACATAGTTTAAGATTAGACAGCGGACAAACCGTCAAGGTCACCCCCTCCGATATCAATCGGTCAACCAACCCGGCGTCTTCCAGGGACCGATTGCCATGATCCAACCGATCAACCTGTAACAGGTCAAGGGCCTCCCATACGTAAGCCGGTGGCCCTTCTTCGCCCGCATGGGCGACCAATTTAAGCCCGTTTGATCGCGCGGCCGCGAACACTTTTTGGAATTTGGACGGAGGGTGGCCTCGTTCCGATGAATCAAGCCCCACACCAATGATTTTGTCTAAATGAGGCTCCGCCTGTTTCAATGTTGTAAAAGCCGCTTCTTCCGATAGGTGGCGCAGAAAACACAAGATCAGTCCGCTGGACACGCCAAGGTTTTTTTGACCATCAGCAAGGGCTTGTGAAATTCCATTGATTACGGTGTCGAATGAAACACCGCGATCGGTATGTGTTTGGGGGTCGAAGAACACTTCCACATGACGGGCACCATCCGACGATACGCGTTTGAGATAGGCCATGGTCATGTCGTAAAAATCTTGCTCTGCAAGCAGAACATTGGCGCCTTGATAATAGATGTCCAAGAAATCTTGCAGGTTGGAGAACGCGTAGGCCGCCCTCACGTCGTCTACAGAGCGAAAAGGAATCTCGACTTTATTGCGTTGAGCGAAAGCAAACATCTGCTCCGGCTCTAAACTGCCTTCAAGATGTAAGTGCAATTCAGCCTTCGGCAGACCACGAATAAAGTCGGATAAGTCAGTCATCAAAATTCTCTTCCATTTAAAAAAAGGGCCCGGCGAAGTATCGCCGAGCCCCCTTACACTTTTTTGAACGGGACAGGCCCGCCGCCGCTTTTAGAAGCGGAGGATGCCTTCAAAGCCCCAGATCCGCGGCTCGTTCACAAAACCGGTCAGGTTGTTGAAGTCGATACCGCCGGTGAGCGACTCATCATTGGTAATGTTCCGGCCAAAGGCAGCCAGCTCATACCCATGCTCTTCGTTCACATAGCCAACGCGAACACCGCCTTCAAGCAGCCGTTTGTCCTGGAATTCAGCCGACTCGTACAGGAAGAAGGAAACTTCACTGCGGTAGGCCCAATCGGTAAAGACGTAGAATTCGCCACCCATATTTGGGGCCGGAATGCCATACCGCATGGTAACGTTAGCAATCCAACGCGGCGCTTGCGGCAGGTTGTTTCCGTCGATCGACACGATCGGATTACCGGCAGCGGAGACACCAACTTGCGGATCCAAGAACAACGGCCCACTACCACCAACTTCGGTACTAGCATTCGGATCATTGATCTCTGTGAAGTTGAAGCTGGTGCCCGCGGTGATGAACATGTTCTCGAACGGATTGAATTCACCGTCGAATTCAAAACCGTAACCGATAACTTCTTCTACGTTGAGCAATGATGCGGTGTTAGAGCCGCCGCCAACAGCCGTTAACTGCTGATCGCTCACATCGAAGTAGTAACCGGTCAAGTTGATCCGAGCACGGTCTTCCCAGAACTCAGACTTAAACCCAGCTTCGAACGATAGGATGGTTTCGGTGTCTGCAACGGTCACCCCACCCTGACCGAAGGCAAACAACACCCGGCCCTGAATACTTGGTGCGCGGAAACCGCGAGCGGCCCGTGCGTAGATATTCAAATCGTCATTAACAGCGTAAGTCAGGCTTGCATCCCAGGATACGACACTGTCATCCGTAGACTCTGTAATTGGGGCCGTCGTTGGCATCTGGCCAGAAAAACCAAGAGGAGCCAAGGGACGAGATGCCGTGAAGTCTTTACTGTCGCGTGACCAGCGAACACCGCCGTTAAATTTCAGATCATCCGTGATGTCGTAGTCGATCGATCCGAAGAACGCGAAGGTGTTGGCATCCTGCTCTTGCAGCGCGATACCATCCACAAAAGAAGCACCCGGAGCTAAAGAGAACCCAGGGAAGCTGGTTTCTTCAAAGTTGAAGGACGAAATGGCGATTTCTTCCGCGAAGAAGAAGGCACCGATCTGATAGTCCAATCGTCCCAACTCGTTGCTGGCCAACCTTACTTCAACCGTGGTCTGATCAAGCTGATCAATGTTGTCTTGGGTCTGCGCATCGAACGGAATGTTGCCCGGCCCAAACTGAGACGGGTCGTTCGGAATGCTCAGTAGGTTAGCACCGTAACCACCATCGATATCGCCTTGCGTATCGATTTCACCACCTTCATACCCAACGATCGCCGTCAGTGTGTGACTGCCAAAGTCGTAATCGATCGTGGCATTGGCCCCAAGGCTTTGCAGCTTTTGGAAGTTGGTACCGTCTTGAGAAACGGAGAAACGGTCAAAATTCGAATTCAGGCCTGTCGTCCCAGGGTCAATTACGTTCGCCCGGAACAAACGCGCCGTGCCATCCAATCGACGGCCATGAACGTTCAACAACGCACTGAAGTTTTCGTTCGGCGTGTACAACAACTGCACGCGGCCAGCGAATTCGTCGAAACCTTCAAAATCGGCTTCGTCACCGGCGGCGAAGGTGTTGTCCACATAGTCGTTTTGACGCTGGTACTGGATCGACACACGACCTGCTAGCTTGTCTTCGACGAGGGAGCCCCCAACGGCGCCTTCAAAGTCGATAAAGCCGAAGCGACCGCCACCAAGGCTCGCGTACCCGCCAAAATCGTGGCTTGGTCTCACGCTCTCGAACTTCACGATACCTGCCGGTGTGTTCCGTCCAAAGAGCGTGCCTTGCGGTCCGCGCAGCACCTCAATCCGGTCCACGTCAAACACCGGGAAGCCTTTGAGGATCGGGTTTTCAAGCACCACCCCGTCATAGACCAAAGACACTGGCTGCGAGGCGTTCAAGTCAAAGTCGGAGTTACCCAAACCGCGGATATAGAAACGCGGGAACGTCCGTCCGAAAGAAGATTCAATGTTCAAACTTGGAATGCGCGCGCGGAGGAAGCGAATGTCCCCACCGCCAGATGCCAACACATCCAGTTTTTCGCCAGAGATAGCGGCAACCGAAGACGGAACATCTTGCAGGCTTTGTTCGCGCTTCAAAGCCGTCACGATGATTTCGTCAATTTGAGCGCTGGCTTCGCCGGCGAAGCCAACGGCCAGGGTAAGCGCCAAAGCGCTTGCGGAATATCTCAACCCATTCCGCTTAGTCAGTTTTGTAGATGTCATGTCTCTACCCCCACAAAAGGATCCCAGAAAATGTTTGGCGGGCGGCCTTCGGCCGTTTGGCGCCAATTCTAAAAACAACCCGACAAGGTTGTTAACAATCAAGCGCTTTGGTTGTTAACAATTATCGTGAAACAATTTCGATAGATCGTCAACGAACTCCCTTACTTGCCCAGTACCTCCGCCCGAATTCGACTGTTTTCTTGTTCCAAACCAGACGGTGATGACGCGAGAGGAATCATGCCTCTACGCATTAAGGTTAAGCCTACACAGGCGGTTCGCGGAATAAAATGACACAATTGCGTCAGCTCTGAACGAACTTTAATCTGTGTCAATTTTACAACAAAATTTGCACATTTTAGAGGCAGTCCGTCGCCCATGTATCGAGACGACGATGCAGACGTTGCTTCGTCTTTTCATCGCAGAACGCTGCGTCAACACCATTACGGCTGATTGTTAACAAATCCGCGAGCGACAGGTCGTGCGCGGCCGCGGCTCGGTCGTATTCGCGTTTGATGTCCGTATCAAAAAAGGCTGGATCGTCGGTGTTCAACGTCACTTTCAACCCGGCATCGAAGTAATCCCGGAAGGGGTGTTCTGCCATCGAGTCGACCACCCCCAGAAAGACGTTGGAACTTGGGCACAATTCCAGAGGGATTTGACGGTCAGCCAGTTCTCGCACAAGCGCAGGGTCTTCATGCGAACGCACGCCATGGCCAATTCGCTTTAAGGGGAAGGCCTCCAACGCATCCCGAACGCTTTCCGCGCCCACCAACTCACCGGCATGGCAAGTAAGGTGCAGCCCGGCACCTTCGGCGATCTGAAACGCTCTCTTGAAATCATTGGGGTGGCCTTGGGTTTCGTGCCCGGCCATCCCGAACCCAACCACCTTGGGATGCGGATATTTTTCGGCAAGCCGCGCCGTCGCCTCCGCATGGGCGACACCATCGTGCCGAATACAGGTCAATATGTACCGGACGATGACATCGCAGTCTTCCTCGAGCTTATCCGACACCGCCGCCAACGTATCCACATAGGCTTCATAGGTAAGACCATAGGGTTCGGGATGGGCCGGCGAGAAGAACACTTCGCCGTAACACAAGCCATCTTTCGCCGCTTTTGAATAATAATCATAGGTCAGATCAAAATAGTCCTGTGCGGTTCGTATGCATTGCGCCATGTGGTCATAGCAATTGACGAATTCCGTGAAATTCGACGAAAGATAATTTCCGTCCTCATCCAGTATGGACGACAGATCAATATTGTGTCGCCTGGCGAGTTTTAACGCCATTTCCGGCAGCACCGTTCCCTCAATATGGCAGTGCAATTCCACCAGCGGCATTGGCCGGCGTTTCTCGTTTTTCTTGCTGCTCATAACTCACTTTGATGTTGTTGAATTGACGGGCGAGCGCCCCGGCGAGGCCTGATCCCGTTCATAGACCGCCTCCCCCAAAATAAATGTGGACCGGATAAGCCGGTCGTCCCCTAAAATGTTCAGTACAAACATTTTCTCAGAGGGCGACTGCGCCAATCCATAACGATGCGAAATCAATGGAGAACTGTGGGGGTCGATTACAATGAAATCGGCTTCTTTACCAGGATGCAAATTTCCGATCTTTTCGTCGAGGTTCAACGTCCTGGCGCCGCCCAACGTGGCCAAATACATTGAATGTAAGGGATCCAACGGTGCGCCGCGCATTTGGCACACTTTGTAAGCCTCGCCCATGGTCTGAAACATAGAGAAGCTGGTGCCGCCCCCCACATCCGTTCCCAGACCTACCTTGATGTCGTGCGTAAGTGCCCTTTTAAGGTCGAACAGACCGCTGCCTAGAAACAGATTTGAGGTGGGGCAGAAGGCAATGCCCGCGCCTGCTTTCCCCAACCGGTTGAATTCGTCCTGCTCCAGATGAATGCAATGGGCAAAAACGGAATGGTCACACAGCAAACCGGCGTCGTCATACACAGTCAGATAATTCTGCGCAGTCGGAAACAGCTCTTTGATGAGAGCCACCTCTTGATCATTCTCCGACATGTGGGTTTGCATATACACGCCGGGATTTTCTTTGACCAAGCGTCCCGCAGCGCTTAGCTGTTTCGGCGTCGATGTCACGGCAAAACGCGGCGTCACTGCATAAGACAGCCGGTCGCACCCATGCCATTTCTTGATCAGCTCTGCGCTGTCTGCATAACCGCTTTCCGCCGTATCGCACAACGCAGTCGGTGCATTTCGGTCCATAAGCGACTTCCCGGCAATGATCCGCATGCGTAATTTTTGGGCGGCCTGGAACAGGATGTCGGTCGCTTGTTTGTGGACGGTTGAAAAAATAAGCGCGCTTGTCGTGCCGTTCTTAAGCAATTCCTCAAGGAAAAAGGTCGACATGGCGGATGCATGGGTGGCATCCGCAAATTTTTGTTCGGCGGGAAAGGTGTAGTTCTTCAACCAATCCAACAATTGCACCCCATAGGAGGCAATCACATCGATTTGAGGAAAGTGCACATGCGTATCCACAAACCCAGGCAAGATGAGAGCATCTTTAAAATGCGTCACCACCGTATCGCGAGCCATTTGGCGCACAACCTCGGCCCATGGTCCGATGGCTGTCACACGCCCATCCTCCACCAGCAATCCGCCATCTTCCCAATACTCATAGGCGTCTTGTTCAGCGACTGTCGCCGGATCATTCAACAGATGAAAAATGGCGGCGCGAAAGGCTTTCATGAGAGGGCCGATAGTGAAACTAGGACACGATGTTCCGGGGCAAGACGGATCTCCTCTAAATTAACGCCAGGGCCCTCACGATCGACCACCAAAAAGTCGCTGTCGCCGTCCAGCGCCAATGAATAATGGTGCCAAACATTGGCGTGAAAATTGATCCCTTGCTGCGGCGTGGCCAGAAACACATCGATGTTCTGTGGCTGGTCGTTAGCAGCAACCACCAAGTAAGGGTGACCGGACAAAGGGAAGAAGGCCTGACTGCCAAGAGGGTGCCGCTCCATCACCGCAATTTCTATGGGGAGCGGTTTGGGCCGGGACCGGAATATCGACAGAGCAGGCCGCCCGCCTTCCCGCGCCAAATTGAGTTGCGCCAGATCATGAAACCGGGTCGTATGGCCTTCATTAATCGACCGCACATCGGACGCTGCCTCAATCGAGATCACATCACCATAAGGCGCGAAATTTTCGGCGGTCAGGGGTTTCGGGGTTACCAGAGGCAGAGCGCCCGAGCTGACAGTTCCGTCAGTCATGATCCCCCCCAGAAACGTCCGACAGGGTGGTCTCATCTGTGGCACCCCGCCGGATCCATGCGCCAAGTACCGCCCGTTCTTCATCGGTCATGCCGGTCTCATTCCCCAATGGCATCAGGTCGCTCACAACGGCCTGCTCGTAAATTTGGGTCGCATACTTTCTGATTTCGGCACGATTTTCGAGCACGATCCCACCTGGCGCGAGGTCAAAATCTGGGTGTTTCGGCATTGCTGCATGGCACGACGTACAATGCCGGACAATGATTCCCTCAACAGTCGCAAAGGTTGCTTGATCCGCCGCGACTTTAGGCATCGCCGCATTCTGAACGGAACTTGCATACAACATCACGGCGACAAAGCCCGCCATGCCGCCCGCCATATATTCATACCGGATTTGTCCGGCATGGCGCAGGTTAAAGAAATGCCGGATGGACACACCCACCGCACTAATGGCGGCCAGCAAAATCCAGTTATGCGGATTTCCCACAATCATCGGATAATGCAGGCTGATCATGGTGAACAGGACCGGCAGGGTCATATAGTTGTTGTGAACCGACCGTTGCTTGGCCTGCGCGCCCAGCAACGGGTCCGGCGTTCCGCCCGCCGATAAGGTATCAACCACTTTTCGCTGATTGGGGATGATCACCAAAAACACATTGGCCACCATCACCGTCCCAATCATCGCGCCCAAATGAATAAATGCCCCACGGTCGCTGAACACATGGACCATCACGGCGGCGGCGAGGGTTAGCACCGCAAACCAAATCGCGCCGAACACCATGACGTTCTTGCCGAGAGAGCTGCGGCACAGGGCATCATAAACCAGCCATCCCCCAGCGAGCATCGATAATCCAAACGCGATCGCTTGCCATTGGGTGAGAATGACTTTCGAGCGGTCGATTAAAAACGTGTCGGCGGACACGTAGTAAATAAGCACCAAGAGCGCAAAACCGCTAAGCCAAGTTGTATAGGCCTCCCATTTGAACCAATGCAACTCATCGGGCATATGTTCCGGCGCTACTAAATATTTTTGTTTGTGATAGAAGCCACCACCGTGTACGGACCAAACTTCGCCACCTAATCCGGGCTTGGGTTCCTTGGCAGGGCGTAAATGATTGTCCAGCCACACAAAATAGAATGATGCGCCGATCCAGGAGATTCCGGCAATGAGATGCAGCCATCTCAAGGCCAGATTCATCCAGGCAAAAATATCAACGTCCATGATCACCCCCTTGCGTGGCTTCCGCCAGAGACATGATCTGGGCCGCAACGCCAATGGCGATGACGGTCGGGTCTTTGCTTTTCAACGAAGGTAATCCAATGGGGCAAACCAGACGACCGATCTGCGCCTCGGATATGCCCTCATCGCGGAGCCGGCGTTCAAAACTTGCACGCTTTGTGCGGGATCCAATTAAACCACAATATCGAAAATCGCCGCGCGCCAGAACGGCTTTCACGGTCTGATAATCCAATTCATGGCTGTGTGTGAAAATGAGAAAAAAGCTGTTCGGTGGGGCATCGGCAACATCCGCGGCCGGATCAGATGCCCGATGCACTTCCAAGTTTGAGGTATATGATGCCGGTATATAATCGGACCGTCCTTCATACCACTGAAGGTAAAGCGGCAGGGGAGCAAGAGCTGCGGCGACCGCTTGTCCCACATGACCGGCCCCAAACAGGAACACTGTCGTCAATTGCGCTGGAACCGCTTCAATGACTTTTTGACCGGGGCGAACTTGGCCTGGGGGGCCAATTGTCGTCTCGAATGTTTCCCCTTCTGGTGCCCCCGGCAATACCGAAACGTCCAGCCGGTCGTCGACTGTGACCGATGTTTCAATCACTATGCTTTCACGCCGGGTTTGAAGGTTTTTAATGGCATCTAACCAAGGACGGTCTTGGTCCGAGAGGACAGTGGTCAGAACACGAACATAGCCACCACAGCACTGCTCAAGTTCCGGACCTAATGCATAGTCATGGACAACAAAAGTCCCCGGCGCACGGTCCGCAAGATACTTTTTTGCGGCATCGACTGCGGAAAATTCTAAGTTACCCCCGCCAATCGTGCCCCATTGCCCGTCACGCGACACAAACATGCGCGTCCCGGCGTCGCGGGGCGCCGACCCCGACACGTCCACGATCTGGATCATGGCGATGCGATCATCTTTGTCCAATGCCGACAGGGCCCTTTCATGCCAACGGATCATAGGCCTGCCAAAACATCAGTGCCGGTTCGCCGGCATACATCATCAACCGCCATCAGGATACTCTCGGCAGTGGCCGGCGCTGTCAGCTTCGGCATGACCTTGCCTTCCCCAACGCTCGCAACCGCGTCGGTCAACGCGGAAAAGACAGAAATCGCCAACATCAATGGCGGTTCGCCAACCGCCTTTGACCGATGGATCGTTTCCTCTGGGTTACGACCTTGGTCCCAGATATGAATATTGAATGTCTTTGGGCGATCACTGCAGACAGGAATTTTATACGTAGACGGACTGTGTGTCCGCAGGCGTCCGGCATCATCGAAGACTAACTCTTCCGAGGTGAGCCACCCCATGCCTTGGATGAATCCCCCTTCGATCTGCCCCAAATCGATCGCGGGGTTAATCGATTTGCCCACATCATGCAAAATATCGACACGAAGGACTTTGTGTTCGCCGGTCAATGTGTCGATCACAACTTCCGACACGGCGGCGCCGTAGGCGAAATAATAGAACGGCCGCCCCCGGTGCTTTGCCCGGTCATAATGGATCTTGGGTGTGCGGTAATACCCCGTTGAGGACAAGGAAACGCGCCCGAGATAGGCTTGCTTGACCAGATCATCGAACGGCACCGATTGGTTTTCCAGATGAACCACACCATTCTCAAACCGGATTTTGGCGGCGTCGCATTGATAGTATTCGGACGCAAAGTCCACGAGCCGCGCTTTTATTTGCCGTGCTGCATCTTGCGCCGCCATGCCATTTAGGTCCGTCCCCGAAGATGCTGCCGTGGCCGACGTATTGGGCACTTTTCCCGTGTTGGTCGCCGTGATTTTGACGCGATCCACATCAACCTGAAATTCGTCGGCGACAATCTGCGCAACCTTGATAAACAGTCCCTGCCCCATCTCTGTGCCACCATGGTTGAGATGAATGCTGCCATCCATATAGACATGGACCAACGCGCCCGCTTGATTAAGGTGCGTCGTGGTGAAAGAGATACCGAACTTGACCGGCGTGAGGGCAATCCCGCGTTTTAAAAGCGGGCTCTTTCGGTTGTACTCGAGAATGTCCTGGCGCCGGCGGTGATAGTCTGCCGTTTCCGCCAAGCTGCGCATCAAGTCCGGCGCGACAATCTCTTCCACGGTTTGATGATACGGCGTCACATTGCGACCACCGTCCGTATAAAGATTTCGCAACCGTACGTCTATCGGATCTAGCGCAAGATGCTGCGCGATGGCATCCATGACGTGTTCGATCGCGATCATCCCTTGCGGACCACCGAAACCACGAAATGCAGTGTTCGACACCGTGTTTGTACGGCACCGATGGGAAACGATTGTGGCGTTTTTCAAATAGTACGTATTGTCGCAATGGAACATGGCCCGGTCATTGATGGCCATGGACAGATCCGTTGAATATCCGCACCGGGATGACAAGTTAAACTCGATCCCCTCGATGACGCCCTTGCCGTCAAAACCAACTCTATAGTCAATCTCGAAATCATGGCGCTTCCCGGTCAACACCATGTCGTCATCGCGGTCTAGGCGAAGCTTCGCGGGACGCCCCGTCTTCACCGCCACCAAGGCACTGGCCGCCGCGAGCAAGGCGGGCTGCGTTTCCTTGCCGCCAAATCCGCCACCCATGCGGCGTACCTCCACCGTCACCGCATTATTGGGGCGTCCCAAGACATGCGCCACCAGGTGCTGCGCTTCCGTCGGGTTTTGGGTGGACGACAAAATAAGCACATCACCGTCTTCCTGAGGCACCGCCATGGCCACTTGGCCTTCCAGGTAGAAATGATCCTGCCCCCCGACCGCAAACGATCCGTCAATTGTGTGCTCGGCATTCTCAATTGCCGCCGCGCTGTCACCAAGTTTCATGGTTTGGGCCGGTTCGATATAAGACTTGCTGGCGTGTGCTTCCGCTATGGTCAGGGCCGCCGGTAACTCTTCATAGTCGATATCGGCAAGTTTCGCGGCCGCGCGCGCATTCTCAACACTATCGGCCGCAACAACGAACAAGGATTGTCCGTGATATTGCACTTTACCGTCTGCAAACAGAGGATCGTCTTTTATGACCGGTGATACGTCGTTTTCACCGGGCACGTCTTTCGCGCTAAGGACGCACACAACACCGTGGGCCGCACGCACTTTCGACAGGTCCATTTTTCGAATATGAGCATGCGCCTTACCGCTCATCGCGATATAGCAATGCAGTAAATCCTTCGGCTCCGGCGTATCGTCCACATAAATTGCGGACCCAGACACGTGTTTATGGGCGCTGTCGTGCGCTATTGCCTCATTCACGCGCCCTTTGCGCGCTGCCGTCCCAGTATGTGCGGAGGCCTTAAGCATGAAGCACCTCATCTGCGATCAACACGTCCGTCGTGATTGGCGCACTGGACGCATCGAAGAATGCTTTTAAAAGCAAATTCCTTGCTGTCGCTTCACGATAGGCTGCTGAAGCCCGCATATCGCTAATGGGGCTAAAGTCAGATGCAAGCGCGGAGGCCGCCGATCGCACCGTTGCCAATGTCCATTGTTGACCCGTAAGGGCGGCTTCCGTTTTTGCCGCCCGTTTCGGAATGGCGGCCACGCCACCAAAACAAATGCGGGCGTCCGCGATCCGTCCTTCATCGACCGTAAACCTAAAGGCACCGCACACCGCCGAAATATCTTGGTCAAATCGTTTCGAGATTTTGTGAGTGTAGAAGATAGTGTTGTCTTGTGGCTTTTGAACAAAGAACCGTTCCACGAACTCACCCGGCTGACGGTCTTGCTGCTGATAATCTAGGAAAAAATCTTCCAGCGGCAATCGTCGTATGTCGTCTCCGCGGCGGAGCACCAATTCCGTTCCGATGGCAATAAGGGCGGGCATGGAATCCCCAATGGGTGATCCATTTGCAATGTTGCCCCCCATTGTGCCGCTGTTTCGGATCTGAGTGGACCCCAAACGGCGCAGCAATTCGCCAAATGAGGGATAAAAACTTCCCAATAAATCAAAAACATCCGTGTACGATACAGCCGCCCCAATCTCTATTGAGTCGTCATGTTCGGTGACCGTCTTCAGTTCGGTGACTTGTGTGGTCAGAATCGTCGTTTCCAGCAAACGCTGTTGCTTCGTCACCCATAGACCCACATCGGTGCCACCCGCCAGATAGGTCGCATCCGGATGTTTCAGGGACGCCTCCGCGAGGTGCCGCAAATCCCTTGGAGCGATGAAGCGTTTTTCGGCTTTTGTTCGAGGGCACAGATACGTTAGCTCGAGCGGCGCGTCTTCTTGCAACGCTTTCAGGCGCGCCACGATATCGTCCGCCTCTTTATCCGTGGCGGGATAGTCAAACATCGCCTGCGCGGCTGAAATGATCGGGCCGTATCCCGTGCATCGGCACAAATTGCCCGCCACCGCATCGTTGATCTCAGACACAGACGTCCCGCCTTGATTTCGGTAATGCGCATACAACGCCATGACAAAGCCGGGGGTGCAAAAACCGCATTGCGATCCATGATGATCCACAAGAGCCTGCTGAACCGGGTGCAGAGTGCCATCCGCCCCCGCAAGACCTTCAACCGTGATGACTTCTTTTCCATCCAGAACAGGCAGGAACATGATGCACGCATTGACGGCCCGGTACTGCACCGCGCCATCCACCAACGTGCCGACAACAATTGTGCAGGCACCACAATCTCCTTCCGCGCATCCCTCTTTCGTTCCGGTTTTACCAAGGGCATACCGCAAATGGTTCAACACCGTCGTGGTTGGATCGACACCCGATACCTGATGCAGTTCACCATTAAGGATGAAGCGAATGGTCTTCCGCATGGCTCAGCTCCCGCGATAGGTGCTGTAGCCGAAGGGCGAGATCAGCAAAGGCACATGGTAGTGGGCGGTCGGATCCGAGATGCCAAACTCCAGAGCCACCACATCCAGAAAGGCCGGATCGTCGAGGGTGACTTCCAGGGCGCGAAAATAAGCTCCCGCGTCAAACTCCAGACGGTAGGTGCCAGGCCGCATCGCCTCCCCTTCCAAAAGGGGGTGATCGCATCGCCCATCGTCATTGGTCTGGGTTTCCACAACCAATGACGGCAAGGCGCCTTTGGTCACTTGGTAAAGGCGCACCTTAATGTGGCGCCCAGGGTGACCATGCGCAGTATCAAGAACATGGGTCGTTAATCGGCCCAAAATAGACTCCTGTCCTTATGTTCGGATTGTGATTATGCATGCTTGGCCAATCCGAGGGCACCTGTAAAGTGTTTTGTTGACAATCCACCCCCTAAATCTTTAACAATTTTGCCCTGTTTTGGCGCAAAGTTATTGTGATAATACTCGCAATAAGAGGAGGGCCGGTGATATCCCGCTTGTTTTGACCATCGCCGGCAGCGACATAGGTAACCGGGAGTTAGATTTGGATACACCGACCACACCCTCTTATCCACGGGATCTCATTGGATATGGGGCGAAACCGCCACATGCCAACTGGCCGAACAACGCCCGGATCGCGGTGCAAATCGTCCTAAATTATGAAGAAGGCGGTGAAAACACCGTGCTTCATGGAGATGCCGGCGCCGAAACGTTTTTGTCGGAGATTATAAATGCCGCCCCGGTTCCTGCCGCGCGCCATATGAGCATGGAGTCCATCTACGAATATGGCTCTCGGGCCGGGGTTTGGCGCATTTTGCGGCTGCTGAAGAGATATAATGTGCCGATAACCGTGTTCGCCGTGGCGATGGCCCTGGAACGGCACCCGGTTCTTGCCGACATTTTTATGGAAGAAGGTCACGAAATATGTTCCCACGGCTACCGTTGGATCAACTACCAGGACATGCCGAAAAGCGTCGAACGCGAGCATCTTCATCAAGCCATAGACATTCAAAAAAGGCTGACCGGTGAGCGTCCTTTTGGATGGTATACCGGGCGGACAAGCCCCAACACGCGGGACCTTGTGATCGAAGAAGGCGGATTTCTTTACGACGCGGACGACTACAATGATGACCTGCCGTTCTGGACCAATACGGCGGTAAAGCCGCACCTCGTGGTGCCCTACACACTCGACGTCAATGATATGCGCTTTGCGTCCGCTCAAGGGTTTAATGCCGGCGATCAGTTTTTCAACTACCTCAAGGATACGTTCGATGTTCTGTATGCAGAAGGTGAAGACGCACCAAAAATGATGTCTGTCGGCCTGCATTGCCGGCTGGCTGGACGTCCCGGCCGCATCGCCGCTGTTGAGAAGTTTCTAAAATACGCAACCGATCACTCCGCTGTTTGGTTTTGTCGCCGGATCGACATAGCCCGCCACTGGCGTGCCCAGCACCCCTTTACCGCCTGAAACGAGAATACGGACCACAGATGAGTTTAAGCACCAATCCAAAAGAAGAGATTAGACAATCGCCAATGGACAAGTCTCAATTCGTGGAGACATTCGGCGCCATCTATGAACATTCCCCGTGGGTCGCGGAAACGGTTTGGAACCGGGGTAAACCACAAGACCTGACAACGCGCGCTGTTCTTCAAGACGCGATGCGGGAGGTGGTGGATCAAGCCGATGACGCAGCCAAATTAGCGCTCATTCGCGAACACCCGGACCTTGCGGACCCGGCCGCCAAATCAGGCCAGTTATCGGACATGTCCAATCGGGAACAAAAAAACGCCGGCCTCACCAGCACAAGCGCGGACGAAGCGAAGCGCTTTGAGGAGTTAAACAATGCCTACAAAGCCAAGTTCGGATTTCCTTTCGTAATTGCGGTCAAAGGTCTGAACCGCCAGGACATTCTTACAGCGTTTGAGAAACGGTTAGAAAACGAGCGGACGGAAGAATTTTCTCACGCCTTGGAACAGATCCATCGGATTGCTGGCTTTCGCCTCGCTGAAATTTTCAGCACCCACACCGATCTGCCCGCGTCATGACTGAAAAAGATTTCGCAAAAGGATGGGTCGATCTCGCGCAGCCACGGCTTGGGACCGAAGTGGTGTTTGCGTCGGACGATTTCTTTGCGCCCAAAGATCGTCTGATTTCACCAACCGATCCGGTCTTTATACCCGGCAAATTTGACGATCACGGTAAGTGGATGGACGGTTGGGAAAGCCGGCGCCGGCGCGGTGGCGGATACGACCATTGCATCCTTCGCCTGGGATGCCGCGGCATCGTTAAAGCGATCGATATTGATACCAGCCATTTCACCGGCAATTATCCGCCGGAAGCTTCCATCGATATGTGCGTCAGCGACAAACCTGTTCCGGATGCGGACAGTGAGTGGCATTCTTTGGTCGAACGCCGTCCCCTTAACGGAAACTCGCACCACCTTCTCGAAGTAGACTGCGCCGCCCCCATCACTCATTTGCGCCTCAACATTTTTCCAGATGGCGGTGTCGCCAGATTGCGGGTCTATGGCGTAATCACCCCGGACTGGGAGGCGCAGGATCCCCATGTGCCCATTGATCTTGCCGCCATGGAAAACGGTGGGCGCCCCCTACATTGCAACGACGAGCACTTTGGATCTCTGTCAAACATTATCGCGCCCGGCAAAGGGGCCAATATGGGCGATGGCTGGGAAACGCGCCGGCGGCGGGAACCCGGCTTTGATTGGGGGCTGATCGCCTTGGGGTGCCCCGGCGTCGTCGAGCGTGTTTTAATCGACACGGCCTTTTTCAAGGGCAACTATCCGGATCGCTTCTTTTTACAAGGGGCGTATGTGGAGGGGGATCTTTCCGCTCTTCATGACGGTGAGACCCACGAATGGCCGGTGCTCCTTCCGGAACAGAAACTAGAAATGGACCGCGAACATTTGTTCGAAGGGGAGATCGAAGCCCACAGCCCCATAAACGTTGTACGGCTTAACATTATCCCCGATGGGGGGGTCAGCCGTCTGCGTCTATTCGGACATCGCGCAGACGGCCCACACGCCACTTAATCCGCTTACTGAGTACTGCGAACGCAGTGCTCCAAGCGCCTTTTTTACTGAGCCACCCAAGAGCCGTCGGGCTGTTTACAATAGATTTGCGAGCTGGTGCCCTGCTGACCCGATCCCGCATCCACCAAATGACCATCGGTCGTTACGCATTCCTGACCGGCGGTTGACGCATTGGTGGGTGCCGTTGTCACCTCATAGGATTTCTGGGACCCGTCATCGGCTGTCCAACTGACCTTCTGAGGCTCGCCAGAGGCCACGGCCCGCTGTTCAGCATAGTCCATGTGACGTTCATCAGACTTTGTCACCGCGCGCGCGACCAGACACCCAGCAGCAGCACCCGCCGCACCACCAATAAGCGCGCTTTTGGCTTTTTTGTTACCGCCTAAAACCACACCGGCAATCGCCCCAACGGCAGCCCCGGCCGCGGCACCCTTTCCGCAATTCCGCCATTTCCGTCCCGCTGCGTCCGCCGGCGGCACCCAAAGACTAGTCGATACGAAGGCGGCCATCGCCAACATCCAAGCCAATTTGTTCATCTGTCATCCTCCCACCAGGGTCTGTGAACGGTCTTACGAGTCGGCACTCTATCACCTAGGCTGCAGCGCGCATGTGACATTCGTCGCAAAATCATCACAGCGCACTTTGTGCGCATGCGTCACGCAAGTCAACTCGCCCTAGTTCCTTAACGTTTTTTTAGACGCTTTGGTTGTAGCTTCCCGCCGCATTATCAAAGTAGGGCGCCGTGGCTGAGTTATCGTCAAATCTCGCTAATCGCATGACAAGGCGATATGTCATTGCGCTCTGTCTGGTGGCACTCGTCTCCACGGCCGCGCTCATCGCCTTTCTTCACCGGGTCAATGATGAAGAAAAACGGGCCACCGTCATCAGCCTGACCAGCGGGCAGCGGGCGCTTAGCCAACGCATTGCATTTTTCGCCAATGCCTATGCCCACGCAACGGATGACCTCGATATCGAGGACTACCATCATGACCTGGGCCGGGCGATCCGAGAGATGAAAGCCAACCACGCCGCGCTGCTCAACGGCGACGCCGCGCGAAACCTCTCTTTCGAAGCCATTCAGATTGGCCGTCATTACTATTACCTGGGTGACAATCCATTTGACCGTCAAGTAAAAAGGTTCCTTGAACATGCGGACCGCGTTTACAATACCGATCCCGCGAAACTCACGCCCAACAACGCCAACCTACTCGCCTTAAATCTCGCCGGAACAAATTACATTCCTCAGGCCTATAGTCTCATTACGGACCACTTGCGGGAGGGAAGCGAACGTCAAATAAAAAATATCGAGCGTCTAAAAACCGGTATGTGGGCTCTCACAATCTTACTGCTGGTATGGGAAGCCTTTTTTATTTTTCGTCCCGTAACGGAAACGACGCGCCGCGCATTTGATGAATTGGAGAAATCGCGCACCCAAGCCGTAAAGGCACAACATGCCGCGGAAGATGCCGCGCAAATCAAATCGCGATTCTTGGCGACCATGAGCCACGAGATAAGAACCCCCCTCAATGCCGTCATTGGCATGACGAGCCTGTTGCAGCGAGAGCCGCTGACGGAACGACAACTGGAATTGGCCAGTGTCGCAAATGAATCCGGTCAGCATCTTCTCTCTTTGATCAATGATATTCTTGATCTTAGCAAGATTGACGCGGGTCACATGGAATTAACCGACACTGACTTTTCACTAAGAACGCTTTTTGAAAGCTGCATCACCATTGTTTCCCCCGGCGCCACGGACAAAGGTTTGTCGGTCTTCTGCGATATTGATCCGTCTGCCGACGTTATCGTTTTGGGAGACCAGGCAAGGCTGCGTCAAGTGCTCATCAATCTACTGGGGAATGCGGTGAAGTTCACAGAATCCGGTTATGTATCCCTGTCCGCCCGGGCAGAGCCCCTGCCGGATTTAGGGGTTACCGACCAAGGGTGCCTCCATCGCATCATCGTCCGCATCAGCGATACCGGCATCGGTATAGAACCGGAAAAACAAGAGGGTTTGTTTCAAGACTTCCACCAAGTCGATAATTCTTCCACCCGTAATTTCGGCGGGTCAGGTCTTGGGCTCGCCATTTCAAAGCGCCTTATCACCCTTATGCGCGGCGATATCGGAGTTGATAGTGTCCCGGGATCCGGAAGCACGTTTTGGTTCAAGGTTCCGCTGAAAGTGGTCGAGGCGCAATCCACACCGGGTGCGGGCCAGCCTTCGCCACGACCCGTGACCGCCATTACAGCCGCATAGGCTGCGCGCCTATTTAATCTTGTCGGCCCAGTTCAGATCGCTCTTGGCAATATTTCCCGGAATATCCTCGCTCCACCGTTGCTGCACCGATTTGTCAAAGTTCAGATAAATCTTGCCGTCAACCAATGTCCACACTTCCGGGTCGCCGAACACCAACGAATTAGAGCGCGCTAAGGCATACGCGCAATGGCCCCCATATTGCGGACGGTTGGCATCCGGATCCGCGATGAAGCGGTATCGGTTTTCCTGGGTTGCGAAGATCCACGTGACCCCCAAATAGTCCGTACTGAATTGGGGGTCGCCTTTCACCGGCGCCTCGGAAAAGTAAGACACAGGGTCATAACCGTTCAGGGCATAGTCCCATTCGCCCCCAAAGAAGCCTTTCTCTTTGTTCCACAACGGCTCCGCCGTGACGGCTGATGCGCCAATTCCGGCACTCAACAAAATGGCCACAGCCATTGTTCTTAAAAAGGCACGCATGCTAAGTCTCCACACCATCTGATTTCAATCTTCGCTTTGCGCCCTCATGTCGTCGGTACCGCACCACGACCGCGCGAGCCCCTCTTAGCACGGAGCCACCATGACCGATCTTCAAAAACGCTTGATCGACTTTATGGACAAGAACATCTACCCCAATGAAGACACCTATCACGCACAATTGACCAGTATGGAGAACCGATTTGCGCCCGTGCCGTTGATGGACGAGCTGAAGGAAAAGGCAAAAGCGGACGGACTTTGGAACTTGTTTCTCCCGACTGAATTTGGCGGCATGTCGAACGAAGACTACGCCCCATTAGCCGAAATCATGGGGCGCGTTTTGTGGGCACCCGAAGTCTTTAATTGCAACGCGCCCGATACCGGCAATATGGAAGTCTTCTTGAAATACGCGACAGAGGCGCAAAAGGAGCAATGGCTCACCCCTCTTCTGAATGGTGAGATCCGCTCCAGCTACGCCATGACGGAACCGGATGTGGCGTCTAGTGATGCGACAAATGTGAAAACGTCCATCATTCGCGACGGTGACCACTATGTGATCAACGGCAAGAAGTGGTTCATCACCAATGCCATGTATGAACGCACCAAGATCATCATCGTCATGGGTAAGTCCGACCCGGACAATGAAAACCGCCACCTGCAACAAAGTCAGGTATTGGTCCCTAAAGACACACCCGGCGTGAAGATCGTCCGCCCCCTGACCACATTGGGGTATGACGATGCTCCCATCGGCCATGCGGAGGTGCATTTCGATAATGTCCGCGTACCGGCCGAAAACATTTTGTTAGGTGAAGGGCGCGGTTTTGAAATCGCCCAAGGACGCCTGGGCCCGGGCCGCATTCACCATTGCATGCGTCTGATTGGCTGTGCCCAACGGGCGTTGGAACATGCCTGCCGCCGCGCCGAAACCCGGGAAACCTTTGGCCGCAAGCTCAGCAAACACCAATCGATACGGGAAGAAATCGCCAAGAGTTTCGCCGAAATCGAACAATCCCGGCTGCTCACCCTAAAAACCGCCCGGCGTATGGATGAGGTGGGCGCCCAAGCATCACGCGACTTTATTGCCGCCACAAAAATCACCGTACCGCTGATGGCTCAAACGGTCATCGACCGTTGCATGCAGATCCATGGCGCCGGCGGCCTGTCCGGCGATTACTTCATGGCGGAAGCTTTCAATTATGCGCGGTGGTGCCGACAGGCGGACGGACCCGATCAGGTCCACATGATGTCCCTGGGCAAACAAGTCATCGAACGCTACGCAAACGTCTAAACGCCAAGTTCAAAAACCCGGCTATGTCAAAGAGCGGCCTCCCTCGCAAATTGAGGCCCTCCTCATCCGGCGACGTTTTATTCTGCCGCCACCTGCATTGGTTCACGCGACACCGCGACGATCTTCGGCGGTGACGAAAATACCATCCCGTCTTCAATGGACCCATATTTCAGGGTCATCGTGTCCTTGGCATAGTTTTGCGGCAGCTTCCACGGGTTCTTGGTGCCCTGCTTTGGAAACAAATGCATGGACCGTTGAATGTACCCCGACGAGAAATCAACCCAAGGCATTTCCTCCATATCCGGGTCGTCTACTGTCGGCGTACACTGAGTAAATCCGTGGGCGTCCATGTGGTTCACCAAGCGGCACACATAGGAACAGGTCAGGTCGCTGCGCAATGTCCATGACGCATTGGTATAACCGAACGACGATGCCAGGTTCGGCACGCCGGAATACATCATGCCTTTGTAATACATGGTGTCGGACAGGCTGACTTTTTCACCATCCACATAAAGGTCCGCACCGCCCACAACTTCCAAGGCAAGTCCGGTGGCCGTAACGATCAGGTCTGCTTCCAGCTCTTGGCCGGATTTCAGCTTGATGCCTGTCTCGGTGAAGGTCTCTATATGGTCGGTGACAACAGAGGCCCGCTCGTCTTTGATGGCATCGAAAAGATCTCCGTTTGGCACCAAGCAGAGCCGTTGATCCCAGGGGTTATATGTGGGCGTGAAATGGGTATCGATGTCGTAATCTTCGCCCAACTGCTCGCGCACGCCGTTCAGGATCATCTTTTTGACCCGTTCCGGATTGCGTTTGCACAGATTGTAGAAATACATCCCCATCAGCACATTTTTCCAACGGGTCAGACCGTAAGACACCTTGCTGGAGACGTTCTTACGCAACCAGTTCGCAATGGCATCTTCTTGTGGCCGCGAGACCACATAGGTGGGCGACCGCTGCAACATGGTCACATGGGCTGCATCCTTTGCCATTTCAGGGACAAGGGTGACAGCCGTTG
The DNA here is from genome assembly GCA_965227095.1 of Alphaproteobacteria bacterium. Taxonomy (GTDB): domain Bacteria; phylum Pseudomonadota; class Alphaproteobacteria; order JANQMY01; family JANQMY01; genus JANQMY01. The sequence continues at coordinate 1,924,273 of CBDDFL010000001.1, read as the reverse complement.
CACCACTGCCGATGACCACCACCTTTTTATTTTTATAGTCGATGTCGTCGGTCCAGAATTGCGGGTGAACGATTTGACCTTTGAAGTTCTCCGCCCCTGGAAAATCCGGTGTGTATCCCTGGTCGTATTTGTAATAGCCCGCGCACATGAACAAGAAATTGCAGCTGATCTGGGTTACCGCTTTGGTATCTGGATGTTCCACATCCACGGTCCAGGTGCTGTCCGTTGTGGACCACGACGCGCGTTTCACCATGGAATTGTATCGAATATGTTTGTCGATGCCGTATTCCTCGGCGGTGTCACGCAGATATTTGAGGATCGACGGGCCATCCGCTATGGCTTTTGGATCCGTCCACGGACGGAAACTGAATCCCAACGTATGCATGTCGGAGTCAGAGCGAATACCCGGATACCGAAACAGGTCCCACGTGCCGCCAATGTCGGAACGGCCTTCCAAAATGGCATAGGTCTTATCGGGGCATTTGGACTGCAGGTGATAGCCCGCGCCAATTCCCGAGATGCCTGCACCGACGACCAGCACATCAAAATGTTCAGTCATTCTTCGTCCGCCCTTTTCTTATCCGCCGCTCTAAAACGGAGGTTCCCTTAAAACATAGGTCCAATTTGACGTGAGTATAGCCAAGGTCTGACAATTTGTCAGTTTCTATTTTCTGAACATAGGTTTCCTTAGCGTCAAAGTCAATAAAAATGACGCTTCCGTCACTTATCGCCTGCGCTGGGGCTCCCGCCCGCAATGGCCGAAAAGCGAAAAATACCGGACCGCAATCCGCAAGAGTGGGCCAATGGTGGCGACAAACACTGGGCGCATGGGGTTCATCCAACTTTCCGGACACACACCCCCTATCCGCCCAACAAAAAAGGACCCCTTGGGGTCCTCGCATCAAAAAATCACTTTGTTTCAGCAAATATCGGCTCATCTCAGAGGCACCCGTCTTTCGTGCGTCCCTAAGATCATCTTACACCATCTGCCTCGCCCTTTCCAAAATTTGCTCGAGCCAAGAAAGGGGAGAAAATCCTGCATAAGCCCTAGAAAACCAGGCACAGGGTGCATACTATTGACATACTTTCTGCATACAATGGCTTTACCCTTCGAAATGGAGAGCACCCAAATGTCCGCAAAGAGAACAGCTTCGTCTTTTAAGTTTGACGACAAAACAACCGAAGTTCTGGAGAATCTTCGCATTCACTATGGCGCTTCGTCAAAAGCAGAAGTGCTTCGAAAAGCTATCGCATTGCTGGATATCGCTGCAGCTGCAGAAGATGACAAGAAAATACTTGTGGTTGAGTCAACGGATGGTAAGATAAAAAGGCAGATTACTGTGCGATAAGGTATGCACCAACGATGCCAACAACCGAACAGGGACAGCAAGGCGAACATCCCGACCCGATTGTCGTTGAAGAAACCTCTGAAGACGCGTCAGCGCTTAGCGTAGAAGCACGTTCCTTAGAGTTGAATCTGTCACCCCCAAATGAGTTGACGGGACCAGAAAAAGCAAAATTCACTTTAGCCAAATGGGTACTCGGAGCTTCAGCTATTCTCATGCTTGTTGCTTGGGGAATCCAATATTGGGGTGCCTTCTGGTACCTCGATATTGGAGTGTGTCGAGATGTCGGCACCAATAAGAATGCAGGTGCCGAACAAATCGCCGCGTGTGCCTATGCAGCGGAAGCAGCACAAGCAAAAACGATCGCAGCAAGTTCGATTTTTGAGTTCGCCAAAACTTGGATACCACCAATTATTACACTTGTCCTTGGTTATTACTTTGCTCGGGAAGGCGAAAACTCTAACGCCTCCTCCTAATCACGTCAGAGTAGAAGCATTCAACAATATCGAAGCGTAGGCACAATACGTGCGGCCAGGTGAAACTCACTCCGTATACTGCGCAATTCCGCAGCAAATTAGGGACGTCACCCCTCCTCATCGTCATCGCTGGAACCGCCCAAGCTCCAAATAACCGCCCCCAGCACCATGGCCGCCCAAGCGCTATATTGATACACGACGCCTTCAAGCTGGATGCCGAATGCATCCATCCACAAATCCGTCCCCGCATAGCTGAGGCCCAAATCCGCCACGCCCCAAATCACCAATAGTGCCCCTAGAATCTTGAAAATCATGGCTTCCCTCCAATGGCTGTAAATTGCCTATAACACCCCTTAAAGGTGTACCACATGATCACAATTCTACAAAGGCATCTGTTTAGTTCCCCATCTTGGGAGCGGTACTCCGCCCACGCCATTGTGAGTTGGATGTGACACGACCGTCCGGCGAGCCGCATTAGAGTATCGCCTCACACGAGGCTTGATGCGGGTATCCCATGCTGTCCACCGACAAAGAATTTCTGACGCCAGACGAGATCGCAGCCTGGCGACCGCAAGTGCCGCCGGCACCCCATACACTCTCGGACCATTTGAGGAAGGCCGTCGACCATCACGGCTTGGACACGCCGGCTCAGGTTGCCGGGTTTCATTTCCCCATCGGATGCGTTGCCTTGGAAATCACCCAACGCTGCAATTTGGATTGTTCCGCCTGCTATTTGTCAGATCTGTCCGAAGCGGTTCTGGACTTGCCCTTGGTGGAAATCCTTCGGCGTGTTGATCAAATTGCCGCTTATTATGGTCCGTATACCAATGTTCAAATCAGCGGCGGTGACCCCACCCTGCGCAAGACAGAAGACTTGGTGGCAATTGTGAGGCGCATTGCCAGCCACAAGATGCGCTCCGCGCTGTTTACAAATGGCATCAAAGCAACGCGATCCTTGCTGGCAACCCTGTCCGACGCAGGCTTAAACGACGTGGCCTTTCACGTGGACATGACCCAGGGGCGGCGGGGCTATGGCACCGAGGCCGACTTAAACGCCATCCGCGACGACTACATCAATCAAGCAAAAGGCCTAGGCCTTCAGATCCTGTTCAACACCACCGTTTTCGACGGCAATGTCGACGAAGTGCCCATGCTGGCCCGCTTTTTTCGGGACAGGGCGGCATATGTGCACCTGGCTTCGTTTCAGATGATTGCCGATACCGGACGCGGCGTAATACGCGATCGTGCCCACACCATCACCCAACACGCCATCATCCGCCGGATCAGTGACGGCGCAGGAGTGGAGCTTGCCTTTGAGTATCCACAGGTGGGCCATTCCGAGTGCAACCGATATGCTATGGTGTTGACCGCGGGCGACGAAACGGCTGCGGCCTTCGACTCGAAGCACCAAAACTTCATTGAAGACATGTTGGTGGCCGGGCGCACGGCTTTCTTCGACCGGCATCGACCGTGGCGGTCGTTGCAAAGTTTGGCGTCAATGTTGTTCCGAAACCCAGGCTTGCTGTTGGGGGCGTCCGCCTATGTGGCATCAAGGGTATGGGCTTTGCGCCGGGGGCTAGTTAAATCCAAAGGCCGCGCGAACCGCCTCACCTTTTACATCCATAACTTTATGCATGCGGATCAATTGCAGAAGGACCGCTGCGAAAGCTGTGTTTTCATGACCATGACACGCGACGGCCCCGTTTCCATGTGCGTGCACAATGCGAAACGCGATGCCTTCATCCTGCAAAAGGTGAAAGACGATGCCGGTCAATCGTGGTCACCTTTGGGACATAAGAGCGTTGGCCGGGATAGGCTTGATCCCAAGGCGTTGCCGCTAAAACGGCTTAAGGGCCGGCATCGTGCGACAAAGCTTGAACAGACTTAGAGACCAAATAATCCCTCTTGCGCATCGCCCTTATCGTGCGGTGAGCGCAATCATTCGATCCTGAAATTCCTGACGCTTCAGGCCCAATAGCTTTTCGTCCATGTCCACCACCGTGGACGCGATGAACAAATAAGCCCGCAAGCGCGCGTCTTTTTTATCGAACCCTCGGTCCAAAAACACTTCAGTTAGAAAATCCATGGACGCCGCATCAAGCTTGCGGACCGACGCCGCCGCCGCCTTGTTGCTTTTGGCCCAAGCGCGCATGGCCATCATCAGTTTTCGACCGTCATTGCGCAAAACGATTTTGGCCAATTCCGTCAACCGGGTGATGGGATCATCCGATGATTGTGACCGCGCCCGCTCAAAAAAATCGATCATCTGTTCGTTGGAGAAATAATCCGCCAAGGCCGCCAAATAGTCGTCCAGATCTTTAAAGTGATGATAAAAGCTGCCTTTGGATACGCCCAGCCCGTCCGTAAGGGCGCGAATGCTGACCCCCTCTATCCCTTGACCGCGCAGCAGCCTTTGCCCTTCATCCAGCCAATCGGTGCGGCTTAGTCCGGTGCCCAAACGGCTCATCCTTATCGACCTTCTCCAAATGATGGCTTGTGTTTTCAAAACATACCGCATAGTATGTTTTGAAACAAGGAGGAACCGGTATGGAAAACGCGCAGCTCAGCGTTTTTGTGGAACAAGCCAGATCTCTGGTGCCCTTGCTGCGGGAAACGGCCCGCGACGCGGAATTGGCGCGCCAGCCGCTTGACCGCGTGATCGATGCGGTGCGCGAGACCGATTTGTTTTCCATGATGACCCCCAAGGCCTATGGCGGTCAGGAAGCGGACATTGATGATTACTTCGAGGTGTGCCTCACTTTGTCTGAAGCCGACACGTCCATGGGGTGGCTGATCGGCTTTTACATCGAACATTGTTTTTGGTTCTGCCATTATCCAAAATCCGTTCAGGACGAGATTTTCGGTGATAAGAATTATGCGCTGGCACCGGGCGCCCTATCGATGCTAGGTGGCAAGGCAACCGCCGCCGAGGGCGGTTACCGCTTGTCCGGACAATGGCAATGGGGCACCGGCATCGTGCACGCCACCTGGGTGATGGCGGGTGCTTTGCTGGACAACGGCGATGGGAACATTGCCCCGATGTTCTTCATCCTGCCGCGCGAGCAGACCGAAACCATCGACACCTGGCATATGGCGGGCATGTGCGCGACCGGCAGCCATGATTTCAAAATTGACGACGTGTTCGTGCCCGAGGAACGGGCCCGGCCGTTCATGGACCTCCTCTCCATGACAACCGGTATCAGCGATATGTATGACGCGCCCCTATACCGTACACCGATGATGCCCATCCTTGCCATTGCAGCCGGTACGCCGTGTCTGGGTGCAGCGAAGCGCGCCGTCAGCGAATTTCAGGAACAGGCAAAATCGAAACTCGACATGAGTACGGGTACCGTCAAGTCTGAAAATCCGTCGCGCCAGGTCACGGCGGCACAGGCCGCGTTGGAGGTGGAAATGGCGGAAAGCATGATGCGCGGCGTTGTGGCAGACATTATGAAACAACGCATGGACGCCCCACCCGCGACCCGCGCGGCATGGCTTGCCCGCATGACCCATGCGGTAGCCACGTGCCGAAATGCCATCAACAAGATCTGCGAAGCATCCGGCGCGGGATCCAACAATCTCGACAACCCCCTGCAGCGTTGTTTGCGGGACGTCAACACGGCGTCCAACCATGTGGTGTTCGACCGCGACAGCCGCTATCGAGATTTCGGCCGCACGCTTGTGGGCTTGGACCCGACAAATCCGCTGATCTAGGAAGATAGTCTGTTATGACCAAATTGCTTTATATCGAAGCCAGTCCGCGTAAAGAGCATTCTTATTCATCGCAGGTAGCGCGACGTTTTTTGGATGCCTACACCACCGCCAATCCGGATCACGAGGTGGAGCACCTGCCCGTTTTTGACGTCGACCTGCCCAGCTTCACAGCCGAAGGTGCCAATCAGAAAATGGAAAACATAATGGATATGATCCAAGGGGGGTCGGGCATAGACGCCAAAGGCGAATGGGCAGGCGTGTTGCAGGAAATCGCCCGTCTCGAGGGCGCGGACAAGGTGGTGCTATCCTCTGCCATGTGGAATTATTCCGTTCCCTATCGCCTTAAGCATTGGCTTGATCTGGTTGTGCAAGTCGGCGTGACCGTAAAGGTGAATGAGAATTTTGATTATGTGGGGCAAATCACCGGCCGCCCGTTGCAAATGATCATTGCAAGCGGCAGCCCCTATGAAAGCCGTTTTCCTCTAGAAGGAGACGGAACCAAAACGGACTTCATGTGGGCCTATCTCAACCATATCTTCCGCTTCATAGGGTTTACGGATATTCGCACCATACGCGTCATGCCCACCGGGATACCGGGACCGGATACGGATGCCATGGTAGCAAAGTGCGAGGCGGACGCGATGGAAGCGGCAAAAACCTTCTGACAAAACTATCCTCGCCGCACCCATCTTCGCTATAGTGGCCGCAGCCAATGGGGAGGAAGAATAATGATAAACAGACGGCTGCTCCTTGGGGGCGCCGCGGCCGTTATCGGCGCCGGTGCTCTTGGATGGACCTATCGAAACGACATCATGCGGTCACGCCTCGCCTCGTTTGACAATACGGACGCGGTGGTCACTGACGCGTTGTTCGCGGACGCCCCGTCCTGCGCCTTAACACCCGCACAAGATGAAGGTCCATTTTTCGTGCGGGCCCCTGTCCGGTCGAACATTATCGAAGACCGAGACGGCATTCTGTTTGATCTTGATTTGCGGATCGTGAAAGAGGATGGGTGTACGCCCATTGACGGCGCGTTGGTGGAAATTTGGCATTGTGACAATGCGGGCCGATATAGTGCGTATCCGGAGGATATGAGCCGATCTCCGTTCGAAACATTCCGGTTGATCGCGTCTCGTGCCGTTGATGGGCATGTACCACCCTTCAATGATAAAACCTATCTACGCGGCGCCCAAGCAACCGATGGCGAGGGTCGGGTTTCGTTCCGAACCATCCTTCCCGGATGGTACGACCCGCGCATTCCCCACATTCATGTGAAAGTCTTTTTGGGCGATCAGCACCAACTGACAACACAGCTTTATTTCCCGGATGAATTGACGCAAGCGATCTATGCGAATGATCGCCGCTATGCGCCGTATGGACTGTGCCCCTACAGTTTTGCCAATGACGCCGTCATACGGGAATATCCGGACGCGCGTGGTCTTATCTTGCAGCCGCAAGATACGGAGTCAGGCATGGCGGCTTCCGCGCTGTTGGGCATTGCATGAGGAGACATCAGATGGTCACACGCTTTTGCGCCCCCCTATGGCTGACGGCCATGGCAGCCCTTTTCATGGCGACGGTCGCCAATGCCGATGACGCCGCCATCGAACAGCAAGCCCGCGCGCTGCATGACCGTATTTTGGTGATTGATGCCCATGCGGACATTGAGGTGCCCGGTAAACCGAACCGCTTCGCCGGCCCGGATGGCTTGTCTCAAGTGCATCCCAGCAAATTGAAAGCCGGCGGCATCAGCGCCATCGTCATGGCCGCCGGTATCGGCTACGGCCCGCGCACGGCAGAGGCGGATGCCGCCGCGCGCGAGATTGTGAACGAAGAAATATTGGCGGTGCGGGCCATGGCGCAGGAAAATCCTGACCTGCTCACCATCGCAACGAACACTGCCGATCTCCGATCGTCCAAGGCAGCCGGCAAGATCGCCTTGATGTTGGGTTTCCAAAATGCGCGCGCGTTGGAACGGGACATTGATGCCTTGGACGACTTGTACAATGCCGGTGTCCGGGTGTTCGCGCTCAATCATTTGGGTCACAACGATTATTCGGATTCCTCGCGGCCCAATTTCAACGGCGACACAAAAGCTTACGAACCTGAAGAAGAACATGGCGGCGTGTCTGATCTGGGCAAAGCCGCCATCGCGCGGATCAACGCGCTGGGCGGGCTCGTGGACGTCTCGCAAATGTCAAAGAATGCCACCTTGCAAACCGTGGCACTGTCCAAGGCCCCCGTCATCGCCAGCCATTCCAATGTGCGCGTTTTGTCGAATGTCACGCGCAATTTGTCGGACGAAGAAATCGATGCCATTGGCGCAAAAGGTGGCGTCGTTCACATTTCGCCCTTCAGCGCTTATTTGGTTGATCTGTCAGACCCGGACCTCTTGGCGAAAATTAAGGCGGTGCGCCTGGAGGCTGGTCTGCCGGAGACCTATTCTTACCCCTACGAACTTTATTGGGAGTTGGAGGCAGAGGCGCGCGACACGTTTCTGACCAAGATGCGCGCCGTTGTAGGCCGCAGCAGTGTCGCCCGCATGATCGATCACATTGACTATGTGAAAGGGCGGGTCGGCATTGACCATATTGGCGTGGGGTCCGACTTTAATCACGGCGGTGGCATTAACGGGTTTGCCGACGCCAGCGAGGCGTTCAGCCTGACGCTCGGCCTGCTGAAACGTGGGTATACGGAAACCGACATCGAAAAAATCTGGGGTGGGAACTTTGTCCGCGTGTTCGATGCTGCCCAACGCAGCCGCACTCAATAGCATCCAAATTGTTCCCCTGACGGAACAAGACTGGCATCGCGCCAAGGAGATCCGCCTGCGCGCCCTTGCCGACACGCCGGATGCCTTCGGCTCGACGCTTGCGGTCGAGGAAGCCTTTCCGGAAGCCGAATGGCGCCGCAGACTGGCGCCTGATGACCGCGTCACCTTTGTGGCGGAAAAGAACGGACAGGATGTGGGCTTAGTGGTGTGCGCGCCTTTTGAGGGGCAACCCGATACCGCCGGCCTCTTTTCCATGTGGTCCGCGCCGGACGTCCGGCGCCAGGGTGTCGGCAGCGCCCTGATCCGTGCCGTCACCGAATGGGCCGAGGCGCGCGGCTACAAGCATATCGCCTTGGACGTGGCGGACACAAACACCGCCGCCATCGCCGCATACGCGAATATGGGCTTCGTCCCCACGGGCGAGACCGGCACCCTGCCCCCACCACGCACTCACATCACAGAGCACCGGCGCCTGTTGTCCCTCTCCTGATCGGGCGACTGAAATCGGACGGAAACGGCACAAAAAGCGAAGCGCTTGGGGTCCGTGTAATCGGAGGCCGGCACCGACAACACATCGTCGGCCTGCGCTAATGTTCCGGCCTTGGCATGTTCGACCAAGGACCGCGTCATCTCCAATAGCTGGCCATTCTCCATCTTGGTTTTCCTCCGTAGGCTGCGCAAATGGGCCGATGCCGTCTGCGTTGCGCCCGTTCCGGCATAGCGCGACGCGGGCGGATTACAAAACGGGCTTGCGCCTGGTTTTTTTTCATATATTAATGACGATTCATTTATTTTTGTCAATCTCAGGAAACGCCTTATGAGCACAGCCATCCGCGACAAAAAGATCGACGAGCTGAGCCTGCTTGATCCGGAAATTTTGAGCGAACCGTACGATTTCTACGACCGGCTGCACCACGAATGCCCGGTCTACCGCATGCCGGAGACGGGCATGTTCGTGGTCACCAAATATGAAGACCTGCGCCAAGTGCTGAAGGACACGGAGACCTTCTCGAGCAACCCGGATCACGGCCCGGGCATGAGCTTGCAGAACGAGCTGGCCGGCCTCTATCAAGAAATCCTTGAAGAAAAAGGCTGGGGCCATGTCACCACGCTTCAGCGCACCGATCCGCCGGTCCATTCGCGCTACCGCAAGCTTCTCGACCGGGTGTTCACGCCCAAACGCGTCCGCGAAATGACGCCGTACATCGAAGAGGTCGCCCACGACCTAATCGACGGGTGGATCGGCGACGGGACATGCGACTTCAACGCTCAGTTCGCCATGCCGCTGCCCGGTATCATCATCGCCGAACAGCTGGGCCTCGACCGCAAGGACATCGCCACGTTCAAGAAATGGGCGGACGCCATGCTCGCCATGGCCACCAAGATCATGGACGAAGCGGACGTGCGCCGCACCGCGGACATCGAACTGGAAGCCCAGCACTTTCTGGCGGACGTGTTCGAAGACCGACGCAAGAGCCCGCAAGACGACATCATTTCCGGCTTGGTGCATGCCCATGGCGACGACGAAGAGCCACTGACCATGCATGAGCTACAGAACCTCATGCATCAATTGATCACGGGCGGTTTCGAAACCACGCAAAGCGCCATTGCCCACGGCGTCTGGCGCCTGGTGCGGTCGCCCGAGCTGCAGGACCGCCTGCGCGCCAATCCCGGCGAGGCCAAAGCGTTTTCCGAAGTGCTGTTGCGTCATGAAAGCCCCGTGCAAGGGCTTGCCCGTTTCACCACGCGGGACGTGGACCTCAACGGCACGCTCATCCCGAAGAACACCATGGTGATCGTGCGGTACGGCGCGGCCAATCTGGACGAGGAAAAGTTCGAGTGCCCGCATAAATTCGACATCGAGCGCAAGAACGCGGGCGCCCATCTGGCGTTCGGCTCGGGCGCGCATCATTGCGTGGGCGCCTTTTTGGGGCGGCAGGAAATGATCAGCTCGTTCAACGTGCTGCTCTCGCGCCTGAAAAACATCACGCTCGACCACGAGACCCCGAGCCCCGTCCACGAATTCAGCCTGTTCTTCATCCCCATGAAGGAGCTGCCCATCCGGTTCCAGGCGGTTGACGCATGAGCGCCAAGAAGACCAAGCAAAAACGCGGGCCCCGCCTGACGGGCAAAAGCCTCGGCCGCCCCGAAGGCACCAGTGGCGAGGCGACGCGCGAGCGTCTTCTGGAAGTGGCAGCGACGCTGTTCTCGCGCGAAGGCCTGCGCGGCGTATCCTTATCGGAAATCGCGGGCGCCGCCGGCATTTCGGCGCCGGCTGTCTATAATTATTTTTCGTCGAAAGACGATCTGTTCATCGAAACCACCTGCGACATGTTCGAGGAAATCCGGTCCGGCTTTGCGGAAGCCGCCGCGGGGCCGGGAAGCTGGCATGAAAAGGTCGCGCGCGTGCTGACCGCCGCGGAAGAACTTTACCGGGAAGACGCGGTTCTGCAGCGGCTGGGCACGATCGCGCAAATCGAGGCGTCGTGGAATCCGGACCGCTACGCCCGCATCAAGGAATCCTGGTCGCGCATCGACGAGGTCTTCCATGATATTATCCGTACGGGAATCGAAAACGGCGACCTGCCCGAAACGACCGAGGTGACGATGGCCGGCAATCTGCTGATGTCGATGGTGATGACGGGCATCGGCGGGCGCACGCTGTGGATGCCGGCCATGAGCGACTTCAAGAAACTGACAGCCGCCTTCAAGACCCTGTTTGGGATCGATCCGCGGGCCGGTGCGAAGCTAAAAGACGACAACGTGACCGCCCTGCCCCAGCGCTCGGCTTGACGTGAGCCGCAGGCACAAAAGGAGACCTCCATGACCATCCGTTTCGTCATGATCAAGAGCAATGCTGTTTCGGGCAAAGAGACGGCCTATGAAGACTGGTACAACTCTGTCCATCTGAAAGAGATTTTCCACGTGCCGGGCTTTGTCGCCGGACGCCAGTTCCGCATTTGCGGCGCCAATGGCGGGACAGACGCCGAGTTCAGCCATCTCGCGATTTTGGAGATCGAGGACGCCAGCTTCGACGACGCCATGGCGGCGCTCGGAAAAGCGTTCGAAGGCGGCCACATGACGCTCACCGATGCATTGGATGCCGGCACGGTCCATTCCGTGATGCTGGAAGCGACCGGCGACCGTCAAACCCGGTCGTGAAGGGCGGTGCATGGCCGCCCTCGTGCGGGATCAGGAAACATGTGCCCGATTTTCCGCCCGACCCGGCCTTCCTTAATGCCAACTGATAACGGGATCGAAATCGGACGGAAACAGCACAAAATGTGAAGCGCCCGATACCGAAATGTGCTTTACCCACAGCGCATGAGTAAAGGGCGGTCCGGTGCATCCAATCAACAGGGCGTTGACCTATATTGAGGCCAATCTAGGCCATGACATCAGCGTCGATCAGATTGCTGACTACAGCAATATCAGCCGTTTTCATTTGTCCCGCGTGTTTTCCCATGCCACCGGCCATCCGCTGGCTCGTTATGTGCGGTTGAGGCGGCTGACGGAAGCGGCCCGCTATCTGCGCCAAAGCCATGACAGCGTCCTGAACATCGCGCTGCGTGTGGGCTATGATTCCCATGCATCCTTTACGCGCGCCTTCACCGCGGAATTCGGTGTGGCCCCGAGTGACTTTCGAGAAAATGGGACAGAGAGCACGCCTCCCTTGGTGCATCCGGTTTTGTGGAGCGAGACGCGCAAGATCGCCGTTCCCACGCCGCGCATCGAAGAGGAGCTGGACATCACTTTGGTGGGGTACCAAGAACATTTCAATGACGGTACCGACCGGGCACCCCCCGGCGTGTTTGATCTGGCGCATAAATTCGCCAAAGACATTGAAAAACTCCCACACCGCACGGGCCCGGGCCTGTTCCAGCATGTGTTCGATATTGATGCCGATCTCAACTTTGCCTATGAGGTTCTGATGGCTGTCGCCGTATCGGGCGACGGCCCCATTCCGGACGGCATGATCCAAGAACGTGTGTGTTGGGACCGCTACGCCATCTTTCCCTTCGAAATCGCCGCGAACCAAATCAATCCCGCAGGTTTTGCCATCGCCATCGATTGGTTCCCCCAATCCGGATTTGAGGTGGCGGAAAACGGATTTTTTCAGGTTCACCGAGGCGACGTTTGGGCGGCGCCCGAAGAGACGCGGCCTGTCCCCAGCCCCACCACCGTCATCCCCATGGAATTTTGGATCGCCATCAAGTGACAGAATCACCAGCAGTGGAATTTTGGGCAAGTCCCACGGGGTGGGTCTTGTTGTCCGTGGGACAAATCATCCTTGTGGTGATTGTTTTGCTGTTCGCGGTCGTATACCTGATCTATGCGGACCGAAAAATCTACGCCGCCGTCGGGTTGCGTCGTGGCCCGAACGTGGTCGGAGCTTTCGGGTTACTGCAAAACTTCGCCGATGCCCTGAAATTCGTGTTCAAAGAATTTGTCATCCCGGCCTCCGCCAACAAACCCGCTTTCCTGGCGGCCCCCGTGATCAGTGTCACGACCGCCTTTCTTGCCTGGGCGGTTATTCCCTTCGGACCCGATTGGGCCATCGCGGACATCAATGTGGGCATCTTGTTTGTCTTTGCGATTTCGTCGCTGGGCGTCTTCGGCGTGATCTTAGGTGGCTGGTCTTCCAATTCGAAATATCCGTTTCTGGGATCATTACGGTCCACCGCACAGATGATCAGTTACGAAGTGGCCATTGGCTTTGCCATCGTGACCGTGATCATTCTGTCGGAATCCGCGAATTTACAGGAAATCATCCGCCTACAAAGTGGTGGCTTTTGGAATTGGAACGTCTTTGGCGGCCCTGGCCTTTACACCTTGCCCCTGACCTTTGTCATGGTGCCCATGATGGTGATCTTTTTTGTGTGCGCCCTTGCGGAAACCAACCGGCCCCCATTTGATCTGCCGGAAGCGGAATCCGAATTGGTGGCCGGCTATCAAACCGAATACAGCTCCACCGGGTTTCTGATGTATTACCTGGCGGAAACCGTGAACATCATTTTCATGTGCGCCCTCATCTCAATTCTATTCTTCGGCGGGTGGCAAGCGCCCTTTCCCACCCCCTTCACGGACACATGGTCGGCCACCGCCGCCAATTTATTCGGCCTGTTCTGGCTGTCGTTGAAAATCGTGTTCTTTTTCTTTGTGTTCGCGTTGGTGCGCACGGTCGTGCCGCGCTACCGGTACGATCAACTCATGCGGCTGGCATGGAAAGTCTTTCTGCCGGCCACACTAGCGGGGGTCGTGGCGGTGGCCGGCTACAAATCCTATCTCTATACCCTTGCCGCCACGTGACCTTAAGCGTCGAAGCGGAAGGCCTTTTGAAGCGCGGGGCGCGCCTTCAACCTTTCCACATAGCCGTTGAGATTGGGCATCGCCTCCCCCACATGGCCCATGCGATGGGACATCAAAATGGAATGGCCCAACATAATGTCGGCAGCTGAAAAATTGCCAATCAGATAATCGCGGCCCTCAATGGCTTTTTCCACCGGCTCCAAGGCGCGCACCAACAACCGTTCCGCTTGCCCGCGAACGGTTGCATCTTGACGATCCGGCGGCAACAGGAGCGTGTGCACTACGATCGTGTTGATCGGCGGCATCACCATGCCTTCGCAGTAATGGAACCACTGCAAATATTCGGGAAACTCCGGCGCGTCCACCGCCGGCTTCAATCCACCATTTTTATGACGCTCCAGAATATACTCCGTAATCGCACCACTTTCCCAAATGGTGACGTCGCCATCTTCCAGCACCGGCACGCGGCCCAGCGGGTGCCGGGCCCGGTGTTCATCCGACTTCAAATCCTTCGGGTGAAACGACATCTGGTTGAGCTCAAAGGGCAATTCCAGTTCTTCCAACAACCAAAGGATGCGCACGGCGCGAGAATTCGGGGCGAAGTGTAGCTTGAGCATGGGAACCTCCTGTTGCACGGCTGTTTGACCACCGTTTCTACCCGTAGACAATCACGACTTCCCTTACGACAGGCAAGGTGTGATTGTACGCGATTGACCGTGATCCTACTTGGCAACGTTGTGGGGCCACAAGCGTCGGCACACCGCACCGTTCCACGGGCATGCGCAATTTTGCACCAGGCCGGGCGGCAGGTTGAATTGCCATCATACGGCCCTTACCCTATGGCCAACCACATGCCACCCAACCGACGAAGAGGCAGAGACATGAGCGACACCTACACCCCCCCAAAAGTTTGGACCTGGGAAGAAGAAAGCGGCGGGCGTTTCGCCAATATCAACCGGCCCATTGCCGGGGCCACCCATGACAAGGATCTGCCCGTGGGTAAACACCCATTGCAGCTTCATTCATTGGCGACCCCGAACGGGGTGAAAGTGACCGTCATGCTGGAAGAGCTGTTGGCGAAGGGCCATGAAGGCGCCGAATATGACGCTTGGATCATCAATATCGGAGACGGTGACCAATTCGGCAGCGGTTTTGTGGGCATCAATCCCAATTCAAAAATTCCAGCGCTGTTGGATCGGTCCACCAAACCCGAGCCTACACGGATATTTGAATCCGGCGCCATCCTTCTCTACCTGGCTGAAAAATTTGGCGAGTTCGTGCCGACAGACCCAAGCGCCCGCGCCGAATGCTATTCTTGGCTCATGTGGCAGATGGGCAGCGCGCCTTATCTGGGCGGCGGCTTTGGCCACTTTTATGCCTATGCACCTGATAAATGGGAATATCCAATCAACCGCTACACCATGGAAGTAAAGCGCCAACTCGACGTGATGGACCGTCATTTGGCCGACAATCAATACTTTGTCGGCACGGAATACACCATCGCTGACATAGCCATTTGGCCTTGGTATGGGGCGCTTGCCAAAGGCACCCTTTATGAGGCCGGCGAGTTTTTAGACGTTGAGTCTTATAAAAATGTTATTCGGTGGACGGATGAAATCGCCGACCGCGAGCCGGTCAAGCGCGGACGCATGGTCAATCGGGCGTGGGGCAAACCGGAAAGCCAATTGGTTGAACGCCATGACGCCAGCGACTTTGAGCTTCGCACCCAGGACAAGTTGGCACCGGAAGGGGACGACGGCGACAAATAAAATCTGGAGGATACACTATGGAATCCGGCGTCTTTATTTTTGATACGGACTATTCCATCGACATCGTGGAACTGGCGCGTGAATTGGAACAGCGCGGGTTTGATGCCTTGTTCGTTCCGGAACACACCCATATTCCCGCCAGCCGCTTGTCCCCCTGGCCCGGGGGCGCAGACCTGCCGAAGGAATATTGGCATACCTATGATCCATTTGTGTCTCTGTCATTTGCTGCGGCGGCCACTCAAAAACTGAAAATCGGCACAGGCATCTGCCTGCTGCCGCAGCGGGATACGATCTTGGCGGCAAAGCTGACCGCCAGCCTCGACCGCATGTCAGGCGGCCGCTTCATCTTCGGTGTCGGCGCCGGGTGGAACAAGGAAGAGCTAGAGCACCACGGCGAAATCTTCGAAACGCGCTTCAAACGCCTGGAAGAACAGTTACAAGCGGTAAAAGGTCTGTGGACGGAAGAAGAATTCGGCTTTGAGGGGAAATATGTGACCTTTACCCCAAGCTGGTCGCACCCAAAACCGGCGCAGCCGAAAGGGCCGCCGATCATTCTGGGGGGCGAAAGCGATCACACCCTAAAGCGTATTATGAAATATGCCGATGGCTGGCTGCCGAGAGGCCGCCATGGGTTTGATGCAGGCGAACACATGACGCGCTTTCGCCACGCCGCGGAAGAGGCTGGGCGGGATCCGAAGGACCTAACCGTGACGATATTTGGCGCCAGCGCCAAACCCGATGCACTGGAAAGTTACCGTGAGGCAGGAATCACCCGTGCTTTGTTCCCCCTACCCTCCGAGGGGCGCGATAAAATTCTGCCCCTCTTGGATAAATACCAGGCCGCGCTTTAGACACTTTCGCGCGGCCGGTGTTCCTCCCTCAGCTCGGCAATAACGGGCGATCGTCCTTGGTGCGCGCACGTTCGAACGACGGTCGGCTTAAGCACGCCCCCATCCATTTTTCCACATTCGGATAGGGCGACAGATCAAACTCGATCATTTTGAGAAGCTGCATCACCGCACACAGGTTCAGGTCGGCAATGGTGAACGCATCGCCCAACAAATAGGGCTGCGGCGCCAACTGTGCGTCCAATACTTTGAGGGGCCGGTCAAGGCTTTCGAAAGCCCGGTCGATGATGCCCTGGTTACGCTTGTCTTCCGGTGTGAAGAATTTCTGTACCACCACCTGCATTTGCAGAGGTTCAATTTCACTGATGGCCCAAACACTCCACTGTTGGGCACGGGCTTCATCTTCCGGCGTCTTTGGGTACAGATCACCGCCCCATTTCTTGGCGGCATAAAGATTGATCGCCATGGATTCAAACAAGGTCACATCGCCGTCCACAAGGCACGGAATGCGGCCATTTGGATTAATGGCGAGATATTCCGGTGTCTTTGAATCCTCGATGAAATGGGTTGGCACGTGGTCATAATCCACGCCCGTCTCTTCCATTGCCCAGATCGACCGGATCGCGCGCGACCCGCAAATGCCATACAGTGTTGGTTTGGTCATTCCTCACTCCCACGTCAGTGTTGTTGTTGGGAGCAAGTTATAAACGCTTCCGGCCACCGGACAAGCTTAGTGATTCCACCAAGGCCGATCGGAATAGGCACGCAAATCCAACTCGTGCGTCCAAGCGGACCGGTGCTGCTGAGACACGTGGTAATAGGTTTCCGCCATTTTTTCCGGCAGCAACAAACCATCCGCGTCTAGCCCACGGGTTTCCCGAAGTTTTTGGAAATTCTCTTCGCCCAACATTTTGCCAAGCGTGTCCGGTGCATCCACCGCCCCATCGATCAGGATATGGGCAACGTGAATCCCCTTCGGTGAGAATTCCGCATTAAGCGTTTGGCACAACATGCGCCGCCCGCCCATGGCCGCCGCATGAGAATGCTGTCCGCCATTGCCGCGCACGGCAGCCGTTGCCGACGTGATCAGGAGTGTGCCCCGCCCCCGTTCTTCCATCAGTGGGCAGAGGGTTTTCGCGACGCGGAACAACCCAAAATTGGCCAACCGCCATCCCAACTCGAACTGTTTATAGGACGTATCGGCAAGGGCCCGGTCGCCAATTTGAGCCCCCAGGTTGAACAAGAATACCTCGATCAGACCAATGTCTTTTTCAACGGCCAAAATGCGGTCTTCGATGGCGTTGTCATCCACTGCATTGAGAAGATAGCCCGTGGCGTCACCACCATCCGCCTTAATCTCACCCACCATCTTATCAAGGCCTTCCTTGTCGCTGCGGCGGCAAAGAACGGAGTGATACCCTTCCTTCGCAAATTTTTTGCCGACGCTGCCGCCAATACCGGCGCCCGCACCGAGAACAAAAAAGACAGGCTTCATGGGGGTCTCCTTCCCTAATGCGGTTGAACACCGCTGTGACAAATATATTTTGGTTTAATTTTACTACCTTTTTACATATGGGGCAAATGGGGAAACAAAAAAGAGGGGCTGGGCCAAATGGCAAAAAAAACACACGGCCGTAAGCCACCGGCCGTGTGCATGTCGGATTGAGGCTTTATCCGCTAGGCCCGAATGACGCGTCCGGGACGGGCGCCTGTGTCTTCGTCATTCTGGCGGGTTTTCACCCCATGAACGAAGGTGTTCATATAGCCTTCCGCGGGCTGTAGAATTCGGGACCCGCCTGCCGGAAGGTCATTCCACACTTTAAGCCCACCCAGGTTCAACCGGCTAAGGTCAAAAACATTGAGGTCCGCGCGCTTGCCCACCTCGATGGTGCCGCGGTCCTGAAGGCCAAACAGATCCGCATTGGTCTTGGTTTGCTTCGAGACGATCAATTCGATGGGCAGCCGCTCGCCGCGGGTTCTGTCGCGCACCCAGTGGGTGAGCTGATAGGTTGGCGCCACCGCGTCGAAAATGAGGTTCACATGCGCGCCCGCATCACTCAGCCCAATTGTGGTGTTGGGATGGGTGAGCATTTCGCGGATGACATCAAAGTTTCCATCGACAAAATTCGCGCCCAACAAAATCGCAAAGCGGTCGCCATCACCGCCGGTTAGGAAGTCATACATAAAGTCCGGCACTTCCTGGCCCGCTGCGGCGGCCAGCGCGCCGATGTTTTTCGACACGTCCGGTTCGTAATCGATCGGCAAATCGATCGGGAACATGGACGGCGCCGCCATGCCCAGCAGACCAAAGATGTTGGCCATGGTTCCGGGCTGATCCGGCGGAATGTCATTATCCGACATAATGGCCGCTCTTACCTCCGGCTTGCGCATTTCAGCCAGCATTTGATCGAACGGCAGTTTCGCAAGCTTGAGATAGGTCTCGCGCCGTTGGAACATGTGATAGGACTTAAGACTGGTGACAAACCCAATGGGGCGGGATGCCACTTGCGGGCGGATCATGATGCCTTCCGCGTTTGCCTTCTCCACCAGCTCAATGCAGTTGCGCCACTGATCCGGGCGGTCACCATTCTGAGCAAGGGTGAAGGTCACGTTCCGGCCGCTCGCACGTCCAATTTCCGTGAACAGCTCCACTTCTTTTTCGGTGGTGTATTTTTCCGGCCCTGCAATATCGCCGACCACGCCCGCGGGCACGGCTTGAAAGACGCCTTTGCCCACCTCTTTCATGGCAGCGCCTATCGCCAACAGCTCATCCCGTTCCGCATAGGTGCCGGGGATGGGTTCCCCCTGCACCGACCGGTGGCCAATGGTCCGTGACTTGAAAAATCCAAGAGCCCCCGCTTCCAGACCTTCCCGCACGATCTGGCACATGGCGTCCAGATCTTCAGCGGTCGCATCTTCGTGCGATAAAGCGCGATCCCCCATCACATAATTGCGCACAGCACTATGCGGAACTTGCGTGCCTACATCCAGGGTGAACTCACGCGTTCCAAGATAGTCAATATATTCGGGGAAGGTTTCCCACTTGCCCCATTCGATACCTTCATAAAGCGCCGTACCCGGAATATCCTCGACCCCTTCCATGAGATCGATCATGCGCTGTTCGCCGCCAGGAGGACACGGGGCGAAACCTACCCCGCAATTGCCCATAACAATGCTGGTGACACCGTGACTGAAAGATGGATCAAGCTTGTCATCCCAACTGACCTGTCCATCGAAATGAGTGTGCACATCGACCCAGCCGGGCGCAACATAGGCGCCATCTGCGTTGATTGTCTCACCTGCGGCCCCATCAACTTTGCCAACAGCTGTTATCAGACCATCTTTTATCCCGACATCGCCCATAAAAGGCTCCGCTCCGGATCCATCAACGATGGTCCCTCCTTTGATGATGTAGTCGTACATGGCGTTTCCTCAATTTTGTCATTTAATTAGCTGCCCGGCGTGTTCCGCACATAGGGGTTGCCGCGTTCCGCGGTCAAATCGAATTTGATGCCGTTGACTTTCCACCCTTGCGGTGTGCGCTGGAACACGTGGGTATAATTGCCCCACATTTCCCAGAACGCATTCGCCCCATTTTCTGGTGAGGCGCCAGACGCCAGACGGTTCCACGCATAGCCGTGAGACAGCATCACAGCTTCGTCGTCGCTAAAGAACGTGACACGGTGATTGCTGCGCATGTGGAAGCTGGTTTTGTTTTTTGTGAAATTACCTGCCCAGTTATTGACCAACTGCCGAGAGGGCATGGTTTCCGGGGCGCTGCCATCCAGCGAATTGAAATCCGCGTTGACATTATTCGTGAACATTTTTCGAGCGACACCCCATTTCTTGGCGTCGATGGCGGAATCAAGCGCATCCGCAATTCGAATCATTTCGGCGATGTCGATCCGATTCTGTTCGGTGATGACGTCCCCATCAATCTTTGTGGCGGCGGCTGGTTCCTGGCTGACAAGGATTTCAGCGGGGTCTTCCTGCGCCTGAACCACGGAAGCAACCAACAAGGTGCCGGCGACGGTAAGCGATGCAACTGAGATTTTCACGAGTCTGGTCCTTTTCACGAAACGCAACAAACGACCGTGCCCGGCCATTGGCATTCAGATACGGATACTTTGAATCCGTGTTTAGGTCGGGCGGCGATCCGTTTCAAGCCCTATCGGAAAACACCCTTTAAAATCTGTAATGAAAGCCACAAAACCGGTTGGCAAGTGCCGATAAATGCAGCGGTTTACGCAGAATCGTCAAATTTGAGCAGTAAAAGACCGCCGGCAGCCATCCCAATGCCTAAAACAGCGGCACTCGATAAAAACATGAGCGCATATCCGCTTGTTTCCACGATGAAGCCTAAAGCCGGGCCTGCTGCCAGAGCAGCCCCGTCATCCAGCATATTGAAGATGGAAATGGCGGAGCCTTGATCCCCCTGACGTGCCCGCGCAGTGACCAGGGACAGTAAAACCGGATAGGCAAAGCCATGCCCCACACCGCACACGAACGCTGCCGCAAAAAACACGAACCACCCCGCATTTAAGGACAAAAGCCCCAACCCAAACGCATAGACCCCAAGAGACATAAGAGCGACAGGAACATAGCCCACGCGATCCGGCACGCCGCCAGCGACGATGCGCAGTACAATCGCTGTCACGGCGTAGACTGCAAAGAACCAGCCAATGGTGCCGACGCCTGTAACACCGACCCACGTTTTGAGGAACACAAAAACACTGATCATCGCAAAGAACAGGGCACCGGATAGCAACCACACACCCAGCAAATTGGGACGCACAAGCGTCGCGATCCACCCGTGCGATGCGCTGTCAGGATTGTCACCTTCGTGAGATGCCTTGTCTTCCAGCCGCAGGACCATCAGCATACCGACGAGTGATAAAGCCATGCTGGATAGGAAAATGCCATGATAGCCCCCAATGCTGATGGCAATATCGCCGGCGGCGGCCCCCACCCCGACCGCGCCCATAGCGGATAAACCAAAAACGGCGAACCCTTGGGACCGCCGTTCCCGGGGAATAAGGTCTGCCGCATAGGTGAAAAACGCCACGTTAAGCGCCGTCTCAATGACCCCATGTAGAACGCGCAGCGGAAAGACGGACAAAAGAGACGTTGCCACCAGAAATCCGGCGCACAACGCCACATTCAACACCGATCCCACCACCAGAACCTGACGGCGCCCTTTTGCATCGAGCCACTTGCCCACAAACGGACTTGCCGCGATGGAGGCCAGCTCCGTTGCCGCCACCAGCCAGCCGATCCATTGTTCACCGGCGCCCAGCGCCGTCACATGACCTGGAAAATGGAGGAACAGATAGAAAGAGGTCATCTGCGCCAGATTGGCGAAGAAGCATAAGGCAAAGGCGCGCGACCGAAACAAGTTCAGCATGGCAATACCGCCCCAGCCGTGCAAATTTCTGCACGCTTGATTGTGCGTCGATGTTTTGGCACTCTTTGTGTCAATTTCCTGTTTAACGAAACTCTCGAAGGCATCCTATGGCGATTGTTGAAACAGATGAACTCGGGTTTGAGGCACCGGCTCCGGTTGGTCACCCCGGACGCGCGGGCCTGCCGGACGGCGCCTCCACCGGGCCGGACATCGGTGAGCGCTTGCCGGATTTCACATTGCCGGACGCCTTTGGTAACACCGTCAATTTTCATGCTGATCGAGGCACTGCCAAGTCCGCCGTGGTTTTCTATCGGTCTGCCGTTTGGTGACCACCTTGCATGACGCAACTGGTCGAGTTGCAAGAAGGCTACAAAAAATTCGAAGAGCACGGCATTAAACTTTACGCGATTTCCTATGACGACCAGCAGGTCCTGAAGGATTTCGCGGAAAACTATGGCATTGCCTATCCGCTTTTGTCGGACATCGATTCTGCCGTCATCAAACAATACGGCATTCTGAACACGGAAATTCAGCCGGGTGACGCCATTCTGTATGGCATTCCGTTCCCCGGCACCTACATCACCGATGAAAACGGCGTGGTGATTCAGAAATTTTTCCACGACACCTATAAACGCCGCGAAGGCCCCGACCTGTTAGTCGACGCAGCCTTGGGGCGGGTGGTGCTGGACGAGGACGCGCCCGGCGCCGCGGAAACCGATGACGAAGGCATTCGTGTTTCTGCAACCCTGCACGGCGGTGCCATCAAGCAGGGCGCGCAACGCGAAATCATCGTGCGCTTCGACTTGCCGGACGGGCTGCACATATACGGTACGCCGGTGCCCGAGGGCATGATCCCCACCACGGTTACCGTCACGGGGCCGGATGGCCTGGCCATCGAAGACCTGATTGCTCCGCCTACGGACCCATTGCGGTTGGAGAGCCTGGATTTGGAGCTGCCGGTTTGGTCGGGCCAAGTGGATTTTCGCATCCCCGTTTACGCCCTGTCGTCGCTTCAATCCGAATGCCGCCCGCTGGATCAGGACTCCATCGACATCGAGATCAGCGTCCGCTACCAAGCCTGTGACGACGATGTGTGCCTTCTGCCGAAAACAGAAACTTTCACCATTACGGCGCCAATGGACACAATCAACGTGCAATCCATCGATTTGCACACCGGCCATGGCCAGAAAGAAGCGACGTTTGACGGCACCCCCCATCTGCGCCGCCTTTTGTGGCGGAAAATCCGTCAGAGCCCGCTGGGCTTCATCCGCTATATCTTCAAAGAAAGGGCCTTGCGCCGGGCGGCTAAAAAGCGCTTGAATCAGTAATCGGTTCCAGCAGGGGGGAGGCCCGACCATGACATCACCGATCCACTCATCCATCGTCCTTGGCATCATGGCGGCGGCGCTGTCGCTCCCCTCTCAGGCGGCCGATAAGAAAACGCCCGACCTGTTAGGGAATTGGACCGGCCGGGGCATCCAATTCGAGGACGGACAAAAAGCGCAAGGTCAATTCAGCGCCTGGGATATTTCCGTCACGTTCGGTCCGTCCTCCGTGACCATCGGCTATCCCACATTGAATTGCGGCGGCGTGTGGAAACCGGAACAATCCCTGACCCACGGCACCTATTACCGTGAAACCATCACCTTCGGCTTGGAAAATTGCATCGACCAAGGCCTGGTGGTGACCTCCCCCATGGATGATGGCCGGATGCGGCTGGAATATTACTATCCGGACAATGTGTTCATCGCGATCGGGTACGTGTCCAAAGGCAAGTGAGCCGGGCTAGTCGAGTTCCGGCAGGACGGGGAAGCTCTGCCCCTCTTTTTTCGCGCGAATGGCCCGTACCAATATACGCCAGTCCACTTGCATGGCCCCCGCCTTCAAGGCGTCGTTGTGCGCCCGTTCATTAAGGTCGAAGTGTTCGCGATGGCTGCCGGGCTTCTGAATCCATTTCCGCTTGAGACCAATTTTTTCAACAAACGCCACCAGCTCGGCAGAACCTTCCTTACCCGGCAGGGTACTGATCAAATGAGACGATGGACCGTGGTGCCATCCCCAATCTCGTAGTTGGTCAACAATGATCAATGATCTATATCTTTCCGGTACCGGCCATATAACCGAGGAATTTCTAACGATGCGGGCTGGTCGTGAAAAAAGAGGAATGCCCCATGACAGATATGACCAATCGCCCCATAAACCGCAAGATCGTGTTGGTGGAACATGTGACGGGCCAGGTGGAACCCAGACATTTTCGTTTGGAAGAGGAAGAAGCCAAGGCACCGGAAGACGGCGAAGTGCTGATTGCCGTCGATACCATCTCAATCGATGCGTTCATCCGCACCTCTCTCAATGATTGGGAAGGTCTGCACACCCAAACGCCGATTGGCGGTGTCGTGGGCACGTTAAATGTGGGCCGCGTTGTGGAAAGCAATTCGGACGACCTGGCCGTGGGGGATGCCGTGACCGGCGGGCTTGGATCGCAAACCTATGCCACCGTCCCCGCCGCTGCCGTGCAAAAGATCGACGACAGCCTGCCGCTTTCCACCTATTTGGGTGCGTTGGGCCTGACCACGGGCCTCACCGCCTATTTCGGCATGCTGAATGTGGGTCAGGTAAAGGAAGGCGATACCGTATTGGTGTCCGGTGCTGCCGGCGCGGTCGGATCGGTCGCCGGCCAAATCGCCAAAATCGCCGGGGCCGGAAAGGTGATCGGCATTGCCGGCGGCAAGGAAAAATGTGACTTCCTGACGGGCACGCTCGGCTTTGATGGCGCCATCGATTACAAGAATGAAGATGTGGATGCGCGCCTTAAAGAATTGGCACCGGACGGCATTGACGTGTTTTTCGACAATGTGGGTGGCGAGATCCTTGATGTCGCGCTGGACAATATTCGCGAACGAGGACGGGTCGCCATTTGCGGGGCTATTTCTCAGTATAATGACCACCTAAATGTGAAGGGGCCCAGCCTGTACCTGCGCCTTGCGGAACGCTATGCCCGCATGGAAGGCTTCACGGTGATGCACTTCATGGACCAATATCCCAAAGCCTATGCGGATCTGTCCGAATGGCTGAAAGACGGCAAGCTGAAAGTGGTGGAACATGTAGAGGAAGGCATTGAGTCTTTCCCCACGGCACTTCAGAAGCTGTTTACCGGCGGCCATATGGGCAAAATGCTGGTGAAGGTCTAAAGACCGCTACCCGCTTAAGGTGAAGTCATGCCAGAAACTAGTACTGGCATGACGCAAAAAGTTTGGCGTTACCAACAGACGCTTAATCTGCGGAAAGGCCTGATGGTACTTCGTAGCCAACCACTTCGCCCGCAAGCGCATCCGCAAACCGATGGTTGGTATCCCGATGCGTTTCTTCGTCGGCCCGCACTTCAACAACAACATCTCTCAATCGTGCAGAGACTGGCATCTTCCAATATTTGATCGCGATGTCTGGTGCGGGCACATTCTCCAGATGTCCTGCATCGATTTCTTCTAGATAGTGGTCGTAACTACGGACGGCCTCTTCTTCCAAATATCCAACAAAGCGATGCGCCGTCTTCGGAAAGACTAGATAAAAGAAGAAGTAGAAATTGTAGAAAATTGCTTGGACGACCATAATGATGAACCGTTCGAAAACCGTGGGCTTGGCCACCTGAACGAACGTCATCAGATGCATCCGCTCGTTTTCCGCTTCATCCAGAAGCTCCCGAATCCATCCTTGATCATCCCTAATCTGCCGAAGAGCTTTTAGGTGTTGGAGCAATCCCCCGACCATACCGGGCACGGCTGCCACGGTTTCGAGCACCACGGCACGATGGCCGTACCGTTTCTGGAAAAACAGATCTGCAAAAAAACGGAGAAACTTCACCATCCCGAGGGCCACGCGGTCGCTGACCGTTTTTGGTTCCGAGTGAATTTTAGTTGCAACAGGATTCAAATCCGCCTCCATAATGGACGTTCATCCATAAATATGTATTTTCGATACATCTATTTAATATGGTTCTTGATTTAAATCAATATCTAAAATACATCTTTATGAGATAATAGGAGAATGACGATGCGCTTTACCCGCTATACGGATTACGCCTTGAGAGTTTTGATGTATCTCGGACTGAAGGGTGACGAACTCTCGACGATCAAAGAAATCGCCGAGCGATATGGTATTTCGGACAACCACCTCATGAAAGTCGTGCATAATCTCGGTCGCGAAGGTTTTATTGAGACTATCCGCGGGCGCCAAGGGGGCATGCGCCTTGCCCGCCCCCCGAAGGACATTAGCGTTGGTGACGTAGTGCGCAAATGTGAAGACGATCTGCGCCTGGTGGAATGCTTCGACCCAGAGACAAACAGCTGCCCCATTGCTGACGTTTGTGGATTGGCTGGTATGATCGACGAAGCCCTAACCGCTTTTATGAAAGTACTCGACAAAAAAACTTTGGCCGATGTTCTAAAATCCAGTCCTGGAATATCGCCCATCCTAGAACTTGCCGACTGACCCAATAAAAGATGTAATTTTGATATTGATTTTAAAAAATGCCTGCTTATATAAACATGTATCAAAAATACCTTTTTGGGGTTGGTTATGAATTCAATTGACGTCATGCCTGCAAATCGGCGCCGAAAGCCGCTGCACCCCGATATTACGGAAGACAGCATCAAACAGCTGGTGGACGCGTTTTACACCAAGGTTCGCCAAGACCCGCGGCTGGGGCCCATCTTCAATGGCACCATCGGCGATGATTGGGATAAGCATCTGCCGAAAATGTATGACTTCTGGTCGTCGGTCACCCGCATGACCGGCCGTTACAAGGGCAAGCCCATGGTCCAGCACATGAAACTAAAACAGGTGCGGCCGGAAGATTTTGACATTTGGCTTGGCCTTTTTCGCGACACCGCCCATGAGCTGTTCGCCGACGATGTGGCGGACATTTTTGTGGCCCGTGCGGAAATGATCGCCAAAAGCCTGAAGCTCGGCATGTTCTATTTGCCGGTGGAAAAGCCGCAATGACCCGGGCCCTGCCCCCCGGCGCCGTCAAATATAAAGAAACCAAACGCTTTACGGCGGACACGGTGCCTGCGGGCTTGACCAGGCATCATGCAACCAAATCCGGCGTGTGGGGGCTGATTTGTGTGGATCAGGGGACGCTGGACGTGGACTATGGCGACCCGGTTCTGGAAACAATGACGTTAAAAGCGGGGCAACACACCGTCGTGGCACCGGAAGAAGTGCACAAAGTCACGCTTCATCCGAACACAGAGTTTCACGTGGAATTTTATTCGGCGGCGGACGCGTAAATACATGCACCTCCCGCACGGACACAGCCCGCGCATATGGCGGTCCACGACGCAACCCCGCATTCCGCTCATCCCTGCGAAAGCAGGAATCTTAAAGTGTTCTTCCGAGATCCCGGTTCGCCGACGGGCGCCCGGGAGGAGCGCAAGAGGGGTAATCCTCCCTATGCAATAGCCCTCCCCACAAGGGGTGAATAGGTTGAGCTCTCCTACTCCACTAATGCCTTGATCACGGCGTCCACCGTGTCGCCTGCTTTCGCGCGCATTTCATCGTCCGTGGCATCTTGGATGGGATGGTCCACGAAAACACACCGGGCGTCCTTCATGCCCAATGCGGTTGCTTGCGTGTCCGCCGCGTCTACAAATTCCGTGGAGGCGATGGAGACTGCGGGAATTCCCTGAATTTCAAACCAGACCGTGTCGTGCAAACTGCACGTCGTGCAAGATCCTCAATCGGCCAGGGCTTCGATAACGAAGTCGCACTCCCTTTTGATGTCGTGACGCAAATCGTCCGGACACGGCTTCGTAAAGGTGGGTTTGGCGAACCGCTTCACCTCAATACCCGGCAGCTTTTCCTTAAGCTTGCTTTCAAGCGCATCGAGATAGACATCACCGCGCGGTTTGCGGATATCCATCAACCCCACCACACCGGACACTTTGCCTGTGCGTGGGGTGATCTGCCGGGTTACCGGCACCGCTTCATTTGTGGGATCCAGGATGGTTGTCATCCTCGTCTCCTTTTCCACTGTTGACCAACTCCATTTTGGCAAGGCGCACCGGTCCTGCCAACCCTAATCCCCAATTTTCCGGGAAACCGATATTGAGCCCATTTCCCCCGTGGCCCAGCCATGAAACGCGCCGGAAAACTTACCGGCATCGGACCCCGCCACCACGATGTGAATATAGTCTTCGTTCAAATATTTCGGCACCAGCGCATTCAACTGCTCTTCCGACATCTGGGCCGCGGCCTCGGGCTTGAGCCCCGCGCCGGAAACCTCATTTCCCACCATGTCGCGTAAAGGACGTTTGGTAACCTCTTGAATGCGTTCGCGCAGACGCTTTTTGGTGTAGTCACCGTCCACCATCAACGTGTCCACATGTTCGGGACACACCACCAAAATCGTGTCGATGGGATAGCCGTGATATTTCGGGTGCCACACCCCTTCAAGGCCCAGCCCCAACGTGCCGGCCATTTGATCGGGCTTGCGGCTTTCTTGATCCACAATCAGGGTCGGTCCGCTGGACATGGCGAAAATGGTGACCACGTTATCGTCGATGTTGAAGCCGCGCTCCACATGCAACGGTTCCCACGGATTGCGTTCTTCCCATTCCGCAAAGCACATGGTGAACTTCATGGGGTTACCGAGCGTGGACCGGTCCGTGCCACCAGGTTTCGCCCCGCCCACATTGCGCACCACCAAACGCAGCGCCCGCCCAATGGTGGCGTTGGCGCGGTTGCCGTTGCCAAGCGCCCCCAATTTCATGTTCATGTCCAGCTTGTGGCGGATGGGGCCATTGATGATCATCACCGGCGCCGCCCCCATGGTGGTGGCATTGACGCCATGGATGTTGAATTCATCCGTACACACCGCCTCCACGGCAGCGATGATCACCGGCATATATTCGGGCTTGCAGCCCGCCATCACCGCGTTGATGGCCACTTTTTCAACCGTCACCTCGCCCATATTGGGCGGCATGATGGCGATCACCTCCTGCGGGCCACGCTTTGTGCCGTCCAACATGCGCAGCACCCGCTCCGGTGTGGGCGGCACGAGCGGCAAGCCATCGGAAAAGCCCTGATCGAACATGAACTCGAATTCATCGTCTGCTTCCGCGATCTCGATTTTGCGCGCGCGGATGGGGCTGTTATCCGCTTCCGCCCGCAGGCGATCCGCCATCACCGGATCGACGGATTTAGAGCCACAGCCTGGGCGCCATTCCGGCAGGTCGCCCCAGGCAACGCCGGCGTTTGACACAGACAGCTCTTGCTGGATCTGCGCTTCCAAGGCTTCCCATTCTTCGCGGGCAAAGCCGATCACTTGGTGTTTTTGCGCACCCGCACCGTCTGTCCACAACAGGGTGGGCACCGTTTCAATGTCGTTGTCGAACGACACCTTACAGGCAGACTCATCCAATATGGGTACGGACAATCCATGGCGTTCCGCCAAAATCGCATTGCCGTCTTTGGTTTGTCCCAAGACAAGAATATCGACCGTGTCGCTCCACGCATTGTGAAACGCATCCAACACCGGCATCACAAGATTGCAGGTGGGGCAGTCTTCCTTCACAAAGCACAAAAGCGTCGGTCGCCCGGTGGGGAAACGGCGCTCGGTACCTGCCGCATCCTGCAACGTAAAGCCGGAAAGTTGGGTCATGCTAACTCGCGTGTTTCGACAAGGTGTGTATGGCGGACGAAAAATCGTTCAGCCCAAGATCTTGGCGCATGTCCGCCGTGGCGCCCTCAAAATTCGGATCGAGAGAAATCCCGATGCCATCGGCAATGCGCACCATGCGCTCGAAATTCCCCGCAACACCGGCGGCGTCCACGAATTCGTCCGGCGTTACCGCCGCCAACAGGTCCGTCCGGGCCTGGGCCAGCGCAGCGTCATCCCCCTGCACCACGGCGTCCGCAAAGGCCGTCAATTGTTTGCCCGCGGGAATGCGGTCGTCCACCTGATCCGCGCCTTCGACCACCCCTGTCAGTTCCACTTCTTCGCCGGTTGATTGTGTGCTCACACGGAGCAACATCGCATGCGCGGTCGTTCAGTAAAAACAGTCGTTTAAGGCCGACACCCTGGCGGCCACCAGCTCTATCTGAGCTCGCGACAGGTTGCGCCCTTCGGTCACCGCGCCGAATTTCCCGGCGGGAATATATTGCGCATCGCTCAACTCGAACCAATCGCGCACGGCATCCGGCACCAGGCTCAACGCCCGTGCCACATTGGGAATGGTCTTCGCGAAATCTTCCCCCCACAAATCTTCATCGGGGGCGTGGGGTTCTTGCCGTGCCAACATGGGCACATACGCCTCACCGTCCACCAAGGGACCAGGCCGCGCACGTGTCGGGTCCCCAGCCACGGGGCTTGGCAGCGCGTGCAGCGGCACGCCGAGCCCGCGATTGGTTTGGTCCATGCTGCGCATGGCCACCACAATGCCTAAGGCTTCCACGTAATGCCCGTCCGTGAAACCGGCATCCGCCAGATCGTCGATGGCCTTTTTCGTGATGCGGGTCACGTCGGTCACCATCATATGGACCATGCCGATGATCGGTTCCGTCAGCACACCTCCCGTTAACGGATCAATCGTGTGCTTGCCCTCAATGGTATAAGGGCTGAGCGCCTGTTTGCGTTCCACGCAAAACGGACAGGTGTTTGCCGCGCGTGATTCCGCCGCAATGGCGATGCGTTCGGCCCCCGTCCACCACGTGCCGGGCCGCGCAATACGCGACAGCACCACGGCATGGGCATCGGTAATGTCGCCGCGCACCGGCACGGCACACTGGGCCAGATCCTCTTGGACCGCCGCCAAAATGGCTGTGTCCCGCTGATCATTCGTGATCTTTGGCATGGGTCCTCTCCCTTATCGCCGCACGGCGACTGCTCTTATGTGAGCGCCTTCTTCACCGCTTTGAGAACGCGGGCGCCATCTGACCGTACTCTATAGTCTGTGGATTGATCGATCCAGCGGATCTTCCCCGTGCTATCGGTGAGGATGGTTGTGGGAATGGCCAGCGCCCGCCGCATACCCCGTTTATCGCCCGGGTCGCCGGCCAGCGCATTTGGGTGCTCCACCCCATAGGTCTTGACGACCTCAAGGTCCGGGTCTGCCAATTGGTAGATCGACAGGCCGTGTTTGGAGCGCATCAAATCCGCTTGATCCACGGTGTTGGGGCTGACAGCCACCATCTTGACGCCCAGCGCGTCGAAGTCGTCCTGCAATTCTTCCCATCGCTGCAACTCAGCGACACAATAGGGTCACCAATGGCCGCGGTAGAATTTGAGGAGCAGCGGGTCATTTTGCCCAGCTTCATAGGCGAAATCGTTGCCGTCCCAATCGAGCGCGGAGAAGGACGGCGCCATCTCGCCCACCTTAACGCCAATGCCTTTCGGAACGCCGCCTTGAGAAAACAGATAGAGCGCGAAGCCCCCCAGAATAACGGGAAGCACGGCCAGCGCCGTGACGATCCAGCTCGGGGAGATGATGACCGTCCAAACCGCAAAAAGGAAGCCCAACAGCACAGACAGTTCGCTGAATATGGGGCGGCTGCTAAACCCTTTCTTCTGGACCAGCAAGCGCCGGAAGTAGAGCACCATGCGCCCGATCACCAGAACCAATGCCAGGCCCAGAGTGACGTAAGGGTTCCAGAGAAGAGTGAAGAGTTGCTCCGCCATCGCACGAGTTTAGCGGTGGGCGCGCCCCCACCGCAAGTGACCACGGCGTGTGCACAGGTCATGTGCACGGTTGCATAAATCATAGAAATAGTTGGCGGAGGCGGATGGGAATCGAACCCACCACACGCATGGCTGCGTGTCACTGGTTTTGAAGACCAGGGAAGCCACCAGACTACATTCGCCTCCTAAATTATTCTCCTACCGCCCTACCGTCAAAAAAACGACGCAACGCCTCGACCATTCGGCTCATCCCGGTCGCGCCCAAATCAAAAGGGCGCGAACCGGGATCTCCATCTCACAAGAGATTCCTGCTTTCGCAGGAATGAGCGGAATAATAAACGCCCGCCCGATCCCTCAATGCAATTCTATTCCCATTGAGGGTGCGCAACGAAGCCCGCTCCTCACTAAATCGTGGATTGGACTATGTCACAGGCATTGGCTAGAAAGAAACCTCAGATTTTCAGAAAGGAGGAAGCGCGCGTGTCAGAGCACGAAAAGATCCGGCTGACGCAATATGCGGCATCTGCGGGTTGAGCGGGTAAGCTTGGCCCTGGGCAGTTGTCGCAAGTTTTGCGGCCGTTAAAAGACATCTTTCCGCAGGCGGATTTTCCCGATGTGCTGAGGGGGCTCAGCTCACCGGACGATGCCGCTGTGCTTAAATTGACCGACGAGCTTTCCTTGGTGGCCACGGCGGACTTCTTCGCGCCGGTGGTGGATGCCCCCTATCAGTTTGGCGCGATTGCCGCGGCCAACGCCCTGTCCGATATCTATGCCATGGGGGCCGAACCGAAACTGGCGCTCAACCTGGCGGGTTTTCCGAAAACGCTTGATCTCGACATTCTTAACGAGATTTTCCGGGGGGGCGCCGACAAGGTGCGGGAATCGGGAGCGGCCATCGCCGGTGGCCACACCACCTTTGACGATGAGCCAAAATATGGCCTCGCCGTGATTGGTGTCCTTAATGACGCGAACGCGTTCGCCAATGAAGGCGCCAAGCCCGGCGATCAATTGCTGCTCACCAAACCCATCGGTACGGGGATCATCACCACCGCCCTGAAACAGAGCAAAATCGACGAAAGCGATACGGCAGAAGCGGTTGCCAGCATGGCGCGCCTCAACGCAGGTGCCGCGAAGATCCTGCGCGCGGCGGGCAATGATGTCATTCATGCGGTCACCGACATTACCGGCTTTGCGCTGGCGGGCCATGGCCATGAAATGGCGGATCAATCCGGCGTGGCGCTAGAGTTCACCTTCAGCAAGCTGCCGCTTTTGGATGGGACCGCGGACCTGTCGAATAAAGGCGTGGCCCCAGGCGGTGCCGGGCGCAATAAAGACTATTTCGGACAATGGTTTGAGCGCGGCGACGGCATCACCGACGCGCAAGAAACCATCGTCTTCGATCCGCAAACCTCCGGCGGGTTGTTGGCGGCGGTCGATCCGGAGTCGCTGGATGATGTGCTGGCAGACTTCCGCGCCGCAGCCGAACCGGTCTGGCATGTAGGCCAAGTAAGCGACGGGCCGACGGGTACCATCCGGTTGTTGTGACAGCCAACCCCCCAAATTTCCAAAAATTTTTCGCTTTCAATCTCCCCTCAGAATGACGATATTTCCGCAAAACACTCGCTGCGGTAGCGTCAGCCAAAAAATCATACAAGGGGAGAAACCATGGATCGGCGAACTTTTCTGAAAAGCACGACGGCCTTAGGTGCCGTGGCCGTAACCGGATTACCGACTATCGCCCGCGCGGAACCCGATCCCTTTGTGCGGCTCGATGCAACAGCCCAAGCCGCCCTTGTGCGGACGGGTGAGGTCACCCCGCTTGAGCTGACGGATGCCGCCATCAAACGGATCGAAACGCTCAATCCGAAACTAAATGCAGTCATCCACACCATGTTTGACGACGCGCGGGAAAAGGCCAAAGGCGAATTGCCTGACGGGCCATTTAAGGGCGTGCCCTATCTCATCAAGGATTTGTCCGACCTTGAAGGCGAACCCACCACCTTTGGCTCGCGCCTATTCGCAACCAATGTGGCCGATGCGGATGCCGGCGCCGTGGAGCGCGCGAAAGAAAGTGGTGTGGTCATTCTCGGCAAAACCAACACGCCGGAATTCGGCCTGCTGTCGACCACGGAATCAGACCTTTTGGGCCCTGCCAAAAATCCTTGGGACATCGCCAAACATACGGGCGGGTCGAGCGGCGGCGCGGGCGGTGCCGTGGCGTCGGGCATGGTTCCCTTTGCCCATGCAAGCGATGGCGGCGGCTCCATTCGCATTCCGGCGTCTTGCGGCGGCTTGGTGGGCCTCAAGCCAAGCCGCGGCCGTTTGTACACAAATAAACCACCCCGGACTCCAGCTGATATTAGCGTGGAACTCACCGTCAGCCGCTCCGTGCGAGATACCGCCCAAATGTTGAACGTCAGTGAACGGAAAGGCGACGACAAACTCTTCGACCCGGTGGGGTTTGTTGACGGGCCGTCGACCAAGCGCCTCAAAATCGGATTCACCACCCAGAACTTCATGAACAAAGACGCGGCCCCCGATGTGAAGGCGGCGCTGGACGCCACCGCCGCCCTCTGCGCGGAGCTCGGACATACGGTAGAGGAAACTCCGCAACCGCTGAACGGCGACGAATTCCTGGACCACTTTATGACCATCTGGGCGGAAGGCGCGCACCAATTGGTGGAAAACGCGTGGATCGTCGGTCTGATGCAATTCCGCTGGGTGACCGCCAAGACGGGATTGGAAGAATGGACACGCGGCCTTGCTGACTATTTCCAACAGAAAACGGCAGCCAAACCAGACGCGGTCGATCAAGCGCTCGCCTATTTCAAGAACATGGGCGACTTTTACGATCCCTTGTTCTCTAAATGTGACGTCTTCCTCACGCCGACCTTGCGGCGCTCTCCATTGGACTTGGGGGAACAAGCCCCCTCGGTCGATTTCGAGACCCTATTCCAATCGGTCACCGATTATGCGTCTTACACGCCGCAATATAATGCTTTCGGCAACCCGGCCATTTCCCTTCCCTTGTTTACGGGGGCCGGTAGCATCCCGATCGGCAGCCAGTTTGCAGCTCCACACGGTCAAGAAGGTCGCTTGCTGGCACTGGCCTATGAGCTGGAAGCAGCCCGACCTTGGGCCGATCGCTGGCCGACGGTGTCAGCGCTAAACATGTAACGCCATCACCGACGGACACCGACGATCCGCCGGCTTGCGTCATCGGTGCTTTTCAGCACCGGTGTCCGCACGCTATGGTCCGCCCGTCATGGACATTCTTCCCGGCCAGATGGACACACCAGGTGATCGCGTCACGTGTTAGACTTCATTTATGAATCGCAATCGCCGTCCTCCTAACGCCAAACGCCGTGTTTCTTTTGCGCCCCCGGAAACGCTGCAGGCAATTTCCGCCGTCATCCAGCAACGCCAGTTCAGTGCGGCCAAGGCAGAGTTAGACAGGCTGCGGGCCTCTTTTCCGAAGGACCCAAACATTGCCAACTTGTCCGGTGTTGTGTTGGTTGAACTGGGGCAACACGAAGACGCCCTTCTCTCTTTTCGGACAGCCGCAAGCCTTGATTCCAAAAACCCCCTCATCGCCTTCAACAAAGGAAAAACGGAATTTGGGCTTGGCCAATACTCACCAGCCGTCGCATCGTTCAAACGGGCCGTAAAACTCAATCCAAAATTTGCCGACGCATATGGCTTTCTCGGCGACACCTATCGACAATTGGAGAAAGGAAAACTTGCTCAGGACGCGTATGAAAAAGCGATCGCGCTCAACGACTCACTGCTGTTCGCACGACATGGCTTGGGACTGGTCGCCCTGAGCCGGGGGGAGACTGGAACGGCCATCGACCAATTTCGAACCCTTTTGAACGCATTGCCGGATCAAGACACCGCATCGCGCGCCATTGCCCATGCGAATCTGGGTTTAGCCCTTGATCAAAACGGCCAGCGCCAGGATGCTCTTGGCCATATGGCGGCCGCCTATGCACTGGACCCCGAAAACGCAGACGTTCGCCGCGCACTGGTCCAAAACCTGCGCCATGTGAAAGAGCTGCCGGACGACATCGACTTTCACACTGTGTTGCTGCGGCTTCTTGGGAGCGACGATGTTAATCCACGCACCTTAGCCACCGCCATCCAATCGGTTCTGAGAAAACGTCATGAGCTTAGCCCTCTATTGAACGTGCTAGATCTGGCGCCGGAGGCACCGCTAGACCTTACGCCAGACCAACGCCAAACGGTGACATCACTTCTTCAAGATCAACTTTTTTTGGCTTATTTGGAAAATTGTCCGATTACGGATTACGAAATCGAGACCTTAATCACCCATATTCGCAAAGATGCCATCCTTGCGTCCATGACCGGCAAAAAACCGCATTGGGCGGCGCCCTTCGAATTTGTCTGTGCCTTGGCGCATCAATGCTTCGTGAACGAGTATGTGTTTTACGAAACGGACGACGAAACAGCGCAAGCATCCCATTGTGTTTCCGACCTGGAAAATTTGACGAAGGCGGATTGGAATGACGATGCGTTTTACAGGCAGGCTCTTGCCGCTTGTTACCGCCCCCTTCACACGCTGACCATTGATAGGCCAGCGACTGACGCTGTTCCGGAAGCCCTGCAGGGTCTCTTTCGCCAACAAATCGACGAGGTGGCGATGGAACGCGACATAGCCGAAGGCATACCCGCCATCGGCACGACGATGGACAGCGTCTCATCCTCTGTACAGGAACAATATACGGAAAACCCCTATCCACGATGGACGCGCTTTGACCTGACAACACCACAACCGCTCGCGACCGTCTTGAAATCGGAACTGCCGCATCTAAAAGACAGCGAGTTGCCCGCCATCAAAGGCCCCTCCATCCTTATTGCGGGGTGCGGCACCGGCCTGCAGACCATAAAGGTGGTGCATAAATACGAAAACGCGAGCGTCACAGCGATCGACCTCAGCAAAGCGAGCCTCGCCTATGGCATGCGAAAGTTAAAAGAGTATGGCATCACTTCCGTCAAACATGCCCAGGCGAACATCCTCGACCTCGGCGAGTTGGACGAAAAATTCGACGTGGTGGAAAGTTATGGGGTGATCCATCACATGGAAGATCCAGCGAAGGCCCTCTCCATTCTCAGCGGCCGCTTGAAACCCAAGGGACACCTTTATCTGGGGCTTTATAGCGAATTAGGGCGTCAATCTGTCGTCGAGGCCCGCCGCTTGATCGAGGAAACCGGCTACAAAGATGATGCGCGTGGCATTCGCCAAGCACGCCGCGATATTATGAGGCGTACGGATGAGGCATTCCGCCCTCTTCTCAGTCCGGCCTCTGATTTTTGGACCCTGTCAGACACACGCGACTTGATCTTTCATGTGCAAGAGCACCGTTTTACGCTGCTGGAGGTCGGCAACATGCTACACGACTGCGGCCTCGACTTTCTTGGTCTTGTGGTCGTGTCTTCAACCGACCGCAAGCTGTTTCAAGAAACATTTAGCGACGCAAATGCCGCCAGATCGATCGACAACTGGCACGAATTTGAACAATCACACCCGCTGGTTTTTGGCGATACCTACAAGATCTGGGCGCGGAAACGGTAGAGTGATTGACCAACCCCGCGGAACGGCTTTTGAGCTCCGGCCAGAGTAGGCTATGCTGCGGACAAAACGCGCAAAGCTATTAAGAAAACGATGGACGCCAGCCTGTTTCGAAAAATTCCCCAGGTGAATGACCTGGCCGCAAAGCCCCACATCGCCTTGCTGGAGCAAGCCTGGACCCGTGGCGAAATCATCGACGCGCTGCGCGCGGCCCTCGACGAGGTGCGCCAAGGGCTAAAGAAAGGCGCGCCATTGCCCGACTTTGACGGGCCAGGCTTTGCCGCACAGGTAGAAGGGCACATGGCGGCGGCACGGGCCCCCAGCCTGCAGCGCATCATCAATGCCACGGGTATCGTCATTCATACGAATTTGGGGCGGTCACCGTTGGCCCCCGCCGCTCTTGACGCCATTCAGAAGACCGCCGCCGGATACACCAATATCGAAATGACCTTGGCGACCGGCCAGCGCGGTTCCCGATACGATCATGTGCGGGAGCTCATCTGTGAGCTGACGGGGGCGCAAGACGCCATTGTGGTCAACAATTGTGCGGCGGCGGTGACCCTGGCGCTGGCCACCTTCGCCAAAAACAAAGAGGTGGTCGTTTCGCGGGGCGAACTGATCGAAATCGGCGGGTCGTTCCGTGTGCCCGACATCATCGCCCAAAACGGCGCCACCTTGCGGGAAGTGGGCACCACCAACAAAACGAAATTGTCCGACTACGAACAGGCAATCACCGACCAGACAGCGGTTTTATTAAAAACGCACACCAGCAATTACCGGATTGTAGGCTTTACTCAATGCCCCGCCCGCGCGGAGCTTGCCCAATTGGCAAACGAGAAGGATCTACTGTTCGTTGAGGATTTGGGCAGCGGCACGCTGATCGACCTTTCCACGTTCGGAATCGGTGATGAACCCACCGTGCGCGATACCATATCGGCGGGCACTCATTTGGTAACTTTCTCCGGCGACAAACTATTGGGCGGGCCCCAATGCGGCATCATCGCGGGCCGTAAAGATCTGATCGCGGATCTGAAGAAGAATGCGCTCTTGCGCGCCCTGCGCATCGATAAATTGTCCTTGGCGGCGCTGGAAGCCACGCTGCACCTCTACAAACCACCTTTCGACCCGGCACAAGAAATCCCCACCTTGCGCATGTTAACGGCGCCGTTGGAACATTTGGAAGCCGAAGCGCATGCATTATGCGGGCCGCTTGCAACAATCGACCGTGTAACGGCAACGCCGGATCAAATGACCGGCGAAGCGGGCGGCGGCAGCCTGCCGGCGGAACAACTGCCCTCCTTCGGTGTCCGCCTGTCCATTGAGGGCATATCGGCGCAAGACCTGATGACGGCACTGCGCGGTCAGCCCATCCCCATTATCGCCCGCATTCACAAGGGGGATGTGTTGCTGGATGTGCGCACCGTGCTGGTGGATGACACGCCGCACATTATCTCCGCCGTTCAGGCCATCGCCGCTTCATGACAGATCAACTTTCTCTCGGTGTCATCGGCCATGTAGACCATGGCAAAACCACACTGGTCAAAGCCCTGACCGGCATGGAAACCGACCGCCTAAAAGAAGAGAAACAACGCGGCCTGTCCATTGTGCTGGGGTTTGCTTATCGCGAGACGACGCGCGGGTTGATCGATTTTATCGACACGCCGGGCCATGCAGATTTCGTCCGCACTATGATTTCCGGTGTCAGCGGCATCGATGCGGCCCTGATCGTCATTTCGGCCAATGAAAAGATCATGCCGCAAACGGTGGAACATATTCGCATTGTCTCCCTGCTCGGCATCGAGCATGCGGTGGTGGCGCTGACCAAAACAGATTTGGCGAGCGACGGCGAGATCACAAAAGCCACGGCGGAAATCTCCGCCTATCTGGCCGACACCGCCTTTTCCGGCGTGACCATCGTGCCCGTCTCCGCGCCCACCGGCGCCGGTATGGATGATTTGGTCGCCGCCCTTAACGGTTTGTTCGACGTGAAGCCAAAACGCGCGGATGTGGGCCATTTCTATCTGCCCTTCGACCGCGTATTTTCCATCAAGGGCTTTGGCACCGTGGGCACCGGCACGCTGAGCGGCGGCGCGGTTGCCGTCGGCGATGTGGCGGAAATCGCCCCGTCGGGCCGCAAAGCCCGGGTGCGCAGTTTGGAAGTACACGGCAGTTCGGTTGACCGCGCCCTGCCCGGCCAGCGGGTGGCCGCAAACATTCGCATTGAAGGGACGGGGGACATTGCGCGCGGCAACACGCTGACCTCGCCTGAGTGGTTGCCCGCTTCAACCTATTGGGACGGTACGTTGCATTTGCTCAGCGATGCGCCCAAAGAACTGAAGAGCGGCACGAAATTGCGCGTTCTTCACGGTACCACGGAAGAAATTGCCACAATCCGCTTGCTGGATCGCGAACGCTTGCGGCCCGGCGACACCGCCCCCGTTCAATTTCGCTTGGCCGAGCCCGCCGTCGCCTGGCATCAGGAACGGTTCATTGTGCGCACGGTCACGCCTGTGCAGACCGTCGGCGGCGGTCAGTTCACGGACACCCAAGCCAAACAAAGGCGGCGCGGTAAGCAGGCGGCAGCACCTTCGGCCAAGGCGGATGCGCGCACCACGGCGCTGATGTCCATTGTGACCAATGCGGGATCAGACGGCATCTCCCTGGCGGAACTGGGCCAACGTGTTGATCTGGACGAAACGGACCTGCGCGCCCTGTGCGCCCAAAATGGCTGCGCCATTGAGGACAACGGATTGGTATTCGAGGCCAATGTGTTCGCCGCCACGAAATCCAGCATCGAAAAGCTGGTGGGGGAATTTCACGACGCCAATCCAAAACGATTGGGGCTCGCGCAAAGTGAAATCGCGTCGCGCTTGAAAGCCCCCCAGCGCTTGTTCCGCTTCGCGCTGGCCACACTGGCAAATGAAAAGGTTCTAGAGATTGCCCAAGGCACGGTGCGCCTCACCAGCTTTGATCCTTTCGCGCAGCTACGGCCGGACGAACGTAAAATTCTGGATGCACTTGAGGCGCGCCTGATTGACCAAGGCATCACCGCCCCCACCCTGAAAGAGCTGACGGAAGAAAATCCAAAGTACAAAGACATTTCGCGCTTTCTGGTGGACACCAACCGCGCCATTGCCGTGTTCGATGAAAAACGCAAGAACCTGTTCTTCTTTCACCACACGGCGATTGATGCGGCAGCGGACGCCTTGCGCCATTCCTTCCCGCCCCCGGCGGCCTTCACCGCCAGCGAGGCGCGCGAAGCGCTGGGCACCACGCGTAAATATGTGATGCCCCTGCTGGGTCATTTTGATAAGCAGAAAATCACCTTGCGGCGGGACGACAAGCGGACGCTGGCGGGCTAACTAAAACTCCCAATCGGCGTTGCGTTTTTCCATAAACGCCGCGATGGCCTGTTTGTAGTTCGGCTGTTTGACCATGCCTTTCAGCAATTGATCCGCGTCTTGAACGGACGCGCCCACATCGCGGTGCCAATCGAGATAGATTTGGCGCTTGGTCTGGCGCAGACTTTCCGGTGAACAACGCGTGATCATGTCCACTGCATAATCATGTGCTTCCGCAACCAGCGTTTCCTTGTCCACCAAGCGATGCACCAACCCGATGGCGTGCGCCTCGTTCGTCAGAAACTTGCGGCTCGACATCAGTAATTCCGTGGCGCGGGCGCCGCCGATCAAGCGCGGCAAGATCCATGACAATCCGTATTCCGCCGGCAGGTTTAAGGGCCCATGGGCGGTGGTCAGTTTCGCGCCGGGGGCCGCGAAGCGCACATCCGTAAAGCACGCCAGCACCAAGCCCACGCCCGCTGCCGGACCGTTCAGCGCCGTGATCACCGGCTTCGACAGGGCTAAATGATAAGCGTAGTCATTTTGAAAGGCCGGTGTTTCCGCGGAGCCAGGCATCACCAATTCCGGGCCTGTCCCCGCATTGTATTCGCCTTTTTCCGTGTAACTTTCCAGCGCCTTGGAATCGCCCCCCACGCAGAAATAGTCCCCCGCGCCGGTCACCAAGATCGCGCCGACACCCGGGTCTTCATCCGCTTGTTTCAACAGCGCGCGATATTCCGTATGCAAACGGCCCGTCCACGCATTTGCTCGATGCGGGCGGTTGAGCGTAATCGTGGCCACACGATCTTTAACGTCATACAGCGTGTCTTTGAGGTCCATAGATCAGCCTCCCTAAAACCCATATTTTTTTAGAATGTGTGCCATGCGCTCCCGCGCCCCTTCGTCCGCAAAGGGAAAAGACTGAAAGAAGTGTTCCGCATTTGCTTGCGGATATCTCTGCCGCACATTGGCCGCCCAATAACTGGCTTTCTCTTCGTCTTGATTCAAACCGTGGCTCACCATAGCGATCATGGCGATCAAAGTGTGCGCACCGGGAGCGCGGGCCGCCTGTTCCGACCATTGGGCGGCGGCACCGACATCCCCTTCCACAATGGAGGCCAGGCCGCGCGCCGCCAACATGGCATACCGCATGGGATCGAGCGGACTTAGCTTCATGGCCTCATCGGACAAAGAATGTGCCATCTGCCAATGACCCAAAATCGCGTCCGCCCAAGCCTTTGAATAAACCGCTTGCGCATAGTTCGGGCTCAATTTGGTCGATCGATCCAACCAAGTCAGACCTTGATCAAAATCGCCCCGCAAGTAACAAGCCCGCCCGAGGGTGAAATTCACAAACGGATCGAGATCGTCGAGATCCATGCCTTTTTCAGCAGCTTTCTTTGCAAGGTCCGCTGATTGAGTGCGTTCGTCTGAATACCGCATAAACGCGTTTTGAAAATGGGTAAACGACAGACCGGCAAATCCGCGGGCGAATGTCGGGTCCAGATCAACCGACCGCTGAAATAGAGCGGCGGCTTGCGCGTTGTCCTTTTCCGTGAAACGGAACATGTGATGCAGACCAAGATGATAGGCAGACCAAGCATCCAGGGAACTGGGCGCCGTCAGGCGCGCACGCCGTGTTTCATTTGCCGAGATGTGAACTTCCAGAGAAGATATGATGTTAGAGAGGATGTCTCCGCGCACCTCATGAATCTCGTCGATCGCAGCCTGAAATTTATCCGCCCACACAACACTACGGTCGGTGGTGTCTGTGAGTTCGATGAGAATCGTCATGCGAGGGCCCAGAAACTCAATCGATCCCGTCACGTAATAGCGCGCGCCCAAGGCTCGTCGAATTTCGTCGGCATCAATCTGTGTACCGCGGAACTGAAAAGTGGAGCCGCGGGCGATCACGCGGATCCACCTTAGCCGAGACAACTCCGCGATAATTTCATGGGGCAGAGCATCGGAAAACCCGGCATAGTCTCCGCCATTACCGATGAGGCTAAAGGGCAGCACCGCGATCGATGGGCGGTTTGATGCCGGCATGTCGCCGGTTTGGTCATCGGCTTCCGCATCTTGCACCGGTGTTTGAGAAACGACCTGCACCACATCGGGCCTCGCCTCGTCAACAGTCACCTGCGCTTCAAAACGAAAACCGCGCCCATGTAGCGTTTTGATGTACTTTTGAGTCTTCCCATCATCGCCCAACGCCTGGCGAGCCGATTTTATCCGGCTGGCCACCGCAGAGTCCGACACGATTCGGCCATCCCAAACCGCCTCAACGATCTCGTCCTTGGTAATCAGGCGCCCCGCATTTGCCGCTAAAAATACAATAAGTTCAAAGACTTGTGGCTCGACTGCGCGCACGTCGGCGCCCTTGCGCAGCTCCGCGCGCGTCACATCAATCTGAAACTCTCCAAATCCATAGATCATGGATTACCTATACCGGATCTGTCCGGAATCTCCAGGCGCGGCCGTATCGTCACGTCCCAAGTTCAGTGTATAGGTAGGGACCGGACAACAATAAAGGTATTGGGGCAAAGATGATTCGGCGTTTCGTTCTGTTCTTCGCACTGCTCTCCACCCCTGTTTGGGCGGCGGACCCTTGGGAAACCATCAAACCAGGCGGCGACACGCTGTGTTCCACCGGCACACCGTATGAATTTCACGTACGCAATGGCGATCCGAAAAAATTGATGATCTTCTTTAATGGCGGCGGCGCGTGCTGGTCGGGTGACAACTGCGACGTGACCACAGAGCCCACAACCTACCGCCCCTTTGCCGACGGTGAGGGCAACACGCCTCGCACGCGGGATGGTGCCTTCGCGCTCACCAATTCGGAAAATCCGTTCAAGAATTGGACGCAAGTCTTTGTGCCCTATTGCACGGGGGACATTCACCTAGGCGCCAAGGATCACACCTACACGAAAAAGGATGGATCGCAGATCACCGTTCACCACAGAGGCCGCTTCAATGCGCAGGCCGCTATTGACCATGTCTTTGACGCGGTCCCCGATCCCGATACGGTCTTTGTATCCGGGGGTAGTGCGGGTGCAATCTCTTCGCCCTATTTTGCCGCCCTCTTCGCCCAGCACTACAAAGAAGCCGAGATCATTCATTTTGCCGGCGGCGGTGGCGGATACACCCAAAACCCCCTGCCGGAACTGTGGACACCATGGGGCGTCTTTACCGATCTGCCCGCATGGATCGACACAAAGGCCTATACGGCGGATACCACCCGACAAATCGATTTCTACACCATGGCCGCCACGGCAGCGCCCCACATCAAATTCCATCAGTACAACAATGCGTATGATGCGGTTCAAGAACAGTTTTCCGGCATGCTGAATACGGGCGATAATTTGTATGCGCCCCTTAAGGAAAACATGGCAACGCTTCGCACGAGCCTGCCCTATTTCCGCAGCTATACGGCACCGGGTGAATTTCACACTCTGCTGCGGTTTAAGGAATTATATTCGACCACATCAGGCGGTGTGCGCGCCGTTGAGTGGGTGCGGGACGTGGCCGACGGCAAAGAAGTCTTGGACGTGACCTGCGGTGCGGCGGACGCGTGTGAATAGCGGTTAAGGCTGCCGCCCTTAGCATCATTGCGAGGAGCGCAACTAAGCCAACACCAAGGTCATAAAGACGCTGTTGGGATCGTCTTTATACGACCCAAACGGCGGGCATTCGGTAAAGCCATACCGCCGATATAAAGCGCGGGCTGGTTCGAAGGCGGGCTGCGATCCGGTCTCGAGACTGATCCGATACAATTTCCGATCCCGCGCTGTCTCTAGAATGTGCTGCACCATGGCTGCGCCCACCCCTTTTCCCCGCGCTTCCAAGACGGTATGCATGGATTTGATTTCTCCATGGGTGGCATCAAGCGCTTTCAACGCACCGCATCCCACCAAAGTGCCGTCATCCCAGATTGTCCAAAAGGTGACCGACGGATCTGTGAGCCCGTCTGCCGCCAGCGCATGAATGCTCTCGGGTGGCGATATCTCATGCATCAAAGCAAGGTGCCGGTCCAACAAGGGACGCACCTCTGGTGCATTCGGGTCGCTAAGTCTGATCTGGAGCGTCACGTTCCATTCTTTCGATGAGAAGTTCAACGGCGCATATCGTCGCCTTAACCAATCCCGGCTTTTTACCGAGGGGTTTCTTGGATTCCACATTAACACATTTGCCGGTAAATCCCGCGGCCACCGGCCCCTATGCCATTGTGTTCTTCCA
Organism: Alphaproteobacteria bacterium; assembly: GCA_965227095.1. Classification (GTDB taxonomy): domain Bacteria; phylum Pseudomonadota; class Alphaproteobacteria; order JANQMY01; family JANQMY01; genus JANQMY01. The sequence goes on along the minus strand of CBDDFL010000001.1, from coordinate 1,879,787 downwards.
TGATGAAAGTGCCGGCGATAGTCGGATTAAAGAGAATGGTCTGCACACAAAGGGGTGGAACGCCCGGCGACGCCGCTGCAAAGATGTATAATCTACAAAACAAAAAAAGCCCCACTTCCACAGCGGGGCTTTTCTGTTTCGGATATGTGAGAACAGTCAGAGCGTCTTCATCGCCGCTAATGTGTCTTCCGGTTCGGGACGCATGGTATAATCCGGGTTCACTTCCGAATAGCGCACCACACCGCCTTGGTCGACGACAAACCGGGCGGGCATGGGGAGAGACCAACTGTCATCTCCGCTAAATTTCGGCAAGTCGATCCCGCCACCGCCATAAATTTTTTGCAGTTGCGGTGGCAGAACAAATCGAAGGTTCAGTTTATCCGTATACTCATTTTTTGCATCGAACAGGATATCGAAGCCGTAGCCCTTTTCCTGAACGAGCTTTAGGTTGATGTCGGGCATTTGCGGGCTGATGGCCACCAAGGAACCGCCAAGTGCCTGAACGTCACCCAAAATTGCGTGCAGAGCATCCAGCTCCACTTTGCAGTACGGTCACCAAGAGCCCCGATAGATCGTGAGCATCAGCGGCCCGCGGGCCAGCAAATCCGCGCTGGTGACCACGTCGCCGTTCTGGTTGGGCAAGCTAAAGGCGGGCAGTGTTTCGCCAGCCTTGATGACTGTTTCCACCTGTCCACTATTGGCAAGATCTTCCGTTGCATCATGCATGATTTTGGCGATCGCCGGCGGAAACTTTTTCGCAGCGGCGTCCCGCATTTCAGTCAACTGTGCAGCAAGGCTCATGAGAGGTCCTTTCATGATGATGAACAACCAAGCTAAGACGCGGACGACAGCCTGTCCAGCCATCCGGCCGTTACATTGCCGCACCGGCCACTGCATTTTCGCGCCCTCAACATCACAAAACATCGTGTTCATATTGCATCTTGGAACCGCATTGGGCACAGTCGGTCCGTTTACACCCCCATCAACTTAACGTGAGGATAAGATGTCGTGAGAGATCAACAGGCCGACCAGTTGGGTCGAACGCTGCGAACAAGACTGATACCGTACTTAGTCGCACTTTGTGTGTTTGGATTAAGCCCCCTTGGGGCCAGCGCCGACACTTTCGTATTCACCGCCATTCCCGACCAAGATGAATCCCGCCTGCAGGAGCGGTTCGGCAAAGTCTCCGATTATTTGGAAGATAAGCTGGGTGTCGAGGTCACATACATCCCCGTCAAATCCTACGCAGCGGCTGTCACCGCGTTCAAAAACAATCAGGTCCAACTTGCTTGGTTTGGTGGCCTGTCCGGCGTGCGCGCACGTCTGGCAGTAGACGGATCAAAAGCGATCGCCCAAGGCGAAGAAGATCCGTTCTTTGAAACCTATTTCATCGCCAATACAAAGACCGGCCTGGAACCGACCGAGACTTTCCCGAAGGATATAGCCGGACGCACCTTCACCTTTGGCTCGAAAGGGTCCACATCCGGCCGCTTGATGCCGGAATTCCATATCCGCGAGACATTCGGCAAAACGCCCGATGAAATTTTCTCTCGCGTGGGTTTCAGCGGTGACCATTCGCGGACGATTGCGTTGGTTCAATCGGGTGCTTTTGAAGTGGGCGCCGTGAACTTCAAGGTATGGAAAAAAGAATTGGAGCTTGGCAAGATCGATCCATCGAAAGTTCGGATTTTGTGGAAAACCCCTCCCTATCCTGACTATCAGTGGACCATTCGCGGCGATGTTGACGCAACATTCGGCGACGGCTTTACACAAAAAGTAACTGACACGCTTCTGGCCATTGAAGACAAAGCCATCTTGGACGCTTTTCCCCGTGCCAAGTTTATCCCGGCATCGAATGACGACTATGCCCCGATTTTAGATGTCGCAAAGCAAGTTGGTTTGATCGAGTGACTCTGATTTCGCTTGATCGCGAAACCCTTGACTATGACGGAGAGGCTGTCCTGAGGGACATCAGCCTCTCCGTTGAAACCGGTGAAACGCTGGTCCTTATTGGCGAAAGCGGTGTCGGCAAATCGACACTTCTGGCACATCTGTATCGTCTGTGCGCACCCGCCGCGTCCCTGGTCCCGCAGGAATTAGGGTTGGCGGATCAGTTATCGGTTTTTCACAACGTCTATATGGGACGCTTGGGCCATCATAGCCTGTGGACCAACTTTAGAAATTTGATATGGCCCACCGACCCATTTCTGTCAGACATCCGCACGATCTTGAAAGACCTTCATCTTGAGGACAAATTGCGCGCGCGTCCGACCGAACTGTCCGGTGGCCAACGCCAGCGGGTCGCCATCGCGCGTGCCATCTATTCCCAGGCCGACATTGTCATTGCGGATGAACCTGTTTCTGCCATGGACATGACCCTGGGTACCGAGGTGCTGCGCCTTCTCACCGCGCGGCATGAAACCAGCATTCTGGCGCTTCACGATGTGGACGCGGCGCTGGCCATCGCTGATCGCCTGATCGGATTGAAAGACGGCACCATCGCGTTTGACAAGGCCCCCGACGCGATCAGCGCGGGCGAAATAAAAGACCTGTACGAGCGCCGTTAAATGGCACGCGGGACCACAGTCTCCCTTCGGGGCATCACGCTGGGTCTGATCCTTGTGGCCGTGCTCATTTTGCCGACCGCCGACCTTGAAATTGTTGCCATCGATCCCTGGACGGAAATGGCACGGTTTGGCTGGGGGGTGCTGACACCGGATTTCGGACAGGCACATACGCTGCTTCAAGCCATCCTCCTCACGGTGGCCTTTGCATTTCTTGGCCTGGTGGCAGGCAACCTGGCCGGTTTCTTGTTGTCTCTTGTATACGGCATCACCCTTGTTCGGGTGACATGCGCATTCCTTCGTGCCGTACACGAACTCTTTTGGGCACTGATCTTTTTACAGTTCTTCGGCCTATCGCCCCTAACGGGATTGCTGGCCATCGCCATTCCCTATGCGGCAATCTTCGCCAAGGTCTATGCGGAAATCGCGGAGGAAACACCCTCCCCCGCCGTGCGGGTCATTAATCCGGCCACCGGCTGGCTCGCGCGATATCTCTTCGGCCGCCTGCCGGATCTCTTGCCGAAATTCCAGATCTATTCTCTGTACCGGCTGGAATGCGGACTTAGATCCAGCGCCATTTTGGGCTTTGTGGGATTGCCCACCTTGGGCTTCTATCTCGAAACCGCGTTTAGTGAAGGCCACTATTCGGAAGTCTCCGCCTTGTTGATCGTGTTCTACGTTCTCATCGCGACCATTCGCTTTTGGGTTCGCTTAACGACGCTTCCGATACTCGCGATCGTCTCTTTGTTTGCTCTGCCGTGGGGTGTCGTGGACATCGAATTTTCAAACGCTGTCCGCTTTTTTACCCAAGACATTGTCCCCACACCCTTACGTCAGACAGATGGGTCTCTCGCCAACCTCATGGTCTGGGCGGACACGATTTTGGTTGCCGAAATCATCCCCGGCATCATCGCCACCTTGCAGGTGACCATGCTGGCCTTGGTTTTGACCGGTGCGCTTGCGATGGTTCAGTACCCATGGATTTCGCCGCAGTTTCTCGGCCCCGTGGGGCGAAGCATAGGGCATGTGATGCTGGTGGTTATTCGGTCCACCCCGGAATATTTGCTTGCGTATCTGTTGCTGCAATTCTGGGGGCCTTCCATGTTACCCGCGGTCATCGCCCTTGCGCTGCATAATGGCGCCATTATCGGCCATCTGGTGGGGCGCCAGACAGAAACGCTCCGCCTGCGTATTGATGTGCCAGGGCGGTCTTTGGACCGATATGGTTACGAGATCACGCCGCGGATCTATCCGCAGTTGCTCGCTTTCCTGTTTTACCGATGGGAAGTGATTTTGCGGGAAACAGCCGTGTTTGGCATGTTGGGCGTGGCAACCCTGGGCTTTTACATCGACAGCGCCTTTGCCGACTTGCGGATCGACAAGGCCATGATCCTGATCTTTGCAACGGCCTTGTTGAACATTTGTATCGATCAACTGTCCACGGGCCTGAGGGCGCTGGCGCGCCGGTCCAGCAACCTCACTGTTTCCCGTCCCGGCCTGCAAGCTGTTCCGCAGAGCGGTGGGGTTTAAACGTCACCCACCCATTCACCGTAAAGCTGGTGAAAGTGTCTGATCTTAAGCTCGTTGTAATCCGCTAAGCGCAAATGTTCCCGCGCCGTGGTTTTCATGCCGTCGTAGACAAACGGCAAATTCCGCAGATCTTGATTGAAGATCATCGCCAGCATGCCCAGTTCCGGTGCTTCGGTCCAATCCGCGTCAGCGTCCAACCAATGGATTTCGGACACGGGCGTGTAATTGCCGTCTTCCGGAATCGGTGTCAGATACATGCATTCCATGATGCATTCTTCATGATTGTCCCCATTCGGACGGAACCGGTAGTTGATAGGGTTGAACGACCCCCAAGGATGCCAGTTCGGGAACAGCGTAAAGAAAATCGACGCGGACAACTCCACATCGGGGATACTATCGGCCAAAGACGGCAGCGTCGCTTTCAGCGCTTGACGTTGCAGCTCCGCGCCAATTGCCCGGGGAGACGCCCCGTCTCCCAATTTTTCAACTGCTTGCTTTTCGAGATCGCCTTGGGTGACCGGTTGCGGCAACCGCACTTCGTCCAATTGCTTTCCGCTGACCCACAAACACAAATGGGGATTGGCATCTTTTAGATCCCCTTCGATCCAATCCGCGTTGGACGTAAAGATCCCGCTTTCCCCTTTCGGTGTTGTAACCCGCACTTTGTCGTCGCCTAAATCTTCATAGAGCCAGCCGGTGAGCGGATGTCGCAAACGGTTGATGTCATCCTGCGGCAGGGGATCCCATTCCGGCATGCCCTTCGCTTCCAACGCGCCACACCGGATAGCCCGCGAATAATTCCCAAAGGCGTCATATTTTGTGCAGATGTCGTTTGGGCCACCGGTCAGGATTTGAGGGTGGGTCATCAACACATGATAGGATTCCATGAACGCTTCTTGGACCACTTTCCAATTGGCCCGAATGACTTTGGCCACATGAACGGATTTGTAGCGCTTCTCAAATGGCAGCAATTCAAAATTACTGTCTAAGTCGCCGACAAATTTTTCCAACGGCTCACAATCCGGATCTGGATTGATGAAAATGAAACGGCCCCATCGCCCCACCTTCACTTCTGGCAGAGCCTCATCCTCTTTTTTGAGATCTTTATAGTCATAGGCACACGGAACGACCTTGAGACTGCCGTCCAAATTCCATGTCCAGCCGTGGAAAGGACAGCGCAGCTCGTTGAGGCATTTGCCACGAGCTTCTCTCAGCTTACGGCCACGGTGCAAACACGCATTGTAATAGGCCTTGTACTCATCTTCCGCGACCCGCACCACAAGGTAGGATTTATCCGCAATGTCATAGGGCACCACATCGCCCACATCCGGAAAATCATCTTCATGGGCCGCCATTTGCCAAACCCGGCTCCACAGATTTTTCTTTTCAAGCTCGTGATAGTCCCGTGAGATATAGCGCGCCACCGGAACCAGCGCCGGTCCAGGCTCTAACGGGGCATTTCGCCGAAAGGCCGGAATGATATTGTCCTTGTGCGTATCAGCTTCGAGCATTTGCTCAAAAGCATCGTCCATGGTTTTGACTTGCGCGCGCGCCGTGGCTGACATGATGGTGAACTCCCAATGCTGGCTTTCCCAAAAGCCTGATTTTCTTTGGACGTATTTTGGCGGAAAAACGGGTCCCGCCGCAACCGTTCAGCCCGCTTTTGCATATCGGGAAGCTATTGTTTTAAAAAGAGAATCTGTGGTCAATTTGTTGACCGTGTGCACCCCCTACCGGCGGACGGCAGGTGTTTCCACGGTCAGGCTTTTGGCCCGCCAAGCAAGGTAAAGTTCGAGCGCCACATATTCCGGCGAGCCAAAATCGAATTGAGCCGCCCTCACCCCTTCATCGCAGTTTCGAAGCCGGCGGTGAAGAGAGCCCGCGCGTTGCCACTCAAACCGGTAGGCTGGATAACCGTTGCCATGGCCCTGGCTTAACCGGTCCCCCCGGAGCATTTGCCCGTAGTTCAGTTCGTGGCAATGATTGCACGCCAGGTTCAACTGGCCCTTACGCTGGTAGTAGTAGGTCTGACCCGCCTCAAAAAACGGAGCCGCCGCGCCATCGATTTGCACATCGATGGGCTGACCGCGGGATAGATGCGCTGTATAGGCGGTGACTGCCAGCAGCTCGTCTGATTCATAAGCGTAGGGTTCGGTCTCTTGATACACTTTCTGGCAGTTTTGAATGCGGGTTTCCAGATTCATCAGCACACCGCTTTCCGAATCCACCGCCGGGTACCGCGCCGCGGCCCCCTTTAATCCCGCGCCATCCTTGCCATGGCAGGCCGCACAGGCTGGTCTTGTGTCACCGTTTCTCAAATTATAAAGGTCACGCCCCTGATCCACCCACAAAAACCCAGGATTTGCGAAATCATCATCCTGCAAATCTTGTGTATCTTGCTGTTGAAACGTTTTGCCGGAGCGGATGTCAGCGTCCGCGATACCCCGCACCGGACCGTCTTGCGCCAGCGCATAGGCCCCCCAAGCCAACACAAAAGCGATCAGTACAACAAGCCCTCGCATCAGGTGACCGTGAGGGATCGCGTTTCGGTGGTCACCTCGCCATGCTGGTCAGTCCAGACAAAAGAAAGCTCTCCACTTTCTTGAGCGATCGTGTGAAACGTCAAAAAGGGATTGGCCGTCACCGCCGGAAAGAATTCGGCACGAAAGATCTCTTCGCCATTATAGAGGCACCTGAAATCCGTCAGAATATTGCGTGGGATCGTTTCTCCAAAAACACCGATCCGAAAGCCGCTTTCCATGGGGTGCGAGATCAGAGTTTTGATCTCGATAATCTCACCCTTTTGCGCGGTCTTTGGAATGGATATACGAACTTTTGCCATAGCGTTCCCTCACCCCAAATCAATACACGCCGCAAGCGTCACGATGGTCTCGGCGGTACCGGACCACAAAGAACCATCGCTCATTTGCGCAATTGTGGTGATGATCTGCGTGTCCGCCAAACGTATCCGCGTGGCAATGGACGCCTTACCGCTGCGAGGACCCAGATAATACTTGGCGACATTGGGCAACGGATTTTTTTCCGTGAAGACCTGGATTGAGCTTACGTGGTCCTGTGCCGTCATGGGGCTGTCCACGTCAATCGACAGGGGAACGGAGTTCCCGTTTTCCGACAAAGCCGGCATCTTCATGGCCACCCGTCCCGGCTGGATAGGGGCGTCGCCAAAACTTTCCCTTATGGCGGCTTGCATTTCCTCCGGCGTTGCGAAGAGCGAAGTGGGGACCAGTTGAACGGCCACCACACCACTTAGTCCCAACAGAGTTTGCCGGCGATTTAGGTGAAACGCGTTCCGAGCGATCTCTCTTTTCATTATTTTGTGCCTCGAAAGGTCAGCAAGAAGGCTATTAGGTCTTCCACTTCTTGAGCGGTCAAAACCGGTTGTCCGTCAAATGCCGCATCTACCTGGACAAGCCCATCGACACGATAATATGACGGCATGACCGTATCCGGGTTCATCAAAGTTGAATCCACGACGCGATAGCGCAATTGGCCCGCACCATAGACATCCGCAACGGTAGACAAATCCGGCCCAATGGTTCCGGCGAAGGGTTCTTGCACATGGGCCGAGACATGGCACAACAGGCAATGACCGCGATCCCGATCCACATAGACGGCACGCCCGCGTTCGGCATCGCCAGGTTGAGACGTTAAGGGCGCGGGTATGGTGTCCTCAACCACCTCAAACGGCACCAATGCGTCTGCCCGCGCCCCCGACATTGCCGTCAAGAAACACGCGCAAAGGAGGAGGGGGCCGACGATACGCATCCGCCTAGCCGAACACTTCTGCCGTAATGGTCTTAAACCAATCTTCTGCATATTGAGCTTCGAGAACACGATGTTCAGCCGGTGCATCCAGGCGGCTCACGCCGCCTGCCCCGTCCACTTTAGCCAATGCAGTGTCGCCCGGTCGATACACGTCCGCAATGGAAATACCATAGTCAGGCCCGATCAAGCTGTAGCATGTGTTCGCAAGGGTTGTGGGAATCGCCTCTTCGCCGGCCAACAGGCGCGCTACTTGGACAGCGCAGACTTTCGCCTGGGCATTAGCCGAAAAGGCCGATTTCGGCATGGCATTCGCGATAGAGGCATCGCCCAGCACATGAATGTTTTTTTGCAGCGTCGATTCAAAACTCACCGGATCGATCGGGCACCAACCAGACGCATTCGTAACGCCGGCTTTTTGCGCAATGCTCGCGGCCTGTTGCGGCGGAATGACATTGGCGACGTCGGCTTTTACCGTATCAAAGTCCGTATTCAGACTGTTCGTTGCAGGATCGACGGAAATAACTTGCCCGCCGTCGGACAATCCAACCCATTCGACCATGTCTCCGTACAGCGTTTGCCACCCCTGTTCGAACAAACCCTGTTTCGAAAACGCGTCCTTTGCATCAAGAATGATCAGTTTCGATTTTGGTTTATTCGTCTTCAAATAGTGGGCAATCAAACTCGCCCGTTCATAAGGGCCTGGGGGGCATCGAAATGGATTTGCCGGGGCACTGATGACCACAACGCCGCCATCGTCCATTGCTTGCAGTTGATTTCTCAGAAGGATTGTTTGTGGTCCGGCTTTCCAGGCGTGGGGCATCTTTTCCGCTGCGGCGGCATCATACCCCTCTAACGCATCAAATCTCAGATCAATGCCGGGGGACATCATTAACCGGTCATAAGCCAGAACCTCACCACCGGACAAATAGACGGTTTGCTGTCCCGCATCCACATCGATCGCCGATTCAGCGACAATTGTCACTCCTTCCGCTTCCAGAGCGTTATAACCAAAGGCTTGCTCGCCAAGATCACGCGTACCTGTCAGAACCAGGTTACTGAACGGACAGGCAAGGAAGGTCGTCGATGGCTCAACCAGGGTCACATCCGTGCCCGGCGAAAGGCGTTTTAGAAACCGGGCGAACGTCGCGCCGCCAAAGCCCCCGCCAATCACCACCACCCGAGCCGGTGATTGACCAAAGGCGCGCATCGGCAAGGAAGACAAAGCGGCCGCGCTGAGCCCCGTTCCCAACAGGTGCCGTCGGTTGACCGGATAGCTGGATGTCATGCCGTTTCCCCCGTGTTCGGATCAGTCCCCAGATCCCAGATAGGACGCGATTTGATCAATTTCGGAATCGGAATAGCCGCGGGCAATGCGGTTCATAACCGTCGCGTTGTTATCTTCCCGGAAGGCGACAAGTGCTGCGCGAATGTCATCCGCCGTATACCCATCCAAATTCGGGATGACATTGTCACTGTCCGTCTGGGTTGTATGACATCCGGTACAGCTTGCGGATAACAAAGCCGCTGCACCTGTTGGGGCGTCCGCGGCATGCGCCGCAGCCACCCCCATCAAGTTTGCGAGAATGAAAGCGGAAACAACCGCTCGCATATTAAAGATCCCTCAAATTCTGATCCTTAATCGGCAGGTTACGCACCCGTTTTCCGGTCGCCGCGAAAATCGCATTCAGGACGGCCGGCGGGGCAACCGCAATTGTGGGCTCGCCCACACCGCCCCAGAATCCGCCCGACGGCATGACAATCGTTTCGACGTCCGGCATCTCTTCCATGGTGAGAGAGGGAAACGTATCGAAGTTCTTTTGTTCGATTTCGCCATCTTTCACGGTGATTTCGCCATGAAGCAAAGCGGATAATCCGTACACGAAAGACCCTTGAACCTGCGCATCGATCTGTTGCGGATTGACCGCATGTCCAGGATCGGTGGCCGCCACAATGCGATGCATCTTGAGTTTTCCGTCATCAGACACGGTCACCTCAGCGCAGGCTGCCGTATAAGAACCGAACGAGTAATAGAAGCACAAGCCGCGGGACAGGCCATCATCCTTGCCCCAACCGGATTTTTCGGCAACGGCTTTCAGCACGGCCTGGGCTTCCGGGCTGTCCTTTAGATATTCCAGGCGGAATTCCAAGGGGTCGCGTCCGGCTGCATGAGCGAATTCGTCCAGCGCGCAATCCAAATAGATGGCATTCTGATTGGCATTCACACCCCGCCAAAACCCTGGACGCACGGGTGGGTTCCGCATCGCATGATCCATCAGCAAACTGGGGAATGTGTGCTTCAGCGTTTGGTCCTCAATACGCGGATTAACGCCAGATGGTGCCAAGCCCTGGAAGGTTGCGAAATCAAGACCGTCGACCAAGGCACCCGGCAAAATGCCTGCCAAGATGGACTGGCCAGAAATCCTTACATGGATACCTGTCAGCTTACCGTCCGCATCCAAGGCGCCGCGAATGCGCCCCTTCGTGGTGGGGTGATAGAAGCCTTGCTGCATGTCTTCTTCACGCGTCCACAGCAACTTCACCGGCGTGCCTGGCATCTCCTTGGCGATGGTGATGGCTTGGGTCACATAGTCACCGCCGCCGCGCCGGCCAAAACCGCCGCCGAGATGTAATTTGTTCACAGCACATTTTTCGATTGGATGCCCGGATGCCTCCGCGGTGGCCGCCAAGGCGGCTTCACCATTTTGCGTCGGACACCACACCTCACAGCCCTCTGTCGTCCACACGGCAGTGGCGTTCATGGGTTCCATACAGGCATGGTTCTGGTGCGGCATGCGATAATTTGCTTCCACAACCTGTGCCGCACCGGCAAAGGCCGCTTCCACATCACCCGCTTTATTACCGACAAACCGGGTTTCGGCTGTGAGGCCTTCATCGAGCTGCGCTTCGAAATCAGCGCTTGAAAAGTCTTTGTCGCCGCCTTCCCATTCAATGGGCAATTGGTCGAGTGCGGTGTTTGCGCGCCACCAGGTGTCGGCCACCACGGCGACGGAGGCATCCCCCACCCGCATGACCTTTTTCACGCCAGGCATGCCGGAGACGGCACTTGCATCGAAGCTTTTCACCTTGGCGTTCCGCACCGGCGCCGTTTTGATGGAGGCATTGACCATGCCATCCAATTTTACGTCAGCGCCATAGACTTGTTTGCCCGTCAGCTTGTCCAACGTGTCCAAACGTTTCACCGGCTGCCCGGCGATTTTCCAGTCCTTCGGATCTTTAAGCGTGATTTCTGTTGGTGGTGTCACTTTCGCCGCCGCAGACGCAACCGCGCCATAGGAGGTACTGCGCCCACTGCCTGCATGGGTAATGACGCTTTTTTCCGCTTTACATTCCGACGCGGGCACACCCCATTCCGCCGCCGCTGCTTGGATCAGCATCATGCGCGCGGCGGCCCCGCCTTCGCGCACATATTGATGGCTGGTGCGAATGCCCCGGCTGCCGCCCGTGGCGAAGTCGCCCCAAATGCGATCCCGTTTCACATTTTCTTGCGGGGTTGGATATTCGGTGGTGACCTTGTCCCAATCACATTCCAATTCTTCCGCCACCATCTGCGCGAGGCCGGTTAGCGTGCCCTGCCCCATTTCGGAGCGCGCAATCCGGATCACCACGGTGTCGTCCGGCTGTATCACCACCCAAGCATTGACTTCCGGCACATCCGCCGCGTTCGCTTGGTTGAACGGCACGGTAAAGCCAAATGAAAGTCCCGCGCCGGTCGCCGTCGCGCCGATGACGAAGTTACGCCGTGTAAGGTCGAACGTCGTGTTTGTCATGGTCGTTCTCCTCACCCTTTATTCTTAGCGGCCAAATGGATCGCTTTACGTACACGGACAAATGTGCCGCAGCGGCAAATATTCGTCATTTCCGCATTGATGTCGTCATCCGTTGGATTTGGATTGCTGTCAACCAACGCGGCCGCCGACATAATCATGCCGGTTTGGCAATACCCACATTGCGGAACATCCAATTCCGCCCACGCTTTTTGAACAGGATGGGATCCGTCCGGTGACAATCCTTCGATGGTGGTGATTTTTTCGTTTTCAGTCAGCGCATCAACCGGCAATACGCAGGACCTTTGGGGCACGCCGTCGACATGCACGGTGCAGGCACCGCAGGCCGCAATGCCGCAGCCATATTTCGTTCCGGTCATTCCAAGCTGTTCGCGAATAACCCAAAGCAGCGGCGTATCGCCTTCGACATCCACGTCGACGACTTTGCCGTTTACATTCAATTTTGCCATGCCTCACCGATCCCTATTGGTAACGCGCAATTCAACCCATATTGATTGCCGATGGAGAAAGAGGATTTCAGTTTAGTCGTGACTCGCGTACCGACGCAAATGGCCCGCCGAATAATACAACGCGTGTGCGTGCAAATTTGTGACACTTAAATTCCACACTTTTGCGCCTTTCCAATCGACGGGCGGCTATTTGTGACGAAAAATCCGATCACCGATGGATAGCAATGCAATGAGATCATCCATAGAGCTCCGGCACCGGTGCCAGGCAACGCGTATACATTGAACAATCGATGATTGATCCCCCTTTTGCGCGTGCAACCCATCACAATTGTGATCGAAATCGCATCATCCAACGAGTGTTCCGCATCTTCGAATAGGGGCGCGGGTACAAGACACCATATGTTCTTAATAACGATCCGCATTGACAGCTGCGGCCGCGACCGGTTTTCAGGCGTGTATGGAAGGTTTCAACGGCGAACTGAAAGGCCGTTAGAGATCTTCATCATAAAAGGTCAGTGCGATTGTTTCCGCTACTTCGCTCCGTGTTGTTTGTCTACCCGAAAGGCGGTCAAGCACCGCTCGATCATCTGAATGGCACTGGCTTTGAGAGCTTTTTTATTGCGATGCGAGGGTAGTAAGACAGCAACTTTGCAAATCATCGCATTGATCATTCGACTGAGTAAAACTGGATCGTCGCACTCGATCTTCCCGGCCGAGATCAAAGATTCGATATTTGCGCCCAAAAGCGCTGCGGCATGACTTTCGTCTATCTCATGATACCGCTTTTCGCCGAGAATCGCGGGCGCGTTTTGAATGACGATTGCTGAATATTCTGGCTCTGTGCATTCGTCGAGATAGACCGCAATTCCCGCAAACAGGCTTTCCCACAAATCGGTTTTTTTTCCTACTTTTTTGGCGATTTTGCCCGCAGCTTCTGCACAAAGACTGACGACGACGGCATCGAACAGAGCTAGCTTGTCGTCAAAGTGGTGATAAAAAGCACCGCGTGTAACGCGCGCTTTACGTGCTATCGCCTCCGTGCTCGCAGCTCCGAATCCAACATCTGCAAATGTGGACCGAGCAGCTTCCAATAATGCTGCTCGCGTTTGCTCGCGATATTCCTCACGCCTGCTTCTCGGTCTTGTTTGGTCATCCATTCATCTATGTTGCATGGCTGCATAATAAAAACACTTGATATTTAACATACTATCTGTATGTTAAATTCATATTGTTTGAAATGAGGTGACCATGAAAACGCACAGAATGTTTGAATTGGTGAAGGGGTTGGGTGCAGCGAAAAGCCAGCAAGATGTTGAGAAGGCCATGGCATTTCAACACGAGGAAATGGTACTGCGGACTCCGGCCTTCGGATCCGTCGTAAAAGGAAAAAGGGATAATGCGGCGGCTCTAACCAGCTTTTTCGAGTGGTTCCCCGACTACCAGGTAGATATCCAAGGTTATTCCGGAGACGGAGAACACCTCACCGTTTGGGGTCGTGTCCATATGACCTGGACAGGACATTTTCTGGGGGTGACACCCAATGGAAACTGCGCAGATCTGGCCGTCTTTATGCAATTCACCTTCAAGGATGATCTGATCGCAAGTGAGCTCTTCTTTATCGATCTATCGGAGTTGTGCGCCCAGTCTGGCGTTTCGACAGACACCGTCCGCGAACATATCTTCGGTGAGAAAGCAGCCGCATAGGGTATCGGACGTCCCAGACCATGACAGAACTTGCGCCGCCACCTACCACCCTTGTTGATGTGCCTCCCATCAATGTGTCGCTGACCCATGTATTCGACATCCAATACAACCTTCGGGCTCCGATCGACTTTGGGGTGACGCCTCTCGGTCAACGCATATTTTTTTCGACCAGCGGCGGCGTCTTTCAAGGACCGGACATCAAAGGCACCGTGCTGCCGCACGGGAACGACTGGACCCTGACCGGCACCAATGGCGTGACCCAGATTGACGTGCGCATTTTGCTGGAAACAGATGATGACGTAATGATCCATGCAAGCTGGGTCGGCAAAGTCTGCATGGATCCCGACCTAAAACCGCTGACTGTAAATCCTGACAAACGAGGATCACTGTCAGCCGAGAGTGTTTACTTCCGCGCCACACCACTTTTTGAAACTAGCGCGCCGACATACGCATGGCTAATGCAACACGTCTTCGTCGCCTCAGCCAGATTTACGCGTGATGGACTCTACTACCGCGTTCTACGCGTTGACTGAGCGGCGAAACGCAGTCACCTGGCAGGCCGCCATCAAGACCTAAACAACAAATCCAATGCTGCGGACAAAGGAGCAACCCGATGGAACTTCCTGTGGACCTCGCCAAAACAAGCATCATCATCGTGTTTGCGGGCGCGCTGCTATTCGTTGTCGGCCTTTTTCAAGGAGTTGCCATCCCGAGGTTTAAAAACCGCCGAATGGGTTTGTCAGCACATTTGACGGCAGTACAGAGCGGTACAGCTATTATGGTTTTTGGGGTCGTTTGGACATTTATCATCCTTCCTGGCGGATGGAACGAGATAGCTTGGGTAGGGCTAATCGCAGGGAACTATCTCATATGGATTGGCATGACGGTTGCGGCCGTCACCGGTGCGAGCAAAGCACTACCAATGGCTGGAAATGGATTTTCCGGGAGCTTAATCAGCGAACGCCTGGTGACTCTCCTTGAGCACCTTGGTGTTGCCGCATCACTAGTCTCCGGTTTGCTCATAGTTATCGGCTTAGGCCGCCATCTGCTGGAGTTGGCATAGTCAGGCGCCCCCATGACTACATGATGCCCCCTTGCGGCTCAGCCAAAAAGGAACAAGACAACCATCACATGATGCCTTAGACATGACCAAATGTTTTATGAAATCGCAAAGAACGATCACGGGCTTCCACACGATCCGCTCAAGGCCATTGTGGCGCCTCGGCCTATTGGTTGGATCAGCAGCCTGGATGAGAAGGGGGTGGCGAATCTGGCGCCCTACAGTTTTTTCAATCTTGTTGCCGCACCCCCGCCCGTCGTCATGTTTTCCAGCGGGACAGTGAAGGACTCCCAGAAAAATATTGAAAAGACCGGCGAATTTGTCTGCAACCTGGCCACCGCCGCATTGGCGGACGCCGTCAATGACAGCTCGGCTCATGTGGCCCCTGACGTGGATGAGTTCGATGTGGCGAACATTGCGAAAGCACCATCACGGCTCGTGAAGCCTCCACGAGTGGCCGCGTCGCCGGCGCACCTTGAGTGCGTCTACCTGCAAACGGTGGTTTTGCCCCATGACCCAAAAACGGAAATCCAATGGAGCATGGTGCTGGGCAAGGTCGTTGCCGTGCATATCGCGGATGAGTTCATCAAGGATGGGCTGGTGGACACGTCAGCCTTCAATCCACTGACGCGTCTGGGCTATCTTGACTATGGCTTGTTGGGAGAGGTGTTCACAAAACCACGGCCCGATCGCAACGATTTGGCAAGCTGAATAGAGTCCTCGTTCTCACAAAATAGAGGTAATCTCCATCGAGAGATTCGGAGATTACAATGGCCGACACCCCCCCAAGCGAACCGGCACGCCTTGCCGCGCTTGAAGCCGATATTCAACGCCATAAATTTTCTGACGAGGAAGAGCTGGCAACCAGCTTGCTCAATACCTATCGCACAGAAATTGAGAAACGCGGGGAAATCGCTCAGACAGCCGAGGGATTGGTCACCAATATTCGCGCCCGGCAATCAGAACAGCCGCTGCTCGACGCTTTTCTTCAGCAATTCGGCCTGTCGAATGAAGAGGGCATTGCCCTTATGTGTTTGGCGGAAGCCCTGTTGCGGGTGCCGGACCGGGAAACCGCCGACGACCTGATCGCGGACAAGATCCTGTCAGGCGATTGGTCAGACCATGCCGGCCAAGCCGGATCCCTTTTTGTCAACGCGTCGACCTGGGCCTTAATGTTGACTGGCCAAGTGATTTCTCTTGATGCCGCACTCACGCTCAATCCCCAGAAATGGTTCGGCAGCCTGGTCAACCGGGTGGGCACGCCGGTCATCCGAAATGCGATGTACGGGGCCATGCGCATTCTGGGGCGGGAATTCGTCTTAGGGCGGACGATTGAAGAAGCCATCGAACGCGGGAAAGATGAAATCGGCGAAGATGGTCTTTTCTCTTTCGACATGCTGGGCGAAGGCGCGCGGGATCAAGCAACCGCCGACCGTTATTTTGAGTCCTATGCCCATGCCATTGACACGGTTGCCGCGGCGAACGCATCCGCAGATATCCACCGGACGTCAAGCGTCTCGATCAAATTGTCTGCACTCCATCCCCGGTATGAATACGCCCAATGGGACCGGGTCGAAAAAGAACTGGGCGCGAAGCTCGAACAGCTAGCCCAAAAAGCGGCGGATCAAGGAATTGCATTGACCGTCGATGCGGAGGAAGCCGACCGGTTGGGCCTGTCGCTTCGATTGTTCGAGACAACGCTCAGATCTTCGAAGCTGCACGGGTGGAACGGGCTGGGCCTGGCGGTACAAGCTTATGGCAAGCGGGCATTGCCCACCCTTCGATGGTTGGCCGCACTGGCGAAAGAGACGTCCTGCAAAATCCCCGTGCGCTTGGTGAAGGGGGCCTATTGGGACACGGAGATCAAGCACGCACAGGAATTGGGATTGCCGGACTTTCCGGTCTTCACGCGCAAGGCCACGACCGATATTTCCTATCTCGTTTGCGCCCAGGAAATGTTGTCCCATCGCGACCAGATCTATTGCCAATTCGCGACTCATAACGCCCATACGCTGGCCGCCGTAATGTCCATTGCCGGTGAAGGCGGCGGGTTCGAATTCCAGCGGCTGCACGGCATGGGGGAACTGCTTTACGATCAGGCCGTGAAGAACTTTGAAACTCTACCCCCGGTGCGGGTGTATGCCCCCTGCGGAGGGCACGAAGACCTGCTTGCCTATCTGGTGCGGCGCTTGCTTGAAAATGGCGCCAACAGCTCCTTCGTCAATCGCTTCATGGACGAAGATATTCCCGCCCATGAAGTTGTGCAGGACCCGGCCGACCGGTTGACCAGCCGCAAGACCATCCGACATGATCTCATCCGTCAGCCCAAGGATCTTTTCAAGGATCGCAAAAACTCGAAGGGGCTTGACTTCACCAGCCGCCTCATTTTGACACCCGTACTTCACGCCTTAGGGGACCTTTCGCAGAAAGAATGGCGGGCCCAAGGCGGCGCTGCCGCACACGACGGCGTCTCCGAAACCAAGATAACAAACCCCGCCAATAGAAACGATGTCGTGGGCTCAGTGGTTTGGACACCGCCGGATAGGATCCATGAGATGGTCGATCAAGCATCCGACAATCAAGCCGCATGGGATGCGACGGGAGGGGCCGCGCGCGCGACGATCCTTGAGACGGCCGCCGACCTTCTGGAAGAGCACCAGAACATTTTCCTCAGCCTTCTCATTCGCGAAGCTGGCAAATGCCTGCCGGACGCCGTTGCTGAGATTAGAGAAGCCGCTGACTTTTGCCGATATTATGCACAACAGGCGCGCGCCCATTTTTCGGCGCCACGTGACCTGCCGGGACCGACCGGCGAACGAAACCAACTTAGCTTGCATGGCCGCGGCGTCTTCGTTTGCATTAGCCCTTGGAATTTTCCTCTCGCAATCTTTATGGGACAAGTGACCGCAGCGTTAGCCGCCGGCAATGCCGTAATCGCAAAACCGGCAGAGCAAACGCCATTGATTGCCGCTGAAGCCATCCGTCTACTGATCGATGCAGGCGTTCCCGAGGCCATACTGCATATCGCCCCTGGCGACGGCGCCGTCGGTGCGGCCCTGACGGCGCATCCGTCTGTCGCCGGCGTCGCATTCACGGGAAGTACCGACACCGCGCGCAAGATCAACCAGTCTCTAGCAATGCGCGATGGTTCAATCGTCCCCTTGATCGCCGAAACCGGTGGGCAAAATGTAATGGTCGTGGATTCGACGGCGTTGCTGGAACAAGTCACCGATGACGTCATTCAATCGGCGTTTATCAGCGCCGGACAAAGATGTTCCGCGTTGCGGGTTCTGTATCTTCAGAATGACATCGCCGACAAAGCCATCGCGTTGATCCGGGGAGCCATGACGGAATTGCGCGTCGGTGATCCCGCTAAACTGAGCACGGATATCGGACCCGTCATCGACGAAGACGCGAAGACCGCCCTTGAGGCTCACCTAACGGCCATCTTCAAAGATGCCATTTCCGTCTTCAAACCCGACCCGGCACATGACCTTTCAAACGGCACCTTTGTCCTGCCCCACCTTGTTGAAATCGACAGCATCACCAAACTCACCCGAGAAAATTTTGGCCCCATTCTTCATGTGGTGCGGTTTCACAGCAACGACCTGGACCGGCATTTAGAGGAGGTGCGTGCTACAGGCTTTGGCCTCACCTTTGGGATCCATTCGCGGATTGAGAGCCACACACAGTCACTGTTTCAGCAACAGCCCGTGGGCAACACCTATGTCAATCGCAACATGGTCGGGGCCGTGGTGGGCGTTCAGCCATTTGGCGGTCAGGCCCTTTCCGGAACGGGCCCCAAAGCAGGCGGACCACATTATCTGCTGCGTTTCGCGACGGAAAAAACCCTCACCATCAACACCATGGCCGCGGGAGGCAACGCTGATCTCTTGCGCCTCTAGCGGCAAAAGCCGAGGTTTTCCCGACATTTTAGGGAATCGCTTACCATAGAAAGACGTTTTTCGATTTCCGTACATCTACGGTTCAGGTAAGACATATTAATGCCTTGATCTAGAGGCTGAGTAGGGAGCTCGATGTCGCGGTGTCCGTCATCGCCAGTCGTAACAGGCAGGTTGCCCGTGTGTCGCCTGCAAGGAATGTAAGAATGTCTCACTATGCCGTCGCAATTGTAGCTGTCTGCGGCGCCTTATTTCTCGGTGCTGCTGGCTGGATGTCGTTTTCCACCAATCCCCCGCAGGCAGAAAAGCCTGCCGTCGAGGTCAGCGAAGACAATTCAGATATCTTGTTTGCGGAAAGCTTGGAAGACGAGCTGGAAGAAGATGTGGAAGTCACTGTTGAGTCCGAGTTTGACGGCAATGAGGAAGTCGATGCGGAACACAGGCCCGACGACGACGAGCTGTAACCGTCAAACGCCCCTTACTTGAATCGAACAAACAGCCGGTCCAGAATAGACGCCAGCGCGACAAGAACCAGCGCCAGCACCCATCTTGGGTCGCCTAGGTTAAGGCGGGCCTCAACCGGATAAGCAATGGTTTTGTCGAGGGCCGCGACCTTAAAGTCGTGCCGATCTCGGGTTTCCGGAATTGTCACAATTTCCATGAATGAACGGCGGCTGCGGTAGCGCATGAACCCGCCCATCGTCCAGTCTTCTGCCTGGGACAGCCCCTTGGTCCCCACGAGATCCATGGCCGGCGCCACGGCCGGCCCTATCAGTGTGGGATGACACGCACGGCTAAATAATTCCGTATACATATGTTCCATATAGCGCGCCATAAGCTGTTCCGCTGTCTCGCCGGGTGCAGCCCCCGGCACGTCGGGCGGATTGTCCGACATATCTATTGCATTCAGCATGAAGAACTGGCGGCCGGTATCTTCGTCCATAAAGTTCTTGAGCCGGGCCAATGTCTCCGGCGGCGCATTGCGCGCTTCCAATGTTGCCAGATACTCTGAAATTTCGCTTTCAGTAAGGGGGCCGCGAAGGTCTGTGTACCAAGCGAAAAAGGCGAGGAAAACAAAGGCCACCACCCCCCAAATGATCGATCGCACCGATAGCATGACGTTGCACCGTCCCCCAGTTGAATTGGTCAGAGGACTAAATATATTGACACATAGTATGTCAATATATTTTCGCGGACGGCGGACCTCGCAAACTATGCCGGGGTTTTAGCACTGCGCCAGAAGCGTAACATGCGTTCGGTAGAGCCATCTCGGGCGACGATCAGATGATAAATCGCCGCCAACACATGGATCGCGATCAGCGCGATGATCGCATCCGTCACCAGCTCATGAATGTTGCGGAAGAACAGGAAGGTTTCTTCCACACCGGTCCCATCGCCATAGGCGAACAAACCAAATGGGGCGACGATAGAGTCCGCATTTACCGCGCTCAACATGCCGGACACAATCAAAATGCCAATCAGCAGGTACAGGCCCCAATGCGCCACATGCGCCGCTAATTTCTGCCAAGCCGGCATATCAACCGGCAAGGGCGGCGCGCCATACCGGATTCGCAGAAAAATGCGGATTACAAACAGAACCGTCACAATCAATCCGATCTGAGAATGATCAATGCGCGATTCGATGCGATCCGCAGTTTCCATGAAGCCACCAAATTTTTGCGCCACATAAAGATCAAGCATAATGAGGATGGCCATGAGCCAATGCACAATTTTCTGCGCCACTTGATAGTCGGTTACTGTGCTTTGGGACGTCATTGCCCTCTCCAATCTTCACGTGGTCGCCATCGGGGCGAATTTCCAAGCGCCTAGGACGTTCGGCCTTCGTCGCCCGTTTCATATTGTTCGGCGACCTGTGCCCCGAATTGCCCGGTTAACTCAAAAAGTTTGTCCGGATCTGAGTGGCGCAACGCTGCCATGTCGTATTCCATGCCGCTGGCATAGATCAGCTCCGGAACATTGTTTGAGACGGCGTCCAGAATGGCTTTTGCGCAGTCGGCGGGATCGTCACCTTCATCGATCGCGGAATCAGATTGCCCACGCACCGACCCGTCCCCCGTCAATGCATTTCTTGACACATCCGTTGCAACGGATCCCGGCAGGACATTGGTGACGTTGATGTTGTGGCGAACAGATACCTCTGTACGCAGAGCATCCATATATCCGATGAGACCATGCTTCGCGGCGCTGTAAGCGGTCCGCAATGGCGCCCCAATACGTCCTGCGACAGAGCTGATCGCGATTATGTGGGCCCCGCCCGCCTCTACCATTTTGGGCAATTGAAGTTGCGTCAACCAGATGGGGGCCAACAAATCGACATTTATAATGTTGGTATACACCTGCGGCGCCGTATTAATCGCGAGACTGCGCTGACTGATCCCAGCATTGTTGACGAGAATATCGACGCGCCCTTTCCAGCCCCATGCCTCTTCGACTTTCGCTTCAAGGGAGGGAAAATCTGTAACTTCAAACGGGATGATTTTTGACTCGGTCTTCAGTTCATTGGCAACGCTTTCCAACGCATCCACGCGGCGCCCAGACAGAATAATGTGCGCCCCCTGTTCGGAAAACGCCTGCGCAAGCGCCTTGCCTATGCCGGAAGATGCCCCGGTGATCCATGCGATTTTGTTTTGATAGTCAGCCATTTCTTTGGTCCTTCCCGCGGGCCTGTTCGCCGATGCGTCGGTTCGTTTTCAGATCGCTCATTATTTCTTTTTCTTGTCGCGAATACGAGACGCACCAAAACATGTCGATTGACATAATTATTTATTCTATTTTTGTCAAGTGGCGAAATTAAATCAATTCAGCGCAGACCTGCACATCGCCCTCCGAACCTGGTTTGCCGAAATCGATTCAGCGTCATCGGCTCGCATTGACGTGATCTATGGAGATCATAGGAACTATCATTTTTACAGAAATACAAATGGCCGGTAGCCTTGGAATCGAAGTCTGAAGGGGAATGCCGCCCCTTCCTCCCGTACAGTTGCGTACCAACACATCACGTCAGCCTGTTGAGGAAACTACGGTCACACCCAAAGGAAAAGAAAATGAACTTTACATTTAAATCGACGCTGATGGCATCCGCCGCCATCTTGATCATGGGCACCACGGTCGCCTGCTCCGACCAGGACTCCGAGCTAGCCGCTGAAAAACCAGCCGAACCGGCAGTCGAAACCACGACCGCCTCAAACGAAGCGCCTACTTATGACGCCCCGTCGGAAATGAAACATGTCCGAGGCCCTGGCGTTGCTAAAAACAACAACCAATGGTGGCCGGAACAACTCAACCTTCGGCAACTTCGCCAAAACGCGTCCACTGCCGATCCGATGGGAGACGATTTCGATTACGCCAAAGCCTTTTCTGCCATTGATCTCGACACGCTCAAACAAGAAATTGAAGCGGTGATGACCACCTCACAAGATTGGTGGCCAGCCGATTATGGTCATTACGGACCGTTGTTTATTCGAATGGCTTGGCACAGCGCCGGAACCTACCGCACCTGGGATGGCCGAGGAGGTGGAGATGGCGGACAGTTGCGCTTCGAGCCTTTGAACAGTTGGCCGGACAACACCAATCTCGACAAAGCACGTCGCCTTCTATGGCCGATCAAACAGAAATATGGCCGCAGCATTTCATGGGGTGATCTCATGGCATTGACCGGCAATGTGGCCCTGGAATCAATGGGCTTTGAAACCTTTGGTTTTGCGGGCGGTCGTGTCGATGATTGGGAACCAGAACTTGTCTATTGGGGGCCGGAAGACGAATTCCTCGCGGACCAGCGCTACAGCGGCAAACGCGATCTTGAAAAGCCATTGGCGGCCGTTCAGATGGGTTTGATTTACGTGAACCCGGAAGGCCCAAATGGCAACCCAGATCCGCTGGCTGCCGCGGCCGACATCCGCGATACTTTTGGGCGCATGGCCATGAATGACGAAGAGACGGTCGCCCTGATCGCCGGTGGCCACACCTTCGGTAAAGCCCATGGTGCGGTCAAGGTAGAAGATTGTCTGGGTGTCGAGCCCGCAGCCGCCGGCCTTGAAGAACAAGGGCTTGGCTGGAAAAACAAATGCGGCACCGGGGCTGGGGCAGACACTGTTACCAGTGGGTTAGAAGGGGCTTGGTCGGCAAACCCGGTGGCTTGGACCACCCAATATCTGGACAATTTGTTCGGATTTGAATGGGTACAGACAAAGAGCCCTAATGGTGCAACCCAATGGATCCCGAGCGATGAGTCAGCGGCGAACTTGGTGCCGGATGCGCATATCGAAGGCAAGTTTCATGCACCGATCATGTTCACCACAGACCTGTCGTTAAAAGAAGATCCGGTGTACCGCGAAATCGCCAAGCGGTTCCAAGAGAACCCGGAAGAGTTCGAATTGGCGTTTGCGAAAGCATGGTTCAAACTAACCCACCGGGATTTGGGCCCCCGTGCAATTTATCTGGGATCAGAAGTTCCGGAGGAACCACAAATCTGGCAGGACCCTGTGCCTGAGGTTGAACATGCCTTGGTCGATGCGTCCGACATTGCCCAATTGAAAGCAAAGATTCTGGAAACAGATCTGTCTGTGTCCGAACTTGTTAAAGCAGCGTGGGCGTCAGCGTCTAGCTTCCGGGATACGGACAAACGTGGTGGTGCGAACGGTGCTCGCGTGCGTCTGGCGCCACAGAAGGATTGGTCCGCAAACGATCCAGCGGAGCTCGCCAAAGTTTTAGCCGCTTTGGAAACGGTTCGGGAAGACTTCAATGGCGCGCAGACCGGTGGCAAGCAAATCTCAATGGCAGACTTGATTGTCTTGGCAGGTGCGGCGGCAATCGAAAAGGCAGCCAAGAATGCCGGTCAGGACATCACGGTGCCGTTCACGCCTGGCCGGTCTGACGCCAGCGCGGAACAAACGGATGCTAAATCCTTTGCTTACTTGGAACCAAAGGCAGACGGCTTCCGCAACTACCTCGCCGATGGCAATCGTCGGGCGGCCACTGACCTTCTGGTGGACCGGGCCGACACGCTTACCCTCACCGTGCCGGAAATGACCGTTCTGGTGGGAGGCCTTCGGGTGCTGAACGCCAATAGTGGCGGCAGCAAGCACGGTGTGCTCACCGACAAAGAAGACAGTTTGAGCAATGATTTCTTTGTAAATCTGCTCGATCTCAACACTGAATGGAAGCCCGCATCGGCGGAAGGCCTTTTTGAAGGCTATTCATCGTCCGGCGACAAGAAGTGGACCGCGACAGACGTGGACCTTGTTTTCGGGTCCAATTCTGAACTGCGGGCGGTGGCAGAACTCTATGCATATGACGACGCTCAAGAGCGCTTCGTTGCAGACTTTGTCGCCGCGTGGACCAAGGTGATGAACCTGGACCGCTTCGACCTTTCCTGACATATCCCCTATCTCAATCAAAGAGGGTGGGTGCCGACGGCACTCACCCTTTTTTGTGCGCGCTTCCCCTCCCCAATCTCGCCTTTCAGAATCGCGTGTTGTCGATTGATTTCAATCAATTCGTCTATATTACGAACACGATAGGTTTCAAATTACCCGCCGGCTGACCGAAAGCTGGTTACACTGGTCAAAGCAGATCAATAAGGTACTCAGGACCATGCCGGACTCGGTGACCGCGGATACAAAGACTTGCGTGTTTCGTACGCGCGATATCACGAAAGTCTACCGGACCGGCGATGTCGAAGTGCATGCCTTGCGCGGCGTCAATCTCGAGCTCTTCGAAGGTGAAATGGCCGTCTTGCTGGGACCTTCGGGTAGCGGTAAATCCACCCTGCTCAATATATTAGGGGGGCTCGATATTCCCACCTCAGGAGAAGTCGAGTTTAAGGAACTCACCCTGTCGGGCATGAATGAAACCCAACTCACTCAATTCAGGCGGTATCGGGTGGGTTTTGTCTTTCAGTTCTACAATCTCATTCCAAGCCTAACCGCACGCGAGAACGTGGAATTGGTGACAGAGATCGCGACCAATCCGATGTCGGCGCAAGAGGCCCTGGCCTTGGTTGGCCTCAGCGAACGGATGGACCACTTTCCGGCCCAATTGTCTGGGGGCGAACAACAGCGCGTGGCCATCGCGCGGGCCATTGCAAAGAAGCCCGAGGTGTTGTTGTGCGACGAGCCCACCGGTGCCCTGGACAGTAAGACAGGCACACTGGTTCTCGACGCCATCGATACGGTCAACAAAGAACTTGGCACCACCACCGCACTGATCACCCATAATCAGGTGATTGCACAAATGGCAGACCGTGTAATTTGGTTTGGCGATGGCCAGATCGTACGTACCGAAAGAAATTCCAACCGTGTGACCGCCGCGGAGGTTACATGGTGACGCCCCTCATCTCTCCCCTGACGAAAAAACTCTTGCGCGATCTGTGGCGGATCAAAAGCCAAGGTCTTGCAATTGCTTTGGTGATCGGCTGCGGGGTGGCCACCGTCGTCATGGCCTTTGGAACTCTGATCTCGTTACAAGAAACGCGGGAAGCCTATTACGAGCGGTTTCGATTTGCCCATGTGTTCGTGCCTTTGAAACGCGCCCCCGAACGCCTCGCGCGGGATGTAGAACGCATTCCCGGTGTTGCGCGTGTGTCTTCAAGAATAGTGAAGGATGTAACGCTGGATATTCCAGGCATCGGCGAACCGGCTGTTGGACGGTTGGTCTCCATCCCGGAAACAACCGAACCCATCCTCAACAATCTGACGGTACAGGAAGGCCGTTGGATCTTGAAGGACAAGCCGGACGAAGTTCTGATCAGCGCCCGGGCGGCAACCGCGAATGGCTTCGCTGTTGGCGACGAATTGGGGGCAACCATTAACGGTAAGAAACGCACTCTGACAATTGTCGGCATCGCGCAATCACCGGAATTTATCTATGCGCTTGGCCCCGGCCAAATGGTCCCAGACGATCGGACATTCGGCATTTTTTGGATGGGGCGGTCCGCCTTAGAAGCCGCCTTTGATCTTAAAGAATCCTTCAATGATCTAACTCTTTCATTGCGGCGCGGTGCGAACGAACAAGATGTGATCGAACGGCTCGATATTCTCGTCGAACCCTATGGCGGCACCGGCGCCTATGGCCGAGAAGATCACATGTCCGACGCATTCTTGCGCGGTGAGATGGATCAACTTCGCGCCATGGGCCGCATCATGCCCCCTATATTTCTCGGCGTGGCTGCCTTCCTGTTGCACGTTGTCATCGGCCGCTTGATCAGAACCGAGCGCGAACAAATAGGATTGCTAAAGGCGTTTGGGTATTCAAACTGGATTGTCGGA
The DNA here is from genome assembly GCA_965227095.1 of Alphaproteobacteria bacterium. GTDB lineage: Bacteria > Pseudomonadota > Alphaproteobacteria > JANQMY01 > JANQMY01 > JANQMY01. The sequence goes on along the minus strand of CBDDFL010000001.1, from coordinate 1,853,700 downwards.
TGGCATTACGTGAAATTCGTCCTGGTTCTGTCCGCGATTGGGGTAATCATCGGCACCGGTCTTGGGTTCTGGATGGGACGCTGGATGACCGGGATCTACAGCGAGTTTCTCAATTTCCCTTTTCTGTATTACCGCGCTGACTTTTCCATTTTCGCGCTGGGCGTGGTTGTCACGGTGGGAACAACCCTGCTGGGAACCGCGCAAACAGTGCTTCGTGCCGTGCGCCTGCCGCCGGCCGTCGCGATGGCGCCGGCGCCCCCACCGACCTATCATAAATCTCTTTTGGAAGCCTGGGGGCTTCAACGATTACTTACGGAACCCACACGGATCATTTTACGCAATTTGTTCCGATGGCCTGTTCGGTCGGGTTTGACTTGCTTAGGTTTGGCTGCATCCAGCGGCTTGATGGTGGCAACCATGTTTGGCCTCGACGCGCTCGACCAAATGATCGACGTCTTCTACTATCAATCCAATCGGCAGGACGCATCCATCACGCTGGTCGATACGCGAGCGCGTACCGTGTTAAGCAGTATTGAGCGTTTGCCGGGTGTGCTGGTCGCCGAACCGGTACGACATGTTCCGGTGCGTTTACGGCACGAACATCGGTCTGACCTTCTGTCAATTACCGGAGTCGAACGCGATGCGGAACTAAGCCAGCTTTTAGATGCCGACCTTAACGAAGTCGAGATTCCTGAGACAGGCCTGCTCATTTCAACTCGCCTTGCTGAAAACCTGGCGGCGACACGCGGCGATATCATCACCGTTGAAGTAAAAGAAGGGCGACGCCCGACCCTGGAATTGCCCGTGACGGAGATTGTCGAGGAATACCTTGGCACCAGCGCCTATATGAATCTTGATGCGCTGAATGCCGCCCTTGGTGATCGCCCAACAACAAATATGGCCAAAGTCCTTCTGGATGAAAGCCATTTACCCAGTCTTTACACGGAAGTAAAAAACACACCAGCGATCGCCAGCGTTTTCCTTCGGGCCACGACCATTCGATCGTTCAACGAAACCATCGGAGAAAATATGGGGCAGGCCTTGGCGTTCTACATTTTCTTCGGGTCGATGATTGCATTTGGTGTCATCTACAACAGCGCGCGCATTGCCCTGTCTGAACGCGGCAGGGAACTTGCCTCTTTGCGCGTCCTTGGCTTTACCCGCGGAGAAGTTGCGTACATTCTGCTGGGAGAGTTGGTACTTCTCATGGCGCTGTCCCTTCCGATTGGATGCGCCCTGGGATACGGACTGGCGGCCATTATGGCCGCAGGCCTAGAGACTGACCTGCACCGCATCCCCCTTGTGGTCGACCGTTCGACATATGGCACAGCCATGCTGGTGGTCATCTGCGCTACAGCTATTTCCTGTCTGATCGTCGGCCGCCGCATAAACAACCTTGATCTCATTTCCGTTTTGAAGACTCGCGAATGACACAGCAAAACACATTCTTTACGCCAACCCGCCGTCGCGAATTCGCCATTGGCGGCATCGTCGCAATCCTCGCTTTGGCTTTAACGATCGCGTTTTGGCCGCAAGCCGTCATGGTTGATGTGGCAAGCGTGAAGAAAGGGTACATGGCCGTTTCCATCGAGGAAGAAGGAGAAACGCGGATCAAAGAAGTCTATGCGCTCTCAGCACCTTTTTCCGGGCGCGTGTTGAGGATCGACGCCGATGTGGGAGACATTGTTGTTCGCAACGAAACCGTCCTTGCATCCGTCGAACCGATAGATCCCAACCTTCTGGACATCCGATCACGAGCGCAAGCCGAAGCCGCGGTGAAAGCCGCCGAGGAAGCAAGCCGTCTTGCCTCCGCTGAAGTGACGCGCGCCCAAGCCGAGTTGGACTTGGCCAGGGCGGACCTCAAGCGCAACGAAACGCTTTTTGAAAAAGGAACCATATCCGCAAGTCGGATCGACCGGCTGCGTGCCGAGGCCCAGGTAAAACAAGCCGCCCTCGAAACGGCCGCGGCAACCTTCAAAATGCGGGAGTTTGAGTTAGAAACCGCACGTGCATCACTGATTGAACCGGTTGGTGCGAACCGCAACACTGGAGAAGGCGACGGGGACCAGGACCATACCTCTGACGCGCCCACGCATAATCGATCCTGCTGTTTACCTGTAACGGCACCGGTTGACGGTCAGGTCCTTCGGGTGTTTCACGAAAGCGAGGGCGTCGTGACAGCGGGAACGCCTCTCATCGAAATCGGAGACCCCGGCAATCTTGAGATTGTGGTGGACCTTCTCTCAAGTGACGCAGTCCGAGTTTCCGAAGGCGCGCGCGTGATCATAAAAGACTGGGGGGGCGACGATGACCTTATCGCCCGCGTCCGCCGCATTGAACCGTTTGCGTTTACGAAGGTAAGTGCCCTGGGCATTGAGGAACAGCGGGTCAATGTTATCATTGATTTTGTCGATCCCCGTGATGCGTGGAAAAGACTGGGGCACGCCTATCAGATAGATGCATCCATCATTATTTGGGAATCCGAAGACGTTCTTCAGGTACCGCTCAGCGCCATATTCCGTGTAGAGAAAGATTGGGCAGTGTTTCTGTATCAAGACGGACGAGCCGTCGAACAACGTGTCAAGCTCGGACAGATAAACGATCTGACGGCGCAAATACTAACGGGTATCGAAGAGGGGCAGAAAGTTGTGGTGCATCCAAGCGATCGCGTGATTGACGGGATTCGCATCGCCGAACGGTCGTAGACCGGCACATTGCTGCATCTCAACGACACCTTATAGCATTATTCCCGGCTGGCGGCGGCAACCGGAATCCACCGCATCTTTTCCGCTTCTTTTTCGTCCAAGCCGGTCATCGACCCACCGCCACCAAACGGAGCCGTCTGTTCCGGGTCGATCCCAGAATTCAAGCCATCGACGCGCCAGAGCGGCTCCCAACACCCATGGTGCTCTAGCTTTTGCCGAACCTTATCTTGGTCTTGCTCAGGCAGTTCCGTATAATGCCGGCGCAATTCTTCCAGGCACCAAACGCGGTACCGCGCCGTGCGCACGTTGCGATAAGGCGCCCCTTCAATATCCACGTCGAAATGGCTCTTTCCGGCAGCGAACGCAGCCGCATTCGCACACAGATATGGCAGATAGGCAGATCCGATTACGTCTAACAGCGGCGCCCAGTCATCCGGAATGTCCGCTAACAAATGACCTTTCGCTTTACTTGCCCGCGCGTTCCAGACGCGCGCAACCCATTCGAAAACCGACGGGGCCGTTTCCCGCATGATACGCGCGCTTGTGGGGTCCATCGAAAAATGCCGGAATGCCGGGCCAAACATGCCAAAATCCGCGAGACAAGGGCGATCACCCAACATAAACGGCCGGCCTTCAAACATCGTCGCAAGCTGCGTCAACGTATCGAGATAGGACTTCTCCACATGATCCCAGGTTTCCGGCGACACGCCGTCTCCCCGCGTAAACAGAGCCCGCTGGCGGTTTCGAATGATGTTTTGCTTTAAAAACCTTGGCAACGGCACATGCCCGGCCGCTTCATCAATCAATACCCGGCTCTGGTGCGCGGCACTTTCCTCATAATCCCAGCGATAATGCATCGCCGGACGCCACAACCACTCATCCGCATAGTCTTCCACCAAACGGCAAAAGAACGCCAAGATGGGATTTTTTGGGATGATCTCATGATCTGGATACTGACGATCTAACCAGTTGATAATCGGCGTTGTATCCGTGAGCCAGCGGCCATCCGCCAGTTGCAGCCCAGGTACTTGGGCCACGCCCGTTGCGCGCGCCAGTTCCCCCACCGGGCTTTTGGGGATGCGGGTATAGGGCAATTCCATATATCGGACCACGGACTCAAGCTTCCCCGTAAAATAGGAAATTTCGGGCCCATAGATCGTCAGGGGGAGGTTTGTATCGCCACGTGTATTGGGCGCACCACTTCTGGAAATGGGCTGGCCAGGGGTGATGTGTTCCACGCGTGTGTGTGTCATTGGTCGTTATCCTCTGCCCTTTTCGCCTATTCTTGGCCAATCGGAGCATAACGTCCAATGTCTTTTTTTCATCTTTGTATAAGTCCTGGTCATATCAAAGACAGGACCGGCAACCACCTTTGATGACCTATAGGTCCTCGAGAAATTTCAATAAGGGCGCAACCTTCGCCTCATAATCGGCGGACACGTAGTCGGGGATTTCTATCGAATAAAGTGAGCCGGAAAAGGCCAGAAGGATCAACGCGGTGGTCGAAATCCCCACGATCCAGGACGTTGCCAACACGCCTCGCGGCATGGTCTTCCAATTGAGCGCCCAAACGGCGATCATATGGGTAAAGAACGAAAACACCGCGAGGCCATAAAACCCAACGGCAAACCAGGTGAGTGTTTCATTGGCAAATGCCCCCGCCACCCAATAAAAATCGGTGGGGATGGAATCCACATACCGCGCATAGAACACGCTCACCACATGAAGTAACATAAACAACAAGAGGTAAGCGCCGCTCAAATTGCGGACCAACTTCCAGCCAGACTTTCCAAAAAGCTTGAGTTCCATATATCCCGAAAAAATTTGTATCAGGATAAAGACGATAAGAAGCCCCTCATAGATAGGCTCGGAGTAAAGCCGGCCCATGGCGACGAGCCCCTCACCGTGCAATTCGGGCGAAATAACGGCCATGAGATGAACGCCCAAATGCCCGACAATAAACGCTCCAACAATTAGGGAGTTAAAGCGATGGATCAATTCCCAATTCATAACCCGCAAACTTACTCATTGTCGCACACGCCGCGCGAAGCCCCCGCCCCAATCTGAGGATTTTCGAATGGTGTGTTTTCCCCTGAAAGCAGCCTAGCGCATGCCGACCGGGTAGCGCAATAAAGTGGTTGTCGCAGCGCCTTTCCCACCAACTAAAAATGGAAAGTTGGTGTTTCAGTCCGGCAAACCAGCGCGGCGCAAACCACTCTTGATGCGCTTCACGGTTTCCGGGTCCGCAAAATCTGTCGCTTGAGATAGGGTCGAAATGCGCATTGTGGGGTCGGTTCTCAGGGCGTTTCCGACCCACCGTTTGGCCTCGTCCAACCGATCATTTTCCACATGGCACAAGGCGATCGCCAAGTTTGTCGACGCATAGGAAGGATCCAATGCCAATGTTTCTTCCCCACAGGAAATGGCTTCATCATAACGCTTGTTGATGAAGTGGGCCGAGGTTTCCATGGCCAAATAGAAGGCCCCCTGCTGCCCCGCCTCGTTAAATCCGCGGCGAGCAAGTTCCGCGGCTTGGGCAGCTTTGTCACTGTAAAGGTCCACATAGGCAGCACACCCTAATACTGTTGGATCCGAAGGGGCTTGTTCCAAAGCGCGTTCGGCAAAATCCAGAGCATCATCGTGCTTTCTGCTAGGAACACTCAAATAGGCAAGTATGACCAACGTGTCGGCATTGTTTGCGTCAAGGGAGAGGGCCTTTGTCGCGGCCTCATTCGCTGCCCGCATACTTTCCGCGGGGGCATCGCTCCAGCCATTGATGATTTCCTTCCAATGGGCGAATGCCAAACACGTGTACGCCGCTGCATAGTTCGGATCGATCCCAATGGCTTGGTCCGCCAGTACCAAAGCGGAACGTATATCGTGGCGGTCGTTCGAAAACATCGCGTAGCGTGCGCGGGTCGCGTTTTCCCAGGCCGCATAGTTGTCCGTGCCTCGGCCAATAATCTTGGCTTTACCACCCATGCCCTTGCTTAAGGATACTTGAAGCGCCGATACGATTTCGCGGGTCATTTCGTCTTGCAATTCGAACACATCTTCGACCTGCCGATCGTAACGCTCTGCCCATAAATGAGCGCCTGTCGCCGTATCAATCAACTGGCCAGTGACCCGAAGTCTCGGACCCGCTCGTCGAACGCTACCTTCTAGTACTGTGGCAACATTTAGCTTTCTTCCAACCTCTCGGACGTCAACGGCCGTATCCCGAAAAACGAAACTTGAATTACGCGCCGCCACGCCTAGCCCTGGGATCTTCGCGAGCATGGTAATTATGTCTTCACACAAACCATCCGCGAAGAACGCTTGATCGGGGTCGGCCGACATATTCGTGAACGGCAGAACCGCGATCGACGAAAACATGCCATCTCGCGTTGGCGCTGGTGGCTCAACAACCGCCGGTCCAGATTCGGCTTCGGCTATTTCACCAACGAATCTAAAACCTCTTCCATGGACGGTTTTAATGAAACGCTGCTTTTGGCCGTCATCGCCCAGGGCGCGGCGCGCGGCCTTAACCGCACTCGATACGGCTGAATCGGAGACGAACCGTCCGTCCCACACGGCTTCCACCAGGTCCTGCTTGGACACTACCCGTTGCCGCTGATCAATCAGATATATAAGCAACGAGAGGACCTGGGGTTCGACATTGATCGCCTGCCCCGCCTGGCGCAATTCCAGCGCGCCACTGTCCAGCTCGAACTCGTCAAACCGATATTGCATTCAATCCGTCTTTTTCCGCGTCGCCAAAAGCCCAGGAAACTGCGCTTTTTCATCATTCACACGGAGAATCCTAACTTTCCCCAAGAATTCTTCAAGCCTTCTCCAAGCTTGAGGACGCCGGGATCCTTATCTGTTCCTCCGCCAAGCCAAACCGGCACCTTAAACATGATGGAGAAACAAAATGACTGCTACTGAAACAACTCAAAAACAACTGAATGGTGTGAACGTTGCTGCCCTTCTCGGGGCACGGGACGCTCTGGAAGCAGCCCCAGAAGCCGCTGAATTCACGTGGAAAGCAACCAGTGAATGGAAAGGTGGCGTGCACACCAAGACCGAGATCAACAGCTTTTTCGGATTGGGTGAAACCCAAAACCGCACGAAGACGTTCTCTGTAGACACGGACCACCCAGAAGTGTTTGCGGCACCGGACGCAGCGCCTACTCCTGTGGAACTGGTTCTATCTGGCCTCGCAGGCTGCTTGACGGCAGGCGTTGCATCGGTCGCTGAAAATCGCGGCATTCAACTGCGCTCTGTCAAAGCAACTCTTGAAGGGGACATGAACCTTTACGGGATCTTGGGCGTGGACAGCTCCGTACGCAACGGTTTCAACGCCATTCGCATGAACTTTGAAATCGATGCGGATGCGAGCCAAGAAGATATCGAAGCTTTGGTCGCTCAATCGCAAAAGCGGTCGGCCGTTTTCGACATCATCACAAACCCAACCAACGTTTTCGTCACGGTCGCCTAAGCACCCCTCAGACGACAAGGAGCGAGTCTCATGCAACGCACTACGACACTCATCATCGGCGCAGGACAGGCAGGATTGGCCATGAGCCAAAACCTCACAAAACTGAACGTCGATCACGTGCTGCTCGAACGCGGCCAGGTCGCCAATTCCTGGCGCACCGAACGCTGGGACTCGCTCCGTCTTCTTAGCCCCAACTGGCAAAGCCGCCTTCCCGGTTACACCTATTCAGGAGACAATCCCGATGGATTTCGCACATTACCCGAAACAATTCATTTCTTTGATGAATATGCCCAAAACATATCTGCGCCCGTTCAAACGGACACGCAGGTCACTCGTGTCACCGCCGCTGATGATGGATATCGCGTCTCTACAAATCGTGGCGATTGGCATTGCCGCACTTTGGTAATCGCATCAGGCGTGATGAACCACGCCAACATCCCCGCCTGCGCTGAAACTCTGCCAACGTCGATCCGATCGCTATCACCAAAGGACTACCGCAACCCGCAACAGATTGAAGAGGGCGGCGTCTTGGTGGTGGGCCCATCGGCGAGCGGCATTCAGATCGCCCAAGAACTAAAACTCGCCGGACACGATGTGGTTCTGTCCGTGGGAGAACATGTTCGCTTGCCCAGAACGTATCGGGGCAAAGACATTCTTTGGCTGATGGACCAATCGGGCATGTTCGACACGACCATTGATGAAGTCGATGATCTAAACCGTGTACGCCATCTGCCATCCATGCAGTTGGTCGGCAGTCCCACACGCGTAACCATTAGCTTGAACAGTTTGCAAACCCTCGGCATCGAGATTGTGGGCCGGGCAAGCGGCTTCCGCGGCAGCGAAGCCCTGTTCTCAGGCTCGCTGGCCAATGTTTGTCAGTTGGCGGACCTTAAGATGAACCGCTTGTTGCATGCCTTCGACCAGTGGATCAACGAGTCCGGCCTAAGTGCATCGTTCGACCCAGCCTATGAGCTGCGCCCCACCGATGTGCCCGACACTCCTGCTTTGTCAATAGACCTTGCGGACCGAAACATCCGAACGGTGATTTGGGCCACGGGGTTTCGACCAGACTATCACTGGCTGGATCTACCGGTGTTGGATCGAAAGGGCTGTCTCCGTCACGACGGAGGGGTCGTGGATGCACCCGGCGTTTACGCCATGGGCCTGCCCTTCATGCGCAAACGGAAGTCCAACTTTATCGATGGCGTGGCTGATGACGCCCACGCCCTGTCTCAACACCTGCGGTCCTTTTTGGATGGCAGGGCTCAAGTTGCCGCCTAGTTCTAAAGGAGATCAAAAATGCAATCGCCAGAACAAATTAAGCGCTCGCTTGTTCGAGCCATGAATACGGTCCGTACACGTCCGTCGATCGGTCAGCGCACCTATATCAGTCATGCAACCGTCACCAACGGTCTGGAATGTCAAGTCACCGAAAAGGACCACTATTTTGCGGTGGATGTGCCCAAATCTATGGGCGGGAATGACACTGCGGCATCCCCTGCCGCCTATCTGCGCGCGGCGATGTCGAGCTGCATCGCAATGGGTATCAAAATGTGGGCTGCCCGCATGGACGTGCCGATGACACGCGTCGATGTGTGGTTCGAAATGGATGTAGATGCAAGAGGACAATTGGGGGCCTGCGCCGGTGTGGCGCCTGGTTTCGATCGGCTTCGTCTTGCGATCGACGCGGCGTCCACGTCCCCTCAAAACGCTGTTGAAGAGGTTATCGAGACCTCACTCGAGCACAGCCCCTTGATGGATGTGTTTCGCCCCCACGGAACGATTGAAACCCATGTAACCATTACCCAGGCGGAAGCCGCCTGAAAGGAGATTGATCATGCACGCTAAGTTACAAAGACGTATTCAGCGTTACGGATGGGATAAAGCGGCCTCCGTCTATGAAGACGGTTGGCGCGATAGCCTGCGGGACGCGCAATCCTGTTTGCTTCAAATGGCGGACGCGCAGCCGGGTGAGTCCGTGTTAGATATGGCCTGCGGTACAGGCTTGGTCACGTTCCCGCTGGCGAATGCCGTGGGGAAGACGGGCCATGTGGTTGCAACCGACATCTCCGAACGCATGATCGACATCATGCAGGAAGAAGCATCGTTACGTGGCCATACCCAAATTGACGCACGCCGCGCCGACGCTGAAACCCAAGACGGGCTTGACGACAATCAGTTCGATCTCGTCACCTGCGCGCTTGGTTTGATGTATGTGCCAAACCCTCTTCACGCGATGAGCGAAGCCCTGCGGTTGCTGAAACCTGGCGGGCGGGCTGTCTTCGCCGTGTGGGGCGCCCGCAAATCTTGTGGATGGGCGGATATTTTTCCCATTGTCGATGCGCGGGTGGAATCCGATGTGTGCCCTATGTTCTTTCGCTTGGGTACCGGCGAAACGCTGGCCTGCGAAATGGAAGAAGCTGGATTTCATCACATTGGCCAACGCAACATAGAAACCGTTTTACCGTATGATGACGATCAATCAGCACTTCAAGCAGCGTTTGTCGGCGGTCCTGTCGCACTCGCGTATGACCGTTTTGATGACGCAACCCGCAAGGCGGCCCATGAGGATTATCTACAGTCCATTGCGCCCTACAGAACGGAAAAGGGTTATCGTATCCCCGGTTCGTTCGTTGTATGCCACGGCACAAAACCGATGATGGATGGTTAGAGTCATGATGTCTGAAGGAGCGCCTATCGTTCTCGGTCAGTAGTCTCCCAGAAATCAGCATTTTCTGTCACAAAAAAGTGCCCCCTTTCGTCACCCTTTCGTAGCGCACCGTTTGGACTGTAGCTGCACAGACGCAAAGAAGGGGGTACTATGCGCATCATTTCACAAGGCCTTGCTTGGTTGGCCGCCATCATCGCCGTTGTCGTCTACTTCAGAACGCCATTCATATTGGCGGTAATGCCCTTTGCAGTACCGACGCCACCCTTGCTCGACAAAGTGTCCATCGAATTGGGGTCGAAAGAGCGATGGCACGATGATTATTTTACGATAGAAGCACTGGATTCGGATACGTACGTTATCTCTGAGCCGCGCTATTATCGTGACCCACATATGTATCTTCTCGTCGGTTCTCACTCAGCCCTACTGATCGACTCGGGCTCGCCCCATCGCGATCTAAGACCTGTGGTTCAATCGCTGACCGATAAACCGGTTTTCGTGATTGCTACCCATCTCCACTTTGACCACGTGGGAAACCATGATCGTTTCTCGCAAATCATTATGCCGGATGTTGCCGGTTTGCGGCAGCGCCTTGAGAAAGGAACGTTTCGGCCGAAATCAAACGAATATTTGGGATCGGTCGAAAAGTTTGAAAGATCGTCCTGGCCGGTGTTCAAATGGTTGCAAATAGGAGATGCGTTGGACCTAGGAGGTCGAAAGCTCGTACTTCTGTCAACACCTGGTCATACACCCGAATCTGTTTCTATCCATGATCCAGCACGGGATTTCTTGTTTATGGGTGACTATGCGGGCGATGGTGAGATTTACGCCTTTATGCCCAATTCCAGCCTTCAAGCCTATCTTGATACCACCGTTCGTCTCATCAACACCTTGCCGTCTACGACCAAAATTCTCGCAGGTCATGGCGGAGCCGAAACTACCGGCGCCCCTATTACCGAAATGGCCTCACTCGCAGCCCTTCGGGATGGTCTGATCGCCGTACGTAACGGTGACATAAAGGCGGAAGGTGGGTGGCCGCGGCAGTACCGCATTTCGCCTAACTTGGTCATCCTCACCGATTGGAATGGTCCCGGCAGTGTGTCTTGGGATTTTGAATAGGCGCCAGGCGCATATTGACCCGAACGAAACGGCACGAGCAACCAAATTCAAGCTGGTGCTAGATCATGAGGCTTCATCAGGTAGCACAGGCAATCTTGACGGATCACGTCCACGTCATGGGTTACCATGGAGGGGGTGATGTCTTGCGCCAACGACACCTGCGCTCCGTCGAACTGAAAGAACTGATCGGTTAAGTCCGTTCCGTGTTCGTCCACCACACGGAACGGATGGTCCCGTTGGGTGCAGGTCGCCCAATGGGTGCCGTGTTGCATGGTCTTGAAGTTGAAGTCTTCAAGATCCGGACGCAAAACAAGGTCACATCCCTCCTCGCCGAAGGAAAATTGAGCACCCGGATTGATGAGCACACGTCCGATCGTCTCAAACAGCCGAAGCGCCTCCGTTTCTGGGGCGTGCCGGGGAAAAGTGTCCAGAGCCATGGTGTGTTCGACCAGATCTATCGCCCGTTCGATACCTTCTTTTGTCTCGTTTTGACCGCATTCGATGGTAATGGACGGACACATGCGGGAAAATGCAATCGACTGGGTGGTCGGCGGGTTGAGGTAAAAAACACCCACAGGGGCAAACCTCGCCGCAAGGTAGAGGTCGGCTGGCCGGTATGTGCTCACGCAGCCATAAAGCGGATTGGCCCCAGTATTGTTGTGAATGTCAATGCTGGCAAAGACATACCGATTTTGCGCCGTTTCCATTATGTGTTCGGCAAGCTCATATCCCGGCTCGGAGGAACGGCTCCAAAATCGATTGAAATCCGGCTGACCAGGCAGGAATCGTTTGCCTGCGGCCGCGGCCCGGACATTGCCCACAAAAATCAGCAAGCTGCGAGGCGGCGGTGTATGTGCATAGCGTCTGGCGAGCTCTTGCAATACAAAATAGCTGGTCGTTTCATTGCCATGAAGAAGGGTCGATACAAACAGCGGATCTTCCCGTTCCCCTGCAACCGATATCAGCGTCGGGTTCGGAAACACACTCAAAATGTCCGAAAGGGGCGTCTGACAAATTTCTGACGGCAGATAATCGATACGGTCAAAATGCATAAAGTGCCGGGCTTTCTACACCGTCCAATCGTGTACAGGTATATCAGTAGACTGATTTTTACGATAGACTTCCGTTAACGCCTGAAAATTCTTGCCGTTACACTGAACAAAACTCCGCTGCCACGCAGCGCCCGTTTGCCCTTTTCGTAAGCGCGGCACCAATATCTCATCAAAATAGAGATTGAGATCGGTATCGAGAACCCCCTTCTGCCTGAGAGCTTGCTTTGCGCTCGGAACAAGCTGTTCGAGCAGAAGTGCTTGCACGCCAATGGTTTTACCTTGCCAAGTTACCGTCGCATCAAGCCCATGTTTTGCACAGGCATAGAAATTTGCGCGTGCGTCCTCGAAAGGAAGGTCGTTTTCCGGTGGGATCGGCGCCTCTCCTAGGGCCAATGCCAAGCCGAAATAAAGCGCGAGATTAGCGATCATGTCGGGGATGGTAGGCCCCGCCGGTATGATGCGGTGCTCGATGCGAAGGTGAGGCGTTCCTTCACCATCAAAGCCAAGAATTGGCCGGTTCCAGCGCCAAATCGTTCCATTCTGAAGGCGCAAATGCGCGAGCTGTTTGCCGCTATTATCCACAGACGGTAACAGAACCGGATAGCTGAGATTTTCGAGAAACAGCTCAAGAAACGAGTGCCTCAAATAACCAGACCCGAAGGTCACGCGCAAAGCTTGCCGTCCTTGCAGATCCCGAAACCCATCAACCGCCGTGGACTGTTCAAAGGTCGGTATCCGTGTTTCAGCCCAAAGGTCTTGACCATAAAGGAACGGGGAATTCGCAGATGCGGCGACCAATGGGCCCGATGCAATCATTGAGGCATTCTGCATACGGACGGCATTCTCTGGGGTGATGAGCAAATGGGCCTGCAGGGAGGTACAGGCAGCTTCCAACATGATATGGCTAGCCTCGAAATCTAACCGATCGGACCCAGCGATATTGATGTGAATAGGCTTTCCCTTGCGACGGCTTAACAGTTCCCGGTTCAGCGCGGTATACCGGTTCGAGTCGGACATCCAATCCGGTTGAAGCATCTCATCACGTACCGTCGGCAGAATTCCAATATGTATGGGTTTAAACGACAGAGTGTCGGCAACATCGATACATCGTTGCCATAGGCCACTCAGATCCGCGTGGATCGTCGAGAGAAAATTCGCGGAGAGCGGTTGTGGGTCAATATTCAGTTCGAAATTGAATTTCGACAGTTCCGGCACCACGCGTTCATCATTGATTGTTTTGATGAACACATCATTGTTTGGCGTGGGCAAATGGTTTTCGTCGAGCAGCCAAGCTTCAAGCTCTAGACCTGTGGTCGGCAAAGCGGGTGCCGCAAAAGCGCCGTCATCAAACCAGCGTTTCAGCGTTTTTGTTTCCTCATGGAGGAGGTCGCGAAATGCTTGACGTTCGGATTCGCTATAATTGGTGTGCGTTACTTCTTGACCCAAAATATTCTCAAGTTTGATTGTTCGTATCTGGTTACCGCCCTGGTCAACGCTCCAATTATACCTCAAGATCAGGCGAAAGCACCATTGCGGCACAAGCAAAACTGAACCACATTGATCTGCGTCAAGAGGGCTAATTCCAGTGCGCAAGAAAAAAAACATCTATTTGGGCATGCGGCCGGGTGACCTGGACGGCAAGCCTTACGCTCCCTTCTGGCAGCCGAATATGGCGCCGATGCAGCCACAAATCGTTAACGCAATACTTCATGGGGAAGAGGCACGAGACCTCGCTTTCGACCTGGACGATGTTGGCCAGTTGCTCAAGCCAGGATATCTCGCCCTGGAAAATGGGTACGCGACACTCGCCAGCGGTCGAATATTCGTCGCCGCACTGACCCATATGCCCCGTGTGTCTGGCGCCATGTTCGAATGGTGGATGGGGTGGCATTACATGGAAGACCAACGCTACAAGCTGTGGCATCCCCGCGCTCATATGGCTAACGGCACGCGCAAGATGCAGGGTGACGATCCTTCCCTATCCAACAGGGAAAAATACATGACCACCCATTATGTGACCGAATACATCGGCAACAGTCTTCAGAAGATCACCATCACCTTCTTTGATCCAAGCGACCTGTTTGGCAATACGGCGGATCTCACCTCCGGGGGAACATCCGCACTTGTTTGCGGCCGCGTTGATCTGCAGGGTGCACCGATCACTGTTGGCTATCTCATTCACCAGATCCGGGAAACAGAGGATGGCGCCGAAATGCGGAGCCGGTTCTGGGTGGGAAAGCCCGAGGTAAGAGGCAACAGAAAAAATGGAATTCGGAACCGCATCCTTGGATCCCGCTTTGTCCGGCGGCGCGCAGTCTCCACTGCTCTGGGGTCGGAGATGTTGGTTCACTGCGGCATGGAAATGAACCATTTGGCGGGTTTCCTGCCGGATCTCTACGCGGTCTACCACCCAGAGCACACCTAGTACGCTATCTGATATTCATTTTCTTTAGTACCTTCTAAAAAACTATTCATTTTATTAGAGACATCTAGATCCCTATCTTGCCCCCAAGCACGACCTTAGCTTGGAGACCAAGAATGAGTCTGATGTCTCGAATAATTTTGTTTCTGAATGCGGCTGTGATCGCACTGATTGGGCTTGCGTATTTGTATGATCCCAATGTGCTGTTGGCGAACTATGGTTTGTCTACAGATGGGCCTGGAATCGACAATATGCTGCGTGGCACCTATGGAGGGTTGTTTCTTTGCATGGCCGGGTTATTCGGTTGGGGCGTTATTAACACCGCAAGAAGATCAGACGCCTTAGGCCTTTTGGCGTTGTTTATGGGCGGTCAAGCTTTGGGAAGAATCGCCAGCTTAGCAATGGTAGGCATGCCAGATCCGTCCATTTTGTCGCTACTGGCTTATGAAATCATAATGTTTGCGATTGCTTTGTTCTTGTACAGACAAACTGCCAATACGTGAGCTGCAGCGCCATTCTTCATTTGATCTGCGTCAAGGCATTAAAACGCCGGATGACACAAGATGTCTTATTGGCAATGGCTCTCGCAGAGGCTCCCGGTGGCACAGGCCCTTAAAGAGACGAATGCAACTCAAAACCCGCACCTGGTTGCCGATCAAATAGAGGTCGAGCAGTTCTTGTCCGCGCCGTCGACCTACGGCCCGAACACGGATCACATAGACCGCGTAGATACCTACGGCGCCATGCTGTTCATGACGCCGGACCGCGTCATCAAAGTCAAAAAAGCCGTCAAATACCCGTATATGGATTTTTCCACGCTTGAGAAACGACGTGCCGCCTGTTTCAACGAGATAAAACTCAATCGCCCGACCGCACCGTCTATCTATATTGGCGTTTGCGCTGTTGCTCGCCAGTCCGATGGATCTCTAGCGCTTATCCGAGACGGTTTAGAGACCGACAAAGCCGACATCATCGAGTGGGGTGTCGAGATGCATCGTTTTGACGAAGACCAACGCTTGGACCACCTGGCGGAACGGCACGTGCTCACCGATCAAATGCTCCTCACCCTGTCGGATAAAATTGCCGAATTCCACACAGGCGCACCCATTTACCGCGAGGAACCCGATTTTTTCAGCGCCATGCAGAAAATCATCCGGGAAAACACCGACGCCTTCCGAGAATTTCCGACAATCTTTTCCTCAGCACGCGTTGATACAATGACGGGTCACCTTGATGACTGGATGGCGAGGAAGCAGACGGTTTTTCACACCCGCCAGGAAAAAGGTTATATCCGCCATTGCCATGGTGACCTGCATCTTGCGAATCTGGTCTGCGTGGACGGCGAGCCTACCCTTTTCGATGCCCTCGAATTCGACGATAATATGGCTCGCATTGATGTGGCGTATGACCTTGCCTTTCTGTTGATGGATCTGTTGGAACGAGGGCACGGACGGTCAGCAAACCTCGTTTTCAACCGATACCTGTCGGCCACGTCCGATCTAAGCGCCGTCTCTCTGCTGCCGCTTTATTTATCGGTGCGTGCCGCCATTCGCGCGAAGATCGCCGCCGCCGAAAATAATCATAGCGCCGCGGAAACCTATTTCCGCTTCGCCGAAAAATTTTTGGCACACCATGAACCGGTCTTGGTGGCAATTGGCGGCTTGTCAGGGACTGGTAAATCGACTGTCGCACGGGAGGTTGCTTCCTTTGTTGGGGCGCCGCCTGGGGCCGTTGTGTTGCGCAGCGATGTTTTACGTAAGCAGATTTTTGACGTGAGCGAAACGGAAACGCTTCCCTCTAGTGCGTACACAGACGATACATCGCAGCGTGTCTATGCTCTTCTTCACGAAAAAGCAGCGGAAGTTCTGAGTTACGGTCAAAGCGTGATCATGGACGCGGTATACCACCGACCGAATGAGCGAGAGACCGCCCAGAAAGTAGCCGCAACGCACCAGGCCTCTTTTTTCGGAATCTGGCTTGAGGCCCCGCCCCCCACCTTAAAGGCCCGGGTGGATTCCCGGACAGGAGATGCTTCAGACGCCGATGCTCGCGTCGTCGTCCGGCAGCTGGACTACGATGTTGGGGTTGTTACGTGGAGTAATGTCCTTACGGATGCCCCCCTGGAAATCGTTGCCCAACGCGTTAAGTCGCTACTTCCCCTCAATGAACTGCAATACTGATGGAGCCGCCACTAATTAGGTCGAGTATTGAACGCTCAGCAAATGCGCGGCATTTGTTGGCCTTTCGGCAGATGGATGCGGCGCGCGACACCATACGGGCTTTTTATGATGGCCCGGCCCTCTTTCGTTGAGCTTACGCGCCCGATCTCGACCGGCCTGCGCCCTGCTGCCTCTTCCAAAACAGAAAGTGCTTCCTTCACTTGATCGCGCGGCGTGAACAAAACAAACCGCCCCTCATTGGCAACATTCATCGGATCAAGCCCAAACAAATCGCACGCAGCACGCACAGGCTGAGAAACAGACACTGCCTCTTCTTCTATTTGAAGATCCCGACCACTTGCTTCCGCGATTTCCACGAGCGCTGCGGCGAGCCCGCCACGGGTGAGATCGCGCAGACACCGAATTTCCACACCTGCCGACGCCAAGGCATCAATTTCCGGCCACAAACACGTACAGTCGCTGGTCACTGGATCTGAAAACTCCAACCCGTTCCGGGCAGCCATAACGGCCACGCCGTGCCGGCCGATATCACCGCTTAGAATAATGGAGTCGCCATCACGTATTTTATCGGGAGACGGATCATAAGGCGTCCGCCGCACCCCAATTCCTGCTGAGTTGATATAGATGCCGTCGCCTTTCCCGCGCTCAACAACTTTCGTGTCACCGGCAAGAATTTGAACCTGTGATTGGTGAGCTGTCGTGGCGATTGACTGAACGATCTGCCGAAGCTCCGCCACCGGAAGTCCTTCTTCAAGAATGAACGATATCGTCAATGCCTGAGCCACCGCGCCTCCCATCGCTAAATCATTAACGGTCCCGCAGACCGCGAGTTTGCCGATATCTCCCCCTGGAAAAAACAGGGGATCGACCACATAGGAATCTGTCGTGAAGGCGCCAGGCCCTTCCAATTTTATCGGCGCGCTATCCCGGGATGTATCTAGGCCCAGCCCCTCAAACGCCGACGAAACAATTTCATCAAGGAGCTGGCGCATCAACCGGCCGCCGCCCCCGTGGGCAAGCTCGATAACTTCACCTTGATCAATTTCGATGGGGCATGCGGTACCCGGACTATCCTCACTCACGGTTCAAGCCCCAAATTGCATGTTTAGGTAATATGCGGAGCAGGCCCCTTCGGCAGACACCATCGTCACACCAATGGGCGTATCCGGTGTGCAAGACTTCCCAAAGTGGGGGCAATCGATTGGCTTCTTCACCCCCTGGAGAATAGGGCCGCTCATACATTCTCTCTCCTCGGACGCCTCCTCCGTCACCAGACCGAAGCGGCGCTCCGCATCGAACTGACCGTAGGTCGAAGGCCGCAGTCTGAGGCCGCTATGGGGAAGCGTTCCAATACCGCGCCATTCTTTTTCCGTTACCTCAAAAACTTGCCGCAATAACGATTGAGCTTTTACGTTGCCATCATGCGCGACCACACGCTCGTAACAGTTTTCCACCTGCGCCGTACCGGCTTCCAACTGCCGCACCGCAGCCAAAACACCACGCAGAATGTCCGCCGGTTCGAAGCCGGTCGCAACAATTGGCTTTCCATATTTGGCGGCAATAGGGTCATAGTCACGCAGGCCCATCACGGCGCACACATGGCCTGCCGCCAGAAAGGCGTCAATGCGGCAGTCCTTTTGGGACACAAGAGCCTCCAATGCGGCTGGCACCAAGGTCTGCGAAACCAACATTGAGAAGTTTTGAAGGCCCGAAACTTTCGCCTGATAGGCCGCGAGCGCGTTGGCCGGCGCTGTGGTTTCAAATCCCACGGCAAAGAATACGACGTCTTTGTCCGGGTGCTGACATGCGATGTCGACAGCTTCCAATGGCGAATAAACAATCCGCACATCGGCGCCCCTCGCCTTGGCCAAAGCTAAGTCGCCCTTTGCGGAAGGCACCCGAAGCATGTCTCCAAAGGTTGTGAAAATCACGCCCGGATGTGACGCAATTTCAATTGCTTTATCTATATAGGGCTGGGGTGTGACACAGACGGGGCAACCGGGTCCATGCAAGAGCGTTATCTCTTTGGGGAGCAGTTGATGCAGTCCATGGCGCATGATTGCGTGTGTCTGACCTCCGCAGACTTCCATGAGAGACCATGGCCGCGTGGCGACCTGATGAATATCATTCGCTAGTGATCTGACGGCATCAGCATTTCGAAATTCATCGACATATTTCATGTGTCCACATCCGCCATTGCGTCACGAATGTCCATTTTCTCGATTTCCGCCAGCGTCCGTTCCGCTTCAGACGGATTTAGCCGCGCGATCGCTATTCCCGCATGGACAATGACATAGTCATTCACCTGCGCATCCGGCAGCAAAGCAAGACTGGCCTGTTTAATCACGCCGCCAAAATCAATCCGTGCCGTACACTGATGGGCTTCGCCAGAAACCGAAATAATTTTACCAGGGACCGCAAGACACATCACATCCTCTCCTGGAGCATCCGCCGTGCCCAAAATGCCTGACCCAGCGCCAACCCGCCATCGCCAGGGGGAACATCGCGGTTAATGAAAACGCGACATCCTTGTTCTCTCAGGCGTTTTATAGCGCTTTCGAGCAAGAGACGGTTCTGAAAACAGCCACCTGACAGGACAATAACGTCTTGCCGCTCTAATTCCACTTCGGCCGCGATCATCGCAGCGAAGGTATTATGAATGGTACGGGCAATCACAGGCGTCGGCATATTTTGCTTTTTGTCTTTGAGCATCGCCCGAACCATAGGGCGCCAATCGATTTCACGAAGACCTGACGTTTCCGATGGTGCGATGTCAAAAGGATAGAGCCGATCTGAGGCGGCTGCCTCGGCGGCGCAAGCCTCAAGCATCATCGCCGCCTCTCCTTCGTGCCTCGACACAAAATTCAATCCCAATAATGCCGAGCACGCATCGAACAAGCGGCCAGCACTGGACGTCTTAACGGACGTCACACCGGCACGCAGTGCTTGACGCAGCAGCCTCAATTGATCCCGTTCAAAGGCGCCCTCTATTGAACAATCCGTCTTCCCAATTTCTTCTAGAACACCCAACGCGGCACGCCGTGGCTCCCGGGCCGCTAAATCTCCACCTATTAATGCGAACGGCCGCAGTCGGGCGGTGCGCCGCCACCCTCGTTTATTTATGAAGAGCGTCTCGCCACCCCATATCGTATTGTCATTTCCAAAGCCCGTCCCGTCCCAGGCAAAGCCCAACACAGGACCGTCTAGTTGGTGCTCCGCCATCACAGAAGCAATGTGCGCAAGGTGGTGTTGTACCTGGATAGTCGGAAGACCCATTTCCTCCGCGAGATGCGTTGTTTCGTAATCAGGATGCTCGTCGCACGCAATCGCATCCGCAGTCACACCATACAATGACTCAAGAGCGTTCAAATTTTCCAAAAGGGCGTCACTCATGGCGAGCGATCCGAGATCACCTGTATGAGGGCCTACTACCGCACGCGAGCCAATGGTCAAAACCGGCGCCGTTTTCAGATGTCCGCCCAACGCCGCGATGGTGGGCGTCGCCGCCGTGCTTTCTGAAAGCGTAAGCGACGCTGGCGCATAGCCCCTGCCAAGTCGCAAAATTTGTGGCGCATTGTCGACGATGCGGCAGACACTGTCGTCCGCCGGGCGCAAAATGGCGCGGTTATGGACCAGAAAGACGTCTGCAAGCTCTCTCAAATGGTACCATTCGTCCCCCTCGTCGATGATGATGGGTTGCCCGTTAAGGTTTGCGCTCGTCACGACCAGGGGATCGCTTACTTGATCGAGAAGCAAATAGTGAACCGGGGTATACGGAAGAATAACGCCCAAATCACAACAGTGTGGCGCAACGCTCGGCGCAATCTTCGTTTTCACCCGCCGTTTCACCAGAACGATTGGCGCGGCGGCTGACGACAGCAGATCCACTTCCTGAGGGTTTATGTCCCCCATTTTATGGATGTCCGCCAGCGGGGCCATGACCGCGAAGGGCTTGCTGGGCCGGTTCTTTATTTTTCGCAAGCGCCGCACGGCCTCATCATTCGTTGCATCGGCGAGCAAGTGGAAGCCGCCGATGCCTTTCACCGCAACAATGGCGCCGTCTTTCAGCAATAGAGCGGCCTGGTCAATGGCACCGCACTCCACATCAACACCTGACGGATGTCGAAGGGCAATTCGAGGGCCGCAGTCGGGACACGCAATTGTTTCCGCCAGGAAGCGGCGGTCGTCCGGCGACCGGTATTCCGCCGAACAGGCGTCGCACAGGTCAAACTCCTGCATTGTGGTTGCCGCCCGGTCGAACGGCATGCGGTCAATGATCGTATAACGCGGGCCGCAATGAGCACAGCTGGTAAACGGATAGCCGTATCGCCGATTGTCTGGGTCTGAAATTTCGGCCAAGCAATTGCCACACAAGGCAACATCGGGCGGCACGTTCGCAGCGGCCGCCCGTTGCGCGGTGGGCAGCAGGCGAAACCCTCTGTCACATCGAGTTTGACGATCGGTGATCGTTACGGCGTCGATGCGAGCGCGTGGCGGGGGATTTTCCCTCAGGCGGTGTTCGAACGATAGGACTTGTGATCGCCCCCCTTCAACCTCTATGGACACACCGCTGTCCGAGTTAAACACATGACCGCTTAGCCCCATTTCATCGGCGAGGCGACATACGAACGGACGAAAACCGACACCCTGGACAATACCCGTTATGTCCAAGCGTCGGCGATACATTCCTTCGGCAGGGGTATGAGCGGCGGTCATCAGCCCTCTGTTTCGATACTCTTTAACAATATGGTTTCAGCGTTCGAGTCATGAATGTCTTCTGAGACCTCGGTAATAAGGGTTGCCCCTTCCGCGATCGATCCTTTGGCGGCAATATCGAAATGTTCTCGAAAATGCTCAGGCGTCATATGAGACAGCGCACCCAGCCATACTTCGACCGCACTCACCCGGTTCGCTTTTTCGCGAGCCGCGATCTCGTCAATCTTTGCCATTAGAGAATTCATGAGCGACGCTTCGTGCACGACCTAACCCTCCACTTGCGGCGTAAATTCTTCGAGGATGCGCTGGCTCAAGGACTGTGCCGCCTCCAAAACGCGGGGTGTTATGGGAGTGCCGTGCGCCGCCTGAACAGCCTCTATGCCATAGATAATAAGTTCGCTTGGAAGGCCGTCTAACGCGCGGGCCATTTCGACCGATGCACCAAGATCAACGCCATGTGTGGACACTTCGCCGAAGACCGAAGGCAATGGTCCCGCACACGCGTCGAACCGGTGAAGGGTTCCTGGTGTCGCGCCACTCACGCAAGCATCAACGATGACAACCTTTCGCTTGCCACCCCATGCATCCAACAATTCCGCGGGGTCCCCCCTGGATATCAACACATCGAGGTTAGGCGCTGCTTTGGACGCCTGTTCTGCAACGAAACATCCAACGCCGTCATCACCCCGCACGGGGTTCCCGACACCTATCAACAAATCGCTCATGTCAGACCGCTGCTGTTTTTCCGTTCGATGTTGAGCTTCAGAAAATGCGTTGAACATGAGATGCAAGGGTCGTAGTTGCGAATGGTCTGCTCACAACGATGTTGCAAATCGTCATCTTCCATCGACAGATTTTTTTCAATTACACCCCGGACATCTTCTTCTATGGAGGGTTGATTCTGAGATGTGGGCGGAACGATTTTGGCGTCCTTTATAAGCCCGTCTGATCCGATGGCATATCGATGATAGAGCATTCCCCTGGGTGCTTCGGTTGCCCATTGACCGCTCCCATCGCATGGCGTGACGTCGATCGATGATATCGACGGCGGCTCATAAGTCTCAATTATGTGTAGGGCAAGATCGAATGCGTAAAGGGTTTCAACGGCCCGCGCGATAAGGCTTTTGTAAGGGTTACGGCAACCGGCCTCCAACCCAGCCTCGACAGCTAACGCGGCAATATGATCGGGAAGCCGGTCGGAGTTAAGGGCATAACGCGCAAGCGGTCCCACCAAATAGGATTCGTTATCCTTGGTGCGGCCGTGCAGTGCCGTTGAATGGGGAACGTGGTGTTCTTCGAAATAGTCTTCAAATTCATTGACCGGCAGGTTCATACCTCGGTTAGAAACAATGCGCCCGCGGTTCATGGGGTATTCCGTGTCGTGACGCAAACTTACCAAGGTATAGTCCCGTTCAAAATCAGGATACGGCAGGCGACCGGCCCACTTTACGGTTTCCACCGCCTGGTCCCGCGACCAAAGAAGTTCATCCTTTAACGCCCGAAGCGATGCTTTCGACGGGGCCCGATAAAATCCGCCAACCCGTATGTTCACCGGATGTACTTCGCGCCCGCCAACCGCAGCGACGATGGCATTACCCGCTTTTTTCATGCGCAAAGCATGGCGCACCAGATCCCCATGATCCTTTGCCATCTCAACCACGCCGTGACATCCAAGAAAATCCGGTGCGTGCAGCATAAATATGTGCAAGACGTGGCTCTCAATCCACTCGCCACAGTAAAGCAGACGACGCAGCTCGTGCAGAGGGTCCGGCAGGACAACGCCACAAGCGCTTTCCATCGCGTGCACGGCACTCATCTGATAGGCCACTGGACAAATACCGCATATGCGGGCCGTGATGTCCGGCGCTTCCGTAAACTCTCGCCCGCGAAGAAGCGCTTCGAAGTAACGCGGCGGCTCAAATATGTTCAGTTCTACCTTTTCGACCACGCCATCCGTGATCACGGCATTGAGCGCCCCCTCGCCCTCAACACGCGCGAGATATTGAACATTAATCTTGCGTCGCGTCATATTTTTCACTTTCGGCCCGGAATTCGGATGCATAGGCATTGAAGGTGCGCAGAATGCGCAGGATCTCGTCGTCCGACAATCCTTGGTCTTTCAGAATTCGTGTCACAGCCGGCATATTGGCCGTATCACTGGGACCGTAACAGCCATAACAAGCCCGCCCAAACGCAGGACATATCGCGCCGCAGCCGGCATGAGTGACAGGCCCGAGACAAGGCTTGTTTTCCGCAACCGTTACGCAAATCGTACCTCTGCGCTTACATTCGCCACATACACTGTCGGCGGACACCATGGGCTTTCGCCCAAAGACAAAGGCACCAACAACCTCGAGAAGTTGTTGTTTGTTGACCGGGCATCCGCGCAACTCATAATCCACATGCACATGGTCCGCTATGGGTGTTGAAAGCGCCAGGCTGTCGATATAGTCGGGACGCGCGTATACAGCTTTCTTGAACTCCTCCACATCGGCGAAATTGCGTAAGGCCTGAATTCCCCCCGCCGTCGCACAGACGCCGATGGTAATCAGTTTACGGGAAATCCGACGCACTTCTTTGATACGCTCCGAATCATGAGCCGTTGTGATTGACCCTTCAACCAGAGAAAGATCGTAAGGACCGTCCACGGTTTTGCTCGACGCCTCGAGAAAATACGCAATCTCCACGGTGTCGGCGAGGGTCAATAGTTCGTCTTCCAAATCCAGAATAGACAGCTGGCACCCATCGCACGATGCGAACTTCCAAACAGCCAATTTCGGTTTTTTTGCACGCATTAACTCAGATCTCTGGCAATTCGAGAAGGGGGCGTATCCGGTCGAACCGGAATACGGGCCCGTCTTTACACACAAAATGGGGGCCATATTGGCAATGCCCACACCGTGCAAATGCACATTTCATATTGCGTTCAAGCGAGACATGGATCGCTTCGCTGGGCATTCCACGGCCAATCAGCGTTTCCGCGGACAAACGCATCATGATTTCCGGACCACAAATAAAAGCGACAGCATTTTGCGGGTCAAACTCGGCGCTGCTGATCGGCCGCAGGATCACGCCAACATTTCCGCGCCAATCCTGACCCGCCCGGTCAACAGTAACTTTGATTTCAAGGTCGAGACGGCGGCTCCAATCAGCGACTTCACTTTGAAACAACAAATTGTCTGGGTCCCGAGCGCCTATGAAAATCAAAACCCGATTGAATGCCGCGCGATGTCTCAGCATCGTATAGATCGCCGGCCGGAGCGGCGCGAGGCCTAAGCCCCCCGCGATCAATAAAAGATCTTTGCCTTCAGCTTCTGCGATTGGCCATGCGCTGCCAAAAGGCCCACGCACTCCCACCAGATCACCGCACTCGAGGTCGGTCAGGGGGCGCGTTACAGAACCAACGGCCCGGATTGTGTGAACAAGACTGCTACTGTCGGCCGGATCACCGCTAATGCTGATTGCCGCTTCCCCACATCCAAACGCATACAGCATGTTAAACTGCCCGGGCGCAAACTCAATGGCGGCCACATCAGCGTTCGGCTGCAGAACCAATGTGGCCACATCCGATGTCTCTATGGTTTTTTCCACGATGCGCCAAAAATGGGGGTGATACGGTTCACTGGAACCGGCAGATATGGTCATCCGCTGATGTTTCCCCCGTCGTACACATCCATCGCCTGTAATCGCGCATGGTTTAAGCGCTCCAACACAATGGGCACGAAACGTTTCATCAACGCATATCCCACCGCCGGATCGGCATCACATTTTCCCCGCAAACAAACCGCATCGAACGCAATCGCACGGGTTTGGTCGAGCGCGCGTGCATCAGACCGGCATGTATACGGAGCAACCAGCCAGCCCGCATTCAAGATGTTGTCTCCATCGACGGTTTCAAACATCATCGGTTTTCCCGCCACCGGCATTTCAAGAGCCACATTGCCCTGACGAATGACGTAGAATGTATCGGCAGGCATACCCAATTTATAGATGGTTTCGTTCGCGCCGAATTGGACGTTACGGCCGCAGCCGGCGATGAGAGCACAGGTTTGCGGGCTCAACCCTTCAAAGAAGGGATGTTCCGCGATTTCTTCTTCAAGTGTTTTGATCTTCATGTTCCTGAGATCCTTCCAGAGATTGCCTCAGTGCAGCAGCTTCCTCGGTGATATCGATACCCGCCGGACACCAGGTGATGCAACGGCCACAGCCGACGCAGCCGGCCGATCCGAATTGATCCACCCAATGCGCTAGCTTGTGTGTCATCCACTGACGGTAGCGCGATGCCACGGTAGGACGCACAGAACCGCCATGAAGATGCGAGAATTCCAGTGAAAAGCACGAATCCCAGCGCTGGTGGCGTTCGGCGGCAGCACCATCAAGGTCGGTCACATCCTCTGTGATGTGGCAGAAACATGTTGGACATACGAGTGTGCAGTTAGCACACGCAAGACATTTGTCGCCTATCGTCGACCAATGCGCATGGGCTTGATTGCCTTGAAGTATTTCCTTGAGACCATCCATCTCAAGATGCCGCCCCATGGACCTGGCCGTTTCGGCCACCACGCATTCGGCCTCTTTCAAATCAGCAGCCTCGGCCGCACGCAAAGGAAGTTGTGCGGCGATAGCGGCTCCGGCGTCGGAGCCAACGTCCACGAGAAAATCATGTCGCCGGTCATCCAACAATTCGGTGAGCGCGATATCAAAGCCCGTTTCCACACCAGGCCCCGTGCCGGTAGAGACGCAAAAACAATTCTCCCCCGCCGTTCCACAGTTCACCGCAATGAAAAGTGCCTTAGAACGTCTCTGCGAATAGTCCGGATCCGGCATATCGTTGTGCATCAATGCCTTGTCCTGCAGATCAATGGCCGAAAGCTCACAGGCGCGCATTCCTAGAAACGCGAGTTGTGGTGTTTCATCTGATGGCAGATCAATAACGATATCATCGCCGGTTTTTTGCGCCCGCCAGAGCGTTCGGCTTGGCTGAAACAGAAATGGGCGCCAAGATTGGGCACCAGATACATAACCAAACAGCGCCTTGTCGCTCCGCGCACCAAGCCGATTAAATCCCGGTCCCTGTTGGGTGGCAATTCCCTCCGGCAAGACCGCGTCTGTCTCAATTTCCTGATAGACGACGGCCCCATTTTCAACAGTCGGACCAATAAGCGCATAGCCTGCGCCACGTACGGCGTCGATGAGTCGATTGAAGTCGTGTCGGGCCAGCAGGCCTCGAGAGCCAATCTCAACCTTACCGTCAGCTGGGTCGGCAGCGACCATGTTCGCCCCAAAAAAAGAAGTCGATCAGTGTTTGAAATGTCTCAATAGACGACGTGTCGGATTCTACATTGACATAAGACAAAAGCATGACTGTTACCGACCGCATAGATGTGAGCAGGCCCTTCACGCTAGCGGACCAGATCGACTATGTTACGGAAGGAAGGGTCCCATGACATGACCGATAGTATGAAGCTATTCTGGACAAATGGCGATGGTTCATTTCTTCAAAGAGTACAAAATAGGAGAGTACCACTTTTGCGTTTCATCCCTCTCCAGGTCTCTAGCCGATAGCCGGTGTCAAACGTGACCAATTGGCTCACACAACTGCATGCCTTTTTGTCGGACCTCTATGCGGACCAACCCAAATTAGGGGTGCCGCGTCCTTCGAATGTGCGCGCCGCTCAGTCCGCCCTGGAATCCCTCAAAGACAGCTTACGCACGTCAAACCTGCCGGAGGCACAACGGCTCGCCAACAAGATCGAGAGCCGTCCCCTGCAAGCGCTACTGAGAGGTGTTTTTGGTAATAGCCCCTTCCTCACGCGTACTATACTTCGAACTCCCGAAACGCTCGTCACCCCACTGTTGAATGATGCAGACACCGGGTTTCAGCTTCTTTTGGAATCAATCAAGGCAACCGAAAACGGAACACTTGCGGCGTTTGAAGAACATATAAGAGTAAGCCGCCAGAAAGTCGCCGTAGCTGTGGCGCTCGCCGATTTGTCATCCGCCTGGGATGTGGATCAGGTCGTCCGTCGACTATCGGATTTCGCGGACGTGGTTCTGCAACAAACAGTGCGTGCCATCCTTTTCGACGCAACGCGAAAAGGGATGTATTTCCCGGAAGACGCTCAGTATCCAGAAGTTGGTTCGGGCCTGTTTATCCTCGGCCTAGGGAAGCTTGGCGGCCGCGAACTAAACTATTCGAGCGACATCGACATCATCGCCTTTTTTGATGAAACCAAGTTGGGCGCTCGGGTGAAAGAGCATCCAAATAGCTTCGCAATCGGGGTGGTTAAAGCTCTGGTGCACGCTCTCCAATCTACTCAGCCAACAGGTTATGTCTTTCGCGTTGATCTCAGATTGCGGCCGGATCCGAGGTCCACCCAGGTTTCGATCTCAACAACCGCCGCCAAAAAATACTATCGAGATTTCGGACAAAACTGGGAACGTGCCGCCATGATCAAAGCGCGCCCTGTCGCCGGCGATATGCAGAGTGCTGACCATTTTCTGACAGAGCTTTCGGCATTTGTGTGGCGTGAATCGCTGGATTTTCTGGCGATTGAGGACATACAAGCGATTAAGGGACAGCTGGAATACCACGCCGGGTCGCAAACAATTGCGTTCGAAGGGCAAAACATCAAGCTTGGGCGTGGTGGCATTCGGCAGATCGAGTTCTTCGTTCAAACGCAGCAGTTGATTTATGGCGGCCGCCAGCCCGACCTGCAAATCAGAGGTACTCTTGCTGCGCTCCGCGTCCTCCTGCGAGAGGGACACATCAATAGCCGAACCCTCACGCATATGACAGCGGCCTATCGGTATCTGCGGCAACTCGAACATCGATTGCAAATGATTGACGATCAGCAGACACATACCATGCCGTCGGACCGCCCCTCATTAGAAAGAGTCGCGTTCTTTCATGGGGAGCGGAGCATCCGCCATTTGAAATCCCGTTTGCTAACTCATTTATCAAATGTCGAGCGGCATTTCGAAAACCTGTTTAAGGGCTCGGAACCGGTCTCCCTCACGCAAGGTCCGCTGGTGTTCACTGGCGTAGAAGACGACCCAGCCACGCTTGTGACGCTTGAACGGTTAGGATTCAAGGAAGGTCCTGTCATCTGCGATGTCATACGCCAATGGCATCGTGGTCAATTGAAGGCCACGGCAACGGAAGCAGAACGCGAACTTCTCACTAAAGTCATCCCCGACTTGCTTGTCGCTTTTGCCAATAGCGGCGACCCTGACGCGGCATTTCTAGAATTTGCCGACCTCATCGGAAAACTTCCAGACGGTGGCCGAATATTTGCCCTGTTTCGGCATAATCCAAGAGTGCTGGCGGAACTTGCCAAACTCCTGGCGCGAGCACCGCGGTTGTCGAAACGGCTGGCGCGCTTTCCCGACTTGATCGGCACTTTGATGATTCCGCCAGGTAAAAGGCGATTGAAACTCGATCAAGGTTTGACCACTGACTTCAAACACTCGGTTATCGACACCCAATCTTTTGAAAACTGGTTGCTGCACGCGCAGCGATGGACGAGCAGACAGCGCTTTCTCGTGAGCCTCCAGCTCTTAAATGGCTCTCTCAATCCGTCGGAGGCCGCACGACATTACACGTCGATTGCACAAACCGTAGTCAGCGCTGTTTATGATCGCGCGTGGAGCGAGTTCGTCAATCAGCACGGCAAAATCAAGAATACAGAACATTGTGTGTTGGGCCTTGGGCGTTTGGGATCGCGGCAAATGACATCCACATCCGACCTTGACTTGGTTTTCTTGTACCGCGCCTTCGGAAAAGAAAAAGACCGGGTTTCCGATGGCCCCGAACCTCTTACCCTGCAAAACTATTTTACCCGTTTTTCGCGAATGGTCGTTTCCGCATTGGGATCTCATTCATTTGAAGGTCAGCTCTATGACGTTGACCTTCGATTACGCCCATCCGGGCGGGCCGGGCCGGTCACCGTTGAATGGGCCTCCTTCAAACAGTATCACCTCTCAAGTGCCGAGACCTGGGAAACGATCGCCCTGTTAAAGGCCCGCACGGTTGCAGGTGTGCCATCTTTCAGACGGGCCGTCCAACGTGACCTAAAGAAGACCGTCGAAAGACCAAGGACCGCGGAAACACTGAAGCGAGATGTTCTAACTCTAAAACAACGCATTGATCAGTCTACTAATCATGAGAGTCTTTGGGACCTCAAATACGGCAAAGGGGGCATCATGGACATTGAGCTGATTGGGGCTTGCCTTTACTTGTCGAACATAACGAAGTTCTCGCTGACGGATCGAGAAAACATACCTTTGACACTCACAAGGTTACGCGGAAAACGAATTCTTACAAATATTCAGTACCGCGATCTTTCCAGAACCTACAGTTTCCTCCAACAGTTAAGTCAGCTCATCCACATTGCGTATGAGACACCCCCCACATCTTCACACCTTACCAAGGGGGTCAAAACAACTTTGTATAGGCGGTTATCTTTCGACTCATTTGAAAAACTGGAAAAACACTTGGCGGATCTGAAAGCCAAGACCACACAACATTTCAACGACCTGATAGACAATGTCGACTGACCAGAGAGATTAATTTCCGCTTATCAACCGTTCCGCCTTGAGGGCACCCATCAAATCGTCGATAAAACAAGAACGCCGAGGCAGAAAGAGAAAGAAAATGAATCAATTCTTCAAATATCTTGTTGTGCTTTACACCGCTCTCATCACCGTTGCAGTCGCACAGCCGGTGCCGTCATCGGTACGGTCCGCTGCTTTTCTAGAAGCAATCGCGACACGTGGCCTTGAATGCGACCTCTTAAAGCCATGGCAGGCCAGCGCGTTGCGGGCTCTGAACTTGAGCGACATGGAACGTTGGCCGGAAACGAGGCGCGCTTTACTAGGTGATGAAATTAAGCGCTCTCTTGCAGAACGCGACTGCGAGGATAAGGGCGTCGCCGCATGGATAGAAGGCGCATCTCGCGGTTTTGATAGTGAAATGTTGCCGCCTTATTTGATTGTCTATCGCAGCCTTGCCCAACTTGAAAATCCACCAGCGGTTTTTTCGTCAACTACGACGCGGCTACGCTATGACCCAGCAATAGAGGCCATCAATTCAAAATTATCCGCCTTGGAAGCATCTGACATGAAACCGGAAGGCGGCGGTCCGTGGCCAGACTACATTGCGGGAATTGAAAAAGCGGCCGGTGATTTTGTTGCAACCCTAGCCAACGAAAATGCCGCGCCCAGTGAACGGGACCAGGCATCGGTCTGGATTGCTCAGTCTGCGCACATTGTTGAGCTATGGCTGCTGGAGGAGGAGAAATAGAATGCTGCGGTTTATCCTCGTCTTTTCCGCAATCTATATCTCACTTAGCAATGCCGTGTGCGCCCAAACAGCGGAGCTGCAATGCAACCCGACCCCGTCGCATCATACCGTACGCATTGAAGGTAAAGACCAGCAACTCCCATTTATTGCCGGCGATCAGAACTTCTATGAAACGTTGGAAAATGGGTGGGTCTTTGCCCTGGTTCGAGCAGAACTTGGTTGGTCCATTCGTCTTTATGAAGGCGACCCTGTTGGCGATGCCGTCGATCTTACCTCGCTCACGCCCCCATTACGCGGTGCCCCAAATCCAAAAGATATTTTTGGATGGCACTTTCGCAATGCCGACAACACCGCTCCAAACGAAGGAAGTGTCAACGCGCCGCAAGAGGTGCGGGCCTTTATCGTATCCCCGGCCCTCGCGGGGACGGGCGGGTTCAAGCCGTCAGGCAACGCATTACCCGCCCCCTCTCCTACAGATGGCATTGGGTGGTTAAAGATTGTCGACTATGGGTTGGGGAATCCGACGCCCGGCACCAGGGCACGAATGAACTACCTGAAATTTGATGCTTGTCTTTCGTGGCCGCGATCTAAAGAAGAACGCGATCAAGCCCTAGATGCCGCGAGCCTCCAGTTCACAGACGAAGACATAGAAACCTATGGGAAATGCGGTCTCGACCTTGACCAATACACCCTCGCTGCGCCGTTCGCTCCACGTCAGCTATCGGGAGATTTTGATGGCGATCACGCGCACGATCTCATAACACGGGTGAAAAGAAACCATGATGGCAAACTTGGTCTCGCCACCTGTAGAGGGGGAACGTGGCATGACATATTCGGCTTTGAGGATTTTCAAGATTTGCGCGGCGGGTATATTGACCAATTGGAAACTTGGACCGTCATTTATTCCGACGGTGAAGTCCCTCGCCATTTAGTAGGGTTTGCCCTGCCGAAGTCCGATGGGCAGATGATTGTGCTTGAACGCGTGGAAAAGGAAGCGATTCTGTTTTTCCGGGACGCAGGTGAATGGCAGGCGAAACGGTTGTATGGATATATCGAACCATAGGTAATCCAAAAACGCCTGCGCCCTTTCCGAAAGCAAGGTCATTGAGGGCATTTGTGTCGACCAGACAATCCATATTCTACACCGTATACGGACGTTCTGACGCCATATCGGCGTAAGTCTTGGCCTGAATCCAAGAAAAATTTGCACATATCAATGGAAATCGAAGGGGCAGAGACACCAAAAACGCCCCATCGATATTGAGATAGACGAACGATTTTTCGCCCGTCTATCTGGTTCAATTTCAAGAATTTAGCTCTCGCGCAAACTCGGACCGCGGCTATTCGTTATTGAGGACACGCCGGGTATCCAACCGCATATTGTGTCGAAGAAAGCTCTCCAGGTAAGCACCAACATCTGACGGATTGAAGATGGCGCCATCGACAAACGAACTTCTCGCCATGACAAGCGCATCACTCGCTTCACGCATCAACCACGGATGATCCACATTTCCTTCGAATTTGTAGTCTAGCGTTGGGTAAGTAACACCCAAATCGCGCGCGACCTGGCGGTAGGTCTCCGGCAAATAGGCGCGTTGCGCAATTTCTCTGATATCGATTGGATTCTTTATCTGTCCCCACCGCGCCATTTGGGTGAGATACCACAATGCATGGGACCGCCATGGAAAATTCGCCGCATAATGATGAAAAATAAGGAAATCGTCACTCTCCACCAAACTTTTGCGGTTCTGTAAAATTCCACGTCCTGTCAAGGCGGGTGCCAGAACTGCCGCGGGAACCGGCACGTAACCGTCTTGCAGTAAAAGAGAGAACGCTTCCTGGCGCATTTCTGGCCGATCTAGAGAGACGAGAGCTTCAAGAACAGCCGATAACAGACGGTGGTGAATATCGGGGTTTTCATTGGCCCATGTTTCGCGAACGCCAAGCACCTTCTCCGGTGTGTTGCGCCAAATTTCGGCGGAGGTGACGATCGTACGGCCCAGTCCCCGATGTTCTGCCATCGTGTTCCAGGGCTCACCGACACAAAATGCATCGACGATCCCTTTTTCGAGTTGTTCCACCATAAATGGCGGCGGCGCTACAACCATCCGCACGTCGCGATCTGGATTGATCCCCTCGGCGCCAAGCCAATATCTGAGGGCATAGTTATGTGATGAAAAGGGAAAGACAGCACCAATGGTTAGAGGTTCTTCCCCGCGTTCAATCTTTTGAGCGATGACTTTTCTCAAGGCGCGGGCCGAGACCGGGCGTTCCAACATAGCGTCCCGGTCCGCTTGAGTGAGTTGTTCATACAACTCGTTAGACACCGTAACGGCATTGCCGTTTAGATTGAGGGTAAGTGCCGTAACGAAACGCTCTGTGAACGGTGCTTCTCCTAACCAACTTGCGGGTATCATCGGAGCAAGCATGTGAGCTGCATCGATCGCACCGGATGTAAGTTTATCTCTGATTTGAGACCAAGAGTTTTCCCGGCTGAGCGTTACATTCAGCTTATACTTTTCAAACAATCCCTTTTCTTTGGCCAGGATAAGCGGCGCTGAATCCGTGAGCGGAACAAACCCGATTGTAATATCTTCCGTCACCATTCAACTACCCGTACTACTCACTCTTCAAAGAGGCTGGAAACAGACAGAATGTTTTCTGCAATCTCCTTCATCTTTTTCCCTTGTTTCATCGCTATGCTGCGCAATGTCGAATACGCTTCATTTTCAGAGATCTTACGTTTTTCCATCAGAATGCCCTTCGCGCGTTCAATCACTTTACGCGCTTCCAGGTCTTCCTTTGACTTCTGAAGGTCACGCATCAAGGCATCGACCATTTTGAAGCGCTCGATCGCAATCTCGAGCACGGGCAAAACCCGTTTTGTGGAAAGCCCATCGACGATATACGCACTGACACCCGCGCGCACAGCGTCTTTAGACAGTTCGCCGTCGCCGTCTTCAACAAACATGACCACTGGTTTTGGATTTTCGCGGGCAACAAGTTGCAGGTTTTCGATCGTATCGCGATCTGGAGAGTCGCAATCGATGATGATGGCATCCGGTTGAAGCTGCCGCACCAGACCCAACAATTCCGCGCCATGAAGTTCCGACGCTTGTTTCACGACGGCCGCTCCCTTCAGTCCCTCCTCGACAATTTTCGCCCTGTCGGCGTTACTGTCGATGAGCAATACGATGAGCGGCGTATCCCAAGTGGATGCCATTTCCTAAACCACGCTTTTGCACTGCACAATATCTCATTACGGCGATGCAATATCAAGCTGTTTCTGATGCGCGAGCGCCGGACTGACGCAGGAGGCTTTGTTTGCCGCGAACGGGGCCGACTTCTTGGTAACATTGGCAAAAACATGTCCGATACAGACAATTACCGGTTGTTCAGTCGAAATAACTGTGTCCGCAAGGTCCCGTAAATACATTGTGCGGTGCCGTTGATCAGGCCTCGACACAGACCACATCACCACAACCGGTGTCTCGCACGCGAGGCCCTCCCCGAGGAGTTTCTCAGCAGCCATCGGTGCTGTCCGTCCGCCCATGTAAAGGATCAAAGTGGTGTTGCCATCGGCACAAGCACGCCAATCCATATCCGGCAATTCGCCTTTACGACTGTGCGCAGTGATGAATTTGACCGCTTGTGCATGGTCACGGTGCGTAAGTGACACTTTTAGACTGGAGGCCGCTCCCAACGATGCTGTTATGCCCGGAACGATCTCAACATCGATTCCCGCTTGTCGTAAGGCTTCGATCTCTTCCCCCGCGCGGCCAAAAATCATCGGGTCGCCCGATTTAAGGCGCACCACATGCAGTCCCTTCTTCGCGAGCACCAACATAGCGGCATTAATTTCATCTTGCCGACACGAAACACGTCCCCCCCGCTTGCCCACAAGTATCTTATGCGCTGTCGCACGGGCGAGTTCCAAAACCTCTTGCGAAACAAGATCATCAAACAGAACAACATCCGCACTTTGAAGGACTTTTACGGCCTTCACTGTAAGCAAGTCCGGATCGCCGGGCCCCGCTCCAACAAGCGTCACGCGTCCTTCTTGTGTATTATGTTCGTTGCCGATGAGCGCGCATTTTGCCGCTAGTTCAACATAGCCTTTTCCAGTCAAAAGGCATCGTGAGGTTGCCGGGTCATCCAAGAATTTTTTAGGCATCAATCTTTGCCTCGACAAAACGGCGGAGTTCAGACACGCACGACCCACAATTGGTACCGGCTTTGGTTTCCATACCGATTTCTTCAACGGATTTGCAGCCCGCTGTTACTGCGTCCAAGATGGTGTTAGCCCCCACATTCATGCAAGAACAAACAATTGGACCCGGATCCGCAATCTCTCCGCCCGGTCGACCCGCAAGGAGGCGTTGACGCATAGGGGGATCCAACCTTCTTCCCGAAAGATCTGTCAGCCAACTGCGGGATGCGGAAACCGGTTTAGGCCCCAACAGAACCAGCGCGCGCAACACGCCCTCAACAAATAGAGCGGCGCGATGATGTCCCGCAGCAACATCATCATACTCGATGAGTTGGCTGGTCTCGACCGCCCTTTTGTTTGAAAAAAAGCAGTCGGTCACTTTTTCACGCGCAACATCCAACGGCCCTTTACCGGCAATTTCTAGGCGGTATCCACGACGGGAATAAGACAACGCCCAGTACTCAAACGGCCACCTTTCGCGATCTGCCGATGGGTCATCAGTAAAGAGAACAAATCCGAACCAATCAAGATCCGC
Source organism: Alphaproteobacteria bacterium (assembly GCA_965227095.1). Taxonomy (GTDB): domain Bacteria; phylum Pseudomonadota; class Alphaproteobacteria; order JANQMY01; family JANQMY01; genus JANQMY01. The sequence goes on along the minus strand of CBDDFL010000001.1, from coordinate 1,818,309 downwards.
CTTTTCGATTTTCACCGCGGTTGATTTGGACGCCGGCTGCCCGGAGACCCGATCTGTTTTGGGAGCAACCAAGGCATCAACCCGCGCGTTGCTGGCGAATTGGTCCGTCCAATGCATCGGGACAAACACAGACCCGGGATTTTGTCGATCAGAAATATGAACCCGTGATAGCATTAATCCGTAGGGAGATGTTATCCGAGCAATATCTGCTTCTTGAACTGCATAACGCGTTGCATCCACGGGTGACAGTGCCACATAGGGCTCGCACAAATGTTGGCTTAACGTGGGCGAAATGCCCGTGCGTGTCATAGTGTGCCATTGATCGCGATTTCGCCCTGTGTTCAGAATCAACGGGTACGCGGATTCATTGCGCGTCGATAGCCGAGGGGCTGGCGTGACAAAGTTCGCTCGCCGGTCTTTGGTATAGAACAAACCATCTTCGAAAAACCGAGACCGGGATTCCCCGTCCGGCGTGGCGACTGGCCACAGAGTAGGTGGAAATTGGTTGTATCCGATGCTATCAAGGGTCGCCAATCCGCCCAGGTCTAAGTCCCGGCGGCCGTCATTCTGGAACGCGGTCAACCTGGCATACTCTTGGAAGATCTGGTGCCCATTCTCATATGAAAATGATCTTGCCCATCCCATTTTTGCCGCCACATCGCAAAATTGGCGCCAATCGTCCTTAGCTTCTCCGGGCGCTGTGAGGAAGGAACGTTGACGCGACATCCGTCTTTCCGAGTTTGTAACCGTCCCGTTTTTTTCGCCCCACGCGGTCGATGGCAAAACAATATCTGCGTATCGCGATGTATCCGTATGCGCCATTACGTCCGACACCACGACAAAGTCGCATCGGCGTAGAGCTTCGCGCACTTTGTTGGCATTCGGCATACTGACCACCGGGTTCGTCGCCATAATCCAGATCGCTTTAATGTGCCCCTCGTAAACAGCGTCAAACAAGTCGACAGCCATTAAACCGGGTTTGGTTGCGATCTTCGGGCTATCCCAAAACTGCTGAACACGGCGTCGGTCATCTGGGTTATCTAGCTCCATATGACAGGCGAGCTGATTAGCCAAACCGCCAACTTCGCGGCCGCCCATCGCATCTGGTTGTCCCGTGACGGAGAACGGCCCCATTCCCGGGCGCCCAATGCGTCCCGTGAATAAATGAGCATTAATGATGGTGTTCACCCGATCCGTGCCATCTTCCGCCTGATTGACACCTTGGGAATAAACAGTCACCGTCTTTTCGGTTGCAGCAAACCAATTATAGAATGTTGAAATGTCCTCTATAGGCAGACCTGTTGCTTCAGACACGGTAAATATGTCGTAGGGTTTTGCGGAAGCCGCAACCGATTGCACATTGTTTGTGTGCCGCGCGACAAACGCGCGGTCGCACACGTCCCCCAGCTTGAGTGCATTAAACAATCCTTGAAACAAGGCCACGTCGCTGCCGGGAGCCAAAGGGAGGTGCAAATCTGCAATGTCACATGTTGGTGTTTCACGTGGATCGATAACGACGATCCGCATACCCGGCCTTGCCTTTTTTGACGCGGCAATGCGCTGATACAGAACGGGATGGCACCAGGCCAAATTGGACCCTACCAGCACGATGAGGTCCGCCAATTCAAGGTCTTCATAAATGCCAGGCACTGTATCGGACCCAAATGCCCGCTTGTGTCCCGCTACAGACGACGCCATGCAAAGACGAGAATTCGTGTCAATGTTTGCCGAGCCGATGAACCCTTTCATCAGCTTGTTTGCAACGTAATAATCCTCAATCAAGATCTGACCCGAAACGTAGAACGCTACAGAGTCCGGTCCATGATCGGCTATGGTTTCGGAAAACTTATCAGCAATCGTTGTTGTGGCATCCGCCCAGGTGGTCCGTTTCCCGTTTTTAAGGGGATGAAGCAAGCGACCGGATAACCCGATTGTTTCACCCAACGCAGCACCCTTGGAACAAAGGCGGCCAAAATTGGCCGGATGATCGGGATCACCAGATACAACCACGTGGTCCGGAGTCCCTTCCACCACCACGCCACACCCCACGCCACAATAGGGGCATGAGGTCTTTGTTCGTCTAATTTCTGGTGATCCAACAGGCGCGTTCATGCGGCACAGTTCGCGCTGCCCGACACTGCAAGCAATACACGCCCCTCTACCACCTTGATACGATGGGATTTTGTTTGCCCCTGATCAGCCCCCTCCGCTTCGCCGCTTTCAAGCGAAATCACCCAATTATGCAACGGGCAGGTCACCGTATTGCCATGGACAATACCCTGACTAAGAGGACCTTTTTTGTGTGGACATTCATCGTCAAGGGCAAACACCTCGTCATTGACAGTTCTGAAAAGCGCGACACAGCCGGTCGGTGTTTTGAGAACACGTGCACCACGCTTCGGAATTTCCGTAAGGGGACAGACCTCAACCCAGGTATCTCCGGCCAGGCTCATTGCACAAGCTCCCCCGCCCGCTCCATAGACAGCGGCGTAAACTCGTTCTGTTCCTTACCTGCCGCACGTTCCGCCCAAGGATCGACTTGCATTCTTTTTTGCGAATGAACAAAACGATCAAAATAAGACTTCCGGGTATCATGATCTTCCGTCAACACTTGTCGGATGTGATCGGTGCCTACCTTGTCCGCCCATTTATAGATGCGATCTAGATAGGCCGCCTGTTCCCGATACATTTGCATCAGGGCGCCGGTGTATTCCATCACCTCTTCTTCCGTATTCACACGGCACAAAAGTTCGGTGGCTTTCACATGCATTCCGGCCGCACCGGCAAAGTGGATTTCATACCCACTGTCCACACAGACAACGCCTATATCTTTGCATGTTGCTTCCGCACAATTTCTTGGACACCCGGAAACAGCCAGTTTGACCTTGTGAGGGGTCCAGGACCCCCACAAAAATTTCTCAAGCTTGATACCAAGACCGGTGGAATCCTGCGTGCCGAACCGACACCAATCCGTTCCCACACATGTCTTTACCGTGCGTAATCCCTTTGCATAGGCATGACCCGAAACCAAACCCGCGGCGTTGAGATCGCCCCATACGCTTGGAAGATCTTCTTTTTTGACTCCCAACAGATCGATGCGTTGACCACCGGTCACTTTAACGGTTGGGATAGCGAATTTGTCCGCAACATCTGCGATGGCCCGCAATTGGTCTGGCGTGGTCATGCCCCCCCACATGCGAGGCACCACCGAGAATGTGCCATCTTTCTGAATATTGGCGTGCGCACGTTCATTGATGAAACGCGACTGAGCGTCATCCGCATATTCATCCGGCCATGCGCACAGCAGATAATAATTCAGTGCGGGCCGGCACTTCGCGCAACCGCACGACGTCTTCCATTCCAATGTCTGAAAGACAGCATGAAGGGACTTAAGTTGTTGAGCAACGATGACCCGCCTGACTTCTTCGTGACTAAAGTCGGTACACCCACACATTGGCTTGATCGCGTTTAGCTCAAAGTCGTCTCCAAGACTTAAAGCCAATAGTTTTTCCACGAGAGGCGTACAAGTCCCGCAAGAGGAAGATGCTTTTGTATGGGCCCGCACGTCATCAAGCGATGCGAGACCTTGGTCCGAAATTGCCGAAAGGATTGTTCCCTTGCAAACGCCGTTACAGCCGCAGATTTCTGATTCATCTGGTAAGGCTACAACGGCTGCCATAGGGTCCACGGCACCGCCTTCCGCAAATGCGGGTCCGAATATCAGCGTCTCTCTTTGGTCCGAGATATCGGTTTGATCCTTCATCAATTGAAAGAACCATGCCCCATCCACTGTATCGCCATACAGAACGATTCCGACGATGCGGTTGTCTTCAAGCACAAGCCGCTTATAGACACCCAATGCAGCATCTCGAAACACGATTTCTTCTCGTCCATCGCCATCCGCAAAATCACCGGCGGAGAAAAGATCTACACCGGTTACTTTTAGCTTGGTGGACGTGACGGATCCGGTATATGCGGACTCTCTGTCGTCGGCTAACTGATCGGCAATGACCTTGGCCATTTCATACAGCGGCGCAACCAGTCCGTAACACTGGCCGCGATGTTCCACACATTCCCCAACCGCAAAGATGTCCGGATCAGAGGTCCGCATGTGGTCATCGACCACTATACCCCGATCAACAGTCAACCCGGCCGTTTCGGCCAGCGTTTTACTTGGGCGAATACCAACAGCCATGCACACCAAATCCGCGGGAACAAAAGTGCCATCATCAAGGCTCACACCTTCCACATGATTTGTTCCAACGATTTCCTTGGAATTGGCCTTTGTGATGACAGTGATACCGCGGTCGGTGATGGCTTTTTCTAAAAGAGACCCCGCTGCTTCGTCTAACTGACGTTCCATCAGTGTAGGCATCAAATGCAGTACCGTTACCTCCATGCCGCGCATCTTCAGACCGGCGGCCGCTTCCAAGCCAAGAAGCCCTCCGCCGATCACAACCGCCCTTCCGCCTTTTTTGGCATAGGCAAGCATTTTTTCGACATCGTCCAAATCACGGTACGTCAAAACGCCCGCCAAATCATGGCCAGGCATTGGTATGACTACGGGCGCCGATCCGGTGGCAATCAACAATGTGTCATAGGAAACTTCGGTTCCATCATCCGCGGCGACACTTTTTGCCGCACGGTCAATTTGGGTTACGCGTTTCCCCTTGTACAGACAGATATTGTGCTCTGCGTACCATTCATCATTGTGAATGATGATCTCGTCGAACGATTTTTCGCCTGACAAGACCGGAGAGAGCATGATGCGATCATAATTGACCCTGGGTTCGGCGTTGAAAATCGTTACGTCATAGGCATCAGGATCTTGTTCAAGAAGACGGTCCAGAACTCTTCCCGGTGCCATGCCATTTCCGACGATTACAAGCTTCTTTTTCGACACCCTAAACTCCATGAACAATGTGAGGGCAGGAACACGCCCTGCCCCCGGGTTGCAAAGACTTGCTTAAAATTTGAATTCTGCCTGCAGCCAAAAAACTTCTTTGTCAGTTTTAAAGCCGTCATCCGATTCAAAATGTGCGTATTTTGCAAGGAAGGTGACATTGTCTAGCCCTTTGATCTTGGCAACGCCCACAACGTCAATCTCTGATCCAAAGTCGCCACTGGTGTTTTCGGCCGAGAAGTCGTGATAAACCGCAAAGGCTTTGAGTAAAGCGAATGGACCGACACCCTTTTTCGCGTACCCAATCTTGCCATAAAAATCTTGAAGACCATTGGCCGGTGTCGCCAGGAATTGGTCGGCAAACCCGTTGAACTTGTGCAGCGTCGCGAGCGGTGTTGAGAACGCGATGGCCCCATCACCTCCTAAGACTTCGTATCCACCCGCGAATTCAAGCCCTTTGTATTTAACCGACCCGTTCACATGATAGTAGTTGACGTTATAGTCCGTTGGCTGATCAGCCCAGTCTGACTGATGGGCGTAAGACCCCTTCAAGGTCCAAAAATCTTTGCTGATGCTCAGATGGAAACCGTATGTCTGCGATGACAACGCCAAAGCATTTTTGAAATCAAGGAGGTAGGCAAACGGCGTTATTCCGATTTTCACGTCATTGACAGTGGTCTTATAGTTCAAATTAATCAGAACACTCTCACTGTCAAAACGACCTACCGCGGACTCATCACCGAAAATTCGGTTCACCTGCTCTACATAAGTGAAGTCCGCGGTTAGGCCGGTAATTCCGGTATTCTGAACGCGTACAGCATCGAATGTCTGTTCGTTTTGGCGCCAGCCCACATTGCCGACAAATCTCGCGTCGTCCAAGACAATCCTCTGCCGGCCAAGGATGATTTTTGTATCCGGCAGCGAGGTATTCGTCAGCTGAAGGCGGTTGAGCTCCGTCGCATTGGGATCAGCAACCACAGGGAAGGCTGTGTTTCCGTTCGTCGTACTGTTAAAATCGCCTATCAAATCTCGGATGTGATCGAATTCGATCAAGAACGACGTGTCATAGAACTTGCCGGTTTCAAAACCCGCCCGAAATCGATAGGTGACTGCGTTCGCTGCATTGGAAAACCCGCCCTGATCCACAGTTTCCCAGCGGATACGCGCGTCAAAAAGAATCTTCGATTCTTTAAACGCGTTGACGAAATCATTTGGACCTGGCGCGGTGGCTTCTTCAGCCTTCACCGAAGGTGTCGCGGACAGGAAGAGAAGCGCCGCGAGTGTTGCAATCGACTTTTTTCGTTCAATAAAAGGCATGCGAAACAACCCCTAATAGTAATGGCACGAACGCGAGGCATGCTCGCGTGGTTCGGTGCCACATCAGTGCAGCTAGAAGGGGCCGCCGTTGACCCGATTGAGAAACGATGCCGTTCCGGTTAGGCAGCGTTCTTGTCGTGGACTTCGTATTCCTCCAAGAAGGTCAGAAGTTGTTCACGATATTTGTAATAGTCCGGATGATCGAGAAGCGCCTGGCGAGATCGTGGCCGGGGAAGGTCTACTTCCATGACTTTTCCGACGCGCGCGTGAGGACCATTCGTCATCATGATCACGCGGTCCGCCACCAAGATGGCTTCATCGACATCATGCGTTACACATATGGCTGTCACCTGTGTCCGCTTCCATACATCCATCAATACTTCTTGCAATTCCCAACGGGTAAGGGAATCCAACATCCCGAATGGCTCATCCAACAAAAGCAATTTCGGCGACAGCGCGAATGCGCGGGCAATACCTACTCGTTGCTTCATGCCATTAGACAGGTCGCTCGCGCGTTTATGCAACGCGTCCCCCAACCCTACCCGGTTGAGGTAATATTCAATTATCTCTTTGCGCTCTTTTGAGGTGGCGTGGGGATATACCCGTTCCACCCCCAGCGCGACATTTTGATACGCGGTCAACCACGGAAACAAGCTGGGCGCCTGAAACACCACACCGCGGTCAGGTCCGGCATCCGTTATTTCCTTTCCGTCCAACACGATACCGCCATCGGAAATGGGGTTAAGCCCCGCAGCCATCGACAACACGGTGGATTTTCCGCATCCGGAGTGCCCAATGAGGGAAATGAACTCCCCCTTGCGCAAGTCGAGATCAAATTCATCAACGACGGTGAGCGGCCCCTTTGGGGTTGGGTAAATTTTCGTAACCTTAAAGAATTCCAGATATTTGTTGGGGTTCGCCGTTGGTTTATCCGTTACGTCTTTGACAGCTTGAGGAACATCTTCGTCTAAGGCAGTTCCCTGGATATGTTCGGCTGCTGGTCCGGTAAGCTCCGGCACATCTTCGTTTAACTCGACAATATTGGAATTTCGACTCTTATATTTCTGGCGCGCTTCTTTAAGCCCGCTCCGAAGTCCACCTTCTGTTGCTGTGATGGGTTCTACGTTTGGCAGTATCAACCCTTTCGCTTCGCTTGGCCGTGTCATCCCTATATCCATCAGATATTTTGTCACTTCAGCGCGCAACCGAATGAACTCATCATTGTGGTTCATCGCCTTACGATCCCGTGGGCGATCGATATTGATGGAAAAGGACGGGCCAAGAGTTGCATTCGGACCGGGGTTGAGAGGAATAATTCTATCCGCCAGCAGAATGGCTTCATCAACATCATTCGTGATGAGAACCACTGTCTTCTTCTCCTGGCTCCAGATATCGACAATCTCGTCTTGAAGGTTTGCCCGCGTCAGGGCATCAAGCGCGCTCAGCGGTTCATCAAGAAAGAGCATCTTTGGCTTTGTGGCCAAGGCCCGCGCGACGTTCACCCGTTGGCGCATGCCGCCGGACAATTCCGCCGGTTTCCGGTCGCGTGCATGGCTCAACCCGACCATTTCGACATAATGGTCTACATGTTGCCGTTTCTCGGCAGAAGACATTTTCGGGAAAACCGCATCCACGGCCAATCGCACATTACCGACCACGGATAGCCAAGCGAATAGCGAATAGTTTTGGAACACGACCCCTCGTTCCGACGACGCGCCCGTGACCGCTTCGCCATCAAAAATAATATCGCCCTGGTCGGGCGAAATAAGACCGGCCATTAGAGAAATGAGTGTGGTTTTTCCGCTGCCCGAAAATCCGACGATCGCCACAAACTCGTTCTCTTCAATGGAAAGACTGATGTCATTCAAGACTTCTTCGCGCGCGGAGCCTGATCCGTAAGACTTAGAGACATTGTTGAGTTTTAGAAAAGACATGCTCCCGCCCCTATCGCTTATCGGAATAGGTAAACATGGCTTGCAGCGTGTACATGGCACGATCCAACAAGAACCCGATCACACCAATTGTCAGTACCGCAACCATGATACGCGCAAGCGACGAGGACGACCCATTCTGGAATTCATCCCAGACGAACTTTCCAAGCCCGGGATTTTGCGCCAGCATTTCAGCAGCGATCAGAACCATCCAGCCAACACCCAACGACAAACGTAGACCGGTGAATATCAACGGCAGGGACGATGGTATGACGAGTTTAAAAATCTGATCTCGAGTGTTGAGCTGCAGCACCTTCGAGACATTCAGCAAGTCTTTGTCGATCGACGAAACCCCAAGGGCCGTATTGATTAACGTTGGCCATAAAGAACACAAGGTGACGGTAATCGCCGAAACAAGAAAAGACTTCGGCATGGCATCGGAAGCATTCACATACACGGCGGAAACCACGATGGTGACGATCGGCAACCACGCCAGAGGAGAAACCGGCTTAAAAACCTGTATCAGAGGGTTCATTGCCGCATTTACGGTGGGGCTCAGACCGCAAAAAATTCCGATTGGCACGGCAATAAGAGTGGCTATGACAAACCCGAAAAAGACCGTTTTTAAGCTCGTGAGAATTTGGTCGATATAGGTCGGCTTACCAGTAAAGGAACGCTCCTTTACTTTTTCCGGACGGCCTTCAGCAATGTACCGTGCGTTGCGTTCATCTTGACGTTGGTAAAACGCCGCCTCTTTTTCACGCGTTACTTGATGGTCCTCCATGAGCGCTTCAAATTGCTGCCAAACCATTACTGGGCCAGGAATTTGACCGAGGCTGGTTTTAATCTGCGATGCCCCTGCTGACCATGCCACGAGAAAAACGAGAATCGCGACTAATGGAATCCCAAGCATCCGCCAAAGTTCTACGAATTGTGTTTTAGGATCGTCTCCCATGCCGAGGCGAATTATAGGATTGACAAAGCCTAGTCCGACCACTGACAGCCCGTTGGTAATGCTTTGAACGACCTGTGTTCCTCGGCCGCTTGTTGGTTTGTCTACCACCTTGGCTGCGGCCGGTTCTTTAGCTTCAACAGGAAGTTTTGCAACGATACCACCGTCACTTGCTGGCTTTGGGTCACCTATTGACTCTTGGTCTTCAATCTTTCGGGACGTCGCGGACGACATAGCGATTTTCCTTTGAACGCAGATTACGTTTCACGTTGAGGACGTAAGGGTGGCGGGCTGGCTTGATTTTATTCCAACCCGCCGACAGCGGTGCTAGTTCGTGACGACTTCGCCTGCGTCGGTCACCACTTCGCCCTCTTTCAATCCAATTGGGAATTGAGCAAGGTATTCATTTGGCTTCCGGCCATCGAACGTGATTTCGTCGATAAACTCTGACTGTGGGTCTTTGAAGCCATCTGTACCGAAGGGAAAGTCTTCCTTATTGGCTTTGCCTTCATCGATCAGCATTTGAGCCGCTTGCATGTAAATTTCCGGACGATAAACCTTCTTCGCCACATCCATATACCAGCTGTCGGGCTTGCTCTCGGTGATTTGGCCCCATCTGCGCATCTGCGTCAGATACCAAATTGCATCCGAATAATAGGGGTAGGTTGCAAAGTACCGGAAGAACACATTGAAGTCAGGGATTTCGCGCTTGTCACCTTTCTCAAATTCGAATGTACCGGTCATCGAGTTTGCAATCACTTCGAAATCGGCGCCCACATATTCCGGACGCGACAACATTTTCACTGCTTCGACGCGGTTCGCATTGTTATTCTCGTCGAGCCAAATGGCAGCGCGAATAAGGGCTTTAACGACGGCAAGGTGCGTGTTCGGATTTTCTTCGGCCCAGGCGGCGGACACACCAAACACCTTCTCAGGATTGTCTTTCCAGATCTGATAATCCGTGATGACAGGAACGCCAATTCCTTTGAAGACCGCTTGCTGGTTCCATGGCTCGCCAACGCAATATCCGTAAATGGTGCCGGCTTCTAACGTGGCCGGCATCTGTGGCGGTGGGGTTACAGACAACAGCGCGTCCGCTTTTATCTGGCCGGTGATGTCCGTTTGACCGTAGAACCCGGGATGAATATCACCCGCCGCAAGCCAGTAACGCAATTCGTAGTTATGCGTACTGACCGGGAAAACCATGCCCATGTTGAACGGTTTTCCTTGATCCCTGTAGGAATCAACCACCGGCTTAAGATAATCCGCTTTAATTGGGTGAACCGGGCGGCCATCTTCTTGAACGGGGATGTTTTTCTTCATCTCCGCCCAAATTTCATTGGATACCGTGATACCGTTGCCGTTGAGGTCCATTGAAAAGGCCGTGATAACGTCGGCTTTTGTTCCGAATCCAATGGTCGCGCCCAATGGTTGACCGGCGAGCATGTGCGCACCGTCAAGTTCACCGTCTATGACCCTGTCCAACAATACTTTCCAATTGGCTTGGGGTTCGAGCGTGACGAACAATCCCTCTTCTTCAAAGTAACCAAGCTCGTAGGCGACAGCGAGGGGGGCCATGTCGGTCAGCTTAATGAAGCCAAACTTCAGCTCATCTTTTTCTACATCTAACTCTTCAGCCATCACCTGGGGCACGGTACCTGTGAGTGTCACCGGTGTTGCGGCGAAAGCGACCGCGCATATTGATGCGGCGGCGATGGATGTCATTTTCAAAAACGGTTTCATGCGCTCTCCAATTCCAATTAAGGCCGCCGCGAACAACACATGTTGCGCATGCGGTCTTGGCCTGTAACAGGCAAACAAAATTGATTTTCCTGGGGGTGCCTCATCCGCTGAGGCGGTTTTTGGGAAGGGGTGTTCCCGCTTCCGACTATCGACCCGTCAATGGAGCGACATGAGACTCATCCTTGAGTCACCGAAATAGTATCCAGACACATTTCTGTGTCAATCTATTTTTTTGCAGCGCAAAAAAATGGCAGATGCCCAATTTTTGACCTTTGGACAATGGTACACCAATCGTCTTAATCATCAGTATGGTTACTTTCCACCAAATTAATTTCAACGTTGTTTCACCATCGCAATTTCTGATGCCCAACGAAAAATGCTGTCGGCCAGTCCTTTGGTCTGCCATATCATAAACCAAATCGAGATGGATGCCCCAACATCTGCGCGCCTAACACGATCTAGCTGATGCCTTAGATATCACGAACAGCAGAACTATCTCCCATGCTGAAGCTGGGTTCTAGCGAATAAGCACCCCTAGCAAATACATCACGGAAGGATATTTTTGAGACGTATGCGGATAATAAGAATTCTTTGCATCGGAGTAAGATGGGTATGCGCCCAAACTAAAATCACGCATTTTCATTGCGATCAGAAGGTCAGAGGCACCAACAGCGCCCCGAAACGAAAAGCGAGACACTTATCGGAAATTAAGTTCGACATTATCGACGCTTAGGAAAGCAATGGTGCCCAGCGGCAGAAACAGACCGCCGCCATGCGGATTTTCAATTTGCCGCATGATGACCTAACAAACCTTGTTTGCTGAGAAACGTGACCCAATATGGACGAATTCATAATCGCACTCGGTCTATGATAGGACCAAGTCCATAGGAATACGGCTTGTTTTGACGGGCGCGTTTTTCAGTCAAAAGTCTGTTGCACGTTTGACCATCAAGGTGAGCCCTTTTCGTGACTAGGATACATCTGCAGGATCAATAAACCGAATTCCACCACGGACACACACAACTTGTTATTGGAAACGGGTCTAAACTGCTTGGTCGAAGATCAAAACACAAACAACGACTTTCATTCTGCACGTGAAAAAAGGCGGATCAGAAAGGTTGAACAAACCTTTCTATACCTTTTTTCTACTTGTCTTCCTGCACACCCTTTGGAGCGCGCTGGCTCATATATCCGAACATATAGCCGGCTACACGACGCATCTGGATCTCTTCCGCCCCCTCTGTAATGCGGTAACGTCGATGGTGGCGGTAGATGTGTTCAAACGGCTGATGGCGGGAATAGCCGAGGCCGCCGAAGACTTGCATGGCGCGGTCAGCCGCATCGCAACACAACCGATTGGCATAGTAGTTACACATGGAGACTTTGTCGGACGCCGAAAAGGCCCCGTATTTGTCCATTTCCCACGCGGTTTGCCGGATGAGCGCACGCACCATTGCACATTGGGTGTTTAGTTCTACCAGCGGGAATTGGATCCCCTGATTTGTCGACAACGGTTTGCCAAAAGGCTTACGCTCTTGGGCGTAGCGTACGGCCTCATTCACGCAGAATTGCGCTGCCCCCAGGCTGGATGCGGCCTGACGGATCCGGTTTTCGTTGAAGAAATGCTGCACAATTTGGAGGCCTCTCCCCTCGCCCCCAAAAATCGCCGAGTGAGGGACGCGCACATCTTTAAAGGACACATGGGCGTGATCCGTGGGCATATTAAAGGTCCAGAGATATTCTTCGACCTTAAAGCCCGGCGCGTCCGTCGGTGTCAGGAACGCAGTGATGCCATGGCCATCGCCGGCCTCACCGCTCGTCCGTGCCATGATCATGTCGAATTTTGCGCTGTGAATGCCTGTGTTCCACGTCTTCTCCCCGTTAATGACCCACTCATTCCCATCGCGGACCGCCGTGGTTTCCATATGCGTGGCATCGGAGCCATGATTGGGTTCGGTAATACCGAAAGCAAAGCCACGGCGGCGATTCAAGAGGTCATCCACCCAATCGGCCTTTTGCTCTTCGGTCCCATAGTTCAGCATAAGGAGCAAGCCAACATTATTGCCTACAATAGAATGTTCGTTTTGCAGGTCGTTATGCAGGCCCAATCCCTTTGCGGCGAGATGCTCGCGGATAACTGCCATGCCAAAGTTAGTACCGTCGTTGCCGCCATATTCTCTCGGGAACGGGTAGCGGAAATGGCCAGCCGCATCGGCACGGCGCTTGGCCTCCTCAAGCAGTGCCTCCCACTCTTCATTGGGAAGGCCTTTCCGGTCCCAATCCGTTCGTGCGTCCTCGCGGCGATGATCGAAGAACCGGATGTTATCGTTTTCATTTTCAAGCGGTTTGATTTCTTTCTCGATGAAATCATCTAACTCGGCCAAATAGGCGATGAGCTCTTTCGGCAAATCGTAATTGGTTTCGCCGTTGGGATTATCGGTCATTCATTCGCTCCTTCAGTGGTCGCCATTTGGCGCTGGTAGGGTTCAGTGATGTGGGGATTGCGCCAATCGCCCATAGATCTGCGGATACGAGATGCCGGTCGATATTGAAACAAAACTGCAGCGTGAGTGCATCAGACGCCTTATCCGAAATTGTTTATAACAAATTTTTAAAACGCGTTTCAAGTTGCTTGAAAGTGAGTTTGCGATGTGCCAATTAATCAGTCTCTTTTGTGACGCAAAAATGGATAGACACAATGGAAACGTATCTCGGTTGGCGAATTGACTACACCGCCCCCTATGGAGAGCCGGCGTTCGCAGCGCCAGACTCAGTTTCCTGGCGGGTCTTCAAAAACCCGATAGCCTTGGGCATCGGCGGCATCTGCGCGGTTCTTCTGGAATTTGCGGATGCCCGTATTCGATCCGGTGTCTGGGACCATTCCGTTTTTAAGTCAGATCCAATAGGCCGCTCTCGTCGCACTGGCATCGCTGCCATGGTTGGCGTTTACGGGCCCCAGAGTGCCGCCCGTCGAGTTATCCAGGGCGTCACAAACATGCATGCGAAAGTTGAAGGCAACACGCCGTCTGGCACTCCCTACAAAGCCCTTGATGTAGAACTGCTCGACTGGGTTAGTGCCACCGCCGCCTACGGCTTCATGAATGCCTACCACCAGTTTGTACAGCCGCTGTCGGAGGCAGAACAGACCCAATATTTCCAGGAAGGCGAAGCCGTCGCCAGACTTTACGGCGTTGAGAACCCCGTCAGCTCAATGGCCGACTTTAACGCCATGATGGACAAGATGCTGCCGGATTTTGAACCGCATCCCATCAATACAGAGTTTCTTGACATCATGCGGTCCGGGAAATCAGCGCCGGGCATCCCCACGGCACTGAAGCGCTGCTTGGTTCACGCCGCGGTGGACATACTGCCGACAAGTGTGCGTGAGCGATTAGAACTTGGGTCCGAGTACGATTTGACGTGGCGTGGCCATCTTGCAGTAAAGACGATGGGCTTGATCGCAGAAAAAACACCCAACCTCAAAAGTCCAGCAGCCGACGCGTCGGCGCGTCTTGGGTTGCCGCGCAGATTTCCCTGGATGTCCACCTCAGCGCAGGAACGCTTATTGGCGCATAGTAAAGCCGATCTGGCTCCCACCGAGGCATAATCATGAACCTGGATTTTTCAGCAGACGAAGAAGCATTCCGGGAAGAAGTGCGGGATTTCCTAGCGGACAATCTCACGGACGACTTAAGGCGTTATGCCGAACGGATGACCAGTGTCTATGCGGAAAAAGAAGTCGCCCTCGCCTGGCAAGCGATTTTGGTGCGCCGGGGGTGGGCTGCTCCTTCCTGGCCGGAAGCCTATGGAGGTTGCAACTGGACGATTGCCCAACACTATATCTTTGACGTGGAAATGGCCCGAGCCGGCGCGCCGCCACTGTCCCCCATGGGGATTTCTATGTGCGGCCCCGCCCTCATCGGACACGGGTCCGACGCACAAAAAGACTACTTCCTTCCCCGGATACTGTCGGGCGACGACTTCTGGTGCCAAGGCTATTCAGAACCCCACGCAGGGTCGGATCTTGCCGCCTTGACCATGTCGGCGGTCGAGGACCGCGACGATTTCGTTTGTAACGGCCAGAAGCTCTGGACCACTCACGGACACGAAGCAAACATGTGCTTCTGCCTTGTCCGTACAGAAACAACCGACAAGAAACAGGAGGGTATTACATTCCTTCTGATCGATATGAAAACACCAGGCGTCGGTGTAGACCCTATTATTATGACATCGGGCGAACACATTCAGAACACCCTCTTCTTCACGGATGTCCGCGTGCCGAAAACCAATGTGGTCGGCGAGATCAATGGCGGTTGGACTGTAGCCAAATACCTTCTGGAATTTGAGCGCGGCGGATCTGCCTATGGCCCCCGGTTGTTGACGCGACTGTCCGCCCTCAGAAAGAAGGCCGCCGAAGATGGTGCTCTCGATTCGCAGTTTGCCACCAAGATCGCTTCGGCCGAGACACAGGCTCGCGCCTTGGAAGCCGCCGAATTGCAGCTCATGTCCGAATTGTCAGGCCTTGGCACGCCAGGTTTGAAGGGATCAATGATGAAGATAAAAGGAACCGAGCTCAGCCAACACATTACAGAACTGGTGCTGGAATATGCCGGTGTCTATGCAGTGCCCTTTCAACCCCATCACTCAAATCCCGGCGGACCCGTGGTCAATGCTCCCCCCACTGGTAATTCTTTGGTCGGACCTGAACACTCGGTCACAGCCAGCGCGAAGTATCTGAATGATCGGGCCGGCTCTATTTATGCAGGCTCCAATGAGATTCAACGTAACATTCTCGCAAAAGGTCAGTTGGGACTTTAAGACGGTCTATAACAGGATCCGGAATAGTGCGACGCCGAGCGCGCACAGAATTGTATTTGATCCGGCAAAGAAAGTACGTGTTCGGATAAAGGTGTGAGCGCCAAGCATTTAGTTTGCTCATTGACCCATCCCACCAATCTTGGAGGGAAAAGAATTCGTAAAAACAGTGAGTAACATAGAAAGAGCAATCCGGCTCCGTGCCTGAATAACAAGTTTCTAGCCAACACCCTGGGAGGAATAGTGACATGACGGATAATGCAGCCCGACTTAGCCTTGACGATTTCGATCAGATGCCCACGCTGGGCGACATTGCACGGTTCCACGCACGCGAACGCGGAGATTCGATCGCGCTGCGGTTCGAAGGCCGGGACACCACCTTTGCTGAATTCGACCGACACACCAACCAGATTGCCAACGCACTCTTGGCCGAGGGAGTCAAAAAAGGTGAGCGTGTCGCCTATGTGGGCAAAAACTCTGACCATTATTTTGAACTGTTGTTCGGCGCCGCTAAAATCGGGGCGGTGACACTTCCCATCGGCTGGCGGTTAGCGCCTGCCGAGATCGCATACATCATGGGCGATGGTCGCGGATCCCTCGTTTTCGCCGGACCAGAAGTTGTGGGTGCCGTCCAAATGGCGCTTGGCGAAATGGACACTCCACCGCGCTTAGTCGAAATGGAAGACAAGAGTTCAGCCGGCTTCGAATCCTGGCGCGATTCCCAGCCAGACTCGGATCCCGGAGTCATCGTCTCACCAAGCGACGTGGCCGTTCAATTGTATACATCCGGTACCACCGGCCGGCCAAAAGGCGCCATGCTGACGAATGATAATCTGCTTGGTGGCCGCAAAGAAGCCGTCAAGGCACAGATGGAATGGAACGAATGGGGGCCGACCGATGTTAGCTTAGTCGCCATGCCGGTCGGCCATATTGGTGGTACCGGCTGGGGACTTGTGGGCCTTTACAACGGCGCTCGCGGAGTCGTAGCGCGAGAGTTTGATCCTTATACCGTGCTTGACTTCATCGAACAGGAAGGCATTTCGAAAATGTTCATGGTACCGGCCGCTCTCCAGATTGTCGTGAACCAACCGCGAGCACGGGAGGTGGATTACAGCCGGTTGAAATACATCATGTACGGCGCCTCCCCCATTCCTGTTGATTTGCTTCGTGAGTGCATGGAGGTCTTTGGCTGTGGCTTCTGCCAGCAATACGGCATGACCGAGACATGCGGAACCATCGTGTATCTACCTCCGGAAGACCATGACCCGAACGGAAATGAGCGCATGAGGTCCGCTGGTCTTCCCATGCCGGGAGTCGAGATCAAGATCATTGATGACAATGGGAATACCTTGCCCGCGAGGGAAGTGGGCGAGGTTGCCACGCGTTCCAAAGCAAACATGGCAGGCTATTGGAACCTAGACGATGCAACGAAAAAAACCATTGATGACCAAGGCTGGCTTCGCACTGGCGATGCAGGATACATGGACGAAGACGGCTACTTGTATATTCACGACCGGGTCAAAGACATGATCATCTCTGGAGGGGAAAACATTTATCCTGCGGAAGTGGAAAATGCCGTATACGGACACCCGGATGTGGCGGAAGTCGCGATCATCGGTGTTCCAGACGATAAATGGGGTGAGGCGGTTAAAGCTGTGGTCGCCTTGAAACCAGGCACATCTGCAGATGCCGAGTCAATCCTCACTTTTGCACGCTCCCGGATTGCGGCTTTCAAGGCGCCTAAGAGTGTTGATTTTGTGGACGCACTTCCCCGGAACGCCTCAGGTAAAATCCTGAAAAAGGATTTAAGAGCGCCCTATTGGGCCGGCCGGGACCGCGCCGTCAACTAGCCGATCGCGTGTCTGTAAACCCATACGATGCCCGCCGGGACGGCCCGAGCGGGCTCAAGGAAAGTACATGACCGTCACCGTTTTGGAGCACCCCCTCTCTCCCTATGCGCAAAAAGTTAAGCTTGCGCTCCACTACAAAAATATTCCATTTACCGTCGAACACCCCATCGGCACCGCTGATCTGGACACGTTCCTCTCCGTCAGTCCCAGGGGCGAAGTACCGGCACTCATTCACGAAGACCGAAGTCTTTATCAATCATCCGTGATCGGTGCATATATAGATGAAACCTGGCCGGACCCCCACCTCCTGCCGTCAGATTCCTTTGAACGGGCTCAGGTGCGCCTGATCGAAGATGTGATGGATACCCACTTTGAGGCAAATACTTGGGCGCTTGGCGAAATTCTGGTTTTCGGTCGTGCGGAAGGCGCCGAAGCCGATCGCCTATGCAAGTATGCGGAAGATCAAATTCGGGGCTGGTACAAATGGCTTGAGCCTCGCTTGTCTAAGTACGGATGGTTCAACGGCGACAGCTATGGCTGGGGTGACATTTGCGTGGTGCCGTTCGTCAACGGCGCCAGCCGATCCTACATTGCGCCGTCGGAGGGGACGCGGCTCGCGGAGTGGCATTCCCGAATCAATAAACGCGACGACGTAAAAAAGGTAGCAAAAGCCGCACTGGAAGCAGTGCTGGATCCGGTCACGATGAAGGCCGCAATCGCGGGGGGTTTTAAGCGGGAATACCGCGATCACCGTCTAGAATGGATGTTACGCGCAGGTGGAATCGACGTGGTCTCGACCGGTCTTGCAGCTGGAAATATTCGTTTTAACGGGAGCTTTGCATGACGACCCCCATTTTGCACCACTACCCGACCAGCCTTTTCTCTGAAAAAATTCGCACTCTTTTCGGTTATCTGAAACTGGAATGGCAATCCGTCATCATTCCACACATCATGCCCCGGCCCCATCTAATGCCCTTGTCCGGCGGATACCGCAAAACCCCGATCATGCAGATCGGCGCTAATATCTATTGCGATACGGAGATTATCTGCCGGAAGCTGGCCAACCTGGCCGGCGACACCACCTTGTATGCACATGGATTCGTCGCAGAGCAGGTTGCCCGATGGGCAGATACGGAACTTTTTCGCACCACCGTTGCCATGAATTTCCGGCCTGAGGCTGTGTCCGCTCAAATGAGCCGATTGTCCCAAGCGGAGATAGAAGCATTTCAAAAGGACCGGGCCGAATTATCAAAAGATGCGCCGATCGTCGCCGTGGACCCGGCTGCCGCCGAAGCCGATTTCCGAGCGGTTTTGGAAAACCTTGACACCTCTCTGACGGCGCCCTTTTTGTTCGGTCCGA
This sequence comes from Alphaproteobacteria bacterium, assembly GCA_965227095.1. Taxonomy (GTDB): domain Bacteria; phylum Pseudomonadota; class Alphaproteobacteria; order JANQMY01; family JANQMY01; genus JANQMY01. The sequence continues at coordinate 1,799,438 of CBDDFL010000001.1, read as the reverse complement.
CTCCAAGCATTGCGGATTTTAGTCTTTATCACTGTCTTTGGTTTGTTGCGGGAAACGCCGCTAACGCGCCTGTCCTTAATAACTGGTCGAAAGCGGCCGCCTTTTTCGATCGGATGAAGAGTTTCGGGCACGGAACGTCCTCGGAGTTCACGCCGGAGAGCGCTCTTTCACTTGGAAAGCGGTCTGCCCCCATCGCGCCGGAAGACGCTGTCGTCGATGCCCTTTTTGCCTGCAATTTCAAGAAGGGTGATCGAGTCACCGTAGCGCCGAACGACTACGGTAAGGTTCCGGTTGCCGGTAACTTGGTCAGTTGGACTCGAAACGAGATTATCATTCTACGTGAGGATGAGCAGGCTGGGTCCATTATGGTGCATTTTCCAAATACTGGATTTGAAGTGATGGCGGTTTAACTCTTGGGCTTTGCTGAGAACTAGGTGATTACCGCCATTTATCGAAATTTTTGTTGTCATAATTTTTAAAACGTGTTTCAATAATAATTGAAACGCGTTTTGGTTTTCTAAGCTTATTGAGATTGCTTCATTGGGCATTTTGATTGGTTAGAGCATCGGGAAATACCGGCGTTTGTTTCGTTTGAATGAGGAACAGTTATGGAAAAACCGGTCTTGTCTGACGTTCGCCGCTCAGTCCGCCCAAGTGACGGCGACGATTGGGCTTCTATCGCAGCGCGCGAACTGCCCGACGCCGACTCAGACGAAGCTGTAGGTCTGCTTCAAAGTTGGAACCTGCATGTATTTATGCGTCCGGCCGCACCGAAAGCATCGCCGCGTCACGGCAACCCGATCCTGCCAAGCGACGTTATTTTCGTTGAACCCCCTTTGAAGCAATAGGCAGGCCAGGCGCAAGAAATCTCATGTCGTCCGCAGTGATCGAATCTGTTCACATTGTTCCGACTCATGATGGGGTTGCGGCCTTAGAAGTCGTTATCAAATATGACAATGGCGGACGCACGCCTATTGCCCTCGACGAAGTGGCCGCTGACGCGCTTATGAACAATTGCTGCGCCGAGGATCACCACCAACTTATCGGACATAGCTGGGACAGGGTACGCGATGCACTTACTGTTTCATGGAATAGGCACCACGGCGTCGACGGATCTGCCGATCAAAGTCCCATGAAGTGCCTCCCTAAATAGTTCGGCCGGAACAAAAACCATCCTTATCAGGAGGAAGACAAGTGTACGATCTCATTATAAAAAATGGTTTGATAGTCGACGGTACTGGCATGCCATCCTATCGCAGCGATATCGCTGTAAAAAATGGCCGTATCGTCAAAATTTCCAATATCGCCGAACCGGCCGAACAAACGATCGATGCGGGCGGCAAAGTCGTGTCGCCGGGTTTCATTGATCCGCACACACACTTTGACGCACAGTTACTGTGGGACGGATTTGCCAAACCCGCACTCACCCATGGCATCACAACTATCGTGCCGGGAAATTGCTCACTTTCTTTAGCACCTCTCAAGCAAAAACATCGCACCAAATTGGTGGGCATGTTCAATCAGATCGAGGAAATGCCGCTGAAAGCCTTTCGCGAGGGTGTGGTTTGGGATTGGGAGACATTTTCAGACTACATTACCCGCATTCGCAAAGGTCTGGCTATCAATGTGGCGCCGCTAGTGGGCCACAGCGTGTTGCGACTTTGGGTGATGGATGAAGCCGCCACGGAACGCACAGCAACCGACAGCGAGATTGAAGAGATGCAAGGCGTGCTGCGCGAATGCCTCGAGGCTGGTGCGATTGGACTGTCGACAAGCTACGTTGATATGGATGAAACCTTGCAGCCTGTTCCGAGTCGGTATGCCGATCAGCGCGAAGTTGAGGCCTTCGCCAGCGTGCTCGCCGAATATGGCCGCATGCTCCAAATTGTACCGGAGTTTTACGATCCAGACTTGACCATCGCACGCCTTGACGAATTGGCAGACATTTCAATCAAATATGGAATTCCAACAACCTTCTCGCCGCTGTTCGTCAATCGCGACAATTCAGATGCAGTCGAGCGGGTGATGAAGCGCGTCGACGAACAATTTGAACGAGGCGCTCGCGTTTGGCCGCAAGTCCAGACGCGCCCCATCGATTTGAGTTTTACTTTTTCGGTCCCCAGTTTGCTATTCATTCGTTTCCCAGGCTGGTATGGCCTAATACGGTTCGGCACACATGACGACATCGTTGCAGGTTTTAGCGATCCCGAGCGCCGCAAGGCTCTTATCCAAGAAGCACAAGATCTAAACCAGTTGTGGCCAACGCTTATCTTGCGACAGGCGCAATCGGACAAAAACAAAGACCTGGTCGGCAAGACACTGGGCGAGATTGCAGAGATTCGCGACACGACACCGATCGAAGCTATGATCGACATCTCACTTGAGGAGGATTTGGAGGCCCATTTCCTGGCGGCGAATATGGGGCACAATGACGATGTGCAGGTCGGTGCCTTGCTTAATCATCCGCGCGTGCATGTGGGTGCCAGCGATGGCGGTGCGCACATCCTTTCATTCTCGACTTATGGCGACACGGGCTATCTGCTGGGCCACTTCGTACGAGACGCTAAAACAATGGGCATCGAAGCAGCCGTCAAGAAAATTACCAGTGACACAGCCGCCATCTGGAACATTCCTGAACGTGGTTTGCTGCGGCCGGGTTATATTGCGGACATCACGGTATTTGACGCCGAGGTAATTGATCGCGGCCCTGAATATTTCATTCAAGACGTGCCCGGTGAAGGAAGCCGTTATGTGCGCGATTCGGTCGGTGTCGATACGGTCGTTGTTGCCGGGCAAGTTGCTTGGACGGCCGACAAAGGTTACACCGACAACGCCGCCGGCGACGTGCTGCCGGGCCGGTCGGAACAGGCACCTGCATCCGTTTCGATAGCGGCAGCAGAATGACAGACGCTCCAGCGGCTTTCGCGCATATCAGCCATCAGCGCGTTCCAACCAACGGAATCTCTCTAAACGTCGCCGAACTGGGCGAGGGGTCACTGGTGCTGCTTCTCCATGGTTTTCCAGAGTCCTGGTATTCTTGGCGGCATCAGTTTTCGCCGATTGCTGAGGCCGGTTATCACGTAGCCGCACCGGACATGCGTGGATACGGGCAGAGCGATCGGCCTCACGAGGTTGCTGCTTACAACCAGGTCGAAGTGGTCAACGACATTATTGGTCTGATTGGAGCGCTCGGTCACGAGCAAGCCGTGGTCATTGGCCATGATTGGGGTGCACCGACCGCCTGGAGCACCGCACTTCACCATCCGGACAAGGTGCGCGCCGTGGGGGGACTATCGGTTCCCTTTATGCCGCGTGCTGATTCGCCACCTATGGCGACCATGCGTGAAATGTTTAAAGGTCAATTCTTCTATCAGCTCTATTTTCAAGAACCCGGCGTTGCGGAGGCAGAATTCGAGAAAGACATTCGCACTGCGCTCAAAAAATTCTTGATTATGGGCGCGGGCGAAACTGACTTACTCAGCCTACCGATGAAGTTGGAACATGATGATCTGCTGACCGGCCTTCCCAATCCAGATCAATTGCCCGCCTGGTTGTCTGAAGAAGATCTTGATTACTATGCGGCTGAGTTTAACCATTCTGGTATGCGCGGTCCTTTGAACTACTATCGCAATCACGATTTGACATGGGAAATGACGGCGGATGCGCCTACTCACATTGACCAACCCTCTATGTTCGTCGCCGGGGAAAAAGATGGTGTGATCATGATGGCCGCGGACGCTTTAAAACGTTTGCCCGAACATCTCACCGATTTGCGGTTAAATGAGCTGATCCCGAATATCGGACATTGGACTCAGCAAGAAGCACCGGATCAAGTGAACGAATGCCTTCTCAGGTTTTTGAATGACATCGATCAGAGCTAGGCACGTAAGCAAACATAAAAGAAACAGCCTACAGCACATAAGATTGTTGAGATGAGCGAAAATATATTGGTGATTGGGGCTGGGATCGGGGGGCTGTGCACAGCGCTCACATTGGCCCCCGCAGGGCGGTCGATCGTCTTGTTGGAACGCGATGACGAACTGCCAAGCGACGATCCAGACGTGGCCTTTCGCGAATGGCGACGGCGCGGTGTGGGTCATTTACGCCAAAGTCACGCGTTTCTCGCCCGTTTGAGAACAATCATAAAAGAGCTCCATCCAAAACTATTGGATGACCTTTTAGCGCATGGCGTACGTGAGCTGCCGTTCGAAAACATGCTGTCTCCGCTCCAACGGGACCGTTATGTCGCGAAGCCGTCGGATGACGAACTCACCATTATCACTAGCCGCCGCACAACGCTTGAGCTTGTTATGCGTCGCTATGTGGCAGGTCTCAAAAATGTCGAGATCCGTTCAAATATGCCGGTGCGCAGCCTGATCACCCAAAAAGATGCATCCGGAACGTTGGATGTCACGGGTGTCAAAGCTGGGTCCGCTGAGGCACCGGAAACGATTTTTGCCGATATCATCATTGATGCAAGCGGCAAGAACGGTTCGCTTATTGAGCAAATCATTAACGAGAGCCATCATGCTCGCGAAGAAAGTGAAACCGCAGGGATCCTCTATTTCACCCGCCACTACCGCATGCTGCCGGGAAGACCGGAGCCGTCGCGTACGGAAAACCCTCCTGCTACCGGGGACCTTGGATTTCTTAAGTTTGGCGTGTTTCCAGGCGACAATGGCTGTTTTTCCATCACCATGTGCACGCCGGAAATCGAATATGAGATGCGCAAGGCAATCGTTCATCCGGACATTTTTCATCGCATAACCTTGATGATGCCGGGACTCAGGCCTTGGACGAACGAAGAACAGGCGGAGCCGACCAGTAAAGTATTCGGCATGGGCGATTTGCACAGTCGGTGGCGCGATCTGGTGGTCGACAACAAACCGGCGGCAAGAGGCTATTTCGCGCTGGGCGACACGCTCATACGAACCAATCCGCTTTACGGGCGCGGCTGTTCGTTTGCAGCCGTGAGTGCACAAATGATCAAAGAGGTTTTAGAGGAATCAACCGCCCCAAACGAACGAGCGCTGGCCTATCATGATAAAATTCATGCTGAACTTCGGCCGTACTATCTGGTGCAGCGCGGTCAAGACCGAAGCGCCATCCGCCGCGCACAACGCGAACTCACACCCAATGCGCGGCCCAGTTGGCGTGGACGAATGATGGAAAGTTTCCTCAAAGACGGTATCAATATCGCATTGCGATACGACACCGATATGCTTCGCCAGGCGTTGCGAGGTTTTCACATGCTAGAACACCCAAACAAATGGCTGAAAAAACCCGTCAATCTTCTACGCATTCTTTATTTCTGGTCGCGCGGCAGGCGACGCAACGCGCCTGCCTATCCACCAAATCCAGGACCTGGCCGTATTGACATGATGCGGGCATTGGAGTTGGACTTTGAGAAGGATTTGTTGGCGCCGCTCAATGACGCACCACAGGAAGATGCTGCGCAGACGTCCCCCGAAGACAGGGCGGCGGCATGAGCCCAAAGAAAACCATCGCGGATGCCTTCGGCGGAAAACCAACGACATTGGAAGAGCAGCGGGCCATTTGGGCGGAGGCACTCCACGAGGACGCTATTTGGGAAGGACCGACCTTCGAAAGACCAATTTGCGTGATTGGCCGCGAGGCGACCGGTCGGTTCATGGAGTTACTACTCAGCGTCGTTCCGGTATTCAGCACCACGCTTGTCGCGGCCTACCCCACCGAGGACCCCGAAACAATGATCATTGAATCTTATGGCGGTGGACCAACAACTCAGGGCGGTGCTTACACGCAACGATACTTTTCATTAGTCACGACCAAAGATGGTCAAGCATTCCGCATGCGCGAATATTGCAATCCTTTTCAAACCTACAAGGCCTATGGTAAGGCGCATTGGGAACGTTCAGTGCAAGACATAATGGACACGCACAACAAACCATGGCCAAGTTCGCAGCCCAAGGATCCGATAACTTTGCCATCGACAGTGTAAGAAAGGTGAGCGCGAATGTCGAATACCCCATCGATCGAGGAAGACGTCAAGGAAACGACGCAGCGTGAGGCCGGCAAAGCCGACCGGCGTCAACGTATTGTTGACGCGGCGCGTGCATTGCTCGAAGAAGACGGCAATGTAAATCTGTCGATGCGGGAAATCGCCAAGCGCGCAAAGGTCAGTATCGCGACGCCTTACAATCTTTTCGGATCGAAACGGGCAATTGTGCTCGCCGTTCTTGAAGACGTGCGTGAGTTTCACGAACGCTTTGCAAGCGCAAAAGATCTCCAAGCAATAGAGCGCGTTTTTGAAGCGCTTGCTCTCACGCTGAGTTACCACGTCGACCAGCCCGAGTTTTATCGCACCCTGTGGGCGTCTCTCCTCGATAGCTCAGGCTGCGCCGACTTACGTGCCGAGCTCATCACTCCGCAGAGCGGACAGTTTTGGAGCGATTTATTGGACCAAGCGGTGAAGGAAGGAACGCTCGCTAGGGACACCGATGTGCATAGCGTAAGGGAAGTTTTAGGAATGGTCTTCACCGGTGCAATGTTGCGATGGGTTCTTGGTGGCTGTGACGCCCAGGACCTTGAGCCCCTGATTTGTCGCGGTTACGGTTTCGTCTTACAGGGATTCGCGACAAAAAAAGGACGAATGCTGATTCAGAAGAAACTCGCAGCATACTGACTTTACGAACAGAAATCGTGTCATAATTTCTTTGACGGGCTTACGTGCAGGCTTTTCGTTCGGAAATCGCATCCTCAAGCCCGCCAATTGCGGGAAACCGGTAAATGCTGGCACGATTTAAATCTCAACCAGAGTTTGGTCAAAAGCCGTGCCACGCGTCGCACGGTTGCAGGCAATATTCTGACGGGCTTCAGATCCAGGCCACCACAATAGACAGTATCTATGTCCTTCTGCTTCTTTCAAATGCTTATGCGATTTGAGCAATCAGATTTGTTGGAAGAACCGATAGTTTATCTTGTGGAAAATTCTATGCGGTGAATGGGTCTGATCTTTCTAGCTTTGCGGATGGTTGGTTTTTCGAGGGGCAAAACAAGATCTGTAAGTCTCTGAGAAATGCGTAAAAAATACCGAGTTGAGTGTAGAGCTTATACTTCGAAAAGAGTGTTGTAGAGCGAGGTCGGCTTATTCCTCTGCCTCTATGCATCCGTTGCTAAACGTTGCTGTGTTGTCGGAAACAGTGATTGATTCAGCTTCTAGATTCATACCGCCTCTACTCAATCTGTATCCTTTGCACTTACGATCATATTCACACTCAAGCCCCGCAATATCGAAACCAATTATGGGAGGAATGGGAACTTTACCTCTCTGCCTGTTAATATTTGAGCCTGCGTTCGATTTCTTTTGGGTTCGTTTAGTGCCCTGCGGGCCTTCCTGGTTTTTGTCGTGCGTAGATTTAAGGTCATACCCAACCTTGGGCGGAATTGGTGAGCGTTTTGCTTCTAGATGATCGCCCTGCTGCACTTGCCCGCTATTCTTTGTATTGAATGTTTTTCTCTCATCACAAAGAAACATTAAGTAGCCACGTCCTTTAACGGAAAAGGACCTCACATCACCATCACCAACCCAAGCAGGATCGAGATCCTTGCAAGAGAGCTCAACGCGGTCTTCATTGCTTTGTGACCCGTCTCCTTGCCCGTCCTCAGTTGGTTTGTTGCCAGAGGAATTTTTCAATTGAACTTGAACATGAGGTCTTTCAGTCGGAACCAGAGCACACTCTTTAGCGAAGGCGTCGCTGGCATTCGCATAGAAAAACAGAAGAGATGCAATACAAAGTATATTTTTTCTCATTGCCCTGTATCTGGCTTTAGTCTTGAGACAACCACAAAATCCAAACATAAGCATTCGCCAATGGCCCAAAGGTTTTGGCGTATACAGCTGCAACATCACCTTCGTATGCAGCATCAAAAGCCTTCATTGGGATATAAATGTTGTATTCATCAAGGCCGTAAGCTTCCACTGAACTGTGGACTTTGCAAAACAACATCCTTCCTCGCAAAGAACGATTGGATTCTTCATGTAGGACACGCACAGGTATTGCTCCGTGCTTAATCCCGTCTTCTATATTGTGTGAGAGTGGGCCGCGATAAACTCTCTCGGCCCAAGAAGGGCCACTGTAATCCGTCCAACAAATTCGTACTTTTGCGTTAGGTGTGCTTGCGGGCTTTCCCGGCTCCAACTTAAAGGTGCCGTCTAAAGCTTCAACAACGAATCCATCGGACTGTAAAACAGTCTGCTCAGGTTTTTCGTTTCCTAAAACCGGAGAGCTAACAAACAAGTTTATTGATAGCATAGAAGTTAAAAACAGTACTCGCATACAACCATCCGTCTTCCTTGTACTGGCTCGATCAGCACAGACTTGCTCATATATATCTGTTTGCTTTAGACATCACTATAAAATCGATTTGGGCGGAAGGTTGCCCAGTTTTTAGTTGTGTTTAGGGAATTGGATAATTGGCTCCATCTTTATCCATGGTTTAGACATCTGCAAAAAACGGCAGTGCTAGCTTGATAACGCCAATTACTTCTTCCGCCAAAAACCACAATTTTCCACAAGATAAGTTATCCGCTTTTAGCATGTAGCAGCTAGATAAAAGTGCGACCGCTCAGCTAGATAGATATGCGACAGTCTCAGTTTTGATGTACGAAGCTTGGGGCGCAAAGCATGAAGGTCCACCCGTGATTAAAACAAACTTTGTGCAACACGTTGCACACCTCACCACTTAGCACTCCAAAAGCTTGCAGAGCATCTGCCGGTCGTCTCGGACATAGTTGCAACTTGAGAGCAAAAACTTACACGGAACAAAAAGTGCAAAACTCTTTGCTCGGTTTTGCAAAACCGTCGATGACAAATCTGCTAAGTGATTGATTTCAATGGTGCCCAGGGGCGGAATCGAACCACCGACACGCGGATTTTCAGTTTGGCGCTTCATGTCTTAAGTTATTGTTTTTTATTGTTTTTTAGTGGTATAAGTTAGTACTGCGCTAGTAGGGTTAGAACATTTTTGACGAATTCGCTAAGATTTTTCACTTCGATCTCACTTCAACGAAACGCTCAATACACGGGGAATGTGTAGATTAGCTTTGCGAATCTTTTTTCAGGCTCTTAGTAGCCCCTCTTTTTCTTTATGAGCCAACTATCATAGTTCCTGGACCACCGAGTAGGGGTTGGTCAATTCATCCCTCAGCATTGCGCACTGGGTTATCCGGCAATTCTTTTCAACTGAAATTTCTAGTAAAACCCACTTGGAGGCACATCTTCTATTTCGCGCCGTACTCACTACAAAATAGCTAGACTAATGCTACTTTTGGATCCACGACCTCCAAAAAATATTATCATCAAGGCGTCCAACACAATAAATAGAGTGTTTAGCTGGACGTTCACGGCAGTATTTTAGAAGATGATTTCTAAGACTTCACGTGTGCCCCTAATTCTCTCATGTCAACCGTTGCTGATGCCTGCCCCCCTGAACAAACCTATTGTAATGATCGACGGGCCTACTCGATTTTGTCGACTGTTGTTAAGCGACCACAAATTTGAGTTTTGATTGCTTGAACAAAAGCTCTTCGACAGTGCGCTATCATTCGGATCTTGTTTTTAAACCGATTCGGATCTACCCACACATCCGACAAAGCGGACCTGTCTGGTTGCAGCAATGTTCACTATCAAATTTTTGGTGTCTAAAATTATAGAACAGTGCTTGAAACACATCGTGGACAGCATGGCAAACTCAAGTAGTTCATTAATCAATTTCTATGTTAGAAGAGGACTATGAACATAGGTCAAGCAGCAGAACGCACTGGGCTTCCCACAAAAACGATACGTTACTATGAAGAAATCGGTCTGGTGGAGGCCGACCGCCAAGACAACGGCTATCGCGATTACGGACAAACCCATGTCGAGAAATTAAGATTCGTTGGCCGAGCGCGTGATTTAGGTTTTACGATTGAAGACTGCCGAAACTTGCTCGATCTCTACGAAAACAAGCGGCGAGCCAGTGCCGATGTGAAAGCGCTGGCCACGGAGCATCTTTCCGACATCGACAGAAAGATCGCGGAACTCAATGCAATGCGTGACACGCTCGCCAAGCTGATCAGAGCCTGTCGTGGTGACAATCGCCCCGACTGCCCGATACTTGAAGATCTGGCGGAATCCTAGAGCGGTTCCGGGGCTGCGGTCACCCGCCCTCAATGAACTGCATGATTGGCAGCGCAAGATAGGCGGCCGCAAACCCGATCCCCCAAACCACTAGTGACGACCACCACACACGCGTATTCCACATATACGCCGACGCACAAACCGCCGCCAGCCTTGGGTCCGTTGTGCACGCGCGCCCGCGGCGAAAGAGCGTCCACCCCCCAATCACCAGCATGAGCCCGCTTCCAAGAAAAAGCCACGATTTGTAGTTGGCCAGCGTTACCAAATACGGCGCCTTGGAGAAGATCGAAGCGGACACCGCGCCTAGACCCAGTGAGACCAACAAAATGGGAAGCGCGCAACAAATCAAAGTGGCCGACGACGTGAAGAGGAGAAGCCAGCTCCATTGGTTCCGGTCGATCGCATTCCTAATTCGCGCATTTTCAACAAAGTCCCGCCGGTCCATCATGTTAGCCTTTCAAGACCTTATTGGTGCACACAGGTTCGCGTGGCCGCTCGTTTATGCACTGTCATCGCCAAGCGAACACTCCGGCAATTTTTTAAAACCGCGAAAAGTAAAACCTTTGTCCAGAAAAAGTTTTCTGAGCTGTGCGTCGGTCAGCGACACGGATTCGTCGGCACAAACGGAAATGACCCCCGTCTCAAGATCGGCCTCGATCATGGTGATGCCGTCTATTTTCTTTAGTTCTTTCTCGGAAGTTGCTAAGCAGAAGGGGCATGTGATCCCATCCACCCGGATGCCGTACTGAACGTCATCGGCAAATGCCGCGCTTGCAAAAACCAGAGTGCCAAGGGCAACCAACAGACTTCGTAACATCATCCCGCTCCCATCAAAAATTAATACGTATCCCGGCAAACACCGTAAAGTCTGGTTCCAGCGCCGAGCCGTTGAGATTGTTCACCGCCGGAATTCTCACGGCCAAATCAGCAATCCAACGGCGCGCGGCGTACTGAAGACCCGGAGTCACAAAGACCTGAAACCCTCCAGAGTTCATGTTTTCGATGCCGGCAAGACGGTCCTTGTCACTTAGTCTTGCCCCAATTTCGATGACACCGAAAAAAAATCCTTTGGTTTGCGCGGAAATGGGTTGGGGCAAAAGCCGGTATTGAAACGATGTGTCGATACTGGTCACGTCGCCGCGCTCAAACCCGTCCGCGCGATTGTTCGACGTGTACGTGAACTGGCTGTCCAGCACAAAATCGACCGTCGCCATCGTCGCGATCACTCCACCGACCAAATCTGTCGAGCCGTCCCCGACATTTTCCCGATCTCCTGTCGGAACGCGAACGCCAATGAATGGAGACAGTCGGAATGTCGCCCCAGGGCGGTCGAACCGGCAAGCCTCGTATCGCCCGAAAAGCAGGGTGTCGCCAAGCCCAAAGGCGTCGGTACTCGAATTGCCAAATTCTCGGCTGATATACGTCACCGGCAGGATCCCAAACAACGCCAGTTTTGGCGAAACCCCATAACCGACCACGGACAGAGCGGTGAATTCGGTCACCTCCCGATCCACCCCGCCAAACCTGTCCGATGACCGAGTAATTACAAACTGCTCGCGCAGGATGATCTCTTCCATGCTAACCGGTAACGCGGTGTTGAACGTAATCGCGGCTGCACGCGCCCCCTCGCTGGCGACGATCCCCGTCAGCAACAGAATTGCTGCGATCAGGATTTGACTCCGGCTTACTGCGCACCCACAGGCGCCCTCACGTCTTTTCTTCAAGATCGACCTTCCCGTTCCGATCCCCTACGCTTCCGGAGGAACAGCGTGACACTTCCATCGGGTGGAAGGTCAAATCACTGGTTTGAAGCCTTCCGATGCTGCGGGCGTACAGTTTTAACAGCCCTGAAATATCGATTGTCTCAGGCGGCCTCCCCTCTCGTAAAATATTCAAGCCTCCGGCCCAGAATGCCGTTACGCGGGCGGGCTTTCGCCGGTTCGGTCAAGCACAGCCTGAGAGAACCTCGTCGGGCGCTTGGCCTTCGCCAGCAGCATTGTCTGCCATACGAGAAACATGGCAGGGATGACCAGAAGCGTAAGAACCGTGGCGCTCACCATGCCCCCCACCATCGGCGCCGCAATGCGTCGCATCACTTCGGATCCCGTTCCCGAGCCGAGCATGATCGGCAAGAGACCTGCAATAATGACCGACACCGTCATCATGATGGGACGAACGCGCAGAAGTGCCCCATTGACGATAGCGGTTTTCAGATCGTCCTCGGTCGGGGACCGGTTTTCGCGTTGTGCATCCGTCAGCACGCGATCCCAAGCGTGATTTAAGTAAACCATCATCAATACGCCGATTTCGACCGCCACACCGGCGAGAGCGATGAACCCCACCCCTACCGCAACGGACATGTCGTAACCCAGGAGGTAAATAAGCCAGAAACCACCGACCAGGGCGAGCGGAAGCGTTCCCATGATAATCAGCACAGCGACTATATTTTGAAAGTTGAGGTAGAGCAGAAGCAAGATGATGATCAGTGTTACCGGAACAACAACACTCAACCGCTGTTGGGCCCGTTGCATGTATTCATACTGGCCGGACCAACTCATGGAATAGCCTGGCGGCATGTTCACGCGTTCCGCAACCGCTTTCTGCGCGTCGGCAACATAGGATCCAATATCGCGGCCGGCGATATCCACATATATCCAACCATTGAGCCGCGCATTCTCACTACGGATAACGCCCGGCCCGTCGCTCACACCAATCTCGGCCACTTTGCCCAAAGGAATTTGAGCACCGGACGGCGTGACAATCGGCAAAACCTTTAGTTGATCAAGCGAGCCCCTGACATCTCGCGGATATCGCAGATTGATCGGATAGCGTTCCAAACCCTCGACGCTTTCCGAAATGGTCATGCCGCCGATCGCCGTCCGAATGATGTCCTGTACATCGCCAATATTTAAACCGAACCTTGCAGCCGCCATCCGGTCGATATCGATATCGACGAACCGCCCGCCGGTCACTCTTTCGGCGTAAACCGAAGCTGTCCCCGGCACCTCGGCGATGACTTTTTCTATTTCTTCGCCGATTTCTCCGATTCTATTGAGATCGGGCCCGGCCACCTTGATGCCAACGGGTGTCTTAATACCGGTCGCAAGCATGTCGATCCGATTCTTGATCGGCATGATCCAAACATTCGTTAGGCTGGGCACCTGTACTAGCTCGTCGAGTTCGGCACGCAACGTCGCCATGGTCACGCCGGGGCGCCACTCCGCCTTATCTTTGAGCTGAATGGTTGTTTCAATCATGGTGAGAGGAGCCGGATCAGTGGCGGAATCGGCGCGGCCTGCCTTGGCGTAAGTCGACTCAACTTCGGGGATCGACATAATAAGTTTGTTCGTCTGCTGAAGAACCTCTGATACCTTGCCGGCCGATATTCCCGGAAAAGCACTGGGCATGTACAGCAGGTCGCCTTCATCCAGGTCCGGCATGAACTCGCCACCTATTCTCAGTAATGGCCAAATAGCGCTGACCATAATAAGTAGCGTAATCGCAATCATCGCTTTCGGGTGGGCGAGGACCCGGTCGATAAATGGCCGATAGGCAATCACTAAACCTCTATTTATGGGGTTCTTGTGTTCCGGTAAGATCTTACCTCGAATGAAATATCCCATTAGCACCGGGACAACCGTTATCGATAATGCGGCCGCCGCAGCCATCGCATATGTTTTTGTAAAGGCCAACGGCTTGAACAGCCGTCCTTCCTGAGCTTCAAGAACGAAGATGGGAACGAACGAAAGCGTAATAATGAGCAGTGAGAAGAAAAGCGGCGGCCCGACTTCAACGGATGCCTCCTTGACGATCCGCCATCGGTTTTCGTCCGTGAGGTCCTCTCGTTCCATGTGTTTGTGGAGATTCTCGATCATCACAATGGTGGCATCGACCATTGCCCCGACAGCGATTGCGATGCCACCCAATGACATGATGTTCGCGTTGATGCCTTGAGCATTCATGACGATGAAGGCCGTCACCACGCCTAGAGGCAGGCTCAACACGACCACTAGCGCAGATCGGAAATGAAACAGAAAAATCGCGCAGACCAATGCTACAACTATAAACTCTTCGATCAATTTCTCATTCAGCGTTTCGACAGCTCGTTCGATGAGAGAAGAACGATCGTAAGTCTCCACGATCTCGACACCTTCCGGCAGACTTTCGCGCAAAACTTCGAGCTTTTCCTTCACACCCTCGATCACGGCAAGAGCGTTCTCGCCCCAGCGCATAATAATGACGCCGCCGACAGCCTCGCCTTCACCGTTCAACTCGGCAACGCCTCGCCGTAATTCCGGCCCCAGATGAATATCGGCAAGGTCACGAAGCAAGATGGGGGTGCCTCGTTCCGTATTTCCCAAAGGGATGTTCTCCAGGTCGTCGATGCCATCGATATACCCGGAAGCACGCACCATATACTCCGCCTCGCCCATCTCAATGACCCGTCCTCCAGTCTCTTGATTACCGCGCATGATGGCGTTTCGAACATGCGATAGGGGCATTGAATAGGCACGCAATCGATTGGGGTCGACGACCACCTGATATTGCCGCACCATCCCGCCTATACTCGACACCTCAGAGACGCCTTCGACAGTCTGAAGCTCATACTTCAGGAACCAGTCTTGGATGCTTCGCAATTGTGCTAAGTCTTGTTGGCCGGTGCGATCGACAAGCGCATATTGGTAAACCCACCCGACACCTGTTGCATCGGGCCCCAGCGCCGCACGCGCACTGGCCGGCAATTCCGGAGCCACTTGGCTCAAATATTCCAGAACGCGAGATCGCGCCCAATAGAGGTCCGTACCGTCTTCAAATATGATGTACACATACGAATCGTTAAAGAACGAGTAACCGCGAACCGTGACTGCTCCCGGCACCGCCAACATAGCCGTGGTGAGCGGATAGGTAACCTGATCTTCCACCACTTGCGGGGCTTGTCCAGGATAGGTCGTCTTAACGATTACCTGCACGTCCGACAGGTCCGGAATTGCATCCAGCGGCGTCTGACGCAGGGAAAAGATGCCCCATGCCGCCAATAAGAGCGACAGCATGGTCACCAGGAATCGGTTGTCGACCGACCATCTGATAATGTTCGCAATCATTGGGTTTCCTTCCCGTGACCGCTGTGGCCGCCTTCATGAGCGGCCTCGTTTCCTTCATCCGACACGCCGCTTTCGTCCTCACTCATTCTAAGGAAGCTTGCATCGAGGCTCGCCTCCGAATCGATCAGGAATTGGCCGGAAACGACAATCCGTTCGCCTTCCTTTACACCTTCAAGTGTTTCGACCCGACCACCCGATTCAATTCCCGTCGTGACTTTCGCAGGACGGAACCTGCCATCGCCAAGATCGATAATGACTCGCTCGGATTGGCCGGTTCTTATAAGCGCTTCTCTGGGGATGGAAAGGGCATTTTCTTGCGCATTCCCATGAACCGTCACCTCCGCATACATATTCGGCTTTAGAAGTTCATCGGCATTTTCGAACTCCAATCTTACCTGCACCGTCCGACTTCGCGGATCGATTGTGGGGTAAACGTAATCGACGCGGCCATGCCAGGCTTTGCCGGGTATGAATGGCAAACGCATTTTCGCGTGCTGGCCTTCCGTGACCCAAGTTGCCTGGTCTTCGAAGATATCCACCATCACCCAGATCGACCGGAGATCGGAAAGACTGAAGACCGTGGTCCCGGGTTTAATGAACATTCCCTCGCCAACATTTAGCGCGGTAACAAAACCGTCCTGAGGTGCCGTGACATCGACCAGCTGATCGACTTCCTTCTTTTCTGTCAGGTGATTGATTTGGGGTGCCGTCATACCCAGAGCCAAAAGTCTTTGGCGCGATGCCTCGGCAAGGCTCTTGTTACCGATCCTAAGCGCTTGCAGATATTCTGCTTGAGCGTTTACGAGATTTGGCGAGTACATTTGGAATATGACATCATTCATTTTGACCCTCTCGCCCGCGGTTTTGACAACCAGATTTTCAATCCACCCTTCCGTACGCGTGTGCACATGACTGGTTAAATCGTCGTCGTGCGTTATGAAGCCAACCGTATTGATTTCACGGCTGAGGGTTTGCCGCGTCACAAAGTCCGTCCGGATGCCGATATTGTTGATAACTGCCGGACTAATGCGTAATGCCGGTTCTGTACCCTGATTGTCTTCTCCTTCGTAAACCGGAATCAGGTCCATACCCATCGGCGATTTGCCGGGCTTATCGCTTCGGTAGTTCGGATCCATCGGCGCTTGCCAATACATCACCGTACGTTCACCCAAACCGCCGGCGTCATTCCCCCCACCTCCAATAAGCTGCATAAGAACGATGCCGCCGAGAAGGCCTGCGGCAACCAGTAATGCGGGCATAAATGTACGATTGGATGTCATCTGCGTTCTCCCTCGAGAAATAGTAAGACTGCCGCTGCCTGACCCCGCTGCACCTCCAACTGCAGAAGCGTCAATTCGGCATCAAGTTCCGCCAATCGAGCACGGATTAGTTCCGGAAAATCGGTGACGCCGCTTTGATAGGCATTGATGGATGCCTCCGAGGTCTCCGCGGCACGCTCAACCACTACCTTTTGGTAAAGCTCGACACGTTCCCCAAGACGCCGCCAATCGGCAAACGTCTGTTGCAGACGCCGTTCAAGCTCCAGGATTTGGGCGTCCCTATCGAGGCGAGCAGCCTGCCGGTCGCGCTTGGCGGCGGACACCTGCCTGTCCTGCCTTTTGCCAGTAAAAATCGGTACGTCGAGGGTCACGCCAATCGACGCAAAATCCGACCTTTGATCGCTACGCAAACCGTACTGCGCATCGATCGAAAAGCCGGGAAAGTATTGCTGCCGTGCGATATCGACACCTTTATCTTGTGCTTCAATCCGCGCATCTTCGACACGCACCGACGGATGGTCGACCAAGCTGTCGCGCAACATCCGGTAGTCATTCGGCGCGGTCAATAGCGGCATCTTCACAGGCAACGGACGCGACGCCGTTTCTGGCCCGACCAGCCGTGCCAAATCCGCAGCGGCTGTTTCTGTCTGACGATCTATATCGACCAATCGATCTTCGAGGAGACTTAATTCAAGTTCGGCCCGCAAAACATCCTGGCTCGTTTGCCGGCCGGTTGAGACAACCACCTGGATCACCTCAAGCAATTCCGCAATAGCGTTGTAACTCTGCTGCACGCTGAGACGCGCCCCCTTCCAAAAGAAAAGCTGAAGCCATCTCTGCCGGACATCTAAAATTATTTGATGCTTCTGGAGGTCGCCACCGGATCTTGCCGCCTTCGCTTGCGCCTGACGTTGTTCGCTCGCGTATTTGAGCGTGCGGCCGCGCGGAAAGGACTGACGCAAACCCATTTGTACCTGGGTCATCGGTTCCTGTGAAAAGTCGAACGAATCCGTCGGCCAATTTGCAAAATTGAAGCGCAGTTGGGGGTCCGGCAGCTGTGCGTCCGCAACGGCCCTATCACCAAATGCGGCTGCCTGTTCGTCGAAACGCGTTACGGTCGGGTCGTTGGCGTCGAGAGCGATGCGCACCGCCTCATCCAACGATAGTGCGCTCTGCGGTTCCGCCGACACCGGCCGACAGACCAACAAAAACGCAAGTGCATAAAGCCAATTGCGCGCAATCATCTTTTCCTCATGCTTGTGTTTGGTAGATGAAATGAGTTACCAGGATCAGGTCATCAACCTTGTATATGAGGCGAATGTCCGATGTGGCTCTAATCTAAAGTTAAAGATCGCGGCGGTGGCGGATCGGATAAGTAGTTTTGGGCATTCGGACAGCGGTCGAACTTGGGTCCGACTTTATCCGCGAGATTGATCGGGGCTGCAATCACTTGCGCCGCGTGGAGCACAGTTAAGACTGATATTGAACAAATATACTCACAAAGACCTCCGGCCGTCTTTTGTTTCTCCGGGCAGTTATGCCGGTGGCGCTCCGTACCGCAATTCGTTGTTTCGTTTGCGATAGAAAAATCAGTTACCGCGTCAAACTTTGGTAACTCAGCATAGAAACTTCCATAAAACAAATGTGCCGATTGCCCGTGCATCACCAGCATCATCAGTATAATGATGATCTGAAGATTTCTGGCGGCACTGTGCGCGTTAAATATCATATATTTTCTGACTTTAGACCTTTCAGTAAGCATAAGGTCAAGCCTTAATCCAGCGAACATAACGAAATAATTCTTTTTACGTCTAAATGCGATAATTGCTGTAACGACTGAAGATTCCTCTCGTCTTAATTAAAACAACTAGGCCCAAGTCTTTGTTATAAATGAATTTTTTAGTTGCAATACAAAGATTGATCTATATCAATGAGTTTAATATCAACTCATCTATTCTTCAGACAGATGATTCTTTACGGGGATATCCATCTCAGATGAAGCATGTTCGAAAATGGATTTCATGGACATTGGCGGTGATGTTGGTCGTCGCCTCCCAGCCTACGTTGGAGTCCACCCACGCGAGCCCGCATTCGTTGAACAGGCATTCGTTGCAAGAACATGAACATTGCGGATATCGCCATAGGCATGAAGACACCTCGTTAGGTGGACATCACCGCGATCACTCCGCACATCACGATCACTCCGCTCATAAAGCTGAGGTTTCAGAAGTTACGACAGAAGACGCAGTGTGCACGGTTTGCCAAACACATGCGGAACAAGATCCTTGCTGTAGCCTTGGCGCAAGCGGACTGTGTGTCACACTGACCGCATTCCAAAGTGAAGTCTCCCGCTGTTGGAGTCAGCAAAAATCTCAGCAGATAAGCTCAACGTCTCCACATAGCGTGAGACTCTCTATCACTACGCCCCCTCCAAAAACCTGAAAACCTGACACCCGATCGTGGAAGACAAGTTACGTCATCGACTTGAAGCTCGTTGACAGTGGCTGATTTGGCGAGAAACTCTTTCGCCTGACGATCCTGCCGTTTTCAACTGTCTCCAACAAGCGGGCGATTTGGGGACCATCCGTCCTCAATACCACATCATAAGAACATTTTTTCGGAGCGCATTATGACTTTCCGTGGAGGGAGTACTCTTGCACTTACCATGGTCGTGGCAGGAATCCTGTCATCACCGGTGGCTGCTCAGACCAATGTCGAATCGACAGAAGAGCGCATATTGCAGCGCATGGACGAAATCGAAAAGGAGATGCAGCAGCTGCGAAATGAGCTCATTGAATCTCGCGCAGCTGCACAACAGGCAAAACAACAAGCGGACGCCGCGAAGAAGGAGGCCGAAGCGGCCAACAATCGCGCTGAGACCGCGGAACAGCGCGCCCAGGCGGCCGCAAAGGAAGCGGATACCGCGATCCGTCACGCCACCGAGCCGATCAATGCCGCCATGAAATGGCATCTGTCCGGCTACGCCGACACAGATTTCATCGCCGGCGATGCGGAGTTTGGAAACAGCTTTTTATCTGGGAATTTTAACCCCGCTTTTCACTGGCAATACAAAAACTGGCTGCTTTTCGAGGCGGAAGCGGAAATAAGCTTGGACACGGAAGGCGAAACCGAGTTTGAGCTCGAATACGCTCAATTCGACATCTTCGTTCATGACTATCTGACAGTAGTACTTGGCCAGTTTCTCAGTCCAGTCGGCCAATTTCAAGAACGGCTTCATCCAAGCTGGATCAACCGCCTTCCCACATCACCGGCCGGATTCGGTCACGACGGCGCCCAACCCCTATCTGACATTGGCGTTCAGCTTCGTGGCGGTATCCCAATCAACGGTATGACGATAACGTATTCGTTGACCGCCGGAAACGGACCTGGACTCAATGAAGAAGGGGAAATCTCACAGGAAGCGACAGCTGGAGACGACAACAAAAACAAGTCTCTCGGCGCGCGAGTCGGTTTTCTTCCGGTCCCTTACCTCGAGATCGGCGCATCCGTTAAATCCGCTAGGATTGTCGGCAATGAAGGCATGGGCCCTCTGACACCGTCAACGGCGAACTTCTTTCTCTGGGGCGCGGACGCCGCTTATACACGAGGTTCCTGGGACATCCGTTTCGAGTACTTGGACCTCGAACTCGATCCGCTGCTCAGCGCAACAGAAGACGATCCCATTGTTTCACTGCTCGAGGGCCAAGAACTCTCTGCCTGGTATGTCCAAACCGCCTATCGCCTAAGTGGGGTGAGCGACCATCCAATTATCCGCAAATTCGAACCTGTTCTCCGCTACGGCGAATTCAAAGCTGAAGGCAACGAACACGTGGAGGAAGAGGCAGAGAAACGTTTCAACTTCGGAATCAATTACTGGTTTGCGCCGTCGATTGTTGGGCGTTTCTCAGTTGAATACCGAGACTTCTTCGATGAAGCGGTTGAGGACGATACGCGCTACATCCTTCAATTCGCCTACGGATTTTAATGGAGACGATTGCGATGAAAAACAAAGCTTCAAAGCAAACTGGCTTACTGATTATTTTGATGGCCCTCATGACGGGTACGGCAAGCGTTGCGGAAGAGTCTACTCAAGCGAAACAGTCATCTGATCCGGCTCAATTCGCACGTGGCGCAAAAGCTTGGAAAGACAATTGCGCCCGATGCCACAACCTTCGAGATCCAAAAGAACTAACCGATCTCGAATGGGAAATCTCCGTAACACATATGAGAGTGCGAGCGAATCTCCCCGGCGACATAGCCGAAGACATCAAAGCATTCCTTAAAGCGAGCAATTAATCATGTGCAGCAAACACAAGCAAAATTCTTCTTTTCTCAAACATCTAGCTCCCCCGGCCGCGCTCTTGATCGCGATTGTTCTTTCGGCGCAAACACGCGCCGAAGAGCACTCCGCCCCCCCTGATCTCGGGCGCGGCCAAACCGTTTATGAAGAGACCTGTGTCGTTTGCCATGGCGCAGACGGCAAAGGTGAGATACCGGGCGTGCCGGACTTCACCAAGCCCGACGGACCGATGAAGACTCCCGATAACATTCATTTCGGGCACGTTGTTGATGGTTTTGAGAGTCCCAATTCGGATATGGCGATGCCGCCCAACGGGGGTAATCCAGATCTAACTGAGCAAGATGTGCGGGACGTGCTGGCTTATATGCGCGACCGCTTCGGAAAAAATATCGAGCAACAACCTCCCAACAAGGAGTAAATGCCATGACAAATCTCACCGCTTCTGCCGTTCAATCCAATCACCATTCGGATGCAGCAGATAATCCTGTAGGATCGTCGGAACTAACAGCCGTATTGAAAAATGTTCGAAAACGTTTTTTCGCAAAAGTGCTCGCAGAAACCGGCAGCAGTGACGATACGGAGGACATTCTTCAAGAGTTTCAGTTACGAATCGTGACCAAGCTGCATCAACTAAAACACCCCCAAGCTTTGAACTCATGGCTTCGAAGAGTTCTTCAATCCGTTATCGCGGATCACTTCCGGAAAAAAATAGCGGAAGAAAATATGGTTAAATCGCTAACCATCATTGAACCGACAAAAACAGCTGAGGAAGAAGCATTATCATGTGAGTGTATCTATCATTTGCTCCCTACTCTGAAGGACGAATACCGAGAGATATTGATACGCGTTGATTTGAAAGAAGAGACACGTGAGCAGGCGGCATCGGATTTGTGTATCACCACGGAAAATCTGCGCGTTCGCCTGCACCGGGCGCGAAACGCACTGCGCCGGGCAATTAAGTTGAGATGCGCAAGCTGTATGGTCGAGGGCGTTCTGAGGTGTCAGTGCGAACCGGATGGGCCGTCAGATCCCCGAAAAAATTCGGCCGATTCGTTATCGGTTCCGATAATCTGACATCCGTCTATAGCCCATGCCCGCCGATCGAGTTTTGGCGGCTGTTACTGGGTACATAAGTGGGGCCGACAGAGTGACCAACGGCCTTGGCGCCCCCGTGCTCCATGTTCATCAGTCGCGATGGCCGCAGAGTTCTATTGGTATTGTAAGGTGACGCATTCTGATTCCCGAGCGGTGACCGCTTGTTAACCCAAATCAATCTTTGATCGTGCAATGAGCATATTACATCAGCATTGGATTGCAGCTTTTCCAAAGGACACTGAAGGTCTCGGACAGGGCAAGTTCGAAGGCTCCCTATTGGTCTTCGCAATCGTGCTCGCACTCATCTTTGTGAGCACATCTTTCAAGCCCGCGTTCGATTTGCTTCATCATACTCCCGTCCATATTCGCATCGGACCGCTGATACTTGACCGGCACCTTATCGAATGGGTCAATGATGGATTGATGGTCTTTTTCTTCGTCTACATCACATTGGAAATCCGGCGCGCTTTGCTGCATCAACACCGGTCGGTTCGCAGCGCAATGGCATTGCCCGCGGCTGCGGCCCTCGGTGGAATTGTTGTCCCTGCAGTGATTTATGGAATAATCAATTGGCGAGAGCCAGGTACGTTCCATGGTTGGGGCATTCCGGTAGCGACGGATGTCGTACTCGTGTTGGCGGTTCTGTCGTTCTTCAGTGACAGAACTCCTCGGTCTCTGCCGTTGTTTCTTGTTACGCTGGCGGTCTTTGACGACCTTGGAGGAATACTCATTATCGCCGGCTTCTATGGCGACACACTAATCTGGCAGCACATAGTGTTTGCCACGCTTCCTCTTTTGGTTCTTGTTGCCCTAAATCGGGGGCGTGTCGAAGGTATCACACCTTATGTCGTTGCTGGTCTCGCACTTTGGACAGCTTTACTCCGGTCCGGCATCCATCCCACACTTGCCGGCGTCGCGGTCGGTCTAGCTTATCCCGTCCAGAACAATGTTGGTCTAGAGATCAAACCCTCTTCCGGCTTACGGCACTGGGTTTCGTTTGGCATCGTCCCCCTATTTGGATTTCTAAATGCAGGCATCGTCTTCGCCGAGTTGACCGGGGAATCGATTGTCCACCCGGTGACACTCGGTATATTTCTCGGGCTTTTTCTCGGGAAGCCGTTGGGAATTCTCACCACATGTGCGGCATTAGCTGCAACAGGTTGGGTTCGACTTCCCGGGGATCTAAACTGGAGTCACCTGACTGCCGCTGCCTTCTTTGCGGGCATTGGTTTTACTATGAGCTTGTTCATCAATTCCCTTGCCTTCGATGGTACGTCAACCGCAAGCTTGGGGCGCCTGGGCATACTTTCCGGGTCACTCGCCGCTGGGGTTGTTGGCGCGCTACTCATGATGATGACAAAACCGCGTCCCGCCGATCCACGGATCGGATAGCGTCAATAGCCTCACTTGGCGGGCCGAATTGGATTGAACAGATTACGCAGGTTCGGCACAAAGCGTGGGACCAACGAAGCATATCGCCGATAGACGCTTCCCAACTCTTTTTCCACTTCGCGTTCTTCCAGAATAGCGAGACGCCAATACATAGTCACTAGAATCGGAAACATAGCGATCGTCAGAATTGTTGGCCACTGGAACAAGAACCCGAGCATAATGAGAACAAACCCGATGTATTGCGGATGCCTAATGACAGCATACGGACCGGTTTGAGCGAGCGTGCCTGACTGTTGGGCGCGGTAGAGCACACCCCATGCCGATGACAAAAGTAGAAATCCGCCGCCAATGAATAAGAAACTCAAAATATGAAAAGGTCCGAAATGCGGGTTGGTTTTCCACCCAAACAGCATCTCTAAAAGGTGTCCCGAGTCATGCGCCATCCAGTCGATCTCGGGGTAGTTTGTCTGCAACCATCCCGACAGAAAGAAGATTGTGAGGGGAAAACCATACATTTCGGTAAAGAGCGCCACAATGAAAGCGCTATATGCACCGAAGGTCCGCCAGTCTCTGGTGGTTTTTGGTCGGAAAAAGCTAAAGGCGAACAAAATAAAAATGACGGAATTTACGACAACCAAAAACCATAGACCGTATGACATAGAATGCATCGCTAATCCCCATCGTTCTCGGACGTTTTATTGCGATGCGACGGCTCATGGTCTTCGCGAACCGCATGCACCATACCCATATGCATGAACACATGCATGAAAACGCAAATCACCAAAAACCCCCCTAACAACCAATAGTCACCCGGAATGTGGGCGCGGTGTTCGAGTAGCAGTAGAAATCCGATTATGAGTAAGAAACCCGTAAGAACGACACTCACAGGCAATCGAAACGGGGGCGATGACTGTGGCGGCTTGGTCTTCATAGTTTCTCTCTATTCATCTGTCGCGACGACGGGACCCTAGGTGACGATCCCAACAGTTTCTCGTAAGACGAAATGGTCCGTTCTTCGTTACAGGGGAAGTTAAGACCATCTTTCGGCGTTCAAGAGGGGCCACAAGGTCTTTGTCGCAAAAAACCACATAAAACTCCGAAACCCTGCCCTCCTTAATGGGTGTAACGAAGCATCAGGTAATCCGTCTCATTCATAAAAGGTCGGAAATTAAAGAACGACGTATTTGAGCAACGTCATCTGATAGCAGCATGCCGACTTTCAACGTTTGCGGAGATCGTCGCATGAACAACAAGGGGCAGGACCCCAAAAAACGAGAAATCATCACCGTCTATGAGTCGGTCTTCAGGGAAAAACTAGCGAGGCTAGAACGTCGCGGGAAAGGCGATACCGAAGAGGCCCAACGAATTCGAGATGCATTGGATCTAATCGAAAGTACGCGCATCAAACCAACGCCAAATAAACAAGCGATAACTTTCATGATCGCGGCGGAATGATACCCAACGGAGAAACACTTTCTAACCAATAAGACTTATTTCCACGTCAACCAAAAGTAAGGAGAAGTCCATGAAACTTCGCACCACAACATTGGCGATAGCGCTGGCAGTTTTGCTTGTTCCCCCTGCTCTTTCGCAACCTCATAAGAAACACCCTGGGCACCCAAGATTTGATCAAATGCAAGAAAAAGTCGAACAAGCCGGTAAGGCAGAGGATCGAGATCAACATCATCAGTACATGCAAGAACATGTGAGTCTTATGCAAGAGCAGATCGCATCCATGCGCGAATCGATGGATCACGAGGAAGGTGAAGAGCTTTCCCAAGACATGAAGCGAATGCATGATCGGATTGACAACATGGAGCGGCTGCTTGAGCAGATGATCGCACAACATCAGTTGATGTTGGATCAGCAAGCGATGCGAAAGCCTCGGCACGATCACAGGGATCAGAAATAGCCGCGTGGGTTAGAGATAAAATATACTCCTCTCTACCAACAACTAGTGGTGGCCGCCATGTGTCTGAGCGGCCATCTCTCTCCGGCTTTGAAGAAACAAACGTTCAAGTACGAAGATCGCGGCGATCCCCAATACCGCTACACCGACGATAAGGGGGTCAACCCTCGCTTTCAGGGTGACAAACGCCGCCAGCACCATCATGTCTAGCAAGATAGCCCCGAGCACGATCGGACCGCTGGCCCCTATTTCATTCCTCAAGTAGCGATAGACGCCCCAATGAACGGCGATGTCCATTACAAGGTAAAGGATCGCGCCCAGCGACGCGATCCTGCTGAGATCGAAGAACGCGGCCAATATGCCTGCAAGTACGACAGTGTAAACCAGCGTGTGGCGTTGAATCGGCCCAGACATGCCAAAGTGGCGATGCGGAATTATCTGCATGTCTGTCAGCATGGCGAGCATTCGTGACACCGCAAAAATGCTTGCGATCAGTCCTGACGCTGTCGCAATGATCGCGATCGCGATCGTGAACCAAACGCCGAAACGTCCAAGGGCGGGCCCAGCGGCTTCCGCGAGCGAATAGTCCCTCGCTTCGATAATCTCCGGCACCGACAGGTTGGCACTCACGGCAAGCGCTACGAGCAAATATATCACCACGCATATCAGCAACGAAACAATGATAGCCCTGCTAACATTTCTGTGGGGGTCCGTGATCTCCGATCCGCTGTTGGTAATTGTTGTGAAGCCCTTGAAGGCCAAAATCGCTAGAGCGGTACCCGCTAAAAATCCACCAATGCCAGTATTGTCAGCCTCGGAGTAAGTCTCGGTGTCAAATTGTAGGCCCGACGCCCACAGTGCTGCTGCGGCAAACACAGCAATGCCACCTATTTTTAAAAATGCGGAGATCTGAGAAACTGCTCCGATCACCTTGTTTCCGGCTATGTTAATGAAAAATGCAAAAACGATCAGGCCTACCGCCAAGACCGGTACCAGAACGCTCTCTTGACCGATGTCGAACAGGCGCAGGGTGTATGTTCCGAATGTACGCGCCACTAAACTCTCATTTATCACCATGGAGAAGGCCATAAGCAAAGCGCAGGCACCAGTCATGGTTCCGCGGCCATATGCCTTTTCTAAATACATCGCAATGCCGCCAGCCGAGGGATAAGCGTTCGACATTTTGACGTACGAGTAGACGCTGAAACCACTAATCAAAGCGGCAAGAAGAAAGGCCAACGGGAATAGAGGTCCCGATAACTCCGCGATTTGACCAGTAAGCGCAAAAATTCCTGCACCGATCATCACACCGGTGCCCATGGCAATTGCCCCGTAAAGAGTAATACTGTCTTTCGTGTAGGTGTCTTTCATAGATCCGTCCCCGGTCTCATCGTCCCGCAGCGGGCTTACTCAAAGTTTTTCTGGCCGTCTGGATCGCTGCAAATCTCCCAGGGCCATAGGCGTCCCATGGCAAGATAAATGAATGAACCGGACCAAGCGATAAGAAGCAGCCCGTTAAGCGCCTCTATCCCGGCAATGAATCGAAGGTGGCCGCTCGGGTAAACGTCGCCCAGCCCGAGCGAGGTATAACTAACAATCGAAAAGTAGAGATAGTCTAACGGACGGCTTACGGCCACGCCCTTGAAACTTCCGATCGCAAACATATCGTTGCCAAGCTTAAACGCCAAAGCATAAAGGCATACTTCGAGAAGGTGGGCCGTGAGAATA
This sequence comes from Alphaproteobacteria bacterium, assembly GCA_965227095.1. Classification (GTDB taxonomy): domain Bacteria; phylum Pseudomonadota; class Alphaproteobacteria; order JANQMY01; family JANQMY01; genus JANQMY01. The sequence continues at coordinate 1,772,472 of CBDDFL010000001.1, read as the reverse complement.
GCAAAGACGATGGTCAGCATTCGAACGGAAGGGCCTATTCGAATGCGCGACAAATGCCGTGACAGCCACATGAAGACGGTAAAGTGAAACAAAAAAGTCAATAAAACCAACAGCGTTGCTAAAATTACGGCGATGATCATTGCGCAAATTTCCTTGCAGGAAAGCACTCCCTAGGAAAAGAGGACGAGAAAGCGCATCGGCTGTTACAGTGAACTTCAACGCCGAACGCGCACAAATTTCAGCCTCCGATTAATCATCAGCCTGAATGTAACGAACGCAGTGTCGTGAACGTCTTGATAAAACGAAGAACAACAGCACAAATACGCTTTTCCTATATCGCGTCGAATGCCGAGGTGCCTATCATGGGCAAAAGAAGTCGTCACCGGACAAACCATCAACCGGCTGCTTTGCGGGAAGAAGAGAAACTGAATCGACCCCCGGATGTTGCGCTCTCAGAAGCGGTTGAGGAGCTTATTCAATCGTTGATAGAGTTATTTGAGCCGCATTCAGCGGAAATTTTGATTCGAGACGAGTTTTATCGTCAATCACCCCGGGCAATAGCAAGTCAACTCGGTATGCAGCAACGCACAGTGAATGCTGAACTGAAAAAAGGGCGTCGAGCAATCCTCTCCTTGATCAACCAAACTCTTCAGTCCACGGACCCTGTTTGACCATCTACACACCCAAAACCATTACCGTCCTTTTGTTTGAAAGCTATTGCTTGTAGAGATAGCGCCTGAAAACGCGTAGGTTCCGGCAACGAGAATAAGGGCGGTCGACCCAAATGAGCATTCAAGGTTTATCCTTTTGACATCAAGTGCGCTTTTCCGGACCCTTGCGGTAATGAGTTTTTGGGCCCTGTGTTTTCCGCTGATTACTGTTGGAATTGAGTATGCGCCCCATTTAACTTTTGCGTTTCTACGCGCCGCAATCGCGGGCCTCACGCTGTTTATTCTCGCACTTTCCGCGGGCCAAGCCATTCCCAATCAACGAAGAACATGGGGCCTTCTCGCTCTCACGGGATTAGGATCTGTCAGTTTGGGCTTTTTGGGAATGTTTCACGCCGCAGAGTTCGTCTCCCCAGGGACCGCGACGGTCGTTGCAAATACTCAGCCCTTGCTTGCTGCCGTCTTGGGCGGCCTAATCTTGAAAGAGCGTTTGACTAATTTGGGAAAAACCGGACTTGCCACAGGTTTCTTTGGGATCGTCATCATCGCGTCCTCGCAGCTCCTCGCTGGGGTGCAAGACAATTACGCAATTGGTGTAACCTATATCCTTTTGGCAGCAGGGGGGATCACGCTCAGCAACGTCCTCATCAAATATCTCGCGGGCAAGGTCGACGCACTCATGGCAATGGGACTTCAGCTCTTAATTGGCAGCGGTCCGCTTCTTGCTTTGGCTTTATTTTCTGAAGATGTCACATCCATAAATTGGACAGCGTCATTTATTAGCGTGCTTCTCATTCTGAGCTTGCTGGGGACCGCCCTCGTTTATTGGCTTTGGATATCGGTCTTAGAGACCACGCCACTTAATCAGGCCAACGCCTTCAGCTTTCTAATTCCCATCTTCGGTTTGACATCGGGACTTCTTTTTTTCGGTGAAAAGCTTAGTTGGCTCCAAATTTTCGGCATTTCGTTGACGCTTGGCGGAATCGTGCTGGTAACCCGCTTTGGCACATTTGCAGCAGCTAAATCGGCGAAATCCGCCATAAAATAGCGTCTCGCTAATAAATGGCGCCAGGATGCCACCGCGGATCGTCAACTGTAACGCCGTCGGTTTCCTCCCGTCATATGTTTTGTGACGCTGTGCCAATCAAAAAGCCCCATTCGCCTAAGTGCAAAAACTTCCTTGACCTTCCGGTCACTGGAAGCTCCATATTCTAGACAATACGGAGACTAGCTACCAATTTTGACCTCTAACAATTCACGGAGCAGACAAATGACGCAAGGCTCTTCACAACTATCTATTACCGGTCTCGGTTGGAGTCTGAGCCTCTTTTTGGTTATTTCCTACGTACTATGCGTAATTGGCGGATTGCTTATTCCAAGCATGCAGATGTGGCAAGCATGGGCGCCGTGGATACCCGGATTTGAGTGGCTTACGCTTACAAGTTTTCTCTACGGCCTTGCAGGATCTTTTGTGTATGGATGGTACATCGCGGTCGTCTTTGGACTGATTTATAATCGGTTCGCAACTTAGTGGGCAAATCAACAATTTAAGAAAACGGGACAGCGCGGAATAAGATTAACAACGGAGACCACGCAATGGATCACGCCTGTACGCACGATCATACCGCACAAAAACAACTAACCGAAGCACCCGCGGGCACTCAATACACATGCCCAATGCATCCTGAAATCGTCAGAGATGAACCGGGTTCATGCCCAATTTGCGGGATGGCGTTAGAACCAATGACGGTCTCGTTGGAAGACGACGCACCGAATCCGGAACTAGTCGATTTCTGGCGGCGGTGCTGGATCGGTGCCATCCTGACCGCGCCGGTCCTTTTTCTCGCGATGGCTGGAGACCTAGGCCTTATCGATCTTCATCAGTACATATCCGCACGGACATCGACTTGGGTACAGTTTATACTGGGAACGCCGATCGTTCTGTGGAGCGGGTGGCCGTTCTTCGTTCGCGGCGTGCAATCGGTTATTAATCGAAGCCTCAACATGTTCACTCTGATCGCCCTGGGAACTGGCGCTGCGTACATCTACAGTTCTGTTGCAACGGTTGCACCGCAGATTTTCCCGGCAGCCTTTCGAACCGCTGAAGGTACCGTACCCGTTTATTTTGAAGCGGCGGCGGTCATTATCGTTTTGGTGTTGCTCGGCCAGGTCCTGGAGCTCGGCGCTCGATCCAGAACGAGCAAGGCGCTCAAGGCGCTTTTGGGCCTCGCCCCGAAAACGGCACTCCGCATTGGTGCAGACGGGCAGGACGAGGAGATATCATTGGACGCCGTACAGGTCGATGATCTGTTACGCGTACGCCCCGGCGAAAAAGTACCGGTCGATGGAACCGTCACTGAGGGGCGGTCGTCCGTCGATGAATCGATGATCACCGGCGAGCCGATCCCGGTGGAGAAGTCGGCGGGCGACTCAGTTATCGGCGGAACGGTAAACGGCCGCGGCGGATTCGTCATGCAGGCAACGCAAGTCGGTGCCGATACAATGTTGTCTCGAATAGTCCAAATGGTCGCCGACGCCCAACGCAGTCAGGCCCCTATTCAGCGTCTCGCGGACGTCGTCGCGGGGTATTTTGTTCCAGTCGTCCTGGTCATCGCAGTTGTTTCATTCATCACCTGGTCCTTGATCGGTCCGCAACCGGCGATGTCTTATGCTCTAATCACATCTGTTTCTGTCCTGATTATTGCTTGCCCATGCGCTCTCGGACTGGCCACGCCGATTTCCATCATGGTCGGGACGGGCCGCGGTGCAAAGGCGGGCGTGCTGATCAAAAACGCTGAGGCCCTCGAAAACTTTGAGAAGGTCGACACTATGGTCGTCGACAAGACCGGCACCCTTACCGAAGGGCGCCCCAAAGTGACCGCGGTTGAGGCTGCGGGTGAAATTGGAAGTGAAGAAATGTTGCGCCTTGTGGCGAGTTTGGAACGCGGCAGCGAACACCCCCTTGCGGAAGCAATTCTGCGAGCCGCCGAAGAGAAAGACCTCGCCCTGTCCGACGCAGATGAGCTCGAGGTTCATACCGGAAAGGGAATCAGCGGAAACATCGACGGCCGCAGTTTGAGTTTGGGCAACGCCGCATTGATGCAAGAGCTGTCTATCGACGTATCGTCCCTTACCGCACGTGCCGACGCATTGCGTGGCGACGGCGCCACAGTCATGCTAGTGGGGATTGACGGCGTTGCGGCCGGACTTGTCGCCGCGGCGGATCCCATTAAGCAAACAACGAAGGAAGCGCTTACCGCATTGCGCAAGGACGGCGTCGAAATCGTCATGTTGACCGGCGATAACATGACAACGGCCCGTGCCGTGGCCGATCGTCTTGGTATCACGCATGTCGAAGCTGATGTTTTACCGGAAGACAAAGGGCGCATTATTCAGGAACTTCGCGATAATGGCCGGTTCGTGGCGATGGCCGGCGACGGCGTCAACGATGCCCCCGCTCTGGCGATTGCTGATGTCGGCGTCGCCATGGGGTCCGGTACCGATATTGCGATGGAAAGTGCTGGCATCACCCTTATCCGCGGCGAGCTCACTGCATTGGTTCGCGCCCGCCGTCTTAGCCGCGCAGTTATGCGTAACATCCGCGAGAATTTATTCTTTGCCTTCATTTATAACGCATTAGGCGTTCCGGTGGCCGCCGGAGTTCTTTATCCGATTTTTGGTATCTTGCTCTCGCCGATGGTAGCGGCGGCCGCCATGAGCCTTAGTTCGGTGTCGGTTGTCGGCAACGCCTTAAGGTTGAACAGAGCTAAGTTGGGAGACGGAGACTAACTTCACGACAGCATTGGTCACGCAAAAACCAAAGGAGCGCCGGTACAGTTGGCGGCATGACAGCCGGATAATCGATATCAGTAGGCTGATTTCTTCCTCCACCAAGCATGATTAAGGGCGGCGATCAAATGCCTCACACAAAATTGACGATCACAATAGCGGCCAGCGTCGCCTTGTTTGTCACGATCGCTGGATTTGGCTGGACCTATTTTGCCGATCGGCATGAAAACGCCGGGCACTTGGTATTACTCGGCAACATTGACGTTCGCCAAGTCAATTTGGCATTCAAGGTCCCAGGTCGACTACAAATTGTGACGGTAGAAGAAGGCGACCGCGTAAACACCGGTCAGTTAGTCGCCGCGCTTGAAAAAGAGGATTTTGAAGATGAGGTACGTCTCGCACGAGCGCGCGTTGCAGGATCAACAGCCATCCTGGAAGAACTTGAGACGGGAACACGCAGTGAGGAAATTGAACAAGCACGGGCTCTTGTAAATCAGAGCGAGGCCGCGCTTGAATTGGCAAAGGTAACCTTGAAGCGCCAGGAAGAACTTGCGGCGCGTGATTTCGCATCGCACCAAGTTCATGATGAGGCCCAAGCTCGTGTGGACGAGGCAAAGGCTCAGCTAAAGTTTGCGCAGGAAGCTCTCGAATTGGCGGAAACCGGTCCGCGCCAAGAGGACATCGCACAAGCAAGAGCACAGCTCGCCGCCGACCAAGCCGCGCTTAGTCTAGCGGAAAGGCGGCTGGCGGACGCTTCTATTGTCGCGCCAAATGAGGGAACAATTCTTACTCGCGTTCGTGAGCCGGGGGCTATCGTTGCACCCGGAGAAACAGTTTACACACTGTCACTAACCTCTCCTGTCTGGGTGCGGACTTATGTCGACGAACCCGACCTCGGCCGTATTTTTCCAGGCATGAAAGCTGACGTACATACTGATGCGGGTGGCGTTTACGGGGGGCAGATCGGATTTGTCTCGCCGGTCGCCGAATTTACTCCCAAAACCGTCGAAACCCGAGAGCTGCGCACGAGTCTTGTCTACCGGCTTCGTGTCATCGTCGATAATCCCGACAATCTGCTGCTCCAGGGAATGCCCGTCACGGTCGCGCTTAAATCCGAAAAGAGGGACTAACCCTTGGACGATTCTCCTCTAGCGACAATCGAACAAGCGACGAAACGATTTGGCGCAAACCCTATTCCCGCATTGAATTCGCTAACCACACGGATCGAATCCGGAACGGTAACCGGACTTGTCGGACCGGACGGTGCTGGAAAGACAACATTGCTTCGTGTTCTTGCGGGGCTGATGCTGTTGGACGAGGGTGAACTGACCGTTTGCGGACTGAATCCCGCGAAGGAAGCTACCGATCTACGTCGCATCGTATCGTATATGCCGCAACGGTTTGGTCTCTATGAAGATCTAACCGTTGTCGAAAATCTGGAGCTCTATGCCGACCTCAGATCGGTTTTCGGTTCTGAACGGGCCAACTCGTTTGAAAGACTGTTTACTTTTACCGGCTTGTCACCCTTTTCCGATCGTTTAGCCGGCGCGCTTTCCGGCGGAATGAAACAAAAATTGGGCCTTGCTTGCGCTCTTATCAAGCAGCCCAGGCTTCTCTTGTTGGATGAACCCAGCGTGGGTGTGGACCCAATCTCTCGGCGTGAATTGTGGCGCATGGTTTACGATCTTGCGGATCAAGGCATTGGTGTTGTTTGGAGCACAGCTTACCTTGACGAAGCAGAACGTTGCGCCTCGGTTCTGCTGCTAAGCGAGGGGCAACTCATATATGACGGGCCGCCCCACGAACTTACACAACGGGTCGAAGGCCGTACGTACCTCATTAAAAACATAAGCGGAGACCGTCGGGCTGTTCTTTCCAGAGCCCTCGCACACGGAAACGTAATTGACGGCCTCATACACAGCCACAGCGTACGAATCGTCGTGGGTCAGCACGGAGGGCCACCTTCGCCGTCCGAGGTAGGCGCCGGAGTGTCATCTTTTGTCGTACCTGTTCCCCCGCGGTTCGAAGACGCCTTTATGGACCTACTCGGCGGCGGTCCCAAGGGTCGCTCTCCGTTCGCGGACGATAAAGGCCTCAAGGAGCATTCTGCGGGCGTGGTCGTTGAAGCACGTAACCTAACACGCCGGTTTGGCAGTTTTACGGCCGCTGACAACATCAACTTCGAAGTGGACAGCGGCGAGATATTTGGACTCATAGGCCCGAATGGAGCCGGGAAATCCACCACCTTTAAGATGCTGTGCGGGCTATTGCACCCATCCGAGGGTACGGCGCGAGTCGTTGGATTCGACCTTGCCAAATCGCCAAGCAAAGCGCGCGCACGCCTCGGATATATGGCCCAAAAGTTCTCCCTGTACGGAGACTTGAGCGTCCGACAAAACCTTGATTTTTTCGCGGGCGTCTATGGGCTTCGCGGATCGCGACGCGCGATGGCAATCGACCGCATGATCGATACCTTCGCACTTGGACCCTATCTGGACAACGACTCGATTTCGCTACCGTTGGGCTTCAAACAAAGAACAGCCCTCGCTTGCGCCGTCATTCACGATCCCGACGTCCTATTCCTCGACGAACCGACATCTGGTGTTGATCCGCGCACTCGCCGCGAGTTCTGGTCCCATATTAATGCTTTGGTCGCGAAGGGCGTAACAATCATGGTTACCACACATTTCTTGGAAGAGGCAGAGTATTGCGACCGCATTGCCCTGATCTATCGCGGCCGCACAATCGCTCATGGCGCCCCGGACGAACTCAAGAAACGGGTCCGCACGGAAGCGCTTACGGAACCGACACTAGAAGACGCTTTCATCCAGCTTGTACAACAAGACGACGGGTTGAGGGCGGCATGAGTCAAACCTCGGTCCAGAGCGGAGAAAAATGGCATCGAATTGCTGGTCTGGTTCGCAAGGAGACGCGCCAAGTTCTCCGCGACCCCAGCAGTATACTGATTGCCGGTGTGTTGCCCCTAATACTCTTGTTCCTATTTGGATACGGCGTCACATTCGATCCGCGGTTCTTCAAGATCGGCCTCGTTATCGAGCAACCAACGCCGGAAGCCGGCAGTTTCACCGCCGCAATGAACAATTCTTCCTATTTTAGGATCATTACGGCGCGCGATCGTCGCGAAGCGGAAACGAAGTTGGTCGCCGGGGAGCTGCACAGCATCGTTATTTTCCCCGCAGATTTCTCCGACCAAGCATACCGCGGTGAGACGGCCCCCATTCAGGTAATCGTCGACGGCGGCGATCCAAATACCGCCGACCTCGTGCGCGGTTATATCGAGCTTCTTTGGGTGAACTGGTTGGAACAGGAATCAATCAGCCGCAGTCAGCCACTCCTGCCCTTTGCAATCGCAGTGGAACCGCAGGTTTGGTTCAATCCGGAATTGTCTAGCCGAAACTATCTTGTTCCGGGCTCGGTTGCGATCATCCTTACATTGATCGGTGCGCTCTTGACTGCACTCGTGGTCGCACGGGAATGGGAACGCGGCACGATGGAAGCCTTGTTGGCCACACCCATTGGAATCACCGAACTCTTGGTGGGTAAGTTGGCACCCTATTTTGTGCTTGGCATGCTTTCGATGGTGTTGTCGGTGATCGTTGCCGTCGTCGTTTTTGGCGTTCCCTTCCGCGGATCCTATATTTTGCTCGCGGTGGTTTCGGCAATGTTCATGTGGGCCGCTTTGGGCCAGGGATTATTGATTTCTACGATAACACGCAATCAGCTCGTGGCCGCTCAGGCTTCTATCTTGTCGGCATTTCTACCCGCTTTCTATTTCTCCAACTTTGTTTTTGAGGTCGAAAGCATGCCGGTTGCCTTGCAGGTTGTTAGTTACGCCGTTCCCGCCCGCTATTTCGTTTCAACACTGCAAACACTATTTCTTGCCGGCAATGTATGGAGCGTCATATTTCGCGATCTTCTTGGACTGTCAGTCATCGCCGCAGTCTTCTTCGCACTCACCGCGCTAGCCACGAAAACCCGATTGGAATAGGCCATGTGGCACCGCATTATTGCTCTGATCCTAAAGGAATTGCTGGCTAACGCGCGCGATCGTCAGACCCGGTGGGTTGTTCTCTTTTCACCGCCTTTCTTACTAATCGTCTACGCTTTTGCAATCACGCAAGAAGTGAAGGACGTTTCCGTTGCGGTTCTCAATCAGGATTGGGGGTTGGAGTCGCGTGAGCTGATCAGTCGCTTCGAAGGCTCCGGATATTTCACCAAGATTACCTACTTGAAAGGAGTCCCCGAGATTCGCCCCGCGCTGGAATCCCAGTCAGTCATGATGGTTCTTCATATCGGGCCGGATTACTCGCGCAAACTTGCCGCTGCGGATCGCACTCGGGTTCAAATATTGCTGGACGGCCGGAGATCGAACACCGCTCAGATTTTGTTGGGATACACGGGGCGGATTGTTGAGAGATACAATCAGGATCTCGCCGAGCGTGCCACGATCAGGGCGCCCTCGATCGTGCTTTCTCGCGCCTGGTTCAATCCCAACTCCGAACCGCTTTGGTCGGCGGTACCTGCACTGTTTGCAGCGCTGACGGCAGTTGTCGGCTTTATGGTGTCCGCGCTTTCGATTGCGCGCGAACGAGAACTCGGCACCTTTGAACAATTGCTTGTATCGCCGCTGCAACCATTCGAGATCCTTGTCGGAAAAACAGTCCCCGCCCTTCTCATCGCTCTTGCAAGTGCAAGCGCGATGCTCGCTCTCGGGTGGCTGGTGCTTGACGTGCCATTCAGGGGCTCTCTACCGATCCTTTACTTAAGCATGACCTTTTATCTCGCGGCGATCATCGGCATCGGGCTGTTCATCTCGTCGCTTGCCGCGACACAGCAACAGGCAATCATCGGTCTTTTTATCTATATGGTTCCTGCGATCCTGCTATCGGGATACGCAACGCCCGTGGAAAACATGCCGGATTGGCTGCAATGGCTCACTCAGACAAACCCCATCACTCATTTTATTATTATTTGCAAAGGGGTTTTTCTCAAAGAGGTGCCATATTCGGTGATCTTCCACCACACTTGGCCGTTGGCATTGATCGCCTTAACGACACTGTCGGCTGGAGCTTGGTTGTTCCGCCGACGGCTTACGTAAGCTTTTCCCGGTTGCTCGGCAGTCCAATCAACCGTTCCGCACGTGGTCCGCCGGAATGAAATTGGAGCGATTATGACCGCTCAATGGCTATGATCGTCGTGGGCATGCCCTCCCCCTTCATCCTTGGATTTGTCGGAATGCGAAGATCCGCCTTCGCGAGCCCCGTCGGCATGGTCGTGATGTCCATCATTGGCATCCACGCGCCCCTCTCCATCAGTGTCAGTCGTGCCGTTCTCGCCGTCTGTCGTCTTTGACGGTTCCCCACCCGCATCGTGAAGGTGTCCATCGGTTGATGCTTGTGTATCTCCGGATGAAGGGTGCGCTTGCTCTGGTTTACTCGCCCCGTGATCGTGGTCGTGCCCATCTCCCGTGACCGTGGGCAGGCTTTTAACGCCAATTCCATAGTTGTAAACAATGTGACCGCCCCACCACGCCGTCACCGTTATCGACAACGCGCCAACAATACTCAGTATAATAAATATATTGGACGGCGCGTTCTGTCTTGCGGTCCAACGCCACCCCGCCAACACGAGTATACCGATCGCCGTCGGCACGGCCCAGTTTCGGTGGATGGTCATCGCCTCATGAGATGGGCCATCGTGGGCAACCGTGTAATAGGCCTGAAAACCTGCGGCAACAGTGGCGATGACCGCCAGCGCACCAAACGCCAGCATCCAATCCGCTGCAGGGCGAAGTGTCCGCCGCCAACCATCGGCCGGCGAGAGGGCGGCGAGCACGTATGAGGCAACGGCTGTGACGGTAAGTGCGTACGCGAAGTGGACAAGAATCGGGTGGATGTTCGGCTCGATAAGCGATGTCATGAAGAATCCCTCCGAACTAGAACCAGGCGGTGACGCCAACGACAAAAACGGTCTGTCGGTCGTCACCGCCTGCCGCTTCAATGATGTCGCCGGTTTCTCCGAATGCAGCCCGCCACTCCACACCAATGTATGGCGCAAACTCACGCACGACCTCGTATCGTGCGCGCAAGCCTAAATCCAGGGCGGTGACACCTGCACCCACATCCAATTCGGGTATGTCCTGTGCCGACAGCTCAAGTTCAACACGCGGCTGTAGAATAAACCGTTGGGTGACCAGCAGATCGTATTCAGCTTCGATCCGGGCCGTCACGTCTCCCTCGCCACTCACAAATCCTGCGGCATCGATTTCAAACCAATAGGGCGCAAGACCCTGCACGCCGGCAACAAAATGAGCACGACGGTCCGATTCGAAGTCGTATCTCACGCCCGCCTGCAGGTCAAAAAAGGTTGTAATCGCGCGAGACCAGAGCGCCTGAATTTCAGCTTCGTCGAATTCATCTTCGTTAAGACTGTAGTCTCCTTCGGTCTTGACCCACAGCTTGTTGATGTCGCCGCCGACCCACCCTTGTCCATCCCAAACCAGCACGTCCGAATTATTGGCCATTTGATATTCAAGCCTGTCGGCTGAAATGAAGTAGCCGGTTAGCCCACCATTTGCTCTCTGTACCGAACGTCGCGAAGCAGACATTTCCCTGGCCCCAAAAAACTCGTCAGCCATGGTCCACCGTGATGGTCCGTTGTTGTCTTGGTTACGTTGCTCCTTTCCGAGTACAGCTCCCGACCAGGTCGCGAGAACAAACAAAGCACAAAATAAGGTGCAACTTTTACTAAATGTCACGTAAGTCAATGGTCCATTCCTTCGTGTTTCTTGGTGCCATGTCCCATTTTTGAGTGATCTATTTCTGGATGCTGTATCGTGCCGCGGTCTATGCCTGACTCGCCATGCCTTTTAGGCAGAAGTGATACCACCTGCATCATACCTGCATGCATGTGGTAAATGAGGTGGCAATGGAACGCCCAGTCTCCAACGTGCTCGGCAGAAACATCGACCGAAAGCTTTTCGCCAGGCTTGACGATCACCGTGTGCTTCCGCGGTTTGTGTTCACCACCGCCGTTCACCAAGTCAAAAAACATTCCGTGCAAGTGAATCGGGTGCGGCATCATAGTGTCATTGATCATTGTTAATCGGACACGCTCACCTTCGTAAAACACAATCGGTTTTTTCACCTCAGAAAACTTGATGCCATCGAAGGACCACATATAGCGCTCCATGTTACTCGTGAGATGAACGACCACTTCCCGCCCAGGTTTCCGCAAGTCAGGATTTCGCTCAAGACTGCGCAGATCGGCATACCGGAGTGTCCGATGGGGAACATCATCCAAACCAATACCGGGTTCATCCAAACGACTAACAGGCATAGCAGCAATATTCGCCACCCCCGGCCCGCGTTTGATATCGGCTTCACTAGAAACCAATTGAACCTCCGGACCGCTTGGATCCGGTTTCATCCCACCATGTCCCATTGAACCGTGATCCATCGAACCGTGATCCATCGAACCGTGATCCATCGAACCGTGATCCATCGAACCGTGATCCATCGAACCGTGATCCATTTTGCTGTGATCAACTTTCTCCTTGGCGCCACGCACTTCTTCGTTCGATCTGTGCGCACCGTGTTCTCCGTCGGATCCGTGCCCTTTGGAACTGTTCGCCATTGCTCCGTGATCCATACCCATGTCCCTCATGGTTAGCGTCGGGACCGGGCGAAGCTCGGGTTCCTCTGCACGCATACCGGGCCGCGGAGCTAAGGTAGCCACAGCCTGTCCTGTTCGGTCTATTGACTCAGCAACAAACGCATAGGCGCGGCTATCGTTAGGCTCAACAATGACGTCGTAAGTCTCCGCAACACCCATTTGAAACTCATCCACCTCCAAAGGCTGAACATTGAGTCCGTCGGATTGCACGATCGTCATTGGAAGGCCAGGAATGCGAACGTTGAACAATGTCATGGCCGCCGCGTTGATAATCCGGAGGCGGACTCGTTCGCCCGGCTGGAAAATAGCGTTCCAGTTATCTGCAGTAGAATGCCCATTAATAACGTATGTGTAGGTTTCTCCCGTCACGTCGGCGATGTCACGCGGCGACATGCGCATTGCACCCCACATCGAGCGATCTTCTATAGCGGCGCTAAGGCCTTTAGATGACGCATCTCGGACAAAATCGCCTACTGTGCGCTGATTGAAGTTGAGGCTCTCTCCATTCTTTTTCAGCTTGGCAAAAATTCGATGGGGATCTGTGAATGTCCAATCTCCCAGCACCAAGATGTACTCGCGATCATACTGCACAGGGTCTGTCCCCTTGGGGTCAATAATGATAGGACCATAGTGACCAAGCTGCTCCTGCAATCCTGAATGTGAGTGGTACCAATAGGTACCATTTTGGGGTACGGAATATTTGTAGGTGAATGTTTCACCGGGCCTTATTCCCGGAAACGTAACGCCTGGAACACCATCCATTTGAAAAGGTACAAGCAAACCATGCCAATGGATCGAGGTGTCGGCTTTCAGTGTGTTGCGAACATTGAGTGTAATTTCATCGCCTTCGCGGAAACGAATAAGGGGTGCGGGGACAGAGTCGTTGACCCCTACGGCCATGGTGTCACGCCCATTGATCCGCATGGGAATTTTTCCAATCGAAAGACTGAACTGTGTGCCGGTCAAGCTTGGTATACCAAGATTTCCTGCGGAGGCACTTCGTGCCCAACCCGGAACAAGTCCCGCCATACTGATCGCCGTTCCAGTACCTACCGCCGTATGCAATAGTTGCCGTCTAGTAAACATGAATTTTTTTCCAGTTTAAGTTTCGAAGAGTTCTCGCTGCACGACAAAAGACGCCATAACGTTTGCTGCAGCTATTCCAAGTAACGTCCTAATGCTCGCGTATTTTTGCTCGCCTCGCAAAAACTCGTTTCCATCAACTTTTTGGTTGCTAGATCTGTTAAATAGGTCTCGGATGATTACCGAACGCCTATCCAAAAGTTAGGAAGCGAAATACGCTGCTACTTCTCAATCTTTTGAGAGCTGTATTGGTGGTTTGAGTCTAGGGAGGATTAGGAGACCAACCATAATGTTTGAAAGTGGCAGTCTTACTCGGTCAACACTTTCGACCGATGTCGGGAACCAGGGAGTTCCTAAAACTATGGGCGGTGCTGGCGAGCAAATATTCTTGTTTGCATCGCAGCAACACTGGCTTGATTCTACGTTGACCCACTCATACCATGAGGCCTGAGTAGCGACGCCAAACATTGACTGTTTCAGACTTTTACCCGTTCCTATCCGCGTGCTGACTTCTAAGCTATGAATAGCGAATTCGCTTCCTACTGCAACAATCGTGTCTTCTTCGCAATGTGCGACGTGTGCAGAGGCGACACTGCTGCCCAAACCAGCTAAAACAACCGTTAGAATGTAAAGTCCTGCGAATCTAAACATAAAGACATCTGCGCCATCAAACGTCATTTAGGATAGGCCTTCCGGTAGGGGGAAGGTCAAGTGGGAATTTTTGTTGACAAGGCCCAATGCCTCAGTCTTGTGCTGTAACGCTCCGAAACGGTTCTAATAACTGCCTAAGATAGTTGACCGGATAGTCTGGCTCGCCTTCGATCCCTATTTCTTCTGACACGATAGTCCGAGATCGATCGAAATAAGCAGTACCCAAAATTTGATCCCAAACGGTTAGGAATAGCCCGAAATTAACATCGCCTTCGCCGCTTTTGTTCAAATGATGAAACCGATGTACGGGGGCGACCGCCCAAATTAACCGTAAGGGGCCAATCTTCATATCAACGTTGGAGTGCTGCAACAGGAGTTGGGTTGCCACAGCAAGGCTCAACAGCGCGGCAATTTCAACCGGCATTCCCGCCAATATCAGCGGAGTCGTCCCAGCAGTGATTTCAACCGCTTGATGAAGCGGATGCTTCATCAGGCCATTAAAGCCGTACATGCGTTTTACAGAGTGGTGGACTGCATGCAGCCGCCATAATATTCCGCCTCGATGGCTCGCATGATGGGCCAAAGTAATTCCGCAATCGGCGACAACGATCGCGATCGCTAATTGTGCCCACAGGGGCCAGTGGCTCGGCCAAATCCCATCTCCCGGCACAATTGCGGCGAACAGTGGGATCAACAGAGTTGAATACGCGATCGTTCCCTCATTGACGATAAAATGAAGAAGGTCGCGCGTCCGATCCCCCTTGCTCTCATTCCAATCGCGTTGATACGGAATCAGTTGCTCGCTCACAAAGGAGAGCGCAATAGCTGCAAGCAGAACCAGTCCGAGTGTCCAAAGCGGTGCGCCTTGGGACACCAAGAACAGTCCGCTCGCTACTGAAAGGAAGAAAAGACCAGGAGCGAAGGCAATTTTCAACAAGTAGCTCATCGTCACCTTTGCGTTTTTTTATCTGCTTTCGCCCCTTGATATTAGACAAACGCGACTGCAATAATATCGACAACAAGCTTATTTTTGTCGATATAAGGACAATTCGATGAGCGTGATAGATATCCTCCAACTCGATTTTGAGGCAGGCGACGTGTTGGAAGAGCATGATCATGACCAAGGTCAAATACTATTTGCTCGATCCGGCACAATGGACCTCACCACCGACGGGCGGCTATACGTGATACCATCATCACGCCTTGCGTGGATTCCATCGAAGCTCGTTCACAGCATTCGATTTCGAAACCGTACAGAACTCCGAACGGCGTATGTGAGAGCAGAAAAAGCAGCAAAGATCTTTTCCGACACAAGAATTTTTGAGGCTTCTCCCCTTTTTCGCGAATTGTTACTTCGCTTGGTCGAGTCGGACGAAGTCGATCCCCAGTTCCGTAGGCTGCTTGAAGACACTTTGCTCGCGGAGTTGCTCCAACTAAGGGACGAGGGATTGTCGGTTCGATTTCCGAAGGACTTGCGCGCTTTGCGGGTTGCCAATGCCCTAATTGGCCATCCTGCCGACGACCGATCCCTCTCTGATTGGGCGGAGCTAGCGGCCTGCAGCTCAAAAACTCTCAGTAGACTCTTTATTCAGCAGACAGATATGACTTTTCAGCTCTGGCGCCGTCATGTGCGGCTTCTCGCCGCCATCGAGCACCTTGAGAAAGGTCACTCGATCACTGAAACAGCCCATCGGGTGGGGTTTGCAACTTCCAGCGCCTTTGCAGAGGCCCATCGCCTAACGTTTGGGTACCCGCCAAGCGCCACCCGGTAAACCTACACCCAAGGGGCGTTGGTGACACGCCGCGAACACCAGTGAAACGCTCTGGCTGTTTGTTACGTCATGAATACAGGTGCCGGCAAAATGTTGCCTTAGTGCAACCTGCACCAAACATAGAATGACAATCAGAGCAAATTGGGAGTTCGAGCATGGACGACGCATCGAAGACAAAAAAGAAATCCGACAAGCAGAACTACAAAACAACACTTCTAAAGCTTCAGATCGAACTGGTGAAACTTCAACGACATCTGATCAAAAATGACCTGCAAATACTTATCCTCTTTGAAGGAAGAGATGCTGCCGGCAAAGACGGCGCCATTAAGCGGATAGTTCAGCACTTAAGCCCGCGTGAGACCCGGGTTGTTGCACTTGGCAAACCGTCAGATCGCGAGCAAAGATCTTGGTATTTTCAGCGCTATGTATCCCATCTACCTTCCACCCAAGAAATGGTGTTGATGAACCGGAGCTGGTATAACCGCGCCGGAGTTGAGCGGGTTATGGGCTTCTGCACTGAGGCGCAGTATGAATCTTTCATTCAATCGGTGCTGCCGTTCGAACGAATGCTCGCAAACTCAGGAATTCAACTTTTCAAATACTACCTGGATATCTCCAAAGCTGAGCAAGAAAGAAGGCTGGAAGACCGTCGTGTTGACCCGCTCAAACATTGGAAAATCAGTCCGATCGACGCTGTCGCGATCGAAAACTGGGCTGCCTATAGCAAAGCCAGAGACGATATGTTGGTTCGTACGCATAGCAAATTCAGTCCCTGGCACGTGGTCCGTGCAGACGACAAAAAGCGTGCCCGCTTGAACATCATCCGACATCTCATGTCGCGTGTCGACTGTCCGGACAAAGATGAACATTGTGCGCAACCCGACTCCGAGATCGTGTTCAAGTTCGTTAAGAAACACTTAACCGACGGATCAATTGCGCATTGATTTGCCGTGTTTTGTTAGGGAATCGGCGATTAGTGCTCCGAAAAAACCGATTGCGTCCCTTCGGAGTCAAATTGGATCACTTGATAGGGGTCGCGCCGAGCCCCCTGCTCCATTCCCGGCGATCCGATGGGCATTCCCGGCACAGCGATGCCGACCGCCTTCGGACGCTGTTCCAGCAATCGTTTCACATCTTCGGCCGGAATATGCCCTTCAATGACATAGCCCCCGACAGTCGCCGTATGGCAGGACTGGAGGATAGTTGGCACGCGGAGTTCCGATTTTACCCGCTCCAGATTTGATGTGTCATCGGCCACGATGTCAAATCCGGCTGCTTTCATATGTTCGATCCAAAGATTACAGCAGCCACAGTTCGCATCCTTAAAAACTTCGACTTTCGTTCGCGCACTTGACTGACGGCTAAAGCCAACCGCACCAGCCACCAGTCCAATTGCTGCCAAAGCAGCCACCGACAGGATTGCTCTTCTATTCATGCGAAACTCCTGAAAAAGCCAGCGGCCGCAATATAGGATCGGATGAGCGTTGCGCAGGCAGTGTTAAGTGTAATCGGCATTTTAGAAGTAAGGACTAATACCTTTGGAGCGACGTTTCAAGCAAAGTTCTAAAAAGTTGAGTGAAGCTTCTAATTCAATGAGCGCCTGAGATTTAGACTGTAACGAACCAATCACTTGATCGTCCTTAATACACGTATGGCCAATCGCACGTCACCTTGGCGGCCCATCAGATTAGGACGACGTTTATGGCTGATCATTCGGCACACAGTCCATTTAGCAGAACAGGTAACTCTGTCGCCCTTACAGTGTCGGCTTGGCTTACGGGCATTTACTTCGTTATCGAACTCGGCATTGGTATCTATACTGGCTCAGTGGCCGTTATATCCGATGCTTTCCACACATTTTCAGCAGTTGGCGGCGTATTGCTGGCAATCATTGCTGCGCGTATTGCGCGCCGCCCGGCGGATGCGCAGCATACTTACGGCTCCTTACGAGCGGAAATCGTCGGCGCCCTCTTAAATGGTGCCTTTCTCCTCGGCATGGCGATCTTGGTGCTCGTCATGGGTTATATGCGCCTTCAAGATCCGCTGGATTTGCCCACAACCCCCATGCTGATCGCGGCCGCAGGGGGTATCCTGACAGAGGTGATTTCGCTGCGGCTCTTGTATGCCGGCCAAAAAGACGATCTCAACATCAAAGGTGCTTTTTGGCACATCATCCAAACGTTTATCGGCAGCATTTTGATCGTCATAACCGCCGTCGTCATCGAGTTAACCGGCTTCCTTGCCATAGATCCTATACTCGGCATGGCGTTCGGCGTGGTCTTGCTCTACGCCTCGTGGGCGATCATGCGCGACGCACTCAAAATCCTTATGGAAGGAACGCCGACCGGTGTGGATCTGGAGGCCGTCGTCAGGCGATTGGAAGCGTTGCCCGAAGTGAGCGACGTTCATCATGTTCATGCGTGGACGCTCACATCCAACAAGCATGTGATCACAGCACATCTTCGTACCGAAAGCGAGGCCGGTGCCGCCGGCATTCTAAGCGACGCCCACAAGATCCTACGCAAAGACTTTGGCTTCCATCTGGCCACCCTGCAAATAGAGACCACGTGCCTGGATGAAGACCATGCAAAAGAGTTAGACTATTTAAATCTCAATGTACTGATTGATTGAATCAAAGACAAAATCACGACACAGCTGAGACGTCATTTGTGTCAAAGAAAAACTTTATTGGGTACGCAAAGGTACACTTCCCAGCTAGCTTAAAGCAATAGTGTTGAGATGTCAGAATTGTTTATAGCATTTACATCCGGGGTTTTGGTAACGATTTCGCTTATCCCAAGTGTCAAGTCGCCATTACGAAATTTGGGACTTGGAAATCCAACTACCAGAAATGTTTTCTTCATTACCGGGATTATATTACCTTTCGTATCGGTCGGATGGTTTGGTGAGGCTTCAAGCCACGACACCAATGCGAACCAAATTATGTATGGCGTAACACACGCAGCTTTATTTTTAGGCGGGTTTGCAATTGGTTTGGCAATCATGTCCCCACCTGCCGGAGACAGTGGTGTGTCGATGCTAGTTATTGTCGCTTTCACGGCTTTAGGGGCAGCCATTCTGATTATACTTGCTCTTGTGCTAACCGTTCCCGAATCTCAGGGAACATCACCGTCTTGCCCACCAACAGCCCGCGTAAACTAGCTCCACAGAAGAACTCGAATAAGTTGTCTTCGCACTTAGGACTAGGCTAAATTGACGGTTTTTTTTGCTAGCTATGCATTCTGACCGGCACCCGCCTTCTTTCTCAGAACGGTTCGACGAAAAACAGATATGCATCGATTATGGAAGCGATCGTGTTTGCCGTGCGCGTAAAACGCGACTGCAGAAACATTTTACCGTTAAAACTTTTCGACAACGGCTCTTTGCCGGTGCACATTAATATTCATTCGTCCGCGTCGGTGTAAAAGTGATGTTACAAAAATGGTCTTTGATGAACAACCACTCAACTAGCCTGAAAGTAGTAGTAGCATTGTTCGCGATAGCGAGTGCATTTTTGGCAACAGTTACCTATTTGTTAGAAAAAGCACCCAGTTCGCACGCAGACAACCGGGGCCGTCCCCAACTTATTGAGTTTGATGCACCTTTAACAGCTGACTCTATCTTGAATACTATTACTCGACGATGCGTCGTCTGTCATGGATGCTATGATGCACCATGTCAGCTTAAAATGACGTCAGCGGATGGTATTAGCCGGGGTGCGAACAAAAAACCCATCTACAATGCTACCCGACTTAAGGACGCACAGTTGACGCGGCTACACACGGACGCCTCGACAATAGAAGACTGGCGACATCTCGGTTTCTTTGCAGTTACACCGTCACAAGATACTCAAGCAGAAAACTCTCTCCTGTGGCAACTCATAGAACAAGGTGCCCGACACAGCTTCTCCGAAAACGCTCCTTTACCAAAATCACTCAACTTAGATATAAATCGCGACCTCTCCTGCCCAACAAACGACGAAATTGACCACTATATCGATCAGAACCCATATGGCGGCATGCCATATGGCATGGCACCACTGCAAAAAAACGAGTTGAATGCGTTGCACGCTTGGATACGCGCTGGCACGCCCCGCCTAGAAGATATCAGGGTTATTCCGCAGGCGCTAAGCAACCAGATTGCAGAATGGGAAGACTTTTTGAATGGACAAAGTAGGAAGGAAAGACTGGTTTCTCGTTATCTCTTCGAACACCTCTTCCTTGCACACCTTTATTTCTCAGACAACCAATCAG
This sequence comes from Alphaproteobacteria bacterium, assembly GCA_965227095.1. Classification (GTDB taxonomy): domain Bacteria; phylum Pseudomonadota; class Alphaproteobacteria; order JANQMY01; family JANQMY01; genus JANQMY01. The sequence continues at coordinate 1,752,561 of CBDDFL010000001.1, read as the reverse complement.
GCACCTTTTTTCGACTTGTGCGCTCGAGAACACCGCCTGGGAAACCAATCGATATCATTGCAACGCGCAGGCCATACGATGATCCTGATACTGATGAATTCTACTATCGTCTCGACTTAAACACTGAAACTATACTTCACAAATCACATATTACATATCCAATAGGGACGAAACGTCTTGGCAGAATTCGTGAACTATTTTTTGGAACTGATTGGACGGTCAAACAGCTTCCACCATATGTACCTGAGATAGCGTCCAACCCATTCGTGACCTTTTCTGACATACCGCCCCAAGCACGGTATGCCTTCATGCTCGATGACGCAGACTACTTTATTAGGACTTTCATCCGCGGTCCGGTATGCCGCGGTCAAGTAGCCGTGAATGTTATCGAGGACCACTTTTGGGTCATGTTCCTAGCTCCGAAGGCAGACCTTTCCATCACTGAGCCAAGATTTCTGCCTGCAGCAAGTGCCTCCTTGGGCTTGCCAGCTGCCCATACTGATGGGTCGGCACTGAAACGATATGTCCCCGCGTTCTTAGACCACCATCGCAATTACATAGAAATTCGCAAGAGCCTTTACAGACAGGCAGACCCCCAAAAAAAAGGGCCGACAATTGACGCTATTTGGAAAGGCCAACCGCAATCCGGCCCCGCCTTGCTTACCATATTTCGGCATTTCGACAACGCATCCGTTGTTCCGGGCTTTGTCGGGCAAATACCGAAAACCGCATGGGTCATCGACTTCCCAACATTCGAGCGCATATACTACAATCTCGTCGCTGGGTTTGATGTTTACGGATCTGTCGAGCATCAACTTGCAACCCGCATGTACATGGACTTACTACGTATCGAAAGTGAAGACCTTTTCCTTGCGTTTTTGCCACCGGAACAACGACGCGCTATTCATGATTATTGGTATCGCGGAGGGCACTTAAAGGTTCGGACCGTCTATCACAAAGCTCCGATCGACATAGAGCACAGAACGCGAGTGAGTTTCAGTTCAAACAATCCCAAAAAAGAGTTTTTGCTACGTGTACTGCAAAACGATCAAAGTGGTGTTTCAAAAAAAGACCAACTAAATCGGGTCCATGGATTGAGAGGGATTGCATCAATCGAATACCCTCTCATGTCCGACCTTGCCTCAAAAAGTGCCCCTTGGGTTAAATTCCTACCTGATCTCTCACTCGTAAGGATCGTCAGGGACAATGGAAAAGACAAGGTCTTCTCGCTTGTTCACAATAAGGCGCATAAGAATATAGCTTTTTTATTCGCCGAAAATCTACGAAGAGAACCCGATAGAGACACCATTACAGTTGTAGAAGGTCTTTTGGGTAGTTATCCAAACTTTTTCTTCGTTGTCCACGAGAGCCGTGTGAGTGAATTTGTAAATTCCCTTACATCTATTAAGAAAGAGAGTCATTGGCGTGACTTGATAAACGATTTTGGGATCCGCCGTACAAGCTCTTCATTTTGGAGCACTGCTGATTATTTTCAGAACTTGACCACTGAACACCTACCTAGAGATGGCGGTCTACTCGATCTGAATAGATACGTTGACCCCTAATTCGTGGATTTTTCTAGTGTTGTGTTTTTGGCACTCGTGTTGGCTGACCAGCACTACATTTACCGGCCCCCCTGCCTCGACAGGCCAACAAAGCTTCTTTGGGCACCTTACTTTTAGCCCGGGCGTTTTCTGAATCCAGCGTGGATTAGCAACCTAGATTGTTAAGTTCGCTTAGAATATTCACAACCTACATTTAAATAAATCAAAAATACTTAGAAAATAGACCTATTACGCCCCGGCAGATGTGCAGGGTAACCACGCCTCGAATGGTCCAGACGCAACGTAAGTATTGATAATGAAGTAAACGCTACAAATTCCAAGAGTGATTCAATTCGTCTACACAGATACCCCAACTTGCTTTTGGTATCTTAGACTAAATCACGACTCCGACTAATTATAATTATCAATGACGATGCGATGGATGACCTTACGGTTGTAACCAATCTCTGTCTGGACGGGTAATCTGTCGCGCATTGTTATATGCCATATCTAGTGTCAAACACGTGGATGCTCGATAGTGATTTCCGTAGTCTTCGATTGCAAGAGCGAGTTCCGCCTTTGAGGGATCTAGAAAATGAAGAGGCAGAAGAAGTTGAATCTTGCCTTTGTAATACTGCGGTATCGCTGTTTTGTAGTTCCGCTTCGCTAGTTTTATCGCCGTCTCAACAGCACCTGAAACCAATTTTTGCACACCATATTCTCCAAGTTTTTGTATCTCCTCAGGGAAGCGACCAAAGTTGTCCATTACAATGTGTTTTTCGTTTAACCGCAATTGTTTGCGGTGATCAAATATCAATACGGATGGGTCATCGAAATAGTGCGCCATTTCTGGTAAATCGTCGAAGCAACTCAGCTCGTATTGCCCCCGTCGGCAAACTGCCCCAAAATGCCAATACTCCTTCGCGTTGTCGAACTTGTTTTTGTTGAATGTCAAATAGATTTCTTCGGTTGTTTTCGTCACCAGGCCCGTATTCCAGCAAGCGTTCTCGTCATCTTCCGTAACAACAATCTTGCCTTCTTCAGCAATCCGCTCGTAGGTATACTGGATGTAGTTCTTAAGTACCGGGCAGTCGTACTCAGAGTCGGGCTGACTGTAGGACCAGTCTTCTGGTTCGGCCATTTCTTTAATCGTATCAAGCACATCATAGAATCGCGGCACTAATGCAAAATCACGAAAGTTACTTGGAAACAAACGGGCTGATGGAGCTGACATGTTATCGATCTCGACTTTAAAGGATGTACAACCTATTTTGCGATTACTCGGAATTAGTTTGCGATTCACGAAATTCGTCAAGCTCACGTGAAGAACATTCGGTCACTATTTTCCCAGAAAAATCCAAACTAGCTAGCTCACTAGTTTTATACCCGCACTATTTCTTTCGAAGTATTGAAATCGCCCATGGGTATGGCCACACCATCAAAATGATGCGGCCATATTGTGGGAGTTAACTTACACTATTTCTGCAAGTTCTCCCGAAACCGCCCTGCTCTAACCGCTGAGACGTTCAGCAAGACGTTATCAAACTTCCCTGACAACTCCGCTTCGCGAAGCGATAAGAACGTCTCAAAATCTTCCTTTAGTCAAATATCTTGATAACTTCCTTATGCGGGTCTTCAAATTTGGTTTGATCAACTATTTTTACGCATTGCATATATTATGTATACATAGTAATAAGATCTATGATTACAAAGCAAGACGACCTATTGGGCACACTTATTCATGACGTGGCGCATCTACTCCGATTGGATATTGATCGTCGGGTTCAAAACAAAAACATTACGAGGGTAAAATGGCTTGCCTTGGGTGTTATCGCAAAGAAGCCAGGCTTGACGCAGCAAGAGTTGGCAGAAGAGTTGGAACTTGGAAGTGCAGCCGTTGGTCGACTCGTTGACCGGTTGGTAGAACGTAAATTTGTCGTTCGACGCCCCCACCCTGAAGACCGCAGGGCGTATGTTTTGAATGTTACGGATACAGCAGTAGACCTTCTGGTGCGCTTAGAAGGTACAGGAAAGAAAATGCGAAAAGAGTTGCTCAAGGGCTTGAGTGACAGCGAAGTTCAAAAAATGAATAAGGGTCTAAAAAGGCTGAAAAACAACCTACAAAGACTATCAGCAATAGCGACAATCCCTTTTTTTGGCTCAAAACAGCTCACAATTCTTTTCCACCATAATCTTCCTTTTGCACTTTAGACATGAAGCGATCAGCCACGCCTGGCATCACAAATTTACGTACACAAAAATGCCCACAAAGGACACAACCAGGAAGATGCTAAAAATAACTTTCAATGGAGACTTACAATGAATCAAAGTAACTTAAAGCCGGAATTTTTACTGTTCCTAGCAATTTGTGGCGCAATGGTATTGGTCGGTATAGCTGGCGCAATGTTTTAAAGAATACAACTCGGCAACTAAATTCAGTACAACGACAATAATCACTTAATTCTCATGATATTGTTTCCGCGCTGGATCCTGTTCTACCGACAGCATTGTACTTGCCGAAACATAAGTCAGGTCGCTTCGAAATTCGCCAGTATATGAGGCCTGACTTATGCCGCATGCACCGAGTCTTTCTCTGCTTCTACAATTTTTAATAGGGCTTCATCTTATTTGACGCCATCGGACTACTTTTAAAATTGGTGTCAAATATAGCTTCAGCAAAGAATCATACTCGCTGTCGGGCACACCAACGAGACCGAAGTTGACGACTTCACGCTTCTTAGGAATATAAATCGTTCCAAATAACCAATCCCAAAAAGAAAACATGACGGCAAAATTCTTATCCCAATGAACAGACGCCTTACTGTGATGTATTTGATGCATCGCAGGGCTGAGAAAAAAAGCGATAGGCTGCTGGGAAACGACAACCAGATGTGACTGTGTCGAAAATTGGCGAGCAGGCCGAAGATAAAGAAAATCGCGCCCACATCCATTATTCTGAAATCCTGCGATGGCGCCAGGAACAGGTAATTTAAGACGCCGATCAAACTCCCAGTTAGTAATGCTATCGTAAATCCTCGAGCAATCGTTTCTATCGGATGCGTTTGTTCGTTGGTGAAGGGTGTAATCTGTGTGGGGCAATGGTGGACTTTGTGAAACTCCCACAAAACTGGAAATTTGTGAAACGCCAGATGCACAATGAAATCACCAAAGTCTCTAGCTATGGCAACAAGCAACCCGAAAACAAAAATTAAAAGTGCGCCGATAGTTTCCGTGCTTTGAACTCCAAAGAAATAGGTAAAGGTTTGATCTACCCATTTTGAAACTTGCGATGTTGTTAAGACCAAAGAACTAAAACGAACGCAGACAAGCAACACGCCGTTTATCAAGAAATAGCGAATCGTTAAGAGCGCACTAGCGTCAAAATAAACCGATTTGGGAAAGACGTAATCAACATAACCCGCAATGTCCCAACCATCCTCCGTGTCTTTTACGTAGAACACGAATGAAATAACCAAGAATGCAATTACATATATCCAGTAGAGCCTATTGGCGGGAGAAAAGAATGGAACAACAGCATGGAAAACATCCCGAAAAAATTCGTAGTAGGTGCCTAACCAAGACTGCGCAAATTCTTTGGCGCTGTTGCGCACTTACCACCTCTGACCCACTTGAGTCGATGAATGTGATTGGATGTTTGTGTGCTTCATGAAATTGGTCCCAAGGCGTCGTTCCGAGATACCAGGTTGACCATCGTCGAGTTCTTGCACCAATAACAGAAAATTCAATCCTGTTTCATATTGACGACACACTAAGCTAATGCCCGCCAATACAATGAAACGAGATACGCAATATAGATAGACAAATAGATTACTCCGGCACGGCGATTTAGGCCACGTGAGAACCAGAGTGTTGCGATAAGCAGAACTGTTGCACCAAGCATAATCGCTACATCTGACATCACATTGGGCTCGACAATAGATATCGGGCTTACAGCGGCGGTGACGCCAAGAACACCAAAAACGTTAAAAACATTGCTACCGATTATATTCCCAATTGCGATATCAGAACTGTTCCGAAGGGCCGCTGATATTGATGTGGATAGTTCAGGAAGAGACGTTCCCACCGCCATAATCGATAATCCAATAAATCCCTCAGAGACCATAAGTGTATCGGCTATGTCGGTGGCTCCGGTAACAAGCCATCTCGCGCCGACGAGAATAAGAACCGCTCCCGACACCGTTTCCAATAGATGTCCCCCCGTCGAAGAGCGCCGTTCAGGTTGCGGTCTGGATTTACTTTCTTCCAGATTATTTTTTTCAGCCCTGTACTAGATGCTAGTTCATACAGGCAGGTGATGATTAGGTAGTAGATTAGAATACAGACAAAAAAAACTCCCACGCCTCGAGTGAAACTAAGAAAAACGGAGCACGTCGCGAATGCCGACGTCGCGAACAACAGCATAGCAGCGTCTCGAGCCGACACGGTTGCAGCAATTCGTGAGTGCGCAACGAGTGCCGCTGCACCTAAAACCAGCAATATGTTTGCAATATTACTTCCAAGCACAGTTCCAATAGCTAAAGCGGGCGCGTTAATTAGGACCGCTTCAAGATTAGTTGCTAGCTCCGGAATAGATGTACCGAACCCAACAAGAACAATCCCAACAATCGTGTGAGGTACGCGCAAGTTATTCGCGACCCCCACGGCGTTGCGAACGAGTACATCACCACCAAACGCGAGAAAGACGAAACCAAAAATCATTTGTAGTAGAATCATTTTCCGTCTTCCAAAAGAGAGGGGCGCTTTAATTATTGCGAAGCCTTAGAAACGATACACACTTCTTTCTTGTACTAGTTACTGATTTAGCGTGCACTTGAGGAAACAAGGCCCGCTACCGCCATATCCTTGAGTACGCGAATTTCAAGCTCTTCGTCAGCGTGTATTTTCTCGAGAACGTTTTTGATCGAGACGACTCCGACCGGGTGATCCTCTTCAACCACAACCAAATGACGGATTTTGTGACGTCCCATGATCTCCAAACACTTGGCTAGTTTGGTTTCTTTTTTGCAGGTTATAACATCTCGCGACATTGCGGACTTCACATCAGCACCTTTGAGCGAGCCATTTCGGTCCACCAAAAGTCGTATGATGTCAGAGTCAGTTAGTATGCCAACTAATTTTTCTTCTTCATTTACAATCGCTACCCCGTTCACTGATTGAGTCACCATAAAAACTGCAACATCAAGTATGTCGTCATTAGTGTGACAAGGATGGTATTGTTTGGTTTTGTTTATGATCGATTTGACAGTCATAGCAATCTCCATTTCTCTAGAATGCCAGAAATTCTGCGACGCAAATAAACTGGACCGCCTAAAACAGTGCCACTAACTAGGGGCTCCAAAAACCAGACCTGAGTGTTCTAAATCTCTCTGAATAGCACCCAAGCCGTCATTGATAACAGCCAAAGTTTCACGAGAGATCTCCCAGGTAGGCTTATGACGAATTGCTGCGGATACCCCGTACAAACCATCTATAAGTTTCCTGCATTTGGTAGTGGATTGCAGCCCGAATACGTTGTCGTCACCTGCGCACGCAAAGGGTTCTACAAGTCCTCGATCGAAAAGGTATTGAACTAAAAGCCGAGCAGTATTGCTTCCGATATTCAGATGCTCCGCAAGCTCTAACTGAGTCAGTCCTGGCTCTTGTTCGATTTTCCCGATCGCGAGCCACTTCATGCTCGGAATGTATTTTTCTCGGTCGCACTTATCAAACACTTGACGACACAAAAGCGCAGCATCAAGGCGACGGGATCTCAGGTCGTTTAACTCGCTTTCCATTGCTTCCATATATTATGTATGCATGTCATTTCAAGAAAAAACATGTTAGGTTTTTTTCTTTGAACTCACACTGATCTCGCCTTGGCCGTTTTATTCAACATAGTTGTCCTCTGCGCTGTTTTTGGACTGGCGGTGACTTTGATGTCGCCAAAAATAAGGCACGCGCGGCTATGGCGTGCATCCGTCACGCCGCTTGCATCCATAATAGGTAGCGGCTTTCTAGTTATAGGCCCCGTCTTGATCATTTCTTTCGGGGCCTTTGCGCCTATAGCCATGTTGGGGCTTTGTTTCTTTGCTTTTGCGTTAGGCGCCGGCATCCGGTTCAATATGTTAGCCCTCGACAACCAAAACTACCAACGCAACGAGATCGAGCAACAAATAGAAAGACTTTCGTCTTGGGTATTGGTTTTAGCTTATGTGATATCCGTTTCTTACTATCTGAACTTGTTCGGTGCATTTGCTGTCAGCCTCTCTTCAACGGGTGATAAATACATCGCAAGGTTGATTACTTCGTCCTGTTTTTTTGTAATTTTGGTAAGTGGACTACGGAATGGTTTTTCTGCCCTTGAAAAGTTGGAATACCTTTTTGTTACCGCCAAGCTGTCTATTATTTTCGGTTTGATCCTAGGGTTGCTGCTTTTTTTCACAACCAGAGCTTTGGATGGAAATCTTCAAATTCACACTGGCGGGGTGTCGGGGCTGTCTGGCTTGTATTTGGCATTTGGTTTGGTTGTTACCGTCCAGGGATTTGAGATATCGAGATATTTAGGTGACATGTACGATGTCGAGGTTCGCATACGGTCAATGTTACTTGCTCAAAAGGTCTCTACCCTGATCTACCTATTGTATATTCTGTTGTTAGCATATCTTTTTGACCCAACTGAATTAAGCCTGACGGAAACAGCGATAATTGATTTGATGTTCATTGTCGCTCCCATCTTACCCGGACTATTGGTAGCCGCAGCACTCAGCGCTCAATTCAGCGCTGCCGTGGCCGATACTGGAGGTGCCGGCGGACTAATGTTTGAACTTTCACACAGATGGTTAAGTGTAAAATCTGCCTATCTCCTTCTAACAATATCGGGACTATTTCTAACGTGGTCATTCAACGTATTTGAAATAATCAGCTTCGCTTCAAGAGCCTTCGCGCTTTACTACTCATTGCAAACACTCTTAGCAGCTATGTCCAGTTGGCGCTTGCAAGAGAACATTTTACGCTGCGTCTGCTTTGCTATACTCAGCCTGGTCGCTCTTGCAGCTTCTATGTTTGGATTGCCAGTTGAATAGTATTTGTAACTTTCACATCTGAATTGTCAGTTTTTAGGTGCTCGGGGCTCACTTTAACAGGAACGTTTGGTTCTTCCTGCATCTCCGAAAACAGAGAATCACCAGCTCCGGAAGAGCTCCATTCATCTCTGTGTTGAATCGCATGTTTGTGTAGTCGCCATGTGACGCAACTGCTGGCCATCAAGCTAAATGACAGCGAAATCACCAAGGCGGAAGGTCCAAAGTTAAACTGAGAAATTAGCGCGTAGCAACTCGCACCAAAGAACGAAAATGCTTCCGCGCCTACGAGGGTAAGAACTGAGATATATGTAATCCAGTCTGTTACGGTGGTGTTTCTAAGGCCTGACGGTTGCATATTGTATCGGTCATGTACGCAGTTTCACACCAATGGCGAAAAGATGTCCCTGGCACGTGTTAGAGACACGGTTTGAGAGGGGAATCGAACACGTTTAACCCTCGGGGCACTAAAAAGTTAGTTGCAGGATCTCTTGAATGGTCATACGGCAAACCGTGGATAAAACGGCGAGGAGCACCGTTTCTCCTTCTGTATACCAACAGACAAATCAAGATCTTTTAGCTGTAAGGGTTAATGCCAGGGATGATGCAGTTTGCTGAGAAATGCTAGGTAGACCACTCTCCTTTCATAGAATTTCTATCTATGAAATATGGCTGTCCATGCGTCATCTACAAGCGAAAGTTTTCGATTGGTAGTATCGAAAACTTCGATATCAACGGCCAGACTAAAATAACCTCCTCCAATCCTAGTCACGTCGTTGAGCAGGACCGAATAACGAATAGATACAAAGTCGGCAAGTTCACAAAGATAGGTTTTTGTCTATCGTTTTCTCAATGACAGACATTAATAAATCGATGCTCGTTTGGATTGCGGGGCTGGTATTGTCTTCGAGCCTAAGAAGGAAAACTGGTAACGTAATAATTGGTGCTTTCGATACTAAATGAAGCGTTTCGTCACTAAGATACGCGCTCAACATCCTTTCGGGAAAATAGCCCGAACCGCCGTTCTTTAAAATGAAGTCGAGCCCAAGGACACCAAAATTGATCGTTACTCCGTTTCCTGATCGATTAGGAAACGATAGGTCAAACTTCCGTATAAATTGGGCGCCCCAATCAATATGGATGTAGTTATCCGGCAATATGTTTATATTCTCTGCGCTGGTGCTTACCAGAACCATCCGCTCTAGGAATAGCGGTTCTGCTTTGAAACCTGGAAGTTGCTCGGGAGCATAAACGACTCCTAAGTCAAGAGCTCCTTCACTAATCCTGCTGAGTATCTGGTCCGACATACCGATTTCCGCCCGTAAAGCAATTTCTTGATACCGCTCCGCCATGACAGAAAGCCATTCAAGAAGAATGGGGTCCCACAATCCAAATCTGGCCCCTATTCTGACTATGTCTGAGAACCCCCTTGGCAATTCAATATCACTCTTTGCATGCTGCCATACGTGAACGAGAGTGGTGGCGTGGCGCGTAAATCGTTCTCCCGCTGCGGTAAGTGACACACCAGCTTTATTTCTGACAAAAAGGGGGCGTCCGACCTGTTCTTCCAAAGCCTTTATTCGCGCACTAACAGTCGATTGTGTCACAAACAGACGCTCTGCTGCGCGCACGAAATTACGGGTTTCAGAAACCATCAAAAAGGTGCGCGCTAGCTCGATATCCATAGGGGTCCCGGTTTTTGTTGATGAAACGTTTTTCTTGTTTGCGTTCCAGGTCGGCTAATCCAACACTGAAACAATTCTCAACGTAACAATCTAAACTGACACACCAATGTCTATCGCTTGAAACCACTGGTTGGCAAAAAGGCAATGGGCGCTTACAAGGTACTCGTGCCGCATAAGAACGGCAGCACTAGTTTTCCTATTCTATCCAATATCTGTTATAGCTCATCAACAGTTGGCTGCTATTTTTTGCGCCAACCCCCTCGCGGTAATTGGTTTGGGAAGCAAGTCATCCATACCGGCCTCAATATACCCCTTCCGATGGTCAGATGAGACATTCGCCGATACTGCGATGATTGGTACTCTCCGACGATCCATCTTTTTCTCAAGTATTCGGAGTGCTTGGACACATTCAATGCCGTTCATTTCCGGCATCAATGAATCCATAAATACCAAGTCAAAATCTTGTGTGCGCCAAGTTTCTAACGCTTCATAGCCGTTGTTCGCAATGACAAAAGAATGTCCAAACGCATTAAGGAGCGTCGATATCACACGTTGGTTCGTAGCATTGTCTTCCGCAACCAAGACATGAAGGTTTCCTACCTCTTCGGTCGAAGGAAAAATACTTGCGGTATCCGACGAAAGACTTTTTGTGGGCTCACAGCTTGCCAATTTTTTGAGGGGCAGCAATATGTCGACATTCGTCCCCACTCCAATTTGAGAACTCACCGCGATAGATCCGCCCATAAGTCTACAAAGCTCCTTGCATATAGGAAGGCCAAGACCCGTACCCCCAAACTCGTTCGCAGTCGAATCCAAAGCTTGTTCAAATGGATGAAATATCCTTTCTAATGCTTCTCTGCTAACACCAATACCTGTGTCGGATACCTGTATAGAGAGGTGTTCCTCTAAGTTAGCGCCTATTCGCTCCGAAGAAGCAGTAACTTTAATAGTCCCATTCTTCGTAAACTTTAATGAGTTGGAAACAAGATTGTTTACAATTTGTTGTAAACGACATGGGTCTCCCATATATGTTCCGTCTGCTGAGTGCCGAATATCTAGCCTTAACTCAATTCCTGATTTTGAGGCGCTAGGTCCAAAAAGAGTAAGTGTGCGATTTAGGAGCTTTTTTAACTGAAACTCTTCCTCATGAAGTGCGAACTTTCCCGAGATTATTTTTGATAAATCAAGAATATCGTCGAATACAGCAACAAGTTGCTCTCCAGATTCCGCAATGCATTTAAGAGCGTCGCGTGTCCGGTCAGATTGTTCTTCCAGTAACAGACCTTCTGTGAGTCCGATTACGCCGTTCAAAGGTGTTCTGAGCTCGTGACTTAAGTTTGAGAGAAAATGTGATTTCGAAGCGGACTCTTCCAATGCACGTCGAAACGACTCTTCTGCCTGAGCGCTAGTCCTTTTTAGGTTTAGAGCTGAATAACCCGCTGCGAGGGAGGCGAAAGTCACGGTAACGACAACTATTAGGTAGGATGAAATCGTGACACCAGTTTCACTTAGCGGGCTTTCGGGAACCAATGCGTAGCTACCTAAAAACCAAAGGGCAAAAAGCCATCCAATGCATGCGAACCAGGTAATCAAGGCGAACCGAGGGCCCAAAAAGTAAGCCGCCATAATAGGCGGTAAGACCAACAGGGGTTCTGCATAGCCATCAATTCCGCCTCCCTTATAGGAAGCAAAAAAACTGACTGCCGTGCCGACCAGACAGAATAGGAATCCTTGAAGTTTGAAAGCAGAGGGCAGGTATGAGGTCCAAACAGCAATTCCAACAAAAATTACCGCCGTTATCAATATGACAACAGTTCCCACGAAAACCTTGTCAGTAGCCACTAACAAACCAATACCGTAGACTGAGCAAATTATTGCTAAGGAGAATGAAACTTTTGCCAAGGATGAAGCGAGTGCACGCTCGGTCCTGCTCTCTATGGTTTTGTCCGACATAATTTGCAACGAAAACCTTAAACCCCAAAAATAGACCTTACCCCTGTATGTCTAAGACTCAGTAAACCAAACTCTTGGAGCAGATCAGAGCACTTTATTGGCAGTTGGCCGAACGACGCAGCCGTACCCCTGGGCGTTTTGCTCAACCATACGAATTAAAATTTGCCAGAAGAAACTTATTTTCTGTCAAATTCTTTGACCACAATTCCAAAATTTTCCATATGTAAGTTCGTCATGGTACTAGGTATTCGCTTTCTTCGAGAACGCGGTCTGCTCTTTATCATTCTGGACGACGCAATTTTTTGCATTCGAAAAGATTTACTGATCGGTCCGACTTACCGGCGCTCTGATGTAATTAAGCGCACGGCTTGCGTCGCTAGAAGAGTTAACAAGCAAAGCCGCGAAACTAATTTCGAATGCTATTCTTTGCAAATAGGTGGAACGAACACAGTTTATGTCTCATATGTAGCTTCCTGTCTTTGTCTGTATAGAGATTTATGACTCGTCTACCCCAAAACTAAAGTTGTTTATATACGAAAGACGCTACAATTCTTTTCCAACCCAATAGGAGACTGCTGTCACCGGAAGACCGATACTCGGGTTTAGATAAAACTCAGTTTTGTGTCTCCACACGGAACGACATTTTCTAACTTTTTCTAAGGTCAATTGATAAAAAGGAGGTTTCCCACTTGACAGAATGGGAGTATGTATTTTGTGAAATAGAGCCGTTGCGCAATGAGCATACCCCGTTCACAAGTCAAGATCCGATTTTGGAGGGAATCCCAAACTAATACGCTGCGACAACAGCTTCCTCGGGTGTGTTTGGGCTGTCTTGTTTTGCAGAATGGGACGCTTAGGTTTGTAACTCGTAGCGCGCGCCGACATTGAGGCGATGCACCATCGAATGACTGTGTGTCACAGCACCCTGACATAAGCTTCAAATCCTACGCTTCATTGACTTCATTCTCCCAATCTCTGCAGTCTACAGCGCCTGTAGAGGCAAGAGGAAAATGGAAAAAAAACCCATGACAATTGGCAGGCTTTCGAAGGCTGCTGGCGTGAAAGTGACAACAATTCGCTATTACGAATCCCGTGGGCTTGATGGGCACCCCTGAACGAAATGAAAGTGGTCAGAGACCCTATGACCAGGATGCTAGCCATCACCTGAGTTTCATTCGGCATGCACGTGATCTGGGATTCTCTATGGAGGCGATCCGAGATCTCATCAAACTGCAAGCGGATCCTGGGGAGGATAGTGCGGCTGTGGATGTGATAGAGCGCAATCAACTCGCTGATGTAAGAAGCAGACTTAACCAACTTGAAGCTTTGGAAGCAGAGCTCAAAAATGTGATCAAGGGCTGCAAAGGGGGTAAAGTCGGTCACTGCCGGATCATCGCTGTTCTAAACGAACACAGCACCTGCCTGAACGAAAACCATGAACGGCTCAATAACGGTGTTAGTGATCTTTGATCATTCAGTATCGCCAAACAAATCAACCGGTTGTCCGAAAGCGGCTGTGACGGGACTCCCAGCGCTAAAACCGCTAATCGGACAGGGCCTGTATAATCGCGCAGTCAGTTGAATCCCCACGATCGCAACGTTTTGATACTTCTGTCAGTATCTTTTCAAGCCTTTTAAGATCCTTCATCTTCGCGCGCACATCCTGAAGATGCGCCTGAGCAATCTCGTAGACCTGAGCGCAATTCGGTTCATTGTCTTCCAACTCCAGCATGAGCCGTATGTCATCCAGCGGAAACCCCAATTCCCTGCCGCGTCTGATAAATCTAAGGCGGGCCTGGTGGTCTTCGCCGTAGATGCGGTGCCCGCCGTCTTTACGGGGCGGCGCGGGCATAAGACCAATTTTTTCATAATAACGGATGGTCTCGGCCTTCACGCGGGTGTGAGCGCTAAGTGTCCCGATTGTGATTTCTTTTCCGTGCATTTTTTCTTGAACCTGTAGTCACTATAGATATTAGCATGACTCTATGAACGCGGGAAACAACAAATTTCGGATGCGCTTTCGCGAATGGTGGGTCGCGGGAATCGGCGCCGTGACCGGTTTGGGAGCTCTCATCGGGGCGTCCTGCTGCGTGTTACCGCTTGTGCTATTTAATCTCGGTGTCAGCGCTGCCCTTGTGTCCAATCTGGCATTTTTTGCGCAGGCAAAGCCCTACTTGATTGTGATAACAGCAGTGTTGATTGTGGTTGGCTTTGCCACCGCGTTCTGGAAGGGGCGCCGCCCGAACAGACGGATTCTCGGCGTGCTTACCGCCGCGGGTCTTCTGGCGTTTGCTGCAGTAATATTACCTTACTATGAGCGTGAACTGCTTCAACTGGTGAATGTCCGATGACGGATCACATCGCAATATCTACAATTACCTGCCCCATTTGCGCTCATCAATCTGCAGATGTCATGCCCACCGATGCCTGCCAATGGTTTTACGATTGCAAGGCCTGTGGTGCTGTTCTCAAACCAAACCCCGGCGATTGCTGCGTTTATTGTTCATACGGGGATGTGAAATGTCCGCCGATCCAACTGGCAGGATCATGCTGTGACTGACCAGTCTAAGCGCGACATGGCAGCCCTGCCGGTCCCTATGTCCTTCGGGCATGGGGTCTTCCGATTTCGGTCGTAGTTTTAATCAATTTCACTGTCGGATCATTGCCGTTCTAAACGATCACAACGCGTGCCTGAACGAAACCCATGAGCGGCTCAATGACGCTATTGGTGATCTCTGATCGTTCGAGTGAGTATTGCCAAACTAATCAACCGGCAGTCCGAACGCAGCTGTGACGAGATCACCGTTGATCCGTACTTGCGCATATAGCTTGATGAACCCAGCCTGCTGCGGCTCAATGTGAAAACGCAGTTCCGGCCCGGCGCGCGCTTCGTCACTAGCAGGCTCTTCGCCCAGAGGGTGGATATGCACGACAGAATTATTTTCATCGTAGAAACCCACCATATGCGCGAAAGCTCCAAGAACTGGTTCTAGAAAATTGACGGGCTCACTATTCTTGGTCACTTTCAAAGTCGCCATGCCAGGCTTGCATATCCTGAACAAACAAAATGACCCGGTTTTCCTTCCCCGCTTCCAGCTCATCCGGCAAAATTGGCGTAATCACCAACTCTGGTCCACCCGCATGCTGAGAGTGGTCATGAGCGGCGGCATTATGGTCTTTATGACTTTCCTGCGCGAATGCTGGAATCGCCAAAAACAAAGTCGCGATTATTGTGAGTGCGGCTTTAAACAAGGGCTGTTTCCTTTTTAGAAAGATATGAAGCGGATGCCTTTTTGCCGAAACGCCAGAATACAAGTGGTGTGACGATGAGGTTCAGTAATGTGGAACTGAACAGTCCGGAGAAGATCACAATGGCAACCGGACTCAATATCTCCTTTCCCGTTTCACCGGCGGCCAATACAAGCGGTGTGAGTGCCAGTAGCGCAGTCAAGGCCGTCATCAATACCGGCACAAGCCGTTCCTGCGTTCCTCGTCTCAACATTTTCAGATCAAAGTTTTCACCCTCATACTTCATCAGGTGAAGGTAGTGCGAGATCATCATGATCCCGTTGCGGGACGTGATGCCAGTCAGTGTTATGAAGCCGACCATTGTGGCAATCGAAAACACACCTCCAGACAGGTAAACACCAATCACTGCACCCACAAAAGATAGGGGAATAGAAAGCATGACTTGCAGAGAGAGACTAACCGATCGGAAATGCGTGTAGAGTGCTAAGAACATACCTAGCAAAGAAAAAATACTCAGCATCAAGATATTTCGTTGCGCCGATGCCTGACTTTCAAACTGTCCGCCATAACTGATATAGTAGCCGGATGGCAGCGTTAACCTGTCATCGAGAATCATTTGAATGTCTTGAACAACGCTCACTACATCGCGGCCCTGCGTATTAGCCTGAACGACCATCCGCCGATTCACACCTTCGCGGTTAATCAGATTTGGCCCTTTGGCTTCTTCTATGTCAGCAAACAGTTCCAGCGGCACAACGTTGCCGCGCAACGTGTCGAAGGGAATTTTTCCAATAGCTTCTTTGTCTTCCCGCGCCGTATCATTCAGGCGCAGCACAACATCAAATAGACGGTTGCCGTCAATAATGCTGGTTACCGTCTGGCCTTGGAGAGCGAGTTCCGCGTGTCCAGCGGCTTCACCGATCATCACACCGTGTTGACGCGCCTTATCGCGATCAAAGATAACGTGAAGCTGTGGAATTAGGAGTTGCTGCTCGGTTTGCAGATCCGCAATGCCATCGACATTTTTTATGAGGTTCTGAGCTTCTTCTGCTTTGGCCCTCAACACATTCAGATCGTCACCAAAAATTTTGATGGCAATTTCCGCACGAATGCCTGAGGTAATAAAATCGATACGATGCGATATCGGCTGGCCGATATTGGTAACTACGCCCGGAATAGACCGAAATTTTTCGCGAATGTCCGTCACAATCTCTTCTTTACTGCGCGAAGAGGGTTCGAGAGACACTTCAAGTTCGGTCGTGTTGACACCGAGCGCATGTTCGTCCTCTTCTGCCCGACCGGTTCTGCGCCCAGTGTGCGTTACTTCCGGGATTTCGTGCATCAATTTCTCCGCCAGAATTCCAAGGCGGTTTGATTCCTGCAACGAGGTTCCTGGTGGCAAAGTGACGTTAATCGTGAAACTACCCTCGTTGAATTCCGGCAAAAACTCGCGCCCGAATGTGGAAGCAAGGGCCAGTGACCCGAGGAACAGCACCCCGACAATCGATAAAACGGATCTGGGTCGCGGTAGTGCCAGATTGAGAACTTTTTCGTGTCCCTGTTTGAGTTTGCGAACCAGCCAACCATCGCTTTCATCTTCCATGCGTTTCATGTTGGGGAGCAGGTAGGAACACAGTGCAGGTGTGACCGTAAGCGATACGAGTAGCGAAGCCACGATTGATGTGATGTAAGCAATGCCGAGCGGGATAAAGACTTTGCCTTCAAGTCCGCTCATCGAGAAAAGGGGCAGGAATACCAGCACCACAATCAATGACGCAAAGACAATCGAGTTGCGGATTTCTTTTGAGGCTTCAAAGACGACTTTTAACGCGGGTGACGGGTTATCCTTACGGCGATTTTCCCGTAAGCGACGGAATACATTCTCCACATCGACAATAGCATCATCGACCAACTCTCCGATCGCTACGGCCAGACCACCAAGCGTCATCGTGTTGATGCTCATGCCAAACCATTTGAAGATCACAAATGTCACCACAAAACACAGTGGTATTGCGACAAGTGTGATCGCCGTGGTTCGAAAATTGAGCAAAAAGAGAAACAGAATGATAGCCACCAATATCGAGCCGTCGCGCAATGCTTCAGTGATGTTGTGAATGGCATTCTCGATAAAATCTGCCTGCCTAAAAATCTCGGGATTTAGGATCACACCTTGCGGCAAAGTATTCTGAATCGATGCAAGCTCATTTTCGATGCGTCGGGTCAGATCGATTGTGTCTGTGCCTGGTTGTTTGGAAATGGCAAGCAGAACACCAGGCTGAGCGTTGATTGATGCATCCCCTCGTTTGGCAACCGGCCCGGCTAGTTTGATTTCGGCGATGTCGGCAAGCGTCAATGCAGGCTTGTCTGGAGTCACTTTTTTTGCGACCACCGTTTTTTCCAAATCCTGCAGCGAGCGGATACGCCCCAGATTGCGGATGGAATGTTCTTTGTACGGCTCAAGCAGAAAACCGCCTGTGGTGTTTACATTTGCATTCTCAAGTGCTTCGCGTACTTGGTGCAGCGTTACACCGTGATTGAGCATTTTCAGAGGATCGACAAGCACATGATATTGCTTCAAGTCGCCCCCGATTGCCGTAATCTTGGAAACTCCACTTATCCCCAGAAGGCGCTGTTTGACGTCCCACTCAGCAATCGTGCGCAAATCCAGCGGCGTGATTTCTGCGGTTTCCGAGGTAATACCGATGAACATCACTTCGCCCATGATCGAGGACACCGGCCCCATAACCGATTCGACATCCTCCGGCAGGCTTCCGGCAATCTGATTAAGTTTTTCAGTGACGATCTGACGGGCGAGATAGATTTCTGTATCCCAGCCGAATTCCACATAGACGATAGAAAAGCCTATTGACGACGAAGAGCGCACGCGCACCACGCCGCTTGCACCATTCATGGCTGCCTCTATCGGAAAGGTTACAAGAGTTTCAACCTCTTCAGGAGCAAGGCCCTCCGCCTCACTGATTATGGTCACGGTTGGCCGATTAAGATCGGGAAACACATCGACAGGCAAGGTGCGCATTACTTGAAAACCGTAGACAAGCATCAGCGCGGCAAGCGTGACGATTAGTAATCTGAAATTAAGTGCGAAACGGATGATCTGGTCAAACAACGCAAAACACCCCTCTAATGCTCATGTCCAGAGTGATCATGTTTGTCGTGCTCATCTTCGGCGTGATTATCGCCACTGTCGGGACCATGATCTTCCGGCGTATCTTGGTCAGCTTCGACTTTGTGAGCTTCGTCACTCTCGTGATCATGCTCCTGAACACCGCCCACGGAGATGTATTGAAGCTGATAGTTTCCGTTTGTCACCACACGCTCATGCGGGAACAGGCCGCTTTTGATTTCAATATGGTGACTGCTTCTGGCGCCGATAACGACATTGCGCTTTTCAACAGCTTTATCTTTGATGACAAAAACAAAGTGTGAACCTAGTTCTCCAAGAACAGCCTTCTTGGGCACAGCAAGAACGGGAATGCCGTTTCCAGAAAAAATCTCCATCGTTCCTTGAAGGCCTGGTTGGATGTCGCCGTTGGGTACATCAATCAGGGCGAAGACAGAAAACGTGCGGCTTTGCGGATCAATTACTCGGTTGATCCTCTGGACTTTCCCGGTGATGTGGCGGTCCGGTTTTATGTCGAGATGAACCTCGACCTCTTGACCAACATTTATGGAAACGATGTCTGGCGTTTCGTAGGCGATGCCCCGCACAAGCATTTGGGATGGATCGCCAATCCAAAGGATATCACCGCCTGATTCGACGACCTCTCCAACACCTGCATGAACGTGAAGAACGAAACCACTCATTGGTGCGGACAGCGCAACATTATTGTTGCCGACGCTGACTGGCTCCAAGGTCGCTACTCTCTCGCCCTTTTTTACTTCTTGGCCAACTTTGACCGCGATATCCAATATTCTCCCACCGAAGCGCGGAGCGATTGTTGTTCGTTTTTCTGGAAGCAGCTCTGTAAACGCCAACAGGTCGACGGTCTTAGTTATCGGAAGGAAGCTAGCCTTTGCTGACTCGATGCCTAGATTCGCCATTTGCTGATCGGATAGATCGAAGTGTGTGGCAGGCCCAGATCCGCCTGCAAACGCGCTTTCGCCGTGGTCGTGCCCGGGTCCTGCATATGCACCCCGGCAGGCGATCAGAACCAAAAATGCGATGAGTAGTCTATTCACGGCTTGCCTCCTACCCCGGCCAGAGGTTGGCCGATCAAACTCTCTAGAATTGTGAGCGCTTCGATCGAAGCTAAGTCGGTCTGCAGAGCATCGCGTCGAACTTCTGTCAGGCGTTCGCGCATCTGAAACAACGCAAGAACAGAAATTTGTCCGTTCTCAAACTTTTTGTCGGAAATAGCTTGTACATCACGCCACAAAGGCAGAATCTTTTGGCGGTATTTCGAAGCGGAAATTTGGAATGCCGCAGCCTCTTCACGAGCGGCCACCAAAATGCTTGTGAAATTCTGTTGGTTGAGCGCAGTCAAATTTCTTTGCGCCAATTGCCGTTCAGCTTTTGCCCGCGAGAGTTCCGCTTGGTTCCGGTCCCAGATGGGTATGGCGATATTTAAACCGAACAAGACCGCTGTGCTATCGTCATCAAAATCCCGCTCTATAACAGCCCTAGGGGCAAACTCGGGAAAGCCCGCATCACGTCGTGCGACCTGATAGCGCCGCTCCGCGAGCGTTTTTCGGCTCTCGAGAAGATAGCGGGCACCGGTTGTGTTGTCTGCAAGTGTGGTGAGGAAGGCGAGTTCCGGGATAGTGGGACTGACAGGTTGTTTGGCTAGAAAGTAATGCTGGTCCATCCCGGCCATCTGCAGCAGATTAACCGCTCCATTCTTGCGCCTTGCTGACAGGGTACGAAGCTGTTCTTCAAGCCTTAAAGCCTCCGCCTGGAAGATTTTGGCTTCCGATGCGTCGACACGCCCCTCCTGTGCCGCCTCTTCAACCAGTTTCTGTTTTTGCCTGGCATAATCAGCGTTTTCGGAAACGAATTTTTCCTGTTCTTGCAGAACCCAATAAGCGGCGTAGCTGCGCATAACAGAATGAATAAGTTCGAGCATTTGTGCCTTTTGCTCGATATCGGCGGTTCTCCGGACCGCATCTGCGTAGACCCTGCGCGATCCAAAATTCGACAAACGAAGTGGTTGCTCAACCTCAATGGAAAGTGCGCGTGACCCCCCGCCTGTGATTGCTGTTGTATCGATCTCAGCTGTGGGGTTATCAAGCGCCTCTATTTCGAACGCATCGGCTCGAGCCCCAGCCTGATCCCGGTAGATTCGCGCGGTTTCCGGACTGTTTTGCAACGCGTGCTCAATCACTTCTTCTAGCGACAGAGTTTTGGCGTTTGCTTCTTGCCAAGGAATAACCAAAGCAAGCAGCAGCATGTGTAAATACTTCATGGGTAATTCCGTCTTGGAAAGTGTTCGCGGTCACGCGCATTCTAGTTTGCAAGAATGCGGTCAAAATGCAGGCGCAATTAGCCTGCGAACATTAAAGACGGGGGGGACGGCGTAGCCCGGAAAGCTCAGTAGAAGAATATTGCTGTCCAGTAGTCATCACTCTCTGTTTGCTCGGAGATACTGGTGCATTCAAAGGTATCAGCACAGCCACCATCGAGTGCGTATGCGCACAGCAACAATCGTCACAGTGATGTTGTTCCTGTTCAGACTGGCAGTCGTTCTCGTCACCAACAGAGTCATCTTGCATTAGGTGATGCGCGCAAGCGTGGTCATCGGAAGCGGCGTGACCAACATCAATCAAGCCTCCGAGCACAAACGAGAAAACCACTGCAATGAGCATGAACAAACGCATACTCTTGCAATACCGTGATTTCGTTAAGAAGTGAATATAAGAGTCCAGATCCTTGAGATCCGTAGATTTTACGCAATGATTCTGCGCCCCCCCGATGACGAAAGAGATTGTTCGCTCTCAGACTTTTTGTTTGGCGTTTTTAAGTTGTAAAAGTCGGCGTTTTTGAAGTGCTGACCTTAACAGTATACCGACATTCTTCAAGTATTGGTCTGTGTAACTGGCTCGATCTAGAGACAGAATCACCCCTTTACGGAAATCAATGGTTTAAGCACTCCAAAAATGTCCATCCATTCGAAATGTGAGACACTACTCGGGCAAAAACACCAAAGATTTCTGTGGCTTATAGAACCAGTGATTTCCAGCGGTGCGTTTAAATGTAGTACGTTGATATCAATTATCATCACCCGCCAAAAATGGCATTCAACACCTGTCGTCCTCAACCATCGTCACATAAAGAGAACACTTCCGATCCAAACTTAACGATTCGCAGGTTGTCTCCGCAGTGTCATTTGCGAGAGAAGCGAGAATCTTGTCCGGCAATTCAGTTCAGAACAGATTTACAAGGTGTGAAATCCCATTTTCGGGAGTTAAGAGAACTCAGTCCTTGAGACACTCCATGTTTGTCCGCATACTTTTTCAACCTCGTCTTGCCAGCCTTCAAACGTTAAACACTGAACACATTTTGAGCCGAGTAGATTTCACCACACCACGAGAATGATACGACCATATTCGCTGAGTTAACTTACATTATTTCTTTACATTCTCCCGAAACCGCACCGCTCTAAGCGCTGAGGCTTTCAACAAGACGTCATCCAACTCGCCTGACAGCACAGCTTCCCGAACCAATGAGAACGTCTCAACGAGCTTCTCCTCGCCCTCTACTTCAATTGCCGTCTTCTTTGGTTTGATTTCCAACCATTTATTGGCGTAGCGAAGCGAGACCATAAGCTTGCCGTTCTCATCGCGCCACCACCATTGGCTAAACCGTTGCGGGACATCTTTGAGTTCCTTTTCGCCAGTTTCAGGACTCGTGACCCAGCGTTTCATGTAGGGGGTAAATGTTCGGCCCTCTTCGCGAGCTTTGAGCGCCTCGATCTGCAAATCAATTTTTTCAATGAGCCTATTTCTCAGGCGCACTTCAGGCTTGTTGAGGATGTTGCGGTCTTTCTGCGCAAGAGTGAGTTTGTCAAGTAAGGACATGTGGACCTCCAAGTTCATGTATCTTTATCGAACATGCGCCTTTTGGCCGTGGCGTCTACCTTTTTTTCTTTATACGGAGTTTATTCAAGGACTACGCGGGTCTTTGGGCGTAGAGTTTCGCGGTCTCATGCTTAATAGCATTAGGGTGCTGCCTTGGTGTTCCTGAAGCGCGAGAGGTAACGTCCTGCCAAATCTCATCCCGAGAGGCTTTAAGCTTGGCATAATCCGCACTGTGTCTTCCACACTCTGACAGCGCGGCATCCCTGCAATATTGATCCAAGTGCACCACAAGGGTCGCTAGTGCGTCTGTGCTGGGAACTGCGTTGCTGGACTTAAGGTAGGCATAATAGCTTTTGCTCCGTCCCAACCAATCCTTGCTGAACTCATATTGTGACCATACCAAGCGGCACTGCTTTAGCGCCTCAAACGCCTTCTCCAAACTTTCCATCTTCATCCTGTTTGTCAGTGGATACCCGACTATTTAGCGGATCTAGGAAATTCAGGCGGGCTGAACGGGGCACCTTGCATAAATAAAAGTTTAGCGAACTAACGGTGTGCAGGTGACCAATGAACTACAGTGACAAAACAGATGCAGATGAGATCAACAGAGCGAATATCAGACGTAAAGTACGCGCAGGCTATCGTCGGTTTATCCTGTCTCAACAGCCTAATGTGGCGTTCACAATGCACTTCAACAAAGGCGGAATGCACCTGGATCCCGTCCTGATACATATGAGTAATCTCATGAAGGACTTTGATCGCAAAGTCATTGGTCGCCGTTACCTCAAAAGAAAGGAGAAAAGAACAAGAGGAATATTCGTCATAGAGAGTTTGGAAGATGCGGCCCATGTGCACGGAGCACTACGCATTCATCCAACCTACCTCACGCCCGATTTGATTGGTGACACACTCGGGCACATGTACACGAGATCAAAGAAACTCGTGCCAAGCAGTTCGGTTGATCTAGAACTGCTCAAACCCGTACGGGATGACGATGGTTTGCTAAGGAAGTCACCAGACCTATGGGTTCGCTACCTCACGAAGTATCTTTGTTACTCCGTGACAAGTGAAGACATCTTCTTTGCCGAGGAGTTTCACAAGAACCCTTGATACCGATGCATAATCCTTTGTGTTCAGTCGGATCATTGGAGCATTGATATCAAAAACCCTCGTATCCACCCCAGGATACGCCAACGGGTGTGGCCACCCGTTATGAATATCTATGAGTATTTTGCTTACATCACAAAGCACAATTACTTCCCACAAATACAAATAGTCAGAAAGAAAAGCCTCAACTGATCCAAAGAAGGATTTTTCTTGTGGCAAAGCCAATATCAGAAGTCCTGGCACTTGTAGATACAAACATCAGACCTTCTTTGGTTGACGCCACATAATCTAGATATTACTCCGTATACATATTGAATAGACAGCTAAGTCAATACGCGTAGTGCGTAAGATAAATCACTTACGTGTGTTCGCGGATTTAACCTGACCATGCAGATGTTTACTCTCATCTCTAACGGGGTGGGTAAGATGACAATGATTGTGTTGGCGGATGAGGATGAAGCATTTTGTGAGAATGCACTCGCTCTTCTAAAGATCCACAACCAGACCGCAGAAGCTCATAGCCAGCCAGAGACGCTCCTTAAATCCCTCAAGTCACTTACGTCGTTCGTTGCCGCCATCAGCCTTCAGTGGTCCTCTGTGAAGGGCCTAGACCTGATCAGGCTTGTTGCCAATCAACCTAAAGCCATTGCCGTATTTGCTACCGGAATAGATGTGTCTATGCGGGAAGCGGTAGACGCCATGCAATGCGGTGCCGTAGACGTTCTCACCAAACCCTACTCCATCGAACCACTTGTTTTGGCAGCAATAAAAGATCATCCCAACCTCACAAATGGGAAGGGCAACTCATCTCATTCATCCAGTGTCGCCGGTCTTACGGGACGAGAGCGTGAAGTATTGGATCTGCTTTTGGAAGGCAAAGCCGTAAAGGCCATTGGCAAGCATCTCTCGATCTCATCACGCACCGTAGAAGTCCATCGACGTTCCATCTTCAAAAAGACCGGCGTTACCTCCCACGCCACCCTCATCAGCAAACTCAAATCATAGGATCCTGGCATGGTCAGCTGCACTGGCAAACGCAATGTTTCCCATAAACCTCAATGCGCCAACCAAGTCTACAAATGTGAGATTTGTCCCAATGTGGGGTGCAATCAAAACGATCCAGGGACCTGCACCAATCAAGGCTTTGTCACAGGTCGTTGTCAGAAGTGCGGCGGTAGAAAGATCACCTTGTTTAGGTCAATGGCACGTTCCGTCACTTGGTTGCTCAATCCACTGAAGCGCCGCTCCACTCACACCTACCCAGAAGAATAATTGAACAGGACCTGTCCATGGCCTTTGCAGTCATCACGTTCCGTCATCCTATCATGCGGTCTATTCGCCCTGCACCCTTGGGCTTTAGCTGGACGATGCTTTTCTTCGGCATGTTTGTGCCGCTTGCACGATCTGACTGGAAGCACTTTTTGATCTCTACCGTATTGGCAATATTCACATCTGGATTGTCCTGGGTCATCTATCCGTTCTGGTACAATTGGATTTATGTACGCAACGTCATCAAGGAGGGCTTGGTCCTTGAACACCTAGGTAGCGCAACAGAGGAGAGCTTTCGAGAGTATGTGGGCGAAGACCTAGCCGAAATTGCACTATCAGAATCTACAATAGCTTCCCAAACACCGCCGCCTGCCAAGCCAGAACCAATTGGTGCAACACCAAAGGATGCAGACAGTGTTGACTTGCCATTAACGTCACCATCACCCTCTTCTGCCATCGACAACGCGGACGACAACGCAGAGCTGGACGATGAACAGACAAATGATATCACCTGGGCCGCGGCCTTTGTCTTAAGCTTCTTTCTTGCATCGGTTGTGTACGCGATTGCGGTTTACATGTTTGAGGCTCCTCCCAACCACCGCTTCTTAGTAATCCCAGTCTTGGTGATGTTTTTTGAACTCCCGCTCTTGATCCGCTTTGAGGTGCTGAAAGATGAATTTCCCCCAGAGACCCGCGCCACGAAAGTCGGCAGATGGGTGTATCGGGTAGCTTGGTCTTTGGTTGTATTGGCAATTGCATACGCACTGGACTACGACGCGATTAACTGTGAGCTGTTTCAGAAATGTTGACGGTTCAACACGTGCAATCCCACCAAGTTGCGCACCGATGTACAACCTTGTCTTCACCAAGTCAGTCGCCGTTTAGCGCCTTACATAAAGTCAATATCTACAGCCCCTCCCCAACAAAGACGCTCGAGCGCTTGTGATCGCTTCCAGAAACCCAAAGAGCACCCCACTCTCATGTTCACAAAACGCTTCCGCCTCTTATCGTCAAAACGTCACCAAGATCCGGAAGAGCCGGAATATGAGAACGTGACCTATGACATTACATGTGCGCCTGAAGACAACTTCACCGCGGACGACATAAGGATCATTCTTGAACACAACAGCGTTTTCAGCTTCTGGGGGTCTGGCATGCGACAGTCTGAGTATCTCAGCAGACGGCGTGCCTGCCAGTTTGCGGGCGCTGATTATGTGTTGGCCATTTGGACCAATGCCTCTCGTCTTGACCGAGAGGTCATCGCTGACGCCCAACTCGCCCATCAAGAAGATCGCCTCATATCAATCGTTGTGGATGATGGCCGTTTTCCAGACAGTGTTGGCGGTGCCTACGCTGTCCGTTTTGACAGTGAAGACAAATGGGCCTGCAAGGATTTCATCATGGAGCGCTTCTTTGGTCTTGATTGGGACGCGTGAAGCAGCAGGCGACACAAGGCGTAGCCCCAAAAGCAAAATCACATTTTAATTTTGATTTCCGAAGGCGCGATTTCGTACCATGGGTGGATGAGTTTTGCGTACCAACAAAGAAGCTTCCGCGATCGCCAAAGGCTGCGGGACGGCTACAGCCAGCTGCTGGAAGAACAAGGATACAACACCGCGATCACCGTTCAGCTAAATGCCGGCCAACAAAGCACAGAAAACGTGAAGCGTTATGTTGGCCACGTTCTGAATGTGATTGACACGACACTGCTTGGTAAGAGCGTCAGGACCCATCCGGAAAAGCGGATCAATGGCCCCTTCTTCATCGAAGGCCTTACGACCAACACCCATGTGCATGGGTTTATCCGGATCTATCCTGAATTTCTGACAGAGCTAAATAAAGCAAGCACGGCGAAACTCATTTGCCGAAGCTTCACCAAATATTGGGCAAGCGCCTCCGTTGATTTGTGCGGGGACGTCTATGTTCAATATGACGAAAACGGGGAGATCAAGCATTCGCCTGTAAAATGGGCGAACTACATCTCCAAGTCCCTCAGACGCACCGCTGATAGCGATGTGATCTTCTTCGCAGAGGATTTTCACTCGCGCGCCCAATAGCTGAACCCGCAGACGTTCCAACGGTCCAGACGCTGCAGATATTGGAAAATTTGTTGTTCCAGAAGCCCATATCGCCAGATATGGGTAATGGTGACGGTTGCATAAATCACAACAAAACAATCATCCAATGATCATCAAAACCAATCATTCATCCCATTGTCCGAAGCAAGATCACTACTAACCGTCCGCATAACGTTCAAACTTCTAAAAACGCCTCGAAGGCAAGCAGATATAATCAAAATTCAGGTACATGAAAACGAGACATGAATGAAGATAGGCATGGGACGCAATACTTCTTGAAAGACGCCGTATCAGAAAAACTACCGACGAGTAACTTGCAGAACAAAAAACCCTTCACCAATTTTTCCTGTTCGAATCACCAAAACAGCAGAGACTTCATCAACAGATGGACAAACTTTACCAGATTGTATCACCCAGCCAACTTACTAATTGATGCAACACGGTCAATGCAATCTAACTTTAAATAATGTGTCTACTGACGGTTTTTGTTAGACTTAAATTGTAACGTCAGTAGGAGAAACGAACATGGCAAATAACAAAAAGACCAAAAGCCAATCAACTAACACCCAAGCAATCAACAAACTCCCCCCTCACCCTCGAAGAAATACCCCCAATTCAAGACTTAGTCGAAACTGGCGATACGACAGACGCTTCAGAGCATCGCAATTCGGCGCGGCAAGCCCGTGTAGAGTTTTTACGTATGAAGAGCGGAAGGAATGGGCGACTAAGAATGGCTACAAGGCCAGTAAGTAAATTGCGCAGCCCATGGGTTGGGGGTGGCCTGAACGTTGGCCACCCTTTTTCTATGTCCCTCTTGTGTCCCCATATTCGTGAATATGAAGTCGATCGGAAAACTGAAACCCATGTACTTTACAAAGCGTGGTAAGCCATTCCTTCTTCGCTTCCAGCTTTTCACTGCAGGTACCTTCCGGCATCAAGAAAACTCTACTTTGAACAAGCGAGTAATCATCAACAATCTCGACAACTTCAGCAATGTCCTCGGGTGCCTGCATCACAAACTTGAAAAACGCATTGGAGTTTTCGGCGAACCATCTAAGTGGCCGTTCACGACGCCTCACTTCGAGATCGTTATTGGAATGCTTAAGTTTCGGCGACACATTGAACTGATCGATCAGTGTTGAGAGATCATCTTCCGGGCTGATTGTGCCATTGGTTTCAATTTCAATTTTGTATCCTGGGTCTGCATTTTTGAGTTGATTGCATAGCGCGATAATCGCTCGCTGCTGCAAAAGCGGCTCTCCGCCCGTAATGACCACACGCCGCGCGTCAAATTCGAGAACCATTTGAGCGAGGTCTGGAACACTTTTCACCATGACTTCAGCTGCACGGTCAAATTTCTCAGAGGGATGAGCGTGGTTGGTCCCTTTAAAGTTCCAAGTATAGGGCGTATCACACCACACGCAATGAAGGTTGCATTGAGATAGGCGAACAAAGACGCACTCATGACCCGCGGACGCTCCCTCACCCTGTTTCGATTGGAACACTTCCGGTTTTCCCGGTGTTATCGTCGCCAATTTAAATTTCACCTGATCCTGGCCGATATTTGTCGCCAACTTATCTAACATGGGCGCCGTCCAACTCGGGTTCAAATGTCAATTCCACGCCATTCTCCCCGTCCTCACTCACTTCGACTTGAAGGCATCTGCCAGGGTATCGCCGCTGAATCTCTTTCGCGAGTTCGTCTGCGATGGTTTCGCAGCTTTTGTTGTTATGATCTATGGTTCCATCAGCATAGAGAGCGGTTAGCTCGCGCTTCAACATGTGAAACTCCACATCCCGCTCATTGTGTTCCACTTCCAAAGCAACCTTGAACTGAAACACATGGCGATGCGGATGCCTTAGGTATGAGACCGCTTCCGGCGCCTCCGGATAGGCATGAACTCCTTCGTGTTGAAAAGTCACCCAGATCATTTTTTTAGTGCATCTATGCGGCATGGCTTACTCCTCAAGATCCATGTAACTGGGATCAAACTCCTCATCCGAGTCCGCTTCTCTGGGCTTAAACAGCTTGCCGCCAAAGAAACTAAGCGCCTCAAGATTGTCGCCCAGAATACTGTGAAACACATCTTCGTTCGGCGCGCAAAATACCCGGTTAACAGCGCTATCTAGTTCAAAAATCTGGGGCGGAATATCTGCGATGACATCCGGGTGCAAGATTGCAAGGTTGGCTTTGTGATTGACCGAGTGAATAGCCTTGATCGTGGCATAAACATTACCAGCCATCAGAAGCTGGTACCCAACGGCGTCAAACGGGCGTACGCCCCCATTCGGAGGCGAGTTTCCGAAGTAATCTGACACTGTTGTTTGCGTTTGGATCGGTCCGCACCGAGAGGGAAATGCCATCTCTTTGGCAGCATCGCTTAACTCCGAAATGGGCCCATACAGCGGCAATTTCATCTCCTTGCTGGTTATGATGGCATCGCCAACCGCTTTGTTGTAGCGGCCAGCCAGCATAAACGGTGTCGAACTGTCGAAGGTGATGGTAAACTCCGGAAAATCCCAATGACGCCGAATTGCTTGTTGGATCCGCGTGAACGCTACTGCCGCCCGTAAATGACCAACACCAAGGAAATGAACGTGAAACCGTCCTCCCGGAGACAGGTACCGGTCCTTCAACATCCGCCACAGCCAATATAAGACCCAGCTAAAGTCTTCTCCATACGCCCTAAACGAAATGCAAACGCCACAGGTAAAGTCAAAATTTTTGGTTGCTTGGTAGTGGTTTTCGCGATCTTTGTTGGTATCGCCCTGCAGCACGTTGAGAAAGAGAGTTTGTGAGCTTGTATCGCGATGTTTCGCAAAGTAGCTCATGCTTTCAACTTGAAAATCAGCACACTCCGCGGCAGAACCGATCGTCCCGATCAACACGCCCTCGGTCGGAAAATCAAGCACGACAGCCATATCAGCGAACTGCTCTTGGTTTCTAAGAACCATCTCGAATAGAGCTTCCTTCTGGATGTCGTTGGCAGTTGCAACGTCGAACTTCCAGACCCCTCGCGCCAGTTGTAAGCCACCACTATCTGCAATCCTGAAAGCATCGCACATCGGGAACCTCGCAATTGTCGGATCCCCCACTGGATCACGTTTGTCAGAAATAATTGGGCAACCAACTCTTTCGCTTCCAATCTCGCCAGACTCAAACTTCTTTTTGCTGAGATTCAAATAAGGGCCAAGCGAAAACAAAACGAGCGGGTAATAAAAACCACCGCTACAATCATCGGTGAAATCTGTCGATGTACGCTCTAGGTAAAGCGGTTTAGCTTGTCTCGATTTGAGTTTCTCTTTTTCGGCCGCAATAAACTTTGTGTAGCTTGGCTGTACCGACGGAACATATGCTGCAAATGCGTTTCGATCATGCAAATTTTTGAACAAGGGGTTGTCAAAATAAAAATCGTGTTCATTGAAAAACACTTCGTACTTATCGTTCATCTGGACACTCCTTTGGCGTGAACGAAACTCGATACTTGACATCACCACAATCGATCGCGACCACAGCAGTTTCAGCACCTTCTTCAAAAATAATTTGTTTCGCTTCCAGTCGGAGCGCTTGTTTGTAAATCGGACGCCCGATTTTTTCTGGAAACGCCATTGAACGACTAGGGACTACGTCATCACCGCCACCAGATATCCGTTTGCCCACTTCGAATTTTGACATTTCGTTCTGCAGGGTGAATTTCTCGTTTAGGTGAATCATATTTGAACCAGCATTCTTATGCTCTACAGCCTTCAGAACCAGGTCCCAGTCATCCATAGAAAGCGCGAATCTTTGATCCGCCTCGTGAGGAGATAGGTCATCTCGAACTTTGGTTGAATGCTCACCATGTAGAGCGCATTCCCATTGATTACCGTTGTAAGAGCAGCGTATCTGCCGCCGTGTATGGGGTTTACCGATCACTGACAATTCAACGGAATCGATCGAGATTTGCGCTAGTGCTATTAGCTCTTCCGGCAGCTTGGAAATCGCCTGCAGATCCTGGCCATCTATGACAAATGTACTTCCTGCTTCCAACTCGTTCAGAGGCTGCGCGACACAAACATCGAGACGTTTCGCCATCTTGGACGTGCGCTTCATGTTCCACGCATATATGCGGGCTTCCTGGTCAGTTGTTTCGATCTGAAAACGCAAATTTGCGATGGGCCCAAGCAGATGCCCCGCCAGAATGGATGCCTGTAACAACGGCCCAATCGGCGATGAGTTCAATCTGTCCAGAACGAACGCGCTCTGTGTGGCCTCATCGAGTTTGTCGTTCAGTCCGGGCAGTGTGCGGACGACATCGAAGCACGCATCACCTCGATCATGATCTTCTCTGAGCAAAGCGATGGCAAATCCATCACGGGCCGCACCAGCGCCGTTGAGTTCAATCCCGGCCTGAGCCGGAAGTGAGCGGAAATAGGACTTAACAGCCGCTTTCAGGTGACCGTCATCAAAACGGGCGATTTCGTTCTTACCGGCACCGCGTTTTTCTCTCCATTCACTTGCAATAGAGGTCAGGGAGCTTTCTGACAATTTCACAATCGCCTTAGCACGATCGAGGTTGGCATTCCGAAGCGCTTCAAAGACATCCGCATAAATTGCCGCGCTTGCATGTGGATCTTCTAGATCTTTGGCAATCGTTGCCTTCGCAGCTGACAGGAAAACCTTTCGCGGTTCTTCCGCTCGCGCATCAATCTTTTTGCCGAGCTCTTTCTCGACCAAATTCTCGATGTAGTTCGCATGAATCAGATGCCGCTTAATAGAAGCACTGACCACTAATTCGTAAAGCGCTATCAGGACAATATTGACCGAGCGCGCGTGTGCCTTTTTTGTCCGACCGGAATATCTCCAGGCCCGCTTAAAAATAGTAACAAGGTCTTTCGGTTTGGATTTCAGCGTCTCATGATCAGATTCGTCACTTGCAGCGTCACCAAAAGACGCTTTGTTTCCCAAGTTGGTCGCTTCGACAGTGTCATAAAGGTCCACTGCATTGGATAGCGGAACAACACCATCTTCGGTGAACGGGTCTAGCGAATTCATTTGATCTTCCTCACTCACGACGCACCACCCAACAATTGGTCATAAATTTGAGTTCCTGTGAAATATTCCGATTCCACTTTTCGCGCGCAAACCATCATTTGTGCTCGAAAGCCGCACGCATCTTCCTCACTGGCGCTCAACACGCTCCGCATCCGGTCAACCAACTTGGATTTGTGGCGCTTATAATGTGACCAGCTTTCGGTCCATTCGGATGGATAAAGCCATTGGTCCGGATACATTTCACGGTATGACAGGCGGGTTGGCGCAAAGGGTAAAGCGCCACAAAACAGGCCTTCATAAACGCCGATACCAAGCGTTTCCTGGAGATTTGCGGAAAACACCATCCGGGCGCGCCCTAGCAACGAATGGTATTCGTGCTTCGAAAGCTGCTGATCCTGGCAGCAGACAAACTGATAGTCCGGGAATGAATCTGCAAGATCTCTGAATATTTCTGGTTGTTTCTCCGGCGCCAAGCGGTGCGGAAAGACGATCAAGTTTTCCTTCGTTTGGTTGCCATAGGCTGCAAGATCTCGAGAAAGGTACTCGAATGGAAACCCTGCGCGGCAAAGGTCACGTTTCGCTGACACATCAAAATTCGAAGCGAAGAGTTGGCGATGATATTCCGTTGCGAAGATTGAGACGTCCAGCGCTTCTGCAAGGGCAGACTCGTATAACGCCAACCACTGTCGATCACCAACACGACCCAAGAAATCATTAGGGTCGTAACTACCGGCGTGCCACAAACCCGAGAGGCGTACATCAAGACCTGAAAGGCCTGCCAACTTCCGGACGACGAACACACAAGGATTCCAGGCCTCGAGAAAGAAGAACTCATCGCCGGATTTAACGCACCCCTTCTTGAAAAGACGCGCAAGTGCCTCACATTGTTGGGACTGGTACGCGCTGTTTTCCGCGAAGTCAAAAAAAGCGCCAGGATCAGTGCCACCGGACATCTCACCGCCGGAAATCCGATGAAGCGAAACGACGATGCCAGCACGAGCTGCCTGATCGCGGATCTGTTCCATCACACAACAGGACAGTCGCTCTGTATAGCGCTGAGAGATCGGTTCGAGATCGATGACGTGGATGGTTTTCACGGTCAGCCGCCGACAAATTGCGCAAAGTCCAGATCAACAATCGGACGCGGAGCTCGCATTTGGGAAGCCGGACTTCCTTCCTGAATCGGATAGTAGGTGACTGGTCCAGTCCCAAGGCGTCTGGAGGTTACTGAAGCGACGATGGCATTTCTTTCAGAATCAACGTTTGCTGAGATCCAGCTGTCAACAAGTACAGCGACGTATTTCAGCATGTTCTCCTCCGTTGGGGGTTCGGTCCTGACCACCTCGTTGAAATAAGAGTGCTCGAGGTGCGCCAACAATTGTTGAAGCTGGCCCTGAACCCAAACTTTTTCTAAAAGGAATCCATCCTTACCAGGACGCCCAGCGATAACGATATCCAACAGGTAATCATGCCCGTGCATGTTTTCGTATCGGGTCTCTCCGCGGTTTACGCCTGATAGGTTGTGTTGAACGTTTCTGTATACGGTGAACTGCACTGCGTGCGTTCTTGGGCCACCTGCTTTTGGCAGTGGCGCATCTGGTGCCGGGCAAATTCGATCCCTGCAGCGCTTATGCGATACCGGAAACGGGATAATGTTTCCTTCAAACACACTTCTTCTGTGTACGGTGTCGCGCAGTTTCATATAATTCATCTCCATCTCGGCAATTGCCTGTTTGCGTAACCCTCCCTCTTTACGCGCCCACTTTTATACAATACGATTAGAAAAATCAAGAGAAAATATTAGTCTTTTAATATTTATGCCCAGACAAACTGACCCAGCCAAACTTCTTAAGGAAATCGAGGCGGAAATCGCCCTGACTGCGGAGCGCCTCGCCACGCTGCGTGAGAAACAGCGAAAACTGCGAGAGGTCATAGCGACCATAGAGGAAGTCGCACAGGGCACATCAAAGGAACCTAATGTTCCGCTGACAGAACGGCCAAAGCGCCTCGAGTTTGCCATTATGAGTCTGCTTGGAGAGTTTCCCGAGGGCCTCAACACCGATGAGATGCTGATTCTAATAAGGCAACGGGGGCGATCGGGTCAAAAAAAGACGACGCTCTCAAGCACTATATCCCGGCTCTCAGGCGAGCATATATACAAAGACGAGATCACAAAAAAGTGGCGGAAAATCTGATCTCCATTTCTGCGATCACCTGCCAGTCGGTACTGCGACTTAAATCACTTAACTCGCTGAACTCGAAAATCCTCACCAACCTTCAAAAAATGCGTCCCCCGCTCACTTTTAGGTAGACGCTGTCTCTGCAGGGTTTATGACTCGCCGCGAATTTGGCATTTTTAATATTTTTGCGGTGAGCATTACAATGGATTTATTAGAGGCGCTGCGGTCCTGTTCAAAGGTGCCTTCTGACAGCGCCAAAATGCATGTCGTGACGCATTGCCCCACATCGGTTTCAAATGGTTCGCATCATGGTTAGCCAAGACACGAGCCTCTCATATGCCGACCATATCGCCGTTGTTTGCACGACCTTCAACACGGCCTGTATTCAACATGGATTAGACGTAAGGCTTGTTCAACCAAGTGCTGAGCATTCGATAAAAGCAAAGCAATCATTTGAAAACCGCCGTTCCGAAGATGGTGTTCTGCATCGCGCCCAAATTGAAACCTCTGTGGCCATTATAAAGAATCTGCTGACGTCAGATTTGCCCGGAGGCGTTGCCATCGGGTCTATGCAGTCCGGCAAGACATCTACCGCCATGGCCTGCCTCTTCTTAACACCAATTTCCTTTTTGCTGGAAAAGACGCCGGTTCTGCCACTTTTTTTGACCACGAGCGCTACCAGCAACGAAACGCAGTTTTGGGAGGAGTGCTCGGCGTTTGTCGCTTACTACGGAAGTCTAAACCTCAAAACCAGCTCGGGTTCTAAACGATCCATTGTCTCTTCATGGACCAGCACGGTTTCGGGCGGGACCTCTGCCAAAAACAGCGATGCAAGGTCTATGAAGGATATCCTTGTTCATCGCCGTGTGAGAGGTCAGGCAGTGAACGTGATCGCAGATCGCTGCAAAACTTTGCTCGCCCGTTCAATTCAGCCCGTTTTGTTTCTTGATGAATCACAATACGGCGCTTCTGACAGGCTTACTAAATCAGAGAGCGGGATGACTTCACAAGTTCCATGTGTCCTGCGACAGATTTTCGATAGCGTTAATGAAGCTGTGCCCGTCGGCAGCAGGATCCCCTTTGTGTGCTTGTCGGCAACGCCATTTGAGTCCGGCACTTTGTCAGGACTTTGGCATGTGGGCCAATCTCTTGATGGAAACTACAAAGGCATCAACGCATTCGCTGGAAATGCCATCGATACTGACGCAAAGGTCACTGCACCAAAGGTATTAAACCTGAACGATCTTAGCTCATCTTCCTCTGGGTCTGATCTGATCGCATTTGATCCATCGGCGTTCAAGGAAGCGAAAACGGACGGAGCAGCTGGCCATCGACTCCGCTTTCAGATGGCAAAATGGCTTGCACATGTGATTGTAAAAATTAGCCAAGAAAGCCTTGAAAATTCTTGTACCGGGATTTGCATGCGCGCTATCAATTCCAACGATGAGACGGAAACCTTAATCAAGCTTATGGACCTTGCGCGACACAAGATAGAAGTCGTTAAGTTTTATGGTCCCGATGCCCGCGGAAAAACAGTAAAACAGTTGCTTGAAAAACGTAGGAATCCAGAGCTCCCATTTGTTATTCTTGTGACCAACCGAGCAAGAATGTCGGACTCATTTCCAAAAGAGGTTCGGGTCTTCATTGAATTTTCGAAGAAGGCATCTGACATTAATGCCCTGCTTCAGGGGCTTTTTGGACGCGCCTGTGGTTATTACAAAGAAACAACAATCTACCTGTCACACCGCAATAAGACGCTCATTAACGATTACATCAGGAACGACGGCTTAGTGAACTATAAACCAAGTCGCCACGCGCAACTTGTTTCCCACGAACCAGACGAATTTGTTTCACCGGTCTTTGAGAAATTTACCCCAGCAACCGGCGCAAACGACAACTCATCGGCAGAATTTGTTGCCCGTGTACAAAAAGATCTGATTGACTGCATTGCCGTCCAAAGCGCAGACACATTAACAAAAGCTTTTCCAATTCCCGCCACAAGGCGCGTTGCAAATATTCTGAAAATCGCTGTCGAAGCAGGTTGCTTGAAACCGGCCAACGATGCAGGGACCATCAGACCCCCGGAAACCAAGTTTGCACTTCGTTGGTCAGAGGCGGGCGCAGCGCGAGCCGGTGCAAAAGCAAAGACAAATGAACATGAGCAGAGCAATCAGGACCAAATTCAGATAAGTCTCAAGAAAATCGATAAACCCAGAGGAAAAACCATCGCTGATCAACACAACGCATCAAAGACAGCAGGTAAGTGGGTCATCACCCAGATCGCTATTCCGCGCTCCCTACTTGAAACCAGCGGGCTTAAACGTATGTCAGGCGGAAATATGGTTCCAAAAGCAACCTTTATGCCGGTACCACATTCTCCCTTCCATAAATACGCATAAACAACGCTGCTCCTTTTTCCACTTTTCTCACAGCCTGCAGCTGCTAAGTGTTGCAAAAGGGAACTCTGGATCGACACATAGTTCACGCAAATATTACTCTTTATACTGAACTACTTGCGTGTCGCACCAGTCTGTCGCATATTGTTCAGGGCGATGAGAACACTGATTGGGTATTGCCGCGTTAGCTCTGAAGAGCAGAATCTGGACCTTCAGATTCAAGCTCTAGAAGATGCTGGCTGCAGTCAAATCTTCAAAGACTTAGGTGTATCGGGCAGCCTTAAGGAAAGACAGGGCCTCAATGACGCTCTAAGAGCGCTCAACGAAGGTGACGTTTTAGTGACGTGGCGACTGGACCGTTTAGGAAGATCCCTCCCCCATTTGATAGACGTCGTATCTGACTTAAATAATCGTGGGTGTGAATTCCGCAGTCTGACAGAAGCGTTGGACACCACGACATCTGGCGGACGATTGGTCTTTCACATTATGGGTGCATTGGCGGAGTTTGAAAGATCACTGCTCATCGAAAGGACCAAAGCCGGCATTGCCGCAGCCAAACGTAACGGCAAACAGTTTGGTCGCCCGTTTAAGTTATCCGGCAAACAGATCGACTTGGCACGTCAGCTGATTTCGTCAGGTGAAAAATCTGTCACTGAAATGGCACTAATTCTACAGGTAAACCGGTCAACACTCTGGCGAGCACTGAAAACGAACAAACGCGATTGAGGTACATTTATTGCTGTATCCATTGCTTGGGCGGCGGACAAACCGGCCGAACGCTTGAATATGCCCATCTCGGATAGATGCAGGTCGCGACAACGTTGGCATCTGAAGCATTTTTTAAGACCAATACCCTGGGTTCCGCATTCGAAGATCCAAAGTGTATTGGAACAAAGTATTGGATGTTCCCGTTGTAGATCTGTGGATACACCCTTCCCTTCCCACTGTTCAGTTCCTGCATTTTTTCATTGATAGACTTTCTAACAACGGCGCAGCGATGCCCCTCCTTTAGGGCTTGAAACTCGACCGGCAGGCGGCTCTTGTTGTCACACGCTATGTGATAAGTGTTAATTTGATAAGCTTTCTGTCCATCAAAGCAATTTTCGGGCGCTTTTGTGTTGTAGAAAGCCCTGAACGGCAAACGAAAGAACTTGTTTAGTCGACGATCGCCTTCAACGTACCAATTATTGAACTTTCAAGGGAAGTCCCCTCTTCTTTTTGCACATTGAAAAACACAAAAAATCTGATCATCGTTCTTAGTACGTAATCCCGTGTTCCAAGTAAGAAATGTCCCCTTGAAAGAAGTTTCTATTTTCTTCTGCATCAAAACTGTTTGAAATGTAACACCTAGGTAGTGCCACAGTGCGCCGTATTGCAACCCGTGTTCTGCGTCCAAATATGTCCAGTTCTCATTTGCAGCAATGCTGATTAGGTCTTGAGCAGTCTGGTCTTTGTCAGCGAATTTTCCGCGCTTCAGAATCATCCCGCGCGGGTCTCTTGAATATCGTCTCATTTAACTCCTGTCCTGTCCGCAGTTTTTGCGAACACTTGTATTTAGTCAGAGGCGAAAATGAGAAATCTTGAATTTCAGTGTCATGATTTTCTTCCGCGATAAATAGTAATGGGAGACATCTACTCCCAACCTGTCTTTTTTCACTCAGTTGGGATGCTGGTTCTAACGAACCAGCATTTCCTACTTTCTCCAATCAGCTCTCAAACAACACCATCAAATACCCATGACCGTCACAAAAAACGAAAAAAATTCGTCATTCGACTGATGTTCATAAAAGTCCTGCTAAATACATTCGCATACAGACGTTACTGCGTTTGTTGTTACCTCTAATGACGGGAATAGACATGAATAGAAATTTAGTTTTGAAAGACACCATCCCCAACAGATGCGCTCTTGTGTGCGCTGTGATACAGCAGGGCATCGATTTCATCGCACATGAAAGCGTGATGTGCGGGGACATAGACTTGGAACTCGACAAGGCGGAAATTACCTTTCGCGGCACTGACCAACTCCAGCTTTTGTATGCATATCAGAACGTGAGGACAGAAATTGCAGGCAAAACTAAAGGCGCAAACCTTTATGCAAATGCTTGTTCAACAACACTTGGAGTGACTTATGAGAACGTGTCATCCGAGTCGGAAAAATCACTCCGCATGGTTACACGCGATGTTTATTGGTGGAATCAGCTCGGTGATGACTATTGGGAAGACATGAGTTGTTCGGTACCTGGTTGCTATCTCGACCATTGGTTCGATCAAGCGCCAGATATTGAGTTTGACCCCAGCGAGTTCGAAGGGGATACCGGAAAAGAATGGCTCGACCATATCGCATCGCATTGGGGGCCGAAACTCTTTGAAATCACGAAGGGCATCACGAAGCGCTACCCTCTGAAATCGGGTAAAACAGAACCACGCGAAGAAAACCTGCACAGGTTTAGTAGTGACGATTTCGAGCTTCCCGATTGGTCCACATTTCCACCCATGGTCAAGGCGCTCAAGGACACCCCGGAACTCGTCTTTGCCGCGCACTTTAGGGATGAAAACCGCATAGCTGCATGACCGTAGCAAGGGCTAGAGCCGAATAGCCGGCTTTAGCCCTTCTGTTTCTCTCCGCAAGCCTCAGACCCATGCTTCAAACTGTAGCTAAACCGACCAGATCGATGCCGAGAGGCTTTCGCTGCGAGCATGGAAAATTCAGCGGCAGTCAAACTATTTTCTTAACTCAAAAGACCTTTCTCAGGACCAGAAATGACAAACAAACGATCAAAAAATCTCACTATCATCCGAAGACTAGATGGTTTTCTAGACGCGCTAGAACTAGGTGTACATCACGTCCTGGATGCCAACTTTGGACTACCCCTTCCAGACAGCAGAGCAGCAATCTTCAACGCTAGGTTCGCGGGAACGGATCGGCTGAGAATTTCGTACATCAATCAATTCAGCGACGGAAACTCTGAGATCGTTGGCCTGTCAAATAAGGAAGGGATCAGTTCATGGATCGGAACGTCCGCTCTAGGAATATCCTACTTGGTGAGGTCAAATGATCAAACAAGGTCAATCAATTTTGTGCGCCACAGCGTCAGCTGGTCCAATAGAGTTGGTGATTGTGTTTTTGAAGAAACCCACACGGTGCCAAAATCTGATGATTGTTGTGATGCACCCTCACCACACGATAGCTTTCGGTTGATGCAGGAAGAAATCGAGCTCATCCCAATAGATGAAATTGTCTGCCACGCCAACAAAAATTGGAAGCCCGACCTCTTCGCATTGACGCACGTTTCAATTTCTCAATTTGGGTACGAGTTCATGGAAAACACAGAGAGAAATTGGAATCGTGTACTGGGGGGCGAAGTGTGCGCCGACAAACTGGCTTTACCTGAATGGTCAACTTTTCCCCAACTCGTCAAAGCCTTCACTGTCTGAAGGCACAAATTTGCGACCACTAAAAAACAACCCTTGCACATCGTTTGCTAGTTACCGCCGCGTACCATGTGAATACAATTTGCATCCTACTTACCTGGTTAGCGGTCACTAATGACGTTTGTCTTTGGGCGGATAAGGATCGTTTCCAAAACTGTCACTATCTCGGATCGTGCCATCCCGCCTATGCGTCACAACTTCTACTTTCTCTCGAATAGCTTGTGTCCGCGCACGTGAATATGCCGAGGTTTGGGTGCTATGGCGTGAACCAGCTCTGCTAGCGCCTTCTTTCTTAGTTGCCCAGCCACCGTCGGGGTGCGGCACCACATGAATATCTCTCTTCTTGCTCATCCAGCTCTCCTTCCAAAAACCCGACAGCCCTCAACAGTCGGGAAGATCATCAAGATTGTTTCGGGATGTGTTATCGCGGTCGGTGCGGAGGTATTTGCCCGTCGGTCCGTTTACCACGCGTATCTCGGTATCGCCGTCAGTCCAAGGCACATAGTACGAATGAGTGCCAAACTCGATATCCTGTATTGCTCCGGCCTTGCTCCGCGGAGACCACGCAGATCCCTGATTACACAGCTTCGTAATATCGCCGTCACTGTCTTTGCCAGTGCGGCGCACCGCTCTTCTTGCCATTTACAACTCCTAGTTGGTTCACGTGATACTTTTTCGTCTGATATAACATGACGAAATCGTCAACTACCCAAGCAAACAAAAAGCCCTCACAAGGCTTGCCGGTTTCGTCATGTTAATATATACGTATTCGTAATGTCAGAGTCAAGCCCCGCATCACAGGTGTTCAAAGATCGCTTGCGCAAAGCACGAGAACACCGCGACATCAGTCAAGCCAGATTGGCAGAGCTTACCGGCCTCCAAACATCTGCTATTTCACATTTTGAGACCGGCAATCGGAGACCGTCCTTCGACAACCTGAAGAAGCTCGCCGATGCACTCGACCTAACCATCGACTACCTACTTGGAAGAACAGATGATCTAACGGGAGTTGCGGTGGCTGATCAAATGTACCGAGACATTGATGCGCTTACTGAGGACGATCAGGAAATAGCCTCAATGTTCCTAAAAACACTAGCGGAACGCAGTAGAGACAAAAGAGGCGAGGATACCTAGATGCCACTGCGCGGTTCGCCGGATATAGCATCCCACGCCGCCGAGGCATGTCTCAAGGAGTTTGAGATTACCTCGTTGCCCGTTCGTCCAATTCAAATCGCCGAAGAGAAGTTGGACATTCAGGTTATGGCGAAACCCGCGTCATCTAAAGGCGTATCCGGAATGCTTATTAGGAACGGAAACGACTTTGGCATTGCATACGCAACACACATCACTAGCAAGGGATTTCAGAATTTCAGCGTTGGTCACGAAATTGGCCACTATCGCCTAGATGGACATATCGACCAGCTGTTTGCTAGTGGGCAGTCTATCCACCAATCCCACGCCGGCTTCCTGTCCAAAGATCCTTACGAAAAAGAAGCCGATTTTTTTAGCGCCGCGCTCTTAATGCCCGAAACGCTATTTAAAAAGGAACTTCGCACCAGCGAAGTTGGGCTTGACGCCATCATGGCGCTTGCTGATACCTGTGAAACGTCGCTCGTTGCAACTGCAATTCGGTATGCCCAATTAACCGACTACGCTTCTGCGATAGTTATTAGTACCGGCCAACGCATCGACTACTGTTTCATGTCAGACTCTTTGAAATCAATAAGTGGCCTTGAGTGGATTCGCAGTGGAGATCTCTTGCCAGGTGCTTCGGCTTCTGAACGGTTTAATGCTGATGCTGACAATGTAGCGACAGGTAGGCGCGTAGATGATGTCGTCGCATTCTCAGATTGGTTTGGTAAATCGATTGATGTGGAACTCAGTGAAGAAGTCAAAGGGCTAGGAAGCTATGGGAAAACACTCACCGTGCTTACTACTCCTAACGACCTTGCTCAAGACGAGATCGACGAGGACGAAGAGTTGGAGGACTCCTACAATCCTAAATTTCGCCGATGATTTCTTCGCATTGGTTCGGGTGTTGCTAGCAAACACGTATGGCCCAGAACCTTCAACAAACTTTTGCGTGGTAAAGTGGCAGCAAAACATTTTTGCATCATGTCTTCGGCCCTAGCGATCTCACAGCAACCGGCAGCACGAAGCCATTGAGGAAAACCAAATTCCGAGCACCTTATCGGCTAGCCTGCCTAGTTGAAAAATACAGGATTATGTTCTTCATGCGGTTCATCTAAGCGATTGTGTCATTGGTTATGTTAGGCCTCAAAACACGTGAAAGCCTCTGGCGGTGTAATTGTCGGACCGAATTTCGCTTTTCCCCGAACATGAATCTTAAGATCGCCTTCAAAGTCCAATGGCCTGGCTCGGGTAGTTCATCAACGACAAGGTCTGAATCAATGCCGCGTAGGCGACGGTCACCTTTTTGTCCTTTTACGAACTATCGGATCTCCTTTCCGATAACCCAAGGCTCTATGTCACACAGCTTCTTTGGCAACATCCTCAGACATGTAAAACGAAATGGAATGACATCGCTTCCGCTCCTTTGATGGGTGTCTCTTAATGATTGTCGAACATTCGACCTTTAGTGTTCCTCACGGCCGATGTTGTGGCGCACGTGGTATGGCGCGAGTAAACTAATACCGAGTTCTGACGCCTTTGCTCTGACAGCATTAGTAGAACGCCGAAGGATATTCGCTATTTCTTGTGTTGACGCATTTGCGTGCGCCATTTTCCGCAGCGTGTCCAAATCGCATTCTGTCCAAAGAGCACCTGAATTGGAAGTCATATTTTCAACGAAACAAATTGAAGTAGATCATCGAATATCCTGATTCTTGGCAGTCTTGTCAGAATGGTCATTTTGTGTTCCTGAACGGCCGCGCATTATTTGCACCAACGACAGGCTATCGCATCTGATTTAGTTTCACGACCTTAGTCTTGGCGGCCGATGAGGTGTCGATCTGCACATTAATCCGTCACGGTGAATACATCCCTAGCAATAACTGTGTGCTGCATTCCCATCACATTTCGCGCTTCGTACTTTCCGGGTTTGCCAATAAGACTCCGTTTGGATTGGTTCACTGCATAGGTCGCCAGGTTTTGCTACAAACCCGTGAGCCAGGCCCCAAGACCACATTTTGTTATCAGGCGTATCGGCAGGACAGATAACGACGCGATCACCCAGAAGTCGCATCAGATGTTAGCAGGCGTTTCCCACGCTGCTTTTCACAGACCAATTGTCCATCAATGCATCTCGATCGATCAAGGCTCCCACCGCTGTGGTTCCTACACCTGTCTGGTTGGCTGAAACGACTCCAACTTCCAAAGGCGATGACCCACAGGAAAAGTCAGGGTGGTTGGAGGAACCTGCAGAGCTGTAGATGGGCGTGAAATCGGAGGCGGTCAACGTTTTTGTTCGCTTTGTGAAACCACCAGTTCGAGTCGCTTGCCAATCAGCCCAATAATAGGTGTCACCCTGTTTGATAAGTGGACGGATCGCCATTGTGCCGATCTTTCCTAGCAATTTTGATTCCCACTCAAACGTTATCGCATCGATCTCTTTTTCTTTGGATGCAAGCACACCGGTATTGTTAATGTGGCAGACTGCTATCCGCAGATCATACTCATGGCGAATAGCGTAGGAAGGAGCAGGATTACCGTCCCCTTCATTTTTAACAGCACTAAAAGTAGCGTTGTCCGTTCCCAACACGCCGGGACAAACTTCTGTAGTCCAATTCTCACTTTCAAAGTTGCCGTCGGTGATGGATTGCACAATTTTCTCATCTTCTGTTTCTGATTCTGCAAAAACATTATCAATCGAGAGGTAAACGTTTGCGCCGGATGTTTTCTTGTCGTCGTATTCAATGACCATGCTCCGAATGCCCGGCCACTCGATTGTCAGATCAGTCAATAATCCGTCCCCTTTCTCAGTGCTTTGCTTTTCATTGCAATTAGGAGAGCCGAATCCAGGAGAACACAACCAGAAATCTGAAATCGTTGATGAAGCAGGGGTAGGATTTGGCGTTCCGTACAAACGTATGCGCCAGGCTTCACCACCATCGATATCGAGAATGCCAAGCCCCAACTTCTTGGTATCGGGGCCAAATCTGATCAGAAGCCTGCGTTCCTTACCGCCCTCATATCGCTGAAATGTAAGAAAAGAACATTTCACCTTCTGTGCTTCGCTGGACGCTGGTCGGTTCTGATTGCTGTCATCAGTGCGTACACAACCTGGCGAAGAATAAGGGCTCGACGGTGTTGGGCCGCCAAACGCTACTGGGTTTGGTGATACAGGCGCTGTGTCTCCCACCTCGGCGATAACAGGCATTGCATTGGTGATTG
This sequence comes from Alphaproteobacteria bacterium, assembly GCA_965227095.1. Taxonomy (GTDB): domain Bacteria; phylum Pseudomonadota; class Alphaproteobacteria; order JANQMY01; family JANQMY01; genus JANQMY01. The sequence goes on along the minus strand of CBDDFL010000001.1, from coordinate 1,708,166 downwards.
GCTGATACTGATCATCAACCAATGAAAATGTTACCGATGGTGTTTGGTTGGCGTACTCATCCTTTATCGATTGGCCAGCTTCTGTTTTGGAACCGTTGACGGTCTCGAAATCAATCGTCTGTGCAGAGACAGAGGATATTCCTAACATCAGAAACATAAGAACAAGTTGGAATCGTTTCATTGGTCTCCCCCCAAAAGAATGTCACCGCGCCATTACTTAGAACACATTGATCCCTACGCAAGCTACGTTCTCGATTCCCTTTTGCCGCAGTTTGGTATTGATTTTGTCTGCCCACTTGTCATTTCCGCTTGCTGATCCAAGGCCAGATGGTTTGGAAGTCACCGCTATCGCGGAGAGTTCCAACCGAGCAGCGTGATAGTTTTGAATGCTGACCACACCAATGGTGCAGTTGATCGCCCCCGCTATGGCGCTTCCTACTTTAGAGGCACTAAAGACCAATGGTGGATCGTTGGGGTAAAATGGCTTGTTCGGTTGGCGGTAGAGATCGCCGTCGGGTACACCGGGACCGCCCAGAAGCGGATCTCCAACTGGAAAGCCACTACTCGAATAGGACCATGTTGAAGCTTCGGCTGGGGATGCAGCGAGCATCGATGGCGTGTTTTCTGTCCACAACACGGACAACGGAATGCTCGACGCCCAATAATTTATGAACCTCGCTGTTTCGCAAGGTTGCCCACCTTTGTTGGTAACTGTGATTTTGTAACTGATCGGATCACCCTTCTTTACAGACGGGGTCGAAGTCGAATTTTCAAGATACAAGTCACACGGACCAGCCGGGACAACTTCGAAAGGTGCACAGCTCTTATTGTTGGAAATATTGTTGTCTTGCCCGCCTGAGGACACCTCGGCGCAATTGTTATACGTTCCAGGCTTTTCAGACTTTGCCTGGATCTTGAGCACCGGCAAAGAGTTGCCAGCCGCTATCTCGGGGCCAACATAATCACAGATCAATTCAGCGAGATTGTTTGCGCAAGCCCAACTTGATCCACCGACTGCAGTAATTGGTAACGTAAGCCCTCCGGGCAGTAGGTCTTTTACAATCAGTTTACTGGATGCGTTGACTACCCCCGGCCCCCTATTTTCTACATCAATTTCAAACTGTACGTCGTCACCGGAGACGACTTGTCCTACCCCAGTTTTTTTGATGGCCAGCTCAATCTCTTCAGTTGGAACGATGTCTGCTGGTTCGGCGACATTCAGTGGTGCAGGTTTTTCATCGTCTTTTTCCTGTGGGTCATCGATTGAAATGACTGGCTTCACGCACAAAGGCGTTTCCGGCACTTTTATTGTGACTGTTGTATTCGTGGTCTTTCCCCGACCATCATTGGCGCGCAACAGAGCGTGAAATGTGCCGCCGCAAGGATCTCCATTGTACTTTCCACCAATGCGATAACCAATGCGCTCTATGCCTCGAATTCTGTGGTTCCCTCGATCGGCAAGATAAAGCTTGCCGTTTTTGTCCGCCGACAGATTACCAACCCAGTTTGCAAACTGGGCGTTTTCGCCTTCACCGTCGGCGTACCCAGTTGTTTTTCCACCGACAAGCTTCGTCAATGTTCCATTAGTTTCTACTCTCGAGAGTCGTACAGGGTCGCCACTAACGACGAAGAGTTCGCCAGTAGCGCTATACACCACGTCGAAGGGTGTGAACTTGTCTGCAACAACAGATATTTGCCCTGCAGTATCAACTCTCACAAGTCTTTTATTGCTAGTATCTGCGATGTACACGGAGCCATTCGGTCCTACACCCATTCCCATAGGACAATTGTATTTGTGTACTGGGAAATCGAAACCTCCCGAGATCTGGCGTCCATGAACTGATACAACTTCATTGCTGTTATTGATCTTTCTAAGCGTGTTGCCATTGCAAGATATAACGAAAATGTCACCATTACTTTGCGAAGCAATATCCGCTATGTGACTAAAACCCGCGTCCAAACCTGGCCCGTCCGGGTACCAAACATTTCCTTTCTTCTGCACTCCACCGGCAATGGTCGTAACTTCGCCATTGCCATCTATACGTCTCACCCAACGTCCCAAAGGAGAAGACTCACCGACAAAAATATCGCCACCTCGAGCAATAGTGATACCATTGATCCCGCGAAACCTCGCATTGGATACTAGTCCGTCTTGATAACCAGGCGCGACAAACCCCGCTATCGTTGTAACGTCCCCACTGATAGATATCTTCCGAATACGACTAACAGCATCGCCAACCAGAATGTCGCCCGTTTTTGTAACCACTATCGCGCGCGGTCTGTCAAAAACTGCAGAGAGTGCGGGTCCGTCAGCATAACCGCCGGTGCCTGTTCCAGCAGGTCCTGATCCCGCTACGGTGCTTGCTACCCAGCGTTCTTCAAGTACTAGTCCCGGCGGGAGACCAATCGCCGTAACGGTTACGTGATCCCCGTCTGGATCGATCACATCAAACTCGACTGCGAACTGTGTGCCGTGTGTAACGGAAACTGATTGGGGTGGTTTCGGTAGGAATTCGGGTGGCTCGTTGCAGGCCACAAAAACCAGTGGAATCAAAAGTATCGCTAGTATGCGCCATTCATTTGACATGATCACTTCTCCCCCAAAAAGCTATCAGTACACGGTCACAAAGCCTGTAAGTCCTCGGCGCCGGTTAACGACGGCAACGTGTCAGTTAAACCAAGCCTAGTTTAACTTACGTTGTTTTGGAAGTAGACTCCAGCCAGACGTCACTTCAATAAAGGAGTTGGTGCAGACAGATTTTTGGTGTGTATTTTATTAGATTGGATTGTATTTTCTAACGACAAGCAAAATCAGTCCTGGTTAAGGGGAAAGTTCGTCTTTGGTAACATTTCGACAATTGAAGTGCTACTTGGCGCACTATTGTTCACACCTCGTACATACCCGGTATCATGTAATCGATATATGGAAGCGGCTGCATGATTTAAGACTGCATCCCTTGCTTCTGGTGTCGCTCCTGCTTCGACAAGAGTCTTGTATGTCATTAGTGCATTCTGCCGGTGCTTATTTACAATCTCATTATGTCTATGCGACAGAAAATTCCGTGAGCAGAGGAACAACATGTACGCCAGTACGAAAAAAACGAGAAGTTTACTCGCCGAAAACTGTATCGCTTCAGCAATATTCAATGGCGCGATGTACTCAATTTTGTTGAAAAAGAAAGATAAAACACCATAGGTTCCAACCAACAAGCCCATCCCTAGTGTCGCCTTCTGCCATTGCCAGGCTAGCTTTTTATGATTTTCGGACTCTTCCGCAAAATACCTTGCTTGCTGTGACACCCCTTGTTCAGCGGCGATTTTTCTCACCTCCTCCAGAACTTCTTTAGCTTGTTGCCCTACACTCTCAAGTTCTTCCATCATTGATTCAGATTGATCACGAACATCCTGCACTGCTGCGCGTCCCTGTTCTGCAAGATTGTTGAAATCGACGGTTTGCGCCATCGCGTAAGATATAAGAGGATAAAGCTGGTTGAATACTGAGTTGTATTGCTGGTTTACCTGACTAACTAGATTCTGGTGCTTGTTGGACGCATCACCTGCCGTCGCATCAAACTTCAAAATTTCATCAAAAAGATTGTAAGTAGCATTCGTAAGTTGGTGAATTTGCCTACACTGCTCATCCGCAAATTCGTGAACTGCCCCCGGCGGAATCTTCTTGTAAAGACCTATAATTTTTTCTGCAGGAGAAAGGATATTGCTGAACTCGAAAGCTTTGCCGAGCCTGTCAGTTTGTTTGAGGCTGGAAATTTCGAAGGTCTGTATTCGCACTAAAGAGTCAGTTGCTTCCTCAATTGTCGCCATAGCTATTTGCTTTCATCGCGAAAATCCCTGCTAACGCTAATACACCATTGAATAGTATTTATTCAAGTGGTGTAATAATAATGGCATTACACTTTCCACATTTCATTGGAAATTTGGGTAGGTTCAACAAGACCATACGGAGCACGTCCTCAATTTCCAAAACAGACATCCAAACAAGTTTTCAACGCCAGCTTGAACCTAATTTGTGACTTGTATTTTCTGCGCCGGTCTTGCGAACACAGGTCAAAAAGCCGCTGAAATCCACGACTATTCAAACGGGTTCTTACCCCTAAGTTCGTCAGCGAACATATCTGGCATCGCTTTTGAGTAGGTGTTTTCGATCATCTTGACGCTCGTTCGAGTGTTGATGGCAACAACATAAGGCGGAACACCCTCAACAAGTTTCTGTGTGATGTAGTAGTGACGAAAAGTCTTGGCGTCACGTCTCCGGCCTTCTCGATCATAAAGTAGGCCAGCCGCATTGAGCAGTTGAGCTAAACCACCTTTGAAGGATTTTATTGGTTCACCTGCGTAATTAAAAAATATGGGATCATGTTCTTCCGGCAACTCGCCAAAGCGATTGTGCCATTGGTTATGAAGAATCTCAAAACAAGTGAAGGCCTCCGGTGGTGCAATTGCCGGCCCGAATTTCCCTTTGCCCCGAACGTGTATCTTCAGGTCACCGGCAAGTTCCAATTCGCCAAGTTCTGGCAAATCATCAACAATGACATCAGGCCCTATGCTGTGTAATCGACGGTCGCCATCAGGCCCTTTCACAAACCATTGAATTTCTTCTCCAATATTCCAAGGCTCTAAGTCACGCCAACGAAGTGAAAGCAACTCCGTTGGTCGAAGTCCGGTATATGCAGCAATACGGACGAACTGGCAAAGCATCATCCGAGAGAACCAGGTGCTCTTGTGCTTTTGGCTTTCTCGTTGGCGTTTGTAGGCAAGGCTCAAGATTTTTTCGAATTCTTCCGGAGTCAGTCCTGGCCCAACGGCCTGCTTTACTGGTTCAGAAGTTATCTCAGGCATGTTGCGTCTGTCGATAAAGCGTTTTCTAGCGGCAAACTTGAACAATTGACGAAGCATCGATAGCTCAGAATGCTGACGACTGGCTGATGGCACTTCGCCTTTAGGACGCCTCCTTAGCTCTTTGCCGTTTCTCTTGTAATAAATGTACTTGATTTCTTTGCCCGGACCAGTGAGCCAGTAGTCTTTTCGCCACTCTCGATATTCTTCAATATCAGTTGTGTCGATCTCATCGATAAGTCGTCCCTCAAAGTAAGGATTGAAGTAACGCGTGACGACGCCGGTTAAGTCTTTCAGATCTTTAGTCTTCTTCTCGCCACGAGAGACTTTTCGTTCAAAATTTTGAAGGAATTGATCTGATACCGCTTCAAAGAAAAATCCGTCTGCAGACAAACCTCGTTTATTTCGCCCTAACGCATCAACGTACTTGTTCTTCGCAATGACTTTCGCTTTTTCGAGGTTCGTCGTTTTGAGGCTGCGTTTTATTTGTCCTTGGCCTGGCACGCTAAAGCTCACATACCAGTTATCAGATCCGTCTCGTTTGAAGAGTTGCGCTTCACCACCAAGGATGTGGATGGACTTCGTCATATCGCCGTGCACCAAGTCATACGTTGGTGTTCCGACTGTACTTAAACTGCACTAACTGCGATCCACTCGCATCTAATTGTTCAATGATTTCAAGGGCAGAAAAAATACTGTACTAGAACTGTACTAGCCTATTTCCGCTATTTTCTACAATCAACCGGAAAAGTGTTTAGCCCTTAAGCTCTTATTTTTATTGGCTTTTGCATGGTGCCCAGGGGCGGAATCGAACCACCGACACGCGGATTTTCAGTCCGCTGCTCTACCAACTGAGCTACCTGGGCCCACGGAAAGGAAGGTCTGCCTGATCCTGTCAAGAATAGGCCGGAGCCGCCGGGTATAGGCGAAAATAGGCGGCCTGTCCAGTCTCAGATTTTCGCAAAAAATGGTAAAAAATGGCAGAAATCGGCGGTGGAGCGCGGCGCTGTGCCTTCCCTTATCGATCGTTGTCTGGTTCCGGCACGTAAAATTCTGCTTCCGCGCCAAAATCATCTGGCGGTTCCACGGCCGGTAGACTGTAATTGCCCCCTAACCAGCGGGATAGATCCACATCGGCACACCGCTTGGAACAGAACGGCCGATATTTTTCGTCCCGAACTTTGCCGCAAATCGGACAGGTTTTAGAGGCGCCCGGCATCACATCACCTCGTCCAGTACATGCACATGGAAACGGTCGCGCGGCGAGGGCACTTGTTTTTCGAATTCGATACGTGTGATGCCTTTTTCCGTTAGGGCGTCCCGAATACCGTCTTCCCGCGCCTCAATCCATCGGATGACATCTGACGATGCCACCGCCTTTAACGCCTTGCCTTTGTTTTCTAACGACGCTCGTTCAACCGATCGCAACAAATCGTTTGCCACCGTCGCCGCCGTTTGCAAACGCCCCACGCCGCTGCAGGTGCGGCAGCCTTCCGTCAGCATACGGGATAACGGCTCGCGCACGCGTTTGCGGGTCATTTCCACCAAGCCGAATTCGGACATTTGGGAGACTTGGAACGGCACCCGGTCCCCGACCAAACCGGCCTCCAAATGTTCCACCACCAGTGCATTGTTTTCAGGACGTTCCATATGGATGAAGTCGACCACAATCAGCCCGCCTATGCCGCGCAGCCGCAATTGACGGCCAATTTCATCCGCCGCCTCTACATTCGTTCGGACACTGGTTTCCTCAAGGCCCGTTTCTTCCGTAAGGCTTCCAGAATTCACATCAATGGCGGTCAGCGCTTCGGTGGTTTCGATGGTTATCCACCCGCCGGATTTGAGCGACACTTGCGGGTCCAAACAGGCCTCGATCTGTCCCTCAATTCCGAACTGGTCAAACAAATTGCCAGGGCCTTTGAACAGGTTAATCTCAATATCCTGACCGGCCAGCTGCGTTTCGCGAAACGCGTTGGCTTGCTTATAGCCGGTAAGATTATCGATTTGCACACGGACTGTCTCGCGATTGACCACATCACGCAGAACGCGCGAAATCTGATCCACATCTTGGTGCACCACCGCTGGCGGTGTCATGGTTTCTTTGGTTTCGGCAATCACACGCCATTGCGCCGCCAATTGTTCTGCGTCTTCGCGTAATACCGATTCTTCGAGCCCGATCGCTGCCGTCCTCACAATGAAGCCACCGGCAATACCCGTATCGGCCAGTATTTTTTCAATGACCGCGGTAAGGCGCTGGCGTTCATTTTCATCTTCAATCCGGCGCGACAGGCCCACCCCCTGCTGGTTTGGCACATAAACCAATAATCGTCCGGGTACGGTCACATTGGCCGACAGCCGCGCGCCCTTATCTGCCATAGGGTCTTTAACCACCTGGACCAAGATGGTCTCTCCTTCGCGCACACAGGCGCTGATCGGCGGCAACTCCCCTTGGGCCATTTGCGACATCTCGGCAAGACATTGGGCTTCCCGCGCCCCCAAAAAACCTGCTCGGGCAAGGCCCACATCCACAAAGGCCGCCTGCATGCCTGGTAACACCCGCTGCACCCGCCCTAACATGATATTGTTCAGCACACTGGACCCGCGCGGGTCAGTGGCGTCCTGCTCACGATCTACCGGGCGGCGTTCGATAAGAACCTCGCACAGACGCCCTTCTTCCAGAGTGGCCACCCGTGTCTCGCCTAACCCCACATTGATGAGGATCTCATTCTTCAAAAAACTGCCCTCGCGCTCACGTCGATCGCAAACTGTAGAGGGTTTCGTGAGCTTATTGAAGCCATACGGGCGAATTCTGTTCGGACCCAGTGTTTGGCGGCCCCTCGCCTATTGCCAAATCGGCAGGCCTGCGGCCTCCAAAAGAAGCGCCGTTTCACGCAAGGGGAGACCCACAATATTGGAATAGGACCCCTGGATTGACCGGACAAAGAGGGCCGCGCGCCCTTGGATTGCATAGGCCCCGGCTTTTCCGTCCCACTCACCAGACGCCACATATTGGTCGATCTGATCGGGGTGCAGCCGCGCAAAAGTCACCCGGCTTTCCACCCGCTTGGCCCAAACCCCTTTGTGGCTCGCAACCGCAACACCGCTCCACACCCGATGGCTTCGGCCGGACAGCAGCTTAAGAAACCGCTTGGCTTCCTCTGCCGATGCCGCTTTTGGAAGAATCCGGCGGCCACAGGCCACCACCGTGTCCGCTGCCAGAACCAAGGCGGAACCGTGGCGTGCCTCAATTTCCGCCCACGCGGCATCGCGCTTCTCTTGCGCCAGACGCAATGCAAGGTCCGGTGCCAGCTCACGCGGATGCGGTGTCTCGTCAATATCCGTAGGGTGTATGTGGTCCGGCTCCAGACCGATTTGCCGCAGCAAATCCAAGCGTCTTGGCGAACCGCTTGCCAATACGAAGACCGGCCGATCTGCATGCATGTCAGAGGTCAAGGTGCCGGTCAAAATCGTCTATTTGAAACGATACGTAATGCGCCCCTTGGTCAGGTCGTAGGGCGTCATCTCCACCAGCACTTTGTCGCCCGCCAGCACACGAATACGGTTCTTCCGCATTTTACCGGCGGTGTGCGCAATGATCTCGTGCTCGTTTTTCTCAAGCTTTACCCGGAAGGTCGCGTTGGGCAGCAATTCCGTCACAACTCCGGGGAATTCTAGTAGTTCTTCCTTAGCCATTGGCTCCTCATGGTTCAACTCGAGCCGGACCATGCAGACGAAACGCCGCAAAATCAAGCATCATCACCGAAAAAGCAGGAAAATTAGGGTTTTTGCGTGGGCGGCACGCCAAATCTTGCGCGAATCCGCTCAATAAGGTCATCCCGCACCTGCCGATACGACTCGAGACGCTGCTCCCGGCTGCCAGTCGCAATTGTCGGGTCTTGGGTGGGCCAATATTCGGTGTCTACCGCCATGGTGCGTGTCAATTCCAGCGCATTATGATGCGCCTCCGGCGTCAGTGAGATAATCAGGTCGAATAGCGTGTCTTCCAACTGCTCAAAATTCTTGGACTGATGGTCCTTTAGGTCTACGCCCACTTCTTCCATCACTGCAATGACGAAGGGGTCAATCTCGCCGGCGCGCACACCCACGGAATCCACATAAATCTTGTTCGGGAAATAATGCCGCAATAGGGCCTCGGCCATTGGGGACCTCACGGCATTCATGTTGCAGGCAAACAGGACCGCATCCGGAAGCGGGCGACGGTCGGTCTCTTGCATCGCGCCTTACCCCTTAATGTGTAATACGCAAAGCAGAGTGAACAATCGACGCGATGTATCGAAATCAAGCTCGATCTTGCCGTCAAGGCGGTCTTTCAAAAGTTGAGACCCTTCATTATGGAGCCCCCGGCGCCCCATATCGATGGATTCGATCTGGGACGGGGTCGCGTTCCGAATAGCCTCATAATAGCTTTCGCAGATCAGGAAATAGTCCTTCACAATTTTCCGGAACGGCGTGAGCGATAATATGACCTTGCCATGGGCCACATCGCCTTCTAGCCGAATATCAAACACCAAGCGGTTTTCTTCGATGGCCAGGTGCAAGACATAGGGCCCGCCGTCGGAGCCCACTGGCTGAAAGAAATTCTCCTCAAGAAGATCAAAGATCGCGACTTTGCGTTCATGTTCAACGTCAGGCCCGCGCCGCACAACCGTCTTCTCGTCCAAGATCAGATCAATGATCTTAAATTTTTCTTGGGACGTATCAGCTGTGTCGGTCATAACAAGGAAAACCAGGCCGGCTCATTTGCGAAGGCCGAACGAAAAGTTCATCTGCACCGGCCTTTTCAGGGTCAAGCTTAAGTCATGATCTCTTAATGGGTCCTGACCGTTGGGTGATCAGCGGTTGAGACGAATGGAAACAGAGCGCGCGTGGGCGTCGAACCCCTCGGCGTCGGCCAAGGTTACCGCAGCGCCTCCAATGGCCGCAAGTCCGTCTGGGCTGCAATGAACCAAAGTTGTCCGCTTCATAAAGTCGTAGACCGACAGGCCAGAGGAAAACCGCGCGCTGCGTGCGGTCGGCAGCACATGGTTTGTTCCGGCCACATAATCCCCAATGGCTTCCGGTGTATGGCGGCCCAGAAAGATCGCCCCGGCATTCCGGATCTCTTTCGACAAGCGTTCGGCTTCAGCGTCAGAAACCGCCAGTTCCAAATGTTCAGGCGCGATCTGATCAACCAGCGGTATAGCATCGTCAAGATTGTCCACAAGGATTGTCGCCCCAAAGTCTTTCCAGCTTTGACGCGCTGTCTCCTGCCGGGGCAAAGACGGCAGTTGGCGATCGACCGCGTCCCGCACGGCCTGACAAAACGCCGCATCGTCCGTGATCAGAATAGATTGGCTGGAGGCATCATGTTCCGCCTGGCTTAACAGATCCGCAGCAATCCAGTCCGGATTGTTTTGGGCATCCGCAACCACTAAGATTTCCGACGGTCCGGCGATCATGTCGATCCCCACCTTGCCGAAGACTTGACGCTTAGCGGCCGCGACGAATGCGTTTCCGGGCCCAACGATTTTATCGACTTGCGCAATGGATTCGGTCCCGTAGGCCAGTGCTGCGACCGCCTGGGCGCCACCCACCTTAAAAATTTCCGACACGCCGGCCTTTGCGGCGGCAGCCAAAACCAGCGGGTTCAATATGCCATCGGGCGTGGGCACCACCATCGCCACCCGCTCGACACCGGCAACACGCGCCGGAATGGCATTCATTAATACCGAGCTTGGATAAGCCGCCTGACCGCCCGGCACATAGAGGCCGGCCGCTTCAATAGCGGTCCATTTTTGCCCCAGGCCCACCCCCGCTTGATCAATGTACTGATCATCCTTGGGTAATTGGCGCTGATGAAAAGACCGAATGCGTTCCGCCGCAAGGTCAAGCGCGTTCAGTGTATCCGCATCGATCTGAGTGACCGCTTCACGGATTTCTGCGTCAGAAACCGAACGGATTGCCCATCGAACGAAACGCCGTCAAATTTTTCCGTAAACCGAAACAGAGCCTCGTCACCATCGGCGATCACATCAGCGATGATGGCGGCCACCACCTCCGATACTTCTACCGAGGTTTCGCGCTTCATGGTCAGCAAAGCCGCAAATTTCGCGTCAAATTTCTTTTCGCCTGCCTCTAGCGTGATAGGCATGCTTATTCTCCTGCGTCATCCAACGCGTGTTCCGGCCGCGTTTTGGCGGGCCACGGATCGCTTACATCCCGCATCAAGCCTTCGATGCAATCGACATTCAACCGGATGGCGCCGCCACCAGCAAAAGTGAGCGTAAGCTCACCGGCGGGGGCCTCTTTTTCGTCAAATCCAATAGACAGAAGCTCCAATACCGCGTCCCCATTGGCCCGGCTGATGCCGTTTACCTTTGCTGCCGATACATCGTCAAAATGCAGTCCCGTCCGCACACGTTCAAAAGTGTCATCGGCCGCGACCTCCCAGCGGAACCGATTGAACATCAGCGCGAAACGCCGTTCTCCCGGGATAAACGTAATATCCCCCACCCGGGCGATGGCATCTTGAAGATGCGCTGATACGATTTGAAGGTCTTCCCCGTCTTGAATAATGAGGTTTAGTTTGTCTGCCATTCCGTCCCTTAAAACATCAGCTCGATACGCGCGTTATGTCCGCGCCACAAGCTCCTAACTTTTCTTCGATACGCTCAAAGCCGCGATCCAAATGATAAACGCGGTTCACCACAGTCTCGCCTTCCGCTGCCAGCCCGGCCAGCACCAAGCTAACGGATGCCCGCAAATCTGTCGCCATCACCGGCGCACCCTTCAATCGCTCTACCCCGGTCACCCGCGCCGCTTGTCCGTCCACCGAAATATCGGCGCCCAACCGGCTGAGTTCCGGCACATGCATGAACCGATTTTCAAATATAGTTTCTTTGATGGTGGATTCACCCTCAGCCGTGGCCATAAACGCCATAAATTGCGCCTGCAGATCGGTGGGAAAACCTGGGAACGGCTCTGTGGTCACATCCGCGGCAGTGGCGCGCTGTCCATTGCGCGCAACCCGGATGCCTTCATTCGTCTCTTTAATTTCGACACCGGCTTCCCCGAGCACATCAATCACGCTGCCAATGAGATCCGCCCGCGCACCGACCAGATCAACCTCGCCACCGGCTATGGCCACCGCCATGGCATAGGTCCCGGTCTCGATACGATCGGGCAGCACGCGATGGGTGGCGCCGCCCAATTGCGCAACGCCCTCGATCACAAGCTCGCTCGTGCCGATCCCTGAGATTTTCGCCCCCATGGCGTTGAGACAATCGGCCACGTCCGACACTTCCGGCTCCATCGCGGCATTTTTTAAGACCGTTTGCCCCGACGCCAGCGTGGCCGTCATCAGTGCCGTTACGGTCGCGCCGACGGTCACCATCGGAAACTCAATCTCAGCGCCTGTTAGGCCACCGGTGGGTGCTTTGGCCAACACATAGCCGTCTTCAAGGTCAATCGCCGCGCCCAACTTCTCCAACGCCATCAGATGAAGGTCCACCGGACGCGTGCCAATGGCACACCCCCCTGGCAATGAAACCTTTGCCTGCCCCTCCCGCGCCACCAAGGGCCCCAAGACATAAAAGGACGCGCGCATTTTGCGCACCAGATCATAGGGGGCAAAGGTGGAGACCAACTTCGGTGCTTGCAAACGGACGGAGCTCGGCCCTCCCCCATTCACGCCATAGGCAACCTCAACGCCTAGGGTGGCCAACAGTTCGCCCATAAACCGCGTATCCGCCAAAGACGGCAGATTTTCCAGAAAAAGCGGCTTCGGCGTCAGCAATGACAGCGCCATAAGGGGCAAGGCGGCATTCTTTGCGCCACTAATGGGAATTTGGCCATTAAGGCGTGCACCGCCTCGGATCGAGATACTGTCCATAAAGCTTACCTAACCTGATGTGATCGCCGGGAAAAGAGGGCAGAACGCCGTTAAGACTTTGGAAATCGTCAGAAGCCCTTTGATTTCATCTAATTAGGGCAAAGAAAAGGCTTCAATCGCGCTAATTTTTGTCCTTTTCCAGGTTTTCTGCCGCCGGAGCTTTAGGGGGTGATTGGACCACCTCGCCCGCCCGTTGACGCGATTGAGCCTTGCGCCGTTTCAAATTTTCACGCAACGCGGAGGACAGGCGTTCTTCTTTCGATGCAGCCTGGTCTGCCTTATTGGGGGGTGATTGCTTGTCCGACATGGGCTCATGTTAACCCGCTTCAAACCTCAACACACTATAGATTTATGTCAAAGCGTTGGGGACGAAGATCAGGTCTTCCCCTGCCGCGTTACCTGCGCTATAGCAAGCGCTTCGTTTTTACCAAAGACGTCTTCAGGGCTGCAGTAGCTCAGTGGTAGAGCACTCCCTTGGTAAGGCGTTCTCCACACTCCCTATCTCATTGAGATCATTAAAAATAACTGCTCGCAGAAAACATGGTGCTGCGTATACGCTGCAGACATTGTTAGCTCGTCATGTAGAGCGGCTATCGCAACGATTGAATGAACCAAAGTTAAAGGTATCGCCGGTTAAATTACTACCTCATTGGTTGCAATCGAACTGGAGGTATCGGCGGTGGTGATACTCAGACGCTCACGCATGATCGCAGTTGCTGCGATGATCCTGGTCTACTATTCGACACAACAATTGGCTCTCGCGGCAGACGAAATCGACGACACCAATTTGTTCGTGGAAAAACGTAAGGCTGAGTACTACGCACATTTTACGCAAGTAGTGCTGGGATCCCATGCGCCTCTTCCCAAAAACGAACCCAGAGCGTTGCGGTGGTCATTTAACCCAAAGGTGTTCATTGAAGACCGTACCAAACGAAACGGTTCACTAGTTCGAAGCTTTTGGCAGCAAACACAAGAAATTGCAGACATTACTGATGTTCAATTTAAAGAAATCAACTTGACCCTCGGACAAGAAGGCAACGCCCACATAATTGGTATGATTGTCACCGACTGGGAAAGTTCTTTGGGTAAATTCGAAGCTTTCGCGAATTCAGCATTCGCCAAACGCCCACCGGGTTACTGGACAAGGCACATGCACAAGGAAAAGGATCGCTGTTACAGTTACACTGTTGGCAGGAAAAAAGTGACGAACGATGGAAGTGTGGTCTACGGACTGGCTCGCGGAATATTTTTGATCGAAGCGAACACAAATGTTGAATATTCGCTGCCTCGGTCTGTCTGCGCACGCAGAATTGGGGCCCAGCTCTATGGATTGCAATATAAACCTGTATCGTTTCCATCCCTGTTGCCCGTACCGTCATCACTAAAGGCAAAACTACCGGCATCCGTAAGCAAAACACAGCTGAACTTGACCGAATGGGACAAAGCAGCCCTTAAAATTCTCTATACAGAGGGCAGCCCTACAGGGAAACCGCTAAGCGCGTGGGATAAAATACCTGTCAAATTGTGGCACAAGTTCTTCGACTAATACGAAAGGTGTCGTGATTTGATTGAACATATGATATCGGTTGCCACCCTTAAGCCACACCGACATTCCAGTGTTCCATTTGCCTTATTGCGATCATTCAAGGTCGGTGAGAAATTCTTTGATGAGGTCAGGTTTTACCGCAACACATTTGTTTTTTGCTGCAAAGAGCAGTTCTGGCACACCAACAAAATATGGTGAAATAACTATCGATGAGTCACCGTGCACAACCTTAACTCCTAACCAACCACTATCAATTACTTTTATCTCGTTCCATTGGACAAAGCGCTTTACTAGCAGTGAGTTAAATTCTATTCCGGATTCATTGAAACGTACCCGGTTCAGCAGGATCTTTGAAGGTACATAAAGGAATATGGTTGCCGCACCGATCAAAATCGTCAGCGTGAGCACCATTATTAGATCAATGGTCGCCTCAAACACCAAAACCCACATGGAAAAGGCAGCCAGTCCGATAGAAATCAATGTGGATAAATAACTTAAGACAAGCACCACGATCCTCGGATACAGTGTTGTCCACTCATCATCCTTCTTAACAGGCGCTTTCTGCCTAAACGGCAGTGCAAAAGCTGCGAACAGCCCAACACCCAATACGATGCCCAAAAGATTGAACAACGGGTCTTCTATCCAGTTCGACCGCAGGATGTTGGCCATTCAGCAACTCCCCTCTTGAGGCCAGTTATTTCTCTTTTCTTCTGGCAATATATTCTTGAACTTCTTCCTGGGTAATACGAAAGAAAAAGCCAATCATCCCACCGATTAAAACAACCGGCGCCCAATCCACATATTGGGAGTATGGAAAAAAACCGTACCCGGTAAAATATTCCAAGAAATAGACAACAAAGATGAGGGTTATCACCCTGGGCACCCATACTTTCAATGTCAGCCCATCAATCATCGCCACTTACCTCATCACCCTCGAAATGCCCTGAATACCGATCATTACATTTGTATCAGTATCAAATAGACATCGGATTTGTGAGTCTTCGAAAAACTCCCATGCTTTGTCAGCAACGTTGTGAGGTTTTTCAGGTTCGTCGAAGTCAGATGTTGAGATTTCGATCAATACCCTGTTTTTTTCACGATCAGCGGTTACATACAAACCTTGCGGATTCAAATCAGAAGGTATGAATTCAATTCGTTCTGATACGGCCTCTATGCATGCATGATATCTATAGATGTCACTTCCCCGGATACCATTCAGGTACCTAAAAGGCGTTTCTGGAAAGGGTTTATCCTGCCCAATGGTCCTAATGTAGAATGCGGAAACCACCTCAGCATTTTGATTGACAATTGATGGATCAATACCGCCGTGAAAACGCTCGTCACCCAAAGCAATGCTGTTATTCCCCAAAAGATAGAATAATCCCCAAAATGCCAAGCCATTTTTCATAGCTTCGAACTCCATTTGCTTAGTGGCATTGTATTTTTGGATCAGCTTGGGTCTTTCATCGTTCGACCGTTGTGAAAGTGTGTTCTACTGAAATGCCATGCCGCCAGAAACCAGGCCCCCACAAGCAGAAAAAAACAACCAAATGCAGTTATTCCACAATAATGATTGTGGTACCGACGTTTCGCCTGCTGATACGTATCTATTTGCCGTCCATTCACGGTGAGTTCGTATATTCGGTTCACCAACCTTCCATCGCCCCAATAATCAAAGGGGTAATGCCCAATTTTTGCATTAGCCCCCACGCTTATGTTCGTCTGCTTGTACGCCCCTTTGCCAGATACCAGATCAGAGACGAAACCGCCGCCTTTGTTTGACAGGTAAAGCGTTACACCATGAGGTTCCATTGCAATACTTGTCTCCGTTCCCTCTATGACCGCCAATTTGGAATAATCGGGAAACCTTTCGATAGATTGGTAGCTATGAAACAAAAAGAGTCCTGCAAGGTAAAAGCTGAATACCCCGCTCATAAGCAGAAACCAGAACGGCCCTGGTGGTAGGATAAATATGCGTTGGATCCACTTGTCAGACACCGGCATTATTTCAGCCTATGCCTATGTGTGTAGTAGGCTGACGCCAGCGTCATTACACCTATGCCCCCAACAAAAAATGCAACAATCACGAGCCCCACATGATTTGATCTGTATGCGGCTCGTAACGCTGAATAGGTACGTATCGTTTTTCCAGAAGCAATTATTTGAAGAATATGCCTTTCCCGCTTCTCATCACCCCACCAAGCGAATATGCCATAACCAATTGTGATATTCTTTGCCGATACCATCTCCGCAATTGCATCATCCCGTGCGCCGTCATCAATACGGTAGAAAAACTGTTCAGATACACCAACTAATCGAACTACATAGGCATTATCAAACGGATGGACGTTTGCCACCTTACCCGATTGAAATGATATCTCTTCTTGCTTTGGGATAGCCAGCTCTACACGCCAAACACTTACGAGAAGAAGAACAGAAGCAGCGACAAAGGCTAATCCCAATATTGAGACATGAGTCGGTGAAAATCCGTCTTGTACGAGAAACATCTCTTCCCTCAGGCCTGACCTACAACTTTCATGGTTACCAGATCACCCATCTTCCTTAGGGCTTATCTTCGTTAGAACGTAGAAAAAGAGAAATATCACCGCACATTCTAGCAACGTTACCAATGGCACGACTAAAACTTGAAGGCGTAATTGGTTCGGATCCACTACATCCATTCTCACGAAAGACACGTACGAGACCAGGCTGTTCAAAATAGACAACAAAAAATATGCCCCCAAGAATGCCTTCCATCGATCTTTTTCAAAATCGTTCAAAAATCTCAGCTGGTATCTTCCGGATCTATTGTTCATTTTTTGAGAGTTTTCCAACCTGGTAGAATGAAGAGGTCGCGATAAGATAAGCGTACTGATGTGCCTAGACCTATCCAAATTATTTATCTCCAAAGTCAATAGACACCGTTCAAGGTATCGCGTCGTGACCTAACCAGCTGTAAGGCACATCACTGGACACCGTTTCGGAAGTACATACACTGACATTATGAGCAAATCCGCCAAAGAAATTTTCAAACATCATGCAGAGAAAGCTCAAACTGGTCACGATGACTGAATGCGTTCTCACATTTGATTGTTCAGATGCACAAAAAGGTGACCTCGGCATCTTTGGTGGTTGGAAAAGAGACGATATGGTAACTCGCTATACCCACATTGCTCCGCGAGACTAATGGGATGATTTGGCGAATTTTGGGTGGTTTTCCGATGGCGAACAAAGCCAGTCCGAAAGTGCTGCAATAGTGCGCAGCACTTAGACTTAGTTCCGCTTTCGTTCACTAATTTCGGCTAACATACGAGACACTGGACATTAACGACAAATGGCTTATAAACCGCACTTCTTTGCGATTATAGCCAATCAAGCTGCAGTAGCTCAGTGGTAGAGCACTCCCTTGGTAAGGGAGAGGTCGAGAGTTCAATTCTCTCTTGCAGCACCATTTTCTTCACATCGCGGGCCTTATTTCGGCGGGACGCTTGACGGTCGCTTCGCGCTTCAGCCATTTTGCAGCCAATCGGCATTCACAAAACAAGGGGCGTAACATGGAACTCAAAGGCAAAATCGTTGTGGTCACCGGGGCCGCCAGCGGGATTGGCCGCGCCTTGGTGAAGAAATTCACCGAGGAAGGCGCGAAACACGTTGTGTCCGTGGACCTCAATTTGGACGGAACGGAAGAAACCGTCTCTCTATATGGCGGTACGGCCATGCAGGCGAATGTTGCCAAGGAAGAAGACATCAAAGCCGTCATCGACCGCACCGAAAGCGAGATCGGCCCCATCGATTTGTTTTGCTCCAATGCCGGGATTGGCCGCTCGCCGGACCTGGAATCCCCCAACGAAGGGTGGCAGGAAAGCTGGGACGTCAATGTGATGTCCCATGTTTACGCCGCCCGCCATTTAGTGCCGAAGATGATCGCTCGTGGTGGCGGATACTTCCTTAACACGGCATCCGCAGCCGGACTGCTCAACCAAATTGGCGGCGCTTCTTATGGCACCACAAAGCATGCCGCAGTTGGCTTTGGTGAATGGCTTGCGTTGACCTATGCCCATAAAGGCATTCGCGTGTCCATGTTATGCCCACAAGCGGTGCGCACGGCCATGACCGCAAACGTGGATGATCCTGGCATTCAAGCGGCCGCCACGGATGGCATGATGGAACCAGACTATTTGGCGGATGTGGTGGTAGACGGTTTGCGCGAGGAAAGATTTGTTATTCTTCCGCATCCGGAAGTTGCCGAATACATGCAGCGTAAAACCGCCGACTATGATCGTTGGATCAAAGGCATGAACCGCATGCACCAGAAAATATTTGGGGTTGACTAAGGCTCACCAGAAATTCGGTTAAACAAATCTGAGATCCGGGTAACAGGCGCGCTAGTGATCTTTCTCAAGCCCCAACTGGCGTGCGATGATGCGGTCAAGCACGCGGTCCGGAATAAACGACAACAGAGTGGAACTCATAAACTTATTCTTGGTGACCACGTAACGCGCCTTCGGTTTTGGCAAGGTTAGCGCCCGATACACCACCTTGGCCACGTCTATGGCGGGCAGCCCTTGCTTGCCTCTTTCCACTGCCGCGGCTTGAAATTTTTCCAGAATGTCAAAATAATCTGACTGCTGATAGTCTGATACGTCAAGATCAGCGGCCTTGTCCCAAATGGGTGTAACGATGGGGCCAGGCTGCACCACGACCACATCGACACCGTAGAGCATTAGCTCCCTCCGAAACGCATCCGACTGAGCTTCCAGAGCGAATTTTGACATGGCGTAGGGCCCCAGAAATGGAGCGGCTCGTTTACCGGAAACAGAGCTCATATTGACAATGCGCCCTGGATTTCCCTGGTGGCCTTTCACACCACCGAGCAAGGGTAAGAAAGCCTGAGTGACCATCAATGGCCCAATCACATTAATGTCCAGCTGGGTGCGAATGCGTTCGGGATCAATATCCTTTAGCGGCCCCGATTCCGCCACACCGGCATTATTCACCAAACCGAATAATGTTTGGCCCTGTAAAGCCTCTGAAACAGTCTCGGCAGCTCGCGCAATCGCTGTGGCATCGGTGACATCGAACAACAGAGAGTGGAAACGGTCTCCGAAGTCTTGCGCCAAGCGATCAGCATCCTGAGCGCGGCGGACACTGCCCCACACATGAAACCCCTGCTCAATCAAGAACGACACACAGGCTTTTCCAATGCCGGTGGATGCGCCCGTCACCACCACGTGTTGCTCAGTCATCTGTTACAATCCTAAATCGGCACAATGTCTGGAAACATTGCCGCCATATCAACTTCGTTTTTCAGAGGTTGCCCCGTCAGATAATTCTTTAGGTTTTCGGAGAACAGCGCGTCACCGCGGTCCAACAATCCACTGCCCGCATTTGAGGTATGGGCCGTCAAGATAATTTTCTCATGCGACCAAAACCCATGATCTTTGGGCAATGGTTCTGTGGAGAACGCGTCCAGCACCGCGTTACCGGGAACACCTTGGTCTAACGCCGCGAGTAATGCGTCGTCATCCACCAAATCCCCACGCCCAATATTGACCAATAAGGACTTTTCTTTCATGGCGGCGAAAAACTCTGCATTCGCCATATTGTACGTTTCGTCGGTGATTGGACAGGCTAAAACCACAACATCGGCGTCGGGAAGGACAGACAGAATATCGTCTTGCCGAATAATTTTATCCGCTAGCGGATGATCCATTCCAGAATGCCGGACCCCAACAATGTGGGCGCCGAAAGGTTTCGCCCGTTCCGCAATCTTCTGTCCGATATTGCCAAACCCAATGATAAGCCAGGTAGAGCCCGCCACCTCACGAAAGGGCATATACCGCCACTTGGATTGCCGTTGCGCGTCCAGCCGCTGTTCAATTCCTTGAAAACAATGCAACACGTGACCCAGCACATATTCCGCAATGGACAAGGCTTGGGCGTCACTGTTGGACAAGCGCGTACCGGTCGCCGCTATTTGCCGATAGATGGGGGCGTCGAGGCCGGCATTTGCCGTTTGCACCCATTTAAGACCTGGCGCATTTGAAACCACATCTATGAATTCGCGAATGCGGCCGTGATACATCAGGTCCATCGACAGCCACGCGATTTCCGGCTGAAAGGATGCAGGGTCCTGCTTCTGCCCGCCGACCACCAGGTCACCTTCCTTCGTCATGAGACAGACGGTGAGCTGAGGCTCGCTCTCGGCGATACGCTCGCGAACGCGATCATAGGCTGTTTCGAACAAAAGCAGCTTCATTAGAACCTCACGGCCTCGGTTTTTTGCTAGAGGGACACAAGGAAATTTCTGACCGCGGTATTAAACGCATCCGGCTGATCGAGATTCGCGGCGTGACCGGCCCCCTCAATCACAACTTTCGACGCATTGGGAATTTTCGACGCCATATAATCCGTTGCCGCAAAGAAGGGTTTATCCTCCGCCCCCACCAATACCAGCGTCGGAACTTTTACGTCCGCGAGCGAATTTATGACGCGCCCATCTGCTTGTGTCAGCATACCGCGTGCGGCATGGGCGAGCGCGGTTGGTGACGCGTGATTGGCAATACGTACTTCTTGACTGTTCCGCTCAAGCGGCTCTAGTCCTTTATTGTCGATAATATCCGCCGTTCGCTGCGCGTTCGCATTCCACTTATCTCGCGGCTCGTCTTTCTTAAAACCGGGTCCGGTATCAAAGAGCATCAGAGCGCGCACCCGATCGGGGAAAGTACGGTAAAACGCCAGGGACATATATCCGCCTAAAGATAGACCGCCAATAACCGCTTGTTCGATTTCACACGCATCTAGCAAGGCCGCCATGTCCTGAACCGTCGACTGTTCAGAATAGTGGGACGGATCGGATGAACTCTCGGTAGCCCCGTGGCCGTGCAGATCCCATGTCAGCAGCTGAAACTGGCTCGACAACGCGTCAACCTGACCCTGCCACATGGTTTTTGAGGCACTGAAGCTGTGGGTCAGTAGAACCGGCGGACCGTCTCCCGTTAGGTCGTAGTTCAGTTTATGGGTGGGGCGGTCTAGGAAGGGCATATGGCAAGAACACCGTGTCTTTGGAAAAGATCCGGCATCGTGACCTTATGCCGCCTTAAGTTCAATACCAAACTTGACGGCGGTCGTGTGAGGATCAGGCCGCCTGGGTTTTTTCCAACGACTTTAGGATGTTCGCCAACTGATCCGGCATAGAGATAAAGGGCGAATGCGCCGACTGCAAACTGACGACATCCGATATCTTCGCCGCGCGCAGCATGGCGCGCTGAGCACCGATGGGAATGGTTTTATCTCTGGTACATTCAATATAGGTTTTGGGAAGTGCGCCAAAATTTTCCGCCGTAATTTGAACGGGCGTCATGAGCGGCATAAGGGGTTGCGGGCTCAGTTTTTCAATGAGCCCCTTGGCCGTTTGCTCGGATAGATCTGTGTAGAATAGCTCATGGACAATGTCTTGATTGAGATGACCCACAAGACCTTCTGGCTGCACTGCCTGATCGAGCAATCGCGGTTCGGGAATGTGTTTTTCCGTGAGGTCCACCAAGGTGTCGTTTTCTTGGGGGATCAGTGCGGCAATGAATACAAGTTTGGAGATGCCGTCGGGGATGAGTTCGCTCGCTGCGGAGATTACAACGCCGCCCAT
Source organism: Alphaproteobacteria bacterium (assembly GCA_965227095.1). Classification (GTDB taxonomy): domain Bacteria; phylum Pseudomonadota; class Alphaproteobacteria; order JANQMY01; family JANQMY01; genus JANQMY01. The sequence continues at coordinate 1,686,230 of CBDDFL010000001.1, read as the reverse complement.
GCTGTGCCCCACCAAAATGACGCTGCCGCCCATATCCAGGATTTCCGCACGGACCGCCGCACTATAGTGGGCCAAGGTCACGTCTTCCGGATTGCGCGCATCGTCGCCATGGCCCGGAAGATCTATCGCCCGAACCATATGCCCTGCCGCGGTCAACCTTTTGGCGACGAGGTCCCAACACCAAGCGCCATGCCATGATCCGTGCACGAATAAGAAACGCGACATAGGAACTGAAATCCCAACTCTGTATACGATAGATCGTCCACACACGGTTACGCGTTGGTAGATATCTCGATACAGCGAAAATAGCCCCGGAAAGGAGTAGCCCGATCGCCTCACCGAAATCGAGCGTCCATCCGATCAACACCACCGCCGGTGATATTGATGGACGAGAGGTTAAAACCATAAGGTTTAGAATTTATTTATGGTTGTATTACGGCAACAGAATTATCTGCGGTCAGCTGCCGCACTTCGCTCCATTTTGGCAAAAAATGTGGATTTTTTTGCCGATCTGGCACCGAAACTGTGTCTTGCAAGAGGCTTTTTTCTCACCATAGGTTGAATTTTGTCCCGAAAGCCATGCTTGGTAAGCGAAAATTGGCCGCGAATAGGACTGTCCACAGTGAAACTTATTGCCATCCAGGATCGGCCGCGCCCAAAAAAAGCACCGCGTGCAAGGTAATCGGGCCCAAAGGAGGCAAATCTGGGGTCATTGAGGCAGAACATCAGGTTTGAAATTTCTGTCACATATAGGCCGTAAAAGCGATTTCGAATCTGGCAGCATGCTTTGTGGCGACATGAAGCGGATTGTGAGGACCATCTTTATGGCGACGCATATTGTCGACACGATGATCGAAGAAAGATCCGGGCGATTTGGGTCACATCCCGTTGTGTGGAACACCACAAAATTCTTTCTCTACCCACTTCTAAAATACCGGCAAGCGGTTGGACTGGCTGACCGAATTCGCCACATGGAGGCGCGTGACATTTTCGAGTTCACAAGAGATCTTTTGGACCTCAATGTGGAGATCTCGGGGGCGGATAATATCCCCAAGGAAGGGCGTTTTATTCTTGCGCCCAATCACCCGACACTTGCCGATATGTTCCCGATCTATGACGTGTTGCGGCATGTCCGCCCAGACTTCACATTGATTGCCACGAAAGACGCGGTTCGCGTCGCACAAAATTTGATGGATCTCCTCATTCCTGTTGATGTGGATACCCACTCTCAAGACCGGCACACCTCACGCCAAGTCCTCCAACGGGTTATGCGCACCTTCAAAGAAGAACGTGCCCTGATTATATTTCCCTCCGGGGGCCTCGCGCGCCTGCGGGAAGGACGTTTGCGGGAACAGCCCTGGTTCCCCACCCCCATTAATCTGTCGCGAAAATTCGAAGCGCCGATTGTACCGCTACATATATCGGGCAAGAACTCGTGGCTTTACTATATGTTCGGAAAAGTGAGCCGCGAATTGCGGGACATGACCGTGTTCTATGAAATTCTCAACAAAGAACGCGCGACCTACAAGCTCACATTTGGGGCGCCAATCGATCCAAAAGCCATTCCGAACGAGCCACACGCCGCGATATCGAAACTGCAGGCCTATGTGGAGGATGTGCTGCCGTCTCTGCATCAAAATCGCCCGCAAACACCGGTCTCTTTGTCGCCCTTCTAATCCGCGCCGTTCGGATGTAATCTTGCCGGCTTTGTTTTAACCGGCCGGAAAGCGCCTTGGCATGACCCGCACCCCAAAAGATTGGGCCTTGTTCTGCACACTCGTTTTGTTGTTCGGGTCGGCCTTCATGTTTATCGAGCTGGCCGTCCAAACAATCCCACCCCTCACAATCGTCGCCTGCCGGTTAACCCTTGGCGCTGTCTTTGTGTATGGATGGATGCGCTCTCAAGGATATGGTCTCCCTCCCCTATTTGATGGGGTAGGAGCGAACCGCCGCCTGTCGCGAAGTTGGTTGTTTTTTGTCATGCTGGCGGTCGTTGGCAATGTGATGCCCTTCTTTCTTATTTCCTGGGGCCAGATTACCGTGGACAGCGGCCTCGCCGGAATCCTGATGGCTGTCATGCCGCTTGCCACCATGATGCTGGCTCATTTTTTTGTCGCCGGCGAACATCTCACCTTGACCAAAATCGCCGGTTTTGTCTTGGGCTTTACGGGCGTTGTCCTCCTGGTCGGGCCAACTGCTTTTGGACAACTTTCCACAGCAAACCAACAGCTTTTCGCCCAATTGGCCATTCTGGGGGGAGCGTTTTGTTACGCTCTCAACAGCATCATCGCCCGGCACGCCCCGCGCCTGCCGGCGTCGGTTTCGTCAACAGGCATTCTCATTATCGGATCCATCCTCGCCACCGTCCTGGCCGTGATCACGGAACGTCCTTGGACCGTTTCGCTTGATGCCGTCGCCGTGACATCGGTGATCGTCCTTGGCATCTTCACAACGGCGCTCGCAACTGTGGTCTATATGGAGCTGGTGCAAACAGCCGGTCCCAGCTTCTTTGCCCTCACCAACTACCTCGTGCCCGTACTCGCTGTCTTCTTCGGCGCGCTGTTCCTGGGCGAGGTGCTGGACTGGCGCGCCATGGCGGCCCTTTTGTTGGTGCTGTTGGGCATCTTTATCAGTCAGGCCCAAGCGACGCGTATGCTATTGTCTCAGATCTTCAGCACCCCCTCTAAATAAGGTGTACACTGACCATATAGGATCACACGGTCGCCGGTCAGCTCGCAGCGCAGCTGCCCCCCACGTGCGGACACCTGATGCGCCACCAATTCGGTTTTGCCGAGCCGGTCCGCCCAATAGGGCGTCATGGCACAATGGGCCGATCCCGTCACCGGATCTTCCGGAATGCCTTTTTCGGGAGCAAAAAAGCGCGACACAAAATCGGCATCTCCGCCGGCCACGCCGGGCGCCGTGACCATCATGCCCCAAAACCCTATTTTCTTGAGCGCGGGTCCTATGGCGCTTGTGTATTGCAACGCCTCGACCTGAGCTTGGGTGTCAAGGATGACAATTAAGTTGGCAGAGCGGCGCAGCGCAACTGCTTCAACACCCAACAGATCGTGCACGACGGATTCTATCCGTTTATCGTTCAACGGTTCCGAGGCAATGACCGGCAAGTCCATAGACATCCAGCCATCATCAGCTTTACGAACCTGCAGGACACCACTGCGGGTGTCGAACGACACCATATCCAGATCAGGCTGCAAGTAAGTGAAGACCACATAGGCACTTGCCAAAGTGGCGTGCCCGCACAGATCCACTTCGACGGAAGGTGTAAACCACCGCAGATCATAGTGCCCTGATTTTTCGTCCGATTGCGGAACAAAAAAGGCCGTCTCCGAAATATTATTTTCAGCAGCGATGGCGAGCATCAGGTCTTTCGACACCCAGGCATCCAACGGCACCACCCCGGCAGGATTGCCGCGAAATACGTCACTGGCGAAGGCATCGATCTGAAAAAACTTCATCTCACCAAAATTCCGTTCCCGGCTCACCCTTAAAAGGCCCCACCACATCCGAGGTGATCCAGCCTCCATAGAACTGACCGGGTTGCGGTGTCACACGTTCCCCGTCCACAAAACAGGCATCCATGAGAGCCGGATAAAAGGCGATATGGTCTTTCATGTCCGCGAATGCCGGCGTCGGCTCTGGGTAACTCCACGCTGCATTTAAAACCGTCTTGTCGCCCACAACCACAGACCAATAACTGGCCTGCCCTTTCCATTCGCAAAAACTTCGCCGCGCTTCCGGGCGCAAAAAGTCAAAATTAATATCATCAGGAGGCAGATAATATCCCGGCGGATGACTTGTTTCCAGAACGCGGAACGCAGCTGCCGTATCCCCGATCACCTGACCGCCGAATTCAACCCGAATGCGCTTTGAGGTGCGTTCACACAGGGCCGGACGCGGATAATCCCAAACAGATTCCTGCCCCTCTTTCGGCACGACGGCATCTGGCCGACCTCGCCGGATCATGCCTTTTTGGGCCGGTCCATGGCGGCCAATCCATTCAGCAGCAATGTTGTTGCAAAATCTGTCGCCTCGTCCACATTGGGTGGATTGCGCATGATCAAATGATCGCTCATCTCAAACGCAATCCCGATCATGGCGGCCGACAGATAGTCAACATCCACATTCGGCGCGATGCCCGCGGCCACGGCTTTTTCGAGATCGACCCGCAATTCGTCAAACCCGGCGATAATTTCCGGCGTATCCATCCGCACACGCAAGGCGCCGGAGTTGCGGCGCAAGATGGCAAAATTTCTCTGATCGTTCGCCACATAATCAAAGAAGACGAAGAACATGCTGCGCACCCATTCTTCGAAATTAGACGCCTTTGCACGTTCGTCCCGCAAGCGCGGCCGCACCTGCAGGGCGTTCTCGTCCATGATGGCCTGAAACACTTCTTCCTTGGACTTGAAATAATTGTAGAACGTGCCGGAGGCCAAACCGGTTTCACGAATAATGTCGCGGACCGTGGTTTCCCCATACCCCAGCTGCGCAAAGACAATCCGGCCCGCCTCTACAATGGCGCGGCGATTATTTGCTTTTGTCTGTTCGCGCTTGCCCTGTTTTGGTGCTAAGGCTGTATCGATTTCTGATGGCGGGTTGGTCATAAATCTATGCTACTTTCGAATTCGGAATCGCGGCGCCACTGTACCTGTTGATCCCCTTGCGTCAACTTGGCAGCAGCGGCCCCGAAAGATAGGTAATTTTCCATGCCAAATGCGGACCTTCTGGAGCAAATTCGCGCCCACAAAGACGTTATGATGGATCATGTCCCGCACGCAAAAGCGATGGGCATTAAATTCATCGACGCGTCGGAAAAAGGTGCCCTCATGAAAATCCCCTATGCGCCTCACCTGGTGGGCAACCCGGAAACGGGCGTGGTTCACGGTGGTGTGGTTACCACCCTGCTTGACCATGCCTCTGGTCTTGCGGTGATGTGCGCCTTGGAAGAGTTTGCATCGACGGCCACGCTGGATTTGCGCATTGATTATCACGCGCCCGCCACGCCGGAGAGAGATATTATCGGCCACGCCTTTTGCTACAAGCTGACCAAAAGCATCGCGTTCGTTCGGGGGACGGCCTATCATGACACCCCCGATGATCCCATTGCAGCATCCGTCGGCACCTTCATGGTCGGGGCCAATCGAGCTCCAAGTGCCTTCCAAACGGCGGTGCGAAAATGACGAAAACGCGTGACAGAGAAGACGCCGCTCAAAAAGCGCTGCGGGACAGTTTTTCGAATATTCCGTATGTTGATTTTCTGGGCATCCGCGTCGAACGCCGTGGCAATGAGCTGACCACTATTTTGCCCTTTGACCAAAAACTGGTCGGCAACCCGACACTGCCCGCTTTGCACGGCGGCGTCATTGGTTCGTTTTTGGAAACATGCGCGCTCGCCCAAATCATCTGGGAAGACACGTTGAACCGCATTCCCAAAACCATCGACATTTCGGTGGACTATCTGCGGTCCGGCCAGCCGCGCGACACCTATGCGCGGGCCATTATTGCGAAACACGGGCGACGCGTCGCGAATGTGCGGGCGGAGGCTTGGCAGGACGACATCAACCGCCCCATCGCCACGGCTCACGGACACTTTCTGTTGCCGCCGATGGAAGATGAAGATCCCGCGTCCACCTAGCGCGCGTTCTTTGTCTACGCCGTGATGACCAAATCGATCTCCACATCGTCGATAGCGACCAAAGGCCGTGCCGGTTATGGCGATATCTTGCGGATCGCTTGGCCCATCATACTGGCCAATGCCGCTATCCCCCTGCTTGGATTGGTCGATACGGCGGTGGTTGGAAATTTGGGCGACCCAATCTATTTGGGAGCGGTTGCGATTGGCGCCACCATCTTCAATTTCATTTATTGGGGGTTCGGCTTTCTGCGCATGGCCACCACCGGCTTGACCGCGCAAGCGGTCGGCGCCAACAACACAACGGAAATCGATGCCACATTGTTCCGCGCGATCCTCGCCGGTGCGGGGCTGGGCGCCGCCTTTTTGATCCTGCAATGGCCGATCGGTATGGCGGCCCTCTATGTCATCGGCGGCAGTGACACCGTACAAGAATTGGCCTGGGGCTACTTCACCATCCGCATTTGGGGCGCCCCCGCCATGTTTGCCACCATGGCCATTCTGGGATGGTTCATCGGCCAAGAAAAAACACGTCTGGTACTGATTATCCAATTGGTCCTCAATGGCCTCAACATCGCTCTGGATCTTTGGTTTGTGGTCGGCCTGGGCTGGGCGGCCAATGGCGTGGCCGCGGCCACCGTAATTGCCGAATGGATCGCGTTTTTGTTGGCGGTTGTCCTGGTATGGCGGCTGCGGCGTCAACAACACGGCACCTCGTCGCGCACTACCCTGCCCCCATGGGACCAGGTTTTAGAACCCGCCGCCGTGAGACGCACCTTGTTGGTCAATTCGGACGTGATGATCCGGTCGTTCTGCTTGGTCATCGGGTTTACGTGGTTCACCGCCCAAGGCGCCAAGATGGGCGACATCGTATTGGCGGCAAATGCGGTGCTGATGCAATTTTTCTTTGTCTCCACATATCTGGTGGACGGCATCGCCATTGCGGCGGAAACGCTGGTGGGTAAGTTTAAGGGCGCCAAAGACCGTTTCGCCTTGCGGGAAACAGCCCGCCAATCATTTGTCATGGGCGGCGTGATCTCATGTGCCATGTCCGCGCTGATTTTTGTTTTTGGCCTTGCCGGGATCAATGCCTTGACCAATGTGGAAGAGGTCCGCGACACAGCCGCAACCTTTCTGCCATACATGATCCTCATGCCGGTGATCGGTGTTTGGTGTTTTGTGTTGGACGGCATTTTCATCGGCGCCACCCGGACAGCGGACATGCGCAATGCCATGCTGGTATCCATCCTGATTTATATTGGCGCTTGGTTCGCCCTTGCCCCCCACTACGGCAATCATGGCCATTGGCTGGCCTTTCTCGGATTCTTTGCCATACGCGGCCTGACCCTTGCCATTTTATATCCGGGCCTTGAGAAAGATGTGCCGGTGCGTCAGGCATGATCCGCCCCAATGGCGTCGGACAGGGATTGAAAACCATCGGCTCGTAAATGGAGAAGCAAGTCCCGTTTGATTTGAGTCACCAGCCCGGGGCCCTCATAGATGAGGGCCGTGTAAAGCTGCACCAAACTGGCGCCGGCACGAATTTTCGCATAGGCGTCCGCGCCGCTGGCGATGCCGCCGACACCAATAAGGGGAATGCGCCCCTTTGTTAATCTGTATACGTCCCTCAAAACATCGGTAGACTTTTCAAACAGGGGCCGGCCGCTCAACCCGCCGGTTTCGCCCACGTGTTTGCCGGTAATCTTGTCACGTTCGCCGATGGTGGTATTGCTGACAATCAGCCCATCAATGTCCGATGAAAGGATGACCTCTGCAATGTCTTCCAGTTCGACAGCAATCAAATCAGGGGCAATCTTCAACAGAACAGGCGGCTTGTTATCAAGCTTAAGCCGTGCCGCGTGCACATCCGCGATGAGGCGAGTGAGTTCGTCTTTTCCCTGCATGGCGCGCAGGCCCGGTGTGTTCGGTGATGACACATTGACGGTAATGTAGGATGCATAAGGCCCCAACACCTCAACCCCCAAAACGTAATCCGCCTGGCGGTTTTCAGAGTCTTTGTTCGCGCCCAAATTGACCCCAAGAATGCCGCCGCGCCCCACCCGTGCTTTCAGACGCCGCAAGGCCGGCGCATGGCCTTCATTGTTAAAGCCCAGCCGGTTGATCACAGCCTGTTCTTGAGGAAACCGGAAGATGCGCGGTTTCGGATTGCCCGGCTGAGGCTTGGGGGTGATCGACCCCACCTCCACAAAACCGAAGCCCAGCCGCAACATGGCATCCGGCACGTCTGCATTTTTGTCGAACCCCGCCGACAGCCCCACCGGGTTTGAAAAGTGAAGTCCGAAAACGTCGATGGCCAGGGCCGGATCGTCCGTCGAAGAGGGCGCCAATTTCGCCGCGCCGGATTTTAGGGCCTGCAGGGTCACACCATGGGCCGTTTCCGGGTCCAACAAACGCAGGAATGGCAGGCCGAGTTTGAAGGGATCGAGCGTCATGACAGCTCCGGAAATTGGTGAGCGCCCCGGGTGGCATCCCACGGCAGGGGTTTCACCCACGCCACCGCATCTAGGTTCAGCGGACCATAGATATGCGGAAACAGGGCCCCGCCCCGCGATTCTTCCCATTTAAGCGGTTTGACGATCTTTTCCGGATCCACGGCCACCAACACCACATCCGGCAGATCGGCAAAATAAAGCGCGGCGGTTTTTTCAACCGTCGCCGCCGAACTGAGGTGGATGAAGCCGTCTTTCTTATCTAGGTCCGAGCCGTCATAGACACCGGCGGCTTCGGCGGCGGTCCATTCATCGGCCCTGCACATCTTAAAAATCAACTCCGCCATAAATGGCCAACTCTCCTGTTCTGCCCCCTAAAATCGCCCAAAAAGATGGGCGCATGGGGTTCATCCAATATTCAACGCCAAGCCCCCTCTTATTGGCCGCCACAATTCTCGATTCCCGTCGCCACCACAAGGCACCATTCCCGCAATATTGGTATAGCTTATATCATAGTGGGTGCGCATTTCCTAGAAAACTAATCTTGACATTGACTAGATAGGTAATATCTTAACACCGTTAAGATCCATCGCAGACACGAGGCTCAAGATGACCGCAAATGCATACCTCACCCGACGAGATGCCATGATCGGCATTACCGCCGTTGCCCTTTCGCCCCTGCTCTCCAGCGCGAGCAGAGGTCAATCAAGCGCATTTGCCGCCGCTCCAAAATGGATGACGTTACTGGGCACCTCCGAAAAAGGGGACCGGGACTATACCCCTCGCGTTGATGGGGACCTGCCGAAAGCCATACGCGGATCGCTGTACCGGAATGGTCCCGGCCTTTTCGAACGGGGCGGATATGCCATCAAGCATTTGCTGGACGGGGATGGCCTGATCCAACGCCTCAGCTTTTCTGACGGAGGTGTGCGTTACCAAAACGCGTTTGTGCGTACTGAGAAATTCATCGCCGAAGAAGCCGCGAACAGACGCCTCTATGCGACATGGACCACCAAGAAGTCCGACAACATCTTCGCCAATATTGGGGGAAATGTCACGGAAACCCAAGCAGGTGTTACCGTTTATCCGGTACACGGAAAGATCCTGGCAAGGGATGAGCTCGGCCCCACTTATGAAGTTGATCAGTACACGCTGGAAACCCTAGATCACATGCCGGTCGGGTCGGGATTGGACAGTGTTGGGTTCAAGGCACATAGTAAAATCGACCCGGAAAACGGCGAATGGATCTTGGCGGGAAATAAATATGGACGCCGCATGGAAGTGCATGTGGCGATCTATGAACCAACACTTAAACACAAAAAACAATTTTCGTTCCTCAGTCCACGTCAGGTTTACATCCACGACTTTTTCGCGACCAAAAACCATCTCATCTTTGTGTTGCATCCGTGCAATTTCAATCCGCTACCATTCTTGAGCGGTTTCAAAAGCTTTACCGACAGTTTCGATTGGCGGGGAGAACAGGGAAACATCATTGCCGTCGTCCCGCGTAATGGCGGCGACCCAAAATTCTACGACGCACCCGCTTCGTTTATGTGGCATGCCCTAAATGCGTATGAAGCGAATAACGAAATTGTTGCGGACTTCGTTGGGTATGACGAACCGGATCACTTCATCGGCGACAATGCGCTGTTCGCCAATCTGATGCTGGGAAAAATGGGGCGCGCCCAATCACCCGGCAAGATCCGCCGATACCGCATTTCACTCGCCAAAAGCCGTCTGTCTGAAGAAGTGATTGATGCGGGCAATCACGAGTTCCCCATGATCGACGGACGCACCTCAATGGCCCGTCACGCAGTCGGTTACTTCGCCTATAACGGACTGGGGGGGATTAACTCGGGACTGAAAAGTCTCAATTTCGACACTGGCACCACCGACATGTTCGATTTCGGCCCAAACACCCAAGTCGGCGAACCTATTTTCGTGCCAACACCAAACGGTGCAATCGATAACGGTTACCTGTTGGCCCAGTGTTTAGACGGAACAAGCGAAAAAACCTTCTTCGCCTTGTTTGACGCTCAAAATTTGTCCGGCGGCCCCGTCGCAAAAATTTGGCTTTCTCACCATGTGCCCATTTCCTTTCATGGGGCATGGCAAGCGGCATAGGGTTTATCTGTTATTGCGCAATGACCACATCGGAGATGGTGGCAAGCACTTTGTCCCCGCAACTGACCATCACTTCCCGGTAATCGGTAATGGCGGTTTCCCCGGCATAGGCCACTTCAACAGTGGTGAGCACTTGCGTCACCATACCTTCTGGCGCGATTGTCGTGAATGAGAGGCGCTGGCCCGGCGGCAGCATACGGTCGAGCGCGCCGAGCTGCCATTCAATGGTATAGCCGGGCGTCGGCAATACGATTTCGCCGGTCACGTGTAATGTCGGCGTCGCGTCCGGCCCCGGCATGGCATTAACCCAAGCCTGCCAATTGCGGCTCTCGATTACCGCACACTCACTTTGTTGGGGTGCTGGTGCATCCTCTATGTCTACCGGGGCCATTTCGGATGGTCCCGGCGCCATTTCCGCCTGCCTTGCGGATGGATCGCATGCCCCCAGGGTAATCATGGAAAGTAACAGGACGGTTTTCTTCATGCCGTCTTCCCCACCGGTCGTTATCCGTCGGAAGGGAAGACCATATCAAAGAGCGGTCCTTATGCCAACTTCGTCAATTCCTGACTGGCCGCCGCGATGGGGTGCGCCGGTACCGTTGCGGGTTGGGCTTCCTTTTCCGCCCCCGTCTTTACACGGATCAATGGCCACAGAAGCTGTTCGCCAATGCTGGTTTCCGGTAAGTTCTCCACCCCCATTTTTTGAGGATATTGGCGGGTGATTTTTGCCGTGCCAAACAAAACGTCCCAGAAGAACAATAGGTTTCCGAAATTCCCCTTATAATTCGTAACCCCATCCTCCGCATGTTTGCCATGATGGGCCCCGTGCGTCGCGGGTGTGGAGATGGTGCGTTCCACAACCCACATCACCGGTGACAGCCATTTGATTTTGTAAAGCGGTGCATCCCAGCGCACATCTGAGTGGGCGCCAATGATAACGGTCATCTTGATGACCAGATAGACCGCATAGGTCCAGCCCAGCCCTAAGAAAATCAGCACGCCGGACAGCCACAGACCAGGCATCATCAAATAGTAGAACACGTTGTTCCGATACACCACGCGTACGGATAAATAGGCCGCATTGTGATGCGGGCGGTGCAGCTTGTAGAGCCACGGAACCGTATGGGACAGACGGTGCCACCAATACTGGGTCATATCATCGAACACCAGCAACAGCGCGAATTGAGCCACGAAAGGCCAAGCCGCCAGCGCCCCTTCGGCTTTGGGAGCAATTGTCATCGCCAAATATCCGGCAGCGAACAAAATGAAGGGCTGGGTGATCAAGGCCAGGGTCGATCCGCTGATCAGTTCAACGACGGCATCGTCCTTTGTTTGCCCCTTTTTGTTGAAGAAATGGGTGCGCGCGATTTCCAATAAGACGAAGCATCCAAATATCGCCAATATGATCCATTGTTCGGTTTTCATGGGGCTCTCCCTCGCCGGTCATCTTCTCGTGACCCTGAGATAGCCTTCGCCCCGCGCCCAGAATGCTAATTATTTAGCATTCTAAAGGATTTGCTTTTTTAGAACTGCAAACCTTTCGCATAGCGCTCGATCGACGATGCGCACGTTTGTTGGGCCTTGCGCAGCACGGAGGAAGAACCAAATTGGCGGGCAACGCCAATGCCCAGCCCATCGATCATGGCCACGAGTGCATCCGTTTCTGCCTCAAGATTTTCTTTGGACACCAGGGGGGTGAGCAAATCGCGCAGCGCGCGGCGCCATTGGGAATAACGCCGGTCATTTTCAGCGGTGAGGGTGGGATCGTCCATGGAAGCGCTCCAAAAGGCGAGCCAGACCCGCCATTCGCGCAGCCGTGTTTCGTCCAATGGCAGGGCTTCCAGCAACACGCCCCTCAACCGCTCGTAGGGGTCTTCGATTGTCGCGGCCGCGTGTTCCATGCGCGCGCCGGCGGCATGGTGCACGGCACGCAGCGTTTCAACAAGCAGGTCATGGCGATTGGCGAAATAATGGGTCAGCGCCCCGGTCGTACACCCGGCTGTTTGGGCAACCCGGCGCATGGTGGCGGCGGCAAGACCTTCACCGGCGATGACCTCAATGCTGGCGCCGATAAATTCCGACCGCTTTTCGTCGATATCGACTTCTTTCGGCATGGACGTCAGTGGTCCATCAATGCACGATGGGGATCTCCCCCCTCGTATAGGCCAACCATGCCGCCCCCTTGAGCAATACCGTCATAGGCCGCATATCCCAACACGTCTTGCAGCCGTTTCGGCAGCTCACGGACGATTTCGGGAGATACATTCAGAAAATTGTTTTCAACGGGACGCAGCCAACCCGCACAGTATGAAACCGAAAGCACGCGGCGCCTGTTGCGGCTGTCATTAGCGCCGCCGCCGTGAATGGTATCGCCCCTGAAGAGAACCGCATCTCCCGCAGCCATCACCGCCCGCGAGAATTCTTGAGGGTCGGCTGATCGGTCGGCGTCCCATGCCCAACTTCCCGGCGCCACGTGGGTGGCACCGTTTTGTTCCGTTGTCGCATCCAGAGCAATGATTGCGTTGACCACGATCGGTGCTTCCCCCAACGGGACCTGGCTCCAGGAATCCGAGTCCCGGTGAGGAAGTTGAGCGGGTTCGCCCGGTTGGATTTGAATCATTTCCCCGGCACTGAGCTGCACCGAGCTGGACACCGGCGCCATCATGCGTTCCGCCCAGCCGATCAACTCCTCGCTGCCGATCAGGGGCCGTGTGGATGGGACTTTTTCCACAAGCCCATGCAACCGCAATGTCTTGTGACCGAGAAAATCATTGTAAAGATCAGACCCGGAATTGGCGGCTGCCCTGTCGCCGTTTGCCTGAAGGTAGCGGTCAAAATCCGCGTTCAGCGCGTCCACGTCCTCAGGCGCCATGAAGGATTTGAGGATCACACCCCCCACATCGCGCACCGCCGCGTCAATGGCGCGCCAATCGTAAGGCCTTGTAAATTCGGGTAATTTTTCGGCTTTTTGCGTTTTAGACACTGCGGGCTTCCTCTTATCGATCTTATAACATATGTTATATAACATCTGTTACGCATTCGCAAAAGGATTCTTCGTGTCTCGAATTCTCAAGTTTTGTCTTACCACCACCGACATCGCCTTCCTGATGTATTGGGCCCTGGCCGCCTTGCTGGAATTGGGCGTCATTAACATCCCCAGAGACATGATGTATGCGGATTATGACGACCCGCGCGTGTCCGCGTGGAATTGGTCGTTCTTCCCCTTGGACATCGCCTTTGCCGTTGCCGGTTTGACGGCGGTGCGGGCGGCGCACCGCGGTGACCCCGTTTGGCGGGTGCTGGCGATTGTCTCTCTCATTCTCACCATGACAGCGGGTGGCATGGCGGTCGCGTATTGGACCTTGATGGGTGAATTTTTTCCGGCCTGGTATATTTCCAACCTGGTCCTGCTGGTCTGGCCGATGTTCTTCCTGCCGGCCTTGTTCGCAGATGCCCGGTCAATCGGACACATTCGTGCCCAAAGCATCGCCGATGAAGCATGAAAGCTGTGCGGCAAAGGATCGGTCCAGCGGCGCGTGACGATTGAGCAATCGGTACCAAAGCGGTCCATAGACGAGATCCAACACCAGCTCCGTGTCGGTGGAGGGGGACACCTGCCCGTCACGCTTCCCCCGCTCGATCATCGCTGCCAACACCGCACGCCGGCGGTCAATGAATTCTGTGCGCAGCTTAGCCGCAAATTCCCGGTCCGATTGTGCATCCACGATCAACAACACCAAAGCATCCGATAATTTGTCCGCCCACTGAAAGGTTTCTGACAGAAATTGCGTAAGGTCTTCGTTGAAACTGCCGGTTTCTGGCAATGGGATTTCCGTGCGCCCAATCTCTTGGACGGCTTCAAGGATGATGTCACCCCGGCGCGGCCACCAGCGATAAACCGTCTGCCGTCCAACGCCAGCCAGGGCCGCGATCGCCTTGATGGTCACCTGGTCCAGCGGCTGAGACTTCAGCATCTTCATCGCCGCTGCCAGGATGGCGGCGCGGGCGGTATCGCTGCGGGGGCGGCCAAGTTTTGGCGGGTTATGGGGGCGTGTGTCCATGGGCGGGCCTTTTTTCGAACTCTACCACTTGTAAGGCATCGTGTCTCGTTATATATATGAGACACACTGTCTCGTATTTATAGAGGAGAAGCCCCATGACCTCTCCCCCCGCTACCCAGCGTCCGAAAATCGGTGTGATCTTAGGCGCCACCCGTGGCATTGGCCGCGCATTGGCCAAAGCTCTGGCACAACAGTGGTGCGGCGAAGGGCGCGTCTACCTCACCGGGCGGAGCGCCGAAGATGCCGCACGCGTTGCAATGGCGCTCTCTGCCGAAAATGTGGAGGTTCATCCCCTGGTGTTCGATCTGGCCGATCCGATGGCCGCTGCACGCACCGCCAAAACACTCAAAGAGTTGCACGGCGGGGTGGACCTGGTGGTGCAGAATGGCGCTTATGTGGCACGCGCCAATGTGCCGGCGCGCGACGATGCCCGCCCGATGATTGAGGCAAACAATCACGGCACGTTGCGGGTGCTCGAGAGTTTCCTTCCCGTGCTGAACGATAATGGGCGGCTGATCATCGTTGCCAGCGGCTTTGGCATTCTCGACAGTTTACCGGTCCATCTGCGTGATCGCTTCGACACCACCCAAGCCGACCCAGCGGCCATCAACCGGGTAATGGACGGCTATGTTGAAGCAGTTGAAGCGGACCGTGCCGACGCAGAGGGTTGGCCCGAATGGGTAAATATCCCTTCTAAAGTCGGCCAAGTGGCCGTCACCCGCGCATTTGCCCGGCGCGCAAAACAGACAAAAGTGCTTCCAAGCGGCGCGCTCATCAATGCGGCCTGTCCGGGTGTGACGCTCACCGACGCCACACGGGATTTCATGGATACCGTCTTCAAAGGGCAAGAGGTGCAAACTCCGGAACAGGCGGCGGACGATGTCTTATGGCTCGCCACTTTACCGGCCGGAACCGACGCACCCTATGGCGAGCTTGTACAGCACCGCAAGATCATTCCGTATGGAGATGAGTCACCCTAGTCGATGCTGCTTATTGTCGTTCCTGTGGAGCGATATCATCCAAATTAAGACTGTTATAGTTGCGCACAGCTGTGTTCAGCGCACGCTTATCGCCCTGATCCACCAGCGTCAACACATGCCGCCCGCGCGCTTGGATCAGCTGGTCATAAACACCGGGCGGCGAAAGTTTGGCCGCGGCTTCAAGCGCCGCGATCGCCCGATCCTGATATTTATTCCGCCTGGCTTCCAAAAGGGTCAGCCCATATTGCACATGCAGCACCGCATTAGTCGGGTCCAGCTCAAGCGCGCGTTCGAAGTCCGCCATGCCCGTGGACCGGCGGGCCCCAAAGAGGAGAACCGTAATGCCAATCGGGTCGCGGCGCGCAAGCTCCATATGCCAGCCACCGGAGATGGCCAAGGCCCACGGATTGTCGGGTTCCAATTCCAACGCCCTGTCGATGTGGCTGCGGGTTTTGCCGGCGAGCCCTTCGATTTGCGACATCACCGCCCCTTGCGCTTTGGCCCGGTGACCAATGGCGACCACCAACTGCAAATGCCCTTCCACCACCGTGTCGTCCAAGGCGAGAGCCTGGCGCGCCAATTCCTCCGCACGGTCAATCAGGTCAAAACGGTCCTCCGGAGGCGCCGTGGTGGTGGCATAGGCAAGCAGCCCGCGGGCGGCCAACGCCAAGCCTGGTGCCGTCTGAAGTTCCCAGGCCATGGAGGCGGACGGCAGGAATTTGCCCTCCGTATAAAGCGCCTCGGCTTCCGCGAAACTGGGCGGCATATCTGCGTCGGCGGAGGCAGCGGCATTCCACAGGGTCAGCAGCGCCACAATCAACGTGGCAAACCAACACTCTCTCAGCAGTTTCGGCAAGGGGGGCCTCCGGTTTATCCGTTTGCTGATAATCCCTCAGACGAGAGCGCTTTGTCAATCAGCGCCACCGTCTGCCCCACCCCATAGATTGCAATGAACGATCCGAAACGCGGCCCCTGTTCCTGCCCCAGCAGCACTTCGTAAATGGCCTTGAACCAATCGCGCAACGGATCGAACCCGTTCTCCTTGCCGACCGCATAGACAATACTTTGCAGATCCTCGGCCGAACTATTGTCCTTGTGCTGAAGCCGGTTGCGCAACTCGGTAAGGGCTCTGCGTTCCTGATCCGTCGGCGCCCGGTATTTCTTCGTGGGCCGGATGAAATCGTGATAATAATTCACCGCATAGCCCACCATCCGGTCGAGCCACTGATGTTCCGCCGGATCCGCATGGGGGTCATATTGCTTGATGAAGCCCCATAACACGTCTTTGTCTTCCGAATTACTGGCGCTCACCAAATTCAGTAACAAGGCAAAGCTGATGCGCACATCGTGGCTGGGCGGATGGCCATGGTGAATATGCCAGACCGGGTTTTCCACCTGGTCTTTGTCGCCCTGTTCCGCGAATTTGTCCAAAAACGTGCCGTATTCATCCACCGCTTTGGGGATCACATCGAAATAAAGCCGCTTTGCCGTTTTCGGCTTTTGGAACATGTAAAGCGACAAGCTTTCGGGCGCGGCATAGCGCAACCACGCATCCACGGTGATGGCTTCATTACCCTTGGACTTTGAAATCTTTGCGCCGTGTTCGTCCAGGAACAGCTCGTACGACAAGCCCTGCGGTGCGCGCCCGCCCAAGGCCTTGACGATTTTCGAGGACAGATTGACGGATTCCGACAAATCCTTGCCGGCCATTTCGTAATCCACATCAAGGCCCACCCAGCGCATCGCCCAATCGGCCTTCCACTGCATTTTACAATGGCCGCCCGTGACAGGCGTTTCAAATTTGGAGCCGTCTTCGTCTTCGAACACCAGCGTGCCCGCCTCCGCATTGCGTTCCAGCGACGGCACCTGCAACACTTTGCCGGACGTCGGAGAGATCGGCAAAAACGGGCTATAGGTCGCGCGCCGTTCGGGGCCAAGCGTCGGCAAAATAATGTTCATCACATCGTCGTAATGACGCAGCATGAGTAATAATGTCTCGTCAAACCGGCCGCTTTTATAACATTCCGTGGACGACAAAAATTCGTACTCGAAACCGAATTCATCCAAGAAGCTTCGCAGCCGGGCATTATTGTGGTGCGCGAAGCTTTCATGGGTGCCGAACGGATCCGGAATTTGCGTCAGCGGCTTTTCCAGATGCTGCGCGATCATGTCCGCATTGGGCACATTGCCCGGCACTTTTCGTAAGCCGTCCATGTCATCGGAAAAGGCAAACAGTTTCGTCGGATGCCCGGTCAGCGTCTCATAGGCCTGACGCACCATGGTGGTGCGGGCTACTTCGCCAAACGTGCCGATATGTGGCAGGCCGCTGGGGCCGTAGCCGGTTTCGAACAACACATAGCCCTTGTCGGGCACCTGGCCCCGCAGCCGTTTCTGCAGACGCCGGGCTTCATCGAAGGGCCAGGCTTTTGCGGTTTCGGCGAGGTGGTTCAGGGTCGACATTGTTCTTCCAAATCAGGGTTTTGAGGGGGTAAGAGGCGGCAACCTATGGGCTTCGGAGAGCGAGGTCAATTGAGAAACAACAGGACCATGCCTCCAGCCCACACACACGCAAAAAGCCCCCCTCACTTTGATCCCTGGGGCCACGAGACACACGTTGACTTCATTCCGGAAACGCGCCTGCGGTATAAATCTACGACAGTGCCGTGCGGGCGGCCTTCAGCAGGACCATGGGATTATGGTCCGGACGACGAACCGGCGGGGGCGGTGGGCCGCCCATCAACAATTGCACCGCCGTCATGGCGGACCGCACGGAATATTCGACCGTGAACACCACATCGTCGGGCAAGTCGCAGTATTGCCCGATGATGGCGAAGTTTTGTGCACCCGCCGGCACAACGGGCGGCCTGTCGCCTGACCGCCTCGGCATAAACTGGCTTGTAATAAACGGCATCGTACAGGGACGAACGATCGCCTCTTGAAAGTAAGCTTCCGCGCCTTTCTTAAGTTTGAGGTGTCCGGCGAGTTCTTCCATGATTTCGTCCCCCGTACATAAAGCCATCGGTTTCGTCACAAAGTCTCCCTCTTGATCGCCGTGTAATCCATAGCCCCAAAAAACGCGCCGTTGATCTGTCTGTGTACGGAAATGCGGTTGGTGAAACAACACGATGGAAAGCATCCATTTGGAATCAGCGAAGGTGACCAACCCTCCGGTCCCGGTTTTGTTTCCGGTAAGCTGTTCCATGAAGTCAAAGAACGCTGTGTCCTTCAGCGTGGCGGTAAACGACGTCCAACGACTCTTGTCTGGCTGGCCACAGAATGTTTCCGGCCGTCCAAAGACAGGGTTACGTGCCGCGAGCCTCCGCCAAAATGCCCACGCATCGCCGTCTGCGGGTTCCGGCGGCGGTGTCGAATTCGACCCCATGGTGGACCCGTCCGTCATGGAGCCAAGCGTAAGATAGACACAATCGCTTTCTCCGATTGCAATATGTTCCAATTCCCCACCACGCATCACCTCTAAACCGGTGAGCCAAAGCTTCTCCTCCCGCTGTTGGATGTCAGCGTCAACGACATTTGTTCCACGCTCCAAATGCACGCCATGACCCGCAAGCCAGGTAACGATGGGTGCGATCACTGAATCATACTGATTAAAGCGGGTCCGCAGAACGCCTTCCAACTTCTTGAATTCGGGAAACAGATGAACGAACCGCCGAAAATATCGCGCCAGTTCCGAAGCGCTATGCCATCTTTGGAAAGCAAATGTTGTGGACCACATGATCCAGAAATTGGAATGAAAAAACGCTGGGGAGAAACAGTCTTCGATTGTCTTTACGCCCAGTGATTTTTCGCTCGCAAGCGTTAGTTTGGCGAGATTGTAGAGATCCTCAAAGCCAAGGCCAAAAGACAGATCCGCCTTAGCACCCTGTCTTAAGAGGCGGCACCGGGATGATCCTCGTACAACGTTGTTGAATTCAATGATGTCGTCGCGAACGGACTTAGTGTGATTATCCAGGTCGGGAATGGATGCCAACAGATTAAACGTGCAGACGAAATTCTGCTCGAACATTCTCCCGCCCCGCACGAGGTAGCCGATGTCGCCATCGCCTGCCCCATCCAAACTTCCGCCAAGACGATCCTCTTTGTCGAAGATCGTTATGTCATCTCCGGCCACAGCTGCATCGCGAATGAGAAACACCGCCGCCGCAAGCGATGCAATGCCTCCGCCCACCAGATAATGATGTTGCCTCGTGTCTCGCTCCCTCATGACCGCGTTCCTTTCGATCTTGATGTTGGCGACGTCGTCTTCCCATGATTGCACGGCACACGAGAATCTAAATTGATCGATCGCAATCGGCTCACCCAGAAAGGCAAAAAACGATCGCCCAAAGACCCTCCTTTGAAGACCATTGCCGATTGTCTAGGTATACTGGGTTGGAATTCAGCTTAGACAAAGGTGGGGCGAAGCGTGCCAGAAGGTTTCCGTGAAATTGATGATCCGCGCATTGAAGGTGCCGTTATAGAATCTGCAAAGGCGCGCAAAGCAGCCTATGCCCCCTATTCACGGTTTAAGATGGGGTCGGCGGTCGTAACCGACACTGGAACAATCATACGCGGGGCGCTGGTCGAGAATGTGTCTCTGGGCCTTGCGATGTGCGCGGAGCGTGTCGCGCTCTTTGCAAGTGTCGCTCAGGAACTCGGTCGTCCTGAGATACTCGTTGTGAACTCAAAGCGTACAAGCGGAAAATTGACGTGGCCCTGCGGCGCCTGCCTACAGGTCGCAAGGGAATTGGGGGGGCCGGACCTCATTGTTGTGGCCACTGACGGACAGGAAACACAGTCCGCCCGATTGTCCGACCTCGCCCAGCTGCTTCCCGCGAAGGACCAACGTTAGAGACACATGGACCATTTGCCCATTGCATCCATCGCTCGCAAACGTTGGAAAGCTAGCAAGTCCGCCCGACAGGCATTGGGTGCTTGCTGACACTCAACCGCGTAACCTATTCGGGGACGCTGTCTTTTGATGTGCTCGTGTTGACGCCAAACCAGCTCCAAAAAAAGCACCGGGCGGAAATGCCGTTAAGGATCAGCATCACCGCCAGCGCGCCGATAAACCATTCTACAGCCGTTACCGCCGGTTGGCTCAGTAACAGGACGATGAGTCCAACGCCGAATGTAAACCGGAGTAAACGTTCTACGTTTCCAATATTTCTTTCGATCATGTCTCTTTCCCTCGGGATCCTGTGTCTCCGTGAATTTGCGGATCGACCTGTTCAACAAAGTGTTGTCGCAAGCCGGCATACACCCTTTAAACGAATGGCCGCTTCAACTGGATCAGAAGGAAGGTGAAAATACGTCCCCCGCCGGGGATGCACGGTGACCGCGATACGGGCCAATAGACGAAAAACCCCCTCGTTCTTAGTGGGATCGTGTGCAGACATGTCACCAACGGGGCGGCATCAAATCCGCCGCCGCCGTAGCAGCCATAGGTGGCCTGAAGATCGCGTGGCGCAAGAGCACGAAATTTTTCCCGCCGAAATGCCCGCGGGCTCCGTCCTGTTTTGGGCGGGCGGGTTGTTGCATGGTGCCGGCGCCAATACGTCTCAAGATTGGCGCTATGGGGTGATCCTGACTTATTCCTTGGGCTGGTTGCGTCAGGAGGAAAACCAATATCTGGATGTGCCGCCGGACCGCGTGGCCGAGCTGTCGCCAGAGGTTCGGCAAATCGCTGGGTTTGACATGTACCGGGCGCTCGGCCTCTACGACCCCACAGCGACAAAAAACTAAGCCTAACCGGTTTGTCATTTCCCATAGACGGATCAAAAACTCTGCTACACTCCCCGCCAACACGCCACTAAAAACCGGGGGAGATTAGCCATGCCTGAATTCACCAATCTATTATACGAAGTGCCGGAACCTCACATCGCGCGGATCTGGTTGAACCGACCAGACACGCGTAATGCTCAGGACACAACCTTTTTGTATGAGCTGAACGACGCCTTCGATACCGCCATCGCCGATCACGACATCAAAGTGATCATTGTCGCGGCGAAAGGCCCGCATTTCTCCTCGGGCCACGCGCTGAAAGATACGGGCGGCAATGACGGCGCTAAGAAATACGACCGGGTCGGCACCTGGGCGGACAATAAATGGGAGGGGGCCGAAGCCTATTATTGCCGCGAAAAGGAAATCTACGAGGGCCTGTGCCGGCGATGGCGCGATTTGTCGAAACCCACCATCGCCGCGGTTCACGGCAAGGCCATTGCCGGGGGTCTGATGCTCATATGGCCGTGCGATTTCGTGATCGCCAGCGACGACGCCACCTTCCAGGACAACACCATGTATATGGGCATTCCAGGCGTCGAATATTTCGCCCATGTATGGGAACTGGGCATTCGCAAGGCCAAGGAATTTCTGCTGTCAGGCCAACCGATCACCGCCGACGAAGCCTATCAAGCGGGCATGGTGAATAAAGTGGTGGCGCGGGACGACTTGGAAGAAGAAACGCTGAAATTTGCCCGCACCATCGCGGACAAACCGTCTTTCGCCCTCAAGCTTGGCAAAGATGCGATCAACGCCGCTTTCAGCGCGCAAGGGTTTGATAATATTCAGCGTGCGGCGTTTAACGCCCACCATCTGGCGCACACCCATTATCGGTTAAGCCAAGATGGCGCCATGATCGATGTGGACTTTATGAAACAGTTCATGGCGAAAAGTAAGAAATAGCAAGACGGCGGGCCCAATCAATCAAAGACGGATGCGGGGCGCCAAAGCCGGCCGCGCAATGCTTTGGGGTTTGGGGCCGCATTAACCGCTGTTGCCGGTTTGCACAAAAGCTCGACGCCGGCAGCCGGCAAATGTCTCGCAAGCGTATCCTTCGCCGATTGATCAAGGGCCGCATACTGACGTTTCAAGGCATTCAAGCATTCCACGCGATAAGGGGCCGCCGGCACCTGCCACGCCACCCCTTGGGACTGATACGTCACCATATCCGTCTGGGTCGCGATAGCTTGGGCATTGGCGTCGAGATAGGGCAAATAGTCCTTGGCAATCATGTCAAAGAAGAAGCCAAGGTCATCGGGAATATCCGTGATTGGGGCCGCTGCCTCCACATCCGCCGGGCGGAGCTGCCACAGACGCGTTACCCAATGGGTGAGGTGCGGTGCGTGTTTGCGCATCAACGCCCCCGGCGTGGGGTCGCAGAAAAAATGCCGGAAGAACGGGCCGAACAATCCGTAATCCGCCTGACTGGGGCGGTCGCCCAACAAAAACGGCCGCCGCGCGAAAACCTCATCCAATGCTTTCAGCGTGTCCTTGTAAAGCGCTTCGATGTGCGGCGCGGTTTCGTTTGTGACCCCATCTTTCCGGAGATAAACCATCCGCTGGCGCCAAAGGATAAACCGCCGCTTGAGCGCCAGGGGGAGAGGCACATCCCCAATGATGGTGCGGCCCAATTGAGAACTCATCAGCGTTGCATCTTCCGAAAACGTCCAACGGTAATAAAGCGCCGGGCGCCAATACCATTCATCGAACAGGTCTTCCAGCAACAGGCCGCAAAAAGCCGCCGCCGCATCGGGTGGATTGACGGCGGGCCCCTTACCCTGTCCCTCGAAATGGTCGATGATGGCCGTGGTATCGGTTAGCCACGTGCCGTCAGGCGTCTGCATGCAGGGCAATTGGATAATGCCCGTCGCTTCTCCGCAGGCGCGGAATTGCCGTCGGTTCATTTCCACAAATTGGAAGGGAATACCTTTAGCTTGGAGATAGGCTTCAAGCTTGCCTGTGAAATAGGAACAACTTAGTCCGTACAGGACATGCGTTCCCGCCGCGGACGCAGGCGCCGGGTTGGTTGCGCGCGGCTCAAGCAAAATAACGGGAATTTCGCGGATGCCGTCGGTGCGTTTTTCATATTCGGCGAAACCCGAATCCTGCGCCACGATGTTCCGCCAAACCTGGTCCCGTTCGTCCCCGTCCAACTGACGCGCCCGGACCGGAATGATGCGGTCACGCACCTGAATGGTCACGTCCGGGTCCGCCATGAGGTTGAGATACCAGATCGGATGTTTTGGTTCGCCCGCCCAAGAAGCAGCGATTGCCCAACTGTTCCCGTGTTCCAAATAGATCAGCCCATTCGTGCGCGGCAAACCGCTTTTGCGCCCTTTGGTGTTAAGGAGCAGAACCGGAGAATCGCCGAATTTGCCAAGAATACGGCCCTTCGATTTGCGATAGATCCACGGATGGTACTTGAAAAACGTCTCTGTAAAGGCATTACGGGTGGCCGTTGGCATGGCGGGGCCCTCTTAATTCAAGGTTTTGTGTCCCGGCATATATGGGCTTCCACGCTCATAAATAATAATGGTAATTTCTCATGCCTTCATAACTATTGGTAATATCCTGCCATGATTGATCTCCGGCACATCCGCCACTTTCTCGCGGTCGCATCCCATCGCACCGTCCAAGAAGCAGCCGATGCCATTCACCTCACACAGCCCGCTCTCACCAAAAGCATCGCGCGGTTAGAAGAGGTTTTGGACGCAAAACTCTTCGACCGCAGCGGCAGCCGGCTGACCCTTACGGAACTGGGGGAACGGTTGGTCCTGCGCGGGGAAGATCTCGTGCGGCGCATGCAAGCCCTCGAGGAAGAGGTGGATCTGTGGAAAGGCCTCCACATTGGCGAGGTCGCGATTGGCGTGGATGCGGTGACGGAACTTGGATTGGTGCCCCAAGTCCTCGAAGCGTTTGTCCCCAACCACCCAAGTGTTCAGATTACCATACAGTCCGGACATACAAACACGCTGCTGCCTTCTCTGTTAAAAGGCGATCTTCACTTCCTCGTTGCCGATACGGAGATTGTCTCAGAGGACGACGATTTGGACGTTCACCTTCTGACTCCAGATCCGATCGCCGCCGCTCTTCGGCCGGGCCATCCGCTGATCAGAAAGAAAAGGCCCACGCGCGCTGACCTTGACGCGTATCCGCGCCTTGGTGCGTTTACCGCGCCGCGGTTTGAACGTTGGCGGATCGAAAACAGCCAAAGAGACGGATACGGACCAATTACGCCGTCCGTTATTTGCGACAATTATGAGGTTCTGGTGCGCCTAACAGAATGCAGCGACGCCATTTTCTTTGGCCCCCAAACACTCTTACGGTCTTACGAAAAACAACAACGAATCAAGATCGTCAACTGGCCGTTGGAAGGCCCACAAACACAGCCGGGTGTGATCCGCTTAAAGCACCGCGTGCTGTCACCCGCGGCCAACCACTTGATCCAACTTTTTTTACGTGACACCCCATCCAACACTCTGTGACGGCCGGCAGGTGTTCAATCTAGGCGTCGCGACCGATCCTTTTTCCTGGTCACCACAACCTATTTTTTATACACCCATCCATTTTTTCAAAGACGCGCGAAAAAATTATAACAATTTGTTTTTATGGAGAAATTTTCCTTGACGTGGAGAAATTTATATCAAGATAATTATACGATGTTCTACCACAAAGAAAACGACCACCCAACACAAACATGACACCTCGTCGCCCGCTTTTAGCCGAACAGATCGAAGAGAGCGATGACGAGACGCTAACCCCAAAACAAGCGGAACGGCGCCAGCGTATCCTTGTTGCTGTGCGGAAGCTTGTGAGCGATTTGGGCTATGCGCGCGTCAGCATGCGCGATGTGGCGTCAGAGGCTGGGGTCGCACACGCCACTCTTTATAATCTGTACACAAATAAAGATAACTTGATTCTTGCAGCATTGCAGGACAATATCGGCCAGGTCGCACGAAGCCGCGACGATCACCATACGAATGCCCTTGAAAGATATCTGGAGATCGTTCGCGCGGTCGTCTTGGATATTGTTGACAGCCCTCGTTACGCAGAAGCGATGAATCAGCTTCTGTTCAATGCCAGCCCGTCAGACGATGTTGTCAAAGTATTGATTGCCAACAGGATCGCCTATGACCGGAGGTCTCTTCTCGAGATGCAAGACCAGGGGTTGATTAAAGACCGTGTCGACCTATCCACCATTGCCCGCCAGTTAACCGGCACTTACTGGTCTTCCATGCTGTTGTGGATGAAAGGGTTTACGGCCCTGCACGATATGGCTGAAGAGACGATCATCGCACATAAGCTTGTGTTGAGTGCTGTTGCCACAAAACGCGGACATGAAGCGCTGTCGCAGGTTCTCACCTAAGGCGTGATTGGATCGTTTATCCACAAGTTTCGGATTTGCCCTCAATCTGTTTGCATTTTCGCTCTTTTGCACGCCCGTCCGCGCATTTCTACGCGCCGGAAGACCTAGGAAGGCGTTGGGTCCTGTGTCATGATGCGGCGACACTATGGGAGGGTCCGGTCATGGCAGAAACACATGCCCCGAAAAACACATCAGACATAGAAACGAAAGCCTATGTCCCCCCCTTTGAATTGACGACAGGGCAACAACCACCGATTGCTGCCAATGACGGCCTGTCCTATATGTCATTCGACAAGCAGGGAGATGCCGGAACCGCAAAAGCGATTGACGATGCGTTGGCGCTGATTGCGGAGGGTACGGGCCGCCGCGTCAACGATCTGATCGAAAACGCACCCCCTGGTCCCATTGAAACCAAATGGGGCCTTGGTTTCCGTCGGTATGCGGAATGCCTGAACCATATCCGCGAGAACAATATCACGGCACCGGAAGGGGGTATCGCCATTCCCTTGCGCTACTCTATCCATGAAGCGCCGTCTTATTCGGTTGTGACGTCCAATGCCCTGTGGCGCGACCCGTCCCGCACTCAAGACGCGGATGCTCTGCGCCGGGATGAACGCGACGAGGTGCGCCGTTGTCTTTACTTCCCGCAAGTGCTGCGCGATGCGCGCCGCATTGGCGAATACTACCCCGGCCTTTCCCCCACCAGCCCGGAATGCATGGACAAACTTGGGGTTTCGCTTGCGCATTTGGAATCGAAATGCACCAATTTCTATGACGCCCACGAGGTGGAACGCGTTTATTATCCGGAAATCGAACAGCTGCTGCTGGAGTTCTTTCCCGGCGCGACGGACGCGCTGGTCTATAACCATGATGTGTTCGATAAGGACTATCAGGGCGACCGCACGGAAGATCAGGACAACAAAAACCCTGGTGTCAATGCTGCCTATGCAAACCTTGTCCACAACGATTTAAACGACAATAGCGGC
The DNA here is from genome assembly GCA_965227095.1 of Alphaproteobacteria bacterium. GTDB lineage: Bacteria > Pseudomonadota > Alphaproteobacteria > JANQMY01 > JANQMY01 > JANQMY01. The sequence continues at coordinate 1,659,829 of CBDDFL010000001.1, read as the reverse complement.
CGCGTGCGGTGCCGCGAATTGCTGACCAAAAATTTACGCAATTTTGGCCGCACCCAGCATTACACGGAAGCGGAAGCGGACGCCAAAATGTCCCGGCGCTTTATGTCCATCAATTTGGCAAAGCCCATGGAGACCGTGAAACAAAACCCCTTTGTGCTTTGCGCCTGGCCGTCCTTCGCGGATCAGCCCTACATCACCAATTACCGTATCTACGATGATCGCGTGGGCGAAACGACGCGCTTCACCTACCGACCGGACCACGAATGGTATTGGTTTCCAGAGCAAACGCCGACGGAAGTGTCCATGCTGAAATGTTATGACTCCATCACCGATGGAAGCGTGTCGCGTTGGTCCTTCCACACGGCGGCCATAGATCCTACGCAACCCGACGATGCGCCCTGCCGCAAAAACTTGGTTGTACGGTCCTTTGTATTTTTCTAGGCCACGGTAACACCGAACCCACGCGCGCTTCGCGTTAATGGTTAATGCCGGTTTAACCAATGATAACCCTGTGGGGTGATGAGACCGCGCACGCTTTCTGCTCGACTGCCGCTTCATTTTTGTTGGGAGTCGGACACAATGAAACACATCATTTTCATTTCTATTCTTGGTCTGGCCGTGGGGGCGTGCGCGACATCTGAACAGACGTCGGCAGAATTACCACCGCTTCTTGTGGCTAACCAGCCGGGTGACGGGGATCTCACCTGTGAGCAAATCACCACAGAGATCAATGACATGAACACCATGATCAGCGCCGCGAATCAAAGCGCCTCTGATGCTGAAACATCTGGTGCTGTTGCAGGTACGGCCGCGAATGCAGCGGTAAACACGGCGCTTTACAGCGGTGTCCTGGGACGCGTCCCGGGCCTGGGTGTTGCTGCGAATGCGGCTGGTGGCATCGCGCAACAACGCGCAAAGGCAGAAGCCGAACGGCAAGCTGAAAATGCCCGCCGCGCGGAACTGCGCCGCACAGCGCTTACCGGCATTGCCGCCGGCAAAGGTTGCTGAGACACAGTCATCGGATTGTTACAACGCAAGCATGTTTTTTCGATTCGTGGTTGCGTTCTTTTTGGCGCACCCCAGCGCGCCGGCGCGTTTCCAGGTGACGTGAGCTGCGGTCGATTGCCGGGAAACGCGTAAAATCGAAAACCTAGGACATGATCATGTTTCTATGAAGATTGATCGTGTCCTAGGTTACATAAGCTGCGGCCGATAGGTGGCAAACGCGGTCAGCTGTTTACAGCCTTCGACTGCGCATCATTCATGGAACTGAGAATAAAGTCCGCGACCCGTAGCGGCCGTTCATACAACAGAATCGATCCACAATTAGGTTCTAGGGTAAATTGCGCGTTTGGCAATCCATCCGTCACCTGGCGGACATTTTCTGCGGTGACAATCTGACAGTTTTCAGGTTGCAACCAATATTGCGGACAGCGCACCGCCTGAAGATCATCGCTCCAATCGGCATGTTTCGAAATTTCGTCCAATAAGAACGGCGTGCCGCTTTGTTCACAAGAATGGAAACAGCCCAAGGCGTGAAACTCCATAACGCCCGGTTGCTGCAACGCTTTCATATCAATGGCTGACTTGCGATAGCGATCAAGAATGAAGTAACGCACCCCCTTCTTCCGGAAACTGCGCAAACCCAAGGCGTTGGTGAGCTTCAACACGGCAGGCGCATAGCGGGCCGCCATGGCGGCAAACCGAACGCGGCGGTCCATGCCATCAAAATATTCCCGCCGCAGCGGCACCCCACCATTGATCAAAATCAGAGAGGCTGCCCGTGGGCCCAATGCGTTTGCAAGTCTTACGGCATGGCTCGTGCCGAGCTGATGGGCAACCAAATGCACATCTCCATCGGTGTGCCGTTCGATTACAGCCAGCGCGTCTTCAAGGGCGGTCTCATTAAACGCATTATCCGTCGGCGGAGCACTGGTATGGCCATATGCCGGGCGCGATGGCGCCAAGACCATCGTGTCGTGCGCGTCCAACCGATCCAGAAACCCCTCTTGAAAGAAAGGGCCTTGAATAAGGGCATGCAGAAACACGACCACGCGCCGGCCCGCACCAAATTTATAGTACGCCACAGTGCGTCGGCCCCGTTTGAATGTGTGCAAGTGTTCTGTTGGCGTGGCCCAGCTATCGAAAAAGTCAGACTGATCTTGATCCGGCATCTGCCGCAGCATATAAGCCAGGCCCGCCGATAATTGCACGACATCTGCGATCCGCGCACAGCCCGCTTTACGCAGGATGCTCTTTGATTGGGCTTTAATTGTTTCGGGCGACCGGCCGCGCGCGTCGGCGATTTCCTTAGGTGTCTTGTTTTTCAGGTAACCCGCCAGAACTTGCGTTTCAGAATCCGTCAGCCCAAAGGCGTTTCCCAACCGACGGAGCAAACCGTCCGACCAGTGAACAAAGGACAGCGAAATGGTGATTGCATCAGGGGTATCGTTTGACCGCTGAATAAGGCCAAGACAGGCTTGATCTTCATCCTCGCCGACCACCGCCAAAAAGATGCGGTCTTGCACATTCGGTTCCACTAAGGCGCGGCGAATTTGTTTGCGGGCGCCGAAATCAAGAGGCAGCGAATCAAGCGGCGTCGGCAAGGTACATTTCAGCAGAACCGCGGCGGCGTCATTACCCGCGACCTGAAGGGTGTTACAGTCGATTTGCAGAACGGCATGGTAGGTATCGGGCGCCGCCGCTTGCTCTTTTTCGGTGGCGATCGCAAGGTCAAAGGCTTGAGTGAGGCGGCTGGTGTGGGCGTCCAATTCCCGTTGCGCCGCATCGTTTTGGATGATGGCATCCGCTAACTCACCCGTCTCGAGATTGACCGCAAAAAAATCATGGGCATCGTCAAGGAAGGTTTCGAACGCTCGGTTCTGCAACGGCACCTCATACGCAAGTCCCAGCAAGCCGATATAGTGTGCCTCGGAAGAGCCCTGTGAAGCGTGCGTATCGGTGTCCGATGTGTCCATAAAAAGCCTTTGTGCGCATCGCCCCACGAATTTACGCGGCCACGCATACGCGAAGCAGTCCTCAACCCACTATTAATCGCCGACTCACGGGCGTGCCGTCCAGTATTTTGTTCAAATCAGGAAACGAATTGGCCCCGCGATCGTGGACGTTCACCCGCGCCGCAGCAATATGTTTGCCGGAGGCGCGAGAAGGGAGCTGACCGTCAAGGGACCCCGTACCGCCCGCTCCTCTTGAATGACTTTAGCAACGTCGGTGGCGTGGGATGGAAACTTGTCGCTGCCGTTTTTCTTTTTCCAGAAACCCGCACGAGTGGATGCGCGGCGGTCGGCCGGATGAGATACATCGCTCATAAAGATCCGTTCTGCGCCAAAAAGCCTGTTGAAAGAAAAATATGTGGAGTTGTCCCCATGGCACCCTGCCCACGCGAAACACCGGAAACCTTGACCTACGTCAAGCTGGGCTTTGAAATCCACAGATAGACCGTCAACCTTTTGTGACAGGCCCCACCGCTTGAGACCTGAGGCAGAGCAATTGCCCCCTTCCCCGACTCGTGCAATGACCAGGGGGTGAACGAAACAAGCACAATTCTGTTGCCCGATCTGCCAGCCCTTGTGGTAGGCGCAAGCGAGGCCGCGTTTGCCACGGCGGATGGCGAGGTTGACACACTGCCGCTTGACGAGGCCACGGACATGCTGGCGCGCAAGCAATGCTTGGTGTGCCATCTGCCCTTTATGTCCCAGCGGGTAAAGCTGCCGCATGCGCTGCCGTTCGACCAGCATTTGGACGTGTTAGAGCTGTACGCGTTTGTGAAACCGGCGCAGTTTTGCCTGCCCACGCCGAGGGGGCTTGCGCGAGATCTGGGCCTTGGCGATCCCGACACTTTAGAAGACCAGGCGATGGTCCTGCTCCAAGCGGCGCAGGTGCTGCTGACCGCTCTGACCACCTACACACCGGACGAGGTAAAGGCGGCCCAGCCGATCGCCGCCAACATGGCGCGCGCGGGCTGGCCTTGGGGGGCCGGTGTGATCGCGGCCCTTGGCGGGCCCGGCGCCAAACAAAGCCAATCCTTGTTTGACGTGGCGCGCAAACTTACGGAATGGGAAGATGACCCACGGGAAGGCGTGCCCGGCACCACGCCCGTCGCGCCCGAGGCCGCGCGTGCCCGCTTGGCGGTTTTAACCGGTACAGGTGCCGAGCCCCGGCCCGCGCAAATGGATTACACCTCGGACGTGACGGATGCGTTCGCCCCACCATCCCAACCGGGCGCACCGCGCGTGGTCCTGGCGGAAGCGGGCACCGGCATCGGCAAGACGCTGGGCTATATCGCGCCGGCCAGTCTGTGGGCGGAACAAAATGGCCCCGGCGTTTGGCTCAGCACTTTCACCAAAAACCTGCAACGGCAGATCGACCAGGAATTGGACAAGCTGTATCCCGATCCGGCGGTCAAATCCCAAAAGGCGGTGGTGCGTAAGGGACGCGAGAACTATCTCTGTCTGCTAAATTTTGAAGAAACCGCAGGTCAGGCCGGTGGCGGGGCCCGTGCTGTTGCATTGGGTCTCGTGGCGCGATGGATCCAACACACCCGTGACGGCGATATGGTGGGGGGCGATTTTCCCAACTGGCTGCGCCTAACAGGCTTGTCCGCCGGCAATACGCTCACCGACCGGCGCGGCGAATGCATTTATGCGGCGTGCCAGCATTACCGGAAATGTTTTGTGGAACGCGCCATCCGCAAGTCCAACCACGCGGACCTCATCGTCGCCAATCATGCCCTGGTGATGCATCAAGCAGCCGTCGATGCCGCGCTCACGCCGCCGGCAAAAGCCGACGGCACCACCGAAGACAGCGCCCACGCCACCCCCCATGTGCAGTATGTGTTCGACGAAGGCCATCACGTGTTCGATGCCGCCGACAGCGCCTTTTCGGCGATCCTCAGTGGGGTGGAAGGGTCGGAACTGCGCCGCTGGATCCGTGGGCCCGAAGGCAGAGGCGCACGCCGCAGCCGGGGCCGCGGTTTGCAAGAACGCTTTGCCGACCTATTGCCGGATGACGACAAGGCCCGCAAAGCTTTGGACGATGCGCTGAAAGCCGCCGCCGCATTGCCCATGCCCGGCTCGGCCGCGCGCATTGCGGAAGGCATGCCGTCCAACCCGGCGGAACGCTTCCTTGCCGCCGTGCGCCAGCAAGTGCTTGCCCGCAACGACGACACGCCCCATGCCTATGGCTTGGAAACCCCATGCGAACCGGTCATCGACGGATTACTAGACGCCGCGCGGGAATTGGTGACCGCGTTGGAAGAGATCCAGAAACCGCTGCTGCAAATGGTCCGCCTGCTGCGTAAAGTGCTGAATGATGACACCGACACGCTGGAAACGCCCACCCGTGTACGCATTGAAGCGGGCATCCGCTCGCTGGAGCGGCGCGCGCGCCTCACCTTGCCGGCGTGGATCGACATGCTGATGTCCTTGTCGAAAGAAACGCCACCGGAATTTGTGGATTGGTTTTCGCTCACGCGCTTTGACGGGCGCGAGGTGGACATTGCCATGCACCGACACTGGGTCGACCCGTCCTTCCCTTTCGCGCGGTCGGTGTTGGAAAATGCGCGTGGCGCGCTGATCACCTCCGCCACCTTGCGAGACCAAGTGACGGAAGACGACAATGCGGATGCGTCGTGGGAAACGGCAGAGATCCGCACGGGCGGTGCGCACCTCATCGACCCGCCGAAACGTCTGCGCCTGGCGTCCCCCTTCGATTACGCGACCAACACCCGTATCCTCATTGTGCGGGACGTGAAACGCACCGATCCCGTGGCCATCGCCGCGGCCTATCGGGAATTATTCCTGGCGGCGGGTGGCGGGGCGCTTGGCCTGTTCACGGCCATCGCGCGGCTGCGCGGGGTCTATGACAAGATCGCGGAAGATTTGGAGGCCGCCGGCCTGCCCCTCTTCGCGCAACATGTGGACGCCATGGATGTGGGCACATTAGTGGACATTTTTAAAGCGGAAGAAGACGCCTGCTTGCTGGGCACCGATGCGGTGCGCGATGGGGTGGACGTACCCGGACGATCCCTCCGCCTGATCGTGTTCGACCGTGTGCCGTGGCCGCGCCCGGACATTTTGCACAAAGCCCGCCGCGCCAAATTCGGTCAGCGCACCTATGACGACATGCTGACGCGCCTAAAGCTGAAGCAAGCCTATGGCCGCCTGATCCGACGCGCCGACGACCGCGGCGTGTTCGTCATGCTGGACCCCATGATGCCCACGCGCCTGACCACGGCCTTTCCCGAAGGGGTGGAGGTAGAACGCGTGGGGATCGCGGAGGCGGTGGCGACCGTGCAGGAGTTTTTATGAGAACAGGCCCTACGATTGTATTGGATTCAAACTGCTTCACATACTTTGTTGACGCGATGACTGACATATCCACACCAATCGGAAACGACGCGGAACAGAAAATCGCAGTGGTACATTTGTATTTTTTTCTGGAAGACACTCTGTATGTTAGTCCAACAGTTAAACTGGAATACGCAGCAATTAGGAATGATTCACGCCGCACGCAGCACCAATCATTCAATGAAAGTCTGATTTCCGAGATTCCACCATGGGAACTAAACAAATCTACTGTTGATAGACGCGCTGCCGAATTAGAACAATTTCATTCCAAAATAGATGATTGCCGTATCGTCGCCGAAGCCGAACAATACGGTGCGGATTTTCTCGCAACGAACGACGGAGACTTGATCAAACGCCTTTCGCCACATGTAAAGAAGCTGTGTCTTATGAGGCCTTCAGAAATCCGCAAAACTCTGCAAATACGGAGAGGTTCAAAACCGAAAAAACTCCCCGAGCGCACTAGCCCATTGGCTAAGGAGACCTGGTGGAGTTACTGAAGACAAACCCCGCCCCTCAATGTGAGGCCCTCAATCCGATTAAGCGAAAAATTTTGCAACCGCGTCCCGGTCCGCATCGTCGCGCAAGGTCAGGGCGAAGTGCTCTTCCAGAAGCTGTTCCAATTCGTCCACGGAGGGAATGTCGCGGATCTCTGGGTCTTGCCCCATGTGGCGCACGGTGAAGCTGTTGTTCAAGATCATATGGCGCACGCCGTCGCCCGGCATTTCAACAAGCAGGAAATTTTTAAACAGGGACTCCGGATGAGTGGAGGTGTACCAACTGGACACCTCATAATCCGCAGGTGTTTGCGGATCGAGCGTAAAGCGATAAATATTGCCCCATTGCTTGCCCAAGTCGCCTTGCATCATGAAGCCGCCGCCGTCTTTGATCAGACGAAAATCTTCATGCGGTGTTTTTTGCGGGTCGTCCGCTACAAACTGCACCGGACCGGTCAAGCGCATGCCGCCAAACCCCGCATCGAAAAAATAGGTCGTGCCGTCAATGTCCACTTGGATGACCATATGGGTGGCACCGGTGGGATGATCGTCCGGCATCATCCACCGTACACGACCGATCAAGCCGGTCGCTTGAAACCCCATTTGCTGGAGCGCCGCCAACGCCAACCCGTTCTGTTCGAAACAATATCCGCCGCGCTTTTGGTGCACGATTTTTTCTTCCAAGGCGGCAAGGTCCAGATCCACACCGCGGTTCGACAGAACGTTCAAATTCTCGAACGGCACTGTGGTGGCCTGGGCAAAGGCAATGCCGCGCAACGTGTCCAATGAGGGGGTGCGCGCGCCGGTATAGCCGATGCGGTCACAATAAAGGTCGAGGTCAATGCGGTGCATGGGCCTTATGTCATCGTTTGTTTGTGTGACGGGAAGATACGGCAGGGTGACGCCTTGATCAAACGGCGCGCTGATCCTGTGCGGATGACGCGTCTTACCGCCAGGTTGCGCCTCGCCCATAATTCGAGGGTTACAAATGCTGCGCCCCACGATACCCTACGCGTTCTTGATCGGGAAAGGTCTGCCCCATGAAACTGTTTCGTCAAATTGTTCCTTTCGTTTTGGCTGCTGGATTAGCTCTCGCCGCTTGCGATGCGCCAGATGAGCAGGCCTCGCCCTTGTCGGGGACCTGGGTGGACTTGACCCATGAATTTTCACGCAATGCGGTGTTCTGGCCCACGGCGGCGACGTTCAATAAGGAAACGGTGGCGGAAGGCATGACAGAAGGCGGCTGGTTTTACAGCGCATACAACTTTGCGTCTTCGGAACATGGGGGCACCCATATGGATGCGCCGATCCATTTTGCGAAAGGCGCCATGACGACCGAGAAAGTGCCGCTGAGTAAACTGATCGGCCCCGCCGCTGTCATTGATGTGTCCGTCGCCTCCGAACGCGACCGGGATTATCAGTTCACGGTGGAAGATGTGCTGGCTTGGGAAAAACAGCATGGGGTATTGCCCGAAGGTGTCATCGTCTTATTCAACACAGGCTATGCCGCCAAATGGCCCGACGCCGAAGCCTATATGGGAACAGCCGAACGCGGACCCTTGGCGGTCGGCAAACTGCACTTCCCCGGCCTGTCGCCCGACCTTGCGGCTTTCCTGGTGAAAGAACGAAACATCAAGGCCGTGGGCTTGGATACACCCAGCTTGGACCACGGCCAATCCAAAACCTTCATGACCCACCGCATCTTGTCGGCGGAAAACATTCCCGGCTTCGAAAACGTGGCCGCTTTGGATCAACTGCCCCCTTTAGGGGCCACCATTGTCGCTCTGCCCATGAAAATCAAAGGGGGCAGCGGCGGGCCCTTGCGCATCGTCGCGCATATCCCGGACTAGCCACGGCTGAACAGCAATAGGGCGATCAGCGCAATCAACAACACCGCCCATACGGAAATGCTGATGGCGGTAGAACGCTGGGCCGAGCGCCGTTCAAGCCAGGTGCGCGGGCGCACCCCCATCGTAAAAAAGACAAGCTGACTGGCGAGGTTCACGCTGACTACATTGATGGCCAGCAAGACGGTTGCTTGGGCCGCAAATCCAATTTCACCGGCCCCTAAAAACAAAGCGACGGCCACCGCCGGCGGCAAGATCGCCACCGCGACCATCACGCCCACCAGCGTGGCCGACAATCCGGTGAGGACTGACAAAGCGGCCGCGGCCCCGGACGCCAAGGCGAGAGCAATGGCGTCCAACCCCACATCCGTGCGCGACAACAGCTCGCCACTGCTAAGGTCCACCGGGATCACCGTTCCCACACAGAATCCCGTGGCCACGCCCACGCTCAGCCCCACCAAAGCGGTTTGCGCCGACCGCCACATCAGCTCCAGATTGCCGATAGCACAGCTAAAGGAAAATGCGAGGATCGGCCCTAACAAAGGTGCAATCACCATGGCTCCAATCACCACGGCCACATTGTCCGCATTGATGCCCAGTGCCGCCACGATGGCCGACAACATGGTAAGCGCAATGAAATCCCGGTTGACGCGCGCACCCTGCGACACGTCGTGGTAGATCTCTTCGCGCAACGCCACAGTGTTCTGTGACTTTTCTTTCGCTTTAATTTTATCTTCGCCATGTTTCGGCAAGACGGCCGCTTCCACCGGCAGCACCACTATCCGCCAGTTATCGGCAGAGGCCAGCATGGATTGCAGCCGGTCGACCACCGCTTGCGAGTCGCCGGAACCCACCACCAACTGGGCTTCGCACATGCCGTCTTGAGGATGGCCAACGGTCCAGTTGGCGCCCGGATGGTCATCAAACGTCGCCGTCACCGAATCCGCATGGCCTTCCGGAAATGTTGCCGTAATCAATCGCATTGGGGGCCCTCAAGGTCTCGAATCGCCACGTTATGCTAAGCTATCCGGGCGCACTCTGGTGCAAGAAAGCGTCAGCATGGTGAGTTCGCGCCTCTGGTCAGCCTGCTCTCCAAATTGATAAGCTCCGCGCCAAATCACTGACCGGAGGCACCGCGCCATGGCTTACCCACCCGCTTATCCGCATGATCCGATCGTCGAGATTGCGCCTGAGATTTTTCTGGCGCGCGGGGCGATTGCTCTTAATCCCATTTTGAGGATCAGCCGCAATATGGTCATTATACGGAATGGTGGGGAGATTACAGTCATCAACCCCATCCGGCTGAACCCCGAAGAAGAAGAAAAACTTAAAGCCTTGGGCACGGTCAAACATGTGCTGCGTTCAGGCGCCATGCACGGGCTAGACGACCCATATTATGTGGACACGTTCGGGGCGACGTTTTGGTGCCAGGAAGGCGGCACTACCTATACCGTTCCGAAGATCGATCATCCGTTAACGGAAGGATGCAACCTTCCGTTTCCAAACGCGGAGCTGTTTTGCTTTCGCGGAACAGTTCAGCCGGAAAGCGCGATCCTTTTTAACGTCGGCAAGGGCGTGCTGGCGATGTGCGATGCGGTTCAGCATTACGGCGACTACAAGCACAACAATCTGCCCGCGCGCTTGTTGATGCCCTTTATCGGTTTCCCGAAGACCACCATTGTCGGCCCCGTCTGGGTCAAGATCATGACACCGGACGGCCAGACCTTAAAACCGGAATTCGACCGATTGCTGACCCTAGACTTTGATGCGCTGATCAGCGCCCATGGCAGCTTTCTGAAGACCGGCGCCAAGCCCGCCGTTAAGAAAGCGGTAGAAAAAATTTACGGCGCAGCGGGACCTTAAAAATCGATCTCGCCGCACCCGCGATCTAGTGGGTCGTCGAAAATGACACATAGGCCAAGGTCAGCCCAAAAATCGTAAAGGCCGAAACAACGCCCGTCAGGAATGCAATATCGAATGGTGGCATGGGTCCCTCCCAAATTAGTGTGGAGGAAGTTCACCATGGGGCTGGGGGCCGTGCATTGACCTGGATCAAAATGCCCCTTCGCCAGAAAAAAGACAGGCACTGGGTACAGGGCGATGTCTTAATCCCCTTAAAGTAGTGATGGCCTCCGCCAAGGCGATGCTAGACAGACCAAATGGACAGGAACGCTTGCCCCGCCCGGTAAAACAAGGCTAATTCCATGGCTAACAACGCGCTCACCCTGCACTTCTTAAAACCAGCGCGCCAGGAAACGCCTAAATGGACCAAAACGAAGACGATCACGAGTATCCGCTAGAAGAAGAACCCACCCCTTCGCGTTCAACCATTTTTATTCACGGATCGCTCGCCCTGCCCCTGGCGATTTACGGCTATCCACTGGCCATTTGGCTGCCTGCCCATTACGCCGGCCATTTGGGCATGTCATTGTCCGTCATTGGGCTGATCATCATGTTGGCGCGCCTCACAGACGTGGTGACAGACCCCCTCATGGGAGAAATATCAGATCGCGGCCGCACGCAATTCGGCCGGCGCAAACCTTATATAGCACTTGGCGTGCCCCTCTTGGCTGTGTCCACATGGTATTTGTTCACGCCGACTGAAGGCGTCGGATTGTTTTATTTTTTGTTTTGGCTCACGGCGTTTTTCGCGTCCGCGACCATGATCCAAATTCCATTCCGCGCTTGGGGAGCGGAATTGTCGCACAATTATCATGTGCGCAGCCAAGTGACGGCGGCACGCGAATTCTTCGTGCTCGCCGGGCTGATCCTTGCCGCCGCCGTGCCCATGGTGGTGGAAATCGTTGCGGACGGCGGAGCGGTTACCGAGATATTCAGCGCCGTGTGGCGGGATATGACCGGTGCGTTTACCGGTGAAATTCTCAATCGCACCCCCAGCAATCGCGCGGCCTTGACCGGGCCGGTGATGTACTGGCTGGCCATCACCATCATCATGATCACCCCCCTTCTGGCGGCCTTGATCATCTTCACTGTCAAAGAACCGCAATCGGCCGGCATTGAACGCGTTCCCATGATCGAGGGGGTGAAACATCTTTGGCGCAACGGCCCCATGCGCCGCGTTCTCATCATTGCCTTCCTGGTGATAGCCGGTGAAAGCTTGCGCAACGCCGTTTCGCTGTTTTTTATTCGGGATATTGTAGGCATACCGACGATCGGCGCTGCCTATTTCCTTTATTTCATCTCCGGCATTGCCGCCATTCCCTTTTGGCTATGGCTGGGTCGGCGTCTTGGCAAGCACCGCGCCTTTTTGTGCACACTGGGATTTGTCAGTTTTGTCAGCGCCTGTAACCTGTTCCTGGGTTATGGCGACTTCTTCGCGTTCTTCTGCTTGTTCCTGCTGAAAGGGTTTGCCTTTGGCGGGCTGCAGTTCTTGCCGCTGGCCATGTTGGCCGATGTGGTGGACATCGAAACTGCCCGGTCCGGGGGGCGTCGCGCCGGCACCTATTTCGCCATTATGGGCCTCTCCGAAAAACTGGCCGCTGCTTTCTTCACCGGTATCGCGCTGAATATTGTCGGTTTGCTGGGCTATCACGCCTCGGGCGGTGTGGAAGGGTCCACTGACTCCGGTGTCTTTGCCTTGCGCATGGTTTATTGCTTGGGCCCCATCGCCCTCTATGGCTTGGCCGTGCCGTTGATCTGGTCTTACCCACTCACGGCGGACCGGCATGCACGGCTGTTAAAAGGGTTAGAACGGCGCATCCGCCGGCGGGCAGCTGCCGAATAGGGCCTCACGCGATGTGGAAGGTGATATGAGCCAATCGTTTGGCAGCCACCGCCACATCGTCAAGATTGGGGCTACGGTCGGAATCTAGACGGACATTTGCCGGCCCGGCATCGCGGGGCACCGCCATTAGAAACGGGGCTAAGGCGTCGGCGATCGCCTCATCATTCTGAGCCTCAATCTCCGCCGTGGCACTGACGCGCTTGCCCTGGAGGACAAGCGTTACCGGCCGCTTATCTTTCAGGTTCTTCCACCAGGTATTCGTCCGCGCCGTGAAGCAGGAAAGCTGATCGCCGCCGCGCGCATAACTCACCGGCAAACTGTATGGCTTCCCCGATTTCCGGCCGGTGTACTGAATAATAAGCGTGTTGCTGCTCATCAGCCCATGCACCGGAGACCGCAAAATCGTTTTCACCACCGGATTCAATAAAGAGTAAAGCACGTTTGCCATCTTACGCCCCTGTTCGGATTTTGTCGGGAACCATTGTCAAAGTGTAGAATAGATCTGCGACTTGGTTCCATTGATCCAAAGTCGCTTTGCGTTCCGGATCGTTCAGGTCCCAATACCGTTCCGCCAAACGGTTCGCCAATTCAATTCCACCTTCTTCGGAAATGGAGATGTCACCATCAAATGCCACCCATCGTTCCGGCTCTCCTAAATGGTTGGTCACCAACACAGAGGCCCGTGGATTGTTCCGAAGACGGCGAATTTTAGCCGTGTTTTTGGCGGCAAACATCGACACCTTCTCACCGGTCCAATCGAACCAGACCGGCACCCCCATGGGGGCGCTGTTGTTCCGATGAGTGATCAGGATCGCTTGCCGAGGGTCCGTCAGAAACGCGTCGCGGTCCGCGTCGGTCGCAAAGGGTGATGGCATGGTTTGCTCCTCTTCTAGGTCGATGACATAGATGGGGTGAATAAAATATTATGTCAACGACCTATTTTAGAATTTCGGGGTTCAAATTGGCCACCCGGAAATTGACATAGATCATTTGCAAGATGACCCGTCTTCGTTCAATATCTGACAAATTGTCAGATTGGAGCTTGCACAGATGAGCATTACGGAAGCGCATTCGTCCCAGGACGCAAAAAAAGCCGTCGAACATTTCGATGTGCTGATCGCGGGCGCCGGAATTTCCGGCATCGGGTCGGCCTATCATTTACAGGAACAGTGTCCTGACAAAAGCTTTGTGATCCTAGAGGTTCAAGAGAGCTTCGGTGGCACATGGCTGACGCACAAATACCCCGGCATCCGATCTGACAGCGACCTATACACCTTCGGATACCGCTTCAAGCCGTGGGTCGGCCCGCCAATTGCCACCGCCGACGAAATCCGCACCTATATGGATGAAGTCATTAAGGACAATGACCTCGACCAGCACATTCGATACAAGCACAAAATTACGGGCGCCCATTGGTCGAACGCCGACAAAATGTGGACGATTGATGCGACACGCGTGGACACGGGTGAGAAACTTCAGTTCACGGCTAATTTCCTGTGGATGTGCCAAGGCTATTACAACCACGATCAAGGCTACACGCCCGAATGGGAAGGCATGGAAGATTTCCGTGGACAGATCGTACATCCGCAAACCTGGCCGGAAGACTTAGACTACAAAGACAAGAATGTTTTGGTGATCGGCTCCGGCGCGACGGCCGCCACCATCATTCCCGCAATGGCCGCGGATTGCGCGCATATCACCATGTTGCAACGGTCGCCCACCTATTTCCGTCCGGGCCGCAACGAAAACGAAATTGCGGACATGTTGCGGCAGTTGGAAATCGACGAAACGTGGATTCACGAAATTTCACGGCGCGCGATTTTGTTCGAACAGCAGGAGTTTACCAAACGGTGCTTTGAAGAACCCGAAGTGGTGAAACAGGAATTGCTGGATGGTGTGAAGGAATATCTGGGCGAGGAATATGACATCGGCACCCACTTCACGCCGAAATATCTGCCCTGGCGCCAACGCCTGGCCTTCGTGCCGGACGGCGATATCTTCCAAGGGATTGCCCAAGGCAAGGCCACCGTGATCACGGATGAAATCGACCGTTTTACGGACAAAGGCATCTTACTGAAGTCCGGAGATCTTCTGGAGGCGGACATAATTGTCACCGCAACCGGTTTTAACTTGAGCGTTCTGGGCGATATTCCGTTCGACATCGACGGAGAGCCGATTAACTGGTCCGACACTATGACGTATCGCGGCATGATGTTTTCTGGCGTTCCGAATTTGGTCTGGGTGTTCGGCTATTTCCGCGCCAGTTGGACGTTGCGCGTGGATCTGCTCGGCGATTTTGTGTGCCGTTTGTTGAAACACATGGACCGCATGAACGTGTCCTCTGTGCGGGCGGAACTGAGACCGGAAGATAAGGATATGGAGATCTTGCCGTGGTTGGACGATAAGAACTTCAATCCCGGCTACATGATGCGCAGCATGCACCTCATGCCGAAAAGCGGCAATAAACCTGAATGGCAACACAATCAGGATTATTGGGCCGAAAAGGACGAAATTCCGAAAATCGACCTAGAAGGCACCGAATTCGTCTACGAATAAATTAGGCCTTCCCGCTGGATCACAGGTCGCGTACCCATAACCCTGTGAAAGCCATTGTCTACAAAGAATATGGTTCGCCGGGTGTTCTCCACCTGGCGGACCTTCCCGAACCTGACCTCGGTGAAGACGAGGTGATGGTCCGCGTGCGCGCCGCGGAAACTACCAAGGCAGACTGCGAGTTGCGGGCCTTCAAATTTTCGGTTGGGTGGTTCTGGCTACCGCTGCGCCTGGCACTGGGCGTTACAAAGCCTCGGCGGCCGGTTCTGGGCGGTTATTTTGCCGGCGAAATCGTTGCTGTCGGTAAAGAATGTGACGCCTTTTCCGTTGGCATGTCGGTGTTTGGCTCCTCCGGATTTCGCTTCGGCGCGTATGGCGAACTCGTCAATCTGCCCCAATCCGCGAGCATCGCTGAAAAGCCTGAGAACATGAGTTTTGTGGAAGCCGCTGCCGTTCCGCTCGGGGGACTAAACGCGCTCCACTTCATGCGCCTCGCGCAGATTAAACCTGGCGACCAAGTGCTCATCCTTGGAGGTGGCGGCAGCATCGGCCTGCATGCCATACAAATCGCAAAGTCCCTGGGGGCGGAGGTTACCGCCGTCGATCATGGCAACAAGGAGCATCTTGTTCGGCGTTTCGGTGTCGACCATTTTGTCGACTACACGCGCGAAAATATCATCCGTTCCGGCCGCACATACGATGTGATATTCGACATGGTCCCAAGCAGCTCGTACAGCGGATGCGTCAAATCCCTCAAACCGGGAGGGCGGTATCTTATGGGCAATCCCCGTTTTTCATCCATGCTGCGCGCATTGGTGACCAATCGAATGACGGACAAAACGGTCCACTTTGCCTTCGCGAAAGAAACGGTCGATGAGTTGAGGGACCTGAAAGTCATGATCGAAAAGGGTGATATCAAACCAATCGTCGGCCACACGTTCCCGATGGACCAGGCCGGACAGGCCCATCATCTGGTCGAGACGGAAGAACGCCAGGGCGCCGTTGTGATTGAGGTTGGTAAAATACCGTGATTTCAAACAGTTAGGGGAATTTGCCACGCTCACGCGGCAGTGTCTTGCCCCGGCACCTTGCATTCCTTAGGGTGGCGCCCAAATTACAGTGTCGATTGCGGCCTCGCCGCCCACTCCCCCTTCCCAACCGCCCGCCAAGGGTACCATTGGGGTGGCTGGGAAGGGGGAGCGGGTGGCCAAGAGAACAACAAACCAAAGGAGGCCGTGTGTCCCAAGCCAGTCCCATAAGCCCAGAAGCCGCGCTGATTTATGCGATGGTGCTGATCTCCGCATCTGATAGTCAGATGAGCGACGAGGAACTGATCGTCATGGGCGATATCGTCAAATCACTGCCGGTGTTCAAGAATTTTGACACAAATAACCTCGTATCCGTCGCTCAAACGTGCGGCGACATCATGTCGGAAGACGAGGGACTATCGACCGTTCTGAAACTGATCGCCGATACCTTGCCGGAACATTTGCGCGAGACGGCCTATGCGGTCGCCGTGGAAGTGGCGGTTGCCGATGGCACATTACGCCAGGAAGAGCTTCGCGTTTTAGAGCTGCTGCGCCATCAATTGCCGGTGGACCGCTTGGAAGCCGCAGCGATTGAGCGTGGTGCGAAAGCGCGTTACCAGACGATCTAGCTTATGACCACATCACCGCAGCAGGCGATCGTCGATGGATAGTCTTCTCCTGCAAAGTGAAGCGACCATCCGCCTATCGAGTTTCATCTCGCTGCTGCTGATCTTTGCGCTTTGGGAAGCCTTGAACCCAAGAAAAATGAGAGCCCTTGGGCGAACCGAACGTTGGTTCACCAACATCACTCTCAGTGTTCTGAATAGTTTGGTGTTGCGCTTCCTGTTTCCGGTCTTGGCGGTAGAATGCGCGCTCGTCGCAGAAGACAAAGGATGGGGCTTATTGAATTTGCTTTCCCTTCCCTTCTGGGTCGAGTTTATTGCTGCCCTGCTATTGCTCGACCTTGCCATTTACGCACAACATGTGCTGACACATCATTGGCGCCCCTTATGGCGTTTGCACAAGGTTCACCATGCGGACCGGGATGTGGATGTTACGACCGCCATTCGATTTCACCCCATCGAAATCGCCTTTTCGATGGCCCTCAAGATACTCCTTGTTCTGATAATTGGCCCGGCAGCGGCGGCTGTGATCGTCTTCGAAATCGTGCTCAATGGCACGGCCATGTTCAATCATGCGAATATTCGACTGCCCACCTCTGTTGACCGGATCCTAAGGACCGTGCTCGTTACTCCGGATATGCACCGTGTCCATCATTCCGTTTTGGAAGCTGAAACCAATTCAAATTATGGTTTCAATCTGTCGCTTTGGGATCGCCTGTTCGGAACCTACCGACCGCAGCCAAGCGCTGGCCATGATGGAATGACGATCGGATTGGCACCCTACCAGGGCGCGCAACCGGCAAATTTCGTCTGGTCCCTTGCGCTTCCCTTTCAGAACGATAAGGTGCCGGACGGGAGTGACGACACGCAGGCTGATAACACGACAGCCGCGGCTCCAGGGGGGACAGGAGACACGTCATGAAAACGCTTTACCTATTGCGGCATGCAAAATCGAGCTGGTCCGATCATGCGATCGAAGATCATGACCGGCCGCTCAACCGGCGTGGCCAACAGAACGCCCCGCAGATGGGGCAGTTCATGCGCAAATCCGGCTATGTGCCGGATCTGATTTTGTGCTCTACCGCTCGGCGCACGGCGGAAACGCTGAGCCTTATCGTCCCCTATATTGGCGACGAAACACCGGTGCGGTTTGAACGCAATCTCTATTTGGCGAGCAGCGACGCCATGCTTGAACGCATCAGAAGCGCGGATCCCGAAAGCGACCGCTTGTTGGTGGTCGCCCATAATCCGGGTATGGAACATTTGGCGGCGGATCTTGTTTCGCGCGACAAATTGAACGGCAGCGAAGACCTGTACGAAACCTTGCTGGAAAAATATCCCACAGCCGCGCTGACGGTCATCCAATTTGATGTCGATGATTGGAACGATGTGGCCTTGGGAACGGGATGCTTACGCGAATTCAAATGCCCCCGCGATTTCGTGGCGGGCAAGCACTAACGAATCCGTTTCGGCTTAGCGCCGCTTCTTTCGCCCAGACAATCCGCCCATCACGGTGCCAATGTCCGACCAGCCATAAGCGACTTCTTGGATCGGCACGCCCCATTGACGGCCTTTGCGCGTAGCGACAATGCCACCGCCCTGTTGTTTGTAAAATTGCCGATGGGGATTTTCCGCCATCGCCCAAACCACAGCGGAGGAATTGCCGCGCTCGTCCAAACTGTCGAACAGGTTTGATAAGAGCATAGACCCATTGCCCTGTCCCACATGGTTCGGGTGGACGTAAAGGGTATAGACCTCTCCAAAATAGGGCAGCATTCGATCCCGTGAGGGACCGCAGCTTCCCAAGCCGACAATGCCAAAGTCTGGATCCTCAGCGACAAGAATCGCTTCTTTGCGCCCAGAGGTGCGGATCGCACGATCCCAGGCGCGCGTGAGCCGGCGATAGGACATCCCCAAAAGAACCCAATCAGGGATGAGCCCCGCATACGATTCGCGCCAAGAGTCTACGTAGACCTTTGCAATATCCGGCGCGTCATTTCTCTTCGCGTTGCGGACAGTGACCATTTCTCGTTCTTCTCGACCTCGTCCTACCGTACTCGTCGCAGCGCCTAGTGCCAAGCCCCCCATCCGTGGAGAACAAACACCAATTGCCCGCGCCTAGTAGAGACCAAGCTCCTTCAATGTTAAGGGACCGGCGACACCGTCGGTTCCCAACTGTTTTGACTTTTGGAACGCTTTTACTGCGTCAGTAAGCGACGCACGGTACTGGCCATCAACTGGCCCACTGTAAAACCCCTCTGCTTTCAAGGCCGCTTGTAGGCGTTCGACTTCGAACCCGCGGTCTCCCTCTTGAAGCAGATAATAACCCCTTTGACCTTTCTTAGCCTTATATAGTCTTTGTTTTGTACTTTTCAGGTACTGTTTTTGTTGCTCCGGATCAAGAGCTAGATTCTGCATTTGCTCCCGTTCAACGGTCACAACTTCGAGTTTATTCTTCAAACGCAGATCTTTAAAGGCCTCATTTTGACGCTCCAACTCACCATAAAGCGTCTCCATGGCTTTGTCTGCATCATCATACTTTCCGGATTCGAACAGGGCCACAGCCTTTTTGTGCTGTTTTTCCGCCACTGCCAATGACACTTCCACGGCCACATCCTTGTTACGGCGCTGCTCAACAACGCCAGAATCTGTTGATACGTCTACTTTAATCGGAACGAGGACGGCTTGGGGGTCACCTGATTCAGCATCGATATAGCTGATTTCTACGTCCCCCAACGCAACCGGACCCAACTGACTGGGCGAGAATGACGCCTTGATAAGCATCGAGCGGCTCTCGCCTGCGTAAATATCCTCTATTTCGATGGCGTTTTCGTGAAGGTTCTGTGGTTGTTCTTTTCCGAAAACGTCAACGGCTGTAACACCTTGGTCCCATTTGAACCGCAAAACCGCATTCTTCGCAACAGTTTGATATAACAACTTCAATTCCTCAGCGAAAATCCGCGACATTTGGACTGGGTTTTCCACATAGTAGTAGCGGCCGGCACCATTCTCGGCGATCGATTCCATGAGGTCTTCGTCATAGTCGCGCCCCAAGCCAAGGGTCGTTACGGATACCCCTTTGGCGCGCCACTGCCGTACCTGTTCGGCAATCTGTTTTGGATCGGTTATTCCCTGATTGGCCAAGCCGTCTGACAGCAGAAGGACGCGCGATAGGGACTGCCGATTGTCATCCAATTCCCGCATGACGCCGGTGACTTCCGACATCCCTGCTTCCATACCGCCGAACAGATTGGTTGATCCGCGCGGCGACAGGTCATTGATCAGTTTTTTGATCAAGTGCGGCGCTTCCGGGTGGCCCGCCGGCCAAAGCACATTGATTTGATCGTCGTATTCCACAACAGAAAGAATATCGGTGGGATTGAGCTTGTCGATCATTAATCCAGAAGCACGCTTAAGATAATCAAGCTTACCGCGGTCGGACATGGATCCTGAGCGATCTAAAACCAGCGAAAGATTGAGGTCAGGCCTATCAATTTCTGTCGCGGCGGGGTCAGCGCCATCGAACTGCAGAAGGATGTACACATCTGCGTGTTCGCCTTGCAGAACGTGGTCGTTTTCCAATGTCACCGTGAACGTAACAGGTGACTGAGTCGCCTGCGCCGGTGCCACCATTCCCAAATACATAAAACTTAAGACGATCCAGGAAACTAAGATCCGCATCACTTCCCTCCAATACGATCATCAGAGGTGGCGTTGGCGACTTCTTTTTCTACCGTGCCGCACCACACCACCTTTTGTTCGCATAAAGAATGAGCGCGGAATATGGCGGCGGTCCGGGCAGATTGGGGCCTTATTGCGGCAGGCAAACGGAAACGGCACGGAACGTGAATACAAAATTGTTATGCGGGGAATGAGAACAAACAACACCGGCCAAGGGGCGCTATTTATCGGGCAAACGCAGTCACTACTGACAAAATTTAGACATAGCCTTCGCCGCTATACTTGTCGGGTTTTGCTTTTTTTTGCGTCATGCCGTGAAACGGCTTGCACAGTTTTTTCGCACGACAAAAATGCACAGTTTTTTGACCGTCATAACTTGCGCGGAAACCCATACATAAAAGATGAGGGAAAGAATAATCGCTCCCAATTCATGGGAACTACTTGTGCAAAACCATGCTTTGACGGACGCTAATGAGAAATGATTCGAAATACATAGGATTTGAAAAAAAGCATCATCATTAACGAAAGGTTGTCATTTTACGGCCATCTTTAAGCCCTACTCGTAGTAGGGCTGCAACGCGAGGTACAATATGAGTACGGACCTGGACGTATTTGATTTGTTTTCCGAGGCCTATGGTCGAGAGAAACTGGAAGCCATGTCGCTTCGAGATTTCTTACTCGCTTGTAGAGACGACCCGATGATGTATGCCTCCGCACCGGAGCGGATGGTCGCCGCGATCGGCGAGCCGGAACACATCGACACCAGTAGAGACCCGCGTTTGTCTCGCATCTTTTTCAATCGCACCATCAAATCCTACCCGTCCTTCAAAGGCTTCTTCGGCATGGAAGACACGATCGAACGGATCGTGGGCTACTTCCGGTATGCTGCGCAAGGCTTGGAAGAGCGCCGGCAGATTTTATATCTGCTCGGGCCTGTTGGGGGCGGCAAGTCATCGCTCGCGGAACGCCTTAAAGATCTGATGGAAAAGTACCCCATCTATGTCTTGAAAGCCGGTGATCAAATCAGCCCAATTTTCGAAAGCCCGCTTGGCCTCTTCAAAGAAGCCCAGTTCGGCGATCTGCTTGAAGAAAAATACGGCATTGAGCGCCGCCGGTTAAACGGCATTGTGAGCCCCTGGGCCATCAAACGTCTTGATGAATTCGGCGGAGATATCGCGAAATTTGAAGTGGTTCGTCTGTACCCGTCCAAATTGCGCCAAATCGCCATCGCGAAAACCGAACCGGGCGACGAAAACAACCAGGACATTTCTGCCCTGACCGGCAAGGTGGACATCCGCAAGCTGGAACATTACAGCCAAAACGATCCGGATGCGTATAGTTATTCCGGCGGCCTGTGTCAGGCCAACCAAGGCCTTCTCGAATTTGTCGAGATGTTTAAGGCGCCGATCAAAGTGCTGCACCCCTTGCTGACCGCAACACAGGAAGGCAACTATATCGGCACGGAAGCGCTGGGCCCCATTCCGTTCCAGGGCACGATCCTTGCGCACTCCAACGAAGCGGAATGGCAGGTCTTTAAAGGCAACAAGAACAACGAAGCCTTCCTTGACCGGATTTGCGTCGTGAAAGTGCCGTATTGCCTGCGGGTAACCGAGGAAACCAACATCTATCAGAAACTCCTCAGCGCCAGTGAGCTTGGCAGTTCGTCCTGCGCGCCGGAAACGCTGACCATGTTGTCACGCTTCTGCGTCATGACGCGGCTTAAGGAACATGAGAATTCCAATCTCTATTCCAAGATGCGCGTCTACGACGGTGAAAAGCTGAAAGACACGGATCCGAAAGCAAAGTCGCCTCAGGAATACAAAGATGCGGCCGGCGTGGATGAAGGTATGACCGGCATTTCCACGCGCTTTGCCTTCAAAGTTCTGTCGGAAACCTTCAACTACGACACGGAAGAAGTGGCGGCCGACCCGGTTCACCTGATGTATGTGCTGGAACAAGCGCTTAAGCGTGAACAATTCCCGGAAGATGTCGAGAAGAAATATCTCGAATTCATCAAAGCGGAATTGGCGCCAAAATACGCGGAATTTATCGGCAAGGAAATTCAGAAAGCCTATCTGGAAAGTTATGGCGAGTACGGACAAAATTTGTTTGACCGCTATATCGCCTACGCCGATGCCTGGATCGAAGATCAGGACTACAAAGATCCGGATACGGGCCAGATGATGGACCGCCAGGTGATTGATCAGGAATTGTCGAAGATCGAAAAGCCTGCGGGCATCGCCAATCCGAAAGATTTCCGAAACGAAGTGGTCAAGTTTGCGCTGCGGGCACGCGCGTCCAATGCGGGTAAGAACCCAGCCTGGACGTCATACGAAAAGCTGCGCAATGTGATCGAGAAGCGGATGTTCAGCCAGGTGGAAGACCTGCTGCCGGTGATCAGCTTCGAATCGAAGAAAGACAGCGACACGCAACAAAAACACAATGACTTTGTGGATCGCATGAAATCCCGCAACTACACCGAACGTCAAGTTCGCCGCTTGGTGGAGTGGTATATGCGGGTCAATAAGGCGGGCTAACCAGCGCCGCCTTTGGCCTTGCGTCTCGATGCACAGTGATTGGATTTTGTGCTTATACTTACGGGTCGTATTTTCTTTGATCGTGAAAAAGAGAATGCGGGGTGGCCTTTGGGCGGCCATAACCGACGAGAGAGACGGCAGGATTAGATGAGCCATTTCATTGACCGACGCCTAAATCCAAAGGGCAAAAGCCTCGGCAACCGCCAGCGCTTCATTCGCCGAGCGCGTACCGAAATTCGCGACGCCATACAAAAGTCCCTCAAAGACCGAAAAGTCACCGACACAAGTGGCGGCGAAAAAATCTCTATTCCCACCAAGTCCACCAAGGAACCGCGTTTTCGAACGTCGAACGAAGGGGGGACACGCGAGCGGGTTTTCCCGGGGAACAAAGAATACGTCTCCGGTGACCAAATTCGAAAACCGCGTGGCGGCGCCGGACAAAGCGGTAAAAAAGCCAGCGATTCCGGCGAGGGCGAAGACGATTTCCAGTTTACGCTGACACGGGACGAATTCCTGGACATCTTCTTTGAAGATTTGGAACTTCCGAACCTTGTCAAAACCACGCTGAAAGAAATTACCAATTTCAGCATGAAGCGCGCGGGCATCACCACGGATGGCTCGCCGACCAATATCAATCTGGTGCGCACCATGCGCAATTCCTATGGCCGGCGCCTGGCCCTCAAGCGGCCAAGCACGAAAGAACTCAACGCCCTTAAGGAGCGCCTGTTCGAGCTGGAGGCGAAAATCGAGAAGTCGGATGAAGAACGCGCAGAAGTGCCGCTTCTTCACAAGCAGATCGAAGAACTGGAAGCCAAGCGCCGGTGGATCCCCTATATCGACCCTATCGATGTGCGGTTCAACGCCTATGAACCGTCGCCCGTACCAACCGCCCAGGCGGTCATGTTCTGTTTGATGGACGTGTCAGGCTCAATGGGCGAGCGCGAAAAGGACTTAGCAAAACGGTTCTTCCTGTTGCTGCACCTCTTTTTGATCCGCCGCTACGACAAAGTGGACGTGGTGTTCATTCGCCACACTCACGACGCCCAAGAAGTGGATGAAGAAACGTTCTTCTATTCCCCCCAAAGCGGCGGCACCATCGTCTCCACCGCGCTGGAGGAAATGATCAAGATCGCCGGGGAGCGCTATTCCTCCGCCGACTGGAACATTTACGCGGCCCAAGCATCCGACGGCTATACCCAAACCGGAGACGCGGAGCGTTGTGTGAACATGTTGCACAACGACATCATGCCCATCAGCCAATATTACGCCTATATCGAAATCTTGGACGACCGTGAAATGGAAGTCTTCGCCCATGACGATTCCGGTGCTGAACTCTGGCGGGCCTATGGGCGGGTCCGTGCGGAATGGCCGAATTTCGCAACCAAACGCATCAGCCAACCGTCCCATATTTTCCCTGTCTTCCGTGAGCTGTTCAACAAGGAAATCTCATCAAAGAGTTAGAGCTTTATGAGCACAGCAACCGCAAAAAGTTCCAATCTATTGTTTGAAGATTCCGAATGGGATTTCGACAGACTACGGATTGTCAATGACGCGATCGAAGAAATCGCCTTAAACGATCTTGGCCTGGATATTTATCCGAACCAGATCGAAATCATCTCGACGGAACAAATGCTGGATGCCTATTCGTCCCACGGCATGCCGCTCATGTACAATCATTGGTCCTTCGGCAAATTGTTCGCCCATCACGAGACCATGTACAAACATGGTTATGCCGGCTTGGCCTATGAGATTGTGATCAATTCGAGCCCCTGCATCAGTTATTGCTTGGAAGAAAACACCATGACCATGCAGGCGCTGGTCATCGCGCACGCTGCGTATGGGCATAATCATTTCTTCAAGAACAATTACCTGTTCCGCCAATGGACGAATGCGGAAGCCATTTTGGATTATCTGAACTTTGCCAAAAAATATATCGCCCGGTGCGAAGAAGAATATGGCGCGGATGCCGTAGAACGGGTGCTGGATTCAGCACATGCGATCATGGACCACGGTGTCTTTCGGTATCGTCGGCCGCCACGTTTGAGCATGGACGCCTTGATCGAACGCACGCGGAAACGCATTGCCTATGACGAAGCAACCTTCAACGACCTTTGGCGCACCCTGCCCCAACCGATCCGCGATGAAGACCAGCGGGATGATGAAGAAGACGCTCCGGATTCGGACGAAGCACACGCGCACATGATGTTGCCGGAAGAAAACATCATTTACTTTCTTGAAAAACAAAGCCCCATCCTGCGGCCCTGGCAACGAGAGCTTCTGCGGATCGTTCGAAACCTGTCCCAGTATTTCTATCCGCAGAAACAAACGAAAGTGATGAATGAAGGTTGTGCCACTTTTGTGCACCATTACATCATGACGGAACTCTACAATCGGGGCCAAATCGGCGAAGGGTCCATGCTGGAATTTTTACACAGCCATTCAAGTGTGGTCTTCCAGCCGACATTCGACGATCCGCGCTACAGTGGTATTAATCCGTATGCGCTGGGTTTCGCCATGATGGAGGACATCAAACGCATCTGCGAAGCGCCCACCGACGAGGACAAGGAATGGTTTCCGGATTTCGCCGGATCGGAGGACTGGCGCGGCGTCTTGAAGGACGCCTGGGCCAATTACCGCGACGAAAGCTTCATCCAACAATTCCTGAGCCCAAAACTCATGCGCGACTTCCGCTTTTTCTCGCTGTTGGACAAGTCATCGGACGCCAACTATGTGGTGTCAGCGATTCACAACGAACAAGGTTATCGGGACGTGCGCACAACGCTTGCGCAATCTTACGAACTGTCCCGTCTGGAACCCAACATTCAGGTGACCGGCGCGGATCTAGCCGGCGATCGAAAACTGACCTTGCGCCATACCCTACAAGACAGCATTCCGTTGCATCCAGAAAGCAGAGATCAAGTCTTAGGCCATATCAAAAACCTGTGGGGCCATGAGGTGGAATTGGAAGAGGTCGATGAAAACGCGCCGGAGGAAACCCCGGAAGAACCAAAAATACCCGCGTTTCTTCAGTAAAAGCGTTTTCCAACTAGATAAAACTGGTCCCAATACCAGTATATCCCACCCTATCAGTAGTATTGGTAACACCTGAATAATCTGAACGGGGCCGTTCATCTTAGGTTCAGGCAATTCCGCCTAATTATCGCGGGTCATTCCGGCGGTTTTAGGTCCGCGGGGCCGGTCTGACGGCAACACTTTTGCCCCTGGCGCCCGTATCGGCCTATGCTCCATACCCAGTCCTATGCCCATGCCGGGGGCATTAATTTTCCCTACACCTCAACGAAAACTATGCGGGCATCGCCAGGCACAGCTCGACGCCTTGCGGCAACAGGCGCGCATCGAGTATGTGTGACCCAGCGAAATTCTGAAGTGAAGGCGCACACCATGTCGGCAGAAAAACGAAAAATCGGAGACTCTATGGTCCACCCAATCGGGCTGGGCTGCATGAATTTGAGCCATGCTTATGGGCCGGCTCAGCCACATGAAGAAGCCGTCAAGTTTCTCCAACGTGCCATCGATATTGGCTATGACTTTCTTGACACAGCCACGATCTACGGCATGGGCAAGAATGAGTCATTGATCGGTGAGGCCCTGCAAGAACGGCGCGATGACTATTTTCTCGCCAGCAAATGCGTCATGGGCTTCAAAGACGGCAAACGGTTTTTGGATGGCCGCCCAGAGACCATCAAAGCCGCCTGCGATGCCAGCCTGGAACGATTGCAGACCGACCGTATCGACCTCTACTACATGCATCGGCCTGATCCCAACGTGCCTATAGAGGAATCGGTGGGGGCGATGTCGGACCTGGTCAACGCGGGTAAAATTCGCTTTATCGGTCTGTCGGAAATGTCAGCGGAAACATTGAAACGCGCCCATGCGGTCCACCCCATCGCGGCCATGCAGTCTGAATATTCCTTGATGACGCGCAATCCGGAAATCGCTGTCATTGAAACCTGCAAGGAGTTAGGCACCACATTCGTGCCGTTCTCTCCTGTCGGACGTGGCTTCCTTGCCGACAATCCGCCGGCACCGGGCAGCTATCACGAGCGGGATTTGCGCAACACGTTCCCCCGGTTTAGCGAACCGCACTTTTCTCAAAACCTGAAGTTTATCGAAACCTTGAAGGAACAAGCGAGCTCAGTTGGCTGCACTGTTGCGCAACTGGCACTGGCCTGGACCCTTCACAAAGACAAAGCGTGCGCCCCAATACCGGGCACGACCAATCTTCAGCATTTGGAAGACAATTATAACGCGGCTGATGTGGCGCTGTCAGACGACCTCATGGCCGACCTCGATGACATATTTGCACCCGAAAACGTTGCCGGACCGCGCTATTCGCCCCCCGCGCAAGCATCCGTGACAACCGAGCGGTTTGAGTTCGAAACGGCCGACGCTTAAAAAGCGCGCCCCGAGTTATTGCGTGAACACCAAGGATGCGGTGACGGGGACGGCGGGCGTGATTGACGGAAGCCCCGCAACAACTTTCAGTTCTTCCAGCCCGTCTCCTAAATCAAATTCGTCCACGGATAAAATCAGTGGTTCGATGGTCGATACTGAAATGCGGTTTGCCAACAAGCGCGTGACAAAGACCTTCGCGTCATATTCGGCCGTGGCGCCGTGCAAATCCAATGTCACCACAATTTCGGCCTCTTGACGTTGGCCCACCTCGACAGAGTCGAACGCGGCAAGATCAACTTGCGAGGTTAGCGTTGCGGTTGGGAATTGCGCCACTTGAAAAAACAGGTCGCGCATACGCTCGTTGCGAATGTCGATATTGGTCTCAACACTTGCCAGCGGCACCGATATGGTCACCTGCCCGTCTGGTGAAACAGACCCTGCAAGTTCTTTAAAATAGTGGGTTTCGCCGATATCCCCGGCCTTCACGGATACGAAGGAAATTCGCGAGTCGTCAGAGACCAACGCCCAGCCAGCTGTTGGATCTGCTTCAACAGGTTTTTCCGCAGGCTCACATGCCCCCAAAATCACCATCAAGGTCAGCAAGATGACCGCGCGCATAAAACTCTCCACATTCAAAACGTCATGAGCGGCAGGGAAAGTTCAGAGTGGAGCGGCCAGCCGCAGCCGCCCCCCTCAAAGTCGATCTACTTACTGATAGGTTTTCAAGCCGGGGAAGTCGGTTGCTTCCACATGCTTGAGTTTGTTTTCTTCACTGCAGTTACCGCCATACTGGATGAAGAAGTTGTTTACGGTGGTTTGTATTTCACCATTGGTGCTGATCATCACACGTTCACCGTTGACGCGCTTCATCTTATTGCCCGATGCGGACGCAATGGCGGGATTGGACAACATCATGGTGAATGATTGGATCATGGGTGAGTCGCCCGTGATGGTCACCGTGCATTCCTCGGTACCCATTTTGTATTTGGCCGATGCACTGATGCCCCCGCCAAACATGGCCGCTCCCACGGCTTGGGTGTCACCGTCTTCGCGGGTCCATTCCTCGCTAATGGCGGCGGGTAAAAAGGCGCTAAGACCTTTAGCTTTGAGTTCGCTGATTAACTGGACGGCAAATTCGAGCGTCGATTTGGCCTCGGCAATATTGCCGTCAAGATAAGCCTTAACACCCGCAATTAATTCCGCGGTCACGTCATCTTGTTGTTCTTCCGGAATCTCGATGGTTTCCGTTGCCGCGGTTGCCGCGCCGAAACCAAATAGGACGGTCATGATGATGGTCGTGGCCCAAAGACGAAACTGTTCCATACTGCTCTCCCCTCTACAAAGAATACGAAGTGCCCTTGTATCAGCACCTTGCATCAAACGAAACTGCGTCGGAAGGCTACGCTTTTTGGAAGATGATCGCAAAAAAGAACCGCCACTGCTGACAGCAGTGGCGGTCTAGAATTGTGAGCGTAGCCTATCGGGTCGGGAGGAATCCAATCAGATCGACGTTTGCTCACGGGCATCCATCAGGTCGGGTCGGAAGACCCGCGATCGTCCTAACGGGATGCCACATCGCTGTAAGGGGCAGCTTGATATTTGCCTGCCCATTTGCCGGGGGCAGATTCAAGCGCCACCAATTGACCACTGGTTGTCGCCACACAGAAGGACTTCATGGTCGATTTGTCTTCCAAGCGGCTGTTGATCCAAAGCTGGACTTTGCCACCGGCGCGGCTCTTCACCTTCATCATTTTGTGACCGCGTACATCTGTTGACGCTTCGATTTTCGCGTAACACGCGTTCAAAGCTTCGGTATACCCAGCAGCGGAAGCCGGCGTCACAGCGACGGCGGCCAAAGGCAGGGCGATCGCAGCGGCGGCCAAAACACCAATCGTTTTCATACTCTCTCTCCTCAAGGGCAGTTTATGCAGCAAGCCAGCCTTATTTGGGACAGAAAAAATCCAAGAAAAGAGCCATTTATTGCACCGTCCATTCACATTTTTGCACATACTATAAAAAATTATAACACCGTGTTCAAAATGGAGTTGAAAAGGATTAGGATTTCAATGTGTTAGGGCTTTTCGAACATATGGGTCCGGCAACGGAAAAGCCGACGTAAAAAAAAGCACCGCACTACTGGAAATATGCACACCGGCTCCCCATCTTCTCCAAGGGTTCAGGTCAGTCGGGCATACAATTTGGACATCTTGGGGGTAGTATGAAAACCTGGATGCACTTGCCCTATTTCTTGGCCGTGATCCGACAAAAATCCATGGAAGCCGCTGCAAAAGAGCTTGGTGTCAATCGAACCACGGTTGCCCGGCACATTTCTGCGCTTGAAGCTCAGCTGGGCGAGAAAGCGCTGCAACGGGAATCCGATGGCTATCATCCGACCGAAGTCGGTGCGGAAGTGCTGGCCATCGCACAGGAAGCCGAAGACCGCGTGGTCACCATTGAACGCCGGATCTCTGGCAAAGATCAGTCGCTTCAAGGGGAAATTCGCGTCAGTGCCCCCCAGCCGATGACCGCGGGGCATTTGACGCCAATTCTGCTCGATTTCGCGAAAGAATATCCCGATATAACACTCCATATTCAGGGCACGAATGACCTGATCAATCTGAATAGAGGGGAAGGCGATGTGGTCGTACGTGTGACCCAACAGCCTCCTCTTAGTTGGGTGGGGCGGAAGCTTTCAAGTTTTCGGTGGGCGCTGTACGGCGGCGATTGCAAGTATTCTCGCGCAGACGCCGCGACCGCGGAACAGCCGATCACAACCCCGGTCCCTGTCATCACCGGATTGACGGACGATTCAATCATCAGCTCGTTATCACGATACTTGGCGCAGCCTGTGGTCGCAGCCAGATGCGACGATGTCACGACGATGCGTGAAATGGTGGCCAATGGATTTGGCGTTGCTCGTTTGCCGTGCGGCATGGGCGAGCCCGATCCGCGGCTCGTCCGCTTATCGCCGCCATTTGACGATGACGGCTGGGACCTTTGGATCTTGACTCATGAAGATACGTATACGTCTAACCGCGTGAAGGTCTTTATGCGATTTGTTGGGGATCGCTTAAGAAGCCAGCGGCGATACTATGCGTGCGAAGATGCCAATGAAGAAAGCGGCTCCGATGCCGCAAATCGCGCCAACGCCTAAATTCAACCTGACGATTTAAAGTGGAGCGGGTGAAGGGAGTCGAACCCTCGTCGCCTGCTTGGGAAGCAGGAGCTCTACCGTTGAGCTACACCCGCGTTTTAATTGATCCGCATCCCCGACCATTCATCTTAAACGCCTCGATCAAGATGCGCCATCCGTGGCGATAATTTTAACCGAAATCATTCCTTGTGAAAAATTAGAACACCCATGCCACAATTTCCGGCCGATTTGCCCGCACAGGCCCATTAGCGTCCGGAATTTGAGTACCCGACCTGTCCAATCTCGTATAGCTTTTGTTACAAAGCCGAACAATGAGAGGGATACAAGGGCAGGAATTATGGGCGAACACGTCAACTTGAAGCCGGGAGAAGCGCGCTGCGACGCGCCTTCCTATCAGGACATCCTAGATAAAGACAGTAAAGAGGCACCGGCATCGTTGCGCGCCCAATCGGCTCCGTTTTTAGGAGACGAAGCCATCCCCGCCGCACACTACACCTCGCAGGAATTCTTCGACCAAGAAGTCGAGAAAATGTGGTCGCGCACGTGGCAAATGGCCTGCCGGGAAGAAGAGATCCCCGAGGTTGGCGACTACATGACATATGACATCGTCGGCAAGTCTTTCCTCATTGTACGGACAAAGCCGGACGAAATTAAGTCCTACTACAATTCCTGCCTTCATCGGGGCACGAAGCTGAAACATGATCAAGGGTGCGCCAATCAGTTTCGGTGCCCGTTCCACGGCTTCACATGGAATTTGGATGGGTCGTTTAAGTCCAACCCGACACAATGGGATTTTCCACACTTAACACCGGAAAAACTTCAGCTGCCAGAAACACTGGTCGATACATGGGGCGGTTTTGTCTTCATCAATATGGACCTGAATGCCCGGCCTCTTTACGAAGTACTCGATATTCTTCCCGAACACTTCCAACGGTGGAAGGTCGAAGACTGCTACAAATCCATTCACGTGGCGAAAG
Source organism: Alphaproteobacteria bacterium (assembly GCA_965227095.1). Taxonomy (GTDB): domain Bacteria; phylum Pseudomonadota; class Alphaproteobacteria; order JANQMY01; family JANQMY01; genus JANQMY01. The sequence goes on along the minus strand of CBDDFL010000001.1, from coordinate 1,628,406 downwards.
TCGTTAAAGCGAACTGGAAAGTTGTGTCAGAAGCCTTCATGGAATCTTGGCACACAATCGATACGCATCCTCAAATCATGCCGTATCTCGCCTGCGCGAATTCTCAATATGATGTGTTCACGGATCACATCACGCGCCAGATAAGCGCGACGGGCGAACCAAGTCCTCATGTCTATGACAAAAACTACAGCGAGCAAGAAATTCTGAATTCCATGACCGCCACGTCGGGGCGTGTTGAAGATGATAGCGGGCTCAAAGTGCCGGACGGACAGAAAGCCCGTGCCTTTATGGCGGAAGTAAGCCGCCAGGCCTTCTCTGCCGAAGATGGTCATGATTATTCGGATAAATCCGACGCCGAAATGCTGGATGCATTGCTCTATAATGTTTTCCCCAACCTGTCGGTGTGGGCGGGCTTTCCACCAAACTTGGTTTATCGCTGGCGCCCCAATGGACGCGACGTTAACTCGGCGATCATGGAAGTGATGTGGCTGAAGCGATGCCCCAAAGGGAAGCCAAGACCAGAGCCCGTGCCGGTCCATTGGCTGACAGAGGATCAAAAATGGACAGACGCCGAAGAACTTGGGGGTCTGGCGGATATTTTTGAGCAGGATATGGGCAACCTACCGTATGTGCAGGAAGGTCTTCATGCGTCCGGTACCGGCGAAGTTCATTTCGGCAACTACCAGGAAATGCGCATTCGTCAACATCACATCACGCTCAAGAAATACCTAAACGACGAATACTAATAATCACGACCAAGTTAGGGGGGCGCCGGTCGGCGCCCTTTTTATTTTGGGAACCCGGTTAAACGCTCATCCAACTGAACGCCGAAAGTATTCAGAGCCATCGATACCAAGGTGTACTGACCGACGGCGAATACAAGATCAACGATCTGTTTCTGTGAAAAATGGTCGGCGAGTTTGGCCCATGTGGCATCTGAAATATCTTTGTTCTGATGCAGCTCATCGACAGCGGTCAATAACGCTTGATCCTTCGCATCCCAGTCGCCATCCGGACCGACAACGATTTTTTCGATCTCGGCATCGGTAATGCCCGCCCGCTTCCCAATTTCAACATGCTGCGCCCATTCATATTCGGCTTGGCACAGCCACCCGACCCGCAGGATGGCAATTTCGCGTTCCCGGGCCGGCAAGGTGGATTTGAACAAAACATGGTTGGCGAAGACGATCCATCTCTTGTAGAGCTTGGGATGCTGGATGATCGTACGAAAAACATTATCGACCCAGCCCTGCTCAATCAGAGGGGCGAGAAGCTTTTGTTGTTCCTCCGTCATTTCGTCGTCTGATACGGGGGGAATGCGCGGAACACTGCGTCTCATTTTATCTGATCCTCTCGTTAACCAATGATTCACCCTATTGGCTGGATGGCGCGAACGCAACGGCGCACCGGCTCTTTTGCACTGCAAAACAAGGTCATGCGCCGACGGACGATTCTTGTGGATTTACGGACCCGCCCGGACTATTCTGCCGGTCCTTTCGGCTCTAACCCATCCTGTATTGCGTCCCGATAGGGTAAATGATCGACTAAAGATGGCATTCCTTTTCTGATCAAAATCAGCGATTTAGACAATCAAACCGACAAGAAAAAGCCGCAAACAAACGGCAAGATAAAACGGTCCATGACCGTTCCCGCGACAGGGAGGCAACGATGAAACCTGAACACAGAGTAACCCTATTCCCTCCGTCTACAGATGTAATCACAGGAACAATCCGTATACCGGCATTGTCAGAGACCGAAGCCTGGTTGCGCGTTCATTTGGCAAAGTGGAGCCTCGTCAACCGGGTGCAATACGAAAACGAAATCATGTCGATCCGGACCAGTTCGGATCACATCAGTATCGATTTTCGTTTTCCACTGAAACAGTTTCATATTTCGCATGACGGCGACAAACCAAGTCTCATCCTGTTTTTCGAAGGTTTTGCCGTGAAGCAACGCCCTGCAAAGTCAGCCAGCGAAGCAAGCACCCTGTTCGACGACAGCTTGACGATCCAAATGGCAACGGATGTATCCGATGCGGACCTCAATCGTTTAGGACATGCTTTCCAAGCTCTGTCCAATGAATGGGCACACGCCTCGCTCGGCAATACAAAGCTGTTCGGTACGTAACCTCAGCCCAAGGAACGGATTGGCTCAGCGCCGTCCCATTCTTCGGCGGCGGCGCGTACCATATCGTAAAACCCGACCAGCATGTCGCTTGGCTCATATAGTTCAACCATGTGCCCAAAACGCGCGCGCCCATCCAAAAAGGCAAAGTCCACACCCCCTGCCGTCGAAGCATACTGGATCAACGGCATATGCGCCGCATGATGTTCGATCGCAGCCCCTAGGTCATCCACGAAACACGCCACATGATGCAGGCCTTCTTCCCGCGGACCAAACATATCCCGGATGGCCGAGGGCGCGTCGTTATGTTGCTGGACCAATTCCACCATCACAGTGCCCATTTGCCCATAGGCGGAGCTATGGTCGAACACGGTCTCCGCCCCTCGATACTCACATCTGGTGAGCGGAATATGCTCCGCCAAAAAGAACGGCCCAGCCCCGATGTCCGCCGCCATATTTAACGCCGCAGCCCGCGCGTCCGGCACATGATAGGCCACCTGAACAATTTTCAATGGAAAGGCGCTGGTCATCACCCGCGGCCCCCGCGTTAATTCCCTTGCAGGCGAGCCACCACAGGCGCAAAAGCCTCGGCAACATCATTGGGCACGCAGATATAGCTGATGCCAAATTCCTCGCGCCGACGTTCCAACTCTTCGCAAATGCCATCCACCGTGCCGAACAGGGCGTGGGGATGGCGCAGCATTTCATCGGCGGGCAACCCAAACATGCCGCCAAATTGCTCAGCCACCGCTTGGGCCTGGTCTGTCACCACGGTGAAGTAAGCGCCGATCTCCAGTTCGATCTGATCGAAGCGGTCGCCCGCCCCTTCCTCAATCCACGCCACCTTTTGGCGTGTTTCCTCGTGGGTGGAATTGCCGACCCCATCTTGGCCGATCGCACCGGAGCGGTTGTTGAAGTTAATACTCACAATGTCTGCCTCGCGGCCGGCCAGCTTCAGCACGCGCGGCGCACCGCCCCCGATCATGATGGGCACGCCCTTGGGATTTGCCGGTTTCGGGACGGAGTCATAATCGCTCACCTGTACATAGTCGCCCTGCACATTAAGGCGGTCGCCCGTCATGGCCTGCTTTGCCAAAGCGACCGTTTCCTCAAGGCGTTTGATGCGCTTGCCCGGGCTGTCAAACGGAATCCCCATGGCCTCATATTCCGAGGTGATCCACCCGGCCCCCAACCCCAATTCCAACCGTCCCTCCGACAGAAAATCGATGGTCATGGCTTCTTTGATCAACACCGGCGCTGGACGATAACCGGTGCAAAAAACCCGGCAGCCGATCTTGATGGTTTTGGTCGCCTCCGCGGCCATGGCCATGGCGGGCACAGCGGCAACGTCTTGAACCGGGTGCGCTGCTTTTTCCAACGCCGGTCCCGGGCCAATATAGTGATCCGCCAAATGAAACGCGGAATACCCCAAGCCTTCCGCCTTCTGAACGGTTTCTCGCCACGCACTTGCGGAGCTTGCGTTGAATCCTTGGACCGAAAATCGAAACGGTTTCTTAGTGGCCATTTTGGCGCCTCCTACCCGGGTGGTGAGTTTATCTTTGCGGCCATTTAACCGTGCCAACCGCTGCGCATCAATCCAACGCAGACACTTTGCAGAAGCACTTCACGCTGTGCGAGTTTTTGTAAAACTAAGTGCTGGCAATCGGCGTGCGCCCGCGAGACAATAAGAAAAAACCAGGAGGCGTGCGTGACCTACCCGCTCTCACTCGCAGCAGGAAACGTTCAAGAATTTGATCCCCCGGACATGGTGTCGGCAGCACATTATGCCGGCTTCGACATGACGGGATTGTGGGTCGATCTTGACCACTGGACACATGCCACCACGCGCGAGGTTAAATCCCGGCTGGCGGCGGCCGATGTGACCGTATTGGATGTTGAAGTCGTGTGGATTCAGCCGGGCCCGTCCAATCCTATTCACAAAAAAACAATCGACATAGGGGCTGAGCTTGGCGCGCAATTTGTCCTGATCGTGAGCAGTGATCCTGACCGGTCCGCAACGAAGAGTAAATTCGAAGAGCTGTGCACACATGCCGGCACCAATGAGATGACCGCCGTTTTGGAATTTCTTCCGATAACGGAGATAAAATCTCTAACCGACGCACTGGATGTGGTGGAAGATGTTGCCCACCCGTCAAGTGGGATATTAGTTGATACCCTTCACTTAATTCGTTCCGGCAGTACCATCGACGCGGTGCGGGCGGCGGATCCCGGCCTGTTTCCCTATTGCCAGATAGCGGATGCGCCCGCAGCGCTTGCCGATCCCACTTTCGAGAAACTGATGTCCGAAGCCATTGACGGCCGGTTACTTCCGGGTGACGGAGAGTTGCCGCTCGCGGACATTATGAATGCGCTCCCAACGGACCTTCCGGTCAGCCCAGAAATACGATCCCTTGCACTTCGCGAAAAATACCCGGACATTACCGACCGCGCGCGTGCCATCTACCAATCCAGCCGTGCATTTCTTGACAGCCATTAGGTTGTCTTTGTCCGGAGAGTTTAGTGACTGAAAACCTCACACCGCCGCCGAGCAATGGAGTGCAGCCGCCAACAGGCACGCAGCCCCCGCAGCCGATACCGGGACCACCTGCGTCCAACGTAACCGGCGCGACGGCGTCCACAACATACCTGTCCGGCAGCGCGGACACGGCGTTTTCACGTGGAGAACTGTCTTGGGCCTTGTTTGAATGGGCCCGGACCCCCTATGTCATCCTCATTACGATCTACATCTTTTCCCCCTATTTTACGAATGTCGTGGTCGGCGACCCAGTCGAGGGCCAGTCAATTTGGGGGTACACGAACGGCATAGCCGGATTTTTTATCGCGGTCTTCGCCCCTCTCTTTGGCGCAATCGCCGACAAGGGGGGAAGCCGCAAACCCTGGATCGCCGCCTTCGTTGGCATCATGGCCCCGTGCATGTTTCTTCTCTGGTGGGCCTTACCAGGGGCCGACGGCGGCCTTTCCATTTGGTCGATCGCCGTCCTTATTGTGGTGATCGGCATCGCCTTCGAATATTCGTCGGTCTTTCACAACGCCATGTTGCCGCATATCACCACGCCGGCAAAATTAGGGGGGCTGTCAGGCCTGGGCCTTGCGGCGGGCAATGCCGGATCCCTCTTAATCCTCATCTTCATGCTGTTTTTTTTCGCGCTACCCGGACAGATGGATTGGTCGTTCCTGCCTGACGCGCCTTTGTTCGGTTTGGATCAGGAAAGCTATCAGCATTCACGGATTTCCGGTCCGATCGTCGCCATCTGGCTGCTGCTGTTCTCGATTCCGCTGTTCCTGTATACGCCCGACACAAAACCGACCCCGCAACCGCTTAGCACCCTTGTCCTGCAGGGACTGGAAACCCTTTACGGCACCCTTCGCAAGTTGCCGCAATACCGCAACGTGGCGACCTATCTGTTGGCCCGCATGTTCTACAATGACGGTAAGACCGCCATTTTGATATTCGGGGGTGTTTACGCCGTCGGTGTGTTCGGGTGGGATGAAGTTCGCATGCTGATCTATGGCATTTTCCTCAGCGTCTTTGCCGTTGTGGGTGGCTTCTTCGGCGGGTGGTTAGACAATACCGTCGGGTCCAAGCGTGCGATCATGGTTTCCATCGGCATCACCACACTGGGTGTCATCGCCACGGTTTCCACCACGCCCACACAAATCCTGTTTGTATTCCCTTACGATCCAGCCACCGCCCCGCCGGTCTGGTCGTTTCCCTATTTCAACACTTGGCCGGAAATCATTTTCATGGGACTTATGACGGTTGTTGCCGTGGCCATCACAGCGGCCTACGCCAACAGCCGCACAATGATGGCGCGCCTTGCCCCGCCGACCATGACAACAGAATTCTTTGGTCTCTATGCGCTTTCAGGCACCGCAACGGCCTTCTTGGCGCCGATGACCGTCGGCTTCTTCACCGACTTGTTCGCGAGCCAACGCGCAGGCTATGCCTCTATTCTGTTGCTGTTAGGCGCGGGGCTGGCCCTCATGCTGTTCGTCAAGGAAGAACAAGCCAAGGCGCTGCATTAATCCCCGGAGATCACTCTGCGGCAAGGTGTTGCCCAGCCGCCGGGGGCCGCATTTGCGCCCCCCGAATAAGCTTTCCTTGCAACGGAGCGTCCGTTGGTTTGCCATTTCGAAAGGCCACCACCCCATTCACAATGGTCGCGGTGTAGCCATCAGCTTTCTGCACCAGGCGTTTCCCGCCCGCCGGCAGATCATGCACAATTTCCGGCGCGTGCAGGGTCAGGTGATCGAAATCGATGACATTCACATCCGCTCTCATGCCTGGTGCAAGGACACCCCGATCCTCAAGTCCCAGTAATTCCGCGCTGTCTTTTGTTTGCTTACGGATAATCCATTCTAAGGGAAGCTTCTCACCGCGTGTGCGGTCACGCCCCCAATGGGCCAATAAAGTGGACGGGAAGCTTGCATCACACAAAATACCACAATGAGCGCCGCCATCCCCAAGGCCGAGCGTTGTGTGCGGATGGGTCATCATGGTCCGCACGTCTTCCAGATCGCCGTGCTGGTAGTTCATCAAGGGGAAGAAGATGAAGGCCTTACCCTCATCTTTCACCATAATGTCCATGACCACATCGAGCGGATTGCGGCCTTCGCGCTCCGCAATCGCCGCGACACTGTCTTTGGGGTCGGGTTCATAGTTCGGAGGATTACCCATTTCGAACATCTTATGGAAACCGGTGAGCAAGAAGGACACCACACTGTCCGGATCCAGTTCAACTGTTTCCGCGAGCAAGCGCGCCCGGAAGTCCGGGTCATTGAAGGCTTTGACTTTCTCTTCCAGCGGAAGATGGAAGATTTCACGATAGGTTTGGTGGAACGTGAACGGGCACAAGGTCGTGGTGAAACCTTGCAGGACACATGTAGGGCGCGGAGGCACTTGCCCCTTCATCGGCAGGCCACTTTCCGCAGCCTTCGTAATGCCGTCCAACACTTGCGTCCAAATCTCCGGATGCCGGTCGTCTTGCTCAATGGTCATGGACAAGGGCCGACCGGATATTTCGGCCATGCCTCGGATCAAGGCGAATTCCGGTTCGAAATCCCAAAAATCGGCAATCAACTGGATCACGCCTTTCCCGGCATCCCCCATAGATTGAGCGATGGTGTGGAGTTCTTGTTGTTCGGCTTTGAAGGTCGGTGTGTGCCGACCGTCTTTATCCCTGTGTTTTTCCGTGCGTGAAGTTGAAAAGCCAAGGGCGCCGGCGTCCAATGCCTCGCGCACAAGCACGCCCATTTCTTTCGCTTCTTCAAGGGTTGCAGGCTCCAAATCGGCCGCGCGATCCCCCATCACATAACCGCGCAGGGCGCCATGGGGCACTTGAAGCCCCACATCGATGGCCAGAGGGGAGGCTTCTACGGCGTCCATGAATTCAGGAAAACTTTCCCAGTTCCATTTGATCCCTTCCGCAAGGGCCGTACCCGGAATATCTTCAACCCCTTCCATCAGCCCGATCAACCATTGATGCCGCTCCGGCGCACAGGGCGCGAACCCCACCCCGCAATTGCCCATGATAACGGTTGTCACGCCATGAAAGGTGGAAGGTTGGAGATATGGATCCCATGTGACTTGACCATCGTAATGGGTGTGCACATCCACAAATCCCGGCGTCACAATTTGACCGGCAGCCTCTATTTCTTCCTTACCCGGATCGGATACCTGCCCCACCCTCGAGATCACGCCGTCATCAATCGCGATATCCGCCCTCTGCGGTGCCGCGCCGGTGCCGTCGTAAACCAAGCCGTTGCGTATCACGATATCGTGCATGGGTGTCCTCCGTTTTAAAGCGTTCGTTTCCGGTTTTCCCGCAGTTTAAGGGATGCCGGCCCTGATTTCCAACGGAACCGGCTCGCTCACATTCCGGTGAGCACCGGAATGGCGAATTGACATGGTCGATTTGCACCCTAATGTCTGGCGAATACGCGTAAAAAGGCTGGAAAATGGATAAGGTCGTTGACGTTCGAGGGAAAACCCGGCTTCACCCAAAGAAATTTGCCGACCCCCTGATGACGGTGGAGGGCACGGAACGCGCATCGGTAACGCTGCGAAAATTGGACACGTTGTGGTTCAACACAGGGTCTTTGTGCAATATTGCGTGCGCGAATTGTTACATCGAAAGCAGTCCGACGAATGACAGGCTGGTGTATCTGAGCGCGAAAGACGTACGCTCCTATTTGCTCGAACTTGAGGGGTTTTCCGAACGCCCGCGTGAAATTGGCTTCACCGGCGGCGAACCCTTCATGAACCCGGACTTTCCTCAAATGATGGAAGATTGTCTGGCATATGGGTATGACGTCCTGATACTGACGAATGCCATGCAACCCATGTTGCGCCCGCGCGTCAAAGAACAGTTGCTAAACCTTCAAAACAGATATGGCGCACAAATTGTGATGCGCGTTAGTTTGGACCATTATTCGCAAGCGCTTCACGAAACCGAACGTGGTGCCAATACGTGGGGCAAAGCCATGGAAGGTCTGCGGTGGCTGTCAGAGAATGGCTTCACACTGAATGTCGCGGGCCGAATGCTTTCGGGTGAACCGGAGGACGCGGAACGATCCGGTTACGCGAACTTGTTTGCGCAGCAAGGCCTTACCATTGACGCAAGCGATCCAGCCGCATTGGTGTTGTTTCCGGAAATGGACGAAACACAGGACGTGCCCGAAATCACCACAGATTGCTGGAACATTCTGAACGTGTCACCTGACAGCGTGATGTGTGCCAACAGCCGCATGGTCGTAAAACGCAAAGGCGAAACACACCCCAAAGTTCTTCCGTGCACCTTGCTTCCCTATGACACGCAGTTCGAACTCGGGAAGACTCTTGCGGACTCAGCGAAGACGGTGCACTTAAACCATCCACATTGCGCGAAATTTTGCGTCCTGGGCGGTGCAAGTTGCAGTGTTTCCTCTTAACGGCCAGCATCACGCGCCACACTTGATTGAACCCCATTACGCTTTCCCCTAGTACATAGGAGCAGGTCGTGACAATCGATCTGCTGACATCCAGCCGGGAGGACAAGCGCAAATGGCGAGACTAGACGGCAAAGTAGCTCTGATCACAGGCGGTGGATCTGGCCTGGGCACGGGGATCGCCCAACGATTTGTAGAGGAAGGGGCCCGCGTCATCATCACTGATATTGATGAGGAAAAAGGCGCACAGGTCGCCGATAAATTTGGCGCGCGGTTTCGGCGTCAAGATGTTTCCCAAGAAGACATTTGGGAAACCCTTATTGCGGAGACCCGAAACGACTACGGCCGGCTTGACGTGTTGGTGAACAATGCGGGGATCTTTACGTCGGCACCAGTCGATGACACGCCCCTTGAGCAATGGCAGCGCGTTATTGACGTCAACCTCACAGGTGTCTTTCTGGGGTGTAAGCATGGCATTCGTACCATGAAGCAAAACCCAGGTGGGGCGTCCGGGTCGATCATCAATCTGTCTTCGGTCGTCGGCCTTCGCGGTCAGAAAGGGGGGTCCGCCTATGGCGCCAGCAAAGGCGGCGTCCGCCTACTGACAAAAATGGTAGCCCTGGAAAATGCCTCGATTGGTATTCGATGCAATTCGATCCACCCCGGCATCATCGACACACCCATTATGGATCCGCTGTTCGCCGCGGTGCCCGATCCGGCCGGACTGCGCACGCAAATCGAAAGCACTCTGCCGATCGGCTATATGGGAGATCCGGCGCGGGACATCGGCAACATGGCGGTGTATCTGGGCAGCGACGAAAGCATTTACATCACTGGCGCTGAGATGGTTGTGGATGGTGGTATGACCATCGGTCTGCCATCCTAGCAAATAATGCTGTGGGCACCGCCTATTGTTTGAAGTGCTTAGACAGCTTCAGGCCCTGGGCTTGGTAATGGGAGCCGATGCGATCTCCGTAGATCTGTACGGGTTCGCCCATCAATTGCTCGTAGACGAGATGGCCAATGATTTGGCCATGTTCCAAGATAAAGGGCACATCATGGCTGCGCACTTCGAGCACCGCGCGGGAACGCGCGCCATGGCCAAAACCGGGGTCAAAAAACCCGGCATAATGCACACGAAATTCGCCCACCAAGGGATTATACGGCACCATTTCAGCGGCGTGGGTCGGCGGCACATGAACCGCTTCCCGGGACGCGAGAATATAAAATTCGTCCGGGTCTAGAATTAGATGGCCTGTGGTGTTGGCGGTGATCGGCTCCCAATAGTCGGTCAGCTCGTACACCCCGATGCGTTCCACATCAATCAGCCCTGCATGACGCTTGGCCCGGTATCCGATCAATCCTCCGGAGCTTTCCCCCTTAAGGTCCACGGACAAAGCCAATCCGTTATCGATAACGGCCGGCATGTCCACAAGCTTTTCTTTTTCGTGGAGACGCAGAAGCGCCGCATCACTGTGGGACGGTGACCCCCGGCGAAACCTGATCTGATTGAGGCACACCCCCGCCCGCACCAACACACTGAACGTGCGAGGCGATATCTCCGCATACAGAGGGCCCGCATAGCCGGCGGCCACTTGATCGAATTCGGTCGATCCGTCGGTGATCAAGCGCGTGAACACATCAATGCGGCCTGTGGAACTTTTTGGATTTGCCGCCGCGGACACCCGTTCCGGCAGTTGCAATGTTTCCTGCAACGGCACCAGGTATACGCATCCGGTTTCAAGGACAGCCCCATTGGTGAGGTCAATTTCGTGCAGGCTTAAGGCTTCAAGCTTGTCAGCCACCTTTGTGTCTTTACCGGGCAGGAAGCTTGCCCGTACCCGATAGGCGACCGCCCCGAGGCGCAGATCCAGGCTGGCAGGCTGGACCTGATCATCCGAAATGGGGTTTGCGCTGCCAATTTTTGCTTCGCGCATCAGCGTCCGGATCGCGTGGGACGGCAGAATGCCCGTTGACGGCGCGTTCAACGCGGACCCCGTTGCAGGACTGGCCGATGCCAAAGAAGGTGGTGTTGAAGATGCCGTGGATGACAATGCAGTCATGCTTCACCCTTAAGACGAAAAAAGCCGAGGGAAACCCCCAAATTACCATTGCGTCACATGATGTGACTCGCAACGGTAAGTCAATTCCGCACGGCATACATCCCCAGAGTTATCCACAATTTTTCACCCCGCTGCCGTCGGGTTTTGCTGGTTGTATTTGACCTATTCGGCAGACATTCCACACATCTTCCCTATTTATCCACAGAACAATCCCCTGTTGACGGCCCAGGCGGACTTGCCTAAAACACTTGCCACGTGGTGATTTGTGCCGACCGGCTTGCGGCCACGTAAAACAAACTCGCTAAAAGGTCGCGGCGGAACCCCGACCTTTTTGAGGCCGGGGATTTTTTTTGGGTTCCGCATTATCGCGAGGGCATGCGATGACCGACAAACAGACAAATCAAACTTGGCGCTCTAAAACCCGCGCGGTGCGCAGCGGCACCAATCGATCCCAATTTCAGGAAACCTCCGAAGCCATGTTCATGACGTCGGGCTATGCCTATGACAGTGCGGAACAGGCAGAACGGCGTTTCAAGGACGAAGAAGCGGGATTTATCTACAGCCGTTTCGGCAATCCGACGGTCGGCATGTTTGAAGACCGTATGGCCGCCCTTGAGGGGATGCCCGCCGCGCGCGCCACGGCCACTGGCATGGCAGCGGTTACCGCAACCATGCTGTGCCACCTTAGCGCGGGCGACCACGTTGTGTCCGCCAAGGCTCTATTCGGAAGCTGCCGCTTCATCCTGGACAATGTGCTTCCCCGTTTCGGGATCGAGGTGACATTGGTCGACGGACCCGATCTGAACCAATGGGAAGACGCGGTCCAGCCCAATACAAAAGTTTTGTTCCTGGAAACGCCGGCCAATCCCACATTAGAGATTATTGATTTGAGATCGGTGGCCGATATCGCACACAAAGCAGGTGCCCGCTTGATTGTGGATAATGTGTTTGCCACCCCTATTCTTCAGCGCCCGCATGAATTTGGCGCGGACGTGACTGTTTATTCGGCCACCAAACATATTGACGGGCAAGGCCGCTGCCTTGGCGGTGTGATCCTCTGCAAAGAGGACTTTCTCAACGACCACTTGCACAGTTTTTTACGGAATACCGGTCCGGCCTTAAGCCCCTTCAATGCCTGGGTTCTGCTCAAATCCTTGGAAACCTTAGATTTGCGCGTGCACGAACACTGCCGGTCCGCGGTTAAGGTCGCGGACTTTCTGGCCGAGCAGCCACACGTAACCCGGCTGCTTTATCCGCACCGGGAAGACCACCCCCAGTATCAACTTGCCAAAACCCAAATGGAAGCCGGTGGAAATGTGGTCACTTTTGAGGTTAACGGCGGCAAAGAGGCGGCATTCCGCTTTGAGAATGCGCTGACGCTTGTGGATATTTCAAACAATCTGGGCGACGCAAAAAGTCTGATCACCCACCCGGCGACCACAACCCATTCCCGCCTCACACCAGAGGCACGGGCAGAGCTTGGCATCACGGACAGCATGGTGCGTTTGTCGGTCGGCCTGGAAGACCCCGAAGATATCTGCGAAGACCTCGGTGCCGCGTTAGCCAATATTTGATCCAATTTCACCGCAGATCGTAACCATATCTGCAAAAACTAGCGCATTCCCTCACCTAAAGTGTGGGTTTGCTCTAGACATCGCCTATAATTGCCGAAATAGTCGGCTTTCCCCCGACCAGAAAAAAGCCGCCGAAAAACGGCGGCACCGTTGCGTATTGAGTGGGGTAGATAGAATGAGCGATGGTACCACGCAGAAGATCTGCGTTTCGGTCGAACCAAGTTACATGGACGATCAGTCCATACCCAACGAAAACCTGTTTGTATGGGTGTATCACATCGTCATTGAGAATAATGGCGACAAAACAGTTCAATTGCGCAATCGCTATTGGCACATCACGGATTCCCTAGGGCGCGTTCAAGAAGTACATGGGGAAGGTGTTGTGGGGAAGCAGCCGGTACTGCAACCCGGCGAAGCCTTCCGCTATACCAGCGGCGTTCACCTATCCGCTGGATCCGGCATCATGGCCGGTAATTATGAGATGGAAACTCATGACGGGGAGACATTTCAGGTGACGATTCCAGCATTTTCGCTCGACAGCCCCCACGAAAATCAGCTGATCCAATAAATCTGCCCCATTTTCGGTATTTTCTGCCATTATCCTCTTGTCACGCGTTTTTGAAGGCGGCTAATCCATTGAAGGTTAGCCGCAAACACGCCATCTCATAGCCGCCGCGTTATGATCCATGTCGGCGTCGGCATCGTAACAATCAATGCCCGCCTAAAAAACGGCTGCGGCCACAAGAAAAAACAGGAGAAGCTTGATAATGAGCGCTGTCGACACCGCTGCACACCAAGAATTTCTAGAACGCCCGACGCGCGAAGAAGCCGAACAGGCTGTTCGGACGCTTCTTCAATGGGCCGGCGACGACCCCGATCGTGAAGGCTTGTTGGATACGCCAAAGCGCGTCGCCAAGGCATATCGAGATTGGTTCAGCGGCTACGAACAAGATCCCGTGGAATATCTCGCCCGCACCTTCGAGGAAGTCGAAGGCTATGACGAGATGATCCTTTTGCGGGATATTCGCTTTGAATCTCACTGTGAGCATCATTTAGCGCCCATTATCGGAAGGGCACACGTTGCCTATCTGCCCACAAACAAAGTGGTCGGCATTTCCAAACTAGCCCGCGTGGTAGAGGTCTTCGCGCGGCGCCTGCAAGTTCAAGAGAAAATGACGGCCCAAATCGCAAACACAATCCAAGACGTGCTGGAACCACAGGGGGTTGCGGTGGTGATCGAAGCGTCCCACCAGTGCATGACCACTCGCGGCGTTCACAAAACCGGCGTCACCATGGTGACCAGCACCATGCTGGGTTCCTTCCGCCGCGATCCCATGACACGGCGCGAATTCCTGACGATTATCGGAAATCCGGCCAGCACCATGGAAAGCTAAGGCGCTGACCAGACACACTTGACGGAATCATCCGTCCTCAGTAGCCATTAGGGCGTTTTGAGCATCAGCGTTTGCAAAAGACCGCTGGCCCGAAGCGCCCTTTTTTATTGAGCCGGTGCGCCCGTGTTTGACATCCGCCCCATACTTCTCGTCGCTGGTCTCTTGCTGACCACCCTTGGGGCCGCCATGTTCATTCCAGCGCTGGTGGATGTGCTGGCCGACAATGATGACTGGCAGACCTTTCTGGGCAGCGGCTTGCTGACGCTTTTCATCGGCATCAGCATGACACTGATTAATTGGGGTCAAGGCGATCGCTTGAGCTTGCAACAAGCATTCATCATGACGATTTTCTCATGGGTGGCTCTCGCTGCTTTTGCCGCCATGCCGTTGGCATTCTCCCAACTCAATATGTCCTACACGGATGCTTTTTTCGAAAGCATGTCCGGCCTAACAACCACGGGATCCACCGTCATTGTCGGGTTGGATTCTGCCCCTCCCGGCATTCTTCTGTGGCGGGCCTTGCTGCAATGGCTGGGCGGCGTCGGCATTGTCGTGATGGCGGTTGCCATGTTGCCCATGCTGCAAATTGGCGGCATGCAATTATTTAAGGTGGAAGCGTTTGATACGCCGGAAAAGGTTCTGCCCAGCGCTGCCCGCTTCGCCTTGTCCATCACGCTGATTTACGTGGTTCTCACATTTGTATGCGCCGTCTGCTTACGCGTTGCCGGAATGAATTGGTTTGAAAGCATCGCGCATGCCATGACGACAATTGCGACCGGTGGTTTCTCAACGCGGGATGCATCCATTGGGGGGTTTGACAGTGTCCTGATTGAATACATCGTCGTTGTCTTCATGCTGGTTGGGTCTCTGCCTTTCGCGCTCTATTTACAAACGGTCCAAGGAAAAAGAGGGGCTCTGTTCCAAGATGTACAAGTACGCATCTTTCTGATTGCGGTTGTCTTTCTGGTCGCCGTGATGACCAGTTATCAACTCTATGCGGGCATCAATGACGGGTGGGACACGCTTCGCTATTCCGCTTTCAATCTTGTTTCCGTCATGACGGGGACGGGATATTCGTCCCAAAACTATAATGCGTGGGGACCGTTCGCCGTGGTGGCCCTGTTTTGGATCATGTTCATCGGCGGCTGCGCGGGGTCCACATCCTGTGGCATCAAAATCTTCCGGTTCAACGTGGTGTGGGCTGCCATGGCGTCGCATGTGGGGCGAACCTTGTACCCCCATGGCATTTTCACACCGCGTTATGCCGGCCGGCCGATTGACCAAGCCGTCATAACGTCCGTGATGAGCTTCTTCTTTTTGTTCTTTGCCAGTATCTTCATGCTGGCCTTAGCCTTAAGCTTTACCGGACTTGATTTCGTAACAGCCCTGTCGTCTGCCGCAACATCGATTGCCAATGTCGGGCCCGGATTGGGAAATTTGGTGGGACCTGCGGGGACATTTCATGACCTGTCCGAAGAAGCAAAATGGCTTATGTCGGCGGGTATGTTGCTCGGCCGTTTGGAACTATTCACCGTACTGATTATATTTACGCCCGGTTTCTGGCGCATGTAAGGACACGCTATGCATCACCGCATGGAAACAACCCGTGAACTCCTTCACCATCTCATTTCGTTTGACACCACATCACGCAACAGCAATCTCGACCTCATCGATTTTGTTTGTGACTACTTGGCGCGATGGCATATTGAGCCGGTTCTTGTGCCGAACGAGGATGGCAAGAAAGCCAATCTGTACGCCACGATCGGCCCCAATGAACCGGGCGGGATTGTGCTGTCCGGACACACAGATGTGGTGCCGGTCGATGGGCAGCCCTGGGACACGGACCCCTTTAGCGTGGTCGAAAAAGACGGGCGCCTTTACGGGCGCGGCACATGCGACATGAAAAGCTTTCTGGCGCTGGCCCTGTCTTACGTTCCCATATTCGTCGAAAAGCCGCTGGCCCGCCCGATCCATTTGGCATTTTCATACGATGAAGAGGTGGGATGCATCGGCGTCGGCTCCATGATCAAGAAGATTGCCACCGAGATGCCGCGCCCCGAAATCGTCATCGTCGGCGAACCATCGGATATGAAAGTGGTGAACCGTCACAAAGGGATACGGACCTTTTCAACCACAATCACCGGAAAGGAAGCGCATTCCAGTAAGCAAAATCTGGGGGCAAACGCGATCGCGGCAGCGGCCGCCCTGATGGGAAAGCTTGGGGATCTCGCCCACCACATGCAAGCCACCGAGCGTTGCGATAACGCCTTCGAGCCGCCCTACACAACCATCAATATCGGCACCATTCAGGGTGGAAGCGCCATTAACATCATGGCACGGGAATGTACCTTCGCCTGGGAATACCGCTGCCTTCCAAGCACGGACGAAGAAGAAATACTGCACGCGTTTAACCAATATGCAGAAGAGGTGGTGCTTCCGGACCTAAGGTCACGAGCGCCGGACGCCACCATCGTGACCACATCCGGGGCCGTCTGCCCCGGTCTTAACGTCACGGAGGGGTCGCCTGCCGAAACTCTGGTGCTGGCGCTAGCGGAACAAAACGACACCCACGCGGTGTCCTATGCGACGGAAGCTGGATTATTTGATGAGGTGGCTCTGCCGACTGTGGTGTGTGGACCCGGCAGCATCGACCAGGCGCATCAACCGAACGAATTCATCGAGCTGTCTCAACTCGAGCTGGGGCATCGATTTATGGATCGCCTCTGCGACCACGTTCATGAGTAGTCCCTAAGGGGCGAAAACCTCAGCCAAGCGGCCTTGCAACTGTTCGTCGAGACGTTCGCCAAGCGTTTCCAACATTTTAAAATACGCCGTATCAATTTCAGCGATCGTCATGCCTTCCAGCAGAGTGGTTGACGATTCCGCCTTGACGGAAATGGTCCCTGTACGGATTTCCTGTTTCCAAGGAACGGAATAGTCAAGCTTAACGTCGAGAGTTGCAATCAATTCCCGTGCTTGTTCCTTGTAGATAAAGTCTTTCAAACCAGTCTTAGTGGGAAGTTCTTTTTCGATGACACTGGCATCGTCAATCCGAAAGCGGAAAGACCCTTTCGGACCCCCTTCTTCAAGGCGGGCCCGCGCCCAGGACCGTGCCACCTGCGTTGGCACTGCTCGGAACTCATGCTCCACATAAGGTGCTTTGAGCGGCGGCTTGTAGGCATTCACAATATCAACCGACGCAACGGCAACGCCAAGCGGCGGTTTGTCATCAAATGCGAAATCGGGAACCGGCGGTGGTTCCACCCGCGGGGTACAAGCGGCTAAAACCAGGATGGAAGCGATGACAAAAAATGCGCGCATTGACCATGAAGCCTTGTGAGTGATTCGCCGACGAACAAAAGACCTATCGCGGGCCGCTCTTCGACGCAAGCGCAACCGTTTCGGGTGCCCTCAGTCGCCAAACTCAGCGGGATCGAAGTCGTAATCTGTTTTACAGAATTCGCATGTCACCCGAATGACGCCAAGCTCGCTCGCCATATCGTCGAGCTCGGCCCGGTCGTATTTTTGAAGCACATTGGCCACACGCTCGCGTTCACACCGACACCCAGCCTGCAAGGGAACCGCCGGAAACACCCGAACGCCATCTTCGTGGAACAAGGCATAGAGCAGGTCTTCTGCCTTAAGGTTCGGATCCGTCAGTTCGTCGTCGCTGACCGTTTCCAATAAAAAGCCCACGCGGCGCCATTGATCCTCTTTTTCGTCCTGTTGCTGCCGGGTGGTGGGCGCCGGTATGTCGTCATCCACATCGCCGCCCGTATCCGGGAGGTCCTGCACCATCATACCACCGGCGCGCCAGGCAGATGCGAAAGGTTCCCCCTCTTCCGCAGGTTTAAAAAGGTTCGCAATGCTGAGTTTCAGCGTGGTGTCGATCTGTTCGGATTGGCGAAAATATTGATGAGCGCAGTCGGTCATGCTCTGCCCCGCCAACTCCACAACGCCTTGATAGCGTTCGGTATCCACACCCTGATCCACCGTCAGAGCCAAGTGCCCCTTCCCCATTAGCCCTTCACTGGTGCCCGTGGATTTTTTCACCAGCGCCTCATCGTAAGACGCGTAGCCGCGCAAAATGCCGGGTGTAAAATAGTCCGCGACCAACATCTTAACGGGGCCATCACTGCGCGTTTGTAAGGAAAAGGTGCCATCGAATTTCAGGGACGATCCCAACATGGCCACCAGGGTCAGCGCCTCTCCCAGGAGGCGGGAGACCGGTTCGGGATAATTGTGGATCCGTAAAACATCGTCCACCGCGTTGCCCAGTCGAACAAAGCGGCCCCTGATATTGGCCGTCTCAATCTTAAAAGGCACGACCACATCGTCCTTCGGCCCATCCCGAAGCAAATCGAGCGCGGATTTTTCAGACATCTAGGACAGGCACCAAGACAAAACGCCTTTTTGGGCGTGCAACCGATTTTCCGCCGCATCCCAAACGATGGATTGCGGACCGTCTATGACAGAGGCCGACACTTCTTCGCCCCGATGCGCCGGCAGGCAATGGGTAAACACGGCATCTTTTTTCGCAAACGACATTAACCGGTCATCGACCCGATAGGGCGCCAACAGATTATGGCGGGTTTCGCGTTCCGTATCGCCCATGGATACCCATGTGTCGGTCACAACACAATCGGCCCCCGTAACGGCTTCTTCCGGGTCCTGAGTGATGGTCACGCGGGCATTTTCTTTGGCGACCCAATCAATCACCCGCTGATCCGGGCGCAAGGTGTCGGGACAGGCAATGCGAAGTTCGAAATCAAAACGGGCCGCCGCCTGTGCCCAGGACGCCGCCACATTGTTTCCATCGCCAGACCACGCCACGACGCGATTCCTAATGGACCCGCGATGCTCTTCGAATGTTAGAACGTCCGCCATCAGCTGGCACGGATGCGTGCGGTCCGTCAGGCCGTTGATCACTGGAACCGTTGCGTGTTCAGCAAGCTCCAGCAAATTTTCGTGGGATGTGGTGCGCAACATGATTGCATCCACATAACGGGATAAGACACGGGCTGTGTCTGCAATGGTTTCGCCACGGCCGAGCTGCATTTCGCTGCCATTTAGAAGCACTGTTTGACCGCCCAGTTGGCGCATGGCCACATCGAATGAAACCCGCGTCCGCGTTGAGGGCTTTTCGAAGATCATCGCCAAGAGTTTACCGGCCAGCGGCTGCCCGTCATCCGGTTCCGCCTGGCCTTTATCCCGGCGTGAATCTTTCACCTTTCGGGAATGGTCCAAGATTCCGCGCAGCGTGTCTGCATCCAACACGCCAATATCCAAAAAGTGCCGCACATCGCCGCTCATCACGCAACTCCTTTGTTCGCCGTTGCGCGAAGATGTTCACATGCTGCATCGATTTTCTGCATGGCAAGGTCAATATGGTCAGGCGTGATGATCAATGGCGGCAGCAATCGCACCACATTCTCGCCAGCCCCAACCGTGAGAAGTTTCTGGTCGAAGAAGGCGTTCGCAACATCCGTATTCGGAATTTTGCATTTCAGCCCCAGCATCAAACCGTCGCCGCGCAGTTCCTCAAAAATGTCCAGATTCTCATCGACCAATTGAGCAAGCCGTTGGCGCATAAGTTTTGACATGTCCAGCACATGGTCCAGAAAGCCCTCGGCGGTCATCACGTCGAGCACGGCATTTCCCACCGCCATGGCCAGCGGATTGCCGCCAAATGTGGATCCGTGAGTACCGGCGACCATACCGGCCGCAGCGTGTTCCGTTGCAAGACACGCCCCAAGCGGAAAGCCGCCACCGATGGCTTTCGCAATGGCCATAATGTCCGGAGTGATACCAGACCATTCGTGAGCGAATAATTTACCGGTACGGCACATGCCGCATTGAATTTCATCGAAGATCAAGAGCAATCCGTGCTCGTCGCAAATTTCGCGCAAGCCGCGCAGAAAAGCGCCATCGCACGCACGGATACCGCCTTCACCCTGAATAGGTTCCACCAAGATACCGGCCGTCTCATCGGTAATGGCGTCCTTGACTGCTTTTAAATCGCCTAATGGAACTTGATCAAAACCATCTGCTTTCGGACCAAATCCCTCTAGATATTTTTCTTGGCCGCCCGCGGCAATCGTCGCCAATGTGCGCCCATGAAACGCGCCTTCAAAAGTGATTAACCTGAATTTCTCCGGATGACCCTTATGCGCGTGATACTTCCGCGCCATCTTGATCGCGCATTCCATGGCTTCGGCGCCGGAATTATTGAAAAACATCGTGTCCGCGAAGGTCAACGCCGCGAGCCGTTCGGCCAGTTTCTCCTGACCCGGAATATTGTAGAGATTGGAGGTATGCCACAATTTACCGGCTTGCTCGTTCAACGCGCGCACCAGCACAGGATGCGCGTGACCAAGACTGTTCACGGCGACACCGGCCCCAAAATCCAAATATTCGTCGCCCGTTTCAGAAAAAATGAACGGACCCTCACCTCGTTCAAAGGCAACAGGTGCCCGAGCATAGGTGGGCAAAATAGGTGTAATCACGATTTTACTCCCGATCGCCGGCTGGAAATGTCACCCGGCGCAGACCCTTTTCTGCACCGCCGGTTCTGATCAAAGAAGCGACCGAGTATGGTCGCAGCGCCCCTATCTTGTCAACGCAGAACGCCCCAAAAAATGCCCCTAAGCCTTTAATTTATAGCCTTTTTTGAAGATTTGATGACTGATGATCCAGAGCACCAAAATCAAACCGCATATGAGCGTAACGCCAGTGGTCAGATCCCCGCTGGCTTTGTCAATAAACCCATATCGGAAGCCGTCGATCAGATAGAAAAAGGGGTTCCACTGACTAATTTCAAACCAAGGTGATGGCAGCCGATCGACCGCATAAAATGTGCCCGACAGAAAGGCCAGCGGTGTAATGATGAAATTGGTGACAAACGCCATGTGATCGAATTTTTCAGCCCATATGCCGGCGATCACACCAAGCAAGGACAGCAACATGCTGGCGGCAATCACATAGAAAAGGACCGCCCAAAGATGCGCGATCTCTAGGCTAGCAAAGGGCATCATGACAACGCCCGTGCCCACGGCCACCACCACGCCGCGAGTCACCCCTCCCATTACGAAGGCAAATGTGAGCTCTGCGGGAGACAGAGGCGGCATCAAAAAATCCACCACATTTCCTTGAACTTTGGAGACCAAAATGGAGGACGATGTGTTCATGAACGCATTCTGCACCACGGCCATCATGATCAAGCCGGGGGCCAAGAACACCTCAAAAGGCACATCCGCGCCAACCCGCCGTGTACTGCCAAGAGCCACCGTAAAAACAACCAAAAACAGCAGTGTGGTGACGATCGGCGCTAGGACCGTCTGGGTGATGACTTTCAGAAAGCGTTGCACTTCCTTCATATAAAGGGTCCAGACACCCAACCAATTGAACCGGCCGAAACGACGGATTCCCGCCGATGGGAATTCTTCCACTGCCATGAGATCACTTTCCATGCGAGAGGCGCACCAGCCATGCGCCGATTTCAGGCGCCTTGAATAGGGCATGGCTTGGTCCGCTGGCAAGCCGCGAATCTGCTCCTACGCAGGTGCACAATAAACGCAAGGAAAAAAAGTATATATTGTGCGTCTTGACACTCCAGCCACGATATGTAGTTTTGGGCGGGCGTTAACACATTCTTAAGGTTAACGATCTTTAATTTTTTCCTAACAGCGGGGACCCAGGGTTTCGACGATGGGGACGCCGAAAACTGGCGGAAAAGTGCGGTTTAGGCAGAACGCGAGGTAAATTGCCATGTCTTGGACTGATGAGCGGGTAGAGCAGCTGAAAAAACTGTGGGCCGAAGGCCTCAGTGCCAGCCAAATCGCTCGTACTATGGGTGGTGTAACGCGTAACGCAGTAATTGGTAAGGTACATCGGCTTGGGCTGTCCGGTCGTGCCGTCACAACCCGGTCAGAACGCCCGCGGTATACGTCTCACGCGCGCCCCAGGCCCAGTCGGCCTGCGCTCCCCGATCCGGTGGTGATCGATGAGCCGGAACCCGCGCCAGGCGAGTTTTCAACGGTATTGTCGTTGAATGACCGAATTTGCAAATGGCCAATCGGCAATCCTGGCGAGGAAGGGTTCCGTTTTTGTGGGCACAAGGCCGCGGATGGAACGCCCTATTGCGCCGACCACGCCCGGAAGGCCTACCAACCATCTCAACCAAAACGCGATCGTGCTAAGCGTTTAGGGGCTGCGTAAAAACGCGCCTTTGTCATCCAAAGCACGCATGACCATCGTTGCCTCTGCCCCACCGCTGCCATCCGGTGGGGCACTTTTTTAAGAAATCGAGACGTCGATAACTAAGCGAGCGTATCGTTTAACGCATAGCCAGCGGACCGAACCGTGCGAATGGGATCGGTTTCTCCCCCCACATTAAGTGCCTTGCGCAGGCGGCCGATATGGACGTCAACGGTCCGCGCTTCCACATAGACGTCAGAGCCCCAAACCGCGTCCAGCAATTGCTCCCGGCTGTAGACACGTCCCGGAAACTGCATCAGATGGTCCAACAAACGGTACTCCGTTGGTCCCAGATGAATATCACGGCCACCGCGACGGACACGATGAGCGGTGCGGTCAACGGCAATATCGCCGAAGGTCACCAGGTCTTCCACAAGCGCTGGGCGAATACGGCGCATCACGGCGCGAACGCGGGCCAATAATTCGGTGACGCTAAACGGCTTGGACACATAATCGTCCGCGCCGGTATCCAGGCCCCGTATACGGTCCGCTTCTTCACCCCGCGCCGTCAGCATGATGATGGGCACATTTCGGGTTTCCGGGCGGCTGCGAAGCTGTCGGCACACTTCAATGCCGGACAATTGAGGCAGCATCCAATCAAGCAAAACCAGATCCGGCTGCTTTTCCGAAGCCATCATCATGGCTTCTTCGCCGTCATTCGCCTCGTTGACTTCATATCCTTCTTTTTCAAGATTGTATCGCAGCAACGTCACAATCTCTTTTTCGTCCTCGACCACCAACACATTTGGCGCTTTCGATGCGGAAGCCACTGTTTAACCTCTTTAGTTCAATGTCTTTTGATAGTTCACTTGAGTTTCGCTGGTCACGTCGCCCTTCGGCCGGTCATCGCTGATGTAAGCCCCCTCGACCATGAAGTGCACCGTTTCCGCAATATTGGTGGCGTGATCACCGATACGTTCCAGGTTCTTTGCGATAAACAACAAATGTGTGCAGCTGCCGATGGTGCGCGGGTCTTCCATCATATAAGTGAGCAGCTCGCGAAACAGACTGTTGTAAAGCTCATCCAATTCTTCGTCGCTGCGCCAAACGGCGACCGCCAGGCCTGCATCTTTTTTGATGTAGGCGTCCAGCACGTCTTTCAGGAGACGCAGGCCGTAAAAGCCCATGCGGCTCAACCCTTGCGTCAAGGGCACAGGACTTTCCTTATTCAGAACCAAAGCCCGCTTGGCTAGGTTCTTGGCAAGGTCGCCAATCCGCTCAATGTCCCCGCAGATTTTAATAGCAGCCAAAACTTCCCGCAGATCGGAGCCCATGGGTTGGCGCAGCGCCAAGAGTTTGACCGCCTGATCTTCGACGACATGCTCGTATTCATCGATTTGAACATCAGCCGCTACGGTGCGCTCCGCCAGCGCGTCATCGCGCTTGCGCAACGCATCAATGGCGGCTGCAAGCTGCTCCTCCGCCAATCCGCCCATTTGCATGAGCTTCGTGGAAAGTTCCTCCAATTCGTGGCCATAGGCCTTCACGGTATGCTGTGTCATTGGGACCTATCGTATTATGTCGGACCCTGAGGATTTTATCACCCAAAGCGCCCTGTAATATAGTCCTGGGTGCGTTGATCGTCTGGATTGGTAAACAGTTTCTCCGTCGGCCCCACTTCAACCAATACCCCAAGGTGAAAAAAGGCAGTTCTCTGGGAAACACGGGCTGCTTGCTGCATGGAGTGGGTGACGATGATAATCGTGTAGTTTTCCCGCAATTCGTCGATGAGCTCTTCAATTTTTGCTGTCGCAATCGGGTCGAGCGCCGAGCACGGCTCGTCCATCAGGACGATTTCCGGGTTCACGGCGATCGCACGCGCGATACACAGCCGTTGCTGCTGACCCCCCGAAAGACCCGTACCGCCTTCCTGCAACCGGTCCTTCACTTCATCCCAAAGGCCCGCTCGGCGCAGGCTTTTTTCGACGATGTCATCCAATTCAGCTTTATTCGACGCAATGCCGTGGATGCGTGGGCCATAGGCAATGTTCTCGTGGATGGATTTTGGAAACGGGTTCGGTTTTTGAAAAACCATTCCCACCTTGGCACGCAGTTCCACCGGATCGACCATCGGGTCGTAAATATCTTCCCCATCGATTGTCATTAATCCGTGTACGGTCGCACCTGGGATTACATCATTCATCCGGTTGATACACCGAAGAAAGGTCGATTTTCCGCACCCGGATGGACCAATGAAAGATGTCACCTGATTGGGAAATATTTCAATGTCGACGCCGAACAGAGCTTGCTTCTCGCCGTAAAACATATCCAGTTTTTCGGCCACGATTTGCGGGTCGCCCTTCGTCAGCGCATCAAGTTCTTCCTGCGACGACTTAGTGATTTCCGGCGCTTGTACGAGTGTATCTTCAGACATTGTTTTACGGGTTCCTGTTGCGACCGCTTGGGACGGTCGCCTTCACTGAATAGACCACACACCCGCGAATCCCCCTCGCGGATGCCGTCGTCCGGACACTACTGATACGGGATACACACACCATGACATTTATGTGACATTTTTATGAAGGGAACACGGCCCGGTTACTCTGGAAAGGCGGCCAAACATTCGATTTCCATGCTGGCATTGAGCGCCAAGCCATTGACGCCAAGTGCACTGCGCGCGGGAAACGGTCCCGCTCCAAAATACTCACGATAAACCTGGTTGAATTTCGGCCATTCGGTCATGTCCGCCAGAAAAACCGTACATTTGACCAGATCCGTATAGCCGAGATTGTGTGCGCTGAGCGTCTCTCCGATCATCTCCATGGCGCGTCTCGTTTCGGCCTCGATACCTCCGTCAACCACTTCGGCTTTTCCGGGTTTAGTGCCGATGACACCGGCTAAATAAAGCGTTGTTCCATGGCGGACGGCCGTGGAAAACGGAAATCCCTGCTTCTCCATGTCGGGGGCCATGTAGTGATCAAGACCGCTTTTCTCAACCTCATCGGCAACGGCCATCCCGCCACCTGCCATCAAGCACCCACAAACAAAAACCGCCGCCGCTTTTTTCATAGACCGCCCTTTAATTCGCCGCTCGTTCGAAAGGAATAACTTTCCCGCGTTCATCTTGGTCGGCCAGGTCCGCGGGTGCGGGCAGGACGACCGAAAAGCAGCTGCCTTGATTTTCTTCACTTTTAATATGCAACCGGCCACGATGGCGGCTGACGATATGTTTAACGATGGCCAGGCCCAATCCCGTCCCGCCACTTTCGCGGCTGTGTTTCACATCAATGCGATAGAAGCGTTCCGTTAAGCGGGGAATATGCTCTCGCGGAATTCCGTGGCCAAAGTCCCGAACCCGGATATAGCTAGTGGGCCCTTCCGTGGTCAGATGCACGTCATCGGGGCAGCCGGCGCCAAATTCCAGTTCGATACGTCCGCCATCTCCGCCATATTTCAGCGCATTGTCGACCAGGTTCTGGACGACTTGGATGAGTTCATCCCGTTGCCCCACCACAAGGGCATTGCTCTGTGCCTCGACATTGATTTTCGCACCGATCGAATCCGCCAGAGGGGCTGCCGCGTCCACCACGTCACTGACCACATTGGACAGGTCTATCTTGTCCGAGGGCGCCACATGTTCGTTTAACTCGATCCGGCTTAACGACAAGAGGTCGTCAATCAGGCGCCGCATGCGCCCGGCTTGCTCGTGCATTATTTGAAGGAAGCGATCCTGCGCATCGGGATCGTCACGGGCGTGGCCTTTGAGGGTTTCGATAAAGCCAGCCAGCGATGACAGCGGCGTGCGGAGTTCATGGCTCGCATTGGCAACAAAATCAGCCCGCATCCGCTCCGACCGCTTGATGGCTGTCAAATCCCGTATCATCAATACACAGGCAATCCCCCCGCCATCCCCGCCCTCCAGAGGACAGATGCTGGCCAAATGGCTGCGTTCCACGGGCACGGGGTCCGTAAACTCAACTTCGCGCAGTTGTTGGTGGTTCATCGCGTCGTCAATCGCCTCGATCAGGGGAGGCTTGCGGATCACGGTGCCGATGACCTTTCCCCGCACCACATCAGACACAAAGTCATCTTGCGCCGTCTTATTGGACGCCAGGATGCGCTTCTTTTCGTCAAGCAGGATGACCGCATCCGGAAAGGCATCAATGATGGTACGGGCGAGCTTCAACGGATCCGGTTTTGTCTCCTCATCCGCGTCAACGTCCGTTGTGTCCACAACCACGTCCGTTCGGGTGGAGGTCAATCGGCCCATCACCAACCCAGCCCCCAACACCAGTGACGCTAGGAAGAGCGACAGGCCGAGGCCCATTGCATGGGTGATCCCCGCAGCCACAAAGAGCCCGGCGGAAAACACCGTGAGCAGAAAGAAGTCGCGCTGGTGCTGGGCCCGCAACCCTTTAAAAAAAAGCTTGATCTTAGACGTTCGCTTTTGGGCGGCGTCTTGAGGGGAGTCTTCCATTCAAACAATATCTCGCGTTCCGGCGCGCCGATCAGACCCTAGGATCTAGTATATCAAATTACTGCAGCCAAACGAATTTTGCTGTCGTCTGGTCTTTACGTCGCGGATTTGCCGCGAAATGAGGAAATAGAGTGGTTTTCCGCAGTGGCGGCTGCGCTAAACTCAAAATTGCTATTGTTTGATGCCGCGATCTCTGGCTTGAGTGTCAGCCAATCACACCTTTAAAAACGCAACAAAAAGATGGAGGAACAAATGGGGCGATTAGACGGTAAGGCGGCCCTCGTGACCGGGGCCGGCAGTGGTATCGGGCGCGCCAGCGCGAAACTGTTTGCGCAAGAAGGGGCGAAAGTTCTGATCGCCGACCTCAATGAGCAGGGCGTCACGGAAACCGCCTCGCAGATCGACGCGGCCGGCGGCACGGTCATCACCAAATGTTTGGACATTGCAACGGAAGACAATGTGGCCTCGCTGATTGAAACCGGCGAAGACGAATTCGGCGGTTTCAATGTGATTTACGCAAATGCCGGTGTGTCCGGCGGGCGCGTTCCCATTTTAGAAGGCACGGCGGATGCGTGGATGGAAATCCTGCGGATCAATTTGGTGGGTCCGTTCCTGGCGATTAAATATGGCGCGCCCAAAATGGTCGCCCGCGGCGGGGGATCCATCATCTGTACGGCGTCCGTTGCCGGTTTACGCTCTGGCGCCGGTTCCACCCCCTATAGCGCCAGCAAAGCGGGGGTGATCAGCCTTGTTCAAACATCGGCCAACCAACTGGCGTCGACCGGGGTTCGCGTCAATGCCATTTGCCCCGGCCTCATCGAAACCGGCATGACCCAACCGGTGTTCGACCGCGCGCGGGAAAAAGGCACGGAACACAAAATCGGGCAGCTCAACCCATTGAAACGGGCCGGTGTGCCGCAAGAAATAGCGAATACCGCTCTGTTCTTGGCAAGTGACGAGAGCTCCTATGTGAATGGTCAAGCCATCGCGGTGGATGGCGGGCTGTCGAGTTCCCATCCCGTGGTTGTGGGCCACATGGCCTAATCTCCCTTCAGCAAAGAAAGACACACAATGAACCGCGTTCTTCAGCACACGGGTGCTCAATACCCTATTGTCCAAGCACCCATGGGGTGGATTGCCCGTTCTCAATTGGCGTCTGCTGTCTCCAATGCAGGCGCTCTCGGCATTATCGAAACCTCGTCCGGTGAAACAGAGAACTGCATCCGCGAAATCGAAAAAATGGCGGAGCTGACCTCCAATCCCTTCGGCATCAACCTGCCGCTGCTGTTCCTTCGGGACGAGAAAATGGTGGATTTTGTCACCAATTGCGGCGTGAAATTCGTTACGACGTCCGCTGGCAGCCCTTCCAAACTGCTGGACAAGCTGAAGTCAAAAGACATTACGGTGTACCATGCGGTTCCGTCGGTGAAAGCGGCCATGAAGGCCGTGGAAGCAGGCGTCGATGGACTGGTGGTTGAAGGCGCCGAGGGCGGCGGCTTTAAAAACCCCGAAGAAGTCTCGACCCTTGTCTTGCTTCAAGCCATCCGTGAACAGACGGATGTCCCCATGATCGCTGCCGGTGGCATTTGCGATGGCCGTGGTATGGCCGCGGCATTTGCCCTGGGGGCGGAAGGCATTCAAATGGGCACACGCTTTGTTTCCTCACAAGAAAGTCCCGTGCATGACAACTTCAAGAACGCTATTCTGTCGGCGGACGAAGCGGGGACATGGGTCCTCAATAAAAAATCCACACCTTGCATCCGCGCTCTAAAGTCCGAACGGACCAAGGAAATTCATGAAGCAGGCCTGATGCCGGCCGATACATTTGGCAAAATTCAAGACCTCTATTTTGGCGGTGACATGGAAGCCAGCGTTGCCTTAGCTGGGCAAAGTTCCGGTCTTATTCATAAGGTAAAACCAGTGTCCGACATCATTTCGGAAACCGTGGCGGGATTTCACGATATTGCGTCAAAAATGGGAGATTTCGGCAGCAACAGAAGCTTCTAGGTCCCTCTAAAAGCCGCTCAACATTATTGACTTCCCTAAAAGCGCCCCATTTTGGGCGCTTTTTTTAAGCTTTCTGTTCAGCAATCTGTCAGGCGGGAGACGTTATTGTTCCTTCCACGGTTAAAAACACGCGCCTATGAAGTTCTTACTTAGGGCCGCCGCGGTATCTGCTAAAATGGCCTTGGAAACGCCAACGAAAAAGAGACTAAAACAAATGCATTCCTCAAGAATAAGAAGAATGGGAAAGTTTGTGGGGGCGTATATCGCCTTAGCCATGTTTGTTGCACCTTTTGCAGGACAAACAACGTATGCAGTCGGGCTTAACCGGGACGATCCGGCCACCCTAGGCTTGCAGATTGCCGAAAAAACCAAAGAACAAGAATCCGGTTTTGTCAGCAGCGAAGCGGAACTTGTCATGGTTCTGATGGATTCCGCCGGATCGGAAAGCGTACGCGAACTCCGCCAGAAGGTATTGGAAGAACCAGATCCAGACATTGGCGATAAGTCTTTATTGGTCTTCGATCGGCCGCGCGATGTGTCTGGCACGGCTCTTCTGACACACGCAAAAATCATTGAGCCAGATGATCAATGGCTCTATCTCCCCTCTCTCAAGCGGACGAAGAGAATTGCGTCCGCCAACAAATCAGGGCCCTTCGTCGGCAGCGAGTTTGCGTTCGAAGATTTGTCCTCCCAAGAGGTTGGCAAATATTCTTATTTGTGGTTGCGGGATGAAGCCTGCCCCGCCCCGGTGCAAGAGCGCCAATGTTTCGTGGTGGAACGCACCCCACTCTACGAGAATTCCGGGTATGTGCGTCAGATCGCATGGGTCGATCAACAAGACTTTCTGGTACGCCAAGTCGATTACTTCAACCGGCGCAATGAACACAGCAAGACGCTGACGCTTACCGATTACCGTCAGTATAATGAGTCTTTCTGGCGCGCGCACGAATTGTTCATGAACAATCTGTCCAGTGGCAAAAAAACCAAATTGACCTGGAGTGAGTTTCAATTTGGCACTGGATTGACGAAGAGCGACTTTGAGCAATCTGCGCTGAAGCGTGTTCGCTGAGGACGCCCTGATCGCTCAAAAATATCTAGACCAACTCGGCGTCGGTTATCACCTCAACAAGGGACGGCCCCTTGTGGTCGAGCGCCTTCTTAATAGCATTCTCTAGGGCAGCAGGCTCGGTAACGCGTTCCCCATGACCACCACAAGCGCGCGCAAATGCAGAGAAACTTAAATTATGCAGCGAGGTTTGCCAGACCGGCCAATCCCCCGCCTTTTGTTCCTTGGTGATTTTGCCGAGTTCCGAATTGTTGAGCAGAATATGGGTGATATCCATGCCGTATTTGACGGCGGTGGTAAATTCCATCGCGTACTGACCAAAACCGCCATCGCCGCTGACGGAGATCACTTTTCGACCTTTAAGGTCGTCAAAGTCTTGGGTAGCGGCCCAAGCGCCCATCGCCGCCGGGAAACCAAACCCGATCGACCCAAGATACCCGGACATCAGAACTGATTGTCCGCTGCATTCAAAGTATCGTCCAAAGGAATAGGTGTTGTTTCCCACGTCCACAGAAATGATCGCGTCTTCGGGCGCGAGTTTGGACAAGACCGCAAAAATCGACGATGAATTCACGCCGTGACCGCGATCATCCTGAACACGGCTGGCTTTTTCTTCCCGCCAGATCGCCCACCGTTCCGCAATCTCCGGCACTTGATCTTCAACGGTCAAGGTCTTCGGCAGCCCCTCACACATCATTCCTGCCGTCACGCCGATTTCGCCCCACACCGGCACATCCACCGGATGAAACTTGCCCAAATGCATGCGATCAAAATCGACCTGCACGATGCGCTTTGACGGCTCAATCCCTGTATGGTTTGAAAACGATGTCCCAAACGCCAAGATCAGATCGCATTCATTCATGAACCAGCTTGCGATCGGCGTACCGGACCGGCCAAGAACGCCTGCCGCATGTGGGTGGTGATCAGAGATTTGGCCTTTCGCCTTGAAGGTCGTCAGCACGGGCGCCTTGAGCACCTCGGCCAGCTCAATCACCTTCGCCATCGACTCCTTCGCGCCGTATCCAACGACAATGATCGGCCGCTTGGACTCCGAAACGGCCGCCAGCGCGGCGTCCAAAGATTCTTGTGGCGGAGCAATATCCACCGGGCCAATGCGCCCCACCGGATCGGACGCAGATGCCCCGTTCGCCGGAAGCGTTTGCACATCATCGGGAAAGATCAGGTGCGCCACATCCCGATTTACAATGGCGTTCTTGCACGCCAGCGTCATCAATTCGGCATGGTTCGACGTATGCAGAACGGTTTGGCTGAACTGGGCAACCGGCGCAAAGGCCGCCGCCAGATCGATATCCTGAAACGCGCCGGGCCCAAACACTTGGACCTGGACCTGACCGGTCAACGCCAGCACGGGGGCGCGATCCACTTTTGCATCCCACAAACCCGTCACCAGATTGGTGGCGCCCGGCCCCGCAATGGTCAAGCAAGAGGCAGGGCGTCCTGACGCCTTGGCATATCCCGAACAGGCAAAGGAAGCCGCGCCCTCGTGGCGAATGCCGTAATACCGCATTTTGCCCGATGCTTCTTGCAGTCTCAGCGCGTCAGCGAGCCCCAAATTGGAATGCCCCACCATGCCAAAGGTGGTCTTCACCCCCCAATTGACCATGGTTTCCGCCATGACGTCCGTAACGGTTCGTTCATGCGTAGGTTCCGCGGGGACACCGACATAAAGGCCGTCGGCGCGTTCCTCCACGGGGAACATTTCTTGTCCCGTATCTTCATGCCCCCCTGGCGGTTTGCCGGTCAGAGGGTCAAAATCCCACCCGTGCCACGGGCACCTGAGCCAGCATTGATCTTCAATACCTTCTTCTATGGACCCTTCGCCCAAGGGGCCACCTTGGTGCGGACACCGATTGTCCATAGCCGCGTATTGGCCGCGGAAATGAACCAGTGCCAAGGTCTTAGTGCCGGCGGTCACCGTCATGACACGCCCTTCCGGCAACGCGTCCAGTTCGGCCACTTTGTGCCAATCCAAATCGCCCATATCCTTATCTGTCATCGGTTCATTCCTCTTTGGCCGTGCGTTCGCTGTTGGCCGGTCCTGAATGTTGGACCGCCTAAAAAGAAGGGAAAAAAATCCGGATGCCATGGTGCCCCCATCGCGCAAATTCGGTTGCCGCGCGGCGGCGAAATTACCGTTGCCCTACAGGGGTGCCAAAACACAATTTGGTGGGGTGTTGCGTGAGCGAAACCGCAACGGGTCTGCCTAGGGATTAGGCATCTACCGGAAGGGGGTCCATTGTCCCGTCGCGGTGCCTGTTGCAATGAGCTTTCCCTCCAAATCTGTTAAGCGTCCTTCCATAAACATGACGCTCTTTCCGGATCGGACAACCCATCCTTCCGCCCGATATTTATTTTTTTGCGTCGCCGCCCGTAAAAAGGAGATTTTGATCTCGAGGGTTGCCATATTCATTTCTGCATTCTTAGAGGCGATGGCCGCGCGCGCCATGGCACTGTCTATCCAGCCGGTGACATATCCGCCTTGGACAATGCCGCCGGAATGACAGAATTCCGGACGCGCCGTGTACTCGATGACCGCCCGGCCGTTCTCTGCGTCGTACTCAATTACACGCCCATCGCCCATGGCAATCATGAGCGCATTTGCTTCGTCACTTTGTTCCGTTTCTAGCGTGGACATTATTGTTTTCCCCTGGTGTCTATTTGGATTGAATTTTTATTCTTGCGCTTTTTCAAAAGTCTCTATTGTTTTTCTGTCGCACCGGCGCCGTTTCAAACGGCGCCTCCCGAAACCAGCATATTCTGGGTGATGCGATGAAAGAAAAAAAATCTACTGACATCTATGTGGACCTCCCTGAGGGGGTCTCGCGCAAACAAATCATGGGCGTTGTGGAGCGCGCTGCGGCAACGGCCGGGCTCTACATTTCCCACATCGGCGGCTATTCTCGCCGAAAATTTCCTGGTTCGGTCCATTGGCACTTCAAACGCGACAAGTCCGAAAGAGGGCTTATCGATGCAACATATTGGGACGTTAAGAACTTGATGTGGCTGATGATCCGCCACAGGGAGCCTGACTGGGTTCACAAGACCGCTCCGAGATTAAGGCGTGCTCTTCAAGCCGAACTGAACGCACTGAGACTGTAAAGTCTGACCAACACTCAGGCGCTCAGTTTGTACCGGATAGGCAGTGTTTTCAGCCCACTGACAAAATTTGCTTTAACGCGATCCGTGGGACCGGTCACCTCAATTTCTTCAAGCCGGCTCAACAGTTCGGTAAAAAGGGCGCGCATTTCCATCTTTGCAAACAGGTGTCCCAAGCAATGATGGGCGCCATAGCCGAACGCAAGATGCGGGTTGGGAGTGCGTTCAATATTGAATGTAAACGGGTCGTCGAACACCTCTTCGTCGCGATTGCCGGATGGGTACCACATGCACAGATTGTCACCGGCCTTGATCTTTTGACCGCGCAGTTCGTAGTCATCCGTTGCGGTTCGGAAAAAATGCTTTACCGGCGTAACCCAACGGATCATTTCATCAATCGCAGCCGGCAACAAACTGAGATCTGATTGAAGCTTTCGCAGCTGATCCGGGTTTTCAATGAGCGCCAGCAGGCCCCCGGCTGTAGACGAACTGGTTGTATCGTGCCCAGCCGTTGCGACAATCACATAGTAGGACACCGCTTCAAGTTCGCCAATCGGCTCACCATCAAGTTCGGCATTGGCGATCACGGTGGCCACATCATCTGTTGGGTTGGCGCGTCGATCCGCTGTCACGGCATTAAAGTAGTTATAGAAATCCGTGATCGCATTCATGTTGTTTGAAGAATTTTCGCGCGCCATGTCGGGATCCGTTGCCCCAAACAATTCCTGGGTCAGCGTCAGCATGAGCTTTTCGTCTTCTTCCGGGACGCCGAGAATTTGCATAATGCCGCGCAGCGGATACCACACGGCAATGTCATTGACGAAATCGATTTCGCCCTCGAGGCCGTTTTGGGTAAGCTTGTCGATGGTTGTTTTCGCGAGCTTGGCAAAACGGTCTTCCAACTTTCGAATGTTCGGCCCCATAAAATAGGCCTGTGTCATGGCACGAAATTTACGATGGTCCGGATTGTCCATATCCACCAGAGACCGCAACAACCGCTTCCCGCCGGTAAATCGTTCAATGCTTTTTTCTGTCTCAATCGACTGAATGGTCAACCGCGGGTCATTTAGAAAGCGATCGTTTTGCCTCTCTATTTCTATTATGTCGGCATGTTTGGTCACCGACCAAAACGGCCGCCACCCCTCAACGTCCGTCCAATGAACAGGTGACTCTGATCGCAGTGTCGCAAAGGTGGCATGAATGCGGTCGTCGTCCGCCATTGTTTCAGGACGAACAAGGTCTTCCGACAATTTCGCATGTTTTGACGGGTCCATCACAGCACCTCCTGATAGCAAATGGGGCAACCTTTTCCCAAAGGTTGCCCCATCTTATTCTGTTATGAATAACGTCCTTACGCCGCTTCGTATCCAAGCACCGCTTTCACTTCGAGGAATTCTTCAAGACCGAATTCGCCCCATTCGCGGCCGTTACCGGATTGCTTGTATCCACCAAATGGCGCCCCAAAGTCAGGGCCAGCCCCATTCAAGTGCACATTGCCGGTCCGCAGTCGGGACGCAACCTCGCGCGCATGCTCGATAGAGCCGGACTGAACATAGCCGGACAATCCATAAACCGTGTCATTCGCCATCGCGATGGCTTCTTCTTCGGTTTTGTAAGGCAGGATCGACAGAACCGGACCAAAGATTTCTTCGCGCGCAATGGTCATGTCATTGGTGACATTCGCAAACACGGTCGGGCGCACATAGTAGCCTTTGTTCAGTCCGTCCGGTCGGCCGGTACCACCGGCGACCAGTGTAGCGCCTTCATCAATACCCTTTTGGATCAGATCTTGAATCTTGTTGTACTGAACTTCGCTGACCACAGGACCAATATTGGTCCCTTCCTCAAATGGGTCGCCGACTTTCACGCCTTCCGCAGCCACTTTGGCGATTTGTATCGCTTCATCATGCTGTTTTTCGGACACGAACATTCGTGTCGGTGCGTTGCAGGATTGACCACTGTTCATAACGACCTGCTGAACGCCACCGGCAACCGCCGCTTGCAGATCCGCATCTTCCAGAACGATGTTCGCGGATTTTCCACCAAGTTCTTGGGATACGCGCTTCACCGTGTCGGCCGCCGCTTTCGCCACCAACACACCGGCCCGCGTGGAGCCCGTGAAGGACATCATGTCAATGCCGGGGTGAGAGGACATGGCTTCGCCAACACCGGGCCCATCGCCATTGACAAGGTTGAAGACACCTTTCGGCACGCCGGCGTCGTGCAGCACCTCGGCAAGCAAAATGGCATTCATTGGTGCCACTTCACTGGGCTTGAGAACCATGGTGCAGCCTGCCGCCAATGCCGGGGCCACCTTACAAGCGATCTGATTGATCGGCCAGTTCCAAGGCGTAATGAAACCGCATACACCCACAGGCTCTTTCGCGATAAGCGTTTTGCCTTTGACTTCCTCAAATTGATAATCGCTCAAAATCTGAGCGGTTGTTCCAAAATGCGCGGAGCCCATTGCCGCCTGCGCTGCCTTAGACAGCCAAATCGGTGCCCCCATTTCCGTGGAAATGACTTCTGCTACATCGTCAATGCGCTTCTGATACGCGGCAACGATGCTCTGCAACAGTTCCAGACGCTCGTTCTTGGACGTACGGGAGAAGCTGTCAAAAGCAGTTCGCGCTGCGGCCACGGCTTTATCGACGTCGGCGCTGCTGCCCAGGCTGATTTTGCCACATGGCTCCTCCGTCGCGGGATTGATCACATCCAAGGTTTTTGGGGTGACCGGATCAACCCATTCCCCATTGATGTAAAATTGGAGATATTCCCTCATGGTACGTCCTCTCTTTCGGCGTCACTGTTGGTTGGTCAGATGGGCGAGCTTCGCTGATAACGGTTGGTCTTTGCGAGCCCGCTCGTTGGGGAGAGTTATAGCAGCACTTCACCCGGCACTAGAAGCCCCAATCGGCGCTGCGCGAATCCTCTTCAATGTGCAAAAATCCGCCCCCACCGACCGAGCCTCCAAGCAGGTCTTTTACGCTAAAAAATACAGAAAGCCGTTACGTCATTGAGCGGTATAACCGCCATCCACCACGATTTCACTACCGGTCACAAACGACGATTCATCAGAGGCCAGAAACAAAATCGCATTGGCAATCTCGGACGCCTCGCCCATACGGCCGACCGGATGGCGCAACGTAATTGCGTCAAGCACTTCCTCAGGTGTTTGCTCGCCCTGGCGTGTGGCGATGTCGGTCACGCCGTCCATCACCAAGGATGTCTTGATATAGCCGGGATGGATCGAATTCACCCGAATTGGATACTGGTTTTGGGCGCATTCAAGAGCAACGACTTTCGACAATAGCCGCACCCCGCCTTTCGCGGCATTGTACGGGCCGCTGCCGGGATTTCCGACAAGCCCCATGACGGAAGACACGTTTATGATACTGCCGCCACCGGCCTTCATCGCCCTGACGCCATGCTTGCAGCCCAAAAACACACTGTCCAAATCAACCGCCATGACGTGCCGCCAGGCCTCAAGGGACATTTCCTCCACGTGATCGCCGTTGGGGACAATACCTGCATTATTGACCAGCACCGACACAGCGCCAAACGCGTCACGGGAGTGGTCAAACACAGATTGCCACTGCGCCTCGTCAACCACGTCATGCCGCAGGGCGATGGCACGTCCACCCTCCGCAAGAATTTCTTCTGTGATGCGGTTCGCTGGTTCAACATCAATATCAGTCAAAACGACCGCCGCCCCTTCACGCGCCAATAGGCGCGCGCTTGCGGCGCCGATACCGCGGGCAGCCCCCGTGACCAAAGCTACTTTGTTATCTACCCTTGCCATTTTCTACTCGTGAATTAGTGATGCCATCGATGCGAAAAATGCCGGAGGTCCATTGGCGGGCTGGGTTTAAGCCTCTAAGTTGAACCACACGCAATGTCATTCCCGCGACGAATTGAGACTGCGGGTAAACAAAAAAAGTGAAAGATGCAAGAGGCACGACCATGACTGGGATAAATCGGCAGATTCTATTGGCGGAAAAACCTACCGACAAACTATCCACTTCGCATTTCAAACAGATTGAAGGCGACATCCCAACGGCTGGTCCCGAGGAAGTGCTGTGCCGTACGCTCATCGTTTCCCAGGACGCCGCGAATAGGGCCTGGATGCAGGGACGTACTTATCGGGATGAAATCGGCTCTGGCGATGTAATGGCGAGCGGTGTTTTGGCTGAGGTCGTCGACTCAAATCATCCAGATTTCAAAACGGGTGAGTTGGTGGAAGCTGACGGCGGGTGGCAGGATTATTTCGTAAGGAATGGCAAGGCGCTCCAAAAACGCAAACGTTTTGATCCGCTTACAAATCTTTTAAGCGTCTTAGGCGTCACCGGCAAGACCGCCTATTTTGGCCTTCTCAAGATTGGCGACCCGCAACCTGGTGAAACGGTCGTTGTATCGGCGGCGGCCGGCGCCGTGGGGAATGTTGTCGGCCAAATAGCTGAAATCAAAGGAGCGCGTGTTATCGGCATCGCCGGTGGCGACGAAAAATGCGCCTGGTTAAAATCCGATCTCGGCTTCGACGACACAATCGACTACCGCAACGAGAACCTGCATCAAGCACTTAAAGAGAAATGCCCCAACGGCATTGATGTTTACTTCGACAATGTAGGCGGAGATATTTTGGGTGCCGTTCTGTTTCGAATGAACATGCACGGGCGGATCGCCTGTTGCGGCGCCGTCTCTCAATACGACACGGGCACCCCAGCGCCGGGGCCGCGGGGTGTGCCCGGCTTGTTGGTGACCAAGCGCCTTAAGATGCAAGGCTTTATCGTCAGCGATTTCTACGATGAAATCGATAAGGCAGAAGCGGACCTCGCCAACTGGGTAGACTCCGGAGAATTGAAGGTTGTCGAAGACGTTCTCGACGGGTTGGAAAAGGCACCTGAAGGCTTAGTCGGCCTGCTGGCAGGCAAAAATCGCGGCAAGCGTATGATTAAAGTCGCCGATCCAAGCGCCTAGCCTGCTTCCAAGTCGCGCAACAAATCGTCCAGATCGCTGTTTTCCTGAGTTGCCTCGTGTTCTGGCGACGTTGTGGGCTGCCGAGCGGAACCTTCGACCAGACTGTTACCGGTCCACCATTCGATTTTCTCGAACAAAAGCGCCGCATCGACTGGTTTGGCAACATAGTCATTCATGCCGCTCTGAATAAACCGCTCGCGGTCACCCTTCATCGCATTTGCGGTGAGAGCAATGATCGGAATTTTTGACAGCCCGCCCGACATATTCCGTATACGCTGCGTTGCTTCGACGCCGCCCATCTCCGGCATATGCACATCCATAAGGACAATATCGTAGGGCCGGTTACGAAGTGCTTCGATCGCTTCAAGCCCATTAGCAACGACGTCGACCGAATGCCCCGCGCGCGTTAGCATCGCCATGAATAACATCTGATTGGCGGAATTATCTTCCGCCAACAAAATTCGAATGCCACTTTCAACTAAAATATCGACTTCCTGACGCTGACTGTCAGTTCGCGGTTTAAACTGGATGTCACCCGTTAGATAGGCGATATGTCGGTATAAAGCGTCCTGTCGAACAGGCTTTGGTAGAAGCGCGTCAAATCCGAATTGTTCGGCATCTTCCCTGGTCATCATACCCGATGACGACGACAGAATAAGCTTCGGAGACGCATCGGCCAACTTTTGCCAAATGGATTTGGCGAGCGACACGCCATCCTCTTCGGGCATCATGTGGTCAATGATCACCACATCATATTGCTGACCAGCGCGATCCGCGTCCCCTATTTTTTGCATCGCTATCTGCGCATCCCTAGCAAGGGTGACCTTGGCGCCAACAGATTCAAGCTGAAGCTGAAAGATCGACAAATTGATCTCGCTGTCATCCGCAACAAGAACTCGTTTGTTCTCGCAAGCATTTTTGGCGTTGGCATATTCTATACGGTCAGCATCAGAAACGCGTTCAAAAACAAGGTCAAACCAAAAACAGCTACCGTTGCCGGGTTGGCTTTCCACATCGATTTGCCCACCCATCAACTCAACAATTTGTCTACAGATTGCAAGCCCCAAGCCAGTGCCACCATATTTTCGAGTCGTAGACGCATCCACCTGTGTGAACCGATTGAAAAGATCTTCGACTTTGTCCTTGGGCACGCCAATGCCGGTATCGATCACCGAAAACCGTAAGCGGCTTTTGGCCGGAGCGCTGTCCTGCTGGGTTACTTCAATCCTGATACCACCGGCATCTGTGAATTTCACGGCATTGTTGACCAAGTTCAACAGGACCTGGCGAAGCCGGCCCGGATCCCCCCTAAGGGCGTCTGGTGCTTCCGGATCCGTGAACGCGGCAAGTTCAATTCCTTTGCCATAGGCATGGGCGCTCATGAGGTCCACAACGCTGTCAATGACCTCTCGCAGGCTGAACTCTGTTTCCTCCAATTCAAGAGCACCGGATTCGATTTTGGTGAGATCCAGAACATCGTTCAAAATCGACAAAAGCGCCTCACCAGAATTCTTGATGGTATCGGCGTATTCCCGTTGTGCAGTTGACAGCTTTGAATCGAGCAACAAGCCGGCAAAACCCAGCACACTATTCATCGGTGTACGGATTTCATGGCTCATGGTCGCCAAAAACTGCGATTTTGCCTGATCGGCTGCTTTGGCATATTCCACATCGCGCTCCAACCAATGAATGCGTGCCGCCAAAGCGGTTGCCAGCGTTACGACCTGAAAAACGCCCGCTATGAATATGACCAGCTGCCAACGATCCGTCACGTGGATAAGACCCTTCGACTGGGCCAAATTCAATGCCAAGCTAAACAAAAAAGCGGATGCAGAAAAGGCGAAGAAACGCGCGGTCTTCAATCCATGATTCCACGTCATCCAACAGGTCGCAAAAATGTGGATAAGCGCGAAAACCAGCAGCGACTCGTAAATGCGATAGAACAAAGAACGATCAACCGGCAAAATGGCAATGACGCTCAGGGCCAGCATCAAAATGACAAATGCTGAACCAATTCTCTGCCAGGTTGGGCTGACCGATTTAAGGTCCATAAAGCTCTGCGAGAAAAGTATGCCCATGGCAGACGCGAAAAACATCGAGAAAAAGAATGTAGTTTGCGAGAAGCCGCCATCGCCGGTCCAGTACCATATAAGTCCGAACTGAGGCGCCCACACAAAGACGGTACCAATCCCGTAGGCGGCGTAATACACATATGTCCGATCGGCCAGTGCCAACGCCAAAAATCCATGATACAGCGCAAGACCTACCAAAAGGCCCAACAATAAAATTGTTAAGATGCTGAGGTTTTTTTGCTGTTGCAAGAATGTGGGCAGATCATTCAGCGCAACCTCAAAGAGGTCAAACGAATAGGTTTCAAAACGCGCTATCAGATAGGCAGGCTCGCCAAACGGCAATTCAATTTCAAGAAAATCATCGGCACCGGGAATAGTGCTTGGACGTGGCGGCACCAACCGGCCCGCACTAAATTTCTTGGTTCCATTTTCAGTAACCAGCCACAAGTCGACATTTTCGACCGCGCGCCCAATCCATGAAAACGCAACCGAATTTTTTGGTGAGGAATTGTATACTTTGGCAATAAGCCAATAATGGCCACCATATTGCTGCACCGACACTCTCTCTGCAGGCGGAATAATTTCACCGGCCTCTGAGAGGTATTGGTCCAAGATGTCAGCAAACGTCAGGTCGCCACCCGGGTCGTGGACGAGAACTCCCACATCCGACAGGACTACCGAGTCCCCCGTGAACACAACATCGGCTGCTGCGGGCTTTATCATTCCCGCAGCAAACAGAAGGATCATCAAGTAAACCCACATACGCGCGCTCATAGGCACATGTATAGCGGAATAGAGTTAACGCTCCTTTTTTTAGCGTCGCATTGGCGCTCCTGTGACCGACGGTTTGTTTACGTTTTGGCAAACGAGCTAAACAAAACCTTACCGTTAGAGCATTTCTTCCGCGACAAGCTGCAAGGCCTCGTTGGACGCATTCGCCGACAACAGCATCGACCCCACTTCGTTTCGCTTGCCCGCTTCTTTCCACGCTTGAAGCCGATCCCGAATGCGGTCCGCCGGGCCTACCAGCGCGCATTCATCTACAAGTTGATCTGGCACGGCATCGGCGGCGGCGGCTTTATTTCCGTCCAGATAAAGATCCTGGATCTTGACCGCTGCTTCCTCGAATCCGAGGCGCTTTGCATAGTCATTGTAGAAATTCTTGGCGCGCGCACCCATGCCCCCAATGTACAGCGCCATCATGTGCTTTACCGGCATGCGGCATTCTTCCAAATTGTCCCCCATCACCAGGGTGACGAATGGAGCTACATCAAAACTCTCCAGCGACTTACCGTTGCCGGCGCGCGCGAACCCTTTATCCAAATCTTCCTTGAAAACGTTGTAGCGTTCTGGGTTCATCCATATGGGGAACACGCCGTCAGCCACTTCGGCCGCACACCGCAATCCGGCCGGCGTGATCGCCGCTGTATAGATCGGCGTATTGGGATCCCCATGCAAAATGCTTTTGAGAGGTTTGCCGAGCCCCGTGGAGCCTTCGCCCGTATACGGGATTTGGTAGTATTCACCGTCAAATTCCAACCGGTCTTTTCGCTCAAAGATCGCACGCATGATGGCGATATATTCTTTCGTCCGAGTGACGGATTTGCCATAGGCCTGGCCGTACCACCCTTCGGCCACTTGCGGGCCGGAGGGACCAAGGCCTACGAGAAAGCGTCCATTCGACATCGCTTGCAAAGTCATGGCCGTCATCGCGGTACAGGTTGGCGTCCTCGCGGGCATCTGCATGATCGCGGTTCCCACCTTCAGTTTTGTGGTCTGCGCCAGCATCCAGGTCGCCGGCGTCACGGCGTCGGAGCCATACGCCTCCGCCGTCCACGCTGAGTCAAAGCCGAGACGTTCAGCTTCCAGAACCTTGTCCATCGGTACGCCCATTTGGGCCTGTGAATATCCAGCCAGCAAACCTAGTTTCATGAGTTCATTCCCTGTCGGTTGAGGTTTCTCTTGTTGGTACGCGCGTTGGCGTCGTTTGTATCAGATCCTTTTTCATTTGCTAGCGGGACGGGACACGGGACGCCCCCAAATACTGCCTCCTTGCGCTGCGATTTTTCGAATTCCGCCCGCATCCTCCCTTAATTTCGAGCCTAACGGCATCAGACTTTCAGGGTCATAGTTGGACGACGTTGCGTCAAGCGCCACAAAGGACCCCCACAAACGATGGGTTTCCATGGTTTGCCGCACTTTTTTTGCAATGTCTTCGTCCAGCGACGCAAAATGATGCCGCAATTGCTCCAAACACCAAACGCGGTATTGCGACGTGGGAAGATTTCGATAGGACACGCCGTCAAGTTCCACATCGAACCGCGTTCTTCCGTCGCCCCAAGCCGTTGCATTGGCATTCAGATAGGGCAGATAGCCCGTACCGATATCCTTCAAAAAGTTAGCCCAAGCAGGGGGGATGCCGACCGCCGGCTCAAACGGCCCTAGGCCTTGGCTTGCCCGCGCATTCCACATGCGGCCCGTCCATTCATAGACCGCCGGGGCACGATCCCGCATGATGCGGGCCGGTGTCGGATCAATGCCAAAATGTCGGAACATGGACGCAAAAAAGCCGAAATCCGCAAGGCACGGTCGCCCGCCCAACAGAAAGGGCGTCACCGACAATTGCCGCTGCAATGTGTCCAACGTCTTTAAGTAAATGCTTTCAACATGGGCCGCGGTCTCCGGCGTGATCCCGTCGCCGGTCACATATTCTTTGATCTGGCGGCGCTTGATCATCCATGACTTGAGCCATGTCGGCCCCGGCGCATCGTGCAACATTTCTTCCGCAATACGCCGCGCCATAAGCGTGGCATCTTTCGCATAGCTCCAGCGATAGTGAAGCGCCGGCCGCCACATCCATTCATCCGCGTAATCTTCCACCAATCGGCAGAAGAACGCCGCATACGGATCTTCCGGAAGAATAGGGTTGTGGGGATATCGGTCCTCGAACCACTGAATCATGGGGGTGGTATCCGTCAACCAAACGCCGTCGGGCGTCTCCACCGCCGGCATTTTCATCAGCCCTGTATTCTCAAGAACGATGTCTCTGAAAGATTTAGAGGACAGTTCCACCCGGCGATAGGGAATGCCCTTGTAGCGCAGATAGGCTTCCAGCTTTCCCGTAAAATAGGACAGGTCTAATCCATAGACCTTGTAAACCGCGTCATCCGCGTGCATTGGGCAATCCTTTACCGATTCCATCTGGACCCCACTGTAGGAATCGCCGTTCGCCCAAACAAGTTTCCATTTACGGAACGGCTGTCACACCTCGGCAGCACAGGGTGGCCGATGCGTGTTGCAACATCTCCAATATTGTGTAGCCTCACGCGTGTCACCCGAGACCCATCGTTCGGCTCCATGAGGGGATATGCGTTCCGTCCTAACCATTTGTCTGGCGCTGCTGCTTGCGGCCTGCGACGGTCGATGGTCAACCTTGGAAGTTGTCGATGGGGATACGTTGCGCCTTGATGGCCGAACCCTCCAACTTCGCGGTGTCCAAGCACCGGAAATGAACAGCCTCGCAGCCTGCGAACAGGAAATGGTGCTGGCATCGGCGGCCTACCGACATCTTTACGCATATGTTCAGAAAGGTATCCGCGTGGAACCCGTGGCCGTGCTCGGCCCCTCAGATGGATTTCTTGTTGATCTTTACCTGGCGGATGGCACGTCCGTGACCGCGCAATTGCTCGAATCCGGCCTCGTTGTGGCTTGGAACGGCCAAAAACACGACTGGTGCGCCCCGTCCTCATAGGTCCTGCCACAGTTTCGCCGTTTCCTCCGTCTTTACTCAAACCGTTGTAATACGCCAGGAACCGTTCGTTCCTGGGGGCTGTGGGAGTGGTGTATTGTGTTGCGTAAAGCGTATGCGGGGCTGAGAATCCCCTCACCAAAGGGCGTGTGGAAGCACCTCTTTGCGATTGCCGTGTGTTCAATGGTTTTAGGGGCCTGTGCCACACCTCCGGACGCACCAGGAAACATCTGCGAGATTTTTGACGAAAAACGGCATTGGTACAAAGCGGCCAAAAAATCCGAGAAACGATGGGGCGCCCCCATTGCGCTGCAATTGGCGATCCTACGGGTG
This sequence comes from Alphaproteobacteria bacterium, assembly GCA_965227095.1. GTDB lineage: Bacteria > Pseudomonadota > Alphaproteobacteria > JANQMY01 > JANQMY01 > JANQMY01. The sequence goes on along the minus strand of CBDDFL010000001.1, from coordinate 1,584,310 downwards.
GAAAGCAGCTTCGATAACAATGCGCGCCCAAAGCGGGATTGGTTCTTATTCGTCCCCTTGGGCCGTCCGTCCAGCGCGTATGGCTATGCTCAGGCGGTGGACGGCACATGGAAACAATACCAGAAATCCACCGGACGCCGCGGTGCGGGCCGGGACAATATTCGCGACGCGCTCGATTTCGTCGGCTGGTATGTGAACCGCAGCTCGAAAAAGCTCGGCATCTCAAAATCCAACGCATACGCACAATATCTTGCCTATCACGAAGGGATTGGCGGATACAAAAAGCGGTCATACCGAAAGAAGAACGGCGTGAAACAGACGGCTCGGCGGGTACAGCGGCAAACCTCAACCTATTCCCGCCAGCTGCGCGGGTGCCAAGCCAAGCTCGACCGGGGCGGCTGGATCTTCTAAACGCGCTCTTTTGAAGGCTAGGAAGACGCGACGTTAAGAACAGCCGAGCTGCCGCAATACACAGCTTTACTTGCACGACGGGGTCCCGCGCGGCATAACCTTCCTCAAACGGCGGCTTCGTCACCAGCCGCCCGTGAAGGAAGGAAAGCAGATGATCAGCAACGAAGAACGTGTACGCGTCACCATTGAAGACGGTGTCGCCGATGTGAAATTGGTCCGTGGCGACAAGATGAATGCGCTGGACCCAGCCATGTTCGACGCGCTGCTGACCACCGGCGAACAATTGAAGGAAGACAAATCCGTCCGCGCCGTCGTCCTGTCGGGGGAAGGCCGGGCGTTTTGCGCGGGCCTCGACAGTTCTAACTTCGGCAAAATGGCCGGCGGCGAGCGGTCGCAAGGCGCCCAGGAAAACGACGGTGCTGGACGCTTGGAGAAGCGCACCAAAGGCATCGCCAACGACCCACAATATGCGGTGTGGGTGTGGCGCGACATCCCGGTTCCGGTGATCGCCGCGGTACACGGCGTGTCGTTCGGCGGCGGCTTTCAACTGGCGCTCGGGGCCGACATGCGCTACGCCGCGCCGGGTACGCGCTTTTCGGTCATGGAAATCAAATGGGGTTTGGTCCCCGACATGGCGGGCACCCAATTGATGCGTCACCTGGCCCGCGAAGATATTGTCCGTGAGCTGAGCTATACGGGCCGCATCTTCGACACCGATGAAGCCTTGGAATACGGACTCATCACCCGCAAATGCGACGACCCCTATCAGGCGGCGCTGGACACGGCGCGCGAGATCGCCTCGAAAAATCCGGATGCCATTCGCGCCAATAAACGCATCTTCAACGACGCCGTCTACACCGATGCGAAATCGGGCCTGCTGATGGAATCTCTCGAACAAGACAAACTCATCGGCAGTCCGAACCAGATCGAAGCGGTCAAATCCCAATTGGAACAACGCGCCGCCAATTTCAAGGACTGACAAGAATAACGGCCTTGCCGTCTCCACACCCAACCACTCTCCCTCGGGTGGCTGGGATGGAGACCGGTCAGGCATCACGCGTCAGAGATTTCCCAGAAACGCCCGGACATCCGCCGCACTTTGTGCCGCCACCTCCTCCATGGGAATATGCCCCACATTTTCATACACAATCAGGTCCGCCGTCGGGATGCGCTTCTCGAATTCATAGGCGTCTGACACGGGCACAAGCTCATCGTCTTCCCCCCACAAGATCAACGTGGGCGCCACGATCTCTCCCAACCGCTCATAGCGCGTGTCATCCCAAGGCGCTTGATACCGAATGGCATGGGCTTCCCGGCTGCCCTCCATAAGGGTCAGCTCATAATATCGGTCCACCATCGCGTCGGTCACCAGATTGTCATCGGTGAACGAACTTTTAAGCCCATCCACAAACAGATCGCGCGGTGTGATTTGGGTGAGCAAATCGCCGATCACCGGTGTGCCCAAAAGGCGAAATACAAAAGGCGGCTCAAAATCCTCCGACCGCGGAATACCGGACGCGTCCAATAAAACGAGGTGGCTTACCTTGTCGGGATGCGCCAGCGTGTAAATCCACGACACACGGCCGCCCATGCTGTTGCCCGCAATGGCAAATTTGGTAACGCCCAGCTTGCGCATCACCGCATCCACAAAGGCCGCCATCGCGTCGATGTCATAGGCATCATAGGGCGTGCCGGGCAGCCCGCCGGTCAGACCATGGGCCGGCAAATCCAAACTAATCACCCGGTAGGTATCACCCAACTGGGCCACCCACGGTTCCCATGTGTGGAGCGACGCATTCGACCCGTGGATCAGAACCAGCGGATATCCGTTGCGGTTGCCCTCATCCCGAACATGGGCCACGGCCCCGCCGTCCACCTCTAAAAACTGGGAGGCCTCTGAGGCATATTTCGCCACCACGTCGTCGCGCGGCAAAGACGGGGTCCTCACCATCAAGAAAGCCAGCGCCAACAGCGCGACCAAACTCGACACTCCAATCACCAACCACCGCAACATGGGTCGCTCTCCTTTTCTGTTCGCGCCACGCCCATTACCCCTTGACGAGATGGGCGCATGGGGTTGATCCAGTTTTTTGAGACCACACCTCCCCGCTCCCCCAGCCCAACAACCCTAAGGGTATCCTGTGGGGTGGTTGGCCAAGACGGAGATTGGCGGAGCGGGACAGCGAAGCCCACAAATATTTCATAAGCTTAGCTTATTTTGAGGAATTTGGCGAGGTCAATCGCAAGTGAGCTGATCCACCAATCGGCTTGCAAATTTGCCGATGCGGTCTTGCAATTTCTTATCCTTGTAAAGCGAGGCGCCCAACAGGGCTTTCTGCGGCGCGCTGTCCGCAAATAACAACACCACGGCATGATACAGCGTCAAAAAGGTGAGGTCCGGAAACTCCCGGGCCAGGCTGCCCTTGGCGGCCACACCACGCAACCGCTGCGCAAGCCCGTCGAACAAATGGGTATCGAACCGTTTCACGCCCGCAAGCTCCGGAAACTCTTGATCCGAGGCGCTTTTCAACACCATTGGCGCGATGGCGGGATATTCCGCCAACAGACGAATGATATCTTGTACCGCGGCATCGATGCGTGCCGGGGTGATGGGTTCGCCCTTAAACGACGCCGCCAGCGTGCGGGAAATGAGGTCGGCTTGATACCGGCAAATCGCCTCATACAAAACCGCCTTGTTTTTCCAATGGAAATGCAGCGTGGACACATTGATGGGAACCGCCGCCGCAATGTCGCGAATGCCGACCGCCGCATAGCCCCGGTCGGCAAACAAGGTTTCCGCCGCGAACAGAATACGGGCGAAGGTGCTGTCCGGCTCGTCCGCGACGCGGGCAAGCGCCGCCTTGAAGTCAAACGCGCCGGCCTTTTTTGGGCGCGGCGCCGGTGATGTCGCCGTTTTCCGCATGTGTCTACATTACATCGATTCGCCTTACTCAAACAATCGTTTGATTGATTTTGTTTTATTCGCTAAGATCAGCCTCCATAATCCAATGAAGGGAGGGCTTTACATGTCTGCACACGCGTTGATCTATCCGATGTTTGCGATGGTGGTGTTGAGCTTCACGGTGTTGATCACCCTGTTCTTCACCCGCGCAAAATCCGTGCGGGACGCCAAGGTGAGCGCCTCTCACTTTCAGACCTATAATGAGAGCACGGAACCGGACCGGTCCATCCGCCTGTCACGGCATTTCATCAATTTGTTCGAAGCCCCGGTTCTGTTTTATGTGGCGTGCCTCTCCGCCATGACGGTGGGCGTGACCGACACGGCGGTTATCGCGCTGGCCTGGGTCTATGTGGCCCTGCGCCTGGCCCATGCGCTTATTCACACCGGCCCCAATATTCTCATCTGGCGCATTGCGGCCTATTTCTCGAGTTGGTTTGTGTTGTTGGCCTTGTGGGGATATGTGGTGGTGACCGTCTCGATGCAGGGGTGATGAGGGGGCTTTTGGCGCTGCCGCACCAACAAGAGACTTGCTCAGAGCATGGCATAGGTCACCTCCATCAACGGAGGGAAACACGGTTGTTCCGGACCGCAGCAGTGTCCCTCCCCCTTGATGGGGGAGGTTAGGAGGGGGTGTCGTCAGACGAAGTAAGCCGCTCAAGTATCGTCTCGATGACACCGTCCGTATTTTCCAAAACGTCATTGTTCCAAAACCGTAGCACTTTGTACCCCTAGCCCCTCCCATTAGGGGAGGGGAATACGGTGGTTCGGGACCGCGGCAGTGTCCCTCCCCCTTGATGGGGGAGGTTAGGAGGGGGTGGCTCTATAAACGACACAAACTGTCAGCAGATGTCAGGGATAGGGCTTGACCCGGCCCTCTTATTCCCCCAACTCTCGACCATGGCCAAAACAGCGAAGAAATCCAAAGCCGCCACTAAGAAAGGCATTGAAGAAGGCCGCACCTTCGAAACCGCGCATCCCTCGGGCCAGGCGGGGTTTGAAGAGGCGCCGGCCTCCAATTTCGTGCCCTATAAGCCCGTGCGGCCGGAAAAAACCGAAGGCGGCGTGCGGCTGGACTTCGTGTCCGACTTCAAACCGTCCGGCGACCAGCCCACCGCCATTGAGGAATTGGTGGGCGGCTTGAAAGAACGCGAACGCGACCAGGTGCTGCTGGGCGTGACCGGCTCCGGCAAGACCTTCACCATGGCCAAAGTGATCGAGCAATTGCAGCGCCCGGCCTTGGTGCTGGCGCCCAACAAAACCCTGGCAGCCCAACTCTACGGGGAGATGAAGAATTTCTTCCCCGAAAATGCCGTGGAATATTTCGTGTCCTATTACGATTACTACATGCCGGAAGCCTATATTCCGCGTACGGACACCTATATCGAAAAAGAAAGCTCGATCAACGAACAGATCGACCGCATGCGCCACTCCGCCACCCGCGCCTTGCTGGAGCGCGACGATGTGGTGATCGTCGCCAGTGTCTCCTGCATTTACGGCATCGGGTCGGTGGAAACCTATTCCGCCATGACCTTCCAGATCAAAAAAGGCGAAAGCTACGACCGCACCCAATTGCTGGCGGATCTGGTGGCCCTGCAATACCGCCGCAACGACCAGGCGTTTCAGCGCGGCACCTTTCGGGTGCGCGGCGATGTGGTGGAAATTTTCCCCGTGCACTATGAAGACCGGGCCTGGCGTGTCTCCCTGTTCGGCGACGAAGTGGAACACATTCACGAATTCGATCCGCTGACCGGTCAGAAGACGGATGAATTGGATGTGGTGAAGGTCTATGCCAACAGCCACTATGTGACGCCCCGCCCCACCCTTCAGCAAGCGGCCCGGCAGATCAAGGAAGATCTGCGCGTGCGGCTGGAAGAGCTGACGGCGCAGAATAAGCTGCTGGAAGCCCAGCGCTTGGAACAGCGCACCCAATTCGATTTGGAGATGATGGAAGCGACCGGTTCCTGCGCGGGCATCGAGAATTATTCCCGGTATCTCACCGGGCGCAATCCGGGCGAGCCGCCGCCCACCCTGTTCGAATATCTGCCGGACGACGCCATTGTCTTTGTGGATGAAAGCCACGTGACCGTGCCCCAATTGGGCGGCATGTTCCGAGGCGACTATCGCCGTAAATCGACGCTGGCGGAATATGGCTTTCGCCTGCCCTCATGCGTGGACAACCGCCCCCTCAAATTCGAGGAATGGGACATTATGCGGCCCGACACGGTCTATGTGTCCGCCACGCCGGGGTCATGGGAGCTGGAGCGCACCGGCGGCGTCTTCACCGAACAGGTGATCCGGCCCACGGGGCTGACGGACCCGGACGTGATCATCCGCCCCGTGGACACCCAAGTGGATGATCTGATCGCGGAATGTAAGGAGTGCGCCGGGCGCGGCGAGCGGGTGCTGGTCACCACGCTGACGAAGCGCATGGCCGAAGACCTCACCGAATATATGCACGATCAAGGGGTGCGCGTGCGCTACATGCATTCGGATATCGACACGCTGGAGCGGATTGAGATCATCCGCGATCTGCGCTTGGGCGCGTTCGATGTGTTGATCGGCATCAACCTGCTACGCGAAGGCCTGGACATTCCCGAATGTGCGCTGGTGGCCATTTTGGACGCGGACAAGGAAGGGTTTCTGCGCTCTGAAACATCTTTGGTGCAGACCATTGGCCGCGCCGCGCGCAATGTGGATGGCCGCGTTATTCTCTATGCGGACAGTATTACCCAAAGCATGGAACGCGCCATTGCGGAAACCGACCGCAGGCGCGCCAAGCAGGAAGCCTATAACGAGGAACACGGCATCACGCCCGAAAGCGTGCGCAAGAATATCGACGATATTCTCGACAGCGTTTATGAGGGCGACCATGTAATGGTGGAAACCGGCGAGGACGACGGCAAGTCCCTCATCGGGCACAATCTGGAACAGCACATTGCCGACATGGAAAAGCGCATGCGCGATGCCGCCGCCGATTTGGAGTTCGAAGAAGCCGCGCGCTTGCGCGACGAAATCAAACGCCTGCAGGAAACGCAGCTGGCGGTGGCGGACGACCCGTTCGCGCGGCAGTCTTCTGTGGAAATGGCGGCGGGCAAAGGCCCCGAGGCCCAACCGGGCAAGCCGCGGGCGAAGGGCCGGTCGACGTCGGGACGGCCCGGCACCCGCGCGTTCGCGAAGAGCCGGGGCCGGAAACGGAAGGGGCCGTGATTACACCTCGTATTTCCTAACCTGAGTTCCTATAGTTAGAGTTTGTTGCCTGTAATTACGGGCGGTTCTTCGGTCGGAAGAATGAGCCGAACATAGTCAGGGATATTACCCTTTCTAAGATTGTGCCTAGCAATTTTGAGGAAGCGTTGGATGATCGGCCTCATAGCACGGGGGGCAGCTCTACCGTATGCCGGAGCCCATAGCGTAAATGGTGACCTGCCTTCCAGAGAACTTGCTAGAAGAAGGTTTAGGCTGACTACCACATCCAGGGCGGCATCTAGCCTATAAGGCGTTAGTTTATTTTTGTCGCCGGAGGTGTTTCGAGGCGAAAGGAAAACAGCGCAATCATTAGAGATGTCAATACCGGCACCGAAGTCATCAGCATTCAAAGCTTTATTGCGAATATCGTAAATAACACCCCTAGTGCTGAGCGCAAACATTCTTGCGGGGATCGATATAAGACGGGAAGCTCGACGAAAAGCGTGCTCATAAGCGAGAGCAAAATCCGTAAGCACGTCCAAATTGTTTTCCAAGGAGACTAACGCCTCCCGTGTGTTGTCATTGTTCTGGATGACGAGGCCGTCTTGGTCGGCCTGAATTGCACTCTCAAAAAGAGTTTCCCGGTTCTCAATAATCTGTATCGATACTAAATAAATTTGAAATGCACACAATCTGCGTGTACCTCTGTATCGAATCAGGTTTACCAGCCAAGTGATCACCGTAACAACAAGACCAACCACAAGTGCATTGAATATATCACTGAAGGTGGCGTTTACGGCTGCATTCAGAAGGCCCGATATCGTTCTCTGGGCAAATTCAATCGGATTTTCTGGACCAATCACACCAATTATCGTTTTCCAAACAAAACCCAATTGGTCCCCAAACCACGAGTTTTCGATCGAATCAAGAAACGCCCAACCTTCAAAAACGTTTGGGTTGATATAATACAAGGCACCTATGCCAAATACTGTTAGGAATATGGCAATCCGCACAAAGCGCTCAATGCCAGACATTAGACATCACCCCTCAAATTTGCCCCACCAACATTTAAGTTGCTCCTTTTGATTGAGTCAAGGAACAATATATACTTATTGATGTTTCTCCATTTTTCTGTGCAAATAAGGTTTGACTTCTAGTCAAGCTAATTCGCGCCAGCCCTTAAACTGATCGAGCAAGTACACGGCATTCCCCGCGCGTTGGATCGAGGATAACGGGAAAACGGTGGAAGAGTTGATCCAGAGATTGTGATTTTGTCCTGGTTCCTAGTCGGCTTGAGTTTATGAGCAAGCGGTTCCGCCGTGATATGCTAGTAACATGACCCAGATCCTGTTCATCGGTGGGGTGTCGCGAAGCGGCAAAAGCCTATTGGCGCGACAGGTCGTCAAGAAGATCGGCATTCCCTATCTCAGCCTCGACATATTGAAGATGGCGTTGCATCGCGAGGGGCGACTGTTGGGGATTGACCCAATTGAGCCCATGAACGTGACCGCCCGAAAGCTGTGGCCCTTGGTTCGCGCGATGGCAGAGAATGCGGCGGAGACCCATGTCTCGTATCTGTTTGAGGGAGAAGTGACACCCGTCCATGTGGCCGACTTTCGAGACTCACAGGCAGATATCGATGTTCGCGCCGTCTTCTTGGGATACCCAAGTACCAGCGTCGATCAAAAAATGGCGGCGCTGACTGCGCATGCGCATCATCCTAACGATTGGATTGCACATCACGACGAAGACTGGCAGCGGCATTTCATCCGTGAGAGGATTGATGACAGCATTCAGCTCGCCAAAGATTGCGCGGACCGGGATATCCCATTCGTCGATACGTCCGAGGACTTCAACGCGCAGCTTGGCAAGGCGCTCGATGTGTTGACCAAGGTCTGATTCCGAAAAATACGCCACGCCCATCTGGATTGCATGATTACCCAGGCGGACGCGCCGTTCCACGGCTTGCCGGGTAATGACGCGTGGGGTTAGGGCGAGGCCTTGCCTCTTTCTCAAGGGTCATCCTCGCCCCCGTGTCTGGCCTTGGGCCAGCACAAGGATAAACTCCGGCGGGGATCCAGGGGCGGTTCCGTTTGCTCATCCGTCCAACGCTCTTTCAGGTGGAAATGCGAGTGGATCCCCGACCCTACGGGTCGAGGATGACGGTTGGAGTGCGTGGCAAACATGGTGCCCACCCCCGGCGTCATCCCTGCGAACGCAGGGATCCATAACCACCGCGGCCAATTTATGAGCACAGGGGATATGGATCCCAGACAGGCGCCTGCGCGCCTTCTGGGATGACGGGATTGTTTGTGCCTAAACCTTCCCACTATCAAATCACCCCCACCCGGCGCTTCGCGCCGACCTCCCCCATCAAGGGGGAGGTGAAACGTTCCCATGGCCCCACCAAAAAACCGCACTTACGCCGCTTTAACGCCAACCCGGTAACACTATCCTGTTGAATCTTTTTTTGTCGCGTTTCCGGACGGAGTTCAGCGCAAAAGCGCTGAACCGCGCACGTTCGGCATTTAGCCGAACTCCTGGAAACGCGAGCACGTGCAGGTTGGTTAACAAAAGGTAAGTGGTTGAGCGTGAGGATTGCGTTTCAAGTTCTCATGGCCGTGCTTTATGCCGGGCTGTTGGCGGCTGCCGTGATCTGGCCCGCGCCCTTTGGGCTGTGGGCGGCGCTTGGCTTTTTCACCGCCACCTTTGCGGGCCTGTGCGTGCTGGTGGCGGATTACATCAACACCCGCGGCTTGCTGCTGCGTCAGAAGCGCCTGTGGATTTATCTGGATGCGGAGGAAAACGACGCCGCCGCCAAAAACAACGAGGTGATCCAGCGCCTATGGCGGCAAAAGCCATCGTCGCTGAGCCCGGTAGGCATTGCCGCCTTTTTGCTGATCTCCATGGCGCTGATCGCGCAGCACCTGTCCGCCGCCTACGGCACGCTGGCCCTGTCACCCGCCATTGCCGACTTCGCCACCACCCATTTGTCCCTGGCACCCGACACCGTGCTGCCCTGGCTGGTGGCGATCGCCGCGGAGGTGGTGCACATTCTCAATGTGTTCGAAGCGGGCACGCCCACCCTCAAGACCAGCACGCCGGCGGGATTGGTGGCGAGCGGCCCCTGGGGCGACCCGCTGATCGCGGTCAACCGCTTCATCATCGGCGTCATCCTGGTGGGGGGCTTGCGCCGCGCCTTCAGCTTTATCGAGCAAGACCGGCGCTTGGCCATGAACGCCGCCGAGTTCGGCGTCTACCACCACGCGCTGGTACTGGGCCCCGGTCTGTTCGGCGCCATCGCGTCCCGCGTGGAGGCGTTATCCGACCCGGAAAAGAACGCCTTCGCCAACCGTAACGCGGCGGTCGCCAATTTGGCCTTGCTGGTGGGCTTCATGGCGGGCCGGTCCACCAGCCTGTTGTTCGGCCATGGACGCCGGCGCCGGGCGCGGCATTTGCTGACCGAGTTATATGAAGGCCCCAATGAATCCGCCTATGTGAAGAAATGGGCGGTGGTCGGATTGTCCTTCGTGGCCAACAAGGATGTGATTGAGTTGATCCGCGAGGCCAAGAACGACCCTTCCCGCACGGTGCAAAAAGCCGCCGAGGAAGCCATGGGCCGCATCGGCGCCTATGCGTCACGGAACCATTGATCCTTAACCTCCCCCTGGTGGGGAGGTCAGCGAACGACGAGAGCTGGGTGGGGGGAACAGAAGCCAAAATCTGTGATGCAGCCTGCGCCTGTGAGACCCCCACCCGAAAAATCCTTCGCGCGCTCGAATTTTTCGACCTCCCCACAAGGGGGAGGTTGTTGTGAGATCTGCCCAGGTCCAAAATAAAGCCGAAACATTTTGTTAACTCCAAGCTGACATCTGTCACATGCTCGCCTTATTATGACGGTTATGATTCGACGTGAGCAGGCAAACAAAGGACGACGGTTCATGAAAGTACGGGGTCTGGTTTCCTTAGGCATTGCGGTGGCGCTGGCCAGCAAGTTCCTATTGGCAAGCGCACCGGCGCAAGCGGGCGCGTTTTTGGACGATGAGGGCATCATTCGCGGCGTTTATGTGCAGGCGGAAGGCGGCATCGCCTTGTTGCCGGACCAGGACGGTCAGTTTGTGCAGCCCAGCGGTAACACGCCACTGACCTTGGACCACGAAAATTCCGTCAATTATGGCGGCCAATTGGGCGTGGTGCTGAAAGACGGCTTCCGCATTGAGGCCGAAGGCATGCTGCACGAAGCCGAACGCACGGGCTTTGGCGCGGCGGGCACCGATACCGAAGTGCTGCTGCTGATGGCCAACCTGCTCTACGACATGGATGTGGGCGACTTTCCCGTAAAGCCCTATTGGGGCGGCGGTGTTGGCGCGGCCCTCATCAATTACAATGTGTCGTCATTGCTGGGCGGCGCCTTCGATAATGAAACCACCAATTTGGCCTGGCAGCTCACCACGGGCGCGCGCGCCCATGTGACCGCCGGCCTGTTCATGGATGTGAACTACACCTACTCCCGCACGCGGGCCCCGGGCGTGACGTCCTTTAACGCGGGCGCCGGCGGCAATGTGGGACTGGACATTCAACGCCTCGGCTTCCATGCGGTGCGCGGCGGCGTGGGATTTGAGTTTTAAGAAGTCGCAACACGACGCAATTGTCATCCCGGCGCACGCCGGGATCCATACCCCCCGTGCCAAAAGATCGAGTGTCGGTGGTTATGGATCCCAGATCTGCATCGCGCCACAAGTGACGCGACGCGTCTGGGATGACAGCTAGAACCTGCCGCCACGTCTCTCGAGAATTTACGCCCCCTTCTTCTTTCGCGCGTGATAGGTCAGCGCCAGGGCGATGCAATGCGCCAATTCCTTTTTCGGCAAAGCGGACGTGGCCGGTAAGATGAGCGCCCGGTTGCCTTCATACTCAAACTGATCGGGATAGCGCTCCCGGAAGGTTTTCACCAGATCCGTCTGGCAATGACAGTAGACCGCCACCGCATCGTCTTGCCCCTTGGCGCGATCGATGCGGATGGTACTGCCGCTTTTCGTGATGGGTGTGAGATAGCTGAGCTGGCCCCATTTCAGGGTTTCTTCCAACGGGCCGACACCGTCTGTCTTACCGGCGGTGTCAAAAATCAGCTTACGAATGGTTTTCAGCTTTTTCCGCACTCGGCCGGGATAATCGGCAACCGCTTGCGCGAACAGCTTATCGGACGGCGCCGTGCCCATTCTAATACGGCTTATATTTCTTGATTTTGGATTTTACCTCATTCACCGACGCGCGCGGATGCCGGTTTAATCCGTAAGGCACCCAGTAAGACTCCGTCAGGTCAAACACATCGCCATCGACCGCATGGGAATCCTTGATCGCGTCTTCGATCACATGGCAGGCGAACCGGTCGGCAAGGCCGCCGGATATCCGGTCAACCGCAATGTCCGGATAGTGAAAACACACATATTTCCCTTCGGGCACATTCCACTTGCCCACCACCACTTGATCCTGCCCCGGATACCACAGATGGGCCTTGCCATCCGCGGACGTATATTCCACTTGGTTGCCATGTCGGGGGCCGTAGGACAGGCGGGTTTTATCCGCATACAGATCGGCGATCTGGGACGCCGGATAGACCGGCGCCGTGGCGATGCGTTCCTTGACGCCTTCACACAGAAAGGCCAGTTCGGTTTCGTCGGGCTCCAGCGGCCCGCAGCCGGTGACCACTTTAAACGACACATTGCTGGGCGGGTTTTTCACCAAGCCGCACATGCCGTAAAGCGAACTGGTGGTGTAGGTAACGGGCCCGCATTTTTTGAACCGCATGGGAATGCCCGTCTTGGGGTCCACCTTGCAGGCAGACACCGCCAAGAGCGCGCCGGCAGCCAGTATAGCCGCCACGGCCCGCAGAACCCTATGCCCGTTCGATGTCCACCCCTCCACCATAAACACGAGTTTAGTGCGCGCGCCCGGCTGATGACAAGAAAAACCCAGCCTTTTACCGACGATCGAATGACGCGTCCAAATTGACCAATGCTTCCGGGTCATGAGCGGGCAACAACACCGTGTTAAAATCTTCCAGCTGCCGTTTGATATTGGCCTGGCTGTCGCGGGCGGCGTCCACCAATTGTGAAACTCCAGCAATATCCCCCGCCAAGGTTTGGGCAGTATTGAAGGTAGCATCGCCGGCCATCAACCAATATCGCGCCTGATCTTGTACCATAACGCCGATATGTCCAGGTGTGTGCCCTGGCAGGGGAACAAGGCGGACACGGCCGTCACCTGAGATTTTCTCGCTCGCAGTAAATACGCCCAGGGGTCCGTCATTGTAGGTTGCCGGCCGCGGCGGGGTCATTTGATCCGGCACCACACACATATGGGCGCCCGTGTGATGAGGCCAATTGCCCGGACCTGTTATTAACTCGACGCCAAGGAAAGCATCCAACATACCGATGTGATCTGAATGGAAATGTGTAATGACCAGCTGATCAATATCCGCGGGTGCTAACCCAACTTTCGCCAATTGATCCACGACATTCGCGCCATCGTCTACGATGAATCTCAGATTTCGTCCGTAGAAAAACCGATTACCTGAATTGCAATCAAAATACGCAAGATCGGTTGATAGGGGATCAGGTCCCGTATCCACCATTAAGGTAACATCGGAATGTTCGATCACATAGGCATAGACCGGCAACCAGGGCGCCCAAATTTTATCTGTGACAATGCGCACCGCGGCTAAGAAAGCCGGTGGTCGATAGGTGTAATGCGCCGTTTTGATTTGAACCCATCCCGTTCGCAAGCCATGGATCTTGAGACCATCAGACAATTCCAGCGTCACCGTTTCCGGCCCCGACCGATCTGGTGTTTGTTCCGCCTCGGCCCTGGCACTTAAGGGGGACAAGATCATCAAATGCGCCGCGATCAGCAGCAAAAGAGCGTGTTTCATTTTGTCTGTTCCATTTTCTCCGCGCGCGCCGCAACCGCTTGCACCACCTTAGGCAGTTGGTCGCGAAAATCGCGCCCCAGGACCCAGCCAAAAACGCTCCCCAGAAAGCCGCTAAAAAAGACTTCGTGCTCAAACATCACCGCTCCCTCATCTGCGCGAAGGATGGTGCGCCGCACCGTGAGTTGCGCCAGTGGAAGGTCGGTTGTGAAGGCGTAGGATGACTGTGGGTCCCACTCTGAAACCGTGAACGTCGACCGCGGTCCCGACTGCGGAAGAAGGGTACCGGTTGCCCCCAACGCCAATTCACCATCCAGGCTGGCTTCCTTCAATCCCGTGTCCCATTCCGGCCAATTAGGCACATCGGTCCATACCTGCCACACCGCGGCAACAGTTGCCGACGTTGTCGCTTTGGCGCGGAAGTGTTGATTGCTGCTGTCCGACATTGCAATTACGGCAAGCACGCCTGCCCCAAATACCAATCCAACCGTCAAGAGCCTTGTTAAGGTCATCCTCTTCCCCTTAATGAACTCAATTCAATAATATTATTGAATACGGTTCAATAATGTTTGTGGTTCACCTTTTTAAAAATTTTTGTCACAGTGAGCCCATGACTCACCACGCCCGCACGCGTAATCCAGAAGCGAAAGACAAGACAATTTTGTCGGCTGCACGGCGCCTTTTTGCGAAAAATGGCATCGATCACACATCAATGTCAGACGTGGCGGCAGCCGCTAAGGTTGCGGTTGGGTCCATTTATGTGCGTTACCCAACAAAAGCGGATCTTGTGACCGCAGTGGCGGAAGACTTCTCTAAACTTTTCACCGATGCGATGGACCGCGCCGCAGGTAAAGCACGCAGCCAATCTGCCCCTCATCACCTTCCGCAGTTCGTTGCACAGGAGCTTCTGAAAACCTTATCCGAAAATGAGGCCGCCTTTCGTATGTTGATGGCGCTTGGCCAAGACGACGCAAATCGCGGACATGTCATCGGCGAAATCGCCCGCCATTTTAAATCCGCACAGAAGCACGGCGTTTTTCGCCGTATGAACACACCGATCGCGGCAGCCGCGGCTTACGGACTGGTAGAGGGTGTGATGACAGCATGGCTTAACGACCCAGCTCCCAAAATGACAGCCTATGCCAAGGAACTTACCGCCTGTTTGGAAGGCATGGCGCTTAGGACATCACCGTAAGATCACGTGTCATCCAAATGTCTTCCGAGGTGGAGCCCACGCGAATTTCGTAAGACCCAGGCTCAATCTGCCAATCATGGCCCTCAATATCCCAATGGGCAAACGAGTCCGCCCGCAACTCGATGGTGACAGATTTTGTCTCGCCGGGGGCTAAAGCCACTTTCGTAAACGCCTTAAGTTCCTGGAAGGGCCGCGCCACCGCGCTGTTCTTGGCGCGTACATAAACCTGCACCACTTCTTGCCCCGCCAAGGCGCTTTCATTGGCCACGTCCAAGCTAATTGTCACGGGCGAGCCAGCGGTCACTTGCTCCGGCACCTGAAGATTGTCGTAGAAGAAAAACGAATAGCTCAGCCCATGGCCAAAAGCGAACTGCGCATCAATGCCGCGTGTTTGATACCAGCGATACCCCGCATAAATGCCCTCCCCATAGCGCACATGATTGCGTTCCCCGGGATAGGACGTGAAGGCCGGGGTATCTTCAAGCTGATAGGGAAAGGTGCACGGCAAGCGGCCCGACGGATTTATGGTGCCGTCCAATACATCCGCCAGCGCGGCACCGAATTCTTGGCCCGGGAACCAGCACCACAGCACCCCATGGGCTTGATCGAGCCAGGGCATTTCAATGGGGCTGCCTGCATTGACCACCACGACCGTATTTGAATTCGCGGCCAGCACCCGGGTAATCAGCTCATCCTGTTTCCCCGGCAAGGCCATAGAGTGCCGGTCATTGCCTTCCGTTTCCCAGTCGGAATTCGTCCCCACAATGAGGATCACCGCATCCGCATTGGTGGCCGCTGCCACCGCATCCCCCATCAGCGTGGTTGATACGGGCGGGTGCACCCCGAAGCGGACGCCGGAGAGCATTTTGTCCGCAGTCCGCGCGTATTCGATCACAAGGTCATAGGGTTTCCCCGCCTCCAGGCGAATTGCGGCGCGTTTCTCGGTGGACCCAAAGCCGAAGAAAGATTCCCCCGGCGTTTGGTCGGTCCAATTGTCGATCAATTCCTGCCCATCCACCTTAATGCGCGACAGGCCGGCACTCATCACACCGAATTCATGATCGCCTGTTTCGCTGGGCGTGAACTGACCGGACAGGCGAATGGAGAACGGGCCCGTAACCCCCGCCGCTTCTTGCGATCCAAAGAAAATGTTGCCGCGTGTTTGCACTTTGGTCTTGATCGGCTCGCCCGCAAACGCATCGCCCTTGAACATTTCATAGAGAAAGCCGGATTCGTTTTGTCCCTTGGCGGTCACCCGGTCCGGCGCGATGAACGGTACATATTTGTTGGTCAGGCAACCCGGCTGAAAATCAATGGACACATCGTCCGCCCATTGACCTGTGATGGCTTCCAACGGATGGCGCGCATAATGCGGCAACACACCGGCACTGCCGCCCCCTTGGATTTGCCCGCGCTCCGCATTGGGGCCGATGACGGCAATCTTGTTAAGAGACGACCGGTCAAGGGGCAGCACGCCTTCATTCTTCAACAAGACAAAGCTTTCCGCGGCCGTTTGTTTTGCAAGCTGTTGATGTTCCGGCTTGTTGATCGCTTGTTCAGGTTTGGGGTCCGGTGCATCCAACTTGCCGGACCGTTCCAACACATGAAGCAGCCGCCGCACCTTGTCGTCGATCACGTCTTCCGCCACATCACCGGCACGCACCGCTTCCAACAAACGCGCGCCCATGGTGCGGGCGGGGCCGGGCATTTCCAGGTCCAAACCAGCATTGGCATTGCCGACCGTTTCGCGGGCGCCGCCCCAATCGCTCACCACGAAACCATCAAATCCCCAATCCTTTTTTAGAAGATCCGTAAGCAGATCTTTATCAGACGCCACATAAGTACCGTTGAGCCGGTTGTAGGAGGACATCAAGCTCCACGGCTTTGTGTCTTTCACCACACGTTCGAAAGGATAGAGATACAGTTCATGCAGCGGGCGCTCATCCACGTCCGAACTCATGGTGTGACGCTCATATTCGGAATCATTGGCAATGAAGTGTTTAGGGCACGCCCCCACCCCTTCGGACTGCACCCCTGTCACAAAGGATACGGCAATCTCTGCCGTCAGATACGGATCTTCGGAATAGCATTCGAAGTTGCGCCCGCCCAACGGTGTGCGTTGCAGATTGATGGTCGGCCCCAACAGAACTTGCGCATCCTTTGTTTTCGCCTCTTCTCCCAACGCTTGGCCCACCTGTTCGATGAGATCCGTGTTCCACGTGGCCGCCAGCGCACTGCCCACGGGAAAACAGGCCGCCGACACGCTGGTCATGAAATCGCCGCGCGCACCATTGGGGCCATCGGTCATTTTGAAAGGCGGAATGCCGAGCCTTTCTACCCCCATGGACAGCCAGAGCGCTGATCCTGCCGCCATGGAGACCTTTTCTTCCAAGGTCATTTGCGCGAGCAGGGAATTGATGCGGTCGGAATGCATGAGCGGCCTCTTCTAAGGATTTTTTTTTGCCACTATGGTCTGTGGCGCTAAATAAGCAACGGAATTTTGTGCCGCCCAACGTCCACCTCACAACCCATGTGACCCAGAGCTGCCTTTCTTTCGTAGAAAGAACGGTATGAGCACGAAAAACATCATCCTCGTCTTGGGGGACCAATTGACGCCCACCCTGTCGTCCCTGACGGCGGGGTCCCCGGCATCCGACGTGGTGCTGATGGTGGAAAGCCAGGCCGCAGCGTCAGTGGTGCCCTACCACAAAAAGAAACTGGCCTTGGTGTTTGCCGCGATGCGCCATTTTGCAGATGATCTTACCCAGGCGGGGTGGACCGTTGACTATGTGCCGTTGGATGCGCCGGATCATTCGGGATCGATCACCTCAGAAACCGCACGGGCCGTGAAGCGCCACCGGGCCGACGCTGTTCTGGTGACAGAGCCCAGCCGGTGGCAGGCCCGACAGGCTCTGGACACTCTTGCCGATAGACTCTCGTGCCCCCTTCACATTCTGGACGATGACCGTTTTCTTTCGTCTCACCGAGAGTTTGCTGATTGGGCCGAGGGGCGCAAACAGCTGCGCATGGAGAATTTCTATCGGGACATGCGGCGTAAAACCGGTCTCCTGATGGACGGCGACAAACCTGTGGGCGGAAAATGGAATTTCGATGCGGAAAACCGCAAACCGGCCAAAGGCGATCTGTTTATGCCCGCACCGAAGCGGTTCAAGCCGGACGCGGTAACGTCGGATGTGCTGGCCCTTGTGGAAGACCGCTTTCCCAATAATTTTGGAGACCTTCACCCCTTTTGGTTCGGCGTGACCGCCAAGCAAGCACAGGCCGCCTTTACCAAGTTTGTTAAAGAAGCGCTCCCCTTGTTCGGGGATTTTCAAGACGCCATGCTGACGGATGAAAAATACCTCTACCATTCCATCACGGCCCAGTACTTGAACCTTGGTCTTTTGCACCCGCTAGAGATCTGCCGCCAAGTCGAAATCGCGTACCGCGACGGTCACGTTCCCCTCAATGCCGCCGAGGGGTTCATTCGACAAATCATCGGGTGGCGGGAATATGTGCGCGGTATCTATTGGCTCCACATGCCGGCCTACGCAGACACAAATTACTTGGAGGCGCAAAAGCCCTTGCCTGACTTTTATTGGACGGGCGAAACGGATCTGGCTTGTTTGCGGGCTGCCATTACGCAAACCAAAGAAGATGCGTATGCGCACCACATTCAACGCCTGATGGTGACCGGCAATTTCGCCATGCTTTTAGGTGTTGCCCCCAAAGAGATACACAAGTGGTACCTGGCCGTCTATGCCGATGCTTATGAATGGGTGGAATTGCCCAACACCATCGGCATGAGCCAATTCGCCGATGGCGGCATCCTGGGGTCGAAACCTTATGCCGCCAGCGGAAACTATATCAACAAAATGTCCGACTACTGCTCTTCTTGCGCCTATGACGTGAAGAAAAAAACCGGGCCAGAGGCCTGCCCCTTCAACGCCTTGTATTGGGATTTCCTCGTGCGCAACGAAAAGAAGCTCGCAAAAAATCCCCGCATCTCGAGGGTGTATCGGACGTGGAACAAAATGAGCCTGTCCAAGCGTAAAGAGTACAGGGACAGCGCGGCGTCATTTATGGCGCGAATTGCGAAATCGGATTGAAGGGCAAATCCGTGTTGCCGTAATCCACGCCCATCCGGTGCAGTTCGGAGGTCACTTGTGATCGATGATGCGTGGCGTGGTTAAAGGCCTGCATCAGATAGAGCTGCCGCGGATAGTTTCGAACCCCTTCCACACCTTCGGCCGCGAAGGGAAGTGTTTCGGCGAAAAACGCGTTATCGTTTTCCTCAAAACAGGCGAGCAGTTGCCGATCGAGATCAACAGTTGCTTGCCTTAAATCGTCAAATTGATCGTACACCGCTTTTTGCGGATCAAACGGTCCAGACCGTTCCCCCCGTGATGCATACCGAAACAATCGGTCGGACACCAAGTATATGTGATCCAGCGTTTGGTGGATAGACGCAAAGAAAAGCCCGCGGTCGTCGCGGCGCTGATCATCCGACAGTGCCGCACATGCGGTATACAGTTTTTCGTCTTGCCACTGATTGTACCGAGCCATTTCGCGGCCCCAACTTTTCGCGTCCATTTTGTCCTCCCACGGCGGTGCTAAAGCCGCCGTTCCAAATATTGGACCGTTTTGCCCCTATCCTCTAACCGTGCTTCTCCGATTCGCCGAAACCCGAGAGCAGCATGAAACGCTTCGGAACGCGGGTTAGGAGGGGTTTCGTTCACCTCACAATATATGCGATCGACATTCTGCCTATGTGCAAAATCAAACAGCGCCTGGTAAAAGTTGCGCGCGAGCCCGGCACGCCGGTGCTGAGGAGCCACCACGATGCGGTCCACATATAAGAAACGATCAGCTTGGGTCTTAAACCACTGAAAATTCGGACTGTCATAGTCCGCGTGCTGGTTCATGACCAACAAAAATCCGGCTTCGGGGTCGGCCGCCCACGCTTTCACACATTTTGCAACCAGCGTTTCAAAATCGGCGCGCGTCATTGATGACAATTCGGTCGCGTGGGCTTCGTTGAGCACGTGCATCCACGATAGGTCACCGGACCGTACGGGCCGAACGATCATGAGGATCTCTCCTCGTTAGCAGGGCAATCGCATTTGGCGTTCTTCACAGCTCCCCAGTCTTCCGCTCATTCCCGCGCAAGCAGGAAGATGTTTCTCCTGAGATCCCGGTTCGCCGAGGGACGCCCGGGATGAGCGCAAGTGGAGTATTCCTCCCTATGCGATCGCCTTCCCCGCATTTTAGAAACGCACACCCTTCTCACACCAATCTTATTGATCCAAGTCATTGAGACCAAAACTCACCTGCCCCATAGTTCGCGTATTGCCGCCTGCAGCAAGGACACACCATGAGACCTATTGTATGGATTGCCATCGCCATCGTCGCCATTATTGTTGGCTTTTATGGTGGGGTCATTGCCGCGTCCGAAAGCGGTGAAGTGGTTGTCATCACCACCTACGATGCCACAAACACACCCCATGAAACCCGGTTATGGGTTGTGGATCATGACGGGGCCGAATGGCTGCGCACAGGGCACGACCAAAAAGGGTGGTATGTGCGCATCCTTCAAAATCCACGGGTGGAATATGAACGCCAGGGCGCGACAAGCACACGCCAGGCCGTGCCTGTTTCCGATCCAAATGTGGTGGCGGCAGTTAACGACGCCTATGCGGAGAAATACGGCGCCGCCGACTGGATTGTCGCGTTATCGGGGGACGCCGCCGCACGTATTCCCGTGCGGCTGGATCCGTTGGATACAAAACCATCGACTTAACATTACCAAAGCGGCACCAAGGCATGTTGGTGGGTCACAGCCGCAATAATAAGAAGGATTGCGACCCCTGTGATGAAAAACGTCATGGATGTTGCCTGGCGCCAAAACCCCGTGGCGAACAAAGTGATCGCCCCGACACCGTTTGACACGATCCCCATTGCCACAACACCCCACGGAAACTGACCAGACGCGATCACCCAGAAGCCCGACGCGTACCCCACAAGCAATGCGGTCACGGCAACGCCATAGAGCCGAAAGAGAGGGGTCGCGGAAACATCAAATCCCGTCGTTGACGCGATGCGGGCGGGCGTTAGAACCAAAAAAGGCAGAGCCGCAAACACGCCCGTGACGGCAATCTTCGCGGTCAGAACCAATGCAATAAAACTCATCTCCAAACCTTCTTGTTGAAACACTCTAAGTTCATATTTTGAATTCAGATAAAGCTACGCTATCTAAGTTCGCATGTCAAACTCAGCATCTTCCCACGTGACAAAGCCCCCAATTGAGATCGATGATTGCAGCATGGCACGTGCCGCCGAACTCATCGGCGATAAATGGACATTGCTGATCCTGCGGGAGCTTTTTTATGGGGTCTCGCGATTTGAAGATTTACGTCAAGATATGTCGGCGCCGCGGGCGGTGCTCAGCCAACGGCTTCAGCGATTGGTCGATGAGGGCATCATCGAAAAACATCCCTACCAGGAACGCGGCAGCCGGACCCGTTTTGAGTATCGCATGACCGAAAAGGGGTTTGAGCTTGGCCTTGTGCTGCTGGCGTTGATGCAATGGGGCGACAAACACCTTCGAAATGACGCTGAACCCCTGTCGATCATCGATGCAAAAACCCGCGAAAAACTTGTGGTGACGTTTGCCACCCGCAAGGGGCGGGTCGTACCGGCGGAACAAGTGGCGACCAAGATTTCCGCCAAAAAGGGGTGAAACAGACTAACCAACTGTTTTTGCTGTCAATTTTCCATCCTTATTCTACGTCATATTGCGCTATGATAGGCACGGGTCTGAAGGAGGACCCATCATGGCCAAATCAGCACGTGAAAAACTCGCCCAGAAAAAGGAACCAAAGAAAGTGGTTCTGGGCGGTGACTTTTCCGGCATCAAAGCCGGACAGAAAATGTTTGTGGCAACCCCGCAAATCGTTGCCGACTACATTCAGAAAATTCCCTATGGCGAGACGCGCACCATCGAGCGGATGCGCAAAGACATTGCCCGCAGGCGCAAATGCGACGCATCCTGCCCCGTATCCACAGCCATATTTGTACGCATCGCCGCCGAAGCGGCCATTGAAGACATGGAAGACGGTAAAGCCCCCGAGGACGTCATTCCGTTCTGGCGCCTTGTTTCCAGCGGTGACAAAGTGGCCAAGAAATTAGCCATCGACAGCGCGTGGATTGATCATCAACGCGCGCAGGAAGGCGGATAGCACGCATGCCACGCGGACAGTTCATCGGCGGCATTCTCCTCGGTGGCCTTATAGGCGGCATACTGAGCATATGGGCAATCTTGCCAAGTGAACGGTCCTCCAAGAACGGCTTTATGTTTGAAGGCAGCATGGAAGAGGTCTGGGACGTCTTCACGGACCCAGCCTCTCAAGCGTCCTGGCGATCAGACATAAAGTCAGTCGAGATGATCCGGCAATCGGGATATCGGGAATGGATCGAACACCCCGAAAATGGACCGTCTATCACCTTCAAGGAAACGAATGTCTCTCCTGTGACGACATTTTCACTCGCCATGGAAGCGGAAGGCGCGTTCACAGGTCAGTACACGGCGCGGTTTGAACCGCAAACCAATGGCCGCACCATGGGATACTTTTCGGAAACGGTCCAATTGCAGGGCGTTGTCCCAAAGATCATGTCATACCTGTTTGTGGATCAACGGGAATTCACGTGGAATTATTGCTTGAACGCCCAGGCGGAAATCGACCGGCGCCGTGCCGAGAACAAACCCGACCCGGTTATTGAACCGGCGGTTCGGGAGCCCATGCCGGCATCCCGCTTGCCAGCATGGCCGCCTCTCCATGAGACACCAGCACCTTAATATTCGGATCGGCGTCTAACGCTTTTAGCCAATGGCGCAACTCTTCCATGCGCGCGCCATATTCAGGCACCACGAAGGTGCTGTAGGCGGCGGGTTTGGGTGTGTTTGACCAAATGTCTTCCACGGTCCAGGCGATATCACCTGCCAGAACCCAAAGCGTGCCCCCCACATTGGCAAAAAAGATGGTGCTGCCTGGCGTGTGGCCGCCGGCCGACACCGCCACCAATCCAGGAAAATCCACGAAACTGAAAATGTCGGTCGATTGTAGTACCACGCGGCTGGCACAGTCTGCCTCGTTCAAATGGGCCTGGCCGGGCGCTGTCACATAGTTGCCCTGGGTGGCTTGTATTTCCGTCTGGTACACCGTGATTTGGTGAGACACCGTCTCACAAAGTTGGGTGATGCCCCCTGTATGATCCACATGGAGATGGCTGACCGCCAAACCGGTCACATTATGAACACGGGCGCCTAACTGTTGGGCTGCCGCACCAAAGAACCGAATGGGATCGGCCCCGAGATACGATTCCATCACGTCACCAAAAGCCTGGGCCCCCTCGCGGTCCATGCCCACCTCAATCAGAAACAAGCGGCCATCGGCCCACTCAAGAACGTAGGCCGGATGGATCACTTTACGTCCTGCCGATTCTTGAGAGGCCGTGTTGATGTAGTGAATGCGCACCGGCCCCTTATCACTGCCCGCCGCCTTAAAAAGTGCTGCTTGGGTGGGTAACGCCGGCGCCACGGATCGCACTTCCCAATGGGCTTCCAACAAATAGACCACCACAAACGCCATCCCAGCTAACATCACAAATAAAATGGTGAGTAAAAGGCGTTTCATGGTGTCCCCCGTTTTGACCGCAGCCTAATCAACTGAGCGGCCAATTGCTAGCGGGCCCCATGGTGAGGTTTTAGGCGCGTTGCGGAACTTGTCGGCTGTAACGGGGAAGCAGCCTTATCGCCAATGCCGCAACGCAGACCGATAAGAAACTCGCATAGAGAAGGGCCGGTTCGCGCAATTCAGGTTCCATCAAACGGGTGACATATGTTGCCGTGAAGATGAACCAAACATAGTAGGCAACAATCGGCTGGAATTTCTGCGCGACGGCCCCCGCCCCCCAATTGGCCCCGTATACGGATAGACTTACCATGAGTGTGATGAGCACATAGCCAAATCCGCCAAAAATTTCCGACGTATTGCCGGTAATCGAGAGATCAGCCGTTACATAGACGGCCACAATGGCTCCGAAATGGGCGAAGTGCGCCAACGCAAAGGCAAGCCAAACCGTTCTCCGATTCCTGGCCAGCCAAGACGTAACCCTCGTGTCGCGGATCGCGTAAAGGGCCGTGGACGTAAAGGCTAAGACAAACAGAAGGAACGAGAAGCGGGCCGTGATTCGCGCGAGATAGACAAAGGCCTGCTCTGTTAGGCCGTGCACCAGCAAAACATACGCAAGAGCAGCGGCACCAACACTCAAGACCGCGATGTAAAGCCCGTTCGCTTGGGTTTTATGGCTATTTCCGGCGATTTCAGTCATTTTGAGGGCTCATCCCGTTTATACTGCCTGTATAAAAGGGTCTTAACCCACACACAAATATTATACAAGCAGTATTTTATACCATTTGTATAAAAGGAACGATATGCCTCCCCAAGCGCGCGCCCAAAAGCCGTCGAAGAACAAAGACAAACTCATTGCGGCGGCACGCGGATTGATGGCCGAGAAAGGCTACGCAGACACGGCCACGGAAGACATTGTCGCCAAAGCAGGCATCACCCGCGGCGCGCTCTATTATCAGTTTGCGGATAAAAAGGATTTGTTCGAAGCGGTGTTCCAAGAACTTTTGGAAGAAGTCGCCCATTATGTAAACGAAGAAACCATGCGGCGGGTATCAAAGGATACCGAAGACCTCGAGGTCAGCTCGCGGCTTTTGTTGGACGTGTTTGCGCGGCAAGACGTCAAGCAGATCATTCTTCAAGATGGCCCGGCCGTTCTGGGCATCGACCGGTGCCGGGAGTTACAGAACCCACTCTACATGTATCTGGCAACCCATTCGCTCGAACATTTGGTGGAGGCGGAGATTATTCCCCAACAGCCGCTGGAACCATTGGCGGAACTCATTTGCGGCGCGCTTATGCAAGCAGCCCAAGGGATCGCACAGTCAGACGATCCCAAATCCGCGATAGAGTCTTACGACCGTGCGCTTCAACAACTCTATCGCGGGTTTTTGAAAGACTGACGATCGGGTTACGCAGACAGGTTTTGCTCTGCAAAGTCCCAGTTCACCAGATGGTCCAGATACGCGTCGATGAAAGCGGGGCGCTTATTTTGATAATCCAAGTAGTATGCATGTTCCCAAACGTCGATCGTCAGAAGAGCCTTTTTGCCGTGGGCGAGCGGTGTGTCGGCGTTTGCTGTTTTCACCACGTCCAACTTGCCGCCATCGTCGATGAGCCAGGCCCAGCCACTGCCGAACTGCGTGACGGCGGCTTGTGAAAACGCTTCGCGGAAACTGTCATAGGATCCGAAATCGGCGTCGATGCGCTTGCCAATTTCACCGCTTGGGGCGCCACCGCCATTCGGTGACAAGGAATTCCAGAAAAAAGTGTGGTTCCAAACTTGAGCGGCATTGTTGAACAAGCCGACCCGTGTGTCATCGCCCGCCACGTCCGCGATGATGTCTTCGATCGACTTGCCGTCGAGATCGGTGTCTTTGACCATGTTGTTCACATTGTTCACATAGGTCGCGTGGTGCTTTTCATAATGAAAATCGAACGTGCGTTCGGACATGTGGGGGTCCAACGCGGTTTTCGCATAAGGTAGGGCCGGCAATTCGATCATCGATCAATCCTCTGTAACTGTAATTCCAATAAATGGGCACAGCAGCAGAGAGCACCGGCATCGACTGCCGACTTATCAAAACACAACTGGCCCAGGACACCTCACCACGGAGGTGTAACGCTACATACATAAACCAGCGCGCGCAGATTTGAAGCGTCAATCGCCAGAATTTTCAGGAAACTCGAAGGCGTCGTCGGAGATGAATCGATTCAGCACATTCGCTGAGATCTGCGCGACGTTATTGTCATAACCGTTGTGGCACAGAGACCCCGCCCAGGCGATGGACCCGGTCGAAAACACGGCCCCACCGGAAGGCGTTTCGAAGAAGGTCATGTCCGCGCGCACTTCCCGGTCGGGCCCAAGGGGCTGAGTGGAAAAGAATTCTTCCTTCACCCGCAACATATCGGGGGGCATGTCGCCCGCACTGGCCACCACCAGCGCATGGGCGGGCGAGCCAAGGCGCGGATCGAACCGGTCAATCTCTTCGCCGCCGGCGGCGCCACCGCGCAATCCAAAATCGCCGATGACCGTGTCGGAGACACCGTCAAAGATAAAGGCTGCTCGGGGATCATCCGCCGCCGCTTTGCGCATGTAAGGACGGGATTCATCAAACCCTTGTGCCGCAAAGCCAACGCCCACAAGTTGATTGGGGGGCCGGCGGTTTCGGCGCCACAGACCGCCATATTGACCGTCAAAGGCTTGATAATATTCGCCCGGATCGGCGATCCAAGCCCGCGTCCCGTCTTCTGCGCGGCGCACTTCCATGGCCCCCGGCCAGGCGTCGGTGAAAGCGACCCGCCAGTAAAATCCGTTACCTCCCATATACATAAGCCGCCCACCCCCGGCGAGGTAGGCTTCGAAGGCATCGAACATGTCGGTCGAGACATATTCTGGATGGCTGCCGGTCACGAGGGTTTTATAGCCTTCCAACAAAGAAAGGCCTTCGCGGTGAATGTCGTGATCGGTGATCACGTCGTAATCCCACCCCCCCTGTTCCAACCAATGCAGAATGGCCGTGTCCGCGTTGAAGGACCACATGCGCACACCGGGACGCAAATTGACGATCGGTCTTAGAAACGACGAATAATGGATGCCCGTTTTGTCCGTATGGTGATCATAATGGGAATAGCCAAATTCAGGATTGTCCGCCAGCATTTGGTATTCCGGCGTGAGGGGTTCGTCGCGTCCGTAAAAGGCGGATTGAATGCGCATCCCCACCGTTTCATTGGCATAGGCTTGGTAGGTGGCCGTGGAGGCGATAAACGCAACGGGCGCTTTTGTTTTACCGCTGTCCGGAATGACAAAGACTGTCACATAATCCGTCTCCTCACCTTGGCGAAGACGGGCGGCATAGGCACCGCTTCGTGTCCCCTGAGGCACTGTCCACTCGAACGCGCAGTCCCATTCGAGGTCGTAGATGTCGTCGTCATGAAAATGAACGGCACCATAGTCCCATGGGGCCTTGGTCCAATCTTGGTGTTTACCGGACCAGCGGAAACCGGTGACCGCGCTGGTCGGAAGGTTTTTGAACCGCCCCGTCAAACGGTTTGCTGACAAGTCTTTGAATGTCTGCTGTCCAATGCCGGTGGCGAAATCCCAAAAGCCGCCCAGCGTGGAATCGTTCGGGGCCGGTTCTTCTTGGCGCACACAGGCAAAAAGGGCGTCTTTTGACACGGCTTCTTTTAACAGCCGCGGTGAATCCAACCGGCCGTTGAAATGCCCGTCAAAGGGTGCGCTGTCCTGGGCCGTACGGCGGGCTGCGAACACCATGTTGTGCGGGTATAGAGCTGGACCATCCACTTCACCGAATTGCGCATCAGCCGACGCCCGGCCGACACCATCCCCCGCCCCTATCGGCAATGGTTCTTGAAACAAAGACAGCGTTTTGCGCGCGGTGTCATACGCACATCCGACCAAGGACCAGCGGCGTGTGGGAAGGGCCGCCGCAAGGTCGAACAGCCGATCCCCCTCTTCCAGCCACACGGCCAACCGCCCCTTTTCCGTGATCATCAGGCTGATTTGCCCGCTGCTCATAATCACTTGGCGTTTTCCATTGACCAGCGTCGGAAACACGGCGCATCCAAAGGATAAATCACTCAGGGGCGCTGTTTGAAAATCCGTGTCCACATAGGCGCACGACCCCGCGCGAATGGGCTGTATCTGGCCGGGGTGTTCCCCTGCAAAGTCGGCGGACACATCCTCAAAAACCAAGCCCGGTGATTCCGGTTCTGCATTCCCATGAAGGATGCGCACCAGGTCCGCTTGATAGGAAGCACCGTCGGCACTGTGCACCATGAACCTGACTGTCTCGCCCGGCCGTACACTGATCTTATCGCGATACCCCGCCAGTTTCTTTTTCATCGGCCAAGCCTTTAAGCGTTGCGGGATCTTTTAAGGAAGATCTCCACCACTTCTTCGCCCGCATCTTCCTGTACAAAATGTCCAGCATTTGGAATGGAATCGTAAGTCGCTCCGGGAATCATACCTGCCCATTTGCGGCCCCAATCCTCCGTAAACACATTATCGTCGGCACCGAAAATGACATGGGTGGGAATGCCAAGCGTTGGCAAGGCTTTAAAGCAGCGCTCCTGGTCCGCCGCATTTCCGGCCTCCGGCTCCCAATGGGGGATGCACCACGGGAAGCGGCGCGCCCCCGCTTTGGACTTGCCCCCGTCCGCAAAGGGGGCTTCATAGGCCGCGACAATGGCACCCGCATCGCCCACCTGGCGGGACCGCGCAAAGGCCATAATCTTTCCGCAAGGAAAATCATTATCTGTCATGGCAAGCCAGAAGAAATTTGTGGCGTTGTCACGCCATTGCCGGATGCCGTCCGAATATTCCATCTCCGCGTGGTGCAGCCACGTATTGAGGATCGCAAGGCGCGAAAACCGTTCCGGCATATCCGCCACCTGGCGCAGACCGATCGGACCGCCCCAGTCCTGCACGAAAATCGTGACGTCGTTCAGGTCCAATTCCTTGATCAGGTGGGTAACGCTTTCGCAGTGGCGTTCGATCACATACCAATTGTCATCGATCACCTTATCGCTGCGGCCAAAGCCAATATAGTCCGGCGCAATGCATCGATACCCAGCAGCCAGCAATGGCGGGATCATTTTGCGATAGAGATAAGACCAATCCGGTTCGCCATGCATTAACAAAGCGACCGGCGCCTCTTTCGGTCCCTCGTCCACATAATGCAACCGCAACCCATTCCAGTCCAGGTAATGGGGGGCATACGGAAAATCCGGCAGATTGTCGAAATTCGCATCTGGCGTGCGAACAAAGTCGGGGGCCGTCATGATGAGGTTTCCTCTCCGTGATCGTTTTGTCTCAGCGGTCTAGACGACTGAAGTGCGTCTGATCAATGTCATTGGCGTGGTGACTGGACAGATATTTTATACGCTTTAGTCTCAACGCATCATCCATGATATTCGACAAGATAAAATCATCAAAGGATTGTTCCGGCCCCGTTAGCCGGTGCACGCGCGTCATCACATGCCGTTGCGACAAGGCCGTCCAAGATGCCCCCCGAGAGTGCAACGCCGCCAAACGCACAGGCGCACCTTCCAGCAAGAGACAGCCCCACAAGCTCAGATAAGCGTGGGGCGACGAGATCGTCAGCCCCTCTTCAGCGCGAAACACTCCATTTGTCAGCCTGAAATACCCATAATTGCGGCCAACGAATTCGGATCGGTGCATCGTATCAAGTAGAGCGGGTGGAAGGAACAAGCAACACACATTGCTCGACGCCCCTTCGGACCATTGCAATGTCGCCGACACAGACCCGTATCGCGTGATATGCGCGGAATAGACCGGACACAGATGATTCACCGTTCCATAAAGGACCGGAATGACGGCGTCGTCCAACGCACCGAATTTCTCTTTCAACCGTCTGGGCGATGCGTTCGACCCACTTGCTAAGATCGGCACCAAGTCCGACAAGGCTGTTTTGCCGCCCCGACGCGTCGCCACTATGTCCGCGAGAAGTCGCACCTCACCCTCGACCATGACAGTACTGGACCACAGATCAGCTTCATTGAGCGTCACAAGGGAAAGTGCGCGTCCGCCCGCAAACAGATAAGAATGCGACGGCACGTCAAAAGGATAGGCTAAAGCCCGCTCTATCTTTTCGGCATGCGTGTCCATTTGTTCCTTGCCCACAGGCGCCGGTTCTACCTCACCAACCCTATTGTGGTTGACGTTCTTCCGCAATTTGGTCCATCTATGCGCCGGGGTATGCCAAAATTAACGGGTTCGGGAAAATTATGACGACAACAGCCGACATCGTCGCTTTATTTGATTTGTGGAACGGCGCGCTCAAAACACAGGATTCACGCCAGGTCACGGCACTATACGCAGAAGACGGCATTTTGTTGCCCACACTGTCGAACCAGGTCCGCCATAACCACGCGGAAATCAATGATTATTTTGTGCATTTTTGTCAGAAGCGGCCAGTGGCAACCATGATTGAAAGCAATGTGGTCATCGCGGCTGACATCGCTACGAATTCCGGCACCTGCAGCTTCGAACTCGACGCCGATGATGGCACACGCGTGACTGTGCGCGTGCGGTTCTCCTTCGCCTACCGCAAAACCGAAGACAACCGCTTACGCGGTGCCGGATGGGAAATTGTCTCCCACCACTCGTCGGTCTTTCCGGAAGACGGCTAACGACAGGTCAAACGTTAGGCCGTCGCGCTGGGGCGGGCGGACACCGCTTTGTGCCACCGCCAAATTTCTTCGTGTTCGGGCTTAGGCTCGGCCTTAATCCATTTTGAAAAATCGACCACCACTAGAGCGGTGATATCGGCCAGAGAATAAGTGTCGATCGCGACAAACTCGCGGCCCTTTAGGTGATCATTCAAAACGTCGAAGAAATGGCCGATACGTTCGCGCCCCCGTTCCGCCAGTTCCGGGATTTGGGCATAATTCACCGGCCCCGTGGTGGCGCGATCGGCCATGCCTTTCGCGGTGTTGCGCAAAGCCTCTGCCACTGCGGAAAGGCCTTCGCTTTCAATGCGCGCGTTCCAGCCTAGGACCAATCCTTTTTCCACCGGCGTGGTTCCCAGCAAGGGTGGATCCGGCTTATAGGCTTCCGCAAATGCCGCGATGCCCACATTTTCCGTCAGCACCGTCCCATCTTCGAGTTTCAACGCCGGAACGGTACAGGCGGGATTAATTTGCCGATACGCGTCGCTCAGTTGTTCCTTGGTGCCCAAATCCACTTGGATGTTTTCATAATCGATCCCCTTTTCGGCCAGCAAAATCCGGGTGCGGCGCGGGCTTGGTGCCGCTGTGAAATCATAAAGCGTGAGGGTCATCGATGCGTTTCCTTGTTTCTTTTGGTGGAATCGGTAGAGCGGCCCACAACCGCACCCAAGTGCGGGGGCGCTTAAAGATGCGTTTCGAGCCACGCAATAATGTCTGACGTGACCTCGTCCCGATTGGTTTCATTCAACATTTCATGACGGCCTTCCGGGTAGTATTTTTGTTCCACGTCTTCAATGCCAGCGTCATTGTACCGCTGGACAACCAGGTTGAGGAGCTGTTGATCGCCGTGGACCGGGTCTAACGCACCCGCAAATATGAGCATCGGTAGGTCTTTTCGAATTGACCCGATCGCTGCCGTGTCCCCGGTGCGCGCGCCGGACATCATCATGCTGATCAGACTGGTATCTTTCACCTCAAAACCGCACAGCGCATCTGCCACATAGGCGTCAACTTCAGCCGGATCCCGGCTGAGCCAGTCAAAATCGGTCCGCGCGGGAGCGAACTGAGCATTAAAACTATCAAAGGAGACATCCACGCCCGACGCCGCAAGTTCTGCCATTTTGTCCAGTGCGGATGAGCCTGACAGGATGAGCGCGTCAATCTTAGCGCTGTGGTCCAGAATATATTGCTGTGCGGCGAACGAGCCCATGCTGTGACCAAACAGAATGACGGGTTTTCCGGGCAATTCCTCTTTTATTGTGTCGGTAAGTTGGACCATGTCCGCCACGAGGCCGTCCCACCCCCCATCGCCGAAATCGCCCAGTGTGTGGGTGTCGGCGGCAAGAGCCCCGTGGCCCCTATGGTCATTTGCATAAACCGCATAACCAGCGGCACACAGAGCCTCGGCAAACCGCCCGTATCGGCTGCAATGCTCCGCCATGCCATGAGCAATCTGAATGACCGCTTTTGGGTCCCCATCGGGCCGCCATGAGACACCGGCAATCGAGAGGCCATCTGCCTTTGACGTAAACGTAAAGGATTCCGATTTCATTAGTATTTTCCTATATTTTGAGGGGCCTCTAAGCGGCTCAGGACCAGACATACAACCTTGACAGGGAACGCGCCGTTTTTCTAATCTTTTCCGTATAAAAACGGTCATAAAAAGACCTTAGGGAGGAGGTCCCACAACGGCTATATCACCCCAAGCCAAGCAACACCTTTTGGGGGGTCGCGTCGCCGGTGTGGAGACAGTCGGTCTTTATCATCATCGCACTGACGTTTTGTCAGTTGTGTGTACAAGATGCAGCGCTCGGCGTTCGTCGTGGCGTGATGCTGCTAGTTTTTTTCGAGTTTACCCCACTCCCAACCGCAAAGGGCGCAAAACGTGGTTAGCCACCGAGACCTAATTACCGAAATCGAAGACTCACCAGACGGGCCCGAGATTGCCGCGTTTTTCGATTTCGACGGCACGCTGATAGCTGGATTTTCCGTTACCAAATTTATGCAAGAACGGATCACGAGCGGCCGCATCAACCCGCGCGAAACATTCGAACAGTTTGTTGCCGCTATAAATTTTGGCATCGGGCGAACCGGCTTTTCAGCGCTGATGGCGAGCACCGCTCAGTTCATGCAAGGATTGACCGAGGAAAGCTTCCGTGAGTTTGGCGAAGAGGTGTACACAAAACACCTCGCCGGGGCCGTGTACCCAGAAGCCCGCGCCATCGTGGAAGCCCACCAGAAAAAAGGGCATACGGTTGCGATTGTCTCGTCGGCCACACGCTATCAAGTGGAACCGGCGGCACGCGAATTGGGCATTGAAGACATTCTATGCACGGAGCTGGTCGTGGAAGACGGCCTGTTCACAGGCGAAGTTGTTCGGCCGACCTGCTGGGGCGACGGCAAACGCACCGCGGCGGAAGACTATTCGGCGCCCCGCAATATTGATATCGATGAAAGCTATTTCTATACGGACAGTCATGACGACCTGCCATTGCTTGAGGTAATCGGATATCCGCGTATCCTCAACCCATCGAACAAGCTGGCCGCCGTGGCCACCCGCAATGGCTGGCCCATCGCGCGCTTTAACAGCCGCGGCACGCCGGGTTGGACCGACATTGTCAGAACCATCGCGGCCAATTCCGCCATGGTCCCCTCTGCGGCGGCTGCCCTTCCAATCTTGGCGTTGACGGGGTCATGGCGGGAAGCACAAAACTTCGCAACGGGACTTTGGGCGGACTATACAACCGCGATCGGCGGCTTGGACCTAGACGTCAAAAACGAACGGCATCTTTGGTCACACCGCCCGGCTGTTTTTATCTTCAATCACCAAAGCAATGCGGACGCCATCATTATGGCGAAGTTGCTGCGCCGCGATTTTGCCGGTGTCGGTAAGAAAGAAATTGCGGACAATCCCGTTATGGGAGCCATCTTCAAAGCCGCCGGTACCATCCTGATCGACAGAGCGGACCGCGACAAAGCAATTGAAGCGATGCGCCCCCTCATCGACGCCATGCGGGTTGAGGGCAAATCTGTCGTCATCGCCCCGGAAGGCACCCGCAGTGCCTCCACCAAATTGGGCCCTTTCAAGAAGGGGGCGTTTCACATGGCCATTCAGGCAGAAGTGCCGATTGTGCCCATCGTCATCCACAACGCCCACGATTTTTTGCCGAAAGGTCACACGATCCTCCACCCCACAACCGTAAACGTGACGGTCTTACCGCCGATCGATACCAGTGATTGGAGTATCAAAAACCTGAACAAACATGTGGCGGAGGTGCGTCAACTTTATCTCGAGGCCCTCGGTCAGTCAGAGAAAAAAGAACAGCCTGCCAAAACAAGAAAAACCGCAGCCAAGTCGACCAATGGTAAAGCGAAAACGAAGCCGAGACCACGCAAGCGAACGAAGCCTGCCGCGACCAAACAAACGACGGAACCTGCAGCAACGACCGCGACAGATGAAGCGGCAGGGAGAGTCGATTGAGCCTAAATGTTGGGGTCTTAGGATCTGGATCTTGGGGAACCACAATTGCGTCATTGGTGTCCCACAATGCGCCGACGCGGCTCTGGGGACGCAACCCCGATACTGTTCGCGAAATCAATGAACAGCATTCAAATGCCGACTACCTGCCTGGCCTTACCCTGTCAAAGCGTCTGAAAGCTGACAGCGACATCGAAAACGTTATCAAGTCTTCCGACCTGATCGTCATGGGGGTGCCGTCGAAGGCCTTTCGCGAAACCTTGCTTTACGTAAAAGAAAATGTGCGCCCCTGGGTTCCTATCGTTAGTCTCGCCAAAGGGTTTGAGCTGAAAACCAAGTTTCGGATGACGCAAGTCATTAAAGAGATCCTGCCGGACCACCCGTGTGGTGTTCTCACAGGGCCCAATTTGGCGCGGGAGATCGCCGGTGGACAAGCGGCCGCGTCGGTTCTGGCCATGGAAGAACCCACCATGCTGACACGTCTGCAGCCGGTTTTTCACAGCGGTTTATTCCGCGTTTACACCAATACCGATTTGGTTGGATGTGAGCTGGGCGGTGCTCTGAAAAACGTGATTGCCATCGCGGCGGGCATGGGCGACGGCGCCGGGGCCGGCGACAACACAAGGTCGGCCGTGATCACCCGGGGTCTGGCGGAAATGACCCGGTTGGGTGTCGCAATGGGCGGACGCACGGAAACCTTTGCCGGGCTCGCCGGTATGGGGGACATGATCGCCACCTGCACCAGTAGTCTGAGCCGAAATCACCATGTGGGCGAAGAGTTGGGCAAAGGCCGTAAACTCGATGACATTATCGACGAAATGAACATGGTGGCCGAGGGCGTGAAAAGCAGCCGCGTGGTGATGGAGCTTTCCGAGGAATATGACGTCGACATGCCCATCGCGCGAGAGGTGTTCCGGGTGTGTCATGAGGGGTCGACGGCACGCCGGGCATTCCGCGGATTGCTGCGGCAAGGCACCGGTTCTGAAGCAGATCCGGGATAGGGGGAATTATGTTGAACGGGCCGCATCGCATTCAAACAGCTGCCTCTCCGTGGCCGCATGAGAAGACATCGAAGCTGGTCTTCTTGGTCGATGCGTGCACCGAGGAAGAACGCCGGTTCCTATCTGAGTGGCTTGAACAACAACGCCCAGAGGCCGCCGCCATCATTGCGTCCGGCAATCTCGTTTTTCTGTCGTCGGTCGGCCGCGATGACTCCCCGTCACACGAGGGCTTGGAACAACAAGTCACCCACGGCGACGACCGGCTTTTTATCCCGGTACGGGTCGCCTGGCTAACCAATGAACGCACGGGCAAACGCCGCCCGCGGATCAGAGATTTCTTTTTCCGGCAATCGTCCGGTCCCAGCAAAGCACAGCGCAAATGGATCTTGAAACGCGCCCATGAAAAAGCCCTGCCCATTGCCGGAAAGCCGGCCACCCTGCAGGACATGAAAACCAAATATTGCCAAAAGATCGGCATCAACGAGTCAGATTTGGTCCCCGTGGAATTCGCAAACTTCGTAGCGCGGCAAGCCATCCTGTCTCTGGAACAGGCCGAACGCTCCGTCAACAATGCGCGCCAAAAGCTTCCCTATTTTGTCTCGCGCACATTGCAGTCCCGCAAATTGTTTCGCCAGAACATTACCGAGATCGGTCAAGAACAAGGCAAGACACAAGACCAAGCGCTGGACGAGGCCGCCGGTTATTTAAAAGAATTGGTGGCGCTGCCCAGCGAGTTTCACGTGGATGCCATGGCGCAGTTTTCGCGCTTCATCTATACCCGCGGGTATGACCCTGAAATTCATCATGACCCCGCCGAGATTGAGAAATTGCAGGACCTGGCGAAGAACCATCCCATCGCTTTTTGCTGGACACATAAAACGCATGTGGACGCGCTCGCGCTGAACGCCCTGTTGCATGAATACAAGTTTCCGCTGCCCCATGTTATTGGGGGCATCAACATGGCCTTTATGGGCGTCGGCTATTTGGCGCGCCGGTCCGGTGCCGTGTTCATCCGGCGATCCTTCCAGGACAACAAAATCTATAAAGCGGTTCTGCGCCGGTATATCGGCTATTTGATGGAAAAGCGTTTTCCCATTAGTTGGTCGATCGAGGGGACCCGGTCGCGCATCGGCAAATTGATGCCGCCGCGTTTCGGCATTTTGAAGTATGTGATGGAGGCCGCGCGAACAGCCAATATTGATGATCTGCACTTGGTGCCCGTTACCATTTGCTACGATTTGATTCCGGAAGTGGCCGATTACGCCGCCGAACAACGAGGCCAAACAAAGCGCCCGGAAAGCCTGGCCTGGTTCGTCGGGTATGTCCGTGGGATGAGCAAACCCTTGGGGCGGATTTCAGTGAAGTTTGGCGAGCCGGTTATTGTGGGTCAAGACATCGAGACCAAACCTAAATACCTGTTGGGCGCCCCAACCGATACCGAAGACAAGTTCGCCCTAGAGCTGCAAAAGGCGGCGTTCGAAGTGGCGGTACGGATCAACAATGTGACACCGGTCAATCCATCCGCTGTCGGAACACTTGCCCTTTTAGGTGCAAGCCCGCGCTCACTAACTGTGGATGAAATTCAAGACGAGCTACAGGACATTGTCTCTTGGATGCAATCCCGCGGCATCCCCATGACAGAAGACGTTGGCGAGCACACGCTGGAGCGTGTGCAAGAGGTTGCGGAAACCATGATCGATCTTGGCATCCTCACCCGATATGATGAAGGCCTGTCCACCGTTTATGGCATTGCGCCGGATCAGCATCTTATTGCCGGCTACTACAGAAACACGATCGTCCACTTCTTAATCGTGCGGGCCTTTATGGAGCTCGCCCTTATCAAGGCCGCCGAAATGCCCCCCGGGCAATCGGAAGCGGTTTTCTGGGACGAGGCATTGCGGATCCGAGACATTTTCAAGTTTGAATTTTTCTATACGTCCAAGGAAGAATTCCGCGAACAATTACAGCGCGAACTCGATTTGACGGACCCGAACTGGGCCAATTTGATCAATGGCGGACACGATACGGTCAACAAATTGCTGGAAAGCATGCGGCCGCTCTTTGCTCACGCAACGCTCAAATCCTATATGGAAGCCTATTCCATCGTCGCCGACGGTTTGCTTCAGTTCGACCAAGACGGTCCGTGGGACGACAAAACCTTCCTTAATCGATGCCTCAAATACGGCAAGCAGGCTTATCTGCAACGCCGCATCACCTCAGAGGAATCCATTGCCAAGCTGCTCTATACAAATGGCCTTTCCCTCGCCAAAAATTTCGGTTTGGTGGACGGTGATGCCGCCGACATGCATGGCAGACGGGTCGCATTCGCACGCGAGATTCGCGATATTCGCCGACGCATCGACATCATTGATGCCTTAGCGGCACAACGGCGCCATTCCGACATTATCGGCATGCGCGAAGTAAAATCATCTGACGATCAGGAAACGATCGCTGTTTAACAATGACCGCCCGTTACGGGAACTGGAGACCACATGCCACAGTTGAGCGGACAGGACGCCCAATTTCTCTACATTGAATCCGGTCACAATCTGACAAATGTGACATCGGTTGGGATTTACGATCAATCCACCGCACCTGGCGGCAAGGTGCGCTTCAAGGACATTATCAATCATGTGGAAAGCCGGCTGGACTTTTCCCCCGTGTTTCGCCGCCGGCTTGTGCATGTTCCGTTGGAATTGGATTACCCCTATTGGGCGGAAGACGAATTCTTCGACGTGGAATATCATGTGCATCATGCGCGATTGCCGGAACCGGGAGATTGGCGGCAATTCTGCATCCATGTGGCGCGCTACCATACGCGCCCCTTGGACATGAACCGTCCGCCGTGGGAAATCTATGTGATTGAAGGGCTGGACGGCATTGAATGGCTGCCCAAAGGCGCTTATGCGGTGGTGACGAAAGTGCATCACAGCGCCATTGACGGCACGTCGGCCACCAAGTTCCTCAGTGTGTTGAATGATATCAATGCCGAAGGCGATCCGGCCCTGGGCCCGGAATACCCCTTCGAGCGTCTGGGCAGCAAACCGTCTCTTCCAGAGATGATGGTGCGCGCTGCGTATAACAATGCGCGGTCGCCCTTCCGCATCGGCGAGACATTGCTGAAATCGGCACCGGCGCTTTACCGCTCCGCGCTGAGCTCTACCCGAAACTCCGAGCGGACACCCAATGTTGTCCCTCACACACGCTTCAATGAAGCCGTCTCACCTCACAAAATGTTCGATGCGACAACATTCCAATTGTCGGATTTGTCCAAGATTAAGCGGGCCGTGAAGGGCGCCACCATTAACGACGTGGTGCTGACCATTTGTGGCGGCGCGCTTCGCGCCTATTTGGACTCAAAAGACGAACTGCCGGAAGATTCTCTCATCGGCTGGGTTCCCATCAACGCCCGCGGCGGCGAAGACGTGGCGGGCAACAAAATTTCCGCCATGACGACCCCTATCCATACTCAAATCGCGAAACCATTGGAGCGGTTGACGGCAATCATGCGGTCCACCCAAAAAAGCAAGACCGCGCAAAGCGGTGTCAGTGCGCGGCTGATGACCGATCTGACACAGCACATTCCATCCACCACACAGATTATGGTGGCAAAACTTGTACTGGATTCAGGTCTGCAATCACGGGCCTGCAACTGCTTCATCTCGAATGTGCCCGGACCTCAATTCCCTCTTTATATGAACGGAGCAAAATGTTTGCACACCTACGCATTGGCCCCATTGGGCGAGGGTATGGGCTTATTCATCGCGACGCCAAGCTATAACGGTCAAATGTCGTTTAATGCGATTTCCACACGCGAGATTATGCCGGATGTGGATTTCTTCATTCAGTGCATCCGCGACTCGTTTGACGAGTTGATGGCCGCCGCAGAGAAGAAAGAACGTACCAAGAAGCGAAAAAGTCCAGCCGCCGCCGAGTAAAGCGCCTTAAGCCAGCAGAGACGAAAAATCTCGCACAGGATCGGTGCCATCCCAGTCTTGTGCGGCATCCGCTATTTTCTGGAACATCGCCTCCGCACCGGGATTGTATTCCAACACCTCAAGCATACAGTTCATTAGAGGCGTGGTGTCGAAATACCCAAATCGGCTGCCATTCGCGGTGCCGAGATTTGCCGCTTCGTAGCCCAGCTTCGCGAAATACTCCGCATCCGCATCAATATCATGGGTCCACACGCACATATGATGAAAACCCGAACGGCCTTGCGCCACCGTATCGCGATAGGCACAGGGTTTGTCGGTTGTTGGTTCGATCAATTCGATCTGAACACCACCTGCTTGAGCCAGCGCCACATTCATCGACAATTCGCTGGGCGCCCCGCGATAGGTCACTTCCGTAAGATTTGGACCGTGCTCCGCCACAAAAAACGGCCCCACCTTCATTTCGTCTGTCCATTTGTTCATGGCCGCCGTTAAATCAGGAACAACCCATGCGTTTTGAAAGACCGTACGGTCCGTTGGCAGTTTCATTGTCGCCTCCCTTTTGTCCGGCAGCTGAGCACAGTTTGGAAAGGACATGCCACAAAAAAACCGGCACCTTGGACGGTGCCGGTTTTAATTTTGCAAGGAACCGCTGTGTTGTTACAAAGCGGCCTGGTCGGTTTCACCGGTTCTGATACGAACGGCGGCCCCCAGATCGACGACGAAGATTTTTCCGTCACCGATCTTGCCGGTTTGTGCCGAGTCGCGAACCGCTTCAATCACTTTATCAACGGCCGGGTCATCAACCGCTATTTCGAGTTTGATTTTCGGCACATAATTGATCTGATATTCCGTACCGCGATAAACTTCCGTTTGTCCGCGTTGCCGGCCATAGCCGCGCACTTCGGATACCGTCAACCCTTCTACCCCAATACTGGTAAGGGCTTCACGCACCGTGTCCAGCTTGTGAGGTTGAATAATGGCCATAATGAGCTTCATATCTATCCTTCTCCCGCTCCGAGTCCTTAGAGATTGTAGCCACTTTCGCCATGATGCGCGAGATCTAATCCGCTTACTTCATGATCTTCGTCCGCGCGGAAACCAACCAGCGCTTTGACCGCCAAGACAATGCCTACTGTTGCGGCAGCTGACCAAATAGTAGTCACTACAACGCCGATTGTCTGCACACCGAATTGACCGCCTAAAGTTTGACCATCGGCAAGTCCGGCGCCGCCCAGCGAATCGAGCACAAAGACGGCGGCAAGAAGCGTCCCTGTCGCCCCACCAATGCCATGCACCGCCAAAACATCCAAGGAGTCGTCGATCTTAAAGTTTCGCTTCACCAAATCCACGGCCACATAACACAACACGCCGCCAGCCAGGCCAAGGGCAACGCCGCCAATCGGGCCCACGAAGCCGGAGGCCGGTGTGATCGTGGCAAGACCGGCAATGGTCCCGGTGACCAAACCAACGAGGCTTGGCCGGCCAAACTTCATCCATTCGATGGCCATCCATACCAAAGACGCGGTCGCGGCAGACAGGTGCGTAACCAGCATTGCCATCCCCGCATCTCCGCCCGCGGCCAGCGCACTGCCGGCATTAAAGCCAAACCAGCCGACCCACAGCATGGCCGCACCGACCATGACCAACCAAGGCGCGTGAGGCGGATTGATGTTTTCAGGGAACCCCTGACGCGCGCCCAACATGGCGGCAATCACCAGTGCCGACACACCTGCCGTCACGTGCACAACGATACCGCCGGCAAAATCGAGAACGCCCATTTCCGCGAGCCAACCGCCGCCCCACACCCAGTGGGTCACCGGCGCGTATACCAGCAACAACCAGAGTGCCGAGATCAGCAAAACCGCCCCGAATTTGATGCGCTCCACATACGCCCCCACCATCAAGGCCGGCGTGATGATCGCAAACGTCATCTGGAACATGACAAACACCGTGGTCGGAATGGTACCCGAGGCCGACTCCCGTGTGATGCCGGACAGGAAGGCCGCGCTTAACCCGCCGAAATAGGGATTTCCGTCAGCGAAAGCGATGGAATAAGCCACCGCAAACCACAATAAGGACGCCAAACACGCAATGCCCATGCAATGCATGAGAACCGATAGAATATTCCGAGACTGAACCAACCCACCATAGAACAGAGCCAAACCTGGCAGCGTCATAAACAGGACCAGCGCCGTGGACACCAAAATCCAGGCTGTATCGCCACTGTCGATCATGAACCTCTCCCTTTTGTTTTTTTAGTTTCCCCTGACCATCGGCCAAAAGACGCCCAATTACTGAGCATACTGATTAGGAAGCGCGCAGTTTGCCGATTTTCTGCTCAGTGGCAAGACCTTCGACGGCCGGCAGAGCGCCCCTCCATAAGGTGCACAAATTTTGACCTGCATGTGCCTATATTGAAGGCAGGCTAGCCATCTCCTCGAAAGATCCGTAGACCACCCTAATTTGACCAACGCAACTTTTTCTGTGGCAGAAATGGGAGACTTTTTGCGGAACCCTGGTTTTGCCGTTTTGCGTCGAGGGTGGCAAAATTCGCCTCTCTTTTTGCATCCCCCCATCTCGGCGCCTAATATCTAGGCAACCAAGTTTTTTTTGAGAGCGCAGTTCACGAAAGAGGCGCGGCGGTGACGCAAACAATCAAGAACCACGCGACAATGACGGAATCGATCCGGAATTTTTCAAAAGAGCGTTATGTGAGCACCGGCTATGCCGCCCGCGAATGGGAGCGCATGTGGAGTGAGTCCTGGCTGCTTGCCGGTTTGGAACAAGATGTGCGCTCTCCTGGTGACTTTTTTGTTTTTGAGATTGGGCATGAGTCGATCTTGGTCACGCGAGGCCAAAATGGTGCCCTGGGCGCTTACTACAATGTCTGCCAGCACCGCGGGAACCGTTTGGTTCAGGCTGAACGGGGCAATGCAGACGGCTTTCGATGTGCCTATCACGCGTGGACTTATGAAAGTGACGGGTCTGTCCGCTCTATTCCCGACCGCCACAAATTCAAACAAGGCTTGCCGTGCGAGCAAACCAACCTCAAACCGGTTCACGTAGATGTATGGGATGGCTTTGTCTTTATCTCCCTGTCCGAGCGGCCCATGCCGCTTCAAGACTTTTTGGGGCCCATCGTGGATCTATTGGCACCGTATCGGTTTCGAGACATGGTGATTACAGAAGACCAAACCGTCCATCACACCTGCAATTGGAAAACAATTATCGACAATTTCAGTGAACTGTACCATGTGGACTATATCCACCCTCAGCATCAACGGTTTGTGGATTGTTGCAATGATCGCGTGGATCTGTTTCCGTACGGACATACGGCGGTCATTGTCGAGGGCGCCACCGTGAACCCGCGATATCCTATTCCCGCTGAACCGACCGATATCCTAACGGAACAATTGAAGTCGCTTAATCTAGACCCCAAAGATTTCACCAATCGCGTGCCGGAAATTCGTAAAACTGTTCAACAGCGCAAGCGTGAAATCGGCGCGTCCCAAGGATATAATTACGACGGGTTTTCTGATGATCAGTTGTCGGATATTTGGCAGTTCAACTTATTTCCCAACGTCATTCTGTCTTTCACACCCGAATTCTGCTGGATTTTGCGCCCGCGCCCTCATGCCACCGACCCCCAAAAATGCTCATTCGACAAGATCACACTGACGAATATTCCCACCCCTTCAGGTGAATCGGCACACTCCTCGGCGGCTCCGACCAGGCCAGTTCGGGATGTGTTCGATCACCGGCAAATCCTGAGCGGGGAAAAATCCATGACGATCACCATAGATCAAGACATTCACCTTCTGGGAGGCGTGCAAGCAGGTATGCGATCGAAAGGGTTTGACAAAGTGTGGCTGAGTGAC
This sequence comes from Alphaproteobacteria bacterium, assembly GCA_965227095.1. Lineage (GTDB taxonomy): Bacteria > Pseudomonadota > Alphaproteobacteria > JANQMY01 > JANQMY01 > JANQMY01. Next base: position 1,541,932 of record CBDDFL010000001.1, on the reverse strand, counting down.
GATGAAATTCGCGTTCAACATTTTCACAATGCCCTCGACGATCTAATGGAAACGCCGTAACACCATGCTCACCATATATGGCCTTAAAAACTGCGATACCTGCCGCAAGGCAATCAAATGGCTGTCAGAAAGCGGTATCGATCATGAATTCATCGACATTCGTGCCGACACACCCTCGAAGGCTGACATTGCAACCTGGGTCGATCATGTGGGGCTTGCCGCCATTGTCAACAAATCAAGCACCACCTGGCGGCAATTGGACGATGCGCTGAAAGAAAACCTGTCGGAGAAAAATGCCGCGCAATTGCTGGCGGAGCACCCGACACTCATCAAGCGCCCGGTTTTTGTCCACAACACGGATGTGGTGGTGGGTTTTAAGGAGGCGCAAAAAGACGCCGTCTCAAAACTCACCCAAAAATAAACCGTCTACGGAGATAAGGGCGATGGGGAGCGAGACAAGCAATCGGGTTTGGCGCCTGACAGCACGGCCTAGAGGCAACCAGTTCAAAAACGCCTTAGACTTGAAAGAAGAGCCGGTCCCGGCACCCCAAGACGGGGAACTGTTGGTCAAGAACCGCATTCTGTCGATGGATAGCGGCACGCGAATGTATATGACCGATCGCGAGGATTCCTACCAACCCGGCACTCCTCTGGGTGACCCCATGCTGGGCACTGTCATCGGTGAAGTCGCGCAATCCAAGCACCCGGCCTATCGCGAAGGAGATTTGGTTCGCTGTTATGGCAATTGGTCGGACTGGTCCATTGCCGCACCCGAACTGGCCTATGTGGCCAAGCTGGATGGCAAGGAAGCAAACCTTGCGGACTATGTCGGCATATTCGGCGCCAATGGGTGGACGGCGTTTTTAGGGGTCGTGGACTATGGGGCAGCGCGCGCGGGCGACACGTTTCTGGTATCCGCCGCTGCCGGATGCACCGGATCCCTTGCCGGTCAAATCGCGAAGATCGCCGGATGCCGAACCATCGGCTTGGCGGGAACTGACGACAAATGCACCTTTCTGAAGAACGAACTGGGTTTTGCCGATGCTGTGAATTATCGCTGCGATGACCTGGCCGCGGCGATTAAGTCTGCTTGTCCCAATGGCATCCATCTCTATTTCGACAATGTGGGCGGCGATGTTTTGGACGCGGCGCTGGTCAATATGGCTGATTTCGGCCGTGTGGCCGTCTGCGGCCTGCTGGCGAACTATAGCGCCGAGGGACCGGTGCCTGGTCCTTACAAATTCGACCTGGTACTGATGAAAAGACTGACGATCCGGGGCTTCTTCTCACCGGACTTCTATCATCGCGAGTCCGAAATCAACCCGATTTTGCGGCAATGGCGCGATGACGGGCTGCTCAAGCTGCCCATTGAGGAGACCGTCGGTCTCGAAAACACAGTAGAGGCCTATAGCAAACTGTTTACTGGCGCCAATATCGGCAAAGTGGTGGTGCGGGTCTAAGCCTTCTTGCCTTTCCGCGTCATAAACTTCAGCACAACCGGCAACAGGCGGCTAAGGTACCGTCCGAGAAAACGCTCAACGGAAGACACCGCAGGCGTATTGCGCGCGGAGGCAAAATCATCAATCCCCACATCTTTTCGGAAATCGGCCGAAATCATGCTCATTGGTTTATCAAGGGGAATTCCGGTGCCATCTGCGATGCGCACCATGCGTTCGAAATTTCCGATCACACCGGCTGCATCCACCGTCGCTTCCGGTCCCAAGCGCCGAACCAATTTCTCTCGGGCCGATGTGATGGCATTGTCACCACCCAACACCGTTGCTTCCGCAAAGGCCGTCAATTCCGCACCACCGTCCACACCGCCATCGCCGTCGCCCATAATCGCGTTCAGATCGACGTCTTTTTTATCCGCATTGCTGCTCGCACGGAGCATCACCGCATGGGAGGTGGTTCAGTAAAAGCACTCATTGATGGACGACACACGCGCCGCCACCAACTCTATTTGTGCGCGGCTGAGCGACCGGCTCGGATCGCTTTCCGTCGACATGAGAACGTTCATCGGCAGATATTGTGCGTCGGACAGCAACCTCATCTGACGCACACAATCGGGGACCAAACTCATGGCACGGATTACATTTGGCGCACCCGACCCGGCATATAGATCCACTTCATTGTCAGACAGTTTGTTTTCAGGGATCATCGGCACATATCCGACACCCGGCACCGCCCCGGGCGGACGATACAATGAAGGCTCTCCAGTTTCTGGTTCCGGCAAGTCCTCTAACGGCAGACTTAGTGCTCGATGAAATTGATCCACCGATAGTACCGCCACCGTAATGCCCAACAACTCTACATAATGACCATCGGTAAGCTCGCCTGAAAACGTTTCTTCGATATACGTCTGAGTGATACGTGTGGCGTCGGTGATCAACCGGTGAACCGCATCCACAGCCGCTTCCGGCAAAATGTCCTGAACCGTGCTGTGTGTGCCCTCTACCATGGACGGGCTGAGGGCTTCTTTTCGGGCCTTACAGAACTCACAAAAGGGAGCATTCCGCGCTTCTGCCGCGATCGCTACTTTTTCCGCGCCCGACCACCAGTTTCCGGGTTCGGCAAGCCACGCCCAAAAAGTTCGGAATGCAGTTGGCAGATCCTCTCGCACCGGCAGATCAGTGGGCATCTTTACGAAAGCATTCATAGGCGTCTCCCGCATTGTCCGCCTAGAGCGCGATCAGGTTAAATACCAAAACCAGACTTTGGCGGTTAACCGTCCGATCGCGCGACAAACGGTGATTCGATAGCGTGATCATGTTTCCGTGAAACCTGATCACGCTATAGTCTGACCCTATCAATCGAAAATTGCAAAAATCGCCCTAGAGACCTGAAAAGTCCGGGTCGCGCTTCTCAATAAATGCCGCCAACGCTTCTTTATTTGCTGGGCCGCCCATCAATTCCGCAAGCCCTTGGTTTTCGGCCTTCGCAGCTGCTCGCATCTCGTCCTTTAACGGGTCCATGATCAGTTTCTTGGTCTTGATAAGGGACGCTGTCGGAAGCGCCGCCAATTTTTGCGCCTGTGCCATTGTGTAAGGCATCAACTCTTCTTTCGGCAGAACCTTTAAGACAAGACCGGCCTCAGCACATTGTTGAGCCGACCACCATTCAGACGCCAGCAGAAACCACATGGCGTTTTGCCGCCCCATTAGCCGTGGAAAGGTCACCGTGCTTGCGGCTTCAGCCGTTAATCCGAGGGCGGAAAAAGGACACCGCAAACGCGCCTCATCCGCCATATAGGTGAGATCGGCCAAGCCGCAAATGGTTGCGCCAACGCCCGCGCCCACACCATTGACGGCAACAATGAAGGGTTTCTCAAAATCGAAAATCGCATCCAACAAACCAGGAAAGCCGTGTTTTGGTTTTTTTGGCGGCTGGCCCATTTCAGTCAGGTCTGCGCCGGCGGAAAAGGCCCGGCCGGCACCGGTGAGGATCGCCACACGCACCGACGGATCTTTGTTCGCTTCTAAAAACGCATCGGTCAGATCATCCATCAATTGCGCGCTGAACGCATTGAGCGCTTTCGGCCGATCCATCTCGATGATGCGCACACCACCGTCGTTTTTAATTGTCACTGTTTCCATGCCACCCTCACACAAAAAAGCCGGCCTTGGGGTCCCAAAGCCGGCTTCTTATCATTTAGTTGGTAAACCGATTAAACGGTTTCAACAATCACAGCTGGCGCCATGCCGCCCGCAGCACACATGGTCACCAGGCCGCGCTTAAGCCCTTGGCGATGCAATTCGTCCACGACGGTGCCGATCAAGATGGAGCCGGTCGCGCCAATCGGATGGCCAAGCGCCATCGCGCCGCCATTGACGTTTACCTTGGACCGATCAAGATCGAGATCCCGAATGAACTTTTCAGCCACAACGGAGAATGCTTCGTTGATTTCCCAAAGATCGATGTCGTCCTTGGTCAGACCAGCTTTCTCCAGCACTTTCTTAGCGGCCGGTACCGGTGCATTCAGCATAAGCGTTGGGCAATCGCCAATATTCGCCGTTGCGACAATGCGGGCTCGTGGGGTCCAGCCGTTCTTTTCAACAGCTTTCTCAGACGCCAACAAAAGAGCAGCCGCGCCGTCAACAACACCGGAAGAATTACCGGCATGGTGGATGTGGTTGAACGAGTCCAAGTCGGTGTATTTCTGACGGATCAAGTCCCCGTAAGTGGTGCCTTGTTCGTCTACGGGAATACCGGCCCATGCTTCGAAGGACGCCTTCAATTCACCCAACCCTTCAAGGGTCGTTTGCGGCCGCGGGAACTCTTCCTTGTCCAAAGCAAGCGTACCGTCTTCATTGTAGACGGGAACGAGCGCACGGTCGAAACGGCCTTCGTCAATGGCTTGGGCCGCATTCTGTTGCGACACCAGGGCCAGCTGATCAACCGCCGCGCGATCAATCCCTTCGATCGTCGCAATGGCATCGGCACAGACACCCTGTTGAGACTGAGGATGCATCTTACGCAGATGCAAATTACCACTGTCCATCATGGGAGGCGTTTTCGGATCAGCGGTTGCCGCCGTGTAGCTCATCATCTCTGTGCCGCCCGCGATAACCACATCTTCCAAGCCAGACATCACCTGACCGGCAGCGAGATTGACGGACGTGATACCCGATCCGCAAAAACGGTCCAAGGTAACGCCAGACGCCTTAATGTCGTAGCCCGCATCAAGCGCGGCCATGCGGCCTAAATCTCCGCCTTGCGCCCCACGCTGGGAAGACGTTCCCCAGATGATGTCATCAACCTTCGTGGTATCGATATCATTCCGCTCCTGGAGAGCTTTGAGAACAGTCGATGCCAAACGCTGAGGGTGCAGGTGAGCCAGTGAACCTTTGCCCACCTTGCCGATGCCGCGAGGTGTGCGGCACGAATCGACGATATATGCTTCAGCCATAGTCTTTCTCCTTAATAGGTATATAGAATTCTATTACCGGGATTACCGCGGCGCCATGCGGATAGCACCATCCAAACGCACGTCTTCGCCATTGAAATAGGAATTCGTGATCATCTGAACGGCAAGCGATGCATATTCTTCCGGATTACCCAAGCGGGCAGGGTTTGGAACCTGAGCGCCCAATGCCTGCTTAACCTTTTCCGGCGCACCTTGCAGAAGAGGCGTATTGAAGATGCCCGGCAGAATAGTATTCACACGGATCAATTCACGGCTCAGGTCGCGCGCGATCGGCAAGGTCATGCCAACAACACCACCTTTCGATGCGGAATAAGCTGCCTGACCAATCTGGCCATCTTCAGCGGCAACCGATGCCGTGTTGATGATCGCGCCACGTTCACCATCGACGGGATCTAGGGTCATCATTCCGGCAGCCGATTTGGCAATACACCGGAACGTGCCAACCAAGTTGATCTGAATAATCAGATTGAAGGCATCGAGCGGAAAATGCGAGATCGCCCCCGTTTCTTTGTCACGCGATGCGGTCTTGATGGCATTACCCGTACCGGCGCAGTTCACCAAAATGCGTTCTTGGCCAATCGCTGCCCGAATTTTCTCGAACCCAGCGTCAACGTCTTCTTCCGACGTCACATTCACTTTCGCAAACGCGCCCCCCAGTTCTTTGGCAACCGCTTCGCCTTTTTCTTCGTTGAGATCGAAGATACCAACCTTCACCCCTTGGCTCGCCAGGGCGCGGCCCGTTGCTTCACCCAGACCGGACGCACCGCCGGTAATGATGGCTGAGATATTTGAATTAAGTTCCATGAGTTCGTCTCCTGTAACGTGTTGTCTCATTGGGATTGACGATGGAGACCGGTGCGAAGAAGCGCATCGACATCGAACAATCCCGCAAAAATCTCTGCACGCGTTATAAACACGTGAGGCCAGCAGTCAAAAGAAACTGCCGTCCTGATCCAGGATATTTTTGACCTCATCTGCAGCACAAAGCTGCAAAATCGAATTGACGTTACGTATTCTGCGAAAAACTCAGCCGACTTTCACGGGCGGCTCGTTTTCACTTGCTGCCCAAATTTTTTCGTCAGGCGTGCCCATGACCAATTCATAAACGCCTTCGGCATAATTTGTCATGTGAGGGCCCGGTGCGGATTTCACATCCGGTTGTGAAATGCTACCTCCTTGGCCGTCAAATGCCGCGGGGTTTTTGTATCTGGCCAGTTCGTCCGCACTGATCCCCGCCAGTTCCACGACTTCCGGATCGATCCACGCTCGGGCATCGATGGGATCTTCCGAATATGAAAGTTCCAGCGACAGGTTTTCAGGGCCTGCAAAATAGATCGACACACAAAAGCCGTGATCTATTGGCCCCATTACGGGCACGCCCTTGCTGCGCAGCCGATCGCGCATCGCCAAAATTTCCTCGTGATCTTTCACTTTTAAGGCCAGGTGCTGCATGGTGCCGCCGGCACTGTTTGCACCGGGGTTACCGGCATGGGAGACACCCAAAGACGGCTGTATTTTTGCAATATCAGGATTGTGGACAAAGGCAATCGAGCTTTCATCGTTCAGGCGCAGAAAACCATGGAAGGTTTTTTCCACCCCATGCATCCAATAAAGCGCCACAAGTTCCATACCCAATTTGTCTGTAAAGAAATCAATCTGGGCTTTAATATCGCCGGTACAAACAGCGAGATGATGCAATCCGTCAACTTTATTCATCTGTCTGCTCCTTTTTCTTAAATGTACTGCTGAACCCACTCATGCACCTTCGTGGAAAACGCCTCCGTGTGAAACAGCATCAATTGATGCTTCCCCTCTTCCAGACAATAGAAATCCACAGGTCCTGAAATACCATCGGCCACCATCTTCATGATTTCCGGCGGAAAGGATGGATCCTTTTCGCCACAGGCCACCAGGATAGGCTTCTCGTTCTTATCCACCGGAATTTTCGGGTCGAATGTGAAAAGCGTTGCCCACGAGGCTAAATCATAAGACCAGGTGTTCCACGGATCGAGGCGCTTTTGTTCGCCGGCACCGGCATAGCCGTAGTCTTCATCGAAATTGAAAAGGATCCCGCAATCAAGCCGTGCCGCACGCCCCACGGTGTTGAGAAGTTGTTGAACGGCTTCAGAGCGCCACGGACCTGACGCCATCGAAATGGCAGCGCCACCAGGCACCGCCGGCGATCCCATTAGAATGCCGCCGGTTATGGCTGGCGAGTAGAGGGAACTATAGGCCGCGGCCACCCCCAAGCTTGACCCCAATGTAAAAACAGGAAGACCGGTTTCCGTCTTAACATGTTCCGCGTACATGGCCGACGCGTCGGCCCATTCTTCCATCGTCCACTGGCCGCGCGGCCGATTGGTTGTCGACTTGCCGTGACCCGGCGCATCGTAAGACCAAATGTCAACGCCTTTGCGCGCATGATGACAACAGAAAATGTCGTAGATCGCGCCGTGGGACGCAATCCCATGGGAAATCACCAAGGCGTATTTGGGATCGTCGCCCGTGTACCGATAGGCGTGTATTTCGTTTAAGACATGTTCTTCCCGCTGCATCCTGTTCCTCCACTCTGTTTTCTTTAGGTGAGATGCGCCGTAAGCGGATCATATTGATAAACCCAATCGAACGCTTTTCCAGCCGCCTTTTTTGCCGCCAGATTGCGCGCCATTGCTTTAATTCCACGCGCGTGAAATATGCTCGCATTCGCCGAGAGCCCATTTGTATGCGCGCCGTGCGGTCGCGACGCAGGTCTTCATATTTTTTGAGGCTTGTGGGCACATCATTCCCGGCTGCCAAACATCGCGCCAGAACGGCACCATCCTCAATTGCCATCGCCGCCCCCTGCGCCATAAAGGGAAGCGTAGGGTGGCAGGCATCCCCCAACAAAGTGATATGCCCGTCGCCCCATTTCGGCATTGGGGGACGGTCAAAAAGGGCCCATTTGTAACAGGACATCGGATCCATATTGGAGATCAGGGTCTGAATGGTGTCGTGCCATCCATCAAAGTCCGCCATGAGCTCCGCATGCTCACCTTTTTCGGTCCAAGATTCGACTTCCCATCCGTCTTTTTCGACAACGCAGACGCAATTTACCAGTTGCCCGCGGCGCACATAATAATGGACGAAATGCTTGCCCGGCCCCCACCACACCGTGGCCACGGGTCTGATGAGGTCTTTCGGCAGGCGACCAACGGGCACCAATCCGCGCCACGCCACATTTCCCGTGAATGTGGGCGCCTCAGCACCGAATAGGTGCGACCGAACCACAGACCGGATACCATCCGCTCCGATTAAAACGTCACCCGTATAGGCATCGCTGCCAGCCTTAAGCGTCACCCGCCCCTCTTCTTGCTCGACGGTTGTCACTTCCATATCTGTATGCAGACGAATGTGCTCGTGCGTTTGGGCTGCTTCCGCAAGCACCGCCATTAAATCTGCCCGGTGCACATGAAAATAGGGGGCACCAAATTTCCGCAGCGCGCGTTCGCCCAATGTTGACGTCGAGATTGTTTTGCCGCTTTTCCAATCCCGCATTTCACTGCCATCCGGCAGAAAGGCGATCTTGCGAAGCGGTTCTTCGAGACCCAAGCCAAACAGGACTTTGGTGCAGTTGGCGCTCAACTGAATACCGGCGCCAATTTCTCCGAACTCGGCTGCCTGTTCGAACACATCAACACCGAACCCTTGTTCCGCCAGGCTAAGGGCCGCTGCCAAGCCGCCAATCCCCCCACCCGCAATAAGGATATGTTCTTTTGCCACCGGTCCTGCCCTTCTGATCGAGGTTTTTGATGCACTACATCTCAAACCTATAGACTGATCGATTGATCAGCATTATAGTGACCCTGATCGATCGATCAAGGACTAAAAAGGAATGACAAAAACGAAATCCCGCGCTCCCGACAAGTCGGACACAAATGCCCGTGCGCGCATCATCGCCGAAGCACGTAAGCGCTTTGCGTCGAGCGGCTTTGACGGGGCCTCCACGCGCCAGATTGCGGACGATGCCGGGGTCGCCCAAAGCCTGTTGCTCTATCACTTCGGATCCAAAGAGGTGCTGTGGAAAGCGATGATGGACGATACCTTTGAGCGCGCGCGGTTGATCGGATTGGCCAATGTGGGCATGGACACATCTGCCCCGCCGAAGGAACAGCTCCTGGCGAGCGTGCGCGCCTTCATCCAAGTCTGTCGGGAGCTCCCGGATTTGCATCGGCTAATGACCATTGAAGGCCGCACAAAATCAGAGCGGCTCACCTGGCTCGCCAAAAAGCACCTTAAACCCGCCTTCGATGCCAGCCTTAAATTAATTGTTCGCGCGCAAAAGGACGGCATTGTGAAACCGGGGGACCCAGCCCTTATCCACTACGGGATCATCGCCATTGCCGGTATGGCCTATGCCTTCGCCCCCGAAATCAGCCTCATGACCGGAAAGAAAGCCAGGCCCGATCCGGTAGAAGTTGAGAAGCTGGTCAGTGATTTCCTTTTTACACGCTAACCGTCAAAAAATTTAACCATCGGCCGCTAGAGTCTTGAAGGGGATGCATTTTAAGGTGCAGATCAGATGCGACGTACACGTCAGATAGTGGCAGTTCTAATTTTCGCAGCATGGGCTGTACCGCATGCGATTGCGCGTGACACCACCTTAATTGACGGCATCCACGGTGAGGACGACCGAAAATTGGTGGATAGTTCCAAGGCGCCGTGGTCAGCCGTCGGTCGAGTGAACATCAAGGGCTATAGAAAACGCCGACACTGCACCGGCACACTGGTCAAACCTAATAAGGTCATCACGGCGGCACATTGTCTGGTGGATAGCGAGTCGAAACAGCCCTTTTCCGAGGACCGTATTTTCTTCCTCGCGGGCCTCGAACAGGGCGAGCATAGAGAGCTTGGCCAAGGCGAATGCGTCTCATTCTTGAATCAAAGCGGCATGCCCTATTCGTCTTACAAAGATGATGTCGCCCTCATTACCCTGACCGAAAGCCTAACATCGCCTCCCGTAACCGTCCTGCCCCGCGCGGGTGAAAACGGCGAGGACCTTGTTCACGCCGGCTACACCAGAGATCGGCCCTTTTCCCTCGCGGCGGATGATACCTGCCGCCTAGTGTCGCAATCAGATGGCATGTGGTTATCCGATTGCGATACCAATTTCGGTGCCTCCGGCGGACCCGTCATGGTGCTGGATGAGGGTGAGGCAAAGCTCGGCGGTATAATGATCGGTTATACCTCAAGCGAATTTTCACTCGCTTTGCCCCACAAAACCTGGGCTCACCTGCTGAATCGGTCTAACTGCCAGTAAAACGATTATGCTGGCACGACGCCTCGCTGACTGCTAAATGTAGCCAAGTGAATGGGAGATGCATGTGTCTGAAACAGCAACACCCTTAGTCGACATTCCTTGCCTCCGGTGCCAAGTGCGCAACAGAGCGATTTGCTCTGCGCTTGAGGATGATCAGCTGGTAGACCTTAACGCGATCAGCGAGCATGTAACGCTTGAACGCGACCAGAATGTTTTTTTTGAGGGCGACCCAGCCGACTATTTGTTCAACATCATTGAGGGCAATATTCGCGTTCACAAATCATTGGCGGACGGGCGGCGCCAAATCACGGGATTTCTCTACACGGGGGATTTTGTGGGTCTGTCTGTGGCTGGCATGTATCCCTACAGCGCGGAGACGATCAGCAAAACAACCTTGTGCCGGTTTTCGCGCAAGGGGCTTAGCAAGATCATCGATAAGTACCCCAAATTCGAGCACAATTTGTTACAGCTCGCCTCAAATGAACTAGCCGCTGCCCAGGAACATGTGCTGCTGTTGGGGCGCAAAACAGCTGCTGAAAAACTGTGTTCGTTTTTACTCAATACCGCGCGGAAGCAATCCGGATCGTTGGCGTCGGACGTTATTCGGCTGCCAATGACGCGGCAGGACATTGCAGATTATCTAGGGCTTACCATCGAAACCGTCAGCCGAACATTTACCCGTCTCAAAAAGAATGGCGTGATCGGTTTGCCGGAAAAAGACCTCGTTTCTGTCAGCAATTCCGACGTACTTGAAGATTATGCCCTTGGCGACGTATCGCTTTGACGCCCCTCAGTCCAGCACTTGACCTACGTCAATGCACTTGAAGGCGGCCCTTTTTACTCTCGAAATAGGGAAGTTTGGGTGCGAATCGTCTTTCGGCCCACAAAGCATGAGAGAGCAAGCGCATGTGGGATGCCAACACACAAAAGCAGGGTGGGTCTGAACCCATCGAGACTTGGCGCCAACTCAGCCTTTTGGTTCTGGAACATGGTCAGAGAAACTGCGATCTAACAGTGCGCACCATGCGCACCATATCCGATGAAACGCATAACACGGCAAAAGAAGCTCTTCTCAAACAAGCAGCAGCAAAATTACGTCAACAGCTTGAGGAACAACACCAGTTGATCAAAGCGGTCATTCGCGGCATAGACGAGTAAACGTACAAAAGCCAAGAAAATTGGCTGCACAGCTGCACATAAGGGAGGAAACCCATGAGTGCTTCTTCGGAAACCGACTTTACCGGTCCGTCTTTGCGTAAAATTACCTATGAAGACCCTTGGCGTTGGCTTGCCAAAGGGTGGAAGGATATGACGACCATTCCGTCCGTCAGCTTGACCTACGGCTTCGTGTTCTTCCTAGAGCTTGCCATTGTCGCCGCTATTTTGGTGGGGTACCGCATTTCCGCCATTGCCCTGCCCATCGCCGCAGGCATTGTATTGATGGGACCGGCTCTGGCCGCTGGCCTGTACAAGGCCAGCAAACGATTAGAGGCCGGCCAAAGCGTCGCCCTTAAAGATGTGTTCGTGGTGCAGGCCGTTTCGAAAGGTCAACTCGCCTTATTCGGCGTGGCCCTCGTCTTGATCTTTATGGTTTGGCTGCGCATCGCGATGCTGTTGTTTGCCTTGTTTTTTAGCCAGTTGGAACTCCCGCCGATTGAAACATTCCTGTCCGACCTGTTCTTAACCAATGAAGGGATTTCCATGTTGGTGGTCGGCACGATCATCGGCGGCGCGATCGCTGCCGCAATTTTCATGATCTCAGTGGTGTCGGTTCCCATGCTGATGGATCGTGACATTGATGCCATGAGCGCGATCATCCACAGCATCCGGGCCTTCTTTGAGAATTTTGCCCCCATGGTGTTGTGGGGCTGGTTGATTGTGGTGATCTTCATTGCCGGATTGGCATTGGGCGGCCTGGGATTGATTGTCGCGTTTCCGGTAATTGGCCATGCCACATGGCATGCCTATCGTACCGTCGTTGACTGGGGCGATTGAACCGTTAGCGAAACGCTCTATTAGTCATCGTCAGGGTCTTGAAAGAGGATGCGCTCGGCGGCGCCTTCCAGGTCTTCATATTGCCCCGAGCTGACGCTCCACAAGAACGCCGCCAAACCAAGGGCGCCGAGGAAGAGCGCGATCGGTATCAATATCAGGAGCGCTTCCATGGCGTTTATCCGCGTACCAACGCTGGTGCGTTTTCATGCAACCGCAGCGCATTTAGAGTGACCAGCAAGGAAGAGCTGGACATGGCAATCGCTGCCACCAGAGGCGTCGCAAAACCCATCACCGACAATGGGATCGCGACCGCGTTGTAAGCGAAAGCCAACATCAGATTTTGACGCACGAGTTTTTGAGCGCTGCGCGACACCTTTAGTGTTTCCGTAATTGCCGCCAGGTCATTCTTCTGAAAGACGAAATCGGCCACATTTTGGCTCAACCGGGCACCATCCGCCGGCGACATGGCCACGAACGCTTCTTTCGCTGCTGGTCCGTCATTGATGCCGTCCCCCACATACAGGGGGCGCGCGCCGTCAGCATTACATTCTCGAACATAGGCTGACTTTTCAATGGGGGTCGCCCGTGACACACAAGTATCGGCGTCCACAAGCTTGGCGGCTGTTTTGGCAGGCCCCTCACCGTCGCCCGATAGAAGCGTGATATCCATGCCGCGCGACCGCAGCGCATCGCAGGTTTCTTTTGCGTTCGGGCGTAAAACTTCTTCGAAGGCAAATCGAATGGCGGGCCTGCCATCGCGTTTTAAATACACCTCGGCTTTTTGTGCGGTATCCGCCTCCGGAATACCGACAAAGTTAGCACTTCCAAGCTGAACCGTATGCCCATCGATTTGGGCTTCAAGCCCCTGCCCGGGCGTTTCATGAACACCAACGGGGATCAACTGCTGACCACGATTGCGGGCGGCGTCCACAAGGGCACGGCTCAACGGATGGTGGCTAGATTGGGCCAAGCTGGCCGCGACCCGCAAGTCATCGTCTTGCACACCTTCCTTCAACGACAGTTTCCCTTCGGTGAGCGTGCCGGTCTTGTCGAAGATCACAGAGGTGATTTGAGACATGCGCTCCAACGCATCTTCCGACTTGCACAAAATACCATCGCGAAACAAGCGTCCAACCGCGACGATATTGACAACCGGTATCGCCAGAGCAACCGCGCACGGGCACGTAATAATCAGGACAGAAACCCCAATCATCAGCGCTTGCGGCCAGGACATGCCCAACAACACCCAAGCAACCACCGTAAGGCCTGCCACTATATGCACTGCCGGCGCATAGAATGCCGCTACTTGATCGGAAATTTTACGATAGGCCCCCTGCCCCTGCTCCGCCACTTCCATCAGGCGTGTGATTTCCGCGAGCATGCTGGCATCGGATCGCGCAGTTACTTCAATGGTTAGATTGGACCCGAGATTTGTGGTTCCGGCAAACACAGTGCTTTCCGGCCCGACCGATGCAGGCAGGGATTCACCGGTCATGACCGACACATCCAATTCCGATTGCCCGTCGATCACGCGTCCATCGGCAGAGATGACGAAGCCCGCCGGTACGAATATGTGATCTCCTTCGCGCAAATCGTCAGACGACACCGTTTCCGCGGTTCCATCCGTACACAGTCGAATGGTGGTTTCAGATTTAAGCGCGAGCAGGTCTTTAACCGCCGACCCAGCCCGTCGGCGCATATGTTGTTCGAGATAACGTCCAATAAGGAGGAAAAACAACAGCGTCACGGCTGCATCGAAGTATGCATGCTCTCCGCCGGCGATCAGTTGCCCCAAACTAGATGCAACCGCAAGAAGGATCGCCAAACTGATAGGCACATCCATATTCATGCGCTGTGCCCGCAGTGCCGTCAGCGCCGAGGTGAAGAAGGGGCGGCCTGAGAAAGCGACCACCGGTACCGCAATGAGCGCCGACACCCAATGAAACAGCTGCCGTGTTTCATGTTCCATGTCGCCCCCGAGGCCGGACCATACGGCCACAGATAACAACATGATATTAGCGGCGCCAAATCCCGCGACGGCCAGGGCTCTTAAAAACTGCCGGTCTTTTTTTGCATCGGCGGTCTCAATGGAATCGACGGCATACGGCATTGCCTCAAAACCGGTTTCAGACAGCCGATCCAGAAAATTCAGCGCCAAGCGTTCGGCGCCGGTCCACGAAATTGTGACCCGGCGCGCCGATAAATTCGCGCGCGCGGACCGAACCCCCGTTATGGGTGTCAGTGCGTTCTCGATTTTCTTCATGCAGCCGCCGCACATCATGCTGGGCACGAAGAAAGAAATTTCCTTATCCCCATTCGGCGTATCGGATATGTGCGATAACACGCGCGCTTGGTCCGGATCCAACGCCGCCCTTGTTTGAGATGGCACCTCCGCCGTGGCCTCAAACTCAGCCGCGCTCATGTCAAGCGTGGTTGTCATGGGGCGATAAAAACCTTCTTCTCGATTTGGAAGGTCTCCCCAGCTCTATTGACCGCCTCTACCTTTAGGCGCCATTGACCGCGATGCGCAGGCCCATCAAATGACACTTCGTACACCCCATTGCCCAACTTTCTGAATTCCAGTGCGACATCTTCAAAAGAGTGCACGGTGCGTTGAAGCGTGCCGGATACGGAGAGATCGGACAGCGGATTCTGATATTTGTCCCGCAAAACAACACGCACAACCGGCCGGTCCTTATCGGTTTTGTCGACGTCAACGGTAGCACGCCACCCCAATTGTTGTTGATCTACGGCCCGCTCGATCTGTTGGTTGTAGTTCCGACCGGCTTTGTAAGCGGATTTGGACTGAAGGCCGGGAAAAGTTTTTACCGCCAGAGAGATCATCACCGCATTGGACACAAAGATGATTCCAAAAAATAGGATAAAGCCAATAAGGACATGCTTGCCTGTCAGCTCAAACGACTTACGGGGTTTGTCTGTATTGGCCGCACTCATGACGAAGGTCCCTTAAAGCTTACCGTTTCCACGACACGGTAGTTCGTATCTTTGTTCTGTATAATAATGGAGAAGGTAGCCGTGCCTTTTTCATTCGATTGCTGGCTAAATGCTTCTCGCGACACTTGAACAAAAAACTTCCCGGTTTCGAGGGAATCCGCCGGCACATCCAGCGATAACGCATTGCTGTCTCTGTTGAGGCCACGACTAATTGTGGCCCCCTCAAGCCCATCAATGCTCACGTCGAAAATAGCACGCGCATCGCCTTTATTGAGAATTTTGACGGTGAAGCCATTGCGAATATCGCCATTTGAGAGCTGCACAAACAGAGGATTACGGTCCGCGATGACATTGACCTCGGTCGGTGTCCGCAACACAAGCGCCGTCACCATGATCATGGCGACCAAAGCCAACACGCCGACATAGATAATCGTTCGTGGCCGGATCACGCGGGTGCGGTCACCGCTGCCGGTTTCCCGCGCACGCTGGTTTTGCAGGGAATCATACCCGATCAACCCTTTGGGCCGGTCGATCTTGGCCATGATGGAATCGCAGGCATCTATGCATAGCGCACATTGGATACACTCTAATTGCAATCCATCGCGAATATCGATGCCCATGGGGCACGCCGCTACGCATTGATTGCAATCGATGCAATCGCCGCGATCGTCCCAGCTATCGCCTTTCTTGTGAGCACCGCGTGGCTCGCCGCGATCGGCTTTGTAGGACACCGCAAAGGTATTCTCGTCAAACATGGCGCCTTGGATACGCGGCCACGGACACATATAGGTACATACTTGTTCCCGCGCGATACCGCCAAGAAGGTAGGTGGTAAACGTGAACAGCCCGATGGACAGATAAACAATCGGCTGCGCTTCAAACGTTAAGAGTTCGCGCGCCAAGGTGGGCGCATCGGCGAAATAGAAGACCCACGCCCCGCCTGTGGCAATGGCGATGAGCAGCCAGATGGCATGCTTTAGTGTTTTGCGGCTTAGTTTGCCGATGGTCCACGGTGCCCTATCAAGGCGCATTCGTTTATTGCGGTCTCCTTCCACCAAGCGTTCGACATAGATGAAAAGATCCGTCCACACCGTTTGCGGACAGGCATACCCGCACCAGACGCGGCCGGCGATACTTGTGACCAAAAACAGTCCGACCGCGGCTAAAATGAGAAGGCCGGTGATGTAATAGACTTCTTGCGGCCAAATCTCGATAAAGAAGAAATAGAAACGCCGTCCGGGAAAGTCGACCAACACCGCCTGGTCGGGTGCAGATGGCCCACGGTCCCACCTAATCCACGGCGTAAGATAGTAGATCCCCAGCGTGACCGCCATAATGATCCATTTGGCATTACGGAACGGACCCGTGACCAACTTTGCATATATCTTTTCCCGCCCCGCATAGAGCGGTTGCCCATGCTCCTTGTTAAGGGGCTGTGCATCAATATGAAGGTTGGTATCGCCTTCCGTCTTACGTGTGCTTGCGCTCATATCCATGCGCTTGCGCCATCACTCCTCTTCACCGCCCCCAAGACTGTGGACGAAAAGAGCAAGCTCCTTAATGGTGCCTTCATCTAAACGATCCTGCCATGCCGGCATGACCGCATTGCGGGCATAAGCGACGGTTTCAAACACGCTCTCGCGGTCGCCGCCAAAAAGCCAAATACTGTCTGTCAGGTTAGGACCACCCATCTCGCGCAGACCTTCGCCATTGTCGCCATGACACGAGACGCATTGTTCCTCAAAAATCTGACGACCTTCGGCGAGTTTTGCCGCGTCGTGGTCAGCACCCGACAAGGACAGAACAAATTCCGTAACCGCATAGATCTGATCCCGCTCCAAAAAGCCATCCGTTAAATAGCGGGGCATTTCGTTGAATCGCGTATCCGGGTCGTCTTCCCACCGTATCCCATGTCGGATGGTGAATTCGATATCGGCCATTGTGCCGCCCCAGATCCAATCATCATCATTTAGATTAGGGAATCCCGTGAACCCTTGAGCGCCGGATCCATGACAGCCGGCACAATTGTCGCGGAATGCCGATGCCCCACCCGCCAGTGCGATGTCGAACAAGTCTTCAGAATTGCGCACTTCTTGAAGAGACAATCGACCAATTTCTTCACGGTGGGCGGCGCGTTCGGCATTTACGTCCGCAATTTCGCCCGCAACCTTATTGCGCTGTGACAGCTGGCGTGTCCCTTCCGTATAAGTCCACCCGTCCGGAGACCAATACGGAATAGCCGGCATAAACACCCAATAACCGATCGCCCAGACGATGGTCACGTAAAACACGTAAAGCCACCATTTCGGCAGGGGATTATTGTATTCCTTGATCCCGTCCCATTCGTGGCCAGTGGTATCCGGCTCTTGGCTGGGGGTCTTGTCTTGGGAACTCATTGCCCCACCTCTTCGTTGTCGTGATTTAGGACGGAATGCGCTGCTTTATCGAATTGAGTTTGGTTTGCAGGCCAAAGTGCATAGATCAGCATACCCACAAAGAGAAACACAAAGATAAGCAGACCGACTGTGCCCGAGATCATATGAATGGTGTTCATGTCCATGCGTCACCTACCGCGCGTTTTCTTCTGGTTCGAACAAGTCGAAATCAACCAAGGTGCCGAGCATCTGCATGTAAGCGATCAAGGCGTCGAGTTCCGAAACCATCTTTGGATTGCCGTCAAAATCCCTCACCGAGGTCTTTGGATAGCGTTCGAGAAACGCTTCAGGTAACGCTTCCGGATCTGCTTGAAGCAGCAGATCATCCTTGGCGTTTTCGATCATCTCTGGCGTATAGGGCACACCGACCATGGCGTTCGCGGACAGAATGTCTTCAATCTCGCTATAGTCCAACTTGGTATTCGCCAAGAAGGGATACCCCGGCATGATCGATTCCGGCACCACGTCTTTCGGGCGCGCCATATGGATCTGATGCCATTCATCAGAATATTTACCCCCGATACGCGCGAGGTCCGGACCGGTTCTTTTTGATCCCCATTGGAACGGGTGATCATAAAGGCTTTCCGCTGCCAAAGAATAATGGCCATAGCGTTCCACTTCGGAGCGCAACGAACGCACCATCTGGCTGTGGCAACTGTAGCAGCCCTCGCGGATATAGATGTTCCGCCCCATGAGTTCCAACGGTGTGTAGGGGCGCATGCCTTCGACACGTTCGATGGTCGACTTCATGAGATAGAGCGGAATGATCTCAACGATGCCACCGATGGCAACAACAATCAGAATAAAGACGACAAGCAGGATCGAACTTTTTTCCAGCGTGGCGTGGGTAAATTTTGCCATGATCCGCGCCTCCTAGACCGCTGCCGCTAATTGGGGTTGCCCGATGGCATTGACGTTGCGTTCCGATTCTCGCACCTCCCCTTTGATCGTTTTGTACACATTGTAGGCCATGATCAAAGCACCGATGAGGAACAGAACGCCGCCCAAGGCCCGGATCACATAGAAGGGGAACATTGCTTCCACCGATTCGACAAAGGAATATTGAAGGAAGCCGAGTTCGTCATAGGCCCGCCACATCAGGCCTTGCATGATTCCCGATACCCACATCGCCGTGATGTAGAGAACGATACCAAGCGTGGCGATCCAGAAGTGCCAGTTGACCAAGGCGAGAGAGTACAGGCGTTCTCGTTTCCAGAGCCAGGGGACCAAACAATAGATAGCGCCGAAGCTTACAAAGCCGACCCATCCAAGCGCACCGGAATGCACGTGTCCAATGGTCCAGTCCGTATAATGACTAAGTGAGTTCACCGCCCGGATGGACATGACCGGCCCTTCGAAGGTGCTCATGCCGTAAAAGGCGACCGAGACAACCAACATGCGGATAACCGGATCTGTGCGCAGGCGATCCCAAGCCCCAGACAAAGTCATCAACCCGTTGATCATGCCCCCCCAAGACGGCATCCACAGCATGATCGAGAAGGTCATACCCAAGGTTTGCGCCCATTCCGGCAGGGCCGTGTAGTGAAGGTGGTGGGGGCCCGCCCAGATGTATAAGAAGATGAGCGACCAGAAGTGAATGATGGATAGGCGATAGGAATAAACGGGCCGCTCCGCGCGCTTGGGGATGAAATAATACATAATCCCCAAGAAACCGGCGGTTAGGAAAAATCCAACCGCGTTATGTCCGTACCACCATTGGATAAGCGCATCTTGAACGCCTGAGAAAAGCACGTAGCTCTTGGATGACAGCAGGCTGACCGGCACCGCAATATTGTTGCCGATGTGCAGCATGGCAATGGTGACGATAAAGGCGAGGTAAAACCAATTCGCCACATAAATGTGAGGTTCCTTGCGCTTCCACAAAGTGCCAAGGAAGACCAATAGGTAAACCACCCAAACGATGGTCAACCACAAATCTACATACCATTCTGGCTCAGCGTATTCTTTAGACTGAGTAACCCCCATAAGGTATCCGGTGGCGGCAAGGACGATGAAGACCTGATAGCCCCAGAACACAAACCAGGGGGCGAGGTCGCCCGCCAATCGTGCCCGACAGGTTCTCTGAACAACATAGAAAGACGTGGCAATCAGCACGTTACCGCCAAAGGCGAAAATCACAGCCGAGGTGTGTACTGGGCGCAAGCGGCCGAAATTGGTGTAGGGCGTGTCAAAATTGAGTTCGGGAAACGCCAATTGGAAGGCCAACACCACACCGACCAAAAAGCCGGCGATCCCCCAAAAGACGGACGCGATCACCCCTGCTTTGATGACATCGTCATTATAGAAGGACTTTTCCGCCGCTCCATTGTTGGAGTTTGCGAGATAATGATTTCCGAGCCAAAAAGCGGCCCAAACACACATGAGCGAAAACAGAAATCCATGATTCTGGAAACCGGCATCACGGCCCTGGGCGGCAATGATCAGCCCCCCGAAGAAACCAACAAAAAGCAGTATACCGGCCGCAAACCGCGAGAATCCATTTCCGGGCCCGTCAGCCCGCAGGTCAGTTGATGTGGTCATTGAGCTATCTTTGCTTGTTGCGCGTCGTGAAAATTGGGGCGCGCGCCCGAGGAGCCCATCTCCCGACCGAGTTATGGGTGTGCGCCGCAAAAAAATCGTTGATCTAGGTCAACATATCTCGCGGACAGTCCGGAGGGATCGATTCAAATTGCCGCATCCAATCTTCCCAGGCCCGGTCTTGATGTAGATCAATGTCCAAAAATGACGCCTGCGCCATTTTTGACGGGAACTTACGAATACACTTATGTCCCAACTTTCGGTAGCAGCCGAATAACCTCCCCGTTACAACTGGGACATCCCGGCTTCCCCTCTGGACGGAGCCGGGATTTTTTTTTCGTGACAATCGCCCATAGAAAAAGCGCCGAAGTTCAAAAGAACTCCGGCGCTTCGAAGGCAGGAAGCTTAGCGGTCTAAGGGTTTAGCCAGCCAAGTTGGTGTTCAGGGTCTGCCAGCGCGTGGTGATCGTGCCAGCAACGCCGTTAACAGCCGTGATCGTCGCAGCAGCGATAAGTGCGATAAGGATTGAGTACTCAACCAGGGTTGCGCCGCTTTCGTCGTTTGCAAAGTTCTTGATCGTGTTCAACATTTTAAATCTCCAAATTAGTAAGTGGTGGTTGGCGTCAAAGTTTTGCCCATTGCGTCAGGCTTGCCCCCTTGATTGCAGAGCACATGCCAAACGGGCGGCACGAGATGCCAAAACACACTTGGCATGTTGAAAAACGCCAGATTTCTGGGAAAAATCACAATGTGAGGGGGAGCGCCGGACGGCTGACCTGATGGTACAGTCCTGCCATCCGTTGGCGGATCGTTTGGATTTGCGACGATTTTTAATGAAATCTGATCAAAATGGCACAGCCAAGTGTGTTTCAAATTGGATCAGTTTGCGGACGTATAAGCCGCATGCCAATGACGGTGGCTCTGCCACCACCGCCATCAGCCTCTAGGTTAGCACCACGATCATGGTTTACGCGGCGGCGCCATCTAACAATTCGATGCTGTGGAAGACGCCCGCATCCACCGTGATGTCATCTTCATCCACCAAATCGCCATAAACGGTGATGGTGCCCAACGGATCGCCATCATGGGCGCCGCCATTGCCACCTTGATTGCTGGTGATGGTGATGACGCTGTAGTCCGCGTCGTCATCATCATCCGTCGTAGAATCAAACTGCTCGACGCTGATATTGGCGGTATGACCTTCAATGACGATTTTGTCCCCTTGTTCTTTGGAGAAATCGTAAATCGTGTCATTGCCAATGCCATTGACCCAATGGTCATGCACATTGCCGTTTTCGCCCGCAACGCCATTACCGGTCCAATCGATAGTGCCATCGCCATCTCGGTTGCGTTCCAGGATTTCCTGTTTTGCATCCAACAGCGGCATAAACAGGAAAGTATCGGCGCCATTCCCACCGATCAGAAGATCGTCCGGATTGGCGGCACCGTCATACTCGTACACCGTGCCACTGGCATCCTGAGCCGGGGTGGGTTCACCCGCATCGCCATAGGCGATCAACACGTCGTCGCCATCACCGCCGTACAGCGTTTGGCTGCCGCGCCCATCTTCGATTTCATCATTCCCGTCGCCACCATAGACGCCCATGCGGCCTTCAAAGGTGTCTTGACCGTAAAACACGGTGCGATCGACAGATATATCATCGGCGGTTACTTCGTCACCGAAGACCTTGATGGTTCCAAGCGCATCGCCATCATGGGCACCCGCACCCCCCTGATTGCTGGTGAGGGTGATGAGGGAATAATCCGTTTGGCCATCATTATTGCGATCGATTTGCTGCACATCGGCAACCACCGTATGGCCTTCGATGATGATCTGATCGCCTTCAGACTTGTCGAAACCTCGGATCGTGTCATTGCCGATTGAATCGACCCAGTGATCGTGAGCGTTATTGTTTTCACCGGCAATACCTGTATTGGTCCAATTAATCTCACCGGTATTGGCGTCTGTATGTTTGGCGATGATCTCTTCCTTAGCATCAAGCGTCAGCTGGAAGTAGAAGGTGTCGGCGCCATTGCCGCCGATCAATGTATCGTTCGACGCCCGTAGTGGTTCATTGGGGTTTACCTGCGACGCATCCGTGTCCTGAGCAATCTCCGGCTCGCCGGCATCGCTGTAGCTGACGAGGATATCGTCACCATTCTGACCATTGAGACGATCGCGGCCATAAGAGTTCACCAGCGTGTCTTTACCTTGGCCGCCGTTCAACCGGTCGTTTCCAGCGCCGTCGAACAAAGCGTCATCGCCCTGCCCGCCATTGAGTTGGTCACGGCCCGCGCCACCGTCCATCATGTCGTTGCCTTGGCCGCCATTTAGTCGGTCACGGCCCGCACCGCCATCCAGCATATCGTTGCCCGTGCCGCCATTGACCGTATCACGTCCCGCGCCAGCCATCAGCGTGTCACCACCGGCACCGCCGCTCAAACGGTCGGCACCATTTCCACCATCGATAACATCGCGCTTGTCACCACCGTTCAATCGGTCGTTGCCACCTTGGCCGGACAGAAAATCCCGACCTTCGCCGCCGTTAAGGCGATCGCGGCCATTGCCGCCGACCAGCTCGTCCTCTAACGCCGCGAAGACGCTGACATCTTCTTCTGCCGCGCCGACATCACCGTCATCATTGTCATTACTATTATCATTGCCGTTGTCATCATCATTTTGATTGTTATCCGTGTCATTGTCGTTTTGGGAGCCGTCCTCATCATCGGACTGCCTGGCTTGGTAAAAATTGAAGAAGCGGGCGAAGATGGACTGCAATCCACTTCCGGCATCATCGTCCCGATCGAATAGACCGCGCAGGAAAAAATTCATGGTACTAACCTTTTTCTTAAGACCTCCGGCTCACGCGCTTACCCCAACGCCCTGCTGCACATTCACGTGAGGTTTATATTGAGGTCAAATGTGCCGACCCGGCGGCGAAAAAAGGCTATTTTGTGATCAGTGCAATATTAGCTAACAGAGTATTAAAAATACTATGTATACTGATTATTGTTCCTTGAAAGCCCGCGCCATCTGATCTCTAAACGGCTTGAGGAGATAGTTCAGCATGGTGCGCTCTCCCGTCGTAATAAAAACTTCGGCGGGCATGCCCGGAACCAGTTTCAAGGCATCGTTCCTTAGAACCTTCTCGGCCGCAAATCGCACCCGTACGGCATAAAACATCACGCCGGTCTGAGGGTCGGTCGCCGCATCGGCACTTATGTGAACAATATCGCCGGAAAATTCCGGTGTGGTTTTCTGGTTAAACGCGGAAAACCGCAGCCGTACATCTTGGCCGGGATGGATTTGATCGATGTCCTTCGTGGCAACACGGGCTTCCACCACCAGTTCGTCCTCTGCGGGAACGATGGTCAACATCGTCTGCCCCGGCTGAACCACGGCCCCCGGCGCATGTACCGTCAACTTATTCACATATCCAGATTGAGGCGCGCGGACTTCCGTTCGCGTAACCACCTCTTGTGCCGCCGTGAAGCGCTCCTCCGCCTCTCCGAGCTGCGCACGATAATCTTGAAGTTCAGTCAGTATCTGAGACTTTTTCTCTTCATTAAATTGAATGACGGCCAGTTGTACTTCGCTCACCCGTTCTTTTGCCCGCGCGATTTCCGCCTCCGCCGCACCACTTTGTCCTTTTAACCTGGAGGCATTGCGTTTGGCCTCGGTCAACCGTGCGATCGGGACCAGTTTTTCCTCAAACAGGTCCTCCAGCCGGGCAACCTCTTCTTTGACCAGCGCATATTCTTCTTCGACCGCCGCCTTCTGGACTTTGTACCCCTCGATGAGCTCCTCGAGCTGAACGAGCTGTTGCTCGAGTTGGGCGCGTTCGCTTTTTCGTAAACTTTGGCGCGCGGCAAACATATGGAGCGCATTGGTCATTGCCGCAAAAACGTGAGGTTCTTCGGCATGAACCAACACATCTTCCGAAAACACAACCTCCTCAGCCCCGTCGCGTTCCGCTGTCAGCCGGGCGATCTTGGTTTGGAATTCAGCTTTGCTCTTGCTGATGATTTCTAAATCAGCACGGGCCGCGGTTTCGTCAAGCGTTACCAGAAGGGCGCCCTTTTCCACGCGGGTGCCGTCGCGCACATGAACCGTCTTAACGGTCCCCCCTTCCTTGTGTTGAACGTCTTTTGAGTGAGAATCGACCACGATGTGGCCACCGGCAATGACCGCGCTCGCTAAGTGACTGATGGTTCCCCAACTGACAAAGATCACCACCAATAAAGCTGTCGCCAGATAACCGCTGGTTACCCAGAATCGGACACCCCGCGGAATGCCGTTTCCTTCGTCACCCGCAACACTCTTCTTTCGCGCGGAAAAAATCTTACGCAACATCTCGACCTTCATTGGCGGGCCTCAATAAGTTTGGAAGGACTTTTTCTTTGTCACCGAAAGCGTGTTGGCGTCCTTGATACAGCATCAAGACCCTGTCTACCGCAGCCAAGATGCTTGGCCGATGAGCCATCACAACAACAATCGCGCCCCGCTTACGCGCCGATCGAATCGCGCTTATGAGCGCATTTTCCCCGTCCGCATCTAGACTTGAATTTGGCTCATCCAAGACGATTAGAAAGGGATCCCCGTACAATGCACGCGCCAAGGCGATGCGTTGTTGCTGCCCAACCGACAGAGAAAAGCTTTGTTCGTCGCAGCGGGTCTCATATCCATCGGGAAGTCCCAAAATAAGTTCATGCACCCCGGCCGCTTTGGCGGCGGCAATGGTCTTTGCAGGATCTATTTCCTCTGTAAACCGACTGATATTTTGCGCGATGGTACCGGGGAACAGGATGACTTTTTGCGGCACATACCCCAGAAACTCGCCCCGTCGATCAGGATGCCATTGGTCTAGCGTGGCACCATCCAATCTAATATCGCCGTCATGTTCTGGAATCAGCCCCACCAACAGACGCGCCAAGGTGGATTTACCGGCCGCGCTGGGTCCAAGAACCGCCAAGCCGTTGCCGGGCTGCAGACTGAAATCAATGCCTTGTAGAACCGGCTGCTTTCGTGCGCCGGGGCAAAATCGAACTCCTTCCAAAGAAAGGTCCGATTTAGGTCTCGGCAATGCCATGTCAAAGGTCTGGTCAGCCCCATCTGCGAGTAATGTTCGCAGGCGCTTGAACGCTTGAAAGGCGTCGCCATATTGCCGCCAATTGGCGACCGCGGCTTCCAAGGGGGCCAACGCGCGGGCTGCAATGATGGACGCGGCAATCATTGCGCCCGGTGAGACCTGTTGATGAATGGCAAGATAGGCACCCACACCCAAGATAAGCGACTGCAGGAATAGGCGGATGCCTTTTATCGATGCAGAAAAGGCACCGGACGTATCGCTTAGCTGGCTTTGAAGAACGACAGCGGCCCGATGATTAACCTGCCAGTTGTCGGCCATGGGGCGCACCATGCCCATCGCACGGGCGACATCACCGTTCCGTTGAAGAAAAAAGAAGAACCTCTGTTTCTCGGCGAGGCAGGTTGCAGCATCCTTTCGAGGCGCACGCATGGACATTTCATTGGCGACCGCGAGCATACCTAACACAAAGGCACCGGCCAAGGCTGTAAGCCCTAGCCACACATGCATCATAAAGACGATAGCTAGAAACACCGGCAACCACGGCATATCAAAAAACGCCAACGGCGCCGGGCCTGACATAAACTGCCGAAGCGTGTCTAAATCGCGAGAGGGCGACCCAGAAATCCGGTCACTGGCCCCATATGATGAATGATAAGCCGTCTGCTCAAACACACGCTTACTGATCTGTGCGTCCGCATCGGCGGCGACACGGCATAATATTCGTGTACGAATGACCTCTAAAATCGCATAGAAGGCCAACAACAGCGCCACCAGCAGAACCAGCATAGACAAGGTCGGCACGGATTGGCTTGCCAATACGCGGTCATAGACTTGCAGCATGAAAACCGGGCCGGTCAACATCAGCAAATTGACGACGGCACTGAATATGCCCACAGATATAAGGGCATATCGGTAGGTGGTGATGAAGTTCCCCAGCCCCGCTTTTTCCGCGGGTAAACTCATCAGATACTTAACTACTCAAAATGTTTCCCCGGCAAATAATCCGATCGCCAGGCTTTACAAAGGTAGCTGGACAGTCCCACACAATCCCTAATCGATTGTTTAAGACGCAATTAAAGTTTTTAAGAAGTGGAGAACGCGTTCCGTCGGCAGTGTTGACTACGCCGCTTTCTTTCGCGGGCTTGGCGACCGGCGGCGTTTTTGACGGCTGGGGATGGAGTGCTGGCGTTCCGCCTCATGCTCATACTCTTCGAGAATTGCGTCTAAGCACCTAGATATTCGCGTACTGTTGCGAATAAGCTCAATTTTTGGCCATGTGGACCGTTCACCGTCAGCAATGAGGGCGAGCGTTTCTTCAGGCGAAATCTGAGCTAGAATTTTCCGCGGATCGAAGAGGCGCCGGGAAGGAATGATGTTCACGTCAGCGGTGTATTCCTGCAAGGCAACGGAATACATCATATGGGTGAGGGAACTCATGCCCGGAATTTGCTTCGTCATATAACGAACGAAGGGGCGGCTGGCGCGCAAGTTCGCCTTAAAGATCTGGTCGCACCAATCCAACGTAGTGCGTACCAAATTGCTTTCAGCGTTGGTGTCGCGCACGGCCCACAAAATCGCCGGATTGGTTTGGCTGGCAATAAAGTGATTGACACTATAGATCCGGCCTAACCGGCGCCGTGGCAAGTCGTCACTCACCGAACCGTCGATCCAGGTCATTTCCGGCAAATAGGGTTTGCGGGCACCGTCATAATTCTTGGCCGCCAAATGGACGGGTGGAAAAACGCCCGGAACCGAGCAGGACGCGATGACCGCTTCCCGGACAAACACATGGGGTGCGGTAAAGACATTTAACAAACGCGATTTCTGGTTCGACTTCGTCGGCGCCACCGAAATATTGATATAGATTTTGGACTTTTCGTAGGCTTCCTCGAAGGTGAGGTCAGGGATCGCGTCTTCAACCGCCCGCGACAGCGTGCTGATGGACAATTGCTGCGGCCAAATGGATGGGTCTTCTTGCTCATAGTCCGAATAAAGACTATCGATAACCGCATCCCCCTCGAATATCGCTTCCAATTCTTCGGGTGACCGCGTGCCTACCGCCGCACCTACAAAGGCACCGCCGCTGGACCCGGAAATAACGTCAGGAAGCAACCCCTCCTGATGCAGCGCCTTGATGGTTCCAATATGAAACGGCGCCAACGAGCCCGCCCCGCTGAGCATGAGCGCCGAACGGCCGAAACAGTGGCTTGCGCGGCGGAAAAAATCGATCCGCTCTTCGAACGGGATCACGTCATCGGATACATCAGCCAAATGGTTGAGCGCATTCTCGACCTCGATCATATAATTCGTGATCAGATCTTTTGTGCCAAAAATTGCTTGATTGTAGAGGGCCGGCCGGGCGATGCCGCCAAGATTGCCATGAATACCTTCATTCAGCGCAAACAGGAGTTCACGCTCGTCCCCTGTTTCGCGGGCGTGCCGCAGCATGTCGAGACGCTCTCGAATGCGCCGATAATCATACCGCGAATCTTTTTCTTCCTGTTTCCAACGCAAGGCGCCGGACTTTTCGTCTAATTCCTGCGCTATTTCGGCCCATTCTTCATAGGTCGTCGCGACCGATAGACGCTTTTGAGAGGCTCCGCCCGCTAACACCATGCCCAACACTTCCTTACCGCACTGAAAAGGTCTTGGTTCTAGACCGACCCCTAATTTGACTGAATTGTAGTGTGAAAACAACGAAAAATGCATCGGTGTTGCATATTGTATCGGCGAGACAACATCGCTTTTACACCTGCGACCGGTTAAAGACCTAGAATTCCTGGGTTTCTCCGTTTTCGGAAAATATACGCAATTCGCCCGATGAGGCTGTCACATGACAGGCGGCGCAACCGTCATCACCGGACACACCCCTTTTAGTGAACGGAGATATTCAATGACACAGAACGACAAACTTCGCTTTGAACAGACAACGCCCGATCTCTTTAAATCCTTAGTGGAAACTCAGATGTCGATTGACGGGTCAGGTTTCGACCGCGCCATTCACCATCTTTGTGTATTGCGGGCTTCCCAAATGAACGGCTGCGCATTTTGCGTCGCCATGCACATTAAGGAAGCGCGGGACGACGGCGAATCACAGGATCGTCTGGACCAGCTTGTGGTTTGGCGCGAAACCGATCTTTATTCCGACAAAGAAAGGGCCGCACTGGCTTGGGTCGAAGTGATGACAACGCTGGATGATGCCGCAGATTGGGCGGCGGCATGGGACGCCCTTACGCGTCACTTTTCCGACAAAGAAATCTGCTCACTGACTATTACCATCGGCATGATCAATCTCTGGAACCGCCTCAATGTCGCCCGGCAAAGCGTGAACCGGCCGGGTTAAGTTTGAAGTGGTTTTTGTCAAGGGCGTTCAAGATGATCGACGTAGCGGCATCCGTTATTTTTAGGCGCCACCGACCCCATGGGCACCACGACGGCGCGGCGAAATAGGCGGTTGGACTGGGATGCAATTCGCGTTAACCTCTCCGCATAAAAAATAAGAAGAGGAAACCGCACATGCGCCGATCAATCCTTGGATCAACCCTCGCCGTCAGCCTTGTTGCCCTTCTTTCAGCCTGCGATTCCACCGACGAGACCGTAAATACGGAACAAGCACCGGAAGAAACACCCGCTGAAGCTCCGGTTGCCGCTGAACCCGACGTGGAGGCAGAAGCCCCACACCAGCGCACCGCCGGTTATAGTGACACCAAGAACGCCTATTTTGGCGATCTGCACATTCACACACGCAACAGCTTCGACGCCTACATTTTCAATGTGCGGCGCACGGCGGACGATGCCTATCGCTTCGCCAAGGGGGAAACGGTTCAGCACCCCGCCGGTTTCGACATGACAATTGCAGGCGGACCGTTGGATTTCTACGCCGTCACGGATCACGCCGAATATCTTGGCATCCTGCCGGCCATGAACACGGAAGGCCATCCGCTAAACGAATTGGACCGGTCGAAAGACATGTTCTCGACCGAACCCGAAAAAATTCTGTCGGCGTTTAACGAAGTTGGCTCGTCCGTTCGAAGCGGTCAAAAGATCGACGAGATTTATGACCAAAAGGAAATCAACTCCGTTTGGGCCGCCAATGTCGCGGCTGCGGAAAAACACAACGCGCCCGGCACGTTCACCACATTCGCCGCATATGAGTTCACCTCTGTGACAACCCGGCCGGCAGAAGAAGGATTTGGCGGCGGTAATCTGCACCGCAATGTATTCTTCCGCGGCGACGCCCCCGAAAAAGCTTTCTCCACCCTCGATTCCCGAAATCCAGAAGATTTGTGGGATTGGATGGATGAGCAACGGGCAGCAGGTATCGAATCAATCGCCGTGCCGCACAATCCAAATGTTTCTGACGGTCAGATGTTCCGCCTGGAAACATATGAGGGCGCTCCCCTGGATGCAGCCTATGCGGAACAGCGAATGCGCAATGAGCCCCTTGTAGAAATTACGCAAGTGAAGGGAACATCCGAAACTCATCCGACCCTGTCGCCAAACGACGAGTGGGCAAATTTCGAGATTTATGATCGCCTCCTGGGGTCCTACGAAGTGTCCGCAACACAAGGCAGTTATGTGCGCGAGGCCTATCAAAATGGCCTCAAATTACAGGAAGACAAAGGCTTTGATCCGTTTCGCTTTGGCCTGGTCGCGGCCTCCGACAGCCATGTGGTGGGCGGCGCTTATGCGGAAAACGATTATTGGTCCAAAGTTGGGATTGTTGATGGATTGCCGCACCTTCGCGGATCGGTTCCCTTCCCCGGTTCTGAGGGGTGGGACAATCAACCGGAGAACCAACAAACCCGGAATGCCCGGGAATGGTTTTCCCGGTGGAGTGCATCGGGCTTGACCGGTGTGTGGGCTGAAGAAAATACGCGCGAGTCAATTTTCGACGCGTTTCGCCGCAAGGAAACCTTTGCCACCACCGGCCCGCGTATCAAGGTCCGTTTCTTTGCCGGCCTCGACTATACGGACGAGCTGTTGGAAGCGCCCGACATGGTCGCTCAAGCCTATGCGTCCGGTGTGCCCATGGGGGGTGATTTGATGGGGGATGGCCGCAGCCCAACCTTTGTTGCTTGGGCCATGCAAGATCCGTCCGGCGGTGCCCTTCAGCGGGTACAAGTGGTGAAGGTGACCTCTGCTGGTGAAAAAGTTTTCGACATCGCCTGCCATCAGGGAACGCCCGACCCCGAAACCCATCGGTGTGCTGACAATGGCGCAGGCGTTGACATGAGCAGCTGCACCCCTACTGGTGAGGGCGCTGGCGAACTAAAAACCGCTTGGCAAGATCCCGAATTCGATGCCGCCCAAAGGGCGACCTATTATGTGCGGGTGCTTGAAAATCCATCTTGCCGTTGGTCTACCTGGGAAGCTCTGAAAGCGGGTACGCCTCCTAACCCGGCGCTTCCTGAAACCATTCAGGAACGGGCTTATACTTCTCCAATTTGGTATATCCCGAACGCAGGATGAAAACTTTAAGTCATGAGCCGCTGGTGCATTTCGCGCTGGCGGCTTTTCTATTGTTTGGATTTCACTTTGTTTGGACCGGGCTCGCCGACCGCGCAGACCACACGATCGAGGTGTCGGCAGAGGATCTAGACCGCATGCTGACGCTTTACAAGGCAGAAGCCGGAGCCCCCCCCACCGAAAAAGATGTAAAAGCCATGATTGCCGACTTCGTCCGGGACCAGGCTCTGGCCCAGGAAGCCCGGCGCTTGGGATTGGATGTGGGCGATACAGTGGTGGACCGGCGCCTTGCGCAGAAAATGACCTTCTTGACGTCGGACCTTACGCCTTTGAATGCCCCGAGTGAAAACGAATTGGAAGACTGGTACACACGCCATTCCGATCGCTTCAAATCCCCCCGCACACTCAGCTTTGACCACATTTTTTTCAGCAAGGATAAAAGAGGCGACAGCGTGACCGACGATGCGCGGAACGAATTGTCCGCCCTCAACAATGGAAACGTCTCGAACTGGAAGGAACATGGCGACCCGTTCATGCTCGCGCGCTCCTATGGAGAACTCCCCATAAGAGAGGTTGCGCGCCTTTTTGGAACCGACTTTGCCAACGCCATTTCGCAACAAGCGGCAAGCGCTACTTGGGCCGGCCCTATTCCGTCTGCTTTTGGCGACCATATTGTGCGCGTATCAAAAAATCAGCCCGCAGAGCTTCCCCCACTCGCGGACATCCGCAAAACGGTTGAAGCGGATTGGAGGGAGCATCATCGCCGTCTTCAAAATGCTTCCGCCATCAATGACATCGTCTCCCGTTACCGTGTCGTTATCGAAGGCCGCGATGCGCCATAATCCCTTCCCAATTCTGACAGCGCTGACACTGTTTATCCTTAGCTTCCAGGTGTTCGCCCCCGCTACCGCCCACGAGGTTCGCCCGGCCTATTTGGAAGTCATTGAGACGGCAACGAACGAACATACAGTCGTTTGGAAGCAGCCGATACGCGGTGACCAACGGCTGCGCATTGACCCGATCTTCCCCCCAGATTGCGAACGGCACGGTCAAACAACACAACGGTTGAACGATACGCTCATTTTACGATGGAACATGTCATGCTCCCTGGCTTCGGGGACGATTTCGGTCGATGGCCTCAACCGCAGCCTGGCTGATGTGTTCGTGCGTGTTCAGCCGTTAGATGATGCTGAAATCGCCACCGTGTTGCGTCCCGGGGCTTCGCGCTTGGATCTTGGGGGACCAGCCCCAGCAGCAACAAGCGCCTATTTCAGGATTGGCGTCGAACATATTATTTTCGGGTACGATCATCTTCTGTTTGTCTTCGGGCTGTTCCTTCTGGTACGGCGCAATCAGCTTATCCAAACGATCACCGCCTTCACCGTCGCCCATTCCATAACGCTTGCTCTTGCGGCCCTTGCGGGGTGGAGCCTGCCCTCTGCACCGGTGGAAATCGTCATTGCCATGAGCATTTGTCTGCTTGGCCTGGAAGCGCTTTACCGCACCAATGGGCGCGACACACTGAGCGCGCGCTTTCCCTGGTCGATCGCTTTCGGCTTCGGCTTGATCCACGGGTTTGGCTTTGCAGGCGCGCTGGCCGATATCGGATTGCCTCCCGGTGCCGAAGCATGGGCTTTATTGTTGTTCAATCTTGGGGTCGAGGCGGGTCAAATCGCATTTGTGGCCGTGCTCATCGCCGTCACGGTCACGTTTTCCTATGTGCAGGACCTGCCGGTCCGCACCTCTCGCATCGCCGCGTGTTATGGGCTTGGCATCATCGGCGCCTTCTGGACACTAGAGAGATTCGTGGCGAGTTACCTCTCATAGCCCTAATCTTTGTTACATCAGACCAAAGAGCAAATTGAATCGTGTTTCGTTGACGTGAATCAATCTCTCCGGCTGTCACACGCGTAAAATTAGCGGGACGCGCACGGTGACATCCGTGGGCGAGGCTTGAAAAGTTACGAGCAGGAGGCGTGTTGTGGATTCGGTCCAGTTTCTTGTTGGTGTGGGCGGTATTCTGCTGGCCAGCCTTCTGCTGGACAATGTGGGCCGCCGTACCGGCCTTCCCCGCGTCACACTGTTGGTGTTGTTGGGCGTCTTGGCGGGTCCAAGTGGCTTTGGACTGATTCCACAAGCCGTACGCGATGCGACCGATTTGGTCGCCGTCATTGCCCTCACCATGGTTGCTTTTCTATTGGGCAATGAACTGTCGCGGCAGAAATTACAGCGCCACGGAAGCCACATTCTCATCGTGTCTTTGTCCGTTGTTTTGGCGACAGCGGCCAGCGTTACGATCGGCCTGTTATGGCTTGGCGCACCGCTTGCCTTAGCCCTGTTACTCGGGGCGATCGCAACGGCGACTGCGCCCGCGGCAACTCAGGATGTAGTGGCCGAGACCGGCGCAAAAGGCGACTTTCGGGACCTGCTATTGGGGTTGGTGGCGATTGACGATGTGTGGGGGCTGGTTCTCTTCAGTGTTGCGGTCGCGCTTGCGGCGTTTGTCTTGCACCTCGATGGAATGTCCGCCTGGTTCAGCCTATTCAGCGATCTCGGCGGCGCGATCGCTCTTGGCGTAGCGATCGGCATCCCCGCCGCTTTCCTTACAGGACGGCTGAAACCGGGCAGGCCAAGCCAATTGGAGGCCATCGGCTTTGTGTTTTTATGCGCCGGTCTCGCCCTGTGGCTGGAAACATCCTATTTGCTCGCCGGCACGATCGCCGGGGCGCTGACCGCAAATCTTGCCACTCATCATCGTTACGCGTTTCGGGAAATAGAACATTTTGAATGGCCATTTCTGACCGTTTTCTTTGTGCTGGCCGGCGCTAACCTCGACTTCTCATATGTTTGGACCGCTGGGTGGTTTGGGGCGGGTTATGTGTTTTTTCGGATCATCGGGCGCCTAGCGGGTGGATGGGGCGGAGGCGTTCTGTCCGGACTGCCTAGATCGCATCGGAATTGGATTGGCACCGCCTTGTTGCCACAGGCCGGCGTCGCCATCGGCATGGCGTTGATCGCCGCGCGGGAGTTCCCCGAATTGGGGCCCTCCATCTTAGCGATCGCATTGACCGGGACGGTTCTTTTCGAATTGTTGGGGCCACTTTCGACGCGAATTGCCCTACGCCAAACAGAAACGGCCTCTCAATCCAAAGGCCAAAAACGCCCGAATTCTGCGGATTAGCCCCCCTTACATCGCCAAGGTGAGCTCTATACCGCTAAATTGGTCTTGACTCATCTTTCATAATTATCACTTATGTAAAGTGTAATCTGTTTATTGTATTTACGGAGCCTGTATGTCTCTAAACGAGCAGCCAACCGTCATTGAGCCCCCACAGATCGCCGAGATCGATTGTGAAGCGCCCGATTTCGAAGCTCGGACCACCCATGGCACGGTGCGGCTGTCTGACTACCGCGGTCGGTGGCTTGTGCTATTTTCGCATCCGGCAGATTTCACCCCTGTGTGCACGTCCGAATTCATTGCCTTTCAGAAAGCCGCGCCTCATTTCAAAGCCCTGAATACCGATTTATTGGGGCTATCCGTAGACAGTGTTTTTGCCCATCTGGCATGGGTCAACGATCTAAAGGACAGGTTCGGCGTCCAGATCACGTTCCCCATCATTGAAGACATATCAATGGCCGTGGCACGTGCCTACGGGATGATTCACGACCAATCAACAAGCACCGCCACCGTACGGTCTCTGTTTTTCATTGACCCTCACGGAATCATCCGAGCGATCATTCACTATCCGATGAATATCGGTCGGTCGGCGGACGAAGTCCTCCGTGTACTGTCGGCACTTCAAGAAGCCGACGCAAACACAGTTGCAACACCTGAAGGCTGGCGTCCAGGTGATCGCACTGTGCTGCCACCTCCCGTCACGGAAAGTGAAATCATCGATCGAGAGACGCACCAAGAGGCGAATAGGAGTTGGTATTTCACCGAAGTAAATGGGGCGAACCAATGACACCTGACGTCGCGCAAATGCAACCGGTTGCCAATGAAGCGTCTTTACTCTTAAAAGCGCTCGCGCACCCCGCCCGACTGATGATCTGTTGCCAATTGCGCGACCAAGAGATGGCGGTCGGCGATATCGAAACAACATTGGGCATTCGGCAACCTCGGCTATCGCGCGAACTGGCGAAACTCCGCGAAGAAGGCATTCTCAACACGCGGCGTGCGTCGAAAGTGGTTTTTTATCGGTTAGCGGACGAGCGTGTTGAGAAACTGATCGATGCAATGTGCTCGATCTTTCTCAAAAAACCTATCCCGCACCCCCCCAAAGACACCTTGTCGACGCCGTCGCGTCCCACGCCTCCCCAGCAACAAGGTGGCTTTGGGGTTTTTGCCCGCACGGGACCAGCGCTTGGTGAGGACTTTCATGACGACTCTTAAGGTCAAAACATTCTTTGATGGAACTTTCGCATTTCTACGTGGAAGAATCAGCACTCAGAGGACATCATCATGACAAAACCGAATGTAGAAGCATTCTTCGACGAAGCCACCTATACGGTTAGCTATGTTGTTGAAGATCCGACCACGGGCTCATGTGCCGTGGTCGACTCAGTTCTTGATTATGATCCCGCGTCCGGACGCACAAACCGGCATTCGGCTGACGCAATCATAAAATACATTCAAAATAGAAACCTGACCCTTCAATGGATTCTCGAAACTCATGTGCATGCGGATCACCTGTCCGCGGCCCCCTATTTAAAAAGTCAGCTCGGCGGTCAGATCGCCATCGGCAACCATATTACGGATGTTCAGGCCATCTTTGGAGATGTCTTCAATGCCGAACAGGACTTCAGACGCGACGGAAGCCAATTCGATACCCTCCTCAATGATGGCGACGCGTTCGCCATTGGGGAACTCAGGGCACGGGCGATACATACACCCGGCCACACTCCCGCCTGCATGACCTATGTGATTGGTGATGCCGCCTTTGTCGGAGATACGCTTTTTATGCCCGACTTTGGTACGGCCCGTACGGACTTTCCGGGGGGTGATGCCCGCACTCTTTACCAATCGATCCAGAAACTCTTCCTGCTTCCGCCGGAAACACGACTGTTTATGTGCCATGACTATCAAGCCCCTGGACGTGACACTTATGCATGGGAAACCACCGTTGCCGAAGAACGCGCCCAAAACATCCATGTGCATGACGGTGTTTCGGAAGAAGACTTTGTGAAAATGCGCGAACAACGAGATGCGACACTAGACATGCCAACGCTCATTCTGCCGTCTGTGCAGGTCAACATGCGCGCAGGCCAAATGCCACCGGCCGAAAGTAACGGTACGCGTTATTTAAAGATCCCGGTGGATGCGCTCTAAGAAGAACCAATAAAGGGTCGAAACAATGGACATTAAAAAAATCGCTCCTGATTTGTCGGTCTCTCCTCAAATCAGCCCACAAGATGTGGGCATTGCCGCCTCACAGGGGTTCCGCTCTATCATCATCAATCGGCCCGATGGGGAAAGTGACGACCAACCCAACCATCAAGAAATTGAAGAGACGGCGAATGGGCTTGGTCTCGCCGTCCGATATATTCCGATCGTCCCTGGCAGCGTGACGGACGAAAACGTAGATGCGTTTCGATCCGCAATGCGGGACATGCCAGCACCGATTCTTGCGTATTGCCGAACCGGAACGCGCTCGGCGACGCTCTGGGCATTGTCACAGGCAAGCCATCTGTCAAGCGAGGCCATCCTGGCGACCACGCAGGAAGCTGGTTACGACCTCTCAGGTCTCACCGACCGCCTAAACTCGGCTGATCAAACAATCAGTACGCTTCCCAGTACGAGCAAAATCTACGATGTGGTCATCATCGGCGGCGGCGCCGGGGGCATTTCAGCCGCCTCCAGTATCTTGAAGCGGCGAAAAAACGTCTCTGTCGCCATCATTGAACCGCGTACGCAGCATTACTATCAGCCGGGGTGGACCTTGGTCGGCGGCGGCGTGTTTAAACGCGAACAAACCGAACGCCAAATGGCGGGGTTGATGCCTAAATCCGTCCAATGGATTCACGCCGCATGTGCTGCGTTCGAGCCTGAAAGAAACCAGGTGATTTTAGAGGACGGCGAACGCGTCAGATACCGAGTGCTGGTCGCGGCGCCTGGCCTGAAGCTAAACTGGGATGGGATTGAGGGCCTTAAGGAGACGCTTGGCAAGAACGGCGTTACGTCGAATTATCTTTTCGATATGGCGCCCTATACCTGGGAACTCGTGAATTCGATGCGCGGAGGCCGAGCGCTGTTCACCCAACCCCCAATGCCAATCAAATGCGCCGGTGCCCCTCAAAAAGCAATGTATTTGGCGTGCGATGCCTGGCGGCGGCGTGGTGCTTTGAGTGATATTGACGTGTCATTTCACAATGCCGGTGGTGTTCTCTTCGGCGTCGCCGATTACGTTCCCGCCCTGATGAAATATGTTGAGGATTATGGCGCCAAACTGCACTTCAATGAAAAACTGGTGGCCGTCGATGGCTCTTCGAAAGAAGCAATGTTCGAAATCACGGACGCGGATGGGAAAGCCGAAACCGTCACGCGGCCGTTCGATATGATCCATGTCTGCCCGCCGCAAACCGGGCACGACTTCATCAAGAACAGCCCCTTATCTGACGATACCGGTTGGATTGATGTAGATGGCGAAACGCTTCAACATAAAAGGTTCGGCAATATTTTCGGACTTGGCGATGCGAGTTCGACGCCAAACGCGAAAACCGCCGCGGCTATCCGCAAGCAAGCCCCCGTCGTCAGCGAGAATGTGCTGCGTGTTCTGGACGGAAAATCTCCTCACGCTGTTTACAACGGTTACGGGTCCTGTCCGTTAACGGTTGAACGCGGTAAAGTCGTCCTTGCAGAGTTTGCCTATGGCGGCAAGCTTGACCCCACCTTCCCCAGATGGCTCCTGGATGGAACGACGCCCACATGGCTTGGCTGGTTTGCAAAAGAACAACTCATGCCAACACTGTATTTTGACTTAATGCTGAAGGGCAGGGAATGGTTGGCGGGCCCCCGAATATTGCCCCATCAACCAACCGCACACGAAGCGCAGGACGCCTGCGATGACGGATCGTCAGCGAAAGCGGCATAGGTCGCGCCATTCCATGCCCAATTGGTCACTATTCGGATGCCTGTTTTCAATGACGTCAATAATCGGTCATTAGGTGGGGCACGTGCGAAGCTTGTCCACATATCTCCCCATTTTGGAATGGGGCAAAACCTATCGCGGAGACACATTTGCCAATGATTTAGTGGCGGCGGTGATCGTATCGATCATGCTCATTCCGCAATCGCTGGCCTATGCCCTGCTGGCGGGATTGCCGCCCCAGGTGGGGCTTTACGCCTCCATCCTTCCGCTTATCGCCTATGCACTGTTTGGAACAAGCCGCACCCTCGCAGTAGGACCGGTCGCGGTCCTCTCTCTTATGACCGCCGCCGCTGCCGGTAAAATCGCGGCCCAAGGAACACCCGAATACATCGCCGCGGCATTGCTGTTGGCATTCTTATCCGGATTGATTTTGATCTTGCTCGGTCTTCTTAGACTTGGATTCCTGGCCAATTTTCTAAGTCACCCCGTGATCTCTGGTTTCATCACGGCGTCGGGCATCATCATTGCCGCCAGTCAGATTAAACATCTTATGGGCGTTGATGGACACGGACATAATTTGTTGGAGATCCTCACATCGCTCTCTCTAAATATCGGGGAAACGAACATACCCACCCTGATCATTGGACTAAGCGCTGTCGGGTTCCTGTTTTGGGTCCGGAACGGGCTTAAGCCGGTTCTCAAAGCCCTTGGTCTTACCGAACGCCTCGCTGGCATGGTGGCGCGCACCGGTCCCGTTTTCGCGGTGGTCGCCGGCATCGCGGCGGTCGCCTTGTTGGGTCTTGATCAACAGGGGGTGCGCATCGTGGGCGCAATCCCCACGGGATTACCGGAACTGGCCCTGCCCGGGTTCGATTTGGATTTGTGGCAATCCCTCCTGGGATCCGCCGCTCTTCTCAGCATTCTTGGTTTCGTCGAATCCGTTTCCGTTGCCCAAACACTGGCCGCAAAACGCCGCCAACGCATTGATCCCGACCAAGAACTAATTGGCCTGGGCGCCGCCAGCGTGGCGGCGGGTGTGTCGGGTGGTTACCCAGTCACCGGCGGCTTCGCGCGGTCTGCCGTGAACTTCGATGCCGGCGCCGAAACACCGGCCGCTGGTGCCTTCACCGCAATTGGCATCGCGCTCGCGGCGCTGTTTTTGACACCCTACCTGTTCTTCCTTCCCAAGGCGGTGCTTGCGGCAACCATTATTGTCGCGGTTCTCACACTGATCGACTTTGAGGCTATCGGGCGCGCGTGGGTCTATTCGACACATGATTTCGCGGCCATGGCCGCAACCATTTTGGTGACGCTGTTCATTGGCGTCGAGCTGGGGGTAACCGTTGGCGTGTTTTTATCGATTTTCCTGCATCTCTATAATACAAGCCGGCCCCATTTCGCGATTGTCGGACAGGTTCCTGGTACGGAGCATTTTAGAAACATCGACCGGCACGATGTAGTCACCAGTGACTGCGCATTGACGGTACGGGTCGATGAGAGCCTATACTTTGCAAATGCGCGATTTTTAGAAGACACCGTATATGACTTGATTTCACAAAAACCAGACTTGAAACACTTGGTTCTCATGTGTCCCGCCGTTAATCATATCGACACCAGCGGACTCGAAAGCCTTGAGGCGATCAATGAACGCCTCCGCGATGCGGATATCAAGCTTCATCTGTCAGAAGTTAAAGGCCCTGTGATGGATCGCTTGAAACGTACGGATTTCTTGGAACACCTCACCGGCAAGGTCTATCTGCATCAGTATGAAGCCATCCGAGACCTTGACTCCGCTTGTGCGGACCGCGCCTCCACCCCCACCGGCAAAGGTAGCGGGACGTCGCCTTGAAAAACCTCTCCGATCGCGAATTCACCTCTACGTTGATTAGTTTCGAATGTCTTCTTCGGAGGTAACCCTCAGCACCGACGCACTGACACCAAGTCCCCCTCGGGTCTGTGCGGCTCACTTCATGCAACCAAACTTCATCTTGTTGCAGAGGTGACTTTTTCAGACCGTTTTCCGGTCTTCCAAACACCAAAATGCGCCGGTACGTCTCTCTCTTCGTCATCACCCATGATACGCTCACTCTCAAAAGAGAAATGGCACGGATCAAAACAACGTGGCTCAAGCGGACGTTCCGGAGGCGAACGCTCACCTGCCAAGAAGAACAAAGTTCTTCTACGGCTTAACAGACATGCCCATACAGGTGGCATCGCTGCCTGTTTCTGCCTTTATTCCCAATTACTATGGTGCGGATCTTGGCGTGAGCCTCGCGGCCATTGGAACGGTTTGGCTTTTTGCTCGGTTATTTGACGCCGTTTTGGATCCGCTCATCGGATATGCGAGCGACCGCACGGAAACCAGATGGGGCCGGCGCCGTGTCTGGATGGTCGCCTCGATCCCCATTCTTATGTTGTCCGTGTACATGATTTTCTTTCCAAGTCCCGGCGTTACCGCAAGTTACCTTCTGTTCTGGATGATTGTGTTTTGGTTGGGCTGGACCATGTTGTTCATCCCCTATTACGCCTGGGCCGCCGAACTGTCAGCCGACTATCATGAACGCTCATCGATTGTCGGATGGCGCGCAGGGTTGGGTCTTGCGGCCAGTGTACTGAGCAAACTTGTTCCGGTTTTGGCCCTGATATTTTTCGGACTGGGCGGAACACCGGCTGTTGTCGCCATTATCGGGACAATCATGCTGGTGTTGTTACCGCTGTGCGTTGGCCTCACCGTGTGGCAGGTGCCGGAACGGACAGATGTTCAACCGGTCAGCATGCCCCTTCTCAAAGGCATGCGCGTGATGCTCACCAACGGGCCATTCAAACGATTGGTGATCGCTTTTTTCTTCCAATTCACCGGGATTGCTTTCGGAACCGCAACAATCGTCTTCTTTATTCGGGGCGTTTTACAGGAAGAAGACGGCAGCATCCTTATGCTGTTGGTGTTTTTCACCGCAAGCTTGTGCGGCGTTCCCTTTTGGCTTTGGCTTTCGAAACAAATTGGCAAACACAAAGCATGGATCGTTTCGCTCTTGGTCTATCCGTTTTTCAGTCCTTTGTACTTGCTTCTCGGTGCCGGCGATTTTTATTGGATGTTGCCGGTTGCCGCGATCACCGGGTTTGCTGGCGGATCGTTTTCAACGCTTCCCCATTCAATGAAGGCGGACGTGATTGACCTGGACACCATGCGGACGGGTGAAGATCGTGCGGCATGGTTTTTCGCCGCCTGGTCATTCACTCTCAAGATCGCCTTGTCGATCGGACCGTGGCTGTCCTTATCTGCGCTGGCGCTCATTGGTTTCGACGCCACCCCCGGCGCGGTAAATTCACCGGAAAAACTGATTGGATTGAGACTGGTTTACGCTCTGGGTCCGCCGGTATTCTTTATCATTGCCGCATTTGTCGCCTACAAATATCCGATAACGGAAGAACGGCACACCCGGATGCGCAATGCGCTTGAGAGGCGCCGGGCAAGACGAACAGCCGTCACGGCGTAGTACGAAATCCGAGCACCAAAAAAGAAACAAACAGGAGGAAAAAATGTCAAAGGCAGAAGATCATGAAGTTGTCTCCATCTACCAGTTCAACGACGATGAAATCGATCAATTGTTGACCAAGGCAAGCGAATGCGTTCTCAACTGGTGCACAAAGGATGAATGGCCGGTTGGCGTCGTTCATTCGTTTGTGTGGGCCGACGGAAAACTCTGGCTCACATTTGCGGCCCATCGTCGTCGAGCAGCCGCCATTAAGCGGAATCCAAAAGTGTCTGTGGTAGTAACCAGCCGGGCGCACGACGACCCGGCAGGGCCTCATGGACAAGCCTGTTGCAAGGGAACCGCAGAGTTTCACGATGATCGCGAAACGCTCACATGGTTCTATCGCTTATTGGCCAAGAAAGTGTCTCCGGACAACAAGGCGGGCGAAGACGATTTTTACAGTCTGCTGGATTCGCCGCTCAGGACACTCATTTCGGTGACACCGGTAAAGTGGATCACATTCAACAGTGCAAAATCCGCGGCTCATCGCGCGGGCACGCTGGACGAAAGCGAACTATCAGCACCCGCGAGCGCGGACATTGAACGCAGGCCGCGAGAAATCGAACGGCGTGGGCTCAACTAGCAATCACATCAAGCGGTTCG
>CBDDFL010000001.1:0-1492500 GCA_965227095.1 Alphaproteobacteria bacterium | reverse complement strand
AAAAAATGCGCGAGCAGAAAATGCGGCAGCGCAGACCGGGGCGGAGGACGTGCAGGTGACTTCACAGGTGAGCGCAAATAGCTGGAATCCCGTTAAATGGCTTATGGCGTCATCAGCCATGGTGGCCTGTATCGGTGTCTTCGGCGCCGCAACCCTTGTCGGGCAATGGACGGAAGATGCCGGAACCCCTGTAAAAGAGGCGCCAGGCCATATTTTGGCAGCCCCCACTAACGGCCATACTGTTTTTGCCCATGAAGACTTGGAAATTGCGGCCACGCCGCAACTTCCGCCGGTAAAAACCGCAAAATTGACGGTGCGCAACGGCGACACCCTCATGAAGATTTTGACCAAAGCGGGCGCCGATCGGCGTGATGCGTATCACGCCATCGAAGCCATGAAGCCTGTTTTTGATCCCCGCCGGATTAAAGTGGGCCAAACCCTGGAGGTTGGCTTTGCCCAGGCCTCCGGCACCCCCCTGCCGGTGGTACGAGCCAGCGCCATGACGGCACCAGCTGCTCAGCCAACCAAAGCGGCCTGGTCCAAGCTTGTGGGCATGTCTTTACAGCCCGACATGATCACCACGATCGATATCCGCCGCGACGAAAATGGGTCGTATACGGCGGATAAGTCCACCAAGGATTTGACCGAACGCTCGATGAATGCGGCCGGCACGATCGACTCGAGCCTTTATGTCGCTGCGATTGAGGCGGACATTCCCCACGGCATCATCGCTGAACTCATTCGCATTTACTCTTATGACATCGATTTCCAGCGGGAAATCCGCAAAGGCGATAGTTTCAAGGTTTATTTCTCACGGTTTTACGACGACGAAGGACGCGCCGTTAAAGATGGCATTATTCGCTACGCGTCCATGACCACAAGCGGCAGAGAGAAAGAGCTTTATCGCTTCACACCGTCCGACGACAAAATCACCGACTATTTCGACCCAACCGGCAAAAGCGCCAAACAGTTTTTGATGCGTACACCGATTGATGGCGCCCGGATTTCATCCGGCTTTGGTAAACGCCGCCATCCGGTTCTTGGGTATTCGAAGATGCACAAAGGAACGGACTTCGCAGCGCCGAGGGGAACGCCCATCAAGGCCGCCGGTAACGGCGTCGTTGAGCGGGCAA
This sequence comes from Alphaproteobacteria bacterium, assembly GCA_965227095.1. GTDB lineage: Bacteria > Pseudomonadota > Alphaproteobacteria > JANQMY01 > JANQMY01 > JANQMY01. The sequence goes on along the minus strand of CBDDFL010000001.1, from coordinate 1,491,367 downwards.
GCCGATACGGGGGTTTCGGCAACTATATCCGCATCCGACACGCCAATGGGTATAAGACGGCCTATGCTCATCTTCACCGCTACGCCAGAGGGATCAAATCCGGCCGGCGGGTGAAGCAAGGGCAAACCATCGGATATGTGGGGTCTACCGGCCGTTCAACGGGCCCGCATCTGCACTATGAAGTGCACTATCAAGGCAAGGCGGTGAACCCCATGCGGGTTCGCATTCCATCAGGACGCACGCTCAAGGGTGGTGTTCTCACCGCCTTCAAAGGCGAACGAGACCGTATTCGCGCCGACATGCTTCAAACGCCTCTGACGACGCCTGTGGCCACCGCGGGGCTTGCAAACGGGGCGTCGGCGACCCCCTAATTTGGCAATCTAAACCGTGTGGTGACCATGCCGGATACCGGACCTGCGCCGCATATTCTTGTTTTTGATTCCGGCATTGGCGGCCTCACCGTCTTTGACGAAATTCACCATGCGCTTCCGAACGCACCGCTGTCCTATGGCATGGATACGGCGAATTTTCCTTATGGGACGAAATCCGAGTCGTGGCTCAAAAAGGAAGTGCCACGTTTTTTACAGAAAATGTCTGCTGAAATTTCTGCGGATATCGTCGTCGTTGCGTGCAATTCCGCCAGCACAATTGCCCTTGAAGACATAAGGCAGGCGCTGGATATTCCTGTCGTCGGCACCGTGCCCGCCGTGAAGCCCGCGGCGCGCGAAACCCAAACAGGCGTTATCGGCGTGCTGGCCACGCCTGGGACAGTCGCCCGCCAATATACGAAAGATCTGATTTCTGAGTTTGCGCCGGAATGCGAGGTCTTGCTTCAAGGATCGGCCGAACTGGTTGATCTTGCCGAACGCAAAGCGCGTGGCGAAACGTTTGAGCAAAAAGAGATTGCCCTGGCTCTAGCGCCTTTGTTTGCTCAGGACACAGAAGATAAAATGGACATCGTTGTACTTGCGTGTACGCATTTTCCGTTTTTGCGGCCGGAATTACGCGCCGTCGCGCCACGCCCCATACAATGGATCGACAGCGGTGCGGCCATCGCCGCGCGCGTATCATCGATCGTCGAGATGATGGGGCCCAAAGAAGAGACGGTTTCGGAAGGGTCCGTGATCACGACGGGGACAATTGCTGACATCGCCCCCTATCGAGACCTGTTTTCAAGGCGTGCCCTTACCCGAGAGGTGACAATCGCCGGGTAAGAGCGCGCCCAGACGGATTAGTGCAACATCTGCCGCGGTTCATCATCCGATGTATCGCTAGCCCGGCCAAAATCATTCTGCACTTTGACCGCTTTACCGTTGATAACCAATCCATCCTGATCGGCCGACACAGTCACTTTCATGCCGTCTTCAACCGACCCGTCCAGGATCATCTCTGCCAGCGGATTTTGCAGGTTGCGCTGGATCACACGCTTTAACGGACGTGCGCCATAGATTGGATCATAACCGGCATCCGCCAACCAGGTTTCCGCTTTATGATCCAAGTCCACGGTGATTTCGCGATCCGCCAACAAGGCACCTAGGCGCTTCACCTGGATCTGCACAATGGCATCCATTTGGCTGCGACTGAGACGATGGAACAGGATGGTTTCATCCAACCGGTTCAGAAACTCTGGCCGGAAATGTCCGCGCACCACATTCATCACCTGATCCCGCACCATGGAGGAATCCTCACCATCGGCCTGATTGGCCAAGAATTCGGAACCAAGATTCGAGGTCATGATGATCAACGTGTTTTTGAAGTCCACCGTGCGGCCCTGGCCGTCGGTCAGACGACCGTCATCCAACACTTGCAGCAACACGTTGAAGACATCCGTATGCGCTTTTTCGATCTCATCGAACAGGACGACCTGATACGGCCGGCGGCGGACGGCTTCCGTCAAGGCACCACCTTCTTCATATCCCACGTATCCGGGAGGTGCCCCAATGAGCCGCGCGACCGAATGCTTCTCCATATATTCGGACATGTCGAGCCGCACGATGGCCTGATCATCATCAAACAGAAACTCCGCCAGTGCCTTAGTGAGTTCGGTTTTACCGACACCGGTGGGGCCTAAGAACATGAAGGAGCCAATGGGCCGTGACGGATCTTGCAACCCGGCCCGCGCGCGGCGCACCGCGTTCGACACGGCCGCCAGGGCTTCTTCCTGGCCGATCACGCGCTTGCCAAGAGATTTCTCCATGGACAAAAGCTTCTCGCGTTCGCCTTGCAGCATGCGGTCCACGGGGATGCCGGTCCAGCGGGAGATCACACTGGCAATGTGTTCTTCCGTCACCGCTTCATTGAGCATGTGGTCTTCGGCATCGTCCGTATCGGCAAGCTTCTTTTCCAAGTCAGGGATAACGCCATAGGCAAGTTCGCCGGCGCGTGCCAGATTGCCTTCGCGCTGCGCCACATCCAGATCTTGACGGGCCTGGTCCAATTCCGCGCGCACACGTTCTTGTTCGCCCAGCTTGTCCTTTTCCGCCTTCCATTGAGCCGTCATCGTTGCCGATTTTTGCTCAAGATCCGCAAGTTCTTCTTCCAACTTTTCAAGACGCTTAACGGAGCCGTCATCGCTTTCCTTGCGAAGGGCTTCACGTTCGATTTTGAGTTGGATGATCCGGCGGTCCAGTTCGTCCAATTCTTCCGGCTTGGAATCCACTTGCATGCGCAGGCGGCTTGCGGCCTCGTCCATCAAGTCGATGGCTTTGTCCGGCAAGAAACGGTCGGATATGTAACGATTGGACAGTGTCGCCGAGCTCACAATGGCGCCATCAGAGATGCGCACACCGTGGTGCAGTTCGTATTTTTCCTTCAGACCACGGAGGATCGAGATCGTATCCTCCACGGTCGGTTCATCGACGAACACGGGCTGGAAGCGACGTGCAAGAGCTGCGTCTTTTTCCACATGTTTCCGGTATTCATCAAGCGTAGTGGCACCGATACAGTGAAGTTCACCGCGGGCCAAAGCCGGTTTCAACAAGTTCGACGCATCCATGGCGCCGTCCGTCTTACCAGCACCCACAATGGTGTGCATTTCGTCAATAAAGAGGATGATGCCACCGGCGGCGGCCGACACTTCAGACAACACCGCTTTCAAGCGTTCTTCAAATTCGCCACGATATTTAGCACCCGCGATCAGGGCGCCCATATCAAGCGCCAGAAGCTTTTTGTCGCGCAAAGATTCAGGCACGTCGCCATTCACGATGCGTAAGGCCATGCCTTCCGCGATGGCGGTTTTACCAACACCAGGTTCACCAATCAGCACGGGATTGTTTTTCGTCCGGCGGGACAGCACCTGGATCGTCCGGCGAATTTCTTCGTCCCGGCCAATCACCGGGTCGAGCTTACCTTCTTGCGCCACTTCGGTGAGGTCGCGCGCATATTTTTTGAGCGCGTCATACCCTTCTTCTGCGGACGCCGTGTCCGCCGTACGTCCTTGACGAATATCCTCGATGGCTTTGTTCAAGGAGGTTGCGCTGATGCCCGCGGATTTAAGAGCCTTTCCCGCTTCGGTGCCCTCTTGGATTAACAACGCCAATAGTAACCGTTCGGCGGTCACGTAAGAATCGCCCGCCTTCTTCGACAGCGATTCTGCGGTTTCGAAAACTTTGGCAAGTTCCGGCGAGAGATAAAGCTGGCCTGCGCCTGCCCCTTCAACGGACGGAATTTTGGCCAGGGCAGCATCATTCATCTGAGCCGCCATTGCTGGTTGCCCGCCGGCTGCTTTAATCAGATTGGCGGCAAGCCCTTCTTCGTCATCCAGAAGAACTTTCAAAATATGTTCGGGAGCAAATTTCTGATGGCCCGACCGGACGGCCAAACCTTGAGCACTTTGGAGAAAACCGCGAGAGCGGTCGGTATATTTCTCGAAATCCATAAGTCACCTCTATTAAGCACACTATGTCGCGCCACCCCATTTGGGCATGGCCTGTAAGTGCCTTTATCGCTAATCTGCCGCCCCGGATTCGGGCGCAAGCAGACTGCCTTTATATGGGTGTTGCACAAGGGCAACACAAGGCTTAAAGGCCGGATTTGACCTATTTTTCAGCCAAATTACGACGGACTTATTAAGATGGCGGACCGCAAAGAGGCTTTTGTCAGTCAAATCAACCGATACCCGATAAAAGGGCTTTCAGCCGATTCGCTAGACGCGGCAACAGTAAGCCCTCGCGAGACCATCCCCGGGGACCGCCTTTATGCCCTCGAGAATGGCACGCCAGAATTCGACCCGCTGCAGCCTAAATATTTCCCCAAAACCAAATTCCTGATGCTCATGCGCCACGAGAAGCTGGCGCTCATAGACAGCAGCTATGATGATGCGACGAACCAATTGGTGCTCAAGCGCGACGGCAAGCAGGTGGCCGCCGGCGACCTATCGACGCCCGCCGGGCGCACCGTCATTGAACAGTTTTTCGCGGCTTATCTCAGCCGGGAGGTTCAAGGCAGCCCCAAAATCGTCTCGGCGGACGGCCACAGCTTCTCAGACGTGGCCATGAAATGTTTGTCGGTCGTGAATCTCAACAGTGTGCGGGAACTTGGACGTCTAGCCGATATGGACATAGATCCAGTGCGCTTTCGCGCCAACATCTATGTCGATAACGTCCCGGCATGGGAAGAACGGAATTGGGTTGGAAGGGAAGCCCATCTAGGCGACCTGAAAGTGCGCTTTGTCCAAGAAACAACGCGTTGCGCAGCCACGAATGTGAATCCGGCGACAGGTGAGCGGGACATGCACATCCCGAAACTGCTGCAGAAATCGTACAATCACCCAAATATGGGTCTCTACGCAGAGGTGTTAGAGCCAGGCAGTGTGCGGGTGAACGATGGCGTCACCCTAGCCTAAGAAACCACCCCATCGAAAACGGCGTAGTTAAGCGTGCGCTTCTGATGTTTCGGCGGGTTCGTCCGCCACATCGGCAGCGGCTTCGCTTTCCTTTTCAACCGCCTCGTTTGACGGTGTTTTTGGTTTCGCTGAACGCCCCCGACCACGACCGCGGCCATTCGGCTTGGCAGGCGCTGCTTCGGCGGTTGCTGCTTCAGAATCCTCCGACGCCTCTTCCTCCGCTGCGCCGTTAGCGGATTTAGCCGCGCCATTGGCTGCCGCTGCAGCTTGATTTGCCGCCTGATTGGCCGCAAGAATACGATAGTAATGCTCTGCATGCTGAAGATAATTTTCAGCACTAATTCGATCGCCAGAGGCATGGGCATCCCGCGCGAGAGATTGATATTTCTCACAAATATGGGCTGCGGATCCGCGAATTTTTACGTCAGGACCATTACTGTCCAACGTCTTATTCGCCCCATTGTGATTCTTGCGCCCTCTACCACGCGCGCGCTTTTGATTCTGTCCTTGCCTCATAAGTGCAACAATCTATCTGTTAACGGATTAATACTACCCAAGCCTTCGTCAAACGGATCGCACGGCAATTCCGCACAACGTTAATCAGAGCTGGCCCCACATCTCTTCCGGACCGGCGATGAACTGTTAGCTGAGTTGATCTTTTGTCTCTAGCCTCCGGGACAATTGAACCCGGAACGACGAGACCGCTTACTCAATAAATACCGTAAAGACCCTAACGTTTTGCTAACCGTATTCCAAGCCCTTTTTTGAAATTATCCCCAGTTGTTTGCTGCGAATGACGCATTTTTGCGGATCACCAGGCACCGATCGCGTTGTCCCAAATCGCGCACCACCTGATCCACAAAATATCCCGCTGCTTCGAACACCTCTCGAACCGATAAAAATTGGTCCGCCCCAATTTCAAACACCGCCATGCCATCCGCCGAGAGATATTTTGACAGAGACTTCGCAATGACCCGATACGATTCTAAACCGTCTGGCCCGCCATCTAGTGCTGATCTCGGCTCGAAATCACGTACATCACGGGCAAGCCCCTCAACATCTTTATCCACGATATAGGGCGGATTGGCAATAACGATATCGACCGGATCTGTGACATTGCTAAACCAATTGCTAACACGGAATTGCACGCGTTCTTCCAGCCCTAATTTGCGCGCATTCTGTTCTGCTACGGCCAATGCGCCAACACTCTGATCGATGCCTATTCCTGAGGCATTCGGCAATTCCAGTAACAATGACAACACCAAACACCCGGATCCGGTTCCAAGATCCAACAGTCTCACAGGCGCATGTGTGTCGGCGATATGCGCCAAAACCGATTCTATGAGAACTTCCGAATCCGGCCTTGGAATAAGGGTTTCCGGCGAGACAATAAATTCGCTTTTCCAAAACTCGCGGCGCCCGCGAATATAGGCCACAGGCTCATGTGCCCTGCGCCGCGCAACAAGTTTGTCAATTTTCGCGGTAAGCTCGACACTGACAGAGTCTTTCTCACGCCACAACAAATCGTCCGGCTGACACTCCAATACCTCGGACACCAATAGACGGGCGTCCAACGCCGCCGATTCAAACCCTCCGTCACGAAGCACGCGAATTGATTTCCGCAATACCGTTCCAATTGTTTCACCGCAAGCGTCATTCATCGGTTTACGGATGGTATCGACAACATCATGCATCTTCAGCGTCAAGGGCCGCAAGCCGATTGGCTTGATCTTCTGATATAAGCGCATCCACCAGATCACCCAACGCATCGCCCGCAATAACACGGTCCAGCTTATAAAGCGTCAGATTGATGCGATGATCCGTCACCCGCCCCTGAGGGAAGTTGTATGTGCGAATGCGTTCTGATCGGTCACCCGATCCAACCTGCCCTTTACGGTCCGCAGCGCGTTCATTGGCCAATCGCTCGCGTTCTTGTTCGAACAAGCGCGCCCTCAAAACTTTAAGTGCTTTTGCTTTGTTCTTATGCTGGGATTTCTCGTCTTGCTGGCTGACAACCAATCCCGTGGGCAAATGGGTAATCCGCACCGCGCTGTCGGTGGTGTTCACTGATTGCCCCCCAGGCCCGCTCGCCCGAAAAACATCAATGCGCAGATCTTTTTCGTCAATCTGAACATCCACATCCTCGGCTTCCGGCAGCACGGCGACCGTCGCCGCGGATGTGTGGATCCGTCCGCCTGCTTCCGTCACGGGAACCCTTTGCACGCGGTGAACGCCAGACTCAAACTTCATGCGCGCGAACACGCTGGGTCCATTAATGGCCGCGACAATTTCTTTGTAGCCACCGACTTCGCTTTCACTGGCGGATATAATCTCCGTACGCCAACCATTTAAGTCCGCAAAGCGTTGATACATTCGGAACAAATCACCGGCAAACAAACTTGCCTCGTCGCCCCCCGTACCGGCGCGCACCTCCAGAATAACACTACGGTCATCGGCACTGTCCTTAGGCAGCAATTTGATCTGCAGGTCTTTTTCGATTTCCGGCAGCTTTTGCTTCAGCTCCTGCAATTCATCCTTGGCGAGTTCGAGCATTTCGGCATCGGTGCCCTCATCGGCCACCATTTCTTCTAAACTCAACAGTTCAGCCTGCGCATTTTCATAGTCGCGGATCACCGCAACCACCGGCGATAGATCTGAATATTCTTTTGACAGGGTCACATATTCTTCGGGAGAAATGTCGGCTGCCATTGCCGCTTCTATTTCTTCAAAGCGATCAGCCACCCGCCTCAATTTGTCTGGTGGGATCAATCCAGTCTCTCCACTTGATTTCAGTTAAGCTCAGCCACCCAACGCTCCCCCTAAAGGGCTGCGCCTAAATGGGTGCCCGCATGATCGGCTGAGTGTTAGCCGATTATGCGCTTAGGAAGCTTTCGCGAGCGCCCCGGCATCACCAGATCCACGCTCGGCCTCAAGCTCTTCAGCTTTCTTTTCTACCAGCTCTACAATGTGTTCGATCATCTTGTCATTATCGACCTTATGATCCGCCACACCGGAAATATACATCATGCCGGATCCGGCCCCGCCGCCGGTAAATCCAAGATCCGTTTCCCGGGCTTCACCGGGTCCATTCACCACACACCCGATAATCGACAGCGTCATGGGCGTTGCAATATGCGCCAAACGGTCTTCCAGCGTTTTCACGGTTTCAATCACCTGGAATCCCTGACGCGCACAGGACGGGCACGAAATGATATTCACACCGCGGTGACGCAGATTGAGCGACTTCAGAATATCGAAACCGACCCGTATTTCTTCACGGGGATCGGCCGACAAAGACACGCGGATGGTGTCGCCGATGCCGGACCACAACAACATCCCCAAACCGATGGATGATTTCACCGTTCCGGGGATCATGCCACCCGCTTCCGTAATACCCAAATGCAGTGGGAAGTCGCCTTGTTCGGCCAGCCCCTGATAGGCGGCCACCGCCAAGAACACATCGGATGCCTTCACACTGATTTTGAATTCGTGGAAGTCGTTGTCCTGCAAAATGCGCGCGTGGTTCAGGCCGCTTTCCACCATGGCTTCCGGACAGGGTTCGCCATACCGTTCCAAGAGCTCTTTCTCAAGAGACCCCGCATTCACCCCAATGCGCATGCTGCAGCCATGATCCTTTGCGGCTTTAATCACATCACGCACACGGTCGGCCGATCCGATATTGCCCGGGTTGATCCGCAAACAAGAGGCCCCCGCCTCCGCGGCTTCAATGGCCCGTTTGTAGTGAAAGTGAATATCCGCGACGAGCGGAACGTGCACTTGTTTCACGATCTCTTTCAGAGCAACCGTTGATTCTTCATCCGGGCACGACACGCGCACAATATCGGCACCGGCTTCTTCAAGGCCCAGAACTTGGTCGACCGTGGCCTTGACGTCTGTGGTCAAGGTGTTGGTCATGGACTGCACCGAAATCGGCGCACCACCGCCCACCGGCACATTACCCACCATAATCTGACGCGATTCACGACGATGAATGTCGCGATAAGGCCGTACACTCATGAAGATGCCTTTTCAGTTGGAAATCGATTTAACAGCGTGTCAAACACCTAGTTTCACCGCGCAGGATACCCCTGCCCCCGCTCTAGCAGTCCAGAATCCGTCGCTTCAACGCCTATCTCTAGACGTATCTACCAGATGCACCAGAACAATACAGCCGAAAAACGACCGTTTTCAGTCAATTGAGCGTAAAAAGGGGTAGCTTAATCGGTCGGCGAAATCAACTGATCCGCATCCAGCGCCTTCTCGACCAACACGCCGGTTCCCGCGAGACCGACAGAGGCGCCATCCACAAAAATCTCCAGATTTTTGGCGTTTCGAGCGGCCATGACCAGCCCAGCTTCATTGGGCACGTAGAACTGGTCCCCACTGCGCAGGGTGGTTTGGATGAGCACTGCGCCGCTTTGTGGATTGTCGATCCGCAGCCATGCATTGCCGCGTGCCACGATCATGACGCGTGAGTCAGCTGGATTTGCGCCAAAAACCTGCTCGGGAGACGCAAGCGGTGGAGCAGCCGCGGCTGGAGGCGTGGCCTCCGGAGCGCCAGTGCCCGTTTCCGTGGAGGTTTGAGGAGCAGCATTGGTATCGACCGCTGCGTCAGCAGATACGGGCCCTGTTTCGCTGCCGCCTGCGGTTTCGACAGTCGCGACATCCCCATCCGACGGTGGTGTTTCCAGTGCAGATAGATCTTCGGTGGCCGCCGGATCAGCCGCCGGTTGAGACGGCGCGGCGACCGCGGGCGGTGACCCGGGGTCTTCCGTTAACATGCGGTCAACCATTTGCGACAATTGCAAGCCACCCAAAATAGCGGCAACCAACAAAATTGCGATGACGGTTAGGGATCCTTGAGGCATGCGAACGTCTTGGTTCGCTTCCGGAAAGGCCAAAGCGGCGGCTTCTTCCTCTTGCCGATCGGTTTCAAGCTTGAAGCGTGCCACCGACGCGTCTGAGTCGAGCCCTAAATAGGTCGCGTAAGACCGGACGAACCCCAATGCATAGGCGCGGCCTGGCAAAGCGCCAATATCACCGCTTTCCAACGCTTCAAGGTGGGCCGCGCGGATGTTCAGTGCGGTCGCGATGGTTTGAATATCTTCACCGAGCTTGACGCGCGCGGTACGCAGATCTGATCCCAGCACGGATGTGTCTTTTTCAAAATGTTCGGTTACATCGCGCAAGTAATCGGGCCTGCTCTCTTCCTCATGGCTCTCGTCGCGCGTGTTTTCGACCGGCAAGCGCGTAACATTGTCTTCGTTAAGAGCGTCTGATTCTGTTTTGACCGTGTTCGATTCCATTACTCCGCCTTTGCTGCTTTTACAGCCGTCTACGGACGGTAATTTTGACCCCAGATGGTTAAGGAAGTCAAAAGCGCACGGATAGTTTTTAAGGAAATTTAGACCGAAACACCGTGCTTTTTGGCGAATTCTTCGAACCCGTCCCGCAGACTGGCTTGAGAGGTCCCATTGAGCGTTTCAACATACGCTTCCAATGCGGCGGTATTAAGGCTTCGGATCATCATTTTGACCGGCCCCACGCTTGCAGGCGGCATGGAAATCTTTCGGAAACCAAGACCGATTAACGCCATGGCGTCCAATGGGCGGCCCGCCATTTCGCCACACAGGCTCACGGGTACGTCGTGGCGTTTACAGGTATCGACCACACACTTCAGCACAGAAATCACCGACGGCGATAAAGTGTCATATCGACCGGACAGACGAGGATGGCCTCGGTCGCTGGCAAACAAGAACTGCATCAAATCGTTGGAGCCAACGGAAATGAAATCCACATGCTTGCACAACGCATCTAACTGCCAAGTCAATGCCGGCACTTCCAGCATGGTGCCGACCATCACTTTGGTGGGCGGCTTAAGGCCTAGATTCGAGCGGCGCGCCATCTCTCGATCCACCAGCTTCCGTGCGGCGATGAATTCGGACACTTCAGAGATCATGGGGAACATCATCTGAAGTTCACGCCCTTCCGCTGCGCCCAAAAGCGCGCGGATTTGGTACCGCAGCAATGCCGGCCGATCGAGTGCGATACGAATGGCACGCCACCCCATGGCCGGGTTCTCTTCACGCTCGTGCGTGAAATAGGGCAAGACCTTGTCACTCCCCAAATCTAGTGTACGGAACACCACCGGACGTCCTTCGGACGCGTCCATGACCTTGCTGTAAAGATCCATTTGCATGCGCAGGCGCGGGAATGTGGAGCTCACCATGAACTGCAATTCGGTCCGAAAAAGGCCGATGCCATCGGCGCCCGATTGAGCCAGATGAGGCAGGTCTACCAATAGGCCTGCGTTGATGTTCATGGAAATTTCAACGCCGTCTTTCGTTACCGCGGGCTCGTCGCGCAGCGCTTCGTATTGCGCCTGACGACGCGCCCGAAAGCGTACTTTTTCGGCATAGCTGTCGATAACGTCCTGTTGCGGACGAATATATACTTCTCCGCTATACCCATCCAAAATGATCGCATGATTAGATTCAACACGATCCAAAAGACCGGACGCGCGCCCGATCAGCGGAATATCCAATGCGCGGGCAACAATCGCCACATGCGATGTGGAGCTTCCTTCTTCCAGAACCAATCCCCGGAGCGATTCCTGATCGTAGTCCAATAATTCCGCTGGTCCCATCGTCCGTGCACAAATGATAGCGTCTTTGGGAATATCTTCCGAGGCCGCGGTCGTCGTCTTGCCCGCGAGGTGCCGCAACAATCGGTGAGACAAATCCTCCAAATCATGCAGGCGCTCGCGCCAAAACGGATCGGTTTGTTTGGTAAACTGAGCGCGCGTGTCACCCTGCACCCGCTGGACGGCGGCTTCGGCCGTTAGCCCCGTGTCGATTGCCTCGCGAATGCGCCGGATCCACCCCCGGTCATGGGCAAACATCCGATAGGCTTCCAAGACATCGCGGTGTTCCCCGGTGGAAGAAAGGTCCGGCCGGGCCAATGTGGTGTCGATCCAAGAGCGCAAATCGACGATGGACTGTGACAGCCGATTCTGTTCCGCCGACGTATCTTCGGCAATCGCATGAACCACATCCACCCTGGGTTCGTGTAGTACGACGTGGCCCATCGCAATGCCGTCGGCAATGCCCACCGCATCTAACCGCCAACTCCGTTTGAGAAGCTCACTGGCGCCTGCGAAATCGTCCGGGTCCACCAAAGCACCGGACACCACCATCTCCGCCAGAACGACGGCAATCGTTTGCAGCGCTTCGACTTCTTCATCGGTGTAGTGACGGCTGGTTTGATTCTGAACCACCAACACACCCAAAGTTTGACCGCTGCGCAGGATGGGCACACCCAAAAAGGATTTGTAAGGGTCCTCGCCCGTTTCCGGGCGATAGGCAAATTTGGGGTGAGCTTGGGCGTCCGCCAAATTCAATGGCTCAACCGTTTCGGCAATAATGCCCACCAGACCTTCCCCAACCTGTAGGGTTGTCTGGTGCACGGCGTCTGGATTCAGGCCTTCCGTTGCGCATAGTTCCAGGGTCGTATCGCCCCGCCGCAAATAGATGGAGCACACTTCCGCGACCATGTTAGCAGCGACCAAACGCACAATGCGGTCAAGCCTGGCCTGAGGTTGAATATCCTCCGCCATCACCTCCCGCAACCGCCTCAACAAGACGCGCGGCCCTGTGCCCGCATCCGTTATCATTAGAGTGCGTCCTGAACCGAAATCGGTTGTGCGCTGAAATCCAAGTGCGCGCTATGGGCGGCGTGCAACCTCATTAAGCGGCATCCAGTTCGTAAGCTGTATGGAGAGCACGGACGGCAAGTTCCGTGTATTGATCATCAATCAAAACGCTGACTTTAATTTCAGAGGTCGAAATCACTTGAATGTTGATGCCTTTTTCGGCAAGCGTTTGAAACATCTTCTGGGCGACGCCAGCATGACTGCGCATACCGACTCCAATAACGGAGACTTTCGTCACCGACTCATCGCTGACAAGTTTTTCGTAACCAATATCTTTGCATGAATTTTCAATGACAGAGACCGCACGCGGCAGATCTTCCCGCGTGACGGTAAAGGTCAGATCGGTCGTGCGACCGTCTTCGGAAATGTTTTGCACGATCATGTCAACATTGATGCTTTGGTCCGCCAAGGGGCCAAAAATGGCAGCCGCGACACCGGGCGTGTCCTGCACCTTCAGAAGCGTTATTTTTGCTTCGTTCTTGGAATACGCTATGCCACTTACAAGTTCTTGTTCCACGATCTCTTCCTCATCGCATACCAATGTCCCTGGGACATCTTCGAAACTGGACAACACCTGCACGCGCACACCTTGCACCATTGCCAGTTCTACTGATCGGGTCTGCAGTACTTTTGCCCCCAAGGAGGCAAGTTCAAGCATTTCTTCATAAGAAATTTTGTCGAGCTTACGCGCCTTCTCGACGATTCGGGGGTCGGTCGTATAAACACCGTCCACATCCGTATAGATATCGCACCGATCCGCTTTTAGAGCGGCCGCCAACGCAACAGCGCTGGTATCGGTCCCGCCTCGGCCGAGTGTCGTGATCCGTCCGTCTGGTCCGATGCCCTGGAAACCCGCGATCACCGCAACCTGCCCCTGGCTCATGCGATCTTCCATGCCCGCCGTCTCGATATCCAAAATCCGAGCGGACGCGTGGGCATCAGACGTCTTGATAGGGATCTGCCAGCCGAGCCATGAGCGCGCGCTCACGCCTTGCTCCTGAAGCGCCAAGGCGAGAAGTCCAGAGGAAACCTGCTCCCCCGCCGATACGACCACATCATATTCCCGGGCATCGTGCAGAGCCGCCGCCTCTTTCGTCAGCCCCACCAGCTTGTTTGTTTCGCCGGACATGGCAGAGACCGCGACAGCAACCTCATTGCCGGCATCCACTTCACGCTTCACCAAACTCGCCACATGGCGAATGCGTTCCATGTCGCCGACAGACGTACCACCAAATTTCATGACCAAACGGGCCATGGACCAATCCTCACAATCGTCTCGAAATCACACTACGGGGTTAGGCGGCAGGGACTTGCCCTGTTCCGCCTCCAGGATCATATAAGGATGTATCGTGATCACTGGGGACGCGCATACATACCCTGGCCGGTCCTCTTAAGTAAAGAAAGGCGCATTTACTAGGCCTATGACCCCAGAAAATACAAAAATGGCGACTTCTTCCATCGATCCCGCCGAAATCGAAAAATTCTCGGCGATGGCGGCGGAATGGTGGGACCCCGAGGGCAAATTCAAACCGCTCCACAAATTCAATCCGGTGCGGTTGGATTTCATTCGCGGTCAACTGTGCGCGCATTTCGCTCGAGATCCCAAGAGCTTGACACCGTTCGATGGCCTCACCGTGCTCGATATCGGCTGCGGGGGCGGATTGCTCTGTGAACCGCTGGCCCGGCTGGGGGCCACGGTGACCGGGATTGACGCCGCGGAACGGAATATAAAAACGGCGGCGGCACATGCGGCCGAACAAGGGCTGAACATCACCTATCGGAACACGACGGCGGAAGATGTGTTGTCGGAAGGACAGCAATTCGATCTGGTGCTCAATATGGAAGTGGTGGAACACGTGGCTGATGTGTCGAGCTTCATGACGTCGAGCGCCGGCCTGGTGAAGGAAGGGGGGCTGATGATTGTGGCAACCCTCAACCGCACGCCAAAAGCCTTTGCCCTGGCGATCGTTGGTGCCGAGTACATTCTGCGTTGGCTGCCCGCGGGCACACATCAATTCGACAAATTCGTAAAACCTGACGAATTAAAGCGTCCGCTGACAAAAGCGGACATGCGCATCATATATGAAACTGGCGTTTCTTTTAATCCGCTAACGGATAAATGGTCCCTGACCAACGATATGAGCGTGAATTATATGCTGGCGGCGGAAAAGCCGCTGCACTAGTCGGCTTTAATTGGCTTTGCGTTTGGTCGTGCCGGGGATTGGGGCCACGGGCACCCCTTCCTCAACAAGCTCTTTGGCGTCGTCCAAGCTGGCTTCGCCGTAGATATCCCGATGCTCTGTTTCCCCGTAATGCATTTTGCGTGCTTCTTCGGGAAACTTGTCGCCCACATAGTCGTGAGTCTTTTCCACATGAGAGCGAAACTCTTCAACCATCTTGGCTAGTTTCGCATGATGCCCCGCCATCATGGACTGCTTGCCTTTCGCTTTTGTGCTGGAAGACACGCGCGGGGCCATGATCGCTTTCGATACCTTCTTCGAGCCGCAATAGGGGCACACCACCTTTTTCTTGTCAGCCTGCTCGTCATAGGCAGCGCTGTCCCGAAACCAGGCTTCAAACTCGTGCTCGTTTTTACAAATCAGGTCGTATTTGATCATCGCTCAAACGGAATATGACATCTATGTTGCAAAAATGGAGCGCAAGGCGCCTGTTCTCAAGTTTTTTTTGCTTAATTGGACAAAAATGGCGGATTTTCTGAGGTTTTGGACCGTCTAATCCGCCAGCTTGAACGCGCGGTCGTGCTGTAACGCTGGAATTCGGGCCCGCGCGGCTTCAACCTCCGCTAAATCCAATTCCGTCACCAATACGCCAGGATCCTGATGGTCCAGCTCGCCGATCACCTCGCCCCAAGGATTGATGATGAGACTGTGCCCATAGGTATCGCGTCCATTTTCATGGTGTCCGCCTTGTGCCGGGGCAATCACGAAACACCCGGTTTCAATGGCGCGGGCGCGGAGCAAGGTATGCCAATGAGCTTTGCCGGTGACATCGGTAAACGCGGCGGGGACCGCCAAAATGTCAGCGCCCGCCTTTGCCAGGTCCCGGTAAAGCTGGGGAAAGCGCAGATCGTAGCAAATGGAAAGGCCCAGCGTCGCATCGCCGATCTTCGAGATAACCGCTTCCGTGCCGGCCTGGTAGTTTTTTGATTCCTTGTAAGTCTGACCGTCGCCCACTTCCACATCGAACATATGGATTTTGTCATACCGACACTGAATGTCACCTTGTGGTGAAATCAGAAACGCCCGATTGGCGCATTTTGTATCCGACAAGCGCACCGCCAACGACCCGATGAGGACCCAACAAGAAAGGTCTGCCGCCAATTGCCGAAAGGCCACGAGCGCTTGGTCGTCGCTTTCCGAAACTGCTTTTTCGAACAGGGGCTTCGAGCGCATTTCCATCAGAGACGTCATTTCGGGCGTACTGATGAACTGCGCCCCCTGGTCATGGGCCTGGCGGATCAAATCACGCGCATCGGCGATGTTCTGCGCCACACTGTCTGAGGAACGCATTTGAACACAGGCGGCGGTAAGGGCTCGCTTGGTCATCGCTATGTGGCCACAGCCAGCAGGTCATCCAGCTTGCCCGCGGCTTCCAGGGCAGCCAACTCGTCTGATCCGCCCACATGCTGGTCGTTGATGAAAATTTGCGGGACCGTGTACCCGCCATTGGCGCGCTCTTCCATTTCCGCGCGCTTGTCCGCATCCATGCCCACATCGATTTCATCGTAGGCAACGCCCTTTTGCTCCAACAGCGCTTTCGCACGGAAGCAATAGGGGCACAGCATGGTCGTATAGATCGTCACGTTCGCCATTTTTCACCTGCCACAAAAGGTTTCTAACCTATATGCGCACTTGGTTCGGTAAAGCAACTCTGGCAAGGGTCAGCACATCTACCTGACCAGCGCCCGCTTTTGCCAAGGCGCGCGCGCAGGCGTTGGCCGTGGCCCCCGTGGTGAGCACATCATCAATCAGGATGACATGCCGCCCCTCTAATGTATCCGTCTCTGGCGGCCGGACGCGAAAGACCCCCGCGACATTTTCTTGCCGTGCCCGTCGGGTCAGCGCACCTTGAGACGGGCCGTGCACATGCCGCTCCAGCGCGAAAAGCGACAGATCAATCCCCGTCGTCCGGTGGACACCACGCGCAAGCTCCGCTGACTGGTTGAATTGGCGCGACCATCGGCGCCGCCAGTGCAGCGGAACCGGCACCAGAAGGCTGTCGGACATGCGCAGATCCGCAGCCTTGCGCGATAGCCATTGGGAGAGGATCGGCACCAGATCTGTCCGGTCCCCATGTTTGAGAGCAAGAACCAACGCCTTACTCGCATCATTGTAGATGAAGACGGCACGGGCCCGGCTGTAAGCCGGAGGTGACGCGTGGCACGCCGCGCACAACGCGTCCTCAAACATTGGATAGTCAAAAGGCACGCCGCACTGATAACAGATCGGGCCGTCCAAGAAATGAATTTGAGACCAGCAGTCGGGGCAAAGATGCCCCGCCTCGTCAATCGATTTTCGGCAGATCACGCATATCGGCGGATAAATGGTTTTCATCACCGCCTCTTGTGCGTGACGCACCATCGGTCCCCATGGGGTTTGTCTAAACAGGTCCATGTCCACCCGGCCTCCTTTCTCAAGGCCAGCATAGTTTCTTGTGAAGCGCAATGATCTGCTTGATTATCCTGTCCCAGGCAGACATATGCCTAGAATTGTTTCCAACCGGCCCCTTTTTGAGATGCCACGTGACCAAACTGATCTTCGACAGCAAACTAAGGCGGCTACGCCAAACACGCATCGCAAAAGAGTTTCGGACTTATGGCTTTTTGGCGGAACGTTGCGCTCAAGATATTGGTCAACGGCTCACGGCCATCAATAAGTCATTCCCGGTGGTTGTTAATCTGTCAGACCTTAAGGGCGTGATGAATGACGAGATCATGTCTCTGCCGGAGAGCCGCTACATTTCAACTTCGGAAACCGTTGAGATGCAGAGCCAAATCCGATGCTCGAAACTGGTTGCCGACGATGAGCTCATTCCGTTCGGGATGGAAAGCGTTGACCTATTCATTAGCATACTGACATTCCAACATGTGAATGACTTACCCGGTGTGCTTATTCAATTGCGGCGCGCCCTGCGGCCCGACGGTCTATTGCTTGCTGCAATGTTTGGCGGGGAAACGTTGACGGAGCTGCGTGATGCACTTGGCCAAGCCGAAGTTGAAATAAGGGGCGGCATCAGCCCCCGCGTTTTTCCTTTTGTGGATGTGAGGGATGCAGGCGGTTTGTTGCAACGGGCAGGGTTTGCCTTGCCGGTCGTGGACAGCGACGTTGTGACGGTGACCTATCGGTCGCTCATCGATCTGATGCATGATTTGAGAGGGATGGGGCAAAGCAATATCCTCCTCGACCGCTCAAAGCGCCCTTTGTCAAAATCTATCGTCACGCGCGCTGAGGACATCTATCGCCGTGCGCATGCGGACGAAAACGGCAAGCTGAAGGCCACCTTCGAGATCCTATATCTCACCGGCTGGGCACCTCACGAAAGCCAGCAAAAACCTATGCGTCCCGGAACGGCAAAAGCGCGCCTGGCAGACGCGCTTCGCACAAAAGAAGGGAAAATCTAACGATCAGGAGACGCGATCAGCCTCCGCCGAGACTGCCGTTGGTCGACGTGAAGGTTCCGCTCAACGAGCTGCCTATGGCATTCACGCTGCCCACAATGACCACCGACAGCCCACTGGCGATGATCGCATATTCGATCGCCGTCACGCCGCTTCTGCAGTCGGCAAAGTCCTTACACGTTGCAATTAACGACTTTAAGAGTTTCTGCCTCATCAGACCTCTCCCGCATAAAACGAGGGCGGTTGCCGGTTACATCAGAACGTCCCTGAGATGCGCGATCAGCGGCTCGTCCGCCGGCGGCATGGGGTAATCCCGAAGTTTGTTTGCACGGACCCACGTGAGCTGTTGGTTTTCCTTCGGCGTTACCTGTCCGTGCCATTTTCGGCACAGAAACAACGGCATGAGGAGATGAAATTTTTCATACCCATGCGAGGCGAACACAAAAGGCGCGAGGCAACTGGGCGGTACCGTAATACCAAGTTCCTCGTGCAACTCTCGAATGACCGCGGCTTCCGGCGTTTCTCCCTCTTCTACTTTCCCGCCTGGAAACTCCCACAGACCGGCCATCGACTTGCCCTCGGGCCGTTGCGCCAACAGGATACGGTTATCCGCATCGATCAGCGCGCAGGCCGCCACCAAGACGATGGAGGTCATGAGCGTTTCTCAGACTGCAAAAGCCTACCCTTCAAAAACTTGCCAGGGCGTGAAGAGGCTGTGTTGGAAGTTAATAAAATCATACGGATCGCCCAATCTGTCGGGTTGAAACGGAGACACCGCGCAGCCGCAATTTTGACTAAAATCTTTTGCATCAACTGCGATAGTCCGCATTGATGGATATGTAGCCGTGGGTCATGTCACAGGTCCAAACCGTGGCAGAGCCCGACCCGACCCCCACATCCACATCAATCTCGATTTCTGGCTTTTTCATGAGTTTGGCCGTTTCGGCCTCATCGTATTTGGGATGCACTTCGCCATTCTCAGCCACGGGCAGCCCGCCAATCTGAATGGCAAGCTTGTCCCGGTCCGCTTCTTCGCCGGACTTGCCCACCGCCATCACAATGCGCCCCCAATTGGGGTCTTCACCGGCCGCCGCGGTTTTCACCAAGGGCGAATTCGCCACGGCAAAGGCGATGGTACGGGCCGCTTTTGCGCTGGCCGCGCCCGCCACACGAATGGTCAGGAACTTGGTCGCCCCTTCCCCATCGCGCACGATTTGACACGCCAAATCCGTCATCACTTCTTGAAGTTTCTCACGAAAGTCTTTCAAACGCCGGTCACCGGCCCGCGTAATAGGGTCATGGGCAGGTCCTTTGCCCGTCGCGAACAACAGAACCGTATCGCTGGTGGAGGTATCACTATCGACGGTGATCGCATTGAACGAATCCCGCACACTCAAAATGAGAAGGGTTTGAAGGACGTCCTTTGGAATGCCGGCGTCAGTGAAAACGAACGCCAGCATGGTCGCCATATCCGGCGCGATCATGCCGGAGCCTTTGGCAATGCCATTGATCTGATATTGTTCGCCATCAATCTCCGCCGTGCGCGTGACCCCTTTGGGGAAGGTGTCGGTCGTCATGATGGCGGCGGCGGCTTCTTTCCACGCCGAGGGTGTCGCCTCGCGAAGTGTCGCTGGCAGCTTCCGCACAATCTTATAGGCGGGCAGAGATTCGCCAATAACCCCTGTGGACGCCAAAAATACCTCCCGTTGAGGGGCATTTACGAGTTTCGCCCCCGCGGCCACGCATTTCTTAACCGCATCCATACCGGCTTTGCCGGTAAAGGCGTTGGCATTGCCGGAATTCACGATCAGCAGCCGTGCCGCGCCGCCAGACGGGCTGTCTTCGCCCTTCTGAAGAAGATTTGACCGGCACCAATCGACCGGAGCGGCGGCGGTCTTTGAGGTGGTGAAAACACCCGCCGCGGCCGTGCCGGGGGCCAGACGCACCGCCAAAAGGTCGTCCCGCCCTTCATATTTGACACCCGCCGCCGCCGAGGACAGCTCAACACCGGCCAATTCCGGCAGTTTCGGAAAGGATTTCGGGGCTAAGGGCGATTTAGACGAGGTTTTTTTCCGGGCAGCGGTCTTCTTCTTTTTCTTCGTTTTTTTCGCGGCGGCCGTCTTTTTTGGCGCCTCGCCCACTGACGATTGGGCCCGGCGCAAGAAAGCATTCCGCAGAGTTTCCCCGAGGCCGGTACCTGCCTGAGTCGCGTTGGATTTTGGCGCCGCTTTCTTAGCCATAAGCAGAACTTCTCGAATATTGCTGGAGCGCGCGCATTTTGACGCGCCAGAGTGGATTAATTGGCCGTTTATAGCTGTCCCGTATACATTGACAACCTCCTTAAAGAAGGGGTCAGGGGAGCATGCCGGTCGTTGACAAGCCCATACCCCCGCTTATCTGTCCATGGCGCGTTTTAGGCGTTTTTCGCCGTGCTCGTGTCATGGTCTCTTGGAACAATGTGAAGGGTTTTGCCGATGTTGGGCATTGGCGCCATTGCTAGGCGGATTTTTGGATCGGCAAATGACCGGAAGCTGAAGCCACTGGGCTCCATGGTCGATGCCATTAACGCGCTGGAGCCCGATCTCGAATCCTTAACAGATGAACAACTTCGGGACCAAACCGCCAAGTTCCGAGACCGCCTGAAAGATGGCGAAACGCTGGATGATTTGCTGGTTGAAGCCTTCGCCACCGTTCGGGAAGCGGCAAAGCGCACCCTTGGCCAACGGCACTACGATGTGCAGCTGATGGGCGGTATGGTTTTGCACCAAGGCAAGATCTCTGAAATGAAAACCGGGGAAGGCAAGACCCTGGTGGCCACCTTGCCGGTTTACCTCAACGCCCTATCCGCAAAAGGCGTCCATGTGGTGACGGTGAACGACTATCTTGCACAACGCGATGCGGATTGGATGGGCCAGGTCTATCGTTTCCTCGGGCTGACAGTTGGCTGCATCGTGCATGGACTGACAGACGAGGAACGCCGCGACGCCTATGCGTGTGACGTCACCTACGGCACCAACAACGAATTCGGCTTCGATTATCTGCGGGACAATATGAAATACAGCCTCGATGCGATGGCGCAACGGGGTCACAATTACGCGATCGTTGACGAGGTGGACTCCATCTTGGTGGACGAAGCGCGGACGCCGCTGATCATTTCTGGCCCCACCGATGACAATTCCAACCTGTACATCACCGTCGATGCCATTGTCGAAAAGCTTGCCGACGAAGACTACGAAATCGACGAAAAACAACGCCAGGTAACTCTGACGGAAGACGGCAACGAGCACCTCGAAGAAATTCTGCGTCAAAACGAACTGCTGCAAGGCGAAAATCTGTATGCGATCGAAAACGTGTCGATCGTCCATCACGTCAACCAAGCACTGCGCGCTCGTAAGCTGTTCACACGCGACAAGGACTATATCGTCAAGAATGGCCGCGTCGTCATTATCGACGAATTCACCGGCCGCATGATGGAAGGCCGCCGTTATTCCGAAGGCCTTCACCAAGCCCTTGAAGCCAAGGAACGCGTTTCCATTCAACCGGAAAACCAAACCCTTGCATCGGTCACCTTCCAAAATTATTTCCGTCTCTACGACAAGCTGGCTGGCATGACCGGTACGGCCGCCACGGAAGCCGCCGAGTTTGAAGACATCTACAAGCTCGAAGTGATGGAAATTCCGACCAACGTGCCCGTGGCGCGCCAAGATTACGATGACGAAGTCTACCGGACGGCAGAAGAAAAATATGATGCAATCATCGAGCTGATCGAAGATTGCAATGACCGGCAGCAGCCGGTTCTTGTGGGCACGGTGTCGATTGAAAAATCGGAAGTTCTGTCCGAACTCCTCAGCAAAAAGAAGATCAAACATAACGTTTTGAATGCACGCTATCACGAGCAAGAAGCACAGATCGTGGCGCAAGCGGGTGTTCCGGGCACAGTGACCATCGCCACGAACATGGCGGGACGCGGCACCGACATTCAGCTTGGCGGCAATGCCGAAATGCGCATTCAAGACGAAACCCGTGATATCGAGGATGACGGCGAACGCCATCAAAAGGCGGATGCGATCACGGCTGAAGTGCAGAAACTGAAACAACAAGCACTCGATGCCGGCGGCCTCTATGTGGTCGGGACCGAACGCCACGAAAGCCGGCGGATTGACAATCAGCTTCGCGGCCGGACGGGGCGTCAGGGGGATCCGGGCGCGTCCAAATTCTTCCTCAGCCTTGAAGATGATTTGATGCGGATCTTCGGGTCGGAGCGTATGGATTCCATGCTGCAACGGCTGGGCCTTGAAAAAGGCGAAGCCATCGTCCACCCCTGGATCAATAAAGCGTTGGAAAAAGCGCAGCAAAAGGTGGAAGCCCGCAACTTCGATGTGCGGAAAAATCTGCTGAAATATGACAACGTCATGAATGATCAGCGGAAGGCCATCTTCGAACAGCGCATTGAGCTGATGAGCGAAGAAGACCTCAGTGACATTATTGGGGATATGCGTCACCAGTTGATTGACGATATCGTCGCGGAACACATTCCGGAACGGGCGTACCCTGAACAATGGGATGTGGATGGCTTGTCGGCCGACGTGAAAGACGCCCTCAACCTGGATCTGCCGATTAAGGATTGGGCCGACGAAGAAGGCATTGCGGACGAAGAAATCAAAAGCCGTCTGTATGACCGCGCCGACAAACACATGGCGGAAAAAGCGACCCAGATTTCACCGGACCTGTTACGACAGGTTGAGAAAAGCATTCTCATTCAAACGGTGGACCACCATTGGCGCGAACACCTGCTGCATCTTGATCACCTGCGTCAGACAATCGGTTTACGCGGTTATGGTCAACGCGATCCGCTCAATGAATATAAGACAGAAGCCTTCTCTCTGTTCGAAAGTCTCCTCAACCGTTTGCGCAAAGACGTGACCGCTCAATTGATGAGCCTCACGCCGGTCCCGCCCGAAGAAGCGCAGGCATTGGAGCAAATGCCGGAACGCGAAATGCACGCCGAACATGTGGATCCGCTGACCGGCGAAAACGAAATGGAAGAGGACGGCGACGGGCAAACGACCGTTCTGACGCGCGCGCCCGCCAGCGCAGGTGTCGACCCCACCCGCCCCGAAACCTGGGGCAAGGTCTCACGCAATGCGCTTTGTCCTTGCGGGTCTGGCAAAAAATACAAGCACTGTCACGGCGCCGTAAGCTAACGCCGCACCGTTCTGTATAAGGAATAAACGATCTTTTTTGCACCGCTGGTTTTAAGCGTGCAAAATTGCGCGATTCCGCATCTGTGGCCCATTACACCCCCACAGCATATCGCCAGACATGGCTCATTTTCATTGGTCCTCCCGCCTGTAGCGCTTACACTTCTCCTAAAGGGAGAGACCCAATGTCAAAAGCACAACTGATAGAAATGGCGAAGCATAATATCGCCCATGCCAAAGACGGAACGATTGAGCAAGCCGACAATGTGGTGAAGGTTCCTTCTGAGGATTACTACGATGAAGACCGCTGGCAACAAGAAGTAGACCGCATATTTAAGCGTGTTCCCTTGATGCTTGGCATGACGTGCGAAATCCCCAATCCGGGCGACTATAAATCCGTGGAAGCCGCTGGCGTGCCCGTCATTATCAGCCGAGATGACGAGGGGGCCATTCAAGCGTTTGTCAATATGTGCAGCCATAGGGGCGCGCAGATCACTCCGGAAGGCAAAGGGAACACGAAACGTTTTGTGTGCCCCTATCATGCGTGGTCCTACAATACCAAAGGGGATCTGGTCGGTGTGTATCAGAAAGACCTGTTCGGTGACATCGATAGATCTTGCTACGGACTAACCAAACTTCCGGTCACAGAACGTGCCGGTCTTATTTGGGTTATTCTAAATCCCAAATCGACGCTCGACTTCGATACGTTTCTCGCGGGTTACGACGGCATGCTCGCGCATTTTGGTTTTGACAAGTGGCACCATTTTGCATCGCGCGTTCTAAAGGGGCCAAATTGGAAGATCGCCTATGACGGCTATCTGGATTTGTACCATTTGCCCATCTTGCACAAGAACACTTTCGGAGCCGACTTCCCAAATAAAACCCTCTATTACTCATGGGGGCCGCACCAACGCGTAACCTCGCCCGACCCGTCAATTGTGTCCATGTCCGATACGCCGGAAAGCCAGTGGCCCGTTAACGCGCTCTTGAATGGTGTATGGACGATCTTTCCGCATATTTCGATTGCATCGTTCGACCAAGGCGCGCGCGGTGTCTTGCTGTCACAATTGTTTCCCGGCGCAACGCCAGACGAATCCTTCACGATTCAAAACTATGTGCTGGAAAAGGAGCCCACAGAAGAAGAAGCGGCCGGTGCGAAAGAACAGTTCGACTTCCTGAAATATGTGGTTCAGGAAGAAGACTACGCCACCGGCATCAAGCAACAAATCGCGTTGCAGACCGGCGCAAAAGATCATGTTCTGTTTGGCCGCAATGAAGGCGGTGGTCAAAATTTCCACCGGTGGGTCAGCGATATCATCGCCACTGACGACGAAGATCTGAACAAACTGTTCGCCCAAAAGAAAATGGCGGCGGCCGAATAATTCGGCAGCACCGCCATCTTTCTAACCACCTGAACTTCTAAAGAGTTATTCAGGCTGTGTCCGTTGCCGGCTGCGGCGGGATTCGATGACCCGTCGGAACCAGGATTTTTGCCGCCCTTTTGCGACGGCATATCGGAAAAAGAACATATACCTGTTCATTGGCATTTCCTTTGATGCGCGCGTTACGCCGTTCTTTCGAATCGAAGGACACGCTAGTTGTCACAAAACTGTCATGTTGAGCGTAGATTCTCTTTAAACGGCAAGAATGTCAATAGATAGCACCTATAGGTTGTCGCACAGTGTGCGCCGCACGCGCACGGTGTGCGCACCGTAGGGAAAGCCTCGGTTTTTATCGTTAACGGTTTGTGGCCGAATAGCGCGCTTTAACGGTTCAATTGACCGTTAATGACATAATCCAGCAAATCGACCACTTGAGCAGGCGTCTCCGCCACCGCCAATGCGGCGCCATCCACTTCCTTTAACGGGTGGGTCAGGTCAGGGGCGTGCTGGACGATCAGAGATTTGCCCAGCGCGGCCGCATAGCCCGCATCAAAAGCCGCGTTCCATTGCTTGTATTTGTCGCCAAAGCGCACAACCACAATATCAGCGCGGTCGATAAGTGTCCGTGTACGAATGGCATTGACCTTCGCGCCTTTATGGTCACGCCAAAAAGCATCCTGTTCGTCGCCCAATATATGCGCGCCACAATCATCGCTTGATGCATGGTCTGTAACAGGGGCGGAAAAGTCTACGGGCAAATCTCGCGCCTTTGCGCCGCGCGCGATTTCCTCACGCCAATCTGTATGAATTTCACCCGACAGATAAACGGACCATCGTTGCGTCATGAACGCCTCCTGTGTTTTTAACTGTTACGGTCAGGTCCCACAGAATGGCTGGAAACTCAAGCCCCAATTGACGAACCGACCAACCATCGACCACAGTAGGATGGTTCTATGAGTGCACGATAATGGTTAAGGTGCTTGGCAATTAGTGCCAAAGGAAAATACATGGAAAAATTTCGTCCGCAACGCGAAGAAGAGTTTTGGACAGGCGAACGCATCTTCATGACAGAACTTCTCAACCACGAGAACGAACCGGATGTTTCCCTAGCCATTGGCCGAGTGGAACCGGGTGTCACGACACAACTTCACAGCTTGAGTGTTGATGAACGATACGTGGTGAAATCGGGCACCGCTATGATGGAGGTAGACGGTGGCCCCCCTTTTCAAATCGGCCCTGGCGATTGCGTTCGCATTCCCGCTAACGTGTCGCAACGCTGCACCAATGTCGGATCGGAGGATTTCGTCATCTATTGTGTCTGCACCCCCCGGTTTACGCCGCCGGCCTATACGGCCCTCGACTAAATCCTATAATGACAATATTAGGCAGGGAACAAACGGCACGTGCAAATGACGGGGGAATGGTGAGCGTAATTAGGGAAGTGGCGAGTTGGACCCGGTCGCTTGCCATCGCGATCGGATTTACCTTGATCGGAATGTCGGCGCTTGGCGCATTGTTCGTTTTCTACGAACCGGACAGCCGCGTTCCTGACTTACTGGCGGACGCCTCTTTTGCGCAGCGTCTGGTCTTCCTCAGCCGGGAAGGACTGTCTGTTTGGCGCCTGTCGATCGATCCAGATCATCAGCAACTTTTTCTGCTGGACTGGGTGATCCGAAATCTCGCCGTTGCATCGGCGGCGCTGGTGCTTGGCCTCGGACTTCGATCCGAAAGCGACGGCCTGCGTTCCGCCCGCTACACATATGTGGTTGGGTTTGGACTGACCGCGTTCGGCTTGCCCTACCTTTACCGGATCGTCACCGGGGCACACCAATATTTTCACCTCATAATCGACTTGTTCAATCCATTTTATGTGTCCGCCAGCGCGCCTTTGGGTCTGGTCGGTGTTTGTTTTGGTTTGTTGTTCGCTTTTCTTCGGGGCCCGGCAATCCGCCGCCGCATGCGATATGAGGCCGCCGTGTGAGCTGCCTCACACTCTAGTCTACCGGCCATACACTATTCACAGATGATCCGGTGCCGCGTTAAGATGGTACCAGATGGTGCGCGGGGCGAGACATCATCTGAACAGGGGATTTGGGGCAAACCACATGCGTCAGTGGTTACGAGATTTCTTTTTCAGCGGTCAGTTTTTAATTTGGCTGGGGGCGATTTCGCTGCTGCTGTCCTACATGCTCCCGGTCGAAATTGGGAATTTTCTGTTTGCAACCCTTGTGCTTTTGAGCATCGGCGCGTTGATTGGATGGGTTATTGCCCGTTTCCTAAGATATTCGCTGATTTGGGGCATGCGCCGGGCACTGATCGATTTCGCAACGCTGCCCCTGATCATCATCACAGTCTTTTTCGTCGCTTGGTTTTTCTCCGCCCTGGTCGCGCTGGTTTTTGGAAATGGGGATGCCATCGCTATCGCACGGGATGATTTCGACGAGCTGGCGGAATTCGCAGCGATCGTCTTGCTCCATCCAGTGTTCCTGTCGGGTTTTGCTATTGGCTGTCTGACGCCGATGTTTCGGGCCTATCGGCGCGGCCGCTTCGAGAGATCGTCCGACTTTTTGAGCGCGAAGCAGCAACTCAAACAGTTTTTGAATTACTATTTGAAGGCCTGGCGCTTACGATCCGCTAAGGAGCTGCCGTTTCAACATGATTGGAGCGCAAACCCCGAAGATGTGGGCAACCCCCGTGAAGATGAGGTCAAGCCCTATCTAGACCTCTTAACCTATCGGTGGAAATGGTGGCGGCGAGTCCAAACGCTCTTTAGGCGGAGGAAGGCTTAGACAAGCACCATCCGCTCCACGAAACCACCACCACAACTGACGCCTATGCCCAAAAAGCGCGTCCCGGAAACCGGTCAGCCCGTACCGACAACACCACCGTCCGACGCAACAACCTGCCCGACGATGTAGCTACCAGCCCGTGAACTGAGGAAAATAACCAGGCCTGCAATGTCTTGAGGGGTTCCGACACGGCCACTTGGATTTCCTTGGCCTACCGCATCCCAGTCAACGCCATCGGTCTCGCCGCCATATCCAACACCCGTGGACAACATCCAGGTCGGATAAGGGCCGGGCGCAATGGCGTTGCAGTTTATGTGTTCGCTGGTGAGATGCGCCGCCAAAAAGCGCGTGAGGTGATGAACCGCTGCTTTTGACGCACCGTAGGAAAAGGTTTGGAAGCGCGCGGACTTTAATCCGTCGATCGACCCTATATTGATCACCCGCGCCGGGTTTTCCGCGGTGCCCGACTTGCGCAACAAGGGCAGCAGCTTTTGGGTCAAAAAGAAGACACCTTTTACATTGGTATCCATCACCTTGTCCCAACCCTTTTCCGGAAATTCATCCAATGGCGCGCCCCAGGCGACCCCGGCATTGTTCACCAATATATCCAGCTTGTCTTCCTGCTCCGACAGGCGTTTTGCCAAACCTTCGGCCCCATCGACGGTCGATAGATCCGCTGGAAGCGCAACACAGGTCCCGCCAAATTGTTCTTGAAGACGAGACGCTGTTTCTTCACACGCCGCCGCTTTGCGCGAGCTGATATAGACCTTCACGCCATTCGCCAACAAGCCGGCTGCGATCATCTCGCCAATTCCACGAGAGCCCCCGGTCACAAGCGCGGTCTTGCCACTCACGTCGAAAAGGTTCGTTAGGTCGTTTTTCATTTGCGTTGTCCTGTTTGGTTCGGTTTCGGTCTTTAAAATCTCATCTTTTCGGGCGGCGCCTGACGACCGCGCTTGTTCCGTGCGCGGTCGGCCCCAAGCCGGCCGCTATGCGATGGCTATCCGTCTCGTGTCAATTGATCGTTTGCGTCTGGCCTACAACACCGGCTGTTGTTTGTCACGAGACAATCGGACAAGGGCGTCTCGAAAGTCTTTTCGCGCCGACGCCACCAAATAGGGAAACAAGGCCGCAAAATGGTGTTCTATGCCGCGCTCTTGGTCGGCCCAGGTCACTTCTTCCTGACCTTCAAACTCGAGAAGATAGTCCATCCAATACCGGCTAACGACCCACAATATACGGGTGAGCGTTTCTAATTCGACCGGAATATCCCGCCGAAGGAGATGTTCTTGTTCAATCCGGCGCAACAGGCCATGGAGCTCCTCGAAGTCCGCTTGCATAGCTGCATCCGTTTCGCCGGCATCTTTTTCGTCTGCATACTGATGCCGATCTCGAAAAACGAAACGGTTTTCCCACATCATGGTCATTGCAAAGAGAAGGTGCTCCACATAATCATCTGCGATCGCGCCCGGTGTCAGGGCGGCTTGCCGCGCTTGCGCAGCTCGACGCGCGTCTTGCCGCAGACGGACCACCAGATCCATTTTGGTCGGGAAGTGATACGACAGATTCCCTTGAGAGATCCCCACCTCTTCCGCAATCTCGGTCAGCGAGGTTGCGGCATACCCCTTTTTATTGAACAGACGACGGCTTGCACTGAGGATCCGCGTCGCGGTGGGCAGTTTTTTATCCATGACCCGCCCGTGCAGCAGACATGTCCCCAGATGCGCTCGAAGAGGCGTCGCCAAGCATTTTGCGGGCGATACGTTCCGCCACCATCACGCAACCAAGATACGTATTCCCCCGCGGGATCTGTGGCATCACCGATCCGTCCGCCACCCGCAGATTCGCGATGCCGTGAACCCGGCAATCCGCATCCAGCACGGTTCCCATGGGACAGGTGCCTACCATATGGAAATAGCTGATCGTGTTGCGCTGAAGCGACGTCTCTACCGCGTCCGCCGCCCGTAAGTTCTGTCCGAGAACGGATTGAATATTGTTGGCCTTGAAGGCATCGGACTCTTCCCAATCCGCAAGGCGATCGAACGCATGACGAAGGCTTTGGCGGACTTTTTCGTCGAGAGGCGGCGCAACGACTTTAGGTGCTGCGTCCGGCGTTTCCCCCAGCCGCACACTACCCTTTCCGCTGGAACACAACGATAAGGCGGCCACCGTGAACAATGTCGAGTTGGTCGTCGGTGTGAGCAAGAAATTCAAGACCGACAACATGGTGCCAAGACCGGGGCTGGCCCCATCATTCTTGAACTGACCGAAAAACCGCCGTTTTTCGCTGAAGGTGAGCGGGTCCTTTTCCGGATTGTGGATCGAAATCGGCATGAGGTGGTAATCCACATCGATCCCATTCGATGCCCCCACGCACACCACTTGGGCGGGTCCGGCAATACCACTGCGAGCTCCCTTGCAATGGTAGAGAACAGCCGTTCCTAAATGGTCGCTCATGGTCGAACCAACGGGAAGATCCGCATGCACATGAATGCCATAGTCGGATAGATGGTCCTTCGGCCCGACGCCGGACCGAAGCAGGATGGTTGGCGAATAAAGAGCCCCGGCCGTCAGCACCACTTCATCCGCGGTAATCTCTTCGCCGCTCTGCAGCGTTACGCCATGGGCCCTGCCGTCCTCAATGGCAATGGTCGCAACGGGCGCGCGGGTGCGGATGGTTAGGTTGTCGCGGGCCCGCACATCTTCTGTCAGATAGGCGAGCGACGTGGACACACGCCGCGCTTGGTCGTCAATGGTCACCGGAAAGATGCCCACGCCGGGCAGTTGGTCGGGATCATTGATATCCGCCGCCACCGGCTGGCCGATCTCGGCCATGGCGTCATGAAAGGCCGCATGGCCGGGGTCGAGTTCCTCCCGGCGCCACCGGCGGACAGGCAGCGGACCGTTGCTGCCGTGAAGGGGAGAATTGTGGAAATCCCTGTCGGTTTCCGCGGCGATGAACGTGTCCACCACATCTGTCCAGCCCCAGCCATCGCACCCGGCAGCGGCCCAGGCGTCATAATCCGCAGGCTGACCGCGCAAGGTGGCCAATCCATTGATCGCCGATGTCCCGCCCAACAACCGCCCTTGAATGGCCGTTATCGCCCCGGCCTCGGTTTTCATGGCAGTTGTCGCAATGTTGGTGCCTACGCCCCCCCAGGTGTCCGATGCGCTTATCGGCTCGATATTCGTGGCCTCATACCCGTTGTGGTCCGGCCCCGCCTCCAGCAAAGTCACGGCGACATCTGGATTTTCGCTCAACCGCGCCGCAAGCACGGCCCCGGACGTGCCGCCGCCAACAACCAGGATATGTCTGGATGTCTGTTCCATGCGCCTTCTCCCTTTTTCGGCCCTTCGACTGGTTTAGGTATTTTTACCTAATTTAGGTAATTCTACCTAATTTGTCAATTTCTCAACCACATAGGCGCTTCAGAAACAGGGCAAAGACCGACCGTTGGCAAATCTAGGCCTATTCATACTGAGGTCTGAATTCGTATTTTAATGAAGGTGCCGGCCGCTCTCGGCATTGGCCATTAATTGATGGCAGCCAATCTTTTATTCTGGACCCACAACCTTGTGCCGCCAGAGGATCGTGTTATCGGCTTTGAGGTCCCCCGTCCAAATGAGTTTTGCGGCGGGGTCCCAGTCCACATCATTGTAACCAAACTTCGCCCCGATCTGTTCGGACGTGTATTCGGTGGCAGCCACCCAGGCCGATGCATCGAAATCGTCCGCCTGCCAACCATCGGGTTCTTCGGTCTTCTCGAAGGTGCAGTCTTCCATGGGTTGAGACGACTTTTCACAGTCGGGGTTGAGGGGCGCTTTATGAATTAGCAATCCCCGCCACGCGTTCGATGTGGTGGCCACAATTTTACCGCTGCCGGTTTCCTCAATTTGCGCGATGACCCCGCCATCCCCCATCTGTTGGAAGAACGTAAACCCATCCCACAGGCGGGCGAAGCCAAACAGCGAACCGATATATTCAAGACCGCTGTCATTCTCGATGTAATCGCGCGTGACCATGGCGATGGTCAGCGGATAGGTGGCCTTGAATGTGATCGTATCTGAGTTGAAGGACCGAATGGTATCGAAGGGCACCGAGTCTTCGCCCACCAATTCGCCGTTGACATAAAGTGCAAACCAATTGTCCGCCCACACCGACGCCGTGAATTCCACCTCGACCGCCGCCTCATCCTGCGCCGTTGCGGTGTTGGCAAAAAGCAGACTGCCTACCGCCAGGCAGCCCACAAATGTTAGGCATTTTCCAATCATTCAGCCACGCCCCTCAAAGGATCAAGACGTGCGGAGAATCGCAGATTTGCCCATTCGGCGCCAGTTTTTCAGGTGAGGATGAGGGCGGCATGGACATTGGATGTAATGGCGACCCCGGGAGGGTGAGGCGGAACCGCATTTGATCCAGTGGATCAAATGCCCGCCGAACAACCTCCGACCCTCAGATTAGGAATCAGGTGTTCTGAGCTGGAACAAAGTTGGACAGCCCTATCAAGTCAAATACTTAGTTGGTTGAGATCGTTACGCCACCTTGGCATCGCAGCAACTGCGTAGCATAGAAATTCAGTATAATTGGTCTTTAAACTAGGCCGATTGGAATTAAGCCAATTTCTCAAACCGCAATATCAACATTGAAATCAATTTTGCGAAGTCCGTCCGAACATCAATTTGTTTGGTACGTCCCCTCCTCCTGCAGATCTTCTGCCGATCGGATCTCAACCAATTCGGACATATTCAATGATAAGCAATTCCCATACGTGATATCTGTTTATTGATAAACACTCGCCTCTCATAATGAGATGGGTCTTCAGATAGTCCGGAATGAACAGCCGAGAGTATTGATAATCTGGCAAAAAAAGGGGTCGCTATGACCTTCCTGCAAATTCTGGCTGGTTTGGGATTGCTTGCCTATGGCGGTGATTTGTTGGTGCGGGGCGCTGTCGGCGTTGCAGATAAATTGGGTGTATCGCCATTGTTTACCGGTTTGGTTCTTGTGGGTTTCGGCACGTCCCTACCAGAACTTGTTACGAGCATCACCGCCATCTCTAATGGTTCGTCAGCGCTCGTGGTCGGCAATGTGCTCGGCAGCAATGTTGCGAACATTCTTCTTATCTTAGGCGTTACCGCAACCATTTTGGCCATTCCAGCCGAACCGAGAAGTTTTCGCCGCGACGGCCCAATGCTTGCCTTGGCAACAGCAGCGTGTATGGCGTTTGCTTTCTCTGGCGAGATTGGTCGAATTGTGGGCGCCGTCTTTG
Organism: Alphaproteobacteria bacterium; assembly: GCA_965227095.1. Lineage (GTDB taxonomy): Bacteria > Pseudomonadota > Alphaproteobacteria > JANQMY01 > JANQMY01 > JANQMY01. Next base: position 1,458,533 of record CBDDFL010000001.1, on the reverse strand, counting down.
TGGTGTCGCTGTTTGCCTATCTTTTCTATACCTACACGACGGAGAGCAAACATCCTGATGCGTCTGCGGCATTGCATGAAGAAGAAGCAACCATTGCAGAACCACCCGCGTCTAATTCCGTTTTGCTTTGGTCGCTGCCCTTCATTGGGGGAGCGATGGTATTGTTGGGGGCACATTGGACCGTTTCAGGTTCCATTTCCGTTGCCCGTTCATTTGCAATTCCTGAAACGGTTATCGGCCTTACGATCATTGCACTTGGTACTTCATTACCCGAGCTTGCAACGTCAATTACAGCGGCGCTGAAACGTCAGACAGATGTTGCTTTAGGTAACATCATCGGCAGCAACCTGTTCAATATATTGGGCATTTTGGGTATTACTGCCTTGGTTCAACCAATCACGGTTCCGCCGGGCGCTCTCACCTACGACCTCTGGATTTTTGGGGCCGTCAGCACTCTGATGTTCTGGTTTGCATTTACAGATTATCAAATTTCAAGACGAGAAGGTTTTATCTTTGTCGTCTTGTATGCAGCATATCTTGTGTTTCTCGCGTTCCGAGCGTTTGGATAACAATGAAAAATTGAGGGGCGGTTGTGTCCGACCGCCCCTCCAGGGACATTCTGGGTTAGCCGCGCGTCTTCAAAAACACGAAGGTCGCGACCCTTGAGCAATATCCATGACGGCGCGGTCAACCGGATTTAATATGAATGTCCCGTTGCGGGAATGGAACTTCGATGCCGTGTTCTTTGAACTTATCCCAAATGTTCAGATAGACATTGCTTCGAACATTCGCGATCCCTTTCTGCGGGTCCTGTATCCAAAAACGAAGGTCGAAGTCCACGGAACTGTCTCCGAATCCGACCAAATTGCACACGGGCTGCGGATTTTCCAGCACACGGTCAGTGGCACTAGCAGCTTCTCGACAAAGCGCTTGGACCTGCCTCAGGTCTTCGGTCCCATAGGCGACACCAAACGGCGCATGAATACGCACGGCTCGATCTGCATGGGACCAATTTATAACGCCATTATTGATGAAGTCGTCATTTGGAACCAGATGTTCCGTGCCATCGCGTGTTCGAATGGAGACATAGCGCGCCCCAAGTGAGGTGACCCATCCGAACGTGTCTTTAACCGACACCACGTCGCCCGGTTTTATTGAGCGGTCTGCAACAAGCGTGAACCCCCCGATCAGATTAGCGACAGTGCGCTGCAATCCAAGGCCAATACCCAAACCAATTGCGCCGGAGAAAACCGCAAGCGCGGCCAAGTTAACGCCGATCAACTGCAACGCCGCAAAAACAGCGAGAACGGGCAGCAATATGTTTAGGATTTTGACAATGAGCGTCTGCAGCGAGGGGGTCAGTTCTTCAATTTGGTAGATGCGGTGGGACAAAAACCGACTGAGGATATTCGCTATCCAGAAGAACAATACGAACGCGATAAATCCACGCACCACATCCAGTGCCGAAATCTGACGCGACGCTCCTTCGGACGAGGTGCCCAAAGGTATAGCTGCGGCTTCGAGATAGGCCACCACATCGTCAAGAATGCCGAACACATCCAAGGCGGCAATAGGCCAGACCACATAAAACGCAACACGAGACCAGAATTGCGATCGAATAATGAGCGTGACCAACCGGATCACAATCCAAGCTATGACGAGGCTGATCGCGGCCCCAACCCAAGCTGTAGATTGTTCAGCGACCGTTAGGCCGATTGACGCCACATTAAGGAAGATCAAAGTTGCGATCGGTACCATGATGATCCGCAAGGCATCGACGCTTCGGCGAAGTTGATCGCCTTTGATGCGCGGCATGATTTGTGTCGCGACTAGTCTTTTCAATCTGGGACTGACGAACGCAGCCGCACCAAACACAATGGCAATGAGACTGAGTTCGATTGCGACGTCGAAGGTGAACAAATTTTCTTTCAACCAAGCCAAAAGCCGTTCAGCTTGGGTGAGCAGTTCTTCACCTGCAAATAGTTCCGTCAGCGCGGATGTCGGTTCCGATTGACCTGACAATGTTGTTCGTTTCCAGGTTTGGGATGGCACCAGAATCAGATGATTTCATCTTCATCGAAAAGCGGGTCGTCATCAAGTTGAGCCGTCAGGCTATCAATGGTGGATTCCGCATCCTCATCGCGGCGCAAGCGGGCGACATGGAACAACCCATCACCTTCATTGATGATTGGCAATTCTGTTCGCCCGATAATAAGGCCCGCTTGATCGATTGACAGTTCGGTGTCGACCTCTCCGAACGGATCAGAGATCACCCCCAATTTGTCGCCTGGTTCTATGGCATCACCGATGGTTTTAAAGGTTCTGAGCAAACCTCCCGCAGGCGCCCTAAGCCAAAAACTGGAACGCACTTTGATCGGGCTGACAGACGCTTTACGAATGCCTTTTCCACTTACCATACCGAGTTGGCGCATAACTCTCAGAATTCCCGACACGCCCGTACGCACAGCATTTTCGTCGAACCGAAGCCCTTCCCCCGCTTCATAAAGCAATACGCCCACGCCCATCTCCTGGGCCGCGGCGCGCAGGGATCCCTCCCGCAAATTCGACGTCAGGATAAGCGGCGGTCCAAAAGCCGTTGCAAGGGACAGCAATTTGTCGTCGCCAGGTGAAATCCGAATTTGTGGCAAATTATTGCGATGGATCGCCGCGGAATGAAGGTCAACCCCGTAATCTGATCGCGCAACGATTTCTTGCAGAAAAAGATCTGCCAACCGCGATGCGAGTGAGCCTTTCGCGCTCCCGGGAAAAGACCTGTTGAGGTCGCGTCGATCCGGCAAGTAGCGAGAATGATTCATGAAACCGAAAGCATTCACGATCGGGATCGCGAGAAGAGTGCCATTCAACCGCCCTAAGTTCGCCACGTCCAAAAGACGGCGAACAATTTCTACACCGATAATTTCGTCTCCATGTATCGCGGCGCTTACAAACATGACCGGCCCCGGTTTATGCCCGTTTACGATGTGAACCGACAAATTAACAGGTGTGTGATCTGGCAAAACGCTTACAGGAAGATCGACGGTACGCCGTTCGCCTGGTGAAATTTGGTAGTCACCGATCTGGAAGGAGGAACCTTCCGACACTATCCTTTTCCTCTGGTCTTCGTGTTACCAGGTTTTGCTTGGCGTTCCACCAGTTCAATAATTCGCCCGGCTACGTCAATGCCAGTGGCCTTCTCCACACCTTCGAGCCCGGGCGATGAGTTAACCTCCATGACCACCGGTCCGTGATTCGACCGAAGCATGTCCACGCCAGCGACGTTCAATCCCATGCGTTTGGCGGCCCGAATGGCGGTGGACCTTTCTTCGGGAGAAATTTTGACCATTTGCGCAGTACCACCACGATGGAGGTTAGAACGAAAATCATCTTCCGCGCCTTTTCGTTGCATGGCCGCCACAACCTTTCCGCCAACCACCAATGCACGGATATCTGTGCCCCCAGCCTCTGCAATAAACTCTTGAACCAGAATATTCACTTTGGCTCCCCGGAAAGCCTCAATGACTGATTTCGCGGAACGATCCGAGTCCGCCAAAACCACGCCGATACCTTGTGTCCCTTCCAACAGCTTGATGACGACCGGTGCACCACCAGAGACCTTCAGGACTTCCTCGGTTTGTTTCGGGTCATGTGCGAAAGTAGTGACCGGCAAACCAACACCTTCCCTCGCCAACAATTGAAGGGATCGAAGCTTATCTCGGGAACGGCCAATTGCGACAGATTCATTGAGCGGATAAACGCCCATCATTTCAAATTGGCGGAGAACAGCGAGACCATAAAATGTAATGGAGGCGCCGATTCGCGGAATCACCGCATCGTACAATGGCAGTTTTTCGCCATTGTAGAAAATTGCGGGTCTACGGGACGCAATGTTCATGTAGCATCGAAGCGTATCGATAACATCGAGCTCGTGCCCCCTCGCTTCAGCGGCCTCTTTCAAACGTTTGTGAGAGTATAAATTGGGATTTCTGGCCAACATCGCGATTTTCATTGCGGTCTTCCTTTTTATGGTTCCCGAACGGAACGGTTATCCGGTTTTTCTGAGTAAGCGCTACGCGCTGAGAGGTGTCGCAGCGATTTGCAATGGCGGCCCCAGTAAATATGATCGTCCCGGATCAACACAGAGCCGCCGGTTACGAATCGCCGTGCGGCCGAGTATCAAGTCGAACGTCATTTGCTCACGGTCGGCAAGTGACGTTTCGATCACCCAGCGACGCTGACCGAGAACCAGCGTGGTTTCAATCACGTAGCGATGGTCGGGAACACCGCTTGTGTTTTTGATCGCGCGAGATTCGATCAACCGCGCACGGCATCGTTTGACCGATTTTGTTTCGAAAACCGGCACATCAAAATCGACCCAAGCCACACCGTCTTTTTCATATGTTTCACGGACGACCGCATGTAAGGCCGACGTACGTGCCCCCGTATCGATTTTCGCCCGGATGGGGAAAATGTCGAGGTCGGGTAATCCCACCCATTCACGCCATCCGATGGTGGTGTTCAATGGACGGCGCGCCGCTTTCGTCACGTAATCGCCTCTTCATTGACCCGGCGGTAATTCACAAACGAATTGGCGCTCATGATGACGAAGAAGCCGTCCATATCGATGAGGACATAACCACGTTCCAAGAGCTCGCGAGAGAGCTGTTGCACATCGTCCTCATAAAGGCGCCGGCGCCCTGCCAAACTGCGAACCAATTTGTTCGCGATCCGGTACCTGCCTTTTGGTTTGCCGCCGAATGGTTCGGAATAGAGCGCCACAAGCTTCTCCGCCACATCCGCAAATAGGTGTTTCACATCTGACATGCCGATCTTATATATAGACAAATATTTTTTGTCTATAGATAAAATAATATTTCTTTCTGGCAGCGCAGGGTTGGATTTTACCGATCTATCGCAAAAAAAGCCCCGGCGGCTGGGGGCCGCCGAGGCAACTTCAGGCGTCCTATGAGGAGAGACTAGGCCGCGAAGTAAAGTGTCAGCGCGCCAAGCGCTAACGTAGACGAGACGATAGATGCACCGAGAACGAGTGGCATTTCAGCGCTGCCACCTCGCTCTTCTCCAGCTGCATTGACAGCATTGGTTTCCCGCCGTTTTTTCATTTCTCCTGGGCTCCCGAACTTTTATTGAACAATCAGGGCGTTCAGCATCCATGCCGCTTTTTCGTGTACGCCAATCCGCGACGTCAGCAAGTCCGCCGTATACAGATCACCCGTTTTTTCGGCTTCCGAAACAACCTCGCGTATTTGGTTGGCGACCAGCTGGTGATCTCGCGCAAGCTCGTGGATCATGGTTCCCGTATCCGGGAACTCGGACGTGTCTGTTACGCAGCTTTCCTTCGTATACCGAGAAAGCCCAATGGGTGCCGGAAAACCAATGGCGCGGATGCGTTCTGCAATGTCGTCGACCGCTTCGGCAAGGTCCTTGTATTGCTCTTCAGTCAATTGGTGAACGCTGTGGAACAGCGGTCCGGTAACGTTCCAGTGAAAGGCGTGCGTTTTGTGATAAAGCACATAGGTACTCGCCAGCACACGTCCCAATAATTCCGATAACATTTCACGGTCACGGCGTTCTACGTCCGAGCGATTGGGGACTTCTTCCGTTCGAATGTTCAAAATATTACTCATGATTTTCTCCTTTCAATCGGCGCAGCCATTCACGTTGTTCACGGCGAAGACGGCGCGCTCGAGTTTTGGGTTCTGACGCTTAGGCCCGGCGCAACAGCGTTGACGTTATCGGTCGTTCGCTGGAGGGGCCACTGTTAGGACCGGAGATGCGTCAATCTCATCGGCCCCCATCATCCGCGCCACGAGAGATAGTGACGCGACAATATCTTTTTGATCAGTCTTCGATAACCTACTGAACGACTCTGAAAAACGCTCCTGCAAAAGCGGGGGAGCCTTCCGCAACATTTGTTTTCCGGTCCGAGACAGCTTTGCATGAACGATACGACGATCAGTTTCACTGCGGTACCGTTCAACCAAACTCTGTTTCTCCAAGCGGTCAACGATTGTCGTGACGGTCGCTTGGCTCAAACTCACGTGAGCCGACAGACGGCGCATCGTCACTTCACCAAGATCGCTTATGGCACGCAAAACAACCAGTTGAGGTGTAGTCAGCCCCGTGGTCTTCGCGAGTCTCTTGGAGTTGATGTCTGTCGCGCGAATGATTTGCCGCAATACGGTCAGCACCTCGTCTGATAAATCGGGCGTTTGATTTGCCATTTCTACCGGTTCCGCAAATTCTCTAGCGATAATCATCCGTCTAATCCGTTTTACCTTTGAAGTCTAATGTTTCTTTCTCTGAATGTTATGATACTAAATATTAGACCTCTAAATAATTTTTCAAGAGCATGGGCCGAATTTTCTTACAAAACCCTGCTAAGTGTCAGATAAGTCTATATTTTTTGAAAAGCCAGTACACGGCTCCAGCACAGACGAGGAGGAAAACACAGACAATCAGGAATCCGAACGGCGAGTCCGAAAATGGAATGCCCCCCACATTGATGCCAAGCAATCCCGTGACAAACGAAAGAGGCAGAAACACACCTCCCACCAAGGCCAGAACGAACATGGTCAAATTCATGCGTTCAGCTATCGCTGTGGCGATTTCATCCTGAACAATAACCGCCCTTTGTTGGGTTTCATCAAGTTCTTCCACATAACGTGTGGTTTGATCGATTGTCTCCAGCAAGACAGCGCGATCGTCCTGACTTAGCCACGAATAAGACCCCTCCGCCAAGGACCGCAATGCATCCCGTTGAGGCGCGATAAACCGGCGTAATGTCGTTACGCGACGCCTGACCTCCGCAAGATTTTGCCGGTCTCGTTCACTATGGGAGGAATGATCAAAAGTCTCATAGACTTCGATGGCGGCGGTGGCGTCGTCGATGATCTTTTCCATGCGGTCCGTCAAGCGTGATGCTATGGCAACCACCAAGCTCCCCGCCGAGTGAGGTCCTTCTGGGCTCTCCGCCCGATTGGCAACGTCCTCAATAGCGCGGACCCGCCTCAATTGGCCGCTCACGATCAGCTTTTCACTCGCCCAAATACGAACGGACACCATGTCTTCAGGGTCTGACCCCTCATTCAAGTTAACACCCCGCAGGATCAGTATGGCGCCGCCATCGTGTTTCGTGCACCGCGGTCTGGTTTCCGGCGCCATGAGAGCCTCAGCAACCACAGTGTCAAGTTCCGAAAGCCGACAGATTTGATCCCTCGCATCGGATTGGCTGAGATCCCAATGTGACCACTCTAACGCGCTACTGCTCGATGAACTTTGTGGCGTGAACGCACGGGAGAGTAACAATCCGCTTTGTGATTCTCGTTTCATTGCACCCTCGCTCTGCCGTTGATACGGATGATTCTTCCAAGTACTCAGTGTACACAAAGGGACATGACGCGGTTGGTTTGACTCATAATTATGCTATGTCCGAGTGATCTAAACCGGAGTACCAAAACATGCTTGGCGCCGCCAGACTATTGACCCCGTTGATTTTAGCTTTCAACCTCTCATTAGCCATGGCCCAGGGTCAGCTTTTGGACCCGTTGAAAAACACTCTCGCAGAGATTGAACAACAGGCTGGTGCCGCCAAAAAAAGTATCGAAAGCGAGAAAGATAACCCCAAAGCACTCTCGACAGCACGCCTGGGGTTACAGGCGTCCAGAGTTCAGCTTGTGGCGCTACGAAAAGAGATTCAAACAGCGCTTCAGGAAGCAAAAACTGACCTAGAAGTGCTCGGTGAAGCGTCGGACAAAGGCACAGAGTCCGAAACTATTCAAAACCTTCGCTCGTCCCTCAATGAAAAAATTTCTGAACTACAGGGACTATCGCTGCGAGCAATCGCGGCGGAACAGATGATCGCGGACATTCAATCCGCCGCCGGTCAGCAATTAAGAGGACATTTCGTCGAGTCGGTATTTGCACGCTCGCCCGTTCTGTTTACCGAGAATACTCTGGCATTAGCTTCTGAAGGGTTTGCTTCCCAGGCTGAAAACGCACAAACGTATTTGTCTGATTGGTGGCGGCAGCAAACGAAAGAACGAACCCTCGCACGTTCTTTGGTTTTGGGGTTTGGTGCACTTGTTGCCTTTTGGATCCTGACGGTACCATTGCGATCATTCATCGGTGATCGGGTTTGGCGACGATTTACACCCCTAGAAATATCGGCACCGCGACGTTCGGCCATTGCACTTACGCGCGCCTCAACACGCATTGTTTTGGCAGCGATTGCGATTTTTGTCATTCACCAAACGTCAATGGTGACAGGATTGATTTCGGAGGACACAGCGCACCTGTCCGTCAGCGTTGCACAGGCATTCCTCGTTGTTTTTATTGCCCACGCAATTTCCCGAGCAATCTTAGCGCCCGAACGGTCGGTGTGGCGTTTGGTTCCGCTGTCGGACCCCGATGCGGGTTTGGCGCACAAATGGATCGTTACCGCGGCAAGCTTGTTCGCTGCCGACCAAATATTCAAAGCAATCTGGCAATCAAACGAGAACTACGTATCACTAGTCTCTCTTCAAACACTCATGCTTGCCCTTCTGCTTTCCGCGATGAGTGTTTGGGCCTACCGCGCTTACAAAAATGCGCCAACAGCAACCCATGTCGCCGGTGAAGGGAATGAAAATTTTAATTGGCCGCTGATCATCACGGTCTGTTTGTCGGTGACCACCATCACGGCGTCGATGTTCAGTTATGCCCCCTTGGCGCGATACATCATTGAGAAGTCCATCTTCCTCTCATTGCTCGCCGGCTATCTATTTTTGTTCCGGTCCTTCTTTCAGTCATGGATATTACTTGCCGTTGAACGGCTGATTTTTGGCAGCGTCCGTACAGCACCCGACCCCAATGACGTTGTTGCTTTTTGGACCCGGTTATCTGTCGACTTCTTGCTTCTGATTTTCGCGGCGCCGGTAGCGCTTTATATACTCGGTGTCGACTGGCCGGAAATCGGTGGTTTGGCATTGCTCGCCGTGAGTGATTTCTCCATCGGTGCGCTGCAAATATCTCCAATTAATTTCTTGTACGCGTTGCTTCTGTTCTCTCTCTTGCTTCTTTTGACGCGCTTCATCCAGCGGCTGCTCGAAAAGAGCATTTTGCCAAATACGCGACTAAATCCCGGCGTCCGACATTCGCTCCAAGCCCTTATTGGATATGCAGGCCTTATCATTGCTGCCTTTGCAGCCATATCCACGCTCGGTTTTGACCTTTCAAGCCTGGCGCTGATCGCGGGCGCCCTGTCTGTGGGTATTGGCTTCGGACTACAGAGCATCGTTAACAATTTCGTTTCCGGTCTGATCCTGTTGTTTGAACGCCCCATCAAAATTGGGGATTGGGTCGTGACGCCGTCGGGGGAGGGATATGTGAAAACAATCAGTGTTCGATCCACTGAGATCGAAACCTTTGATAGATGTTCGATTATCGTCCCAAACTCGGAACTTATCTCATCTACCGTCCAAAATTGGACCCACCGAGACACGACGGTTCGATTGGTAGTCCCCATTGGCGTTTCGTACGCATCCGATCCCGCACGGGTGGAGGACGTTCTAAAAGCTGGCGTCAGTGAGATCCCGGAAATTTTGAGCTATCCTGAGCCATACATCTATTTTGCCGGTTTTGGCGACAACTCGTTAGATTTTGAAGTCCGGGTGTTCGTTGGCAATGCAGACAAAGCGCTATCTACACGGAGTAAAGTGCGAACCGCAATTTTCAACGCGTTGAAAAATGCAGACATCGAAATTCCGTTCCCCCAACGCGATCTCCACATCAAGAACCTGCCCAAAAACCTACCGCCGTCTTTTGTCACATAACTTTAAGTAAGCCCCCTATGCTTGCGGCTTAGTGATATGTGGGCTCAAAACACCTAACTATGAACTAAGGGATCTCCAGAGAACACAGTTCAGAAAAAATTACGAACCAACTAGCTGGTTCGTCCTGATCGCAACTTATTGGACTACGCGACATTCAAACGTCGCATCTGGACAAGAAATCACTGGGATCAGTCAATCACGAATATTTCGCTTCTTGAATGGACAAGCGTAGCAGGCAGTTTCCCCAAGCAAAACAACTTAGTCTGTATGGTAATTTTCTAGATTTCTTCCAGCAGCTGACTTGATCTACCTAAGCCGACGTCACCCCGCCTGCGGCGTTTGATTTTGTCTGCGGCCTCGAGCTTGAGAAGGAAATGGACTGCATCAACCGCAATCATTGCGGTTATCGGTATTTGGATCTTGGAGACTTCGCCCAGACGCCGCATCGAAAGCACTTTTGCGGGAATTGCGGTCGCGATAGCACATGGAGCAAGAAGCCCATAGTTTCGACACCATTGAAGCCGCTTCATGACAGCTTCGCCCAAACCCTAAAATACGTCACGCCGGGCCGCCCGCTTTACCTCGATGAATATGATGGCTGCACCTACACCATCTGGGCGTCCTCACCTGCGATCGTATGGACCGCCGCCCGCGAACAGGAGTTTGGGATTCACGTCCATGTCCATAATGGCGCTGACCGGATTGTAGACGATACCTTCGGAGAGGTCATTCTCGACGGAAAAACATTGGAAAGATCTGAATTGGTGGCGATGATGATGGAGCGAACAATCGTGTGAAATGGCGACCCCGGGAGGATTCGAACCTCCGACCCTCAGATTAGGAATCTGATGCTCTATCCGACTGAGCTACGGGGCCAAAGCTGCCGCCGCGTCATCCCTATCACAAACCCCTGTCCCCAACAATCAGCTGATGTTGCCCATTGACAATCCATATTTATTTCGCATATGAACTAAAAATAGTTCACATACGAAATAAAATTAGTGATGCGACAGCCACGCGTTTTTCATCTGATCCAACTCGCTTATTCCGCCTTGTTTCGCGCTGCCGACCGCGCCCTGCAAGCAAATGTGGGGATAACGGCATCGCAACAGGCGGTTCTGTTTGTTCTGATGCAGCGGGACGGCGCCCCCATTACCGCCATTGCCGATCAGTTGCGGATGGGCAAATCTAGCTTGACCGGTCTGATCGATCGCATGTCGGCAAAGGGGTTGGTAACGCGCCGGCAAAGCCCGGCAGACGCCCGCAGCTTTGAAGTCTTCATTGAAGATGCCGGCCGTCAGCTGGTGCACGCAACGCTTGCGAGCACGAAGAAAATTAATGCCAGCCTTTTGAAGCCATTTTCAAACGAAGAATGCGCCGTCATAGAGCGCTTTCTCAAACATGTATCTGAAAACGCAGAGGAGATTGTGAATTCCCAAACAGCCTCCCTGCTCCGTGAACGGAGAGTCTCATGAGCAAACACATACATATCCACACAGAAAACGGGATCACGCGATTGACCATGTCGCGCGCCGACAAGAAGAATGCCCTCACACAAGACATGTATGCCGCAATGGCCGATGCGCTTGCCGCTTACGCGTCAGACACCGGCGCCCGCGCTATTGTCATTACGGGCGACGGCGACGTGTTTACCGCGGGAAACGATCTTCAAGACTTCTCCGTTTCGGAACCGACCGAGATGCCACCGGTCGCCCGTTTCTTAAGCGAAATCCGGGATTGTCCGAAGCCGGTCATTGCAGCGGTCAACGGGCCGGCCATTGGGGTTGGCCTGACAATGCTGTTGCATTGTGATTTGGTCTATGCCGCACAGTCGGCACGGTTCAGCGCGCCCTTTGTCAAACTGGGTCTGGTGCCCGAAGCAGCATCGTCTTTATTGTTACCCGCATCCGTGGGCATGGCCGTCGCCAATGACATCTTGCTGGCAGGCCGCACCTTAAGCGCCCAAGAGGCGCACCATTATGGGCTTGTGTCGCGGGTTTTCGAAGACGCAGAGTTAGCGGCAGCGGTGGAAGAGATTGCCGCAACAATCGCCGGATCTGCCCCGTCCTCCTTAAAGCGGTCAAAGGAATTGATCCGGAATCGGCGGGACCAAATCGCAGACCATATGGCGACCGAAGGCAAAGCGTTCGCCCATCAACTCAAGTCGTCCGATTTTTCCGAGAGCGTGGCGGCGATGATGGAAAAACGACCCCCGGTTTATTCCTGAGAGCCGGCTAAAACCAGGGGGGCGCCTTATCCCTCTCGATAGCGCGCCCCCGATGCGTCAGCGCCCTTTGAACACCGCCGCGCGCCGTTCAATGAATGACTGGATGCCTTCCTTCATGTCTTCGGACTGCATCACGGCCTTATGAATGTCCGGCACAATGTCGATCGCCGCCTGTTCCCCATGGTCGATATAGGCCCGTGCCGCCTTTTTCGTCACCTGTATGCCCAGCGGCGCGTTGTTGGCAATAATGCCCGCCAGTTCCATGGCCCGGTCCACTTGCGTCCCATGCGGAACAACTTCCTGAACCAGACCAATATGATGCGCGCGCTCCGCCGTGAATTCATCGCACAGCAGCAGGTGATACATGGCATCGCCCCACCCGGCCCGTGTTATGAAACGGAAATGAGCACCGCCCAAGGGCGCAAGGCCGCGTTTGGCTTCCATTTGGCAGAAACGGCAACTGTCCGCCGCGATGACGATGTCGCCGGCCAGCATCATCTCAATGCCCACGGTGAAGGTGATACCCTGCACCGCCGTTACCACCGGCTTGGAACATTTAGGACCCAGGCCAAAGGGATCAATGTTGCCTTCTTTGCGCTCGCGGCGCGTGGCGGTGGGGCCAAAAAATTTCGGCATGTCGAGCCCCGCGGTGAAATGGTCGCCCACCGCGCATAGCACCCCCACCCGCAGATCGGGGTTGCGATCCAGCTCCGTCAGCGCATCGGACAGTTCCTCCATCATTTCGGGAACGAAGGAATTTTTCTTTTTTGGATTGTCGATGATCATCTTCAAGATGTGACCATGGGTTTCCGTCCGCACGACACCCCGTTCTGGCACAGCATCATTCATGAATTACTCTCCCGCCCGTTAGATTTTTTGGTTTCATTTCAAAACCAAACATATTCCATGTTCAGGCGCAACCGCTATTATTTTGTGACTTGTAATACGGCCCCATGACCTCATGTGAAGGGCAATACCAATCGAGAGCCCCTCATGTCCGACACCCCCCTACCCAAAGCATTTCACGCACATGTTTATTTCGACGACCACCAAGCCCCCGACGCGGAGCAATTGTGCACAACCCTGTCCCAAAAATTCGACCTAAAGATGGGGCGCGTTCATAATGGTCCGGTGGGGCCTCATCCACGCGGCAGCTGTCAAATCAGCGTCCCCGTCGTCAAACTCGCGGACACGTTACAGTGGCTCATGATGAATCGCGGGGAGTTTACCGTCTTCGTTCACGCAATCACCGGCGACGACTGGATCGACCACACCCAAGGCGTCATGTGGCTTGGCGCCAGTGAAACCTTGAAGCTGGACATTTTCCGTCAAAAATAAAATTTGCCCCTCATGCGGCCACACCTGTTATACCGCATACTGATTAAGGACCCTTGTTAATCATATTGCCAATCTGCAATTGGTCTGCCCTGTTTTTTGTGGTATTCTGTCGATGGGTATTTTGGTTTGGGGGTCGCGTTGCTCGGAGCTGCGGTTAGATTTGTTTGCCTCTCCATTTGCCGGGATGTGATTTCCGGCAAAATCACACCGCACTGGTATCCACACACTCACCGCATTGAATGGATCGCTGACGGCATTGTCCATATTGTCGCGCTGATACTCGCGCTTATCGGCATTGGATGGATGCTTGTCGTGGCGATTGATCACGGGAGCGCTGCCCTCATGGCCGCGCTTGCGATCTACAGCGTCTGTTTGCTCGCCATGCTGGGATGTTCGGCCCTGTACAACACCAACCGCAACATAGACCGGTCGGAACGTTACGCCCGCTTCGACCTGGCGGGCATTTACCTAATGATCGCGGGGACATACACCCCCCTTGTCTCCATGAAACTGCCGTTCGAATGGGCCGTCGTGCTGCTGACCTTCGTTTGGCTGGGGGCCTTGGGCGGTGTCAGCCTAAAACTTCTCACGAGTTGGCATGACAAGCGGCTGATCGTGTCTTTTTATGTGGCCTTGGGCTGGGTCGCCGTGGTCGCGGCGGAACCTCTTTTCCGCTCTATGTCGGGGGAGGCCATGGCGCTTTTGGTGGCCGGCGGTCTCCTCTACACGGTCGGCATTATCTTTCATCTCTGGAAGGACCTGCGCTTCAATGCCGCCATCTGGCATGTTTTCGTGGTCAGTGCCGCGATTTGCCATTTCGCGGCGATCTTCTTGGATGTTGCCGCGGCGCAAAATTAGCGCTAGCACTTAAGAAAGCACAACAATCCGAGGCAGAACCGATGAGAGGTCCAACATCTCACACGTATTTTTCCCAACGCTTGCGTTTGCATTATGTGGATTGGGGCAATCCGGATGCGCCGCCTATGCTGATGGTGCATGGCGGCCGCGATCATTGCCGCAATTGGGACTGGGTGGCGGAGGACCTGCGTAAGGACTATCACATCATTGCCCCAGATTTGCGCGGCCATGGCGATTCCCAATGGATGATTGGCGGCAGCTACAACCACATCAACTATGTCTACGACATTGCGCAACTGTTGCATCAAAAGGAAATGTCGCCGGTCACCATCCTCAGCCACAGCCTGGGCGGGGCAATTTCCCTCTCCTATACAGGTCTGTTTCCGGAAACCGTTGAAAAACTGGTGGTCATTGAGGGGTTGGGCCCCCCACCCGCCAGGTTGAAAAAGAACGTCGAAAAACCAATTGAAGAACGCCTTGGCACTTGGATTGACGAAATGCGCGGCATTGCCGGGCGTGTGCCAAAGAAGTATCCATCCCTTGATGACGCCTATGAACGCATGAAATCTGAGAACCCGCATTTGTCGGCGGAACAAGCGCGGCATTTGACCGTACACGGCATCAGCCAAAACGAAGACGGCACCTATACGTGGAAGTTCGATAATTACGTACGGTCCTTTCCGCCCATCGGCATTCCGTTTCGCGACCAGTATAAACTCTGGGAACGGATCACTTGTCCGACCCTGCTGTTACGCGGCACTGAATCTTGGGCATCCGACCCGGTCGAAGACGGGCGTATCAAATATTTCCAAAACGCCCGGCTGGTGAATTTCGAAAAGGCGGGTCACTGGCTGCATCATGACCAGTTGGACAAGTTCATATCTGAAGTGCGGACCTTCCTTGCGGAGAGCTAACCCCCAAAAGACGTGAATTTTTCACGACGTTGTTTTGTTGAGCCTTTGGTGCAGAGCAGCAAATCAGCTACAATAGAAGCGGTCTAAGATCGATCGGGGGATATCCATTGGAAGAACATCACGTAGCCATTCCGTTTTTGCGCGAAGGCGTGATCTTCCTTGTGGCGTCTGGCATCATTGTCCCGATCTTTCATCATTACCGAATCAGCTCCGTCCTGGGATATCTGATCGTCGGATTTGTCATTGGCCCCTTCGGCCTTGGCCAATTTGTCGAGACCTTCCCCTGGCTCGACTATGTGGTGATTACCCATGTTCACGGCATTTCTCAGCTGGCCGAATTGGGCGTGATCTTCCTTCTTTTCGTGATTGGTTTGGAGCTGTCGCTGGAACGTCTCTGGGCGATGCGGCGTTTGGTGTTTGGCCTTGGTGCCTCACAAGTGCTGATCACCGCGACAATTATTACCATTATCGCGCGGCTTTGGGGCAACCCGCCCACCGTCGCCATTATCTTAGGGGCCTGTTTAGCCCTGTCATCGACCGCCATCGTCATGCAGTTGCTGATGGAAAGGCGGTTGCTCGGCACGCCCCTTGGCCGGACCAGTTTCGCGATCTTGTTGTTTCAGGATTTGGCCGTGGTGCCCATCCTGTTCATGCTGGGGGTCTTCGGCAACAGCGCGGAAGGGGGCACGCAAACCGCCATCGTCTTCGGCCTTGTTTTGGCCGTCGGGCAAGCCGCCATTGTGGTGACCTTGATCTTCCTGGCGGGGCGTGTGGCGTTGCGCCCTCTCTTCGTCTTTGTCAGCCGAACCGGCAGCCCGGAAATGTTTATGGCCGCCATTTTGCTGGTGGTGATCGGCGCCGCCGCCGCAACCGGATTTGCGGGTCTTTCCATGGCGTTGGGCGCCTTTCTGGCCGGTGTTCTGCTCGCGGGGACCGAATTCCGGCACGAAATCGAGGTGGATATTGAGCCCTTTAAAGGCTTGCTGCTTGGCCTGTTCTTTATGACCGTGGGCATGGGGATCGACTATCGCGTGATTGCACAAGAGGCGTTTTGGATCAGCGCTTCGGTGGTGGGCTTATTCACGCTCAAATCTTTGATCGCGACTGCTCTTTGTTCCCTTTACGGCTTGCCGCGCCACGTGGCGATTGAAGCGGGCATGCTGTTGGGACAAGGCGGTGAATTCGCGTTCGTCGTGATCGGACTTGCGGTTACGCTGAACCTGATGCCAAACGAAACCGCGCAGTTCATGTTGATCGTTGCCGGTCTAACCATGATGTTGACGCCATTGGTGGCGGAACTTGGCAAACGTCTGGGCGCCGCCCTTGAAAAAGATCATCATCAGCATGATGACAATGCCCAAGGCGTGGACGCTTTCGCGGAAGGCGAGGGTCACATCATCGTGGCGGGGTTTGGCCGCGTTGGCCGCATGCTCGCGCGGATCCTGGACCGGGAACACGTCACCTTCCTCGCGCTGGATTTGGACGGCCCCACGGTCGCGGAACAAAGAACGCTGGACCGGCCTGTCTTCTATGGGGATGCCTCCCGTATCGAGTTGCTTAAGCGGGCGGGCGCGCAAAATGCCGCCGCCGTGGTGGTCACCATGGATGACCCGGACGCCGCCGAGCGGGTGGTTAGTACCGTGCGCAGCACGTGGCCAGCCTTGCCGATCTATGCCCGGGCGCGCGACCGCTTGCATGCACGGCGCTTGTTAGGTCATGGCGCGACCGATGTGGTGCCGGAGACGGTTGAGTCCAGCCTCCAGCTCAGCCTGCGTGTTCTGCGGGGTATTGGCACATCCGAAGAAGTATCCGCCAAAAGGATCAGCCTTGAACGCGAGGCGGCCCTTGACGAGCTGAAGCTTTAGCGTACCGAACCGTTCAGTCTTTCAACGACAACACAAACCCATCTTTCGGGTCCGCCTTGCCGCTCAGCACCTCTTCATAAGTCTTTTCAACAGCCGCGCGCCCGTCGCCCTTGCGCACATTCACCCATTCTTTGGTGTGCGGGATGAATTTGTTCCAGGACTCGGCAACGCGGCTTTGAAACCCGCCCGGCCCCCACTCTTTCATCCGCTCAGCGGCGTGGTCGGGTGCAAAGAACAGCGTTGGTTGCGGCCCCGGCAGCGGATCGCTGCCCCCTCCACCGCGATTTTCCCAGTGTGTGCCACCCACCAGACAGCTATATTTCAGATGATCCTTATAATGATGGTGGATGTTCGACAGCACGGCGCTGTTGCCGGCCATGTCGACGAAGACGGCGGATGTTTCCGGCAGCAATCCAATGTCATCATAGCCGACCACCGTGTCGTAGCAGCCTAACTGCTTCACAAAGTCCGCGTTTCCGGACGAGGTCAGGCCCACCACGGCGGGGCGCTGACCTTCGCGATTGTACAAACAAAACGCAAGTCCGATGGAGGTCTTGCTGGAGGCACTGGACAAGACCACCGTTTCGCCCTCGAAGAAATTTTCACGCGCCAGAAAATCGTCAATCAGGAACGATGTGGTGAACAAGGGCCGGAAAATCATGATCTGCGCCTCAAGATCAGGACTGTAGAGCGGATCGTTATCCACAAAGCTATATTGATTGTAGATATCGTGAAGCTCCGCCCGGTGGGCAACGCCATCGAAGAAGCTGCTTTTGGATTGGCGGGTGGGTTCAACAACCACTTTGTTGGACATGGGAAAATAGCCATAAACGCGGCGTCCCACGTCAACACCGTCGGCTTTGGACTCGATCACCGTCCCAAACCCCCAAACCGGTATACGGCCTTGCCCCTCGGGAGCTGGAAAAAAATTCCAATAACGCATGGCATCCCCAAACACCGCATAGGTCACATTGTTCGCGGTGAACGCAAAAGAATCGACGCTGATCAACGCTTGTCCGTCCGCCACCCCGTCAAAACTGTGTTCGACGAATTGTCCGTGATGATAGTCGGATTTGCTGACCTGAAAATCGACGATTTTATGTGACATAATCTGTATACCTATGTGTTTGGGATCTATGAAACGTACCGACGGACGATCTCTTCGGAAACCTCGGTCAGCTTCCGCGCCATATCTTTGTTTCGCGCATGTTTACTGGGCGTCTTCACATTGCTGTCGGCAAAGTAATAGCCACTGACGCCCGCGAGATCGGGACTGGTGGCCACATAGCATTGGGTTGCCGCCCCTTGCGGTATGCTGCGCATGGTGGGGAACAACAAAACGCCAATCGCCACGGAAAACAATCCGCTCATATTGCGGCCAAGATTGGTGGCAATGACACCGGGATGAAGGGAGTTTGCGGTAACGGTCGTGTCTTTCAACCGCTCGGACAAATCGAGCGCGAACAAGGCATTCGCAAGCTTTGATTGCCCATAGGCCCGCCACGCCGAATAGCCGTCTTCTCCTGAAAGATTATCGAACTGAATGCCTTCTTTGGGGGCTTGCATATGCGCGGAGCTGGATAACATCACGATACGCCCGGCATCCGCGTCGATCACTTTCGGAAGCAGTTTGTTCACGAGCAAGAAATGACCCAAATGGTTCGTGACGAATTGCAACTCCAGCCCGTATTTCTGCTCGAGTGTTGGCAGCGCCATGATTCCGGCATTGCAGATCAGCATATCAATGGGTGTATCGAGGGCCGTGACCGCGTCGGCGCAGGCAACAACACTCTCGAAATCCGATAACTCACAGGCGACGGGCGTTACCTTGCCCTTCATACCCTGGGTGGCCTCTTTTGCTTTTTCTTCCGTGCGGGCGGCACCGATCACATGGGCACCGCGCAGGGCCAGCACCCGCATGGTTTCAAGACCAAGTCCAGAATTGCATCCCGTGACCAGCGCGGTTTTGCCGGTTAGATCAAGCCCTTCCGTCACCTCTTCCGCAGTGGACCGCCGGGTAAATGGGCTGCGGGGTGGTTTCTTTTGGGTGGCCATGCGAACTCTCCCCAACGAATTTGGTTTTAATCTGCCACTATAACGGCGACCTTCCGGGCTTGCCTACTGATTCCTGGTTTCAAAGCACGCGTCTGCATGGTTTATTTCGGAGCGCGCCACACGCCGCACGAGGAAAAAAAGGACAACGCCATGGATATTGCAACCGACATCGCGCCCCCTGAAGATTTCGGCATGAGCCGCGAGCGGCTCGACCGGCTGCCGCCCTATTTCAAAACCTACTTAGACCGAAAAAAAATATCTGGACTATCTCTGTTAGTATCGCGTGCCGGCAAAGTCGTGCATCAGTCGCATCAAGGGGTGATGGACTGGGACACGGGGCAACCGGTCGACAACGACACCCTATTCCGCATTTATTCCATGACAAAACCCATCACCAGTGTGGCGCTGATGATGTTGTATGAAGAGGGGCGCTTTCGATTGGAACATGAAGTGTTCCGCTATCTGCCGGAATTCCGCGACACACCGGTCTTTGACAGCGGCGATGCCGAGACCTTCACCACACGGGCGCCGGACCGGCCCATGCAAATTCGCGACTTGCTCACCCATACCTCCGGCCTCACCTACGATTTTCTGGTGCAACACCCGGTGGATAAGATGTATCGGCGGTCCAAACTGCGTGGGCTTGGATCGGAAGACATGTCCTTAGAGGCATTCGTCAACCGGTTGGCGGCGCATCCCTTGGTGTTTTCACCAGGGCAAAAATGGAATTACAGCTTCGCAACCGACGTATGCGGACGGTTGGTGGAGGTCTTGTCGGGCCAATCCCTCGGCGCGTTCTTCAAAACGCGCATTTTCGACCCGCTCGGCATGACCGATACGTTCTTCCAAGTACCCGAAGAAAAAGCGCACCGGCTGGCCTCATGCTACGAGCGCGACCCGCAAACCAAAGAAATCCGAATGCAAGATGCAGGGGCCACCAGTCCTTACCTCACGAAGCGGCTCTTTCAATCAGGCGGAGGGGGCCTTGTATCGTCTCTTGCGGACTACCACCGCTTCTGCCGCATGTTGCTGAACGGCGGCGAACTGGACGGCACCCGCATCCTCAGCCCCACGACCATCGATTTCATGGTTCAAAACCACCTGCCTAACGGCCAAACCATGGCCGAGATGGGGGATGAAACCTTCAGCGAAACACGCATGGATGGGTCGGGCTTTGGCCTCGGATTTTCCGTCGTGACCAGTGCTGTGGATGCCATGGCACCCGTGACCGAGGGCACCTTTTCCTGGGGCGGGGCTGCCAGCACATTCTTCTGGATCGACCCGGCTGAAGAACTGATCGGCATATTGATGACTCAACTCATGCCGTCGGCGGCCTATCCCCTCCGGCCCCAGTTTCAGCAGCTCACTTACGCGGCAATCACAGAGTGACCACAATTTCAGATCATGTTAAAAGGACGTGCTGGGGACATTAACGGCGGATTTTTTTCGGGGGATGCATGTTTCGTCCTTTAAGTGTCTTTCTATGTCTAATAGCGATCGCCTTCCCAGCGGTGGCGCAAGCCCAATGCAGCGGTGAGCAGCAAGGGTTTGTCAAATCTCGTAAGGGCGAAATGCCGGTTGATCTGGTGATCGACAATCAGTCGAGCGACAAGCTGACGCTGTATTGGATTGACTATAACGGCAAGCGCCAGAAATACGGCACCATCAAGCCGAAAACCAAATTCACCCAATCCACGTTCATCACTCACCCGTGGGTGATTGCGCGCGGTACCAATGAATGTTTCGGCCTTTATTGGCCCGATGGGCAAACCCGCACAATTCTTATCGAATCCCTCTACGACGTGAAAACCGGTCCGTTGTGGGGCGATGGCGATGCCGCCGAGGTGTGCCCCAAAAAATGTGCCGAATGGGAAGCACGGTGGACCGGCGAATGGCGCAATGTCATTCCCGCTGTCCGCTCCGCCTGCCAATGCATTGGCGGTAAGGGGTAAGGGAACCGCCCCTACCCCCGGGAATATTTCGCCATGCGGTCGCGCAGTGGTGGTTTTAGGATCTTGCCGTTGGCGTTGCGTTCCAGCGGCTCACTTTGAGTTTCAATAGCGATCGGAACTTTAAACGCCGCAAGCTGACCGGACACATGGGCCTGCAATTCCTCTTGGGTCGCGGTTTGATCCGGTGACAACTGCACAACAGCGCCCACTTCTTCGCCCAGCACTTTATGCGGAATACCAACCACGGCGGCATCCATCACCGCGGGGTGGTTATAGAGCGCATCTTCCACCTCAACGCAGTAAATGTTTTCACCACCCCGGATCAGCATGTCTTTGGCGCGGTCAAGGATATAGACAAAGCCTTCCTCATCCATGCGCACCAGATCGCCGCTTTTTAACCATCCGTCTACAAACGTATCCGCCGTGGCGTCCGGTTTGTTCCAATAGCCTTTCACCACATTCGGGCCTTTGATCCACAATTCGCCCACCTCGCCGGTGGGAACTTCATTGCCGTCCGTATCAACCACCTTCACATCGCACACCGGCACGGCCACACCGGCACTATCCGGCCGGTTGACATAGTCCTCCGCGGAATTCTGTGTGGTGATCGCTGAGGTTTCGGTGAGGCCATATCCCTGGCCTGGTTGCACGGCCGGAAATGCGTCCTTGATGCGCCGCACCAGCTCTGGCGAGGCGGGGGCACCCCCATAGGCCACACCTTCCACGGAGGACAAATCATATTTATCAAAATTGGGGGATTCCAAGACCTGCCACGCAATGGCCGGCACGCCGCCAAAAGCCGAAATCTTTTCCCGCTCCATGATGGGCAAGGCTTGCTCCACATCCCATTTATACATCATCACCAGTTTTCCGCCCCCGGCGACGATTGGCACCAGCACGGAATAACACCCCGTGGCATGAAACAGGGGCACCGAAATCAGCATGGACCGCTGCGGATCCTCAGGGCTTGGCGTCGGCGGTATTTCACCACGGCGCATAAAGTTGCGTGCCCCGCTGATCAGGCTGCTCATTAAATTGGTGCACACATTGCGGTGGGTGCCCAACGCCCCTTTCGGTTTGCCTGTGGTGCCGGACGTGTAGAAAATCGTCATGTCATCGTCGGGGTGCAGGTCGACCGCCGGCAGATCCACATCTTCCAACCCCATATAGTCAGATGTCTGACCAACCAGATCTTCAAAAGCCTCCGCACGGCCCAATTTCTCACGCGGGCACCGGACGCCAATCAGGCCACGCAGGTCCAGGCCATACACATGCGGTTCCAGTTCCTGCAACTTCCGCCCATCCGCGATCACAACGCAGGCGCCGGAATCCTGAATGCCATAGTCCATTTCCGGCCCGGTCCACCAGGCATTCAGCGGCACAATGATCGCCCCGATCGACACGGTGGCCCAGAAAACCACCGACCATTCCGGATAGTTGCGCATGATCAAGGCCACGCGGTCACCCTTTTTCACCCCATACTTCTCGGTCAGTATGGTCGCGAATGTTTTGACCGCTTTGGTGTGCGCGGCAAAAGTAACCCGTTCGTCCTCATACACCATAAAGTCCCGATCGGCCCAAGCGTCGGACAATTGGAACACATCGCGCAAGGTTGCCGGCGCGTTTTTATAGGTCCGCGTGTCGATGCCGCGAATGTTCACCGTTTCCATTTCGAAAGGTGCGCCGGGCGCCGTTAAAAAGGCGTGCGCCTCGTCGATGGTCATGGCCGGCCAGGATACGTTTTCTGATGACATGTGTTTCCTCACTTTAGTCCTCAGGCTAGATGCCCGACTTACCCGGTCTAATCAAGCGTTTCGGGCGATTTTCAGATCTCGGCTTACCAAATTGCCGCCGACCCCCTATAGTCCCCTCAAAATATTCCCATAGATCACGGAGGTAATCCCATGGCCCGTATGCCCGCAATGTCCCTCGCTGCTGTTCCAACCCGGCGTGCCAAAACGCTGGAAGTCGCCACTGAAGCGGAAAAACGGGGGTTTACCGGCCTGTTCTGCCCCAGCATGGGGGACCCGATCGCGTTGTGCCAGTCGATCGCTCATGTGACCAACGAAATTACATTCGGCACCTCCATCCAACCGATCTATTACCGCCACCCGGTGGAATTGGCGCGCACCTCCGCATTCATCAATGAAATCAGCAATGGCCGCTTTCGTTTGGGCATCGGCGTTAGCCATGGTCCGGTTTACAAACGCTATGGCTTGACGCCAGGGAAGCCCCTATCGGACATCCGCGAATATGTGGGGGCCATGCGCGAGGCCGAAAAAGAAGCAGGTCCCCTGCCCCCCATCACCCTGGCCACCTTGCGCAGCAAGATGTTGGACCTAGCGCTTGAGATTTCCGAAGGCGCCGTATGGGCCAATGGCTGCCGCAGCTACATGCCGGAACAGTTGAAGGCCACAGCGGGCAAAGAAAACTTTTTTATCGGCGACATGATCCCAACCGTGATCGACGACGACAAAGACGCTGCCGGCGCCGTGTGCCGAAAAACACTCACGGGCTATGCGCAACTTCCGAACTATCGCAATTACTGGAAACAGTGCGGCTATGTGGAAGAGATGGATGCCATCGAAAAAGCGATCGAAGCGAAAGAATTCGACAAACTGCCAAGCTTGATGAGCGACAAGTGGCTGTCGGATAACACGCTTTACGGCAGCGCGACCCATGTGCGCGACGGTATCGAAGCGTGGTTTGATGCGGGCGTGACCACGCCCATTATCGTGCCGTCATCGACCAAAGGCGGACAGATGAAAGCCATCGAAGAATTCTTCGCCCTGTACGCGTGAGGTTGCATCCATGGACTACGTGGAACCGAAAATCGCGCAGGATATGCCCGGCATGCGTCTGGCTCTGACCATGGGTGCACCCGGCCCGTGGAGCGAATCCGCAAAAGGCATCTTTCATTTGAAAGGCATCGACTACGTGCCGGTGGGTCAGGTGGGCGGCGCCCCGAACGAGGATCTGGTGGCCTGGACCGGCATCCGAAACGCACCGGTTGCGGTGTACAATGATGAACAGCCGGTTGAAAAGTGGACGGACATTCTGGCTCTGGCGGAACGCATTGCCCCTGATCCTCGTTTGGTGCCGGAAGATCCAACCGAACGTGCGCTTATGTTCAATCTGGCAACTGAAATTTGCAGTGAACGTGGCTTTGCGTGGCAACGCCGCTTGATGATGATCCATAACACCGCCGTGGATGGCGAACCCAATGAAGGGTTCAAAATCATGGCAGACGATTATGGTTACAACGCGGATGAAGGCGCCACGGCCCCCGAGAAAGCCGCACAGACTTTGCGCCTGTTAGCAACCCAGCTTCACGACCAAAAAGCGCGCGGCAGTAAATTTTTTATCGGAGATGGCCTCTCGGCCCTTGATGTCTATTGGGCGTGCTTTTGTGCTTTGGTGCGGCCCTTGCCGGACGAGCAATGTGCGATGGCCGGGTTTCTGCGGCAACTATACGAACCCGACAACGATGTGGTTGAAAAAGCAATCGACCCCATTCTCGTTGAACATCGCGACATGATGTATGCAGAGTACTTAGGTCTGCCGATGGACTTTTAGGGGCGGCCATGACCTTCAAAAAAATCACCGGCGGGTGCTTGTGCGGCGCCTTGGCGTATGAAGCAGAGGTGGATGAGAACAGCATGGGCCTGTGCCATTGCCGGGATTGTCAAATTCTCGGCGGGTCCGCCTTTCGCGTTGCCGCCATGGTGGCGCCGGACAAGTTTCATCTGACCAAAGGCACACCAACCTATTTCGAGAAAACGGCGGACAGCGGCAATATTAGGCGCCTCATGTTTTGCGGCACCTGTGGCACGCACCTCACCGGTGAACCGCCGGTGGGACAACCGGGCTTTATTTCTTTACGGCTGGCATCCGCCGACCAGTTTGCGGACTTCGCGCCCACCTTCGAAGTGTTCTGCGCGTCCCAAGTGCCCTGGTGGCAGCAGGTCGACGGCACCACCGCCTTCGACAAAATGCCCGGTTGAGCCTTTAACCCCCATCCAGGCGCAGCGAATTCGCCTGTGGCGTTCTTCAAGAGTCCATCCGTCTTCCGCTCATTCCTGCGAAAGCAGGAATCTTAAGATGTTCCCCCGAGATCCCGGTTCGCCAAAAGGCGACCGGGATGAGCGCAAGAGGGATGACTCGCCCTATGCGATTTCCGCGCATCCTTGGGAGAAGAACGGGTTCGTGTGACTTAACATCTAACCCGTTCATCCTTGGCATCATAGAAAGACTGAACAGAGGCGGCGGCCTTCACCATGTCGCCCGACACATTGATCGCATAGGACCGCGCCGCAAGGTCCGTCAAGCTCGTACCCGCCGGTCGATCCACATATCCCAGGCCGACGGCTGCCCCCACAAAATGTCCGTAGGCGCCGGATGTGGTGTGCCCGACAATTTCACCGTTGCACAGGATCGGCTCATGACCGTAGATCAGTGGTTCCGGATCCATCAGTTTGAACGCCAATAGACGTCGCTTTGGTCCTTCTTCTTTCAAGCGCATCACCGCATCGCGCCCAATGAAGGGGCCCTTCTTGGTTTTCACGGCGAATCCAAGGCCCGCTTCCAACACATGGTCTTCATCGGTCACGTCATGACCGAAATGGCGATAGGCTTTTTCAACGCGGCACGATTCGAGCGCGTGCATGCCACAGAGTTTCAGATCGACGCGGCGCCCCTCGTCCAACATCCGCGACAGCAAGGCTGGTGCTTGATCCGCCGCCACATACAGTTCCCATCCCAATTCCCCCACATAAGTGATGCGGTGGGCGCGCAGGGGAATATCTGAAAGGCGAAATGCCCGCGCCGTGGCAAAGGGAAAGGCGTCATGAGACAGATCATCCGCTGTCAGGCTTTGCAGGAAGGCGCGCGAGGCCGGCCCCATCACCGCGATGACGGCTTCTTGGCGGCTGACGTCTTCCACATGGCAATCCGTCCCAACCGGAACGTGCTTGTTCAACCAACTCCAATCGCGAATGCGCGCCGCGGGGCTTGTGACAATCATATAGTCATCGGCAGCCAGCCGCGTGAGCGTCAAATCCGCTTCAATGCCACCGCGTTCATTGAGCCATTGGGTGTAGACGATCTTGCCGTTGGGCACATCCACATCATTCGCGCTGAGGTGCTGAAGGACGCGGCACGCATCCGCCCCCGTGACGCGAAACTTGGCGAAGCTCGACAGGTCGAACAGGCCCACATTTTCGCGCACCGCCATATGTTCAGCCCGCGCGTGGTCGAACCAATTCTGCCGCCCCCAACTGTAGCGGTAGGCGGGCGTTACCCCATCGGGGGCATACCAGTTAGGCCGTTCCCAACACGCCACTTCGCCAAAACAGGCGCCTTCCCGCGCAAGCACATCATGCAGGGGAGAGCGGATCACATCCCGTGCGGTTGCAAACTGGCGGTAGGGAAAATGATCCGTATACAACAGGCCTAATGTCTCGGCAGACCGCGACACCAAATAGGCTTTCTCGTTTTGCTCCGGCATCATGCGGCGGATGTCCACGTCCCAAAGGTCAAAGGGCGGCTCGCCCCCATCGATCCACTGCGCCAAGGCCTTTCCCGCGCCGCCCGCCGATTGAATGCCCACAGAGTTAAAGCCACAGGCCACATAAAAGCCTGATACGTCCGGCGCTTCCCCCAACAAATAGCGATCGTCCGGCGTAAAACTTTCGGGCCCATTGAAGAAAGTGCGAATGCCCGCCTCCGCCAAACGCGGCACACGGCCAATGGCGTTTTCCAGCAGAGGCAGAAAATGGTCCATGTCCGGTGGCAATTCATCAAACGCGAAATCCGGCGGGATGGGATCGGGTGCCCAGGGCTTGGCCGTCAGCTCAAACGACCCGATCAACAGTTTGCCCGCGTCTTCTTTCACATAAATTTGTGCATCCGGGATGCGCAAGGTGGGCAGGCCGCGCGGCAGCCCTTCCATCGGTTCCGTCACCGCATAGAAATGCTCGCAGGCCTGAAGCGGTACATCGACCCCCGCCATCACCCCAATGTCACGTCCCCACAAGCCCCCGCAATTGATGACGATGGGCGTTGCAATGTCACCCGTGGGCGTGGAGACACCGTTGATCACACCCGCCGTTTTATGGATCGCGGTAACAGGGGTGTCTTCAAAAATCAGAACGCCGCGGTTACGTGCCCCCCGCGCCAGCGCCAGGGCAACATTGGTGGGGTCGGCCTGGCCGTCACCGGGAATAAACAAGCCGCCGGTGACGCCTTCCAAGCTCATTTCCGGGTGGTGCGCCAAACACTGTTCCGGCGTCAACACCCGTACGTCCAGATCCGACAAGGTAGCCCGCGCCGCATCGCGTTTAAATTCCACCATGCGTTCTTGCGTAAGGGCGATGGCCACAGACCCGGTCTGTTTGTAGCCGGTGGCCAGGTCGGTTTCTTGTTCCAACGTGGCGTAAAGCTGCGCGGAGTATTGCGCAAGCTTGGTCATGTTCATTGTTGCGCGCAATTGACCGATCAACCCGGCCGCATGCCAGGTGGTGCCGCAGGTAAGCTGCTTGCGTTCCAGCAGCACCACGTCTTTCCAACCGAGCTGGGACAGGTGATAGGCCACAGAACAGCCGATCACCCCTCCGCCGATGATCACGGCGGAGGCTTCATTGGGGAGAGTTTTATTCGAACCAGGCAATCTCATACTCCGCTGTCATCCCAGTCTTCGAGTTTCACTCGAAACCGGGAAGACTTTTTTCACCCTCCCCTATCCCCTCCCATCAAGGGAGGGGAATACCTCTGAGGTAAGACACTGTCATCCCTTCCCCTTGATGCAGGGCAATTGAATATAGCGTTCTTCAGGGCCATCCAGTATTCCGCTCATTCCCGCGAAAGCGGGACTCTGGTTGGCAGCCTGATGAGATCCCGGTTCGCGCAAATCGCGCGACCGGGATGAGCGCAAGAGGGATAACGCCCAAAATTCAAACGTGAATAACTTCCCCGAAGGCGTCAAGCGTCGCTTCATGCATGGCTTCCGACAAGGTCGGGTGCGGGAAGATCACACTGGCGAGATCCGCCTTGGTCGCCTTCATCTGACAGGCGATGGCGAACCCTTGGATCAGTTCTGTCACTTCCGGGCCGATCATATGGGCGCCTAGCAATCGGCCCGTTGATTTGTCGAACACGGTTTTGACAAAGCCGGTCGCTTCCCCCAGGGCCAAGGCCTTGCCATTGGCGGAAAACGGAAACTTGCCGACGGCCACCGCGCCCACTTCTTTTTTCGCGGCAGCTTCCGTCAGCCCCACGCTGGCGATCTGCGGCCGGCAATAGGTGCAAGACGGCACAAGCGCTTTGTTGATGGGGTGAACATCCGCTTCACCGGCGATCTTCTCCACACAGACGACCGCTTCGTGACTGGCCTTATGGGCGAGCCAGGGCGCCCCGGCCACATCGCCAATGGCATAGAGCCTTGGCACATTGGTCGCCCCCCATTCATCCACATCGATATGACCCTTTGTGGTAGCCACGCCCAATTCTTCCAGCCCCAAGCCATCCACATTGCCGTCAATGCCGATGGCCAAAATTACCCGATCAAAACGCTCACGCAACTCGCCCTTCTTCGTTTGGATGGTGGCGCGCACAAAGTCGGTACGGGGAACGATTTCTTCCACCGTCGCTTTGGTGTGAACGGTCAGCCCCTGGCGCTTGAACTGCTTCAAGGCTTCCTTGGAAATGTCTTTGTCTTCGTTGGGCAGAATGCGGTCAAGCGCTTCCACCACGGTCACGTCCGACCCCATATCCGCAAAGAAGCTGGCGAATTCCATGCCGATGGCGCCGGAGCCCACCACCAATAAGCGGTCCGGGATTTGATCCGGCAGCATCGCCTCACGATAGGTCCACACCCGTGGATCCTCCACCTTTAGGTGGGGCAATACTTTCGCCCGTGCGCCGGTCGCCAGGATGATGTGGGTGGCCGTGACGTTGTCGTGTCCGTCCACCGCCAACACGCCGGGCTCGACCAACTTCGCGGCGCCGTTGATCACCGTCACCTTGTGTTTCTTCATCAAGGATCCAATGCCGCGGGATAACTGCGCCGCCACCTCTCGGCTGCGCTGCACAACATTGGGCAAAACAGGCCGCGCCCCCGGCCCTTCAAACCCGGATTTCGGAAGATCCGCGATCAGATGCGCCACTTCAGACGAGCGCAACAACGCCTTTGTAGGAATGCACCCCCAATTCAGGCAAATGCCGCCCAGATGTTCCCGCTCAATAACAACGGTTTCAAACCCGAGTTGGGCGGCCCGAATGGCGGCCACATAGCCGCCGGGTCCGCCGCCGACAATGGCAATATCGAATTGTGCGTCCGCCATGAGCTACATGACCAAGGCTACAGGATTTTCGAGCAGGTCTTTTAGCGCCGCCAAGAACTGCGCGCCGATGGCCCCATCAATCACCCGGTGATCGCAGGACAGGCTCAACGACATCATGGGCGCCAAATCCAGCATGCCATCCACATTGGCCGGGCGTTCTTCAACCGCCCCGACGGCGAGGATGGCCGCCTGTGGCGGATTGATAACCGCGTCGAAATCCTGAATGCCGAACATGCCCAGATTGGTGACCGTGAACGTGCCGCCTTCGATGTTTTCCGGACGCAACCCCCCAGAGCGTGCTTTGCCCGCGAGGTCTCGTATCTCATCAGAGATCTGCAACACCGGCTTTTTGTCCACCCCGCGCACGATGGGAGATATCAACCCGTCCGGCAAGGCAACCGCCACGCCAATATCCGCCTGATCGAAGAACAAAATCTGATCATCCGCATATTGAACATTCGCCGCGGGCACTTCCGCAAGCGCCAGGCCGCACGCCCGGACAATCAAATCATTGACCGAGATTTTTTTGTCGCCCAGCCGCTTGTTCACCCCTTCGCGGGTTTTCAGAAGCTCTGTCGCATTGACTTCGATGCGCAAATAAATGTGCGGCGCCGTGGTTTTGGATTGCACCAAGCGTTTCGCGATGGATTTACGCATATTGGTGGTGGGTTCCGCACGGGCCTGCGCGGCCCCCACTTGAACAGCAAAGCCCGCCCCCATGGACATGCCGGTCACGGGCAATGGCGCCGCCACCGGCGCATTTTCCACGTCCGCCGCCAAGATGCGGCCATTGGGCCCCGATCCGCGCACGCCGCTAAGATCAATGCCCTTTTGTTTTGCCAAGCGTTGCGCGCGCGGCGATGCGTTCAGCCGGGTTGCTTTGCGCCCCAACGGACGACCCGCCGCGTCTTCCAAATCGTCCAACGAAATGCGGCCCAGCCGACCGGTTGCGGCCGCCTTGGTTACATCAACGCCTTCATCCAACGCGACACGCGCCGCAATGGGGCTGATCTCCGTGGCAAGCCCTGCAATTTGCGCTTCCACTGCCGCCCGATCAAGTCCGTTTGCTTTAGGCGCCGGCGCTGGTTCCGATGACGGCGCCGCATAGCCCGCCGGTTGAACAGGTGCCGCCGCTGGTGCGGGTGCCGTTGCGGCTGCAGGCGCCGCAGATTCTTCCGGTGGCTGATAGTCGCTGACAAACGCATCAATGTCGTCGTCGCTTACATCCGCATCGGCCATCACCGCCAGCAATTGCCCCACCGGATAGGGCCCGCCGGGGTCTACCAAAATACGCCGCAACACACCACCGGTATGGGCTTCGTATTCAACGTTCAGCTTGTCGGTTTCAATACCGGCGATTTCATCCCCTTCCGTGATGATTTCGCCGACACTCTTGGTCCATTCCGTGATGAGCCCCTCGGTCATCTCCATCCCCAGTTTGGGCATGGCGATGGGCGTGATTTTTCCGGCCATTAGCGCCCCTCCAGGGTTTCGCGAACGGCCGCTTCAATTTTGTCTGCACTCGGAAGATAGGTCCATTCCAAGTTCGGTGCGAATGGAATTGGGGTATGCGGCGGCGTCACCAATTTAATCGGCGCATCCAAGAATTCGAATGCTTGGCTCGACACCAAGCCCGCCACATCGCTTGCCATGGAACAACGTGGCGAGGATTCATCCACAATCACCAGACGCCCCGTTTCTTCGACACTTTCAAGGACCAGTTCTTCATCAAACGGCGAGGTGGTGCGCGGATCGATCACGTCGCAGGTGATGCCCTCACCCGCAAGTTTGTCGGCCACCTCATTGGCAAGGTTGACCATGCGCGCAAAGCCCACAATGGTCACATCTTTGCCCTGACGCGTCAGGTTGCCCTTGCCAAAGGGAATGGTATAGGGCTCATCCGGCACTTCGCCTTGGTCCATGTAAAGCATCTTATGCTCGCAATAGACCACAGGGTCTTCGCCCCGAATGGCAGAGGCCAACAGGCCTTTGGCATCATAGGGGTTTGACGGGATCGCGCATTTCATGCCGGGAATATTGGTGATCCAGGAATAGTTGATCTGGCTGTGCTGGGCCGCGGCACTCATACCGGCCCCCATGGTTGTGCGGACCACCATGGGCGTTTTCGCCTTACCGCCGAACATGTATTTGAACTTGGCGGCCTGGTTATACATTTGGTCCAGGCACAATCCGAAAAAGTCCGTGAACATGATTTCGGCAACCGGACGCATGCCCGCCAGTGCAGCACCGGCGGCCGCCCCAACGATTGCGGATTCCGAAATGGGCGTGTCCATCACGCGATTGTCGCCGAACTTGCCCCACAGACCCGCGGTCAAGCCAAACACACCGCCAATGGCTTCCTTGCCCCCGGCGGAGCCGGAGCCCCCCACAACGTCTTCGCCCAAAACGATGACGCTTTCGTCGCGTTCCATTTCCTGGACCAAACACTCATTAATCGCGTCGCGATAAGATTTTACACTCATGATCAGCCCCCTTAGTACGCGTTATAAACGTCAGAATACAGAGTTTCCGTTGCGGGCGGCGGCGCGCTCCGCGCTTCGTCCACCGCTTCATCAATCAGCTTCATGACCTCTTCATCGATGTCATCAAGGCGCCCCAGCTCCAACAGCTTGGCTTCACTGACGCGGGTGCGGAAATTCTTGAGGCAATCCATCGTCTCGCGGAGGTTTTTCACTTCATCCGGTCCGCGATAATTCTGCGGGTCGCCTTCCACGTGACCATAGAAACGGCAGATGGCAAGTTCCAACGTGGCCGGGCCTTCACCGCGGCGCGCCCGATCGGTCACATCCTTCATCGCGTCGTAGACAGAGAAGAAGTCCGCCCCGTCGGCTTTAATCGCCGGCATCCCGAAGGCTTCGGACCGTTTGGCAATATCGCCACTGCCCACCGCATATTCAAAGGCCGTGTGTTCGCTGTAGCCATTGTTTTCGACCACGAAGATCGCCGGCACTTTCAAGACCACCGCCAAATTCATGGCTTCAAATACGGTACCTTGATTAACAGAACCGTCGCCGCCAAAGGATACGGCAACCCGTTCTTTCCCCTGATTGCGCGTCGCGATGGCAGCACCGACGGCGAGGGGCGGACCGCCCCCCACAATACCGTTGGCGCCTAACATGCCCACGTCCAAATCGGCGATATGCATGGAGCCGCCTTTGCCCCCGCAAATGCCGCCGGATTTTCCGTAAATTTCTTTCATCATGCCCTTCACATCGCACCCCTTGGCAATGCAGTGGCCATGGCCCCGGTGTGTACTGACAATCAGGTCATCGTCGGTCAGGTTTTCGCAAATACCAACCGCACAGGCTTCCTGTCCGGCATAGAGATGGGTAAAGCCGGGGATTTCCCCCTTGCCGATTTCCACATGAAGCCGTTCTTCGAATTCACGAATGGTCTTCATTTGCCGATAGGCGTGTTCGAGTTGCTCTCGACTGAGCTGCATGATGGACGCTCCCTGATCTTAGATTATTTGAGAACAATAGGAGCGAAGGCAGGCGCACTTGTCCAGGAAAGATGCGCGGAAACCCGCCAATTTTCACGGGGCAACAACGCCGTTCTACTTTTATGCCGCCTTTAGATCAGGTCCCCGGCGCCAATGGCCAGTCGCCCCTTCAAAGGCATGGGCCATCTGTAACACCTCTAGGTCTTTGCGCGGCGGCCCGATGATCTGCATGCCAACCGGCAGCCCATCCTTTGTGAAACCGGCGGGGACCGAAATGGCCGGACAGCCCGTGAGTGTGATGATCGAACAAATCATCATCCAGTCCAGATAGGTTTCCTGGGGAACGCCGTTAATCTCGGTCACCCACGGGGTGTTCACATCGAATGGTGCCACCTGCGTGGTCGGCACAACAAGAAAATCATGCGTGTCGAAGAATGTCAGCATACGTTGGTATAGGTTTGTGCGCGCAACTTCGGCTTTGCCAATGTCCACGGCGCTGAGCGCCAATCCGCGTTCGATGTTCCATATGATGGTGTCTTTCAGCTTGTCCCGAGCATGGGCGTAGGCATCCCCAAAACCCGTCGCGAACATCCAGGCACGAAGCGTTTGGAAAATGTCGGCCCCGTCCGAAAAATCCGGGCAATCGGCCCGTACAGTCCCGCCCAGGTCCCGAAACACCGTCAAACTGGTCTCGCAAATAGAGGCGATCTCCGGCGCCACCTCGCACACGCCCAGATCCGGCGACCACGCAATGCGCACACCCGTCCAATCACGGTCCAGCGGAACATCAAAACCGTCTCCCGCGTCTTCTAGTGAAATCGGACACCGGTCATCCGGTCCGGCCATGACCGACAGCAGCAACGCCACATCGTCCACCGTGCGGCCCATCGGCCCCATGGTCGACAATGTGTTCCACCCCATACGGTCGGGGAAAGTGGGCACACGCCCCGGCGTCGGCCGAAACCCAACCACGTTGCAGAATGCGGCCGGGTTGCGCAACGATCCACCCAGATCGCTGCCGTCCGCCAACGGTACGAGGCGCGCGGCCAACGCCCCGGCGGCGCCACCACTGGACCCCCCGACCGTCTTGGTCACATCGTATGGATTGCAAGACGCGCCAAAAATCGGGTTGAAGCTTTGAGACCCGGCGCCGAATTCCGGCGTATTGGTCTTACCGATGACGATCGCGCCAGCTTGCTTTAACCGTTCCACGAAAAGTTGGTCATAAGTCGGCACGTGGTTTTCGAATAAAGGGGACCCCCAGGTGGTGCGAATGCCTTTGGTCTCGGCCAAGTCTTTGACAGCGATCGGCAGGCCATGCAGCTTGCCTCGCGCTTCCTTTGGCACGGCATCCGCGGCAATTGCTCCTTCCATCGCCTGGTCCGGCACCAATGTGCAAATCGCATTGATCTGCGGATTGACGCGGTCGATGCGCGCCAAAAAGGTCTCCATAACTTCCGTACACGGCACATCCCCTTGGCGGGTCTGGGCTGCGAGTTGTCGTGCACTTGCGATACAGAGCTCATCAGACATCCGGGTGTTCCTTCTAGACAGGGACGGTTTTGTCTGGATGATAGAAGCGAATTCACCCTGCGTTAAGTCCACCGAAAGTTCGACCATGTCGCCACGCCCCGACGCCCCCTTCAAAGACGATCTCGATATGACCCTTGAGCGGGCATTGCACATGCTGGTGCGCGGGGCGGCAGACCGCAAATCCCCCTTTCACACCCCGGTTTTCGCCACACAAGGCGGCCTGTTCGGGGTAGACGCCCGCACGGTCGTGTTACGGGAATTCTCTCCAGAGAACAGATTTCTTCGGTTCCATTCGGACATCCGCACGGGGAAACATGATCACATAAGCGACACGGCAAAGGGCGTTTTTGTCTTCTACGACCCCGGCGCGCGCGTGCAGCTTCGCGCTTATGGCTCTTGCGTCACCCATCAGGAAGATGACGTGGCGAACACCGCCTGGGCCAATTCGCAACATTTCAGCCGGCGCTGCTATATGGCACCGATCGGTCCGGGCAGCCCTGCCGATGGCCCCACATCCGGCTTGCCCGAAAAAGTCGAAGGCCGCGTGCCCACCGAAGAAGAAACACGGGAGGGACGCGCCCACTTCTCAGCCGTCGTGCTTACCATGACCAGCCTCGACTGGCTTTTTCTGGCCCATGACGGGCATCGTCGCGCCCGGTTCCACTGGGATGGCGCCGGTCACTGCACAAAGGAATGGCTGATCCCCTAATTTTTCCAGAATAGCTGGACCGGATGCACTTTTGCCGCTAACACTTACGGTCAATAACAACCAAATAATCGGTGGGGCTCATGAATTTCGAATTCTCGGAAGACCAGAAACTGTTGAAAGACCAAGTTCGGCGGTTTCTTGAGGACAATTGCGCATCCAAAGATGTCCGCACGGTGCTTGATGGCACGGGCACATACAACACTGCCGTTTGGAATGGGCTCAAAGAACTTGGCGTTCTTGGCACGGCCATTCCGGAGGAATATGGCGGCAGTGGCGCGGGATATCTGGAACTCTGTGTCATCGCCGAAGAACTGGGCCGGGCGGTCGCGCCCGTACCCTTTTCGTCTTCCGTCTATCTAGCGTCGGAAGTGCTTCTCACTGCGGGCAGCGAGGAACAGAAACAAACCTATCTGCCGAAGATCGCCTCGGGCGATGTGATCGCCACAGTCGCCGTGTCGGAACATTCTGGGCGCCTGGATCCGGCGACACTGTTTCTTACGGCAAGTCACGGAACCTTGAAGGGGTCAAAAACGCCCGTACCGGACGGAACGATCGCCGATATAGCGATTGTCGCGGCGCGCACGGGGACAAATCCGCGAGATGTCTCTCTTTATCTCGTCGACCTTCATCAAGACGGCATCAGCCGGAAGACACTCGATAGCATCGACCCCACACGGGATCTCGCCGAGATCGCGTTGAACGACGTGCATGGCGAGCAGATTGGCGAGACCAATCACGGTTGGGACATAATCGAGAAAGTGTTCGACAAGGCAGCCGTATTGTTCGCCTTCGAACAATTGGGCGGCGCGCAAAAAGCCCTTGAAAGTGCCGTGGACTATGCCAAGGAACGCTACGCCTTTGGCCGGCCGATCGGTTCGTTCCAAGCGGTAAAGCACATGTTGGCGGATATGTATGTGTCGGCGGAGCTTGCCCGGTCGAATTGCTACTACGGCGCCTGGGCGCTATCGACCGATGCGCCTGAATTGGCGGAAGCGGCAGCTACCGCCCGTGTCGCGGCCACCAAGGCGTATCAGCATTGTTCCAAGAACAATATTCAAACCCATGGCGGCATGGGTTTCACCTGGGAATTTGATTGCCACCTTCACTATCGCCGGTCGAACCTCCTGGCGCTGATCATTGGCAGCCAATCCCAATGGGAAGATACTTTGATCGACCGCCTGGAAGCGCGGAACGCGGCATAGAATAAGCAGGAGATACCAATGGATTTTAACGACACCCCGCAAGAGGCCGCGTTTCGGGAAGAGGCGCGCGCCTGGATTGACGCAAACGCACCGGCGCATCTGAAAGAAGCCCTTGAAAGCAGCGGCTTTGGCAACACCAATGTGGGCGACCACGATGTGATGCAGGTCTCCAAGGAATGGCAACAGAAAAAGGCAGAGGCCGGATGGGCCTGCCTGCAATGGCCGAAAGAATATGGCGGGCGTGGCGCAAGCCCGATTGAGCGCGTGATCTGGAGCCAGGAAGAAGGCGTCTACGCCATGCTGTCCTCGATCTTCCTGATCGGTCAAGGCATGTGTGGCCCCACCATGATGGCCTTTGCCAGCGAAGACCATAAGCGCCGCTACTTGCCGCCGCTGGCCAGCGGTGAAGAAGTGTGGTGCCAGCTGTTTTCCGAACCAGCCGGCGGGTCCGACCTTGCAGGTCTTCGCACAAAAGCTGAAAAAGATGGGGACGAATGGGTGATCAACGGCCAGAAAATCTGGACATCCGGTGCCCATTATAGCGATTACGGCATCCTCATTACCCGGACGGATCCAACGGTCGCCAAACACAAAGGCTTGACCATGTTCTTCTTGAGCATGAAGACGCCGGGTATAGAGATCCGCCCGATCAAACAAGTAAACGGCCAAAGTGGCTTCAACGAAGTTTATTTCACCGATGTGCGTATTCCGGACCACCAGCGCTTGGGCGCCGTGGGCGAAGGATGGAAGGTGTCCCTCACCACACTGATGAATGAACGCCTATCCATCGGCGCGGGCATGCCCACGGGCTTTCCCGAAATGTTTGAATTGGCGCGCACCTTCGAAACCGTCGATGGCCCCGCCATAAAAGACCGTGCCTTACGGTCAAAACTGGCAGATTGGCATGTAAAAACAAACGGCCTCAAATATGCCGCGGCCCGGTCCATCACCGCCTTGTCGAAAGGCGAAACACCGGGACCGGAATCCAGCATCGGCAAGCTCGTGGCCGGCAGCACCATGCAGGACATTGCGCAGGCCGCCCTTGATTTGCAGGGTCTTAGTGGGGCGCTGACGGACCCCGATCACGCAGACGCCGCGGCCCGTTTCCAAGCCATGTTGTTGCGGTCGCCCGCCACGCGGGTCGAAGGCGGCACCGACGAAATTCTGCGGAACATCATCGCGGAACGGGTGTTGGGGCTTCCCGGTGACGTTCGTGTCGACAAAGACGTGCCGTTCAACGAAATCCCGTCGGGCAAGGCGAATTGACGGTTATCGCGTCTCGTTGAATCTGATGCGGTTGCCGAAGGGGTCGATCACTTCCAGCAGGCGGTCGCCCCAGGGGGCATCTTCTATGGACGGGTTGAGGTGGCGATATTCTTTCGCCGCCAACTCTTCATAAAACGCGTCAAGATCGCTGGTGGCGACAAACACCGTGCTGCCCGGACAGCAATCTCCGTGATGCTCGGTCAGGTGCAGGGTAAGGCCTCCCCTAGAGACCTGCATGTACACAGGCGCAGTCTCGTCAAAGCGGTGCCGCCAATCAACGGTGAAACCCAGATAGCCAATATAAAATGCCTCCGCTTTTTCCAGGGAAAATATTCTGAGAACAGGCATGGTCTTGTTAAACGTCATAACACACTCGCAACGGCACGGGTCTGGTTCCGGTGCCTACAATATTGTATGCCACCCCATAGCAAAACACTGAAACAGGGAGATGACGCCCATGCCATTCAAACCTTTCGACCTTTCCGGAAAAACTGTCCTGATCACCGGCGGCAATGGCGGCATCGGCCTTGGCATGGCGGAAGGCGTGGCCCAGGCTGGTGCCGATGTATGTATCTGGGGTACCAATGACGACAAGAACGCCAATGCGCTCGCCGTCCTGAAAGAACACGGCACGAAAGTGGCCGCTAAGAAATGTGATGTGTCGAACAGAGGCGCGGTCGAAAAATGTTTCGCCGAGACCTTGGAAGAATTCGGCCGGGTCGATGGTTGCTTTGCAAATGCCGGGGCCGGTGCGCGCGGCGTGCCCTATCACGAAATGCCCGACGAGGATTGGGAACGCATTCTGGGAATCAATTTATGGGGCGCCCATTATGTGCTGCAACAGGCCGCAGGACACATGAAAGCCCGGGCCGATGACGGTGATGCGTTCGGCCGCTTGGTGGGAACAGCCAGCCTCGCGGCGGTGTCGGGCCAGGCGCGCGGCGAACACTACGCCGCCACCAAGGGCGCAATCGTCAGTATGGTGAAAGCCTTGGCGGTGGAATATGCCCGCTACAATGTGACCGCCCATACCATCCTGCCGGGTTGGGTCGAAACAGCCATGACGGAACAAACGCTCGCTTGGGACAAATTCGCCGCCAATGTGATGCCCCGCATTCCCATGCGGCGCTGGGGCAAGCCGGAAGACTTCGCGGCCATCGCCGTCTACATCATGAGTGATGCCAGCCAATACCACACGGCGGAAACGTTCCTGATCGACGGCGGTTACTTCGTTTTCTAGCGGCGTTTTGGCTGCTAAATCGCTGCTTTTCTCAAAAAAACCGCCGATTTCCGCCGAAAACGGGCGAATCGGCGCGCCAAATCGCCTCGGGGCTCGGATAAGTGGTTGCTGTTTGGCGGGGGAGCCCTTATCTACGGGCTGCCTTGCACGGAAACGTGCCTGATATGCAAATTTGGTGCGGCGCGGCAACCAGTGCCCGCCCCTCTCTAAAAATCTTGGTGTGAGTGGTCTTGGATCCGGCCGGAAGCCGGTTACCAATCGCTCGAGTTCGAAAGGGGAATGTCACATGGCGGATCATCAGACAGATGTAATCATTGTGGGCGCCGGTCCGGTAGGCCTGTTCGCCGTTGCGCAATTGGGGATGCAAGCGCGGGTAAAATGCCATGTGATCGACAGCCTCGACAGACCGGGCGGCCAGCCGGCGGAACTGTATCCGGATAAACCCATTTACGACATCCCGGCGGTTCCGGTCATCACAGGACAAGAATTGACGGATGCACTGGTCGAACAAGGCAAACCGTTCGACCCTGTGTTTCATCTGGGGCAATGCGCCGAAAAACTTGAAAAGCTCGACAATGGCCATTGGCGCGTTACGACCGATTACGGAACACGTATCGACGCGCCGACCGTATTGATTTCGTCTGGACGCGGATTATTCGATCCACGAAAACCAAAAATTGACGGTTTGGCCGAATACGAAAACAAATCTGTTTTCTATGCGGTCCGTGCCGGCGTGCGCGAGAAACTGCGCGGCAAACACCTTATCATCGCCGGCGGTGGCGATTCCGCCCTCGACTGGTGCTTAGCGCTTGAAGGTGAAGCGGCCTCCACCACGCTCATTCACCGCCGTAACGGCTTCCGCGCGGCGGATGACAGCGTTGAGAAAATGAAAGACCTGGTAAAGGAAGGGCGCATCAACTTTCTGATCGCCGAACCAACCGGCCTCATCGGGTCTGACGGGCACCTCACCGGCATCACCATTAAAACGCCGGACAAACGGCAATTTGCCATCAACACGGATTGCTTCCTGCCGTTTTTCGGAATGGTACCAAAGCTTGGCGCCCTTGCCGATTGGGGGCTGGACATGGACCGCAACAAAATCGTGATGACCGACACGCGATATTCCACGACATCCGTAGACGGAATTTTTGTGGTCGGAGACGCCGCCACCTATGACGGCAAGCAAGAACTTATTTTAACCGGCTTCCAGGAAGCAGCTCATGCCACGGCGGGCATCTACAAGCACATCCATGACAAAGAGCTGCGCGTTCAATTCACAACCTCATCGACAGAAATTCTGGGCGCGCTGGGTGTGGAAAAACACGTGGACACGATGGGACAGATTGGCTTTGAAACGCCCATTGAAAGTCTGATTGAAACGGGTGCTGCCGTCGCGCAGTAACCACGGCCGGTTACTTCTTATCCATCTTGTCCTTACGGGCTTTCTTGATGGTGCCGGAGAAGCTCAAGCACGAACGGCCGTCGGCGGTGACGATCCCCCGCACAAAAATCAAAGATCCGCCGGCGCGCAACACTTCACCTCTTGCTTCGATATATTCGCCCACTTTGGGGCCATCGAGAAATTCGGAGCTGAAGGCCACCGTCAGACCATAAACGTCCTCCCCCATATGCTCGTGGGCGATGCCGAAGAGCGCAAAGTCCGCGAAGGTCATCAAGCAGCCGCCATGCATAACGCCGCCGCCATTCATGTGCCGGTGTTCGGCCCGGAACGCAGAAACCGGTCCCTGTTCGTCCACACGAAACGCGAAAGGCCCCACAAGGTCATGCTCAAAGGGCTCATGCTCCCACGTATGCCAACCTTCAAATTCGCCGGATTTAATCAGACTGTGTGGCAAATCTTTTCCTTTCGTGTTGTGTCACGGCGCCTTACACAGCGAGCTTAGAACCTGCTGGAATTCCGGCGCCTCCGCATCCTTTAAATCGGAGAGCCGTTCATACACCGCGGCTGCCCCGTCATGGAAGCCCTCGGGCAGGCCCGCCGCCGCAAAGGTCTGTGCAATTTCGCGCATCTCCGCCACAAAGCGCCAAGCCTTGGGCGCGGTCCCCAACGCCGCCCCTTCGCTTTGCTGCCCCAATCCGGGCTGTGAAATGTCCCATTCGCGCAGCAAATCGCCAGTCACCCCCGTGGTTTCCGCAAGCGCCCGGATATTGAGCAACAAGGCGGCACTGCCTTTGGTCCAAGCGGCAAAACACATTTTAAGCGTGGACGCGGCGACCGCCTCACCATCCAAGGCCAGGGCATCCAGAGCCCCGGCCTCAAACCACGGCGCCACCTCGGCGGCGCGCGGACCGGACAGGTAAAGACGCGTGGTGCCGGGATGGATGGGCGGTGGGCCGATCACCCCGCCATCCACATAAGACTCTCCAATGACGGCCTGTACGTGCCGCGCGGTTGTCGGCGACACCGCATTGGCATCCACATAAAGGCCGGCATAGCCGGTGGCCGCCACCTGTTCGGCCAGGGCACGCGCGAATTCCGGCGGGCAGATGGAGATGACGCCGTCTGCCGCATCTAACAGCCTGTCCAGCGCGCCCATGTCCTGAAACAACCCGGCGCGGGCTTTGGTGTCGGCGCTGCGCCCGTCACTGGCCCATAACACGTCATGGCCATTTTCCTGCAGCGCCATGCCGATGCGGCTGCCCATGGCGCCGGGGTGGAGCAATCCGATTTTCATGTTTGCCCTCCTTTGCAATGTTACGCTGGGCAAGCTAGCACAGACGGCCTAGATTTAGTGATCCATAGACCAAAAGGCGTTCGACCCATGACCGATTTATCTTCCACACTCTCCGGCCGCGTGGCTGTGATCACCGGCGGCGCCAATGGCATCGGCCTGGCGGCGGCAAAGCGTTTCAAATCACTGGGCGCGACAGTGCTGATTGCGGACGTTCAAGAGGACGCTTTAAATGCGGCGGGTGCGGAGAATGGGCTTGAGACGGCCATTTGTGATGTGTCTCAGGAAGCCGACCTGGAGGCTTTGGCCCAAAAGGCAATGGCGCTTGGCCCCATCGGCGTGGTCATGGCCAATGCCGGGGTGGCCTTAGGCGGCAAAATGGAACACATCCCCTTGTCCGAATGGCAGCGTGTGTTGGACATTAATGTGCTGGGGGTGGTGCGCACCTTTCAACCCTTCCTCCCCACACTGATGGATCAGAAAAGCGGACACATCGTGGTCACCGGCTCCAGCGCCAGCTTGCGCAGCGACCCCTCCGGCATGAACGCCCCCTATGCCACGTCGAAAACGGCGCTCATCGGCATGACCCGCGCCTTGCACAATTACCTCGAACCTCACGGCGTGCAGGTACATTTGTTGGCGCCGCGCATGACGGACACGGCCTTCCCGCGCAAAGCCGTGGGATGGGGCCGCAAAGGCTCGCGGGTGGCCGGCGACCATGACATTGGCGAAAACGACACGCCGGACCACGTCGCGGAAGCCTTGGTCGCGGGGCTCGAAGCCGGGGAGTATTTCATCAGCTTGCTGCCGGAAACCAAGGAAGTCTTGCGCGATTTCGCGGAGACGCACCGGCCGTAAAATTAACGCCGAAGGCGGGACACAAGCCTTCCCTCACCCGCAGCGCGTCATGCCAAGGCTTGTCCCTGGCTTCCAGGGTGTCAAATGACCATTCTATAGAAACAGGATCCCCGCGCCCGAGGCGCGCGGACGACGCTTGGAGGGGAACGACGTCACAGGGACAATTCGCGATACTGTGGTAAACAGCGCCCATGATTACACGCGACAAAATGTTTGCCCCTATTCTGGCCGCCTGCCAAACACTTCTTCAAGACACATTCATCTCTTCAACATGGACATACAAACTATTTGACCAGAGAAATCGGATTTAACTATGAGCGCCCCCCTTCCAAGTGATTGGGTAGTTTGCCTAGCCCTTCCAAATCTATCTGTAAATTACACCATCGAAAACGAACATGTCGCTTTGGTTTCTAG
The DNA here is from genome assembly GCA_965227095.1 of Alphaproteobacteria bacterium. Lineage (GTDB taxonomy): Bacteria > Pseudomonadota > Alphaproteobacteria > JANQMY01 > JANQMY01 > JANQMY01. The sequence goes on along the minus strand of CBDDFL010000001.1, from coordinate 1,415,780 downwards.
TAAAGACCAACGTGTCCTTCAACTACGTGACAAACATCAGAATCTGGACCAATATCTTGATCGATTTACTGATGCGTTTGGAAGAACAATTGAACCTGGCGTCGTGATTTCCACTCAGTCTGCACTCAGTGAAATTCCGGCTCCAAATGCTAACGCTTTTCTTGGCTTTCGCGACCTTGTGGCAGTGTCAGTTACTTGCAAAAACACCGCGCAGACTCTAAACGGCAGCAGCATGAGCAGCTCCCGGTGGTCAAACACGTTCTGGATTTATCCTTGGTTACTCGACAAAGACTATGACAGTCTTACAATGTCATCTGTGAGTGTTTTAGGGCAGCACAGCGTCGATGATTTTGCCGGTCAGTCAACGCCTGGAATTGCACTTAGTCGAATCGAAAAATGGGATGTTGACGGCCCCCTCTTGACCCATCTTCTTCAAAGATGGAGCAAAATGTTCCTTGGGAAAAGAAAATCAAGTAGAGATGTGGCTCTTTTTCGATCTCTAAACATGGCGTATCAAGCCTCTCTGGCTCCATCAGAAAGTTATTTTCGTGAGTATGACGTAGGCCGGATAATTGCTCTATGGATAAGCGCATTCGAGATAATTGCGCATCCGCGCAACAAAAAATCTAACGTGAATTCCGGCTCTGTTTTCAAGTTGTTGGAGACCGACCATTGGCAAAACAAACGCCTGATCGACAAAAAGTATATAGTTGGACGCAGCAGAACACGAAAACGCAACCTCTTGATTAAGATTTGCTCAGAGCTCTATAGAGCTCGTCATGACTATCTACATGGTAACCATTTGACAGAAGCATCTTTAAGGATTCATCGGAAGGGAACAAACCTTCTGGACTGTGCAGCGCCTATCTACCGTTTGTTACTTACCAGTTTTTTAGATATCAGATATGATCACCATACAGATTATATAGGCTTTCCAGACGAACTTGATCGCGCTTTTAGGGGTGTTTTGTTCCGCGAAATGCAAAAGGAACATGAGGACGCTTTGCTGTCCGCCTACAAATAAAACTTCGGACTAGATGGAGGGAGATTTCCAAGCCTCTGTGATGCGGTTTATTTCGTGACAACGGGTGCTTCGCTTCGGTAGCACCGATTTCGGTAGGAAACAAAAACTCCGAAATTCTCAGCTATGCTGACCTTTAGTCCTGGATTACCCGGGTGCACAGCCGTTCCGGCTGCTTACCGGGTCATGACGATCGAGAATTTGGCAACAGTTTATGCTATAGTGAAGACGAGGGAGGCGTGGCGACGCGTAGGAGCGGTCCATGGCCTCAAGGATTGACATTGTTATGACAGCCGGCATGTGCCGGCTTGTTTCGTTTTTGCACACCCGCCGCCCAGGGCCCTTGTGCGAAAACTTGGATGAACCCCATGCGCCCATCGTCTGTGGGCTGGCTGGGTACGCAAACATGGATGAACCCCATGCGCCCATCGATATTGGGTGTCACCGTCGCCTTTATCCGCTCATCCCGGCCGAGCCGTGGCGAGAGCCGGGATCTCCAGATCCACCCGCCCGAGATTCCCGCTTTCGCGGGAATGAGCGGGGTGAGGCGTGGATTTTCTGCACCGTGCCCCGCCGTCACGGTAAAAATCGCATGCCCGGCAGCGGCGTCCCCGCAAAAAGGGGCCGCTTCCGGTCCCGCATTGATCTAGCTCAATCGGGATGTAGAACGCCCGTGACACTTTTTACTCTGTCAGCCCGAGCGCGCCCAACAGCGACGGGCCGCTTGCATGGGAGGAAAGCACCGATGACAGAGACCATTACCGGAACAAACCGGTCTGCCGGCGTCACCTATCTGGAGCTGCTGGATCAAGACAGCCATCCGGTCCGGCCCATCATGCGGGCCGACAGCCCCATGGAGCCCGGCCCCACCAAAGTGCCGGTGGAACGCTACTACTCCAAGGAATTCCACGACCTGGAAGTGGAAAAAGTGTGGAAGCGCGTGTGGCAGATGGCCTGCCATGAAGACGACATTCCGGACGTGGGCGATTACCATGTCTACGACATTGCCCATATGTCGTTCCTCATTGTACGGACGGGTGAGGATGAGTTCAAAGCGTTTTGGAACGCCTGCCTGCATCGGGGGCGTCAGCTCAAGGAAAAAAGCGGCAAGAAGGCCCACGCCTTCCGCTGCCCGTTCCATGGCTGGGCGTGGCACTTAGACGGGACGATCATGCAGATCCCGTGTCAGTGGGATTTCCCAAGCGTGGAGCCGAAAGACTACAGCCTGCCGGAAGTGCAACTGGGCCGCTGGGGCGGGTTCGTGTTCATCAACCCGGACGACACGAACACCCAATCTTTGGAAGAATATCTGGGCGATCTGTCGGACCACTTTACCCTGCTGCCTTATGAAAAGCGCTGCAAGGTGGCCCATGTGGCGAAAGTGCTGCGCTGCAATTGGAAGGTGGCACAGGAAGCCTTTAGCGAAGCCTATCATGTGATCGCCACCCACCCAACCATTCTGGAAACCATTGGCGATGCCAACACGAAATATGACGTGTTCGGAAATTATTCCCGCGCCATGTCGCCCAATTTTACGCCCAGCCCGCATCTGGCCAATATGCCCAAACACGATCACCTGCCTGACGCCATGCTGTACAAAAAACTGCGGCATCCTTTGTCGGGCCATGTGTATGAACGGGGCGACGATGGCCTGGTTCATGTCACCAATGGCAAAGGCACAGTGAGCAAGTTTACCGCCGGCGGCGATTGGGTCGAAGGCGATGTGCGCAACGCGGACCCCAATTTGTGCGATTGGATCGGCGGCATGCAATTGCCCGATGCGGATGAGGTGCCGTCGCCCGACCCCTACGATGTGCCAGAGGGCACCAATGTGCGCGCCGCCATGGCCGAAGAACCCCGCAATGCCCTGCGCGATGTGATGGGCGATGACGTGGAAAACATCAGCGATGCGGAGTTGCTCGATTCCATCTATTTCACGGTGTTCCCGAATTTCCACCCCTGGGGGTCGTTCAACCCCATCGTCTACCGCTTCCGTCCGTATGGGGATGATCCGGATATGTGCATTCACGAATGCATGTATCTGGCACCGGCGCCCAAAGGCGAGAAGCGGCCGCCCGCCGCCCCCATCCATTGGTTGGGCCCGGACGATGACTGGTGCGAAGCGCCGGAATTGGGCATGCTGGCCAAAGTGTTTAACCAGGACGTGGTGAACATGCCTTATGTGCAAAAGGGCCTTAAAACCATGAAGCAGCCCTATGTGATCTTTGCGGATTACGGCGAAACCAAACCGCGTCATTTCCACAAACTGCTGAATGAATGGATCGAAAAGGACTAAGGAGCTAAATGATCGCTGCCCAAAACTGGGTTCAGCGAGGGAGATTAAAATTCAGAGCCTTGCGGCGCCTCTTCTTTGTTGAGGAGGCGCTGCCCCGGCAATGCGCCGTCCACCAAGGCCCCGTCTTGGGCGACCACCACGCCGCCCACGATGACATGGGATATTCCGGTGGGCGCCACATAGGGTTTGCCATAGGTGGCAATGGCGGCCACCGTTTCCGGGTCAAAAATAACGATGTCCGCATCGGCCCCTTCCTGAAGGCGGCCTTTCTTTCGAAACAAAGGGGCGGCCTGTTCCATCCACTGCGCTTGATAGAGGCTGGTTTTTGCAAGCCCTTCTTGCAGGTCCATGACCTTTCGGTCGCGCACATAATGTCCCAACAGGCGTGTGAACGTGCCGGACAGGTTGGGATTGGCCATTACCTCTTCGCTCAAGGCGGGGGTTACATCGGACGAGGCCATCATGCGCGGCCAGCGCAATGCCGTTTCCATCCATTCCTCTTTGACATAGTGATGGTTCACCATGCCGGACGGTTCTTGGGCCCGGTATTTTTCCCAGGTCTCTTGGGTCAGCCATTCACCTGTGGCCGTCCACTGAACATCTTCATAGGAAATGTTGAAGATCTTTTGCCAATCTCGACTGAATACCGCCGCGGAGATGCTGGTGCCCCCCGCCGCATAGGTCAGTGTTTCGGTGGTAATGTTCGCGCCCCTTGCATTGGCGGCGTCGATTTTAGCAAGCCAATCGCCCACTGCCTGCATGGCATTGTGGGTAATGTGATTGATCAAGACCGGTGCCCCGGTTTCTTCCGCAAGCGCGATCACTTCGTCCAAGCCTTTTGGCTCGCCCGGAAAGCCACGCCGCACATGAATGGCAATCGGTGCGCTACGCGCGCCCGCCACCTCGAAAATCATGCGCAATTCATCCGTAGACACTGCAATGCTCATATAGTCCAACAAAACGCCAATGCCCAAGCCCCCTTGGTCGAGGCCGTCCTTCAGAAGGACACGCATTTCTTCGATTTGCGCAGATGTTGCCGGTGTGACAAAAGCGGCGCCGGGCACCAATGGCCCGTTGGCGTCAAACAAATAAGGCTGATCACGCCCTTCGATCACCTTGGTACGCACGGCCAGATGGCTGACCGAGCTGCCATAGTTCAGCGGCGCCCCGTCTGCATATTCGTGGCCATAGGCCATGACCGGAAACGCGCCGGCCTCAAGATCCAATTGCGTGGTCACGCCATCCAGCACTTGGAATGTCGCCCCCAGTTTGGACGGGGAATGGGAATGCACATCGACAAATCCGGGCGCCACCACCAGACCCGCGGCGTCGATCTCTATCGCTCCCGACACCTCCGCATCGGTGACCATGACAATGGTGCCCTCATCGACCGCAACGGTTCGTACCGCGTCGAGCTGAGTTTCCGGATCCATTACCCGGCCATTCTTAATGACCAGGTCAAAACGGTCCGCTTCCTGTTCGCAGGCGGCCAGCAAAAAGGCGGCAACGGCCAAGGCGACGACACGCGGCGTCCACGCGATTTTCATCATCCCGGTTCCTTTCTTGCGAGGTATACGGTTTGAGTAAACGGTTTATTGTCTTGCAACGGATTATTGAAGGTAACCGGTTCCGCGCGGGCGGTGTGAAACACACTTTCAAGCCGGCCAACGAAGGCAGCGTCCGGCAGATCGTTCGACCACAACCCCATCACCCCACCGGGGCGCAGATGGTTGGCAAGACAGGTCAGCCCCTGCGTGCTGTAAAACCCTTCGCTGCGGTCATCGAGAAACGCATCCGGTGCGTGATCAATGTCGATCAAGATGGCATCAAAGGTTCGGCCCGGCTTGCCGGGATCGAATCCATCGCCGGAGGTGGAAAGCGCGAAAAAGTCTCCGTGGACAAACTGACATCTTGGATCGGCCGTCAAGGGCGGCGACAACGGCACCAACCCGTCCCTGTGCCAGTCGATCACCGCGTCCAAAAACTCCACCACGCACAAGGACGCAACGCTGTCGTGGCGCAAAACTTCCTGCGCCGTATAGCCAAGCCCCAAGCCGCCCACCACGACATCCAAGTCGTCGCCTGCAAAGTCCGCCAATGCCAGTTTGGCAAGGGCTATTTCCGATGCGGTGAACAGGCTGGACATGAGGTGCTCATCGCCCAGGATGATTTCATACACATCCGTGTCCAGCGACAGAATGCGGCGGCGGCGCAGACTGATCGGCCCTATTTCCGTTGGGCGGTAGTCCAATTCTTCAAACAAAGCGCTCATACGGGGAGATTAGGCCCTAAGGGCTTATGCCCGCAAATCGAGCCAGGCCACCTCCGCGTCGGAGAGAGAGACCGACAAGGCATTGAACGAGGATTTTGTTTCCGCGATGGTGCGCGGGCCGATCAAGGCAAAGGGAGCAAAAGGCTGGGCCAGCACATAGGCCAAGGCAATATGCACCGGCGCCACGCCTTTCTTGGCCGCAAGGTCATAACACCGTTTGCGCCGTTCGAAATTGTTGTCGGAATACCAGGCGTTCACCAGTTCCGCATCCTCTCGCTTGTCCGGCCCGGCGCGGTCCGTGAAAAAGCCACGGGCTTGCGACGACCAGCACATCAACGCCACCTCGTTTTGAGAGAGCCAGTCCCGGTACGGATCGTCGGACGCAGCGATGCAGCCCGGCCAGACCGGATTTTCCATGCGGGCGAGACTGAAATTATTGGACACGGCCTGGAACCCTTGCAGGCCTTTCGATGCCGCATACGCATTGGCTTCGTCGATCCGTTCCGCTGTCCAGTTGGACCCGCCAAAAGCTTTGATCTGCCCCGCCTGCACATGTTGATTCAGAACATCCACAAATTCGCTGACGGGCACATCAAGATTGTCCCGATGCAAGAAATAGACATCCACATAATCCGTTTGCAGACGGTCGAGAGAGTCCGCCAGTTCGAGCGGAACTTGTTGGGGGAAGCAGTTGGGGCTGTGGGCGCCCTTGCCAATCACCACCAGCTCGTCGCGAACACCGCGATTGGTCATCCATTGGCCCAACAGTTTTTCCATGACCCCTTCGCCATAGATGTGGGCTGTGTCGAAGCAATTGCCGCCGCGTTCCACAAAGTCGTCAAACATGATCGCCGCATGGGGCATGGTGGTTTGGTTGTCACAGCCCATGACCAAGCGCGAGATGGGCTTGTCCACAGGACCGATCCGCCCATACGGCATGGTGGCTTCTTCGCGGAAGGCCAAGGGTGCGCCCGTGACGGTTCGGGTGACATTGGCCGGTTTTTCCGCGTCATAGCGCAAGCCGATTTCCCGCCGCCAGGCATCGAGCGTGGCCATATTGCCCAAGCTGTCCTCCCACGACATGGCGTCTGCTTGGGTTTTGCCCGCGGCAACGGCGTTCGCCACCGTTTCCGCCTCGATCACATAAAGGCCTTTAGGTTCGCCGATCGAAATGGTTTCGGCCTCTGCTCCAAATCGATTGAGTTGGATTTCGCCAAACGTTCCCGCACTGAGGGTTGGGTGCCAAGGGGCCGCCACGTGGATGTTGCCTTTACTGCCAAAGACGGTGACCGTATTGTCGAGCCACAAAGAGACCGCCGTGGAGGCTTGGGCCACGACGCCATTTTCGAAATGCAGTGTGGCGGCTGTCCACTGATCGATACCGGTCTTGCCAAGTTCGCCCACGGCCTTGACATCAATAGGGTTCAGAAAGGGCTGCCCCGACACGGCTCCAGCCACCAGACGGCTCATGGAAACGGGGTAACACCCCACATCCAAAATACCGCCGCCGCCCAAGGCATTGTTGAACAAGCGGCTGTTGGCATCGAAGGGGGCGTCAAACCCAAAGCTTGCGCGCACCATGCGCACCTCGCCAATGGCCCCATCTTGAACAAGCGCCACCAGTTTTTTGGTTTGTGGGTGGCAGCGATACATGAAGGCTTCCATGGCGAAGACGTTGTTCGCCTCCGCGGCATCGAAAATCGCCATGGCTTCCGCATGGTTCATGCCCACGGGTTTTTCGCACAGCACATGTTTACCGGCGCGGGCGGCCTTGATGGCCCATTCCGCATGGCCTGGATGGGGATTGGCGATGTAGACCGCCTGCACGGACGGGTCGGCCAACAGATCATCGTAGGACGCATGAGCGGTAATACCGGAAAACGTCTCGGCGAAGGCCTGCGCCGGCGCCAGGGACCGGCTGCCCACGGCGGCCAATCGGCCTTTGTCTGTTTCCTGCAATGCCTTTGCAAATTGGTTGGCAATGCTGCCTGTGCTGAGGATGCCCCAGTTCAACGGTGCCACTTGATTGTCCTTCTCACTGCCGCGCCGCCCTTATGGTTAAGCGGATCTTTACGCAAAACCTCTTTAGTAGCTTTTGCACAAAACACAACACCTAAACACTGTGCGAACGCAGAAATTGGAGGGTCTCTCGTCAGGGGAACACCAGGTTAGAAAGGATGTCGCGATGGTAAAGCGCGCGTTGTTTCAACAATTAGTCGATGCGGAAAAAGAACGTCCCGCCCCTATTCCGGTACGGGCTGTTCGGCCAGGCGGCGTGATCTGGCTTGCTTGTCTTTCGGTGGCCGACACCAAAGAGATCGCGGAAGCGTTGAAAACACGGCTCCACAAAGACGGCTTCACGGCTGTTGTTTTGATCAACAACGAACTGGAAGGCGTGTTCGCCACGAAATCGGATCAAGATGCCACCGCCCCATTGGCCATTGCACGATCTCAGGGAAAGCTCTGCCAAATTCTCGCGCAACAGGGCCAGATGGTGATTTGTGTCAACACCACAATGCGGCGGCAGGTTTTCGACTGGAACCGGAACGCTTTGCCGAATTATATGGAAGTCCACCTGGACGGTCCGACGTCAAAATCCTTTGAGGGAAGCCAAATTATAGAGGTACCCCATAAGGCCGACCTCCACCTGTCGTTAACAGATGACACATCGCCCGCGCAGATTTGCGATGCGGTTGAAGCCAAGCTGGAGGAAATATTATTTGTGTAAAGACAGATCGCCGTCGGACACTTTGCGCTCGAAATAGGCCAGGTCTTTTTCATTGTCGCATCCGCCCCAACAGCCCTGAACGGGCGTGGTGCCGATCTTGGCGCCGCTCATGATGAGGCGCTGCAAAAGACTGGTCATGTCAAGCTTGTCTTGCACCACATCCACAAGACCTTCGACCAGGTTGCGGGTTTTTGCCCACCCTTCCGGTGTAAACTTCAGCAGCCCCATATATTGGCCTTTGATGTCCGCCATGGATCGCGTTTTGCCGCCGATTTCGAGAAGATAGCCGTCTTCGTCGGTGCGAAAGGTTTCAGCGTCGCTCAGCGGGTCTTCGAAGCGATCTTTCCAGAGCGCCGCCCAATGAGGGTCATAACTGATGGCGATATCGTCTGTACACCGACCAAGTCGAATCACCGTCAGCGGATCGTAGAAAATGTCGCTGTAACTGACAATGGTGGTGCCGGACGACAGCCAATCGTCGGCCGCCAATAATGTTGCCACCATATTGGTCTCTGCCCAGCGGGCATTGTAAAACCGTTGCACGCCAAATCCGTCCAGCATGTCGGCTTTGTATCCCGTACACAGAGCAATCTTGTCGGCCCCGGCCGCTTCCAGCGCTTCCATCTGCCGCTCAATGAGCGACCGCCCCGCCAATTTGATCAAACCTTTGGGTTGATCGTCGGTGGTCTTCCCCATTCGGCTGCCCCGCCCAGCCGCTAGGATCAGTCCTTGGACCGCCATCTGCCTTGCCTCTGTCTGTCAAACTCGGCGGGCAGTATGAGAATAAGGGAGTAAACCTCGGCTTAATCCGATGAAACCGGCAGAAAAGTGCCCGCAAATGGCGGTGTCACCGTCTATCGATCTTTCTTTTCTGCGGCTGGCGCGGCTTCTGGAACGGCATTGTCCGACCCGATTGCCTCCTGCGGCGGTGAAACCGCGGACGCATTTTGAGGCGCAATTTGAGCGTCCCCTGATTGAGCCATTGCGGGCAGCGGGGCGGCGGCCACCGTGCGCTCGCTTAACCGTTGCAGGTTTGCCTGATGTCCCGCTCGGTCGATACGATACCAGGTGATGATCGACAGCCCCAGCAAATAGAGCATGAAGATCATCGGGGCATAGACGATCCCAAGATTGTAGATGACGGCGGCGTCCACTTCACCAGGCTTGGCGTTTTCGGGAAAACTGATCAATCCGAGAATAATGCTCGCAAAATAAATGCCGAGACCAGACACGCATTTCTGCGCAAAGCTTCGTGCCGCATAAAACACCCCCTCAGACCGACGAGAGGTTTTGAGTTCGCTCTCTTCAACCACATCCGCCACCATTGAGGCGATCAAAATCTGAACGGAAATGATGAGCGCAACTTCAAATAAAGTGAATGCTCCCATCGCAATAAGCAAAGTGTCCGTGTTGTTGTCGGGCCAGAGGTTTAGACTGCGCGCGATATAGGGTAGTGGCGCAAATGAAATCGCAACCGTCCCTATCATCATAATTGCTTGTTTCTTGCCGAAGCGGGCCGATACACGCGGCGCCAATATCAAGGCGATGGCGGCCGAGAAGAACACCAACAATGTAAGAATGAGAACTTCCGTAGTCGTGAATTCCCAGTAGTAAAAGTTGAAGTAGGTGTTGAGCCCGGCATTTACACCTGCAGCAAGATAGAAAAAAATGGATGCGACAAACAAAACCAGGAAGGAATTGTTAGACACCGTCTCCTTAATCTCCGACACGGTTCTTTTAAAATTGAAGGCTTTCTTGGGCGGTGGCGGCTTTAGGTGAGGAATGCGGTCATGGGTCCCGATGGCCGACACCAAGATCGCCACAAACATGATTATCGCGGCAACCACGCCATAGGCTTGCCACCCTTCCGGGTTAAGAAACCCATTGGGGTAAGCCTCCGTCGGCGCAAAGAAGATAATATAGGCCAAACAGGCAATTGTCAGACCACCCCACCAGCCAAAGAAATATCGATAACCCAGTAAGGATGTTCGTTCGTCATAATTGTCGGACAGATCTGGCACCAGCGACGTACTGGGGACTTCATAGAGGGTAATCATGGTACGGACAAAGATCGCCATACCAACGAGATAATACCAGAGCATTTCCTGACTCATCCCCGACGGGGGATTCCAGATCAAAAGGTAAGACAACCCCACGGGTAAAGCCGCCGCGTACATAAAGGGATGCCGCCGCCCCCATCTGGAGTGAAAATTGTCTGAAATATGCCCAACCAGGGGATCGGAAATCGCGTCAAACACAAGGGCGATGAGAATTGCGCGGCCAACCCATTCGGCTGGCAGGCCCAACACTTGATTGTAATAAAGCAACAAAAAATAGGCGAAGCCATTGTCTTTGATGCCATAGGCCGCAGACCCGAAGCCGTAATAGAGCTTGGTCGGCAGCCCGACTTGCCTCTGTTGATCAACCAAATGCGTCCCCTGATGCCCCGGCGCCGATCCTTGCCAACAAGGTTGCCCTAGGGTCAAGTTGTGTTATTGAACATAGCCCAACAAAGTTGCGCCGAGCGGTCAATATCAATATTCATTATTGATCAATTTATTCGCGCGTCCACGCGCCCCATAGATAGTGCAGGTCTCACACATGTCAGAAAATCTTGAAGCTTTCCGCAAAGACGTTCAGTCGTGGTTGGAAGAAAACTGCCCTCCTTCCATGCGAACGCCCATGCCCCCGGACGAAACCGTTTGGGGTGGCCGCAACGTATCCTTCAAAAACCCAGATTCCAAAAAGTGGCTGGACGCGATGGGGGCAAAGGGCTGGACCTGCCCGACATGGCCAAAAGAATATGGCGGCGGCGGCTTGTCGAAAGAAGAAAACAAAATTCTTCAGCAAGAACTTCGGCGCATTAAGGCCCGCCCACCCCTGCTCAGCTTTGGCATCATGATGTTGGGGCCGGTTCTTCTGGAATACGCAAATGAAGAACAGAAGAAAGAGCATCTTCCGAAAATTGTACGCGGCGAAATTCGTTGGTGCCAAGGCTATAGCGAACCGGGCGCAGGCTCTGACCTGGCCGGACTGCAAACACGCGCGATAGAAGATGGCGACGACTATGTCATTAATGGTCAGAAAGTATGGACATCCTATGCGAACCACGCCGATTGGATCTTCTGCCTGGTGCGGACAGATACATCGGTAAAGCATGAAGGCATCAGTTTCATCCTTTTCGATATGACCACAAAGGGTGTAAGCACCAAACCCATCAAACTGATCAGTGGCGAATCTCCGTTCTGCGAAACATTTTTCGATGACGTACGGGTTCCCAAGGCCAATCTTGTAGGGCGCCTTAATGGCGGCTGGGAAATCGCCAAACGATTGCTGCAACATGAGCGATCAAATATCTCCGCCGGTGGATTTCCTGGGTCTACCGCTGTGCCGATGCAGGACCTCGCCAAGCAGTATGCAGGTGAAGCTGAAAGCAAAATCGCGGATTCGTCACTTCGAGAGTCCGTCGCGACTCATCAAATGAACACCCAAGCGTTCCAGCTTACCCTCAAAAGGTCGGCGGAAGAGGCAAAAGCCGGCATGGGACCAGGCGCCGCATCTTCTATCTTCAAATATTACGCCGCCGAGTTGAACAAAAGTAAGTTCGACCTTTTGATGGAAACACTTGGCACGCAGGCGCTTGGCTGGGAAGGTGACGGGTTCGACAGTGAAGAACTCTCAGTCACACGCAATTGGCTTCGATCTAAAGCAAACTCGATTGAAGGCGGCACCACCGAAATCAACCTCAACGTCGTTGCGAAACGCGTTCTTGGCTTAAACGACCATCAGTAGGCAGAAAAATGGGAATGATACTAACCGAGGAGCAACAGCTCCTGCGTGATTCCGCTCGCGATTTCATCGAAGCAAAATCACCCGTAAACGCTCTTCGCGCACTTCGCGATTCCGGGGACTCAAAAGGATATTCCCCGGACCTCTGGAAAGAAATGGTCGACCTTGGCTGGGCGGGCGTTGTGATACCGGAAGAATTCGGCGGACTTGGCTTCGGCATGCAAGGGCTTGGTCTCATTCTAGAGGAGACCGGAAAAACCCTCACGGCCTCTCCCCTGGTGTCCACTGTCCTTACTTGTGGCTCCGCACTGATATTGGGCGGCAATGAGGCACAGAAATCTGAGTTCTTGCCAAAAATTGCCGCCGGCGACGTGCTCATGTCGCTGGCGCTGGAGGAAAAACCCCATCACGCCCCGACCGCCATTGCGACGACAGCGGACAAATCGGGCGAGGGGTATGCCATCTCTGGCAAGAAGACCTTTGTGCTAGACGGCCATATCGCCGATCATCTTATTGTTGTGGCCCGAACAAACGGCACCACAAATGATGACCGCGGGATAACGCTGTTTATCGTTCCGGCGACAGCGGACGGCATAACGATTACCCGGACCACGATGGTCGATAGCAGGAATGCGGCGACGGTTGAGTTCAAAAATGTCCAGGTCGGCGCCGAGGCGGTGCTTGGTGCCGTGGATTCCGGCTTGGACTTGTTAGAACAGGTTCTGGATCGCGCGCGCATTGGCTTGGCGGCGGAAATGCTGGGCAGTGCACAACAGGTGTTCGACACCACCCTTGCCTATCTAAAAGAACGCAAACAGTTTGGTGTGGTGATCGGCCAGTTCCAGGCCCTACAGCACCGCGCCGCCAAAATGTTCACAGAGCTTGAGTTATGCAGATCGATTGTGCTTGAGGCCCTCACTGCCGTGGACGAGAATGCCAACAATGTTAGCCTGCTTGCGAGCCTTGCAAAAGGGAAGGTTTCGGAAGCATTTCATCTGATTGCGCGAGAAGGCGTTCAAATGCATGGTGGCATTGGTATGACCGACGAATATGACATCGGTTTGTACCTCAAACGGTCGGCTGTCGCTGAGCAGACTTTTGGTGGACCACGCTTTCACAGCGACCGGTACGCGGCAATCGAGGGCTACTGATAAATAAAAAGCTAAGGGAGCGATACAATGGCCGAAACTACAGAGTTTGAAACCATATTGGTGGATCGGCCTCGCGATCACATCCAACGCATAACGCTCAATCGCCCCGACAAGCGAAATGCGTTAAACAATACGCTCCGTACCGAGATCTTGTCTGCCCTGACACAAGGCGATCAAGACCCGGATATCCATGTATCGATCCTGCGCGGCGCCGGCAAATGCTTCTGCGCAGGATACGACCTTGGCGCCGACAATCGCGAAGGCCAGCCTTATTACACCTCCGGCGGGCTGGGCCAATGGCCCCGCCATGTAATCGAAGGGTCTTTCACAATTTGGGATTTGGCCAAACCCGTCATTGCCCAAGTGCACGGCTATTGCCTGGCCGGTGGCTCGGAACTGGCGACGGCCTGCGATCTCGTTTATGTCGCGGAGGATGCCGAAATCGGCTATCCCCCTGTGCGGTTGATGAGCCCGCCTGATATGCAATTCCACCCCTGGCTGATGGGGATGCGGGATGCCATGGAACACATGCTCACCGGTGACAGCATCAGTGGAATTGAAGCAGCTCAAAGCGGCTTTGCGAATAAAGCGGTCCCGGCGGATCAGTTAGAAAATTACGTCCTCGACCGTGCCGAGCGGGTCGCGAAGGTGCCGACCGATATTCAGCAAATCAACAAAAGAAGCGTTCATCGCGCCATGGAGATTATGGGTGTGCGTTCCGCGATCCGGTCCGGCACGGAAATGCAAGCGCTGGCCTTCCAGACCGATAGTTTCAAGGAATACATTCAGGAATTTAAAAAGGGCGTCAGTCATGCCCTCAATGTGCGGGATAAAAAATTCGGCGATTACCGCACCAAATCCGAAGAATAGCTTTTCAGTACGATTCTGATCCGACCTGCCCACTCTCGCGTATTTGAAAGGGCAGAATGAAGATAGGTGTTACAGTCTGTAACCAGATCGATATTGACCATCGCGTTTCCTTTTGCGATCCAATTGTCGGTATGCAAGCATTTAGGGGTGATCCGTGATTGCACCGGTTCAGCGTATTTTTCGTTTTTTAGTTTCTCTCGGTTTTGTCTTTATCGCGGCAAATGTCGCAGGTTGTGCAGCCTTGAACGCAAAACAAGTCACACTAGAAGACCGTTTGCAGATGTTCCCATCCGGACCATATCCGGTCCAAGACGCGGTCACCATTCGTTGGAACGACTTCCAAGTCCCCTTTGTCGAAGCCCAAAATGATGAAGACTTGGCGTTCGCGCTTGGCATGGTGCATTTTCATCTGCGTGGCGGCCAGATGACATTGCTGAAACGCATTGCCAATGGCCGTTTGTCGGAATCGGCGGGCCCATTTACCGCCGACATTGATCATGCCATTCGCATTATTGGATTTGGCTATGCATCGGAACAAGTTGTCGCCAATCTGCCGCCAGAGACGAAATCTTGGCTCGAAAATTACGTTCGTGGTCTGAATTATTATCAAGATCACATGAAGCGGCGCCCCCCCGAATTCGGCTTGCTCAACCTGCGCAAAGAACCGTGGCAGATGGAAGATGTGATCACCATCGGGCGCATTGCCAGTACCGACGTGAATTGGCTGACATTATTGGGCCTGATGGGGGAACGCGTTAAACCCGAATGGGACCAAACATTTGCGAATGTTTTGGAAGCAGGTGCCGATCCGGTTACAAGTTTCCGCGGCACACGCCAGCAAGCTCTGCTCTCTGATTTCCTGGCCGGGATGAGCCGGTCCGGCAGTAACTCCTGGGCGGTCTCACCCGAGCGGAGCGCGACCGGCAGTGCCCTGATCGCCAGCGATCCCCATCTCGGGCTTGTGCTGCCCAATCTTTGGATTCTCGCAGGTATGAAATCTCCCAGCTATCACGCGGTCGGATTTCAGATACCCGGTGTCCCGATAGTCGGCGTCGGGCGCAACCCTCATATGGCTTGGGGGGGCACAAATTTGCGGGCGGCCGTGAGCGATCTGTATGACATTACCAAAGCAGACGACCCACAGATTGTCGAAACCGAGAGCGTGATCAAAAACCGCTTCTGGTTTAACCGAACGGTGACGCTGCGCCGCTCTGCCTATGGTCCCATATTGTCGGATTCAAATTTCTTGGCGAAACGCGACGGCGAGGAAATCGCGATTAAGTGGATCGGCCACGAACCGCGCGATCAGGTGACCGCTCTGTTGGCGGCAGCCCGGGCAACGACACCGGAAGAATTCCGTGATGCCTTCAAAACATTCGCCGTTTCCGCTCAGAACATGGTGTTCGCCGACAAGAACGGAAATATCGGTCAGATTATCGCCACAACATTGCCGGTTCGTCAGTACGACACGCTGGATGACATCGTTCTCGATCCAAGCGACCCCAAAAACGAATGGCAAGGCTATGTGGATGCAACGGACTTGCCATGGGCGCTGAACCCCAAGGAAGGCTTTATTGCCTCCGCCAACAACCGGCCTGCCGAAACGCCCGTGCCATTGGGTTTCTTTTTCGGTGGGGATGATCGTGTGCGCCGATTACAGGAAGTGTTGGCCGCGAACGACAAGGTCACCCTGGAGGATCTGACCGCCCTTCAATTGGATACAAAATCTCCCGACGCGGCCATTCTCAATGCTGCCCTGGTGGCAGAGCTTTCAAAGCTACCGGACATGGACGACCACAAACCATTCATCGCTGACCTGGCCGAGTGGGATGGCGACTACAAAGTCGATTCCCGTGGTGCCTTGGCGTTTGAATTGTTGCTTTACCACCTGGTCCCCGCCGTTTACGGATTTGAAGACGCTGCAAGCGTGCCTCCCTTGCGCCAGCAATGGCACTACAAGGCAAAACTTCTGCAGAAAGATATTGCCAGCCTCGATGACACGGAAAAAGCGCAGATTTTGTCCGACAGCCTAAAAGCCGCCGCCAGCGACGCGGAAAATTTTGACGTCTGGGGCGATATTCACACGCTGAAAGTCGGACATTTGCTCAACAACGTGCCGGTGATCGGCAGCCGGTACGTTATTGAAGAATTCAGCGTCGGCGGGTCGCGGGAGACACCCATGAAGACCGCTCATTCTCTCGTCAATGACAAACATTCCGCCAGCTATGGATCGCAAGCGCGGCATATATCGGACATGTCAGATATGGACGAAAACTATTTCCTGCTGTTTGGCGGCGAAGATGGGTGGCTCGGCAGCGAAAATTTTGCCGACATGATGCCGTTATGGCGCGATGGTAATTATGTGCGCATGCCGTTACGCGCAGAAACCGTTGCGCAGGAATTCCCACATGTCGTGACGCTCAATCCTCAATAAAACTGTTAAGCCGCCATGATCGGAACGACGCCCTTTTTTCGGTTGCTGGCCCACCGGCGGTTGGCTCACCTGAATGCGCTTGATCCGGTCACCGCACAATCCGAACAGTTGATGCAGCTCGTGCGCCGGGCGCAAGACACCAGGTTCGGCCAAGACCATGGATTTGCGCAGATCAAAACGGTCGCGGACTTTCAGGAACGCGTCCCCCTTCGGGCCTACGATGATTTCTGGACAGACTATTGGAACGAGGGATATCCAAACACACCGAACATGACCTGGCCCGGATTAACCCGCTTCTGGGCCCTGTCATCCGGAACATCATCGGGGACGACAAAATATATTCCGTGCACAATGGATATGGTTGCATCGAACAAGAAAGCGGCTTTGGACATTCTGTGTTACCAGCTGGGCCAGATGCCGGCCTTTCGCCCGACAGACGGAAAAACATTCATATTAGGCGGCAGCACGGATTTATCCGAACCAACGCCGGGATTTTTCGCGGGAGACTTAAGCGGCATTGCCGCGAAGACGGTTCCTCTCTGGGCAAAGCCGTTCACCTTCCCACCCACCACCCTTTCCCTGATCAAAGACTGGGAAGAGAAGCTGGACACACTCGCCAGGCGCTCCCTCACCGAACGAATTCGTGTGTTGAGCGGCACGCCCATTTGGTTGTTGCTGTTGTTTCGGAAAGTCCAGTCCTTACTAGATGAGGCGGGTGTCACGGATCGCGCGCCGTTTCCGCATTTGCAGCTTCTCATTCATGGCGGCACGTCGTACGCCCCCTATGAAGAAGAAACAGCTCCGTTCCTAGATCGCGTCGGTGCCGGAACACGGGAGGTTTATCCGGCTTCGGAAGGGTTCTTGGCCATTGCCGACCGCGGCAACGGGGAAGGTCTGCGCCTCAATATGGATATCGGGCTGTTTTTCGAGTTTATTCCCGTGGAGGAACTTGAAGCGGCCAATCCCGCGCGCCATTGGGTGGGAACGCTTGAGACCGGCGTCAATTACGCCGTCGCTCTCAGCAGTTGTGCAGGCGTGTTCTCTTATCTGCTTGGGGATGTGGTGCGCTTTGTGGACCGCGCCCCGCCGCGATTGGTGATCTCTGGACGGACGGCGTACACATTGTCGGCCTTCGGTGAGCATCTGATTGGAGAAGAAATCGAAGGGGCCATCCTCAACGCCGCTAAGGAGTGTGGCCTGCACATCACCGAATTCAGCGTCGGCACCACTTATGGCCACCAAACGAATGACTCCGCGGCACATACTTACTTCCTTGAGACCGCGTCAGAAACCAAAGGTGCAAATATTGAGGCCCTTCAGAATTCTCTGTCTGAGCGCATCGACCAGGATCTCAAAGATACCAATGATGACTACCTGGCCCACCGCAAGACAGGCCTCACCCTCAAACCGCCCCAGGTGCACATTGTGCCGCCAAATAGTTTTTCAGCTTGGATGAAAGCGCGCGGAAAACTGGGAGGGCAAAACAAAGTTCCGCGCGTCATCAACGACCGGGCGCTCTTCGAAAACCTGTCAGCCTTCATGATCCAGAAGGCCCCATGATCTGCTATTTACTTGGTGCGCTGTCTTTCCTTACACAGAAATAGCGTTTAGTGTTTTTTTTGCATTAAAATACGCGACTGTTGTGGAAGCGTTCGTCAGATTACATAGTTAGATTGGGGTGTTTCATGTTGAGGTCTTCTGTTCCTGGCCAATGGCTAGGCCGCTTTTTAATTGCTGCAGCGGTAACCGTTCTATCGAGTGCCTTACATGCGACATCATATGCGGACGAACTTATCTCCGGCGGTTACAGCATGGACCCCACCCATACGAGTGTCGTTTTTAAAGTCGATCATCTTGGCTTTTCCACCTATATCGGCCGATTTGATACGGCGGCTGGAACACTCTCCTTCGATGAGAAAGACCCAGCCAAAAGTTCTGTGAGCGTGACCATTGATGCATCCAGCGTGAATACCAACAGCGAAGCGTTGGAAGAAAAGTTGCGGGGCGCCGATATGTTTGACGCGGAAGCCCACCCGGAAATTACCTTTGTCGGCACCAGCATTGAGACGACCGGCGAGGCCACGGGCAAAATTACAGGAAACCTAACCATCGCGGGAATGACGAAACCTGTGACGCTGGATGTCACATTTAACAATGGCGCACCGCACCCGTTTCCGCCGAACAAATTTGTCCTCGGATTCTCCGCAACAGCGGCCCTCAAACGATCCGAGTGGGAGCTGAATAGTTGGCTGCCCGCCGTGGGTGATGACGTTGCTTTGGAAATAGAGGCGGAATTTGTGAAGGATGACTAACCCGTCACGACCAAAGCTTGATACAGAGCAACCACATCATCAACTTTGAGTCTGGTTATGGGCTGGCGAAACACCAATGATCAATATGGCTTTGTCGCGAAAAGCTTTCATTGGGGTCTTTTCATCCTGATCGCCACACTACTGGCGGTGGGGATATACATGGCCAATCAATCGTTCACGCCGGAACTGTTCACCTTCTACAAGTGGCACAAAACATTTGGTGTGGTGGCCTTGGTTTTGATTGTTGCGCGGTTGGTTTGGCGGTTTCTATCGCCACCTCCCCCCTTGCCGATCGACACCCACTGGTTCGAAAGATGGGCGGCCCACGGAACCCATTTGGTCCTTTACATTTTGATTTTGGTCATGCCGCTCAGCGGTTGGGCCATGAGTTCGGCAGCGCCCTTTCCAAACCTCATCCTCGGAAATGTGGAACTTCCCGCACTGGTTGCTCAAAACGAAGCTGATGCAAAATTCTTTTCGACCATCCATTTCTGGTCAGGCCGGCTGCTCATTGCCGTTTTGGTCATTCATGCGTCCGCCGCACTGTTTCATCATTTTATCCGCCGAGATAATATCCTCATACGTATGTTGCCGGGTCGCCCGCGTTAGGAAAGTGTTTCGATGAGATTTACCTTCACAATCCCTTGTGTGATTTTGCTTCTATGCGTCGGCACCCCGGCGGTTGCGTCGCCCTGGACCGTCGATAAAGACGCCAGCAAAATCGAGTACACCTATAATTGGTCCGGTGCGGAAGCGGGCGGAGATTTCGGTTCGTTTGACGCGGAGATCGATTTTGCGAAAGACGATCTAGCCAACAGCAAAGTGCGCGTGGTGATCGACATGTCCAGCGTATCTGCGGCCTACAGCCAGGTACCCGCCGAACTGGTCAAGCCGGATTGGTTTGATGTTGACCAATTTCCGAAAGCAATCTTTGAAAGCACCAGCTTCCAGGAATCGGCCGACGGGTCATATGTTGCCAGTGGCACCCTGACACTAAAGGGCATCACGCAACCGTCAGTCTTACGCTTTCAGTTCGAAAGCTATGGTCCTGTCCCCGGCAGGCCAAACTCACTGCAAGCAGTCATGACCGGGGCAACCACCATTAGCCGAACGTCCCACAATGTGGGTCAAGGCAGTTGGTCGGCGACGGACACGCTGGCAGACGGCGTGACAGTGACGGTCAGCATCACAGCCGACCAGACAACAACGCCGTAAGTCAGCCTTATCGGTAGTCGCGGATTAACTCAGGTAACCCCAGTAAATATGCGGCAACCACCAAGGCGGCTCCGACCAGGGCGGCTGTTCCAATGGCCCCAACAATGCCCAGCAACGAATGAAGCATGCCAACGCGCCGGCGCCGTCCAACAAAAGCCCCTTCTTCATCAAGGGGAATCGGAATCGTTTGGCGCTGAACCGATTGGAACCATACGAAGGCTTGTATGGGAGGTGAGAACAAGAAGGCGAGCCCGCCAAGCAAACCAATGCCCGAAAACAAGCCAACATAAATCTGCTCATTTGACGGCATCGCGAAGAATGACTCATACACCGCGTTGAGAAACACGCCGGCGGAAATCAGCAGAAACACGCCTAGCCCCCACCGGGCAATTCTGTGCCCGCGAAACACCAGCAATAGAAGCAGGATTTGGATCCCGGCACTCACCAGAATTTGAAAAAAGAGATCGGTTCCAATAAAGGGAAGGTCCGCTGCAATCGGCGCCACAAAAGGCAATCCGTCTACCGCGAGGGCGGCAAGCGCGTATACCTCCCGGCCCAAGATACCGAGAAATAGCAGTGTCGCTAAGATCCGGCCGTTACGGATATCCGTCTGCGACCAGATTTCGGTGTCCATCAGCGTCTCCCCTCCGATGACGCCTTTTGGTTACACAATCCAGCCCCCAGTATTCCCAGGGATTAAAAAGCCCGATTGTAACCTAGATCGTCGTTACTATCTGGAGCTGTATCGTCTCCACCCCCTGGCCCCCCAGGGGCGCGCCCACGCCGCTGTCTCCCCTACGCCTGGGAGGACGCTGACTGCGCTTGAATCATCAATGACCGGCTGCGGCATGTCAATTGTTCACGTTACATATTCGAGAGATTTGGGCGCTTTTCTATGGATTCGCCAACCGAATTTGCATTCATGCCACATAAAAAATCGCTTGTTTCCCCTATGGCAGCGTCAGTTTGCCCCTTTTCAAGCTGTCAGCGCGGCCACACTATGCGAAACTTTTTTTGAGACAGCTTTTTTGATGACATTTTGAGGGGTCAGACATGCCGACATATAAGGCACCAACCGACGACTTTCGTTTCATCTTTTATGAGTTGCTGAAAATCGATGAAGCCGGTGACCTCCCTGGTTACGAGCAGTTGGATGAAGACCTTGTTTCTGACGTCCTAAATGGCGCCGGCAAGTTTTGCGAAGAGGTTTTACAGCCGCTTAATCAGGTTGGCGACGAGCATGGCTGCGTCCTCGAAAATGGTGTCGTCAGAACGCCACCCGGTTTCAAAGAAGCCTATGATGCATATTGCGAAAGCGGCTGGAATCGGCTGGGCGCGCCGGAAGCATTGGGCGGTGCAAACCTGCCCGCTGTCGTCACATTTGCTGTGACCGAAATGGCATTTTCGGCCAATCAAGCTTTTGCAATGTATCCCGGTCTCACGAGCGCCGCTTATAGTGCGCTGGCCGCCACCGGTAATCGTTGGATGCGCGAAACCATTGTTCCAAAAATGATCGCCGGAGAATGGTCCGGCACCATGTGCCTCACCGAACCGCATTGCGGCACGGACCTCAAGCTCATGAAAAGTAAAGCGGTGGAACAGGAAGACGGCACCTATCGCCTGACCGGCACCAAGATCTTTATTTCCGGTGGCGATCACGACATGACCGACAACATCATCCATATGGTCATTGCGAAGATTCCAGACGAAGACGGCAAGCTTGCGAATGACCTCTCGACGGTCAACTTCTTCATGGTCCCCAAAGTGATGGTCAACGAGGATGGGTCGCTGGGCCCACGCAACGGCGTCTCCTGTGGATCCATCGAGAAGAAAATGGGTATTAAGGGCAGCTCAACTTGCGTGATGAACTTTGATGATGCGGTCGCCTACCGCCTTGGCCCTGCGCCTAAGAAAACCAAAGACGGTGATGCGTCGGGCAAAAAGTCCAAATCACAAGGCATGTCCGGCATGTTCGGCATGATGAATGCCGCGCGCATGGGGGTGGGCATTCAAGGGGTGGCGATTGGTGAGGTGGCTTACCAAAACGCGGTCACTTATGCGAATGACCGCTTAGCGGGCCGCGCACTGACCGGTACCAAAAATCCTGACGGACCGGCGGACCCGATTATTGTCCATCCCGACGTTCGGCGCATGCTTCTTCAAGCGCGGTCCTTTGTTGAAGGCTCTCGCGCCGTTGCCATGTGGATTTCTCATTTGTTCAGTGTACAGAGGTCAAATCGGCCCGATGAAGAAAAACAAGACGCCGCGGATCTAACCAATCTGATGACCCCCATCATCAAAGCTTTTTTCACGGATATGGGATTTGAGGCAACCAACGCCGCCATGCAGTGTTATGGCGGACATGGTTACGTGCGCGATCATGGTATGGAACAATTCGTTCGCGATGCCCGCATCAACCAAGTGTATGAAGGCGCAAACGGTGTGCAAGCGCTCGACTTGGTCGGACGCAAGCTAACCGCAAATGGCGGCCGCGCGCCGGGCGTGTTCTTTAAGCTGGTTGATGACTTCATCGCCGCACATGATGGCAATGCGGACATGGCCCCCTTTGTCGCGCCGCTCAAAAAAGGATTGCAACGGCTTAAGGAAACCACCACGTGGCTGGCTGAATATGGCCTGAAAAATTTCGACCACGCAGGCGCCGCATCGACGGATTACCTGCGGATCTTCGGCATCGTGTCCGTTGGCTTCATGTGGGCGCAAATGGCCAACATCGCGCAACAACGCTTGAAGGACATTGACGCCGGTAGCGACGGCAACAAAACCTTCTATGAGACGAAGCTGATCAACGCGAAATACTGGATGGAACGGGTAATGCCCGATACAGCGTCGTTGCAGGAACGCGCAACAGCCGGTGCCGACACAATCATGGCGCTGGAAGCGGCCAACTTCTAAACGTATTGAGAACGTGGCGCGCTATTCGGCCGCCACGTTTTTCTTGTCTGCCGCATGGGCAAAATCAGCCACCCGCGAGGTGATCCGGCCTACCAAGCCAGGCGGGATGTCATGCCCCATTCCATCAATGAGCTCCAGCTCCGCATGGGCGATTGCCGCCGCCGTATCTTCCCCGCCATC
This sequence comes from Alphaproteobacteria bacterium, assembly GCA_965227095.1. GTDB lineage: Bacteria > Pseudomonadota > Alphaproteobacteria > JANQMY01 > JANQMY01 > JANQMY01. The sequence goes on along the minus strand of CBDDFL010000001.1, from coordinate 1,392,599 downwards.
TACCGGCACCAGGGGATCATCCGTCCCATGGATGACCAGCGAGGGGCAGGTGACCGCTTTCAACCGCTCATGACGCGGTCCGGACGCTAGAATGGCCGCATATTGCCGATTAAACCCTTGGGGATAATACATGCGCTTTACGGCACGGGCATTGCCGTCGTACAGCAGGTCATCCGGATAAGGAAAACCTGGGCTGCCGATCACATGATGGGTTTTCATATTGTGGCGAATGATTGACTCGATATCGTCTGGGTTTTCCGGCGCGCTGGTCAATGCCGCCATCGCCTCTGGCGTTGCTGGGCTCAGACCAGGTCTACTGGTGGTTGACATAATTGACGTCATACTGCGCACCTTGTGGCCATGATCGGCCGCCATGAGCTGCACAATCATCCCTCCCATGGACACCCCCAAAATGTGTGCCGACGGGATATTCAGAGCATCAAGCAAACCGGCGGCATCCGCCGCCATATCATCCAAGTAATAGGGCACGGCAGGTTTCTGGCCTTCCGCCACCGCCTTTGCGATGTCTCCGAAGGAAGGCGTTTCCGCGCCGTCAAATTTTTGCGACAGCCCCACGTCTCGATTGTCAAAACGAATGACCCGAAAGCCTTTGTCCGCAAAAGCCTCCCGAAACCCGTCGGTCCAGCGCACCATCTGCCCCCCCAGCCCCATCACCAGGAGAAGGGGCGGCGCGGACATGTCGCCAATTTCATCATATTCGAGTGAGATGCCGTTTGCGGTGATCTGAGCCATGTGGTCCCTCCAGTTTTGCGTTGTTATCTCATGTTAGGAGGCGATCAGGCAAACCGATCAAGCACACCTCTTAAGAGACCAAAGTGCGTGATAGGCGACAAATCTACCGAAAATGCTGTTTCCGGCGCCGCCGCGGCCGGCGTTAACCCAGATCGCAAAGACCGTAAAATTGTGGGTGACCCAGAACGCGAAGGGCGTATTATTCTATCGATGGGACCAGCGCGAAAAGACGCTGGCAGTTTGGTATTGGTGCGGCGTTAGACGGATGAAACGGGATTTAGATGCGATGTCGAACCGCGTCCATGACGTGGTGATCATCGGAGGCGGCATAACCGGCGCAATGGTCGCCTGGGATGCGTCATTACGCGGTTTAAGTGTCGCGTTGCTGGAGGCGAACGATTTTGGTCACGCGACCACGGCTGGTTCGTCGAAACTCATCCATGGCGGCCTGCGTTATCTGAAAAACCTCGAACTCGGTCTTATTCGCGAGTCCTTAAAAGAGCGGCGGATTTGGGAGATCATCGCCCCGCACATGGTGTTCCCCTTGGAATTTGTCATGCCAACGAAGGGCTTTGGCACCAAAAGCCGTTGGTTCACCCGGCTTGGGTTGTCAATGTATGATCGGTTGGCTTTCGATCGCAATTGGCTCAGCGATGAAGACAAAAAAATTCCGGCACATCGTGGCCTCTCAACCAAGGCTCTTATGGCCCTGCAGCCGGCGCTCACCTCCGAGGGCATCCGAGGTGGCGTGAGCTATTATGACTGCCAAATGGTTTCGCCTGAACGGCTTTGCTTGGAATGTGTCATAGGTGCTGCACACAACGGCGCCCAGACCGCGAATTACATAAAAGCCGCGCAATTCAAGTATGGCATCCAAAACGGCATGCGTGCGGTCAACGGGGTCGAAGCGATAGATAAATTTACGGGTGCCCGCTATGTGATCCGTGGGCGGATGTTTGTCAATGCCGCGGGCCCCTGGGCAGATCTCGTTCAAGAATCGGCCAATGGCGGGTCTGCCGCGCGCAACCTCGTTCGGTCAAAAGGCGTGCATCTGATCACGCGTAACCTGACGCGCAATCAAGCGGTTGCCGTCCAGACCGAAAACGGTCATCTCTTCGTGCTGCCGTGGCGCGGACATTCGATCATCGGCACAACAGACACCGTCTTCAAGGGAGACCCCGAAGAACTGTGTGTAACCGAGGACGATATCGAGTTTCTTCTGGCGCAAACGAACAAAGCGTTTTCCGGACTAAGACTTTCCCGGCGGGACGTCCTACACGCCTATGCCGGGTTGCGCCCGCTCGTGGACACCAATCCGGGGGATGGCAAAAACAGCTCTTATAATGCAAGCCGCAAGGCAGAGATTGTGGATCACGAAGACGAAAACCTCGCCTGTTTTTTGTCCGTCATTGGCGGAAAGTGGACCACGTCACGTTTGATTGCCGAACGGACCGTTAATCTCATCGGCAAACGCTTGAACAAATCCCTCCGACCTTGCGAAACCCACACAACCCCGTTGCCGGGTGGCGAAGTGGGTAAATTTCAAAGCTTCAAAAAGCGAGCAAGTCAGAAGTTTGACTTTTTGGAACCCAATGTCTGCAGCAATCTGGTAGCGACCTATGGCAGCATGGCTGAAAGTGTGGCAGCACTCGCGGGATCGTCGCCAAAGCTGCGGAAGAGCGTAGATGTTCGTTCCTCGGATATCGCGGCACAAGTTGTTCACGCGGTCCGCGAAGAAATGGCGATGACGGTAGACGACATTATCTTCAGACGTACCGGCATCGGCACTCTCGGGCATCCGGGCGGAGACACAGTGACACGCATCGCCCGTATCATGTCGTCTGAATTCGGATGGGATGCCGCCGAAACCGTGCGGCAGGTGGAGGCTACAGAATCTCAATTCATCAACACGCTTTCCCCCTCGGAAGTCCTCTAACCTCATGCCAGAAACGGCGCCCTCACGTCTTGTTGTCGTCAACCCAACCGCGGGTGGTGGGAAAGCCCAAACCAAGTGGACCGAAATTGAGGTAATCCTGCGATCTGTCTACGGACAGTTCAAAACAAAAATGACTGAGCGATCTGGGGATGCCGAACGTTTCGGGGAGATCGCCACGTCCGACGGCACCACCGAGATCATTGTCGTCGGCGGCGATGGCACGTTAAGCGAGGTGGTCAATGGTGTGTTCAATGCGAACTCACAATCCGGCCGGCGGCCAATGATCACCCCTATCCCATCGGGAACGGGAGGCGATTTTCGAAAAACACTTGAGCTTTCGCCGGACATTTCCGACCTTGGCAACCAGCTTCGAAATGGGTCGCCAAAACCGGTTGATGTGGGCCGCATCACATTTGTCCGTGAAAACGGCCGCACCGTGACACGTCATTTTCTTAATATTGCGAGCTTTGGTCTGAGCGGTGAAGTTGACAAAGCCGTCAATGCCGCCAAATGGCCGAAACGGTTAGGCGGACGGTTTACTTATGCCTGGTGCTCGCTTACCGCTTTAATCAGATACAAACCCAAAAAGGTTCGCCTACTGATTGATGAAACGGTCGATAGGTTGGTCCATGTCAATACAGTGGCCGTCTGCAACGGGCAATATTTTGGTGGCGGCATGCATGTCTCGCCCCACTCCGACATCTCCGATGGTTTGTTCAATGTGGTGGCGATTGAACCCGAGCCTATCTTCAGCGGGTTGAAGAATGCGAATAAGCTTTACAACGGCACGCATCTGGATCAACCAAATGTTTCCCATTGGCAGGGGCAGATGATCCAGGCAACGCCTGCAGATCCAGACCAGGCCGTTTGGCTTGATATCGATGGGGAACCGTTGGGAACCCTGCCGGCAACATTCGAAATTTTGCCGGCAGCCCTCTTGGTCCGGTTCTAACGTTTTATTTCAACGCTTTTTTCAACGCCACCCCGGTTTCCGCCACGGCATTCGCCGCGTTCTCCACCAACGCGGTCAGCGCAATAAAGCCGTGAATCATACCGTCATAATTGACGTATTGGACATCGACACCGGCGGCCCGCAGCCCGTCCGCATAGGCTTTGCCTTCATCTTTCAAGGGATCAAACCCAGCGGTGATGACATAGGCCGGCGGCAATCCACTCAGGTTGTCCGCTTTCAGTGGTGATGCATACGGACTATCGGCATCTGCGGGATCCACATATTGATCCTCAAACCAGGTCATGGTTTCAGTCTCAAGGAAATATCCGGTGGCAAGTTCTTTGCGGGATGCACTATCGATCCCGATCTGAGTAACTGGATAAATCAGCAGTTGGAACGCAATGTGCGGTCCGTTTTTGTCGCGCGCCATAAGGCTTGCCACCGCCGCCAAATTACCACCGGCTGAATCACCGCCAACCGCGATCCGGTTTGGATCCACGCCGATCTCCATGGCATTCTTTTCAACCCACACCAAAGCCGCATACGCATCGTCAGCCGCCGCCGGAAACTTGGCTTCTGGCGCCAGTCGATAATCAACAGAAATCACTTTGCAGCCACTGGTCTGACTTAAGGTTCGGCACGTGGCATCATGAGACTCTATGTCCCCCACGACCCAGCCACCACCGTGATAGTAAACAAGCGCCGCCAAGGGGCTGCCCCCCGCTGCGACGGGCGTGTAAATCCGAATGGGGATGTCGCCTCCGGGCCCGGGAATATTCCGGTCTTCGACCCCGCCGACCGGAACGTCCGAATTGTCAAATGCGGTCGACATTTGTCGGAACACCTCCCGCGCGGACGGTGCATCCATATCCGACAGTTTCGGCCCATCGGCCTCTGCCATTTGATCGAGAATTGCCTTCACCTGAGGATCGAGCGCCATCGGCGTCTCCTTCTTTTTTGCTCGGATTCGTTATGATCAACATCATGAAGAATCTTGGCGCCATATTGCCCAGGTTCACGCATGCCAAGCAACGGCCAAATCACCTTTGGCATTGTGGCGCGAATGGCAGGTATTCAAAAAAGAAGAAACGGAAAGGGCCGGAGGTCAGTGAAGCTTTAGGTTTTCCTGGGTGAGCCGACCGTCCACCATGTCTTGTACCACGCTGCGGAGAACACGCCACGTGCTCGCCCGGGAATCATCCCCTTTGGCCTCAAGCTCTGTGACCGCATGGTCAGCAAAATCGATCACATTTGGGCCATGCCGATCGAGCAGATAAACAGCCAAATTGTGTAGGTCGTGAGCGGTAATCATGGATGGGTCCTTTCTCCAGTCGTCAAGCAACATGCAATCGAAAGGCCAGGCCAATTTAGCCTTATCCTACTGATTTATTTGCGGTTTTTTCGACAAAGATGGGCTGAAAATATAGACCGCGGAATTTTTTGCCGGGACGTCCCTGCCGGGCTCACGATTTCTGGCCAAAACCGCTGCTGGTTTCGAGATAGGCTTTCTCAGCCTGCGTGCTTTCACGGCCCAGCACGTCATTGCGGTGGGGGAAACGCCCGAATTGCCGGATGACATCGCTATGTTGTTCTGCATGGTACAGATTGGTGGAATCACCCGACCGCTCGCGAATGAGATCGATGCATTTTTGCTGCGCGGGAAGGTCTTCCGCATGCATGAACGGCAAATAGAACAATTGCCTTACCCCCTGCGGCATCTCCAGATCCCGGCGGGTCTCAACTGCAATTTCCGCAATCTCAAGCGCTTTGGTATCACTGGCAAAGGCATCGGATGTACCGCGAAACATGTTTCGCGGAAATTGGTCCAATAGAATGATAAGAGCACAGGCTCCATCTGGGCTCTCTACCCAATCGTCGTAGGCTCCGTCTTTCGCCGCCTGCCAATGATTCTCGAAACGCATGCGAATTTCGGCATCAAGAGCGGTGCTGGACCGAAACCATTTCTTTGGTCCGACCTCATTGATCCAAAAATTCAGAATTTCTTTGATGACGTTGCGATCGCTCATTTTTAAGTGACCATCCTAAATCCGCAAAAGGCCCTCATTGGTGGCATGAATGCGGCTTGTGTTTGGCCGCACCCAACTTCATGATGGCGGCACAACCATAACAAAATTGAGGGATGGGCAGAAATGGCGCGCGGCAAGTGGACATTTGAAAAAGGCCTCCAAGACTTGAGCAATGGCAGTTACGCCTACTTGCAGCCGGACGGTTCCTGGGGATGGAGTAATGCGGGGCTGGTGGTCGATGGCGATCAGTCCCTTTTGGTGGACACATTATTCGACCTACACCTGACCAAAGAAATGTTGGACACCATGCGCGCGGCGGAACCCAAAGCCGCAAAGTCCATCGGCACATTGGTCAACACACACCACAATGGCGACCATTGTTTCGGCAATGAGCTGGTAACCGACGCCGAAATCATCGCCTCCACGAAAGCAGCCGAAGCGATGGCGGATGAAGGGCCGGACCTGTTGGCCAATATGTTGAAGATGGCCCCAGAAATGGGAGACGTGGGTGCCTATATCACCAAAATTTTCGGGTCCTTTGATTTCGAGGGGATCACACCAACGCTGCCGACCAAGACATTCGACGGGAATTTGACGCGCAAAGTGGGCAATAAGACGGTTGAGCTCATCGAAGTTGGCCCGGCCCACACCGAGGGCGACGTCATTGTCCACGTGCCGGACGACCGCGTGGTCTACACAGGCGACGTTCTGTTTATCAAAGGTCATCCCATTGTTTGGGCGGGACCGGTTGCCAATTGGATTGCGATTTGCGACCGGCTGATTGACATGGATGTCGAAGCCATCGTGCCCGGACACGGCCCCATCGCTGAAAAATCAGATGTGGCGGAAGTCAAAACCTATCTCGAATATATCAGCGAAGAAGCGCGCAAACGATTCGATGCAGGGCTTACCTCGTTTGAAGCAGCCTCGGAAATTTCCATGGATGCCTATGACACCTGGTCCGACGGCGAACGCATTGCCGTAAATGTCGCAACGCTGTATCGCGAATTCGAAAACAGCAGCGAACCACCAAACATCGTCGACCTCTTCACCCAAATGGCCCAATTGGCTAAATAACGCAATCGAGACCGTCCGTGACAACACCTGAAATCATTCTCCATCAATACGATACCTCTCCGTTTTCTGAAAAGATCCGATTGATCTTTGGACTGAAGAATATTAATTGGCGCGCGGTGGACATTCCGGTCATCATGCCAAAACCAGACCTAATGCCCTTGACCGGCGGCTATCGCAGAACCCCGGTTATGCAAATTGGCGCCGACATTTATTGCGACACACAGGTGATTATTCGGGAACTCGAACGCCGCTTCCCAACGCCCACCTTGTTTCCGGCAGGGAACAAAGGCGTTATGTGGTCGGTTGGCATGTGGACCGACCGTCCCTTTTTTCAGGCATCGGTCGCGGTCATATTTGGCGGCATCGGCGATGCGGTTCCTGAAGATTTTATCAAAGATCGCGAACAGTTGTCTGGCAGCCCCTTCAATGTCGATGCGATGAAAGCCGCAGTGCCGATGATGCGCGATCACTGGCGCGCATATGCTGGCTGGATCGAAGAACAACTGGATGACGGGCGCACGTGGCTTATGGGAGACAATCCGGGCCTCGCGGACATCAGCACGTTTATGGATGTGTGGTTCCTAAAAAACGGCTTCCCGCCCGCAGCAGATTTGTTGGATGAATTTGCACGGGTCAATGCGTGGGGAGATCGCGTGGCCGGTTTGGGCCATGGCAATAGAACGGACATGACCTCGGCGGACGCCGTTGAGATAGCGAAAAACGCCACCAGCACCACGGAAACAATACTTGATCCTCTGGATCCCAATGGCCGCAAGCCTGGAGATAGGGTGAGCGTGTCACCGGACGATTATGGCCGCACGTCGGTGGTGGGCGAGTTGGTGGCGTCAAGCGCCCAGGAAATCGCCATCAAAAGAACTGACGAACGGGTGGGTGAGATTGTGGTGCACTTCCCACGCGCTGGATTTTTGGTGGCACCGGCGGAATAAGCGTTGCCTGATTCGCACGCGGCGTCACTTAACGCTGCGTCAGATCTTCCGTGCGGGACGCAATCAAAAAATCTTACACCCGTGACGCTACGTTAAGTTGTTTTCCATGGGTGACAGAAAACCCCGTGGCGATATAGTTGAGGCACCACTCTTGAAGAGGTTGAGCCCATGTCGGGATTTATGACTGATTTACAGGTCGTTGATCGTGTCCTCACGCATGTGCGCGAAAAATCAACTGATCGCGGCACCGAATTGTGGCGGGAGCCCGTCGACCACTATTTGTCGGAACAGCGTTTGCAAAGGGAATTGGCGCTTTTTCGCAAGCTGCCCATTCCGTTCTGCCCATCCGCGGCGCTGGCGGATGTCGGATCTTACATCGCCCGCCCCTCAGCCGGGGTGCCGTTGGTGGTGGTGCGCGGAAAAGACGGAAAAGTGCGCGCGTTCAAGAATGCCTGCCGCCACAGAGGCGCGCAACTTGCGGAAGGGGCCGGTTGCACCCAAGCCTTCGTCTGTCCCTATCATGGCTGGGCCTATCGGCTTGACGGAGTGCTGCAGAATATTCCGCATGAGGATGGATTCCCCGATATTGAAAAAGGTGACCATGGCCTTGTGGAACTCAAAGCTGAGGAACGCCACGGTCTGGTCTATGTGACGCAAGAAGCTGACGGGCCGGACAACACACTCCCGGATGATCTACCAGAATTGATCGGCGGCGATCAGCAAGTCATCTCCTCTCGGGAAAACCTAGTGGACGCCAATTGGAAAGTCTTCATGGAAAGCTTCCTTGAAGGCTATCACATCAAGTATGCGCATCCCGAGACATTCTATCCTTACGGATACGACAATCTAAATGTCATCGAAATGTGTGGACGAAACGCCCGAGTGACCTACCCGTTCCGGCGGATCGAAAAGCTAGCCGGCCGTCCCGATGAAGAACGCGTTGCCGAGGGACGGTTGACCTATGTCTATCACCTTTTCCCAAACGTATTGCTGACGGTTCTGTCACGCCACACTAATCTTGTGATCCTTGAGCCGGTCACCCTCACTCAGACACGGCAATATTCCTTCGGACTGACTCACGGTGTCCATGATGAAGAAGCACTGGAACAGGCGAAGCGGGATGCGGAATTTGTCTCCGATACTGGCGTTCAAGAAGATGTGGCGCTTGTAACCGGCATTCAACGCAGCATACGGTCGAAGGCGAACGATTGCTTCGTATTCGGCGAATTCGAATCCGCCATCGTTCATTTTCACAAGAACCTGACCACTCTTCTCGGTTAGTGCGGGCACCCGCAACGCCGCAGATTGGTTCTCGTTAAAGCCGAAAAGCGCCGGAACAAATTTGGTCGTATAGCTCCGGTGTTAGGGGTACATATTCATTCGTTTCCGGATGATCAAAATACATCTTGTCGGAAATGGTGGTGGGGTCAAAGCCTTCCTTCACAAGCTCTACCTTGCGGTGCTTAAACGTGCCGGTGATTTCGATTTCTTGCTGCATGCGCAGGAATAACGGTCGCGCATAATCCGGCAGCTCTTTTGCCAGGTGTTCGCGCAGTTCGCCCGGATCGATTTCCGTGTCCGACACAATCGCGGCCATGCCCGCGCGGCCATCGGTGTTTGGCACATGGACGCCATAGACATTCGCTTCGTGCACGCCCGGAAAGACGGAAATTGCTTCCGCCACTTCGCTGGTGGCCACGTTTTCCCCTTTCCAGCGGAACGTATCGCCAATGCGGTCCACAAAGTAGAAGTAGCCATCCTTGTCTTTCCGCATCAGATCGCCCGTGCGGAAATAGGCGTCCCCTTTCTCGAAGACATCACGCAGTATTTTCTTTTCTGAGGCGGCTTTATCTGAATAGCCCTCGAAGCGACCGGTGGCGTCGTCGGGGTCGCTGTTGATCCGTCCCAACGCTTCGCCGACTTCGTCGGGGGCGCATTCAATGCAGAACCCATCCGCGCCCCGAATGGGCACTTCATTTTCAACATCGAACTTTACAATGCTGACGGGGAACTGCTTCTCCAGATATTTGGGGATCCGGCCAACGGCCCCGACTTTCCCATCGTAGTTTAGCAAGGCCACATTGCCCTCGGTCGCCCCGTAGAATTCGACGATGCGAGGGATCTTGAAACGCTTTTCAAACTCTGGCCAAATTTCGGGACGCAACCCATTGCCCACGCAAATACGCAGCTTGTGCCGAGCCTCATTGGGCTGCACCGGCGCGTTCAACAAATAGCGGCACAGTTCGCCGATATATTGGAACATTGTCGCTTCGTATTTGCGGCAGTCTTCCCAAAAGTGCGTTGCGGAAAACTTCCGCCGAATGATGAGGGCGCCGCCGGTCATCAAGACGGTCCCCACCGCACAGACGCCTCCCGCGGAATGATACAGCGGCAGGACGCAATACATGCGATCGCGCGGTTTGGCGTTCACCGCCGCCGCAAAGGCGTTCATCATGGTAAGAACGCGCAAATGGCTAAGGTTGGCCGCCTTCGGATTGCCCGTCGTGCCACTGGTGTAGATATAGAGGGCAACATCAGACGTGCGCATCGCGGATCGTGTATCCGCTGGAACCGCTTCTGTTTGCTGCGCGGCCAGGGCTGTATCAAGATCTTCAAAGCCTTGTGCGTACGCCCCGGTGATCCAGGCCTTCATCGGACGGTCCAATAGATCTTGAACCGACGAGTACGACTCAACCAGCTCCCCCCCGAGTACCACATGGGTTGCCAGCGAGATGTTGAGAGAATGCGCCAATGCATGCCCGGTGAGATTGTTGTTGATGAGGGCAACCGTCGCGCCGGCTTTTACCAACCCAATCCAGGCCATGAGATATTCTGGCCGGTTCTCCATAAGGAGCGCGACACAATCCCCCTGTTTGATCCCTTGGGCCAGGGCCCAATGGGCATAGCGGTTGGCCGCCTCATCAAGCTGCTGATAGGTGATGACATCTTCTTTGAAAAAGATCGCCACATTCGACGGATAGCGCGCGACAACCTCTTCAAAAACATCCGCGAAAGTTTCGGAGCCGTTTGGCGTGAACCGCTTGATCCGCCGAAGCGTCCTCATAAGGCTCGAAATTTGGATGTAGTCACGCGAAATACGATTGAATATGCCCATGCCTGTTACACGTCCCTTCTTTTTTGCTGTACATAGTGGCGCGAACGACCGGGTCAAGCAAGGAAAGGCGAAGAACCTAGGAACGCGAATGGATGATCCGTCCACAACTGAATTAGACGTTATTGGTTTAAACTGTCCACTGCCTGTTTTGAAGGCACGCCAGATCATTCGACGCCTGAAGATCGGTGATCGGCTGCTGATTGCTGCAACCGACCCACTGGCCGTTATAGATATCCCGCATTTTTGTCAGGAAGACGGGCACACACTCATATCGTCATCGGAACAAGACGGCATCCACCGGTTTCTTGTCGAAAAAGGAAAAGACAATTAGAGCCAGGGGACGCGCCTATCGACGGCCCAGCATGGAGCGCAGCTCTTCGCCGGTGATTTCCTGCCGCTCCAGCAATATGGTCACCATGCGGTTGAGCAGGCGCTTATTCTTCGCGATCCGTCGCACGGTCTCACGATAAAGCGTATCGAGGGTTTCGCGCACTTCTTGCTGGACTTCGACCTTGCTGTCTTCGAACTCTGACCACAGGAGACCGCGTTTCTTTGAAAACCCATACTGAGTAAGCATGGCCGTGAGCAGACGCGTTGCTTGGGCAAGATCACTCGAATGGCTGGGGCCGCCGGCCCCGGAAGACACATTTTCCGCACCGAAGATAACTTCTTCGGCGGCGCGGCCGCCCAAGAGCAACCGCAAGTCCTCGAACAATTCGTCCTTTGTCACCACATGGCGCTCGTCCGGGGCGGTGAAAACAAATCCCAATGTGCCATCCGCACGCGGGGTAACACTGACAAAGGCGATATTAGCGCCTTTGGTGGGACCGGTCAGCTGGATCAACGCATGGCCGCTTTCATGCACAGCGGTGCGGCGCATATCTTCCTTGGACAGACGAACGGCCCCGGACTCGCCAATGGGCGAGCCCATAATTTCTTGGACGAAGTCTTCCTGGGCCACAACGACACGGTCGCCGGTCTGCGTGCGGCCGCGCGCCCGCCGTGCGGCCCCCCGAACAAACAATTCCACGTCGGCGCCGGTTTGACCAAACGTCATGCGCGCCAATTCTTCGTAATCTACATTCCCGTGATCAATACCCATTTTGGTTTGTTGGGCCACGTAGTATTCGTAAATCTTTGCGAGCGCCTGAATGTTCGGGTAGTTCACCTGCACCACGCGATCAAGGCGGCCTGCCCGGCGCAATGCCGGGTCCACGCCCTGCAGCCGGTTGGTGGCTGCCATCACGATCACACCCTCACGGTCTTGGAAGCCTTGCAATTCTTCCAGTACCGCGTTGACGACGGCAGTATGATAAAATTCGTTGTGGCCGCCGTGACCGCGCCGGCCAATGGAATCGAATTCATCAATGAACACGATGGATGGTGCATAGCGCCGCGCCATCGCAAATGACGACCGGATGGCCTGCACATGTTCGCCCAAATGGTTCGCAGACTGCCAATCGGACGCGGACGCATGAATGAAGCGAATGCCGGCTTCGCGTGACATGGCGCGGGCCATCATGGTCTTGCCGGTTCCAGGCGGCCCCACCAACAACATTCCGCGGTCTACCTGGCTCCACGGAATGGCGCCCGACAGATAGGCTTTAATGTCGGAGATGAAAGCGTTGGCTTGTTCTTTGGCTTCGCCAAGGCCGTGAATTTCACTAAGCGCCGGCCCCTTGGTGGCACCCATGCGTGTTAAGCGGCCTTCCACCCGTTCGGCCAAATCTTGAACGGCTGACACGCCGCGTTCGCCTGCGTGATAAATTTTTTCAAGATCTAATGCCGAGGCATATCGAGACCACAGATCCCCTTCGGGGCCCGGCACCGCACCCGGTCCAAAAATCTCCGTGAACACACGATCCCGCACGGCCCCGGTCAGATCCGGCAAGACCAGTTCCATGTCGCGGTTCAGGCGCAAGGGCGATGGCAAGGACATGATGTTGTCGGTCACCACCAAACCCACATCCCCTGCCGCGAGCAAGGCGCGGATGCGATTGTCGATTTCCTTAGCCGAATCCTGGCCGCCGCCTTCAAAAGACCGCCTACTGAACAATACAACTGAGCCAGAGCCGCGGTCCATGAAATTGCCGCCATCCTGGTAAGAGCCATAATCGCCATAGCGGCCTTCCGCGCGATAGCGCATGCCACCGACTTCGCCCAAGAATTTGGCGATGTTCGGCCCCAATTCCCAATGGACGGTTTCCAGCAAAATCAAGGGACGTTTCGCGAGATAGATGTCTCGGAATGCATTCAGCGCATCGGCTGGATAGTCAGGGCTGCCTTCCATGAAACGGACAATGGCTTCTTCCACCAAGCCTTCGCACAGAACATCCGCGACGCTTTTCATTTTCTTTGGTGCAATGGCGGTTTCTTGCGCTTCCGCATCCCCGTCATCGACGGTACCGTCCAGATCGTCCCGATCCAGATCATCATCTAAGGCACCGGGGGGCAGATGGCCATTTTCAGAAGGGTAGAAGGACGGGTCTGCCGGTCCATCTTGGTCCGACCGAAACCGCAGTCCAACGCTTTCCAAATGCATGGCCCCTTCGAAAAGGGTAATAGGTTCCCACCATTCATGGGCCGCCACCATATCGACGATGGACGATTCTAAATCCGCATACAAATAAACCGGCTTGACCTCAATCGACCGGTCACGCCGGTCGAGATAGACAAGCGTGTATTCGGAGAACTTGTCGCGAATGCGCCGGGGCAATTTACCTGGGTCATCATACCAGGACTTGGCCCCCAGAGACGCCAAGCGCGTCTGCATGGATTGGCGGCGGCGGGGCGACCGTGCCTTTTGCGTGCCGGACGGAACGCGCGCAAAACGGCAATAATTGTTAGACGCCACACCGTCGTCGCTGTGGCACACCAGTTCGTAGATGTCCGACACAGATAATTGGTTGCGCGACTTACCGGCAAAAACACCGGCAAAGGCGAGACCTTCTTCCGCAGGAATGTCGTCGCTGGCGCGCCGGAGGATCTCGCCAACGTCCACGCCGCGGCCGCGTGGGATGGCCACGGGCTTACACCAGGATTCGACCACAACATTTCGGTGGTCGACCCGATAAAATAACGCATGCGTCGACGACATAATAATCCCCACCAACCACCCCGTTGGATGGCAAAACTCGTTACGATTTCTTGTTGTTTTCAGGGATTATGGCCTGCTCGACCGGGGCTCCGTCAAGTGTTCATTTTGCAGGTGTTTTCCGAATCTGACCCCCTATATCTAGTCAAGCTGTTTTTTCGAGCCACTAGATATTGACGTCCCGAAAATTGCCCCCTACGATGTCTTTCCGTTGGCGCTTTTGCGTTCCGCGTGCCGGAAAAAATGGTTAACATCGCCGTCCGTTTGTAAGTTCTATGGCGACGGTTCGACCCTTTTAAGTCCCGGCAACGCTTCGAAGCGAGGTGTTTTTTCTTTTCCAAGGCCTGGTCCACGGAGAAGAGAGGCGGGAACGGCGAAGTCCAACTCGGGCTGGCCATCTACAGAAAATGTTGGAGTACGCCGAATGGTTCTTCGGCGAGCGAGCGGTTTGTGCTGCGCGCAACACCCGAAGTTTGGGTGACGTTGGTGTGTTGGGTTTGAAAGCTGGGTGCCGTTCTTTAGGGCGGCGAGAGGAAGGGTAGACAGAATGCTGCAACAGACGGCAGATGCTGTTCAATATCAAGAACGTGGTCGCGTAGAGATTGATCTCTCCAATGACGAGAACCTGACCGATTTCGGGAAGGCCACCTTGACGGATCGCTATTTGTTGCCGGGCGAGACATACCAAGATCTGTTCGCCCGCGTGGCCAGCTATTATGGCGATGACGAAGCCCATGCCCAGCGCCTTTACAACTATATGAGCAATCTGTGGTTCATGCCGGCAACGCCTGTTTTGAGCAATGGCGGCACGGATCGGGGCCTGCCGATTTCCTGTTTTCTCAATGAAGCCAATGACAGCCTGAACGGCATTGTCGGCCTTTGGAATGAAAATGTCTGGCTGGCCGCGCGTGGCGGCGGCATCGGCAGCTATTGGGGCAATCTGCGTTCCATCGGCGAAAAGGTCGGCGGCAATGGCAAAACGTCCGGCATCATCCCCTTCATTCGGGTCATGGACAGCTTGACGCTCGCCATCAGCCAGGGATCTTTGCGCCGGGGCAGCGCCGCCGTGTATCTGCCCATCGATCACCCGGAAATCGAAGAATTTATCGAATTGCGGCGTCCGACCGGCGGCGACCCAAACCGTAAAGCGCTCAATCTGCACCACGGCATCTTGATCAGCGATGCGTTCATGCGCGCCGTCGAAAATGACGAAGAGTGGGCTCTGTTGAGCCCCAAAGATAAAAGCGTGCAGGCAACCGTGCCCGCGCGGTCCTTGTGGATCCGCATCCTGACGGCCCGCATCGAAACCGGCGAACCCTACATCGTCAACATCGATCACGTGAATAAAGCCCTGCCGGAACATCAGAAACTTGCGGGCTTGCAAGTGAAGACATCCAATCTGTGCAGTGAGATCACGCTGCCCACCGGTATCGACCATTTGGGCAATGAGCGCACGGCGGTGTGCTGCCTCTCCTCTCTCAACCTTGAGAAATACGACGAGTGGGAGGAAGACCCGCGCTTCATTGAAGACGTGATGCGCTTCCTGGACAATGTGTTGACCGACTTCATCGAGAAGGCGCCGGACAGTATGGCACGTGCCAAATATTCCGCCATGCGCGAACGCAGCGTCGGTTTGGGCGTCATGGGCTTCCATTCATTCCTGCAGAAGCAAATGATCCCCTTTGAATGTGCCATCGCGCAGTCTTGGAACCGGAACATGTTCAAGCATATTCACGCCCAAGTAGATGCCGCCTCCAAATCACTTGCGGAAGAACGTGGCCCTTGCCCGGATGCAGCCGATTACGGCATGAAGGAACGGTTCTCGAACAAAACCGCCATTGCGCCCACCGCGTCGATTTCCATCATTTGCGGGGGTGCAAGCCCTGGCATCGAACCGATCGCCGCCAACAGCTACACCCACAAAACGCTGACCGGTTCCTTTAATGTGCGCAACCGCTATTTGAAGAAACTGTTGGCGGAAAAAGGCCGGGACGATGATGCCACATGGAGTTCCATCACCGTCAATGGCGGCTCGGTGCAGCATCTCGACTTTTTGTCGGACGATGAAAAAGATGTGTTCAAAACCGCGTTCGAGTTGGATCAGCGCTGGGTGATTGAACACGCCGCGGACCGCGCGCCCATGATTGACCAAGCGCAATCCATCAATGTGTTCTTGCCCGCCAATGTGCACAAAAGAGATTTGCACCAGATCCATTATCAGGCTTGGAAAAAGGGCGTGAAGTCGCTTTACTATTGCCGGTCACTGTCGATCCAGCGGGCCGAAAAGGCGGAAGCCCCAGCACCTGACGAAAAGGGTCTGAAGCTTGTGCCCTTGGTCAATCTGGAAGACTTGCCAAAAGCAGCGGCCCAACAGCCGACCACCACCGACTACGAAGAATGCCTGTCCTGCCAGTAAGTTTCCCAAAAGGCTATCAAGCAACCTTCTGATCTGACTGGAACCACATCATGTCTCTTTTGAAAGAGCGGCTTGTTTACAAGCCCTTCCAATATCCTTGGGCCTATGAAGCCTGGCTGACCCAACAGCGCATCCACTGGTTGCCGGAAGAAGTTCCGCTTGCGGATGATGTGAAGGATTGGCACCGCAACCTGACAGATGCCGAACGCAATTTGCTTACCCAGATTTTCCGCTTCTTTGTGCAGGCGGACGTGGAAGTAAACAATTGCTACATGAAGCATTATTCGAAGGTGTTCAAACCAACAGAAGTGCAGATGATGTTGGCGGCGTTTTCCAATATCGAAACCGTACACATTGCGGCCTACAGCCATTTGCTCGACACCATCGGCATGCCGGAAATCGAATACGAAGCCTTCCTCAAATATGGGGAGATGAAGGACAAGTACGATTACATGCAGCGCTGGGGGGTTGAAACCAAAGAAGACATTGCCAAAACCTTGGCCGTGTTCGGCGGCTTCACCGAAGGCCTGCAATTGTTCGCAAGCTTCGCGATCCTCATGAATTTCCCGCGCTTTGGTAAAATGCGTGGCATGGGCCAGATCGTGACATGGTCCGCGCGCGATGAAACCCTGCATACCCATTCGGCCGTCAAGCTGTTCCGCACTTTTATTGAGGAAAACCCGGAGCTGTGGACCGAAGACCTGAAGGAAGAAATCACGCAAGCCTGCCTCACCGTGGTGGAACATGAAGACGCCTTTATCGACCTAGCCTTCGAGATGGGCGGGGTGGAAGGCATCAACGCCACGGAAGTGAAAGATTATATTCGTTACATCGCCGACCGGCGCTTGGGGCAATTGGGCCTGACGCCCATTTTCGCCATGAATGTAAATCCCCTGCCGTGGATGGACGAAATGCTAAACGGCATTGAGCACACCAATTTCTTCGAAAACCGCGCGACGGAATATTCAAAGGCGTCCACCGAAGGCAGCTGGGACGAAGCGTTCGACTAAATCGGGTCGTCTCAAGCCGCCATTCTCGACCGCCCGCAGAGCGCTTGCAGGGAATGATTACAGGTTTCTTTTGAATGTCACCCGCTCATCCCGGTCACCCGGCAAGGGTGAACCGGGATCTCACAACAGGCTGCGATAGATTCCTGCGTGCGCAGGAATGAGCGGAGATCGGCTCAAACAGGACGTCAGCTAAACGTGCCCACCAGCTTGTATTCCCGGCCGCCGAGACCGCGCTTAAAGCGGGTCACGCCTTCCGCATGTTCCTCGTTGATGCCGCCCGCGTCAAACCATTCCACACCAATGTCTTTCAACGCCAAACAGGCACGCCACAACAACAGATGGTGAGACTTGGCATCGCGGCCTTCTTCATTGGTCCAGCCGATCTGGTAGGTAGCGGAGCTGCCATGACGCAAGATCATAATGGCGGCGACCGGACGGTCGCGTTTCATGGCACGCAGAACAATCACATTGCCGGAACCGCGCGCTGCATGGGTTAAGCAATGAAGGAAGGACGCGGAGGGCCCGTCATAGCCGCGCTCTTTCTTGTCGGCTTCATATTGCATCAACAGCCAGGGCAAGGTTTCCATCTGCCAATCGACGGCCACATCAAGCCCGCTCTTTTCGGCTGCATTGAGCGCATTGCGCCATTTGCCTTTGAAGCGTTTGCGGATCTGCTCGGTATCGTCGCGCAGATCAAGCCAAATGGAGCGATATCCCGACCGCACAACCCGCAGACCGGATGAAATCAGCATTTTGAGGTTTTCTTCAGTCTCATCCAGTTCCGGCATAATGCGGCGCCACCGGCCGATGCGACGGGGAAATTCACCATCGAAGGTCCTAAAAAACGCTTCCCAATAATCCGGCGTCACATTCTCAGCAAACCAAAGGGGTCCACGGTCCAACACCACGGTATGAAACACGCCGAACAGCTTAACTTCCTGGATTTGTACAAGCCCGACCGGCGCCCCGTTTTCTCGGATCACGCCAAACCGTGTCATCTGCTGCTTTGCGGACCGAACAGCCTGCGCATAGGCAAAGGTTTGGATGACGTTGGATCGTGGAACGCGCGCCAACAAACGTTGCCATTCGGCAACCGACGTCTTTCCCCATTCAATCGTCAGTATCGGGAGTTTTTTGTCTTGAATATGCGGCCGACCGGTATCGATCGTCTGTGTCTCTTCGACATGTGCTAATGCCATTGGGACCTCCTATTTCCTATAGAAGGCCATGAAGACGATTTATTTTGCGTTAATCATAATCAAGGTTAGCCAGATATGACCAAGGCCCACGTGAGGATTTCACGCGGGCCTTGGGGATGTGAGACAGCGATGATCGCGTCAGGTCTTCAGCCTTTCTGAATTGTTAATTTTTATTCACTGTGTGTGTTCCGTCTTTTCTGTCAGGCGCCATACAACGGGGCGCTCAAGCGGCAGACGACCGAACCTTACGTTCCTGGGCGTTATGCTCCCTGCATGTATTACGCAATTGTCGGGATGCCAAAGTTCAGCACCGCAATTGCAAAACCGGCCGCGACCAAGGTCAACGACACAGCTTCCAGGACACGTGTGAAAAGCATTTTTCTCTCCATAAAAAAGATCGGCACCAATGCCGAGTCCTTAGATAGGGAAGTCATTTGTTATTTTGCATTGCAAAATGTGCATAGCGCCCCCGCATTTTCGCACATGCGTTATAATGATCTAATTCGACGCCGTTTTCGTAGGTAGGAACCCGGCGAAATTTCCCTAAGATACTGATTTAGTTATATTTTTTAGCTCTAAAAAAATATAACAAAAATTCCAATCGTTAAAATTTGTTAACAATTCCAGCCCATACAATGTGCAAAATGCCCCGCGCTGTGCGCATAGAAGTTGCACTGCAACAATTCCGTTAAAAATGAATATCCGCATGGCCTCGTCACTCGGCAGCCCCCCCGAATCGGAACCGCGCCGCCGGCGGTGAATGTTAAGTCACGTCCTCCGTCACCATTTGTCCGGTTTCACTCCCCCTCCGGCGAGATTACTCCGGGTCAGGACCAATTCCTGGTGTTTCATGAAGGCCTGGCCCCCCGTTAGAGAAAGCTTTAGGCTTTCACAAAATAAATCGGGAGGCCTCACATGGACGTCGCATCTTTCTCTGACATCGAAGAAGAATTTTTGGCGCGTGTTGCAAAAATCGTCTGGGCAACCGTGACCACGATCGACACGCAAGACCGGCCCCGCGCCCGCCTGCTGCATCCCATTTGGGAAGGCCGCACCGGTTGGATTGCCACCGGCCGTAACTCGCACAAGGCAAAACACATTGCGCACAGCCCATGGGTGTCCCTGTCTTATTGGGACCAGGACCACAAACAGATCTTCGCGGAATGCAAAGCGGAATGGGTGGATGATGCGGACGAAAAAAAGCGGCTGTGGAAATATTACGCGGATACACCGGAGCCGTTGGGATACGATCTCGGCCTGTTCTGGAAAGACGCGTCTGACCCCACTTATGGCTTGTTAAAGCTCACGCCCTGGCGCCTTGAATTGTCCGCCCTGTCAGACATGATGGAAGGGAAGCAACCGCAAGTCTGGCGCCAAGACGTCTCCTAACCCACCAACCCAATATTTCTGGAAAACAGCATGCCTTCAGATCAATGCATCTTGGCCATCGACCAAGGGACCACCTCTAGCCGCGCCATCGTCTTCGATCCGAAAGGACAACAACTGGCCGTTGCCCAACAGGAATTCCCGCAACATTATCCAGACGATGGCTGGGTGGAGCATGACCCGGAAGACATTTGGTCGACCACACTGGCAACCGCGCAAGAGGCCTTTCGCAAAGCAGAAGCGGCGGGTAACACCATCGTCGCCATCGGCATCACCAATCAGCGTGAAACAACCCTTGTGTGGGAGCGCGCCACAGGCAAACCCATCCACAATGCGATTGTGTGGCAAGACCGGCGCACCGCAAATGTGTGTGCAGACCTCAAAGCGCGGGGATTGGAAGCCACCATCCAAGCCAAGACCGGCCTGTTGTTAGACCCCTATTTTTCCTCCACGAAAGTGGCGTGGCTGTTGGACAATGTGCCCGGTGCGCGCGCGCAAGCAGACGCGGGCGACCTTGCCTTTGGCACGGTCGACAGTTTCCTCATCTGGCGGTTGACGGGCGGTGCGTCCCACGTGACCGATGCCACCAATGCCAGCCGCACAAATCTTTACAACATTCACGACGGCACATGGGACGAGGCGCTTCTCACCGCATTCAATGTGCCCGCCTCTGTCTTGCCAACGGTGCTTGATTGTTCAGCGGATTTCGGTACGGCCGACGCCGCCCTGTTCGGTCGTGCACTGCCCATCTATGGTGTTGCCGGCGACCAGCAGGCGGCCACCGTCGGCCAGTGCTGTTTCGAACCGGGGTCCATTAAAAGCACCTATGGCACCGGGTGCTTCGTGGTACTGAACACGGGCGCGGAAGCGGTTGCGTCGAAAAACAAACTCCTCACCACCATCGCCTATCAAATTAACGGAAAACCCACCTACGCCTTGGAAGGGTCGATCTTCATGGCGGGTGCGGCGGTGCAATGGTTGCGCGATGAGATGGGCTTGATCAAAAGCGCGGAAGACTCGGAAGCGCTGGCCGCCGGGTTGGACAGCAATGCGGGCGTCTATCTGGTGCCGGCCTTTACGGGCCTGGGCGCGCCCCATTGGGATCCGGATGCGCGCGGCGCCATTTTCGGCCTCACCCGCGCCACGGGACCTGCGGAAATCACCCGCGCCACGTTGGAATCGGTTTGCTATCAAACAGCGGATCTGTTCAACGCCATGGCGCAAGACGGCGTCAGTCCATCGGCCCTGCGGGTCGATGGCGGCATGGTGGCCAATAGCTGGTTGTGCCAATTCTTGGCGGATGTGTTGGACCTGACCGTGGACCGGCCGGAAGTGATGGAAACGACCGCGTTGGGCGCCGCGTATTTAGCAGGTCTCAAAGCGGGCATTTATTCATCGCTTGATGACGTGACCAGCCAATGGCAGCGCAATGCGCGGTTTGAACCGAAGATGAATGCCGCCGACCGTTCGTCCCTTATGGCCGGGTGGCAGAAAGCGGTTTCCAAGACGCTAACATCTTAGAAGCGCACCCCACCTTATCGCGCGGCATATCATGACCCTCTGCATACGGATAGAGAGCGGCTCTCAACCACGGCGGCACCAGCACGGCGCAGACGCTTCGCCACTCAATTTTTGTGATTTCAGAGCTTAGATGGTGGTGCCCCTGGCCTGACTCGAACAGGCACGTCCTTGCGGACAACAGATTTTGAATCTGTCGCGTCTACCAATTCCGCCACAGGGGCCCTGTGCATAGGGGTGAACCACCCCTCGGTTGGAAGGCCGCGCATGATAGGGCATCGGGGTCAGAGGTCAATCCGTTTTCAGCAGAAAATCCAGCCCCCTTTTTGCACCCCGGCGGGGTCCGTTTGCCGCTAAATTGCCCCAATTCACGGCCTATCAACCCTCTTCTGTGCATGGTAGGGCTTAAATGTTAACAGCACAGCGGAAACGCCTGCGCTCAACGGACCCCGACCATGACCGATCTTTCACCCGCGCCGCATGACATGACCGAAACCCCAACGGCTGAGACAACCAAAAGCATCTCTGATGTACTGATCGACCTGGCCGACCATGCCGAAACCGACCGGCTGAGCATCGGTAAGCTTGTGGACACGCTGGAAGACCGCGCCTTCGGCCTGCTGTTGCTGATCTTCGCCCTGCCCTGCTGCCTCCCCTTCCTTTACGGCGTCCCCCAGGTGGTTGCCCTGCCCATGCTGTTTATCGCGGGCCAGGTGGCCGTCGGCATGCACCGTCCCTGGCTGCCGGAATTTCTACGCAAACGCACGATCAGCGCGGAAAGTTTTCGGGACATGGCGCACCGGTCCAAAAAGTACATTGGCTGGTTTGAAAACATCAGCAAACCACGCGGCACATGGCTGCTGACCGGCCCTACGGAGCGGTTGTTGGGACTGTTTCTTGTCGCCTTTTCAGCATCTATCCTGGTGCCTCTGCCCGGCACCAATACCGTTCCGGGCATCGCCGTCGCCATCGTCTCTATCGGCTTTATGGAAAAAGACGGCTTGCTGATTCTGGGAGGAACCATTTTGGGCGCCATATGGGTGAGCCTTCTTGCCACTCTGGGCACGGGCGCCATAGCCCTTATATTATCGTTCTTTAGCTAACAGACGACAGAAATTGGACCCCATGGCTTCGCCCACCACCCCGCTCTCGCTTGCCAGACTGCAAGAGGCCTCTATCGACCAGGTGGGGTGGTTTGTGTTTGCGGCTTCCATTGCGACCTTGGGCGGCGCGTATTTTTTCCAATTTGTGCTGGAGCTGGAACCCTGCGAAATGTGCCTGTGGCAGCGCCCGCCCTATTGGACCGCCATTCTCATGGGGGTTCTGGCGGGCACGGCCCATCATGTACGCCTGTTACCGCGGAATATGGGCCGCATCTTCTTGAGCGTTGCCGCCCTTGTGTTCGCCGTGGGTGCAGGCATCGCCTTCTATCATGCCGGTGTCGAGCAAAAATGGTGGGAGGGCCCGTCCAGTTGCTCGGGCGTGCCCGAATTGCCCGATTCCTTCAAGGATTTCCAGGCCGGCATCGAAACCGCGAAAGTACAGCGCTGCGACGTGATACCCTGGTCCTTTCTGGGAATTTCCCTGGCAGGATACAATGTATTGATTTCGCTTGGTTTGGCGTTCGTGTCCGGTTGGGCCGTATTCCGCGCCAAGGAAGCGTCCTGACGGTTATCAGATAGGTGTGTCATGCCTGCGTTTACTGAAGACAATCGCCCTGCCCTCCCCGGCCGCAAAGATGCTGCCGAACGCCGCGCCGAAATGATCCGTGTGGATCATGCCGGTGAGCACGGAGCCGTGCGGATCTATGAAGGGCAATTGGCGGTGCTTGGCCGCAGGCCGTCCACACGGGCGTCCGCCGCCACCATCAAAAAAATGGCGGATCAGGAACAACATCACCTCGACACGTTCAATCGACTTGTGGCGGAACACAATGTGCGTCCAACCGCCTTGCAGCCACTATGGGACGTGGCAGGCTTTGCCTTAGGCGCCGCCACGGCCTTGATGGGCGAAAAGGCCGCCATGGCCTGCACAGCCGCCGTCGAAGATGTGATTGACGAACACTACGCCGCCCAAGAACGCGAACTGAAGGACGACACATCCGAATTCAAGGAAGTGGTGTCTAAGTTCCGACAAGAAGAAATCGAGCACAAAGAAACAGCGTTGGCAGAAGGCGCGGAACAAGCCCCCGGCTATGAAGTGTTGAGCGCGACGATCAAAGCGGGCTGCCGTCTGGCGATTAAGCTGTCTGAAAAAATATAACGTTTAAGACGTCTTAGACCGTCCCACTCCCCCGGGCCGGCGAAGCCCAGCCGTTAAGGCTCCAGCTCGCTGTCCCAATAGAGATAATCCTGCCAGCTATCGTGCAAATAGTTGGGCGGGAACAGCCGGCCATTTTTATGCAGATCCTGCACGGTCGGACGCATGGGGATGGACGCCGGATACATATGGCATTCGTCCACCATCTTGCCGCCTTTGCGCAGATTGCACGGGCTGCACGCCGTGATCACATTTTCCCAGGTTGTTTTGCCACCGCGTGACCGCGGGATCAGATGATCGAACGTCAGATCATCCGGGCTGCCGCAATACTGGCAAGAAAAACGGTCGCGCAAAAACACGTTGAAGCGCGTGAAGGCCGGATGGCGCGCCGGGCGCACATAGGACTTCAAGCTCACAACGCTTGGCAATTTCATTTCGAAAGTCGGGGACCGAACCACTTCTTCGTATTCGGACACGATGTTCACGCGGTCGAGGAAGACAGCCTTGATGGAGTCCTGCCACGACCATAGCGACAACGGAAAATAACTGAGCGGCCTATAGTCCGCATTCAACACCAATGCGGGACAACTGTCCGGCGACTTGAAGGCAGCACGCATCAAACACCTCTTTTGCTGCGGGCCCGCTCGCGAGTTTGTGGCCCGCCGATCCTTCATCATCCAAGGCAAAGCGCAGAAGATCAAGGTCACTGGTGATGTGCTTGGTCCACATCAGCCGGTGTCCCAGCCTTGTGCCCTCCGCTCTCAGCGCTGACTATACTACATACAGTATTACCATCTTATGACGGTACACAATACAGTAGCCCCTGCGAATTGCGCGGTTTTGGGCAGGCTTACGTAGGGATTGTCAGCCGTCCTTGAAAGGCATCGAGCAAAAATTTTCCCGCAATCGACACACCATCGGGCCCAATGGAATGGCCGATTCCGTGAGAGATATGCCACTGAACGGTCAGTTCCGCCGCCCCAAGCGCGCCGGCGGAGCCGAACAAAGTGGCGGCGGGAATCATGTCGTCCTGATCGCCATGGATCAACAGCACGGGCGGCCGCGCGGTAATCTCACCCATGCGTTCCGGCAATGCGAGCATGCCTGAAAACCCGACAATCGCGGCGGGCGGCACGGTGCGCCGCAAGCCCACATGCAGTGACAACATGGTGCCTTGGCTAAACCCAACCAAAGCCAATTGATCCGGCCCCAGACCATGTCGGTCCAATTCTTCATCAATGAATTCATCCAGCAGCGGCGCGGCGCTGTCGATGCCCTTACCCAATTCTTCCGGGTCCATGCGAGAAATGGGAAACCATTGGTAACCGGTGGGCGACATATCGCACCGTTGCGGACCATTGGGCGCCACAAACGCGGCGGCTGGTAGCATGTTCTGCCAATGGGGCGCCAACCCGATGAGATCGTTGCCATCGGCCCCATAACCATGGCACAGAATGATCAGCCGTTCTGCATTTCCGGTCTTTGCGGGAAGGCGGGGGCCGGACAAGTTCGATGCCATAGAATTCCTCTTTTCTATCAACGTGCTTTCGGCAAAGCGTTGAGGTATCGATAATACGACCACAATAGGCGAGCCGCGACCGCCCGCCAAGGGCGCCAAGGCTCCGCCAAATCGATCAATTCATCCGCTGTCGGACGGTTTTCCAATTCGAATAAAGCCTGAACCGATGCTTGCAAACCAATATCCTTTGCCGGCCAGATATCCGCATGTCCCAAACACTGCAGTAAATAAATGTCCGCTGTCCAATCTCCGATGCCGGTGATGCTGGTCAGCCGCTTGCGCACAGTGGGTTCATCGGCTGTGGCCAGCGCATCAAGATCCAACTGCCCACCGGCGACCGCTTCCGCCAGGGCCCGCAAATACCGGACTTTCGGACGGCTCAACCCGACACCTTTCAGATCATCGTCCGACAGATCCAGGACGGTTTCCGGCGCCAACGGCTTAAGCCCTGCCTCCACACGCGCCCAAATGGCGGCGGCACTGGCAAGGGATACTTGCTGATGCACCAAAATGGACACCAAGGCCTCGAACCCTTGTGGGCGCAATCTCAACGGCACATTGTCGATCACGGCAAGGGCTTTTTCGAACCGCGCCTCTCGCGCCACAAGACACTTGAGCCCCCGCGCTACATCCGCGTGTGATCGTATTCGCAGGTCTGGTGGCATTGTTTTCATAGCCTCATGGTATAAGCGCTGTCGCAACTCACATCTACGGTTCGCTTAACCTCATGCAATCCGCCCTTCGCACCCGCTTTGCCCCCAGCCCCACAGGCTACCTTCACCTGGGCACGGCGTTTTCAGCGCTTTATGCCTATGAAAAAGTCACCGCCATCGGGGGATCGTTCCTTCTGCGCATTGAGGATATCGATAGGGGCCGCTGCCGCCCGGAATACGAGGCGGCGATTCTGGAGGATCTGGCGTGGCTTGGCATCAAGTGGGAAGAACCGGTGCTGCGCCAATCGGACCGAACGGAGGTCTACCGGAACACCCTACACACGCTTGAAACCCTGGGCGTCACTTATCCCTGCTTCTGCACACGCAAGGAAATCCAGGAGGAAGCGGCCCGCAGCGCCAATGCCCCCCACGGACCGGAAGGATTATTATACCCGGGCACCTGCCGCGGCCTGACAACCACGGAAACTTTAGAGCGCTATGCCGCGGGTGATCGTGCCGTCATTCGGCTCAACCTCGCCAAAGCGCTTAGTCTGGCGAGTGGCGAGATCTACTTCCAGGAAATCGGGCGCGGCCCCGATGGCGAAACTGGAATGGTTTTATGCCATCCCGAGCTTCTTGGAGATGTGGTGTTGGCACGCAAAGATGTGGGCACCAGCTACCACCTGGCGGCAGTTACGGACGACGCCGCGCAAGGCATCAACCTGGTTGCGCGCGGGGAAGACTTGTTTCACGCCACGTCCATTCACCGCCTGCTTCAGGAATTGTTGGGGTTGCCCGCGCCCGTATACGACCATCATCGGATCATCACCGCAGACGACGGACGCAGATTGTCAAAGCGAGACCAAGACAAATCCATAAGGTCACTGCGCGAAAACGGAAAGAGCCCTGAGGATGTCAGGGCTCTTCTCGGATTTCAGTGGTAGGAAACCGGATTACCAATCATTCAGCCCCTGGAAGGTTCTGAAGCCTGCGGCGATCGACCAGTTGCGCCATTCCGTACGCAGACGTTTTGTCGTGTTAGGATTGTCGACCCCTTGGCCAAGCCCCAGGATCTGCAATTCGTCACAGCGGTTGAAGATCTTGTCTTCCGGCAGTGGTAATTTGGAACCGCTTTCCACAAGGCGCACATATTTTGAATCTTCGACACCGTCGGACGCGAGGATCACCCGTGTAGAGGTCACGCGACAATCCACAACTTCCGCCATGTTCTCCAGGAACGGCACAATATTGGTGCGGTTGTGGAGCTTGAGCGTGCCTTTCTCGATCAATGTCGGAACGCCCGCCACGATCCCTTTTACCAAGCGCGCTACATCTTCGGCGCGGTCCTTCGTGCTGATGACGCGGTCTAGGCGCAAGTTGTTGGCACCGCCACCATAATTCCCCAGAGTGCGGAGCGTGAGCTTTGATCTGATCGGCAGCTGTTCCACATAGGGTGCGATGCGGTCCGCGATCTTGGCGGCGTAGGCTGGATCGGCCACGAGCGGATTGCTGCTGCTTAAATCGAGCCCAATGATGAGATGGGCCGGTGCCGGTTCCTCCGGCACTTGAGCCATCGCCAGAGACGCGGTGGCCATTGTGGCGCTTAAAACACCGGCGATGAATGTGCGGATCAAAGTTTGCATCACGCTACCCCTCTTGCAGTTTACGCTTCACCTGTTTTGTCGCGGCGGCCCGGGATGATTTGGAAATTCCCCCCATTGTCTTCCCGGCGCTGCTTGCGCTCGCTGCGACGGACATGATGTTCGCCTGCATTGGCCATGTCATTCAAGCTCCGGCGCTTGAGCGCACACCAGCTTTCCAGAACCCGGCGATAAATACCATTCAGATTTGGATGGTTGCCATCACGACCAGACGCACCTTCCGCATATTGGGTGATCTGGTTGCCCAGATAGCGGCGGATGAATTGCTCGCGAACCGGGGCCCGAACGATTTCTTTCAGGAACTGGTCATGCACATGGAATTCGGATTCCAACCGGCGCAGTTGGAAACGCTGCTGCCGACGAGTTTCCTCATCTTCCAGGTTGAACAGGCGGCCACCTTGCTGACCGGCACTGTGCAGAGCCAGCGCACCAACAGAAGTCACAACCAGAAAGATCGACATGTACCAGATGTCCCACGCATAGTTTTGGAACCAGCCAATGGTATCCGCAAACCAGCCTTCACGGACCTGAACAGGGGCAATTTCCGCATCGCTTGTTGTTTCCTCAGCCGCAGGTGCAAGACCCAAAGCGGCCAGCGTTTCATCAACCGATTCAGCAGATTGTTGCTCTGCGGTCGCGGCATCCGTGCGAGGGGTGCTCTGCCCACTTAGCGTGCCGATACTGATCAACAGTAAGACCGTTATGACGGCTATGCCCGAGATGAACACGCCCCGCCCGAAATGGGTCATGCGCGAGATGAGGAAGTGGATCGCCACCGCGGCAAACAAAACCTGCAAGGATTTCGACCACAGGCTCGACACCAAGGCGGGCGGAACTTCCAGGAACTCGTTCATGAAAGACCGGGTCCAGAACTCCGACAGGATTGCATAGTCAGCGAATAAGGCCCCCAGAAAAATGATAAAGGACGCCAACGCCCCAAGACCCAACGCAATTTTGCCGGTGATTTTGTTGGTTTCCGCCAAATGCGTATTCACAACCCGGCGGGTATCACTGTCGATTAGGTTTTCGCTGCGATTCCAACGAATACGGTTTTCCGGCCCCACGAGCGCTGCGATCATGTCGCGGAAGCGGTTGCGCACCAAGTCGCGCTGCGCGCGGCGCATGACGATCGCTTCTGTGATGCGGGAATCGAATTCATCCAGTTTCGCGATGAGATAATCGTCTGTCAGCTCACGGCCATCGCGCCCCATGCGTTGGGACAAGTCATCGTGAATGAAGACCGGCTCGCCATCATCATCATAGCCGCGCAGGGGCGCCCATTCTTCGATGTCGTTAAAGTCGCGAATGTGATATTTCGGCTCGCGCTCTTTTCGTGATGCGCGCTGCTCGTGTTGGCTATCGTCGCTGTAATCGACCACATCCTGATCTTTATAGTCAGGATGTTCCACCTCAGGGCGCAAGGGCTGTACCGTCCCAAGACGCGGTGCGAATTTTGCCATTTCGTCCTCCAATCCAACGACCTAAGCCGTCCTCTAAGTCGGATGTGTCCCTAATTGGACATCCCCCGAAAACACCAAGTAACCCGTTTCAAAATCGCCGCGTTTTCTGTAGCGGCTGTTATTTCAAATGACCCTAGCGAGACCACCGCATTGATTAATGTGACCGCCATCACAAAGGCGCACATGCTTGGTGAATAAAATTCACTTTTAGAAAATGGTGTGACCGTGGGGGCCTTGTTTTCTGAACCTCAGCTGAATAACAGGGCAAAAAATGGGGCTTCCCTGCCAATTTCTTGTTTTTTTTGAACTCTGAAAAATGCGCCAAACACGCGCTGACCTGATTCTGAAAGATACGCCACGGCCAGCCGGCGCGATACTCAACTTGCGTATCGATTATTGATACGCCAAAACGCTGAGACCCGATCTCTATATATAGGGTCTTTTTCCTCGAGTGCATGAAAAGTATCTGACAATGTCTTTAGATCCAGCTTGCGATGGCGCTTTATCTGCCGCTGATATTTATCTGACCTCCGTTCGAACGACGGTCGCGCCAGAGGCTGACAAAGGCCGCGACAGCCAATATGCCTGCCATGGCCTTGCTTGGGTCGCGACCACCGTCGAAGCCTTACGCCAAACGTTGAATTGGGCCAAAACCCTGGAAGCATCGAACCGCTTGGGCGACATCGAGCAGCGCCTCACCCATGCGGTTTTCGCAGAATATCTGGCGCAGCTTGCTCATGGGCTTCCCATGAGCCAAGGCGAGATCCTGCGGCCAACCGACCTCAATGCTCTCGAACATGGTAGACAGCTCGCGGCGACGCAAGAGGTCCAGCACATCGTTCACATTGGCGCTTCCACCGAAAACAGGGCAGCATTGGCGCAGCTCATTCTGGCCGGCACCGAGCCGCAAGACGGATTGGACGAAACCCTCGGACTTGTGCGCGATCAATTCCAACGGTTCGCGCGGGAGAAAGTCACCCCCTTTGCGCATGAGTGGCATTTGAAAGACGACCTCATTCCCGACGACGTGATCGCGGAAATGAGTGCGCTTGGCGTTTTCGGCCTGACCGTGCCGGAGTCCTTTGGCGGACACGGCATGGGCAAAACCGCCATGTGCGTTGTGTCCGAGGAGCTAAGCCGCGGTTACATCGGCGTAGGCTCCCTTGGCACGCGTTCTGAAATCGCCGCCGAGCTGATCCTTGCCAACGGAACGGACGATCAGAAGCAAAACCTCCTGCCAAAAATCGCGTCGGGTGAAATCCTGCCCACGGCGGTCTTCACGGAACCCAATACGGGGTCTGACCTTGCCTCGCTCAAAACGCGCGCGATCAAAGAAAAGGGCAGCTACAAGATTGTAGGCAACAAAACCTGGATCACCCACGCCGCGCGCACGGATCTGATGACCCTGCTGGCCCGCACCAATCCGGAAGAGGCAGGCCACAAAGGCCTCTCCATGTTCTTGGCCGAAAAGCCACGCGGCACAGACGACACTCCATTTCCGGCGGACGGCATGACCGGCGGTGAGATTGGCGTGCTGGGCTATCGCGGCATGAAGGAATACGAGCTGGCATTCGATGGCTTCGAGGTTGCTGAAAGCGCCCTATTGGGGGGCGAAGAAGGCCAAGGCTTCAAGCAACTTATGCAAACCTTCGAAAGCGCGCGCATTCAAACAGCCGCCCGCGCCATCGGGGTCGCACAGAACGCCATGGATCTGGCCCTGTCTTACGCCACGGACCGGCAGCAATTTGGCCGCTCTATTTTTGAGTTTCCACGGGTGGCGAACAAAATCGTCATGATGGCCGTGGAAATCCTCGCCGCGCGGCAGCTGAGCTATTTTGCGGCACGGGCAAAAGATGAGGGTCGGCGTTGTGATATGGAAGCCGGCATGGCCAAACTTCTGGCGGCGCGGGTGGCCTGGGCCTCTGCCGACAATGCGGTGCAAATTCACGGTGGAAATGGCTTTGCCCTAGAATACCCGATCAGCCGCGTGCTGTGCGATGCCCGCATCCTCAATATTTTTGAGGGGGCCGCGGAAATTCAGGCCGAAGTGATCGCGCGGCGTTTGCTCGAACGCGGCAATTAGAGCCAAGCCAAATCCACTGACAGGCCGATTGACGGAACCTGTTGGTCCGTGTCAATATTAACACTGTTAAGATTGTTCGTGGAGGGCAGCCAATGGAAACGCTTCATCCAGCACCGGGGGTTCCGGTGGCACAGCGGGTGACCGCCCAAGTGGGCCGAGAGGAAATTGCCGTTTTCCTCATTGGCTTTCGCATCAACAAACTGTGGAAAGTTCACAAATGGGTGCCCGTCGCGCGCGCGATGAGCCGCATGCTGAAAGAATTGAATGAGGCGAAAGATTCCGGATTGCGCCACATAGAGACCTGGCCGGGGCGCACATCGATCCTGGTGCAATATTGGGATTCCTTCGACGCCATTCAGGCATACGCCGTGGACAAAGCCAAAGAACACATTCCCGCTTGGAATGCCTTTAACAAAGCCGTCGGGTCGAATGGCGATGTGGGGATCTGGCATGAAACCTATCGCGTTCATGCGGGCGATTTTGAATGTGTCTACAACAATATGCCGGCCTTCGGTCTCGCAGCGGCTTACGACATGATCCCGGCGGAAGGCCCCTATGCCAGATCTGAATCACGACTGGCAAAGGCTAAGGAACAGCTTCCGGAGAAACAGGATCGGATCAAAGAGACGGCCGTCTAGCCGGACTTAACAATTGGGGAGAGCCAAGAGGTTGTTCTCCTCTATACCGTCCCCGACAGTGCGAAAGTAGGGGCCGGTCCGGCCGTCAACGATAATCACTTTCACATTGCCGCGCGCCGTGCGGACCATAATCGTACGCGTGCCGGCCTCTAACTCCCGGCGCAGGCTTTTATCCCCCGCCAAAACCCGTTCGCCGCTGGCCAAGCACAATGCCCGAATACTTTCTTGCGGATCGCCGCCAAACCGCTCCACCCCGACCACCTGATCGGTGTTGGTGAGATTATCCAGGGACGGGACACCTAACTGCCACAAAAGCAGTACTAGAAAGGCGACAGCCACTAAAACCGCCGAAACAATATGATATTGGCGCATTTCACCCCCAAATCGCCGAAACCAAATACATTTGGTGTGACAGATCGCGCGTTTCTTTTGATTACGCAGTGAATTGGCTCATATGGTCAGATACGCGATAATTGACTCTGTTTTATCTAACCGGCCCGTAAGGGCCAAAAGAGCGGGTTGTTCTGGTGAGTTATCTGATACCGATTTCGGTCTTTCTTGTTTTTTGCATTCTGTGCGTCGGGATTTACAGTCTGTTTGTAGGCGGAGATTTCGCCCGCAGTTATTCCAACAAATTGATGCGTCTGCGTGTGGTTGCGCAATTTGTCGCGGTGATTATCATTATGGGCGTCTATTACTTCACGAGTGGCTGATGGTCGTTCTCAACAAGATCTACACCAAGACAGGCGATGCCGGTGAAACCTCTCTGGGAACCGGTGACCGCGTCGCGAAATATGCGCCGCGCATTGAAGCCTATGGCACGGTCGATGAAACCAATGCCGCTGTCGGCATGGCGCGCCTCCACGCAGAGGCGGATCTCGACCAGATGCTGGAGCGCATTCAAAACGATCTTTTCGATCTAGGGGCCGATCTGTGCACGCCGGATACAGGTGAAAAGCTCGACTATGAACCGTTACGGATCGTGCCGGAACAAGTGACGCGGCTGGAATCCGAAATCGATTACCTCAACGAAAACTTAGCCCCCCTCAAATCCTTCACTTTGCCCGCCGGAACGCCGACTGCCACAGCGCTGCACCTGGCCCGCACAGTTTCTCGCCGTGCAGAACGGCGTATGGTCGAGCTGGCAGCACAGGAAAATGTCGGAGAGGCCGCCTTGCAATACATTAATCGCTTGTCTGACTTTTTGTTCGTGGCAAGCCGATATGCAAACGCCCAAAAGGGCGGCGATGTGCTGTGGAAGCCAGGCGCCAATAGATAAAAATCAGCCTACAGAAAATCAGGAGGAACTTCACCATGATGACAGGGGAACAATATAAAGCGTCCCTAAACGACGGACGTGCGACTTTTTTTGAAGGTCGGCGAGTAGAGGATATCGGGGCCGACCCCATGCTCGGTCAGACCGTTGACGTGGTCGCGAACACCTATGACCACTTCTATAAGCCCGAAGCGGACGCCGTAAGCGATTATATGAAGGTGCCGGGATCGGCCCAAGAACTATGGGATCAGGTGGCAGCCCACCACAATGTGGATTTGCTGACCCACGTTACCTACGCCTCCATCATGACCCTGTTGACGGCGGCGGATCGCATTGCCGAAAAACGGCCTCAAGCGGTTGAAGCCATCCACAAATATGTGGATTTCGTGCAAAAAAATGACCTCCGCGTGACACAATGCATCACGGATGCCAAGGGCGACCGCAGCAAACACCCGGCAGACCAGCAGGACCCGGATGCGTATGTACGGGTTGTTGACCGCACCGACGATGGCGTCGTCATCCGCGGCGCGAAGCTCCACATCTCCGGCGCCTCTTTGGGGCACGAACTTATGACCATTCCCACCAAGGCCATGCGCCCGGGTGAGGAGGATTATTCGATCGCCGCCATGGTCCCCGTGAACGCCCCGGGCGTGAAGATCGTCAACACCACCTACGCGCCGCGCCACGAAGATACGCGCGATTTCCCGATTTCGGGCCACTACCACATGCCGGAAGGGTTTGTGATTTTCGATAACGTTTTTGTGCCCTATGACCGCGTGTTTCTGGATGGCGAAACGGAATACGCCGCCGTCTTTGCCCATTCCTTAGGGTTATGGGAGCGCCTAGGCGGTCTTGCCTCCATGGCCGACGGGGCCGACGAGATGGTTGGGTTTGCCCAATTGATCGCGGAAGCAAATGGTCTTGAACGCGTGGGTCACGTGAAAGAAAAAATTTCCGAGATGATCATTCACGCAACGCTGGTGCGCTCATCATTGGAAGCCGCCATCTCGAATTGTCAAATCACCAGCGACGGGGCTGCATTCCCGGACGAGCTCTATACGAATGCCGGCAAATATCATGGTGCGGCTAACTACAATCAAATGGTGCGCCACCTGCATGACATCGCCGGCGGTTCTGTTCTCACAGCGCCCGGCATTGCAGATCTTGAAAATGAAGAAACGGGGCACCTGATCCGAAAATATATGGGAACCAAGCAGTCGGTAGACGGAACATATCGCACACGGCTATTCCACGCTATTCGCGATCTCACCGCAGATGCCTTTGGCGGGTGGAAAGCGGTGACCAATGTCCAAGCAGGCGGCGGTCTTTATGCCCAACGCATCGTAACGCGGAAGCATTACGACATGGAAAAGGCAAAAGCGCTGGCGCTCAAAACAGCACGCATAGAGGCGGCCGACGTGACCTAAAAAATCCGGAGCGCTCTAGGCGCCCCGAATCTATGACAAGACATTTTGCTTAGAAGCGCTTGAATCCACGGCCGTGGAATTTACGGCCGTGAAAGCCCTTCTTGTAGATGAAACGATTGTTGTGGAATCTGTGTCCGTAAAAGCCCCTCCTGTGGAAGCTGCTTCCATGAACTCTCTTCGAATGGAATCCTTTCCCGTGAAACCCCCGGGAATGAAAGCCTTTCCCATGGATTCCCCGAGCATGATAACCTCCAAAACGTCGGGTGCCGTCATAGCTCTTTTTAAACGCAACCGTTTGAACATTGTCGGCAATGGGGGCGTACTTACCTGCAGCGGGGACGATATGGGCTGCTTGCGCCGTCACGGTGAGGGCAACAAACCCTACCGCTGCACCAATCACCAAAATCATTCGACCAAAAATCTTGGACATCGTTTGCTCCTTTCTACAGCATGAAGAAGCACCCGAAATTTGCAGGTCACAATTCTTCACGCACCATGTGGTTGTGGCCGTAAAGATGGCGACGATGCGCCAACCCCCAAGGCACAATCGCTCAAGATTGCGTGACACAAAAAGCCCCGGCACTGCCAAGTACCGGGGCCTCACATTGAATTGACGAAATGCCGGTCGATCAGCGGATCGCGATCGGGTTGATGACCATTTGTACGGCACCCTCAAAGCGCGGGACGCCCAGGACAAACATAAACTCGTAAGCTTTGTCGGCTGCTAACTCAGCGGTCTGAATATTTTCTAGGATGTGAACACCACGCTTTGCGAGCAATGTGGTGTGGACAACAAATACCGAGTCCTCAGATTCAGCCGGCAGCGCTTCAAGCGCCCAGGTGTCCGCACCAATGGCCACAACACCCAAATCCGCCAAATACGTGGCCCCATCAAGCCCAATACCAGGCTCACCTTGGATGAAGCGCGCCGGATCGGTTTCCGCAAGACTTTGCCAACCGGTGTGGAACAACACCACATCCCCTTTACCAATCGTCACACCTTGTGCTTTGGCCTGGGCTTTGATGGCCGCACTGTTAAACACCGTCCCTTCGGTCAAAATCGGCGCGCCGTAATATTTCGTCATGTCGATCATGACGCCGCGGGTCGCGATTGGCGGAATATCTTGAGTGCCGTACTTCTTGATGCCGTTGGCAGCGAACAGATCTGAGACGTGAACGCCGTTGTAGTATTTGTGGTCAATGCCCGCATGACCAAAGCCATCGATCTGCGTGCCGATCCCAAGCCACGTGGCAAGGAAATCATCATTAAAGACCCCCTTATTCGCGCCAGGCATCGTCGCACCGGATCCATCTCCGTGAGGATAGAGAATCATCTGGAAATTCCGCGTTCCGAAAGCCGGCGTTTTTGCCCCTGTGATGACACCAAGTCTATAGGTCTTCCCTTCCGTGATGAGGCTGGCCGCTTCTTTGGTTTTATCTGGTGATAAATTGTTGAGTGCCCCAACCGTGTCATCCGCGCCATATTCAGACGGATACCAATCGTCTTCCGCCACCGCACCCGAGACGATCAGGCCCGACAGTAAGATCCCACGCAAAAAAGACTTCAGCATCCGTTTCCTCCCTGAGCTGCATTATTGTCCCGTTATTCCGGGAATACCCTCACTTCGCAAGGACTTTCCAACACCAGCATGATGTGCCGAAGCTGTGCGTCGAGATGCCGCAAGAGTTCCAGAGGACAAGCTGACCCGAGGTTCCTGGCCTTTGAATCTCCTGTTTTTCAAACCGACTTTCGGCGAAATGCGCTTTCGCAGCCGGTTTCGTTGACAGGTCTTAGGTCGGACACTATTTTGCCGCAGCGCACAAGAGGCGCTCGAACGTGCCACAACCGCTGAAAACAGCTGCTCTTGACGACAGCAGAGGCGTGTGGTGGGACAGTCCGCACTAAAAAAGACAGCAACCGTGTTGGAGAATTGCCAATGAAGGTCCTCGTGCCTGTAAAACGGGTCGTCGATTACAACGTGAAAATCCGCGTCAAGCCTGATCAAACGGGCGTCGACCTGGCAAACGTGAAAATGTCGATGAATCCCTTCGACGAAATTTCCGTAGAAGAAGCCGTCCGCTTGAAAGAAGCGGGCACCGCCACCGAAGTCATCGCCGTTTCCGTCGGTCCGCAACAAGCGCAGGAAACCATCAGAACGGCCCTTGCCATGGGAGCCGACCGCGGCATCTTGGTGAAGACCGATGAAACCGTTGAACCGCTTGCCGTTGCGAAGATCTTGAAAGCGATCTGCGACGCGGAAAACCCTGATCTGGTTATTCTGGGCAAACAAGCGATCGACGATGACTGCAACCAGACCGGCCAGATGCTGGCCGCCTTGCTTGGTTGGCCACAGGGTACCTTCGCGTCTGAGCTGGAATTGGCTGACGGCAAGCTGAAAGTCATCCGTGAAATTGATGGTGGCCTTCAGACCATCAACATCAACATGCCGGCGATCGTGACCACGGACCTTCGTCTGAACGAACCACGCTATGCATCGCTTCCGAACATCATGAAAGCGAAGAAGAAGCCAATCGACGAAAAGACACCAGAAGAGTACAGCGTGGAAATCAACCCGCGTTTGGAAGTTCTGAAGGTAACCGATCCGCCGCAACGCGAAGCTGGCGTGAAAGTCGAAACCGTGGCCGAACTTGTTGAAAAACTCAAAACCGAAGCAGGTGTCATCTAATGTCTACATTGGTTATTGCAGAACACGACAATTCCTCGCTGCGGGATGCGACGCATAAGACTGTTACAGCCGCCGCGGAACTTGGCGCCCCGGTAACCGTGCTGGTCGCTGGCGCAGGATGTGCGTCCGTCGGTGAAGAAGCCTCTAAGCTTGCAGGTGTCGACAAAGTACTTGTGGCGGACGATGCTGCTTTAGAGAAACAATTAGCGGAGCCCATGGCCGCGCTGATCGTTTCCCTCTCTGGCGATTACTCCGCCTTCGTTGCACCGGCCACCACCAATGGCAAAAACTATATGCCGCGCGTGGCCGCGTTGTTGGACGTTGCTCAAATCTCAGAAATCGTTGCCGTCGAAGGACCCGACACGTTCGTACGCCCGATCTATGCGGGCAATGCGATGCAGACCGTTAAGTCCAGCGATGCGAAAAAAGTCATCACCGTACGGACAACCGCCTTCAAGGCGGCGGAAGAAGGTGGATCGGCGTCGGTCGAGTCCGCTTCCCTGACCGACAACCCCGGTATTTCTG
Organism: Alphaproteobacteria bacterium; assembly: GCA_965227095.1. Taxonomy (GTDB): domain Bacteria; phylum Pseudomonadota; class Alphaproteobacteria; order JANQMY01; family JANQMY01; genus JANQMY01. Next base: position 1,354,981 of record CBDDFL010000001.1, on the reverse strand, counting down.
AGTATGTCAGCGAAGAACTTTCGAAGTCTGATCGTCCGGAGCTGACATCCGCAAAGATCATCATCTCTGGCGGTCGGGGCATGCAATCCGGCGACAACTTCGCCATGTTGGAAAAAGTCGCCGACAAACTTGGTGCCGCTGTTGGCGCCTCTCGCGCCGCTGTTGACGCCGGCTTTGTTCCCAATGACTACCAAGTCGGTCAAACCGGCAAGGTGGTGGCTCCGGAACTCTACATTGCTGTCGGCATTTCCGGTGCGATCCAGCACTTGGCGGGCATGAAGGACTCGAAAGTCATCGTCGCAATCAACAAAGACGAAGAAGCACCGATTTTCCAAGTTGCCGATTACGGTTTGGTGGCGGATCTGTTCAAGGCCGTGCCCGAACTTGAAGAAGAACTTGCAAAAGCGGGGCTTTAAGCGAAACTAAAGGTCCAACCTAAAACACAGTATCGGCAGGCAGCGTTCTGCCTGCCGGCGGACGGGACAGATGGAAATTAAACGCATAGGGATTGTCGGTGCAGGCCAAATGGGCAACGGCATTGCTCATGTTTGCGCCTTGTCCGGGTATGATGTGGTCTTGAACGACATCAACGAAGACCAGATCAAAAGTGCGCTTGGCACCATTCAGCACAATCTGTCCCGCCAGGTGGTTAAAGGCGCCATTTCAGACGAAGAACGCGAAATCACGCTGGGCCGCATCAGCTCGTCGACGAATATTGATGATTTGGCGGACGTGGACCTGGCAATCGAAGCTGCGACGGAAGACGAGCAAGTTAAACGCGCCATCTTCAATCAGCTGTGCCCAGTCTTGAAGCCGGAAGCCATTTTGGCGACCAACACCTCCTCTATTTCAATCACACGCCTCGCCTCATCCAGCGACAGGCCGGAACGGTTCATGGGCCTCCACTTCATGAACCCGGTCCCCGTGATGCAGTTGGTGGAACTGATCCGCGGAATTGCGACCGACGACGACACATTTAAAACGTTGCAAGCCGTCGTCGAGCGCATGGACAAAACGGCAGCGTATTCGGAAGACTTCCCAGCCTTCATCGTCAATCGCATTTTGTTGCCGATGATCAACGAAGCCGTCTACACGCTGTATGAAGGTGTCGGCACTGTTGAAGCGATCGATACCGCCATGAAGCTGGGTGCAAACCACCCGATGGGGCCGCTTCAGCTTGGCGATTTCATCGGTCTGGATACCTGCCTGTCCATCATGCATGTGCTGTATGAAGGCCTGGCCGATTCCAAATACCGGCCATGCCCACTTCTGGTGAAATATGTGGAAGCCGGTTGGCTGGGCCGAAAAACGCAGCGCGGTTTCTACGACTATCGCGGCGATGTGCCGGTTCCGACCCGATAGTGGCGATTATCAATCAGCTTAAAGACTAATTCTTCGCCTTATTGATGAAGTGCTCGATCAGGGTTTCCGCATCGGCGGCATCCCAAGCGGCATCCCCTTCGAGATACCCAATTAGGCGGCCTTTCGGATCAATCAAATAGGACGTCGGAAGACCCTTAGCGCCAAAATCTGCATGTAAGGTGAGGCGTTCATCAGTATAGAAAGCGAGATTGTCGATCTCATTAGTCTTGAGCCATTCACGCGCTTTGTCGGCGTTCTTGTCGAGTGAAATCGCGACCACCTCAAAATCATCGCCGCCTAGGGTTTCTTGGAGACGATCTAGAGCCGGCATCTCTACCAAACAGGGAGCACACCACGTGGCCCATAGATTGACCAGAACGACGCGCCCTCTAAAGTCGTCGATTTGCACGATCTGCTGGGTATCGTTCATGAATCCAGCTTTCGAAAAATCCGGGCGTTCACTTACGATGACGAATTTCTCCATGTCACCGCTGGTCTCAAATCCGGAACTGTCCACAGAGGACGGGGTCAGCATGGCGGCGCCCAGCACGTAAATCATGGACAAAACACCGATGGCGACGAAGGCAGTCAAAATGTGCTTTAAGGACAAATTCATATTCTCAATCGGCCAAACGCAAATGGGGTCGTAACATGGTTAAAAACAAAATGTGGGGCGGACGCTTCGGCGCCAGTCCCAGCGACATAATGCAGGAGATTAACGTGTCAATCGATACCGACCGGCGATTTGCCGCGCAGGATATCGATGGCTCGCGCGCCCATGCCACCATGTTGGGGGAAAAAGGCATCATCACCAAGGAAGATGCCGCAAAAATCCTAGAGGGCCTGAACACAATCGCGTCAGAAATGGAGGATGGCTCCTTCCCCTATCGGGTGGAATTCGAAGATATCCACCTGAACGTGGAAGCCCGCCTGTCTGAACTGATCGGCCCCACCGCAGGGCGATTGCATACCGGGCGGTCTCGAAACGACCAGGTGGCGACTGATTTTCGCTTGTGGGTTCGCGGCGCGATTGATCGGACAGTGGTGAGCTTGAGGGCGCTTCAAAAGGCATTGGTGGATCAAGCGGACCAACACGCAGACACCATCATGCCCGGCTTCACACATCTACAAACGGCGCAACCTGTCACCTTCGGACATCATTGCTTGGCCTATGTTGAAATGTTTGACCGGGACATCGGCCGTTTTGAGGACGCTAAAAAGCGGCTCAACGAATGCCCCTTGGGTGCAGCAGCGTTGGCGGGCACGTCATTCCCCATTGACCGGGACATGACCGCCAAAGCGCTTGGGTTCGACAGACCCATGAGAAATTCTTTGGATGCCGTATCGGACAGAGATTTCGCGATCGAAACCGTACAAGCAGCGACCCTGTGTGCCACGCATTTGTCGCGTTTAGCGGAAGAGATTGTTGTGTGGTGTTCCGCACAATTTGCCTTTGTGCAATTGCCCGATGACCTCACCACGGGGTCATCCATCATGCCGCAAAAAAGGAACCCGGATGCGGCGGAACTCGTCCGTGCAAAGACAGGACGCGTCAATGGCGCCGCCATTTCTTTGTTGACCATGATGAAGGGCCTGCCCCTTGCCTATTCCAAGGACATGCAAGAGGACAAGGAGCCGGTCTTCAGTGCGATCGACTCATTAGATCTATCCTTAACCGCCATGACGGCCATGATGTCGGCGCTTACGGTCAACAAGGACGCCATGCGCACCGCCGCGGCTCAAGGGTTCTCGACGGCAACAGATCTGGCCGATTGGCTCGTGCGTGTCCTGAAACTGCCCTTTAGAGATGCGCACCATGCCACGGGCGCCCTGGTGGCGATGGCCGAGAAAAAAGGCGTGGATCTCGACAAATTAACCTTGAGCGAGCTGCAATCGGTTGAAAGCCGTATCACCGAGGACATATTTACGGTGTTGTCGGTTGAAAACTCCGTGAAAAGCCGCGTTAGTGAAGGGGGCACCTCCCCAGAAAGGGTTCGCGAAAAGGTCGCATTCTGGCAGAATGTACTGACATAGAACCACCAACGAGAAAGAAAATGAAACGAGTTGCTAAAACAGCAGGCCTGATGGCTGCCCTGGTCGTGGCGATTGGACTATCCGCTTGCGGAAAAAAAGCGCCGCTGGATGAACCGCCCCCAAAAGAAAAGAAACAATCCGGGATAGAGATGGTCACGCCTCGGGCGTGAACCGGTTTTTGAAATCACATGCACCATTTTGATTACAGTCACGGCACGCTTTATGCGGAGAACGTTGCCGTCAGCAAGATCGCGGAAGCGGTAGGGACACCTTTCTATTGCTATTCGTCGGCGACGCTGGAACGGCACTACAACGTTTTCAGGTCACCGTTTCCCGACGACACGCTGATTTGTTATTCCGTGAAAGCAAATTCAAATACATCCGTGATCGCGACACTGGCCCGGCAAGGGGCCGGCGCTGACATTGTGTCTGTCGGCGAATTGCGGCGGGCGCGGGCTGCCGGAATCCCGGCCAATAAGATTGTCTTTTCCGGCGTTGGCAAACAGCCGGAGGAATTGGCGGAAGCGCTCGACGAGGGCATTTATCAGTTCAACGTCGAATCCGAGGCAGAGCTTCATGCGTTGTCTGACATTGCCGTTGCAAAGGGGACCAAAGCCCCGGTCGCCTTGCGCGTGAACCCCGACGTTGACGCCAAGACCCACGCCAAGATCACCACGGGCCGCAGCGAAGACAAATTTGGCATCGCATGGGACCGCGCAGACGCCACCTACAAACTCGCCGGCGACTTACCGGGCATTGAGGTGGTCGGGATCGATGTTCATATCGGCAGTCAAATCACTGAACTCGAGCCTTTCGAATCCGCCTTTCAAAAAGTCGCGGAATTGGTCGCGCGCTTACGGGATCAAGGCCACACGATCGCCCGACTAGATTTAGGCGGTGGCTTGGGTATCCCCTACAAATCCGGCAACACACCTCCTCCGCATCCGGATGAATATGCCGCGGTCATCAACCGGACCGTCGGGGACTTAAAAACTCAGATTATTTTTGAACCTGGTCGCCTGATTGCCGGTAATGCCGGTATTTTGGTGAGCAAAGTGGTCTACACCAAGGACACCGGCACGCGGTCGTTCCTTATTTTGGATTCGGCCATGAATGACCTCATTCGACCGGCCCTCTACGACGCCCACCACGACATCATACCGGTTCAGCAAGCCGCCCCCGATGCGCCCCGGGCCACCTATGACGTGGTGGGGCCCGTTTGCGAAACGGCTGATACCTTCGCCAAGGGCCGAGAGATGCAGCAGCTCCAGTCCGGCGATCTGGTGGCGTTCTTGTCCGCCGGGGCCTATGGCGCGGTTCAGGCGGGGACTTACAACACCAGACCCCTTATTCCGGAGGTTTTGGTGTGTGGCGATCGCTTCTCGGTTGTGCGGCCACGCCCAAGTCTTGACGCATTGTTAGCGCTTGATGTGGTAGCGCCATGGCTGGAAGATTCTGCCAAACCGACATATCCTGGCCCGTAAGTATTGCCGATACGCGGCCAATGATGAGCCGCTGGCGTGATCTCCAGGCTTGAAAGGATCTGGGTGACGAAGACCGACACATCCAACGGGGCGGCTCGAAAATTTGAGCCGAAAATTGAGCGGCAGATTTCGCTCACCCATGCCGCCATGACATGGGAACAGCTGTGGCCGGCGGTTTGGCCTGCTTTAGGATTTGTCGCGCTCTTTTTTGGATTGAGCTTTCTTGGGATCTGGGCCTTCTTGCCGGGCCTGCTTCATATCTCGGTTCTGACGATTCTGGCCGTCGCTACGTTCCTGTCTTTATGGTTTGGTTTGAGGCGCATGATCCGCCCCCAACGGGACGATGTCGTCCGGCGATTGGAAACGGCCAACGCGCTCGGACATCGGGCCCTTTCCAGCCTGCATGATCGGATGGTGCCGTTGAGTATCGACGGCACAACCGACGCACTGTGGCGGGAACACAAAAGACGGCAAGCCCGCCTCATCCAACAGATAAAAGCCCCGCTTCCGAAAAGCGCCTTGCCGGAAAGAGATCCGTTCGCCTTACGCTTCGCCGCGATTTTGTTATTGGTGATTTCCGGGTTCGTCGGCTTTGGCGATTGGCAGCACCGTTTGATGCTCGCTGTTACGCCCACCACAAAAGCGGCGAACGTCCAACTAACCCGCGTCGATGCCTGGGTGACACCCCCCACTTACACAGACACACCGCCTTTGTTCTTAACCGAAGATGGGTCTGTCACGTCTGACCTGCAGAAGGACACCATTTTGGTGCCCGAAGGGTCCACCTTCGCCGTGAAGGTTAGCGGCGCCAACCAAGCGCCTATCCTGACGGTCACTGGCCTTGCGGAAGATCCTGAACTTAGTCCAACCACCGAGAATGTCTTCGAGGCGACATTTAATCTGGAGGCTTCTGCCCGCATAACCATTCGTCAGGGACTATTTTCCGTCGCGAGTTGGTCAATCGACGTATCACCCGACAACGCGCCGGAGGTCGCGCTCACCGGTAAAGCTGTTCCGGACCAGCGCCAGGCCATCAACGTGCCGTACAAAGCCACAGATGACTACGGAATTAACACGGTTTCTTTGGAACTGTCCTTGAAAGATCCCGACGCCGGTGTGGCAACCTTCTATGGAACGGATCTTTCAGTGGAATTGTCGCCGCTGGCATCGGATCCGAAGGACATAAAATCCGTTGCCAAAGAAAACCTGACCGAGCACCCTTTTGCGGGATTGGACGTGCGATTGACCATTAAGGCCACCGATGAAAGTGGTCAGGCCGGTCAAAGCGTCCCGGTGGACTTCACGATGCCCGAGCGGGATTTTAAGAAACCCCTTGCTGCGGCCGTGGTCGAGCAACGCAAGAACCTTGCCCATCGCACCATGCCCGCCAGTAAAGTCGCTCAATATCTGGACGCGCTAACGATTGCGCCAGACGAAACCTATTTTAGCGATACCAAGGTTTATCTTGGCATTCGCGCCGCTTACTGGCGCTTGCGACGCCTGGCCGACTTTACGGAACAGCGCGCGCTGGCCGCGAAAAACGCCCCCTCTCTTTATACGGACGATGTGCTTGAAGACTTCGATACCAAAATCGAAGACCTCACCAAAAGCACCGTGAAGATGCTGTGGGACATCGCGCTGAAGATCGAGGATGGCGACAAATCCTTGGCCGAACAGGAATTGTTGGCGGCACAAGAAGCCCTGATGGACGCCCTGGCCAATGGCGCCAGCGACGAAGAAATTGCGGAACTTGTGGAGAACCTCAAACAAGCCCTTGACCGCTACCTCGAAGCGCTGGCCACGCAAGCCCTTGAAGAATTCCAGCGCACCGGCAAAGCCCCGGCCACAAACGATCCAGATGCGTTGATCGAAATGGAAGATTTGGATGATTTGTTAGAATCCATTGAGGAACTCGCCGAGACCGGAGCCCGCGACTCCGCGCGCCAATTATTGTCCCAATTGCAGGACCTCTTACAAAACCTCAAAGCTGGGGATTTCGCCCCGGGCTTGACCCAATCGCAACAAGCAATGCAAGACGCATTGGGTGAATTGGGGGACATGATCGGCGATCTACGCGGTGTCATGGATGAAACTTTCCGCCAGGATCAAGCGGGCCCAACACCACCATCCGACCAAGAAGGTGGCAGCGGCCGATCCTTGGAAGGACTGGCGAACGATCAACGCGCAGTGGGGGGGGACTTGCAACGGCTGCTCGAACAATTGGGTGAGAACGGCACCGAGATCCCCTCTCCCCTCGGGCAAGCCGATCGGTCCATCGAAAGAGGGGCAACAGCCCTTGACTCCGGCGAAACTGGCCGCGCCCTTGATCAACAAGGACGCGCTATTGACCAATTGCGGCAGGGTGCACAAGAACTCGCCCAGCAACTACTTGATGAACTTCAGAACAATGGCAGCGGCGTCGGCCAGGGCAAACAACGCGGTCGGGGCAAAGATCCGCTCGGACGCCCGAACGCGAATGGCGGTCCCGATTTCGGGGATTCCGTAAAAGTTCCAAATGAACGCGCGATCCAGCGCGCCCGCGATATTCTCAAAGAATTACAACGCCGGGCCTCTGACAAATCTCGTCCGGCACCGGAACTCGAATATCTCGAGCGCCTGTTGAAACGGTTCTAACAAAAGCACCAGAACCGACTTGTTTAGTCTGCTCGCGCGCACTCGGTCCGAAACATCGAACGTCACTGGTTTATTCGGGTTTTGGCAGCAGCCCGTCAATGCTTTGCCAAATGACGCCATCTACGCCGTCAAGTTCAAAGGCTCCAAAATTCTCCATCTGCACATCGGGCAAACGCAAGGGCGCGATCATTTCGTCCGGGAGCAGATGTATGTTTGAGAAATTGAACGGTTCGTCATCTTTTGGAAGTGCCGTAAAGGCCTGATTGCGAAGAGTCACCAGCATTTGCGCTTTGCTCAGCGTCGCTTCACCGTCCTGGGACCGAACGTGCTCGGAATTTACGTGGCGAAATTGTTTGATCTCGCTTGCACCGCCCGAAGCCGCACCAGCCGCAATGAGCAGAACAGTTCCAATCAACACGCCACCCATGCGGCTCATCCAATTGGATGCGGATATTCTTGGAGAATTTGTAAGCTGCATATCAATTACTCCTCGCGTCTTTATTGCTCAACCATTTCGCCATTTACAAACCGAACTGTGTAAAGCTTTCCGTCCACATCTGTGAAAATACAGTCACCGTTCCGCTTTCCATCAACATAGTTTTGGCAGGAAATGGAGGTTCCGTCAGAAAACCGTTCTTTACCCACACCGTTCAACGCACCATTGCTGAATGAGCCTTCCGCGCTATACCCATCTTTCGTAATCCGGCCGCGCCCTTCCGGCACACCATCAACAAAATCACCCGTGTAGACAAGCCCGTCAGTGTAACGCCGTGTTCCGTTTCCGTTGGCTTTGCCGTCAACAAACTGCCCATCATACACGTACGACTGTGTGGTCTCTTTGCCATATCCGTTTGGCAAATTATTGGCCCACATACCATCATATACATAGGTACCATCGGCAGAGGTAAATACACCATCACCTACCCTCTGGCCGTCTCTCCAGTCACCGGAATACGAAGCGCCGTCCGCATAATTCAGCTTGCCCCGGCCGGATCTGACACCATTGTCGTATTGGCCCTCGTATCTTTGCGTCCCATCCGGCCATGTATAAACACCGTTCCCGTGGAATTTCCCATTCCGATAGCCGCCCTCATAAGTGGCTCCGTCAGGAAACGCTATTTTTGCCGGGCCTCCCGCCTCGCCGTCGACAAATTTCCCCTCGAACACATATCCATCCGTTCCACGGTACACGCCATTTCCGTGTCGCTTTCCGTTTCGCCAACCGCCGGCATAGGACGCACCGTCAGCATACGTAATAGTTCCTTGTCCACTCTGCTTGCCACCAGACCATTGTCCGCGGTAGGTCCATCCTCTCGCAGATACATACGTGCCCTCGCCGTGCGGGCGCCCACGTGAAATCCCACCTTCGTAGGTGTCGCCGTCGGGATAAGTTGCTTTGCCACGCCCCTCTTCTCGGCCGTAGGACCATTCGCCGTCATAGGTGTACCCGTTATCGCCATACCAGACCCCCTGACCCGAAAACTTGCCGTCATCAAAATTGCCCTTATAGGTTCCGCCGTCATAGGTAACCTCGGCGTAACCTTCGTACATAACCTTTTTGGCTGTGGACAAACGACTAACACCGCCGCGCCCAGCGCATCGGTTGTAATCGGGGACCAACGATTTTTGTTGTCCTGGACTTAGAAAACCGACGCGGCTATCGCCGGAACTGTCTCCGCCGCCGCCCCAACATTGATATTCACGGTTAACAAGGTCGACGACAGCGGACCATCTGCCATTGTTTCGAACGCCCCATTTGACATCCGTCCCGCCGTCGCTGGTTGGTTTCACACGATAATAAATGTCGAATCCGTCTTCGGCGTGACCCATTCGCGTCGACTCGGACCATTCGGCAGCAAATGTTGGGGTACAAAGAGCAAACGCACCCACCAACAGACATATCGATCCACATACCTTCATTCTCGTTCCCCCGAATCCGAGTATCGGCACTCTGGTGCCGGTAATAAGCAAGGTATGCCAAGCTTAACGCGTATTTCAGATTTGAGAAGGGGAACGACAAACTGTCGTGAAACCGTAACATTGGTGCCGTGAGACGGCTGACCGGTGTTCTAAATGGCGAAACCGGTGCCGAGCGGTTCGGATCAAGCCGTCAGGCAGAGGGCTTCTTCCACTTGGCCGCAAATGTCATCCATGGAAAACGGCTTGGAGACAATGGTATGCACCAGATTGTCCAGGTCTTGAGCACGCTCTTTTTCCGCCACATAACCGGTCATCATGATGATCGGCAGCTTGGGATGATCGCGTGAGGCGTTAAGCGCCAAGGTGATGCCATCCATCACCGGCATCATGATATCGCTCAGCAGCAAGTCAAAGCGGCCGTTCCCCAGCTTCTGAAGCGCTTCGGCACCGTCCATGGCGGTTTCGACCTGATGGCCACGCAAGGTAAGGGCCCGCGCTAAAAACACCCGGAGAGCTTCCTCGTCATCTGCTACCAAAATATGCGCCATCGTCGTTCCAAACCTCAGGGTACAGACTGCGTTTCAAAGTGAGACAGTTTCTGCCTACGCTACTGGTGCCTGAAGGATATTAAGACTTCGTTTATGACGATTCGCGAGTCAGAACCTCCTAACCCCTAAAGGCCGGAGACGACGTCCTCGTTCTGGTCGAATTCAACCTTCAAATGGGTCGCGTCATTGCGCGGACTGGGAAGGCTTGTCACGAAGCGATAGTCTTCTTCTGCGTCCAGCCGGCCCAAGGGCAGGGCATGGAACCACCAATAAACCTCTTCCCCATTGGAATCGACCAAGCTTAGGCGGACCCGGGGCACCGGAATGGCTCTATTCGTCATGTTTACCACGCGCCCCCGCACCAACAGAACCGGCATGCCGTCTTGAATGTTCCGTTCCGTGGAAATATCGCGCAATGCAATGCCGGTCACATTGGTATCAATGCCAAGCAAGCTGTAGGCGGAAACCGTTTGAGGCCAGGCTTTGACCACAAAATGCCTGTATTGGTAAGCACTTGCAGTCACGCCGCCCATAATCAGCACGAGAAGCGCCCATCCGGCCACCCGTGCGGCCGACAGGCTGGAGCGGGCTGCTTGAGGGACAGGCGGTTGGGCACTGTCGTCTTCGTAGCCGTCGTCATACCCATCATCGCCGTCATGAATGGGATCATCGTCTTCGTAACCGCCAACGGGTTCGATGGCATGATCATCTTCTGGAGCGGGTGCGGCCTCTTGAAACCACACGAATCCACAATTGGCGCACTTCACCTTCCGTCCGGAAGGTGCGAACGCCTTCTCATCCGCTTTGTAGCGTTTTCCACAATCGGGACACGTAATAATCATGGTTTTTCCGCCATTGCCCCCTGAGTTTTATTGACATATGACGCCGCACAAGGCAAGGACGGCAAAGGGCTTCCTGTAGGCCTTTCTGCAACACTAACCGTCGGAATCTCCCGGTGATCCGCTTCGAAAATGTTGGCATGCGATACGGCTCGGGTCCGGAGATCCTGAAGGATGTGTCCTTCCACATCGCGCCGGGGTCGCTGCATTTTCTCACCGGCCCGTCCGGTGCTGGGAAGACCTCTCTCCTGAAGCTGATGTTGCTGGCACACCGGCCGTCGCGCGGCCTCATTTCCCTGTTTGGGGCCGATTTGGCCACCACGCCACGCGAGATTTTCCCGGAAATCCGCCGGCGCGTGGGAGTTGTGTTTCAAGACTTTCGGCTTCTGGATCATCTCTCTGCTTACGATAATGTGGCGCTTCCCTTGCGGGTCAGCGGCCTTAAGGAGGCAGAATACCGCGAAAATGTCATCGAACTGTTGACTTGGGTGGGATTAGGCGACCGAATTGACGCAAATCCCCCCACTTTATCGGGTGGCGAGAAGCAGCGGGTGGCCATTGCCCGCGCCGTTGTGGCCAAACCGGACCTGCTGTTGGCCGACGAACCCACGGGAAATGTCGACCCAGAAATGGGCGACCGCCTGCTGCGCCTGTTTATGGAGCTGAACAAACTCGGCACCTCCGTCATCATCGCAACCCATGATTTCGCCATTTTGGACCGCTATCCAGCGCCCGAAATGCGGCTAAGGGATGGCCAATTGTCCTATATGACCACCGCCCAAGCACAAAAAATGCGGGAACGGCACCCCTTGAGCCCTAAACGCAGCAAAGCAACCTAGAGGGCCCGTTGGACACACCAGGCAAAATTCTGCCGCGTGGCGGCACCATTGGACGCCCCCTTCAAACGGTGATGGCCATTATGTGCTATCTCGCGGCGCTCTCACTGGGCAGCGCCCTGGCGGTCAATCGTTTGTCGGAAAACTGGACATCGGACCTTGCCGAACAAATTACGATCACGATCAAAAGCGAACGGGGTATCTCCGTCGCGCAACAGGTGGACGACGCCCTGGCCGTCTTGGAAACCACTGATGGGGTGGTGCGCGCGCGTCCCGCGAGTGACGGCGAGCTTCAAGCGTTGCTGACGCCCTATCTCGGATCCAACGTAGACCTTGGCCGACTGCCGGTGCCAAAACTCATCTTTGTGCAGATTGATCCCGTCAACAAACCTGACTTTGCCACACTCCAATCGCGCCTAACAGAGGCGTCTCCCGGCGTCATTCTGGATGACCATTCGCGATGGAACGCGCAGTTAGAAAGCTTTGCCACTGGTCTTGCCAGTGTTGGCTTTGCCGTATTGGCACTGACAGCAATTGCAACCATCGCCACGGTCATCTACGCGACGCGTGCCGGGCTTTTGGCCAACAAAGACACCATCGAAGTGCTGCACATGGTCGGTGCCCCAGACCACTTCATCGCCGGTGAATTTCAAAACCATTTTTGGTCGCTTGGGCTTGTGGCAGGATTTATAGGCGTGCTGGCGGCGGGGGTGACCTATTTGGGCTTTGCTGCGCTCACGGATCAATCGACCAGCCTGTTGACCCCTGAATTCACCCCCAGCCCGCTTGAGATTATCGCATTGCTGTTGATCCCGGTTGCGGCCTCCATCGTGTCGATGATCACCGCCCGGCTCACCGCATTGAATGTTATCGGCAAGATGCCCTAACCGATTGACCGATCATGCCGCCAAAACTCGTCTTATTGGATCGTGATGGTGTTCTCAATGAAGACCGGGATGACTTCGTTAAGAATCCCGGCGAATGCATTATGGTTCCCGGCAGCGCTGAAGCCGTCGGCCGCCTAACCCAAGCCGGTATCAAGACCGCCATTGTCACCAATCAGTCCGGCATCGGCAGGGGCCTTTTTGACGAGGCCATGCTAACGCGCATCCATGAAAAATTACGCGATGAAGTGCGCCGGTGCGGTGGACATTTTGATGCCATTTTCTTCTGCCCAGATACCCCCTGGGAAGCGGGTCCAAACCGCAAACCCGAACCCGGCATGTTGCGCCAGGCCTTGTCGATGTTTCGAACCTCACCGGGCAACAGCGTCATGATCGGGGACAGTCTGCGGGATCTGCAGGCGGCCGCAAAAGCGGGATGTGGCCGTATTTTGGTACGTTCTGGAAAAGGCGCGCAAACCCAAGCCAACGGCCTGCCGCCTGAGGTGTTGCCGGTTTCCGTGTATAATAATCTTAATGCCGCGGTGGAGGCTTTGTTAGGGGAGTAAATCGGCATCAGCTGTTTTTGCCCCATCGTTCTATAGGCAAAAAAACCTTGGCTTAAGAAGGCTTTGTTACGCTTCCCTGGGCTTGGGTTAAGAAGGAGGGTCTGTCGTCTCATGTCGCAGGGTCTGAACCGATTCGTCAGACATGCGTTTTTGCCCCTATTGCTGGTGATCAGCGCTGCATGGGTGTGGGGATTGGTGAGCTTTGTAAACAGCCTGCCAAAACCGTTGCCCCTGGGCCCTGGCGCCGCTGACGGCATTGTGACCCTGACCGGTGGCCCCGACCGTATTCGCACCGGCATGGCCTTGCTCAATTATGGCGCTGCTCCGCGCCTATTGATTTCCGGCGTGTTTCAAGACACCAGCCGTGATGATCTACGGCAGCTTGTCGGGCGCTCCAAAGACCGGTTCGATTGCTGCGTGGATGTGGGCCGCGTGGCCCGCAATACGATCGGCAATGCCCAGGAAACCGCCGAATGGGCGGAAAAGAACGGCTACAAAAAAATCGTTATCGTGACGGCGGCCTTTCACATGCCCCGCAGCCTGTTGGAATTGCAGCACGCCATGCCGGAGGCGGAACTGATCCCCTATCCGGTGGTGTCCACCAGCGAGCATCTGAAAAACTGGTGGCGGCGGCCGGCCACCCTCCGTAAGCTGAGCTTCGAATACACAAAATACCTCATCGCGCGCTTACGGCTTGGCATTTTCGGCTGAGGCCTCTATTACCTCCTCCCCATATGTTGTTTGTTCGATCTCTTTTGTTCCAGGCCTTCTGGTGGGGCATTTCCGCCGTCATGACCATCAGCCACGTGCCGTTGTTTTTAGCGCCACGGAAATGGACCGTGCATCAGATCAAGATGTGGGGCCGTATTTCCATGTGGGGCCTGCGGAATATTGTGGGCATTCGCATTGAGGTGCGCGGGGCAGAGAACATCCCCCAAAACGGCGGATTGATCGCCTCGAAACACCAGACCATGTGGGAAACGATTGCCCTGTTCAATCTGAACCCGGACCCTGCGATCATCTTTAAGCGTGAACTGACCTATGTGCCGTTTTATGGCTGGTACGCCATGAAGGCCGGTATGATTCTGATCGACCGCTCGACCCAGGCAAAAGCCATGCGCCGCATGATCCGCCGGGGCAAGGAATGTATCGAACAGAACCGCCAAGTGGTGGTCTTCCCGGAAGGCACGCGCCGCCCTGTGGGGGCCGAGCCCGAATATCTCTCGGGGATTTATGGCCTTTACAGCCAATTGGGCGTTCCCTGCACGCCGGTTGCCCATAATTCGGGGCTTTTTTGGCCCCGGCGCGGCTACATCTGGAAGCCCGGCACCATCACCATCGAATTCCTGCCCCCCATCCAGCCAGGCCTCAAGCGCAAGGAATTCATGGCCGTCATGCAGGACACCATCGAAACCGCCACCAACAAATTGGTCGCTGACGCGAAAAAGTAGAACAGCGTTGTTGGAACATTAGCGAACATTTAACGATTGCGAACAAATCAAGAACAAATTCTTGGCGCCATCGCAATATTGGGGTAAAGTGCGCCTGCTAGAATGGAGCCGATTGGATCCGTCAAAGGCACTGAGATGACGACACTGCAGGGCTTGTCCCAACACATTTGGGAGATGAAGTACCGCTTCACGCAAGCGGACGGGACGCCTGTGGACAATTCTATTGAGGACACCTGGCGGCGCGTGGCGAAAGCGCTGGCTGCCGCTGAGAAACCATCCGCACAGGTTTTCTGGGAAGATGGCTTCGCCCACGCCCTCGACGGTTTCAAATTCATACCCGCCGGCCGCATTTTAGCGGGCGCCGGCACGGAACGGGATGTGACCCTGTTCAACTGTTTCGTCATGGGCACCATCCCCGACGACATGGGCGGCATTTTCGAAAGCCTGAAGGAAGCAGCGCTCACCCTGCAGCAAGGGGGCGGCATTGGTTACGACTTTTCCACCCTGCGGCCCAAGGGCGCCCTGGTGCGCGGTGTGGGCGCCGATGCCTCGGGCCCCCTCTCCTTCATGGATGTATGGGATTCCATGTGCCGCACCATCATGTCGGCAGGGTCGCGCCGTGGCGCCATGATGGCCACCTTGCGCTGTGACCACCCCGACATCGAAGCCTTCATCGCCGCCAAGCAGGATTCTGAACGGTTGCGCATGTTCAACCTGTCGGTCCTGGTGACGGATGACTTCATCGCCGCGGTGAAAGCCGATGAAGACTGGCCCTTGGTGTTTGACGGTAAAACCTATCGCACCGTGTCCGCCCGTGCCCTGTGGGACAAGATCATGCAGGCCACATACGATTACGCGGAGCCGGGCGTGATCTTCATTGATCGGATTAATCGAAAAAACAATCTGAATTATTGCGAAACCATCGCCGCCACAAATCCTTGTGTTACAGCTGATACCTGGGTGCAAACAAGCCAAGGCCCGCGTCAGGTTGCCAATCTCATCGGCCAACAATTTGAAGCGATTGTCGATGACCAATCGTTCAAGACGACAGAGGATGGATTTTTCAAAACTGGCCAGAAACCAGTTGTTCAGCTGAAATGTCGACACGGCCAGTCATTGCGCCTGACAGCGAACCATCAAGTCCGTCGCGTCAAGACAAAAACACAGTGGCGACGAGAAGTTGAGTGGACCGCTGCTGGCGACCTCTCTCCCGGAGACCTTGTTGTTCTTCATAATCACCGTGAGGCATCAAACTGGCCGGGCTTTGGCAGTGAGGCGGAAGGTTATCTAGTCGGTCTGCTGATCGGAGATGGAACGCTGAAAACCGACAAGGCAGTTCTTTCAGTCTGGCCAGGACGAAAAGTCGCCAATGGCGATTTTGAGCGGCCGGGTGTCGCGGGGGTAATGCATGCCGCCTTCGCCGCCGCGAGTACCTTACCGCACCGCTCAGATTTTACTGGCTGGGTCGATGTTTCTGAGCGGGGCGAGCAACGTATGGCATTGGGCGCGGTGAAAAACCTGGCCCATCAATTGGGCCTGCGCCCCGGCCACAAAAAATTGACTCCAGAGATTGAACGCACATCAAGCTCCTTTTATCAGGGGTTCTTGCGCGGTTTCTTCGATGCGGATGGGTCAATACAGGGGACACAAAAGAAAGGTGTTTCCGTACGACTGACACAGAGCAATCTAAGCACACTCACTGCCGTTCAGCGCATGCTTCTTCGTCTTGGGATCGCGTCTTCGGTCTATACTGATCGCCACTCCGAAAGAATGAAACTTTTGCCTGACGGACGGGGCGGCAAAAAAGAATACAATTGTGCCGCCGTGCATGAACTCGTTATTAGCAAAGAAAACGTGGCACGCTTTGCAGCGATGATCGGCTTCGAAGATTATGAAAAACAGGGGCGGCTAAATACACTCCTGTCATCCTATAAGCGAAAACTAAACCGCGAATACTTTGTTGCAGAGATTGAGTCGATTATCGAAGCAGGCGAAGAAATCGTTTATGACGTCACCGTTCCGGAAGCGCATGCGTTTGATGCGAACGGATTTTATGTTCATAATTGTGGCGAACAGCCGTTGCCGCCATATGGCGCGTGCTTGCTGGGCTCTGTCAATCTCGCGCGCCTGGTCAAAAATCCGTTTTCGGATGAATCGCATCTGGATGAAGACGCGCTTGCCCAATTGGTGCCCGTCGCCGTACGCATGATGGACAACGCCATCGACGTATCGAAGTTTCCACTGCCGGAACAACAACAGGAAGCCAACGCAAAGCGCCGCATCGGCCTGGGCGTGACAGGTTTGGCGGATGCGTTGGTCCTGTGTGGGGTTCGCTATGGCAGCGATGAATCCCTGGTGCTGATCGAACGCTGGATGCGCATGATCCGCGACAGCGCCTACAGAAGCTCGGCGGAGCTGGCGGCGGAAAAAGGCACCTTCCCGCTCTATGACAAGGACGCCATTGCCAAATCCGATATGGTGCGCAGCCTGCCGAAGGAGTTGCAGGACCTGATTGCTGAAAACGGCTTGCGTAACGCCCTTTTGACCTCCATCGCGCCCACCGGCACAATTTCTCTGTTGGCGGACAATACGTCTAGCGGCATCGAGCCGATATTCGATGTGGCCTATTCCCGTAAAGTGCTGCAGCCGGACGGGTCGTCGCGCACGGAAGACGTGGTGGATTATGCGGTGAAGCTGTTCCGCACGCGCCCCGGCAACGAAAACACCCTGCCCGAAAATTTGGTCACGACAAACGGCCTGACGCCGAAAGAACATGTGGCGGTGCAAGCGGCGGTCCAAAAATATGTGGACAGTTCCATTTCCAAAACCGTGAACGTACCCGAAGACATCTCTTTCGACGATTTCAAATCCGTCTACATGGACGCTTGGAATCAGGGCCTGAAGGGATGCACCACCTATCGCCCGAACGCGATTACCGGTGCGGTGTTGTCATCCGCCCCATCGACATCGACGGATGTAGCGGTCCTCCAGCCGGTCGATGGCGATGTGGTCTACATGACCGAACCGCTGGACCGCCCCGCGGCCTTGGAAGGCCATACCTACAAAATCAAATGGCCGGACAGCGACCACGCCATGTACATCACGCTCAACGACATTGAAAGCGATGGGCGGCGGCGGCCTTTCGAGATTTTTATCAACTCCAAAAACATGGAGCACTATGCCTGGACCCTGGCGCTCACCCGCATGATTTCAGCTGTCTTCCGCCGCGGTGGGGATGTGAGCTTCGTGGTCGAGGAACTCAAGGCCGTGTTCGACCCCCGGGGCGGCCAATGGGTGGACGGCGAATATGTGCCCAGTCTGCTTGCCGCCATCGGGAAGGTGATCGAACAGCACATGATCCGCATCGGCTTCCTGAAAGAAGAAGGCGACATCACCTCGGACCCGGCGCACCAAAAACGGGCCATCGCGATGGCCGCCGACAATTCGCCCTATCGCCGGTGTCCCAAATGTTCGGCCCCCGCCCTCATCCGCCAAGAAGGGTGTGATACCTGCACCAATTGCGGCTATTCCAAATGTTCTTGAGACTTCATGCCCCCTGCCCCGCTTGAGATCACCACGCAGGATGCGCGGCGCCTTTTGCTGCACCTGCAGGGCCTCACCCGCGACCCCACGAAAAAACTCTCCACACCCGATTTGTATCAATTGGTGGAAGACTTAGGATACGTTCAGCTCGACAGTATACGGATTGTTGAACGGGCCCATCACCATATTCTTTTTTCTCGTAATCAGACCTACCGCCCCCATCAACTGGAGGACCTCTATGAACACGGACAATGCCTGACAGAACAGTGGACTCACGATGCCTCCATCATCCCGTCGAAGTTCTTCCCCTATTGGAAGCATCGCTTTCCAATCATTAAAAAGAAATATGCCGCCAGCAAATGGTGGCAGGCCCGCGTGAAGGATCCGAAAAAGGCCTTACGCATGGTAGCGGAACGGATTGAGCAGGACGGCCCCGTAGGTGCGCGCCACTTTGAAACCGAAAAGGGCAATCAGCGGGAAACCTGGTGGGGGTGGACACCCCAAAAGGCGGCCCTGGAATATCTTTGGCGCACCGGCGAGCTTGCTGTGGTTCGGCGCGACAATTTTCAGAAGATTTATGACCGGACCCATCGCGTGCTGCATGAAGACCATGCCACACCAAACGTCTCCAAAACCGACTATGTCGATTGGGCCTGCCGGTCCGCCCTGGACCGTTTAGGTGTTGCCACAGCTGGCGAAATTGCGCGGTTTTGGGATGCCTTGCGTCCGAAAGACGTGGCTCAATGGCTCGACAGCAGGGCGGCCAAAGACATTGTTCCCGTGTGCATCAGCAGCACCGAGGGGCAACGCGCGGCCTTTGCGCGACCGGACATCGAAGAGGTCATCGACAACATTCACGAGGCGCCGAAACGCATCCGGCTCATCTCGCCCTTCGATCCGGTTATTCGCGACCGGCAGCGGTTGAAGCGTTTGTTCGATTTCGACTATCGCATCGAAATTTTTGTGCCCGAACAGAAGCGCCAATATGGCTATTACGTCTTCCCGATCCTCGAAGGCGAACAGCTGATCGGACGCATTGACCTCAAGGCCTTCCGAAAAGACGGCCGCTTGGCCGTGCAAGGGTTCTGGCTTGAACCCAAAATCAAACTCACAAAAGGCCGCCGGCAAAAACTGGAGGCGGAGCTAGATCGCGTGCGCCGGTTTGTGGGCATGGACCGGGTCGAGCCCGGCCTGCCTGCCTGAAAATCGCTTTAAACATTTTTGACCGAACATGGCATAGTGTGCCGGTCCCATAGGAAGAGGTCTCTGTGTTCATGAATGCTGTTCGCTCGCCGCTGATTTGGATCCCGTCGCTTATTCTTGTTTTGCTGATCGGCGGCTACACGGTTTATTGGAGCACGCTTAAGCAGGATGTATTGGACGGCGTCGCCCAATGGGCTGAAGACCGCCGCGCCGACGGCATGGACGTATCTTATGCAGACGCGAACGTGTCGGGCTTTCCGTTTCGGATGGACCTCAGAATCGACACCCTTGCCATTGCCGATCCTCAGCACCCAAACAAATGGTCATGGACCGGCGAAAATGTGGACGTGGAACTCAACCCCTTTCGCCTAACCGAAGTGGATGCCTATTTCAAAGGGCAGCATCGTTTTTCCTTCGTTGACCGCGAGGCCACCGATAAAACCACGCCAAACGAGCTGCTGAGCACGGCGGATAAGGCGCGTGTTTCTCTGCTGCTGGGGAGGGAAAAACTTAAAAACGTTTATACAGAGATAGATGGCTGGCAGGGCCTGTATAAGGCCCATAATGCGGAAGACTATGTGCCGGTGACCGCCCGAAAATACCGCATGCAGGTGGAAACGGCCCCGCAAGACCCGACCGAGCGCACCCAAACACCTGGCCCTGACACGTTGGAAAACCAAACCATGCTTCTTCAAATTGAGGAGCTGCAACTGCCCCCAGGCACGTTTCCCCCTCTGGGTGATCTCATCAGCCTGGTGGAAGCGAAAACCGAAATGCGCAACTTGCCGTCGGATTTTCAGCGGGCGGATGACCGGGACGAGGCGCTGAAACGATGGGCAACAAATAATGGCTCCCTAGAAATCGACGCCATGCACATGATGTGGGGCGATCTGGACCTTACCGCCGAGGGCACATTGCAACTCGACCGCCAATACCGGCTGAAGGGCGCGGTTACCACACTGGCAGACGGTTATGACGCTGTGATCGATGGCCTGGTGGACCAAGGCCAGTTGGACGCCACCTTGGCCAGCCTCATTAAATCCGCCCTCAACTTGATTGCCCTCACGGGCAAAGATCCAAAAGGGCGTTTGCGCATCCCCTTGGACATGCGGGCCGGCGGCCTTTATTTGGGGCCGCTCAAATTGACGAACCTGCCCCCTCTCATCGACGACGAAAACTAATCTTTCTTGATCGTCGGCCCCCGGCGCCCGAAATCCGGATCGGCCATTTCTTGGCCTGCATCCACAATATTTCGGCGTATATCCCGGGTGCGCGTGAACAGATCGAACAACATGTCGCCATCACCCCACCGGATCGCCCGTTGAAGCGCGGCCAGGTCTTCCGAAAACCGGCCGAGTACTTCCAACACGGCTTCCTTATTGTTCAAGAAAACGTCCCGCCACATGGTCGGGTCCGACGCGGCAATGCGGGTAAAGTCTCGGAAACCACCGGCGCTGTATTTTACCACTTCGCTTTCCGTGACGGTTTCCAAATCCGACGCCGTCCCCACAATATTGTAGGCAATCAAATGGGGAATGTGACTGGTCACCGCCAACACCAGATCGTGATGTTTGACGTCCATCAGATCCACACGCGCGCCGCATTGTTCCCAAAAATGCACAAGCTTGGAGAGCGCTTCCGGGTCCGCTGCCTCAGTAGGCGTCAAAATGCACCACCGGTCATCGAACAACTCCGCAAAGCCGGATTCCGGACCAGACACTTCCGACCCCGCAATGGGGTGCCCCGGAATAAAATGCACGCCATCGGGCAAGTGTGGTGCCACATCCTCAACCACGGCCGTTTTGACGGACCCCACATCGGTGACAATCGCCCCCGATTTCAAGACCGGGCCGATTTCCTGAGCCAGCGACCCAAAGGTCCCCACCGGTGAACACAACACCACCAGATCCGCATCTTTAACCGCAGCCGACGCAGTCGGCTCCGCCACGTCGACAATGCCCAACCGCAAGGCGGTTTCCCGGGTTTGTTCGGATCGGGAAGCGCCCGAGATGGTTCCCGCCAATCCTTTGCGGCGCATGGCATGGCTCAACGAAGAGCCGATCAGGCCAATGCCAATCAGAGCAACTTTGTCGAACAGCGGGGCGTTTGCGGTGCCCTTATCCTTTGCCATTGGCTTTGCCCAAAAAATCTCTGAGGCAATCGACGACGCCACGGTTCTGTTCCACAAGCCCCACCGTCATGCGCAGGGCATTGGGCAAGCCGTAATTGGTCACATCCCGCAAAACATACCCATTATTGCTCAAATACACATTGGCATCGGCGGCGGTCTGGCCGGGCGTTTCCGGAAACTGGATCAGGACGAAATTGCCGACGCTTTGCGTGGTGCCTAGCCCCAACGCGCCCAGTTCCGCCCTCAGCCAAGACAACCAAATGTCATTATGGTCGATGGCTTTTTGCGTGAAAGCCACGTCCTTCAATGCCTCAATGCCCGCCTTTTGCGCCGGCAGGGATGTGTTGAAAGGTCCACGAATGCGATTGAGCACATCCGCCACATCCGCAGGACAATAGGCCCAGCCTAAGCGCAAAGCCGCCAGCCCATACACTTTCGAAAACGTCCGTGTCATGATGACATTGTCGTGCGATTCAACAAGGTCAATACCGGTGTCGTAATCATTGCGGCGCACATATTCCGCATAGGCCGCATCGATCACCAAAAGGGTTTCTTCCGGCAGCTCTTTCCGCAACCGAAGCACATCATGGGACGACACATAAGTGCCCGTTGGATTGTTCGGATTCGCCAAGAAAACGATCTTCGTTTTTTCATTGGCAAGCGACAACATGGCGTCAATATCCGCCGTCAGGTTTTTCTCCGGCGCCACGCGCGGCACGGCACAGGCCGCCTTCGTCACGATTGGATAAACGAGGAATGCGTGTTCGCTGTAAATCACCTCATCGCCTGGGTTCAGATAGGCTTGGGCGAGCAAGTGGAAAATTTCATCCGACCCGCAGCCACAGACAATGCGGTCGGCGTCCAGTCCGTTCTGGTCGGCCAGGGCCTCCCGCAATTCCGCGGCACTTCCTTCCGGGTACAAGTGCAGATCGCCCGACGCTTTGAGATAAGCCTCGATCGCATTCGGGCTGGGCCCAAATGGCGTCTCGTTCGACGACAATTTGATGGGTTTTTGACCACCCAATGCCTTTGTCGCGCCGGGAACATAAGGCTCGATCAGATTGATTCCGGGCCTCGGCGATGCTGACATGGTATTCACCCTTTCACAGGAAACAGGCGGGAAACCGGGCGCAAACCGGGCCTTTTCCCGGGGCGCTTTGGCCTTCCGCAGCGGCCTGATATACGACTTTGGCCCCCGGAAAGCAAAATTTCTAAGGGTATGGCCATCACAAAAGTGCTAAATAGCGGTCCGGCGCAAACGTCACAGTCTTTTTGCTGTTAACGATTGTCTCCTGGAATGGAATTTCACAGCGCAAGCCCCATATCGACACCACTATGACCGACCTTTCGGACACAAATACAAACGAAGCGCCCCACACCGCGGAGACCGCGCAGGATGAGGTTGGCCATGTTGTGACTTTTCCGGAAACCCAGCCTCTGCAGCTCGACAGTGGCGCGACGATCGCTCCGCTCAGTATCGCCTATCAGACCTATGGGCAGATGAATGACGACAAGTCGAACATCATCCTAATCTGCCATGCCTTGACGGGCGATCAGCATGCGGCCAGCCGCAACCCCACAACGGGTAAGCCCGGCTGGTGGAATTTTTTAGTGGGCCCCGGCAAACCCATTGATACGGAGCGGTATTTCCTGATTTGTTCGAATGTGCTGGGCGGATGTTCCGGTACCACCGGCCCGGCGGACACGGACCCGAAGACCGGCAAGCCCTATGGCCTTACCTTTCCGGTGATTACCGTCGGCGACATGGTGCGGGCACAGGCAATGCTTCTGGATCATCTCGGGATCGACGATCTGTTCTGTGTCATTGGCGGATCCATGGGCGGCATGCAAGTGCTGCAATGGGCCTCGGCCTATCCGGAACGGGTTTTTTCGGCCATTCCGATCGCAACAGCCGCGAAGCATTCCGCCCAAAACATTGCCTTCCACGAAGTGGGGCGCCAAGCCATCATGGCCGACAGGGACTGGTGGGCCGGCGATTATTATCCGCATGGGGACAGTCCGCGCAAAGGTCTTGCGGTGGCACGCATGGCCGCCCACATCACCTATTTGTCGGAAGCCGCGTTGCACCGCAAATTTGGCCGAAACCTGCAGGACCGGGACAGCATCACCTATGGCTTCGATGCTGACTTCCAAATCGAAAGCTATCTGCGCCACCAGGGTTTCACCTTTGTGGACCGGTTCGATGCCAACAGCTATCTCTACATCACCCGCGCCATGGACTATTTCGATCTGGCGGCGGAACACGGTGGCGTGCTGGCAAACGCGTTTAAAGATTCTAAGACCCGTTTCTGCGTGGTGTCCTTTACCAGCGACTGGTTGTTTCCCACCTCGGAAAACCGGACCATTGTTCATGCCCTCAACTCTGTGGCGGCAAATGTGAGTTTCGTGGAAATCGAAACCGACAAAGGCCACGACGCCTTCCTTCTGGATGAACCGGAATTTCACAGTGTCCTGTCCGGGTTTCTGGAAGGCGCCGCGATCCACCGCGGACTTGCGGGGAAACGCTGAGCCATGAACACCATGTCCGCCCCCTACCCCAAATTGCGTCCGGACCTGCAATTAATTGCGGACATGATCGGCGGAAACACCCGTGTGTTGGATGTGGGCTGCGGGGACGGTGCCCTTCTGGAATATCTCATGCTGGCAAAACGGGTGGATGCCCGAGGTGTGGAGCTGAGCCAGGCCGGTGTGAATGCCTGCGTCGCGCGCGGCCTGTCGGTGATCCAGGGCGATGCGGACAAGGATCTCAAAGACTATCCGTCTGACGCGTTCGATTATGTGATTTTGAGCCAAACGATCCAGGCAACCGTGAACCCCAAAGACGTTATGGAAGAAATGACGCGCATTGGGAAAAATGTCATTGTCTCGCTCCCCAATTTCGGCCACTGGCGCGTGCGCCTTCAATTGGCCATCTCGGGGCGTATGCCGGTCACCTATGCGTTGGATGAGCCCTGGTACGCCACCCCCAATATCCATTTGTGCAGCATCAAGGATTTCATCAGCCTGGTACACAATATTGGGGCTGAAGTGGACCGCGCCATCGCGGTGAATTCAAAAGGCCGCGCCCGGGATTTTATCGGCGGCGACAGCTTTGCCAATCTGTATGCGGAAGAAGCGGTCTTCCTCATTTCAAGTAAAGTGTGACCCTAAGCCCTATTCTTCCACTTTGTCCCGGGGCGATTGCTTGTTCGCCGCGGGGACGTAAGTGGCCGGCACGGGCCGCAAGATCCGCCGGCGCTGGCGCACCGGCGTTGCCGCGTAAATGCGCTTGGTCGCTTCCACCAGAATGATGCCGCCCAAGCCGGGCCACAACCAACGGCCCGTGTTTTCCCAAGCCGGTGCGGATTTCAACATAAAGGGCCACGCAAAAGGCGGCATAAACAAGGTCAGCATGGGATTGCCCGGCGCAAACATGCAGTCGCTCAGCAAGCGGTTCAGCTGCCCCCGCGAATAGGGCCGCCCATGCCCAAACGGCGTGCGTTCCGTGGACGCCCAAAGGCCCCGGCGATAGGGCACGGCCACCAGCAGACGCCCTTCGGGGCTCAGCACCCGCCAAATCTCACGCAGCATGGGCCGAACCACTTCACTATTTTCGAGCCCATGGACCAAGACCACCTTATCCACACTGGAATCGACAAGGGGAAGGCTGGTTTCTTCGGTCAGGCCCACAAGGCCCGCGCCATCTTCGGGCCAGCGGGTAACCCCTTGGGCGGCAGGCATCATGGCAATGACACGTTCTGCGTCCTGCCGGAAGGGTGTGAGATAAGGCGTGGCATAGCCCAGGCCAAGGACCGTTTGGCCGTTGACCGAATGCCAAATCTGACGAATCTGGCGCCGCAAGGTGCGCCGGGCAATGCGCCCCAATTGGCTCACATAAAAATTTCGAAGATCGACAACGTCGAGATGCATGCGGTTTCGCTCGTGTAAACGCGGCTTAGGCGCGTTGGACTTTCGCCTGTTCTAGGACAATGTTAGTTTCAGGCAAAATTATGAACAACTCCAAATGATGCGAGGTTTTTCCGGTGTCCGTGCTTCAGATCCATCAATTTCCCTGCCTGAGCGACAATTATGGATATCTTATCCATAATCCCGAACACCAGGTTACCGCCTCTATTGACACGCCGGACGTTGGCGCCATTGAAGCTGCCTTGTCCGAAAAGGGTTGGCAGCTGACCCATATTTTAAACACCCATCATCACTTCGATCATGCCGGCGGCAATTTGGAGCTCAAAGAAAAGACCGGCTGCCAGATTATTGGCCCGCGTGCAGAGGCCGAAAAAATTCCCGGCATCGATGTGGAAGTTGGCGACGGGGATACGGTCGCCTTTGGCGGTGTGATAGCGAAAGTGTTTGACGTGCCCGGCCACACCGCCGGACATGTGGCCTATTGGTTTTACAATGACGGGATTGCATTTGTTGGGGATACATTATTTGCGCTCGGCTGCGGACGTTTGTTCGAAGGCACGCCCGCGCAAATGTGGACGTCGCTGCAGAAACTCATGGACATGCCCGATGACACGACGATCTATTGCGCCCATGAATATACTCAAGCCAATGCGGCTTTTGCCCTGTCGGTGGAACCGGGCAATGAGGCCTTGGTGGCGCGCTCCGCAGAGATTGACCGTCTGCGTGCCGCGGGCAAACCAACTGTCCCCACCACCCTAAAGCTTGAGAAAGACACCAATCCCTTTCTGCGGCCCATGAGCCAAAACCTGCAAGAAACCATCGGCATGGTGGGCGGTAATCTGGTGGACGTGTTTGCGGAAACCCGTCGCCGAAAAGACAATTTTTAGGCGCAACCACCTGATATTCAACTAGAACGCATTTCCAGAATACTCCTCTAAACGTCGCATTCATCTAGAATATCTCTCTAAAGTTGCATTGCCAAATTTTAGCCCTTAGGCTTTTCCCACTGGGGAAAAGCCTATTGGGGGAGCGCAATGCACGTCCATCGTTTGGTCAAAACGGTTTTAAGCTGTTTGGTGTTGGCATCGGCAACGGCGTGTTCCACCGCTCCGCCGTCGATCTTCCAGCCCTTTACGTTGGACAGGGGCAGCTCCGTCGCCACGGACGCTGGCCAGCGCGTCATCGTCAACATGAAAACCCATGCTTCATCGCGCCCCGGCCGGGTCAACCCTGAACGCATCATTTGCGCAGAGCCAAGCCCCGATGTGGCCACCGCCGTTGCAAGTTCTTTCGGCTTTGGACTGAACATTCTTGGGAAGGCCAATACTGCATTGTCCACCGCCCAGGGTACGGCGCTTGCCCAATTGGCAGAGCGGACCATCACTGTCCAATTGCTCCGTGATCAGATGTATCAAGCGTGTCAGGCTTATGCCAATGGCGCAATTTCGGGTACGGAATATTCCCTGCTGATGAGCCGCAACAACGATGCCATGGTCACCCTGATGTTGGGCGAATCCGCCGCGCGGCTTGCGGGCCGAAAACTCGCGACGGCTTCCGTGGACGGTAAGAGCGAAGCGACGGCGAATATGCCGGATCTGATAAAGGCCATGACCGAGGCACAACAGGAATCGGACCAGGCGAACAAAGACGCCACCGCGGCCACGGAAAACAGCGGCAATGCCAATGCCGCCGTTCAAGCCACGAACGACACCACAAGTGAAGAAGGCAAGAAAACCGCCGAGAAAACAGCAGACGACGCCGATCAGAAAAAGGATGACGCACAAAAGCAGGCCGACAAGAAAAGCGAAGAGGCGAAGAAAGCCACAGAAAAACTCGTATCCGCCATTACGAAAGCGTCCACAAATGCCAGCTCGACAGCGGGCGGATTCCCCAATGGTCCGCCAACACTCAACGAACATGCAGTGGGGGTGGCGGAGCAGCTTGTCGAACTACAAGAAAATTATTTTGGGCAAGGAGCAGCCGCACATTTCATTTCGGCTTGTACTGTCGAATTGGGCAACAACACAGGTAGGTTCAAAACTGTTTCGCCAACTGCCAGTGGTTTATTTAAAACAACCACACTTGAACTCCGTACGCCGGATTCACCAGACCGACCAGAAAAAGAAATTCCGCGCGACAAAGCAATGAAGTTACAAAAATCCGAAATTTCAAATGATCAGAATTTGACTAAGGACGTTTCTGAACCGGCTGACACAAAGAAGAACAATTTTTACTTTATGCCTGGTGATAACTACACCGATGATGGCTACGCGGCCCTGGCATATGACCTTGCGCAAGAAAAGGAACAGAACGTAGGGATTTTTGGCAAATGGGGACGAAAGGCGATCACCGAAAATAGGCTCAGAACGATGGTTGCGCTTGAAGAAAGAGAGAGAGCTTCATCTTTAGCGGTTATCTGTAGCCAGATGCTCTCCGAGTCCTTGAAAGCAAATGGTGCTTCACTTGAGCGGCAGGCCGTTCTTAATTTCATGATCGACCTCGAACGCGAACGGTCGAAACGCTACAAATCAGCAAAACCAAGTGCTACGGGCAAAAGTGAATCCAAACCGAACCTCCAGCAAATCATGCCGTTGGTGGAAGAATACATTCTGTGTGATAAAAAATCGGAAGGCGTCACGAACGCGAACCGTGACGCGAAAAACGCTGAGGTAGAGGCGTGTCGCGTTCGCGTCCTCGCCAAAATTGCCGACGAGAATTACGGCGGCAAAAAGCAAGGGAGCAGCAATGGCCTCACTTATGAAGACAGCCTGGATGGTCCTTACATTGCCCTGATCGCGATATACGACAACAAGAAAAAGGCAGATGAGAACTGGCCAAAAGTTGCCAGCGCTTTGGGCAAGCAATTGCTGGCCGACAAAAAGAAGAGCCTTAAAAAGGTTAAATCCGGCGGAGTCGATAAGCTTAGTTTACGGTTGGGGTCTTTTGCCGATGAGGCAAGCGCGAAAGCTTTCTGCGCCAAGGCTAAACCCAAGCTTATGTCGATCGGCGGGGATTGCATCCCAGCGAAAAAGTGAGAGGTCGGCTTCGAAATAGAACGCCCAGATCAAATCGCCGCAAGCAGTTCAAGTTCTGCTTCCGAGCAGCGGTCCGGCAGCGCTAAGTTGTGCCGCAGAAGGATGTCCGCGAATTGCGCAACGCTGTATTTTAGAATGTCTTGAGATGCCGGCAGCACCAGCCATCTTGCCAAGCCGTCCGTCAGCGGATCGAAATGATGTTGCTGCGATGACACCAGAGACAAGACCGCGAGTTCATCCGGCGTCACCGCACAACCCGGCGCGCCAGCGTGAAATGGCCGTCGTCCATTATACTTGATGCACAACATGACATCCCCAAAGGCGCGCAATGCCGCAGCACTGTCCTCATTGCCGAGATAAGACTGAACCCCTGCCCAAAGCCGTGACCACCGGCTGGTACCCGTGATCCAATGTCGTAACACCCACAGCACGAACTGTTCTTCTGTCTCAAGCTGTTCTAATTCGAGAGAGACGCATTTCCCGCAACAGCTTTTCATCGGTTCAGCGGCGCGCAGCGCAACAATGGAGGACATAGGGCTTCCCACAGGCCAATCGAAACAATCGAGAGAAGTATATTTTATTTGATAATGATTATCAATTACAAATAGGTGCGACAATCTCGTAATTGACAATCATTCGCAATCGCACCATTCTAAAGTCATCCAAACTGGTATTGGGCCTTTAGCTGTCATGTATCTTTGTGTTTGCAATGCTCTGACCGAAAAATGTGTGCGCAGCGCGCTCACCAGCGGCGATGACCGTGTGTCCGGCGTTTTCGGCCAGCATGGGACCAAGCCCAAATGCGGCAAATGCCTGGCCCATCTGCGGGAATTCATGCATCGGCATAAGCAAGACCAATCCCTGGTCGAGGCCCCAGAGTCGCCCTAAAACCTCCCGTTTCTTCGCGATTTGAGGTAAGCTGGCGCTGATTCTTCACGCGCGCCGAACCGCTGCCCGCAAATCTCCAGGAGACCGCATCATGAAGGGTGACGCCAAAGTCATTGAGTATTTGAACAAGGCGCTGAAACAAGAACTGACGGCGATCAACCAGTATTTCCTCCACGCCAGAATGTTCGACAATTGGGGGTTTAAAGGCCTCGGCAAGACAGAATACGAAGAATCAATCGACGAGATGAAACATGCGGACAAGTTGATTGAACGCATCCTGTTTCTGGAAGGCTTGCCGAACCTTCAAGACCTCGACCGCCTGATGATAGGCGAAAATGTCCAGGAATGCCTGGAATGCGACCTTAAAATGGAGATGGCCGCTCACCCTATGTATGTGGAAGCCATCGCCTATTGCGAAACCGTTAAGGATTATGTGACGCGCGAACTCTTCGAGCACATTCTGGAATCCGAGGAAGAGCATATCGATTGGCTCGAAACCCAGCTGGAACTGATCGGAAAAGTCGGAATGCAGAACTACCTGCAAACCGCGGTCGGGTCCGAAAGCACCTCCTGATCCCCTCGAGATTAAGAACATTTGAACGTCTGTGTGGTGCTGTCTTATGGCAGCGCGCGAACGCACCCCTATATTAACAAGGCAAACCAGGGGCTTCCGCCTGAAAGGGGTATCCAGATGGTGCGGTATGTCGCAATACTGCTTTTTCTAACGTTCCCGGCTCTCATCGCCATTGGGCAGGTGCAAGAATATACATTGCCACCCGAGTTGAGCGACGGCTCTTCGGATCCGTCATTGTTCCTGCAACAAGGCAATTCACAAAAGACACCGCAGGAAATCATTCCGGGTATTTACCGCGCCGCCGGATTCGGAAACACATTGTTGGTGACCACTGACGAGGGCAATGTGGTTATCGATACGTCTCTGCCGTCCAGCGCCGCCGCCCATCGCAAACTTTTGGCCACGGTCGCACCGGGTGCGCCCAAATACATCATTGTCACGCACGGTCATGGTGATCATGTGGGCGGAATAAAAGAATGGCTGGGCCCCGGCACAAAGGTCATCGCACACAGCAGCTTTGTGGAATTCCGCGCGTATCAGGACATGCTGTCGGGCTTTTTTGCGCGGCGCAATGCGGCCCAGTTTGGATTTCAGATACCGGACTCTGGCGAAAACCAATCTGACAACGGTCCGGAAACGGCCGTTCAATCGCAGCCGCCGGAAAACACCCTACCGCTTGAAACGTTTGACACCACAAAGCAGCTCAAGCTTGGCGGCCTCACCTTCGACCTCGCGCACCGGCCCGCAGAAACCTATGACGCGCTGACCGTTTGGATTCCCGAAAAGAAGGCGATCTTCACCGGAGATCTTCTGTATACGTCTTTCCCGAACATCTACACCCTTCGGGGGACGCGCCCGCGTTGGGCGCTGGATTATGTGGCGGCTTTGGACCACGTGATGACATTGAACGCGGACGTGTTAATTCCAAGTCATGGGGATGCCATCGTCGGTGCGGCGGCTGTTGCCGCAACGCTAAAAAAACACCGCGATGCCATCCAATATGTGCATGACGCCACAGTTGCAGGCATGAATGCCGGAAAAGATGTGCACACACTTATGCGCGAGATTACCTTGCCCCCAGAACTCGCCCTGCCGGAAACGTATGGCAAAGTAGCGTGGTCCGTACGGGGTATTTACGAAGGATATGTGGGCTGGTTCGATGGCAACCCTGCCCATATGTACGACACGTCGCCAACCTCGTCTTTTGCAGCGCTTGTCGAGCTCGCGGGCGGGGCCGCGCCCGTAGCCGCGCGTGCTCAGAAAATATTGGAGCAAGGCAGCGAAGTTGAAGCGTTGCAGTTGGCCGATGCCGCCCTTTCGGCGGATCCGTCCAACGAAGCGGCCTTACGTGTGCGATTGACCGCCCTCCAGGCGCTGCGTGCAAAGTCCACCAACTTCAACGAGGCGGGCTGGCTGCACGCGGCCATTAAATCGACGCGCAAGACCATGCAAGCATTGGAAATGGATGAAGCGCCGCCATCGACGCAATAAGACGCTTCATCCTGATTTTTAGGCTAACGCGCCTGGCGCCAGTTTCCGTGAAATCCGAACGGAATTCGATGGGACAGCTTTGCCGTTGCGATCGGACCGTCTGCGACGTTTTCCGCATCCAGAACGACCAGGTCGCTACGGTGTTCTTCCCCGCGATAAACAGTGGCCAACAAATATCCCTGGCCCTCTGGCGCATCTTCTGACCGCGGCACAAACACCGGCTCCGAGACGGCATCGGCAGGGCCAACTTCATAAATGGATTTTTTGCCTGTGGCCAAATCGAAATGGGCCAACTGGTTGAACAGGCCCGTATCGCCCTTGTGACGCTCGTTAACCGCCGCAAAATATCCGTGGCGATAATTATAGCCTGCGAAACGTTCATCCAACCGGGGAAACTCAGCCAAGCTGTCGTCAATATATTCTTCTTTTATTTCGTCCGTGTTGCCGTCCATATCAATGGTCCATTTGCACAAGCGCGCTTGAGCCTTGTCCGGATCCGCTGGCGTGCCGTCGGGGCTTGGGAACAAGGGCGCTTGCTCATACTGCATCACATGGGCCGTGATTTTGCCGCCCTCATTAAACGCGTTCATGGGGTGGAACACATAAGAGGAACTGGCGCGGAACCAACGGATGCTATCCGCCGACCCGTCGCGGGGCATCACCCCAACCCAGCCGCCTTTTTCGGGTTCCCATGCAAAAGGAGGTGCCCCCGCAATGGCCCGCTCTATGCTGCCGGTCAGCGGAAAGATTGGAAAAATCGCGTAGTCGCCACTCACGATAAAATCGTGCACCATGGCCGAATAAGGAGCTTTGAACCATTCCGAAGATGTCAACGTGCCGTCGGCACTGACCACATGATACGACAAATCATCTGTAAACGGCCCTTTTGCATTGTAACCGAAGAAGAACATTTCCCCGGTTTTGGCATCCATTTTTGGATGCGCGGTCATGGGACCCTCTAGCTTGTCGTCGAATGTGTGATAGCCGCGAGACTCTAGAGTTACCGGATCAATTCCGTAAGGGGCGTGACCCTCTTCCAGTGCAAGAAGTTTGTCCGCATGCCACACGATGTTTGTGTTAGCAATGGTCGAATCTTTGTCGTGGACGCTCGGGTCACTGGTCATCGGATTACCGAAGGCCCCGTAAAGAGATTCACCCGCAGCACGTTCTAGCTCGAACTTCGGCGTCCGCACCCATCGGTTTAAGTAGCCCACTTTACCGTCTTCAATATGAAAACCGTGGATCATTCCATCGCCGGCAAACCAGTGATGGTTACTGTCGCGGGGCGCAAATTGCGGGTCCGGGCCAATCCTATAAAGCGAACCGTTTAGATCCTGCGGCATCTCGCCTTCAATGATCAGATCCGGTGCATCACATTCCATGCGAATTGGTGCAAAATTTCCCCTTAGATAGGGGTTGTTTGGATACGGTTTTGACATGGGGGTCCTCCTGTGTGCGCGGGGCGCGGCCTCTCTTGGTGGGAAGCTAGACGGCGTGAGTTTAGGGTTAAACGGGACGAGCGACCAGTTTTTCTAGTCCGCCGTGGGTAAAAAAAATGGCGCACCGTCGGTGCGCCATCGCCAAGTCACTACAAGTCGTCAGTAGGAATCATCAAGCTGTTAAGCGTCCGGCGTATCCCGACGGGGATTGCGTTCCGCCATAAAGCGATCGAATTCATCCCGATCTTGTTTTCGCTTGAGCTCTTCCTGGAATTCACGGAAAGATTCTATTTCTTCTTCGAGCCGGCGGCGTTCTTCGTCCAGCCGACGTAAGGTTTCTTCTCGATAGTCGTCAAATGCTGCATTGCCGGTATAGCTGCGGCGTGGGGAGCGGTGATGACGATGGTGGTCATCATGCCAAGCACCCATCTTCTCTTTTGCGCGATCAACGAACCGAGTGAAGTCGCCGGGTTCTGCGAAAACGTTGTAGGCTAAAATGGCAAGCCCGACCGGCCAAAAGATAATGAAGCCGGCAACCATGGCGACGATATTTAGGGGTTTCCAGTTCCCCCGGGCACCACCACAATAATTTCTGCGATGAGATACTTTGTGGACGGCGGAATCACTCATTCATACATCTCCTTAGATAAATCCTGTTTGGGAGATTCTTAGGTAAGGATTGCCGCAAGGTATTCAAGAAAGACACCCCGCTATCAACACTTAAGGGACAACTTTTTTGTAACAGAGTGTTTCATCTGCCCCACATATAGGCAAATTATCTCTATACTGAGCGCTTAACACGGTAGAACGGGCTCCACGCATAGCGAGGCGCCGAACGACGTTTCGATGACCGACGGATGTCGCCCCATCATTTGTGACGGAAAGAGATTATCTTTCATATGGGAATGCTAAAGCGGCTAGTCAAGTGGCAGCCGCCTGTCCCCGGCAGCACGCCGCAATTCAAGAGAACAAAGCAACGCAAAATAGCGATCATGACGAGCCTTCCTGCAAAAATGCCGGATTGATGTTTCCGCTCGCAACCAGGCCGCTGTGTTAACTTTTTGCCATGAAACCCCGCCGTGTCTGTCGTTTTTTGGTTTTCTTCGGCGCAAGACCAGGAGTTTTTGTGCAATGCAATGATAATGCTTGCATCGCCGAAACTGGCGCGACACAATAGTTCGGGACGGAGCGATGCCGCGTGACCGCAGGGCCAGTCGGAACTGGGGCTGCTCCGACATACAAGACCAAGATTAGACAGGAACATCGTGGCAG
Source organism: Alphaproteobacteria bacterium (assembly GCA_965227095.1). Lineage (GTDB taxonomy): Bacteria > Pseudomonadota > Alphaproteobacteria > JANQMY01 > JANQMY01 > JANQMY01. The sequence continues at coordinate 1,320,920 of CBDDFL010000001.1, read as the reverse complement.
GAAAAAACGCGTCTTCTGACGGGCCCATCACCATTAAGAAATATGCCAATCGCCGGTTATACAACACCGCGACGTCCAGCTATGTCACCTTGGACCACTTGGCAAAAATGGTGAAGGACGGAACCGACTTCTCGGTCTATGACGCAAAGACCGGTGAGGACATTACACGGTCGGTTCTCACGCAGATCATCTTCGAGGAAGAAGGCAAAGGCCAGAATCTGCTGCCCATCAAATTCCTTCGCCAACTCATTCGTTTTTACGGCGACAGCTTGCAGGCGTTCGTACCGGGCTATTTAGAAATGAGCATCGACAGTTTTGCCAAAAATCAAGAAGAGATGCGCAAGCGCTTGTCGACCGCTTTTGGCGGCAATAGTGCCTTCAAAGAATTTGATGAGAATATCCGAAACAATATTGCCATGTTCGAACGGGCCGTGCGCATGTTCACCCCTTTCCCGGCTGGAACGTCCGCTCTGCCTGATGAGACGAAAGACGGTGATGAGGAAGCGCCAACAGACGATGTCGCAAGCGGCGCTAAAGACGATGAAATCACAGCGCTGAAAGACCAGTTGGCCGCGATGCAAAAACAGCTGGACGAGATTGCGAGTAAAAAATAACGGCTTGCCGCTACGTTAGCCGGCTTTGTTTAAATCCGTCTGTGCACTGATGCCCTTCTGGTTTAACCACGTCGGATTAATTTCCGGCTTGCCGTATAAAAACCCTTGGAAGTAGTCGACGCCATAGCTGCGAAGCAATTCTGCGTCTTCTTCGGTGGCAACCCATTCAGCGACCGTATCCAGATTAAAGTTGGCCGCCAAATCGACCAATGTGCGGACAAACAACTGATTGTCAGTATTATCCGACAGCCCACGGATGAAAGAACCGTCGATCTTGACCATGTCCACATCAAGCATCTGCAAATTGCGGAACGACGTATAGCCTGCTCCAAAATCATCAATCGCGACTTTGCAGCCCAAATCTCGCAATGACGCGACAAACCGCGCCGACGATTCAATGTCATGAATGGCAACCGTTTCGGTTAACTCCAGCGTCAACCGATCAGCCACATCCCGATTGCTTCTGATGTTGGACACAAACGCGCCCAACCAAGACGGATCCGTAGCGGTCATCCCCGAAACATTCAAGGCTAACTCCATATCCGGGTGGGATCGCAGTGTTTCTACCGCCAGCTCCAAGACGCGTTGGTCAACCAGCCGAACAAGTCCCAGCTGTTCCGCCACAGGTATGAAGTCACCGGCGACCATTATCGACCCGTCGGGTGCCATTAAACGGAGCAGACACTCATTCTGCATCACTTGTCCCGTCCGGGCACAAACGATCGGCTGATACGCGAGAACCAAGCGGCGATCATTCAGTGCAGAGACAACCTGGTCTGCAATGGCAGCGGTCCGGCGGCGGATCGAACTGCGCTGAGGTGAAGACCGGTAGACTTTGAAGGCATCCCGACCGGAACTCTTGGCGTCTTCCAGCGCTTCTTCCGCATGCGCCATGGCTTCTTGACTGGTTTGCCCACCGACCGGCAGCAATACCCCGCCCACGGACACCGTCGCGGAAACAGCACCTGCTTTCGTGCGGAACACGCTGCCGCGCACATTCGACCGAACCCATTCGGCCATTTCCATCATCTGCCGTTCGCTGGTATTTGGTAAAATCAATCCAAATTTATTGCCGGCCGTACGCCCAATAATGTCGTCGGACCGCAAACAGTCTTGAAGCACTTTGCCGGTTTGGGCAATGACTTCATCGGCAATATCAAAACCGTAGGTTTCGTTGATCACAGCAAGATCATCGATGCCCGTAACGAGGTAGGCCAGAGATTCCTGAGATCGATGGGCATCTGTTAAAGACGCTTCCAAACTACCGCGCAATCTGCTGCGATTAAAGTGGCCGGTCAGTTCATCGAACGACGCCAAGTAAGTCAGCCGTTCTTCAAGCCGCTTTCGGCTGGTAATAACTTTAATAAGGCCGATGATCCGGTCTGGACTGCCATCGGCAGCACGAAGCCGAATGCCCCGTTCTTCCAGCCAGCAACTGCGCCCGTCTTCGTAGGAAAACTGATACTCAACCACATAGGGCTTATCGCTTTCCGGAGAGTCGTCGGTCACGATCTCCCGCTCCGCCCGTCCTTGCGCATCCAGAAACTGAAGATAACGCGTACCGGTTGAAATCGCCTGCTGGTCTTCGATATTCAGCGTTTTCGTTGCACCTTCGGACCAGATCATGACGTCGGTGGGAAGGTGCCATTCGAAAACCAATTCATCCGCACACCGAAGAGCTGTTTCTAATCGGTGAAGTGGGTCCGACGCCCAGTCAGGGTTGTTGGTTTTGGTGTACTGTTGATCCGACACGTGCGCCCCATGAACCGCCTATTACGCTTGTTCGCCCGGCCCTTACAGGGTCCCCCTCAAACCGTGAACGAGCACAGTGCACTTTAGGCGAGAGGTCTTAAGAAATGCGAAACACAGGGCGCAGCTAGTGCATATCAAAACGGATGGAAACGTTATAACAGCAAGCTTTCGGCAGAAACGCCCCCCCATCGACTACAATGTAGCCAACTGTCCCAAAATGGGATGGCATTAGGCTTGCTTCGTTAATGCCTTATGAAGATCTCCGGCGGCAACACGCATCATTCGACCATAGCCCGGCAGGCAGCGGATAAGCTTTCTGCCGCTGGCCAAACGGTAACGCCGGTACAGGCCGCTCACCCGCCGATTTCCCGCGACGCTTCGTCCACAAATTACAAAAATACCGCTCGGCAAGGAGTTGCCGTGGCAACCCATCGCGAGTGTCAGCCGCCGGGCTTGCCCAATTCTGCTTTCGCCGCTCAATTGATTGACCAAACCACAATGTCGGAAGACGATGGCGTTTACCTTGTTCGGGAACGTGCCTACCGCACATCCGCGCCTGTAACGACCGCGCGTTTCGCCCAGAACACCATCAACCGCCGATTTTAATAGGCAAGCGCGCAACCGTCTTTACGTGATTCAGAGCCGGCCACCAAGGTTCCCTGTTCCCAGTCAACAGATACCACCTGGCCGCCCCCAAAGGGGACGAGGGCGTCCGTCAGCGCGTGGCCGCGTGCTTCCAGCCCTGACCGAACGGTATCCGGTAGGCCCTTCTCGATCCCAACTTGTTCTAGCCCCGCAAATGCGCGCGGCGCATCCAACGCTTCTTGGGCATCCATGCCATAGGTCACCATGTTCAACATGACCTGCACATGCCCCATGGGTTGAAAGTCCCCCCCCATCACGCCGAAACTATGCCTAACCTTATCATCCTGCAGGGCCATTCCGGGAATGATGGTGTGCAACGGCCGCTTGCCGCCGGCGATACAATTCGGATGGGATGGATCAAGCGCAAATCCCGCACCACGGTTTTGAAACAAGACGCCCGATTGCGGGGCGACAATGGCCGACCCAAAGCCAAAATACAGAGAATTGATAAACGAGCACGCCGTTTGATCCCCATCAATCACGGACAAATAGACCGTGTCTCTGTATTCAGGCCCCTTGCGGCGGTTGATATCGTCAATACACGCATCCATCCGAATGCGTGCCGCCTGCTCCGCCGCGAACGTGTCGGACAGCAAATGATCCACAGGAACGTCTGCGAATTTCGGGTCGGCCACATAGGTATCGCGCGCTTCAAAAGCCAATCGTTGCGCCTCTATCTGAAGATGATACCGCTCGGCACTGAGGGGGTCATATTCTTCCATCGGGAATTGACGCAAGATATTCAGCATGATGAGTGCTGTAATCCCTTGTCCATTGGGAGGGATTTCAAAAACAGTTTGCGACTTATAAGCGGTGGAGATTGGAGCAACAAAGTCTCCATGCTGACTTTCAAAGTCAGACTGTTCATGCAAGCCACCCTTATTCTGAAGACACGAGACCATGTCTTCCGCGATGGCACCGCTGTAAAACGCCGCACGCCCCTTTTCCGCGATCGCCCGCAAAGTCGCGCCCAAGGCCGGCGACTTGAATTTGGATCCGATCTTGGGTGCCTTGCCGTCGATCAACAAGTGTTGCTGCGCGCCCTCATCGGCCTGAAGGCGTTTTGATAAGAATTGCCAACCGAGCCCCACAATGGGTGAAACCACAAAGCCCTCTTCGGCAAAACGAATGGCGGGTTGCAATATGCGGTCGAGGCCCAACCGCCCATGATCCCGCGCGAGTGTGTCCCAGGCATCTATCGCCCCCGGCACTGTTACCGAATGGGGTGTTTCGGTTCCGATTTCCGAAATACCCTGATCGGCAAACCAAGCGGCATCCGCCTTGGCTGGCGCGCATCCAGAGCCATTAATGCCAATCACAGGGCCACGGCCATTTTTGGCGATTAGCGCAAAGCAGTCCCCACCGATTCCTGTGCTCATGGGTTCGACCACACATAAAACCGCACAAGCGCCTATGGCAGCATCAACCGCATTACCACCGGCTTTCAGCAATTCGATTGCAGCAAGCGTCGCCAGGGGATGAGAGGTGGCCGCGGCTCCATTTTCTCCGTGCACTGTCGACCGTCCTGGGTAATGAATATCTCTCATCGGGTTCCTCTATTCTTTCTTGGCACGTAACAGCGCCAGTATTTCAGCAACATCTTGCTCTAAACGATCCAATCGCTGCTTTATTTCATGGATATCTCTAGGCGCGTCCACCACCGTCTCGCCCGCATTCCCTTTTGGGATTGGCGTGGACACACCCGCCCGCGAGGCGATTTCCGCGGGTTCAACTTGCAGAAGAACGGCCAACGTTTCCACGTCCCGCGCAGAAATCTCGCGCTGGTCTTTCCAGACCTCATCAATTTGATTTTGGCTTAGCCCTAACGCGCTGCCAATGACCGCGCGGTCAAAACCGAGAGACGCGAGTTTGTCATCAAACCAAGCCTGATCGAAGAAAAGAGCCACCAAGGCACATCCCAGTCTTAATGCTGCGCCACAGTATTTCCTTCAATCGGTCGTCTTTGCAACACGCAGCCCGTCTACAAACAAGATGGCACGCAAATAACCGGCATGGCGCTTGCTACTTTTATAGCAAATTGAATGTTTGTGTTTCATCGCGGGACACTTCTCAGCCTCACAAGGGTTCCGCGGTTTAGTTGGAGTTCAGAATGGCACAACGGCCAGGTCAATCAGAAGCAATTGCGGCGACCCCGTCGTCGGATTGGGGTCTGTTTTGGATCCGGTCGATGGAGCTGTTTGTCTTCAGCTTGACCATCTTCATGCTTTTGTAACAGGGGAAAGACGAACGCACCGAACCAGTACCTTCGCCCGCATATCTCCCGCTGGTTTAGCGTGCCATAAGGCTCAAAAAAATCGAAGAGCTCACCCCGTAACTCTGGGGGCCGACTGATCGGCCCCCCTTTTTTTTGGGCTCTTCGCAGGCGTCAGTATCAACCGCCGCCGAACAGACCACCATCCGCACCGATATCGCGGCGGGCAGTTACGATTGACACGGTGAACCCGGCCATGACATCCACCAGCGCCATCATCGTAATGAGGAAGAAGGCGGATGTTGCAAAACCAGGCAACACGATGAATTCAATCAACGCCACCACAAAAACCAGCATGGACAGGCCATGATTGATAATTGAAATGTGGTTTGTCTGGGTTGCTTTGATGATTTCCAGGAACAGGGCAAACAACGTCAGTGTGACGATCAGATCGCCCGGAGTGAAAATCCATGTGTCGTTGACCAGCTGGATTTTAAGCCATTCGCTGGACAGGAATGCGGCCATGCCACCATCGCCAACGCCAATCAATCCGCCACCGAAGGCAAGAATGTTGTACACGATGATCATAATGGCGATTAAAGGAAGTGCGTTAAGCATATTCCCCCCTAAATTTTAACCAATACATATTGCTGCGCCTTTTCATGCGAGCCACCTAATGGATCTAAACTAGCACATATCCGTGTCAGCTTTGACTCATTTGGCGCATTTGGGGGGTGAAATCAGTGTTCATCCGTCACAGTTTTAGACGAAATCAGGCTTTTTCGGGGGCGACGGCGCCGTTTGGGGCGTCGCTGAAGGTTGGTTTAGCAAATGTTTGCGCCACAGTCGGAGCCTCGCGCTGCGCCCGCACATGCGCCACTTGGGCAAATTGCACCGCTACAATATCTTGAGCTGACTGCGGACCGTCCGCCAATCCCTTTTTTGCCGTTTCCGCTTCAGCCGCGTTATTCTTCTTCTCGCGGAAAATCAGGATGAGATTGCGGGCATAGACAAAGAGCCCTACTCCCTGTCCGGCAATAAACACCGGGTCTTGTCGGTAAAGCGCGTAGGAAAACAAAACAATGCCACCGCCGATGCTGCAATACCAAAAGGCCATGGGGATAACGCTGCGCCCGACCTGTTCGCTTTTGAACCATTGGATGATAAAGCGCGACGCAAACAAGGCCTGACCGCCGAAACCAATCAGTACCCAAACAGCCTCCATGCTGCCCATTTCATTTAGCCAGCTAAGCACACTCTTTACTCCAACTCTGTGGTCGTTCCGGGCAAGCGGCACCGGCGTCTCAACCACATCACACCCAGGAGATCACTGATCGAGACCAGAGCCCGATCCAGCACCCCATATTTTGATTGCCCCCGCGTGCGGTGCCGGTGGTTCACATCCACAAGCTTAACAGTATAGCCTTGGCGCTGCATCAGGGCAGGCAAAAATCGATGCATATGATCGAAATAGGGTAGCTCCAAAAAGGCCTCGCGGGAGAATAATTTAAGCCCACACCCCGTATCGCGGGTGTTGTCATTCAAGGCCCACTGACGGATCCGATTGGCCCATTTGGACGCCCAGCGCTTGGCAAAGCTATCCTGGCGTTTTCGCCGCTGTCCGGCCACCATGCGCATCTTCGGATCGGCCTTGTCGTCATAGGCTGCCAGCATCGCGGGAATATCCGCGGGATCATTTTGCGCATCCCCGTCCAATGTGACGATCAATCGGCCCTGAGCGGCATGTATTCCGGACCGGATCGCCGCGCTCTGACCACTATTGTGTTCGTGCGCTATGACGCGAAGCTCGGGAATGTCCGCTTTTAGGCGTTTCAGCACATCTTTGGTGCCGTCAGTGCTGCCGTCGTCAACATAGACAATCTCGTAGGTCGCCGCCCCTGAGAACGCTTGCCGAATCTCGGAAATGAGGGGTTCCACATTCTCGGCCTCATTCATGACCGGAACCACCACCGACACCTCACATACCACTTGTCCGCTCCATCTGTTCTTCTTCGCGGCGATAACCCCACTTACAAGTTCTCCCTCCCCCCAAAGAACTCGCGAGCGCCCTCTATCTCATGGGGGCGCCATAGGCGCAAGTTTTGCCTGTTCCAGCCAAAAAAAGCCAGTTTTCTGCCGCTTTTTGGCGCATGTGGTGAATAGGGCTTGCGATTTTTGATCAAAGAGGAAACTTTAGAGCGCCGCAACACATCAAGGACACCTCACCCGTGCCGACAGCAATAACTGAAAAGCCACGGCTCGTCCTTGTCCTGGCCTGTTTGGTGCTTTTCCTGCCGGGTTTTTTCAATGTGGGGCCGGTCGACCGGGATGAATCCCGCTACGCTCAGGCCAGCAAACAGATGCTGGAAACGGGCAATTTCGTCGAAATTTACTTCCAAGAAGACGCGCGCAATAAAAAACCCATCGGCATCTACTGGATGCAGGCGGCCAGCGCATCCCTGTTCGGCGGCGTTGACGCGCCCATTTGGGCCTATCGGCTGCCCTCCCTTCTTGGGGCAATCGGCGCGGTGCTTATCACCTTTTGGGCGGGGGCGAGATGGCTTGGCCCCGTTGGCGGATTTACGGCAGGCCTGGCCCTCGCAAGTTCTCTTCTTCTTGTGATCGAAGCCCATTTGGCGAAAACCGATGCCATGTTGTTGCTTGCCATCGCCACTTCGCAGATTTGCCTAGGCCATTTTTACGTTGCCGCAAATGGGCGTCTGATCGGCGGCGCCACGGAAGACCTTCGCCGGATCGCCATATTGTTCTGGATCGCCCTAGGCGCGGGCATCCTCATAAAAGGTCCGATTGGTGTGTTGATTGGCGGCCTGACGATCATCACCCTGGCTGTGGCGGACCGGTCGCTATTGTGGTTGAAACCGATCCGCCCGCTTCTTGGGCTCGCGATCGTGGTGGCGATAACCGCGCCATGGGTCATTGCCATCACGCTCAGCGGCAGCAGCTTTTTCTCGGACGCGGTGGGCAATGATTTACTGCCTAAATTGATGTCCGGCCAGGAATCCCATGGCAGTCCGCCGGGGACTTACGCTGTGTTGGCGGTCGTTACGCTGTGGCCGGCATCCCTTGTGCTGGGGCCAGCCCTTTGGTTTGGCTGGCAACGCAATGCTCACCCCATCTATCGGTTTTGTTTAGCCTGGATCCTTCCAAGCTGGTTGTTGTTCGAGTTGGTACCGACAAAACTGCCCCATTACATTCTGCCCATGGTGCCCGCGATTGCGTTGATCATTGGCGGCTATCTCACTCATTTGGCGGAACGGGGCCAGCATATTAGCGGTGAGGGGTTTCCGCGCTTTGCCTGGAGTTGCTGGTTGATCGTGAGCCTGGTCTTGATCGCCACCCCCATCAGTGCGGCCTTTTATCTGGGAACACCGCCCCCCATTGCCGCCTGGATTTTTCTAGGTCTTGCCCTGGCAACAGTTCTGACAGTGCATCCGCGGGTTCCGCAGCTTGCGCCCGGCGCCGGTCTGTGGCGGGCGGTCATCGCCGCCTTTTTTCTCTACGCGGCGACGTTCCAGATCACCCTACCCGCACTGCAAGATTTGAATCTGTCGCGGCAGATCTATGCCGCCAAACAAGAGGTCGCCCCGGCAACGGCACCGCTTGCATCGACCGGCTATGCGGAACCGAGCTTGGTTTTTTTAAATGGCACCGAAACCGCTCTCCTCCCGCCTGAAAGAGTTGCTGCCTTTCTTGCTGACACACCGGATGCAATCGCCGTCGTTGAACAACGCCAGGAAGAAGTCTTTCAAAAAGCGGCAAGTGATTTGAAAATCAGCCTACGCCCTTTAAAAACACTCAGCGGCTATAATTATTCCGTTGGCAAAGATGTGACCTTCACGCTTTACGAAAAGAATACCGGGGGTGACAATGACTGATCAACAGCGCACGTCTCTCGATTCCCTCCGTAGACAGATAGACGGCCTTTCCCTCTGGCAGCAAACCCTCATGCTGCTCGGTCTTCTGCTGGCGATCCGCTTGTTTGCTCTGTTCTTGACACCCCTTAACCTCGGCGGCGATGAAACCCAATATTGGGTGTGGGCGCAGATCCCAGACTTTGGCTACTTCTCAAAACCACCCCTTATCGCTTGGATCATTGGCCTGACGACTGCCGTGTGCGGTGACGGCGAAGCATGTGTGCGTATTGCCGCCCCGCTCTTTCACACGGCAACAGCGCTTGTCCTGTTCAAACTTGGGCACACTTTGTTTGACGAACGGGCAGGGTTTTGGGCGGCCATCGTATACGCCACCCTGCCGGCGGTCTCTTTATCCTCGGGGCTCATCTCCACAGATGTACCCTTATTGTTCCTTTGGTCTTTGGCGCTGCTTGCCACGTATAAATGGCTCGACACAGGGCTGATACGCTGGGCGGCACTTGCCGGTGTTTGTGTCGGATTCGGGCTGCTGGCCAAATACGCCATGCTCTACTTCTTGGGCTGTTTGCTGATCTATCTGATCATCACACCTGCCCATCGCGCTAAAATTATCAGCGGTGGATTTTGGGCGCTCATTGGTCTTGCGGGGCTTCTTATCCTGCCGAACCTGCTTTGGAATTGGGCCCATGACTTTCCCACCATCGCGCATACGGCCTCCAACGCGAATTTGGGTGGTGATTTGTTCCACCCCACAAAAATGCTCGAATTTTTCGGCAGCCAGTTTGGCGTGTTCGGCCCGATCTTGTTTGCCACGCTTGTTTATGGGGTCGTCCGCCTTGCGCCACAATTACAGGCGGCGGGTGCGGCGCGGCCACAAACGATCTATCTCTTATGTTTCTGTGCGCCCATCCTTGCGTTCGCGTTAAGTGTGGCGCTGCTGTCCCGCGCCAATGCCAATTGGGCAGCCCCTGCTTACATCGCAGGGACGCTTCTCGTGGTCGACTGGTTGCGCCGCTCTAACTGGGCGCATGGCCTGACTGTTTCCACCCTTGGCCATGGCGCCATCGCCGTGTTGGTCGCGATCGGAATAAGCTTCCCCTCCCTGATTGACGGGTTGGGCTTTTCCAACGCCCTCAAACGGGTGCGTGGCTGGGATACATTGGGCACGGAAGTCACCGACCTGGCCCGCAAAAATCCGTATACGGCCATCCTGTCCGATCACCGCGAGACCATCGGAGAGTTATACTATTATGCCAATCCGCGTTGGCAGCCGGTGGTCATGTGGGATCATGCCTGGCATCCGCGAAACCACTATGAACTGAACGATCGCATCACCAAAATTTCCGGCCGCTTCGTGCTTTTCGTCAGCCGCACGAATGACATCTCACATATCGAGCAGCGTTTTGACACCGTGACGTTGGTCAAAAAGCTGACCCTCGATTTAGAGGGTGGCATTTCGCGAGATATCTACCTCTATGAAGCAACGGGTTTTCGCCCGTCAGGCGGTGAATGACGCGCCCAACCGGCGATCGAACGCCACCGATTTGATGAGGGCAAAGGCGTCATCCCCCACATTGAGCTTGAGGTCTTGTACGGCAAGCCGCGTCAGACGCGCGCGAAGGATCTGACCGCCGCAGTCAAGCCTTAGCTCCGCGAAGGGGCCGTCTTCCTCTTCAATCGACAGAATTGTTACCGGCAATTGATTGCGGATGGAAACGTCCGACAGGGGCGCGAGTGACAGGGACACATCCCGTGCCCGCAACCGCACGCGCAACCTTTCCCCAATGGCAACGGTGAGGCTGGATGGCATCCACAAAATACCGGACCCGATTTGCAGCGCGATCATGGAAAGGTCGTCGCGCCATTCCACCACCTCGCCCTCCACCAGGGAGCCTGCATCAAAATGCCCCGTTACCTCTGCGCCCAACCGTTCCAACATGGCCGCGGTCGGACCATGGCCCACCACCTGGCCTGCTTGAAGGGCAATCAATTGGTCAGAAACATGCGCGACTTCTTCCACCAGGTGGCTCACGAAAATCACCGGCACACCGAACTGAAGGGGCAAGCGGCCAATCATCTGTAAAATGACATTCTTGCGTTCACGATCAATGCCGCTCAATGGTTCATCCATCAGCAGAAGTTTCGGCCGCGACATCAGAGCGCGCGCGATAGCCACACGGCGGGCTTCCCCACCAGACAATGTAGTTGGCGACCGATCCATCAAATCACCGATTTGAAGGACCGCGATTACCTCGTCGAACGCGATCTGAGGGCCTTCCGGGTTGGCGCGCTTCTCTGCAAAGGATAAATTGCTGGCCACATCCAAATGGGGAAATAAGCGTGGTTCTTGGAAGACCGTCCCCACCGGGCGCAGATATGGCGGCACGGCGCCTTTTGCCCCTGCCTCTTGCCAAACCTCGTCATCGACAATGACGCTGCCAGCGTTGGGAAGAAAACCGGCAAGGGCGTTAAGAACGGAAGATTTGCCGGCGCCACTAGGGCCGAACAATGCCGTGATACCGGTGATGTCAAAGGCGCCCCGAACCGCCAATCGGAAATCAGGCTCGGCCCAATTGAGATCAAGGGTGAGGTTCATCGCACCACGCGTGCCCGATAGCGTCCATTGGTCAAATAGACCGCCAGCAAAATGGCAAAGGACACGATCAACAAGCCGGCGGATAATTGGTGCGCTGCTTGGTAATTCAATGTTTCCACATGCTCGTAAATTGCAATGGACATAACCCGTGTCTCACCGGGAATGTTGCCCCCCACCATCAACAGAACACCGAATTCGCCCAGCGTATGGGCGAAGGTCAGGACGGCGGCTGTCACATAGCCCCGGACACTTAAGGGCAATACCACCGACACAAACACATCCAGCGGCGACGCGCGCAAACTGGCAGCCGCTTGCAACACACCGTCGTCCACACTTTCAAAGGCGTTCTGTAACGGCTGTACCGCAAAGGGCAGCGAATAAAGACAAGAGGCAATCACTAAGCCGCTAAAGGAAAAAGTCAGGGTACTGCCGGTGAGCGACACCCACCAACTGCCGATAGCGCCTGCCGGCCCCAAAAGAATGAGCAGATAAAACCCCATCACCGTAGGCGGAAGCACCAATGGCAGAGCAACAAGTGCTTCGCCCACGGATCGCCAGCGCCCATTGGCCTGCGCCAGCCCCCAGGCGATAGGCGTTGACAGTGCGATCAAGACAATGACGGTCGTTAGGGCAAGCAACCCTGTAAGGGAGACCGCATTCCAGTCGGCTGGCGTCACGGATCAACCTGCCGGTAGCCAAAGGACGTGATCAATTCGACAATCTCCTCTGACTTGAGATAGGCCAGAAAAGCAATGGCGGCGTCATTGTTGCGGCCCCGTGCGAGCAGCACCGCGTCCTGATACAACGGGTCGTAGAGGTCTTGCGGCGGGTCCCAGCGACTGCCGGGCTGGTCGTTCTGTTTACTGAGCACGGACGACAGCGCCACGAAACCCAAATCCGCGGCCCCCGATTTCACAGCAGCAAAGGCGCCGCTCACATTCTGTGCCTCGGCTGTTCGGGCCTTGAGAATTTCGCGCGACCCCAGCCGCCGCAAAACTTGCTCTGCCGCCCGGCCGTAAGGGGCCGTCCGCGGATTGGCGATCGACAACGCTTGGATGGGTTGGGCCAGCACCACCGGCCCGATCGAACGGTCCGGGTCTGGCGAATAGAGCGTCAAAATCCCGATGGCATAGGTGAACTGGCTTTTTTCGTCAGCAAGGCCTTGGGCCACCAATTGGTTTGGCCGGATTTGGTCGGCGGACAAAAAGGCATCGAACGGCGCGCCATTGGAGATTTTCGCGAACAATTGTCCCGTAGAGCCCGCGGACAGGACAATCTTATGATCGGTGGTGTCCTCAAATTTGGCGGCAATTTCTTGGGCCGGTTCGAGAAAATTGGTCGCGACCGCAATGGTCGCGTCTTCAGACCGCGCTGTGTGAGGCGCCATCAAAAACGCGACGACAAGCGCCCCTTTAATCAGGTAATTTTTCCACATGCCCCATGGTTAGCCACAGGTCATGGGCCTGTCAAACTGGCGCCGTCACCGAAGCCGGGCGCCGTGACCTACCACCTTTAAGATGCTGCTTTTACGGACTTAAAGATCTGTTCCACGGTTTGGGCGTAGCGGCCAAAGTAATATTCCGACGGTGCCATAAACAAAATGGCATCCAGTCCGCCATTCCGTTGCGACGCCAGAACCTTGCCCGTCATGTTCAACCCGCCGGGTGTCGATAGGGTCAAGTCGAAGCGAAAACCGTTATCCCCGGCAAAGCTTGCCGGCGCGAGATTGGCATAACTGACCCCTTGATAGCCAAGTTTGGTGAGGTCGGTGACGAACAGATCCGCAACATCATTGGGCAACATATCGTCCTTATACGGCACGATATCTTCGGACTTACGGCCAGATTGACGGATCAACGCATCGCCGTCTTCGACCAACGGGATGAACCGCAATACGTTGAGCTCCACGCCATCAGCCGTCCAGATCGTATCCTTAGACCCCACGGCGGTTTGCTTCGCCCACGCGATTTGCGGCGAGACGTTAAACCGGTTGGAGATATTGATAGACTCGTTCGGATCCACGGCCTGGTAGGCCACACACCCCGCCAACATGAACAGCCCAAGCGCCAAAACCAAAGTTTTCTTCATCATCGCAGTCACCCTCACATCTGCTGCAGATAGAATTCGATCATCTGCCGGTCATCCGCTTCCGGACGTTTTTCCAAATAGGATTCAAAACTACGCCGCGCGAGCGGCATTTTCTTAAGCTTCATCGCGGTCAGTCCCAAACTGCGATAAGCTTCAACAGGGACATCGGGTTGGCGAACCGCCAGCTCGTAAATGGTCTGCGCAAGCTCTAGATCACCGTCTTCATTGCGTTTTCGGTAGATCTCGCCTTTGAAGAACAAGAGCTCGCCGGAGCGCGGCTCCACCGTCAGCAATCGTTCCACCAGCACCAAATGTTCGTCATAGGCCGCGCGCTTCAATTCACCCAGCAGCCATGCCAAGCGATGGGATTTGATCGCATCCCGGTGGCGTTCCACCCCCAATATGGAGGGTCCGGCAATCGCCGCTACTTCGTCGGCCCGTTCGGTCAACGTCGTGAACCGTTCTTTGGGCGACGGGTGCGTGGAGAAGAAGGGTGACCGCCGCTTCTTCGGCGCCACTTTGTCCTCCGCCAACAGGTTTTGCCAGATGATCGCCCCGGCGCGCGGATCCAGATTGTGATCGACAAGACTGTCAAAGCCACGCGCATCCGCTTCGCGTTCCTGATCGCGGCTAAACGAAAACAACGAACCAAGGGCAATAAGGGTCGCCAAATCCCCAGCGATGCCGACACCCGCCCCAGCAGCGATGAGCGAGAAAAAAGCAAGGAAATTGCTGGTGTTCTTGGCCCGCCGAAACCGTTCCAACGAATGCCGCTCTAAAAAATGGCCAATTTCATGACCCAACACAAACGCCAATTGCGCCTCGTTTTCGGCACGCACCAAAAGCCCCGACCACACATGCATCATGCCGTTGGGATACATGGACGCGTTAAAATGCGGGATATCCAAAATATAGACGCGGATCGACTTGCAATGAGGTCCGGCCAAGCGACAGGTCAAGCCCCTCACATAGGTGTTCAGCGCTTCATCTTTCACCAGCAAGGGCGAGCGCTGGGTGGCCCGCTCCGCGTCTTCCACCATCATCCACAAGCCGCCTTCATCGGTGCCATCTTCCGGCCTGTATCCGGGCCGGTCGTCAATGGCATCCACCGCCGCAAGCGCAGCGGAAAACGGCCCGGTCAACGCAACCACCGGGACAAGGACATAGACCAGAGCAATGAAGCCCAGCCGCACCATTAGAGGGGAAGATCCTCGTACAGATTACGGACCACTTTCTTCGCAGGCCCTTCCGTCCTTAAATCACCTGCCGTGCTTGCAAGCCGATTGAACCAAACGATATCGCCGGTCTTCAAATCCACCAAAGACGTAAAGGCAATTTGCGTGCCGCCCTGTAAGCCGACACCTAACACGGCGGCACCAACCATCATCAAGGCCCGTCCCGCGGAGGTGTAACTGTCCTGCACGAACAAGAATAATCCGTAATCCGAATTATATTCCTGTCGGATCAGGTCCGCCCCCGGGCCGAGGCTCCAGTCAAGCGCTTTGCCCTTGTTCGGCAATTGTCCGCCGGCGCCGTAGAGATGCAGCAGAATGGACCGACCCACGGCCGAATGCAGTTTGGCCACTTGAACTGACCTGGGATTGAGAAGGTTGTCGGCCTTGGCAAAGTCGATGCCTTTTTCTTTCAACAGAAGCGCCGTTTCCTGATCGATCAACCGTTCGGCTTGTTTGGTCCAATCCGCCCTCGGGTCAAAGCCGCCCGCGGCCGTCATGGACCCAAGCGTAACGTCCGGTTCAATCAAGACGATGCGCTTTTCCGCCGACGACCATGAAAAATCGGCAGTTTCAGCCGTTTTCGTATTTGTGGTGGTGCAGGCCGCCATCAAGAAGCCCAAACACACGAACAAAATAGATCTGTGGAACAGTATCTGCACGCCCAACCCCCGAAATCGCAATTCCCAAAACCATGGAAAGTTTGCACCAGCTGCGGGCAACAATCAAGAAAAGCCTCTTTAAAGTAGTAGCCTCTTACTCAATCCTCAAACCCCACAAAATGGACCGCTTCATCCACAGACTTGCGTTTGGACACAACCGCATTCGCCGGAAAGCTGTCATCGGGAAAGCCCATGGCCACGCAAATCATGATGACCTGATCATCGGGGATCTGGGCATGTTCGCGCACCACCGGCGACTGCATGATGCCCTGGCTGTTGATCACACAGCCAAGCCCCTTGGACCAGGCCGCATTGACCAAGGCATTGGTCACCGCACCGCAATCGAAGGGCGCGATATCACCGCCATGAATGGAACGGTCATAGGTGACAACGATGGAAACCGGTGCGTCGAATTGGCGAAAGCCGCGCAACACCCAATCTTGTCGGGCGGCTTTGTCATGGCGTTCGATCCCCATCACGGCAAACAATTGCTTGGCGATTTCGATCTGCCGTTCCCGGTGCGCGCCGTCATAAGCGCCATGGCTGCGAAATTCCCGGCTGTCCGGCACCCCAGCAAGATTGCGTTCCGTATTGCCTTGACGAATGCGGTCCAGCACGTCGCCGGTCACCACATAGAAGTTCCAGGGCTGCGTGTTGAGCGACGACGGCGCCCGCATGGCCATCTGCATCACTTCTTTGATCAGTTCTTTTGGGACCGGTTCTTTTTTGTATCCCCGAATAGAACGGCGGCCCAGCACCACGTCATCATACTGCACGGCGGACTTTCCTTTTGTTGTTATGCAGCCGCTTATCTAGCTGCTCGCCGCGGGATTGGAAAGTCTCCGCAACTGTACGAGCGCGATGAACGAAGACACCGCCCATACGCCTTCCAACACAACAAAGGGAAAAAAGTCGATCATATAGGACGATAGACACGCCAATGCCGCACCGACCGTATTAAGCGACAGATAGATCAGCCCCACCTTTTCGATCCGGTTGAGCTGTAGCAGGACGAAGGCCGTCAGCAACATGGATACCCCGGCGGTTCCTACCCATTCAGCCGGCGTGAGGATCATGACGCCCCTGCCTGTACTTTCGCCATTATCCAATGATGGTGTTGCCAGATTGCCCGCTCCAACAGGCTCAACGGTCCGGGGGCCGCGCGCTCGCTGAGCAATCCTTTCTGCGCGCCTTCACAAGCTTGGATGTCTTCCATATGTACCACCCGGCCAAGATCCGCCATGCCCGCTAAGGCTTCTTGGTTCGCCGGGTCATCGACGATTTCTGGCGGAAACAGAGAAAAGACTTTGAGATTGAAACGATCAACGTCTTTCATCTCAAACTGATACCAAACCACATGATCCGGCAGCGTTGCAAATAAATGATTTGGATACAGATTATATGCGCAAAAAAGTTTTTTCTGTTCCGCCGACAAGCCAGGCACCGGCGGGAACAAAGACGCCATGTCCGCGCCGTCTTTGGCCGGCATGCGCAACACCGAAAACGGCGCATCCACGTCGTCTGCATAAGTGTCCGCCGCCGGATTGCCAGGTTCCAACGTGTCTTTATGAATGGCGATGTGGTGATAGGCTTCCATGAAATTGTCCACCAGGACTTTCCAGTTAAACGGTGAGTCAAATTCCATGGGCGGGCCGGTCACTTTCATGGCCTCTAGGTTCCAAGGAGCCAATTCGTCCGCCAGAGCCTGTACCCTGGGCGCCAAAGGAGCCGCGTTTATGTCCATGTTGACGAAGATCCAGCCCTGCCACACTTCAAGCGCGTAAGACGGCAATCGGCATTTCTTTGGATCAAAACCGTCAACACCTTCCATGAGCGGCGCCCCCATGAGCTGGCCATTCAGCGCATAGGTCCACCGGTGGTAAGGGCAACTCAACGTCTTGGTATTTCCGGCCCCCTCAATAACCGGCATCCATCTGTGGCGGCACACCGATGACAGCGCGTGAAGGGCATTGTCGCGATCGCGGGTAACAACAATCGGTTCACCAAAGAGTTCCGTGGTGAGGTAGTCACCTGGATTGGGCAGCTGGCTCACATGCGCCACGCACAGCCATTCCTTTTTAAAAATTGTCTCAACTTCTTTGTCGTAGAATTCAGCATCGGTGAAACAAGCCGGTGGAAGCGTCATGCCCCGGTCGGCCGAAGCCCCAAGCCCGTCACGGATCCGGTCAAGAGCCTCCGGGCTCCAATCCACGTTTTTGGTTTTTTGTGCAGTATCGAGCATCTGAGCGCCCCTTTCTGTCGATCGTTAGAAACATAATTCTACCGATCGTTCGAAATGTCAAGTCCCTTGAGAAAACAAGGGTGTTTGGCTAGGACAGGTCTCTAACCAGCCGTTGCCCCGCATCGCGCCAATCCGCCAGCGCCGCCGGATCCGCGAGCAATCCCTTCAGGGCGAAATCGGCGACAAACCCGGCAATTTTATCAGGGGATTTGCCACTCCCCGGCATCCAACTGACAGCGAATTCATCCAAACTCAGGATCGCCCGCGCGGCCATTTCGAGATCCGTCTTGGCGAAGACACCTTGCTGTATTCCATCCTCTAGGGTCGATTGGATCCATGCCAGGAGCTTTTCCCGGTCATCCCAGAAGAACTGGAATTGGGGCGCCCGCGTTTCCGCCGTGGTCAACATCCAGGAATAGTCATATGGCGCCAGACAGAGCTGCCGCGTATCCACATAGAGATAAGCCCACAATTTGGCCGCCGCATCGCCCACCTGGGACTCAAACCTGGCGATGAGCGCCAAGGGATCTGCCATGACCCCTTCGATCATGGCGCACAAAATGTCGTCTTTGTTTTTGAAATAATAATAGAGCGAGGCTTTTCGCAGGCCGGCTTCATCGCCGATTTCCCTCAAGGACGCCCCGGCAAACCCCTTTGCCCGAAACAATTTGCCCGCCGCCGTCAGAATGTCGCGACGGGAATCTCCACTGGTTTCTTTTCCGCTGGCCCGCGGCCGGCCAACGACCACGCTCGCCACGCTTTGGTGAGGGGTTTTTGCCATGAGCACTCCTTTAATTTCTACCGATCGTATGATAATCTGAGCGTGAGCGAAACGCAAAGCCGGCTTCCGCGATGGCCAGCAGCTTTCCGTATTCTGATGAACACATCGGCTGGCGTGCAATTTCGCCAAAGCCATTTTGGGGATCGCCACATTTTAGAAGGTGTACCAATTTTGAGACTGAGGTAGACTTTTCATATTCTCTGACAATCGCCACAAAAAGGCGGCCCATAACGCTACGACATGTCAGAGGCCGGAGGGACGTTTATGCAGATCAATGGCATCGCTCACATCTATTTAACGGTACAAAATTTTGAGCGGTGTTTGCCGTTCTACAAAAAACTGCTCGAGTTTTGGGAGATGACCTGCCTGGTCGAAACCAACGATCTGTATTACTGCATCGGCGGACGAACCGGCATCGGCATTCGCGCCGCCAGCGCCGAACACAAGCACACACCATTTGATCAATACAGAGCAGGCCTTCATCACCTATGTATCCGGGCGCGATCTCGAGAAGACGTGGATGCATTGCACGCATTTGTGCGTGACTTAGGTGCCACCATCATTCACCCCCCACAAGAAGATGAATGGGCGCCCGGATATTATTCCATCTTGTTCGAAGATCCGGACGGTCTGCGCATTGAAATGAATTTCGTGCCCGGCAAAGGTCATTTGGATAAATCGGCAACCACCCCGTTGGCCGACGAAAAACAAACAGATTTAAGCAAGCCATAACTCCCTGCCGTGGCGCGAATTGGATCACGGACCGCGTGATCGCGTCGCCCCGATAATAAAGGACCGCGCATGACGGCACGCTGGGCGCCATGATTGACGGCTCCTCTCTTATGTAATATTTAATGTTACATGAAACGCGACAGCAAACTCTCCAATGTTCTGCACATCCTTTTGCATCTGGCGGAATGGGACGACCCGATCACATCGGATGGTTTGGCAGATATGCTCCAAACAAACCCGGTGGTCATCCGACGCTTGCTGGCTGGGTTGCGCGAGCGGGGGTATGTGCGTTCGGAAAAAGGTCATGGGGGTGGCTGGACCCTCTCTTGCCAACTAGAAAACGTAACGCTTCGCGATGTGTATGACGCCGTCGGCAGCCCCCCTCTTCTTGCGATTAGCCACCGCACGGAGACGCCGGACTGTCTGGTCGAACAAGCGGTCAAACACTCTTTGGACGGCGCGCTGCAGGAGGCAGAGGCCACCCTTCTCTCTCGCTTTGAAGACATCACACTGGCCCAACTGAGTGACGATTTCCACAAACGATTTGAGCTTCACATCAAAAACACGAGACGAAACCATGAACCAGCCTAAGGACAACCCCTTCACCGAAATGTTCAACGACCCGGAACAAGTTGGTCGGTATGCGGAGAATCCTCCGCGATTCATGCCGGGCTTTTGGGATTTGCACAAAATGACGAGCGTGTTGATATCGGAGAAAGCACCCGCGAACGCCAAAGTACTGGTTCTGGGGGCCGGTGGGGGCCTTGAACTGGAAGCCCTGGCAAACGCACATCCGAACTGGACTTTCGTCGGTGTCGATCCCGCACAGGAAATGCTGCGCGAAGCGGAACGCCGGTTGGGCCCTCTTGCACAGCGCGTCGAATTTCATTGCGGCTTTATTAACGATGCACCCGATGGCCCCTTCGATGCGGCAACCAGTTTGTTGACCCTCCATTTTTTGGAAAAAGACGACCGGCAAAAAACCCTCAGCGAGATTAACCGGCGCCTCAAACCAGGCGCCCCTCTGGTGGCCGCCCATCTGAGTTTCCCGCAAGACGAGGAAGCGCGGGCAACATGGCTGTCGCGACACATTGCCTTCGCAATGGCGTCGGGCGTTGACCAGGAACACGCTGACCAGGCGCGTGCTGGAATAGAGGCCATGCCGACACTCTATGATCCGGATACGGACAGTGCCCTCTTAAGGAACGCCGGATTTCGCGATGTTTCTCAATTTTATCAAGCCTTGGCCTGGCGCGGCTGGGTCGCCTACGCATCGTGACACAAACCGGCCCGTCGCCTGCACGCGCGGACAATGACGATCACTAAGAGCTAAAAGTGGCCTGGGCGCAGGCCGCCGGCTTTGCAGGGCGCAGCCAACGGGACTAAAGCTCCTGCCAAATTTCCCCTCCCGCCTCCGACAGGAACACAGTCGAATCAAACGGCTTGTCACGGCCAAAAGAATGTCGTAGTGAATGATATATGTTACATTATAACATTGCTTTGGGGGCGTTATGCAGATCAAAAGAAAAAATTCACTCGGCTACGTCGTTTGTGGCGTCCTTGCGTCGGTAACCGCGGCGGTGTCGTACGGCCCGCAAGCTAAAGCGCTGGACGAAATCATCATCTCCGGCTCGCCATTGGAACGTGCGAATGTGGATCAAGTGGGGGCGATCACCACTTTGGACCGGGAAGAAATCCAACGTCAGGGCGGGGCGACGCTCGGTGAACTTCTGGCGAAAACGCCCGGCATCGCGGAATCTTCTTTTGCGCCCGGCGCCAGCCGGCCGGTCATTCGTGGTCTGGACAATTTCCGTGTCCGCATGCAGGAAAATGGCATCGGGGCGCACGGCGTGTCGGACGTCAGTGAAGACCATGGCGTGCCAATCGACCCGCTCGCGGCGCAACGTATCGAGGTGATCCGCGGCCCCGCCACTTTGCGTTACGGCAGTCAGGCCATTGGCGGCGTTGTGAACGTCATCAATAATCGCGTGCCCACGGCAGCGCCCAAAAATCTCATCGACGGTGAAGCCTTCGCCAGTTTCAACACCGTGAACAATGGCTTCGAAGGCGGCGGCCTTTTTGACATTGGCACCGGTCATTTTGCCGGGCACTTCGACTGGTTTTATCGCGACACGGAAGATTACGACATCCCGCAGGCGCCAGGCGAACAAGCGAACACACAAAACGAAACACTGGGCGTCTCCGGCGGCGGCTCCATCGTATTTGATGACGGTTTTATCGGCGCCAATGTGTCCTACTTCGACAGTGAATATGGCATTCCGGGGGAAGCGGCTGCCGACGACGTTTTCATCGACCTAGACCAAACCAAAGTGGTCGTCCGCGGGGAAGTCCGTAATGTCAGCGACTTTGTTTCGACCCTGCGGCTAGATGGTGGGTATTCAAACTACCTCCATGACGAGGTGGAAGGCGCGACCGGCGACATCGGCGCAACCTACGACAATGAAGAATGGGAACTGCGCGCCGAAGCCCTGCACACACAATTCGGACCTTTTGAAGGGGCGATCGGGTTCCATTTTGCGCACCGGGATTTAGAAGCCTTTGGTGAAGCGAGCGAACTGATCGCGCCGTCCGACCGCCAGAGCTATGGCTTTTTCCTCTTCGAAGAAGCCTCACTTATGGAAGGCCTGACATTGCAATTGGCAACCCGTGTGGAACACGTGGAATTGGACGGGTTCGGTGTCACACCCCCCAGCCTGAACGGCAACGCGCTTATGGCTGAAATCGACGATTTCGGGGCCGATGCGCCACGCGATTTCACGCCGGTGAGCGGCTCGATCGGCCTGGTCTTCGATCTCGGCAACCAAATCGCCCTGAGCGGTAACGTGCAATATGTGGAACGTGCCCCGGCGCTTTTGGAGCTCTATTCCAAGGGCCCGCACGAAGCGACGGCAACATTCGAAGTCGGCGATCCAAATCTGGATAAGGAAAAAGCGATCTCATTTGAAGCCAACCTAAAGAAAGATGAGGGCGACCTCACCTTCGGGCTGGCAGGGTTTTATACCTCTTACGACGGCTTTATCTTCCGCCAAAACACGGGGTTCGTTTGCGGCGAAGAGTTTGATACCTGCGGCATCGACGGAACGCCGGGTGTTGAAGACGAGCTGACCCAATTGGCTTTCCTGCAACAAGATGCTGACTTCTACGGCTTCGAAGCTGAAGCAGCGTGGAGAGCACTCGACATGAATGGCGCGACCATCGGCTTTGACGGCCAGCTCGATTTCGTGAAGGCGGAATTTGACGGCGGGGCAAACGTTCCGCGCATCACACCGCTTCGGTTCGGCGGGGGTGTTTTCGTAGAGTGTGAGCGCTTCTTCGCGCGGCTCGGCGCCCTGCGGGTGACCCGTCAAGACGATGTGGCCATCAATGAAACGGAAACAAGCGGGTATACGAACCTTACACTGGAGGCAAACTATACGATGCCGCTGGCCGGGTCGGACACACGCGCCGTCCAGATCGGGTTGGTGGGATCGAACCTTCTCGACCAAGATCAGCGCAACCACGTGTCTTTCTTGAAAGACGATGTGTTACGCCCCGGCGCAAGCGCGCGCATCTTCGGCCGCTTGATCTTTTAAGACACTCTTTGACGGCATTTCCCGAAAACCGGAGATGCCGTCTTTCCTCCACAAGCCGGACACGATGTGCCGCCTTGGAGATGCCTGTCCCCGGCAATCAGTAGTAAGTTTCGGGCGGCCCGCGATGGGCGCCCGAAACCTACGACTGACGCCCCACTGAAGAAATTTGCATCTCTATTTTCTATATGTGCAGCGCTGTCAAAAACAATGCGGCGCCCCTCTCACAGGCGAAATTCTGGATTTTGAGAAAAAAAATGGGATAATCACTGACCGCAAAAGTGTATAGTCCTGTTATGAGCAAGCTCGCCGCTTTCATTGCCGCATTTTCCTTCGTTTTTATCCAGTTCGTCCATGCGGCCGTGATTGAGGCCGACCACGCGCACCATGCGGGGACATCGTCACTTTCTCTGGAGCACCAAACGCACGCTCATCATCACAACCACATTGATAGTTTGAATGATGTAGACCCTGACCTCGTCGATTTGGGCCTGTTGCACCAAGCCTTACATGACCATCTAACCTTCACCTTACAGGCCATGTCTTTGTTTAAGGACCCGATCCTGTTCGATGGTTCCTATCTCGATACTGGCGTGACGTCGGGGCCAAGCTCAAATCCCGCGCCCCCAGTTCCTCCTCCCTCCAACTAAGCCTTTTTCTTTTACCAGCGGTCGTCAGGTGGCTCTTGCCGTCTGCGCCTATTGGCCTGTTTGGACAGCGCTTTAAGGGGCCATGGATGAAGTCGATCATCCGGCAATACCCCACCGTGTCCATCCGCTAAAAAGAACAAAGAGACTTAGCTTATGTACGCGAACTCAATCAGGCTCCCCCTCGTTGGAGCCGTAATCGCCGTGTTGTTGATGCTCGCCGGCTGTGGCGAGCCTGATTCCCACCAAGGGCATTCCCACGGTCATGATCATAGTCATGGTCATGACGACAGCCATGATGACGAATACGAACGCGGCTCAAATGGCGGCCGTTTGTTGAGGGAGGCCGCCTTCGCCGTCGAAATCACCCTCTTCGACAACGGAGTTTCCCCCAAATTCCACGTCTATCCGTATATTGATGACCAGCCGGTAGATCCGGCGGATGTTGAGTTGACCGTTGAACTCGAACGGCTTGACGGAACAGTGGAGCGGTTTTCATTTGCGCCAGAAAACACCTATCTGTCGGGTGAAGGCGTGGTGACGGAACCCCATTCTTTCGACATACGCGTTGCCGCCAAATACAAGGATCAAACCTACAATTGGGCCTATGGCACTTATGAGGGACGCACAACGATATCAGACGACTTCGCCCAAAAAGGGGGCGTACGCGTAGAGCCCGCAGGCCCTGCTGTTATCGACCAAACGTTGGAAGCCATCGGCAGGGTACAGCTGGCCCCAGGTGCCGAAGCGATGCTGAAGGCACGTTTTCCTGGACAGGTCATCGAGGTTTACAAAACAGTGGGCGACAGAGTGTCAGCGGGTGACGTTTTAGCCCGCATCGATAAAAACGCCAGCACCCAGCATTATGACATCGTGTCCCCGATCGATGGGGTCGTCATTGAACGGAACACAAGCGTCGGCGATATCGCGCAAGACCAAGTCTTGTTCACTGTTGGCGATCTGACAAAACTCCATGTTGATTTTCATGTTTTCCCCAAGGACCTCAACCGCGTCGCCCCTGGGCAAGCCGTGAACGTGAGATCAGTAGATGATCGGCTGACTGCAGAAACGGCCATTCAAACGCTCCTTCCGACGAAAGAGCTTGAAACACAAACGGTTCTGGCACGTGCACGTTTGGACAATCCTGACGAAACCTGGATGCCGGGCATGACTGTGTCAGGTGAAATCATCACCCACCATGAAAAGGTTCCGCTGGCGGTCCGGACGCAGGCGTTGCAGCGTTTCCGGGACTTCACGGTGGTCTACGCCAAGATAGGGGAAACGTACGAAGTGCGCATATTGGAGCTGGGACGCCAGTCCGCCGAGTGGACCGAGGTCTTGGGCGGTATCAAACCTGGCCAGTCCTATGTCACCGAGAACAGCTTCCTCATAAAAGCCGATATCGAAAAATCCGGCGCATCTCACGATCACTAGGGCCAGACCATGCTTGAGCAAATCATTTCTTTTTCCATTCGCCAACGCTGGCTTGTTCTGATCGTCATCCTCGGTATTGCGGGCTTGGGAACCTACAATTTCAACCGGTTACCGATTGACGCCGTCCCGGACATCACCAATGTTCAGATACAAATCAATACGGAGGCGGACGGATATTCGCCGCTGGAAACTGAGCAGCGCATTACGTTTCCAATCGAAACGGCCATCGCGGGCCTTCCCGATTTGTCTTATACGCGGTCTATTTCCCGCTATGGCTTGAGCCAAGTCACCGTGGTTTTTGAAGACGGCACGGACATTTATCTTGCCCGTCAACTTATTGCTGAACGGCTCCAGTCCGTTCGCAGCCAATTACCACCGGCGATCGTCCCAGAAATGGGACCTATCGCGACAGGCCTTGGCGAGATCTTTATGTACACGGTTGAAGCAGAGGCCGGTGCGCGAAAGGAGGATGGCTCCCCGTGGACATCGACGGACCTTCGAACCCTTCACGATTGGGTCGTTCGCCCGCAGCTCATCACGGTGCCGGGTGTCACTGAAGTCAACACCATTGGCGGGTTCCAAAAGCAGTTTCATGTAACCCCTTGGCCGAACAGACTAGAAGCCTATCAACTTAGTCTCACCGAAATTATTGAAGCCCTCGAACGCAACAATGCAAATGTGGGCGCGGGATATATCGAACGGTCGGGCGAACAATATCTCGTACGCGTCCCTGGACAAGCGGAGACCGTGGATGATTTGAAGAACATCATCATCACGCAGCGCCATGGCGTTTCGTTGCGTATCCGCGATGTTGCCGACGTTCTTCTCGGCGAGGAATTACGAACCGGCGCCGCGACCAAAGATGGGTCTGAAGTCGTTCTTGGAACGGTCTTTATGCTGATCGGAGAAAACAGCCGCACCGTTGCCCAAGGCGTGTCGGATCGATTGGGAGAAATCGGACCAAGCCTCCCCGACGGCGTGTTTGTGAACCCGGTATACGACCGCACGTCTTTAGTGGAGAAGACGATCCAAACGGTTGAAACGAACTTGGTCGAAGGCGCGCTGCTGGTTATCGTTGTTTTGTTTCTGCTTCTAGGGAACGTACGCGCCGCCTTGATCACCGCCGCCGTCATTCCAATTGCCATGTTGATGACGATCACCGGCATGGTTCAGAACAAAGTGTCCGCCAATCTGATGAGTTTGGGGGCTCTCGACTTTGGTCTCATTGTTGACGGCGCGGTGATCATTATCGAAAACTGTTTACGGCGCTTCAGCAACGAACAAAAACGATTGGGACGCCCCCTGACGAAAGAGGAGAGGCTGGCGCTAGCGGGGCCCGCGACGGCGGAAGTCATCCGGCCCAGCCTGTTCGGTGTCCTTATCATTACAATTGTCTACATTCCCATATTCGCGTTGACCGGCGTTGAGGGAAAAACATTTCACCCGATGGCGTTCACCGTGGTTATCGCGCTTTTGTCGGCGCTTGTTTTGTCCTTAACCTTCGTGCCGGCGGCCACCGCACTGTTTCTTGGGGGGACGGTCAACGAGACGGAATCCCCGATTATCCGACGTGCGAAATCGGTCTATGGCCCTCTTTTGGAGCGCGCGCTTGAATGGCGCGTCATGGTCGTTTTCGGCGCTTTTGTCTTGGTGGTGCTTTCGGCCATTGCCGCAACGCGATTGGGGGCGGAGTTTGTTCCGCAATTGGATGAAGGCGACATCGCCATGCACGCATTGCGCATACCGGGCACAAGCCTGTCCCAGGCCGTCGGCATGCAACGAGAGCTGGAAGAACATTTGCGCGCATTTCCCGAAGTTAAAACAGTCGCGGCGAAGATCGGCACACCTGATATTGCGACAGATCCGATGCCGCCAAACGTGGCCGACACTTATATAATCTTGAAAGACCGCCGAGATTGGCCGAACCCTAGAAAATCCAAACGAACACTCGTTGCCGAAATTGAAGAGGCCATGCTGCTGATTCCAGGCAATAAGTACGAGTTTACTCAGCCCATCGAAATGCGGTTCAACGAATTGATCGCCGGCGTGCGGTCGGACTTGGCCGTTAAGATCTTCGGCGATGATTTGAACGTGCTCACGGCTCTCGCCCAGGAAGTGGAAGGTGCCGTCGGGTCTGTATCCGGCGCGTCGGATGTACGTATCGAGCAAGTGACGGGACTTCCCGTTTTGTCCATAATTCCAGACCGCGAGGCGCTTGCCCGATACGGGCTAAGTATTGGCGACGTTCAAGATGTCATTGCGACCTCCGTTGGGGGGCACCGTGCCGGTCAAGTCTTCGAAGGGGACCGCAGGTTCGACATCATCGTGCGTTTGCCGGAAGATTTGCGTGACAATATAGATGCCATAAGCCGCTTGCCGGTGCCGCTCTCGACGAGTTTGCGCGAAGATGGCGAACATATACTTGCATTTGTACCGCTGTCGGAATTGGCCCACATTGAATCGACCATCGGTCCCAATCAAGTTAGCCGCGAAAACGGAAAACGACGTGTGGTGATTACCGCCAATGTGCGAAATCGGGATCTGGGGACATTTGTTCAAGAGGTACAGCGAGCCGTCGAGGAACAGGTAAACATTCCGGCCGGATACTGGGTGTCTTATGGCGGCACCTATGAACAATTGATATCGGCGAGCCAACGGCTGCAGCTTGTGGTGCCGATTGTCCTATTGTCGATCTTTGGACTGCTGTTGTTGCTTTTCGGGTCCGCGAAAGATTCAGCGATTGTATTTTCAGGAGTCCCCCTGGCGCTGACCGGCGGCGTCGCCGCCCTGTTTTTGCGGGGGTTGCCGTTTTCGATCTCTGCGGGGGTGGGATTCATCGCCCTTTCCGGCGTTGCCGTCCTGAATGGCGTGGTAATGTTGTCGTTCATTCGGGACCTTCGCGCTCAGGGGAAGGGGTTGGAGGAGGCGATCCGTGAGGGCGCGATCATCCGCTTACGTCCGGTTTTAATGACAGCTTTAGTGGCCAGTCTCGGTTTTGTGCCCATGGCGCTTAATGTAGGGACAGGTGCCGAAGTCCAGCGGCCGCTTGCCACCGTCGTTATTGGCGGAATTATTTCATCTACCGTTCTCACCTTGCTGGTCCTGCCGGCTCTTTACCGCATGATGTCAAGCGAAGACGACGTGACGCTCGGAACAAAAGCAGCGACCTCCGGAACACCCGCTCGTTCCCTCGGCGCCGCCGAGTGAGCCCCTCACACCCATGATCAACGCTTCTTGTATTCTTCCATCGAGAATCCACCGTTAGCACTGACCGCAAAGGCCCGCTCACCGAGTAAAGAACCATAGTCCGACCCGGCGGTAATATTACCTATTTGACGGATCGGTCTTTCACCCCTAAAGTCCGCGCCATGATGCAAACAGTTTTGGGCAAAAAAGGCCGCCTGCTCGGCCTACGACTTATCTGCCCGGCGCTCTAGTGACGCCGGGACGTTCGTCTTTGCCCAATTCCCTGTTTTTGCTCAAGGTTTCACAACATGTTTTTCGCTTCTTCTTTGCTGTTCGGGTCAGCGGACCGTCCCATCCAAGCCCTGCTGAGCGCGCGACTTATGCCCGGTCACCGGATCTAACGGGCACCCGGTGGCGGCATGGCCCCGCATTTACCATTCAGTAACCAAACGCAAAGGATTTCCGGCGATAACGCTGGAAGAGAAGGATTGAGATCCCATGGCTGACACACCTTTTATGCCGGTTCACAAATACCGGCCATTCGAACCGATCAATTTGCCCGACCGACAATGGCCGGGGAACCAAATCACCAAATGCCCGATCTGGTGTTCGGTGGATTTGCGCGACGGGAACCAAGCACTCATCGAACCCATGGGGCCGGAGCGCAAGCTGCGCATGTTCACCACGCTGGTGACGATGGGCTTCAAGGAAATCGAAGTGGGCTTCCCCAGCGCGTCGGAAACCGATTTCGCTTTCGTGCGCCAGATCATCGAAGACGGGCTGATCCCGGATGATGTGACCATTCAAGTGCTCACCCAATCCCGAGAGGAATTGATCCGCCGCACCTTCGAGGCCGTGGCGGGGTCCAAGCGCGCGATCATTCATGTGTACAATTCCACATCGACCACGCAACGGCGCGTGGTGTTCAACCAAGACCGCCAAGGCATCAAGCAAATTGCTTTGGATGGGGCCCAATTGATCGAGGAACTGAAGCCCACCGTGCCGGACACCCAGATTGTCCATGAATATTCGCCGGAAAGTTTCACCCAGACGGAACTCGATTTCGCCTTGGATGTTTGCGAAGGCGTCATGGACATCTGGAAGCCGACGCCGGACAACCCCACCATCATCAACCTGCCCGCCACGGTGGAGGTGGCCACCCCGAATATGTATGCGGACCAAATTGAGTGGATGCACCGCAATTTCTCGAAGCGGGATTGCGTCACCCTGTCCTTGCACCCCCACAACGACCGGGGCACCGGCGTGGCGGCGGCGGAATTGGGCCTGATGGCGGGCGCGGACCGCATTGAAGGCACACTGTTCGGCAATGGGGAACGCACCGGCAATGTGGATGTGATCACCTTGGCCATGAACATGGTGAGCCAAGGCCTCGATTCAAAGCTGGACATGCGCAATATGCGCGACCTGCGCGCCACCGCCGAATATTGCAATCAGCTGCCCGTGCATCCGCGCCATCCTTATGGCGGGGATTTGGTATTTACGGCCTTTTCCGGCTCGCATCAGGATGCCATCAATAAGGGCCTGAAGGCCATGAAAACCGCCAATAGCGAAGAATGGGATGTGCCTTATCTGCCCATCGACCCCAACGATGTGGGCGCAAGCTATGAAGCGGTGATCCGCATCAACAGCCAGTCGGGCAAGGGCGGCATTGCCTATATCATGGAAACCGAATTCGGTGTGCAAATGCCCCGCGCCTTGCAGATCGAATTCAGCCGTGTGGTTCAAGAAATCTCCGACGACACCGGCGAAGAGCAACGACCGGATGACATTTGGCAGGCCTTCGAGAAAGAATATCTCACCGCCGACACTCCTTATGCCTTTGTCACGCACCAAACGCGGGCGGATACCCATGCGACGGAGCGGCGGTTGCTCACCGCTACCATGAAGAAAGACGGGGGCGAAGTCACCCTGGAAGGAAGCGGCAACGGCCCAATCGATGCGTTTGTGGATGCGTTCTCCAAGGAGATTGGGCAAGAGGTAAAGGTCTACAGCTATTCCGAACATTCCGTCGGCGGAGGGTCGGATGCCAGTGCCATTGCTTTTGTGGAAACCGAAGTGGGCGGCAAGCGCCTTTATGGAATCGGACAGCACCCGAACATTGTTGCGGCATCACTAGTGGCAATCACTTGCGCCGTCAACCGCGCGTTGAACGGTCGGGTCTAAGGCCCAAAACGTTGGTCGGTTGTGTCGGCAAGGCTGGATTGCCGCGACACGGACGTTCAAAAAACAAACACAAAAAACGACACGGGTTCACTTGCCAAAACGCAAGTGGACCTTTTACGTTGCGGGGAAGCCCGTGGGGCTTGCCGGCGACACGAAACCCGATTTGTGAAAGCATCTTTTGAGCCCATGGCCTCTACCCTTGCCATCCATTTCATTAATCTCGATCGCGATACACAGCGGCGCGCCTACATGGAACGCACCCTTGAGGGCATGGGGCTGGACTATGCCCGTTTCGCGGCGGTGGACGCGACACAGCTAACCCCGGAACACGAAGCCTATTACCGGGCACCGCAACGGGCCCATCTCGGGGCGGCGGAGGTGGCCGCATTTCTCAGTCACATCACCTTGTGGAAAAAGATCGCGGCGGGGGATGCGACGTTCGGCCTGGTATTCGAAGACGATGTGATCTTCGCGGAGGATTTTGCCGGCTTCCTTGAGGAAGCTGTACAAAAAATTGATCCGGATGCGTTGCAGATCCACCGTTTTGAAACCTTTATGGCGCGCGTGACACTGCAGCGGCAGGCACGGCATCAGGTGGGCACCCGCCGCGCTTATGTGCTGGAAAGCAACCATGGCGGCACGGCGGCTTATTTGCTCAACAAAAAGACCGCGGCCCATCTGGTGGAGATGAGCGATCATTTCTCGAATGCGGTTGACATTGATCTGTTCGATCCGCAGCGCCGCATAGCCACCGACGTGCAAGTGTTGCAATGGGTGCCTGCGCCTTGCGTGCAAGACATGCAAAGCGGTTTAACCCTCGGCTTCAAAAGCAATGTGCTGGGCGACCGGGCGGATGAACGTGACGGTGTCCTTCAGAAACGCGGTGGGCTGACCGAACAGGTCAAATCCGCCCTGCGCCCTGCCTATACCGCGCTGTATTCGGCGGCCTTGTTCCCTTCGGGCCGGTGGCGCACACCGGTCCCCTTCGGCTAAGTATCCAAATCTAGCCAAACATGCCTTCGATAAAGTGCTTGGTGCGCTTGTCCTTTGGATTGGTGAACACCTCTTCCGTGGAGGCGGCTTCCACAAGTTCCCCCAGATAAAAGAAGGCCGTGCGGTCGGCAATGCGGCGGGCTTGTTCCAAACTGTGGGTGATAATCACAATCGCATAGCGCTCCGCCAGTTCAACGATGAGCTGCTCGATCCGGCCCGCGGCTACGGGATCGAGGGCAGACACAGGCTCGTCCATCAACAGAACGTCTGGGCCATTGGCGATCGCCCGCGCGATACACAGGCGCTGTTGCTGACCGCCAGATAGGCCCGTGCCTGGGCGGTCGAGGATATCTTTGACTTCCTCCCACAACCCTGCCCGGCGCAGGCTTTTTTCCACCAGCGCGTCCAGATCCTGTTTGTTGTCGTAAAGCCCGTGGAGGCGCGGTCC
The DNA here is from genome assembly GCA_965227095.1 of Alphaproteobacteria bacterium. Lineage (GTDB taxonomy): Bacteria > Pseudomonadota > Alphaproteobacteria > JANQMY01 > JANQMY01 > JANQMY01. Next base: position 1,288,989 of record CBDDFL010000001.1, on the reverse strand, counting down.
AAAGGCGACATTGTCATAGATCGATTTTGGAAACGGATTGGGCGCTTGGGCCACCATGCCGATGCGCGAGCGGATGATGACCGGGTCAATGCTGGCATCATAGATGTCGCGCCCTTCGAGCAACACGTCCCCGGTGATGCGCGCCCCGTCCACCGTGTCGTTCATCCGATTAAGACATCTAAGGAAGGTGGACTTTCCGCATCCTGACGGCCCCATCAAGGCCAGCACTTCCTTGTTGTTTACATTGATGGTCACATCTTTTAGGGCATGAAATTCCGCATAGTGAACATTCACATTGCGGCATACCATTTTGGCTGCGTCATCGGCATCGGCTCCGCCCGCGACAGACCCCGTTTTTATCGGCGCGATCTTCGGCCGCGAATTTTTCGGAGAAGCGAACAAACTTTGCATCATCACATCACCATTTGTGTTGGAAGCGGTTGCGCAAATAAATCGCCAGGCTGTTCATAAAGACCAGCAAGACAAGCAAGACCATAATGGCGGCGGCTGTTTTTTCGGCGAAGGCACGTTCCGGGCTTGTGGACCAGGTATAGATCTGCACCGGCAAAGGGGCCGCGGGGTCCGTAATGCCGACCGGCGTGTCCACCATGAAGGCGACCATGCCGATCATGAGCAAAGGCGCGGTTTCACCCAGCGCTTCCGCCATGCTGATGATGGTGCCCGTGAGGATGCCGGGCATGGCCGAGGGCAGCACCACTTGGGTGACGGTTTGCAGTTTCGACGCGCCCAATTCCAGCGCCCCCTCCCGCAACGACGGCGGCACAGCGGCAATGGCCGCGCGCGCGGCAATGATGATGGTCGGCAAGGTCAACAAGCTGAGCGCCAAGCCCCCCGCCAAGGGCGTCGACCGCGGAATGCCGAACAAGCGAATAAAAACCGCAAGCGCCAGCAGGCCAAAGACAATAGAGGGCACCGCCGCGAGGTTGCGGATATTGACGTCAATAAATTCCGTCCACCAATTTTTAGGCGCGAATTCTTCCAGATAGATCGCCGCCGCCACCCCCAGCGGCAAAGACACGATCAACGTCACCGCCAGCATGAGAATGGACCCGACCGCTGCGCCGAAAATACCGGCGATCTCCGGTTCGCGGCTGTCATTGCCGAAGAAAAACATGGAATTGAACCGCCCCTCGAGCAGACCGCCGGTCTCCAGCCGAGACAGCCAGGCCAATTGCCGGTCATTGATCAGCCGCTGTTCTTCCGGCACGTCACGCGGCGCAAACCCTTTGATGATGATGTCAATATCGTCGGACGCCGGCAGCCAAAAATCGCGGGCCGTCCCGATCCAATCGGGATTCTTGAGTACTTCTTGCTGCACAAAATAAGCGGCGGACGGCGTCACCAAGGCCATCATGTCCCGGCGTCCCCGGCGCGTGTCCGGCGCACCCAACCGGGCCTCAAGCCCCTCGCGCACCAGCGCGCGGAAATTGGCGGCCTTAATCACCTCTTCCACAGGCTTGTCACCCGCCACGAGCTGATCGGATGCCAAATTGATCGGCACGGAGATTTGTGTCTGGGTAAAGGCCGTATAGCCTTGCGTGCTGATCGACACGAACAGGATCAAGAGCAGGCCGGTGGCCACGGTGATGGCGGCGGCCCCCAGAAATTTCAACCGGCTTTCGGCGCCACGACGGCGGCGCACGGCGCGATGAAATTTCTCCGACGTGAAGATATCATCTGTAGGGTGAGGATCCTTAGTCATATCTTTCCCGATAAGTTTCCATAATCCGCAAGCCCAAAATGTTGAGCACCAAAGTCACCAAGAACAACGCCAACCCCAGGGCAAAGGCCGACAGCGTGGTGGGGCTGTCAAAAGGCTGGTCCCCCGTCAGCACCGTGGTGATCTGAACCGTAATGGTGGTAACGGATTCAAGCGGATTGGCGGTCAAGTTGGCGGCAAGCCCTGCGGCCATCACCACAATCATGGTTTCGCCCAGCGCCCGGCTGATCGCCAGCACCATGGCGCTGAGCAAACCGGGCAAAGCGGCGGGCAGCACCACTTTCAAAATGGATTCCCCTTCGGTGGCCCCCAAGCTCAACGCGGCATCGCGCAAACGATAAGGCACCGAGCTGATCACGTCATCGGACAGAGAACTCACGAAGGGGATGATCATGATGCCCATCACAGATCCCGCCGCCAGCGCGGATTCCGAACTGACGCTAAGGCCGATGGATTCGCCAAACCCTTTGATGATCGGCGCCACGGTAACGGCAGCAAAAAATCCGTATACCACGGTGGGCACACCCGCCAGAATTTCAATGACCGGCTTGGCCGTCGCCCGCACCGTGGGGGGCGCGAACTCCACCATGTAAATCGCCGACAACAAGCCCACCGGCGCGGCCACCAGCATGGCGATCGCGGCGATGATCAAGCTGCCGGTGAACAGCGGCACGAAACCGAACGAGCCCGCCGCCACGTCCTGATCTTCGCGAATGGCGTTTTGCGGGCTCCAGTCGAGCCCGAGGAAGAAGTCCTGCGGCGACACCACGGAAAAGAACAGCAAGGCTTCCGACGCCAAGGAAAACACAATGCCGATGGTGGTCAGAATGGCCACCACGGAACAGGCGATCAGCAGGCCTAAGAAGATGCGCTCACTTAAATTTCGCGCGCGGAAATCGCGGTGAATGCGCCGATTGGCATAAAGGCCCAATCCCATGGCCAGGCCCACCGCCACAACCCCCATCCACAAATCGAATTGGTTGTGCAAGCGTTTCATGCGGTCGGCGGCGGCCTGTTCCACCGGTTGCACTTCCTGCCGGGTTTGAATATCGGCAGCCACGGCGTCGATCCGCGACAAGACCACCGATCGGTTCTTGCCCGCGGTGTAGCTGTCCGGCAGATCGGCCCACACCAGAGCATCGATCAAGGGAAATTTGATGATGATCAGCACCACCACCAACACCACGGCCGGCAGCAAGGTGCACAACGCGACCCACCAGCCGTGATAAAGCGGCATGGAATGCAGCTCGCGGCGGCTGCCGTCGCCCACCACCCAGGCGCGGCGCAAACCTGCCATGAATCCGATCGTGGACAAGACGATCACGATCGTGAGTGTAAGCGACACCGGCATGTAAATTGGCCCCCACTTCCGAACCCCGCGGCGACTTTGCCGCAAGGCTTGGAACCATTCTGAAGCGCAATTGTTCTCCGGCTCTTTGAGCTGAGTCAAAACAAGTTCGATGACACAAAAATTTCACGGAACCGTCACAAATGCGGGGGGCGCATCTCGATGACGCCATACGTTGTCTTGTGGTTTCGTTGGCCCTATTTCCTCAAAATCATCCGTATACCCTGGTCCCCACTTTCGTAGTAGGCCAGCTTGCCCGGCACACAACTGATCACCTGACCGCCGAGATCCCCAACCACCTCGGCGACGGCCTCCTTTAGGGGCATCATCGCCTCATCCACATCCACCCCTCCGATCACACAGACCTCGTCCGGCGATCCAAGGGCGCGCAGCTTGGCGGCAACGGCGTCTCCATCCCAAGCCGCGCAATCGACACGATAGGCTGCTAGCGGGTCGTAGCGATGCGGCAGGTCGGCCGACAATTTCGCCCACCCCGATCTCAACTCGGCGCAGGCGCGCCACCGCCGCGCGTCGGCCTTGTCCAGAAATGTAGCGAGGCCGAGAAGATGATCTGCCTGGATATCTGTGGTCATGGACGCTCCCTCCCCCTATCTGCCCCACCCGCACAACACGTGTATGATTTATAGACCAAGACCCTTGGTTGTGGCACACTCCATCCCAACAGGAAACGCAGATCGGGGGGATTGGTCATGCGGATCACACGGCGGGGCCTTTACGGCATCATCACGCTCGCCCTAACTGCCCTGGTGTTTTGGCCGCAACCTTTTTTCAAACCGGATTGGATCTCCCCCCTCGACAACGCCATTGCGGCTGAAGACTGCGAAAAAATAAATGACATTATATCTATCGCATTGTTCAGCGGGTTGCCGGGCGCGAATGAGAAGCTGGCTGAAATAGAACTGAAAAACCTCTGCGACTATTCCTTCTATCGAGGGGTTTTGTACACTGATCGCCCGGTTACCGATGAACATATTATAAGATTTGCGCGGAACCTCGACGACCGCTGGCGCGGGTCTCTGTGGCACCGCATTCGGGATCAGTCGCTTTTTACCCGCCTCTACTGGAGGCCCGCCTGGGGCCGACATTTGGAATGGCCGTCGGACTGGCGCCTATACGACGCTGCGTCTGATTTCATGCCCCATTGCATTTGGCTCATGCATCCCAAATATGGCGGCGCGCCGAGTTATCAGTATATGGGGCGATTTCTAGACGGACAGGAGATTGATGCTTCTAAAATAGAGGAACAGATCCTTGAAGATCGAAAATTCTGTGCACGTCAGATTATTACTCTGGCTAAGCGCCTGGAAGCAGATCCAAAAGTCGGAGCGGAAAGCCACTACGTCGCGACACTTTGGTTTCATATCGACAACTTAGATCACCGCGACCCGGAACTCATCTATGCACATGGTCTTTGGGCGGACAAAATTTACAACTCACGCAAATCGAGAGGACTAGATTGGATCGAAGCAGGGTTTACCCTGCCTACTGTTAGCGCAAGTCAAGCGAACTTACTTTGCAGACCTGATGTAGAGCTAACCCTGGACATGATTCTGTGGTGTGCAAATAAAAATCTATCCCGAGATCGCATAAGCACTTTCGTTGGGCAGCCTGCTATCGCCTACTATTTTAGCCTTTTGGCAGAAGCGCGCTCACCCACCATTAAAAAAATTCAAGAGGAAGCGAAAGGTGAGCTGGCGGAACACTGCGTTATGACGGTTGAAACCGCTCACGCAAAGGATGGCAACACCCCATGGGCAAACGAATCTCATGAGTTTGCGTTTTGGAGAATATTGGATGATCCCACTTGCCGAGCGGGTAGCAACGAAGATGCAGAGAAATCCAAGGTTCAGACGGAATAAGCGCCTGTTTCCCCCCTCAAAAACGCCAGCACCGCACTTGTAAACGCGTCATTGTCGTCGCCCGCCACCATATGTCCGGTGCCGGAGACATCCACATACTCCGCATGGGGAACGGCGGCGCGGAATTCGGCGACGTTTTCTTCGCTCACCACATCGGATTGGGCGCCCCGCACCAACAGCACGGGCACGGTGAGGCGCGCGGCGGCCTCCAGCATCCGCTCCGCCATATCTTCCATATGGGCGTCTCGGGCATCGTGGTCCAACTTCATGCCTTCGCCCCCGGGCGACATAAAGGCCGGGTCCCATTGCCAATGCCAGCGCCCGTCTTTTTCGCGCATGATGCGGCGCAAGCCGTCGGTGTTGGGGGACCGTTCCCTGTGCGGATTATAGGCGGCGATTTTTTCGGCCGCGTCGTCCAGCGACGCAAAGCCGTTGGGATGGGCGGTCATGAACTCCACAATGCGGCGCACACCCCCGGGGTCCATGCGCGGTGTCACATCCACCAGCACCAGGCCTGAAAACAATTGATGGTCGCGGGCGTGTTGCGCCAACAAAGCGGACATGCCGCCCATGGAGGCGCCCACTACAACCGGCGGCCGGTCGAACCGGCGAAGCAGGGTCAGCACATCGCGAGACATGATCTCCATGCCGTAATTGCCGTCGCCCGCCCAATCGCTTTCCCCATGGCCGCGCGCATCCACCGTCACCACATAATGGCCGGCCTCTGCCAAGGCGCCCGCGCTTTTGCGCCAGGCCTGACGGCTTTGCCCGCCCCCATGGGTCATCAGCACCGGCGTGTGCGCCGGGTCGCCCCAAGCATCGCCGCGCACGGTGATGCCGCCTTCAACGATTTCGTCAAACGGGTGGGGGGCAAGGTCAATATTGGTCATCGGCTGCCGTAACTAGGTGAAAACACGCGAAATGAAAGTGAAGCGCGCCGCGCCTGTCAACCGGCGATTGAAAACCCGTGAGCGACGCGGGGGAAAGCCCCCGCCTTGCGCTAATTTCGTGACGGATAAATCCCCTGCAGCGCCACGCACCAATTCACCACGGTAAAAGGCGGCATGTTGTTCACGGCGCCCCGGTCACCCGCCACCGTCGGCACGCTAGACGTGGCGCCCTCTGTCGCGGCGGCGGCGCGCGGACCTTGCGGCAGCATGGTGGATTCCGTACCGCCCTTTTGCCCAATTTGATATTGATTCAGCCCGGGCCCCGCGCCCATATGCACCGCCACACGGCCCCGCAAATCTGGCAACCCGAAGGTGGTGCGGCCATCGCCCCCGTAATAGGTGCCAAACAGAGAAAACAGGGCTTGGTTTTCGGCGATTGGCATGAGGCGTCCATCCGCCGATGCCCAATTGCGCGGGCAGAAATTGAACCCGAACGACCGCACCTCGCCGATGAACGGTTCATAGGCCTGCGCGCTGGTCGTAAAGCCGATGCCGCCCAGAAGCGCTGCCGCAACCGCCCCGCATTTAAGCGCTGTCAGAATTTTCATGTCTTTCCCCTTCTCATGCTCCAACACATCTCGATGTTGGCATTTTACATAACGCGATTTGGTTTGAAGAAGGTTAAGACCTGTTAAGGAGTTTTGAGGGGTCGGAAAAGCATTCTAGACAAAGACGAACAATCAATACGTCATTGCCCGGCGTCAGTCCGGGCAATCCACGACGGGCTCGCAACCGTTGGGCCGTTTCAGACCTGGATTACCCGGATGCGCGAACTTACAGTCCGCTTACCGGGTAATGACGACGAGAAAGAGCAAACACAACGGAGCGCGACCTCATGATCAAAAACGTGGTTTTCGACATTGGCAATGTGGTCACACGGTGGGACCCACAGCTCATCTGTAGACGGACCTTTGGCGACGCACATGCGACGCCCGAATTTGCCAGCAGCATTTTCCGCCATCCCATCTGGCGCAGCCTGAACAAGGGCGAACTGACGGAAGACGAAGCCAAATACGCCTTTCACAAAGAACATGGCCATTCGCTCGACCAACTAACGACGATGTTTTTTCACGTGAAAGACACGCAAGATCTGGTGGACGGCACCGTGGAGATGATGGACCGGTTGATCGCCGCGGAGTACCGCTTGTTTGCGCTGACCGACAATGTGAAAGAGATCGAGACGTATTTGCGCGACCGCTATGACTTTTGGCGCCATTTCGACGGCGTGATCAATTCGGCCACTGTGGGCTGCCTGAAGCCCAGCGAAGAAATCTACAGCCACTTGCTGGACGGCTTTGACCTGACGCCCGAACACACGGTGTTTATGGATGACATGCCCCACAATGTGGACGGCGCCCGCGCCATGGACATGCACGCGATCCAGTTCAAAACGGCGGCACAGGCGGAGGATGAGCTGAAGGCGTTGGGGCTGAAGTTTTAACGCCGCGTCATCCGCTTTCCTAAACCGTGACCCCGGACTTGATCCGGGGTCCATAACCACCGCCCCCGCCACGTGAGCACAGGGGATATGGATCCCGGCTCAAGGCCGGGATGACGTTAGAGAGTTTGGCGACGGGCAGCCCACACCAAATCGTCATTGCCCGGCTTGTCGGGCTTGTTAGGCGACGCCGTAACACACAGTCCGTCATCCCTGGCAACGCCGGGGATCCAATCCACGTTTCCTCATTCCTCGAAATCTTTGCTCAGAAACAAGCGGAGCTGCGAGTAGATCCCCGGGTCAAACCCGGGGATGACGTTAGAGAGATTGGCAACAGGCATCCCACACCACATCGTCATTGCCCGGATGCATGGCTTACACAGCTGCTCCCCGGGGACATGACGGAGAAGTGGGTTTGTGGTATCTTAGTTTTGAGGGAGGCGTTGATGGAGTTGACCCATGACGCCAAAATTGACCTGTAAGACGGATGTGGCCGCACACTCGCCACCCGTCATCCCCGGCGACGCCGGGGATCCACTCTCGATGCCGCTTGCCGAAACCCCAGCGGCCTATCCAGAAATCCTGACATACACGCGGTCGCAAGACGTGATGCGAGTGGATACCCGCCTAAAGACGGGTATGACAAATAGGGGGTCTCTGGCCGAGACTTGGATGAACCCCATGCGCCCGTTGTTTATCCACTTTGACCTTCCCGCTCCCCCGGCCCAACCACCCCAAGGGTACCCTGTCACGGGTGGTTGGGCCGGGGGAGTGGGAAGGCTTAGCCACCTAATTTGGATCTACCCCATGCGCCCACCAACATCCGCTCATCCCGGACGCGCCTTTGCGCGATCCGGGATCTCCCAAAAGACGTTCAGAGATTCCCGCTTTCGCGGGAATGAGCGAAAAAAAAATGCGTCATCACCGGACAACCGTCGGCACGACGGTGCAGATCCGGTGGTCCCCCATGGATTGCCGGGTCAGCGCGGTCTTGCAGCCGCTTGCCCGGCAATGACGACATTCTTCCGTGGCGCGGTTCCACAGAACATTCTTTTAACCACAGCGACACAAAAGCCGTGCAGAAGAGCAGCAATTGCGATTCTTCGTTTGACATTAACCCTGGGAAATCATATGTGGGCGGTGGGACACGCTGCCCCAACGCAGCGCGCTTATTCTGGAAGGAATACTCATGACTGAAGCAACACGTCCGGCTGTGCGCCCCGCACGGCCCCTTTTCTCGTCTGGCCCGTGCGCAAAACGGCCCGGATGGTCTCCTGAACTCCTTGAAAATGCATGCGTTGGCCGCTCGCACCGGTCAAAAGAAGGCAAAGCGAAACTGAAGCTTGCCATCGACAAAACGCGTGAGATCCTGGGTGTGCCCGCGGATTACAAGATCGGCATCGTCCCCGCCTCCGACACGGGCGCGGTGGAAATGGCCTTGTGGTCTCTGCTGGGCGCGCGCGGCGTCGACATGATAGCCTGGGAAAGTTTCGGCTCCGGCTGGGTGACCGATGTGGTCAAACAGCTGAAACTTGACAATGTACGCAAGCTGGAAGCCGGCTATGGCGAGCTGCCCAATTTGGCGGACGTGAACTTCGACAATGACGTTGTCTTCACCTGGAACGGCACCACCTCCGGCGTGCGGGTTCCAAATGGGGATTGGATCCCCGCGGACCGCGCGGGCCTGACCATTTGCGATGCCACCTCCGCCGCCTTCGCTCAAGACCTTGCCTGGGACAAGCTGGATGTGACCACCTTCTCTTGGCAGAAGGTGATGGGCGGCGAAGCGGCCCACGGCATGCTGATCCTCAGCCCCCGCGCCGTGGAACGCTTGGAAAATTACACACCGCCGTGGCCCTTGCCGAAGATCTTCCGCCTGACCAAAGGCGGCAAGTTGATCGAGGGCGTGTTCAAAGGCGAAACCATCAACACCCCGTCCATGTTATGCGTGGAAGATTATTTGGACGCGCTCAATTGGGCGGAGGGCCTGGGCGGGCTTTCCGCCTTGCAAGCACGGGCCGATGCCAATTTGGCGGTGATCGCCGATTTCGTTGCCAAGACGGATTGGATCGATTTTCTGTGTGCGGACGAAGCCAACCGTTCCAACACCTCGGTGTGTTTGAAAGTGGTTGATCCGTGGTTCACCGCCTTGGACGCGGATGCCCAAGCTGCCGCCGCCAAGAAAATCGCCAGCCTGTTGGGGGACGAGAACATCGCCCTCGACATCGGCGCTTATCGCGATGCCCCCGCGGGCTTGCGCATTTGGGCCGGGGCCACGATTGAAAAAGCGGATCTGGACGCGCTGATGCCGTGGCTCGATTGGGCCTATGCGGAAGTGCGCCGTACCCAAGCTGAAGCCGCATAGGCTCAAACCAATGAATGGCTTTTCATCGTTCAACGTCATCGCGAACCGCCAAAAGGCGGTGACGCGATCCAGAGCCACTAGCGCAAAGCAAGGTGTTCTGGATTGCCGCGCCCGCTAATGCGGGCTCGCAATGACAAATTAGACAACAGGGTCAAACCCCTTCTCTCATATTATGGAGGCAGCAATGCCAAAAGTTCTGATTTCAGACAAACTCAGCCCCGCCGCCGCTGAGATCTTCAAAAACCGCGGTATCGACGTTGACGTGAAAACCGGCCTTTCGAAAGAAGAGCTGATCGAGATCATCGGTGACTATGACGGCCTGGCCGTACGTTCCGCCACCAAGGCAACGCCGCCGGTTCTGGCCGCCGCCAAGAACCTGAAGGTGATCGGCCGCGCAGGGATCGGCGTCGACAATATCGACATCAAGGAAGCCACCGCCAAAGGAATTTGCGTGATGAACACGCCGTTCGGCAATTCCATCACCACCGCCGAGCATGCCATCGCCATGATGTTTGCGGTGGCCCGGCAAATTCCCGAAGCCAATGCGTCGACGCATGAGGGCAAATGGGAAAAAAGCCGCTTCATGGGCGTGGAGCTGACCTCCAAAACCCTGGGTGTGATCGGCTGCGGCAATATCGGCTCCATCGTGGCGAGCCGCGCCTTGGGCCTGAAAATGAAAGTGGTGGCCTTCGACCCGTTCCTGACGCCGGAACGCGCTGAAGAATTGCGGGTGGAAAAAGTGGAACTGGACGAGCTGTTGGCCCGCGCCGACTTCATCACCCTGCACACGCCGCTAACCGACAAAACCCGCGACATTCTGAATGCGGAGAATTTGGCCAAGACCAAAGAAGGCGTGCGCATCATCAACTGCGCGCGTGGCGGGTTGATCGTGGAAGAAGCCTTGAAGGCCGCCCTCGATGCAGGCCATGTGGCCGGCGCCGCCTTGGACGTGTTCGCCGAAGAACCCGCCAAGGAAAACATTTTGTTCGGACACCCGAATGTGGTGGTGACACCGCATTTGGGCGCCAGCACCACGGAAGCGCAAGAAAACGTGGCGCTTCAAGTGGCGGAACAAATGGCGGACTTCTTGATTGACGGCAGCGTGCAAAATGCCCTCAACATGCCGAGCATTTCGCCGGAAGAAGCGCCCGTGCTGCGGCCATATGTGAAGCTGGCGGAGCAGTTGGGTCTGTTTGCCGGTCAGCTGATCGAATCGGCGGTCAAGGAAGTGCGCATCGAATATGAAGGCGAATGCGCGGGCTTTAACACCCAAGCGCTGGAATCCGCCGCCATTGCCGGTCTGCTAAGCCCCACGGTCACCGAGGCCAATATGGTCAATGCCCGCTCGGTTGCGGAAAACCGCGGCATCCAGATCACCGAAACAAAGCGGCCTCAGGGTGGCGTTTATGAAAGCTATATGCGCGTGTTCGTGACCACGGAAAACCAGACGCGCAGTGTGGCGGGGACGGTGTTCTCCGACGGTAACCCGCGTATCATCCAGGTGAAGGGCATCAATATGGACGCCGAATTGACCGGCAACATGCTCTACATCACCAATGAAGATAAGCCGGGCTTTATCGGCTCCCTCGGCACGGTGCTGGGCGATGCGGGCGTGAATATCGCCAGTTTCAACCTGGGCCGCGCCGAAGAAGGCGGCGATGCTATTGCCTTGATCAGCGTGGACAGCCCGGTGGCGGAAGACGTGCTGGACAAAGTGCGCGCTTTGCCCATGGTCGGTCAGGCAAAAGCACTCGCTTTCTAGGCCCTAGTGTGATACGTCGCCTCCCTTGTTCTATTCTCTGGCCGGGCCCAAGCGTCCGGCCCGGTTCCGCTAAAGAATAAGGGAGAACTCACATGGCCAATGTGGCGGTGGTGGGGGCCCAATGGGGCGATGAAGGTAAAGGCAAGATTGTCGATTGGCTGTCGGAGCGTGCCGATGTGGTGGTGCGCTTTCAGGGGGGCCATAATGCGGGCCACACCTTGGTCATCGACGGCAAGGTCTACAAGCTAAGCTTGCTGCCGTCCGGCATTGTCCGTGAGGGAACATTATCGGTGATCGGTAATGGGGTTGTGGTGGACCCATGGGCGCTGCTCAAGGAAATGGATACCTTGCGCGGCCAGGGGGTGGACATTACCACCGACAACTTCATGATCGCCGAAAACGCCACCCTTATTTTGCCGGTGCATCAGCAATTGGATGTGTTGCGCGAAGGCAGTAATGTCAGTACACGGATCGGCACGACCAAACGCGGCATCGGCCCGGCCTACGAAGACAAGATCGGCCGCCGCGCGGTGCGCCTGATTGACTTGGCCGACAAAGACTTGGTGAGCGAACGGCTTGACAGTCTGCTGGAACATCACAATGCCCTGCGCCGCGGCCACGGCAAGGACGAATTCGAAAAAGACGCGCTTCTCCAACAATTGATGGATGTGGCGCCAAAGGTCTTGCCGTTCGCCAAACCGGTGTGGCGCGAATTGGCCAAAGCCCGCGCCGACGGCAAACGCATCCTGTTCGAAGGCGCCCAAGGCATTTTGCTGGATGTGGACCACGGCACCTATCCGTTCGTCACCTCGTCGAACACCATCGCGGCGCAAGCGGCGGGTGGTTCGGGGCTCGGCCCAAGTGCCGTCACCAATGTGCTGGGAATCACGAAATCCTATACAACGCGCGTGGGCGAAGGCCCCTTCCCCACCGAACAAGATAATGAGATCGGCCAATTGTTGGGCGAGCGCGGCCATGAGTTCGGCACGGTGACCGGACGGCGCCGGCGTTGTGGCTGGTTTGACGCGGTGCTGGTCGCCCAAACCGTGAAGACGGGCGGCATTGACGGCATCGCGCTCACCAAACTCGACGTGCTGGACGGCATGGACGAACTAAAAGTCGCCGTCGCGTATGAATTGGACGGGGAACGCATCGACTATCTGCCCGCGTCCGCCTCGCAACAGGCGCGGGTCAAGCCGATCTACGAGACGCTGGAGGGCTGGCAAGAATCGACCCAAGGGGCACGCTCTTGGGCGGACCTTCCCGCCACGGCGCTTAAATATGTCCGCCGCATTGAAGAATTGATCGAAGCGCCGGTGACCTTGCTGTCCACCTCGCCGGAGCGGGAAGACACGATCCTGGTGCATGATCCGTTTAGGGATCGTTAGGATAAGCGCGACCAGGCGAAGTGGGCACCGGTTCGCCGTCCGGACGCGCGACAAAAAAGAGTTACTGAACCGTTAGACTTGTGAAGAGGTTTAACGGTTTGTGAGCGCAATCATGCCATAACAGAAGTGACCGTGCGTCTTTTCGGTGGTACTCTTCTTAGGCAGACATGCGCAACGCATTAACAAAAGGTTTCTTCCTGTCCGCCCTCCTTGCCCTTGGAGGTTTGGGGAGTGGTGCGGCGCAGGCAGAAGAGGTGCAGGCTGAAGAAGCCCCCCTCGCCGCCAAATCGAAGGCGGTCGTGATTGCCGAACGGTCGGCCCGCGCGTCCATCGGTGTTTGGAAATCGTCCATGCGCTTGGGCGATACGCTCTTCGAAAAAGGCCATTTCGACGAAGCCGCTTCTGCCTATCGGCTGGCCTTGGTCCATAGTCCGGGTGGGGAGGATTTGGCGAACAATCTCTACCGGCTTGCCACCACCCTTATCGAGCAACAGAAATACGAAGAGGCGCTGCCGCATCTGGAAAAAGCGCTCGAATTGGTGGCGCAAGTGCGTAACACGGAAAGCCTCTATTACGCAGCGCTTGAAGGCTATGTGTTTGCTTCCATCAAAGCGGGCCGTGAACAACACGTCGCCGCCCACGCCATGGAGCTGTTGGCCATTAAGTCGGGCAAGCCCTCACCCTGGTTCACCCAAGGTGTCGATCGGCGGCTCACCCACCGCCCCACGGGGATCGTTTTTCCGCTGGAACAAGCGGGCCTGCTGCGCGCCGCCGAAACCACGCTGGACGCCAAGGCGGGGGAGGTGTCGGTGCCCTATTTTCTGGATGCCGCCAGTGGGCGCCTCGCCGTCGCCGTCTACCTGTTGCCGGTGGGGGGCGATTCCGCGGAAGACCACTTTAAGGCTTCGCTTAACGCCGCGCTGGACCGGCTGCCCGACGCGCGGCGGTTATCCGTCGGATTTCAAAGGGTGGCGCATGCCAAAGGAGAAGCGGCCGGGCATCACAGTCTGTTCTCTTATCAGGACACAGCAAGCGAAACGGATTTCTTAGGCCAGCTTTATGTCTTCCAGGCAGAAGACACGATCATCAAATTTCGCTTTTCCTACCCATCCGTTATGACCGATATCGCTGCCGAGCAGATCCCGGCATTTCTGCAAGAGTTTGACTGGCCGATCGCCAACCGCCCCGCTAAATAGCAGCGGAACGTTAGGTGCCGGATGTCGCCAACCGCTGCTCTTTGGCCTTATTGCGCATGGCCTTTTGGAGCTTCTCAAAAGCGCGCACTTCAATCTGACGTACCCGTTCACGGCTAATGTCATAGACCTGCGACAGCTCTTCCAAGGTTGCCGGCTGCTCCTTCAAGCGGCGTTCCATTAGAATGTGCTTTTCCCGCTCATTGAGGTCTTCCAGAGCTTCCGCCAACAATTCGCGCCGCTGCGTCAGCTCTTCCTTATCGGCTAGAATCGCCTCTTGGGTGGGCGCATCATCGACCAACCAATCTTGCCACTCCCCTTCGGAGTCTGCCCGTAACGGTGCGTTCAAAGAATGATCTTGCGCCGCCAATCGGCGGTTCATGCTGACCACATCCGTTTCCGGCACACCAAGACGCGTGGCGATTTCGGTGACCTGCTCGGGGCGCATATCCCCTTCGTCGATCGCCTGAATTTGGCCTTTAACGCGGCGCAGATTGAAGAATAGCTTTTTCTGATTGGCCGTGGTGCCCATTTTCACGAGGCTCCAAGAACGCAAAATGTATTCTTGGATCGCCGCCCGAATCCACCACATGGCATAAGTCGCCAAGCGGAAACCCTTTTCCGGCTCAAACCGCTTTACGGCCTGCATGAGGCCCACATTTCCTTCGGAAATCACCTCACCGACCGGCAAGCCATAGCCGCGATATCCCATGGCAATCTTTGCCACCAGACGCAGATGACTGGTTACCAGCTCATGAGCGGCTTCCCCGTCTTCATCCTCACGCCACCGCTTTGCCAGCATGTATTCCTGCTCCGGCTCCAGCATTGGAAATTTCCGGATTTCTTGCAGGTATCTAGACAAGCTGCCGTCAGGCGTGATCGCCGGAAGTGATTTCGTGTTCATGCGTCTTTCCCCTTAAGAGGCGGTCTGCACCAAAGCGCGCACGTAATTGTGCAATGCAAACCCAACTACAAATAGGGATGAACTTGGGCAAAATTAAGTGTTGAAACCGCTCAAAATTACCCGGCTCTGTCGAGCAATTGCACCAGATCCCTAAAGTCCGCCGGCAATTCGCTTTCAAACCTTAGTTTTCTGCCACTTTTTGGGTGTTCGAACCCCAACAGATAGGCGTGCAATGCCTGCCTTGGGAAGGCCCGAACTGCTTTAAGAAGTCCAGTCTGTTCACCCTTTGTACGCTGCACTATACCCTTTTTTGCTCCGCCATAAAAGGGGTCGCCCACCAGCGGGTAGCTGCTATGCGCCATATGCACGCGTATTTGATGTGTTCTTCCCGTTTCAAGAACACAGGTGACCAAGCAGAACAACCCCTGGTAGATATGATCGATGGTTACGTGAGTAATTGCCGGTTTTCCACCGGTTTCCACCACCGCCATTTTTTTTCGATTGCCGGGACTCCGGCCAATATTTCCCTCTACCGTAAACGCCGGGGATTTCGGAACGCCCCAAACCAGCGCTTTGTAGGCGCGTTCCAATTTCCCGTCCCGCCCATGAGACGCAAACTGGGCGGCCAACCCATGATGCGCCCGATCGGTCTTCGCCACCACCATCAGGCCGCTGGTGTCTTTATCGAGACGATGAACGATTCCAGGTCGGGCTTCTCCCCCAATACCGGAAAGACTATCTCCGCAGTGAGCAAGAAGCGCGTTCACCAACGTACGGTCCGGATTGCCGGCGGCGGGATGCACCACAAGCCCAGCCGGCTTATCAACCACGATCAGGTCTTCATCTTCAAAGACGACCTGAAGCGGAATGGATTGAGCCACAGGCGTTGCCGGTGCGGGCGGCGGCACAAGAATCCGGTAGATGTCACCCGGTTTGACCTTGTAAGTCGCGTCGCCTATCGTCCGCGCGCCGGATGAGGTGTCTAAAGAGATCGCGCCCTCATCCAACAAGGCTTTCACGCGCGTGCGGCTGAATGCGTGGCCTTGATGATTCAATAGGTCCGCGAGAACCTTATCCAGACGTCCACTTACGCCTTGGTCTGGAATGGTGACCAGGACTAATTGTGCCTTTGGAGAAGAAACCGTGTCGCCCATCGATCAAGACGTACCGGATAACACCCGCCTACTAAAGATTATTGTGGTGGTTTTGGGCATTTTGTTGGTCGTCGGCTTTATTGTCGTGATCGCCACGATCATTATTCGGTTGGGAAGTTTGGGGTCGGATACTGAGGTAAGCACCACCCCGCCAGCCCCGGCGGCGCTGACGGAAGCACCGACCAATAACAGCCTGCCATTGCTCACCGGTGAAACAATTCAAGACTTTACGCTAGATGGCAACCGCATGGTGGTGCATGTAAAAGGTCCCTCAAGCAACCGCTTGCTGATTGTCGACGTGACCAGCGGTGCGATCACGCAAACGCTTATGGTGACGTCGGGAGCCCAATGACCGCTCACGTCTATATGCCCGCGTCTGTACAAGCCGACATGGAACATCATGCGCGCACCAGCTACCCGCAGGAATGTTGCGGTCTGCTGATCGGCACAAATACCGAAACCGACATGTTTCGCATTACGCGCATACAACACAGCGAAAATGTGACCCAAGGCGACCCAAAACAAACCTTCGAGATCGACCCCACTCTTCTCATTCGTACACTGAAAGAACTCCGAAACACACGAGAAGATCTCATCGGCTACTATCATTCTCATCCGGACGGACCAGCGCACCCCAGCGAGACAGACCGGGCATCCGTTTTGGAGGCCGGCAAAATATGGTTGATCATGGCAGCGCCATCTGAAACCGATCAGATCGAAACCAAGGGTTTCGTCACTATTGGCGAGGCCTTACCCCTTGGCTTCAGACCCGTCCAGCTGATGATTGGAGCACACCTCAATGAGCAATAAATCCAAAACAGCAGCCCACCCGACCGAACCAACGGACGATCAGCTTTTCGATTTACGGCAAGCCGACCAAGCATCGCCGATTACCATGATCAATCTGCTCAAGTTTCGGGAGATCGCGCATTACGAGGACGAATCCCTGGGGGACGCCGCTGCCATCTCCGGACAGGAGGCCTATCAAAAGTATGCGGATGTGGCCTCCGCCAAGATCCATGAAAATGGTGGCTCGGTCATTTTTCTGGCACCAACGCAGCAATTGGTCGTTGGTGACCCAGACAAAAATGACTGGGACATGGTGGCCATCGTGGCGTATCCGTCGCGTGCGGCTTATCTGAAGGGCTTCGACTCAGATGAGTATCAGGCAGCCATCAAACATCGTATTGCGGGTCTCGAACGCCGACTGCTGATCCAATGCACAAAGAGCCTGGTATAGAAAGCCAGATACGGGCTCCCGGAATAAGCGATGCGCTTCTCCGCCGAATTGCTTTAAACTTCACTTCGCTGTAGGTCCAATGGGATGGCGCAACCGTTCGACCAAATGACCAAAAAGCCAAGCCCCTTTAGTTGGTACCTGATCAACCAGGTGGTGTTTTTCAGCAGCACGGGCATCGGGCTGGTCCTATTCCCGTGGCTGGTCGCTGTGGTTCTTCAAGCATCTCCCCAGTGGGTGGGCGCTGCTCAGGCCATGATGATGCTGCCCATGCTGCTATTCCTGTTGGTCGGTGGCGCCAAGGCGGATCGATCACACCTGCAAAGTTGGATGATGCGGCTCTATGCCTTGGGCGTGATCCCCCCAACCATCCTGTGCATCTTACTGCTGACCGACAGCCTCACTTACGCAATGGTCGTCCTGTATGCGATTTCCATGAGCACGATCGGCGCCTTTTTGGGCCCGGCCCGCGACAGCCTGCTGACGCGTGTCACCCAAACCGACACCGATATTGGAATGCAGCGGGCCGTGGGCCTGGCCACCGCTGGACAATTCGGCGCGCAATTCATCGGTATAACGTTGGCGGGCCAGGCCGAAACCTTAGGCGCGGCCACGTTGGTGGGCATGATCGGCATCGGATACGCGTTGTGCATCGCGGTGATCAGTCAGTTGCCCGACTATGGTGTCTATGCACCCGCCACAGCGGCCGATAACGACGGCAATGACGCAGAACAGACAACCGACACTGCGTCAGGATTCGCCCATCGCATGGCTGAGATACGTGAGGGCATTGAGGCCGCTTGGACATCCGAGCGGATCCGCCCGACAATTCTCATGGTCGGACTGACAGGATTTATTTTTATGGGGGCAGTCATGGTGTACTTGCCGCTCATGATCCGGGACGTCTATGCGGGCGGTGCCTTTGAAATATCGCTCTTATTCGTTTGTTTCTTTGGCGGCATTGGCGTGTCTTCTACCTTGCTGTCGCAACGGCCCCTCGAAAATCAAGGACAGGCCTTGATGATCGCCGCTTGCGTGGGGGCCATCGCCATGGCGTGTTTCTTTTTTGAGCCCCCTCTCTGGCTATTTTTCGGAATTGTGGCCTTTTGGGGCCTGTCCGGCGGCGTTTCCATGAGCATGAGCCGCACCATCGTGCAACGGGCGGCACCAGAAAAAACACGTGGCCGGGTTTTGTCGGTGTTTCTACTGGCGATGATGGGGACCGGACCAGTGGGGTCCGTGCTCTATGGATTTGTGATCAATGCCATTGGCCTGCAATACGCAGCCCTGATGCCGGTCGTCCTCATGCTGATTGTTTGGCCGGCCATGTTTTTCAAAACCGATCTTTGGCATCTAAAAGCAAAAGGCGCCTCGTATTGAGACGCCTTGTACATGATTGAGCATTGAAGCCGGATCAACCGGTCCAGCGCCGTCTTTTCCACCGGCGTTCCTTGGTCGCCGCGGCCGGGACCGAGGCGCTTCCCTTTGGCGCCAAAGCGGTCGCTAGAATGGGTTCTTCATCCGCAGGCTTCGCGTCGCTATTCGCGGGCGCCGTTGGCGCAGGCGGACCAAAGATCTGCGTTTTGATCTGGCGGGCCATGTCCTTGGTTGATTCCTTGGTCGATGGCTTGTTTTCGATTTCCGAGAGCAGCGTCCCAAGACGTTCCTTCAGCACATCCATCTTCTGGCGCGACTGAGATTTTTCAGACTGCAGCGCCATCTCCAGCTCGGCGATGCGGCGCTTATTATCTTCGATATGCTGTTCTAGATCGTCCACACGGTCGTTGCTCTGCGCTTGAGCCTGAATCTGAACCCCCGATTCCAATTCGTTAACCTGGTCGCGCAGTTCCTCAATCAGCGACTTCTGACGGTCGATGATCTCGGTCTGAGCTTCAATGGTTTCGTGCTGATTACGGGCGAGGCTTTCGGTTTGGCGCTTGTCCATGCGCGCGCGGTGTCGCAACGCCTCTATGTCGCGTTTCGATTGACCGGAAACGCGCATCCATACAAGGAAGCCAAATAAGACCGAGAGTAATAGGCCGGCAACAAACCCACCTACGAAATAATACGCTTCAATAAACTCTGTTGCCGGCATGCCGACCCCCAACTAACGCAAACGCCTCCACCAAGGTGGATAGTATAAACCGCTTTTTAAGGTTACGAAAAGATGGGGGATTGATTAACGGCGAAATTTCTTTCTTAAAACGGAACCCAACGACGGAATTTCGAATATTTGAGATAGCCGGCGTTCACACCCTGGCGCCACCCGACACCCGTCCGCATGGGCGCGAGGACAACTTTCCCTCTTTGCTGGTAATTCACGCCAATACCCGCAATGAAGTAGACCTTGCCTTCAACACCGGGATAGCGCCGGAACATGTCTTCCGTGTCTTGAAGATTGTAGACTAAGGTAAACGCCTTGGATGCATCGCCCCCAAAGTCGAACCCGGCGGACGGTCCCTGCCAATAGATGGTTTCTTCCTCGCCAGACTTTCGAACAAGCTCACCCTTGCCATAGCGCAACCCAGCGATGAATGCGCCGCTGGCTTCTTCTCCCTTGATGTATGCATTCGGACGCCCTTGCTCTGAGAAGATCACTTCAACCACTTCAGCGGCCTTCTGTGTGGTGATGCCGAAGAAACCCGCAACCGCGTTAGCGATTTCATTTCTCGAAAAGGTCTCATCTTCAGCGGCGGTTTTGTCCGCTGACTGTGCTGAGCTGCTGTTTGAATAGTCGGCGCGCGATCCCGGTGTGCTGGGATGCGGCGCAACATACACTGCGTCAGATGATGTGCCCGGCCCATCCGCCTGGGCGGCTGTTCCAAAACCGGCCATCATCATTATGGCCAACAGAAAACGGCATGACTGTAACGTCTTGATTAGGTGGATCATCCTTCGAACCTCTTACAGGCTGACCTGCATTTATCGCGCGATCAGCAGAATGGACGACCACCTCACTGTGGTATCCGGCCCGATCATTTTTGTTTTTTTACCCGGAACCGGCTCGAATCATTCTTAACATTTTGGTGTTTGTTTCGCCACCGGCCTGGGACCCAAAACGGGGCAAATCCCACAAAAAAGTGACTGATTGTATCGAAATGGAACGGTTGGGTGTCATGGAAGATACCGCTGTCCCGTTTTCGAACACGCTCCCCTATTGCAGCCCCAAGAAACAGCTGATTTCATTGATCAAGGGAATGTGATTGCAGGCACGGCGCTTGCTTATGAGTTGGGTGGGAACAGCATGGCGCAATACGGTGTGATTGGTTGGGCGCACCTTACCTGCAGCCGGCTAGAGTAATCCCAAGGTGGCCGCCGCCGACACATTGGCACATGCGGCCGGCCGGTGCGATCCGTGACTGTCGGGGGGCTTGTCAGGATCGCGCCGGCCACCCTAACCGCCTTCGAATGGGACAGATGCCGTAAAATCGGCGCCGCGAAGGTGCCGATATAATGACGCACTTCCCGCCACCCACTTTGCTTCCTATTTAACGAGCGCAATATTGTTCGGCGTAACAGCTGGGAGCTTTCCATGAAGACCGCATTGTTGTTTGCCTCGCTCGGCGGGATTCTTGCCTTGTCGATTTGGGGATCCGTGGTCATTTGGACCAGCTTAGAGGGGGTCGAGCTTAGTGGGCATGGCATTTTCGCCATGATACTGGGACTGTTTTTCTCGCTGGTCTTGGGGGCGGGCTTGATGGCCCTCGTCTTTTACAGCAGTCGGGCGGGCTTTGACGACAATGACAGCTAGCCTATTCCTCCGCAAAGGCTGATCAACTGATCCGGCCACGCACCACAAAGAACGGGTTTTTGAATTTGTGTGCCGTCTTTCCATAGAGGAAGGGGGACCCGTCTAGCATGGTCACTTCGCCACCGGCCGCGTTGACAATGGCGTGACCCGCTGCCGTATCCCATTCCATGGTGGGCCCATGACGCGGATAGAGATCCGCGACCCCTTCCGCCACCAGGCAAAACTTCAAGGACGACCCGGCGGCCACCATATCCGAGATATTGTATTGGCTAAGATATTCGTCGGTTTTCGTATCCCGGTGGGATCGGCTTGCCACCGCCACCAGCGCCCGTCGATCGCCGGTCCGAACCTGGATCGATTGCCGTGGCGACGCCTCGGCCAACGGATCGGCCACATGGGGATCGACATTTTCCTGACTAAAAGCTGTCTTTCCAAACCCCGCATAGATCTTCTTTTTCGCGGGAACGTAGATCACGCCTAGAGTTGCTTCCTTGTCCTCAATCAAGGCGATGTTGACCGTGAATTCGCCGTTCTTTTTGATAAATTCCTTGGTGCCATCAAGCGGATCGACCAGAAAGAAGCGCTCACGAACCTCTGGAATATGCCCGGCCGCCGCGGCCTCTTCAGCGACCACCGGAATATCCCCCGCTGCCTTCGCCAATCCCGCCAGGATGATCGCCTCCCCCCGCCGGTCAGCCTCTGTCACGGGAGATTTATCATCCTTATGCTCGACAGCGATGTCCGACTCATACACTTTCATGATCTCAATGCCGGCATCCACAGCAATTCTGATGAGATCGTCGAGCAATGAAGAATGGTCAATCATTTGGGCAGGATTCCTATGGCACCAATTGAAAAAAGAGGGCAGGTCTGAGAGGTGTTCGGCGCTTTCTCTCCCATGCCGGACAATTTTAAGCAACTGTTTACTCTGATCCGAATAATGACCAGAAGGGGATTGAACATCGTAGTCCCCTCCTATTCGTATTTGCGTCATCAAACCAACGAGACATTTCATGCCGATATCTGATCTTCAACTAGCCGCTTTGTTGTGTTCCCGGGTGTGCCACGATCTGATCAGCCCCGTGGGGGCGATCGCCAATGGGCTTGAGGTGCTCAATGATGATGACGACGAGATGATGCGCGAACACGCAATGTCTCTTATCCAATCATCCGCACAGCAGGCCTCGGCCAAGCTTCAATTTGCGCGGTTGGCTTTTGGCGCCGCCGGAGCCGCTGGCGACAATATTGATTTGGGCGACGCCCGAGAGGTGACGCTTGGCTTGCTTCAAAGCGGAAAGGTGAAGCTTGAATGGCCCACGGACGGACAGTCGCTCCCCAAGAATGCCGTGAAACTTTTACTTAACCTTATTCTCATCGGCATCGATGCCATTCCGCGCGGCGGCAGCCTGCATGTGAGCGGCAATGACGCGGATGGCGGCCTTACCATCGAAATTCGGGCCGAGGGTGAAAAAGCGAAAGTTGCTGAGGACATTCGGGACATGTTGCTGTCCGACGAAACGCCCCCCCTTGAGGATATGAGCGCCCGGTCGATCCAGCCGCATCTATCCGCTCTGGTCGCCCGCGAATTAGGGGTTGAACTGTCGGTCTCGACCCAAGAAGAAGCCGTGTCCATTGTTGCTAAAAAGGCCGCTTAAGCGGGCCTGCGGTTTCATCCGTTATTAAGCTAAATCCCACATTCTGGCCGTTCCCAGAGCTCCATCTGGCGGAGGTCAGCCCATGCACAGCACCGACTTTGAAGATCTGAAGTCGTTCATCGAAAATCGCATCGGCATTGTGCTGCGCGAGGAACAGCATAAGACGCTCGAAAATCGTCTTGTGCCCCTTCTTCGTCGCAACGAGCTGGACGGCGTTTCCAGCTTGGTGACCACCCTCCTGCGCGAGCCGGACGATGAGCTGGCAATGGACGTGATCGATGCCATTACCATGCGCGAGACGTTTTTCTTCCGGGATGAAAGCCCCTTCAACGCATTGGCCGATCGGGTATTTCCCGTCTTTTCCGAAACCCGCGAGAAGACGCGGCCGCTGCGCGTGTGGTCCTGCGCCACCTCCACCGGTCAAGAGGCATATTCTGTCGCCATGACCGCGGAGCAGATTCTACGTCTCAATTGGGACGGAGACCTAGATATTCTGGGAACGGACGTTTCGAAATACGCTGTGGGGAAAGCACGTGCTGGCACGTACAGCCAAATCGACGTACAGCGCACGGTGCCCGCCCGGATCATGGTGCGCTATTTCGAAAAAAATAAGACCCGTTGGCAATTGCAGCAATCCATACGCAATCAGGTGCGTTTCCGCCAATTCAATCTGATAGATGAATTTTCCAAGTTGGGAGAATTCGACATTATCTTTTGCCGCAATGTGTTGAGCAGCTTCGCAGAAGAAAAACGCCACGATGTGCTGGCACGATTGGCTCAACAATTGGCGCCGGATGGCATGCTGGTGGTCGGCACCTTGGAAACACTGTTGGGCGATACCGCGGGATTTAAACCGGTGAAAGGTGCCCGCGGTTTTTACACGCTGGCAGAACCCAAAGAGGTGTTGCCCGATATTCCAGTCCAGGCGCAACGGTCGGTGGGCTAAAACCGTATTCCGGCGGCGAACTCTTTAGTTTTTCAACGTTTTGGATTCTTATGGTTGGGGAACGTCCAAGCTGCGCTTTGGTTCCGCCAACGCTACTGCACGCGGATCTTCAAGTGTCTGCACGGCGTCCAACACCAGGATCAATCTGGTTTCCCCGGTGCCCGCGATCGGGGGTGACCGATGCCTGACAGCGCTTGGTTCGTGATCGGGCCACCGACGCCCCCGCAATAGGATCGGGTCACCAGTTGGCACGTCACATATGTCGCGCGGATCTGCGTCGCCTTGGGCGACCCCGTACTGAGTGCCATGTCCCCGATAGGTACAAATCAGCCGTGCACGCACCATGTCCATGTGAAATTTGCGGCAGGCATTATCGGCGACCACGTCGAAGCGAAGCTGAAGATAAGGGGTCGACATGATGTTTGCGTATCTTTTGGCCAAGTCACACACATCATTCACAAACCAATCGCGGTTTGGGCCAGCAGGCATGTTCGCGGTGTCACACGCGTCCATCACAAGCGCACGCACTTTTTGAACCGGAAGGACCGCCCGCGCAGACGGCAGGTTTAAGGGTGTTAAGCTGTCGATCCAGCGCTGAAATTCTTGCGGGATCTCGCGGCTCCAAATCACACCTCCCACCCCTTCATGGCCAATAAGGTGCAGCTCGGCGCTCCGGTCGACAATTCTGACCGGGTCGGGCAAGCAGTCGGGCATCAATTCCATGGATTGAGTCATTTGGTTTTTTCTAACCGGCACGTTGCGAGCACCAATTTCCTTCCGCCACTGTTGGGCCACAGGAATGTTGTCACTATTGCAGGTGCTATCGGCTTCCTGAGCGACACCGCCGCTAGTGAAGAGAATTTGTCGATATGTTATAATATAACTATTTCGGGACCGCAATGTGTTTCAGGGGAGGCTGCCTTTCACCCCGAAACGCAAAAAAGGCGCCCCAAGAATAGGGACGCCTTTTTGATACTTACTTGAGCGCGTCTTTACGCGGCAACGTCTTCCGCAGGATCCGGATCCCGAAGCACATATCCGCGGCCCCAGACCGTTTCAATGTAATGGGCGCCGTCCGTTGCCGCCGCCAATTTCTTGCGCAGCTTACAAATAAAGACGTCGATGATTTTCAGTTCCGGCTCGTCCATCCCGCCATAAAGGTGGTTTAGGAACATTTCCTTGGTGAGCGTTGTGCCTTTGCGCAAACTCAAGAGTTCGAGCATTTGGTACTCTTTGCCGGTCAGATGAACGCGCTGGCCATCGACCTCTACGGTCTTGGCGTCCAAATTCACGGACAATTTGCCCGTATTGATAACCGATTGTGAGTGACCTTTTGACCGGCGTACCACAGCGTGGATCCGCGCAATCAGCTCGTCCTTGTGGAACGGCTTGGTCATGTAATCGTCCGCACCGAAACCGAGGCCCCGCACCTTGTTTTCGATCCCCGCCAATCCTGACAAAATCAAGATTGGTGTACCGATCTTTGACACACGAAGTGTTTTGAGTACGTCAAAACCATTCATGTCCGGTAGATTTACATCCAAGAGAATGATGTCGTAATCGTACAATTTGCCGAGGTCGACACCCTCTTCTCCAAGATCGGTTGTGTAGACATTAAACCCCTCAGACTTCAGCATCAGTTCGATGCTTTGTGCTGTGGCGCTGTCATCTTCGATGAGCAATACCCGCATCGTTGTCCTCTCTCAGGCCACCTTGTATTGGCTTCCAACATGGTTAATTGATTTGCCCACACTATGCCGAAATCCTTAATAAAAGTTAATCCCCATAAAAAAAGTAAGAAAAGATTTCAGGCTGTTTTAAGCGTTTTGTTATCGAATACTTAAAACTCTTTGCGTAAGGGCTTCGTTTACCTTGCGATTTTTTCCCAGAAAACTGCGGTTTTTCCTCCAAAAATTTACCAGACCTTAAACGGTCCTTGTGATGATTATCCGCATAGGTTTGTTCAGCCTGAAGACTCTTCAACGTCTTAACAGGGTGAAATGGGGAGTCATTTTGTGCAGGCATTGATCTCACAAATCAAAAAAGTGCCCACAGAGAATCAATTTGGCCGCGTTGTCAGCGTTCAGGGATTGCTGGTGGAAATTGCCGGTGGCATGGACAGTTTTGGCATCGGCGCGCGTATCAATATTGAAGCCGGTAACAACAACACCGTGCCCTGCGAAGTGGTCGGCTTCCGCGGTGGCCGCGCGCTGTGCATGCCATTTGATGCACTAGAAGGCGTGCGCATGGGCTGCCGGGCGGACATTAAAGATCAAAACGCGACCGTGCATCCCTCCCCTGCCTGGTTGGGGCGCGTGGTAAATGCCTTCGGTGAACCGATTGACGGCAAGGGTCCGCTGGCTCCCGGCGGTCACGCCTGCCCAATCCGCCAAACGCCACCGCCCGCACATCTCCGCCAACGGGTCGGCGAGAAGGTTGATCTCGGCGTGCGGGCCCTCAACAGTTTTGTGACCGCTTGCCGCGGTCAGCGCATGGGGATTTTCGCCGGGTCGGGCGTCGGTAAGTCGGTGCTGCTGTCCATGTTGGCGCGGAACACCGCGTGTGATGTGGCTGTGATCGGCCTGATCGGTGAGCGCGGCCGGGAAGTTCAAGAATTCATCGAAGACGATTTAGGCGAAGAAGGACTTAAGCGCAGCGTCGTTGTGGTCGCCACGTCGGACGAACCCGCCTTACGCCGCCGCCAAGCCGCGTATATGACCATGGCGTTAGCGGAATATTTCCGCGATCAGGATCAACACGTCCTTTGTCTGATGGACAGTGTGACCCGCTTCGCCATGGCTCAACGGGAAATCGGCCTGTCGGGCGGCGAACCGCCGGCGGCCAAGGGGTATACCCCAACCGTTTTCGCAGAATTACCGAAACTGCTGGAACGCGCAGGACCCGGCGCCGGTGCAGGGTCCATCACCGGTCTATTCACTGTTCTTGTGGAAGGCGATGACCACAACGAGCCAATCGCCGATGCGGTGCGGGGGATCTTGGACGGTCACATCGTCTTGGAACGCGCCATCGCCGAACGGGGACGATATCCCGCGATCAATATTCTGAAATCGATTTCCAGGACACTGCCTAACTGCAACACCGACGAGCAGAACCAATTGATCACCGAAGCGCGCCGCTACATGGCGCTCTATAATGACATGGCGGAACTCATTCGATTGGGCGCCTACCGGTCAGGCTCTGACCCGGACATCGACCGCGCCATCCGGCTAAACGATCAACTCGAAGCCTTCCTGTCCCAAGGCAAACAAGAAACCGCCACCTTGGACGACGGTTATGCCTTGCTGCAGCAAATATTGGAAAGTGAACAGCAACCACCCGAAGACCCACAATCTGATCCCAGCGAACCCGAAAGGACGGTCTGATGACGCCGACGAGTATCCTTGCGCGTATCCATAAATGGAAAATCGATGAACTTCGCCGCGAAATATCGGCCCTGGAAGAAAAACGCCAGGCGGAACAATTTCGCGTTCTCAAAATTGACGGTGCTCTGGAAGACGAAGCGCATAAAGCATCCGGCAATCTTATCGGCACATTCGCCTTCACAAATTTCGCGTCGGCCTCAAAGTCAAAGCGGATTGACGCCACCCGAACCATCTCGGATCTGGACGACCAAATCGACCATTTGCGCGATGAAGTAAACGCCGCCTTCCAGGAATTAAAGCGCTATGAGATCGCGGAAGAAGCCCGGCAATCCCGAGAAGCCGCCGAAATCGCCCGGAAAGATCAAATCGCCTCTGACGAACTAGGCCTGGAAAGTCACCGCCGGCGCCAGGCGCATCACTAACAGACAAACTGGCCTTCGGTCGAAAACTCTCTTATTCTTTGGAAAAACACACAAAGGATGAGACGCATGACGACCATGTCACAGGACGGAAAAACCCCTGCCCCTGAGATTTTGGGGGTTCATCACAGTGCCTATCGGTGCCGTGATGCGGAAGAAACACGCGCTTTCTACGAAGACCTTTTGGGATTGCGCACCCGGGCAACGCTTTCCTTCGAGAAAGATCCCGCCGGAAACGACAAGCCGTTCATGCATCTCTTTTTCGAAATGGGCGACAAAAACATGATCGCCTTTTTCGACATTCCGGAAACTGTCGATACGCGCAACTTCAACATCAAAGATGGGATGGAAGATTATCACGTGGCCATGGAAGTGAAGGACATGGATGCGTTGATGCAATTCAAACAGCGGCTAGAGGATTTCAAGGTACCGGTCTTCGGCCCCATTGATCATCATTTCTGTCATTCTATCTATTTCTTCGATCCAAACGGCATCGCGCTGGAGTTCACAACAAAAGATGCGAACCACGATCAGATCTTGGATAAGGAAGAAGCGGACAGCCGTGCCGCCATGAAAGAATGGATTGAGAAGACAGCCTCGATCCGCGCTGAGAAACTGAAATCCGCATCCTAACAAGGTCAGCCTGGCACAAGGCCGATACGCGTCAGAAGGGGTTTGCCTAACTGATAGGTCGCCACCATCCAGGCAATAGTCGCGATGGGCAGAATGGGGAACCAGATGGTGCGCGCATCAATCAGCCCCCCCAAATTCAACATGTCGCGCACCAGAGGCGTTAGGCTCCAACCCCCCGCAACAAGGATGGCTGCGGCAATCGTCCCGCTGATCAAGACGCGACTGGACAGACCGGCCGCCACATTGAGTTTCGGCAAGCCGGCGCGTCTCCAAAGACCGACCCAATCAACAAACAATGCATAGGTGATCAAAATCGGTGTGAACGTCACCAATAGAAAAATGCCGTTTAAGGCATGAAAGAAAAGCGCCCAAGACAACAGGAAGAACGCCGCAGGGCGCGAGAAAAATACGGCCACAAAGGCAAGCTCTAGAATGACCACCAAATACCGAATGATCAATTCAAAGCCGGGGGTAGTCGCCACAAAGGCCGCGATCGGATTTGGCGTCAACCCACGCCGCGCCAATTCAACATTCCGCTCCAGGACGATGTGACCAAAATTGTCGGGGTGGGTGAGCCAAGTAGCGCCCGGCAAGAGTTTGTAGACACCGGACGAGACGAACAAAAAGACAAGAACGGCCAGCACAACGTGGATGGGCAAGACAAACCGCGCCGACGTGTCGGATGCTTCGATCACAGGCCCACCTGAACGGTCCCGGAGCAACGCGTCCAATGAATATTTGGCGGACCAGTCCCCCACAAACAACATGGCGGCTGGGATCACCGCGAAGAGCATAACCCCATTTCGTTCAAAATCAGTCCGCGTCAGGAAGGCTTCAACCAAACAGCCGCAAACGAGAACAATGGCTGTTGCGGCGCGGGTCCAATAGCCAACAAGAAGAAGGATGAGCGCTGCCACCAACAGGCTCTCCAGCGCCGCAAAAAACGCCACCGGCAGATCGATTGGGAGCCATTCGATTATCAGAACCCGCTTCGCGGCGAACTCGTGCGGGATGCCGCCGAGGCTGGTCATCCAGACGGTGCTGAGATGCCAGAGAAAGAAGAGTGAAAACAGAATGCGAACGATACCAAGCCGACCGGCCGCATTCTCTTCAGATGCAAGCAACCACGTATCGATGGCGTCGTTCCAAGACTTAACAACGCCCTGTATCACGATCCTTCTCCTTTGCCGGTGCTCGGGCCGGCATGCACGTCAAAACGTGCCAGAACCTTTCGTTCAATGGGTGCGTTTGCGTCAACGGGACGCGATGCCAACGGATCCACCGCCCAAACAATCTCGCTGATCTCAATCGTCTCTATCTGAACACCGGACAACACCCGGCGAATGAGCGTTGAGATATAGAGGCGACAGTCTTCTTGGCTTGTGGGCGGCCGTTTCCATCCCTGATCTCTTCTCTCAATACCGGCGGCACATTGAAAAACGGGAATAAGGGCAACCTCTCGGCCGGTTGTTACAAGACGCCCCATGGGGATCGTGACGGCGTCGCCCTTTACCGTAACCGCCGCGATTTCGAACGCGCTGGTCGTTGGCGGAGGAAACGAAAATTCGCGAGTTGAATACATCGGCCAATTCATAACGGGCCACAGCATCGTTTTCTTTCCGATCACAAACATGCCCACGAGGTAGGCAGCCAGAAAAATTTTCGCGAGCGTCAAAGGCGTCAGAGTCCAGGCGCCAATTTTTACGTCGTCAAACACGGATCCCCCAAAACGCCAAACCCTTCGCTTTTCCCTGACAGGTGATGTACCAAGTTCACCAACCGCCACCGCCACCGCCACCGCCGCCACCGCCAGAAAATCCGCCGCCGCTGGATCCGGAACTTGACCCCGGCGCGGCGGATGACGAAACAGCTGCGGATGCGATGGAAGACCCAAGCGTGTTCGCGAAGTTGGATGCTCCAAAGCGGTTCCAGCTGGAGCCAGTATACCAGTGTGGATGGTATCTTGTCTCTTCTTCAGACATGTTGGGCAGGGCAGCCGCAAAGGCTTCACTCCATTGTTGCTCCACCCCCAAGGCCAAGGCGTAAGGCAGAAATTTCTCGAACAGCGCCGGGGTCATTTTCGGGGGATACATGGCCTCTAGCCGGTCTTTCTCGGCTGTTTCCAGATACATTTTGAAACCATCCAGTTCATCATGGATCCGCGCGCCCGCAAGGGTCGGGGCCTTTAACAGGTAGAAGAACACCGCATTCACAACGATGATCGCCGCGATGCAGCCAATGGCAGCAAACGAGACGGACCAGCCGATCACGCCCAACGCCACCGCCTCGCCGATAAAGAAGGGCGTGGCAAATGCCGTCATGCCGACAGCTGACATTGTGTTTCCCGCTGCCGATCCTGGACCGCTGAAGACGCTGCGCCAGCGATTGACCACCTGGCCGCCCAGCATCACCGTGCCAACGGACCACAGAGACAGCCAAACGGTCATGAAAATATTTTCGGCGGGCATATCGGAAACCAAAGACATGCACAACGCGATCACAACCGATACGCCCACACCGATATAGAAATACGTCGCATTGGTGGCGAAATATTCCGATTGAAACTCGCGCTCCAGCCCTTCTTTCAGACTACTGATCGCTTTCATGATGCGTTTGTGGTTCTTTTGCTTCAACTCGATGAAGTCGTAATGACCGAAGAGTGCGCGGGCGATGCGGCGTTCCCCCTTGGAGAGGGCTTTTTCATCTTTCGCAAGCCGCTTCAGCGTGAAGCTAGAACTTCCTTCCTCAATCTTGAGATAGCCCTTGACCGCCATGTTGATCAGGGCGGCCGCAAAAGCCGTACGGTCATAGCCCATCTGACGCACGAACCGGGAGGCCGCCGGTGAAAACCCGGGAGGTGGTGAAAACCGGGGAATGATGGTGCCCCTTGCGGGGTCTCGCCCGAACAGCAGCCAGACCCGCGCATAATAAATGAGCATGGCGATGAGGCCGAGCCCGGACACGGCTAGCGGTGCGTTATCACTCAACAGGTACCAGGTTTCGTCGCTTGCCGATGGCGGGTCCACATACCCTTTGGGCCAGGCCACCGCTATGGTGAGGCCCTCATAGGGCTCCAGCCGCCGGGTGGTTTCGATCACAACCGTTGGCCCGATGGATTGAGCAACGCGAAAGTCTTCGCCACTTTCCCCTTGCGCGCCCGTGTACGCATCCAGCTGGATAACAGGTGCCCCGTCCGGCATTTGCACGGTGGCCCACACACTGTAAATAGGGAACGACCACCCATTGCCGGTCACATTCCAGTAAAGCTCGTCATAATCTTCGAAGAACCCAAGCTGACGCGTGGTGCGGTAAACGATTGTGTATTTGTAACTCCCTTTTTCGAGAAATGTGTCTGCATTACCTATGCGCACGCGTTTCCCGTCCGAAATGGACTCGACAACATAATTTTCAGGTTTGTCGTCGCGCAACACATCCAACACCTCAAAGCCAACTCTTACTTTTCTTCCGTTGTCGGAAACATAGGTTGTTGGGAAATCTCGAAAGATGCCGCGGCGGATGTTCTGACCCTCCGCGAATACTTGGATGTCCTCCCGGACCACCAAACTGCCGTCCTTTCGAATTTCGATCACGCTGCTGAAGAAATTAATGCGCTCTTCCGCGCGCACCGCCACCGAAAAACCCGTGACGGCCAGCGTGACACACAGCAGAAAGCAGGCGGCTTTAAGAAAGGGAAACATTGGGTACGGCACGGTCGGCGGCGTCCTCAATCTCGAAAAACTCCGCCTTCTGAAAGTTGAAGGCACCCGCGATGATGTTCGACGGCACTTGCTCGATCATCGTATTCAGATTGCGGACCGTGCCATTGTAATAGCGTCGCGCCATTTGAATTTGATCTTCCACCTCCGCCAAGGCGTTTTGCAAGTCCAGAAAATTCTCACTCGCTTTTAGGTCAGGATAGTCTTCCGCAATGGCGATGAGCTTGCCCATGGCGGCGCCAAGCTGACCTTCGCGGATTGCCCGGGCCGCGACAGAACCATCCTGGTCCCGCTCAACCCGCAATTTGGTGACGGTCGCCAGCGTCTCTTTTTCGTGGGCAGTATATCCTTTGACCGCTTCCACCAGATTTGGGATGAGATTGGCGCGCCGTTTTAATTGCGCATCAATGCCGGACCACCCTTCCGACACTAAGTTCACATGGCGAATAAGACTGTTATAGGTCCAAAAGGCCCAGCCGACGCCCAACCCAAAAATGCCAATCACCGCGTAGCTCAGCACGCATTCCTCCCGAACCAGTCAACTGACCCGCGCCGATGGCTTTGACGGCCCTAATCTCGATTGAAGAGGGCATTCTTTGCAAAGAACAGCAAAGATATCAGCACAAGGTAGCCGACGAATCGTACCACGATTACGTCGAATTCGAGAGTATCCAATATGTTGGAGGCTTCTTTGGTAAGCTTGTCCACCTTTCGGCCTTCATAGGCCAGATAGAGGACAGTTACAAACTGGTCAATCAAGATGGCAAGGAAACTGAAATACAAAATGCGCGTGTAGCGCATCATCAGGAAAGCCACAAACAGGGCGATCAACACGCCCTGTGCCGTCGTGACCAGTGTGAAAGACCGAGCCAACAGCTCGTACGCACTTTCAAAAGACAAACGAGTACCTGTTTTTCAACCCGCGCTTGGGCTTTAGCGTTGCAAGACCGTCTTTACCGTGAAGATCGTCAAGATCGCCACGCCGAAGAAGACGAAGTAAACCATCAAAATACTGACGCGGAAATCCAAAAATTCCTGCATGGTCAGGTCAATCACATTGCCGACGGATTCACCCGCAACCACAACGCTTTGTCCCACATAGGCCACCCAATAGCTGCCCAACGCCACCGCAGTTGTCACCGCCAAGTTTTGGGTTTGGCGCATAAAGAACCCGGCGACCAAAACGATGGCAACAGCCGGCAAAGGATCAATCGACGTCGCGACAGTTTCAATAAGGTTCATGACTTCAGGCATTGTTCACTCCCTACAGCGTTTCCAGGTGAAGTGCGTTGCGGTTCACCGTCCGAAAACGCGATAAAAATAAGGCCCGGGGCACTTTTCAACTTTGTTGAGGCCAAAAGTGTCCCGGCACAGGTCATGATCGATTCAACAAAACAGATGATGCATTCTGCCATCGGGTTCCTTGTGGTTTGGTTAACCAAACCACAATTGGAAAGGGCAAATTTTAAGAAACAAGCAAACCGCGCCGCTAATCAGCGGACCATTTACGCTTTGGTAAGTTTTGCGGCGATCGCCGCAACGTCTTTCGCCGCCGGAGACGACGGAAACGCCGCGAGCAACGACGTCTGACGACGGATGCTTTCCTTGACGTTCGGATCACGCCGCACAATGCCCGCGAGTGGCGGGTCAATCTTCAAGAAATTCAAACACGCCTTCTGGATCGATTGATAGGTGGTTTTACCGGACGCAATGTCGTCCGCCATATTGACCACGATTTGAAGATTCTCGCCATGCCCGCGCATGACCAGCATCTTAATCAGCGCATAGGCATCGGTAAGCGATGTGGGTTCATCTGTCAGCACCACCAGAACAAGCGGCGGATTGTCGGATGGATTAGAGGCATCAACCCCTGACAAGGTCATAACCGTTTGGTCAACGCCCGCACCCAAATCCACAACCAGGCGGTCGTACACATTCTCCAACGCGGCAAGGCCCAGCGAAAACCCCTTTAGTTCCAACTGACTTAAAGCGGCAAACGTGGCGCTGCCGGACCGTCCGGCGAGAATGTCGAAGGCGCCCGCATTGGCCCCTGAAGTCGCGTCCATTTCCGGATGGTTCTGATAACGCACAATGGCTTCATCCATGGACATCTGCCCACTGATGACCGCTGCAAAGTCGCGCCCCGCCGTGAGGCCCAATTGAACATCCACATTGGCAAGACCAAGGTCACCGTCGATCAGCAGCAAATTCTGCCCCCGCTCGGCCAAAGCACCGGCCAGCGTGATGGCAAACCAAGTTTTTCCCACGCCGCCTTTACCGGACGCTACCGCAAGCCTTTTGCGGATAAGCTCTTTGCCTGCCGGAACGGTGCCCGTCTTGGTTTCGTTGGTTTGGGGTTGGCCAGCTTGAGCCATAATCCTTTTTCCTTACCCGTTCATTTGCGCCGTTTGGTTCGGCACAGCGGTTTCGGTCACGTCCATCGACTTCGGAGCTTCTAAAAGCCATTTCGCGAATGACATGGGGTTCGCGGCTTTCAATCCATCCGCCACATAAGGCGAATGCGACACATGGGAAAGTTTCAAACAGGCAGCATCCACGGCGACCAACAAGCCACCCAGACGCCGCGCCGTGTCGAGCCGCGTGGCGATCATGTGCGCCGCGCCCATTTTCTTGAAAACGGCGGCGACGTCCGTCAACTCCGCCCCATCAATTCCGGCGGACGCAACAAAGACCAGTTCGCCCTCTGATGCGTCGATGATTTCCTTCAGAATGCCCACATCGTCCGCAGAGAACGGATTAACCCCCGGCGTGTCGATCAGAGTGATCGTATCAGGCGATGTTTCGCGGGAGGCCTGCAGCAGGGTGGACAGTTCTTCCGGTGTGGCCGCGGTGATGACCGGCGTTTTTGTGATCTCCGCACTGGCCTTAATTTGTTCTTCCGCACCGGAACGCACGGTGTCGGTTGTCACCACCTGCACCGGCAACCCGGCAAGCGCTGATTTTGCCATCAACTTGGCGAGCGTCGATGTTTTACCCATGCCCGGAGGTCCGGCTAGGATCAATGGCTTCTTGGGGCGGGCGGGGATCGACGCAAAATTGATCCGCGCATCAATCGCGTTGGCAAGCGCAAGTTCACCGTCGGGTGTGTCCATCGCCAGTGACACGCGCCGCAAGGCCAGAGCGAGTGACGCGGAAATCCCATGGAATTTCAATACTTCCGCCAGACGAATTGCTGTGAGCGGGCTCGGAGGTGCCTTGTCGATGCCGTTGGCCCCCGGCATGCTCAAATTCTCAACACGCCGCCGCAATTCCGTCTGAAGCTTTTGTTCAATATCGATATCCAGGAGAGGCGCTGTATCGGATGCCGATTCTATGGGGGCTTCGATCGCCGCGCGAACATGGACAGCGCCACCATTCTGTTTCGATGACAAAATGATTGCGTCTTCGCCCAGATCCGCCCGGACTTGATCCATTGCTTCCTGCATCGTGCTGGCGGTGAAGGTCTGTATACGCATGACTATACCTGACCCAGCGTTTGCAACCGCACTTGCGGATGGATTTCATTTTGCGACATCACAGCCGTTTGCGGCCGGAACCGCTCCACAATCGATCGTACATAGGGCCGCGTCGTCGGGCTCGTAAGCAAGACGGGAACTTCGCCCTGTTGCGCAATCTGTTCGTAAGTCGCGCGAACAGCCGCGATGAATTCCTGCAGCTTGGACGGCGCCATGGAAAGCTGCCGTTCTTCACCTTGCCCAACCAAGCTTTCCGTGAAAGCGATTTCCCATTCCGGCGACATGGCAATAAGTGGCAGCAGACCTTTTTCGTTTAGATGCGCCGTACAAATCTGGCGCCCAATGCGCATACGCACATGTTCGGTCATCATCACGATGTTCTGTGTGATCGTGGCTGCTTCGGCAATCGCTTCCAAGATGGTCGGCAAATCGCGGATGGACACGCGCTCGTTCAACAGCGACTGCAAGATCCGCTGAACACCCGTGATGGAGATTTGCGCAGGAATAATGTCTTCCACCAGGCGTTGCTGATCCGCCGGAAGGTCATCCAGTAATTTCTTCGTTTCCGCATACGACAAAAGATCCGGCATATTCGCCTTCAGGATTTCCGTGAGATGCGTGGTCATCACCGTGGCGGGGTCAACCACTGTGTAACCCCGGAACGAGGCTTCCTCGCGCATGGATTGATCGATCCACATGGCGGGCAGACCAAAAGCGGGTTCGGTGGTCGGGTCACCCGGAAGGTCGATCGGCTGACCTCGTGGGTCCATGACCAATAAATGGTGTAACCGCAATTCACCACGCCCGACCTCAAGTTCCTTCACGCGGATCACATAAGCTTCGGACGGCAATTGCATATTGTCGAGGATGCGCACGGACGGCATGACGAAGCCCATATCCATGGCCATCTGCCGGCGCAAAGATTTAATCTGATCGGTGAGCCGGTGACCCGCCGTGTCGTTGATCAAGGGCAGAAGACCGTAACCAAGCTCGAGGCGAAGATTGTCCATCGCCAGCGACGAGCTAATCGGTTCCTCCGCAGGCGGCGCTTCCGCTTCTTCTTCTTGCTGACGGAGCAGCTCTTGTTCTTCATTCTGCTTCGACTGTGCCGATACCCAGGCAAGAACGCCCGCCCCTGCGCCCAAGGTCATGAACGGCAGAACCGGTATGCCCGGCAACACCGCCATGAAAACCATAACACCCGAGGCCATACCCAATGCTTGCGGATAACCGGACAATTGTTGGAACAACGCCTTATCGGCAGCGCCCTCCACGCCAGCTTTAGACACCAACAGACCCGCCGCGACGGAAACGATCAGTGCAGGAATTTGACTGACCAGACCATCACCCACCGTGAGCAGAGTGTAGGTGCTGCCTGCTTCCATAAAGGTGAGATCGTTCTGAGCAACCCCGATGATCATGCCGCCAATCACATTGATAAAGGTGATCAGAAGGCCTGCGATGGCATCACCGCGCACAAATTTCGACGCACCATCCATGGAACCGAAAAAGGTGGATTCATCTTCCAAGCGGCGGCGCCGTTCGCGCGCTTCATTCTCATCGATCAAGCCGGATGACAGGTCCGCATCGATCGCCATTTGTTTGCCGGGCATGGCATCCAAGGTAAAACGGGCCGAGACTTCAGCAATACGGCCGGAGCCTTTGGTGATCACCACAAAGTTTACGAGCACCAAGATCGAGAACACGATGATCCCGATCACAAAATTGCCCTGCATGATGAAATTGCCGAAGGCCTCGATCACATGACCGGCGGCATCGGTGCCTTCATGGCCGTGGGCGAGAATAAGCCGTGTAGATGCGAGGTTCAGCGCCAGCCGCAACATGGTGGCAATCAACAATACCGTCGGAAAGGCGCTAAATTCCAAGGGCCGTTGAATGAACAGGGCTGTCATCAAAATCAAAACGGCAAAAGTGATCGACAATGCCAGCATGAAATCGAGCAGGAAGCTCGGCATGGGCATAATCAATACAACGATGATGAAAATAATGCCGAAGGCGAGCGCAAGGTCCCCGCGCCGCGCCATGGCGGTCACGCGGCCGAGAAAATTTTCCGCGGAAAGGGGTGCGCTTTGATCAGACATAAGGAGCTACGGATCCAATCAATGACCCTTAATGTCCGGCCAACTGGCTGCGCATGGCGCCCGGCATGGGCACGGTAACGCCTTCGTCGCCATACTGCTTCAATTTGTTCCTCAGTGTCCGGATTGAGATGCCGAGAATATTGGCCGCATGGGTCCGGTTCCCCAGGCAATGATCCAATGTGTCGAGAATCAAATCGCGTTCCACTTCGGCGACCGTTTTGCCAACCAATTGCCCACCATCAGCCGCGTGCTCTCCCGCATTTTCGGCGGAAATAGCGGCGGCAATGCGACCCCCGGCGTCCGAAATGGCCGATCCGTCCGGCAATCGAATGGCATCCACCGTGATCTCGCTGCCTTGGGCCAGCAGGACCGAACGGTGAATGGTGTTTTCAAGCTCGCGCACATTGCCCGGCCATTGATAGCCCATCAGGCCTTGGCGAGCACTGTCGGCCAAGTGTCGTTCGGTAACGCCATTCACCTCGGCATAATGTTTCGCAAAATGGTCGGCCAAGGCGAGAATGTCGTCGGGGCGTTCTCGAAGGGCCGGAATTTTCAGGTTCACCACATTTAGGCGATACAACAAGTCTTCCCGAAATGTGCCGGCTTTCACTTCTGCGGCCAAATCCCGGTTAGAAGTTGCGATAATCCGGATATCCACCTTGATCGGCTTGTTACCGCCCACGCGGTCAATCACCCGTTCTTGGATTGCGCGTAGAAGCTTGGCTTGAAGCCGCACATCCATCTCGCTGATTTCATCCAGCAACAATGTACCGCCATCAGCCTCTTCAAACTTACCAATGCGCCGCGCGACGGCGCCGGTGAACGCGCCTTTTTCGTGGCCGAACAATTCGGATTCCAACAGGTTTTCCGGAATGGCGGCACAGTTCACGGATATAAACGGCTTATCCGCACGCGATGACTTCTTGTGAACATGCTGCGCGATGACTTCCTTACCGGTTCCGGATTCGCCAGTGATCAGAATGCTCGCTTCACTTCCGGCAACCTGATCCGCAAGGGCAATCACATTCAGCATGGCCTGATCGCGCACAATGAGCTGATGGGAATCATCCGCAACCGCTTGCAAGACCGCCGCAATTAGATCTGCATCTGGCGGCAGCGGCAAATATTCCTTGGCCCCCGCACGAATGGCGGCAACAGCGGCATTGGCGTCCGTTCCCAAGCCGCAGGCAACAATTGGTACACAGATGTGTTCATTTTCCAGTTGCACCACCAAGGACTTGATGTCTTGGGACACTTCGACCATCAGAAGATCCGCCCCGCGGCCGGTCCGCAGCAACTCCATCGCGGGTGCTATGCCATCCACATGAGTCACCTTCGCGCCCCGGTCCATCGCGATTTTTGTCGCGGTCCCTAGCTGCCCACCTAATTGGCCGATGATTAGAAGTCTCATGATCCGGTCCTCTATTTGAAGTAATGCAAACGGTCTTGCGGCGGCAGCATGGTGTTGAGCCGCATTTCAAGACGGCGCGGGTTTTCCTTCCGCGCGATGGATAAAATACTGATGGCGTAAATTGACATGGACAAACGGTCCTCGATGGCTCGGCGTTCGAGCTTGCTGGACAAGGGCGCGAACACCATGTTGCCAAGAACCGCCCCGTAGAACGTGGTGAGCAATGCCAACGCCATGCCCGGCCCGATCGTGTCGGGTTCATTCAGGCCGCCGAGCATTTGTACCAACCCGACCAGCGTACCGATTAGCCCCATGGCGGGGGCGACTTCCGATGCCCGCTGCAGAATTAAGACACTGGTGCGGTTGCGGCCGTCCGCCGACGACACTTCTTCTGACAACAAGCTTTCAATGTCTTCCACAGGCGTATCGTCAGCGACGAGCCCCAAACCACGGCTCAAGAATGGGGCACTTTTGAATTGCGACAGCTCGTTTTCTACCGCCCGATTGGGGTCGCGCCGCACCCGGCCCGCCAAGCGGATCATCCGCAAGGCAATGTCTCGTGGCGCACTTTCGTTGCGCGTAAACGCTTTGGACAAGGCGGCGAACACATCGGAAATCTCATTCATGGAAAATGATATTGCCGTCACCGCAAAGGTGCCGCCCAGTACGATGAGCGTAGAGCGCGCATCCAGGAAGGATTCCGGTGTGCCGCCCAGAAAGATCGCCACCAACACAAATCCAAATCCGGCCACAAGGCCAAGGATGGTCGCGCTGTCGATAGCACGCGGCTTCATGGGGGTAGAGAGGGCGGTTGGGGCCTGTACGTCTTCCGAACTCATCACTTTTCCTATGACTGACCGCCCTTAATGATCTCGGTCATGGTCACGCCTAAACGATCTTCCACCACAACCACCTCACCGCGGGCCACCAGCCGATTGTTCACGTAGATATCGATCGCCTCGCCCACCTTGCGGTCGAGTTCCACAACAGCCCCTCGACCGAGGCGCAACAATTCGCTGACTTCCATATTTGCTTTGCCCAAAATGGCGGACACATTGACGGGGACGTCGAACACCGCCTCCAAATCCGCAGCATTGTGGCCTTCGTCTTCGCCTTCCGGCGGTGGGTCCTGCGTGGCCAGAACACCTCCGGCCTCGGCACCTTCTGCAGCCGCTTGATCTTGGCTCAGATCAGACAGTTCCATTTCGTCGCCATTAGACATTTGGCTTCTCCACTCGCTCCTTAAGCCGGTGCATTAACTGCATCGGCGTTCGCATTCCAATTTCCATTGCCGTCAAAAAGATCCCCTTGCGGATTTTCTTCCGCTTGAAGGTGACGGCGCACGATATCGTCGATTTGTGACGACAGGGCCGCCATATCCCGCTCGATGCCGCCGTCGGCCCATTCGACCCGGCAATCCGCTGTTTGAATGGTCGGTTCTGCAACAACCAGCACTTTGCCGTTAAACCCCTTTTCAGCTGCCAGGGCAGACACGGCCGACTTCACCGGCTCGCTGACGGCTTCGCCGACGCGCACAACAATGTGTGGTTCGGAGGGGAGCGCATCGAGGCACCGTGAAATAAGCCCAACGATCTCTGCTTCAGGTTCTTTTTCGAGAAGCGTTCCGCACAAACGATTGGCGACCACCAAGGCAAGATCGACCGCCTGTTCGCGAAGCCGGGTTGTTTCCGCGCCGAGTTGGGAGATCACTTGCAGCATGCTTTCTGAAACCTGACCGAGGATCTGCGCGTTTTGTTGCGCCATTTGCGCTTCAACACCGTTAAGGCCCTCCGCATAGGCTTCTTCTTTGATCGCATCGACCTCCTCAAGCGTAAAAGACTTTTTTCCTCCGCCCGTTGAGGCGTCATGGAGGATCTGACCGTCGCTATCGAAGGTCGTTTCGAACAAGAATTTTTCCGTCGTCGCCATCGTGTGTCTCGCCGTCCCGCTAGTAGATGAGCTCGTCATCGTCTTTCGCTTCCGCGATCATGATTTCGCCTTTCGCGGCGAGATCCTTGGCGATATTCACCATGCCGGTCTGAGCCTCATCCACATCCTTGAGGCGGACCGGTCCCATAACCTCCATATCTTCCCGCAAAATTTTTGCGGCGCGCTCGGACATGTTTGAGAAGAACAGGTCGCGCAACGTGTCCGAAGCCCCCTTCAATGCCAAAGCCAACTTGTCTTTGTCGACAGACCGCAACAGAGTTTGGACGCTGCCCGGGTCTAATTTGTTGAGATCTTCGAACGTGAACATCAACGCTTTAATACGTTCGGCTGCCTCGACATTGCGTTCTTCAAGTGACGTTAGGAAGCGGCCTTCCGTTTGGCGGTCGAAATTATTGAAAATCTCCGCCATCATTTCGTGCGCATCCCGTTTGGAGGTGCGTGCGAGATTGGACATGA
The DNA here is from genome assembly GCA_965227095.1 of Alphaproteobacteria bacterium. Taxonomy (GTDB): domain Bacteria; phylum Pseudomonadota; class Alphaproteobacteria; order JANQMY01; family JANQMY01; genus JANQMY01. Next base: position 1,247,731 of record CBDDFL010000001.1, on the reverse strand, counting down.
ATTCGGTACGCAAAGTTTGTTCAACCTTGTCGAGGATATCTTTTTGTACTGTTTCCATGCGGAGCATGCGTGTCACAACTTCCAGCGCAAAATCTTCAGGTAAAACCGACAGAACGCGCGCGGCGTGTTCAGACTTAATTTTGGAAAGAACGACCGCCACCGTCTGCGGATATTCATTCTTCAGGTAATTCGCGAGAACGGATTCGTTCACATTGGCCAGTTTGTCCCACATGGTGCGGCCGGCGGGACCGCGAATTTCTTCCATGACAAACGCAACGCGGTCATCCGGTAACAACCCCTTCAGCAGCCGCTCGGTCGACTCGTAAGACCCAACCAACGCGCCGGTGGTCGACATCTGGGAGACAAAATCAAGCAGCAACTTCTCAACCAAGGACGCCGTGACGGTGCCCAAGGACGCCATGATCTGAGAAATCTCTCGAATTTCATCATCGTCCAGCAGCGAGAATATCTGCTGACCGTATTCTTCACCGAGGGAGAGCAGCAAGACCGCGGCCTTTTCTTGGCCGGACAAGCCCTCCATTTCCATTGGTACAGCTTCTTCCGATGACATCTACCTTACGCCTCCTGTCCCATCCAACTACGGACAATGGCAACCGCCTCTTCCGGGTGGTTTTGCACAATCTCACCGACTTTCTTGACGGAGCTCGCCTTGACTTGGCCTTCGACCTGCGCAATGTCGATCATTTGCGCAATGCTGCCATCGGGCGCGGGTAATGCCTCAATCGATGCGCCCCCTCCTTCTGCCAACATGGCTTGTTCACCTTCCGGGGCGGCAAGCTGAGGGGCGTCTGGGTCACTGCTCCCATCGCCGATGGTCGCGACCGCTGTGCCGGGTGCTTCTAACAAGCCGTTAATCAGGGGGCGGAAGACGAGGAGAATGAAGAGTATTCCCAGGATGCCAAGAATGACCATCTCTGCGATGCGCATATAGTCGGATTTGTAAAGCCCCAGCAGGGGTTCGGCGGCTTCAATTGCTTCCGGCGCTTCAATGGGAGCGAAACGCAGATTTATGACCTCTAACTGATCACCGCGCGCTTCGTCATATCCAATGGCGGACTTGACCAAAGCACTAATCTGCGTGAGCTCTTCTTCAGAGCGCCCGATGTAGCTTTGGGAGCCGTCCGCTTGTTCTTCGTAGATCCCATCCACCAGTACCGCGACCGAAAGACGCTTGATACGGCCCGCCTCCATAATCTCCGTGGTGGTCGTTCGCGAGATTTCGTAGTTGATGGTTTCTTCCGTTACGCTCGACTGGGACGAGGAAGAGGGGCCAGCACCCGCCAGATCCGAATCCGGAAGTTCATTCCCCGCCGACACCGCCTCTTCGCCTTCGCTTTCGGAATTGGTCTCAACAGATTCTGTCAACTGTGTGGATCGCACAACCTGGCTTTCCGGATCAAAATTCTCGGAGCTTTGAGTGATGCGGTTAAAATGAAGCTCAGCGGCCACTTGAACACGTGCTTTGCCGGGTCCCACAATGCTGGAGAGAATGCCTTCGACTTGTTTGCGCAAGCGACCTTCAAAGGCGGCATTGCGTTCCTCCAGAGCGGACGTCATTCCCACACCGTCCGCCGAATCTCCGTCGCCTGACGCTAATAACGTCCCTCGCTGGTCCACAATCGAAACGCTTCCAGGGTCCAATCCTTCCACAGCCGACGCCACCAAATGCTGGATGGCTTTCACCTGTTGGGTCGCAATACCGTTCCCCATAACGCGCAGAACAATCGATGCGCTTGGCTTCTTCTCTTCGCGCGCAAATACTTCACGCTTAGGCAGAACAAGATGAACACGGGCAGCTTGCACATTTCGAATGGCCCGAATGGTACGGGCGAGTTCGCCCTCAAGAGCTCTGAGATGATTAATATTCTGAACGAAGCTTGTGGTACCCAGGGCTTCGCGATTGTCAAAGATTTCGTAACCAATGGAACCGCCAGACGGCAGGCCTTCTTCGGCCATCGCCATCCGCGTGCGCAGCACCTTGTCATCTGCAACAAGGATGGTGGTGCCATCTCCGCGCAGCTTATGCTCAACCCCAAGGGATTCTAAGCGCGCAACAATACGGCCCGCGTCATCCGGATCCAGGTTGCTATAAAGAGGTGTGTAGGTTGGCTCCGCCAACCGAAGAATCAGAAAACTAAAGAAGGCTATCAACGCGCCGGTGATACCGGCCATAATCCCCAGTCGAGCTGGGCCAACAGCCTTGATAAATTCCGTCAATCCACTCACTACGCCATCCACCGTAATTCATTCGACAGCCGTCTCGCTTTTTGCCGCGAGAACCGCAAACCCCCACAAGTTGACCCGTGATCGGCTGCCGGTAGGAAAAAATTACCCACAGATTTTAAAGATACCTTTAACGCGCTGTTTGGAATTGAAACGCGGTCACGAAAAAACCCGCACTCACAGAGGCGGGTTTCCTATTTTATTCGTGTAAGGATTTATTTACTGTCGATATTGCTGGAGCCGCGTCGCCCGAAGACCAGGAAGACCGTAGCGCTCAATCGCGCGCTGCCACGCGATAAATTCCTCGGTGGTGAGAGAATAACGTTCGCAGGCTTCTTCAAGGGTGATCAAACCGCCACGCACCGCCGCAACCACTTCGGCTTTCCGGCGGATCACCCACCGGCGTGTGTTTGGGGGCGGCAGGTCGGCAATCGTCAGGGGGCTTCCATCAGGCCCGATGACGTAATTGATCCTGGCTTGGGTTTGTTCCATGGCTAGTGCCTACGCATTCTCCGAACTCATTACTATTGGGGACTATAGGGCTGTGCTTTTAAAAAATAGCTAAAGCGCAAGGTAAATATTTGGCTAATGCTTAAACTTTTAAGAAAGTTTTCACGAGTGACCGGGCGGGTAAGTATTCCCCGCCCGTGTTCAAGTATTTCTAGACAATTCGAATGAGCTCTTCGAGCAACTCATCCGCCGTCGTCACCACCCGCGTATTGGCCGAATAGGCCCGTTGGATGGTGATAAGTCCCGTAAACTCTTCCGCGATGTCAACCGTGGACGCTTCCAGTGCTGACGGAGCAATCAATCCGGCACCGGCTGTACCTGCCGCCCGCAAGTTGATTGGACCACTGTCCGAAGTAATACCGTAGGCATTACCTTCTACCGCATTCAATCCATTTGGATTTACAAAGGTCGCGACCGGTAATTGATAGACTTGGCGACGGACACCATTGTCGAACAGGGCCGTGACAAATCCATCCTGATCGATTTCCACACCCGAAAGGTTACCAAAAACAGCACCATTCGCCGTCGATGAAATCAAAATCGAGGGGCTGTCGAATTGCGTAAAGCCACCCGAACTGGTAGGCGACCCCAAATCCATACCGATAGCCTGCGCACTGACCCCAAGCGCCGGGGCAAACGCAACCTGTCCGGCGCCAGGCGTTGCACCAGAGGCAAGGAAGTTAAAATTGCTTAAGGCCGCAGATGTGGTTGCGAGATCAATTTGACCATCGGACGTAAATGCCAGAGTACCAACCGCAACCTGACCATCGACCAAACCGGCACCCGTGACCACATCAGAGGCCGGTTCCACATGAAGCTCCGTATGCCACTGATTTGGTGTAGAGGACTTTAAGAAGCTCATGGTGAGCGTCCGCAAGCCGCCAAGGGAATCGAAGAACTGGACGCTGCGCTGGAAATCTGGCGTGACATTACCGGACGCCATATTGGTGCCAGACACACCAGCGGCATAGGTGGCCTCTTGTGACGAGATCGGCAAACTTGATTGCAGATTGGCGTTCGGGCTGATCAATGTGGTGGCTTCAGCCGTACCGCCGAGTGAATCAATGTTCACCGTTTCTAGAAGCGTCAGATCACTTGGGTTGAAATTCACCGTCCCATCGGGCTGAACGGGGAAGCCCTGCAGGAAGTAACCAGCTGCGTTCCGCAAATTACCATTCTGATCCGTCCTAAACGATCCAGCGCGGGTAAACAGGATTTCATCCAATGCGCCGGTTGAGGACGTATTCGGCGAAACCGCAAAAAATCCCGCACCGGAAATCGCTATATCCGTTGACGAAGTGGAATTTTGCAGCAAGCCCTGCTGATTGATCGCAATGCCAGTACCGGCCCGCACACCACCCGGTGAGAACTGATCAGCCACACCGCCGCCCGTTACCAGGGTCGAAAAGTTGGCCGTGTTTCTTTTGTAACCAACCGTGTTCACATTCGCGATGTTATCCGAAATCACACTCAATGCGGTGGCATTGGAAGAAAGACCGGTCACACCTGCGAATAATGCGCCAAAAATACTCATGAGTTCGCCTCCTAAGCAGCGGGGTCTTTTTGCCTGTAGCTGCTGTCAAACTGGACGACCGGCGCTTCTGCCAACCGAATAATCATTACAAAAATTAACTGGTGCTGTCGGGAGCTGAGACCGATAGAATGTCGGACAACAGCGACGAAACACCGCCAAACGTTAGAACCGGTTGATCGCCCGCGAGCGTCACGCTGGTCACAATTCCGGTAATACTGGTGGCAACGGGAACTGCCACGCCGTCAGAATCGAGGGCTGTCACTTCTATGGTGTACAGGCCTTCCGGCAGTTCATTGCCCGCATTGTCTTTACCGTCCCATTCAAAATCATGGCGCCCGGCAGACGTTTTACCCGCGGTTTCAAACACCACCTTGCCGGACGCGTCCGTCACCACAATCGTTGAAGATTCGACGTTTTGATCCATTGCGTAGGCCCAAGGCACCGTGCCGCCTTCTTCAAGCGCAAGCGTGTCGCCCAAAGCATCAACTTCTTGCCCAATATAGTTGACCGTGCTGCCGGTAATGGTGGCCGCGGACAGACCAACGAGCGTTTCGAGTTGTGCGTTCGTCTCGATCGATTGCTCAACCGCCGTAAAATCAACCAACTGCCGAGTAAATTCGTTCGTGTCCAAAGGCTCCAGCGGATCTTGGTTTTGAAGCTGTGTTGTCAACAAGGTCAAAAACGTATCAAAATCGTCAGCCAGGCTCGTCCCAGCCCGCGCCGCTGAACTGGTTTGACTATTCACTCCTGTGAGTGCCGAAATATCCATTCTAATCTCTTTCCATCAAGATTCAGGCCTTCCGCCTAATGATCAAATCCGTATATCTACCCGGTCTTCTTCGATAATCGCCGTGTGTTGGGGCAGATCAGCCATGCTCTCTTCTTCGGCATCACCCATGACGCCGCCATTCAGACCAGATCCGCCGCCGTGGTCACCGCCCTGCTCCGCCGATTGGCCGCCCCCATCGCGAAGCGAGAAATTCAGATTACTGTCTTCCAGATTGATGCCGGCTTCCTGGAGGGCCTTTTGCAGCAAACGGGCGTCGCGTTGCAGCAGATCAAGGGTTTCGGGCCGATCCACTGTTAAAGCAGCCGCCACCCGGCCATCCGTATTGAGATCGAGACGCACATCGATACGGCCAAGTTCCGGCGGGTCTAGACGCACTTCAAAACGATTCACACCATTCGCAAAATTGCGTTTGATGTGCATCGCCAGGTTTTGAGCGGCCAATTGCGGCCCATGAATGGTTTGATCAAAGCGGACGGTGACCGTCACCGGCGGCCGTTGCTCGCCCACCACCAGTCCGTCGGGCGTATCCGGCGCCGTTACGGATGCATCTGGGCCGGCTGTGTGTTGGGCGGCCACATCGAAGCGAGGGTGTGTTGCGGCAACAGGAGGCGGAGGCGATTTCTGAGCATCGGCATCCGGTAGGCCTGTTTGAGGCTGTCCTTCATGGAACGCCGGCTGGACGTTAGAGCTGTTCTGGCCGGAGGCTAAGAACGGATTTTGCGTTGATCCATTCCCGTTTGCGCCTTGTGGGCCATTCTTTTGATGAGATCCCCAAACCAATGTAGCGGCGGCAGGGTCTTTCTGGACCGTGTCCGTCACCGCCTTAGGGTCAGCGATACCCAACAACTTCTGGGCCGTAGGCGCCCCCGCACCCCCTTCTAAAACATCACCTTGCACCTGCAGAGGCGACGCCGCGGCGGTCGCACTTGGCTGTGCTGGACCGTTGCCTGCTTGCGTTTGCGGCGCGGCAGCTTTCAAAACCGCTTCCGCATCAGTAGGTGCTGTCCCGGGAGACGCGGCTGGCGTCGTTCCGGGCGCTGGCGCCTGCGTTGCAACACCATCTGTGGCGGGGACGCTTGTTACGCCCGCTCCAACAACGGTATTGCTCTGTACCGGGCTCCCATCTGCGGCAATGACCGTTTCGGTTCCGTCGGCCGGTTTCTCAAGATCCTCAACCAACAATTCTGCTTCAAGCGTTGGCGCAAGGTCGGAGACACTCACATCCGCGTCACCCTCTTCCGTGCTTTTCTTAGCGGTGATGTTCGCCCCCGCCAGCACATTTATAAGATCCGCTTCCGGAGTATTCTCACCGGATCCAACCACTAAAGTGGGCGGTCCGGTTTCCGGGCCGGCATCAATACCGGTGACCCGGCCTTTTACATCCGAACCAGGAACAAGCAAGGCGAAGGGATTGGTTCCCGACCCCTGTCCTTGTGTCAGGTTTTGGCCTGTTGAAGACGATGTTCCCGACTGCGCGCTCGGTGCGCTAGGGATCAACGATTGTATGAGACTGAGTGCGGTCATAATGCTCACGACAAATTGGTTCGCACCCTACAAAGCAAGGCATAGGCCAGTTCGTTTTACCCCCAGTTTCCGCCAATTTTGCCCCAAGGACCGGCGTCAAAGACCAAACTTGCCGGACATTTTGAACCCCCAAAGGCAAGTTTTGCCCGCCCAAAATAGTCAGTCTTCAAACTGGCATCACCGTTGCACTTAACGGGGGCAGGAGAACACCGATGAACGACCGAATGCACAAAGAACTTCAGCAAATAACTGGGCTTTATATGCCAGCTTTGTCTGCGTGGTCCTTACGCCAAGCGCACCCAACCGGCATGAATTGCCAGTCTGGTGAGGTCAGTTTTGCTGTCCACGGCAGTTTATGCCGGGCGCTGACGGGGGATCACTAAGATGTCAATCGGGGCTGTACTGAATAATGCGCTGACGGCACTTCAAACCAGTCAAACGGCGTTGAGCGTCACGTCCAACAACATTTCCAATGTCAACACACCCGGTTATCAACGGCGCGTCGTCATTCAAGAGTCCTTGGAAATTGGGGGCAGCGCAGGCGGTGTCGGCATCGCGGAAGTCCGCCGCATCGCGGCGACTTTCTTGACACGCGAAGGTTTGTCGGCCACCGCCGCATCCGGACAATACGAAACAGAGTTTCGGTTTCACGACCGGCTGCAGGTTTTGTTCGGCACACCCGACGAAAACACATCCTTGCCCGGACGGATCAATTCCGTTTTCGCCGCCATCGCCGACCTAACGGTCGATCCGTCTTCCAGCATCCGGCGATCCGCTTTTCTCAACCAGCTGGAAGATTTCACCGGCAGTGTGCAGCGCTTGGCCGAGGACATTCAAGAATTCCGTTTTGATGCCGACCAGGAAATCGAAGGCGCGGTGAATAACATCAATCGCGCTTTAGAGACAGTCTTTCTGCTGAATCCTCAGATCGCGCAAGGTTTGATCACAGGGCAGGATATTTCAGCCCTTCAGGACCAGCGCGACACCGCATTGGACGATCTTTCTCAATACATCGATTTTCGGGCGGACGAACAACCCGACGGCCGGATCTTCGTATCCACCACAGACGGCATTCCGCTGATCAATGATCGCATGTTTAACTTTGACTACACACCATCTGGTGTGGTGTCGGCATCGACGGTTTTCGAAACGATTACCATCCATGCGGTGGATCCCAACAATGGCACCTTGTCGCCGCAAGGGACTGCCATTGCGCCTCACATTAATTCGGGCGAGCTGCGTGGTTTGTTGAATGTGCGCGACCAAATTTTACCCGATCTTGCGGCGGAACTTGGCGAATTCTCCGCCGCTGTGTCCGATCAACTGAACAGCATCTCTAATAATAGCAGCTCGGTACCTGCGCCGAACAGTATCACCGGCATTAACACCGGATTGCTCAGTTCGGACGCTCACGGATTTATCGGCCGCACCACTCTTGCGGTTACCGATACCTCCGGTGTCCTGGTTTCGCGCATCGACATTGATTTTGACGCAGGAACTTACAGTGTCGATGGCGGTGGCGCCGTCGCGTTTGGCGGTGGTACGATTGGAGACGTGATCTCCAGCATCAATACCGCGCTGGGCTCGAATGGAACCGCCAGCTTTTCAAACGGCGCGCTGTCATTTTCCGGAGCTGGCACGAACGGCATTAGTTTCCTGGAGGACACGGCCACGCCGTCAAGCCGCGGCGGCCGCGGCTTCTCGCACTTCTTCGGCCTCAACAATGTGCTGCAGGCAAATGCGCCCGCTCATTTCGATACGGGCCTTGTCGGCACAGACGCCCATGGTTTCGGTACCGGCGAAACAGTCAACATCGTCTTGCGCGGCCCCAATGGCGAAACAGCAATCGATTACACATTGACCATTGCACCGGGAACCATTGGCGACATCATCACCCAATTGAATACCGCCGGCTCAGGCATGGGGGGCTTTGTTTCATTCGCGTTAGATGCCAACGGCAAACTGAACGCGACACCAACGGCGGCGTTCCCAGGCTATGAAGTGGAAGTTGTCAGCGATTCAACACAGCGCGGTGGCACCGGCCGCAGCCTGAGCGAACTTTTTGGTATTGGCGAACAATCCCAAGCGCTTCAGGCCAAAGACTTGGAAATCGTCACATCCCTTGCCGGCAATCCATCTGCGCTTGCCATTGCTCAGTTGGACATTGCACCCTCAACAAGTGCTGGCGATGTGGTGTTGACGATTGGCGATAACCGCGGCGCCCTAGCGATGGAAGCCTTGCAAGACAATGGTGTCGATTTCAACGCGGCCGGCGGCCTTGCGGCACGCAATACCACCCTGGAAAACTTCGCCACGACTTTTATTACCGAAGCGAGTACCGATGCAGCCCGGGCCGAAAGCCAACGGGATTCCAATCAACGTCTCAAACTGGAGATCGACGAACGGATCGCATCCATCGAAGGCGTCAACCTTGATGAGGAGCTCGCCAATCTAGTGATTTATCAGCAGTCGTATAATGCGGCCGCGCGGATCATTACCGCCGCGGAAGAGTTGTTCGACACGCTGCTGAACGCGGTATAGGAGATTAGATCATGGTCACGCGTATTGGATCATTTTCCCAAAGCCAAGCTTTGCTGTTGGAACTGACACGGCAAAACGCCAAGGTCTTTAAGTCGCAGGAACAGGTCGCGACCGGCAAGGTGGCAGACAATTTCAAAGATATTGCAGCGGACGCCGGTGTTCTGCTAACCGCGAAAAAAGTGGAAGCCCGAACCCAACAGTTTCAAAACAACATCATTGAATTGTCCTCACGCGTGGAAGTGCAGAACATACAATTGACCCGCATCGAAGGTGTTGCCGCCGAATTGCGGCAAGACCTTCTAGACGCAATTTCCCTGGAATCCGGCGCAGCCCTTACCGAGAAAATCAACAGCGCCTTTCAACAAGTGCTGAACACGCTGAACGCCCAGTATGATGATCGATACATTTTTGGCGGAACGCAAAGCGACCGCCCCCCGGTCAATATTGCGTCCATTGCCGATCTGGTTGCCATTCCGGCGGTCAGTGACGTTTTTGACAACAACCAATTGCGCCAGGCTGTCCCTATTGATGAAGGACAAAACATCACCATTGGTTTCTTGGCCGACCAACTGGGCACGGACATTTTGCAGGTGCTGAAGGATCTGGCGACCTTCGATGCCGGTGGCAGCGGCCCCTTTGGCGAACAGCTGACGGCCGCACAGCGTAGTTTCTTAGAGAGCCAAATTGCTCCTTTAAGCTCGGCACATGAACAATTGATCAGCCGTACCTCAGAAAATGGCTTGTTGGCCAATCAGCTCGATTCGGCGCGCGACCGCCATGAATCGTCCATCATTTCGTTGAAACAGTTCATTTCCGACATTGAAGACGTGGACCTGGCGGAAGCTGTGACCCGCCTTAACCAGGATCAGATTGCGGTTCAGGCATCCGCGCGAATTCTCGCCGATCTCGGCGACCTGACATTGCTCAACTTCCTTTAAAAACAAAAGGCGGACCAGAAGATCCGCCTTTTCAAATGTCGACAGATGCCGTCGGCTAGTAGTTATAGCCGCCACTGCTGGAAGACCCTTGGGTCTGCTCGGCCAGTAACTCCTGCATGCGACGCGTAGCGTTGTAGGACACGCGGGTCAGCCACAGATCCAGCGCATCGCCCATCTCGCGGGACACCACCATCTGCTTTTCCTGCTGTTTGCGGCCAACGGCGGAACGATTATACCGCGTCATTTCTTTCAATTCGCTGGTCGTAAAGTGCTGCGCGTAGACCCGCGCCGCATCGTCCAGCAATTCCGGAATGCGGGAGCTGAATTCCCGCATCACCGTATTGGAAATGTTCTCAATTTTACTAGCATCGACGCCCGGATATTCCCGCTTCAACTGGCCGGTCACCCGGCTCAGCATGGTGGAAATTTGACGCTCTATGACACGCTCCATCCCGGAGCTTTCTACGTAATCCCTCGCCGCTTTCAAACGGTCATCATAATCCGCTGATGCAGGCGCCACTGCCGCGACGGAAAGCGCGCCGACCAAAGCCAAGCACATAAACGCACACCGCGACCAAACCGAAATAACAGTCCCCATGCTCAACACCCCCAAGGGAAATCAAATATCGCCAGCCCGCTTTAACGCGTTTTAGCCGGCACGGTCCGTCAACATTTGCCTGTCCCCGTCTGCTGACGTCCCCACTGGCCTCAAAGCGGGACCGGCCAAAAAACCCTAACGCAGCATTAACCTTAGTACAACCTTGGCGACCGTTAGCCCCTAAGACGCTGAAATTCATGGCCTTTCTGAGTACGAATTCCCCTTGCGGGCAGCCGGACGCTGCCTATATTGGCGCCATGGCAAACAACATGATTGATCAAGACACCAGCACTGAGTCGCGCACGCAGGCGTCTTTAGGGTTTGAAACAGCCCCTTCGGACACCCGCGTGGTGGTGGCCATGTCGGGGGGCGTGGATTCGTCCACCGTTGCCGCTCTTTTATCGGGCGAACAATACGACGTGGTGGGCATCACCTTGCAACTCTACGATCACGGTGCAGCCTTGGCCAAAAAAGGGGCCTGTTGCGCGGGTCAGGACATTCACGATGCCCGGCGCGTGGCGGAAAGCTTGGATATGCCTCACTACGTTTTGGATTACGAATCCAGGTTCCAACAATCGGTCATGGAAGATTTCGCGGACAGCTATCTCGCCGGCGAGACCCCCATTCCCTGTATCCGGTGCAACGAGCGGGTAAAATTCCGGGACCTGTTGGACACCGCCCGAGACTTGGGCGCCGAAGCCTTGGTGACGGGTCATTATGTGCGCCGGGTGATGGGGCCCGAAGGGGCTGAAATGCACCGCGCGCGGGATCACGACCGTGACCAAAGCTATTTCTTGTTCACGACCACCCAAGAACAGCTTGATTACCTGCGCTTCCCGCTGGGCGATCTGACAAAAGACGAAACCCGTCAGTTAGCGGAGGACTTCGATCTGCCGGTGGCCTCCAAACCCGACAGTCAGGACATTTGTTTTGTGCCGCAAGGCCGCTACACCAGTGTCATTGAAAAACTGCGCCCCGGGGCCGCCGAACCCGGTGATATTGTCCATTTAGATGGACGTGTGTTGGGGCAACATGACGGCATCATTAAATATACCATCGGCCAACGCCGACATTTGGGCGTGGCCACCGGCGAGCCGCTTTACGTTGTGGGGCTGGACGCAGATAAAAAACGCGTGATTGTCGGCCCGAAAGAGGCATTGCTGACCACCGACATTCGCGTGAAAGAAGTCAATTGGCTGGGCGGGCCGACCCTTTACGCACAAGCACAAGAAGGGCTTGCCGTTCAGGTGAAAGTGCGGTCCACCAAAGAACCCATACCTGCCACCCTATATCTAGAAGACGGGGGCTTGGCCCATGTGGTGCTGGACACGGGCGAAGAAGGCGTGTCCCCGGGACAGGCCTGTGTGTTCTACGACCGGGAAGCCGGTAGCCGGGTTCTTGGCGGTGGCTGGATTACTGAAGGGACACGGATCACCGTCGCCGCTTAACAAAAACAATCCACTTGGGAGGAGCTCATGCAAGAAAAAGACGTGGTCATCAATACGGCCGACGGGGCGATGCCCGCCTTTGTGACCCATCCGGACGAAGGGGGGCCGTTCCCCGTTATCTTTTTCTATATGGACGCGCCCGGCATTCGCGAAGAGCTGCGCGATATGGCCCGCCGCTTAGGCACGGTCGGCTATTATGTGGTGCTGCCCAATCTGTATTATCGCGAAGGGGCGCCCGTCGACATTATGGTGGACCGGTCCGAGGAAACCATGGAGCGCATGTTCGGACTCATGCGCACATTATCAAACCGTAAGATTGTGTCGGACACGGAGGGAATGTTGTCCTTCGTTGCGGACGAGAGCGCCGCGAAAGACGGCGCCGTTGGTGTTGTGGGCTATTGCATGAGCGGCCCCTTTGTCACCAGCGTGGCGGCGGCCTTTCCGGACGAAATCGCGTCGGCTGCTTCTATTTATGGCGCCGCATTGGTCACGGAGCATTCGGATTCGCCTCATCTCAAAGTAGGGGACATCAAGGGTGAAATCTATTTCGCCTGCGCGGAGACCGACCATTGGGCGCCCAAAGAAACCATTGACCAGTTGGAAACTGCTCTCAAAGACGCCGGCACCAACCATCGTATTGAATGGTATCCCGGCACCGAACACGGTTTTGCCTTTCCGGAACGCGAGGTCTTTCACAAGCTGGCCGGTGAACGCCATTGGGAACGTTTGTTTGATCTGTTTGGACGGACGCTTACGGGCTAATCCGCCTCATCTTCCAGAAGACCCAAATGCAGGGCACGGATAACCGCCTGCGTCCGGTTGGTCACGTCCAACTTTTGAAGAATGCTGGAGATATGGTTGCGCACCGTGCCTTGGGATAGCCCCAGTTGGAGAGCGATCTTCTTATTTTCAAGGCCTTGCCGCAACAAATCCAGCACGTCGGTTTCACGATTGGTAAGAAGTGACGGGGCGTCCGCTTGGGGCGTACTCTCTTTCGCCAACGGTGCCCCGACAGGCGTCAAACCGCCGGCGATCTGTTTGGCCACATCCGGATCCAACACGACGCCACCCTGCAGCACCGTATCCAGACTGCTCAGCAGCCGTTCTTTCTCTCCATCTTTCAGCAGAAAGCCCGACACCTCTAAACTCAGCGCTTCATAAACCAGGTCCGGTTCATTAAACAATGTGAGGAACACCACCGCCATGTCGAGACCGCGCTGCCGAATTTCGCGCAGTGTCTCAATGCCATTGAGACCCGGCATTCGTACATCCAGTAAAATGAGGTCGGGCTGTTCAGTGTCCAAGAGCTTCAAAGCGGCTGCGCCGGAATCCGCCGGCGGCATCGCGTCGTAACGCCCGGACGCCTCAATCACTTCTGCGAGTGCATCGCGAATAAGCGGCTGATCATCTACGATGAGAATCTTAGGGCGCATGCGGAGTTTTCAGCGGCAGGGTCGCTTGTAGGTGTGTGCCCTGTCCTTTTTGTGACTCAACCACGAATGTTCCCCCTAGCGCCTCCATTCGATCTTTCATCGTCGTAAGTCCCAGGCCAGCACTGTCGCCACCGCGTGGCACGTCGAACCCGCGTCCATCATCTTCAATTGTCAGCAAAACCGCATCGGAGGTCTGTTCGAGTGAGATATTCAAACGGGTGGCCTCGCTATGCCTAAGGGCATTGGTGACCCCTTCTTGGGCGATACGCAACAATGTCTGGGCCTGACCGGACGAAAGACTTGTTACCGGTTCTATTGAGGCGTTACACAAACCTTCAGGAAGTGAATGTGTAAGTATACGAATTGATTCCGCCAAGTTAATCGAGTCGTCCTGGTTCACGTCCACAATAAGATGCCGCAGGTCCCGCATCAAGTCTAACACCATGGTTTTCACCTGCGTCGCGCGCTCTTTCTGTTTTGGATCCGCCGCTTCATCCTCAAGCAATTCCAATTGCAGTTTTGCGGCCGTGAGCTTGTGGCCTGTGACATCATGCAATTCTCGGGCAATTCTCGTTTTTTCCAGAACTGCCCCAACCGATTGCAACAGCTCGCGGGTGGACCCCAAATCGCGGTTTAAGCGGGACAGTTTTTCAACAGACCTCCACTCCCGCATCAAGGTCGCCGCAAACAACAAAGCGGTCATTTGAAAACCGCCCGCCACAAGAGGCAGGTACCAAATGTCCGTACGCTGCCAAAATGCGACGACAATTAGCGTGTTGATCGAAATCCAAACCAGAAGAACCAAATTTGCCATACGCGGTTGCAGGCGGGCCATCATGGGAGCGGCACATACGGCGTAACCGAATGCCAGCGGATGATGCACCACGGCGACCAACATTATGGCGCCAAAGATGGTCAGAACGATAAAGATCGGTTCCCGAAACGTCGGATCGCGATAAGCGTGCGCCGCTCGATGTTGGAAGAAGGCAAACCCGACCGCCAATACGGCCAGCGCTGCAAGAAATCCCGCGAGCGATGCCCCCCAGAAAATCTCCGGTTGACGCACATGGGTCACCAGAAAGAAGGCGGTGAACACAGCGATCAGCGCAACCCCAGACCAATAAAGCCCCAGCAAATTGCGCACCAACACCTGGCGGCTGCGGCGCGATATTCGCGCATTTTGGCGCAGTTCGTCTCCGTCCGCCTCTGTGTCTAGGTGGTGTGCCACACCGCACCTCTTCCCGCCTCGCTTGCAGTCTCTTTGACTAGAGTATGATCCGCGCGCGAAATGAAAACCATGACATTTGTCACTTCCGGGCAATCTCCCTGTTTGCGACACTTTTTGCGAGAACTGTTGGGCGTAAGTGGGGCGTTGGGGGATGTCAGCACGTAGATTAGGGATTTGCCGATCGGCATGGTATGCTGCCTTTTTGAGCGCCGGGATGCTCGCGGCAGCGCCCGCATCCGCAGAAACGCCAACACAATGGCTCGCGCAATATTACGATGATATTGCGAACGGGATCGAACGGAACGATCAGGCCGACGCAGAATACATTTCCGTCAACTTTTCCCAAACAGTTCAGTCACAAATCCAGGGTACCGTCGCCACACTGCAACTGGACACTGTTGATCGGCGACTGCCCCAATTGATTGCGGCCTTAGCTGCGACGGCCCCCTTGGCGGAACAGGCTGCACAACTGCTGAAAGAGTCCTCCGATGGCACGTTAGACCCCGCGGAGTTAGACGCCTATGAGCAAGCGGACCCCACCACAGCAATGGACCAACTTCAAACGGAGCTGACAAAGTGGACAGACGAAGAGCTGTCAGCGCTGTTCGGATCAAACGCAGACGATATCCGCTCCCTCGCCATTCTCATCTCTGCGCCATTGTTGAAGAACGATGACGGCACCTATGTACTGACGGATGTTGCCAATCCTCTGTTCAAGGAGGCCACGCAATTTCTAGAGAGTGACCCGAGCGCCCTCACTGCAGCACATATGGACGCACTGAACGCGCCAGGGGTGAGAAAATATCTTCGCGTCATGAGGCAATTGGGCGCTGTGAGCGACGCAGAGATGGCGAAATTTGGCGCGGCGACGGTTCGTTCATCTAACGGCGGATCCATCATTCCGATAATGGCTCAGATGGACATTGAAATGTCCAAGGACCCGCCAGACTTGGAAGCCCTTGCCACCATCATGGATGCAGAGGCGCGTAACATTGGGCGTTTCGTGACCAT
Source organism: Alphaproteobacteria bacterium (assembly GCA_965227095.1). GTDB lineage: Bacteria > Pseudomonadota > Alphaproteobacteria > JANQMY01 > JANQMY01 > JANQMY01. The sequence goes on along the minus strand of CBDDFL010000001.1, from coordinate 1,231,932 downwards.
GTTGGCCAGTGGCTTGCAACCGGGTGATCCCGGCTATGAGGAAGCACAAGCCAATCGAATAAAGTTTGCATTAGTCATGCGTCTTACCCGGCGGGCAGGTGATGGCGAATTGGTGGTGACGAAGCTGATGAAGTATCGCAGCCTTTTGGAGGCGATCCAAAGTGGCGATGATAGCGACGGCACGCTCACCGAACAATTGATCTCGCTTTATGAGGCGTATGGCACCGACATGCGCAGTCTCCTTGAAGACATTGTTGCGATACTTCCTGAAGCGACACCGGCCCGTGAAGCCTATGAGACCGTGCTTAATCAGTTTGAAAATATGGGTCCTCTCCTTACACGCGGCTCGGGCGGCACAGCACCGATCCAAGACCCTCAACGGATCGGTGCTCTCAACGAACGCTTGGAGGACTTTTCCGACCTCGCCCAACGGATAATGGGAGAAGAAGGGCTCACGCCCAAAAACCAGGCGAACCTCACACGCTTGCTCAGCGAACGATTTGGTGTTTCTGAAAAAACCGTGGACGAGCTTTTGCAAGAAGCCGCGCAAGCCAATGGCGGCGCGCTTCCCCCTGGCGCCTTGGCCGATTTGATTGATGAACTGATCAACTCTCCGGGTCTTTATGCCAATATCGACGTGATCGCCGGTCGATCCGCTGTTGATCCCGACTTGTTCAGACAGAGCGACGATCCGTCTACCGATTATACCGATATTACTACTGGTGGGGCGGTGGCGTCCGCAAGCGAGATGATCGAAGTGTACTTTATTCCATCGGGGGGCATCGAGGGGGGCCTCACCCTTTATGTCAATCGCGCGACCGGACGGGTAGGCGCAGTTGGCACGGTGGACGGCGGGCCCGGCCTACCATCAAGTTATGTGGGCAGCTTCGCGGGCACTCTGAACCCTTCGTCCGGCAGCATTAGCGGCCTTTTTGTAGGTCATTCGGAAGCTTTGGAAGACGATGACCTCGACTATCGTCAAGAGAATGGCATGGGCACCCGGGGGCGTATCATCACCACTTTGAGCTTTCCCGCGTCCTTATTTGATGGTCAGACCGGCGACGTAACCTCCGATGCGATCTTCATAGATCCTGGATCTGTTCCCCTGTCCGTCACCAGCGTGGAAGACACGAGTGACGCGGGCCCAGCCATTTTGTTGCGGCAAGTTGCGGCGAACGACCTTGATGATACCGAAAGAGGTTTCGTAGGCTATGCCGCTGGCCTGTTGATTAGCCGCGATGATGCTTCCCTAATCGACAGCGGACGCACGACAGGTGCTGGCCGCAACATGATGGCCACGGTCAATACGGGCCAGAATACAGCAACGCTCGATCTGGGAAGTATCTTTGGTCTAGCAGGCCCCTTTACAATTGGAAGCCTGACAGACAGCAACACCGCAGTGTTTGGACCGCAGGATTTTTTCATCTCGGAAATCGAGACGCCCCTCACGGATCCAAAGTTTCGCACCGCACGGGCCGGCCTGGTACCGGGCTTTAGTTATGTAGGCTGGGGCCGCTTTCGGGCGGATCAAGACCGCATCGACCCTGGACCACCCGCCGCCCGCGACCAAGCCATTGCCAATATCAGCTTTGTGTTCGGCGACAGTGCGTTGTCGAAAGCAGAGTTGCCAACAAATGCAACAGCTAATTATCAGGGACCGCTTGCAGGCTCTGGCTATGACGCCAGCGTCGGAACAGATGGCCATTTCGATATCACGGGGTCGGTGGATCTGGACGTTGATTTTGGTGCGGAAACGGTGGACGGCACGTTCAGCATCGGTGCCGTCGGAAATCCGATGCCGCCGGAAACCATCGACGTAGATAACGGGGTGATCACAGGCGACGGCGCCCTCGACTTCGATCTTACGGGAACGGGCGGATTTACCGGCATTAACGGGTCCGGTGAAGGGCGCTTCTTCGGCACGCCAGGTGTTGCAGAAGAAGTCGGCGGGTCCTTTACCGCCAGCGATGCGGATGTCACCGTGCAGGGCGTTTTCGCGGGGCAGAAACAATGATCAAGCATCTGCCACAAATCAGCCTCTTGGCCTTGATCATGGGGTCACTGCCCGTCCGCGCCGAGGTTGATCCCCGCTTCCTGGCCATGGCCCACAATACGCTAAAGGAATACACACAAGCCTGTGATGTGTTGGAAGCAAATTACCCCTCTAACACACAAGACGTGGACGTCTTGTTCCTTTTGGGTCAATGCAAGGCGGGCCAAGGTAAATTCACAGAAGCCCGCCGTGCGTATAAGTCCGTGCTGGAACTTGATCCGACGGCGGATCAAGCAAAAGCGGAAATTGCAGCGACATATCATGCGGAAGGCCGCGTGTCGGAAGCGCGCGCGGCCTACCAAGATGTGCTGGAGTCCAATCCACCTCCGGGCGTGCGTGGCAACATAGAACAAGCGATCGCAGCCTTGGACGCGCGCAAGCCATGGTATGCCCGCGTCAGCATGGGGGCGATCTATGATTCCAATGTACGCTCCGGTCCCAGTGACCGCGACATCACCGCGTTCGGTTTGCCGTTTTCGTTGTCCGATTCTAGCTTAGAAGAGGATTCTTTTGGCTTCTTTGCGTCGGCCCTGGGCGGGTTTTCACAGCCACTCAACCCGAATTGGCGCATATCCTATCAAGGCAGTCTCAATCATCGTGATTATGAAAACGACGATTTCGACACCCAAACCGCGTCACTTTCAGCCGGCCCCGTCTTCCAGCGGGACGCTCTTAGTTTCGCCCTGTTGCCACGGGTGAGCGGTCAGACCTTCGGCGGCGCATTGTACCGCCTGACCTATGGGTCCGACATCAGCGCCGGTTACGCGCTGAATGACAGCTGGGGCATCGAGGCGTCATCCGGCATTCAGGGTCAAGACTATTTCACGACCACAGGCCGTGATGGTTTTCTGGCCTATGGCTTTGCCGGTGTGAACTACACGCTGAGCCTTGGTCAATTGTCGACCGGGTATCAAATCCGCTCCGAAGAGGCCGATGACGATGTGAATTCGAATGTGGCGCACGGGCCACGCATCGCTTGGCGCGGCAACACAAAATGGCTGCGTTATTATATGGCCTACCAGTTCACCCGAACGGAATATGACGCGCCAGAACCCATTTTCGCCGTGACCCGCTCGGACGACACCCACACAGTGGATGCCACCGCCAGCCTACCCCTATTCGCGTCGGAAATTCGCGGGTTGGCGATTGATTTGGGGTATAGCTACTACGACAACAGCTCTAATGTGCCGCTGAATACCTATGACAGGCATATCTCGACACTTGGCGTTTCCAAACGCTGGTAAGCCCCTCACAAGATGGCCAGCGGGTTTGGCAGAGCGCTCGCTTGACAGGGGCCCGTCAAAGCCTTAAATCCCCGGATCCGATCCCGCCAAACGGCGGGAGCACGCTTGGGGCGGAGTAGCTCAGCTGGTTAGAGCAGCGGAATCATAATCCGCGTGTCGGGGGTTCAAGTCCCTCCTCCGCTACCAAATTCTTTCTGACTAAAAAGAATAGCGAAACGCCAGATCGATTGTCGATTTACCCCACCAATTCATCGGTGAGGGGAAAACGGTCAAAGAAAGACTGTACGTCAAAAAACCATGTTTCAGGCAAAAACAACAAAGGCGGGCGCATCAATGAGCGGATCTGGCTCCTCAATGGCAGACATATCCTTCCCCTCATAATTTATCGAGCAGAGAACATGGCGAATTGTGTTGAGCTTTGTCCGGAGCTTGCGACGTCTGCTACGGCGGTGAGTAAACGCCAGACAGATGTTGCTTAAGGCAACATCATTGGCAGCAATCTATTCAATATTCTTGGCATATTAGGGATCGCTGCCTTTGTTCAACCAATCTCGGTCCCACCTGGCGTTTTCAACGCTGGCACCGTTTTGATGATCTTTAAACCAATATTGTATCGCGGCCGGATGGCCCATGAATTCCATTCGTTTCACGTCCAAACCCGACCGCAAAATGAGAATTCTGCAAATTCATTTTCCATCCTAGAAAGTCTGTTTAAAAACCTTGCACAAACCGACACATGTAAAGATGTGGAAATTACCCAGGCCCATCTTAGGGGTCGATCAGCGTTCTAATCACACCCTGTGTGCCCCAATCGTCCCGTTCTTGAAATGCTTGAACAAGATGCCGGATCACACTGCCTTCAAGCATTTTGTGTGTCCTCTGACTTCGATTGGCAACCACGTCGGCGCAGCTAATGTGTGCCTCGTCCCGGAATGGGTTTTCGTATCCCAGCAATCGGTAAAATCGGTTCGCAATGCCGACCGACATCGTCGCGTCGGACAAAAACAAAGCCCCATGCACCAGTACGCAGTTGGCACCGTTGGCTCGGCTGACAATGCGCCGCTGGGCGGTGCCCGCGATTTTCCGCCCCCGGCAGACCAAATTAAACGCCCCGTCACAAAACGAGCCGGGAACCGCGCCGGTGGTCGACTGAATACCGACACCCCGCAACCCAGAACAAATGGTGTCGCAGAATTCCTGGAAGACTTGGCGCGGCCCTTTGGCTGTTGATCCTAGGTTTAAGATAAGGCTGATATTCAAGATGCCTTCATGGTGCGGAACAATCGTACCCCCAGAGGCACGCTGAACAACTGGCCACTGGGCTTGTTGCATCACACGAGAGGCATGGTCGAAGTTTGGGTTTTTCGTGAGGCTTTTTCCGACCACCAAACAACGTCCGTTTTTCCAAACCCGCAACACGGCCCCCGGCTCACCAGCGGCAACAAGACCCAATAAGTCTATGTCTGCGTTTACCTGTTGCTGACAGGCATCAGACGTCGCCACGCAAAGCACATTGTCAATGCGGCTATGAACCAACATGGTCGATTAAGCTGGTTACAGACAAATGGCCGTTGGTCAGGTCTATGGTTTCAATCGCGGCTGCAATGTCAGTCAAGAAGGCAGCGGAGTCCGCTCCGTCCACCACGCGATGATCGACCGTCAGGCTCAACCCAATTCTCTTTTCACCTCCAGTCCCGGATAGGCACCCCAGCCCCAAAAGCGCTATCTGCGGCAGGTTTAAGATGGGTGTGAAGAGTTCCACGCGGCTGTGCCCCAAATTGCTAAGGGTGAAAGTGCCCCCTGTCATGTCGCTCACTTTCAGCGCACTGTCCATTGCCCGCGCGACCAGATCGCGCCGGTGTTCTGCAATCTTTTCGACCGTCAGGGCAGACGCATTGCGTATGATGGGTGTCACCAAACCATTGGGGGTGTTGATGGCCACGCTGAGATCAAGCGACGGGAAAATCTTGACCACATCGTCTTCCACAACGCCGTTATGCGCTTTGTGTTTGATCATCAACTGTCCCAGGCACCAGATCACCAGATCCTCAATGCCGACGTGCGGTGCCTGTGGTTTAAGCTCCGCGCGGACGTTCAGAAGCCGCTCACCGTTGGCAAACGCATGATAGGTCAGTTGAGCTGATTGCTGCAGGCTTTGGGTCATTTTACGCGCGACGACGCCGCGCATACCCTTCAGCTTTCGGCTTTCAAACGTCTGGCCGTCTGTGTCCATATCAAAATTGCCCGTCGTTTGCGGTTCAGCGGTTGTCAACGCACCGGCGACACCGTCTTCCGCAGGGGTGAGGGTGCCATTTATTCAATTCGGGCCACGGTTTGGCCCTTCCGAATCAAGGCTTCCTCTTCACACACATGCACAAGCTTGCCCGTCGCCGGTGCCGCCAACTCGTGTTGAACTTTTTCAACCATCAACTCCGCGACCGGCTCACCCTGTTGGACCGCTGCCCCATCAGCATAAAGCCAAGCGATCAGGGTTCCCTCTATATCTTCTTCCCACAGATCTTCCGGAATAATAATATCAGTCACGGTGAGGAATCCTTACTGGCACAAATTGAGGGCTTCGCGAACAACCATGTCCGTATTCGGACGAACAGATTGTTCAAGCGGTCTGGAATAGGGAATAGGAATATCGGGAAACGCAATTCGCTTGGCGGGGGATTTCAACGATACGCGATCACTTTCAACGACCGACGCAATGACCTCACCCGCCACGCCGCACATACGATAATCCTCATCAATCGCGATAACCCGGCCCGTCCGCCCGACCGACGTGATAAGTGTTTCTCGGTCCAAGGGAGAGATGGTGCGCAAATCGATAACTTCGGCTGAGATGCCCTGATCCGCCAATTCCTCAGCCGCGAAAAGGGCCGTCCACGCGGTTTCTCCCCAACCTACCAAGGTTATATCCGTGCCGTCACGGGTGATCTGTGCTGTCCCAATGGGAATCACAAAATCATCCTTGGGGACATCATTTGACGCTTCCTTGATTGGCTCGAACCAGCCCATCCCGGTCAAGCGTTTGTGAATCATGAAAACCACAGGGTTCGGGTCTCGAATGGCTGCGTGCAGCAGTCCCTTTGCGTCATACGCGTTTGACGGCACCACAACTTTTATGCCTGGCAAGTGCGCCACCGTTGCGAACAATGTTTGCGAATGTTGAGAGCCGTCCGAATAACCACCGCCAATGCCCGTCATGACGGTCAAGGGTACCGGCTGACGGCCCGCACTGTGATAATTGTTTTTTGCGGCTGCATTGTAGAGAGGGTCCAGACAAACGCCGATAAAATCAATAAACATCAGTTCAACAATCGGCTTCAATCCCGACATTGCTGCGCCCGTGGCCGCCGAAATAAATCCAGATTCTGAAATGGGCGTATCGCGGATACGGTCCTCGCCATATTTTTCGAGAAACCCGGTGGCGGTTTGATAGACACCGCCGAACACCGCAACATCTTCCCCCATGAGGAAAACATCTGGGTCGTTTGCAAGCTCATAATCCAATGCTTCGCGTATCGCTCGATTCATCGGAATTTTTCTGGTTTCAGCAATCGCGTCCATCGCTTGTGTCCTCAATGTGGCTTATGCGTATACATGGTCGAAGGCTTCGTCCGCCCGCGGATAGGTATCCTCTTGGGCGAAGACAATCGATTTGGCCGCCATATCCATCGCTTGATCGTTAAGACGTTGGGCTTCCGCTTCGGTAAAAACGCCGTCCGCAACCATGCGCGTGCGCATCACGTCAATCGGGTCTTCGCGCGCAGAAAGTTCCTCCGACGGCACGTAGGACTCAGGATCGCCAACGAAGTGACCGGCCAGACGCGCCGTTTCAATTTCGATGATGGTCGGGCCTTCGCCGGCACGCGCACGATCCACGGCCCGTTTTGCGGCCGCATAAACGCCCCAGACATCATTGTTCTCCACATATTCTCCAACAATGCCATAGGAAGCGGCACGGTCTGAGTTGCGCTCAATCGCAGTCGACGAGGCTTTAGATACAGACACGCCCCACCGATTGTCTTCGACAATGCACACAAAGGGGAGCTTCCAAAGCGCGGCCAAATTCATCGCTTCGTGGAAGATACCCTGATTGACCCCGCCTTCTCCGGTAAAGGCGACACTCACCGTGCCATCTTTCCGGTAACTCGCGGCAAGCGCATGTCCAAGTCCGATGCCAATGCTTTGCCCCACAATTCCCGAGCAGGAAAAACCTGTGGCCGCATCAAAAAGATGCATATGTCCGCCTTTGCCCCGGCCTAAGCCATTTGCTTTGCCGTACACTTCTGCGGTCATGGCATTGAGATCGACCCCCTTGGCCACGGCAACGTGGTGCGGCCGATGCGACCCCACCACATAGTCGTTTTGATTTAGGTGAACGCAGACCCCGACGGCGCACGGTTCTTGACCACACGACAAATGCATTTCGCCGGGAATCGGCCCTGCTGCCATATTAAATACGGGGACTTTGCCTTCAAGATATTCGTCCTTGATGCTCTCTTCCCAACGGCGATTAAGCAACATCTTCTCATACATCCACACCAATTCTTCGTTGGATGGGACGGGTTGGTTCGACATCATTTCTCTCCGTTTAAATAGCGTTCATATTCCTTGTACATATGAACGATCCGGATTTCCTGCTGGGACAGGCGCTGACCTTTAAACGCCTTGGAATGCATACCTTGCTGGACCAACGGGACTGTTTCACCGTCCTGATCGAGAACCAGGCCAAAACTCGCCTCGCCATATTTCGCATATATGCGTTCAGGCCGCGGTGACTGAGTGCGGAGCGCGTTCTGGTCTTGAACCGGCATGTAAGACGGCATCTGATAACTGGTATCATCATGTTTGTAGCCCAACACCCACACGTCATAAAAACACCGTTCCGGATCTTTCGCATGGGGGCGAAACCGCATAACCAGAACGCCTTCCGGATGCGTGTTGAATGTAATGTTTGGGAACAGGCTTACATTCCAATCATCAGAAAGCTGACTGTCTGTAAACGCTGAAAAATCAAAGCCAAGTTTTCTTGCCCATTTCCGCTTTGCTTCAGGCAACACCGCCCTAATGTCACTTGCGCGACCTTCGAATTCGGCCGGATCTAGATCGAAAGAAAGGGCAATCTCTTTAAGTTCTTCAGAGAGCTGGTTTTGGTCGCCAAACCGCGGTGTCTTCAATCCGATCGGAATGATCATCCTGGAATGTCCATTTCCCCACAAATCGTGTTGGAAATGGTAATCGTCGATATAACGGAGTAATTCCGGATGGCGCTGATGCGCATGATACCCTTCCATAAAGGCATCAAGTACGGTTTTCCAATTTACGGGCCAGTCGGTCTCCATATCCGAGAGAACGTGCATGTTCTCCATCTCATAGGCTTCCATTATCTCGGAAAACTCCGCGAGGTAGGAAGACAGCGGTTCGGCATTTTCATCCATATTGATAAAAATGAACCCACCCCAAACTTCACATCTAACCGGTGTTAGAGAGGGGTTGTCCGAAACGACCGTCTCATCGAACGTTTCGCGATCGGTGATGCGTCGAAGCGAGCCATCCAGATTCCATGTCCAAGAATGGAAGGGACAAGTAAACGCACTGACATTTCCGAACGCGTCCCGAACGATACGTGAGCCTCTATGGTGGCACACATTATAGAAGGCCGCGATATCGTTATTTTTTGTACGTGTAATGATGAATGATTCCGGGCCGAGTTCAAAGTTAATGTAGTCACCCGCAACTTTGAGATCGGAAACCCGTCCGGCAAGGTTCCAGGTTTTTGACCAGAGCATTTCCCATTCGCGCCTCATCGCTTCAACGGAATGGTACTTGTCGATATCCGTAATGATCTCAGGTTTGTATTCAATTTCCGGGAACTTTCGATCAACCGAATCTTCGGAAGCGTCCGGATCGACCCTCACATCCTTGCCGTAAATCGATTGATAATTCATGAGCTCCAAGCCCCCATTGGTGATGCAGATGGTGTCAATTTGACCAGCTTGTTTGGGCGCGTTCTTGCATGAGTCTGCACGCGGCTTGGCGAAAAGCGCGCTTGCTCTCCGCTGCGGCCATGATCAGTCGTCGCGCTTTTGTCACTTGATCTTGACCCCGGCCGCCACGCGATCCCAGGTATCGGACGTCACGCCTTTTTCCCGTAATTCCTTTTTTCGCACCTTGTTGGTTGGTGTGATCGGCAATGCGTCCGCAATTTCCACATAACGGGGAATCATAAAATCGGGCATGCGGGGGATCAAAAACCGAATCAGATCTTCCGGGTCCAATGACTGGTCGGGCTTAGGCACGATGATTGTTTTAACTTCATCTTCGCCCGTATCAGCCGCCACTGCGATGGCGGCGCAATCTAGTACCGCCGGATGCAGCTTGATGTAATTTTCCACTTCGAACGACGATATGTTTTCGCCCCGGCGTCGGATGGCATCCTTGATTCGGTCGACAAAATAGTAATTGCCGTCGGCGTCGCGTTTCATCGCATCCCCTGTATGAAACCAACCGCCTTCCCAAGCCGTTTTCGTCGCATCGGGCCGATTAATATATTCCTTCATCATGGATTCTGGATGCGCGCAACGTACCCACAATTCACCAATCTCTCCGTCACCAACAATATCGCCATTGGCGTCGACGATGCGAACCTCCCAACCCTCACGCAGCACGCCACACGTCTCGCCATTGGGCAATTGCCCCGGCAAAGACATAAACGGCCATGCAATCTCCGTCATGCCGTAAGCGGCGACGATGCGCACATCGAAACGCGCCTCGAACTCCCGATATTCGGGCAATGCAGGCCCCATCAAGATGGTGCGCAGGGGATTGTTTGCGTCATCGTCCGATGCCGGCTGCCGAAAAATGAAGGACGCCAATCCGCCCAGCAAAATCGTTGTTGTGCATTGATGGTGCCGAATATCCGACCAAAACGCGTCCGTGCTGAACCGCTCTTTCAGAACCACCTTTCCGGAAAAGGCCAGCATGTTGTAGATCGGTACTTTTCCGGACAGATGATTGATAGGAAACGGGCAGTAATGACAATCTGTCCCGTCTCTCGTGGGCTGAAAAATGTCGAGCCCCCAAAAGAATTCGCCCCAAGGAACGACACACCCCTTAGACGGACCGGTCGTTCCCGAGGTGTAGATCACGCTGGCAACATCGCCCGCCGTCAGGGGGGGTAGCGCGTGGGTGACAGATTCCAGCCCCATAAGATCCGCTGCGAGATGTACAGAACACGTAATTCCCGCAGCATCCGCCGGCTCGGTCACCACAACCTTCGACACCGATTCACAAGAATTGACGATTTCTGCGAGCTGCGGCACGAAGGCCGGCTGCACAATCAGACAGGACACACCGGCATCATCGAGCACATGACGCAACATTGGCCCCTTAAAGGCATTGTTGATAGGAACTTCCCAGGCTTTCAGCCAGGCACACGCCAACCACACGCAATGCGCTTCAATTGACGTGGACAGCAGCACACCGACACGATCCCCTTCGTCGACACCCGCTGCTTTTAAGATCGAAACCCATTCTTGGGTCCGGTCGTAGAATTGCTGAAACGTGACATGCGCACCATTGACTTCGGTCAAGAAGGTTTGATCCGGGCAATCAGCGAGACGCTCTAGCAAAAGAAGTGGCGCTGGGACTTGAAGATCAAGATTTACAGCCATTCGAGTTCTCCCAATTCACCCAAAAAGCGGTACGGGCCGGAAATCCCGACCCGTACCGTTACAGTTGGGAGGAAGACAGGCACCTCAAGCGCCTTAAAAGGAAACCTCAACCTTGCCGCCGATGACGCGCGGCAAGCTGATCGATTGAAACGCAAGCGTCGACCCGGCGGACAAAGCGTCCATGACGTACTCTTCATCCGTCAAATTCCGTCCGAATACCGATAGTGACCAGGCTTCGTCCGGGCTTTGGTACGTCAGCGCTGCGGTCAAATTGCCAACGCTTTCACGCTTGCCGATCGCAAGGTTTTGAGTTGTGGTTTCGAGGTCGTCGGACCAACTCCACCGCACATCTGCCAGCACAGTGCCCAAATTCCCAACCGGCTGGGCATAACTGGCGCCGATGCTGTACTGGAGTTCGGGCGCCTTTCTAAGCTCTAGCCCGCTATTGTCGGTCACACCGCCAAGGCCGATATCCGCCATGAAGTCATCATATTTAGCCTCCAAGACACCGAGCGTTCCCGACAGCGTCAAATATTCGGTGACCAGCGCGACGAATTCGCCTTCAAAGCCGTAGGTCTTAGCCGATGCCGCATTGGTCACGACGGTTTCTTGACCGGTGCCACCCGAGACCGCACGCACCAATTCCACCTGCAGATCGTCGTACTTGTTGTAGAAACCCGCAACGTTCAACCGAAGGCGGTTTTCGAACCATTCCGTCTTAAGACCCGCTTCGTAAGTGGTGATGGATTCATCATCATAGGGACCAATTGACGTTACGGTACCAGCGCGGCCGTTATAGCCACCACTTTTGAAGCCTTTTGCGAAACTTGCATAGGCAAAAACACTGTCTGTCACTTGATAATCAAGCCCCACACGCGGTGTGAAATTGGACCAGCTATCGGAATCAGACGCCGTTCCGAGCGCCCCCCTCGGAAAGACGATGGGACTTGAGAAGAAGTCCTTTTCTTCATACGTATAACGGCCGCCAACCGTCACCCTTAACTCATCAGTAATATGAGCATTTCCTTGAGCGAACACGGCGTAGGAGTTTGTGGTCTGAGCCGCACCCCCAACATTCGCACAACCAAAGGACGCGAATGCTCCCGGCAGCGCGCCGCAACTTAGGAAATCCGTCAAGATGTCGATGGTTTGATTCAGTTCGTAATCGTTCCAGAAATAGTATAGGCCGGCAACAAAATCGTACCGATCTGACCATTCGGACGTGAACCGAAGTTCTTGCGAAAATTGATTGTGTTCCTGTTCGCGGCGAGAGTTAAACGCCGCAACCGCTTCCGCATCGAAATCGCTGAAAACGTCTTCGTCAACCCAGCGATAGGCCGAAATCGACGTGATCGTAAAGTCGCCCGGGCTCCAATTTAACTCAAGCGAAATACCGCGAGTGTCGTATTCGGTGTCGGTATCTTCAAGGTCCGTTCGAAATTCATCCAATGGGCCTGTGTCAGCCGGATATCCCGGGAAAGTCGGGACAGCCCCGCCAAGCATGGGAATTGAAAAAAACTGGGTTGGCAAGTTTGCATTGCGCAGACCAAAAATGTCTGGGCGATCGCGAATATAGTCAAAATTCAAATAGGCTTCGAGATCGTCCGTTGGTCTGAACAAGGCCGCCACACGAACCGATGCGGTATCAACGCCCCCGATTTTATTCCCGGTTGCCGTATTGGTTTGGTGCCCATCGGAATTGGCGTAGCTCGCCGCGATGCGGAAGGCAGCTTTTTCATGAAGCGGCAGATCAACAACACCTTTCACATCATGCCGTTCGAAACTGGAGAAGCCGTAACTGATTTTGCCGCCATATTCGTCGCCCGGACGCTTCCGAACCACATTGATGGTGCCCCCGATCGTATTTTTCCCAAACAGCGTTCCTTGCGGACCGCGCAATATTTCGACCCGCTCCAAATCGAAATTGTCGATCAACGCTTGCGCATTCGAATTTAGAAACACACCATCGACGACAACACCGATTGCCGGATCGAAGCTTTTCTCAATTTCTGTATGACTAATGCCGCGGATCGAAATCGACGCGGAATTCGGAAATGCATTGAACGTGTCGATGATGACATTAGGTGACAGCCCTTCCAAGTCCTGGATACTGTCAGCAAACGTCCTATCGATGGTTGCTGAATCAATCGCCGAAACAGACACAGGGACGCGCTGCAACGATTCTTCTCTTTTTCTGGACGTGACAACAATTTCATCCAGAAACACCCCATTTTGCGCAACGGCCGGTATGGTTAATCCGGCGCCTGCCGCCAAACACCCTAAACCGATTGCCGATAGTTTTTCCGTCCACCGTCGCGGTAAATCTTTCCGGCTGACAGGATACGCATCAGATTTTGACATAGTTTTTCCCTCCCAAGTTTCCCCTAAACACACGCGCTTTACTTGGTTTGCGACCGCCTGGTTTGTTTTGGCGCAATACCGTTTGTGCCTGACGCTGAGCTCAGACCAACATGGCGCTTTCTTGGTGTCCGTACGGAGATATTCAACAATTCACGTGCCAGCGCATGTCTGAAAGTGCACAGGATCTAGGTGAAATGTGAACAAGGTTGCACTTGAGAAACGGACCATCACACGTCGTATGGATGGGTCTTAAACACTTTTTGGAACGAAGCCGCATGGACCCCATACCATTCCCGCCCCTCACAAGTCATTTGACAAAACTGACACAAACGTCGAAAGTTCTATAAATTTCGCCAGAAAAGAAGCTTGGAAACGTTTAAGCGCCCTAACCCAAAGGGAGAGGCTCTGACATGCAACAGATATGGTCAGCAGACCAACTATCGGTGAATGAACGTGTCGATGTTTTACGCGATTGCCTCAACCTTACATTCTGTTCGATCGACGCCGCCTTCGAAGACAAGAATGAAAATCTCGAGTTTCACGTCAACAATGTACTGATTAACAATATCAATATTCTTCGGTACACCGCGTCGGGCGTACAAACCGCTCATCGGTCCTATCGCCACATAAGATCGGATCACGCGGACGACTTTATCTTGTATGTTCCAATCGATGCAGAAATACAAATGGACCAATGCGGCCGGTCCACACGGTTTGGCCACGGCCAATTTGCGTTTGTTCATACCGGACGTCCCTTTAGTGGGGTGGTATGCGGCGCTGAACAGCGGCCGGAATCTCGCTTCTCCAGCATGCATGCCCGCATACCGGGCCCCTTGCTGAGAGAGCGGCTCCCATTGCTGGACAACAATTGTAACGAGGTGTTTTCAATTTCGGGTGGCAGCCGCCAGATCTTGCTGTCACTCCTCAGATCAATGCTTGAAGACGGCGGCGCCATCTCAGAATGGCATTTTCCGGAAATCCAGGAAGCATTCCTCAATGTTGTCTGCGCAGCGACCGAAGAAGCGATCTACGAACGAAAAGCGCCCGGCACGACACCGCAATCATCCCGCGACGCGGCCTTGGCTCGCATAAAGTCCTATATTTTGGCCAACCTGTCGAACCCTGGCTTGACGACAACGCTCATCGCCAATCAATGCAATGTATCCGTTCGACATTTGCATTCCTTGTTTGCGGGCACGGGACAAACCGTGGCCAATTGGGTGAAGGAGCAACGTTTGCAAAAATGCCGCGAAGCGCTTCGGAACCAAGACCTGTTGGATAAAACCATCACCGAAATTGCTTTCACCTGGGGCTTTAACGATGCATCCCATTTCAGCCGGTCCTACAAATGGCGTTACGGCATCAGTCCGAAAGAAGACCGCAACGCCAGAACCGCCGCTGACTGATCCGGCCCGGCGAAAGGCGCCCTGGTCAGCGATCGGGCCAACCAAAATCCAAACCTCACGAAACGTCGGCGCAACATCACCCCGCACCAAAGACCAATGTCCGATACAGAAAGCGGGCGGGCTAGCTACCAATGGCCGCTAAGATTGATTTAGCATTCTGATTGCTCGGTCCGGCTCGCGATCTGGACCGCGCCAACAATTTTGTAGAACTGTCCGTCACGGCGCTTTTTACCAATCGCCCGGTCGGACACCCATGAATACCCACCCCTTTGGTTTTTAATGCGGTATTCACACTCATAATAGGGCGTGTCTCCGCGTAAATAGCTTTTGAGCGCGTTTAAATATCGATCCCGGTCCTCTGGATGCACCAAAAGGGTAAACCGATGGCCGGCCCCATCCGCGCTGAACGATTCGAGCTCATGGGTGTCGAACCTGCCTGGAAATGTTTTTAGTCTTTGGCTCTTGGGATCCCATTCCCAGAGAAGGCCATGCATGGCTTCCACAGCCATAACGTATCTGTCTTCGGAGTCGATAAGGTTCTTGATCAACTGAATGACAATCAAGGCAACAGGTGCTGCGATGACAATGGTAACAATCGGTGTAATGAAGAAAGTTTGTGTGGGCAGATATCCGAGCACAAAAAAATACGCGGTACAGGTTATTATTTGTGAGCTGACGAGCGTGAACAGCAGAAGATTAAAGGTTCCCGCAAGAACCCCCTGTCCAGAAAGCCAGTTTATTATCTTTTTCCCATAAACCTTCATACACATTACTCGCTTACGGCAACGTCAGATGGCAAGCGTTCGAGAAACCTGAAGGGATGATTCTTCCAACATCTTCCTTGCACGGGTATAGGCCAAAGATCTTAGGGCACTCTTAACCCGACCACGCAAGGCCCGATCCGCGTGCATCTCGAATTAAGATGCTACACACAAGCCAGTCTCGAAAAAAATTTCTACACGAATTAATGTTACTAACACCCATCCACAAGCTTGCCGCGAAAAGAAAGCGGAAAACGTTTTTTTAATGGGACTAGACGACACTTCACCCTTTGTTTCAAAACGCGTGTGTGATGAACGGCAGGGTGGATTATGCAGAAGTTGACGGAAGGCGCACTCTTGGTAGATCCAAGGTGGAAAGCGGTCAGCAGCCCCTCTAACGCCACCATCACCCAACCTTGCCATTCGAACTCGGCGATCCGGCGGTCGCGTTCCGGCAACGCGAACTAGATCAGACCAATCAGTATACTTTATCACCAATGACACAAAAGGCGCCCAATATCGATCCATTCGTTCAGGTGCAACTCCGGACATTGCAGATCCTGAGCGTAAGCATAGCTCTCGCAGCGACGGGGTTGGTTGTACTGCATCTGCATTACAACAAAGATCATATGCTCGCTCCGGCTCTTGCGGTCCTGCTTATTACGCCATGCGTTCTATCGCCGTTAGTGTACAGATTTACGAGATCAATCAACATTGCGGGCGCTTGTTTTTGCGTGCCGTTGGCACTAGCGACATGGGTAACAACATTCTTGGTTGGCGGCATCTCCGCTCAAATCGCTCCTGTCCTCGTAGTGATCCCTCTTTTTGCCGCCTATTTCTTGGAGCAGCGCTTCGCATTGATCACGTCCGCGCTCAACATCCTCGTGATTCTGGGAATGTATGGGCTTGGCCTCACCAACAATGTGGACACCTCCGCCGTCCTCACGGGCCAGTCCGCCCTGCACGTATCTGTCAGTGTACTGGCAGCATTGGGGTTTATTGCCGGCACCCTTTCCCTAACCTTTATGCGCTTTTACCGAAAAGTATTGGATGATCTAACGGAAGCGAAGGTACAATCTGAAGAAGCCTCCCGCGCCAAGTCGAATTTTCTTGCCACCATGAGTCATGAAATCCGTACACCGATGAATGGCATTATGGGCATGCTGGACCTATTGGTTCAATCCGGACTTGGGGGCAAACAAGACAGCTATGCGCAAACGGCAAGGTCATCTGCTGACGATTTGATGACCATTCTAAACGACATATTGGACATTTCGAAATTAGACGCCGGTCAGGTTCATTTCGAAAAAGTCGCGATGAGCCCACGGCGTATCATCGCAGAGATTGTTGCCTTGTACGCGTCAAACGCTGAAGACAAAGGGCTTTCTCTGCAGGGTTCCGTCTCAGACGATGTACCGCAATGGGTAGAGGGAGACCCGACCCGCATGCGGCAGGTTTTGGCCAATTTAGTCTCCAACGCAATCAAGTTCACAGAACAGGGAGCGGTCGATATTTTGCTGTGGTCGGAAAGCAGCGAAACGTCCCTCCAGATTGGTGTCGAAGTTATAGATACCGGCATCGGCATACCCGATCACGCCCAAGCGTTTCTGTTTGACCGGTTCACACAAGCTGACGCCACCACCACCCGCAAATATGGCGGCACCGGATTAGGGCTTGCAATCTGCAAGCAACTTGTCGAGCGAATGGACGGTGAAATCGAACTTGAGAGCACGGTCGGTGTCGGAACCAGAATAAGATTCACACTGCCGACGGTCCGTCGGGAAAAACCGCCGGTCGCAGTAAAAGTCGAAAATGATCATCAGTTCGACATTGAAGGGCGCAACGTCCTTGTGGTGGAGGACAATCCGATTAATCAGCGCACAATCCAAACGTTCCTGGAGACCGCAGGGCTCACTGTAACCATTGCGGAAAACGGGCACTGCGCCCTAGGTCTCATCGCGGATGAACAGTTCGACATCATTTTGATGGACATTCAAATGCCGGTAATGGATGGGCCGACAACCACTCGGCACATCCGCGCGCTCCCGGGACCGGTGGCCAACATTCCGATTGTGGCGCTCACCGCCAATGCCATGTCCGGCGACCGCGAAAAGTATCTTGCAGAAGGTATGGACGAATACGTCTCGAAACCTATCGATTTCCATAAACTGATACACGTCATTGGACGGTTGACCCACGGCACAGGTCACCAACAAAAGAGCTTACCCACACACCCATCGTCCTCATCGCCCCAGAAACTTCCTCAAATCAGCGAAGAAAGCGACAAAGCCCTCCAAGAGTTGCTCGACGAAATCGGCTGAGCACTTCTTTCAAATCCCATTCGTCGCGGATGCGGCACACCCCACCAAAGCAACGCCCCTAGCCTCTTTCACGTGCCACACTCATCGATGATTTGTCGTCGCTGCCTTTTCAGCTTCGTTGCTGACAATTTTAGTCAAACTTTCTGTAAATCGAGACCGGTTTGTTAGGACCTGCCCGGTTATACCCATGCTGTTTGTTTAGACATTGATCATCGCTCGGGGGGGCATCTGATGTATCAGTTGGTCAAGCGGCTTGGAGCCGAATCCGTCTATCTTTGCCTGGTGCCGCTGGGTGCCTTGGTGCTGATGTCTCTCATTTCCCTGCCATAAGTTCAAAAGGGTCTGACCCTGTTGACACCCTTTTGAGGCTCTATTGAAAATTGGCGCGGCTATCCTGATCGCAATCGCGTTCCAAAAATGCTATTATAATTGGTAAGGGAGGCACTCTCTGACGAGGTGCCACATATGCCACTTGCCAACCTCACGGCGCAGGGGCCAAAAAACCGCCGCGACACCATGCGGCCCCACCCCACTAGGGGTGGGTGGGCATACCGATTTTGGATCAACCCCATGCGCCCATCGCACAGGGGGCCAACCCGCGTCTTCTGGTTAACACTGCCAGCCCTCAAATCCGCTTCTTTAAGGGCACAAAACCTGGGGCCGAGCGGCTCAGGCGCCTGTTCCATTTGTAATAGAGGCCACTTAGTATGGCGGGTGCCGACTTGTACAACGACCCGCCCTCGCCATTATGGCGAACAACCCCCAGCCTGGACCTGCACCTTGCCAGATCTCTCTATCATCATTGCCACTCACAATAGGGCAGATTTGATGGGCGCGTGCCTGGATGCGGTGTTGAACCAAGCGGCCAGCAGCGATGTGGAGATTGTTGTGGTCGATAGCGCCAGCGACGCCTCGGCGTTGAAACAAGTTCAAGAACACATTCAAAGACAGACAAACAATCACCCTGAAACGCCAATCAAGTTCATCGCGTTGGATCAACCCGGCGTGGCCAAAGCGCGCAATGTTGGTGTGCAGAACGCCGATTCCGATTGGGTTGCCACCTTGGACGACGATGCACTCGTTCACGACACCTGGATCAAGGGCGCATTGGAGGCGATCGCCCTGTCAACAGCGGACACCGCCATCATTCAAGGACGGATCGATCCAAGATGGCCGGCGGGTCATACAGCCCCAATTGGTCCGCGTTGGGAACGCTTCTTATCCATTGTGCAGTTAGACGGCACTTTTGACATGTCCGATGGTTTTGTTTGCTCTGGTGCCAACATGCTGATCCGCCGCATGCACTTGTTGGCGGCGGGCGGCTATGACGAAGATTTTGGGCGCGTTAAGTCCAATCTCGAATCCGGAATCGACACAGCCCTTGCCCACGCAATCCTCAAAATCGACAAACGCATTTTCTATTCAGACCGCTTCCCCGTGGATCACGTTATTCACCCGGAACGGCTCGACCCGAAATGGTTGTGCCGCCGGTCCCGCATGGACGGGCGGGCGGAAGCGCGATTGCTCCTAAAGTCGAAGCGGCCATTCAGACTGTTCTATCAGATCGCGAAGTCGCTTGGCTCGATCAGCTTGTTTTCCGTCCTTTTGATGATGGCGCGCACGAACACCGAGTTGCTCATTCGGCGCGAAGTAAATAGGGGGCTTCTTGAAGAGGTTTTTCGACGCCACCAACCAGACGTGAAGGAAACGTGATCCGTGACCGCCGGACCGAACACAGCGTTTGATGTGGCCATTGTCGGCATGGGGATCGTCGGCTTGGCCCACGCCTATTGGGCCGCGCGAGCTGGCCGGCGGGTCGTGGTTTTCGATCGCGATGCGAAAGCCAGCGGCGCCTCGATCCGGAATTTTGGATTTGTGACGGTGACCGGACAGGCCCCCGGAGACATGTGGTCTTTGGCACGGCGCAGCCGTGACATTTGGGCATCTATTGCGCCCGCTTTGTCGACCCCCATCCAGCACTACGGCCTGGCGGTGGTGGCCCAGCGGCCGGACGCCTTGCCGGTGTTAGACGCATTCAAGGACACGCAAATGGGGACCGATTGCGACATCATGACCATCGGCCAGTTGAAGCAACGCCACCCCGGACTTCCCTTTGATGATCGCTTAACGGCGCTGGTCAGTCCGTATGAGTTACGCTTTGACGCCCCGCAAGCGATACCGGCCGTGACGCACTATTTAGAGAAAGAGTGGGACGTCTGTTTCCGGCCCAAAACAAGTGTACTGTCCATTGATGGCCACATGATTGGCACCTCTCAAGGGGACATTCAGGCTGATCATATCATCATCTGTCCGGGTGCTGACTTTACAGGTCTGTTTGCCGAGCGGATCGCCGACCGGCACGTGAAAAAATGCAAACTGCACATGCTGCGGCTCGCCGATCCCGGTTTTCGATTGCCGTTCGCCATCCAATCTGACCTCAGCCTTGTCCGCTACGAAGGCTATGCCACCCTGCCTCAAGCTGAACAGCTGATGACCACCTTAAAAAAGGAACAGCCGGACCACCTTGAAAACGGTATCCACCTTATCGTTGTTCAAAACGCGGATGGGTCTTTGGTGGTGGGCGACAGTCACCATTATGCGGATGCGCCGACGCCGTTCTACGACAGCCGGGTGGAAGCCCTTATATTGCAGGAATTCGAGGCCCTGTTCCAAATGGCGCCACCGCCCGTCCTTGAACGGTGGACCGGCATCTACCCTTATGCCTCAACACCTTATTTTGTGGACAGCCCCACACCGCAGTCTCGTTTGGTTTTGGTCACCTGTGGGGCGGGCATGTCCACTGCTTTTGGCATCGCCGAAAAAACCGTCAATGATCTACTTGGGACAGACACATGATAGAGGCATTTATTTTTGATTGGGCCGGCACCATGGTGGATTTCGGCTGTTGCGTTCCCACCCGCGCCATGGCCCGCGCCTTTGATGATGCGGGCATCACCGTGACGGAACACCAAATTCGTCAGGACATGGGAAAAGCCAAGCGCGCCCACATCGAAGCAATTCTATCCATGCCGGGCGTGACGGATAAGTGGTCGGACGACGACGTGACGCATCTGTTGGACGGAATGGAGCGCCACACGCGGTCCGAAGCCGCAACCAGCGCCGTTCCCATTGACGGCGCGCTGGAGCTGGTGACTTTCTTATCGGACCGCAACATCAAAATCGGCACCACAACGGGGTATACCAAACCGATCATGGATGCGGTGGTCCCCGCCGCGGCGAAGAACGGATATGCGCCAAGCGTTATGGTGTGTGCGGACGATGTTCCTCAGGGACGGCCCGCACCCTATATGATCTGGCGCGCACTGGAACGCCTCAATGTTCGGTCGGCGCCTGCCTGCATCAAAGTCGATGATGCACCGGTTGGCATTCAGGCGGGTAAAAACGCGGGCCTTGTGACCATTGGACTGTCAGCCTCTGGTAACGGCGTTGGATTGCCGCGCGCGGAATTTGAGGCTTTGCCACAGAAAGACCGGGACGCTTTCGTCTCGGCTTCTACGGACCGATTACGAAAGGCAGGCGCGGACCATGTGGTGGAAACGGTGGCCGATATCCCTGCCCTTTTTGATGTGCTGGAACAACAAATTGCGGCACGGTTAGGACACAGCTAATGGCCAAGAAAGTCCTGTTCATTTCCGTCGATCAGATGCGGGCCGATCATGCTGGTTTCACTGGCCATCCCATGATCAAAACGCCTCATCTTGATGCGTTGGCGGCGTCGGGGACGGTTTTTGAAAACCATTTCTGCAATACAACGCCGTGCGGGCCCGCGCGCGCCACCATGCTGACGGGTCTCTACCCCATGACCCACCGGTCCATCAACAATGGCACGCCGTTGGATGCGCGCTTCACCAATATCGCCTTGGAAGCAGCCGATCTGGGAATAGCGCCTGCTTTGTTTGGGTACACGGACAGTTCCGTGGACCCACGGACGGTTGCTCCTGATGATCCGCGCCTACTAACCTATGAAGGTGTGTTGCCGGGCTTTACCCAGCATACAAATTTGAACTTGGACGGTTTGGGCCAATGGCTCTCTTGGCTGAAAGCGCGCGGCTATAAAACCCCAGACCGGCCGTTGGAGATCTACAACCACAAAGACAAGGTCCGTGACGGCGCCTTTCCGACAGCGCCGGCAACCTACGAGGCCGCCCATTCGGACACGGCCTTTTTGGCCGGCGAGGCCATGTCCTACATCGAACAAAACGCGGCTGAGGATTGGTTTGTCCATTTGGTTTTCTTGCGCCCGCACCCGCCACTCATCGCGCCCGCGCCCTACAACACGCTTTATGATTGGCAGGACGTGGCCGGTCCGGCAGCGGCCGAAACAGATGTGCATCCGTTCATTCAAATGTGGCGCCTGGTGGTGGACGACCCCGATTATTTCATGAGCGGGGTCAGCATGGCCGGTTTATCCGATGACGGCATAAAACAAGCCCGCGCGATCTATATGGGTTTGATCAGCGAGGTGGACCATCACATCGGCCAAGTCATCGACTGCCTAAAACGCACGGGTCAGTGGGACGACACCCTTATCGTTTTCACATCCGACCATGGCGAGGAACTGGGGGATCACGGCCTGTGGGGCAAAGGCGGGTTTTATGACGGCAGTTACCACGTCCCCCTCATTGTGCGCGATCCGGCCGTCGATGGCGGGTCACGTGTTTCCGCCTTTACCGAACATGTGGACTTAGCGCCGACCATTCTAAACTGGCTCGGCAAAGACATCCCCCATGTGTGGGACGGGCGCAGCCTGTTGCCCTGGGTGGCGGGAACCATACCCGACGCGTGGAGACCCGGTGTTTTTCTTGAGTTCGATTGGCGCTTCATTTTTCCCGCCAGCACGCCGAAGGCTGGGGAACTTGCCCAAGAACAACATCAATTGTGTGTGTGGCGCGACGCCAACTTCAAACTGGTTCATTTCGCGGACGGGTCGCAAGCTCTGTTCGATCTGGCCGCCGATCCGGGAGAGCGGACAAATCTGGCGGACCACTCAGACTATGCCGCCGCTCGCGCGGACCTTTTAACCGCCTTGATGAGCCACCGCATGACCCATGCTGACCGAACGCTGACCCACATTCGCCTCAGCGCGCATTGACACCAAGAAGGACACCCTCATGACCAACACGTACAGCGCCTATACGAGACTCGATATCAGCCAACCGGTGGATCGGGTCCTTCAAGTGAAGTTCAATCGTCCGGAAACGTACAATTCCGTTGACGAGGAAACCCATACCCAGATCGTCGATATCTGGCGCGACATTGACCGGGATCCAGACATCAATGCCGTTTTGGTAACGGGCGAAGGGAAGGCCTTTTCATCCGGCGGCGATTTCGGTTGGATCGAAAACATGGTGGGGAACCACCAAGCAGTGATGAAAACCTGGAAGGAAGCGAAAGATCTGGTCTACAACATCGTCAACTGCAACAAGCCCATCATTTCGGCGATTAACGGGCCGGCGGCGGGCGCGGGCTTGGTGGTGGGCATTCTGGCCGACATTTCCGTTGCCGGGAAAGCCGCCCGCATTGTGGACGGGCACCCCAGATTAGGCGTTGCCGCCGGTGATGTGGCGGCGATCATCTGGCCATTGCTGTGCGGCATGGCGAAAGCGAAATATTATTTGCTCACGGGAAAACCCGTGACCGGCGAAGAAGCGGAGCGGATTGGCCTGGTCTCATTATGCGTGGAAGACGATGAGCTGTATGAAACGGCTTTGGCGCTGGCCACTGATATGGCCAATGGGTCGCAAAGCGCGCTGCGCTGGACCAAATATTCCTTGAACAATTGGTTGCGCATGGCTGGCCCCACCTTCGATACCTCTACGGCGCTCGAAATGCTTGGGTTTATGGGGGACGATGCCGTGGAAGGGGTGGCATCGCACCGCGAAAAGCGGAAACCCAATTTTGGCGGCGACTGCCCTGTTTAAAATTCTGTCTAGAGACTAATGATAGAGGAGTTTTTTGATCGTTTCGTTTTCAGAGGCCAGTTTCTTGAGATCAATGGATGCCTTGTCGATGATTGGATGCCCTTTTTCCACGATGGCGGATTGCCAGCTTGGGCGCGCTTTGACAGCGGCGTAGTATTTTTCAAGAACCTCGAAATCATGTGTGGCGAAGAAGTGATCTAGCCAGCCGGTTTCATCCAGACGCAGAAAAATGCAGCTCCAGGAAACATCGGCCAATGTGTATTGATCGCCCATGATCCATGGACCGCCTTGCTTTAAATGGTCCTGAAATTCGATCAAATGTTTGACCATATGATCACGGCTATTGGCAACAAGATTGTGGACCATTCCGGTACGGAGCATATGTTGCAGCCCACGCACTTTCGCGGCAGAGAAAAAGATTGGCCGCTTTTTATCGGGATGGAACAACAGCCCGATCAAGATGTTGCGCAGGGGAATGTACCGTATGGCGGTGACAAAAATCGGCATGGTCAGCCCGGGGATGCAACTACCCGCCCCTTGAGCGATACTGCCGAGTGGGTCGTCACTGGAGATGGACCCGCGGTCAATCCATGTTTGCATCTGGGCTTTGCCGCCTTCGGTCTCTGGCACAAGAGAAGGCGCCGTTTCCGGCGCTTGGGACGCGGCATAGGCCAGAATATCGTCCGACTCATAAACCGGATGCCCATGATGGACCAAGGTTGGCAGCAGCCCCGCCGGATTGACCTTCAAATAATGAGGGCTAATGGTTTCGTACGCGCCGGTTTCGATCAGATCGATCGGCTTGTGTTTATAGGGGATTCCCAGTTCGGCCATGACGAGGCGCGTCTTGCGCGAGCAGTGGGAAAAGGAGTTGCCGTACAGCTCAAATTCCTCCTCGTGCGGAAGGGTAATGTTGGACTTCAAGCCACCGGTAACAGGGTGCGACGTGCGTTTTTGTTTTTCAACCACGAACCAAATGATGGCGCCCCCCAGAAGCGCTGCGAGGAAGTAGATCATGGATCGCGGCTCTCCGATTGGCGGTTTGCCGCGTCCAGCATGTCGGCCACAAGTCGGGCATGTTCCGCAATGAACTTATCGGTCATGGGGTCCACATCGAAAAGCTTTTGGCATTCATGAGAAA
Organism: Alphaproteobacteria bacterium; assembly: GCA_965227095.1. Lineage (GTDB taxonomy): Bacteria > Pseudomonadota > Alphaproteobacteria > JANQMY01 > JANQMY01 > JANQMY01. Next base: position 1,207,018 of record CBDDFL010000001.1, on the reverse strand, counting down.
CGGAAAACACAAAGGACATGGATCCGACCATGATATAGTAGGCATGCGGACTAATAGAAACGCCAAGCATATCCTCCAATCGCGTGAGCAGTTTGGATACATGCGTCTCGACGATGTAATCCATGCGCCAAGATTTTGTTTTGCCCTCTTGCACCATCAGCCGGTTAAGCTCCGGCACCTCCGCGCTGAAACGCACAAAGGTGGCGATGAACACCCGCATCCGCTGTTCTTGCGGCAAATCGCGGATCATCGCCTCGGAAGCGCCAAAATGGTCCGCCATGCGGGCGAAAACATCGTCCACCACTTGCCGCCACAGTGCATCCTTGGTGTTGAAATGGTAGGCAACCAGACCTCGTTGAACACCGGCTTCTGTTTCGATCATGCGGACCGAAGCGCCCTCATACCCGTAAGTGGCAAACAAATCACTGGCGGCCGCCAACAATTGGTCCCGCGTTTCTTCCGCCCTTTTTTGGAGCGCACGCTTGCGTTTGCCGGGAGTTGGGGAGCGGTCGGTGGTGGTAGACAAAATGGCACTCCTAATAAAACTTGCTATTTGACGAATTTATCATATATAAATTCCACGAGCAACAAGTTTACACAGCTGGAGGTATCGCCATGAGCGCTTGCGCCAAAGATCTCGCCTATGTTCGATTCCAGGCCCCTGACTTGGATAAGATGGAGACGTTTCTGACGGATTTCGGGTTGGTCCGGGCGGAGCGAACCGAGGACACGCTTTATATGCGGGGTCTTGATGACGCCCCCTTCTTTCATGTGACCCACAAAGGCGATGCCGCGTTTTTAGGGTTCGCCTTCCTCATGTCCTCCGTCGCCGATCTCGAGGAGCTGGCCGCGATGGACGGCGCCAGTGCCATTGAGGATATCGACGAGCCGGGCGGCGGCAAACGCGTGACCTTCACAGACCCCAATGGCTTCAAGATTGAAGCGGTCACCGCGCGGGACAGTGTGGGCAGCCGTTCCATCACCCGCACCACACCCGCCAATGACGCCCTCAACCAGCCCCGCAAAGGCATGCCGTTGCGAACCCCTATGGGGCCTGCCGAAGTCAAGCGCCTGGGTCATTGCGTGATCAATGTGATCGATTTCCGCGAGAGTGAAGCTTGGTACAAAGAACGTTTTGGCCTGGTCACGTCAGACGAAGTAGAATTACAAAAAGATGCACCCTTAGGCGCTTTTTTGCGATGTGATCAAGGAGAGCGGCATGTGGACCACCACACGCTGTTTCTGGTGGGGGCAGGAAAAGCCGGCTTCAATCACGCAGCCTTCGAGGTCGCCAATGTGGATGACCTGATGGCCGGCCACAGCCACCTTCAGTCAAAGGACTATGAACATGAATGGGGCATCGGGCGCCACATTTTGGGCAGTCAGGTGTTCGACTACTGGCGCGACCCGTGGGGCCATACGGTGGAACATTGGACGGACGGCGACTTGTTCAACAATGAAACCCCACCGTCAAAACAGCCCATTGACACCTTGCTCGGCGTGCAATGGGGCCCCCCGCCGCCGCCCTCTCTGGGCAGCTAAGGGAGCTGGCGGCTCCCTGCTCTAGAATTTCAGGAATGGCGACACCAGCAGCCATCCTAAACGGTAGGCATAGGGGTCTCGTTTTTCTTCCAGGCCAAGCTGCATGGTCTCCTGCGGTTCTTTCGTTCGTGTACGGAATGTGCCAAAGACAATATCCCAAATGGGAAAAACCGCACCGAAATTGCTGTCCGTTTCCAGCCGATAGCTTGAATGATGCACGCGGTGGAGGTCCGGTGTCACGATCACATATCGCATGACCGCATTTACCCGCGGCGCGACGCGGATGTTCGAGTGGGAAAAAAGCGTCACCACCACGTCCAAAAACTCGTAGACCACCAGCACCCATGGCGACAATCCCATCGCTACGATCATCGGAAGACCAATGACCAGGTTCACCACAAATTCCAGCGGATGAAACCGGGTGGTGGAGGTGACGTCCAATTCCGTATCCAGGTGATGCACGCGGTGCAGCCGCCACAGGACGGGGACCTTGTGACTCAAGAAATGGGTGAAGAACGACACAAACGCCCGAACCAATAAGGTCGCCGCGATCACGACCGCGACCGGTAGAGATGTCTGGTTGAGCAGACCAACGCCATTGGCGCTCGCCCACAACGCCGCCGTAATGAAGGAGATGGGGACGATCGTGGTCATCAAAACGGTGGACACCAAAAGCAAACCATTCGTGACGCGCCGCCGTGTCTGATTTTCATGATATTGGCGTCGGGGAATGACCCGCTCCAAAACAAAGAACGCGCCAAACAGTCCAAAAAACAAGACGGCCTGAACGTCGCCTCCGTTCGCGATCAACCAATCTGTTGCACTCATGCAGCCTTGCTCCTATCATGACAATACTATTGTCTTTTTGACAATAGTATTGTCAATTTAGATTTTCAAGACGTGATGCAAAAAGAACTCACTCTGTTGTTCGACGAGATACGACTGACATTCAATACGTTGGCGGAGATGACCGACCTCCTCCACCAAGACGAGGGGATCACCGTCGGCATGCGCGCTGTCATGGAATTCCTGGCAATGCAGGGCCCTCATACCGTCCCCGAGGTCGCACGGGCGCGCGGCGTAACCCGTCAGCGCATTCAGATTCTGGCCAATGAATTGGTGGAGAACGACTTTGCCGTCCTGTTGGAGAACCCGACCCACAAACGATCGGCCAAACTGGACCTCTCCCAAAAAGGGCACGCAGCCATGACGCGAATGGCTGCCCGCGAGGCCGAATTACTTGAGGACCAACATTGGCCCTTGTCGGAAAAAAAGATCTGCGACCTGACAGAAGCTTTAAAAAAAATTCGGTCCGTCCTCCAACAGATCGAAAAGTAACCGGCACGTCAGGCGCGGCGATGGTTAACGCAACCCAATAATCACCATCCCGCATCGCAAGGACGCTTGACGAATCAGCTTTTTCATGAGGAACTAACAGTCTGTTTTCAACAAACGAAAGGAGGTGATCGGATGTCTAACCCTTTGGTATCGGTCTTTGCCATCACACACACGGCGGAAATCGGAAAAGAGCACGACGTTACGGTCACGCTCGCACCTTAAACTTTTGCTGTGTTCGGCAAAGTCAAGCGCATACGGACAATCAATGATCCGCATCGCTGCCAAATGGTTCTCATAGCGCCGCGCTTGTCGCGGCGCTTTTTTATACATGTTCCGCCAGCGGCAAAGCGGTCGATGCTTTGACTTCTTTCAAAACAAACCCAGACGTCATGTCTTTTACGCCGGGATATTGCAGCAATCGATTCATCACAAAGTCGGAGAACGCATCCAGGTCTGTCGCCACCACTTTCAAAAGATAGTCGTAGCCGCCACTTACCGCATAGCATTCAACAATAAGCGCTTCCCGTGCAATCGCCGCTGTAAACTTTTCCCGCGTTTCAACGGACCGTTGGTCCAGGGTAAGCTGGACGAAGGCCGTGACGTCGTAGCCGAGCTTCTTTGCATCCAGCAGGGCGGCGTAGCTCTTGATGATGCCCGCCTCTTCCAATTGACGTAAACGACGAAGGCACGGCGATTCCGATAGGCCTGCCTTTTTCGCCAGCTCCACATTGGAGATGCGGCCGTCGGTTTGCACCGTGTCCAATATGCGCCATTCGGCGGACGACAGTTTCATGGCAGATTCCCCTCAAAAATGGAATATTTTGGCATTTTATTGCTAAGAATGACTCATATTCCACGAAAAAGAAAGAAAACACCCCTAAAACTGGCCCATCATACCTGCTCCTGAGAACCACGATGCAGGGAACAAGTGATGCCTCAATCCAACCCCATGGGCCTTAACGGTTTTGAGTTTGTGGAGTTTGCAAGCCCCACCCCCGACCAATTGCACGCGGTTTTCACAGCCCTCGGTTTTAAAGCGGTGGCGCGTCATCGGTCGAAAGACGTTGTGCTATACCGCCAAGGTCAGATCAATTTCATTGTGAATAACGAAGCACGCAGCCCGGCTTACTTCTTCGCGGAAGAACATGGGCCGGGCGCGGCCGGCCTTGCCTTTCGCGTCGCGGATTCTCATCAAGCTTATGAACGCGCCTTGGCCCTTGGCGCACAACCCATCGATATCCCAACGGGCCCCATGGAACTTCGTCTGCCGGCAATAAAAGGCATCGGCGGCGCGCCCCTTTACCTCATCGATAGATATGAAGATGGATCGTCCATCTACGACATCGATTTTGAATTTTTTGACGGCGTTGAAAGACGCCCAACGGGTTGCGGCCTCGTTCAAATCGATCACCTAACACACAACGTCTACCGTGGGCGGATGAATTTCTGGGCGGCGTTTTATGAGAAGCTGTTTAACTTTCGGGAAATGCGGCACTTCGATATTGAAGGGCAAGCGACCGGCTTGGTTTCCCGCGCCATGGTGGGGCCTGACGGGTTGACCCGTATCCCGCTCAACGAAGAAGCGGCCAACAGCGCCGGCCAAATCGAAGAATTTTTGATGGCCCATAATGGTGAGGGCATCCAGCACATCGCCTTATCGACGGACAATATCATTCACACCTTTGATCGCTTGAAGGAGAACGGCGTGGCCTTCATGACCCCGCCGCCTGACACTTATTACGACATGCTGGAGGATCGCCTGCCAGGCCACGGGGAAGATGTGGTGTCCCTACAGGAACGAGGCATTCTGCTCGACGGCGATACCACGGAAGAGCCTAAACTACTGCTGCAAATCTTTACCGAGACAATGCTGGGCCCTGTATTCTTTGAGATTATACAGCGCAAGGCAGACGAAGGATTTGGAGAAGGTAATTTTCAGGCCCTGTTTGAATCGATGGAACGGGACCAGATGAAACGCGGCGTCCTTCAAAAAGAGGCCGCCGCCTGATCTATCGTCCACGCAATGTCGAACAATATGGCTGTCGAGAAAAACAGATTTCGCACCGCCCCTAAGAATGCAGACTATACCATCGATCAAAGATGGTCGAGTTACACGACCGATGAACACGCAAGGTGGGATCGGCTGGTGCAACGTCAAATGCGTGTTCTTCCAGGCCGCGCCTGCGATACCTATCTGCGTGCCCTAAACCAGCTTGAACTGTCGACCTCCGGCATTCCAGACTTTGCCAAGTTGAGCGACCGCCTGGAAGCCATCACAGGATGGCGTGTTCTGCCAGTCGCAGATTTGGTACCGGACCATATCTTTTTCCAACACCTTGCCAATAAGCGCTTTCCTGCCGGGGCGTTTATCCGTCCGGAAGACGAATTCGACTATTTGCAGGAACCCGATATTTTCCACGACGTGTTTGGCCATGTGCCGATGCTAGCCAATCCGGTGTTTGCCAAGTTCATGGAAGCCTATGGCAAGGGCGGATTAAGGGCAAAGAATCTGGGTGTTCTAAAACACCTCGCCCGGCTTTATTGGTATACGGTTGAATTCGGTCTTCGGCGCGACAAGAACGGCCTTCGGATCTACGGCGCCGGCATTCTGTCGTCACCGGCAGAGTCCGTGTTCGCATTGGAATCGCCCTCTCCGCACCGCTTACGGTTCGACGTAATCCGCACCATGCGGACCACCTATATGATTGACGATTTTCAGAAAACCTATTTTGTTATCGACAGCTATGATCAGCTGTTGGAAGACTGTTACAAAGATTTTGCCTCGGCCTATGCACGGGTTCGCACGCTGCGAGACATTGATCCCAGCCATCTCCAACGGGGCGATGGCATGATCAGCAAGGGAACACTCGACTATTTTTCGCGAAACTCCGCGGCTTAACCGATTCCGTCTGCCCCGGAGCCACAAATGACACATCCGATGCTGTGGTCATCCGGCGCCGTCACTCGGCCGACCGCCACCGCAGCGACAGCCGCTGCCCCAGAGAGTTCAGCAGCTTGGCCAAATTCTTGCCACAGCCAGCGGGCAGCACTTTTCATTTCTGCATCGTCCACCAGCACCACATCATCCACAAGTTTCTCGATGATTGCGAGATTACGTGGATGACTGCGGCGCGGGGCAAGCGTTACAGCCTTGGTCTCAATTTGCGGGAGTGTGATGTCAGTACCGGCCTCTAAACTCTTACTGATGGTAGGGGCCCCAACCGGTTCAACGCCAACAATCCGGGCATCCGGTTTTGATTGTTTGATGGCGCTGGCGACACCCGAGATTAGACCTCCGCCCCCCATTGAAATGACGAACGTGCCGCAGTGAGAGGATTGCTTCAGCATCTCTAATCCCATGGTGCCCTGCCCCGCCATGACCGTTTCATCGGCAAACGGATGGATCAGCGTGAGCCCCTCTCGCGCGGCCACCTCATTGGCGCGATCTTGGGCGTCGTCCCAGGAAGAGCCAACGATCATTGGTGTTGCCCCCCATCGTTTCACCTGCTCTATTTTGTCGGGGTGAGCAATATCCGGCATGAAGACGCGCGCGGTCGTACCGGCCCGATAGGCCGCATAGGCCACCGCGATACCGTGGTTGCCCCCAGAGGCCGCAACCACGCCCTTTGCCCGTCGATCGTCACCAAGCGACTGTATGGTATTGACCGCACCGCGCACTTTGAACGCGCCGGTCGCTTGCAGGTTTTCCAACTTGAGAAGCACCTCACCTTTGCGAAGAGGTTCTTTTTCCTGCCGGGCGCGGATGAACGGCGTACGGCGCACAAAGGGCTTGATGCGGTCGGCCGCCGCTTCAATATCACTGAGGGCGACTGGATCCCCATTCACCGTTTTCGTTGTCTGTAGCATGTGATGCATACGCTCCCGTCAAAATAATAATTGTCAACACATTCTACCCTCGATAGCATCCGTAGTAAGAAGCAAAACGGGGGCTTTGGGGGGGACATGGTTATCATGTGTTGGCGCCGTGGAATGGCGTGTCTTTTCTGCAGTTTAATCACGTTGGGACTATTTTTCAGTACAGCCTTCCCAGCGTCTGCGCAACGCCTACCGGTCGAGGCATTTTCCACCTTGCCCGGATATGAGCAAGCGGTCCTTTCACCCGATTTGAAGTATCTCGCTTATCTTTACCCCATCAAGGGCCGCCGTCATTTGGTTATTCAATCCGCCAGCGGGGGCGGGGATCCGGTCATTGTACCTCCCGGAAAAGGCGCGGACATATTTGCATTAGATTGGGCGAACGACGAACGGTTGTTGGTTTCCTATGAACTGAAGGACCATGTGGAAGGGCTAATTGTTTCCTTTACACGGCTGATTGCCATCAATCACGACGGATCAGATGCCCGATCTGTCGTCCGAAAAAAGAGCGTCTATTCGGGCCGGGCGCGAGGTCAATTTGAGACTCAGATTGTTGACTTCTTGCCAGATGACAGGGAACACATTCTGCTCGCCCTTGATGATGATCTGGATGGCACGCGTGATGTTGTGAAGATCAACATCTACAACGGAAATGAACGAAAATTGGTCTCACGGAAATCCGGTGTTCAGTATTGGCTTGCCGATCAAAACGGGGATGCCCGCTTGGGATGGGGATATCTGGATTCGGAATTTGTTGTGAAATACAAAAATCCGGTAAGCGGCAGTTGGGATAAAGTTTCCAAAACGCAGTGGCACAAAGACGGGTATCGCGCTGTCGGGTTTGATCGAGATCCTAGGTTCGCATTTGCGACCGGCCCCATCGGCGGCCGAACAGGCCTTGTGAAGTTAGATCTGACGAATGGCGACGTCGTACAAAAGCTTTTCACCCATCCGCGTGTCGACCTGGACGCTGTCGTTTTCGATGCCTCTAGACGGCGGATTGTCGGCGTTCGCTACACGGATGAACACTCCGTAACGAAATATTTCGACCCGGCATACCAGCAAATTCAAAATCGCATCAATGCTGCCGCTCCGTCCGCCATCAACCAAATCACGGATCCGCACCCAAAACACGGCGTCTATCTTGTGCATTCCAGCGGTGGCCAAAAACGGTCTGGTTACTATCTGTTTAATGCGCGCACAGATCAGTTTTATTTGGTCGCGCCAACCGGGCCAAAAATTTCACCCACCCAAATCGCACATAAGCGTCCGGTTAGCTACCGCGCCCGAGACGGTCAGCTTATTCATGGCTATCTTACAGTTCCCAAAAATCGATCGCCCATAAACCTGCCCGTCGTCGTGATGCCTCATGGTGGACCGAAATCGCGCGACGATCAGCACTATGACTATTGGTCTCAATTCGTGGCAAATCGCGGCTACGCTGTTTTTCAACCGAACTTTAGGGGATCCACAGGCTACGGCGCCGCATTTGAAAAAGCAGGTGAAAAACAATGGGGCGGCCTCATGCAGGACGATGTCACGGACGGCGCCGAATGGCTCATTCGGGAAGGCATCGCAAACGCCAACCAACTCTGCATTGTGGGATGGAGTTATGGCGGATACTCAGCTCTCATGGGCGCAGTAAAAACGCCAGATCTCTATAAATGTGCCGCCAGCGTAAATGGCGTGACAAACTTACCGTCCATGGTGACGCATGACAAAAAATTTCTCGGTGGTACGGCATGGACAAAAGACATGGCATTAGATGGCGAGCGGCGCAAAGCCGTTTCGCCGTACCACCAAATCGATAAAATCAAGATTCCAATCTTGCTGGTCGCCGATAAGGAAGATGCCCGCGTCCCCTATCAGCAATCAAAATCCATGTACCAAGCACTGAAGCGAAAAGGAATCGATACCACCTATATCCAAACAGACGGCGGCGGACACAGTCTCGACCACCAAGCTGCACGACAAGCGATGTTGGAAGGATTGGAGATCTTCTTAGATCAGAACTTGGGACAACACTAAACAGCGGCTATCGCTGCGCGCCCCTTAAAATAGCGGCGACAGCTTGCGCTGCCTGCATGCGCGGGAAGGATTTTCTCACCACCAGGCGCAATTTGCGATGCGCATCGTGCGACGAGACAGGGCGAAACGCCAAACGCTCATCTTCCGTCCACGGCGACTGCATGGCCATGCGCGGGATCAGCGTGCTGCCGTGCCCTGCGGCCACCAGGTGAAGCAAGGTTTCAAGACTGGTAGCGCGCACATCATTGGCATCGTCAATATCGTCCGCCGACCGCGCGCACACATCTAACGCTTGATCTCGAAAACAATGTCCTTCCGTCAACAACAGCATATCAGCGGCGAGAAGATCCTCTTCAGTGAGCGACTCTTTTGCCGCCAGCGGATGCGAGGACGGCAGAACCGCCATGAACGGTTCATCGAATAGGTCGATTTCCTCCACATCTTTGGTGGTGGGATCGGTGGCCAGAACGATTGCATCTACATCGCCCCCGAGAAGTTTTGCCGTCAGGTGATCGGTGATGTCTTCCGATACGACTAAATGAAGGTCAGGGTGTTCTTTCGAAAATACCGGCAGTATTTCCGGCATGAGATACGGGCAGATGGTTGGGATCGCGCCCAGACGGAACGGACCTGTAAGACCGTTTTTATTCTCATCCGCAATATCGAAGATCGCGTCCGCTTCTGCCAACGCCTTTCGCGCGCGTTCGATGATGGCGGCCCCTGCCGGCGTCACACTGATCGACTTTTTGCCGCGCTCGAACACCGGCAAACCTAGATAGTCTTCCAACTTGCGGATTTGCGCGCTGAGTGTCGGTTGGCTCACATGGCATTTTTCGGACGCGCGACCAAAATGCCGTTCATCCGCAACCGCCACCAAATATCTAAGATCTCTAAGGTTCAAGTTCGCCTCTTCTGTGCACCCGCGATCACCGTTGAGAGTAACCACATGCGAATGCCGCCCAAGATGGCCCAGTTCGCTTGCGAAGCCAACACACTTTGACGGGAACAAGTAAACTCAGATGCTTTTTTGACGGCGGCGGCCAAACCAGGAGAACGACTGGGCGGCCTTGGCAAAGGCAACCGTTTCATCGGCACCTTCGTCCGCCGGGGCGGAAAGAAGCATAAACAGGCTTGGGGTCATGATAAGGGAGATAAGAGCGGCCCCCGCCACACCACCCGCAATTGCTGTGGCAAAGGGCGGCCAAAAGGTACCGCCGAAGAAAATGAGTGGGATCAATCCGCCGATTGTGGTCAGCGTTGTCGACACTATATGCCGCGTCGAGGACAGAGTTACCTCACGAACAGCAATTGGGTCCTTCTTACGCGCAAGCGGGTCTTCCAACAAGCCGGACAAGACAATGATGGTTCCATTGATCGCCAAACCAACCAGCCCCAGCGTTCCAATAATGGCGGTGAAGCCCATCGGGTAGCCGAAAATCCAGACCCCGAAGAGGGCAAGACCAATACTTAAAAAACCGGTCAGGCCCACCACACCCGCATAAGCAAACGAATTGAAGGACAGGATGATGATCCCAGCCATGGTGATAAACAAGGGCAAGGCAAATGCCGCCAAATTCCCGAGAGACTCGTCTCGCTCTTCCGCCTCGCCGCCAATATTCAGCCGGTATCCTGATGGGAGGGATAAGCCCGCTTCATTCAATCGGGCCTGCACTTGCGACAAGATTGGGGCGGGTAAGGTGTAGGGGACCAAATAGGCCTGTACACGGTTTTCACGTTCACCATTACGCCGCGCTATTCCGTTGATTTCAGCCACGAGTACCGGTTCAGCCAAAGCATTCAACGGGATGGTCGCCAAACGATTGCCCGGGACATTGCCGGCGCCGCTTTGCGCCCGAAGAGACTGTGATGCCAAACGCATGAGAGACTCACGATTGGCGTCCGCCACGCGGACAACAACGGGGATCTCTTCGGTTCCTTCCAAAATCGAGCCGCCCGATTGGCCTTCCAAATTGGCATTCAGCTCTCGCGCAAGGTCCGCCAAATCATAGCCTGTTGATTGGGCTTCGAACTCGTCGGGCACAAAAACCAGTTTTGGTGTTCCGCCGGCCAGAGTGGCGATAGTGTAAGTCACTTTGTCGGTTTCCGCGATGACGCGGCGGATGTCATCTCCGATCCGCCGAAGCTCTGCTAACTCAGGTCCCACCACTCTGATCTCGATTGGCGCATCAAAGGGGGGGCCTTGCTCGAATGGAAGCATTAGGAAAAGGGCTTCCGGAAAAGCATTCCGAAAATCTGCTTGCAAGCCTGGCAGTATTCGATTTGTCGTGGCCGCGGATTTGGTGGTGACGAAGGCGCCCGCATAGCTCGACACACCGTCTTGCTGCGAAAAGGCGTTGTAGAATACCCGCGGGGCACCTTCGCCGATAAACCAATGATTGGAAACAATATCGGGATATTTCTCGAAAATCTTCCGTGCACGCTCCACGGTTTCGAGAGTTTCCGCAATGGATACCTGTTCCGGCAACCGCAATTGCACTTGGAATTGGTTCCGATCCACAGGCGGGAAGAACTGCAGCACCAAGGTGGTGCCTAAGGCAAAACCGGCAACAGGCAAGATGGTCGCCAGCCCGACACCGGCCCAGGGCCGTTTTATGACAACGTCCAAGAGGCCTGAAAATCCAGCGATCAGCCGAGGGCTGTTTACCCCATCGCGCCACCAGACACTGCCGTCACCAATGGCGCGCCCAAACACCTGATCGCTGAAACCCGCGATTGCAGGGATAACGGTCATCGCGAGAAAATAAGAACTCATTACACAGAGCATAACGCTGACACCAATCGTGCCGACAAACTGTCCGACACCACCCGGTGCAAACGCAATAGGTGCAAATGCCAGAACCGTGGTCGCGGTGGACGCAAACAGCGGAACAATCAGGCGTCGGACCGCCTTGCCCACAGCCGCGGCAACATCATGGCCCTTGGCACGAAATTGATTGTATTCATCCGTAACAACGATGGCATTGTCGATCAGCAATCCAAGGGACACAATCAGTCCGGTAACGGACATCTGGTGCAAATCGACCCCCAGGGCGTTCAACTCCGCCAAAACCAAAGCCAATGTCATCGGCAATGCACTGCCAACCAAAAATGCCGACCGAACCCCCATCGTGACAATCAGGATCAGAACGACAATGAACGCGCCGAGCGCCAGATTGATCGCAAGGTTCGCCAAGCGCTCTTCCGTGTATCGGCTTTGATCAAAGACGGTTTCGACGATGATTTGTTGGGGAAGCTCGGCCTCGAAACTGGCTATCACCGCCCGCGCTTTTTGCGCCCACAGATCAACACGCTGGTCTGGTTCCGCGGTCACACCCACGGCAACGGCTCTTGTCCCATCGATGATCGCGATGGTGCGCGGCGGGTCCTTCACATCTTTGGAGACCAGTGCGATATCACCGACCCGCAACACCTCACCGGTGCCCGTATCCTTCAACGGTACCCGGCGCACGCGTTCCACAGAGGTTAAGTCGTCACCAATCTCGATGGTAAGGTCAGACCGCGCCCCCCGCGCTAGGCCGGCCGGGGATTTGGTATCGGATTGCGCGATGGCGGATGAGATTTGACGGACGGTAAGGTCGGCTGCGGCCACCTCGTCGGGATCAACCGTGACACGGATTTCTTCTTCCGCCTCACCGTAAATCTCGGTTTCCTTAGTCCCCGTGATATTGCGCAAACGATTTTCAAGTTCTTCCGCAAGCCGGGTTAACAAGCCAAGCTCCGCATCACGTTCGTTGGACCAGCGCAACGCCACGAGCAAGGTTTGCGCGGCGGTGGTGCTCACGGTCAGTTCGGGTTCACCCGCGTCCGGGGGTAGAGACGCTTGCGCGTCGGCCAAACCATCCCGCACTTTCGACCATGCAAGATCAGTGTCGGGCAAGCCTTCGACCAACTCCACAGCCAACGTAGAGACGCCTTTACGCGACAATGAAGCAATTTCGTTGATTTCTTTAAGCTTGCGAAGCTCCTGCTCTATTTTCTCCGTGACAAGGCTCTCGACGCGCGCAGGCCCTGCACCGGGAAAAAAGGTGACCACATTGCCGAACCGTTCCCGCAGCAACGGGTCTTCCTGGCGACCGATTGAGCTGTAGGCCGTAAGCCCGCCAACAATCACCAATCCCAAAGCCAACAATGTGAGCCTTGGCGAACGAAAGAAAAGATTGGCCCACATATCTTTTCGCCTAGTTCGTAAAGGTAACCGAAGAAAGCAAGTCTTCCTCGGTGACAGGACGCACTTTCAGACCCGGCACAACCCGGTGTGTTCCGGTTTTCAATGCAAGTTCGCCATCTTCAAAGGCACCACGCACATAAGCGCGTTCTAATTCTGCATACAGAATATCAACCGGCCGTAGTTCGAGAATAAAACCGCCATCTTCTTGGGATACCACGGCATAGGCATTCCAGAGACCGCGCTGTCCCTCGGTAAGGGCGGTAAGGGGCAACCAAAAGCCACGCCCATCATTCCGCTTCTCGAGGATCAGCCGGCCAATGGTTCCATCTCTTATGTCTTCTGGTTGCCCGTTTATGCCGAATATTGCCGTAATGGTGCGGGTCGCATCCGAGATCTGATCCACAATCCGCAGTAAAGTGACGGTGATGTCCTGACGCGCGGCGCGGGCCTTGTAGACGGCGCCGATGTCCAGTCCGTTGGCCGCGGCCGCCGGCACCCCAACGCGCATCTCAAGCCGGCCGTTTTCGACAATCTGCAACACGGCTTGGCCCGGCTGGACCACGGTCCCTTCATCTATATATTTGACAGTGATGGCGCCGGCGAACGGTGCCTTCAGTTCCGACAGGTCAAGACGGACGGCGTTTGCTTCCAATTGGGCTTCTGCTTGCTCGGCATTGGCTTTGGCCGCCTCTAGCTGAGCTTCGAGCGACCGGGTCCGAAATGCCGCCTCGTCATAGCTTTGCCGCGAAGTATTGTTGTTTTTAACAAGTTGCTCGCGACGCTTCTCGGTTCGGCGCGCCAGTTCAAGCTCGGCTTCCAACTGAACGATTTGCGCTTGAGCGCTTTTTAGCCGTGCCTCAATCTCTAACCGCTCCGCTTCCAAAGCCCGTTGATCGAGGCGCGCCAACACGGCCCCTTCTTCAACTTCGACGCCTTCTTCGACGACAATTTCAGCCAGCAACCCGCCACGCTCAAAACCAAGCTGGCTGCTGCGGGCGCCGCTGATTTTTCCCGCATAGCTTTCTTGCGCAACATAGCTGTCTTGGTATCGAATATCGTAGACAAGAACCGGGAGATCATCCGTAGACGTTCCGTTCGACGCCGCTGCGTCGGCAGGCGTCACTAATGGTAAGAGATCCCCTCCGGGCCGATTGGGCGACACACTCACCATCGGGATCACCAAAAGGATCATTAAAAATCTTGCCAGTTTTGCCACCGCTCAGCCCCACATACGCGTCCAACTAACAATTGCTACGCAATCGCGAACAACTCAGATCATTTATCTGGATATAAACTTAACACCGTCAAGATTTCCGTTGACGCTGCCCTAAGGGCGCGCTGCGCAGTCACCATCAAGTTATTGTTTTTATTTATCTTTTTAAAACCGTGCAAATCTGCACAGCAGCGCGGTGTTTGAGTATTTTGGTGCGTTTCATCGGACTCACCGGTTGAACAGGCTGCGCCTAGATGGGATCATCGATCTGGGAGTTCGGGACGAGTAACGATAACAAATGACGAGGTGTTCTGCCCGTGCCGAGAGTCTTAAGCCCCTGTGGCTGCCCCAAAGCCTGTTCCTGGTCTGCGACGCGCACTTCAAAGGAAGTGCGCTCGGCGCGGCCCTGTGATTGTGACATTCCAAACCACCTAAAAAGGATCTCATCATGATCGATACAAAAGACAAGACAGAACAGAAGGTCGTCTTTGATACAGTTGAAGAAGCCATTAAAGACTTTGCCGCCGGAAAAATCGTGGTGGTCGTCGATGACGATGACCGCGAAAACGAGGGTGACCTCATCATGTCGGCCTCAAAGGCCACGCCGGAACAAGTGGCGTTTTTCATCCGCCACACCAGCGGCATACTGTGTACGCCTTTGACAATTGAAGAAGCGCGAAGGCTGCGCCTGGACCCGATGGTAAGCCACAATGATGCGCCTTTATCGACAGCATTCACCGTATCCGTCGATTACAAAGAAGGATTGACAACGGGCATCTCCGCGGAGGAGCGATGCAGCACCATCCGGGCGCTTGCCAATGGTAATGCGGGGGCGGATGATTTTGTACGTCCCGGCCATATTTTCCCGTTGATCGCAAAAGACGGCGGCGTCCTTGTGCGGTCCGGGCACACCGAAGCGGCCATTGATCTCGCGAAACTTGCGGGCCTTCCCCCGGCAGGTCTTTTGGCGGAACTGGTCAACGATGAAGGGTCCGTCAAACGATTGCCGGAGCTGATCCCCTTTGCGCGTGAACATAATCTAAAACTCATCTCCATTGCGGATCTAATTGCATTCCGTCAGCGCAGCGAAAAGCTGGTTGAGCGTCAGGGAGAATTCGAGATCGAGACAGATATTGGCCCTGCAAAGGCCATTTCATTCAGAACCCCCTTCGATTCGGTTGATCATCTTGCCGTAATCGTCGGTGCTGTCGGCGACGGTGAAGAAGTTCCTGTCCGGATACACCGTGAGCGGATCATCTATGATGTCTTCGGACCGTCAATTAAGCGCGAAAAAAGTTACATCGCGAGAGCATTGCGTCGCTTTCAGGCGGAAGGGAAGGGCGTTCTGGTTTACTTGCGTGATGGATCTGCAGGGGTGCCGGCGGCACAGCTTCAATCCGGCGGCGAAAACGCTCAGGAAGACAAACGCAAAGAGCAATGGAAAAATGTGGGCATCGGCGCGCAAATTTTACGTGACCTGGGGGTCAATTCAATCCGCCTATTAGAAACCAAACACCGGCATTATGTGGGGCTGTCCGGTTTTGGCATCGACATTAAGGCAACCGAAATTATCGACCAATCGACCTAGTCATCAACGGCGGGAAGGGATACCCGGGCTTCGAGCCCGCCTTCCGGTCGGTTTTGCAGCGTGAGGTCCCCCCCATGGGCTTGCACGATTGATCGGCTGATCGCCAAGCCCAGCCCCACATTTCCGCTTTCTGTGTTTCGTGCGGAATCGAGCCTTTCAAACGGTTTGAAAACCGCCCCTAGTTTTTCATCCGGAATACCAGGACCGTTGTCCCGTACAACAAGGGCAATCCCGTCTGGTGCCTGGTGAAGGTCGACCGAGATTTCCGATCCATACCGGACAGCGTTTTCGATCAAGTTTGACAGGACCCGCCGCAGTCCGTTCGACCGGCAAGGGTAAATAAGGCGGTCCGGCACGGACCAGGAAACTTGGCTTCCCATATCTCGAAAATCTTCCGAAACGCTCGCCACAAGGGCTGCAAGATCAACGCGGCTGGTTTCTTCGGAACTGCTGGCGTCGCGCATGAAGCTAAGCGTTGCATCCGTCATCTGCGCCATGGTGTCGAGTGTTTCGAGCATGCGGTCCCGATTTTCTCCTTCGTCCAACAGTTCCGCGCGCAATCTTAAGGCCGTGATTGGTGTGCGCAGATCATGCGAAATCGCCGCCAGCATGCGGGTGCGATCATCCACATACCGGCTCAATCGGTCTTGCATGGCGTTAAAGGCACGCGTCGTGACGCGAACTTCCATGGGTCCATTTTCGGGAACCGGCCCAACGGTCTCCCCCCGGCCCAACTTGTCCGCGGCGGACGCTAATGCCGATAACGGACGGGTGACCCGACCGATAAGCAGAAGCAAAACACCGACGATACTGCCCAACAACAATGCTAAGAAAGCGGCAGGCTGCCAGCCGATTGGTGGCGTGACCGGCGGCTCCAGCGCCGCGCCATTCAACCAATTCCCATCAAATAGAGGCACTGACACCGTGATCGCCTGCCGCGGACGCCGGTGTTGGGGCATCGGGCGGCCATTTGCATCGGGCCTCATTTTCCGGGTCAGCGCCGGCGCTGGATTGCCCCCGTTTCGTTGAAACAAAAGTCGGTCCGCCATGTCCGGAAACCGTTCCCGCAGGGCGCTGACGGCCCGCGCGCGATAGGGTAGATCTTCGGGAGATGTGACGGCAGGCGTGCCCGACACCCAATATTGCCAGCGCCGGTTTGAACTCACCCGAATAATCTGCCGATGCATGCGCTGATCCGTGGCTTGCAACGTGCGCGCGATGGTGACGGTTCGAAACACAGCCTGATAAGCGCTTGCGTCTCTCAACGCCGTCCGACGTTCTTGTACAAAAAGATAAAAGCTAATGATCAGTGAAATGACAAAAACACTGACGACAACGACAATCAATTGAAAGGCCAATGGCCTGGAAAACAACCAGGTCATGGCGTCTCAACCTTCGAGACAAATTGGTATCCACCACCCCATACTGTTTTGATGATTTTGGGATTCTTCGGATCTTCTTCTATTTTCTTGCGTAACCGGCTGACCTGATTGTCGATGCTGCGGTCGAACACATTGGGCGCACGCCCACGCGTGATGTCGAGCAACTGATCTCGACTTAGCACCACGTTGGGCCGGGCCACAAAAGCCTCTAACATCAGAAATTCGCCGGTGCTCAAGGGCACGGTGACGCCGCTGTCGTCGATCAACTCTCTTTGCGCCACATTGAATGTCCAACGGTCAAATGTGATCGTGTCATTGGACGCGGTCATTGCCGCCTTGGGCATGCTCTGCGCCCGCCGCAAGACCGTTTTGATCCGTGCCAGAAGCTCTCGCGGATTGAACGGCTTTGTCACATAATCGTCCGCGCCAACTTCCAACCCCACTATGCGATCGGTTTCTTCTCCCATTGCCGTTAACAGAATGGTGGGGATATCGACGGTTTCTCGGATGTGACGGCACAGGGAAATGCCATCTTCACCCGGCATCATCACATCCAAAACAACAAGGTCGATGGCATTGTTACCGAGCATGCGCCGTGCATTCGCCGCCCCGTCGGCTACGCTTGCACGCATGCCGTTCTTGGACAGGTATTTGCCCAGCAGGTCACGAATTTCTTTGTGGTCATCAACCACGAGTATGTGGGGTGTGGCGTCCATATGCGTCTCGTTGCCATTCGGCTAAGGAGAATATGAGAAGTAACTGAAATGCTTCTAAACAAAAATGTATCAACTTGTATCACAAGCCCCCAGCGCTACGAATTGCGACGAAACAGGGCTTTCAATGACGCATTTTCGCGACAATTGCTCCCTATCTCATAGCTTCAAGACGCACACGAAAGGACCTCTCACATGAATACCAAAATCAAACTTCTTATTGCGGCTGGCGCGACAGCGGCTTTGGCCTCTCCGTTTATTCTGAACGCAAACGCGTTTCCTGGCGGCGGCAAGGGAGGCAAATTCGGTGAGAAATTTATCGAGCGTATGGATACGAACGGTGACGGTGCCGTGACGCAAGCCGAAATTGACGCAAAGCACGCTGAAAAGTTCGCGGAGTTTGACGCAAACAAAGACGGGCAACTGTCTGAAGCCGAATTCTCGGCCCTCGAAGAGGCTCGCCGGCAAGAACGCCATAAAGCCCATTTTCAGCGTATCGATGCGGACGGAAACAATGTGGTGTCGGCGGATGAATTCGGCGGACGCTCTAGCAAGATGTTCGAACGTTTCGACAAAAACAATGATGGCAAACTAACTGCGGACGAAATGTCGAAACGCGGCAAGGGCCATCGCTGCAAAGACTAACCCCCTCCCTGCAGGGACCTCCCCCCCAATCCCTGCCCCACCGATGCCCCTGGTTCCCAGTACCAGGGGCATCATTTTATGCCGCCGACACCGACACCGGGATCCCATTCAGAATGGCATTACCGGACAAGGGGTCAAAGAAGCTGTCATCTGCTAACAGATTGCTGTTCACACCCGGGCGTTCGGACGCAACGCGCAGATTGGCCCCTTGCTGATTGTGTCCGAAACCATGCGGAATGCACACAACACCGGGCATCATATCGTCGGTCCTTTCCGTCACCACTTCTACTTCGCCGTTCTTGCCGCGGACCGACGCCATGGCACCTTCCTCCAACCCAAGACGGTCCGCGTCTTCAGGGTGAATTTGCATGGTGCACCGAAAGGGCCCTTTTGCGAGCAAAGGCAAATTATGAAGCCAGGAATTGTTTGTCCGAACATCGCGCCGGCCAATCAGCAAGAAGTCCGGCGTTTTCTTTTTATTGAGCCCTTGTTTCAATCGCGGCAGATCGGACAACATCTCCGGCGGTGCCATTTCTATTTTACCTGTTGGCGTCCGCAGCGCTTCCGGCATGCGGGGCTGAAGCTCGCCAAGGTCCACGCCATCCGGGCAATCGATCAATTTTTGCAATGTCAGGCCATCGGGATCCGCCCCAAAACCATCCCCATAGGGACCAACGCGTAAGGCAAGGTCGATTTGCCGATCCGGCCCTTTACCTGACATCCCATCGAATATTTCTTCTTCGTCCCGCTCGAATAAGGGGCTGCCTTCTTTTTGGGTCAGAGATTTTATCCGCCCACGTATGATTTGATCGTCATAATCCGACAAAGATATATCTTGGCCAGAGACGATGGCAGCGAGCTGCAACAGAATTTCCCATTCGCCCGGCCGTTCTCCATCCACGGGAAAAATCGCCGGCGAAAATCGCGCGGCATTTCGAACGGAAAATTGATTAAATCCAATATCGAAATGCGCTTCTTCTAAGGGCGATGTCCCCGGCAGAATGACGTCTGCATGACGGGATGTTTCATTGAGATAAATATCAACGCTGACCATAAAGTCTAAGGTGCCGAAAGCACGGCTAAGGCGGTCGCCGTTCGGGGCGCTGAGTATGGGGTTGCCCGCAATGGTGACCAGTGCTCGGATTTGTTCCGCCCCCGGCGTTTCAATTTCTTCCGCCAGACATACTGCCGGAAACTCCCCCAGAAACTCCGGCGCTTTTCGAACACGCGACTGCCAACGGCCAATACGCGTGCCGTGGCCTTGACCGGGCGCGCCCGTCGAATTCGCCTGCAAGGCCGCCGCTTTCGGGAACATAACGCCTCCCGGGCGGTCCAAATTGCCGGAGAGGATATTGACCACATCCACCAGCCAGGAAGCCAGTGTGCCAAATTCCTGTGTGCTGGTTCCCATCCGCCCATATACCGCCGACGCTTCCGTCTTCGCGATGTCGCGCGCAAGATCCTTGATGACATCTGCTGGGATCTGGGTGATGCCTTCAACATGTTCCGGCGTATAGGGGGCGACAGCGGATTTTACGTCGTCGAGCCCGTTAACGAGATCGCTTAAGGTGCCAAGCTGGTCCAATCCCTCGGCGAGGACCGTGTTGGCAATTGCTGCCAACAAATAGGCGTCCGTCCCCGGACGAATGGCGATGTGCTGATCAGCCAGTTTAGCCGTCTGGGACCTTTTGGGATCGACCACGATGAGGCGCCCGCCGCGGGCTTTTAGTTTTCGCACGCGTCCGCGAAAATCGGGGACAGTCCACAAACTGCCATTCGACGCCATGGGATTGGCACCCAACACCACCAACAGATCGGTTCGATCGATATCCGGGACCGCGCACGTCAGGAAATTGCCATACATCAAGGCGTTTGCGACCTGTTTCGGCATCTGATCCAATGTACTGGCCGAATAGAGGTTCTTGCTCGCAAGTGCTTTTAGGAAAACCGGCAGATAGAGTTGCAGAGCCGCTTTATGGGCCGACGGATTGCCGAGATACGTGGCGACACTTGACCGGCCATGTTCGGCCAGGATGGGCCCCAGCCTTTTTCTAATCTCCGCGAACGCCTCTTCCCATGAGGTTTCCACCAATTCACCGCCGCGCCGCACGAGAGGGGTGCGCAGCCTGTCTGGATCCGCATCAAGCTCGCGCAGGGCAACCCCTTTGGGACAAATATATCCCGCACTGAAGACATCGTCAGGATTGCCGCGAATATCTCCAACGGTGCGCCCATCGACCTCTATGGTCAGTCCGCACGTTGCTTCGCAAATGGGACAAATGCGATGTTTGGTCTGTTGCTCTGTCATCCTTGATCCCTTTGGCACATAACAAACGTTTGATCTTTAAGCGCCCTGCATGGCACCGCCATCCACCAACATGCCGATACCACTCACGAAGGCGGCGTCATCGGATGCGAGGAACAGGGCTGCTTTTGCAATATCTTCCGGTTGCCCAAGCCGGCCAAGCGGCGCCTTATTTTTCCAATAATCCGAAAAGGTTGGATCAGCGGCAAATACATCGCGGGTAATGCCCGTCACGATAGCGCCCGGTTGTATGCAATTCGCCGTGATCCCGAACGGACCGAATTCCATCGCGAAGGTACGCGTGAGACCAAGCACACCATGTTTGGATGCGGTATACGCGGCCATGCCCGGCGCCGAAAAACTGCTCATAACGGATCCCGTACTGATGATGCGGCCGGCCTTACTTTTCTTGAGAAGAGGAAGGCAGCCGCGCGTCATCCGCATGACGGATGTGAGATCAATGGACACAACCTTGTCCCACAAATCATCAGAAAGGTCTTCAACAGGCGCCCCGGCGGCAGTACCGGCATTGTTGAAGAGAATATCGAGGCCCCCAAATGCGTCTTCCGCCGCTTGTGCAAGCGCAGTGGGGGCCGTCGGGTCGGTCACGTCTTGTTTATGAATATGCACATTGCTTAAATGCGCAAGCGACTGATCAATCGCTGACCCTGGAAGGTCATTCGCGATCACACGCGCCCCTTCCGCCACGAAGCATTCCACCGTCGCTTTTCCGATGCCGTCGGCAGCCCCCGTGACCAAGGCAATTTTCCCGTCCAATCGCTGTCCCAACAAAGCCTCCCTGTTTTTCATGCTTGATTGCGGCATATCTTGACCGGGTTTTGGCACCGGCGGAAGCGAAAAACATGCACAGCACAACGTTGCAACAGGGGCAACACTCTGTGCAGTTTGCTCATAAACATCCTTCTGTATGACGCAACGTCCACGCCGGAAACACAAAGAATTGGACCAATACGCGGATTCTGCGATATGGACAGAGTATGAAAGCTGTCATCATTCCCGTTACCCCCTTTCAGCAGAATTGCAGCCTGCTGTGGGATGAAACAACCATGAAAGGCGCCTTGGTCGACCCGGGCGGCGACGTGGATCGTTTGTTAAGTGTCGTCGAAGAAAACGGCGTAACCTTGGAAAAGCTATTGCTGACCCATGGCCATCTCGATCATGCCGGGGGGACCGCCGAAATCGCCGAACGATTGGGGTTGCCCATTGAAGGACCGCATGAAGGCGACAAATTCCTGCTCGATAGCCTCGCGGATCAAGGAAACCGCTTCGGGATGACCTCCGCGCGCCCCTGCACGCCGGATCGCTGGCTGAACGGCGGCGATACGGTCACCATCGGAGCCATCACTCTCAAAGTACTCCACTGTCCGGGCCATACGCCAGGACATGTGGTTTTCTTTGACGAAACAGCCCGCCTGGCCACGGTGGGCGATGTCTTGTTTCAGGGGTCGGTCGGCCGTTCCGATCTTCCAGGAGGTGATCACGACACGCTGATCCGGTCCATCCGCTCAGAGCTTTGGCCCTTAGGTGACGACGTGACGTTCGTGCCGGGTCACGGCCCCCTTTCCACCTTCGGCGCAGAAAGAAAGTCCAACCCTTTCTGTGCAGATGCTCTGTTCCAAAAACCAAACTAAGAAGATCCATGGTCGAAAAATATCACATCAGCGCCGAAGAGCTTCTGGAAGATTCCTTTCGCCTCGGCATGCAGATCTTAGAGAGTGGTTTCAAACCATCCTACATTGTCGGCATTTGGCGCGGCGGTTCCCCCCCGGGCATTGCCGTACAAGAACTTCTCGACTTTTTTGATGTGAGCGCCGATCATATCGCCATCCGCACATCCGCTTACACAGGCATTGACGAGCGCGGAGATCATGTGCGGGTACACGGACTACATTACATCGTCGAAAATGTGAATGCAGAAGATTCTCTTCTCATTGTAGATGATGTGTTCGATTCCGGATCCAGCATCGCGGCAACCATTGAACATATTCATCGGCTATGCAGACGTAATGCGCCGCACGATATTCGCGTGGCAACAGTGTACTACAAACCGCGAAAAAACATTACGACCAGGGTTCCTGACTATTTTGTTCACGAGACGGATAAATGGCTTGTGTTCCCGCACGAATTGGCCGGACTGACCGACGACGACATCCGGGCGAAAAAATCCGGCGGCGATGTTGTTATGAACAAACTTCTTGAAATGCGAGAGAAAAAGTAATACCAAGCGCTTCCTTCCGCATACACACAATAGCTAGCAGCACCCCACCCAGAGTGCTAATACGTTAACGCGCACCGTTAAGGCTATCTTCAACTAACTCTTGCGATCATTCTTTGTTTGCATCAAGATTATGTGCAGGTGATGGAGTGATTGTATGGCGCGTAACCGTTCCACTGAACTTGAGATGCGGCTCAAAGGGTATCTGTTGAGCACGGCGGAAATTCTCTACTGGATGCCGGATCACCCCAACCTCCTCCAAACGTTCATCTGGCAACACTATGACATCGCTCCTCAGTACCCGGAGCTTCAGAAATTTCTCAAATTCTGGGAATCCAATATTGAGGGCAAACTCCATTCCGTTCGGGTTGCCCGCGATCGGCTGGTCAAGCCGGCCGAATTCTCTGCAATCGATATGGAATTGCGCCTCCACTAAGCCTGCGCTAATTAGGGGGACGTTATTTACCGAATCGGGCCGCAAAAGACGGCCCAACCTCTTGTCGCAGCTGGACAAAGTGCCCCCATGGAGCAGGAGACCGTCCCCTTACTAACCCGCACGCTGCCGGTTGGCCGCAGCATTAAGATGGAGCTGCCGTCCGACTGGGTTTCTGGCGAATGCGACGGTGAAAAGGGCAAATGGTGGAGCGGCCCCCCGGGCGACCAAAGGCTGTCGCTTTTCGTCAATGAAGACATCTTGGCGGGCGCCAGCACGCCAACGCGCGGAAACAAAGACGCCCTGACCGCAGAAAACGCCCTGTCCACCATCAAAGACATCGCCAATCAGCAAGACAGGGCAACGGATCTCAAACACGCGCGAACCGCAAGCAGCGACGTGGTGGCCTGGACGATGCTTTCGGGCGAAAACGACTACACCGTTCAATCTCATATCTGGTACGTGATCGAACGGCTTGCAACCCAGATCGCCGTGCGCCGATATGTTTTGGAAATGCCCGAAAACTACTCGGTCTATCCGCGTGTCCAGAAAATCATTGATCTTATCTCCTCACAAATCGCCGATGAGATTATCGAGACGGATCTTTATAACGAGATCGATTTCGAGACCCTTCGGGAACATTGCTTTGGCGATACTGTCAGTTTCAACTTCCCCGCCGCTTGGAAAATTACGCCGCGCGGTAAATCCGCGTGGCAAATGGGCAACGGCGAGACCCCATGTGCCCTTTGGTTTACCTTCGATACGTCGCAGATCTCTTTAGAGGACATCAGAAACGGCATCCGATCACTGTGTGAGAAAGAAGCCAAGTTGTTGGTAGAACGCGCCGCAGATCAATCAATCCGCTTTGTGATGCAAGATCGCGCGTTCTTGAAAGATGGCGCGATTTTGTTGTGGGTCGAAGATGAATCCCAAGACCTGCCAGAAGACGCCGACATAGAAAGCCCAAAGCGGATTTTTACTTGGCATTACATGAAATTAGTGGGGTCAACATTGGTGCGGGCCACATTCGCCTTTATGCTGCCGATCTCCTTCCTGCAACTGCCGAAATTTCGCAACCTGGTGCCCCTTCTTGCCAAAGAAGTGCGGGAAGCAACGTTCAATGTCTAGGAACTAAGACACACAGTCTTGAGCACTTCTAATCTCGCTTTACTAGTGACAATGCTGCAATAACACTTGATGTTCTGCGATTTGTTGAAGCACATCTATTGTCATAAAAAATGGTCGCGTTAAACTTTAGGCGGTGATTCGCACCACCGTGACACCCGAGATCTGTTGGATAGTAGTCTCGCGGCGGCCTGAAAGAATGGATGGCGCGCTACAGTATCTGTTTTTGTATTACGAGGGTCGAGATTAATGAAAGTAATCGCATTTGCGTCTCAAAAAGGTGGCTCAGGAAAAACCACCCTCGCCGGCCACATTGCCGTTCAAGCAGAACTCGCGGGTAATGGGCCGGTCGCACTCATCGACACGGACCCTCAAGGCAGCTTGTCTGATTGGTGGAACGAGCGAGCGGAAGAAACGCCCGTTTTCGCAAAAACCACACCAGAACGACTCACCGACGATTTAAACGCCATGCGCGAAATGGGCGTGGAATTGGTGGTAATCGACACACCGCCCGCCATCACTTCGACCATCGAAAATGTAATCAACGAAGCGGATCTGGTGGTGATCCCGACGCGTCCCAGTCCACATGACTTGCGCGCGGCCGGGGCAACGGTTGAATTGTGCGAACGCGTAGAAAAAAGCATTGTTTTTGCCATCAATGGGGCAACGCCGCGTGCGCGCATCACAACCGAAGCCGTGATCGCCCTGTCGCAACACGGCGCTGTCGCACCGTCGATATTGCATCAGCGTGTGGATTTTGCCTCAAGCATGATTGATGGCCGTACGGTCATGGAGTTACCGGGACGCAGCCGGTCCCCCCAAGAAGTCGAAGCGCTTTGGACGTTCCTGAAGGAGGCGCTGGGGAAGCACCAATCGGCGCAACGCTTACAGACCCATAGTCTGCAAGCCAGTCTGAGCACGCCTGCCGCTGCACCCGGTGTGATGGTGAAGGGGGCGGCATGACAAAACAGAGACCGGCTTCTCTAGATGGATCACTGCTCGTAAAGAAGGGTCAGGCGAAACCGTCTGTTGCCCCGACGACCGATCCAGTAGCGAAGAAAGTCTCTCGTTTTCCAAACCCTGAAACGATTTCAGAACTGCCGCTTACAAACACGCCCCCCATCGGCGAACTGTATGGCACCAAGCCACCGCAGACCACCGAACCAGATCCAGCGCCCGCGGCGCGGGCACCGGACATTTCCCCTCCGGAGCTTGAGGCGGAAACCTCAACACCGATAAGTGCACCCGTTGCCAGCCAAGAAGATCGCGCCACCCTTGATGAACCGGTGGAAGACGAGACGCCGGAACCGCGACTGGTTTTCCTGCTGCCAAGGCCGTCGCTAAGAACGATCCTGTCATTGTTGTTGGTCGCGGTTATGGGCGGCTCAGCTTGGTATCTAATGAGTTCGTCGGATACTGCCGGCACACAAAGACTGGCAAGCGTGGGAACAACAGAAGAAACCGTACCGGCTGTTGCGGACGAAAGCGCCAGCGCAATTTCACCTCCGCCATCCGGCGCGGTATCCAGTAAAACGCTGCCGCCCCCGTCAAAAAGCGCTTCAAGCGGTTCCGCACAGTCGGACGCAAAAAATGCGCCTGTGCCGTCCAAGAAACCGGCGTTGGTGACAAAAGTCAGTACAAGCAGCGGGCCGCAATATGCCATTCAATTGCTGGCAACCAAATCAACCGCCGCAGGCCAGTCCGCTTGGAACCAAATCTCCGCGAAACATGGTGCGCAATTGGGTGATTTGGGATTGGACCTGCAAACGGTCACGCTGCAAGGCCGGGGAACATTCGTTCGCGTTCGGGCGGGCCCTATCGCGGAAAAGCAAGTTGCCGTTAGCCGGTGCAAAGCTTTGAGCGCTGCGGGTCAAGACTGCTTGGTCGTAAAGTTTTAACGCCCCCCCTCACAGTCATTAACCAATTGTTAAGGTTTCTCTTGGGTTAACGAAACTTCACCCTTATCGTTGGCCTATGGAAGATCGGCCGCCACAAAAAGAAACTTACTCTCCGTCACCGGCACTGACCGGATGCGCTGTGACCGGCATCATCATATTGGGGCTTGGGGAACAGACCGCTTTGGCCGTGCCGATCGGATTTGTCGCAGGCGCGATCGCAACCTACACGTCCTTCCTAACCTCTCGCCGCCCTAAATCTGAGGATTGAGGGCCTGTCTACGTCAACGCTTCCGTTTGCGCTCTAGCGCGCTTCCGGCGGCAATTCGTTGAGCGCGGTTTCAAGTTCGGAGAAAGACGGCTGAGAGGCTGAGGGGACGTTACCGCGGCCGATTTCGACGGATACTTGCGCCGAGTTGCCATGAAGGTGGGCCACCAGCACATCGCGGATGATCATATAGAACTGACCGTCTTCATCGGCAATCTGCTTCATACGGTTTGCGAACGGGCCAAAAAAGCCATACGCCAAGAACACGCCCAAAAACGTACCAACAAGGGCGCTACCAATCAGCTTACCCAGAACTTCCGGCGGCTCGTTGATCGAGGACATGGTTTTAATAATACCCAGCACGGCGGCCACAATCCCCAAGGCCGGCAAGGCATCCGCCGTTCCCTGCATCGCTTCTGCAGGTCCCAGCGCTTCATGGTGGTGTTTCTCCAATTGCTTTTCCATTGAATCTTCCACCTGGTGTGGATCTTCCAGATTCATTGTCATCATACGGAGCGTATCGCAGATAAAATCGATTGCGAAATGATCAGCCAAAATCTTCGGGAACTGGCTAAAGATGGCACTTTCCGCCGGGTTCTCGATATGCGCTTCGACAGCGATCATGCCCTTTGACTTCATGGTTTTGGTCAAAAGGAAAAGCAGGCACAGAAGGTCTTGATAATCTTGTGTCTTCCACTTAGCGCCCCCAAACATACCGCCCAGGGCCCCGCCGGTCTTGCCGAGAATCTGACTGGAATTACCGATAAGGAACGCGCCAACACCGGCCCCCATGATCATCATCATTTCCAAGGGCGCCGCCTTGATGATCACATCCATCTTGCCGCCGGCGAGCAAATACCCGCCAAACACCATGCCGAAGACGCAAAGGATACCGATAATCTGAAACATACAAACGCGTGCCCACTACTATTTCCAGCCCCGACGCACAGACCGCTCAGGGATAGTTAAAAAAGTATCGGAGTTTTTGCTTAAAGATCGCTAAAGCGGGAGACGAAAAAGTCTAAACAGTCCGTAAACAGAGCGGCCTCAACCGGCAGCGCTCAGTTTCTCAATCACTGACCGTAAGCCCTTTTCGACTTGAAGCGCGACCGCGTCATCTTCGCCACCGGTGGTTTGCGCAGCGATAAGTGTATCGACATGCATGCGAACAACTCCATGCACCATGTCGCTGGAGTCGCCGAATTCTCCGAGAAATTCCCAAAGCGACGCGGACACGCGTGTGATCAGATGAAAACCGAAGGTACCGGAAATCCCGCGCAATTCATGGGCAATAAGCCGTGTTTTCTCAATTGCCGCACGATCAAAAGTAGCCGTCTTGGAGGTCAGAACATTCATTTCCTTGATATAACCGTCGATCACACCAACAAACTCTTCCGCCTGGGAATCGATCGCGTCCTGAACGCGGGTGAGCACATCAGGTCCAAACGCCTGTTTCGCCGCCTCTATCCCTCCAATCTTTTCAAGGATCTGGTTGGGCAGCTTTATGATCTGGACACTTGGTGGCTGCTTGCTTTCGCCTGAAGGTGCATTCATTTGTCTGCCTCACATCACCGCGCCAAAGGCACGAGCGGTCATCAATTCAAAATACGGGTTGTGGAGGGGCGGACTGCCCCTTAGATTCACCACGCGCTCTACGCGCATTCTAGGGCGACTAAGGTATATGCCGTGTTAAGCCCGACCGGCCTAATTTTAACAAATACTTTCCACACACGAACGACGCCAAGTGGCAAGGCAAAATATGAAATCAAGATTGCTCTATACCGCACTACGAGCAGTTCGCATGGTCGAAAAAGCGTCTTGGCGTGTGCGGCGCCCCCTGACCGTAGGGGTTCGCGCTATTGTCCTAAACGACCAGAATGAATTTTTGTTGGTTCGCCACACCTATATTGATGGGTGGTACTTCCCAGGCGGTGGTGTTGACAAGGGCGAAAGCCTGGAACGGGCCGTTGCGCGGGAACTCGTCGAAGAAGTCGGGGTGCACCTCAATAGTGCCCCAACTCTTGTAGGGGCATACACATATCTTCGGGAATACAAGTCAGATCACGTGATCCTTTACGCCACAAAGGATTGGTCTATCGAACCCTGCCGAAATCTTGAAATCGCCGAATCCGGATTTTTTTCGACGGATGAGCTGCCCACCGATACCTCGCCCGGAACATTGAGGCGTATTGCCGAATATTTCGGCGACACGCCCCAATCTGATATGTGGTAGGCCGCGCCTAAACCGGCTCCCATCCGAATACAGAAACGGTTGCCCCAAGGTCCGTCATACTTGGCTTCATGGCGGGCATCGCATGTTCCAAAACGCCATCGACGGTCCAGCCTTCCAAACGCGCAAGGCCACGCACAGGACGCGGCTGGCTCATCAAGAAGATCTCATTCCCGCGAACCGTAAAGATTTGGCCACTGACGTCTTTTGCGTCTTCGGAACAAAGCGCAACCGCCGGAACCGCAACTTGATCCGCCCGCATGGCGCGCTTCATCCGCTCAACACGGGCTGCTGACGCATCGTCTTTGACAGGAATGGTCGCAATCATTCGGGTCCAGGCGAACGGTGCAATTACATTTGAGCGCACATTTTTCTGTGCCCCCTCCATCGCGATAATCTTCGACAAGCCAACAATCCCCATTTTGGCGGCGGCATAGTTCGCTTGGCCAATATTTCCGATCAGACCAGACGTCGAGGTAAAGAGGACAAACGAGCCTTCTTCTTGGGTGCGGAAGTGATTAATCGCCGCCTTGGTCACATTGTAGGAACCATTGAGGTGCACATTGATGACCGAATGCCAGTCTTCGTCTTCCATTTTATGGAACATCTTATCGCGCAAAATTCCCGCCGGGCTGATCACCGAATGCAGGCCGCCAAAGGTATCGAGCGCTTGCTCGACCATATTTTTGGCACCGCTCATTTCAGAGACGCTGTCCGAGTTGGATGCAGCTTCTCCACCAGCGTCACGAATTTCTTGGGCGACTTCTTCGGCCGGTCCCGCTGTTCCCTCGTCGCCCCCGCCAACACCGCCGCCAAGATCATTGACGATCACCTTGGCGCCCTCTTTGGCCGCCAGAAGCGCGCATTCCTTACCAATGCCGCGCGCGGCGCCGGTGACCAAAACTACTTTTCCTTCCATGCGAGGCATCTTTTATCTCCTGCGAATATGAGTCTCGTGCGCGGAAAATAGTCCAATCTCGTGGTGGATCGCGAGTCTTTTCCCGAAAGAATTGTCTTTACCCGGCCCGGAGCCTGTGTTACCGACGCTGCTTCATGAAGAAGGAACCCGCGATGAGCGCTGTTGCGCCTCAAAAGCTTTGTCTCCGACGACGACGTCGCACCATCATGCTGCAAACACGCAGCGTGGCCTAATTGCGCGCGTTTCTTTCGCTATTTCTCCAGAACATCAACGATCGTGCAATTGAGGGTCACCCTGCGATTTCCCCGTTTTTGTTCGTGGAGACCTCCTGATGATTTCTATTCGACATGAAGAAGCCGGTGACCAGGCGGAAATCGAAAAACTACTAGATTTAGCCTTCGGGCCGGGCCGTTTTGCGAAATCGTCCTATCGGCTACGCGAAGGCGTCAACGCCATAGCGTCACTTTGTTTTGTGGGCTTGATGGACGGCCAGATGCAAGGCAGCATCCGATACTGGCCAATCAAGGTTGGGGGCGCATACGATTCTTTGTTGCTGGGCCCACTGGCGGTGAATCCTTCCGTACGCGGAAAAGGCTTAGGCATTGCATTGGTGGACCACAGCCTTATTGCGGCGCAAGAGCAAGGGTACAAATCGGTCTTTCTTGTGGGAGACGAACCCTACTACGCTCGGTCGGGATTTGTGAAAACAGATCCAGGCCGCTTCTCCTTCCCGGGACCGGTTGATCCCAACCGTCTGCTCCTTCGGCTGTTGGACGAGTCCCTAACGGCCGACTTTGCCGGCCCTATTGAGAAAAACAGTTAGCTGCTTTCACGGCGCCAGGCAAAGAGAGTTACTGCAGAAATCAGCAGGAGAAATAGCCAAGGAGGCAAAAGCGCAGAGCTCGATATGGACCGCACCACAAAGGCATTATTTCTAGCAAGGCCAATCCAGTCTCGCCCGACCATCTCACGCCCCTTGGATACGCGCCGTACCAGAGGTGCTGGTCGCGAGAAATCCTGCAACCACATGACGGCGCCACCGCTTTCACGCGATATCGGCGCCAGGATGTCTTGGGTCGACCGAACATCGCTATATTCTTTAGGATTGAGCGGGCCGACGGCGGCAACCGCAACCTTGCCGCCATTGTCTAAGCGGTAAAGGCCAACCTCTTCCACTGGCATTTGCGCTTTCCAGACACCGGATTGGGTTTCGGAAAGGGTGAGGTTTTCTAATTTGCCGGTGGGGCTGGTGACACGCACATCGGTTGGCACTTCTTCCATGGTGCGGCGGGTAACCACCAATTCGCCGCCCAGCACATCCGCCGACAGTTTTTCTTCTTCAAGCTCAGGCTCTTTCATCAACCAATGTGCCAAACGACGCAAAAGCTCAGCCTGCGGACCACCGCCTTCATAACCGCGAGCCCATAACCAACTGTGATCAGAGAGAAGCTGCGCCACCCGCCCGTCACCAACACGGTCCAAAACCAGCACCGGACCATCATCCGGTCCCGCCATAAGGGTGCTGCCAGATACCCGTTCTGTTGAAACCAACCTGAACCACCGCCCCCAATCTGGGTTTTCCGTCGGCAACGCATTGGTTCCCGGAAGCTGAGCCGTAACAGGGTGCCGCGCCCCGGCACTTGTCACGCGCGGGCGATAGCCCTGTTCGACCACGTCACCGGTGGGTTGTGCCGGTAATACACCTGCCAACGGGGTGCGATATAAGCTCAGCGCCGTGGCAAAGGCAGGCCCCGCCGCCGTGAGAAGGGCGCCGCCGTCTTCCACGAACCGCGCCACATTTGCGAGATAAATCAAGGGCAACACGTTTCGGCGCTGGTAACGGTCGAAGATGATGAGGTCAAATTCACTTAGCTTTTCCGAAAACAATTCTCGCGTGGGAAACGCAATGAGCGAAAGCTCGTCAATCGGGGTTCCGTCTTGTTTTTCCGGCGGCCGCAGAATTGTAAAATGTACAAGATCAACGGATGGATCGGCCTTAAGCAGATTGCGCCATGTTCGCTCTCCCGCGTGGGGCTCTCCAGAGACCAACAAGACCCGCAAACGATCACGCACTCCAGAGACCTCCAGAACCGCCACATTGTTCTTGGCGGTCAGTTCCTCTGGGTCCGTTTCCACACGGATCTCAACCACGTTTTTGCCACCGTGATCGATTTCAAAATCGATCGTCCTGGGCTGCCCGACCGGCAAGTACTGAGACTGAACAGGTCGGCCGTCCACCAAAACATCGACGGAGATGAGTTTGCGCGTGCTTGTACTCGTTTGACCATGTTCATCAACCCGCAGCGTGACGGACACCGACTCTCCCACAATTCCAAACACCGGCGCGCGTTCAACAGTTAGTTTGCGGTCATAGCCATCCCGCTCTCCAACGATGAGAGTGTGAATTGGTGCCCCGAATGCCTCCCCCTCGGTGACCGGCGGTGCATCATGGACCTGCCCATCGGTTAGAAGAATAGCGCCCGCAAGCCGGTTGGGCGCCACATCTTCAAGCGCACGTGTTAGCTCCGAAAACAGATGCGTTCCATCGCGATCGGTTGAGGCACCCCCGTCACCGACCCGGACCACCCGTACCGATATATTGTCTTGATCGGCCAATTGCCCTTGAAGATCTGCAAGCGCTTTTTCAGTTTCGACGTCCCGCCCGGCGATCTTCTGACTTTCAGATTGATCGACGACCAGAGCGACAACATCATCCAGCCCTTCTCTATCTTCCCGCAACACGGATGGATTCATGAGCGCGAGCAGCACCAGTGACGCAGCCGAAAAACGCCACACCGCGCCACGCACTCGAAACCAAAACGCTGCCGCAAAAAACAACACGCAGACCGCCCCCAACGCGATCAGCACCGGTTCGGGAAACGATGGGAAAAACGCAACACGCCACATGGTCTATTGTCCCAAACGTTCCAACAAAGCCGGAATGTGAACGGAATCTGCCTTATAATTCCCAGTGAGCGAATACATCACTAAATTGACGCCAAAGCGCATCGCCAATTCCCGCTGGCGCGCTCCCCCCGGGACCACAGCGGCGATAGGACGTCCGTTATCGTCTCTTGCCCATGCTGCCGCCCAATCGTTAGACCCAATGATGATGGATGACACGCCGTCATTGCTTGATGGCGTCGACCCCGTGCTTTCATTTTGGGCTTCCACCCAGACACGTCCACCGGCCCAGCGCCCGGGAAAGGTATTGAGCAAGTAAAATGACTTCGTCAGAACATGCTCTTCGTTCAACGGCATCAAGGGCGGGATATCCAGACTGCCGATCAGTGAGGCAAGTTTCTTTTGTCCAGCCCCCGTTGTGCTTTCGAGTTGAGGCAGAATGTTTTTTTGCTGATCCCGCGTATCGAAAAGGATCGTCCCACCATTCTTCATATAAGCATCGACGCGCGACAGGGCTTCTGGTGACAAAGCAGGCTGGCTTTCGGTGACCGGCCAAAACAGAAGGGGGAAAAACGCAAGTTCATCCTGCTCTAAATCAACACCGATTGGCGCGCCCGGTTCAACCGCAGTTCGACTGGCCAACACACGGCCAAGCCCGGACAACCCCGCCTCGCTCATCTGATCCACATCGCGGTCGCCGGTAATCACAAAAGCAAGTCTTGTTTCCAAGGTCGCGGCCAATGCCGCACGATCTTTATCCGACAGGGCCTCCGCTGCCCGTACCGGCACCTCCAACCAACTGATCAAAACCACCAACATGGGGGCAAGAACAACAGCGGCGGAGGTCGGCGCAAAGCGCCGAACGCGATGACGGCCGAACAGCCACATGACCGCAACCCAGTCAATTAAGAACAGCAACAATCCGCCCAACAGCAGCCATGGCCGCAACCTCACGACTTCCGGCGGGCTGATCGTTTCCGTTGTGACACCTGCCGAAGAACCGACCGGTAACAGAGTGGCGGATTGGTCACCAATGTTCAGCGCACATTGCGTAGCCCCCCGCGCGTAAATCCCGGGGGGATGATCTGGACTGGTTTTTGTCTCGCCATGAGGCAAAGGCAGCACATTTGATGAAGGGTCTTGCGCCACTCCAAAGCCGCTCAGCACACGGACCGGCGGCAGGACAACGCTGGCGTCCAATGTTTCTGGACCGGTCGCCGATGGCAGGGCCGCAGAGATATTGATCATCTTCCGCAGCATATCGACGAACATCCCAGAAAGTGGGAGATTCGACCAGCTTGAATTCGCTGTCACGTGAATCAACACGATCCACCCATCGCCCCGCTTTGCCGCTGTGACCAAAGGGGTACCGTCTTCCAACTGCGCCCAGGTCCGGCCCGCAAGTTCAATAGACGGCTCGGCCAAAACCTGACGCTTCACCGATACGTCTTTACTAATTTCAACTCCGAAGAAGGGGCTTGACGGTTCAAACGGTTTGAGTTTTTGCGGTGACTCCCAAGAAAGCGCCCCGCCAAACGCTCGCCCGCCATCCCGCAATGAAACAGGGATCAATCGGTCCCTTTTTGCGGCCAGCCTAGGTCCCGCAAAGCGAATGAGAACGCCGCCTTTTTCGACCCAGTTCTCGACCGCCTCAAGATCATCGCCAACAATTTGACCGATGTCTGACAGAATAAGGACAGAGATCTCCTTTTGGACAAGATTGCCGGTATTTCCAGCAACAACCTCTGCATAGGGATCGATCGCCCGCCGCACATAATAGGTATCGGACAAAAGAGGCTGTTCGTCTTCCTGGTCACCGGCGGTCGCTATTCCGACCGAACGCCGTTTTTGTGAGTCATCCAATAAGAACGTCGCGCCGGCTGAGCGCTCGCCACGCACCGAAATTCGCCCAACTGCATTACGCAGCTTCAATGGCAAGTCAATCAACACCTCGGTTTCACGCTCTCCCGATGCGAACTGAAACGGAAAAGACCCAATAACGGTCCCGTCCGCGGCGGCCACCACGAGGTCACCGCTGCGATCGCTTGTCGATCTTGGCCGTTTTACAACCATCTTCATTGACGCGTCTTGCACCGGAGACCGCTCTAACATGAGTGGATCCTGCTCGGTCACTAATACGCGCACATCACCAATTTTTTTTAAGCCGGCCGCGAATTCGTCATCGCCGGCGCCCCCTATATTGTCCGAGACCCAGATGATCTCTGGATTTTCCAAAGCGGCGCTGTCGATCAAACCAAGAACAGCCATGCGGTCCGGCCACCATGGCGCTGGCTCCAGAACATGCAGCATCTCCAGCGCTTGTTCGGCGGTCTGAACAGAGACGGTGTTTTGTGTGCTTTTCTGTTCTGCCGTTGTGAGCAGTAAAACAGGGCGCCCTGTTGTTTCCGCCTGGACCAAAATTTCTCGGGCAGCCCCTTTGCGGCGCTCCCAATTGCTTGCGGCGGCCCACCCGTTGTCCACAATCACCACCAGTGGATTGCGATTTTCAGACGGATGTCCCCAATTCAGAAGAGGCCCCGCGAAGCCGATGATTAGCACCGCAATCGTCAGTACACGCAAAAGCAACAACCACCACGGCGTGTGTGCTGCTGTCTCCTCTTGTTTTTGAAGGCCCAAGAGGAGTTTAAACGCAGGAAAAGGCACACGCCGGGGCTGGGGTGGCGTTATTCGCAGCAACCACCAAATAAGGGGCAAGGCCAATAAGGCCGACAACACCCAAGGGTAAAGAAATGTAAGCGCACCTAACGTCACCATGCCCCCCGACGTCGATGATCGCGCACCATTGGGTCGCTCAACAATCCGTGAATCTGCAACAGTGTAAGATGAGGTGCCCTGTCCGTGCGATGCTGTGTGAACGTCCAGCCGCTGCGGCGGGCCCAATGCGACAAGGCGGATTTCAGAGCGCCGAGCTTTTCACGATACTCATCGCCCAATCTTTCCGCACGGCCAACCACAAGCTCGCTATGGTCTTCCAAATCCTCAAAGACAGTTCTGCCAGAAAACGGAAATTCTTCCTCCGCCGGATCGAGCACTTGCACCAAATGCCCCCGCGCATGGGCGTGCGCAAGAAAATTGAGGCGCTCGTGCAGCACATCCCAGGGCGCTAGAAAGTCGCTCACAATGACGGTCCGGGCATGGCGCGGAAGTTCTACGGCGGCAGGCAAGCCCGCATTGCCCTTGTCACTTTCGAGAAGGCTGTGTCCGAGACGGGCATAAGCACTGAGCCCCAGCAACGGCGGAAGTTTTTCCCCTAGAACACCCACCCGTTCGCCGGCCCTCAACAGCAGATGGCCAAGTGCCATCGTCAAAATCAGTGCCCGGTCTTTTTTTGTCGGCAACCCATCTTCATAAGAATAGTTCATGGATGCTGATTGGTCACACCACAACCAGACGCTTTCAGCCACTTCCCATTCATTTTCGCGCACAAAATAGCTTTGCGTTTTGGCGGATTGACGCCAATCGATCGACGCTGCGGTATCGCCTTCCATATGGTGTCGGAATTGCCAAAACGTTTCTCCGGTGCCGGGCCGGCGCCGCCCATGAATGCCGTGAGCCACCGTATTCGCGATGCGTTCCGCATTCACCAATAATGCCGGAAGCCGTTCGCTTAAGGCTTCGGCGTCTTGCGGAAGGCGCGCGGTTCGGCCTTCAGGTGAAGAGAGCGCGCCGACCACTGAGTCACGCCAAAAGGGAGCAGCCATTCGTTATCCAAGCCTTGCGCACAATCCCGCGATGATTTCTTGCAGCGTCACACCGTCTGCACGCGCACTAAAACTAAGGGCCATCCGATGGCGGAGCACGGGTCCCGCTAGATCGACCACATCGTCCACCGATGGGGACAGGCGCCCCTCCAACAACGCTTTCGCACGCGTTGCCAACATCAAGGCTTGCGATGCGCGCGGTCCGGGCCCCCAGGCAACATGGGTCTTAACCAGGTCATCCGCATCTTCGTCGGGACGCGCGGACCGCACCAACGCCAATATGGCATCCACCACTTGCTCCCCAACCGGCATCCGTCGCACCAATGATTGTATCTGCAGCAGCTCGGCAGCGCTCGTCACAATCTCCGCGCTCTTTTCGTCAATCCCGGTGGTCGCGAACAACATTTGTTTTTCCGCGTCCCGATCCGGGTAACTCACGTCGATCTGAAGCAAAAACCGGTCGAGCTGCGCTTCCGGCAACGGGTACGTGCCTTCTTGTTCCAGCGGGTTCTGGGTCGCCAGCACATGAAACGGTTGCGGTAGCGCGTAGTGTTCACCGGCGATGGTCACTTCATGTTCCTGCATGGACTGCAACAGCGCCGATTGCGTTCGAGGACTTGCACGGTTGATTTCATCGGCCATCAGAAGCTGACAGAACACCGGCCCCTTGATAAACCGAAAGGACCTTTTGCCGGTGTCGGATTCTTCTAAAACTTCCGAGCCCAAAATATCGGCGGGCATGAGATCGGGCGTAAACTGAAGGCGTTTTGCGTCGAGGCCCAAAGCGGTCCCCATGGTTTCCACAAGCCGTGTTTTGGCAAGCCCGGGCACGCCAATCAGAAGGGCATGACCACCGGATAATATGGTGATGAGGCTTTGCGCGATAACGTCGTCCTGGCCAAAAATGAGCGCGCTGATACCTTGCTTGACACGCGCAAGCTTTTCGCCCGCTGCTTCAAGGTCCTGAACGATCTGCTTGTCGTCGTCAATTTGGGTGTTCATGTGTTGCCTAAACTCGGTTCCTGGTATCCATGCGCTGGTGGTTAAAGACAGGCGCCCTTGCCGCGCCATCCTTCCTGCCTAGTATCTTAGCAAATAAGGACCGCCGCGTCGGACCTCTATTTTGTGACGACATATGGTTAAAGAAGAAGGCCAAGATATGACCGACCCGGAACAGGGTACTGATTCGCCCGCCATAAAGGGTTTATCCAAGGCGAAAGAAGAAGCCCAGAAAACCAAAGGTCTGCCGCCAATTCACCTCTGGAATCCACCTTTTCGCGGCGATATCGACATGCGAATCGCTGTGGATGGCACGTGGTACTATTTAGGGTCGCCAATTAACCGTAAACCGATGGTAAAATTGTTTTCATCGGTCTTGCTGCGAGAGGATGATCGATTTTTCCTTGTAACGCCGGTGGAAAAGGTCGGCATTACCGTGGACGACGCGCCTTTTGTGGCTGTGGGTTTAACCGTCGAGGGGACCGGACAGGCGCAGATCCTGCGTTTTCGAACAAACGTGGACGATAATGTAAACGCGGGCCCCGAAAACGCATTAACGTTTTCCATTGATCCAAAAACGCAAGAACCAAGACCTTATGTTCGCGTCCGTTCAAACTTAGATGCCCTCATCAGCCGGCCGGTGTTTTATGATCTTGTGGAACTGGGCGTTGAACACAAGGTAGATAACACCCCATATTTTGGAGTGTGGAGCGCGCACAAATTCTTTCCGATCGCGCCCGCAGAAACAATGCGGGAGGGGTAGGCCATCCTAGACAAAGTAACAGCATCGGATATGGAAGAGCTGCTGAGGCGCAAGTTGTCTCCGCTGCCCCTGGAACATGGGGAGTGGAACGCCGCGCCGCCATCGCGCGGCGATTTCGGCAAGATCCGCGATCCGGAAGATGAAAACTCAACCGCAAGCGGTTTGAAGTCGGCGGCCGTTCTCGTGCCTTTGTTGACCTACAAAGATGAGGTGACGGTACTTCTCACCGAACGGTCGCAGCACCTGCCCAGCCATGCGGGTCAGGTGAGTTTTCCGGGAGGCCGCGTCGATGCGGCTGACGCATCGCCTGTGGACACCGCCTTGCGCGAGACCCATGAAGAAGTGGGCATTACCCCCGAGTTCATTTCGCCGATCGGCGCGCTTGATACCTATGAAACCGGGACGGGTTTTTGCATTTTGCCAATTGTCGGCACCCTTGCCCCCGGATACACCCTCACGCCGGAACCGGCGGAGGTTGAGGAAGTGTTCGAGGTACCTTTGTCCTTCCTCATGAATCCGAAAAACCACGAGCGGCATCGCGCCTATTTTAAAGGGGCAGCACGCGAATATTTCGCCATGCCGTATGATGGCCATTACATCTGGGGCGCCACAGCGGGCATGATTGTCAATCTCTATGAACGGTTATACGGCTCCTGATGCGCGCAATTCTTCTTAATCTGTTTCTCTTTCTGCTGCCGTTCATCATTTATGCGGCCTATGTGAGCATCAAAAACCAGTCTCTTGCCACGGGCGGAGATTGGAATGAAAAGCGGATCGCGATCTTAAGCGCGATCGGGGTGTTGCTCATGGCAACCGGATTGGTCATCTGGCGCATTCAAGATTCCGGAGAAGACCCGGTTAATCCGCTGCTGGAATTTGACCGCTCACCCGTCGAGACGGAACCTGAATCGGAACGGCCTAAATTTGGAGGCCCGTTCTAACCATGAGCACGGCGACCGACACGCTTGGCCCCCAACCCTGGCTAACGGCGGATGACACAAAACGGGTGATCGCAGCGCTGAGCGCCAAGGGGGCTCAGGTGCGCTTTGTGGGGGGATGCGTGCGAAACGCCCTTATCCACGAACCGGTCTTAGATATCGACATCGCAACACCGGACCGCCCGGAACAAGTTGTGGAATTGCTAGAAGCCGCAAACATCAAAGCGGTGCCCACGGGGATCGAGCATGGCACAATCACCGCCGTGGTTGACGGCAAACCTTTTGAAATCACCACCCTTCGCGAAGATGTAGACACCGACGGTCGGTATGCGAATGTTTCGTTTACGGAGGAATGGGAAGCCGATGCCGCCCGTCGCGATCTAACGGTCAACGCGATCTATGCGGACCCGGATGGAAGGTTGTTCGATCCATTCGGCGGCGTGGACCACATTAAAAATGGCATTATCAAATTCATTGGCTCTGCCAACGACCGGATCCAAGAAGACTATCTGCGCATCCTGCGCTTTTTCCGGTTCGCCGCGTATTACGGCAAGGGCGATTTGGACCCAACCGCCCTCCAAGCCATCGAAGCAAACAAGGGCGGATTGAAAAATCTATCCGCAGAAAGAGTGCGCGCCGAGCTGTTAAAGCTGTTCGCGGCGCCCTCTCCCATCTCCACCCTTCGCGTCATGTCCGCGATTAATGTCTTGTCGGACATCTTGCCGGAAGCAAAACATTTTACGCGGCTCGAGCGGTTGGTCGAGATCGAAACCAACCAACTCTTCGTGACGGATGGTTTTCGCCGCTTCAGCACACTTGTTGAACTTGACGCCCCCGGCGTTCAGAACCTTGCCACGCGGCTCCGCCTGTCCAATGCCGAGCGCGACCGGCTTGGTGAGATCCAAACCAACGATCTCAAAATTGTCTCTTACCTGTCCATTCGGGAAGTTCGCCGTGCCCTCTATAAAGTTGGACCCGAGACATTCAAAGACCTGGTTCTCCTTCATTGGGCGGACGATCCGAAAGAAACCAACGGGGTTCAATGGCGCGCATTGCTGGCCATGGCAGACGGTTGGACACGGCCCGTCCTCCCGTTGACCGGACGGGACGTCATGAAAGCGGGCGTGCCAGAAGGCCCCGCCATCGGCGAGGTCCTAAAAGAAGTCGAAGACTGGTGGATCGATTCGGATTTTACGGAAGACGAATTTTCAATCGTTGAGAGGCTAAAAGCGATCGTCCAAGCGACGATCTATTAGCTTTGCCCTTGGGGGTGCACCCGCCTCTCCCAAATCTAGTCTGCCTTGCTAAACTTCGTCAGCTTCCCTTCTGCGGAACGCACAAGTTCACCATCAAGCACGCGGGTGAACTTCAATTCCATACCAAGACCGGTCAGGGCCCGATGATAGGTCTGAAGCTCGGAAGATCCATCGGAATTCACGGCGAAGGAATTCACTACCAAGGCATTCTTTTCCAAGCGCGCCCAAACAACCGAATTGCCGTCTTTCAGTTCACCGGTGTCTTTGGCCCACCATTGGTCGTTGCGGCCTTCGGCCGGTTCGAAAACGAGGGTGGTTGACTTCAAGACTTCCGTCGGCGCGTCCGGGTTCCCTTTTTGCCGCTGAACCGTCGACCAGGTAAGTTCAAACGCATTGTTTTCCAGAGGTTTTACTTCCACCCCGATATCCCGAACCGTTAGTTGGAAATGAACGCTGATTTCACTTTCGGACACGGCACTGCCGACCCAATTGCCATAGAAAGCGCCGAGAGAAACTTTTTGCTGGGCTTGAGCGACAGGCGCCAAAAACAGGATCGCGGCGCAGATCGCAGGCACAGCCACGCTAAAGCGTTTGAATATAGACATGGAATTTCTCCCCTCTTCTATGGCCGGTCGGCCGAAACACGTCACCAGTTTACCCTATGAATATATGTTCCGGCCACTTTTCAACGCTGCCTTGTTCATCACAAGAGCGCCAGCTTTTTAAGGCCACTTCGCCTCTGGCGGCAAAGACATCAGAATGGCCTCCACATTACCGCCCGTTTTTAGGCCGAACTGAGTCCCCCGATCGTAGAGCAAATTAAACTCGGCATAACGCCCGCGCCGCACCAATTGGTGTTCACGCTCTTCGGCCGTCCAGGGTTTGTCGAAATGCCGTCGCACAATTTTGGGATAGATGTCCAAAAATGCCTTGCCCACATCCTGGGTGAACGCAAAGTCATTGTCCCAATCGCCACTATTGTGGTGATCGTAAAAGATGCCGCCTTGCCCTCGGGCTTCCTGGCGGTGCGGCAAGTAGAAATACTCGTCGCACCATTCTTTGAAACGCGGATAGTAGCCTTCGTCATGACGG
Source organism: Alphaproteobacteria bacterium (assembly GCA_965227095.1). Taxonomy (GTDB): domain Bacteria; phylum Pseudomonadota; class Alphaproteobacteria; order JANQMY01; family JANQMY01; genus JANQMY01. The sequence continues at coordinate 1,165,419 of CBDDFL010000001.1, read as the reverse complement.
TCGCACGCGGCTTTCAAAGCGCCATGAAACGCCTTCGTATCATCCATATCCACATACATGGGCGTTAGATCGGCCCCGCCGCCAAACCACCCGACTGTGGTCACGATATGCCGCGTATTCATATGAACCGCCGGCACATGCGGCGATTGCATGTGGGCCACCAGGGAAATGCCACTTGCCCAAAATCTTGGGTCGTCTGCCGCTCCCTGAATGTTTTTGGCGAATTCAGGCGAGAACTGACCATGAACGGTCGAAATATTGACGCCCACCTTTTCGAAGACGCGGCCGCGCATAATCGACATAACGCCGCCGCCGCCATGTCCGTCATCAGAGGGGCGTTGCCACGAACGGCGCTCGAAGTGGCCCGGCGCGCGGTCGGCGTATTGACCGCTATGGTCTTGTTCTATTTGCTCAAAAGCTGCACAAATTTGGTCTCGCAAAGATTGGAACCATTGAGCAGCGGTTTCCTTCTGTGCCGCGATTTCTGTTTTCATGTGGGACGTTCCGTGTGTTCAGGTTGCAAAAGCTTTCCCCAAAGCTATCTGCCGCAATGCCTCGCCAACGACCATAGCGCCTGCCATTGCCACATTTAAAGATCGCGCCCCTGCGGCCATAGGTATCGTAATTCGGGCGGGCACCTGCGTGTGAACCGATTCGGGGACACCTGCGCTTTCCCGCCCCAATAACAATGTATCTTGCGGTCCAAACTCGAATTCCAGATAGTTTTCGGCCGCTTTTGTGGACAATAGAACGACTCGGCGGGCTGATTCTGTCTGACGGGCCCAGAATTGGTCCCAAGAAGGATGGAGCGTTACGTCCACAATATCCGCATAATCCATCGCCGACCGCCGCAAAGCACGATCTGACACCGGAAAACCACAGGGTTCTATGATGTCGATCGGCACGCCCAAACAGGCGCCCAAACGCATAATTGTCCCTGTATTCTGCGGAATATCCGGCTCGAACAGTGCCACTCGAAGGGTCATCCCCAAACTCCAAAAGTTAACGAAAGGCCACTTTAGGCGGCGCGAACGCAGCAATGATGCGGCATCGTGCCACAAGATATTCGCATGGTGACCCTCTATTTTACGGCCACCAATTCGGGGCTCGATTTCTCACGGCGCAGGTTTGTAAATTCCCGTGAGCACCATCCGAGATTTACGGCAGTTCAGAGGGAGCACGAACCGTGGCAGATGCCATTACGGACGAAAGCAGCAGACGCGATTTCCTGTATGTCGCAACAGCCGGCGTTGCCGGTGTAGGGGTCGCGTTCGCGGCATGGCCATTTATTGACCAAATGAACCCTTCCGCAGACGTACGCGCGCTGGCGACCATCGAAGTAGACATTTCGCAAATCGCTGTTGGCCAATCACTGACGGTCAAATGGCAAGGTAAACCAGTTTTTATTCGTCGCCGCACGGAAGAAGAGATTCAAACGGCGGAAGCGGTGCCCATGGATGATCTTCCAGATCCGCAAGCCGACGGTGAACGCGTCGAAAAGCCGGAGTGGCTGGTCATGTTGGGTATTTGCACGCATCTTGGTTGCGTGCCTCTTGGCCAATCTGGTGATTTTGAAGGCTGGTTCTGCCCCTGCCACGGCTCGCACTACGACACCTCTGGTCGTATCCGGAAAGGCCCAGCACCGAAAAACCTTGAGATTCCACCCTACGAATTCGTCAACGACAACACGATTCTGATCGGGTAAGCGGGGACACATTAAATGAGCGGACATTCTACCTACGAACCGTCAACCGGTTTCGAAAAATGGCTCGATGTCAGGCTGCCAATCGTGCGCCTGGTCTACGATTCCTTTATTGTATTTCCAACGCCTGCGAACCTGAACTATTGGTGGACCTTTGGCGGCATTCTGACGATGTGCTTGGTGATTCAAATCGTCACCGGCATTGTGTTGGCCATGCATTATGTGGCCAACGCCGATATGGCCTTTCAAAGCGTTGAACACATTATGCGGGACGTGAACTATGGCTGGCTGATCCGCTATATTCACGCCAATGGCGCATCCATGTTCTTCCTGGCGGTATACATCCACATGTTCCGTGGCCTGTATTTTGGGTCATACAAAGAACCGCGCGAAGTGCTCTGGATCTTAGGCGTTATTATCTTCTTGCTGATGATGGCCACGGCGTTCTTGGGCTACGTATTGCCTTGGGGGCAAATGAGCTTCTGGGCTGCCACGGTGATCACGAACTTGTTCGGCGCCATCCCAGTTATTGGCGACCCCATCCGTGAATTGCTTTGGGGCGGTTTCTCGGTTGATAACCCGACACTGAACCGGTTCTTCAGCCTGCATTATCTGTTGCCGTTCGTGATTTTCGGTGTGGTAGTGCTGCACGTTTGGGCATTGCACGTCCCCGGCAACAACAACCCGCTGGGTATTGATGTGAAGGGCCCTCAGGACACAGTGCCGTTCCACCCGTACTACACGGTGAAGGACGCCTTTGCGGCGACGGTCTTCACGATCATTTTCGCCTACTTCGTGTTCTTCAACCCGAACATTCTGGGTCACACGGATAATTACATTGAAGCAAACCCACTGGTGACGCCGGACCACATTGTGCCCGAATGGTACTTCCTGCCGTTCTACGCGATCCTGCGTGCGATCCCGGACAAGCTCATGGGTGTGATTGCCATGTTCGCGGCCATCGCCATTCTGTTCATTGTGCCGTGGCTGGACACGTCTAAGGTACGGTCGGCCACGTTCCGCCCCATGTACAAGATCTTCTTCTGGGTCCTGGTCGCCGACTGCATTCTTTTGGGTTATCTGGGCGCCATGCCGGCGGAAGGGGCCTATGTGATCTGGTCACGGATCGCCACGGCGTACTACTTCATGCACTTCCTGGTGATCCTACCGGCACTTGGCATTATTGAAACACCTCGAAAACTACCGGAAAGCATATCGAAACCGGTGCTTGGAAGTGGCGGTGCCACAGCCGCACCGGCTGAGTAGTCCAACATGCTGAGAACAACAAAGTCCAAAGGAATAGGTCAGATGAACCTTTTCAAACGGTTGCGGACCACGGGCCGCGCAAGCGCAGCACTGTTCGGTCTGCTGATCGCGGTCTCCTTTTCGTCAGCGCCGGCGCTGGCGGCAGGGGACGCGAAACCTCCGAAAGACCATGACTGGTCCTGGGAATCGGGCCCCGGTGGCTTCACCGGCACCTACGACAAAGGCTCGCTGCAGCGTGGTTTCAAGGTCTACAAAGAAGTCTGCGCGTCGTGCCATGGCCTGAAATTGGTCGCCTTCCGCAATTTGGCGGACCCAGGCGGACCCGGCTTCTCGGAAGCGGAAGTAAAAGCCATTTCGAAGGAATATACGAAAGAAGTTCTGGACGAGGTCGGCGACCCTGTGGAAGTGCCCCGCGCGCCGTTCGATTATTTCCCGTCACCTTTTGCCAACGAAGCCCAGGCCCGCGCCAGCAACAATGGTGCCTATCCGCCGGACTTATCGGTGATCAACAAAGCCCGCGCCGGCGGAGCGAACTATATCTATTCGCTGCTGATCGGATACAAGGACGCGCCTGCGGGCTTCGATCTTGGCGATGGCATGTATTACAACGAGTATTTCAAGAACAAGCAGATCGCCATGGCCCCGCCATTGTCGGAAGACATTGTGGAATATGACGACGGCACGCCGGCTAGTCTTGAGCAACTTGCGGAAGACGTGACCACCTTCCTCATGTGGACAGCGGAACCCAAGCTGGAAGAACGCAAGCGTATGGGCTTCATGGTCATCATTTACTTGATCATCATGGCGGCACTGTTGTTCTTCACCTATCGTAAGATTTGGGCCGATAGACACTAGATTTTAAGCCAAAACGGTTTATGAGGGCTGCACCGGATCGGTGCGGCCCTTTTTATTTGGGGGCCACTCTGATTCGGGCCTAAACTCTGATTCCAGCCCAACCCTTTCAGCGTGACACATATATGGCCAAAACAGTTCTCGGCATTATCGGCGGCAGCGGTGTCTATGACATTGACGGCCTGACAGACACAAAATGGGAAAGCGTCTCGTCCCCGTGGGGCACACCGTCCGACGACTTACTGTTCGGGAAATTGAACGATGTGGATCTGGTGTTCCTGCCCCGCCATGGACGCGGCCATGTGCAGACGCCGACCACCATCAACTATCGCGCCAATATCGACGCCATGAAGCGGGCCGGTGTGACGGACATCATTTCCGTATCGGCGTGTGGATCCCTGCGCGAGGAATACGCGCCCGGGGCGTTCGTCTTTGTGGATCAGTTCATCGACCGTACCTTCGCGCGAGATAAAAGCTTCTTTGGTCCCGGGTTTGTTGCCCATGTCTCGATGGCCCACCCCATTTGCCCGCGTTTGGTGGACGCTCTTGCAACGGCTGCAACCGAAATCGGGATCGAGCATTACAAAGGTGGCACCTACCTGGTGATGGAAGGCCCCCAATTTTCATCTTATGCCGAATCACAGCTTTATCGGTCCTGGGGCTGCGACATCATCGGCATGACCAATATGCCGGAAGCAAAACTCGCCCGGGAAGCGGAACTTCCCTATGCCACTGTGGCCATGGTGACAGATTATGATTGCTGGCACGAAGGTCACGACAATGTGGAAGTCGATGCCGTGGTGAAAGTGATGCAACAGAATGCAGCCTCTGCGCGCGAGCTGATCAAAGCCGTCGCGCCGCTACTAGGCCCCGAACGGCAAAGCTGCCCCATGGGCATCGAGACCGGCTTAGACACCGCCGTCATTACGGCGCCTGAGAAATGGGACGCAGAATTGGTCAGCAAGCTGGACGCGGTTGCCGGGCGGTTCCTGAAAAGCCGTAATGCCCTCTCAGAAACATCAACCTCCGGAGCGTAACCCTCATGGATATCACGTCTGCCATTCGCACCATCCCGGACTATCCCAAGAAAGGGATCATGTTTCGCGATATCACCACCTTGTTGGGCAACGCCCAGGCCTTTCGCCGTTCTGTTGACGAACTTGTCCTGCCCTATGCCGGCATTAAAGTCGATAAAGTGGCGGGGATCGAAGCGCGCGGATTCATATTGGGCGGCGCCGTGGCGCACCAGCTGTCGAGAAGCTTCGTGCCGGTGCGCAAGAAGGGAAAGCTGCCGTGGAAGACCTACGAGCAAGCCTATGAGCTGGAATATGGCACCGACCATGTGGAAATCCACCAAGACGCCATTTCTGAAGGCGACCAGGTGGTGATTGTCGACGATCTAATCGCCACTGGCGGCACGGCGGAAGCAGCCATCAAGCTGATCGAACAATGCGGCGGCACTGTTGTGGGGTGCAGCTTTGTGATTGACCTTCCTGATCTGGGTGGTGCTCAGAAATTGCGGGATGCTGGAAAAATCGTCCGCACCCTGTGTGAATTTGAGGGCGAGTGACCGCCCATGAAAATACACGGCAAACACTATCGAACGATTTGGACCAATGACGATGGCTGGTCTGTCGAAATTATTGACCAAACCAAGCTTCCCCATACATTCGAGACAATCACCCTTAAAACAACGGAACAAGCAGCACACGCCATCACGTCCATGCAGGTGCGTGGCGCGCCACTGATTGGCGCCACGGCAGCCTATGGTATTTGTCTGGCTCTGCGCGACGACCCGTCCGATGAGGCCCTTGATAAAGCGTACGACTTTCTGCTGCAGACGCGCCCCACCGCCATCAACCTCAAATGGGCGCTGGATGACATGCGCGATTTCTTACGCAACCGCCCTCATGACGCGCGCGTGGCCGCGGCCTATGAGCGGGCCGCAAAAATCTGCGATGACGATGTGGAAATCTGCCGTCGCATCGGCGAAAACGCCGCTGCCATCATCAAGGAAATCGCGGCAAAGAAAGGCAAGGATGAACCAGTCAACATCCTCACCCATTGTAATGCCGGCTGGCTTGCGACGGTGGACTGGGGAACGGCCTTGGCCCCCATCTATATGGCCCATGACGCGGGCATTCCGGTCCATGTGTGGGTCGATGAAACCCGTCCCCGGAACCAAGGCGCCTCGCTCACGGCCTATGAACTGGGCTCGCACGGCGTGTCGCACGCCATCATCGCCGACAATGTAGGCGGCCATTTGATGCAACATGGCCAGGTGGATCTGTGCATTGTGGGCACGGACCGCACCACCGCCGATGGTGATGTGTGCAACAAAATCGGCACTTATCTCAAAGCATTGGCGGCCCATGACAATGGCGTGCCGTTTTATGTGACCCTGCCCTACACCACCATCGATTGGACCGTGCGCGATGGGGTGAAAGAGATTCCCATTGAGCAACGCGCCCAGGAAGAAGTCACCCAAATGACCGGCCGCACGAAAGATGGTGAGGTGGTGACCGTGGACATTGCCGCCCCCGGCAGCCCAGCGGCCAATTATGCGTTTGACGTAACGCCCGCTCGACTGGTGACCGCTTTGGTCACCGAACGGGGCGTTGCAGAGGCCAGCCGGGACGGCCTTGCCAAAATGTATCCGGAGTATGCATCGTGAAAGGCCTGGCGACCCGCGCCGACGTGGTCCGGGCCGCCCAAGACATGACCGCGCGGGGCCTGAGCCCCGTTCGGTCCGGCAATGTTTCCGCCCGGTCGCCCGAACGGCCTACAGAATTTTGGATCACCCCAACCGGCGCCGACTATAACAGCCTAAGCCCTGCCGATATCGTCTGCGTCGATGGTGAGGGTCGCGTCACGGACGGAGACCTGAAACCATCTAGCGAATGGCACATGCATGCAGCGATTTATGCGGACCGCCCTGAAGCGCAGGCCATCGTTCATAGCCATTCCCCTTTCGCCACTTCAATTGCCTGTACCCATCGTGGTATTCCACCATTTCACTACATGGTCGCGGTTGCCGGTGGCGAAAATATTCGGTGTGCGGACTATGCCACCTTCGGCACGCCGGAACTTGCTGCAAATGCGGTTCATGCGATGACCGGGCGCAGCGCATGTTTGTTGGCCAATCACGGGCAGATTGTCTTCGGCGACGACCCCCATGCCGCGTTGGATTTGGCTGAAGAGGTGGAAACGCTCGCCAATCAATATTGGCATGTGCTGCAAATCGGCGGCCCGAAGTTGCTGGACCTCGACGAAATGGCCCGTGTGGTCCGGAAATTCGAAACTTATGGCCAGCAATAGAGCCTAGCGCGCATTCGCTTCAAACAGCGCGATGGTGCGTTCGCGCGCGAGCATTGCGCAGTCCGCATCGTAATGCTGGCGCCGGTCTGAATTGAACCCATGATCGGCATCGTACACATAAACCGCCACATCCGGATGCGCCGCCTCAATCCGGCGCACATCTTCCATTGGAATGGACGCATCCTTTTCGCCGAAATGCAGAATGGTGGGACATTTCGGTGTTTCGTCGATGAAATCCTTGATGGCGCCGCCATAGTATCCGGCCGCGGCAGCCAATCCCTCGGCGCGGCACGCGGCAAGCCAGGTGATCGAGCCGCCATAACAATAACCGGTCATAAATACCGGCCCGCGCGGCTTCAAAAAGTCGATACACATTTGGGCATCAAGAACCGTGTTCTCGTATGTATTGGCCGCTCGGATGTCCAAAGACTTCTTGATGTCTTCGTCTGAGTAGGTGGCTTCAAACCCTTTCACCTGGCGATCATAGATGGCCGGCGATAACACCTCATAGCCATCCGCCGCGTAACCGTCGCACAGTTCCTTAATGTGATCCGTCACACCGAAGATCTCCATGACCAGCACCAGCCCGCCACGGCGGCGCCCTTCGGCGGCCACGTGGTAACACTCAATCTCCGCTCCATCGCCACTTTCCAGTGTGATCGTTTCGCCTTTGAGGGCCATGGTTTTCCTCCTGCTAGGATTGGGGCTTACGCCCAATCAGACCTTGCCCAATAAACGTGAGGGCAAGCTTGCCGTTGTCAATCCACGCTTCATTCCGGCTGCGGATGATTCCGATATCTTGGCGGGATTTCAGTTCTACCTTTTCCGTGCTGATGGAGCGATAGGTCACCACATCGCCCGGGCGCACAGGTTCCAGCCACTTCATATCTAAAAATCCGGGGGAGCCATGCCCAGCGAGCTGCGGACCATTCGGATCTTTCCGCATGGCTTCCATCCGAGAGGTGATCATCAGCCTCATCCAAATCGCGGACACATACCAATAGCTCGCCACCAGCTCGCCCACATAGGTGTCCTGAGCCGCGACCGGATCCACGTGCTGTGGCTGCGGATCGTATTTTTTGGCAAAAGCGATCATGGCCTCCTGCTCGAACCGGTGGGTACCGACCACCCGTTCTTCATTCAGCTCCATGTCTTCAAGATAGATGAGATGAGTCATCTGGCGCCTCTTACTCTACCGGCCGCGCCGCAATGCGCTGTTCAGCCATTGCTTTCAACACCTGCAGCCCGTTTTGATTGAACACATCGAACTGGAAGGTGACGACACCGGGTTGCCCCGTTTCGGTTGGCGCTACGACGTTTAAAACGGTGCGTTTCGTCTTCAACACATACCCAGGACGAACGGGCTTCATCCAACGCACTTCGTTGAACCCGACAAAACCAAGCGAGGCCGTGTCCCGCAGATATCCTTCCCAAATCATGCCCATCAGCATGGTGCAATTGTGCCACCCACTGGAACTCATACCTTTGAAAAGGCTTTTATTGGCAGCGTCCTCATCCAGATGGAAGGGTTGCGGATCATATTCCGAGGCGAATTCAATTACCTCGTCCTTGGTCACTTCTTTGCCACCGAACTCAACCGTCTCGCCCACGGCAAAGTCGTCGAAATAGTACTTTGGTTGGCTCATCAAACAGCCCTAACTAGTTTGCGAATCTAAAATGCATCACGTCACCATCGGCCACCACATAATCCTTGCCTTCAAGACGCATCTTGCCCGCGTCTTTCGCGGCCACTTCGCCGCCGAGCGCCGTATAATCTTCGTAAGAGATCGTCTCGGCACGGATGAAGCCTTTTTCAAAATCCGTGTGGATGACACCGGCGGCGCCCGGCGCCTTGGTGCCTTCCCGCACGGTCCAGGCACGCGCTTCCTTCGGTCCTGCGGTGAAATAGGTAATCAGCCCCAATAAATCATATCCCGCCCGGATAAGGCGATTGAGACCGGGTTCCTCAAGTCCAAGCTCTTCCAAGAACAGGTCCCGCTCTTCGGCGTCGAGCTGGGCGACTTCTGCTTCGATCTTCGCGGAAATGACCACGGCAACCGCGCCTTCTTCGACCGCTTTAGCTTCGACTTGCTTCGAAAAAGAGTTGCCCGTTGCGGCCGAACCCTCCTCTACATTGCACACATAAAGCACCGGTTTTGAGGTGAGCAGATTCAGCTCTTTAAACGCTTTCTCCTGCTCGGGCGTCACTTCCGCCATGCGAGCGGGACGCCCTTCGCGCAATTCGGCCAGCGCCAGTTCCATAATCGCCGCTTCTTCCTTCGCGGCCTTATCGCCGCCTGACGCTTTCTTTTGGAGCGGCGCGACCCGTTTCTCAAGGCTTTCCAAATCCGCGATCATGAGCTCCGTTTCGACGGTTTCCGCATCGGCCAGCGGGTCGATCCGGCCTTCCACATGCGTTACTTCATCGTCTTCAAAACAGCGCAAAACATACGCAATAGCGTCCACCTCGCGAATATTCGCCAGGAATTGGTTGCCAAGCCCCTCGCCCTTCGAGGCGCCCCGCACAAGCCCGGCAATATCCACAAAGGTCAGCCGGGTCGGAATTATCTCCGCCGATTTAGCGATTTCGCCAAGACGGTCCAAACGGGGGTCAGGCACCCCTACTTCGCCCACATTGGGCTCGATCGTACAGAACGGAAAGTTTTCGGCCTGCGCCGCCGCTGTTTGGGTTAACGCGTTGAAAAGCGTTGACTTGCCCACATTCGGCAAACCCACAATGCCACACTTAAATCCCATAATCAGTCCCCTGACGGACGGTCTTTCGACGCATCCACATTTTCCTTTTTGCGCGGCGGTTGCAACGCCAGCGCGATCTTATTCATAAATCCGGCCCCGTCATGTTTCACCAGTAAAGGCGCCGCATCCGCAAAGGCAGTCAGCAGCGGGTCGAGCCAAACTTCATCTTGCTTCGCGAAATTGCCCAACACATGACCAGATACACGATCTTTCTGACCTGGATGGCCGATACCCACACGCACGCGCCAAAAGTCAGGGCCTAAATGAGCGGCAAGCGACTTCAGCCCATTATGGCCCGCGACGCCCCCGCCTTTTTTGACCCGCAGCTTTGCCGCTGCCAGGTCCAGTTCATCATGAATAACGATAATGTCGTCCGGCGTAAGCTTATAAAAACGGGCCGCTTCGCCCACCGCTTCCCCTGAATTGTTCATATAGGTCTGCGGTTTCAGCGCCAGCACTTTAACGCCGTCGATGGTACCTTCCGACGCGTCGGATCGGAATTTCGTGCGGGCTGCGGCAAAGTTCCACCGGTCCACAATGCGGTCAATGGCCATAAAGCCCACATTGTGGCGGTGGTTTTGATATCGCGCGCCTGGATTGCCTAATCCGACCAGCAACAACATGTTGCACCTTTAGTGTTCCTGCAAAAATGGCCGCCGAATTTTGTCCCCGGCGGCCATTCAAACTCAGCACTGAGGGCAGGCTTATTCGGATTTCTCTTCCGTTTCGCCGCCTTCTGCCGCAGCTGCTTCGCCTTCGGCTTCTTCGCCTTCCGCGGCCTCTGTCTCTTCGGCCACAGCCATCTTCGACGGTGCCGCAATGGTCGCGACCGTAAAGTCACGGTCCGTGATGGTAGGCTGCACGCCGTCGGGCAAGGTGATCGCCGAAATGTGCAAGCTGTCACCAATCTCCAGACCGGTCAGGTCGGCTTCCAATGACGTTGGAATGTTGTCGGCGGGACAATCCAATTCCACGTCATAGCGCACAATGTTAAGCACACCGCCCCGCTTAATACCGGGAGACGCGCCTTCATTGTTGAAGTTCACGGGAATCGACAGTTTGACCCGTGCACCCGTTTCCAGCCGAAGAAAGTCCACATGAAGGGGCACATCCGTCACAGGATGAAGCTGAACATCACGGGCAATCGTACGGGTTTCTTTGCCCGCCACATCGACAACGGTGATCTGATTCAAAAATCTGCCGGTATTCCAGATCTTGGTGAGGTCACCACGATCGATGGAAATCATTTCAGGGGTGGTTTTGCCGCCATAGATCACACCAGGTACACGTCCGGTGCGTCGTGTCGCCCGAGCGGCCCCCTTACCGCCTCGGTCGCGCAGTTCTGCGGCGAGTGTCGCATTGTCTGCCATTTTTCTCTCCAAATAGGAAAAGGCGTTGCCTCCAAGGGTGCCAACGCCATAAAGACGCGGGTTTTACACTGTCAGCCCGCGAAACACAATCATCGAATCATCGATGCTGAAACCACCGGAAATAGCCGGATTTCCCTCCAGAAAGCTTAATCGAAGAGGCTGGAGACCGATTCTTCCTCGGCAATTCGCCGGATCGCCTCCCCGATGAGGGGTGCGATGGAGATATGGCGGATATTCGGGCAATCCCGGACCGCCTCGGTAGGTTGGATCGAATTGGTGATCACCAGGTTCTTCAGGGCCGATTCTTTCACCCGGGTCACAGCGCCCCCCGACAGGACACCGTGGGACACATAGGCATAAGCTTCTTTCGCGCCTTTATCGATCAGCGCCTGAGCCGCATTACACAGCGTCCCGGCGGAATCGACGATGTCGTCCACCAGGATGCAGGTGCGACCGCTCACGTCGCCGATGATGTTCATGACCTCGGACTCTCCGGCGCGTTCGCGCCGCTTATCGACAATGGCGAGATCAACACCCAATCGGCGCGCCAAGGCCCGGGCGCGCACAACGCCCCCCACGTCAGGGGACACGATCATCAGATCGTCGCCATTAAAATTCTCTTGGATGTCCCGCAGCATGACAGGGGCCGCGAACAGATTGTCCGTTGGGATGTCGAAAAATCCCTGGATCTGTCCCGCGTGCAAATCCAATGTTAACACGCGGTCAGCGCCCGCCGTCGTCACCAAATTGGCCACCAGTTTTGCGGAAATTGGCGTGCGGGGGCCTGGCTTGCGATCTTGCCGCGCATAACCGAAATAGGGAAGGACCGCCGTAATCCGCCGTGCGGACGCACGGACCAGCGCATCGACGCAGATCAACAATTCCATCAGATTGTCGTTCGCCGGATAAGATGTGGATTGGACAATGAACACGTCCTGTCCGCGCACATTTTCCTGAATCTCCACAAACACTTCCATGTCCGCGAATCGGCGAACAGACGCCTTTGTCAGTGGGATGTTCAGATAATCGGAAATTTCTTCCGCGAGCGGATAATTACTATTCCCCGCGAGTAGTTTCATGCCGCTGCGCCTCTTCAGCAGATACTGTCCCGAACCGCCGAGCCTCCGAACGGAGCTTTGTGAAGTTTTTTTGACCCCGGCGCGCGGTTAATAGCAAGCACCTCTCATAGTGTAAATAGGGTCGCGGCTTTATTCATTAACATTTGGCGGTGTGGTACCTAATTGTTCCATCAATGCCACCAATCCGTCGCCTGCCCCCGCAGCTGCATAGACGGCGGTGTCGCCCCAAACCGCCAAACTGCCCGCCGCCACGTCGTTTTCTTGTTCTACCGCGCCGTATCGTTGTCCCGACGGGCCCAATAGCAGCCATTCGATTCGCACTGTTTGTGTTTGCGCATCTTTGTTTGTCACACTCACAGTTGCCTTGGTGCTGTAAATGCCGGGCCCCGGCTTTGCCTCCACGCTGACTTGGTATTGTCGCAACACCTGCGCCAAGGCGAGCGCCAACGCGTCATTGCCGTCGCCCGGTGCGCCGGTGATAGAGCCAATCGCCATGCGGCCGCGCTGCGGTTTTGATGCCACCGCTGAGGAACCTTGGCTTTGAGGCACCGATTCCACCGCCTCATCCAGATTGTCCTGCGCCGCCTCCACGGCCTCAGCGGTCTTTTGAGCCAAGCGCTTTAGAGCGGCCATATCCAAAGCTTCCCAAGGCGCGTCGGGGCTCACAAAAGGGGCTGTGTCGTCAATGCTCAGTTCGGTGAGCAGGTTTCCTGCCTCATCTTGAATGCGCCACACGACCTTGGTGTAGGTGCCGGTCCAATCGCTCTTTGAAGTTGCCTTGCCCACCAAAACAAAGAGGTGATCGCTCTCGAAGTCGGTCGTGGCGGGAATGTCGATAAACCCCAGTTCATCGACAACCAGTCGGGCGAGACGTTCGTCAAAGGGCGGCGGGGCGCCCTCTACCGGTGAAACCGCAAAATCCGGTTCGGCAGCAGCCACCGGCGCCAGATGAATGCTCACCCAAGCAACACAGATCCAGAGTGCCGATAACATCAAGCGCACGGCTGTCATTCCCCTAAGATCATGATCGCGGAGACCTGCCGGCCATAATCCGGCTCGCTGCGATGGGTTGAGCGACGATAGGAAAAATAGCGCGCTTCGTTTTGATAGGTACAGGCAGCCGCGCCGGTCTCTGGGGACACGCCAAGCGCACGCAAGCGCGTCGCCACATAGGAGACCAAATCGAACTGCCAATGTCCCTCACGTTCGCCTTCTACAAAGAAAGCTGCATTTCCGCTTTCCGCATCCAGGAATGTCGCGCGAAACTCATCGCCCACCTCATAGGCCGCTTGCGATATGCAAGGCCCAATCGCAGCGGAAATTCCACTTTCATCCGCCCCCTGACGGATCATTTCCTCGATTGTGGCTTCCAAAACACCTCCAAAAGCTCCGCGCCAACCGGCATGGGCCGCTCCGACAACCGTGCCTGTCCTGTCGGAAAACAACACAGGCGCACAATCCGCTGTGAGAATTCCTAAAACAAGACCCGGCGTTTTGGTCACCATGGCGTCCGCTTGAGGGGCCTCATCCGGTACCCAGGCATCCGTCACATATGCAACCTCTGGCGAGTGAATTTGATAAAGGGTGAGAAGGTCGCCGCTGTCTCGTCCGAAATACTCCGCCACCAAACGCCGATTCTCGGCAACCGCGTCCTTCGCATCGTCTGACCCCCGCCCACAGTTCAACGACGCGTAGATGTCCTGGGACACACCACCTCCGCGCTGGAAGAACCCATGCCGAATCGATTGAATGTCAGTCAGTGTCGACGCTTTGGTGGTCACCACCATAAAAATCCGCCTTTTCAAAACCCGCTGGATGCAGATTTGCCGTTCCAGATATTGATATCACCTTAAACAGACGTCCCATCTTAGCGTCGCCTGTAAGCCGGTCGACCCCGGACATTACATCCTGTTTTGTCTTGTCATCCTTTCCGTGCACAAGCGCCTGTGCACGCTGGTGAATTCCAAGCCGCCCGAGGAAGACACCTTGATCAACCGTGCCCCATGCCGCCGCGCCCGCCGATGTTGCGGCACTCATAAGCGCCTCAAAATTCACATGCGCTGTCACATCTGCCGTACCGATGTCCGATAGAACGGGATGATATTGGTGGTTTTTGACGGCCTGAAGTGTATCGCCCAAAGCGGGGGCGCCATAACCATAATCCACAAACAGGGCAGCGCCGCCCTTTGCCACCAACCTGTCGGCAATTTCAGTCATCACGGCATTGCCGGCGGGGGATGTTTCGAAGATATCTCCGATTTGAGCCGGTCCGGCCACTTCCGGTGTGCTTTCACCCAAAGGTGGCGTTACCAAAAACTCGAACCGGTCCGTCGCGTCGCCGGTTAAGCCGATCAATCGCTCGCCCCATCCCCGATCTAACTTTGCATACTGATGGATTGGCAGGGCATCAAAAAACTCATTGCCAATGACAATACTGGGCGCCGGATCAATCTGCGAAAAGTGATCATGCCAGGTAACGTTGTTCGGCAGGCGGCTTCTTTGTTCGTCGCGCAAAGAGGGACTGATTTCCACCAAGCGAACATTGGCGCTGTCGATGAAAGAGGGGGCAACTTTTTGGATCGCCCGCAACGCATCCGCCATCAGGACACCACGTCCCGGCCCCAGCTCTATCAGATCAAACGACTTTGGCTGCCCCATATCCAACCAGGTCTGCACGCACCAGAGCCCTAGAAGCTCTCCGAATATCTGGCTGATCTCAGGCGCCGTCGTGAAATCCCCCTCCTGCCCAAATGGTCTTTGTGAGGAATAATACCCAAGTGTCGGATGCCCTAAAACGATCGACATAAAGGTCGCAACGCTGAGGGGGCCTTGATTTTCGATCAGGTCCGAAAGGTGCCGTTCAAGAGGCGTCATTTTGGTTGACGTTTGGGCAGCGTGAATTTGGGCCGGTCATTAAAGGCCCAGTAGAAGAACAATCCGGCCGCAACCCACATGGGCACGGATAGAAACATGCCCATGGTCAGGCCTGAATTGGGCGCCCAAATAAACGCTTCCGAATCTCTGAAGATTTCCACAAAGGCGCGAAACAAGCCGTAAGACGCCAGGAAGGTTCCCGCCACGAGACCTGGTCGTTCCAAGATTTTCGTGTTGTGGGTGAGATATCTCAGCATCACAAAGATGACGATCCCTTCGAGGAAGGCTTCGTATAGTTGGCTAGGGTGGCGCGGCAAAGGACCTGCCTGAGGATCGGGGAAGACCATCGCCCAGGGCACATTGCTGACTTTGCCGTAAAGCTCTCCGTTGATGAAATTCGCCAGTCGCCCGAAGAAAAGACCAATGGGAACCGCCGCCGCGACGAGGTCCCCGACCTTGAACATGTCGAGCCCGCGCCGCCGGCAGAAAAAGATGATGGCCAAGGTGACGCCCAAAAGGCCGCCATGGAACGACATGCCCCCTTCCCAAACCTTGAAGGCATTGAGCGGGTTCCCCAGATAGATTTCGGGATAATAGATGATCCCGTAAAACAGCACATAGCCAAGCCGGCCGCCGATAATGACGCCAAGGGTGGTCCACACCAGCAGATCGTCAATATCCTCGACCGTGGCTGGAGATTTCCCGCCCCAGAGCGGTTTGTTGCGCACCAGCATGACAATATAGCGCCAGCCCAGGACCAGACCGGCAATATAGGCAAGCGAATACCAGCGAATCGCCAAGGGGCCGATTTCGATTAGAACCGGATCAATCTGCGGGAAGGGAATCACAAACGGCGTCATAAACTCAACAAAGCTGTCTTTCAAAAAAGGGCGCGGCCCGTTTCGGCGCGACCATAGCACTCAATTGCGGCCTTTACGCGGTTCTCGTTAACATGGGGCCACCGGCCAAACCAATGGTGTACATGATGCAAAGCCAAAACAGATTCTTCGATGATCTTGCCAAATTGATGACAAACGCCGCAGGCGCCGCTCAGGGGGCCGCGCAGGAAATCGAAACGCTCATACAAAGCCGCTTGGAACGCGTGGTCGCCAATATGGATCTGGTCACACGGGATGAGTTTGAGGCCGTTAAAGAAATGGCCGCGAATGCCCGGTCCGAAAACGAAGATCTGAAGGCCGAGATTGAGAATTTGAAAGCTCAACTCAAGGACGCCGGGTCGTAGGCGAACAAACCACGCGTCACATCGCCACGCATTCCGAACACGATTTGGTCAGCTTATTGGGATAAAAGATGGGCCTATGACCAATGGTCTTGGTTTCTATGATCAAAGTTCTGAAAGCGCCGGAAATTTGCTTGCAACCGTTCCACGCTTGAGGCACCTTGAACATATGGTACCGCACGCTTCGGGGGCCACAAGATGTGCGAAATATCTCTGTCCCGACCTATCCCCAAGCACTCTCAGTGCGGTATTATCCCTCGTCGCGATCTCCATAGGGTTCCCCTTTTGGAAAACACTGGAAGGCTCCACGTATGAGCACGTTGTCCGTTATTCCCGAGTCTCAAACCACTAACCCTCTAGACCTTGTTGAACACATCATCTCTTCCAACAGCTGGCCTTTTGACAGGACAGACGAAAACGAAATCAATATCTCGATCGGCGGCAGCTGGGTCGATTATCACATGTCATTCGCTTGGCGGTCGGAGCTGGGCGTTTTGCAGCTAACCTGCGCGTTCGATTTGAAAGTGCCCAAGCCGAAGCGCTCGGAAATCAACAATTTACTCGCGATGATCAACGAACAATTGTGGCTTGGACATTTCGACCTGTGGCCGGATGAAGGTGTCTTGTTGTTCCGTCATGGCCACCTTCTGCGCGGCGGCTCGCTGGCCAATATGGAAGAATGCGAGACGCTTGTTTCCGTCGCCATTGATTCGTGCGAACGCTATTACCCCGCATTCCAATTCGTTCTTTGGGGCGGCAAAAACGCGAAGGACGCGATCGCCTCGACCATGTTGGAATGTGTTGGCGAGGCCTAAGCCGTTTGACATATGCCGGACCCCTCGAAAAAGATCGGACTCTTCGGCGCCGGTAAAATGGGATTTGCCCTCTTTCAGGGCTGGATGCGGGAGGCAAACTCAACCTCCCGCTTCTTTGTTTGGGATCCGGCGCCATCCGCGGACCTTGAAGCATTGCGCAACGAGCAAATCCTCATTAATCCGCAAGCTGATGAAATCGCCCCTCTCGATTTGATGGTCGTTGCGGTCAAGCCGCAAATCCTCGCCGACGTGCTGCCGACCATCAAAACATTAGTGACCGACAAGACCGTCGTAATCTCCGTGGTCGCAGGCAAAACCATCGGCGAATTCGCCGATGCGTTACACGACCAACAGCCGATTGTTAGAACCATGCCCAACACGCCCTCCATTGTGGGGGCCGGCATCACCGCTTTATTCGCGAACGATCACGTGGAACCCCCGCAAAAAGAGACCGCCAGTGAATTGCTCAACGCCGTGGGACAGGTGGTTTGGCTCGCCCGTGAAGACCAAATGGATGCGGTCACAGCGGTCTCGGGCAGCGGACCCGCTTATGTATTCCATCTGACCGAATGCATTGAAGCGGCGGCCATCGACCAGGGACTGAGCCCCGATCTAGCCGCTCAGTTGGCGCGGGCGACCGTTTCAGGGGCAGGCGCCCTCATGGCCCAATCGCCCGAGAGCGCCGGACAGCTGAGGGAAAATGTCACCAGCCCGGGCGGCACGACGGCAGCTGCCCTTGAGGTGTTGATGGATGACAAAGCGCTCGAAACCTTGCTCAAACGAGCGATCGATGCCGCGACCAAACGCTCCATCGATCTTGGCAAGTAGACTTCCAACTTAGTCAGAAGACCGGTAACCTTTGCCTCACACACACGTGGTTTGGTAGGCCCATGAAAAAAGATCTGGACGCAAAAATCATCGAGGCAGCCTTCGCCTTGGCTGCTAAGAATGGCTGGTCCAATACCACGCTGTCGCACATTGCCGCCGAAGCGGAGGTCCCCATGGCGGACGTCTATCTGTCCATGCCCACTAAATCGGCGATCCTGGCAGCCTATGGTCAGCAGATCGACCTGAAAATGCTGGAGGCCAGCGACGACGTCGATGAAGACGACCCGGCGCGCGACCGCCTGTTCGATGTGATCATGAACCGCTTCGATGCCATGGCGGATGATCGCGATGCTCTGCGCGTGATCAGCCAGGATGTCCGATACCGCCCGTTTGAGCTGCTGGCCTTGCGCGACAGCATGCTGCAATCCTTGCGATGGATTTTGGAGGCAGCCGGTCTGGATGCCGGTGGCGCGCGGGGAGCCGTTCGCCAAAGAGGCCTTGCGTTGATTTACGCGGACGTTTTTGCGACTTGGCTTAAAGACGATGACCCGGGACTTGCCAAAACCATGGCGCTGCTCGACCGGCGCCTGCGCCGCGTTGAAGACCTGATCCGTCGGTTGCAATCATCCCGCGACCGTTTTACCCGCCCGGCCGGCGGGCGTGACACGGAAGACGACATCAGGACTGTGCACTGATTATTCTTTCTGAACCTAGGCCGGAATGTGGACCTGAGCCCGCAAGCCCCCCAGGGGAGCTTTCGACAACAAGATTTCACCGCCATGGCGGCGGGCCACGTCCCGCGCGATTGCAAGCCCCAAGCCCACACCGCTGCGTTCAAGGTTACGGCTATCGTCCAGTCTGCCAAACGGTTTAAAGGCATCCTCCAGCTGTTCCTCTGGGATCCCAGGGCCGTTATCGTCAACCGCAATCTCAACAGAGTTGCGCGTGCGCCAAACCGAGATGGCGACTTGGTCTCCATAGCTCACGGCATTGTCCACCAAATTTGTAATGCACCGCTTGATGGATTGACGCTTGAGCGGCAAAACATTCTCGCCACTTTCCTGCAAGGTCACAGCGTGACCTTTGCGTTTGGCATCGCTGACAATTTCTTGCGTCAACTCGTTCAGATCGACCAACGTATCCATCTCCCCGTCTTCGCCTTTTGCAAACGCAAGATATTCCTCGAGCATATGCTCCATATCGTCGAGGTCGCGTTTCATATCCGCGAATTCAGGTTTGTCGCCGATGAGCGCCAGCTCAAGTTTCATGCGGGTGATGGGTGTGCGCAAATCATGGCTGACACCCGCTAGCATCTCGGTGCGTTGTTCAATTTGTCGAAGAATTCGGTCGCGCATGTCGATGAAGGCAGCAGCCGCACTGCGCACTTCCGCCGCCCCGGTCGGTTTGAAATTGATCACCGACCGCCCTTTACCGAAGCTTTCCGCCGCATAAGCTAATTGCTGAATGGGCCGCACTTGGTTGCGCAAAAAACCAACCGACACCGCCAGCAGAGCGGTCGAGGTCACCACCATCCAGACCAGAAAGATATGCCAGTTGGTGGCGTAGACCCGGCTGCGCCGCACCTTGATCTTCAACACATCGGGTCCGGTTTGCACCCAAATAAATACATAGGAAGGTTCGCTTTCCGTGTCGAACCAAAAATCATAGCCTCGAAGACTATTGCGCAGCTCCCGGCTGATGGTCGCCTCGAGTATGGGAAAAGCCTTCGGTGGTTCTTGCGGCAGAACCGTGTTTGGCGCCACTTCAATTTCAAAGCCAATGGTCTCGCCACTGATCTTTGAAAATTCCATGATGTTGTTGAAACCTTCTACCGACTCTGATGCTTTGATTAAAAGGGCGATGTCCGCCGCCACAGAGCTGGATAAACGGCGCGTCACCAAATCCCAATGACGTTCAAAAAAAACATAAGTCACCACCGCTTGCAGGATGACCACGGGTGCCACGATAATGATCAACGATCGGGCGAACAGCCCTTTCGGCAGATAGTCCCTAATCTGCATCTGTTTCTACGCCACCCGTATCTGTCCCATTTTCCCTTAATCCGGGATAAGGGTGTAGCCTACACCACGTACCGTTTGAAGATAGATCGGCATGCGGGGATTCGATTCAATTTTTCGACGTAAACGCGTTATTTGTACGTCCACGGACCTCTCAAGCGTCACACCCGTATGTTCACATAATTCGAGGCGGGAAAAGGTAACCTTCGGATTAGAGGCGAACAGACGCATCAATGTGACCTCTGCCGTGGTCAGCCGAACTTTCGTGTCTTTACGCCACAGTTCACCGCGTTCCAGATCAAAGCGGCATTCCCCCATCTGTACCGATTTCGGCTGCCCTTCATCCCGCATGGCCCGCCGTAGGATAGTGTGAATGCGAAGCACCAGCTCTCGAGGTTCAAACGGTTTCGCGAGATAATCATCAGCGCCGCGTTCCAGGCCTTCTATTCGGTTTTCCGGATCCCCCCGTGCCGTCAACAATAAGATCGGCACTTCCGACTCTTTGCGCAACGCTTCGGTAAAGCTAAGGCCGTCTTCTCCGGGCATCATCACATCCAACACGATAAGGTCGAATTGCATACCTACCAAATGCTTACGGGCTTCCGCCGCATCTGCGGCTGCCGTCACCCGGAAGCCATTTTCCATGAGGTATTTTTGAAGCAAGCTTCGGATACGCGTGTCATCATCGACAACGAGAAGGTGGGCGGTATCCTCATCAAAAGAGGTCGCGTCGCGAGTCATAATAGTCATAGTATGCGGCTTTACGGGGGGCTTTGACAAACGGCAAATTTGGACCCGTTACTCCGGGTTGCGCAAGGCGGCGAGCACCTTCAAATACCCTTGAACAGCTTCCTCGCCCACGCGTTCATAAGCGCGGGCAATACGCGCCCGCTGCGTTTCCGTAAGCTGTTGCTCAAGCTGCACACCCGCCTCTGTGAGATACAAAAGCCGCTGACGCCGATCCCGCTCCCCGGTCTTTTGCTCGACCAATCCACGATCAAGCACTTCTTTCAACACACGGCTCAAGCTCTGCTTTGTAATCCGCAAGATCGACAACAGTTCTGCGACCGTGATGCCTGGATGGCGCCCCACAAAATAAATGACGCGGTGATGGGCTCGGCCCAACCCGTCTCGTTCTAATATTTCGTCGGGGTCACTGGTAAAATCGCGATAGGCAAAGAAAAGCATCTCAATACTGTGACGCAAATCCTCATCGTCCGAGGGCGATTGAGCTTGATTCGTGGGTTCGTTGTATTTATTTATGTCAGCCATATTGACATATTTAGTTAGATATACAATATTCTGTGGGTCGGATACGCAACTTTATGACAATTCGATCTTCGAAATTGAACAATAATTTCATAATGGTTTAAAAAAGTGGCGGAAATAGTGCCACGCCCGCTCAGGAACTGGAATTTGATATGACGTTGATCCCATTTGACAATCGCGATGGCAAGATATGGTTTGACGGGGCGCTGATCCCCTGGCGCGACGCCAACATCCACGTTCTGTCCCATGGCTTGCATTATGCCAGTGTCGTCTTTGAGGGCGAGCGGGTCTACAACGGCACCATTTTCAAAGCCCGTGAACACAATGAGCGCTTGCTTCGGTCCGCCGAATTGCTCGATTTCGAGATCCCCTACACCGCTGAGGAAGTCGACAAAGCCTGCTACGACACCCTAGCAGCCAATGGCCTTACCGACGCCTATGTCAGGCCGGTTGCTTGGCGCGGGTCCGAGATGATGGGGGTCAGCGCTCAAGAAACGAAGATCCACCTGGCGATCGCAACGTGGGAATGGCCGTCCTATTTCGACCCGGAAACGAAAGCCAAAGGCATTCGCATGACCATCGCGAAATGGCGCCGCCCGGCCCCGGATACCGCGCCGTGCGACAGTAAAGCAGCCGGCCTGTACATGATTTGTACACTGGCCAAACACCAAGCGGAACGCGAAGGCTTTGCGGACGCGTTGATGTTCGACTATCGCGGCCAAATCGCCGAAGCCACGGGGGCCAATATATTCTTTGTAAAAGATGGTGTCCTGCACACTCCCACTCCGGATTGCTTCTTGGACGGCATCACTCGCCGTTCCGCGATGGATCTTGCGAGAAAACGCGGGATCGAGATTGTTGAACGCGCGATCATGCCGGAGGAGATGGAGGGGTTCGAACAGTGCTTTATCACCGGCACCGCCGCCGAAGTCACACCAGTCGGTGAGATTGGCCCATACAACTTCGAAGTGGGCGAAATCACACGCACACTGATGGACGATTTTACGAAGCTGGTGAGATCTTAAGAAGACGCTCTAAGCGTGCGCTGCGCCGTTAACATTCTCGCAGAAGACCCCACGCCCCTAGAAACCGACGAATTCCTCGCTTGCCTTCGTCTGGCTACAAACTATTCTAGTGATTCTCGGGAGCATATTTCAGAACGGGGTTCGAAATGCTGAAAGAATTTCAAGATTTCATTGCACGCGGCAATGTGATGGACATGGCGGTCGGTATTATTATCGGCGCAGCGTTCACCACCATTGTCAAATCACTGGTTGATGACGTGATCATGCCTCCGATCGGGCTGTTAACCGGCGGCGTCGATTTCTCCAACCTATTTGTAAGCCTAAGCGGTCAGGAATTCGATTCACTCGCGGCCGCTCAAGAAGCCGGTGCCGCCACACTCAATTACGGCGTCTTCATCAATGCGGTCATCAACTTTCTGATCGTGGCCTTTGCCATTTTCATTTTGATCAAACAGGTCAACCGCTTCAAAAAAGCGGAAGAAGAAAAGCCGAAAGAACCTGAAGCTCCTCCCAAACAAGAGGTATTGTTGGAAGAAATTCGGGATCTTCTTAAAGCTCAAGGGCCAACGGCCAATTAACACATAAAGGAAGGGTCAACACCCTTCCTTTTATTCTGCGTAAGGACATCATCCCCCCATGAACGAAAACCTTGACGCCGTCACGCAAGAACTGATCACCATCGTTGCTACCTATGGCTTGAACGTGGTTGCCGCGTTCGCCATTCTAATTGCCGGCCTTATCGCGTCCGGCTGGGCACGAAAGGCCACCGTCCGGGCCTTATCTCGTGTCGATAGGTTTGACGACACCCTCACCACTTTCTTTGCCAGCATTGTCCGCTATTTAGTGATCGCTATTACGGTGATGGCGGTGTTGTCGCAATTCGGCATCGAAACCACCAGCCTTGTGGCGGTTCTGGGTGCCGCCGGCCTGGCCGTCGGCCTAGCCCTGCAAGGCACGCTGAGCAGCGTGGCCGCCGGTGTCATGTTATTGATTTTCCGACCGTTCAAAGTGGGGGACTATGTGGAAGTCGCGGGCCAAGCCGGCACCGTGGACGCGCTTACGCTGTTCGTGACGGAACTGAACACGCCAGACAATGTGCACATCATCATTCCGAATGCGGAAGTTTGGGGAACCGCTGTGGTCAATTACAGCTTTAACTCGACGCGGCGCGTGGACCTGGTTATGGGCATCGACTATGGCGATGACATCGACAAAGCCATGACGGCGATCAATGAAGAAATTGCCAAGGACAACCGCATCCACCAAAGCCCCGAACCGTTCGTGGCGGTCACGGAGCTTGCCGACAGTTCGGTCAATCTGGTGATCCGCGTATGGTGCGATTCCGGTAATTATTGGGGCGTGAAGTTTGACCTTACCAAAGCGTTCAAACAGCGCTTCGATGCGGAGGGGATCTCAATCCCATTCCCGCAAACGGTGATCCACCAAGCCGCAAACGAAGGATAATCATCAAGACATTATTTCTTGATCCAGCGTGCCGCCGCGTCGTCATCATCGGCCTTTGCCGCCACCCATTGCGGACCGCTTTGGGTGGCTTCTTTCTTCCAAAACGGCGCTTTGGTTTTGAGCCAATCCATCAAAAACTGAGCGGCCAAAAACGCGTCTTCCCGATGTGCCGACAACGTCACGACCAAGACAATCTGGTCACCGGGTGTAAGGTCACCATAGCGATGGATGATGAGGCTGTCTTGAAGCTGCCATCGGCGCCGTGCTTCGGCGTCAATGTCTTCCAGTTGTTTCCGCGCCATGGCGGGGTAATGTTCGAGCGTCATCGATGAGATTTTCTCATCGCCTGCAAAGTCACGCACGAGCCCAGTGAATGTCACCACAGCCCCAATGTCTGTGCGGTCGTTGGTCAGTGTTCGCACTTCCTGACTGATGTCGAAATCATCTGACTGCAGACGAATCATGGCATCATCCGCCGGTTACCGGTGGGAACAAGGCAATCTCAACGGCACCATCCAGCGCGTGATCCAAATCCACATGTTCTTGATTGATGGCGACCCGCACCACGCCTTTTTCGGAGAGGGCCTGCTTGTAGGCGTCACCACGCGTTTCCAGCCACGCCAAAAGGTCCGCAACCGTTTTTAGATTGTCCGGCAGGTCAATGTCTTCTTCGGATTGACCAATTTTTTCACGAAGCCAGGCGAAATAAAGGATCTTCATCAGCTGATCTCTTGATCCGACACAGGGCTTTCCACCAAATGGCCCCAGACCCCTCTCAGATACTCAAATCCGGTATAGGCGGTGAGCAACGCCGCGACCCAAAGCAAAAACAGGCTGATATCCGTAAACCCCCATAACAGGCGATCGCCTGCTGGGCCGAGCAACAACATGCCGGTGGCAAACATCTGAAGCGTTGTTTTCCATTTCGCCAATAGGGTGACGGCAACCGTGATCCGGTCGCCGGCAAGAAACTCGCGCATGCCCGAAATCAGCACTTCGCGCAGCAAAATAATAACCACCGCCACAACATGGATGCCGTCAATCGGCCCCTGCGCCACCAGCATCACCAACGCCGCCGTGATCAACAATTTGTCGGCGATTGGGTCCAACATCTGCCCCAGGCGGGACATGCTGCCCATGCGCCGCGCCGCATAGCCGTCGAAAAAATCCGTGATGGCGGCAACCGTGAACAGGGCCAAGGCCATCCACCGCCCTGCATCGCCGCCGGCAAACAACGCGCCCACAAGCACCGGAATGATGGCAATCCGGAACCCGGTCAATACATTTGGCAAACTCGATTTCATATCGCGACGTCCATCACCCCCTCATTACGCGTCCCCATGGAAGTGGTCATATATCCGCTTCGCCAGGGAATCGCTAATGCCTTCTACATCTTGCAGGTCTGAAAGTCCCGCCCGCTCTACACCCCGGGCCGAGCCAAAATGCAACAAAAGCGCCTTTTTTCGCGCTCCACCGACGCCCGGAATCTCATCCAGGGGCGATTTTGAGACCGCTTTTGACCGCCGCGCCCTGTGGCTGCCAATGGCAAATCGGTGCGCCTCATCCCGCAACTTTTGAAGATAAAACAGCACGGGACTGCGCTGCTCGACCGTAAATGAAGCCCGGCCCGGCATAAAAAAGGTCTCGCGCCCCGCATTTCTGTCCGGACCTTTGGCAATCGACACCAAGGCAACAGATTCGATCCCCAATTCCGCAAAAACCTGCTCTGCCACGGACAATTGACCCGCGCCCCCGTCAATCAACACGAGGTCCGGCCAGTTGGAGCCGGTTTCGGCGTTGCCCACCTCTTCCGTGGCGGCATCAGCGGCTTGCTTTGCTTGATCTTCTTTCACCAGCCGGGAAAAGCGCCGGGTCAGCACCTCGCGCATCATGCCGTAATCGTCACCCGGCGAGAGGTCTTTGTTCTTTATGTTGAATTTCCGGTACTGGTTTTTCTCGAAACCGCCCGGGCCCCGCACCACCATGGCGCCAACCGGGTGGCTGCCTTGTATATGGCTATTGTCGTAGACTTCGATGCGATGGGGCGGCGCTTCCAACTCGAACAGATCCGCCAACGCATCCAACATCTTTCGTTCGGAGGCGCTTTCCGCCATGCGGCGGCTCAATGCCTCTTGTGCATTTTTCGCCGCATGCTCGATGAGATCTTTTTTCTCACCCCGTTGGGGCACCAGCACCCGAACCCGCCGATCCGCCCGGGTACTGAGTGCTTCCTCTAAAAGTTTTTGGTCAGGAATGGCGTGCGACAGCAAAACCATGCGCGGGACAGGCTTGTTGTCATAAAATTGGGCAAGGAACGCGCCGAGAACTTCGTCCACCTGTTGAACACGATCATGGCGCGGAAAATAGGCCCGGTTGCCCCAGTTTTGACCGGACCGAAAGAAAAACACTTGAATGCAAACTTGTCCGGCTTCCTCAAAAGCCGCCACCACATCGGCCTCGTCAATGGTTGATGGATTGATATCTTGGTGCAATTGCACATGGCTTAATGCCCGGATGCGATCCCGGTACACCGCCGCCTTTTCAAAATCCATGTTCTCTGAAGCCGCTGTCATCAACGCCGTAAGTTGATCTTTAACGGCCCGGCTTTTGCCATGCAGAAAGTCTTTCGCATCGGCCAATAGCGCGTCATAGTCTTGCCGGGATACATAATCCACGCAGGGCGCGCTGCACCGTTTGATCTGGTACAGGAGACACGGTCGCGTCCGGCTTTCAAAAACACTGTCAGAGCAAGACCGCAGCAGGAATGCCCGCTGCAACGTATTGAGCGTGCGGTTCACTGCCCCGGCCGAGGCAAAGGGGCCGAAATAGTCACCCGGCTTGTTGCGCGCGCCCCGGTGTTTCACGATCTGCGGGAAGTCATGCTCGCCGGTCACTAAGATATAAGGAAAGGACTTGTCGTCGCGCAGCAAAACATTGTAGCGCGGTTTAAGGCGCTTAATCAGATTTGCTTCGAGAAGCAGCGCTTCAGTTTCAGACCCTGTGGTGACAACTTCCATCGACCGGGTGAGCGAAATCATTCGCGCGATCCGGTTCGTATGACCGCCCATTTTCGTGTATGCCGCCACCCGTTTCTTCAGATTACGGGCCTTGCCCACATAAAGAACATCGCCTTTAGCATCGAGCATACGGTAGACGCCTGCTCCTTGAGGCAACGTTTTCAGGACATCTTGGATGATGTCAGCACCCGATACCCCGGCGACGTCAGATGCATCTTCACCAGGATCCGCAACGTTCTGTTCTGACTTTGTTCCGTCCATTCTTACCGCGCCTTGGTGTCAGCGCACTTTGTCCAAATAACCTTTCGAGCCTGTGGATAAGTCTGTTGAGAGTTTTCCACCGGCCGGCCCGTTCGCCGGCAACGCCCAGCATATGACGATTCTATGTCATACCGATCGCAGACTAAGCAGTTGATAATTTTACCCTTTCTAGCATCGGTGCGCGGAGTATTTGTATCATGACAGTAATGTGAACAGAGAATCAGCACGCGTCCTTTATGTGAAAAACTCGGCCCAATCCGGAGCGCCGGCGACCAAATTTCTGGACATCGCACTAGAGGTCCAACCGCGTCCGCTCGATTTCCACCCCAACACCGCGCGTTTCTTCCAACGCTGCCAGTTTTTCGATCCGTATACGGGCCGTCACCACACGTTGATCTTGGAGGCATGATTCCGCGATCAATTCCGCCAGTGTCTCGACCAGTTTCAGATGCCCCTTATCGACGATCTCTTGAATGTCTCTAACGACTTTCTCGTAATCAACAACATTTTCCAAACTGTCCGATATCGGATGATTTGTTTCGTGAACCGCCAAATCAACATTGATCCGTATGGGTTGCGTTCGCCCGTGTTCATGGCGATACACGCCGATATGCGCTTCAATCTCCAAGTCCCTTACGAACACATGACGGATTGATTTCTTAGCATCTGCGATGCGTAAGGGATAAACATTATCATTCATAATCGGAGCCAATCACTTCCTATGCTTCATCATTCGCCGGCTTGAGTCACATCGGGGGTTTCCCAAGCCAGATGCTGACCGCCGTCCAGCGCAATCATTTGACCCGTCATGGCGCGGGCCGACAGAATGTATCGCACGCCGTCACAGATCTCTGTCAATTCCGTTTGCCGTTGCAACGGCACCAGGCTTGCCTGTTTCTCAAACCCTTCTTCACTTTGCCGTTTGTTCTGAAGGGTTGGGCCCGGTCCAATTGCATTGACCCTAATCGACGGTGCAAGCGCTTGTGCCAATGTTTGGGTGAGCGTCCAAAGGGCGGATTTGCTGACCGTGTAGGACATAAACTTCGGCGTCAAACGCCACACCCGCTGATCGATTATATTGATCACATTGCCGTCCGCACCGTCCGGCAATTGGTTCACGAAATCGCGAATGAGAACCGTTGGTGCACGGAGGTTTACCTCAAGGTGCAAATCCCAGCTGTCTCGGGTGCCGGATATGATGTCGTCCGGCTCAAAGGCCGACGCATTGTTGATCACACAATCGATCTGCCCTGCCAGATCGCAGGCTTTTGAAATGAGAGTTGCGGTTTGAGATTCATCTCTCAAGTCACCGCCCACACAAAATGCCACGGGAGATGCGGCACCGGCGCTCTCGTTGATCTCATCAACCACAGCCTGAGCCGCATCTTTGCTGCGATTGTAATGCACAACAACCTTCCATCCGTGGTGTGCAAGGTCAAAAGCGATCGCACGCCCGATCCGTTGTGCGGCCCCGGAAATGAAGACAGTTTTTGCGTTATCGCTCAAATCGGTTCCTTAAAGCCAACCCCATGTATGCGCCGAACGAGGCCTTAGAAAAGGCCCGAATTCACCCCAAGGGCATAAATATAGAGAAGATAGGCAAGAGTGAAGCCAGCGCCTGAGACCCGCCCAATCTTGCTGCGGGTCAGCACAAAGGGAAGCAATAAGGCCGAAGATCCCAACATGACCCATAGATCGAATCGCAGGAAGTGTTCGGGCACCGGAATATCCGCCACCATGATGGTGACGCCCATTACCGCCAATATGTTGAAAATGTTCGACCCGATGACGTTACCGACCGCAAGGCCTTCATGACGCCGTACCGCCGCCATGACCGTTGTCGCCAATTCCGGCAGGGACGTCCCGAAGGCGACGATCGTGAGGCCAATGACAGCGTCTGGCACTTGCCAAGCCCGGGCAATCGCATCCGCCGCATCAACGGTAACGTTTGCGCCGATGGGCAATCCGATCAATCCGAGGATGATGAAGGCGGCCACCTTCCAATTTTCTTGGGGCACGCCTTCGATTTCTTCAAGTTCCGCCAATTGCGCGACCGCGCCATTCCCGGCCCGCGCGCGGTACCAGGCATAAACCAAAAACAGGAGAACCAGAAAGAAGAGGCTAAAGCCCATCCAGAACGTCAGCACATGCTGAAACGACATGTAGATAAACAGCAAGCTGACCAACAGCATGAAAATGGTATTCCGGCGAATGGCCGGTTGATTGCAACAGATCGGGTAGATCATCGCTGGAATGCCCAGGACCAACAGCACATTCGCGATATTGCTGCCCACCGCATTTCCCAGCGCGATTTCCGGCAGGCCGGACAAAGCGGACTGAATGCCGATCAGAAGCTCCGGCGCCGATGTGCCAAATGCCACAATTGTCAATCCGATCAACAAGGGTGGAATTGACAGCTCATTGGCAAGCGCAACCGCTCCACGCACCAACAAATCGCCGGTGAAAAGCAAAAGAAAGAGGCCGCCGATGAGCGCGAAATATTCCATTCAATAAAGTACCGGAAATCCCTGAAGGTGGTTTTGGGTCATCATGAGGCTTCCGAACATCCCCCGAAATCGGGAAGCATCAATGGTTGCGGCCAAATGGCTCTGGTCAAAGTGCATCCTTATATAGCGTTGGTGTGCTGTGATAAAAGGCCGAAATGCGGAGAAACGTGGTTACGGCCCAGTGAATTCGGGGCCAGATACAACAGAGTATCGGAAAGTCCCCGGGAATCACGCATTTTTGGGCAGCTCGGTTTGCCCGCATAGCCACCCAAAATAGTCGGGATCACAATGACTTACTGGCAATGTGACGATGGCGGGGGTGTCATAGGGGTGCCGGTGCTTTAGCGCTGCCACCAGCGGGTCCCGCACCGCGCTTGGTGTTTTCAAAATAACCGCACATTCGCGTTCTGTTTCAAGCTTACCTTGCCATTCATAGATCGCGGTCATTCCGTCAAATATATTGGCACAGGCCGCAAGCCGCGCCTCCACCAAGGGCCTACAAACATTTTGCGCGGTCTCGCGGTCCGGAAAAGTGGTGTAGACAAAAGAAACGTCAGATTGCCGTGTATCGCCCATCGCGCCGGTCTCTTTCTCACTGAAAGCTCATACTTTTCTAGTCCTGATTTGCATCCGCGAGAGAACCAAAAAACTCCCAATCTTTGGCCAATTTGGACGCCGCGTCGTAAAACGCTACCTCTAACGTGGATTTGGCATTCGAGCCGTTCGCGAGTCGCACCGGCCGGCTGGCGCCCCCATCGTAATAGGTCGAGAAGATCTGCACGTCCTGTTGATCGTGGACGGTTACGCGAAAACCGACTTGAGCCATGGCCATGCCAGACCCCGCACCCCGCTGAAAATTGTTGTAGAAACGCACCACGTCGATATGGACACGAGCCCCGTCTGCGCCGGTCTCAAAGCCGCGGGCCAACAGCTCCGCTTCAATGGCATCTCTCACAAACAGGTCGACCGACTTATCGCTGTTAATGGCATTGGTTTCGATGCCGATGGCGTTAATCGCAGCGGACACTTTACTGCCCACCGCGGTGCGATTGTCTGTAGCCGTCACGGTCACTTGCATAAAATTAGGCTTTAGACCGCGATCTTTCGCAAACGGCACATATTCAAGCGAGACCTCTTCGCTGGCACCAGCACAGCCAGCTAAAAATGCACACAGTGCCAAAACCGCGATGGACCAATTATGTGACATGCGTGCCCCCGCTCGCTTTTCCTGGCCCCCTGTGAAGACGGGCACCGAGATCATCCAGCAGGTCACTTACCACGGCACCGCGTCTCTTGCACGGCTTCAATAGCCACAAGACCTGTTGCTGTCGAGCGCCGCCCATCATGAGGCACCCGCTCCGGCAGCACCTGAGCCCTTCCACCGAAACGAGGTGTGCGGCACACCTCCATAGACACAGGAGCCGGTTTTTTGAAAGTTCAGCTTTTCCAGCACACGCTGCGAAGCCAAGTTTTCCGGCAACGTGAAAGACAAAACGACCCGCAGTCCGAGCTGGCGCACCCCCTCTTCCAACGTACACAGAGCAATTTCCGTGCACATGCCACACCCCCAAAATTCAGGGTGTAGGGCATACAGCAGTTCGACCCCTGCGTCGCCTCCCGCAATCGTATGGCGAAGCCCTGCATAGCCAACAAACACATTCCGGTCACGTTCGAAAAACGCATAAGGCCCGAATCCGTGTGCGGCCCAATGGGCGGCAAACCGCTCGACAATGATCTCCGCTGCATCCGCAGGGGGCTTGACGGCATCGCCAAAAAGAAGCGATGCGACACGCGAATCGCCATAAAGTTTCTGCATATCGCGCAAATGATCCGTGGACAGATCATATGCGCGACATCGAACGGTTTCGAGATGGGCCATTGATTTGCGTTGCTGGCTCCGATTGATTCGCGACGTCGTTACTCTACCAACAATTCGCCATGTCCCCGTCGCTCCGTGGCCCCCGTTTCGGCCATCAGGTGCCCGTACGTCACTTTTTGTTGACAAAAAGTCAGGCAACTCCGAGGTCGGAACACCGAATTCGTCGCCACGAGACATCAAATTCCGCAACTGGAGTTGCGCGTAATGCGCTTTTGAAGTGAAAATGCGTAAGCAACATCCGAAAGTAATATGCCACCACACGCGATCGGTGTTATAACTTATTTGGCTTTGGGAGACTGATTGTATTCCAAGAATAATGCACCTGCTGAAGCCCTCTATGATTGGGCCCAACAGACGGGGAGGTAGAATATCTAGATGGCCGGACAACCACATCCAATTGACATTCACGTTGGCAGCCGCGTACGCATGCGGCGCGTTTTGCTTGGCATGAGCCAAGAAGAGCTGGGGCGAAATCTGGGACTGACTTTCCAACAAGTACAAAAATACGAGAAGGGCACGAATCGCGTATCTGCCAGTCGGCTTGCCCAAATCGCCGAAATTTTGGGCGTAACGCCCATGTTCTTCTTTGATGCGTTGCCGGAAGGGGCAACGGGCACGAAAAAGAATGGCACCGTCGCGGCTGAAAAGGCCCCAATTGAGTCTATTTTGCAATCGCCCGATGGTTTGCAGCTCAATCGCGCATTTGCCCGCATTGAAGACCCGAAAGTGCGCCGCACATTGGTCGACCTTGTGAAAGCTGTCGCTGATTCCAAGGGGACTCCAAGCAAGGTTGAAGCCGACCCGCTCTAGGTCCTGGCCTTCTAATCTGGCACCTTCAGCCCAATCCGCCCCCTGTTGACGCGCAGTATTCTGTGGCAAACACGCCCTTTTTGTTATACGAACACCGCTGACACGGTTAATGAGTGCCAAAAACAGTGGTAATGAGCGGGTTTGGACTGTGAGACGCAGCACGCACAGACGTTTAAGCGGCTGCACGGGGCATCTCGCGGGCATCACGGGCTCAGCCCCTCCAAGGATAAACGGACTATGAGCAACAAATTGTTGTCGGAAGCAGCTGTAAATCATGCAGCGGTCTCGAAACGCGGTGTTCTTGAACGCCTGTTCACGATGATGTTTCAAGGCTTTGTCTACAATCAGATCTGGGAAGATCCCGCCGTCGATTTGGAAGCCCTTGAGGTCGATGAAACGACGCGGATCATCACAATTGCATCGGGTGGATGCAATGTAATGACCTATCTGACCGCCAACCCGGCCAAGATCATCGCCATTGACCTCAATCCCAACCACATCGCACTCACGCGCTTGAAACTGGCCGCGCTGGAACATTTGCCGTCTTATGACGACTTTTTTGACTTTTTCGGCGTCGCCGACGACCGCGACAATCGCAGCCGTTACGACCGCTATCTTCTGCCCCATTTGGATGACAACACGCGCCGCTATTGGCAGCGCTGGGTGCCGTGGGGCGGACGGCGCATCAATATGTTTACGCGCAATCTCTACCACCACAGCCTTTTGGGCCGGTTTATCGGCTTGGTGCATTTGGTGTCGCGCCTTCACGGCAAACGCCCGTCCGAAGTGTTGAAAGCGAAAACACTTGAGGAGCAGCGCCGAATTTATGAACAAGCCATCGGACCGATGTTCGATTCCCGCTTTGTAAAGACCATGGCCCGCTTGCCCGTGTCGTTTTACTGGCTTGGCATTCCCCCCGCGCAGCACGATGAACTGATGGCCGCGGCCAATGGCAACGCCGCCAATTTGTTCCGGGAACGGATTGAACGCTTGGCGTGTGACTTCCCGATCTCCGACAATTACTTTGCGTGGCAAGCTTTCGGGCGCCGCTATGACGTGGAAGAAAAGAATGCCATTCCGGAATATTTGCGGCCGGAACAGTATGAGCCCCTTCGTCAGCGGGTCGGCAATGTGGAAACACACTTGGCGTCGATGACAGATTATTTGGCCGCCCAGCCAAATGAGAGCATCGACCGGTATGTGCTGCTGGATTCGCAAGACTGGATGAACGAAGAGCAAATTACCGCCCTGTGGCGGCAAATTGGCCGGACGGCGTCTCCGGGCGCGCGCGTCATATTCCGCACCGCGGGCGATGAGTCTCCGCTTGAAAAGAAACTTCCACACGAGGTGTTGGCCCCGTGGACCTATGACACCGAAAACGGCGAACGCTTCCTGGCGCGAGATCGGTCGTCCATCTATGGCGGTTTCCACATTTACACGAAGGCCGCTTAATCCATGGCAACGGATGCCCGCAGTGCCATGGACCAGATGTATCGCGTCCAGCGGCACTTCTATGATTTCACGCGCAAATATTACCTGTTTGGCCGGGATTCGCTGATCCAGGATCTGCCGATCCTGCCAGGCGAAACCATCTGCGAGGTGGGGTGTGGCACCGCCCGCAACCTCATCACCCTGGCGCGCAGATTTCCGCAAGCACGCCTTTACGGAATTGATGCGTCCGACGAAATGCTGAAAACAGCTCAGGCCGCCATCGATAAAGCGGGCTTGACGGACCGTATTCACGTGGCACAAGCGCTGGCTCAAGATTTCAATGGCCGCGACCTGTTCGGACTGAGCGAGCCTTTCGACCGCCTGCTCTTTTCTTATAGCCTGTCCATGATCGATGAATGGCAAACCGCCGTCGATTATGGACTCACCCAAATCAAGCCAGACGGTTTCATACACATCGTCGATTTTGGCAATCAAGACCAGTTGCCGGGATGGTTCAAATCGGTGTTGGGCGCTTGGTTGTCGGCTTTTCACGTGCGCTTTCGCCCTGAAATCCGCACCTATTTCGACCAATTGGCCAGCAATGGTGTGGGCCATGTGTCTTTTCGTAATTTTATGCGCGGCTATGCCTACTTGCTGACGTTTGAGCGTGTCTCCTGACGATTTGCACACGGAACGTGCAGAAATATTAACTGCCCAACGAATAATCTTTCTTCGAATAAAAGCAGCTTTTCCGCAACAAAATTTGCGAAATCTTCCTGATACCAACATTTGATGCGTCGGCGCGGACTCTACGCTTGCTTTAACGACAATCTCGCCCCTACACTTTGTGACAAAACAACGACAGGGTAGGGTTTGGCGATGGTCTACGTAGCGCATATGACGAAAATTCGCGCACCGTCTTTGCGGCTTGCGTTGTCCGAGGGTGGACGAGGTCTCGCGGAACTTACAGCACTTCCTTTTGCAGCGCCGATGTTGTTGCCGATGGCCCCAAAGGGTGACGGACACCCCGTTCTTGTTCTGCCCGGATTCATTGCGGGCGACACCAGCACAAATATCTTGCGGCGATTTTTGTCCGGACGCGGATATAAAGCTTATCCGTGGTCTCTGGGATCCAATTTCGGACATCGCACCGTCGGCAATAAGGGCGAAAAGATCCTTGAGAAGCTGGAAGAGATGCACGAAACCTATGGCGAGAAAGTAAGCCTGATCGGCTGGAGCCTGGGGGGCATCATCGCCCGCGAAATGGCGCGGCGTCAGCCCGACATGGTGCGTCAAGTTATCAGCCTTGGCAGCCCGTTTAACGGCGACATCGAAGCAACCCATCCTCACCGGCTGTACAAGGTCCTTACCGGACATGATCCGTCGGCGGATCATATGGAAGAAGTACTTCAAGTGCGGCGCGACCCGCCAAACGGCATACCTTGCACGTCCATTTTCACGAAGGGTGACGGCGTGGTGGCGTGGCAGAACTGCCTCGAGGAACCACATCACCTGACGGACAATATAGAGGTGCGTGCCAGCCATATCGGCCTTGGTTTCAATGCCGCCGTGTTCTTTGCCATCGCCGACCGCCTGGCGTTGCCCCATGACGATTGGCGCCCCTTCGACCGCACGGACGGGATACGGTCGCTGATTTACCCGTCCTCGGGCCACACTTATTGACCCCCTCCTCTGCCCAAACACAAACGGGGGCCCAAGGCCCCCGCTTTTTTGGCCCCAAATGGGCCCGTATGATGTCGGCTTAGTCAGTACAGTGTGCATAGATGCGCGCACCCCGAACCTGCCGATCGCTGACGGATCTCTTCTGTATCACGTTCCGACACACCGTATTCATTGCGCCGCCGCTTCAATGTCACCCCGCTCGACAGCCCGTATATGAGACAGAATATGGTCGGAAATTTCCGGAAGGAATTTCTCCGGCAGATCATGGGCCATGCCCTCGATAATCTCCAAGCGGGCGCCCGGCACCATCCGCGCGATATCCTCTCCGCCTTCTTTCGGCGCCAAAGGATCGATCGATCCGTGCACCACCAATGTGGGGGATTTGATCCGGCGCGAATGACTGCGAAAATCACCCGTCGCCATGATGGCCGCCACTTGCCGCCGCGGCCCCTGCGGATAGTAAGACCGGTCGAAGGCATGTGTGAGGCGCTCGCGCGTTGCCCGTAGGCTGCTTTCATCCCCCGGCGTTCCAATGAGCTTCCAGACCTCTACCGTCTGATCGATAATGGCGTCCCGGTCTTTTGCGGCCGCCGGGCGCAGCATGATTTTCCGAAGAATTTCCGGTCTTGCCCGGGGCAAGTTTGGATTGCCCGTGTTCGACATAATGGCGGTCAGGCTTTTGACCCGTTCCGGCGACCGGGCCGCCGCAATTTGCCCGATCATGCCCCCCATCGACGCCCCGATGAGATGCGCTTGGCGAATGTCCAACGCATCCAACAGCCCCACCGTATCTTGCGCCATATGATGCAAATCATAAGGCGCGACGCGATGGAGCCCCACATACCGGCCCATCATCTGAACCAGGGGATGCAAAGTCCGCTTGCCGTGAAATTTGTGCGACAGGCCAATATCGCGATTGTCAAACGCCACAACGCGAAAACCGGCCCCCACCAAGGTTTCGATCAATTTCGGCGGCCACAGAACCAATTGCGCCGCCAACCCCATGATAAGAAGGATCGCCGGGTCGTCCGGATTGCCGTGGTCTTCGTATTCGATCTTGATGCCGTTGGCTGTCACACTCGCCATATCATTCCCTATCTTCAGAGTACGAACTAGTTTGTGTCTTTCGCAGACGCTTCCGCGGCCTCCGCCACGCCCGTCACCGCTTGACCATTGGTCTGCAGACCCGCATCCGCCTGATCGTCATTGGCGGCTTTTCCGACCGGAACCGCCTGTGCCGCGTCCGCTGGTTTCGCCTTCGGCGTTTTGCGTTTGGTGGCGGCTTTCTTCACCGCCGCTTTCTTCGCCGCAGGTGCTTTCTTGGCAGAGGGTCTGGACGCCGCCTTTTTTGTTTTTGACTTTTGCGGTTTCTCAGCAGCCGCCTTGTCGATCGCCGGTAACGGGCGCTTACCAAGACCTGCCTTTAACTGAGCGAACGATTCCCGCATGCACTCCGCGTAGAATTCAGGATCCGGCATCATATCGCGGCAGGCATTGATGCTTATATTCACATGGCCGCAATAGCTGAAAACAGGATGGAACAGGCCCAACCCGTCAAAGACAGGTCCAAGCCCGTGTTGGGTGACCAGCCTTGCACCGTTGGAATAAAGCGGCACTTGCGGCCCCGGCACATTCGTCACCACCGTGTTGAACACCGGATAGAACCGATTGGCCAGCCCCATGCGCATGTACAAACGGGATGCCAATCCGGTCATCACCGGAGATAGGAACTTGGTGTAATCCGCCAACTGACGCGCGCCCACGGCTTTTGTGAGCGCTTTGGAATCAAGGGCGCTTTGCTGCACGAATTGCAGCCGGCCCACCGGATCGGCCACATGGGTACCCAGCGACACAGACATGGCGGTCACTTGGTTGCCCATCGCGCCGCGTTCCCCTTCACTGCGCACGGACACCGGCGCCATGGCCACCAAGGGTTCCGACGGCAATTCATTCTTGGCCACAAGGTAATTCCGCAAGGCACCGCCAACAATCGTCAGGACAATGTCATTGACGGTCGCGCCATATTGACGTTTGCGCATATCGGAAATTTCCGCCAAGTCAAAGCGGACGCTGTCCACCACGCGATGGGGCGACACCACGCGGTTGAAGCGGGTCCGTGGCACGGCATTGGGCGGCGTCGGCATTTTCAGCTCGCCGCGCCCGATCGAGGTCGCCACTTTCGCAAGGGTCGGCACGGATTGTGCCGCCAAGCGCGCGATTTTCAGCGGCTGCATCACCGCATTGCCATAAGCGCGCGCCAGCAATTCGCCGGCGGTGGGCACCCGTTCCGGAACCCATTTGTGTTTCGGTGTTTCCACCTCATCGACCACATCGAAAGAATGGGTCGCGGTGGTCATATCCACGCCGGAGACCCCATCAATGGCGGCGTGGTGCACTTTCGTGATGATGGCATAAGACCCTTTGGGAACCCCCTCCACATTGTCGAGGCCTTCGACCACCGTGAATTCCCATAAGGGTTTGGTGAGATCCAGCGGGCGGGCATGAATGCGGGCCGCTTGGATGCACAATTGCCGCCAATCGCCGGGTTGGGGCAGCGCCACATGGCGAATGTGAAATTCGATGTCGAAATCCGGGTCTTCAATCCAATAGGGGAAGTCCAGATTGAACGGAACATTGACCACGCGCTGGCGAAAGCTTTTCGCCCGGTGCATGCGCTCTTCAATAAACCGGATGATTTCCTTGAAGCGCACCTTGCCGCCCGGCGCCGTGGAGGGGTCATAGATGACGATGCCGCCAATATGCATGGGCGTGCGCTGAGATTCGAAAAACAGAAATGAGGCATCTAATCCGCTGAGTTGTTCCATGGTGCTTTCCCTACCCGTTCTTTTTGGGGGCTAAATCATTTTGTGCGACGCAACAAGACACGGCAAAACATTTCGCACTTGCATATAAAAGATCCGCTTTTTCGTCAACCAACGGGACCGTGACGCCCCCCCTGTGGCCAGCCCATCCGGGCCTATCAACTGGGCGCATGGGGTTGATCCAATATTTGGAAATCGGGTCACCCGCTCCATAGATCTTTTCGTGGTTCATCCCGATGACGCTCGCCGTATTATGTTGCACTGCCGAAATTTCCTCAATAGTCATCAATATAAGTATAGCCAATAATTCGCCTAAATGCCATGTGGAGGGGGCGCGGCCCGGCGCCCGCCGCGCCGGCGCGGCGCGCGTGCACCGGGGGCCGCAATCTTTCTGCGGAAACGGCACAATGACGGTTGCGCGGGCGGCAACATTTCAGTAAAGACTTTGGCCCATCTTAACCTTGATTTGGGTAAGATCCGTCGCGGGCCCGCACCCTGCTGGTTCCCGACACATTCCGTCCCGTTTCCAAGCGAAACGCGCTGATGGGCCGCTTTAGCTCAGCTGGTAGAGCATCGCATTCGTAATGCGGGGGTCGCGTGTTCAAGTCACGCAAGCGGCACCATTCATCTCACATCAACATTGGAAGAATAAAGCGCCAATGGGGCAACACAACTTTGGCGTTTCCCACCAATCGACACATATCAAAAATAGATTAAAACCACCTGACTTGCCTTAGTAGTAGGGATACTCTGTTCAATAGAGAATCAAAAATTGAGGCAATTGTGCAGGGCCGTCTCTTTACTGAGAACTTTCTCCTTGAAGGCATCAAAGATTGTACCGAATGGACTGAACTCAGCGAAGAACATCTGAGTTCGTTTCGCAATCACCTTCAGGCGCTTTATGAGGATTTTCCGACGAAGGGAAGTCCCAACGAGGAGAACACGAAAGAACGTCTGATTTGGCCAGTACTAAAACTGCTCGGTTGGCCAGATATCTTACGAGAGGAGGCACTCGCTAAGAAAGGTCGGTCCGATGTACCGGACGGCCTCCTCTTTTTGAGAGACGAAGATCGGCGGCAAGCAGAAGAAGAAAAATCATCGGAAAAGAGGTTTCGTCACGGTGTTTCCATTTTAGAAGCAAAAAGATGGAACCTGTCTCTAGATCGAGCTGCGTCCAAGAGCAGCAAACGCGGCGCACCAGCCGCACAAATAATCTCATATCTAGACCGAGCGCGCGTATTTTCAGAACGCGCCGTTCTGTGGGGAATTCTCACCAATGGACGAATTTGGCGGCTGTATTACCAAGACGCCAAATCCCAAATTGAGGAATATTTCGAAGTAGATCTGGCGGAAATTTTGGGGCTAGAGGGTTTTAACTCCGAACTACTTGCGGAAGAACGACACAATCCGAACCACTGGTTAAAGCTCTTTCTACTGATGTTTCGTCGGCTGGCTTTTGAAAAAGGCAAAGACGGCAGGTCGCTTCATCAATTCGCCCTCGATGAAGGGCAGTACTGGGAAGTAAAAGTACGAGAGAGCCTCTCCGAAACTGTATTCCAGAACGTCTTCCCTCGTCTCATCCGCTTGTTGCACGCGGCTGACAAAGAAGCTCCCCGACCGCTGACAACAGACTACCTTCAAGACCTCCGCGATGCGGCCCTTACACTGCTCTACAGGCTTCTCTTTGCTCTTTATGCCGAAGACCGAGACCTACTTTCACCAAACGATCCTGCGTATGATGATTACGGTCTTCGCCATAAAGTCCGAGAAGATGTTGCCAAAAGACTAGATGCCGGCGATGTACTGAGTGAACGCAGCGACAGCTATTATCACCATTGCCAAACCCTTTTTCAAATCATCGACAAAGGCGATGGCGCCATAGGTGTCCCCCCTTACAATGGCGGCCTTTTTCAAGAAGAACGGTCCCCAATCTTGGAACGCGTTAAGTTATCAGACGGTGCATTCGGACCTATTGTTGATTTGTTGTCCCGGAGGACTGAGGATGGAGAGCTCCGGTGGATAAACTATCGAGATTTGTCAGTTCGTGAACTTGGTGCCATCTATGAAC
Source organism: Alphaproteobacteria bacterium (assembly GCA_965227095.1). Lineage (GTDB taxonomy): Bacteria > Pseudomonadota > Alphaproteobacteria > JANQMY01 > JANQMY01 > JANQMY01. The sequence continues at coordinate 1,125,064 of CBDDFL010000001.1, read as the reverse complement.
GGCTTCTCGAACAAGAACCTGTTGCTGATGGCGATGGCGTATCGATCCGCCCCACAATTTTTGCCCGCAAGGGGTCCGGCAGCTACTACACCCCGGATAATCTAGTCCAATTGATCATAGAAAAATCAGTTGGTCCCCTGGTTGAAGAAAAACTGACGAACTTTGAGCAAGCAGCCGCGAAGCTCAAATCAGACCGCAGAACAAAAAGCGATCGCCGTGTCAAGTTAGAGACGCTAGATCCAGCAACACAAATTCTAGACCTCAAAATCTGCGATCCGGCCATGGGCTCCGGTCATTTTCTTGTCAGTTTGGTCGATTTTCTTGCGGACGCCACGCTGAAAGCCATGGAGACCTCGGCATCGGTGGCTGATTGGGCCGATTACCAATCCCCCTTAGCGCCACGTATCGAAGAAATTCGTACTCGGATCACCGAACAGGCGTTCAAGAATAACTGGCACATCAAAGACAACCAACTGGAAGATAAGAATATCGTCCGGCGCTTCGTCTTAAAACGATGTGTGTACGGTGTCGATAAGAATCCAATGGCTGTTGAACTGGCAAAAGTGTCTCTTTGGCTGCATTCATTTACAGCGGGAGCTCCGTTGTCATTTCTTGATCACCATTTGAGGTGTGGTGATTCTCTCTTCGGCGAATGGATACGCCCCTTTCTAGACGAACTGCACAAACGCGGAGACATGTTTGTTGATCGCTTCGTGACCCAAGCAAGACAAACCGTCACGGGCATGACCGAAATCGAAAGTCTTTCTGACGCGGATATTGCCGAAGCAGAACGATCCGCGAGCTTGTTCACCGCTATTGAGGAAGACACGGCGCGCGTCAGAGCTTTTTTGGATATACGCCAAGCGTGCAGGTGGTTGGGAAAAGATGGTTCGAAAGCCTGGAATGCTTTGCTTGACGGACTGTTCGGAGACCCCGTCAGCGCGGTCGAGCTAGCAGCCGCCGTCCCACAGAAGCTCAAAGCGCCGAAACAATCGAAAGAAACAACAAGCGCTAAAAAAACACTTTTGGAAGCTAAACAGCTTATCGACGAGGAGAAATTTCTCCATTGGCAAGTATCTTTTCCAGGGATCTGGGACAACTGGCAAAGCGCAGAGCCACAAGGCGGGTTCGACGCCGTTATTGGTAACCCGCCTTGGGATCGCATGAAAATGCAGGAGGTTGAGTGGTTTGCCGAACGCGCCCCTGAAATCGCGAAGCAGGGGCGCGCCGCTGATCGCAAAAAGATGATCGCGGATCTCAAGCGGGAGGGGAGTCCACTCTTTGCGCAATATGAAAAGGCACGGGACAGAGCGGAAATTGCCATGCAACGCGCCAGAAAGGACGGTCACTTCCCGCTTCTGTCGAAAGGTGACATAAACATTTACTCCCTTTTTGTCGAAAGAGCTCAAGCGTTGATCAATCCCCATGGTATCGCTGGCTTATTGGTTCCTTCCGGCATCGCTTCCGACAAAACGGCGTCCGACTTCTTTAAATCTGTATCGACAAGCGGACGGGTCATGTCGCTCTTTGATTTCGAGAACAAGAAAATCTTTTTCCCCGATGTCCATGCATCATTCAAATTTTGCGTATTCGTGGTTGGCGGCAAGGATAACATTGATAACGCAACCGAATGTGCATTTTTCCTGCATTCAGTCGATACGATCGAAGACAAAGAACGTTGTTTCTACCTTTCCTCACGTGACTTCACTCTTGTGAATCCAAACACCGGCACAGCGCCTATCTTCCGGACACGGCGCGATGCGGACATCACAACATCCATCTATCGCCGGGTGCCCGTCCTTGTGGATCGATCCGGAGACACCCCCCAGCAAACATGGCCGGTGAAGTATGTCCGCATGTTCGACATGACCAATGACAGCGACAAGTTCTGGACCCGAGAGAGGTTACAACAGGAGGGCGCTTATCCCATTAGAGGCAACAAATGGAAGAAAGGCGACGATGAATTTGTACCTCTGTATGTGGGCCGGATGATCCACCAGTTTGATCACCGCGCATCGTCTGTTAGGACAAACGAAGAGAACGTCCACAACGCCGCACTGAGCGAAGCTGTAACCAATACCGAGAAGGAAGACCCGAACTACCTCCCGCAACCTCAGTATTGGGTCAACAACGAAGAAATCGATTGGCTCAGTAAACTTCAGTACGCGTTCGCATTTCGCGACATTGCTCGAAGTACAGACGAACGAACAGCAATAGGCACCGTAATTCCCAAATATGGCGTAGGAAACACATTGCCGATTGTAATGGCCCCTTCAGCAGAAATCATTTCAAACTTCACTGCGGTCTTTTCGTCCTTTGTATTTGACTATGTGTGCAGACAAAAAGTCCAAAGCACGCATTTAAACTGGTACCTAGTCGAGCAACTTCCATTCGTGACGCTGAGTATTTGTGAACTTCCTGGAACTCCCAATGTACAGAATCTCGTCACAAACACTTTGCTTCAACTCGTTTTTACCGCCAACGATTTGGCCGAGTTTGCAATAGACTTTGAATTCGACGGGCCACCATTTCGCTGGGATCCCGACGAAAGAACACACCTTCGCGCGCGCCTTGATGCCCTGTTTTTCCTTCTTTATGGCGTCACAGATCGAGACGATGTGCGCCACATCATGTCCACATTCCCTATCGTCCGGCGAAACGATGAGAAAGAATTTGGTTTCTATCGCACTCAAGAACTCATTCTTGCCTACATGAACGCTCTTGAAGCAGGTGATACCGAAACGATCGTCGATGTGGATGCGCTGCAACGCCAACAAAAAACCTGAAACACCTGTGCAGGAGGAAATAAAAGCAGCATGACCATCACAATGGAACGCAAAGGCGATTACGCGCGGATTGCCTTTATCCTATTGCGAGACGCTGGCGGCGACATGCACAACAAGGAACTCATCGAGCAAATGAAGCAGCCACTAGACCTCACGTCTGAAGAGCTGCATGTGTATGACGACGGCCGGCCACGGTGGGAGGTGCAAGTTCGATTCTCATCGACGGGTTGGACGAAAGCAGGCTTTATCCGGAAGAAGAACGGTCGATGGTATCTCACCCCGGAAGGTGAGGAAATGATTGACCATCCGCCGGCGGAAATTCAACGCGTCATCTCACAAAAGTATCGGGCTTGGAAAGACGCCCGCGTCGAGGAAGAACCGTCAGACTTTTTGAACGATCAGGGGGAAACAGCCAGCTTTGTCCTTGAAGATGCGGAAAGCCGGGCGCAAGCCGAGATCCGCGATTTCATCCAGGCGATGGGCCCCTACGAATTTCAGGATCTTGTTGCCGCGTTGTTGCGCGGAATGGGATATGTCACGCCATTCGTTGCTCCTAAGGGGCCGGACGGTGGTACCGATGTCTTGGCGTATCTTGATCCGCTTGGGGCAAAAACGCCTCACATCCGGGTTCAGGTGAAGCACCGTCAAGATACGGCCTGCAACTCGGAAATTGCCGCCTTGCAAGGCAATATCCGGGCAGATCGAGAAATCGGCTTGTTTGTGTCGTCCGGCGGGTTCTCAAAGCAGGCAGAACGGCAAATGCAAAAGGGGCAGGCTCATATGGAGCTTATTGACCTTGATCGATTCATTGAGCTTTGGACTGAGTATTATCCGAAACTCGATGATGAAGACCGCGCGCTACTACCGCTTAGGCCGGTCCACTTTTTGGCACCGTAGTTCAACCGCTTTAGCTCAGCTGGTAGAGCATCGCATTCGTAATGCGGGCGCCAAGTTCAAGTCACGCAAGCGGCACCATTTTCCCCACCGAAAATCGCACCACCCCTAATCCAGCCAGCGCGCGACGCGAAAGCCGATGGTGCGCTCGTGCAGATGCGCTTCCCGGCGCTGGCGATAGGCGGAACGCAATTCCGCCGGTTTGGAATTCCAGCTGCCGCCGCGGATTACCCGTTCGCGGCAATCGCCGGACACCCAGGCCCGGCCGGTCTTGGGGGCGCGCTCATAGTTTGGGTGATAACAATCTTCGACCCATTCCCACACATTGCCGTGGATGTCATAGAGGCCGAATTTGTTCGGCAGAAACGTGCCGGCGGGGGCTGTCTTCTGAGCAAAATGGTCGTAACATTTTTCGTTCCGGTCGCCTTCATACAACACGGACAGGTCCCGGCCATTTCCGTAATCGCACAATTTGGCGTCTTCATTGCCGAAATGGTAGCTGGTCTTCGACCCCGCCCGCGCCACATATTCCCATTCGGCCTCTGTCAGCAAACGATAGGATTTTCGGGTGGTCACCCGCAGCCAGCGCACATAATCCGTCACCTGATGCCAGCTCACATCGGTCACCGGATGATCGCGCCACCGTTCGTCTTCCATGGAATTGACGCCATAGCCCGGCTTGGCCGGCGGACACGCCCCGGCATCCACACAGGCCTGCCATTGGCCATAGGTGACTTCATGCACCCCCACGGCAAAGGCATTCTGTATACGGACGTCCCGGATGGGCATGGAATTCGCCCGCCAAAACGCGTCGGGGTCCCCCATCTTGAAGGTCCCGCTGGGCACCGCGACCAGTTCGGGGCAATAGTCGCAGTCCTTAATATGACCATCGCGGCCGCCGGATTGAGACGGGCTGGGCCGCGTGGGCCCACGCCCCGTTTGCGTGGGCTGTGTGCCCGCCGTTGCCGGACCATCCGAGCTGACCAATTGGGCAATCGACGGACCATAGGTGATCAGGCCCGCCACGGCCCCCAACGCGACCACGCCGATAAGCGTCCACGCCAAAGCCAGCCGCATCCGCGCGGCCCAATTTTTTGATGCGCCGTCGTCCTTATCGTCCGGATGGATGCGTTTTTCGATGTCTTCCAGGAAGGTTCGGAACGTGTCGGTCACGGCCCCCGGCGACCAGTCCGAAATATTCATGACCACATTGTCTTTGCTGTAAAACGCTTTGCGGATTTCCACATGGTCCAGCAAAACGGAATAAAGCTTTTTGTCGCGCAGTGCTTCCGTGGCGAGGGTGACCACCGTAAAGTTCTTAAAGGAATGCTCGCTCCACAGCACGCACACATAGGTGGCAAGATCGGCCTGCCGCCGCAGTTCCGCCGGGCTTGCCTGCTCGTCGCCATCCGCAATGAACTGCCACACCGACAGGCCTTCCTGCACCAAGCTTTGGCGGATGGCCGCGCCTTTTTCCTTGTCGTCGCTTACATATAATAGAAATACGTCCGCCACACTTTGCCCCCACAAGCATTTGGCGTTCACCACTCACTTAGCAGCGATCAAACACCCAATACGCGTCGCTTTCAAGACAGACCTGTCTTCGGTGCCTTGTTGGCGCCCACCCGCCGGAATCTCCCGGGGCGCCCGCATTTTTCGACCCCATTATAGCACTATTTTAAAGGGATACCTCTTGTTACACTCTTATTCTTTGTACCTTCAGATGGCCGGATTGGCTGGCTGACACTCGAATATCGCACGTTGAATGACCATGAAGAGAGTTGAGTTGCGTAACGGGGGCATGTTCTCCAACGTGAACGAAGTGGTGCAGCGCCTGCACCTGGCACATCAAGGCGGCTTCGACTTTGCCATTCGGTGGCCGCGCAGCGTCTACCGGGATGACGGCCGAGATGATGATCCTTGGTCCTATTTTTTCGAACCCTGTTTCCCCGAAGATGGTGTCGACGTGTCGTCGCTCGAGCCATGGGAAGAGTTTGGCACCATCATCCGCGGCGCGGACAACACCATCACCCCAAGGGCCGGCTGGCGTGATGGGGGCGTGTTGATCTTTCCGGCGAACCGGCACATCGCCGCGCAGCACATCAATACGCGCCTCAAACTGAAACCACCCATTCAGACCCTTATCGATCAATTCGCCGACACGCATTTTACGGGGCCCATCATCGGCCTGCACATTCGCGGGGAGGGGCGGGATCATGGCGGGGCCGCCGAATTGCGCGCGCAATTGCCGTGCGAAAACGGGGTGCCCTATGACCAGTATTTCAATTTAGTCCGGCAAGAGCTGGCGCTGTTGCCCGAGGCGCGCATTTTCATTTGTTCCGATTCACGGAAAGTCATCTACCGCGTGGCCCGCGAATTTGGGGACAAGGTGTTCTGGTATGAATCGTCGCGCAGCGATTTCGGCGAAATGCATGAGCGCCGCAATAGTCCCGAGACGGATCATGTGAGCGGTTACAAACTGGGTGAGGATATTCTCGCGGAAGCCTATTTACTGGCGCATACGGATGTTTTTATTCACGGCAATTCCAATGTCGCGAATTTTGTGATCTGCAAAAACCCGGAGCTTAAGAACCGCTACGCCTATGACGGCATCCGGCCTTTTACCCTGCCCCGGGCCTTGTGGAAATTGGCGGGGGACACGGCAAACCGCGTCCGCCGCAGACTTGGCCTGATCGATTAAGCAGCCCTCACGCGGGCGCCAATTCCTGCTCGCGCGCTTTTACATACAGATAAGCGGGAAGCGCGCAGGACAGGCCAATGGTCAGATTTAATAAGACGTATACCCACATATAGGCGGTATTTTTCGACCACAGGTAAATCCAGAACGCCACAGAGGTGATGAGCAAATCGGCCGTGAACCCGCCCGCCGCGCCATTCGCGAACAAGGCCGCCACAAATCCGCCAAGGGCAAAGCCTGACGTTGCAAAGAAATCAACAAAGAAAATGTAGGGCACCACCGCCCCGATAATGGCCAGGGCCAGATAAATGTTTTTCATTTGACCATCTCTTGATGAAAAAAAGAACACGGCCACTCTATTATATTGGAGACCGCAAACAATTTCATCTCAGGTAATAGGCCGTCTCTATTCGAGGTAAGTGTTGAAAGCCGCAACAATGCTGTCCGGGTCCGACACATGCAACGCATGGTCGCCCTCGGAGAACGCGTGTTGAGACTGTCTGCTGACGGATAAATACTCAGATTGAAGGGCCATCCATTCGCGCTGACACGCTTTGAACAGGTCACTCTCGCGGTCTGGGATGAAGTGAAAGAAGCTGTCTTTCGCGGTCAACACGGTCACCGGACATTCGATCGGTTTCCCGGATTTCAAAGGGAATACATCTGGAGGCGCGTCCGCATTTTCAAGTTCGGACGCCATGGCCACATGCACCCCAGGTTCCGCCGTCGCCGCCAGCACAGCCGCTTCATCCGCCGGCTCTGTCATCGAATACCGATGGTCGTCGAGAGTAGGCTCAAACTGCCCCACCGCCGCGAGGGCTGCTTGGCGGTAGAGGAGTGGCGGGCGGTCTTTGATGAGGCTCCCGATCGCCGGGGGAAAGCGCTGCCATTGGTCCGGATGGGCACTATCAACCAATATGATCGCCTTAACCTTGCCGGGAAAAAGCGCCGCGAAACTGAGTGCAACCAAGCCACCGTAAGAATGACCGGCGATTACCGCCGGAACATCGATCCCCGCAGCCAGGAAGGCCGCGTCTAGATCTCGCGCATTCGCTTCAATGGTTCGGGGCAAAGACCCCAATTCGCTCCAGCCATATCCGGGCCGGTCAAACAGATAGGCTCTGGACACCTTCGACAATTTTTCATGCACCACACGATGGTGCGGGCTCCACACGCCCAAGCCGGGGACATACACAAGGGGCGTTTTGCCGTCACCCCCCTGCAAATAATGAATCCGTTTGCCATCGGCCCGAACGACCCGGCCAAGGGCATCCTTGTCTAACAGCGCCATGTGATCTCTTTTGCCTGCCAAAAAGTTTAGAATCCACATGCCTTTCCCATTGGCAAATACCTTCCAGGTAATTGCGCCAAAGCCCCGCTTGTTTTCTGTTGAACGCCGTTCCCTTGACGCTTCGAAAACATTGGGAGGCTGCGATGGCCGATCCGCGCTTTGCCCGGCATCAACTTGAAGACCAACTATCCCCCCTCGCCTCGAAACTGGGAATTTCCTGCGCGGGCGTAAGCCCTGATCGCGCCGTGTATGAGATGCCGTTTCGGCAGGACAACACCACCATTGGCACCATTGTGCATGGCGGGGCGATTTTAAGTTTGGCAGATTGCGCCGCCACCGCTGCCGCCTGGAGCACTGTGGAAGATCCCAATCAATATCGGGGCCTCACCATCGGCTTGTCTTTATCATTTATGTCGGCCGCGCGTGGGACCGACCTTGTTGCAACGGCGGAGGTGACCCGTCGCGGCGGCACTGTGTGTTTCTGCAGTGTCACGATCGCCACCAAAGATGGGGCCCTCGTCGCAAGCGCACAGGTAACCTATAAGCTCAGCCGTATCCTGACGCCTGCCGAAACAATGACCAACTTATTTTCGAACAAATGCATCGAGGAACAGGCCGAAATCTTAGCGGCTTTGGAATTGGGTGGTGCCGCCCTGTACCGCTCGTTCGCTGAACACATGGACGACCCGGCAGATCGCCAGAAACTTTTGGATAATGCCACGCGTGAAAATGAGAACGCAGAGATTCTCGGTCAGATGCGTTGGCCCAAGTCGAAACCATAGAAGGACTCACCCATGAAGATCGGCGCCATGATATTTGCCACCGACCAAACCATCAAAATGACAAAACTTGCGCCGGCCTTGGAAGAGCGCGGGTTCGAGTCGCTGTGGGTGCCTGAAAAAACGCATCTCCCCGCCAGTCGCAAAACCCCGTGGCCCGGCGGGGATTTACCGGAATGGTACAAAAGAACCTGCGACCCCTTTGTTACCCTTGCTGCGGCCGCCGCCGTTACCAAAACCCTCCGTGTGGGCACAGGTGTGGCAATGGTTCCCATTCGCGACGCAGTGATTACCGCAAAAGAGGTGGCGACCCTCGATTGGTTAAGCGATGGCCGCTTCGAGTTTGGCATTGGCTATGGCTGGAACGAAGAAGAGTTCGCCACCCACCGTGTCAAATTGTCAGACGCCGGTCCAATCATGAAAGACAAAATAGGTCTGATGGAGGAATTGTGGCGCAACGATGTGGGAGGATACCAAGGATCTTATGTTTCTGTAGAACCCAGTTGGTCCTGGCCCAAGCCCGCCCAAAGCCCCCGGCCCCCACTTCACCTAGGCTCTCGCGCGACGGCGCGAAACTTTGCAGATATTGCAGCATACATGGATGGCTGGATCCCAATCGAAGGGTATGGCGACATTATCGGAAAAATACCGCAGTTAAAGGATGCCTTTGAAAAGGCCGGACGCAATCCGGACGAGGTGATCGTCAGTGTGTATTCGTCCAACGGAGACCCGGACATGGTTCAGCAATACAGGGACGCCGGCATTGCACGCGTCATCGTCACGCTGCCTCCTGTTGAGGAAGACCAAGTACTGGCCGCACTGGATCTTCACGCCGCTCGACTTTCTTCCTTTTTGTCGTAAGCGGCGGACGCCCCAATCGAACCGGGTTCCGAAAACCAGAACTAGGCGCGCATCGCGTTCATCAACGGTTCCGCCCATCTTTCGATTTCGGCGGACTGGTCTTCCGCTGCAAAGCGTAAGATTAAATGTTCGACACCAACCTCCTCAAAAGCCTTAATCCGTTCGATAACATCTTCCACCGTACCAGCAGCACACCCCACGATTTCTCGTGCCGTTTCCAAAGGTGCGCCATAATATGTTTCGATGAAGTGTCGCAGTTTATTTTGAGCCATGTTCGGATCATTGTCCAAAGAAAGGGTGAGAACGGAACATGTGGTGATGTCTTTAACATCACGACCACATTTCTCGGCCTCGTCGCACACAACCTGCCAACCATGCTTGAATTTTTCCGGCGAGGGGCTGGTTGGCATCCAACCGTCATAAGACCGCGCCACGCGGCGACACGTTGCATCCGTAGCGCCTCCCAGCCAAAACCGCGGTCCGTTAGGTTGCGCCGGTCTGGGGTCGGTGCGCCAATCAGGGTCCAAGGTCCAAAACTCAGGATTGGACGGCGCTTCACCACCCCACAGAGATTTGCACCAGGCAATTGCTTCATGGCAACGCCGGCCCCGTGTGTCAAACGCGATTTCAAGTGCGTCCAATTCGAGCTTTGTTTGATCATTTGGGAAGCCAACGCCGACCCCCAAAATCAAGCGTCCCTCTGAGATAAGGTCCAAGGTTGCCGCTTGCTGCGCCAATTGCAGCGGATGTCGCATCGCTGGCAAAAGGGCCGCTGTTCCAAGTTTGATGGTGTCGGTGACCATGGCCATCGCCGACAAAACTGAAATCGGCTCAGGACGGGGACGCCCCATAAGCGAGTCGCCGACCCACAAAGAATCATAGCCCAAAGCATCCAACCGGCCGGCGCTGGCCACCATTGACCTCATGGCCAATGATGGTGGCGCCCGGCCGGTCACAACATTTCTGGTCGGAAGTAAAAAGCCGGCCTTCATGCTGTTAAACCGGCGTGGCGTCAAAGAAGCCGGCAAGATCTTGAATGCGGCCATCATCAGACAAGCGGACACAATCTTGACCCGAGAGTTTTACGACACCATCCGGATCGACCATGCGCCAATAGAATTGTAAGCGATCGTGATGTTCCGTCAGGTCCCCCCGTTGCGCAAATTTGTGGCCGGGATAATTGCCCTGAAAGTTTTCCACCATTGTTCCGATTTCACCATGTCCAACCACTTTCACCATCGGATCCACCGAGACGGCATCGTCACTCCAGATCGTTTGGATGACCTTCAACCGTTTCGTTTCGTCCGTCTCGTTCCACATTGTGAAATAACCATCGACAAGTTTCTGTAATTCGCTCATGTGAGCCCCCTTCCATTTGATCGGCAAAAGTGTAGCGGTTGATCAAGTGGGCTCAATTACCCGGTGCGTAATGGTCATCTTTTGAATGACATTCAATCACGGGCATTCGCACACCTTCTGCCATTTGCAGAAGATCGAGCCTCCAATGACAGAGGCACTTTCAACGTGATCATGATAGTGATGACCTTGGCGCAACAAATCGGGCGCTCCACCCGATGAGACGCTTCCGTCTGCGCCAGGCAATGCACACATAAGCGGTCGCTTTCCCTTGCCTTGGCGCGAACACCGGCCTATCTGTGACCTCAGACCTCACTTGTTTAAAGGCCTCCAGAATGTCTATCGCCTCCACTTTCGACGTCTTGACCGCAACGGCCGCCCTCAGCTTGCGCCCCTGGGCCGGTGTCAACACAAACCCGGCCGCGGAAAAACCAGAGCAAATGTTGATGCTCTACGAGTTTGAAGGGTGCCCCTTTTGCCGCTTGGTCCGTGAAGCCCTGACGGAACTGGACTTAAGCGTGCTGATCCTGCCCTGCCCCAAGGGGGGCAAACGTTTCCGCCCTGAAGTGCAAGCACGCGGCGGCATGATGCAATTCCCCTATCTGGTGGATCCGAACACCGGCCTGGAAATGTACGAATCCATGGACATTATCGAATATCTGTTCGAGGCCTATGGGGGCCGCCGCCCCGGTTTGGCCTGGCAGATTCCAACGCCGCTGCAAGTGATCAGCGCCGCCGCCGTCGGCGCGGTTCGGGGGGGCCGGGGTATCAATGTGCGGCCCTCGCGCGAACCGGACGACCCGCTTGAACTATGGAGCTTTGAGGCAAGCCCCTTTGCGCGCCCGGTGCGGGAACTGCTGTGCGAGATGGAAATCCCCTATATTCTGCACAATGCCGGTCGCGCCAATGTGCAAGACTGGGCATTACCTGCTATTCGGAAGCAGTTCTTTCCGGATTACGAATCCCCCATCGAAAGCCGCCGCGACCTCAAATCGCGCACTGGGCAAGTGGCCATTCCTTATCTTTTTGATCCGAATACGGATGAAGGTTTGTTCGAAAGCCAGGACATCCTCGACTATCTGAAAGACACGTACAGCGCTTAAGGTTCTTGATCATGACACAGGCCCCCGCCCGCAATGTACTGGGCGAACCGATCCTTCCCTGTTCGGAAAATCCGTTGACCGGTTTCTTTCGGGACGGGTGTTGCAACACGGGCCCGCAAGATATGGGCAACCACACGGTGTGCACCCAGGTAACCGCCGACTTTTTGGCGTTTTCAAAAGCGCAAGGAAATGATCTGTCCACACCACGGCCCGAATTTGGTTTTGACGGGCTAAAACCGGGAGACCGCTGGTGCGTTTGCGCCGGACGGTGGATGGATGCCTTCGAAGCGGGTGTGGCACCGCCCGTTCTCATGCAATCAACTCACGAAAACGCGCTCAACGCCGTGCCGTTCGCCGCCCTTAAGCAGCACGCCATGGATTTGTCTTAATCTCGCCGGCCCGCAGCGTTAGGTCAAAAACGCCACGCGTTTCGATGCGGTGATAATCAGATCTTCTTGTGGGTTCGGAAACAGGATTTCCCCATCAAACACAAAGGGGGCGTCCATGCGCAAGCGCATCTCGTTGGTCCGCCAACTGTGATAGCCGGCCTGTTCCATCCACGACAATCGACGCCCGAGCATGACCGGCAACGCCGCCAGCCAAAAATGCCGGTGTCCGTGGTGCAAGGTGGTGACGCTCAGTTCCCCGTCCTGCGTTCCCCAAAACGGAAAAACGCCAAGCGACAGGCGTGACAAGGTGGTCATCATCAAGACCGACAAATTTTCATCGACCAATGTGCCATCCGGTTCCCGCCGCTGCAGAGGCAAGGACGGTGTCGGCGAGGTGTGGCCGGTGATGCGGCTCATAATGTAGCCCGCCAAACTCAACGCCACCGCGAAGGATCGTGTGGCACCTTTTGAATGGATTTTCTGCCGCGTGTAATGGACCGCGGTGTGAAAATCACCGGCGCCGAGGAAAAAGCCATAGATGGGCAGCTGCCGTTCACTGAGCTGCACGCCGATCAGCGGGCGGCTCACCGTTTTGGTTTCACCGCGCGACCATCTCCACAAGAAACCGTCAAGCGCTTGCGCGGGATGACCCCGTTTCAATCCGCAATCGGATGCGATCAAATTGGTGGTGCCGCCGGGCAAAACCACATAATGCGGATCGTTGGCAAATTTGCCCTGATTGATGGTCGCCGTAATCGCCGCCTGCATGGTGCCGTCGCCACCGCTAAGGATAAGCGTATCCACGCTGCGCCGGGCCATATCGTCGACGGCACCGGATAAGCCGTCAATACCGTCAATCACATGGGGACGCACGGGGAAACGCCGCGCCACCGACAAAAGCTCATCGGCAATATCGCGGTTCCGTCTAGCACGGCTGTTGATGATCATTCCGACGCGCGACATCAGCTCTCGACAACTCCAGCTGACGGTTGCGCGCCCGACCAGATCGGGGCGTTCCTCATGAAAGTGTCACGACTCTGTTATGTAACTGTAACACTTCATATGGGCAGCCCCCGGCAGAATCAATGAGAATTGCCTCTTTTTCGGCCGCCTAACGCGATCTTGACCCCTTGTGAGACGCTAATGACACAGCACGCGGAGCCGACACGATGGCTTAACGCCCCCCCTGACCATCGTCGACCAAGATCACGGTTCCCGTAACGCATTCCGAGGACGGTGACACCAGATAGAGCATGGTGCTGTCCATTTGTTCCGGCTGACAGATTCTGCCGCGGGGGAAATGCTGGCTGATATCGCCCATGCGCCCCACCATGCCATCCATCATTTCGGAAGAGAACGCCCCCGGCGCGATACCGTTCACATTGATATGGTAGCGGGACCATTCAACAGCCAACGCCAATGTCATGCGGGCAATGGCCGCCTTCGTCGTGGAATACAGGGCCGCCCCATTTCCGTCATACCGGTAAGCGGCGACAGACGAAATATTGACCATGCGGCCGGGCATTTTTTTGTCAATCAAGCGGCGCGCAACTTCGCAGGATAGAACGTAAGGTCCGCGAAAATTGGTGTCGATCACCTGATCGATCAAGTCGATGGACATTTTGTGGGCGCGCTGGGCATCCGGAATACCCGCATTGTTGATCAGGATATCGGGCGTTCCCAGCTGCTTCTCCGTTTCCGCCACCACATTCAGAATGCTGTCGGTATCGGTCATGTCCAACGCGATCGGCGCACAGGTGCCCCCAAAGGACTCAATTTCCTTGGCGAGTTCCTCCAAACGCTCGGTACGGCGTCCGGTAAGGGCCACTTTCGCCCCGCATTTAGCCAGCAGGACCGCAAAACGTTTGCCAAGACCGGATGTGGTGCCTGTGACCAGGGCGGTTCGTTCCGACAAATCGATACTAAATTGAGGGTCTGCATATTCAGCCATTAGGGGTCTCCTTCGTTGCAATATTGTTTGGATCGCACTCTGCCGATGTCAGACCTTCTTTGCAATGGATCAGATGGGCAATAGATCAGATTAGGCTGAGACCAGGCCCTGCCTTGCCTCCTCCTAACCAAAGCGTTTTTTCTTTGTCTGTAGGCCGATCAACCTGATCCGTTGCGTGTTTTCGACCCGCCGGTTGCAACAAGATCTGAAGGTGTATCCGCCAACGGATTATTCCCGGAATACGCTACGGATTCGCGGTCCAAATAATTCTTCGGATCAACCGTTTTCATCTTGCCTGACCGAGGAGGACAGTCTAAATTCTTCGCAGCTGCAACATAACTCATAAACACGATCGGTGGGTTATCAACTTGCGGGCAGCGATTGAGCGATTTATCCATGAACCGGAATGTTTCGCAGGGCGATGTGGTCCCGCAACGCGCTATAATGCCGCCAGGCGGTTCCTTCATGGACAGCGTTGAGATGGTTCCGAGTTTCGCAGGAGTTCGCGTGTGAAGACCGCGATCGTACATTACTGGCTGGTAGGCATGCGCGGTGGAGAGCGTGTGCTTGAGGAGCTCTGCAAGCTTTTCCCCGACGCAGATATTTTTACGCATGTTTTCGACCCTGGCCGTATTTCTGCCTTGATCAAGCAACACAAGATCGACACCACCTACATCGCCAAGCTTCCCTTTGCGACCAAACACTACCAGAAATATCTCGGGTTCATGCCGCGCGCCTTAGAAAACTTAGACTTGTCATCCTACGACCTGATTTTGTCGAGCGAATCGGGACCCGCGAAAGGGGTTGTGCCCCGCCCAGGCGCCCATCACATTTGCTATTGCCATTCGCCCATGCGTTACATCTGGGACGAATATTATACGTATACAGAGCACATGGATCCGGTCTCGCGCTTTGTATTTTCCCGCATTGCCCATCAGATGCGGATTTGGGATGTGGTGTCGTCAGCGCGGGTCGATCATTTCATCGCCAATTCCACCTTCACGGCGTCGCGTATCGAACGCTATTATAATCGGGACGCCAGTATTGTTCATCCGCCGGTCGATACGGCCCGTTTCAAACCATCGCAGCGCCGTGGAGACTTCTTTCTCTTCGCCGGTCAGTTGGTGCCCTACAAGAAGGCAGATCTGGCCGTCGAGGCCTTTCGCGACATCGACGCTCCGCTTTACGTGGTCGGCGACGGAAGCGACCGCAAACGCCTTGAAAAGATGGCGCCGTCCAATGTGAAATTTCTGGGGCGCGTATCGGACGCGGAATTGGAAACGCTCTATGGTGAATGCCGCGCCCTCATCTTCCCCGGCCAGGAAGACTTCGGCATCGTGCCGTTGGAAGCCATGGCCTCCGGGCGCCCTGTGATCGCTCTTAATCGAGGGGGCGCATTGGACACCGTGATCCCAAACGAGACCGGTGTCTTTTTCGATCAACCAACGGCCGCGTCGCTGGCGGCGGCCGTGAAGCGGTTTTATTTGGTGGAAGACACGTTCGACAGTGAACGGCTTCAGGCACATGCACAGTCGTTTTCACAGGAACGGTTTCGAGAAGACTTCACAACCGCCCTTAACTCGGCACTGGCGTCGAAACCAAAGCATCCCGGGGCCGCAGATCTTGAACAGGTTCACAGCCATGTTTCATAGGTTTGCCCGCACCCTCACCGGCACCACAATCGAAGGGGCGGTCGATGTCTGATCTGGTGACATACAGGTCATCGCCGCCGCAAGACCTGCCGCCGGATGGCTATGGCAATGGCACCGAGCCACACGCCGAGATGGTCGATCTGCGCGAAATCGTCAGCATCGTCCGCGATTCCTGGCCGATCGGCGTGGGGGTGGGCGGCGCGGTTTGCTTGCTGGTGCTCATCTTCTTTGTCCAAATGACCCCCATCTACACCGCCCGGTCCGTGGTGGTTCTTGAAACCCGTGATCAGGAAATCGTCGATGTGGACAATGTGCTGTCCGGCCTGGACGGCAGCCCGGACATTGTCGAAACGGAAGTGAAGATCCTGAAATCCGCGAATATCGCGCAACGCGTTATCGACCATCTGGGCCTGGGCATAGACGATGAGTTCACGCCCGAGGGGCTTGAGGTGCCGGCGGACCATGCCGTAGCGGAAGACGCAACACCGGCGCAAATTGCGGAACGCAACCTCATCAACCGCAAAAGACAGGAAGCGATTAACCGCAAGGTCCGCAAGGATCTAGACGTCACCCGCGACGGCGCAACCTTCGCCCTCAATATCGATTATTCCAGCGAAAACGCGATCCGTGCGGCGCAGATATCAAATGCCTTCGCCGAAATTTACGTGGAGAGCCAAGCGGCGGAAAAACGCGAGGCCACTTTGCGCGCCAATGAACTATTGAGAACGCAGCTCGATACCTTGGCCGTCGCGGTCGAAAAGTCCGAAGCGGCCGTGGAGGCCTATCGCGCCCAAGCCGGGCTCTTGGATACGGATGGATCGACGTTAATTGAACAACAAACCGCGGCCCTTGCCACCGAACTGGCCAATCTGGAAAACGAAATGGCCGGGCATCTGGCGAAGCTCAAAACCTTGGAAATATTGGAGCAAGGCGGACGCTCCGCCGAGAGCATGAGCGACATGGTCACGTCGCCGGTCATGTCGAACTTGCGGGCCCAAGAGGCGGAAACCGAACGGGAATATGCCGATCTTGCCGCCCGTTATGGCCCCCGCCACCCGTCCTTGGTTGCGGCGGAAAAACGCTTGCAAAGCATCCGGCGTGACATCAATGCGGAAGTCGCTCGCCAAGCCAGCAGCATTCGCCTTGACGCCGAAACCAGCCGGCAACGTGTAGCCTTCATCGAGAAACGGTCCGCAACCCTGCGCGACGCGCTGTCGGATACCAGACGCGCTGAAGTGCGGTTGCGCGAATTGGAACGGCAAGCGGAAACGGACCGCACGCTATATGAAAGCTTTCTGGCGCGCTTCAAGGAAACGTCCGCCCAGCAAGACTTACAACAAGGAGATGCGCGGGTGATTTCGCCGGCGGGCATCCCCACAAGCCCCTCCTGGCCCAAGACATCTATTATGCTGCTGGCCGCAACGGCACTGGGCGCCGGTGCCGGCATGCTGGCCATTCTTCTGAGCAGCCTCATGTCGTCTGGGTTTAGAACGCCCCGCGACATTGAGCGCACAACGGGCCTGCCCTGCCTTGCCACGCTGCCTCATGTGGGCCCAAAACGGTTGGGCGTCACGCTGAGCAAGTCGTACCGGCAGTCTCAATATCTCGAGAACATCAAGGCCATCTACTCGGACGTGATGGCGCGCATGACCACCCATGACGGCAAATGTCTGGCGGTGGCCATGGTATCGTCGATGCCCGGCGAAGCAAAAACATCAACGGTCATCAGCCTTGGCCAGGCAAGCGCCGAACGGGGGGTGCGGACTCTTTGCATTGATGGCGACGGCCGCCGCCGTCAATTGTCTGCGAAATTCCTACAATCGAAACAAAACCTGAAAGACGACCTGATCACGCTACAGGACGGCCAGCCGATTTATGCCCGCTCGTCAGACCAGGAAAATCTAAGTGTTCTGCTGGCGGAAGACTTTTTTGGTGGACATAAAGAACTCGACACCGAGCGCTGCGAACAAATTCTAAATGACGCCCGCAGCAAATATGATTTGATCATTTTCGACACGCCGCCCTTACTGGCCTTGGTGGATGCCCGCTGGATCGCCGCCCGTGCCGACGTCTCTTATTTGGCCGTCAGATGGCAGAGGACGCCGCGCCAATTGCTCAGCGAAACCATTACATTGGCAAACCGAGCCGGTGCAAAGTTGGGCGGCATCATCATGACCCGTGTGTCTCCAAACCGCGCCGGGATTTATTCACCGTATTATGATGGTAAAATGTCAAAACAATTGCAGGCCTATTTTGAAGACGCCAACGACCGCACAAAAACGCTTATCCGCGGCGCGAATTAGGCGTTTCCCCCTTGCCTTGTCCAACGGTCTCCTTCCGCAACGCTTTTAGAAAAACACAGATGAACGTCTGGGCCGCCCTTCCGCTTTTTCTGTCTTTGCTCGCCGGAGCTTGCGCCGCGAAGGCCGACGCCCAACAGGACGCCGCGGACACGATTGACCCTTCCTCGATGACGCTCACATTTTCGGACGAGTTTAACGACCTAGACGTCGGACGCCGCAATCAACCGGGCCGAAAATGGACCGCCGGTCTTCCCTATCGTGGCGATTTCGGGCGCGCGCAGTTTGTCGGCAGCCCTCGACGTGAGTTTCCTTTCCGCATTGACGACGGTGTTCTGGTCATCGAAGCGCACCGCCGCTGGAACGGCAAATGGGAATCGGGCCTGCTTTCATCCGTTGACGGATCGTATAACGGCTTCTCTCAAAAATATGGATATTTCGAAGCCCGCATGAAGATGCCCGGCGGTCCGGGGACATGGCCCGCGTTTTGGCTGCTTGGCACCGGCCAGGGGCTGGATGGATACACTGCGGAAATCGACATCATCGAATTTTATCCCCGCCGTGAGAAAAATTATGACACGGCGTTGCGCGTGTTTTACGGAAAGGGTCTTGGCCAGAACAAAAAGAAAGTCAAAAAGTTCGTCTTGCCGAACACAGCCTTCACGGAAACCTTCAATACCTACGGGGCCTTGGTGACACCGGAAGACGTTTCTTTCTATCTCAACCGCAAAGAAGTCTCGCGCTTTCCCACCTTCCCGGAACACCGGCAACCCTTTTATATTCTGCTTAATTTGGCATTGGAAAAGCAGACCGACCTCGACACGTTGGAAAGCCCTCAACGCCTTTATGTGGATTATGTCCGGGTCTATGCCTTGGACAGCAATAATCAGTGAGCGTGTTTCGTTTACCATGAACACGCTATACAAGTGCGGTTGTCTTTGTGTCTCATCATGCTGTCGGGCAGAGCTACACAAACTCTGTGGGTTGGGCCGCAGACCTAACTCCGAGGAAAAAAGCAAAACCCTGGGTTTTGAGGTGACCGGGTCTTGAGCGATCAGAACTATCTAAAACCTGCTTTTCTTTTGGTTTCTGGGCGCATTGTGTCGCAATTCGCGGCCATCGTGACCTTCCTCTTGTGCGCGCGCTTTCTAACAGCTGAACTGTTCGGCGCCTTCGCGCTGGCCTCTGCCATCGTCATGGTATTGGCGCAGCTCACCCATGTAGGATTTCACGAATACATATTAAAAGAACGCCTGACAGCAACGGATGCAGGAAGCGTTTGGATCTTTAGCCTGCTGTTTGGATTGGCACTGGGCATTCTCATCATCCTCCTGGCGCATCCCATGGCGCTGCTGTTCGGCACCGCGGACATTGAGAGACTGATGATTTGGTGGTCGGTCACACCGATCGTCAGTGCGATCACCAGCGTTATGACGGGTCTTGCGTATAATGAAGAACGCTATACGCCGGTTGTTTGCACAACCATCTCCATTGAAGCCTTATCGCTTGTGTCAGTCGCGTTCTTTCTCTGGAACGGCCTTGCATTGGACGCGTTGCTGATACAGAGATTGCTGATCACCGTCGGACCGGCATTGGTAATTTGGGTGGTTCTACGGTATCCAATTCCGTTCAAAGCGGACCGCGCGGAATGCTCGCGTATCTTCCATTTTGCAAAACACCTGTCCTACAGCCATTTCATCGGCTTCGGATCCAATTACGGGGCCGACATGGCCTTGGGCTTTGTCGCGGGGCCCGCCGCAACGGGCCTGTACCGGTTTGGCGCGCGTATCGTAATTGCGATCAGCACGGTGTCGAACATGCCACTGAGCACGTTGGCGTGGACGAACTTTTCCAAAGTCAAAAACGACGCACATGCCGTCGGTCGGCGGATCGATAAATTCTTGCCGGCAATAACGTTGGTTGCCGGTGTGCCTCTGGCGGGCTTGGCCGTGATCGCCGATCCCCTCATCACCCGTGTGGCACCGGCGGAGTGGCAGGCGTCCATCATTGTGGTGCAGATTCTGGCGCTTATCGGCGCCGTTCGGATCGCCCTGACTGTCACAGTCGGGCCGGCCTTGGGCGTGATCGGGCAGGAGCGCTGGATTGCGATCATCCGGCTTATCAACGCCATTTTCGCCATTGGCGCGATTTTGATTCTTGCCCGCTATGGCGTGACAGCGGCAGCCTTATCGCAATTGGTGCCAGCATTGGTGATCATTCCGCTGTCCATTTACTTGTTGCAGAAACATGCGGGCATCAATGTATGGCGGTGGTTCCGCAGTTTGGCCGTGGGGGCGATGGCATCCGCCGCCATGTGGGGTGGTGTCCTGGTGGCCAGTTGGCTGTTGGCGCCATTACACACACTTTTATATCTTCCCGCCTTAATGGTAATCGGCGCCGCGATATACATTCCCCTTATCTTTTTATTGGCGCCCGTTGAGGCAAGATGGTTTGTCAATCAAGCGATAACAGCCTCGCCGGAACCAATCAGCCGTTTCATCGACCAGAAAGTGGCGGCACCGTTCGGCCTCAAACAAGACTGACGGGTCGGTGGCCCCAGCGTCAGTGCCGCCGCCGGACAGGGGTTTCAAGCCAGGCCGGTTGGGTGGCGGGTGTCGTCACCATTCGGTTTGAAGCCTTGCTCCTTTTTTCGGAGAACGCATACGCCGTCGCGGCAAAAATGAAAAACAGCAATCCAAGGTCGGGATTGGAGGCCGTTACATTCGCCTGCAAGAACATGGCAAGACAGCCGGCCTTTCCGCCCCCCACAAGAGCTCCGTACTCTGAATTCTGAGGCGGCGCCTTGCGAGCCAAAATGGCATACAGAAATGCAAAGAAAGCGATAGATCCAAAAATGCCTACGGTCGACAACAGACTTACCGTAAAGCTAGACCCGCGAATGCTGCCAAGGCCAACCCCAAGCAGATAGGAATCGAAGAAACCTTGCATCGCCTGCCGGTTCCATGACGTCCGCTCCACCCCTGAATCCGACGTCATTTTGGAAAACACCAATTGGTCCATATAGGTGAAAAAACCGGGCGAAAGTTGAAGGGCGATGATAAATCCGGCGATTGCAATGGGGGCCGCGACACAGGCCCCCAACACCAGCAATACAGTCGGCGTGGGGGCTTTTCGCCGCAAAAAGTCGATGGCCGCGATCGACAATGTGATGGCTAAAAATACGGCGAGCGCGGCAAATGCGCCGGAAGATGTGGAAAAGATGGTGGCCGCAAGACTGCCAAGCATATAGGTGCGCCGGTAACGCGCTTTGCCGCCCAAACGCCAATAGACAAACCAAAACCCAAAAAGGGCCAAGGAAAAATATCCAAACACGGATGCTTCCGGAAACCCGCCCACCAACCGAGGCAAGCCCGCGAAAATGACATCGTCCAAAAAAGCATAGTTGGCCGTCCGCAACCAGCCAAGCAGTTCTAAACCGGTGGCGTTCTCAAGGGCATCCACCGCGGATATGGCCAGATGAACGATCGTGACGGCTTGGATGCAGCCAAACAATATTTTCACTCTGGACTTCAGATCGCCCAAAGCCGCAACGGTCAAGAAGACAATCACCCCCTGCAATAGGTAGAGGCTCTGTGTCACATTCGCTGTGGTCGGCCGAAGGGGAACAAGCTGCGTTTTCCCAACCAAGCGATCCCCACGCGCCATGGTGAACACTTCGATCGCGCTTCCAAACAAGCGCGGACTTAAAATCGTCACCAAAAGGGCAATCAGTACAAAGATAACAAGGTAGAACCCCGGCTCATAAGGCCGCGCCACCGTAAAAATTCGCGGCACCATATGCCGGCGTTGGATCAAAACCAGCGCCAAAAACAATGCCGCCAAGACATTGCCAATAACGATGGTTGAGTTCCCGAAAGCCGGCAGATTGACAAAGGCCGAGGCGCCAAAGGGCAGGCTGACGCCGACCACCGCCAATTGAGTATCCGGCCTCACGAACAAAAGGATGACGGCCAAAAACAAGGCCAGATATGTCGTCGCGACGATTTCCATACGACCAATTAGTAATACGAGCGGCGGGCCCTGTCAGCTTCCCTCAGATCACGCGGCTGATGAGGGGGCCACCTGTTCCAATACGGTCACCAGCGCATCCGCCGCACGCGCCCAAGTAAAATCTTGCGCGTGGCGGCGCCCCGCGGCGCCCCATTTGTCATACTGTTCTGAATGCAGAGCGAGGTCCAAAATGGCATCCACCCACGCGTGAGGGGCATCAGGTGCCACAAACTGCGCGGCCTCCCCACACACTTCCGGCAACGCCCCACACGGCGCCACCAAGACCGGGCAGCCACAGGCCATGGCTTCCAGAGGGGGAAGGCCAAACCCTTCGGTCGTTGACGGAAAGCCTAAACACAACGCGTCATTCATAAGCGCGACCAAGGCCTCATCCGAGACGGGTCCGAGAAAGGCCACATTGTCCGGTACAGACAGGCCGGCGGCGGCGAAGGCCTCTTTTCCCGCGCCACCGAACAGCGCCAGCGTGTAGTCGCTTAAGGGGGGCAAGGCGAAAGCATCGAGGAGGACTTTTATATTCTTGTGCGGTTGGGTGTTGGACAGTGCCAACACATACTGTTTGGCAGTCAGTCCGAAGGTCGCGGCGGCGCCCGGTTGGGCCGCTACCTGGGCCAAATGATCTGACCCGTTGTGCACGACGGTTGTTTTGTCCTTCGGCGACACGCCCGCCAGATCAAGCTGGTCGCGCGAATAAGACGACACCGTTAGAATACGGCGATGGCGCCGCCCCATGAGGGGCTGCACCGTTTTGTAGAATACCCGGAACGGTCGGGAATAAGACTGGGGTGTTAGATGCACCTGCGCATCGTGAATCATTGTCACCGCTTCGCGCGTGGCAATGGGCGCGAGGTTACACAGGCTGACGAGCAACCGCCCTCGCGTGCGAAACGGCAGTTCCAATTGTTCCCAAAACTGCCCGGTCAATAAACTGCCGGTGCGCACCGGAATTTTTCGCAAACCGAGATCGCGCGTGGCATTTCGCGGCGCCAGGACAATCGCGTCCATATGCGCGGCTAGATTGGGGTCCTGCGCCAGGCGCCGGTCGAGCGCCGAGATAATCTCTGCCGCCACACGGTGGACGCCTGTGGGCGACGCGCTTAGGAATTTTCCATTAAAGGCCACCCGCAGGGGACTTACGGTCATTTCAGATGACGCCATAAGACGAAGAGCCTGGCTTCCACCGTCAAGGCCGTTATACCGCGCCTTTGGAGGATAACACGGCGGGAACCGTCCGCATGATGATCGCCATGTCATGCCAGAACGACCAATTGCGGGCATACCATCCATCCAGATAAACCCGCCGTTCATAGGTGGTGCTGCTGCGGCCGCTGATCTGCCAAAGACCGGTCACGCCCGGCCGCATCTTCAAATAGTAAGCGCGGGTATCGCCAAACTTTTTAAGCTCATCTTCGGTGACGGGCCGGGGGCCCACCACGCTCATATCGCCCCGCACAATATTGTAGAGCTGCGGGATCTCGTCCATGCTGGTCCGGCGCAAAAAGCGGCCGACACGGGTAACCCGCGGATCTTTAGAGAGCTTTTGAGTTTTCGACCATTCTTCGCGTGCTGTCGGATTGTTTTTCAAATGCGCGGCCAGCATATTGGCCGAATCCGTCACCATGGTGCGAAACTTGTAACACTTGAACTTCTTGCCATTCCGGCCCACGCGCTCATGCCCATAAAAGATCGGCCCGCCATCCATTTTCACGGCCGCCGCCACAAACAACATGAGCGGTAAGGTGGCGATAAGGGCGCTGCCGGAAATGAGCAAATCCGTTGCGCGTTTGATGAACGCTGCCGTGAACCGGTTGGCGCTGTGGCGGGGCGACAGCAACACCATTTCGTTTCGATAGAGAGGCATGACTTCCATGTTCAACACGGACATTTCATGCATGGGCGCGAGCACCGAATAGGTAATGCGTTCTGTGTTCAAATACCGGATGGCCGCGCGCAACCCTTCGTCGAAGGGAAAAGCTTGGGCGAAAATAACATGCGCGCCGTTCCACGGTTCCAAGGCGGCGCGCAATCGCACGAAATCATCATTGCCGAAAGGGACGCCATCTGCGGTGACATATTTGGACACCGTGCGCAGACCCATTTGGTATTCGGCTTGAAACAAGGTCAGCGCATCTTCGATTGCCTTGTTATCGCCCACAACAATCACGGGGATTTTCCAGGCGTCATGATGGGTCACCCACGCTTTTACAAGGGCGCGGCCAATGAGCATCATCGGAACAGCGGACACCCACGTTGCCACCAGCCACATGCGCGAGAAATCATCCTTTTGCGCAAAATGGAGAAACGCTTCCACCAGCATGGCGAAAATAAGAATCGACACCAATTGCTGCAATTCCCGATGCAAAGGCACGCCGCACCGATAATGTCCGCGTAAGGATAAATAACCGACGATACCGACCGAAATGATCGTTACATAGAGCATGCGGGAGGTGCCGCCGGGAATGCCTTCCTGCAAATAGTAAAGATCAAAAATGAAAAAGGTCGCCACGGCCACAACCACACCGGACAAAACCAGGCTTAATCCGATCGCCAAAAAATCTGCCAGGATGAAAAGAAAACTCAGGCCGGTCTCGGCTCGAAACGAGGGGCGGAGGTTTGTTAGAAGACGCCGGCTCCAATGCGCTTGATCTTCACTGAGCGAGACTTTCGATTCAGCAGAAGCCGCTTTTGTGATCACGTGACCTTTTACCTAGCAAAATGTGAAGCGAAGACCGAAAATCTTCGTGGAAGAGTATCCGCTTTAGAGAAATATTATTGTTCCAAGTATTTCTCAACAACAAAGTGGGGTTTTCCAAGTCTTCCGGTGAATTTTCGCACCGCGTGAATAGTAGCTGAATAACCCTACAATTTTCCGGACAGTTTGGCGACGTTTTTGTTGCGCCGCACCTAAAGTAGTGGGCTGGCGAATGCTCCTGATTTTTTTAATTTTCTTTCTGCCAAGAGAAGCACTGCCGGCTTATTTCTTCTTTTATATTTCCAGAAGAAGTCTCAATAGCAATATTTCTACAATTAAGCCATTTCTCAATAAGTCTATTTTTTAAACTTGTTTCCCTTAATACTCTCGAAAATCTGCATCATCTGTGCGTGTCACAAGCACTACTTAGCTTGATGCACTTGTCCTTACCCGGCTCACTCCAAAACCGTGGTATTACTTCGAGGCGTCCTTTGGCCTTTGTAAGAATGATATTGGCTGCTGGTACGCACCGGTGCACTTTTCGCAGGTGCGTTAGTGCTGGCGGTAGGGACCGGCACATCGTTGACGCCAACATTCGGTGTACCTGGCGAGGGGGGCGTTGGGTCCCGGCTCAGGTAACGGCAAAGTATTTGGTGGACGAAACCTTCCGCTAAAAGGCAACCGTCAGGGTGAGAGGACCATCGATCTGTCGTGACACTTCGGCAGGCATCCGAATCACATTCCAACAGTTTGCCCCTCAACCTGCCGGTTTTGATCTGACATATTGGTTTGACACCCAATATTCGCTGGATTGGCCGAGAGGTGATCTGTGCCTATCGCTTACGGAAAAATTCGGCGCTTGGATCCGCCTCGCCTCGCGCGCCCCGCGCCATCACGCCGGCGGGAACCTTGTCCCACTGACATGTGGAGGGGTCATTACGGCTCCAATCATAAATTGCGTGGCGGTGGGAAATGCGCCAGCGGCCATCGCGCTTCTCGAACCGGTCAAGATAACGGCCGGCCGCAATCATATCCTGCGGCCCGTCGTCCGTGGCGATGCGATGATGCGCAATAAAGTAGCTTTCTGACCACGCCGTTGCTCCGTCCAGCTCGATCAGCACATTGTGGATATTGTGTTGGGTCGCTTCCATGGCGTGCAAGACGGGAATCACCCAATCCACAAATTCCGCCGCCGTGCCTTTGAAGGAACCATGATCATCGGTTGCGTCTTCGTGAAAACACGACGAAAGAAGATCGCGGTCGCACCGGTCTATGGCTCGGGCGAGCTTATGGATCACCTCCGTGATTGCGTGCTTGTCAATGACGGCTTGCAGGTCACCTTCCACTTCCATCGTCGTCCTCACCCATGTCTTGTTGCCGCGTCGCACCGATACGCGTTTTGATGATCTTAGCAGCCCCGATTGCGGCCATCAAACCTTTGATTTTATTGACCTATTTTGAACACCAGGCGCCTGCGCGTGGCAAAATTGGCCTGCCGTCGAAACCGTCTGTATGATCATCGAAAGGCTGGAGGACATTATGAGCCAGGTGGCGATTAATCTGCATAAATTGTTGAAACACCATGTTTCACGAAAAACGGGCGTCTTGTTAGTGGCCGTCGGATTGCTCCTTGGTTTATCCGCATGCGAACCAAGTGACCGCACCCCCGGCTTTTGGCTGAGCGGCGAGGTATCGGACGTCCCCGAGGACTGGAGTTTCACCCAAGACCACAAGGAAATTTTCGTCGAAGTGAGCACACCCTATTTCATCTCGCATTCCGTTACGATCTGGTGCGCCGCCCTTGATGGCACGTTGTATATTGGCGCGCGCGATCCGGACAGCAAGAACTGGCCAAGCTGGGTCGATAGCGCGCCGGATATTCGCCTGAAAATCGGCGACAAGCTGTACGATGTACGCGCAACGCCATTGGACGACGAAGAAACCATCACGGCGTTACGGCAAGTGTATGCGCAGAAATACGAACTGCCGCCCGCCTATCTGTCTGAACCATTTAGCACGCGCTATTGGCGGATAGAAGAACGCGGCTGACAGACACACCCCACGGCTCCAATTTATTCCGTATATGGAGTTTTACGGCGGCTAACGGTCTTGCCTCGCACTTGCCGGGCCGCGTATGGGTAACCTGTTTCCGTTTTGCAGACGAACGCTTATATTGGGTGTCACTTCTGACTGATCGGACACCCCATACGAATGACCCCGAAGCAAAAAGCGCGACGTGAGAAAATCCTGAACGTCACGATGGATCACCTTAGTCTTTACGGGTTTGAGTCCATGAATATGCGCGACTTGGCGGACGCCGCCGATGTGTCTCCGACCACATTGTATCGCCTGTTCGACAGCAAAGAGTCGCTCATACTGGCAGCGGTCAAGGACCAAATCGAACAGATCACAACAAGCGTCTCTCGACAGGAAGAAGCGGGGCTGAAGCGGTTGTTCACATTGCTCCGGTCATTTGCCGGCGGCTTCGCAAGCGATCCGAACACAACGACCGTAATTCCAACGCTTCTGTTTATGGCGGACGCTGGCGCACCCGCCACTGAAGTTCTTCTCACAAACGCCATTCGAGCCAGGCGGTTGTCTGTGATCGACATGCAAAAGGCTGGCGAAATCGATGCCAAATGCGATGCCGATCACCTCGCGACCCAACTGGCGATGGCGACGTGGGGGCCATTACTCTTTTGGGCCAAGGGCTTTATTGAGATCCAGCATCTAGCCGACGAACTTGTCAAAACGTCCATATGGTCATTGCTGCCGGTTTTGACCAAGAGCGGCACAGTCCAAGTGCGCGCCGAGATCAAGAAAAACCCCAGGCTCGCCGTCCTCAAATCCGCCCTGCCGCGCCAGCGCGCGCGATCCTGACACGCCATCCCCTTTCCCGTGACATTTGCCGTTTGAGCGCCGCTCAAATCGCCACCTCTTGACAAAAAAGGGTAACGCGTTACTTTTGGTAACATGTTACCATTTTTGTTTCAATAACAAAGAAGGAATGCCGTCATGACCATGGACGCGTCGGAACGCCGAGACTTTGTCCGGACCAACCACACCTGTGTTGTGGGCTACACCCGCAAAAACGCGCCCCCCTCTATGTCGATCGTCTATTACGTGATGGATGGCGACGACATTCTGTTCTCGACAATGCGGGAACGCCAAAAAGCCAAGGCCGTGGCGCGGGAAGGTGAATTGTCGATAGCGGTGTTGGACGGGCAATGGCCCCCCACCTATCTCGTCGTGGATGGCGATGCCGAACTTGAGACAAATCCAGAGACGATCGTTGATGTGGCCATGAAAATCGGCGGGGTGATGGCCGGCGAACCGCTTGCGGAAGAGGTGCGCCCCTTCGTTAAAGAAGGGTGTGAGAAGGAAGGGCGTGTTGTGGTTCGCGTGACGCCAAAATCTACTTTTTACTCACCACCAGTACACCTCCACAAAGCGGACGACGCTTTGGACAAGGAAAAAATGAAGGACTTCAAGCATGGGTTGGGCGCACGCTTGCCGTGGCGCGACTAACAAATGCTCGTCATGGCGATTGGCGCAGCAGCCGACCTGACGCCGTTTAGCGTCTGGAATGAAGACGCGCGGGCGGCGTCACCACTCTGGGTGCAGCGTTGGATTATTTTCATGCTCTGCACGTTTTTTGCGGGGCTCTTTTTTGTCCGCACCCAGACCGCAGCACGTTGGATCGTCGCCTCGGTGGTCGCCAGCCACCTTGCATCCGCAACGATCCTTTTGGTCGGCGGTCCGGCAGCGCTCACCATTGGCGCGATCGCCATCAACCATATTGTGTTTTGGACACCGGCAGCGGTCTATCTGGCCATCTACGGAGCGCCCATCGACCCTGCCCCTCTTTATCAAGCCTGGCGTTCTCTGATGGTAGCGGTGATCGCAGTCTCTCTCTGTTTCGATGTGAGAGACGCCGCAATTTTCTTACTCACGGCTCCGGCATAGGCTCCATGAAAGGGTGCGCATCCATGCGTGAGACCAAATTAAGCCCCCTCAGATTAATCGCCTTTGTCTCGCCAGAGGCCCCGTTCGCGGCACTGTTGATGGCGGTGGTGGTTTTCGTGCCGCCGTTTTATGCCGGAACGGTGGGATTGGGCCTCAGCACGGTCGGCTTGATCTTTGGGCTGACAAAACTGTGGGATGTCATAACGGATCCGGCGTTTGGCGTTTTGTCCGATCGGTGGCACACAAAATGGGGGCGCCGCTTGCCATGGCTTGTGGCGTCTATACCGGTTCTCGGCCTCAGCATCTATATGGTGTTTGTTCCGGGCGCGTCGGTCGGTGGTATTTACTTCGCCTTTTGGATGATCCTGCTTTACATCGGATGGACCATCGGCTCCGTTTCGCACATTGCATGGGCGGCTGAGCTGTCCGCCGACTATCACGAACGGTCTCGTATTTCCGCTTACAAACAAGGTGCCGCGCTGATCGGAAGTCTCGGTCTCATTATGCTTATTGCCCTTTCCGAGAGCGTTTTGGGTACGGACGACGCCGGCCGCATGGCAACCATCGCCATAGCTCTTCTCGTGACCTTGCCTCTCACCATCGCCGCCGCGCTGTGGGCGGTGCCCGAGCCGATCGCACACATCAGCCCCACCTCACCCTCCAACGGCACGGTCCGGCATTTGGTACGCAATC
Organism: Alphaproteobacteria bacterium; assembly: GCA_965227095.1. Taxonomy (GTDB): domain Bacteria; phylum Pseudomonadota; class Alphaproteobacteria; order JANQMY01; family JANQMY01; genus JANQMY01. Next base: position 1,095,624 of record CBDDFL010000001.1, on the reverse strand, counting down.
AACCCCTCAGACGTTTGCTCGTTGCCAATCTGCTCATTGGCGTTGCCACGGGTGGTGCCGCAGGCATGGTGCTGTTCTATGTTGAAGATGTTCTGCAATTGGGCAGTTGGTCGTCCTTTGTCCTGGTGCCGTTCCTCTTTTCCGGCCTTCTCTTCCTGCCTCTCTTTATGCGGCTCGGTCGACGGATCGGAAAACATCGAACGCTGTGCTACGCGCTTTTCTATCAAATGGGGGCGAGCGTTCTTTACCTCGTCCTGCCGACGGGGAGCGCATGGATCGCCGGTGTCGCTTTTTTGATGTTGGGCGCCATGCAAGCCGTTGGCGCATTCATTCCGCGGGCGATCATGGCGGATGTTACCGATATGGATACGGCTCAGTCCGGCAAACTGCAGAGCGGTCTCTACATGTCCCTTTTGCAATCAACGAGCAAGATCGGCGCGGCATTGGCCATCGGCTTGAGCTATCCGGTGTTGAGCCTGGTCGGTTTCGACCCGTCGCCCGGCGCGATCAATTCCGACAGCGCTTTGTTTGGCCTGCGCGTCATTATGGTCGCCTTTCCAGGGGTCACTTTGAGCGTGGTCATCTGGGTGATGTGGGCCTTCCCCCTTGATGAAAAACGGCAAATCGCGTTTCGCACGCAAATCGCGACGGCACGGGCGAAAACCATGGAGGGAACGTCCATTGCTGGTACGCTAATGCCCATTGCCCCCAATGCCACGGCTGATTTGGGCGACGGTGACGTTAGCAAACCCGCCGGTTAGAATCGAAAACGAATGCTTCCGCGTATTTGCCGGGGTTCCGCAGGGTGCAGGTGAATATCCTCTACAGCGGACGGCTCGCCTGACAGCTGCGATTCATAGAAATAGGTAATGTCCGCATCCTGCGAATCGAAAAGATTGAGAACGTCGAGCCCCAGGCGCACCGACTTAAAATTATAATAGGCCCCCAAATTCACGACGGTGGTTGGCTCTGAAAACACAGAGCCATCTTCGATCAGAGGGGCTTCCCCAAACCGGCGGGCGCGCATTGTGAGGGTCAAGTTCTCCACCGGCCGCACGGACGCCCCAGCGCCAAACACATTTTCCACGGCCTGGGGAATGCGATCTGCCGTCGATGGTGCATTCTTGAACCGGGCATCCGTAAAGGCGGCATTGGCATCCAATGTCAGCCAGTCGGTTGGTTGCCAGAACGCGTTGAACTCAACACCGAAACGTTCGGTGGCCCCATTTGGTTCAGTGGTTCCGGCATCGCCCACAAAGACGAGTTCGCTGTCGAGCGTAAGCCAGAATCCGACAAGCGAGGCGTTAAACGATTTGCGTTCATACCGCGCACCGATTTCCGCCCCCTCGGCGCGCACCAGCACATCGATGGGGTTAACGGACGCAAGCGTAACGGGATCGAGTGAAATTGTGGCGCCCCGGACATCGTTTGAATGAAATCCTTGCCCATAATTGGCGTACAGCTCAATCGTGTCGGTCGCCCGAAAGGCCAGGGCTGCCACGGGCGTGACAATTCCGTCCGACCCGCTGCCGGAATTCTGGCTCAAATTGGCGCTGACATCGTAGGCATAAAAATCGCCCCGCAGGCCAATCGTGGTTCGAAGACGATCCGTGAGATCAAGCTCAATCTCGGAAAAAGCGCCGAAACTGAACTGGTCCACCTCGTCGTCCCGCACGGTGCTCAATCGCTGGCGGCCACTGGTGTTGAACAGGCCGACCGAAAAAATCCGGTCATAGCGGAGATCGCCGCCCAGCCGAATGGCGGCCTCTTTCCCTAAAAGGCGCGTTCCCCACGCATACGCCGCAGACCCCCCGGTCGTGAGGCGTTCGTCTTGCTGTTCAAATTCGTCGCCATTCACAGGGTCATTGGCAAAATAGGTAAAGTTCGAATACAGATTGAAATCGTAGTAGATGGCGTATGCCGATAGGCTTATCCCGCCCGAAACCCCCTGACCGCTCACCGCAATGCGGGTCGTGTTTCCGCCGAGGTCGGGATCGATGAACCCAAGACGGGAAATTTGTCCGCTGGCGATCGAACGGAGCGGAACCTGATCCGTAGAAATCCACTCCGCGTCATAGGCGCTCAACGCGATATGCCAATCAGCGGATGTCCCCTTGTGACTATATTTGGCAAAGCCGTTGACCTTCCTTAAGTCCTCATCAAGGTCAAAGGGGTTGTCAAAAAACACCGTTTCACCGGCGATCAACAAGCTGCCGGTGGCGACGTCCTGAGAATGGGCAATGAGGCCACGCCGATAACCAAATTCGCCGATGGTTGCTTCCGCAATGCTCGACGGAAGCGAGTCATAGGTTTTGAATTTGGTGGTGCCGGCGGCTGAAAAATCTCCGACGTCGGAGAAATAAGGTCCTTTGCGAAATTCGATGCGTTCCGTCAGCTCCGGGATCAGGAAGCTGAGATCCAGATATCCCTGGCCATGGCCGTGTGTTCTGAAGTTGATAGGCGTCCCATCGACAAAGGCTGCGAAATCGGTGCCATGATCAAGATTGAACCCGCGCAGGAAATATTGGTTCGCTTTGCCGGTGCCGGAATGTTGAGTCGCCACCATGCCTGGAACGACTTCCAATAATTCACCAACCCGCAAGAGAGGACGGTCTTCAAAGTCGGCATATCCGACAATCCCTTGAGACCCCGAGATCGCCTTGCCGATCATGTCGATGGCGCGGCCGTAAACGATAATCTCATCCACTTCGGATGTGTCGTCCTGCGCCTGGACACCAGAAAATGAAAAGCAACCTACAACACAAAGTGCCGCAACCGAACAACCTCTCCCCCGCATCAACCTGGTACGCTCCACTCTAATCAGACTTTTAGATGTTCTAGTTTAGATGGCACATGCGTACAACCCGAACGGGCCGAACCGGCCGACCGGTTAGGTCTCGAGCAATAAAGTGAGCAGTCACGGATGGTTCTGGGGTGCCGAAAAATGATCCCCACCCCAAACAATCTGTCGCAAAATCCCCTGCGACACGCGAGGCATTGGGGAGCCATGTTGGGGAAACATGCGCGTCGCAGGGACCGATTAAGTCGCCGTCTATACGGGGTCCAAATTCAGGCGGCTTTCACGGATATCTTGCGCTTTTGCTCTTTGGCTTGGGCGCTTTTTTTACAGGTGACGACCAGCACGCCATTTTCAAACTTGGCGTCAACCTGGTCTTCATCGATTGTCGATGGCATGGCGATTTGGCGGCAAAACGCGCCGTAGCTGCGCTCTACCCGATGATAATCTTTCTTATCATCTTTGGTTTCGTCTTCACGTTCGCCTTGAATGGTCAGGACACCGTCCGCCAAAGACACATCAATATTTTCTTGATCCATGCCGGGAAGATCCACGGACACTTCGATTGCTGTATCCGTTTCACTGATGTTCAATCGAGCGAGCGCAGGATGTGTCTGTGTCGCATCGATGAACCGGTTGGACATGAGATCGTTCGACAAATAGTCCGAAAAAAGATCGTCAAAACTTCTGCTGAACAGATCAAATGGGTTCGACGCTGCTTTGAGGGGCTGTTGACGTCTACGGTGCAATACGGGGAATCTTGACATGGCCTTTTCCTTCTTCCTTTCTTTGGTGAGCCACCACCCGTTGGGTGTTTTTAATTCTCCACTTTTCGACTGGTAAATCATTGATCTGCGTCAAGCCGAGCGGGCGCCCATCACGATTACGCCGGAGGTAATTGCCTGAATTCCTGTCCGGTGGCACTGTTTGGCCATGACGATGACCTCGACCCTCGACAATAATTTTCCGGCGCTACTCAAAACCTGGCGCCAGAGCCGCGGAATAAGCCAATTGGAATTGGCGCTGCGCTGCGATTCCTCCCAGAAACACATCAGTTTCTTGGAATCTGGCCGGTCTCGGCCCAGCCGGACCATGGTCTACATTGTGAGCGAAGCCTTGGAAGTGCCCTTGCGGGACCGCAACGAATTACTGCTGGCGGCGGGTTTTGCCCCCGGCTATCGCGAAAGCGCCCCCACCGACGAAGTGCTGTCCACCGTCAACAGCGCCCTTGAACAGCTCCTGAAAGGAAACGAGCCGTTTCCCGCCATGGTGTTCGACCGCTTTCACACCGTACTGCAAGCCAATATGGGCGCCATGAAACTTCAAATGTTTTTGTTCGGCGTCGACCGGCTTGAAGACCTGCCGGACATCTCGGCTAATCTTATGCGCGGCCTACTGCACCCTGATGGCTACCGTGATCATATTCGCAACTGGAATGACGTGGCCTCGGTCATGCTGCGCCGCTTGCAGGCGGAAGCAAATGCCGCGGGCAACCCGCCAGAAGCCTTAGAGATCTTGGACGAATGCGCTTCCTACCCCGGGGTGCCCGAAAACTGGCGCCAATTGGTCGCCCAAGACTGGCAGAAACCCCTGCTGACGGTGGATATGGCGAAAGACGGCGTAGAACTGTCTTTTATGACCACCATGACCACGTTGGGCACGCCTTTTGACATCACCTTGCAGGAAATCCGCCTGGAAAGCTTCTTTCCGGCCGATGACGCGACGCGCCTTTTCTTCATGCAGTAAGGCCCTGCAAGAGGGGAAGCATCACAAATGGAGGAAGCCACCTCTTGCGCCCATCCCGGTCGCCGCCCTTTGGCGAACGGGGATCTTGGGCGAATAGCTTGGGATTCCTGCTTTCGCAGGAATGAGCGGAAGGCTGGATGGCTTTAAAGAACGCGATATGCGGTAGCCCTGCCCTATCAAGGAGGGTGAAATGTGACAGCACACACACTTTTGCCGCCCGTTAGCACCCGCGCCGTCTAGCAGGTGTGAAATGTAACACCGGTCACATGTAATCTTCCGCCGGTCTCCCAAATGTGAGGTGTCGCAAGACACAACACTCAAACGGAGAGAGACAATGAAAAACGAATTTTTCTTGAAGATCGCATTCCTGGCCCCTGTCACGGTCGCGTTCGCCCAGCCATTCATCGCCTTCATCTAATCAGACCACAGACGAATAGGAGTTCATCATGAACCGCCAAAATTTCTTAAACGCCGCGTTCTTTGCCCCTGTTACGCTTGTCCTGGCCCAGCCCTTTCTTCTTCTTGGCTAAACCAGACAACGTCATCTGGTACGACACGAAACAGGGGAGCGTTTGCTCCCCTTTTTTCGTGCCTATTTTTTCGGAATCATATCCGCGAAGACTTGAACCGCTTCAAAGGAATCCGCCATCGCCGCCTGAAATTTGGGCCGCGCCATAAACGCCTCGAAATAGGCTTTAATATTTGGTGAGTTCTCAAGTTCCCCTAAAATCTCCGCAAACCAAATTCCATAGAAGGTGACAAAGTCGGCGCCCGTCAGCTCGCCCAAGATAAAGGGGCCTTTGTCTTTGGTTTTTTCGAGTTGGGCTTCAAGAGCTTCCAAACATTCGGCCGTTTGCGCCCGCCCTTCTTCCGCCACCTCAGCGATGCGCTTTTCAGGCGGCCGAATAATCCCATGTTCCAGGATCTTATCCATGGGCGGCAGCAATGTTGCTTCACCCCAATGCATCCATTGCAGCATGGGGGCGCGTTCCTTCGCAGACATCCCCGGTTGAAAGCGCCCATTGCCGTATTCATCCAGCAGGTATTCAACGATGGCACCGGATTCAAACAAGACAAAGTCATCATCTTGGATCACCGGCAGACGCCCCTGCGGGCTGAGCGCACGGAATTCCGGCGTCGACCGTTCGTCGGAAAAGAAATCGATCGGGTGGACGGTGTGGGGAACGTCAAGCTCTTCGAGCAACCAGCGCACGCGGGTGGACCGGGTCAGAGGCGCATGATACAGAGTGAGCATATTTTCGTACCTTTGGTTTTTGACATACCGATGGTATGTATATAGCTATCAATGTCAGAATGAGCAAGACCAGAAAAGAAGAATATGCCGAAGCGACCCGTGCGGCCCTGTTGGACAGTGGGCGTGCGCTGTTTGCGGAGCATGGCTATCACAACACCTCAGTGGATGAGATTTGCCGCCACGCCCGGGTGACCAAGGGGGCGCTGTACCATCATTACCGCAACAAAGAAGACCTGTTCGCGGACTTGGTGGAATCGTTGGAAGCGTCTTTTGTGGATGACGTTACCAGCAATCTGGAAACCGGCAGGGACTTGTGGTCTGCGTTACTGGGCGGCATCGATATGTTTTTGGATCACTGCACCGATCCCGCCTATCGGCGCATCGTGTTGGTGGACGCCCCCACCGTTTTGGGCCCAAGGCGGCTCGCGGAGATTGGCGAACGAACCGCCTCTGGTCTTTTGAACACGCTGTTCGACGGATTGATGGCCGAAGGCGCCATCGCCCGGCAACCCGTAGACATTCTGGTGCGTCTGTTCCTCAGCGTGCTGGTCGAAGGCGGACTTTTAATCGGGGAAAGCAAGCGCCCCAAAAAAACCAAGCAGGACGTACGCGCGATGATCACGCGCTTTCTCGACGCCCTCAAAACGTGATGATACGCACATCACCCTAAGATTTGACGGTGTTTTGGATCCGCCGCCTGGTTTCCGCTGACACTCTGTGATACTCCACAGCAGCTATCTAGAGACGAGGCCACATCCCCCTTGCAACCCGCTGGCCCCGCCCCCAATTCGTGAGAGCATCAAGTATATTTGACGGTAGGACAGGAGGTCACCATGAGCCTGCGCATCAACGACACCGCGCCAAACTTCACTGCGGAAACCACAGAAGGACAGATCGATTTCCACAGTTGGATTGGGGAGGGATGGGGCGTCCTATTCTCCCACCCAAAGGATTTCACACCCGTCTGCACAACCGAGCTTGGCTATCTTGCCCGCATGCAGGCGGAATTCGAAAAACGGAACTGCAAGATCATCGGCTTGTCTGTGGATTCCGTCAGCGATCACAAGGCTTGGACAAAAGACATTGAAGAAACATCGGGCGCGACTTTGAGCTACCCGCTGATTGCCGATGAAAATCTAGCAGTGGCAAAACTCTATGACATGCTGCCCGCCAGCGAAGATGGTGCCGCCGGTGATCGCACCGCCGTGGACAATCTGACTGTTCGTTCGGTGTTTTTGGTGGGGCCGGACAAGAAAATTAAAATGAGCCTGACCTATCCCATGAGTACGGGACGAAATTTTGATGAGCTTCTGCGGGTCTTGGATTCCTGTCAGCTCACCGCAGAACATAAAGTGGCCACCCCCGCCAATTGGCAGCATGGCGACGATGTCATCATTGTGCCCGCTGTCAACGACGAACAAGCCAAGGAGCTTTTTCCCAATGGCTGGGAAACCGTGAAGCCTTATTTGCGCAAAGTCCCCGATCCAAGCGCCTAACCGCGGCAATGCCATTTCAGAGCGGCGCGGCCGGCAATGGCCGCGCCTTTTTTGTGCCGAAAAACGGGCCATGGACACCCAAATTTGCATTCGGAATTCGCGCCCTGTAGGACAGCGATAACGACCCAAAACGTGGCCCACGAGACTATGACTGCTGAGAAACTGGAAAAGGCCAAAGCGGCCTATAATGCGGGCGACCTAAACACGGCCCAGGCACTGAGCCGCGAGGTCATCGAAGCGGACCCCCAAGCCCATGAAGGCTTTTTCATCCTAGGCCTCTTAGCGATGCGCACGGGCCGGCCCGACCTTGCCTATAAGTTCGCGCTGCATGCCGCTAGCCTGTCACCGAAAACGGCGAGCTATCACATCACCCTCACCGATTGGTACTACAAGGACAACAAGCTTAACGAAGCAACGATGCATGCGCGCCACGCCGTTGAGGTTGCCCCGACATCATCTCAGGCCCGCTACAATATGGGCGTCATGGCGGGAATTCACGGCCATCACGAAGAGGCGCTGTCGCATTATCTGGCGGCGGACGAAATCTCCCCAAACAATGCGCAGACATTGTTCAACATCGGCGTGACCTACAATGCGCTTGGCAACCAGGCCAAAGAAATCGAGACCTATCAAAAGCTGATCGCAATACATCCGGACTTTGCCCACGGCTTTAACAATCTTGGCCTGGCTTTGGCGGCCACGGGTGATCTGGACGGCGCGCGCGACTGTTACAACCGGGCTCTGGAATTAGATGGGGAGCTGATAGATGCACATCTAAACCTTTCCTCCCTCAAAACATATACCAAAAGCGATCCGCACCTGGATCAATTGGAAGTAATCGCCCAAAAAGCGATGCAACAAACATATGAGAAGGCGCCTTACATCTGGTTCAGTGTGGGCAAAGCGCGCGAGGACACTGGGCAATATGATGCGGCGTTCGAAGCCTATGAACGGGGCAACGCCATTCATCGGCAAACGATCGATTTTGATGAAGCAACGTCGGACCAGGCTGTCGAACGCATTCTGAACGACTTTACCGCCGATCTCTTCGACGGGTGGCAACAGCAGGGATGCCAAGACGAAACGCCCATTTTCATTCTGGGCATGCCCCGATCCGGAACCACACTGATCGAGCAGGTTCTAGCTTCACACTCTTCTGTGTACGGAGGTGACGAGCTAAAATTCTTGCTTCAAGTATCGGAAGAAGCCCGCATTAGGAAAAATGTCCCGGACATTGTTGACCTGGTTCGCGCGGTGTCCGCGGACGAAAGGGCCGACATCGGCAAGGCCTATGTCGATCTGGCCCGCACTGTGTCGGCGGATGCACAATTCATTACCGATAAGATGCCGTCCAATTATTACTTGGTGGGGCTGATTCCTCTTATCCTGCCGAACGCTAAAATCATTCACAGCCGCCGGGACCCGATGGATGTGTGTTTTTCGAACTATGCCCGTCTGTTTAAGGAAGGACAGCAGTTCACCTATGATCTGGCCGAGATGGGCCGGGAATATGTGCGCTATGACCGGCTAATGGCCCATTGGGGAAAGGTCGTACCCGAGGGTCTCATTTTAGATGTTCAGTATGAAGACATGGTGTCGGACATCGGAACCCAAGCGCGCCGGTTATTGGAATTTTGCGGGCTGCCCTGGGAAGATCAGGTTCTAGACTTCCACAAAAACAAGCGGGCGGTGACAACGGCAAGTGCCGCCCAAGTCCGCAAGCCGATATATGCCTCGTCCGTCGCCCGCTGGCAGCGGTTCGACAAGCATTTAGGTCCCCTTAAAGAGGCTTTAGGGGCGCGTTTGTAATCGCCATCACATGAAATCGCTGCTTCCGCCCCCACATGTTGGGTGTCATCAGACACCATCGGGAGAGAGAGACCATGAAAACGATCAAACGCCAAGCTGTCATGCATATCGCTTTATTCGCCCCTGTCACGGTTGCCCTGGTTCAGCCTTTTATCACGATGATTTAATGGCCGCCCGGCAAAGAGTAACCCGCATAAAACAAGGGAGCCACCGGCTCCCTTTTTTGTTGCTGCAAAGGCACCATGGCGATTTGCGCCGATTAGCCTGATGCGCGTATGGTTCGGGAAAACACACGAACCGGGACCCCTGCATTGCCTAACAAGAACAATAATAATGACGGCGACAAAGACGGCGACACCTCCCTTCTAGAAAAATACGCCTATCTCGATTCATTCGAGGGGCTGCCCTCTTCCCCCGTCCCGCAAGAAAACGGCCTAACAGGCCTGGCGAAACACGCCCGGCTCCTTGCGCCGGGGGTGGCGATTTGCCTGGTGATCGGGTTTGCCGCCATGTTCTTGTCGGACAATTACGGCGCCCCCGTCATGTTGTTCGCCTTGCTGCTAGGATTGGGGTTTCACTTCCTGTCCGAGGAAGGGCCGACGGTGCCCGGCATCCAGTTTGCCTCGCGCGACATCCTCCGGCTGGGTGTCTGCTTACTCGGCGCACGTATTACTATTGGCGACATTACCGATTTGGGCTGGCAAACGGTTGCGCTGGTGTTCATCGCGGTGGGCGGCACGATCCTGTTCGGCGCGGCCTGTGCGCGGGCGTTGGGCCTCACGCGCGAGAATGGATTGCTCTCCGGCGGCGCCGTGGCCATTTGCGGGGCGTCCGCGGCCTTGGCGCTGTCGTCTGTCATGCCGAAAAACCCTAATCTTGAGCGCGACACCATGATCACGGTCATCGGCGTCACCACACTCAGCACCATCGCCATGGTCGCCTATCCGCCATTGGCGGCAAGCCTTGGGTTTGACTCGCATTTGGCGGGCATTTTCTTAGGGGCCACCATTCATGACGTCGCCCAAGTGGTGGGCGCCGGCTACACGATTTCTCTGGAAGCGGGCGATACCTCCACCATCGTGAAGTTGTTACGGGTGGCCATGTTGGTGCCGGTGGTGCTGGCCTTCGGCTATTTGTTGAATGCACCTCGCGATGCCGGCGCGCCCAAACAACCCATCCTGCCTTGGTTCCTGATCGGCTTTTTGGTTTTGGTGGCCATCACCTCGACCGGTTATGTGCCGCAAATGGTGACCGATGCGTTGAGTGCCACCAGCCGCCTTTGCCTGATCACCGCAATCGCCGCATTAGGCATCAAAACATCATTTCAAAAACTTGCCGTTGTCGGATGGCGGCCGGTCGCACTGATGGTCGCGGAGACCGCGTTTATCGCCATTATTGTGGTGGCAATCCTAATGTCAGGCTTGGTGTAGCGCTATCCCGCAAGCGCCGGTTCCGGCCCCACAAGATCGTTCCCACAGGCCCGCTCTAACCGAAGACGGGCGGTGGGGTCTGCCGGTAGAGGCGAGGCGCACAAATCGCGATAGTCCTGACGGGTGGTCTTACGCGCGCCCCATGTCACGTCCGGCCGATGGGGCAACGCCTCGGCGGAGACCGCGCAGTGGTCCGCCAGACGGGCGTAGAGGCTCACCGCGGCGACAAAGGCCATGTCTCGCAAGATTTCCGCCGTGGCACTTGGAATGACCGGAAACAATTCCACATCCACAATGGCGCCCGCATCCACCTTGCGGACCATTTCATGAGCTGTCGCCCCATACATATCGACACCGGCCAAGATGGCGAAGGCGTCGGGGTGAGAACCTGGAAAATCCGGAGATGCCGGATGAACATTATAGGGGACGGGCCCAAGGGCCTCTAAAATCCGCCCCGGGATGATCACGCTGGAACAAAAGGAAATAAGACGTGTCTCATGGGCGCGGCCATGAAGCGCCGCATCGACTTCCGGCAATGTGGACACAACCTGCGCTTCAATGCACGGGTTCTTGCGCTGCAAATAAACAGCGAGCTGCGCCGATTCTTTATGATCGGCGACCACGACAACACGATAAGACAAGACGCACCTGTAAATTAAGCCCTTCCAGGACTAAATCACAGTCAGCTTAACTATCGGTTTCCTTGTCCTTGCTCCATTCACAACCATGCGCGGCATTTAATTAAAAATGTTTGTAGTTTTGCCGCCATCAGAAATCACCACATTGGCGAAACGAGCGTCCCCTTTGGCTTTGGCGAAGATCCCGCTATTGATGAACCACACGCCGGTGATCCGTTTTGGCACATCCACATTCACCGACCGCCGATAATCTTCCGCAATGGGGCGGCTGTGCTGGTGCCAGGTGCCAAGGCCTTCCTGCCCGCTTTGCAGAACGATATGGGTTTCCCGCTGGTCCCACCAGGGCAAGGGACAGCGAAAACTCAGACCTTCTTGTAAGGTCGGGCTCCACATCCAGGTGATGTCCTGGCCATTGTCGAATTCCACCGCGATGCTCAGATAATCATGGAACTGGGCTTCCGTTTCCGGCCCTTGGGCCGGCAGAGAATCGTACAGCCATTCGAAGGAAATCTCGGTTTCGTCCGTCAGCGGAATATCTACAGGCTTTTTGACTATACCGAAATCGTAATGAGTCGTTCCGCGTATCCCTTTGCGGCCCTCTTCTTGATAGGCCCCAAACACCTGGGCATTGCCCAGATACCAAAGATAGTCAAATCCTTCGGGCAAGCTCGGCGCCTGGACAATAACCGCATGGGCCTGGCCGAACGGATCTAGCGGATCTTTTGAGAGCGCTTTCAAACTGTCGATGGGATCTTCTTGCCAAATCACTACCGTGGCCTTGGCGTCAAACGGAAACTCTGGCCCCAACAATTCTTTCGGCGGATAAGTGCCGCGCCGGTCTTCAAAAAAGAAACCGGTCCCTTTGGCGGCAAGGTACAACAGGCCCTCTTGTTCGGCGATAAAGGTGTGCTGGTCCGTGGCGATATTAAAGACTGGCCCGTCCGGCCCAATACGTCCCCAAACATAGTGGCGCGGATTAAGGGGCAGAGGCAGACCCGCTTGAACCTGACCGTCCGCGAAAATCGTGACCGCCTCGCCCTTCGTCACGGTGAGACCGGAACTCTGCCATCCCGTGTGCGACGATTGGAATGTCACTGTCGACCAAGATGCCACCGCGTCGGGCCCCGCCTTCAACGTGTCATAAACCGGATCGGCCAGGGCCATTGAAAAGGGCGCCAAAATTAGCGCTGCTGCAACAATCCATTTTTTCATGATGTGATCCCGGGATTTGTTATCGTTTTGTCCGCAATGTTGCTTGTAGTTTGTCAATGGCTTCATCGATCGTGTCTTTTGCGGTGGCCGTCACCCCGCCTTTTTCATGTTGCCGTTTCACCAGGTCTTCCAGCTGATCGACGATATCGTCCAAGCCACTGTCCCGCAGGTCCGTGGGATGAGAGGTTTTGAACACACGCTCCGCATCGCCAAACAAATTGATCCAGTCATCGGTCTGGCGCCCGAATTTCAGCAGACGGTAAAACCGGTCTCCCGCCCGGTCACCGCCCGTGATGATGTCCACGATGGCCAGCACAATCGACACCGGGCTTAGAATGATGTCCATCAAGCCATCCAGGAACAGCTTGCCCTGAAACACCACCACGTCCCGGATTAAGGTCCAGCGATCCGGCGCAGGCGCCACATATTCAATTTCTTTGCCCGACGACATGACCTATCAAATCCCTGCTCTTTATCTTTTTAGCTGTTTCCAGCGAATTGGCTGAAATCTGCCATTTCAACCAGCGTCTTTGTTGGCCTAAACTACCCCGACTTCGACAGAATCAAAATGGGCAGCGTGCGCAACGCCAAAGCCCAGCGTTCAAGGGGAACAACACGCCAATGACCCAAGACCTGAAAAAAGTGCTGCTGGGCACGAGCCTTCTCCTATTGCTGGGCCTTGCCGCCTGCGATCAAAGTGGCGACGACACGGCCGCGGAAGCGGAGGTCGCGCCGGCAACCACCGACGCCGACGACATCGCAGCACCCGATGACGGTCTGATCATTGACCCGCCCTACATCACCGCCGCCACGCAAATCGATGGGGCGCGGGTTCAAAGCGCCGATAACGAACCACACAATTGGCTCGCCCATGGCCGCACCTACAGCGAACAACGCTATTCGCCCTTGGACGAAATCAACGACACCAATGTGGAAGGCCTGGGTCTTGCCTGGTCCTATGACACCAACACCGTGCGCGGCTTGGAAGCATCCCCCATTGTGGTGGACGGCGTGATGTTCGCCACCGGCTCATGGAGCAAGGTCTACGCCCTTAATGCCAAAACCGGCGAGGAACTGTGGACCTTCGATCCGAAAGTACCCGGCGAATGGGGCCGCTATGCCTGCTGCGATGTGGTCAACCGGGGCGTTGCCGTGTGGAAAGGACGCGTTTATGTGGCCAGCTTAGACGGCCGTTTGTTCGCGCTGGACTCAGCCACCGGCAAGGTGATGTGGGACGTGGACACGATCGAACGCAAGACGCCCTACACCATCACCGGCGCCCCGCGCGTGATCAATGGCAATGTGATCATCGGCAATGGCGGTGCCGAATATGGCGTACGCGGATATATCACCGCCTACAATGCGGAAACCGGCGAGCAGAACTGGCGCTTCTATACCGTCCCCGGCAATCCGGATGAACCGGTAGAGCACCCGGAACTGGAAGCCGCCATGAAAACCTGGTCCACCGGCGGCACGGACCATAAATGGTGGGAAGTGGGCGGCGGCGGCACGGCTTGGGATTCCATGGCCTATGATCCGGACCTCAATCTCATCTATATCGGCACGGGCAATGGGTCGCCGTGGAATCGCTGGGTGCGCAGCCCAGGCGGTGGCGACAACCTCTATCTGTCCTCCATCCTGGCGTTGAACCCAGACACAGGCCGCATGGCGTGGACTTATCAAACCACCCCCGGCGACAATTGGGATTACACCGCCACGCAACATTTGATATTGGCGGAACTGGAAATCGACGGCGCACCGCGCAAGGTCATCATGCAAGCGCCGAAAAACGGCTTTTTCTATGTGCTCGACCGGGAAACCGGCGAGCTTATCTCCGCCGACGCCTATGCCAAGGTGACCTGGGCAAAAGGGGTGGACCTTGAAACGGGCCGGCCCATCGAAAACGAAGAACTAAGCTACAAAGACGGCGCGAAGGGCGTGTTTCCGGGCCCGGGCGGGGCCCACAATTGGTACCCCATGGCCTTCAACCCCAATACGGGCCTGGTCTACATCCCCGTGCACGACCAGGACTTTATTTACAACAATGATCCAGACTATCAGTATAAAGATGGTCAATGGAACACAGGCAACAGCTTCAACACTTTTATTGAAGTTTATGAAAGTCTGGGCCTCGACATCACAGCGCAGCAGGGCAAGGGCATCTTAAAAGCTTGGGATCCGGTGGCCAAGAAAGTCGCGTGGACCAAGGATCACGTTACCGTCGTGAATGGCGGCTTGCTAACGACAGCGGGCAATCTGGTTTTCCAAGGCAGCGGCGATGGACAGTTTTTCGCCTTGAAAGCCGACACCGGCGAGGTCGCGTGGTCGGTGAACGCCAAAACCGGGATCATCGCCCCGCCGGTGACCTATGCGGTTGATGGGGAACAATATGTGGCGGTCATGGCCGGATGGGGCGGCGGTGGGGCCGCCACCACGTTCGACCCGAAACTGGCGCATCACGAATACGGCAATGACGGGCGCATCCTGGTGTTTAAATTGGGAGGCGACCCGGACGTGCCACAGCCGGAAAACTATCGCCCGGAACTGCCGGAACCGCCCGTGCAAGACGCCAGCGCCGAAGTGATTGCGGAGGGCAAGAAGCATTACCATCGCCAATGCGCGGTGTGTCATGGCCTGTTAGCTGTGGGCCCTTATGAAATTCCGGACCTGCGCTATTCAGACCCCAGCATTTACGATGCTTACGACGACATCGTGCTGGAGGGCATTTTGAAAGATAACGGCATGGCAAGCTTTGCGGATGCGCTGGACACGGAAAAAGTGGCCGCCATCAAAGCCTATGTGATCAGCGAAGCTTGGACCTATTATACCAAGCAAGAGGCGGCGAAGACTGACTCAGGCGCTACTGACCCAGAACCGTCGGAATAGGCGCGGTCGCGCGATGACAAACAAGCGCGTCTGTGTGGTGGGTGCAGGTCCGTCAGGCCTGGTCAGCACGAAAACGCTCCTCCAGGCCGGCCTCGACGTCGATTGCTACGAAACGTCGTCCGAAATCGGCGGTCACTGGGTCCTTAACAATCCCAGCGGCCGATCCGCGGCCTACAAGTCGCTTCAGACCAACACGACAAAATATATGAGCCGCTTGAGCGACTTCACCATGCCGGAAGAGTGGCCGGATTTTCCAAGCTGCGATCAGGTCCGTCAGTGGTTTTGTGACTATGCGGATCATTTCGATGTGCGGCGCCATGTGCAAACCGAGTGCGAGGTGGTGGCCGCCGACCCCGATCCCTCCGGCAGCGGCTGGACGGTGACGCTTCAACAAAAAGACGGTGCCCGCCGAACCGAAACCTATGATGGCCTGATTGCCGCATCCGGAAATTATTGGGACCCGAAGCGCGTCACCTATGACGGACAGTTTGACGGAACCATCGTGCACACGCTCGGCTATCGCGCACCGGACGAGCCCTTGGAAACCAAAGGCAAACACATCATCGTCGTCGGGATCGGCACAACGGGCTGTGAACTGGCCTGCGAATTGGCAATGTCCGATGCAGCATCGGTCACCCTGTCGGCACGCAGCGGCAACTGGATCCTACCGAAACAGTTGGACGGCGACGCGGCGCCGACACCGCCGCCACTGTCCCATCCGACAGACCCCGTGCCATTACCTCTTCGGATATTGCCTCAAAGCTGGCGCATCTGGGTGTTCGAACGGATGGTCGAGCGGGTGTTCAAGAAAAACTTTTCGGCGCGCATGGCGCGTTTCCAGGAATTGGGGTTGCCGCCGCCACCGCCCAGCCCCCTCACCAAACGCCCCACCCTTGCGCAAGACTTGATGGACTTCATGGAGAAGGGGGCGATCGCGGCGAAGCCAGGCATCAAACGAACCGATGGCCGCACGGTGACGTTTACCGATGGCTCATCGATCGAGGCCGATATTATCTTCAATGCGGTGGGGTATCACCTCTCCTATCCCTATCTGCCCAAGGACATCGTGGACACAAGTGATGACGACCTGGACCTGTTCTTAGGCGCCAATGTGCCGACACGCGACGACCTGTTTATCGTGGGGGCCAGCCGGCCCATGGGGGCCTTTTGGCCCATCGCCGAAGCGCAGGCAAAATACGCCGCGGCCATTCTCAGTGGCCGGAGCAAGTTGCCGCCGCAAAGCGAACGCACCCGGCGCGCGGAACCGATTCTGAAGCGGCGGTCGTTTAATCCAGCTTTGTATGGGTTGGCGATCCAAGAAGAGATCGTGCGTCGATCGACATCTGCTTAACCTCCCCTCACGATCGAGGCTATGGAGACAAGAGTGCCCGCGTGCTGCCCGGGGAGGAGAGAGACCGGATAGAGGGAAGTTGCAGCACGCGGGCGGGGTAATTTCTTGACTAGGCCGCTTGGGCGTCCGACTGCGGACGGTTTTTCAAATAGTCCATCATGGTGTCGGCATCAGACACTTCGAAGGGATCGGTCGGGCAATCATCGGCGAAACCAGGTTCGACGAACATTTTCTCGATTTTGCCGTCATCGATGAAGGCCGAATACCGCCAGGAGCGCATGCCGAAACCAAGATTATCCTTCGCCACCAACATGCCCATTTTGCGGGTGAATTCGCCGGAACCATCGGGCAGCAAGAAAATGTTCTTTACGCCTTGGTGTTTGCCCCATTGATACATGACGAAGGCATCATTCACGCTGAGGCAGATGATTTCATCGACACCTTGGGCCTTGAACTCATCATACAACTCTTCAAAGCGCGGCAGATGAGTGGATGAACAGGTCGGCGTGAATGCGCCCGGCAAAGAAAACAGAACCACTTTCTTGCCTTTGAACAGGTCGTCACTGGTGACGTCTTGCCAGCGGAAGGGGTTCGGCCCTTCGACGCTTTCATCGCGTACCCGTGTTTTGAAAGTCACTTGGGGAACAGTTTGGTGTTGCATCTCTCTATCCTCGTTGAACGTTAGTGCGTCAATTCTGAATACAGATATGGCAGCCGCCCGGCGCAATTTGAAATTGCTTGTTCCTATGGGGTCGATTGATGCGGTCGATAGACGCCGGAAAAGGCTGAAAATCGACGGTCCTTTAACCAATCTGCGGGATATTGGGCGTGTTGAGGTATCCCCGCCTCCAGAGACAGATAAAAGCGACGAGAGTGACCATGCCTGCCCGCACCGCCCCCCTCCATGCCCTTGCTTTTGCCTCGGTTGTTTGGATGTCGGCGGCAAATCCGGCACAGGCGGACAGTTTGACCATTGAGGCGCCAGCCGCCTTTCAGGAGCGGGTGGATGATTTCGCCCGCCTGTTTACCCTGTCTTGCGTCGCCACCGATGGCGACCCCTTGCAGATCGAATCGCTGTCGTCCGAGGGCGCCATTTGGGCCGCTGCCGTTGAAGTGCGTGACGACGACCAACTTGTGTTGAACGCGAAACGGCAATCTTGGGCCATGCCCAGCGATGCACCGCTCTATGTGTTGGCATTCGGGCCATCCGACGAGGCCGGCAAAGAGGAATTAGAATGCAGCTTGGCAACACCCGGCGCCGCCAGCGATGCCCATGGCGCCAAAGCCGAGATCGAGCGGCTGTTAGACGTGCTGGCCAG
This sequence comes from Alphaproteobacteria bacterium, assembly GCA_965227095.1. Lineage (GTDB taxonomy): Bacteria > Pseudomonadota > Alphaproteobacteria > JANQMY01 > JANQMY01 > JANQMY01. The sequence continues at coordinate 1,077,685 of CBDDFL010000001.1, read as the reverse complement.
TCAATATGTCTTACAGCGCACGGACAGCGAAACCTTGCGCGGACCGGGACTGGACGCTGGCCGCATCAGCGATGATGCCACGGTGGTGTTGACGGGACTGGAAGCACCCGGCCGCGGCGACCAAAAACTGGAACACAGTTGGAGCGGCGGCTGGCACCTGCTCACCTTCTACCGCCCCGCCGACCGCCAAAGCTGGTGGTGGGACTAGGTTTCTATCTGCGTTACCGTCATTGCGAGGAGGGTCGAACCGACCCGACGACGCAATCCAGAGACGCTTGTTCTGAATAACCGACCCCTGGATCGCCGCGCGAGCTGCGCTCGCTCGCGATGACGGTCTTAAGAATCACGCCACCTGATACGGATTGCCGGTGATGACGTCCGTGATCTGCTCGCGGAAGGGCGCGATGCGGTCGTCCGCCATCCACTGGTCGTTCCCGGCCGCAGCGGCATCGGGGCTTGCCCATTCGATTATATCCGCGAAAACATCCGCATCCGTGCCGTCCGGACGGCGAAGGGCGGTCCACCCCATGAAGCCATCCACATCGCCCAGAGCGTCCATTGCCTGTTTGCGGGCGCGGGCCGCGGCCGAAGGGTCTTTGACCTTATATACATAGAGGTTCACCGTTTTTGACATGTTCCAATCTCCAAACGCGTTAAATACAGTCAGAAGATTACGCCCTCTCTCCTGACAACATGCTGTCAGCAGTGATATGTTTTTGTCAGTATCTATTTGTCAGGTCCTGCACGCTCCCCCTCCCAACCACCCGATGAGGTTACCCTTGGGGTGGTTGGCCAATGTCAATTTTGGGGAGCGGGCAGGCCAGATTACCTTTGAGAATTGTTATGCGACGCGCTGAACGCCTCTTCCGCATCCTGCAGCTGATGCGAAAAACCAACCGGTCCATCACCGCGCAAGAAATTGCGGAGGCGTTGGAAGTGTCGATCCGCACGATCTATCGCGATATCTCGCATCTCATTGGGTCGGGCGTGCCCATCGACGGGGAAGCGGGTGTTGGCTATTTGCTGCGCGATCATCACGATCTGCCGCCGTTGACTTTCACTTTCGAACAATTGGAGGCGCTGGCCTTTGGCGCCAAGGCGGCCGCCATGTTGGCAGACGATCATTTGGCCACCGCCGCGCAAACCGCGTTGGATAAAATCGAAGAGGTGTTGCCCCCCGAACACGCGGCGCGTTTACGGTCCGTGCCTTTGTTCGCGACGCGTCCGGCCTGGTCCGGCAAAGTGCCGGAACATTTGTCCTTCATCCGCGAGGCCACCTCCGCCAAACGCAAGCTGCGCGTTACCTATCGCAGCCTGGGCGACCAGATCACCACGCGCACGGTGCGGCCCTTGGGGCTTACCAATTTTGGCACCATATGGCTGGCGATTTCCTGGTGCGAATTGCGGGATGATTTCCGCAATTTCCGCATCGACCGGATTGAAGGCATGCAAGTGCTGAAGACGAAATTCAAAGACGAAGCGGGCAAGACCTTGGCGGATTATTTCCACAAGGAAAATTTGCACGGCGGCGACGGCGCCGGGGATGCGCCGGCGGCATAACCGTCAGGTATCCCCTCCGCTTTTCGAGTACGCCTCTAACTCCGCCGCGCTGAAGCCGATATCCGCATCGCAAATATCGTCGCGCATAAAGTCCTTTTCAGGCTTGGGCGTCATGGCGCGCTTCAGCATGAAGTTGGCCGCATGGTCGATGACGTTCTTCTTTTTCCGAAAAGTGCGCTGGGCCAAGCCGGTGGCAAATGCTGCTTTCTTGGTTTGCTTTTCAAGCTCCTGCCTGGTGGGGGGCGTGTATTTCTCGCTCATTCCGCCGCCGCCTTTTGGTCCGCCACTTTCACGATGCGGGCAGGAATGCCTTTGAAATGCGGGATGCCTTGTTCCCGGTCGAGAAAATCTTCATCGTCCGGGCAGACTTGCGCGTCCGAATGCAGCCACACACCAGACAGCCCGCCTTTGATGCCCTGTTCCGTTTCCGGTTTCCACCAACCATGGGGGACACGGATCAACCCTTTTGGCATGTCATCGCGGATCGACGTTTGCAGCCGCACCTTGCCCGACTTGGAATGCACATCCACCCAATCGCCGTTGACCACTTGCCATTCTTCCGCATCCGCCGGACTGATGAACATTTGCGGGTCCGGCTTGCGGTTGCGCAGTTCAGGGATGAAGCGCTGTCCGGTTTGGAAGAATTCGTCTTCTCGCACGCCGGTGAATAGTTGTAACGGATAGTCAGGATCCGCCGCCGGTTCTTCCCGCCAATAAGGCAGCGGATCGAACCCAAGGTCTTCGAGAATGGTGGACTTCAGCTCCACCTTGCCCGTGGGTGTGGCAAACCCGTTTTCTTCGTATTTCCGGAATTTCGGTTCCGGCAAATACATTTCATAGGTGTCCACAAATTGTTCCCAGGTCATGTCGGTGGCCTGCAGCCGGTATGTGTAGAGTTCTTCCACCGTTTTCCAGGGGAACTGATTGCCGAAACCAAAACGGTGCGCCAGGTCCCGCCAAAAATCGTACACGCCCCGGCATTCGCCCGGCGGCTCCATGGATTTTTCAGAGGTGCGCACCACATTGGACCAGCCATAGCCGTCCAACATGTGATTGCGTTCAAGCCAGCTGTCGCCGGGCAAAATGAAATCCGCCAATTGCGCCGTGGGCGTCTTCATATGTTCATGAGCCACAATCAGGTCTTGGTTCATCATGGCGCGATAGATGAGGTTCATATTGGCGTAGCTCATCATGGCGTTATTGCCGAGCACGATGAAGGCTTTCACCGGATAGGGCACACCATCCGCCATGGCCCGGAATGTGGCCGATGGGTTGGCCATATAGCTGCCCATGACGATGTTCGCATATTCATGGCCCCAGGCTTTCTTCGTGGGCTCGCCCAATGCCGCCGTGCCGCGATAGGTGAACACCGGATGGGTGTCGGACCCAAGCTGCTTTGCTTTTTGCGCGTCGGACAGAAGGTCGTGGCCTTCAATCATCGTTTCGGGAATGATGTCTTTCGGAAACCCCGACAGGCCTTCACCGCCCGGCACATCCAAATAGCCGCAAATCGCCCGCAGCGACGCGTGCAACCGAATGGCCGAGGTGCTGTTTCGTTGCTGGTCGGTTATGGGGGTCCACGGAATAACCGATGGCCCATTCGTGGCATACATGCGGGCGGCGGCGGCGATCATGTCCGGCTCGCAGCCGGTGATCTCCGCCACACGTTCCAGCGGAAACTCCGCAACCCGGGCCGCGAATTCCTCAAACCCGTGGGTCCATTTGGCAACAAACTCTTTGTCGTAAAGCTCTTCCTTGATGATCACATTGAGCCAGCCCAAGCACATGGCGGCATCCGTGCCCGCTTTCAGCGGCAGCCAAATATCGGCGCGTTCGGCACTTTCGCTACGGCGCGGGTCCAACACAATCAGCTTGGCGCCCCGTTGTTGGGCCTTGCGGATGGAATTGTAAATGGGCGTCCAGCTGTGGCGTTTGGGATTGTGGCCAAATAGAACGATGCAGTTAGACCCGGCAAAATCCGGGAAGGGAAACCATCCGTAGACCATGCGATTGACCGCGGCCGTGTTACCGGCACACAGCGCCACACCGCTGATCCAATTGGGCGACCCCAGCAAATTCATGAACCGCCGGCCGGCACCGCTTTCCGTTGACGTATTCCACTGGCTGGTGGACACCGCCATGGCTTCGGGTCCGTAAGTATCGACCACCGTTTTGAGGCGCTCGGAGATTTCGCCCATGGCGTCATCCCAGGACACACGCTGCCATTCGCCAGAGCCGCGTTCGCCTTTGCGCTTCTGCGGATAGAGCACCCGGTCCGGATGGGCAAAGCCCTTGGGCGCATAGATCCCCTTCATGCAGATATTGTCTTTAAGCAGCGGGTTGTAATGGGACTTAATTTTGGTCACGCGCCCATCGGTGATTTCCGCCCGCAATTGGCAAGCGATATCGCAGCTCGCACATAAAACGGTTTTTTCGTCTACTTGCGCCATGGCGTCCTCCAAACGACGTCCGGGTCAATCTTACCTTGACCTTTTACATACATACCGGTATGTATGTAAAGTGAAATCGACACAGCGTGAGGACTTTGTGGTCACCAAATCAAAACCCCGCACCCAAGAAGCCCGGTCCGCCGCCATGCGCGCCCGCTTGATCCGGGCCACCATCGAGAGCCTGGTGGACAAAGGCTATGCCGCCACCACGGTGGTGGAAGTGTGCAAGCGGGCGGGCGTGACACGCGGGGCCCTGTTCCATCATTTTGAGGATTTGGCGGATTTGCTGGGCGCGGCCCTCACCACCGTCTACACCGACATGATCGACAGCGGCGTCATGGAAGAAGAGGCCGCCACCATGGTGGACCGTATCTGGCGCAACGTCTCCCGGCGCGATTTCAAGGCGGTGATCGAAGTGTGGTTGGCGGCGCGTAACGACCCCACGCTGGCGTCACGGCTGGGTCCGGTGATTGAAAAATTCCGCGCCATTTTCGATCCTGCATCAAACGATCTGCTGGCTGCAAAAATTGGTCAGGGTGAAGACGCCACCGGCGTGTATCGCTTGGTGGTGGAAGCGATGATCGGCATGGCGCTTGGCCGCGCGGTCACCCCCGATAGCGGTGACATGGGACACGAGGACTTGGTGCTGGAGCAATTGCGCGCACTAACCGCTCAGAAATTTGGCAACACGCTCTCATCTTCTTGATACAGACGAAATAGAGAAATTTGCGCTCCCTTGTCCTGGCCAAAAGCGGGTGTTAGCCTATGTCAAAACTTATCGAGATAAAGGTGAGGATCCCGAGTCATGCTGAGCACATCCAAGCAGATCAAACGCAGCGATTTCGAGAAAGAAACCGGCTGGGTGTTCAAACCGGAAGGCGCGTGCAAGGGCGATGTGTGCATCCCCCTCGCTGACGATCTGAACGGCGACACCGTTGACATCAACGCGCTGGGCGATGCCATGGGCCTGCCGGTGGTGAAAGCCGACGGCAAAGATCTGTGGGCCATCGGACCGGAATCCCAAGTGGCCCGGGCGCTGACCACGGCGGAAGCGCCGAACCTGACCTTGCCCGACCTCGACGGCAATGTGTTTGAACTGGCAAGCCTGCGGGGGAAGAAAGTTCTCCTCTATGCCTGGGCGCCCTATTGAGGCTGCTCCCGTGACCTGCCCGTGTGGCAGGCCCTCCGCACCGAACTTGCTCCACAAGGTTTTGAACTGGTCACCGTTGGACTGGATGTTCTGGGGGCCGCCGGCTGCCGCGAATTTATCGAAGCGGCCAATCCGGACCATCCGTCCCTGATCGACGAACACCACGCCATGGCCAATCTGTTCGGGGTGATCAACATCCCCAGCAGCATCTGGATTGACGAAAACGGTATGATCGTACGCCCGGCGGAAGCAGCCCCGGCCCCGCCCAGCGATCAGCCCGGATTCCAACCGCCCACCGGCGAGCTGCCGCAACGCTTGCTCGAAATGGGGGCGGAAGCCATGAAAATGCGTGCAAGCCCCGCCGAATATCACGCGGCCCTAAAAGATTGGGTGGCTAAAGGCGCGGACAGTGCATTTGCGCACACGCCGGACGAGGTGATCGCCCGGTCGCGCCCGCGCACCGCCGATACGGCCCTGGGTCATGCCCATTTTGAACTGGCCACGGAGCTTGAAAAGCAAGGCGACCATGACGCCGCCATCAGGCACTTCAAGGAAGCCCATCGTTTGGTGCCCGACAGTTGGACCTTTCGACGTCAGGCTTGGTCCTTGGAACCGGGCACGGCAGCGGGCCCCATGGCGCGTTATTGGCAAGGTCCGTCAGACGACAATCCCGACGCCTGGCCTTACGAAGGGGATTGGTTGTCGGATGTGCGCGAAATTGGTGCGGAGAATTATACCGACCCGTGGAAGCCGTAAGCGGCTACTCTACCCAACCGCGGGGGTTGGCTTCAATCTCCGCGCGTTTCCGGTCTAACAGTGTTTGCAGGTGCTGGGTTTTTTCCGGGTACAGATTGCTAAGCTCATGGGCTTCGGCATCTGCGTCCAAGCGTGTGAGATGGGATCGCGCACGCAACCTGTTTCCCGTGTTGTAAAGATATTTGAAGTCCCCCTCACGCACCGCGCCCGGCAGCGTTTCCATGGTCGGAAAATAATAGATCGCCCGGTCTGCTCCCGCAGCCCCACGGAGCAGATGATCCGTGATATCGACACCGTCCACCATACGATCTTGCGGCAGGGGCAGCCCGGCCAGAGACAGAATGGTCGGGAAGAGATCGGTGTTCATCGCCGCGAGCGAGGATCTGCGACCCGCCTCGATCGCTCCCGGCCACCGAGCAATCATCGGTACGCGCTGCCCGCCTTCAAGGATTTCTTGTTTGCGCCCACGCAAACCGCCCGGGCTGCCATTATAGTCGGCGCCATTGTCGCTGGTGATGATCACCAGTGTATTGTCAGACAGCTCCAGCCGGTCGAGCGCGGCCAAAATGGCGCCCGTGCTGCGGTCTAGGTCTTCGACCACATCCCCATAGGTGCCGCCTTGGGACGACCCGGCATGGTCGGCTGACGGATAATGGGGCACGTGCGGAAAGGTATGGGCCACATAGAGAAAGAACGGCGCGTCTGCGTTCTTTTCTAGAAAGCCGATGGCTTCATCCGTATACATCTGGGTAAGCTTGGTTTGATCGATACCACCGGGCCCTAGGGGATTGCGTTCGTCCCATTCCCCGGACATCCAGCCGCCGGGGCGTTCATCCGTCTGTATGATGTCGCCATCGCGGTACAGGTGAAGCGGATACATGTCATTGCTCCACAACACACCGAACCAGCTGTCAAACCCGAAATCGACCGGCTTATGGCCGTCTTGTCCGCCCAAATGCCACTTGCCCACCATGCCCGTGGCATAACCGGATTTCTGAAGCACGTCCGCCAGTGTAATTTCATCTTTAGGCAGACGGTTGGGCCACCCCATCATGCGCCGAATGGTGGCAATCAGCGAGCCTTCCGGAAAAAACACATGCCGGTCCGTGCCCGTGCGCGGCGGATAGCGCCCCGTCAACAAACCGGCGCGCGACGGGGTGCACACCGGCGATGACGAGTAGAAATCCGTCATCAAGAGGCCGTCCGCCGCCGCTTGGTCCATATAGGGCGTTTTGATCAGGCGGTTGCCGTAGCTCGACAAATCCCCCCAGCCAAGGTCATCAAAAAAGATGATCACCACATTGGGCGCGTCCGCTGATGCCGGTGGGAGGGTGTCGAGATAGGCTTGTTTTTGCGCTAAATGGACAGGGGCCAAATCCATGTCGAACAAGGACACCTGGACATAGCGCAGAAACAGCGCCAACAGCCCCAGCATCACCAGACCCAACACCAGGACGCCTGTGCCCAAAGCCGCCAGCCGCGCAATACGCATGGAAAGTGCCATGATGCCCCCTCCCCAGAAGGACGTTTTCCCCGCAGCTTAAACGGTGAAACCGGCCAGCGTCTACTGGGCGGGAACCGACGGCAGAACGGTCAGCTCGGGCCAAGCCTCTTTCCAACGGGAGACTTTGGCCGTGTATTTATCGGGGGCGTAGTTAGGCGTCACATTGGGCCGCGTGATCATGTTGGCCACGTCCTCCAACCCCGCCGGTGCGTAGAGCTGATACTCTCCAGGCCCTTGTCGGGTAACACCCACCATGCAGGCCTTGACCAGAAACCGGTCGATGGACTCATATCCATTTTTCAACGGCGGATAAGTGCCGCCGAATTTTTCCGAATACCATAAATGGACGCGTGCTTGATTGCGCACCTCCACCTCGATGCCCATATCCGCCGTCGCCTCTTCCACCCATTGAATGACCGTGTCTTCGGCGTCATAAGACACGTCGCGGTCATCGAAATAGAAGACATCATAGTCCTTGATGCCATGGGTGGGCGGCCGGTTCGTCAACACATTCCACACGGTCTGGAACAGCGCGCCCGACACCAGCCAGCAATCCGGCAGGGCCAATGCCGCAAGGCGGGACAACAGCTCTTCATTATTGGGGTTGGTAAAGGCAAGGGCGAGGAATTCGTCGTCGGTCATGGCCAAAAAGTGCGGCAACCGTCCGATTCGCGCAAGCGCTAAGGGGCGGTAGCGTTCTTGTGACCAATCGTGTCCGGACACAACGCCGCATTTCGCGTATGAAACGGCCAAGTGTGTGAGGACACCGATGGTTCGACTAACAAAATTTTTCGCTCTTTTTCAGTTGATGCTGTTAGGCGCCTGCGCGACCGCCAAAATCGAAGCCGCCTTCATCCCCAAGGCCGAGGCGCTGCCCGGCTGGTCCGCCCATTCCCCCACGTCCACGGCCACAATCAACCATGATGCGTGGGACACGTTCCTTAAAAAATATGTGGAAACCGATCGCACCGGCCTTAACCGTTTGGCTTATGCGGCGGTGACGTCGGAAGACGATCGGAACTTACGCGCCTATATCGCGGCGCTTGAGTCCCTTGTGATCACCGCCTACACCCGCGATGAGCAATTCGCCTATTGGGCAAACCTATACAATGCCCTCACTATACGGACAATCCTTGATTATTATCCGGTGTCCAGCATTCGAAAAATCGGGGGTGGCGGCCCCTTGTCGACCGGCCCTTGGAACCAAAAGATCACCACCGTTGAGGGGCGCGACTTGTCGCTGCACGATATTGAGAGCCGCATTATGCGGCCGATCTGGAATGATCCGCGCATCCACTATGCAGTCAATTGTGCCGCCATTGGTTGCCCGAATTTGCGGATGATGGCCTTTCGCGGGGCCACGTTGGACGCGGACCTCGACACCCAAGCGCGCGCGTATATCAACGATCCGCGAGGCGTGGCCGTTTCAGATGGTCGATTGAAAGTATCGAGTATTTACGCCTGGTATGCCGAGGATTTCGGCGATACGGACGCTGCCATCATCGCGCATTTAAAGCTCTATGCGGACGATGAGTTAAAACAACAGCTCGACAGGTTTTCGTCCATCAATTCCTATGCCTATGACTGGGGATTGAATGACGTGGTGCGGGGGAACAATTTCTGACCGTCATACCCGGTCAGCAGACCGGGTATCCACTCGCAAGCCCGCGCGTTAAGTCGGTTGTTAGTTCGAGCTCGTCGAGCGGCAGCCATTATCACAAGATGATTTGAGAGGGGACTGCCGGCATTCCGCCAGGAGTGGCCGAGGTGGAGCGCCCCGGGAAGCAATTCGCGTAAGTTTCTTTCGTATTTGTTTATATGGGCCTTCTTGGCGCAGGGGAACGAAAACAGTATCGTCTCCAAACCATGCAAGTGCACTACCTACACCTCGCACCAAACTCGCCTCTACCGGCCTGCCCCTTCAGGGAACCTTTCTCCACAGTTATAATCATTAACTCGTCCGTAACCGGTGAATGGAGAAACGAGGTTAGCAAATGGTTGGTTGATAATGGTTGCCTCTACATGATGGCATGGGGAATAGACTGTTCACTTTGGGATGACAGTGTTGACAGCGCGAATTTGGCCGCTTTTAACTTTGCCGAGATTCCGGATGACTCTTTCGTTATGACCACATGGCATGACAAAGAACCTCTGGAAGACGTTCTTTGGTTTGCATTACACGCAGCCGACCATCCAACAGTTAAACTCGATCAACTACTGCTGATCGATATTTCACGTAAAGATCGGCAAACCGAAATTCTTGAAGAACTCTCGCGCTCTGAGGATCTTCAAATTCGCCGGTTCGAACAAAGCTGATCGCATAAACGACTAGGCTAAGTAGCTATCGGTGACTGATCATGCCAACTCGGCGAGGGTCACCCCTCAATTTCTTCGCGCAGCAGTTCAAGACGCAGCCATTCTTCTTCCATGTCCCCCATAGCTGTTTCCAGTTCGGTCAGTTGGGTGGCGGTTGCGTTGAATTTGGCAGGGTCTTTCTGAAACAAATCCGGATCGGCGAGCTTTGCCTTGAGCGCGTCGATCTCAAGCTGCGTGTCCTCCATTTTCTGCGGCAGGGTTTCCAACGCATGCTTGTCTTTAAAGGACAGCTTGCTTTTCGATCCAGCGGAGGGTTTCGCTTTCGGGGCCGCGGATTCCGCCTTTTGCTTTTTGGGTACGTCTTTGCGCGCGGCCTTTTGCTTTTTCAGAAGGTCGGAATAGCCGCCCACATATTCCTGCCAATGGCCGCCACCGTCGCTTGCCAACACGGTCGTGACCACGCGGTCCAGAAAATCGCGGTCGTGGCTGACCAGCAAAACCGTGCCGTCATAATCGCCGATCAGTTCTTGCAACAGATCAAGGGTTTCTAGATCCAGGTCATTGGTGGGTTCGTCCAGCACCATCACATTGGACGGCTTGGCGAAGGCGCGCGCCAGCATCACCCGCGCCCGCTCCCCACCGGATAAGCGGTCGATGGGCGTGCCCGCCTGTTCCGGCTGGAACAGAAAGTCTTTCATGTAGCTCATCACATGGCGCTGCTGCGAGCCGACCATCACCATGTCGCCACGCCCGTCGGTCAACGCGTCTTTTAACGTGGTGGAGGGCGGCAATTGTTCGCGCTTCTGATCAAGGGAAATGAGCTCCAGCTTCGTCCCGTGGCGCAGGCGTCCGGTGTCGGGCTCAAGATCCCCCATGAGCAGTTTCAACAAGGTGGTTTTGCCGGTGCCGTTGGGGCCGACCACGCCAATGCGGTCCCCGCGATGAATGGTGAGTGTTAGGTCCGCCACCAAGGGGCGGCCATCCCATGATTTCGACAGGCCCTCCGCTTCAATGACCATTTTGCCGGACGCCTGGCTTTCCACCGCCGTCATGGCCACAGTGTCTTGCGCGCGGGAGCTGCGTTCCGCCAGACGCTGGCGTTCGCTGCGCAGTTTTGCAAGGTCGCCCAGGCGTTTCATGTTGCGCTTGCGGCGCCCCGACACACCGTGCACCACCCAATGCTGTTCACGCACGATTTTTCGGTCGAGCTTATGACGGTCTCGTTCTTCCTGTTCTAGAAATTCATCGCGCCACGCCTCGAAATGGGCAAAGCCCTTGTCGATTTCGCGGGTGTCACCCCGGTCGAGCCAAACCGTCCGGGTGGAGAGGTTTTCGAGAAAGCGCCGGTCGTGGCTGATCATCACCAGGGCCGACCGCGATGCCGCCAAGGTTTCTTCCAGCCATTCGATGGCCGGTAAGTCCAAATGGTTGGTGGGTTCGTCCAAAAACAAAATTTCCGGCTGTGGCGCCAAGGCTTTGGCAAGGGCCGCCCGGCGCATTTCCCCGCCGGACAAGACCATTGGGTCTTCGTTGCCCGACAAGCCCAGCGCATGGAGCAAGGTACGCGCCGCGTGCGGGTCGCCCTGAGGATCGAGATCCGAAACGGCATAGTCTTCAACGGTTTTAAAGCCCGAAAGCTGCGGTTCCTGTTCCAGATAGCGCCAGGTCGTGCCCGGTTTGACGAAGCGTTCCCCATCATCCGGTTCCACGAGGCCCGCCGCGATTTTGAGCAGCGTGGACTTGCCCGACCCGTTGCGCCCGACCAAGCACACGCGGTCGCGTTCGAACACCGACAATGCAGCACCCTCCAGCAAGGGGGTGCCGCCGAAGGTCAGGCTTACGTTCTGAAGAGTCAATAAAGGCGGAGACATGTTTTACCAGCGGCCTTTCGCGGACATGCCGCCATCCACCAGAATATTCGCACCCGTCACCCAGCGCGCCGCGGGGGAGACCAGATAGAGAACCGCATCCGCCACATCGTCCGGTGTGCCCAAGCGCATTAAAGGCGCCGCATCCTTCCAGCGGGCAACGCCATCGGGCCAAGCCTGCGCAAGTCCGTCGCGATCTATAAGGCCCGGAGACACCGAATTGATACGTATACTGTCTTTGCCATATTCCAGTGCCGCCGCCCGCGTGAACATGGCAATGCCCGCTTTGGAACTGGTGTAATGGGCGTGACCGGATGCTGGGTCGAAGGCTTCGATCGACGCCACGTTGACAATCGCGCCAGGTTCCTTTGCCGCCGCCAATCTTCGCGCCACGGCCTGGGTCACTAGATAGGTGCTGTTCAGATTGGTCTGGGTAACGGATTGCCATTGCTCAAAGGTCATTTGCGCCAATGGCACAACCGGTTGGACGCCCGCATTATTCACCGCGATTGTCGGCAGGCCCAAATCGCCGGCTACCCCGTCGATCAAACGGGAAACGGTGGCTTCCTCCCCGAGATCTGCTTTAAAAAGCCGGGCGGTACCCCCGACGCCCTCGATCGCGGCAAGCGTTTTAGCCGCGCCCACATCGTCTCCCCGAAAGTGGACGGCCACCGACGCGCCGGCTTCCGCCAGGCGCGCCGCAATGCCCGCGCCAATGCCGCCACTGGCGCCGGTCACAAGGGCTGTTTGGCCGGACAAGTCCAAAAGCGCGGAAACTGGCGGTTTTTTGGCCATGGATCATTCATCTCCAGATTTGCAGGGTTAAGGGGATGGATACCCCGTTTTCGTATCCTTGCCCAGGAAATCCGACAATTACCGAAGGGTTAAGGGGGCGTGCCATGGCACATTTTGAGTTGATCGTAATTGGCAGCGGACCGGCGGGCCGCCGCGCCGCCATTCAAGCCGCTAAATTGGGCAAGTCCGTCTTGGTCGTGGAAAAGGGCCGCCGTGTGGGCGGCGTTTCGGTCCACACCGGCACCATCCCCAGTAAAACCTTGCGCGAAACCGTATTGAATTTGTCGGGCTGGCGCGAGCGGGGATTTTACGGCCGCTCCTACCGGGTTAAGCAGGACATCGGCGCAGACGATCTTCTCGACCGGTTGCACATGACCCTCAATCATGAAGTGGAGGTGTTGGAACACCAGTTTTCCCGAAATGGTGTGCAAACCCAAAAGGGCACGGCCCGCTTTGTCACGGAACGGGATATCGAAATCGTCGGCGATGACGACCAAATCACTCAGCACACGGCAGATCGGTACATCTTGGCGGTGGGCACCTCCCCTTTCCGTCCAGAATATGTCCCCTTCGACGGCAAAACGGTCGTGGATAGCGACGAAATTCTAAACCTGGCTTACCTGCCGCGCAGCATGGCGGTAATCGGCGCCGGCGTGATCGGGGTTGAATATGCCACGATCATGAGCGCTCTGGACGTCAAAGTGACGTTGATTGAACCGCGCGACAGTATGCTGGATTTTGTCGATCGGGAACTTATGGACGAATTCCGTCACGAATTGCGGGACCGCGGCATGGCCCTGCGCTTCGGCGAGAAAGTCGATAGCATCGACAAAAGCCCCACCGGTAGGCTTACCATCAATCTTGAGAACGGACGCGAGATACGACCCGATATGGTTCTGTTTGCCGCCGGGCGCATGGGCGCGACCACATCGCTGAACCTGGATGCCTGTGGTTTATCCAGCGACCACCGGGGCCGCTTGACCGTCGATCCGCAATCTTTTCAAACCGAGGTGCCGCATATTTACGCGGTAGGCGACGTGATTGGTTTCCCGAGCCTTGCCTCCACCTCCATGGAGCAGGGACGCATCGCCGCCTGTCATGCGTTCGACCAAGTCGCTCAAGAGCCACCGGCTTTCTTCCCCTATGGCATTTATTCCGTACCCGAAATTTCCACCATCGGCCTGACCGAACAGGAAGCCCAGGAAAAAAAGATCCCATATGAATGCGGCGTGGCGCGGTTCCGCGAAACGTCTCGCGGACATATTATGGGCCTGAACAACGGCTTCATGAAAATGATCTTTTCCCTAGAAACCCGGCGCCTTTTAGGGGTTCACATTGTGGGCGAAGGTGCCACGGAGCTTATCCATATTGGCCAGGCGGTGCTCAACTTGGAAGGCACGTTGGACTATTTCGTCGAGAACACGTTCAATTATCCAACCCTGGCGGAAGCTTATAAGATCGCCGCTTTGGACGCCTGGAACCGGATGCCGAAAGAACAGCCCAGCGCCAACACGCTTCAGCAGCTCACGGACAAGATCGAACAAGCCGCAGGGTAATAAGCCCGTCACATGTGCGCAAAAGTCGCTGGGGATGCGTCATTGAGCGGCCTTTGAACCTAGGAGTAGCCGCGCCATTTTTCCTTGCGTAGACTGAACTGTCTGTCGCTCCGACGAAAGTGAGTGTGCGCCATGGACCCGATCATTGACGCCGTTGGACTTGCGCGATTTCAATTCGCGTTCACCGTCGCTTTTCATATTGTCTTTCCGGCCTTCACCATCGGACTTGCCAGTTATTTGGCGGTACTGGAAGGTTTGTGGTTGCGAACACGCGACGACGTGTATTTGGGCCTCTACAAATATTGGTCAAAAATCTTTGCACTGAGCTTCGGCATGGGCGTGGTGTCCGGCCTGGTCATGAGCTATCAGTTCGGCACCAATTGGGGGCCGTTTTCGGACCGCACCGGCCCCATCCTAGGACCCCTGCTGGGATATGAGGTACTGTCGGCTTTCTTTCTGGAGGCAGGCTTTTTAGGTGTCATGCTGTTCGGCCTCAACCGGGTCGGCAAGAGACTTCACTTTTTCGCCACCCTCATGGTCGCCGTCGGCACGCTGATTTCCTCGTTCTGGATCCTATCCGCCAATAGTTGGATGCACACACCGGCCGGATTTGAAATCGGCGCGGACCAGTTCTTGCCGGTGAGCTGGTTTGAGATCGTCTTCAACCCATCCTTCCCCTATCGGCTCGCGCATATGGTTCTGGCAGCCTACCTAACAACCGCCTTCGTTGTGGGCGCTGTTGGGGCCTATCATCTGCTCAAGGATCGCGCGGACCGGCCCGCTCAAATCATGGTGTCCATGGCCATGTGGATGGCCTTGCTTGTGGCCCCGCTTCAACTGGTCGCCGGTGATCTTCATGGCCTCAACACACTGGAACATCAGCCTGCCAAAGTGGCAGCCATGGAAGGTCATTGGGAAACGAAAAAGGGCCAGCCGCTGATCCTATTCGGCTTTCCCGACGATGAGGCGGAGACAACCCGCTGGGCCGTCGAAATCCCGAAGCTTGGCAGCATGGTGCTGACTCATCATTGGGACGGCGAAGTCAAAGGCCTGAAGGCCTGGCCGAAAGAGGAACGGCCCCCGTCCGCGCTGATCTTCTGGACCTTCCGGATCATGGTGGGCTTGGGCATGCTGATGATCGCCATCGGCTTGGTCAGCGCCTATTTGAGATGGCGCGGCCAGTTGTTCGATATCCCCTTATTCTTGCGGGGTGTGTTGATCATGGGCCCCAGCGGATTCATTGCCGTTCTGGCCGGATGGATAACCACCGAGGTTGGGCGTCAGCCTTATGTGGTCTACGGATTAATGCGCACCAGCGAAGCGGTATCGCCCATTGCGGCGCCCGCCGTGGCCGCGTCTCTTGCTATGTTTGCGGTCGTCTATTTCTTGGTGTTCGGCGCCGGCATCTACTACCTGTTGCGCCTTATGTCGAATCCGGTTGGCAGCGACACCAATGGAGACAAAGCGCCGCAACGGGCCGCCGGCCTGACACCACTGCCCGCCCTGCAGACCGACACGTGAGGTGTGACCATGGAATTTGATCTCGCATTCATTTGGGCCATCCTCATCGCGGTCGCCGTACTGGCCTATGTGTTGCTGGACGGGTTCGATTTGGGCGTGGGGATCTTGTTTCCCGTGTTCCCGAACCAAAAACACCGCGAAACCATGATGAATTCAATCGCCCCCTTCTGGGACGGCAACGAGACGTGGTTGATATTAGGCGGCGGCGGATTGTTTGCGGTGTTTCCCCTGGCTTATTCGCTGCTGCTCACCGCCTTCTACGCGCCGCTGATGGTGATGCTGGCGGCCCTTATTTTCCGGGGGGTGGCCTTTGAGTTCCGCTATAAATCCGCCGAGCACAAACCCTATTGGGATTTAGCGTTCATTACCGGGTCGTTCATGGCGGCCTTTGCGCAAGGCGTCATGCTGGGCGCCTTCATTCAAGGGGTCGCCGTTGACGGGCGCACTTATGCCGGGGGCTGGTTCGACTGGCTGACACCCTTCACCCTCTTCGCGGGGCTCGCGGTCCCCTTGGGTTACGCCCTGTTGGGCGCCACCTGGCTTTACATGAAGACGGAAGGCTCATTACAAGCGCGCGCCGGTAGCTTCATTCTCCCCTTACTGGCTGGCGTGATGCTGGCTTGCGGACTGGTGAGCCTGTGGACGCCCCTCGCCCAGCCCGACATCGCGGCGCGTTGGTTTAGCTGGCCGAACATTCTCTTACTATCGCCGGTCCCAATCGGACTGCTGGGCGTTGCCGTTGGCATTTTTGTATCGCTGCGCCTTAAGAATGACGTTTGGCCCTTTTTGCTGACGCTACTATTATTCGTACTCGCCTATGCTGGGTTCGGGATCAGCGTCTACCCAAATATCGTTCCGCCATCGGTCGATATCTGGCAAGCGGCCGGGCCCGACAAGAGCCTTGGGTTTTTATTGGCCGGCACGGTCGTTCTGCTGCCCATGGTGATCGGCTATACGGCTTATGCCTATTGGGTTTTCCGCGGCAAAGTAAAAGACGATGAGGGCTATCACGCATGATAGACCTTGATCCGCGCCTACAAAAATTGCTGTGGTTCGTCGGCCTTTGGGTCGCCAGCGTGTTGAGCCTGGGTGTTGTCGCGTATGGTTTGCGGTTGGTCTTAGGAACGGCGGGCTAATCCGACCAGCCACCGCTTAACGAAAAGAACTGGCCGGTTTGGAACATGTTTTGACCATCCAACAGGCCGGCGCAAAAGTGAGCGGCTTCATCGGGACGACCCAAACGACCCACAGGAATGCTTGATTCAATCCGCTTACGGATTTTTGGATCGGCAGCGCCGCTGGCCTCTACAAATCCGGGATAGTCCAAGAAATTGGTTCCCGCCGCATTGACGATAATACCCTTGTCGGCCACGTCCAATGCCACATTCTTGACCAGCATGTTCGCGGCCGCCCGTGTCGCGCTATAGAGCGGCGCCTTGGGCGTGGCTTTCGCCCCGGATGCGCTGGTCATGACCAGGATCTGCCCCGTGCCACGCTCGATCATGGGCGGCAGAACCGTTTGCAGACAATGAAACACGGCTTCGATGTTTTCCCGCAATACAATGGAAAGATCGTCCTGCGTTGCCTCCAAGAAAGGCCCCGTGAGGATGTAGCCGGTGCGAATGTAAGCGGCGTCCAACCGACCATATTCGTTCAAAGCGGCTGCCACGAGCCGCTTCATGGCACCGGGATACGCAATGTCATCCGTACCGGACACAATTTTTGCCCCAACACCGAGCTGTCGCAATTCTTCCGCAAGACCCGGTTGCGGATCTCCCAAAACGAGATCATGGCCCCGGCGCGCAAGGATGCGTGCCAGGTCTGGACCCACATGCGTATCCGCGTTGGCGATGAGAGCGACGCGCCGGTTCACGAGGCGTCCTTTATTTGAGATGTCGCGTTATTCAGCAGGTTTCGGGTCAGATGCATAAAGCCGCTTTTGATCCTCTGTGAAACGTTGGCCGGCAAAATAGAACATGGGTATCGCCAAACCCGACAGAAGAGTAAAGCTCAAAAGAGTCCATGTGTAAGGCTGTTCAAAACCAGCCGTGCGCAGCGTATCAATCACAATGCCCCCCGCCGTGATGCCGAAGCCAAGTCCGATCAAATTGAGCATCAAAATGTAAAACGCAACCACGGTGGATCGAATTTGCGGCGGCACCAGCTCCTGAACCGTCGAAAAAGTGGGGCCGTAAAACGCGCCCAATTGGAAGAAGCCCACAAAGATACCGAAATAAAAGAAGAAGCTGCTGGGATCTACCAGGCGGTATGCAATGCTGAACGGCATGGATACCAGCATCACCCAGAACAGAAACTGGGGACGTCCCGTGCCCGTCCGCTGCTGCCAATAATCACCGCCAAGGCCGCCAAACAGATTGCCCATGATACCGGCAACCATGGCAATCCAACCGGACATTTGGGCAATTTCAGCCTTGTCAAATCCGCGTTCTTGAACGAACCATAATTGTTCGAAGGCCGCTGCCCCCAAAATAAAGTGCAGCGTCACACCGCCCGCCATGGTCAACCCTAATGCGGGTGATTTGCGCAAGGCTTGCGTTAGTGTATTAAAAATCTGTACCAGGCTTTCGCGGTTCAATTTCAACGGCGCCGCCTGGGTTTCTCCATGGTGTTGGCGCGGCGTTTCCTTGACGAACAACATGACCACCGCAAAGACAAGACCAATCGCCCCCAGTAAATAGAAACAATTGCGCCAACCAATCGCCGGACCAAGATATCCGGCAATTAACAAACTAAGGCCCACACCGATGGGCACGCCCATGTAATAGAACCCCGCCGCAAACCCGAGCTGGGATTTCGGGAAACGGTCCGCCAGCATGGACATGGCCGTTGGCGTCAAAATAGATTCACCGACACCAATCAGCATACGGGGGATTGCCATACTGACAAAGCCGCGGGCGGCGCCGGAGGCGGCCGTTAGGACACTCCACAAGGCAACACCAAATGCCACCAAACGAGGCCGATGGAGCATGTCGGCCAGCGCCCCCATAAACAGCCCCATCACCGCGTAAAACACGATGAACACAAGGCCGGTCAGCAAGCCAAATTGGGTGTCCGTCAGCCCGAGTTCCGGGACGATGAAATTGGCAAAACTCGCCAGAAGCTGACGGTCAACGAAATTCATCACGTTGAGCGCTGTCATAAGAACGAGAAAAGTGTAATGGCGCGCCGGAATGGCGGCCAAGCCTTGATCAGTGCTCATGCAGGAATGCCTCCCTAAAACGGCAATATTGCTCCGCCGTTTGATTATTTTTGTCAGTTATACCAGGCTGATCGAAATAGTCGACAGGGACCGAACGACTGAACCGCACCGTTTACGGAGGAATTGCCGTGGAAAAATTCGATAAGATCTTTGCGCGGGCTGCCAAACGAAAGGGCGGAGCAGACGCGGTGGACGCCCAACTCCCCACACCAAAGTCACCAGCTGCGTTGCGCAAGATAAAAGACGACCGGTGGCTTTCCGCCATGACAAAGGTCATTTTTCAGGCCGGCTTCGTTTGGAAAGTGGTGGAAAACAAATGGCCTGCGTTCGAGTACGCCTTCCACGGTTTCCACCCCAGGCGGGTGGCGGCCATGCATGATGAAGAACTGGAAGCGTTGATGGGCAATGACGCCATCATCCGGAATTTCGCGAAAATCAAGTCGGCCCCACACAATGCGCAGATGATCTGCACCCTCGCCGACGACCATGGCAGTGCCGCCAAGTTCTTCGCGAACTGGCCCGGTGACGATATTGTTGGCCTTTACGATTTTCTTAAGAAGAACGGACAACGCTTAAGCGGATCTTCCGCACAATTCCTATTACGTCAGATGGGCAAAGATACGTTTGTCTTCTCCAAAGACGTCGTGCGCGCGTTAATCGCACAAGGGATTATCGACAAGGAACCCAAATCAAAAACAGCGCTTGCATCGGTTCAGGCGGCTTTCAATGAATGGGCCGAAGAAAGCGGGCGCCCTTTAAGCCATATCAGCCGAGTTCTTGCGATGAGCGTCGATTGAAGGCGACGCCACTGCACGTCATCCGTCTTCGGTCACCAGCCGCGGATATCCCTAACCCTGTTGGTTAAACACTCATTAACGACTACGCTAGAACCCGCTCCGCCGCTGGGTTTTCTTAATGAATTCCGGGCAATATTGCCTTTCACTAGAAAGGAATTGGAGTACTCTTGTGCCCGGCCGTATCTTGGCGTTTTTCGACCGTCTCATGGGATTAAACATCGATCCGTCTGACCGCGTTGATCTTGTACGCGCCCGTTTGCTCATGTTTTGCCCGACGATATTCGGCATCCTGGGCGGCACTCTTTGCTATCTCTATACCCAAAGTCCCAACTACAACATTGCAATGGCAACGGTTGCGGGGTTCGTGTCACTGGTTCTGTGTGCCATGCCGGTCATCCTATACGTGACAAAGTCGATCAAACTGGCAGGGTGGCTTACTCTTTTTTGCGGCGCCTTCGGCGTGGTTCCGGAACCCCTGTTTGATTTGGGTTTTCACGAACCTGAAATAATCATCCTGGTCATGCTGCCGGTATTGTCAGGCCTGTTGATCTCCCGCCGCGGTGCAACACTCACCTATGGCGCCTTGGTTTTACTAGAGACAGTAATTTTAGTTCGTATGCTGAATTGGCCACCTGAGACTTTGATATCAGTGGCCGCCGTCGAACATTACCGTTATTTCTTCTATGCGTTTGCGGCAAGTACATCTGTATATGTCCTCACACTCTGCTTCATTTCACTTTTTCAAGCCAGCATTCGAGATGTGGAGCTGGCGGTCGCTAAGGCGGAAGCCGCTTCCGAGGCCAAAAGCGCGTTCCTTGCCAATATGAGCCACGAGCTTAGAACACCAATCAACGGAATCTTGGGGTTCTCAAAGCTTGCCCTGAATGGCAATTTGGGGGCTGACGAACGGTCCTGGATATCGACCATCGAAACCTCGGGACACAGCCTGCTCAGCATCGTGAACGATGTTCTTGATGTGTCAAAACTCGAAGCCGGCGCTTTACAGGTCGAAAATGTCGAATTCGATCTCAACACCATATTGGATCAAGTGCTTGCCATCGGCAGCCAGTCAGCCAACGAAAAAGGTCTCCATTTGGGCGCCGTCGCCGGTTCGGAAATTCCGCAATTTGTCTGCGGTGACCCGGGGCGGTTGCGGCAAATCCTTACGAATTTGATCTCGAACGCAATCAAGTTTACCGATAGCGGCGGCGTGGTTGTGAATGTGCAATCGGTGCCGGGTGAAAACGATCAACACAGAATAAGCTTCGAAGTCGTCGATACGGGAATTGGTATTCCTGAAGATAAGATTCCCACTCTCTTCGACCGATTCACCCAAGTTGACACCTCACGGGCGCGTAAGTTTAACGGGACCGGGTTGGGTCTTGCCATCTGTAAAGATTTGGTAGAACTGATGGGGGGGACGCTTGGCGTGCGTTCGGTTCAAGGGCGCGGGAGCGTCTTTTGGTTTTCGATCGCGTTTCAAACAGGCCCCCGCGAAAGATCGAGAAGTCATGCCACCTTGTCGGCCCTAGATCACAAGCATGTGCTCGTCGCGGGAGAGACGAGTTTGTACAGGTCGATCATTGAAAGACAGCTCCAGCAGCACGGTATCAATTACCGTTACAGCGATTTTGGACCGGATTTTCAACAAAGGCTGCACGACCCGCAGTTGGCAGCGGTGATTGCACTGGACCTCACAGACGAGATCGCTGACCTTTTGGCGGATGAACACAACTCCGCAAAACTTATTCACATCTCAAGCAATCCAACAGACCGGCAGGCGGCGAATCGCAGACACCTTGCCGACCTATCCCTTACGGCCCCGATTGGGCATACTCTGACCGTCGATGCGCTACGTCATGTGTTAACACCCACGCCCCCCACACCCATAGCCGCTACCAGGCAAGAAAAAATCTCAACGACCGGTGGTCGAGTTCTTTTGGCCGAAGACAATCTGGGCAATCAAATGCTGTTTCAAACCCTTCTCAAGAATGCGGGATACACCGTCGATACGGTCACGAACGGCCATGAAGCGGTGCAGGCCGTCCGTGAGAACAGCTATGATCTCATTCTTATGGATGGACAAATGCCCGAAATGGATGGTGTGGAAGCCACCAAGGAAATCCGAAAGGAAGGCGGCTCGAAGGCTGACATCCCCATTATTGCCATTACAGCGAATACAATGAGCGGTGACCGGGAACAGTACCTGAATGCCGGTATGAATGATTACCTGCCCAAACCAATCGACTTTGAAGAATTTTACGCCAAGGTTTCGCGGTGGGTTAGCCAAGGCCCTGCGACCGATTCGGATGCGGAAAAAAGCGCTTAAGAAAGGTCTTCCGAGTTCCACATGGTCAAAACAGATCGCAAGGCCGTAGCAAAAGCGATGGGCTGATCCAACATGAGATGATGCTGCGCATTCGAGATGGAAATGATGGGCAGCGGGCGGTCGCTGATCTCTTGAATATAGTTGGCCGAATCTGGTGTGAAAAGAATACTGTCCGCACCATGAATAATGGCTTTGCGCCCCGGTACTTGCACAAATCTTTGCGGCTGACTTTCCCACCAATCGATCTCTCGGTGGTCGCTTGACAATATGCTTGTGTCAAATTTCCAGCTCCATCCACCGGCAACCTCTTTGAGGGAATGATAAGCCATATAGTGCAGCAAATAGTCATTGTCGCATGACTGTTCCGGTGCCAACCGATAGCGCCCCAATGCGGTTTCAAGAGTTGGATACACCTTGTTTGGCTTGTTACCGCTGGGCATGGGGCGCGCGCGCTCCCCTCCCATATAGGCGCGCATTATCTCTGGCCGCAACATCATAAAGTCACACACCAGAAGACCGCCAAACAGCTCGGAATGATCGTTGCAGGCCTTGATACCGACGGAGCTGCCGTAGGAATGGGTTACTACAAAGGGCGGTAGATTATCGTCGGTCATGCCGGTCGCACGGGCGACTTCAACCATTTCCGCGGCACGCACATCATCGGGATAGCTTTCCCTTGCACCCGAATCGCCCATTCCGGACAGGTCATAGGATACCAGGTGGAAATTGTCGGCCAAGAGGGGGGCAATAAACGCAAAACATCGCGCATGGGCCAGAAAACCATGAGCCATGACAACACCGCGCTTGGATGGATCGCCCCATTCGAAATAGTGGATCGGACATCCAGCTACATCCACCGTTCCTTCCGTTCGCGGCTGACCAATGGCGTCTTGAAACCATTTCGGACCGTGTACGGACAGGTTTTGAAGGTCGTGAGGCAAAGTCATAATCTGGCACGCTGAAGCAAATGAAATTCAGCCGCCTTTTTGACGGAAATATGCGTCCGCGCCAACCGCTTTATACTTGCCGCAGCGTCCGCCTAGGAAAATACGCTGATAGACGCGTTATGCCGCCATCAGGCGTTTGCGGCCGGTTTTCTCCAACAAATCTGACAAGCTTTTTATGAGACTGTCTGGCGTGATTGGTTTGGCGATATGAGCATCGGCACCGGCATTTAGGGCATCAGTCACGTGATTTGCCATGGCATTGGCCGTGAGCATCGCGATGGGTGTGCGGGGGAGGTCTTGGCTTGCTTCAAGACGTCGAATCTCTTTCGTCGCCGTCAAGCCATCCATGACGGGCATTTGCATGTCCATCAAGATCAAGTCAAAGGAAGACGCCCCAAACGCCTCCAACGCTTCTTGGCCATTCTCAACAGATGTAATCGCTACGTCGAGCGGTCCAAGAATCAGTTCGACGATCTTTCGATTGGTGGCGTGATCCTCCACAAGCAATATCTGCAAGAGACCGTCGTCCGTTGCAGGCGCTGTCGGTTTCTGCTCCTCCGAACACACCACTTTCTCGGGTACCTCAATCGGACTGGCAATCATTGGAACAGGAGCCGCGGGTTCATCGACACACACCGTCGGAATTTCGACTTTGAAGTAAGCACCTTCGCCCACCCTTGACGTCGCCGATATCCGGCCCCCCATAGCCTCCGTCAGCGACTTACAAATAAACAACCCCAAGCCGGTGCCGCCAAAACGCCGGTTTATGGAGCCATCTTCTTGAATGAAGGGATCGAACAGCGCATCCGCCAACGATTTGTCGAAACCAACACCCGTATCCAGAACCGAAAGGACAAAAAATGGCTGTTCCCGCAAGGTGTTATCAATGTGCGCATTTACGGTGATAGACCCTTCGGACGTAAACTTAACGGCATTTGAGAGCAAGTTCGTGAGAATTTGCCGGATGCGTGTCGGGTCCCCCATATAGGCGGGCGCAAGGCGCGGACCGATTGTCAACTTGCAGTCGAGGTTCTTTTCGTCCGCCAGCGGTTTAAACAAGTCGACGATTTCCCGAACCAGCGCTTCGAAGTCGAAGGGGATTTTCTCGATATCGAGTCGCCCTGCTTCGATTTTCGAGACATCCAACACATCGCTCAGCAGCCGTTCGAGGGTCTGGCCGGACGACGAAATCAAGTCGACCATCGTGCCCTGTTCACCGCTCAGCTTTGTCTTTTTTAAGGTTCCCGCAACTGCCACGACACCGTTCAATGGCGTGCGCAGCTCATGGCTCATATTCGCGAGGAAGTCGCTCTTAGCACGATTGGCCCGGTCGGCCGCATCTTTCGCTTCCCGAGCATCCATAAGCGCATGCATTGTCGCAAGCTGAAAGCACCAAACGACCACTAAAGCCGAGATTGTCGATGAAATCGCCGTACTCATGCGCATATAGATGAGCTGCTCGGGACTAAGCAGGGAAGGGACGACGACCAGCGACGCCAGATCCGACCCTAGGAATAAGAACATTCCAATGGAGTAAGCCCCGGCCAGCAAACCGGCCCGCATATTGATCAACCACCCTGCCATCACAGACACCAAAGGCAGGTTCACCACGAAGTGAGAATGTAGACCGCCATTAAAAATGAGACCGGACGTGATACCGCCCATTGCCGTTACACAGAAAATCGTTGCGGGCAGCACAATTTGTTTTGATGTGATCAAAAGGATCGGCACAGACGCAATGATAACGATATTCAACATGCCGACAATTTTGGGGGCCGTCACATCAGACGAAACCGCGAACCCGTTGATCAGCGCTGATGTCACCGAAATGCATGCAACACAACTGACCAAGATCAGCAATCGAGATTTTATGGCAAGTTCAAAATCTTTAACTGGATCGATCCCACACAGATTATCAATGCGTCGAAACACGCTATCGGCCAGCTGATTGATGGGGCTTTGGGGTGAAGGCGTCATGTGACGGGATCATTCTGTATTCGATATTTCACCCAGTTAGAATGCTCGGATAAAGCTAACAAACCCCGAAGAATGGGGGTGATTGACCAGCGGATAATTACGTTTCGTTAACCAGCCCCTCACATAGCACCCGCCTGCCGAGCGGGTGATGACACCAAATGCAATTGACATCTTGCGTCTGAGCACCTGAAATACGCGGGCTCACTCACTGGTACCACCCCATCGTCCCGAAGCCGTTCCATGACCATCCACGTTCGCCGACTAACTGACGAAGATCACACACAATGGCTGCCGCTTTGGCAGGGATACCTGACTTTTTATGAAGCCGAAGTCGACGATGCGGTCACGCAAATCACCTGGCAGCGCCTGGTATCCGTCGACGAACAACCGCACGGCTTATGTGCCGTGGATGAAACCGGGCGCCTTATGGGCATCGTGCATTACCTTTTCCACCCAGTTACATGGTCGATCTCGGACCGGTGCTACTTAGAAGATCTCTTTGTGGATCCAACGGTACGCGGGGGCGGTGTGGGGAAAAAACTCATCGAAGCGGTTTATGCGGCGGCAGACGCCCAAGGCGCCGACCAGACCTATTGGTTGACTCAAGAATTCAACGATCGCGCCCGGCGCTTGTACGATCACGTCGCCACGGTCACACCCTTCATAAAATACAAACGCTGAGTACCGAGGCTCATGAGCGTAAGATGCACTTTGCTCATGGCGCTTTTGTGGTTCTTTCCCAGTTCTTGCCTGGCGGCGGGCACCGGCAATCTTCCGCCCTGCCTTGCGGCGGCACTGCCAGACGAGACAGCCCCCTTCGAAACAGTCATTGTCGACCGAGTTATTGACGGCGACACGATGGTCACCGACACGGGGATACAGATCCGTCTTGCGAATATCCGCGCGCCGAAACACACCGCGACGCGCACACAGCTTCGTGCCGCCCCTTACTCAAAAATTGCAACCACCGCTTTGTCGACATTAGCGGTCGGTAAGCAAATTTCGTTGATGCCCGATCACACCCAAGACCGCTATGGACGGGTACGAGCCCATGTGATCCTTCACACCGACCGAGACGGTGATTTTTGGCTGCAAGAGCACTTGGTCAGGCAAGGTCTCGTGCGTGTTGACATCACACCGCATCCGCCGGCGTGCGGGCTGCCCCTGCTTGCGGCCGAAGAAGATGCCCGGCGGAACCAGAAAGGTCTGTGGGCCTCTTCTTTTTACCGGCTTCGCCAACACGATGATCTGGCGGGCCTGACGGGGTCCTTTCAGCTCGTGGAAGGAACCATTTTGGATGTGGCCCACCGGCGAAACCGGTATTTTCTCAATTTCGGAGCCGACTGGCGCAGCGATTTCACCATCACGATTTCGCCGAAATATGCCCGATCTTTCAGTAAAGGCCTGGACCCCATGACCTTGAAGGGGCAGAAAGTCCGGGTTCGCGGCTGGGTTGAGAGCTATAATGGCCCTTTTATTGAGGCCGTGCACCCAAATCAGATCGAAATCCTGGATCAAAATACCAACATAGCGCCCTTTTGATTGGCTATTGCGCAGGATTGAGTACACTAAGGGGACGGTGCGGGCGCGCACCACTTTGGGGGCAAAGTACAGTGAGCGATGTGATGATGGTGGGGGATACAACAACTGTTGCGAGGACGATCTTGACGGCCTTGAAGGGCTGCTTGTCGGTCTTGCTGACGCTGGGGCTTCTGACGACGGCGGCGTCGGCTCAAGTTTTCATCTCGAAAGAGCGCGAGAAGCAAATCGGCCGGGAACAACACCCACAGGCCATTGCTGAATTTGGCGGTGTTTACACCGAAAAAAGCTTGGACCAGTACATCGCCGATGTTGGCAATCGGATCGCTAAATTCTCTAATGACCCGGACCTAGGGTACACCTTCACTTTGGTGAATTTTCCGGAAGTGAACGCATTTGCGATGCCCGGGGGCTATGTATATGTCACCCGGGGACTTGTGGCGACGGCCAATTCTGAAGCGGAAATGGCCGGGACCATCGGTCATGAGATTGGCCATGTGACCGAACGGCATATGGCCAAACGCCTTGATCGCCAGATTGGCGTGTCGATCATCGGCGTGGTCGTGGGCGCCGTCGGGGGCAGCGATCAAATCACCCAGGTGATCAATAGATCGGGGCAGGCCCTTGTGCGCAGCTTCTCGCGCGAGCAAGAATACGAGGCAGACCTTGTCGGCGTTCGGGCGCTTGCGGCAGCGGGCTACGATCCATTTGCGCAAGCCGATTTCCTCGATTCCATGGCCAAGGAGCGCGCGATGGTCGCCAAGATCACGGGCGAACCGTACGATCCCAACCGCAGCGACTTCCTGTCTACCCATCCCAATACGGGGAAGCGTGTCAAGAAGGCGATCGAAGAGGCTGGCCGGTCCGGAGCCGGCCCCGCCGGCAGCAAGCCGAGAAACCGGGACATCTTCTTGGACCGCATCGAAGGCATGTTGTTTGGCGACGACCCAGAGCAGGGTTTCATTCGTGGGCGGAACTTTTCTCACCCCGCCTTGCGGATGACCTTTAACGCACCCGAACGTTTCTATCTTCGAAATTCAACAACGTCGGTCTATGCGCAAGGCCCCGAAAACACGGGCCTTCGCCTGACCGCTGACCGGATCCGCAGCAGCGATGACATCACCACCTATCTGCGGCAGGAATTCGCTTCCCGCAAGCGCATACGATTGACCGATGTGCAAAGCTTCAAGACACGGTCCGGCCTTCCCGCCGCAACCGGCCTTTATCGCATGCGGAACTCGAATTCTAACTACGACATACGTTTTGTGGCCATTCAGTACGCGGGCAGCCAAGTGTATAATTTCATGTTCTGGGCCCCACCGGACAAAATCAAAACCTATGAACCCAAATTCCAAGAGACGGTTATGGGGTTCAGGAAGCTGTCAAATGCGGAAGCGGCCGAGCTTAAGCCTCTGCGTATTCGCATAGTAACCGCCGGTCCGAATGATACGGTGCAAACCATGGCCAACCGGATGGCCTATCGCACCTATAAGATCGACCGGTTTAAGTTCATCAATTCAATAGAGGAAAACGAAGCGATCGTGCCGGGCAGGCGCTACAAGATCGTCGCGGAGTAAATTGCATGTCAGACATTTTGGAGGTTTCCAAGGACGGTGGTGTCGCCACGGTCACCCTTAACCGGCCGAACGCCATGAACGCGCTGTCGCGGGAATTACGCATCGCGTTGGCAGACACGGTGGATGCGTTGGAAGCAGACACGGAAACACATATCATGATCCTGACCGGCGCCGGTAAAGCGTTTTGCGCGGGTCTCGATTTGAAGGAACTCGGCGCCAATGCATCATCCGCGCTGAACGACACAATCCAAGACCGCGATCCGGTACGATCCCTCGGGCGATTTTCAGGCCCCATTATTGGCGCCATTAACGGCGTGGCCATCACTGGCGGATTTGAGTTGGCACTTGCGTGCGATGTTCTTATCGCGTCAGAGTATGCGCGCTTTGCAGATACCCATGCCCGGGTTGGCATTCTGCCGGGGTGGGGACTAAGTCAGAAATTAAGCCGCGCCATCGGCATCTACCGGGCCAAAGAATTGTCCCTCACCGGCAATTTCCTCAGTGCTCAGCAGGCTGCCGATTGGGGCCTGGTCAATCGGGTCGTTTCCCCGGAAGACTTGCTGCCCACTTGCCGCGCCTTGGCGGACGACATGATGTCTGTCGTGCCGCAATGCTTGACCGACTATAAGGCGCTAATCGATCAAGGCTTTGCGGACAGTTTTGGGGACGCGATGCAGACAGAGCAGCGCATTTCATCGTCCGCCAACAAACAGGTTAGCGGCGCCGATGTCGAAGAGCGGCGGGAAGCTATTCGCCAACGCGGACAAGCACAAAAGGCCAGCTAATCAAGGCCCGGGCTAAATTCCACTAAGGCCAACAGCCTTAGGGTCCCCGACGATTTGGACGAGAGATTTCTTGAGCTTATTAAGTGCTTGAAACTCGATCTGACGCACACGTTCCTTTGACACGCCAAGACGCCGCCCCAACGATTCCAAGGTCACCGTATCATCCTGCAACCGGCGTTCCTTGATGATAAGCAGTTCGCGTTCGTTGAGGCCTTCGAGCGCTTGGTCGATCCAGCGCTTATGCTGTTCCGTGTCGCGATGTTCCATTACCTCTTCCTCGGGAAGAGGCCGGTCATCGGCCAACGTATCAACCCATTCCGCAGTACCGTCTTCGCTCATAACCGCGTTGAGCGACCGGTCCCCATGGGTCAAACGGCTTTCCATACTTTCCACATCTTTGACATCCACGGAAAGCTTGTCAGCGATAATTTCACGGTTCTCTGCGGACAGGTGAGTACCCGTATTGTCATCCAACATGGCGCGCAGACGGCGCAGTTTGAAAAACAGGGATTTCTGTGAAGCGGTCGTTCCTGTACGGACAATTGACCAATTCCGCAATACATAATCCTGGATACACGAACGGATCCACCATGTGGCATAGGTCGAAAAACGAACGCCGCGTTCGGGGTCAAAGCGCGCAGCGGCCTGCATGAGGCCCACATTCCCTTCTTGTACCAAATCCGCCATGGGCAGGCCGTAGTTTCTGAATTTACCGGCCACGGAAATCACCAACCGCATATAGGCGATGGTGAGCTGGTGCAACGCCTTCTGATCACCATTTTCGCGCCAGGAGCGCGCCAGCTCGACTTCGTGATCGGCCTCCAGCAACGGCTTTTTCATCGCTTGTTGAATAAAGCGTCTGTTGGCCTTTTGAGTTTCAGGCGTATCGATATGAGCCATGTTCAACCCCTTGAATGGCCGCTATTGAGCGGCACCAGCTGGCAGGGAGATCACCTCTGCCTTCAAAGGGTTTTACGCATGACGGCAACGTTTGGATCAGTGGCGCCACCGTGCTTTCGGCTCGATACAAGAATCAAAAGGGGCGTTGTTTCCAACGCCCCTGTTTCCGTAGGGGAAAGGGCCGTCTTAGGCAGCTTCTTTGTCTAATGCGGTTTCCACACGCCGAATGGCGGCATCCTCATCGATTTTTTCAACCGCGGCCACTTCCCGGGCCATGCGGTCCAGGGCGGCTTCGTAGAGCTGGCGCTCACTGTAGGATTGCTCAGGCTGACCACCGGCCCGGTGCAAATCGCGCACAACTTCGGCAATCGACTGGAGGTCTCCAGAGTTAATCTTCGCTTCATATTCCTGGGCCCGGCGGCTCCACATGGTGCGCTTTATGCGCGCGCGGCCCTTGAGCGTTTTGAGAGCACTTTCGACCGTATCCGGGCTGGAAAGCTGGCGCATACCCACGGATTTTGCCTTCGCAGTCGGCACACGCAGCGTCATCTTTTCCTTTTCGAAGTCCACCACAAAAAGCTCCAGCCTGG
The DNA here is from genome assembly GCA_965227095.1 of Alphaproteobacteria bacterium. Taxonomy (GTDB): domain Bacteria; phylum Pseudomonadota; class Alphaproteobacteria; order JANQMY01; family JANQMY01; genus JANQMY01. The sequence goes on along the minus strand of CBDDFL010000001.1, from coordinate 1,047,548 downwards.
TGCCGGCAACCTCTTGCTCTTCAACATCGACGATTTTGCCAACGCCATGGGCCGGGTAGACCACAAAGTCATTGGCACGGAAATCAAGCTTCTTGGTGGTTTTCTTCGTCGGTTTTTTCGCCATTTTTCGCTCTTTTGTCCCAGTTTCTATACGTTTGTTCCGCTTTGCCGCACCAATTGTCACGCCGACCAATGGTCAACCGGGCGCGTTCTGTCATGCGACAGTCCGCATCGTTGGCGCCACATCTGGATCCGTGAACCCACCCCTTAGCAAAGCAGCTTTGTCCTCTCTGAAAGTGACCTAGAAGATCGCTTCAGAATTTTACCCGTGGCGGCTGTCATTTCCTTGCTTTTAAGCTGCTGCGCCGGCCTGTTTCCGGCGGCCATTTTTCGATCAGCCGAAGAACCAAAAAAGACGCACACGGTCTATAACCAGCGGCGCCCCTTAGCCTATAAATTCCACGTTGAAAGCCTATTATAACACAAATTGTGGCAGAAAAAAAGCGGCGGCCCGTCCGTCTGCTGATCACAAAAACCCCAGCAAACGGCTGGGGTTTCGTAGCGATCGAACGTGTTAACCAAATTTAAGGCCTACGACCCCTGACCGGGATTAGAGCTGAAATATTTCTCGAACTTGCCCTCTTCGGTCTCAAAATCCTTACTATCGGCGGGTGGTTCGCCTTTGACGGTAATATTCGGCCATTTTTCGGAGTATTCCCGGTTAACTTCCAGCCACTTTTCGAGACCGTCTTCCGTGTCTGGCTTAATGGCCTCAACCGGGCATTCTGGTTCACAAACACCGCAGTCGATACATTCATCTGGATGTATCACCAGCATGTTTTCGCCTTCATAAAAGCAGTCTACCGGGCACACTTCCACGCAATCCATGAATTTGCATTTGATGCATGCATCCACAACGATGTAGGTCATTTCTTTACTCCAACGACAGCCGCCATTGGGTCCCTGTTGATTCCGTTCTTTTAATCCTCAATACCCAGCTTTTGCTTCACCCGCCTCAGGGCATCGCCCCGATCACGATCTGACACGTGGATGAGACCTCCCACACGCCGCAGCAAATTAGCTTCATAGTCGTGAAGGACCCCATCGGCATAGACCACCTCCCACAACATTTCAATCAAATGTATCCGCTCTTCTTCCGAGAAACTGTCTTTTACCGCATGGGTGAAGCGGAAAAGCTGACTGGAGCTGTCTTGCGCGGCCTCTCCCTGCTCCATCAAGGAGGATACTTCGTCTGCCGAAAGACCAAATCGTGCCTCGAGAAGGGACTGAACCGTTGCTTTTTCGGCCTCACCAAACCCTCCATCAAGGCAGCCGGCTTCCACCAGCAAGGCGGCTGCGGCCAACTGATGCTCTTCGAAAGAATGCTCGCCCGTTCTCGCATCTTCTTCAATCGAGGAGAAGAATGTTTTAATTCTGTTCAACATGGTGCGTCTTTTCACTAGGAGTGGAAGTCTGTTCTATATCTCAGGGCTGCATCCACTCTCGTCAAGTCGGGTCTTTCAACTTTGACAGCGCCCGGCGTTCTTTCTTTGTCGGTCGGCGTCCCGCACTAATGCCTTGAGGGTCCATATCCATCTCCCGCTTTTTGGGAACCGGCGGACTTAAGTCTTCGTACAGACCTTGGGCTTCGGGGGCGGGACCACGACGCGTGCCGATGGCGATTATCTTCACAATTCGAATATGCGGTCCAAGTGGAAAGGTAAGCACATCCCCCGGTATCACGGATTGATTGGGCTTTGTTAGGCGCTGCGTTTCCGCCCCGTCGGGCATGTCGGGGGTGCGCCGGATTTTGCCGCTTTCCACGAATTTGGATGCAAGCGTTCTGGTTTTGAAGAAACGAGCGTACCAAAGCCATTTATCGACACGTATGGCTTGACGTTCTTCTGTAGACGGATCGCTAGACATTCAGGCCGTTTATTTTCCGGACTTCCCAGCATCGCGCAACGCTGCAAGAGCTGCGAAGGGACTGTTTGGATCCATGTCTCCTTTATTGCGTCTTGGCCCAGCCGATGCGACCCGGGGTTTTCTCTTGTCTGCCCCGCTTTGCCCGCCAGGCTTCTTGCGATGGCGTTGCTTCTTGCCTGACGGCGCGCCGCCATCGGATTTCCGCGCGGCCTCTTTACGCTTATGCTTTTGGCGCGGCGGCCGGCGTTGTTGATAATGCCAGACCTCAATTTCTACAGGCTCTTCCCCACCTTCAACCGTATACGGACGTTTACGATAGCCAAGACTTTTGAGAATGGCCTCAAACTCCTCCCCGCTACACCCCACGAGAGACATCATATCCGCCGTGGTTTCAAAGCACCCGTCTGGAAGCGATCGGGACGGAACCTCTTCCTGCCCCATTGGGGGCGAAGGCGGTTCGTCCCCTTGTGTCGTGCTTGAGGGCTGTTCCGGCTCACTGGTTTCAACACCAGCGGTTTGAGCTTGAATCTCTTGAGGTGGTTGTTCAGGTTCGACCGGCGGTTCAACAATTTCGGCAGGTGCTGCGTCCGGTGCGCTTTCTGAAACCTGTTCTTGGGATTGTTCGGCGGATGGCGCTGGCTGTTCCGGTTCGGGCGACGATGTTTCTGCCGGTTGTTTTGCCTCTTCCGCTGTTTTTGGTTTTGACGCCTCACCGTCCCGCGAGGAGCGGATAAGTCCGGCTAAGCGTTCAAGCATGTCGATCCGCACGCCACGGACACCACACACGCGGAAGCCCGCCGATTCGTAAAAGCCTTTCGGCACCTCACGATCGACTTGGATAGACGTAAGTCCCGGCCCCGGTGGCGGAGGCAATGTTTGTAAAAGAGGCAGGCCGTCGGGCCCCGCCCCCTGAAACACCGCCCACAGCAATGCTTTTAGATGCGCCGGTGCCGGTTTCAGAAGCGCCGGCAGAAAGACACTGTATTCGCCGAACCGCACCCCAAGCTGACGCAAGGATGCCCGCAGGGTTTGGTCCAGTTCTTTCAACTGAGCAGCAGCTTCGCGCCGTGGCAAGCCCCCCATTGATTCAACCAGTTGAAAGGCAAGTCCCCGCGCGGCACCCGTAAGGTGATCGGCATCACGTAATGCAACAAGTGGTGCCAGTTGGGTTTCGATTCGAGCCTTAATCCATCCATCAAGACGCTTTTGAATGCGGTCAACAATTTGCGCGGGCACGAGATCGTCCACCAAGAGCCGCACGGTGGGTGATAACGGGTCCGCCCCTTTTTCCAGCATTCCAATGGGGCTGCCTTCCCACCAAATCTTCCCATGTTCCGTCAACTGAATGGTTTCGTCAGGCACATTTCCAAGACGCGACGACCGCATGAGAATTTCATTCTCCAGCGATTTTACGGCGGCCGCGCGGAGCGTTTTGGCGCCAATCCCATTGTCTTCGGCCAAGGCGCGCGGATCGGGCACAAATTTGAAGCCGCTCAGCTTGCCTGCATATGCCCCCTCCACCAGCACGCTGCCATCTTCCGCGATTTCGGCGGTGAGGTCTTCGTTTTGCTGCAACCGCTTCATGAGCAAGCTGGTACGACGATCGATGAAACGCTGCGTCAATGCCTCATGTAGTGCATCGGACAGCTTGTCTTCAATTTCGCGCGCGCGGCCCTGCCATTCTTCTTGGTCCTCGAGCCATCCGTTCCGGTTCGAGACGTATGTCCAGGTGCGAATATGTGCAATTCGCGTGGCAATCATGTCTAAATCGCCGTCCGTTCGATCAAGCCGCTGAATGTGGCCAGATACCCAATCCGACGGCAGGCGATTTTGGTCGCTGATGAGATGGTCAAAAATATTCGTCAGCAAACGAACGTGTTCATCGACCGTTGTCTTTTGAAAGTCCGGTATCTGACACACTTCCCAAAGCTGACCAATGGCGGCCGGCGCTTTGGCTTTTTCCATGACGCTTGCGTTTTCGCTCATTAATTTGAGCGCCGTTAAGTCGTCCGCCGCCCGCGCCCGCGATAACCCACGCACCGGCGGCGTTTCCTCGAGACTTTGGATCAGGCGGTCAACACTCGAAAAATCCAAAACGGGGTTGCGCCATTGCAAAGTGCGGATGGGGTCGAACCGATGGTTTTCAATCTGCTCGACCAGCTCCGCATCGAAAGGCTCTACTTCACCGGTTGGCCCAAACGTACCGTCATTTGTATGCCGGCCCGCACGACCGGCGATTTGCGCGATCTCCGCTGGCCGCAATTCGCGGTGCCCCATGCCATCAAATTTCTTGATGCTGGCAAAGGCCACATGATCGATATCCATGTTGAGGCCCATGCCGATGGCATCGGTCGCCACGATGAAGTCCACTTCGCCGGATTGGTAAAGCGCCACTTGCGCATTCCTGGTCCGTGGCGAGAGAGCGCCCATCACCACGGCCGCCCCGCCCCTCTGCCGACGGATCAATTCGGCAATGCCGTAAACCGCATCCGCAGAAAACGCGACGATCGCGCTTCGGCGCGGCAAACGGCTTATTTTCTTGGGCCCGATATAGGCCAGATCTGAAAAGCGGGACCGCCCTGTAAACGCCGCCTCCGGGAGCAATTGGCGAATGAGGGGCCGGATGGTTTCCGCCCCGAGAAAAAGGGTCTCTTCGCTGCCGCGGGCCCGCAACAAACGATCCGTAAACACGTGACCCCGTTCCGGATCGGCGCAAAGCTGCACTTCATCGATTGCGAGGAATTCTGTTTCCACCTGAAGAGGCATGGCCTCCACGGTGCAGACATAATAGCGCGGGTTTGACGGGACGATCTTCTCTTCGCCCGTGATGAGGGCCACGTCGCCGGGCCCTATTTTCTCGCAAACACGGTCATATATTTCCCGCGCCAACAGGCGCAGGGGCAATCCGATCATGCCGGATCCATAGCCCAGCATGCGTTCCACAGCATAGTGGGTCTTACCGGTATTGGTGGGCCCCAATACCGCCATCAACCGGCCGGCGGACTCTTTCTTGAAGGGAGCGGAAAGTGCGGGCGTGGCCTTCCCGGAAGGCCGGTCTCGACGGCTTTGTGTCATACCGAAATTATTGCGACTTTTGCGGCGTTGGATGTGGCAGGGAGAATATCAACGAAGTGTTAAGGCTGCTTGTTAACACATAGAACGAAGATGGGACATAGAGGGACCGAATCACTTACATCTCAAAATTCGTCATTTGTTCACGCACAAAATGTAGTAGGAACCTAACGTGGCGCAACAATAGCCCCCTCACGGACGGGAAAGCAAGTGTCGGATTTGCGCAGATTCAACACGGTCGGAGCGGGCCGGAATCGGGTATCCGCAGGACGTCAGTTTGCCCTTAAAAATCGCCCCACGGCGGCAATAGAATCGGTACGGACGATTTAGCCTTGACCTGACGGCGCTGGCCCCTTAAAAGTGCGCGCTTTCGAGGTCCATGCGCCTGGCCGGCCGCAAGTGTCGTGTCGTAGAGCAGCGTCCTCCACGTAACGAAATCCAATCCGAGGATAGTCAAATGGCACGCCGTTGCGAGCTCACCGGCAAAGGAGCAATGACCGGCAATAATGTCAGTCACGCTAATAACAAAACCAACCGTCGCTTCTTACCGAATCTGACACAAACGACCTTGGTAAGCGATACGCTGGACCGCTCTTTCCGTTTGAAGGTTAGCGCATCCGCCTTGCGCACCTTGGACCGGCGCGGGGGCCTTGATGCCTTTTTGCTGAAAGCACGGGACGAAAACCTGTCCGAGCGGGCCTTGAAGATCAAGCGCGACATCCAAAAAGCACGCGCCTCGGCCTAATCCCCCTCCCAAATCTGAACATTTGACCCGTTGTGGCACGGCCTGTGCCAAAACGGGACGGGGTTCCTCATGTGCTGACACCCGTCTCCCGCCAATGGATCTCGGCACGGCCCAAATTCCGCCGATTTTTTGCGCGACCGTCCTGGTTAACAAATCCTTTCGCGGTACGGGATTTGCTGACCTTGGTTTGTTTCCAGTGGGTATTGGTGGGATCAAACCGTGACGGACGCCGCACAACAGCAACCGAAAAAACATAAAGAGACTTTCTTGGAATTGTTTTCTTACGGGTTCTTAGTGACCCGGCGCTTGTTTTTGCCGGTAACGGGGCTGGTCCTCGCGTTCGCTTTGGCGCTGGATACCACGTCCCAACGCATCACCTTGTTCGATGGTTTTTTTCCACCGGAACCATGGTACTTGCAGCCCGGACATTGGTTGACCACCGGACACTTTATGGTGCCCGTGATCTTTTTCGTTTCCATGCTGACCAATCGCGCCTATGGCGCCGGCTACGCTTTCGCGCAGATGGTAGCGGGGTGGACCGTTGTCATCTTGCTGATCGCATTTTTGTACCCGGCCATTGAAAATGGCTTGCCAATCCCCCCGCTTCCAACGGGCCGCGTCTTTACAGCGTTTCTGGTGGCCTTGTTCGCGTCACAGATCGTCAACATCACCGTTTTCGATCAAGTGCGCGGGCGCCCCTGGTGGCGCGCCCCGCTTTACAGCGCGCTGTTTGCCGGGTTTACCTTCTGTGTCCTCTACTATCCCATCGCGAAAGCGGGCATTGATCCGTGGACACATCAAATGACGGTCAATATCGCCGTTACGTCATTTATGGCCTTTTTGATGCTGGTGCCCTACGCCCTATTGCGCCCATGGGTACGCCCGCTACCTGGCTTCGGCGGCGCCTGACCCATCCTCCGCGTCTTTCACCTCTTCCAAGACCGGCGCGGGCTTCACCTCGAACATCAGCAGTAAGGTGCGCTGAAGCGGATTGAAATTGTCGTCGGAGATGACATAGATGAGCGTGCGGCCGTCATCGGTTTGCCGCGCCGCCAAGCCTTCCATATTGTCGATATTGAACCCCATGTCCAACTGCGCCAGTAAGGCGCCCGCAATTGTGGTGCCGCCTTGCACAAGGTCAGGCCCCAGATCGCGCAACTGGATGATGGGGCCTGTGCGCGGGGAGAAATGGCGTTGCAACAGGAGATAGCGCCCATCGGCCAAACGCGTCAGATCCGTCGGTTTGAAGGTGGTCCAGGTTTCCAAGAACAAAGGCTGCGCCCCATCCACCGATAGGCCGTCCTTGTTCAGGCGCATGACCCAGCCGCGCGTTCGCCCCTGATCGTCATAAGTGCCTTCGGTGATCGCAATCACCTCACCGTCAGATGTAATGTGCAAGGACTCGATGCCCTGATTGTCCTCTAATGCGCGCACAGCCGACGGTATCTTCAAGTCTATCGGACGCGCCGCAAACCCGGCTTCCCCGAGATCATAGCGCCACAAGCGGTGTTCCCGCTCGAAGGCCACCACAACATTGCCGGGGAATGGACCAGATGGGTCCACTTGCTCCACCGCTTCCGCATCGCCTTTTTTGTGGATCAATGGCTTGCCCTGTTCATCCAGCATGGACCCCACCGTCAGGCTTTCAACTCCTGACAGGCGCCCGTTTTCATAGACGATTTTTCCACGCACCCAGTCGGCCTGGTCGGACACGCTCACAAATTCAGATCCATCGCGGCTGACGATAAGCCCGGACAGGCCACCCAAGCGCCGCTCTGACGATATAATCCGTATACCACCTAAATAGGTAAGATCGCCAACTTGATCGACGATGCTTCCCTTACGGGCCGACAATGGAAGGGGCTTAAGGTGAACCCCAATGGAGAGCGGTGACGTGTCGGCAGCCTGCGCAGCCGAGACAATCGACACCATCGCCGCACACACACAAGCAACCAACGTCTTTAAGGTCAATGAGTCGAATCCTTAGCAGCGCGCCGCAATTCGCGCATGGACAAGCGGCTAAGCCCCCCCGGATCCTGGGGCGCTGGACCGCGCTTGGGCGCCGTGGGCGCTTCTTCGTCGAAAAGTTCCGCGAGTTTTTCGGTCATCACCCCACCGAGCTGCTCGGCATCGACAATCGTAACCGCCCGCCGATAATAGCGGGTGACATCGTGCCCGATGCCGATCGCGATCAATTCCACCGGAGACCGGGTTTCGATATATTCAATCACCTCTCGAAGGTGCTTTTCGAGATAATTGCCGGCATTGATGGACAGTGTAGAATCGTCCACCGGCGCGCCATCGGAAATCACCATCAAGATACGGCGCTGTTCCGGCCGGCCCAACAGACGATTATGGGCCCAAGTGAGCGCTTCCCCGTCAATGTTCTCTTTCAAAAGGCCTTCGCGCATCATCAGCCCCAAATTGCGGCGAGCCCGGCGCCATGGGGCGTCGGCGGATTTGTAAATAATGTGCCGCAGATCGTTCAAACGCCCAGGGTTGGACGGCTTTCCTTCATTGAGCCATTTCTCGCGCGATTGGCCACCTTTCCAGGCACGGGTGGTGAAGCCCAAAATCTCCACCTTCACAGAGCACCGTTCCAAGGTACGCGCCAGAATGTCGGCGCACAGGGCCGCCACCGTAATCGGGCGCCCGCGCATGGATCCGGAATTGTCCAGCAACAAGGTTACCACCGTATCGCGGAAGTCGGTGTCCTGCTCCATCTTGTACGTCAATGGGTGCATGGGGTCGATCACAACCCGGGACAGGCGGGCCGCATCCAGCATGCCCTCTTCCAGGTCGAATTCCCACGCGCGGTTCTGTTTCGCCATCAGGCGCCGCTGCAACCGGTTTGCTAAACGCGATACCACCCCATGAAGTTGCTGCAATTGCTGGTCCAGATAGGCCCGCAACCGGCCCAATTCTTCCGGATCGCACAAATCTTCCGCCGCAATGGTTTCATCGAACGCGGATGTGAAAACCTTGTAATTCGGATGGCTGGACGGATCGCCGGCCATATTGTTCGGACGCCAGGGTTGCCTGCCTTCGCCGCTATCTTCCGGGTCCGCATCCAACATCTCTTCGTCGGACTGAACCTCAACGGCCTGTTCATCGCCTTCGTCCCCTTCGCCTTCAGACATTTCCACCTGTTCGCTGGAACTGGCATCAGGCTGGGCCCCTTCGCCGCCATCTTCATTGGCGTCGGACTCGTCTTCGGATTGGTCTTCGTCTTGATCCGCATCGTCCATCTCGTCGGGGCTGTCCCCCAACTCGTCCCCCATCCCCAAATCGGAAATGATGTTGCGGGTGAGCTGCGCAAACTCCGTTTGGTCATTGACGCATTTGGTAAGTTGCGCGAGATCCTTGCCGGCCTTTTCTTCCACCGACACGCGCCATTCATCCACGATGTGGCGAGCGCATTCAGGGACGGCCCGTCCGGTCATGTGCTCGCGCATGAGCAAGCCGATCACTTCACTTAAAGGCGCCTCTGACCTGTCACGCATGCGCGCAAAGCCCTGCGCCCGGCAGCGGTCGTCTAACGCCGCGTCCAAATTTTCGGCCATACCGGACATGGCGTTCGCGCCAATCGCTTCGACGCGGGCCTGTTCCGCCGCTTCAAAAATCGCCCGGGCATTTTGTCCAACCGGAGAATGGGTCGCGTGAATGGTTTCGTCGTGATGCGCGATTTTAAGCGCTTGCGCATCCGCATTGCCGCGCACCTTCGCCACTTCTTCCGGAGGCAAATCACGAGATGGTAACGGCAGGCGAGACCGGTGCCCCCGCAAATTGGGGGCTTCCGCGCCAAAGGTGGTGACCAACTCTTCATCGCCAGAAATCGCGCGCATCGTCATGGTGACGGCACGCTTAAAGTTTTCGACTGGCCCTTCGTTGCTCACTCAAATACGCCTAGATCTAGCTCAACGTTACATTGGCTGCGGATTCGGGCAGCTCTTCCCCAAAACAACGCTGATAAATCTCTGCAACGGTCGCCCGTTCCAGTTCATCGCATTTGTTCAGGAAGGTCAGCCGGAAACTAAAGCCCACATCGCCAAAGATTTCCGCGTTTTCCGCCCAGGTCAACACGGTCCGCGGGCTCATCACCGTGGACAGGTCGCCATTGATAAAGGCCGACCGCGTAAGGTCCGCCACATTGACCATGGCCGCGATCGTCTTGCGTCCTTCTTCCGTATTGTAGGATTTGGTCTTCGCCAGGATGATGTTCACTTCTTCGTCATGCGGCAGATAGTTAAGCGTGGTGACGATGTTCCACCGGTCCATCTGGCCTTGGTTGATTTGTTGCGTGCCATGATACAGGCCGGTCGTATCCCCCAGACCGATCGTGTTGGTGGTCGCGAACAAACGGAATGCCGGATGCGGCCGCACAACCCGGTTCTGGTCCAGAAGCGTCAACTTGCCGGACACTTCCAAGACACGCTGAATGACAAACATCACGTCCGGACGTCCGGCATCATATTCATCGAAGACAAGCGCCGTGGGGTGTTGCAGAGCCCATGGCAAAATGCCTTCGCGAAACTCGGTTACTTGCTGGCCGTCTTTCAAAACGATCGCATCCCGGCCCACCAAATCGATGCGGCTGATATGACTGTCCAGATTGATACGAACACACGGCCAGTTGAGGCGCGACGCCACCTGTTCAATATGCGTGGACTTACCCGTACCGTGATAGCCTTGCACCATGACACGGCGGTTGTGTGCAAACCCGGCCAAAATCGCCAGCGTCGTTTCCCGGTCAAACCGATAATCGTCATCGCGATCGGGCACGTAGTCATTGGGCTCCGAGAAAGCGGGAACCTTTAAGTCGGACTCAATCCCAAAAAGCTGCGCGACGGAAACTTCGATGTCCGGTTTATCCAACACATCAGCATCACTCTGCATAACCACCATGAATTCATCTTTCTATCAGCGGATGCCGCCTGAGATGCCGCCAGGCCAGCCGGTCGCCATTAACCATATATTTGCTCAAGCGAATCCGCTGTTCTTGATTTGCTTGTAGGCGCGGATCACTTTTGCCAAACGCTCTTCCGCGCCGCGGTCACCCCCGTTTGCATCCGGATGATACCGTTTGACCAATTCCTTATACCTTGCAGTTACCTCGTTCAAGGTTGCCCTGTCGTCAAGATCCAGCACCGCAAGCGCGTCCGCGGTAATTTTGCCGACCTTGGGGCGCCGGGGTCCTTTTTCCACTTCCACCTTGTCACCCGGCCCATCATCAATAATGGAATAAGGGTCGTGCATGCGATTTTCGGCTGCCTTCCCTGCGGAAACATAGGGGTTCGAGCCCATCGGATAGGTCGGCCGATGGCCGGTAAGACCGTCCAGCAAAAAATCCTCAACCTGGCCGTCGGACATGTTTTTGAAAAAATTCCAATTGCGGTTGTACTCACGCACGTGATCTACACAGAACCAGTAATATTCGCGCAAATTGTCCCTGTTCTTGGGGGCGCGATGGGTGCCGGGCCGGTTACAATCTTTCACGGCGCATTTGCGCTTGGTTTTTGGCTGTTCTTTACTGGCGCGCGTCTTCCCCTTGCCAGCTTTAGCCACCGGAATATCGAATACAAATTTTTCGTTGTCTGACATCGTCACTCAAAAACTATTAGCGGTGTCGAAAATAAAAGCGCACAAGGGTAAACCAAAGTGGCGCGCACGTCGCCCTAAATCGCAAAATAAATTAGAGCATCCAAATGGCCGTCATTGATCAAATTCGAGAAAAACTCACCAAAAATCTCAATCCCGTCCACTTGGATGTGGAAGATGAATCTCATTTGCATGCGGGACATATGGGCGCACGCCCCGAGGGGGAAACCCATTTCAAGGTGACCATCGTTTCACCCGACTTTACCGGGCAGTCGCGTGTCCAGCGCCATAAGATGGTTTACGACATCTTAGCGGAAGAATTAGCGGGTCCGGTGCACGCTCTCGCGCTGAAAACAAAAACCCCTGATGAAACCTAATGCAGCGGTGCACCGGCCTTCACTGAATCGGGCAATTTGAGATAGGTCCGAGGAGGCGAAATGCGTAACGCCATGATCTGATTGCGCCGCCGCCGCAGAATTTCGAATTTGAACCCGTAGAAAGTGAAAATCTGCCCCACATCGGGAATTGTCTGCGCTTCGTGAATAACCAGACCGGCAATGGTGGTGGCTTCTTCCTCGCTGAGCGCCCATTCCATGGCGCGATTAAGATCCCGCACCGGCACACTGCCGTCCACGATGATCGATCCGTCCGTCTGCGGACGTAATCCCGTAATTTCCAAGTCGTGTTCGTCGGAAATTTCACCGACGATTTCTTCCAAAATGTCTTCAAGCGTGACAAGCCCACGTAACGCGCCATATTCGTCAACCACAAGCGCCAAATGCCCGCGCTGACTGAGGAAGGCATCAAGCTGTTCGCGCAAGGAGGTGGTTTCCGGGACAAACCATGGCTTTGACGCGATCTCTTTAATATCCAGGTCTTCGGCATTCCACCCGGCCGTGCTCAACGCGCGCAGAATATCGCGGGCGTGCAACACGCCAATGATGTTTTCCGGATCATCTTCCCAGATGGGCACACGGGTATGAGGGCTGCGCAGAATTTGCGTAATGATCACGCTTGACGGCTGGTTGGCATCGATCATGGCCATGTTTTTTCGGTGGACCATCACATCGCCCACCTCCAATTCATGAAGGTCCAGCACACCGCCAAGTCGGTCCCGGTCCTCGCGGAACACAGCGCCTTCTTGGTGGTGCAGATCAATGGCGCCGCGCAGTTCTTCATGGGCAGACAGCACGCTTTCCGTGTTGCTGACGTCCAGCCCGGCAATCAGCAATGTCCGGCGCACAATCCACTGAACAAACCCGACGATCGGCGCCAACGCAAAAACCAAAACGCGCAGCAACGGAGCAACGATTAGCGCCACCCGGTCGGTGTTTGTAATGGCCACGGTTTTGGGCAGCACCTCGGCGAAAATGAGCACCAATGCCGTCATCACCAACGTTGCGTAAAGAACGCCCCCCTCCGGGAAAAGCGTGGCGAACAAGCCCCCGACGAGGATGGAGGCGAGAATGTTCACCAGATTGTTACCCAGCAAGATCGCGCCAATGAGCCGTTCGCGCTGGTCGATCAGCCGGTTCACGATCGCGGCCCTCGAAATCCCCTCGGATTCGAAACGATGCATGCGGGCCCGCGAGGCAGCCGTCACCGCCGTTTCAGAGCCGGAAAAAAACGCCGAACAGATCAGCAAGACAAACACGGCGATAATTGTCAGTATGGGATCCATCAGGATAATTCCAATTGTTCTCTTAAGAAGGATTCAACATGATCCAACGGCACATCGGGTTGAATGAACGCTTGCCCGATGCCCTTGACCAATATGAAAGTGGGTTTGCCGCCGACGGATTTCTTATCCTGCAACATGGCATCCGCCAGAAACTTAGGGTCGGGCTTTGGGGTAACCGCTGAGACGGGGTCCCACATCAAGCCGGTTTTCTTAAGATGCGCCACAACACGGTCCGCATCGTCGGGGGAGCATATATTGCGCTTAACTGAATATTGGAACGCCAAATTCATGCCGACAGCCACGGCTTCCCCATGCAGCAAATCGCCATCGAAGCCTGCGGCTACTTCCAAAGCGTGCCCAAAAGTATGGCCAAGATTGAGAAGCGCCCGCACACCGTTTTCTTTTTCATCTTGCGCAACGATCCCGGCTTTGGCCCGGCACGACGTGGCGATGGCAGCCCGTTGCAGCGATGGGTCGCCGGCCAAAAGATCCAAACCGTTCTCGTCCAACCAGTCAAAAAAGGCGGGATCGTTGATCAGCCCGTATTTGAGCACTTCGGCATAACCGGCTTTCACTTCCCGGTCCGGCAAGGTGCGCAACACGTTGGTGTCGATCAGGACCAATCGCGGCTGATAGAATGTCCCCACAAGGTTCTTGCCCTGTTTGGTATCGATGGCTGTTTTTCCGCCTACTGAAGAATCAACTTGTGCCAACAGGGTCGTGGGGATTTGGACGAAATCGACCCCGCGCCGCAGGACACTGGCGGCAAAGCCCGCGAGGTCGCCAATGACGCCGCCGCCGAAAGCGACCACTAAGTCAGACCGTTCGATTTTTGCGTCCAGCAGTTCTTCAAGCAGGGTGCCGAAAAACGCAAACGACTTCGTTTGCTCGCCCGGCGGCAGCACGATGTCTATCGTCTCAATGCCCGCGTCTTCAAACGATTTGCGCAAAGCGGGCAAATGGTACTTCGCCACATTGTTGTCGGTCACAATGGCGGCTTTGCGCACCGGCCGAACCGCCAAGATATGCTGCGCCGCGTGGGCCAACAGACCCTCGCCGATGAGAATGTCGTAGGAACGGTCGCCCAGGTCGACCGGTACCGTTTCGTGTAATGAAGACTCTATATCTGCCACAAGCTTGGCTCAGCGTTCCTTTAACGCATCCATGATTTGGGACACGACCGCTTCGTGTGGCCCGTCCCCGCTTTCAACCGTAATGTCCGCTTCCGCATACACTGGATAACGCTCTTCCATTAAGCGCTCCATAACTTTGCGCGGATCGTCCTGTTGCAGCAAGGGGCGCGTCGGGCGCCGAAGCACCCGCTCCATCAATAGATCCAGATCCGCGCGCAACCAAATGGACGTGCCTGTTTCTTTGATTTTCTGCCGGGTTTCCGGATCCATAAAGGCCCCGCCGCCGGTGGAGAGAACGCAAACGGGCCCGTCGAGCAAGCGGGCAATGACGCGCCGCTCGCCATCCCTGAACGCGGCTTCCCCATGTTTTTCGAAGATTTCGCTGATGGAGCAGCCCGCGGCCGTTTCGATTTCGTGATCCGCATCGGCAAATGGCAGGTTGAGGGCTGCTGCAAGCCGACGTCCGACCGTCGTCTTCCCAGCCCCCATTAAGCCCACTAAAACCAAAGATTTTTCGATCATAATGCGTCACAAAGCCCAAAACGCCCCGGCGACCCCCGCTTGGGGAAGAGCTATCCTATATCGGGATCCATTCCTCTTGCGCTCATCCCGGGCGCCCTTGGCGAACCGGGATCTCAGAAAATGTCTTGCGAGATTCCTGCCTTCGCAGGAATGAGCGGCAAACCTGAAAGTCCATAAAACGATATAGGCGATAGCCCTACTCCATGGGAGAGGCCGCGCAAGACTATGCCTTTAGCACGTTGAGGCGGATTTCCGGCGAAAATCTAAACGATTTGTTCTCAATTCAGCCGTATTTAACTTTTATCAACCAAACGATAACCCCCTTAGATGGACAATAAGCTGCCGAAAAGGCCTGATATTGGGGCTTTTCGAATCAGTTTTGACAGAGGTGGAGCTGAAATGACGATACTTCGTGTGATGGGCGCCGTTGTATTGCTGTTCGTTGGGGCGGCTGGCGGCCTGCTGGTTTATGCACAAACCATTGAGGCCCCGGTGGCACCGGTGGAGAAAGAACTCGATACGTCGAGATTCCCCCGCTAAGGAAGGCGCTGCCTGATGAGCATCAAGACAGTATTGGCAGTGGCCGTCGCCGCGGCATTCTTGTCCAGCATGGGCCTGGCCTACGCGCAAGAATCCCAAGGTTCTGGACGTAAGGTCACCGGGCCGCCGGTGGGCATCGTTCCCGCCCCTGGACAATCCGGCGACACGTCCAACCAACCAATCAATCCGTTCTCAAACGACCGCAGCCTAAAGTCGATCGAAGCACGCCCCGGTTTGGATGACGGGGGCGTAACCGTCGGCACCTTGGGCGAGGTGGATCTGTCGTCGATTTCACCGGAAGTGGATATCGACAATGCGCTGCCGGTGACCTTGTGGCGCGGCACGAATCGCGCCCGGGTGATCGGTCTGTTGCAGCAAATTCCATCGCGCACCATGTCGCCGGCGATGAATGATCTGAAACGGCGTGTCTTGCTGTCAAATGTGACCCCTCCCGAAGGCCGTTCCCCGGGAAACAGCCTGCTGGCCGTCCGCACGAAGCAACTCTACCTGTCCGGCAATCTGGAAGATGTGGTGACCCTGACCGACGGCATTCCGGATACGGTCACCGACGAAAAGATCATGAAATACCGGGTCGATGCGCTGTTGTTGCTGGGGCGAACGGACCCGGCCTGCGAAACCGTGGACCGCATTCGCATGTCGGCCAAAAGCCCTTACTGGGGGAAAACCGGCGCGTTTTGCCAAGTCCATCGCGGCAATGAGTCTGCCGCCGGCCTCACCACGGATTTCCTTCGCGAAAAAGAAGCCGACGACAAATTCTTCTTTACCGTGATGGACAAGGCGCTGGGCTATTTGGACAAGCTGCCGGATACGCTGAAAGCGAATGAAGCCTTGGACATCGCCCTGCTGCGCGCGGTTGAGGTGGACCCCATCGACTTTATCGATCCCCTGAACATGACGCCGCCTTTCTTGGCGGCTTTTGCCTCCTCTCCATCGGGCACGTTCGAACAGCGTTTGGTATTGGGGGAAATGGCCGCCCAGATCGGCGCTATTTCGCCACGCCAATTGGAGCGGCTTTATGCGCTCTATCCGTTTGAAAACGCGGACCTTGCCAATGCCAAAACCGATTGGTCGGCGAAAAATCCGCCAAGCGTTGGCCAAGCCCTCTTGTATCAAGCGATTGGCGCCACGCCGACGGTGGACCAGCGCATTGAACTGATCAGTACCGCCTGGCACTTGGGCGAACGGCAAGGCATCTATCCGGTCACGGCCCGGGTGATGGAGCGGTTTGCCGGACAAATTACGCCGGACATTACGCTGGCTTGGGCCTCTGGCCCCTTCCTGCGCGCCAGCCTGGCCGTGGGCGACGCGGAACGCGCCTTTGCCTGGTATGAGCTGGTGGATGTGAGATCTGCCCGCGCCGGCGTTTCCAATATCCAGGCGATCGAGTTGCTCAAGCCCGACCTTTGGATCGCAAAGCCGTCGGAACGGTTGCCATGGCGCAAACGGGATGTGGAGAATTTGCACCAAATCGCGTGGAAGGTGGAACAAACCGAATTGGGCACCGTGCGCAAGTTTCAGCAAAAACTGCGCATGCTCGAAGCCCTGGGCTATCAGGTTCCGGATACGGTGTTGTCGAACAAAGGCCGCGGTGCTTTCGAAGAAACCGCGCCTCCGCCGAAAAGCCTTCCGCTGCTGGTTAATTCCGCCAGAGAAAACAAGATGGGGGAGACAGCGCTCCTGACCCTGATCACTTTGGGGGCTGAAGGGCC
This sequence comes from Alphaproteobacteria bacterium, assembly GCA_965227095.1. Classification (GTDB taxonomy): domain Bacteria; phylum Pseudomonadota; class Alphaproteobacteria; order JANQMY01; family JANQMY01; genus JANQMY01. The sequence continues at coordinate 1,030,601 of CBDDFL010000001.1, read as the reverse complement.
GGGTGCCGCATCGACCACCACCATGACGGAAGTGATTGGCGCCTTGTCGAGCGTGGGCCTTATTCAAGACGCACGGGCACTGGCCTTGGAAGCAAGCCTTGCCCCTGTTACCGCCCCCACAGAACGCGCCGGGGAATGACAAGCGCCCACACGCTTGAAGCCTTTCTGGAGATGCTGGCCAGTGAGCGCGGCGCCTCCAGCAACACCATCAACGCCTATCGCCGAGATCTGATCGATTTCAGCCAGTATTTGGGTAAGCGCACAGCGCCCCAAAACGCCACGCGGGATCACATCGAAAACTATCTGGAACACCTGGCGGATGCGGGGGCCAGCGCCAGCACACAACAACGGCGCCTGTCGAGCTTACGCCAATTCTACAAGTTCCTCGTTTCTGAGAAGAGCCGCGGCGACAACCCCACCAGCGTGATCCAAGGGGCTAAAAAGGGACGCCCCCTGCCAAAACTGTTGAGTGAAGCCGATGTGAGCGCATTACTCACCTGTGCGCAGCGCCAGGAAGGGCCGGAAGGGCTGCGCCTATGGTGTCTACTGGAGGTGCTGTATGCCTCCGGCTTGCGCGTGTCCGAATTGGTGGGCTTGCCTCTGGCGGCCTTGCGGCGCAAGGACCGCGTTTTATTTGTCACCGGCAAAGGCGGACGGGAACGGGTGGTGCCATTAAGCCCCGCGGCCTTGGAGGCCATCGAAGCCTATCTGACCGTGCGCGACACATTCATTGCGAAGGCCGAGGCTCATGCACGCAAAAAGCCCGCCGCTCATTGGCTGTTCCCATCGCGGGGCGCGCAAGGGCATTTGACCCGTCAGCGCTTTGCCCAATTGCTGAAAGACCTTGCGCTCGACGCCGGGCTTGCGCCAGACAGTCTGTCGCCACACACGCTGCGCCATGCGTTTGCCACACATCTTTTGAACCATGGGGCCGATTTGCGCAGTGTACAGAAAATGCTGGGTCACGCGGACATTTCCACCACTCAGATCTATACCCATGTACAGGAACAGCGCCTTACCAAATTGGTGGAAGACAATCACCCGCTCGCCCGCACCAGATAAACACGGGCTACTGGGGTATGCGGGTGAGCTTATCCGGATTGCGCATCATTTGAATGCTGGTCACTTTGCCGTCGGCCACGTCCAGGCTCATGGTCATGTAAATGTCTCCGTCCAGCCACATGACATAGCCCGGAAAGCCGTTGATCATGCGATGTTCCCCTATAATGTCCGGCGGCATTTTTTTGGAAATGCCGACAAAGAAACGGGCCACCTTTTCTTTGCCATAGATCACATTGCGCGCCGCCGTGGCCCGGCCACCTCCGTCGGTCCACAATTCGATATCGTCGGCGAACACCTTCAGAAGGTCCGTGAAATCCAGCGTCTCGGCGGCTTTTTCAAATGACGCCAGCAACCGCTCGTGGTCTTCCTTCTGTGCGCTGAAGCGCGGCCGTTCTTGACGCAAACGTGCGCGGGCCCGCGACACCAATTGCCGGCAGGCCGGTTCGCTCTTTTTCAGAATGCTGCCGATTTCCGAATAGTCGTAATCGAAGGCATCGCGCAGCAAGAAGGCCGCGCGTTCTTCCGGGGCCAGCCGCTCGAGGATCAACATAAATGCCATGGAGATAGTATCCGCTTTCTCGAGCATATCGAAGGGATCGTCCGCGTCCGTCGCGACAGGTTCCGGAAGCCAGGGGCCGGTATAGGCATCGCGCCGCACCCGCGCCGAACGCAATTCATCAATACACAGACGGCACAACACCGTAGTGAGCCAGCCTTTCGGATTGGCAATTTCGTCCCGATCAGCGCGATGCCAACGCAGAAACGTTTCCTGTACGGCGTCTTCCGCTTCGGACAAGGCGCCCAACATGCGGTACGCTACCCCCAGCAAGTGGGGGCGCGCTTCTTCGAAGACAGTGGAAACAGACGCTGTTGTCATGCGGCCTCAAGCGATTGATGGGGGGCGACGCGTTTGCCCCGCACCTCCAGTACGTGACAGGCAGCCCCGTAGCCCATAGCCCGTTTCACGGTTGGAAACACCCGTGTCCCTGCGACCGCATAAGCAAGGTCAATGAGCCCCTGTTCCCCCCATTCTCTTAGAATGACGGTGCGCGCGTCATCGTCGTCCGGCGCCTTGTGGGCGATAGCGGATGCAAAGCGATACACGGTGGCTTCAAGATCGCTCAGTTTTGACACGTCGTCTTCAATGGCCGCGCGGATCACCCGATCCTCGACACCATCGTGAACCGCATAGTTAACGACCGTTTGGAAACAGGGACCACAATCCGCTTCGGACACGGCGGCGAGCCGCGCCAGGTGATGCATGGCCAGCGGCAGGGACTGACGATGGGTCGATAGCGGCGTAAAGAGACCGAAGACAAGAAACGACTTGGTGGACACCCGCAAAATATCGCGCATCCAATCCGCGTTTTCGCCGGTTTTCTTTTCAGCGTCCGAAATCATCCGATTAAATAATGTTTTCAACATGTTAGCGCTCCCGCAATGGTCGTTTTCACAGCCGGGCCAGGCGCACATTGTCGCCACAAATCTCGACTGTTGTACCAATGACGGAATGTCAGTCTATTTTGTGACAAGAGCACGCCGACTTTTGTTGACAGGGGCCGCGCCCCGGGCCAGTGTGCGGCGAATCTGGGGCAAACGGTACGTCGCGTAGAAACCGAATTGAAGGGCCGAAAAATGGGTATGGCGCCTTCGATTTAACGGGTTATGCGCTATGGGGCCGTTTCAGACGCGCGATTGGATAGGCCGAAAGAACCATGAAAGAACCAACGCCGAAATCAACCGGTCACATCTATCTGGACTTTGAAAAGCCCATTTCCGAGCTGGAAGGCAAGGCGTACGAATTGCGCCGGATGGCGGCAGAGAGCAAAGACAGCAACAAAGAAGTCTTGATCAATGAAGCCGTAAAACTCGAAGCGAAGGCCCAGCAGCTTCTGCAAGATACCTATGCGAAGCTCACTCCTTGGCAAAAAACGCAGGTGGCGCGCCACCCCAACCGCCCGCATTTTCTGGATTACATGGGCGAGCTGGTCGAGGATTTCACCAATCTGGCCGGCGACCGCGCCTTCGGTGAAGACGAAGCGGTCATGGCAGGCATTGGCCGGTTTCGCGGACAAACCGTCGCCTTTATCGGCCATGAAAAAGGCTCCGACACCCAAAGCCGCATTCGCCATAATTTCGGCATGGGCCGGCCGGAAGGGTATCGAAAGGGCGTTCGGATTATGGAGTTGGCCGAACGTTTCAACATCCCCGTGATCACGTTGATCGACACGGCCGGTGCCTATCCTGGGTTGGCGGGCGAGGAACGCGGACAAGCCGAAGCCATTGCACGGTCAACAGACCTCTGCCTGCGGTTGGGCGTGCCATTGATCGCGGTGATCACGGGCGAGGGCATGTCCGGCGGCGCCATCGCCTTTGCCACCGCCAATCACGTTGCCATGTTGGAACACGCCACTTACGCGGTTATTTCGCCGGAAGGCTGCGCCTCAATTTTGTTCAAGAACTCTGACAAGGGAAAAGACGCGGCGGCGATCGCCAAAGAGGCCGCCGAAAAAGCGAGAGACGCGGCAGCGGCCATGAAGATCACCGCGCAAGACCTGGCCTCGCTCAGTGTGATTGACGAAATCATTGAAGAACCGATGGGGGGTGCCCATCGAGACGCGGCAAACACCATCGCTAAAATCGGAAACTCCATCGAGGCGGCCCTGAACAGTTTGAGCGGCATGGCGCCCGATGAACTGCGCCGTCAACGCCGCGACAAATTCCTGCGCATGGGCCGCGAAGGTCTAGCTTAAGCCACCGCAAACGATTTGAACGGCGTGTCGATCCGCTGGATGTCTTGGATCACGTCCGGCGGCAGGGCCCCTGGCCGGTAATAGGCCGCACTGTCGGATACACTATCCGTAAACCCACCAAAATGATCGGCGACAACACGTGCGATTTCGTCGTGGCGGCCCACGGCGGCGAACAACCGCACCACATCATCGGACACTTCCGCGGGCATGGCGTCCCACTGGTTGGTCTTGGACATGTGGTTGAGCTTATTGCCCAGATCCACCAAATCGTGCTGCTCGAACACCGGCCAATAGGCCCGGGTCGAGCCATAAAACGCCACGCGGGCGCGCACCCAGTCGAGATTTTCGGCAACCTCTTCATCGGTCGCGCCGGTGACCATGAAACCGCCCCCACTGACATTAAAATGCTGCCGCTGGCGGCCGCCTTTTTTCAGCGCCCCGCCCAATTCGGGCCAGATCACATTTTCAAAATATTTCCGCGTACAGAAGCCATGCAGGCGCACGCCATCACATAACTCGCCGGCGGCACGCAACATTGCGGGGCCCACCGCCGCGATCGTAATGGGCGGCGGGTCATAGGGCATGGGCTCCGGTGTGAAGTTGGGCGTCATCAAGGTGAAGCGGTAATGCTCGCCTTCGAAATTGAGCGGGTCGCCGGTTTTCCACGTGTGCCAGATGGCGCGCAGGGATTTTACATATTCGCGCATGCGGGGCGCTGGTGCCGACCATGGCACACTGAAACGCCGTTCATTGTGCCCCTTCACCTGACTGCCGATGCCCAACACAAACCGCCCGCGGCTTGCCACTTGCAGATCCCAAGACATATTCGCGGTGGACATAGGGCTGCGCGCAAAAGCGATGGCAATGCTCGTGCTGAGCTGAAGATGTGAACTGTGCACGGATGCGACCGCCAGCGGTAGAAACGGGTCATGCTTGTTTTCTTGCGTCGCGATCCCGTCATAGCCGGCGTGTTCGATGCGCCGTACTTCGTCGGGCACTTGTTGCAAATCGCTTTGGATAAGTGTGGTGTGAACGTGCATGCGCGGCCTCCCCGCCCTTTTGTTCTGTGGGCGTGGGCCTATTCAAATCATGCCGCGAGACGCTCTGCAATAACTTCAAGCACAATCCCGTTGACGCCCATACCGCCATGGCTGCTGGACACTTCCACATGTTCCACATTGGGGCTGTGGTCGTCGATACACGCTTGCCAGGCCACAACCCCGTCGGACCGGCTGTAGATCGCCGTAATGGGCGTTTTGATGGGAATGCGGTTTCGTTCCTTGATTACTTGTTCCACATTGTCCACATGATCACCCGTCAGCATACGGTAGACATTTGAGAAGGCGGTGTATTTCGGCCCGCCCGCGACGGGAGATCCCAATGTGATGATGCGGTCGACCAAATAGGGGCGCTGGCGCGCAATTTCCCGCGCAATAATGCCGCCAAGGCTTTGCCCCACCAATCGAACGGATTGGCCGTCCTGCGCCATCATCTCTTCGAGCTGATCCGTCAACGCCGCCGCCAGTTTGCGGACTTTCCCCCGATTAAACCCAAGACCCCAGCCGCGCACGTCATAGCCGAGATAGTCAAGATAAGCGCGGATCACCCAGGTGGAGGTGTCGTCCGCCAAATAGCCCGGCAGCACCATAACGGGTTCGCCGTCGCCCCGCGGCGCATTGTTCAGATTTATGGCGCGCAAGGGTAGAGAGGCAAAGTCAAAGGGCAAGCGCATTTCGCGAAAGAAGTGAAACGGTCCAGGCTCTCTTAGGTCGGCCATATATATGTTCCCGTCTTTAAGATCGCACGTCCTCGCCCCGGTATCGTTAAGGTAAGAGAAACGACACGACTCAAACACTACCAGAAAATTCACCGTCAAATGTGTTACATAATTGCTTCGGATTCAAACCAATACTGTCTGCAACCTGACAAATGATCATCATATTACAGAGCATCGCCAGCATCGCTGTCTTTATGTCCATTGCCCTTATCCTGTCCGAAAACCGGCGGGCCGTGAATTGGTGGCTGATCTTGCGGGCCTTTGCTCTCCAGTTTGCGGTTGCTTTATTTGTTTTGTATGTGCCGTTCGGGCAAGCCATTCTGGGCGGCATGGCCGACAGCATCCGGTCGGTCATTGAGAGCGCCGAAGCCGGCGCATCCTTTGTCTTCGGCCCGCTGACCAGCAACGATACTGGTTTTATCTTTGCGTTCCGGGTCTTGCCCGTGATCGTCTTTATCTCGACCTTGATTTCACTTCTCTACTATGCCGGGGTCATGCAGTTGGTCATCCTGTATATCGGCGGCGCCATTCGACGGGTCATCGGCACGAGCCACGCGGAGTCCGTGACGGCTGCAGCCAACATCTTTATCGCCCATACAGACGCCCCCATGTTGATCCGCCCCTATTTGCCGAAGCTGACACGATCGGAATTGTTTGCCCTCATGTGCAGTGGGATGAGTACCATTGCCGGTGCCGTCCTTGCCGGTGTGGCGGGCCTGGGGGTTGAAATCAAATACTTAATCGCGGCGTGCTTCATGTCGGCACCGGGCAGTTTGCTATTCGCCAAAATACTTTGCCCTGAAACCGAAACCCCAAATGTTGCGTTTTCAAGGATCTCCTATGATGAGGAACACCCGCCCATCAACTTTATCGACGCCGCCGCAAGCGGCGCTTTGCTGGGGTTGCGTGTGGCCGCGGCCGTTGGCGCCTTGCTGGTTGCCTTCATCGGATTGATCGCCCTCACAAACATCGTTCTGGGGGCGGTCGGGGGGTTGATTGGCTATCCGGAGTTGACCATTCAGGTCATTTTGGGCGTTGCGCTCATGCCCATTGCACTGCTGATGGGGGTCCCCTGGGAAGAGGCCATCCAAGTGGGCGGCCTGATTGGCCAAAAAATCATTTTGAACGAATTCGTCGCCTATGTGGGCTATATCGACGTGCGCGACACGCTGTCACCGCATGCCCAGATCATCACCGTGTTTTCCCTGTGCGGCTTTGCCAATCTGGCCTCCATTGCCATGGTGCTGGGCACGATCGAAAGCTTAGCCCCCACGCGTCGGTCGGAAGTCGCGCAACTTGGGCTGAAAGCAGTGGCAGCCGGTACGCTGGTCAATCTGACCAACGCCGCTTTGGCGGGGCTGTTGCTTGCGCTATGATAGGGTACTAGCAGCCCACCTTTTACCGGATAGCTTCCCATGCCCACGATTCATTTCAATGCCCCCGATGACGCTTTTGCGGAAACCGTTTTGCTGCCCGGCGATCCGCTGCGGGCCAAATACATTGCGGAGCGTTTTCTGGAGAATCCGGAAGAAATCTCCAATGTTCGAAACATGCTCGCCTTCACCGGCGACTTCAACGGCCACCGCGTGTCGGTAAGCGGCAGCGGCATGGGCATTCCCTCGGCATCGATCTATGCCAAGGAACTGATCACGGACTATGGCGTCAAAAAAATCATCCGTGTGGGAAGCTGTGGCGCTGTTCGCGACGATGTGAACTTGCGCGACATCATTGTCGCCGTAGGTGCCGGTACGGATTCGAACGTCAATCGTTTGCGGTTTGACGATTTTGATTTCCCCGCCGTTGCCGATTTCGATTTGGTGGAACGGGCGGTCGCCGCCGCCCGCAGTTCCGGCGCGCCCTATCACGTGGGCGCCATTTTCTCATCGGACTTGTTCTATCATCCGAAGGAAAATTTTTTTGAGCTACTGGACAAATACAGAATTCTAGGGGTCGAGATGGAAGCCGCCGGCCTTTACGGGGTGGCGGCAGAATTCGGCGCCCGCGCGCTCGCCATTTGTACCGTGAGCGATCACATCAAGCGCGAAGAAGCCCTGTCCTCCGACGAGCGGCAAGAATCGTTCGATCAGATGATCTCGATTGCGCTTCAGGCCGCCCTCTAAACAAGAAAGGCGCCCTCTTTTGAAGAGAGCGCCCTTGTCGAAACAATTATCCCGAGGACAGTCGGTTAATCCACATATCCGACGATGAATTCACTGCCGTCAACGATATACGCGGACCCATCCGGATTGTAACAAATGGTGCAGCCCTTTTTCACATAACGGCCACGTACCTTCTCGGTCTTGTAGACAATGTGGCAATTGTCACCACCCGAGCTGGCCTTGTGATAGCCGCCATTACTCTTGTGGTAGCCGCCACCATGGCCGCTGCCTTTGTGATAGCCGCCATTGTGATAGCCGTGATCATGCTTCTTTTTGTTGTTTTGGCTGGCGATAATCGCCACAGCCGCAATGCCGCCAATGATCGCAAACGGCACCCAATCCTTGTTTTTCTTTTTCTTGTGATGATGGCCATGGCCTTTGCCATGATAATAGCCACCCTTGCCTTTGTAATGACCGTTGCCTTTATGGTAACCGCCATTGCCTTTGTGGTAGCCGCTTCCCTTATGGTATCCGCCACCTTTGTGATAATCCCCAGCAATCGCTGGGACACCTGCCGACGCTGTGAACAGCGCGAAGGCAGTAAGCAATGCAACCCCTGTTTTCCCAATGGACATGGGCGTTCTCCACGTTTGAACCCTCTATGATGGCAAACCCTATGGAGGCGCGCGTGAACGCAACCTGAACAGAAAAGCTTCCAGGCAACCGGCGATGGGGCAAAAGGGACGGCGGGGGCAATTCATCGCCGGGGTGAAACAAGACCCCACCGCCACCATTAGCGGAACGTGCCGTTCGCCCAACACAGACTTGGTGCACTTGGACGTGGACTTGGCCTGAGCCCTGACACCGCGAGACCATGGCCGGCCAGCGGAATGTGCGCTAACCCCCTGGTCGTCTTGCGAAATTCACAGCCGGCAAATTCAGTATTCTAAGGCTTTGCCCCCAGCCAATCCGCGGACGGAATGGCACGATACGCATCCCGCAAGGCGGTGGACCATGTGTCCCGGATCATGAGGAAGTAAGGATCGTCTTCCTCTATTCGGCGGTTGGACGAGGGTTTTTCGTGATCCTTTTCATACACCACCAGATCAAGCGGCATGCCCACCGTCAGATTGGAGCGCAATGTTGAATCCATCGACACCAAGGCCAACTTCACCCCATCATTCAACGCCGTGTCGTACTTGCAGGCCCTGTCCAAAATGGGCTTGCCATATTTGTGCTCGCCGATCTGGAGAAAGGGCGTGTCTTCGGTTGCCTCGATAAAGTTTCCGGCCGAATAGATTTGGAACAACCGCATGCCCCGGCCTTTGATTTGTCCGCCGAGCAGCAAGGCACAACTAAAACGCATGTCCTGCTGTTCCAACGCGTCGCCGTCGCGTTGATAGACTTTGCGAATGGCTTCCCCGGCAAGCTCTGCCGCGCGAAACATCGAATCGACCGAATAAAGCGACTCCACCTCGCCGGTCATGAGGCTTTCAAAGCCATCCGTCAGCAGATTAATGACAGCCTGTGTGATCGCGAGATTGCCAGAGGTCATGGCGCAAATAAATCGCTCCCCCTCATCTTCGAAAAGGTGGCTTTTCTTAAATGTAGCGATGTTATCCACACCCGCATTGGTGCGCGTGTCCGCCAACATGACCAGCCCGTCTTTCAGGCGCAGGCCGACGCAATATGTCATGGGATCCCCGACTCAGTCCTATTGATCTGCTGTAGTTTGCTGAACCGATACGGTTACCGCAAGCGATTCCTCGGCTTTACCGCGCCGAACCCCCCGCACAGGCGCCGCGCCGTCATAATCGAGGGCGATTGCCGTTCGAATGTAGTTGTCTGTTGGGCATACCTGATTGGCGGGATCAAAACCGATCCATCCCAATGGGTCCAGATAAGCTTCTGCCCAGGCATGACTGGCTTCAAAGGTTTCCTCGGGCCCGGGATCGTGAGACAGCAGGTAACCGGACACATAGCGCGCGGGAAAGCCAAGTTCGCGGGCACAGGCAATAAAAATATGGGCATGGTCCTGGCAAACCCCAGCCCCTTTGTCCAAGGCTTGGGCGGCCGTGGTTTGCACATGTGTCGCGTCGGTGTCATAGCGCACATGCTCGTGAATGCCTTTCATAAGCTCGTGCATCTTCGCCACCGGATCTGTTTCGGTGACCGCATGCGCGAGGTCGCGCAATCCATCACTTAATTCCGTCCGGCCTGACTTGCGCAGAAAAAAGAGGGGCGGCAAAGATTCAGGCGCATTATTGACGATGCCTTTTTGGTCAGTCACATCGACCACACCCTGCGCCACAATGTGCGCTTCTTCGTGACCACGCAATATAGTCAGCAGACTGACCACATTGCAAAACCCATCGAGATAGGTCGGTAAAACGCCTTCATTGGTTTCGGTGACCTGCCATGACAAAATGCGTTGACCGACGAATGACCGCGGCGTCATTCGGATGGCTTGAAATGAAAAATCGATGGGCTGGTCGTAGCGATAGACCGTTTTATGGGTGACACGAATTTTCATGGCATTCTGCCTAACTCAGATATTGTTGGGAAATTTCTTCTCCCAAATCGGCCATATCATCAATGAACTCGGTCAAAAACTCGTGGAGCCCGTGCTGCATAAAATCGTCAATGCGGCCATATTTCAGTTTGGCATGCAGTTGACCGGCCAGCCGCGTGCAGTCTCCATCATGACCAAGTTCCCTACTTACAAGATCAAGCAGGTGCGTAATCTCATTTGTGCACGCCATAAGAGATCGCGGCATCTCAGGCCGCAAGATCAGCAATTCGGCGATAAGCCAGGGTTTGAGTTCCCGATGATAAATCCAATGATAGGCCCGCGACGCGGATACGGACCGGAGAATGGCTGTCCATTGAACATAATCAAGGCCGCCCCCGACCTCATCAGGGCTGGGAAGCAAAGTATGGTATTTCACGTCGAGAATGCGCGCCGTGTTATCCGCGCGCTCGAGAAACAACCCAAGCCGTGCAAACCAATAGGCTTCATTGCGCAGCATGGTGGATGAAACGGCCCCCCGAAACAAAAGAGACCGGTTTTTGGTCCAGTCCAAAACCGACCGCACCCGGTCACTGGTGAAATCCGTTTCCGTCAACTGCCGCGCTTCGTGCCAGGTTTGGTTGGTCACTTCCCAAATATCGTTGGACAAGCTGGTACGTTCCGTTCGCCCATTGTGCCGGGCGGTTTCGAAGCAGGACAAGATCGACGAGGGATTGTCCCGATCCCGCATCAAATAATCAATCACGCTTTTGGCCGCTAGCGCATCGTACTTTTCGTAATAACCCTCTTCGCAACCGGACGCGACGATGATGGAATGCCACTCATTCATACCGGCTTGCACTGACTTCGCCATGGCTGATAACCGAAAGGCTGTTTCAACAAGCCGCGCAACATATTCGGCCCGTTCCATGTAGCGGGTGAGCCAAAACAAATTGTTTGCGGATCTCGATAGCATCTCAGTCGCTCGTCAGCACCCAGGTATCTTTGGTGCCGCCTCCTTGACTGGAATTCACCACTAATGATCCTTCGCGCAAAGCCACGCGCGTTAATCCGCCAGGGGCAATGCGAATGCCGTCAGCCCCCTGCAAAATGAAGGGACGCAAATCCACATGACGGGGCGCAATGCCGCTGTCCACATAAGTGGGTACGGTGGACAAAGACAATGTGGGTTGGGCGATATATTCGCCCGGCGCCGATTCTATTTTCTTTTTAAAAGAAGTACACTGATCTTTAGTGGCATGCGGCCCCACCAACATGCCATAGCCACCGGACCCGCGCGCTTCCTTAACCACCAAATCCTCAATGTGGTCCAACACATAGGCACGGTCTTCGGGATTATCGCAATTGTAAGTGGGCACGTTTTTGAGAAGCGGCTCCTCACCTAAATAGAACCGCACCATATCGGGTACATAGATATAAATGGACTTATCGTCCGAGATCCCTGCACCGACGGCATTCGCGATCGCCACATTCCCGCTGCGATAGGCGGCCATTAAGCCGGGAACGCCAAGCACGCTATCCGCGCGAAAGGTCAATGGATCTAGAAAATCATCATCGATACGACGATAAATTACGTCGACACGCCGTGCGCCGCGCGTTGTCCGCATGTAGACCACATTGTGATCGACAAACAAGTCCGGGCCTTCCACCAGCTCCACGCCCATTTCATCCGCCAGGAAACAATGTTCGTAATAGGCGGAATTGAACGCCCCCGGCGTCAGCACCACCACGGTGGGGTCGGCGACCGCGCGCCGTGGCGCGATCGAGAGCAGCGTTTCCAGTAATATTTCCGGATACTGAGCAATCGGCGCAATATCGTGAAGCGCGAAAAGATCCGGGAACAGACGCATCATTACTTCGCGGTCTTCCAGCATGTAGGACACGCCCGACGGCACCCGGCAATTATCTTCGAGCACATAAAAGTCGTTTTCACCCACCCGCACCAAATCCACGCCGGATATGTGGTTGTAGATGCGCCCAGGCACGGCGAGGTCCTGCATCTCCGCGCAAAACGCCTCGTTGTGAAGCACCAATTCCGCCGGCACATGGCCGGCCCGGATGATTTCTTGTTCGTGGTAGACGTCCCAGGTGAACGCGTTCAGCGCCCTTACCCGCTGTTCCAGCCCTTTGGATAAGAAGGCCCATTCGGAGGCGGAAATCACCCGCGGGATAATGTCGAAGGGTATCAGCCGTTCAGGATCGCCACCTTCGCCATAGACCGCGAAGGTGATGCCGATGCGGCGGAACAAAATTTCCGCTTCCCGGCGTTTGGTCTCCAAGGCCTCGGGAGGTGTGGTTTTGAGCCATTCGAGGATCTGGCGGTAATGGGGACGGCAGCTGTCCATCCCCCCCATTTCATCGAAAATCTCGCTCACAGGCTTGAAGCTTTCCCCTTGTCAGGCTTACCTCTCTATGATTATGCACAAATTACAGTCAAGGCAAGGTCTTGCCCATTTTTTTAGCACCAAAACTGGCAAATCCCTTAGTCACCGACAGAAAACCGATTGAGGCGTCTGCTGCGGGGCGGCCCCCGCGAAAACCGCGCACGGGAAGGCGATTTAGAGCATCAGGAAAACCAAAACGGCCCTGGTAAGCCCCCGCCGATTAAGGCAATATAGGTGCAATTGGCGCGGCCGAGTATTGAGTAGTGATTCACAAGACGGGGGGTCCAAGTGGCACGTATTTTTGGCGCAACAACAAGTCTCTTTCTTTCATTTGTATTGGGTGGCATCGCCTTTGCCCTGGTGGCCGTACAGTTTCCAGCGGGCATGGAAACAATCTTTGACGGTGCCGGCTGGCTGACGGATTCCATCACGGATGCGGGAATTCCAACCCAATACAATGTCTGGGTGCGGTTTTTGATCAATGAAACTCAGCTAACCTTGTTTGGCTTTGTCATCGCAACACGGATGATTTTATCGACGCTGTGGCTGATCATCAGAGCCCCGTTTGATCGGTAAGGTCGGTCAAACTTGATCAAGAGTTTGGGCTTGGACCGAGAGGGGCCAGGCCCTTTTTTTTGGTTTCCCGCCAGAACACCGACCGGAAATGGAGGAACGGCAACATGACCAGCACCATGCGAGAGGCCACCAAAAAGTTCTTTCTGCCATTTCTTTTGATGATGTTCGCGGCCTGCGCAAGCGCCGAGGAAACCTCCGGCACAGGAACCGGTTGGCAAGAAGCCTATGCCACCTTCCGCACAGCTGTTCTGTCAGGAAATGATGCGCACGCCGCGGAACTGGGCGATGGTTTTATCGACGCGGCGGCTGCCGATCTGAATTATCACAACCCGGAATTCGGCCGGATCGCGCTTGAAGTGGGAACGGCGCATCAGCGCGCCGGGAACCTTACCCGCGCCGCCGATCTGATCGGCCAAGCGCATGCGGCCTTTGTTTTTTCTCAAGGATATGCGGACCGGGAGGCTTTCGATGCATTGGCCCTGCTCGCCGAAGTGCATCTGGATGCGGACAAACCGGACGACGCCCTGCGGCTGTATCACGAATGCATTGCGGTATCGGTGATCGGTGGTTATCAGGCAGACCAGCCGGGCCTTTTGGTCGGCCTGGCGGACACCTACGAGACGCTCGACCCGCGGATCGCCAGCGCCATCCGCCAATCGCCTATCTTTCCCAAACAAGAAAAATAAAGGGATATCCAGATGAAACTGTTTCGGCTCAGCGCCACCATTGTTTCTATAGTGGCCCTCTGTGCGGCAGCCTTGGTCGGCTATCTTTTGTTGACCTCCCCTAAGATTGACCAGACCGCATTCGATTATTTGGAAACGGCGCCCACCACCGCCAGTCCAACCAAGGTCACGGTGCGATATCTTGGGAATACAAACCTGCTGGTGAGTGACGGCGTCACGTATATCCTCACCGACGGATGGTTCTCGCGGTTCTCCACATGGAAAGTGCTGTCCGGCAAGATCGCGCCGGACCTTGACGCCATTGACATGGGACTTGACCGTGCGGGTATCGCCGAGCTTGCGGCGGTCATCCCCGTGCATTCGCACTACGACCACGCCATGGACGCACCGGAAGTGGCCAAACGCACGGGCGCTCTTTTGGTAGGATCGGAATCAACCGCGAATATCGGGCGCGGATGGAACTTACCCGAAACTCAGATCAAAGTGCCGGGCGAGGGCGAGGTGCTGACCTTAGGTGCCTTCAACATCACGCTGGTTCGGTCAAAACACTTTACCTTTCCGGGCGACTTGATGGGCAGTCAAGCCGCCGTCGGGGCGACCATCGACGCGCCCTTGGTGCCGCCCGTTGCGGTACAGGATTATCGCGAAGGCGGGTCTTACAGCATCCTGATCGAACACCCAAGCGGTACGGCCCTTTTGCAGGGCAGCGCAGGCTTTATCCCAAACGGCTTGGATCATTTGGATGTGGACGTTTTATTTCTTGGCATTGGGGGGCTTGGGTCTCAGACCAAGGACTACCAAGACGGATATTGGCAGCATGTGGTAACAGCAACCAACCCGAGCCTCGTGGTGCCGGTACATTGGGACAGTCTGACACATCCGCTTTCCGACACGCCAGTGGTGGCCAACCGTCTTTGGTCTGATGTTTTAAACTTTGCGCCCAAAAAAAGCATCGAGCTGGTGGACCAAAAAGCCAAAACAGATGAATTAGCGGTACGCTATCTTCCCATGTGGGAAGACGTGACCCTGTTCCCGCTGACCAATCCTTAGACGAGACCTAGACGATGGCCCGCAGCCGTTCCGCGATCTCGGCGACAGCATCGATACCGGCTTCAGGGCTCTCGGCAACCGGCATAATGTTCAGCACACGGCATCCCTTTTCCACATAGGGCGCCAGAAAGTCTGCCACTTCGTCAGGCGTGCCATAGGGGCTGTATTTTTCGAAACGCTCGAACGGAATGCGGTAGAAATCCTCCATCCCTTTTGCCAAACGGGCCCGCGCGTCGTCGCGGGTCGCCCCAATCCCCACCCAAGGCTGCATGCCGTGTGTCCACTGATCCACATGGCGCCCAGCATCCGCGGCCAATTGGGCGGTTTGATCCACCACCTCGCCAAACCGCTTGTGGGAACACCACGCGCCCAACCAGCCATCCCCAAATTTCGCCGTGCGGCGCACCGCGGCATCCGACCGTCCACCAATGAGGATGGGTATTCGCGGCGTGGGCTTCGGCTTGATCAGGGCGTCTTCAAACGAAAAGAATTCGGACTCATAGGAAAAAGGCTGCCCACTGAGCAATCCAGTCAGAGCTTCAAGGCAGGCATCCGTTCGGCGCCCGCGGGTAGACGGATCGACCCCGCAAATCTCGATTTCATGGCGGTCTTCGCCGCCAACCCCCACTCCCAACACCAGGCGCCCGGGCCCGGCTTCGGACAAGGTTGCCAATTGGCGCGCCACCGGGACCGGATGGCGAAGCGCGAGCAGATAGATCCCGACCACGTAACGCAGATCCGGAACAGCGCCCATCACCGTGGCTGCCTGGATGAGACCGTCCATGCCCGCGCCGACGAAGAAGCTAATGTGGTCCGCTGAAAACACATGGTCGAGCTTCGCCTGCCGTGCACGCCACAACAATTCACCCCGCCGATTAAACGACGCATTTAAAATATTGGCTCCGACCTGGGTCCCAATCTGCAAATCCGTCACAATCTACCTTCCCCTTCATCGTCTTCGTGCAGCGTCTCGTGACAGCGCATCCGATACCGCTACCGCCCACGAAGTCATCATTTTTTTAGTTCTAGCACTGCTAAAGGCCTTCTTTGTCCAATATTTGTGCAGCCTGCCTAAAATTGAACGTTTCCAAAGAACCAAGAGCAGGTCAGAATATGCGTGGAAGTATAATGACCAAATGTACTTGGGGGCTGATAAGTATGAGTGTCGCAACTCTTTTGGCGGGCATCTTGATGCGCGCAATCATTTACCCGCTTCTGGCGGTTTGCATGGCGCTAATGTTGATGG
Source organism: Alphaproteobacteria bacterium (assembly GCA_965227095.1). Classification (GTDB taxonomy): domain Bacteria; phylum Pseudomonadota; class Alphaproteobacteria; order JANQMY01; family JANQMY01; genus JANQMY01. The sequence continues at coordinate 1,014,438 of CBDDFL010000001.1, read as the reverse complement.
GCCTTTTGAATGGCTTTTTCAGTGTTGCTGAAATGCAAGTGGGGGCTGCTAATCCGTTAGGAGATGTTTGGTGGCTTAACGCCCATCGCGCGATTGCGGGCGATGCGGTACCCGCCGATACACCAATTTTTGCTTTCGATTTTGCCGTCGCCTTGGTTGGCGCAATTTTCGCGGCAATTATCGCGCGGATTTCCCGCGCAATCCCGGCTGTGTAAGCTCAAGCGGCTTTCACGGTCACATCACTCTATCATCCAACTATCGAAGCGGGCCGGCACATTTGTGTTCGGTCCGTTTCAGTTTGCACGTCCTCGCTAGCTTTTCCTCCGTATCCGGAAAAAATTCAGAGCCGTTCCGATAAATTTGGAGAGTGCCGACGGAAACGCCCATTCTTGACTCCCGTCCGCGCAATCAATATTTAGTTTATAAAAGCAACCAATTTTTTCGGATCACGGACACGCGAGGGACGGACAGAATGCCCGCAGACAAGCAAATAGATTTCCTTTTCGATTATGGCAGTCCCTTTAGTTACGTTGCGGAAATGATCATTGATGATTTTGCGGCGCGGACTGGGGCAACCATTCGACGGATTCCCATTCTGCTCGGGGGCGTTCACAAAGCGACCGAAAACAAATCACCCTTTCTCGAAACCTGCGTGCCCAAAAGAAATTACGGAAGTCTGACCATGCAGCGTTGGGTGGCGCATCACGGCATTACACTGAATCCCAATCCGGCTTTCCCCATAAACACATTGGCCGCCATGCGTATGGCGGTCGCCGCCCAGCATTTGGGGGTGTTCGAAAAATTTCACCTGCCCGTCTTCAAAGCCTTTTGGGTCGATCAAAAAGATATGGGCGATATGCAGGTCTTTGGGGGCGTGTTGCAGGAAGCGGGTCTTAATGCAGAAGAGATTTTCAACACATCGCAAGAACAAAGCATCAAGGACAAGCTGAAAAAGAACACAGAAGACGCGGTGGCGCGAGGTGTGTTTGGTGCGCCGTCCTTCTTCTTTGAGGACCAACTATACTTTGGCCAAGATCATCTGATTTTCCTGGAAGCCGCGCTGCAAGCCGCCTAGGCCGGACACATTTTTTTTGCGTGACCTTGAGAATGGCGTAACATCCTCAAAAAAGAGAGGAAAACGCCAGATGGTGGACATACAAGGGCACTGCGCGCCCGGTTTTGAATCCGTAAAAGAAACGTTCCACAACAACTTTACCGAACGGGGTGACGTCGGCGCCGCCTTCTCTGCGTTTCAGAACGGCGAGTGCATCGTCGATATTTGGGCAGGGCACCGGGACGCCGCGAAAACCACGCCATGGGGACAAAACACATTGCCGAATGTGTGGTCCACAACCAAAGGGCCAACGGCAATTTGCTGCGCCCGCCTGGTTGATCAAGGCAAGATGTCATACAGCGATACGGTCGCAACCTATTGGCCGGAATTCGCCGCCCACGGCAAAGACCGCATCACCATCGCGCAACTTTTGTCCCACCAATCTGGGCTGAGCGGCCTGCGGGAAGCCACCACGGCGGAGGATTTTTACGATCACGATCTTCTCGTGGGACGATTGGCCGCTCAGGAACCCCTTTGGGCCCCGGGAGCCTTTTCTGGATACCATGCCATTACATACGGACATTTGGCCGGAGAGTTAGTGAAGCGTGTCACGGGAAAAAGTCTTGGCACCTATTTCCGCGACGACATCGGCGAACCGTTCGGCATCGACTTCTATATCGGTTTGCCGGAAAGCGAAGAACACCGCATCGCCGACATGATCCCCAGCGACGGACCGCCACAATCGTTCGACAACATCGCCGATACAGAAATAAAGAAGCTAACTTTCACAAACCCGCCACTTGATCCGATGTCTCCGAACGAGCGGGCCTGGCGCGTGGCCGAAATTCCCGGCGCCGGTGGCCGTGGCTCGGCCTACAGCTTGGCGAAACTGTATGGCATCCTGGCCGCCGGGGGATCTCAGGACGGCAAACAACTTCTTTCCGTAGACGGAATAAAAGCGATGGCAACCCCGCAAATCGAAAACGAAGACGCGGTATTGGGTGTTTCCGTTCGTTGGGCCGCCGGCATGGCCTTAAACGCCGAATGGGGCGAATACGGACCCAATTTGACGGCTTTTGGCCATTCCGGTTGGGGCGGTTCTTTCGGCGCGGCCGATCCGGAAAACCGCATCGGTTTTTCCTATGTGATGAACAAAATGGGTGGCAGCCTGGTTGGCGATCCGCGAGCCCTTGCGCTTTCCAAGTCTTTGTTCGACTGTTTGTGAGGGACTGACAATGCCAAACAAACCGCCTACCGGAATTGAACTGACACCACTGGACGAGAAGTACCGGGAAAATCCTTACCCTCGCCTTCAGGAAATTCAAGACAAATACCCGGTCTTTGAAGATCCCGATTTCGGTTCCGTGATCGTCACACGCCACGCAGATGTTCAACGCATTCTTCGCGATAAAAACATGCTGTCAGATCCCCGCAAAGCACGGGAAGGGTCCCTGTCGCGGCGTTTCGTGCCTGAAGACGGTCGCGAACCCTCCATGCTGTTCATGGACGATCCGGATCACAAGCGCCTGCGCAACCTGGTGAATAAAGCGTTCACACCCCGCGCCGTGGAAGCCATGCGTCCGCGCATCCGCCAATTGGTGGATGAGTTGCTGGGCGCCATCGACACGCCAGAGTTCGATGTCATTGCAGCCCTGGCCGCGCCGCTGCCATCCATTGTCATCGCCGAGATGCTGGGCATCGATCCCAGGAGGCACCAAGATTTCAAACAGTGGTCGGACATATCCACAGATACGTTCTTCAATCTGTTTCCGTCCGACGACCAAATCGCCAAGGCCGTGGCGGCGCGGGACAATTTGAATGCCCTGTTTCGAGATGAGATCGAAAAACGTCGTGGCACCGACCATGACGACCTCATTGGGGCCATGGTGCGCGCCGAAGAAGATGGAGACAGTCTGACCACGGATGAAATTGTCTCGCAATGCAATCTACTTCTGGTCGCCGGCAACGTCACCACAACGGATTTGATTGGTAACGGGCTTAAAGCGCTGTTGGATTTTCCCGACCAGTTCACCAAATTGAAGGCAGATCCGAGCTTGATCGAGAATGCCGTGGAAGAAATGCTGCGCTTCGATTCCCCTGTGGTGAGTTCGGGGAGGATCGCCCCCGAAGATATGAACTTTGGGGGCTGCCCCGTCCAAAAAGGGCAGTCCTTTTCAACCTCTCTGGGGGCCGCCAATCGCGATCCGTCTATCCATCCAGATCCCGATAAATTTGATGTGGCCCGCGAAGGCATTCAGCATCAATCCTTTGGTGGCGGACGGCATTTTTGCTTGGGGGCACCCCTCGCCCGCGTCGAAGGACAGGAAGCGGTGCGCGGCGTGATTGAAAAATTCCCGAACCTGACGCATTCCGACAAAGGGTACAGCTTCAAGTCGGTGCCTGGTTTCCGAGGCATGTCAGAATTTTGGGTAAAAGTTTAACGGCCGGACGGCTAGTTAGATTATTCGCCGGCACCAAGGCGGGGTGACGGGGGCGGTGCTTCGTCTTGAAGACCCAACCCATACCATGGTTTGACCGACAAACCGCGGCCGATCGTGAACCCTTGAATTTCATTGGGTTGCGGATCGTCATTGGTGACCGACAGGACTTTTTCCTTAAACGCCGAGGCACCTATACCGCCGACATTCAGCCCATCAATCCCCGACGCGGACACATCGAGGTTCAACAGAACGCTATCGTCCCAGGTGAATTTCGTCAGGTCGCCCCGTGTGCCCATATATTGTGGGCTGGAAACGGCAACGCCGACCTTCGGTCTTTCTTTTTCGGTGAACCGCGTGAAGGGGACATGAAGGTGCGCAACAATGCCCGTGCCTTCGTCAACGCGAATATCGCGCAACCAAGCGTCTTCCGCATTGGCAGATCCAACACTTGCGCCCGCAAAGACCAATAGCGCGACTATCGCCCTTTTGGATTTCGCAAGTTTCCGGTTTGAACTGGCTTTTGGGCCCCCACCCATAGTCTTCCCTGTTCGATACCACCCGTGAAACGCAAATCCCCCGCACAAAGTTTTCCAAGGCTTATTCCTGCCGCCTTGTGTCCCTTCATGTTGAGGTCTTGTATTGGTGAATACAAGATGAATGTTGGTAAATGCTAACAAAAATTAACCAAACCTGAAAAGCAATTTTTTCTGACATCAGCGCCAATCGCTGCCGCATCAACATCAGCAAAAGAAGTGCCAAACATGGCTAGTTTTGATCGCCCCACCGATCCGAATATCCCGATATCCCCCTGGATTCGCCGATTTTCGCCTCTTTTCCCAACATCCGGGCGGGTTCTCGACCTGGCAGCAGGCCATGGGCGCCATGCCCGACACTTTCTCAATCTGGGATTTGACGTCACTGCGGTGGATATCGATGTCTCAAATCTGGGCGATTTGGCGGGATCTGGTGCAGAAATTATCGAAGCCGACTTAGAGGAGGCGCCCTGGCCGTTTTCCGGCCGGTCCTTCGGGGCCATTGTCGTCTGTAATTACCTGTATCGGCCCCATTTTCCCCTTCTGACTAAGGCGTTGGATTCCGGAGGAATTTTGCTGATCGATACGTTTGCTCAGGGAAATGAGAAAGTGGGCCGCCCACGCAACCCCGACTTTCTGCTCGCCCCCGGCGAACTCTTGGAGGCATTTTCTCCGCATGTGCGGGTCGTGGCCTATGAGCAGGGATACGAAGAAAAACCGCGCCCCGCCGTGCGCCAACGCTTGTGTGCTGTCAAAATAAAGAGCAAAAACGATGTAAACGACCTGCCAGCGTTGTGATCAGGTCCAATCAATCAAACCTCGACAGATCATCCAAAAGGGGGGGATGTGACATGAGGCACCACAGTTTTGGTAAAGCTCTCTTCGCGATGATGTTAGCGGCTTGGCTCACCGCGCCACATTCCGCCGACGCCCAAACCCGGGCGGAAGGACGTAGCTATTTCTTACGGTTGGAAGCCAATCTGCCCCCCGATCAGGCGGCGAAATGGAAAGCAGCCCCCGGCTATGGGCAGATGCGCGACAATTTCCTATCCGCAGATCAACGCCCCACCCTTTCCGCCTCGATGAGCCGCAAACTCTCCAAGACGGCGCGTCGAGCCGCGCGGAAAGACACGCGCTGCCGAATGGACGAAACCGGACGCAATTTTGGAACAGCGCTTTCACTGGATCGCCAAATTGAGCGGCAGATATTGACGGCTCAATTGCGCAATAGTTGGTCGTACCACATACAATTGGCAGGCTGTGACGGGACGTACCAAGCCAACTTCGTCATCATTGAGCAAACCGACGGGGACTTGGACCACATCACCACCCTGCCGGGATCAACCCTCACCTGGCCCAGCCTGCAACAAGACGCGCTTCCAAAGATCGCGCTGACGGCCCTGCAGACCGTGCGCCAACAGGACCCAACGTGCATTCCCTCCGGCCGGGACCGTGTTATTGCAACACAGGTTATGGATACGCGGCTGCCCAAGCGGGAGAAGATGTTTGGCGTCATCATGCAAGGCAGTTGGATGGAAAAATGGACCATGACGATCTGCCGCCAGAAACTTGACTTGCAACTCGCCTTTCGGGCCGACGGCCGGGGTGGTGCGAATTTCCAAGCGCAGTCGCGCCAAACTCCGATTGCCAAACGATCAGACCCGTGACGGCGTACGGCTTGGAGATATTTGCGGGCCTTGTTCTTTTGCTGGGATGGCTTGGCTTCGACGTCATTCAAAAGAGGATCACCTCCGAAGACCTCACGGCCAAGGTCAGCGAAGCGCGTTTACGCTGGCTCACCGAAATGCTGGGGCGGGCCGACCGCATCACCGACATTTCACTGGCGCGCGGTCTCATGCAATCCGTAACATTTCTGGCGTCCACTTCCGTGTTGCTGATCACCGGCGCAATCGGATTGATCGGTTCTGCGGGTTTCATGGTCGACATCATCAATGAGTCCATCTGGCTCAGCGATACCAGCCGTGCCATCTTTGAGGTCAAAACCGGAATTTTGCTACTTATCTTTGTACAGACATTTTTTCGTTTAACGTGGGCGTTACGCCTGCACAGCTATTCCATGATCTTGATCGGCGCCGCGCCGCCACCGGAGGACAAGCACAAATCAACCGCAAAGAGGATTGCGCAAAAGGCCGCCGGTTTAAGCGCATTGGCATCTCGTCATTACCTCGCGGGATTGCGTGGCTATTATTTCGGATGGGCGGCGTTTGCGTGGTATGTGCACCCGCTTTTCCTTGTGGGTGCTGTCGTATTCACCTATGTGGTATTGATACGTCGTGAGTATTTTTCCCATGCAACCGGGATGCTGGATGGCTTAGGATCAGACGGCAGAACGAACTAACCTCACGCAACACCCCGCTTAGGACCAGACAAACATGATAAAAACACCCTGGTTCTATGGTTGGAACATTGTCGCCTTGGGGATGTTGTTTCAGGCCATCACCTTCGGCATTGCGATCTACAGCGCAACCTTTTGGGTTGTCCCTTGGACAGAAGAATTTTCTGCACCTCGCGCCGATGTGTTGCAAGTAATGATGTTTATGCAGCTGGCAATGGGCGTCATCTCGCCGGTGGCGGGGCGGGCCATGGATCGTGTTCCCATTGGTTTTCTCGTCTGCGTTGGCGCTGGTTTTCTGGCAACAGGACTACTGCTGATCTCAATCTCGGAAAGTCTATGGCAGATCGGCTTGATCTATGCGCTTTTACTGCCCGTGGGGATCGTTTTGTCGGGCCCCCTGGCCGCGCAGACTTTGGCGGCAAAATGGTTTCAAGAAAATCGAGGGCTCGCCATTGGGATCACCGCCATCGGCACGTCGATCGGCGGGTTTTTGATCCCCCCTTTGGTGACCGTGCTGCAGGCGAGTTATGGCTGGCGCGGTACCCATGTTGTGCTGGCGGTAATGGTATTGCTGTTGGTCGTGCCGTTGACCTGGCTGGTGTTGCAACGCGGCCCGTCGGCCCCTAAAGAAACGGCCGCATCGCCATCCGGCCCTCACCGTCTAACACGCAGCTGGACAACGCGCGAGATCTTCGCGGAACGTGCCTTTTGGGTGCCCATACTGGCATTTGTGCCCTTGAGTATTGCGTTTAACAGCCTGCAATTCAATTTTGGCGCCATCGCCAATGACGCCGGTATCTCAAAGCAAACAGCCTCGTCGCTGGTGTCCTTTATGGCGGTCTGCATGATCGGCGGAAAACTGTTCTTTGGCGGGTTCTCGGACAAATGGGATCATCGGGTGCTGTTTTGGATTACGGCGGCCTCAATGTTTTGCGCGGTTCTTTTTTTCCGACTGCCTGCCGATGTGGGGACCGTGTTCGTGGGCATGGCTTTCCTGGGCATTGCGGGGGGCGGCTTCTTGCCCCTCATGGGCGCCATTGTGGCCAGCCGCTTTGGCCCCGCCGCCTTCGGCCAAGTGCAGGGGCTAATTGGTCCTTTCATGACATTGGGTGCATTTGGGGCCCCGTTCGCGGGCTGGATTTTCGATCGCACCGGGTCTTATGATCTGGCGCTTACCATCATTATGATAACGGTCATTCCAAGTGCTGCGGCGATGGCGTTCTTACCCCCCAGAAAAGATCTGGATAAGGTCGTGACCACACAAACAGCGCCTTTACCCGCGGCATTGAACGCAGAAAAAACCACCGCACCGACGCCCCCACCGCCAATACCGGGAGAACAACAAAATGGCACAAACCCAGGCATGGCTGGACCAAGTCCAGGAAACAATTCTGTCTCCGGAACAACGCATCGTGGACCCCCACCACCATCTTTGGCGGAATGAGGAAAATCCGTATTTGCTCGAACAGCTTTGGGCGGATACCGGAAGCGGCCACAACGTCGAAAAAACCGTTTTTGTTGAATGCACGTCGGATTATCTTGAGACCGGTCCCGAAGAGCTTCGGCCAGTTGGTGAATCTCACTTCGTTGCAGCCATCGCCGCGGAAGCGGACAAAGGTCCGGCCGCGAACGCCCGCATTGGCGGTATCGTCGCCTTTGCGGATCTCACAAGTGAGAAACTAGGTGCCGTTCTGGATGCCCATGAAGAAGCGGGGAATGGTTTGTTTCGCGGCATCCGCCATGCCGCCGGTTGGGACGCCAGCACGACGGTCCGTAATTCCCATACCAATCCACCCCCTCATCTGTATGCTGATCGAAATTTTCGGGCTGGGTTCGCCGAACTCGGAAAGCGGGGGCTTACTTTCGATGCCTGGAATTACCATACGCAGATTCATGAGCTGACAGACCTTGCGAAAACCGTTCCTGGCACCACAATTATTTTCGATCACTTTGGCGGTCCCTTGGGGATTGGCCCTTATGCCGGCCACCGGGACGAAGTGTTCGCGCAATGGCAGGAAGATACGGCCGCCCTTGCCCATTGCCCCAATGTGGTCGCGAAACTTGGTGGGTTGGCGATGCCCATCAACGGCTTCGGCTGGCATAAAAGGTCGGAACCGGCCACGTCCGATGAAATCGTGGATGCCCACAAACCCTATTACGATCATATGATCCAGTGCTTTGGCCCTGACCGTTGCATGTTCGAGAGCAACTTTCCGGTGGACAAGCAATCGGTCAGCTATCCGGTGTTGTGGAACGCGTTCAAGAAAATCGCGAAGGATTTGTCTGACGACGAGAAAGACGCTTTGTTCTACGGCACGGCCAACCGCATTTATCGGCTGGATTAGGGCCGGTACCAGAATGTTGGTGGCGTCGGCCGGGTCGCGCGGCGGGCGAGCTTAGCCCAATCGCACAAATGGCGGCGTGTTTCGCGCGGATCAATGATCTGCTCCACCTCGAAATATTCCGCCGACCGGAAAGGTGAGCGCAGCCGATTGAGCCGTTCTTTGATTTTTGCAAGATGGGCGTCCGGGTCGTCCGCCTCCGCGATTTCCGCCTTATAGGCCACCTCAATGCCGCCTTCGATGGGCAATGATCCCCAATCGCCCGATGGCCAGGCCAAACGAAAATGATGGCTGCCAGGCTTGCTATTGGCGGCTCCTGCCACGCCAAAGGCCTTGCGCACCACCACGCAGCAAAAGGGGACCGGCGATTGGCCGAATGCGGCCAACACCTGCGAGCCGAACCGGATGGTTGCCGCTTCTTCCGATTCTTTGCCAATCAGAAAACCAGGGCAGTCTTCAAGATGAACAAGAGGCAAATGGAACGTGGACGCCAAATCCATCAAGCGGATGAGTTTGCGGCAACTGTCCGCCGTCCAAGCACCGCCATACACCAGTGGATTTTCCGCAAACAACGCCACGGGCACGCCGTTAAACCGCGCAAGCCCCGTCATCACGGACTTGCCCCAATTTTTGCCGATTTCAAAAAAACTGTCCTGATCGACCACCGACGTGATGACCTTGCGCATTTTGTACACTTTGCGGGGGTCCTTTGGCACGATGGACAACAAGCTTTCATCCGTACGCGTTGGATCATCATTTGTTTCGGAAAGCGGCGGCAATTCATCGGTTGAGGATGGCAGATAAGACAAGAAACGCTTTGCCATGGCAAAGGCTTCGACTTCGCTGTCCGCTTCATCGTCAATCGCCCCGTTGCTGGTGTGGATTGATGAGGCCCCCAGCTCTTCCTTCGACACTTCCCCCTGATCGGCCCAGTCCACAAGCGCGGGACCGGCGATCATCATTTGGGCCGTATCCCGCACAATTACCGAATAATGGCTGGTGGCCACCCGGGCGGCCCCCATGCCGGCGACCGAGCCCAAGGCCAAGGCGACCGATGGCGCAATGGCTAAATGATTGACCACCGTGTCCCAACCGCGCAATTCGGGAATGTAGGTTCGGCCCGCCATTTCGATGGTCTTGACGGAACCGCCGCCCCCCATGCCATCGATCAAGCGTATATGGGGCAAGCGCAATTCCGCGGCCAGCCCTTCAGACTGCAACCGCTTGCCCGCGATTGATGCATCCGCGGAACCGCCGCGCACCGTAAAATCATCCCCCGACAAAACCACCGGCCGCCCATCCAATTCCGCCGTGCCGAACACGAAATTTGACGGCGTAAAGGCCTCAAGGTCTCCGTCATCGGAATAGGTCGACACGCCGGCAAGCTTCCCGATTTCGTGAAACGACTGAAGATCCGCAATCGCATCGACCCGTTCGCGAATGGTCAGTTTCCCGAAATGATGCTGGCGTTCCACTTTCTCCGCGCCGCCCATGGCTTCTGAAAGCTGCTCTCGATGCTTCAGCTCCTCGATTTCCTTGTCCCAACTCATGACCGCGTTTCCCTTTTCCCAAATAGGTTCAATGTTTCTTTCAATGTTTTATTGCGGGTCGCCCTGTGTAAAGCAAGGGGCACCACTCGCCGTGCAACACATGCTTCGTGAAAAAACGGTACCGAAACTGTGAGAATGACACACTGAACTGTGTAATGAGATGTTCCGAAACCGCGCTAATATCGTGACATGACAACACCTGTATCAGACATAACAAATGCCTTTCGCACACAATCGGAATGGTGCACCGCCCTGGGTTCCCCTTTTACCGCGCATCTAATGACGGTGCTCGCGGACGATATAGAGCGCGGCGGCCCAAGCCTTGCTGTGGTCGGCGATTTCACCGGCGACCCGATCGCTGCCGCCTTGCCGCTGCGGTTCGCGGCGGGGCTTGCAACCTTGGTCCAGACGGGACAAGAAGAAGACCTTGAGGCGTTTTACCCACCCAATCACAAGAATTACAAAAGTCCAAACTTCATCCGTATAGCGACGAATGTGATTGAGCGTCATCATGGGTTTCTGAACGCTTTCACAAAACTAGCCGTCCAAACCAATGAGGTTGCGCGTTCCGCATGTCTTTTAGGAGGTTTCCTTGAGATCAGCCGTGCAACATCAATGCCTCTGGCCTTGCTGGAACTCGGCGCAAGCGCCGGTCTGAACCTTGCCTGGGACCAATACCATTACAGGCTTGGAACCGCACCATGGGGCCCGGACACTGCCGCTGTTCAGCTTAAGCCGGAATGGTCTGGCGGGTTGCCGTCCCTCACCGAAACGCCCCGCATCGTCAGCCGGCAGGGATGCGATCTGCGCCCGATCGACTTAGCGGATCCCGGGTTTCAACGGCAAGCGGAAGCCTATATTTGGCCTGATCAACCGGAACGGCTCTGCCGCTTCCGGCAAGCCGCCGACGTCATACGCCATCTGGGCATTGTCGTGGACAAACAAGATGCCGGAACCTGGCTCGCGCAAAAACTGCAGGAACGCGCGGACACCACTGCCCGCGTGATCTTCCATTCCATTTTCTGGCAATACCTTCCGGAAGATACCAAAGCTGAAATCACCGACCTCATCACCGTCGCAGGACAAAAAGCCACCAGCGCGTCGCCGGTCGCCTGGCTTCGGATGGAACCGGAGGGCGCCATCGGACTGCCCTTTATCGACCTGACCCTGTGGCCCGGCGGGCAAACTTTCCGCTTGGGCCAATGCCACCCCCATGGGCGGTTCGTCACGTGGCAAGGCATCGGCTAACGCTTCTTGGCATGGCCCCCCGTTCTAGCCTAAGCTTTTGTCAGACCAGAAAAAAACAGGCAGGACCCATGAAGGCTTTTTTTGCAGCATTGAGTGCAGTTGCGCTGACCGCAACGGTTGCCGCGGCGGATGATCTGCGCGACACAGTCAACCAAGATTACCCTTACCTTGATGCGCTCTATAAGCATCTGCATGCCAATCCGGAATTGTCCTTCAAAGAGGAAAAAACAGCGGCCCGTCTGGTCCAAGAAATGAAGGACCTCGGCTTTCAGGTGACCGAAAAAGTGGGCGGCCACGGCTTTGTGTCCGTCCTCGAAAACGGGGACGGTCCGACCGTCATGGTACGGACCGATCTTGATGCTCTGCCGGTACCCGAACGCACCGGCCTGCCCTATGCCTCAAAGGTAAAATCCGTCGAACAAACCGGCCAAGAAGTGTCGGTCATGCATGCCTGTGGACACGATGTACACATGACCGTCTTCATCGGCACGGCCCGCCGCCTGGTCACCCTGAAGGATCAATGGCAAGGCACGCTGGTGATGATCGGCCAACCCGCGGAGGAGCGCGGGGCGGGGGCCGCCGCCATGTTGAAGGATGGTTTGTTCACCCGTTTTCCACGGCCCGACTATAACCTTGCATGGCATGTGAACCCGCAATTGCGTGCCGGCATGGTGAGTTATGTGCCTGAATTTTCATACGCGAATGTGGATTCTGTCGACATCATGGTGAAGGGTATTGGCGGCCATGGCGCTTATCCCCATACCACGAAGGATCCGGTGGTGGTGGGGGCGCAAATCGTCATGGCGCTGCAAACCATCGCCTCGCGGGAAATCGCGGCCCAAACCCCGGTGGTGGTCACCGTCGGGGCGTTTCATGCGGGCGCCAAACATAACGTGATTTCCGACGGCGCCCATTTGCAATTGACCGTGCGCACCTATGCGGACGATACCCGTGACCAGGTGCTGAAAGCGATCGAGCGCATCGCCCATAACACCGCGCGGGTGGCGGGCTTGCCCGAAGACATGCTGCCGGAGGTAACGGTCAAAGATGAGTTTACGCCGGCGGGCTACAATAACCCTCAGCTTACGGAACGGATCTCAAGCTTGTTGAAAACCAAACTGGGGGACGGCAATGTGGTGCGGGGCCAAGCCGTCATGGGCGGTGAAGATTTTGCTCGTTATGGCCGCGAGGAGCCGCGCATCCCCAGCCTCATGCTGTCGCTCGGCACAATTTCAGAAGAAAAATATGCGGCCTTCCTGAAGGGCGACCTGCGGTTGCCATCGCTGCATTCATCGCTTTATGCCCCCGATCCGGAACCCTCGATCACCACGGGTGTCTACGCCATGACCACCGCCGTGCTGGATTTGATGGCGGTTCAAGACTGAGCGCGTTACCTCAAAATCGCGAACAAGCGGCCCAAGCTGAAAATGCGCATGGCGGCGCTGGCCACATAGGTCAGCGCACAGGCGGTGAGGATGGTATGTGCCGCTGCGTGATCGCGTTCGGGCAAGAAATTGCCACCCGACAATACGGGCAATGCTTTATTGAAACTTGCGTCGAATTCCACCGGCAATGTGACGAGGTGGACGATCACCTCAATAAGTCCGAACAAGATCAGCGCGACGATGCCCATCACAAACAGTTTCGGCGAAATCATAAAGCCGACCACGGAGAGGACAACCGACACAATGCCGGCCAGACGGTTCGCAACGACCGCGGACATGACCAACCGTTGACGTGCGCGCAACGGTCCGAATTGATCGCGATCTTGAATGGCATGGCCCACTTCATGGGCGGCCACCGACAATGCCGTCACTGACCGGCCGTGTAAATATTCTTCCAAGAGACGAACCACTTTTTCATCAGGGTCGTAATGGTCGCCGCCGTCATGGGCCACCTCCACCCGCACCTCCGGCAAACCAAAACTGTCTAACAAGTGGCGCGCAAGCTGCCCACCGGTGCCTTCAATATCTGGGCGGTCAGTTTCGTGCCGGCGCAGCACATGGCGGACCCAAAGCTGTGGCCCATAGACTATGGCCAGCAACACCAATCCGCCGATGATCCAAACCATGTACCGTCCCTTCGGGGAGGCCTTAGGCCCTCACCCTAAGCCGCGTCCACCAAGTTGCGCAGCTTGTCCATGTAGCGCACGCGATCATCCAAAGATTCCGCCACCAAGTTCACATTCAGACTGGTCACACCGGAGTCCTTATAGGCACTGATCCGATCCCGGACGAATCCTTCCGAGCCCACCAAAGTTGTTTGTTCAATGAAGGACGCAGGGATAGCGGCGGCCGCTTCGGTCTTTTTACCGTCAAGATACAGGTCTTGGATTTCCTTGGCTTCCTTTTCGTAGCCATAGCTTGCAAAGACCGTGTTGTAGAAATTCTTACCGCGCGCGCCCATGCCGCCGATATAGAGCGCGGACATGGGCCGCCCCAAATCACGCAGGCCTTCCAACCCATCGCCAATGGCCACCATGCCCCCCGCATAGACTTCCAATGGCGCGCGGGCCGCATCGCGCTTGGCAAGGCCGGCGTTCAGGGCATCCCCCCAATACTGTTCCGCCTTGCCGGGCACATACATGGTGGGCAGCCAGCCATCGGCGATTTCCGCCGTCATCTCAACGCTTTTCATGGTCAAAGACGCCACGGTAATGGGGATCTCTTTGCGCGGCGGCACGGTTATCATCTTAAGCGGTTTGCCCAGACCCATGCCCTGATCCTTCGGCAACGGAAATTGATACTTCTTGCCTTGGAATTCGAGGCGTTCGCGCGCCCATACCTTTCGGCAAATTTGGATGATTTCCTTGATGCGCGCGAGCGGCGCGTCATAGGGCACGCCGTGCCACCCTTCGATCACTTGCGGCCCCGAGGCGCCGATGCCTAAATTGATGCGGCCCCCGGACAAATTGTCGAGGCCCGCGGCCGTCATCGCCAACAATGTGGGCGTGCGGGAAAAGATCGGCAGAATGCCCGACGCGATTTGCACGCGTTCTGTTTTCGCCGCCAGAAAGCCCATCATGCTGACCGCGTCGAAACCATAGGCTTCCGGCACAAACACCGTATCAAGGCCGGCTTTCTCCAAGGCCTGCACTTCTTCCACATAGGCGTGGTAGTCGCCCGCATAATTGAGCAGTGTTGAGATCTTCATGAAGTCCTCCTGAGACTGATTTTCTTTTTGTCGCTAGAAATCGGTGCAGACTTCCGACTCCATCCGCAAAACGGACTCCTGGTCGAACTGCGTTTTATAGGTGTTGATCACCCCGGCAATCGCCGCGAGGTCGTCGGACGATCCGCTGTGCACCCGAATAAGGATCTTCGATTTTTCGGACACCGATTTGCCGGTTTCAGGCACGCGCCAATACCCATCGCCGTTGATCACCGTGAACCCTTCCGCAAAGGCGGGCTCCAAATGGTTTTTCTGAAAGGCGGCCCATTCCGCTTCCGTTACCTCGCCGCCGACGCGGCTAAGGCCAAAAAACAAGGTGGTTTCGGTCAAGGTCTCGCCGGCG
Source organism: Alphaproteobacteria bacterium (assembly GCA_965227095.1). Taxonomy (GTDB): domain Bacteria; phylum Pseudomonadota; class Alphaproteobacteria; order JANQMY01; family JANQMY01; genus JANQMY01. The sequence goes on along the minus strand of CBDDFL010000001.1, from coordinate 999,400 downwards.
CAGCCAGCCTTTTGCCAGGGCACGCCATCGGCACAACCGGCAAGAACAAACGCCGCAAGCGCGAGAACGCCCGCGGCTTTCCGGGGGGAGCGTAGATGTTTCATAGGAAGGAAATTAGGCCAGGATGGGCGCTCTGACAATCGCGCCCGTGCGGTTTGCACCATCGCACCCTTGATAACGTTGCGCTACACTGGATCCTCGCCATATGGAGAGATCCCGATTTCCTGTGAGGACAGCTCCGGAGAGGACACCAATGACCCAACCTGTTTGCGCCATTATCGGCGTCGGCCCCGGCAACGGGGAGGCGTTCGCGAAGAAATTTACAGAAGAGGGCTATCGCGTTGCATTGCTGTCGCGCAATGAAAGCTACTTAAAGGGACTGGAAAGCCAGATCCCCGGATCGACGGCCTATGCCTATGACGCGACCGATCCCGCCAAGGCGGAACAGGTGTTAACCGCCATCAAACAAGAGATGGGGCCCATTCAGACGCTTCTCTATAATGCCGGTTCCGGCCTGTTCGGAAATTTGGACGCAACGGAATTGGAGGACGTTGAAGCCGCCTGGCGCGTGAATGCTTATGGATTGTTCGCCGCGGCAAAGACCGTCGTGCCGCACATGCGCGGCCTTGGGGGCGGCAACATCGTGGTCACCGGCGCAACGTCGGCCGTCAAACACAACGCCAACTTCATGGCCTTCACATCGGCCAAAGCCGCCCAACGGGCCATGGCTCAATCCATGGCGAAACATTTAGGCCCCGAGAAAATTCATGTGTCTTATGTGATTGTCGATGGGGTGATTGACCTGCCGCGCACCCGCGAGATGATCCAGCAGCAAAACCAAGAAGTGCCGGACGATTTTTTCTTGCAGCCGGACGACATTGCGTCTGCCGTCTATTACCTCACGCAACAGCCGCAATCCGCCTGGACGTTTGAATTGGATGTGCGTCCGTTTAAGGAGAAATGGTAGAATTTGCGGTGAGCGCCCCCGCAATAAACGAGGCCGTGCCCGCGCAAACACCAATCAACGGCACGGAGAACCAATAGCGCCACGCCGTATAAATATACACCGCACCGATAAGCGGCGCGGCCCACAGAAGTGGCCCGGCCATCATCAGAAACTCCGCATGGGCGATGGCAAGATAGGCATAGAGCAAGCCGAAGGCGACCGCACCGAGACTGTGGCTGAGATTGAAACCAATCCAGGCGCGCCACATATTGGTTTCCTGCGTGATACCCAACGGCGCCATGCGTAGAGCTTCAATCAGCGATGTGTCTTTCGGTGCAAGCCTCCGCGGTGCAAACTCGTCTATCACAGTATACAGACCATGCAGCCCACCCAGTATGATAAAGGGCACCGCCCCAATCACATAAAGCGCCGCGGTCATGCGCCCTCGTCACCCAATTTCTGAATATCGCGCCGGGCTTTGCGCAAGATATCGCGCACCTCTTCGGCGACCTCTTCCGGATCGCTTGCTTCCGCAACCGTGCGCACGGCCACCCGCATCAAGCGGAAGGCGGGGCGCATCACTTCTGACGCCTCGCTGTGATAGGCGTGCCGCCAGCCGGTCCATTCGTCTTCATCTGTACGCTGCCAAATGCGGTCGATGGTTTCTCGACGAGATTTCACATGGTCCTTGCCGGCTTTGGTCAGGTCGTAGACCTTTTTGCCGCCCTCTTCTTCGGACGCCGTCGCCAATTCCTGATCGAGCAATTGCTGCAAGATGGGATAGACAGACCCCGCACTGGGGCGATAGAGCCCATGGGACCGGTCTTCCAGCTCTTTCATGAGTTCATAGCCATGTTTGGGCCCGTCTTCGAGCAGCGAGAGGACGGCCAAAGCCAGCTCCCCCTTATTGAAAAACCGCGCTTCCCAAGACCAAGGCCCATATTTGTGCCGCCCGCCGGATGCGCGCCGGCGGCGATAACGTGGCGTGTAACAATACATCAACCAACCTCCGTTTAAGTATATCGGACGATATAGTGGACGATAGGTGAGAGTCAAGAGTCCATAGACCGGAGCGCAATTTGTTTCAATCCGTCATTGCCGGGACAAGCCCTGGGATGGCGCGGTTCAAACAACAAAGCACACAAAGAAGACCTTTCCTCCAAACCCCTCTATGCTGCCTTCCAAAACAACCGCAATTGGAACTCACCCTCATGGAAGACATTGTCGTCATCATCACGTTGATTGGCGTGCTGGGCATTGGTGCCCAATGGCTCGCCTGGCGGTTCAACCTGCCCGCCATAGTGCTGATGGCGGTGGCCGGCATCCTCGCCGGGCCCGTGACCGGCCTGTTGCAGCCCGAACAAGATTTCGGCGAGCTGCTGCGCCCCATGATCGCCGTGGCCGTCGCGGTGATTTTGTTCGAGGGCGGATTAACGCTCAACTTCCATGAACTGCGCGATGCGTCACGCGGTGTGCGGCGCCTGGTGTTCCCGGGCGTATTTGTTGGATGGGCGCTGGGCACCTGGGCCGCTCATTACATTGCCGGCCTGTCCCTGCCCGTGGCCATTCTGTTTGCCGGCATTTTGGTGGTGACCGGTCCGACCGTGATCATTCCCTTGTTGCGCCAGGCAAAGCTTGCGTCGCGCCCGCGCGCCATTCTGAAATGGGAAGGTATTATCAACGATCCCATCGGTGCGCTGTTCGCCGTGCTGGTGTTTGAATATCTGCATTATGCGGATCAAGGCGGCACGGTGGCGGGCACGGTCTTCTGGATCGTCATTGCCTCGTCCCTGGCCGCGGGGATCGGCGTCGGCCTGGGCCTGGGCCTTGCGCAATTGTTCCGTCGCGGCATGATCCCCGAATTCTTGAAAGCACCGTTTATTCTGTGTGCGGTGCTGATCTGCTATGCCGCCGCCGACCAGATCGAACACGAAACCGGCCTGGTGGCGGTGACGGCACTCGGCATCACGCTGGGCAATGCACGGCTCGCCAGCATCACGGAAATGCGGCGCTTCAAGGAATATGTGACGGTGCTGTTCGTGTCCGGCGTGTTCGTCATTCTAACCGCCACGTTGACGCCCGATGTGTTGACCGCCGTGGACTGGCCGTTGATCGGCTTCGTGCTGGCGATCCTGTTCCTGGTGCGCCCGGCGACCGTGTGGATCAGCACCATTGGCGCGGGCCTCACCTGGCAGGAACGGGTATTGCTGGGTTGGATCGCGCCGCGCGGCGTGGTGGCCGTGGCGGTCTCGGGCTTCTTCGGGGCGGAGCTTGTGCATCTGGGCTATGCGGAAGGGGCGCAGCTCATTCCCCTGTCCTTTGCCGTGGTGTTCGCCACCGTGTTGGCCCACGGCTTTTCCATCAAATGGCTGGCGGAACGGTTAGACCTTACCTCCAAGGAAGACCCCGGCGTGTTGATTGTCGGGGCGTCCGCGTGGAGCACCGCCTTTGCCCAAAGCTTGAAGGACATGGGCGTGACCGTGGCCATTGCGGATACGGGTTGGCGGCGGCTGAAGCCCGCGCGGCTGGCCGCCATTCCCACCTATCACGAAGAGATCCTGTCGGAAGCGACCGAACACGAAATCGACATGAACAAATATGGGCACATGGTGGCGGTGACCGGGAATGAAGCCTACAACTCGTTGGTCTGTACGGAGTTCGGCCCAGAGCTTGGCCGCACCAATGTGCTGCAGCTTGGCCGCGCTGAAGAAGATGACCCGCGCGGTGTCTCCTTCACCTTGCGCGGACGGCCGTTGTTCAAAAAGGCGGTGGCGTTGGAAGAACTGCTGCGCCGCCATTATGCGGGCTGGACGTTCCAAAAAACCACGCTAAGCGAGCAATACACATTCGACGACTGGGCCGACGGGCGCCCGGAGGATACCGAGATCATCTTGGTACAGAAGAAAAGCGGCGCACTGGTGTTTTCCGCCAATAAAGCCCGCGCCGAGGCGGGCGACACCATTCTGGCCTACGCGCCACCGGCAGAGAAAGAAACGGTGACAGAGGCGAAAGAGGCGAAAGAGAACGCGACAGCGGACACGCCCCCTACTCCGCCGCCGGCTGATAACTGACCGACCAGGGCCGGACGAGTTCGAGGGCGCGTTCGAGATCAGCGACCAGCATCTCCCGATCTTCATCATCCACCCATTTTTTGAGTGTCTTGTAAGTGTAAGTTCGTTCTAGTTTCTGGCCATCGAATTTCTGGCTCACCGAAAAATCGAAATATTCATTGACGACCGACTCTTCAAAACTCTTAGTGTCCCAGCTTTCCACCGCAGGCCGTTCGAGGGTCGTTTTCACCACGTTATAAATAGGGTGTTGACTAAGAGCGTCGCTGTTTTCGTTAAAGGCCTCAATTTCTTCTCGAAAAAGTTTAGGAAGCTGCTCAACAACAAACCCTAGAGCTTTGTGTTTGCTGCTTACATTGACGCGCCATTCTTTCGGAAGTGAGAAGTAGTGTGTGATTTTATCGGGCACCCCATCTTCATCGCTTTCGAAATATATTGACTTCGTCTGCTTGATACCGGGAAACCCACGCTCAAGCACTACCTGACGCTTGTCTCCATACTGAACATTATCGACATAGAGATAGTCCCCGAGAACAATCTCTTCGAGCGTCCAAGAATCTTCATCGTCCGAAATGGTATAGGTCGACCGCAATTGTGACGTCGGATCGGTCGAGGGCAATCTCTCAGCGACAATGGGGTCGGCCCCCTTGGACGTAATCGGCAGCAAGACATCCGCATCAAATGGCACGAATTGATCGCTTCCGTATTCTAAATCAACACCCAAAATGACGCTAAAGCTAATCCAGTAGACGCTGTCTTCAATTGGCACTCTCAGAACAAGCCTACGGTCATACGCTTTTTCAAGCGAAATGATTCCATATTTTGGATGGTTACCGCTCCAGACCAGATAAAGTTCAGAATCGATGTCGAGCTCATTGAGAATATCTTGCGCCATTGCTAAGCATTCGAAATCGATGCACTTTCTGTACTTCAAAACATCCTTCATGTTTGGCTTCAGCCACTCATAATCAGTGAGGATATTGTTTTGTGTGCGCGCATGAAAATATCGTTGAAAGTAGAGGACCATAGCGCCGAACTTGTCTAATGAGGTTTCTCCTTCCTGATCGAACTCATGAGCAAGCTTGAGTAGTTCTAGAGATTGAGGGTGCGGAACAGTTGACCGGCGATGAATTTCGGCCGACAGGTCTTGCCAATCCGCGATTGTCTCAATTTGTATTTCGCCCGACGCCCAAGCCCATTCTGTTTCAAAGTCAATCGCTGCATCACCCGTGAAGTTTTCCGTAAGCACGTAACAGGTATTGGCCTCTATAACGACGCTGGCTGCTTCGGATTCGAATAATGTGTTTTTAATAGTAAACTGATGGTCGGCTGGCCCACATATTCTGACCCTTACAACACCTTCCTTTCTCGCGCCGACGCTAAACCTTTCGAAAAGCAACGAAGACTGATAGCTACCCGAAAATGTCTGTGTGAAAGATGCATCAACAATATCGCCCTTTTCTAGGTTGGGCGCTAAGAGCGCTTGAAGCCAATATTTCCCAATAGGCAGCAGGTCTGACATTGCGAGATTGAGTTGTCGCCCATCGGGTTTCGTTACGGTCACGTGGTGGATTACAATATCTGATAAGTTGACGTCGTAGGCATCGTCAAAAATATTGTTGTCACCAGGATCATTTGAACGCCACACAAATCGGCGATACACCTCACGCGCATCCGGACGATACCTCACTTGAAGGTCGTTAAATAGGAATACGTCATTGTGTTTTTCCTGAGATTTCAGCGGCGGAATCTCAAGAGACAAATTATCAACCCAGTCTGGCACGGGTGCCATTTCCTTGGAGATATTGTCAGATCCCGTTTCTTTCGCCCCCATCACAAACACAGCAGCTGCGCCCACCAGGATCACGCGCGCCACTAAATGCCAGACCTTCGAAACCATCACATCCCCCTACGCGAACACCTCACATCTTATCCGGGTAGTGTGGCTCGGATGCGGCTTTGGCGCCAGCCCTTTCTTTGGTTGATGGAATGATGGCTGGAAAGCAGGACTATTTCGTCGCCGGGTCGTAATGTTCCACGCTTTCTTGTTCGTTCGCGTCGTTGCGCGAGACGATCGCAACGGCCCGTTTGGTTTTGCTTAAATTGATGGGTTGGTGCGGCACGTCGGCGGGAATGAAAATGAAATCGCCCGCCTTGTTGATCATGGATTTTGTGAGCCCCGTGCCGTATCTCGTTTCCACCTCGCCTTCCATCACATAGATCGCGGATTCATAGCCCTTATGCACATGGGGGTCGGCGCGGCCGCCCGGCGGGATGATCACCATGTTCATGGAAATGGCGGACGATCCGGCGGACGCCTCGCTGACGCCGACAAAATTGGGCAGCGCCTGCTTGGTCATCACTTCGGCGTCCGGGCGCACCATCACCACCTCCGCATCGGGGTTGGGGCCTGGGTTAGGGGCGGGCGTGCCGCCCCATTGTTCGGGCAGCCCGCTGCACGCAGACAGTGCCATTCCGCAAACCAGCCCCAAAACAATCTGCCGTCTCATCACCCATTTCCCCTTGTTGGTTACGCGTCCCCAAAAGATGACATTGCCGGGCCCCTTCTTTCAAGCACCCCGCAAAACCGTCAACTTCACCTTGACGCCCAAACTATTGACACTCATTATGTCAATAAATGTCGGCAGAAACGAACGGGGAAACGGCGTCATGACAAAGGGCCTATTGATTGGCGTGGCCGCACTTCTGGTTCTTGCGATTGCGGCCATGGTGCGCCAACAGGCATTTTATGCGGAGGTACGGCGCAGCGCGGCGCAAGACCATCAAAGCCCCGTTTACAGCGCGAGCAGTTTTCACGCGGTCACCTTTCTGAAATCAAGCCTCGCTGCCCCCAGCGCCGATCAAACCATGGCGGAACTGCGGGCGTTTAAATCCGCCACGGAAAACTTAGGCGATGCCAAATGGATCTATGCGGGAAAAGTGGTGGAAAATGGTCAGGGATCGGAGCAATTGGGCGACATCGGCTGGACCGCCACGGCACTGGTGCAATACCCATCCAAGGACGCCTATCTTAAGGCCATCGCCACCCCCACCTATCAAGACGCACTGGCCGCCTTCGATGCCCATTATACCCATGGCGCCCACCGGCCCGTTTTGCGCAATCTCCTCTTCCCACAGATGATGTTGCTGACACGGGTGACCAAAGGGTTCGGCTCGGTGGACGGTTACCCTTTCGAACCGGCCGAAACCGCGCGCTTGCCGGATCAATTCCACACCATTGTCGCGAAATTGCGCGCCGAGAGAGAGCTTGGCAAAGACGGCATGGTGGTCTTCAACCTGCAAAAACAGGGCACGCCGGAACAGCAAGCCGCCGATGCCAAATATGTGGCGCCAATGATTGCGTTGATGGCGCAACTTGGCTATGGCCCAATGCATTTCGCCACCGCTGACCCCCTGCCCGGCAATCGAGACTTTGAAAATGTCGCCATTGTCTTCTATCCCGGCACCGACTTTTTCGCCGACATGATCGGCAGCGATTTCTACCAGAACATTTTTGGCGACAAACAATTAGGCGATAATCAGTCCACCATCACGGTGCCGGTCTTAGATCTGCTGTGATACGGGCAGCTGGGCAATGTCGTCGGAGAAGGCGGCAGCCTTAAAGCTCGACCATATCGAAATCCGACTTGGGCGTTCCGCATAAGGGACAGACCCAATCGTCGGGAATATCCGCCCATTTCGTGCCGGGCGCCAACCCTTCCTCAGGGTCCCCTTCCGCTTCGTCGTATAGGTAACCGCAGGTGCGGCATTGCCAAGTCTTGAAGTCTGAATCGCTCATCGTCAGCTCTTCCCATAAAGAACAGCGGCCTAGGGTGAGGCAAAACTTGCCCGCAGCACGGAGCGGGTTTCCCCCACTACGCGCGCCAGATCCATGTCGGGGTCGGTCAAGGCTTGCATCGACAGGCCGATGACCAAACTGCCAATCATGAGAGAGGCCGCTTCCGCATCAATTCCGGGACGAATGGTCCCGTCTTTTTGTCCGCGTGCGAATAATTCCATGATTTCGTATTTTGCGCGGTCATGAGAATCCGCAAACACGCTGCGCAAATCGTTGAGTTCCGCAACGGTCCCCGCCAGAAAAATAAAATAGGCCCGCGCATCGTCCTGAACCACCAGCGCTTGTAAATGGGTTTCCACAAAGGTGAGCAACGCCTCCAAACCGTTCAGCTTGGAAAGCCGCGCATAGTCCTGGGACTGCGCGCGCACCTCATGTAAGTGGTCGATCACGGCGTTTAAGAAACCGCGCTTGGAACCGAATTTTTGGGACGCCAGCCCCCGGCTGTACCCCGCGCGGGCGCCAATCGCGTCGAACGTGGCGGCCGACACCCCTTTTTCGGACGCGATCGACAGGGCCGATTCAATCAGCTTTTTCTGCGAAAGCCGCCGCCGTTCCGCATGGCTGCGGCGTGTGCGCGTTGTTGTTTCGGTCACTCTCAACTCTCATTTATTTGTTGAACGTATAACAAATAAATGAGAGACTGTCCACGCAGAAAACGTTAAGCGCCGCTGGACCATCAACAGTCCCAAGCGGCGCCGTGAAGGAGTGCCGCCATGGCGATTTCGACTGACATTGCAAACACGATCGTAAGCCCCAAAGCCTATGCGGATTGGGATTTGTCCCATGGCGCATTCGCCGAACTGCGCAAATCGGCGCCGCTGGATGTGGCGGAACCGGACGGTTTCGACCCTTTCTGGGTGGTGACAAAGTATGACGACATTCAAACCGTCGAGCGCCAAAACGAGCTGTTTCACAATGGCGACCGCGCCACCACGCTGACCAACAAGGCGTCAGACAAAAAGGTGCGCGAAATGACCGGGGGCTCCCCCCACTTGGTTCGGTCCTTGGTTCAAATGGACAATCCCGACCACAGCGCGTATCGGCACCTGACCCAAGAATGGTTCATGCCGCAAAGCCTGCGGTCTCTTGAAGCCCGCATTCGAGAAATCGCCAAAGAATTTGTCGACCGCATGTTTGACATGGGTGAAGAATGCGACTTTGCCCGCGACGTGGCGTTTCTGTATCCCCTGCGCGTGGTGATGGAAGTGATCGGTGTTCCGCAAGCGGATGAACCGCGCATGTTAAAACTCACTCAGGAATTGTTCGGGTCCACTGACGAGGAAATGAACCGCGCGGGCAAAAGCACCGAAGACGGCAATTCGGACGAATTCGTTGCCCTGATCAACGAAGTGGTGACGGACTTCTTCGAGTATTTTACCGCAATGACGGAAGACCGCCGCGCTAACCCGCGTAAAGATCTGGCGAGCGTCATTGCCAACGGAAAGATCGACGGCCAGCCGCTGGGCCACCTGGAAGCCATGTCCTATTATGTGATCGCGGCTACGGCGGGCCACGACACCACGTCGGCGTCAACCGCCAGCGCCTTGTGGGCCTTGGCCGAACGTCCGGATCAGTTTGCCAAACTGAAAGACAATCCCGACCTCTTGCCGAAGCTGATTGAGGAATCCATTCGCTGGGAAACGCCGGTGAAGCATTTCATGCGCTCCGCCACGGCGGACACGGAACTTCGGGGCCAGAAAATTGCCAAAGGCGATTGGCTGATGCTGTCTTACCCGTCCGGCAATCGCGACGAAGATAAATTCGCCAATCCTTTTGAGTTCGATATAGAGCGGTCGCCAAACAAACATATCTCGTTTGGTTATGGGGCCCATGTGTGTCTTGGCCAGCATTTGGGCCGCATGGAAATGCGGCTCTTATTTGAGGAAATGCTGCCGCGGTTAAAGTCTGTGGAACTGGCCGGCACCCCCAGTCGCGTGGCCGCCGCTTTTGTCAGCGGGCCAAAATCCGTGCCCATCAGGTTTAAGGCCGCCTAGATCGCCACGCCGGGAAACCGCTTGACGGGGCACCTATTGGCATTGATCATGCCAAATCGCGGCCATTCTTGAGGACGGAACGCCATGCCCCAGGTGATCGAAGACATTCCAGCCCGGCTGCAGCCCGCTGCTGACGCGGCGCTGGCCTGGGTCAATCAGGACCAAGGGGCAAACTATAAGCTCACCGGTTTGGTGGACCCGGATCTAGACTGGAACCCGGAAGACGGCACCGCCCGCGATATGGGCCTTGTCTTATGCGAAGACGATATGTGTTCGCGCACCCAAGTGCGCATTCAAAATCACGATACCGGCTTTCAGATCTCGGGACTGGCCGATGCGGAAAGCGGTATTCCCGCCCATCTGGACCCGCCCGCCGGCGTGCGCGAAAACTGGATCGACGCACAATTGGCGAAACACAAATTTGTGGTGTTCGTGTTTTACCGGGGCTTTTGGTGACCGCCTTGTCGCGCCGAGTTACGGGGCTACGCACAATCTGGCATGGTGGAAGACGTCCGTGCCGCCGGCGGTGAGGTCTTCGCGATTACCAGCGAACCGCAAACGCTCGCCACGGAAGCCATGACCCATTGGGCGTTCGGCTTCGACGCTGTGGGCGATCCGCACCATGAGATCTTGGATACCTGCCGCAAACGCGGCTGGCTCAACCTGTTCACGCAAGACGGCGCGCTGCTCAAGCAGGCCCGGTCTTGGGCGGAACACCCCAAAGGCTATTTTCAGCCCGGCGTCCTAGCACTGACCCAGGACGGCCGCGTGCTTTATCGGTGGCGCTGCCGGCCCACCCGAAAAAATGTCGGTGGCGCCGTGGAACGTCCCGCTCCTGAATATGTTTGGACACAGACGAAAGCACGGCTTGACGGACCGGCGGAAGACGCGCCGCTTGATGACACCGCGGAAATGGATGTGAAACCGCCACCATGGCCATTCTTCATATCCCTGCTGCTGGCCCATGGCTGGTTCATCAAACCGAAAGTGTTCCCGTTGAGCCGGCCGGGAGATCCGGACAATGTGCATCCGGCATCGGTCATTCCGCGGTTGATCGGATTCGTGGTCCTGTGGCTGGCGGCCTTTGCCTTTCTGCCCACTGTGTGGGTGGCCGGGGCGCTGGTCGCCTGGGGTATTTTCGTTTGGCCCGGCATTGCGCAGATCCACCGCGAATTCCAAAACGTGCCGGACGGTGAACCCGACATCCCTTAAAAAAAACGGATGCAAGCCTCGCCTGCATCCGCTTTCAATACCAAAGCTGTTCGGTCTTACCTACTTACCGGCTTCCACGTCGGGGCCGTAATCATTTTCTTTCCGCTCGCCCGGGAAACACGCCCAAACGATCAGCAAAATGATGCCGATAATCGTGAGGCTGATGAGCAGCCACCAACCGCTACGGCCAATATCGTGCAGACGCCGCACACCCAATGAGATACTGGGAATAAACGTCGCCAATATGAACAGCCCGTTGATCGGCCCCGCAGCCCCAAACATGATCCCGTCGATGAAACCGGTCACAAACGAAATGCCGATCGACGCTAGAACCCAAAACCAATAGGCGCCGCGAGACGAGCGCCCTTGGAAATTCACATAATTCTGAAAAAACAAAGTGATGGCTTCAACAAAGCCGACCATGCGGCCTTCAGGTACATCCACAACGCCTGTGGTGCTCATCGGTGTCCCCTTCCCAAAAATAGGTTTCGACTGATTCGACGCAACACTACTAAGGGTAGTCTAGTAAACAGGAGGTTCACTGCAAGCTGACTTTTTCCGTTAACGGAGAACCAACAAAAAAGCACCGCAGTCCTGCGGTGCTTCTTGTGGAAAAGTCCAATTTTAATCTTTGGCCTAGCCGGCATCTGGGATCCAACTGCCGTGGAAGCCATAGGGCACCCGCGTGGGCAGATGGATACGCGCCACCGCGTCCGCTTCCACGTTGCTGGCATCCACGATCACCAGCTCGCTTTTGTCGATGGTGGGATCGTACGCAAAGCTCAGCAAATAGCCGTCATCTTCGGCGCTTGCGCCATCGGCGGGCACGAAGACCGGTTCGCCGCCCATGCGTCCGCCCAAATCATGGGCTGTGGACGTTCCCGTCTGCAGATCGTATTTGCGCCAGGCTTTTGCGGCCGGTGCGCCATTCGCGAATTCCGCCGTATAGCCATAGCGGTGCTTGAGCCCGACCAGGCTGTCCGGCACCCGCGGAAATTCCACGGCCCGATCATCAAGCTGTGTTTCGGTTACCTTGCCGGTTTTAAGGTCGATCACCCAGCGATGCAGCAAGGGCGGCACATCCGGCGCCCCTACTTTCATGTGATGTTCCATGCGGCACACATCGAGCACGATCGTGTCACCGTCTTCATAAGAATTGAGTGGATGGTACACATAGCAAGGGTCGATGTCGTACCAGACCACGTCTTTATCGCGGCCATTGCGCGGCATCACGCCGAGGCGGGCTCCGTAGTCGTCGCTCCACTCAATCGGCAGCCCCCCTTCGGCCAAACGGTCAATGTTCCACACCGCCGGCAAGTCCATAAAGATCACATAGTTCCGCGTGATATTGAAATCATGAACCATGGTGGACCCTTTAACGGTGATTTCTTCCGAGTGCAGAAGATCTCCCTCGGCGGAAGTCCGGTGATAGGTCAGATAGGGGGGAAAAATGCCATAGGCGAAGAACAGCATTTCGCCGGTTTCCGCGCACACTTTCGGATGCGCCGTCATGCCGGTTTCAAGCTTGCCGTTGAAGTTATAGGCGCCCACGGTGTCCATATCAGGGGTTACCTCGATGGGATGATGGGCTTCCTCCAGTGCCAGGATTTTGCCAGCGTGAGACACAATATGCGTGTTCGCCAAAGACATGGAGAGATCACCGATGGATTCTTCCAAGGACAATCCTGAGTCAAAAAGTGGCGAGCGCACATAACGGTTGCGGTACCAATTGGCGTTGCCGTTGTTCAGTTCCACGCCGTGCAACATGCCGTGACCGGCAAACCAGTGCTTTGAATCCGCGTCCGGCGGGTTGGCGCCATTGCGGAAATAACGGCCATTCAGTTCGGGTGGAATGGACCCGGTCACTTCGAGTTTGGTTTCCGTGATTTCTTCGAACGTAGGGGCAAAATTGCCATCAAGCCAAAACGGCTTAGAGTCGATTTTCGCATGTTGATTCATCATCTTCTCCATCGTCAGGATACTGAGGGTCTTGCGGTTAATCTAAAGGGGCGAGCATTGCTTTCATGCACCGGATCGCTTCTCGGATGTAAGCTTCCTTCCGGGTCGGGTTCCCGGTTTTGCGCCATGCTCGGTACGCACCGTCTACAATCGTAAATTGGAGTTCGGCCATCACTTGCGGGTCGCCTCTGCGAACCGCGCCGTCCGCCATGCCGCGCTCCAAATTCTTGCGGATAACGGAAACAATGATGGTGCTGGCGTCGGCAATTTCAAATCCCTCGAGCTTCGTACCTTCGTCCAGGAACAGCTGGTAGAGATCCGGATCTTTTTCCGCATAGGCAAAAGCCGACCGGACAATTGTTTCCTCGGTCATCTCGCTCAAATCGTCGGGCATGGTGGCCGTCGCCGCCTCTTCCACATAGCGCCGCGCCAGTTCGGTGAGCAGGCCACGTTTCGATCCGAAATGGTGAAACAGAATGCCTTCGGACACGCCCGCATGGGCCGCGATTTGTTGGGTGGAGGTCCCGTCAAAGCCGTGTTGCGCAAATAAGGCTCGGGCGGACGCCAACAGCATCTCGCGCTTTTCTTCGGGTGCGCGCCGCCGTTGGGGCGCGGCGGCCTCTTTGGTAAGGGTGGACATCATATTGAGTGACACTTTATAAAGTGCCACTCAATATGTCAATGGGGAGCACTCGCCGTTTTCGGACCTGGTCTTTCGGAACCGCTCGGGCCCGCGGCCGCCCCATGTTAGAGTTGGGGCATGTTGGATTTCGAGCAATGCAATCAAGCCCGCCTGCGCCGGGACCCGGCCTATGACGGGGTCTTTTTCACCGGTGTCATCACCACGGGCATTTATTGTCGGCCGGTCTGCAAGGTGCGCCAGCCGCTGACCAAGAATATTCGGTTCTACCCCAGCGCCGCGGCGGCCGAACTGGCGGGCTTTCGCCCCTGCTTGCGCTGCCGGCCCGAAACAGCGCCCTTTTGCCCGGCCTGGAACGGGACAAAAACCACCGTGTCGCGTGCGCTGGCGCTGATCGAAAAAGGGGCGCTGGACACCGGCACCGTCGACGGCCTGGCGGACCGGTTAGGCATCGGCTCCCGCCATTTGGCGCGCTTGTTCAACGAACATTTGGGCGCTTCCCCCATTCAAGTGGCGAAAACATTGCGGGTACAGCGGGCCAAGCGCCTGATCAGCGACACCGCTTTGTCCATGGGCGATATTGCGGAACAGTCAGGCTTTAAAAGCGTGCGCCGGTTCAATGCGGCTTTTCGAGAACTGTATGGCCGCCCGCCACGGTCTTTGCGCGCCCATTGATCCGCTTGGGGCGCACACCAAACATGTTCAGGAGCGCTGCTTCCATATCCGGGGCGTCGAAGACAAACCCCATGCGCGTTGCTTTTTCCGGGAACACATATTGATTGCCGAGGAAGATCTCACGCGCCAGATCGCCAAGCACTCCAGTAAGCACCCAACGCGGCAAGGCCAAGACGGTTGGCCGCCCTAGCGCCGCGCCCAAAGCGGCGGCAAAATCCCCATTGGTGATGGGGTGCGGCGCGGTCGCGTTGACCGGTCCATCGACGGAGGCGTCCTGAAGAGTATGAACAATCAAACGCACCAGATCATCCCGGGTGATCCAGCTCATCCAATGGGCGCCATCGCCAAAAGGGCCGCCAAGCCCAAATTCAAAGGGGAACAGCATTTGGCCAAGCGCGCCGCCGTCGGGGTCCAGCACCATCCCGATACGGAGCATCACCGTACGCACGCCGAATTGTTCCATGGCAAGGGCGGCGCCCTCACATGCCTGGCAGCTTGTTTGCGCAAAACTGCCATCTTCTTGCACAGGCGCGTCTTCAAGCGTCTGGGGCCCCGCATCCGCGCCATAAATGCCGATCGCAGAGGCGCCGATAAAGGTGGTGGGCTTGACGCTTAACCGTTTCACCAAGGCCAGCAATTGCTTTGTCATCCCCACGCGAGACTCAATGATCTTACGGCGATAGGCCTTGGTCCACAGCCACCCCACCACGGACTGGCCGGCCAGATGAATAATGGCATCGATCCGATCGCCATTTCCGATGTGATTAAGGCTGGTAATCACCCGTAACGGAGAAGCAAGCGTCGCCGCCACCTCCGGACGGCGGGTGAGCACGGTGACGTCA
Organism: Alphaproteobacteria bacterium; assembly: GCA_965227095.1. Classification (GTDB taxonomy): domain Bacteria; phylum Pseudomonadota; class Alphaproteobacteria; order JANQMY01; family JANQMY01; genus JANQMY01. The sequence continues at coordinate 984,205 of CBDDFL010000001.1, read as the reverse complement.
TGGCCACCCGCCACGAGACCTTGCACCAAGCGGCGCCCGACAAAGCCGGTTCCCCCCGTCACCAAAATGGCTTGGGGCGGCAGGCCCGGATCTACCAAGGCTTTCGCCGGATTGCGGCGCAACCGCTTCAGGCGATCCGCGGCGATCAGATCGCGCACGCCGAAAACGCCGACACCAAGAGCGGCCAGCACCATCAAGACGCTCCATCCGCCACGGAGCTCTATTCCGATGCCCGTGGGCTGGTGCGTCCAAGCCCACAAGACCGGCCCTAAAAACACCAGGATCGCGCCATAGTTCAGCGCCAACAGAGTATGGGTGACGCGTTCGGACGCCGGCAGTTTGCGCGTGCGGTCTTCTTCAACGAAGTCAACCAGGGTGATGACCAATTCCATGACCAAAATGCCGATCACAATCCACGCGGCCACGCCCCCAACCGTGAAGAACGCAAGTCCGAAGAAGAGGACGGCGTAGAAAAGGTTTCGCACGCCGTGTAAGCGCACCTCATGGCGTTGGCTCTGTCGCCAGGCCAAACGTTCCGTCAGTTCGTGATGGAAAATCGTGTCGAACGCGCCAAGCATAATTTGTAAGCTGATTAAAATCCAAAAACCTGTTGAGAACATGCTATGCTCCTTCCCAATCCGTGAAGACGGCGCGCTGGAAGATCAGCTCGCCAAATAGCGGATGACGAATATCCAGGGTGAACTCAAAACGCCCATCGCCCTTATCGTGATGACCCACCACCAATTGTCCGGGGGCGAACACGGGGGCCAAATAGATCCGTCGCCCCAGCACGGTGACGAAGTATCGATCGCTTTCGAACAACAGGCTCTCGCCCTCAACCCGCAGACGCAGGCTCATGCCGATGCCATACCCCACGCATTCTTCAAGGCCTGTGGGGCCCGCAAAGGCCTTGGCGCTTTGCACCACCTGTGGAAAGCCACGGGCGCGATTGTATTGGCGCGTCCAAAATTGACCGTTGCTTTTGGGGTCTTCGGTGACGGTCACGACGGCGGCCGTGCCAGCTGCTGCCCGGTCAATGGGCAAGGGCCCGCCCACAAACCGCAGGACCTGCGCAAACAGATAGCCCAATGTATTCATGCGGGTTTCCGCCACTTCCCCGCGATAGACCACGCTGGCCCCGCCCCGCAGGCGTTTTGTAAAGCGGTCTTTGACAGCCGTTGGAAGCTGTGCCCAATCTTGCGCGGACAACAGACGCCGGAACCGCAGATCGAAATGTGATTCCAAATCCGCCCCAGGGTGGGGCCGCCACCCAATCGTGCTGTGATCCGTGTGTGTTTTCGGACGCATCTCCAATCCCCTGCTATCCGAAATTTCTGTAAAGACAGAAATTAAGAGCCAAATTTTTTAGGCCGTCTTTTCGCTCTCGCTTGATTTGCTGAAGCCCAACATGCCGACAACCCGATTGCCCAATTTCACAATTTTCAGCAAGACCGACGACGGAATGGTCAGCATCTGCGCGTACCAGCGGTCCATGGATCCGGTGAAGCGATACATGGCCTTCAACCGTTTGCGTTGTTCGTCGCTGATGCGCACATCGCCTTCCGCTTCGCTCAGGCAAGTTTCAAGCGTGCGCAACGCCGGATCGATTTCCCGTTCCTTACGCACGGCGGCAATGCGCACGGCGATTTCCCACACATCCAGTTCCGCCACAAAATGATCGCGCCGGTCGCCGGGTACGGGCACACGCTCTATGATCTTCCACATCTGCAATTCCTTGAGCGAATTGGAGACGTTGGACCGCGCCACCCCGAGCGTGTCCGCAATTTGTTCCGCATGCATGGGCGCTTCGCTGATATAAAGCAGCGCATGAATCTGCGCGACCGTGCGGTTCACCCCCCATTGGGTGCCCATATCGCCCCATTGCAGGATAAACCGGCGCATTGCCGTGGGAAGCTGGTCGATATTTACCGTGATTTCTGTCATGACAGAAATTTAAGCACAAGAAGGCCAAAAATCAAGTAAAATTAGAGCACCCGAAAACGCCAATGACTTTGTGTATGCGGGCGTGTATGAAACGAAAGAAAACAAGAATATGTCCGGGGTGCCACATGCAGACCTTTTTAACACAGTCCAAAACGCTTTGGACGGCATTCGCGGCTTTTGTCCTGATGACACTCGGATTTGCCGCCATCATGGCCATCTGGGACTTCGTCTTAATTGACGAAATGTCCGATCCCGCAGTGATCCGTGCGCACCTGGCGGAGATGACGGCCACGCAGAAATCCGTCCACATGTGGACCACGGCCACACTGGATGTGTTGTATCCCCTCGCTTATGGCTCGTTATTCGCCGGCATGGCGTTGCGCTTCTTCGGTCAATGGGGGTGGTGGATCGCCCTGCCAAGTTTCCTGGTGATCCCCGTGGATCTCACGGAAGGAGCCGTCCAAGTTATGGCCTTAGCGGGCAACTTGGACGTCTTGTGGATGAAGGCCTATGTCACTCCGCTTAAGCTGGTGCTCTTTCTGTTTGGCGTGGCGGCAACATTGGTCGCAACGGTCATTGCGATCAGACAACGGATGGCATGAGCAGCCAGCTTAGCCTTTTTCCGCGTCCTGTTTGGCAAACTCCGCGTAAGCTTGTGCGGTTCCTTGAGCCATCTTGTCCCCGTCAAACGGAATCGACATTTCCGGTGTGAATTCCAGCACGATCCGTTCGGGCGTATCGAGGAAACGGACGAACATTTTCGGGTCCAGGCCGGAGGTAAATTCATTACCGTCGTCATTGCGGCCTTCGGCGGACATGCCCGCAGCGAGCAGATTATACATCCAGTGCTTGGTTTCTTGATCGTCATGGATGACTGTGTGCCCCTTATAGGTCACGGTCTTGCCACCGCCCATGGGCGTGCCTTTGCTGCTGATCACAATGGAGGAGCGGCCATCCCGGGCGATGGCTTTGATCCGCACCCGTTCTTTTGTGGCGGTCATCCAAATCTTGCCCTTGGCCGGCACATAGGCCGTCGTCACGCCGATGGGGTGGCCCGATTTGTTGGCCCAGATGAAGGTGCATTCGCCCCCGGTGTTCAACAGTTCCTGTTCCCGTTCCGGATCCAGACGATATTGTTTGACGTCGTCATAATTGGTGGATTGTTTGGTCATGGCGTTTCCTTGTTCTGTGTGACGGCGCGGTCGCGGCGTCGCCGTTAAAAACGATGATTGGTGGCGTCCAGAGGATGGAAATTGTCCAGCTCCAACGGAAAAGGCCCTTGATAGGTGATATCCAGCACCCGTTCGGTAAAGCGCCAGACACCGTCCAACTTGGCGAAGCGGTCGTCATAAACGCCCAGTATCAGCATGCCATCGCCCTGTTTGGAGCACACGGTTTCCGTGACTTGAAAACGTCCCGCGGCACTGTCCCCGTCGATCCGAAGAATAGGTGAATGGGACAAATGCCGCACATAGTGAGCGGATTCGGTCAGGGCTTGATAAAAGCCGACGATCTGCTCACGGCCTTTAAAATGCTGACCCATAATGCGCCATTGCGCGTCGGGTGCCCAGCATTCGCCGAAGGCGTCTGCGTCAAACCGCAAGATTGCATCTGTATACAGATTGAGGCGTTCCTGAATGGCCAAGCGCGCTGCAATTTCCGTGGTGTCCATGGCGGCTCCTTCTTGACCGTGAGCCTACCCCTGAACCTCCGCCTTGTGCAGCAACCGACACAAGATTTGTCCGCACAACCGCATCTTTTTCCAACCTAAAGTACAAAGCACCGTGGAAACTAAAACGAATGCGGCCGTGTGTGCACAATGAAGTTGCACCTCCCAGGCACCGCCCGACGGAACCTATCGGGGCGTAAGCGCCTTGGCCGCTTTTTGTTCGTGGGACTGATTACGCAGAAACGCGCGGAAGACACCAAGCTTCTCATCCGCCTCCAGACCATCGGCCAAGCGAAAAATATTCTCGTAATACCAGCTTTGCGTCCCCTGAATATTCAGCACACGAAAAAGCGCAATCGGCGAAGTGGGACCGAAGATTCCGGGACCAATGCGCAGCTCTTTTTCCCATGCACGGGCGGCAGACAATTCGCCGGAAATCAATTTTTTGGACGTTGCCGGGTCCACACAGAGCGGCCGGCCGATGCCGATCACCGCAATGTCGTCGCCGCTGAGGGCCGCATTCATGGCCGCTGCGGATCGAAAACCGCCGGTGACCATGAGGGGCATCTTGGCAACCCCTTTAATTTCAGCAGCATATTGCATGAAATAGGCTTCGCGCTCGCGGGTGCTTTGACGTTCCCCCTCGATAAAGACGGGCTCTAACCCTTCGGCACCCAAAAGGGCCGGTTGTTCATAATTGCCGCCGGAAATTTCCAACAGGTCGAGCCCCTCATTGTTGAGCCAGTCCACCACCTGCAAGCAATCCGCCAGGGTGAAACCACCCTTTTGAAAATCGGAAGAATTGAGCTTCACGGATACCGGAAAGTCCGGCCCCACCGCCTTGCGGGTAGCCCGCACCGTTTCGAGCAGAAGGCGCGCGCGATTTTCCGGCGAGCCGCCCCACTCGTCCGTCCGCTGATTGGCAATGGGTGATAGGAATTCGGAGATCAAATAGCCATGGGCCGCGTGGATCTGAACACCGGTAAAGCCCGCGCTTTTCACTGTTTCCGCCACAAAGGCAAAGCGCGTGATGACATCGCGGATTTCATCACCCGTCAGCGCCCGCGGCATGCCGAAAGCACCGCCCGGCAATTTCAGCTTGACGGCGGACGGGCCCACCGGCTCTTTCGCCACACTGGCCGGCGTTTGGCGGCCTGCATGGCCAATCTGCACCCAGAGCTGGTTGCCGGCGGACGTGCCCGCTTCCGCCCATTTACTCAAGCGAGCCATACGGTCCGCATCCTGCGGGCCTTCGACGACCACATTACCTGGGCGCTCTAGATATCGCCGATCCACCTGCACATTGCCCGTCAGCAAAATGCCCGACCCCCCGTCGGCCCATCTTTTATAGAGCACGGCGTGACGGTCGGTCGCTCGGTTATCTTCATCCGCCAGACCTTCGGTCATGGCGGCTTTGCAAATGCGGTTCGGCACCACCACGCCGCAGGGCAGAGTGAGCGCTGATCCAAGAAGATTGGGGGCCTGCTGATCCATAGGTCTGTTTCCTCCGCATGGGGCTTTTCTCCCTTATAGGGCGGAGGGGCCGATTTGGCGAGGTGCGTGTTTGCACACTGGGATTGAGCGATCACCGTTTATTTCACCCCGAAAAGCGACACCGTCAAAAATCCGCTACACAGCAGGGGTATGTGTTGAGGTCCGGATCGGCGCACGGGGGCTGCGATACGCCGATGGGGAATATGGCTCTGCTTGGATGGAAAAACCGCATGACGTTCTTTCGCTTGTTCTGGAAGCGTAAACCCATAAAACCGAGGTCTTTTTCGGTCGCGGTCGATGGCCCCGCGGCAAGCGGCAAGGGCACGGTCGCGAAGGCGGTCGCGACGGAGTTTGACTTTGCCCATCTTGATTCCGGCTCGCTTTATCGCAAGGTCGCCTATCTGATGATTGAGGAAGGCAGCAATCCCCGCAACAAAAGAGCGGCCATTCGATGCGCCAAACGGCTTAGCACCATTGACGTGCCGGATGAGAAATTGCGCACCTCCCAGGTTGCGGATGTGGCCTCTCTCATCGCGCCCATTCCAAAGGTGCGATTGGCGGTTCTAAAGTATCAGAGAGACTTCGCTGATCATCCGCCAGGGAATAAATCAGGTGCCGTCATTGATGGGCGCGATATCGGCACGGTGGTGCTGCCGCAGGCGAATGTGAAACTTTTCGTTACAGCCTCTGCCGAGGAACGGGCGCGGCGCCGATGGAAACAATTGGTGGCCAGTGGCGAAGACGTCACCTTCGACCACGTGCTCGCCGACATTAATGAGCGCGACCGCCGCGACCAAGAACGGCACGCCTCGCCGCTCATTCCCGCAGAGGATGCGCAATTCATCGACAGCACGGACTGGGAGCCGGACATGACCGCCCGCTACGCGATCGCCATCGTCAGGGCAGCGCTCGAGGCGGACTGATCCTCAACAGTCACCGGCCGGACCATACCGATGAAGGCCGCAGCTTATTCCGCCGCGGGCACTTTCTTTGCCGGTGCCTTGGTACGGGTGAGCTGGTCTACATCGCGCACGGCGCCCCGGGCGGCGCTTGTGGTCATGGCCGCATAGGCGCGCAAGGCGGGCGATACTTTCCGTGTCCGTTCTTCTTCCGGCTGCCAGGCCTCAAGGCCTTTCGCCTCCATCTTCTCGCGGCGGCGTTCCAGCTCGTCGTCCGATACCATCAAATTGATCGACCGGTTGGGAATGTCGATTTCGATCATATCCCCTTCTTCCACCAAACCGATGGCGCCCCCTTCGGCGGCTTCCGGTGACGCATGTCCGATGGACAGGCCAGACGTTCCGCCGGAGAAACGCCCGTCCGTGATCAGCGCACAGGCTTTGCCCAAACCTTTCGATTTCAGATAGCTGGTGGGATAGAGCATTTCCTGCATGCCCGGCCCCCCTTTGGGGCCTTCATACCGGATGACCACCACATCGCCTTCCGCGACGCGGTTGCCCAGAATGCCGGAAACAGCCGTGTCTTGGCTTTCGAATACCCGCGCAGGGCCCGAGAATGTCCAAATCTCTTCGTCCACCCCTGCCGTTTTGACGATACAGCCATGTTCCGCGATATTGCCGAACAGCACCGCCAAGCCACCGTCCGCACTGAACGCGTTTTCGATGTTCCGTATACATCCATGGGCACGGTCATCATCTAGGCTGGGATAAAGCCGGTTCTGACTGAAGGCCACTTGGGTCGGCACACCGCCGGGCGCTGCGCGATAAAAATCTTTCACCTCGTCAGACGGCGTCCGCGCGATATCCCATTTATCAAGTGCTTCTTTCAGGGTGGCGCTGTGCACGGTTGGAAGGTGCGTATGCAGAAGACCGGCGCGGTCCAGTTCACCCAAGATCGACATGATGCCGCCCGCCCGGTGCACATCTTCCATGTGCACGTTTTCGATATTGGGCGCCACTTTGCACAAGCATGGAACGTGGCGCGACAAACGGTCGATATCGGCCATGGTGAATCCCACCTTGGCTTCTTCCGCCGCCGCCAGCAGGTGTAACACCGTATTGGTCGAGCCGCCCATGGCGATGTCGAGCGTGATGGCGTTTTCAAACCCTTCAAAGCTCGCGATTGAGCGCGGCAACACGCTTTCATCGTCCTGCTCGTAATAGCGGCGCGCCAAGTCCACCACGCGGCGCCCGGCTTCCTTGAACAGGCGCTCCCGGTTCGCATGGGTTGCCAGCGTCGAGCCATTGCCCGGCAGCGACAGGCCCAGGGCTTCCGTTAGGCAATTCATGGAGTTTGCCGTAAACATGCCCGAGCATGAGCCGCAGGTGGGACAGGCCGAGCGCTCGATTACATCGAGCTGTTCGTCGGACACATTGTCGTCCGCCGCCGCCACCATGGCATCAATCAGGTCGATGGATTTGTCCTCATCGTCCCAGGTGACTTTACCCGCTTCCATGGGGCCGCCGGACACAAAGACGGTTGGAATGTTCAGGCGCAAGGCCGCCATCAACATGCCGGGGGTGATCTTGTCGCAATTGGAAATGCAGATCAGCGCGTCGGCACAATGGGCATTCACCATATATTCCAAACTGTCCGCGATGAGGTCGCGCGACGGCAGGCTGTACAACATGCCGTCATGGCCCATGGCGATGCCGTCATCCACGGCGATGGAATTGAATTCTTTCGCAACGCCGCCGGCGGCTTCCACTTCGCGGGCGACCAACTGCCCCAAATCCTTCAAATGCACATGGCCCGGCACGAACTGGGTGAACGAATTGGCAATGGCCACGATGGGTTTGCCAAAATCGTCATCTTTCATGCCGGTGGCGCGCCAAAGGCCGCGGGCACCGGCCATATTGCGGCCATGGGTCGAGGTGCGAGAGCGTAATGGAGGCATCGGTTTGTCCTGTAATCTTGGTAGTTTTGGGTTCGCGGGGCACGCTGCCCTTGGGAAACCGGGGCGCGGCATGCGAAACGGCCATCAAGCCACGCACAATAACGCCATGTGACCTTAGATTCCAGTAAGCTTCGATAGGATATTTCTAACGTTAAACGTCCTGCGGCGGCGCACGCCGTTCATTCCTGAAGCGCAGACCGGACCCAATCGAGCGTCCGCCGCCACAGCCGGCGGGTTTGAGCCGCGATCCCGGTGTCTCCGTCGTCGATTTCGTCAAAGCTTACAAGGCCCAGGTCGAACAAGGCCGAGGAGCATCGATCATCGTCAAAGGAAAAGCTGATGCGCGCGTCGAGGTCGCGCCGCTCGGCGCTGTCATTGTGCCAAATAACCCAAGCGATCGGTGTGTTGACTTCCAAGTCCGGGCGGTTGATGCGCATGGGCAAGGTCACGAAACGCTTACGGCGATCGCTGAAACTGCGCATCACGTCCAGATTGATGGGGGTGCCGGTGGCGTCGGTGACATCAATGCCCCCGATCTTACACTTTCGCAACAACACTTGGTCATCGAACGCCGCCACATTGGGATAAATATACATGGCGAAGGTTCCGGGGTCCGCGGAAAGGCGTTGGCGGACAAACAAGCCGTCAGCGTCTTGCGTGTCCTCACACGGGTCGCCTTGACTGGGCAGAAGTATGCCCGGCTGCTCGCCGGGTGTTTCTGCCTCTTCGGCACGCTCTTCCGTCACCGTCTGTGTACAGAAACTTACTGTTCCCTTCTTGATGGACGGGTGGACAGTGTACAGCAACGTCCCACCGGACAGGGGCGCGCGGTGACAATGCGTGGTACCATCATCGCAGGTGACCCCTTTCTCATGGGCAATGTTTTCCACAAACTTGATGTAGTCCGGCAGGGCCTCGTGGGCTGTCCGTACACGTTCGGTTTCCGTTAAAAGTTTGCGCCAATGCGGGCGGTGACGGTCTCGCGTGGCGGTCACATGGGCGTCCTCCCCGTCCAGCAATTCGCTGATGAGGTCGGCCCGTTGCCCCCCTGATGACGCCACATAACGTTGCAGCACAATATTGGACACCACCCCGACCACATTGCCGTCGCAGGTCATCAACGGGCTGCCGCTCGCGCCCCCATAGACCGGCGCGCTGTGGGTGAGGTAATGCGAAAACTCAGGATCCGCACCAAACGGCAAGAAGTGATCCATGTCGACCAGCGACGCCGATAAAGGCAATGGCTTGGTGCGAACGTTCTGATAGATGTTGGTGATGGTGCCGGTATAGCCGATGGAGGTGATCGGCAATTGTCCCGTCAGGGCCAGCAGGTCCGCGCGCGGCGCGACCGGCAACGGGTCCGCCAGGTCTTCCGGGCGGTCGACAAACACCAAGGCCACATCATAGGCCGGCAGGATGCCGATAAAGCGCGGCAGGATATTGGCCACCGTAATCACCGGATCAACATCCTGCACGTCGCGTTTAAACGCATCGTAGCCATGGTGGACACGCACGGCGGACACCCGATGGGGGGGCCCGTCACTTGGCGGGTGCGCCGTCAGTGCATAGGTTTCGCCAGAGGCCGCCGCTTTTCCAAACTTGGACACCACATGCGCGGCCGTCGCCAGAATGCCTTTGTCTTTATCGATGACCCAAGCGGTGCCGTGCTGGACGGCTCCCCCCGCTGGGTCCGCGGTGACCAGCCGATACACCGATTGGCTGGCGCGGCGGATCATCTCGGCGTCGCAAGAGGTGCGCGGGCTCGCGGCCTTTTGCACTTCGTCTTGAAATTCAGCCCTTAAAGCGGCTTGCAACCCCTCCATATCGTCGCGCAGCGTGTCATCCGACGCAGCGATCATCTGGCGGGTCTGTGTGTCAAGATCGTAAATCGCCTGAAGCAGCAGAAAAAAGCCCGCCACTCCGGCGACAAACAAGACGAACGTGAAAAAGCGATGCATGCTGTTCCCCCAGCAGCGTTTGTGCCGCACGGCTTTACGTCGTTTCCGTCGGTAAGCGCCCCATCCCCAATCCGGCAAAGCCGCAATGCGTGCCTGGAAAACCTACCATACTGACCCCTCACTGCAACCGCACCGGTATCTTGCCCCATCTTGTTCCACGCCGCCCTGTCGCCCTATGATACGCGTCCACATAGACACATCGAGACACGACATATGCCGCGCGCGCAGAAAAAAAGAGCCGGTTGGGAAGAGCTTAAAACGTTCGCCTTGTCTCTGGACTTGCCGAATGTAGAGGAAGCCACCAGTTGGGGCGAACCTTGCCTGAAGGCGCACAAGAAACTCTGGGTATGGTGGAGCCCCCATGAAGATGCGCCGGTCTTTAAGCTGCCCAAGGAAGAACGCGCGGTGCTGATCGAGGCGGAGCCGGCCACATTCTTCTGCACACCGCATTACCAAAGCCACAATCTTGTTTTGGTGCACCCGGACATGCTGGACATGGAGTGGGCGCGGCACAATTTGATCCGCAGCTGGCGCGACCAGGCCCCGAAACGATTTCTAAAAGCGTATGATGCCGAACAGGGCGACACGGGATAATCCGCAACTCACCACAATAAAAAAGAGAGAGGATGGCAGAACCATGCCGGTAACAGGCGACAATATCCAAAAATCACTAGAGTTGGTGGTCGAAAAACACGGCGATCCGACCGACCTGGTCTATGAAACACTGTTCAAAGTGCATCCGGAATTTGAAGATCTTTTCATTATGGATGTGGATGGCGGTGTGCGCGGCTCCATGTTGCAGCACACCTTCGAGTGTATTGACGACTATTTGAGCGACCAAAATTTTGTCGACAATTTCATTGCCACCACCCGGGGCCATCATGTCGAATATGGTGTGCCGGACGGTTCCTTCGACAAATTTTTCACCGTCGTGCGGGACACAGTCGTCGATATTCTTGGCAGTCAGTGGACGGAGGGTATGCACACCGATTGGCAACAGATGATCGACGATTTCGCGAAGATGGCGTGAGGGCGGTTTGGTGCAATACGCTTCGTGATCGCCCCCTACCGGATACACATAACCCCCGTGATTTGGTGCAATACGCTGCGCTATTGCACCCTACCCGATACACATAACCCCCCCGTGGTTTGGTGCAATACGCTGCGCGATTGCACCCTACCCGTTCCTCACGGGCTCCCGTAGGGCGCAATAGGCAACGCCGTATTGCGCCAAATCTATTCAACATCGTAAGGCAGGCTGGCACTGATATCCCGTCCCCAGCTTGCAGGGTAATACCCGTCACGTACAAATCGGTGAAATGTGGAATACGGCCAGTCGGCAACCGACTCCACGAGGCCATGCTTGACTGGATTAAAATGGATATAGTCCAGGTGGGCGACAAAGTCTTTTTCATCTCGAATGACATGCTCCCAGAAACGTCGCTGCCAAATACCCCGCTCACCTCTTTTGATGCGTGTCGTTGAACGCCCCTCAATCTGCGCCTGTGACCGAGAGAATGACGATTTTATCAATCGCCACCGCTTTGAAAAATCCGCGTCTCCGTCCGGCAGCTCCCAAATGCAGTGCAAGTGGTCAGGTAACACCACCCAACCGTGGATGATAAATGGATGCTTCTTTTGTACGCCGCGTACAGCGGCCCGCAATTCGTCGATTTTCCGAATCAATAGATCGTTCTTTTCGCGCCGCCATAGCGCGACGGTGAAGAAATACGTGCCGCCCTCTCTGTAGAACCTGCGATATTGTGGCATCCGCTCGGACCATCACTTTGTCTCATGGTGCAATACGCTGCGCTATTGCACCCTACCCCGTCACTCATGGCCTTCCGTAGGGCGCAATAGGCAACGCCGTATTGCGCCTAACCGGCCTAAAGCCCCGTATCGAGCCCATCGATGCTTTTGGCATTTCTTTCCCGTTGATAGGCAGCAATTCCCTCTGGCCCCTTCGCTTGCGCCCATTGCGCAAGAACCTGGCGTTCTGCCACCAGCGTCATCTGAGGCACGGCATACCCGCAACTGGTCTGGACAGAGTCGATATCCATGAAGATCAATTGGCGCGCCCCCGGCAGGTCCGGAAATTGATCCGCATGCGCCTTAAAAGCCTCCGTGCCGATGCGCGCAACGGACCCGCGGCCATAAAGGCGCAGAATCAACGGCTTCTGCCCAAAGCTGTTGAACATGAAGGTCAACCGCCCATCGGCTTTAATATGCGCCGCTGTTTCATTGCCGCTGCCGGTCATATCCAGATAACCGCATTTGGTGGGGCCAAGGACGCGGAAACAATCCATGCCCTTGGGCGACAGGTTGATGCGCCCTTCAGAAGCTGCCGTCGCCACGAAAAAGAGCGGCTGTTCGGAGATAAAGGACGTATGATCCTCTGATAATTGGTCAAAAAACTCTGCCATAATGCGGTTTCTCCCTTGTCAGCACCCAATTTACACAGGGGCGGCCAAATCCAAACCGCCTGTTTCTGCGTATCTCTTAAGGTATCAACCCATGCAAGCCAACAGCCACCGCCGGGACGCTGCGGCCTCCTGCCGGTGAAGGAACCGACCAATGACCGTCTTACGAGAATCCTTCATCGTAGACCGCCCCATTGAAGATTGCTTTCGCTATATCAGCGATTTTTCCACCATCGAACAATGGGATCCCGGGGTTTACCGGTCCGCAAAGCGGACACCGGGCCCTGCGAAGGTGGGGTCGGTGTTTGATTTGATCCTGAACGTCGGCGGCCGCGAAGCCGACATGGTGTACAAAATAGAAGAGTTAACACCCCCGACCCGCATCGTGTTGACCGGCACGAACAACACGGTCACGGCGCTGGATACCATCACCTTCAAATCTCTAGATAGTCTTCATACAGAGATTACCTACGAGGCGGAGCTTAAATTTGCCCTGCCTTATGCAGCTGCCACACCCATCATGGGGCCGGGACTGCGGCGTATCGGAAAACGCGCGGTTGACGGGATGAAGCGCGCTCTGACCATCGACACAAAACCACGCGCCGCCACCCTGTGCACCAGCGTCGCGGATCGCCTTATCCTCCCCGGTGCCTGGAACTTCACCAAACGCGGCTATTACGCCATGCCCAATAAGGGCCTGTCCGAATTCATGGACGGAAAAACCGTGGTGGTCACCGGGCCCACCTCGGGGATCGGTCTTGCCGCCGCCTGCGACTTCGCCCGCCTTGGCGCGCGCCTCATCCTGGTGGGGCGCAATGCCAAGAAATTGTCCGCTGCCTCCCGAACCATTTCGGATTACAGCGGCCTGTCCGAAAAAGAGATCCACTTGGTGCAAGCGGACTTGTCATTGGTGGCAGACGCACGCAAAGCCGCGGACGACATTCGGGCCTTGGCCCCTCAACTCGATGTGCTTGTCAACAATGCCGGCGCCCTCTTCCCGGAACGCCAAACCACCAAAGAAGGCAATGAGCAATCGCTAGCCATCAACTTGTTGGCCCCTTACGTGCTGGTGGAAAGCCTGTCCGATCGTATTCAATCAAGCGCCACCCATGTGATCAATGTGGTCAGCGGCGGCATGTATCTGCAAGGGCTAGCTCTGAATGACATGCAATTCGAACAAGACTACGAAGGTGCCAAGGCCTATGCCCGGGCCAAGCGGGGCCTTGTGGCCATGACAGAATATTGGGCCCTACGGTTCCAAAAAAGTGGCGCGCGATTCAACACCATGCATCCCGGCTGGGTGGAAACGCCGGGTGTGGCGGACTCTCTGCCTCGTTTCAACCAGTTCATGGCAAACCGTTTGCGGGATGCCCGTATGGGGGCCGACACGATTGTGTGGCTGGGGTCAGCGCTCGCCGTAGAGGGTGAAAGCGGAAAGCTGTGGTTCGACCGCGTGGCCCGGCCCATAAATGTGATGCCCGGCACCCATGTTACACCATCTCAATTAGACCGCCTACGGACGTTTCTTGTGGAACAAACGGGCATCGGTCGCGTTGCGCAACCGCGCACAAAGCGGTCGGCAGCGCGTAAGAAGGCGGCTTAGCGTCGACTCTTTCTTCACGTGATGGGCGCACACTGCCCGTTGAGGACGCGCAATAAGTCCTCCGGCGCCACCTCGATTTCCAGCCCCCGGCGCCCGCCACTTACGAAGATCGTCTCAAAATTGGCCGACCGGTCTGAAAGGATTGTCGGCAACGGCTTTTTCTGGCCAAAGGGGCTGACGCCGCCAAGAACATACCCCGTGACCCGCTGAACCCAAGCTGGATCCGCCATGGCGGCCTTTTTTGAGCCGCTAGCTTTTGCCATCGCTTTCAGGTTCAACTGGGTCGCCACCGGCAAAACGCCGACCGCGAGCGATTTATCGCTCAAGGCAACCACCAGTGTCTTGAAAACCCGCTCTTCCGACACCCCTAATTTCTGGGCCGCTTCCGTGCCATAGGCCGGGGATGAGGGATCGTGCACATAGTCATGAAGGCGAAAATCCACTTCATGGTGTTTGAGCTGTTCCACAGCGGGTGTCATGACCAAGCACCTTTTGGAGTCATTAGATTGATCGGCCGATCTCTGGTATACTGAAACGATAGAGGGAGGCGCTTTATGGAGCGCCATAGATGATACCGCAACCCAGCGGAGACCGATTAACCATAAGGCCCCACGAGGGCCTTTCTGTTTTTGCGGCCCAGGGCGGGTCCCTTGCAGAAAATTTGGATGAACCCCATGCGCCCATCTTCTGTGGGCTTCGCCCGCCCGCTGCCAATGCTGGCAAAAGCTCCGCGACCATTTGCATAAAATCGATTATTGACGCCCTGGCCCGTGCGGACGTAACGTGGCCGTTTCATAAGCAGGCTTATCATAAGAAGGCTTATATGGAAGACGAAACCAAAGCGATGCTCCAGCCGGAAGCGCTCAATCGCAACATTATGTTGTTGCTGTATGACGCGGCGCGGCTGATCCGTAAGGACTTTGATCGGCGGGCCAAGACCGTCGGGCTCACCACGCGTGCGCAATATGCGGTGTTGGCGCATCTCAGCTACAATGAGGGCATCAATCAAAATGCCTTGGCGGACATACTGGACATCGAGCCCATCACCTTGGCGCGCCAATTGGACCGCCTTGAAGACGCGAAGATGGTGGAACGCCGCCCGGACCCCAATGACCGCCGGGCGCGCACGCTTTACCTCACTGAAAAAGCCTGGCCGGTGATGGACCAAATTCGGGTATTGGGCGTTGATACCCGGGCCCGCGCCATGAAGCATCTGAACGAGGAAGACCAAGAGCGCCTTATCGACCTATTGCTCCATATACGGAACAATTTATCGGATAAGCCGAATGAGCCGATCCGGCCAAAAGGAGGCGCCGCGTGACCACATCGGCTCCATCTTGGCGTCAATGGTTTGACGATATGCCGACCCAGCGCAAACGCAGCCTTCTGCTGGTGATTGTGCCCGCTTTGGTGGTTGTGATTGGCGTGTTGCTTTGGGCAACGGGCGGACGCTATGTGGGCACGGACAATGCCTATGTAAAAGCCAGCCGTGTGCAAATCAGCTCTGACATTGCAGGGCGGGTTGTCCAAGTCGATGTCCATGAAAACCAAGAGGTGCGTCAGGGCGATCCGCTGTTTCGCATTGATCCGGAGCCGCTGGAAATTGCCATACGCGGGGCGGAAGCGGATCTAGCGGATGCACGCGCGCAGATCGAGGTGCAACAAGCCCATGCCCGGCAGAAGCAAGAGGAGCTGTTGCGCGCCATGAACGATGCGGGCTTCCGGGAGCGCGAACGCGACCGGCAAGAGGCGCTCGCCCGCCGAAAAGTTGCGTCCGCCGCAACACTTGATTCTGCGCGCAACGATCTGGATGCCGCGAACCGCCGGGTAGAAGAGTTGCGGCAGGAATTATCCGCGTTGCTGGCCGCGATTGGCGGCAGCATCGATCAACCGGTGGAAAAACACCCCCGGTATCGCGCCGCACAAGCCACGCTGGATAAAGCCAAATTAGATCTCAAACACGCTGTGATACGGGCCCCCGCCCACGGCATCATCAGTCAGATTATCAATTTTCGGCCGGGCGATTACGTTACCCCCGGCCGGCCGGTCTTTACCTTGATCGAAACGGATATGATCTGGGTCGAAGCCAATATGAAAGAGACCGACCTTACCCATGTGCGCCAAGGCCAGCATGTGGATATCAAAATCGACGCCTATCCCGGCAAAACCTGGTCGGGCACCATCACCAGTATGAACGCCGGGACCGGGGCCGAATTCGCCATCCTGCCGCCGCAGAACGCGGTTGGAAACTGGGTTAAAATCGTACAACGGGTGCCGGTCCAGGTCAGCATTGAAGAGGTACCGCAAAACCTGCCGTTACGATTGGGGATGAGTGCCGAAATTGAAATCGACACCGGCTACACACGTTTGTTCCGCCCAGGAACAACGGTTGCCGACGCCCCTGACGACCCCTCCGCCTACGGAGAAAATGGATGACGGCGGTTCTATCCGTCAGCCCCTACCAGCGGCGGATGATTACGCTGTTCATGATCGTCGGTGCGATCATGGTGACGATGGACTCAACCATTGCAAATGTGGCCCTGCCGCATATGCAAGCATCGTTTTCGGCAACCCAGGAACAAGTGTCCTGGATTCTCACATCCTACATCGTCGCCACGGCCATCTTCACGCCGCTCACGGCGTTTCTCGCGGGCCGCCTTGGGTATCGGCTCATGCTCACCTTTTCGTTTGGTGGGTTCGCGGTCGCTTCTGTCCTGTGCGCCAATGCCACGAGCGTGGAAACGATGGTGTTGTATCGGGCAATACAAGGCGCCACGGGCGCAGCCGTCTTCCCCCTGTCGCAAGCCATCATGCTGGATATCAACACCCAGGAAGAATACGGCCCCGCCATGGCCCTTTGGGGAGTGGGCATGATGGTCGGCCCGATCATCGGCCCCATCGTCGGCGGCTATATTACGGATCTATGGGGGTGGCCATGGATTTTCTATATCAACGTGCCCATCGGCTTGGTCGCCGCATTTGGCATTGCGCAATATCTTCCCGATAAGGAATTGGAAGACACGCCGTTCGATCTAACCGGCTTTGTCTTGCTCGCTTTGGCCATTGGATCGGTCCAGCTGATGTTGGACCGGGGACAATCCCAGGATTGGTTTGAGTCGACCGAGATCATCCTCGAATTGTCGCTGTTCTTCCTGTGCGCTTACATGTTTGTGGTGCACATCAACACCAAGGACAACCCGTTTATTGAACCGGCCTTGTTCCGTGACCGGAATTTATGTGTCGGCTTGTTGCTCAGTTTCACTGTCGGGTGCACATTCGTACCGGCGATCGCACTGATCCCTCTGTTTCTGCAAAGCTTGGCGGACTACCCCGCGAAACTCGCCGGGCTCATCCTCGCCCCCAGGGGATTGGGCATGATGGTGGGCATGTTTGTGGTTGGCCGCCTCATTGGCAGGGTCGATGAACGAACGTTGATCGCTGTCGGATTGATCCTATCCGCCGCCATGCTTTTCCGAATGGCTTACTTCACCCCGGACGTTGAGATGTGGACCGTTGTCTGGACGGGATTCGTTCAAAATTTCGGCATGGGACTGACATTTGTCCCGACCAGCACCCTTGCCTATTCCACCTTGGCGCCGCACTTCCGCACGCCCGCCTCTGGGCTTTACAATTTGATGCGCAATGTGGGCACCAGCATGGGGGTGGCGATGGTCTTCACCATTCTGGCAAGAGGCATCCAGGAAAACCACGCCCGCCTGGCCGAAGAAGTGACCCCCTTCAGCGAAACGCTGTTCGGGCCAAACATGCCGCAGCGGTTCGATCTGGACCAAGTGCCGGATCTATTTATCTTCGATATGATGATCAACCGCGAGGCCACCATCACGGCCTACCAGACAGATTTTCTTTTGATGGGGGCCGTCACGCTGGTCGTCCTGCCCTTTGTTTGGCTGATGGGCCACAGCAATGCTGCCGAGGCGCCCCCGGAACCGGCGCGCAACACAGAAGAGGCGACGGCATGATCCACCCCGAATTCGGGGGGAGGGCACATATTGAATTAGGGGGTTGTTGGGGCGGCGCCGGACGGCAGGGCCGCTTGCAGATCTTGGTCGCCGGAGGGGTCCTCGTCCGGCGATGCATCTTGCGTCTCACACTGGCGCATCACGACAATTTCGTCGTTTGGCACAAAAGCAACTTTGGCGCCGTCTTCACCGCGGGCAATGACAATAAATCCGCCATCAATCATTTGGATCATCTCGGTGTCGCCGCCTTCATACAGGACGACCACATTTTCGTTCTGTTCCGAGTATCCTTTGATGAGGCGGCGCACGCGATATTCCTCGTCGCGGGATTCGAGAAGCGCTTCGTCATCAAAAATCGTATGGCCCCCGTCGCAAACACCGTCCGGCGCCCACTTGCCTTCCAGCAAAGTCGGCCGGCCCGCGGCCAGGGTCAAAGCCGGTCCATGGGTCACCATAATGGGATCAATGTCTTCCACGTCCAGCGTTTCATGAATTTCGGTTTGTGCAGCGCCACGGGAAGCTTTCGCCCAGGGTACGCCCGCTTGACCGCTCAAGAAGAATTTCGCGCCGGTCAACCCGGTGGCCACCAAAATGAGCGCGACAGCTGCCACCATAAGGCGTTCGCGCTTCAACGTCCGGGGGTACCGTCCGGACCAAATTTTGGTGATGCCCGGATTAACCTCGGTTGCCGCAAATTTTGTATGCGGCATGGCAATTGTCTTCAGTACACGAACGGCTTGATATCCGCCCATGTCTTCTTGCGCCGCCGCCATGGCCGCCGCTTCATTCGAGTTATTCGAGGTGTCGATTGCGTGCCAGGCCCCATCGCGCAGGCCTTCAACCACAAATTTAGGCCGCTTATTCGGATCTTCATTCAGGTGCGCGATCGGCGCCGTGGTGGTGCGGATGTCTTCAATGTCTTCCTGATCCGCCAGGGCCGCTTTAATCGCGCGAAGTTTCTCGGGCGCCACATCCACCTCGGTACGATAAACGACCTGCCATTCGCCGTTCTTTTTGACCTCTATTGTGGTTTCCATGCTGCTTACACCGCCCCTTTCGCGCCCCGCTCTCTCAAGCCGGAAAGGCTGACAGCGCAGGTTTCGCGTGATCCGCTCAAGGACGGCCCCTTCGCCACCCTGAAAGTGTGGGAAAGGCTACCAAAGTGGCGTAAACGCGCCATTAATCGGAGAATGGGGCGGTCAGGCTGGTTTCGAGGTCTCAACCTGGCATTTTGGGCAGATTCCAGCGATTTCGACCGTTTCGCTTTCCACCTCGAAATTCGCCTTCGCCGCACAGTTGGACAGGGCTTCGGTCAAGGCGCGGTCGTGAAGTTCGGCAGCTTCGCCGCAATTGTGACAGATCAGAAAATAGGTGTTGTCGGTATGCCCTATTTCTCCGCACCCGATAAACGCATTGAGCGAGTCGATCCGGTGCACAAAGCCGTGTTCCAGCAGAAAATCCAGAGCCCGGTATACCGTGGGCGGGGCCACCCGGGTGCGGCCTTTTGGAGCGCCCCCATCATTGCCGTTTTGGGAGCGGGCTTGTGACAGGGTCTCGAGAATATCGTAAGCGCGCACCGGTTTATGATGTGCCCAAACCAGCTCCAGCACTTGAGCGCGCAGGGGCGTCCATCTTAACCCTTTGTTTTTACAATACTTCTCTGCCTCATCCAGGGCATCCGACACGCAAAGGTCGTGATCGTGTTTGGGGGGGAAGGATTTGGTGATATGACCGTGAGCCATAGAGATTCGTAAGATGTTTCCTCTAATTCTGAAGCATTCAATAGCACAAATCCAGGAGTTGGGCGACGAAATGGCCGACCCGAGAGGCCGAGAGCTTCAGACTGTTTACCGCGTTTACCGCCAAGCGTTTCACCTCGGAAGAGATTGCGATATGATTTTCTCCGTATGGGGGAAGGATGCCAGCTTGTCAGGGAGCTGGATGCGTAAGGGGGAAGTACAAGATGCCCCGCTGGCTCAGTCAGGTGACACGATTGCTGACCGCGACCATTGGCGTTGCAAGCCTTGTCGGGTTGCTATGGGTTGTGCTGGTGGCAGAGCCTGGCATTCTCGCCGTGGTGCCCGAAAAACAGGGACTGTCCTCCCCCGAGGAAGTGGCCATCGCGATCAGCCGCAGCGTGGCCATCGTGCTTATTCCGTTTGGATTGATTTACGCCGCCGCGCGGCCCGACTTGTGGAAGGCGGCGTTGATCCCCTTTGTTTGGGCGATCGTTGCAACAATTTTAGTGGATCCGGACATGCTGCTTCACGCCGCCGACTGGTTCATGGCGCATCTCCGGCAGCCCGACACTTAAAGCGCGCAAGACACATCGCTGCCGGGGCTGTATTGGCCTTTGCCTGCACTATGGGTTCGGGGGCCTTCGCTCAAGACACCGCCCCCCCGGAGTTACAGCCCAAAGCCTTTCTGGAAGCAGAAAAGTCTCCGCACGCTGCTCGAGAGATTTTGGTCAAAGCCACAAAGGCCGGCAGTTCCTTGGTGGCCGTTGGTGAACGCGGCCATATCATTCGGTCCACCGACAAAGGAAACACCTGGCACCAGGCCGATCATGTGCCGACCCAATCCACGCTTACCGACGTGCATTTTTTGGACCCTAAGACCGGCTGGGCGGTAGGGCATGATGCTATTATTCTTTATACAGATGATGCAGGCCGAACGTGGACGCGTCAACATGCAGACCCAGGCGGCGAAAGCCTTCTGCTGACGATCCACTTTTTTAATCATGCACACGGTTTCGCCATGGGCGATGGTAGCCTTATCCTGGAAACGAAAGACGGCGGCGCGTCCTGGAAGCGCCACACCGCCTGGCGCCATACATATGGCGATTTTCAGCTGAGCGATGCCTTCCAAAGCCCAAAGGCCGACACAATTTATGTCGCGGCAGATTTCGGCGCTCTCTTTCGGTTTAAGGATACCGGCCCGACCTTTCGTTTGGTTCAGACCCCCGCCCAATCAACATTTCGCCGAGGTTTCATGCTGGACGACGGCACTGTTTGGTTGGCCGGTGCGAAAGACCGGTTATGGCGGTCTAACCGCAGACGCACAAATTGGCGCTCGATCAAAACCAATGCCGAGGTCAATTTAAACACCGGCGCTGCATTGGAAGATGGCACGCTGGTGTTTGCCGGTGACCAAGGAACGGTTCTAGTCAGCCACGACAAGGGCGATACGTTCTCGCGCGTCCACACTGATCAACTGGGCGATTACGTAGACGTGCTTCCCATTGCGGAACGCAAAATCCTGTTATTGGGATCACAGGGCCTTACATTGGCAATGCTGCCGTCGGCCCAAAGATGCCCCCCCGACCGTAACTACATGGTGACCTGCCGGCTCACCCTTTTAGAGACTCGATTTAAGGCGCGTCCAAAATCGTGAGGACCTTATGACCGACCAGACGACAGAATTTCAGTTTGTGTCCATCACCAAGACTGACGGGGTCGCGACTGTCCGGTTCGACCGGCAAGACAGGCTGAATGCGTTATCCGCCGACTTGATGACGGAAATCACGCAGGCCGCCAATCTTCTCGAACGGGACACGTCGGTGCACGCGATCGTTCTAACCGGAAACAGCCATACCTTCTCTGCCGGTGCCGATTTGGCGGATCCTAAACTGGCCGCTCGCCGGACCGCCAGCCTTCTGGAGCAACGGGAACAGGTCAAGCTTGGTCCGGACATGTGCAAAGCGTGGGAACGCCTCGAGCAGATGACCATTGTTGCCATTGAGAATTTCTGCATCGGCGGCGGTGTGGCCTTGGCGCTGGCGTGCGATTTCCGCATTGCGGGACGGTCGGCCCATCTGCGCCTGCCGGAAGTGCCGTTAGGCATGAATATGAGCTGGCACAGCCTGCCGCGATTGGCAACGCTGGTGGGGCCCGCCCGCGCGAAGCAGTTCACCATTTTGGGCGAAAAGCTCTTCGCGGAGGACGCCTTTGCTTGGGGCATGGTCGAACAGGTGGTGGACGATGGCGGCGCCCTGGATGCAGCCCTTCGAATGGCGGGACGCATTGCGGCCTTGCCACCCATACCTGTCCGCATGTCCAAGCAAGCCATCAATGAGGCCAGCAACGCGCTCCACCACGCGACCACATTTATGGACCGGGATCAATTCCTGCTGACGGCGCAAAGTGACGACCAGAAGGAAGCGGTCGCGGCCTTCCTTGAAAAACGGGAGCCCAAATTTTCCGGCAACTAGACGCGCTAATCCGTTTGCCGGACCAACACATGGTCAAACAAGATCTGAGCGCTGCCGCTGCCCACCACGTCTTCAATTGCCGTGCGCAAGCGATGATCGATGACATCGAGATTGGGGGAGGCATCGGCGCGCATCGCCGTTACACCATAAGCCGTCAGTGTACGAATCATAGCGTCTTGAAGCTTGATCATGCGTTTCTCGACCCGGCGGCGCACGTCACGGTCCGGAATGTGCAATCCGATTTTAAGCGTCATGAGCCCGCGCACCCGATAGTCTTCAATGATCGAAATGGTCATCGGATCGAGCGCCACATAGGCCGACGGGTCGACACCTTTACGCTTTGGTGCCGCGGCCTGTGTTGCCGTTGCAAAAACTGCGCAGATCAGCACCAGAACACCAGCCGCCAGGGCCAGGCGTTTGCTGAATGGGGAAAAAAAAGACGTCGTCTGCATGACCCTATTTGAACCATAACGGCGTAAAGGAACTGTTTAGACTTCAGAAAAGGGGCTGTTTTCCAACGATCTTCCCAATAGAAATTCGCGCGATATTTCCTAAAATTTAGCGCGAATTCTCCATAAGTCCTTGTTTTTATTGATTTTTCTTGACTCGTGTGCAATTTCGTGTATGGTCCGTGCCATGATCAATAGTGCGTCATATGCCCTAGCGGGCTTGAAAGCCGCGAGCACGCAATTTGCTGCGCGGGCGGACAATATTGCCAATGTGCAAACGCCAGCCTATCGGCGTGCGGTTCCCGACCAAGTGTCTACACCGGGGGGTCCGCAGGTCACTGTGCGCCGCGAGGCACCACCTGAGCCCGCCTTTCCCGGCGGGCCCGCCAACAATGTGCGATTGGAAGAAGAGCTGGTCGCCGCCAAGCTGAGCGAGACCGCCTATAAAGCAGCGGCGCGTGTTCTGCGCGCCGCCGATGAAGTTACTGAGGAAACCCTCGATATTCTTACGTGACGCACGCTAGCGATCAAAAATCCCTTTGATCTTGTCACCAGCCTTCTTGCCGCCCCCTTCTAAAATGCCACCGACGCCTTCAACCGCGCCACCGGCACCACCAAGAATTCCCTGAATGCCGGACTTCGCGACAGCCCCCAGCGACGCTTGTGTGATGCGGCCAACGACAATTGCGGCAACCTGACCCGGTTCGACCCCGCCCTGGGACCGGCCGATGTTTTTCATATCGATTGTCGGCATCGGCACATCTGCAATTTTCGATTCCCCCCGCCGAACAGCGATCTGCCCACCCCGGACGACCAAACGGTCGATAATAAGCTTCGTGCTCGACGAGGAACTTCCGCTGCTCGATCCTCCACGAGACAGACCGGCCGTGTAGGCTTCCACATTTTTCTGAATGGTATTGAGATTGTTCCCACCCTGCCCTAGCTCATACAGAATCTGTGGCGAGTCGACGGACACTTCCTTAAGCGTCACTACATCACAGCCGGTGGCCGAACAATTTTGGAGCGACTCCAGATCAATCGCCACATTGATACGACCAAGGCTGACCGCATTGTTCGAGGAATAACCGCTGGGATTGCCTACGGTGAGGCCGTTGAGGGCCGCTGTCCCCTCCGCCAACGACAGATCCACACTGTCTAAGGAAACCTGCGTTTGCGTCGCTTGAGATCCAAAATTTTCGATAGACGATTCAATAATGCCGCTGAGATTTGTGAGAGCGTAATAAACAACACCGCCCGCAATCGCGACCAACAGCAAGAGAAAGAAAAGAAACTTGCGCATGGATCTACCCCATTTTTATTGTCTTCCCGTCCATCCACATCATAAGCGCATATTTGTGAAATGGATATGACCACATTCCAATGAGGAGTCTAAGGCCCGTCAGGCTTCAAGCCAAGTAGGGTCATGGCATGCGCAACCATCAGCAGAATAACAACGAGCGCTGTAAACATGACCGCGGTATATGGAATCATGCGGACTCGGCCCAGTTCAACGGGTTTACGCGCTTTCCAGTTTGCCCAGGCAAACAGCGCCATCCCGATCGCCAAACCTATCAATGTCGGGGTCCATCCCATCACACCAGCCGTATTTAGATTTGTCTCTGGTTAGAACAACCACTCACGGCTATTCTGGCCCTTATTGCTATTGATCCGAGGGGAAACACGCCACAATGACCTATGAGTGCTTCGACGTTCAAATCGCCAACAATATCGCACATGTTATTCTGAACCGGCCAGAAAAGCGAAACAGCATGGCGCCCATTTTTTGGGATGAGCTGCCGGCGATCGTTCAAGACATCGACCACAACGCAAAAGCCAGGGTCATTGTCATTTCGTCAACCGGCCCTCACTTTTCGTCGGGTCTGGACGTTGCCATGTTTTCGGGAAGCGCTGTAACGGGCGAGCAGACCGACGACCCCAGCCAAAAGAAGCGGACGCGCCTGCAAAAAGCGCCAGCCTTCATGAATACCGTCCAGATCATGCAGGACAGTTTTTCTGCTTTAGAAAATTGTCGGCTACCTGTGTTGGCAGCCATCCAAGGCGGCTGTATTGGTGGCGGCGTGGACCTCGTGACGGCGTGCGACATGCGCTATGCGACGGAAGACAGCTTCCTGACCATTTTCGAAACCAATATCGGGATGACCGCCGATGTGGGCACATTTCCGAGATTGGTCAAACTGATCCCGGAGGGCATTGTCCGTGAACTGGCCTATACCGGCCGGCGCATGTCAGCACGAGAAGCCATGTCCGTCGGCCTGGTCAACCAGGTCTTTGGCAGCCATGAGGACATGTTGACCAACGTGATGGCCATCGCCGCGGAAATCGCCCGCAAGGCTCCTCTGGCGGTACACGGATGCAAGCGCGCCATCACCTATGCGCGGGATCATTCCACAGCGGAAGGATTGGAGTTTATTGGATTGTGGAATGCGTCCATGCTGCAGTCAGAAGAGATTATGGAAGCCATGTCGGCAAATGCCGAAAAGCGTGACGGGGACTTTGTTGACTTGCCAAAATGGCGCCGTAAATCAGCATCATAAGGGCTGAAGTACCCGGAGACATGCAAGGGGTGGGGATTTGGCATGACTCAGAACATTAATGCCACGAAAGTTGTCAAGACATTGGAAATTCTATATGCGCGGATTTCCGAGCGCTTTCCCAAATCGGGCCTGGCAAGCGTTTGCTCTGACCTTCTTGCGACGGCCAAGAAAACAGACCGCCGCGCGCGCGCTGTATCACGCCCCAATTTTGCCACCTGGATACTATTCGTGCTGGGCGGCGCATTGGTTGTGTTCCTATACGGACAAGTGATCGGCAACAACCTGCCTTGGGCCGATATGGAGCTTGACGGCGACCCGCTTTCGCTGACGCAAGCAATCGAATCTTTCTTTAACTTGATGATTTTGTTTGTGGGCGGATTGTACTTTCTATCTCGCCTAGAAGCGCGCGGCAAACGCCAGAAGGCTCTGGACCATCTTCATGAGTTACGGTCGATAGCCCATGTGGTGGACATGCATCAGTTGACCAAAGACCCCACCGCCATTCTAAACAGCAGCAAACGTACGGCATCCTCACCTACCCGGGAGATGACGGAGTTCGAGCTAAGCCGCTATCTTGATTACTGCACGGAAATGTTGGCGTTGACGGGAAAACTCGCCGCACTATATGGCGAGCGCAGCAAGGATGCCGAAGTCATCAACACCGTTAATGACATCGAAACCCTGACCACCGGCCTCGGGACCAAGATCTGGCAAAAGATCATGATCATTACGGGAACGGAAATCGAAGATGAAATGGCGGGCCTTAGAGGCTAGATCCGTTTGTGGTTCTAGCCTTCTAAATAGCCGTTTTCTTCCAGATACCGAACAATGTCGTTAGCCGCTTTTTCAGCGGCGATTTCCGATGTATCGATATCGATTTCCGGGTTTTCGGGCGCCTCATAAGCCGAGTCGATGCCCGTGAAATTCTTGATTTCACCCCGGCGGGCTTTTGCGTACAAGCCCTTTACGTCCCGCTGCTCACACACGTCAAGCGGCGTTGAGATAAACACCTCGATGAACTCGCCATCTTCCACCAGTTCGCGCGCCATACGACGTTCACTGACAAAAGGCGAGATAAACGATACCAACACGATCATGCCGGCATCCACCAGCAGCTTCGATGTTTCGCCGACCCGGCGAATATTTTCCACCCGATCCGCATCGGTAAAGCCTAGGTCTTTGTTCAGCCCGTGGCGCACATTATCGCCGTCCAACGTGTAGGTGTGGCGTCCAAGGTCGTGCAGGCGTTTTTCCACCAGGTTCGCGACGGTGGACTTGCCGGACCCAGACAGGCCGGTGAACCAAAGAACACATGGTTTTTGGTTTTTGAGCGCCGCCCGGGACGTTTTGTCCACCTCCAAGGCTTGCCAATGCACGTTTTGAGCACGCCTTAGAGAAAAGTCGATCATGCCAACGCCAATGGTGGCATTGGTTTGACGGTCAATCAGAATGAAGCTGCCGGTTGCGCGATTATCCTGATACGGATCAAAGGCAATAGCCCGACTGGTGGACAGGTTGCACACCCCCACTTCGTTCAGCTCCAGCGTTTTGCCGGATTGATGATCCAATGTATTCACGTTGATTTTGTGCTTGAGGTCCGTCACCGTCGCCGGGATCATCCGATTGGCGGTTTTGAGGATGTACTGACGGCCAGGTAGCAAGGGCTCGTCATGCATCCACAACAGATGGGCCGCGAATTGATCCGTTTGTTCCGCCGGCGATTGGCCCGCGCAAATAATATCGCCGCGACTGATGTCGATTTCATCGGTCAGGGTGAGCGTGACCGCCTGATCCGCCGCAGCCTCTGCCAAGTCCCCCTCATGGGTGACAATGCGCTCGACCGTGGATCGTTTTGCCGACGGCAAGACGACGATTTCGTCACCCGGCTTCACGGTACCGCTGGCGATGGTTCCGGAAAATCCGCGGAAATCGAGATTGGGGCGGTTGACCCATTGAACCGGCAGCCGAAACGGTGCCTCCGACAAATCCGACGACACATCAATCGTTTCAAGATACGGCATCAAGGGCGCACCTTTGTACCAAGGCGTGCGCGAGCTTTTGGTCAAGATGTTGTCGCCTTCAAGCGCAGACAGCGGCATGCACACAACACTCTTAAAACCAAGGTCTTTCGCGAAGGTGCTGTATTCGGTTTCAATGGCATCGAAGACATCTTTGTCGAAGCCCACAAGGTCCATCTTGTTCACGGCAACAACGATATGCTTGATGCCCAACAGGGACGCGATGTAGCTGTGCCGGCGGGTTTGGGTGAGCATGCCTTTGCGCGCATCAATCAGGATGACCGCAAGTTCCGCCGTTGAGGCGCCAGTGGCCATGTTGCGCGTGTATTGTTCATGGCCCGGCGTATCCGCGACAATGAATTTACGCTTGTCCGTGGAGAAAAACCGGTACGCCACATCAATGGTGATGCCCTGTTCCCGTTCGGCCGCCAGACCGTCCAGCAGCAGCGCAAAGTCTATCTTCTGTCCCTGCGTGCCTTGTTTTTTGCTGTCGGCCTCGAGCGCTGCAAGCTGATCTTCAAAGATCATTTTGGAATCGTAAAGCAGCCGGCCAATAAGCGTTGATTTGCCATCATCCACGCTGCCGCAGGTGATAAAGCGCAGGAAGCTTTTATTTTCGTGTTCTTGCAGATAACCAAGAATATCGTCTTCGATCAAAGCGGATTGGTGCGCCATTAGAAGTACCCCTCTTGCTTCTTCTTCTCCATGGATGCAGCGGCATCATGGTCAATAACGCGGCCTTGCCGTTCAGAGGTACTGGTCAACAGCATTTCCTGGATAATCTGCGGAAGCGTGTCAGCTTCAGATTCGACAGCCCCCGTAAGCGGGTAACAGCCTAATGTCCGGAAGCGGACTTTTTTCATCTGCGGGGTTTCGCCCGGCGCCATTTCCATACGGTCGTCATCCACCATGATCAGAACACCGTCGCGTTCCACCACAGGGCGTTCCGCCGCGAAATAAAGCGGAACAATGGGAATATTTTCTTTGTAGATATATTGCCAGATGTCCAGTTCCGTCCAATTGGAGAGGGGAAACACGCGGATCGATTCATCTTTGTTGATACGCGTATTGTAGATGTTCCAAAGCTCCGGACGCTGATTTTTCGGGTCCCAGCTATGTTGGGCGGAGCGGAAAGAGAAAATGCGTTCTTTGGCCCGTGATTTCTCTTCGTCGCGTCGGGCACCGCCAAATGCGGCATCGAATTTGTATTTGTCGAGAGCGGTTTTCAGCGCCTGGGTTTTCATCACATCGGTATGGAGCTGCGACCCATGTGTGAATGGGCCAACCCCTTGGCGCACACCTTCTTCATTGATGTGGACGATAAGATCAAGGCCAAGATCCTTCGCGATGTTGTCGCGGAACGTGATCATCTCGCGGAATTTCCAAGTGGTGTCCACATGCATCAACGGAAAGGGCGGTTTGGACGGATAGAACGCCTTCATGGCCAAGTGCAGCATGACGGCTGAGTCTTTACCCACCGAATAGAGCATGACCGGGTTTTCCGCCTCGGCGGCCACCTCGCGCATCACATGGATGCTTTCGGCTTCTAAACGATCCAAATGGGTGAGCGCGTCTTTGCTGATCAATTCGCCGGTCACATTGTCTATGCCGTCAACCCCTGAGGCGGTCGCTTCCCCCTCGGGAGACTTATCGGCTTCCAGCAGTGCCAACTTCTCAAACGCCGCATCCAACGTCTTCAAGGTGAGCTGGCCCCCGGTCTTCAGACGGGACAGTCCCTTCCCATCATTCAAAAGTTTGCGTGACACCGTGGATAGGGAGAGGTCATGCGTTTGAGCATAGTGCTCGGCACGACTGAGAAGATCGTCGATCTGCGGAGATGGCATTGGGATTTTTCCCACTATTAAGGCAAGATTGCGATGATTTAGCGTGGGACCCTCTTGGTTTCAAGGTGTTTCCCACGATTTTCCGATTGGAAACACCAAATTCGCGCCTCGATCACAGAAATTGTGGGAATACTCCCCTAATCAACGCCGACAAAGTGGTTTTGCCTTTCCGTCCTCCTCTTGGTATGGGGGAAGATCGATCAATCAGCATGACGGTCTATGTCAGAGTCTTCCGCGTCTTCCGACCGCTTTTTAGGTCTCTCTCAAGATAAAGACTGGTTTGGCCACCCTCCGGGGCTTGCCATTCTGTTTCTCACTGAGATGTGGGAACGCTTCTCCTATTACGGCATGCGGGCGCTGCTGATCTTCTATCTGACAAAGCACTTTCTGTTTTCTGATACGCAGGCCTACGCGATCTATGGGGCGTATACGGCGCTGGTTTACCTCACCCCTGTCATCGGCGGTGTGTTGGCGGACCGCTATCTGGGGGCGCGTAAGGCGGTGACATTGGGAGCTATCTTATTGGTCCTGGGTCATGGGGGGATGGCGCTGGAAGGCCCCACCGCAATTGCCACAATCGCCGCCGATGGATCGACGGTTGTTGAACGCCACCCGATCTTTACACAGATCTTTTATCTGTCCCTCGCCCTGATTGTTTGCGGTGTCGGTTTTCTGAAGGCAAACATCTCCACCATCGTGGGGGCTCTTTACGAACAGGGTGACGCGCGCCGCGATGGCGGCTTCACCATTTTTTACATGGGCATCAATCTTGGCGCGTTCACCGCTGCTTTGGTATGTGGCTGGCTTGGGGAGACTTTCGGCTGGGCCTATGGTTTTGGATTGGCCGGGTTGGGCATGCTGGCGGGCCTTGTCATCTTTCTGCGCGGTCAACCCTTTCTCAATGGTGTGGCCGAACCACCCGACGCCAAATTGCTTGCCGCCCCGACTGCAATTGGATTGAATTTGGAACATACAATTTACGTCGGCACGGTCCTTGGGCTTGGCGTCGTATGGTTCCTGGTGCAAAACCAGCACGTGGTTGGGTCCTTGCTTGGCCTTTTCGGCCTTCTGATGCTGGGCGTTATTCTGTTCTATGCCTTTTTGCGGTGCACGCCGGAAGAACGGGACCGATTGTTTGTCCTCACTGCGTTGACCTTGTTTTCGGTGTTGTTTTGGGCCTTATTCGAGCAGGCCGGGTCATCCCTTAATCTGTTTACGGATCGATCCGTAGACCGGACCCTTTTCGGTGTTGAGATTGCCGCCTCCACCTTTCAATCGCTCAACCCACTTTTCATCATCATGCTGGCGCCGTTCTTCAGCGTTTTATGGCTGTCCCTCGCCAAACGAAATCGCGAACCGTCCGTGCCCGTGAAGTTCGCCATCGCCTTGGCGCTGGTGGGGCTTGGCTTTTTGGTTTTAGCCTTTGGCGCAGGTTTGACGGATGGCGATGCCAAGACCGGGCTAATCTGGATCGTGCTGCTTTATTTCCTGCATACCTGTGGCGAACTGTGTCTGTCGCCGATTGGGTTGTCAGCTGTCACCAAATTGTCCGTGCCGAAAATTGTGGGCATGATGATGGGCGTGTGGTTTCTCGCAGCTTCCGGCGCCAACTACATCGCCGGCCTGATCGCGGGACTTACCAGTGCGGAGGGTGCAGCAGACGCCGCCACCCATGTGGTCAGCGTTTACGTTGAAGTGGGATGGATGGCCATTGGCGCCGGTGCCCTTTTGCTCCTCCTGTCCCGCTTTCTTCAGCAGCGCATGCACGGCATTCGTTGAACGGCACCTAGAAAACTCCTTTAAACTCAACGCCTTACGCACATTATCGGTATGCTCGAACTTATTTTTGTTGATTGACAAATTTAATTGAAATATATTCGTCACTAAACAATTTTAAGGGAAGAAACACATGTCCAAAACAGTGTTGATCTGCGGTGCGTCGGGTGGCCTGGGCCAGGTCATGGGTGAAATGTTTGTTCAAAAGGGGCTTCAGGTTTTCGGCACCATGCGGGCGCCGGATAAATCAAACGAGAGCTTTTCTTTTCCCATGGTTGCCATGGACGCAACGGACGAGACGTCCGTCGCCAACTGCCTGGCGGAGGTGCAACAGCAAGCCGGTAAGATCGATGTGATTATCAACTGTTTCAACAATATGATCTTGGGCTCCGTCGAAGAAACGTCGATCGACGAATACAAGCACCTCTATGATGTGAACCTGTTCGGCGTGGTGCGCGTGTGCAAAGCGGCAGTCCCGTTGATGCGGGCGCAAGGCAGCGGCACCATCATCAATATGAGCTCCGCAGGCGGAATATTGGCCGTACCCTATTTAAGCGCCTATACCTCCGCAAAATTCGCCATCGAAACCTTCACCGAGGCGCTCTATCACGAATTGAAGAAAGAGCCGATCGACGTGGTCATCATGCAGCCCGTCGCCATGCATATGGATCGCCCGGAAACCGGACACCATCTGGGCGCCGTGGCGGGTGCCGACGCAAACTCGCCGACCCACAAGATGATCAAACAAATGGCGAAAGATACGGCTGCAAGCAAGCTCACACCCGAGATGGTGTCAGAGAAGATCTACAGCGTTATCCATGCCAAGAAAAAGAAGCTGCGCTATCCCATGGACCGCGCGGTCATGTTGGGCCGGATCAAACGGTTCGCGCCGCAATCCGCCATCGACAAGCTGATCGGCGGATTGGTGGCATCCGCCATGAAACAGCCGGCTTAGAAGTGGGCCACGCGCCGAACGTTCATTCCCAGACGCCGAAGCATGTTGAATATGTCATCTGCATGGCTTGAATCGCGGGTTTCAATCGCAAATCCGATGTCCGCCGATTTTGCGGGCAGATCCGTGAGCAATCGATTATGAGACACATCAATAATATTGCCGCCTGCTTGTCCGATGGCCGTGGTGATTTGACCTAAGAAACCAGGCCGGTCTTGAGATTCAACCCGAATGGAGAGCATACGGCCGTCGCGGGCCAGTTCCCGCAGCAGCACGGATGCGAGAAGGCGGCTGTCAATGTTTCCGCCACACAGAACAATCCCAATTTTCTTGCCGCGAAACGTCTCTGGATACTGAAGAACAGCGGCAAGACCGGCGGCACCAGCGCCTTCGGCCACCGTCTTTTCCACATTGAGTAACATGGCGATGGCTTGTTCTATGTGACGCTCTGATGTGAGCAGGATATCTGCCACCTGATCATTGACGATTTGTTGCGTGAGACCGCCGGGTTCCGAGACCGCGATCCCTTCCGCAATGGTCGGCCCGCCGCATTCCAACGTTTGGTGGTGAAAAGCGTTGTACATCGACGGAAACATCTCAGCCTGGACACCAACAATCTCAACATTTGGGTTCACATGTTTCGCGCCCAGCGCCACGCCGGAAATGAGCCCGCCGCCCCCAATGGGCACAACCAGTACGTCAAGGTCCGGAGCGTCTTCCATCATCTCGAGCCCGAGCGTGCCCTGGCCGGCAATGATGTAAGGGTCGTCATAGGGATGGATCCGGATTAACCCCTCAGCCGCCGCAATAGAGTCTGCTTTCGCCCCAGCCGCCACCAGAGTTTCGCCTTCCAGCACCACCCGCGCGCCAAATTTCTCTGTGTGCGCGACTTTTACGGTTGGCGTGGTCACCGGCATCACAATGGTGGCTGGAACGCCCTGACGTTGCGCATGATAGGCAACACCTTGCGCATGGTTACCGCGCGACATAGCAATCACCCCGCGTGCGCGTTCCTCGTCCGATAGGTTTTTGAGCTTCCAAAGGGCGCCCCGTTCCTTGAAAGACGCTGTGAATTGAAGATTCTCAAATTTGAGGTGGATGTCCGCGTCACAAATCTGAGAGAGGGTTTGCGATTTTGTGGTCGGCGTGCGGAGCACCTCACCGTGGATCGCTTTTGCGGCGGAAAGCACATCTTTTGCAGTCGGCAGTGTGGACATAGCGCCATTTCCCTTGACCACTTGGCATCACCGAGCGGCTTTCAGTGTTTCGAAAGATGCTTATGGCATAAGGTGGCAAAGCAATGAAGCGGAGGATCATATGCGGCTCGACGGTAAAGTCACGGTGATCACGGGTGCGGCGCAAGGCATTGGCCTGGGCTGCGCGGAAGAGTTTGCAGCTCACGGCGCTAAGGTGGTTCTGTCAGATATTCTGGCCGACCGGTGCGAAGAAGAAGCACAGCGCATTGCCACCGAATTTGGTGTGGAGACGCTGGCCGTTCCCTGTGACGTATCTAAGCAAGACGATGTCGATGGCCTGTTCGAAAAAACCTTGGATCATTTCGGCACTCTAGATGTGACGGTGGCCAATGCGGGCATTATCAAAGCCGGGTCCATCTTGGAGCTATCCGCCGACGACTTTGATCAGGTGATGGGCGTTAATCTGCGCGGTGTGTTTTTGACAGGCCAGGCTGCCGCGAAAACCATGGTGGCAAGGGGCGTCAAAGGCGCGATCGTCAATATGGCTTCCACCAATGCCGTTGTCGCCATTCCCAATCAGGTTGCATATGTGACCTCCAAAGGTGGTGTCGTGCAGCTGACAAAGGCCATGGCATTGGGCCTGGCCGAACATGGCATTCGCGTGAACGGTATCGGCCCGGGCTCGATCATGACAGATGTGCTGAAAAGCGTGATGAACGATGACGCCGCGCGCAACATGATTTTGTCTCGCACGCCCTTGCGCCGTATCGGCGACCCGCGAGAGATCGGGCAAGTGGCGGTCTTCCTGGCCAGCGACTACGCGTCTTACCTGACCGGTCAAACCATCTATCCCGACGGCGGACGCTTGTCGCTCAATTATGTGGTGCCGGTGGAGGACTAAAGGTCCACCGCCACCGTCTCGCTTCCGTCTGCCGGGACCGCACAACAAATCAAGACTTCGTCGTCTTGTTTGGCGCCGGTCGGCGTTCCACGATAGGCCACCTCACCCGACACAAGCTTTACCGCACAACTCCCGCAGGCACCGTTTCGGCAGCCGAATTCAGGTGTCAGCCCGTGGGCTTCAGCCGTTTCGAGAATGGTCGCGTCGCCTGCGCTCCAACGTTGTTCGAAATCGGACTTCACGAATTTGATCAACGCCTGATCTGCCTCTTTGGCCGGTTCTTCCACAACACCGCCTTCGTCAGGACGGCGGGTCAGCGCGGCGGGACCAAAAGCCTCGGCGAAAATGCGCGCATCCCGCACCCCGAGACCACGCAGCGTTTCATACATGCCTTGCATGAAAGGCCCCGGACCGCACAGGAAAAAATCATAATCATCAATGGACAAAACCTGGCGAAGCGCGTCCGCTGTGATGCGGCCAACACCATTAAAGTCTCGACCGGCTTTTTCGCCCTCTGCCGGCCGGTCGATGAATGAATAATACCGAATGGCCCCGTCGGATTGGATCGACATTTCCCAGAAATCTTTTGCGAAGGCCCGCTGCGCTGTTGTTTGGGCGGCATGCATAATCGTCAGAGGACGAATGTTTCGGATTCGAAAGCCTTCTCGAAACACATGACGCGCCATGGAAATCATCGGGGTCACACCGACACCGGCAGCAAGAAGGACCGCCGGACGTTTCTCCTGCGCGTCGATGGTGAAATCGCCCCGCGGTGCCTTTGCGTCGATGATATCGCCCTCTTTGAGCGCATCGTGCAGGTGCCGTGATACAAGCCCTTGCTCTTCCCGCTTCACGGAAATTCGATAGACCGAATGTTCCGGCGATGACGACAGGGTGTATGTGCGGATGACCGGCGCCTCGTACCCGTCCGGCGACACGCGGATCGTCAGATATTGCCCCGCCTCGAAGGCTGGTATGCCGTCTCCGTCCGCCGGTTCAAGATAGAAAGACCGGATGACCGCGCTTTCATCCTCAACACGGGCAACACGGTAGGGACGCCATTCCTCTCGTTTGGCTTCAGCGGCAACGGTGGCCGCGGCTTCGTGCCAATCGCCCGTAATGAGTGAATTCGGGGAGAAGTCGCCGAACGACCAGCGCAGCGGCAATGCGTCCTTCATCACCACGCCATGGTCAAGGGTAAACCGCCAGGCCCGTTCCGCACCCTTGAACGCGTCCACTTCCGGGTCGCCGTCCCACAAAATCTCGACGGTGCCTGTCAAAAGGAGTAAATCGCCCGTATCGAAATCCACAAACACCAGGCCGCCTTTTGGATTGACCAGAAAGTTGCCCAGCGTATTGAAATGGAAATTTCCGGCGTAATCGGGAATGGTCAGCGTGTTCCCGTCAACGCGCACAAAGCCTGTCTTGCCTCCCCGGTGGGAGACGTCAACGCCGTCCACGTCGTCATGGTCACCGGTCGGAACATAGCTCGACACAAAGAATGTGTCGGCAGAGCGGATCATCGCCTGTGCGCGCTCATCCAGCGAGGTAAACCGGGTGACAGCCCCCTTTTCACCAGCTGATGACGGGTCGCGCACAAAACGCATATCCCGTGTTTGGATGTATTGCGGACAATTGCCGAAGGCTTGATCGACCGACAATCCAATTTGATCCGCACCCGTATCGGTTATCCGCACATTGACGCGATTTCTGCGCCGTGTGGACAGGTCAATCCCCAACATGCCGAGCGGTGCGCCAGGGATAAGGGCATCGTGCAGCGGATCCTCTTTGGCGGGCGTCGCCGCGAGGGTCAGCGTGTTGGCGTCGGGTGATGTGATGAAGCCAGGCTTCCCGGCCAAGATCGTCGCCCACGGCCAACCATCCGCATCGACGCTGCCCACCACGAGAAACGGCAATTGCTCATAGAATTGACGGTGTTGGTCCGGCAGGAAAGGCCGCACGACGCGGCGCGCGAATTTTTCCATCTCTTCACTGCGGCCCACACGGCGTTGCAGTTCTTTTTCGCCTTTGTGGAACGGGGAATGATCTTTCCCCCAAGCATCGTGTCTGGTCATCGGGCTCTCCGCGGCATTAAAAGGGTGCGGGCGGCCTATGCCGCCCGCGGATAACGCTGTTAGGCGGCAAGCCCCACTTGAGTGGCTGCCATGGGAACAAATCCATCGAGCTTCTCCACATTCGTCAGTAGGCGGCGAATATGAGGATAACCGGCGAGCGATACATTGCCCTCAGGCGCATGGGCCGTGTAGCTATAGATCGCAATGTCGGCAATGGTTGGCCGATTGCTCACCAAAAAGTCGCGCCCGTCTAGATGGGCTTCCAGCTTGTCGAAAATGTTTGTTGCGTGCGCTTTGGCAACATCAGCATCGAGAGATGCGCCAAACACGGTCACCAAACGGGCGGCGGCGGGGCCGAAAGCGATGGGGCCCGCCGCGATCGACAGAAACTTCTGAATTTCGGCCTCTTCCACCGGATTTTGACCCAGCCAATTGGGTGCGTAACGGCGCGCGAGATAGACCAGAATGGCGTTTGAATCGCTGAGTGTCACGTCGCCATCTTGAATGACGGGCACCTGGCCAAACGGATTGAGGGCCAGAAAATCAGCTTGCTTGTGGGCACCGGACGCAAGGTCCACATCAATCAGTTCATGCGCGATCCCGGCAAGGCTCGCGAAAAGTTCCACACGGTGGGAATGGCCTGACAAAGCGTGACGGTGAATACGGATGGCGTTGGTCATGGGGTCGGTCCTTTCAAATCGGGGTCTGCTTAGAGCCGGGCCTTTCTGTGCCCGCTCACGCGCAACAGATAGCAATTTCCCGAATTGACGATAATGACCGATTTTGTAGAATGATTATCTACAAAACATAGACAATAGGGTCAGAAACATGGATACGATTGAGGGCATGCGCACCTTCGCCGCGGTGGCGCGCGAAGGGTCTTTCACGGCAGCTGCCCGGCGATTGAACATGACGACCAAGCTGGCCAGCAAATATGTGGGGCAGTTGGAACAGCGCCTGGGCGCCCAGCTTTTTAACCGCACCACCAGAAGCGTTGCCCTCACCGATGTGGGGCGCGCCTATCTCGAACGGTGCCGTCCGCTGCTCGACCAGTTCGATGAGTTGGAGGCCGTGGTGCAAGAACGCCAATCGGAGCTGGCAGGCCCCATTCGTATGACCGCGCCCACGGGGTTTGGCAGCATCAACCTAATTGAAGCGCTGGCGCCGTTCCTTGATCAGAACCCGAAGGTCTCCATTGATTTGCAGTTGAATGACCGGCACGCCTCCCTCATTGAAGACGGCTTCGACATTGCGATCCGCATTGGACAGCTGCGCGATTCCAGTTTGATTGCACGGCGTCTTCAGTGGATGCGGGTCTGCGTTGTGGCATCGCCCCACTATCTCGAAAAACACGGGACACCCCATCACCCCACAGCACTCGCCACGCACAACTGTCTTTTAAACCAAGCGCTTCAAGATCCGTTTCACTGGCATTTCGCGATAGACGGGGAAGAGTTGCGGGTGCCCATCGCGGGCCGCTTTCAAGCCGACGCCCCGCGCGCAACTGCCGAAATGGCGGCGGCCGGCCTGGGCATCACCATCTGCCCATACTATGCCATCAAGCCATTTCTCAACCGCGGCGATCTTCAAATCTTGTTTGCTGATTTTGAGGCCACACGATTTGGTCTGTATGCGGTCTATCCGCCGAACCGGCATCTGACCGCGCGCGTCCGGGGTTTGATCGACCATTTGGCATTTGTGTTTAGCGACTAGTCATCATCCCGGCGCCAGTGGACACTTAGCTGTGGCCCGGAAAGGTTTTGCCCTTCTTCCGCATCGGCCGGCGCCTCTGCGGGTGCACCAACAGGTAGATCTGGCCTGTCCGGCTTGTCGCTCCAGAAGCGGTGATCGTACGCATAATAGCCGATATCAAGACGGGCTGTGCTTTCCACGACGGCGGCGGGAATGTCCATTGTGTGTTCGCCGGTCACATCAAAATCGACAAGGTCGGGATTTGATTCCATGACCGGGTCGGGCAACCGGGGCCGTGCAAAAGGGCGATCCAGCGCCATAAGCTCTTCATACGCATTAAACAGCTGCGCCATGTGGCCGGAAATCCCAGCATTTTCCGCATCGCGAACAAATGACATGCCGATGGATCGCGCTTCCTTCCGTCGGATGCTTTGTCCATGAAGACCGACTTGGTTCAATAAATACTTGCTAATGCGCCGATTGGTACTGCGCGACAGGGGCCGGCGCCGCGACCCGAGAAGGCGCATGGCCACACGTTCCCCCTCTGACCGCGCCCGGTGCAAGCGACCGATCAAGGTCGGCGGCATCCATTCGGTTAGCTGCGCGAAAGTCTTGTTGCCCACCAGCCAAGACAAAACAGACCATCGCCGCGCCACCGCCAGATAGGCCTCGATGTCTTCCACACTCATATAGCCATATTGAGTATCGATCGGCCCCAGGGACCCGCCCGGCCCCATGATAATTTCGTCTGCCCCCAGACAAATTTTTGTTCCCGCGCTCATCGCTTTCGCCGGAACCAGTGTGGCAAAGCGGCGTTTGCCTAAATATTCCCGGATAAGCGTCACCAATGCCCAAGGCACGATGGCAAGCCCGCCGGGCGTGCAAATGAACAAATCAAGATCGCCGGACTTATCCAAGCCTAAAGCTTGCAGGTGCTTTTCGATGATCCGTACGTCCGACGATTCAACCGACCCCGCGCCATATTGGCCAGGCCGGTAGGAGGTCACATAAACCACCACCTGCGAGCCGCGTTTCGCTTCAATTTCTTGGATCAGTTTAAGCCGAGCGTCGTCGCGCATCATTTCCCCCACTTGCGGACCGTTTAGGCATTTTCGCCGGTGCCCCTCCGACCAACAATGGACAGCTTAACAACAAGTCTCCGCTTAGGTCATGGTTAATCTATTCTAACCATGCTGTCCGCATGATTCGTGCGTTTTCCCTCCTCCTGCCCGTTTTGATGCCGTCCTGGCGGTTTTTCGCCTTGGTCGCGCCATCGCCTCGCATTGAATACGCATTCATCCATGGCGCGGAGGGTGAGGCAGAGAACTGGCAGGCGTTTCGGCCCATTCCCAACAAAATCGGTTTTTTGGAAACCCTTGAACGCCTGGTCGCCAACAGTCACTGGAACGACAGCTTGTTTCTTACCTCCTGCGCGGAACGTTATCTGCAAGATGGGTCTCGCCGTCACTACGACTACATTGTGAGGCGGTTGCGAGACGACTTGGGCGCCACCGGAACGTCCCGTTTGACGGACAGCCACTTTCAGTTCCGCCTAGTGCTTGTTTATCGCGAACAGGACCGCATTGTTCAGCAGGAAGTCCACCGGTCGGAAGTATTGCCTGTTGAACGCAAGGCAGGCGCAGCATGACAATGGATATAGCGCTACGTGCGACAGAGTTTCTGCTGGGCTTTGCAATTTTGCTGCAAAGCATAGAGAACTCGAAGGTGTTGCGGGCGCGCCTCTACGCCCTATCCGGTGCCGTCAGTGTACTGTTGATGCTTGGCATTACACCCCTTCTTTCAGCTCTTGCCTTGGTTGGCCTTGGTATCGCCCATCTGGTGCGGTTTGATGGGCCCTATAATGGCGGCAGCGACCGCATGACCTTGCTGATCCTCATCTGCCTGTGCCTTGCCCACTTGGCGCCGACGCCCTATCTGCAGGAATTAGCCTTTGGCTATTTGGCGGTGCAGCTGACCCTGTCTTATGTGCTGTCGGGCGCCGTCAAAATCGTCAATGTGGAATGGCGGGACGGATCGGCCTTGCGGGACGTGTTTCTGTTTTCCGCCTATCCGGTGAGTGAGACCACGCGAGAATGGGCAGAGCGTCCACAGCTTCTTTGGGCCATGGGGTGGACCGTGATTATTGTCGAACTTGTCTTCCCCCTCTTCTTGCTCACCATGCCGACGCTGATTGTGGGGCTGTCGATGGCCGCCCTGTTCCATCTAGCGAACTTCTACCTGTTCGGCCTTAATCGATTTTTCTGGGCCTGGATCGCGGCCTATCCATCCCTTTTGTGGTTTCAGCACAGATTCATTGAGGGGCCGGTGTAACAGCACTACCATTCCGGTAAACCAGATTCTTCCAGACTTATGAGGCACTTACAAAAACGGCCAGGCCACTGTCTTTTCCTTGCGTGGCGATCAGTGACCCGCTAAACCTGGTGCTTGCAGAATCGCCAACAGAACAAGATCGCTCCTCTATGACCTCGCTTGCCCAGTTCGCCTACTATGTTTTGGATTTTTACAAGTGGATCGTCATCATCGCTGTGGTGCTAAGTTGGCTGGTCAATTTTGAAGTCATTAATCTGCGGAACCAGCTGGCCGCGTCTATCGTGCGGATGTTTTACGCCATGACTGAGCCGGTCTTTCGGCCGATCCGCCAATTTCTGCCGGATCTGGGCGGCCTTGATCTCTCGCCGCTCATCGTATTTTTCGGAATCCTTTTTCTTCAGATCATCATCATCAACAATTTCCTTTAGGTTGGTCCGCCGGACGGGGCAAAAAACCGCAACATTCTTGCCTGATTTCGCGCAAGGCGGGCGATATAGTGCGGCGGCGATCCACCTGGATGGAGACCTGCCATGACCGAGACCACCATCATTTCCGGCAAAGAGTACGCAAAAGGGTTACGCGCCCGGCTGGCGGACGCCGTCGAGCACCTCAAAGCGGAACACGCGCTAACACCTGGGCTTGCGGTTGTGTTGGTGGGCGATGACCCGGCCAGTGACGTTTATGTGCGCAGCAAGGGCAAGGCCACATCAAAGACCGGGATGCACTCGGTGGAACATCGCTTGCCGGCCGATACCAGCCAAGAAGACCTGATCCGCCTGGTGGAGGAGCTGAACGCCGATCCGTCCATTCACGGCATTCTGGTGCAAATGCCCCTCCCAAATCATATCGACAGCACCACAATCATCAGCACGATTGATCCCGAGAAAGACGTGGACGGCTTGCACCCCATCAGTGCGGGCCGTTTGGCACAAGGGTTGGCCGGGCTGGTGCCGTGCACCCCCCAAGGATGTGTGCTGTTGATCAAAGATGTTTTGCCGGACCTGTCGGGCAAGAACGCCTTGGTCATTGGCCGCAGCATATTGGTGGGCAAGCCGGTCGCCCAGTTGCTGCTCAACGAGAATTGCACGGTCACCATTGCCCATTCCCGCACACAGAACATGGAACAGCTATGCCGGGAGGCCGACATCCTTGTCGCTGCCGTCGGGCGCGCTAAATATGTCCAGGGGGATTGGGTTAAGGACGGGGCCATCGTGATCGATGTAGGCATCAACCGGCAACCGGGGGAAAATGGCAAAGACAAACTCATCGGTGATGTGGATTTCGACGCGGCCCTTCCGCATGCAAGCGCGATTACGCCTGTTCCCGGCGGTGTAGGCCCGATGACCATTGCTTGCCTCTTGAGAAACACGGTTATCGCCGCGTGCCGCCAACATGGCATAGACATACCGAAAATCTGAAAGACTTCTCCATGGAAACACGACAACTTGGAAATTTGTGGCCCGTCAGTGCTCTGACCATTGGTGGTGGCGGCCTTGGTCAGATTTGGGGTGACACAACGCGCGACGAGGCGATCGCGACCCTCAAAGCCGCCATTGACGCAGGCATTACGCTGATCGATATGGCACCCCTGTATGGACGCGGTGAAGCAGAACGCGTGGTTGGGGAGACGTTTGGCGGCACCCTGCCAGACGGCATTCGGATCACCACAAAATGTTATTTAGGGACACCTCCGGCGGACAAAGTGATGGAGAAGCTGGAACTCGCCCTGACGCGAAGTTTCGATGCAACGAAACTGGACTACGTC
Organism: Alphaproteobacteria bacterium; assembly: GCA_965227095.1. Lineage (GTDB taxonomy): Bacteria > Pseudomonadota > Alphaproteobacteria > JANQMY01 > JANQMY01 > JANQMY01. The sequence goes on along the minus strand of CBDDFL010000001.1, from coordinate 942,516 downwards.
GACATCTTTTTTCTGCACACCAACATTTGTCCCGACAACTACACCTATATGCACAACGCGGAACATCAGGATCGTTTCGCCACCCGTTGGTCGATCTATGTCAACGAGGTTATCCCGGCGATGGAGACGCTGAAATCTCAAGGGCGCATTGGGAATTGGGGCATCACAGGCACGGGCCTGCCGCGATGTATTATGGATGCCCTGCGGTTGGAAAAAGCACCTGCTGTCGTGCAAGCCGTAACCAATTTGATGGACAGTGCCGGCGGCATGCGCAATTACGAAGAACCGGCGGAACCGCGCAACATTATCCGCACCGCGAAAAACAACGATGTCGGTGTTATGGGTATTCGCGCCGTCCAAGCCGGCGCCCTGACACAGGAAATCGATCGGGATTTACCCGAAGGCAATTCAGAACGGATGGATTACATCAAGGCTGCCCCCTACCGTGCTCTTTGCGCGCAGTTGGGTGAGAACCCGGCCATTCTTGCACACCAATATGCCTTGGCCATGGAAGGGGTCGACACCCTGATCTTAGGCGTGAAGAACCGTCAGGAACTCAAAGAAATCGTCGATGCGGTTGACGCCGGCCCCATTGATCCCGCGGTAAAAGAAAAGATCGATGGCTTGCGTCTCAATTTTCAAATCCCGCGCATGCCGCTGGATGAAATGGACATCGATAGCGACTAAAACGGGATTGGCGTTCCGTCCCACGCGAAGGTATGGCCTGTATGCTGCGGGGCGAGCTGGTCCACAACGGCCAGCAACTTGTCCGCGGATTGTTGCGGTGTAAATAATCGGTCTGGGTTGACCCCAGACTGAAACGGTTTTGACAGCGCCGTATCCACCGTACCGGGATGCAAGCCCACACAAATGGTTTGAGGTCGATTACGCCCCAATTCAATCGCCAAGGTTTTAATGATCATGTTCAGCGCCGCCTTGGAACTGCGATAACCATACCAGCCACCTAATTGATTATCTGAGATGCTGCCCACGCGGGCGCTGAGCGCTGCAAACACCGCCTTCGAATCCCGTACCAGCAATGGCATGAAGTGACGCGCCACCAAGGCGGGGCCGATCGTATTGATTTGAAAATTATCCAACAGACCGTCATTGGTCAGAGAACGGAATGATTTTTCCGGCCCGACCCCATCGCCATCATGAAGATATCCGGTGGCCACGATCACAAGGTGGCAGAAGCCCCAGGTGGCCACCCGTTGCGCGGCGGCCAAGATGGTGTCTTCGTTGTCATAATCGATGACACCGCGCACGATTTTATGGCTTGCCTGAGACTGTCCCGACCGGGAAAACGCAAAAATGCGCTCGACGGACGGGTCCTGATCCAAGGCATCCACGAAAGCCGCGCCAATCCCGCCGGTGGCACCAACCACAACCACATTGAGCTTAGGTCCGAAACTGGTCAGCATGTCATCTCACGCGCAGATCATTAGAATTCGGGGCGCGACAAGGCATATAGAGCACCTGGGACAGTATTTAAGGCGTGTCTTCGACAACACCATCGGTGTCCGACGGCAACGGCTTCAGCATGCTTTCCAAGTCGCGCTGAAAAGCGTCACCCTTCCAGGATGGAATCTGAAAGGCCCACCCTTTTGTCGAGGAGGCGATCTGAGCCGCTTCCGCTTCCACGTCTTGCCGCGATTTCAAGCCACTCGCGGGGTCAGGTTCATCGGTGGTTTCGCCATCCGGTGACGGCACGATGTCGATCGGCAATAGATCCGCCGACACCGATATCCAGTGGTCTTCCGCGATCTGCAGCGCTGAAAGGGTTACCTTAAGCCCATCAAAGGTTTCGTAGGCGATTTGCGCGGCCTTGGAAAAATCAAAATCGGCGGCCGGGCGCACATCGTCGAATTTTACATTGGCCAGCGCCGATCCTAATTGGTTCGGCGTTGTCTCACTCAAGATTTCACGCCCATCTGGAACGTTGGGAAGTGCAAAGTTTTCATCTTGAGGCGTTGCGCGCGTCAGCGTAAAGGCGGGACCGTTAAGCGGCTGCACGGACACCTTCGAGACGCGTTCGCGGAACAGGTCGATCACATCCCGCACGACCCAATCGTTGAGCTCGCGCTTTACCGACAGATCGCCGCGCGCCACATAGGTCTGATCTTCTCCGCCACGCCGCACATAGCGCGCCCCATCGGCGCCGACCGCACCGGCACCCACATTGTGACCAATGATGAGATCGCCAAACATCTCGCCCTTGCTGTTCTTCAACTGAACGCGGACACCATCTCCCGCCGATATAGGGTCTTCGAGGCCCAGCAATTCATGCCAATCCGCACGGGCGGTTTTTTCTTCCACTGCTTCCGCGTTCAACAGATCGACCAACAAGCCACGCAGCTCGTCAGTTTTAACCGGGAAGTTGTTCTTATCCGGCGCGATCCATTTTGTGCGGTCGTCACTGAGGAGAAGCCGCACCACGCCGTCTTCCTGGCTGGTGATGGTGACTTCCGCGAGGTCTTCCGCTTGCTTTTCCAGATCCGGAAAAAAGGGGAATGGCTCAAAATCGGATTGCACGGCCTCCCGGCTGGAGGATACGGCCCAAAAGGCCGCGATGACCAACACGACCGCCACACCGCCCAGGATCGACAGATGCCGCCCTTGGCGGCTTGCGAAAAAGGACGCGTTGTTTGACGTGGTCATCCTGCCCCCCTATCGCCGAGCCGACGCTTGGTGACGTCTTTTGTTGCGGGCATAGAAAACGCCAATGGCAATCAGCGCAACAGCTAGCGGCACAAAGCCCATATTCAGAAGGCGTAAACGAGTGCCCAGTGCATCAATGTCTTTGCGCAAGTTCCGCTGCACGTCGCGAAGGGCTGCACGGCTTTCGCCTAATTCGCGCCGAAACTTTTCCACCTCTGCCTGTTGTTCTTCCGACAAAGCCGCCAGGTTATAGACCCCTTCCAAGCCTTCCGTTTGCGGCGCCTGACGTTGCAGGTCGCGCAACCGCGCTTCGGTCGAGGCGATTTTGGCATTCAGTTCTTCTTCTTCCCGCAGATACTGCGCTTCGGCGCGGCGCCGCAGGTCTTGCACCCGTGTGAAGGGGCGATCAGATGCGGACCGGCTGCGCAGGCTGATCAGCGCATCGGAGCCCATCAAATTGTCCACCGCATTGATCACAAAACTGGAATTGTCGGCCACCGGCTGGGCGACCGTCTGGCCGAAGAAATTCTGTTTCTGAACCCAGAAATTGTCGTCGAAGAAATCCGAGTCCGAAATAACGATCACATTAATACCGCCCGTGGATTCCGTGATGTGGTCGGGTAAGGGCGGCGTGTCGGCACCTGCCTCATTTGCGGCTTCGCCCTCCTCCGCCGGCTCAGCCGCTTCTTTCGGCGCGCCATCCGGGTAGGCGGACTTCGCGGACCCGGAAATCCGTACCCCGAGGGTGAAGGCCTCACCGCCCGGTTCATACTGCGTCAACAGGCGTTCCGGGTTTGGTGTGAACTGGACTTGCGACACATCCAACAGCATCGCATCCGATGTTGTTTTGATGAGCTCTTTGACCTCAGTGGTTTTGTCGTCGAGGACTTTAAGGTACCCCGTGGTGCCCATGCCCAGCTCTGAAATGTCAGCCGTGACCATATCGTCCGTGGCCAGATCTTCGCCCACCAAGCTCATCCACACCACATAAAACACTTCCCGGCGCGGAGGCCCCGGAGAAATCACCCGCTGGGCCCGTTGAGCGTCGGCGACCACCTTGTCCGATGGCATTTCAACGCCCCAGGATGTCAACAGTGGATCAAGATTGGAGGACGTGACGGCCTCTGGGTTTGGCTGCCCGAATTGGCCAGGTTGCCCGTTTATCTCAGAATGCGGATCGAGAAATACCAGGGCCCGGCCCCCGCGCAGTACGAATTGGTCGATGGCGTAAAGAGATTTGGCGGGCAGCGTGTCCGGATGGACGATCAACAAGACCTGCACATCATCGTCAATCCGGTCGAAACCGTCTTCAAGGTCGACCAGATCGTAATTTTCCTGGAGCGATTGATAAATGAGAAAGGGTTGGGCGCGCCCCTGCTGGGCCGCCGCCATGCCTCCGGGCCCTAAGGCCAGCGGCAGGCTGGAGATGAGGCCAACCTTCGGCTTCACCAATGTGGTGAGCTTATGCACCATTTCGGTGAGGTCGTACTCCAAATAGGGTTCGCGCTCGCGGAAAAAGAACGGAATGGTCTCGCGCCCATTGGCCATGTTGGTGCCGCTTAACCCGAAAAACAATGTCTCGCCGGATTGTGTGGGCACGGATTGAATGCCATAGGACGTGGCCAAATCCTCATCCGGTGAAAACGGTTCCGGATCGATGATCTCCAGATTCAGTTTGTCGCCGGCGACGGACTTAAATTCCGCCAGCATGTCGCGGACCCGGTTGCCATAGGCACTGATGGTCGGGAAGCTCGTGGCCAATTTTTCGGAATAAAAAAAGCGCAGCGTTATCGGTTCTTCGATGGCTTGGAGCGTCTGCTCTGTGCCCTCACTCAGCGTGAACAAACCATTGGCCGTCAGATCCACGCGGCCCTGCCGAAACGCTGTGTTGGAAAAGACATTGAGCGCCAGAAAAATCACAACGCTTAAAACGATCACTAAAGTTGCATAGAGACGGCGTGTCATCATGGCCCCCTCACGACGCTTTGCGCAGGTCGATCACGACCGCATTGATGGTAAGCCACAACCAGATCAAAGACCCAAAATAGACAATATCTCGGAAATCGATCACGCCGGATTTGATCGCTTCAAACCGTGTCAGAAAGCTGAACGAGGCAATGGTCGATAACAAGGCTTGCGGTGCCCAGCCGCTAAAGAAATCGAGCACTTGGGGCAGGCCGCTGACCGTGAACAAAAAACACACGACCACGGTGACCACAAAGGCAATCACTTGGTTTTGCGTCATGGCGGAGATACCGGCCCCGATGGCGAGGAACCCGCCCGCCATCAAAAAACTGCCAATGTAGCTGGCGAAGATGACCCCATTGTCGGGATCCCCCAGATAATTGACCGTGATCCAGATGGGAAAAGTCAGCGCCAAGGCAATGCCCGCAAACACCCAGGCCGCGAAGAATTTGCCCATGACCGCTGCCCACAATGGAACAGGCAGGGTGAGCAAGAGTTCAATGGTGCCGGACTTCTGTTCTTCGGCCCACAAGCGCATGGCAATCGCCGGGATCAAAAACAAATAAAGCCAGGGGTGAAAATTGAAGAAGGGCGCCAAATCCGCCACGCCGCGATTGTAGAAGTCACCAAGATAAAAGGTGAAACTCATGGTCGCGAACAAGAAGATCACGATAAACACATAGGCCAACGGTGTCGCGAAATAGCCTGCAAGCTCGCGCCGGAAGATCGCCATCATTTCGGTCATGACGCCGCTCCCCCCACATCCGCATCTGACGTTGTAAGGGTGCGGAACACGTCATCCAAGCGCCCTTCTTCGGCGTAGAGCGCTTTCACATCCCATCCCGCGCTGGCGGCCTGTGCTGTCACCTTCTCGATCAGGAGGGTGCCGTCTGACGGGAACACGGTAAACCGGTTTTGCCCATTGGCATCTTTCAAGACGCTCACACTGGACACGCCGTCTATTTTCTTCAAAACGTCTGATGGGGTCTCGCCCAAGCTTTCCGGTAGCGTAATGGTCACGGCATTGTGGTGTTTGGATTTCGCCGTGAGCTCCGCCGGGGTGCCGTCGGCAACGATCTTGCCGCGGTCGATAATCATGGCGCGGGAACACACCGCCTCCACTTCTTCCAATATGTGAGTGGAAATGATGATCGCTTTTTCCTGCGCCATATCGGAGATCAACCCCCGCACCGCATGTTTCTGGTTGGGATCGAGGCCATCGGTCGGCTCATCCATGATCAGAACGGGCGGATCATGCAAAATCGCCTGGGCCAGACCAACCCGGCGTTTGAACCCCTTCGATAGGGTTTCGATCGGCTGGTACAACACATTGGCCAGGGCCGTCCGCTCCGCAGCGCTGTCGACGGCTTTACGCGCGTCATCGCCGGAAAGCCCGCGCACCTGCGCAATGAACAACAGAAACTCGATGGGCGTCATGTCCGAATAGGCGGGCGCCCCTTCCGGCACATAGCCAATGGACCGGCGCGCGTCCTGCGCTTGCTCTTCTACATCGAAGCCACACACCGAAATGGCGCCGCTTGTGGGCGACAAAAACCCGGTGATCATCTTCATGGTGGTGGACTTACCGGCGCCGTTGGGCCCCAGGAACCCCAAGACCTCTCCCTTCGCCACATCGAATGAAATGTCATCCACAGCGGTGAAGGGACCAAACTGCTTCACAAGGTTTCTGATGGAGATCATCGGAGAAGATGAAGACGTCATGCTTTGGCACGTTCCGCGAATCGACACACAGGCGGTTTGAAGTCGAGGCTAGATAGACAATCCAACTGTGTCGATCAAGGGGCGGAACGAAAAGAGAGACAGAAAAATGGACCGGGCGGCACCCACATTACGTGAGGCCGCCCGGCAGGTGAGGAGACAGACATGTTGGCTTTGCCGACCGGCGCAAATTGCAGACCCGGGGGGGCTGGGGGGGCTTGTTAACCGGACCTAATTGTGAGTTCCGATCGGCGCCGCCAACGATCTCAATATCGGTGCTGTTTGGGGCACGCGCTGGGCCAAATCTAGGCATTATTGTGACGGCGGCAAAAACCTGAATCGTGGTAAATTTTTCATAAATTTCAATATCTTACAAAGTTCCCCAGGTGGCCTATGAAAAAATCTCTTGAAGTGAGTGAACAATCACTTATTTTTAATGCCTGCTGAAAACAAGGGAGCCACCCATGCCTCGACGAACGGATACCAAGCAACGCATAGAACGCGCCGCCCTCGGCCTTTTTGTTGAGAACGGCATTGTTGAAACCAGTACAAAACAGATTGCGCGGGCCGTCGGCCTATCCGACGGGGCTCTGTATCGCCACTTTGAAAGCAAGGATGAAATCGCACACAGCTTGTTTGACCAACAACATGTGATGCTGGCGGAAGCCTTAGAAGACGCACAATCGAAACACATCTCGATTGATGACAAGGCGCGTGCCATCACCGAAGCCTACTGCACCATGGCGGATCGCGACTGGAGCCTCTTTCGCTATCACCACATGAACGGCAACAGATTTTTGGCACTCTACGCGGACAACCTCGCCAATCCGGTTGACGTGGTGGTGCGCGTGATCAAGAAAGCCATGGATGCTGGTGAAATTAAACCGGGGAATGCAGACCTTCTGGCCGGGATGGCACTTGGCGTTGTCCTGCAGGTCGTCACCTTTAAAATGTTCGGACGCATTGTTGAACCGTTGAGCACATTCAGCGACGACCTAACAAAAAGCGTCATCGCGGTCTTGCATTCAAACAACTAAGTATGTGTGTACACTGATAGCTTAATCCGCCCGCCAGCGGCGGTGCAGCCACAGCCATTGGTCCGGATGCGCCCGCACCCAGCCTTCCACCATTTCATTCACTTTCGCCATATTGGCTTTGATGTCCGCATCGCGAGAATCCGTTTTCTGCATCTCAAGCGGATCGGAAATGGTGAGGCGGAAACGATTGCCCGGCAGGCGTTCCACATGGGCGCCATAAACAGGGCATTCAAACCGGCGGGCAAGCTTGGCCAATGTGGGCGGCGTATGGGCGGGGCGGTTAAAGAAGGGCAGTACCGGCCCCCGCGTAAAATGCTGATCCACCAGGATGCCCACTTGGCCGCCTTCACTGAGTACCTTCGACGCGGCCATCGCGGCTCCGAGCCCGGACGGTAACAAGGTGCCCATATTCGCCCCACGAATGCGATGGATCAGGCGGTTGATATAGGGGTTGTTCGGGCGGCGAAAGATCACCGCAATGGGCAAATTGTATTGAGCGGCACAGATTGCCAGCAATTCCCAATTGGCCAGATGAGCGGTGAACACAATGGCGGGCTTGCCGCTGTCGCGCAGCGCCAGAAAATTGTCGATGCCATTCACTTCAATACGGTTGAAGCGGTCGGGAAAGTCCGGATCATAATCCCAAATGCGGTCAAGATGCGGGTATTCCGCCGCCGTGCGGCCCAGATTTTCCCAAACCCCTTCCAGTATTTCCTCAACTTCTTCCGGCGATTTTTCGGGATAGGCCGCCGCGATATTGGCGCGACCGCGTCGGCTCACTTTGATCTTCGGACCGATTTTACGGGCCACCCAGCCGCCAAAATTAGAGCTGGATTGCCAGGGAAAGAGCCGCGCGATGGCGAATATGCCGGAAGCAAGGGCTGCCACCAGCCACTGCCCCGTGCGCACAAAAAATAGATACACCGTCGCCACGTTTGCGCCTTTTAACTCCCCGTTCGTCCTAGTCCACCGGTCAAATGCCACATTTCGACCGATTTGAAACCCCAATTCCGACACCTTGGCCTACGACAGTGGGCAAACGAATGAAATTAGTTGGATTGGCGCACCCATGCGTAAGGTTTTGATATTGGTAATGGCGGCCCTTGTGTTTCCGGTTGCGGCGCGGGCCGATATGGACGGATACGGCAAAGTGGTGGCCGCCAATGCGGTGATGATGGGCACCACCACCATCCGGTTATGGGGCATCGACCCGCCACCGCCGGGGTCGGTTTGCGTCATTGACGGCACCACGGACAATTGCCGTGCGCTTGCCCAACAAATGCTCCGTGAGCTGACGCAGCAACACCCGATCTATTGCGAAGAAGTGGCCCATGAAGCGGAACATTATGTCACCGGGCGGTGCACTTTAAGCCCGGCGGATTTGGGCAGCCTGTTGGTGAATGCCGGCCTTGCACGCGATAACCGCGCGGAATCGGGCGGTATCTACACCTTCGCGGAATCCAATGCGCGGGCCCGTGGCCGCGGCCTCTGGGCCCAAGCCCCGCTACCGGCCTCAGCGGAGGGTGAATGATCTATCTCGTTGCGCGCGTGCTGGTTTTTTTGAGCATTACACTTGGCGGGTCCTTCGCCTTCATCGCCATGACCACGCCGGGGAATTCAAGCAGTTTCATTGATTCACAAAGAACTTCCATCTTTGTTGAATACGCTCAGCAAAATAACATCGGTACGGATTAGCTGTTCGCAAATACGCGTGTGCCAAGCGGACAGGCCAATCATCTTGGCGACATTCGTCAAGAAGGCAAATACACACTCCGCCGGCGATCTCACTGCCATTGGCGGGCCCCTCTTCACTTTTCTCGACAAAGAAGAAGTCTGGTTTTGGCCAATCATCGTCAGTCCGTGAATACTCTGCTTGTTGAAAAGCCTGCTCGAGCTCCACTCTTGTTTCTTCTGAGGGTTCGACGAGATAGTCATCGCTGTACGAGATATGATCGAATTCATTTGCCGGAAACCACCGATGAACTTTTAAGATTCTGGCCTCCACGAGTTGGGATGCCCGATGAAGACAAATGACTATTTCTTCGAGAACCCCCTCTGGGGTTGGCACAGGCGGAGGTCCCCTCTGTCCTCGCTTTAACCCTTCTTTCACTCCGGAACATTTTGCATCGTACACAGCTTCAAGCGTTGTTTCTGAGAACTCAACATTTTCTTCAAAGAGACCAATGCCTCGATTCTGAACAAGTTGGTCGAGGTCCGGTCGTAAATCGAGCGGATCTGGATAAAAGCCAGGCTGCCCAAAACTAACGCCCATACACTCATCTTTGTCTTGCTTGAATTCTAGATTTTCACGTCTTGGGCAAATTGAACATGAGTAGGAAGTGCACTCGTCGAAAAACCCACGCACGCGGATGGTCTTGCCGTCATATTTCCAAGGGTCGTAGGCAAGATCTTCTAAGTCGATCAGCGGCGGGTCTGATTTCTCAGCGACGGTCAAAAAACCCTTCGGAATGCCGAAATAAGCAAATCCTGCAACCGCAGCAATTGCGGCAAACCCAACAAAAGCAAGGAACCTGACGAACGCTGTGATCATGTCCACGCCCCCTTTAAGGCTTGCCCCTTTATTTTTATGGCCAAACCCTATCATATGGCGCCCAAATTTAGTGCGAAGGACCTCATATGATTAAAGCAGTGATTTGGGATTTTGGCGGCGTGCTGACCTCCAGCCCGTTTGAAGCATTTAACCGCTATGAAGCGGAAAACGGCCTGCCGACGGACTTTATCCGGGGCATCAACGCCACCGATCCCGACACCAATGCCTGGGCGCTGTTTGAGCGCAGCGAAATCACCGCAGAGGAATTCGATCAGAAGTTCGCGCAGGAATCTGATGCCCAAGGCCACCGCGTGCCTGGGGCCGATGTGATCGCCCTGCTGGCCGGCGACATTCGCCCGGCCATGGTAACCGCCCTTGGCATCGTGTCGCAGAACTTCAAGACCGGCTGCATCACCAACAATGTGCCCGCAGGCGAAGGCGCCGGCATGGCCCGCACCCATGAAAAGGCCAAAGCCGTGGCAGAGGTGATGACCCTGTTCCACGAAGTCATCGAATCCAGCAAGATCGGCATGCGCAAGCCCGATCCGCGCATCTATCAGCTGATGTGTGAAAAGCTGGAAATCGAGCCAAACGACGCAGTGTATCTGGATGATTTGGGCATCAACTGTAAGCCCGCGCGGGCCTTGGGCATGACGACCATCAAGGTGACAGATCCGGACGTGGCCTTGACGGAGCTTGAATCAGCCGTGGGGATGTCGCTGCGCGGCTGAGCCTTCATCCGCAGGCGGATGAACCATGAGTGAGTCCAGCCGGATCTTTCCGAAGATAATCCACAAAACCGGCACCGCCACCACAGTGAGCACCAAGGCGATAGAGGTGACCGTGAACACCAATCGTCCGGCATCGGCAGTCAGGTCGAACGGCGCCAATGTCCAGATCCAGAACGTGGCCAGCATGGTTACCATGGTGGCAAGCCACGGCCACCACACCATCATAATGTGATAAAGGCCCGGCGGCTTTTCGGTTTCGCTGTCATCCTCGAACCCTTCCATGGCCCCCACCGCATAGACCAGCATGGTCGCCGCAAGCCCGACAGACATGAGGAAGACGGGGATATCCGCCGGTAGGGCACCGGACGCCCCGAACGGTCCGATCACCAGTAAAATACCCACAAACGTTCCGATGATGACCACGCCAATGGCCGGAGCGCGCCAATCCCGGAAGATCGCGAACATCAAAATCAACAGGCCAAAAATGAGCGTGGGCCAAGTCTGATAAATGCCTTTTGTGGACAGGATCGGTTCGACCGCGCCTAAGGCCGTGGGCCCGGATATGGCGGAAACTTTCACGCCCGCCATTGGTTGTTCCAATTGAAAGGCGTCCAGTGCCTCGTTCACATCAGATACGATGGCGGGCGAGCGGTCCTTCAAGAAGATCCGTATGGGGAAGATACGACAGCCAAAACTCAATTGGTTGGCATTGTTCATGGAGCCCAGTACTTGCACCAGCGCACTGTCGCTGACCGGCACGGTGACCTTGCGCAGATCATTCCCCTGCCAACCCGCGAACATGGTCCGAATTTCAAAAGGCAGGGCCTGCACGGTCGCCACCCCATCCAAATTAGCCAGCCGCCACGATAAGCGGTCGAGATAGTCGATGGTTTGCGGATCCGCGCAGCCTTCGCTGTTCGTTTCCACAAAAACCACCGCCGGATTGGCGGATTTGGGAAACCAGGCATCGAATGTTTCGGGTGCGTTAAGCCGCTTCGCGGCTATCCCTTCGGTGAGGCCGAACATGCGCCATGCCTTCACATCTTGCGGCAAGGGAAAGGCCAGGGAAAACAGCACCAAGCTGAACAGAACCGCGACCACGGGCACCACCACCCGGCTGGCGGTTTTGAAGGGCTTCAATCGATGGCGGATCGATTGGCCCCGGCTGGCGGGATGGGACGGGCCCCGCCAGCCCAATAAAGCCGGCAGGAGCACAATGGTCGAAAACATGGTGAAGCTGAGGCTGATGACCCCAAACAAGGCCTGTCCCCGCAGGCTGTTCACTTGAAAGAACGACCAAGAGGCAATGAAAAACCCAAAGACCAGATAGTTGACGAGCGGCACACCAAAAGCCGCGTGCATGGACCGCCCTGCCGCCTGATCCGGCCCATGGGCTTTGCGTTTCGCATCTTCGTAACGATGGGCCCGCAAGGCGCCATCCAGCACCCCCATGAGAAAGACGATCGCGGAAATCACCAGGAACGAGGCGGTCATTTCAATGCCCACCATTTGGCCTGTCCCCACGGCCCAAACAGCTGCGAGCGACGGACAGAACATGACAAAGGCGGTTGACCGGGGCGTTACCATCAACAAAAGGCCAATGGCCATAAAGCCCAGCGACGCCACCACCAATAGGCGGCTGGTGTACCAAACATTGGTTTCATCGGCGATTTCGAAGGGCCGCCCCTGCACATAGATGGTGTAGCCTTCGGCCGCCATGGGCGCGCGGATTTGTTCTTCGAAATCGACCGCTATTTGTCTGTAGGCAGATGGACTGCCCTCATTCAGAAATATCGGGTCAAGTTCAGCAACAACCAAAGACGCTTTTAGGTCGGACGACACCCATTTTTCAAAATGCTCGCCCCGAATGAGCCGCCGCTGCATTTCCGGGAAATCCCATTCCCACGTTCCCTCTTCCGCCAACGCCCGTTGGGACGCCACCGGCACTTGGAGCGGACCGGACTGAGATTTCAGAACCGTTGTGGTGTCCGCACTGATGACCGTCCGAACCGATCCGATCATCACCCCCGGCACGGCTTCCAGCCGCGCGGAGAGTTCTTCAATCTGGTCCAGATAAGCCTTGGTCAGGATATCGCCCTGAGGCGCCGGCACAATGATCATGATGGGATCGGACCAGGCCGGCACGTCCTTATAGGTTTTGTGGGCATCAATGATCGGATGTCTTAAATCCAGTGCCGCGTTCGGCCGGGGAATATCAATTCGCACATCGGCCGCGAAATAGGCGGTCAGGAAGGTCAAGGCGCCAACAATCGCAAAGGTGGCCAACCTGCCATAGGTAATCCACCATTCGATGTTTCTTGCGACCATACCCTCTTCGGATCTCCCTGCAGATTGCGCTGAGCTTACCAGCAGCGCTGCGGGAGTTCCGCCCCAAACCTGACCCCCTAGCTACAAACTATTCCGGTTAACACCGCTTTAACGGAGCCCTGTTACAAAGAAAGTTGACGGGCGTGTCATTTTTCCTTGTTTCGTGAGCACGTTTCACTAAATTTACAGGGGTAACGGCGCGAGGATCCCTCAACGAAGGGATTGTTATTCGGAGACATCCATGACCAGCATTCAAATCACCAAAGACGAGGCCTATAACGCGGTCGCCCCAGACGATTTCCTCTCCATGATGGACGTGGAACGGTATGGCGCCCGGTCCACGGCGTTCGACAAGATCATTTCGGCGACCCATGACCATTTCTGGGATCCGCTGGACACGAAATACATCGATTTCAACGACGATTTTGACATCAACACCCAGCCCATCATTCCAGAAGAGCTGGTGCCGTCGCTGCAAACCCGGGTCGCAGACATGCTGAAACCGGAACAGCGCGTGCCCTACATCAACGCCAATGCGCGTTGGATGTTGTCGGCCATTCTGCACGGCGAACAAGGTGCTCTCTCGTTGTCGGCAAGCCTTTGCCACATCCTGCGGGATCCGGGTGCTCAAGAATATGCCGCCAACCAGGCCCGCGAAGAAGCCCGTCACGTGGCCGGGTTCACCAAGTATATCCAAGCCCGCTGGGGCACCCCCCTTCCGGTCGGCGCCACACTCGGCAATTTGTTAAACGAAATGGTGTCTGCCCCTGAGGTCTACAAAAAGATCGTGGGCATGCAGATGCTGGTGGAAGGCCTGGCCATGGGCGCCTTCGCCACCTTCTATTCCAAGTCCAATGACCCGCTTCTCGTGAAATTGATGCAGCTGGTCATGACGGACGAAGCGTTCCACCACAAATTCGGGAAGATCTGGGCAGACCGCACCATCCCCAAAATTTCCGAACAGGAACACAATCTGATCGAAGACTGGGCAGCCAATTGCTTCCAAGTCTTGCTCTTCAACTTGGTCAATCCAGAACAGATGAAAATCATCTACGCCCCGTTCGGTCTGGATTGGGAAGACGTGATGAAGGCGATGGAAGAAGCCATCACCGACGATATGCGCCGCGAACGCATGCAGGAAAGCACGGACATCTTCCGTGTCCTCATCAAGACGCTGCTCAAGGCCGGTATCATCACCGACCGCACCAAGCCATTCTATGCCACCTATGTGGATATGGACGAGCTGAAGAATGAAGGTGACGAAATGGTGGGCGATGCCATCGCGGAAGAGGGCATCAAATTCCTGAAAACCGTGAATTTCGGCACCAATGAAGGCGCTCTTAAAGGCGTCGCCGCGGAATAGCCCAAAGAACCGACATGTCGGTTCAATACGCTAGCTTAAAGGCCCCGGTTTTTACCGGGGCCTCTTTTTGTGCCGGGCGTCCCGCCCCGCTACACTGAGATCATGACGGATCTTCCTCTTTTCGGCGCCCCTAATGAAAAGGCAGCCGCGCTTGCCCGCGGCATCACCCGAATGTTCGCCGCCATGAATTGCAGCACCATCTGGGAAATGACGCTGGCCAATGGCCGCCGCGCCGATGTGGCGGTGCTTCACCCGAATTCGGACTTCACCTTGGTGGAAATCAAAACAAGCCTCGCCGATTTCAAATCCGACAATAAATGGCCGGACTATTTAGAGTTTTGCGACGAACTGTTCTTCGCGGTGCCGGAAGATTTCGACGTGACGCTGTTGCCGCTGGAGGCGGGGATCATCATCGCCGACCGCTATGGCGCCGAGATTGTTCGTCCTGCCCCCGTGGACAAACTAAACGCGGCACGGCGCAAAGCCGTGACCATGCGATTTGCCCATATCGCCGCCTCCCGGCTGCAACGGGTGATCGATCCGGAGTTAAAACCAGGCATTGAATAGGCTAGCGCGTGTAGCTGCCATAACCTCTGGCAACGAGGGGCTGCTGCTCAAACAGCGTGAACCCAAGTTCTCGACCGCGCATCATGTTTTCCGCACCGGAGGCGCCACACAATACCAGATCTGGGAATGGGGGCTTCATCGATAACAGCCAGGCCATCACTTCTTGCGCGCTTTCACCGCCGCGGGTTAAGCGCTCCACGTCGATTAACAGGACCGAAAAGCTTTCCACCAGATCGGGATCGATATCCAGAACCGAAACCGAATGCAGGCCCACTCCGATCTCAAGATCGTTCAGAAAATCTTGCACATAGGCAAATTCGCGCTGGTTGTTTTGCACATCTTCGTGACGGATCGCGACGGTCAAGGGTTGGGCACAGTAATCTCGCCAGGTTTTGGAAAAGGACAGAAACTCGGTGCTCAACAAGCTCGGCAGCCGAAACCTCATCACCAACGGGTGCAGGCTTTCGGCCAATACGCCAGAGATGCCCTTTAGAAGACGGCGCTCGGAGAGCAGGGTGACGCTTTCGGCAAATGCCTCGTTCTGAGAAACATCAACACCCGGCAAGAAATACTGCTCTAGCGATTCGAGCGGCATATTAATCACATCGTAGGCGTGCTCGTCTCCATCGGGTCCGCCCACACGCACAATCTTGGGAATATCGATCAGAGCACGGACGGGTATGGGCCCAAGAATCGTATCAACCGAAGCGTTGGGACCGGGCGCGGCCTCTTCAGGGAGCAAGGTGTCGTTCGTTTCCTCTTCCCGCTCATCCCGACGGCGTAATTTCAGGGAACCGTCAAATTCCACCGTGCGGCCGGTTGGGCCATGAGGCACACCCTGCTTTTGACGTTGAACCGCATCCCGAAAATCGTCGTAGGCGCTGTCCAGATCAAACCAGGTGCAAAATGTTTTAACGCCTGCCCCCCGGCCAAAATTGATGAATTTGTCCTCTTGGAACGTATGAAGAAGTTTGTGCACCACGCGCTCGATCGTGGTCACATCGATCCCCATCAAAAGGATAAAAACGATGTCGTCGTTTTGCAGCCGAAAGAACTCGCCGCCGCAATTGCGTAACAGCGGTTGGACCAGCTTATGAACAAACTCGATCTCTTTTTCGTCTCGATTGTGCGGCTGCAACTGTGACAGACGCAGCATAACGGCTTTCCGCCCCTCGCGGTGATGGCGGAGCTGTTCCACATAATCGATCAGACGGCTCTCGGCGTCTTTGCGCTGGCGTTGACTGGTAAGCACACAAATCTCTCAGAAAAGGGACATTTCGAAGCCTAAACCCTGGCCGTTACCATCATCTTAACCATGTTCTCCAAGACTTGGGTGGGGCTGGCTTTGGGCCGTTTCAAGCCCTATGATCGCGCGCCATGACCACAGATTCTTCTTCAGCAGGCCAGCTTGTCGATCTGGTCGATTCTTTCACCAATAAGCACATTTTGTGCGTCGGGGACGTCATGCTCGACCGCTATGTGTATGGCGCGGTGAAGCGGATTTCTCCCGAGGCTCCCATCCCTGTTTTGGCGATGGAAAACGAAACCGCCATGCTGGGGGCTGCCGGTAATGTTGTGCGCAACATTGTGGCCATGGGAGGCACCGCCTCCCTATTGGGCGTTGTGGGCGACGACGAAGAAGGGCGCGACGTGTTGCGATTGATCCAAGACGAACCCCGCTTGGAAGCGAATTTGTTGACCGTGCGCGGGCGCAAGACCACGGTCAAAACGCGTTATGTGGCCGGGGTCCAACAATTGCTGCGGCTGGACTCTGAAGACACAAGTCCGCTTGACCCGGAACATGAAGACCGAATGCTGCGGGCATTTTCGGCGCAACTGGCCGATTGTGATGCCGTGGTGTTGTCGGATTATGCCAAGGGTGTTTTGTCGGCGCGGGTATTGCCAGAGCTGATCAAACAGGCGAACCAGGCAAACAAGCCCATCATCGCCGATCCGAAGAATGAAGATTTCGGCATGTATCATGGGGTAACCGTTCTCAAGCCTAATGCCATCGAAACCGAGCGCGCCACAGGCATTCCGTGTAAAGACAATAACCAAGCCGTGGAAGCGGGCCGGAAAGCCTTGAGCGCATCGGGCGCCACCGCCATGCTGATCACCCGCTCCGAAAAGGGCATGACCCTGGTGTCAAACGACCGGCCCGAGGGGGTCCACTTCCGCCCGCAAGCCGCCGAAGTGTTTGATGTATCCGGGGCGGGCGACACGTCATCAGCCGCCCTGGCCCTCGCGCTGGCCACAGGAGCGGCATTCGACGCCGCTGCGGCCCTTGCCAATCTTGCGGGCAGCTTGGCCGTTGCGAAAATGGGCACTGCCGTGGTGCTTCAAGAGGAATTGTCCCAGGCATTGCAGGCCCAAGCCTTGGAAGGGGCCGAAGCCAAAATCCTGTCCCTGCCTCAAACGCTCGAAAAAGTGGCGCAATGGCGCAAGAAAGGCTTGCGTATCGGCTTCACCAATGGTTGCTTCGACTTGCTGCATCCCGGCCATGTCTCCCTGTTGGCGCAAGCGCGCGAGCAATGCGACCGATTGATCGTTGGCCTCAACACAGATGCTTCCATCAAACGCCTGAAGGGTGATGACCGCCCCATCAACCCGGAAATGGCGCGGGCGGTTGTGTTGACCTCGCTTGAAACCGTCAGCACGGTGACACTGTTTGCGGAAGACACGCCGCTAAAACTCATCGAAGCCATAAAGCCCGACGTTCTGATCAAAGGGGCCGACTACACCATCGACACCGTGGTGGGCAGCGACGTGGTTCAAGCCTATGGCGGTCAGGTGTTTCTGGCAAAGCTGAAACCCGGCCATTCCACCACCAACACCATCACAAAAATGAACAAAACCAAGGCCGCGTCATGATCATTGTGACCGGGGGCGCCGGTTTTATCGGCTCTAACATCGTCGCCGCGCTGTCGGCGCAGGGCCGCGACGACATTGTGGTGAGCGATTGGCTGGGCCAAGAAGACAAATGGCGCAACATTGCCAAGCACAATGTACGCGATGTGGTGGCACCGGAACTGTTGCCCGACTATTTGGACCGTCACACGGCAGAGGTTTCCGCCATTGTGCATATGGGCGCTATATCCGCGACCACGGAAACCGATGTGGATTTGATCGTGCGCAACAATGTGCGGCTGTCTAATGATCTGTGGGAATGGTGCACGGAACACCAAGTCCCGTTTGTCTACGCATCCTCCGCCGCCACCTATGGCGGAGGCGAGCATGGTTTCGACGACGACAATGGGCCTGAGGCCATCGCGAAACTCCAACCGCTCAATGCCTATGGCTGGTCGAAGCAATTGTTTGATCGCCGCGTGGTTTCTGATTTGCAAAAAGGCCGCGCGCACCCCCCCGTCTGGGCGGGGCTTAAATTCTTCAACGTCTATGGGCCGAACGAATATCACAAAGGGTCCATGAAAAGTGTGATTGCCCACATCTTTCCGCAAGCCGAAAAAGGGGATGCGGTGTCGCTGTTCAAATCCCACAACCCGAATTATCCCGATGGCGGACAGAAACGCGATTTCGTGTTTGTGAAAGATTGCGTGGACGTGGTGATGTGGTTGCTAGAAACCCAAAACACCAGTGGCATTTTTAATTTGGGCACCGGCAAAGCCCGCACCTTTGAAGACCTGGCCAAGGCCACCTTCGCGGCTCTTAATCGCCAGGCACACATTACCTTCCGCGACACGCCCGCGGAAATCCGTGACAAATATCAATATTTCACGGAAGCCAACATGTCCCGTTTACGTGCAGCCGGATATGACAAACCGTTTACCGAGCTTGAAGACGGGATCGCGGACTATGTGCGCACCTATCTGCAAGCAGATGACCCGTATCGGTAACGACTTGTGACGCAAACACCCGTGTTCTCCACAGGCGGTTTCATCGGCACGCTGATCCGCGCCTTCGGATTTTTCGTGGCGCTTGTTCTTTTGCTGGTGTTGATCGGCGGACTTATGCTGAGTCCTAAGGGCGGGGCGACATTAAGTGCACCCATGGTGCTGTTCATCTTTGCCGGAGCCTATTTGTCTTTCGCCGCCGGCTGGGGGCTGGCTTATGGCAAATATCTCTCCTATCCCGATCGCCGAGACTTGCTGGTCATCGGAGCTGCCGTCAGTCCACTGATTTTTTTGTTGGGAATCGTTGCCGTGATTTTGTGGTGGCCCCAATCGATCATTCCAGCTGAGCAGAACATTCCGCTGGGCATGGCGATCATGCAGTTCGTCATGATTTATATGGGCTTAGCGATGTCAGCGGCCTTACAGATCTTCGCCATCGCCATCGCGCTGCGCTATTTCATCAAGATGCGGATTCCGTTTTAGCCGCCTCGCCACCGATCGCCTCATCGGCACCGGTCAGCGCGCGCGCAAACGCCAGCGCATTAAAAGCCTGCAAATCCTCAATGCTTTCGCCCACGCCGATGGCATAGATGGGCAAGCCGAACTTGTCCGCAACCCCCACCAAGATGCCGCCGCGTGCCGTGCCATCCAGCTTGGTCATCACAAGCCCCGTCACATTGGCCATGCTCTTGAACACATCCACCTGGTTGATGGCGTTCTGCCCAGTGGTGGCATCCAGCACCAACAACACGGCGTGAGGGGCGGTTTCATCTTTCTTGCGGATAACCCGGATGACTTTTTCCAATTCCGCCATCAAGTCTGATTTATTTTGCAACCGGCCCGCCGTATCGATCATCACCACATCAGCGCCGTCTTGTTCGGCACGTGCGATGGCTTCAAACGCGACACCGGCCGCGTCGGACCCCACTTTATTGGCGATGACCGGGGCGCCCACACGTTCACCCCAAATTTTTAGCTGGTCGATTGCCGCTGCCCGGAACGTGTCGGCAGCGCCTAACACCACCTTTTTCCCCTCATTGCTGAGATTGCGGGCAATCTTGCCGATGGTTGTGGTTTTACCGGCCCCGTTGACGCCCACAACAAGCGTTACAAAGGGTTTCTTGGCGGGATCAATAGCAAACGGTTTTTCAACGGGCGCCAACACTTTGGCGATTTCTTCGGCCAAAATGGACCGTACTTCGTTGGGATCGATTTCTTTATCGTAACGCCCCTTGCCAAAGGCTTGGGTGATACGCATGGACAGATCCACCCCCAAATCGGATCGGATCAACAGCTCTTCCAATTCCTCAAGTGTTTCCGCATCAAGCTTGCGCTTGGTAAAAATCCCCGTCACGCCGTCTGAAATGCGGTTGGTGGAGCGCGTCAGCCCGTCTTTGAGGCGGCGAAAGAACCCTTTCTTTTTGGGCTGTTCTTCAGTTACGTCTTCCGTCATATAATCTGTACACCACTTAATTTTCCGTCAGACACGCCGGTGATCCGACAGGTGTAGAGTTCGCCCGGCGCAACCTCCCCATCAACCTGTACCGGGGCGAACGCTTCCGTATGGCCATGATTGCCTTTTTCGATCAGCACGCGCGCCGTTTGCCCGATCAAAGACGCAAGATAGGCCGCGAGATTGTCGGATGCCGCCTGGCGCAGCCGCGCGGCACGCTCTCGAATAACCGGCCCTTTCACAGGGGGCATTTTGGCGGCCGGTGTGCCCGGACGCGGCGAATAGGGAAAAATATGGCCATATACAATGGGCAGCTCTGTCGCCAATCGTAGCGAATTTTCAAACATTTCGTCCGTTTCCGTCGGAAACCCGGCAATGATGTCTGCACCGAATGCCACATCCGGACGTACTTTGCGGACAGCCTCACAAAAGGCGATCGTATCTTCCCGGGAATGACGCCGTTTCATCCGCTTCAAGATCATATTGTCGCCGGATTGCAGCGACAAATGAAGGTGCGGCATGACGCGATGATCCGACGCGATCACCTCGAACAATTGGGGGTCCACTTCCACCGAATCCAAAGAGGACAAGCGCAAACGCGGCAGGTCCGGCACAAGCCGCAGGATCTGTTCGACCAACCGGCCAAGAGTTGGCTTGCCCGGCAAGTCAGCACCATAGGCGGTGATGTCCACACCGGTGAGAACAACTTCTTTGTATCCGCGGTCCACCAGCCCTTTGATTTGATCCACCGCCACACCCGCGGGCACGCTGCGCGAATTGCCCCGGCCATAGGGGATGATGCAGAACGTGCAGCGATGATCACAGCCGTTTTGGATTTGCACAAAGGCCCGCGCACGGTCGCCGAAACCATCGAGACCTCGCGCATTGAGCAAGTGCCCCGCCGTCTCCGTGACCGACATTATGTCGTTCACGCGAACACGTTCGGTATCGTCCGTTCCGAGATCTTCCCTGAATGTGACCGGGTCAAGCTTTTCTTCATTACCCCATACGGCATCCACCTCGGCCATTTCCGCGAAGGCCTCGGGATCAATTTGAGCCGCGCATCCCGTCACGATGATCTTGGCGTCCGGATTCTCGCGGCGTTTGCGCCGGATGGTTTGGCGGGCCTGACGCACCGCCTCACCGGTCACCGCACAGGTGTTGATGATGACAGCACCGTCCGCCACCCCGCTGTCCGCCGCGCGCTGGCGCATCAGCTCGCTTTCATAAGCATTCAGGCGGCACCCAAAGGTGACCACATCTGCTTGGGTGCGGTTGCTCATGCGCCGGCACCGATGGTCATGAGGTCGTCGGGAATTTCTCCCGCGTAGTCGAACTGTGTGGGGCCGGTCATATAGATATGACCATCGGCTTCGCGCCAGTCGATATGCAGCGTACCGCCATCCAATTCCACATCCACCGCGCGTTCGGCCATTTGGCGACGCGCCGCCGCCGGTACGCTGGCGCAGGCCGCCGTGCCACAGGCCCGCGTGATGCCCACGCCCCGTTCCCACACCCGTTGACGGAAGGACGTGGGGCTGCGGATTTCCACAAGACTGACATTCACCCGTTCCGGAAACAGCATGTGGTTTTCAATCAATGGTCCCACTTTGTCCAACTGGTGGGCCATCACATCGTCCACAAAAAAGATGCAATGGGGATTGCCCACATTAACGGCGCTGGGGCCGAACAAAACCGGATTATCGATGGGCCCCAAGCGCAGATCCAAGGTGCGCGTGTCCATGCGTTCCGCAATGGGAATTTGTTCCCACTCAAATCGCGGGGCGCCCATATCCACCGTGACCAGCCCGTCCCCTCCCGGAGAGCAAACGAGCCGCCCGGCATTCGTGTCAATCAGCACCTGCGGCTGACCGGATTCATCCATTAAGAACTGCGCAACGCAGCGCGTGGCATTCCCGCACGCGTCCACCTCGCCGCCATCGTGATTCCAGATGCGCATGCCTGCATGGGCGCTGTCTTGGCCCGCATCAATGACGATCAGCTGGTCGCAGCCAATGCCGGTTTCGCGGTTGGCGATCGCGCGCACGACATCGTCGGCAAGCTCAAGGTGCGCGGCACGCCCATCGATCACCACGAAATCGTTCCCAAGACCGTTCATTTTCATAAAAGGCTGCGTCATGGGGCTCTATATGGCGTGGCAAAGCCGGTTTGGCCAGCTTTTCCAGGGGCAATCGCCTGTCAGCTTGCCCTTCGCCCCCGATTCAGGCCAGATTTCAGGCTGATTTGGCCAATTCCGGCACAAAGAGAGGGTCTGGCATGTCTTGGTGGTTCGGCGTCACGCTGTGGAAACGGGTATTGCTTGGCCTCGTATTGGGCCTGATTTTCGGTCTGGGCTTGCGCTATGGCTTGGGTGTGGACGCGGCGGCGCCCATTGCCGATTCCTGGCTGAAACCATTCGGTGATGCCTTTGTCAGCTTGATCAAGATGCTGGTGGTCCCATTGATTTTCACCACGTTGGTGGCCGGCGTCACCGCCATGGGAGATCCGGCGCGGTTGGGTGGCCTCGGCGGCCGCGCCATTGCCATGTATTTCATCACCACTTGGTTTGCCGTGTCCTTAGGCCTTGCCATGGGAACCCTGTTCCAGCCCGGCGCCGGCGTCGATACATCAGCGTTTGGCCCTGCTGTAGATTGCAGCGGTGACTTGTCGGGCGCGGATTCTTCGGTTGTCAGCGTTTGCGGCAAACTGAATGCGGCATCGACGACCAACAACACCATCGCCGAAAAACTGCTGGCGATCATCCCGACAAATCCAGTGGAAGCCTTGGCCGACACCAATGTTCTGGCGATCATCTTCTTCGCAATCATGTTTGGGGTCGGCTGTTTGCTGGCGGGTGAAAAAGGCCGCCCGGCCGCCGCCGCGATCGAAAGCGCCGCGGATGTGATGCTGAAGGTGACGGTGATCGTCATGGAACTGGCGCCCTTCGGCGTCTTCTTCCTCATGAGCTGGATTATGGCCAAGCTGGGCCTGTCCATCCTGGACAATCTGGGCCTGCTGGCGATCGCGCTTTATCTCGCCTGCGCCATTCACATCGTGCTGGTTTATGGGCTGGGGATCATCAAGATTATCCTGGGCCTGCCGCTCATCCGTTTCTTCCGCGGCATTGCCGACGCGCAAGCCGTTGCATTCTCGACGGCATCGAGTTCGGGCACCTTGCCCGTGACCATCGCAAATGTGTCCAACAATTTGGGCGTCAAAAAATCGGTGGCGGCATCGGTGCTGCCGGTGGGCGCGACGATCAATATGGACGGGACGGCCATCTATCTAGGTCTGGTGGCCCTGTTTGCCGCGCAAGCGCTCGGCATTCCGGTCACCATGGAGATGTACCTAGGTGTTGCCTTGGCGGCCACGCTGACTTCGATCGGAGCTGCAGGTATTCCCAGTGCCGGGCTGTTGCTGGCAACGGTGGTCATGACCGAAGTCGGTGTTCCGGCCGAACAAGCGGTTTTGATCATCGCCTTCATTTTCCCGTTCGACCGGCTGTTAGATATGATGCGTACAATGACAAATGTCACAGGTGATGCCGCCGTCGCCAGTGCTGTGGGCAAATGGGAAGGTGAATTGGACGAAGAGGTGTTCCGGTCCCCGGCTGTGGTTTGACAGCCATTAACCATAAAACAACACGGTAGTTTGAGACCAATCCAGCCGTCGGCCGCTTGACTCTTGTAACACCCCTATGATCGAGTCATATCAACGGGGTGTTTGGGGCTATTGGTCGAGTTTTTCATGGGGCTAAAACTACTTTTTCGGTCGGCAGCGCTTGTCACGCTTTTGGTGGTGGGTGCGGGCGCTTGGGTCTTAAGGCCGGTCTTTGTTCCCAATTGGTCCGCCGCCGCCATCGACAGCGCGGCGACCGGCGATTGCGAAACGTCCGCCCATATTTTGTCGGAAGTGGCCTTAGCCGGTGCCGGTGGCATTCTAGAGGCCGCCCAGCAGATCCAAGAACTGGGCCAGTGTCCAAACCTCGACCTAGAAAATCTAGCTGCCAAAGCGGATGCGGACGGCCCCACCTTGTTCACCCTCGGGGGCCCCGTTTTCGACCCATTGGAAGAGCGCCCAAACCGCAACACGATTTTGAGCCGCGATTGGTGGGGAAAACAAATCACCTATCTCACATGCTGGCGCCGCTATGACCCGGACTTCCGGGTAGACGCGGCACGCATCGAACGCGCCGCTGCAATGTCAACACCGGATCAACCGTACACACCGGATGCGACACGCGCTGCCTGTGCCAAGGCACAATATGACCGCACGATGACCTTTTTGAATAGCGACAACTTCACCTTTGAAAAGGGTCAAGCGGGATATCACCAACTCATTCGGTCCGAGAAAATGGGATTTTCCATGGCCACTTTCGTGCGCGCCAAAATGCTGATTGAAGACGAATGGCGGTTCCGCAAAGTGGATCATGACGCGTTTGAACCTTATGACGCCCTCTACAGCGCAGCAAAGGCCGGATATTTCCCCGCCGAGCGCATGTTGGCGTTCGAACTGACCGAGCGGGACGAAATTGGTCTGCCTAAAGAGCAAACCTATCTCTGGCTGGTGAGAGCCTGGAAAAGCTGGGAAGCCTATGACCGCGATTTAGAGCGGAAGCTGAGGGACTATTCTCGTATGCTGGGCAAGCCATTCCCGCCTGAAGACGTGGATCTTGAGAAAATCAAGGAAGAGTCGGAAAAGCTGCCCCTGGAGCGGCTTTAATCCACAACCACGGCCGTGCCGCAGGCCGTAACCATCATCATACCGCCACCCTGCCCGACGGTTTCATAATCGATATCAACGCCAATCACAGCGTTTGCGCCACGAGAGGCCGCCTCATCGACCATTTCCTGTATGGCGATATCACGGGCTTCCTTGAGCGCTTTCTCATAGGACGCAGACCGCCCGCCCACGATGTCGCGGACGCTTGCAAAAAAGTCCCGCACGATGTTCGCACCCATTATAGCTTCGCCGCTGACAAGGCCTTTATAGTCGCGGATTTTTTTACCCTCAAAACTATTGGTGGTGGAAACATGCATTTGGACCTCCGTCAGAAATTCACTTAGCCAACCGCTTCGGCGGTCGTGGCAGCAGGTGCTATGCCACCGGGTTCAATGTAGTCAATCACCCCATCACGCAAATGCACCACCCGGTCACACCGCTTGGCAAGCGCCACATCGTGCGTGATCAAGACCAGCGTGGTGCCCTTTCGTTCATGAAGGCCGAACATAAGGTCAATGATCTTATCTCCGGTTGACCCATCCAAATTCCCCGTGGGTTCATCCGCAAGGAGAATCTTTGGCCCTGCAATCAAGGCGCGGGCAAGCGCGACACGTTGTTGTTCCCCACCCGAGAGCTGTCCTGGATAATGCTCCACCCGGTGATCAAGCCCAACCTCCGCCAATGCGGCGCGCGCGCGGTCAAAGGCATCCGCCACACCGGCAAATTCCAATGGGATGGCCACGTTTTCAAGGGCCGTCATTGTGGGCACGAGGTGGAAGGCTTGAAACACGATGCCCACATTATCGCGCCGAAAAAGGGCAAGCCCGTCCTCATCCAAACTGGTCAAGTCTTGCCCCGCCACCGAGATCGCCCCGCTGCTGGGCGGTTCAAGCCCGGCCAGCACCATTAATAGGGTCGATTTGCCCGATCCGGATGGCCCCACCATTCCCACAGTCTCGCCGTGACCTATATCCAATGACAGGCCGCGCAGAATGTGAACCGGGCCCGCCGCGCTGGGCAGGCTCAAATTAATGTCTCGAAGTGATATAAGGGCGTCTGACAAGGGACTTCTCTGTTCCGCCAAGGTTCTGGTTTACAGGATATAGTGACCTTCGCTGCTTATGACTATGGTTGACAGGATGATGGCCAAATTCTTTCTCTGTTTCGTAACGGTCCTTTTTGGCTTTGGAAGCGCCGCACTGGCCGAAAACGACCGCAAGCCCGTCACCCTGGTCGCACTTGGCACCAGCCTCACCGCTGGCTTCGGCTTGCCCGCGGAAGACGGCTTCACGGAGCGCCTGCAACAATCTTTGGAAAATGCCGGGCATTCGGTGACGATCGAGAATGCGGGAGTTTCGGGCGACACCTCGGCGGGCGGTCTCGCGCGGCTGGACTGGGCGCTGTCCGATACCACGTCTGCCGTGATCGTGGAGCTGGGCTCTAACGATGCCCTGCGAGGGCTCGACCCGGCGCAAACTGAAAAGAATTTGAGAGATATATTGGATACGCTTTCGGCGCGCGATCTTCCGGTGCTGTTGACCGGCATGCGTGCGCCCCCCAATCTCGGCCCGGAATATGCGGCGGAGTTTGAACCTGTTTTTCAAAAGCTTGCGGATGAATACGGCACCTTGTTCTATCCATTCTTTCTAGATGGGGTGGCCGCCCAGCCGGACCTCAACCAAGCCGATGGCATTCATCCAAATGCCGCAGGGGTAGATGTGATTGTCGCGCACATTCTGCCGGTGGTCGTACAGCTCATCGACAAGGTGCAGACACCAGAAAATGCACCATGACACCGCGCCCAGGCGCGATCACGACACAGATAATCACAAGCCCATAGGCCGGCCCCAAGGTTTCTGAAACCTTCTAGCCAAGTGACATTTTAGCATAATCGACGGTGAGCCAGCGCTCAGGCATCATACGCACACAGATGTTTCCGTCATGAGAGGTGCCCTCCGCATATTGATCGCCCATTTCCTTCCCCAAATAGCGGTGGGCGAGGATCCGCGTCGGTTCTGGACCGGAAGCATCCTCTATAGAAGTAATGGGACCTTCGACGCTGACATATTTGTAGGGTGGTTCTTCTTGTTGGGCGACCAAGCTAATCCGATTGGCCGCCTTCAAGAGCTTGCCCTTGCGGGAGTCCGCGCCGGTCACAATCCACACGTCGCCCCCGGGGTCATAGCCATACCAAATTGGCGCCGTAAGCGGTCCCCGGCCGGGTTCTTCAATGCTGATCACGCCCACATGAACGCCCGCCAGAAAGGCCTCGCGTTCATCCTTCGTCATTGCAAGCGACATGGCTTTCCTCCGTGAGTTTGACTCATACTTATTTGTCCCCATATGAGCGAAACGTCTTGTTGCTGGTCAAGAGCGTTTTTGCACGGTAACAAGTCAGAAAGCGCCACATCTTTACTGGGGGGGACATATGGAATACCGAAAACTTGGGCGGACCGGCATCGAGGTGACGAATATCTGTCTTGGCACCATGACCTGGGGCCAGCAGAACACGGAAGCCGAAGGCCATGAGCAAATGGATTATGCGCTCGACCGCGGCATCAACTTTTTCGATACAGCCGAAATGTATGCGGTTCCGCCGCGCCCAGAAACGCAAGGGGCTACGGAATCAATTATCGGCACATGGTTTGCCGCCCGGAAAAATCGCGACAAGATCATTCTTGCCACAAAAGTTAGCGGACGAAACCCGCAACTCACGTGGCCGCGCGACTCCGGTGAGGGCACGAAACTCGACAAAGCCAACATCCATGAAGCCGTCGAGAAAAGCTTAAAACGTCTGCAAACTGATTATATCGACTTGTATCAATTGCATTGGCCGGACCGGCCCATGAATTTATTTGGCGGCCTGAATTACAAACATATCGACAGCGAATCTGTTCCGATCGAAGAAACGCTGGACATTTTGGCGGGCCTGGTAAAAGAAGGCAAAATTCGTCATGTCGGCTTGTCGAACGAAACACCCTGGGGGGTTTCCAAATTTCTTCACGCCGCAGAAACCAAAGACCTGCCCCGCGTCGCGTCCATTCAGAATGTCTACAATTTGGTCAGCCGTGCGTTTGAAGTGGGATTGAGCGAATTCGCCATTCGGGATCAGGTGGGCTTGCTCGCCTATTCGCCACTGGCGCAAGGATATCTAACCGGCAAATACCGGGACGGAAACTTACCGGATGGCGCCCGAAAAACCCTGTTCAACCGGCTTCAGCGGTATGAAGGGCCGGGGGCGGATCGGGCGATCAATTCTTACTTGGACCTTGCTCAACAGAAAAACATCGATCCTTCGCAGCTTGCCCTCAAATTCTGCGACACACGCCCCTTTGTGACCTCCACCATCATTGGCGCTACGTCCATGGAACAGCTCAAAACCGATATCGATGCTTTCGATTTGCCGTGGACGGAAGAATTGGAAGACGAAATCCACGCCTTGCATTTGGAACAACCGAATCCCTGCCCTTAAGGAAAAGCACGGAACGCCAATATATGCCGCGTCTTTTTGTCGGCCTCGATTTGCCGGAAACTGTAAAGGACCGCCTGCTGACACTGGAAGGAGGTATTCCCGGCGCGCGCTGGCAAGACCGGGAGCAACTGCACCTTACCTTGCGGTTTATCGGAGAAGTCGAAGAACCCGACATGCTGGAGCTGGTAAATGGTCTAGGGGCGCTGGAAATGACGCCCTTTGCGCTACAGCTTTCAGGGGCCGGTCAGTTTGGCGACAAACGGCCTCATGTGATCTGGGCCGGCGTTGAGGAAAACGCCGATCTTCGGCGCTTGGCCGCGAAGGTGGAACAGGTGGTGCAACGCAAAGGCTTCCCGCCCGAAACACGCAAATACTTTCCGCATGTCACCCTTGCCCGGCTTAAAAATCCGACCACAGAGCGTGTCTTCCGCTACGTGGCCGATCATTCTTTGTTTCGTTCGGAAACATTCGACGTCTCAGAATTTCATCTTTTTGAGAGTCATCTCGGGAGCGCTGGTGCGATCTATCAGATCGTGGCGAGCTTTGCACTCAACCGCAGCGCTCCCGAGGAAGGCCATTAAGGTGGGGTTAGAAGCGGTACCCGATACCACCGCCGATGATCCAGGGATCGATGTCCAAATCCGCACGGATCGCGCCACCATTAATGGTCACATCAGTTTCGAGCCAAAGGCGTTTAACATCCACGTTCACCAACCAGCCATTGCCGACCGGAATGTCGAACCCGACCTGAAGAGCAACACCCGGCTTATTGTCATAATCAATTGACAGGCCGGCGGGCGCATCCACGTCGTAAAAGAACGTGTAATTCACGCCAGCGCCGATATAAGGGCGGATCTGCGCATCCGGGAAGGGATGATATTGCAGCGTTAAGGTTGGCGGCAGAATACGCACAGAACCGAGATCTGTCGGGCCAGTGGTCGCCGTTGCGTCGTGCCTTGCCGTCGCCAGAATCAATTCGGCCGCAAAGTGATCCGTGAAGAAATAAGTTATATCGAGCTCTGGCACGACTTCATTACTGACGTCCACGTCGCCACCAAGAACGGTGACGGTTGCGTTTTCATCGGGAATAATCCCGATACCACGCACACGAATTTGCCAAGGCCCATCATTTGCAGCTTGCACCGGCGTTACGAAAACACTGGCGGCGAGCAGCATGCTGGTTGCTAAAAAAGATTTCCAAGCGACAGCTCCGCTTGGCTTAGGATAGGTTTTCATCTGTTCCTCCGTAGTCAGAACAACCTGACGAACGAGGTAACAATTAACCCGCTGAGGTAGGCTTGCCGTTGACATAGATCAACCTTCTGCAACAATGTGCCAAAGTGGACAAACGGTCACAGGGTAACGCCGAGGAAGGACAATAGTGGTTGAGAAACTGACCGGAGAAGAACGAGAACACGCTCTTGCCAAACTCCCGGATTGGCAGGGTCTTTCCGATCGCGACGGCATTCGAAAAGTGTTTCTTTTTACTGACTTCAATGAAGCATTTGGCTTCATGACCAGGGTGGCGCTGATTGCCGAGACCATGGACCATCATCCGGAATGGTTTAACGTCTACAACAAAGTGGACGTGACGCTGACGACTCACGACGCCGACGGTTTAAGCGCCAAAGACATCGCGCTTGCGCACAAAATGGAAGAACTGGCCGGTTAGACCGTAATTTCCGCTGGGTTAACATGATTGAATCGATCGTCAACAAGCACCATATCTAAGAGATGGCTGATCTACAGGAACCTCAACAGGCCATTGTGCCGCTGACCGATCCCGAAAAAATCGAGGAAGTCGAACGCACCTTTTGGCAAAAGCTGCGGCGCGTTATGGGGCGCATCCCCTTCGCTGAAGACCTGGTGGCGGCCTATTACTGCGCCATCGATTCGTCCACGCCCACCCGCGTGCGCGGTATCTTGCTGGCGGCCCTGGCCTACTTCATTCTGCCGACAGACCTTATTCCTGACTTCATAACGGGACTTGGTTTCACAGACGACGCCACCGTGTTGGCCACAACACTCGGGATCGTTAGCAGCTATATCAAGCCAGCCCATCGAACCCTGGCACGGAAATCGCTGGACCTGCCCCCAATCCCAGAAACTGAAGACGTCTAGGTCTTATCCGCCGGCGTCGGCGTGTTGGCAGGTTTTCCGACGCCGTCCTGTTTTGCGGGCGTTACCGCTGCCTGAACGCGCCCCGCCGGATTTTTGTCCCCCGACTTGAGGCTTGTCTGAACCGTGGCGTTTGGAAGTGGCCCCGTTACGGATGTGACGGTCGCATCCACCGGGTCGGCGGGGGTCGGTTTGCTCCCCGCCGCAGCTTCGCGCCGCGCAATGTACAAGGTGGAGCCGACGATAATCGATGCGCCGACGATCGTCCAAAGATCCGGCACGTCGGAAAAGACCAGATACCCCGCAATGGCGGCAAATAGAAGCCGTGTGTAATCGAACGGCGCCATCGCGGATGCTTCGCCAACCGCATAACCCCGGATGAAACAATTATGCGCGGCCACTCCAAAGGCGCCCATCGCCGCCAAAAGCAGATATTCCATGGCGGTGGGGGGTTGCCATACGATCGCCGCCGGAATGGCCGTTATGATCAAACCGATGATGCTGGAATAGAACAACAGCGTAACGGTTCCATCTGTGCGCGACAGAAGTTTCACGCAAATAATGGCACCTGCCACCAGCATGGCCTGCGATACAGCAGCCAACGCTGCCGGTTCGATGGCACCGGTGGGACGGAGCATGATGAGAACGCCAATAAATCCAACAGCCGTCGCCGCCGATCGGCGGACCCCGACAACTTCAGACAAGAAGAACACCGCCAGCGGAACCACGAACAATGCCCGAGCAAACGTGATGGCATTGGCATCGGCCAACGGCATGTGGATCATGGCGTAGAAGCCGCAAATCATCCCCACATTGCCGAGCACGCCACGAAGGATATGCATTGGCAACCGCTCGGTTTTCCATCCCTGGCGCCCATTCCCCACCAAAAACGGCAAAATAAACAGGAGGCCGGTCAATGTTCGAAAGAAGGTGACTTGGAAATGGTCTAATCGGCCGCCCAGGAATTTCGCCAAAGTGGCCATGCAGCTGAACAGAGCGGCCGCCAACACCGTCCAAATGGCACCGCGCACATTTGGTGCCATGCCGTTCCAGGTAGCCAGCCACCCGCTGTAAAGAGCAGCCGCCCACGGGAAGGGCGCTAAGAAATCGGACGATTTATCGGGATGTCCGGCGTCGTCAGCACCGGACGGGGGTTTGTTCGTTTCCATGCACGAAAGGGCGCTGCTTTCCGGTGTTTTCGGCCTTGCGAGAAGCAATTTTGCGCGCCGTGGTCAGCATAGGCGCCCCAATCCTCCCCGACAACCCACGCTGTTGACGCAAAATTGCAGGCGTCTTGCGCAATTGGCGCTATAAATCCCCTAGGGAAACGAATAGGTACCAAGCAGAGCGCCAAGATGCGTGATCGGACATTCGATAAGCTCCAATCGGACCGCCTCATTCTGCGGCGCTTTCATATCGGCGACCGCGTGCCCTTCTTCGAACTCCGAAACATCGACAGCGTGGCCCGATATCAAAGTTGGCCCTTTCCCTACACGGACAGTGAAGTAAGGACCTTTATTCGCTCCATGATCAATAGTGACCCTGGCGTCATCGGAGAATGGTTCCAGTTTGCGGTGGCTTTGAAAGGCTCTAACCGCTTCATCGGAGACATCGGATTAAAGCCCATCAAAGTACCCGATGGCCAGTTCATGCTGGGCTACAGCCTGTTTCCGGATTTTGAAGGCAAAGGATACATGGCAGAAGCATTACGTATGCTGATTAATTATGCCTTCTCCACACTGCGCCAAAACAAAGCTCTTGCCTATGTGGACACGCGAAACGACCGCTCCATTCGATTGCTCGAACGCCTTGGGTTCGAAGCACTAAAGCGGTGGGAAAATTTCGGCATCGAGGACGCGGAAGAGACGCTTCTCTTTATGGTCTCAGAGAAAATGTGGCGGACGGCATCCGACCGCTGACGCCTAACGTTCCCAAACGCCAGCCTCATTTGACCGGTAGCCGATGGATTGATACGCGGCATCGACCAAGGCCTGCCCACGCTCATTAAGCAACAGACCAAGTCCTTGTTTGTTCATCGTATAGCCAAAACTCATGCCCGCGGCGGGATCGGCGAACCCAATGGATCCCCCCGCGCCCACATGACCGAAGGCCGCATCCCCCAAAATGGCACTTTCCATGGAGTAAGTATTATTAAGTTTGCGATTATCCATGGACTTCATAAAGCCCAAAGCAAACCGGGTGGGCATCCGCAAGGTGGCATCATCTTGCGTCGCCGCACTGACCCGGCCCATGCGCGACAAAGTGGGGGCGTCAACCAGCGTCACCCCATTTTGGCTGCCACCAAGCGCCAACGGCGCATACATCTGGGCAAGCCCCCGCCCATTGGTCATGCCATTCGCCGATCCCACTTCCGCTTTGTGCAACGCGGGGTCATTGAATGTCATCCCGCCGGTGTTTAACAAAAACAGAGCGGGAATCGACTGCGGGTCTTTCTCTATGGATTCTTGAAATTTTGATTTCGGCCGATCAGGGTCCAATGAGGCAGGCACAATCGGCGCCAACCGTTTTTCGGTAGCCGGGTAATCCGCCTCCGGAATACCGATCCGAAAATCGAGCCCCAGCGGCCCGGCAACTTCGTCGGCGAAAAACTGTTGAAGCGGCTTGCCCGCTGCGCGCCGGATTACACTGCCGATGGTCCAGGCATAGGTAA
Organism: Alphaproteobacteria bacterium; assembly: GCA_965227095.1. Taxonomy (GTDB): domain Bacteria; phylum Pseudomonadota; class Alphaproteobacteria; order JANQMY01; family JANQMY01; genus JANQMY01. The sequence continues at coordinate 909,307 of CBDDFL010000001.1, read as the reverse complement.
GGCCGTGATATCCCTGCCGGCTTCCCGGTGACCAGAACGGTTCTTCCTGCGCCAACAGATCCGCCATATAATCGAAATCCGCGGTGCCGCCTTGCTTTACCTGTGTGCGATGGGCCGGGCTGCCCGCCGTGTGATCCAGCATCATGGAAACGCGGGTCTCTTCTTTTCCGTTGACCGCATATTCCGGCCAATAGTCCGCAACAGGCGCATCCAGATCGAGGATGCCGCGGCTCGCCAGCATATGCGCACACAGGGCCGTTGCCCCTTTCGTGGATGAAAAGACCACACACACCGTATCTTTTTCCCACGCAGTGCCCGGATTGCCTTCTTTGGGACGCCGCGCGAGCCCGCCCCAAAGATCGACTACGGTTTCGCCTTCGAACGTGATGCAAACACTGGCGCCAATTTCGCCGCGTGTATTGAGGTTTTCAACAAATGCATCCATCACACGCTCGAATTTCGGCGCGCAATAGCCCTCGACCACGCCATTCTTGACGCTTGTGTTCACATTGCTCATTCGATGGTTCCTTATCGTGTTGTTACGACGACTTTGCCTTTCGCGCGGCGATGCATCAAATCGTTGATGGCATCGGCCGCTTTGTCCATTGGATAGGTCGCGGAGACGTGTGGCTTTAGTTTTCCTTCCGTATACCAACGCATCAATTCTTGAACATTCTCACGATGCTCTTCAGGTTTACGGCCGGTATAAGCGCCCCAAAAAACACCAACGATATCGCAGCCCTTGAGCAAGGCAAGGTTCAATGGAACACGCGGAATATCCCCGGCCGCAAAGCCGATCACCAAATAGCGCCCTTCCCAATTGGTGGCGCGCAACGCCGGTTCCGCATAATCGCCGCCAACCGGATCGTAAACCACATCCGCGCCTTGCCCGCCAGACAAAGCTTTAATCTGCTCACTGAATTCTTTTTGTTGGCCACGATCAAGCGATCCGCTGGGATAGACCAGACCTTCATCGGCGCCGTGTTCCTTGGCAATGCCAACTTTTTCGTCGGACGAGGCCGCGGCGATCACCTTTGCCCCCATCACCTTACCCAATTCCACCGCGGCAAGCCCAACACCACCAGCAGCCCCCATCACAAGAAGTGTTTCACCGGCCTTTAAGTGACCCCGGTGCTTTAGCGCATAATGCGACGTGCCATAGGTCATGAGAAACGCGGACGCCGTCACAAAATCCATCTCCGATGGGATCTTTGTAATGCGCGGCGCTTCCACGACAATCTCTTCGGCCATGCCGCCCCACCCAGTTGACCCAATCACGCGGTCTCCCACAGACAATCCCGTGACACCGTCGCCAAGCGCCTTAATGACGCCAGCGACTTCGCCGCCCGGAGCAAAGGGCAGGGGCGGTTTGAATTGATATTTATCTTGGATGATCAGCACGTCAGGGAAATTGACGCCACAGGCATGAACCTCTAGCAGCACTTCACCCGGCTTAGGTTCCGGCGTAGGAAGCTCCTCAAGCACCAGTTTTTCAGGGGGACCAAATTCTTTGCAAAGAACAGCTTTCATGAATATCTCTTTTTTCTTACGCACGCAGGCGCTGTGACAATGTTTGAGCCCCATCGATTATCACGAGGGCTGGCGATTGCAAAAGCCACGTTTCGGAGGGTTTCCCGGGTTACTTTTGATTTTGCTGGATTTTTCAGTCAGAAAAGGCCGACGATTTCGTGGCAGGAGAAAAAGAGAACAGGTCATGCGCGGGTATTTTGGGATTGGTGTTGAGCGCCTCAGCAAGCCGACAAATGCGGGCAATCTGTTTCGCACGGCGCATGCCTTTGGCGGTAGCTTTGTGTTTACGGTGAATACCTTACCCCACAAAGAGCGGCTGTATTCGGACACGTCAAACAGCTTCGAGAATATGCCTTACTACGCCTGGGACACCGTAGATGAAATGATGTTGCCCAAAGGCTGCGCATTGGTGGGCATCGAACTTTTGGACGACGCCATTGACCTTCCGGAGTTTCGCCACCCCAGATCCTGCGCCTACGTTCTAGGGCCGGAGCAAGGATCGCTTAGTGAAGCCGTCTTAGAGAAATGTCAGTACACAATCAAAATTCCCGCCAAATTTTGCGTGAATGTCGCGATCGCGGGCGCCATTGTCATGTATGACCGCATGCGCAGTTTAGGCGCCTATGCGGCCCGCCCCCTGATGGAAGGCGGCGACGCCTCGCCCGCACAGCCCCATCGGTTCGGCCATTCAAGCGAACGATCCTAAAAAAGCTATTTTGGAGATCGGCCACCCAGCAGCCGTTGCACAAGGCCAAGCGCCCCTGTCATCTTCAAAGGCGCATTGGTCACCGCCAAAGCAAGGCAGGTTTCTCCGGGCTCTGCCACCGGCTGGTGCGTCACATCCTCGCCACCCGCCGCAATATCGCCAGGGCCGTAGCGTCCGGTTTCATCTTTGAACGCACCACTGATGACCAAGGTGAGCTCTCCCCCTTCATGGCCATGACGGGGCACTGAACACCCGGGCTCAATGCGATAAAGCTCAATTTTCCCGCGGCGGTCCGGGTCCAGAAAGGACAGATCCAGACCGCGAATCCCGCGGCCCAATAGGCGCCAGTTAGACGATTGCAACCCTTCTTCCGCGTGATGGCGCAACGGCTGCGGCAGTTTATCGAGATCGGCACGCCATTTCTGGGGCGCCGTGACACTGCGTGCGTTGTCGTCTTGGGCCGGCTCCTCGTCAATCGCCGCCAACACCGCCTCCAAGGCACCGTCCATCAAAGCGGCCGGCTCAATGTTTTCAAGCAGGGCTCCGCCAACGGTCTCGTAATCCGCGACGGCGCCCGCCACATCCGACTTTATGGCCGCACAGGTTTCCACCAACAACTCGGTGCCGCGGTCGAGCGCGCCGCGCGCAAAATCCGACAGGAGATCCTCCATGCCATCCGCGTTGGGGGTTTGGTCTATGATCTGTTCGTTGCTCACCGAAAGACTACCAACTCATTTCGACTATCTACACGTTACCATCTAAGATCTTTCGCAATCGACCGAAAGCAAGCCTTAGACGCGATTTTACTGTCCCCAGTGGAATTCCCGTCTCTTCCGCTATCTCACCGTGTGACTTGCCGCTGAAGAACGCCATCTTAAGGAGATCTGACTGTTCCGCCGGTAACTCTAAGATAGCTTCGTGTAATTTTGCTTCACGCTGCGCCATGTTCATTGATTCGTCGGGCGCCGGTTCCGGGTCGGGCACCAGTGCCGGGTCTTCAGGATCAAGCTCTGGCCGCTTCGTTCGTCGGATCACGTCTATCCGCCGATTGCGGGCGATGGTGAACAACCAAGTCGATACCGATGCTTGACGCCGGTCAAAGGTGCCGGCTTTCCGCCACACCGTTATCATTACTTCCTGGGACAGCTCTTCCGCCAAGCCATCGTCGCAGCCAAGGCGGAGCAGATAGCTTTTGACCCGCGGGGCATAGAATTCGAACAGGATGGCAAAAGCTGATTTATCTTGGCGCTGGGCCACAGCTTCCAGCAAATCGGCAACCGCCTCGCGGTCGACCTGATTCGGATCGATGACCGGTTTTCTGGCTGCCACTGTCACGCCGTCAAAAATCCTCGCGGTGACCCTGCCGATATTGAGCCGCCGCACACGCTAAAAATGGCACAGTACGGGGAAAAATCTGGTTTGACCAGCAGGCTTGGCCACACACCGTCGTGATTTCGACATAGTCTCTTGCGCAAGATACCCCTCGAAACTACAAATCGCTCTGAGTCGAAAAGTTAAGGGTTTCAGAATGAAGCACATGCGGACCAAACATCTGTTGGCGATGTTTGTTGTGGCGGTCAGCTTCGGTTTCGCAACGACAAGTTGGGCCGAAGAACCGAAAATTCTTGGGAGCTACAAGGCGTGGGATGCCTATAAGCTCACGCGCGATGGCAATACGATTTGCTATGTGGTGTCCCAACCCACTGATTCACAGCCAAAAAATGTGAAACGGGGGGATATTTTCTTCATCGTGTCCAACTGGGCCAATTTGAATATTAAAGGGCAACCTAGCGTAGTGACCGGCTATACCTATCGGGACGGCAGCACCACCACAGCGAAAATTGGATCGGAGAAGTTCAATTTTTTCACCCAGGGTGACGGCGCCTGGATGCGGGAAACAGCGACCGAGAAGAAGATTTTGGGGGCCATGAAGCGGGGAACGTCAATGATCGTCACCGGCACCTCCAGTCGCGGCACTTTGACCACAGACCGGTACTCTCTGGCCGGCGTCAGCGCGGCATTGGACAAAATCAACCAAGTCTGCGGCTCTTAAACCCGCCAAAACATCTGTATTTGTGCGCGGTTGTGCTATGAACCGCGCATGCAGGTGCCTTTAGACCAAAAACCCAGCCTTATTGGCCTTTCGCGGGCGTCCCTTAGCGACGCCTTTGCGGGCATAGGCGTGCCTGAACGCCAATTGCGCATGCGCGTGTCGCAAATCTGGAACTGGCTCTATTGGCGCGGCGCCCAAGACTTCGAGGGCATGACCAATTTAGCGCGTCCCCTGCGGGAGCAGCTTGCCGAGCACTTTGAGATTGGCCGGCCGGAAATCGTAACCCAACAGATTTCGGAAGACGGCACCAGAAAATGGCTCATCCGCTTTGGCCCGGGTGTGGAGGCGGAAACCGTCTTCATTCCGGAAGAAAACCGGGGCACGTTGTGCATTTCCTCCCAAGTGGGCTGCACACTGAATTGCCGCTTCTGCCATACGGGCACCCAGAAACTGGTGCGCAACCTGACGGCAGGCGAAATCGTCAGCCAGATCCTCATTGCAAGAGACGCGCTAGAGGAATGGCCAACGCCGGCTCAAGGCCGCAAGATCACCAATATCGTCCTGATGGGCATGGGCGAACCGCTTTACAATTTCGACAATGTCAAAGCCGCGATGGACATTGCCTCCGACGGCGAGGGCCTGTCTATCTCGAAGCGCCGCATCACCCTGTCGACGGCGGGCGTTGTGCCCATGATCGAGAAGGTCGGTGCCGAAATGGGGGTCATGCTGGCGATTTCGCTGCACGCTACGCGCGATGAGCTGCGCGATGAATTGGTGCCCATCAACAAGAAATATCCGCTTGCGGAGCTTATGAACGCGTGCCGCAATTATCCCGGCCTGTCCAATGCGCGTCGCATCACCTTCGAATACACCATGCTGAAGGACAAGAACGATACGCCGGACGACGCCCGCGCCCTGGTCCGTCTGCTGAAGGGCATTCCGGCCAAGATCAATTTGATCCCGTTCAATCCGTGGCCGGGCTCGCCCTACGATTGTTCCGATTGGGACAAGATCGAAGCCTTCGCCGAGATCATCAACCGCGCGGGCTATGCAAGCCCCGTACGCACACCGCGTGGCCGAGACATTATGGCGGCCTGCGGTCAGCTCAAATCGGAAAGCGTCAAGGAGCGCGCGTCGGAGCGACGACGACGATCAGCCGACACCCCCTTAGCGGAACCCGCTTAACCCCACAAACTCTATTCAATCACAAGGCTTGCAGCGCCCTGCGTCCTGAATATAGTGCGCGCAACCCCAGACGAAGTGAGACATGCGATGACAGACATCAAGAAAGTCGTGTTGGCCTATTCCGGTGGCCTCGATACCTCCATCATCCTGAAATGGCTTCAGGAAACGTATAACTGCGAGGTGGTGACCTTCACCGCTGACCTCGGACAAGGCGAGGAATTAGAGCCCGCACGGCAAAAGGCCGAAATGCTGGGCATCAAGGAAATCTACATTGACGATCTGCGCGAAGAATTTGTGCGCGACTTCGTTTTTCCCATGTTCCGCGCCAATGCCCTCTATGAAGGGGTCTATCTGCTGGGAACCTCTATCGCCCGTCCGTTGATTTCAAAACGGCAAATCGAGATCGCCCATGAAACCGGCGCGGATGCCGTGTGTCACGGGGCGACGGGCAAAGGGAACGACCAGGTTCGGTTTGAGCTTGGCTATTATGCGCTTGATCCTCACATCAAAGTCATCGCGCCGTGGCGGGAATGGGATTTGGATTCGCGCGCGAAACTCATCGATTTTGCGGAGAAGCACCAGATCCCCATCGCTAAAGACAAGCGCGGCGAAGCGCCGTTTTCCTGCGACGCGAACCTTCTGCACACCTCGTCTGAAGGCAAAGCCTTGGAAGACCCTGCCGAGGAACCAGGCGAATATGTGTTCCAGCGTACCGTGTCCCCCGAAGATGCGCCGGACAAACCCACCTATATCGACATCGGTTTCGAGAAAGGAGACGCCGTCTCCATTGACGGCGAAGCGATGAGCCCGGCAACGTTGCTGTCGCGGTTGAACGATCTTGGCGGCGCCAACGGGATCGGCCGGCTTGACCTTGTAGAAAACCGGTTTGTGGGCATGAAGTCCCGCGGCATTTACGAAACGCCCGGCGGCACCGTCTTGTTGGAAGCTCATCGGGGGATTGAGTCCATCACACTTGACCGCGGCGCGCAGCATCTGAAAGACGAACTGATGCCGCGCTATGCGGAGCTGATTTACAATGGCTTCTGGTTCGCGCCCGAGCGCGAAATGCTGCAAGCCGCCATTGATCAGTCCCAAGAACATGTGACCGGGAACGTGCGGGTCAAGTTGTACAAAGGATCCGCCACCGTCGTCGGGCGGTCGAGCCCGAATTCGCTCTACTCGCTGGAACATGTCACGTTTGAAGAAGATTCCGTTTACGACCAAAAAGATGCGGAAGGATTCATCAAACTGAACGCGCTGCGCTTACAGCTGTTGGCGGAAAGAAAGCGCCGGAGCTAAACTGGCGGCACTGCCAATCAGGGCATGAGGGCGGCGGCAAAGATCGGGCCGGCGCCCTTGCCTTGCACCAGGATGGCGCATTTTTCGCCGTCGCCATTGGGAGCTTGCTTGGGAAGCTGGAAGGACTGAGCACCGCCGTTCCAATCCCCTATCGGCATCATACGCCGTACCACATTGTGGTAGCGCAGCGTCTTGCCTTTGTTTTCGCCGGCCTTAATCGCGACTTCATGTACCGGATCGAAGAACACCAGCCAGACACCGGCGGTGCCCTGGAAGTCGCCTTTCGGCTGCACGCGAACGTCGTATCCATCCGGCGATTCCGTGATGTTCACAGCAGCCGTACTGGCCCCCTTGGTGTGCACGTCGCTGATCTTGGCTTCGATGTCACGCGTGCGGCTGCCGACGCCTTCCCGACGTCCTTGAATGACCATTTGAGGTGTGTAGATCTGCCGAAGGCCGAACGACATTCGGTAGTCGGATTGTCTTTTCGTATGGGCCGGTTTGGCCAGCGTATCGGTCCAACCCAGATAATCCCAATAATCCACCGGAAAGCTAAGGGCGAGCACATTGTCCTGTTGCGCCAATTTGGCGAGCAGCGCATCTGCCGGCGGGCACGAATTGCACCCTTGGCTCGTGAACAGCTCCACGACGACCAAGTCATCGGACGCAGCCTGAGCATGGTTCGCGCCAACAACGCCGCTGACCGCGGTTGCGGCAAACGCGGCGCCTGTCGCCAACAAATGCCGGCGGCTGATCCCTGTTTCCGATTTTACTCTGTACATACAAACCTCATGCCTGGAGGCACTTAAGAATAGGAATGCATCTGATCCGGTCCACTCACAATGGCTTGAGAAAACCGTGTCTTGATTAACTAATAGCGAAAAACCACCCCCCTTTGCCAAAAAAGGGGAGCGGTTCCGCCAAAATTCATGGGAATAACGAGTTACGCAGCGGCAAGATTTCTCAAGACAAAGTGAAGAATGCCGCCATTGGTGAAGTAGTCGACCTCATCTTCCGTGTCGATTCTGCAGAGAAATTCGGTGTTTTTTGTCTTACCGTCAGCATAAGTGATGGTCGCATTGAGCTTCATGCGAGGTTTGATTTTGCCGGTAAGGCCTTCAATATCGACCGTTTCTGTGCCCGAGAGCTGCAGAGACGTGCGGCTTTCCCCATTGGTGAATTCGAGTGGCAACACACCCATGCCAACCAAATTGGACCGGTGAATCCGCTCAAAACTTTCAGCAATCACGGCACGCACACCCAGCAAGTTGGTGCCCTTCGCGGCCCAGTCGCGCGACGACCCCGTACCGTATTCTTTCCCCGCAAAAACAACCAGCGGCACGCCGTCTTTCTGGTACTGCATGGCCGCATCATAAATGGACATTTGCGTCCCGGACGGATGGTGCACCGTTTCGCCCCCTTCAACGCCCGGCACCATTTCATTCTTGATACGGATGTTTGCAAATGTCCCCCGCATCATCACCTCGTGATTGCCGCGGCGAGAACCGAAAGAATTGAAATCCGTCACTTGCACTTTGTTGGCGGTAAGATAGTTCCCTGCCGGACCATCTTTCTTGATGGACCCTGCGGGACTGATGTGATCGGTGGTGATCGAGTCCCCAAACAGCCCAAGCACCCGCGCGCCCTTTATGTCGGTGATCGGGGCTGCCTTTTCGCCCATATTCTCAAAATAGGGCGGTTGCTGCACATAGGTGGATTTCGTATTCCAGCTGTAAGTCATGCTGGACGTGGTCTTGATCTTCCGCCACCCGGCGTCACCGGTAAACACATCCGCATACCGTTCACGGAACATTTTTGGCGTGATGGTTTTACGAATGGTGTCCGAAATATTCTTCGGGGTGGGCCAAACATCCGCCAGGTAAACGGGCTTGCCTTTTTTGTCATGCCCCAGTGGTTCTTTGGTGATGTCGATATTCATGGACCCGGCAATGGCATAGGCCACCACCAGCGGCGGTGACGCGAGATAGTTCGCCCGCACATGCGGATTGACGCGCCCCTCAAAATTCCGATTGCCGGATAAGACAGATGTCGCCACCAAATCGCCGTCGGTGATGGCGTTGGCAATCGGTTCCGGCAAGGGACCGGAATTTCCGATACACGTGGTGCAGCCATAGCCCACAAGATTAAAACCAAGCTTGTCCAGGTCTTTCTGCAGACCGGATGCTTTTAAGTATTCACTGACGACTTGCGATCCCGGCGCCAACGATGTTTTGACCCATGGCTTCACGGTGAGGCCTTTCTTGGCCGCATTCCGTGCCAAAAGACCGGCCCCCACCATCACGCTGGGGTTGGAGGTATTGGTGCACGACGTAATGGCCGCAATGACGACGTCACCATTGCCCACATCGTATTTCGTACCCTTTACCGGCACGCGCTTACCGTCGAGCTTCTTCTTGAATTCCTTTTCGAGGACGTTGGCAAAGGCAGGCGCGGCGTCCGTTAAGGCCACCCGATCTTGAGGACGCTTTGGACCTGCAAGGCTTGGCACCACATCACCCAAATCCAATTCCAGCATGTCGGTGAAGACCGGATCGGGCGTGCGCGACGTACGGAAGAGACCTTGTGCTTTGGCGTATTTTTCCACCAAATCGATCCGTGATTTCTTACGCCCCGTCGCCTTCAGATAGCGGATCGTTTCATCGTCAATCGGGAAGAAACCGCAAGTGGCACCATATTCCGGCGCCATATTCGCGATCGTCGCCCGGTCTTCCAATGTCATGTGGTCAAGGCCCGGTCCGAAAAATTCAACGAACTTGCCAACCACGCCCTTCGCCCGCAGCATCTCTGTCACGGTGAGAACCAAGTCGGTGGCGGTAACGCCTTCCTTTAGTTTGCCCTTAATTTTGAAACCAACCACTTCCGGAACCCGCATCGAAATAGGCTGCCCCAACATGGCGGCTTCCGCCTCGATACCGCCGACGCCCCACCCCAGAACAGCAAGGCCGTTGATCATGGTGGTATGGCTGTCGGTCCCGACCAGCGAATCCGGATAGGCCAGGTCAACTTTGCCTTTTGGCGTTTTGACTTTTGATGTCCACACTGTTTGCGCCAGATATTCCAAATTCACTTGGTGGCAAATACCCGTGCCGGGCGGCACAACCCGGAAATTGTCAAAGGCTTCTTGTCCCCAACGCAAAAACTCGTAGCGTTCGCCATTACGTTCATATTCGCGCTTTACATTTTCTTTGAACGACTTTGCCGTTCCGAAATTGTCCACCATGACGGAATGGTCAATCACCAAATCAACAGGAGCCAGCGGATTGATTTTTTTGGGGTCGCCGTTCATGGCCGACATGGCATCGCGCATGGCCGCCAAGTCCACAACCGCCGGGACGCCGGTAAAATCCTGCATCAATACGCGCGACGGCCGAAACGCAATTTCTCGGGTGCTTTTCTTTTTCTTGACCCAGTTCGCAAGCCCTTTGATATCGGCAACGGTTACCGAGCGTCCGTCTTCATACCGCAATAGGTTTTCGAGAAGCACCTTAAGAGAAAACGGAAGGTTCGAAAAATCCGTAAGTCCCGCTTTTTGCGCAGCCTTGAGGCTATAATAGGCGTAGGTTTTTGTGCCGACTTTAAGATTGCGGCGCGTCTTCAAGGTATCCTGGCCGATCGTGGTCACGAGAGATTATTCCTTTGATTGGTGTACCGATGACAACAGGGGAGAGCGTCAAACGCCCTCAATCTTTAAGCTTGTCAGCGGTCACAAGATACCACTGATCGCTGGAAATACGTGTTCAATACGGCTCAACCTATTGCCATGGGCGCCGTCTTGCCGCAAGGGCAATGTAGCAGGCCGCCAAAGAACACATTATGGTGGATTAGAGACACTTAAAACGGCGGAACGTCCAATGAAAAACGACGATAAGTTACATTCCCAAGGCGACTTGGAGCCAAATGCTGTAAAGGTCGAGAAGAACGGACCCGTTTGGACGATCATCTTGGATCGCCCGCAAGTACGCAACGCCGTAAACCGGCCCACGGCGGAAAAACTGGCGACAGCCTTCATCGAGTTTGACCAAGATGACAGTGCTTCTGTTGCCGTCTTTGTCGGTGATCACGGCACGTTCTGTGCCGGAGCCGACTTAAAGGCGGTTGCCAGCGGCGGGAATATCAACAGCAATCTATTACAGAACCCCGGCGTCAAGCTGACATTTGACCGGCTGGACTCAGCGGGCCCGATGGGGCCCTCTCGCATGGTTCTATCGAAACCCGTCATCGGCGCCATTGCCGGTCATGCGGTGGCCGGTGGCTTGGAATTGTCTTTGTGGTGCGATATGCGCGTGGTCGAGGAAGATGCGATTTTTGGCGTCTACTGCCGCCGATGGGGGGTGCCCTTGATTGATGGAGGCACGGTTCGCCTGCCGCGTTTGATTGGACATTCCCGCGCCATGGATCTGATCCTGACAGGACGTCCCGTCAATGCCGAAGAAGCCCTGACCATGGGACTGGCCAATCGTGTCGTTCCAAAAGGCCAAGCCCGCGAAGAGGCGGAACGGATCGCTCTGCAAATCTCCAAGTTCCCCCAAACCTGTATGCGGAACGATCGGATGTCAGCCATTGAACAATGGGATTTGCCATTCGATCAGGCCATGTTGCAGGAATTCGAGTATGGCCGAAAATCCATGAAGGGAGGGGCGTCAGTTGCCGGTGCTCAGCGCTTTGCGGATGGCAAGGGACGCGGCGGCGACTTTAGCGATATCTAGTTGACCTGCCTGTGACACATCCGACAATCACACTTACCGGACAGGCCATCACCTGTGTGCGTAACGGCCGCCCTGTACTGAAGGAATTTTCGTTCTCGGCACAAAGCGGAGAGGCGATATTGCTTATGGGCCCCAACGGGTCCGGCAAATCAACGCTGCTCCGCATCTGCGCGGGACTACTTGCCGCGGATAGTGGCACCCTCGCCCTAAATGGGGAAAACACCGGCGAAGACAGCGCGGATCTGCACCGCCTCCATCACTATGTAGGGCACAAAGACGGCCTTAAGTCTGCACTGACCATCCAAGAGAATCTTGAGGTTTGGGCGTCCCTTCTTGGGGGGACAACAATGCCGGATGCTTTTGACGCCGCGTTAGAAAAATTCAATCTCGCGCGCCTCCAAGACACGCCGGTGCACTATCTGTCGGCAGGCCAACGGCGCCGCGCGGCGCTGGCCCGGCTGGTGCTGATACAAAGACCGATTTGGCTACTGGATGAACCCTTGAATGGATTGGACACGAAACACATTGCGGTAATCGAAAATGCACTCTCGGAACATGTTGGGGCGGGCGGCTTGGCGCTGGTGGCAACGCATCAATTGCTCGACCTTCAGGATGCGGATTGTTCTGTCTTGACGTTGGGACAATCGAGATCATGAACACTTGGGGTGCAATCATCCGGCGCGAGCTGCGCCTCGCTTCACGCCAGGGCAGTTCTGCCTTTTTGGGCGTCGGTTTTTTTGCGTTGATTGTGACGATGGTTCCCTTGGGGATCGGGCCGGAACGGGAAGTGTTAGCCCGTATCGCCCCAGGATTTCTTTGGATTGGGGCGGCCCTTTCCGCCTTGATTTCACTAGACCGGCTGTTTCACGCGGATGCGGAAGACGGGTCGCTGGACCTGCTTCTGACGCTGCCGATCGCATTGGAATTGGTCGTGATTGCCAAGGCGCTTTCTCACTGGATCACGTCCATCCTGCCCTTGGTGTTGGTGAGCCCGTTTCTCGGCATGATGCTGGGGCTGCCCGCCCCCGATATTGCCATGCTGGTGTTTTCGCTGGTTATCGGTTCTCCGGCCTTCAGCTTTTTTGGTGCCATTGGCGCGGCCCTGACCGTCAATACCCGGCGCGGCGGACTTTTGCTCTCAATTCTGGTCTTGCCGCTTTACATTCCGTCGCTCATCTTTGGGGTTCAGACCATCAGCGCGCGTGAGACCGCCGGCCCCGATGCGCTGACGGCAAATTTGGCCTTGTTGGCCGCCATAACGCTGGTGTCCGCCGTTTTGTCGGCCTGGTCCTCAGCCGCAGCGCTGCGGATCAACGCAAATTGACGCAAGAACAGGGATCTGATTGAACCTTTAGCGACCGAACGGTACATGAGACCTATGTGGAAATACGCCAATCCCTACTTGTTCCTTGATTTGTCAGCAAAACTGGTGCCCTGGTTTGCTGGCGCTACGGTCGGCCTGTTGATCGTAGGGCTATATATTTCGTTGATCGGGTCGCCGCCGGATTATCAACAAGGCGATAGCGTCCGCATTATGTATGTGCACGTGCCCGCCGCCTGGATGTCCTTGTTTTGTTATGTCTTTATGGCGAGCGCCAGCTTTGGCGGCTTGATCTGGCGCCACGCCCTCGCGGACCTTGCTGCCAAATCCACAGCCCCTATTGGTGCCTGTTTCACCTTTCTCGCGCTGTTCACCGGATCTTTCTGGGGAAAACCCATGTGGGGTGATTGGTGGGTTTGGGACGCCCGCGTAACGTCTGTGTTGATCCTGTTCTTTCTGTATCTTGGCTATATGGCGCTTTGGGAAACCATTGAAGATCAGGCGCGCGCCGCACGGGCCGCAGCCGTTTTGGCACTGGTCGGCGTCATCATGGTGCCGATCATTAAGTTCTCAGTCGATTGGTGGGAAACATTGCATCAACCAGCCAGCGTGTTGCGCCTTGATGGGCCGACCATTCATGCCTCTTTATTGTGGCCGCTTCTGATCATGGCTCTTGCCTTTACGTTCTTCTTCTTTACGGTTTTATTGCTCCGCATGCGTACAGAAATCATTCAGCAACGGATTCGCGCGCTGCGCTTAGCGTCGGTGGAGGAATAAAGGTGGATGCTTTCTTCCATATGGGAGGTTATGCCATTTATGTATGGCCATCTTACGCCGCCGCCGCCCTTATTCTGGGGCTGTTAACGACTTTTAGCCTGAGGCAGTTGCGAGACAGCATGGTGCAGCTGGATAAGCTGGAAGAACGCATGAAAACCGGCGATGGCCGCCGCCGCCGGCCACCCGCGGACCAATAGGCTGGAACACATTTTCGTGATGCGCGCCCCAACCCTGTTACCGCTTCTTGGCTTTGGCCTGCTGGCTTTAATCATGGCCATAGCCCTTTATGGGCGAGATCCAAGCGAAGTTCCTTCGGCTTTAATCAACCAGCCTGTGCTGGATTTTGACTTGGCGGGTGTCGAGGGCCGCAAAAAAAATAGTGGGGGCCTTACGCTAGACGATCTCAAATCGGGACAAGTCACCCTCGTAAATTACTGGGCCTCTTGGTGCGGACCGTGCCGTGTCGAGCATCCCCTGTTAGAGGAATTGGCGTCAAAACACGGGATCACCGTGCATGGCGTTAACTACAAGGACGACCCGGAAGACGCCGTCGACTTCTTAGAATCCCTTGGAGATCCTTACGATCTGATCGGTCGTGACAAAACGGGACGGACGGCCATCGACTGGGGCGTTTACGGTGTTCCGGAAACATTTGTGGTGGATGGAAATGGCGTCATTCGCCACAAACATATCGGCCCTCTGACCGATTATGACGTCACCAACGTGATTTTACCGGCCATCAAAAACGCCCAGTAATTTACAATTCTAAAAGCATTTTATCGGATAGTGCGGGTGTGGCGGGCGCGGGTCCCATGGCCACGCTGTAAAAGTTGCGTATCAACCGAGTAACCCGGACCCATACATGCTCGTAAATTCTTCTTCGCTGATCGCGATCCAATCCTACACCAACCAGCAATCGCTGGAGCGGTCTGGTAGTACGACGGATCGCGCAGCCGTCAAACCAGGCGTTATTAGCAAAACCGCGGAGCGCGGTTTGCGTGAGCCATTCGTGCTGGTTGACCTCAGCGAGGATGCGGCGGCAACACTGGCGCAGAAAACCAAACCGCAACCTGCCAAAGCTGAGACTTCAGAGAATAAAAATACCGGCGACGAACCGGCATCCAACAAGTTCTTACGCGAAGCCCCAAAAGCAAATGCCCAGCCAGTAATAAGCCGGCCGGGCACAAATCTTGATATCAGTATTTAGCAGCGCCTTTTCAGGCACCCGCCGCTAAAACTTATCTTTTCTTAGCGCGTGTTGTTTTTTTCCGCGTCGTCGTTTTACGCGCCGGTGCCCGCTTCTTAGCAGCCGCTTTCGGCTTTGCTTTTGGTGCGGCACGTGTGGTGCGTTTCTTAGGAGCTGCGGCAGCGGCGGCTTCAGCTTCTGCGCCAGCATCCGCAATCAAACGGAGATTTTTCAGGAAGTCCGCGCGCTTACTTGCGGGCAGAGCTGCCATCAACGCTGTTTCCGCTTTTTTCACGCTGGCCATTGCACCGTTCAACGCCTTACGGCCTGCTGCCGTGATGCGAACAGAGTTTGCCCGTGCATCGGCTTCGGTACGCTTGCGAGCCAGCAAGCCGCGCTTCAACAGCCTGCTGATCATGTCGGCAAGCGTGCTGCGGTCAATACCGGTTTTGTGAACCAGATCGGTCTGGCTCAATCCTTCGTTTTGTTCGACGGTGGAAAGAACCGTGAACTGACGAGGCGTCAGTGAACTGTTACCGACTTCTTTACTGAAAAGATCAAATGAATACTGCTGACAACGTCGCAGGAGATGTCCTGGTGAATCGTCCAAGTTGAATTTTTTAGCCATCGACGACCTCTGAAAAGTTTGCCCCGGGAGTTATGGGGGCGAGAAAGCCCCTGAGGAGACTGTAGGTTAACCCGTAAACTGAAAAAGAAAAGATCAGCACGCTGGCCTTTACGCCACAAGCTATTACCAACTGCGCTGAGCTAGGTGCATATGTGCATCAAATCACATAAATCGCAAGCCCTGTTTCGCATTTTGTAACGTCTAGACGCGTGTGTCACACTTTGCCACACTATAAATCGTCTTTATTCGACGTGATTTGATCAGCAGACGGTATGCACGAACCCCCTCAATTCAGCAGCAAGCGCCCCGACGGAGATACCCACGACCGCATGGTCTGTGACCGCTGTGGCTTTATCGATTACGTAAATCCCAAGATTGTCGTGGGGTCCGTGATCACGTCACAGAACGAAAAGATCGTCATGTGCCGCCGCGCAATCGAACCAAGATTAGGTTTTTGGACGATCCCGGCAGGTTACTTGGAAGTTCATGAAGACACAGTCGATGGGGCCAAACGTGAGGCCTTGGAAGAGGCGTGCGCGGACATCGCCATCTCTTCCCTGCTCGCCGTCTACAACATCCCGCGCATCAGCCAAGTCCAGCTGATTTATAAAGCTGAATTGGTCAAACCAGAGATTGCGGCGGGCCCGGAGAGTTTGGAAGTCGCCCTCGTGGATTGGGACGACATCCCCTGGTCGGACCTTGCCTTCCCATCCGTGCATTGGGCATTAAATCATTTCGATTCCGTACGGACGAAAGACGTGTTTTCCCCTTTCACAAACCCTGAAGGGCACGTGGGCAACATGATGCCGCCCGCACAGACTGAGTAATGATAACGCGAATGCGAACTAGGCGACTTTGTCTGATGCGTCAGGCACTTGGTGGGCCTGCATCAGCGGCATTTGAGCGGCTGCAAAAACAACAGTAATTGGGAAGACACCCCAAAGCTTGAACGCCACCCAAAAGTCTGTGGAAAAATTGCGCCAAATAACTTCGTTGAGGCACGCAAGAAAAACGAAGAAAAACGCCCATCGTACGGTAAGTTTGCGCCACCCTTCATCCGTCAA
Source organism: Alphaproteobacteria bacterium (assembly GCA_965227095.1). Lineage (GTDB taxonomy): Bacteria > Pseudomonadota > Alphaproteobacteria > JANQMY01 > JANQMY01 > JANQMY01. The sequence continues at coordinate 892,831 of CBDDFL010000001.1, read as the reverse complement.
CGGAAAGACTTGCTCAAACAAATACTTGATAAGCGGGCGTTCCATCGCCAAGCCGGCAAACAAAACGGTCGCAAAAATGGAATTCACAATGGTGGGTTTCAGCTTAATGAACAGATCGTCTTGCAGATAGATCGTTAATCCGCCGAAAACCATGACCACCACGCCCGTGACCAACGGCATCGGCGCCAATTTGCGCTCGATCGCGTAGGTAATCGTCAAGGACACTGCAATCGCCACCATAAAGGCGCCCGTCGCCCAAATAATGCCAAACTGACTATTGCCCAGGAAGAAAACCATCAGCGGACCAAGGTCCAACGCGATTTTCATCAAGGGTGGCATGGGCGATGCTTGGGACATATCGGACCTTTACAATAACGGTTACGCAACACTACCAAACAAATCTAAATCAAAGGTGCGTACCGCCTCCCGGCAGCCGCGACCACCTTATCGGGGTGACCGTTTGGCTAATATTCGCTGAAGTGTACGCCGGTGCATGTTCAAACGGCGTGCTGTTTCAGACACATTCTGCCCACAAAGTTCATAAACCCGTTGAATATGTTCCCAACGAACCCGGTCTGCCGACATCGGATTTTCCGGTGGCGGTGGTTTCTGACCGGGAGGCGCCAGTAACGCGGCCTCTACGTCATCGGCATCAGCGGGTTTTGCCAGGTAATCAACCGCACCACGCTTCACGGCAGCAACCGCCGTGGCGATATTTCCATAGCCCGTCAACATCACCACGCGCGCATCCGGACGAATTTCGTGCAGCACCTCAACCACGTCTAACCCATTGCCGTCTTCCAACCGCAGATCGACGACTGCGTAAGCCGGCGGCGAAAGGCGCGCCGCTTCAATGGCAGCCGCAACACTTTCGGCGGTTTCCACCTGAAAATCCCGCTTCTCCATCGCGCGCGCAAGCCGATTGCGGAGCGGCGCATCGTCATCAACAATCAGGAGAGTCCTGTCCTGGACACCCTCATTCATGCCATCACTGCCTGCCATTGGTTTTAACTCATCCATGGATATAGAGCCCTGCCGCACAATTTCTGTAATAAAAGTTACAAACTATCGCGTTTCGAGGGGAGGTGTATACCGGCTCACCAACTGAAAACGCGCTAAAACAAAGACTTAAGGCGCATTTGCGCAGCCAAGCAACGCAAAAGCAGCCCGGGCACGTTCATATGGCAGGACCGGGTTCGGTTTCAAGTAATTCCCGATCCCAATCCAATCGGACTTCCGCCCCGCCAGACCTCAAATTAGCGAAGGCCAGCGATGCGCCCGTGCGCTCGAGAAGGGTTTTGGCGATAAAAAAGCCCAATCCCAGGCCTTCATCATGGAGGCCATGGCCTTGATAGGCATCTGCCGGCTCCTCAGCCGAAGACACCGCCGTTTGCCGCCGCCGCGTGGTGACATAGGGATCGCCAAGGCGATCGATGACCTCCGTCGCAAATCCCGGACCGTCATCCATGATACGCAGTTCCACCGTCTTATCGGTCCATCCCAGCTGAAGCGTGACGCGCCGATTGGCAAAATCGATGGCATTTTCGAAAATGTTCCCCAGTCCGTGAATAAGCTCGGGCGATCGATAGGCCAGAGGAACCGGCATGCTGTGTGCCTGTGAAGGCAAGTCGAGCTTGATTTCGATGCCCATGCTCAGGTGCTGATCTGCGAGTTCCTCGAGGAAAGAATCCAAGGGGACCATGTTAATGGGGCCATATTCGTCTTCCGGCGCTTGTCCAAGTTTGGAGAGGATTTCGCGGCACCGTTCAACCTCACTGCCGAGCAAAGCAATATCTTCCCCAACCGCCGGATCCTCCCCAAGATCCCGTTTGAGTTCTTTGGACACCAGCGCGATGGTCGCAAGCGGCGTGCCGAGTTCATGGGCGGCAGCGGCCGCCAACGCCCCCAATGCCGCCAGCCGGTGCTCGCGCTCCAGAATGGCCTGTGTCGCCGCCAGTGCGTCGGACATGCTGCGGGCTTCCACGGCAACACGCCAGGCATAAACAGAGGTGAATAAAAGCCCCAGCAGCAAGGCAACCATATTCGCCAGGGTGTAAAGCGGCAGCGGTTCGAACGTCACGCCCGGTTGCCATGGTAACGGCAAATGCTCATAAGCCAGGACAACTGTGCACGCCCCAGCAATGGCAATCAGGATCATTGTGTTGCGCAACGACAATGAGGTGGCCGAGATCACCACGGGCGCCAAAAACAAAACAGAAAACGGATTATGCAATCCCCCTGTAAGGTACAAAAGCACCGCCAATTGGACGAGGTCGAAGGATAAAAATGCCGTCACCTCGTTTTCCGATAGGCGTTTCGTGGCGGGGTGCGCCAGTGAAATGTAGGTGTTCAACCCCGCGGCAACCACAATTGCCGCCACACACCAAAGAATGGGGAGATCCCAGCCGAGCCCCACATACACGGTCATCACCGCGGCGAGCTGCCCAACAACGGCAATCCAACGTAACAGCAATAAGGTGCGGGATCGTATCCGGCCGATGGGCGGAAAACGCCGTTTGGAATTCGCGCGGGCAACAGGTATGTCAGTCATGGCGTCTCACGAAACGTCCCACTTGTATGAGAGCTTTGGTAAGCGGCTATACTCGAAGCGCAGTGTCTTTTCAAATCGAACCGGTTCTATGTCATCTCCCCCGCCGGCCCTTATTGTGGACCGTCTCAGCAAATCTTTTGGGCCCCTAAAAGCTGTGGACGATGTCTCTTTCCAGGTCCCGCGCGGCGAAACAGTGGGCCTGCTGGGCGGCAACGGGGCCGGTAAAACCACCACGATCTCAATGGCTTTGGGACTGGTGACACCAACTTCAGGGTCTGTCACGGTGTTGGGCTTGTCCATGGCAACCCAATCCCATTTGGCGCGTCAACGCATGAACTTCGAAAGCCCCTATGTGGACATGCCCAAGCGCTTGACGGTTCGTCAAAATCTCACCGTCTATGCCCGCCTTTATTCCGTGCCAAGACACAAGGATCGGATCGACGAGTTGGCCGAAGATTTAGAACTGACCACTCTGCTGGACCGCGAATTCGGCACATTGTCTGCCGGTCAAAAAACGCGGGCGGGGCTTGCGAAATCGTTGATCAATGTTCCCGATCTCTTGTTGCTGGACGAACCAACCGCGTCTCTTGATCCGGATACGGCGGATTGGGTCCGCAGTTACCTGGAATCCTATTTGGAAAACCACAACGCCTCTATCCTCCTCGCGTCCCACAACATGGCCGAGGTGGAGCGGTTGTGCGGTCAAATCTACATGATGGTGCAGGGCCGCATTGTGGATTCAGGCCGTCCCCAGCGGCTGATCGAACACTACGGACGCACCAATTTGGAGGAAGTCTTCCTCGACATTGCGCGCGGGAATGCAACCGTCGCCCCGGTACGCCAATGACTTCACTTTCCGCCTCTATCGATCGTATCGCTGCCATGGCGCTGCGTTATTGGTATTTATTGCGGGGGTCTTGGCCGCGCATCATCGACATTATCTATTGGCCTACGGTCCAAATGATCATGTGGGGCTTCCTGCAGACATTTGTCGCCGAAAAGTCTGGCTTTTTCGCCACGGCCTTCGGCATCTTAATCGGTGCCGTCATGTTGTGGGATGTTTTGTTCCGCTCACAGATTTCCCTGTCCATTTCCTTTTTCGAAGAAATTTGGAGCCGTAATCTCGGACATCTAATGGTAAGCCCCTTGCGGCCAACCGAATTCATCGCCGCCATGATCATCATGAGCTTGGTGCGCACGATCATTGGATTGTTTCCGGCAACAACTTTATCGATCTGGTTTTTCGGCTTTTCGATTTACGACCTTGGTCTCGGGCTCGTCGCGTATTTTTTCAATCTTGCCATTTTCGGGTGGGCCATTGGGCTGGCGGTTTCCGGCATAATCTTGCGCTTTGGCATGGGTGCTGAAAATCTCGCCTGGGCCTTTACGTTTGGCCTCGCCCCCTTCTGTGGCGTGTACTATCCGGTGGAAATTCTGCCGGCCTGGATGGAGGTGGTGTCCGCCGGTCTGCCCCCTGCTTATATTTTCGAAGGAATGCGGTCTGTTCTTATTGATCAGACCTTCCGGACCGACCTCATCGTGACGGCATTTGCGTTAAACGCTGTGTTTCTTGCTGGCGGCATTGCCTTTTTCCTGGCGATGCTGCGCCAGGCGCGACAGCGGGGCGTGCTGTTGCAAATTGGCGAATAGAACAAAACGGTGCGTTAAAGATAACCGCCGGCCGCTTCGACCATTTCCACAATGTTGCGATTGCGCCCTTCTTGCGCAATCGCCAGGGGGGTACGCCCTGTATAGTCGGTCGCGTTGATGTCGGCCCCTGAGTCGATCAACATTTGAAGAATTTCCACATTGTTGTTCTTAATCGCGATCATCAGCGGCACTTCGCCAGATTCGCCTGGAATATCCGGGTCCGCTTTGAAATAGAGCAGCACATTGATCAAACCACGATGTTCACGCCGGGTGGCCACCACCAAAGCGGTGTTGCCTTTTCGATCTTGCTCATCCGGCCGCGCGTCTTGCTGCAATAAAAGCTGCACCATCTCTTGAGGATATTTAGGCTGCCCCGCGGCCAACACAATGGCGGGCGTCCCATCTGCTTTTTTGGTGTTGGGATTGACCCCGCTGAGAAGCGCGGCACGGAGATTGTATAAATTGCTGTCCATGATCGCTTCGATCAGAGGGCTATACCCAAACTGCTGCGCGGCCGTCGTGCCAGCCAGCCCCATTGCCCCAATCAGAACCACGCCCGCTGCGAGGAATCCACGAACCGTCAAAGCAAGGTGCTGCATCATTGTTTCTACTTCTCAATCAAATCGATTTTGCCGTCACACCGGGCGTTACCGCGCATTTTCGTGGGCTGCGACACTATACGCGTGGATTTATCGGCGTAATTCCCCAATTGCTTACGATGATTGCCAAAACCAGGGTTAAGTCAAGGTAATCTGTGCCTCGGCTACGACGGGTAGCGCACATATCGGGAGCTTTAGCCATGCCAGCCTTATCAGGGTCCAGAATTTTCGGAATTGCGGTTCTTTGTGTGGCTTTTGGGCTGGGCGTCTATGCATTGGTGGCCGGACAACAAGCACCGATTCCCCAACCAGAAGAGAAAAGCGAGGTGCCGATCGGCGGCCCCTTCGAAATGGTCGATCACACCGGAAAAACCGTCACGGATAAGACGTATGCCGGGAAACACATGCTGATCTATTTTGGCTTCACCTATTGCCCGGATATCTGCCCCACGGAATTGCAAGTGATCGCCAACGCCCTTGATAAGCTGACCCCTGGCGAGTTGAACGCATTGCAGCCCCTTTTCGTCACGGTTGACCCCGAACGGGACACGGTGACCGAAATGGCGGGTTACGTTCAGCATTTTCACGACGATTTGATCGGCCTGACAGGTTCCCAAGAACAGGTCACCAACATGGCCGAAACCTATCGCGTTTGGTTCAAAAAGATGGAAGATGAGGACTCCACGGCGGGCTACACCATGGAACACACAAACATCGTTTATCTGATGGGGCCAGACGGCAAATATGCGGACCATTTTACCTTCAATGTGAAGGCTGACGAAATGGCCGAACGCATTTCTAAACGCCTTTCCCAGCGTTAGAACAAGCTTCTAATCCGCCTACGGCCACCACCTCCCCCTTTGCAATTTAGATCCCTTACGATACTTTTTGCACCGCAGCATGTTTGCGGCACGGGCGAGGGGGAAGACCGCGCAAACGCGTTGCGTAGAGGACGAGAATCAGGTGAGCTAATGGGGATCTATGGCGGGCTATCAACGACAAGACTGTATTCGAATAGACGGACGTGACGTGCCTGTCACCTTGCGGGCCAATAGCCGTGCCCGCCGCTTTATCGTCCGCGTGCATCCGGTGACCGGTGAAGTGGCGATCACGGCACCGTCTGAAGCTTCCTTCCCGAATGCACTTCGCTTTGCCCGAAAAGAACACCGCTGGATTGCCCAACAATTGAAAGCTGTGCCCGACAAGGTACCGTTCGTGCCCGGTGCAAAGGTTCCCTTTAGAGGCACGCCCCATATTATCGAACACAATCCAAAAGCGAAGGGAACCGTTTGGCTGGACAGTGACGGGCTGTTTCCCGCAATCGTTTCCACGGGAGACGCCCCTCATGTTCCCCGCCGCGTGCAAGACTGGCTCAAAAAGCAAGCCCGCAGCGAATTTAACGCCTTGGTGGCGGAATTCGGCCAGGACCTCAACACCATGCCTAAAAAGCTGACCATCCGCGACCCGGAAACACGGTGGGGATCGTGCGCCACCAATGGCGTGATCAGCTTTTCATGGCGCCTCATTCTCGCACCGCCTTTTGTCATGAGATATGTGGCGGCCCACGAAATGACCCACCTGATCCATATGCATCACCGCAAGAGTTTCTGGACCCTGCTTGATACGTTGGTGGATGACGTGGACGACGCGAAAGCCTGGCTCTCGCAACATGGCAGCCACCTGCATCGCTACGGCTAGTCTATTCCGATCCGGATAAACCGCGCGCAATGCGTGACAACAAACGATCGAAGAAGGTCGTGTCTTGATGTTCCGCCGTGCGCCACGGTTCTTCATACGGGTCCGGATAATAATCATCCGTATGCGGAAGAGGGCTTGCCTGGTAGGCTTCCGCGGCGGGCGTCATGTAAGATTTCCAGATCCGCGCGGGCAAGCCGCCGCCCGTCACACGGTTCATGGGGGAGCTGTCATCATTCCCCACCCAAACCCCCGTTACAAGGTCCGCCGTATAGCCCACGAACCAAGCGTCGCGGAAGCTTTGGCTGGTGCCGGATTTGCCGGCGGACTCTCGCTGGGCCAAGCGCGCGCCCCGGCCCGTGCCACTGCGCATGGTCTCGCTCAACATATCGTTCATGTTCCCCACATCGCGGGACGCCATCACTTGCCCGGCACCGCCCCCTTTGCGCTGATACAGCACCTCGCCATCGCGCGACTTAATCTCCAGCACTGCATGGGGAATAACGCCGAAGCCGCCATTGGCAAAGGGAACATAAGCATTGGTGAGCTCAAGCAAACTCACTTCCTCGGTTCCAAGCGAAATTGACAGGACAGGATCGATGTCCGACGAAATGCCCAAACGCCGGGCCGTATCCGCCACGTTGCCGGGGCCCACGCGATTGGCCAGTTGGGCCGCAACCGAATTGATCGACAGCGCAAGCGCTTCCTGCAACGTCACCGGCCCGCGATATTTGTTGGAGAAATTGGCCGGGCTCCATTTCGCGAAATGGACAGGCCGGTCTTCAAAAATATCGTAAGGCGAATAGCCCTGCTCCAAGGCCGTCAAATAAACAAAGGGTTTGAAGGCCGACCCCGGTTGCCGGCGGGCCTGGGTGACACGGTTGAACTGGCTTTTCGAATAGGCCCGCCCTCCCACCAGAGCCCGAACGGCGCCATCCGTATCGATGGAAACCAGGGCGGCTTGGCTTGCATTGGACGTAGTGCCTTCCTTGTCCAGATGTTGCTCGACCGCCTTTTGTGCGGCTTGCTGAAATGGCCAATGGAGCGTGGTGGTCACCACCAAATCATCGTGGTCTTGTCCGACATATTGAGGCACGAGGTCGCTCACCCAATCCACAAAATACTGAACCGCTTCCACATGAGTTGGCTTCTGAAGGCGCGGGGCGTCGGTCTTCGCTTGAGCCAGCTCCTTGTCGGTTAAAAAGCCGGCTTCTTCCATGGCAGCCAGCACCAAATCGGCGCGCTCTCGCGCTAAAGCCAAATTCGTCCGGGGATTGTAGCGAGAGGGCGCTTTAAGCAACCCGGCCAGCATGGCGGATTCATTGACCGTCAATGACAGCGCCGGTTTGTTGAAAAACTGACGGCTTGCAGCTTCTACCCCATAAGCGCCCGCGCCAAAATAAACCCGATTGAGGTACAGGGTCAGGATGTCGTCTTTGGAAAAGTTCATTTCCAGCCAGACCGCCAACATGACTTCCTGCACTTTGCGCTTTACCGTTCGATCCGGCGTTAGGAAGAGGTTTTTGGCGAGCTGTTGGGTGATCGTCGAGCCGCCTTGCACAATGCGGCCCGATCGCGCATTCGCCACGAGAGCCCTCGACAGGCCAACAGGATCGACCCCAAAATGGCTGTAGAAGCGCCGGTCTTCGGCGGCCAAAACCGCCTTGGGAAGATGAGGGGACACATCTTCTAACCGCACCGGTGCCCCAAACAGCACACCCGTCGATCCTATCAAATTGCCGCTGGCATCCAATACCGTAATAGACGAGGTTTTCGTTTGTGCACGGATGCTCTGCAAGGACGGCATATCCAGCGCGAACCATCCGAACACCCCCAGCATGGCGACACTTAAGACCAAGCCGACGATCGAGAGATAGCGCAGGGCGCGCCCGGCCGCCGCGATGCGCCGGCGGGTTTTTGCAGAAAATTGTTTGCGATAGATGCGGACCGGCACACTGCCACGCGCTTTCGACCGCGCGGACCCGTTGGTCTTGCGCGCGCGAGACTGCCCACGACTGCCAGAACGCTTACTCATAAAGGGCGTTATAATTTGGTTAAGATTAACGGGATGTAAACCGAGGGACGGCGCGCCACCCCTCACCGTGCAGCAGATAATTTTCGACTTTGTCGGAATTACGGCACGCGCTACCTTAGGCCACGTTTCACAGACATTATGCTTGTCGATGACATCGCTTAAAACTGAAAAAAAATCAACAAAAAGAACAGCTTACCACCATGGCGACCTGCGCCGGGCATTGATTGACGCGGGGCTCAAAATCCTTGAGGAAGAGGGAATCGAGGCCCTTTCGCTGCGTCAGGTTGCCCGAACCATCGGGGTCAGCCAAGCGGCCCCGTACGCCCATTTCAAAGACAAACATGCCATTTTAGAAGCCATCGCCAAGGAAGGTTTCGACCTTCTATTTAAATATATGCGCCGCTGGGCCGGGAAAGCGCAGGACGACCCCAGCATGCTAACGGCCTATGGCGTGGCCTATGTAAGTTTCGCCGTCGAACACCCTGCCCTTTTTAAGCTGATGTTCGGGTCGGAGCTTGGCACCGGCGACGCGGCAGACGTCAGCGCTGCCACCAGCGATGCCTACAGCTTGATCCTCGATATCAGCAAACGCCTGCTCGGAGATGATGGCACAGACGACGACAAGGTAAGCCTGCACGCCATGTATGCCTGGTCTTCCGTACACGGACTGGCAAACTTGCTGGTGGATGGCCGACTAAACAGCCAACTGGCGGCTGCGGGCAACGACCCCGCAGTGCTGGCCGAACGAATGCTGGCCAGCACGGCCCCTATTGTCGCCCCGTTAAAATAAGGCGGGCATCATACGTCTAAATTAGCAACTTTCAGCGCATTCTGCTGAATGAACTCACGGCGATGCTCGACAACATCCCCCATCAGCTTACTGAACATATCGTCCGCTGTGTCGCCATGATCAATCTTGACCTGCAGTAAGGACCGCGCATCCTCGTCCAGGGTTGTTTCCCAAAGCTGATCCGGATTCATCTCCCCCAGGCCCTTATAGCGCTGCAAGCTCAATCCCTTTTGGCCCGCGCGCTTCACCGCATCCAATAATTGCGAAGGAGAGCGGATGGGAGTTTCCACGTCTTTGTGCCGCAAGGTGGCGGCCTTAACGTAGACTTCCTGCAGATGATCGCCCTCCCGGTCCAGCTTCCGGGCATCAGATGATGAGATCAACGGGCCATCAATCATGCGCACTTCTTGCACCCCGCGTAGCTCTCGCGTAAATCGCAAGCCGCCATCTTCCGTCGGCTCTCCTTCCCATCCCCGATCCGTTTCCGCCGCCAGCAAATCCAACCGGCGTGCGATATAGGCCGCGGCTTCCTGCGCTTGTTGAGGATTGCCCAAGGCTTCGGGATTAAGAGCACCGGCGATCGCCGCTTGTTCCACCACAAAGGTTGGATATTTTTGCGGAAGCCCTTCCAGCACGCTGACGATTTTGCGGGCCTTGTCGACGACCTTAATCAAATCTGGCCCCGCAATCATCTCGCCATTGTGCAGGGTCAATGCGGCGTCGTCGGTGCCGCCCGCGATCAGGTAATCGTCAAAGGCACGTTCGTCTTTCAGATAAATTTCGGATGAGCCGCGCTTCACCTTAAAGAGCGGCGGCTGGGCAATGTAAAGATAGCCGCCCTCAATAATTTCGGGCATCTGACGATAGAAGAAGGTGAGCAACAATGTTCGAATATGCGCCCCGTCCACATCGGCGTCCGTCATGATAATGATTTTGTGGTAGCGCAGTTTTTCGATATTGAAATCTTCCCGACCAATGCCCGTTCCCAAGGCGGTGATCAGGGTTCCGATCTCATTTGACGACAACATTTTATCGAAACGCGCGCGCTCCACATTCAAGATTTTACCGCGCAAGGGCAGCACGGCTTGGTTCGCACGGTTGCGCGCTTGCTTCGCCGAACCGCCAGCACTGTCACCCTCAACGATAAACAGTTCCGCTTTGGACGGATCCCGTTCTTGGCAATCGGCCAGCTTGCCCGGCAGACCCGCCACATCCAGCGCCCCTTTGCGCCGGGTGAGTTCGCGGGCCTTACGGGCCGCTTCCCGGGCAGCCGCCGCTTCGACCACTTTGCCGACAATGGCTTTCGCTTCCGTTGGATGTTCCTCGAACCATTGCCCCAAGCTTTCGGTGACCACGCTTTCCACCACGGGGCGCACTTCCGACGACACCAGTTTGTCTTTGGTTTGAGACGAGAATTTCGGGTCCGGCACTTTTACCGATAAGACCGCCGTCAAGCCTTCGCGGGCATCGTCACCGGTGAGGTTCACTTTTTCTTTTTTGGCGATCCCGCTGTCATTCGCATAACCATTGACCGTCCGCGTCAACGCCGCCCGGAAACCCGCCAAATGGGTGCCGCCGTCGCGTTGTGGAATATTGTTCGTAAAGCACAACACATTTTCGTGGTAACCGTCATTCCACCACAATGCGAGATCCACCACGATCCCGTCCCGCTCTGCCTGAATATGGATCGGGTCCGCCACTTGCGCATTTTTCGTGCGGTCGAGATAGCGCACAAAGGCTTCCACCCCGCCTTCGTAATGCATGGTTTCTTCAACCGGTTCGACGCCGCGCATGTCCTTCAGCGTGATGGTCACGCCGGAATTCAAAAACGCCAACTCACGCAACCGATGGGACAAGGTGGAAAAGTCAAACTCGGTCATGGTGAAGGTTTCAGCGGACGGATGGAACGTGATTTCAGTTCCCTTTTCACCCTTGGCGTCGCCCACTTCTTTGAGCGGTTCTTCGGTTTCCCCATGGCGAAAGCTCACCACATGTTCTTTGCCATCACGCCAAATCCGCAACCGCAGCCAATCGGACAGCGCGTTCACCACCGACACGCCCACCCCGTGAAGGCCGCCGGAGACTTTGTACGAGTTTTGGTCGAACTTACCGCCCGCATGAAGCTGGGTCATGATCACTTCGGCGGCGGAAATGCCCTCTTCGGGATGGAGTTCCGTGGGAATACCCCGGCCATTATCCCGCACACTGACGGAACCATCTGCATTCAAGCACACCCCAACCGTGTCGCAATGTCCGGCCAGCGCCTCGTCGATGGAATTGTCCACCACTTCATAGACCATATGGTGCAGGCCGGACCCATCATCGGTGTCGCCGATATACATACCAGGTCGTTTTCGGACGGCATCAAGACCACGCAGGACCTTAATCGACTCCGCGCCGTATTCTTCTCCGTTGCCGTTTTCTGTTTCGTCTGCCATGTGCACTTCTCTCCCCGAGGGGTTATCCTTATTGTTCTTGTTCAGTCCGGGCGAATATCCGGGTGAACCGCCCCAGGCGCCACTGAAAACCACTGGGCCCGGTCCTTCAGCCCTTTAAACAAAAGCCGGTCCGTGCCGGTCATCCAAGCCTGCAATCCGAGAGCATCAATCTCATCAAAAAGCGCCTGACGGCGGCGGTCATCTAGATGGGCCGCCACCTCGTCGAGCAGTAGAACGGGCTTCGGTCCCTTCTGACGCTCCAACAGGCGCGCATGCGCGAAAATCAGCCCTATTAATAACGCTTTTTGCTCTCCGGTTGAACACTTTGCCGCCGCCATATTCTTATCGCGATGGCGCACATTCAGATCCGCCAGATGAGGTCCATTCAAGGTTCGGCCCGCGGCGGCATCTTGCGCTCTATTGTCCACTAAAATCTTGGAAAATGCCTGTTCCACGTCAATGGCAGCCTCTTGATCCAGGCGCACGGCCAGCGGGTCATCCAGAGCGACAATCGACCGTGGGAACGGGCTGTCGTCTTCCAACAAGGCGCGCAACCGGATCACCAGATCCCGCCGGGCAGCACTTATGGCAACGCCGAATTCCGCCAGCTCAACCTCTAACGCGCTCAGCCAGGCGGGGTCCATCTTGCCCTCGCGCAGCAGCGTATTGCGTTGACGCATCACGCGTTCATAGGCATTGACCCGCGCGCCATGATCGGGATCTCCGCTGAGCACCAGCCGGTCGAGAAAACGCCGGCGGCCACCCGCACTTTCCACGAACAGCCGGTCCATGGCAGGCGTCATCCACAATATGCGCAAATGCGCCGCCAGCGCCGCGGCGCTTGGGGCCGTTGCCCCTTGTATTTTTACCTGTCGGCGTTCACCGGTTTGCGGCGTCAGACCGGTGCCAAGTTCAATCCGGTCCCCCGCTGTGTCCACGGTCGCGGCGACCGCCCATTGAACGGGCGCGCCGAGCGCCCCGGCCTCTCCATCTAAGGCCTTCATGTCATCGCGGCGAGCCATTTCCGAGAGCTTCACGCCCCGCAAGCCCCGCCCGGGCCCCAAAATAGAAATGGCTTCTAGGATATTTGTTTTGCCGGCGCCGTTTTCGCCGGTCAGCACGACCGGCCGCGGGTCACAGACGATTTCCGCACGGGCATAGGATCTGAAATTGGTGAGCACGAGCCGGCGCAGACAATCTGATGGCTGCCCGGATCCGCCAGTCTGTGCTGTATCTGCCGGCAAGATTGTGTCGTGGACCAATCCCTACACCCGCATTGGCATGAGCACGTAAAGTGCGCTTGGATCATCGCTGTCACGGACGAGGGTCGGCGACCCGGGATCCGCCAGAATAAACTGCGCCGCCCCACTGTCGAGCTGCGTGGTTACATCCAGCAAATAGCGGGCATTGAAACCGATTTCCATGGGCTCATCGTTGTAGTCCACCACAAGTTCTTCGGTTGCCGTCCCGCTGTCAGGGTTGATCACGCTGAGCGTCAATTGCTCGGTTCCCAGATTGAGCTTCACGGCGCGGGATTTTTCCGTGGAGATGGTCGACACACGGTCCACCGCTTCGGCGAAGTCCTTCGCCGCGATAGACAGCACTTTGTCGTTCCCTTCCGGAATAACCCGTTCATAGTCCGGGAAGGTGCCGTCGATCAGTTTCGATGTCAGCACAATGCCGCCGGTTTGGAAGCGGATCTTTGTGTCCGATAAGGCAACTTCCACAACCCCTTCCACATCTTCGATAAGTTTGCGGATTTCGGCGACGGCCTTGCGCGGCACGATGACGCCGGGCATGCCCGCCGCCCCTTCGGGCAGCGGAAATTCGACCCGGGCCAGCCTATGCCCATCAGTCGCCACGGCCCGCAACATGGCAATGTCGTTGGTTTCCGCCGCATGGAGGTAAATGCCGTTCAAGTAATACCGCGTTTCTTCCGTTGAAATGGCAAAGCGGGTTTTGTCGATCAGACGCGCCAAGTCTTCCGCGGAGACAGAGAAACGATTGGGCAGATCGCCTGCGGACATGGCCGGAAAGTCTTCTTTCGGCAAGCAGGCCAATGCAAATCGCGAGCGTCCGGCCTTTACGGAAAGGCGCCCTTCTTCCTCGTCAAACAGCAGCTCCACCTGCGATCCGTCCGGGAGCTTGCGCACAATGTCGTAAAGCGTGTGCGCCGGGGCGGTGATGGTGCCGGGTTGCGAGATTGACGAACCGATGGTTTCCACGATTTCGATATCGAGATCTGTGGCCGTAAGTGACAGCTGGTCGTCTTTTGCCTCAAGCAACACATTCGACAGGATCGGGATTGTATTTCGCCGTTCCACCACGCTTTGCACATGGTTCAAGCTTTTCAAAAAGGCGGCACGCTCAATCGTTATTTTCATGGCTTCAATCGCAAATGCTCAAAATGACCCAAAGGCTTCCCCGGTTCGCCCCCGTTTGAACGGCAGTGTCCAAACAGCAGCGTCCCCATTCCGGCTCGTGACCGGTTGTCTGGCGTTTTCAACGCAGCCTAACCTGCTCTGCTGATGGCGCCAAAAGAGAAATCAGCGCCCTAAGGATGTAGGACGCTGATTCTTATACCAGATTTGAAGAGTGAGGTTAATTTTCGAGACGCGCTGTCAGAAGCTCTACTTCATCGTCGACAACACTGTCGGTTTCCCGCAACTCCTCGACCTTGCGAAACGCATACATGATGGTGGTGTGATCCCGATCCCCGAAATGCTTGCCGATTTCCGGATAGGATTTGGGGGTCAACTGCTTGCACAGATACATGGCAATCTGACGAGGCCGGGCGATGGACCGCGTCCGGCGTTCGGATTTCATATCCGAGACCCGAATTTGATAAAATTCCGACACTGTCCGTTGAATACCTTCAATGGTAGCGCCCTGACCGGACTTCTTCAGCAAGTCCTTCAGCGCCTCGCGCGTGACCTCCAGGTCGATTTGGCGGGAGGTGAACGCCGCATGCCCGATGATGGAGGTGAGCGCCCCTTCCAATTCGCGCGTATTGCTGCTGATCCGTTTGGCCAGAAAATCGAGCACCGTGTCGGGGATCGACAAGCCCGGATAAGCCGCCAACTGGCGTTCGGCGAGGGACTTCAACACATTCAACCGCAGTTCAAAATCCGTTGGATGGATATCCGCGGTGAGGCCCCAGCCCAAGCGGGATTGAATGCGTTCTTCCACACCGTCCAATTTGGTAGGCGACCGGTCCGCGGAAATGACAATCTGGCTGCCCTTTTCCTTCAGTGCATTAAAGGTGTGGAAAAATTCTTCCTGGGTGGTGCCTTTTTCCGCGATGAATTGCACATCATCCAACAACAACACGTCCACATTGCGCACCATGTCTTTGAAACGGAATGTGTTCTTCTTCCGCAAGGACTTGAGGAATTCATTCACAAACGCCTCAGCGGAAACATACAAAACGTTGCGGGTGGGGTTCCGGCGTTTGATTTCATGGGCGATGGCTTGCAACAGATGGGTTTTGCCCAAGCCAACACCGCCATACAGGAACAAGGGGTTGAACGACACATCGTCAAAGTCGGCAACACGCCGGGCGGCGGCATGGGCAAGCTCATTCGATTTGCCGACGATAAAGTTCTCAAAGGTGTAACGCTCGTCCAGACGGCCCCATTCTTGGTCTCCGGCGCCATTGCTTTGAACCACACGCGCACCGGCAACCGAAAACAAATCGCTATCATCTGCCTGCTGATTATTTGTGTATTGCGCAGGCTTTGCGTCGGTTTTATCGAGCCATTGCAGGCTTTCGCCCGCGGGTTTCACATCTGTTGCCGCATTTTTCGGCGCATATTTGATTTCAATGCGGTCCACAAGATTGTCCTCATCGCGCCATAAACGCGCAATACGGTCATAATGATGAGACATCACCCAATCGCGCACGAATTTCGATTGCAGTGACATAACGGCCCGGCCCGATGTCACTTGTTCCAAATGCAGCGACTTGAACCAACTGCGGTAAGTGTTTTCACCCACTTCGCGTCGCAGCCGGTGCCGCACGCGCTGCCAAGTCGGTCCAAAATCCTGATGTGCACCCCCGTGCATTTCACGATCCATTTTTTTTCCTTTCAGGCGACAGCGCTCTTTAAGCCGCTTCGCCAAACCAACAACCACCCAGGGCCGCCAAGCCCAAACACAGAATTACGCAGACGAGAGAGAGACCACCCAAAAGAAGCTTGGGCGTTTCTAATGAAGAGTTCGATGAATTAGGATTGTCGCCAGGGAAGTCCCGAAGCTTTCCAGCCACCTACATTGCCTCGGTGGCCATGGGCATCGAGATCCCCCTCGAAGCCTCCTGCCACATTGAAGCAAGCCGAATACCCCATGTCGGTCAACGCCATCGCAGAGGATTGCGAGCGGGCCCCTGATCGGCAGATGAAGAAAACAGGATCTGTTTTCGACACCCCTTGCGCCTGCAATCGCTGATCGACCGCGCTTCCGAAGTCAGGGTTCCGTTCCATCGTCGGAAAGCTCTGCCATTCAACCAGCAATGGCTCCTTATTGAGCTCTGACAGATCTGGTACACCCACAAATGACCATTCCGCCGTTGTCCGCACGTCAATCAGAACCGCTGACCTATTGTCACGAAGCGTGGCCCATGCATCCTGAACCGATTTATCGCCCGCATAGGAGTTCATGTTGTATTCGGGTCCCTTTAATTTGCCGCCTTCACCAAGTCACGTCTCTTATAATCTTGAGACTTTTTTTGTTACGCCAGACCCGGCTCTTGTTAGCCCCGCACCCCCTCTGTGTACAGACAAACCAATCCTGTCCGCGCTCTTCGAGCCCGTGATACGCAGTATTAAAAACTAACAGGAACGTTTAGGGAGACTTGGGACTGTGTCCGCCGTCTGGATGTTTCCAAAGGTAGCGGAGTGGCCCGAAGCACGCAACATGCGAAGACGCGAAAGCGTTAAAAAAATAAAAATTTCTCGGCTTGACAAAACGCATTTGGCAAAACGCGTTGCTCTAAACACTAGTATTTTACTGGGGTTTATGAGAGCGAAAAAAAATTTGTCGCAGCCCCAAATTTATTGAATCGAAAAATATGATCAAAAAAACGCGCGCTAAAAACAAAAAACGCCTTGCAATATGCAAGGCGTTTTGATCCATCCAAAACTTGAATTTTGTTCTATGCAGACATCGCTTTGACGCGCTTCGCAAGACGCGCAACTTTTCTTGCCGCGGTGTTGCGATGAATGATGCCTTTCAGCGCCGACCGCGCGATTTCAGATTCTGCTTTTACAAATGCTGTTGAAGCAGCACCCTTGTCGCCAGAGGCAATCGCTTCCTCGAGTTTGCGAACAAATGTCCGCATACGGCTGCGCCGGGCGCGGTTAACATCCGCACGCCGCTCAATCTGGCGGATGGCTTTTTTGGCTGAACGTGTATTTGCCATTTGGCTTCCTCAAAGTCGCCTAATTGTCCTAAAGGGGCCGTCTTATAAAGGACACGATAGGTCCGGTCAACGGCAGAAAACCTTAAAATCAGAGAGGCGTTCTGGCGCCCATCCGGGAATTGGGCATCTGTTAACTGTTTTTGAAGTGGGGCTTACGTTTCTCGATAAAGGCCGCCATCCCCTCAGATTGGTCATCGGTCGAGAACATCGAGTGGAACACCCGCCGTTCAAACCGCACCCCTTCGGACAGGGTGGTTTCGTAGGAGCGGTTGATGCTTTCCTTCGTCATCATGGCGATCGGTTGCGACATTTCCGCAATTTTGGTCGCCGCCTTGGTTGCTTCATCAAGCAATTTATCGGCTGGGATCACACGGCTCACGAGACCACTGCGTTCCGCCTCTTCCGCATCCATCATGCGTCCGGTGAGGCACATCTCCATGGCTTTGGATTTACCCACAAAACGGGTCAAACGCTGGGTTCCGCCCACGCCTGGCATCACCCCTAAAGTGATTTCAGGCTGGCCGAATTTGGCCGTATCGGACGCCAAGATGAAGTCACACATCATGGCCAATTCACAACCGCCCCCCAGGGCATATCCGGAAACGGCCGCCACCACAGGCTTGCGGCATTGGGCAACCCGTTCCCAATTCCGGGTGATAAAGTCTTCCTTGAATGCATCCATGTAGGATTTCGGCTGCATTTCCTTGATGTCGGCACCGGCCGCGAACGCTTTTTCAGAGCCCGTAATGACAATGCACCCAATGGCATCGTCCGCTTCGTATGTGTCGAGGGCTTGCCCAAGCTCATCAATCAATGCGCTGTTTAACGCATTAAGTGCGCTGGGCCGGTTCAGCGTGATTACGCCGACCGCACCTTTGGTTTCCACGAGAATGTTTTCGTAGGCCATTATCGCCTTCCTTGTTCTTCCAGCGCGGGCGCCACAAATGGCACGCGCCAATGGGGGCTGCTCATAGGAGTGGCGGGAGGTTGAGTCAATCCTTTCCGGTAGGGCCAATTTGCACATCCAGCTCGGCGGAGGGCCATCCCCGCTTAAAAACACAAGCTTATCGCTGGCAAAACCCGCAGAAAAAGGTCGATCTGTTGCTTTGGACAATCCGTTTGATTTTTCCGGCACATCCTGGCGAGACACAGGGTTCGCCTTCCCGGTCATAGACCGAAAATTTGTGCTGGAAATAGCCCAGTTCGCCATCCGCATGGGCATAGTCCCGCAACGTAGAGCCGCCGGCCTCAATCGCGTCTGTCAGAACCGCCTTCACCGCCGCCACCAGCTTTTCGGCTCTCTTAGGCCCGATGGTGTGCGATGACCGGCGGGGTGAAATGCCAGCCCGGAACAACGCTTCACAGGCATATATGTTGCCGATACCGGCCACTACATGCTGATTGAGGAGGGCCGCTTTGATCGGCGTTTTCCGCCCGTGAAGCATTTTCGCCAAATAGGGGCCTGAAAAGCCGTTCCCCAACGGTTCCACCCCAATGTCCTTGAGCAATTTGTGGTGCGCCAACCGATCTTGAGCCGCCAGGGCCATCAGGCCAAACCGCCGGTGGTCGTTGAAGACAATTCTAACGCCGTCCTCCATGTGGAAAATCACATGATCATGGGTTCCCCAACCGGTGCCTCTCTCTTTCGACAGGTCTTGGCCCTGGGGGCCATGGACAAAGCCGCCCGGCATGGCCGCATCAGCTTCCTGGAGGATGACCATGCGCCCGGACATACCCAAATGCACCAGCAGGGCCGTCCCATCATCGCACTGAACGACTATGTATTTGGCGCGCCGTCCGATATGCGTGATTTTGCGCCCCGAGAGCTTGTCTTCAAAGTCATCTGGAATGGGGATCCGAAGATCCCGGCGGCGCACCTCGATTTGCTTGAACCGCTTGCCCGCCATCGCAGGCGCCAATCCGCGACATACGGTCTCAACTTCCGGTAATTCGGGCATTTTGTCTTAAACAATCCAATCTATTCTTCTGATCCATTCCTGCCGACGGACCACGAGGCAGACCGCATAAGTAGCCCGTTGGCGGGCGATGGGATAGTCTGCGATCAATGATGCAAAACGACCAACAAAAAACCAACGCATCGGGGCCTGATGGCGGCGATACCACAGACTTTGGATTTGAGCGGGTGCCGACGACCGACAAATCAAAGCGGGTGGCCCAGGTCTTCGACAGCGTCGCGTCAAAATACGACCTGATGAATGATCTCATGTCAGGGGGCGTGCACCGGCTGTGGAAGACCGCCATGATCGATTGGCTCGATCCGCGTCCAGGGCAAACCTTGCTGGATGTGGCGGGTGGCACGGGCGACATCGCGTTTCGCTTTCTGGAGCGCGCGAACAAACGCGGCCCGGCGGCAAACGTGATTTTGTGCGACATCAACGCCAACATGCTGATCAGCGGCCGCCAACGCGAAACGGCGGTGGAACTGGCCGATCAACTCAGTTGGGTCTGCGGGAATGCGGAAACCGTGCCGCTGCCGGACCGGTCCGTCGATGCCTACACAATTGCTTTTGGCATTCGGAACGTCACCCATATCGATCAGGCCTTACGCGAAGCGAAGCGTGTTCTAAAACCGGGCGGGCGTTTCTTGTGCCTCGAATTCAGTGCGGTGGATATTCCCCTGCTGGACGAGCTTTACAATCGCTATTCCTTCACCGCGATCCCCGAGATCGGTCGATGGGTCACCGGAGACGCCGACAGTTACCGCTACCTTGTGGAAAGCATTGCCAAGTTTCCAAACCAAAAGCTCTTTATGCGGATGATTGAAGATGCCGGGTTTTCGCGTGTCAGCTATCGCAATATGAGCGGCGGCATCGCAGCGCTCCATTCCGGTTGGCGCACCTGATTGTTGCGGAAGGGATGAAAGACAAAGACGGTGATCCAAACCCTCCGAAATATCAGGCGACTGGCCAAAGCGGGGCGCACTCTTGCGCGCTATGACGCGCTGTGGCCAACGGACATGCTGGGCGCCAAACCGAAAGCCGCGGAATGGGTCGGGCGCATCGCGCGCATTCGCCTGCCGTGGGAAAAAAAGCTTAGCGCCACAGACGGCCAAGGCATTGAGCGGCTATCGCGCGCCTTACAGGATCTCGGCCCCAGTTACATCAAGCTGGGGCAGTTGTTGGCCACACGCCCGGATATTGTGGGCCAAGACGCCGCAGAAGACCTGAAGGCCCTTCAAGACCGCATGCCGCCCTTTCCCATGGCGCACGCCAAATCCGTGATCGAACAAGAACTCGGGGGCGCGGTCACAACCTTCTTTGACGAGCTGAGCGAGCCCATCGCGGCAGCCTCCATCGCGCAAGTTCACAAAGCCGTTCGCCGCCCGCTTACTGCTAAAGAGACGGACCAAGACACCGCCCCCACCGCGCATAATGACAACAATCGCGGGGCGGTTGCCGTCAAAGTGCTGCGCCCGGGCATTGAGCGCGACTTTCAAAAAGATTTGGACGCGTTTTTCTTTGCGGCCCACCAGGTGGAACATTGGAGTGTCCCGGCCCGCCGTTTGCGGCCCGTGGCCTTTGTGCAAACCCTGGCGGACAGCACCGCCTTGGAAATGGATTTGCGCATTGAAGCCGCCGCCGCATCGGAACTTGCGGAAAACACCTGGGACGATTCCGGTTTTAGGGTGCCCAAGGTGGATTGGGAGCGCACCTCTCAGCGTGTTCTCACCCTCGAATGGGTGAACGGCATTCCGATCAATGACCTTGACGCGCTTAAGAAAGCCAAGCTCGATTTGCCGGATCTCGCCAATCGGGTCATCCAGGCGTTTCTGCGCCAAGCCTTGCGCGACGGCTTTTTCCACGCGGACATGCACCAAGGCAATCTATTGGTGGATGAAGACGGCACGCTGGTGGCGATCGATTTTGGGATTATGGGCCGGCTGGACGAAGCATCCCGCCGGTTTATGGCTGAAACCTTGTTCGGCTTTTTGATGCGCGATTATAAGCGTGTGGCGGACGTCCATTTTGAAGCCGGGTTTGTTCCCCGCAGCCATGCCCGCGATGCCTTTGCGCAAGCGTTGCGCGCGATTGGGGAACCGATCTTCGACCGCGACGCGGAAGACATCTCCATGGCGAAATTGCTGACCCAATTGCTCCAAACCACCGACACGTTCGACATGCGCATGCAGCCCCAGCTTGTCTTGTTGCAAAAGACCATGGTGGTGGTCGAAGGGGTCGCGCGCAATTTGGACCCTCATCACAATATTTGGGAAGCCGCCCGTCCGGTGCTGGAAGAATGGATGACCCAGCAAATGGGACCGGAAGCACGCATTTCCGCGGCCGCCGAAGATGCGGTCGCGCTTGGCCGGGTATTGCGGTCTTTGCCGAGCTTTCTCTCCAAGGCGGAAGTGGCCGCAGCGACGCTAACCGATGACGGGATCCGGCTGGACCCGGAAACCGCCCGGATCATCGGCGAGAGCGAAGCCCGCGCCAATCGCGGTGGGCGCCTGGCCCTGTGGGTGATTGCGGCGTCCTTGGCAGCCATTGCCATATCATTGCTCTAACGCCTAACGCTAGAACAATGTTCTAGGTCGATTTTGGACGGCCCACTTTAAAAGTAGCCGTTGCGCGGGCACATAATTCGCCGTCAGCAGTAATAAGGCATTGGGCGAAATCAAGCGATCGCCCCACCTTGTGAACCGACGCAGCGAATTCGAGCCATTGGCCCTGCGTGGCGACGCCCAGAAAGTCCACACTCAGATTGACGGTCACCAAGCTGCCGATGGCGTCGTGCTGAAATCCGCAAGACAGCCCCATCGCATTGTCGGCTAGGGCCGACATCAGCCCGCCATGCACAAACCCTCTGGCATTGCTGTGTTGTTCCCCTGCCAGCACCCCCAAGCTCAGGCCGTCGGCACGCATTTTGGCGTAGATCGGTTCCCACGGCGCGGTCAGGGGGCTTTTGCGCTGATGGGGGTGAAACCCCTCTGGTATGCCGTCCATTTTCATTTCCCTCTTCCGCATCCTACCGGACAGAGCCCGCAAATCACATCAAATAGACTGATTGATCTATTTCAAATCGATATACACATGTCGAACGATATTCGGCGCCCAGTACCAAGCCACCCAACTTCCTTCTTGCAGATTTATGCTGATCAGTCTACATAAATCTGCAATATGATTCGCAACTAGAACCGTGTTCGAATGGCTCAACCTCGCAAACACAAGGCCGCCCTGATCGCCGCTGCCGCAAAATTGTTTCGGCGCCATGGATATGCGGGGACCGGTTTGTCCGAAATCTTGCAGGAAAGCGGGGCGCCGCGCGGATCGCTCTATTACTATTTCCCAGGTGGGAAAGAAGAGATCGCCGCCGCCGCGGTCGATGCGGCCGGGCAGATGGTCAGCACCACGCTGGAGCGCCTGGCGGATGAGTCACCGACCGCTGGGGCGTTTCTCGACAACTACACCGAGATGCTCGCGGGCTGGATGGCGGCTTCCAAGTTCAAAGACGGGTGCCCCATCGCCACCACCATTCTGGAGACCGTTCCCCAGTCCGATCTGATCAATGGCGTGGCCCAGCAAGTGTTCGCCCAGTGGCGCAGCATTATCGCGGGCGTGCTGCACCGGGACGGCATGTCCATGGAGAACGCGCAACCATTGGCGGACTATGTGATGGCAACGGTCGAGGGTGCCCTGCTGATGGCGCGGGTCCAACAAGACACCCAGCCTTTCAAAAACGCCGCCGCCAACTTTAAACGCTTGGCCAAGGCCATGTGACCGGCTTAGGGAAGCGCGTGATCGCCGGTTTTGCCCATGGGCGGCGTGGCGGCTTCCGTGCGGGACGGCAATCCAAAGAATGAGATAAGGGCCGCCATCAGCGCAAGCCCCGCCGCCAGCAGCATGCCCGCCCCATAGGCGCGCCGAAAGGCGAATTCGGCCACCGTCCAGGCCGCGGCGTCGGGCGGCGGCAAGGCCCCCATGCGCACATCCGCGCCCCAAAAGCTGGTTGCGCCAAGGCCCACCACGGTCAGTTCGTGAACGAAGACATATTGGGTCAGCGCGCCGGCGCACACGATGCCGAACAGACCGGCGATGCGGCTGGCCGCATTGTTGACCCCAGCGGCCGCCCCCGCATGGGCATCCGCGGCAGCATTCATGACCGCGGTGGTAAGGGGGGACACCACCAGCCCCATGCCCACCGCCATTAAGACGATCGGCCCAAAGACACCGGCCCAAAAGTGATCGGACGTGGCCGCCAGCATGGCCGACGCCACCGCCACACAGAGCGACCCCAACGACAGCGGCGTGCGCGGCCCATGACGGTCGGCCCACGCCCCCACAAACCGGGAGGCCACCCCAATGATGAGGCCAAAGGGCAACATGAGCAGCCCCACATGAGAGGCCGACATGTGCCGCCGTTCAATCAGGTCGAAGGGGATGAGGAATAAGACAACCCCCAACGCGCCGTATAACAGGACCGTCATGACATTGGCGGCCACAAACACCCTCCCGGAAAACAGCGACAATGGCACCAACGGGTCCGGATGACGCCGTTCTTGCCAACAAAACAAGGCCAAGGCGATCACACCGGCCAGAGCCACATACTGCGTGACGGATGATGTGACCTCCATTTCCGCGGACATTGTCAGGCTGGTGGACAGCCCCCCAATAGCCATCAGGCCCAAGGCCGCGCCCACCCAATCCGGCGCGGTGCCGCGCGGCGCAAGCTCTGTTTCTTCCGGAATAAAGCGATGAACCAGAAAGAGAACCGCAATCGATAAGGGGAAGTTGATCCAGAAAATCGATCGCCAGTCGAACAGGTCGATCATGAAGCCGCCAAGCACCGGCCCCATGGCGGTCGCCACCGCCGACGCCGCCGCCCACAGGCCAATGGCGCGTCCACGTTCTTCTTTGGGGTAATGCACCGCAATGAGCGCAAGGCTTTGCGGCACCATCAACGCCGCCCCTACACCTTGGAGCGCACGGGCCCCGATGAGAAACTCGACCGTCGGTGCCACCGCGCAGAACACCGATGCCAGCGCGAAGAGATTGACCCCCACGGAAAACAACCGGCGATGGCCAAACCGGTCACCCGCCGCGCCCCCCAGTAAGATAAGCGTCCCCAAGAACAAGGCGTAGGAATTGATGACCCACTGGGCTTCCGAGAAGCTGGCCGACAACCGGTCTTGAATAACGGGCAGGGCGATCATCGCGACCGTGCCGTCGATAAACGCCATGGAGGACGCAACGATGGTCGCGATCAAGACGAATGGGCGTTCCGTCTTGGTGCAAGAGGGGGCCTCTGCCGCCTCCAATGCATGGGCGCGCTGCCCCTGCGGATAGAGGGGGCGATGGAGCGCACCATGGGTGCCGCCGACAGGGGTATCCGAAACCGTCATGTCACCGCCTTTGTGTACGGATCATAAGAAGTGATTTTGCATGAGCGCAAGTCGCCAAGCTTCAAAAAACACGCTAAAGTCCCCGCCATCGCATAAGAAAATTTTTGGGGACAGGGGAGAACACATGCGGTTTCCAATTCCGTTGACTGAAGGTCGGCACATGCTTCAATCGTTACTGGCTATTTGTGTCGCTTTTTTGTTGGTCACCTCCCCCGCGAACGCGAAATGGGAGGTCGCCCCTGTTAACGAAGCGTTAACGTTTGCCCGGGTGGCGGTGGATGGAAAAATCCACACCCTTGCCGTGATCGCTTCCGACGACACCACCATCACCGCTGTTGATCTCAGCGCCGCGCTTGACCAATACCCGGAGTTGCCGCTCGATATCCTTGACGGAAAAGCGCTGGACGACATTGCCGCGCTGATGGCCGGCACGCCGGCCGCTGCTCAGAAAACCATTCCGTTAGCGGATCTTTTGCCGGTGGCGACCGCACGCCAAAATATTGCGGCAGGCACGAACTATGCGGAACATGGCGAGGAAGCATCCATTGATGCGCCGTTTTTGTTCCCCAAAATCGCTGACCCAACACCTTATGACACTCCCCTCACCGCTCAGCCCGAATGGCTTTTGGATTACGAAGTGGAATTGGCCATCGTGTTCGACCGGGACATTCAGGGTCCGGAAGATCTGAAATTTGCCCGCGCCGGATTGTTTGTGGTCAACGATTTCACCGAACGGGCCACCTTACTGCGCGAGGCCAATCTCACCGATCCAAGTGCGGGCGACGGCTTTGCCAATGCCAAAGGTCAACCGGGCTTTTTCCCGACCGGCCCCTGGATGATCGTGCCGCGCGGCGATTGGCGCGAGGCTTATGGCGAATTGACGCTCACACTCACGGTCAATGACGAAACGCGCCAGAACGAAACCGCCGACACGATGATTTGGAACATCGACAAGATCGTGATGGAAACGTTTAAGACCGGCGGCAAGGGGTCGTGGGTCCATAACGGCACGCCCGTGGATCTGTACGCCAGCACCATCCCCAAAGGCACCGCACTGTTGACCGGCACGCCAGGCGGCGTGGTGTTTCACGCCCCCGGCACCGGCTATATCGCCGCCACCGCCGCGGGATGGTTGTTCAGCTTCTCGTTCACGAGCCAAGGCCTTATGGAGTATATGCGCGAGGCGCTTTACCAAGACCGCCACGCGGAAGGCATCTTCCTTAAGCCGGGCGATAAGGTGGTTGCCAGCGGCACCTGGATGGGCGCCGTCGAAACCGACATCGTGGCCGGCGAGTAAACAAGTATATACGCAACGCGGGTCGGCTTTCTCACTCGCGTCAACAATCGCATGGCTTCATGCCGATTTTGCTTGGGTGGGCGGGGTCGCATCCCCATATCCCGGTCATGTCCATACTCATTCGCCCCGCCCAACTATCTGACCTTGCCGACCTCGCTCATTTGCATGCACAGTTTCGCCCGCAACAGGCCGTTGGAGACAACACGTTTGCGTTTGTACCTGCATCGCCCGGCACATCGGATTTCTTTGCCGATATCCTACGCAGGGAGGACTGCCACCTGTTGATTGCTGAAACGGGCGGCCGCATCGCCGGCTATCTATGGTGGCGACGCGATGAACATCGCCAGCGTCCGGAAGAAGCCCTGCGGTCACGCGCTGCTATTCAACATGTTCAAATTCACCGCACCTTTGAGTCCCAAGGTTTGGAACAAAAGCTTCTGGATGCCGTTGACAAGCACTGCCTGTCCCTCGGCATTGCCGACATTGTCTTCGAAGCACCAAACGACGAAGCGGTTCATGAGCATTTTGCAACAAAGGGCTTCCGGCCCACGCGCATGATGCTGACGAGAGCGGTTGCGCCACTCGACATTGACTAGGGCGCATGTCGCTGCCGCCGCCTAACCCTCGACGACAGTGGCACATTCTGGTCGTGGGACGGTACCGAACATCCTTGGTAGACGCTGGAGGGCCTAAGACAGCTCCAGGCCTTTCAGCTCACCCTGTTCCTGCCAATCTGACAATACCTTGAAATAGGCAACCGGGCCGGCGCCATACCACACACTTTGGCCACTGCGTTCGCCGGGCTTACCCTCATTGTTGTAATAGCCGGGCGTACATTCCTCGAAAAATTTTTGCCGAAGCTGCGCCAGTTCAATGATGGTTTTCACCCAATCTTCTTCGGCATCGACAGACGTCTCCACCGTGCGCGCTTGGCGGGCTTTTGCCTCGGAAATGATATAGGCGATGTACTTGCTCTGTTCATTCAGATTGTGACAGAAATTCACGGTGAAGCCGCTTTGCGAGCCGCCCATAATGAACACATTGGGAAATCCGTGGGTGTGAATGCCATGGAACGACGATACGCCGTCTTTCCATTTTTCCGTTAGGCTTTGCCCACCTCGCCCATATAGTTCGTAGCCGGACCGCCTTGTATAGTCGGTTCCCACCTCAAAGCCGGTGGCGTAAATCAGGCAGTCCACCTCATACTCAACACCGTTCGCCACCACACCTTTTTCGGTGATGCGGTCGACCCCTTGGCCATTGGTATCCACAAGGGTGACGTTGGGCCGGTTGAACGTGTCGAGATAGTCATCATGGAAGCAGGGGCGTTTACAGAACTGACGGTAATACGGCTTGAGTGCCTCTGCGACGGTGTCGTCCTTCACAACGCTGTCCACCCGACCGCGGATTTGTTCCATTTTTTCGAAATCCGCCATTTCCATGACGTTTTCGATGTCTTCGGGCGACAAGGCACCGCCTTTATCATGGGTGACCCGCATCAGCAGGTTGCGGATGATGTCGGTCCAGCCGTCATTCACCAGGTCTTCGTCCTGGAAGCCGCCTGACACCAAGATGTTAAAGTTATCCATCCGTTTTTGATGCCAGCCCGGTTCCAAGCTTTCAGCCCAGCCTGGGTCGGTCGGCCGGTTATTACGCACATCAATTGACGACGGCGTGCGCTGAAAGACGTAGAGCTGGTCAGCCGTTTCGCCCAAATGCGGAATGCATTGCACGGCGGTGGCCCCGGTGCCGATAATACCGACGCGCTTGCCCTTCAGGCCGGTCAGGCCGCCGTTGGAATCTCCCCCCGTATAGGCATAGTCCCACCGGCTGGTGTGAAAGGCGTGACCTTTAAACGTTTCCACCCCCGGAATGCCCGGCAGCTTTGCGCGATGCAGCGGACCATTGGCCATGCACACAAAGCGCGCCTTCATGGCATCGCCGCGATTTGTCGAGATGATCCAGCGGGCTTGATCTTCGTCCCACGTCATCTCTGTCACTTCGGTTTGAAAACAAGCATTCGTGTACAGATCATATTTTTCGGCGATGGCCCGGCTGTGCGCTAGAATTTCCGGCGCGCGGGCATATTTTTCCGATGGCACGTAACCGGTTTCTTCCAGCAGCGGCAGATACACATAGGCTTCCACGTCACACTGCGCGCCCGGATACCGGTTCCAATACCAGGTGCCGCCAAAATCGCCGCCCTTTTCGATCAACCGGATGTCTTTGAGGCCCGCTTCGCGCAGCCGGGCGCCCGCAAGCAAGCCGCCAAAGCCGCCGCCGATCACCACAACCTCCACTTCGTCGGTCAGTGGTGCCCGCTCGAACCCGGGCGCCACGTAGGGGTCATCCACAAAATGCGCAAGGTCGCCAACCACATTCTGGTATTGCTCATTCCCATCGGTCCGCAACCGTTTGTCGCGTTCTTCGCGATATTTGGCGCGCAAGGCGTCCGGATCAAAACTTGGGTTGGTATTGGCGTCTGGGCGCTCTGTTGTGATGCTCATTTTGGGTCCTCAGCTTCACTGACAAATTGTCATATTTCTGAATTTAGCGTGTTGCGCCGGAGGGTCAAGAGGAATTGCCAGGCCAAAACGAACACGGCATAAGGATGACGGAGCGGCACATTATGGATTCACAGACCACAGATCTCTTTTTCGCCATCGCGCAAATCGCCGGCATCTTTGTGGGCTTTGGCGCGTTGATCAGCTTCTCCCGGGACCGGCGCGCCAGTGTCTATGAACTCTTCATGATCCGAGCGGTCGTGACCGTTGGTCTTTTCATCCTGGTCGGCGCCTTACTGCCCTTGCTGCTCAGCGTCTACGGCATGGAAGGTGCCCTGCTCTGGCGTGTGTCCGGCGCCATCTTGTTCATCAGCAATCTTGCATCAATCTACGCCCAGTTCGCGGCGTCGGATGTGCGGCAAGCTTACGGCAAAAGGGCCCGGACCAATATGGTTGGCGCGTCCTTCTTTTGGATTCTGCTGGAAGGCAGCAGCCAACTTGCCATGATCCTTTTGATTATCGGACTTTTACCTGAATTCGGAATGGCGCTTTACACAACCGTCCTCATCATCAATCTATTCCAGGCAAC
Organism: Alphaproteobacteria bacterium; assembly: GCA_965227095.1. Classification (GTDB taxonomy): domain Bacteria; phylum Pseudomonadota; class Alphaproteobacteria; order JANQMY01; family JANQMY01; genus JANQMY01. Next base: position 863,904 of record CBDDFL010000001.1, on the reverse strand, counting down.
CTATCTGCTTGCGGCCATGGTTTACGGGCGAGAGGGCCCAGGATCTGACGATGATTCCTCCGAGATGATTTGACCCTTATGACCATACTTGTCACCGGCAGCGCCGGACACTTAGGGGAAGCGATCCTCCGTACACTGCAAAGCAGCGGAAAACGCGCGATCGGCGTGGACATTAAAGCATCGCCCTTTACAACCCATATGGGCACGATTGCCGACCGGGATTTCGTTAAAAAAGCAATGTCCGGCGTGGAGGCGGTCATTCACACCGCCACTTTGCACAAGCCCCATGTGGCGACGCACAGCCGTCAAGATTTTGTCGACACCAACATTACCGGCACGCTTAACCTGTTGGAGGAAGCCGCCGCGCAGGGGCTGCAGCGGTTCGTGTTTACCAGCACCACCAGCGTGTTCGGCAACGCCTTGGTGCCGCCGCCAGGGGCGCCCGCTGCGTGGATCACGGAAGATGTGCGCCCCATCCCCAAAAACATCTATGGGGTCACGAAATCCGCGGCGGAGGATCTGTGCGAGCTGATGCACAAAAAGCAGGGACTACCGTGTTTGGTGCTGCGCACGTCACGCTTTTTTCCGGAAGAAGACGACAACAAAGCCAAGCGGGACGCTTTCGCCGACGACAACGCGAAATCGTCCGAATTTCTGTTCCGCCGTGTGGATGTGGAAGACGCCGTGAGCGCCCATCTCAACGCGATGGAATGTGCCCCTCGCCTCGGCTTTGGCAAATACATCATCAGCGCCACCTCCCCCTTCCAACAAGAAGATTTGCCGCTTCTTCAAGTGGATGCCCCAGCGGTCGTCGAAAAATATGTGCCGGCCTATCGCGCGGAATATGACAAACGCCATTGGCGCATGTTCCCCACCATCGACCGGGTCTATGTGAATGAAAAAGCCCGGCGCGACCTGGATTGGCAGCCAAAACTAGACTTTCACGCCGTTATTGAGCGCCTATCCGCCGGTGAAAGCTGGCGCAGCCCCCTTGCGCAACTCATAGGTTTGAAAGGATATCACGATCAGATTTTCGAAGACGGCCCTTACCCGGTGGAAGATCGCTGAACCACTGCTTAGGTCTGTGCGTAGAAGAAATAAAGCAGGGAGGCCGTCACATGCGCACTCTATTCATCATTTTCATCGGATTAATGGGATTGGGACTGACGATTGCGGCAAGTGCCGCGTCTTTTTCGTCGTCGTTCGACGTGACCCTCACGAAATATGCCGGGCTTTGGTACGACACGGCCCGCACACCCAATCGGTTTCAGGACAACACCCTGTCTAGAGACGGCAAGGATTTTGGCCCCTGCATCAACTCCACAGCCAATTACACCGTCACCTCACCGTCTTCCATTGATGTGCTCAACCGGTGCACCCGCAAGGCCGCGGATGGGACCCTGACGGAAGAAAGCATCACGGGCATTGCCCTTGCGAACAACGACCCGGAAAACCGCAAGCTGAAAATCGCGTTCGGCAACAGCGTGGCGCGTTTCTTTCAACGTGCCTTTGCCAGCCGTGGCGGGTTCGATTATTGGATTTATTGTCTGGGTCCCACAAACGGAAACGATTTGTATGACTGGGCGGTGGTCAGCGGCGAAGACAAGAGTTTCATCTTTATACTGACACGGGATCAATTCATCTCTGACGCTCTAAAGACAGAGATTCTCGCCTGTGCCAAACAGGCCGACTTGCCTGTCGCCGAGCTTATTTACACCCAAGAAAAGCTCTAGCCGTCATCCGCATAGTGCGGCAGGTCGGGCGATATGTCGAACCACTTTTGCCGGCGGGCGGTCCAATAATGGGCGTCCGGATGCAAACCGCTTGTGTCATCCAAGGAGCCGGCCTTGACACTGATTGACCCGTCACTTTCGTGAGTGATCCGTGTCCCGCAATTGGGGCAGAAGGTGCAGATTTTCGTTCGCCCACTGTCACATCGCCACTCGAACTGTTTAACGGCGCCTTTGGTGATCCGGAAATGTTGCGGGTGCACAGTGAGGCTCATCCCAAAGGCACTGCTGCTTTGCTTTTGGCAATCGCGGCAATGACAAATGGCCAATCTCAACGGCGTTCCGACAATTTCGTACCTGATCTGACCACATTGGCAGCCACCAGACATCCGATCGGCCATCTGTTTCCTCCGGCTTTTCTTGACCCGCTGCGCCCCTAAGGGGAAACTCACCACATGGGGACATTACGCACCAGGGACAACACATGAAAACAACTCAACTCGCGCTTCTTGCCACCATACTGACATTCGGTCCGATGGTCGCCAACGCAGAACAATCAGCCCCCGCTGACGCAGCCGCACCACAACGAACAATCGGCAATGGGGACAAAAACTGGATCATCACGGATGGCTCCACGCGCGACGGAAACACCATCACCTTCCCCGAAGTTCAGATTGACGGTAATGGCTGGCTGGTGATGCATCCCTTCCAAGAGGGGAAGCCGAACGGCAATGTCTATGTGGGCTACACTTATGTGAAAGACGGGTCGACGAAGGACGTCGATATCATTGTCAGTCCCGCCCCCAACACAGGCGATATGTATATCGTCATGCTGCACAGAGACGTGAATGAAAACAAAGCTTTTGATTTCGTGTTTATTGACGGGCCGCATTTCGGAGAGGGCACGCATGTGCTCGACCGCGCGGTTTTTGAAGGCACACGGATGATCGGACACGCTTATCCGGCACCTTAGGCCACTCATGCAACGCAAAACATAAGGGGGAGACACATGGATAATTTCCGCAAGCTTGTGCTGGCACTCGGGCTTTTGGGGGCGGGGTATGTGAGTTACCGCGCCATGACATCGCCGGGCGACTTACTGGATGCCTTCGACGTTCTGGCGCTCACCGCCGATGGACGAAGTGCGATCCGCGGCCAATATGGCGGGTTCTATGCGGTGGTTGCCATTGCCCTGTTTTTGAGCCTTGTGAATTTCCTCCGTATACGAACGGGACTTCTGGTCTTGCTCATCACCGTGGGTGGGATCTTACTTGGCCGTTTGTCGAGCCTTGTCATCGAGGGCACCAATATTTGGGACAGCTATTCGTCGGAGGTTCAGACCGTCATCATGGTCGAGGCAGCCCTGACCGTTATGACGTTGGCGGCGCTGATCGGGGCGCGGCGGGGCGCCTAACCGCGTGACAAACGGAGGTGACCGATCCGGTCCATGGCCGCTCGCTGCTCGGACGGGCTTAGCTCCGCAAGGGGTAAGGACATAAACGACGTGATGCGTTTTTGAAGCAGGTCATAGGCATCCGCAAAGGCCTGCTTTTGACTGGCGCCCGGTCCGTCAACGGATGCCGGGTCCGCCACGCCCCAATGAGCAACCATCGGATGGCCCGGCCAAATCGGGCACGTTTCCGCTGCAGCGTGATCACACACGGTGACAACAAAGTCGATCGGGGGCGCGTCCGCACCGGCATAGTCATCCCAACTTTTAGACCGAAGACGTGACACATCGTGGCCTTTTTCCGTGAGGAGGCGGAGCGCTTCAGGATGGACAGCCCCCGCCGGTTGAGACCCGGCGGACACGCCAATGAACCAATCACCGGCCAGATGATTGAGAATGGATTCCGCCATGATCGACCGTGCGGAGTTTCCCACGCATAAAAACAGCACATGCAAGGGACGGTCTGTGGTCATGGCTAAACCTGCTTGGGTCTCAATGGGGGTCGGCTGATCCCTTTCTAACCGTCAGATGTGTCAGTTCCATGGTCCTGTCGCCGGTAAGCCCTACAGGACAAGCCCCAGAAAGGGTAAGCCATTCATGGCTTCATACACTGTGTAGGCCACAAAGCCCGTAAAGCCGGCGGATGCGAGGTAGACGGACGCCCGGGCCAGGCCCGTTGGCAACACCGCACCGGCCACAAAACCAAACGCGGGAATGAAGTGCATGGCATGGGTGGCAAAAAAGTGAGGCACCCGCAAATCGCCCCCGTCGGTGGCCCAGCCCATGAGGGGAAAGGCCTCCGCATCGGACAGATTTCCGCCCACAAAATGCCCGCCATTAACGACCATCAACCCCGCCGCCGATACGGTCAACACAAAGGTGAGGATCAATCCCCAAGCCAAGGACAAACGAAACGCCGGATTGAGCGCGCTGTCCGTGTCCCGCAAAAACACCAGCCCATAGATCAGCGTGGCGGTGGTCAACGTCACCGCCAACGCCCCCATGATTGGATACAGCAGTGCCATGAACGGCGTTGATGAATTGAAATGGGATTCTATGCCATTCGCAGCGGCCCCAACGATCCACGCCATTTCCAGCGCCACAGCCGATACGACGATGACCGAAAAGGTCTTGTACCAACGCGCTTCCGTCAGCCCTTCCGGCAGCCATGTGGCAAACCACGCCATGGTTCCCAGATAGACAATCAGGGCGAGGTCGAACTTCAGCGGTTTAATCCACACATTAATGTCGAACAGTGTGCGCTGCTCCAACGCGGACGCGGCCAATAACGGCACCGCCAACAGGATGAGCAAGACAGTGGTGCCGGCAAACAGAGGCTCCCGGCGAAAAATGTTGTGAAAAAATTCGGGTAAGACAGAACCATTCAAGGGGGCGGTGTGTGTAATCGTCATCAAGCGTCTCCTGCGAGCGTTGTCTGTACACGGTGTGATCTGGGGATGGCGCGCAACGCGCAAAATGCAAGAAACCCGATGGGGCCAAACAGAAAAGTCAGGGCCAAACAAGGTATGACCAGCAAATGTGAAATGTTTTCTCGCCGGGCAACGCGCGTTTCCCACGCCCCCACAAAAAGATCGAACGCGAGAAAATGGATCCACCCGGCCAAGGCGACCTCGCGATAGGTAAACAATGTCATCACGTCGGACAGGGAGCTAAAACCGCCTTCCGCATCGGCCCAATAGACCAACACAAGAGCCATGTATCCCACGGACAAAAGGATCGGGATGAGTAACCCCGAGATCGTGTCCGCCCATTTCGGCGCAAGCGGAGAGGCCACCAGCACGGCCCAGCCCGCAAGGGCCGTCAGATTGGCAAATCTAAAGATCGTATCGATATCCATGTCGTTGCCTGTATCGCTTGTCCCGCGGCCCCGCCCCATCGGCGAGAATCTGACCGGACCGGCTGAGAGGGATCATCATCACTCAACTCATCTTGACACTGTCAGGGTTATAAATGGGTCTAATCTTTACACTGTCAAGAAGATTTTTTGACAGTGTAAAGATCGCGCGCTATGGCTTCCCCATGACCACACCGAAAACGGGCAGAAAACCGGCCCTCAAAAAACCAAAGGCAGCGCCCTACCATCATGGTGACCTGCGCGCGGCGTTGTTGGAAGCCGGTGAAAAAGTCCTGGAAGAAAACGGTATTGAAGGATTTTCGCTGCGGGCCGTGGCCAAACGCGCCGGCGTCAGCCATGCCGCCCCCGCCCATCACTTTAAGGATGCCGCCGGTTTGCTGACCGCATTGGCGGCGGTTGGCTATCGGAAATTCCTCAAAACGCAAGATGCCCATCGCGCCAAAACCGACCAAAGCCCCTTTGCGCTCTTGGTCGCCTCGGGCACAGGCTATGTGGAATTTGCGCGGACGCACCCGGCCCTGTTCCGCCTGATGTTTTCATCGAAACGCACGGATTATGAGGACGCGGAATTGTCGGCCCTCTCCGAAAAAGCATTCAATAATTTGTTGCAGGCCGTCGCCCAATTTCGCGGTGTCGACCCGTTGGAAGATCCGTCCGCCATGATTGATGCAATGGCCGCCTGGTCGATTGTGCATGGCCTGGCGGATTTGATGAATGCCGGCCGGCCGGGCCCGATCATCGACATGCCCAAGAAAAAACAAGAAGAGGTCATTAAAGCCATCATCATGCGCCTATATGGCAATGCCTGATCCATTTGGTCACGCGCCGAACACAGCCCGGGCCTTATGTGGTATGACCGGGTCAAGGAAACCGCCCAAACATCCATCGCCACACAGAATGGTGTCCCATGTCATTGCCCAAAATAATCACCGTTGACAAAAAAGATGCCGACCGCGCCCTACGGACCATCACTCTCGGCTTCTCGACCGACCCGGTACAACGATGGATTTGGCCGGAAGCATCGGTGTACTTGAATGCAAAGCCTCGCTTTGCCCACGCATCCGCCGGAAAAGGCCTAGACCATGGAACAACCTTCGCGGTCGACGGCTTTAAGGCCGTGGCCATGTGGCTGCCGCCCGGGGTATCGACGGATTCAGACGCCATGGGCGCGATCGTGGCGGAGACGGCCCGGCCTGAAATTCTTGAAGATCTGATCAATATCGGCGCGAGCTTGGCGGCGGCTCACCCCCAGGAACCGCATTGGTACCTTAACTTCATAGCGTGCGACCCGGCCTATTTAGGACAAGGGCTTGGGTCGGCCTTGATGAAGCATGCCCTTCAGAAAATAGACGAAGACGGCGCAGCCGCTTATTTGGAATCTTCCAATCCACGGAACATGACTTTGTACGAACGCCATGGATTTGAAGCTGTTGGCAAAGTGCAACATGGGTCCTCCCCGCCGCTCTATCCGATGATCCGCCCCGCGCGGCGGTAAGGACCGCACATGAAGGGTGTCCCGGGGACCAAGGGCTATGGCGCCCAAGCGGCGGCGCTGATCCCAAGATATGAAACCGTGCCATTTGAAGTGGGGCATGCGGCCATCCTCGACCTTATGCCACAAACCCCATCCACCGTTTTAGACATTGGATCCGGAACCGGCCGCGATGCCGCTTACCTTGCGGGAAAAGGCCATCATGTCACGGCAGTCGAACCGACCGACGCCTTCCGAAGCTATGCGGAAACGAACCATCCGTCCCCAAACATTGTGTGGATCGATGATGCTCTCCCGCAGCTCGTGTCCTTGAATGATCAAGCCGCGTGCTTCGATCTCATTTTGCTGACGGCGGTTTGGATGCATTTGGACGACGCAGAGCGCTGCCAGGGCATGGCCGTCTTGAGCCGTTTGCTGCGGCCTGGCGGACTTCTCACCATGTCCTTGCGGCATGGCCCCGTTCCGACCGGACGCGTCATGTATGCTGTTTCGGCAGATGAAACCCTCTCGCTTGCCCGCCGCCACCATTTGACCGCGGTCCGAAAACGTCACACCGACTCGGTCCAAGAGCCGAACAAAAGTGCCGGTGTGACGTGGACCCGATTGGCCTTTCAAAAACACGCCCAAAAAGGTGCTTGAGGGCGCCGGTATGGAGCGGCGTGTTGCATTTAAAAAGCGGCGCATCACCCCATACCACCTGATCGCTGAAGGCTACTTTGTCGTGTTATTCTTGAATGAATCCTTCTCGCGGACTGACCCAGCGCAAGCCCCCCTCATAAACCCATTGCCACAGGGCAAGATCATCTTTGTAAAGACGGTCGATCAGATGGTCGGTAGGTAAATCATAGGAACTTTTGCCGCGGTTTTTCCGCTGTCCAAGATCCACCTCCTCGCCGAGATAGGCAGACAGGTCCGGGGCAGCCTCCCCCAATTTCTCCACGCAGAGAAGAAGGTCAACAATGACACGCCCGTGCATATCGGTGACATATTCGCTTTGCGACCTGAAATGCGGCCAATGGCAGATTTTTCGCCAGACTGCATCGTCTAAACACCCCGTGTAGAACCCGTCCAGGTCGCCAAATGTGTCCAACAAGCCGGCACCAAAACGCCGGTCAACATCCCGGGGGGCCACCCGCGTCAAATAATCGAAAGCAGACGCCAGCCGCGTGGCAGGGTTTCGCAATACCGCCACGACCAAATAGTCATCAAACGCTTGCGGCTGAAACCGCCGCAACGCTTCCGCAGAAAAATGCGGCAGTCGAAAAGTGTCTTTAAAAATGGCATCGCGCACAGACGTTCCGGCATTCTTCGGCACGTGAACGAACACCAAACGCTTCTTATCGAATCCAAGATAGGGCGACGATGCGGGGTCGATCGCGAAGCGCAATCGATGCTTATGGGCCTGCAGCCAACGCACTTGTGCGTTGCCCAGAGGCAGCCGAAAAACCGGATGATCGGTCCGTTCTAATCCGAGGGGACCACTCGGGTGTTTTTGGGGGTAAGCATCATGCATAGGGGCGCGCGTTGAAAACCGTAGAGGGTAAAGTGTTGTCTCTTTTTTGAAACGACACCCATCAGAACGCAACCACGTTTTTGTGAAGACTATGGGATCTTAGGGAAGATACCCGTTGACCATGTCGGCCGCGCCGCCTTGGACCACACCCTGGGCCACGCCGATACCGCTGTCCGCCGCACTTGTATAACCGCCCGCGCTGATCTGGGACGAGATATCCCCGGTGAGCGCATTCACCTCACTGTTGGAATTCGTTCCGCTGCGGCGGGTCGAACGGGCCTTTAGACCATCGGCAATGTCACCGGCGACGCCCGCATCGTAGGACCCGGCGACCGAGCCCGGCCCGGTGGCGGACAGCATGTCTTCGTCCAAGGGCAATATTCCCCCAATGCCGCCCAAACTGCCTCCGCTCATATCCCCCAAATTGGTGAGATCCGTCGATGCCGCTGCGTCTGGGTTAATGGACACAAGGCTCATGGTCCCGACACCCTGTTCATTGCCGGTGCCCTCACCATGAGTGAATTCTTTCTGGTATTCAGTCACTTCCAGGGAAAAACCGGTCGAGCCGGCATCGTCGTTCGTATCCGTGCTGTCAGACATTTCCGTGTTGAAGTTGCCTTCCTGGTCCATGGCGACGGTGCCTTGTTCCGTTTTGAACATGAGCACATCGCTGGCAAGGGCCGGGCCGACACCCGCCGTGGCCACAGCAGCCGCGACAATCAATGCAGAATAGCGCACGCCCATGGCGCCCTCTCAGTCTTTCGAATCCCAAACTGAGGTATTTGTACAGTAAAGTTATGGTTAATCAAACACTAACCACATCAAATACTTGGCGCCCTAGGTATTTCCGCAAAATATACTTAATGCCCTGGGCGCCAGACCTTAAAGCGGGTGGAGTTGCACTGGGACATCCGCGATGCCGCGAATGAAATTGTTGGGCAAGCGCTTCACGTCGCCAACCACTTCCACATGGCGGAAGCGTTTCATGATTTCTTCCCACAGGACCCGCAATTGCATTTCGGCCAAGCGGTTGCCCATGCAGCGGTGAACGCCAAAACCAAACGCCACGTGGTGCCGCGCATTGGGCCGGTCGATGATCAACCGGTCGGCGTCTGGAAACACCGTTTCATCACGATTGCCCGAGAGATACCACATGACCACCTTGTCGCCTTCGCGAATGGTCTTGCCACCCAGTTCCACATCGGTGAGTGCCGTGCGCCGCATGTGAATGACCGGCGTTTGGAAGCGCACCATTTCCGACACCATATTGGGGATGAGGGATGGGTCTTTCCGCAGCTTGTCGTATTCTTCTGGGTACTGATTAAGCCCCACCACACCGCCGGAAATACTGTTCCGCGTGGTGTCATTACCACCGACGATCAACAGCAAAATATTACCGATGAAGAGCGCCGGATTTTCATTCATCTTTTTCGTCTCTTCGCCATGGGCCAACATGGAGATGAGATCGAATTTGGGCTCGGCGGCGGCGCGCTGGTTCCACAGTTCGTAAAATTCGGCAGCACACTGCATCAATTCCGACCGGCGGTAATCCATATCCACTTCCTGGCCGGTGGTTTCTTCGATCGCCGTCGTTAAATCAGACCAGTGGATCAGCTTGCGGCGTTCTTCATAGGGAAAATCGAACAGGGTGGCCAACATGCGGGCGGTCAATTCAACCGAGACCTTGTCCACCCAGTTAAAAGTTTCCCCGACGGGCAGATTGTCCAGAATGTCCGCCGCACGTTCCCGGATCAGCGGCTCCAAATTCATGAGATTGCGCGGTTCGACCGAGGGCGATACCGTTTTGCGCTGCTTGGAGTGTTCCGGCTCGTCCATGGAAATAAAGTTTTCCAAGCGGTCCCGATCGTCCATGTCGTCTTCGTCAAAATCGACAATCGAGATGCCTTGCGCCGACGAAAACTCCTTATGGTTGATATCCACCGCCATGACGGTCTCATGGGTGGTTACCGACCAATAGCGGCCATTGGCGCTGTCTTCCGTTAGATGAACCGGATCTTCCTGGCGCAACCGTTCAAACCACGGTTGCCACGTATCATGTTCGTAAATGGACGCATCGCTGACATCGATCTGGTCCAGCGGGACCTGCCCTATTTCGTTTTTGGGCTTTGTCATCACGTTCATGGCGCTTCCTCCCACACCTAAATATGACGTTCGCGTCAAGTTTAGCGAAGGAAACAGGCTTTGTCGCCCCGAAGTGAGAATTTTTGACGATTGTCCAGCGCGTCTTAAAGAACCCCGACGTCAAGGCGCGGACTTACACGACACAGCCCACGCCTCGCCGTTTTACATCCCGAATTGGTAGCTCGCGGACAATCGGATGCTGCGCCCGGGCTGTCGAATAACCGCTGGGAAGACCGAATATTCCGCATCGTTGATGTTGTCGAGATTGAGCCCAAACGTCGCCCCCTGCAAGACACCCTCTGCCGGGGTCCAAGTTCCATACAGATCCACCGTCTGATAGCCAATGCCGGGTTCCACATCGGCCGGCAGGTCCGTGCGGTCGAAGGTGGCAACCACCTTCACACCGGCACGCAAATTGAGGATCGGCCAGCGCCATTCCGCCCGCGATGCGATACGGTTTTGGAGAATCGACGCAAGACCAATACCCGTATCTTGGTTTTCACCGTCGACGAGATGGCCGCTGACCGAAAGGGTAAGGCGTTCGGTGGTGTATGTTGCTTCACCCTCGAACCCTTTAATAAGGGCATCCACATTTTCATTCCGTGTTTCGCCTGGGAAAACCAAAGGCCCAAACGGCGGAATGAATGTCGGTGCACCGCTAATGAAGATCACTTGTTGATCGATAAAGTCGTCCACTTTGGCTCTGAAATAGCCGCCAGACACGTCAAATCTGTCGCCATCGAAAATCAGGCCCTGCTGCCGGAAGCGCGCCCCCGCCTCGAACGAGGTAGAGTTTTCCGGCAACAGGTCTGGGTTGGGGACAAAGTCGTTGATGACAATCTGACCCGGCGCTAAATCTGCCGTGAAATGTGTTCCGTCCACGAATAATTCCGTTAGGCTAGGGGCCCGGAACGCTTGCGCCCACGACCCCCACACATAAAGGCCTTCGACGGGCTCAACGCCCACCGAGACGCGGGGGCTTACCTCTTCCTCTGTGCGATTGCCGGCGCCTGTTTCAGAATCGATTTCGAAATGATCGAAACGAAGGCCCGGAATGATGTCGATCATGCCATCCAGAAGGTCAATTTCCGCTTGGGCATAGGCCGCCGCAAAAAAGCGCGTGGCGTCCGGGAACTGTGTGCGGGGCACACCGTCCCGCGTGCCGCTTTGTTCGTCTTCAAAGATCTCACCGCCGACCGTCAAGGTCACGCCAACACCATTCGCGTTGAAGACGGACGCGGTGTTTTTCAGATCGACCCCCCAACTGCTGAAATCCGATTCATCCAAGCGCGCATCAATGAAGCGGTCTTCCGTGACCGCGATGTCGGTGTAGAATCCGGTAACTCCGATATCGATCCAGTCATTATCTTTCGGCGCATAGCTGTACGAAAGCCGCACATCGACCGCGCGCGTGTCCCGATCGACAACCGTCGACGGCGTCGAAACCGATGTCGCATTTGTGGGGTTGTTACCGTCGCTTTGGAACACATCCACAAAGAGTTCCACACGCTGGTCGGGATCGATTTGGAGCCCCCCTTTGAAGATCCCGTTTAGGATACGGTCTTGCGTATCCAAGATCGGATCATTGTTGCCATCTTCCAAATCTTCGGTGATGTCGCGAAAAAGGAACTGGCCCAGCACGTCAATATTGTTGTGTTTTCCAAAGGCGGCGGCACTGACAAATGGTTCCGCGCCATTGGTTTGATAAGCGCCTTTTAGGCGGACACCAAACGTTTCGCCGGGACGCAACAAATCCAAGGCGTCAACGGTCTGCACATCAATCGCCCCCCCAAGAGCGCCGGAGCCATAAATCGTCGAGGCCGCGCCGCGCAGCACTTCAATCCGGCTGACGAAATCGGGATCGATGAGGAACCGCCCCCGGTGAGCGAGGTCGAAATTGCGGCGCGCGCCGTCAATTCTCAAAATGACCTGGGTGTCACTAAAGCCGCGAATGGAAGGTTCTTCCGCAATGCGGCGAGCGCCCCCTTGGATTTCCACACCAGGAACGAGTTCGAATACCTCTTGGAAACTCAATGGCTGCTGCACCTGGATGTCATCGCGGTCGACGCTATCCACGGACATGGGGGTTTCAAATGCCGGCCGTTCTGTTCGGGTGCCCACCACCACCATTTCGTCCACATCTTCTGCATGGCCGACTGCCGGAACCAGAAAAACCATTGCCGTCGTCGCGAGTAGGTTAGCGCGGACATTCCTTGAAAAACGCATCACTTTGCCCCCAAAACTATTTTTCACCCAATATTATGCGAATGATTCTGAATATCACTTGCAAGCTGAGCGTGTTCATGGCAAGAGAAAATTCTCTTGTCAATCTATTTTGCGAATGAGTCGCATTATTATTTTGGAATAATCGTTATGACCGCCCTGCGCATTTTTCTTGTTTTCACCCTTTTCAGCGTGGCCGCCTGCGCCACCGGCCCTGTGAATCAGGGGTCCGCCACCAACACGTTTGAAGAAGATCGCAAAGCCATCTTGGCCATGGCAGGCGATTACAAAGTGACCTTCGACTTCACCGAAACCGTGCCCTTTGTGGACGGCTACGCCCTGAAGAAGCCTTACATCACAGGCGGCGACGAAGTTGTGCGCGTCATTGCCGATGACGGCAATTTCATCAGCCTACAGCACATTTTGGTGGTCGGCGGCGATGCCAAAATGCCGGTGAAGCATTGGCGTCAAGATTGGATCTACGAACCGGAATTTGTTTTTGAATTTATCGGTAAAAACAAATGGCAAAAACGCGCGCTCTCTCTGGCGGAACGCCGGGGTAAATGGGCTCAGCTCGTTTATCAAGTGGACGATGGCCCCCGTTATGCGGGCGTATCCGCCTGGCATCATGAAAATGGCGTGTCCGCTTGGACATCACCGGCCAGCTTACGCCCCTTGCCGCGCCGGGATGCCACCAAACGGGACGACTATGATGCCATCCTGGCCGTTAACCGCCATGCGATCACACCGGCGGGCTGGGTGCATGAACAAGACAATTCCAAACTCATCATGGCCGGCACACCGCAAATTCTCGTGCGCGAGGTGGCCGTCAACACCTATGCAAAATCCAGCGATTTCGACATCGATATTGCGGACGATTATTGGGCCGCCACCAAAGACTATTGGGCAAATGTCCGTGAGGTTTGGACCGCGTTGGAAACCGATCATGCGGGCTTTGGCCTGACAATCCAGGGCGAGCCGGAGGAATTGTATATGCAGCTCTTGGAACTCGCCGACAATTTGCAGAAAGGCAAGACCACAGTGGCCGATGCGTCCGCAAAGGCGCGGGACATCATCGGCGATTACACCTTTACAACCAGTCAGACGGCCACGGGCCCAGAACCTCTATCTTCCGATCGGTTGCAGCAACACGCGGCCCGCTGACGGGTTAAGGCTACTGGGAAGACGCCGCGGAGAGATTGACCTTATGGGCTTTCTCTTCGCCCGGCGCCAAGGTCAAAGGGGCGTCAAACACCACGCCGTCCTTACGCACCGCCACCACATAGTCACCGGCGGGCAAGACAAACAGGGGCTTGGCCGTCCCGGCCCGGTCAACCTCCGCGCCTTTGCCGCCATCGTCGCCTTTTTTATGGACCCACCAGAACAGACCGCTGCCAAGTTCCGGGCCACCTTCGGTCTCGGATGCGGTCAACTTCACCATGGCCGTGTTCATGACAATGGTCTGTTCGTTCAGCGCGCCCGCCGTGATTGACACCGGCGTATCTTTGATGGCCTTGCCATGGCGCGACCGCAACACATAGTCGCCTTTCGGCAATCTGAACGTTGGCGCCGCCACACCGGCCCGGTCAATCTCCGGCTGCTTGCCTTGCAAATCCTTTTCCGGCTTCAACACCCAGTAAAACGCTTTGTTTTTGACGGCAGCCCCGCCTTCCGCCATCACCATGCTGGCCTTGAGATAGCCCACCTGCATATCCAACTGCACCTCGGTGAGCTGACCGGCGGTCACCGTGACTTCTTGTTCGGCGAACGCCTTGCCATGACGTGCACGGAGCAAATAAGTGCCGGCGGGAATCCGGAACAGCGGTGTCGCCGTTCCGGCCCGGTCCATTTCCTTCTGGTTTCCTTGTAGATCTTTTTCGGTTTCCAACACCCAATAGAACATCTTGTCTTTCAGGACATCACCGCCCGGTGCCGGTATGGCGCTGGCCTTGAGATACCCCACTTGCATATCGAATGTGTGGTCGGTCACCTTGCCGGGTTCGACGGTCAGCGCCGCATCTGTAAAGGCTTTGCCGTGACGCGCACGCGCCACATAGTCATCGGCGGGAAGCCAGATGGTCGGCTTCGCCACACCCGCCCGTGCGAATTCTTTCTGATTGCCTTGCAGGTCTTTGGCCGGAGACAAGACCCAATAGAACATATTGTCCTTGAGCACCTCGCCGCCCTCAGATGGCACAGCGGCAAGACGGAGGGCGCCGCCTTCCAGGTTCACAACCACATCGGTAAGCTCGCCTTCCGTCACCTCGGCGTCCACCGACCGCAGCAAGGCGCCCCCGCCATATCGGCCATTGACCACATAACGGCCCACGGGCAACTCGACGATCGGTGCGGCACGACCCGCACGGGCAACTTCCTTCCGCTTGCCCTCCAGGTCTGTTTCAGGCTCGAACACCCACCAGAACATTTGGCCGTCCGTGATGATCTCGCAGTCTTCACAGAGTTTTGCGCGCAGGCGCAGGCCTTGCGGTCCGGCGGGCTCTTCCTTGACCGCTTGGACGGTTTCGCCCAACGCCGTGGTCAATTCAGCCGCATTGGAGGCCGAGATAAATTTGCCGCCGGAATTATCCGCAATGCATTGCAGGCTTTTTGAATCTTCATCCGACAGATCGAAGCCGACCACATGGGCGGTGAAGTCGACCCCCTTCGCGTCCAATTCGGTGGCCAATTGGCAAGGATCCGCGTCACAGGTTTCCAACCCGTCGCTGATCAATATGACCGTCGCTTTTTCTTCGGTGTATTTGAGCTCATCGGCGGCTTGCCGAACCGACGCCGTGATCGGCGTTTTGCCCTTCGGGTTCAGTGCGTTCACCTTCGCCATCAGGCCGGCCTTGTCCACGGTTCCAACGGGCGCCAGCGTTTCAATATCTGCGCAATCCCCTTTTTGCCGGTGGCCATAGGCCATGAGCCCCAACGAGATGGAAGGATCCCACTCGGTCAACAGACCATCGATGACACCGCGCGCAATTTCAATTTTCGCTTTGCCGTCAATCTGCCCCCACATGCTGCCGGAGGCGTCGAGCACCATCATCACATTCTGGCCGGTGGCGGGCGCTGGGGCGTCCTCTTGGGCTAAAGCGGCGGGCGGAACAATGAACAAGGACAGACAAAAAAGTGCGGTTACGATAGCACGACCCATGGCGGGCTCCCCTTCCAGTCGATGGTGGCGGGGGAAGCGTAGGGGGCAGATTCCCGAGGGTCAAGCAGCCGACGGACCGCTGATTTCGGAATAGGCAGGCCTTTTTCAGAACTGGAAAGACGCAGCCTCCGCTAAATCCTAGCTTCGAGGCACATCTTTTTATTTGCTATGGTGCGCCCATAAGAAAAGGACCAGGTATGGGAAACACAGTATTTCGGTGGACCGGCATCGGCATTGCCGTCTTTTTGGCCATAAGTTTTTTGGGCGGGTCGCTTTTTTGGTACGTGCTGGGATTCGGCCAAGATCTGTCGATTGACGGACGCGCACCCATCGTTCGACCGGATGTATCTGCATTCGGCGAGGGTTGGCCCGCTTATGGCGGCGATCAGAACGGCACGCGCTATTCCGCCGCGGCGGACATCACCCCCGACAATGTGACCTCGCTGGCCGTTGCGTGGACCTATCAAAGCGGCACCTTCAAGGGCCGTGAGCATTTGAAGCGCTTGGCCGCTTTTGAAGCAACCCCCATTCTGGTCGAAGACAGTTTGATCTTCTGCACACAATTCAATGAAGTGATCGCCATCGATCCCGGGACCGGCCAAGAAAAATGGCGGTACGACCCGAAGCTGCGCACGGATATGGACCCCGCCAACCAATTCACCTGCCGGGGCGTTGCCTATTGGAAAGACAAGTCGATCAATCCTGACCTGGCATGTGCCACCCGTATTTTTGCACCGACAGTGGACGCCCGGATCATTGCCGTGGATGCCAAAACCGGTCTGCCCTGTACGGAGTTTGATCAAGATGGCCAGGTCCAGCTTTATCCGAGCTCACCTATACGCGGCCCCGGAGAATTTTCCATCACCTCGGCCCCCGCCGTGATCGGCGATGTGGTGGTCACCGGCTCGTCCATTGGGGACAACCAGCGGGTCGAAGCGCCCCACGGCACGGTTGTCGCGTTCGATGCCCGCACCGGCGTCCGGAGATGGAGCTTCGATCCCATCCCCCGCGATCCCGAAGACCCCGCCCGCGCCACCTGGCAAGGGCAGTCCGCGGATATCACTGGTCATACCAATGTCTGGTCGTCCATGTCGGTGGACGAAACGCGCAACCTCATCTTCCTGCCAACGTCGAGCCCCAGCCCGGATTTTTACGGCGGTGAACGCTTGGGCGATAACCGTTACGCCAATTCCATTGTCGCCTTGAAAGGCGATACGGGCGAAATGGTGTGGCATTACCAAACCGTCCATCACGATGTTTTCGATTACGACATTCCGGCACAGCCGGGCCTTTATCAAGTATGGCGCGACGGCACGGCCCATGACGTGGTGGCCGTGGTCACCAAGCAGGGCTTCGTATTCGTGCTGGACCGGGACACGGGGGAGCCGTTTCTGCCCATTGAAGAACGGCCCGTGCCGCAATCGGACGTGCCCGGCGAAGACCTATCGCCCACCCAGCCTTTCCCCGTCAACACGCCACCTTTGGTGCCGCACGGCGTGAACCCGGCGGATGCCTTTGGCCTGACCTTGTGGGACAAAATGTATTGCCAGTCGCGGCTGCGTAACGCCAGATCCGAGGGCATCTACACGCCGCCCAGTTTTGACGGCACGCTGCAAATTCCGTTTTCGGGCGGTGGCGCCAATTGGGGCAGCGCCGCCTTCGACCCGGCACGCAATCTGCTGGTGATTAATGTGAGCAATGCGGCCCATATCATTACCCTGCATAAGCGCGATGACACCCACCCCTCCGGCATTGAAATGGGGCCCATGGAGGGCACGCCCTACAAAGTGACCCGCGAATTATTATTGGGGCCCATTGGTCTTCCCTGCACCCCGCCGCCCTTCGGCATGATTGCAGGCGTCGACTTGGACAGCGGGAAAATCATCTGGCGGCGGACAATTGGAACGACGGAAGACCTGGCGGGCGGGCTTGCCTTACCCACAGGTACGCCCAATTTCGGCGGCCCCATTGTAACCGCCGGCGGGGTCACCTTCATTGGCGCCGCCATGGACGATTACTTGCGCGCGTTCGATACGGCAACAGGCGACGAGCTGTGGGCCGGCCGCCTGCCCGCCGGGGGACAAGCCACGCCGCTCACCTATACTTGGCGCGGCAGGCAATATGTGGTCATTGCGGCGGGCGGCCACGGACGGTCAACCACCACATTGGGCGATTATGTGGTAGCGTTCGCGCTGCCTGATTAAGCCCGTCCATTTTGGGGGAAAAGATGAGAGTTTTCTTAGCGCTGGCGCTGTTTGTCATATTGGCCGCGTGCGATACCGACCAAGCAAATTATGAATGGGTCGATTGGACCATCATGGACGAAAAAAGTGCCGAGGGTAAAACCTCGCGCTATTTCATCGCCTTTGCGGGCAACCCCAATGCCAACACCAAAATGAAAGACGATGACGGCGAAAACTATTTCGCCGCGGTGCCGGAAACCTTCCGGTCCGAGGACGTGGGCGAGGGGCCCGCCACCACCGACATCATCCGCACCTATGGCGGGGAGAAGACCGGCCGCCAGGAATTTTCGTTCTCAAAACCCGTGGACGATCCGATCATCGCGATCCTCAGCCTGGGCAATACGGATGACGGTGCGCGGCTGGTCTTCGAGACCGAGGTGGAGCTGATCAAAAGCGGCCCCGGCAAATGGGGCGGTCATGCGGACTCGTTAGCGGTCAGCGCAGACGGCAAAACCGTCATCGGCAAGGAAGGCTATGGCCTTATCCGCATTCCCGGGACGCATCGCAAAATCGGCTTCACCACGCCGGATTTCGAAACGGATTACGGCTTTCAAATAGCGGTGAGGTAAAACATCATGTGGCTGCGCTTAAGACAAATCGCCCTGGTGGCGGAAAAACTGGCCCCGGTTGAAAAAGACATCATCGATGTGCTTGGCGTCGAAGTGTGTTACCGCGACCCCGGCGTTGCTCATTTCGGATTGGAAAACGCGCTGTTCCCCATTGGTAATCAGCTGTTAGAAGTGGTCGCCCCCATTCAGGAAAACACCGCCGGCGGACGTTATCTTGAACGGCGCGGCGGCGATGGCGGCTATATGGTGATTACTCAGTGTAATGATCACCTGCCGCGCCGCGCCCGGGTGGACGAGCTGGGCGTGCGCATCGCCTATCAATTCGAACGGCACGATTATCGCTGCATGCAACTGCACCCAAAAGACACGGGCGCTGCCTTTTTCGAGATTGACGAACAATTAGGCGACAATGCCCATGCAGCGGACGGGCCTTGGGAACCGGCGGGGCCCGACTGGCAGCGCGCAAAGAAGACCGATCGCGTCAACGGGATCGTGGCGGCCGAATTGCAATGCGATGACCCGGCAAAAACCGCCGCCACCTGGGGCACCATTGCGGAACTTCCCGTGAGCGCTGCTAACTCAATTGAGCTGGACAATGCGACGCTGCGCTTTGTGCCCTGCACCGATGGCCGCCCGGAAGGCTTGGGCGGCATCGACGTCGCGTGCAATGACAAAGCGTCCATTCTGGCCGCCGCGGACCAAATTGGCGCAACGCGCGGCGACACCCAAATCTATCTCTGCGGCATGCGGATTAATTTGGTGTAACGGCCGTTAAACGCCGGCCCGCTGGGTAAGTCCATTGCAGCCATAGGCTTAGTTCTTAAACGATTGCGGCCATTGATTAGTCTCTGGCGCCCCGTTTGGCGGTTAACCAGATGTCATCCTTGTGGGGCTATCACACAGTCTGACAGAAACACGTTCATAGAGACTGCGATGACCACGCTCCGAAACTGGCTGATAGCCCTTGCTTTTTTTGCTCCTGCCCTGGCGGCCTGCGACGGGGTCACCGGACCGGCCATCACGGAAGAATGGCGCACAAAGGCGACGGAAGAGCTGCTTCGGGACAAAGTGGTACGTCTTAACGAACGCCTTATTAAAGACCACATTGCCGGACTGGACGATGCGCAAGCCCGGCTGTTTATGGAAGCGACCCTAAACGAATTCGCCCAATGCATTGCTTTCCGCAACGCCCAAGCGGAAGCGTCCCGGTACAAGGATGTGGATGACGCTACCCACTACGACGCGCAACGGCGCAACATCGAACGGCACCGGATGCTCTTTCTAGCGGCATCGAAGCGTGTGTTTGACGGTAAGAAACTCTTTGACAGTCTGATCGCGAAGGCCAATGCCGATACGGCCAACCACATGCACACCATTCAACCGGACCGCATCAGCCTCCAAAAGAACCACACAGACATGGGCGCCGAGGAATATGCTCAATGGCAGGCGCGGTGCGACCAGCTGGAAGCAACCCTAAAGTCTGAGATTGAGCAGCAAGCCCATCTGCGGCTAACGCCCATCGAAATCGAGGTGCGCGCCCATAAACTGGCGGCCAATCAGAACTAGATCTCAGCGCGCGGGCCAAGACCAGCGCGCCTGCAAGTCCGGATCGTCCAGCAAGGTCTCGCCCAGTTCTTTCGTCAGGTGAACGTG
This sequence comes from Alphaproteobacteria bacterium, assembly GCA_965227095.1. Lineage (GTDB taxonomy): Bacteria > Pseudomonadota > Alphaproteobacteria > JANQMY01 > JANQMY01 > JANQMY01. The sequence goes on along the minus strand of CBDDFL010000001.1, from coordinate 843,856 downwards.
GTGGATGTCTTTTTCCCCATCCATTGCCGCCACCAAGCCCTGCGCATGGGTCACCACAATGATTTGGGAATAATAAGACGCCTGCACGATCAACCGCCCCAAGGGCGCCAGAAGATCCGTATGCAGACTTGATTCCGGTTCGTTGAGCACCAACAGGCCCGGCGGGCGCGGGCTCAACAATGCCGCCACCAATAAAAGATACCGCAACGTGCCGTCGGAGAGCTCGCGTGTGCGCAAGGGGCGCAGCAGCCCTTTTTGGGTAAGGCGCGCTTCGAAAAACCCATCCTCCACCTGCACATCGATTTCCGTGCCCGGGAACGCATCGTCGATCGCTGCGTCCAGCGCCGCCCCATCGCCGATCTCGTAAATGGTCTGCAAGGCCGCTGCCAGATTGGCGCCATCGGCGCTCAATACCGGCGCGTGGGTGCCGATCTGCGGATGACGCGCGGGCGCCGCCATGTCGCTTGGGAAATGATCGTAAAACCGCCAGTTCCGCATGGTTTCCCGCAGGATCAAGATCTCGGGCACCGTTCGCGGATCCGCCGCATGGGTCATCATGGTGTCGAAGCTCGCCAGATGTTCATAGGCCAGCCGCCAATTGTCGTTCACGTCCTTGACCTTCACCGCGGGCCCGCGACGGTCGGCAATGACGGTGCCCGGGCGCATCACCTCCCCCGCCCACAACACTTCGCGCTTGATGGCCGGATCATAGTTAAAGGCGGACTCGCCGGGGATCGGCAACCCTAGATCAATCGCATACCCATAATCCGGTCCGGCAAAGCCCAACTTCAGCGAAATCGGTCCCGTGCGCCGCGTGCCTTGCACCGGCACGTCACCTTTTTTCATCCCCTTTGAAAAAGATTCAGGCCCCGCCCAAAGCGTGGAGGGAAAGCCCCCTTCCCGCGCCAGACTGTCATGCAAGCCACCATGGGCCGCCTGAACCAACAAGCGCAGCGCGCGATAGAGGTTCGACTTTCCGCTGCCATTGGCGCCCGTCACCACATTGAGGTCGCCCAAACCCACACTTAAATCGCGAATGGACCGGTATCCGCTAATCGCAAGTTTGCTCAGCATCGGGAAACTCTTAACCTTAGGCAATCGTCGTTTGCCAAAGCCCTTTTGAAAGTTATAAACTATCTGTTCAATCTGCTTTTGCCAGCACGATTTTGTCCGATCGTGCTTCATGTCAAAACAAGCGTGGGCCTGGGAGGGAACACACATCACATGAAAACCATTGTAGGCGTATTGGCCGGCTTTGTGCTGAGCGTGGCCGCGTATGCGCAGGACTATACAGAAGCGGAACGCAAAGCCGCCGAAGAACAAGCCGAAAGCGAACTCATTCGCGCTGAAATCGTCGATATTAACCGCGATCTAATTCGTGTACGCACAATTACGAAGGACGACGACGGCAAACGCAAATTCGTCAGCGACAGCATGTCGGACATGACCCAATGCGGCGCCTTTCGCATCGCCCAAGCCAATATGTTGGAAGCCGATGAAGCGGACAGCGGGGCCGCTTTCCGCGAACGGGGCGCTTATTTTGAAATGCATTTGGTTTTACTGGCCCAGGCCGCCGGCCGCGTGCTGGGAGAGCCCGAGCTTGAAGGCAATATAAAAGCCGAATTGTCGAAAAAAGGCGCGGACTGGGTGAAACAGCATTTCGAGGCCATGGCCTATAAAACCGCCGCGCAAAAAGAACATGTGGATTATTGGAGCGAACGCTGCGACCGTATGGAAGAAATGCTGAACCGTCAGCTGGAGCGTCGGGCGCGAAACCAGGTAACGCCTAACGCCATCAAAGAGCGCGCCAATGAGCTTTTGGCGGAAAACAAGGTCAATCCGTAAGAACGCCACTGTTTTCGGCATCAGCCAAACGTTTACATTCTGTCGATAGGGTGGACCTTAAACATCCCTGAGGGCATCCATGCGCATCTTACCACTTTTCATCGCAGCGCTTTTCGCAGCCACATCCGTTCTAGCCGCCGACGATCGGCCAAAAGCAGGCATGGACGCGCTTATGGACATGTCCGACGAAGAATTTGACCAGATGCTGAAGGAAAGCATCCGCAAGGAAGAAGAAAAAAACGGCTACACCATTACAGAGCGAACAGAAGCGAAGTTTCAGGCGAAGGCAGAGCTTACCCTCGCGGAAATCGTCAATGTGCAAGAATTTGTCATCCGTAAACAGATGGAAAACGTGCCGGACGAGCACAAGATGGATTTTCTCAACGGCAGCCTGTCGGACCTTGCCCAATGCACAGCGTTTCGTCTGGCCCAAGCCCATTCCCTTAACCTGCGCGGCGGAACAAATGCCGACACCTACGAGAAAAAAGCCAACCTGTTCGAAACACACCTCTATCTTGCAGCGCAAGCGGTGGGCCGCATTGTGGGCGATGACGCCTATGAAGCGGAAGCGCGCCGCCAAGTCAAAGACAATGTCACCACGTGGATGGCAACCCATTATGACAGCATGACCTACAAAACCGATGCGCAGAAACAGCACTATGACGGGTGGGATGGGAAGTGCGTCAAAATTTCGAATGTGCTGACCGACCAGTTGGAGAAACGCGCCGGCGAACGGGTCAGCGCGGCGGCAGTGGAAAAACGCACCGACGAAATCCTCGCCGACTTGGTGGCAAGCCGCCAATAAAAATTGCCAGCGATCAAGCCCTCATTTGCATGAATCACGTCCATTCGGTATGACGGTAGAGCATTTGGGGTTTGCGGCGCCGGCGCGTTAGGCCACGTTCCGCCACTTTCGCCGCCGCCACCACCGATACTGCATGACAAAATGCACAACACACCTGCCGACCACGCGCCTTTGCGCGGGCACCCCCGCCGATTCGACGCGGGGCCACGGTCGGCCTGACGGAAACGCTACGGCATGAACGCAAGTACCAACCTTTCGGAAACTGAGCTGGACGAACAGCACCGGTATCTGAGGGGAAATTACTTAGCGATGCTGGCCCATGGGCTGTTGGGGCAAACCGGCTTTCGGCTGATCATGGCGCCCACTTTTGTGCCCGCCTATATCTTCGTCCTCTCCGGATCTGAACTGATCGTGGGGCTGGCCTTGGCCGCCCAACACTTCGGTGCCGCGCTGTCATCCCTGCCCGGCGGTACGTTCCTGGAAAGCCGCAGACGCGTTTTACCAATCCTGTTCCTGGCGGGCGGGTTGATGCGCTCGCAAATATTGCTCATCGCACTTGCCGGACTGTTTCTTTCCGGCAGCGCGGCGCTCGCGGTCACGGTATTGGCGCTGTTTTTGTTCGGCCTGTTCATCGGCATGCAGGGGGTCACCTTCCAAACCCTGCTCGGCAAGATTATTCCCGTGGAAGTGCGTGGCGGGTTGACCGGGTTCCGCAATTCCACCGCGGGGCTCGTGTCTGCCGGGGTGGCCTTTACGGGCGGCACCTATTTCATCGACGCGAATACCTGGGGCAATGGCTATGCGGTGACCTTTCTGGTGGCCTTCACCTTGACCATGTTGGGCATGGCCACGCTGATATTCGTACGCGAACCCACCGACGTGCCCGTGCGGGCGTCCTCCGGCTTTCGCGAGCGGATGCGGGAAATGCCGGGCCTCTTGCGCGCGGACCGCGCCTTCACCGCCTTTGTGATTGCCCGCACCATCGCGGCGGTGGGCATGATGGCGGTACCTTATTACGTGCTGTATGCGGGCGACCGCATTGGCCTTACAGGGGAAACGGTGGGCATTTTGTCCGTGGCCTTCCTGTTGGCGGCGACCGTCAGCGATTTACTGTGGGGCCTGATGGCCGACAAAACGGGCAACCGGCTGGTGTTCCTGGCATCGGTCGGCATGTGGGCAGGCGCCACCTTGGCCTTGATGATTGTGCCGCCGACCATGTGGGCCATGATCATTGTGTTTTCCTTGGTGGGGGCCGGCATGGGCGGCTACCAAATTGGCTCCATCAACATGATCTTGGAATTCGGCGACCAGGAAGACCGGCCCATGCGCATCGCCATTGCCAATACGGGCAATTCGCTGATGTTCGCGAGCGCGCCGTTGGTGGGCGGGTTGTTGACCTTGGTGGTTTCGTACCCCGTCATCTTCTTGCTGGCGAGCGGCGCCCAATTTGCCGCCATCGCCGTGATGATGGTGTTGGTGGACGAACCGCGCCACCGCGACAGTTACCGCGCCATTGAGGATGCGGAAGGCGACCCGTTCCGCGATGTGATGGCGGCTTTGCGCTTGGCCGCGCTAAAGCCCGATGTGCACGCCATTGAGGCCTTGCGCAAGGTGGCGGTGAAAGAAGGCTATACCTTCCTCGACCGGTTGGTGAGCCATTGGGAAAGCGGCAAGCATGGTTTTGGCCATCCCGGCGAACGGCTGATTGGCGCCTATGACGGGACCACGCTCATTGGCCTGGGGTGCCTCACACAAGATCCGCAGTCGGACGATCAACGGGCGGGGCTCATCCGCCATTTTTATGTGCTGCCGCAATACCGGCGCCAAGGTGTGGGGCGGGAGATCGTTGAGGAAATGACGAAGAACGCCGCTGAGAACTTCGATTCAGTTCGAACCAACACAAACTCGCCGGGCGCAGCCAGATTCTTGCGGATGTTAGGGTTTGAACTTTCCGATACGGATCCATCCGCCTACCGCCTCACTTTTAATCAGAACGGCTAGCGCCATCGCCGTCAAAGGGTCGCACAACCGACCCCTGGACCTTGCCTGAGAGACGCGTAATTCTGACGATCGTCGAGCAATGTATAGGGGGCAAAATGTCCAATGAAAGTGACGGGCTAAACTGGCCGATAGTTTTCCGGATTGCCGCCCTTGCAAATTGGTCTGTTGCTCTCGCGATTCTTGTCGCTCCCGATCTTCTGTATACGATCTTATCGGTCTCTCCGTTTATGTCCGTGGAAACAAAATTCTACGCGGATGCGTTTGCCGTGATGGCGGCCATATTTGGCCTGGCTTATTGGTGGGTGGCCGCGGACCCCGCGGCTCAGCGCAGCCTGATTTGGTTGGGAATCATTGGGAAGAGCGCCGCGGTAGCGATAATCTGGTTTCACGTGCTGTTCCTGGAGGGCCCTCTAGGCTTTGGCCTGCTGATCGCGTTGGATCTTGTGTTTGTTGCGGTCTTTATCGTCTATCTTCGACAGCTAGACGCATAAGCCTGTTCAGGAAGGGGAGGGGTCAGATGACAAATCCGGGTGAGGCATCTTTCGACGGCGGCTGCACCTGCGGGGCGGTGCGGTACCGGGCCACATCGAAACCCCTTTTCGTGCATTGCTGCCATTGCACCTGGTGCCAACGGGAAACCGGGTCGGCTTTTGCCATCAATGCGCTGATCGAAGCAGACCGGGTGGAGGTGACCAAAGGCGCGCCCGTGTCCGAAACTCTGCCGTCGGCCAGCGGCCAAGGACAAAAGTTCACGCGGTGCGCAGCGTGCGGCGTCACCTTGTGGAGCAATTACGGCGCGGCAAAAGACGCGGTCCATTTCCTGCGCGTCGGCACGTTGGATGATCCGAACCAGATGCCGCCCGACATTCACATCTTCACATCCAGCAAACAGGACTGGGTGCAATTGTCGGGCGATGTACCGGTGATGGAAGACTATTATCGGCGTTCCGACCATTGGCCGCCGGAACACGTAGCGCGCTATAAAAAGGCGCTTGGGAAATGAGTTTCGATGGGGTCAGACCCTATTGAAACGCCCACAGCCGTCATCGCGAGCCCGCACAAGCGGGCGTGGCGATCCAGGGGCTGCAAGCTCGGCACAAGTGGCCCTGGATTGCGTCGTCGCGCTCATCGCGCTCCTCGCAATGACGGTTTTTGTGAACAAAAGAAAATTATCGAAAGCTGAAAGAGGAGGCGGCACACCCAATCTATCGCCCAAGGGCCAAACCTTCGTGTTGGATGACGTCCACATCATCATTCGCGATGTCCAAATAAACGTTGGGACGAATTTTCAATGGGGTCAGACCCTATTGAAACGCCCACAGCCGTCATCGCGAGCCCGCGCAAGCGGGCGTGGCGATCCAGGGGCTGCAAGCTCGGCACAAGTGGCACTGGATTGCGTCGTCGCGCTCACCGCGCTCCTCGCAATGACGGTTTTTGTGAACAACAGAAATTCATCGAAAGCTGAAAGACGAGACGGCACACCCAATCTATCGCCCAAGGGCCAAACCTTCGTTTTCGAAGACGACATGCGTCGCAAATGGAAAACCTATTACGATGATTTGTATGTGGGTTTGTGAGTTACATATCTATTCTTGGAGACAAAGACATGCAACCACGTATCTTCGAGTTAGTTGAACACAATCACGCAAGTCTTTGCATTGTCACTCGACCGTCGTCCGAAAACCTTAAGAACGACTTAGAATACCTTAAGGGTCAGGGCATCGAGTTCGTCGTTTCTCTCTTGACTAAAGAGGAGACGATTGAATTAGGCCTCGGTGATGAGGCGGAGATTTGCCGCAACATAGGGATCGAATACATAAACCATGCTATTCTCGATCGCGGCATACCTTCTCACAATCAACTAGCTATTAAGTTGGTTTCGGACATCCACATAGCCTGGAGAACAGGAAAAACAGTTGGAATACACTGCCGAGCCGGAATAGGACGTTCTGGTATGATAGCGACAGCCGTATTGCTGCGCGACGGAATGCAGCTATCCGACGCTGTGAGCCAGGTGTCAAAAGGACGTGGACTAAAAACACCAGATACCGAGGAACAGGTTCTATGGATCTCTGACAACCAACAACAACTGATGGGTTGACTGCCCAACCTACCCCATCATCTCCTCGAACATCTTATCCATAATGGCATAACCGGCGCCCCAGCCGCCGCCAAAGCCGTCCTTGGCTGCATTGAAGCAGGCAATTTCCGCATCTGTCGCGTCCTGCGGTGTCCAGACCAAGCGCACAAAGGTGCCGTCCCCCTTGTCTTCAAAGGTGACGGTGGTCAGCAACACTTTGGGCCAATCCGGCATCATGGGATTTGCAATCACGTTCCAGTCTTTATCCGTAGACGAATGAAGCCAGACCAATTTGTCTTTGGGGGTGACGTCCGTGAAGTCCATCCGGCTGAGGTCGGACTTATCGCCCATCTTCATTTCATTAAGCCACACGCCGCCCGGCTTCAACTCGAACTTATGAATCACCGTTTCGATATTGGGCCCGTACCAGCGGGCGAGCAATTCCGGTTCCGTCCACGCCCGCCAGACAATGTCGCGCGGGGCCTTGAACTCTCGATCCAAGATAAATTGGGGCACATCACTCATGATTCGGGTCCTTCTGCGGGGTGTCCTGTAACTGATCCAACAAACCGTCCAGCTGATCGAAACTGCCGGTCCAAAATGTTTTGAATTTTTCGAGCCAATCGACCGCGGCCGCCAGATTGTCGGCCTTGAGCGTGGCGGGCCGGCGCTGTTCGTCCACCCCGCGGGTGATGAGGCCCGCCCGTTCCAGCACCTTTAAATGGCGCGAGATCGCCGGTTGGCTGATGGCGAAGGGGGCCGCAAGTTCCGTCACCGAGGCGTCGCCGTCCGCCAGGCGGGAGAGAATGCCCCGCCGCGTGGGGTCCGCCAATGCGGAGAAAACCGCGTCCAGGTCCGGTTGGCCTTCTATATAACCAATTTGTTCCATAATTTAATTGTTATATAAGTGAGAACGTTTGTCAAGCGACATGGAAAAAGGTTTTCATAGGCTCTGCCTATATTTCGCAGGCTTGGTCTGCTATTCTGAGGCCGAGGGAGGCGCACCGATAGAGGATGTGCCTGATGCATTATTCAAAGGTCATTGCGAGGCGGCGCCAGACAGCGCGGCACTTCAGAGCTTTAGGCTCAAACGAAGCGGCTCTGGATCGCGTCGTCGCGCGACACGCTCCTCGCGATGACGATGCCCCCCTTTTCCCAAAAACTTGGATGAACCCCATGCGCCCAGTGTTTATCGGCGTTCCCATCCCACTCCCCCGGCCCAACCACCCGAAACAGGGTACCCTTGGGGTGGTTGGGCCGGGGGAGTGGGATGGGCCAAGCATTCAAACAATGAAGCTCCATCGCCGGCGCTTGACCAAATATCAGGAAGATTTGTCCAGAATGACCGCTAAGCGCCTTGTTTTTCCGTGTCCCCCGCCTTATTTACAGCGGGAATTCGTAAAACCTGCTAGGGTTGCGGGAAAGCAGGGCAAATACAAAGGCGAATACAGCAACACCCCGGATATCCCCCATGGCTGACATGACCACATTAAACGACAAACGCATCCTGCTGATCATTGGCGGTGGGATTGCCGCCTACAAATGCCTGGATCTGATCCGCCGCTTGCGCGAACGCGGCGCCTCCGTGCGCGCGATCCTGACCGATAGTGGCGCGCAATTTGTGACCCCCCTGTCGGTTGCCAGCCTGACCGGTGACAAAGTCTATACCGACTTGTTCGACCTCACCGACGAAGCGGAGATGGGGCATATCCAATTGTCGCGCGACGCGGACCTGTTGGTCGTAGCCCCCGCCACCGCCGACATGATGGCGCGCATGGCGCAGGGACTTGCCAACAACCTCGCCACCACGGCTTTGCTCGCCACTGACAAGCCGGTGATGATCGCACCCGCCATGAATGTGCGCATGTGGAGCCATGCGGCGACCCAACGCAACATCGCCACCTTGAAAGCCGACGGCATTTCCCTCATCGGTCCCAATGACGGCGACATGGCCTGTGGAGAATTCGGCCCCGGCCGCATGGCGGAACCGTTGGAGATTGTCGCCGCCATTGAGGCCCATTTCGATGGCGGGGAAAAACCCCTTTCTGGAAAGAAGGCGCTTGTCACCTCTGGCCCCACCCATGAACCGCTGGACCCGGTGCGCTATATCGCGAACCGGTCGTCGGGCAAGCAAGGCTATGCGGTGGCCGCGGCCTTGGCGGAAGCGGGGGCCGACACAACTTTGGTCTCCGGCCCCACAAATTTGGCGGACCCGCTTGGCGTCAAAACCGTCCGTGTGGAGACGGCCCAACAGATGTTGGCGGCGTGCGAAACGGCCCTGCCCGCCGATGTGGCCGTGTTCACCGCCGCGGTGGCCGACTGGCGCGCAGACCGCCAGGCCAACAACAAAATCAAGAAAGATGGGTCCGGCGCCCCCACATTGTCGCTGGTGGAAAACCCGGACATCCTGGCGACCATCAGCCAACGGACAAAAGGCCGCCCCTCCTTGGTCATTGGCTTTGCCGCCGAAACCGACAATGTAATCGATTACGCCACCAAAAAACGCGCCAAGAAAAAATGCGATTGGATCGTCGCCAATGACGTGTCCCCCGGCACGGGCATTATGGGCGGCGATGACAATGTGGTGCATCTGATCACCGACACCGGCCTCGAAAGCTGGGACAAAATGACAAAAATCGAGGTGGGCGCTCAGTTGGCCGCCCGCATCGCCCAACACTTTAACGCCCCCTAAACAGGACATTATGACCACGCCTCTTCCCCTTACCGTTCCCGTCAAAGTGCTGCCCCATGGCAATGGCCTGCCGCTGCCGTCTTATGAAACCAAACAATCGGCCGGCATGGACCTTGCCGCCGCCGTGCCGGAAAACGATCCCATCGTTCTGGCACCGGGCAAGCGCGCATTGGTGCCAACGGGGCTGACGCTGGAATTGCCGGCTGACTTTGAAGCGCAGATCCGTCCGCGCTCGGGCCTGGCCTTTAAGCACGGCATTTCGTTGGTCAACGCGCCGGGCACCATTGATGCGGATTATCGCGGGGAAGTGGGCGTGTTGCTGATCAATCTGGGTGAGGAGACCTTCACCATCAATCGCGGAGACCGCATCGCGCAAATGGTGATTGCGCCGGTGACCCAAGTGCGCCTGGAAGCGGTGCTGGACGTGTCGGAAACCGAACGCGGCGCGGGCGGTTTTGGCTCCACCGGCATTGCCCAAAAGGAGGCCTGATCCATGCTGCGCATGTCCAAAAAGACATTGCTGGCACTGGAAGCGGTGGTCGATATTGCCTATCACGCGCGGCCCGAACCGGTGCAGTCCAAGGAAATCACCAAGCGCCAGGGCATTCCCCAGCGCTATCTGGAACAGGTGATGCAACAGCTTGTGCATGCAGGTGTGTTGAAAGGCGTGCGCGGCCCCCGGGGCGGATACCGCCTGGCACGGGAACGCCGCCGCATCACCGTGGGCGAAATTGTGCGCATTGTTTCCGCCATGGAAGTGAGCGAAGAAAAAAGCGCCGGCAACAGCTCGTCCATTGGCGACAAAGTCGTGCGCCCGCTGTTGTCGCGCGTTCAGGAAAACATGATGCGCGAATTGGATGAGGTGACCATCGAAGACCTCTGCCGCGGTGTGGATGAAAAAGGTGCGGGCGAAACGCTGGCGCCCACCGCGGACTTTAACATTTAGACCGCATACGAATAAAAAAAGAGGACCCCCATGAGCCAAAGCGCATTCAAGCCGGAAGGCATTCAAAACGTCAAACCCGGCCGCGGGCGGGTGTATGACAACATCACCGAAACCATGGGCAACACGCCCTTGGTGCGGCTGAACCGCATGGCCAAGGAAGCGGATGCGAAAGCCGACATTCTGTTGAAGCTCGAATTCTTCAACCCCATCGCCTCTGTGAAAGACCGCATTGGCGTGGCCATGATCGATGCGCTGGAAGCGCAAGGCAAACTCGGCCCCGGCGCCACCGTGGTGGAGCCCACCTCCGGCAATACGGGCATCGCCTTGGCCTTTGTCTGCGCGTCCAAAGGCTATCGGCTGATCCTGTGCATGCCCGAAACGTTTTCTCTAGAACGGCGCAAAATGCTGTTGTTGCTGGGGGCTGAATTGGAATTGACCCCTGCCGCCGAAGGTATGCGCGGCGCCTTGGCCCGCGCCGAAGAGCTGCGCCAGTCCATTCCCAATGCGGTGACGCCGGCACAGTTCGACAACCCCGCCAATCCGGGCATCCACGAAGCGACCACGGCCGAAGAGATCTGGAACGACACCAACGGCAATGTAGATGCCGTGATTTCAGGCGTGGGCACGGGCGGCACCTCCACCGGCGTAGCACGGGCCTTGAAAAAGAAGAACCCGAATTTCCGCATGATCGCCGTGGAACCCGAAGACAGTGCCATCTTGTCCGGCGGCCAGCCGGGCCCCCACGCCATTCAAGGCATCGGGCCCGGATTTGTGCCCGGCAATTTGGACCGCGACCTCATCGACGAAGTGGTGACCATCGGCAATGAAACTGCCTTTCAAACCGCCCGCAAAGCGGCCCGGGAAGAAGGCATTCCCGTGGGCATTTCGTCCGGCGCCGCCATTGCGGCAGCCTTGGAAGTGGGTGTGCGTCAGGACATGGCGGGTAAGACCATTGTCGCCATCATCCCGTCCTTCGCGGAACGCTATTTGTCGACAGCTTTGTTTGATGGGTTGGGGAGTTAAAGGGTTTGTTTGATGGCATCACCAGCCCGCTCCCCCGGCCCAACCACCCGAGGCAGGGTACCCTTGGGGTGGTTGGGCCGGGGGAGCGGGCTGGCCGGGTACTTTTATGGAATTAGATGACCAACAAATAGAGCGCTATGCACGCCATATCATTCTGAAGGATATTGGCGGGCCGGGACAGGCCAAGCTGCTGCAAGCGCGTGTGTTGGTGATCGGCGCCGGGGGGCTGGGCGCGCCTCTGCTCATGTACCTGGCCGCTGCCGGTGTCGGCACACTGGGGGTCATTGATTTCGATGAGGTAGACTTGTCGAACCTGCAACGGCAAATTATTCATGATACGGATAATATCGGACGCGCCAAAACCGACAGCGCGGCGGAGGCCATCAAACGACTGAACCCCGATGTGACGGTGGTTCAACATAACGAACGCCTGACCGCCGCCAACGCGCTGGATCTGTTCGCGCAATACGACCTTGTGGCCGATGGCAGCGATACCTTCGAAACCCGCTTTCTGGTGAATGATGCCGCCTTCTTTGCCAAGATCCCGTTGGTGTCCGCCGCCGTCGGTCAATTCGATGGGCAGCTTGCCACCTATAAACCGCATACCCTCAATGAAGACGGTGACGGCTACCCGTGTTACCGCTGCGTGTTTCCGGAAGCCCCGCCCCCCGGCACCGTGCCCACTTGCGCGGAAGCGGGCGTCATCGGCGCGCTCACCGGGGTCATGGGCAGTTTACAGGCTCTTGAAGTGATCAAGGAACTCACCGGGGCGGGCGAGACCATGGCCGGGCGTTTGATGATTTATGACGGGCTGGCGGCGCAGTTCCGCACCATCCGTACACGGAAAGATCCGGCCTGTGCCCTGTGCGGACCGCAGCCGACCATTACGGAGTTAAAAGAATGAGATGACGCGCACGCCCTCACATCATAGAGGGGATAACGCGATCAGGAGGCCGGTGACCATCCACATAGGTGCGGATGTTGATGATCACTTTTTCGCCCATGCCAACCCGGCCTTCAATGGTGGCCGAGCCCATATGGGGCAGCAGCACCACATTCTTCAGTTTAAACAGCTTCGGATTGACCTCCGGCTCATGCTCGAACACGTCGAGCCCGGCACCCGCAATGGCGCCTTCTTGCAACAGGTCCGCCAAGGCGTCTTCGTCGATCACCTCACCCCGGGCCGTGTTCACAATATAGGCGTGGTCTTGCAACAGCTTCAGCCGCCGTGCCGACAACAAGTGATAGGTCGCCGGCGTGTGGGGGCAGTTGACGGAAATAATGTCCATGCGCGCCAGCATCTGATCCAGACTGTCCCAATAGGTTGCTTCCAGCTCGTCTTCCATCACCGCATTGACGCGATTGCGATTGTGATAGTGGATTTGCAAGCCAAAGGCCTTGGCCCGCTTGGCAACCGCTTGGCCGATCCGGCCCATGCCGATGATCCCCAGCCGCTTGCCATGGATGCGGTGGCCCAGCATGCCGGTCGGCGACCAGCCATGCCAATTGCCTTCTCTCAATCGTTGGGAGCCTTCCACCAGGCGCCGCGGCACCGACAGGATCAGCGCCATGGTCAGGTCGGCTGTGTCTTCCGTCAGCACGCCGGGTGTGTTGGTGACGATAATGCCTTTGTCGCGCGCGGCGGCCACATCCACATTGTCGATGCCCGCGCCAAATTGCGCGATCAATTTAAGTTGAGGTCCCGCCGCTTCAATCACCGACGCGTCGATGCGGTCGGTGACGGTGGGGACCAGCACTTCCGCTTCGCCCACAGCCGCGCGCAATTGGTCCGCCATCAGGGGAACATCATCCAGATTCAGGCGCGTCTCGAACAATTCGCGCATGCGCGTTTCGATCGGGTCCGGCAGTTTTCGCGTCACAATGACGAGAGGCTTCCGAGTCGTCATAGAAAAGGAACGCTCCTTCAAAGATGGGCTTGGGCGCCGAGCAGCGCTGTCACCAGATGGTCAGGCTGCGCGCTTGCCTGCAGGGATCTTTGGAATAGGGCCCTGCGCCCGCCAGGCTTAATGCCCGGTGCCCTTCTCTTAGCAGGAGGGTCCGCCAGCAGGCAAGAAATAGGGATATCTTGGCCTCTTTTTAAGGGTGTTTGGGCCTTTCGATGTCCCTTGACCTCTGCCACGCGAAATTGTCATAAAAAGACCATTCGAAGGCTTGGGGATTTCTGGGAACATGATCGACCTGTCGAGGATCTGGATTGCCGCCGTGGCTATCGTGACCAGCATTATTGTCAGTGCTGGGGCGGTCGCGCTTGCTCAACAGGCCAACACCCCCTCTGGCTTGGACGTGCCGCGCTTTGTCAGCCTGAAATTCGACCATATCAATGTACGGCGCGGTCCGGGCATGGACCACGAGATCGATTGGGTGTTCCGGCGCAAGGGCATGCCCGTCCAAGTGATCGCCGAATCCGATCATTGGCGGCGCATCCGGGATGTGGAGGGCAGCACCGGCTGGATCCACAGGACCATGCTCGATTCCCAACGCACCATTCTGATCTTGGAAGAAATGCGCCCCTTACGCGAGGAGCCCAGCCGGGAATCAGATCCGGTCGCCTTCGCGGAACCTGGCGTGGTGGCGGAACTTTTGCGTTGTCAGCCCGATTGGTGCCAAGTTCGGTCCGACAAAATCCAGGGGTGGATCCGCACCGAATTTGTCTTCGGCCTAACCGACGACGACCTGACGACAGCGCCGTCCGGTGCACAGGGCTAAGCCCCGGACGCGTTAGCTTTTACCCAAAATCTTTTGCGAGCTCTGCTTTTGTCTCCGCCGAAAGGATGGCGAGATGGGCGTAGTTTTCATGTTCTATGCCCAGCAGGATCTGGGTGTCCGGATCGGTAAAGGCCGCGATCTGTTCCGGCGAGAAGTGATAGTGGAGGAAATGCACCGACGAGGTTTTGCCATCTTCGGTCACGCGTTCCACATCGTGTTCCGGCGAGGCATAGACTTTGTCATTCCCAATCTGGAAAAACGATTTCTCTTCCACGTAAGCCAAACGCGCCAGAACATTTGCCCGGCGAATGGGGTCGTCTATTTCGAACATCAAAGTGGCCGACAAATCCGCCCCTTGTGGGATCATCGGGTTGTAGGCATTCAGCTCATCGGCGATCTGCTCTTCCCCGCCTTTTTCGATGTGCAACATTTCGTGCACCTGCAACCACATGGTCTCATAGCTCTCGAAGTAAAAGGTGGCGTGGGGTCCCACTTCGATCCGGCGCAGTTTTTTAATCGGCAACATGTCCGCACGGCGGGCTTTACGCTCCTGTGCGTAGACCTCGGGCGCCAAGATGTCCTCTCGGGTAATTTGTCTGATTTCAGCACTCATCATTCGATCACACTACTTTTCGTTCAGTCGGTAAGATTGGGCCATCAATTCAATGGGGTGGACCGCACGCGCGTCATTTGGCGCATCGCCCAATGCGTCCATTCCTTGAAGAATGTGTTTCGCCGCCAGAGGGCAATCGGACGCGATGGTCTTGCGCCCATTCTTTTTGGCGGTGCGCGCCACCGGCTTGCCCACTTTCATGGCCACTTCGTGAGTCGGTTTCAAGACACCGAATGTGCCCCCATGACCGGAACAACGCTCTATGACGTCAACATCCGTATCCGGAATATAGCGCAACATGTCTGCCGCTTTCGGCCCCATATTCTGAGCCCGTGCATGGCAGGCCAAATGGACAGAAACCCCACCCTCGATCGGCTGAAGACCATCGGCCAGGCCTTCTTTTTTGGCGATGTCCACCACATATTCGTCGATGTCGTAGGTCGCTTGAGACAACATTTTGACATCTTCATTATCCGGCACAATCAACGGCCATTCGAACTTAAACATCAGACCGCAGCTGGCCGTCGGCGCAACGATGTCATAGCCCTTGTCAATCCAAGGCCGCAGTTCTTTAGATATTTTCTCCGCCTGCTGAGCAACTTTTTCGATCTTGCCCTGCTCCAGAAACGGCATGCCGCAACAACCGGGATAAACCACCTCGACGTCAACGCCGTTTTTCGCCAAGACCGCATGCGCCGCCTCGCCGGTTTTCGGCGTGTTGTAGTTCACAAAACAGGTGGCAAAAATGACCGCTTTGCGTGCGGCTGCCGGTGCGCTTTCTTCACGCTTTGGCGGCATTTGCTTTGCAGACATAACAAAGGTGCGCGAGTGAAACTTCGGCAGATCCGCATCTTTGTCGATGCGCATCATTTTTTCCATGATGGGACGCGTGAACCCATTCTTGGTGGAGGCCAAGTTCGCCAGTCCCGCAATCGGCTGGGCCAATTTGCCATTGCGGTCGGTTTGCGCCAGTTGCAAGGCAATCTTGTCTTCTTTGCCTTGCTTTGCATCCGCCGCGCGCGCCCGCAACATCAGATGCGGGAAATCAAGATTGAACTCATGCGGCGGTACATAGGGGCATTTGGTCATAAAGCACATGTCACACAGGGTGCAGGCTTCAATGACCGGGGCAAAATCATCGGAACTCACACTGTCGAGTTCGCCCGTATCGGAGTCATCGATCAGATCGAACAATCTCGGGAACGAATCGCACAGATTGAAACATCTGCGGCAGCCATGACAGATGTCGAAGACACGGCGCAGTTCTTCATCGATTTTATCAAGATCGTAAAAGTCCGGGTTTTGCCAATCCAGCGGATGGCGTGTCGGAGCGTCGATGCTGCCTTCTTTCATGCACCCTCACCTAATGTTCCCATGCGGTCGACTCAAAAAAAGGGGGTACTGGATGCCAACGCATAACCAATACCCCCTAACTTTTTTCTTTCGAACCTCGCGATTAGTCGTCGAGGTTATCCAACGCTTTCGTGAAACGGCCGGCGTGGGACTTTTCAGCCTTCGCAAGCGTTTCAAACCAATCCGCGATTTCGTCGAACCCTTCTTCGCGGGCGGTACGGGCCATGCCCGGATACATGTCCGTGTATTCATGGGTTTCGCCAGCGATCGCTGCTTTCAGGTTGGCCGACGTCGACCCAATTGGTTCGCCGGTCGCCGGATCCCCGACTTCTTCGAGATATTCCAGGTGGCCATGAGCGTGGCCGGTTTCGCCTTCCGCTGTGGAGCGAAATACGGCGGCTACATCGTTGTAGCCTTCAACGTCTGCCTTTTGCGCGAAATAGAGATAGCGACGGTTCGCTTGGCTTTCGCCAGCAAACGCTTCTTTCAGATTTTCAAAAGTTTTGGAGCCACCGAGAGATGCCATGTGAAACCTCCTGACCGTTTCGGTTTTGGCCCAGCGTCACAGAGTAATGTGAGGTTGGGGGGGGGAATAAGCATTACCCTTTGTTTATAAATCGCGACACGGGAAAGTCAACAAATTAGAATGATTCTAAATAATAAAATTTGTGAAAAACGACGGCCAGGTAAAACCGTGCAGAGGCGCTTAACGCCGACGGCGGCCCTTAACGCGCACGACCACTTCCACGCGCGATTGGTGCGTTCCTTCCGGTACCGGAGGCAGACCGGTCACTTCGATCGAATGCCCAGGAATATCCGCCAAATCCCCTTCATCTTCGAAGTAAAAATGATGGTGGTCTTGAACATTTGTGTCGAAATAGGTGCGCGCGCCATCGACGACCACTTGGCGCAAAAGCCCAACTTCCGTGAACTGATGAAGCGTATTGTAAATTGTTGCCAAAGACACACGAATACCCGCCGCTTGAGCTTCCGCGTGAAGCGCTTCGGCGGTGACGTGACGATTAACTCCGTCAAACAACAATTCCGCGAGAGAAACGCGTTGGCGTGTGGGCCGCAAACCCGCCGCCCGAAGGCGTTCGGCCGAAAAGGGCGACGATCGAAAACTTGCCGCGAATTTATCCACCGAAGCTCCTACTCGCCACCTTCATCAACCACGGCGCCTGTAGGGGGATTTATGGCCCCGACAATCGCCTTGAGCACAACCTCACGCCATGCTACGGACGCAAAGTCGCACGATGCTTGCCACCAATCAGGTCGGTCGCAAGCGCCGCTAATGATAAAATGGGCCCGACCGGTTGCAATCACAAGTCCGAGCTTCATATTTTTGGGCATTTTGTCAAGAAGAAGAGTGTCAATTTGAGACAAATACCGGCTTTTTTCCGCCCGCTGGCCCCCTCGACTCACTCCCGACAATATTCTAAGGGAATAGGGGTAGAAACCACTTTCCTAAAGCGAAGATCGCTCACATATAAGTCCCCCGACCTGCTTCTGTGAGCCGACGAAAAATGTCCAAACCGTAATGCGAGCGTAATTATGTCGATAAAACAATCTAGTTACACCTACGACGAGCTCCTCACATGCGGCCGCGGCGAAATGTTTGGCCCCGGCAACGCCCAACTTCCCCTGCCACCAATGCTGATGTTTGACCGAATCACCCACATCAGCGACGAGGGCGGCGCCCACGGAAAAGGTGAAATTCGCGCGGAAATGGATGTGAAGGAAAGCCTTTGGTTTTTCGATTGCCATTTTAAAGGTGACCCCGTGATGCCGGGATGCTTGGGCCTAGACGGCCTGTGGCAGCTCTGCGGCTTCTTTCTTGGCTGGACCGGTGCAAAAGGCCGCGGCCGCGCCCTCGGGGTAGGCGAAGTGAAGTTCGCCGGCATGATCGTGCCCACCGTCAAAAAAATCACCTATCAGATTGACTTTCGCCGGGTGGTCAACCGCCGTCTTGTTTTAGGCATCGCTGACGGCGTTGCCATGGCAGATGGTGAAACCGTCTTTACGGCAAACAGTTTGCGCGTTGGCCTGTTTGGCGCCGAAACCGGATCGTAATTAAGGAGATTGACCATGAAACGAGTCGTTGTGACCGGCATGGGAATCGTATCGTCCATTGGTAACAATACGGACGAAGTCACACAGTCACTGCGTGACGGCAAATCGGGCATTGTCCGTTCAGAAACCTATGCGGAAATGGGCTTTCGCAGCCATGTCCATGGCGCCCTCAACATTGATCTGGATGACGTGATTGACCGCCGTGTGAAGCGCTTCATGGGAGATGGCGCCGCCTACAACTATGTGGCCATGGAACAGGCCATCGCGGATGCGGGCCTGGAAACCGACGAAATCTCAAACGAGCGCACCGGTCTGGTCTGCGGGTCAGGCGGGCCATCCACATCAAACCAAGTGGAAGCGGCGGACATCGCGCGCAACAAAAGCGTCAAGCGAATTGGCCCCTATATGGTGCCGCGCTGCATGTCGAGCACGAACTCCGCAAACCTGGCCACGACCTTTAAAATCAAGGGTCCGAGTTATTCGATCAGCTCCGCCTGTTCGACCAGCGCCCATTGCATCGGCAATGCCGCGGAAATGATCCAGCTCGGCAAACAAGACGTGATGTTTGCGGGTGGCGGTGAAGAACTTCACTGGTCCCTGACCATGCTGTTCGATGCCATGGGAGCCTTGTCGAGCAAATTCAACGACACACCGGAACGCGCCTCAAGGCCTTACGATGTCAACCGGGACGGTTTTGTGATTTCCGGCGGCGGCGGCGTGCTGGTGCTGGAAGAATTGGAACACGCCAAAGCGCGCGGCGCGAAAATCTACGCAGAGTTTGCGGGCTACGCCGCCACATCCGATGGTGCCGATATGGTGGCGCCTTCCGGGGAAGGCGGGCTGCGCTGCATGAACATGGTCAAGCAAAGTCTCGGCAATGTGGCCGTGGATTATGTGAATACACACGGGACATCGACACCAGTCGGTGACTTTGTCGAGGTGGATGCGATCAAGGAAGCCTTCAAGGATCACACGCCGAAAATCGCATCGACCAAATCCCTCACCGGACATTCGCAAGGCGCGACCGGCGTCCATGAAGCCATCTATTCCCTCCTTATGATGGAACACGATTTCATTGCGGCATCGGCGAACATCGAAGAGCTGGATCCAGAGGCGGGGGATGCGCCGATCGTCCGTGAACGTATCGACAACGCAGGACTCAACTGCGTCTTGTCCAATAGTTTTGGTTTTGGGGGCACCAATGCCTCTTTGGCATTTAAGCGATACCATGCCTAAAGAAGCCGGGTCGCGTGCAAATTACGAATTTAGGATTGGGTAACTTCCGCCCGCAGAACAGATAATAGGGGCGAGGGGAGTAAGATGGCAGACAAAGGAATTATGTCCGGCAAGCGGGGCTTGATCATGGGGATTGCCAATGATCATTCGATTGCCTGGGGCATCGCAAAAACCGTCGCGGACCATGGCGCGGAGCTTGCATTCACCTATCAAGGGGACGCGATCGGCAAACGCGTCCAGCCCTTAGCAGAGCAAGTGGGCGCAGATATTGTTGTCCCCTGTGACGTGTCCGACGATGCAAGCCTTGACGCTGTTTTTGACGCCGTGAAAAAAGAATGGGGCACGCTCGACTTTTTGGTGCACGCCATCGCTTTTTCCGACAAATCGGAACTTAAGGGGCGCTATCTCAACACGACGCGGAAGAACTTCCATCTGACGATGGATATCTCGTGTTTTTCGTTCACGGATATTTCCCGACGTGCAGCAGAGATTATGCCCAATGGGGGTTCTTTGATCACGCTGAGCTATTCCGGCGCCGAGCGTGTTACGCCAAATTACAATGTGATGGGGGTTGCCAAAGCCGCCTTGGAAGCAAGCGTACGCTATTTGGCGGTTGATCTGGGTAAAGACAATATTCGCGTAAATGCCATCTCCGCAGGCCCGATGCGAACGCTTGCCGGATCGGCCATTGCCGATGCGCGTTTTATGTACAACTGGAACAGAAAGCATGCGGCGCTTCAGAAAAACATCGAATTGGACGATGTAGGCGGCGCGGGCCTGTATCTCCTGAGCGACCTGTCGCAATGCGTGACCGGCGAAGTGCACCATGTGGACTGCGGGTACAATGTGGTCGGCATGCCGGCAGCCGCCAATCTGAAAGACGAATAGCGTCCAAAGAAAAAAGCGCTGACGGCCATGAGCCACCAGCGCTTTGATACGGCCCGTGAACCAGGCCGTCCGGGACAATTCTAGAAACGATATCCCACTTGCAGGAACCCGCCGACGCCGGAACCGGGGATGCGCCCATTGGGATCGAGAGCTGCAAAGGGGTTGGCCCTGAACAGCGCCACATCGCTACCGCGAACGCGGTTATACCCGGCCAAATGATCTTGGTAGAAGGCGTTGGTGACATTCTCGACGCCAGCCGCAATCCGCACCCCGTCCCATGGCCGCCATTCGCCATAGAGATTGAGCAATTGGTAGCCATCGGTCGGCAGCTCGCCATTGGTCGCCGAGACTTTTGACTGGCCGGCCACCAGCACGCCTTCGGCGGCCACCCGCCAGGTCGACCGTTCATAGGCCAGCGTCATGACGGACCGGGCCGGCGTGACGCGATAAAGATTGTCGTCGATGTCGCGGCGCTTGCCCCGGACATAGGTAACGATCCCGTCAAACAGCAATTGTCCGCCGGTGCCGAAAAAATCTTCGGAAAGCTTCGTGCCGAACGCCATGTCCATGCCGAACAGTTCCGCATCCACATTGGCAAAGCGCAGCGGCGTGGCATCGCCGTTCGCAAGGCTGACGATTTCGACGGCGTCGCTAGGCGCGATGCCACCCGCCCCATCGAATTGGGCAAAGAACGCCGCCGCCCCCGCCGGGGTCATTGGACTGAGAATGGCCGTATTCGGATCGATCCCCGCTTCCAGCGTTGTCGGCGTGTCGTCATAGGGCGTGCTTTGGATGTAATCGTCGATCCGATTGTAAAATCCGCGGATCGAGATATAGGTTTTCTCGCCGTTCCAATCGGCGCCCACATCGGCGATATAGGCCGTTTCGGGATCGAGGTCGATGTCGCCGATGGTGGTGTTGCCGTCGGCAAGGCCGGCAGTGGCTTCGGTGGGCAGAAACGCATAGCGCTCCAGATAAGTCGGGCTGCGCATTTTGCGTGCCCCGCCAAGTGTCAAGGACAGCGAACGGCTGACCTTGTGTTTGAATTTCAGCACCGCGTCCACATTATTGTCTTCACGCGACCTGTCGGTGGCGTTGAACGCCGCAACCAACGCTGCCGCCGGCGGCGGGACCGGCGGCGAACTGCCGATGAAGGCGTCGTCGGCATCGGTCGACACATGATCGTAACGCACCCCCAGTTCGAGGTCGTTTTTCGGCGTCAGGTTGCCCGCCCATTCCGCGAACACGCCGGTTCGATCGACCGACGCATCGTTAAACGTGCCGATCGCAAAGCCCGGAAAGTCGGGCCGGGTGACGGTCGCGCTATTCTCCGTACGCAAACCATCGACGCCGATACGAAGGTCGCCGTCCCAGAGCGGCCGGGTATATTTGGCCAAGAATCCGATGGAATCGCTTCCGGTCAAATTTTCGACCCGGGGCGCCCCCGTCGCGAGAGGACGAGTGGTGTAATTGTCCATCAGATGATCGATATCGGCATAGGTAATCCGCAGGGTGACCTTGGCGTCGTTGACCGCGGTTTCGACCTCGCCCTTAAAGAACTCGCTGTCGAGAAAGACGATATCCATCGGGAACGGCGGATTGCCCGTGGGATCGGTGTCATGGTGGCGGTAAGACAGCGACAGCGTCGTGTCGCCGACCTTGAGGCCATAACCGGCGCCCACGGCCCAGCGTTCATACACGCTGGCGCGCACCGTGCCGCCGTTGAAATCGTAATCGTCGCCGGCTTCGTAAGTGCCCAACACGTGAAAGCGATGACGGTTGTTGGCAACGCTCAGAATGCCGCCGCCGCCGCCGCCCTCATCCACCGAATGGCCATCGGCGGTCAGGTTGCCGGAAAATTCGAAGGCCGAACTATCCGCGAAGGTGCTGGATTTGAGTTTCGCCTGAACCGTGCCGCCGATCCCCGGCCCCATGCTGACCGAGCTGATGCCGCGCTGGACGTCGAGCGTGTCGAGCAGCGCTTTCGGCGCGTAATGCAAGGGCGGGTCCATCCAATTGGGGCCGCCGGGTGCGATCATCTGGCCGTCCACACTGGTGGCAAGGCGCGCGCCGAAAAGGCCGCGATATTGCGCCTGGCCCGAAAGGCCGCCATTGCGGACCACACCACCGCCGGGCACGCGGCCTAACAGGGCGGCGGAATCGGGGGCGAAACTGCCGGGGATGCGCGGGTCTACCGCAATATATTCGCCGCTTTCCAGCGGACTTCCTAGGACAAGTATTGAGTCTATTTCATCGTCTGCCTGTGCAGCCGACGCAGCGCCGATCAGAAGTGCAGCAGAACCAAGTAATACAGAGCGCATGCCTTGAGCGCACCCACGCGTGAGGACAGCCATGAGTCCTTCCCTTCGTTGAAATCAAACCAAAACGTCAGATGTCAAACGATGGCAGGGGGCGCTCTCGGAGAAATATTTTGGGTGTGATCAGCAGACGCCAAAAAGACCGGCCGGTCGTCCCGCACAATCTGGTGCATCGGTGGCCGGGGCAACCGCACGACAGCCCCGTGGGGGGCTGCATCCGACAAACCTTTGGCACACACCAACTGGCAAACGGCGCAATCTTCCTGAGCGGGCAGGTCCGTTCCGGCCTCTCCTTTGGCCAGATCTTGCAGGCCAAGCTCTGAAAGTGGGACTTTCTTGAACCCGTCAGCCGTACAAATGACCATGTAGCCTGAGTCATCAATGGCTGCGGCAGCTGCGAATGCCGAGGGCAACAACTGGGCGGTCAACACACACAGTGCCAGCAGCACGTTCAGAAAACGCGCCGACGTCACGGTTTTGCGGATTTTACCAGTTAGTGCCACAACTCGCCCCCTTTTGGCGTGGGCGCAATCTGCCCAGATCCCGACCTGCGCGCAAGGGTAGTTTTGCCGCAGTAAGGTCAGATCACCCTGACGACGAACAAATGAAGCGGTTTCCGCGTTCCATCTTGTAATTTTCGGCAGAGGCCGTACACAATGCGCGCACACCAAGGAAGGTCGACGAATGCCATTTGATCCCGCCACACCGCTGCCCGCACTTCCACCGCAACCCGAAGATGTGGCGTGGCCAACAAAGGAATGGCCGGTGGACGCCCCCGGAGCGCATGTGGATTTGGAAAAGCTGTCCTCTCTTGTGGACCATGCCTTTTTGGATCCGGCCCCGGCGGATATGGGTGAAACCCACGCGTTCCTAGCCATCCAAAAGGGCAAGCTTGTGTATGAGCGTTATTGGCGGGACTACACACAGGATAACACCTATCCGTCCTGGTCCATGGCGAAGTCCATCACTCAGGCACTTGTTGGCATCTTAACGCGGGACGGCAAGATCGACATTCACGCCCCGGCCAATGTGCCCGAATGGCGCACGGATGGTGACCCGCGCGCCAGCATCACGCTCGATCAATTGCTGCGCATGTCGAGCGGTCTTAAGTTCAATGAAGATTACGTGGATGGTGAAACCTCTGACGTGATCGAAATGTTGTTTGGCGCCGGAAAGGACGATGTGGCCGCATTCGCAGCGGGTTTTCCCCTAGAGGCGGACCCCGATACCAAATGGTCCTATTCAAGCGGTACCAGCAATTTGGTTTCCCGGGCGGCGGCCTTAGCTCTGGGGCACACCGGTGCGGCCTTTCACGACTTCATGACGACCGAATTGTTTGCCCCCATCGGCATGACAAGCCCGATCCCCAAATTCGACGATGCGGGCACCTTTATTGGATCGTCTTTCTGTTATTGCACAGCGCGCGACTTTGCCCGCTTTGGACTGTTGTATATGCGGGACGGTGTATGGGATGGAAAACGTATCTTGCCAGACGGCTGGGTGGATTATGCCCGCACACCTACGCCGGTGCCACCAGAGGAACCCCTAGGCTATGGCGCCCATTGGTGGCTGGGCCTGTGCGGACCCGGAAGCTTTTCCGCAAACGGTTATCAAGGTCAGTACACGATCCTTGTGCCGCAACATGATCTTATCTTGGTTCGCCATGGAGATTCCCTGGATGAAAAGGGCGAACAAGTTAAAAAATGGCTCGCGGACGCCGCTGCTTGTTTTTATGCCTGAGTAGTCAATCAGACCATATCCGCATCATCGGGAAAACGGGGCAACGGATCGACACACGGCGTGGCCTGTGCGGAATAGATGCCGTTATACGTCACCCGTTTCTGCCCAACCGCATAAGTCTGAAAGAAATCAGTCCCCATCATGAATTCGTTCATTACCCGCCGATCATATTTTTGAAGGCGATGGCTCACGAAGCGCGGCGTCATCCAACGGAATGGTGGCAGATTGGCATAGGGCCCCACTATGCGAAGCGCGAGCGATTCCACATGGCTGGTGTCACTGTCCGCGGCCAAAAAGTCGTCCACGAAACGCATCATATCTTCGTCTGAAATCTCAAGTCCGGGCAGATGAGAGCGGACAGTTTTTTCCACCAAGCGGGCGGAGGTGTTGTAGAGAACAGACCCACCGACGCCCAACGCCCCCAATCCGGCGGCGCCAACACCCCCTTTGAGAATATGTCGGCGATTGACACTCTTCATGCCGATGCCCCTAACTTGTCGGCCGCCTTCATCGCCAAGGCACAAATGGTGAGGGTGGGGTTGGATTGAGATCCTGCTGGAAATCCACCGCTGCCGACCACCGCGAGATTTCGCACGCGGTGATGAATCTGATCCGCGTCGATGATGGTCGTCTTAGGATCGGCCCCCATCATCGTGGTGCCGTAAATATGCGGCCCCCCGATGGTGTCTGGTGAATGTAACCATCGAACGGATTCAACGGGCAAGGGCGCCATAATTTCCGCTACGATCTCTTCCGCGCGATCCACCGACTTCATCGTATACGGACTAATATCTTCATAGGTCACCTCTGGAAGATCATCGTCCAGATGGGCGAGGCGAACATTACTCTCGTCTTGCGGAAGATCTTCCAGCTTGAGCGTAAACGGCATCACCTGGCGCCATTTTCCGAATTCCGATCTCAACGGACCCCGGTTCCATGTTTCCAACAACACCGACGGTTCGGTGCGCCGGAAATCCCCGTCATATTTGGCGTAGTTCATGCCGCAGATCACGCTGCTGCCTTGGAAATTATCGACGCCGTCCAAAAAAACCTCGCCATAGTCGCTGTAACTGCCATGGAGCCGCCGGCCCAGCATCGGATGGTCGATGCCGGACCGTTGCAATATGGCTGGGTTAAACAGAGCGTTGGCACCGAGAACCACAAGATCGGCGGAAACGGTTTCTTCTTTTCCCTTCCGCCGGAACATCACACCGGTCGCAGTTTGATTCTGCACCTCAATGGCCCGCGCCTCCGCCGACAGCAGAACCTCCACGCGCGGGTCTTCATAAGGCGCCATGAAACTATTGAGAATGGTGAACTTTGAATCGATCGGGCACAGATGACAAACGCCGTTAGAACAACATCTCGGTCGCGTGGCGGTATCCCGCGACGGCCGCGCCGTCGCCGCGGCAAAATGGTGGCCGGGATAGGCGTCCTTCAGCAGGCGATCCACCATCGGCAAGGTATGCGGCGGCAATGGAAAAGGGGTCGACCGAGGCCACATCATCGGTTCTTTCGGTCCGGAAACCTGCATCACCGCTTCGGCTTCCCCATAGTACGGTTCAATATCGTCGTAATTGAGCGGCCAATCCAACCCAACGCCGTAGTTTGTTTTCAGATTGAAGTCGCTTGGGTGCAAACGAACCGCATTCCCCCACCAACAATTAGACCCACCGCCGAACGCAATGGTAAACTTCCAACGCAAGTTTTGTTTGCGCCCCTTATCGACCCACGTGTCTTCGGCGCGAATGTCCGAAGACTGCCCCATCTCGATCTGATCCGCGTGGGAATATTTTTTTCCGCGTTCAAGCACCAAGATCCGGGCATCGGGCGACGCATGTGTCAGATGCCGGTACAGAAAAAATGTCGATGCAAATCCGCTACCGATTATCACCGTGTCGTAGGACTTTGCCGGTTTATCAATGACACGCATAACGAACACCCAAACGCCGCCAAAAACCGGCAGGCGGCTTGAAACTACACATCCTCAAACAAGGGCGGCAGTGGATTGCCGCAGGGCTTTTGATAGGGGTCGAACAGCCCCGTATAAGACACTTTGGGGTTGCCTTCCGCATAGGTTTCAAAAAAATCCGAGCCCATCATAAATTCGGTCAACACGCGTTGATGAAAATTCTCAATCGTCCGTGTCGCCTTTCCCGGCAACATCCAACGGAAAGGTGGCAGATTGACAAATGGCGCCATGACCCGAAACACCGACATTTCCAAGGCACTGGTATCTGTGTCTGATTCTATAAAGTCCGACACGAAAGCGGTCATATCCGCTTGCGTCATCTCGAGTTTAGGCAGGCGCACGCGCACAATATTCTCGATAATCTTTTCCGGCGTGTTCGCGCCATACCCAATGCCCAAAACGCTAAGGCTGAGCCCTACCGTGCTGGCACTGGCGATCAAAACTGTGCGGCGATTGATCATGAATGACCTCCACCTGGGCGCGACGCTGTAGGCGAAGACGGCGCCATCAATTTGTCCGCCGCGCGCATAGCCAACGCACAAACGGTTACCGTTGGGTTGGTTTGCGATCCGGAAGGGAAGCCTCCACCGCCCAGAACCGCCAGGTTTCGAACCGTATGATGAATTTGAAACGCGTCCAACACACTGTCGGCCGGATCATGCCCCATGATGGTGGTGCCGTGTAGGTGCGATCCGGTGGCGGCGGCCGGTTCTATCTCGATCCGCTCCACAGGCAAAGGCGACAGGATGTCGGCCGCAATATCGTGAATTTTCGCAGCCGTATTGAGGGTATACTGACTATAGTCTTCGAATATCACATCCGGCAGGTCGTCTTCGTACTTGTTCAAGACCACTTGATTTTTTTCTTGTGGCAGATCTTCCAGCTTCAAGTGAAACCGCATCACTTGGCGCCAACGTCCATGGTCGGTGCGGAAGCGCCCCATATTCCACGTTTCCATCAAGGCAGACGCTTGGTGACGCCGGAACGGCCCGTCATACGCCAAATAGTTTGTGCCGGTCACCACCGTGCTGCCTTGAAAGTGGTCGACACCATCCAGATAGGCTTCACCAAACGCTGAATATTGTTCGTTCAAGTTACGGCCCAAATGGGGATGGTCGAGGCCCGAGCGCTGTAAAATAACGGGGTTAAAAATACCGTTGGCCCCCAACGCCACAAGATCCGCCGCCACCCGATATTCTTTGCCGTTTTTCTTGTAGACGATACCGCGCGCCAGCCCCGATTCTACATCCACAGCGCGCACATCTGCCCCGAGCACCGTTTCGACACGCGCATCCTCGTACGGCGACATGAAACTGTTCTGTACAGAGAATTTTGAATCGATAGGGCACAAATTACACACACCGTTAACGCAGCATTTTGCACGCGTATCCGTATCCCGAGACGGTCGTGCGGTTGTCACTACAAAATGCTTGTCGGGATAGGCTTCTTTCAACAGGCGGTCGGGCAAGGGCATGCGATGCGGCGGAAGGGGCAGCGGTCTGGACCGGTTCCAAGGGGTTGGCTCCTCTGGTCCGGAAATCATCATTAATTGTTCAACGTCTGAATAATACGACTCAAGATCGTTGTAAGAGAGGGGCCAGTCCCGGCCCACGCCATACGAACTGTTTAGCGAAAAATCACTTGGGTGCAAACGAAGGGCATTCCCCCACCAGCAATTCGAACCACCCCCGAAAGCAATCGTAAAATTCCACCATTTGTCATCGCGCCCCTGATGCCGCCAAGTATCGTCTTGATTGATGTCGGAATTGCGCCCCATCGCGACTTGGTCGGCGTGAGAATGGCGTTGTCCCCGTTCAAGCACCAGAACACGCTGTGTCGGCATCGCGTGTTGGAGAAAGCGATAGAGAAAAAAGGACGCCCCAAAACCGCTGCCGGCGACAATAAGGTCGTAAGGCCCATCTGGTTTCTCAACAATACGCATGTCTCGATCTCAATCTGCCACTTACCAAGGGGTTAATGACGATGGCCGCGCTAATGGCGGCTTCTTAAGAACCGCTCGGAAAGGTAGAGTAATCGAGTTAATTTTGCGTGCTCTGTCGTTAGACCTCTCGGTCCTTTGCAGAAAACTCACGCAGCATCTTCATCCGCGTTGAATTTTGGCAGCGGATTAGCGCATGGCGCGCCATAAACCGAGTAAATCTCGTAGTAAGTTACGGTCTTCTGGCCGACCGCATAGGTTTGGAAGAAATCCGTCGCCATCATAAATTCATGCATCACCCGGCGTTCAAAATTGTCGATCCCGCGAGCAACAAATGCGGGAACCATCCAGCGAATCGGGGTAAGATTTACGAACGGCGCCAGAACCCGCATACCCGTCATCTCGACCCGGCTTGTTTGGCGATCCGCCGCTAAGAATTCATCGGCGAACCGGCGCAATTCACCATCTGCCATCTGCAAACCCGGCAAATGGTTCCGGACAATGTTTGTGACAATGTTTGCGGGAGTTGAGGCAAAAAAAGAAGCACCAATCCCGGTCGCACCGGCCGCTATGACACCAGCGCCGCCGATCAGCAAATGACGCCGGCTAACGCGGAAACCAGCCGCATTTTTATCAGAACCTTCCTTGGTCATGCCGACGCCCCTAATTTATCGGCAGACCTCATGGCAACGGCACAGATGGTCAAAGTGGGGTTCGATTGACAACCAGATGGGAAGCCACCGCTCCCTCCCACCACTAAATTGCGAACTTGGTGATGGACCTGCGCAGCATCCACCACACTTGTGGCCGGGTCGGTGCCCATCATTGTTGTCCCGTGAATGTGCGATCCGGCACTGCCGTATGGAAACCGTTTTATTGATTCAATCGGCAGCGGCGCCAGTATCTCCGCGACGATTTCTTCCGCGCGATTTGCTGCCGTTAAGGCATAGGCGCTGTAAGCATTATAGGAAATTACAGGCAAGTCATCGTCCACACTGGCAAGACGCACATAATTTTTTTCTTGCGGCAGATCTTCGATCTTCAGCAAGAACGGAAGAACCTGCCGCCACTTGCCATGATCCGGCCGCAAGGTCCCCACATTCCATGTTTCAAACAAGACAGACGGGTGATTTGCCCGAAACGCACCATCGTATTTGGAGTAGTTCATCCCGCAGACGACTGTACTGCCTTGAAAATGGTCTATGCCGTCCATGAACGCTTCACCAAAGACCGCATAATTATCGTACAAATTGCGGCCTAATAACGGATGATCAAGCCCGGACCGTTGCAGAATGGACGGATTAAAAAGGGCGTTGGCCCCCAAGACCACTAGGTCGGTTTTGACACTTTTGTCTTTTCCCTCGTGCCGGTAAACGACCCCTGTGGCGATGCCGGCCTCTATATCGACGGCGCGCGCCTCAGCCTCCAGCAGAACGTCGACACGAGGATCGTCATAGGCATCCATGAAACTGTTCAGTATCGTGAATTTTGAGTCTATAGGACACAGATGACATACGCCGTTGGCACAACATTTCGGCCGTGATCCGGTATCTCGCGATGGCCGAGCCGTTGTCGCCGCAAAATGGTGTGCTGGATCCGCCTCTTTCAGAATACGGTCCGCTTGAGGAAGGGTGTGGGGCGGCAGCGGAAACGGCCGCGACCGGGGCCACAACATTTCTTCACGCGGTCCGGACACGTACATGATTTCTTCGGCTTCCGTGTAGTAATTCTCAAGATCATCGTAGGTAAGAGGCCAATCTGTACCAACCCCGTAGGTCGACTTGATCTTAAAATCACTAGGGTGCTGACGAACCGAATTGCCCCACCAACAATTGGATCCCCCGCCAAACCCGATTGTGAAATTCCAAACTTTGTCTGGCTCTCTACCTGTGTTTATCCAGGTATCATTCGGATGAATGTGAGATGTCCGGCCCATCTCAAGCTGGTCGGCATGGGTGTGCAACTTTCCGCGCTCAAGTACGAGCACGCGCGCGCTAGCGGGCAGATACCGAAGATAGCGATAAAGAAAGAAGGTAGACGCAAAT
Organism: Alphaproteobacteria bacterium; assembly: GCA_965227095.1. Taxonomy (GTDB): domain Bacteria; phylum Pseudomonadota; class Alphaproteobacteria; order JANQMY01; family JANQMY01; genus JANQMY01. The sequence goes on along the minus strand of CBDDFL010000001.1, from coordinate 813,560 downwards.
CCCGAACCGACGAACACAACATCGTACGGACCCGCCACCTCTGAGACAGTACGCACCAAGAGCCCTCCCAAGCACCGGCCCATCGCCTTATCCGCGATGTTTAGAAAAACATAACTGATTCTCCGGGAAACCGATGACTAGTAGGCCGCCAAAATGGTTAAGATTTTTCGTTTATAGTGGACCCCATACGGTGATCCGAAAGAGAACAGGCACATGCAAACGGCCCTCACTCATATCGCCCTTCATTGCAAAGACATAAGCGCATCGGAACGCTTTTATGAAGAGATGTGCGGCCTAACACGGGTGCATACGCGCTGCGAACATGGCGTGCGCGTGACCTGGCTGGCAGAACCCGGCAGAGAAAAGGATTTTGTGATTGTTCTAATTGATGGTGGACAGCGAAGTCCCCAGCAAGAAGGCGACTTTTCACATATCGGGTTCGCTGTCCCCAACAAAGAAGACGTTGATAAGGCCTGTGACAAAGCACGAGCCCATGGATGGCCTGTGTCTTGGGAGCCGGTGCAAGCCCCCTATCCAGTCGGGTATTTTTGCGGCATCGCCGACCCGGACGGCCATGTGGTGGAGTTCAGTTTTGGCCAACCGCTGGGGCCCGGTGCCCCGGACTGCCCCTTCGACTAAGCCTCGTCCGCCCCTTTGCGTCGCAAATTCTTTAGGTGCGCCTGCCAGCTTTGAACTTCGATAAACAGCCGGCTGACTTCAGGATGCGTTTCTTTGATCCGCACTTCCATATCGCTCACCATTCGTTCCACACCTTCCGAATCCACATGGTCGTAGAAATCCACGCTTACAGTGACCAACACGTCCGCCGGCCCGAGATGCATTGTCAGGACTTCATTTGTGCGAAGCACGCCATCTTGCGCCGACACGATGCGGCGCACGCCTTTGATGATGTGCGGGGCCGCCGCTTCGCCGATCAATAGGCTTTTGGTTTCGAATGCCAGCAGTGTGGCCGCAATTGCCAGAATGCACCCAATGGCAATGGAAGCGACGCCGTCTAAAACGGGCATGTGTAGAAGCTGCGCGAGCGTGATGCCTGTGAGCGCGATCACTAGCCCGGTCATGGCTGCTGTATCTTCGAGCAAAACGGTAATCAGGCTTGGGTCTTTACTGTCTCGGATGGCTTTGAAGACAGGTTTATCGCCGCGGCGCGCATTGAATTCCAGGACCGCAATCCACAGGGCGACCGATTCAAAGACAATCGCCACACCAAGGACGATGTAATTGATGTAAACGTTCCGCATTTCCTCTGGATGCAGAACTTTTTCAACACCCTCGTAAATCGAGACACCCGCACCAAGCGCAAAAATCAAAATCGCGACCACAAACGACCAAAAATAAATCTCTTTGGAATATCCAAAAGGGTGTTCTTCGTCCGCCGGCCGCGCCGACCGGCGAATGCCGTAGAGAAGAAGTGCTTGGTTGCCCGTATCCACGGAAGAATGGATGGCTTCGCTGAACATGGCGGAAGAACCGGTCATAACAGACGCGGCAAATTTGGTAATCGCAATCAGACCATTGCCGACCAATGCGGCCAGCACCACCTTCGTTGACCCGCCAGCGGCCATAAACTCTTGCCCTCTTGTTATGGCTTAGACGGCAACCACTTTGCCGGGATTGAGTATTCCCTTCGGATCCAGTGCTTTTTTAAGGGTGCGCATTAATGCGATTTCCGGTTCGCTTCGGGTCCAGTCGAGATAAGGTTGCTTTTCAAGGCCAATACCGTGTTCCGCCGAAACCGACCCTTTGCGCGCCCGTAACGGCGCATAGATGATGTTTTCCACCGAACGGCGGGCGTCCAGGCTTTCATCGCCGACGCCTACAATCACATGTAAATTGCCGTCCCCCAAATGCCCGAACGTGACACTGCGGTGGTCGGGCCAAGTGGTGTCCAAACCTTTTTTCACCTCAGCGACATAAGTTTCCATATCGGGAATGCCCATGCTGACGTCATAGGCGAAGAAAGGCCAAAACTGCAGACACTGGCCCACATCGTCACGCATGGCCCACATGGCGTCACATTCACTTTGGCTTTTGGCGATAACGGCATCGCTGAGCAAGCCGTCTTCAAGGGTTTCGGCAAGGGCAGCCTCAAACCGTTCCGAATCTTTCTCCTGATCGGCCCCCAAGGATTCGACCAAAATATAATACGGATAGTCATGCGGAATGGGCGGTCTGTTTTCCGCGGGAGGCATTGTCACCAGTTCATAAAAATCACGCCACATCACCTCGAAAGCACTCAGTGTACCGCCTAATTTTCCATCAATCGCGGACAAGAACGCCGTGACCTTTTCGAAACTGTCGAGCGCGACGAAAGCCGTGTTCTGGCTTTTGGGCAACTGACGCAGACGCAAGACGATGCGCGTTACGATGCCGAGCGTGCCTTCTGTCCCAATAAACAATTGCTTTAAGTCGTACCCCGCATTGTTTTTGATCATCTTACCAAGCGACGAAATAACCGTGCCATCGGCCATCACCGCCTCTAGCCCCAGCACCATGTCGCGCATCATGCCATAACGGATGACCCGATTTCCCCCGGCATTGGTCGAGACATTGCCGCCGACCGTGGCAGAGCCCCGCGCCCCAAGATCAAGCGGCAGCATGAGCCCATGTTCTTCAGCGGCTTCCTGGGCGGCTTGCAAGGGAACGCCCGCCTGCACGGTCATGGTGCGATTGACGGGATCAATTTCCTCTATTTCTGTCATCCGCTCCAATGTGAGGGCCACCTCGTTTGACGTGGCCCGTGTGCCTTCGACCAGTCCGGTCATGCCCCCTTGGGGCACGATGGCCTGATCATGCTGATGGCACAATTTCAGGATGGCCGCGACATCATCGGTGGTCTTTGGCCGCAACACGGCACTCGGATAGCCCGAATGGGATTGCGCCAACCCGGCCAGGGGATCGCGCTCGGCCACCGCGTCGCCGGTGATGACGGCGGTCTCACCCAGAGTTTCGGTCAATTCTTGGATAAGTTGGCTCATGGCGTTCCTCTCCGAAGCCCCCCACATGGACGATCAGTTAACGTTTTATGTGATTGTGGCCGGAAGACTTAGGTGCTGCAAGCCTCGTTTGCTGCGGTTTTTTGGGCGCGACCTTAACGGAACATTGACAGGGCCTGGTGCAAACTGGACCCTATGATCATGACGATGATGCAGATCACCTGTTACATCGCACTGCTGCTGGCAGCGGTGGGGACCATTGCGCCCTTTACGCCCTTCGCCAACCGCTCCGCAGCGGCGGCAACGGCTTTGATCGCCTTCATCGCCTTGGGATTGTCCACGCCGTTGCGGGAACCGCCTAAGAACCTGTCCTATCTGGAGTGGCAGGTCGCGAAACAAAAATGCACGGAAGAAAAGCTGAATGTTGGCCCCTGCCGCGTGACCGCCCCGATCATTGCGTCGTCCCAGATCGACCCCACATTCGAACCTTAAGCCGGTTATTTCCGCATCGAACCATTCAGCGTCTTGCCGCCATCCCCGTCGGCGGGTAGAGCTATGGCAGCAATCCGGAAAGCCAGAAGAGCTTCAAGCAGGCGAGGCCAGTATCCATGTCGTTCCAATGGGGGACCCATCTCAAGCAGCAGATGACCGACAATGTGCGCCGATTTGAGCGGCGCTCTTTGTCCACCGACAATCTGCGGCACGCGGCCGTTGTTATTTGCGCGGTTCAAGGAGATGACGGTGCCCCCGCTTTTGTTCTCACCCGGCGCGCGGCGCGCATGCGGGCCCATGCCGCCCAGTGGGCGTTGCCTGGCGGACGGCTTGACGATGGTGAGACCATCGAAGAAGCCGCCTTGCGGGAGCTGCGCGAGGAAGTGGACCTTCACCTCGCCCCAGAAAATATTTTGGGTGTTCTGGACGATTACGAAACTCGATCCGGCTACGTCATGACGCCGGTGGTCGCCTGGACTGAAGACGTTATTGCCATGTCCGCACAGGAATCCGAGGTCTCAGCCATTTACCGCATCCCCTTTACGGAATTTCATCGAGACGATTCCCCGGAATTTGTGACCATTCCGGAAAGCGACCGCCCCGTGATCCGAATATATCTCAACGACTACCGCGTTCACGCCCCAACGGCAGCCGTTATTTATCAGTTTGCGGAAGTTTGTCTTTTCGGGCGCGACACACGCGTGGCCCATTACGAACAGCCTGTTTTCGCATGGAAATAAGCTGCAATGCCCCCATATCCACCCTATACCATCCCATAGGAGCGACTGTTCATGTCTAAGATTTCTGAAGATCCGCGCATTGATCCACGCCTAAAAAAAATGCTCGGCGCTTTTCCAGCACCGCCAAAACAGGGGGATGCCGCTAACAGAGAGGAAATGGTCGCCGCCGCCAACAGTCCGTCTGCCATGGCTGTGCGCGAAGGGATGAAGACCTTTCTGAACATGTGCGATAATGAAGAGATCGCCCCGTCCGCCGGATTGAAGATTACCAAGCACGAATTTCCATCGAAACCTGATGGCAACACCATCAACATCCAATTTATTCGACCGGATACGGACGAAACGCTTCCCTGCGTCTATTACATTCATGGAGGCGGCATGCAGTTTATGTCGTGCTATGACGGCATGTACCGCGCCTGGGGCCGCATGATCGCGGGACAAGGGGTTGCGGTCGCCATGATCGATTTTCGCAATGCCATGCAGCCGTCTTCCGTGCCGGAAGTGGCGCCCTATCCTGCCGGCCTCAATGATTGTGTATCCGGCGTCCATTGGGTCATCGACAACGCCAGTGAGCTGGGCATTGACCCCAACAATGTGATCGTCGCCGGGGAAAGCGGTGGCGGCAACCTGACACTGGCCACCGGCATGAGCCTGCTTAAGTCCGGCGATATCAGCATCATCAAAGGCCTTTATGCGTTGTGTCCCTTTATCAAAGGCCAATGGCCAACGGATGATTGCCCCTCCTCCGTTGAGAACAACGGCATACTTTTGGAGCTGCACGACAATCGGGGGCGCCTGGCCTACGGCATTGAAGCCTTTGAGGCCAAAGACCCCCTCGCCTGGCCGAGTTTTGCCGGCGTAGAGGACGTGACGGGCCTGCCGCCCACCATTATCAGCGTCAATGAATGCGACCCCTTGCGTGATGAAGGCATCAACTTCTATCGCGTCTTGTTGCAGGCAGGCGTTCAAGCGGGGTGTCGCCAGGTCATGGGCACCACCCACGGCGCCGAGATCTTCGTGATCGGCTGTCCGGATATCAGCCGGGAGACCGCCCGCAGCATTGCTGATTTCGCGAAAGGCGTGACGCGCAAATAGATCCCCGCTAGCATGCCTTCCAATAAAACAACAATTGGGAGGATATGATGGCCTATATCGAGGGGCGATTGGTCCACGACGCAGACAGTCATCTCATGGAAATGAGCGACTGTCTGGATGACTATTTCGAAAAGGCGCTGCTTGACCGCTATCACGCCCTGCCGGGATTTGGCGTGCGGGTCGGCGCGAATGATTGGATCGCCGATGCGAAAAAACGCCAGGCAGACCCGGTATTCCGCGCGGATATCGACGCCAACATCATGTTGCGCAAAAACTACGAAGCTCATGGTGCCTTTTTGAAGGACGATCGCCCGAAGGCTTTGGATCTTTTGGGCGTGGCGAGCCAATTGGTGTTCACCACATTTTGCCTCGGCAATTTCGGTATCGACCAAAGCGACGACATGGAATTGTGTTATGGCGCGGCGGACGCTCACAATCGCATGATGACTGATTTCTGCGCCGTGGACCGCAGGCTGTTGGCCACCGCTTACGTGCCGCTGGAAGATTTCGACCGCGCCAAGGCGACCACCAAATTGGCCATAGAATTGGGTGCGAAAGCTTTGATGGTTCCGTCCTGGTGCCCCCAAAAGCACAGCCCCAGCCATATTGGCTTGTTCCCAGTTTGGCAATTGGCACAAGACGCGGGCATCCCCATCCTGTTTCATGTGGGCGGCGAAGAAAAATTGAATCCCGCTTACAAGGAAAACGGCTTGCCGCCCGTGCCTGATTTTCACGGCGGCGACGACAATTTCACGTCTGTGAGCTATATGCCTATTCCCACTTCGGCCATGCAAACACTGGCAACCCTCATTTTCGATGGTGTGTTTGACAAGTTTCCGGCCCTCAAATGGGGGGCCATCGAACTGGGCGCGGCCTGGCTGCCGGGTTGGCTACGCTCTATGGATTCGGCGGCACACGCCTTTATCCGCAATGAAGAACGCTTGCAGAATTTGTCGGCGAAACCGTCGGAAATCGCGCGCCGCCAACTGCGCGTCACACCCTATCCGCATGAGGATGCCGGCTGGATCATCCAAAATGCCGGCGAAGAAATGTGCTTGTTTTCCACCGATTACCCTCACGTGGAAGGCGGCCGAAACCCGATCAAACGGTTCGATGCCAGCTTGGACGGCTTGTCCCAATCGGCCATCGATGGCTTTTATGCGGAAAATTACATTGACCTTATGGGCGACGGGCTTGCGGAAGAGCTGCGCCGGCCCGCCCACTTGGTCGCAGCTTAGAAGGAACTTTCATGTCACACGACCAACTAGGACTCAGCGCGGACCAGCTTCTCAGCACCACCCGCGCAGTGCGCAAACGCCTCGACTTTGACCGGCCCGTATCAAAAGACGTTATCAAAGAATGCATGGAGATGGCGGTTCAAGCACCGTCCGGCTCGAACGCGCAAGGCTGGCAATTCGTCTTTGTTACGGACGCGGACAAGCGCGCGAAAATCGGCGACTACTACAAACAAGCTTTTGCTCCGTACAAAGATAGCCCAATGGCAATTCACACGCTTCACAAGGACAGCGCGGACCAAAACCTGACGGCAAGTCAAACACGGTCGGCATCGTCCGCGGACTACCTTGCCGAGAATATGGGGCGCGCACCGGTTCTGATGATCCCGTGCATCATGGGGCGCACCGATGTGGAGGGGATGAACACAGCCGCCATACAAGCCGCGATCTTCGGCTCCATCATTCCCGCGGCCTGGTCGTTTATGCTGGCCGCACGCGCCCGCGGCATCGGCACGGCCTGGACCACCTTGCACCTAAACTATGAGAAAGAAATCGCGGAGTTGATCGGCATTCCGTATGAGCACGTCATGCAAATCGCACTGATCCCCGTGGCATACACTAAAGGGACTGATTTCAAACCGGCTTATCGTCCGCCGGTCGATGATATTATGCACTTCGACACTTGGTGATCCCCCATGGACATTAACGACAAAACCGCCGTCATCACCGGCGCCGGCAGCGGCATCGGCGCCGCCTCCGCACAGGCCTTTGCGGCAAAAGGCGCCCGCGTAGCGGTGGTGGACATCAACAAAGACAATGCGCACAGCGTTGCGTCAAACATTGGCGGCAAGGCCTATCCATGCGATGTGAGCGATGAGGCGGCCGTCAACGACACATTATCCGCAATTACGGATGATCTCGGCGAGGTGGACATTCTGTTTAACAATGCCGGCATTTTCTCCGGCGGCGATGTTCTGTCTACAGACATTGATACGTGGCACAGGCAGTGGAATGTGAATGTGATGTCCCACGTCTACACCACGCGCGCCGTATTACCCGCCATGTTGGCGCGCGGGGACGGCTACCTTATCCAAACCGCATCCATGGCCGGTTATCTTACAAGCCAGGGAAATCTACCCTATGCCGTCTCCAAGCATGCCGTGGTCGGCTTCGCCGAATGGATGTCCGTTACCTACCATGACAAAGGGGTGCGCACCTCTCTGTTAGCGCCCTTGGGCGTGGCCACACCGATGTTGGATCAAGCGGGCCAAGGTATTGACGCAGACGTTCTTGGCCCCGTGAAATCCGCGGAGGACGTCGCGGATATGGTGACCGACGCCGTCGAAGCGGAGACATTCCTGATCCTCACCGATGAGATTGCCGACAAATGGATGGGCTTCAAGCAGGCGGATTTGGAGCGTTGGCTAACGGGGATGCGCCGCGCCCAGGCAAAAATGGAGGCGGCAGGTTAAACACCTGTCCCGCTGCTCGTCTAGAGGATCATGGTCGCTCAACTTTCAGATAGGCGTTGACTGATTTTCGCAATTCAAATCTGCCCTCTTCAAGGTGCATCAAGTGAGTGCTGCGTGGAATGACGACGTCCGGAGTCGGCTTCTGAGCACGTGCTTCGGCAAAACGAGCGACGTCCTTATTGGTACAGAGATTGTCCCATTCTCCGCGCACGATCATTAAAGGGCGGGTCAGTTGGTCAGGATCATAGAGTTGGTCACCGGTCCAGATCTCGACAAGATCGGCAATCGGCCCGCCCGGTGTCTTCACGGCCGGAGGCGTACGCGAATATGCATCCGGATCGGATGCCAGCCAGGCCGGCCCCCACTTTTGCAATTGCGGTTCTGCAAGGACGGGCGGATGCCCCTTGGGTACATCTTCAACAAATCTTTCAAGCTGCTGAGGGACAGTGATGAGGCTCCAAGCAGGCAAAACATCAGGCTTCGGTATGCCGGGTGCAGGTTTGCGGGCAAGGATCGGAGCAAACATAACAAAGCGGTCGACCAGTTCCGGCCGCTTCGCAACGAATATAGCGGCGGGAACCGTCCCCCATGAATGGGCCACGATTGATACGCGGGTATCATCGCCGCGGTGCTCGCGGATAAAGTGGACAGCGCGCTCAATATTTTCCGCGGCTTCCGGTGCGCGTAATACAGGAGGCGATGCCAATTGGGGCTTCCGCAACGCGTCGGGGCGCTCTGATCCGCCAAACCCCGGAAAATCTAAACCCCACGCGTCAAACCCAGCTTCGGATAGAGCATCCTCCCAAGAAACACCATCCTCAAAGCGGTAACCAACGGAGAGAGCCGACGAGAACGTGGAACCGTGAATATATAGAACCGGGGGTCCAAATCGTTCCATTCGCCGCATTTGCAGAATCGGCGATTCCGGTAGTGTTTTGATTTGCACCTTCTTTGCATTTGTGAGTTCTCCACTGAATGCTACGCTGCTAACCACTCCGGTCACAACAGCACCCGCCGCACCGGACAACAATAAATCTCTTCGCCGCATTGAACCCTCCTCCCGCGAATGGCGACATTATCGGGTTGCAATATTGCTGTGGTTCGACAGATACCGAACTATGAAAAAAGGACTGGAGGCCTCGGAAAGCCAAAAAAACATCGATCTGTAAGGGGTCTGTCATCGCTTCCTCCTTCAGATGACACCCTCACATCAGCAAAGCCTTCAAGCCTGGACAGTAAAGGATTTTGACGCTTAAAGCGCCAATCCTCCGTCAACGGTAAATGTTGCGCCCGTCGCGAATTTTGAATCGTCAGACGCCAAGTACAAAACGATATTGGCGATGTCGTCCGGTTCCCCCAGATGGCCGATGGGATGCGAGGCAACAAAGCCTTTCAACACGTCGTCCGGGTTCGGCACTTGCGCCAGCACTTTATCGATGATCGCGGTCTTAATGGTTCCTGGTGCCACCACATTGCAGCGGATACCGTTTTGCTGTTCGCCACAGTGCAACGCTACGGATTGGGTCAACATAATGACCGAGGCTTTGGCGGCATTGTAGGCCGCAAGACCGGAGCTTGCCCGCAAGCCGGCCGCGGACGCTATGTTGATGATGGAGCCGCCTCCGGATTGCTTCATATTGGCGATCGCGGTTTTGCACCCCCAAAACACGCTGTCCACATCCACATCGAAGGTCTTACGCCAGCCTTCATAATCAACATCCTCAATGGAGCCCATGATGGTGATGCCCGCATTGTTGACCAGCACATCGACCGGCTGATCTTGAGAGGCGGCGGCCCACACGTCGACCCATTGATCCCCATTGGAGACATCTTGCGGGACAAATTGCGCGTTAGCGCCAATTTCCGCCGCTGCTTTCGCACCACCATCCGCATCCACGTCGGTTAGTGTGACGCGCGCGCCTTCTCGAGCGAGTTTTTCCGCAATTGCGCGGCCAAGGCCAGACGCGCCGCCCGTGACAAGGGCGCACTTCCCATCAATCCGTGCCATGACGTTTCCCTTTGTTGTACTTTTTGGCAGCTCTTAAACGCGCGTCAGCGGTCCAACAGCGCCGTCCTGATTTGGAAATACAACGAAGGTGCGCAGTGTTTTAGTTTTGTAATCCTGCGACTCCACTGTATCTACGGCGATATAATCCGCACGCGCCTCAGTGGGAGTCAAGGTCAAGACAATGCCGCCATTGTCATTGAAATTTGAGTACTTGATTTCTTCGTTGGCATCTACAACGGCGCCACCGAGGTCCAAGTCGGTCATCTTCAAAATCTGTCCCAAGGTGGAAGAAGACACGGCCGTTGTCGCGAATTCCACGCCAACACGATTGCCGCCTTTGCCATCCATCAATTCGCTTGCCCAGAACGTATGGGTGTCGCCGGTCAGTACAATGAGGTTGGCTTGCGCATCTTTTGCCATTTGGTAGACACGATCGCGCGCGGCGGGGTAACCGTCCCAGCTATCTAGATTAGCGGGCAATCCGAGGCGGGCGAAGGATGACCAGCGCCGCGCCAGCCAGTTATCTTCCATCAACGCGTCAAGACGCTCCTTCGGCAAGACTTTGTCGAGTTGAGGGAACACAAACCGCGCCATCATGATTGGGTTTCCCACCACTTGCCAGGTAACGCCCGATGACGTGGAGGCCTTAAGCTCCTGGTGCAGCCATTTTTCCTGATCTTGACCTAATAACTCCCGCGCATCGGCCCCAACGATCTCAGTGAGGAATTTCTCCGCATTCGGAAGATATTGAATACCGTCGGGTAGGTTTTCCGGATCCATGGACTGAATGCGGGCATAATCCAAAATTGGCTGGGGGACATCGCCTGTCATATCGAACGGCGTTTTAATCGTACGCACATCCTCTGGCTTCACGCGATTGAGCGCGTCCTCATCCATAATCGGCACGGGATTTGACGGGTCTGAAAAATCGAAGGGTGTTTCCACATAAGGCAGATCGGTGGAATAATCGAGCTGCTTGTCTCTTCCGACCAAACGGCCTTCCACCATCATGATCGACGCAAGCGCGCCGACCTGGAAGGACCGCTGGATGGCGTCTTTGTTGTCGGGATTCGGTGTGCGGATAGGCAGCCATTCATGATAGGCGCGGGTGAAGGCCGCTTTGCGATCGTCCCACGCGCCCTCGCTGCCGTCTTCCGAATGGTTCTGCGCCCCGTGAGTCCAGCTATTGTTCGCCGTCTCGTGATCGTCCCAAATGGCGATCATGGGCACATGGGCGTGCAAGGCCTGGAGATCCGGGTCCGCCCGATACAGGGCATAACGCTGACGGTAATCGTCCAGTGTCAGCAGTTCGTGCGCGGGAACGTTAAACCGGCCAATGCGGTTTCCCACATCCGAGCCATAGCCATCGGCCCCATATTCGTAAATGTAGTCGCCAAGGTGAATGGCCAAATCGAGATCTTCAATCTCGGCCATGGTCCGATAGACATTGAAGAACCCGGCCGGATAATTGGAACACGACAGCACTGCCATTTTCAGGGACTCGACATTTTCCGCCGGCAGGGTCTTGGTACGTCCCGTGGGTGAGACCTGATCACCGACGCGAAAGCCGAAATAATAGGTTGTGCCCGCCGCCAACCGATCCACATCAATTTTTGCGATGTAATCGCTTTCCGCATCCACCATCACATCACCGGAGCGCGCGACCCACTGCAGTTCGGGATCCCATGCCACGATCCAGCTGACTTGAATGGGACCGGTTGCCTCTTCAGCAGGCGTTGCGCGGGTCCAAATCACCACACGGTCGTTGAGAGGATCCCCACTGGCCACCCCATGGTCGAACGACACGGTTGGGGCGTCTTCCTGGCTCTCCGAACACCCGCCCAGCGCCATCACGCTGGCGCCCGCCAGAAAGCTCGCCAGCGTCTGACGACGTGTCCATAACAAATAGGCCATATGTGTCCCCTGCTTCGAACCGGAATTGACCGAAGTCTATAGAGACCGCATATGTCCTTTCAATGACCTTTCGCAAAGCCCCCCGTATAACAGGTGCGCCAAGCAATCGCTTTGACAGACCCTCATTATTCCGGCAAAGAGCAGCATCCTCTCTTTTATCGATAGGCATGTGTGGTGACTGAACTTTTTGCGCTCGAGCAGCACGGGCCGGATACCTATGTTGGCGAGAGCCCGGCCTATGAATGGGGCCGCATCTATGGCGGCCTTGTCGTGGCCCAAGCCCTCAAGGCGGCAGCCCTTACGGTGGATTCCGATCATGGCATTCATTCCCTGCATGCCTATTTCATCCTGGGCGGCGATCCCAAGGAACCGGTTCGATATGAAGTGGACCGCTTACGTAACGGAAGATCCTTCACCACCCGGCAAGTGGTCGCCCGGCAAAGCGGCGGCGCCATCCTCAATCTTTCCGCATCGTTTCAACGGGACGAAGACGGCCCAAACATCCAAACACCGCAGATGCCGAAGGTCCCAAAGCCCGGTGAGCTGAACACGGACCGCAACATTCCCGGCCGCGAGACCCGAACGGTATCCCACGATCACGATCCCCCTCAGTCTCGGCAGTGGGTCCGGTTCGATCAGCCGATCGACAATGAACTCGATCACATCTGCGCCCTCGCCTATCTCACGGACTCTAATGCAATCCGGGCCATTCGGGCAGGCCACCCGAAAGCCCACGACACGAACCCGAATGAACACCATAAGCATTTCATGGGAGCAAGCTTGGACCATGCGGTCTGGTTTCACCGACCGGTGAAGGCTGATGATTGGCTACTTCTGGACATGCGGTCCTTAGGTATGATCGGATCACGAGGGCTGGCCATGGGCTGGGTTCTCGATCAACAGGGGACGCACGTGGCGACCATCGCGCAGGAGGGATTACTGCGCGAGCGAAAAAGGAAATGAATGGCACACGCTCATGACGTCTGATTCTCTTGATTTCACCAACCGCGCAAAGCACCTGGATGCGTTGGAGGAGAAACCGTTTGACGTTATCGTCATCGGCGCGGGAGCCACGGGCGCCGGCGTTGCGCGGGACGCTGCCCTGAGGGGCCTGTCGGTGGCTCTTCTTGAAGCCCGCGATTTTGCATCCGGCACCAGCAGCCGAAGCTCCAAATTGATCCATGGTGGTCTGCGATATCTCGCTCAGGGCGAATTGGGCTTGGTGCAGGAGGCCGCGTCCGAAAGACAAATTCTGCGCAATGTGGCGCCGCATTTGGCCCGCATCACACCCTTCATTGTTCCCGCCCAATCAGCGCTTGCCGCCACCAAATTGCGCGCGGGCTTGTGGACGTTCGAAAAACTTGGATCCGTGCCCGCGGAAGAACGCCATGAATATTGGTCCGCGCGAGAGCTTGCCCAGAAAGAACCTACATTTAAGACGGACGGCCTCAACGGCGCGATCGTCTATTCAGAGTTCCTGACAGACGATGCCCGGCTCACTCTGGCGAATGTACGTTCCGCATCTGCCGCCGGGGCGATCGTTACGAATTACACACAAGTGACCAAGATCATTCGCGAAGGTGAGAAGGCGGTCGGTGTCATCGCAAAATCCACTTTACACGGAGATCATCGTGAGATTGCGGTCCGCGGGCGGATGATTGTCAACGCGGCCGGCCCTTGGGTTGACGCCATTCGAGCGCTGGAAGACGGCAGCGCTGAAACACGCCTTACCCTGACCAAGGGGATTCACATCGTCTTCGAGCGGGAGCGCGTGCCGATCACCCGCACAACCATCATCGCCGCAGCCGATAAAAGGACCGTTTTTGTAGTGCCGCGCGGTGAGTTCACCTATATCGGCACGACCGATACGTTTTATCCACAAGCTGATTATTGGCCACAGGTCGAGACAAGTGACATTTCCTATTTGTTCGACACCATCAACAGCGCCTTCAACATCACACCGATCACGTCGACCGATGTGGTGTCTATTTGGTCAGGCATACGCCCCCTCATCAGCCAGCCCGGCAAGAAACCGTCGGAAATTTCCCGCAAAGACGAAGATTGGATGGGTCCGGCCGGTATTTTGACCATTGCCGGTGGAAAGTTGACCGCCTTCCGCAAGATGGCTGAACGGATTGTCGACAAGGTGGCGGATCATCTGGACGCCACCGTCAAACCGTGCGAAACGGCGACACAAACCTTGCCCGGCGGCGATTGCGACATGGACGAGCTCACTACATCAGCCATTTTCGCCAACCGGTCGGAAGCTTTTGTCGATCGCATTTCTCACCTTTACGGCAGTGAATCGGAAGATGTGGTGAACGCGGGCGGTACCGTCACCGCGGAAGCGGAACATGCGGTATTAAAGGAAGGCGCCGTCACCTTGGAAGACTATTGGGTACGCCGAAGTGCCCGCGCCTGGTTCGATCACGAAGGGGGCATGAAATCCCTCGCACCAGCTGCCGATAAAATGGCAAGCTTGCTGCATTGGTCGCAGGACGAGAAGCAACGGCAAATCGATAGTTGCCGGAATCTTCACGAGGAAAGCCTCAGCGCTCTGCCCTAACCCCGATCTCAGGAGGACACGTCATGGACCACCAGATCATCGATCGACTGAAAAACGCGCTTGGGTCCGACAAAGTCCTGACCGATACGGCAAGCCTTCAATCGCGGGCGCATGATTATTGGGTTGTGGCCAATCTTCGGTCTTGGCGGGGTGACGATCTACCGGTTCCCGGATGCGTCGTTCGGCCCACATCCGTTGAGGACGTGCAGACTATTGTTCGTCAGGCGACCGAAACTAAAACCCCCCTAATGCCCTTTGGATTGGGCAGCGGCGTATGCGCCGGTGTGGCGCCGGATGCGGGTGTCATTTTATTGGACCTAAGCGGCCTCAACCGCACACGATATATCGACGATACCAACATGTTGGCCTCTTTTGATGCCGGAAAAAATGGTCTGGAAGCCGAACAAGACGTCGCCAAACAAAACCTCACCATCGGGCATTGGCCACAATCGATCGCGTTAAGCAGCGTGGGTGGTTGGGTATCGACCCGCGCGTCCGGTCAGTTCTCGACCGCCTATGGCAATATCGAAGATATTGTCTATGACATCGAAGCCGTGCTGCCCAATGGCGACTTGGTGACCTTGGGCAAAGCCCCCCGGGCGGCTGCCGGCCCCGATTTGCGTCACATCCTCATGGGGGCGGAAGGCACGATGGGCGTGATCACCGGCGTCACCTTGTCTCTTCGCAATGCCGCGGAAAAACGGGCGTTCAGCGCCTTTTACGCCCCTTCCATGGCCGCGGGGTTTGAGATGCAGCGCCAATTGGTGCAAGCCGATTGGCATCCGCCGGTCATGCGCCAATATGATTGGCCGGAAGTGGACCGTCTGTTTAAAGATCATTTGCGCGGTGAAGATGCCCTGCTGCTGATGGTACATGAAGGGCCCGCGTCCCGTGTGGACGCGGAACGTGCCGCGACCGACGAGATCGCAAAACGGTTGGGGCTCGCGAGCGCGGATGCCGGCGTCGCAGAACATTGGCTGGAACACCGAAATCATGTGCCCAACTGGCAAGACCTGTTCGAACAAACGATCATAGCGGACACGGTAGAAGTTGCGGCCAAGTGGACGGAAATCAATGCCGTCTATGAAGCGACTGTCGCCGCCTTGAAAGAAGTTCCAGGCGTGGTCAACGCATCCGCCCATTCAAGCCATGTCTATCAAACCGGCATCAATCTCTATTTCACATTCGCGGCGCTCAATGACGATCCGCAGGAAATGGAAAAGATCTATTTCAAATGCTGGGACCGGGTGATGACGGCAACGGCCAAAAATGGTGGCGGCATCGCCCACCACCATGGCGTGGGCCGGTTGCGCAAACCTTATCTGACGCATGACTTGGGGGATAACGGCGTCGCCTTATTGCGGACCGTAAAATCGGCTGTCGATCCCGCGGGCATCATGAATCCGGGCAATTTAATTCCCGAAGGGTAACTTGCCGCCATACTTGCGGCGGACTGCCCGCCATCGCCGCCGTTTTGGGTCATCCTGGGAAATGATCACGGCGGCCACCAGCAATGTTAACTGCATAAATGCGCAGACATAAATCGCGGCGTTGTAGCTGCCACTGAGGTCTCGCAGTATGCTGAACAATACTGGCCCAATCGCACTGGCGAACACCATGATTGAGGCATTCAGACCGGTGATCGCACCGAGATGAGCGCGGCCAAAAAACCGAATAAAGGCCAACGTCGCAAGGGCAATCCACAAACCGCTGCCCGCCCCGAAGCCAATGGTCAAAACCCAATAGCCAATATCGCTTTGAAGGCCCAGCAGACCCAGCGTGCCAAACAAAAATAGGCTAAGCATGGCCATGAGATGGGGCTTCAACGGGGTGTAGTCGGCAACCGCGCTGGCTACTAGGTTGACAGCCACAGACACGACGGCCACCGGCAAAAAATATCCGAAGGCCTCAGTAGCGGGCCGTCCATTTTCGGCGAACACCGAGACAATGTGAAATGTAATCGCCGTGCCAAACAGCGCATGGGAGGCAAGCGCAAGTGCGTAAATCCAAAACACGGGATCGAGGCGTGCCTGCGCCAACGTCGCGCCGTCATTCACACCGCCAACTCCTTTGATGACCGGTGGGTGTGAGGCGCCGTCGGCATAGAGCCCACATTCTTCCGGCCCGTCACGCGCGAAAATCAAGGCAAAAAACACGTAGCCTAGCCCAACGGTCACCGCCATGACGACAAGAGCGCCGCGCCACCCAAAGGCGCCGATCAACGCCGCTAACAATAGGGGGGCGATGGAAAACCCAAGCGAGACAAAGATGCCGCGAATGCCGGTGACCAATCCACGGCGACGCTCGAACCAGACCAGCAGCATGTTATTCGCCGCGCTATACAGGACGCCCTGCCCCGCAAAGCGCGCGCCGAAATAGCCAACCAGTACCAGCGGGAATGAAACCCAAGCCAGTTGAACGCCGAGACTCTGACCGATCACTTGTCCCATGTAGTCGAGAATCGACATGTACAAAAGCACGACACAGAGAAGCACGCTGGAGGCCACGAGCATGATCCGCGCCCCAAACCGGTCGTAGAGCTTTCCTGCATGGGTGAAGATCAGGGCGCTTCCGACCGTTCCGAAAAAATAGGCGATTGCCAATTGGGTGCGGGTCAGGCCGAACGCCTCAATGAACCAATCGGTAAAAACCGCCAGTCCCATGGTTTGACCGGGCACCGACATCAGAAAACCTAGTGTCGATACCAGCCAGATCATCCAACCATAAAAAACCGGAGAGCGGTCGACCGGGAACGGCCATGTAGGCCCCAACAAGCGGGGCGAAGATGTTGTTTGTGTCACGTAGAAACCTTTCCGCGCGGCGCGGCAATCCGAAACCCATAAAAGCGCCAGCATACCTGTCGCGCGTTTTTGGAGATTGGATTCGGAAAAAGGAGGGGACTTACGTGTCCCGCCGCCAAACAAGCAATTGGTTGTTGGCGGGCATGGCGTGATCCTGCACCAGACGCAGACCTTGCGCAAGGGCTAACGCATTCACGGCCTCAAAATCTTTTATACCGCTGTTGGGATCGCGGTCTTTCAGCCACAAGTCAAAATTCGCATTGCTTTCAGTCGTATACTGACCTTTGTACTTATACGGACCGTAAAGGCACAATACACCGCCCACCTCCAAAACGCGTCCAAGCCCCTCAAACAGCACCTCCACCAACGGCCAACTGATAATGTGCACCACGTTTGCACTAAAAATCGCGTCGACCTGGTTGACCGGCCAATTGGGGTCCGCGAGATCAAGCAATGTCGGCTCCATGATATTGTCGGACCCCTCTTGGGCAAGCCGAATGCGAATGCCGTCCAATGCAGGCCTTATGTCCGACGGCGTCCAAGTCACGTGAGGTAAATGTTGCGCGAAGTACACAGCGTGCTGTCCAGTACCACTGCCTATTTCCAGCACATGCCGAACATCCGCAAAAGCAGTTGCCAGAATCTCAAGGATCACCTGCTTGTTGTTTTCAGCAGCCGGGGAAAAAGGAAGAGTCATTCTGTCGGTGTTGACCCAGTTACTTTCAGGCCGTTCAGGATCACATCCAGATGCACATCCAAAGCCCGATCAAGGTCCAATGGTGCAAATGATTCGAAGGTGGATTTCCACATGGTGGCCATCAGCGCGGGCGACACAATAAGCTGCGGGAAGGCCTCCAAACCAGAATCTCTAAACTCGCCGCGCTCAACACCACGCGCAAGTATTTCTCGGACGCGCGCCATACCCCGCGAAATCACTTCCTTGAAATAGAACTCCGCCAGCTCGGGAAACTGCCTCCCTTCCGCTTGGATCAATCGAATGATGTGGTGAATATCTGTCTCCACAAAATCGTGGGCGATCCGTTTCAGAAAGAGTTTCAAGAGATCCTCGGTGGGGCCTTCGAACTCCGAGATTGCCACTCCGACCTGCTCAAATTGCGGCACAACCGTCTCTTGGACGACCGCTTTAAAAAGGTCGGCCTTGCTGTTGAAATAGAGATAGATGGTTCCTTTGGCGACACCGGCTCTGGCCGCCACATCGTCCAAACGCGTGGCCGCAAAGCCACGCTGAGAGAATTCCTGCAACGCCGCTGCAACAATTTCCTGAGGCCGAGCATCTTTGCGCCGCTGAGGCCGTTGCTTTTCTTCTTGTTTTTCCAGTGTTTCAGCCAATTTTCGGCGTTACCTCGCGTTACAAAGTTGCGATTGCTTTTTTAACGAAAACACATGTATCATGTAAATGACTGGGCAGTCATTAATTTTCGTATGTTGGGTACCATGTTTGGATTTGGGCGTAGAGCAGACAAAGAGGCCGAAGACGCGCAAGATGCTGCAATGATTGGCCCTCATCATCCCAAATCTAAGGGAAAAAAGGGCATTCTTCGTCGGCTTGGGTGGTATGCCGATGCCGGCATCATCTTAGCGCTCGGCGTTGGCGGTTTTATGTTGCTGCAACTCTTGGCACCACAGCCCCAAATCTCGGAAGCACCAGACCGAACACCATACGTCACGGTGCTGACGGCTGACCTACAGTCCGGACCGGTCCTTGTCAAAGGCTTCGGTGTGGTGCGCTCGCGTGCGGAAATCGGATTGGCGGCCCAAGTCTCCGGACAAGTCGTTTATGTAAGTCCGGATTTCGAAGTGGGCGGCGAATTTAAGAAAGGCGATGTGCTGGTTCAAATAGACCCGCGTCTTTATGAAGCCAATCTAATTCAGGCGGAAGCCAACCGAGACGCCGGGAAAGCCAATTTGGCTTTCGCGGAATCCCAAGTAAAAAGAAACAAGAACTTGGCGCAACAAGGATTCACCGCCAAGCAACGATTTGACGAACTGGTCGCCCGCCGCGATGAGGCCAAAGCCAATATGGCCCGCCTGAATGCATTGGTGGACCAGGCGCAGCTAGATTTAGAACACGCGACGATTATCGCACCATTTGACGGACGTGTACGGACAGAATCAGTCGATGAAGGCACCTATCTCAGCGTCGGCCGTGAAATCGGACAGATCTTCGCCACCGATGCATTGGAAGTCTCGGTCCCGCTCAGCGATCAGGAAGCGGCATTGCTGCCGGACCTTTGGCACGGGGAAGCCGCCGATACAAAGTTGAAAGCAACGCTTACCGCGAGCTTCGGCGGCGAGAAATATCGCTGGAACGGCTACGTGCACCGGGCTGCCGCCAACATCGATACCGGTACGCGTACACTCAATGTGGTGGTGCGCGTGGACAATCCCTACCAGCAGGGAATACCCGTTTCATCCCCCGAAAATCAGGCGCGCGCCGTGTCAACAGCCCCTCCCTTATTGGTGGGCATGTATGCCTCGGTTGAAATGGAGGGTAAAACGCTTGACCGTTTTGTGGTGCTGCCCCGCGAAGCCTTGCGCGATCAAGACACCCTTTGGATCGTTGACGCAAACAACACCCTGCGCATTCGCCCGGTCGACGTCATTCAGAAACGAGGAGATGAAGTCACTGTCGTTTCCGAGACAATCACAGCGGACACCCGCATTGTGACAAGCGCGCTGACGGTTGTTGTTGACGGCATGAGCGTTCGAATACTGGACCGCACTCAAGATCCCCAGACGGTCAGTCAGGCGATCGGTACCGGCCGGAGCCTCATCCAATGAATCCGATCATTGCCTGGTTTGTTCGCAACGGAGTTGCAGCAAATCTGTTGATGATCTTCATCATTTTTGCCGGTGTTTCCTCAGCCTTCACGTTGCCGTCGAAAGTTTTCCCGGAGTTCGGCCTCGATCTCATTGAGGTGAGCGTTGAATATCAAGGCGCAACGCCGAAGGAAATTGAAGAATCCATCATTCAACGCATCGAGGAACAGGTCGAAAGCATAGAGGGCATCCAAGAGGTCACGGCAACGGCGACTGAGAGCCGCGGCACGGTTCGCTTGGAACTGTCCCGGGGCGAGAACATTCAACAACGCCTTGACGAGGTAAAATCAGAGATTGATCGCATCACCACATTTCCGGACGAAGCGGAAGAACCCGAAGTTCGTGAGCTGACTAATCTTGCGCGGGTGGTCCAGATCATCGTCTATGGTGCGGCCCCCGAACGGTCCCTCAAAGAGCTTGCCTATACCATCAAGGACGGCCTGACCGAGCAACCGTCGATTTCCCTCGTGGAAGTGAGCGGCGTTCGGGATTACGAAATCTCGATCGAAGTCTCCAACGACACGTTGCGCGCCCGTGGCCTAACCTTATTGGACGTGGCGGCGGCCGTGCGCCAAGGCAGTCTGGACTTGCCCGGCGGCGATATCCAAACGCGGTCGGAAGAAGTCCTGCTGCGAACCAAAGGCCGAAATTATGACCAGAAAGACTTCGAAGACATCGTTGTTATCGGCGAAGCAGACGGCACTCAAGTTCTACTGAAAGACATCGCCACCATCAAAGACGGCTTTCGCGACACCGATCTTGAGAACACATTTAATGGGGAACCTGCGGCCTTCATTGAAGTGTATCGTGTTGGTGATGAAAAGACCCTGGAAATTATCGACGACATCAAGTCCTATCTCGCCGATGAAGTCGAACCAACGTTACCGCCAGGTCTGTCTGTTTATCTGTGGGACAACGATGCAGACGCTCTAAATGATCGTTTGAGTCTTCTGCTCAAAAACGGCGGGATCGGGTTGCTGTTGGTCATAATTGCGCTGGCGTTGTTTTTGGACATACGCCTTGCGTTTTGGACATCTGTCGGCATCACGATCGCTTTTGTGGGAACGCTTGGACTGATGAGCCTCCTTGGCTTGTCCATCAACATGATGACCTTATTTGGCTTCATCCTAGCCATCGGCATTGTGGTTGATGATGCCATCGTCACAGGCGAGAACATATTCGCCCAGAATGAACTTGGATTCCCCCCAGAGGAAGCGGCGATCCTGGGAGCGCAACGTGTTTCCACCCCGGTCATTTTCGCGGTCGCGACCACCATCGCCACGTTCACGCCCCTGCTTTTTATTCCCAGTACGATCGGCAAGTTCCTAGCGTCCGTCCCGGCCATCGTGATCACCGTCTTGTTTTTGTCGCTTGTGGAATCCCTGCTGATCCTGCCGCGCCATCTGTCCCACCTCGGCCCTCAAAAAACCACTTGGCGCAATCCGGCCATGTTGGTGCTTAAGCAAGCGCAGAATGGTGTGTCCTATACATTGAACGTTTTCACCGAGGGCCCGATGCGGCGCGCCCTTAACTTCGCGACCGACCATTGGGGCATTGTGATCTCGACGGGTGTCGCGATGATTATGCTGACATATGGGTTCTTGGCAGGTGGCTACCTCTATTTCAATTTCTTCCCAGAAGTTGAAGGGGATATCGTGTCGTCGAATGTGGAGTTACCCCAAGGCGCACCCATTTCGGAAACGAAAAAGATCGCGGAACTCCTGCAAGAGAAGGCGCGGCAGGCCGGGAAACTCATGGAAGATCAGTATCCTGATTTGCCAGAGCCTGTGGTTAAGAACATCTACGTCATTGCCGGCGGGTCTGAGATTTCCGCAACGCCGTTTGGATCTCAAGGCGGCGGCTCAAGTTCGAATGTGGCATCCGTGTTGATCGAAATCATCGGGTCTGAAGTGCGTCCGTTTGAAGCCATCGAATTCGAAAAAGCCTGGCGGAAAGAAGTTGGCGTTATTCCCGGAACAAAGAAACTAACCTTCTCTTCGTCCCTTGTTTCTATTGGAGACCCTGTTCAGGTGGAAATCACGGCGGATGACGATGCATCATTGGCCCGCGCCACCGACTTCGTCCAAACCGAACTGAGCCGTGTCGACGGTATTTTCGATCTGTTCAACGATCTTGAAGGCTCGAAGCGCGAGATTGAACTGGAACTTAAACCGGAAGCCAGAACCTATGGCATCACGGTTGAACAACTGGCCCAACAGGTGCGCGCGGCATTCTTCGGCAGCGAAGCCTTGCGCGTGCAACGAGGGCGTGAGGAAGTTCGTGTGTATGTGCGGCTGCCGGAAGATGAACGCGATGCCTTGACCGATCTGGATGACTACCGCATTCGAACGCCCGGTGGCGATTTCATTCCATTAAGCGCGGTCGCGGATGTGTCTTTTACCTATGGACCGTCCACCATCAACCGCCGAAACGGCAAACGGGTGGTGCGCGTTACGGGCGCCATCGATAACACTCGGATCACCGGCACCATCGCGGCGAATGTGGTTGCGAACCAAATCGCGCCGCGACTGGACGAGCAAGTTCCGGGTGTCACCATCGGCTTTGGCGGCACGCAACGCGAACAGGCGCGTGCCCTGCCGGGCCTGATCAGCAACTTCCTCCTCGCCCTGTTCAGCATCTATGCGTTGTTGGCCATGGCCTTTAGATCTTATGTTCAGCCATTGGTGGTGATGAGCGCCATTCCCTTTGGTTGGATCGGTGCGATCCTTGGCCACGCCTTGCTTGACGTGAACATGACCATGCTGAGCATCTTTGGCATTGTGGGGCTGTCCGGCGTGCTTGTGAATGACGCTCTGGTTATGATTGACTTCATCAATGAGGAACTGGAAAAAGGGCGCCCCATGCGGGAAGCGATCATTGAAGGCGCGTTGGGACGCTTCCGCCCGATCTTCCTGACATCGGTGACCACGTTTTTGGGTGTGTTCCCCTTGATCCTTGAGCGGAGCGTTCAGGCACAATTCTTGGTACCCACCGCGATCAGTATCGCGTTCGGCATCATATTCGCCACATTTGTTTTGATGATGATGGTGCCGGCCATCGCCATGGCACAGCATGACATCGGCCGCTCGCTCACCTTCTGGCGCCATTACGAGGACGAAGAGCGCGCGGCCGCGGAATAATCCGCCCGCTTAAATCGCCGATCAATACGTTCCCGGATACTGGCCGCCATCCATCAGCAAATTCTGACCGGTAATATAGCCGGCATGTTGGGAACAGAGGAAGGCGCAGGCCTTGCCGAACTCCTCCGGTTGACCAAGGCGGCCAACCGGAATCCCGTCGCCCGCTGCTTTCTTGGCTTGATCGATCGTGATGTTTTGAGCGTGTGCCGTTGCCTCAAAGGCCGCCTTCAACCGATCCGTATCAAACGGGCCTGGCAGCAGATTGTTGATGGTGATGCCGTCCTTGGCATAGTCGCGCGCAATGCCGGCAACAAAGCCGGTAAGTCCGGAGCGCGCCCCGTTGGACAGCCCCAATATGGAGATGGGCGCTTTCACAGACGAGCTGGTGACATTGACGATGCGCCCCCAGCCTTTTGCCACCATGGGGTCGATGGTTTTCTGAATGAAATCAATGGCCCCCAGCATATTGGCATCCAATGCGGCTATCCAATCTTCACGCGACCAATTTTTGAAATGACCAGGAGGTGGCCCTCCTGCATTGTTCACCAGAATGTCCGGGGTCGGACAGGCATGTAGAGCAGCGGTGCGTCCGTCCTCCGTCGTTACATCCGCCACCACCGGCGTGACAGACGCCCCCGTCGACGCCGCAATCTCCTCCGCTGTCTTCTCAATATCAGCCTGCGTGCGGGACACGATGGTCACATCGACCCCTTCTTCCGCCAGGGCTTGCGCACAGCCACGGCCAAGCCCTTTACTGGCCGCTAAAACCAAAGCGACTTTGCCTTTAATTCCGAGATCCATTGACTACCTTCTAGTGTTTTGCGACGTCGGTCTGGCGGCTTAAGAAACCAACGACATTTCGAACCAACCATTTCGGCTGCATCTGGGCCCAAGCCGCCCCCACCTGATTTGCAAAACCAGGCACTTCAATGACCCGCCCCGCCATACATGCTTTGTAGCCCTGTTTTGCTACATCGACCGGGTCGGACATAAAAAACTCCGGCCATTGTGCCATCATCTCGGACTCGTCCTTAACGTTTTCCACCATATCGGTTTTGGTCACACCAGGACACAAGGCCGTCACCGTCACGCCGGATCCGACAAGTTCTTGGCTGAGTGCTTCGGTAAACGACAGGACGAAGGCTTTCGTGGCGGCATAAAGCGCCAGCATGGGCACAGGCTGAAAACTTGCCGTCGATGCGACGTTCAGTATACGGCCACTTCCACGTTCAACCATCTCAGGCAAAATCAAGCTTGTAAGTGTCGTCAACGCCGTGACGTTCAACTGCACCAAGCCTTGCGCTTTCTTCGTCGGGAGTTCCGAGAACGGGCCGGCCTCCAAGACGCCGGCATTGTTTACAAGGACGGCAACTGTTTCATTTTCCGCCTTAATACGCGACAGGAGTTTGTTCGGACCGCTGGCGGCACTGAGATCCTGCGGCATGACCAGAGCGCTGATCTTGTGCACATCTTCCAGCTCGATCCGCAAATATTCCAGAGCCGACTCATTACGCGACACCAAAATGAGGTCGTGGCCGTTTCTTGCGAACTGAAATGCAAGCTCCCGGCCGATACCAGCAGACGCGCCGGTAATAAGCACCCGGCCCTCACCATCTGATTTAGTCATTTTTTCCTTTCAACTTTCACCAAAAGCACCCGGTTATTGATCATCGCGAGGCGCCGCTTGAATCGACGGCGAGGCTCCCGGCGAAACCGCGGCGCCATTCGCGGAGGCCGCCGGCTTCCGGCGGCGTGGCGTTGCCTTTTTCGCGGCCGCGCGTTTGGCTGTTGTCGCTTTCTTCGCTGGCGCCCGCTTCCGTTTTGCCGGTTGCTTCACGTGAGGTTTCTTTACGGCTGCTGCCTTTAACTCATCGAAAGACTCTTGAATACAGTCCGCATAGAATTCTGGATCCGGAATCATTTCCCGGTCGGAGGTAAATGACACCGTAATCTTGCCGCAATAACTCAGGATGGGATGGATCAGCCCCATACCATCAACAATCGGCCCCATCCCAAATTGGTTGACCATGCGCGCGCCGGTCGAATAGAGCGGCACTTGAGGGCCGGGCACATTGGTTACAACGCAATTAAACATGGGATTAATGGAATTCGCGAGCCCCAGCCCCGTGTAGAGGCGGGCAGCTAACCCGGTAAGCGCTGCTGGAATAAATTTCGAATAATCCGCAAGCTGACGAGCCCCAATGGCGTTTGTAAATTCCTTCGAATTCCGCGCGCTCTCATGCGTATATTCCAGACGGCTCAGGGGGTCTGGGACATGCGTTCCAAGCTGCACCGACATGGCGGATACCTGGTTGCCCATATCGCGCTTCTCACCCGCCGTGCGCACGGAGATCGGCGCCATGGCAATCAAGGTGTCGTCCGGCAGCTCATTCTTCGATTCCAAATATTTGCGCATGCCTCCGCCAACGATCGACAAGATGGCATCATTGATCGTAGCGCCTTGAAAACGGCTTTTGATATCGCGCACCTCATCCAACTCAAAAACGCGCCCTTCAAACACGCGGTGGGCCGACAAGGTTCCATTGAATCGCGTACGCGGCACACGGGCGCCGCCGGCCGGGCGCTTAAAGTCGCCACGCCCCAGTCCCGCTGCTGTCTGCGCCAAAGCCGGTACGGAGCGCACAACCACATCGGCAAACTTCATCGGCTGGCGTAAATTGTTGCCATAGGCCCGTGCGATCAAAGACGCCGCCGACGGCACTGCTTCCGGCGACCATTTCTTTTCACCTTCAGGGGGTGGATCATCCGGATGCAGACTATTGACGGCCGCGGTCATTTCCATGCCGGAGACACCATCAATGGCCGCGTGATGCACCTTCGTCATCAACGCATAGGAGCCTTTCGGGACACCCGGCACATTGTCCAAACCTTCAATAACGTTGAATTCCCAGAGCGGCTTTGTCAGGTCGAGCGGCCGCGCGAATAGACGGGCCGCGAGAATGCACAATTGCCGCCAATCACCAGGCTGCGGCAACGCCATGTGCCGAACATGGTATTCGATGTTGAATTCGGGATCGTTGATCCAATAAGGATGATCCAGGTTCAACGGCACCGGCACCGACCGTTGGCGAAAGCTGCGGACCAAATGCACACGCTCTTCGATGAAATTGAGGATGTCTTTGAATCGCACCTGACCACCAGGAGCGGACGATTGGTCGTAGATATACAATCCGCCCACATGCATCGGCATCCGCGGGCGTTCGAAATAAAGAAAAGACGCGTCAAGTCCGGTCATTTGTTCCATGGATGCCTCCCAAGCGTTGCAACGCTTTTTTTTACGGTGGTCGACGGTTCACGGTGCCGTCTGCCTACCTATTGTCTTCATCACGGCCCCCGGTAAGCAAGCCAAATTCACGGCCAATGTCAGAGCAACCAAGCCTGGACGGGGTGTTCTCGCGCGTCACCGAACCCACACGCGGACCTACACGGTGAAATTTGAGTATGCCCAAACTGGCCACTTAAGGGAACCGCTTCGCGGCTTTTACGTACATCTTGATGCCCAATCGGGCGAAACGACCTGTTGTTGGGGGCTGTTTTGGCGGTTCCACCCTGTCTGCCAATTGGGTCGCGCCGCAACCTGACGACTAGGTGCGGATAAAAGACTTGCCTACGGGTAAGTCGTCTTCCACATGGGCCTGCAAGCGGGCCGTCAATTGCTCGGGGTCGCCGGTCAGATCGGACGGCGGAATGAGATCGCCAAAGGTCATGGAATATTCCCGACCCTTCTTGTTGAGCAGTTCGTGGAACAAGGTCATGTCGCGCAATTCGTCACTCAGCCGCCAGAACAAATAATAAAGCCGCGAATTTCGACCCGTCAGATACAGCGGCAAGATCGGCGCATCGTATTTTTGCGCAAGATTGATCACCGTGGGCATCCAGGGCCGTTCGCGCAATCCGTTTTCCGTCATGCGCGCCAAGCGGCCGGACGGGAACAAGACAACCGCCTTGTCCTTTTTGAACGCGTCCACCATGGACCGGAGTGTTTCCCGCGACCGCTCGCGCGAGCGTTTTTCTTCCACCCATTCCACCGGAATGACCATTTCATTAAGGCGGCCCGCCACGCGAATGGCATCCCGATTGGCAAAGAAGGCCATGTCGGGACGAACCTCTTTCAACGCATCATAGACCGCAAAACCATCAGCGATGCCGGTGGGGTGATTGACCGCCAAAATGAAACGGCCGGATGTGGGAATATTCTCGTGACCTGACCGCACCAATTTTAGATTCAACAGCTCGCTGACAAAATCGAACACATCGCGCGCGCGCATGTCGCGAATGTGGTCTGCCATCTCCACTGCCGTGCGGTACTGGAGCAGGGGGTAGAGAACACTGCGGACTATTGGCCGCCACAATGGGTTCCCCAGCAAGTGCGGTGCACGCTCTTCAATGAGCTGATCCACAATATGCGTTGGCCCCGCCACAGCGCGGGACTTTTGACGCATTTTTGGGCCAATCCATTCACTGGACGTCATGGCTCGTCCTATTCCTTCTCGATTAACGCCATACTTGGCTAATTCCTACGCCGCAAGCAACCCTATCGGATCACTTGGACGGGAATGTGGTCAGCCCGGTCGAGCGCATCTCATCACCCACAAGGATCAATTAATCAGTGTTACCAAAGGGTTAAGACGGGTTAGGGTCTGGAATCGAAATCCAGATCTGACGGGCCTTGGCCATCAAATCGCCGTTCTGATTAAACAGAGCCGTGGTGGCGAAATGCTTCCGGCCTTCTGTCGCACCAGGCCAGGACGCGACAATACAGGTGTCCCCCCGTTGGGGACGATCGCGGATCTCACAGGCCATACGGCCCAATAAGGTGTATTGCCCCACGACCCCATTAGCGAACAGCGCATGGACGCCGGGGCAATCCAACGCGGCCCAGACAAATTCGGGGGCCACCGCCCCTTCATGATCACTCAAGCTCTCATGCACATGCCACGGCGTGGCATGCATGTGATCCGCCCTTCCCGCAACCGGTCCTGCCCATAAACACAAGGCATCGTCCGGCGTTCGGTTGCGGCTGCAGGTAAAGCACTCGTTGAAATCTGAATTGCCAAAACTGTACGCCTGCTCTCGGGCAGCACGTGCCCCCGCAAGATCCGGCCCCGCCGGCACCTGCACCTCGTCCAGCGTCGCCGGCATGGCTTCCGCCAGCAACGTGTCTCCGGCGCGCAGTTCGACCTTGCCGTCCGTCGAGATCACATCCAATGGCTGATCAAGCGGCGGTGGCGCGCGTAACGTAATCTCGGCAGGCCCTTCGATAAAACGCGAGAGATATCCGCCCACATAGCCCCCATTGGCCGATGTGGCGGGCCCGCGAAACCGGTGCGCGATGGTGAAGTGTTGCATAAGTCTACTGTTGTGTTCGTTCTACTCAGCGGCCGATTGATTGACCTGAACCTTTTTGACCGAGGCCTCCACCACCGGAATATCGTCATCCGCCAGCGGCTCCATCCACGTTTTCCGTTGGAGGGCCGCCTCAATGAAAGGCGCAAGCTCTTCTTGTTTCGCCCGTTCCCGGTCCGCCGCCTGGGCCTTGAAGTCCGGCATCACCTCTTTCGCGAACAAATCTAGCGCTTCGCAGATGTGTTCGTGGGAATTGCGCCCGGCCTGTTGCAGGAAGATCACCTGATCCACACCTGCCGCTTGCAGATCCTTTAAGTGGTCCCGCATATCATCGGGCGTGCCGATACCGGGGGCATGTTCCGCGATGCCGGAATTGTTGGCCGCTGCCACAAGACGCTCGGTCTTATCACCGCGCAAGTCTTGGAATTCGCCCCACAAATTCGTCCGTCCAGGAACCGTATCCCGTGTCACAAGCGCGCTCATGGCATAGCCAAAAAATTCAAATCCTTCTTGGCCGCGGCGAATGGCTTCCGCCCGATCCTGATGAATGGAGAAAGCAGACACCATGGCAATGTTGGCATTGACCGTATGGCCAACGGGTACACACTGGTCGGATTTGATAATGCCGTAATAAATGTCGCTCCAGTGTTTGGCTTCTTCCGGATCGACAAACGAAAACGCGAGCGCGCCAACGCCTAAGCTCGCCGCCACCTTAATGGTGTCGCGATTGGTGCACGCCATCCACATGGGCGGATGGGGTTTTTGCAAGGGCTTGGGCAATACATTGCGGCACGGCATGGAAAAATGCTCGCCCTCATAACCGGGATAGGGGTCCAGCACCATCATGTTGGCCACTTGTTCGGCCGCTTCGATGGCCATGGCGCGCTTCTTCTTCGCAGGAATGCCAAAGCCGCCCAATTCCAATCGTGTGGCCCCTTCGCCGATCCCGAAATCCACCCGGCCATCGGACAAGAGGTCCAATGTGGCAAGGCCTTCGGCCGTGCGGGCCGGATGATTATAGTTTGGAATGACCTGACGGATGCCATGCCCTAGACGAATGTTTTTTGTCCGCGCCGCGGCGGCGGACAAAAACACTTCGGGGGCGGAGGAATGGGAATATTCATCCAGAAAATGATGTTCGACTTCCCAGGCATAATCATAGCCCAGCTGATCTGCCAATTCGATCTGCGCCAACGCATCTTTGAACAGCTTGTGCTCGTCACCTTCATTCCAGGGTTTGGGCAATTGATGTTCGTAGAAGACACCAAACTTCATGGGACGTTCCTCCAGTAAATCTGCCATACGATCACCAACCAAGGCGCCGCTGACTTTTTGTCATTTCTTTCGGTAACGATAGCAGGCCAATCCGACTGTGCCAATCATGAGGTCACCGACGCCGCGATTTGCCCTTGGGACCGCACATGGAAAAACAGGAACAAGACGGCCCCATAGGCCACAAAAATAAGCCCCATAAACATCCAGGGCACACTGGCCATGACAAAAACCGGCTCGTTCACCAACGCGTGGAACGACAGGGGGGAACTTACGTCCTGCCCCAACGCCCGTATTTCGCCCGCCAAATTTACAATGTCCCGGCAGGTACGATACATGGCGAAAACCACCAAAAAGGTGGCCTCCGTGAACAACCCCACCGCCACATACACCATGGTTTTGGTGAGCTTGTCGGCCACCAAGTAAGCGACCACCACAAAAGCAAACAGAATGGTCAGATAAGTATCCACCTGGGAGCCCAGCAAAGCCCCGGCTTCATCGTATAAAGACAGCAGTTCGAATTCGGTCATTGGTTCCTCCCCAGACTGTTGTGTTTGCCGACCGAAAATCTAACCGTAAACTCATCTTCAAAGCCAACGGAAGGAACGCTCATGGGAAAACTGTCTGGACAAACCGCCATCGTGACGGGTGCTGGACAAGGCATCGGCCTGTCCATCGCCCAAAAGCTTGCCGCCGAAGGGGCGAATGTGGTGGCGAACGATTTGGACGAAGCCACCTGCCGGGAGGTGGTTGACGGAATTGTCGATCAAGGAGGCGCTGCCCTGGCCGTGCCTGGCGACGTGACAGAGGCCAATTTTGGAGAGCGGGCGGTGAACGACGCTCTCGCCCTGTTTGGAGATGTGCACATCATCATCAACAATGCGGGCTATATTTGGAATACGTCCGCCCTCAACCATACGGATGAACAATGGGCGGCCATGATCGACATGCATTTGACGGCCCCCTTCCGATTGCTGCGCGCGGCCGGCGCTCATTTTCGCAACGAAGCCAAACGCCTGATTTCCGCCGGTGAGCCGTTGCCTTGCCGCAAGATTGTCAATATTTCCTCCGTATCCGGTATATTTGGGGCGGCAACCCAAGTCAGCTATTCCGCCGCGAAATCCGGCGTGGTGGGCATGACCAAAACCCTTGCCAAGGAATGGGGACGTTACAATGTGACGGTGAACGCGGTGGCTTTCGGCCACATCGCCACACGGTTAACCCAACCGTACGAAGATGCGCCCGAGGAAATCACCATTGGCGGCCGCGCCCATAAAGTGGGCTTGACCAAGCAACAGGTGACGCAAATCCAAGAAATGACACCCCTTGGCCGCACCGGGACGCCAGACGACGCTGCTGGTGCCGTTGTGTTGTTTTGCTACCCTGAAAGCAATTTCGTCAGTGGACAGATCCTCGTCGCCAGCGGCGGGCTGGAGATGTGAGGTCAGACAAATGTGTTGGCAACGACGCCCTTTTCCGTCATAAAGGCCGGCTGCATGTAACCCGGAGAGTGTCATGTCCGAAAAAGCCATTGCGTCCGACGCCTTTATCAAAGCCTTGCCCAAGGTGGAACTGCACGTTCATCTGGAAGGCAGCATTCGCCCGGCAACCCTGCTGGAATTGGCCAAGCGTCACAACGAGCCCTTGCCTGCAGACACAGTGGAAGGTCTGGAGGAATGGTACACCTTCACGGACTTCCCCCATTTCGCGGAGATCTATCAAACCCTGTCCCGCTGTGTGCAAACCGTGGATGACATCGAGCTGATCGCCCGCGACTTTCTGCAAGGTCAAGCGGACCAGAACATCCGCCACAGCGAGGTCACCTATACGGCCCACACCATTTGGAAGAACACCGACATCCCCTTTGAAAAACAGCTTGCCGCTTTAAACAAAGCGCGGGACTGGGGCGAAAAGGAACTGGGCGTGTCCGCCGGCTTCATCATCGATATTCCGCGCGATTGGGCCGACGAGAAAGAGTCTCGGATGATTGGCGACTGGGTGGTCGCCCATCATGGGGATGGCGTTATTGCCCTGGGCCTTGCGGGCTATGAAGTGGGGTTTCCACCGGAAGATTATGCCGCCCCGTTCGATCATGCGGCAAAGCACGACGTACCGGCCGTGGTGCATGCGGGCGAAACCATGGGGCCCGACAGCATTTGGGGTGCCATGGACCGCCTGCAATCCGTGCGCATCGGTCACGGGGTGCGCTGCTTGGAAGACCGGAAACTGGTCGACACACTGCGCACGCGCCAAGTGCCCCTGGAGGTCTGCCCCACCAGCAACGTATGTTTGGGCGTCGCGGACAGTATCGACAGCCATCCGCTGCCGAACCTGATCGAGGAAGGCCTCTACGTCACGATCAACACCGACGACCCGCCCATGTTCGGAACCACGCTCAATGATGAGCTGATCAAAACAACACACGCCTTTGGCTTTAGCGAAGACGATCTGCGGCACTTCATGCTGCAAGCGGCCCGCGCGAGCTTACTGCCGGAAGCGGACCGAAAAGCGCTGGAAGACAGCATGTCAGAATAAGCTCGTGCCTTATTGGACGCGCGTCCAGACACTGCGCCCCAGACGCCCGTTGAGCTCCAGCGTGTTCGTATCCAGCAGTCGATACGTGCCGGAATCTTCCGATGGAAAATTAGTCGCTTTCTGGGACCAGGTCCCGTTGCCCACTTTGTACGTGCCTTCGAATTGGGTGTCCTCCGTGGCGAAGCGATAAGTGCCATCGATGTTGAATTCCCAAATCCAGCCTTGCTGAGGCGATTGCATTCGCCAGGTACCGATAAACTCATTGGTCACGACGGGACGGTCGGACAGGGGTTGAAAAATACTCCCCTGTGGGTCGGGCGCAGGCGTACCAGTAGCCATCATCAGTTCACGGAGGGCTTGCGCCGCCACATTGCATTGGGTGGTGTTCGCGCAGGGAATACGAATATAAGGCCGTGTGACGTTTTCACCCAGGCTGTTGGCGATGGTCGTGACATGACCTTTCTGATTGTCGGGAGCAATGATATCGGCACAGGCCGGTCCGCCCGCCGCACATTTAACGGCAACCCAGAAGCCTGTTTCCCCTTTTAGATAGGCGCCCTGCTCAATGCGCACGGAATTTGGGTCTAACCGCTCTAGATATACATGCAGATCATAATCCACCAGAAGGCTGTCGAGGCTACAGTTGGACAAATTCGGCTGAGATTTGTTGATCAGCGACAAGCATGCTTTGCGTTCCACCAACAGATGTTCATCAGCATCCAGGTTGGCGCCATCAGCGCGTATTAATCTCAGCGCACCGGTCCCGCTGGTGGCTTGGGTATATTCCCCGCCCGCCACGGCAGTACGCAATTTTCGAAGCGGACCACGCAGGCGATCGGGGATCTTTCCAGTAGCGCTCGGTGTTTTTGGCACGGTCGTCTCTTGCGGTTTGGGTGAGACATCCGTGGAGCGATCGGTGCTTGCACGCCAGACAAGCGCCCCCAGATCCGACAGCATGTCGCCACATGCCCTTTCATCCTTGCAGGCCAGCAGCCAACTGGAGGATTGGTTTGTGATCTTGCCAAGCGCATAATCCACACAAAAGGTCCCGGCCTTGCACAACAATCGGATTGACGGCTGCCGCCCTGGGGCCGTAACGATTGTGGAGGCATTCATGTCAATCGCCGACAAAGACAGGGTCGTTTGCCCGTCTTTGAACGTGTTGTCGCCACCGCATACTTTGTTCGAACAAAACTGATTGTGGATGACTAATGACGCGGCGGAATTTAGCTCCGCATCAATCTGCGCGATTTGGACCGTTGCTTCGTCGGTCGTGAAGGTGAAGGACCCATCGGCAAAACTACGGCCGATGCGTCGGCCCAGGCGCCGCTGAGTGTCCATGTCGGCGGCGGAATAGTTTGGGAAACTATCTTTTTTAAGGTCCGCCACAATTGACGGAAAGTCTGACGAACTGGCCAATTTGGTCAGTGCACGCACAGACTCCGAGATTTTTTCACACGCGGCTTTCTTACCGCACGGGATGTATATCCGCTCACCCGGCCCAATGCCTTGGTGGTGAACACACGCGCCCTGTCCCCGGCACCCAATGATTACCGCAAAACTCTTGGCCACGTTAAATTTGGCGTCGGAAGCATCCGGCGGCACTGGCTTGCCATCCCGATAGAAACCGAGAATGCGCAGGCTGGCCGGATCCAGGTCTTTCAAGCGACCAAGAGTGACGTTTTGGCGCCAGGAACTCTGCCAACCGCAGTTGGTGGTTCCGGTCGGGTTGTCCTCATAGGTTTCCTGGCAGTCTTTCAGGTGCACACGCAAATCACCGTCTGGTTCCGGTGTTGTTTTAACGCCCTTGTAGCGCGCGATGCGATTTGGGATCAGCGGGTTTGCCGTTGCGTATCGTTGATCGAAACTGAGCTGATCGACGGTTTCGACCAACGCGAGAAAACGTGCCGTGGGATCGTTCTTGTCCACCGCTTGTCCGTAGGACGGCGTCACCGTCAAGCTTCGCAAGCCGTGAAGCAGCGCCATGTTGGAACAACCGTCTTGGCCGCCGATGCGACACGGCAGGATCACAGAGGTCTCTTTTTTGGTTTGGTCTCCTTTTTGAATTTCGACACAGGCCCGTCCATCAGCACAGGCCGCGTTGAGAGTGAATGTGGCGCCTTCTTCGGCGTCAGTCACGCGGTCTTGCATGGACCCTTGACGCACCAGAAACCCATTTTCATTTGCTTGGAACAGAAGCGACTTTTCGAAATCCAGATCTTCAAGGCGAAACCGCGACACATAGGTCGTGAACTGGTCGTCGCGCGCACAGTCGTCCGCAGCCGATTCGGTGCACAGATCCACCGCCGCGCGAACGCGGCCATCTTTTAAAAGGTGCATGGCCTTGAGGCGATATACGGCGAGCGTGTCACCGTCTTTCAGTCTGACGCGGTAAGTCGCGCCCACATTGGTCTCTGCCACGGTGGCCACCGCCACCTGTGTGCCAAAGCCGTCGGACATAATGTCCGTTTCCGCTATCTCCTCATCGTCTGGAAAAAGGTTTTGCGTGGTGTCAGGCGCGTCCTCGCCACAGGCCCCCAGTAACAGCAAGGCGCACACCGCCAAGATGCGGCCGCACCAATTTCGAACCTCAGTGAGCATCGCGTCCCCCAAAAGACAGTTTGTCACCACAAGCCACATTATCAGCGCCGCGAAACTGTGGGTAGAACGAATGCAGGCGCCACACTGGCCTCGGGGCGCGTCAACAATTTTATTGCACTGCCACAAATTTTGCTGCATTGCGACAATGCGCGCAACACGCCCCATCTCATCTGTGCTACATGGCGGCGAAATGTTTGAGTACGTTACGGAAAGCGAACGCGATGGACGTCACCAAAATCCCGGTAGGTGTGAATCCGCCTGAAGACATTAACGTCATCATCGAAATTCCCATGGGGGGCACGCCGGTCAAATATGAAGTGGAAAAGAATTCCGGCGCCATGTTCGTGGACCGTTTTCTTCACACCGCCATGCAATACCCGTCCAACTACGGATTTGTTCCGCACACCATTGCCGCGGATGGCGATGCCTTGGATGTGATGGTGCTGAGCCAGTCCCCCGTCATTCCGGGCGCTGTCATCCGGTCACGCCCGGTTGGCGTTTTGCTGATGGAAGACGAAGCCGGCGGTGACGAAAAAATCATCGCGGTGCCGGTGGCGGACCTGCACCCCTATTACGACAACATCAACAACATCGATGATGTGCGGCCGATCTTACGGGAACAGATCGCCCATTTCTTTGAACATTACAAAGACCTCGAACCCGGCAAATGGGTCAAGATCAAAGGCTGGGGAGATGCCGACGAAGCCCGCCGCATGGTGGAATTGTCCGTGAAAAACGCGGCATCTCAAGATTAGGGGTTCGGCCTAACAATCTTCGCCATCGTCTAAGATTTGCTGAGACAACAGCCCCGCCATCCAATGACGGAAATCCTGCCGCGCTTCCTTATCGGTCAGGCCAATCAGGGGCGCCAGCACCGGACCGGACAAGCCATCGCCGATGGCGGAAATGGCCGCGAGATAGACAGAAAATTTGGCCTTCTGCCGATCCTCCGCCGACAAGGTGCCGCCATGCGCTTCGGCTTGAGCAATGATGGTGTCCACCACATTCTGCAGCAATCGATCGGCCACACCTTCACCTGCCGCTTCCCGCTGACCGGTAAGTGTCAACCAGGCCAGCAGCCGCGCATGCCCGCGATCCGCCAGCACTTCGAAAGTGCGTTCTAGAATACTGCGGTCTGTTTCTTCGTTCAGCTTCTCGGTGGACAGTTGTTCCAAGATATCGTTCAGCAGACGTTGCACCATCTGGTCCACCAAGGACCGTTGCAGATCCGCCGTGGACCCGAAATGGTGCAGCAACGTGGAATGGGCAATACCCGCATCCTTGGCCACATCAGCCACTTTCAAGCCGTCCGGCCCGTGTTTGGCGAGGCGCATTTCTGCGATTTCCAAGATGTGAGCCCGGGCTTCTTCCGGCGTTCTCCGTTTTCGGCGTTCAGCTTCAGCCAAAAGAGTAACTTCCTTATCGACATTTTAGTCGATTATTATTGACAAACCTGTCGATAACTATTATCTACATGTCTGTCGATAGCATACCGTCCTCTGAAGGAACAAGATGACCATGTCTGCAGAGACCAAAAAGTCCACCAAAATTCAGCCTCTCACCGCCATCAAAGCCCTGCGCGCCCTGGTGCGGGACCCGGAAGACACAGCCCAGGTCTATACCATTGTGCATGCCTTGTCCGGCAAGTCACACCTGCGCACGACAGAGAAGTTTCGCCAATCCCCGGCGGGCGCCAAGATGCTGAACGAGCGTAAAGAACTGCTCGACACATTGACGGACCGCGAGACACTGTCGAAGCTTCCCGCCGGTTCCTTTGGCCGCGCTTATTTGGATTTCCTCACCCGCGAAAACATCAGCCCCGAAGGCTTGATCGAAGCAGGGGAACATGTGCGCGACGAAGAAGAAGCCGACACGGATGAAGGTTTTGTGGGTCGGCGCATTCGCGACATGCATGATACATGGCATGTGTTGACCGGCTATGGCCGGGATGGTTTCGGCGAATTGTGCGTGCTGGCCTTCTCAAACGGTCAGAATTGGAATCCCGGTTTTGCCGCCATCATCGGTATCGGCATTCTCAACATCGCCAAAGGCGCGTCCCTGTTCAAAGTGATCGGCGCCACGCGCGAAGCCTACCGCCACGGCAAATTGTCGACATGGTTGCTGGAGGAAGACTTTGAGGCCTTGTTCCCGCTGCCCCTGCATGAAGTGCGCGCAAAACTCAATATCAAGGATCCGCTGATCTACAAATCAGCCTACGACATTATTGAAGCAACACGCCCCGAAAACCGGGACCAATTGGCAACCGCCTAAACTTTATTGCGCTCAATAAAAGCAGCCACCGCCGCGTTGAATGTGTCGGCGCCGTCTATGTTCACCGCATGGCCGGCGTCCACATCCACGACCTCCAACCTGTCTAACGCTTGTTCCGCGAAGCGCCGATGGGGATCGAAGCGCGTTTCCCGCGTGCCCACCACCAACAGGGTGGGGACCATCGTTTCATGAAAACGTCCCGCTTGGGATCC
The DNA here is from genome assembly GCA_965227095.1 of Alphaproteobacteria bacterium. Taxonomy (GTDB): domain Bacteria; phylum Pseudomonadota; class Alphaproteobacteria; order JANQMY01; family JANQMY01; genus JANQMY01. The sequence continues at coordinate 776,041 of CBDDFL010000001.1, read as the reverse complement.
GCGCGCCAGCGTTTCTGAAAAGGTCTGCGCCAAACTGGCCACATTTACCAAAGCGGCTTCTTCGATAAGCTTTTGCCGCGCTGTTGGATCCAGGCGCTTGGCATGAACCGGATGGATCGGCATGTCTTCGACTTTCACCTTGCCCAATGCCAAGGCTTTGGCTTGTTTGGCGGCGCCATCGATCATCTTTTGCGCGTCGTCACCGCGCGCCAGGGCCGATGCGGAATTGGTGAAGATCTGGCCCAGCACGCGTTCCGGCAGATCTAACGCATAGCGCAAGGTGAGGGTCGCCCCGAAAGACTGTCCGCAAACAAACCATTTTTCCGCACCCAATTCCCGTCGAATAGCGTCAAACTGGTCAAGATACCATTCGGGCTGATAGTCCACCGCATCCTCCGGCGCGGGAGATTGCCCATGCCCTAGAAGGTCGACGGTGATGGGACGGCAAACCTGTCTCAACGGCTCTACATTATAGATCCACTGCGCCGCGCTGGAGAGCATGCCGTGCACCAGTAAAAGCGCGGGTCCATCTCCCCCATGATCCTCCCAATGTAGTCTGATCATGGACTACGCACACAGGCCGCCGTCGATCACCAACTCGGTGCCGGTCACATAGCGCGATTCATCAGACGCCAGATAAACAATGCCTTCCGCAATATCCGCCGGCAGGCCGGTAAAGCCAAGGGGAGCTGCCATTGCGGCAATCTGATCGATATCCACCCGGTTAGCCCCCTCTTCCAAACCGAACACCCGTTGCGCCAGTTCGTCATCGGTCTGTCGCAACTGCATCACATCGGCCTGCCAAATCGCCGTATCAATGATACCCGGGTGGATCGAATTCACGCGCACCCCATATCCCGCTCGGCCACATTCGACCGCCACGGCTTTACTAAAAAGGCGCACACCGCCTTTCGATGCGCAATATCCCGATAAACCCGGCGACCCTTTCAACCCTGCAACCGAGGAAATATTGATGATCGACCCGCCGCCCGTTTCCCGCATGGCGCGGACCGCCGCCCGCGTCCCCAGAAACACGCCATCCAAATTCACCGCGTTCTGGCGGCGCCAATCTTCCAAGGAGAAATCCGTGATGGACCCACCGATGGCGATACCGGCATTGTTCACCAGAATTTTCAGGGGACCGAAAGTGCTCTCGGCCGCGGATACGATTTCCGGCCACACCTCTTCTTCCGCAACATCTTGATGATAATAGGCGGCTTTGCCGCCTTTTTCGGTGATCTCCCGCGCAAGCGTTTCACCAGCCGGATCATTAAGATCGGTCAGCACAACGGCGGCCCCCTGTTCCGCCAATGCCACCGCGGCCCCCGCGCCTATGCCTGACGCGGCGCCCGTCACAATCGCCACTTTGCCGTCAACCCGTCCCATAGGGATCCTCCTCCTGCTGTGATACCGGGTCTTTTCTTACATCCGGCGTTCGGGCAGACTATCCCAAAATAAACAGGGAGGAAAAAGGGTCTGTGCCGAATATCTATGAAATGAATCTGACCGACTCTTATTTTCCAGCACATGATGAAGACACCGTGCTGGACACCACGGTGGGTGGCATCTTGCGCGATGCCGCGGCGAAGACGCCGGACAAGGTTGCGCTGATTGAAGGCACGGAAGCGGGCACCATGGCCCGCCGGTGGACCTATGCGGAACTGCTCGCCGACGCTGAGAAACTCGCGCACGCTCTTTGTTCTCGATACGACCAAGGGGAACGCATCGCCGTCTGGTGTCCCAATACACCAGAATGGATCATCACGGAATTTGCCGCGGGTCTTGCGGGCCTCACGCTCGTCACGGTCAATCCTTCCTACCAGGCGAGCGAACTAAAATATGTCCTGGAACAATCGCGGTCTGTTGGTCTGTTCTTGGTGCGGGATTTTCGGGGCAACCCGATGTGGCAAATCGCCGATGGCGTTGTCAAAGAGATCCCGGCCATCCGCGAAATGGTCGACATGGATGATCCCGAAAGCCTGTATGCCAAAGGCGACCGTGACAGGCCCTTGCCGGACGTTAAGCCCGAAGATCCGGTACAAATTCAGTACACCTCTGGGACAACCGGCTTTCCAAAAGGGGCCGTGCTGCATCACCGGGGTTTGACGAACAATGGACGCCTGACTTTTGCGCGCATGGGCCTGACGTCAGACGACATTTACCTAAATCCTATGCCCATGTTCCACACCTCTGGCTGCGGGATTGCCACATTGGGCTGCACGCAATTAGGGGCGTGCCAAATCCTGCTGAAACTTTTCACGCCGGAAAACGCGCTGAACCTGATCGAGGAAGGACGCGTCACATCATGCCTGGGGGTCCCCACCATGCTGGTGGGCATGTTGGAAACCCAAAAGATGGCACCACGAGACGTCCGTTCCGTTAAGCTCTTTGTCTCGGGCGGGTCCATGGTTCCACCTGAAATCATCAAACAGGTCACGGCAACATTTGAGTGCGGGTTTGAAATTGTCTACGGCCAAACCGAAACCTCCCCCGTCATCACGCAGACACGAACCAATGACGCGTTCGAAGACAACACCGAAACCGTGGGGCAACCCCTTCCGTGTACGGAAATCTCGATCCGCCATCCGGAAACGCACCACGTCATCCCCGTCGGCGAGGTCGGCGAAATCTGCGCCCGCGGCTACTGCAACATGCTGGAATATAACGACAATCCGGAGGCGACCGAAAAAACCATCGACACGGATGGGTGGCTTTACACCGGGGATCTGGGGACGATGGATTCTCGTGGCTATGTAAAGGTCACCGGCCGGGTTAAAGAAATGATCATTCGCGGCGGTGAGAATTTATTCCCTGCGGAGATCGAAAACGTCATGCTGGAACATCCGGCGATCGCGGAAGTGGCCGTGGTTGGCATCCCCGACGACAAATGGGGCGAGCAAGTGGCCTGCTTCGTCCGCACAAATGGGGAAAACCCTTCTATCATGGATATGGTGGATCACTGCCGGAAAACCCTGTCGCCCCAAAAGACACCTCATTATTGGGTCTATGTGGACGATTGGCCGCTTACCGGGTCTGGTAAAATTCAGAAATTCAAATTGCAGGAACAATTTGTAGACGGAAAGTTCGACGCCCAAACACGCTAAACAAAGAAGCTAGAGCGACCGTTCCACAAACCAGAAAACACCCAATGCCAACAGAAGGCTTGCGCTGCCCTGTGCGGCCAACAAGAGGTGGTCGCGCGTGAGCAAACGGGACAGAACCATCCACACGGTAGAAACACACACGACCACAAAAATCTGCCCCAGTTCGACGCCCACATTAAACCCGAGCAATGCCCATACGAACTTGTCTTGCGGCAGGCCGATCTCGCTTAAGACGCTGGCGAAGCCGGCGCCATGCGCCAAACCGAAACCGACCGTCAACATGGGTATCAACCATGCACGCTCAGCCCCATCGGCTTGAAGCGCCCCATAACACAAAACGAATAGGGTAAGGCCCAGAAAGACCGCGATCCCCAGCTGCCCGCCAACAGCCCAAGACAGGATCGCCAACACCGCCAGCGTTACAGCGGCAGGGGCGCCGAGCGACATCGGCGAGTGTCCCGAACGCGCCAGATATTCCGCGGCGACAAACGCAATGGTGAAACCGATAAGGGCTTCTATCACCGGGATGTTGGGCGAAATCACGCCCATGGATGCTAAGGCCAGCGTCACGCTGTGCCCCAGGGTGAAGCCGGTCAACAGGATCAAAACTTGGCGCACATTCCGGCTAAGCAACAACAGCCCCACCACAAAGGCCAGGTGATCAAGCCCTTCGAGGATATGCTCAATCCCTAAAAGGGTATAAGTGACAAATGCAGGACCTGACGGCGCGGAAGCCCCCTCGTGCAGGGGCGTGAAAGAACGGGCCCGCTCAGCGTCTGAGAAAATGAATTCCTGCCATCCCCCAGAAAGATCCCGCGCCCGCGCGAAGTGCACATGTTGTGCCGACACCGGGAAGAATGCCCCAATGGTCACCTCAACCGCGTGCCACGTTCCCGCTGACGGACATTGAAAACGAAGTTCCTGTCGGTGATATCCTTCGGCAGCGTTGCGCCGTTCGGGCACCCCGTTCAGCCGGCATTCTGCACCGTCTTGTTTGACACGGATCGTATCCAGCAAATGCAGAGATAATCTTTCTGCAGACGAATTTGACGTATCATCCAAGGCCTGCAGCAAGGTGACGCGCCGTGAATCAATCTGAAACGACACCACAATGTCAGCGCCTTGCAAGCTCCACGAAGAGAAAGACTGGCTTTTGGTGTGGGCGGAGGCGGCGCCACACACCATCACCAAACCCACAAAAAGGACCGACAAAAACTTCAAGGCCCGCCCTCGACAGATGGACGGTCGATCTCCGCTTCTGACTTCAACCAATTCAGATAATCCCGCAAGGCCGCTTCATCGGTCCGCCGTTTGTATTCCGTCACCACCTGGTCGCGCACGCTGTCCAATGGAGGCGCTGCCCCTTTTTGCACCGACACCGCGTACAAAATATGGAAACCGCTTCCCGATCGTAGGGGGTCGCTTATCGCACCGGCATCAAGCGACAAGGCGGCCGCGGTCAATGTTGGGCCGAGATAGTCCCGTAATTTTTTAGCGGGCAACGGCCCATCCGGCAAAGTGGGAATGATCTGGTCCGCAAAATTCTCTGCAACCTCGTCGAACGGGTCGCCCGCACCGAGCTTTTGGCGGATTTGCTGCAAACGTTTCGAAGCGAAAGAAGCATCAGTTCCAGAGACATAGATGCGTTTCACGTGAACACGTTCCGTTACCGCGAAATAGGCTTTGTTCTGGTCGTAAAACGCTGTGATTTCGTTATCGGTCGGCACGTGACCGGAGTGACTCGCCACCACATAGGCCAACATGGCATTCACGATACTTTTGCGCACATCCCGGTCGCGTTCCAGAAGGCCGATATCGAGCCCCCGCTGCACCAGCAGTTCTTCCTCAATGAGTCGTTCTAGAATATCCGCGCGGATCTCGTCCGTTATGGGGTTTCGCTTGTCCCCAGCCACCGCTTCGACGGCCCGTTGATATTCGTCTTGACTGATGACAGAGCCGTTCACACGGGCCGCCACATTGTCCGTTGGCAAATCGATACCGCCCTCAAACAGGGCCGCTCCGAGCGCGAGCAAAAGCCCCAGGCACACACCTGCCACTAAGAAAAACTGCGATGAACGCATTGAGAGGCCTTTGTCTTTCTATACCGGAGACCTCAACCGGGTGCTCCTTGATACCCCACATAGATAGGCGACGACCAAGCTCGGCCCTCTTTCATGGCCGTGCAATCATCCGCGCGATCCCCGCGATAGTCGCCATAACACATATTGGTCTTAACGCAGTTTCCATCCGCATCATATTCACAACGCAGATTATCGCCATTGATCACAGGCGTTGCTTCTTGAATGGCGCGGGCATAGTAGATCGTATCGCGCTTTCGGCCTTCAAATTCGAGATCGGTGAACTCCGCCGAACACCCCGCTTGATCCGGCACGCACTCGAAGGTGCGCCAGGGATCCGTGATCAAATTATCAACCAATTCCCCTTCCGAATTTTGAGGTTGTATCCGAATGACCTCGATCCGCGTGATCAAATGGCGTTCATCCGAAGGATTGTAGCATTCTCCAGCACACAGCGCGTCTACGCGTTCCGGAGACAATGCCGCCGTCGTATGGTCCGGACACCCCGGGTTTTGTTTGAAAGCACCAACCGCACGGACACGAAAGGTCGGCGACGCCGCTTTATCAATGCTGCCGCCCATAGGTGTTTCCACACCACTGTCCGTGTCCAGATGGTCAAACCATAATAACATGCGGGGCCCACTGGTCGCATAGATTTCCTTGCGCTGGAAGGCGTCCCAAATTGCGTCCCGGTTCCGGCCGGTCGCGTGAACCGCCGCGAGCCCGCCCGTGGTCCAGAATGTGGTCTGGCGCTCCATTTCCGTCAGACCGAAACCGGCACTTGCGGCCTGTTCCAACACTTGCTCCTGGGTGACGGCATCTGATTGGGCGGCTTTATCTTCCTTGTCATGAGTCGCTTGAGAGAACCGCGGAGACACCGGTCCGCCGGATTCCGTCGTCCGGGTGCGGTCGACAGCTTTATAACCGGTGCCAGGACGCGCGCGGTGATTGTCGCTGGACGCAATAAAGCCCCAGTTGAACCGGCGCGGATTTTCCGGGTCGTCGAAATTCGAAATTGCCAAACCATATTGTACAGATGTGCCGGGCCGGTGGTTGAACGCCGGCAAGAAACAATCGCGGCATTGGCCGGAATCCAACCAATCCTCGGGCGCTTCGCCTTTGACGGTGATGTGGCCCGCAATTCCGAGAGCAGCGTAATTCTTGCGCGCATTCGCCGCGCGGTCTTCGCAGGTGGCGGCGTCTTCGCCTTCCGCGTTACACCGCTCACGGATGATTTCGCCGGCACGCCAGCAGCTCGGCAAATAATTGTCCGATGGCGGTGGACACACAAAGTTTCCGTCGTCATCCACCAATGCGGCACGCCACGGCCGATATTCTTCTGAATTGCCGTGCCCTGACATGACTTCGATGACGGATTGCTTTTCAGGGCGCATTTCGGCCTTGAGTTGCTTGTCGAGCGTGGTGGTCGGCGGGGTGTAAAACCCCCAAGCCGTCCCGTGCGGAATGATCAAAGGGTCCAAACCTTGCTCGCTTAAGCTCTTTGTGAGTTCGGCGGGCGACGCCGCACTTTCAAAACAGTTTTCCGGCAGCTCGTTCGCCGGCAAGGACCGGTCACACGCAGGGACAGCGCGGGAATCGTCCATATAACGCTTAAAATCGTAATAGGTTTGCCGGTTTGAAAAATCGATCACCGGGACGATGGCCGGAATAAATCCGGCGGAACCTCGAATGGTATCAGTCGCCACACCGGTCGAAGCAATCGGCCGTGTGGACAACTCATCATCGTTCAACCCTTTAAAGATGACGTTCTTATGCCCGTAATGTTCCTCGGGAACGCGTCCCACTTGGGTCCACTCAAAGCCCACGAACGACACAAGGTCTTGATCATCCTCATTTCCCGACACGGCATTACACTGACGGATCGATTCTTTTGTTTCCCGCCATCTCTGCGGTGTGCTGGCTTCCGCATGGTCGGTGATGGCCCAAAAATCTATCGAAGAACAATGTCGTGCGTAATCGCAAGCGTCCGCCAGCGGATACGCCCCTTCACCACCGTTGAGCGGCAAGGCCCACAGAAACGCATCCGTCGAAAAAGTGCTGTGTACGTGAAAATCGCCAAAGAGGATTTGTTTTGGCGCATCCACGCCAACAGCCTTAGAGGCTTCGGACTGAACCGTCTGGCGGTCATCTATAACAGCCGACGGGGTTTCCGAACCGGTAATATCACCCGCCCCCCGATGTTGGCCATAAAACCCCAGATAGCCGCCGAATAGATACCCGCCGATCAGAAGGACGACCAGCGCTACACCCCCTGCAATCATTCGTGTCATGACTATTTTCCCCTGATCTTGTTCTTAAAGGCCAAGCACGCCTTTGGCGATGACATTGCGTTGGATTTCATTAGATCCGCCATAAATGCTGGATGCGCGCAGGAACATATAATCTGCCATCGGCATTAAGGCATGGTCGGGCCCGACCATTTCTTCATTTGTCAGCCCTAGGATTTGCTGTTTTTGCGACGGCGCGGCGTAAAAGGCCAGCGCCTCGACGGCCAATTCCGTCAATCGCTGCTGAACTTCTGTGCCGACGATCTTCAAGATAGACGACGCGGGCCCCGCATCATTTCCTTTTGCCATGTCTGACAAGATGCGAAGATTTGCATATTCCAGGCTTGTCAGCTTGACTTCCACTTCCGCAAGCTTTCGCTGGAAACCAGGATCGTCCGCCAGGATCGCGCCGTCACCGTCACTTTCTTTCGATGCCATCCTGCGCAGACGTTCTATTTTCTTTTTTGATTCCGGCACGCCGGCAATGCCGGTACGTTCGTTTTGGAGTAGGAATTTGGCGTAGGTCCAGCCTTTGTTTTCGTCTCCGACGCGATTGGTCGCGGGCACCCGAACATCCGTGAAAAACACTTCGTTGAGGTGATGCTGGTCATCAATGGAGATGATGGGCTTCACATCTATGCCCGGTGTCTTCATGTCGATGAGCAAGAACGAAATGCCTTCTTGCGGCTTCCCGTCCGCATTCGTCCGTACAAGGCAGAAAATCCAATCCGCCATATGCGCATTGGTGGTCCATATTTTGTGACCGTTGACCACATAGTCATCGCCGTCGCGCACAGCGGACGTGCGCAAGGAGGCAAGGTCCGACCCCGATCCTGGTTCCGAATAGCCCTGACACCACCACACATCGCCAGACAGTATTCCAGGTAAATGTTGCGCTTTCTGCTCATCATTACCGAACGTGTAGATCACCGGACCAACCATGGTGATGCCGAAGGCTTGAAGCCGCGGCGCGTTCGCCCGCGCGAATTCTTCGTTGAAGATGTGCTTCTGGGTCGGTGTCCAGCCAGTGCCGCCATGTTCGGGCGGCCAACTTGGGGCGGCCCATCCCTGTTCATAAAGAGCACGATGCCAAGGCACCATCTGATCGCGCGGCACCGACAGTCCGTCTTTCAGATTCTTTTTCAGATTCGCGGGAAGTTTTTGCTCAAAAAATTGAGCAACTTGTTTCCGGAACTGTTCGTCTTCCGGTGACATGGACAGATCCATCGCACGCTCCCTTCCAAATCCCAGGTTTTACCTGAGCATCTGATTTGTTTTGAGGAAGAGGGTAACGCGGAATGTCAGTATTTTCCACCAAGCTTTCGATGATCCCACGAGACAATTTTGCTGGGCATGACCCGGATACCCGTGCGTTTTTCGGCGCGTTTCACGAGGCCCTCGCGAAATGACGTAGCGTCTTCCGGTGGTGCACCGCCGGTCCGCAGGGTTATTGCCTCTAATATGTCCGCGACCTTTTGCGTGTCGTGGACAAGCTCGGCGGTTCCATACATCACCACAGCCCGCAATTTTTCGTATTGCTCCCCATCTTCCGCCAACAGACTGACGCGCGGATCGCGTTCGATGTTTTTGATCTTTTGGCTTTTGGTGAAGGTGGTCATGGCGATACTGCCGTCTTCTCCATAGGCAAACCACATGGGCATGGGATGAGGCACCCCGTCGGGCGCAATGGAATTGAGAATGATGGTGCGATGCGCGTTTAGAAAATCGCGCATCTCTTGATCAGTCAGCTTGATTTGATCCCGGCGAGACATGTTTTCTTGTTTCTTCTAATGGCTTACTGGTCCGGCGACACGCGCGCCAGATCTTCCGTATAACCTGGATGGTCAGGGTTGAGTTCGAGGGCGCGTTGGTATTTGGCTCGAGCGGTTTCCAAATCCCCTTTGGTTTCGGCGAGAAATCCAAGGGCACGTTCCGCCTCCGCGCTATTGGGGCCTAATCGTAATGCTTTGTCGCATTCTTCTTGAGCGTCTTCCAGGCGGTTCAAATGAGTCAGCGCTTCACAGCGCCCCGCGAAAGCCGGCACAGCACTTGGATTCAGCTCCGTTGCGATCCCATAAACATCGGCGGCTTCCTCAAATCGGCCAAGGGCGATTAAAGCCCGCCCCTCAGCGGCCCGCGAGCGCCATTCCAACGGATCAAGCTCGCTTGCTTTTTCATAGTCGGCTAAAGCGGCGGTCAGATCATCGCGAGCCCAATACAAGTCCCCGCGCGCCAAATAGGTAAATGAATCTTCGGGGTCGATCTCTAAAGCTTTGCTGAGATCCGCCAACGCCGCATCAAGATCCCCCATTTCGCCGTAGATTTGAGCCCGCCAATAAAGACTGTACGTGTCTTCCGGATCCAACTCCAACGCGCGGTTAAAATCTGCCAGGGCGTTTTGCAGATCCCCCTTGTCCAAATAAGCGTTGCCGCGCCGCACATAGATGTAACTGCGGCTGTCATCAATCTCGAGAGCGCTTGTGTAGTCCGCGATCGCCTTGTCCATGTCCCCGGCATCGCCATAGGCTACGCCGCGGTTGAAATACGCGGAAACCAATGATTCTCGATCCAGATCGCCGGATTCAATGGACTGATTTAATTTTTCGATCGCCGTGGCTGTGTCGCCCGATTCCAGCGACGTCATGCCTTCGTCGAGAGTGGTCTTCCCATCGGAGCCGGTGTCTTGGCCTGTTTTCTGGTCACACGCCACCACGGCCAGCACCATCAACGCGAAACAGGGCCGAATAATCCAAGGCTGCAACTGTTTCATACTTTTCCCCTCATCCGGCGACGCCACACTTAACTGGCTTTCAAAAAGCTCTTCTTGGTAAGCCACTCTATCGTGAGTGCCACCGCTTCGGCCATCTTTTCCGGCTGCCCCAGATAATAGTGGGTTGCGCCCTGGATGCGGTGAAATTCTTTATCGTCGTGGCCGATGCCAGCCATAATGCGTGCCGCATGGCTTGGCGTACAGCCGTCATCTGCCGAATTTTCGATCACCAACACAGGCACGCTTATTTTTCCGGCACATTTGGGGCCGTCGGCCCGGGATTCGTGAAATGACCATTGACTAAGCCACGACCTCAGCGACGAATAGCGCGCGAGCCCCGCCGGCATCATGTTGACGGTGCGCGGTTCGCCCATATAGCACCAATTCGGCCCCTTGCGGTCATTCGGATCAATGGCAAGATCCAGCCAACGCGGATCGGCCATAGTGCCATGCACCACAAAGGCCTGCTCTTCGTGTGGCAATCCCTTGGCCTTTAAATCGTCCAATCGGTTATGCACCCAGGCGGTTATTTTTTCCGACCGTGCAATTTGGGCCGCGCGAAAACGATCTAGGTAGTCCGACGTGTAGGGGGCCTGATTTGGGTTTTGCGGATCATAAAGGTCAAGCTCTGGATCTTTTGTATAAGGATCCAGTTCATCCTGAATTGATGGGTCCAACCATTCAGTCAACGTGATGGCGCGCGACACATGCGCCGCCAATTGAAGCACCGCATCCGCCGGAATCAGCTTGGCACCAACCACATCCACCGGATCTCCGGCCGGTGTGGCGTCGATATCCGGCTGTTCTGCTTGTGATTGATAAAACATCGACAGCGAACCGCCGCCCGACCACCCGGCCAACACGACGGTCTCGTAGCCGAGTTTTTCTTTGGCGTATCGAATATAGGCGCCGAGGTCGAGAATGACCTTCTCCATAATGAGCCCGGAGTCGTTGTGCGGATAGCGGCTGCCGCATGTCATGACGGGTATGCCCGCGCGCGCCAAGGCATTTGGCATGGGCAGCAAATTCATCACACCGGTCGGATGCATGAAAATCAAAACGGTTTTGTGCGGACTGTCCTTTGGCTTTAAATGCTGCCCTTCGACGACCACCTGATCCATTGCACCGCCATAGGTTTCTTTGAAGCTGCTTTTTTCCTGATACGCCAAATAAATGGGCAAGCGATCCACTTCATAGGTGCGCATTGGCTCTGATGGCATTTGTGTTCTCCTCCGGAATTCGGCGTTGTTGGGCCTTCTGCGTGGCCATTTCGATTTGTTTCTGTTGGCCAACTTACCGCAAGCACAGGACGCAATGCGAGCCGAAGCCAATAATTTATTAGACCACACGCGTTTTTGCGGTTCAGCATTGTGTGTTTTGTGTCTAGAATAAAATTCGGGAAACGCAGGGAGACGCTGATGGTGAACGGGAGCCAGCACCACGCAAGTAGCGCACGCCAACAACAGATCCTCGACGCGGCACTTCACTGCTTTTTAGAGCGCGGTGTGGACGCCACAACGATTGCAGATGTGAGGGCGCGCTCCATGGCCAGCACCGGCAGCATCTATCATCACTTCAAAGACAAAGACGGTTTGGTCGGCGGTGTCCTGCAACACATTATCGGGCGGTATCAGGCAAGCCTTCAAGAAGCCTTGGCCGAAATGAACGATCCGAAATTGTTGATCATGGGCATTGTTTTACATTTCACGGAATGGGCCGCGCAAAACAGTTCGGCGGTGAAGCTGTTAAGTGAGCTGCGTGGCAGTTCCATCGTGCAGCGCATGAACGGTCGGGCGGATCTCGCGAAGGAACCGCTCCTCAATCCCGCCCTCGTGGACCTTGAAAAAGCTGCCGATGACGGCGCCATCATGAAGCTCGCCGCACCGCTATACGAGGCGGTTATTCTTGGACCTGTGTTCGACGTCAGTGATCATTGGCAAGCAAGCAACCAGCATGCAGCCAAGGAAGCCGATCTATTGGCCAAATGTGCGTGGCAGGCCCTGGGTACGAAGGGCACGGGCACCAAAGGATCAAAAGACAAGAAAGCCCGTGGCGGCGGTAAAAAAGGCAAAAAGAAAAAGTCTTAAGTGTCTTCCACCGAAGGCGGCCCTGATCGCCCGCGAAAATGCAGATAGGCGCGCGAAAAATACCCCACAACGATTAGATTGAAGACAATACCTTGGGCAACGCCAATGGCGGCCGCGATGGCCCGAACCGTTAGCCCTGCCTCTTCGGTGAGGAAGGGGCTGAGGGGTACGGCAATGAAGATGGACACCAACCCCGCCAGCGCCAAAATCATCAGAAGACCCGCAGAAAGGCGCAGCCCATTATGTTGCGTCAGGTCCCAAACCTGTCGAAACCCTAACGAGGTATCGCCCACGGAGATGGCGGACAAAAGAATGTTGAAGCGCGCCGTGACCGCGAAGGCCAGCACCAGCACCAAAGGGGCAAGCCCCACCATAACCTGTTGCGCCCCCTCACTGCCCGCCATCAGCATCGCCACGGTTGACAGAGGAAACAACAGCAAGACGGCAACAGCAAACAAAACAAGCGCGATCAGGATCTGGGTGACGACATAAGATCCTGTTGTTTGGGGAAAAAGGGGGCCGGTGTCGTCGACCTCTTCACCGAGGATCACGGCCCGGTGCCACCGAATGCAAATAGGCGCCAGGATAAACAGCGTGAGAAAAACACTGCCGACGGTCCAAGCCATACGTCCGCCGGACCCTACCCTGTCCGCCGTCAGCACCACATCCACCATGCCGATAAGGGTTAACGCACAAAAAGGCGCCACGGCGATCCGGAGCAAGCTTTGACGGTCCGCCCAGATCTTTTCCAGGGTAAATCCAATGGCGGGGATGATCGCGAACTGTTTTTCATTCAAAGTGGACGACATGGGCCTAGATGTGATCTGCCATCGTCCACTTGTCAATGCACGGCATACGCGCAGCCACCTGACAGGCGAGGATGTCTGCGGGCCTCCCCCATCCCAGCGCATCGGATCATGCAAAGCCGGTAAATTGCCTTTTGGTCTTGGCACGGATGATAAATGACCCGATTCAGCCGATCAGAACCCGGTTCTTAGCGCTTCCTCATTAAAAATAGAAAGAAATGATTGGCATTTACCATGAGGTTTGCCACAAGGTTCACAATGATTCATGAAAACTGCGAAAAGCGTCTGTGTGGTCGCAAAAGTGCGGTGGGAACGGCTAAAGATCATGTTGATTAACCGGACGGGAACGGGATGCGCCTAATCGGCCTTTACGCCGATTCAACGGCGGCGCTGGCGCCGTTTTCGGTGACATTACATGACGCACTTCGCAATCCCAGCCGATTGGAAACGGTTGTCAGCCCTCGTGAACATACGCCCGTTTCGGTTTTTGCGGCCTCTCACGTCTATCCCAACATTCACCGGCTGACATCCGAAGACGGCGGTTTCACCATTGTCGACGGCGAAATCTACAATATCGACAGTCTCGGGGACGACAGCGACGGCACTGCACCCGGTGTCGCGCAGACAGCGGCACGAATATTACAGCGTGATGGCCCGTCGGGGCTTGGCAAGCTGGATGCGGCTGCATTGATCTGCCAATACGTAGCACCCGATGAAACATTGATGATCGCGCGGGACCGGATCGGCAATGTGCCCGTCTTCTATATGGAAAACACAGACGGCCTTTACTGGTCCGCCGACCTTCCATCGTTGCTGCCGTTCATCGACAGCCCGGAAATGAATCCCGCCGCCGTCGATTTTTTTATGGCCAGCGGCTATGTACCCGCCCCCTGGAGCATGGTGAAAGGCATCAACCGCCTTGAGCCTGCTCATATGCTGATCAAGAAGCCGGGGCAGCCAGCCAAAATAGCGCCTTACCATCAGGCCACGGGGCTTCCAGCGCTGGACCTATCCGAAGATGAAATTGTCGAACGCTTGACGAGCCTGTTTCCACAGGCGGTTGAACGCCGCATCAACGATCCGGAGAAAACCGGCATTTTATTGTCCGCTGGTGTCGATTCGAAAGCAGTCCTCGCGGCCGCAACGCGCATGTCAGGGCGGGCGCCAAAGTCTTTCACCTTTCATTATGTGGGCCATGACGGCGATCTGAACGAAGCCGATGAAGCTAAACTGTGTGCGGATCATTTTGGATCGGAACACCATATCATCGATTTTCAACCGACTGCTTTGCCGGATATGCTTCCAACGATACTATCAGATTTCGGCGAACCGTTTTCCTACGGACTGCATACCGCGGTGCTTGGTGAAGTGCGCGCTTTCGGCGTAAACGACCTGCTGTGTGGCACCGGCGCGGACGGCTGGTTTGCCGGTTTTCAAGAATTGAACGCACTGCGTCTTCAGCACGCCAATCCCTTACTCCGCACTGGGATTCGCGCCGGAACGCGTGTCTTTCGAGCCCTTGAAAGCAGCCTGCGCAGCGCCGGTCTTGCCTCTCACATCCCAGGCTTGAGCCCGATGAGTTTGCGCTTTCATACAGGCATTTGGACGGCCAAAACCGGCATACCGTTCTACCTGACAGAATATATTGCCCCCCATTGGTTGCGCCGAAATCTTTATAGCGATCCAGGCCTTGTGGATACCGGCCGCCGCGCCAAACAAAACTTACGCGAGGAGGCGCTTAAACCCCTCGAGAAAGAGCCCATGATCGCGCGCGGCAAAATTATCAGTACACGATATTTCGGCGCGGACATGATGCAGAACTGGAATCATTGGTCCGCTCGGGCGACGGGCACCAGCATTCGCGCCCCGTATTACGACCTGGACCTGATGGACCTGATCACGCGGCTTCCGCTGGACCGGCCCGGCAAGCCCGAACTCCGCCGCTATGCGGCCACCATGATGCCGCATCACATGGCCTACACTAAGAAAATTGCGC
This sequence comes from Alphaproteobacteria bacterium, assembly GCA_965227095.1. Taxonomy (GTDB): domain Bacteria; phylum Pseudomonadota; class Alphaproteobacteria; order JANQMY01; family JANQMY01; genus JANQMY01. The sequence goes on along the minus strand of CBDDFL010000001.1, from coordinate 760,912 downwards.
AAAGCGTTCCGATTACAGACTGGTTCAATGGCCCACTCAAAGAGTTCGTGGCGGACAGCCTGCACAGCGCTAAACTCACCGGCGGCGGTGTTTTCGATGGCAAGGCGGCTTTGCGCGTTTGGGACAAGAAGCCAACTTATCTCACCAATATCGATTGGGTTTTTTGGAACATGATTGTTCTGTCCCAATGGCAAGAACAGTACCACATTGCGCCCCCGCGCACGCTTTCTATATGAACCGAAGCTGGCGCTACGGCTTAAACCGCCAGGCCAATCCGCCGGCCGCCAACAGAACCAGCAGCGACATCCAATCCCCAAGCATCGCATAGAGCGTCGGGGACAGCGGCCGCGGCACGGCCTCTGTTATCCCGCCTTCTTCATCCGGTTCCAGTTTTCGGACGATGCGGCCATAGGGGTCGATGACGGCGGTGACCCCTTGGTTTGCGGAACGCACCATAGGCAGGCCTTCTTCAATGGTCCGCATACGGGCAGATACAAAATGCTGACGCGGCCCCCAAGCTTTTCCAAACCAGCTGTCATCCGACACGTTGAGCAAAAAGTCGGGGCGCCTGTCCCCGACCACATGGCCGGGAAAAATCGCCTCGTAGCAAATGAGCGGTGAAAAAGAGGGAGTCCCCTCAAGCGCCACAGTGCGCAGTCCTTCGCCCGGTGTGAGCGCACCGCGCGCCCGGGTCAATTGCTCAAACCCAATCGTGTTGAAGAACCATTTGATCGGTACATATTCGCCGAAGGGCACTAAGTGAGACTTGTCATAGATGTCTTTAAGCGCACCGTTTGTGTCATAGACTTGCAGCGAATTGTGAAAACGGCGGCGGTCCACCGGGTCGAACACCACACGTGAAGAGCCCGCCAATAAAACCTGATCCTCGCCCAGCATGTCGCCGATATATTGCATGGCCACGGGACTGGACGACAGGTCAAACGAAGTGGTGGCTTCGGGCCAAACGATTATATCCACTGAACTGTCCGCCGCCGTCTGCCCCAAGCCGACGGCTTGTTCGAACAGCCGCGTTTCCCCATTGGGCAGAAACTTCAACCGTTGTTCCACATTGGGGTTGATGACCCGAACAATTGTTCGATCTGGGTCGGCAACCGGCGCGGCCATGGGAACACGCAAGACGCCAAAGGCAAAAACAAAAACGAATCCGCCAATGACCGCGCCCAACACACGGACCGGCTGGCGATAAAAAACAGGAGCGGCTGCCGATGCCGGTGTCCCATCCGCGAAGGGTTTGATCGCTACCGCCGGCAGGGCGCACAACACCACAAAGATCAACCCAAGACCATAAGGGCCAACCACACTTGCCAATTGGACGAATGCCAATTGATCCGTCCAGGAATAAACAATGAGATTCCAGGGAAACCCTGTGAGAATGTACCCCCGCAAGAGTTCACCGGCGGACCAGGCCGCCCCCAACACCACGGCCCGCGTCCAGTTATGGGTCCAGAACCGTGTCGCAACCGCGATACTGAAACACACGAATAGGGCCATCAACGCCGCCATGCCGAACATGGCCACAGGCGCCAGGAACGCGTATTTTTCCGCTTCCACGTAAAACGGATTGGCAACCCAGGTATAGGCGGGCAAGCAAAGCCCCACACCAAACAGCCAACCGATCAGGGCCCCGTCCATCACGGGCCGGGTGGCGTGCCGCGTTGCATCCACTAAAAAAACCAACACGGACAGGCTGACCAGCAGGACCGGCCATCCATGCACCGGCGCGACGGACAAAGACGCGAGCAGACCGGCCATCAACGCCACGCCATAGCGCACCCACCAGCGCGTCAAAGCCTCGTCGGCCTGGCGAACCATCGGAAAGATGTTTTGGGTGGAAGAAATGTCGGACATCGCTACTTTCGTTTCGGGCTTATCCTTTTACCGCAAAGCGATATGGTTTGTCAGATTTCGCACACTTGTCTTAAGCCCGTCTTCACAGTCATTTAATTTCGCCCTATCACGTAGCCACCGACAGACACGCAAGGAAATGCCATGGCCGATCAATTGATCCTGTTTGAACACCCCCTCAGCCCCTATGCCCAGAAAGTGAAAATTTCGCTGAGGGAGAAGGACATTCCGTTCAAGCTGGAACAGCCTGCGGCCTTGGGCACCGGCGAGCTGGCCGATGACTTCGCCGCCGCCAACCCACGGGGCGAGGTGCCGGTGCTGTTCGACGGGGATGTGACATTGTTCGATTCAAAAGTGATCCTGGACTATATCGAGGATAAATGGCCCACACCGGCCCTGATGCCTACCGATCCGGTGCACCGCGCCAAAGTGCGTACATTGCAGGAGGTGATGGACACCCAATATGAGGCCATCAATTGGGGCTTGGGCGAAGTTGAGTTCTTCAAGCGCGGGGCCGGCACCTGCGCCGACACGCTGCGGGCCCGTGCGGCGGACCAGGTGGCCAAACTTCATGGCTGGCTCACCAAACAATTGGGCGGCAACACTTGGTTCAACGGAGAGGAATTCGGCTTCGGCGACCTTGCCGTCATCCCCTATATTAATGGATCGGCGGGGTTTGGATTGGGACCGGAACCCGGCTCACCTCTGGCCGCTTGGCATGCCAATGTGACCGAACGTCCCGCGGTGGAGCGCACCTCACTAGAAGCAGCCGCGTCCATTTCAAGCATGGAACAAGTCGGTGAGTTCGTCGACCAAGGCCTGTTCAAGCGGGAATATCGCGACCACAGGCTGGAATGGATGATGCGTTCCGGCGGCGTGGAGGTGGTGACCGACGGCCTGGCCAAAGACAATATCCGCTTTTCGAACGAGATTGCGTAACGCCTCAACACGTCCGTTACAAACTTCTCCTTGCGCTGAAAATGACCGGAGCGCTAGGCTTTAGACACAAACAGTCGATGGGGGAATGCGATGCTGCGTGTGTTGTTGTTGATTGCGATCTTTATTGGGGCGGGTGCCGCTTACACGCATTACTTTGTCTGCCCCTGTGAAACCCTTCCGGGCGGACCCCTGTCCGGCCCCGTCATCGATGACCCTGTTGACGATTGGTCCATCGCCAATGACCGGGAGCAAGCCCCGCTCTGCCAGATCGAAGTGGACGGCGGCTACACCTATTCGCTGAACGTCAATTGCATGTCCCATGAGGGCAAGCTCTATATCAGTTGTTCACGATGCGCGGATAAGAACTGGGCAAGGATCGTCCGGGAGCGCCCCGCGGGGCGCATCCGAGTGGCAGGCAGGGTCTATAATGTCAATTTTTCCCGCGTGGAGGACGACGCCTTGAAAGATTTGGTCTGGCAAGCCCGCCTCCAGAAGATCGATGCGGACGACAAAAACGCCCCGCGCCCGGGCGGCTGGTGGACGTTCAATTTAACGTCGCGATAGACACTCGCCTTCTGATATTCACCTTTGGCCCACCAAACGATCTCGTGACTTGATCCGCTTGTGCGACTGGGCCACAACGTTTGGCGACACAAACGCATTCAGTGAGGCACGCCATGACATCCGCCACCCCCTACAAGCTCTACGGCGTGGAAATGTCTTATTACACGGGCAAGATCCGGCCTTATCTGCGCTGGAAACAAATCCCCTTCGAGGAAATTCGCAGCGGTGACGACACATACAAATCCGTTATCTTGCCGCGCGTGGGATGGCCCGTCATTCCGGTGATCGTCACGCCCGAGGATGAGACGCTGCAAGACACGTCCGACATGATCGACTATTTCGAGGCCAAATATCCCGAGCCGTCGATCTTCCCCACCACGCCAAAACAAGCCCTCGCAGCCAAATTGCTGGAAGTCTATGGCGATGAATGGCTGGTCATTCCCGCCATGCATTATCGGTGGAACTACAATCTGGACTGGGCCATCGAAAACTTCGGGGCCAATATGATCCCCGATGGCACGCGCGAAGAAAAAATGGCCGAAGGGGAAAAGCGCGCCAAAAACTTCAAAGGCGTGGTGCCGTTCTTGGGCATTAATGACGGCACCATTCCCGGTATCGAAAAATCTTATGAGGGGTTGTTGGCGGAGCTCAACGCGCATTTTTCCAAATACGACTACCTGTTCGGATCCCGCCCGTCGATCGGGGATTACGGTTTGATCGGCCCTCTGTATGCGCATAATTACCGGGACCCGGCCTCTGGCGAAATTATGAAGCGGTTGGCCCCTGAATGCGCCAAATGGGTGGAACGCACCGAATTCGTGCCGGAGCCCGGAACCGGCGACTTCTTACCCAATGACGAGATCCCGGAAACCGTTCTGCCCATCCTGCGGCGCATGATGCGGGAACAAATGCCGGTGCTGCAAAACACCGTTCGGCTTTACAAGGAATGGGCGGAGCAAAATGACGACCCTGAAATTCCCCGCGCCATCGGCATGCATGAATTCACCGTGGAAGGCTGTACGGGCGAGCGTATTGTGGTGCCGTTCAACATATGGATGCTGCAGAAGCCCTACGATTACTATCATGCGCTGACCGGCGACGATAAAGCCGCCGCCGACGAACTGCTGGATGCGATCGGGGGTGACGCTTTCCGTGACCTGAAGATCGAACGGCGGGTGAAGCGGGAAAACTTCAAGCTTGTCCGCGCAAACTAAGCGTCTGCAATTCCAAGCGCCTGCTTGATGGACCGGTGGTAATGCTGCAATCCCGGCTCATTCCGGCCGTAAGTCACATGGGTTTGGGCCCCAGCGCTGAACCCCGCCTGAATCTTTTCGCATAAATCGAAATCTTCGGTTTCCGTCACCCGCACCAACAGATCGAAATTGTTTTTCCAATGACGTTCCTCGCTGTCGGTCGCAGGCTGTGAGGGGCAATAAAGCGATACCACAATGTCCGCTTCGTCCACGGCCCCCTGTTTAGGGAAGGCCTGGAATGTTTCCACATGGTCTTGCTGGTTGATCAGCACCATGTTCGGAAACAAGAAATAGAGCTGTGTCACATGGGGCGCCAAGTCACCGCCATTCATGTTTGCGATGGACTTTCGCGGCGCCGTCAACCGGCCGATTGATCCCCATTCGTCCCAGGCGCAGTAATGACTATGGATCATGGGCGCGAGCGATTTGCTGTGCAGGGTTTCCAAATGGTACGCCTCAAGAAACGTATCCACCACCAGTTTCCAATTCATCCGTTTGGAGAGCTTTCTGGTGCCGAACCGTACATACCGGTCAAGATGGAACGCCGCGAACTGATCGTCCGACGCCCCCAAAACGGCCGCGGGATCAATGGCCGGATGGGCCGGATTGCAGCTTAGAAAGACAAGACCATTCTTTTCGGTTACCGGCACTTGGGCCAGGCCCATGTCACATTTATCAATGGCGCTGAACCCGTCTTCCTTGGGGCGCGCGACCAGGGCGCCTTTTAGGTCATAGGCCCATCCATGATAAGGACAGGTGAGCAGCCGCGTGGTGCCGCGCCCCTCCGCCACCGGTGCCCCACGATGGCGGCAGACATTCAAGAAGGCCCGCAAGGCCCCACTTTCATCTCGCGCCACCACCACGGAGCGGCCGGCAATGTCGAGGGTCATCCATTCAGGGCTTGCCGGAATGTCGGCGCTGAGCCCGACGCACAGCACGCCGTCCGCAAAGAATGTTTTCATTTCCCGCGCAAGAACATCCGTCGAGGTGTACATCGATGTCGGGTTCGCATAAGGCGCGGGCGCCATATCGGTGGTGCCTTGGTCCAAATGCACCAAGAGGCGATGTTTGAGATCGGCTTCGCTGTCAGGTGTCATAGGACAACCATACCTCTGTTGGCGGCGCGTCAATCATCCGTTGACATGGGCAAGGTCTCATCCGCCGACCATTCTTGCAGGGAAGCGTCGTAGACGGAGACATTCTCCTTGCCGAGCAACGTTAGAACAAACGCATCCGTCGTCGCCGCAATGCCGCCACCGCAATAGCTAATGATCTGCGCCACATCAGACGACAGAACCGGCGCGAAGTGTGACCGCAGGTCGTCTGCCGGTAAAAACGTGCCGGACGCCGGGTCCAACAGATTAAAGGCGGACACATTGACACTTCCCGTTATATGCCCCGGCCGGCCGTAATGAATGGGGCTGGTGCCGCGATGGATTTCTTCGGGCAATGCATTCAGCAGACAGGTGGCGCTATCGGACACGGCTTCCTTGACATCGTCGCGCGCCGCCACCAGGTCCGGACGGAAGGCCGGCGTGAAGGAGGCCGTGGCGTGGTTCGGCACGTCTGTTGTCAGCGAGTTGCCGTCCGCACGCCATTTCGCCAAGCCACCGTCCAAAACAGCCGCATTGTCAAAGCCAAAGACCTTGAACATCCACCACAGACGGGTTGCCCACATCACATGATCACCGCTGTAAATCACCACACGATGATCATCCCCGATCCCCAGATCCGACATGGCCGACGCAAATTGGTCGGGCGTGGGCAGCATGAAGCGAAGGGGTGTGGACGAGTCCGATAGAGCACCGGCGACATCCGCGAACACCGCCCCGGGAATATGCCCCTTGTCATAGTCTTGCTGGCCGTTTTCGACGGACATGGTGCCCTCTTTTTGAGGGCGCAGATAGACCGTCGCATCGACAATACGTAGTTCAGGATCACCAAGATGCGCTTTAAGCCAGTCGGTCGAAACCAACAAGGATGTTTGTGTCATGGGCACTCCGTTGGAAAGGGCCGTAGATTAACCGGCAGCTTTGGCCGTGTCGCCAACCGCCCCATCTTCTTCACTGTCGTCTTCTTTGAGCAGCACGCCGGTTTGCGCCAAAGCGGCCACCTGGTCCGAGGAAATGCCTAACCAGTCCCCCAGGGCTTCCGCGTTGTGTTCGCCGCGGTGGGGCGCTTTGGCGCCTTTCTCAATGCCGCTTTTTGTATGAGAGAATTTGTAAGGCGATTGCACGGTCTTCCGTATGCCGCCCTGGCGATTATCCACCTCTACAATCACACCCCGGGGCGTCACGCTAGGCTGGGCATAAGAGTCCTCGCCGAATTGGCGCACACGACCCCAGGCAAGGTTGACCTCATCAAGGGTCGCACACAAGTCATCGAAGCTCTCGAACGACTTAATGTAATCGCGGACAGCTTCGAAACGGCATTTGATCTTCGTATCAAGGTCCGCACCCGGAGGTGTTGGGTCTTTCAGGCCGCCCCGTGTTGAAAACACTTTCCACAGCCACCGCATTTCACCAGAAATCAAGATCTGTTGACCTTCGGGCGCCTCCCACACAAGGCTTTCTTCCGCCTTGGGCCAGACACCATCCAACGCATAGTGAGCGTAGTCGTCTATGCTGTGCACCACATTGATCATGGCGATATCCACATGCTGGCCTTCGCCGGTCTGCTCCGCATGGCGAAGCGCGGCAAACATGCCCACTAATCCGTGTAGGGAGCTATAGGTATCGGCTAGCGATATGCTTAGATCAGCCGGAGGTGTTTCATTAAAGCTGGACTGGCGCTCGATAATGCCCATTTCCGCGTGAAGGATCGGGGCATAAGCCGCGCGGGTGCGTTCCGGTCCTTCTTGGCCAAACCCGGAGATCGACACCATCACCAATTTTGGATTGATCTTATGCAGGTCATCCCAGCCAATGCCGTATTTGTCCATGACGCCTGGCCGAAAATTCTCGAGCACCACATCAGCTTTTTCCACAAGCTTGTGGATCAACTCACGGGCGCCTTCCGCACGAAGATCAATACAGATATTCCGTTTGCCGACATTTTGCTGAACATAAAATCCGGATTGTTCCCCGACCTTGTGGCCGAAATGCCGAGTGACATCGCCTTCGGGAGGTTCCACCTTGATCACATCAGCGCCCAGATCAGACAACAATCTGGAGGCATAAGGCCCCGCCAATACCCGCGAAAAATCCAAGACTTTAAGACCGGAAAGGGGATAGTTCATAAGACGCGTTCCTGCCAATTTTGTGCTTTCCTCATGTATAAGCAGCCCGTTCAGCGCGGTCAAAGCGGCAAATCATTTGCGTATTTCAAAATATTATTATATAATCATGGTTATGCCAAAAATAGTTGACCATGACCGCCGCCGCCAAGAACTTGCTCAAGCCGCCATTTCCGTCATTGAAAACAGCGGGTTGGACGGATTGCGCTTGGTGGATGTGGGCAAAGCCGCCGGCGCCACCACGGGCACGGTGACCCATTATCTTGGGGACAAGAAAACGGTTCTGATCGCGGCCCTCGACCAGGTCGCCTATTCCATCGAACACACTATGAGACCGGCGGCAGACACTGCCCACGACCTGGTGGAAAGCTTCTGCGATTTGCTGCCCACTACAGACCTCCAGCGCAAGGACTGGCGGGTTTGGATTGCCTATTGGGGTGGGGCCATTGGCGACGAAGACTTGGCGGACCGCCACCGCGGCCATTACGATCGGTTCCGCCGCCAATTGGCGGACCGCATTCGCCGCTTTCCCGGCAGCAAAGATCTCCCCCACCCGCCGGATATGTGTGCGGATCTAATGATTTCCGCCCTTGATGGCGTCGGCACGCGGGCGACCCTTGAGCCGGACCATTGGCCACCGGACCGCCAGAAAATACATTTGCGCGCATTGTTGGCCCCCCTATTCACACCAAACAAAACACCCGCACCCGTTTAGGAAGGATATTGCCATGCCAGCCCAACCGCTCGTTTCTCTTGAACCAGATGCCACACCGGAACAGGTGAAGGAAATCGTCATCCGCGATGGCGCCGTCATTGTGAAAAACCTGATCAGTGACGAAAAAGCCGATGCCGTGGTGGCGGAATGCCAGCCTTATGTGGACGCCACACCGCAAGGCCGGGATGCCTTTACCGGCTTCAAAACAACGCGTACCGGCGCGCTGGTTGCCCGTTCCCCGCAATGCCGTGACCTTATTCTCAACAAAACGGTATTGGGCAGTTGCGATACTTTTTTGGAACCGTATTGCGAGCGGTATCAGCTGCACCTGACCCAAATCATCCGCATACAGCCGGGTCAGAAAAAACAATACCTACATCGCGACCGTCTTGCTTGGGGCGGCTATGTCAAGCAAGTGGAACCCCAGCTCAACACCATTTGGGCTCTGACGGACTTCACGAAAGAAAACGGCGCGACCCAGGTTGTACCCGGCAGCCCCCATTGGGAAGAGGGGCGTGAAGCCACCGACGATGAAATCACCTATGCAGAAATGCCAAAAGGTTCTGTACTGATTTATTCAGGATCGGTCATTCACGGCGGCGGTGAAAACGCGTCCACCATGGATCGTTGGGGCTTGAACATCACCTATTCCCTGGGCTGGTTGCGCCAGGAGGAAAACCAATACCTTTCCTGCCCTCCGGAAATTGCGAAAAACCTAGACCCAGCCCTCCAGGAACTGATCGGCTACACCATGGGCAGTTATGCCTTGGGATATTACACTTCTCCGGGTGCCCCTGGGGAAGGCGTGGAAATAGCACCGCCGGAGTTTGCGCTTGGGCGCGGCCCTCGCGAGGGGGTGAACGCTTCTATCGCGGCGGCCGGCGAAAACGAGCTCTTCGACACCAACGACGCCGCCGGTTAACTGTTTTTTGAACCTCCAATGTCCCAATAGGCGCCAAAAGCACAATATAGGGACATTGGGGGGAGAACATGCTTGCCAACATCGCACGACTGATTCAACGCTTCATGATCGCGGTCTTCAGCACCGGGATCATCATCGGATTGCTCAATACTGACGGTTCCGCCGAAGAAGCCGCCTCGTCAAATACCATCGTGGATGCCATTGCGAATGGCACGCCGCTTGCCGATGTGCGCCTACGTTACGAGCATGTGGACCAAGCAGGGGTTGCCAACAACGCAAACGCCCTAACACTGCGCACGCGTTTGGGGTATGAAACCGCAGCCTTCCACAACATCAAACTGTTGGCGGAAGTTGAAAATATCACGGCGATCGGCGACGAAGATTTCAACAGCACCGTAAATGGCAACACCTCCATTCCGGTCGTAGCAGACCCGAACGGCACGGAATTGAACCGGGCGCAGATTACCTATTCCGGCATCCCGGATACAGTTCTGACCGGAGGACGCCAAAGGATCATTTTGGACAATGCGCGTTTCATCGGAAATGTAGGGTGGCGGCAAAACGAACAAACATTTGATGCGGTCCGTCTAGACAATACCAGTTTGGAAAACTTGACAGCCACTTACGCCTATATTGGCCAAGCCCAACGGATCTTCGGCAATAAAAGCGCCGTTGGCGAATTTACCGGCGACAGCCACGCCCTCAACCTTACCTATTCTGGCTTTCCGTTTGGCGCCCTTACAGGATACGCCTATCTCGTCGACATCAACGAAACCCTAGGACTGTCAAGCGCGAGCTACGGCTTCCGCTTTAAAGGCTCGCATCCTTTAGACACTATAAACCTTCTGTATACAGCGGAATACGCCCATCAGCAGGACTACGAAGACAATCCGGCGACCTATAGTGTCAACTACTACTTCTTAGAGGCGGGCGCCAAATACAAAGCCCTCACCGGCAAGGTTGGATATGAAGTGTTGGGTGGTGACGGCACATCCGCCTTCCAAACGCCTTATGCCACCCTGCATGCGTTTCAAGGCTTTGCGGACGTCTTTCTCACGACGCCCAACACCGGCATCAAGGACCTTCAGGGGTCCATCGCCTATGTGGAAAAAAAGGTCGGCCCGTTCGACAAGGTGATGCTGAAAGCGGTTTATCATGACTTTAAGTCTGAAGAGGGCGATCTGGATTACGGATCAGAACTAGATATCGTCGCCGCAGTAAGCTTCTTGGATCACATCACACTTCTTGCCAAATATGCGGATTACGATGCCGACGGGTTTGCGACAGACCGTCGGAAGTTTTGGCTACAGGCCCAGGCAAAACTTTAGGTAGCAACCCCTTCGATCCTCTTCAACCCATTGATTTTACGTTAATTTTACTCGCTATAACAATAATGCGCGAACTTTGAAAACGTCCGCATCCTCGGACCGGCATCAATTTTGGGGGTATCCAGGTTCGATGATCCTGTCGCAATTAAAAATTTCCGTTCGCTTGTTCGTCATGCTCTTGGTGCCAACCCTGGCCGCCGGATGGCTTGCTTATTCAAACATCCGCACCAATCAAATCGCTGTGGAAGAAACGATCAAGATCGAACACCTCGCCCTTCTGGGGATCAAGGTTAGCGCCGTTGTCCATGAAATGCAGAAAGAACGCGGCATGTCTGCTGGCTTCATCGCCAGTGGCGGTGTCAATTTCGCATCCGATATAATTGGCATACGGACGCTTTTAGACGAAAGAAGGTCGGATCTCTCCAAAGAAATTGACTATTTTCGCGCAACCACAACCGATCAAGTGATCCTTGAGCGGATTGACCGTGCGCTCACGGCCATGGAGGAGCTGTCGGAAAAGCGTGCGCAGGTCAACCGGCTCGCCCTCACGGTCCCCCAAATGGCCGGATATTATACGGGCACTATCAGCGCACTTCTCGACATTGTCGCTGCCCTTCCAACGGTCACGTCTGACCCTGACGTGTCTAATGCAACAGTCGCCTATCTTAATTTTCTGGAAGGCAAAGAACGCGCTGGTTTGGAACGGGCCATGGGGGCGGCGGGCTTCGGCGCGGGCACTTTTAATCCAACAGTGTATCAACGCTTCGTGTCGCTGATCGGCCGCCAAAACACCTATTTCGAGAATTTCAAGCTACTCGGCGGCCCCGACGCGACGGCCCGCCTTAATGATGTTCTCGATGGACCAGAGGCAAAGGAGGTTCAGCGCTTAAGGGATATTGCCCTTGCCAGTCCGACAACAGGCACGACAGGGAACATCAAGGGCACTTTTTGGTTTCAGCAAATCACCAAAAAGATCGACCGGCTGAAAGAGGTTGAAGACCTAACGGCCAACGATTTGCTGAACTTGACCTTACAGAAAGAAGAAATCGCCAAAGCCAATCTGCAATCTCTCTACAATTCCACATTGGGGATATTGGGCTTGGTTGCCATTCTGGCATTGTTGGTGGGACGCAGCATCACGACCCCGATCAAGCGTATGTCCAACGCCATCGGAGGTCTGGCTCGGGGTGCGGAGAATGTCGAAATTCCAAATTTGCGCGCACGAGATGAAATCGGCGACATGGCACGGTCGCTGGTGCAAGTCCGCGAAATGGGAACGAAATCCGCGCGCGCGCAAGCCGCTCTGCAAAACTCCCCAATTGCAATCATGCTGCTGGATCGGAACGGCACTGTCATTTATCTCAATGCGGCGCTCGAGAAGTTAGTGGACACCATTCGCCATTCCCTTTCGGATCACTTTCCGGCCTTTAAATCCACGAACCTTCTAAATCAGAACTTCAGCACTTTGCACAATTGCTCCGAGCTGAAGGCCGCTGCCCTCGATTCATTATCGGGCAACACTAATGCCAAACTTCAAGAAGGAGGCGTTACGATCGACCTCAACGCAAGCCCCGCCTTCAACGAAGACGGCGATCGCCTGGGAACGGTGGTGGAATGGCGCGACCGAACCCAAATGATCTCAACCGAACAAGAAATCGAGATGCTTGTGGCGGCAGCCGCGAACGGAGACTTTGGCATGCGTCTCAATGAAGACGACAAGCACGGATTCATCCTCAAACTCACCCAAGGGATGAATCGCTTGGCAACAAACGTAGATCGCGGACTGTCGGAAAATGTCCGCGTCATGACAGCGATGGCCAATGGCGACCTTTCCCAACGCGTGGAGGGGGACTATGAAGGTACCTTCCAAAAGCTGCAACACGCGGCCAATCAAATGGCGGACCGTTTATCCTCTATCACGGGCCAAATTAGCGATGTCAGCAACACGCTGTTCACAACCACGCAGGAAATTGCCTCAAGCTCGGATGACCTGCGCGGCCGGACGGAACAACAAGCAACATCTCTCGAGCAAACAGCCGCCGCAATGGAAGAGTTATCGACGACGGTGAAAAAGAATGCGGAGAGTGCACAAGAAACAAGGCGGCTTGCAGACGACACTCAGACCATTGCCCAAAAAGGCAGTGAAGTCACCAACAATGCAGTGCGCGCCATGCAATCGATTGAGGCGGCTTCCAGCAAAATCAATAACATTGTGTCGGTCATTCAAGACATTGCCTTCCAAACGAATCTTTTAGCGCTGAATGCAGCCGTCGAGGCTGCCCGCGCCGGCGAGTCCGGGAAGGGATTTGCCGTGGTAGCCACGGAAGTTCGCGCACTCGCTCAGAAAACCGCGGAAGCTTCACAAGAGATTGGCGATCTGATTTCTAACTCGGACGAACAAATCCGGTCCGGCGTCGAACTGGTCAACCGCACCGGCGAGTCTCTAGCCGACATTGTCGCGTCGATCGAAAGCATGTCTGGTAACATCCGATTAATTGCCGAGGCCAGCCACGAACAGGCCATCGGCATTGACGAAGTCAATCAATCAGTGTTGCAGCTTGACAAAGTGACCCAACAAAACGCCGCCATGGCCGAGGAATCAAGTGCGGCGTCTATGACCGCACGTCAGGAAGCAGATCGCCTCAAGGACGCAGTTGGATTCTTCAGGGGCGGTTAGAAGTCAAGCTGGCCACGCGCAGCCGGAGGCGCCACCAAGCAACGGATTTGCACGCACGCCATCTCTCTTATGACTAAGACCACCCGATTGGCCTGATGGCGGCAGCTATGCTAATCAGCGGGATCTGCTATCTAGTTGGGTCCGTTCACTTCATGTTTATTCTATCACTGGGCACCGGGTTTCACGATGCGGCAGCGGCATTGTTTGACGACTACGACGCGATTGCAGCCGTTCAGTTGGAACGGCTTACCCGCAAAAAACAGAATAAGGGCGGCGTTCCCAGTTTATGCATTGACGAAGTGCTTAGAATCGCTGGCATCACCAGACACGACGTCGATGTGGTTGTTCTTTCCCGCGCCTCCTATCCAACAAGATACTTCGAATACCCCGCTCTGAAGCGGCTGGAGTATGGCTTCCGGCGCTGGGTGGGCGACGAGAAACTTAAAGACCTATGGGGAGAAATGAACCGCCGCGGAGCGGAGACAGCAGCAGACATTTTCAACGTGCCCGCCTTTCTGACAGAGGAAAGGTTCCGCCCAGATTGCCGGGTTGTATTTTCGAACCATCATTTGGCGCACGCCCTGTCCGCTCTGTTCTATACGGACTGGGACGATGCGTTGATCTATACCGCCGATGGCTGCGGCGACAATGTTCACTACAGCCACCGTATTCTCCAAGAGGGACAGCTTCAAACCCTCTTTGGTGGCGAAGAAGACACGCGCCGCACCCGCCGCATTGACAGCTTGGGCCTTTGCTATGCTTATGCCACAGAAGCGCTAGGGTACCGCCCCAATCGTCACGAAGGAAAGCTCACGGGCCTTGCTGCTTTTGGGGAGCCTGTGCTAGCAGCCGATCTACAAAAAAGGTTCCAGGTTGACGACAGCGGCAAAATCTCTACTGACTTTGGCCACTTTGCCGAAATGCGGGAATTTGTGCACACGCTTGCCGCCGAACAAAAACCGGCGGACGTGGCGGCATCCGTTCAGAAGGTTCTTGAAGACAACATCTTCCAGTCGGTTTCGACGCTTCTCGATAATCACAACGTAAAACATATCGGCTTGGCGGGAGGCGTTTTCGCAAATGTACGCCTCAACAGATTACTCTGTGAGCAGACAAATACTGAGGAAATTTTCATTTTCCCCGGCATGGGCGATGAAGGCTTAACATTCGGGGGGGCACTCGAATTTCTGTTCGACCGAGATGGCGCCGAAAAATGGTTATCCCAAAGGCGACGCCTTTCGAATGTCTATTTTGGCCGGAACCACAACGACCGTATCGACCAAGTCTTATCCGCTGACCAAGGCATCACGCGCCTGCCCGGAAACCCAGTCGAAAAAGCTGCACAGCTCATGGATGATGGGCTCGCCGGCGCCATTTATGAGGGACGCATGGAGTTTGGACCCCGCGCCCTTGGCGCGCGGTCGATTATAGCGTCACCCGCCGACAAAACCATCAACGACACGCTGAACCAGCGCCTTCAGCGTACTGAGTTTATGCCGTTTGCACCTTATGTTCTTGAAGAAGATGCGAAAACGGTCTTCGACATCTCATCCGCCAACCAATATGCCAGCCGATTTATGACCATCACAACGTCTGTGCATCCGGAATGGCATGAAAAAATTCCCGCCGTTACACACATAGACGGCACAGCTCGTCCCCAAATCATCGATCGGCAGGATAATCCCCTCTATGCAAACATATTGACGGAATTCAAACGTCAAACTGGGCTGCCGGTGCTTATCAACACCAGTTTCAATGCCCATGAAGAGCCCATAATTAATACGCCTGAGGAATGCCAAACCGCCCTGACAACTGATCGGGTGGATTTTGTCGTGACGCAAGAAGCCGTTTACCGGAGGACTCAAAACACCGTTTAGACTTGGTTCAAGACTTTACTGTCTTTCAGGGATCCAATCTGATCTGCGCTGTATCCAAGCTCAGACAAAATTTCTTCATTGTGTTCACCGAGAAACGGCGCTGCAGATTGAATACCGGCAGGGGTTTCCCCAAAACGCGCTGCGGGCCGCGGCTGACGCACAGGGCCCAACTTGCCGTATTCGTCAATGATGAAAAGCTCATTGGCTTTACACTGTTCGTCCTCAATCAAATCCGCACGGCGCAACAACGGCGCGCTTGGCACATCTTCTTCATCCAAGCGCTTCAGAATATCGTCCGTTTTCCATTTGGCGATTTCAACCGCGGTGAGTTCCTTCCGTATGCTGGCGTTTTTCATGCGCTCGCCCGCTTCCGCAAACCGGGGGTCTTCAATCCATTCCGGTTTTTTCAGAACCGTACACATGCCGCGCCATTCCTTGTCAGAGATTGCCCCGGCGGTGATGTAACCATCTTGCGTTTCGTAGATCAGGTCCATGCCACTGCGGAATGTTGCGGGGTCGGCTTCTTTTCCGACGAAATTCAACGTGGCCATCTGCTCGGGCCAGAAGAATGCCACCAGGGAATCGAGCATGGACAAACGTACATGTTGCCCTTTGCCGGTGCGCTCTTTCGCAAACAAACCTGCGGAAATGGCTTGGGCCGCCGTGAGCGACGTGACCTTATCCGCAATGATGACCTGGAACATTTGAGGGCGGTTGGTTTTGCGGTCTGCCTGTACATCCGTTGCACCGGTGAGTGCCTGGATCACGGGGTCGTAAACGCGCTTATGTGCATAGGGGCCTGATTCGCCAAATCCGCTAATCGACACGTACAAGATATCCGGCTTTAGGGCGCGCACGGCTTCTTCCCCGAAGCCCATCCGCTCCATCGCGCCAGGCCGAAAATTCTGAACAATGGCATCAGCGGTTTTAATCAGGTCTTTCAGGATCTGTTTGCCGTCGTCCGATTTCAAATCGAGCGAGATCGATTTTTTACCGCGGTTGCACGAAAAGAAACCGCCCGTCATGCCGTTATGGCGCGGCCCCAAATAGCGCATTTGGTCACCCATATGGCTTTCGACCTTAATCACCTCGGCGCCCTGGTCCGCCAAGATCATACAGCCCATGGGGCCCGACACCATCGTTGTCAGATCAATGATCCGTATACCGTCAAATGCACCCGGCATAATGCGTCTCCCTAAATGCTTGGCAGGTCTTTGTATGTAACGCCCAAGCCTTCGAAATTGAAATCGAACGCTTTTTGATAGGCAGGCCGCGCGGCGATGCGGGCTTTGTAGGCGCGATAGGCCTCGGGGACGGGCACCTGATAGATGACCGCCCAATCTAAACAGCTCGTCAGCAAGATATCCGGCACGGAAATTTTATCGGACAAGAGGAACCCGTCTGCCGGTAACTTCGGCACCATGGCATCTGCCAAGCGCTGAAAATAATCGCGCGCCGCTGTCAGCGCGGCAGGCGCTTCACCGAAAAGATCCTTCAGGTCACCATGGCGGCGCATCACATAGAGAGAGTGGGCGTCCAGTTCCATCAAGATGGTGCTGCACCATTCATTGGCAACCGCCCGTTCCGCCGGTGTCGACGGCACGAAGACAGTGTCGCCGCCAAACACCTCGAACACATATTGTATGATCGCGTAGCTCTCGGAAATCTTCAGATCGCCATGGGTGAAGAAGGGAATCTTCTGCTTGGGATTAAGCGATGTGTAAGGTGCTTCTTGAGTCTCGCCGCTGCGCGATTGGATGGGTTTTGTTTCATACGGAACCCCCACTTCGGCCAACGCCCAATGCGGGCGGATTGTCCGTGTGGTGCCGACTCCCCAAACCGTGATTTGGTCTTGTGTCATATCTGCTTTTCATCCGGTTTCTCCAGACTGTAAGGGGGAAGAACCAGATTGACCAGACAGCGATGCAAAAGCGGGCGAATTAGCCCAGGCGCTGGAGCAGTTCTGCCGCGAATTGGGACAGCGTATCGTCCCGTGCCCCCATGATGACCACGCGGTCTCCGGGCTCGGCAAGGTCTACAAGCTTGTCGCCGCAAGCCTCCCGATCAGCCAATGCGAGCGCCTTTTTACCCTTTGCATTAACACCGTCAGCAATGTCTTGAGACCCGACAGAGCGTTCCACAGTGCCGCCAAAATAGAGCGGCTCCGGCATAATCAACATGTCTTTGTCGCCAAGGCCCGCCGCAAAGCAGTCAATGAACTGGTCCTTCATCAACCGCAGGGGGCCAAAGCCGTGGGGCTGAAACATCACCAGCAGGCGGCCTGGAAAAGCTTTCAAAGTAGACAGGGTCGCCGCGATTTTATCTGGATTGTGCGCGAAATCATCAATAACGGTAACCTCGTTCGCCGTGCCGACCCATTCCATTCGGCGGCGAATACCCGCAAAGCGGTTTAAGGCGTCGGCGCCATGTCTTAAATCGATATGGGCGGCGTAAGCTGCGGCCAAGGCCGCCAAAGCGTTAGAGACATTGTGAGCACCCGGCACACGCAAATTGATTGTTGCTTGCGCGCCTTCGGAATTCGAGATCACATCAAAGGAAATTCCCTCTGGCGCCGGCCTTAAATCGGTTGCGAAAAAGTCGGCCGTCTCATCCTCCAGGCTATAAGTGAGGACTTTATCTTCAGGTAACAGCTTCAGCAGAACCGCCGTTTCGACATTGTCTTTGTTAAGAACAGCCCGGTCCGCCCGATCCGCAAAGGCCTTGAACAACATGCGCAGCTCTTCCATGGGCTTGTGGTCCAGCGCGACATTGTTGATCACGGCGATATGGGGTGTGTACTGAGCAATAGAGCCGTCGCTTTCATCCACTTCACTGACAAATAAATCGCTGCCGCCGGCGGAAGCGCTGGCGAACGGATTGTCGTCGGTTGCAAAGTTCTTCATGACCGCACCGTTGACGATGGTGGGATGGGTACCGGCTTGGTCCAATATCCAACCAATCATGCCGGTGGTGGTGGATTTGCCGCTGGTCCCCGCCACGCCGATACTGCGATCCGCGGCATTAAACAAATCCGCCAACAACTCCGCCCGAGTGATGCGGGTGATCCCCAACCGGGTCGCGGCCTGAACATCGGGCACGGTGTTTTCGACCGCCGCCGACGCCACGAGAATTTGCCCGGCGTCGCGCAGGCCGGATCCGTCTTGCGCATGGAGCGCAATGCCCTGGCTCTTCAGAAAATCGAACTTCTGAGCCGTGCGCCCTTGGTCAAGGGACCGGTCGGACCCTTCCACATGATGGCCAAGCGATTTCAGAACCATGGCCAACGGCAACATGCCGCTGCCGCCAATCCCGCAAAAGAAAAAGTCTTTAGTTTCAGACATAGGCGATGATGGGTGCGATGTGAGATAACGTTAACCGTTGATGAACTACAGTACATGCAATGAACGGACAAACCCTTAAGATTGGCATTGTGGCCCCCGGATCGCCCCTGAAGGAAGAGGCCGCGGACCGTGTGCGCGCCCTAGCCGCCTCACTTTTCCCGGATCACACACCAGATCTTCTGTTCCATCCTCAATGCTTCGACCGCTGGGGCCATTTTGCCGGCACCGATGACCAACGCGCTGGCGCCCTTATCGATTTCGCCAATGACGCCACCATTGACGCCATTTGGATTGCGCGGGGCGGATATGGCGCGTGTCGCATTCTGGACCAAACGATCCCTGAATTGAATAACGAGGCGCGGCGCAAGACCTTTCTGGGTTACAGCGATGCGGGCAGCCTTTTGGGCGCGCTCTACGCCGCCGGGTTCCGCCGCATTGCCCATGGCCCCATGCCGACGGATATAAACCGGGAAGATGGCGAAAAAGCGGTCGCCCGCGCTTTGCGCTTTCTCGTTGCCAATGATTCTTCAACAGTGGAACCGACGCTGAACAGCACATCAAAAGCAGTTGCGTTTAACAGCACCATCCTGGCCCATCTGGTGGGCACACCCCATTTGCCGGATCTAACTGATCACATCCTCATGTTGGAAGATGTGTCGGAATATGCCTATCGCATCGATCGCACCCTGTGGCAGATCACCAGCACCCCCCAGATCAGAAAAATCGCCGGCCTTCGTCTCGGCCGGTTCTCCGACATCCCGGAGAATGATCCTGATTTTCAGCAAACTGAAGAAGACATCGCCCAACATTGGTGCGCGAAGTCCGGCATTCCCTATCTTGGCCGCGCGGATATTGGCCATGACGTGGACAATAAGATTGTTCCGTTTGGCGCACAGGTGACGAGTTAGATCAAAACAACCGTCAGGACTGATGGGTCACTGCGCCAAATTTCGAAGCGTCCGCTCCCCCATCGGCACATGGGCTGGAAAATCGATCAATCCTGTGTCCAATAGGATTACACCGAACAGCAAGGCCCAGCCCTTGGCCCGAGCGATTTCATCGTCTGACGGGGCATAGTGCCGAACGGCCCGGTCACGCGCGTTTTTGTCGCCAAACAACATCCAAAAACTGGCAAGGTCTGTTGCCACATCGCCCGACGTAATGTCGCCCCAGTCGATCACACCCGTAATTTTGCCGTCCTGAACCACAATGTTCCGAGCATGCAGGTCGCCGTGAAGCCATTGAGCACGCGTTGCGCAAGGGGCCGCAAGCGCGTCATCCCAGAGGCTCATGACCTGATCGTTGAGCAAATCCGTTTTGGGGCGTAGCCGGTCGATACGGTCCCAAAATGAGTCTGCGCGATGCGCAAGCGGCACACCCCGCACATCATTGAGTGGCGCCTCTTCCGGTGCTTCCTGATGCAGCGCCAGCAGAAAGTCCGCCCAAACAAGGGCCTCTTCCATGTTAGGCGGACTAAGATCTGCCGTGTCCCCGTCAAACCAGGGCACGATGCTCCACGCCCAGGGAAATCCCAACCCCGGCGCGCCAATTCGCGCTGGCGCGGGGATCGCAATGGGTAGCTGCGCCGCCAACACAGGCAACCAATGTTGCTCATTGACAATAAGATCCGCCGCAACCTGGCGCCTGGGAAAACGCAGGATGTGAGTGTCGCCCAGCCGATAAAGCGTATTGTCCCAACCCCGGTCGAGAAACGTGATTGGCTCCCCCGCCAAATCCGGATGTTGATCTTGCAGCAAAGCGCGGACTAGAGTCTCATGAAGGTCCACTTCCGATTCTGGCGTACCACCTGTCATTGGAGGCCTCTCGACGCGTCTTTGATAGACTGTTGTGGGCGCAGCAGGTTAGTCGCTTATGTCCTCTCAAACAAACGCTTTCCACCGACCCCGTTGGATCATCACGACACTCACCGTTTTAATAGACATATTGTGAGACACATGCTTGGCCTGCCGACCCCCGCTGCGGTGATTTTTGATATGGATGGACTTCTGTTTGACACAGAAAGCCTCTACCGCGATGCCATCTTAGAGTCGGCTGATGCCTTAGGGATTGCTCTTACAGAAGACCTATATCTTCGAACGATTGGCATGTCGCAGAACGCAACACGCACTTTCTTCGCGGATCAATTCGGTCCTGGTTTCAACTTTGACGAATTCTGGTCCGATGCTTCCAAGCGTTTCGGCAAGGCCGCCGCCGACGGGGTTGCCCTCAAGCCAGGAGTACTCGAACTGTTGGACTATCTTGATACTCAAGAGATCCCACGTGGTATCGCCACATCATCACACCATCACGATGCGGCACACCACCTCTCGCTCCATGACCTGAACGATCGCTTCGATTGTACGATCGCTCATGGTGATTATAGCCGCGGCAAACCCCATCCTGACCCTTATCTAATCGCCGCCGGCCGATTGGCAATAGAACCAGAAGACTGCCTTGCCCTTGAAGATTCTCTCAACGGGGTGCGGGCGGCCAGCGCTGCCGGGATGATCACGGTGATGGTGCCAGACTTGATTTCGCCGACACAGGAATCCCAAGATCTGTGCGCCTTTATTGCAGAGGATTTACATCAGGTGCTTGCACATTTGCGTCAAGCGGGGATGTCTCGATGAGCAAGACGATCGCAAAAATTGTCAACTCTTTTACCGACCTTGTAACCGCACATATGTCACCCCAGCGCCGCGCCTCGACCAAAGCGCTTGCCGCTGAAAGACTGACACAAACCATCCGTGTGCCTACTGATCGCGGCGATATGGTGATTTTCTGTCCCTCTGCTCGTGCCCTTCACGATCCCCAGGGATTCGGAAAGGACGAGCCCGAAACCGTGTCCTGGATCGACGAGCACATCAAATCCGGCGATACGGTTTGGGATATCGGCGCCAATATTGGGCTCTACACTTTGTATGCAGCCCTTGATCCGAAAGTGACCGTATTGGCGTTCGAACCCAGCGCGGCGAGCTTTTCCACGCTTGTCCGCAATCTAGAACTGAACCAACTCGACGCGAACGTGTCCGCCTACTGCCTGGCATTCTCTGATTCCGCAAAACTTGATGCTTTACATATGGCCAATACGGAATCTGGCCATTCCATGCATGCCTTTGGCCAAACTGAAACCGTCATCGGCACCATCGACACAAAATTCTCTCAAGCTGTAATAGGGTTTTCTGTCGATGGGTTCCGCGACCACTTCAACCTTCCCGCGCCGGACCACATCAAGCTGGATGTGGATAGTATTGAAGTCAAAATTTTGATCGGCGCGAAGGACACTTTGCCGAGCGTGAGATCGGTTTTGGTGGAAACCTACGGCGCCGACCGGGCAGATGGTACCAATGAAATTGCAGAGATCCTGACCGCTGCGGGGTTCGTCCTCAGCGAAACGACGCCCGGCGGTCCGGGGCGTAACCAACTTTTTTTGAACCCGTCACACACTTCTACTTCGGCGGCGTAACCGGGTTGTCCGGGTTCAACCAATAAAACGGAAGCACGCGGTCGTTAAATCGCTGGCGCCAGTCCGCTGAACACACCTGCGTATAGGGAACATCCACCTTTTTGAACCGCCGGTCCCCAGGTGTCAGCGTGTAATAATAGCTTTGGTCGGTGCCCGCCCTGTGCTTGTTGTCGTCGTAACAGAACCAGGCACTCCAGTAATTCAGGCTTTTGTTTTCGAGATAGAAGCCATCCTGGTAGTTTTCGGACCAAACGGGTTCATTGGCCATGACCCGGCCATCTTTCCCTAAGACGAAGATCTGCGAATGGGCAAGATTGATGCAGTCCGTCCACCGTGCCCACACCAACACATCGTTTTGCAATTCATACAGGCCGACTTCGCGGACGCGCTGGGACCGCACCCAGTCCTTCCAGTCGCCTTGGGTCAAAACGGTTCGGCCATCAATACGCAGATAATCAAAATACTTCGCTTCAATCCATAGGTCGCCAAGCGTGAATTTGTACCCCACATCTGGTGGCTCATCGGTACAGCCTTCGCTGATGGAGCGCGCCAGTGAGGCCGGACTTGCCCCAAGGGCAAGGCAAAATAAAGCAATGGCAACCAAGCGGTTCACGGGGGTAAACACCACAAAGGACTTCGATCAATCGTCTTATATGCTATCTAGTCTAACGAAAGACACAACTCCATAGGACAAAGACCGTATGCCCAGCCTCCGCTCAAAACTCCTCAATTTTGTTCTGAAGCAAACCGTCAAGAAGCAATTGGGCCGCGCCGCGGAAATCAGCGAGGTACGAGAGCGGGTGGAAAGCCGGGCCGCTAAATACACGCCGCCAAAATCCGTCATCATCGAAAAAGAACAAGGCGCCCCGGTGCCCGGCGAATGGGTTCGGCGGCGCGATGGTAAATCGGTCGGAACGCTCCTTTACCTGCACGGCGGCGGCTACCAGTTCGGGTCGCCCGTGTCTCACCGGCCGCTGACCACCTATCTTGCACGGCGCCTGCCCGCCCAAACCTTCGTGCCGGATTACCGGTTAGCCCCCGAACACAAATTCCCCTGCGCCTTGGACGACGCCATTGCCGCTTATGACTGGCTGTTAGACCAAGGGATTAAGCCATCGGACATTGTCGTGTCCGGAGATTCCGCCGGCGGGGGGCTCAGTGCGGCCTTGCTGCTGGCCCTGCGGGACCGGGAAAAACCACTTCCGGCGGCCGCCGCTCTTCTTTCTCCGTATACCGATATTGCGGCAACCGGCGCCTCGCTGGAGCTGAACGAAAAGACCTGCGCCATGTTTACCGCCGACCTCATCAAGAATGTGGGCGATGCCTATCACGGCGATTATGACGCAAAACACCCGCTGGTCTCGCCCGTCTATGCCGACCCAACAGGCCTGCCCCCGTTGCTGATCCATGCAAGTACACATGAATGTTTGCTGGATGACGCCACACGGCTTGCCACCCGGGCCGACAGGGCAGGCGTCGATGTGACATTCAAACTGTGGGAAGGCATGCCCCATGTGTGGCACATCTTTAATGCGTACATTCCCGAAGCAAGGGAGGCCTGCGAAGAGGTGACCGCTTTCTTGCGGGCGGAACTCACCGCCGGTGAGGTTTTGCATACCGCCCCTTTGGCGGAACCGAAGAGCTTTGACACTCAGGCAGCCAAGATCGCGTAATTCAAGGACCGCCCAATGCTGTTTTACAATGCGGACAATCCCGCCCCCAACCCGCGCCGGGTGCGAATTTTCGTTGCCGAAAAAGGGATAGACCTTCCAACCAAATCGGTCTCGATCATCGAGCGCGAGCAAAAAAATCCAGATTATCTGGCGAAAAACAGCCTGGGACAGGTCCCCATATTGGAACTCGATGACGGCACCGTTTTGGCGGAAAGCGTTTCTATCTGCCGGTATTTAGAAGCCTTACACCCGGACCCCGCCTTGTTTGGCCGCACCCCGTTGGAGCAAGCGCAGATTGACATGTGGAACCGCCGCATTGAAATGCAGCTTCAAGGGCCAATAGGCCTTTTCTGGCGCCACGCCCACCCGTTCACGGCAAAAATCATTAAGCAGTATACAGATTTTGGCCGGTCTAATCTTGAGAATGCCCAAAATGCGATGCGGTGGTTGGACAAAGAAATCGAGGGCCGCGATTTTATCGCGGGCGATGCCTACTCCATCGCGGACATATCGGCTTTATGCGCCATCGACTTCGCGACGTTCATCGGCATCGACATACCCGACGAGTGCCAGGCGCTTCAGGCGTGGCACGAGCGCGTATCACAAAGGCCAAGCGCACAAGCCTGACGCCCGGCCCAAAAGAAATAAAAGGGGGAAGCGATGATACGATGGTTATGGGCCACACTGCTGATCGCAGCGATGGTTCCCGGAACATTGATTGCTCAGGAAACGGACGAAGGAGAGGCCGCCATTTTTGCCGATGCCAATATTGACTACCCCAAGGCAGCGCCTGTTTTGGGGTTCATCGAGTCTCGCAACGCGATAGATCTCAATGGCGATTGGAACGTGATTGTCGATCCCATGGGCGTCGGGCTGCCGGGGGCCATTTTCGGCGGGTTTCATGCCAATCGGCGGGCCCAAAGCGATGCCGATTTGGTGGAATTTGACTTTGAAGCCTCTGACACGTTGCGCGTGCCGGGCGATTGGAACAGCCAACGGGAAAGTCTGTTCTTCTACCAAGGAGGGCTTTGGTATCACCGCAAAGTCTCCGTCGAGAAGGTGGAAAATCGGCTTTACCATCTGACATTTGGCGGCGCGAATTTCTCGACGCGGGTGTTCGTGAATGGTGAGATCGTCGGGGAACATGACGGCGGTTATGTTCCCTTCTCGTTTGATGTGACTGAGGTTCTCAATTCCGGGGAAAACGTCATCATTGTTCATGTTGACAATCGCCTGACACCGGATTCCGTTCCCACCACGCGCACGGATTGGTGGCCCTATGGTGGCTTGACGCGGGACGTGGCATTGGTCTCAACACCCGTGGGCTTTATCCGTAATGCCAAAATCGATTTGGCCGATCGAGACGCAAAACAGGTGCGCGTGACGGTCAGCACCGAAAACATTGAGGCGGAGACCCCCGTCACTGTGACATTTCCGAAACTGGGTGTTTCCGCCACGGGGACCATCGACGAGATGGGGCGGGCGACCATCACCCTGTCGCCGGATATCGAGCTTTGGACGCCGGATACCCCTACCCTGTATGACGTGGACATAAACGTTGGACAGGACCGCTTGTCCGACCGCGTTGGCTTCCGGACCATCGAAACAGACGGTCAAAAAATTCTCCTGAACGGCACGCCGATCAAGCTGAAGGGAATTTCGACCCATGAAGAACCCATCGGTGAGGCGGGCGTTGCCTATTCGGCCGCACATGCCAAGCGCCTGCTCCAGGAAGCCAAAGATCTCGGCACCAATTTTGTCCGTGCGGCCCACTATCCCTATTCCCGGCACATGGCGCGGGCGGCGGATGAAATGGGCCTGTTGTTATGGGCCGAGATTCCCGTCTACTGGAACATCAATTGGGATAATCCAGAGACCCTGGCCATTGCTCGAGATCAAATGGCGCGTCTCATCACGCGAGACTGGAACCGCGCCTCGGTCGTTATCTGGTCGGTGGCCAATGAAACACCTTTGTCCGACGCCCGCATGGCCTTTTTAAAGCAGCTTATTGACGATACGCGCGCCCTGGACGATACGCGTCTCGTCAGCGCGGCCTTGTTGGGCGGTGGGCGCAAGCAATTCGAACAAATCGTCCTGCACCTAGCGGTGCGGGGGCTCGCAAAAGGCGGTCTGCCGCCAAAGGCACAAGCGGTGTTCGAGGCCATCGTCGCTCAAGCGGGCGATAAGGCACCGCCTCCCGACGCTCGGTTTGACGTGGTGATCAAAGACCCCCTAGGTGCTTTGATCGATATTATTTCGTATAATGAGTATTACGGCTGGTATTATTCCGCCCTGTTTGCCCAACAAACAGGTGTGGGCGAAGATGTGTTTCGCCCTCTGATGCTCGACCTCATGAAAGACATGACCATCACCGCCAATGTGGACAAACCTATTCACATCTCTGAATTCGGCGCGGGCGCCAAAGCGGGCCGCCGGTCCGACACGAAAGCGGTGTGGTCGGAAGACTACCAAGCCGCCGTCTATGAAGCGCAGATCGCCATGCTAAGCCAAAGCCCGCAGGTGCAGGGCATGACCCCGTGGATCCTCAAGGATTTCCGCGCCATGCTGCGCACCCTGCCGGGGGTTCAAGATTATTACAATCGAAAGGGCCTCATCGACCCGGACGGCAAGCGCAAACTGGCCTTCGATGTGCTGAAGGAATTTTATCAGGGAGAATGGGAATAGGGAGCCTTCAAGAGGCTCATCCCTGCCGCGTCTTGGCGCAATCGGGGATGAGCGCTGCTTGGACGCCGCAATCTTAATCGTACACCTTCACGGGCAAATCCGTGATGCCGCGGATGAAGCTGGACTTGAGGTATTGCGGCTCCCCCACCAGCTCAACCTTCGAAAACCGTTTCAAGATCTCTTCCCACAGGATGTTTAGTTGCATTTCGCCAAGGCGGTTGCCCACGCACCGGTGAATTCCAAAGCCGAAGCTCAAATGATGACGGGCATTGGGGCGGTCAATCAGAAACTCATTCGCCCGCGGAATAACATCTTCATCCCGATTGCCGGACACATACCACATGCAGACTTTGTCGTGGCGCTTGATCTTCTTACCGCCGATTTCCGTATCTTCCATCGCGGTTCGGCACATATGGGCCACCGGAGACTGCCAGCGAATAATTTCCGACACCATATTTGGGATCAGATCTTTGTTGTCCAACAGTTTTTTGTATTCATCCGGGTGTTGATTGAGGGCCAACACACCAGCGGAGATCGAGTTTCGCGTGGTGTCATTGCCCCCCACGATCAACAACAACATATTACCGAGATATTCATTAGGCGGCATGTTTTTTGTGGAGTCACCATGGACCAACATGGAAATGAGGTCCGTCCCCGGCTCGGGCCGCGCGGCCCGTTCCTTCCAAACCGCGTCGAAATACTCATAACACTTCCACAATTCCTGGAAGCCGTCTTCCACACTTTCGAAATAGCTGGGGTCGGACAAGCGTTCCACGGTATCTGACCAATGGATCAGCTTGTGACGGTCTTCTTGCGGAATATCGAATAAGGTGGCCAGCATTTGTCCGGTCAGCTCTACCGAGACGGTGCGCACCCAATTGAATTCTTCGTTGCGGGGGAGGCTGTCCAGAATGGCCCTGGCCCGCTCGCGGATCAAACCGCTGAGATCCCGCAGACTGTCCGGCGTGAATTTCGGCTGAATGACTTTGCGTTGCTCATCATGCTTTGGCGGATCTTCCATGATAAACATGGGCAAATAAGTAGCGGGGTCTGGCTCTTCGTCCATCACATATCCGCCCAGACGGATGCCCCCATTGCGAATGTCGGATGAAAACACCTTGTGGTTCGTATCCACCGACATAATGTCGTCGAACTTGGTTACCGACCAATAGGGGCCGGACGGGCTGTGTTCGCAATAATGGACCGGATCTTCTTTCCGAAGCCGTTCAAAATAGGGCAGCACCGTATTGGCGGCGAACAAGTCCGGATGCGAAGGGTCGAGGTCGGCCAACGGCACATCTGCCGGATCCCGGTGCGGATCGATCGTCCATTCCGCCCACAGATCTTTATTGCTGCGCTGAAGCCGTTCTTTCTGCGTCATTGTTTGAGACATGTTTCCTCCATATGTGTCTGACGCGATGATTGTTGCATTCGTGCGTCGTTATCCAATCGATTTTTCTTTCCCTTCCCAATAGGGCGCCCGCAGGTCTTTCTTTAATACTTTCATGGCACCGGACAGAGGCAGAGGCTCCGTGCGGAATTCAACGGATTTCGGCACCTTATATCCGGCAATACTAACACGGGCATGGGCAATAATCTCTTCTTCCACCACCGTATGGCCATCATTCGTGACCACGACCGCATGCACGGCCTCGCCCCACGTGTCATGAGGAATGCCGATGACAGCCACCTGCGCCACGGCGGGGTGGTTGGCAATGGCGTTTTCCACTTCCACGGAATACACATTCTCACCGCCGGTTATGATCATGTCTTTCACCCGGTCGACCAGGAAGAGATAGCCTTCATTGTCGAGATACCCGGCATCTCCGGTGTGGTACCACCCGCCCTTGAATGACTTTTCCGTTTGTTCGCGCTTGTTCCAATATTCCGTCATGAAATTGCCGCCCTTGGCGCACACCTCACCGGTTTCGCCGGCCGGCAGAATCGTGCCGGCTTCATCCTGGATACAAACCTCGACCCCCATGACCGGGCGTCCGACCGACCTCAGCCGGGGTCCTCCTTTTTTGTGATCGGCTGCCGTCAAAAAAGTCACCACCGAGCTGCTTTCCGTCATGCCGTAGCCCTGAGCAATGTTTAGATCGGGCAAAATTTCCATAAGCTTGTCCAACAAAACCGAAGGCATGGGCGATGCGCCATAGATTAGATTTTTGATGCTTTTAATCTTGTTGGGATGGAAAGACGGATCGTTCACCATCATCCCGATCATTGTCGGGACCATGGTGCTGATGGTGACCTTGTGACGGTCGATCAACTCAATCACACCGGCAGCATCGAACATGGGAATGAGGACGGTCTTACCCCCGCCGGCAATCGTCGATAATAACCCCACCATGGATGCGGCATGGAAAATAGGTGTCTGAATGATGTTGACCTCTCCCGGTTGGAAGGCGCCGGGCAACACCATATTCACATGATAACAGTTCAACATTTCCGCACGTTGCGTACACACAACGCCTTTCGGAAGGCCAGTGGTCCCGCCCGTATACATTAAGACGACCGGATCGTCTTCTTCCGGTTCCGCTGGAATTTCCGGCTGTGCTTTCGCCAACAAATCCTCATAACGATCCGTGTACGGTCCATCTCCATCGCCCAAAAAGACAACATGCCGAATGGAACTGGGGCCGTCACCGGCTTTCATCGCGTCGTCAAATGCCTTGGCAAAAAATTGATCCACAAAAACCACTTCGGTACCGGAATCCCGAACGATGTAGTCCAGTTCCTTTCCGGCCAACCGCAGATTTAAGGGGTTGATCACCCCGCCTCCCAGGAAGGCGGCATGGTATAGTTCCAGATATTCATGGCTGTTGACCGCCATGACAGCGAAACGGTCCGATTTGGTCAGTCCAAGCTGGTGTTTCAACGCATGCGCGAGGCGGAAAACACGGTCACCGTGCTGAGCGAATGTGGCTTGATAGTCCCCATCAACGACGGCAACCTGTTCTTGATACCGGTTGATGGCCGGCACGAACCCCCGGTGGTAGATCAGTTCTTTCATTTTTGCCTCCCTAAGCATCGATATCTTATACGCACCGCGGAGGTGCGAAAATACCGAAGGCATCCGTTTTCTGTCTATTTAAGCCGCTTCAAAGCCAGGGTAAGATCCCCCCATCAGAAACACTTAAAAAAGAGGCCCGCCCCAATGGCAGACATTCCCCCCACCGGACTGCGACTTCAGTCCACCGTCAAAAACAATGGCACGTTGGAACTTGCATTAGCGGACGTTCCCGTGGCCGAGCCCACATCGGATCAGGTTATCATTCAGGTGGAAGCCGCGCCGATCAATCCCAGCGATCTGGGCGTTATGTTCGGCTTGGCGGACGTGACCAGCGCCACCCAATCAGGCACGGCGGATCGTCCGGTCATCACGGCGCAAATACCGGAAAAGGTGATGGGCGCCATGAAGGGCCGCCTGGACCTACCGATCCCATGCGGCAATGAAGGGGCGGGCACGGTCGTGAAAGCCGGTGACAGCGATGCCGCCCAAGCCTTGCTTGGCAAAAAGGTGGCCGGTTTCGGCGGCGCCATGTACGCACAATTCCGCACCGCGGGCGCCGCGGAAGTGATGCCCTTGCCGGCGGACGCAACGGCACGGGACGGCGCGTCTTGCTTCGTCAATCCGCTCACGGCGCTGGGGATGACCGAAACCATGCGGCTGGAAGGGCATACCGCTTTGGTGCACACGGCCGCCGCCTCAAACCTGGGGCAGATGCTCAACAAGATCTGCATTGCCGACGGCATTCAGCTCGTCAACATTGTGCGCAAGCCCGAACAAGCGGCCCTGCTGAAGGAGCTGGGGGCCAACTATGTCGTCAATTCCTCTACGGACAGTTTTATGGCGGACTTGACCGACGCCCTCGCGGAAACGGGCGCCACCATCGCCTTCGATGCCACCGGTGGCGGGCGGTTGGCCAACAACATCCTGATCGCCATGGAACAAGCGGCCCAACGCAATGCCTCGGGACATGCGCAATATGGGTCGACCGTCCACAAGCAAGTCTATATTTACGGTGGGCTTGACCGCAGCACCACCGAACTGACGCGAAACTACGGCATGGCGTGGGGCATTGGCGGCTGGCTGCTGCCGAACTTCATGGCACGGGTCGGCATGGAGGTTATGGGCAAGCTTCAGGCCCGGGTAGCGGCAGAGCTGAAAACCACCTTTGCAAGCCATTACACCAATGAAGTGTCGCTGGCCGAAGCCCTGACCATGGACGCGCTAAGCGTTTACGGCAAGATGACCACCGGTGAGAAGTTCCTCATCAATCCGAGCAAGGGGCTGTAGAATCGAAGTGTGACCATGGTCAGCGGGTTTTATTCGCTCTGCTGACCATTCAACCATTTCTGATGTTGTTTCGCGACAGCTTCTAAAACGGGGGTGTTCAAGAAGCTTGGAAGCACAAACCAACGAGAGGCCCCACCTTTGCCATTCTCTCCTTCTCCTGCCCAAGGGGAGCCTGCATCCCTCATCTTGTTGGAGTCTTCGTTTTCGTAACTTTGTCCATTCCACCGGATCAAACAGACCGGACGGCCGTACACTTCTCCGATCGCAATCGCATAACCGCTGGCCTTTTCGTCATAGATTACTTGTAGTTCTTCAATTTCCGCGAAATTGTATTCACTATTTCGTCGACCTTGCTGCGGGTCCTCAGCCGAATACTCAAGACCGGTACGCTTAACATCTTGTGGCTTCCGCAATGCCTGTATGTCTTCCACGTTCTTCGAAACTAGCGATTTGCGACGAAACATCTCATCCCCCTCTTTGACATATCTCGCCTGCAAGTAAAGCACTAATGGTGAAACATTGACACTTAAAAACTGTACCAGTGTTGAACGCCTAGAACATCCCGTTCCTCTGCGCGCGGGCGGCATTGATTAAACATCAGATCATAAAACGCCTTGGCGTTTTCCTTGTTCCTCTCAAGGTGCGGGGTCACGGGCGCCTCTATTTGTTCAAGAAATTAAGGGGCAATCCCGCAACCGGCCAGGGGCAGGCCACCAATTCCCCAATGGACGACAGGGTAATGTAGGCCGTCTTCAGACCCTCGCCGCCGAAACAAATATTCGTGGTCAGACGGTCTTTCAGGGGCGTGTGCGTCACCGTCCCGCCGTCGGGCGAAATGGACGTGATACCGCCATTGACAATGGTGGCCACACAGACATTTCCGTCCGCATCGACGGCAAGGGAATCAAACAATTGGAAGCCCGGCACACCGGCGAGGCACAGGCCCGTGCCCGGCGCGCCGCCCCCTTGAAGCTTGCCGGGACTGTCAATGGGATAGGCCCACACGCGCCCGGTGATGGTTTCCGCGAAATAAAGCGTTTTTTCATCCGGCGACAGCCCCACCCCATTCGGGGTGTTTACCGGAAAAACCAGCTCTGTGATGGACGCCCCGTCGGGCGTTGCATAATAGACCGCGCCACGATCTTGATGACGGCCGTAATTCTTGCCCAAATCCGTAAAGTAAAAACCGCCTTGCGCATCGAACACAATGTCGTTGGGACCGTTGAGCGGATTGCCATTGCATTCTGTATACAGAACAGACACCGCGCCTGACGCAAGATCGACCCGTTCGATCCGCCCGCCGCTGTAATTGCCGGGTTTATCGCCCGGCAGTAACCGGCCGTCGGGCAATTCGTGCCATTCAAACCCGCCATTGTTACACACATAGACAGCACCATCGGGCCCAACGGCAGCGCCATTCGGCCCGCCGCCAAGATCGGCAATCACCTCCACGGCGCCATCCGGCAACACCCGGCTGAGCGTGCCCCGTTCAATCTCCACCAGAACGACCGATCCGTCATCCATGGCAATGGGTCCTTCCGGAAACCTCAACCCTGTTGCAATTGTCTGGATGTCCATGTTGTTTCCTCCTGTTTCATTTGAGCGCGGACGGCAACGGCCACCACGCTTCTAGAGCGATACAATTTTTCGAGGCTTTACCAAGGCCGCCGGGACGAGGGCAAGGATGGTAATGAACGCCCCCAACGCAAACAGTGTCATCGGGTCAAGCTTGGTCCCTTCCAGGGACAGCAACACCCCAAACATGCTCAAGCCGAAGGAAGACCCGATCTGACCCGCAAGGCGCAACACCCCCGACCCTGAGCCAAAGCTTTCCGGCTGCACCGCCGTCGAAATGATGGACGTCATGGGCGGCAGCACAAGCCCGTGCCCAATCCCCTGCAACGCCAATCCCAAAGCCAAAAGCGGCACATTGCCAAGCGCCGCCCCCGCCCCCACCAAGAGCAACCCCACGGACTGAACGGCGATCCCGATCAATGCCGCCATGCGTTCGCCATAAAGTGTCGCCACCCGACCGCCAAAGGGCGATGCGACGGTCAGGCTGGCCGTGCGCACCAAAATAAAGAGCGCTGCAAACGTCACGCTGAAATCAAGATAGGCCATGAAAACAATAGGCGTGGCCACCAACGCACCCGTATAGGGCGCCTGGACCAAAAAATTGACCGCCACCGGCCCGCTGAAATTGCGGTGTTTGAAAAATTCAAGCGGCACGATGGGGCTGGCGCTGAATTGTTGTGTGTAAAAGAAGGCGCCAAGCCCGACAACTCCGGCAAATGCCAATGTCATCCGCAATGACAGGCTGACCGACGCCTCGGCCAAACTGCCGATCAAGAATAAAAGGCAGGAGAGAGAAACGATCAGCAACACATTTCCCAGCGGGTCAAACTTAGCCGGGCGGCTGGGTGTTTCCGGAAGCAAGCGCACCGCAAACGCCCAGGCGGTAATGCCGATCACCGCCTGCACCACAAACACGGAGGGCCAGCCCAGAAAATCCACAAAGGGCCCGCCAATGGCGAGGCCCAGGGCCGCCGATCCCGGCCCGGTCATGGACCACCAGCCGACCGCTTGGTTGCGGTGTTCTTCAGGATAGACCTGAAACAAGAGCGCGATGGAGGCCGGTGCCGTGGCGCCCGCCAAGATCATGGTCAAGACACGCAACCCAATCAGGGACCAGATATCCCACGCAATGACGCAGAGACCGGCGCACACACTGGACCCCAACAGCCCCCACAAAAACACCCGCCGGTGGCCATACATGTCACCGATCTTGCCCGTGATGGGTAAGGTCGCCGCCGACAGCAACATGGGTGCCGACACTGTCCAGGCGGACAATGCTTCGCTCACGCCGAAATCGTCCGCAATCAGATTAAGGGCGACCGTTAGGATCGTGAACGGGAAGCCGGTCGCGATCAGACCGAACATGATGACGAGCAGAACCGGGCGGGCCGCTTTCGGGTCGAATGGCTGTGGCGCCACTTGCCCAGTAGGCGCCCCCGCCGATTTAAGCGGCGTGGTGGGTGTCGTTGCCGGTGATGCAGGTTCCACTCAGCCCGCCACCTTATTGGACAGCTTCAGAATTTCTTCCATGTTCTGCGCTTGAGCATCCGGGCTCACCCCAATGCTGGCGGGGAAGATCATCGGTTCGGGTGTGATGTCCGCCCATTGTTGGAGGCGGTCGGCGGCTTCGTCCGGCGTGCAGGCCACGGCGATTTCGTCCACCAGCTCATCGGGAATGCAATGGGCCATGGCTTCAAAATCATAGGTGGCCAAATGGGACCGGCACTGAACGCCAACCTCGCGCAGGCCGTGAAGGTCCAAAATGGAATGATAATGTTCCACGCTAAACGAAAAGCCGATCTGCCGTTTGGCATTCATCACGGCCTCGTCCCGGTCGTCATTGATGGACGTTATGAGATGCGGGTAGACCGGGCAGGCGTCCGGGGATCTGCCCGCGGCCTCGGCGGCCTCGGCCAATACCGGCAGGGTCACGTTCCGGTGCCATTTTTGGGTGTGTACCGGATGGCCCACCATACCATCGGCGATGGTACCGGCGGCTTTAATCATGCCGCGATTAACGGCCGCCAACCAAATGGGGATGTCCGGTCGGGCCCCGGGGCCACGAAAATAAGCGGGGATCTTGATCTGCCAGCTCTCGCCGTCCCATTTGAAGCCGATCCCGTCATGAGCGAACACAGACCTCAGCAGACTGATGAGTTCCTTCACGCGAGTGACCGGCTTGCCATAGTCCGTGGCGTACCATTCCACATTCATCCGCTCGAGGCCGGTGCCCAGGCCCAAAATCATGCGCCCGCCGGAGATCGCATCAATGTCCTGCACCCCGCTGGCCAGCACCATGGGCGACCGGGTGAAAGTGTTCGCAATGCCGGTCCCCACTTTGATAGACGTTGTCGCCCCGGCAATAGCCGCCAGCCGAACCAGCGCGTTGCTGGAAAAGAAATCGCAGGTGTAAACAGAGCTAAACCCGGCCGCATCCGCGCGCACGGCCAAGTCCACTTCTGTCGCGGGCGACCCGCCCGTGAGAATCAGGCCCAGTTTCATGACCAGCCTCCCATCGTTTTATGTTTTATTTTTATTCTGCCGGCTTAGGCGCCGCCGATGGGGCGTTGATAGCAGGATCTGCGTTGGTTTTGGATTGCGCAAATTGTAGCCCCGCCAAATTCGCCTCGGCGGCGCTTACCTCTCGGCGCGTCTTCAGCTCCGCCAAGATGGAGGCATGACGGGAGCGATCAATATTGTATTTGGAGGCACACCATACCGCGACCACCGCAAAGCCGCAGACGATGGGACCATAGGTGAGGGCCAGCCACAGGATCTTGTCGTCCGGCACATCGGACGGCAAAATGTTCTGCCCTTTTGGCCACGCAATAATATCCAACGCAAAACCGGCGACCATCTTTCCGAAACCGCTGGTGGCTTTTGCCGAAAACGTTTGGGCGCCAAAGAAAATGCCTTCTTGGCGTCGTCCGGTATTCAGCTCGTGCTCGTCCGCCACATCGGCCATCATCGATGGTGTGGTCACCAAGGCCTGCAACGTGCCCACATATTGAATGAAGCGCATGAACACCAGCAGCGACAGAAGGGCGGTTGAGCCCGCTTCCGGCAACAGCCCCGCCAACCACAATAGGATCGGCAAAAGCTGCCAGAACGCCCACCAACTAATGCCCCCCAACACGATGGGCTTCTTGTCGAATTTTTCATGAAGCCAGCGCGTGAAAAAAGACCCGGCCAGCATGCCAAATGCGGCGGATATGGTCAGATAGAAGAACTGACTGCGCTCAAACTCCCAAATGTAACTGCCCACATACAGGAACAGCGCGCCATCCACCCCCACCATAATGAACAGGATCAACACACCGATGAAAAACCAGCGGAAGGAATAGTTTTCAAATACGCTGACAGATTCCTTCAAGATGGCGGCAATTCCAGTTGGCCCCTGGTGTTCGGTTTGATGAAGCCGCGGAATAAGATGGTGCGTGCCACGGGTTGAAAGATACATGGCCGCCATCATGATGATGACCAGCGTGGCCCCGTACCAGGGATAGGCATTCACATCGAACTGGCCTTTTTCGCCCGCGAAGAAGACCAGAAATGCCAAGCCATAGGTGGCGAAGATGCCCATCACGCCGATGCCATACCGGTACTGACTGATCGATGTACGCTCCGTGTAATGATCGGTTAGCTCGGCGCTCATCGCGGTGTAAGGCACCATGAAAAACGTCATGGCCGCCCGCGAGGCGATGGTGAAAAAGGTCAACCAGATAAACAATCCGACCTGCCCCAATCCGGCGGGCGGCGCGAACACCAAATAAAAGGTCAGCCCCAAGGGCAGGATCGACGCATACATCAACGGGTGGCGCCGCCCCCATTTCGACCGCCAGCGATCGGAGATGGACCCCACCAACGGATCCGTGATCGCATCCGCCAACATGCCGATAAAAATGGCAAGACCGGTCAGCGAGGCAGATAACCCCAATAGCTGGCTGTAATAGAACAGAATGAAAAAGCCGAATGCGTAGTTCTTAATGTTCTCGCAGATCTGGCCCGCGCCGTAGATGGATTTTTCTCGAATGGACAGAGATTCGGTCGTGCTCATGTCGCCCCTCTATGCCCTATGACGCCGCGTTGGGATCTTCATTGATCCCCGCTTTGGCAGCGCTTTCGGTTTCCGCCCACCCGTAAATCCCTTTGGACATGAGGGACAGTTCATCGGCGCGCCGCGCCCCATAAACAGCGGCCCGCACCGCATGGGCCTCGCGATGATCGGGGGCCGCTAAGACCGCCATTTCCGCCAGGTGACACGCCAACCGAAACTCTTTCCGGTCCGACAAGGCTTGCGCGCGCTTGAACAGCGCCTCGACACCCCCCGCAAGGTCCGCAAGTTCCTGTGCAAGGGCACTGTCTTTCGCCGGCTTCAGCGCGGCGGGATTGCCGTTGTACCAGCCGCCGTACAGACGCCAGATATTGTTGACGACGAATTCCGGCTCATCATAGACCGGCCGCAAATAGGGTTTGTCCAGCAGGCTTTGGGGCAACTGCACGTCATGAACAATGTCGTTCAATCGTGCCCCCTCATTCATCATGGTGAGGGTTTGCTCGAGCAAGGTTTCCAGCGCCGTCGCCATATCGCCCAAGACCGTCTGTATACGGTCTTTCCCACCGATAGGCAGGCCATGGGCGGGCAACAACAGCTCCGGCTCATAGGCCATCATTTGGCGCAGTGCTTTTGCCCATTCCCGTGGATAGCGTTGGACTTTTTGAGGGTTGCCCGCATTGGGGAACACCCATAATACAAAATCGCCCGCGCAGATGGCTTTATGGGCCGGCACCCAGGCCCAGAGATGATCGTCGGTTTCACCCCGGTCATGATGCAGAACAAATTCCGTTTCGCCCACTTTCAACGCCATGCGGTCGCGAAACTTGACATCCGGGTGCACAAAATTTGCCGGTCCGAAACGGGGCGGCCCCTCGCCGCCGCGCCCGGCCATGCCCCCCACCAATGCTTGGGCCGGTGCAAACTGGCGCATATTGATGATGCTGTTATAGCCATTGGTCAGTTCATAGCGATCGAACCTGGGGGAGACATTTTCATGGCCGACCACATTTGGCCGCGGCTCCCCCCGGTCGGCGGCGTCCCGCAAAATACGTCCCATGCCGCCCACATGGTCCACATGTCCGTGGGTGTAGGCCACCGAATGAATGCGCTGATCGGACCAGCCACGCAGGCTCTTCAGCACCTGTTCGGCAAAGTCCATGAGACTGGTGTCGAACAGCACCAGACCATCATCCGTGCGGAACGACACCACATGGGAAAACGCTTCCACCATGGCAATGCCGTCGGCCACCTCGGACAATTCGGTGGTCACCCGATTGACGGAGCCAGGCCCGTCATAAATGCCGTTGTCGATAAAATTGGCGGCCAGCCCTAAAAGATCTGCCACGCGAAGCTCCTTCCTTGCGTCTAGCGACGTCGTGAGAGCTTAGGTTTTGGCGTATTTCAGCATGACCCGCGATCCATCCGCGAGGCCATTCTTGAAGCGTGGGCCCCATTTGCCCCATTCGCTGGCATATTTCGCGCCGAACCCTTCCAGCAGGCGGGCGTGTTCCGCCGCATCGGTTTCGAACGACACAGTGGCAAAATGGCTGGGCAGGTTTTTGTACGTCCCATTCGACTGCTGCCAGCGCCCCACATCGCCCACCCAGACTTTGGCTTGGGTCAACCCCTTACGCACGGCTTCCGCGCGCCAAGCCGTAGAACTGGTCACAACATAGTCACTGTCTCCGTCCCCGAGAAACCAGACTTCCGCTTGGCAGCGGCTCACGGTGCCGTCTGACTTAAGCGGCGAAATATAGATCAGCGGAGACTCCGCTTCCGCGCGCACAGGCCCAGTGCTCAAAACAAGCGGCACCGCCGCTGCGGTCACCATAAATCGCCGTCGTGTCAACATGGGGGATCCTCGTGCTTCCTCGTGAGTGGGCTTTTTTTGATTAAAGTAAGTCTAGCGCGATTGGGGGGAATGGCAAATCAAACCGCCGCGCGCAAAAAAAAGGGGAGAGACGCCTAATCAGACGCCACTCCCCTCTTTGGTGCAACCTGTTACAGCAGCTCCCCGCCTGCGGCCGCCGCGGTGGTGCCGTCTTTCTTGAACGCGCGGATCACGTTCTTACCGGTGATCCAACGATGCACTTCATCGGGACCATCCACCAAACGCTGGGACCGGATATGGGTGTACCAGCGCGCCAGAGGCGTATCGAGGCTGTAGCCCAAAGCGCCGTGAAGCTGAATCGCCGTGTCCACCACCCGGTGCACCATGTTGGCCAGATAGACTTTGGCGATGCCGTTTTCCTGGCGCAGGTCCATGCCGTTTTCGGCCTTGTAGGCGATATGCATCAGCATGAGCCGGGCGATGTAGATGTCCTGGGCGCAATCCGCCAACATGAACTGAACCCCCTGCCGGTCTTCCAGCGGCTTGCCGAAGGTGGAGCGGTTGGTGATGTGTTCGGTGGCCAAGTCCAGCGCCCGCTGCGCCATGGCCACATTGTGCATACCGTGGCGCAACCGTCCGTAGGCCAATCGATGCTGCCCCATGGAAAAGCCGCCGCCTTCACCCCCCAGCAGATTTTCTTCCGGTACCACCAGATCTTTGATCTCGATTTCCGCATGGCCGCCGCCCATCTTTTCATAGAGGGGGCCATGAACCGCCATGGTCGGCACGTTGCGTTTAATGATGTAACCGGGGTTCGGCAGTTCCACCAGGAAGGTCGAAAACTGCTGGTGACGCGGCGCCTCCGGATTGGTCTTCGCCATCACCAGAGCAATGTCGGCAGCCGTTGCCGCACTGGAAAACCATTTTTCACCGTTCAGAACATAATTGCCTTTGCCGTCTTTTTCCGCACGGGTCTGCATGCCCGTGGCATCGGCCCCGGCCGCTTTTTCCGTCATGGAATAGCAAATGCGTTTTTGTCCATCGAGCAGTGGCTTCAGGAATTTTTCTTTCTGAAAATCCGTTCCGTGCTCCAGCAGGGTCAGCATGGTGGCATCGTCCGGACCTTGGGTGTTCATGGACAAAGCACCCAGATGGCTTTCGCCCAATTCCATTTGCACCAGCGCATTGGCGAGCGGCCCGAGCCCCATGCCCCCATGTTCCGGCGGAATGAAGGGGCACCACAGGCCTTGTTCGCGCGCTTTTTTGCGAAGCCGCGTCAGGACGTCTTTGTAGTCGCCACCTTCTTCCAGCTCTTTTTCCGCCGGGATGCATTCGTCCTGCACCCATTGGCGCACCCGAAGGCGAACCTCTTTCGCCTCATCTGGAATTGTAAAATCGATCGCCATGTTTCCTCTCCTTGGTTGTGAATGTGGCTCTGATTCCTATTTGCAATGAACTACGTCGAACGGCCTTCCCTGTCTGCGTCTTGCTGGGGGGCCATTCGGTCAATTTTTTCGTGGAGCTGTTGAAGCGCCAATTCGATCTTTAAACTGACTTGAAATGAATTGGATGACGAGATGCGGTCTTTGTCGTTTTGCCGGTTCTGGGACATCATAATGACCGGAGCTTGGATTGACGCGAGCGTGGATAAAACAAGATTGAGCAAAATATAGGGATACGGATCAAAATCGGCTGACATACTGGCCAGGATAAGTGTATTCACCGCCATCCAAACGACCAAAAAGATCAAAAAACAAAAAATGAATGGCCAGGAACCGACTATTTGCGCCAACCGATCGGCAAGGCGTTGCCAGAAGGTTGTTCGCTCTATAAAGACGTCATTGACGTTCTGAGCAACCGGCTCCCCGCTTGCGAGAGCTTCGATCACTTGCTGTTCCCGTTTGCTCAGGTCGTCGAACGGTTGTCCCAACAGCGCCCGTGCTAAATTTGAAAGATATGTGTTCGCCATTGGTCCTACACCCCGTCTCACCATAACCTTCTCAAGCATGCCATGGATTTTTCCGCCGTCACAGAGACTATCACAAACTGGATCAGCCAGAATTTGCATCAACTGCTTATATCGATCGCGGTTGTGACCACTTATGTGGTGCTGGATCGCTTCAGCACCCCCCGCTTGGCAGAGAGCGCGGACAAAGGCCGCTTTAGAAACGATGCGGCCAATGAGGCCGTGCGCATTGCCCGCGTTGTTACCGGAACCTTTGGTGTCCTGTTGCTTGCCCTGGTTTGGGGGGTCGATTTTGCCGGGGTTTTGTTTTTCGCAACCACGACGATAACGTTATTAGGCGTTGCTTTGTTTGCCAGCTGGTCATTGCTCAGCAATGTGACCGCCTATTTCATCCTTCTCCTGCATCCGTCATTCAAACGCGGCAACTTTGTGCGTATTTTGGAGGCGGATAATTATGCAGAAGGCTATATTGCAGACCTATCCCCCTTCAGCACAAAGCTTGTCACGGAGAATCGCGAGGTTATCCTCTACCCAAACAATTTGATTCTCGGCAGGCCCACCCTCATTAACCCAAGGGAGCATTTTGACGGTGTGGGCAAGATCGCCACATCGTCACCGCCGGACCAATCCGCCCCATCGGGGCCGGTATTGCCCGCGGAAAAGTAGCGTAACAAATTGGCCTGAGTTGGCATGCGAAAATCGTAGGCCCATATCGTCAGTTCTGTGAAATGGAGGCGCAATGAGCGACGGACAGAACACACTCAAGAAAGAATTTAACGTCGGCATTGTGGGCGCCACCGGTTTGGTGGGGGATTTGATGCGCGCCACGCTGGACGAACGCAATTTTCCGGTCGCTGAGTTGCGCCTGTTCGCGTCTGAACGGTCGGCGGGCAAAACACTGCATTGGAAAGACACGGAGCTTACGGTCGAAAATGCCGCCACCGCCGACTATACCGGGTTGGACATTGTGTTCTTTTCCGCCGGCGGCAGTACGTCCCGCGCCCTGGCCGAGAAAGTGGCCGCGGCGGGCGCCACCGTGATCGACAATTCGTCTGCGTGGCGCGGCGATCCGGACGTGCCGCTGGTGGTGTCGGAAGTGAACCCCGATGCCCTGTCATCTCGACCTAAAGGCATTATCGCCAATCCGAATTGCACCACCATGGCGGCCATGCCCGCCTTGGGGCCGCTGCACAAGAAAGCGGGCCTGAAACGCATGGTCGTGAGCACGTATCAGGCCGCGTCCGGTGCCGGTGTTGACGGCGTGGAAGAACTGAACAACCAAGTGACCACCGTGGCGCCGGACGCCGCCGCGCTCACCTATATGGGTGACGCGGTGCCGTTTCCCGAGCCACAAAAATGGTCGGTGCCCTTGGCCTTCAATGTGGTGCCGTTTAACTATGTGGAAGCGGAAGAGGGGTATACGGAAGAAGAAGTTAAGCTTCGCGACGAAAGCCGCAAAATTTTGGGCATCCCCGACTTGCCCGTTTCC
Organism: Alphaproteobacteria bacterium; assembly: GCA_965227095.1. Lineage (GTDB taxonomy): Bacteria > Pseudomonadota > Alphaproteobacteria > JANQMY01 > JANQMY01 > JANQMY01. The sequence goes on along the minus strand of CBDDFL010000001.1, from coordinate 719,150 downwards.
GGCACATGCGTGCGCGTGCCCGTCTTTACGGGCCATTCCCTATCCATCAACGCCGAGTTCGAAAAGCCGATCAGTGTTGCGGACGCAACAGAGCTGTTACGCCAATCAAAGGGCGTGGCATTGGCAGCGATCCCCAATCCGCTGGCGGCATCCGGCCAGGACCCGGTATTCGTCGGCCGCATCCGCAAAGATCCGACTGTCGAAAACGGGCTGGCGTTTTTTGTCACCGGTGACAATCTGCGCAAGGGTGCGGCGCTGAACGCCGTGCAGATCGCGGAAGTGCTGATTGCGCAGGATTAGGGCACATCACGGCACCATCAAATTCGCCACATAGTCCGCATGGACGTCGATGGCTTTTTTGGTGTTGGGATCAAGCCCGGTGAGGCGCTTGCATTCCGGCGCGACGGCAAAGATCATCGACGCGGCTCCCGCGAGGGCATAAAACGCATGGGCCCGATTTTCTTCCGGCATATCCATGGTCAGAAAATATTCTGTATACAGAGGCTTAATATGCGTATCCACGATCCAGCGCATGCGGTCGTCCGGATGTTTGCCTTCTTCCACCATAAACCGGAACAATTCCGGACGCTTCGCCGCAAAACGCGCATAGGTCTTGGTCACTTCCCGGGCGATTGTTCGCGCCTCTTGTCCGTTTAAGTCACCTCGTTTTGCTGACAGCTGTGCGCGCAGCTCCTTGAAGATGCGATCGGCCGCCGCCCGCCACAGCGCGTCTTTGTTTTTAAAATGATAGGTCAGCAATCCCTGGGTGACACCGGCTTGGCCAGCAATGTCCCTTGTGCTGGCCCCGTGAAACCCCTTGTCCGAGAAAACCTGAATGGCAGCTTCGATGATGAGATGGCGGGTTTCTTCCCGCTGTTGCGCGCGACTTTTCATGCCCATTCATTATTCACTTGACAAGCGAAATGCAAGCCCCCATTTTACTGGTCATATGACCAATGAAACGCCCTGGAGGATGACATGTCAGAACCGGCCCTTGCCCGAATTCCCGATCCCATTCCGGGAGGTAACAGCCCCCGGCACTTCGGCCATATCGTGTTGCAATCCGCTCAATTCGAAAAAATGCGCGATTGGTACAAGGTCTTTCTCAACGCGCAACCCATGTTCGAAAATGACGCGGTCACCTTCCTGACCTATGACAACGAACATCACCGCATCTTGATCGCCAACCGGCCGGACATTAAGCCGAAAGATCCGGACAGCGCGGGGCTCGCCCATTTCGCCTATATGTATGACAGCCTGCACGACCTGCTGATGGCCTATCGCCGTTTGCGCGACGACCACCAGATGGAACCCGTTTATTGCGTCAATCACGGGTTTCAGACGTCGTTCTACTATCACGACCCAGACGGCAATGAAGTGGAACTGGGCGTGGATAACTTCGCCTCGAACGATGAAACCAATGCCTGGCTCGCCAAGGGCCTCTTCAACAAAAACTTCTTCGGATATATGTGCGATCCTGTCAAAATGCTGGAGATGCACGAAAATAACGTTCCGGATACGGACATATTCGAGGAAACCTACAAGTGAGCAAGACCAGCGACCGCCTGACGCCCCTAACCCCCGATGCCCTGTCCGCTGAGGCCAAAGCGTTCTATGACGCTGTTGTGGAAAGCCCCCGCACCCAAGGGCCGGGGGCAAAAATTCTGATCCGCGACGATGGCTCCCTTTGCGGGCCGTTCGATGCGTGGTTGCGCAGCCCGGGCATTGGTGTCCATTTCGAAAAGGCGGGCATGGCGCTGCGCCAGGACACATCGATGGATGCGGGCGTTCGCGAAGTGGCGGTGCTCACCGTGGCGCGCGCGTGGCATATGGATTTCGAATTCCAGGTGCATTCCCTGGCCGCAAAGATGGCGGGCGTCCCCGATGATGTGATCGCGCACATTGCGCGCGGTGACGCGCCAACCACCGACCGCGACGATTTGAAAGTCGCCTATGCCATCGCACGCGAATTGGTCTATCAGCGGCGGCTTACCGACGGCACCTATGCGGATGCCCTTCGCATCCTGGGCGAACGGGACACCATCGAAGTGGTGACCCATGTGGGATATTATCAACTGGTCTCCGGCGTGTTGACAACGTTTCACGTGCCCGACCCGTCGGTGGACATTCCGGCCCCCCATCTGGACAACAGCGCCCAAGGCCTGCCCATCGATTTGTATGAAGCGGCCAGCACCACCCGTGCCGTGCGCAAGCTGCGCCCGGACCCGGTGTCTGACGATCAATTGGCGCGCGCGTTGAAACTCGCAAGTTTTGCGCCGTCGGGCGGCAACCGGCAGCCCTGGCAAGTGATCTTGGTGAGAGATCCAGACAAGAAAAAGAAACTTGGCGACCTCTATGCCCCCTGTTGGGCAAAATATGCGGAGGCCGGACGAACCGCCTTAGCCGGCATCCCGGAAGACAAAGCCGGGCCCACATTGCGCGCGCTGGCCGCCGGCGACCATCTATCCGACAATTTCGCGCAAATCCCGGTCATCTGCGTGTTCATTTTCAATCCGCAACTCTTGCACATTACCGACCTTGGGAAAGACCGGCCCTCGGTGGTGGGCGGCGGCTCCATTTATCCGGCGGTACAAAACTTCCTGCTCGGCTGCCGCGCCGAAGGCTTGGGCTGCACCCTCACCACGCTGTTGTGCGAGTGCGAAGATGAGGTGTCGACCATTCTCGACATTCCCGATGGGTGGGGTACCGCCGCCTTCGTTCCCGTAGGCCATGCGGTGGGCCGCGGCCATGGTCCGTTGTCACGGCGCAGCATCGATCATATTGCGCATACGGATCAATTCGGCACGCCGTTCGTCAACTCCAACTAAGGGGCGACCATGTTTAAGCTTTACCACAATGCCTTTTCCACCTGCGCCCAGAAGGTCCGCTTCGTTTTCACCGAAAAAGGGCTCGACTTCGAAAGCCACGAAATCGATCTGCTGGCCGGGGACCAACACCAAGACTGGTATGTAAAACTCAACCCCAAACACGTGGTGCCGACGATCGAGCATGACGGCAAGGTGCTGACGGAATCGTCTTTGATCATTCAATATCTCGATGCGGTCTCCGACAAAAACCCCATGACGCCAACGGATCCCTATGACCGATACCTCATGGGAAAATGGATCCGCTTGATAGACGACGCGGTGCATCCCGCGGCGCCCATTGTCACCTTCGCCATCGGCCCCCGCCCAATGATTCTGCAGCAGCCAAAAGAAGTGCGCGAGGCCACGATCGCGGCCATGCCAAGTGCCAAGGCCCGGGAAATTCGCCGCAGCGTCTTGGAACACGGCGTCAAAGCCCCGGAATTCGCTGACGCGTTGAAAACCTTCATCGGCATGCTGGACAGCATGGACGCCGTTCTGGCGGACTCAAAATGGCTGGGGGGCGATACCCCCTCTTTGGCCGATGCCAGCGTCATGCCCTATGTGGTGCGCTTGGAACATATGGCCCTGGGGCGCCTGTTTGACGGCGGCAATCGCCCAAATGTACGCCGCTGGTACACCGACCTAACGGCGTTGCCGACCTTCGAGACCTCGGTTGCGGATTGGGCGCCGGACGCCATTGTCACCCTGTTCAAGCAAAACGGCGAAGAAGCCTGGCCGGATATCGAGCCGCAACTCCAATAAAAAACTCGGGAGAGGCCCATGAGCCGACACGACACCCTGCCTGCAGACATCCCCGTTCTCATCATTGGGGGCGGGCCGGTGGGCATCACCTTCGCCCTTTTACTGGCCGAACACGGGATCAAAAGCCTGGTGGTGGAAAAAACGGATGCGCTGCCCACCACCCCCCGTGCCCATGTGTTGCGTAAGCGGACCATGGACATCTTCGACCGCCTTGGCGTGGCTGACGCCGTGTTCGCTGCGGTTCCGGATATGCCGATCCGCTTTATCAACTGGGTATCGCAGTTGAACGGCGCGGAAATCGGCCAACTTGATATGGCGCGGACGAGTTTCTCGGACGGGGGCGCCAACCTGCCTCAGAACCTGCTATGCCCTGTCCTTCTCGATAAGATCTTGGAAAGCGACCTCGCCGGGATTGCAACGCATACGGAATGCTTATCGATCGCCATGGAGGCGGACGGCGCCACGGCTCAGCTTCACTCTGGCGGCACCACGCACACCGTCCGCACTCAATGGGTGATCGCTGCCGACGGGGCCAACAGCCCAACGCGCGATGCGCTAGGCATTGCCATGGAAGGTCCCGAAGATCTTGCCCAATTTTACATGGTCCACCTCAAAGCCGATCTGACACAATGGGTGGCGCACCGGCCCGGCCCGTTGTTTTGGATTCTCAACCCGGACGCAGGCGGCACGCTCATCGTTCATGAACTTGAAAAGTCCCATGTGTTCATGATTCCCCATCGCGGCGGCGACCTGGACAAGGCCGCCCTCACGGCCCATATCCGCGGCGGCTTTGGCGACGGGGTGGATTTCGAGATTCTGGATTATGGGCGCTGGACCATGCGGTCGCAGATCGCGCAAACCTATCGCGCCGGGCGGGCGTTTCTCGTCGGGGACGCCGCCCACCGTTTTCCGCCGACTGGTGGCTTGGGGCTCAACACCGGCATAATGGATGCCTACAACCTGGCTTGGAAGCTGGCGTTGGTGGAGAAGGGGCTTGCCGACGATGCTCTGCTTAACAGCTATGAAATGGAATGCCGGTCCGTGGCGGCCACCAATGCGGAGGCAAGCCTGCACAACATGATGACCATGAGCGAGGTCAACCAAGCCATTGGGCCGTTCAAGACCTTGGCGGATTTGGACGCGCGTATCGCCCATTTCTCCGACGCCGACCGGGCGCACATACAGCAGGCGATCGACAATCAGGCAAGCCACTTTACCTCTGACGGGATCTATCCGGGCACGTGGATGGGCGAGCCGCACCACAACATCGCCGCGCCCGGCCGCTATGGCGCGTTCAAAGTGTTGATGGGCGCGCCGCCAAAATGGGCGCCCCCCGTGGCTGCGCTTGAGAAGACGCACACCATCCGCATTGAGATGTACCCCTTCCTGCAAGCCACAGACCCGGCCGGTTACTTAAACGGCAAAAGCGCCGTCTTGCTGCGCCCCGATGACCAGGTGGCATGGGCGGGGGATGACCCGGCGGAATTGGGAGCAGCCCTTGCGACAGTTTTGGCGGGTCCACCAGAACAAGAGGCGGTGGTGTCCGCAGCTTAGTTCGGATCGTTTTCTTTCTTATGTCATCCCAGAAGGCGCGTTAGCGCCTATCTAGGATCCATATCCCCTGTGCTAGAAATTTGGTTCCGGTGGTTATGGGTCCCTGCCTTCGCAGGGACGACAGACAGTAAAGCTAGCGATCTGCCCAGCCCCCCCAGGACACAAATTTATGCGCCCTCTTCATCGGTGATGTGTGCTTAGCTGCCCCCAACCTGGGAGAAGCTCATGTCTGACACGTTCACCCTCACGCCCATTGGCCGGATCACCTGTACGCGCACGCGGGCGGATGACGACAATTGGGATGCCGAGAAAACCACCATCACCCTTGATCCGGATGTGCTGGAGCAAGACGCGGCCGCCCAACTGGACAGCTTCAGCCATATCGAAGTGATCTATCTGTTTGACCAAGTGCCGGACGAAAAAATCGTGCGCGGCGCGCGCCACCCCAGAGGCAACCGCGACTGGCCGCAAGTGGGGATCCTGGCCCAGCGCGGCAAAAACCGCCCCAATCGCCTCGGCGCCACGATGTGCAAACTTCTTTCCGTTGACGGACTAACGGTGGAGGTCGCGGGCCTCGACGCCATAGACGGCACACCGGTGCTGGACCTCAAACCGGTGATGACAGAGTTCCTACCACGCGGTCCCGTCCATCAACCGGACTGGTCCAGAGAGCTTATGAAGGATTATTGGGCAGCACCTGCCAGTTCTTGAGACCCTTAACAATGCCAACAATAACCACTGCGTCAGACGAAATGCTGATCCATTCCGGATCATCGATAACCTTTTTGTCATCAACACCGAATCCCAATCCATCAATGTACTTGGATAACCGTGCCTCAAATTGCTGAAGAGCTGACCCGGCAACGGCTTCAGTAGAGTGTTCTTGGACCTTCTCAACAAATCCTTTGAAATCAAAGTCGTCATAGAGACGCGAAACCAAATCATCAAATGAGTGGATTTTGTCAGGAAGGCCTGCGTTCCAATGCTTCCTTTGGAACCCTCGATCAGCAAGTTCCTCTAGTTCTTCAATAATTCGTTCCCGCCAGTTATCGAAGTCCATCATTTTCCCGAGTTCTGCCAGACAGGTCGACGTTGCAACCTTTTAAATAAGCTCCAATTGTACTTTGTATTCAAGGAAAGCTTTACAACGTTCCCGCCACCCAGTCCCGTTCATCAACCGGACTGGTCCAGAGAGCTTATGAAGGATTATTGGCAGACACAGGACGCGCCCCGTTAGCGGCCAGGTAATCGGAAAAAAGCGACGCCATATCTTGCGCATGCAGATCGCTGCGATGCGCCAGATAGAATGATTTCTTTGCCCCGGCAATGTCGATGGGGCACGTTTTCAGTACCCCGTTCGCGACTTCATCCCGCACACTGCTGGCGAGAACCACGGACACACCTAGCCCCGCCCGGACAGCGCGCTTAACGGCCTCGGTCGATCCCAAACTGGCCCCGGACTGCAACAGGCCGGCGCGCTCCCCCACGATCGTGCGCAACAAGCGCCCTGTCCCCGTCCCCCGTTCTCCACCCAAGAGGGGAATTTTCACAAGATCATCGCGCGTGATCCGCCTGCGCCGGGAAAGCTCATGCCCTGGCGGCATAATCAACACCATGGGATCTTCGGCAAACACGCGCGCCTTGAAGCCGTCTGTTTCTTGCCACCATTCCATAATGGCCACATCGGCTTCCGCCCGGATGAGACGCTCATGAACCTCCGGATTAGACCCCAACCAGAATTCACACACATCGTGTCTTTTGTGTTCTGACGAGAAGGACGCAATCAGCGGGGGCATCGAATAGATGCCGATATTGCTGCAGGCGGCAACACGGACGGTCTGGTTTTTCACGACACGGTTCGCCTGTTGCGCGATGGCAAGAATGGAACGGGCCAAGGGCAAAAACCTGGATCCGGCAACACTTAACTGACACCCGCTGCGGCCACGTTGAATAAGGACGGCTTGCAGATCGTCTTCCAAGCGCTTCAAGCGGTGCGAAATGGTCGGCTGCGAACAATTCAATGACGCCGCCGCCCCGTGGAAGGACCCCTGTTCGGCCAGCGCCACAAAGCAGGTCAATTGATCGAATGACAGCATAAGTCTAAGGTCCCTCGATCAATCCATCCGGTTCCCGGCCCTCGAGAACGGCGATCACGTTGTCGACCGCCATCTGCGCAATGCCGCGGCGAACGCTTTCCACCGCCGACCCCAGATGCGGCGTGAATTGCGTCCGGTCTGTCTGATGCAGCAAACCGGCGGGGATGGTTTTAGGCTTGTTGGGCAAAGCCCAATCCTCGCAGGCAAAGACGTCGGCGGCGTACCCGCCCAAGCGCCCGCGATTGAGCGCATCGCACACGGCTTCTTCATCCACAATCGACCCCCGGGCCGGATTGATAAGGATGGCATCGGCGCGCATTTTATCGATTTCGCGCCGGCCAATCAGATGTACGGTGTCCGACGTCAGCGGGACCGTGAGCACCACAAAATCGCACGCGGACAAAAGCTGCGAAAAGGGCCGGTAGCTTGCTTCGAACGCCGTTTCTTCCTGAGACGACAGCCGCTCCACATCATGATAGATCATCGTACTGCCAAAGGCTTTCAAACGCTGTGCGATGGCCTTGGCAAGTTCCCCAAAGCCGACAAAGCCAACGGTACTTTCGGCCAGACTGCGCCCGTAAAATTGCGGCCGCCAGCCCGCAAAATCACCCGACCGCACGAACCGGTCCCCCGGCCCCATATGGCGGCCAAGGCCGATCATCAATCCAATGGTCAATTCCGCTGTGGGGCCTTGCAACAGATCCGGCACATGGGTCAGCGTGATGCCGCGCGCATGGCACGCGGCCACATCAAAATTGTCATAACCACGCAACGCGCAAGAAATGATTTTCAGATTCGGCAGTTGGTCCAGGAAATCCGCATGCACATGATCGGTCATAAACGTCACCAGACCCACGGCGTCCGGTGCCCATTTCAGAATTTCAGCGTGGGTAAAGCCCCGGCGGCGGTCTTTATTGGCCACAATTTCCGCCACCGGATCGAGCTTTTGCGCAATGTCTTCGTGGATCCAATTGGTGATGACAACTTTCGGCTTGGCCATGCTTTTTCTCACTTCAAAAGGCGGCGCAGAAGCGACCCAATCGCGTCCACCAGCGACACCATCACCAAAATCGTGATCAAAATGGCGGAAACTTCCGTGTAATTCATCAGCCGCAGAGAGGACATGAGTTCAAACCCAATGCCGCCGGCCCCTACCATGCCCATCACCGTAGAGGCGCGGAAATTATATTCCCACCGGTAGATCGTCGTGTCCGCAAACTGTGACAGCACTTGCGGAAAGACCGCATGCTGAATGATTTGAAAACCATGGGCACCGGCGGCCTCGGCAGCTTCAATGGGCCGTTCATCCACATGCTCGATGGATTCGGCAAAAAATTTGCCCACCATGCCCACTGAATGAAACCCCAATGCCAGCACACCCGGCAGCGGGCCAAACCCAACGGCCGCCACAAACAAAATGCCCATAATCAGTTCTGGAATGCTGCGGAGCACATTCAATAAAAACCGCGCGGCTTGATACACCACGATATTGGGCGTTGTGTTGCGTGCGGCTAAAAACCCAAGCGGTACGGATATGATCACGGCCAATGCCGTCCCGGCAATGCTCATGGCCAAGGTGTCAATGAGGGGCCGTATCCAATCGCGGATATTGGTAAAATCCGGCGGCACCATTTCCCCGCCAAGAACCGCGAACGCTTCCGGCGCGCCGGCCAAGCGCTCCACATCAAACAGGCCTGTAAAGCCCGCGCTTACCGCCACCAGCGCCAAGATGCCGACACTCAGCATCAGCATGCGGTTTTGACGGCCATATTCGGCGACAATCAAGGCATCGTAGCGCGCCGTCTTCTCTGCCGAAAGCGTGGAGAGGCCAGATTTATCAAGGCTGACGTGCGACATAGGACAATCCAAAAAGGGGGTCAGAGTGAAGACACAACACCCCGACCCCAAGGTTTCCAGCAGTAAGTCAGGTGATCAGGACAGACCAAGCTTCGCTTGCAGATCACGAACCACGTCGTAATCGCTGTCATTGATCGGCGCGAACCCGTCTGACTTAAACGGTTTCAAAACCGCTTCGTCTTTTAGGGTGTAGAACGCCTGACGAATGGCTTCTTTCAGAGCGTCGTCCATATCGGACCGCATGGCCCAAGGGTATTGCGGGAAGGGCGCTGATTCACCCAAGACCCGAACCTTCTCGAGGCTGATGATGTCGCGTTCCACCAGGCTTTCGAAGATCGGCTTGCTCAAGCCACCGCCTTGCGCATTGTTGTTCTGAACCGCAACGGCCACCGCATCGTGAGCCCCGGCAAAGTTTTCTTTGTAGTCTTTGCCTTCGGTCAAACCCGCATCGCGCAGCATGGATTTAGGGATCAGATGGCTGGACGTGGACGCTTGGTCGCCATAAGCCACTTGTTTGCCCTTCAGATCTTCGATGCTGTTGATGCCGGCCTCGATATTGCCGATGACAACAGCTTTATAGGTGGTCGACCCCTTTTTGATCCGGGCGGCAAAGGGTTCGATGTCGCTGCGCGACTTTGCCAGCGTGTAGGACAATGGGCCGAAATAGGCCAGTTCCAAGCGGCCGAACCGCATGGCTTCGATCATGGACGAATAGTCGGTCGTCACGATCAGCTCAACTTTCTTGTTGAGCGTTTTTTCCAGGTAATCTTTTAGCGGCTTGTTTTGTTTAATGATCGTTGCCGCATTTTCATCGGGCAACAAAGCCACTCTTAAAGTATCGGGATTGGCATCCGCCGCCAGTGCGGACGACGCCATCAGGCCCGCACCCACGATCATGCCGAGGGCTGCACTTACTGTGCGTTTGAGAAATGACATCGGTTCATCCTTCTAATTCAGGTTCGAGAATGGCGACAGGTGTCGGGGACGCGGTGTCGCCGGCCACGTCTTCAGCGGCAGCTTCTTGCGTCTGCGCGCCATAAATCTTTTGAATAAAAGCAGGGGTGAGGTCTTCCGCCGGACCGTCAAAAACCACCTGCCCGCTGGAGATGCCAATCAGGCGGTCGGCGAATTGTTTCGCCAGTTCCACCTGATGCAGGCTGACAATGGCGGTGATGCCATCTTCCTTACAAATGTCATGTAGTTGTTTCAGCACCCGGACAGAGGTTTCGGGATCGAGGCTCGCAATAGGCTCGTCCCCCAAGACCAGCACCGGATCTTGGGCAAGGGCGCGGGCAATGCCGACGCGCTGTTGCTGGCCACCGCTGAGCGTATCCACGCGCCGCAATGCAAAATCTATCAAACCAACCCGATCAATCGCTTCCAGGGCGATTTTCATGTCCGCGCTTTTACGGCGGAACAGGGTTTGCCAAGAGCGGTAATAGCCCAGGCGCCCGGTCAACACATTTGTGAGAACGTTAAGGCGGCCGATTAATTGGTGCTGTTGAAAAATCATCGCCGTGGACTGGCGGTGGCGGCGCAGCTTGGCGCGCGACGTAAGAGCCCCAAGGTCCTTAGAAATGATCTTGCCTTTGGTGGGGCGCACCAGCCCATTAAGAGCCCGCAGCAGGGTTGATTTCCCGGCGCCCGACGGCCCCAGCAGAACCGTAAATGCACCAGGTTCAAACGTCAGATCGATACGGTCGAGCGCGGTTACACCGCCGCGATACCGTACACTGAGGGATTTCACCTCAATGATGGACACAAGACACCCCGTCACGGCTCGCATGGCTTCATGCGCCGCCGCGTTCTATTCCTTAAATTGATTGATTGATTATTTTTATCGTTGGACGTTTACGATTAAGCAGGTGAATTGCAACATCACAAAGACGGAATCTTGAACCTTTTGCAACGGACGCTTAGTGCCCGTCCGTTTTCTTTTCTTCCGCCAGCTTCCGCACGGCGCGCATCAACACGGACGCACGGCGTTTTCCGTCTGGTTTAATGTCAAAGCCTGCCACCGCGAGGGCGTTTGCCGTCCAATGATTACAGGTATTTCCCCAGTGAAAATCGCCAACCGCCGGATAGAACAGGCTGAACGCATAAAGCCCCGGTGCCAACGCGGCGACCCGGCTGCCATCTCCCCTGTCGAAGCTGTCATGGAGGTACGCTGCCAAGGCGGCAAACTGGTCGGCTGTCAGCACCAGCTCGACCACCGCCGCGTCCGGGAACACGCGGGCGGGCGGCCCCCACAGGCCCACCACATGCATCACCGCCGGTGACTTCGTCATAATGGCAGACAGACCTTGAGCAAGGCCCGCATCGCGGTTGGGATAATACGCGGCATCGCCCCAACCGAACTCGAGATAGCGCGCCTTCGGAAAATCCGCGATTTCGGGAAGGACGCCATCGGGCACATCCTTCACCGCCAGCACGACACCCGTATGCCAGCCATTGCTGGTGATGAAAATTGTCTTGGAGTCGGCGAGGGCAACCGACATCATAAGAAGGCTGCCCGCAAGAGCGGCCACCCAACACGCAACCGTCCGCCTGAGGATGAAGAAACCAGCTGTCATGGCGTCTTCATCGCAGGCCGGTGCGGCCAAAAAATGGCCGCCGCGCACCCTTGCCTATTCGACGACCCGTACAAATTGAGGCGCTGTTTCAAACGCCGCGATCACATCATAGGCTTTGCCGGGCTTGTCATCCGTGCCGGCTTCCCAGCCGTGCCAGGGATAAGACACGGCCCCATTGGCGAGCAGTGTTGGGTCGCCGCTGGCCGCGTCAAAGTTAAAAAAGGGTCCGTGTTCTTCACCGGCCTGCACCGGAAACCGCGTCCGTTCCGCCGCGCCCGGTTCCGGCGTGAGGTACATGCCCCCCTGACCGGTGCCGTTGGCGATGGTCCAATGTGTTTCCGCAAAAGCAGGAAACTGCGGCGAGGGATCTTGCGCGTGATTATGGGTGGACATATCCACGCCTTTTCCGGCCGTCCAAATATTGATGTAGGTGATCTCCGTTCCGGACGCGTCCACCAGATGAAACCCGGGACCGATGTAACAATCCATCCCGTTAAAGTAATCCATGAACGCCCCGTAGAGCTGTTCGAAGGTTTGCCATCTCAAAACCTCCGCCTGCGGACCAGAAAAGCCGAGCTGTTCCATATCCGAGATGGTAGCGGGGGCGGCGTCTGTTTCGGTCAAGATGGCAAGCAAGGCACCGTCTGCGCCCGCCGTAATCGAGCCGTCCGTCACTTGTGTGTTTTGAATGGCTTGCGGCGCGCAGAAGGGCAGCCGCTTAGGCGACGCCAACCCACCGGTGACCACTTTGACGAAGATTTTTCCGGCCCCTTGGTCCAGAGACAGGGATCCATTGGGCGGCAATTGGGCAAAGCCGATTTTCCGGCCACCAAAGGTCCATTCGTCAGAAACGATGGGTGCGGACAATGTGGCCGCGTCGGCAAAGTGAATATCGAGATTGCCGCGTTCCGTGTTGCGCGTCACCTTCGCATTTGGGGTGAGATCTTTTACGGTGTGTCCCATGAATTCCTCCTGTATTTTGCAGATAGATTACGGCATCACCGGCGGCGTTCAATCACCTATTCATGGATGTGACCGTGATTTCGTCACCAATTGACCGTTTGTTTGCCATCCACTAGACCAACTGTGCAAAGAGCTTGGGGAAAAAACCATGGACGTGACAGAAGCGCTAAAAACCCGCCGCACCATTCGGGGCTACAAGCCGGATCCAGTCTCGGAAGAAACCATTCGAGAGGTGCTGGAGCTGGCGCGGTTGGCGCCGTCCAACAGCAATACGCAGCCTTGGCATTTTGCCGTGGTCTCGGGCGAGGCGCGCCATCGGCTGGAGCAAGCGATCTTCGATCATATGAATGCGGGGAATAAACCCAATCCCGCCTTTCCGCCCGGCGGCGCCGGATTGTGGGGGCCGTACAAAGACCGTCAGTATGCCTGCGCATTTCGCTATTACGATTCGCTCGGCATCACACGCGAAGACAAGGAAGGCCGCGGCCTGACCGCCTTGCGCAATTGGACATTCTTCGGTGCCCCGCACGTGGCCTTCCTGTCCATGCCCAAAACCATGAACCGCGCCAACGCCATCGATTTGGGGATTTTCCTGCAATCGATCATGTTGTTGTTCACGGAACGCGGCATTTCCTGCTGCGCCCAAGGGGCGTTGGCCGCGTTTCCGGAGCCGGTGCGCGCGATCGCCCAAATGCCGGAAGACAACGCCATCATGTGCGGGTTGTCGTTCGGTTATGAAGATCCGGACGCGCCCGCCAATGCGGCCCGCATGGACCGGGAGCCGCTGGAAACCATTGCCAGCTTTACGTCGTAAGAAAACCATGTCCCCAGATACGCAGTATGACTACATCATTGTCGGCGCCGGCAGCGCCGGCTGTGTATTGGCCAACCGATTGAGCGCCAGCGGACGCCACCGCGTGCTGCTGCTCGAGGCGGGGGGGCAGTGACCGCAATCCCCTTCTGCGGATCCCCATTCTGGGGGCGTTTCTGGGTGTGCGAAACCCGACCTATGATTGGAACTACCGCACCCTGCCGGACCCAAGCCGCAACAACCGCAAAGACTTTTGGCCGCGCGGCAAGGTGCTGGGCGGGTCCAGCGCCATCAACGGCATGATCTATGTGCGGGGCGATCGCGACGATTACAATCACTGGGCCCAGTTGGGCAATACCGGATGGGCGTTTGACGATGTAGAGCCTTATTTCCGGCGCATCGAAAACCATGAATTCGACGGTGCGGAGTATGGCCAAGACGGTCCGGTGCGCGTGCGCCCGACCCATGGGGCCCACCCCTTGTCCCAAATGTTCGTCAAAGCGAATGAGGCCAAGGGCATCCCCCACAACCCCCATTACAATGGCGACACACAAGAAGGCACCTGCCTGCTATCGCTCACCAATTCCGGACGGGTACGTTATTCCAGCGCGCAAGCCTATCTGCAACCGGCACGACGGCGCGCCAACCTCACCATCCGCACCCATTGCCTGGCCTATGAGATTGCGTTTGAGGGTAAGAAAGCCGTCGGGGTGCATTTCAGCTATCACGGCCAGAAAACCCTGGCAGGGGCTTCTAAAGAAGTGATCCTGGCCGGTGGATCCATCAACAGCCCGCAGCTTTTGATGTTATCGGGCATTGGTCCTGCCGCGCATTTGCAGGAACTGGGGCTTGCCGTCCGGCAAGACCTGCCCGTGGGCGATAATCTGCATGAGCATCCGGCCCTGATGATGCAGGCCGCCACCACGACGGCGTCCTACAACACCCAATTGGGGCCGCTTAATCTGCTGCGTCACGGCTATGACTGGGCGGTTCACGGCAGGGGTATGCTCAGTACCGTGATTTTTCAGGCCTTATCCTTCATCAAAACCGATCCGGCGCTGAGCCACCCCGACATACAGCTTCATTTCGCGCCGTGCGGAATCATGTCCACCGATACGTCCATCGGCATGATGACAGAAAACAGCTATTCGATCCAAGCCAATGTAAACCGCTCCCGCAGCCGGGGCACATTGCGTCTTGCCGACACCGCCCCCACCACGCCGCCCGCGATCCAAGCAAACATGCTGGGCGACCGCTACGATGTGGAAACCCTGCTCGCCGGGACAAAGTTCATGTTCGATCTGTGCGACGGGGAGGTTTTGGGGCCGATCACGACGAACACGATTATTCCCCGGGACCGTCCGCAAACGGATGATGACTGGGAACAGCTTGTGCGCGGATATACCATTCCCACATACCACCCTGTTGGGACATGTAAAATGGGCACCGACCAAAGTGCCGTTGTCACGCCCGAGTTGAAAGTGCGCGGTATCGACAGCCTTAGGGTGGTGGATGCGTCCATCATGCCGCAAGTGATCAGCGGCAACACGAATGCTGCCGCCATGATGATCGGCGAAAAAGGCGCCGATATGGTGTTGCGCGAGGGGTGACCACGCCCCTCCACCCGGCTACAGAATGCCTGATTTGTGGTCGGCCCAATAGCGGTCTTTCAGCAAGCGTTTGTACAGCTTGCCCGTGGGCAAGCGCGGCAGCTCGGCTTCGAAATCGATGGAGCGCGGACATTTCTGCCGGGAGAGGTTTTCCATGCAAAACGCCATCAACTCTTCGGCCAGGGCGTCGTTAGCCGCCACGCCGTCCATCGCTTGAACCACGGCTTTTACTTCTTCGCCCAGATCCACATTGGGCACGCCGAACACCGCCGCATCGGCCACTTTCGGATGGGTGATCAGCAGATCCTCCGTCTCCTGAGGATAGATGTTCACACCGCCTGAAATGATCATAAATGTCGAGCGGTCCGTGAGATACAAAAAGCCGTCTTTCACATAGCCCACATCCCCCACCGTGCTCATGGTGCCGTCGGCTGAGGTTGCTTCCTTGGTTTTTTCCGTGTCGTTGAAATAGGTAAAATCCGTGGCGGTCTTGAACCACAGCTCCCCCGGCTCGCCGGGCGGGGATGGATTGCCCGCTTCGTCCAGCACATGCAGCTCACCTAAGATCACCTTGCCCACAGTACCCCGGTGCTCGAGCCATTCGTGACTGTCGCAGGCCGCAAATCCCAAACCTTCGGTGGCACCGTAATATTCCAGAATGATCGGCCCCCACCAATCGATCATTTGTTCTTTGATTTTCACCGGACAGGGCGCAGCGGCGTGAACCGCCACTTCTAATGTGGACAAATCCGCCTGATCCCGCCGGTCCTGAGGCAGTTTCAACATACGCGTAAACATGGTGGGCACCAGCTGGCTGTGCGTGATTTTGTATTGCGCGATGTAATCCAGATAATCCTCCGGATCGAACCGCTCCATAATCACAACCGTGCCGCCCATCCGGATCGTGAGGCCCGTGGCGGCCTGCGGGGCGGAATGATAGAGCGGCGCCGGCGACAGATAGATCATGTCTTCGCGGTACCTCCAGAGATCCCGCAAAAACGTGTAGAGCGGCAGGGCTTCTTCCGGCGGGGTTTCCGGCAAGGGGCGCAAAATGCCTTTGGGCCGGCCCGTGGTGCCCGACGAATAGAGCATGGAGGTGCCCAAGATTTCATCCGCAAGGGGCGTGGTGGGATATGCGGCGACGGCGTCCTCAAAGTTTTGAAAGACCGGCCCCGCACCCGCGTCCGGCAAATCAACCGAGGCACCGCCCACCACCAAACACAGCGCGATGTCCGGGCAATCCGTTAGCGCCTCCTGCGCCACCGCCAGCTTGTCCTTGGAGATGATGAGCACGCGCGACTCACTATTGTTGAGAATGTAGGCAAGTTCATCCCCCTTCAAATAGTGATTGATGCAGGTGTAATAGAGGCCCGCGCGTTCGCCTGCACTGCAACATTCCAGATAGCGGTTATTGTTCTCCATAAAGATGGAATAATGATCCAAGCGCTTCAGGCCTTGATCGCGAAGCAGATGCGCGAGCCGGTTCGACCGCGCCTCATACTCTCGATAGGTCACCGCTTCGCCGGACGCCGCCATAATGAATGCCGGGCGGTCCGGATGGTGTTGCGCATATTTTCCTGGATACATGGCTCCCGCTCCTCACTTTTCTTTTTGCTCACAAGACACGAAATCCGTTCGCCTCGCAAGGGAGCGCGCCGATAGCGCTTTGTCATTCCAGCGAAGTCGGTTATTTCTATGGATCGACGCAATCAGGGAGGGGCCGATGAACCCGTTTGGCTTGACGAAATTTGTAATGGCGCTCGCCGGAGTGGCAATGTTGACCGCATGTGGACAGGAAGATCAGGCGGCAGCGCCGGCGGACACCCCGGACGTGGCCGAGGCAACCGCGGAGGTCAGTGACGAGATCAAAACGCAAATCGAAGCGCGCCAGGCCCAATACAAAAAAATCGGCGGGGCCTTCAAAACCATCAATGACAATTTGAAATCTGGCAGCCCCGACATGGCCGCCATTCAGGCCGCCGCCGCCACCGTGGTGGAAGCCGGTGCGGGCATGGGCGACTGGTTCCCGGAAGGCACGGGCCCAGAGTCCGGCATCAAGACAGAAGCGCTTCCCGCCATCTGGGAAAACCGCGCAGAGTTTGACACCAAAGTAGCCGCCTTCCAAGCTGCCGCCGCGAACTTGAAAACCGTTGCTGACGCAGGCGATCCGGCCGCTGTTGGACCGGCGTTCGGTGCAACGGGTGGCACCTGCAAAGGCTGTCACGACAACTTCCGTCTTGACGATTAAGCCGTCGACCAGCGCATGACCAGCAGCGCACCGCGCATCGTCATCTGGGACTGGGCCTTGCGTCTGGTTCATTGGCTGGTGGTGTTGCTGGTGCCAGCGCTGTGGTGGACCGCGGAACAAGGCTGGATGGGATGGCACCAACGCTTCGGTCTCACTTTGCTCAGCCTTGTTCTGTTTCGCGTGTTCTGGGGCTTCTTCGGCACCTGGACCGCCCGCTTTCTTCCTATGGTGATGAGTCTGGGGTCACTCCCCAGCTATCTCCGCACCGCCTTCTCTCCACATGGACAGGCCACCTTTGGGCACAACCCGCTTGGCACGTTAAGCGTCTTTGCCTTGTTAGCCGCGCTGCTGACGCAACTTGGCACCGGCCTGTTCACGGTAGATGTGGACGGGCTGGAATCCGGACCGCTGGCGATTTTTGTGTCGTTCGATACGGGCCGTCAATTTGCCGACATTCATGAGCTGAATTTCAATATATTGGTGGGCTTTATTGCCTTGCATATCGCAGCTATTGCCACCTATCGCTTTTGGCTCAATGATAATCTCGTCACACCCATGATAACCGGCCGCCGCGCCCGTGACGATTTTCGCGACGGCGACTTGCCAGACATTCGGGTCCGCCTGTTCGCCTTTGCAGCCAGTGCGCTGTTGGCCGCCGCTGGCGTCTATGCGGTGCTCAACGCGGGTTAGGGAGAAATTGTGTGACGAAAACCCCCGCACGGCGTGTTGTGGAAGCCTTCGGCGATTGCGAGGCGCTCGCCGATATGTACACAGACGATGTGACCTGGCGCCTGAACTATTCTCTGCCGGACAACATTGCGGGCCCCCATGTGGGAAAAGCCGCTGTGTGCGCCTTCAACGATGCTGTCTTCAACAAAATCTACGATGGATCGAAGATGCGCTGTGATATTCAGGACGAAATTGGGGATGACGCGTCCAGCGTTGTGCGCTTTGTCATTCATGCCGTCAGCCGGCGGGGCAATTCTTACGATGTAGAATATGTGCTGTTCGCCAAAACCCGCGACGGCCTCGTATGCGACGTCGTAGAGCTTCTCGATACACTGGCGTCGACCGAGCAGCACCAAGGGACCTCTGTGGGTGTCCCGCCACACTCATAGAATCAACTGGTGTTTTGAGTTCATTTTCCATAAAGAAACATAAGGGGGAGCCAACGTGAAAGGCTTCGCAGGCAATGTGGGGACGTCCTTGAATAGACTGTTTAGAAAATTAAGCCTTCTCTACCTTGTGGTGATTGGGCTATCGCCGGCTTTTGCTCAAACCACCGACAAGCCAAACTTTCTAGTAATTGTCGCGGACGATATGGGGTGGGCCGACCTGGGCTTTCTGGGGAGCAGAATCAAGACCCCAAATCTTGACGCTTTGGTTGACCGCGGCGTTTTTCTGTCAAATTTTTATGTGGCGCCAAGCTGTTCGCCCACGCGGTCCATGTTGTTAACGGGGGTGAGCAATCACATGGCGGGCGTTGGCACGATGGACCGGCTGCAAACTCCAAACCAACTTGGCAACATCAACTATGCAGCGCAACTTCACAATGGTGTTGTCACCGTTGCAGAAGCTCTTCAAACACAGGGCTATCGAACAATGATGTCGGGGAAATGGCACCTCGCACCCCACGATGAACGCCAGCGCCCCAACCGACGAGGTTTCGACCAATCCTTTGGTTTGCTTCAAGGCGGCGCCAGCCATTTTGCCGATCAAAAGCAACTCACACCGCTTGAAGCGGTCGACTATCTGGAAAATGGCGAACCGGTTGAACTCGATCCCGACTTCTACACAAGTATTGGGTATACGGACAAAATCATCGAGTATATTGGTGGCAGTCGGCCACAACCCTTCTTTGCCTACCTCGCCTACACAGCGCCCCATGACCCGCTGCAAGTGCCCGATGATTGGCTTGATCGATACGATGGTGTGTTCGACGACGGACCCGAGGCCGCGGGCACGGACATCAATAAGAAGCTCATCGAACTCAGCTTGTTGCCAGCGGATGCAGCTCGTCAGCCGCCCTTAAACTTTCCATTCTGGCTACCGTCGCATCGAAAACCTTGGGCAGACCGCACCGATGAAGAACGCCAAGACACTATCCGGCGAATGGAAATTTATGCGGCCATGGTGGAACTGTTGGACCAGCAGATTGGTCGTGTGATCAGCCATCTCGACGCGACCAATCAATTGGAGAACACTTACGTCTTGTTCTTTTCAGACAATGGCGCCTCTGTTGGCACGCCCTTCGTTTATCGCGGGTCCACACGGGAATGGGTACACGAGCAATTTGATTTCAGTTTTGCGAAAATGGGTAAAAAGGGCTCTTACACTACCATGGGCCGAGAATGGGCACATGTGAGCAATACACCGTTTCGGCTTTTTAAAGGGACTGTCGGCGATGGCGGTGTGCGGTCACCCTTGATCATTGCCGGTGGCGACCTCGCGCGAGGCAGCTTAATAACAACGCCGGCCCATGTGATGGACATCGCCCCCACCCTATTCGACCTTGCCGGTGTGGAAACGCAAACTTCCCCTCTTTATGAAGGTAAGTTACAGCCGGTTGGGGATTCCTTGGTCCCGCTGTGGCAAGGCGGTGACTTCGACCGTGAGCGTATGCTGATCACCACCCAGTTCGGCCAACGCATGGTCCGTTGGGGGCAGTGGAAAGCCACCTTCATTCATCCGCCCTTAGGCAACGCCACATGGGAATTATTCGATATTGTGAGAGACCCTGGCGCCACTCAAGACCTTGCGGACGATCATCCTGACGTGATCGCGGAGATCAAAGATGCCTATGACGCTTTCGCTGAAAGCAACGGTGTGATCGACCCTGACCCCATCCTGTCTGTGAATACCCATGTCAGCTTTGAAGGTCACTGCAATTGGTGGTGCGCTGTCAGGTTCGGCTTTGTGGATCTGATGCTCAACCCGCGACAACGCAATATGGCTTTCATCGCCCTCGCGTCGGTGATCGGCTTTGCGATTTTCGCCGTGTTTTTTCTCAGGCGACGCGCCTAACAATTGAGCGGAAACGACCGATCACGGGCGGCAATCACCTCATGCTTTTGGGTCAATGGGGGTTGATGGCGGCCATGGAAAATCGATAATCCGCTCTCGGTAAGTTTCGGTGGACGTTGCTACCTGACGATCCACCGCCGCGCTGAAGGCCGGATCAAACCAAAACTTCATGCGAGGCCACAGGGCTTTTCCCCCATCGCTCCGCAGGATAAGAGCGACGCCTTCCACATATTGGTCCAACTCCATTCCAGTAAATTCCTTTTTGTACTGATCGACAAAACCCTGTTCTGTCTGTGTTATCCAGGCGAACATCCAGTATCCCCACTGCATACGTTCGGTTTCCGTGAGGCTAGAAAAGTCTTGCTGCGCCCGCGCGTGGACGTCTAACAATTCTGGATTTTCCGACATTTTCAGCAGTATCTCATTGTTGTGCCGGATCAGATCCCGGGCATTTGCTCGCGATATCTCCGAACGTGTCCGGCTAATCTGAAAGACCAACACGACAAGGGTAAGCAATACAGCCATGGACCCAACAATATCGCTTAAGGCACCCAATTCTTCGATCGACATTTTTCATCCCCGCACCGTTAAACTTAAACCCGAAAACAATAAGCCGTTCGGTGGCTGGTTAGAACCTAGGCGCCTCTGATAAACTTGCCGACAAAACAAAAGATCTTGGGAGAGACACGATGGACTGCACAAACGGACAAGTGGCTTTTATTACCGGCGGCGCCAGCGGCATTGGTCTGGGCGTTGCCAAATGCCTCGCGCGCGAAGGCATGAGCATCGCCTTGGCGGATATTGAGGAACAGGCCCTCACAAAAGCCGCTGATTCCATAATGGCGGCTGGCGGGGACGTGGCGCCCTTTGTGGTGGATGTCGCCGACCGCGCCGCCATGGCGGCCACCAGGGACGCCATTCTTGACCGGTTCGGCAAGGTGAATCTTATTTTCAACAATGCGGGCGTCAACGCGGCAGCCCCGATCGATCAGCTCACCTATGAGGATTGGGATTGGGTTTTGGGCGTCAATCTCAACGGCGTCATCAACGGCGTGATGACATTTGTCACCGACCTTAAGGCGCAAGCGCCCGCGGCCCATATCATCAACACAGCCTCTGTCGGCGGACTGGTCGGCATGCCGACCCTTGCCACCTACAACACCGCAAAATTCGGCGTTGTGGGATTGTCCGAAGCGCTGCGGGCCGACCTTAACGAGGCCGGCGTTGGTGTGTCGGTTCTGTGTCCCGGTCTGGTGAAGACCAATCTATCCACATCCGAAAGAAACCGGCCCGGCAATGAAGACAAAGCCATAGATCAGCCCGAGAACGACCCGCTCTCGCAAGGTATGAGCCCGGACCAATTGGCCGAGGCGGTGTTGGCCGGCGTTCGAAACAGAGACTTTTTCCTCTGTACACACCCAGAGTTTCGCGATGTGATCAAGCAGCGAAACGATGCCGTGAACGCCGCTTTCAAGGGCGATGCCACCCCTGAAACCAAGGCCATGATGCGGGCCATGGTTCTGCCCTTCGACTAGAAGCACAAAAGGGGTCAGAGCCCTTTTTTGGCGCCCTTTTTTAGCGTTTACCCCGCCGCTTCGTTGAAACTGAACCCTTCATAGCCGGCGGCGGCGATGGCATCGCACACGTGCCGATAGGTGCCCACACCGCCCACATAGGCCATGAACATTTGGGTCTTGCCGGGCACGTTGGCGCCCATATACCAGGAGTTCGCCTTGGGGAAGAGTGTGAGATGGGCCTGCAGATCCGTATGCGTCGCCCATTCGTCTTCCGCTTCAGAGTCCGCTTCCACGGTCACCAGATTCCGCTCGCGCATCCAGGCGATGCAATCGGTGATCCAATCCACATGCTGTTCAATCGACACCAACATGTTCGACAGCACGGACGGGCTGGACGGTCCAGTGATGGTGAATAGGTTTGGGAAGCCCGCAATGGCAAGGCCCAAATAAGTATGCGGGCCTTGCGCCCACTTATCCTTAAGCGAGACATTGTCTTTGCCGCGTATATCGACAGCTTCCAAGGCGCCGGTCATGGCGTCGAAGCCGGTGGCGAAGACAATGGCGTCGAATTCTTCTTCGCCCGCGCTTGTCTTGATGCCCTTTTCGGTGATTTCCAAGATGGGTGTTTTGTGCAAATCCACCAGATGCACATTGTCCCGATTATAAGTCTCGTAATAATTCGTATCGATACACGGGCGTTTGGTTGCGAATGGGTAAGACCGCGGCATCAGCGCCTCGGCGGTGTCCGGATCTTTCACGGTGTCCCGGATACGCCCATGAATGTACGCGGAGATGTGGTCGTTCGCTTGCTGGTCGATCTGAATGTCCGAGAAGGTGGACTGCATGGCAATGAGCAAGCCCGAATCCCACGCTTTGTCATAGCGGCGCTTGCGTTCCGCTTCATCCACCATGTGCCAGGATTCCATCGGCCGCGGCGGATCGACAATGGCCGCCGGTGTGTATTTTTGCTGGTCGCGGTAAGTGCGGTATTTTTCTTTCATCTCGGCCACTTCCTGGTTGCCAAGAGGCCGGTTCTTCGCCGGCATGGAATAGGCCGGGGTGCGTTGAAAGACTTTCAAGTCGCTTGCTTGTTCCGCAATCAGCGGGATCGATTGCACGGCAGATGATCCGGTGCCGATGACGGCGACTTTTTGGCCGGTGAAATCCACGCCGTCATGGGGCCAGCGGCCGGTCACATAGGTTGCCCCGGTATATTTATCCGTACCGGGAATATCAAGTTCTTTCGGCACCGACAAACAGCCTGTCGCCATAATGAAATAGCGCGCCGCCACCACTTCACCCGTATCGGTGTAGATCAGCCATTCCTGGTCGTCTTCGTCATAGACGGCCTTTTCCACCCGGGTATCGAATGTAATGTCTTTGTTGAGGTCAAACCGGTTCGCCACATGTTCCGCATAGCTCAGAATTTCCGGCTGGGCCGCATAGCGTTCGGACCATTGCCATTCCTGTTCCAGTTCCGGCGAGAACGAGTAGGAATAGGCCATGCTTTCAATGTCGCAGCGGGCGCCGGGATAGCGGTTCCAATACCAGGTGCCCCCCACGCCGCTGCCCGCTTCAAACACGCGGGTGGACAGCCCCATCTCGCGCAGCTTGTGGAGCTGATACATGCCGGCAAAACCCGCCCCCACAATCACCGCATCCACGGTGGAGCCTTTGGCCAAATGGCGGTCGATTTGTTCGCCCACATAGTTCAGCGCTTTGGTCGCACCCGGCAGCACGTCATGCATGGTGAAAAATCCATGCATCTGCCGGTCGAAGCGTTTGCGCACCACGGGCACACCAGCAGATTCCAATTTGTCGGCGTAGGCTTCGCCTTCATCGCGCAACACGTCATATTGAGCGGTCAGCACCACGGCGGGGGCAACCCCGGACAGGTCGTCAGCCCGGAGGGGAGAGGCGGCAGGGTCTAACCGCTGCTGCTTGTCCGGCGCATAGTGATCCCAGAACCAGGACATGGAGTCATAAGACAGCATCAATTGATTGGCTGGATCTTGATGGCTGCCGGTGTCCATGGCGCCGTCGGTGACCGGGTAGACCAACACTTGAAGCGACAGAGCCGGACCGCCCTCTTGTTTCGCGCGATTGGCAACCACCGCCGCAAGGTTACCCCCAGCGCTGTCACCGGCAACGATAAGAGGAACCCGCCCGCCCGCAAGCTTATCAACTTCTTGATCAACCCATTTGAGCGCATCCCAACAATCATTGGGGGCCGTTGGAAAGGTATGTTCCGGCGCCAATCGATAGCCCGCGAGAACCACGACAGACTGAGTGCGGGCGGCCAAATGCCGGCCAACGGTCAGATAATCGTCGATATTGCCGATCACCCAGCCGCCGCCGTGATAATACACAATCACGGATTTTGGCGTGCCTTTGGGTGTCAGCACATGGGCCCGAATGGTGGCACCGTCCGTGGTCGGAATAGCCACTTCTTCCATGCTGGCCATGGATGGCCCTTCATGGCTCAACGACGCCATGGCCGTATACATCAAACGCGCTTCGTCGGGGCTGACCTCGTGCAAGGCCGGGGCGCCACTGGTGGCGGATTGAGCCAAAAAGGCGGTGCTTGCGATGTCCAACGTCACGACGATTACTCCCTGTCATAATATCTTTAGCCGGGCAGCTTAGTGCGCCAAACCCGGGGGTCAAGTGCAGAAAACCGGCCAACCGTGTTAGAAAATCAAAGGCGAGGATGCCCTTGCGTTTATTTGGGGGAGGTCGAAAAATCCACTAGGAAAGTGGGGGTGTCCTGCCCTAATCTGGGGCCGCAGTTAAGCGAAAGGGTTTTCATGAACATCCACGACATCACCATGACCGGCATCACCGGCGAAGACATCAGCTTTGCTGATTTTCGCGAGGAAGCGATGCTGATCGTCAATCTCGCCAGCCAATGAGGCCTCACGCCTCAGTACACAGGTCTGTGTACCCTTCAATCAGAAAATAACGGCCTGACCGTTTTGGGCTTTCCGTGCAACCAATTCGGCGCACAGGAACCCGGCACCAATGAAGAGATCTTGGAATTCGCCAAATCCAAGTACAATGTCAACTTTCCCATGTTCGCCAAAATTGAGGTGAACGGAACGAACGCCGCGGATTTGTACAAATGGCTGAAAACACAACAGCCAAACGACGATGGCAGCGAAGACATTGGCTGGAATTTCACCAAGTTTCTGGTGAACAAGGACGGCCATGTGGTCAAGCGTTTCAACCCGCAAGTCACGCCGGAAGAAATCGCCGAACAACTAGGTGACCTACTTTAGACGGCATGCAAGATCAGCTGCATCCAGACGAGATCGCCATCACAGGCGATCTCGTTCGCGCGCTTGTGGACAGCCAATTCCCTCGATTTAAAGATCTACCGGTAACGCTGCTCAACGCGACCGGGTCAACCAACAAGCTCTTTCGCCTGGGCGACGACTTGCTTGTGCGCCTGCCCCGGCAGCCAGGCGGCGGCGACACGATCGACAAAGAAGTACACTGGCTGCCGGAATTGGCGCGGCACCTGCCGGTTGACGTGCCTGAGATTTTGGCGGTGGGAAAGCCGGCTTTGGGATACTCCGAACGATGGTCGATCATGCGGTGGATCGACGGCACGCTTGCCCCGGCCTGTCCGCCGAACACACCGGCCGATCCCGGCCGAACCAAGCTGGCAGCGGATTTGGCGGACACGGTCTTAGCCTTACGCGCCATCGACATTCCGGCCAAGGTCACGTCCGATCCGTCTTTGCGGTGGTATCGCGGGCGGCCTGTGGTGGAATTCGATGACCAGATGCGCAAGAACCTTGCGGTGTGCCATCGCCTTGATGGGCTTGATTTGGACCTCGCCGCCGTTGACCGCATTTGGACAGAGACGCTTGGTGCGCACAGGGCGCCGCGCGCGGAGCCTGACACCTGGTTTCACGGCGACTTGGTGGCCGAAAACCTTTTGACACGGAACGGACGGCTTACCGGCGTGCTGGATTTCGGTGGCCTTGCCATTGGCGACCCGACGATTGATCTGCACGGTGCCTGGGAAATTTTTGATCCACAGGCCCGGGACATATTCCGTAGACGGCTCAATATAGACGATGCCGCTTGGGCGCGGGGGCGGGCCTGGGCGCTCGCCATCGCAATCAGCGTTTTTAGCTATTACTGGACTACCCTGCCCAAGCGCTGTACCGACCGGCTGGCCATGGCGCGGAATGTTTTGGCGGACGCGCAAGACGATCGTTAAGCGGCCGTCGTTTCGCCTTGAGCTTCAAGCAATTTTTCAACAAGTTGATTATATTCGCGTGTGTACTGAGCACGGTCCCCACGCCACGCAGCCACCAGACCAACATCTTCCTGAAGCACTTTTTCAAGGCGGGCAAGATTTCCGTCCCACAACGCTTTGTCTAACGCACCGACCGTGAATTGATGATGTACATTTTGCCAAGTGCGCATCACATTCCCGTAAAACACCCAAAGCCTCAGTTTCTCCGGTTCCGTCAAGTCTTGTCCGGTACGCCCTTTAACCAAGAGGGCAGCGAATTCTGGGTTTTGCGCAATGAACAGTTCCACATTTCCAAGGCTCATCTGATAATGACTTGCCGACTCTAACCGGATGGCCACGGTGTTCTGCCGCATCTGCAGGCCGACAAACACCAACGACGCAATCACGCCCAAGGCCGCCGCTATGCTGGCGATGAAGTAAATGGATTCGAGTGTCATGGTCCCGCCCGCTCCCCGTCAATGTGGTGGGTGAGAACACTAAGGGGTCAAACGGCACCCGGCAATGGGTCTGACGGCGTCACGCCACCAACTTGCGAAGCGCGTCGAGCGGCGGCAGGCCCGGCAGCGGCAGGATCACCGCATCGTCAAAGCCCGCTGCCGCATATTGGTCGAGATCGGCCTTGAGCTTGCCGATATCCGTATCCCCGCTGACGGCGATCGTTGTGACGATGGCCCGTTGGCCCCCCGCCGCGCGGTATTCCGGCGCCACGGCGCAGACTTCGTCCGGAGTGCGGTGCATACCCGACGCGATCCACACATCGAATTCTTTCGCCGCACGGGCAACTCCCTTGCCCCAGGTGCCGTAAGCGAGTTTGGGGCCCCCTTTAATTTCCGGCCACGGATGATGATTGGCGCCGTCCGTGCCGCCGGTGTCAAAAATCTCCCGCAGGGAGGCCAAGCATTCATTAAAGGCCTTAAAACGCCCGTCATAATCGCGCCCGCAAGCCTCATAATCCGCTTGCGTTGAGCCCGCCCCTACACCCAGAATCAAGCGGTCGCCGCACAATTGATGCAACGTCATGATGCGGTGGGCCACTTCCATGGGGTGATAAAGCGGTAGTTGCAAAATTCCCGTGCCCAGCTCCACCGTGTCGGACACCGTTGCCGCCACGGTCAGCGCCATGAGCGGGTCGGCGATCATGAACCCCCGCCCCATGGCTTGCGGCGTCCAAATGCTGTCAAACCCCGCGCCCACATAGGCGCGCACTTGGTCCGCAAGCGCGTGTCGATTGCTGCCGTCCAAAATCGGGCCAAATAAAATTCCCATGCGCATGGCATTTCCTCTTCTTCTGTCTCCCCGCGCCTCCGCGACGGTGAACCATACCAGCTTCGCACCATTGGCACTGCAAAGGCCGCGATCTTTCACATATGCGATTGATGGTCAGGTTTTCCTCGCGCCGTCGTCCCGCCTGGCGTAACCTTCCCTAAAAGAAAAAATACGGGAGGCATCGCGGAACGACCATGAAACTCGCCATCGAAATCGGCGCTTTTCGGCACGACAATCTCAAGCTCATGACGGAATGGGTTCAGCATGCGGAGCGTTTAGGCGTCGATAAAGCATTTTCGGCGGAAGCGTGGTGGAGCGATTCCCTCACCCCGCTGGCCTTTCTTGCCGACAAGACCCACACCATCAAACTGGCCACGGGCATCCTGCAGACCACCGCCCGCGTGCCCGCCATGGCCGCCATGTCGGCGCTCACGCTGCACGATCTGACCGGGGGCCGTTTTATCTTGGGGCTGGGCGCCAGCGGGCCGCAAGTAGTGGAGGGGCTTCACGGCGTGCCCTATGCGCGGCCGCTCACCCGCTTGCGCGAAACCGTTGAGATTTGCCGCATGATCTTTCGCGGCGAGAAGGTGCGCTATGACGGCAAGATCCATCAATTGCCCCTGCCCGACAGCGAAGGCAAGGCGATCCGCATTGCCCATGAGCCCGTGGACATCCCCATTTACCTGGCAACGCTGGGGCCCAATTCCCTGAAATATACGGGTGCCGCGGCCAATGGCTGGTTGGGCACGTCGTTTTCCCCCAATCACCCCGGCGCTCATTTGGACCACCTGCGCGCGGGGGCGCACGACGCGGGACGTACACTGACGGATCTCGATTTGTGCGTGTCCGTCCGTGTAGAGATCGGGGACGATGTGGACGACATGATCGCCCGCCGCCGCAAGGGCGTTGCCTTCAATATGGGGGGCATGGGGTCGGAAGAGACGAATTTTTACAATGACGCCTTCAAGCGCGCGGGCTATGAGGAAGACGCCAAAGCCATCCAAGCGCTGTGGATCGCGGGCCGCCGCGACGAGGCCGCCGCGCGCGTGCCCGACGCCATGATTACGGAGTTTCAAGCGCTGGGCACCGCAGAAATGGTAAAAGAGCGCCTGGCCCTTTACCGCGATGTGGGGGTCACCACCATTAAGCTCGGCCTCGACGCCGTGGAGATGGGGCCTAAGCGATTTGAGCTTTTGGAACAGATCGCCGACATTGCGGGAGATTTATGATGAAACTTTACATGGTGCCGCTTGCGCCCAACCCCACCAAGGTCATGCTCTACATCGCCGAGCGCGAATCGATGGGCGTCCAAATGAATATCGAGCAAATCGTGGTGAACACCGTCAAAGGGCGCCACAAGGAACCAGACCACATCGCCCGCAACCCCTTTGGCACGGTCCCCACACTCGAGCTGGACGACGGATCGTTCATCGTGGAATCGCTGGCCATGATCCACTACCTTGAGGCTAAATTTCCGGACAGCCCGTTATATGACGGCACGCCGGAAGAACGCGGTCACGCGATTGATGTGGAACGCATCGTGGATGTGCGGCTGGCCGGCCCCATGGGGGCTTATGGTCACGCGGTCAATTCACCGCTTGGACATCCGCCCGATCCGGAAAAGGCCGCCGAGCTGTTGACGCGCATGGGGCCGCCGCTTGATTACCTGGAAATCCTTCTGAACGACGGGCGCTCATTGCTGCTGGGAGAGCGTGTCTCCGTCGCCGATTGCACCTTACAGGCCTCTCTCCAGTTCATGCGCTACATTGAGGCGGATATTTTTGGCGCGCGCCCTCTTCTCCGGAAATGGGATGAAACCTATCGTCAGCGCCCAGCCGCCCAGTCTGTTCTTAAATGGTAACTCCCCCCTCGTCCGTATCGCGTTCCCATAAATGGTGGTTATTGCTGGGGGTTTGGCTGCTCTACGCCTCGTTCGGGCTGACCATGACGAGCCTCGCCCCCATGGCAGCCCTCATCATTTCCGACCTCAACATGTCCCATGGCGCCATGGGACTTGCCATGGGGGCCTGGCAAGCCGTCTACATTTTCGCGGCCGTGCCCGCCGGCATGTTGCTGGACCGGCTGGCACCGCGCACGGCACTGGCGATTGGCGGTGCCTTGATCGGCCTGTCTGCAGCCGCGCGCATGTTCGCGGTGGATGCCACCACCCTGGTCGCCGCCGTGATGCTGTTCGGCCTGGGCGGTCCCATCATTTCCGCGGGCGCGCCTAAAGTGGTGGTGTCGGCCTTCGAAGGTCAAGACCGGGGTCTGGCCATGGGCATTTACATGACCGGCCCTGCCATTGGGGGCGTGATCTCGCTGACCGCCACCCATGCCGTTCTCCTGCCCATGTTCGACAATTCCTGGCGGGCCGTGATGGGCCTGTGGACAGGCGTTACCGTCGCC
This sequence comes from Alphaproteobacteria bacterium, assembly GCA_965227095.1. Lineage (GTDB taxonomy): Bacteria > Pseudomonadota > Alphaproteobacteria > JANQMY01 > JANQMY01 > JANQMY01. Next base: position 689,326 of record CBDDFL010000001.1, on the reverse strand, counting down.
GCGATTGTCATCTGGGTATTGATTTCCACCTTTTTGGGGCACACTGAAAATAAGACGCCCGCGAAAGGCCAGCCGTCCCAGCTGACCGTCATTTCGGAATTGATCCGTAAGCCGACGATCATCATCGTGCTGCTGATGAGCATTTTCGTCTTCATGTTCAATCATGGGCTCAACAATTGGCTGCCCGCCTTGCTGCAATCTCATGGCCTGTCCGCGGTCAATGCCGGGTATTGGGCGGCCATTCCCACGGTGATTGGCATCGCGGGATCGCTGGTCATCCCCCGCCTCGCCACGCCGGAGCGGCGCTTTCAAATCCTCATTGGGCTCAGCATCGCCGCCCTTTTGGCCAGTCTTCTGCTGCGGTTTAGCGACCCAAGCTCTCTCATCACCGGGCTCATGTTGCAAGGCATTGCCCGGTCGAGCCTCATGACCGTTCTAATCTTGTCGCTGGTGGAACTGCCGGAAATCGGCGAACGCTATGCGGGCGTTGCCAGCGGTATGTTCTTTTCCGCCGCCGAAGTGGGCGGTGTGTTGGGGCCGCTCACTTTGGGCTTACTCTATTCCCCCAGCGCCGGGTTTTCATCGGGCCTATGGCTTATTTCCGGCATCGCGTCGATGATGGTCGCCGGCGCCATCGTGTTGCAGCACCGGGTACGGGCGGGTGCGTTGCCGCCTTGACAGAACGGCGCCCAGACCCGACATATAGAAGATAGACACCCCAACGGGAGAGACGTTTTATGACAGCCATTGTAAGCCTCCCGGCGGGCGGAGATCGGGCCGCGGCGTAAGCTGCACCTCTTTCCCCCTTTCTCGTCCGGCCGTTTCGGAACCGCCGCAAGCGCTGCTTGCCGCGACCGGTTGCGCATTTCCGAAAAGACCCAGGTGCGTTGAACGCACCCCTATAAGGACGAGACCATTGACCTCTCATCTTTCTTCACAGGCGTTGAGCCTGACCGATTACGGCTGGACGCCTTTTTTCCAATCCCAGCTCGATATAGACGATATCGAAACCCTGACCCCTGTGCGGGTGATGGCGGTTCACCGCGGCCATTTAGACGTGGCCGGCCCTGATTTCACCGGTCCCCTTCCGCCCGTCACACAACCCACTGACGACGATACCGGACCACCCACCGTGGGGGACTGGTTGCTGATTGACCCGGAGACCAAACGCATCCGGCGCGTGCTCGACCGCACCAGCGTCTTTAAGCGCCGGGCGGCCGGAACAGCGCGGCACACCCAGTTGATCGCGGCGAATGTGGACACGCTTTTCATTGTGTCCTCGTGCAATCAAGACTTTAACGTCGCCCGGTTGGAGCGCTATCTGGCACTGGCGCGCGAGGCGCGGGTCACGCCACTTGTCGTCTTGACCAAGGCCGACACGACCGACACGCCGGACGACTTTGCGCGGCAGGCTCAAACCCTGTTGCCCGGTCTGTTGGTGGAATTGGTCGATGCCCGCGACCGGGACAGTCTCCGCTGCCTCGATCCCTCGTGCGTCACCGGGCAAACCCTGGCCGTGGTCGGGTCATCGGGTGTCGGCAAATCGACCCTCACCAACACGTTGCTGGGCGGCGGCGCCATTGCCACCCAAGGCATCCGCGAGGACGATGCGAAGGGCCGCCACACCACCACCAGACGCGCGGTGCATCGCCTGCCAAGCGGCGCCTGGCTGATCGACACACCGGGCATGCGGGAACTTCAGTTGACGGACGTTCAGGACGGTCTCGAAGACGTGTTTGCCGATATTATCGAGTTGGCCGCCGCGTGCCGTTTCACAGATTGTGGTCACGAGACGGAGCCGGGATGTGCGGTGCAAAGGGCGATCGAAACCGGCTCCCTCGATCCTGCGCGCTTGGCCCGTTACCGCAAGCTGGCGCGGGAAGAGCGGTTCAACAGCGAAACCCTGGCGGAACGGCGGGCCCGCTTCAAGGCCTTCGGCAAAATGGTTAAATCGGCGACGAAGGACAAGAAACGCCGCCGGGGGGATGGGTAGGGCAGCCCTTCCCCCAACACATTCCGGATTCAATGGGGCCGGTTTCAATGGGGCCGATTTCAATGGGGGCCGATTTCAATGGGGTCAGACCCCATTGAACGTCTGGAATGACCAGGCGGCGTTGGTTTTGGACGATGTTTATGCTATTCTCCCGCTTGAGGGAGGCATCACCGAACGTTTCCAGGTGAAGTGGACACCGGTTCACCGTCCGAAACGTTCCAAGCAGATGCCAAGGGCACTTTTGTGTTTCGTCGAGAACCAAAAGTGCTCTGGCAAAAAGGTGCCTCAAATGAGTAAATCATCGCGTCATCCAAAAACGGCCAAGCGTGCCGTTCCCAAACGCTTTTCCCCAACACCTGTGGACCTGCCGGATTTCGGTCTTCCGTCATCGGAACTTTTAGACTTGAACCAGCTGGGTCAGGAACTAAACGCGGCCCACAAGCTGGCGTTAACCATGGCCGCCCAAGCCCATGACCATTTGGAACGGGCGGAACAACCGGGCGCGCTGGCCCGGGAATTCCACACGGCCCATGCCAATGCCAGCGCCCTTGCTGCCGTGCGCCTGATGAATGCCTACCGGCAAGGCCTGCTGGCCATCCACAAACTGCAAGGGTCGAGCGAACACGTGATCACCGTGCGTCATATGGTGGACGGCCCTGGGGACGGTGCCAAAAACCGTGGCACGCCATGAAAGCGGGGGGCCGGGCTCCCGCAAATTTGGATCAACCCCATGCGCCCAGTTGGGCGGTGGGGTTGACCGCCGCGTACCAGCACCCGAGATGTGGCGCCAAGACACGCAGCGGCAGACCCTGCCGCGGGCCCGCCATGACCAATGGCCGCTGCCGCATGCATGGAGGGTCCAGCACGGGTCCACGCACGGCCCATGGCCGATTAAGATCTCAAACCGCCCGTTGGCGCCATGGGCGCCATGCCGGGCAACGCCTGCCGGAAAATGGCCAAATCCGGGAGATTGTCCGACACGTACAACAGGTATGCGCCGCTATCCCGCGGCAAGCGGGAACGGCAGACAGCAAAGGAAACGAACACATGTCCACGGCCCCCCTATCCCTGCCTGACGGTGCCGCCGTCCGCGCCTGGTTTTCTTTCCGCAGCCCTTATTCCTATCTCGGCATGCATAAAGCGCTGAAAGCGGGCATCCCATTGCAGCTGGTTGCCACTTGGCCCGAGGGAGAAGTGGCCTCCACGTCGACGCCCCGGCGGATGACTTACTTGATCGAAGATTGCACCCGTTTGTTTGAAGAAGAAGGCCTGCCCTTTGCCCCACCCGTGGATGTGGAAAAATGGGTCCGGCCCCACGGCGCGTTTTATGCGGCCGCCCAACAGGGCAAGGGTGAGGCCTTTATGATGCGGGCGTATCAAGCCCGTTGGAGCGAAAGCAAGGATCTGGGCGATCCGGCCACCATCGCAGAACTGGCGGAAGCAGTGGGCGTTGATCCCCAAGCCGCGGCGGCCGCCATGGACGATCCCGCTATTCACAAAGAATTGCTGGCCAAACAAAAAGAATTTGCTCAAGATGAGCCGGTGGGCGTGCCGTTTTTCGTGTATGAAGGACAGCGGTTTTGGGGGCAAGACCGGGTCGAGGCGCTCTGCCGGCACATTGCCAAGATCCATGGACGCGGCTAGACAGCGGGTAACAAGAAGACCTCAGCAAGGGGCCAAAGGTGTAGATGTGCGTACGTTTTGTTTAACGATCATTGCTGTCCTATTGGCGCTGACAAGCGTTTTTCCAGCTATCGCCGGAGAGTGGCCCATCGAAATCGTCGATGGCACGCTTTACGATACAGATCGCGATCGAGATGTACCCTATCGCGCCTATCACCCGGCGGGTCATGACGGCCCCGCCCCCGTGGTGATTTTCTCTCATGAACTGGGCGGCTCGCGCGAGGGGGCGGCCTATTTCGGACAACACCTTGCCGCCTTCGGGTTCGTGGCCCTGCATATACAACATCCGGGGTCGGATGATGAAATCGTCAAAGACGCCGGGCCCAACCAAGCGGACATTTCAACAGCGCTCACCAAAGCCATTAAAAAACCGCGTAACGCGCTGAACCGGTTCCGTGATGTCAGCTTCGTCATTGATGCCATTACCGAGATTAACGGGACCGATGACAACATGGCCGGGTGGTTTGATTTGGACCGTATCGGACTGGCGGGCCATTCCTTTGGGGCGCGCGCCACGATGATCGCCGCCGGTGAGCGTGTGGGCCCGGGCTTGTCCTTTTCGTTCAAAGAGCCCCGCCTGAAAGCGGCCTTGGTGATGAGCCCCAACACGCCGGACAAAAAAGTAAACTACGCCAAGGCCTATCGCGACATCGACATTCCCATGTTGCACATCACCGGCACGGAAGACCGGGGGGCCTTGCCGCAACACCGCATGACGGAACCGGAGATGCGCACTGTTCCGTATGCCAACATTATGAATTCTGATCAATATCTTCTGGTCTTGGACAAGGCGGATCATTCCACCTTTTCAGGCCGGCGCCTGAACACGGCAGACGAAACGCCGGACGACGCGCGCCATACAAATGTGGTCAAATCCGTCGCCACCAAATTTTTTGAAGCCACTTTAAAAGACGACCAGCAGGCGATGATATGGCTGAAGTCGGACTTTCAAACAGAACTTTCCCCCGGCGACCGTTTCGAATTTCGATTGACCGGGGCCCAACAACGGAAAGAGGCACGCAAAAAATAGTCTGGTCACGAGGGAGGCCGTGCCAACGCACGGACCAAGGCAAACGTGACACAGGATGCAAAAAGAAACTTTTTCAGCGCGCCATTTGAGCCATGGTGGTGCCTTGCAGATAGCGGAACAAGCGGTAGAGCGGCACCACCACTTTGGTGATCGCAAAGCCCATATCGGTTTCCTGCGCAAAGGCGCGTCGGCGTTTCAACCGCTTGTGCCATTTGAGCAGATTGGGGTGCCATTTCAGCGGATACCCCGCCAATTCCAAGCGGTTACTGGAAATAAACCACGCCAGATCCAACACAGACAAACGATCCCCCATCAAATAGGGGGTGTTTGCCAATTGCCCGTCCAGCGTCTCGAAAGCCGCGCGATACGCCTCAATCGACGCCTTCGCCACCTCGTCGGGGACGCCGTGTTCAGCAAAGTTGCGCCACCACGCCACTTCCTTCATGCGCGAGGGGTCTTCCACCCCTCCCCGCTCGTAACGCTGCAATGTTTCTTCCGACTTTGTCACCACGCCGCGCGGGGTCATGAAGCCCATGGTGAGGTTGCGCAAATCCTCGTGCAAGCTGTTTTCCAAGTCGAGAGAGGCGCGCACAATTTCCCGCTCTTCCTCCGTCTGCGGAAAAAAGGACGGCGCCTTGGACGGCAAGTCATCCAGATATTCCAGGATGTCATTGCTTTCCACATGCACCACGCCATCATGCACCAGGACCGGCACCACTCCACGCGGATTGATCCCCAGATACCACGGCGTCACATGTTTATTGCGGGCGAGATCCACGTGATGGAACGTGACCTTAATGCCCTTTTCCCGCAGCAACGTGCGGACCTTTTGCGAGCACGAGCTGCCTCGGAAATGGAGGAGGTGCAGCCCCTTCCACTTCAAGACTTCCTTGGTCTTGATTTGATCTTCGGACAGGATCATCGGTCAGTTGTCCCGCTTGCCCATGGCGTATTCTTCGTTGAGCGTGGTTTGACCGAATGTGCTTGGAGGGATCGGCCCCCATTGTCCCAGCAGGGCTTCTTCCGCGCCGTGCTCTTCCGCCGGAATGGTGGCATCAAGCAAGTCGCCGTCCGTCCAATGTTCGATGCCATGGCCCCACGGATCCCGCCAATAGTCATAGATCTGACCACCCAGCGTATGGCGCCCGATGCCCCACAAATGGTGACGGTCGGTTTCATAAAGATGTTGTTGGCCCACCCCCACATCGTCCATGTCGTGCACTTCAAAACCCATATGGTTGAGGCTCGACTCCCCGCCAAGGGCCACCAGCAAGGTATGGTGATCCACGGGACGCTCGCCTACATCGCAGCGCATGAAGGTACCGAAAACCGGACCGCCGGGTTCCGCGACCACCCGGTCGGAATCGATCAGTCCCAAATGCTCCGCATACCAATCGCGTGTTGCATTATTGTCCACGCAGTTAAGCGCCACATGCCCCAACCGTTTCACATGGGAAGGCCCTTTGTGCACCCGTTGAAGCCGGTTTTGCCGTGCCCGATTGGCGCCTGTGTTGAAGGTGATCGGCGCGGGCACGGGCAACGGCGCCAGCTGTTCCAGCCCATGCACCACCTCGATCTGAAAGCCGTTGGGGTCGGTCAGGCGCACCCGCTTACCACCGCCCGGTTCGTCACTGTCTTCAACGTCTGCCCCTGTGGATTGAGCGACTGCGGTCAGGTCCGCTTCCGAGGCCACGCGAAAGCCAAGACCGATCAGGCCCGGTTCCGCGCCCTTTTCCGTAATGTGGATGTGATGACTGGGATCCGTGCCCCGCATGTAAAGGGCCGCATCGGTTTTGGCGGACGTTTGCATACCGAAATCCACAAGAAAACTTTCCATCTTGTCGAGGTCGGGGGCACGCAAGCGGACATACAAAATGTCTTCTACCTTGATCGCGGGCATGGGGCTTTTCCTCCCTTATCCGGTGAACGACCCGATGGGGTCTTTGACCACTTTGTTTTCCACAAATCCAAGACCGTCGAATTCGACGCGCACCACGTCGCCTTCTTTCAACCAGGGTTGTCCCGGCATGAACATGACAACACCGGAAGAGGTGCCGGTGGCGATCACATCGCCCGGTTCCAAGGTGAAGGCGGTGGACAGATACTCGATGATCGCCGGGCAATCGAAGATCAGCTGTTCCGTATTCGAACTTTGCCGCTCTTCCCCATTGACCAAGGTTTTAAAGTTGAGGTTCGCATGGTCCACTTCATCCGGGGTCACCAAGGTAGGTCCCAGTGGACAGTGACTGTCCCAAGACTTGCCCATGGTCATAGTGGGGGCCTGCATTTGCCAATCGCGGATCGTGAAGTCATTGCAAATGGTGAAACCGGCCACCACGTCCATGGCGTTTTCCTTGGACACCCGGCGGCACCGCTTGCCGATCACGATCGCCAGTTCGCCTTCATAGTCCAGCTGCTCGGATTCAGACGGCAGATAAACATCGCCATAGGGCCGGTTTACGCTGGACGTTTGCTTGTTGAAGATCACCGGCGTCTTCGGCAGTTCCAGCTTGAACACGTCCTTCACTTCATTGAAGTGGTCCATGTAATTCATCCCAACCGCGAGAATTTTGGGCGGGTTTTGGATCGGGCTTTCAAGGGTGACCTCGCTGACGGCGATGGTGCCTTGCTCTGTCTCGGCAATGTCCGAGGCCTTTTTCATGGCGTCGGGACCTGCTTGCAGAAAAGACAGCATGTCCGTGGGCAGGCCGGGCGCTACCGCACTGAAGTCGATGATTGCGTCGCCCTTCAGAGCGCCGATCCGGGTGTTTCCATCTTGGGTGAATGTTACCAGCCGCATGGCGGGTCTCCTTTAATTGAAGTGGGATTGAAGTTGATTGAGTTGTTCTGTCAACGGATGGTCTGCATTGACCACGCTGAAAATGTAATGATCGGGACGCACGATGACGGCATCGTTAAAGGCCAAGATCAAGTCCAACTGATCGGACAGTCGCGCCTCTTCCGGCACGGTCAACACTTTGGCGCCAATTCGATCGAGAAACGCTTTGTGTTCGTCCGATATGTCCCCCGACAGGTCTTTCGCCGAAATCACCGCGAAATTTCCGGAGTAACAATCATCCAATTGCTGGGGGCCTTGACCGTCCAAATCCACCGTGGCTTGCGGGAACAAATGGCCGAAAATTTTGCCGCTGTCTTCTTCGGTGCCTTTTGCCAGAACACCCGAGTGAAGCCGGGGAAAGCCGCGGCTGCCGCCATAGATCGCGTCCATGTTTTCCGGCCAATTGCCCGTGACTTGGGCATCCGCAATGCTGTCCATCAGTTTGCCGACAGCCACCGCGTGGTCCACCAGATCCATGGCGTGGGGGTCCCGTTCTTCTTGATAAGTGGCCAAAAGCGAGGCGGGTGCCAGGCCGCGCTTCACAAAGTCGAGCTTCCATACCAGGTTTGCGACGTCGCGCATGCCCGCGCACATGCCCTGCCCCAAGAAAGGCGGTGTTTGGTGCGCCGCGTCGCCCATCAAAAAGATGTGCCGGTCCCGCCATTTGTCCGCCGTGGCGGCATGAAACGTGTAGACCGCCGCGCGTTCGATGGTGGCTTCATCGCGTTTGACCCACGGGGCCAGCAAGTCATAGATCTTGTCTTCGTCCAGCATCTCGTCGCGGGTTTCGCCCTCGTTCAAACGAAATTCCCACCGCCGGCGATTGCCCACTATGGGAACAAAGGTGGCAATTCGGTTTGGGTCACAAACTTGTTGGGCAATGGTTGGCAATGTGACCTCTTTATCGAGGAACACATCCACCACCAACCAATCGCAGTCATATCCCAGACTGTTAAACTGAATATCGAGGGCTTTCCGAACCGGGCTTGCGGCCCCGTCCGCGGCCAGCAGATAAGGCGCGGTGAGCGTTGTTGCCGGGCCTCCATCGACTGGTGTGATCTCTATACTGACGGTATCTTCGGCAGGTTGAGGCGAGGCGGCCTCGTACCCCAAAAACGTCGTCACGTTTTCATTGTTCGACGCGTATTGGCGGAGCGTGCGTTCGAAGGTGGGCTGATGAAAAAAATTTCCGTCAGGCCAATTGTGCGCCCCCACCGTGCCGGGTGGAATGTCAAACCCTTGGATACGCTTCCCCGTAGCGTCAATAAATTCCGCCCCAAGATTTTGTTCGGTCTGCGCCAGCAGCGCCTCGGACATGCCCAATTCTTGATACAGCCGCATGATCTCGCCATCGAACAAGACGGCGCGCGGCAGGGGATACACGTCGGTCATGCGATCAATGGCGGCAACGGTCCAGCCACGCTGCGCCAAGGCATTCGCCGCCGCCACGCCCACGGGCCCATACCCCACAATAAGGGCGTCAAACTCTGTTTTTCCATTCTGCGCCATGGTGTCGGCCTCCCATATTCGGCTGTTTTCTGGGCGATTTTTGGAGAACTGGAACCTAATACAAAAATGAATACCACCATTTTTGACTGTAGTCAAATTTGATGTTAGTCTTGTTTCGCATTACGAAAGGCCGGCCATGACAATCACCGAAGAAACCCTCAAATCGCCCCGCGTCCAGCGCAAGCGTGAAAAAGCACGGCAACGCATTCTGGATGCGGCTGAAAAACTCATGCGGGCGCATGGGGTGGTCGGTGTCACCATTCAGGACATTACCGATGCGGCGGATGTGGGCCATGGCACCTTCTACACGCACTTTAAAACCAAGATGGATGTCTTGGTGCCCATTGCGGAAGCGACAGCAAAACGCCTCACCCGGCGCATGGACAAGATGACCGCCGGCATGGACGATGCGGCCGAGGTGGTCTCCTTCAGTGTACGTCATATGTTGCATGCTATCGAAAAAGACCCTCTTTGGACATGGTTTTTGTGCAACTCAAAACTTCCGATGGACGATATGCGCCGTGGTGTGGACGGCAGCGGCGCGCGCGATGTGCGCCGGGGTGTCGATTTGGGGCGGTTTGCCCCGATCTCTGAAGCCGTCGCCGAATCCTTTTTGTTGGGGGCCTTGATTGGGGTGGTGCAAGAACGCTTGACCAAGGCCCATGACGACAAAACCGTTGAAGAAGCTGCTGAATTGATTTTGCGCACATTGGGCCTTGATCCGTCGGAAGCAACGGATATCGCCCATCGGCCCCTTCCCCCATTGCCGGAGCTTCCGTAACGGGGCAGACTGGCAAGGGGCGCCTCAAGAGGAGATCGACCATGGCTTGGGCCTTACGGACCGTCGGAACGCTCATATTGCTGTTTGTGGGCTTTCAATATTACGTCTTCGATGTGTTGGCCGTGCCGCCCATCGGCGTGGCGTTGCTGCTCTACGCACTGTCCTATGCCGCCAAAAGGTGGCGGCGGATTGTGGCGGCCATTTCGTTGGTGGTGTCGGTGGTCACACCACTGGCGGCGATTTACGGCTATTGGTCCGGCTTCCTGGTGGGCGACATCGCCTGGGGAGTTCCGATTTTTGATGGGGTCATCTTTGCGTGGTTGTTCTGGAAATCCCTTCAAGCCTTGCGCACGGCTCAGGGAGCCATCGCGGACGCCTAGGCACCGACCATGAGGTGTGTTAACCTTTTCTACAAGTGAAGCAAGGCTACGGAAGAGGGGATCCGGTGGCCCAGATGCGTATGATGGGGCGTTTAAAACAGGGTTGGATGTGTGGCGTGTGCGCGCTTGCACTTTCATGGGGGGCCAATGGGACCCCCGTGATGGCGCAAAGCTTCACGATACCCTCCGGTACGACCGAAACCAACCCGCAGACCTTGAACGATGGCGACACGGGCGTCATCGAAAGCGGGGGCACGCTGGCCACCACCGACGGTGCCACACCGGCCATCATCGGCACCTCTAACAATAACGAGGTCACCAATAACGGCACCCTGTCCACCGACGCAGCGGTGGCACCGGGCATCCTGTTGAACGACGGCAACACCGTCACCAACACCGGCAGTTTGGTAACGCAGCAGGCAGGGTCTTTTGGCATTATCGTCGGCAGCAACAATAGGGTGACGAATTCCGGCACCATCACACTGAATGATCCGACCAGCACCGGCGCAATTAGCGGCATCGACAACAACACGATCATTCATAGCGGCACGATCACGACCGGCGGATTGGGGCCTCACGCCATTTTCTTTGGGGACGGCAACACAATTGACGTATCGGGCACGATCAATAGCGCCGGTGGGGCTGTTCTCGCCGGAAGCAACAATATGGCCGATATCTCCGGCACGCTGACGGGCGGCGGGGCTGGCCCGCCAATCGTTTTTTTTGACGACAACAATCAGATCAATTTTTCAGGAAGTCTGACCAGCGGCGATCGCGGGGGCATTTTCTTTCGGGACGGAAACACTGTCGATGTGTCCGGCTCGATCATGGGGGGCGGTTTTGGGTCCGCGGCCCTTGGGGGCGATGACAACAATGTCGTCTCTTTTTCCGGCAGCATCGTGACGATGCAAGACGGCGGGTTCGGCATCGACCTGTTTGACAACAATATGCTGGACGTGTCCGGCACGATCGAGACCCTCAGCGACTTTTCGGACGCCATTCTTCTGGAAGACGGCAACACCGTGGATGTCTCCGGCAGCCTGTCCACCGCCGGTATCGATTCCGACGGGATTTTTGGGGATAACGACAACACCCTCACCATTTCCGGGTCCATCAACGTCACCGGCGACGACAGTGACGGCATCGAAGTCAATGATTTCAACCGGATCACCAATAGTGGCACGATTATCACCCAGGGTATCGGCAGCGCGGATGCCATTGAAGTGGATGACCAAAACATCATCATCAATTCAGGCACGTTGATTGCCAATGGCGACGCCCTGGCCAATGGGATCGACGGCGAAAGCAACAACCAAGTCTACAATAGCGGCACCATCAGCTCGGGCCTCGGCGCCGGCATCGATTTTACCGCCGGGACGTTCGGCAACTTTGTCTTTAATAACGGGCTGGTGAGCGGGAACGGCACCGCAATCGATTTCGGCCCTGGTGATGATCGGCTGCAAGTGGCCAACGGGTCGGTTCTGGATGGGCTCGTGAATTTCAGTACCGGTTCATCAGCGGTCTATTTTCAGACCGGCAACCACACCATTACATCAACCGGCACCACCCCAACAATCGGGGCGAATGACGATATCTTCTTTGTACAGAATGGGGATACGGTTACGTCCCTGGACCAGGATCTACTCGGCATTAGCGAATTGAATTATGCGTTTCTGGATCAGACGCATCAAATACATCGCGTGGTTTCCAAACAGGGCGGGCTCAATGCCTTTACAGACCTTGCCGCCTTTTCGAAGGAAGTTCAGGTGGCCTCCAACGATGGTCGGGTTTATGGCACCCCACCGAACACCCAACCCATTTGGGCAGCGTTCTATGGTGGCTTTGCGGAGCGTGATGAAAACGGACAACAGCCGGATTCTGATCATCGTTTCTGGGGCGGCATGGCGGGCGCCCGCGTGATGCATGTGGGGGATGGCAGCCTGGGTCTGTTCGGCGGTTATGGATCAAGCCGCATCGATTCCAATGGCGACCGGACCACGGCGGAAACCGACCGCTTTTACGGCGGCGCTTATGGGGCCGTGCCCCTGGGCAAATGGGCGGTGACCGCCAATGCCTTTGGAGGGGTCGCACAGACAGACAGTGTGCGGAATATCTCCAACAACACAAGCCCTGGCGGCCTTGATGCCGCCCGCGCCGATGTCGACAGCTTATTTGTTAGCGCCGGCATCGAAACCGCCCGGCTTTTCCACAATGCGCTGGGGTCGTTTGGCCTCAAGCCCTCCGGCGGTGTGCACTATGCGGGGGAATGGACCGATGGCTACACGGAAACCGGCGCGGTCGCGTCCTTAACCGTCAGTGACCGCACGGCCCACGCTATGAGTGGATTTGCGGAACTGGCACTGGTCACGACGCAAAACCAGGTGCAGGTCGATTTTGGTTTGGGCGCCGAAGGCCGTGCCCAAATGGGGGATGACAGTGTCAATGTCGTTTTGCTCGCCACGCCCTTCACGGCGAGCCCGGCGGACGATGACACCAGCATTGACGCCTATGCGCGGCTTGGTGTGCACGGCAGCGTCACGGACCGGCTGAGCCTGTTCCTTGATCTTGAAGGCCGCACCGGCAGCGATGTGGACATCGGCGCCAGCGCTCAGACAGGCCTCAGCTTTTTGTTTTAACTTGAATAGGGTTCGATCTTGGACAGTTCTAGCGTATAGGCCGCATTGGCCAATTCGCTTTCCGCTTTCTCGGTTTTCAGCGTCCCTTCCAGCCAGAAGGCATCCCAGCTGAATTCAACAGGTTCCACCGAGGTGACAAACACGGTTTGGTTGGGCGGGGGCGGTGGCGAATGAATACACGCGCCGAAATACGGCACCAACAGGAACTCGGTTACTTTGCCGTCCTGCAAATCCAAGGGCACCATATAGCCGGGTATACGGACGTTTGCGCCATCCAGCTCTTCGACAACGTTGAACGTGCCAAACTGCACGGCCTTGTCATTGGCACTTCCTTCCATGATCGGGTCTGCTTGGTACAGCATCTCGATCTGCTTTTGATACATTTCTTGCAGGCGTTCGAGCTCTCCTTCGGGCAAGAGATCATCCCATTTGATTTCTTGAGGCGCGTCGGTGTTGGCGAACGCCACCGTCGACATCAGGACAAAAAGACAAATCTGTAAAAAACGCAGCATCATCACACTCGAATGGTCAGGCCGTCGGCCAGGGAATTCCGATAGGCTCGGAATGCCGGCACGCACCCCAAGATCACCGAAGCTACTACAATAATCCCCACCACCGCCAGATCATAAGCACCCGGTACCACGGCCCCCAGATAGATGCCCGATTGGGCCTCGATCATAGGTGCCGCGAAAAGCATGGTGCCATAAACGACCAGAACGCCTAGGATGGCGCCAATAAGGGCTAAAAGGGCCCCCTCGCTGAGCAGAAGGGCGAAAATATGCCAGGGCCTGGCGCCTAAACTGCGCAAAATAGCCATTTCCCGCCGGCGTTCGTTCAGGCTTGTGAGGATTGTGGTCAGCATGCCTAACAATCCCGTGAACACCACAAATCCGGCGATCGCGGTGAGCGCCGTTTCGGCAATCCCCACAACGCTCCACAATTGGCTGAGCGCCACCCCCGGGATGATCGCGAGCAGCGGCTCTTTGCTGTACTGATTAATGTCTCGCTGCAATCGCAATACCGCAATCCGCGATTCCATGCCGATGAGAAACGCGGTGATCGCCTTGGGCTTAAGCGGCATATCGCGCACTTGATCCGCCGTGACCATCCGAGAAAGCGGACTGGCAGTGCCGCTTTCCCAGCCGATATGGATGGCTTCGATCCCTTTCAAGCTCACATGGATCGTCCGATCCACGGGCGTCCCCGTTTTGCTCAGGATACCGACAATTTTGAACGGCTTGTCGTCGTGATTGGCGAAACTTGTCGCGCCGATGCCGTGCGCCACAGAGATTTCCTGCCCTAGCGTGTAGCCAAGCTCACGCGCCACATCGGCCCCCAACACGGCATCAAAGACATCGTCGAAGACCTGTCCTTCCGCAAGCGCCAGGTTCTTTTTTGCCCCATACCGATAATGGTCGAAATAGGCGGGCGTCGTGCCCAACACCCTAAACCCACGATGGGAATCCCCAAGCGACAGCGGCACGGTCCATTTCACTTGGGGGTGTTTCGCCCAATACTCGTAGCTTTGCCACGTCACATTGTTCGTCGCATTGCCGATTCGAAAGACGGAATAGAGCAGCAGGTTGATCGACCCGCTGCGCGCGCCAACGATCAAGTCCGTTCCAGAAATCGTCCGGTCAAACCCATCGCGGGCGCCGTTTCGGATCTTGTCGACCCCGATAAACAGCGTCACGCTAAGCGCGATGGCAAACACGGTCAGCAAGGCCGTGAGGCGCCGGTTTGTCAGGCTTTTGAACGCCAAGGTGATAATGGGAGTAGACGTCATGAGGCGACCTCCCCTGCCACAGGCGCTGCGTTGATGGCACTGAGATCGATTGACCGGTCAAATCTCTCAGCCAAGCTCAGATCGTGGCTAACAAACAATAGTGACGTATTGGATTTCGCACATTCTTCCGACAAGAGGTCGATGAAACTGCCACGGGCGTCGGCGTCCAGCGAGGAGGTGGGTTCATCGGCAATGATCAACTGCGGCGCCCCAATGAGGGCGCGTGCCGCGGCGACGCGCTGTTGTTGGCCAACGCTCAGTTCCGTCACATTGCGCCGATCAAAGACCGCATCCGGCAAACCAAGGCGGGTTAAAAGCCGGCGGGCCTCATCGTCGATAGATCCCGCATTTTCAAGCAGGCGGCGGCGTCTGTTTGCCGAGAAGCGGCACGGCAAGGCGACATTCTCGACCAAGGACAAATAGGGCAACAAATTGAACATCTGGAAGATGATACCCAGTTGGTCGGACCGAAACGCGTCTCGTTGGGATGCGGTCATCTTCGTCAAGTCGCGCCCTAAAACTGTCACCTGACCTCTGGTTGGTTTCAACACACCACTGATGACGCCCAGCAGGGTGCTCTTCCCGCTTCCGCTGGGCCCATAGAGAAACACGCGCTCGCCCATATCGACCGTGAAGTCAGATATGTCCAAGATCATCTGAGGGGCCCGCCACGCGAACTGAAGGTTCGCCAAACATATGGTCGGCTGATGGTTAGTTGGCGCCACAGCGCGCCCCGCGTGTCTTCGGAGAATTGATCATTGAGCGGACAAACTAAAGTCTGCGCTGGTACGGGTCAGCTCAGCGCCCAACTGGACGCTGTCGCCTAAATAGACCGCATCAATCTTCTCAATGGCTGGGAAGATGTCAAACAATCCAACCCGCAAGGTTGTTAATTGCTGAGGCGCGGCGCAGTCGAACAGATAGCGCGCCGAAAAATCACTATGGGTTTCTTCATGGTTTTCATGCGCCTCGTCATGATCGTGTTTTTCGTGATCGTGCGCGTCTTGGTCATGGTCGCGGTCTGCGGTGTCGCTTTCGAATGGCGATGAGACTGTCGCCGCCGATAAGACGCATTTGGCATTCGCATCCGGCACAAAAAGGGTTTTGCCATTCTTCAGAACGATCACGGCATTCTCGACGGCTTTTCGTTGATCGTCATTTTTAGGGTCGTGTTCGAACCCAACCAAATTCGCGGCAGGGGATTTGAACTCTATCGCCAGCTTGCCGCCATCAAGCGCCGCGCCGATTTCCGCAACACCATGTTGGTGGGCCCCGGCTTCACGATGCTCGTGATCATGGTCGTCATGGTCTGCGTGCGCTTCAGGCTCATCGTGGCTGTCGTGATGGTCGTGGGCGTCGCTTTCTGCCAAAGATGGGGTCGTCGGCACCAACACGGCAAAGCCCGTCAGAAACGCAAAAACCGGCAGAATGCTTAGGGATTTCCTCAACTTCAATTTAGACATGAACGATCCTCGATCAATTCTATTGAGCACAGCAACAATGTTATAATATAACCCACGCCCGGCCCGCGACCAGGTTCCTTTCCGCCGAGACGCGGTCGATATCGATTGGATTTACGGAAAACCGGCAGTGAACTCAATGGCCTTCCTTTCTGAACCGGCTTTGGTGGCCAGCTTAATCGCAGCCGCTGTGACCACGTTGGGTATTGCGACAGTTTGGCGATTTCATGACTGGGCCACGCGCTACGATGCCATCTTGAGTGCATTCGCGGCGGGTATTCTTTTGGCGGCGGCCCTCATCCACGTGCTTCCGGAGAGCATCGAACTCACCGATGCAGCTCCATTCTATGTGGTGATCGGTTTTCTTGTTCTTTTTATCATCAACAAAGCCGCCGGACACCATCATCCCACGGATGAAGCCTTGCCGCCGAGATTGGTTGTGGCTCCCTTTTTGGGAATCGCGTTCCATTCCTTCGTTGATGGGATCGTTTACGGCACGGCCTTTTCCGTTGACTTCCTTGTAGGTGTCTCAGCCGCCAGCGGATTGATCATTCATGAATTCTCCGAAGGCTTGGTAATCTTTCTGCTGGTTCGCAGCGCGGGCGGATCTCCGCTCACGTCGTTTGGGCTGGCCTTTTTAGGTGCGGCGTTCACAACGCCATTGGGGGCGATCCTCAGCCTGTCCGCCATTCAGGGCTTAGCGCCTGAAAGTTTGGGCATTATGCTGGCGCTATCCGGTGGCGCCCTTCTTTATGTAAGCACGACCCATCTGATGGAACGATTTGTACGGCGGTCGGGGATCGTTCCGGTCGTGGCGTTTGTGGCAGGTATTGCGGTGACCGTGACCTTCCTTGGAGGCCACGGAGACCATCATCATGACAGTCATGATCATCATGATGATGAAGATCATCACGATGACGCCCATGGTGACCATTCCGACCACCATTGAGAAGATTGGACCGAAATTACTAGCCGCCCATGGAGTCCGTCCAACGCCGTTGCATTTCCTCGGGGGTCACCTCCTCAATCTTGTGCGCGATGAACCAGGAATAGCCGAAGGGATCCGCCACCATGCCGGATCGGTCGCCGAAGAATTCGTCCTTTGGTTCGCGGACAATCGTCGCGCCCGCTTTCGCCGCCCGCGCGATGGTGTCGTCTGCATTTTCCACATAGATGTGAAGCTTGACCGGGCACCCGCCAATCGTCTGTGGGCTTAACGCCCCAAAGTCGGGATATTCGTCGGAAATCATAAGGCGGGCCCCATTGATGGTGAATTCCGCATGTCCGATACGCCCATCCGGCCCGTTGAGGCGATAGAGTTCTTCCGCACCGAAGGCGTCCTTGTAAAATGCTAGGGCGGCGGACGCGTCTTTCGCCGCCAGATAAGGGCTTAAGGTCATTGCATCTCTCCTAAGATTTTTATATTATTTAACGAAACGTAACGTAATTAGAAAGGCGCGACAAGCAAAATCAAGTGCCTGAAGGAACGACGAAAAGAAAACCGGGCCGGCCGCGCAGTGCCGCTGCCCGCGACAACATTCTGAGCGCGGCGATCGCTTTGCTTGAACGCGGCGGCGTTGCGGCGGTCACTATGGAAGCGATTGCCAAACAAGCGAAAGTGGGCAAGCCGACCATCTACCGGTATTGGCAAAATGCCCATGAAGTCATGATGACCGCTCTAATGGAGGCCCAGCCGGAGTTACCACCGCGCGATGGTCAGGGGACAATCTTGTCCCAGTTAAACCAACATCTAAGGGCGACCATCGCGATCTTCGCCACCCCTCGGGGACGTAATGCAGCAATGCTGATCGCCGCCGCTGACAGCCAGACCGAAGTTTCAAAAGCGTTCCGGCATCACGTTGTTCTAAAAAGCCGGGCAGACGGCAAAGCGCTTCTAGACCAGGCCAAGTCTGTGGGCGAGTTGCCTGAAACATTCGACACGGAGACCGCGGCAGATGCCCTTTATGGCCCCGTTTTTTTTCGCCTCCTGCTTGGCCATAAACCCCTGGCCCCCCGTTTTGCGGACGATTTGATGACGACGGTTTTGCCGGCCCAATAGATGCAACTGCCGATTGGCGGTGCCTTTTGTGAGCAATCCGTTATTCACTCAAACGCCCAAAATACAACGGTTTTTCCCACGAAAACTGGCCTTTCTCGGCTTTACCTGCCTTGGATCACCCCGTACTATTAATCTTTAGGGGGACATGGCAGTGCGGCGGAATTTTCCCATTTGTTCCAGCGTTTTCACCAACATTGCGATTTGGCCTGCGCGCGTCATGGCGGCAGCTGCGGTTGCGGTGTCGTGGATGCTGCTGACCGTAACAGCGCACGCCACCGCAGAGGCATCGCTGCAAGCGGAATATGAGTCCGCCTACCAAGCGGTCTATGAAGACCCTGAAAACTATACCCATGCATGGCGCTTCGTCATCGCCGCAAAAAAACTTGGCACCTTCGACGCCTACGAAACCGCCATCGGCGTGTTGGAACCGATTCTGCTGGTTGACGAAGACCAGCAATTGATCCGGTCGGAAGTGGGCCTGCTCTATTTCCGGCTTGGCGCGTATGCGGCGGCGAAGGCCCATCTGCAGGAAGCGCTCGACTCCGGCAAGCTGTCGGCCGAACGGGAAGCGGTCGTGAAAACCGCCCTATCGCGCGCACGACGAGAAACACAACAAAACCGCTTTCGGGGCGCCGTCACCGCAGGCATTCGCTACCAATCGAACCCAAGTTTTGTTTCCGACAGCGATACCATCACCTTTCAGGACACTCAGTTACAGGTGGCAGGCCTTCCGCAGCCCGAGGGGGACGCCAACTTCTTCTTATCAAGCTGGTTCCGGCATCAATACGATCTGGATCTGCAAAACGAAGCCACGATCGATACCAAAGCCTCGCTGTATTTCACGCAGCAATTCGATCTAACGGAAAATGATATCCTGTCTTTTGCCGCGGAGCCTGGGTTTTCATTCAAGCCATTGCGCCGCCACGCGCCCTGGCTTTGGCTGCGGCCGCATATTTACGGGAATGTGCTGACCGTCGGTGACGACCTATACGCATTGACGTATGGCGGCGGCATTGATGTGATCGGAGAATTGACTGATCGCATCCGCACGGAAGTCACCTATCAGCGGCGCCAGAGAGATTTCAGAGCCACCGCGGATCGTCCGTTTGCAGAACTTCTGGACGGGGCGGAAAACCATTATCAAATCAAGACGGTCATATTGTTACCGAAACGCTTTTCGTTGAACCTGCGCGGTCTTGGCATCCAGTCCATGACCGAACGGGCTTTCAAAGACAATTGGCTGTGGGCCGTGGCGGGCCAGTTGAACTACCGGTATGCACCCCCTGTCGGATGGGGCGATTCCCAATGGCGGGCATGGCTTCGGGTCGTGGGTGAGTTTCGCGGGTTTGACGCGCCCAACCCATCGCTCAGCGCGACCGAAGAACGGAGCGACCAGCGGGTGACCGTGGCCGTCGGCAATTCGGCAAATATTTATCGCAGCCTTGATCTGAACTTCGAATATTTGGTGCAGAACCAAGAGTCGGACTTCACCCAGTTCGAATTTATCAATCACAGCGGCCTAGTGAGCCTGACATACCGGTACTGAGGACAGAGCCATGGGAAACACGCGAGATATTTGGTTGGCCGCCACGGCAATCTCCGCCCTATTGGCCGGTCAAGCCGATGTGCACGCCCAAGAGCGCGCCGGTGTGGCGCGTATTGTCAATCCACTGGCGAAAGGCCAACTACGTGGCAGCAGTGTACGGACCATACAGGTAGGGGATGCCGTCTTTAGAAATGAGCGCATCTCCACAGGGTCGACCGGACGGGTTCAATTGCAGCTGTTGGACAAGACATCCGTCACGGTCGGTCCAAATTCTGATCTGGTGATCGACAAATTCGTCTACAACCCATCGACCAATACCGGCTCGATGGCCATGCGCTATTCCAAAGGCGTCTTCCGCTTTGTGGGCGGCCGCGCCAGTAAAGACCAACCGGTGGAAGTGAACACCCCTACGGCCGTTATCGGTATCCGTGGCGGCATTCTGTTGATGCGCGATACACCGGATGGCGGCATTCAGGCGATCTTCCTGGCCGGTGATGAAATGACCGCCACCACGAATGATGGCGACACCCAATCGATCACCCGGACCGGCTTCATGTTCACCATCACGCCCGATGGACAGGTCACCATCTCTCGCGCGCCGGATGCACTGATTAAAGAAATCTTGGAGCAGCTCGAGCAAGAGGCCACGGACGAAGAAGGTGTTGGTGGCCGCCTGACCGTGACCGGTCTTGACGACGAAACATGGAAGCTCAAGCAAGTTCCCGAAAGCGATGATGGATCGGGCCTTGGCCCGCAAACGCTGGAAGAATTGCAGACCGAACTTGGCATCGACATCGAAAACTTCGAAAGCCTTCAGGACCTGATCGATGCCTTGGAACTCGACGGCCAAGCCGGAAGCGGCGGCCTGGGAGGCACAGGGACAGTTGGCGGTGGCGAAGGCGGACCCCTTCTTTAGCCGTTATCGTTCCAGCAAATAGCCAAATCCAGACATGGCGCGGCCCGCAAGCTGATTGAACGTGTGATGTTGGTCGGACGTCCAGGATTCCCAGCGCATAAGAGGATCAAAATCCGCAGAGCGTTCTATGGGTTTCCAGTCGATGGCACCACCCGGCGCCCGGCCAAAGGTTGACGACCCGCGCACCGGGAGCGCCGATAAGGCCCCGACGTCGTAAAGACTGAGGTCCAACTCCAGGAACTCTAAAATAGCCGTTGCCCGTTCAACCGGTTCCCGCACAAGATCCTCATAGCGCACCAGCATGTAGGGATGGTCCATCACCGCATGTTGTTCCCGAAAGCGCTGGATCGTTTCGGCGGCCTCCACCCATGCATTTATCAGGCCCCTGAAGAGGTCAGGGCCGAAACGACCATCTTGGGGCCAACTGCGCATATGGGATTCCACAACGGAGCGCCCGTCGCGCACAATGATCAACAGTTTTGCCGACGGAAACAATTTGGGGAACAGATCCAGCCTGCCGGGCAACGGAGATTTTGTGAGCACCCGTTTGCCTTGAGACAAAACCGTCAACCACCCCAATAAGCCGACGCCCAAAGCCGCCAGCACCTCGTCAGGCGCCGAGGGCGGAACAGGCCGGCTGAGATTCTTCCAATGGCTGCCGAGCCCGTCGGCGAAACTTTCCAACTTA
Source organism: Alphaproteobacteria bacterium (assembly GCA_965227095.1). GTDB lineage: Bacteria > Pseudomonadota > Alphaproteobacteria > JANQMY01 > JANQMY01 > JANQMY01. The sequence continues at coordinate 668,020 of CBDDFL010000001.1, read as the reverse complement.
TCCGCATGCGCCAGAAAGTAGTCTTCGTCGATCGGATTGGGGCGCGCCACATCCGGGTGCTGGTTGATGATGTCGCACAGAAAATTCGTCCCGCTGCGGGGCCGGATGCCCAAGATCATGATGGGAGCACCGTTTCCGATGGTCATGAGCCCCCCTCTGAAACATGCAATTCTTCCCCTTCTCCGGGACAAGAGACAAGCGCTCTGACAATCTTAATGGGAGGCCCGAGCGACACACCCGACGGCGGTTTGGCCTCAAGCGCTGCATAACACCTCGATGCCAAAGTGTCCGCGGAGAGGTGCGGCAGATCCGGCCCCAGGTCTAAGTAGGGGACAATCTCCCGTCCGATCACCATGGTTGCCAGGTCCGTGGGCTGCGGCGTCAACGGCGACCCGGTCGCCCCATCCGACGCCGATCCGGTGCAGCTAAAGATGGGCCGTTCGGTTGGAAAGGAATACGCCCGGACCTGTTCCGCCAAATAGTCCGGGCGCCAAGTGAAACCTGCCTCCAGAAACGCGATCAGCGGTCCGTTGGCCACATTCATGGCGCGCATAAGCAGATCCCCCGCCGGCATATCCGCACATAGGGAGACGGTGGGTACGCCGCGCTGCCGCGCAGCGGTGCCCCAACGGTCGGCCGCCGCATGGTTTGCCGGCGTGCTTACCAGGATCAGCTCAATGTCCTTGACGGTTTGTTCCCACAAAGAGGAAATAGACGCCCTGAGGTCTTCAGCACGCACTGGCATTTGCACAATGACGGACACCTTCTGATCTTTGCGCTGGCGCACCCAATGCTCAACCGCTTGCCGCGTCAGAATGTTTGCGCCCAATCGTTTCTCCACCCCGTCCAGATCGAAAAGATAAGGCCGCGCATTGGGATGTTCTTTACCGCGCGCCACCACGGTCTTGGCTTCCCGCCACCAGCGGTCATATCGTTTGGTGACCCCATCCACTGACAAGCTATACCGCACCAGCGGTTCGGTGACGTGCTTAAACGGTTGATCAAAGGTCAGCGCAAGGCGCATCCACAGGTCAAAGTCGTGACTGATTTGAAGGGAAGGATCAAACGTGCCGATACTTTCAAACGCGTCCCGGCGCACAACGATCAAGGATTGGGAATGGATAAAGCCCCCTTTTAAGGTCGCCAGACGCTGGTCCTGATCGTCCGTGCCGCAGGCCAATATGCGTTCAAAGCCATAAGGCTCCCACAGTTGGACATAATCGCAATAGGTCATCATCGCGGTGGGTGCCGCATCAAGAGCTGCCCGATGAGCCGCGAGGCATCCGGGCAAGAAGGTGTCGTCACTGTCTAGAAATGCGATCAACGCGCCCCGCGCCTGTGCAACGCCCGTATTGGCCGCCGCGGCCGCCCCCTGATTTGTGGGGTGATGGATCAGCGTCACTTTGGGATGATCGCCAAACGCCGCGTCGAGTTGGGCAGCGCTGCCATCGGTCGAGCCATCATCCACAACGATGACCTCAAAATCTTGGTCGGTCTGACAAAGAATGCTGTCCACCGCCCGCACCACCCGGTCGCGGCGATTGAAGCACCGCACAATCACCGAAAAATGGGGCGTGCTTAGACCCATGATCCGACCAAGAGCTCTGCTCTATTCAGCACCGTTTTCCACCGGCAGATGCTCCGCCCGCCAGCGCAACATACCGCCGGCCAGATTGACCGCATTGTCGATGCCCCCTCGTTTGAGAAGTGTGATGGCCTGGGCCGACCGGCCACCGGCACGGCACACACTGACAATCGGCTTTGAGCGATCAAGCCGGTCGCAGTTTTCAGAAAGGTCGGACAGAGGAATGGACACAGCCCCTTCAATATGGCCCAACGGTCCGTTGAATTCGGCAGGTTCGCGGACATCCAACACCTGCACGTCCCCCAAATGTTCCTCCAAAACCCGTGGCTCAATTTCCCAAAACCCGGCGAATGTGAATCGAACAGGGGCCCAATCCGGTTGGCCTCCCCCAGAAATGTCGTCAGCGGGACGCCCACATGTCAAGTTCGCCGGGACCGCTTCCTCCATTTTCTTGGGATGCGCCAGACCCAAATTATTCATGAAACCGACAAAATCGCTTTCCGCCAATTGCCCGCCCAAGCGCGGATTATACGCCTTTTCTTCCGCAACAGAGCTTGCCGTCAGGCCCCGATAATCATGACCCGGATAAATGATACATGTGTCCGGCAGCGTAAATATTTGACTGTGTACGGAACGATAAAGGGTTGCGGCACTGCCGCCCTGAAAATCCGTGCGCCCGGCGCCGCGCACCAGCAAACAATCGCCGGTCATCACAAAACTTTCGTCATCGAGAACCAGACAAATGCACCCCGCCGTATGACCGGGCGTTTCGCGCACTTCCAAGTAGCGATTGCCGAACGAAATCTTGTCGAGGTGATCGACGTACACGTCCGCCCCGTCGGCTCCGCTGTTCTTGGAAATCATGATCTTACTGCCCACCTCGTCGCGGAACAGCCAAGCCCCGGTAACATGATCCGCATGCACATGGGTTTCCACGGTTGCGATTAAGGACAGGCCCAAGTCTCGGATCAATGCGCTGTCCCGCCGAAACTGCTCGAACACCGGGTCCACCAAGACGGCCTGGCCGCTGTCCCGGTCGCCAATCAGATAGGTGTATGTGGACGATGCAGGATCGAAGAGCTGACGGAAAATGATCATCTAGGCCTCCCAATTTAGTCTCGCGCACGGTTTTTTGGACCATTGCCGCGCGTTGGCGTGAGTATAAGCCTCTTTTTCGAGGGTGCCGCTAAGAATTCGCCTGTTTCGGGACCCCGATAATAGTATGCTGCGCGAATGGTCTTGAGCGTTTGACGTTGAGACGACAAAAAAAGGGGGAGCGCCATGCTAAAGTGGCTGGTACGTGTTGTTATTTTGGTGGCCATCATAGCCGGCGGTATCGCCGCCTATGGCTATACGCAGATCCGCGCGCTGGAAAGCGAACAGATCACCGAAGATCTTTTCATGCTGAAAGGCATGGGCGGCAATGTGGGCGTGCTGCGCACGTCGGAAGGCACGGTCATTGTGGATACCATGACCTTTGCCCTGCAAGGCAGCCGCATCAAGCAAGTCGCACAGGAGCTTACCGGCCAACCGGTGGTGATGATCATCAATACGCATTATCATTTGGATCATACCCATGGGAACCCCGCCTTCGACGCTGGCACCCGCGTGGTGGCCACGGAAAAGACGCTGCACTATTTGAAAACCATCGATGGGGCCGCGTGGCAAGGGGACGCCGCCGCACTTCTTCCGAATGAAACTTTCACGGACACCAAAGAAATCCAGTTGGGCGGCAAGACAATCCAACTGTATCACCCCGGCCGGGGCCATACGGACGGGGACTTGGTGGTTGTCTTTGTGGAAGACGATACGATCCATATGGGGGACCTGTTGTTTAACAAGCACTATCCCAATATTGACCTCGAAGCCGGGGGCACCGTGGTGGAATGGAGCGCCACATTGGACGAAGCATTGAAACTGCCCTTTACCAAAGTGATCCCCGGCCATGGAGAGGTGACCGACCGCGAGGGTATTGCGGCCTATCAAACCTTTGTGGCGCAATTGGCCGACATTGGCCGCACCGCCGTGGCGGAAGGGTGGAGCGAAGCCGAAACCCAACAAAAAGCAAACCTAACCGCCGATGCGGGATATGAGGAAATCCTCTTTGCGGGGCTGCCCATTGGATTGGATCGGGAATTCGTCATTCGCCGGGCCTGGGAAGAAGCCACGGGAAATTTTGACCGCGTGGATTAGGTATTGGTGGGCCCCAGCCGGCTGAGAAGGACAACGCCACCACCTACATAGCCTGCTGCATAGGTAAGTCCCCCGGCAAAAAATCCAAGCTCGGAAAATCCGGCGGCAGCAAGACCAAGGCTTATGAAGGGCGTCGCGATCCAAAGCCCGGCGATCCATGATGGGTAGGCGTGTGTACGGATGATCTGGAGCGAGAGCAAGGCCAGCCCGCAAAGGACTATGGCAACACCTGCATAATAAAGGTCAACGCCATGAAAGACGGGATCGGGCCCAACAATTGAAGCCTTTCCCGCAGCCGCAAGGGCGAACCCCGCAAATCCGACCGCTCCCAAAACCTCTGAGCGGGACACATAAAGCGCCACCAAACCCGCCAAAAGCGCCAAATCCGTAAGGGCATAGAAGCTCTCAAGAACTAGATTGTCTGCTTCATACGGAATGAAAGCCGACACCATCCGCAAACCACCCCCGATAATCGCGGCCCAGGCTGTGAAGCGAAAAAGGTCTTCCGACGACATCAATTCAATCTCCGTGTAAAAAGGTCCGTGCATGCGCGGGAACTTGCAGAAAAATGCAATCGCCCGTGCGTCCATAAAAGGATAAACACGCCTCTGACAATTTGATCACATGATCGTCGCCATTCGCCACCGCGTGCGCGATGATATCGGCACTGGCCTCGGCTGCCGGCCGGTCCGAGCGGACCATCTCTTCCGCATACGACGCATAAAGCGCAGCCCCGGCCTGCCATCCGAACGCCAAAAGGTCTTTTGTCGTAGACGGGGATATATGGGGGACCATGTTCAAAATAGCGTGCACACTGGTTATCGAATGGGTGAACACGATGGCCAGCAAGGGTGTGTGGACGTGATCGAGAAAAACGCGCGCCTGCCGCGCCGCCAGCTGATTGGCGATGGCTCCCGGATCCTCGTCCAGATTGATCCAGCCGATCACACCTGCGAATTCCGGCATGTCATCGAGTGGTTTCAAGGCATCCGTAATGAGGCCCTGTGTCTTCCTTTTTTCGGCGGGAATACGGGGCAGCCGGTCGAACGCCATCTCGATGGTCTCCAATGGGTGCGCGACCGCCCGGTCCGTCGGCAGGGTCTGATAGGAGGACGCCCAAACCGCAAGCCCTTCCGAGAGTTCGCGGCGGCGCAAGGGCGTATCCGCATCGGCGAGCGCCCGCGCCGCATGTCCCGCCCGGATGAGGCCATGGGTCGCCGATGCAAACAAGCCCGGCGCCATTCGCCCGGCCCATTTGTCCAACGCCTTTTGCCAGCCCAGCGCCTCTATTTCCGTTTCGAAATAGCGTTGCCAGTCGGCATATAGGCCTAGCTTGGCAAGGCCGTCCTGCCAGTGTTTCGGGTCCAGGCCGAATACGGGCTTCGGTTGACGCGCAATGCTATCAAGCTGCGCTTGGACCCATTGGGCGGAGGCCGCGGCGTCCCCCATGGCGCACAAGGCTTCCGCCGCCATGGGCACATGGTTTGACAGACCGCTTTTTAAGCTGGGCCCATAGGGCTTCAGAGCCTCTAGCGACCGATCCAATGAGTGATAGTCCGGCATGGCGGCCTCTTATTTATTAAAGCTGTCCCTTTATTTAATAGCTCTCTTGAATAATTCAAGAGGGGCCTTTAATTAATTTCAATGGCCACGAAACCACTCACCAATGATCGGCACGACGCCGAAACCCGGCGCACCATTCTGCACCACCTCAAAATGAACGGTGCCAAGACCGCGTCTGCCATGGCGCGCGAATTTGGCCTCACTGCCATGGCCGTGCGGCTGCATCTGTATGACCTTGAAAAACAAGGGGTTGTCAGCGCCCGATCTGAAGCCAAAGGCAGAGGCCGGCCCAGCAAATTCTGGCACCTCACGGAAAAGGCCGACGCCGCCTTCCCGGATTCCCATCGAGATCTCGCGGTGGAATTGTTGGGCGCCGCGCGTGATGCCTTCGGAGACGATGGCGTCGCCAAGCTGGTGGAAAATCGGGGGCGGGCCCAGAAAGAACGATATGGCACCGTGCTCCGCCGCCAAAAAACATTACCGGGAAAACTGAAAGCCCTTGCGAAACTGCGTACCGATGAAGGTTATATGGCGGAAGCACACAAAGCCGAGGGCTCAAAAAACGACTGGCTTTTTATCGAGAACCATTGCCCGATCTGTACCGTTGCAAAAGATTGCACAGGCTTGTGTGTGAATGAGTTGGAGGTCTTTCAAGATGTTCTTGGGACGGATTATTCAGTAAGCCGCGCGGAACATATTGTCAGCGGCGACCGTCGGTGCGCCTATCGGATTTCTCGGAAATAGGCCGCGGTAGAAAAAGTTAAGAGCCGTTGGCACCCTTAATGTTTTCCAGGTTAAGCGCCACACTCCGAGAGTGACGATTCACCGTACCGAAACGCGTCAAAATGAAGACACAAGGGATGAACTTGTTTCATTAAAACGAGTTCATGGTGCGGCCAACGGCCCGAACGGGTGTAGGTGTGGATGTAGGTTGTTGGATACGCAAACAACACATGAACAGCACTCTAGATGAGCACGGCGACGGTCGCCCCAATCGTTGCGATCGAGATGCCGAAAATTGCGGTGTTGACGATGTTCATCACAATGGTCTCCTTTCAAACGTTACAAAGGAGATATGGTTCAGAAATTGGACCTTTGTAGCTATGGCGAGCCGATTTTGTGATCGCCTTAACCTATCGCCGGACTGCCCGATCTAGTCGAAGTCAAAGATCTCGGACAGGAATTCGGCGGCCCCGCTTTTTTTGCGGCGGCGCCGGTCGCCCCGATGATCGTCCCGGTATTTATCCGCGTAAGCCGAATCGCGATAGCGGTCGCCACCATCGTCCCGCGCTGGCGGGCGCCCGTTTTCAGCCCGGCTTCCCGTTGACCGTTCAATGATCTTGTCGAGCTCGCCACGGTCCAGCCACACGCCACGGCATTCCGGGCAGTAATCTATTTCAACCCCCTGGCGATCTGAAATCACCAAAATGGCATCACGGCAGGCGGGGCATTTCATAATGTTGATCCTTCAAGTCACGCGAGAGAAGTCGTCCGTGGGGAAACGGTTCCGGCGGTGAGTTAATTAAACCGAGATATCGACAAAACGCCCAAGATCGCGGTCATTCGATTTTTGGACGGTTTCGGGTTTTTCTGCTTCCTTAACCGATGGGACAGGCGACGCCAGATCCGCGTCCTGGCGGGTCACAACCGGTGCGGCGCGCGCTATTGGCTGGCCAACTTGCGTCCCAATTGTGGTTACTCTCATGATCGAACTCCTGTGCAGCGCATTACGCCCCGAACCTTTGATATGGGCATCCGTCGCTTCGTTTGTAGCCGATGCTATCGCCCGTTATGATTGGTGTTTCCTATCGATCAATGCGTCTGGGGGCGGCCCTACAGCCGCCCCTTGCGAAACAGCGTTCTATTGGCCCTGACCGAGCGAATAGCCCGGCTCACCATCAAAATTGAAAAGATGCTCCGTTTTGATGAAGTCGACATGCGCGTTACTCAATGCAGAGAGAAGGCTTAACACCTCATTGTTGCTCAGCGTGGGAGACGAGCGCGCCAGGAACCGGCACCGCCAATGATCCGTACAGAATGTTTCTGGTAATCCGTTGGGCCAGACTTTGACGCCGCGATTGGTAATCATCGTCAAGGTAAACGGTTCTTCCGCCGCTTCCTGCAGCAATGCCGCCAACGCGTCAACGGGCCGCCGTGTATGAACGAACACATCAATGCCCACCAGTTCCTTCTTCGCCGGCAGCTTAACCACCGGCGGCGTGACCCGGATCGGTGTTGTGTCGCGAGACGCGGTGGCCTTATTCAGGCGTGACGGTTCTTCCCCCAAACGGTCGATGACGGCATTTGCGAAATCCCGCGTTCCCAGCGACAATCTGGACCGGTCTTTACTGTAAATGTCAGGCGTATGAATGCCGTCTTCGATGGTTTTCAGCCACGCATTCTTAACCGTGAGGGCCACATCCGATTGCCCGATATGGTCCAGCATCATGGCGCCCGCCAAAAGCAGGCCCGACGGATTGGCCAGGTCCTTTCCGGCGATATCCGGCGCGGAGCCATGAATAGCCTCGAACATGGCGCCGTGGTCACCGATATTGGCAGAGGGCGCCAGCCCCACCGACCCGGATATTTGCGCGGCAATGTCGCTGACTACATCGCCATAGAGATTGGGCAACACGATCACATCGAAGGCTTCGGGCGTATCCGCCAAACGGGCGGCGCCAATATCGATAATGTGGTGGTCCGTGGCGATTTCGGGATACTCCCGCGCGATCTCGTCGAACACTTTGTGAAACAGACCATCCGTCATCTTCATGATGTTGTCTTTGGTAAAGCACGAGACGCGCTTCCGGCCATGCGCCCGCGCATATTCGAAGGCATACCGCGCGATCCGTTCGCAGCCGGGACGGGTAATCAGCTTCAAACACTGGTACACGTCATCGGTTTGACGATGTTCTATCCCTGCATAGAGATCTTCTTCGTTTTCACGGATGATCACCAAATCCATGTGCGGGTGCTTGGTTTCCACAAACGGCGCATAGGACAGACACGGGCGCACATTCGCATAAAGGCCCAAGGACTTCCGTATGGTGACATTTAAGCTTTTGAACCCGCCCCCTTGTGGCGTGCTGATCGGCGCTTTGTAGAAGACCTTACACCGGCGCAGCTCGTCCCAGGCGTCATCGGTAATGCCGGACGTGACCCCAGAACGATAAACGCGTTCACCCACTTCAATGGGGACGATTTCAAAATCCGCGCCTGCCGCCTTGAGAACGGCGAGGCTGGCGGACATGATCTCGGGTCCAATTCCGTTTCCGTGCGCAACGGCAACAGGCGTCGATACCGGCCGCCCCGTGGCGGCGGCATTTTCTGCGGCGTCGATAGTTCTGAACTGCATATTCATCGGACATCCTCCTGATAGGGTACGCCGATCATATGGAGCATTTTCATTGATTATTTAAATCGTTTGTCCCGCGAATTGTCATTGGTTTTAGCACTGTGTGCCCTGACGAACGGCCACCGCCACGCGCAGCGGGCCCCCTGGGCTTCAGAAGGCCCCCCTGACCATCCCGTTTTTGGGCAGTCTAAACCGTCGTGCACCCCTTATCGCCAGCCGGGCTTTCGATAGGTGCGCGCTGACGCATTTCTGTGTGCGGATCATCAAGCTCAAGCGCCCCGGGCACCCAAGGTACCGGAACATCGGTGCAGCCCATTCGGATGGCAGACTCTCCGGGTTCTGCCTGCGGTTTCTCACCCATTTGCCGGTCTTCCGCCAGCGCGGGCAGGGCCCACAGCGCTGCAATCAACAGAGAAAGTACACCGCCCGTTACAATAAAAGTTCGCAGCCGGTTTTGTTGTCGCGGTTGTGCCGCAGCCTTTGTGCGCGTGACCATGCCGTTTCCTCACACATTAAACCCTCACCCTGTAATGGGGACTTTGTTGTCATGCGCAAGGCCCATCGGCTTTTCCGATCAATGGTCAGGGGTTAACCAGATTCTTCCACAGGGTGTCGCAAGTCTGTTTTCTATTACAGCCGGTCCCAAAACCGATTGGCGTCTTGGTCTTATCCACCCACATAGGCAATCAGGTTCACCCTTTTTAATTGGAGTTCCATATGGCTTGGCGTTTTTTGAAACACTTCGGTATCAACAAAGCATCCAACTTGCTGGATGATTTCACCGGTGCCGTTGTGGCCTTTGATCCCGAAACCGCGAGCCGATCCCAGCTCGCCATGATGGAAGAAGAGCTTGATCGCTTAGGCTACCGATTGGCGGAAGCAGAGGAAGAGGTTCGGCGGGAACGGCAAGAAACCCGCGAGATCGAAGCAAAATATGAGAAATATCTGTCCGCGGCCGGATCATTGGAAGAGCAGGCGCTCAATGAGACCGATCCGGAGGAACAAGAGCGGCTTGAGATTAGTCTGAGCAGGATTGTAACGCGCTTGGAAGAACTCAAGCCGGAGATCAAACGCGAGAAGCAAGAAGACCATGAAGTGGAAGCGTGGAGCCGGGAGTTGCGCGCGAGTTTCGAGGACCTCGCCGGCAAACTTAAAACCGCCCATCGCGATTTAAAGTCCGCTCAAAGACAAATGGAATTGGCGCAGCTTCAACGCGACCGGGCACGAGAAGCCAACCGGCGGGCCAAGGAAGCCGCCGGCATGGTCAATTCCATGAACGCCATGAGTGTGGCGTTGGACAAGATGAACCAGCAGACCGCACGGGCGCGCGCAGAAGCGGACACGCTCAATCTAAAAGCCGGATTATTCCGGACCGATCAATTGGAAGATGATCCCCACATCGCGAAAGCCCTGTCCCGTGCGGAGAGGGGGGCCGGGCCCCCCAGCAGCCTGTCGGATCGGCTGGCGGCTTTGAAAGGCATTGAAGAACCAAAACGGTTAAAGGCAGTCTGACCCCAGCAGCATCCTCCCCGAAGACTGCCCCACTGAGACCAGCTTGCCGTTCCTAGGCCAGCTGGTCTTTTTGTATGTCCACCAACACCGCGCGGGTGCGGGCCCGCTCGTCTTTGCTCGGGGTGAATTCCGACGCCGCAAAGTCCGTGACCCCCGCCTCGGCAAGGTCCGCCACGCGATCTTTGACTTCCGTTTCACTGCCGGCAATCACCAAATCGCCGGGGCCATCGACACCTTCACGTTCGAACATGGCCTGGTAGGACGGTAAAGCCACATAGGTGGACAGTTCTTGGGCGGCCAACGCCCGAATGGCGTCCGGATTGTCCGTGACACAAATCGGCAGTGTGGCGATGATGCGCGGCGCCGGGCGCCCGGCTTTGTCCGCCGACTCCGAAATGGTCGGCACGATATGATCGCGAATGGTTTTTGGTCCCACCCAGGCAAGCGTCGTGCCGTCCGACAGACGCCCCGCCACCCGCAGTGCTTGCGGCCCCAAGGCCGCCACGACAATAGAGCAGGGCGGCTCGGGTTTTTTGAACAGCGTCGCCGTGCAAGATAATTCCTCGCCCGTGAAATCGACCGTGCCGTCCGCCAATAAGGGACCGAGGATCGATAAATATTCCTTCAGATGACGGATGGGTTTGCCATATTCCAACCCCAGAGGCGCCAACATAGATTGGTGAGACAAACCGATCCCCAAGGTCAGGCGCCCGCCGATCACATCATTGGTGGTGACGGCTTGTCCGGCAAGCACCATGGGGTGCCTGGGATAAGTAGGAATGACGGCCGTGCCCAATTCAATGCCCGGCGTGCGCAGCCCCGCAAGCGCGAGCGTTGTCAGCGCATCAAAACCGCCGGTGATGTGTTCCGCCAGCCAATAGCTTGAGAAACCGTCCGCTTCAGCGCGGGCCACGTCATCGGCCACGCGCTCCGGCGAGGCGTGGCGCACCAACCCGGTGCCGTTGATCCCAATTCTCATGCGTTTCCTTTCCCGGCCCCTCTCTCAACCGCCAGCTCCATAATATGGCGGTTTCCCCGGCTCCACAGGACCTTTAGCGTCACCTCCTGAAGGAGCCAGCGCCCATTTTGCCGGACCAATTTGTCCACATAATACCCGCCAATGGTGAATTCGCGATCCCCCAGATCGTTATTCAGAAAGTGGGCCGCTTGCATATACATGGTGTTGGTGGCCCGGTCGCCGTCAATATCCACGATCGGGTTGGTCATGGTGTGCTGGGTGGCGTCCAGACCGGCAAATACCATCTGTACACCGGCAACCCAATCGTCCGCCGCCATGGTGTTACCGGGCGCGCCGTTATAGGACGAAAAATCCGTGTAAATCGTGTCGGTAAAAATCGACCGGTAAAGCGCCCAATCGCGTGTGTCGATACCAAGAGCATATTCGTACCGTCGACGGACGATGTCGGTATGGTCTTCAAACGTCATGAGGAAAGGTCCGTTTATGTGGAGTTGAAGCTCCAAATTAGGCCTTTGCCATTGTGGGGCCGTCAATGCCTTCCGCTTAGGGCGCGTCTCTTTTCAACGCCATAGTTCCGCCAAACTCCCCCTTAATTCTGAAAGTATGACAAGACGATGGGTCATAGCAGTTTTGGCATTGGTTGCTATTGCGGCGGTTCCAAGCCGCGCGGTTATGGCCTCGTCACAACACCCCCATCTTGATCCGGTGCTCTTGACCGAAGCGCTTGCCGCGCGTGACCGGCGTGAAAGTGAGATCTCCAATGGACGCTATGTGAGCATTATTGATTACCGGCGCCCCTCTCATGAACCCCGCTATTTCCTGGTCGATACAAAAACGGACACCATCGAGGCGTTTCTGGTGGCCCATGGGCGGGGATCGGACCCGGACCATGACGGCATGGCCACCAAGTTTTCAAATACGCCGCAGTCGAAAATGAGTTCTCTTGGCAGTTTTGTCACGGGCGCCCCCTATCATGGACGGCATGGCCTGTCACTGCGGCTTCATGGATTAGACCAGCAAAACGACAAGGCCTTCGACCGCGCCATCGTCATTCACGGGGCGGATTATGTGAACAAATCACGCGGCACGCTGGGGCGCACTTGGGGCTGCCCCGCGCTAGAGCAAGAGGTCAACCGGCGCGTGATCCCCCTTATCAAAGGGGGATCGTTTCTCTATGTGGTGGGGCAAGAACCGCCGTCTTAGGCTGCCAATGACATATCGCCAAGTGAGTCTTTCACGGGCGTCAGGCTCACATTGCCGGTGTCGGTTACCAGCACCGTGTCCGAATGGCGAAATCCGCCAACGCCCTTGAGGTAAACCCCCGGCTCGATCGTAAAGATCATGCCGGGCTCGATGATCCGGTCATCCCCGTCCGCCAAAAACGGGCCTTCATGTCCCGTCACCCCGATACTGTGACCGGTTCGATGCAGTAAGTTGGCCTCATATCCCGCACGTTTAAAAATGTCATTACACGTCCGGTCAACCTCTGCCATCACGGCCCCCGGGACGACATTTTCGAAGGCCGCGTGGCGAGCGGCCATCATGGTTTCGAAGGGTTTGACGCAAGCGTCCGGAACGGGACCGAGAAAGAAAGTCCGCTCGACCTCTGTGCCGTAGCCGTTGATCGTGCCATTGATGATGGACACATTCGGTCCATCGGTTTCCATGGCCATCGCCACATCCGTGAAGTTATGGGGATCGTGCGAGATGCGGGGTGGTTGGAAAACCGCGGTCGCATCCGTTGCCAGCATGTTGGTTTGCGGATTGTCGGTGAGGGCTCTGGTCAACATATGCCCGCGGCACTTGCCGCCGATGCCGATCATGGTGGCGCCGGGCGCAGCAGAGTCCAAAAGCAAATTCATAGCGTCGGTGGCAATGTTGCTGGCATAGACGATCCGCGAAATCTCATAGTCCGTCTTGATGATACGCGCATCGTCCACCACATCTGAGCGCACGCGGTCGCCCGGCACGGCATCGAAAACCTGAAGCGGACAGATGGATTCAACACCGGTTTTCGCATCCGCCGGAAACAGCTGTCGAAACACATCGTCCCAGCCCGAGCCCGCGGGCGCCGGAAATTCGAAATACTCCACCAGCTCCACCGGCCCCACCGACCGGATCTGTACATGCGGAACCTCCAGCTTGGGCACGAGAAACTGGAGGGGCTTGTCCAGCGTCACCAGCACGATAAAGGGTCGCTCGTGAACGTAATTCGCAAAATTCGTCAGATAAAAAACATTGTGCGGACAGGCCGCCACATAGTGGGTGAGGCCCCGCGCCGACATAAGGTGCCGCACCCGCGACAAACGCAGGTCCATTTCAGCTTCCGTGGGCGGGGCAAAACTGGGGTGAAGCGACATGCCTATGCCTCCCTTTCATTAACGGACGGCGCCCTCGACAAAACCCGCAACGCCACGCCCTGTGGTGGTTTCAAAAAACAGTGCGCGAGGCGTTCCAGAGCCTCCGCTGAAAACACCGCGCCATAGCCGCGCTGCCAGGCCGTATAGTCTTCTTCTGCGTGCCAAAGAGCGGAGGCTGCATAGACCGGCGGAACATCGCTTTTCTTCAGGAATTCGCCCCCCAGAAAGCCGTGGGCATGGATGGCTTTGTCCAAGAAACCCCCATCTAAATAGGCGCGCTCAAATTCCGCTTCGGCGCCCCCGCGGATATGGAATTCTATGAAACTGCGAACCGGCATGGCTGTGCTTTCCATTTACATTACACCTATAATGCATTATGTGTGTAATGTAAATGACACGCCTTGCTGTTTCTCCCCACCGCACCCAGGCGGAACGCCGCGCCCAAACGCGGCGGGCCTTGCTGGACGCCACCATCGACCTGCTTCTCGACCGTGGATTGGGGGCCTGTTCGCTCGCCCATGTGGCCAAACGGGCGGGACTGACCACGGGCGCCGTCCAGCATCACTTCGACACAAAGGCCGATCTGATGCGCGCCGTCATTACCGAACGCCTGTTCGACCCCAGCCGGCGCACACTGCCGCCGGATTTGGCTGACCTGCCCCTCACCAAAAGATGCCAGGAGGTCATCACCCACCAATGGGCCTATTACGGGGACCCAAAATATCTTGCCATTTGGAACATTATATTGGAGGGGCGGTCGGACGATGCGATCACCGGCGAAGTGATCGCCTGGCAACGCAACGGCATCGCGGCTTACGAACGCGCCTTGGCCCGCGCATTTGCGGATCAGAAACTGATGCCGCGTCAGATCAAAACCATTCAGTATTTCATCAATGCGCAGTTGCGCGGCCTGGCCTTGCTGCGCACTATTGACGACAACCCGCGCATCTTGAAAACGCAGCTCAATCTGACCGCCGATCTGTTGGAAAAGCACATTCGCGAGATACAAAAAGGTTAAGTGGCGGTGGGCACGGTGTTCGGCTGGGGGGCAATGTGCGTATCTACGGCGCGCGCGAAGGCGTCCAGGATAAATGCCGTCGCCCGCTGGCTGATACCAGCCGACGGTGCGAACAGGTCAAAGCCGTGATAGCACCCCTTGAACAATTCGAAATCCACCGGCACGCCCGCAGCCTTTAGACCTTCTACATAGCTCACGGTTTCATCGCGGAACGGTTCCAAATCACCCACATAGGTCGCCGTGGGCGGCAAGCCCGACAAATCCGTGGCGCGCGCCGGGGCCGCCGTGTAGGGCAACGTGTCGGCGCCGAACTGGTCCCCCAGATAGAGCCGCCAGCCAAGCGTGTTGGCCCGCGACCCCCAAATCGGGTCGTTATTGTCGGTGGCGGACGCCGACGTCATGCGGTCGTCGATCATGGGATAGATCGGCATTTGAAAGGACAGCGCCACATCTTGTCGGTCGCGGGCGCGTAGGGCGACGGCTGCCGTGAGCCCGCCACCGGCGCTGTGGCCGCCGATCATCACTTGATCGGTGCGCACCCCCAGGGTAGCGGCGTTCTGGACGACCCAGGTGAGCGCATCGTAGCAATCATCCAATGCGGCGGGGTACGGCGCGTCCAGCGATTTTCGATAATCCGGCGCCACCAAAACACAGGCACGCGTGTCGATGATCTGTTTGAACAGCCCGCCCGTACTTTCCGGCACGCCGATGGCATAGCCCCCACCGTGAAAATAGACGAGCACGGGCAAAGGCCCGTCCACCTGTTCAGGCCGATAAATACGTGTGCGGATGGTTCCCTCGCCGCTGGAGCGGGGGATCTGGATTTGATCGCAGGCAAGGCCCCGCACATTCTGCCCGATGGACGCCCGTTGAAGAAACCGCAGCAAGCGAAAGCGCCCTTCCGTGGGGCGCATCACCAGCGGGCCGATAAACGCGCCAACGCGCAGCTCCTTGTCGATCATGTCGCGGGTGATGGTCATGTCGCGGTCCTGGTCAGTCGGCCCACAGGCTCAAGATGGGGCCTTGGTCGGGCCGCACCTTGCCGTCCAGCATCTCTGTAAAGATTTTCTGAACCGCGTCCGGACCATTGCAGGGCACGATCCGCACCCAATCCTTGGCCGCCGGCAGAAACTGGCGCCAACTGTCATTGACCCGGGCCTGGAACCCGGCCGCCCCCCATTCCTGGATCCGCTTGCCGATCACGCCCGGCGCAAAGAACACTTCCGGCGCGGCGCCCGGCAGATCGTCCTGGCCGCCGCCCGTGAAATCACCCCCGGCGGCTTCCCAATGGGTGCCGCCCACCTGGCAATAATATTTGAGGTCATCGCCATAATGGGTGCGCAGGGCCGCTTGAGTATGGGGATTGCCCGCCATATCCACGGTCATGGCCGGGCGTTTGTCCAGGGACGCGATGTCGTCATAGGCCACCACCTGGTCATAGCAGCCAAGGCCTGTGACGAATTCCACATTGCCCGGCGACGTCAGGCCAATGATCCGCACGCCGTCGCGCTTGTTTTGCTTCATCACTTGCGCGGTGGCATAGCCGGTTTTGCTGGACGCACTGATGATGACCACATCTTGCGCCCCCCAAAAAGAGTTGTCCGCCAGGAAATCATCCAGGGCAAAGCCGGTGATGAACAGGCCGCGAAACAGCATGATCTGCGGTTCGTTGGCGGGCGAATGGGTCGGATCCGCTTCCGTATACTGATAATTATTGTAAGCGCCGCCGTGAATGTCCCGCCGGTGGGCCGACACATCCGTGAAACCGCCTTTGGTCACTTTGTCCGGTTCCACCAGCAAATGGGTGGACATGGGAAAATAGCCATAGACCCGTTTGCCCACGGGCACGTCGTCATGGGCGGAGGCAATCACGTCCCCATAGCCCCAGACCGGCACACGGCCCCAGCCGTCCGGCCCCGGGAAAAAGCCCCAATAGCTGAAGCTGTCGCCCGCCACCGCATAGGTGACATTGTTGGCGGTGAGCGCGAATTTATCCACCTTTAGAAGGGCTTGCCCGGGGTTCAACGCCGCCGGGTCCAAGGCGGAGGGCACGAATTTCCCGTTACGCAGATTGGTTTTGTCGACGATGAAATCGGTCGGCTCAATGCTGGTCATGTGGACGTCCTCTCGGGTGTGTTTCTGGTTGGGGGTCAAATGCGGTCCGCGTCGGCTTAGGGCGCGGCTTCATTCAGCGACAGCAGCGATTTGGCGCCATTGCGCGCGATCATAAACCGGCTGACGCTGGCATAATCGGGCACGAAAAAGATGCGCGGCTCGACGCCCATCACATGGGACGCCCACATATTCACCACGCCGCCATGGCACGCCACGGCCACGCGCTTGCCCGCGTTTTCCGCGACAATAGCGGTGAGCGCATCGATCACCATGCGGCTAAACGCCGGCAGGCCGCCGCCATCGCTGCCGTCCATCATGGCTTGCACGCGCTCAAAATCTTCCTTGGTGAATTCTTCCACGGGCACATAAGTGTGATGATCACGGTCGAATTCGGCCACGCCCTCGCGGATTTCGATGTCCAGATTGAGAAGCTGCGACAAAGGTTCGGCGGTTTGAATGGCGCGCCGCATGGGGCTGGAATAGAGCCGGTCGATGTGCCGGTCGCGCAGCCACGCGGCGGTGGCCGCGGCCTGGTCGTGCCCCTGAGGCGACAGCTCCGGATCGGCGGGGCCGTCTTGCCGGGCGACAACTTTTTCCGGCAGCCCGTGGCGAATAAGGATCAGTTCCATGCGGGCGCTCCCCCCACCAAAAAGATAACGAGGTTCTTCATAATACGGCGCGCCGCCAACATGCAATCTTTCCCGCCCGTTGCCCCCTGCCCTCCGTATACGGCGGATCGGCCCCGGTGGGCCGTATTTTGCAACAGGCGGCCTGACCGTGTCAGATCTGCACAGCTCGGCCCGGTCTAAGGGCTGCAAAAGGCTTGGCGCCACCGCGCGCGGGTGAGAAGATATCCCCAGCAAGAAAGGTGTCTCCATGTCCACACAGCTTAAAAACTGGCCCGACCAAGAAACCCGTGGCCATCGCATTCCCGGGTCCCGTTACACGTCCCGCGCGTTTTTCGAGAAGGAATGGGAGGGCATGTGGACCAAAGTCTGGCTGCTGCTGGGGCGCGAGGCGGAAGTCCCCAATCCGGGCGATTGGCAAATGGAAGAGGTGGGGCCCGAAGAAATTTTGATTGTGCGCCAGGCCGATGGCGGCGTGAAGGCGTTTTACAATGTGTGCCAGCACCGCGGGAACCCGCTGGTGGACGAAAAGAAGGGCCATGTGACGCGCAATTTCGTGTGCAAATACCATTCCTGGTCCTTCACGCCTGACGGCGCGCTCAAATTTGTTCCGGACAAGGAAGATTTTCCCGAAGGCAATCCGTGCGGCAAGCTGCGCTTGGAAGAATTGCGCTGCGAAACCTTTGCGGGCTTCATCTGGGTGAACATGGACCCGGATTGCATCAGCCTGAAGCAATTCCTGGGGCCCATTTGGGACGAATGGGACGCGCGCGACGTGCACACATGGACGCGCACCATGGCGAACAGCATGTGGCTGCCGTGCAATTGGAAAGTGGTGCTGGATAATTTCAACGAAAGCTATCACGTGCCCACGGTGCACATGCACGCGCCCCCCGAAAGCGACCGCACCAAGGTGAACGCCAATATCAACACCTATTACAAGGAAACCCGCTTCGACCTGTCCGATGAAGGGCATAACCGCATGGTGATGAAGGGCGGTTATGGCAATGGCCAGACCGACCGGGACGGCAACATTGCGGACCCCTTGGCCAGCATGCTGCGCGATTGGGAGATTGATCCGGCGGACTTTAAAGGCCGACCCGAAGCCACACGCGACGCCTTGCAACAGGCCAAGCGCAGGCTGGGGCCGGACCGCGGCTATACCCATTACGCCAAGGTGCCGGACGACCAGCTGACCGATGCGTTTCACTATACGTTGTTTCCGAATTTCGCCGTTTCTCTGTGGGCGGACGGATTTCACTTTCTACGCGCCCGCCCCCACCCCACGGACCCGGAACAGTGCCTGTTTGACAATTGGTGGTATGCAAGCCCCGCCGCCTTGGGCGAAGACCACCCCGCCCCCTCGGTCAATACGGGCAAGATGACCCCGGGCATGGACGATGTGGGCGTGACCCTGTTGTCCTTCCCGGACGACAGCATCGGCCCCGGCATTGAGGAAGATGTGGAGGTGTTCGTCACCCAGCAACGGGGCTTCCGCTCGCGCGGGTTTAAGGGCGTCTACCTGTCCGGTCAGGAAAAACGCATCCGCCGCCTGCACGAGCTGATTGACGATTACATCCTGGCCAATACGGGCAGCCTGCCGGAGGGGTAAGACGACGCGGCACCCGCTAGCGCGGCCGCGGGACGCCGACATACCCTACAAGTTTGCTTTTTGTAGGGTATGCCCTGCGGAAGATAGGCTCTGAGCGCATTTTTCTAATTGGACTTCGAGCCGCACGCCCGGCTGATCACCCCGCGGGGCCCGAGGGACTCTGCCTGCTATGTTCTGACGGAGGAAACCCAGAACGGGTTTCTCACCCGCCTCGCGGCCTTCCTGTTTCCCGGGCGGATGTACACGTTCCACCAGATTTGGCTGGAGGAGCTAGAAAAGGTGGCGCAGTCGCAAAGATAAATTCGAGCCAGGTCACATTGGCCCCTAATCCCTGAAATTCACATATTGCAGGGGCTGCTCCAGCTTCATGGCCTTCACGTGTGAAATCACGTCCTGCAGGTCATCGCGTTTTTTGCCGGTCACGCGCAGCTCATCCCCCTGGATGGCCACCTGCACCTTCATCTTGGTGCCTTTGATGTCCTTGACGATTTTCTTGCCCAGGTCCTTATCGATCCCCTGGCGGATCGTCACGGTTTGGCGCACGGCCTGGCCGGCGGCGGGTTCGGGCGTTTGATAATCCAGCACGCCGTGGTCGATGCCGCGTTTTGCCAAATGGCCTTGCAGCACTTCGTGCATTTGCTTGAGCTTGAGGTCATCATCCGCGTCAATCGTCAGTACACCCTCTTTGTGCTCAACCTTCGAGGACGAGCCCTTAAAGTCATACCGCTGACCAATTTCGCGCATCACATTATTGACGGCATTGTCCACTTCGGCGAGGTCGGTTTTGGAGACGATATCGAATGAGGGCATCTCGGGGTCCTTTTTAGGGTCTTGTTTGTGTTACCGCACCACTTGGCGGCCGCGGCGCAGTTCCTTCACTTCCGCCATCAATATGGCAAAGCGGCTGGCGATGCTGGCCGTGGGTTCCGGCACCTGATGGCGATAGGCTTCGCGTGTCAACATCACGGCGAACAGGCTGGGCAAGGCGCCGCAGGCCAACACCACCACGCCGGTCACGGTGGCGCCCGCCCAATCGATCGCGGGGGCGTCCATCACAAAGGCGGCCACGCCAATGCTGGCGGCAAACACCGTGGCGCCATAGGCCACCACCACAAAGCGCACATCTTGCAGCCAGCGGAACAGAAATTGGCGATAGGCCCAGGTGCGCATGAGCGCTTCGATGGCATCCACCGAATGGGCTTGGTCGTCCACGCTGACCCCTTCAGCCGCCACCAAAGCGTGCCGGCGGATGGCGGCAAACCGCCGTTCCACCCGCTGATTGCCTAAGATCCACAACAGCGCCACGGCGGCGAGCACCGCAAGCCCCACAAAACACCAGGCAAGCCAGGCGGATTGTGCCGCCGCCACGCCGGACAGCGTCAACACCGCGGTCAGCCCCCAGGCCAATGGCAAAGCCGCCACGGGCACCGCCGCCATCATGGCCACCAGGCCCTTCACCTGAGACCGAAACGCGCCATGGGCCGCCAGCACGTGGCGTTCGGTAAACCGGTCCGGGTCTTTTTCATCGTGGCAGCCGGGGTGATCTTCACACGGCGGCAATTGGGTGAGCACCGACGGCCGGTCATCCATGGGGCGCGGTTCCACCGGCGGCAGGTCGCCACCGCCCACCCGGCCGTCTTCCGTGGGGCCCTGCGGCAGGTTCGTTTCCGTCATGGTGTCATCCGTCTCATGGCATTCTCAGGCAGGTCCTAAATGTGGTCACCATTGTATCAAATCAATGGGGGGCCGGGGCGCACCGTTTGCCCGTGGGTCAAGCGCCCGCGCCGCCATTGCCGAAGGGGGTGCCGAAAGGCGTTAGTCGGGCCGGACCCAGATGGGCGACGACCAGGCCATTTCCGTCACCGTTGCGGGCACGTCTTCGGGCGGAGCGCGGCCCAGGCGCAAGCTGTCATAGGTGGACCAGCGGCAGGACGGTTCCTGCACAACGCGCGCATAATAGAACGCGTTTTGGCCGGCCTCATACGCCGGGTCTTGCCACACGGCTTTCAGTTCGGCGGCGCCCGGCGTGTCGGGGACCGCGCAATTGCTCAAATCCACGCCCGCCACTTTTTGCGGCTGGCACCGATGGGTTTGCGGGTCCACCTGGCGGCCATCGCTGCACACCACATCGAAGACCTGTTCTTTCGCGTCGCCCTCCGCCAGCCAGCCTTTGACGATTTGCACCTTCGACAGGGGCGCGCTGTTGGGGTCGCGCAACGCCCAGATGAAAAAGCGCGGCGTGTCGTCGGCCCCCACATCCAGGGTCGCGCCCATGGGAACGCCCGTTGCGTCGGCAATGGTCACCGCATCGGAGGCGTCCAGCAACCGGTCATCGAAGGGCAGGCCGCCATAAAACCGCAAGCTGATGCGTGTGCCGCTGGTGGCATAGACGGTCTTCTTCTGCAGGGCATCGAACAGGGCATCACGGGTGTTTTCCGGTGCCCAGACCGCCGCCAACCCACCCGGATTGCGCGTGAGGGCTGCGCGATTGCCGCCGCGAAAGCCGTCCAGCCGCCGCTTGGCCGTGCCCGAAAACAAGCCGGAGGCGCCGCGAAAATCCCATTCTTCCGCATCGCCCGGATTGGAGTTATGGGTATCCGTGCTGCCGATCAGGCCGAAGGCCAGCGGGTTAAAGCCAAGTTCTTCCTCAAGCGTGAGACCTTTCTTCAAGCCATCGCGCGCCATGGAGGTGGGGTGAATACAGCCGGTGAGCTGTCCGTCTTCGCAAGCGGGCAGGAATTGTTCGAAATTGCATTCTTCATCGGTGGCGCCAAAGCCCAAGCTGCATTCGGAATTGCCCTTGATCTGAAACATTTCCACAATGGGTTCCACCGCGCGGCGCATGGCCCAGTCTTTTACCGTGTACGGATCACCGTCGATGGTCTGGCTGGCGAAGGCAAGCCCCCAGGATTTATTTGGGTTGTGCGGGATGGTCAGAAACTCGCACGGCGCTTCGCAGCCCGCCGACAATTGGTCCCATAGATCGATTTCCGTGAGCGCATCGAAGGCGGACACCGCATGATCCGGCACATCCGCGGACCGGAAGATCACATTGCGGTGGATCTTGCCCGCATCCGGCAGGGGCGGCGAATATTCATACGCCGCAAAGGTGGTGAAAACGCCTGGTTCATTATGCTGTTCCGCGGTTTTGACCACCAACTCCCAGGTGGAGCGGGCTTGGTCGGCATCGCCTAACGCGACGCGCTGAGGGGGCCGCTTTTCGCCTGCATTCCGTAGGCTGAGGAAAAAGGCCGCGCTTGGGCTTTCGAATTTGTTGCAGACCTCGGTCTGGTCCCTGGTCTTGTCCGGGTTCCGACAGGCCTCGTGCAGGCCGAAGCCTTCCGCATGATCGGTCACCGCCGCGAAATCAAGCGGGACGGTCAGCTGAACCCGCTCGCCGGATGCGGTCTCGACCGCCTCGCCCTTGGCGACCCGATAGGCCTCGTCAATCGTTAGGCGGTTGCCGAAGATATAGCTGTCAAAGGATAGGTCCGAATGGCTGTGAAGATCGCCGAAATAGACATTGCCCAGAGGGTTGGACGCGGGCCGTTGCGCGGGCTCAGGGGCCGGTTGGTCAAAGGCTGTTTCGTTTTGAGCGGCCACCGTGGCCCGCAAGCCTTCCAGATCCGCCGCGGTCATGACCGGTGCATTCAGCCGGCTTTGAACGAAAAAATAGCCGGCGGTCAGACCCACCGCCAAAACCGCGCCGCCGCCATAAAGCCACCGCATGCCGGACCTCCCTCTTCTTGTTGTTGTTGGTCGCTACTATAGGCCGCCACCCCCGCACAGGTCGACTATCATGTTCCTGTTTGTAGAGAGGAACGTGCAAGAGGACGCCGGCTCAATGGGGCCCCGAGAGAGACCCCAGGGGTCAATCAGCAAAGCTCAATCTTCAGATTTGACACCGACAGGGGAGGCCCCTCAACCGGAACAATTCCCGCGCCGAATGTCTGATGCCGAAAAGGCAGGATGACGTGACCAGGTCACATCAGGTTTTGGCGTCCTCTTGCCGCCCCTCGGTCCGGCCGCCCGGCACGCCAGGCTACCGAACCAAAGCTGGTTCATATTAATCCCTCATCTTTAAGGTCACCCGCGACCGTGTCGTCCAAGGTGATTTTTGTCTTGCCGTTAATGTCGGCCAGCTCGTTGGACAATTCGATCAAACGGCGGTCAATCTCACGCATGTTCTCTTCAAATCCATCAAGATCGCCCTGCGTGAACAACGACACCTGGAAACTGTCTTGAGAAAGCGCACTGTACCCATCTTCGACCTCTTCAAACCGGGCGCGGCGGCTTTCGAGTTCCAACAACAGATCCGCCTCACTGGGGGCTGGATCCTTAGAAGACAGTCCCGCCAAGCGGTGCAGCTTTTCTTTTAAGCGGGTCATTTCCGTCACGCGCCGAGAGATGCCAGCCGTGACGTTCGCAGTCGCCACCATGTCGCGGACCTCGTAGCGAATATCTTCCAACCGATCGATTTTGGCCGAGAGGTCCAACATGTCTTGCCGCAATTTACCGTGGAAGTCCGCGTCGGTGCGGAAAATCGGCACCGTATAGTCCGGCGACAACCGCGTGCGCAGATCTGCAAGTCGGCGGCTGAGGCGTTGATCAAGCTCTGATGCGCGGCGTAAATTGATCTCCATGGGTCTTTTCCATTCCTAAAACGGTCAGCGGACATGGTGTTGGCACAACACGCTTTCAACAAAAAAGTGTATACAGTTGATAATTTACGACAAGCCCCTATGTGGAGCGCTGGCTGTGACAAACAAATGCGACCCCCCGATGTCCTCATCAGATGTAATCGCCCGTGCACGGACCATGTGCATAGAATGGCACGGAGATCAGCGGCGCAAATATACCGACGCGCCGTACTACATCCACCCTTTTGAGGTGGCCCGCATTCTCGCGTCCATAAGGGCCTCGGAAGAGGTGCAAATTGCAGGGCTGCTTCACGATGTGATCGAGGATTGCGGCGTCACGAAAGAAGAGATCGCGGCGCAGTTCGGCACCCGCGTGGCTGACCTGGTGGATATGGTGACGGATGTGAGCAAGCCGGAGGACGGCAACCGGGCAACCCGTAAAGCCCTGGACCGGGACCATGTGGCCAAAGCAGATGCAGATGGGCAGACAATCAAGCTTGCCGACCTAATCAGTAATGCACGCTCTATTGTCGAGCATGATCCGAAATTCGCCAAAGTCTACATGGCCGAGAAACGGGATCTGCTGGCGGTTTTGGTGCGGGGCGACGCCACGCTTTACCAGCGGGCCCAAGAAATCGTCCACGCCTATGAGCGCGGTTAGGAAAGTAGAGACAGGGTCAGAGCCTTTTTCCCTCTATTCCCTGTGCCGGCCGCATCCCCCCGCAGGGTGATGACCGCGTGGGATGCCATAGATAGTGGTATCGATCAGCAAGAACCCGTTCTAGAGGCAGCGTTCTTTTCGTAAGTCGCCTGGCGGGCTCCGCAACCCCAGTCAGGAGATTCTCATGACACTCTCTCGCGCCCTTATCGTCTGCACCTTGATGGCATCACCATTGGTCGGCATGTCGGCATACGCCGAGAATGCCAGCGCTGGGGGGCAAGAAGCCGCGGAGTGTTTTGACAATTCCGCCGGCTACAAACGACAGACAGTGACCTGCGGTAAAATCATCCGATCAAAGACCGTTGACGGAAGGCCCGCCACAAACCGTGAACTGGCCATGGCCAATGTGAACCGCGTCTCCGTTGTGGCACGCGTTCCGCATGTCCTGAAATACTGTAATGCGGCCATTGCTCTGGACCCGACCTATGTGCCGGCCTATTTGGAGCGGGGCAATGCCTATAGAACGGATGGGAAGTTCGAGGCCTCCCTTGCCGATTACACGAAGGCCATGGAATTAGAGCCCGACAATATAGAAGCTTATTACGGCCGCGCCCGCACCTATGAAGAAATGCGGCGCCCGGACCTGGCACTGGCCGACCTCACCACGGCGATCGAACGTCATCCCAAGTCGCACTTTGCGTATCAAAGGCGGGCCGCTTTGTATGAACGGTTTGGCCAAACGGAGAAAGCCATCGCCGATCATCGCGTGACCCTAGAGAAAGCGCCAGGAGATGCCATTTCCGAGGCTGCCCTGAGACGGCTTGGCGCAGCCCGGTAGCCGACTGCAACATCACGATGGCGGGGCGCGCGAGGCCCCCTAGTTTTCCGCCGGAGGCCTAGAACGCCGGTCAGCGGCGGACCAGGCTGATTACAAATAACAGCACAACGGCACCTGCTGTGGCGCCAATGATGGAACCCACAAGCCCCGAGCCGATCGATATGCCCAAAACACCGAACAGCCAGCCGCCCACAAAGGCGCCCACAATGCCAACGATAATGTTGCCGACAAGGCCGAAACCGCCGCCTTTCACAATGTTGCCCGCAAGCCAGCCGGCCACACCGCCGACAATGAGCCAAATAATCAATCCTTCGACTGCCATGGGATCAATCCTCCCCTATGTTGGGTCCGCGCAAGAACGCTCAGTGTACCACGCTTGGCGCGAGAGGGGCGCTTTTTGACATGAGGCCATATAGGTTCTGCCAATATTACATCCGGTTCGGACAACCCGGCCGGTTTCGCCCTCACGACATGAGAACCGTGCCGGCCTCACGGATCGTTTGCTCAGCAACCGACCTCATATGCGCTTCGCGGGCCGGGTCTAAGCGCCACTCGCCCATATATTTGTGCGCAGCGGCCGCCACATAGATCTGCCATAGGGCCAACCGTTTAGGATCCACGTCCGCCTGCCTAGAAAATACGTGTTGAAAACGGTCCGCCCCGGTCTTTCCGAACACATAGCGCAGCTCCAGACCTGTGCAGGCCACATCGGACAGGGGATCGCCCAGGGCCGCATCTTCCCAATCCAGCACCGCTTTGATGTGCCCGGCCTGCCAGATCAGGTTTTCGGGCCAGAAATCTCCATGCAGCAACACCGGGGTGCCGCCATAAGCCGTGCGCTTAAGTCCCGCCAGATGATGGCGCAATGACCTCCATTCTTGATCCGTGGGCAGAAAGTCAAAAAGTTCCGGTATCGGATCAATGCGCTTGGGTAAGTCGGGCAGCGGTGCCGTCGGCGTCTGGTGAATGGAAAACAGCATGGCGGCCATGGCATCAATGCTGTGATCTATTTGCGCGGGCGCGATTTCCGTTGTCCCTTCCACAAAAGCCATGGCCAGACACGGGTGCGGGACATGGTGGCCGCTCGCATCCACAAACAAGGGTTTAGGCACGGGCACGCCGGCACGATAGAGCGCCTGCAGCAACTCATATTCAAACGCCGCGTCATGGCCCGAATGGGTTGTCCCGTGGATACGCAG
Organism: Alphaproteobacteria bacterium; assembly: GCA_965227095.1. GTDB lineage: Bacteria > Pseudomonadota > Alphaproteobacteria > JANQMY01 > JANQMY01 > JANQMY01. The sequence continues at coordinate 641,764 of CBDDFL010000001.1, read as the reverse complement.
AACGATGGATTGCGGCGCGCCGTCAGCGGCTCTCAAGTCGATGCGCATCACATCGGCGGACACGCCGCCGGTCAATGGCGTGACCGCATCGACGCGCGCGCCCAGAAAATGAGGCGCGATCACTTGCGCTATATTCGTGGCATCCGTCATGGCCCGATCTTACACACATTGCCCGCAAGCATGGCCCGACGCCCAGGCCCATTGAAAATTGAACCCGCCCAAATGCCCCGTCACATCCACCGCTTCGCCAATGAAAAACAATCCGGGAACGGAGGTTACCTCCATGGTTTTCGACGACAATGCCTTCGTGTCGACGCCGCCCACCGTGACTTCCGCGGTGCGATAGCCTTCCGACCCCACCGGTTTGATACGCCAGGCCGCCACCTGGTCCGCTAAGCGCCGCAAGGATTTGTCGGGCACCTCGCCCAAACGGCCGCTCACGCCGCTCCACGCCGCCAGCGTGCGGGCCAAGCGTTTCGGCAGGTGGTGCGCCAGAACGGTCTGCGGTTCCGATGTTGGGTGGCCTGCCTTCGCTTCTTTCAGACAGTCGAAGAGGTCCACCCCGGGCAGCAGATCGATGGTCAATGCCTCGCCGGCGCGCCAATAGGACGAGACCTGAAGGATCGCCGGCCCGCTCAGCCCCCGATGGGTGAACAGCAGGGCATCGGTGAACTGCACCGACCCCCGTTTGACGCAGGCGTCCACCGACACCCCCGACAGCCCCTCGAGGTTTTCCAATGTGGCCGCATCGAAGGTGAGGGGCACCAGGCCAGGGCGCGGCTCAATCACGTTCAGGCCAAACTGCTCCGCCACCGTATAGGCAAAACGGGTCGCCCCCATTTTCGGGATGGATGGGCCACCCGTGGCAATGACCAAAGCATCCGCCGAGAACGGGCCTTGGTCGGTGTCGACCGTAAACCCCTCATCCTGTTTGCCGACCTGGGACACGGTAACCCCGGTTTTAACGGTCGCCCCGCGCGCTTCGTCCATCAGCATGTCGATGATCTGCTGGGCCGACCCGTCACAGAAAAGCTGACCGTGCGCTTTCTCGTGATAGGCAATGCCGTGCCGTTCCACCATGCCGATGAAGTCCTGCGGGTTGTAGCGCGCCAATGCGGACACACAAAAGCGCGGATTGTCTGACAGATAATGCGCGGGCGTTGTGTGCAGATTGGTAAAATTGGCGCGGCCCCCGCCCGAGATGCGGATCTTCTGCGCCACCTTCGGGGCGCTCTCCAGGACCAGCACCCGGCGTCCGCGCGTGTGAGCTTGCGCCGCGCACATCAACCCCGCTGCGCCGGCCCCGATGATGATCACGTCAAATGTCGGCATGGTCTTCGCTGGCCCAGGCGCTCAACATAGCCGCCGCCCGTACCTGCACGGCGCCGCCTGGACGCATCGCAGATTTATGGGCGGACCGTTGCCCCTTAACACTTTTGCTGGATGAACGCGCCGATCCGCTCAACGGCGGATTGCGCTTCGGGAAGCTGAGGAAACATCTGCCACACATGGATCAAACCGTCTTCGATTTCGAGGGTCACTTCAACACCCGCAGACTTTGCCTTGTCGGCAAAACGTGTGCTGTCAGACAACAGAATTTCTTTTGTGCCCACCTGCAACAGCAATGGAGGAAACCCTTCGAGATCTCCATGGAGGGGAGCCGCAAGCGGGTTGCGCAAATCCCCTGGGGCATAGTGGCGGGCACTCGTGTGCAGACCCACTGGGCTCAACATCGGATCGTCCACAGCCCCGGGTTGGGCGGTTGGCCCTGCACCGTCAAGGTCTGTCCAGGGCGACAACCCAATGACGCATGCCGGCAGCGCCGCGCCCGACGCCTTCAAGGCCAAGACCGTGGAGAGCGCCAATCCGCCGCCCGCGGAATCGCCCGCTATGGCGATGTGATGGGGGGCGTACCCGCCGGACATCAACCATCGCCAGCAGCTTGTGGCATCTTCCAGGGCGGCCGGAAACGGGTGTTCCGGTGCAAGCCGGTAGTCCGGCAAAAGCACCCGCGCCTTCGCCGCCCGCGCGATGCGGCCCGCAAGCCCACGGTGAGATTTCCGGGAGCCGAGCGTATAACCGCCGCCATGCAAATAGAGCACAAGCCGGCTCGTGTCCGTTCCGTCCGCATAAACCCATTCGGCGGGAACACCGGCCGCATCGACCTCGTCGGTCACCATGTCCTCTTCCAAGGGAAACATGTCGCCAGAGGCGTCCATGGCGGCACGCTGTTCGTCAAGAGACAAGGCCTCCATACCAAGACCTCCCTCGAGCAGGGCAACGATTTGCGCGTGTTCGGCGCTGGGCATATTCAGATCCTTCCAGGCCGGGTAAGCCTTGCGGTCAACGTAAACAAGAGAGATGTCGCGCCAGAAGGTAGATCAGCCCCGGGGAGCCGTCCACCGCTTCCTTTTTCGGATCGCGTTGGTCGACTGGGACAGCACCCATCCTTATCCGGTCGCTCTGACGAGCGTATTTGCGCCGTACACGGACGTATACCACACTTTTTTGAACCTGTTATAGGCCGCAGACAATTGGTACGCAGCAAAAGCCGAAGGTTCAAACGGCATTAAGGGTCGGGCAGAGTTTGCCCTGGCTTCGGCATCAGGAATTGAAGCGGTTTAGCGCGTCCGGTCGCACACAAACAGCTTTGCCAGATCGTCAATTAACTTGCCTGCGGCTGGTGACACATAACCGGAAGACCGCGTCACCATCATTACGGGATTTTCCGCAGTCAGATCAGAAACCGGCAAAATTGCAAGATGGCCCGCGGAAACTTCTTCTCCGATGGCCGATTCCGGGATCAAACAAAGCCCAAGTCCGCTTTCAACCAAGCGCTTTTGTGCCGTGAGGCTGTCCACAGAGGTGCAGGCCAGACCAGAAATGCCGCGCGTGAGAAACTGCGCGAAGATATTGTCCGAGGCATCGTCATGCTCACCTGCATTTGAAAATGCCAGCCAAGGCTCATCACGGAGGTCTTTCAACCGAATACTGCGCCGCGAAGCCGCCGGGTGATCGCGCGCCGCGATGACGACAAGTTTTTCTGTGGCAATTTGCGTGCATACAAGATCCGGAGAGGTATCTTCATGATACCGAAGTCCAATCGTGGCGTCGCCTGACCTCACGAGTTGGCTGACTTCCCGGCTGAGTGCTGTCTGCAGGCGCAGGGGAACACCGGCATGGGTCCGGCGAAACGCCTTCAAACACCCCGTCAACGCGTGATTGGCCAGTGTCCCGACAACAGCAAGGCGAACCTCGCCGGACGTGCCCGCCGCCAGGTCGCGCATACAGGCGGCGCAATCAGCAAGCGCCGCTAAAACCTTTTCAGCCGGGCCGAGTAACGCCTCGCCGGCAGTGGTGAGACGCCCACCGCCTGCCCCTCTCTCAAAAAGAGGCACGCCCAGCGTTTCTTCAAGCTGAGAAATCCGCCGACTGATCGCCGGCTGTGACCGTCCTAGGGTATCGCCCGCGCGGGTAAACCCTCCCGCCTGATACACTTCCAAGAATGTGCGCAAGTTTTCCGTGTCAATCATCTCATGCATTTTCCTGATGTATATAATTAAAACTATGCATTTGATGTATCTGATTGGCAATGATTGATTGGTCCGGTTAGCCAAGGAGAATACCGTGACCAGACCAGAAAAATTCAAACGCCTGCACACCAGCGGACCGGGTTTCATCATGCCGAATGTGTGGGATGTTGGCAGCGCCATTGTGCTGGCCGCCGAAGGGTTCCCGGCGATCGCGACGACAAGTTCGGGGATCGCGTTTTCTCTTGGAAAGCAAGACTACAATGTCAACCGCCCGGACCTGCGCCTGAGCCGCGATGAAACATTGGCGCGCGCAAGAAGCATTGTTGACGCGGTCAGTATTCCCGTCAGCTGTGACCTGGAGGCCGGTTTTGGCGATCGGCCCGAGGAAGTTGCTGAAACGGTTCGGCTGGCCATGGAAGCGGGATTATCCGGTGGCAACATCGAAGACCGAAACCCCGCCCGGGCGGCGCTTTACGATGAGCCCCTGGCTGTAGAGCGTATTGCCGCGGCCCGCGAGACGATAGACAACGCCCGATCGGATTTCGTCCTGACGGCTCGCTGCGATGCGATTTTGCATTGCAGGGATGGAATTGAATCCGCCGTCCGGCGTTCGAACCTGTATCGCGCCGCCGGTGCCGATTGCTTATTCACACCGGGGACGTCTGACCTGTCGGTGATCGGCAGGCTTGCCGCGGAAATTGAAGGCCCTTTGAATATGGTTCTAGGCCTTGGCAATGCGGACGGCAATGCCCAGGAATGGATTGCCGCAGGCGTCCAACGCGTCAGCCTCGGTGGAGCGATTGCGCGCACAGCGCTCGGCGTTGTTCGGGCGGCAGCACGCGAACTCAAGACCTTCGGCACAATCGGTTTTGCGCGCGGTCAGATCCAGCAGCCGGAACTAAACGACCTGTTTGAAACGGCCTCAGCAAAGGACTGATCTGATGACAACGGCTGAAACCACGCTTGGCGTCGCAACGACACCGAAGCCACCTTATTATTCCGTGACGACGACCACCGAACTCCGGCCTGAGTTCGATCAGGACGCGCACCTGAAGTGGGGGGCCTCCCTTTACCGGCAAGCGATGGCGATACCCGGATTTATCGGCCTGGAATCTGGATATTTTGGCAGGGTGTCCATTGCGGTTTCCTACTGGAAAGACTTAGACGCGATCGACACCTGGCGGCGTCATCCGTCGCACAAAGCCGCCAAGGAAAAAGCAAAGGCTGAATGGTTTGGCCCGACGATCACGCGCATTGCTCGAGTAGAAGCCGATTACGGCTTCAATCTGGACGGCTCTAATCCGTGCATCTAGGCCGAACGGACCCTCTCATGATAATCTGCCGGTGTGATGAGCGATCCTGTTGGCCCTGGCGATCTGGTTTTATGTGTGAATGCGGCCCCGAACCACATGACGGGGGAGCCCGTACCCTTGGTCGCGGGCGAGACGTACCGGGTCTTGGACATCTTTCCCTTTGCCTGCCCGTGCGGGCGGTCCGATGCCCTGATAGATGTGGGGATTGGGTTCGCGTGGTGCCAAAGCCGCTTCCGCCTGCTGCCCAAACCCAAGGCGGAATCGAAACCGCGGCAAGTCTCTAGACCGAAAGAGACCGAGAAGGTGTAAAGTCTGACCGATTGTGGGCTGGTTGTGGGCCGCGCGGCCATATGGCGTGCATTGAGGCCCGCCGTGCTCTCGATAATGTGTTCTGCCCCCACGCGTCAGCTTGATACGATGCGGCGCCCTTTTTCAGGGAGCCAATGGTGACTTGGTTTTAGCGTCAGCGCGTGGCTGACACCGGTCGCCGCCTTTTCAGGACACCGTCATGGACCTCACACACAGCCGCACCGTCAAAATTGTCGCCATCCTGCTTCTGCTGGCAGCCCTGTCGCAGCCGATTTATACGGCCCTTTATCTCGGGGCCCCAGACGTGAACCGCCAAATCCTGTGGGGATTGGAAGGCCTTCTCTTCGTGCTGTTGGCGGCGTTTGGCGGCTCCGCCTTGGCCGGGGCCAAACGCTACACGCTGGGCTTTTCGGCCATTGCCTTCGCCGCCGTCCTCAATGTGGTGCAAGTGGGCGTGGGCTTTACCCAATTTGGCCCCTTCCGCGCGGCAGCCGAGGCGAACGCCGACCTGAGCGACGTTGCCGCCTCGGTCGTTGCCTTTTCCTTCTTCGGCTATAACGCCGCGAAAATTTTGCTGGGCCTCGCCGCTGTCGATTTCGGCATGGCCAAGATGGGTGAGGGCAGCAGAGCGTTGGGCGGTTTGACGGTGTTGGTGGGCGCGGTCGCATTTGTGGCCAACACCTTGGTGATGATGTTGGGCTTGCAGGGTGTTGTGCCGTCGCCGGTTGCGGGCGCGTCGGGCGTTGCGGCCACGCTGCTGTTGGCCCTTTGCCTGTTCCGCCTCAAAACCGACACGTGATCGCAGACACCTGGATCGCCCCGCCCAAGAGCTGTCATTGGCCCCTCACCCTTTTTTGGAGGCCCTGCTGAGCCTCAATACCGGGCCGCAATGGTCAGAAGGGTTGAGGCGATCTGAGACATGGCAGAAGGCGCATCCAAGGGCCGGTCGTTCACGATAATCGAGAAAGCCAATAGGCGCCCGCTGCGGGCCTGCATATAGCCGGACAAGGCATCCGCGTGGTTCAGCGACCCGGTCTTTGCAAATACTTTTCCCTCTAAGGCGGAGCCGCGAAAGTGATATCTCAGTGTCCCGATTGTTGCGCCGCCGACCGGTAAGCTCGCCCGATAGGCCTCGCCCCAGGGTGCCGCCGCGGCATGGCGCAACAAGGCCGTGACCGTTGCGGGCGTCACGCGGTTGTAGCTGGACAGGCCCGACCCGTCCGCAATGTCAAAGGAGGCACGCGGCACCCCCACCTCTTCTAAGAACTTTTGGATGTGCAGCCGCCCACAAAAAGAAGAGCCCGTGCCCGCCACATGGCCCAATTGGCGCAGCAGAACCTCCGCATAGAGGTTCTGACTTTTTCGATTGATCACGGTCACCACCTGCCGCAGTGGCGCCGGCGGCAGGGACGCAATGACCGTTCCGCTGGACGCGTGCCGGTCAGGCGGGCCACAGGTCAATGGAGCGGCCGCGTCGGTCGGGTTGGTTGACTGTGGTTCATCCGTATACTGAAGGGGGCGGCGGCGTGTGCGCAGCTCACCCAAAACCGACACGCCGGTCGCCTCCAGCGCCCGCTTGAACGCCCAGGCGGCCAAATGCGCCGGATTATCGACACCCAGATCGAGTTTGACCGGCTGCGCGCCCATGGGCAGTTCGCCATAAAGCCGCGCCGTGCGGTCGCCGATGCGCCGTTCCAATCGCAGGGCGCGGGGGCTTTGGGCCGTGCTGGTCGTTGCCTCGTTGAGGAGGTCGAAGTAGCTGGGCCCCGTTCCGCCCCACGACGCGCGCACGCCGCTGCCCACGCTCTTTGCGGGCGATACGCGCAACGAAAGGATATTGTCGTTCACCGCGATCGCCGACACCGAGGTGCCGTGACCGAACTTCAAATCGTCCCAGCTCCACCCCAGGGGCCGCGGCTCATCGGCGAACCACCGATCATCGCCCACAATATCGCCGACTTGCGTGATCCCGGACGCGGCCACGGCCTGCGCCAGGGTTTCGATGCACCGCTCGGTGCAGCCGGGGCCGAAGCCCACGGTCGGATCGCCCCGCCCGATGAGGGCGAGGGTGGGCGGACCCGCCTCGCCCCCTTCCGAGACCACCCGCAATCCCGGCTCCAGCGCCGCCAACTGGGCTTCCGCCGCGAGCGCGGCCGCCGTGACGAACAATTTGCCGTTTGACGCCGGCATAAACCGTTCGTCCGCGCGATGCGACACCAGCACGGTGCCGTCGAGATCCGTCACCGAGACCCCAAATCGAAGCCCTTCAAGGGATGAATAGAGATCATCTGCGTCGGCGTATTGAGCGTGCGCCGAAACCGCCACCATGGAGGGCAAGACGGTCACGGCAACAACGGCCCGCCAAAGAAGGGACAGCGCATTCAGGACAGCCCCCCCATTTTCCGCCACAGATCTCATCAACGAAAACCCCCCGTTTGCGCGGCCCAACTTTGCGCCTTTGGTAGATAAACGCAAAACGTTGGCCGGTGCCAGCCTGCAGGCGTCCGTCATCGCGCCCAGCGCTTGCCATGAGCCCAACTTGCGCTCTCACTCAAAGTCGCGCAATGTCCCCGCACTGTCATCGACAACTTCTTCAAAAAAGGGCGGAACATGGCTGAAAACATGATGGCGTATCCGGAGCTTCGACATCCGTTCGAAACGACACCGGTCCACGCCGACGGCAGCACCACCATTCTGCACGGCGGCGACACGGTCACGCTTGCCAACACCGGCAGCGGCGATGCGCTTTTAATCGATCCGGCGGATCTTTCGCGCGCCAATGGATTCGAACTGAAACCTGAAGGGGCCTGCAAAGGCGATATCTGCATTCCTCTGCCCGAGGGTGTGCTGGTGGAGCAAGACGGCAAGAGGTGGTTCGACCTCACCCGGTTTGCCGATCATGTGGGGCAGCCCTATGTGGCCGATGCCGAGGCGCGCGTTTGGAGCTTTGGCGACATACCCGCCACACGAGACAATACGCGCGTCAACGGGATGGTGCCCGACATCAGCTTGACGGACCGATCCGGCAAGGTCATTCGCCTCGCCGACCTGAAGGGGAAAAAGGCGTTGATCGTCACCTGGTCGTCTTGGTGAGGATGCATGCTGGATGTGCCCGTGTGGCAGCAACTCTATACAGACATTAATGACGAAAATTTTGTGATGATCGTGGTGGCGGAAGACACCGGCGGCGAAGCAACGGCGGGGCCCATCTTCGACGCGGCCAATCCAACTTACATACAGGTCATCGACCCGGATCATCTGGTCAGCAGCGCGTTTAACTTCGTGAATGTCCCGTCGGCGGCGTGGATTGACGAAGACGGCCGTATTGTGCGGATCGATGAAGGCACCTATTCCAAGATCCATTCTTTCGGTGAAGGGGATCAGGCCTTCGAGTTTGGCAACAATGTGTATGCGCCCGCCGTGAAGGATTGGGTTGCAAAGGGCTCGGACAGCGTGCATGTGCAATCCGCCGCGCAAGTCACGAGCAATATTCGGGATCACTCTGCGGATCAACTGAAAGCGGATGCCGCGTTTCGGTTAGGCAATTTGTTCCGGTCACATGGTCAGAACGCCAAAGCCGAGCGGTACTGGGAGATGGCACGCAGCCTCAATCCCGACAGCATCAACTTCCTGCGGCAAGACCTGACGCTCAGCGAAGAAGGGTCGGCTGGAGAAACGTTTTTTGGCGTTGTGGGCAAATACGCATCTGAAGGCAAAGACCTGTATCGGCCACTCGATATCGAGACGGACTAGGCCGCACGCGGCGACTTAACTGGGGACGCGGTTTCGACAAACGCGTTCCCAGGTGACGGAATGATTACGTCACCGACCCGAACGCGCCAATGGGCCTATTCCAGCTCGACCAATTGGATGAGATTGCCGCACGTGTCGTCAAAAACCGCCATGGTCGCACCGCCCGCGTTGACCGGCGGCTGTGTGAATGACACGCCCAAACCTTCCAGGCGCCTGACCTCGGCGTCAATGTCCTCCACGCTGAAGGCGGTGACAGGAATGCCGTCCGCCTTCAGAGCGTCTTGATAAGCGCGCGATGCCGGATGGGCGTTCGGTTCCAAGCCGAGTTCAATGCCGTTGGGTTCTTCCGGCGACGTGACCGTCAGCCACCGATGTTCGCCGAGCGGAATGTCGTGCTTGACCACGAAACCGAGCGTATTGGTGTAAAAGTCGAGCGCCTTGGCCTGATCATCCACCACGATGCTCTTGATGTACATTTTCATATGTGCGCTCTCCTTCTAGATAGGATCTAACCACGGATTGATAGACCCGCGAACGCAATCTGGGAATTTCAGTGACAATTTCAATTTCGACAATTTCGGTGACAATTTCGGTGACAGTACACTTAATTCGCAAGGCTTTTACCATGCACCCCTCGTAAAAAGTGCACTGTCACCGTAATCATGTCACCGTAATCAAGCCGACTCGGTCTCTGGGATCGGCGCGAACTGCGTGAGCAACTCATAAAAAGGGGGCACCGAGTCGCCTAGTTCTGCCAAGCGTCTTTCTAGGTGTACGACAACATCCTGCCCGATAATCTTCTTGGAGTGTTCCCACCATTGTGCGCCTCCAGGAGTTGAAATGATTCCCAGCGCGCCCGCCTCAAAACCGTTGAATGACGACTCGGTGATCAGTCCATCCGCCTTCATATAGACGCATTGCTCCATGACGTGGAGATAAGCAAAGGCCCACGTTGTGAAGTTGGACTTCGTCTCATGGGAGGCCGTGTCATATTCCTGGAGACCCAGCCGCACATCTCTTAACACACGAGGGTTGTCCAGGGTCATTTGAAGGAACACGCCGATACTTTTCAAAAGATCTCGCTGGCTGTCTGCGCGGGCGAGCGCTTGGCCTTGACGCATCTGGAAATAGATCGCGATCAGAGAGCCGAGAATTGCAACGACGGCGATTGTTTGTCCGATATAGTAAATGGATTCTAGTGTCATCGACATGCCTCCCCCAAGAAACCCTAGCAGGCAAACAGGATCAGAGCACTCAAAATCTAATGTCCGCTTTTGCTCGCCGTAGAATTAATAAATTACGGTGACAGTGCATTTAATTCATAAGGCCTTTGCAGTGTCCTCGTGGTAATAAGTGGACTGTCACCGAAATATGCCACCGCAATCAGCCGCAACGAAGAAGGTATCCCTAAGATGTCCCTCGAAAGCATCTATTACATAAGTCAGATCATTGCCGTTGCTGCAATCCTTGGCTCTCTGATTTTTGTCGGAATTCAAGTGCGGCAGAATACAGCCCAGCAAAAACGCGAGGAACTCATATCCATTCAGCATGGCCAAAATGCGGTTATTGCTCAGCATACGGACCCCCTGGTATTTAGCGGCTATGTGAGGACCGCAACACTCCAAAACCCATCGATCGAAGATCGAAGTGCCGCCATTATTTGGGTTATCCAGTATCTGAATCACTTCCAGGTCGTTCATGAGTTTTACAAAACAGGGTCGTTGGATGAAGAACAATATCAGCTCTGGTTGGGGTTTGCGGTTGCTGCCGTCGCCCCCGCGGGCATCAGGAAGTGGTGGGAAGAGGAGAACGGCAGGCTGGCCTTTCACACTGAAGTGAGAGCCCTAATCGAGCAGAAACTGGCAGACAAAGACAATCCGGTCGTCCCGCTTACCGAGATGTGGTCACATTATGGGGGTCAAGAATGGGATACAGGGTCGCGAGCATAATTACGGTGACGGAATTACGGTGACAGTGCATTTAATTCGTCAGACTTTTTCAGGGCACTCGCCGTAAAAAGTGCACTGTCACCGTAATACAGCCCCGTTGATCAGCAGGTCAATGAGCTCTGAAGGTGGACGGACGATCAACTCATAGTATCCCACATCGTTCAACAGCTTCACCCGTGCATCGGGAAAACATTCCCGCCAAAGCGCCAGAAATTGATCTTCCCGGACGAATTCCGGAAAAAGTCCGCCGCCTTTTGTCGACCAAATGATTTCGATCTTTTTTTCGGCGAGACGCGGCAACTTTGCTTGTACATCCGAAAAAAACGGCTTCGCCCGCGTGAGCTGCGAAGCCATGACAGCCATTGGTTTGAAGTCGATGGAATGGGGATAGGGGCGGGTGCAAGCGTTCCAGACGTCTTCATCTCGCAAATCGGACGGCATTTCGAAAAGCCAGCGCTTTTTATCGAGCATCAATCTTTTCAGAACTGTTCTTGAGAGAGGCGCCAACGTTGACCAGATTTTCGTAGCGCGAAAATTGTGACACGACCACGCCCAGGAATTTGCGATAACGATTCGCGAAAACAGCTCCGGCCGCCGTGTCATGAGACTGAATCCGACCGGTCCTCCATGGTCGAAACTCAGAAATGTAATGTCTTTGAGGCCAAGCTTTGAGATAACAGTTTCAACTACTCTCGATTGCTCCAAATATGTGTAACCAAATGTGTTTGAGCGCGATTGATGCGGTTTGGATGAAAATCCCATACCCAGAAGATCGATAGAGATGCATCGAAAACTGGATGCTAACTTAGCGATCAAGCGTCGATGCGAAAAACTCCACATAAAATTTCCATGCTGCAGAAGAAGAACCGGTCCTTCCCCCTCGTCAAGATAGTGGGCCCACTGACCATCAACTTCGCACCAGTGCGATTGAAACGGGAAAACCTCTTGGGATATCTCAAATGATCGCTGCATATTTGCACCCGAGGAACATGGCCCGCCACACAGGCATCGCGTCACATCCAAAAGCGATGAATCGATTTAGGTCGTAGCTATGGCGTCAGCCGTTTCATTCACCATTCGAAAATGCAAATGCTGTCATCAAATGTGGCGTCTCGATAAAAGAATGATTGAGTCTTCATTGCCGCACGGCCTATTGCTCATAGAGACCATTCCGGCAAAAAGTGCTCTCACGGTAACGCTCGGCGGTATCGAACGACAATTCCCGAAAAGGGAGTTGAACTAAATCAATGTGCTTTGGATAGTTCGCCTATGGATCAAGAATTGCCACAAAAGCGCACACCGTTCGGGCACTTATTAAAGAAATTGCGCGCTGAGAGAGGGATGAGCCAGCTTGCGCTAGCGACGGCTGCGGAGACGACGACGCGCCACGTTTCTTTTATTGAAACGGGACGTTCACGCCCAGGAAGTGATTTGATAATGCGGCTGGGCATCGCGCTTGATCTCACGTTGCGCCGTCAGAATGCGCTGTTTTTGGCGGCGGGACTAGAGCCGGCATTTCCGGAGACACCGCTTAGCGACTCTGAGATGCAAGATTTTTTAACGCCACTCAAGCGTATGCTTGAGGCGCACAACCCCTATCCGGGCTGCTTAATCGACGTGACTGGAACCATTCACTATTGCAACGCGTCACATGAGCTGTTGATGCCGGGTGCAAAAGAAATGGATCCACTGGATGCCGCTGATTTGTTTTATCGTGACATCGGACCTAAACGGATCGAAAACTGGGCTGAAGTCGGCCCTTGCCTAGCACATCGATGGATCGACCGTGCAGATCTCAGCCACAATCCCAAGGCGGGAGAGATCGCAGCTCGTCTCAGGGAACACGTGAACATACCGTCCGAGATGAAGCCTTCATCTTCCTCTTCTGCGCTTTGTATTCGGTTCCGCGCACGACAACAGATCATTAGTGTTTATTCGGCAATCACCTTATTGACCGATGTAAGGGATGTTGCGCTTGAGGAAATGCGATTAGAGCTCCTGTTTCCCGCAAATGAAACATCTCGCAAATACTTCGAGGATTTGCACCAATCATGAGCTTGTCTCTTCAAGACGCAGCGCATTTGTTTAACTGCTGTCTTGCTGAAGCCAGGGTCGCCTTTTTGTTGATCCGTCTGCCGGCAAGCCGGACGCTCGCTCAGGCTATGCGTCTAGAAGACAAGGCACCCGGCTTTTCGCGTCACATCGATTGAGGTGACCGTGTGTTTAACTCGTCAGACTCTTGCAGTGCATTCGCCGTAAAAAGTGCACTGTCACCGTAATTAGTCACCGTAATTCAGGGTTATCCCAAACCATCCTTACGTCAGGGGTTCGTTCCTCGTTTCTAGCTCCATCAGTGCGCTCGACTTCCGAGAACTGGTGTCGGTTATAGAAGGAGCGGGCTGCGGTATTCCTTTGGAATGTCCATAATTGCAAGCGCTGAGACCCGGCTTTTGCTTCGCCCAACAGTAAAGACCCGAATCCGTGACCCCAGAAATTCGGATGAATATAAAGGTGATTTAGCCAATCGCCATGAACCGAAACAAATCCCACGATATCATCTTCGACTTCGACAACGCGAACTTGCTCGTTGGGCAACACATTCTCCGAAAAGAAAACCAAATCTTCTTCCGCTGAATGGATAATGGGGAGCCATGGCATGGCCTCGGAGCGAGCCATTCTATGAATTTGCGCGATACGGACCGCATCAGCACTTTCAGCGTTTCTCAGCATCAATATCCCTATTACGGTGACACATATTACAGTGACTATTACAGTGACAGTGCACTTAATTCGCATCAATGTCCGGCGCGCCCTCGCCAGGAGGTTGGAAGGGTGATATAAGCTTGCCTTATGAGGTGAGGCGGCATTTTGGGGGCCGCTCTTTGACTTGTGAATAGCGCGCTATGGGGCCGCAGTGTTCCCTCGCACCTCACCCTTGTGGGGAGGTTGGAGCGCCAATTTGGATGAACCCCATGCGCCCAGTGTTTGGTGACCTCGCCAGCCCACTCCCCCTCCCAACCACCCGGTGAGGGTACCCTTGGGGTGGTTGGGAGGGGGAGCGGGTTGGCCAGGTGGATAAACAATGGATGAACCCCATGCGCCCAGTGTCGTGTGGCCTTTTCCTTACCGTCATCGCGAGCCGGCGTCAGCCGGCGCGGCGATCCAGGGTGACCCCGCACGGAATAAACTGCTCCTGGATTGCGTCGTCGCGTGTTGCGCTCCTCGCAATGACGAATGTTTTTCTTTTCCTGAGAGAAATTGGAGCGGGCGATGAGATTCGAACTCACGACCCCAACCTTGGCAAGGTTGTGCTCTACCCCTGAGCTACGCCCGCGCTCCGATGTGCGATCCGTTAACTATTAAAGCTAAAGATCTTAAAGCGTTTCCAGGTGAAGTGCCAAAATCTGACTTTGGCGGTTCACTGTCCGGAAACGCGTACTTAACTTACCGTAAGCACTTCTGGACCAGAAGTGCTTGTGGAAAGGCCGCCGTTATTGCGCAAACATATGCTTAATGCAAGCGCAATGTTCGATGGCCGTGCCTGGCCCACTCCCCCGTCCCAACCACCCCAAGGGTATCCTCATCGGGTGGTTGGGACGGGGGAGTGGGCTGGCCTGGTGGACATATCATGCGGTATACCCCCGAAGATTTCGTTTATCTGAGCCGCGTTGCTGACCATGCCGTCCAAACCGCCCGATCCCGCCTCGCCTGAAGACCTGCTGTCCGTGCTGGACCATTTGGGCATCGATCATCACACGCTGAACCATGAACCGGCCCACACGGTGGAAGACGCCAAACGGGTGCGCGGGCCGCTGAATGGTATCCACACCAAAAACCTGTTTGTGCGCGACAAAAAGCGGAACATGTTTCTGGTTACCTTGCGCGAAAGCGTGCGCGTGGACCTTTTGAAACTGTCCAAATTGCTGGGGGCCAAGGGGCGCTTTTCCTTCGGCAGCGAGGAACTGTTACTGGACGCTTTGGGCGTCGTGCCGGGGTCGGTGACGCCCTTTTCGGTGATCAACGATCACGGCCACAAGGTGACCTTGGTGCTGGACGCCGCATTCAGGGGGCCACAAACCCTGTACTTTCACCCGCTTAAAAACGACAAAACCACGGGGCTCAGCTTCGATGGGTTTTCCCGCTTTCTCACCCATTGCCAGGTGCGCCCCCTGTTTGTGGACTTCGACACGCTAACGGTGGTGGATTAGCCCTTCTTTCCGCCGAAAAAGGGCTTATCTTGTAACCACAAGAGGCCCCACAGCCTTGCGTCGGGACCGCGCAACACGTATGTCCACAGGCCAAGACGCAAACGCACATGATGATCAAGGGACGGACATGGAAACCATTATTGGACAGCCTGGTGGCGATGCTGGCGGCGTGCC
This sequence comes from Alphaproteobacteria bacterium, assembly GCA_965227095.1. GTDB lineage: Bacteria > Pseudomonadota > Alphaproteobacteria > JANQMY01 > JANQMY01 > JANQMY01. Next base: position 626,525 of record CBDDFL010000001.1, on the reverse strand, counting down.
GGACGACCTGATTAAGGACACCAACACCGAGACGTTCGCAACGGACGTGCTGGAGGCGTCCACCCAGACGCCGGTGATTGTGGATTTTTGGGCGCCGTGGTGCGGCCCCTGCAAGCAGTTGACCCCGGTGCTGGAAAAAGTGGTGAAAGCGGCCCGCGGGGCCGTGCGCCTGGTCAAAATCAACATCGATGACAACCAGCAAATCGCCCAGCAGCTGCGCATTCAATCCATCCCCGCGGTGTTTGCCTTTAAAAACGGCCAGCCGGTGGACGGCTTTATGGGCGCCCTGCCGGAAAGCCAGGTCCGCACCTTCGTGGAGCGGCTGACGGGGGATTTGGGCCCGTCGCCCATCGACCAGATCCTGGAACAGGCGGGACAATTGTTCGAGGCCGGGGACATCTCACAAGCGGCCCAAGCCTATGCCGCCGTGCTGCAGGAAGATGCAGGCAATGCGGCGGCCATTGCGGGGCTTGCAAAATGCTACATCAAATCCGGCGATCTGGAGCGGGCGGAACAAACCCTCGCCCTGGTGCCCCCGGAAGCGCAAAATGACCCCGCCATTCAAAGCGCCCAAGCTGCGCTGACATTGGGGGAGCAAGCCAGTTCCGCCGGCGATACGGAACCCTTGCGCCAAAAGATTGCAGCCAACCCGAAAGACCACGAGGCGCGCTATGAGCTTGCCATGGCCCTAAACGCGGCCGGCGACCGGGAGGGCGCGGTGACAGAGTTGCTGACAATCGTCCGTATGGATCGCAATTGGAACGAAGAGGCGGCGCGCAAGCAATTGCTCACTTTGTTTGAGGCATTCGGCCCCACCGACGACGTGACGCTCAGCGGCCGCCGGCAATTGTCGTCCATTCTGTTCTCTTAGGAAAAAGGCACCCACATGACCCAACGGGCTGGCGCCGGGCCAACGCATTACCACCATGTGACGGATTTGCCGGATGTGGTGTCCATCTTCCCCCTGTCGGGGGCTTTGCTGTTGCCGCGCGGGTCGTTGCCGCTGAATATTTTCGAACCGCGCTATCTTGCGATGATTGACAATGCCTTGGCCACATCGCGCATGATCGGCATGGTGCAGCCCGAAACGGGGGCGGAAGATGACGACATTCCCCCCGTTTATGCCACGGGATGCGCGGGACGCATCACTTCCTTCAGTGAGACGGAAGATGGGCGCTATCTCATCAGCCTGACCGGGGTGTGCCGTTTTCACATCGACCAGGAAGTGATCAACGACCAGCCCTATCGCCAGGCGGAGGTCAATTTTTCCCCCTTTGAGGCGGACCTGACCCCGATGACCGATGAGGCGCGTCTTGACCGGGAGCATTTGCTGAATGCCTTGCGGGTCTATCTTCAGGCGCAAAGCTTGAACGCCGACTGGGAGTCGATTGAAAACGCGCCCGGCGAAACCTTGGTGAATTCGCTGTGCATGATTTGCCCGTTCGACCCATCCGAAAAGCAAGCGCTGCTGGAAGCGGGCAGCGTGGAGGAACGCGCCGCAACCCTGATCGCGCTGATCGAAATGGCCAGCGTAGACGCCCCCGGCGGCGCGGGCAGCTCGCTAAACTGACGTAACAAAAGAGGCCCCTATGTCTGATATCGGCTTGGAAGTGGACCCTAAACTGCTGGAAATTTTAGTCTGTCCGCTGACGAAAGCGCCCTTGCACTATGATAAGGGGGCCCAGGAATTGGTCTGCAAGCAGTCTGGCCTGGCCTACCCGATCCGGGACGGCATTCCGATCATGCTGCCGGAAGAGGCGCGCGAACTGTCGGACGCCGAAAAAAGCGGCTCATGACGACTTCCGCGTCTGGCGGACCGGCGCCGACGGAAATCCGCATACAGAAAGACCGGGCGGGCCTTACCATCGCCTTCGATGACGGAAGCCAATACACTCTGCCTGCTGAATATTTACGGGTGGAAAGCCCCAGCGCCGAAGTGAAGGGCCATGGCGTCAACACCGCCGTGACGGTCCCCGGCAAGCGGAACGTCAAAATCGCCGACGCGGAGCCCGTGGGAAATTACGCCGTCCGCCTGATCTTTGATGATGGCCACGACACCGGCCTTTATTCCTGGACATTGCTGCACCGCCTGGGCCGGGACCACGATGAGATCTGGCAGGCTTATCTGGACAAGCTGGCGGCTGAGGGCAAAAGTCGGGATTGACCTTTGTCAGTGTGCCGGGGGAATGGGCTGGAGATGCCCATCATCAAAGCGGTTCGCCCCTTAAGAGCCTCGGCAGGTCGCCCACGGCGCCGCCCGCGTGAGACATAAAGAACCGCCGCAAGGGGCCGATTTGACCAACGGCGGCAAGACCCAAGCCCCGCGCCAACCGCAGGGGGGCAAAATCGTTGGAAAACAGCCGGTTCAACACATCGGTGATCCCCGCCAGCAGCACATTGTCGAAGCGCCGCCAAGTCTGATAGCGCTGCAAGACATCGGGCGCGCCAATATCAAGGCCAAGGCGCGCCGCATCGATCAACACTTCCGACAGGGCGGCCACATCGCGCAGGCCCATGTTAAAGCCTTGGCCCGCTATGGGATGTATGGCGTGGGCGGCATCGCCCACCAGCACCAAGCGCGGCGCCACATAATCATGAGACAATTGTAAGCCCAAAGGATAGGACCAGCGCTTGCCGATCACATTGGCATCCCCCAAGAAGGATCCAAAACGATCCTGCATCGCTTGATTGAAATCCGCGTCCGGCATTTCCAAGAAAGCCGGCGTTAAATCCGCAGCTTCGGTCCAAACCAAAGAAGACCGGTTTTCGGTCAGCGGTAAAATGGCGAATGGGCCCGACGGCAGGAAATATTCATGGGCCACACCCTGATGCGGCTGGGCGTGCTGAACGGTGGCGACGATCCCGCATTGATCATAGGACCAGGAGATGGTTTTAAGGCCCACCGCGTCGCGCGTGCGGGAATTGCGGCCGTCAGCCGCGATGCACAGCTTGGCTTGTACGACCGATCCGTCCGCCAAGCGAACCTCAACGCCGTCACGGTGATAGTCGACCGTCTCCACAAAACATGGTGCCAGCAGGGTCAACGTGTCCGCCGCCGCAATGCCATTCTGGAGCGCCACCCGAAGGTGGCGGTTTTCGATCATGTGCCCCAAGGGCTCCGTGCCGATTTCCTGGTGATCGAAATGCAGAAACAACGGCGCCGCCCCGTTTCGCACTTGGCCGTCGGACACCACAATGTCGTTGATCGGCTGCGCTTCGGGGGCCAGGCCATCCCAGAGGCCCAATTGCTGAAGCATGCGGCACGAGGCAAAGGCCACCGCGGACGCCCGCCCGTCAAACGCCGGAACCACCGCTTCTGCGGGTTCATTGGCATCGATGACCACCACATCCAGGCCCCCAGAGCTGAGCGCAAGGCCCAAACTGGCGCCCACGAGACCGCCGCCAACGATCACCACGTCACTCGTCAGCGTTGCCGCCACAGGCCCTTTGTCACCGTCTCTGGTCATGACCGAAATGTCTGTTCTGAGGCCTCTCAAGTCAAAGGACCAAATGCCACGCGGCCGAACAGACTCGCTGCTCAATTTTTGTCCAAAACCCCTCCTTTGATCAAAATATAGGCACACATTTTTAGGCATCAGTGGCGCTTTTTCGGCCCAGATTCGATCAAGAGTCCCAGGATTCCGGGATTCGTTCCATTCCGGCACAGTTTTTGGAAGGGAAGAGGGGCTGGGTGGGGCGATCGCTTCTCTTGAGGCGTCCGTCGTGTTTCGGACCCAGAATTCAGTTGGCCAGGCTGCGTAAGGGGCAAGGGCAACATTAACCGGGGAAGTCCGATGAAATTAATTATGGCGATTATTAAGCCGTTTAAGTTGGACGAAGTGCGGGAGGCACTGACGGCACTCGGTATCCAGGGGCTGACGGTAACGGAAGTCAAAGGGTACGGGCGCCAGAAGGGCCATACCGAAATTTATCGCGGCGCAGAATACGCGGTGAGTTTTCTCCCAAAATTGAAGATCGAAATTGCTGTGACGTCGGACAACGTAGAGCGGGTGGTGGATGCCATCGGCAATGCGGCCAAGACCGGTCAGATCGGTGATGGGAAGATCTTCGTCTACTCAATCGACCAAGTCATGCGAATCCGTACCGGCGAAACCGATGCGGATGCTCTTTAGGAGAGGCTAGATGAAAATCAGTAAACAATTGCTCGGGGTTGCGGGTGCAACCGGGCTGCTCTCGGTGGGGATGGCGGATACAGCGTTTGCCGCAACTCCTGACGAAACAGCTTTTATTCTTAACTCATTCTTGTTCTTGATCGGGGGCTTCCTGGTCATGTTCATGGCCGCCGGCTTCTGCATGTTGGAAGTGGGCATGGTGCGGGCGAAAAACGCCGCCACAATCTGCGTAAAGAACATTGGCCTCTATTCCATCGCCGGCCTGATGTACTACCTGATCGGCTACAACCTCATGTACAATGGTGTGGGCGATACCGGTGGCTATTTCGGTATTCCGAGTCCTTGGGCCGCTGACCTTTCTGGTCTGATCGAAGATGGTGCCTATGTTGGTGACAATGCCAGCTACGCTCCGGCTTCCGACTGGTTCTTCCAAATGGTGTTCTGCGCAACGGCAGCCTCTATCGTTTCCGGTACGGTTGCGGAGCGCGTGAAGCTTTGGCCGTTCTTCATTTTCGTGGCGATCCTGACCGGTGTCATGTACCCGATCACGGGTTCTTGGCAGTGGGGCGGCGGTTGGCTTTCCGAAGCTGGCTTCTCTGACTTCGCCGGCTCAACCCTTGTGCACTCGGTTGGCGGCTGGGCCGCTCTTGTGGGGGCGATCCTGATCGGTGCCCGCGCAGGCAAATACGGTCCCGACGGCGCTGTTAATCCGATGCCTGGTTCTTCGCTGCCTTTGGCCACACTGGGTACCTTCATCCTGTGGCTCGGCTGGTTCGGCTTTAACGGTGGGTCGCAGCTTGCTGCTGGCACCGCTGCCGATATCGACGCCGTGGCAACGATCTTCGGCAACACGAATATCGCCGCCGCCGCTGGCTGTGTGGCCGCCATGCTGCTGAGCCAAGTCTTCTACGGCAAGGTTGACCTTACCTTCGCCTTGAACGGAGCGCTGGCGGGTCTGGTGTCCATCACCGCTGAACCACTTACCCCGAGCTTCGGCATGGCCGCCATCATCGGTGCGATCGGTGGTGTACTGGTGGTTCTGTCGGTCCCGGTTCTTGACAAACTGAAGATCGATGACGTGGTTGGCGCCATCCCGGTTCACCTGGTTGCAGGTATCTGGGGCACGATGGCTGTACCGATTACCAATGACGGCACGAGCTTCGCGGTTCAGGCTCTGGGTGTTGGCGCGATCGGTGCCTTCACCGTGGTCGCGGCCCTTGTCTTCTGGTTGGTCCTTCAACTGACAGTCGGTCTTCGGGCATCCGAAGAAGACGAGCTTGGTGGTCTTGACCAATCCGAACTCGGTCTCGAGGCCTATCCTGAATTTGGCCGAGGGTAACCTCCCTACCGTCCCGCTGCTTGCGTTCCTAGGCAGCGAGACAACTTCGAAGCCCGGTGGTGCCCAAGCGCCACCGGGTTTTTTATGTGCGCGATTCCTTGCCCGAAATATACTCTCCCTGCTTGTTTAACGGCGCATCGGCGCCTAAAACCTTCCCATGCTGGAGGATCGCTCGTTATCCCTTGACGGGTGACAGTCTCGACCAAAAAAGAAGGATTTTGATTATGGCGGGTCATCGGACCACCTTGCTGCGCCAGACCGGCACTGTAACGGGCATCAGCGCACTGATTACCATTGCACTGACAACACCAACGCTGGCGCAAGACGCGCTCGATACGGGCGATACGGCCTGGATGATGACATCCACAGCCTTGGTGCTGCTCATGACCATTCCAGGCCTTGCCATGTTTTACGGGGGCATGGTGCGCCAAAAGAATATTCTGGCGACCGCCGCACAGAGCTTTGCCGCAGCCGCTGTCATGTCCGTTTTGTGGATGATCATCGGCTACAGCATCGCGTTTTCCGACGGCGGTGGTTTAAATGCCTATACCGGTGGTTTGGACAATCTGTTCCTTCGCGATCTGTCCGCGGACGCGCTGTCCGGCACCATTCCGGAATCGGTCTTTATGACCTTCCAGATGACCTTTGCCATCATCACCCCAGCCCTGATTACCGGCGCATTTGCCGACCGCATGAAATTTTCCTCCATGCTGGTGTTTCTGAGTGCCTGGATGGTGCTGATTTACGCGCCGATCTGCCACTGGGTGTGGGGCGGCGGCTTCTTGGGCGAAGAAGGGGTGCTTGATTTCGCAGGCGGAACCGTTGTGCACATCAATGCCGGTATTGCCGGTCTGGTGGCCGCCATTGTCCTTGGCAAGCGCCATGGCTTTGGCACGGAAAACATGGCGCCGTTCAATCTCACCTTTACGGTTATCGGCGCCTCGCTTCTATGGGTCGGGTGGTTCGGCTTTAACGCCGGATCCGCCTTGTCCGCCGGCACCACCGCCGGGATGGCCATGGCGGTCACGCAAATCGCAGCGGCGTCGGCAACGGTTTCCTGGATGCTGGTGGAATGGTTTGCCCGGGGCAAGCCCAGCGTTTTGGGCCTGGTCTCCGGCGCTGTCGGCGGCCTGGTGGCGATTACACCGGCAGCAGGCTTTGTCGATCCCATGGGCGCGCTGTTCATTGGCCTGATTTCAGGCGTTGCGTGTTACTGGGGCGCTACCAGTCTGAAAAAGGCTTTCGGCTATGACGACAGCTTGGATGCATTCGGTGTGCATGGTGTGGGCGGTATTGTCGGCGCGGTTCTCACCGGCGTGTTCGCTGTGGAAGCCATTGGCGGTACCGCGGGCGCCGTGGAAGGCAATCTGGGGCAAGTTTGGATCCAGGTACAAGGTGTGCTTGCCACCATCGTTTATTGCGGCGTTGGCAGTTACCTGTTGTTGAAGATCATCGATTTCACCATGGGATTGCGGGTCACCGAAGAACAGGAAATCGAAGGCCTGGACATCAACCTTCATGGCGAACGCATTCATTAGTTCGCACAAAGAGCAATAGCCATTTGATCCCGCTTATCTGTATACGGATAAGCGGGATTTTGTATTGCGCCCGTCGACTTCGTTAACAGATCGTTAAGGGTTGCAGCCTAGACGAAGAGGGGTTGCGGGATTACCATTTGGCCCGCAACAGGCTTTGGTGCCTTTTAAGTGGGTGCGCCCCTGAACGAATGAGTTTGTAATGGTCCTTGGGCGATTTGATGAATTGCCGCCATACGCGTTTCCGCGCTTGCGCGCATTGCTGGATGCCACACCCCCCGGCAGTGACCCCATAAACATGTCCATCGGCGAACCGCAGCACCCTTTGCCCGAATTTGTCCTCGACATATTGAACAAAGAACGTGCGGGCTATGGCAAATACCCCCCTATGGGCGGCACGCCCGACCTTTTAGACGCCATCCAAAGCTGGCTTACCAAACGCTATGATCTAGCGCCGGATTTCTTGGATAAAGACACGCACCTGCTGCCGTTAAACGGCACGCGGGAAGGCCTGTTTAATGCTTGTCTGACGGTGACCCCCCCGGAAAAAAACGACCAGCAGCCCGCCGTGTTGATCCCCAACCCGTTTTATCAATGTTATGCGGGGGCGGCGGTGACCGCTGGCGCCGAACCGGTCTTTCTACCCTCGCCGGCCGATAACAATTTCCTGCCGCGCTTTGACGATGTACCGGAAGAAACCCTCGCCCGCACCGCCTGCGTTTTTTTGTGTTCGCCTGCAAATCCGCAAGGCACGGTGGCCGACCAAGCCTATTGGGATCATCTGCTGTCCTTGGCCGACCAATACAATTTCGTCGTGTTGGCCGATGAGTGCTATGCGGAAATTTATACCGGCGCCGCCCCACCGGGCGCCCTGTCCGCCGCCGGCCCCCGCGGCACGTTGAAGAACCTGTTGGTGTTCCATTCCTTGTCGAAGCGTTCGAACCTGCCGGGACTGCGCTCAGGATTTGTCGCGGGAGACGCCAACCGGATCGCCCAATACAAACATTTCCGCAGTTATGGCGGCGCCGCCAGCCCAATTCCTGTGCAAGCGGCCGCTGCCGCCGCCTGGCGCGACGAAAACCATGTGGAAGAAAACCGGCGGCTTTACCGCCAAAAATTCGATATGGCAAACAACACACTTGGCAACCGGTTCGGTTTCTATCGTCCGGCGGGCGGGTTTTATCTGTGGCTCGATGTGGGCAATGGGGAAGAGGCGGCTGCGAAATTGTGGAAAGAACAAGGCGTCCGTGTCTTACCGGGCCTTTATCTTGGACGGGATGACCCCGACACCGGCCCTGCGGGGAACCCAGGCTTTCCCTTCATCCGCGTCGCCCTGGTCAACGATGTCACCCAAACCCAAGACGCGTTGAAACGGATTAACGCATGCCTGTAGCCGCGAAAAGAAAGCGCACCGTTGGCGAAAACGCCTATGGCAAATCATCCTGGCGGTGGATCTGGACCAACCTGCTGCCCCCTCCCGTACGCCAGTTCCTTTTTCGCCGGTGCGCAGAGGGACTGGGGATTGTGTTGATCGCGGGAGCTGTTGCGTTAGCGATTTCTCTGGTGAGTTTTTCCCCTGCGGATCCCACGTGGAACCTTGCCACCGACACACCGCCCATCAACTTGCTGGGCGAACCGGGGGCAATCGCCGCCGATATGGCCCTTCAGATATTCGGCTTATTGGCACTGACCTTGATCATTCCGCTTGCCGGACTTGGCTGGCACTTGGTGCGGCATCAGCCGGTCTTACCGGATGGCTTTCTGCCCCGGCTGCGGTTTGCGGCATGGCCGCTATCCTTCTTGTCCCTTGCCGCCTTTGGCTCTGCGGTCATCGCCCCTGAAAGCTGGCCCTTCGCGGTCGGCCTTGGCGGTTTGATCGGCGACCAAATTCTGGCAAATGTCGCGGCGTTGTTGATGACCCAGTTTGACCGCGGTCCCGCTTTGTTTGGCGCGGCCGTGTCCACCGGTCTTGTGGGCTTGGGCAGTTTGGCATTTGCCACAGGCTTTGGAGCCCGGGAGGCTTGGCAATCCGCGGCATTCGGCGTGCGCATGGCGCGCCAAGCCTTAGCGAAATACCGCGAACTCGACGTGTTTGGTGTGCCGGACGAACCGCAAAAACAAGAACCCAAGCTGGCACCTCTTGAGAAGCTTAAAGCGGTGGCGCGCGCGTCCGAGTCGGTTCCTGAAACCATTATCGTCAACCGCGACAGCCCCATTGAGGACGAGGACGATGGGTATGACGAGCCCATTACCACTAATCGCGTCAAGCGAGGGCCCGCCCGATTGAAGAAGGGCAAACGGGAACGAAAAGAGGCGCAGCCATCGTTTAAGCTTCGAGACCGGGAGTTTGAACTGCCCCCCCTGAGCTTGCTGGCCAAACCGAAAGGCCGGTCGCCATCGGAATTGGTGAGCGATGAAAGCCTTGAACAAAATGCGCGGCTGTTGGAAAGCGTCCTGGATGATTTCGGCATCCGGGGAAAGATCTTGCAAGTTCGTCCCGGCCCGGTGGTTACCTTGTATGAATTGGAACCGGCCCCCGGCATCAAGTCATCGCGAATTATTGGCCTGGCCGACGACATAGCCCGCTCCATGAGCGCCGTGTCTGCCCGTGTGGCCGTTATTCCAGGGCGCAATGTGATCGGCATCGAATTGCCGAACGCCCGCCGCGAAATGGTTTTTTTGCGCGAGCTCCTGTCATCGGTGGAATATGAACAATCTAAATCGCCTCTAACCTTGGCCTTGGGTAAGAATATTGGCGGGGAACCGATTACCGCTGATCTTGCTCAAATGCCTCATTTGCTGGTAGCGGGCACCACGGGTTCCGGCAAATCCGTGGCCATCAACACCATGATCCTGTCCTTGCTCTATCGGCAATCGCCGGACGACTGCAAGCTGATCCTGATTGATCCGAAAATGCTGGAATTGTCCGTGTACGATGGAATTCCACACTTGCTGTCACCGGTCGTGACCGATCCCAAAAAAGCCATCGTCGCCCTGAAATGGGTCGTGCGCGAAATGGAGGACCGTTACCGCAAAATGTCCAAGCTGGGCGTGCGGAACATAACGGGCTTCAATGCGCGGCTGGTGGATGCAGAACAAAAAGGCGAGGAGCTGAAGCGCACCATCCAAACCGGTTTCGACAAAGAAACGGGCGAGCCGATCTTCGAAGAAGAATATATGGAACTCGACCCGATGCCCTTCATTGTGGTGATCGTGGACGAAATGGCCGATCTGATGATGGTTGCCGGCAAGGAAATCGAAGGCGCTGTTCAGCGCTTGGCGCAAATGGCCCGCGCCGCCGGCATTCACATGATCACCGCCACCCAGCGCCCCAGTGTGGACGTGATCACCGGCACGATCAAAGCCAATTTCCCAACGCGGATCTCGTTCCAGGTAACCTCTAAAATCGACAGCCGCACGATTTTGGGCGAGCAAGGGGCGGAGCAATTGCTGGGGCAGGGCGACATGCTGTACATGGCGGGGGGCGGCCGGATACGCCGCGTGCACTCGCCCTTCGTGTCCGACGACGAAGTCGAGCAGGTGGTATCCTTCCTGAAACAGCAGGGCATGCCGGACTATGTAGAAGCGGTCACCGAAGGCAGTGATGACGACGAGGGTGATGACCCATTCGGCCTTGGCATCGGCGGTGGCGGCAATTCCGCTGACGCTTTGTATGACAAGGCGGTGGCCATTGTGGCGCGCGACCGCAAAGTGTCTACAAGCTATATCCAGCGGCGCTTGCAGATCGGCTATAACCGGGCGGCCCGCATTGTTGAAGAAATGGAAGAACAAGGGGTGATCTCGGGCCCGAACCACCAAGGCCGCCGCGAGGTTTTGGTGGGGGACCACAGCGCTTAAACGATGATCTGACCCATCCCACTCCAACGAGTGTTCATCCTCAATTCAGCCGTATTCTGACAGGATGCTCCCCTTGTCCGCTTGATCCCTGGAGGCATGGCCCCCACATGAAAGACCCAATGAGAAACTTGCTTACACGACGATCTGTGATGTCTGCGCTGGCCGCCGGCGGCCTGACGATGGCGGCGGCGGGCACCGGCCCTGTCCTAGCGAACACCACGAACGCCGATGAAGCGGACCTCAAACGGGTAAGCGACTATCTGAACCAGTTGCGCACACTGCAAGGCAAGTTTTCGCAATTGGACGATGACGGCACGGAATCCGAGGGCGTCTTTTTTCTACAGCGGCCCGGCAAATTGCGGTTTGAGTATATTTCACCGCCCACTTACCCAACCCTTGTGGCGAGCGGAAAATGGGTGACGCTGGAGAACCATCAACTCAAAACCGTGAACCGCTATCCGCTCAAGGCGACGCCGCTCAAAATTTTGCTCAAAAAAGACGTGAACCTGACGAAGGACACAGAAATCATTGCGATTGACCGCTCGCCGGGCATGTTGAGCGTCACGGCACGGGAACGTGCCGGTAAAGCCCAAGGTGAGTTGACCATGGTCTTTGCGGCCCCAGCCCTGGAATTGCGTCATTGGGTTGTGAGGGATTCCAATGGCTACACCACCCGCGTCTCCTTGAAAGAGATGCGCCGCGATGTGGATTTAGAACCGGCGCTGTTTATCCCGGCGGATAAATAAGTTTAAAAACGCCCTCTTATGCACCCAAAATCGGCCCGATGTGAGTTGTGTCGCACCCGCAACAGCACAAGCGCAAAAACGCAACGCCTAAATTTTTCTTGAAAGTGTTGCAAAAAATCACAGATTTTCGTTGAAACCGGCCAGGCAAAGGAATATCTTCAAAGGGCAGGCGGATGAGACAGCGGTTGGATTTGCATTGCCCCCCCCGCTAGCAAATTCGATCCTCATTCGCAGGCGCCGGCCTATCCCCTCCCGGCGCTAGCGCAACAAAGCGCATGTGAGCGCCCGGTCACTTGTTGATCGGGCGCTTTTTTTGATCCAAATAGAGGGTAAATCAGACCGATTATCCCGTTTTTCCCGATGCTGAAATGAGTGACCAAGAAGAAGACGACGACTTTTTTGAAGAATGGGATGTGGCGGAAGACTGGCCGACCCTGCCCCTGGTGAAGCGCTTTCTGAAGGGCCTCACACGGGTGAATTGGTTGGCGAATGTGGGCGCCGGTTTGTCGGAAGAGACAACCGAAACGGCCCGTCACTATCTGGATGCCTTGGGTTTTCCGGATGTGGAGAGTTTCCCGGTGGCGGATTGGGAAGATGCCGCCGATGCCGCCGCCAATGTGGGCGTGGATTCCCCGGCCTGGGAAGCAGAGGAACAGTTGCGCATTTCCCTAGCCACTTCCGCCACAGAGGTCCTGGGCGAGGATGTGATTGAAATCTTGCTCACTCATGTGTCCGCTCTGATCGGCAAGACCGTGCGCGCGACCACGGAAGAGACCGCCGCCCTGTGGGATGTGGAAGATGAGGGCCTGATGACCGCCGTTGCCGGGGACATCATCCGCAGCGCCCACCAAGTGGTGTTGCTGTTGGCCATTGGCTCCGACGAAGAAGACCATGCTTTTGCACTTAAATTCCGCCTCTTCGAACAAGGTCATTGGCCGATCGGCGTGTCCGGCAATACCTTCCATATTTTCTAAACTTCTGATTTAGTTGCGCCCTCTTCGCGTACCCAATTCCGAAAGCCATCCATGACCATCAGCATTGCCACTTGGAACATCAATTCCGTCCGCCTACGGATCGATCTGGTTTGCCAATTTCTGAAAGATTACAAGCCGGACATACTCTGCCTTCAGGAAACCAAAGTGGCGAACGACTTGTTTCCCCACACGCCATTCGAGGAATTGGGCTACAGCCACCGGGCGATCAACGGCCAAAAGGGCTATCACGGGGTCGCCACCATCTCGCGTCTTCCGTTTGAAGCCACCAATATGCGCGAATTTTGCGGCAAGGGCGACACGCGCCATGTGAGCGTGACCTTCAATGGGGGCATTGAATTGCACAACTTCTATGTGCCTGCCGGCGGCGACGAACCGGATCCGGACAAGAACGAAAAATTCGCCCATAAGCTCGCCTTCCTTGAGGAAATGAAAGACTTTTTCGGCAAGCGAAAAGGCAAGAAAACCAACAAGCTGATCGCGGTGGGGGACATGAACATTGCCCCCCTAGAAAACGATGTGTGGTCCCACAAACAATTGTTGAAAGTGGTGAGCCATACGCCCATTGAGGTGGAACATTTGGACCGCGTCATGAAGGCTCACAGCTGGCAAGACGTCACCCGTAAGTTCACACCCGATACGGAAAAACTGTATTCCTGGTGGAGTTACCGCTCGCGGGACTGGGCGGAATCCGACCGCGGCCGACGGCTGGACCATTGCTGGGTAACGCCTGCCTTGGCCGAGGCGCCGGTGTCATCCGAAATCATCCGGGAAGCGCGTGGATGGGAAAAGCCATCGGACCACGTGCCGGTCATCACGACGTTCAAGTTTTAAGGGGCAATGGAGATGGCGCCCGCAGACCCGATCCCCTGGTGGAAAGGTGCCACCGTCTATCAGATCTATCCACGCAGTTTCTGCGACACCACCGGCAATGGCCAGGGGGATCTGCCCGGTATCCTGTCAAAGCTCGACCACATCGCCGATCTGGGCGTTGACGCCATTTGGTTGTCGCCGATCTACCCGTCCCCAAATCAGGACTGGGGCTATGACGTGTCCGACTATTGTGATGTGCACCCGGATTTTGGGACGCTAGCGGATTTCGACACCCTTTTGGACGCCATTCACCGCCGCGGCCTCAAACTGATCCTAGACCAAGTCCTCAGCCACACATCCGACCGCCACCCTTGGTTTGTGGACAGCCTCAATGGGGGCGACACGTCCGACTGGTATATTTGGGCGGATCCCAAACCCGACGGTACGGCGCCCAATAATTGGCTGTCAGACTTTGGCGGCCCGGCCTGGCACTACCACGCTGTGCGCGGGCAATGTTACCACCACAAATTCTTGCGCACCCAACCGGCCTTGAACTTTCACACTGCAGCCGTGCGGGATGCGGCGCTGAATGTGCTGCGGTTTTGGCTCGACCGGGGGGTGGATGGCTTCCGCTTGGACGTGGCGAATTCCTTCTTCCATGATGCCACACTGGCGGATAATGAGCCCGTGCCGATGCAAGACCGCACGCTTTGGCACCGCGCCATGGATGCCCATCAGCAACGGCATTTGCACGACTCAAACCGCCCCGAAATACGCGGGTTTCACCATGACATTCGGCGGCTCATGGACGGCTATCCGGACACATTTGTTTTTGCGGAAAACCACGAAGAACCGGACCTTTTGCAAGGCTTTTACAACCACACCGATGCGCTCCATTCCTTCTATACGCCGGAGATTTCGCAACACCTGACGCGGCCCCAACGTTTGGCCGCCATTCAAGACAATTACAGCGCCATGGAAAAGTCCTGGCCCTGCGTGACCATGAGCAATCACGATTACCTGCGCCCGGCCTCGGCCACGCGATTGCCAAAAGAGTTTCCGGCGGACACGGCCCATCGCGCCAAGTTCTTTCTCACCCTTCTGTTTGCCCTGCGCGGCACGGTGCTGATGTATCAGGGCGAAGAACTGGGCCTGCCGCAAACGGAATTGACCCAAATAGACCAAGTCCGCGATCCGGTGGGGTTGCTGAACTGGCCGCTCTACAAGGGGCGCGATGGGTCGCGCACCCCCATTCCCTGGTCCAGCACCGGCGCCGCTATGGGGTTTTCGACCGCTGACGGCACCTGGCTTCCCATGCCGGAAACCCACCGGGCGCTGGCAGCGGAGCAGCAGCAAAATGATCAAAACAGCCCCTATGCCTGGGCCCAACGGTTGATTGCGTTACGCAAGAAGCATCCCGCACTCGCCCTGGGAGACATGACCACTGTTGAGGCGACCAACGACGCTTGGATTTTTGAGCGATCTTATGATGGGGAGACACTGCGGGCGATCTTCGTGCTACAGGGCGACCATATCTTACCGGCCACGGCAGACGTGCTGGTGAGCCTATCGGACTTTGACGGACGGCGCCCCCTTGTTTCAGGCGATGCAATCATCATCCGCGCCTAGCCGAGACAAAAACGCCGTTCCAACAAAAGACACACTGATGTAAAGACACCTGATATGCGCGGCCCACCCTTCCGTGTTTTTTATTCGCCGCGCACAGGAGATCCCCATGGGCATTGAGGTCGTCTCAACAACTACGTCGTTTGGTGGCGAACAGGGTGTTTACAAACACCAATCGTCCGCCACGGGAACGGACATGACCTTCTCGGTCTATGTGCCTCCACATAACGCGGGCCAGAAACTGCCCGTGGTTTGGTACTTGTCGGGACTTACCTGTACCCACGCCAACGTCACCGAGAAAGGTGAATTTCGCAGGGCGTGCAGTGAGTTGGGGTTGATCTTCATTGCACCCGACACCAGCCCCCGGGGTGAAAACGTTGCCGATGATGAAGCCTACGATTTCGGCCAGGGGGCGGGGTTTTATCTCGATGCAACCGAAGCACCGTGGGCGGATCATTTTCAAATGCGCCGCTATATTGAACAGGAATTGCCGGCATTAATTGCTGGTGAGTTTCCCGCCGACATGGATCGCCAAGGTATCACCGGCCATTCCATGGGAGGTCATGGCGCCTTAACGATCGCGCTTAGAAACCCCGGTCGTTTTAGAAGCGTATCCGCGTTCGCGCCCATCTGCTCCCCTCTGAATTGCCCCTGGGGCCATAAAGCACTTCCAGGCTATCTGGGCGCGGATCAATCGGCATGGCGCACCTATGACGCTTGCGCGCTGATTGAGGACGGCGCCCGCGTTCCGGACATATTGATCGACCAAGGACTGGCCGATGGCTTTCTGGGCGAGCAGCTAAAGCCCGAATTGCTGGAAAAGGCCTGCCAGAAAGCGGGGCAACCACTTACCCTGCGCCGTCAGGAGGGGTACGATCATAGCTACTATTTTATTGCCACCTTTATGGCGGACCATCTGGCCTGGCACGCGGAACGCCTAAAGTCCTAGACACTCACCTGAAGCGGCTTGTCTTTGACGCACTTACCCGGCTGCTTTTAGTTTCGCCCGCGCCTCTGTCAGATCGCGCGTTGTGTCCGCCAGACGCAGCGATAAGACCCGCATAATCTCCAGACCCATTTGCGGGAATTCGGAGATCATGCGGTAGAACAATTCCTTGGTGATCCGCAAGGCTTCCACGCGGGTTTTGGCCGTCACGGTCGCTGTTCTGGGCACGTCCGTGAGGATCGAGATTTCACCCACAAAGGCATTCTTGCCGAGGGTGGCCACCACCGTTGCTTGACCATTGTTTTCCACGGTCACATCCGCTTCACCATCGATGATCACATAAGCCGCGTCTCCAATTTCCCCTTGGGTGCACAGCTCATTTCCTTGCTCGAAGCAAATGCGTTCGCTCGCAAAGGCAAGCAGTTTGATCTTCGCCAGATCTATATTTTCAAACAGCGGAATGCGCCGCAGCAAATCGACTTCTTGTTTTATACTCATGGCACTCTCTCCAGCTCCCCAGCCTTAGTCAACAGACGATCAAAAATCATCCGTACGCTTCTAATTTGCCAAACTCACTTTTTCGTTGGGCCAAATCCTCTGGCATGCCCTGCTCGATAATCTTTCCTGCTTCCATGACAAGAACCCGGTCAAAACCGATCGACATGGATGGCCGCGCGACCACCCATAAAACGCCCTTGCCATCGCGGGCATTCAATACTTGTTGCAGGATTTTGGATTGGCTTCCTTGATCCAGCGCAGCCAACGCCAAATTAACGACCAAATAATCAGGGTTTTTAATCATGGCGCGTGCCAGGCCAAGCTTTTGCCGCTGAGCGCCCGTAAGACGGCGCCCCGCGCTGCCCACCTGGAAGGCAAGGCCCACCCGGAAAATTTCGAGCTCAAGCCCCAGCTCCCGCAGGATATGGCGGGCATGCATGCGCACTTGTTCCTGGGCGCGCGGTTGGCCATAGGCGATACGGCCCATGAGAACATTGTCTTGGATGGTCGCCGCGCGGTTATAGGTTTCCGGATCGAAAAACGCCACCGCCTCGCGCATCTCTTCCGGTAGGTTGCGGCGGAATAAATCGCGGGCCGCCAGCAGTTTAGGTTGCAGGGCCTCGCTCACCAAATCCAAGCGGTGGCGCGCCTCAATATAGTTGAACGGCAGGGTGAGGAAGCGTTCGTGATCCTCCGCCGATAACGCAGTCAGATTGACCTTGCCCCCGGTTTGAACCGTGCGCATCAGCAGCTCCTGGTAGAGCGGCAGGTCGTTGGCGGCGATGAAGCTGAATTGGTCAAAGAAGGGATGGTCCGGTGGAATATCGCGGAACAATTCCACCATGGTTTCCGCCAGTTCGTAGCCCATATCGATCAAGATTTGTTCGAGACCCGCATTCCTGATCGTGGCGAGCATATAGTCGTTCGAGGCCAACGCCTCGGTCTTAAAGCGGTCATCCAGGGGCGTGCCAAACAACAGGTTCTGCGCGACCGTGGCATTGCGGTTATACCGGTCCGGATCGAACGGTTCGATCAGCTGAGAAATCTGTGAGTCTTCCATCTTGGCGCGCAGACGGTGGCGGGCCTCCAAAATGAGATCCGCTAAATCGGTGTTATCTTCCACCGTGATGATGCCGCGCAAACCATAGGCAAAGACATCATCAGCGAGATCGACGATTTGGAAGATATCCAGAATCCTTTGGTCGACCTCATCGCTGTTGGAGACCCCAAGAGCATCAAAATCGACCCATTCCGCCGCGATGTCATAAGGCGCATTTCCTGACCGTTCGATTTCAATTTCATCGAAATGACGCTGGCGCCGTGTGTCTGGGTCATCGGCGGCTGGTTTGATGGGCTGGTGCTTGAGGCCGTAGAGCGCATTGTCCCGCAAGCTTCCGGGAAAGATGAAGGCATCATGATCGCTATACCCGATCCGGCGTCCGGTCACCGATTCCGGCATGCGCATGACATCCTCATCGCCAATGGTGACCCGGCCTGTGGACGGATCCAAGAGGCGGGCGATGGTCATGCCGATAAATTCTTTGCCCGACCCCGAATCTCCGACCACGGCAACACTTTGCGTCAGCGGTGCCGAGAAGGACACATGATCCAGCAAGCGCGCGCCGGAATCATCCACCACCGAGACATTGGCAAAGACAAGCTCACCATCCAGAGGCTTGGTCGGACCCGTCGGCGGTTCCTGCAGCTCTTTGTCCAGAATGTTATCCGGATTGAACTGCTGAATGACCTGTTCGTATTTGATTTGAACGTCGAGACGCTGCTGGTCCCAATTAATCAGCTCACGGACGGGGGCCGGTAGTTGGTTATAGGCCAGCAAGGCGGCCACCACCGAGCCCACATCCATCGAACCCATGATCGCGAAATAGCCGCCGATTATGTAAAACAAGAACGGCGTGAACTGGCCAAGGAAGTTATTCAGAAATTTGACGAAGAACTTTCGCTGATAAATCTCATACCGGATCCGATAAATGATCCCCAAGCGATGGGTGATTTCAGACCGCTCGAAATTCGACGTATCGTGCGCATGAATAGCTGCGGCCCCATCCACGATTTCGCCCACCTTGCCCGCAAGATCGCGCGCCGCCAGTTGGCGCTGCTTCCCCAGTTGCAGGATCGGTGCACGCATGCGCGGGATCAGGAACGATTGGATCAGGATAACGGAGATCGCCACCATCCCCAGCCACACGCTTTGCACCACGATAAATAAGAGGGCCGTGAGTGCCTGCCCCCCCAGAAAGGCCGGCTGCACATAGGCATCGCCAATGAATCCGCCCAGCGGTTCCACTTCCGAGGTGACCATGCTGGCCACTTCCGACTGCTTCACGCGCCGAAACTGCGTGGGGTGAAAGCGCAAGACCCGGTCGATCAGCTGATAGCGCAACCGGCGCAGCAGCCGCTCGCCCATGCGCCCTTTCATGGTGTTCACTTGGAACTTGAAGAGACCATTGATGCAGACCAGCCCGAGAAACAAGAAACTCATCGCAAACAGGAAATCCACCTGCTGGAGCTGGAACCCATCGAACAGGATCAGGCTGCCGGTGCCGTTTGACCAGGACTCAGGAACGGGGATCTCAATTTTGAGCGCCGGGGCCGTATCATCGGCTTGTTCAAAGCTTTTGCCTTCGATCGCTTCATTGACGATGGTCTTCGGCAGGGACAGCGACATAAAGTAAAACGGCAAGGACAACAGGACGATCATTAAGACCGTGAGCTGCTCTCGCCGGCTATGCCGCCAGATATATGGAAAAATGCTTTGATCCATCGTCTTTCTGTCAAGCCAAACTAGGCCGCGGATGTCTGCGCTGCAATCGTAAAGACCCTATATGTGGGGGACGGCGCACCGCGCCCAGAAACCCATTTTGGTAGGGGATCACAATTTCGTGGATGAATTGCTGACACGCCGGCAAAAAGGGCTAAATACTGGGATCGATTCTTGATAGAGCCACGTTAGGTCACCCATGCGCCGAATGCTGATCTACAGCCACGATTCCTTTGGTTTGGGCCATTTGCGTCGGTGCCGGACAATTGCGGAAGATTTGGTGTCCCGCTGGCCGGATTTGTCCATATTGATCATCTCCGGATCGCCGGTGATTGGGCAGTTTACCTATCCGAAAAATGTTGATTTTTTAAGGGTTCCAGGCGTCACCAAATCGGAAGACGGCGCCTATATGCCGTTCGATCCCGGCAGCAATATCGAGACCATCATTAATTTGAGGACGGCTGTCATCCGGGAAGCCGTTCAAGAATTCAAGCCGAACCTCTTTCTAGTGGATAAGGAACCGCTGGGCCTGCGCGGCGAGGTGGGGCCCGCCCTGGAGCTTGCCAAGCAAACGGGTACGCGCCTTGTGCTTGGGGTGCGGGACGTGTTGGACGCACCGGACCGCCTTCAACGGGAATGGTCGCGGAAAAATGCCTTCGATGCTTTGCACACGCTCTACGACGAGATTTGGATCTACGGCGACCGCCAATTCTATGATCCCCTCCAGAGCTTGTTGATGCCTGCGGGTATCCGCGAGAAAGCGCGTTATACAGGATATCTCAGGCGCCCCTCGCTCGATCCGGCCTCAAGCCTCCAGCCCGCCCCTTTCGATGATCCGTTCGTGCTGGTCATGGCCGGGGGCGGCGGCGACGGCGGACCGCTGATCGATTGGACGTTAGACACCTACGAACAGATCGCCCGTGGGCTTCCGCCGGCGCTCATTATCACCGGGCCGTTTATGCCGGTGGCCGAACAACAGACCGCAAGGGAAAGGGCCGCACGGGACCCGCGCCTGAAGCTGAAGACTTTCGATGCCGAGATTGAGATCTTGCAAGCGCAAGCCTCCGCCTGGGTGACCATGGGGGGTTACAACACGTTTTGCGAAGTTCTGTCGCGCAACAAGCCGTGTGTGATGGTACCGAGGACCGAGCCGCGCCGGGAGCAGCTGATCCGTGCCACGCGCGCGTCAGAATTAGGATTGGTGAGCCGGGTGTTGCAACGGCAGGACGCTCAAGACCACGCCGCAGGGTCTGAGGCCCTTGGGCAGGCGTTGTCCAGCTTAGCCACCCTGGACACTCCAGAGGCCCACATGTGGCAGCACCTGATGGATGGTTTGGACGGCATTGCCTCTTTTGCCGATCCATGGCTTGGGCCTAAATCGATCGGGCGCACGGCATTACGCTCGGTAGGCTAACGCGCCGAAAAGCCTCATAATAGCGGCGCCCGTGTCAGCATCAGGAAAATAACCCTTCGTGCCCCCTCTATCCTCCGGAGAAGGAAGACTTGCCGTCATTGTGAAGGGATGGCCCCGATTGTCGGAATCTTTCATTGCCCAGGAAGTGCTGGCTTTGGAACGGTTGGGGTTTCAGATTGACCTCTATTCGCTCCGGCATCCGACCGACACATCTGTCAGCGCATTCCAGAAAGAGATTACGGCAACGGTCGCTTACCTTCCCGAATACCTGCACCAAGAACCGCACCGTGTTTTTCAAGGATGGCGCTCTGCCCGAACATTGCCGGGTTTCGCCCGCGCCAGAACGGCGTTCTACAAAGATTTTCGGCGGGATCCAACGCGCAATCGCATCCGCCGTTTTGGCCAGGCCATGGTGTTGGCATCAGAGATCGCCCCTCATACCAGTCGGCTACACGCCCAGTTTCTGCATACGCCGTGTTCGGTAACGCGGTACGCTGCCCTTATGCTGCAATCCCCCTTCAGCTTCTCCGCCCACGCCAAAGACATTTGGACGACCCCGGATTGGGAAAAACGAGAAAAAATCGCGGATGCAACGTTTGGCGTCACGTGTACAGAACTTGGACTTCAGGATCTGACGCAACAAGCCCATGCGAATGACCGGCACAAACTCCACTTGGTGTATCACGGTATTGACCCGGACCGTTTCCCAGTTACGCCTGCCGTGGCCGCGACATCAACAGGCCCCCTGAAACTTCTGTCGGTCGGGCGTGCGGTCGCAAAAAAGGGGTTCGAGATACTCTTGGACGGGCTTTCCAAGCTGCCGCCCGAGTTGGAGTGGACGTGGACCCATTGCGGCGGCGGGGCGGGGCTCACGTCGCTTATGGCCCTTGCCGAAGGCTGCGGCCTTGGCGAACGCGTCACATGGCGGGGACCAATGGCGCAGGAACATTTGGTGGAAATCTATCGAACGCACGACATTTTCGTGATGCCGTCGCGCCAAACAGACGATCAAGACCAAGACGGTCTGCCCAATGTGCTCATGGAAGCACAATCTCAAGGCATGGCCTGTGTCGCCACCAACATTGGCGGCATAGCTGAGCTTATTCTGCCGGACAAGACGGGAATTCTGGTACCGCCAAATCGGCCGGAAGCTCTGGCCCGCGCAATCCTTGACCTGGCGAAAGACCCCGGCAAACGTCAGCGTTTAGGACAGGCCGCGCAAGAGCGCATAGGCGCACACTTTCTGCTGCCCCACCATATCGGTCGGTTGGCGTCGCTATTGCGTGAGGAGGGGCCCTAGAATGAAGGCTATATTTTATGCCCCCATGAAATCACCGACCAATCCCAAACCATCCGGTGACCGCACGGTTGCCCGGTTATTGGTGTCAGCTTTTCAAGCGCTCGGGTATGACGTCCAAATTTTAGAGGGATTTAGGGCCTATACCGCCGACCCGTCTTTATACGGAGCGATGCGGCGGCATATTCTTTCGAAATGGGAGACGGAACGTACACTGATTTTTTCTCAGAAGCCGGACCTTTGGATTACGTATCATTCGTACTACAAAGCACCGGATCTTATCGGCCCCCAGGCAGCGCGTGCGTTGGGGGTGCCTTATGTGATCTTCGAGCCGTCATTCTCGCCGAAGCGGCGGGGGACTTGTTGGGACCGGCAGGTAAAGGACGCTCAGGCCTCCTTCGAACAGGCCGACATTTTGTGCCCCATGAAAACGAAAGATGTGGCGCCCTTGCGCGCGCTTCCGGATGCAGACACAAAGATCCATCTTCTGCCGCCATTTGTACCGCCCCCTTTAAAGGGCCGTCCGTCATTTGAGGCAGAGGTGCGCACTGATTGGCAGAGCCGCTTCAAGATCTCGCCCCGGACCCCCGTTCTTTTGTGTGCCGCCATGATGCGGTCTGGCAAAAAAGCGGACAGCTACCGTTTTTTGGCGCGATCCCTGCGCTACCTAGCACATCTGGATTGGCACCTTGTGATCGCGGGACACGGGCCAGAACACCGTTCTATCAAACGGGCTTTTTACGGGTTTGAGCATCGCCTTTCTTTTCTGGGGCAAGTGCCGCACAACCGTCTCCAAAAAATGTATTCAGCTGCTGATCTGTTTGTCTGGCCTGGGCTGGGGGAGGCGTATGGCATGGTCTATTTGGAAGCCGCTGCCGGCGGCACGCCATCCGTTGCGGTCTTAGGCCATGGCGTGCAAGAGGTAATTAAAGATGGCCGGACTGGGACATTGGTCCCCTACGCCTCACCCAAAGCCTATGGCGATGCGGTCGCTCGATTATTGTTGAACACGCCGATGCGCCGGCAGTTGGCGAAATGCGCGCGGGTATTTGTTGACCAAGAAAGATCTTTTGTCACCGCGCTTGACCGGCTGGCGTTACTTTTACCGACTGACATGAGGTGCCGGCCATGACGCTTCTGGGACTTATCCGGCATGGCGAAACCGAGTGGAACCGCTTAGGCAAAATGCAAGGCCACGCGGACATCCCCCTGACGGATGAAACCCGGACTTTGCTCAAATGTTTCAGACCACCGGCAATCCTGCAGGATGCTGTGTGGCTCACCAGCCCGCTGGGCCGCGCGCGGGAAACAGCGAAACTTTTGGGCGTCCAAAACGCGTCCGTCCATGAACGGCTGATCGAAACAGAATGGGGCGATTGGCAAGGGCTCACCTTAAAAGAACTTCGTTCTAATCTGGGCGAAGCCTTTCTGGCACAGGAAGGGAAGGGACGCCATTTTCGCCCCCCGAACGGTGAAAGCCCGGCGGATGTGATGAACCGGCTTCGGCCCTTCTTGGCCGAGGTGGGCCAGTGGGACCGCCCCTGTGCCGCCGTCACCCATAAAGGCGTGATCCGCGCCGTGTTGGCCTTGGCCTATGAGTGGGACATGACCACGCCGGCGCCGGTTAAGCTGACCTGGCAGGCCGCCCATCTGTTCGAGGTAACCTCTAACGGGGACGTACGCGCCGTTGAGATGAACGTCCCCTTCGCTCACATCGCTGAGGGTGCTTGATGACACCGCGCATCCTTATCCATGTGCAACATCTTCTGGGTGTTGGCCATCTCATGCGGGCGGCAGCCCTTTCCAAAGCCCTATCGGAAGATGGTCTTGAGGTGATGCTTGTGTCTGGCGGCATGCCCCATGACGGCTTGGATGTCGGCCGGGCGGCCTTTGTTCAGCTTCCCGCCCTTCAGGCTCAAGAGGCAAACTACACCACCCTTGTGGACACCACGGGTCGGCCGATTGACGATGTCTTTCGCGCGCACAGGCGGGACATGCTTCTTGCCATGGCACAGGGATTTGATCCCCATTTGGTCATCACAGAGCATTTCCCCTTCGGTCGGGGCAAGCTGCGCTTCGAATTGAACCCGCTGCTGGCGCACCTGTCGTCCAGACCACAACGCCCCCTATGCCTGGCATCTGTGCGTGACATTATTGAGCCACCGGAAAGTCCTAAAAAAGAGGAGCGCTTCCTCACCGATGCGAATGAATACTATGACGCCATTCTTGTTCACGGCGACCCGACCTTCGTCCCATTTGATCAGTCCTTCCCGGCGGCGGCGCGGTTAAATCCGCCGGTGATGTATACCGGCTATGTGGGCGAGGCCCCTCCCAAACCGGCGGCGCGGCGTTCGGGCATATTGGTGTCCTGTGGCAATGGCCGGACCGGACAGGGGCTCGTGGAGGCTGCCCTCAACGCCCACAAGCTGGACGACCTAAATGAGGATTGGGAGATCCGGTTGGGGGCCGGTTTCGACCCTGCAGAGCCCATCGAACGGGAGGCCGCCCATTTGCCGCGATTGACGGTGACCAAGGCGCACCCGCGCTTCGCGGCTGCTCTGGCGCAGACCGCGTTGTCGGTCAGCCAGGCCGGATACAATACGATCGTTGACATTGCCACCGCTCAAGCGAATGCTATTCTAGTGCCGTATGCAGGTCATGGCGAACGTGAGCAGAGCGTGCGGGCCCACGCCCTTGAACGGGCAGGTCAGGCAATGGTGGTCGCGGAAGAAAGCCTGTCGCCCGCAACCCTTTTGACTGCTATGAAAAACGCGTTGGCGACTCAGTTTCGCCCCAACTCAGAAAGGCCCTTCCGCCTAGGCGGTGCCCAGCAAACGGTGACATTGGTCAAGGAAGCGATTGCGGCTTCTGGATATCACATATGAACGCTCCCCCCAGCCTCCATCGCTATCCCAATGGCGCGCTGATGTCAGAAGCGGCAGGCGTTCTGGTTGTGCTGATGGTGTCGCTTGGGCTTTCAGCCCTTTTTGAGATCTTCGGCGCGCTGTGGCTGATATTCCTGGCTGCGGCGGGCTTATGCGTTACTTACTTGGCGATGCTTTGGCTGCGCGCGTCGTCACAATGGGTCGTCACCGACACCGGCATAGAGCAACAGGCCCATGGTGTTTTCCGGTCGATGCCCGTGGGTCCATTTACAGCCCAAAAGATCGAGTGGACCGACCTGACCGGCTTGCGATTGAAATATTTTGCGACCCGCCGGGATCAGGAAAACGGGTGGTTCGAACTCACCCTGGTGGGGCCGCGCGGCAAAATTACCTTACACGACTCACTGACCGGCTTTGACGCGGTTCTACGGCAGGCAGCCGCTGCCGCCGAAAAGAACGGTGTGCCCTTCAATGAGGTGACCCGCGCCAACATCGCAGCGTTTAACCGATCCGTCGGCGCACCTTTTTACCCCGGAACAGTCCAGGGGCACACACGCTTATGAGAGTCCTGTCGGTTCGGAACTTGAGCGTTTCATTTCGCCTTCCAGACGGCAGGGTCTCCGCGGTGACCGGCGTGTCCTTGGATGTGATGGCGGGCCAAACCACGGCATTGGTGGGCGAATCCGGATCGGGAAAATCGACCATCGGCAATGCCATTATGGGGTTATTGCCAAAAAACGCCGATATCACATCTGGCGAGATATTACTGCGCCACCCGAAACACCTCAGTGTGCAGACGAACCTGGGCGCTCTGTCACCAGCCAGCCGGGACTATCGGGCCATTCGCGGCCAACAGATCTCCATGATCTTCCAAGAGCCCATGTCCGCCTTTTCGCCTGTTCACACAATCGGCGATCAAGTGAGCGAGGTGGTGCGGTTACACCATGGGCTTGCCCAGAATGCTGCGTTAGAGCGCGCGCGCCAAATGTTGGCGCGGGTGGGCTTTGCCGACCCCGCAGGTGCTTGCCGCCTTTACCCCTTTGAATTGTCCGGCGGCATGCGGCAACGGGCCATGATCGCCATGGCCGTGATCTGCCAGCCGACCGTGCTGGTGGCGGACGAGCCCACCACTGCGCTCGACGTTACGGTTCAGGCGCAAATTCTGCACACGATCAACGAGCTCAAAGCAGAATTCGGCATGGGCGTGCTGCTCATCACCCACGATCTCGGTATTGTCAGCCAAATTGCCGAACGTGTTGTTGTGCTTCACCGGGGCGAAGTGATGGAATCCGGTCCTTGCCGCGAGGCGTTGAAGGACCCGCAGCATCCGTACTTGAAAGCACTGATGGCGGCTGTTCCGACATTGGGTCGATCCGCTGGCACCAGGCTCAAAAGTTTGCAGCCCGACACGCCGAGTTATGGCGGCTACTTTCAGGCACAGACGGCGCCAGCGCCGCCTCGTGATGCGAAACAGCCGTTGCTGGACATCAAACATCTCAGCAAATCGTTCCAAGCCCGCCAGGATGGCATGTTTGCGGAACCGTCAGCCAAGAACACGACGGCGTTGGATGACGTGTCCCTCACACTCCACAAGGGCGAATGCCTGGGCCTTGTCGGTGAATCCGGCAGCGGCAAGACCACATTGTGCCGGGCGATCATGCGCGCCATAACAGCCGACGCGGGAGAAATACTCTATCACCGTGGCAGTGAGCCGCGGCCCGTGCATCAGTTGGCGGGAGCTGACCTCAAAGCCTATCGCCGGCGGGTGCAATACGTTTTTCAAGACCCCTATGCATCCCTCAATCCGCGCATGACGGTGTGCGACATCATTCGCGAACCATTGGACATTCACAAGGTTTGCACCGTCGCGGAACAGCGGGACCGGGTCGCGGATCTCCTGCAGTTGGTGGGGCTGAACCCCGGTTGCATGAACCGGTACCCCCATGCCTTTTCCGGTGGTCAACGCCAGCGGATCGGGCTTGCGCGGGCGCTGGCCCTCCAGCCGGAAATACTGATTTTGGATGAGCCCGTGTCGTCCCTGGACGTGTCCGTGCAAGCACAAGTCCTCAACCTGATGCAGGATTTGCGGGAGTCTTTGGGTCTTACCTACCTGTTCATCAGTCACGATTTAAGCGTGGTTCAATATATGGCGGAACGTGTTGCGGTGATGGTTGCCGGAAAAATCGTCGAGGTCGCGGCCGCCGACGGTATTTTTCGGACACCGCGCCACCCCTATACCAATGCATTGCTCAAGGCTGTGCCCAGCATCGACCCGGATCAAAAATCCGATTTCTCAGCCCTGTCCGAGAATGCGGGCAATGATCCTGACAAATGGCCGGCCCCGTTTACGGCGTTTGGCCCCTTGGTGGAAACGGCGCCCGGCCACTTCGTCGCCATGTTGGGGGAGCCGGCATGAAACGGCATCACCAAAGACTTTTTGCTCTCATGCTGGTGTGCCTTTTCGGCGGGCTCATGGGTGCACCGGCATCCGCCTATATGCTTCAGGAAACACCGATCCTTGCCGACAAGGTGGCGTCGGGCGCGTTGCCAATCGTTGAGAACCGTATTCCCGAAACCCCCCTTGTCGTGGACCTTGATGGCCCCGGCCAAACCATTGGCCGCCATGGCGGGTCACTGCGGACCATTGTGGGACGCGCTAAAGACATCCGCTACATGGTGGTTTACGGATATGCGCGTCTGGTGGGCTACAATGAAAAATTCGACCTGGTGCCGGACATTTTGCGCGCGGTTGATGTGGATTTGGACGGTGCCGCTTATACTTTCCACCTGCGGCCTGGTCATCGCTGGTCGGACGGGCACCCTTTTACCACCGAGGACTTCCGATATTACTGGGAAGATGTGGCCAACAATGAAGCGCTGACACCGGCGGGGCCGCCAGTTGCGCTTTTGGTGGAGGGGCGCAAACCAACCGTCACCATTCTTGATCCCTACACGGTGCACTATCGCTGGCATAAGCCGAACCCCCGCTTTTTGGCCCTGTTGGCGCAACCTAGGCCGCCTTTCATTTACCGTCCGGCTCACTTTCTGAAACAATTCCATGAGGATTTTGGCGATCCCGATCAGATTGCTCAATTCGTGGCGGACGCCAATGTGCGCAATTGGGCGCAGCTCCATAACCGCAAAGACAATATGTACAATAACGACGTGGTGGATCTGCCGACCCTGCAGCCATGGATGAACAAAACAGAACCGCCTTCTACCCGTTTTGTGATGCCGCGAAATCCCTACTTCCACCGCATCGACAGCGTTGGACGGCAATTGCCCTATATCGATCAGCTGGTGGTCACCATTGCGGAAAACAGTTTGATCGCCGCGAAAACCATCAGTGGCGAGAGCGATTTACAAGCCCGCGGCTTAAACTTCGCGGACCTTACCTCGCTTAAAACCGGGGAAGAGCGCAACAATTACACCACGCGGCTGTGGCCCATCGGCACCGGATCCAATTTTGCGCTGTATCCCAATTTGAATGTGAACGATCCGGTTTGGCGGGAAGTTTTTCGGGATGTTCGGGTGCGGCGGGCCTTGTCGTTGGGGGTCAATCGCGCGGATATCAACAAGACATTCTTCTTCGGGCTGGCGCAAGCCGGTAACAATACGGTCCTTGCGTCATCCCCTCTGTACAAGGAGGACTATCAAACCCGGTGGGCGACCCACGATCCAGATCAAGCCAATACGCTTCTCGATGAAGCCGGCCTCGATCAACGAGACCAGAACGGCGTTCGGCTTTTGCCGGATGGACGGCCAATGGAAATCATTGTCGAAACGGCGGGGGAATCCGCCCAAGACACCGATGTTCTGCAATTGGTGGAGGAAGCTTGGGCGGACTTGGGCATCAAATTGTTTATCAAGCCCTCCACGCGGCAAATCCTCAGAAACCGGGCCTATAGCGGGGCCGCCCAGATGACGCTGTGGTCGGGGTGGAACAACGGGACCGCAACACCGGACATGGATCCCATCGAACTCGTGCCCGTTGCCCAAGAAAACCTGGCTTGGCCCAAATGGGGGCAATTCCACCAAACCAAAGGTAAGAGCGGCGAGAAGCCAGACCTGCCGGAAGGATTGGCATTGCTCGCTTTGTATGAACGCTGGGAGGACGCCACCAATGCGGCCGAACGCGCGGCGGCTTGGACCGAGATGCTGGACATCCACGCGGATCAGCAATTCGTTATCGGTTTGATTTCCGCGGTGAGCCAGCCGGTCGTGGTGTCGAACCGGCTGCGGAACGTGCCCTTTACCGGCCTCTACAGTTGGAACCCCGGCGCCCATTTCGGCCTGTACCGGCCCGACCAGTTCTGGTTTGCCACAGACGCGAACGCGCCTGCGCCCGCGACGCAAGGGCCGTAACCGCCGATGCTGCGCTATTTGATCGAGCGGGTGATGGTGATGATCCCAACATTGTTGGCGATCAGCATGATGATTTTCATCATCATCCAATTGCCACCCGGGAATTATGTCACCAACCAAATCGACGAGCTGCGCGCCCAGGGTGAAATCGCCAGTGCGGAGAAGATCGAATATTTGGTGGCCCAATACGATCTCGATAAAACCGTTCTAGAACAATACGCCATCTGGATCGGCGTGTGGCCCGGCAATAATGGCTATTCCGGTCTTTTGCAGGGTAATTGGGGTTGGTCGTTCGAGTTTAACCGACCTGTATCCGAGGTGGTGGGGGAAGGGTTTGCGCTCACCATTTTGCTGAACCTGGCCACCGTCATCTTTATTTACGCCGTCTCCTTTCCCATCGGCGTGTATTCCGCCACCCGCCAATACAGCTGGGGAGATTATGGCTTTACCTTTCTGGGGTATTTGGGCCTTGCCATTCCCAACTTCTTGCTGGGGCTGATCCTTCTTTATTACTTCAACGTTTATTTCGGGGTTTCCATCGGCGGGTTGATGGACCCGGAATATATCGACGCGCCTTGGACCTTGGCCAAGGTTCAGTCTGTGCTTTCTCACCTTATTGTCCCGGTGATCGTTATCGGCACCAGCGGGACGGCGGCCATGATCCGCCGGTTACGCGCCAATTTGTTGGACGAGTTGCAGAAGCAATATGTCACCACGGCGCGGGCCAAAGGTCTGAGCGAGAACCGCCTATTGGTCAAATACCCGTTACGCATGGCGTTGAACCCATTCATCGCCGATATCGGCAATCTGCTGCCGTCATTGGTTTCCGGCTCTGTCATTGTGTCAGTGGTCCTGAACCTGCCGACCATCGGCCCGGTGCTGTTGAATGCGCTGCAATCTCAAGATCATTTTCTGGCCGGCTTCATCCTTCTGTTCGTCGCCCTGCTGACCGTGATCGGTAT
The DNA here is from genome assembly GCA_965227095.1 of Alphaproteobacteria bacterium. Classification (GTDB taxonomy): domain Bacteria; phylum Pseudomonadota; class Alphaproteobacteria; order JANQMY01; family JANQMY01; genus JANQMY01. The sequence goes on along the minus strand of CBDDFL010000001.1, from coordinate 596,337 downwards.
GCTGATTTCCGACATCCTCCTTGCCATTCTCGACCCGCGCATCCGATTGGATGAGGAGGGGGCGTCATGAGTGATACAGACGGCCGGTATGTGAATCCCAAGCCGTTTCATCCGGAGGCGGACGATGCCATCGACAGCGCGCAGACAACACTGGGCTTTGCGTCCCAATGGCAATTGATCTGGTGGAAGCTGAAGCACCATCGGCTGGCCATGGTGTCGGGCATTTTCCTGTTGGTGCTTTACGCAACCATTCCCTTTTCAGAGATGATCGCGCCTTACAACCCGTCCACACGTGATGCCGATCATCTTTACGCCCCGCCGCAATCGGTGCATTTGTTTCACAAGGGCGAGTTTGTGGGCCCGTTCGTTTATGGCTACAGCTTCTCCCTCGACCTCGATACGTTCAAGCGCACTTATGTGTTGGACGACAGCAAAGTGCACCCCATCCGTTTTTTCTGCCAGGGTGACCGCTACCACTTCTGGGGGATATGGCAGACGCGATTTCATGTCATCTGCCCGGCCCGAGAGGGAACATTGTTCTTTATGGGAACCGACCGGCTTGGTCGGGACATGTTTTCGCGGATGGTTTACGGCACCCGCATTTCGCTGACCATCGGCCTAATCGGCATTACCATCAGTTTTGTGCTCGGCATCTTTTTTGGCGCGCTCTCCGGATATTATGGCGGATGGGTCGACAACATTATTCAGCGGCTAATCGAATTGCTGCGCTCTCTTCCCGAATTGCCACTGTGGATGGCCTTGTCCGCCGCGTTGCCGGTGACCTGGTCGCCGATTTACATCTATTTGGGCATCACGGTCATTCTAGGCCTGCTTGATTGGCCAAGCCTGGCGCGCGCTGTCCGCGCTAAATTCTTAAGCGTCCGCGAGGAAGATTTCGCCACCGCCGCCGTGATGATGGGAGCATCTCCCGCCCGCGTCATGCGACGCCATTTGCTGCCCAGCTTCACCAGCCATTTGATCGCCTCGGCCAGCCTGTCGATCCCGACCATGATTTTGGGCGAAACCGCCCTGTCATATCTGGGCTTAGGCCTAAGGCCCCCTGTCATCAGCTGGGGCGTGCTGCTGAACGAAGCGCAAAACTTGGCGGCCATTCAGTTCTATCCCTGGACCATGGCGCCCATGATTCCGGTCATTTTGGTGATATTGGCGTTTAACTTCCTAGGCGATGGGCTGCGAGACGCGGCTGATCCCTATACGTAACGGGCCCGATACACACGTTACCGCGTCGTTACAGTGTTTCCCGTGCAAAATGGGACCTTGAGACCTATATTTTAGGGACACAATGCAAGGCTCCACATGAACGATCCGGCACATCCAACCCAAGCCGACATCGAAAAAGCTGTCGGTTTGGCAACACACAAAGCCCCTGGCGCCCCGAGCAACCGCCTCTGGATCGCGGTGGGCACGGGTGTTATGGCCCTGGTCGGGCTTTGGCTGTGGTTGTCCAACGGCTCCGCCGTGGAATATCGTTCTGGCGCCGTTGTGGAACAGGACCTGACCATTACCGTAACCGCCACCGGCACCCTCAAACCGGTCAATCAGGTAGATGTGGGGGCCGAAATCTCAGGCCTTATTTCGGAAGTATTGGTCACCTTCAACGATACCGTGAAAGCCGGCGATCCCATTGCCCGATTAGACACGGACCAATTGGAGGCAACCGTTGTCCGCGGCGAAGCGTCCTTGGTAAGCGCAAAGGCCGGCTTGGCCGAAGCCCGCGCCACCGCTAAAGAAGCGAAAACACGTCGCGACCGGGTTGCCAATTTGGCCGCAAAACGCACCTTGTCTCAGCAAGAGCTGGACACAGCCGAAGCCACCTATGAGCGGGCCGAAGCCGCCGTCTCCAACGCAGAGGCGCAGGTCACCTTGGCGGAAGCCGCTTTGAAGATCGATGCTTCCAATCTGGAAAAGGCGATCATCCGTTCACCGATTGATGGCATTGTGCTCGACCGGCAAATTGAACCCGGTCAAACCGTGGCTTCATCTTTTCAAACTCCGGTCTTGTTTACGCTTGCGGAAGACCTGCGGCGAATGGAGCTGCATGTGGATGTGGACGAAGCCGATGTGGGCCAAGTCACCGAAGGGCAAACCGCACGCTTCACCGTGGATGCCTACCCGGACAGAAACTTTTCGGCGGTGGTGAATTCTGTTCGAAATGCGCCGAAAACCGTTGACGGCGTTGTCACCTATGAAGCGGTTCTCGACGTCAATAATGACGATCTGGCGCTGCGCCCCGGCATGACCGCGACATCTGAGATTACGGTTGAGAACATCGCCAAAGCGATCACCGTGCCCAATGGCGCGTTGCGGTTTTCGCCGCCGAATTTAGATGTGGAACAGACGAAAATCCCAGAGACGAGCGATCATCAAGGCCTTGTTTGGATTTTGACGTCAGCAGGCGCTCCCAGCCCCGTGCGCGTAGATGTTGGGGCGAGCGATGGCCGCCATACGGCCATTAGTTCTGACGAGCTGGCCCCCGGCGACGAGATTTTGTTGGATATAAAATCGACCTCAAGGCGCCCTTAAGACGTGCTGATCAAGCTGACGGATATCACCAAAGTCTATGGCCAAGGCGACGCCGCCGTCATCGCCCTTAATCGCGTACACATGCAAATCGACGAAGGCGAGTTTGTCGCCGTTATGGGACCGTCCGGGTCCGGCAAATCCACCTGCATGAACATTTTGGGCTGTCTGGATGCCCCCACCAGTGGCTCTTACACCTTCCAAGGTATGGAAGTGACAACGCTGGACCACAATCAACGGGCGCTCTTGCGCCGGAACTTCCTGGGATTTGTGTTTCAAGGCTACAATCTGCTGAAGCGTACAAGCGCACGGGAAAATCTTGAACTGCCCCTAATCTATCGGGGCGTTCCCGCACAAGAACGACGCGCGCAAGCGGACCACGTCCTCGAATTGGTGGGGCTGGAAGATCGCGGCGACCACACATCGGCGGAATTGTCCGGCGGACAACAACAGCGCGTTGCCATTGCGCGGGCCATCATCACCAACCCTTTGCTGCTGCTGGCCGATGAACCGACCGGCAATCTCGATACGCAGCGCAGCGAGGAAATCATGGAACTGCTGGCGAAACTCAACGCCGATGCGGGCATCACCATCGTCATGGTCACCCATGAACCAGACATGGCAGCCTATGCCAAGCGTAGGATCATGTTCCGAGACGGCCGGATTGCGGAAGATAGCGCCCTTGCGCCGTCTAAGCCGGTTGTGGAGTCCGCCCCGTGATATGGAACACCATTCTGCTGGCTCTGCGGGAGATTCGCTTCAATTTGATGCGGTCGTTTTTGACCGCGCTTGGGATCATTATCGGCGTGGCCGCCGTCATCATCATCGTGACACTGGGCGATGGCGCCACTGCCCGCGTCACATCGGATATTTCCAGCCTGGGCCGAAATCTGCTGATCGTCGCCCCCGGAAAACATGGGCCCAGCGGCCGCGAGCAGGGGCGGCCGTTTAAGGTCACGGATGCGAACGCTATTCTGGAAGAAGTTGAGGGCGTGGTCGGTGTCGCGCCGACCGCCACAAAAGCCGTCACGGTGGTCTATGGAAATGAAAGCTGGACCACCAGCATCCACGGCACGAATAACGGTTATATGGGCGTGCGCGAATGGGCGCTTGTTGATGGGCGCGCGTTTAACCGCGGCGAGGAACGGTCGGGAAAGGCGGTATGCGTCATTGGCGAAACCGTGCGCCGCGAATTGTTCGGCTACCAAAACCCGATGGGGGCGTCTATCCGCGCGGGGAACGTGCCGTGCGAAGTGATCGGCCTTCTGGAACCGAAGGGCAAGTCCACCTTCGGCCAAGACCAAGATGATGTGGTGGTTACGCCACTGCGCACCTTTCAACGGCGGATTTCAGGCAATCAAGACGTCAACATGATTTTCGTCTCCGCCTCCGATGCCAATCTCACAACAAAAATTCAGGACGACATCGAAGACCTGCTGCGGCAGCGGCGGAACTTGCGGGACGGTGACCAAGACGATTTTGAAGTGAACGACCTGCAAGAGATTGCACAAGTGGTGGAAAGCACCACCGCCGTGCTGACCGCCTTGCTTGGGGCCGTGGCGGCGGTAAGCTTGGTGGTCGGGGGCATCGGCATCATGAACATCATGTTGGTGTCCGTGACCGAACGCACCCGAGAGATCGGAATTCGCTTGGCGATCGGCGCTCTAGAACGCGACGTGCTGCTTCAGTTTCTGATCGAAGCGATGATGCTGTCTTTGGCCGGAGGGTTGGTGGGGATCGGCTTCGGCCTGTTCGTGTCGTTTTGGGTTTCCGAAATCCTGAGCCTGCCCTTTAGCATCAATTTGTCCATCATCCTGATCGCCGTTGTGTTTTCGGCGGCTGTTGGAATTGTCTTCGGTTTTTTTCCAGCGCGGCGTGCCGCCCGATTAAATCCCATTGACGCGTTGCGATACGAATAGCCGTCAGTGCGATAACACCACCAAATCGAGAGGAGCGGCGATCCCGTCGATGATGCGGTCCGACCGGTGTTCTAATGGGGCGGCACCCTGGAACCCTTGCGCAACCGCCTGGGACAGACAGTCTTTGGTGCACAAGCCCCGGACCCCTTCGTCCTTGTTATGTTTTTCAATCTTCGCGGACACGTTCACCGGGCCACCGATGACCGTGTATTCCAGACGCGACGCATCCCCCACCGCGCCGAACACCACGCGGCCGCTGGCCACGCCCACATTGATTTCGAGCGGTATTTGTCCGGTGTCGGAGCGTTCCACATTCCAAGCATCGACCTGGGCGAGAATCTCGGTTGCCGCCAGGACGGCATCGCGGGCAAATGCGGCAGAGGGTTTGGCGGCTCCGAACGTTGCCATAATGCCATCCCCCAAAAACTTATCGATCACCCCGTCATGGGACGAAATGATGGGGATAACGCGCGATTGGTAGTCCGCAAGCAGGGCCATAATGTCGTCTGGCGCCATCGTCGCCGCCAATTTTGAGAACCCGCGAATATCGACATTTATAATCGCCGCGTCTCGCTCCACGCCTTCGCCAGCAGCAATGGGCTGGTCGGTTTCCGCGATACCCTTCGCGACCGACGGGTCGAAAAAGCGGGACAGGTTGCGCGTTGCGGCTTCCTGCGCCATGGCCCGGATCAACACTTCCCGCCCCCTGGCAATGGCCAAAGCGAGGATCGCGGTGACAACGAGGATGACGATGATTTTGTCGATTTCCGCGCCCAGTAGAACCGCGTTCGATGTGAGATAGGCCACATAATCCCGCGTGATCACAGTCGGATCATTGAGAAGGATGTACCCCACCATCAATGCCCAGCCGGCCGCCGCCGCGCCCCCCGCAGCGATCACAAAACGCGGATCAAAGCGCAGTGCGCGCAAGGCGATCAGGAAAAACACATACAGAAATGTCGGTGCCTTTAAGTAGAAAGCCGCCGGCTGACTATATTGAATATGAAAACTCCAGATCAGCAGCATCAACAGCGCCGTGTCGATCAATATTGATCCGTACAAAGCCCAATTGGGGATCGGCGCGTGCTGGGCCCAATAGATCCGGCCAAGGGTCAGGATCGCATATAGAAACAGCGCATAAGGTTCCGCCATAAAGCCGGACATGTTTTCGGGGGAGGGGGCAACCGCATAAAGGACCGACAACATCCCCACCAAAAACAGCTGGAGATACCCAACAAGCACTTCGCTTTCCTGTTCCCGTTTGGCCACCGCTTGGCGAACCGGCTTGGGGAGGGCGCTTAGGTCTGCGGCACTGAACAAGTCCACAATACGTTGCCACATATCAGCACCTTTAGTTTGAAAAACGCCGCCACAGGCGAATAGGGAAAAGAAGACGCTCGAAACGTATCAGCACAGTTTTTCAAGCCATAGACTTGATGCAGGCGCCCCGCCGCGGGCCGCAAAGGCGGCAGCGGGCGAGCCCTCCAAAACATCTTTGTGCCGCGATGTCAGGTAATGACTGGCAAAGAGTGGCCGATATGCCCCTGACCCCAATAATGCTGCAATCGCGCTTTGTTCATTGTAACCGCGCCACTGCCAATCTGCCGGATAGGGATCCGGTAAAAATACGTCGTGCACATGTAGGCGCACGCCCGCGGAAAGTTTGGGTAGAACTTGGTTCAGGAGATAATCCACGTCGGTGCCGGGCTGCAAAATGTGGCTGGAGTCGATGCTGACGATATCGGTCTGCGCAACGTCATCCCATATCTCTTGGGGTGCTTGCGTCACATCTTGGTGAATATGGTCCACATCAAGGCCTCCCAACCGCCCACGCGGGTCTGGATCAATTGTCAGGAGGCGGAATTCCTTACCCGAATCCGCGCGCGCCTTCGCAAAGAAACGCGTGGAATGACCCGCGCCGATTTCAACCAGGCGGGATGGCGGTCTTTGTCTCACAAGAGTATAGGCAATCGCAGCATCCAGTCCCGAAAACCAATCCTGATCCCATCTGGGGGCCGGGGGCGGGTCGTCCCCAATGGCTGTGAGAGCGTTTTTGACCTTTCCCACATCCACAAGAATGGCCCGAAAGTCGGGCATATGGGCCGCGAAGAGTTGTTCACAGAGGGGATAGTGAAGGGATCGTTGTCGGTTCTTGACCAATGAGGCGAAACGATAGGGCGTGAAAAACCCTTGAGGCCTGTGAGGCTGGAGAAGCGTCGCCATCCCCATTCGAAAACGGCGCCATTCTGTTCGCCGCGAGGATGTCACGGAAACAATGTCTCTCCCTCGCGGGCAACGATTGATCCGGGCCGGGCCGCGTGAATATCTTTCGCGACCTTGTCCATGAAATCATCGTCATGAGACGGATCATGATGGAACGCCACAAAGGTGCCGACGCCAGCCGCGTCCGCCAGTTTAATGCCTTCTTGCCAGGTTGAATGGCCATACCCTTTGCAGGCGGGATATTCTTCATCGGTGTACGTTGCGTCGTAGATAAAGATATCCGTTTTGTCGATCAAATCGAGAATGGCTTGATCAAGCCCCTCTTCCAGATGTTCCGTATCCGTAATGTAACTAATCGATTGGCCGTTATGTTCGATCCGGTAGCCGGTTGCACCATTGGGATGATTTAACGGCGCCGTTCTGACCGTGATGCCAGAACCTGGTTCTAGCGTCTCACCGGCCTCGAAATCATTGTAAATCACATTGGCTTGAAAAATTTCCGGTGGCACGGGAAACAAAGGCGCGTTCATAAAACCGCCAATGGCCGTATGCGTATTCATCTCGCCTTCGAGGTGTCCGGACCAAATGCGGCAGGTGGTGTCGTCGCGAAACAACGGACTAAAAAACGGCAACCCCACCACATGATCGATATGGGTATGCGTAAGAAACAGGTCGATTTCCCGCTCGCCCGCGGCCACAAGATGTTCGCCCAAATAACGAATACCGGTTCCGCCATCCAGAACCAAACGACGGCCGCTGCACATCACCTCTAGGCAGGACGTGTTCCCGCCATAGCGCTGCACTTCCGCGCCGGCACAGGCAATACTGCCGCGAACGCCCCAAAACTTCACAGAGAATGTATCCTGCGTGGGCTTCTTTTGCCCCCGCCAGGGATTCAAACGCACCATTTTTTACCCATTCCGTTGCCGACATGCCGCCGCTGGGAGGGAGTGTGCCTTATACTTGGCACTTCACCGTTAATTGTCGAGTATCCCGACGCGGCTTTGTGACAGTCCTCACAAAACGCGTCCAGACATGATTAACAGATTTTTCTCGGAATCGGGTACATCGACCTTAGGGGACGAGTTTGTAGCCACCCGATTCGGTCACCAGAAGCTGCGCGTTGGAGGGGTCTTTTTCGATTTTCTGACGCAGGCGATAGATATGGGTTTCCAGCGTGTGCGTTGTTACGCCCGAATTGTAGCCCCAGACCTCATGCAGCAGAACGTCGCGCCCCACCACGCGCTCGCCCGCGCGATAGAGATATTTGAGAATGGAAGTTTCTTTCTCCGTGAGACGCACTTTGCTGTCATCGTCATCGATGAGAAGTTTCGCGCTGGGACGGAAAGTATAGGTGCCAATCCGAAAAACCGCGTCTTCGCTTTGTTCATGACTGCGCAAATGGGCCCGAATGCGCGCCAGCAGCACACCGAAACGGAAGGGTTTCGTTACGTAATCATTCGCCCCGGCGTTCAGGCCCAAAATCGTGTCGGCCTCCGTATCGGCGGCGGTCAACAGAACGATGGGGCATTTGACACCCGCTTTCCGCATGAGGCTGCACACTTCCCGGCCATCCATATCCGGCAGACCCACATCCAGAATAACCAAGTCCAGATGGGCGGATTTGGCTTTATCCAAGGCTTCTTGGCCGTTGGCGGCATGGTCGGCCTGAAACTCGTCATGATGGGCGAGCTGCTCGGCCAAGGACTCGCGGAGCGTTTCGTCGTCGTCGACCAAAAGTAATCTTTTGACACTGCTCATAGAACTTCCCCTATGATTTTCTTGCTAATACCTTTGAAAATGACTCTAAAAGAACGTTTTGAAATGTTCGGAGCAGATATAGGGGTCTTTGGGGCGACACTTGAAGCCGCTGCCCATAACAACCATTCAAATGAGTGTGAGAGTTTTTGAGAAGTAAAGTTAAAATCATATGCCCCACATAATAAGGGAACCCTCAAACGGTCAACTGGATTTGGGCCATGATTGATTCATTGCTTCAGCTCGAACGCGTCACGGCTGATTTTAGACGAGGGTTGCCCGTTTTCATCCGCGAAACTGCCTCAGCCGAGCCGGGCGTTTTGGCCGTCGCCGCCGAGACGTTGGAAGACGACGTGTTGGCGGTCTGCCGGGAGCAGGGCGATCCCCAGCTGCTGCTGACCCACAATCGGGCAAAAACGCTGAAAATACGCCTTTACACGCCCGATATCGTCGCCTTGCCGGTGGCACCCGATAAAAACGCAGAATGGGTGCACCGTACCGCCGATCCCGCTTTCGACCTTGACCAACCGCTTCAAGGCCCGTTTGAGGCGAGCCGCACAGCGCCCGACGCGGCGTCGATTGCGTCGATCGGTCTCGCAAAGCTGTCAGGATTGTTGCCGGCAGCCCTGACGGTCGCGATGACGCGGTCGACATTTGCGGCGGCCTTTGAGACGGACGAAACCACGCTTCTAACGATTGATGCACCGGCCATCAGCGATTACGACCGCCAGGCCGCGTTTGCGCTCAGGCCCATTGCGACCGCACAGGTGCCACTGGCGGACTCCGAAGACACAAGGCTGTTTGCCTTTCGGCCGGCCGATGGCGGGCCAGAGCATTTGGCAATCGTTATTGGAGATCCGACAAAATTCGACGCCCCCTTGGTGCGGCTGCATTCCGAATGTTTTACCGGGGACTTGGTCGGTTCATTGAAATGCGACTGTGGCGACCAGCTGCGCGGCGCCATTAAGGCGATTGCCGACGAAGGGGGCGGCATGGTCTTGTATTTGGCGCAGGAAGGCCGCGGTATCGGGCTTATGAACAAGCTGCGCGCCTATGCCTTGCAAGACAAGGGCTTCGATACGGTAGAGGCGAATGAGCGCCTGGGCTTCGAGGTGGATGAGCGCCTCTTCAGTCAAGCGAAATCCATGTTAACGCATTTGGGATTGTCAAAAATCCGTTTACTGACGAATAATCCGGATAAGGTCGAGTCTCTCAGGAAATTCGGCATCGACATCACGGAACGCGTGCCGCATCAATTCCCGTCTAACGAACATAATTGGCGCTATCTCGACACCAAAAAACACAAAACCGGACATCTGCTTTGATAGCGTCTTTCGGGATGCGGCCAGGGGATATGGTGGTCTCACCGACCGGCCATCTGTCCGCTGGCGGGAAACGCTTCCGGTGTGCCTTGGGATCAGGCGGGATAACACGCACAAAATCCGAGGGGGATGGCGCCACGCCTGCCGGCACATGGCCGCTTCGGTTGGGGCTCTATCGCGCCGATCGCCTGGCACCGCCGCCCACGGCGGGGTTGCCCATGTATCCCTTAAGTCCAAGGGCCGGATGGTGTGACGACCCCATAGATCCAGCCTATAACCAGCCTATTCGATTGCCGTTTACGGGCCGGGCGGAACATTTGTGGCGCAGTGATGGCGTGTACGACATTATCGTCGTTCTCGGCTACAACGACGCGCCCGCCGAACCGGCGCGAGGAAGCGCCATATTTCTGCATGTGGCGCGCCCCTCCTTGTCCCCGACCGAAGGCTGTATCGCCCTGTCGAAAACTGATCTGGTCTCCGTTCTGCGATGCGCGAAACGAGACAGCACGATGACGATTAAGGCGTAGACTGACGAGAGCCGAAAATGTAAGTGCCCACACGAATATGGGTGGCGCCCAATTCGATCGCGGTTTCGAAATCCGAGGACATGCCCATGCTGAGATTTTCCAGTCCGTTCCGCCGTGCAATTTTTGACAGCAGCGCAAAATGCAAAGCAGGTTCTTCTTGGGCCGGCGGGATGCACATCAGGCCAACAACCGGTAATCCGTAGTCTTCTTTGCACTGATGAATAAAATCATCCGCCTGAGATGGGGCGATCCCGGCCTTTTGCTCTTCCTCGCCCGTGTTGACCTGCACGAAAAGGTTCGGCAATTGTCCGGTATCGGCGCCCAAGTCGGCAATTTTTTTTGCCAGTTTTGGGCGATCAAGGGAATGAAGAGCGTCAAAGGTCGCGATCGCGTCCTTCGCTTTGTTCGTTTGAAGCGGACCGATGAGGTGCAACTCCGTTTTGGGCCACGCCGCCTTCAGGGCGGGCCATTTCTCCATGGCCTCTTGGACGCGATTCTCCCCAAACACGGTCAGGCCCGCATCCAATGCCGGGCGAATGCGGTCCGGCGGATGGGTTTTAGACACCGCAATCAGCGTGACGCCTTTTGGGTCCCGGCCCGCGCGGTCGCAGGCCGCGGTGATGCGATGCTGAAGATCAGCGATGTTTTGAGAGATCTCGGTGTTAAGATGGTCAGCAGTCATGTCACAACGCGATCAATTGGTAAGGGCAGCTCGTTCCCTTCATAAAACGGCGGGTCTGCCAAGAAAACTCCCCAACTTGTTTTTCTTCACGGATGAACGCCGGGTTGGTGATCTTGCCACGGTCGTGGCGGGCTTGCCTGACGGCGTGGGTGTAATTTTCCGGCACTACAGCCACCCGGATCGATTAAGCCTTGCGGCGGAGATTGCACTGCAATGCCGATCACAGGGGCGTTGCTTGTTGATCGCGGGATCCCCAGAGATCGCGCGCACGGTGGGTGTAAGCGGTGTTCATTGGCCGGAAGCGCAATTTCAAACAGACCTCGCCAGCCGCAAACCGATACCGCCCCACTGGATCGTCACAACCGCCGTCCATTCCCTTGGCGCCATTTGCAACCTTCGAGACCGCAGGGTGGACGCCGCGTTCCTATCGCCCATTTTCCCCACAGAAAGCCACCCGGACCACCCGCATTTGTTAGGTCCGGTCCGCAGCGCGGCGCTTGCCCGCACAAGCTCAACGCCACTTTTTGGTCTCGGGGGAATATCGGCCGAGTCTGCGCTGCGGCTTAAAAACAGCGGGCTGGTCGGCTTTGGCGCGATTGGTGCCCTGTTGTCCTAACCGCCACGCCACAAAGGGAGCCGGAAAAAGAAAGAGCGGGCGCCTTCGAAAAGGCCACCCGCTCTTCCGCCATTCCCCTCATGCGCAATGGCGGCGCTAGAAACTTAATTCTGTCTCCAAGAAGATCACAGTATTGTCTTCATTGGAAGACGTGCTCTGCGATTTTTGAAGCTCTAAATTCTCCGTGCTCTCAATCTGGTATTTCCAGAACTGAACGCCGGCATTCAATTCAAACCTTGATCCAAACCGGTACCCGCCCGCAACCTCAAGGGCATCCCCTTCTTGGCGTTCGCCCAGCAAGCTCAAATCCGTTGATGTGGCAGACAGATAGGCTGCGCCAAGTTTCCAGGACCCGGCGGAATAGGAGGCGCCCAAATCCCAGGCCTCGCTTTCAACCGTATCGCTGACGCGCCCGAAATTTAGGCCAAAGATATTAGATTCACGATAGGAACCGCCCAGGCTCAAGCCGCCATAACCGATCTGACCGCCAACACCCCATTCTTTGACCTTATCGGCACCTGGGATGTTGATTTTGATCTGAGGCTCGTTCTTGCCCGTCAAATAAACGCCGCTTACCGCAAAGGACAGGTCTTCAAACGTTTGAAGGTAGCTCACGCCAACCTCAAAGATCTCCGACTGTTTGTCTAAGCGCGCCTTTTCAAACTTGCTGAGGTCAAGCTTGGTATCCGCGTCCGACGGTCCGCCTTCGGGCGTGTAGGACATGCCCAGCTGAAAGCCTTCGATGCGCGGTGTGAAATAAATAATCTTCAAATTATCGCTGGAGACCCCATTCCCCACATCGGTCCGGAGACTGATGGGGCTCAATTCCGGGAGGAAGAGCTTGGAATCATTCGCGCGAACATCCGTCGTCACATAAGGTGCTGAGAAACTGAGTTGGTCGGCGACCCCGTCTTGTTTGCCGATCTCAAGCTTGCCCAGTGCACCCTCTGCCCAGATATAGACTTCCTCCACCCGGTCGTCATTGCCGAACGCGGTTCGATCTTCCGAAATCTCGCTGTCGAAACCGATTTTCAAGCCGCCATCTTCATCCGAAGAGGATGTGCTGACCTGCTCTGAGAAGGATGCTGTTTTATAGCCAGAAAGAGGGGACGACCCGTAAGAACCGCTTTGCGGAGGAACCACATAGGCGCTGACCCCAATGCGCGTCACTTCCGCGGCGAGCGCATAGGACTGAACGGCGGTCGTGCCAACCACCCCGGCCAGCAGTCCGGTTCCTACTAAAGCAGCAATTTTTGCGTTCTTGGCCATGTGTTAGACGCCCCAAAATCGGCGGGACAACGCCATTTGGGAAGCTTTCGGATCCTGTAAATGGTGGTTTCCGCCACCAACGGACGCATAAAGAACTCGAGTACCCTTTTTTAATGGGCTGTTTCCCTAAAATGGTCAAGGACACAAGCGGTTTCATAGGCAGAATCCGAGACAGCGTGGCCTTCACGCCACAAATCCGATTTGTCACAAAGTTGATCTTCGTTTTGCGGCAGAATTTAGGCTTTCTGCGCCGGCCAAAACCCTTTATTGAGTGGGTCCATCCCATTTGCAGGTTCCACACGCTTAACGCTATATATGGCCGCGGAGTCGACCCGGCATCCTAAGGAAAAAAACGAAGGCCCCATGTTTATGTCCATCATTCAGCGTTTGTCGCGAAAATTCGGTTTGTTAACCATGTTCATCGTCGCGAGCTTGGCGCTCGCCGCCTGCGGCTCCGGTGGCAAGGAGACCGCATCAGGCGCGAGCAATACCGATGTTAAAAGCTCGTCAGACGACAGTGGCTTTTTGGGTCTTTTCGGTGGCTCCGACAAGGACGAAGACACCACCGGCATTAAGCGCAGCTCTGGAACGCCCACGGAAATCGGTGTGAACAGTTTTCTATGGCGCGCCTCGCTGGACACAGTCGCGTTCATGCCGTTAACGGCAGCCGATCCTTTCGGTGGCGTCATCATCACCGATTGGTATTCCGCGGAGGCCGCCCCCAATGAGCGGTTCAAGCTGACGGTTTACATTCTTGACAAACGGCTCCGCGCCGACGGATTGCGCGTGTCTGTTTTTAAGCAGGAAAAACAGCGTAACGGTGATTGGAAAGATGTAAGCCCATCGCCGGACACATCAATCCGATTGGAAAACGCCATCCTCATTCGTGCGCGGCAGCTGCGGATCGACACCATACAAGAATAGGGTGATCCTGGCGTCGGTTGATGCTGGTCCGCCCGCTCCATTCCATGATTGCCAGTCAGAAGGACCAAGGCCATGTCGCGCTATAACGCCCGAGTCACCGAGGCGAAGTGGCAAAAAACTTGGGAACAGCAAGGAACGTTTCGGACCCAAAACGAATCCGATAAGCCGAAATACTACGTTCTGGAGATGTTTCCCTACCCATCCGGGCGGATCCATATCGGCCATGTGCGCAATTACACCATGGGGGATGTGCTCGCCCGGTATAAGCGCGCGACCGGGCATAACGTATTGCATCCCATGGGATGGGATGCCTTCGGAATGCCCGCCGAAAACGCGGCCATGGAAAAAAAAGTTCATCCGGCCGATTGGACATACGCCAATATCGACGCCATGCGCGATCAGTTGAAGCTGATCGGCTTGTCCCTGGATTGGGACCGTGAATTTGCCACCTGCGATCCGTCGTACTATCGGCACCAGCAAGCGTTTTTCCTGGAGTTGGTGGAAGCGGGCGTGGCCTATCGCAAATCGGCCCAGGTAAATTGGGATCCGGTGGACCAAACCGTTTTGGCGAACGAGCAGGTGATAGACGGCCGCGGATGGCGGTCGGGCGCCATCGTCGAAAAGCGCGAATTGACCCAATGGTTCTTCAAAATCACCGACAAAGCCGAAGATCTTCTGCACGGCATCGACACATTGGATCGCTGGCCGGAAAAAGTGCGCCTAATGCAGAGTAACTGGATTGGACGGTCCACCGGCGTTCATTTGACCTTTCAGTTGAGCGTTCCAGAAGGTCATTCTGCTTCCGAAACAATCCCCAAATCGCTGGACGTTTACACCACCCGGCCCGACACATTGTTCGGGGCAAGCTTTTGTGCGGTCTCCGCGGATCATCCATTAGCGCAAGCGATTGCGGCCTCTAATCCGGATGCGGCAGCCTTTGTGGAGGACTGCCGGAAGTCCGGCACAAGCGAAGCGGAGCTGGAAACGGCGGAAAAGAAGGGGTTCAACACCGGCATATTTGCTGATCACCCTTTCATTCCGGATGCGAAATTACCCCTGTTTATCGCCAATTTTGTGCTGATGGAATATGGTACCGGGGCGATCTTTGGCTGCCCCGCCCATGACCAGCGTGACTTGGATTTCGCTCGAAAATATGAGCTGCCCGTGACACCGGTCGTGCTGCCGGACGGCGCAGACCCCCACCAGTTTACGGTGGAAAATGAGGCTTACACCGGTGATGGCCGGCTGTTCCATTCGGATTTCATGGACGGGATGACCATTCCGGAAGCGAAACAAGCGGTGGCCGACAAGATAAAAAGCCTTGGCATTGGCCACGAGACCACCAATTTCCGGCTGCGCGATTGGGGTGTGTCGCGTCAACGGTATTGGGGCTGCCCCATCCCCATGATCCATTGCGACACCTGCGGCACCGTTCCCGTTCCGAAGGAAGATCTGCCCGTCGAATTGCCAAAAGATGTCAGCTTTGACCGGCCTGGCAACCCGTTGGAACGGCATTCGGACTGGAAGTCGGTGACCTGTCCCCAATGTGGCGGTCCGGCAACGCGGGAAACCGACACGCTGGATACATTTGTGGATTCATCCTGGTATTTCATCCGTTTCTGTAACCCGCAGGCTGAAACGGGGGCGGATCCGGATGCCACGAACTATTGGCTGCCCGTGGACCAATATATCGGCGGCGTGGAACACGCGATTTTGCACCTTCTCTACGCCCGTTTCATCAATCGCGCATTACAAGATTTAGGTCACGTTCAGGTCGCCGAACCATTTTCTGGCCTGTTCACGCAAGGCATGGTGTGCCACGAGACCTACAAGGATGACGCCGGTGCGTGGGTACCCGCGGAAGAAGTGATTTATGACAATGGCAAGGCCGTCCACCGCGACAGCAAAGCCCCCGTCACGGTGGGTCCGGTGGAAAAGATGTCCAAGTCGAAAAAGAACACCATCGACCCGGAGACGATTATCGATCAATACGGCGCCGATACAGTGCGTTGGTTTGTCTTGTCCGACACGCCCCCCGAACGAGACATTGAATGGACTTCTGCGGGTATTGAAGGTGCTTGGCGGTTTACTCAGCGCCTGTGGCGCGCGGTCACCGGCGCCCAAGAATTGTTGGCTGCGCCAGACGGTGCTTCGCAGAACAAAGAATCCGACGCAAAAGCCTTGGGCCTCCGGCGTGGCACGCACAAAGCGATCGACGGCATAACGGGCGACATTGAAGGCTTCCGGTTCAATCGCGCCGTCGCTCGGCTGTATGAAATGACGACCTTGGTTCAATCTCAGCTGGGGGACGGGTCAAAATCACCCGCCGAAAAGCACGCCTTGAAAGAAGCGGTCGAGAGCTTGGTTCAGTTGGTGGCCCCCATGATGCCGCATTTGGCCGAAGAAGCGTGGAGCTCACTCGGCCATACGGAAATGCTGGCGGACTCTCCTTGGCCGCAGGCCGACCCGGAACTTGTCAAAGACGACGTGATCAAAATGGCCGTGCAAGTGAATGGTAAAAGACGGGCCGAGATTGAAGTGGCGCCCGATTCGGATCAGGATAAGGTGCAAGAGATTGCGCTGGACGAAGATGCCGTCAAACGCGCCCTCGATGGTAAAGAACCGCGCAAAGTGATTGTTGTGCCAAACCGGATTGTGAACATTGTCGCGTAACCCTCAGGTCCAACCGTTCGGAAAATGTGTGATCACCTTGGTCGCAATGCTTGCATTGGCCGGATGCGGCTTCCAGCCCCTTTATGGGGAGAATACCGTTCTATCGGACGGCGAAACCCCCGTTGACGTGATCAACGAACTTTCCAAGATTTCGATTGTGATCGCGGTTACCGATGACGCCGATGGCCGTGGCAGTGGCTTGGTCGGGTTTGAAACGCGAAACCAATTGATCGATCTCCTTGGCGCCCAGAATGAATCGGCCGCCGCGTATGAGCTGCAAGTCAGTTTGCGCGGGTTCCGGCGCGGCCTGGCTGTGCAATCGGACGCATCGGTCACGCGCTTCAACTATGAATTGGCCGGGCGGTATCGCTTGGTGGATTTGGGTCAAGCGAAAACCGTGTTCTCAGGTAATTCGAGGGCTTTCTCCGCCTATAACGTGGTTGATTCCGAATTCGCCACGGTTACGGCGCGGCGCGATGCGGAGTTTCGGGCCGCCCGCAACATCGCAGAAGACATGAAATTGCAGTTGGCGCTTTTCTTCAAAAGCGACAAGTCATGGCGTCTCGAAATGGAAGCCCCAGAGACGGAGGCTGAAAATCTGCCGTCTTACGAAAAGGGAAGTCCCCGTGTTCCCGATGACCGTCCAGTAGGAGAGCCAGCGCCGGAAGACTCGGGCACCGCGGCCACACCATGAAACTTAAGGCGGCGGAGATTGATCGGGTTCTTCACAAACCTGGAAAGCTTGCCGCTGCATTGATCTATGGCCCTGATGCGGGCTTGGTGTCTGAACGCGCCCAGATATTGAGCCGCGCTATCGTCGATGATCTTTCCGATGCATTTCGCGTATGCGGTTTGAGCGAAACCGACATAAAATCCGATCCCGCCCGTTTGGTGGACGAAGCCGCCGCGATTTCGATGTTGGGGGGACGGCGGTTAATTCGATTACGGATTAATGGCGACAGCACGTCCCAAGCATTGCAGGAATTTGACGTTTGGGCGGGTGAGACGGAAGATCCCGATGCGGGCTTTCTCATCGTTGAAGCCGGTGATTTAGGACCGCGTTCCTCTGTACGCAAACTATTTGAAGCCAGTAAAATGGCGGCGGCGATCCCCTGCTACGCCGACGATGCCGGTGCCATCGAGCGGGTGATCGATGCCATGTTGAGGGAAGGCGGCTGGCGGGCGCCGCCTGAGACCATGGCCTATCTTGTCAGCCATCTTGGAAATGATCGCCAAATTACCCGTCAGGAAATCTCAAAGTTACTGCTGTATCTTGGCCCTGGAAACAAGGGCAGCGAGGTTACTTTGGAGCAGGCGCAAGACGCCATCGGAGACGCAAGTGCCCTTACGGTCGATGGCCTCATTGATGCGGTGGCCTCCGGCGATGTGGATGATGTGGACAAGGAGATTTTGCGCTGTTTTGAGAGTGGCCAAACACCGGTCGGTTTGATCCGCGCGGCCAGCAGTCACTTTATGCGATTGGCCAAAGTGGTCGAATTGCAAGGGCGGGGCGAAAGCGCCGACAGTGCGATTGGCAAGTTGAGACCCCCTGTTCATTTCAAGCGAAAACGCCGCTTTGCGGTCCAAACAGGGGTGTGGCGCGGTCCGTTGTTGGCCCAAGCGATTGACCTGTTATTGGCCGCCGAGGCCCAATGCAAGGTGACAGGAAATCCCGATACGCTAATTTGTTCGGATGCGTTTGTGCGCCTGTCGGTGCGGGCCCGCGCCACACGCCAGCGCCGTTAGAAACTGGTTCTGCTAGAGACCATCGCCGCCGACCGCCAGACGGCGGCATATGTCGTCGAGCTGTTCCAAGGTGCGGTAGGATACTTTTAGCACCCCGCCTTTTTCACCAAAATCATCAATGGTCACGCGCAACCCGAGGGACCGTGACACGTTATCTTCCAAGGCCCGCGTATCGGCATCCTTGTGTTTGGGCGCTGATTTTCCCGCGGCCGTCCCCGAAGGCGGTGTCTTGCCGGTTTTAGCCAGCGCTTCGGTCTCTCGAACAGAAAGATTGCCGTCAATGATCTGCTTGGCAAGGTCCAAGGGGGCATCCGATGTTACCAGGGTTCGGGCATGACCAGACGTGAGAAGTCCCTCTTTGACAAATCCTTGGACCTCCTCCGGCAAGGTGAGAAGGCGCAAGGTATTGGCAATATGACTTCGGCTTTTACCGATGACCTTAGAAAGTTGTTCTTGTGTGTGACCAAAATTCTCAATGAGGGTTTCATACCCTTTGGCCTCTTCGATTGGGTCGAGGTCCGCGCGCTGAATGTTTTCAACCAACGCGACTTCCAGCGTTTCCACGTCGTTGAGGTCGCGGATGACCACCGGCACCTCATGTAATTGTGCCTTTTGGGCCGCCCGCCAGCGCCGTTCGCCAGCGACGATTTGGTACCGGCTTTTATCCCGAGGATGCGGGCGCACCACAATGGGCTGGAGGATGCCCAGTTCCTTGATCGAGCGGATGAGATCTTCCAGATCCGCCTCGCGAAACGTACGCCTTGGCTGAAACGGGTTCGCCTCAATGAAGGCAATCGGCACCTTCTGGTTAGAATTAGTTTCTGGCGTCTGCCCTTCTTCCGCCGGCTCCTCACCGAGAAGCGCGGACAATCCACGTCCCAGGCGGGTTGGCTTCTTTTCTGGCGCGACCATACTTTCCTCTGTCACGTTGAGATGGAAAAACTAGACCGAATGACCGGGCTTGGCGGCTCGGTTGGCTCGTTCTTTTTGAATGATTTCGCTGGCCAGCCGAATATAGGCCTGGCTGCCGGCGCATTTGTAGTCATACAGCAAGGCCGGCTTCCCATGAGAGGGCGCCTCCGACACGCGAACATTTCGTGGAATGACCGTTCGGTAGACTTTTTCACCCAGCGGAGACTCCCGCACATCGGCCGCCACTTGGTCAGACAATTTGTTGCGCTGATCAAACATGGTGAGCACCACGCCCAGAATATCGAGGTTAGGGTTCAAATTGGCCTGAACCCGTTTCACTGTATGGACCAGCTGTGTCAGACCCTCCAGCGCAAAAAATTCGCATTGCAGCGGAACGATAATGGACTGAGCGGCAGTCATCGCATTGATGGTCAAAAGGCCCAATGAAGGAGGGCAATCGATAAGGATATAGTCGATTGGTCGGTTTTCCGAATCCCGCGGGTCTTTCTCGTGGACTGGCGCCGGCTGTTCTAGAAAGTCCTCCATCGCATCCAACAACCGGTGCGCCCGTCGATCAAAGTCGATCAGTTCCAGCTCCGCCCCTGACAGGTCCACGGTGGAGGGCACGATAAACAGTCCCGGAATGGGTGTCGGCGTCACCGCATCCGCCAGAGGATTATCCCCCATGAGAACGTTGTAGGACGATACCTTTCGCATGGCCTGTTCGATCCCAAGCCCCGTGCTTGCATTGCCTTGTGGGTCAAGGTCAATAATCATGACCTTCTCGCCCACGGCGGACAAAGCAGTGCCCAAGTTGATCGCCGTGGTGGTCTTTCCCACGCCGCCCTTTTGATTGGCGACCACAATGACTCTGGTTTGGGATCGGGCCGGTTCCGGTGTCGGAATCACAGCAGCAGCGCTTTCAGACACGCTCGATCTCTCCTATGAGAAGTAAATTACCATGCTGATGGGTGAGACTGGCTCGTTTGGTAACCTTCATTCTCCAATATTTATGGGCTTCGGTCAATTCATCATCAACATATTGTCCCTTGTGAAAGACACAATGTCCTCCAGAGGAGAGAAGTGGTTCCGCCCAGGATAGGAGTTTTGTCAAATCTGCACAGGCCCGCGCCGAAACAATATCGGCCTGTTGACCGTCCAGTTCCTCTATGCGGCAGTTCAAGATCTCGACATTCGCATTTGTTTCACGTGAAACATCCCGAAGGAAAAGTGTTTTCTTACGGTTGCTTTCCACCAAACGAATGGGGGGTGCCTCTGATGGTCTCAGGATTCCCATCACCATACCCGGGAACCCACCACCCGAACCGAGATCAATCCAGCTTGCCTTCTCCCATCCGGGAACCAATAGCTTCAACTGGCCGGAATCCAGAATGTGGCGGTCCCAGATGTGAGGTATCGTGGAGGACGCTACAAGATTGATCTTTGTCTGCCATCTCTGAAGAACGTCCACATAGATCTGAAGGCGTTCGATTGTTTCACGTGAAACATCCAACGTGGCTGCAACATCATCCGACATAGAAGACATCGAGGTTTCCGCCTATGCGATCTTCTTTCGGCGCCGCCCTTTAACATGAGCCAAAATCAGAGCCAATGCCGCCGGCGTCATCCCGTCAATTCGACCGGCCTGCCCCAGTGTTTCCGGCAAAACAGTTTCTAGTTTCGATCTAAGCTCATTGGAAAGTCCCGAAACTTCCGCATAGACAATCCGCGATCCAAGCCGAACGTCTTCATCCCGACGCAGGGTATCGATGTCCTTTTGTTGACGCTCCAAATAGCCGGCATACCTCGCGTCAATTTCTAACTGTTCTCGAACAAAACTCGGTACCGCTTCAAGACTGGGCTCCAATCGAACCAAATCCTCAAATTCAATATCCGGATAGGCCAATAAAGCCATGCCGTCCCGCCGAACGCCGTCCTGATTGATATTCAGCCCGGCTTTCTTCCCTTCCGTCGGTGTCAAAGAAAGCGCCTTGACCGCGGCGCGTCCGGCCGAAAGACTTTCTAGTTTCCGATTAAAGTTGTGCCATCGATCATCGGACACGCATCCAATCTCTCGCCCTCGTGCCGTTAATCGTTGGTCTGCATTATCTGCTCGCAACACCAAGCGGTATTCGGCTCGAGAGGTGAACATCCGATAAGGTTCCGTCACGCCACGGGTGACCAAATCATCGATCATGACCCCAATGTAACTGTCGGCCCGTGAGAATTGGATGGTCTCAGACGCCCCAGCGCCGACTCGAGCCGCGTTAAGACCAGCCACCAAACCCTGAGCCGCGGCCTCTTCATACCCTGTGGTCCCGTTAATTTGACCAGCCAGGAACAAGCCAGATAGGGCTTTTACTTCTAGACTTGGCGCCAATTCGCGGGGATCTACATAGTCATATTCGATGGCGTAGCCTGGCCGAATGACCCGCGCGTCCTCGAGGCCGGCGATGGTTTTCAAAAATGACAGCTGAACCTCTTCCGGCAAGGACGTGGATATACCGTTGGGATAGACCGTATGATCGTCCAATCCTTCGGGCTCCAAAAAGATCTGATGGCTGTTCTTGTCCGCAAATCGGACGACCTTGTCCTCAATCGATGGACAATATCTTGGGCCGGTTCCTTCTATCTGACCGGAATAAATTGGCGCCCGATCCAAATTTCCATTGATAATCTCATGAGTTTCCGGGGTCGTTTTGGTAATGTAACAATCGACCTGAGGCGTCGAAATCTCTGACGTCAGAAACGAAAAGGGTTCCGGCACATCATCACCGGGCTGCCGATCGAGGATATCCCACTTGATGGTGCGCCCATCCAGCCGCGGCGGCGTTCCGGTTTTTAATCGCCCCATTCTGAGCCCAAGATCATAGAGGCGGTCGGACAGGCCAATCGCCGGCGCTTCTCCCACTCGGCCGGCCGGTATTTTCCGCTCTCCAATATGAATTAGTCCCTTGAGAAAGGTACCGGTTGTCACCACCACCGCCGATGCTTCATAGCGAGCGCCACTGGCACAGATGACGCCGGTCACCCGGCCTTCGTGAACACAGAGATCTTCCACCCCGTCCGCGACCATGGACAAACCAGATTGTTGTCCCAAAATCGCTTGCATGTGTTCCCGATAAAGTTTCCGGTCTGCCTGAGCGCGCGGCCCCCGAACCGCCGGCCCTTTCCGACGATTCAAGACCCGAAACTGGATTCCCGCTTTGTCGATGACCCGACCCATGACACCGTCCAGGGCATCAATTTCACGGACCAAATGGCCTTTGCCCAAGCCACCGATGGCCGGGTTGCACGACATTTCCCCGATTTTGCTCAGGTCATGGGTTACCAGTAAGGTATCTGCACCCATCCGAGCCGCCGCGGCCGCAGCCTCGGATCCGGCATGGCCGCCCCCTATGACAATGACATCGTATTTTGTCTTCATCGGTCCTTAAGATCCTACCCGGCCCGGCCTCTTTCGGCGGCCACTTCTATCACCAATGTTTCACGTGAAACACTATTTTCCGATGCAGAAATCCCGAAAAACCACGTCCAGCATATCCTCGACACCGGCGCGCCCCGTAATCTCTCCCAGTGCCGCCATGGCGGCCCGCAGCTCCTCCGCGAGCAAGTCCGGCTGGTCGCTTGTCAGGTGCCCGGTCCGGTCCAACGCCGCCACACATCTTTCCAAAGATTGCCGGTGACGCAGCCGCGTCGGCACCGCTTCATTTTTTGACGGCACTAAATACCGCAACTTGGCCTCGATGGAGCCACATAATTCGTCGATTCCGGTCCCCTCTTTTGCAGACGTAAAGATCCAGCCGGATTTTTGATCCACGGCCTCCATTCGAAGATCCGCTTTGCTGGACACAAGCAGATCGGGTTCCAAACCTCCCGCGGTAGCGGCTGACGGGGCCTCCGGGTTAGATCCATCCTGAACCAGCACCCGTAAATCGGCATTCTCAATATGCGCTCGCCCACGCGCGACCCCCAGCTGCTCCACTTCATCCGACGACTCTCGGAGCCCGGCCGTATCCAAGACGGTGACCGGAATGCCCCCGAGATTTAAGTGGACTTCCAACACATCACGCGTTGTCCCCGGCTGTGTCGACACTAGGGCAACGTCCCGCTGTGCCAGGGCATTCAATAGGCTGGACTTTCCAGCATTCGGCGCTCCATAAAGGGCCACCCGAAACCCATCCCGAAGCCGTTCTCCCTTTCGGGCCTGGGCCAGATGACCCGACATCTCCTCCCGAAGTGCCAAAACTACCGGCTGCACGAGAGACGCCAAATCCTCCGGCAGGTCTTCATCCGCGAAATCAATCTCCGCCTCCACATGACCCAACGCTCGGATCAGCCGATGTCGCCAATCCTCATACAGGGTCGCTAGAATGCCATTCAACTGTGCGAAGGCCTGCCGCCGCTGAAGGGACGTTTCGGCTTGAATGAGATCCGATAAGCCTTCCACCTCCGTCAGATCCAAACGCCCATTCAAGAAGGCTTGTTTGGAGAATTCCCCGGCTTCGGCGAAACGCACCCCTTCAATTCCGCCAATGGCATCAAGCACGCCATCCACCACCGCGCGTCCACCATGGGTTTGAAACTCGGCCACATCCTCTCCCGTGAAACTGCGCGGAGCGTCAAACCAAAGGACAAGCCCTTGGTCCAACACCTCCGATCCGTCCCGAAAATGGCGTAACTCGAACGATCCCGCCGCGGGGGGCTGCCTGCCCGTGAGTGTTTCCACGCAAGCTTTTGCCCGCGGACCGGACACACGAATAACGGCCACGCCAGAGGGGACCGATCCGGAAGATAAGGCGGCAATCGTCTCCACTAGGGCCGCCCCTAACTCTCGTCCGCCCCCGCAGAGGTTGGCGTTTTCTTGCGGGGTCGTTTGCGCGGCGCCGGCTTCTCTGTTTTTTTGCCGGGGTCGATTGCTGTTTTGGCGGCGCTCCACAAAAGCTTTTGAAGCTGGTCCAGCCCCTGCGCCCCCATCGGGCCCCAAGCCTTCAAAATCGCCTCGGGATCCAACATGCCTCTGGCGGATTTCACCTGATCCATCACACCTTTGACCATGGCTTCTTGTATCGGCTCAACATCCGGCAATCCCAACAGGCGCCGCGCCTCAATTGGGTCCATTTCCACCTCTACCCGAATTTTCACTGCGACAGCTCCTTTCGATCGCCGACCCAAAATGGGTCCGTTTGGCGCTTTCCGTTCGCCAGAATATTCATATGCATTATATAGGGTCCATGACGAAAAATACCCTGGCCGACAGCACAAGCCCCTATCTTATTCAGCACAAGGACAATCCTGTCCATTGGCAAGTCTGGGGGCCAGACGCACTTGCCCTGGCCCAGCGCGAAAACAAGCCCATTCTTTTATCGATTGGCTATGCGGCCTGTCACTGGTGCCATGTCATGGCCCATGAAAGCTTTGAGGATCAAGCAACCGCCGACCTCATGAACGAGCTTTTCGTCAATATCAAAGTGGACCGGGAAGAACGGCCCGACATCGACACTATTTATATGAGCGCGCTTCACATGTTGGGACAGCGGGGTGGCTGGCCCCTTACCATGTTTTTGACGCCAAAGGGTGACCCATTCTGGGGCGGCACCTATTTTCCGAATGAGCGCCGATACGGCATGCCGTCCTTTAAGGAGGTGCTCACCCAAATTCACCACGCCTTCCGCACATCGCCGAACGAGGTTCAGAAAAACACACAGGCCTTGCTCAAAGGGCTTCAGGACCTTGCCACCAAAGACACCGCCGGTCAGCTGTCTTCCGCAGTGCTTGACGCGGCCGCCGCGAAGCTCATCACCATGATGGACATGGAACGGGGCGGACTGCAGGGCGCCCCGAAATTTCCCCAAACCGCCCTTCTCGAGCTTCTTTGGCGCGCCTATCTGAGGCAAGGCGACGACACCTATAAAGCCGCGGTCGACATTGCCCTGACCGCCATGTGCCAAGGCGGCATTTATGATCATCTCGGTGGCGGTTGGGCCCGCTATTCCGTGGACGAACGCTGGCTTGCCCCGCATTTCGAGAAAATGCTGTACGACAATGCGTTGTTGGTCTCCCTTCTCACGGAGGTGTGGCGCCATACAAAGAAACCCCTTTACGCGGAACGGATCGAGGAAACCATTGGCTGGCTGGCCCGGGAAATGGTCTCCAGCCATGGCGGATTTGCCGCCTCGCTTGATGCGGACTCCGAAGGTGAAGAAGGCAAATTCTATGTGTGGGCTAAGGCGGAGATCGATCAAATTTTATCGGCTGACGAAGCCGAACTGTTTGGCAAACTCTATGACGTCACTCCGGGTGGTAACTGGGAAGGCAAAACAATTCTTCACCGCCTGTCGTCACGGGTTGATCTGACCAAAGACCAAAACACCATTCTATCGATCTGCAAAGAAAAGCTGCTGGCCCATCGCGAAACCCGCATTCGTCCTGGTTGGGACGATAAAGTATTGGCCGATTGGAATGGGCTTATGATCAGTGCACTGACGTCAGCCTCAGCAGCGTTCGGCCGCACCGACTGGCTCCAATTGGCACAGACCGCCTTCAATGACGTTGTGACAATGATGGGCTTTGAGAAAGACGGTTACCAACGTCTTTACCACAGCGCCCGTTTGGGGCGGGCCCAACATTCCGCCACATCCGAGGACTATGCCAACATGGCGCTGGCGGCACTCCACCTGTTCGAGGCAACCCGTGACGAGCGTTACCTCTCCCATGCGCAGGCGTGGGTGGACACATTGAATACCCAATTTTGGGCGGGAGACGCCGGCGGCTATTTTCTGACGGCCGATGATGCGGATGCACTTATCGTTCGAACGCGAACAGCGGACGATGACGCCACCCCCAACGCGAACGGCACCATGATCCAGGTCCTTACCCGACTAGGCCACATCACGGGGAAGGCCACCTATGCGGTGCGGGCCGACACCATTCTTCATGCGTTTGGCGGCGCCGTTCGGCAGAACTTCTTTCAGCTTGGCACATTGATGAATAATTTCGAGTACTACACCGAAACCGCGCAGATTGTCGTCTGCGGAGATCCGGACGCGGACGACACCAAAGCGCTGCTTGATGGCCTTTTCATGCAGTCACTTCCGAACCAACTTCTACTTTTCGTGCCGCCGGGTGCGTCCCTGCCCGACGGACATCCAGCCCACGGCAAGACCATGATCGATGGCAAGCCCACCGCTTATGTGTGCATCGGGCAAACCTGTTCCCTGCCCTGCACCAGCCGGGTGCAGTTTGAAGCAGCGCTGGCGCCAAAAAGCATGGCCACCGGTTAATTGCCGGTTCCTTTTTTCACCGCGGCAAATTACGGTTAACACGACTTAAATTCCCCAGATCCAGGAGACCACAGTGAGCGGACAGGACATTTCCATTGCCGGCCCCGACGGCAGTTTTAGCGGTTACCTTTCAACACCAGCCAACGGCAGCGGCCCCGGTGTGGTGGTGATACAAGAGATTTTTGGCGTCAACAAAGTGATGCGAGATATCGCTGACGATCTTGCCGCTCAAGGATATGTGGCGCTCTGCCCGGATCTGTTTTGGCGTTTGGAACCCGGCATTCAACTGACCGATCAATCGGAAGCGGAATGGCAGAAAGCGTTCGACCTCTTCGGTAAGTTCGATGTGGATGCGGGCGTCAAAGATATCGATGCCACGATTTCCCATTTGCGCGGTCTAGAAGCCTGTTCCGGAAAAGTTGGGGCCGTTGGATATTGCCTCGGCGGTTTGCTTGCTTACCTCACCGCCGCCCGCACCTCCGCGGACGCTTCGGTCGGGTTTTACGGGGTGAATATTCAGGAGAAACTCGACGAGTCGTCCAATATCTCGAAACCGCTCATGCTTCATGTGGCGTCAAAGGACCAATTTGTGCCGCCGGAAGCCCAACAGGTAGTGAAAGACGGTTTGGCTGGGAATGATCAGGTGACCATCCACACCTATGACGGCAATGACCATGCATTCGCGCGGGTGGGCGGCGAGCATTACGACAAAGCTGCCGCGGATCTCGCCAATCAGCGCACCTCAGACTTTTTTAAATCCCATCTGGCTTAGGGGCGTTTCGAAACATGCACGGATTTCGCTTTGACGAAGCTGGGCCGCCGGATGTCCTGAAATGGCAAAAACTGGAGCTGGCGGACCCCGGGCCTGGAGAAGTCCAAATCAAGCACCTCACCTGCGGCGTCAATTACATAGATACCTATCACCGGTCAGGCCTCTATCCCCTGCCGCTTCCCTCAGGGATTGGACTGGAGGCTTGTGGTACCGTTGTTGCCCTGGGCGACGGTGTTACCTCCCTAAAAGTTGGTGATCGGGTCGCATACGGCACCGGCCCGATTGGCGCCTACAGTGAAGCGGCAAACGTAGCCGCTGATCGGGTGATAAAGGTCCCCGACAGCATTTCAAATGAAGTCGCCGCCGCCATGATGCTCAAGGGCATGACGGCCCAATACCTCCTTCGGCAAACCTATGACGTCAAAGCCGGGGACACCATTCTGGTCCATGCAGCGGCTGGCGGTGTGGGCCTCATTCTCTGCCAGTGGGCGAACCATCTGGGCGCCACCATTATCGGTACGGTCGGATCCGAGGAAAAAGCAGACCTTGCCAAAGCACATGGCTGCCATCACACAATTCTCTATCGAACGGAAGATGTGGCGGCGAAAGTGCGAGACATCACTAATGGCTCCGGGGTGCCAGTTGTTTACGACAGCGTTGGCAAGGACACGTTCGGAGGCTCCATAGACAGCCTACGTCCCCGTGGCCTTATGGTGAGTTTCGGAAACGCTTCAGGCCCAGTTCCCCCCGTGGATCCGGGCATTTTGTCGGCCAAGGGGTCGCTTTATTTGACCCGTCCGACATTGTTTCATTACACCGCAACCCCGGATGACCTGGCCAAAACCGCCGGCGATGTGATCGACGTCATTTCCAAAGGCATTGTCAAAATCGATATCCATCAGCGATATGCGCTGAAGGATGCGCGGCAGGCTCACAAAGATTTAGAGGCGCGCAAAACCACGGGGGCGACCGTCCTCCTTCCCTAGACCGAGGGTCGCCTTAAACGCTTACCGCCATTGTTAGGTGTTCATGCTGTCGAAGAATTCGTCATTGGTTTTGCTGGTTCTCAGCTTATCCAACAGGAATTCAATGGCATCCACCGTGCCCATCGGATTGAGGATCCGGCGCAGCACATACATTTTCTGAAGCGTGCCTTTTTCCACCAGCAGTTCCTCTTTCCGCGTGCCCGACCGGGTAATGTCGATCGATGGGAAGACGCGCTTGTCAGCCACTTTCCGGTCCAGAATGATTTCGGAGTTACCGGTCCCCTTAAATTCTTCGAAGATAACCTCGTCCATGCGGCTGCCCGTATCAATCAAGGCGGTCGCAATGATGGTCAAGGACCCGCCTTCTTCGATGTTCCGGGCGGCCCCGAAGAACCGTTTCGGCCGCTGCAACGCGTTGGCGTCAACGCCACCGGTCAACACCTTACCGGATGACGGCACGACGGTGTTGTAAGCGCGGCCTAGGCGCGTGATGGAATCCAGCAAAATCACCACGTCCCGACCGTGTTCGGTAAGACGTTTCGCTTTTTCGATCACCATTTCCGCCACCTGCACGTGACGGGCGGCAGGTTCGTCGAAGGTCGAGGAAATCACCTCCCCCTTCACCGACCGCTGCATGTCCGTCACTTCTTCCGGGCGTTCGTCAATCAGAAGAACGATCAGATAGCATTCCGGGTGATTGCTGGTGATGGAGTGCGCAATGTTCTGCAACAGAACCGTTTTCCCCGTCCGCGGGGGCGCCACGATCAAGCCGCGCTGACCCTTCCCCAAAGGTGCCACCAGATCGATGACACGCGAGCTCATATCTTTGACGGTCGGATCTTCGATTTCCATATTGATCCGCTCTTCCGGATAGAGCGGGGTCAAATTGTCAAAATGAACTTTATGGCGGGTTTTCTCCGGGTCCTCGAAATTGATCGAGGTGACCTTTAACAGCGCAAAATAACGTTCGCCATCTTTCGGAGACCGAATTTGACCCTCGACCGTGTCACCCGTTCTGAGAGAGAACCGCCGAATTTGGCTGGGGCTGACGTAAATATCGTCCGGACCGGGCAGATAATTCGCTTCCGGTGATCGCAAAAAGCCAAAACCGTCCTGTAAGACCTCCAGAACCCCGCCGCCGGTGATCTGGACATCGTTCTCAGCAAGCTGCTTCAGGATCGCAAACATCATGTCTTGTTTGCGCATGGCGCTTGCATTTTCGACTTCTAACTCTTCGGCAAACGCCAGCAGGTCTGTCGGCGTTTTTGCCTTCAGCTCCTGCAATTTCATCTCATGAACCGTCATCGGCTTGGACTTTGTAATCGGGATTAAGAAAAGGTTAAGGGGTTGAAAACGAACCGCTTTGTCTGCATTTCCGGTCGCGGATGACCAAGCGGATATGAGAAGGAAGAAAGTTTGGCAGTTGTCAGCGGCTCTGGTCTCGGACCGGACGAGCAGAACTCATATTAGAGAGATATTCTGACACCCTTGTGGACATATAAGCTGATTTGCAGGGTCAAACAAGAGGCAGATCAGCGGAATGCCTAAAACGGTTTCAGAATGACCAAAAAAACAATGCCGATCATGAGAACGGTGGGCACTTCATTGATAATCCGGAAAAATCGCGCCGGCCGCTCATTTCGATCAGCAGCGAAATCCTTACGCAGTTTCGCAAAGAAACCGTGAACACCCGTTAAAATGACTAAAAACAGCAGTTTTCCGTGAAACCAGCCAGACGACCAGGCATCCACATGAGGCATGAACGACAACAATAAGCCAAACACCCACGTGGCCAGCATGGCCGGAGTCATGATGATCCGGAGGAGCTTCTCCTCCATCATCTTGAACGTTTCCGATGTCGGTGATCCGGGCTTCGCATCCACATGATAGACAAACAACCGCGGCAAATAGAGCATGCCGGCCATCCACGCAATCACCGAAATGATATGAAGCGCTTTGATCGGCAGATAGAAGTCCGACAGAAAATCCATGCGTTCCCCCTCAATAGGGCCGACTATGGCGAAACGGACAGGCCGTATGGCCCGATCCACACCCATCATAGCCTTGGGCAGGTCCAAGCGCCGTATTGGACGATAGGGCGGCCAATGTCATGGTTTTAAGGCTCTCGATATAGTCGTTTTGTGTCCCCAGCGCCGGAACACGTACATACCAAGGCACACCATGGGTGTCCGCCAACTTCTTATATTCAATGTCCAGCTCGACCAATGTTTCCGAATGCTCAGAAACAAACGCGATCGGCACAACGATCAAGCCTTTGCCCTCTTTGCCGGCCTCTTCAATGCATCTGTCTGTCGACGGTCCAATCCATTCCAACGGACCGACCCGGCTTTGGTAACTCACCTTCCAATCCATGGTGTCCAGGCCAGCATGCTCGACCACGGTTTTAGAAGTAAATTCTACTTGCGCTTGATAGGGATCCCCAGCGTCAACAACCCGTTTGGGCAAGCCGTGCGCCGAAAACAAAATTCGGGTGTTGGCTCTGTCAGGAACATTCTTGAGCGCCTCTTCCAGCAGTGCCCCATGCGATGCCAGAAACCGTTGTTCGGCCGGATAACAACACACGGTAGAGGTAGGCGCGGACAACCCCACCTTTTCTGCCTCTTCATGCCATTCTTTTAGGGAAGATTGCGTGGTGGTTGTCGAATATTGCGGGTAAAGGGGCAGTAAGACGACCTTTTCGGGACCGAAACGCTTCACCTTTTCCGCGGTTTCTTGGGCTCTCGGGTGCCAATAGCGCATCGCGATGAAACATTTCACTTCATCGCCGCTTGCCGACGCCAAGGACCGTTCCAGCGCTGTCGCCTGTTCTTCGGTCAGCTCTCCAATGGGTGATCGGCCCCCAAGTTCCGCGTAAATTTCTTTCGCAACCGGCGCCCGTCGCCGCGAGATAAATTGCCCGAGCGGCCACCGCAAAAGACCGGGCAAACGAATGATCGCCGGATCATTGAACAAATTGAACAGAAAGGGCTGAACCGCCTCCGGGCAATCGGGCCCTCCAAGATTGAACAAGACAACAGCAATCCGCATGGCTCAGGCTCCTCTGACCTGCGCCATAAGCTGATCCACATGTTCAATGGGCGTGTGCGGCAGGATCCCATGACCCAGATTAAAGACATAGGGAATGTCTTGAAGGCATTCTAAGATGTGATCAATCTCGGCCGTCAATCGGTCCCCACCAACCGCCAAGGCAATTGGATCCAGGTTCCCTTGGAGAACCGTATGGGGCGCCAATGCCTCGCGCGCCCACGGCAAGGACACCCCAAAGTCCAAGCCCACCGCATCCACGTGGGTCTCTTTCACAAAGTCGATGGCGAGGCTGCCCACGGATTTCGGAAAACCAATGACCGGCACCGTCGGATGGACGGTGCGAACGGCCTCTATGATGCGGCTGACCGGTGCAATACACCACGCCTCGAAGGCTTTCTGAGGAAGGCCACCGGCCCAGGTATCGAACAATTGGACCGCATCGGCACCGGCATCAATTTGGCGGATGAGATAAGCGGATGTCGCATCCACCAGCGACGTCATCAGCCGATCGAAAGTCTCAGGGTTCCGATAGGCCCATTCCCGGACATCATTGTGATTGTCGCCCCCGCGGCCGCGGATCATATAGGTGGCGACGGTCCAGGGGGCGCCTGCAAAGCCAATGAGGGCTTTCGTTGCCGGAAGATCCTGGCGCACACGCTGAACCGTCTCAAAAACCGGCTCAAGCACCTCTATGGTCTCCGGAATATCGTTGAAGGGAATTTCGTGGCCGTCAATCAGACCGGGCAATCTCGGTCCTTCCCCCTCTACGAAGGTTAGGTCCTGACCCATCGCATAAGGGATCAACAAAATGTCCGCAAACAAAATGGCTGCGTCCATATCGAACCGATTAATGGGTTGAAGCGTTGCGTCCGCTGCCAGCTTTGGAGAGAAGCAGAAATCGACAAAGTCTTTGGCTTGCGCTCTGATGGCCCGATACTCCGCCATGTAGCGCCCAGCCTGACGCATGAGCCAAATAGGCGGTGTGCTGCTCTTCTCTTTGGCAAGCGTGCTGAGGAAAAGTGATGGCAAGGCGGTCCCCGTTTTTTCCCCCTTTTCCCTTCTAATCTATAATTAAAATAGAAGTAGATAGTAGGGCCTGTGGATTGTGGGAATTAATAGTTATAGGCAATTTTTCAACAGGTTTGTTCCCAAGCAGTCCGCCTTTTTGTCACAGGCGCCCAGTCGATAAGATATTGTCCTCATAGATATTCTGGGTGTCGTCGAAGGAGGGGTTTTGTTTTTCCCCAATATTCACCGCGCGTTTTAGAAAGTTTTCCCCTGTTTAAAAAAACCCGGACGAAACCGGCGAAACATGTAAAACTTGCCGTTTGTTCAGGGTGACCGCCTGTTTTTCCTCAGGCCTTGCCCATGATTGTGGAAAACGGATCGAATAACCCGATCCGCAGGCATCATGACTGAAAAACCGAAAATCTTCTTTCATCTGCATCTGGTGTCCGACGCCACGGGGGAAACACTGAACGCCATTGCCAAAGCAGCCTGTGCCCAATTCGACATGGTGGAACCGGTAGAACATATCTATGCCTTGGTTCGGTCCCGAAAGCAGATCGACCGGGTGATGGCCGAAATTGAAACGTCGCCAGGCGTTGTTCTGTACACAATGATGAACGATGAATTGCGGGAACGTTTGGAAGAAAAAGCCAAAGACCTGCAGATGCCCTGCATCTCTGTTCTGGATCCCGTTTTGTCCACACTTCGTAATTATCTTGGTACAGAGCTTTCGCACAAACCTGGTGGTCAGCATATTCTTGATGCGGAATATTTCGCCCGCATCGAAGCCTTGCGCTACACCATGGCCCATGATGACGGGCAAGCCGCCGCCGATTTAAATGATGCAGACGTCATATTGGTTGGTGTCAGCCGAACCTCCAAAACACCAACGTGCATCTATCTTGCCAATCGCGGTATTAAGGCGGCGAATGTCCCGGTTGTGCCGAATGTGCCGCTGCCGGCCGAACTGGAAGATGTGGAACGCCCGCTTGTGGTCGGCCTCACCTTGAGCCCCGACCGGCTGGTTCAGATCCGGCGGCACCGATTGTTGTCCCTTAATCAGAACGATGAAACGGACTATGTGGATATCGACAAAATTCGCGAAGAAACCATGCAGGCGCGAAAACTGTTCGCTCGTTTTGGCTGGCCGGTCATAGATGTGACCCGGCGATCGATCGAGGAAAGTGCTGCGGCGATCCTCAACCTATATAACCGTCAATCCGTTGACTAACCCAGACCATATCATCGTTCTAGCGTCGGCCAGTATCGCAAGACGCCGGATGCTTGAGAACGCCGGTCTAACCATCACCGTCTGTCCGTCCGATGTGGATGAGGATGCCCTCAAAGACGGCTTCGATGGGGGTCAGGCGCCCCATGAAGACCTCGCTTTTGTGCTTGCCGACGCCAAATCAAAAAGCGTGCAGCAAAAGCTTCCCCTCAAAAGCCGGGCACTGGTCATTGGCGCCGATCAGATTTTGGTGTGCGATGGTAAGCGCTTCGACAAACCCATCTCCATGGCGGACGCCGCGTCCCAGCTGCAAGCCCTGCAAGGCAAGACCCATGAATTGATTTCAGCCTGCAGCATTCGGCGCGGGGCAGAGGATCCGTGGCGATGTGTGGATACGGCGCGTCTTAAAATGCGTCCTCTTTCCCCTCAAGCCATTGATCGTTATCTTGACGCCGTCGGGGACGCGGCCCTCATGTCGGTGGGGTGCTATCAACTGGAGGGGCGGGGCGCCCAATTGTTCGAACAGGTCGATGGGGACTTTTTCACGGTTTTGGGTTTGCCCCTCCTGCCGGTCATGGCGTATCTCCGTCTACAGAAGGTTGTTCCAGAATGACGCTCACAGGCGCCGGGAAAGTAGCAGGAGTTATCGGTTGGCCAATCGGTCATTCAAAATCGCCGCAGCTCCATCACTATTGGATAGATCGCCACGGCGTGGATGGCGTCGTTGTTCCCCTTGCGGTGGCACCGGAAAATCTTGAGGACACCTTACGGGCTTTGCCCAAACTCGGATTTGCTGGTGTCTCGGTCACCATTCCACACAAGGAAACATGCCGCGCTTTTCTGGATGAGGTAACGCCCCTGGTGTCCACGGTGGGCGCCTGCAATATGATTGCCGTGCGAGACGGAAGACTGATTGGCGACAACACAGATGTGTTCGGCTTTGCAGAAAATTTGCGGCTGGGCGCCCCTCACCTTCAAGCGGACCGGCCGGCGCTGGTCCTGGGCGCAGGCGGTGCGGCGCGCGCTGTGGTCGCGGGCCTTGCAGACCTCGGATTTACGAAAGTGGTGATGGCAAATCGAACCATCGAACGCGCGAAACTTATTGCCGCCGATATGGAACAGCCCTTGGGCATCTCCATCGAGATTGTGCCCTGGCAACAATTGGGCGAGGTCTTGGCGGATGCCGGTGTTCTCGTTAACACGACTTCGCTGGGCATGGTGGGCCAGCCGCCGCTGGACTGTGACCTCGGACCATTGCCCGCTTCCTGCGTCGTCACCGATATTGTCTATCAGCCGCTGGAAACAGACTTGCTAAAACGCGCAGCGGCGAAGGGCTGCACAACGGTCGATGGGCTTGGCATGTTGCTGCATCAGGGGCGGCCCGCGTTTCGGGCTTGGTTTGGAATAGATCCTGAGGTTACGGACGACCAACGGGCCCTCGTATTGTCACTGAAATAGGATGTCGCTTTATGCTGTTGGTGGGACTGACCGGCTCCATTGGAATGGGCAAATCGGAAACCGCGAAAATGTTCCGGGCGGAAGGCTTGCATGTGTATGACGCCGATGCCGCCGTCCATGCGCTCTACGCGAAAGACGGTGCGGCTGTCGAGCCGATCGGCCAGGCTTTTCCCGATGTGGTGAAAGATGGGGCCATCGACCGCGATGCGCTGAGCAAACATGTGGTGGGCAATGATGCCGCCATGAAAAAATTGGAAGCCATCATCCATCCATTAGTCGGTCAAGCCCAGATAAGCTGGCTTCTCGATGCGGAAGCAGAGGGCGCCACAATGGTCATTCTCGACATTCCGCTGCTCTATGAAACCGGCGGTGAGACCCGCGTTGACGTGGTGGTGGTGGTCTCGGCCCCGTATGAGGTGCAGCGCGAACGGGTGCTGGCCCGCCCTGGGATGACGGAAGACAAGTTCAACGGCATTCTAGAACGCCAAGTTCCGGATGCGGATAAACGGGCGCGCGCCGACTTTGTCATCGACACCAGCCAGGGGCTTGATCATGCGCGCGCGCAAGTCAAAGAGATCATCGAAAAATTGCGCGGCCGTGCCGGCGGCATATGGACGGCCCGTAAGCCAAACGCTTAAGGTATTTGCTGATTCGACGCCTTCCCACCCGGCCAAAAGCATCCTGAAAGACCCTAATGCGCGAAATAGTCCTTGATACGGAAACCACGGGGTTTGAACCCTCTGAAGGTCATCGCATTGTGGAAATCGGCTGCGTGGAACTCAAACATCACGTGCCGACGGGCAATCATTATCAGGTCTATATCAATCCGGAACGGGACATGCCCGAGGACGCTGAAAAGGTGCATGGGCTGTCGTCGGAATTCCTGAGAGACAAGCCCGTCTTCGCTGATGTCGCAGACGATTTCCGGTCCTTCGTCGCCGATGATCCGGTGGTGATTCACAACGCATCGTTCGACCTTAAATTTTTAAATTACGAACTGCGTCAGCTCGACCGCCGGCCCATTCAGCCGGAACAATCGGTGGATACACTGCTGATCGCGCGGCGCAAATATCCCGGCGCTCCGGCCAGTCTCGATGCCTTGTGCAAGCGGTTTCAAATCGACGCGACCGAACGCACGGTTCACGGCGCCCTTCTGGATGCGGAATTGTTGGCGCAGGTC
This sequence comes from Alphaproteobacteria bacterium, assembly GCA_965227095.1. GTDB lineage: Bacteria > Pseudomonadota > Alphaproteobacteria > JANQMY01 > JANQMY01 > JANQMY01. The sequence continues at coordinate 560,262 of CBDDFL010000001.1, read as the reverse complement.
TATCTGGAACTTATTGGCGGCGCTCAACCGGGCCTATCTTTTTCAGAAACAAAAGATGTTCGCGCCGGTGGCCCCGGCCCGTCCCACGTGGCGCGCAATCCGCGCCCCCGTCCCTTGCCGTCATTATTGACCCGCGAAGAAGAAGCGGCCCACAAAGCCTTTCTCGACGATCTGCCGGGCGATGCCTTTTGGACCGCCAAATCCTAAGACGTCGGATCAGGCTGTTGCTGTTGGCGCCGGTTGACCCGCGGCTGCGCCGGCCTGATTGGCCATTTGCTGCCGGTACAATTGGGTGAAGTCGATCGGTTCCAGCATTAAAGGGGGGAACCCACCATCGCGCGTCACATCGGCAATCACCCGGCGTGCGAACGGAAACAAGATGCGCGGCACTTCCATCAACAAAAGCGGCTGCAGCATTTCATTGGTCATATTCTGCACTTGGACCACGCCCGCATAAGCCAATTCCACCAGAAACGCCGTGTCTTCACCCCGCTTGGCATTCACCGTGACTTTCAGCTCGGTTTCATAATCCGTGTCGGACAATTTTCGGCCCGCCACGTCCACAGAGACTTGGATCGCGGGTTGTGTCTCGCTGGCTGTTAGAGAAGCCGGTGCCCCGGGGTTTTCGAATGACAGATCTTTGATGTACTGACCCAAAATCCGCATACCGGGTGGGTTTTGCCCGTCGGCGCCGACGGCTGCAGGATTTGGGGTTTCGTTCTCCGCCATGGGACGCAGCTCCTCTTACCATTTCGCGATGGATTAACACCGGCGGCGACCTCCGCCGGATCGAAGACAGGCAGCTACCACGTCTGGCGCGTGGCCTCAAGCGAACAATGCTCAGTCGATTTCCCGGTAATCGCCGTCAATGGTTCGGGGACGGTCCGGGTCGTGGGGGTGGTGATCGGTGGTCGCGGAAAACTCGTAAACGTGGAAGGACCCGCTTTTCATGATGGTCCGCAAAATCCATTTGCCTAAGGCCAAGCGAACTGCCGGCACGAACAAGGCGAACCCGATTGCATCGGTGAAAAAGCCCGGTGTCAGCAGCAAGGCGCCGGCCACTAATAGAAAAACACCGCTGACCACTTCGCCAATCGGCAGCTCGCCCTTGTTCATATGAGCTTCCGCCTTGCGCAAGGTCCCGAAACCTTGGATTTGCAGCAGGGCCGTTCCCAAAACGGCTGTTAAGACCACAATTCCTAATGTGGGCCACAATCCCAAAAAACCGCCGATTTGGATAAAGATCGCGATCTCAAGCAGGGGAATTCCGATAAAAAGAGCGAGTAAGACGAAAGGCATAGTTGCTATTGCCGGCTCAGCCACCTAATTACTGTTAAGAGTATCTATGTAGGGTCTATGCCATGATTTCCCAAGGCGAAATCCGGTGGCCCCGGCCTAAATAGACCAATGCCTGAATTTCAGTGCTTTCTAGCCGTTCCGGGCGGGTTCTGTTACCCTGGACCCCATCGGCTTGGATCGTTAGTGTAAGAAATGTGGTCGCAACCGCGTGATCGCCGCGATGACAGCGACAAACAGGGATGGAAGAGCCTTGCCCTTAGACATAATATTGTTTGGCCTTTTGGCGGCGTTTTTGATTTTCCAATTGTGGAGTGTTCTCGGACGCCGAACGGGGCATGAGGAAGAGCCACGCGAACCCTTGCGCCGTGACAAACAAGAAAAATCGGGCGATGACAACACTATTCCGTTTCCGTCTCGCGCTTCCGGCAAGCAAGAGGATGCCTCGACCACATTCACCCGAAACAGCGGCAATTATTCGGGCGCGTTAGCGCAGGCTTTAACCGACATTGAATTGGCAGACCGGACCTTTGTCCCGGATGAATTTCTGGGCGGCGCTCAGGGTGCCTATGAAATCATTGTGACCAGTTTTGCCAATGGCGATAAGGCCACTTTGAAGTCTTTACTGTCGGACGATGTGTTTGATCAGTTCGATCAGGCCATTAGCGCCCGCGAAGATGCCGGGCAAATTGTTGAATCAAGCTTTGTGGGCATTCGGTCCGCAGACATCACCTCGGCAAGCTTGTCCGGGTCCACGGCGGAAGTAACGGTCAAGTTTGTCAGCGAATTGATCTCGGTGACGAAGGATTCCGACGGTGCCGTGATCGAAGGGGATCCGAACCAAGTTCGCGAAGTGCGCGATGTTTGGACCTTTGCCCGCGAAGTAAACAGCCGGGATCCGAACTGGGTTCTGATTGCCACCGGCGCGGACGACAGCGTCTAGACGTTTCCACACAGTCGGGTCCTTGACCTGGGTTGAACAAAGCAGAAAACGGCTACAGCATGCGCCCGCTCGTGATATTTCTTGGTGGTGTTGGGGTGCTGGCGGCTTTGATGTGGGCCCTGTTATCGCAATTCGATACCCCCCAGCCGACAAGCCCGAAGATTGACCGTTTAACGCTCGCCCCTACTCAGTTTTCCCATCTTGAGGGCTGGAACGAGGATCGGCAAGCGTCCGCCTTGGCCGCGTTTCTGCGATCGTGCGACCGGTGGCAACCCCAGCCGGACGATCGGGCGCTGGCGTCATTCGCGCCTGAATTCGGGACGATGGCCGATTGGCGGCCGGTGTGTGAACTGGGCCGAGGCATCGCAGCGGGGGATGATGCCGCAGCCCGGCGCTTTTTCGAAAGCCGGTTCACCCCCTTTGTGGCCAGCAATCAAGGTGAAGAAGACGGCCTCTTCACGGGTTACTATGAGCCGGAACTCCACGGATCGCTGACCCGTTCAGAAACATTTCCTGTGCCGCTTTATCAGCGGCCGAATGATTTAATTTCGGTCGATCTCGGGGAATTCCGCGCGGATCTGAGAGGGCGCCGTGTTGCCGGCCGGATAGAGGGGACGAAACTGCGCCCCTATGCGGCGCGGGCTGAAATAGAACGGGCCCCAAGCGACAGTCACCAGCCGCTGGTCTTTGTGGATGATCCGGTGGACGCCTTCTTTCTTCACATTCAAGGGTCCGGCCGCGTCTCTTTGGACACTGGCGAGGTGATGCGGGTTGGTTATGCCGATCAGAACGGTCATCCCTATACGGCGGTGGGACGGGTTCTTGTGCGCGATGGGCATATGCCTTTGGAAGACGTGACCATGCAATCGATCCGGCAATGGCTCACCGACCATCCTGACAAAGCAGCGGATCTGATGAACGAAAACAAATCATACGTTTTTTTCCGAAAGATTGATGTGGCGTCCGCGGATCTCGGGCCCTTGGGCGCGCAATCGGTGCCATTGACCACCAATCGCAGCCTTGCGGTGGATTTGAAGCACTGGCCATTAGGGGTTCCCTTGTGGCTCGACACCACGCTCCCTCCCGAAAAACCAGCGGGGGACAGCGTCATTGAAGAAGAGACGCAAGCGCCTATTGGAACACCATTCCAACGGCTGATGATCGCCCAAGATACCGGCGGCGCCATCCGGGGGCCGGTGCGCGGCGATGTGTTTCTGGGGTTTGGCGATGCGGCCGGTGACGTGGCGGGACGCATGAAACAGCCGGGCCGGTTTACCGTTTTACTGCCCAATCCTTTAGCTGAACCGCTTCTGGCGGCACCAGCGTCTTGAGGCAGGGCTGCCATGTCATCCAAAAAGCCACCGCCCAAGCCAACGCCTTTAGGTCATCGGGAGCGTCCGCTCGCTCCGGAAGAAAAATCGCTTTGGCACCACGCGGTTCGGGATGCCACACCCCTTAAGCCATCCGCAGTGTCGGGGGGACCGGACCCTGCCTCCCCATTCATGCAATCTCTTCGGAAGAAAGCGCAATCGGGCCCTCGGTCGGTGGTACCGTTGGCGGCAGGTGGTGACCTTCGCCCCAAACTGCCGAACCGGCCGCTCTCCGCCTTGGATCGCCGGACATCGCAGAAGTTGCGAAGCGGCCGCATTCCCATTGATGCCACGCTTGATCTTCATGGCCTGCGTCAAGACGAAGCTCATCGCCGATTGATTAGTTTTATCGAAGCGGGCCAGCGGCAGCGCTACAAATGCGTTCTTGTGATTACGGGTAAAGGCAGCGCAGCCCCTTCGGATCGCCCCTGGGGGGCGGAGGTGGGTCGGGGCGTGTTGAGAACGGCATTGCCGAATTGGATACAGACCGAACCGCTCAGCCGTTATGTGGTGAAATACCAGGCGGCACATCATCACCATGGTGGAAGTGGCGCGTACTACCTGTTTTTAAGAAAGCTTGAGCGGCTTTAGGCTTTAGCCCATCAACCCCGTCGCCCAGGCAACGGATGCCGCGAGGCCACAGAAAAGGGCGACACCCGCCACGGTCGCAGCCGACCTCACGAAGGGGTTTTTGACCAGGGACATGAGGCCCGCGCCAAACCCGTCGCGTTGTTTTTCTTTCTGCGGCACCACTTGCCAGTTGGCATCCCAGACCGCGTCTTTGGGATAGCTGCCCAGCACGGACACTTTTGACCCGGCAGACTGTAACCGGAACAACGCCCGCTCAATGCTTGTGCGTTGTGGCGCGCTCACCTGCATCAGACCGTTCCGGCCGGACGGCCGAACGGTGGCTTTGTAATCGCCCAAGAAACCGTCGACTTCCAAGATCATCCAATAGCCGGTTTTCGTCTTGTCATCCCCGTCTTTCGCTTTGGCGACTTCCGGCAGAATGTCGATGACGCGCACATCCACCTTGTTGTCGAAGAAGGGTTTCAGCAATTGATGCTGCGATACTTTCGGTTTATCGCTCCGTACCAGGAGTGTTGTGATCAGCTTGTGGCCATAGTCGCGGCGAACAATGTCTGCAAGACGGCGCCCCGGCATCTTTTGTTTGATCAGATTATCGCTGGAGCGGATTTCACCACACAGTTTTTTCAACCGCTTCGAAATCATCTGTTCCGAATGGTCGGCCCAGCTTTGGAACGCCGGATGGTTGAAGAAGCTCCGTATGCAGATTGCATCCCGCAAAAGCTTCACCCGTTCATATGGATTTTTATGGGCCTCATCAAATGCGCTGTACAGCAATTGCCCGGTTGCTTCATCGCGCGTTTCTTGATGGCCGACGGTTTCATGCAGCCAGCCCGTGTGCAATTCGTCCAGCGTGCCGTCTTCAGCGCCTTGAGGCAGCAATTGGGTTACGGCAAAGGTGCGGTCCTTGTCCAAGATGTCCAGCACATCCGCCAGAACGGAAATTGGGAAGCGAACCTCTTCGAACAGACTGCTGATGATGTCCTGGTCCAGTACGCGGCGAATTTGTTCGTAATCCGTGTCCCGCACCAAATCTTTGAGGGCGGCAGTCGAGTTTTTGCCCTTCTGCGCCAAAACCAAATACCGGGTGAGGTTGCTGTCCCCCAAATCCTGGATGTTGCGCTTCACCGGATAGAGGCCATACATATCCGCGCAATCCAACGAGGCAATGGCCGCCACATAGGGCATCACCTCGGATTTTTTGAGAATAGCGGCTTCTGCAATCTTGTGAACTTCAAGCGCTGCATCGGACGTGCAATTGGTGTAGGCGAATTGAGCGCGCGGGATGATGTTCCGCAAACCCTGGTCGCATTGCTTAAACGCCTGGCTGTCCGCATAAACATGGGTCACTTGGGCCGTCAGCGCGCGTTGTTTGTGATCGTCAAAGCTCAGCTCTCCGGCTTCAATCGCTTTGTCGATGTCTTCCACCTTCAGCTTCGAAATGGGCGTGTCGCCCACTTTGGCATCGCGGCCAAAGATGAATTCCCGGGGCATCAGAAGGTGATGATCAATCTTGAGATAGATCTCGCTGACGATACGCAATTCGGAAGACGGGATTTGCCGGATGACATCGGTCAGGACGCCGCCCTTCAAATTCATGACAGGAATGATCGCGCGGCCCACACCGCCGGACCAAACACGCTCAATCACGTCTTCATGCGATTTTTGGGTGGCAGGCTCCATCAGCGCGTTCTTCACACGGCTGGCGCGAAACGCGCAGGATCCCCCTTCGCCTTGGCAGCTAATGCCGTTCCCGAGATTCTGTCCCACCATTTGATACTCTGTGTCTGTGGTTACACCGGCGCGGACTATTCACCCCTTCCGCATCCGATTGCCTTAACTTTAATGGAAAATAAACCATCCGGCAACGTTAACGATTGCTGTCTTTGAGGGAAAAATCGCCTAAAACGAGCCGGTTTTTTGGTTAAGACGGGCGCTGGCGTTGGTGCTTAGAGGATGAACTTCGACAAATCCGTATTGCTGGCCAGGTCCCCCACATGTTTCTGCACATAGGCGGCATCGATGACCACCGTCTCCCCGGACCGGTCGGTCGCGTGAAAACTGATCTCGTCCAAGACCCGTTCCATGACCGTTTGCAGGCGCCGAGCGCCAATATTTTCAACGGTTTCATTCACCGACACCGCCACATCCGCTAACGCGTCAATGCCGTCTTCGGTGAAGTCCAGGGTTACCTCCTCGGTCGCCAACAGCGCCGCATATTGCTTCACGAGGCTCGCTTCTGGTTCCGTTAAAATCCGTTTGAAATCATCCCGCGTCAGGGCGGACAGTTCCACTCGGTTGGGCAGTCTACCTTGTAATTCCGGCAATAAATCCGACGGTTTGGCCAGGTGAAACGCCCCCGACGCAATGAACAGAATGTGATCGGTTTTTACCGTGCCATGCTTGGTGGAGACCGATGTTCCTTCAATGAGCGGCAGCAAGTCGCGCTGCACGCCCTCTCGGCTTACGTCCGCGCCCTGGCGTTCGGCGCGGGCACAGATTTTGTCGATTTCATCGAGAAAGACGATGCCGTCATTTTCGGCGGCTTCGATGGCTTCCTGAACGACGGCATCTTCATCCAATAATTTGTCCGATTCCTCGGCGATCAAGTGTTCATAGGAATCCCGGACCGTGGTACGGCGGCGCTTGGTGCGGCCGCCAAACGCCTTGCCGAACATGTCGTTCAAATTGATCATGCCCATCTGGGCCCCCGGCATGCCGGGAATATCGAAACTGGGCATCATATTGGCGGTATCCGCCATCTCGATCTCGATCTCTTTGTCGTCAAGCTCTCCGCTGCGCAGTTTGCCGCGAAACGATTCTTTGGTGGCATCACTGGCATCGGCCCCGACCAAGGCTTCTAGAACGCGGTTCTCCGCATGGATATGGGCGGTCGCCTGAACTTCCTTGCGTTTGCGCTGGCGCACCGTATCAATGCTGATCTCCACCAAATCCCGGATGATTTGTTCCACATCGCGGCCCACATAGCCTACCTCGGTGAATTTGGTGGCCTCCACTTTGATGAAGGGCGCTTGCGCCAATTTGGCCAGGCGCCGCGAAATTTCCGTTTTGCCCACACCTGTGGGACCGATCATCAGAATGTTCTTCGGCAGCACTTCCTCGCGCAGGTCTTCCGCTAATTGCTGGCGGCGCCACCGATTTCGAAGGGCGATGGCCACGGCCCGTTTGGCATCTTGCTGGCCAACAATGTAACGGTCCAATTCGGATACGATTTCGCGGGGAGAGAATGACGTCATGTGAAAAATCTTTACGAAAACAATGTCTTAAGTGGGGCGTAACGCGAACTTGGGCGTCCTAAAGGTCGATTTTCTCGATGATCACGCTGTTATTGGTATAGACGCAAATATCGGCGGCAATGCCCATGGCCCGTTTGGCAATATCTTCTGCCTCCAGATCCAGGCCGTTCAGCGCCCGGGCGGCGGCCAATGCGTAATTGCCGCCAGAGCCAATGCCGATAATGCCGTCTTCGGGTTCCAGCACATCGCCGGTGCCGGTGAGCACAAGACTGGTGGACGCGTCCGCCACGGCCATCATCGCTTCAAGGCGCCGCAAATAGCGATCGGTGCGCCAATCTTTCGCCAATTCCACGGCCGCCCGGGTGAGATTGCCCGGATGCAGCTCCAATTTGGCCTCAAGGCGCTCAAACAGGGTGAAGGCATCCGCGGTCGCCCCGGCAAAACCGCCAATCACATTGCCTTTGCCAAAACGGCGCACTTTGCGCGCATTGCTTTTGATCACTGTGTCGCCCAGGCTGACCTGGCCGTCACCGGCGACCACAACCCCTTTTGAGGTGCGGACGGAAAGGATAGTTGTACCGTGCCAAAGATCGGCTGATTGTGTCACTGAAGGCTCCCAAGCGGGCTGGAAAGGACCGCTTTAACATGTGCGGATCTGCTTTGCATGTGGCAATTGTGAATAGCGGGTCAAGACCCTAGATAGAGCTGTGGATAAGTAGCTTTGTTAGGGAACAGCTGATACAAGACCGCCATGGAACAGGATGTGAACATGGATGCAAGCACGTCTGCCGCCCCGCGCACCGCGATGGTGGAACGGAAAACGCGAGAAACCGAGATCTTAGTGTCCGTCAATTTGGACGGCACCGGTGTCTACGATGTGGACACCGGCATTGGCTTTCTCGACCATATGTTGGAAAGTTTTTCCAAGCATTCCGCCATCGACCTGAAAGTGCGGGCGCAAGGTGATCTGCACATCGATTTCCACCACACCACCGAAGATACGGGCATTGTGATGGGTCAGGCGATCCATCAGGCTTTGGGCGATTTGCGCGGAATAAGACGTTTCGGATCCGCAACAATCCCCATGGATGAGACCTGTACGCGGGTGTCCTTGGATGTGTCGAACCGGCCTTATCTTGTATGGCGGGTTGATTTTTCACGACCCAAGCTTGGCGATATGGATACGGAACTGTTCAAGGAATGGTTCCAAGCCTTCGCTCAGGCTGCCGGGATCACCTTGCACGTGGACAATCTCTATGGCGAAAACAATCACCATATTGTGGAAAGCTGCTACAAGGCGACAGCGCGGGCCTTGAGAGACGCGATCGAGGTGGATTTGCGGCAAATTTCAGAGATTCCCAGCACAAAAGGTGTGTTGGGCGACTGATTGGGCTGCTACAAGACCTCTTTCGATTTGGCCCTTTGGATTGACCGCAAGGTACATCCATTCGGAACGACGATTTATGGAAACGGTTGCCATTATTGACTACGGCTCAGGCAATTTGCGCTCGGCCGGGAAAGCCTTTGAACGCATGATCCGGGAAGGCGGGCATAATGCGCGCGCCGTTGTGACCGGTGATGTATCCGTGGTGAAGGACGCGGACCGCATCGTCTTGCCCGGTGTCGGGGCGTTTGGCGATTGCCGCGCGGGTCTCTTGGCCGTGGACGGCATGTGGGACCTCATCGTCGATGTGGTCGAAAAAAAGGGCCGCCCCTTTTTAGGCATTTGCGTCGGCATGCAGCTCATGGCCCGTTTCGGCCTAGAACACGGTAAATTTGCTGGGTTTGGCTGGATCGATGGGGACGTGGCGCCCATTGATGTGGGGCCGGACTTAAAGATCCCCCATATGGGGTGGAATACGGTTCAGTTCGATCAAACCCATCCGGTGACCAAGGGCTTGGGCCAGGGAGATCTGACCCACGCCTATTTTGTCCACTCCTATGCCCTGCAGGCGGACGACCCGTCCTGTGTGGTGGCCACAGCGGATTACGGCACCCAAATCACGGCGGCGGTTGCCCATGACACGAAAATTGGGACTCAATTTCACCCCGAGAAAAGCCAAGCGACCGGATTGACCTTGATCGGCAATTTCCTGTCCTGGCGCCCCTAGACCGATGATCCTTTATCCCGCCATAGACTTGAAAGACGGTGCCTGCGTCCGCCTCGAAAAAGGCGACATGGACAAGGCGACGGTGTTCAACACCGATCCCGCGGCTCAAGCGAAATCCTTCGAAGAGCAGGGATTTCAGTGGATCCACCTGGTGGACCTTAACGGAGCTTTTGCCGGAAAGGCCGTAAATGGGGACGCTGTAACATCAATTCTTAAGGCAACGTCGTTACCGGCCCAGCTCGGGGGCGGAATCCGCAATATGGACCAGGTGAGCTATTGGCTCGAGGCGGGTATTAAAAGGGTGATCCTGGGGACGGCAGCGGTGCGGGATCCGGACTTCGTAAAGGAAGCCGCCCGGACTTATCCAGGACAGGTGGCGGTAGGGATCGATGCCCGGGAGGGAAAGGTGGCGGTTGAAGGGTGGGCGGAAACATCCGAAATGACCGCCCTTGAGCTCGCCAAGCGCTTCGAGCAGGCGGGTATTGCGGCGATCATTTACACGGATATCGACCGTGATGGTGTACTGACCGGTCTAAATTTACCGGCGACGGTGGACCTTGCCCGCCAAATCTCCACACCGGTCATCGCCAGCGGTGGACTGGCCGGTCTAGACGATATCCGGGCACTGCTGGCATTGGCGCCCGGGTCGCTCGATGGCGCCATTTCGGGACGGGCGATCTATGACGGCCGCCTTGACGCAGCAGAGGCGCTCTCGCTGTTACGGGGGCAGACATGACCCTTAAAGCCCGGGTGATCCCCTGCCTGGATGTGAAAGACGGCCGCGTGGTGAAAGGCGTCAATTTTGTCGATCTGCGCGATGCCGGCGACCCGGTGGACTGCGCCAAGGCCTATGATGCCGCCGGGGCGGATGAGCTGTGTTTCCTCGACATTACGGCCAGCCACGAAAAACGGGGCATCTTGCTGGATGTGGTCCAGCACACCGCCGAACAATGTTTCATGCCGCTGACGGTGGGGGGCGGTGTTCGCACAGTTGACGACATCCGGCAGCTTCTGCTGGCCGGGGCGGACAAGGTGTCCATCAACACGGCGGCTGTGCGAGACCGGGACTTTGTGAAGCGCGCCGCGGAAAAATTCGGCAATCAATGCATTGTCGTCGCCGTGGACGCCAAACATGTGGCGGGGGACCGTTGGGAAATCTTCACCCATGGAGGGCGCGAACCCTCGGGCATTGATGCCATTGCCTTCGCCCAAGAGGTTACGAATCTGGGCGCCGGTGAGATCCTCCTGACGTCAATGGATCGAGATGGGACGAAATCAGGGTTCGACCTTGAGCTGACCCGTCGTGTGTCCGAGGCTGTGCGTGTGCCGGTTATAGCCAGTGGGGGCGTCGGAACGTTGGACCATATGGTTGACGGCATCAAAGACGGAAAAGCAAGTGCCGTTCTTGCGGCATCGATTTTTCACTTCGGAACCTATACAATCGCCGAAACAAAAGCCCACATGGCAGCGGCGGGCATTCCGGTACGGTTGTAAATCCGATCAGATTTCCGCCTTGCGTTGTGCAACAATTTTGTGACAAAGGTGGCGTTGGTATTTTTCGATCGTTGACGCGTGCGCGGTTCTGGAAGCACGGTGAAACAAGAGTTGGATCGGGTCCTTGCAGAGGGAAATCGAATTAAAGCTGCGTGTCGCGCCGGACGACATGTCACGACTAAAAAGCTGTTCCGCAATTACCGACCGGAGCATCGGTGTCGAAACCAAGAAAAAGCTTCGGTCCGTTTATTTCGATACGCCAGATTTTGATCTGAAGGCGCGTAAGCTCGCGCTGCGTGTGCGCCATGATGGTCCGCGAAAAATCCAGACCGTAAAATCCGAATCCCGTTCGGGCCTTGTGTCCGACCGGGCCGAATGCGAAGTGGAATTGTGGAGCGACCGTCCGAATATTGACCTGGTGACCGACCGCGCCATGCGCCGGCAAATCACCAAAGCCACCTCCCGTCACGGTCTAAAACCTCAATTCGAAACCGACATCAACCGCACCATCCGCATGCTCAAAACCCCTAATGGCGGCTCCATCGAACTGGCCATTGATGAGGGGTTCATCGCGGCGGACGGGCTCAACGAATTGGTTTCTGAAATCGAGTTGGAACTCAAGGAAGGGGACGTGTCCGCCCTATACGACGTGGTGCGCGATCTGGGCGAAGGGGTGCACCTGACGCCGATGATCATGTCCAAAGCCGATCGCGGTTTTGCGCTGGCATCCGGCGAAAAAATGGGACCATCGCGCGGCAAGCCGATCAAACTGGACCGTAACGCAACCATTGAAGAGGCGTTGCTGACCATCCTCGATGAATGCAGCCGCCATCTGCTGGCCAATGAACCGCTTGTGGTCGAGATGCAGGATGCCGAAGGCCTACACCAAATGCGCGTTGCCTTGCGCCGATTGCGCGCCGGCATCGCCATTTTGGAACGTATTTCGCGCGATGAAACCAGCCTAATGCTCAAGGAAGAAGCCAAATGGCTGGGCGAATGTCTGGGCAGCGCGCGGGACGCGGATGTGTTCGCCATGGAAGTGTTTGAGCCCGTCGCCCAAGCCTTTCCGGAAGAAGGCGCCATGCCCCATATGCGCGAGGCCATAGACCGCCTGCGCCACGAAGCTTGGGGCGATGCCATGAGCGCCCTGGAATCGAAGCGTTACTCGGATTTTATCCTAGAACTTGGTTCTGCTATGGACCGGCGGGCTTGGCGCCAATCGAATGACAAAGCCCAATCGGCCCGGCTGGCCGAACCTGCCCGCGTGGTGGCGGCAAAACTGCTGACCAAGCAAATGGCCAAGGCGGCCAAAATGGGCCGCCGCATCGCCGATTTGTCGATTGAGGAACGCCATACCCTTCGCAAGCAGTTGAAGAAGTTTCGGTATACCGGCGAATTTTTCGCCTCTCTCTTCAAGAAGAAGAAAGCCAAAACCTATCTGCGGAACCTGTCTCAAGCGCAGGATGTCTTTGGCTACCTGAACGACGTATCGACCGCGGAAACCATGGTGTCACGGGTCATTTTCCAAGAACCTGACATGAGCGACATCATGATGTGGGGCGGCGGCCTGGTGTTGGGCTGGCATCAACACCGATCGGATGATGCCTGGGGCGACGCCCAACGTTTGTGGCGTCAGTTGGAAGATACAAAGCCGTTTTGGGATTAAGGCCCCCTTCCCTCGTCGACTGAATTCGGCGATAAGGTCGCTATGACCGACCAGACAAATTCAGACGTTCTCGACCGATTGTTTGCGACAATCGCCTCGCGCAAGGGCGCCGACCCGTCCACCTCCTATACGGCAAAGCTTTTCGGAAAAGGCATGGAAAAGTGCGCGCAAAAGCTCGGCGAAGAAGCCGTCGAAACGGTCATCGCGGCCACGAAACAAGACAAGGGCGAAATCGTCTCCGAATCCGCCGATCTTCTTTATCATTTGCTGGTTGTGTGGGCAGCCTCCGGCGTAGACCCCGCAGAGGTCTATGCCGCCCTTGAGAAACGGGAAGGGCAATCGGGCATCGCGGAAAAAGCCGGCCGCAAAAAGAATTGACCGACCGGTCTACAGTCCTTTTTCGGCAATCAAATCCTTCAGAGATTTCTCTGGCCGCGCGCCAAAGTGAGAGATCACCTCTCCGGCCGCCAAACATCCAATTTGGCCACAGACCCGCAGGTCACGGCCGCTGGTCATGCCATATAGGAAACCGGACGCGAACAGGTCGCCCGCCCCGGTGGTATCCACCACGGTCGCTGCGTCCGCGGGCACTTCCAACAAGTCCTGGCCTGCAAGGATTAAACACCCTTTCTCGGAGCGCGTGATCGCGGCCACCTCGCACAGGCCTTTGGTGGCGGCCACGGCGCTGTCAAAATCAGTTTGGAACAGGGACGCGATCTCATCTTCATTGGCGAATAGAATATCAATCTGGCCGGTGGTGATCAGTTCCATGAATTCGTGGCGGTACCGGTCCACGCAAAAATCATCCGACAGGGTCAGCGCCGTTTTCCGGCCGGCGTCATGGGCGGCCTTCATCGCTTTGCGAAACGCTTCCTTCGCAAGTGGCGGATCCCATAGATAGCCTTCCAAATAGGTGATTTTTGCGCTGGCAATCAAATCTGCCGGCACATCATCGGGCCCCAATCCTTGAGAGGCGCCCAAATAGGTGCTCATGCTGCGCTCCGCATCCGGCGTAACGATGATCAGACAGCGCCCCGTGGCCGGTCCGTCCGCGGGACGGTCGGTGTCGAATTCCACGCCGATCGCCCGAATATCATGAGCGAAAATTTCGCCCAGCTGATCGTTCTTCACTTTGCCGAGATAGGCGACCTTGCCGCCGAGCCCGGCAATCCCCGCTGTGGTGTTGGCGCCCGACCCGCCGGAAATTTCCACGGCAGCCCCCATTTTGCCATACAACTCGGCCGCCCTGTCTTCGTCGATCAGGGTCATGCCCCCTTTGACGATCTCGTTGGCTTGAAGGAAGTCGTCTTCAGCATGGGACAGCACATCAACCAAGGCGTTTCCAATGCCGACAACATCAAGGCGGGGTTCGGACATGGGGGTGTTTCCTTCAAACCAGGGTAAAAAGCGTTTCTAATTCGGCCAATTCAGGATGGTTCATGTAAATCGGCGGGGCGGCGCGAAATTAAACACAAAATCACGCGCATCTCCACATTCTTGCCGGAATTCCTGTCACACTGCGGCGATATGAGCAGCCATGGCCTGCAAGGCGGTCTTTACGGCCCAGTCAGGAATTTATGGTTCGCTCACCTCACAAATGTGAGGGTGAGGTTTTGGGAAAGGGCCCAATTTTGAGAAGCTTACACGCGCGTGCACTGCCGATCGCAATGATGACCGGCCTCCTGCTGGCGGGCTGCGCAAGCCCCGCGCCCAAAGCAGATCTGGCTGATGACACCCCCGTCTTGGGGGAAATCGACACCTCCTCCAGCCGGGTGAGCCAGCGCCAATTGGCGCGCCTGAAGGTGCCCAATGCGGATCAATTATTGGGCAAGACTGAAACGGATGTCACAGAGCTGTTCGGTGCCCCCACCTTGGCCCGGGAAGAAACCAATGCCAAGGTTTGGCAATATGCCCATGGCGCCTGCATTCTGTTTTTCTATCTCTATGAAGATCCGCTGACGGCGCGCTATGCGGTGACCCATGTGGATGCCCGTGGGCCCAAACAGGGGGCCGCCCCCACGCAAGATTGCGTGGCCCATGCCTTCAAAAGCCATTACGTGGCAAAGGCCTCCCTCTAGAAGATTGTTCTAGGCGGCGTCGGCGGTGGTTTTTCCTTTGAACTGACACACCTCCCGCACCACGCATTTGTGGCATTCGGGCGTTCGGGCCTTGCACACATAACGGCCCAGCAGAATGAGCCAATGGTGGGCGTGCAGCTTGTATTCGGCAGGAATGCGCCGGTCCAGGGCTTTCTCCACGGCCAGCACATCTTTGCCCGGCGCCAATCCGGTGCGGTTGCTCACCCTGAAAATGTGGGTGTCTACCGCCATGGTGGGCGCGCCGAATGCGATGTTCATGACCACATTGGCGGTCTTGCGGCCGACCCCGGGCAGGGTCTGCAGCACGTCCCGGTCTTGCGGCACTTGGCTGTCAAATTCCTCGATCAGGCGTTTTGATAACGCCACCACATTTTTGGCTTTGGTTTTATAAAGGCCGATGGATTTCACATAGTCGCGGACTTTGGCCTCGCCCAATGCCACCATCTTTTCCGGCGTGTCCGCCACCTCGAACAGGGGACCGGTTGCTTTGTTGACGCCCTTATCGGTCGCTTGCGCCGATAAGACAACCGCCACTAACAGTGTGTAATTATTCTTGTAGTTCAGCTCCCCTTCGGGATTGGGGCGTTCTTCCTTGAGTTTCTCGAAGAAGGTCGGAATGTCTTTGAGTTTGATGGGCATGGATAAGTTGGGGTTCGCGACAACAGGTCAATTGCCAAAGGGGGAAAGCGGCATATTATCAGGTGCAATGACTTCGCAAAACGAAACAGACGGACCCCCGCTTTATTTTGATGCGGTTTTGCGGCCCCACCGGTCGCTGGGCCCCACCGGCTTTTTCATATTGATGAGCGCCATCTGCGTGGTGAGTTTTGCCTATGGCGTGGTGTTCATCATGATTGGTGCCTGGCCGATTTTTGGGTTTCTTGGGCTTGATGCGCTGCTCATCTATGTGGCCTTCCGCATGAGCTACCGCTCCGGCCGTTTGTACGAAACGGTTCAGGTGTCAGACGACACGCTTCACATTAAGCGCGTGCACCCCAATGGCATAACCCAGAGTTGGAAATTCAACCCCTATTGGGCCCATGTGCATATGGACGAACCGCCGGAACATGACAGCCAAATCACTGTGTCATCTCACGGCCGCAAGCTCGTGATCGGTGCTTTCCTGACACCCGAGGAACGGCTGGATTTTTCGAAGGCGTTAAAGGCCAGCTTGCGGGAAGCGGGTACTGCCCGGGCGGGCTAGCGGGATGGCCAGGCCCATCAATCGAGTCCCAACACATCGGCCATGGAGAAAAAGCCCGGGCCTTTGCCCACGCCCCATTTGGCGGCTTCCACGGCCCCTCGGGCGAAAATCGCCCGGTCTTCCGCCACATGGCTTAACACCACGCGTTCTTTTTCGCCGGCGAAGATAACCGAATGGTCGCCCACCACGCTGCCGCCCCGTAAGCTCGCAAAACCAATATCTCCTTGTCGGCGCGCGCCGGTTTGACCGTCCCGGCCGCGATCGGCAACGTCGGACAGGGCGACACTGCGGCCCTCGGCCGCCGCTTCGCCGAACATTAAAGCGGTACCGGACGGGGCATCCACTTTGTGCTTGTGGTGCATTTCCACAATCTCGATGTCGAAATCATCGCTCAGGGTTTGGGCCACCCGTTTGGTCAAGGCGGCCACCAAATTGACCCCTAGGCTAAAGTTCCCCGCACGGATGATTGTGGCGTGGCGTGCCGCCGCCTTAATGGCCGCATCGTCTTCGTCTGTTGTGCCCGTTGTGCCGATCACATGAACAATCCGCCCTTGAGCGGCGAGGCCTGCGTGGTCCACCGTGGCGCTCGGAACCGTGAAATCGATCAACGCATCAGATTGGGTGACCAAGGTCAACGGATCATCCGTAAGCGAAATATTGAGGGTCCCGATACCGGCCAACTCCCCCAGATCCCGGCCAAGCTCTTTATGGCCTGGCCCCTCCGTGCCGCCGCTTAATGTGCACCCGTCCATGGCGGTCACTTGGGCGACCAGTTCGCGGCCCATGCGGCCGGCGGCGCCCATGATGGCGATGCGTGTATCGCTCATCTCATGCTCCTGTTCTTTGCTGTTTTGAAAAGTATAGACCGATTTGCGGTCTTAGCTTTTGGTGCCGTCGAAGAAATCTTTGACGCGGGCGAAGAAACCGCTGGTTTCGGGGTTGTTCTTTTCGCTGCCCGCCTTGGCGAATTCCTTCAGCAGATCTTTTTGTTTTCGTGTCAGATGGACGGGTGTTTCGACCATGGTCTGAACATACATGTCACCATGGCCGCGTCCGCGCAGCGCTGGCATGCCTTTGCCGCGCAGCCGGAACTGACGGCCCGACTGGGTGCCTTCCGGGATATTGATGCGGCTGCGGCCACCATCCAAGGTGGGCACTTCCACAGCGCCGCCCAGGGCCGCATCGGTCATGGCGATGGGCAGACGGAAATAAATGTCATGGCCGTCGCGTTGGAACAGGCTGTGCGGTTTCACGCTCAAAAAGATGTAGAGGTCGCCGGACGGCGCCCCGCGCGGCCCCGCTTCCCCTTCGCCGGTGAGGCGGATCTTGGTGCCGTCTTCAATGCCTGCGGGAATGTCGACCGCCAAAGACCGTTCTTTTTCCTGGCGTCCGGTGCCCGCGCATGCCCCGCACGGATCTTTGATCACTTTGCCCGCGCCACCGCAGGCGGGGCAGGTGCGTTCCAGCGTGAAAAAGCCCTGTTGGGCGCGCACCTTGCCATGGCCGCTGCACGTAGAACAGGTTTCTGGTCGTGTGCCGGACGCGGCCCCCGACCCCTCGCACCGCTCGCACGGGACGGATCCCGGCACGCGGATTGTAGCCTGCTTTCCCTCATAGGCTTCCTCGAGGGTGATTTCCATATTGTAGCGCAGGTCCGTGCCGCGCGCGCGGCCCCCCCGGCGGCCCCCCATGAATTCGCCGAACAGATCGTCGAACACATCCGCGAAGCTGGATGAAAAATCGGCACCAAAGCCACCGCGTTGGCCGCCGCCCATGCCCCCCATGCCGTCAAAGGCTTGGTGGCCAAACCGGTCATAGGCCGCCCGTTTTTCTTCATCCTTCAGGATGTCATAGGCTTCATTGACTTTTTTGAAGTTGTTTTCGGCTTCCGCATCCCCGGGGTTGCGGTCCGGGTGATACTTCATCGCCATTTTGCGATAGGCAGTTTTGATATCACCGGCGCCGGCGTCTCGGCTCACGCCCAATACGTCATAGAAATCTTCTTTTGACATGACGTGAACGTTTTCCTTGGTGGCAGCGTTTCAAACGCTGGCTTTTCCTTATACCCAAAAACCGCCAGGCGGTGTCTCAACACCGCCGGACGACACACTCTTATGCTGGGGGGCAAATACGGTCATCAACGTAACCCTACGCTTAGAGGTTACGCACTGCCCGTTTTTTTGTTTTCGTCATCGTCGATTTCTTCGAAATCGGCATCGACCACATCGTCATTTCCACCAGCGGCCGCACCATCGTCGCCGCCGCCCACATTGGCTTCTGCTTCCGCAGCATCCTGGGCCGCTTTGTACATGGCTTCACCAAGCTTCTGAGACGATTGCGACAGGGCTTCCATCTTCTTCTTGATGTCTTCCGCGTCATCGCCTTGAGCGGCGTCGCGTAATGCCGCGATGTCCTTCTCAATCTGCTCTTTTGTGGCCTCGTCCACCTTGTCGCCATGCTCTTGCAGGGACTGTTCGGTGGCGTGGGCCAAAGATTCAGCCTGGTTCTTGGCTTCCGCGCTTTCACGGCGGGCTTTGTCTTCGGACGCATGCTCTTCGGCGTCTTTGACCATCTGTTCGATGTCAGCATCGCTCAGACCGCTCGACGCTTGAATGCGGATGGCTTGTTCCTTGCCGGTCGCTTTGTCCTTGGCCGACACATTCACAATACCGTTGGCGTCAATGTCGAAGGTCACCTCGATCTGCGGCAGCCCACGCGGACTTGGCGGGATGCCCACCAGATCAAATTGGCCCAAGACCTTATTGTCCGCGGCCATTTCGCGTTCGCCTTGGAACACGCGGATGGTCACGGCGGTTTGGTTGTCTTCCGCCGTTGAGAAGACCTGAGACTTCTTGGTCGGGATCGTGGTGTTGCGGTCGATCAACCGGGTGAACACACCGCCCAGCGTTTCGATGCCCAAAGACAAGGGGGTGACGTCCAGCAACAGCACGTCTTTTACGTCGCCCTGCAGCACGCCCGCTTGAATTGCGGCGCCCATGGCCACCACTTCGTCCGGATTCACCCCTTTATGAGGCTCGCGGCCGAAGAAGTTTTTCACGACTTCCTGGACCTTCGGCATGCGGGTCATACCGCCCACCAGCACCACGTCGTCGATTTCACCGGCGGACATGCCGGCGTCTTTCAACGCCTTTTTCAGCGGCTCAATGGTGCGCTGGATCAGATCATCCACCAATGCTTCAAGCTTGGCGCGGGTGATCTTCATGGTGAGGTGTTTCGGACCGGATTGATCCGCCGTGATGAACGGCAGGTTCACTTCCGTTTGCGTGGCAGACGACAATTCGATCTTGGCTTTCTCAGCCGCTTCTTTCAGGCGCTGCAAGGCCAGGCGGTCGTCGCGCAAATCAATGCCGTTCTCCCGCTTAAACTCGTCAGCGAGGTAATCCACCAAACGCAGATCGAAATCTTCACCGCCCAGGAACGTATCGCCATTGGTCGCTTTCACTTCGAAAACGCCGTCGCCGATTTCCAGAATGGAAATATCGAACGTGCCGCCACCCAAGTCATACACAGCGATGGTCTTGCCGTCGCCATCCGACTTGTCCAAGCCATAGGCAAGGGCGGCCGCCGTGGGTTCGTTGATGATGCGCAAGACTTCGAGACCAGCGATCTTACCGGCATCTTTTGTGGCTTGCCGCTGGGCGTCGTTAAAATAGGCAGGGACCGTGATCACGGCCTGTGTCACATCCGACCCCAGATAGCTCTCAGCGGTTTCTTTCATCTTCTGAAGGATGAAGGCTGAAATTTGCGAGGGCGAATAGGATTCCTTGCGGCCCTTCACCCAAGCGTCGCCATTGTCGGCGGCGATGATTTCATAGGGCACCATATTGGCGTCTTTTTTGGTGGTCGGATCATCGAACCGACGGCCAATCAGGCGCTTGATGGCGAAGAATGTGTGTTCCGGATTGGTAACGGCTTGTCTTTTGGCCGGTTGGCCGATGAGACGCTCGTCGTCTTCCGAAAACGCGACAATGGACGGGGTTGTCCGCATGCCTTCTGCGTTTTCGATGACCTTTGGCTGCGACCCTTCCATGACGGCGACGCAAGAATTTGTGGTACCGAGGTCAATACCGATGACTTTGCTCATGCTCACTCCTTATTTCTGCGGCTGAACTGGCAGGTCGATAACGCCCCTGCCAATCCCCCTAATGGGAGGAATTGTGAAGTTGCCCCCGTATTGGGGGTATATAGGGGGGCAAAGGACGTGCCGCAACCGCTGGAACGGGTTTCAAGCCCATGTTTTGGCGGTCTTTTTTAGCTTTATGGGCGGTTCGTGCAACCGTTTTTCTTAACCATTCGGAAAATACTTGGTCATGGCAGCCCCGTTGATCATCTCTGCGTCTTATAGAACGGACATTCCGGCGTTTTACGGCGCGTGGTTTCGGCAGCGTTTGGCAGCCGGATACGCCTTGGTCAAGAACCCCTATGGCGGCAAAGACTATCGCGTGTCGCTGCACCCGGACGATGTGGCGGCCTTTGTGTTCTGGACCCGAAATGCCCAGCCCTTCTTCCCGGTTCTGGACGACATTGCGGACACTAGAACGCCGTTCTTCTTGCAGGTGACGATTACGGGATATCCAACGGTTCTGGAAAGTTCGACGATCACGATCGACAAAGCCATCGACCAGGTGACGGCGCTTCGGGCGCGATATGGCCGCGACGCGGTCGTTTGGCGGTATGACCCGATCTTGTTTACCTCCCTAACCGATCGGGATTGGCACCTCGCCATGTTCGAGTATTTGTGCCGGGGTCTGAAAGGGGCCGTGACGGAATGCGTCACCTCCTTTGCGACCCATTATGCAAAGACCAAACGGCGCTTAGGTCAGCTGGACGGGATTGAAGCATGGGATCCACCGGCCGACGAAAAGAAGGCGTTGTTATTAGACCTTTCTTCTATCGCCGGTAAAAACCATATGGCGCTGACCCTGTGTTCTCAGCCGGACCTACTGGTCCCCGGCGTTGCGCCCGCAAAATGCATCGACGCGGACCGCCTGTCTCGCCTCGCGGACCGGCCCATCTTCGCGCGGGAAAAAGGCAATCGTCCCGGCTGTTTATGCGCCCAGTCCCGCGATATTGGGGCTTATGACACCTGCCCCCATGGCTGTGTCTATTGCTATGCGGTGCGCGACGCGCAGAAAGCGAAAGACGCGTTGGCCCAGCACGCGCCCGATGCCGAAACACTCTGACCGTCATTGCGAGGAGCTTGAAAAGCGACGACGCAACCCAGAGCAGCCAGCACCAGCGCGCGCCGCCCCTGGATCGCCGCGCCGGCCAAGGCCGGCTCGCGATGACGCCGCCAATTCTCGGTCTCAGTTGGGCCGCACTTGGTACTGGCCACCTAGGATTTTGACGACGCCTCCCTCACCTCGGCACTCACCTCTTTGAACAGGGACACCAGATGATGGGCCAGTGGCGCCAGCAAGGTTTCCGCCCGGATCAACAAGGAACTTTCCCAGGTCAGGCGCAAATCCACGGGGATCTGCTTGATGCGTTTCTTCTCAATATCGTCCGCGAACACGGCCCGGGGCGCTGCGCAGAACATGTCTGTCGTCAACACCAGCTTCTTTAGAAGGTCGTAATTGTCGGAGCGGATTTTGGCGCGCGGCAAGGGCGGGCCCCCCTCGGCTTGGGTCGCCGATCCTTGCTTAGCCGGCGACGCCATAGAAAACTCCCGCAAGGTCTGCGGCTTGATCTTTTTCACTTTGAAGACCGGATGTCCGGTACGGGCCACGGCGATGATGTCGTCGGTCACCATGGGGATCGCAATGACATCTTTGTTGCTTTCGTCCTGGGCGCGGTAGGGACCGACCACCAGATCGAGTTCCGACGCATCGAACATTTTGAGAAGTGTCGCGTGGTCTTCGGTCACCACGGACAAGCTCACCTTGCCGGTGGTTTCCACAAATCGGTGCAGCACCTGCGGCAGCACAATTTGCTCCGTAATCGGACCAACACCCAGATTGAGAGTGCCCGTGTCTCGCTGGGTAACCAATTCCACATGGCGTTCGATTTCCCGCAATTTGTGATCGATGGGTTCGGCCTTGGCCAGCACATAGGCGGCAATCTCCGTCGGGGCGAGACCTTTGGGCGAGCGGTGAAACAACGCCACATTCAGCTGGTCTTCCAGCCGCGACAATTTCCGGCTGAGCGTCGGTTGAGACTGGTTCAACACCTGGCACGCCTCAGACAGGCTGCCGGTTTGGACGATGGCGCGTATAAGTTCGATATCGGTTATGTCCATGAATGTGCGTCCTTTTTCGCCGTCCTTGGGTTGTCCGGCACGAAGATAGCTATTCACAAATATAGGAGGAGATAAAAAACATATTCAATTTATTTTCCACCCTTCCGCGCCTATTTTTGTCGGCGACGACACCAAAAGACAAAGGAGGTGAGCATGATCCGATGCATGTGCATTGTTCAAGAAGATCAGGGCCCGGCCAAAAACCAAGCTGGAATGAAACGCCTACTGAATGATTTTTCGGAACGGGCGTTCGGCGAACCCGCCGACATTCATTGGATCGAGGTGCCGAAAACCAATGGCTTTACCGCCGGGGGGCCGTCGACCTCGTCCATCGTCTCGCTCACGGCGCTCGAACCGGTGCCGCAGGACACGCGCACTGAACTGCTGCAGGAATTGTGCGCCGCCTGGTCGGGCGCCACGGGATGCTCGATCAACGAAGTGGTCGGCATCATCAACGACCCCCAAGCTGCTTAAGGAAGGATAGATCCATGCCGCTCTACATGTGCAACGCCAAAAAGGGTTTGATCGACCAAGCCGCCAAAGAAAAAATCGCGGATGCCATTACGCGCATTCATTGGGATGTCACCGATGCCCCGCCGGATTTTGTCCACGCTTTCTTTTTTGAGGACGCCCCCCATGCACCGCTCAACGGAAGCGCTGCTTTGCTGTTCGGCAGCATCCGCGCGGGCCGGACCGACGCGCAGAAAGCGCAAATCGCAGCGGAAATGAAACAAGCCATCCATGACCACGCCCAAATCCCGCTGGACCAAATCGCGACCTTGATCCGGGATGTGCCCGCGCGCTGGGTGATGGAAGGGGGCGACATCATGCCGGAACCGGGTGAGGAAGCAGAATGGCTGGCGGCGCATGAGGCGAAGGCTCAGGCGGTCTAAGTCTCGTCATCTGGGATGAAGCGACACTGACTCTGCGGTCGGCGTTACACACACCGACAGTCAATGGATGATAACGGGAGAAGTTGAGACTAAGCCGTTGTATCGACCGTGCTGCCGGGGCCGCCATTGTCGGCATCGCCGCCTTTTGCGACGGTGACCATGGCGGGGCGTAACAGACGCTCTCCGATCAGATAGCCCGTTTGCACCACATCGACGACCGTTCCCGACGGCTGGCCGGAGCCGGGTACCTCGGCCATGGCTTGATGAAAATGAGCATCGAACTTTTCGCCCTTGGGGAAAACCGGCTTGACGCCGTTTTTCTCAAGGCCCGCCAGCAGCTCGCGCTCGGTCAGCTCCACACCGCTCAAAAGATTTTGGACGGCCTCATCTGTTTCGCGGGTTTCCGCCGGCACTGCATCAATGGCGCGGCGCAGATTGTCGGCCACCGACAACATATCCCGCGCAAATTTCGTAATGCCGTAGAGCGATGCTTCCGAGCGCTCTTTTTCCGCCCGGCGGCGCGTGTTTTCCAATTCCGCCATGGTGCGCAGCAGCCGGTCTTTCAGCGCTGCGTTTTCTTCTTCCACAGAGGCAGGTACAGGTGCGCTGTCATCATTCGCAGCCTCTGCATCGGCGGCCTCAGCCGCTTTCGCCGCGGCGTCCGCCTGTGCGGCGTCGCTCATCGGCGCATCGCCGTCTTTAGGGTCGTTATCGTTCGGATTGTCCTGATCACTCATGACAGTGCTGTCTCGCGAAGCCTTTCACACTTTTCTGCGGCCGAAACGGCCTTATTTGATGACGCGGCCGATTAGTTTTGCGGTGTAATCGACCATGGGAATGACACGCGCATAATTCAATCGGGTGGGACCGATCACGCCAATCACGCCCACCACCTTTTGCGCATTGTTCATATAGGGTGCCGCGATCACGGATGAACCCGACAAGCTGAACAGCTTGTTCTCGGCGCCGATGAATATGCGCACACCCTCGGCATCTTTGGCAAGCTCCAGCAGTTGGATCAGCTCGTTTTTTGTCTCCAAATCCTCGAACAACATGCGGATACGTTCCAGATCTTCCGCGATGGTCACATTGTCCAACAGATTGGCGCGCCCGCGCACGATCAATTGGGGAACTTGG
The DNA here is from genome assembly GCA_965227095.1 of Alphaproteobacteria bacterium. Classification (GTDB taxonomy): domain Bacteria; phylum Pseudomonadota; class Alphaproteobacteria; order JANQMY01; family JANQMY01; genus JANQMY01. Next base: position 535,945 of record CBDDFL010000001.1, on the reverse strand, counting down.
GTATTGGAATTGTCGCCACCGCTCCAGGTGGCCAGGCCTTCTTCCACGATCTGCGTGGACAAGGTGTCCAGTTCGAGCTGTTGGCTATCGATTTCCGCGAGGATTTGATCGCGCGCCTCGTCCAAGGTTTGGCCGCGCAACCGCGCATTCACGTAGTTCGTGGCCTCGACCAAGGTGGATTGCGGCATGCCCGGCGGCACTTCGATCACCCGGTTTTCAACATCCCCTTGTTCGGTGACCAGCACCACCAGCGCTTTGCCGGGGCTGAGCGACACGAACTCCATATGTTTGAGGGCAAGGTCGCCCTTTTCCGCCATCACGAGGCCCGCGCCGCCGCACAGGCCGGACAACAAAGACGACGCCTGGGTGAGAACGTCTTCCACCTCATTGGCGGAGCCGGAGATTTGTTCTTGGATTTTAAGCCGCTCATCGCTGCTGAGGTCGCCCACTTCCAACAAACCATCCACAAAGAGGCGCAAGCCGGTGTGCGTCGGCAACCGTCCGGCGCTGGTGTGCGGTGCCATCAGCAAGCCCATTTGTTCCAGATCCGACATCACATTGCGGATGGAGGCGGCGGACAGACCAAGGCCGGAGGTTTGCGACAAAGTACGCGAGCCCACCGGTTCGCCGGTTTCCAAATAGCTTTCGACGATTTTGCGGAACAGGCTGCGGCTGCGCTCGTTCAGCGCTTCCACCAAATTTCCCGTATCTTCCGTCAAACGAAACGCCCTCTACCTGCTTGAACGTTGAAATGATTGGCAATTTAGGATCGGCTTAGTCTTGCGTCAATTCGTGAGTTTTTCCTTTCTTTCAACCCCGTTCTGTGGTCGATATGGGCGCCTTATCAGCACCCCCAAATCCAACAAAAGGACGAACACGATGCGCCCATCCGGTCGGGACCCCAATGCAATGCGGAACGTCACCCTCGAAATGGGTGTTGCGAAAAACGCCGAAGGGTCCTGCTTCGTCAAATTCGGCGATACCCATGTGTTGTGCACCGCCAGCTTTGAAGACCGTGTGCCGCCCTTTCTGCGCAACAGTGGCACGGGCTGGGTGACGGCCGAATACGGCATGCTGCCCCGGTCCACCAATGAACGCATGCGCCGGGAAGCCAATGCGGGCAAGCAATCTGGCCGCACCCTGGAAATCCAGCGCCTTATTGGCCGGTCTCTGCGGGCCGTTGTCGACATGAAGAAATTGGGCGAACGGCAGATCACCATTGATTGCGACGTCATCCAGGCCGATGGCGGCACGCGCACGGCGTCCATTACCGGGGGCTGGGTGGCGTTGTGGCAGTGCGTGGATTGGATGCGCGACCAAGGCTTTCTACCGGCGGAAGGGGCAGGCCCATTGACCACCCAAGTGGCGGCCATTTCTTGCGGCATTTTCGAAGGCACGCCGGTGCTTGATTTGGATTATCCGGAAGATTCCAATGCGGAAACCGATGCCAATTTCGTCATGACCGGCGATGGCGGCATTGTGGAAATTCAAGGCACGGCGGAAGGGGCGCCTTTTTCCGAAGCCAATTTCACGGACCTCATGGGTTTGGCGAAAAAAGGCATTGGCGAATTGATCAGTCTACAGAAAGAAACGGTGGGCTAGCCCATGTCTGTGCGCCGCTTTACCGAGAAAAAGCTGGTCGTGGCCAGCCATAACCAAGGCAAGGTGCGTGAGATCGGCGATCTCTTGAAGCCCTTCGGGCTGGAGGTGGTGTCCGCTGCCGAGCTTAAGTTGGAAGAACCGGAAGAAACCGAAACCACCTTTATCGGCAATGCCAAATTAAAGGCGCTGGCCGCCGCCACGGTCAGTGGGTTGCCCGCTTTGTCCGATGACAGCGGCTTGGCGGTCACGGCCCTTAATGGCGACCCGGGGCTATATTCCGCCCGCTGGGCGGGGCCCGACCGGGACTTCAACCTGGCCATGCGGAAGGTGGAAGACAAGCTTCAGGAAAAGGGCGCGACCACCGCGCAAGACCGGCACGCCCAATTCGTCTGTGCCTTATGTCTTGCCTGGCCTGATCAGCATACGGAATGCTTTGAGGGTCGTATCGATGGTCATCTGGTTTGGCCGCCGCGGGGCGACAAGGGCTTTGGCTATGATCCGGTCTTTGTGCTCGATGGCTATGACATCACGTTCGGCGAAATGGACCCCGCGCGGAAACACGAACTGTCCCACCGGGCGGTGGCGTTTAACCAGCTTGTCGAGGCGTGTTTCCGCTAAGAATCCGTCGTGAAGCCGGCCACCCCCACCCGGCGCGTTGCGCCGACCTCCCCCATCAAGGGGGAGGTAAGAGATCAACCGTCACTCGAACAGTATTCCCCTCCCTTGATGGGAGGGGCAAGGGGAGGGTGATCAACGGTTATGGATCGCGATGACGAAGGCGGTTCTGATATAAGTCTATGATGACCTCGCCCGCAGATCCTGGTTTCGGCCTCTATGTGCATTGGCCGTTTTGTTTGGCCAAATGCCCTTATTGCGATTTCAATTCCCATGTGGCGCGGGAAATTGATCAGGCCGCGTATCGAGACGCCTTGCTTCTAGAACTTCGTTCGATTGCCGCGCGCATCGACAAACGCCCGCTCACCAGCATTTTCTTTGGGGGCGGCACGCCGTCCTTGATGGCGGCGGAAACCGTCGGGGCGATCATTGAGGCAGCGTCAGACCTGTTCGGGTCCATCGCTGATGTTGAAATCACGCTCGAGGCCAACCCCACCAGCGTGGAAGCAGAGCGTTTTCGGGCCTATCGCGCGGCGGGCGTCAATCGCGTATCGCTCGGGGTGCAGGCGCTCAACGATGCGGATCTGAAATTTCTGGGCCGTCAGCACAGCGTCGCGGAAGCGCTTGCCGCATTGGATGTGGCGCGGTCCACGTTCGAGCGCGTGTCTTTCGACCTCATCTATGCCCGCACCGGTCAGACCCTTGGCGCATGGGAACAAGAGCTTGGCCAAGCGCTCGCCCTTGGGCCCGATCATCTCTCGCTCTATCAGCTCACGATCGAACCGCAAACGCGGTTTCAGGAATGGTACGACGCCGGCAAGCTGATCGTGCCGGACCAAGACGTGACAGCGGACATGTTCGACGCCACCCAGGCCCTGTGCGAGGCCGCCGGACGGCCCGCCTATGAAGTGTCGAACCATGCGGCGCCGGGCGCGGAATCGCGACACAATCTGGTCTATTGGCGCTATGGCGATTATGTGGGCGTGGGCCCCGGCGCTCATGGCCGGGTGGTTCTCGACGGGGCGATGACCGCGACGCAGACCCATAAATCGCCCGACCAATGGCGGGCGCAGGTGATGGAAACCGGCCATGGCCTGGCCCTTACCGACCCCATCAATCGGGAGGCCCAAGCACAGGAAATGGTATTGATGGGCATGCGCCTGTCCGAAGGCATTTCCCAAGCGCGCTATCAGGACCTTGCCGGGCAACTGATGGCGCCGGAGGCCAAGAAGGCGCTGATGGACCAAGGCCTTTTAATTGAAGACGGCGACCGATTGAAAGCCACGCCTGAGGGGCGCTTGGTGCTCAACCATGTCATCGGCCAGCTCGTCTAAAATGTAACGAGCTGTATCACCATAGCCGTCTGGGATCGCTTGAGACACGGAAGTTTCCACCGGCCCCCGCTTCGGCGGTATGAATTGATCCCACCGGTTTTGAGGAGGCTGGCCATGTTACGATCGACAGAAAGATTCCGCTTACTGAGTATTGGGCTCATCGCTCTTTTCGTAGTTGCGGCCTGTGCCGGGCCGTCCGGCAATCGCGGCCCCGGTGGTCCGAAACGCGGCGGCCCTCCCGGTGGCGGCGGGCCCGGCTTTGCCGCCGGCGGGCCCGTACAACAGGGGCCTGACCGATTCTATAGCCAGGCGCTGGCGCTGAAGCGCGACGGCAATTGTGCGGAAGCCGTCCCTCTGTTTAAACGGGTGGCCGAAATAGGCCGGGGCTACGAAATCGCTCAATATCATTTGGGCGATTGTCTGTTGCAGACGGCGGTGGAAAAGGGCGCCGGCGCCCAAGCCGAAATGGATAATGCCCTGGCCATGCATTGGCTGTTGAAGGCGGCCCATTCCAACAATGCGGATGCCCAAGGCAAGCTCGCCGCGATCTATCTGACCAGTGATGTGGTGGCCCAGGACCGTGTCGCCGCCGCCAAATGGTATTTGCTCTATATGCGCAACCCTATTCAGGTGAAGGTGGGGGCCACGGCCCTTGCGCCGGGCGTCGAGCGGTATCTATTGGACGAGCTGCGCCCTCAGGAATGGGCGGCCGCCACAGCGGAAGCCGATAGCTGGCAAGTGGTCCAGCAGGACATTAACCGGCCTGCGCAAGACCCACGCGGTCCCGGTGGACGCGATGGCGAGCGTGAGCGGCCCCGCCGGCTGACGGAAAATATATCGACGCTGGGTTAGCGGGATAAGGCCTTAAAAGGCCGGCTGTTCGAAGGTATTCGGTGCTTCGTCGATGACTCTGAACCCGTTGGCCGTTACCTCGATCACCGCCAAACCCCGCTCTGTGGATCCATCGGGCAGGAAGCGGAAAATGCCGTCCACACCGGTGAAGCCATTGGGGTTTGTCAACGCCGCTTCGCTAAACCGGTCGGTGGCGTCGAGCTGACCCGCCAAGGCGGCGGCAAGTCCTACGCTGTCATAGCCCAGGCTGGCGATGCGCGGCGGTTTGCGCCCGAAAGCGCTTTCGAACCGTTCGGAAAAGGCGGTGCGGGCGCGCGGCGGCGGGGCGGCAAACCAGCCGCCGACCAAGGACGGCTCGCGGCCCAGCGTGGGGTCATCCCACAAGCCGGTGCCCAGGAATTTCACCTGACGCGGATCCACGTCGAAATAGGGAAGCAAGGGGGCGAGCCCGCGCAGATTGGTGCCGCCTTCCGGCAGCAAAACGGCATCGAAATCATTGATCGCCGCCAAGCGCCGAGCCGGTTCGAACATGGCATCCACCGACTGATAATATTGTTCGGTGGAGGTGAGGAACGCGGCGCTACCCGTGACCGATTGCTCATAGGCATCCAGCACCCGCTGGCCATAGGCGGTTTGCGGGATCATCGCGGCAAACCGCGAATAGCCATTCACCACCGCATATTGAGTGATGCGCTCCACTTCATATTCCGGCAGGAAACTCAACAGATAGACGCCAGGCCGCGACACGTCGCGGTCGGTGGAAAAGGCCACCACGGGCACGCCGTAGCTTGCGGCAACCGGGGTGACCGCGGCGACGGAGGTGGAGAACAGGGGCCCTAAAATAATTTCGGCGCCCTCTTCGATGGCTTGTTCAGCAGCCGCTTTGGCGCCCGATTCCGTGCCTTGGGTGTCTTTTGGGATCAGCAGAAGGTTCGGGTTCGAGGCATCGAAAATCGCCAATTGCGCGGCATCCAACAAAGATTGCGCCACGTTCTGCGCGTCTTTCGCGGCAGCCGACAGGGGCAACAGCATCGCCACGCGGATCGGGTCACGGCCCGCCATGTGGTGAGGTTTTAAGACCCCATCATCGCGCTGAATTTCTTCGCCTTGGGGGGCGCGGCTAAAATCCGGACCGTCGCTTGGACCCGGCGATCCGCAACCAACCAACAGCGCGCCTATGGCAAGGGCGCCGCACATGTTTTTCAGGGCAGAGCCCAGTTTCGTGTTAAGCGAAAACGTCATGGCGAACGACACGAGACCTTCTTTATGTACACAGAACGTGTAGAATTTCGGCAGTCCCCCTGCGCGACACCGCCGCGCCCGAGATCTACCCCCCCAAGATCGAAACAGAAACCGAAACAGAGATCGGAACATCGAGACACTAACGCTGTCGGCGGTTTAAGTAAATTCGAGAACTGCTAAGCTCGCCCCTTAATCGGGCAATTTGATGACGAAATTCACTAAGACAGCACCAGAAATACCCCCAGTTGACCTCGACCCCGGCCTCTATGTGGTGTCCACGCCCATCGGCAATGCGCGCGACATAACCTTGCGGGCGCTGGATGTGTTGCGGGCAGTGGACGTGGTGCTGTGCGAGGACACGCGGGTAACCGCGCGGTTGATGTCCATCCATGGCATTGACGCCAAATTGGCCCCTTATCACGAACACAATGCCCGCACCGTGCGCCCCGGCATTTTGGAAAAACTACAAGCGGGCGCTTGCTATGCCTTGGTGAGCGATGCGGGCACGCCGCTCGTGTCCGATCCCGGATACCGGCTGGTGGCCGACGCCGCCCAGAACGGCATTCCAGTATTTCCCATACCGGGCGCCTCATCCGTTCTCGCGGGGCTCACCGTTAGCGGCCTGCCGTCGGACCGCTTTTTGTTTGTGGGGTTTTTGCCGCCCAAGGAAGCGGCCCGCCGGTCGGCCATTGCGGAAGTGGACGGTGTGGCCGCCTCGCTCATCTTCTTGGAGACGGGTCCACGGCTTGCGGCCTGTTTGGCGGATCTCGCAGCCTTGTTGGGGGACCGTCAGGCGGCGGTGGCACGCGAATTGACGAAGAAATTCGAGGAGGTGCGCCGCGGGTCGTTGGCGGAATTGGCGGACCATTATGCCACGTCCGGGGCGCCCAAGGGGGAAATCACCCTGGTGGTGGCGCCGCCCGACAAGGCCGCCACGGAAGAACAGGCCCTCTCCAAGCTGGACGATAGGCTGCTGGCAGCGCTTGAAACCCTCAGCGTGAAAGAAGCGGCGGCGCAGGTGTCCGCCCAGCTGGGTCTGCCGAAACGGCAGGTCTATGCCCGGGCCCTCGACCTTAAGGACGGAAGGTGATGGGGGCCGTCCAAACCACAGATGCCAAGGGCCGCCAGGCCGAGCGGTTGGCGCAACTCTATCTGTTGTGCTGCGGCTATCAGACCGTCGCCTCCCGCTTCAAAACGCCTGTGGGCGAAATCGATTTGATCGTGCGCAATTTTTTTCCTTGGCGTGCGCCTGTCTTGGCCTTTGTGGAAGTCAAACGACGCCCTACATTGGACGAAGCAGCCGAATCGATTCAGGCCCGCCAGCGCCAACGGATCGCCCAGGCCGCCGACTGGTATTTGCAACGCCACCCACCGGCCCCCAAATACGCCTTGCGGTATGATGCCGTCTTTGTCGTTCCCGGGGCCTGGCCCCGCCATATTGAAAATGCTTGGCCCGGATCAGGGCCAAGTGCTTGGTAAGCTGACTTGAGAAAGAAAACAACGTGACCACAGCCGATCCCAAGGCCCCCTATTACGATCTGTTGGAACAGGCCGGTGAGACGGGCGACAGCAATTTCCCCCTGTTCGAAGCGGCCCTGGCGTGCGCGGCGCTTGACCATGAAGGCGAAGACATCGAAGCCTATCGCGCCCACGCTTTGGACCTAGTGGACAGTGTGAAAGAAAATGCGTCCGGCGATGACGCCGACCCTGAACAAATCGCTCAACTTCTGTCCGATGCCCTGGCCGGGGGCTATGGCTATGAAGGCGACGGCGACACGTATGAAGCGCCGGAAAATGCCGACATTATCGATGTGATCGAACGCCGCCGGGGGCTGCCTGTGGCATTGGGGGTGCTGTACATCCATGTGGCACGCGCGTTTGACTGGCCGGTTTATGGCGTCAATCTGCCGGGCCATTTTGTGCTGGCGGTGGGCGACCAGGAAACCCCGGTGATTTTCGATCCCTTCAACAAAGGCCAGATTTTGAGCGCGGAAGATGTGGCGACCCTGATGATGCAGGCCGAACAAGAGGCCGGCGACGACGGAACCTATCGCTTGTCGGGCATGACGGACCGGGAAGTGCTGATGCGCTTGTTGAACAATCAGCGCATGCGGGCGGCCCAAGGCGGCGATGCCGACCGGACGGCGGAAATCCTGCGCCGAATGGTGTTGATCGTGCCGGACTCCGGTCCTCTGTGGTCGGATTATGCGAAAGCGGCCCAAGCCGCCGGTATCATGCGGGCCGCGATTGGGGCGTTCGAGAAGGTTTCGGAATTGTCGCCCGCCACGGACATGTCGGCGGAAGCGCAAATTGCCCTTCAAGGATTGCGAAAACAACTTAACTAATCAGTAGGCAGAACATATGTCTCTTACCATTGCCGTCCAAATGGACCCCATCCACGCCATCGACATTACGGGCGACAGCACATTCGCCATTATGCTGGAAGCACAGACCCGCGGACACAAACTGTTCGTCTATGTGCCCAACGATCTGACCTATCGGGATGGCCGGGTGACGGCCCGGTGCTTCGCCGCGGAAATCCGCGATGTGGAAGGCGACCATGTGACCCTGGGCGAGGAAGAAATTGTCGATCTGGCCCATGTGGATGTGGTGCTCATGCGCCAGGACCCGCCCTTCGATATGGGCTACATCACGGCGACCCATTTGCTGGAACATATTCACCCCAAAACCTTGGTGGTGAACGACCCGGCGGAAGTGCGCAACGCGCCGGAGAAGCTGTTCGTCACCCGCTTCGAAGGGGTGCTGCCGCCCACCTTAATCTCGCGCGATCGCTATGAAATCGAAGCGTTCCGGGATGAATTCAAAGACATCATCGTGAAGCCCTTGTTCGGCAATGGGGGCGCCGGTGTGTTCCACATCAAGCCGGGGGACGAAAACCTGAACTCTCTTCTAGAAATGTTCGAAGGCACTTATCCGGAACCCTTCATCGTGCAGAAATATCTGCCCGAAGTGCGCAATGGCGATAAGCGCATCATCCTGGTGGACGGTAAGCCGGTGGGTGCCATCAACCGCGTGCCCGCGGAAGGTGAAGCCCGTTCTAATATGCATGTGGGCGGTCAGGCCATGAAGTCGGACCTAACCCCGCGCGAACAGGAAATTTGCGACACGATCGGCCCGGAACTGGCCAAGCGCGGCCTGTTGTTTGTGGGCATTGATGTGATCGGCGATTATCTCACGGAAATCAACGTCACCTCGCCCACGGGCATCCGCGAGATGGAACGGTTCGACGGCACCAATGTGGCGGCAATCATTTGGGACGCCATTGAAGCGAAGGTGGGGTGACCTTCTTGATGTGACCAGGCCACCCACTCCCCCGGCCCAACCACCCGTCGGAGTGTACCCTTGGAGTGGTTGGCCAAAATCGACACGGGGAGAGTGGGCTCGCTAGGTGATCTAAAAAAAGAGGCTGCCGTGGAAATCAATGTCGATCAAATAGACGAAGTGCTGTCCACCGCGCGGTCGGTGCGCAAAAATCTCGACTTCGATCGGCCGGTAGACCGGCAAATGCTGCTGGATTGCATCGACGTGGCGGTCCAAGCTCCGGTGGGGCTGGGTGGGGAAAACTGGCGTTTTGTGGTGGTGGACGATCCGGCGCCCAAACGCGAGATCGCCCACCTCTATGGCGAGATCCTCACCCAATTGTTCGACCAGCGCGGCATGGAAATGAAGCCCACCCACCGCGCGCTCATGGACCGGCTGCACGACATGCCGGCCATGATTTTTGTCTGTGTGGATGGCCTGCCGCCCGACGACGCCACTGCCAGTCAAATCGGGTTTTACGGCTCCATTCTGCCCGCCGCTTGGTCCCTCATGTTGGCGTTGCGCGCGCGCAATCTGGGCACCACCTGGACGTCTTTGCTCAGCGCCCGTCAGGACGACGTGGCAAAGATCCTGGGGATGCCGGACGATACCTTACTGACGGTGATGTTTCCCGTGGCGCATTTAAAAGGCGCCACCCTGCGCCGCGCCAAACGCGATCCCGCCACTCAGGTCACGTTCTGGAACCGCTGGGGGAAGCATTCTGGGTAAAATCATACTCGTCATTGCCGGACAAGTCCGCCGTAAGCGGACGTAGATCCGGCAATCCAGAGCAATTTGCCCCTGGATCACCGGGTCGGCGCAGCCTGTTGGCTGCTTGCCCGGTGATGACGAATTGGGTGATTATTACACCTAGCCGTCCGCAGACGGCAAATTACGGCAGCGCCGGAAGACTGATGCCCTGAAAGCCCACGGCGCCATTGCTCATCTGTTGACCCACGCCCACATTCATATTGCCCAGTGGGGCCGTCACTTGACCAACCGGCACGATACCGGCGCCATTCATGACCCCCACATTGTCATTGCCCACCGGGGCGGACCCAAGCGAACTAACCATTGAGCCTGCGCCGTTGCCTACACCCACATTTCGGTTCGCTACCTCATTGTCGCGCGACAGGGCGTCGATGCCATTGAAAACCCCCACATTGTCGCTGGCTACCACACCGCTTCGGGCCTCGGCGTTGGTCCCGTTAAAGGCGCCCTTATTGCCGTTTGCGGCCTGTCCTTGAGAAGTTGAACTTTCGACGCTGTTGAAAAGCCCCGCATTCTCATTCCCGGCGCCAATGTTGGCGGCGGTCCCGACGACACGAACCTCGGACCCATTGCCGACGCCCTTGTTGCCGGAGCCGCCTTCGCTGCTGTTCCGGCTGCCGCTGACAGTGCCGCCGACACCGTTGTCGATGCCCTTGTTATTGTTGCCGCTTGCGCTGGACGCGTTGTTGCCGAAGGTTACCGCTGAACTTTCTATGCCATTGTTGATACCGGCATTGCCGCTACCGGCGACAACGTTTGCACCATTAAGCGCCGTCGCTGCCGACCCGTTGCCATTGCCGATGCCCTTGTTATTGCTTCCGGCCATGGCCGTTCCGCCAGGACCAGCGAATGCTTCCGCACCGTTGCCGTTATTGATGCCCTTATTGTTTTGACCCGCGATCGCGGTTCCGCTGTTGGTCAGCGTTGCGGCACGCGCCTCCCCGTCGGATGGCGTTTCATCCATGACGATATTGCCGTTATTGATGCCTTGGTTGCCTTGGCTGCCATTGCCGATCCCGGCATTGTTCGCGCCCGTATTGTTGATACCCCAATTGCCGTTTTCCCCGGCATTGATGGTGATGTTGCCCAATTGAAAATCGGGAATCGGGTCCGCCAGCGCCATGCCGGGGGCCAGACCACATGCGATCAAAACACGGAGGAATTTTAAATTTTTAGCCATTAGAAAACTCCCCCTTACACTCTTACGGCAAGGCCGGGATGTTGACGGTTTGCGTGCCGATGCTGCCGTTTGGCGTGGCGAAGCCCGTGCCCACATTCATGTTGCCGGACATAAGGCCGATCCCGAACGAGTCATTGCCGATGCCGTTCCCAAGACCCACATTCTGGTTGCCAAGGGAACTGTCGAAGCCTTCATTTCCAATGCCGTTCCCAATCCCGACATTCCCACTGCCGCCAACGCCACGGCTGTTGTCATTCAAGATACCGTTCCCGATCCCAACATTGCCGCTTCCAGACGTGCCCCCAGTGGAGCCGTTGTTTTCGAGGCCGTTGCCCAAGCCCACATTATAGCTGCCAGACGTACCGTCGGAGCCGTTATTGTTGTCGATGCCATTCCCAACACCCACATTGTGGCTTCCGCCGGCACCGCCGAAAATGCCGCTATTGCCGATGCCGTTGCCCACTCCAACATTTCCGCTGGCCAGGTAGCCGGGTGTTCTGGTGAGGGTGGTGAAGCTGCTTCGGTTACCCAGGTTTTGGTTGCCGTTGCCGATGCCCACATTGTCGCTGCCGACGGTCGTCATATTGTCTTTTGAGGAGCCGAAGGACCCGCCCTGGCCATTATCGTTTCCATTGCCGACGCCCACATTGCCATTGCCGCCAACGATCACCAGTTTTCCCGAGGTTTCGAATTGGTTGTTGTTGCCGTTATTGACGCCCACATTGTTTTGGCCGGAACCCTCATCGGAATTGTTGCCGTTATGGATGCCTTTATTGCCCTGGCTGCCATTGCCGATCCCGGCATTGTTCGTGCCTGTATTGTTCAGGCCCCAATTGCCGTTTTCCCCGGCATTGATGGTGATGTTGCCCAATTGAAAATCAGGAATCGGATCCGCCAGCGCCATGCCGGGGGCCAGACCACATGCGATCAGAACACAGAGGAATTTTAAATTTTTAGCCATTAGAAAACTCCCCCTTACACTCTTACGGCAAGGCCGGGATGTTGACGGTTTGCGTGCCGATGCTGCCGACTGGCGTGGCGAATCCCGTGCCCACATTCATATTGCCTGCAACGCTGCCTTGACCATACACATTGTTATCAACGCCGCTGCCGATGCCCACATTCTGATTCCCAGCCATGCCTCCGAAAACGGCGACGTTGCGGATGCCGTTTCCGATGCCCACATTCCAGCTCCCGGCTTCGCCCTCAATTGCCGCATTGCCGATTCCGTTGCCGACGCCGATATTGCTGCTGCCGCCGCTCAGACCACCAGCGAACGACAGCTGGTTGTCGATGCCATTGCCCACCCCGACATTGTGGCTGCCGCCATCGCCCCCGAAGGCGCCATTGTTGTTGAGGCCGTTGCCCACACCCGTATTGCCGTATCCAAGATAGGTGGTTGGACGGTCGTTAGTGCTGCCTGCATTACCGCCATCCAAATTGTTGTTGCCATTGCCCACACCGACATTCTTGCTGCCGGTAAGGATCAAATTGTCGCCTGTTCCGCCGTAGGGCCCACTGTCGCCATTGTCATTGCCATTGTTAACCCCAACATTGCCGTTGCCGCCTTCAATGACCCAATTGCCCTCTGTATTGAACTGATTGTTGTTGCCGTTATTGACGCCCACATTGTTTTGGCCGGAACCCTCATCGGAATTGTTGCCGTTATGGATGCCTTTATTGCCCTGGCCGCCATTGCCGATCCCGGCATTGTTCGTGCCCGTATTATTCAGGCCCCAATTGCCGTTTTCTCCGGCATTGATGGTGATGTTGCCCAATTGAAAATCAGGAATCGGATCCGCGTGAACGGCAGCGGATGTCAGAAGCGCAGCCGTGCAGGCGGCCGCAAACCAAGTGGTTTTCATGATAGGTCTCAGTCAACTCTGTCCCAAACTGAGACCACTGTGACCAAGAGTTTTGGTTAAGAAAAGCTTTAATTGCATTGCGGGGCGCAATTACACCCTCTGAGTGTTATAACGCGTCGGGCTTGGAGGGCCGCGCGGTCTTGCGGCGTTGAAACCGACGTCCGCTCCACACGGCGAGCCGCCGACGACGGCGGCGCATGCCGGGATAGTCCACCGACAGCAGCATCAGGCCAACGGGCACGCCGGCCACGGCGGGCAGGCCCGGCAGAGCCCCGACAACCACCATGGTCACGCCCACCACCGTGCGCATGGCCTTGCTGCGCGGCACGGGGACCTTACGCTTGCCAAACCGCACATACGCGCGTGTTGAGGCGTGGGCAGGGGGATCTTCAGCGTCGGACGACATAGTTAGGAGTTAAGCCCAACGCCCCTTAACATCAACCGAAGACGGGAAATTCCGCAAAGAATTTTGTAACGCGTTGATGACGTTGTGCTCGCCGTCACGTTGGATCAGGGGGATAGGCAAGATCCAAGGTCTGCAGCGCGCGCGAGACCACCTCTTCATCGGGCAGCGCCGCCAGCTCGAGCGCGGGCGGGCCGCCGTTAAAAGCCACGATCACGGGCTGGTCGATCAGCCGGTGCAGGTTGAGCCACTGGTTGAATTGACCGGGCGGCAGATCATTATCCGGCGTGGCGATCCAGCTGTGGTCGGTGGCCCAAAACGGCGTGTCGTACAAAAGGTAGACCTTGTCCAGCGTGCCCATGCCCAAGCCGTTAATGGCCGCGCGCTTTTCGGCGGGCAGAATGGGGTCGAAGGTGACGGTGTTCTTTTTCAACACCCCGAGCGGCAGCGTGATGATCGCCGCATCGAAGCGGCTGGTGCTGCCGTCGATCAGCCCAATGCTGACGCCGTAATCGTCCAACGTGATATTCGTCACCGTGGCCTCTAGGCGCACGGTGTAGTCGCCCTCCAGCGCCTTGAAAATCGGCCCATAGCCCGCGCGGAACATCACGTCGCCGCCGCTGTAATCGTCCTGCATGAGATAGGCGCGCAGATTGATGTCGGATTTATCGGCCCCGGCGCTGTGCTGAAACGCGACCACATTTTCCAGCCAGTCGGGGGCATCGCGGTCGCTTATTTCCGCACCGTTCCGCCCACGGATGATCGTGCTGTCATCGGTGCGCAGGCGCTCCAGCGCCAACTCATTCGACAAGCGCGTCAACGGGTTGCGCCGCACCCCGTGGATCCAGCTTGCCCCCAAATCCAGGGCCATGCCCATCTGGTCGCTGGTCCATACCCGGCCGCCAATGCGGTCGCGCGCTTCGAATACGGTGACGGTGCGCCCCTCTTCCCACAAGGCATGGGCCGCGGACAGGCCGCTCATGCCCGCGCCGATGATGGCGATATTGTCTTTGTTGGCGCGGCGCACGAACCCCGCCACCCGCCGGCCGCTTTCATAAGCCGCGTGCACCGTGCTGTTGCGATAGGGGTAGGCGGCTTCGCCTGCGAAAAATAATTGCTCGTCAATGGGGGTTTCCAAGGCGCGGCGCATGTTCTGCCAGCCGCCTTTGGCCACATAGGAATAAGAGCCAAAGGCAAAGGGGTCCTGGCTCCAATTGGTGCGGATATAGCCTTTAAGGGGGCGCCCCTCGGCTTGGGCCCCGGTCCAGGGGGTGAAGCTCAGCGCGGCGCCGGCGCTGAGGCCGGCCAAGACGCGGCGTCTGTCCAATGGTGATGTCGACAAAGGGCCCTCCCGAATCGCCACACCATTGGTACCGCACCTCGTCATCGCCGGACAAGCGCTCTAGCCACACTCTAAACGGGCAATTAGACTGGCTGCGTCTTACCCGTTACGCAGGCTGCCGTTCATGACCGTTGCTGCCAAATGACTGTTGCTCACGTCACCACCGTTGCCTTTCACGGCATCGAGGCGCGCAAGGTGGATGTGCAGGTGCATATCGACCAGGGCCTGCCCTATTTCCAAGTGGTGGGCTTGCCCGACAAAGCGGTCGGCGAAGCGCGCGACCGGGTGCGCGCGGCCTTGTCCGCCATCGGCATGGCCTTGCCGCCCAAACGTATTGTGGTGAACCTGGCCCCCGCCGACCTGCCCAAGGAAGGCAGCCATTTCGACCTGCCCATCGCCCTCGGGTTATTGGTGGCCACAAATGTACTGTCCCAAAGCGATCTCGATTCATATGTGGCGCTGGGGGAATTGGCGCTGGACGGGTCGCTGGCGCCGGTGATCGGCGTGTTGCCAGCGGCCCTTGCCGCAGCGACGCAAGACAAAGGCCTCATTTGCCCCGAAGCCTGCGGGCCCGAAGGGGCCTGGGCGGGCTCGGTAGAGGTGCTCGCACCCTCATCCCTCCTGACACTGATTAATCACTTGAAAGGGCGCTCCGTGCTGGCGCCGCCAAAACCGCATACCGCCGTGGTGCGGTCGCACCTGCCGGACCTTGCCGACATTAAAGGTCAGGAAACGCCCAAACGCGCCCTCGAAATCGCGGCGGCGGGGGGCCATAACCTCTTGATGATCGGCCCGCCCGGTTCCGGCAAATCCATGTTGGCGCAACGCCTGCCCGGCCTGCTGCCACCGCTCTCCGCCCGCGAAGCGCTTGATGTGTCCATGATCGCGTCCTTGGCGGGGGTGCTTACCGAAGGGCAGATCAGCGCCGACCGCCCCTTCCGCGCGCCGCACCATTCGGCCAGCATGGCGGCCTTGGTGGGGGGCGGTTTGCGCGCCAAGCCGGGCGAAATTTCGCTTGCCCATAACGGCGTGTTGTTTCTGGACGAACTGCCGGAATTCCAGCGCCAAAGCCTCGATTCCCTGCGCCAGCCCTTGGAAAGCGGCGAAGCGGTGGTGGCCCGCGCCAATGCCCATGTGACCTACCCTGCCCGTGTGCAATTGGTGGCGGCCATGAACCCGTGCCGCTGCGGTTATCTGGGGGATGCGGCCATGGCGTGCAGCCGGGCACCCAAATGTGGGGCGGATTATCAGGCGCGCATTTCCGGCCCCTTGCTCGACCGCATTGATCTGCATGTGGAGGTGGCGGCGGTGAAGCCCAGCGACCTCAGCCTGCCCCAAGACAGCGAGACGTCCGAAGAGGCGGCCTCCCGCATCGCTCAAGCGCGCGCTCTCCAGGAAGATCGGTATACGGAACTCTTAGGCGAAGAGACCTTGGTCCATCTGAATTGCCATATCGAAGGGGAGGTTCTGGATCAGGTGGCCACACCCGCGGATGACGGCCTGGCCCTGCTCACCCGCGCGGCCGACACCATGCGCCTCTCCGCGCGGGGCTATCACCGTATCTTGCGCGTCGCCCGCACCATTGCGGATCTGGACGGCGCGGCCACCGTCGAGCGGCGCCACATCGCCGAAGCGCTCAGCTTCCGCCGACCTATTTATGCCGTGGGGTGAGTGGAGGAAAAGTGAAAAAAATTATTCTGAAATATCTAGCGTTCGTGGTGGGAATTTATGCAGCTTACCCACTTGTCATTTCTCTAACCGCATTTCCGGTATTTTCAATTCTGGAATTTTTGATCGGTGATAGTGATAATAGGACTCGGTGGGCGGTGATGACCTTCTACCAATTTTTTCTTGTGCCTTCGGCAATTTTGCTCTCGGGGACATGGATTTTGGGGGTGTGGAGGCACGACAACCCACCGCTTGTCGGCGAACTTTTTTTCGTGACGGGATTTTTCTACTTTGCCACCTCTTTTTATTACAACAACTTTTTGTGGTGCCTTTTCGACAGTAGGTGTTCTGTGTGGGAATGAGTTTCCTAGGGAAAGTGGAGCCTGACCCAATTCCATATGTCATTGCTTAACAGGAACCGTCCCAATCAACGCGAACCGTTTCAGTCTTGCCGTTCTCTCCCGGAAAATCACTGAATATCGCTGCCAGCATGAACGCCATGACGCTCGACAAACTGCCGCACGTCCCTTTACTGATCGCAGTGGCTTCATACACGCGCGTGCTGGCTGGCGGCGTTTGGCGGTCAATACGAATTCGTACGGACCGAGTGTAAATGGTGGACGTAGATGACGATACGACGGGTACGTTGCTGTAAACGTCACCATATTCGTTTTCGCCGGTCTTCTGATATCGGTAACCGGTATTGGTCGTTGTAACAGTTTCGCCGGTATTGATGGAATAGTCCATTTGTGCGGTGTAATTCGGATTCAGGTTTTGAATCACAAAGCCCACTGCTGCCAGTCGGCTTTCCAACTCGGATTTGTAGGATGCAAATTCCAAACTGCGCTGCTGGTCAACATTGACTGGTAGCACGGAAATTGTTGCGCCTGGCGCAAGGCCATCCAGCTTGTGGAACGTGGTCAGATTTGTGTCCACATAAGATGCGCAAGCAGAGGCAAACAGTACACAGACTAAAACTGGGAAAGATCGTCTAAATTTCACCTTACTCACCCTCGGCTGTTGAAACCCTACCAATAAGTGTGCCCAAGGCGCCCCGCAAACGTCAATAAGTTGTATTTTGTTATAACGGAACACCAGGGGCTGAGGCCAATTCCTCGGCGGCATAAAATAGGTCTTCATGCCCTCGCGATGGGCCTTTCCTTGGGCGGCATGTGAGCTACTGCATACCCGCCCCCTTTCCCGCGTGTAACACTTAAAAAGATACAAGAAGAATAACCACAACCAGAGGGGGGAGGTGCGGTGGAAGACACGCGTCAAGAAACGGCCACGGCGGACGCCGGCCAGACGGTGCCGCTCTATCCGCCTCGGCAAGGAAGCGCGCCACCCGATGCGCCGCTCTTCGGTCTCAGCGCCGCGGTCGATACCCATGGCTTCGAGAAAGACGCGGACTATATGATCGCCGACCGGTCCGGACGTGTGCTGTGCGTTGAGGGGGCCGCCGCCCCCTTATGGACCCAGGGCTGGACCTATGTGGGCCTGCCTCAATCTTACGGGCATGACATGGTTACCGTGTCGTTCTCGGAAAATCCGTTCGAGGGGCAAGCCACCCCGAAGGTCTGGGCGCTCGCCGGAGAGCGTTATCTGTTCGCGGAGTACAATAAAGCCGGGGTCATGCCGCAATCCGTTTGGACGTTCGCAGGTCCCAAAGAAAACGAGGCAAAGGGCTACCCCTTGCTGGGGCTGCGGGCCTCGCCCGTTATGCCGAACGAGCCCGCGGTGATCTTCAGTTATGCCGACGGGAAAGGCGATGTGGGCTATTTGACGTCCGGCAAAGGCACGGCCTGGGCCTGGTTGGTGCTGTCGAAGGAAGGGGCGTATAACGCCGCTGAATTCCTCTTTCACAAAATCCACCTGAAACGCGGCGACATCTTTTCGCTCCTGAATGCCTATTGGCCAACGGTGACGTTCAACGCGAAAAATGTGTGGTTCATGGAACAGGACGGCCTGTCGCGCTATACGCTGGTGCCGGATGAACTCGCCAAACAATTATGGGACCAAAGCGGTTTGGCCGCTCTCCCACCGCTCAAAACCAAAGCGCTCGATTGTGACGACTATGCCTTTATCTACAGGGCACAGGCGGCCCGATCCCTCTATGAAACAAAACGCGCGAACCCTTATGCCCTGGGGGTGATTTCGGGCGTCACGGCGGACAACAAAATTGCTCATGCCGCCAATGTGTACATCAATTATTGGGGCGACCTGATGATCCTGGAACCTCAAACCGGGGTGTCGGTTCCGGGGACCGCCTGGCAGATCGACGGTCAGCCCGTTACCCCCTATCGGGTTGTTTGGTAAAGGAGGCCGCCCCATGCCGTCAGACCATCCGTCTACAGATAGTGCATCGCGCTTTGAAACGCCGGTCCCCGAGGCACCCGACACCTTGCCCGCGCCGTTGGGCGACCCCATTGACGTGGTGCTCAGCGATCCCATCACCGCAGACATGTTTGACGCCAACACGCCTTATGCCATTCGCGATGCCTATGGCCGCGTTTTTTGCCGCCGGGGAGTAGATGCGAACTGGGAATGGGCGTATTTGGGCAAGCCCGGCGTTTTCTTGCAAGAGGTGGTGGGCGTTTCCTTTGACGGAAACCCGCTTAAAAGCGCCCACGTGCCGACCATCACGACCCTTGGCCACAAACAAACCCTGAAAGCGGACTACCGCACGGACGAATCGCCGGCCCCCGCCAGCGCCTATACGTTCTGGTCCACCAGCGGGCTTTATAAGACGTACCCTGACTTACCGATTTTGACCGTGCCGAAACCGAATGATCAATTCCAACTGACGGTTAACTTCCCCTCCGGCCGGTTTTCCTATCTTGATTATCCGGCGGCCGACGGCGACAGCGTTTGGCTGACGGTGAATACAAAACCAAGCGCCAATTATTTTACACTGCACCGACTATTATTGACGTGGCCGTACATCCTGCGACAGCTTGTGGGTATATGGCCGTATTTGACCCATGAAAACTTCTTCTTCTACGACGGGGACGAATCCAGTCGGCTGCAATTGGTGACGGACACGCTTGTCAAATCGATTTGGACAAATTCCGGCCTGTCCACTTGGACCCCGTTTGAATACGGGCCGGTGGGGCAAGGCGAATATGCCTTTGTGTTCAAAGGCCGGGCTTCGCGCCGCGTTTATGCGGACACCCTGCCCGACCCCCTTGCCCTCGGCATGGTGCTGGGCCGGATTGGGGTAAACGCCACCGATGCCTATGTGGCAAATATTTTCATCAACTATCAGGGCCAGGCGATGTTGTTCAATCCCAAGACAGGCCACATTTTCGCGCCCGGCGATTGGAAAGATCCAAAGGGCACACCGATACGGCCTGAGCAGATTGTGATCTAGAAGCTCCCCACTGAAGCCATCGGCTTCAGACTTCAGGGTCAGGCCTCAAAAAGGGGTCTGACCCCTTTTTTCTTAGCTACCTGTTGCTCGCCTTGGTGCCTTTCTTACAGCCACTCAAATTATTTCTTTTCTTAACCAAGAACGCGCGTCACGATGGTTCCAGTTTGGGACATTATTGACTGAGAGACGCCATGAAAACCGCCTGGCTAGCGGCCGCCTGCGCGGCTGCCTTACTGACTGCCGCAACGGTACACGCCGACCCGATCCCCGATTTTCAATTGGGCGAGATCACCATCAATGCCGGTGCCAACGGCAATTGGGGGATCAACAATACGGGCATGAATAATGCCGGGATCGAAAACGGCAGTCAGGGTAATAAGGGCGTGAACAACGGCAACAACAGCTTCACCGTAGAATCCGATGGCGGCCAAGCGTCAGCCGGGGAGAACAACAAAGGCATCAACAATGGCAACGACGCGAATGCCTTTGCCATCGGCAGCGATGCCTCAGCCGGCAGCAACAATGCTGGGATCAACAATGGTAATGACGTGGTCACTCTTGGTGTTGACGGAGTTTCTACGTCTGAAGAAGTCGCCGGCGGATCTGGCAACAAAGGTTTCGGAAATGGCAATGACGTGGTCGCAACTGTCGGTTCTGCTGGGTCGGACAATAAAGGGGTCAACAATGCCAATGACACCACCGGTACAGGAAATGATGTTGGGAACCGAAATATCGGTCTGGGCAATGCCAATGGTTCACAGGTTCTCACGGGCGGCAGTGCAAACCCGGATGCCGCCAACGACAATATCGGCACTTTCAACGGCGTGGGGATCGTTTCCCAACAACCCCTCTCGTCTCCATTAGGCAATATGAATGTGGGTGTGGGCAATCAAATGACCAACGGGGCTGTCGGCAAACCGCCTGCGGTTGTTCTTCCAACTCTTCCCTAAGAACTGAGTCCCAAACTAAAGTTCGTGTGAAGATGAGGCGGGGCTGATTTCCCGCCTTTTTCTATGACGGAATCGACCGGCCCAGCGCAGTCTCACTCAAGTTCAAACCCTAGATGCATTTTGGTGATAAGAAGACACTCAAAGAGATCCGACCCATTAAGTGGTCCGGGATCTATGGTAGGTGGAATATAAAGAAGCAGACTCTCAAGTTCCGTTTCTGTGGGACCAATAACAATCATAAACCCCTTTGGTTTTTGAAGTCATTTCAAAGCAAGGCCCGGTACTTTCGGATTCCCGAACATTTTGAAGGTCCGTTGTTGACATCATCCTGATGATGGGCCGCCCGGTTCCGGCAAATCCATGTTGGCGCAACGCCTGCCCGGCTTGCTGCCACCGCTCACCGCCCGCGAAGCGCTTGATGTGTCCATGATCGCGTCCTTGGCGGGGGTGCTTACCGACGGGCAGATCAGCGCCGACCGCCCCTTCCGCGCGCCGCACCATTCGGCCAGCATGGCGGCCTGGGTGGGGGGCGGTTTGCGCGCAAAGCCGGGGGAAATTTCTCTGGCCCATAACGGCGTGTTGTTCCTGGATGAACTGCCGGAATTCCAGCGCCAAAGCCTCGATTCCCTGCGCCAGCCCTTGGAAAGCGGCGAAGCGGTGGTGGCCCGCGCCAATGCCCATGTGTCCTACCCTGCCCGTGTGCAATTGGTGGCGGCCATGAACCCGTGCCGCTGCGGCTATCTGGGGGATGCGGCCATGGCGTGCAGCGGGGCACCCAAATGTGGGGCGGATTATCAGGCGCGCATTTCCGGCCCTCTGCTCGACCGCATTGATCTGCATGTGGAGGTGACGGCGGTGAAGCCCAGCGACCTCAGCCTGCCCCGCCGCTGTTTGTTTATCCGGCAAGCAGGACAAACCCGGCCACCAGCAGGCCAATGATCCCCAATCCGATGCTCAGCCGATAAAGTCCGCCTCCGGACGATCTGCGGTTCCGGCGGTGTTTCTGGGTCTTGGACGATGGAGCTTCTCCCGAGGGAGAGTCAGACGCGGCCTCATCGGGGGCGGCGATGGCGTGCACCGCGGCCACAAAGCTTTGCCAGTTTGGATCGCTCGTATCTCCCGCCCAGCCGATGAGGTCTTCGGTGGGCAGATCCCGGAATTCGGCCGGTGGGGTGACCTGCGACAGCCGCACCGGCACGAAGACCCCGCGCTCGACCCCGTGGCGGGCATGGTTGCGAACCCAGCGCCGGTTGATGGACGCGCCCGACCACGCCACCACCACGCACGCAGCTTCCGCGAGGTGCGTTTCCGCCTCCCGGTCCGGCGGGCCCCCGCCTTGCGCGCTTGAATCCCACCATACCGAAAAGCCGTTCGCTTCTAGGCCGTCGACAATGTGCTCGACCCGCTCGCGGTCCGCCCGGGCATAAGAAATGAAGACATCCGCCACGACGTCACCCCTTCTTGTTGTTCTTTCCGTCAGCAGACCAGACACGGACGGTGTGTGCAACCAGGCGATTTTTGGGGGAACGGGCTCTGTTCCCCTTTCACCGACAGGATTGAAAAATATAGGTATGACCAATATTATGCCATCTGCTCTTTGACTTGTGAGTAGGACAGCTTATGGCGCCCGTCCGCGCTAGGTGGATTTGTGTGTGCGCAGAAGAGGGGGCTTTTTCTCAAGAGTTGGATGAACCCCATGCGCCCATTGAAATTGCCCCGCACATTCCCGGGTTCGTAGGAATGAGCGGGATGTTTATGAGGGGGGTTGGCCAAAGTCGACCTTGGGGGAGCGGGCCGGTCAAGCGCAGGATGCAGCACTGCGTCAACTTAGCGTTAACACTCCTTAATCCTGTTAATCATTCAAATTGTCCCCTTAACAGGTGATTAATGGCTGGCGCCCACTCTCACGCAACGGCTCGAAAGCTGGGGAGGCGCATGACACAAAAAGACCACCTGATTTCCTGGATTGCCTCGGGCGAATGGTCGCCACGGCAGGTGAGGATGGCAGCCACCGCCGGGCTGGCGGTGGCCCTGGTGGCCTTGCCGCTTTACGGGTTGTCGGCTGCCGGTATTTTGCCGTCATCGTTGATGTCACCTCCGGCCCCCACCCCCAAGCCAGGTTTGACGGACGGCCGGGTCCAAGGGCCCGAGCATGATCCGGGTGCAGAGTTTCGTATTTTGGCGCAGCCCCATCACAACCCGCCGGCCCCGAATGACAGGCGCGCTCCGGCGGTGCAGTTTTGGCTCAACGGATCGGACCCCGTGTTCCGGCGGGATATGGCGTCCCTCGAAGAGCTGGGCTTGGTGGGGGGTGTGGAAACGGCAGAGCTGCCGGTGCTTGCCGTGTTCGGCAATGAACGGGCGTGGCTTAAACCCTTCGTGGGCGGAAGTTTGGCGCTCACTCAATCTTACGCGGATGCAGGCCATAACCGGTTGATCGTGATCACGGATCCGGACGCGGTGATCAAGTTCCAAGGCACGGCGGGCCTGTCGCTTGTGTCCGATGGACCGTCGGAACTGCAGATTTTCTACCGCTACATCAAGTTCACGGACCCGGGCATGCGGCCCTCAGCCTCGCTGTTGGCCCTGACCGATACGCTCACGTCGCAACAGCGTCAGCACGAAGTGATGATGGGCTGGCGCATGAGGTTTTAGTCAGGCTTGGTTTTGAGCGGTGGCCTGCTCGGACTCGCCTGGTGCGTCGGCCATCCCGTCTGCTGGGGGGGCAGGTGCCTGAAAGCCATCGGTGCCCGATTGGCGGATCGCCCAGAAAGATACTTTCTCGGACAATTGCACCGGATCCACCGGTTTGGATAGGTAGTCGTCCATGCCGGCCTCCGCGCACCGGTCCTGGTCTTCCATCATGGCGTTTGCGGTGAGGGCGATGATCGGAATGTGCGAAAAACGCCCGGCGCGAAGCTGGCGCGTGGCTTCCAGCCCGTCCATTTTGGGCATGTGAATGTCCATCAGGATCAGGTCAAACGTGCCGTTTTCCACGGCGGCCAGCACCTCCACGCCGTTCTTGGCGAGCTCCACCTCGTGGCCGTCGCGGTTGAGCAGCGTGCGGGCGAGCAGGGCATTGACCTGATTGTCTTCGGCCAACAGGATGCGAATGGCGGTTTCTTCACCGTCATCAAGACTGTCGGGCGAAGCGGGGCGATCTAGACGCCCCCCGTCGGAGGCGGAGGCGTCCTGAAGTTGGGACACCAGCGAGCGCTGGCGCACCGGCTTCAGCAGATAGCCGTCAAAGCCATATTCTTCCACGGCGGTGAGTTTCGATTGGTCACCAAGCGGCAGCAGGATTAAGCGGCGCGGAACCGGCAGGCCCTGCTTGGTGGCAATCTGTTCGGCGGCGGTACACAGCGTCGTTCCGATCTCATGGGCGATGTCGCCGTCGCAAATAATGGCGGTAAAATTGCGCCCGGCTTCCATTAACGTGACGGTGTGACTTAGGGGGTCTTCTCCCGGCGGAAGGCTGGTTACCTGCGCGCCTAAGCATTTTAGGTCTTCCTCCAGATTGTGCTGGGTCATATCCGGCGCGCCGACGATGAGTATATTCTGTGCACTGAGGGCATCCGTGGAAATGCTGGTGCGGCCATCGTTGACGCAGGGCAGGATCACTTCGAACCAGAAAATCGATCCGGCGCCCGGGTCGCTCAGAAGGCCAATCTTGCCGCCCATGGCTTCGATGATGCGTTTGGAAATGGCAAGGCCCAAACCTGTGCTGCCTTGGGCTTGTTCGGCGGATAGATCCCCTTGCTCGAATTCCTCGAACAGGCGGTCTTGGTCTTCCGGGGCGATGCCGGGACCTGTGTCTTGGACCGAAAACTTCAGCGCCACTTTGGAATCCTGCAGGAAGGTGGTGCGCGAGACGGTGATCGACACGCCGCCGGAATTGGTGAATTTAAGGGCGTTGCCCACCAGATTGAACAGCACCTGGCGCAAACGCCCCTCGTCGGCCAACACCAAAGGGGGCACATCGGGGGACACATGAACGGCGAAATCCACATTCTTGTCGAAGGCGCGCGGCGCCAACAGCTCGGCCATGCGTTCCACCATGAACCGCACATCGACGCCGATTGGGTTCAGGCCGATCTTGCCGGATTCGATCTTTGAATAGTCTAGAATATCGTTGATGAGGGTCAGCAGGCCTTCGCCCGATTGCTGAATGGCCGAGGCATACGTTTGCTGGTCCGGGGTCAGTTTCGATTCCAGCAGCAGACCCGCCATACCTAAAATGCCATTCATCGGTGTACGGATTTCATGGCTCATCGTGGCCAGGAAGCGGCTTTTGGCGGTGCTGGCTTTATCGGCGGCGACGCGGGCTTCGTTCAGCTGTTCTTCCAGCGCCTTACGCTGGGTGATGTCGCGGCCGATGCTTTGCACTTCTATGATGTCGCCCGTGCGGTCGCGAATAGCACAGCGTTCCCAAGCAAACCAGCGCCATCCGGACACGGTTTGCATATATTGATCGAGGCGTTGCCGGTCTTCGCCCTCCGGAAGATGGCACCAAGACTGGGCCTCTTTGTTGGCATCGTCCCCTTTTGTTTTGGGGTAAAACTGCCGCCCCAAAACGGAATCCGCTTGCAGGCCAAAGGTCTCTCCGAAAATGTCGTTGACGAAGGTGAGCTGGCCGTCCATGTCGCAGCGGACAATGACGTCGCCTTGGCTGGTCACCAAGCTTCGGAAGCGGGCTTCACTGCGGCGCAGACGGGCACCCAGGCGGCGCATCTTGCGCAGCTTGGCCCGCTGGTCAAGAAAGGCATAGGACAAGAGGCCGGCCCCCATGATCATGATGCCCGCCAGGAAGAACGCTTCCGTGGACGGTGGGGAGGTGCGTAACACCTGGTCGATGGCGGCGATGCCAATGATGATGATGCCGATCACCGCAATGAAAAGCGCGGCGGATTTTTCTTTAACCATGGATGGGCCCAAAGGGTCGGTAATGACACTAACTTTGGGCTATTAGACGATAGTCTTCTGGATAAGCGGTTAACGGGGGGCCGCGAAGTTTGGGAAAATTGGCGTCAAATCCGCCTATTTCTGCGGATTAGGGGCTGGCGCCGCCGCGGTCGCCGGGGCGGTTGCGGGGGGTGACGCCTTTTTTGCTTCTTCATCCTGTGCCGCCGCGTGACGCATTAAGACAATGGTAAGGATGACAGCGGGCAGGCCCAAGATCACCGCATAGCCGAAGAAAATGGGGTAGCCCGCCGCATCGACCACAACACCCGAAAAACCGCCAATGAACTTGCCCGGCAAGGTCATCAGTGAGCTGAACAAAGCGTATTGCGTGGCCGTGTAGGCCGCGTTGGTGAGGCTGGACAGATAGGCAATGAATGCGGTTCCGGCGAGCCCCGCGCTGAAATTGTCCGCGCTGATCGTCGCTGTGAGGTAGAGCAAGCGGGCGGTGCGGTCGTCCACCGGCAGGTTGGGGACTTGCACGGCCAATGCGATGAAAACCAGATTGGTGGACGCCACCAGGATCGCGCCCAATAGGACTGTGCGCAGTATGCCCAAACGCGCCACAAACACCCCGCCCGCCAAAGCGCCCACAATGGTCAGGATCACGCCATAGAATTTGGCAATGTCCGCCACTTCTTTTTTGGAATATCCAAGGTCGTAATAGAAGGGGTTGGCCATGATGCCAAGGGTGATGTCGCTCAATCGGTAGACCGCGATGAACAGCAAGATCACCAGGCCCATCATGCCCATGCGGCCGAAGAAATCCACAAAGGGGGCGACCACGGCGCCGCTGAACCAGGCAAAGAAGCGTGCAAACGGCCCTTTCAAATGCAAGCGGTCGGAGACCATGTTGGCGAGTTCTTGTTCCCGCTGATCGGTACCGGCGGCAAGCTTCGGTTTCGGCTCGCTGATCACCAGAGCGGTGATCATGCCAACGCTCATCAGTGCGGCCATGGAGAGGTAGGACCAGATCCAGGAGGTGAACTCGGCCACATAAAGCGCCCCGGCCCCGGCGACAATCATGCCGATGCGGTAGCCAAGCTGATAAGTGCCGGCCATGGCGCCTTGGTATTCATCGTCCGCCGCCTCAATGCGGTAAGCGTCGATGGTGATGTCTTGGGTCGCGGACGAAAACGCGACGAGCAGGGCGAACATGGCCATTTGCCAAAGGTCGGTGAGCGGGTTGGTCAGCGCCATGCCGGTGAGACCGGCGGCAATGCCTAATTGGGCCAGCAGCATCCAACTGCGGCGCTTGCCCAACAGTGAGGTTAAGACGGGCAGAGGGACGCGGTCCACAATGGGGGCCCAAAACACCTTGATCGAAAACATGATCCCGACCCAGCTGAAAAAGCCGATGGCGGTCTTGGTGGTACCCACCTCGGCGAGCCAGAAGGACAAGGTGCCGAAAACAAGCAGCAGGGGCAGGCCCGCGGAAAAGCCCAAAAACAGCATGATCAGCACGGGACGGTGCAAATAGACCTCAAACGAGGCCAGCCAGCCTTGCAGGCCCGTCTTTTCGGCTGTGGGGGGTGGGGGCGTGGTGCCTATATCCGCCATGACTGTCCTTTGCTGACCAAAACCCTTAAGGAAGGCGCGGGGAATCACTTTTTCGTAGTTTAGCCTGGTTTCACCCCTAACATGCGGGCCGAAAGATGAATATCGTCCGAAAACCCGCCACAAGATGGCCCATATTTAGGCGAATTGTGATGAATTGATTAAATGGGTGGCACGGGGTACTCTCCCGGCTCGTTTGTTAACCTTTAACAAAGGTTTAAAGCGCAGGGTTTGGATCGTTAAGCGTTGTTAGGGGGTTGGCATGCCCCGCGCTCGTCCCCAAGTAACGGCCCCTAAAAGGGCAAAGTAAGGGCACAAGGCCTGAGGATGACCACCATAGTCGCAAGCGGGCTCAGCCAATCGGTTCACGACAGTCACCTCGACGAGGTGGCGGGAACGTCGTTCGCGCGGAGCGGCAGCCTCGAAATGCGGCTGGCCACCAGCAGCGCCGACATCGAAGCAGCTCAACGCCTGCGCTACGATGTGTTCTATCAAGAAATGTCCGCAACGGCGTCGCCGGAAATGGCGGCGGTCAAACGCGATTTCGACAAATATGACGACTATTGCGATCACTTGCTGGTGGTCGATCACGAAGCCCCGGCGGACGCCGCCGTTGTCGGCACCTATCGCTTGCTACGCCAAGATGTGGCGGAGGCCCATGACGGGTTTTACACGGCCAGCGAATTCGACATCGATCCGCTTTTGCAGCGTGCCCCGGCGGGGACCAAATTTTTGGAACTGGGCCGTTCGTGCGTCCTCAAAGAATACCGCAACAAGCATACGATCGAATTGCTGTGGCGGGGCATCATGGCCTATGTGCACCGCCATTCCATGGATGTGATGTTTGGCTGCGCATCGTTCACGGGCACAGATCCTGACGAGCTCGCATTGCCCTTGAGCTTTCTCTATCACACCTATCTGACGCCGGAAGAATGGTGTGTGAAAGCCCATGATCATTTGCGGGTCGACATGAACCTGATGGCGGAAGACGACATCAGCATCAAAGATGCGGTGCGTGCGCTGCCGCCCCTGATCAAGGGCTATGTGCGCGCCGGTGCCTATATCGGAGACGGCGCCGTGATCGACCGCCAGTTCGGCACCACCGACGTTCTGATCCTTTTCCCGGTCAACAAAATGAACGACCGGTATGTCTCGAAGTTCGCCAAAGGCGACAGCGCTTAAGTAAACGTTCCGTCTACCAACTATTTATGGCCCGATTGGGTGCACGCGTCGAAGGCGGCCATGGCCGCCATGGTCGTGATGTCCGATGCGGTCCCGCCTAAAGGCGCGATTTGCACGGGCTTTGACAGGCCGACAAGGAATGGCCCCAAAACCGTGCAGCCCCCAAGGGTTTGCAAAAGCTTGGTGCCGATCGAGGCGGAATGAATCGCCGGCATGATCAGGACGTTTGCCGGGCCGCTTAAGCGGCAAAACGGATAGAGATTGCGAGCATCTTTATCAAGCGCCACATCCACCGCCATTTCGCCGTCATATTCAAAATCCACATTGCGGCTGCCGAGAATGTCCACGGCCTCACGAACCCGGGTGGAACGTTCCCCTTGCGGTTGACCAAAGGTGGAATAGGCCAGAAACGCCACGCGCGGTTCATACCCCATGCGCCGGGCAACCTTGGCGGCTTGTTCGGCGATGCCCGCCAGTTCCGTCGCGGTCGGCATTTCGTGAATGTTTGTGTCCGCCACAAACACCGTGCGTCCGCGGGCGAGCACGATGGACAGGCCGATCACCCGGTCGTCCTCCACACGGTCGATGACGCGGCAGACATCGTCAAAGGCGACGGCGTAGTTTCGGGTGACGCCGGTGACCATGGCGTCGGCGCGCCCGGCCATCACCATGGAGGCGGCGAACACGTTGCGGTCATTGTTGACCATGCGCTGACAATCCCGGCGCAACATGCCGTTGCGCTGCATGCGCTCGTAAAGCGCTTCGCCATATTCAGGGCCGTCCTCCGACTTGCTGGCGTTGTGGATCTCGAGGTCTTCCAGCCGCGACAGGCCGATACGGTCCATGGTTTCGTAGATCCGATCTTCGCGACCGACGAGGACCGGTGTGCCCATGCCGCTGGACCGGAACGCAATGGCGGCCCGGATGACCGCTTCTTCCTCGCCTTCCGCAAACACCACCCGTTTGGGCGTGGCTTTGACGCGGTCAGTGATCATCTGAAGCAGCGCCGCCGTCGGGTCTAAGCGGGCGGACAGTTCGTTTTTGTAAGCGTCCAGATCGACAATCGGCCGCCGCGCGACACCTGAATCCATGGCGGCTTTGGCAACCGCGACCGGGATGCAGCTGATGAGCCGTGGGTCGAAGGGCACTGGAATGATGTAGCCCGGCCCGTATTGAGGGCGTGTGCCGGCATACGCTTCCGCCACTTCATCGGGCACGTCTTCCCGTGCAAGTTCCGCAAGCGACTCTGCCGCGGCGATTTTCATTTCTTCATTGATGGTGGTCGCGCGCACGTCCAGCGCGCCGCGGAAGATGTAAGGGAAGCCCAGAACATTGTTTACTTGGTTTGGATAGTCCGACCGTCCCGTGGCCATAATGGCATCGTCGCGCAGCTCGGCCACTTCTTCCGGTGTGATCTCCGGGTCGGGGTTGGCCATGGCGAAGATGATCGGCGCCTTAGCCATGGACATCACCATCTTGGGTGTCAGGGCCCCTTTCACCGACAGACCGAAGAACACATCGGCGCCATCCATCGCTTCTTCCAAAGTGCGGGCGGGCGTGTCCACCGCATGGGCCGACTTCCACTGGTTCATGCGTTCTTCGCGGCCTTGATAGATGACGCCTCGGCTGTCGCACAGAATGACATTTTCATGCGGCATGCCCATGGCCTTGACCAATTCCAGGCAGGCGATCCCGGCCGAACCGGCACCATTCACCACCATTTTGGTTTCTTTGATGTCGCGGCCGGTGAGTTCCAGGGCATTGATCAGACCCGCCGCCGCAATGATGGCGGTGCCGTGCTGGTCATCATGAAACACGGGAATGGTCATGGCCTCGCGCAAGCGCTGTTCGATGATGAAGCAGTCAGGCGCCTTGATGTCTTCCAAATTGATGCCGCCCCAAGTGGGGCCCAGGAACCGCACGCAATTGACGAATTCGTCCACGTCGTCCGTATCGACTTCGATATCGATGGAATCCACATCGGCAAAGCGCTTAAACAAAACCGCCTTGCCTTCCATCACCGGTTTGGACGCCAAGGGTCCTAAATCGCCCAGGCCCAGAATGGCCGTACCGTTTGAAATGACGGCGACCATGTTGCCTTTGGCCGTGTAGTCATAGGCCGTGTTGGGGTCATCGCCGATGGCGCGCACGGGCACCGCCACACCGGGTGAATAGGCAAGGCTCAGATCACGCTGCGTGGCCATAGGTTTGGTGGGGCGAATTTCCACCTTGCCCGGCTTGCCTTGCATATGGAACAGCAGCGCTTCTTCGTCGGTGAATGGCTGTTTGCGATTTGTCATGCGGTAGATACCCCGTCGGAATGAGAAACGCGGGACCTTGCCCGTCTTTTGGGGCAGATCATTACCTTGCCCCGAGGGTGGGCTCAAGGGTAGTGGGCGAGTGATTTACGCGCAGACTGAAACCCTTGCAATGGCTTGAAGAGCGGATAGGGTGCGCTCATGTCTCGCCCAATGCCCATTTCGTCAACCGAGAACGCTCCCAATTCGACGCCTGAGGGGGCCAAACCGCCCGCGGGCACCACGCCCATGATGGCGCAATATCTGGAGATAAGGGCGGCGCATCCCGGTTATCTTCTGTTCTACCGCATGGGCGATTTCTATGAGCTTTTCTTTGAAGATGCCGTGGCGGCCTCGTCGGCGCTCGATATCGCGCTGACCAAGCGGGGCAAGCATGCGGGCGCTGACATTCCCATGTGTGGCGTGCCCGTGCACGCGGCGGAAGGCTATTTGGAACGGTTGATCGGTAAGGGGTTTCGGGTTGCCGTCTGCGAACAAATGGAAGACCCGGCGGAAGCCAAAAAACGCGGGTCGAAAGCCGTGGTGGCGCGCGACGTGGTGCGTTTGGTGACCCCCGGCACCATCACAGAAGACACATTGCTTGAATCGCGGTCGAACAATTATTTGGCCGCGCTTGCTCGCATCGGTGGACGATCTGCGGATGCCTCCATGGCCTTGGCTTGGTTGGATATTTCCACCGGCGATTTTCAGGTCGCCGAGACGTTTACAAGCCAATTGGCGCCGGATTTCGCGCGTGTGCGCCCTGGGGAAGTGTTGATCGCCGAAACCCTGTTGGACGATACCGAAATCAACGCCTTATTGAACGAGCAGGCAGGCGTGCTCACCCCCTTGCCCGCGCGGTCATTCGACAGCGAAGCCGGCCGTAAGCGGTTAGAGGCGCTTTTCGGCGTGCGCGATATGGATGGCCTGACAGCGCTCACCCGCGCTGATACGGCCGCCTTGGGCGCGTTGATCGATTATGTGGACCTCACCCAAAAGGGGCGCCTGCCGTCGATCCAGCGGCCAAATAAGGAAAGCCGCGGATCGCGCATGTTGATCGACCCGGCCACCCGCGCAAGCCTGGAGATGACCCAAACCCTGTCCGGTCAGCGTGTGGGCAGCCTGCTGGCGGATATCGACCGAACCGTGACCGGGGCGGGGGGGCGCTTGCTCCACGAACGTTTGGTCAGCCCACTGACGGATATCGATGAGATACGCAAGCGCCATGATGCGGTCACCTTCTTTGAACAAGCGTCGGCGCTGCGGGACAAGGTGGTGTCGGCCTTAAAGGCCGCGCCGGACCTTGGACGTGCGCTGGGGCGGTTGTCGGTCGATCGGGGCGGCCCGCGAGACTTGGCCGCCATTCGTGACGGTTTGGTTTCGGCGCACGCCATTGCCGACCAATTTGGTCAGGCGGAATTCCAATTATTGGATCAACCGCAGGAGATTTCG
This sequence comes from Alphaproteobacteria bacterium, assembly GCA_965227095.1. Lineage (GTDB taxonomy): Bacteria > Pseudomonadota > Alphaproteobacteria > JANQMY01 > JANQMY01 > JANQMY01. The sequence goes on along the minus strand of CBDDFL010000001.1, from coordinate 503,983 downwards.
GCATCGGTTGCCAATCTCACCGGTCATGATGCGCTTGTCTCTGAACTTCGGATGGCGCTGGCGCCGGATCTGCCGACCCATGCGCGCGATGGTGGGTTTGTGGCGGAAGGATATGAGGCGGATCTCGATGAGGCGCGCGCGTTGAGGGATCAAAGCCGGCGCGTCATTGCCGAAATGGAAGGCACGTTTCGAGAGCAAACCGGTGTTCAAAGCCTCAAAGTCAAACACAACAACGTGTTGGGCTATTTCGTCGAAGTCACGCCCACCCATTCCGACAAATTGCTCAACCCGCCGCATAATGCTGACTTTATTCATCGGCAAACCTTGGCCGGGGCGGTCCGGTTCACCACGACAGATCTTAGCGATCTTGATGCACGGATTTCGCGGGCCGCCTCGCTTGCGATTGAGCTTGAAACAAAAATCTTTAAGCGATTGGTATCGACGGTTTTAGCGCATGCGCCAGCGGTGCAGCAGGCGGCATCCGCCCTTGCGATGATGGATGTGGCCGCGGCGATGGCTCAGCTGGCAGTAGAACGACGTTTCATTCGCCCACAGATGGAAGAGAGCACGGTTTTCGATGTCACCGAAGCGCGCCATCCCGTGGTGGAATCAGCGCTCGAAAAAGCGAATGAAGCCCCCTTCATCCCAAATGATTGTGCCTTATCGGCGGACAACGGAGACGGTGCCCGCCTGTGGTTGGTGACCGGCCCGAACATGGCAGGTAAATCGACCTTCCTGCGGCAGAACGCGTTGATCGTTGTGCTGGCGCAGGCGGGTTTTTTTGTCCCGGCGGCGAAGGCGCGGGTCGGCATTGTGGACCGCTTATTCAGCCGCGTTGGTGCGGCGGATGACCTTGCCCGGGGCCGCTCTACCTTCATGGTCGAGATGGTGGAAACGGCGGCCATCCTCAACCAGGCGACGCCAAACTCGCTGGTGATTTTGGATGAGATTGGCCGGGGCACCGCTACTTTCGATGGCTTGTCGATTGCGTGGGCGGCGGTGGAACATTTGCACGACATCAACAAATCTCGGGTCTTGTTTGCCACGCATTATCACGAGCTCAACGCCTTGTCCGAGCGGCTAGAGGGCCTTGCCAGCGTCACAATGAAGGTCAAGGAATGGGAAGGTGATGTGGTCTTCCTGCACGAAGTCATCGCTGGTGCAGCAGACCGGTCTTACGGGATCCAGGTGGGCAAATTGGCCGGTTTGCCGGATCTGGTCATCCGGCGGGCCAAAGAAGTACTGTCAGCCTTGGAAGAGGGTGACAGCGGCCGGCGGGCCGCCACTTTGGTGGATGATCTGCCCTTGTTTCAGGCAACCGCGCCGAAGCCTGCGGAAAGTTCTGTTGCCCATGAGGCCCTTGAAATGTTAGCCGAGGTCAATCCCGACGAATTGACCCCTCGGGCCGCGCTGGATTTTCTCTACCAGCTACGATCAAAAATCTAGAATGACGGTCTGTGGATAACTTTGGGGAACAAACACCGGGCCACAGATTAAGATATTGATTTTATTGGAAAAAAGCTTCCATAATAACCTTGAATAAGTGGCAAAATGCCCCTTGACAGGGCAAGGCGGTAGGGACCTTCCGCACAAGGATTGGCCGAATCGGCCACATGACGTGAACAGACAATTATGGCGCCAAAAAATAAAAATCGCCCCTTAAGGGCCATCCGGCTGAGAGAATTTCACGAAGAGCCGCTGATTGATGCGGAGGCGTTGAAAACGGCCTTGAACGACCTTGCCGGCGGGATGGATTTCGAGCCCGACAAAGCGCGCCCGAAAGCGCTCGAACTGGTCAAACAGGCAATGGACCAAGGGCGGCAAATGGCGCGTGAACGTCTAGAAGCCGGTGAAGTGGATGGCATGACCACCGCCCGCGACTTGTCCGTCTTACAAGACATCATTATCCGCCTCTTACACGACTATACGGTGGAACATGTTTTCCCGTTGCACAATCCAACGGATGCGGAACGTCTGAGCGTCATTGCTGTCGGCGGATATGGCCGGGCTGCCTTGGCGCCGGGTTCCGACATTGATCTTCTGTTCGTGCGCCCTTACAAGAAGACGTCCTGGAGCGAAAACGTCCTCGAATATCTGCTCTACTTTCTGTGGGACCTTGGCCAGAAAGTGGGTCACGCGACGCGGTCCATTGATGAATGCGTCAGCATGTCTAAGCGGGATATGACCATCCGCACATCGATCTTGGAAGCCCGTTATGTCTGGGGCGATAAAGGATTGTTCGAAGAGCTGCTCAAGAACTTCAAATCTCAAATCGTGGCCTCAGGTGACGGTCACGATTTTGTGGAAGCCAAATTGGCGGAACGGGACGAACGCCATCGCCGCAGCGGTGAAAGCCGTTATTTGGTTGAGCCAAACCTTAAAGACGGCAAGGGCGGCTTGCGGGATCTTCATACGCTGTTTTGGATCGGGAAATATCTCTACCAAGTAGAACATAGTTCTGAATTGGTCGGACATGGGGTGTACACCCCCAGCGAATACGAAAAATTCTCTAAAGCGGAAGCCTATTTCTGGACGGTGCGGTGCCACCTGCATTTTCTGACGGGGCGGGCGGAAGAACGCTTGTCGTTTGATGTGCAGCCGGAACTCGCCAAACGTCTGGGCTATACGTCCCACGGCGGTTTGCGCGACGTCGAGCGCTTCATGAAGCATTACTTCCTAATGGCGAAACGGGTGGGGGATTTGACCCGTATTTTCTGCGCCGGATTGGAAGTGGGCAATCTCAAGAAACGGCCGAGTTGGAGCAAGATCCTTCCAAATTTCGGGCGCCGCCAAAAGTTCGGCGATTTCGTTCTCGACGGTGGACGGATTTCGACACTCGACAACAAGGCGTTCGAAAAAGACCCCGTAAACCTATTGCGATTGTTCCAACTGGCGGACGAACACGAAGTGTTCATTCACCCTGATGCCTTGCGCTTGGTCACGCGGTCTTTGCGTCTCATCGATGATGATCTGCGCGCGAATGAAGAAGCGAATAGGATATTTTTAAACGTTCTCTGCAGCCGAAAAGACCCGGAAGCAACCTTGCGGCGCATGAATGAAGCCGGCGTTCTGGGGCGTTTTATCCCAGACTTTGGCAAGATCGTCGCGATGATGCAGTTTAACATGTATCACCACTATACGGTGGACGAGCACCTCATCCGCGCGATTGGGATCTTGGCCTCCATTGAACGGCGGGAACTGGGCAGTGAACATCCGCTTGCGGATGAATTGGTCACCAAGATCCGAAGCCGCGAAACGCTTTACATGGCCGTCCTGCTGCATGACATGGCCAAGGGGCGCGAAAAGGATCATTCGGAAGAAGGCGAAGAAATTGCGCGCGACCTGTGTCCGCGGTTGGGAATGTCATCCGCGGCCACGGAAACGGTCGCCTGGCTGGTGCGAAACCATCTGTTGATGAGCGATTGCGCCCAACGGCGCGACATCTCCGACCCAAAAACCGTTCAAGATTTCGCAGATCAAGTCCAAAGCCCCGAACGTCTGCGATTGCTGCTTATTCTCACCGTTGCCGACATCAAGGCGGTGGGTCCCGGCGTGTGGAATGGCTGGAAAGGCCAGCTTTTGCGCGAATTATATTTTGAAACCGAATCCGTTCTGCAAGGCGGCCATTCCACGGTCACCCGCAAAGAACGGGTGGCGAATGCGCAACATTTACTGGAAGAACGGCTGACCAATTGGTCCTCGGAAGACCGAAATGCGGCTCTTACCCGCCATTATGATCCCTATTGGTTGAGCCTCGATACGGACGCCCACGAAAAGCATGCGGCCTGGATTCGCGAGGCAGAAGCGACGAACGCTTTACTGACCATTAAAACGGAGCCCGATGCGTTTCAGGCAGCCACCGAAGTGACTGTCTATACAGCGGATCACCCCGGCCTGTTTTCGCGCCTGGCCGGCGCCTTTGCCGTGGCCAGTGCGAACATCACATCAGCCAAAGTGTTCACCACAAACCAAGGCATGGCGCTTGATGTGTTCACGGTTCAGGACCCTGACGGCAAAGCGTTCGATGACGAAAGCCGCCTTAATCGACTGAAAAAAACCATCGAGAAAACCTTACGCGGCGACTTGAAAGCCCATGAGGTGATTGCGGACAAAAAGGCGGCCCGGCGCCAGCGGGCCTTCACGGTCGAATCGGAAGTGCTGATCGATAATTCGGCGTCCGACACCTATACGGTGATCGAGGTGAACGGCCGTGACCGTCCCGGTCTGCTGCATGACCTAACCCGGGCTCTGTTCTCTCTTAGCCTGACGATCGGAGCAGCCCGGATCGCCACCTATGGCGAGCGCGCGGTGGACGTCTTTTACGTCAAGGATGGCTATGGGCTGAAGATCCTTCACGATCAGCGCTTGGCGAAAATTGAAGAAACCATTTTGGAAAGTTTGTCGCCTAAGAAGAAGCCTCTGACCACGCGAAAAAAAGGGTCTAAAAAGGCGGCAGAATGAACCTGCTCAAATCATTTGCAACGGTCGGCGGCTGGACTGGCGCAAGCCGCGTACTGGGATTCCTGCGTGATATCCTGATCGCGCGCTATCTGGGCATTGGCGATGTGGCGGATGCATGGTTTGCAGCCTTTGCTTTTCCCAATCTATTCCGGCGTTTGTTCGGGGAAGGGGCGTTTAACTCAGCCTTTGTGCCGCTTTTTTCCCGTCAACTGGAAGAAAACGGCGACGCCGCGGCGAAACGGTTTGCGGAAGAGGTGCTGGGCGTTCTGCTGATTACGCTGGTCATTCTGACAATCGCCGCGCAACTCGCCATGCCGTTCCTGACCTATATCATCGCGCCGGGTTTTGCGTCGGACCCCGACAAGTTTGAGATGACAACGCTCTTTACACGGATCGCGTTCCCCTATCTCATGTTTATGTCGCTGGCGGCCATGCTGAGCGGTGTTCTCAATTCCCTGCGCCGATATGCCATGGCGGCCGCTGCCCCGGTCTTGCTGAACCTCACGCTGATTTTCTTCATTGTCTATGTAACGCCGCATGTGGACACGCCCGGTCATGCTTTGGTGTGGGGGGTGGCGCTGGCAGGGGCGCTCCAGTTTTTATTGCTATTGTGGGGCTGTGCGCGGCAGGGCATGGCCTTGCGTTTGCCGCGCCCGCGCATGACGCCTGGCGTGCGCCGCTTGTTGCAGCTCGGTATTCCCGGCGCCATCGCCGGCGGCATCACCCAAATCAATTTGTTTATCGGCCATGCGATCGCCTCGTTTGAAGGTGGGGCGCGGTCCGTATTGGGCTTGGCGGACCGCATCTATCAATTGCCCCTTGGGATGATCGGCATTGCCATGGGGGTGGTCTTGCTGCCGGAAATCACACGGCGATTGCGCAGCGGCGATGAGGCCGGTGCCCATGACAGCCAAAACCGCTCCCTTGAATTTGCCATGGCGCTGACGGTGCCGGCCGCCGTGGCCCTGGCGGTCATCCCGCTGCCCATTGTCAGCGTCTTGTTTGAAGGCGGGGCTTTTACAGCCGATGCCGCCACTAAAGTGGCGCTTGCCGTTCAAATCTTCGCGATAGGTTTACCGGCGTTCGTTTTGATCAAGATCTTTTCGCCCGGCTTTTTCGCCCGTGAAGACACGAAAACCCCTTTGTACTTTTCCATGGTCAATGCGGGCCTCAATGTGGTGGCAAGCCTTATCTTGTTCTTCCCGTTGCAGCTTGGATTTGTCGGCATCGCCATCGCCACGTCGTTGGCCGGGTGGGTCAATGCCATCCTGCTGGGGGGGCGGCTTTATCAACTGAATCACTTCCAGATTGATCGTCGTTTGAACACCAAACTGCCGCGTATTGTGCTTGCGAGCCTTCTGATGGGCGGCGCCCTGTGGTTTGGGCAAGACTGGCTTGCGTCGGGCTTTGACGGTGGATCGGTTGAGCGCTGGGCCACTCTCGCGATCCTGGTCGGCGGCGGCATGGCGGCCTATGGGGGCGCGGCTTTTGCCACGGGCGCGCTCTCCACCTCTGATCTGCGCGCGGCCCTGTCCCGGGGGGCCGCCCCAGGGGAGTAACCGCTTTCCCCTTGCAATCCATTGGCCGCCACGCAATAACGCGCGATCAATTGAGACGATCTATTTGCTTTGGAGTTAACAATGTCACCTGTTGAAGGGGCGCATCCGTCGCTGGTCTTTTCCGGCACGCAGCCCACCGGAAATCTGCATTTGGGAAATTATCTCGGTGCGATCCGCAATTGGGTGAAGATCCAAGATCAGTATCCGTGCCTGTTTTGCATTGTGGATCTGCACGCGATCACGGTTTTCCAGGACCCTAAAGAACTCCAGAACAGCATTCGCTCCGTAGCCGCGGCCTATATGGCCGCCGGGATTGATGCCGAAAAACACATCGTCTTCAACCAAAGTCAGGTCGCGGCGCACGCGGAACTGGCCTGGGTGTTCAACTGTGTGGCGCGCATCGGTTGGTTGAACCGGATGACCCAGTTCAAGGAAAAGGCCGGCAAGAACAGGGAAAACGCGAGTGCAGGTTTGTTCGTGTACCCCAATCTCATGGCGGCCGACATTATGGCCTATAAGGCAACTCATGTGCCCGTTGGCGAAGACCAAAAACAGCATCTGGAATTGGCGCGCGACATCGCCCAGAAATTCAACACCGATTATCAGGTGCCGGATTTTTTCCCATTACCTGAACCGATGATAACGGGACCGGCCACGCGGGTTATGTCCTTGCGGGATGGATCGCAGAAAATGTCGAAATCCGATCCGTCCGATTATTCGCGCATCAATCTGATAGATGACGCAGACGCGATTGCTTTGAAAATTCGAAAAGCACGGACCGATCCGGAACCGCTGCCGTCCGAAGCCGAAGGCTTGGAAGGGCGCCCAGAAGCTGAAAACTTAGTCTCGATCTTTGCGGCGTTGTCGGACCGGCCGGCGAGCGACGTGTTGTCAGAATTTGGCGGATCGCAGTTTTCTGATTTTAAGAAGGCATTGTCGGAAGTTGCCGTAGAGACACTTGTTCCGATTACAGATGAAATGAACCGCTTGCTGAAAGATCCCGCCGAAATTGACGCCACATTGTCGAAGGGGTCCGCTCGGGCCCGGGAAATTACCACCCCCATCATGCGGGATGTGTATGATATTGTCGGTTTCGTTCGATAACTGCGAAAATCTGCCGCTTGCTGAATGTGGCGAGCAATGGCAGCATGGGCTCATGACAGCGACATCAACGCGTCCGCGCAAATTCTTGGTAATTGCGGACAATTCCCCTGAATGCCGTGTTGCGCTCCGGTTTGCGGCGCGGCGCGCTTTGCACACCAATGGGCGTGTCACCATTTTGCGGGTGATCACCCCGGGCGATTTTCAGCACTGGATGGCGGTCGAGCACCGCATGCGCGAAGAAGCACATGAGGAAGCGGAAAATCTGGTTCATGATCTGGCGGCGGAAGTAAACAGCGCCACCAATTGCATTCCGGAAGTGATCATTCGCGAAGGCAAAACGCGCGATGAAATCGTCAAATTGATCAATGAAGACCGGGACATCTCGGTATTGGTGTTGGGGTCTGCGTCAAACAAAGAGGGGCCGGGGCCGCTGGTCAGCTTGTTGGCGAAAGACCCAACCGGCGCGTTTCCCATTCCCGTAACGATCGTGCCGGGAACGCTGACCGATGATGCGATCGACGTGCTGGCTTAACGGGTCAACGCCTCAAATTTCAGCCAGGGTGAAGATTTCTTTCGGCTCGCGCACGCCGCGCAAGGCATGGAACCCAAGCGACAGAAGGTCATTGGTGCATTCCAGATCCGCGAAGGCAGAGGTCACCAAGATCTTGCGCTCAAGGCGTTTCGACAATTCCTCAACGCGCACGGCTTCATTGACGGCGGGGCCAATGACTGTGAAGTCGAGACGGTTTTGCGCCCCCACATTGCCATAGGTGACCTTGCCGCGATGAAGCGCAATGCCGGCGCGCAGCTCACCGATGCCGTTAGGGAGGTCGTCAGACCGAACGGCTTCCAATCGCTGCGTGGCGTCTCTGGCGGCGGTAATCGCCCGGCAGCCAATAGTATCAATATCGCTCTTCGATGGATCGATTGGGAAGATCGCCAGAAGACCGTCACCCACGAGTTTCAAGACATCGCCACCCCGGTCTTGCACGGGCGTGGCCATGGATTCGTAATAGGCGCTTAACACCCGCACCACATCCGCCGGTTCATGGGCGTCTGCCAGCCGCGTGAACCCCCGCAGATCCGAGAAAAAGACGATGGCATCAATTTCCTCCCCCTGGCCGCGATCGATCGAGCCGCCAATTACCCGTGTGGCCGCGTCGGCCCCCAGATAGGTCGCCAAGAGATGCTGCATCACATGTTGAGAGTTCTCGAGTTCCAGGCGCAAACAAATCAGCGGCATCAGGTCATAGAGAAATGTGAGTTGATTTGTCGTGAACCCGCCCGGTGCATCAGTGGCCCAAGACCAGAAATGCCGTGAGCCATCGGTAAATTGAAGGGGCATGGCCACATAGTCGGTGGCCCCTTCGTCTCGAATCTCGTACAGCACCGGATAGGGCAACGCTTCGCCCGGAATATCCAGGCGTTTGCGAAATCCAGAGGCGCCGGACTGGTTTAGCGCATAGACCGGGCTTTCCAGATACCCTTCCGAGTTTATTTCGTCCCGAAACCGGTCAACTTCCTGACTGCCCTTGTCCCGTTGCCAGGTAAATGTCCGGGCAAGAATTTGCGGATGCAGATCCCGCAACGTGGCATAGGCCCGAAAAATTGGAAATCCAGACGACAGCAAGCGCTCACACAGCGTGCTGATCAGCTGGGTTGGCGGCATCGCCTGGCCCGAATGTTCCGCCAACCAAGAGGCGATTTCATGTTGGGACCACACATGACCGGCAGAATCCGGGTGTTTCACCGGGTCAGCCGCGGAATCCGCAGCCCCAATGGCGCCGGTAAGCTTGATCTTATCGGTTTGCTGATCCATCTATACCCTCGAACGGCGCGTTGAGCCGCATTGTGCACATATGGAGCTTTGCCTCATGTTTATCCAGACCGAGGAAACCCCGAACCCTGCTACTCTTAAGTTCCTGCCAGGCCGGGACGTTTTAGGGACAGGAGCGATCGATTTTCCGGATGCGGAAGCCGCTGAACGGTCGCCATTGGCCGCTAAGCTTTTTTCCATTGATCAGGTCACCGGCGTCTTCTTCGGAGGCGACTTTATCACGGTAACCAAGGCAACAGGAGAGTGGCAGCACCTAAAACCTGCAATTTTGGGGGCCATCATGGATCATTTTGTCTCCGGCGCCCCCCTGTTAACCGAAGAATCCGCCAATTCTGACGGTCATGCGGACCATGATGGACCGGATTCCGAGGTTGTGATCCAGATTAAAGAACTGCTGGACACACGGGTGCGCCCGGCGGTGGCACAGGATGGCGGAGACATCACCTTCCACGGATATGAAGAGGGCACCGTCTTTTTGAGCATGAGAGGGGCGTGTGCCGGTTGTCCTTCGTCCACAATGACCTTAAAGCATGGCATCGAAAACATGCTTCGGCACTACATTCCCGAAGTCACGGCCGTGGAAGCGGTTTAACGCGACTAGGGTTGGTATTGGCCCTTCCGGGCCGGGTCAGAAAGGACACTCTGTGGGCAAAACGGTCAATGATGAAGGCTTAGATCTCCTCTTTCGGCAGGCGCGCAGCCAAAACGCCTGGCAAGATGCACCGATCAGCGACACGATGGTGCGCGCGATGTATGACTTGATGAAATGGGGCCCCACCTCGGCCAATTGTTCGCCAGCCCGTTTTGTGTTCCTCACCTCACCAGATGCCAAAGAGCGTCTGGTACCGCATATGCTTGGCACCAACGTGGAAAAAACACGGACGGCATCGACCGTTGCCATCATTGCCTACGATTTGGAATTCTACGAACGCATCCCGGAATTGTTCCCGCACAACCCAGAAGCCAAGGATTGGTTTTCCGGCGACGCGCAAGTGGCAGAAACCACGGCCTTCCGGAACGGGACCTTACAAGGGGCCTATTTGATGATCGCAGCCCGGGCGCTCGGGTTTGATTGTGGCCCGATGTCCGGTTTCGACAATGCGGGCGTCGATCAAGAATTCTTCCCGAACAGCCCTCTACGCTCGAATTTTATCTGTGCCATCGGTCAAGGGGATCCAAAAGGCGTATTCGAGCGGTCTCCGCGCCTTTCTTTCGAAGATGCGTGCCAGATTCTTTAAGCACCGACGCTGCCTCACATCGTGGCTGAGATGAAGCTGTTCGCGTTCGACACAGCGATGGCGGCGTGTTCCGTGTCCTGTTTCATCGGCGCGGAGGAGCGGGCCACCCATTTTGAGCGGATGCCACGCGGCCATGCCGAGGTGCTCATGGACCATCTTGCCAAGGTGGAGGCGACCAGTGGAATCACGGTTGCGGAAGCGGATGCGTTTGCCGTGACGGTTGGCCCGGGCACGTTTACAGGCGTTCGCGTCGGGCTGGCGGCGGCCAAGGCCTTTGCCCTGGCCACGAAAAAACCGCTGCTGGGCGTTTCTTCCCTCAGGGCAGTCGCGGCGCAGGTCGCGCCGGCTCTTCAGGAACAGGAAGATACCATTGCCGTGGCCATCGACGCGCGGCGGGGCCAGATTTACTTCCAACTGTTCGATCTGACATCTACCGCGATTTCGGAGGCAGGGGCATTGGACCCGGGCGCGGTGTCAAAAATTCTAATCGAACGGTGTCAACAGGGGCACCGCGTGCGGGTGGTCGGGAGCGGTGCTCACATCCTGGCGACCGAGGCCGCCATCGACCCCGATATCGTTTCTTTTGATACGGAAGATCGCCAACCATCGGCCCGGGAGGTTGCTTTGATTGCGGCCCAGACCCCTCTTGGTGACTGGCCAGCGCACATCGCGCCGCTTTATTTGCGGCCTCCGGACGCAAAACCGCAAAAACCATCTCTGTTTGTGCAAAGGCACAGAAAAAATGTTTAAAATCAAACGGCTAGCACCTGTTGAGGGGCTGGCTGAGATGATGGCAGAGGTCCATCAAGATGGTTTTTCCCATCCCTGGGATGCGTCGTCGATCGGTGCGCTTTTGTCCCAACCCGGGGTCCGTGTTTGGGGGGCCGTTCGCGCGGAGCAACCAGAATTGATCGGATTTGCCATGGTGCGGGCGGCCGCCGTTGAGCTGGAGGTGCTCACCATCGCGGTTCGCAGCGCGGAACGGCGACAGGGTGTGGCGGAGGCGCTGCTCAGTGCTGTTTTTGCCGATTCGGCGTCTACCTTGGAAACGGTCTTCCTTGAGGTCGATTCTCAAAACACAGCGGCTCGAAATCTTTATGTGAAGCTCGGGTTTGAGACTATCGGCGAGCGACCTAAATACTACAAATACGCCGATGGCGCGGTTGGCGACGCCATCGTGATGTCCCGCGAGTTGGAATCCCCTTGATTATCGCGGCTTGTCGCAAATTCTGGCGGTTTTCTTGCGTTTAGACTATGATTCTCTGAATACCGGGTTCCCGATACAGCCCAACCCAAGGATAGAAAAATGGATGGAATTGAAGCGCGGTGCGTAAAGCAAGGCATGCGCATGACCGAACAACGGCGGGTTATTGCACAGGTTCTAGAGCGCTCAGACGATCACCCCGATGTGGAAGAACTGTACCGCCGAGCGGCGGAAGTGGATGATAAAATTTCAATTGCCACGGTGTACCGGACGGTCCGCCTGTTTGAAGAGGCGGGGATTCTGGAACGACACGATTTTCGCGATGGCCGGTCCCGATATGAGCAGGTGTCCGATGACCACCATGATCACCTTATCGACCTGCAATCAGGCAAAGTGATTGAATTTACCAATGCCGAAATAGAACAATTGCAGGAACTTGTTGCTCGCCGTCTTGGTTATAAGCTGGTAGACCACCGTTTGGAGTTGTATGGTGTGCCCCTGGAAGACGCGTCGTCGGGCGAAAACCAGAAATAATACAATGAAATCGGCGGTTTAGACGGGCAAAGCGGACGGTAGGGCTGCCCGCAAGTTTTCTGGAGGAAAGTCAATGAAGCGAGTGCGGGGCACCTGCCTGGTGGCGGGATTCCTTTTGCTTACTCTCATGCTGATTCCCTTTCAGTGGGTGGCGTTGCGTTTGAACAAGTCTTGGGGCGCTCGGTTGCCGCGCTTTTATCACGCGACCTTGTGTCGGCTTATCGGCATTCGTGTGCATGTGAGCGGTACTCCGTTGAAGGGCGACAAACCGGTCCTTTTGGCCGCGAACCACACGTCCTGGCTGGACATCCCCATTCTCTCATCGGTGGTGCCCTGTTCATTCGTGGCGAAAAGCGAGGTGGGAGGCTGGCCCTTTTTTGGCCTTTTGGCCCGCTTGCAGCGCACGGTTTTCGTTGAACGTCAGCGCCGGCATCAAACCGCCGAACATCGTGACCGGTTGTATGAACGGCTGGCGGCGGGCGATACGCTGGTTCTGTTTCCGGAGGGAACGTCCGGTGACGGCAATAAAGTGCTGCCCTTTAACAGTGCTCTGATGAGCGTTGCGCAAAAAGATGTGCGCCAAGGACTCGGCCCAACGAAAGTTCAAGTCCAGCCTCTGTCGGTTGCCTATACCAGCCTTCATGGTCTGCCGATGGGGCGGTATTTCCGCCCCTATTTCGCTTGGTATGGGGATATGGATCTGGTGCCCCACCTTTGGGAAGCGTTCTGCATTGGCCCAATTGACGTGCATCTACGCTACCATGAGGCCGTCACGATCGATCAGTTCGAGTGCCGCAAGGAAATGACTCAATACTGCCACGGTGTTATCGGGGACGGTGTTGCCGCCATGTTGGCGGGACGAGCTCCCTGGCGGGATGGCACAGAAGCAGAGCGTAACGACGCGGAAACGGATCAGGCCGTGGCCGCTGTTGTGCGTTAGGGATTGCCATACCAAACCACGCCCCTCGAGTTGACTTGTAAGTCGCGAGGTTTTGGCACATATCTACGAAAATTGAGCGCGGTGGAGGAAAACCTCGGACCGCGCGCTGATATCAGGTAATTGGTGTGAACAAACGGCTGTTTATAAAGACCTATGGCTGCCAGATGAATGTCTACGACTCCGCGCGTATGACAGACATTTTGGCGCCAATCGGCTACGAGGCGACGGACACGCCAGACGGCGCCGATCTGGTGATTTTGAATACCTGCCACATCCGCGAAAAAGCAGCGGAAAAGGTATATTCGGAACTTGGTCGAATTCGTCCGCTCAAAGAGCAAAAATCCGATACTGGCGGGCGGATGCTGGTGGCCGTTGCCGGTTGTGTTGCGCAAGCCGAGGGGGCGGAAATCATGCGCCGCGCGCCTGTCGTGGACATGGTGTTCGGGCCGCAAACCTATCACCGCCTGCCAGAGCTTGTTGCCAAGGCAGTCCGCGAAGGCGGAGGTGTTCTGGACACGGATTTTCCGGTTGAAGATAAGTTTGATCATCTGCCGGCACCTAAAGCGCAACAGGGCGTCACCGCGTTCCTAACCATCCAAGAGGGCTGTGATAAGTTTTGTTCCTTCTGCGTGGTGCCCTATACGCGAGGTGCAGAATTTTCGCGTGACGTGATGTCCATCGAGCAAGAAGCCCGCGCGCTTGTCGATGCCGGCGTGCGCGAGATCACGCTGTTGGGTCAAAATGTGAATGCCTTTAATGGCCAGGGACCTGACGCCGAGGATTGGTCTTTGGCGAAGCTGTTGATCCGCCTGTCGGAAATCGATGGGCTTGATCGTTTGCGCTACACCACAAGCCATCCGCGGGACATGGACGATGATCTCATCGCGGTGCACCGCGATATTCCGCAATTGATGCCCTATCTCCATTTGCCGGTGCAGGCGGGGTCCGACCGGATCTTGCAGGCCATGAACCGCGGCCACACGGCCGATGATTATCGACGGCTGATTGATAAGATACGTGAGGCCCGGCCGGATATTGCCATGTCCTCTGATTTTATCGTTGGATTTCCGGGAGAAACCGACAAAGACTTTGACGCGACCATGTCGCTTGTGCGCGATGTAACCTATTCGCAAGCCTTTTCCTTCAAATATAGCGCTCGTCCAGGCACACCGGGGGCTTCATTGCCGCAACAAATTGACGAAACCGTCAAATCGGACCGATTGACCGAGCTTCAAAAATTGCTGACGGAACAGCAAGCCGCTTTCAATGCGGCCTGCGTAGGGTCGCGCTTACCGGTGCTGTTTGAGGGTAAAGGCCGCCAGCCCGGCCAAGCCTTGGGGCGCAGCCCCTATCTACAACCCATTCACGTGTCGGCGGATGCCGATTTGGTGGGCGAGATCCACGACACGAAAGTTGTTGCGGCGTTGTCCAACAGTCTGTCCGGGGAACTATGTCACGCCCAAGCCCCGATGGAGGTTCTGTCTTGAGGGCTTCCTTTTGACACCGCGATCCGGAGGCAAAAGCGGGTTGCGCACCGTCAGTTCAAACGGTGCCGATGACGTGGTGGATCTCATTGATTTTACGGATAACCGTCTCGCCAAAACACTGTTTGGCGAACATGACCGGCACCTCGCATTGATCGAACAAAAAACGGGCGTCGTGTTGACGCCGCGCGGCAATCGCGTCTCGATTAAAGGGGGCGCGGACAATACAGCCCGGGCAAAGGCCATATTGCAGAATTTGTATGAGCGCCTGGAAAGCGGTGCCGAGGTGGTGGAGGCCGATGTTAAAGCGGCAATTAGGATGACAGACGGTCCGATTGAAAACGGCAAGGCCATAAAACCCAACAGTAGACAAGCGATCCGCACCACAAAGCGCATGATCACACCGCGCTCGCCGGCGCAGGCTGTCTATATCGACGCCCTGCGGTCATCGGACTTGACCTTGGGTCTTGGTCCTGCGGGCACCGGGAAAACCTATCTGGCCGTTGCGGTTGCGGTGTCCATGATGTTGGAAGGCAAGATAGACAGGCTCATTCTGTCCCGCCCGGCGGTGGAGGCAGGTGAACGGTTGGGCTTTTTGCCGGGCGACATGAAGGAAAAAGTAGATCCCTATCTACGGCCTTTGTACGACGCCTTGTATGATATGCTTCCGGCGGAACAAGTGGAACGCAAGCTGGACTCCGGTGAGATTGAAATCGCACCGCTCGCCTTTATGCGGGGGCGTACACTGACAAATGCCTTCGTCATTCTGGACGAAGCGCAAAATACAAGCCCCATGCAGATGAAAATGTTCCTGACGCGTCTGGGTGAAAATTCGGTCATGACGATCACGGGTGACCCCAGCCAGGTCGACTTACCACCGGGCATAAAGTCCGGTTTGGCGGACGCACTGGAGATCTTGGATCCGCTCGATGGTGTGTCTGTCTGCCGCTTTTCCGCGAAAGATGTGGTGCGCCACGGTTTGGTGACCCGCATTGTGGCGGCCTATGACAAAAGGGATCAGAAGCGTCCTAAAAAATCAAAAGACGCCGATCCGGCGCCCGCAAAAGATGTCTGACGCAGATCTTCCCATTGAGATTTCCGTTCAGGTGGAAAAGGGCGCTTGGGACCGCCTCGAAGAAGTGGAAGGGTTGGCTGCGACAGCCATCCGGGCGGCCTTTGAGGTTTTGCCAACAACCCCTTTCCTGGCGGATCAGGAGGCTGAACTCAGCCTTTATTTGACCGATGATCCAACATCACAGGGGCTTAATCATGCCCATCGGGGGAAGGATAAGCCGACCAATGTGCTGTCCTTTCCCCAAGCGCAGCCCCCCGCGCCGGTGCCCTGGATTATGGGCGATATCGTGCTGGCCGCGGAAACTGTGGCGCGGGAAGCAGAAGACCGAAAAATCAGTCTTTCTGCCCATACGTGCCACTTAATTGTGCACGGATTCCTTCATCTTTTAGGGTATGATCACCAAATCGATACAGACGCAGCAGAAATGGAGTCGCTGGAAATAGCAGCAATGGCTGTCCTCGGATATGAGAATCCCTACGAAACCGCAGTTTTCTAGGCATTTTTAGGGCATCCATTTACACAGCAATGGCGAACACAGGGATACGACAAGACAAACGGTCCGAGAAGAATGGGGAAAAACACTCTGTTTTCTCCCACTATGTTGCTCGATTGACCGGATTTGGGCGCAAGCAAATCGGCAGCGGCACGCTGCGCGAAAGCCTCGAAGAAACCATCCAATCGCACACAGGAGAGCCCGCGGCGCTCTCCAAAGAAGAGCGCATGATGCTCTCCAACATCCTGAGCTTCGGCGAGTTGCGGGTGGACGACGTGATGGTGCCGCGTGCGGATATTATCGCCGTGGAAGTGTCGACTGAGCTCACGGATATTCTGGACGTTTTTCGCGAAGCGGCGCATTCGCGCCTGCCGATCTACCGCGAAACGCTGGACGACCCGATTGGCATGGTTCACATCAAAGATGTGATTGCCATGTTGTCGGCGGGCGGCAATGGGGATGCGGATAAACAGCAAGCCAATGGATATATCCTCAACAAACTGCGCAGGGATGTGCTTTTTGTCCCGCCGTCCATGCCGGCTCTTGATCTGTTGGTCCGTATGCAGAAGACCCACATTCATATGGCAATCGTCATCGATGAATATGGCGGGACTGACGGGCTGGTGTCCATCGAAGATTTGGTGGAACAAATTGTCGGTGAAATCGAAGATGAACACGATACCGATGCCGCGCCTGTTCTGATACAACGCGAAGGCGGCGGATATGATGCGGATGCCCGCGTCCCGATTGATGAGCTCGAGGAAAAAGTATCCATCGACCTTCTGCCGGAAGACCGGGAAGAGGATATCGATACGCTGGGCGGTTTGATCTTTTCCTTGGTGGGGCGTGTTCCCCAGCGTGGCGAACTTATCCGCCACCCGGGCGGACTTGAATTCGAAATCATCGATGCCGACCCACGTCGGGTCAAGAAGATCCGTGTACACCTGATCGATCCGATCGGCCCGGATGACGGCCATAAAGAAAGCCCTGTGAACGGGGCCGTGGTGCTGCCACAAGACGACATTGCCGCGGAACCGCGGAAAGTTGATGGCTAACCCGACGGGCTCAACACCCGACACTCTTTTCGACGAAGTCTTAGATGTTGCCATACGCGGCGCGCGGCGGATTGCCTTCGTCCATGGCTGGATGCGCCTGGCGTTAAGCGGGGCTGCCGGCGTGCTGGCGGCGCTTGCCTTGGCGCCGTTTTATGCCATTCCGGCGATCTTTGTGAGTATCACGCTGTTGATCTGGTTGATCGACGGTCTGGACGAAGGGCTAAAGGGCGTTCTTGAGGCCCTGGGGGCCGGCGCGGCCTTCGGGCTCGGGTATTTCGGTGTCGCGTTTTATGGGCTTTGGCTGTCCAGTCCGAATGGTCTGGTGCTGGTCGCTTGGGCATCCCTGTTTCCGGCTCTTGCCGTTCTTGTCGCGCACCAGTTTTGGACCGTGGGCCCGGAACGAGGTCTCACATTGGCCATTGTTCTCACCGCCGCGGAATGGTGCCGAGGGCACTTTTTTGGCGGGCTGCCGCTTGCACTTGTCGGATCGGTATGGGCAGAGGCACCTCACATGCTGCAAATCGCGGCCTGGGTTGGGGTCTATGGTTTGTCGCTCCTAACGCTTGCGGTTGCCTCTGCGATTGCCGGTTGCTTACCCAACCCCAGTTTCGCATATCACGGACCCGGACAACACATGCGCCTCACCCTTTGGTGGCCCGCGGCGGCATTGGCGGCCATGGGATTGGTCTTCTTAGCCGGTCTATGGCGTTTGTCGGGAGACACCGCGTCCGCGTCCGATCAAACCATTGTGCGTATTGTGACGGCGC
Source organism: Alphaproteobacteria bacterium (assembly GCA_965227095.1). Lineage (GTDB taxonomy): Bacteria > Pseudomonadota > Alphaproteobacteria > JANQMY01 > JANQMY01 > JANQMY01. The sequence goes on along the minus strand of CBDDFL010000001.1, from coordinate 486,232 downwards.
CGGAAGGGGTGTGCGATCTTGACCCCGCGGATCTGCAGCGGAAATCTACCTTGCCGACGAATAATTTCGACTATTCAAGGGTCAGTATGCTGATCATCCCAGGGGCGCCCTGTGGCCCCGGGTTTCTGTCGGAGCGTCCAGGCGGCACGCAGATTGTGTCGGCCTGGATAAAAGAAAATCAGGTCGCTGTGGTTCAAAGTGCGCGCCGCGCCCGCCAAGGGGGCCTCTATGACGCGCTCCACGTAATTGATGTGGAAGGTCAGATTCGCGCGACCTATGATCGGTCGCACGGACTGCCGTTTGGATTGGGCCCGGCGCACGCCACGCACCCCACTGTGCCGATCTTTTTAGGGGCTGGACCGCGAACCTATGCACCGTCCGATGTGCCAGAGTTTGGCTTGTTAGTTGGAATAGATGTGGCGGCGTCGGGTGACGTGGTGGACCATACCAAACGGCCCGCCTGGCTTCTGAACCTGTCGAATGAAAAGGACGCCTTTCCCGGCACTCGCAAGCAATTTGCCGATGCGGCGCGCTTGCGCGCTGTGGAGGAGGGATTACCGGTCGTGCGCGGCGCTGCCGGGGGCATCTCGGTGGTTTTTGATGCCTATGGAAAGAAGGTGATCGGGTCGGATGGGCACCAAAGCGGCATTATGGATACAGCGCTTCCGGCGCCGTTGCCGGCGACAATTTACGCGAAGACCGGTGCCCTTGCCGTGCTTCTGGCCTTGATCTGTGCCGCGGGCCTTGCCTATGGGATTTCCCGCCTGCGCTTACCCTCGCTTAGAGCAACTTGACCTTGCGCGGAAAGCCTGCAACAAAACGACCGCTTTTTTGAGGAGAGGGGCCAACATCTCCGTTTGAGACGCTTCTTGCGGTTGCTGGCCGATAGGGACTTTTAAGGTTCTTCCTTCATACCACTCTTTTTTTGCTCACCCGAAGTCAAGGAGGCGCTACCGTGCCAAGGGGTAATTATCTTTTCACCAGTGAATCCGTTTCCGAAGGACATCCGGACAAGGTTAGTGATCGCATTTCGGACAGCGTGGTTGATACTTATCTTGCCGCGGACCCGGAAGCTCGGGTGGCAGTGGAAACCTTGTGCACGACGAATCGGGTTGTTCTTGCCGGTGAAGTACGTGGCCCTGACAGCATAACCGCTGAAAAGCTTGAAAGCGTTGCCCGCCACGCCATCAAGGATATCGGCTACGAACAAGAAGGCTTCCACTGGGAAAAAGCCGACGTCGCGGTGCATGTGCACTCACAATCCGCCGACATTGCGATGGGGGTTGATGCCGCTGGCAATAAAGACGAAGGCGCGGGCGACCAGGGCATCATGTTTGGCTATGCCTGTAAAGAAACGCCGGAACTGATGCCGGCGCCAATTCATTTCTCCCACGAGATCCTTCATTCTTTGGCCGAAGCGCGTCATTCCGGCGCTCAGCCGGACCTTGGCCCAGACAGCAAAAGTCAGGTGTCGCTTCAATATGTGGACGGCAAGCCGGTGAAAGCGACCTCTGTTGTTGTGTCGACGCAGCACACCGAAAATGTCAGCCAAGACGAAATTCGCGAGATCGTTCGACCGCACGTTTTGAATGTGCTGCCGGAAGGGTGGATGTGTCCTGAAGACCAGTTTTTCGTCAATCCAACGGGCCAATTCATCATTGGGGGTCCCGATGGGGATGCCGGCCTGACAGGCCGCAAAATCATTGTGGACACTTATGGTGGCGCGGCACCTCATGGCGGCGGCGCTTTCTCGGGCAAGGACCCAACCAAGGTGGACCGTTCCGCTGCTTATGCGGCGCGCTATCTCGCGAAAAACGTTGTAGCCGCCGATTTTGCCGACAAATGCACCATTCAGCTTGCCTATGCCATCGGCGTGTCGCGCCCTCTCTCCATCTATGTGGATCTGCACGGCACCGGCCAAGTGGATGAAGACAAGCTAGAATCGGTTCTGATGGATGTGATGAACCTATCGCCTCGTGGCATTCGCGAGCATCTGCATCTAAACCGCCCGATTTATGCGCGCACGGCGGCCTACGGCCATTTCGGCCGGGCGCCAGATGCGGATGGTGGCTTTAGCTGGGAAAAAACCGATCTGGTCGACGACCTGAAATCGGCCTTCGCCTAATCCCTCCCGTCCAGATCGGAGGCTTTTTTGTCCGATCAGAATGACACGGATTTAGCCCGGCGCCGTCTGCTGTACGGCCGGCGCCACGGGCACAAATTGCGGCAAGGTCAGCAGGACCTGGTCGACAATCTGCTGCCCAGCCTTGCGGTCGACCTGGACCGGGCTGATGAACCAGGCGGCCTTTTTTCTGATGATACAGATGATATCTGGTTGGAAATCGGCTTTGGCGGCGGCGAACATTTGGCTGCTGTCGCGGCGATGCACCCCAATATCGGCTTCATCGGGTGCGAACCCTTTGTCAACGGGGTGGCGAAGCTGTTGGCACAGATAAGCGCCAATCGCCTTGAAAATATCCGCATATATATGGGGGACGCCCGGGACCTCTTAGATAAGATTCCGGAAGGGGCCTTGGGGCGCGCCATGCTGCTATTCCCGGATCCCTGGCCAAAAACACGGCACCATAAGCGTCGTTTCGTTAATCAGGAAACGCTTTCCCAGCTTCACCACGCCTTAAAACCTGGTGCCGAATTCCGCGTGGCAACCGACATTCCCGACTATTGCCGCTGGACTTTGGCCCATATTCACCGGTTTGGCGGCTTTGATTGGCTGGCGGAAAGGCCAGCGGATTGGCGTGTTCGGCCCGGCGATTGGCCCGAGACGCGCTATGAGCAGAAGGCCCTCAGACAGGGGCGGACGCCCGTTTATCTCCGCTTTCGGCGAAACCCTTAACAGAATAAATGGTTTAAGCCCTTGAAGAACGCGGTGGAAAGTCTAAAATACGGGCTGTTGTCAATTTGAATTACCGGCGGATTTGGGTTGATCCGACGTGGAGGAGTGGGCTTCGGGCCCGCTTTTTTATTTGGGCAAATCATCAGCTCCCCCGCCGAAAAAAGTCAGAGGGATATGCGCCACCTATTGGGGCAAAAAACGGGCCTGATTGGTCAGGTCCGCGATTTGGTGGAACCCACCGCGGAAGCGATGGGCTATCGGGTCGTGCGCATTCGCCTGATTGGGGGCTCTCCTCAGACGCTGCAAATTATGGCCGAACGGTTCGACGGCACGATGACGGTGGATGATTGCGCCGAGCTGAGCCACGCCGTGTCTGCCTTGCTGGATATCGAAGACCCCATTTCCGGCGAATATATGCTGGAGATGTCATCACCCGGTATCGACCGGCCGCTTGTGCGCGAAGATGATTTTGACCGCTTCGCCGGTTACGAAGCAAAGGTCGAAATGGCGGATTTGCTCGATGGCCGCAAACGGTTTCGCGGTCTGTTGAAGGGGACGCAAAGCGGCGACGTGTTGATTGATATGGAAGGCACGCTTGCGCGTTTGCCGTTCGATCAAATTTCGGAAGCAAAATTGGTCATGACCGATGAATTGATGGAGGCGGCCTTGAAAGCGCAGTCTCCCGCAGAAACAACGGGCATGCATTAACAGGGATAGGTGATCCGTTTACGGATCTTTAGATTGGGACGAGAACGAGGTTTTCATGGGAAGTCCAGCAATTAGCGCCAATCGATTGGAACTGCTTCAAATTGCAGATGCGGTCGCGCGTGAAAAGTCCATCGACCGCAATGTCGTGATCGAAGCGATGGAAGAGGCAATCCAAAAAGCGGCGCGGTCTCGCTATGGCGTGGAAAATGATATTCGTGCGGAAATTGATCCGAAAACCGGCGAAATTCGGCTCGCGCGGTTTATGCAAGTGGTGGACGTGATCGAAGACGATGCCACGCAAATCTTGCTCGAAGATGCTCACGCGAAAAACCCTGCCGCCCAAGTGGGTGACTTTTTGTCGGACCCCTTGCCCCCGGTGGATTACGGCCGCATAGCGGCTCAAACGGCAAAGCAGGTGATCGTGCAAAAGGTGCGCGACGCGGAACGCGAACGTCAGTTTGAAGAATACAAAGACCGCATTGGTGAAATCATCCACGGCATTGTGAAGCGTACGGAATATGGCAATGTGGTGGTGGATCTTGGCCGAGCAGAAGCCATTGTCCGGCGTGACGAGCTGTTGCCCCGGGAAAGCTTCCGGCAAGGGGACCGCATTCGGGCCTATATCTACGACGTTCGGCGCGAACAGCGGGGACCGCAGATCTTCCTGTCGCGCTCCCATCCGCAATTCATGGCGAAACTCTTCGGACAAGAAGTGCCGGAGATTTATGACGGCATCATCGAGATTAAGTCTGTGGCGCGTGACCCAGGCAGCCGGGCGAAAATCGCTGTGATCTCCAACGATTCGTCGATCGATCCCGTGGGCGCTTGTGTGGGTATGCGGGGCAGCCGCGTTCAGGCGGTTGTGAACGAACTGCAGAATGAGAAGATCGATATCATTCAATGGTCACCCGATGCGGCAACCTTCATCGTGAACGCATTGGCGCCCGCCGAGGTCGCGAAAGTGGTTCTTGATGAAGACACTCAGCGCATTGAAGTGGTGGTGCCGGATGAACAGTTGAGCTTGGCCATTGGCCGCCGCGGGCAGAATGTGCGCCTCGCTTCTCAGTTGACGGGGTGGGATATCGACATCCTGACCGAAGCGGAAGAATCAGAACGGCGTCAGGAAGAATTCCGTCAGCGCACCGCCATGTTCACGGAAAGCTTGGACGTGGATGAGGTGATTGCGCAGCTTTTGACCTCTGAAGGGTTCGCAACCATCGAAGAGGTGGCCTATGTGGATCTCTCCGAGCTGGCCGAGATTGAAGGCTTTGATGAAGAAACGGCGCAAGAACTCCAACTTCGCGCGTCGGAATTCATTCAAGAGCAAGAAGCAAAGTTTGATGCGCGCCGGCGCGAATTGGGCGTTGAAGATGATCTGATCCAATTGGATGGTCTAACGCCGGCCATGCTCGTGACGCTTGGTGAGAACGGCGTCAAGACTTTGGATGACCTCGGTGACCTTGCGCGCGACGAACTCATCGGCAGCATTGAAGTGGTCGACGGCGAAAAACAACGCGTCCCAGGCATTTTGGATGGTTTTGGCGTGTCGGCGGAAGATGCAGATGCCATCATTATGGCGGCGCGGGCCCATTGGTTCGATGACGAACCAGAGGCTGAGGCTGAGGGAGAAGACGGTGCCGGCGACAGTGAAGAGGGAGAGACGACGGCTGAATAAGGCTACGGGCACAACATCGCGCCAGGCAAAAAAAGAGCGTGTTAGGAAGTGTATCGTCACCGGCGACCATCGGTCACCCACGCATATGGTGCGTTTTGTGGTATCGCCCGATGACACCGTTGTGCCGGATATACATTCAAAGCTTCCCGGACGGGGGTGCTGGGTAACGGCAGAGCGGACGATTGTGGATAAGGCCGTGGCGACAAAAGCGTTTGCCCGTGCCGCGAAACAGTCGGTGAAAGTCGAGTCCGACCTCGCAAATGTGGTGGAAAGTCTGTTGTCCCGGCAAGTGTTGAATATGCTGGGGTTGGCGCGCAAGGGCGGTCAGATCGAGCAGGGATTTGCCAAGGTTGAGGCCGCGATACGGGCGGGACAAGCGGCCGTGTTGTTCGAAGCCCGCGATGGGGCCGAAGACGGTCGTCGGCGTCTGATGGCTTTGGGCGCTAAATCTGAACGGTTCATGGTTGTGGGCTGTTTTACAGGGGAAGAATTGAGTTTGGCCATTGGCCGTGAAAATGTGGTACATGCAGCCCTCAAAGACGGTGGTGTCTCGGCGCGTATCCTCGAGGAATGTAATCGCCTGCAGGGCTTTCGTCCCCTAATTCCGGGCGAATGGCGCGAAACGCCTATGGCAATCGGAGACAGCGCCGGGTAAAAGGCAAAGAATGAGCGAAGAAAAAGAAGTAGGCGGCAGAAAATCAGGCGGTGGACGCACACTTAGCCTCAAGCGGACGGTCGATTCAGGGACTGTGCGCCAGAACTTCTCCCACGGGAGATCGAAGTCTGTCGTTGTTGAAAAGAAACGCAAGCGGACCATCGCGGGGCCCGCAGCCAAGGGGGCTGCGGCAAAGAAACCTGCTGAGGCCGCGCCGGCACCCGCCCCCGAGGCTGAAACCAAGGCGCCGCCGCCTCAGGTGGAAACAAAAGCTGAGGCCAAGCCAAAGGACAAAGCCAAAAGCGGGATGGTGCTGCGCACCCTCACCGACGAGGAAAAAGAGGCCCGCGCCCGCGCACTGTCTGATCATCGCATTGCGGAAGTCGAAGCCCGCAAAACCGCTGAAGAAGAGGCAAAGCGTCAGGAAGAAGAAGACAAGCGGCTAGCGGCGGAGCGCGCCGAGGCAGAGGCCCGCAAGGCGGAAGAAGACGCCCGGCATCAGGCGGAAGAAGAAGCGAAAAAACGTTCCGAAGAAGAAGCCACGCGCCGCCAGCAGGCGGATGAACGCTCCAAGGCAACGGCGGCGGCCCGCGCGGCGGCGGTCGGAACTAAGCCCGAGGAAGAAGAATCTCCGCGGTCAAAGAAAGCGAAACCGGGCGCGGCTCCAAAAACACCGTCCACGCGAAAAAGCGAACCCCGGCGCCGGGCCGGCAAGCTGACCATTGCGAATGCGCTCAATGAAGAAGAGCGTACACGGAGTATTGCGTCAATTAAGCGGGCGCAGGAACGTGAAAAGCGCAAAGCACGCGGTGAATCGTCCGCGGGTCAAAAGATCTATCGGGAAGTGACCATTCCGGACGCGATCACCGTGCAGGAACTTGCAAGCCGCATGACGGAACGCGCTGTCGATGTGATCAAGGTGTTGATGGCCCAAGGCAATATGGCCACCATAAATGATGTCCTTGATGCGGACACGGCTCAACTGATTGCCGAAGAATTCGGTCATACGGTGAAGCGGGTGTCTGAAGCGGATATCGAGGTCGGCATTGAGGGCGAAGACGACAAGGACGAAGATCTTCAGCCGCGCGCGCCCGTGGTCACCGTTATGGGCCATGTGGATCATGGTAAAACATCATTGCTGGACGCTTTGCGGGCAACCGACGTGGTTGGGGGCGAAGCGGGTGGTATTACGCAGCATATTGGCGCCTATCAGGTGGAACTTGGGTCCGGCGACAAAATCACGTTTTTGGATACGCCCGGCCACGCCGCCTTTACGGCCATGCGCGCGCGCGGTGCAAAGGCCACCGACATCGTCATCCTTGTGGTGGCGGCTGACGACAGCGTGATGCCACAAACGATCGAAGCGATTTCGCACGCCAAAGCGGCGGAAGTGCCGATCATTGTCGCGATCAACAAGATCGACCGGCCGGAAGCGAATGCCAACAAAGTGAAGCAAGAGCTTTTGCAGCACGAAGTCATCGTCGAGGAAATGGGTGGCGACGTGCAAGCGATTGAAGTGTCGGCGACCCAGAAAACGAACCTGGATGCGCTTCAAGAAGCAATCATCCTTCAGTCCGAGATATTGGAACTCAAAGCGAATCCAGATCGGGCTGCTGATGGCGTGATCGTGGAAGCGAAGCTCGACAAGGGTCGCGGCCCCGTTGCAACCGTTCTTGTCCAACGCGGGACATTGCGGGTGGGCGACATTGTGGTTGCCGGGTCTAAATGGGGTAAAGTTCGTGCCCTGATCAATGACCGTGGTGAATCGGTTAAAGAGGCTGGGCCTACTGTACCCGTTGAAATTCTTGGCCTTAGTGCGCCACCCGAAGCTGGTGATGGGTTTGCCGTGGTTGAAAGCGAAGCCCGCGCCCGTGAGATTTCCGAATACCGAGAACGTAAAGTACGCGAATCACGCGCGCAGCCCGGCGGCCGCGGTTCTCTTGAGCAAATGCTGTCGCAGATCAAGACCAAAGACGTCAAAGAGATGCCGATTGTCATCAAAGCCGACGTGCAAGGGTCGGCCGAAGCGATTGTGGGCGCGCTTGAGAAATTGGGCACCGATGAAGTTTCCGTTAGGATCTTACATGCGGGCATCGGCGGGATCACGGAATCCGACGTGGTCTTGGCAGAGGCAAGCAGCGCGCCGATCATCGGCTTTAACGTCCGCGCCAATGCCCAGGCCCGCGATCACGCCCGGGGATCCGGCATTGAGATCCGCTACTATTCGATCATTTATGACCTGGTTGATGACATCAAGGCGGCCTTGTCGGGCATGCTGGACCCAACATTGCGGGAAACTTTCTTGGGCAATGCCGAAATCCTCGAAGTCTTCAATGTTTCCAAGGCCGGCAAGGTGGCTGGGTGTCGGGTGACCGAAGGCAATGTGGAACGGGGCGCGAAAGTGCGCTTGATCCGCGATGATGTGGTGATCCATGAAGGTACCTTGGCCACGCTGAAACGGTTCAAGGACGAGGTCAAAGAAGTCAACTCGGGTCAGGAATGCGGCATGGCCTTTGAAAATTATCAGGATATGCAGCCCGGCGATGTAATCGAGTGCTTCCGGGTCGAAGAAGTCGCGCGCACCTTATAAGTCTGACTGCAACGGACGCGTAGGCTGGTCAGTATGTGGCTGGCCACCGTCCCCTTATGGAGCGTCCGGTGTCCCGAAAGTCCGGTTCTCAATCCAAATCCAAGGCTCCCAGCCAACGTCAGTTGCGGATGGCGGAATCCATTCGGCAAATCCTGTCCGAACTTTTGCTGCGCGGGGATATTCACGCCGCCGAATTGTCCGGCGTTTCCGTGACCGTGTCGGAAGTGCGCATTAGTCCCGACCTCAAAAATGCCACCGCCTATTGCCTGCCGCTTGGGGGTGGTGATGCGGATAAGGTGGTGGCCGCCCTTAATCGCGTAAAAGCGCCCGTGCGCGGCATGTTGGGCAAGCAACTCACCACACGCTACACCCCCTCGATCCATTTTGAATTGGATACCACGTTCGACTATGCGGATAGCATTGATGCGCTTCTGAAATCGCCTGATGTGGCCGATGATCTCCTTGACCAGGAGGGGGCGGAATCTCAATCGGATCAGGCGAAGGATGCCTCGTAAGCGCAAAGGGAATCCGATTCATGGTTGGCTGTCCATAGATAAACCGTTGGGTATTTCATCTTCGGCCGTGGTTGGCCGTGTCCGGCGTGCGCTTAACGCCCAAAAGGCCGGTCACGGCGGCACCCTGGATCCGCTTGCCTCTGGCATCCTGCCGGTTGCGTTGGGCGAAGCCACCAAAACCGCGGGATACCTCATGGGTGCCCGTAAAACCTATCGCTTCGATGTGACATTCGGAGAGGCGCGCGCTACAGCGGATGCCGAAGGCGAGATCCTCAAAACCTCAGACATACGGCCCAGCTTTCAAGAAATATCCGCGGTTTTGAAGGATTTTTTGGGCACCATTGAGCAAATGCCGCCTGCTTATTCCGCGCTAAAGGTGGATGGGAAACGGGCCTATGAATTGGCCCGTGCCGGCAAAGAGGTGGCGCTTAAAGCACGCACCATCCAGATCCATCGGTTGGACCTGTTAGGGGTTGAGGGCGCGACAGCCACTTTTGAGACCGATTGCGGCAAGGGAACGTATGTGCGCAGCCTGGCCGTTGATATTGCCGAGAAAGTGGGGGCTGTTGGCTATGTATCGGCGCTGCGGCGCCTGCGGGTGGGACCGTTTGACGAAAACAACGCAATAACGCTGGAAAATCTGGACGCTTTAGGTCATAGTGCCGCCGCCGAAGCACATTTGCTCCCGGTTGAGACCCCGCTGGACGACATCCCGGCCGTGGCCGTAACCGATGCAGACGTGCCCCGTTTGAAAAACGGGATGGCCATTCATCAGCGTGCAGAGGCAGGTGGACCGCAATCTCCGAAAGGGGAGCCACTGGTGCTTTGTACGTCGGAAAAGGGTCGGCCGGTGGCGCTGTGCGAAGTCGCACAAGGTTTGTGTCAGCCGATCCGTGTGTTTAATCTCCCAGATTGATAAGGAGAACCGATGTCGATTACGCCTGAAAGAAAGCAAGAACTGATCGGCGAATACGCTGCAAAAGCAAATGATACGGGATCCCCAGAGGTCCAAGTGGCGATTTTGTCCGAACGAATTAACAACCTCACCGACCATTTTAAAACTCATGCGAAAGACAACCATTCGCGTCGTGGGCTTTTGAAACTGGTGAGCAAGCGCCGGCGGCTTTTGGACTATCTGAAAGCGAAGGACGAAAAGCGATACCAAGACCTGATCCAAAGGCTCGGTATTCGGCGTTAAATCTCATGATGCGCAAAGGGCGGATAGGCACGGTCAGTCGGTTAGGCGAGAGCGAACCGTTTGGCGTGCGTTCCGCCCTTTGTGTTTGTTGGCAGCATGATGCTGTTCAAAAGGTGGGCGCAGCCTGAATTGCGTTGAAAGTGTGCGTTCGCAATGGGGCGGACGCAAATTGATCAGATGACCGCGGGAGCGGCTGATCTCGAAGGAATGTTAGATGTTTAATATTTGCAAGAAAGAAATTTCCTGGGGCGGACGGCCGCTCATTCTAGAAACAGGACGTATGGCCCGCCAGGCCGATGGGGCGGTGCTCGCGACTTATGGGGAAACGACCGTCTTGGCCACGGCCGTTGGGGCGAAATCGGCAAAGCCCGGGATCGACTTCTTCCCCCTCACCGTGAACTACCAAGAAAAAACATTCGCTGCGGGCAAAATCCCTGGCGGTTATTTCAAGCGCGAAGGGCGCCCAACGGAAAAAGAAACCCTTGTTTCCCGTTTGATCGACCGGCCCATTCGCCCCCTCTTCCCCGGCAGCTTCCGGAATGAAACTCAAGTGGTTCTTACTGTTTTGAGCCACGACATGGAAAACGATCCAGATGTGGTGGCCATGGTGGCGGCGTCCGCCGCGCTGACCATTTCCGGCATCCCGTTTATGGGGCCAATCGGTGCCGCGCGGGTTGCCTATATCGATGGCGAATACAAGCTTAATCCGTATATTGACGATATGGGTGAATCGGCCCTTGATCTGGTGGTCGCCGGAACGCCCGATGCTGTTCTTATGGTGGAATCGGAAGCCAAGGAATTGTCGGAAGACGTCATGCTGGGCGCCGTGATGTTCGGTCACCGTGAAATGCAGCCGGTTATCGATGCGATCATTTCCCTGGCGGAAGATTGTGCGAAGGAGCCTTGGGAACTGACAGAGGTTACCTACGAAGACGAAACCCGGCGCGTTCGCGAGGTGATCGAAGACGATCTTCGGGCCGCTTACACCGAGCCTCAGAAGACATTGCGTCAGGAAAAGGTTGCCGCCGCGAAAGACAAGGCGGTTGAAGCGCTTGGGGACGAGGAAAAAGAAGATTCCATCGATGGCTCAACGCTGGGCAAGGTCTTCAAGGAAATCGAAAAAGACATTGTCCGCAACAGCATCCTCGATACCAGCAAGCGCATCGACGGACGCGATCTGGTCACGGTGCGGCCTATCAAAAGCGAAGTGGGTATTCTGCCACGAACCCACGGGTCGGCCTTGTTCACGCGTGGTGAAACACAAGCATTATGTGTAACCACCCTGGGCACCGGTGACGACGAACAGTTCATTGACGCCCTGGAAGGCACCTATCGTGAACGCTTCATGCTGCACTACAACTTCCCGCCTTATTCCGTCGGGGAAGCCGGACGCATGGGCGGTGCGGGACGCCGTGAAATCGGTCACGGTAAACTTGCCTGGCGCGCACTGAAGGCTGTTGTTCCGGATGCGGAAGAATTTCCCTATACGCTGCGGATCGTTTCAGAGATTACGGAATCAAACGGCTCGTCTTCCATGGCGACCGTCTGCGGATCGTCTCTGTCCATGATGGATGCGGGCGTGCCGCTCAAGCGGCCGGTTGCCGGTATCGCCATGGGCTTGATCAAGGAAGGCGATCGTTTTGCCGTCCTCTCCGATATTCTCGGGGACGAAGATCACTTAGGCGACATGGACTTTAAAGTGGCGGGTACCGAGATAGGTGTGACGTCGCTTCAAATGGACATCAAGATCACCGGTATCACCGAAGAAATCATGAAGCAGGCATTGGAGCAGGCTCATGGTGGCCGGAACCATATTCTTGGTGAAATGTCCAAAGCCCTGTCAGAATCCCGCCAATCCCTCGGCGAACATGCACCGCGCATTGAAGTCATCCAGATTCCGGTGGACAAGATCCGCGATGTGATCGGCTCCGGCGGTAAGGTCATTCGCGAGATTGTGGAAACCACAGGGGCTAAAATCGATATTCAAGATGATGGCACGGTAAAAGTCGCGAGTGCCGACGGCGAATCCATCGAAGCGGCGCTGAAATGGATCAAAGGCCTGACGGCGGAACCGGAAGTGGGCGAGATCTACGACGGCAAAGTCGTTAAGGTTGTCGACTTTGGCGCTTTCGTGAATTTCTTCGGCCCGAAAGACGGTTTGGTGCATATCAGCCAATTGGCGCCGCAGCGGGTCGGCAAAGTGACCGATGTGGTCAATGAAGGCGATGATGTGAAAGTCAAACTGCTTGGCTTCGATGACCGCGGAAAAGTGCGGCTTTCCATGAAGGTGGTTGATCAGGAAACCGGCGAAGAGATCGAACCTGAAAAGACAGAGAAAGCCGGCTAATCAAACGCTGACATCTTGTGCCGGGGGCGGTGGCAGCAGACCAACACCGCCCCCGCGCTCAGCGCGATTAGAGCCAGCCAGTGGAATTGCCATATGCCAAAACTCAAATTGGCGATCGCAAACAAAAAAGTTCCCGTGGCGCCGATAAGCATCCGGTGCGATACCTTCAAGGAAGAGTGATCGGCCCGCCAGGCGCCTAAAAGCAAGGCGCCGCAAAACAACGCAATCCCAACAAATCCGGTTTCAAGCCACAGCTGTAAAGACATGTTGTGGGGGTGTACCGGCAATAACGTTTGCCCATCGTTAAAGGGAGCATCATAGCCCGCTGCAATAAAGCTCGGGGCTTGATCGCTCAATTGGCGGGCCGCTCGAAAGCCCCACCCGGTGAGGGGCCGGTCGCCGATTAACGTCGCCGTGTAATTGTAGATCTGTATCCGGTGCTGCGTGGATACGCCAAGCCCTTCGCTCTCTACCCCGATACGCTCGGCCTGATCAATCTGCTGTAGAGGCAATGGCAAAAGGACGGCGAAGAGAGCAGCGCCCGCCGCCAAAATGGTCAATCCACGCTTTGGGAAAAACCAAATCACGCCCGCTGCGATCAACGCCCCAAAGAGGGCGACCGGCACCGAGGACATGTGAGTAAAAAGAGAGACCACAAAACAAGTGGCAAGCCAAAGGCCCACAAGCCTCATGTCTTTCGCGCGGCGCCACAATAGAAAAGCGACCGGTATTGCGAGCGCCCCCAAGGCAACGGTTCCGCGGGCGATTTTTGCATGGGACTTTTCGATATAGAGGCGATCTATGAAGTCTTGCGACGCCCCTGGTTTGACATCGCCCATATACACATCTTTGAGAGCGCCAGCGATTGGGGCTCCAAACGCCAACTCAAAGGCATATATGCCAAGCAGAATAAATCCTGACGCTATGATGATAGACTGGAGCGTGCGTAGATGTTGGGCGGAAAGATCGAAAATGCCGGATAAGGCAGCGCACGCGGCGATCGCGAGGACACCCAGGCGTAACAAGGTGCCCCAGGCGTCTTCCGGCGCAATGGACCAGGTGCAAATTAATGCGGACCATATACCGGCCAGAACCAGCATTTCCGTGCCGGCAAATGACCGGACGCCCGACAGTGACCGTGACAGGCCGCGCCATCCATGGACACCAAGGGCGGCCACCAGCAAAACCACCACCAAATTGACGAAGGAATACACAGCGACCGGCGCAAGGGCGGCGTAAGCTAGCCAAATTGGCCAGGCATACCAGATGTTTCTAGAATTCATATGCTGTGCCACACCGCCGTAAAAGGATGAGGTCATGAAATGCAGACGGGATAGCTGGCCAAAACGAACATTTCTTTAACAAACTCTAAACCATGGGACCGAGTTTAACGGAGTCTTCTTGTTTAGGGTTAATACTGGGAAACCACGTTTAGAAACGCGTGTCTAGATAACCAAAAATCAGGGCGAACACGCCACAGAAATGCCAACCCCAGGAATGAAAATATGAGCCAGAAAGCTGCGACTCAAGGTGATCAGATGACTTCTCCGACGCCTACAGGATTGCCGATGGACCAAATCTCGACCAGTGATGGTCCGTTTAGCGCCTTTTTCGTCCTTTACTCCCAAAGCATCACCAATGGTGACACGGATACCGGAGAAGACCTCGAATCGGCGAAGGCTCTCTGGAGTTATGCCCAAACCCGCCAGAAAACAGAGCGTTTGGTCCGGGTGTACAATGTCATGCCACCTGAAGAGGGCGGATATTGTACCGACACGGTCGTCGAAGCGGTCGGGATCGACATGCCGTTTCTCGTGGATTCACTGCTGGCAGCCATAAACGAGCAAGAAATCATCATCCGGAAAGTGGTTCATCCGGTCGTTCCCTTGTGCCGCGACGAAGAGGGTAAGATCGTCTCCATTGAAGCCAATGGCGGCGCGGAGGTGGTTCGGGAATCATTCATTCAGGTGCATGTGGAACCGGTCGTCGATCCTGAACGCTTGGCCGCTCTCGCAAAAGCAATCGACGATGCCTTCGACGACGTGGAGAGCGCCGTTGCGGATTGGCAGCCCATGCTCGCCGCTGTCGATGAAGTCTTGGATTTGTTTGAACAGGGGCCGGTGTCGGAAGAAACTGACGAACAAAAGGAATTTCTCCATTGGTTGCGCGCAAACCATTTCACGTTCTTAGGTGCGCGCGACTACACCGTTGAGAAAGGGGCTGATGGCCCCATCTTCAACGCTGTCCCAGAAAGTGGCCTTGGAATTCTGCGCAGCCCGGATCGCCGCGTTGTGTGGCGCGAAGACCAGACGATCTTAAACAAGCAGGCGCTGATGCAACATATGATGCATCCGGTCGCCTTGGTCATCGCGAAAGGCAACTCCAAATCTACGGTCCACCGTTCAGCCTTTATCGACTATGTCGGTGTTAAGCGCTTTAACGATAACGGAGAGGTAATCGGCGAACGGCGCTTTGTGGGCTTGTTCACTTCCGCCGCCTACAACCGCAGCCCGATTGATATTCCAATTCTTCGGAAGAAAGTCGCTAACACGCTGATAAGAGCAGGGTTTAGCCCCGCGAGTCATGACGGCAAAGCCTTGCTCAACGTTCTTGAAAACTATCCGCGTGATGAACTTTTTCAGGTATCGGAAGACGATCTTTTTCATACGGCACTGGGCATATTGCGTTTGGAAGAACGTCCCCAAACCAAGCTATTTGTGCGCAGAGATAAGTTCGACCGGTTCATTTCAGCGATCGTATATATTCCGCGCGAACGTTATGGCACCGAAACCAGGACAAAGATCGCGGCCATATTGTGTAACGCCTATGGTGGTGTCCTAAGAACGTATTATCCGCGGTTTACAGATGAACCGCTCGCCCGCCTGCATATGATCATCGAGCGGGATCCCATGTTGGACGGGATGCCGGACAAAAAGAAGGTCGAAGCGCAGATTGTTGAAGCGGTTCGGTCCTGGCAAGACCGATTGGCGCAAGTTCTGGCTGCAAAATATGATCCGGACACCGCGCGAAAATTGAGCACGAAATATCGCGATGCGTTCAATGCGGCCTATCGGGAAGGCGTCGACCCCGTTAGCGCGGTCGATGATATTGCGAAAATCGAAACCGTTGACGGCGACGGGGATATTGGGTCACGCATCCACCGGCGTTCCGAAGATGATGCGGATACATTCCGCCTGCGTATCTATCATGCCGGTCCTTTATTGGTGCTCAGCGATTATCTGCCAATTCTCGAAGAAATGGGCCTCAAGGTATTGGACGAACAGTCCTATCCAGTGCGCATGCCCCAAGGGCAGACCATCTCGCTCCATACCTTCCGCTTCAAACTGAAGCAGGACAGCGCGATTGATCTAGAGCGCATTCAGAAGACGTTTGAAGACGCCTTTCTATCCGTCTGGCAGGGACGGGCGGAAGCTGACGGGTTTAATTCCCTGGTGGTGTCGGAAGCAATGCCCTGGCGCGATGTGACCATGCTGCGGTCAGTTGCAAAATATTTGCGGCAGATCGGCATCGCGTTTTCCCAGGCCTATTTGGAATCCACGCTTCAAAAACACAGCCAAGCCGCCAAATTGTTGACGGCCCTGTTCGCGGCCCGCTTTTCGCCAGACGTACCGGATCGCGAGGCGGCCATGAATTCTGTCCGCCAGGCCATTCAGACAGAACTGGACCGGATCGAAAGCCTGGATGAAGACCGGATCTTGCGCAGCTTTCTAAATGTCATTGAAAGCGTATTGAGGACCAATTTCTATCAACTGGCGGATGATGGTCAGTCTAAAGACTACATCTCTTTGAAAATCGATAGTGGCAATATCACCGACATGCCACTGCCCCGCCCCCATGTGGAAATATTCGTCTATTCGCCACGGGTGGAAGGGGTTCATTTGCGATTCGGCAAGGTGGCACGGGGCGGCTTGCGCTGGTCAGACCGGCCGGAAGACTTCCGGACGGAAATCTTAGGCCTGGTGAAGGCGCAACAGGTGAAAAACGCGGTGATCGTGCCGGTCGGGTCTAAGGGTGGTTTTGTGCCAAAGAATCTGCCGCAAACCAATGATCGGGAAGTGCTGCAGCAAGAAGCCATCGCGTGTTACAAGATTTTCATCAGCGGTTTGTTGGACGTGACGGACAATATTGTCGATGGCGAGGTTGTACCGCCGGTTGATGTGGTCCGTCATGATGAAGACGACCCCTATCTGGTGGTGGCGGCCGATAAGGGAACAGCGACATTCTCTGACATTTCAAACGGCTTGGCCGTGGACCGTGGCTTCTGGCTGGGCGATGCGTTCGCTTCAGGTGGATCTAACGGCTATGACCACAAGAAGATGGGCATTACCGCGAAAGGCGCTTGGGAAGCCGTGAAGCGGCACTTCCGGGAAATGGGCATCGATACCCAAACAATGCCATTTACCGTGGTGGGCGTTGGCGACATGTCCGGTGACGTCTTCGGCAACGGAATGCTTCTGTCTGACCAGATCCGTCTTGTGGCGGCATTCGATCACCGTGACATCTTTATCGATCCGGACCCGGATCCCGCCCGCGGATTTGCGGAACGCAAGCGCTTGTTCGACCTGCCGAGAACGTCTTGGAAGGATTACGATACTTCTCTGATCTCGGAAGGGGGCGGCATTTTTAGCCGCAACGCGAAATCCATATCTCTTTCTGCCGAAATCAAGCGTGTGACCGGCCTCACGAAAACCGACGTCACGCCTAACGAGCTGATTCAAGCCCTGCTGAAATCAGAAATTGATTTGCTGTGGTTTGGCGGTATCGGCACCTATATCAAGTCGGCGGAAGAAGCGAACGACCAGGTGGGTGATAAAGCCAATGAAGCGCTGCGGGTCAATGGTACTGATGTGCGGGCGAAAGTGATCGGTGAAGGGGCCAATCTTGGGGTGACGCAACGGGGCCGTATTGAATATGCGAAGGCCGGCGGCCGGGTGAACACCGATGCCATCGATAATGCGGCAGGTGTGGATTGTTCCGACCACGAAGTAAATATCAAAATCTTGCTGAATGGCCTGGTGGCGGCCGGAAAGATGGACATGGACGCGCGCAATGCATTGCTCGAATCCATGGCCGATGATGTATCAGCCCTGGTGCTGAAGAATAATTATCGTCAAACCTTGGCTCTGACCGTAAGCCGTGCCTCCGCCCAGGCCGATGTGGGCGTTCAGACCCGCTTTATGCGGACATTGGAGCGGTCGGGCGATCTCGACCGTGCGGTGGAATTCTTGCCGGACGATGAGACATTGGCCGAAATGGAACGGTCGGACCAGGGACTCACCCGGCCGGAAATGTCGGTTCTGATGGCCTATTCCAAGAACACCCTCTACGACGCACTTCTGGCCAGCAATGTGCCGGACGATCCGCAGTTTGAGAAAGACCTGTCGGAATATTTCCCCCATGCTTTAAGGGATAATTTCCACGAAGAGATTGAGGGGCACCAGCTCAGGCGCGAAATCATCGCCACGGAATTGGCCAATATTGTGGTGAACACGGGCGGTAGTACGTTCATTACTCGGATGAATGACGAAACGGGCGCCTCCGCCGAAGATACGGTTCGGGCCTATATGGTCGTGCGCAACGCCTATGGCCTGGATAAGCTGTACGATCAGATCAATGCGTTGGACAATAAGATCCCGGCGGATCTGCAAACCACATTGCATCTTTACTGCAAAACACTGCTGCGGCGCCAATCCATGTGGTTCCTGCAAAATAGCCCGCAACCCTTGGCAATTGAATCCGCCATTGAAGGCTTCGCACCGGGAATTGCCTCCTTGCGGGAGCAGTTGTTCGACCACATTTCGGACTTCCAGAAGGAACGGACCAATGCGCGTAAGAAACGCTTGATTGAACGCGGGGCGCCTGAAGACCTGGCGCACGCCGTTGCCATTTTGGAACCTCTGTCAGCGGGGCCTGATATCATCACGGTGGCCAATCTATCCGGACGGACAATCGAAGAAGCTGCCTGCACCCATTTCTCCATGGGCGCCTATCTTGGCTTTGACCGCCTGAAGGCCTCCGCCGATACGATCGGCCTGGACGATCACTGGGAACGATTGGCGCTTGCGCGCACCATGGATGATTTGGCGGTTCAACAGCGCATTCTCACTGCGAATGTTCTGTCCGTGGCCGCTGGGGCTGTGGGGATGTCGGCGATTGAAGAATGGGCTTCCGGCGCCGGCAGCGATGTGCAGCATTTGCGCGAGATGATTAGTGATTTGGAAGCTGGCGGGCTTAATATGGCGAAAATCAGTGTGGCGGCCAGTCAAATGCGCCGTCTCACCTCGTCATAAGAAAAGGCCGAACGAAGCTTGTCGCAAATTCCTGATTCCCTCTGGCAGCTGGACGCCTTTGGCCAGGCGGCCCTCCTGCGCAATGGTGAGGTCACCCCTCTAGAGTTGGTGGACCACACCCTCGACCGGATCGAAAAGCTCAACCCGCAGCTTAATGCGGTGGTGATCGATCTGTATGAGGAAGCGCGTAACCGGGCGGCGGATATTAAGCTCGAGGCGGAATTTTCCGGCGTACCCATTTTGGTGAAAGATTCCGGCCAGCAAATCGAAGGCACCCAGCATTTTCTGGGAACTCCGGCGCTAAGGGATGTGGATTTTCGCTCCGATTGCACCACGGAATTTATGTCCCGCCTGGAACGGGCGGGGTTCATTGTGCTCGGCAAAACAAACGTGCCGGAACTGTCATCGGGGATCACCACGGAACCTCATGCCTTTGGCCCGACCCGCAATCCGTGGGATTTGGCGCGCACCCCGGGGGGCTCCAGTGGCGGGTCCGCGGCAGCCGTTGCCGCCGGCATGGTGGCGGTGGCCCACGGATCGGATGAAACCGGGTCGCTGCGCTATCCCGCCAGTTCCTGCGGTGTGCTTACACTGAAACCGTCGCGTGGACGGGTGCCGTCGGCAAGCCCCGCAGGTGCGCCGGATGATTTGGAGATGTGGACAGACTTCATCCTTGCCCGCAGCGCCCGCGATTTGGCATCGATCCTGGATGTCACCGCCAATGGCAGCACGGGGATGGCGTTTCTCAAAAGCCTGAATGATCCGATCCGGCCATTGCGGGTTGGTTTGTTGATGCACGACCCCCTATTGCCGCTGGCGCTGGATAAGGCCTGTATCGAGGCGGTGAAAAAGACCGGAACAGCCCTGGAACAATTGGGGCACTACGTGTCTGAATCTTATCCCAAGGCGCTGGATAATCTATTTGGTCCAATTGCCCCGGCCCTTAACGTGATTTCCGTGGTGTCCCGGTCGGCGCAAATCAAATGGATCGAAGACCGCATCCGCCGCCCTCTGAGGAAGCAGGATCTTGATGTCCAGCTTTTGTCGGAAGCCGAAGAAGCGCAACGCTGCACGCCAGGGGATTGGACCGACGCGATCGATGTGGTGCGCCATGCGGTGCGCCCCATCGGCCAATGGTGGGTGGATGGGTTTGATATTTTGATCACACCAACCTTGCGCCAGCCCCCTTGGGCGTTGGGCGAACCAAGCCCTGCCGCGTTCCATTCGGGGGCGTTCACCATTCCCTTCAGCGTCACCGGCCAGCCGGCCTTGTCCGTCCCCGTTCATTGGACGGAAGACGGTATCCCTGTGGGGGTACAGATCGTCGGGGCGATGGGGAGAGAAGACCTGCTCCTGCACGTGGCCGGTCAGTTGGAACTGGCCTGTCCATGGCATGACCGTTGGCCCGACATTGCCAATTAATCCGTAGAAAGAATGGTCTAGCCCGGCTTCTCCGCATTCAGCGTGCCCTCGCCCGGCGTGACAAAAAGCATCTTCGTCGGGCTGCGGGGCCGTGCCGTGTGCCACGTGTTTTTGGGCACCACCACATAGTGATTGTCCTGGTTCACGCGAATGACGGTTTCTTTGCCGTCTTCCCACAAGACAAAATCCACGTCGCCGGACAGCAGATAAACGAATTCATCGCCCTTCGGGTGGATTTCCCAGGTGGGCCAGGGATCGGAAAATTCTCCCTGCTGAATCAGGATCTGACCCGTGAAATCCGGCACATGTTCTCCCAAATCCTCATAAAAGGTCGGGGTCACTTCCAGAAGCCGCATGTCACCGCTCGGTGACAAAATAAGCCGGAATCGGTCCAAATGGTAGGAAACGGGGGCGTCAGGCATGGGGTGCTCCTCCCTATTATGAAACGGACCGTAACATAATAGGGAGAAATGCTCAAGCTGCCCGATTTGCGGTTGCCTCCAGCTCAATCAAGCGCCGGTCGATTTTATCCGGTTTCTGGCTGCCCAGCTGAAGGGCCAATTGATCAACCCCCAGATCCGTAAAAGCGCTGATCATATCGTCCGTAAAGTTCATGGTAGGTGTGATGACGATCTCGAATCCGTCGCGCGACCGTCCTTCCGCCGCCAAGGCGTCATCAAGCTGCGCCAGAATTTTTTCCGTGCCTTGCAGGTCGATGTTGAAACCATACCAGCCATTGCCGTACCGCGCCGCCCGCCGCAGGCCCGCTTTACTGTGACCGCCCACAATAATCGGCACATGAGGTTTTTGGACAGGCTTAGGGTCCATGCGCGCGGCTTGAACTTGGAAATGCGTGCCGTTGAAACTGGTGACAGGGTCGGTCCAGAAGCTTTTCACCAGCTGTAAAAATTCGTCAGCCCGCGCCCCACGGTCTTCCCACGTGTAGCCGCTGGCGATGACTTCCTCTTTGCACCAACCGACGCCGACGCCAAAATCCATGCGGCCTTGGGTGAGCCAATCAAGGGTGGCGAACTCGTTCGCGGTGTAAACCGGATTGCGTTGCGAGATGAGGGCGATGCCGGTGCCGAAACGCAGTGTCTTCGTTTCAGCGGCGAGATAACCAAACGTGGCCACCGTATCCAGCAATCCTCCACCGGGTGGGGTCGGAATGCGCCCATCTTTCGATGCGGGATAGGGAAATTCCATCTCGTCGAACAGCACCACATGCTCGCCCATCCAAAGCGTATGAACACCGGCTTGTTCCGCACGTTTCGCAAAATCGCCCACCATCTCCGGCGTCGCGATTGGAGACATAAATGTCCCAAATACACTTATTTTCATGACCGTTTCCCTTTCTGTGTTCTTGCCATCGACAAGGATAGGCGGTCAGGGACAATGGGCCAAATCTTTTAGGTCAGGGATGGGCGGAAGGTTGGGTATATCCGCCTACTGATAAAGCGCGCTTATTGCTCCAGGACAAGGCGCGTGCCGTCCATCCGGAAGCTCGACAGTTTTTTCAGAAGGCTCATGCCCAGTAAGGATTGGTCAAGGCCACCGCCTTTGTGGACCGACGCGTAAACGTCGTAGACCGTGATATCCCCAATCTGCACTTCGTCGAGTTTGACGACGGCGACCTGCACCACGCCATTGGCTGTATTCGACCGGTGGCGATAATCCAACGCATTTAGATTTAAACCGATGCGCTGGGCGTCTAACTCGGTCAATGCCACAAGGCTCGCGCCCGTATCTACCAGGAAATCGATATGGGACCCGTTGACCGTGGCATCGGCAAAGAAGTGCCCGTGTCTTTCCGCAAACAGCGTCACAACACCATAGCGATCCGCTTGCGACGGGCGCGTCCGGGCCGCGTAAGTGGCAGGCGTATCAGAGTGTGAGGCGCCGGAAAACAGGCTGGGGTCGGTGTGTTTGACAAAGCCCACACACAACGCCAGGAAGATGCCCATGGCCAGGACATTGTTCCACATGCTTGCACTACCTCTTACTGTCTCCGCCGGCCATTAGGGCAAGGGGAGGTTAAGAAGCGGTTGTGCTGACAATTTCACTCAAATTGCGTGAAAATTTTAATGGCGGAAGTGGCGCATACCGGTGAAGACCATGGCAATACCGGCCTCGTCGGCGGCGGCGATCACTTCGTCATCCCGAATAGAGCCGCCGGGTTGAATAACCGCTGTCGCGCCCGCTTCCACGGTGACCAGCAAGCCGTCCGGGAAAGGGAAGAAGGCATCGGAAGCCGCCACGCTGCCTTGGGTCAGCGGGGCTGTTTCACCGGCTTCCTGGGCCGCATCTTGCGCCTTTCGGAAAGCGATGCGGGCCGCATCCACACGGCTCATCTGGCCGGCGCCAATGCCCACCGTGGCGCCATTCTTGGCGTAGACGATGGTATTGGACTTCACATGCTTGCCCACTTGGAAGGCGAATAAAAGGTCTTGCAGTTCCTGATCCGTCGGGGCCCGCTTGGTAACCACTTTTAATTGATCCACTGTCATATGGCCGTTGTCGCGGGTTTGGAACAAAAGGCCGCCGGCAACGGTTTTGACCGTGTTGCCCGCCGCGCGGGGGTCGGGCAATCCACCGGCCAACAGCAGCCGCAGGTTCTTCTTTTTGGCGATGATGGCCTTGGCCTCGTTGGTCGCGTCCGGGGCGATAATCACCTCGGTGAAGATCTTGGTGATTTCGGAGGCAGCATCTGCATCCAATGTTTGATTAAGCGCGATGACGCCACCAAAGGCGCTGACCGGGTCGCATTTAAAGGCCGTTTGATAGGCGTCGGCAAGGGACGATCCTTGGGCCACACCGCACGGATTGGCGTGTTTGATGATGGCCACAGCCGCGGTCTTGGCAGGGTCGAATTCCGCCACCAGTTCATAGGCGGCATCCGTATCGTTGAGGTTGTTATAGCTCAACGATTTGCCTTGCACCTGGGTGGCGGTGGCGATGCCGGGTCGCGCATCGGTGCTTTCGTAAAAGCCTGCCGACTGATGGGGGTTTTCGCCATAGCGCAAGGTTTGTTTCAGCGTGCCCGCAGCGGCCATATATTTGGGTGCCTCAATGTTCAGTGTACGGTTGAACCATTGCGAAATCGCCGCGTCATAGGCCGCCGTGCGGCCATAGGCTTTGGCGGCCAGCGCTTTGCGGAAGTCCAAACGCGTCGACCCGTCATTGTCGGCAAGTTCCGACAGAATGCTTTCATAGTCATCCACGTCCACCACAACGGAAACAAATCCATGGTTCTTTGCCGCCGCGCGGATCATGGCGGGACCGCCAATATCAATATTTTCAATGGTGGTGGGATAGTCGGCGTTGGCAGCGATCGTTTCTTCGAACGGATAAAGGTTCACCACCAGCAAGTCGATGCCCCCAATGTCGTGTTCTTTCATGGCGGCGGCGTGCGCGTCGTCATTGCGCAGCGCAAGCAGCCCCCCGTGAATTTTGGGGTGAAGGGTTTTTACGCGGCCATCCATCATTTCCGGAAATTGGGTAACATCCGCCACATCGATCACGGGAAGCCCGGCGTCGCGCAAGGCGCGGGCGGTCCCACCGGTGGACAGAAGTTCCACGCCACGCTCATTCAAGGCGGTGGCGAAGGCGACAAGACCGGTCTTGTCGGAAACCGACAACAGAGCGCGTTTGAGAGAGTGAAGATTTGGGGGCGGGGTGGTGGATGCGTCCATGGTAACGACGGCGCCTCATTGGCTAGCGTTTAGGGCAGGGAAGCACGGGCCGATAGCACACTTTTGCAGCAAGGCAAAGGTGCGAGGCCGAACAGTGACAATCAGTCTAACTTGGCAGTGCGTGTTGCGGCGGTGTCGCGTGGCGTGTCCGCTTGATATTCCGGCACCAGAAGGTGGATCAAGCGAAACAGAGCGTCTTCATCATGAGCGATCGCGGCGTCCAGAAGCCGCTCAATATCGGGTTTTAGAATCTTGAGGTCCACTGCGCGCGGATGGGCCAACAACACGCCCTCGGCGGGTGTGGGCGCCGGCGGTTCACCTTCATGGAAGAGGTTCTCATAAAGCTTTTCGCCGGGGCGCAGGCCCGTGAAGTCGATCTTGATATCAATATCCGGCCGCAGTCCGGCAAGCCGCACCATTTGCCGCGCAAGGTCTGCAATCAACACCGGTTCGCCCATATCCAAAACGAATAGGCTTCCCGGCTGTGAGGCCGCTGTGGGCAAGGCGGCTGCTTGCAGCACAAGCTCCACGGCTTCATGGGTGGTCATGAAATAGCGGGTGATGTCTTTGTGGGTGACGGTGATGGGGCCGCCTTGCGCCATCTGCCTTTGGAATAAGGGCACCACGGATCCCGTGGACCCCAACACATTGCCAAACCGCACGGTGACAAAGCGGGTATTGTCTTGGGCGATCGCTTGCGACTGGCAATAAAGTTCCGCGATCCGTTTTGTCGTGCCCATCACGCTTGTGGGGTTGACGGCCTTGTCGGACGAGATCAGCACCATGGCGGTCACCCCATGAGCGACACAGGCGTCCGCCACGTGTTTGGTGCCCCCCACATTGGTCAACACGCCCTCCCGGGAATTAAACTCTACCAAGGGCACATGTTTTAGCGCGGCGGCATGGAACACAATTTCAGGCCGGTTGTCTCGGAACACTCTGTCAATCAGCGCCGCATCGCGCACATCCGCCAAAATGGGATCGCGGGGCAGCTCCGGAAAAGACTCACCAATTTCAAGGTCAATTTGATAGAGCGCAAACTCCCCCTGGTCGAGCAATTGCAGTTTCGATGGACCTAGCGCTGCAATTTGCCGGGTTAGCTCTGACCCGATCGTCCCGCCGGCGCCTGTGACCAGCACTCGGCGTCCAGAGACAAGGGCTTCCATGGCCGGGCGGTCCAGTTTTTTCTGGGGACGGCCCAAGAGATCGGCGACGTCAATCGCCTGAAGTTCAACGGCGGCACCATTCGGATCTTCCGCCCGCAATTCGGTGGGCCGTGCGGCACGGGACAGGCTGACACCCAAACGATCAGCGATGTCCAGCACCTTGCGAATTTCCGTGCCGTCATCGAAGCGCGGCCCCGTAAGCACCAATCGGTGGGGACGCCGGTTTTGGAAAGCCAGCCGGTCGAAGATTTGGTCAATTTCGTCGAGTGTCCCGAGAATGCGCACGCCGCGCAGGTCACGTCCCACCATGGCGGCATCTCGTACCGCAATACCAACCACTCGGAAGGCATGAGATTTCGCGCGTTGGGTTTCGCGGATATAGGCATCCGCATCATCGCCCGACCCGATGAGCAAGACAGGGACCCGGCTTACGTCCTCGCGCAAGAAGGCGCTGCGCCAATTGCCGCTGGTATAAACGCGATAGGTGGTACGCGGCAGCGCCAGGAACACGATCAGCAATGGCAGCACGATAAAGATCGTCGTCCGGGGCAGCGTTTCCAATCGCGTTGCCACAAACAAAGCAGGCACAAAGATCAACACGCTGATGGTGGCGGCTTGAACGATCGTGACAAGGTTCGAGAACGCGGTGTAGCGCCAAATCCCCCGATGCAGGCCGTGTGCATAGAACACGGCGGCGGCGACAAGTGTGAATGTCATTGTCGCTTCCCAAATGCTGAAGAATGGTTGGGGCGTCGCTGAGAATTGATAGCGTAACCAAATGGCACATTCCATGGCCAAGGCAGCCATAAAGGCATCATGGAGCGCCAATGCGCCCATGATGAGAATGCGTTGCCGTTGAGTCAGTGACTCCTTTGGATTAGCCATTCGTCCGACCGTTACGCCTGCACGTTGTCCTGTTCTCAAATCCCCGGGGGAGGCCTGACAGTTTACCTCAAAAAACCACGACGTGGACGGATTTATGAACGGGTCGCCTTGTGCGCGTGGAAGGCGGCCGCTTTGCCATAGATTTCTAGGGATTTGGCCACAAAATCACTCTCCGAAAAACGGTTCTCGGCCAGGGTGCGCGCGGCGCTGGCGGCGTTTGCGCGGAAGGGGACATCGGTAATGAGCCGCTCAAGCGCTTGTGTGAGCGCGCTTTCATCCCTCGGCGGTACCAACAGGCCGCTTTCGCCATCGATCACCACATCCCGGCACCCGGGCATGTCCGTGGTGACGATAGGCAGCCCCATGGCGGCCGCTTCAAGCAGCACTTTCGGGACGCCCTCACGGTAATGGCTAGGCAGGCAGAAAATGTCAGCTTGGGCGAAGGTTGCGGGCATGTCATCCACATGGCCCCACCATTCCACCAGGCCGTCCTGTTGCCAGCCCTCGATTTCGGCATGGCCGATATCCGTGGGGCTTTCGGGATCGTTGTGACCGACCAGCACAAAGCGCAAGCCCTCATGTTTGGCTTTTAGGCGACGGGCGGCTTCCACGAAATATCGGATGCCTTTGGCCTCGATCAGGCGGGCCGCCAACATGATCGTCAAGGGCCGCGTCGGCGACGTGTCATGCAGGCGCGGATGAAACCTCTCAAGATTGGCGCCCACACCGCCAATCATGTGGAATTGCCCGTCCTTCAAGACACCGCTGTCGAAGAAGACTTCTTCGTCGACAGGGTTTTGAAAGATGATCTGACATCCCGGCGTTCGAAAAGCGTTCAGGAAACCGGCCCGCATGAGACCCTGGCGCAGCCGGTGGCGTTTGCCCCGTCCCATGAATACGGTGCCCAGCCCCGTGACCGCATAGACCGGTGTCGGTCCTCCGAAGAGGCGCGTTAACAGGCCGCCGTAGACCACCGGTTTGGTGCCGACACAGTGCATAACCGCCGGATCTAGGCGCTGTAAAAGTCGGCGAACCGCCAGGATCACGCCAAACTCCTTGAAAGGATTGAGGCTGCCCCGGCGCAGGGGGATCGTATGAAAGACAAGCCCGGCATCTGTGATCTTCTGTTGGGCGGCCCTGTCCCCGCGCGGCGACGTCGGATCTATGGGCGCGGCCACATGCACATCGTAACCCGCCGCTTTGGCGGCAACCGCCAATGCCATGCGATGGGTTACAAAAAAGGGGGCGTCGATGACGACAATCAGCAGGCGGGTCACAAAACCAGTCTCGGAAACAAAAATGGAAGAATTTCCATAGCTAAAGCTGGCCGATCAGGCAAATGGGACAAAAAGGTCTAGGGCAGGCCCGTTCGGATGCGGTAAGAGGGGCGCCATGATTTCGGAAGGACTGAAACAGCGCATTCCCTGGCAGGCAAAAATAGCAGCCAAGATCGTTCTATCCCGCTTGCCCTTTGGCTACAGCCTTTGGCAGCGCCTGAACTTGTTCCGTTTAGGGTTCATGGATGATCCGACACGGGCGATCGAAGTGTTCGATTTTCATTCCGGTGCCGCGGGGGATCCGTTGCCGCCTGATTTTACGGTTCTCGAATTGGGGCCGGGGGATGCTGTGACCACGGCGCTCACTGCCTTTGCGGCCGGTGCGTCGAAAATCTATTTGGTGGATGAGGGTGATTTTGCACAAAAGGAGCTTGAGCCTTATCACGCGCTCGCCCGCGTGTTGCAGGAACGCGGCGCCGACATGTCTCGCGTGCTGGCCGCCAGCTCATTTGACGACATGCTAGCGGCGTGTAATGCGGTCTATTTGACTCAAGGGCTTGTCAGCCTACGGACCATTCCACCCGCAAGCATCGACTTTGAAATGTCGCAAGCGGTGCTGGAGCATGTGCGCCGGGGCGAATTCATTGCGGTGATGTCACAGCTGCGGCGTCTCATGGCGCCGAATGGCTTTGCGAGCCACCGCATCGACCTTCAAGACCATTTGGCGAATGCGCTGAACAATTTGCGTTTCTCGGACCGCATCTGGGAAACGGATTTCATGGCCCGGTCAGGCTTCTATACCAACCGCATCCGCTTCTTCGAGATGGTCGACATTTTTGAGGAGGTGGGCTTCGATACCCGCGTGACCGGCGTCCGGCAATTTCCGGAAATGCCCACCTCGCCGACGAAATTCGCTCCGCAATTCAAAGACGTGCCGGTGGACGACTTGATGGTTTGCGATTTCGATGTGGTTTTAAGGCCCGGGTCCGAAACGGTTTAAGCGGTCGGCCTACGCCGGTTCTGCTTGCGCCTTTTGGTTTTTCTTGCGTTTTGCTGGTTTTGACGCAGCGCTTTTCAAACGATGAAACGCCCACTTAACCGATGCGGCCTCTTGTGCCCGGCCGACCGTGCTGCCGGAGACGACGATTTGTGTGGATTTCCGCATCGCTCCAGGTTTGCCGAGATAGATGCTTTCGCCTAACGCGACCACACCACCGGCTGCACGAAACCGCCAGCCGTCGCCATTCGGCAACAGCAACAGGACGCTTTGCTCGTCCCGGGCGAGGGACACGCGGATATCCGGGTGGAGATGAAAACGGACCGTGAATTCTCGGGTTTCCAGCAACTCGTCTTGGGTGACGGCGCTGCGCAGTAGATTGTCTTCGCCGCGAAAATCGTCACCCGCCCCATCCATATACAGACGGCGTTCATGGGTGAGGCCGAAATTCTCAAGATAACCGTCGTGGGACGCGGAAATCCACGTGGCGCCCTCTTCCTCGTCGCGGTCCGCGGTAACATTTGACGGACCGGCAATCAGCCGCTCCCCCAAAAGGCCGGTCCAGAAACGGCCCCACAAAAATGCCGCGGACGACGTGTCGTCCACTGTCAGTGTGGAATGGGCGGCGGTTGCGCGGCAGGCAATGCGCCAATCCCGACCGTGATCGCGCGCATCCCCGCAATTGACCACAATGCGGTGCGGGCCCGCGCTCAACTCAAAGGACAGGCAGCCCGCATGCATGCGCTGGCTAAAACGGCCCCGCGGCGGAGCGCCCGTATCGATCAAAGCGGTGGTTTTGCCGGCCTTTATGCGCTGATAGCCGGAATGACGGGCATGCATCAGCGGCGCGGCGTTAATTTCGTCACGCGACAGGACCGCGTCGGCGGCGCCGTTTTCTTCTTCGGTGGCGCCGTTAAACAGACCCAATCGTCCGTCCCCGTGCCGGAAGAAGCGCAACATGGGTGTCATGCGATCGATGGCATGTTGGATTTTATCCGGACACTGAGTGTTCGTGTTGGCGAGTACCTGGCGCAGGGTGATCAGGTCCAGCAAGATCGACAGATGAATGGAGGGGCAGCGGCTAATGTGGCCGCCGTCCGACAGGATTTGTCGGTCCAATTCCCGTTCAACAAGCTTCAGCCCTTTTTGGGCGCGCCGCGCGCCTTCCGACAGGCAGAGCCCCGACAACGCCAACCCCACCGCTGCCGTCATGCGTTGTTCGCCGGGCGTCGCAATGGCGGCCGTGCGGTTTAGATGGCGCGCCTGACGGGCCATCCGCCGAATAAAGTCACTTTGCCATTTGATGTCGGCGCCGTTGAACAGATATTTGCTATGGGCCATCCACGACATGAGGCGCCGCGCGATCACGTCGGGGCGCCAGGCAATGGTATCCCAGCCGCCGGCACTGTCATACCAAGCATCGACCAGGCTGCGGGCCCGCTTTTCGGTGTTCTCTCCGGCCGCCAGATGACGGAGCCAGGCAAAGCCATGCAATTCGGCGGCCCAGGCCGGCGATATCTGCCGGGCGGCAAACGGGTTTTGATCGGAACATTGGAGCGTGTCCCCCGCGAACGCATATTGACCATTCAGCAATTGGGTGCCCATGCGCGCCTTACCAGGGCGTAACTCCTGCGGCGCGCGGATGATGTGGTCCGGCATGGGGCCGCGTAAGGTGAGGTGATACAGCGGCGACTGAAAGACCTGCTCCAGGAACAGCTTGTATCCGGCACTGCTGGTGGCCCGGGCCAGATCTACAACCGCATCGAACCCAAGGGCCACATCCACATGGGGGGCTCGTCGGCGCGTTGGCGTCGGCTCGGCAGACACCTCCGTCTCCACCACAACATCTTCTGGGACGACTTCAGCTTCCGCGACGGAGGCGTTCGATGTTGGCGCCATAGGACGTCGGTCCTCCTTTGAATGTTGCAGTGCCCGCCACCAAAACGGTTGCGCCAGCGGCAATGGCGCGTGGAGCGGTTTCGAAATTTATGCCGCCATCCACCTCCAGCTCGATATCGCGCCCGGTCTCGCGAATAGCGGCGGCGGCTTCCGAAATTTTGTCGAGCTGGCTGTCGATAAAGCTTTGTCCGCCGAACCCGGGATTGACGCTCATGATCAGCACCAAATCCACATCCCCCAAAACGGGGCGGGCTGCATCGAAAGGCGTTGCCGGGTTCAACACCACCCCCGCTTTTTTGCCGGCACCTTTGATTAGCTGAATGGTGCGGTGGAGATGAGGTCCGGCTTCCGGATGAACGGAGATGATGTCGGCGCCTGCATCCGCGAAATCCTGCACGTAAGGATCGACCGGCGAGATCATCAAATGTACATCGAACGGCAAGGTCGAATGTGGGCGTAAGGCGCGCACCATGTCGGGCCCCAGCGTGATGTTGGGAACGAAATGGCCGTCCATCACATCCACATGGATGTAGTCGGCGCCTGCTTCTGTTACGGCTTTGACTTCTTCGCCCAGCCGCGCAAAATCCGCCGCCAGAATGGACGGCGCGATCTTCGGCGAATCGCTCATGAATCCTGCTTAACACTGCGATTCTATGCGTGCAAGCAAGGACTTAGCAGAGACTCGAGTGGGGCGCTTCGTTCATGCTCCGTTCGCGCGTTTCAAGCGCGCGGCGTAAAAACCGTCAAGACCGCCAAGCGTGTCCCAATGACAAGGCAGGGTCCGCAGGTCGCCGTCCGCCGTGATGAAGTCTTCTTGACCAAACACCTCATCCGCGGTGAGGGGCGCGCGCTCAAAATCAGAATGAGACGCAAGGAAGCGCGCCACTTGATCCGGTCCTTCTTCCGGTTCCAACGAACACGTGCAAAACACCAACGTGCCGCCTGGCGCCACGAAGCCGGCGGCATGGGTCAACATCTTTGTCTGGATCTCGGCGGCACTGTCAATGTCCTTGTCAGATTTTGCCCGCAGGATGTCCGGGTGCCGCCGGATGGTGCCGGTGGCGGAACACGGTGCGTCGAGCAATACAAAGGGTGCCGGTTCGGATGGCTGCCAGGACAGGACGTTTGCCTCAACAATGGCGGCGGACAGGCCCAAGCGGTCGAGATTTTCCCGCACGCGCTTAAGGCGCCCGGCAGACCGGTCAACGGCAACCACGTTTGCGCCAAGGGCCGCCAATTGCGCGGTCTTCCCGCCAGGGGCCGCGCACAGGTCGATGACCGTTTGGCCTTTCACGGTGTCGCCAAACAACATCACGGGCAAAGTGGCCGCGGCATCTTGTGCCCACCATGCCCCATCTTCGAAGCCTGGAAGCTGTTCCACTTGACCCGCTTGTTTCAGGCGCAGGCTGTGATTGGCGAGTTTTTGTGCGGACAGGCGATCTTGCCATTGATCGATTTGGTCGGAGGATTTCAGAGAAAGATCCAGCGGTGGCGGTTGCAGGCAGGCCTCTCCAATGGCCTGAGCTGTTGTTGCGCCATAGGCCGCTTCCCACCGCTGCCGAAGCCATTTGGGAATGTTCAGCGCATAGATGTCTTGGCCGTCAACGGCGCCTTGCTTGTTTTCCGCAACCTGCCGCATGACCGCATTGATCAGTGGGCGGAAATGTCGTGCCACGGTGTGCCGCGCCGTAAGACGGTTTGCGGAATCAAGGGCCGCATGCGGCGGTACATCCAGAAAGACCAGTTCCGCGATCCCCGCCCGCAAGATGGCGAGCGCCGCCCGCGAGCGGCTGGGCAGTTTCCCCTTCTTGGTGAAACGCCGAATGATATCGTCGATCTGACCCATACGCCGCAAGGTGGTGGTGGCGATGGCGCGCGCAAAGGCCCGGTCCCGGCCCGACATATTGGCGCCTGCTGCTTTTGACAGGCGCTCTTCCAAGGCTGCATCCAACGGGCGCTTCTTTTCCAAGACGTCATCCAGGACGGTCTGGCTGAGGCGCCGGGCACCTAGGGCGTGCGGGTCTTTAGCGGCTGGTTTTTTTGTTTTGGCAGACGTCATGCCGGGCGTTGTGCCCCGGACATGACGTTTTGTCTAGGGTGTTAGGCCATGGCCCGCAGGCGACTGATCCGTTCTTCCGTATTCGGATGGGTCGAAAACAAGCTGTCGATCGAGCGCGCATGGAGCGGATTGATGATGAACATGTGCGCGGTGGCCGGGTTGTCTTCGGCTGCTTGATTGTCGATCCGCGACGCGCCGTGCTGGATCTTGTCCAGTGCCGAGGCGAGCCATAGGGGCCGCCCGCAGATTTCCGCGCCAATGCGGTCGGCTTCATATTCGCGTGCCCGGCTGATGGCGGTTTGCACCAGCATCGCGGCCAGCGGCGCTAAAATCATGA
The DNA here is from genome assembly GCA_965227095.1 of Alphaproteobacteria bacterium. GTDB lineage: Bacteria > Pseudomonadota > Alphaproteobacteria > JANQMY01 > JANQMY01 > JANQMY01. The sequence continues at coordinate 453,645 of CBDDFL010000001.1, read as the reverse complement.
TGGCGATGGTCCCGATCAGCCCCAGGGGACTGTTGCGGTTATTGCCGAAGAACAAAGCGAAATTGGCCAACATGCTGATGGCACCGGCAATGGTCGCGGTGATCGTCATGATCAACGTGTCGCGGTTTTTTACGTGCGCCAACTCATGGGCCATGACCCCGGCCACTTCTTGCGGCGTGAGCATTTTCAAAAGACCGGTCGTGGCGGCCACGGCGGCATTGTCCGGATTGCGGCCCGTTGCGAAGGCGTTGGGCTGGGGGTTTTCCATGATGTAGACCTTGGGCATCGGCAGATCGGCATTATCGGCCAATTGCTTCACCATGCGCACGAAGTCAGGCGCGGTCTGTTCGTCCACCTCACGCGCGCCATGCATGCGCAACACCATCTTGTCGGAATTCCAATAGGCAAATCCGTTCATGGCAATCGCGACCAGCAAGGCGATGATCATGCCGGCCTCACCGGCGAGCATGTAGCCAATGGTCAAAAAGAGGGCGGTCATCGCCGCGAGCAACAAGGCTGTACGCGCGTAATTCATAAGGGGCTCAAAACTCCAAACAAAACAGATCGGCTGGTTTCTTAGGCCAGCCGGCCTATATAATGTAAGCGCTATCAGGCGGTCTTCAAGAAAGGTCCGCAGTCGAAAAAGCGCAGAATTCTGCCGATTGAGTACCTATGACCACACGAAAAGACATACCAGAGGCGGCCAAACGGGCGTTGGCGGAGGCTGAAGAACGGCGCAAAAAGGCCGATGCGCAGGCCGCCAAGACGAAAATGCCAAAAGAACTTGGGGGCCGCGAGGGCGCGGAACCAACGCGGTATGGCGATTGGGAACTTAAAGGCATTATCAGCGATTTTTGAACGTGCGGGCGATTGTTCTGGCGCCGAATGTGCGCCACAATTGTCCCTGTAACGTGTCAGCCGGGGGGCAGGCGTGAGGCCGTTTTTTCAACCTTACATCGCTTGGATTTGTTTTACCGCTTTTCTGTTCGGCGGCGCGATGGCGGCTGCCGCGAAAACAGAGGCCGAATTTACCTATGCGCTGCAAATTGAACAGGCGGAACGGTATGGGCGGCTTCTCCATGAATATGAGCAAGCGGCGGATCTTGCAGCGGCCTTTTTCGCGGAAGCGACCGGCACACCGTTGGAGGCCATTCATGATGGGCTTGCAGTCGAACAAGACGATAAGCAGTTTAGAGCGGTTTACGCGCAAGACGGTGTTGCAACCTACGACGTGATGGTGCGGCGGGGCCAGGTGCGGCGCGACACGTTTAAAGACGGGGATGCTGTCGGGCCGCTTTCAGCCGTGCAGCAAGGAATCCTCAAAGCCCGTGCGGCCACGCAAGACATGAATTTTGCCAAATGCGACGGCACATATCGCTATATGCCGCTCCCCATTCGTCAGGAGACGGACGAATGGGTCTATCGCGTGTATGTACTTCTGCAACCGCCCAGCGAAGGCCATACCCCGATCGGCGGGCACTTTCGCGCCGATATCTCGGGGGATGATTTTTCGGTGCTGGGCTTTGAGGCCTATGCCAATTCGTGCCTGATAATTAGCCCGCCAGAGGCGACGCCCGAAAAGGGGCAAGTGGTGGGGGCCATGTCGACGACGTCTTTGTTCACCCACCCGCAAGACATTCACGTCTATCTCGGCCTCAAATTCGAAATGCCCTATTACTTGCGGACCGATGCAAACCTGGTGATCTGGAAGATCGAGTACGGTTTGATTTCGGTCCTTCAAGAAAACTGAGCTGACCTAATGCTTTTCAATACGCGATAAGGCGAGCCCAATACCGGCGGCGCCATAAACGCTTGCTGTCAATCGGTTTCGAATGCCGTCAAACCGACGGAATGCACGACGTGCTTGGTTGGCGAACATCACCCATACCAAATCACCGGCTAGAAGAACGGCTAAGTAAATCGCGGTAATCGCGGCCAGGTCGATCGGAGCCCCATCCGCGCGCACAAATTGGGGTAGGTAAGCTGCATTCATCAAAAGTGTTTTTGGGTTGATCAACGCGACCGCAAACCCCTGCCAGAACACCCCTCTCACGTCCGAAGAGGACGGGGTGTGTGTCTCTAATGTCTCGGCGGATTCGTTTTCCGTCCAGGTTCGGACTGCTAGGTACAGTAAGTACAAAACGCCCAGCCATTTGATCCAAACCAGTGCGGTTGCGGCAAGAGAGATAACCGTGGCAAGACCGGCCGTGACAATGGCGAGCTGAACGGCAATCCCGGATGTCGTTCCGAACACTGTGCTGCTTCCGAAGCGAGGGCCCCGGTGAAGGGTGTTTGCGACGATCAGGGCCACATTGGGTCCCGGGATCGCCACAAGGACACCAGTGGTGATGATCAAGGCAAAGATTAAGTCAATCGTCATCGGCCGATGTCAATCTGGGTTTACTTGTTTTGGCGGTTCTCGATCAGATCATCTACCACGCTTGGGTCCGCCAGCGTGCTGGTGTCGCCTAAATTGCCGAACTCATTCTCTGCGATTTTGCGCAAGATCCGCCGCATGATTTTACCGGATCGGGTTTTCGGCAGGCCGGGCGCGAATTGAATGTGATCGGGCGAGGCGATGGGGCCGATTTCCTTGCGCACCCATTGCACCAGCTCTTTGCGCAGCTCTTCGCTGGAGGGTTCGCCCGCGTTTAAGGTCACATAGGCGTAAATGCCTTGCCCCTTAATGTCGTGCGGGAATCCGACCACAGCGGATTCGGCAACCTTGTCATGGGCCACCAAGGCGGATTCCACTTCCGCGGTGCCCATGCGGTGGCCGGACACGTTGATCACGTCGTCCACGCGGCCGGTGATCCAGTAATAACCATCTTCGTCCCGGCGGCACCCGTCGCCGGTGAAGTATTTTCCGGCATAAGCCGAGAAATAGGTTTGAATGAAACGGTCATGGTCGCCATAGACCGTGCGCATTTGACCGGGCCAACTGTCCGTCAGCACCAAATTGCCCGATGTTGCGCCTTCGAGCACCTTGCCGTCCGCGTCCACCAACTGCGGTTGGACGCCGAAGAAGGGCCGTGTGGCGGAACCGGGTTTTAAGCCCGTGGCGCCGGGCAGCGGTGAAATCAAGATGCCGCCGGTTTCCGTTTGCCACCACGTATCCACAATGGGGCAGCGGCTGTCACCCACCACGCGGTAATACCAAAGCCAGGCTTCCGGATTGATGGGTTCCCCCACGGATCCCAGCAGGCGCAGGCTTTTGCGGCTGGTCGCCTTTACCGGTCCTTCGCCGTCGCGCATGAGCGCGCGCAAGGCGGTTGGGGCGGTGTAAAAAATATTCACATTGTGCTTGTCGACCACCTGCCAGAAACGTGAGTTATCCGGATAATTTGGCACGCCTTCAAACATGAGGGTGACGGCCCCATTGGCCAATGGTCCGTATACGATATAGCTGTGTCCGGTGACCCAGCCTACGTCGGCGGTGCACCAGTAGATGTCACCATCTTTGTAATCGAACACATATTCATGAGTCATGGATGCATAGACGATATAGCCGCCGGTGCTGTGTAACACGCCCTTCGGTTTGCCGGTCGATCCAGACGTATACAGAATAAATAGGGGGTCTTCCGCGTTCATTTCTTCCGGCGGGCAGTCGGGCGAGGCCGTGCCGGCGGTCTCGTGATACCAGACGTCGCGGCCATCTTTCATGTCGATCGCGCCGCCTGTGTGTTTCACCACAAAGACTGTGTGAACGTCTGGGCATTGGGCCAGCGCATCATCCGTGTTCTTTTTGAGGGGGATGGATTTACCGCCGCGCACGCCTTCATCCGCTGTGATCACGCAATTGCTCTCACAATCCAAGATGCGGCCCGCAAGCGAGTCTGGGGAAAAGCCGCCGAATACGACCGAATGGACCGCGCCGATGCGCGCGCAGGCCAACATGGCATAGGCGGCTTCCGGGATCATCGGCATGTAGATGGTGACGCGATCCCCTTTCTTAACGCCCCGTGCCTTCAGCGCATTCGCCAGTTTGCACACTTCACTGTGCAGTTCCTTGTAGGTGATGTGTTTGTGGTCTTTGGGGTCATCCCCTTCCCAAATGATTGCGGTCTGGTCGCCGCGTGTGGCCAAATGCCGGTCAATGCAATTTGCCGATACATTCAGTGTGCCGTCGTAATACCATTTGATGTGAAGGTCGTTGGCGTCGTACGAAACGTCTTTGATCTGAGTATAGGGCTTGATCCAGTCGATGCGCTTACCCTGTTCGGCCCAAAAGGCTTCCGGATCGGCAACACTTTGCTTGTAGAGGTCTTGATATTTTGCCTCATTTACGAGGGCGTTTTCGGCGATGTCATTAGGTACCGGAAAAAACGCATCGTTTTGGCTAGGCTCAGCCATTCAGACCTCCATCAAATCTTTTTGGTTGTGGCTAGCACTTGGACGCCAAGAGACTCTCGCGTCGCGTGCATAGCCCGCGCTCTTTTTTTGCATTATGGTTTTACCAGGCGGTGTCTGCCACGCAAGGCGTTGCCTAAAAATATATGTAAGGAATTCGTGAATGCGTCTGCATTTAAGCGCCTGGCCTGAGGTTGAAGACTATCTGACCCGTTCAAAAGGCATCATCATTCCCATCGGCTCCACAGAACAGCATGGCCCCAATGGCCTTATCGGAACGGATGCCTTGTGCCCTGAGATCATTGCCAATGCAGCGGCCGGGGACGATCCGGATATTCTCATTGGCCCTACATTCAATGTGGGCTGCGCGCAGCACCACATGGCATTCCCTGGATCCATGACGTTGCGGCCGTCTACCATGATTGCGGCACTCCACGATTGGGTAACCTCTCTGGTGCGTCATGGGTTTGAGCGCATCTATTTCCTCAATGGCCATGGGGGCAATGTGGCGACGATCAACGCGGCCTTTTCAGAAATTTATGCGGACGACAGCTTAAACCCCAATGGCAGCAACCGGCCCGACCTTGCCATGACCAATCGAAATTGGTGGGAGCTGGAAGGCGTGTTCGCTTTGTGCAAAAAACTTTATCCCACGGGACATGGGTCTCACGCCACGCCGTCGGAAGTGGCGGTGACCTATTATGCTTATCCGGAAGCGATCAAAGATGTGACGCTGGACCCGGAAATTGCCCCATCGGGTTTTATTCGCGGTGCGGAAGATTATCGCAAACGCTTTGCCGACGGGCGCATTGGGTCCAACCCGGGTCTGGCCACGCCCGAAGATGGTAAGAAGCTTGTCGACCTTGCGGCCAAGAAACTGGTCACGGATTACAAGAAATTCGTTGGGGGGTAGATCCTCTGTGTTCGCCCGCTTTCGCGGGCGCGCGACGACGGCAGTGGAGAATTTACTTCGGCAGCTTCTTCAGCCCACCCATTTTGCAAATGATTTTCCAATGCTTGGGATCGATGGGCATCACAGACAGGCGCGACTGTTTGATAAGCGAGATCTCGGCCAAGTCTTCATTGGCCTTGATGTCGGCTAGCGTCACGGGCGACGGCATGGGCTCAACGGCGGCCACATCCACCATGCCGAAGCGGTCACTTTTGTCCGTCGGGTCCGGATAGTGTTCCTTCACCACACGGACGATCCCCACCACCTGTTTCTCGTTCACCGAATGATAAAAGAAACCCAGGTCCCCAAGCTTCATCTCTTTCATATTGTTGTTGGCTTGGTAGTTGCGCACGCCGTCCCATTCGGCGCCCTTGTCACCTGACTTAACTTGGTCGTCCCAGCCCCAGGTGTTGGGTTCAGATTTAAAAAGCCAATAGGCCATTGTGAAACTCCAATATTGTAGCGCTTGGCCGTCCCGCTCTCCCAGAATCCAATCTTGGCCAACCACCCCAAGGGTAACCTCGTCGGGTGGTTGGCCAAGATTGGATTCTGGGGGAGTGGGCAGGCCAGGTTTAGTGTCAATCAGGATTGCCGATCACCCATTTCCAGGGGGAAATGTCCACACGGGCAAAAAGCCCGGCTTTCGCATAGGGATCGCCCGCGCACCACGCTTCAGCGGCGGCGCGATCCGCGACGTCGAGAATGATGAGGCTACCGCACATGGTCTCACCATCGTCCGCCAATAAAGGACCGGCGACTTTTACCACGCCGGTCTCGGCCACATAGGCCAAATGGGCCTCTCGATTGGCCAGGCGCGTGTCCAGGTGATCGGGTTTGTCGGTGCAGGTGACAGCAAAATACATAATGAATCTTTCGTCGGTTTCTGAGCGATTTCAGAGCGGAAGGGGGTCGATGGCCTTCGGTGTACCAAGCGAATCGGTCTTGTTCCAGATCCTAGGTTGCGGACACTTGTGACGGATGACCTTTTGAGGGCGTTCTCACGTGGAAATGACGATTTAACAGTGAATGTTTTATTGATTCTTCACTAGAATGGCTCTAAGTACCTTTTATGAAATGTCCTGACACCGTGCGTCAAAACATCATAAACGCCGCGAAAGAGCGGTTTCTGCACTACGGCTATGGCAAAACCACAATTGCCGAATTGGCCCGCGATTGCAGCATGTCGCCGGGTAATCTCTACCGCTATTTCCAAGGAAAATTGGATATTGCGGAGGAGATTGCGCGGGAATCGTCGGATGCCAATCTGGCGGTATTGCGTGAGGTTGTGCGGAAAACGGGGCAGAGCGCCAGCGAAAAGCTGCGGACATATCTCGAAACAGCGCTGAAAACCACCTACGACATGTTGGAAGAAGACCCGCGTGTCTTCGAGATTGCCACCACGATCTCCCAGGAACGCCCGTCTTTTGCCAATGAACAAATGGCCAAAGAACGCGCTCTCATGGCGGAAGTGCTGTCTGCCGGCAACGCGGATGGAGAATTCAACATCCCCGATGTGGTGGACGCGGCTGAAATGATCCAATGCGCCACGATGAAGTTCCGTTACCCACAACTTTGGAGTAATTTGCCCTTTAATGAACTCATGCGTGAGTTGCGTGGCGTAACGGATTTGATCCTTCGCGGGGTGCAATGCCCCCATTCTCGCGTCACAAACGTGGCGTAGAAGCCTTTCAGGCCTGTTTCAGCGAGCTTTTTTTCGATTTTTTGTGTAACGCCTCTGTAACAGCCGCGGGCGATTCCCGCGGAAATCCTCATTTCTTCTGTTTCAAAAGGTTTCTCAACGGCAAATCTTTTGTAAAAAATGAACAAAATGGATTTTGTTCATTGTTTTTTGTTCAGGCTAACCCATATTGAGTTCATCGGCGGCGGGAACAGAGAGAAACCCGGAACAAGCCGAAACAGTTTCAGAACCGCCAGAAATGGCCATCGACTTAATGAGGAGAATGACATGAGCCGGAATACTGAAAAAGTTGCTGAAAAGTTGGAATTGCACCAGGCCCCTTTGGCCGCCCGCGTCATCACAGGCGTTGTCATGATCGCGGTTGCCGTTCCGGTTATTGGCTACATTGTTGAAGCCATGACCACTTACACGGCCATCTAATGTAACCCGCGGCCTTCCTGTCCATGTCCCCTTCCCCCCAAGAACCCCGGGGACTTAAAGATAGGAAGTGCCGCACCGTGTTAGGCGCGGGGACCATCGAACCCCACCCGAACCTCCCGATGACCCCTCGGTAGTCTCCGCGCCCATCACATTTTGGATTGTAGGAATACGAGTATGACGCTGCTTAAATTCTTGAAAGCCTATGTATCGCTTTACGTGGTTGCTGGCCGCGTGAAGTCGCATTTGATTCGTTAAGCGCTCCTCGCTTTTCTTTCTGAAGAAGGCGGACTTTGGTCCGCCTTTTTTAGTGGGTGCATTTTTGCGCTCATTCTGGCTAACAACGCGCCGAGGATCCGCCGCGTGCAGGCGTTTTAAGGCTGGTTTTGTAAATAGGCGCTGGCGGTCGCGCGCGCCGCAAGTTTACCGGTCGGATCAATCAGGTGTCCCTCCATATAACCAATATGCCGACCCGCTTTTGTCACTTTTCCAAAAGTCGTGACGCGGCCTGGCGGGACTGGCCGCAGGAAATGCGTGTGTAGATCTATTGTCGTTCCAAAACACGCGCCTCCCAACATTGCAAATAAGGCAGGTCCCAACGTGTCGTCGAGCATGGCTGCCAAAATTCCGCCTTGAATATGCCCGGCAGGATTAGTGAACTGCTCGGTGGCGTTAAATGCGATCTGAATTGTTCCTGCCTCAGAATCAATGTCCAGCAAGGACCAGCCCAGCAGCTTGGCAATGGGCGGAAGGTCTAAATCGTCAAAGATGGATGAAGGCATTGGTCGCTCCTTTTTGCTTTAGGAGTTCTACAGGGTGCCTCCTGCCAGCATCCTGTCAGCAGTCGGATGTCTGCAGGCCCAATTAAGCCGGTTGTGGCATATCCACTTGGGCATAGAATTTCTGCCAGCACTCAAGACCCAACTGGTTATAAGCGCGCATGTCATTGATCATCTGTTCCAGCAGAGATTGATCAATGATCTCGTTGGGCAGCAGCGGGTCCAAATTGATGATGTGCAAAACGGTTTGCCCGACCAGCAGGGTTTCGCGCGCGGATTGCGCGGGGGTCATATTCGGGATGTTGGCTGTGCTGTCCGACATGGCGTTGATGGCTTGTGTGTACCGCGCCACATAATCGTCCGCTGCCCATAGCTGTTTGGGGTCGAATTGGGTGTCGCTTTCAAAGGCGCTCACATGCCCGATCACCGCGTTTTCATCCAGACCTAGTGTCACCAATCTGGTGCGCAGATCGGATATTGAGTCCACCAAATTTGCCGGGCGGATCCAGATCCCCGCGACCACTTCCACAAATCCGCTCAGTTTTAAGGCACGTTCCCGATTGCGCAGCGATTTCCGGTTTGTGCGCCCCAGATGAGACGTCATCACCGCCAGCCAGGTGCCGTCCCAGGGCTTTGTGCGGGCCAGCGCAGTCTGCCAACCGCGCAATTCTTCACGCATGGCCGTGCCGCGGCCACCAATCTCGTACCGGCCGCGCCGCACGCTTACCAAGAGGCCTTCTTTCATAAGCCGGCCCACCGCCATGCGAATGCTGCTGTCTTCAATTCCGAACAACTGTCCGGCGGCCACCAGATGCGCGATGGTTTCCTGGGCTTTTCCGCTCACATTAAGCAGAGACAAGACCAAACGGCGGGCCGTCAGATTTTCTTCTATTTCTGAATAAAACAAATATTGACCTACACTGTCATTCTTAGTTATATATCGGTGTCTTTATCGTAGCGATAGGTGCTGCTCATGACCAATAAGGTCAAGCTTTCGGACTATTTGTCAAAAGAAGAACTTACCCATTTCAGCACGGCCAACGACCTGCGGGCCTGGGGCATCTTTGTCACCACCTGGGGCATGATCGCGGGGGCGTTCGCCATGGCGATCATCTGGCCCAATCCGCTGACCTTTTTGTTGGCCATTCTGATTTTGGGCGGGCGCCAATTGGGTCTTGGTGTGATCAATCACGATTGCGCGCACTATGCGTTCTTCTCCAACAAGACGGTGAATGATTTTGTGGGCCATTGGTTGGCGGGCTCTGCGATCAATACGTCGGTCTATGCCTATCGCACCTATCATTTGAAGCATCACAAATATGCGGGCACCCCGGACGACCCCGATAAGTGGATGGTGAAGGATTATCCGATCACACGGGAACGGCTGAAGCGGAAGCTGATGCGCGATATCACGGGCCGCACCGGCATTCGCGATACCTGGAAGCAGCTCAAAGCGTTTTCGTTCAAGAAGAACACGCCGTGGTTTTCGTTTCACGTTTTGCTGCTGGGTACGTTGACCGCGGTGGGGGCGCCTTGGGCATACCTTCTGTGGTGGGCGGCGAACCTAACGGTTTATCCGGCGATCGTCCGCATACGACAGATTGGGGAACATGGCGTGGCGGTCGACCGCGACAGCCTAGACCCGCGCGAAAACACGGGCACCACATTGGCTTCTTGGTGGGAACGCCTGTTTATTGGGCCGAATTTTGTGAACTTCCATTTGGAACATCACCACTTTGCGGCGGTCCCTGGGTACAATCTCCCAAAGCTACACGCACTGTTGAGATCGCGCGGCTATTACGATGGATATGATTGTATCGCGAAGGGATACATAGATGTCTTGCGCCGGGCGTCCAGCAAACCCGCCGAAGGCGCGCCACACGCCGCTCAGGCTGCGTGATCCCTTACCTGCCTCGGAAGATAGATGGCCGTGTGGCGAATGCTCGCCACCGGCCTTTTTGCGTCCGCTAAAATCAACACATCCAACACCACAAACAAATGCCCCTTCTGCTCGTAGTTTTTGAGCACGCGAGACCGCGCTTCCAGCGGTTCGTCAAAGCGGGCGAGCGACTGGTGCTGAATGTGACTGCCCACATGGATCCAAGGCCCTAGCAGGACATTTTGCGCGAGCGCGCTGTTCGCGGCGCGCAACAAAAACCCAGAATGGCAGATGCCCTCCTTTAAATAGAGCGGCTCCGTTTCCCGCACCTCCTCAAGATAGGTCTGTGCCTCTTGCTTGGTCCAGCAAAACGGCACGGTGCCCACCGTACTGCCCTCAACAAGCGACGTTGGTGAGGCCGGCGGGCGTTCCGGCGGCAGGGCTTTGGCCGGAATGTCTTCCGGCGCGACCGCGAAAACCGGCTCATCGATTAACGATGCGTGGCCGGTTGCACATGTTTGGCCCAGGCTTTCGATGCTCAGTTCCAACGTAGACGGATCATCCGCTTTAGCCGTGCCTTTGGCGATGGCTTCATGTCCGTCATAAACGGGCTTTACAAACCGGGCCTCTGCCTGGCCGCGTTCCAGCCAGCCCGTTCCCCATTTTGCCACCGGCACATGGGCCATATAGGCATAGACTTCCACGCCCGGCACCAGACCGCCTTGGAAGCCGAACTTCTGCGCGGTTTCATCGTCATGAATTTTGTTTTCCGACGCGGTGGCGGTGTTAAAGGCTTGGACGGTGTGGGTTAAGGACATGGCGCAAACTCGATCGCCGTTGAGGTTTCAGGGGCTTGCCGTTGAAACACGCCGGTCATCACGGCGAACCGCATGGCGGCGTATTTTTCGTACTTCATGTCGTGGATGGTGCTTAGCGTTTCCATGTCGTCGTGGCGCGTGATCGTTACACAACTCACCTGGCCATTGCGCAACATCTGGCCGGTCGTGCCGTCAAAACCGGCGGTTTCGGCTTTTTCGTCGCTCATGGTGGTCCACGCCGTGCCATCCAGATCAACCACCCACAATCGATAGGTGCCTTCCGCCCCATTCGGACTTTCAAGCGTCACGGCAATAACTTCTTCGATTTCGCCCATGATCGAAAATAGGGCGAAAAACATAACGATCGGGGTGGCTAATAGGGCGGGCCATCCGATGATATGCGGCAGCGAGCCCGACCGTGGGAACGGCCGCAAAAACCAGAGGCCTATGGCAAAGGCCAGCACGGCGGCCAACAAATTGCCCCCTTCCGGCATGGCATAGGGCCCCGCATGCTGCAGCCGGATCGCGAAAACCGCAATGCCCATCACGATCAATAAAAGGCCAAAAAGGCGCCCAATTCTGCGGAAAAATGCGGCCATGACGTCTCCCCCTGTTTTTTTATGCGGTTACGATAGGACGGACGACGTTCGCTCGCAACCTGCTCAAGGCGTGCTTATTTCGCGCGCAAGCCCTGCAAAATCGAACAGTTTAGGGTCCGCCAGATGAGAGGGGCGCGCATGCATCAGTGCCCGGAACATTACCTGGCGCCGGCCGGGATGGGTTTTTTCCCAGTCATCCAACATTTTCTTCATGGCGTCGCGTTGCAGCCCATCTTGTGAGCCGCACAAATTGCAGGGGATGATGGGGAACCGCATGGCATCCGAGAATTTCTGAATATCGTTCTCCGCACACAGAAGAAGTGGGCGCAGCACGAACAAATCCCCCTCATCATTGATCAGTTTGGGCGGCATGGACGCCAAACGCCCGCCGTGAAACAGGTTCATCATGAAGGTTTCGAGCGCATCATCCCGGTGGTGGCCCAACACCACTGCCTCGCAGCCTTCCTCGCGCGCAATGCGGTACAAAATTCCCCGCCGCAGGCGAGAACACAGCGCGCAATAGGTTTGGTTTTCCGGCACTTTGTCCGTGACGATCGAATAGGTGTCCTTGGTTTCGATGCGATAGGGCACGCCCGTCTTTTCAAGGTAATTGGGCAGCACCTCTTTCGGGAACCCCGGCTGGCCTTGATCCAGATTGCAGGCCACCAGCTCCACAGGCAACAACCCCTGCCATTTCATGTCCAGCAGGGTGGCAAGCAACGTGTAGCTGTCTTTGCCGCCGGACAGGCAGACAAGCCATTTCACGGGCCGGGTGCGGGCGTCGGCGGGGATCATGCCAAACTCATCCACGGCCTGGCGCACATTGCGCAATAGCCGCTTGCGGAGTTTCTTGAATGCCACGGAAGACGGGGCGTCTTGAAAGATCGGGTGAGACGATTGCGCCAGATCAAGGCCCCCATCGGAATCTGCGCTAGGCTGAGGTAGAGTTTCGCTCATTATTGTGGACCTATGGACACACCGACCTAATTCGGAGGGTGGGGTACCACAAAAGGAAGGGACACAAAATGCTTATCCTTCGCGGTTATTTAAACCTGGTCGGCCTGATGTTCTTAATCTTCGGCCTTTATTCGCTGATCAATCCGTTGGATATGACAGGGGGATTGGGGCTTGATGCCAGCGGTCCACATGCCTCTTTTGAGCTGCGGGGGATTTATGGCGGGGTGAGTTTGGGGGCCGCCGCCTTGTGCTTGTGGGGCAGTTTTCGCCTGCGCTATGCCCGCCCGGCCCTCTGGTTCGTGATGGCCTATATGGGCGGTTATCTGTTCGGCCGGGTCTACGCCTTGATCGTGGACGGCACACCGGAATCTTATTTTTTCTCGTTCATCTTGTTTGAGGTGATCGTCTTTCTGGGGGCCCTTGGCCTATTGATCAATCAGCATGACAAATTGATTGCCGGCGATACGTAAGGCGGCACTAACCGCCTAGTTCGCTGAGCGGCCAGCGCGCACGGGGCGACATGTGGAAGGGGTCCGTCTGCCCCATCGCCAGCCGCTCCAGCCCCGCCCAGGCGATCATCGCCGCATTGTCGGTACACAAATAAAGGGGCGGGGCAACGAAGCGAAATTCTTCGGTGGCGCAAAGTTCCGTCAAGCGCGCGCGGATCGCCGTGTTCGCGGCAACGCCGCCCGCCACCACAAGCGTGTTTGTCTTGGTGCCGACCTCTTGCCGAAAACGGTGCAGAGCGTTTCGCGTTCTGTCTTCGATCACATCACACACGGCGTCTTGGAAGGAGGCCGCAATGTCCGCGGCTTTTTGATCCGTTGGGGTTTCCACGGCATCGGCGGCGCGGGCAATGGCAGTCTTCAGCCCACTGAAGGAAAAATCACACCCGTCGCGGCCCAGCAGCGGCCGTGGCAGATCGACGGCAGAGGGATCGCCCTGTTCCGCAATCTTTTGAACCGCCGGCCCACCGGGATAGCCCAACCCCAACAGCTTTGCGGTTTTGTCGAACGCTTCCCCCACCGCATCATCGATCGTCGTGCCATAGCGTGTGTAGGTCTCGGGTGCCTCCACCGCCAGCAATTGGCAATGGCCGCCGGAGACCAGCAGCAGCAGATAGGGAAAGTCCAGGGTTTCGGAAAGTCGCGGCGACAAGGCATGACCGGCCAAATGGTTCACCGCAAGAAATGGCAGTTTGTGGGCATAGGCGATGGATTTCGCGGTCATAAGTCCCACGATAACGCCCCCGATGAGGCCCGGACCTGCGGTTCCCGCGACAGCGGAAAGATCGGCGTAGTCCACATCGGCTTCAGCCATGGCGTCGGCGATAATGCGATCCAAATGGTCAATATGGGCCCGCGCGGCGATTTCCGGTACGACGCCGCCGAAGGCGCGATGCTCCTCGACTTGGCTCAGCACCACATTGGATAAGATGTGCGGAATCTGCCCCGGTTGCCCACGCACCACCGCCGCCGCTGTTTCATCGCAGCTTGTTTCAATGCCCAATACGGTGAAATCGCCCAATTCGGCGCGCTTTGTCATCTGTGCGTTCGGTTTCATTTCGTCGTAAGTCTTGTCGGTCATATATAAGGCGTGAACAGCTAGAAAAGAAAGAATGGCCCCATGGGCTCTGTCCGAATTGGTACACGCGGGTCACCACTGGCCCTAAAACAAGCCGAAACCGTCAAAGCCGCTCTCGCGGCGGCGCATCCGCACCTTGCGGACCAATTGGACATCGTGACCATTCGAACGTCCGGCGACCGCATCCAAGACCGCGCCTTGGCCGATGCGGGTGGCAAAGGATTGTTCACCAAGGAAATCGAACGCGCCTTGATTGCAGGTGACGTGGACATGGCGGTCCATTCCCTAAAAGACGTGCCCACATTCCTGCCGTCGGGATTGACGCTGTCGGCGTTTTTGCCACGTGAAGATGTGCGGGACATGTGGATCAGCACCCATGGCCAAACGATTTCGGACATGCCGTCTGGGTTTTCACTTGGAACAGCGTCGGTGCGCCGCCAAGCGCAACTCTTGTCCATGCGGCCCGATCTTAAGCCGCAGCTCTTGCGCGGCAATGTGGAAACGCGCCTTGCCAAAGTGACAAATGGAGAGGTGGACGGCACCCTGCTTGCCTGCGCCGGGCTGAGCCGGTTGGGTCTTTCAGTCCCGAACGGAACGGTGATGGCCCCCGAAGACCTTCTGCCGGCGGCCGGGCAGGGCATTGTGGGGATCGAGTGTCGCGAAGGGGACGACCACACGATCAAGCTGGTGGGCGCGATCAACGATCATGCGGCGGCGATCAGTGCTTCGGCCGAGCGCGCCTTCCTGGGCGAACTGGACGGCAGCTGCAAGTCACCGATTGCGGCCTATGCCCAACCGATTGACGATGCCCACTTTGCCTTTCGGGGCGAAATTTTGAGTGCCGACGGGGCGCAGGTGTTTCGGACCAGCCGTGAAGTGTCCGCAAGCACCGCCGCTGAGGCAGCGCGTGATGCCGCCCTTGCTCTCAAAGAAGAGGCTGGCCCAGAGTTCATGGCCGCCTTTCTTGATGGACCGCGCTAGGACAATGCCCGGCCTGCCCTCCGGTCCCACGGTTCTGGTGACCCGCCCCGATCCCGATGGGGCGGAACTCGCCGCCGACCTCGCCGCATTGGGGTATTCGCCGGTTTTAGCGCCTCTCATGCGGATCGATTATCACGACCAACCGCTGGACCTGTCCGGCCTTCAAGCTGTGGCGTTTACCAGCGCCAATGGGGTGCGGGCGTTCTGCCGATGCGCCGATGTCAGGGACCTGCCGGTGTTTGCCGTGGGGGATGCCACGGCCCGCCTTGCGATGGATATGGGGTTTCAGCGCGTAGCGGTGGCGGGGGGCGATGTGGATGCCCTCGCCGCGTTGATTTCCGAAACGGCCGCCCCAGCATCGGGGGCGATTTTTCACGGCACGGGCAGCCATGTGGCGGGCGATTTGGCGGGCCAGCTTACGAAAGCTGGATTTGCCGTCGTTTCAAAGAAACTCTACACCGCCACAGCTGCGGATCGTTTAACCTCGGAAGCACGCCAAGTCCTTGCGCGGAAAACGATCGGCGCCGTCCTGTTGTTTTCGCCCCGAACCGCAAATGTGTTTCAAGAAATTGTTCGGCGGGAGGGGCTCGAACAGGCGCTTCGTCAGACCGTTGCGATTTGCATGTCACAAAATGTCGCGACGGCGATAAAGTCGTTGCCGTTCAGGGCGGTTCACGTGTCTTCTGCGCCGACAAAAGCCGGGGTTTTAGAGGCCCTTGAGAACTCTGTGCCTCCCGCCTAGGCTTCCCTGATCCCGACGAACCCCGAATCACCGGAACCCACATGCCGGATACGCCCGAAAAACCAGATGCTACGGAACAATCCACACCGTCCAGCAGTGCCGTGCCGCAGGCGGGTGGATCATCGGACGCGCCTAAAGATACTGAGGGGGCCGACGATCCAAAGGACAGCGGGTCTAAGAAACGGGCGTCCAAGTCGCGCAAAAAAGCGCCCGCGAAACTAGAGGTTCCAACAGAGGATACATCGCCCAGCGACACCGCGGCCGACAACCAAAGCACAGCCCCGGAACCAACAGAGGCGTCTTTGGAGCCGGACCAAAACACGGACAAGATGGAACCGTCGGCCGACACGGAAACATCAGCTGCTCCGGACGAGGACCTCAACGAAACGAGCACCGCACCGGAGCCCCTTGCGGCCGACGGACCGCCGCCGCCCCCCCCCGCTAAAAAATCTGGCCGGGGATGGATCGGCATTGCCGGTCTGGTGGTCGTGCTGTTGGGGGGCGGTGCCGCCTACCTCACCTATCCGTGGGGCGGCATTCTCACTCCGGGAAGCGATCCGGCGGCCCTCTCCGCGATCTCCGATAAGGTCAGCGCGCTTGACGCGCGGGTTCGCAAATTGGAATCGGCGGGACCTGCCGGGTCTGTTGACAATGCCGCCGTCTCTGACCTGCAGGGCAAATTAGCCGCGCTGGAACAACAGTTGGCCGACCTTGCGGCCCGGCCCGCGCCGCCGGCACAACCGGAGACGCCGGATGATGGCACACCAACTGCGCCACAAAGTGCCCCATCGGATCCACGACTAGCCGCGGCGCTCGACCTGGTGGCGGCCCTTGAGGCGCGGGTCGATCAGCTCGATGGTGGTGGAAACGATGTGCTCCAACAAAGGCTGGGGGCCATCGAAACCCTCATCGCGGAAACAGACGCGGCAGGCCGCTTGGAGAGCGTCGAGGGCGGCTTATCGGATGCGGCCAAGCAAGACGATGTGGCGTCTCTTGAAGGCCGCGTTTCCGCCTTGGAATCGGGAAATGATGCGCAGCTCATGCGCGCGGCCAGCCTGGCCATGGCGGCGGCAAACCTATCGCGCGCGGCCAGCGGTTCGGACCCGTTCGTTCACGAACTCACGGTCGTTCGCGCACTGGCGCCGGATCAAGCCCAGCTTGACGCACTGTCCGCTCACGCGGAAACGGGATTGCCGACGGTGGCCTCTTTACGGGCCGAATTTCCGGCATTTGGGCGCGCGGCGATACGTGCGGACCGGTTGGCGGGTGCCACGGGCTGGTGGGAATCGCTGTTGGCCAATTTGCAATCGATGATCACGGTGCGGAGCACCGAGGATACCGATGGTGAAACGACAATTGATCTGGTCGGCCGCATGGAAAACTACCTGCTGGACGGGCAGCTCGCTGCGGCGCTGACAACGGCGGATCGCCTGAACCCGGCGGCGCAAGACGCCATGGCGTCTTGGCTTGCCCAAGCAAGACCAAGGGCCGAGCTGGAGGCCGCCATCGCGGATCTCAACGAAAGTGTCTTGGCGGCCATTGCGGCCAGCGGAGGCGGTAACTAAATGCTGCCGCTGATCCGCGCTATCATCCTTTTTGTCTTCGTCGTTATTCTCGCCTATGCCGGCGCCATGTTGGCGGACGTGCCGGGCACGGTGCTGGTGACGTTGGGCACGCGCGAATACGAAATGCCGGTTGGCGGTGCTGCGTTTGCGCTGCTGGTCGCTTTTTTTGTCCTCTTTGTTATCATCCGCTTGCTGACATTGATGATCAGCAGCCCGAAGAAGCTCCAGAATTTTATGGGGCGCCGGCGGCAAGAGCGCGGGTATACGGCGTTGTCGCGCGGCATGTTGGCGGTGGCGGCGGGGGATGCTTCTGAAGCGCAGCGCTATGCCAAACGCGCACAGTCGCTCTTGGATGATCCTCCCTTAACTTTGCTGCTCGCGGCGCAGGCCGCGCAGCTTGGCGGCAAAGAAAAAGCAGCGGAAGGTTACTTTACCGCCATGCTTGAAAATGCGGACACGGAGTTTTTGGGCTTACGGGGCTTGTTCATGCAGGCCAGCCGGGAAGGCGATCAAGAAGCCGCCTTGGCCTATGTAAATCGGGCGTATGAATTGCGCCCCAACACACCGTGGGTGGTGAATGCCCGCCTTGATTTGCAATCGCAAACCGGCAGGTGGCTGGATGCGTCCGACACGCTGGGCCATGCGCAACGTCAAAACCTTTTGTCGGGCGACGTGGAACGCCGACGCCGCGGTGTCTTGCTGACCGCTCAGGCCAAGGAGTTGGCGGAAGACGATCCGGACAAGGCCTTGGACAAGACCATGGCGGCCTTGCGCCTGGTGCCGGGATTGATACCGGCGGCGGTTCTTGCGGGCGATCTGCTTAAAAGCAAAGGACGCCTTTGGAAAGCGGCGGGTATTTTAGAGACGGCCTGGTCGCAAACCCCTCATCCGGACATTGCGCGCCTTTACCGGGATCTCAAACCAGACGAAACACCGGAGCAACGGGTGCGTCGCATGCAAATTCTTGCGGATATGAACCCGTCCCATCCGGAAAGCAAATTATTGATGGCCGCGTTGCAGCTCGATTTGCGGGATCATGAACGCGCGCGGGAAACATTGCAGGATGTTGCCAAGACCTTCCCGACGGCGCGGGTCTGCTCTCTCATGGCGGAAATCGAACAACAGGCGACCGGTGATCCGTTCCGTGCGCGCGAATGGTTGTCCCGCGTGCCCCATGCGCCACGAGATGCAGCGTGGATGTGCGACAATTGTCAGAATGCGGCGCCGGATTGGGCGCCAATCTGCCCGTCGTGCCACGCATTCGATACCTTGGTCTGGCGTAAACCGGTTACGGAAGTGTTGGAAAGCCTGCCGGCACCCGGCACCGACCTAACCGACCTGGATGCAGAAATGAGCGCAGAGCTCGGACGTCAACTGGACGCCGCCAAAGCGGAATCTAAAGCCGCCCATTCTCAGGACGGATCGGCAAAGCCGCCTGGGTCGGTCAAGAAAATGGGCACTCAATTGAAGGTAACGCGCAATCGGGCGGCGCGCTCCGTTCAGGTGATGACCGATCAGATTGGCAAGGGCGCCGCTAGGACGCGAGAGCGCCTCAAGAAGGCCGTCGCGATGCTGGCGCCCGGCACCGGTGCGACTGGAGCAGAGTCATCACCAATGCCGCCGGAATCCACGCCGCCCAAGGAAGGCGCGCCGGTCGATCTGTCCGCGGTTACGCCCCCGGAACCGGAAATCTTTCAAAGCCCGCGCGCGCCGGACGATCCGGGGCCGGAAGGCGAGGTCTTTGAAGACCGAAAAGCGGGTCCCCGCGCACCTCAACTCTAGGCAGGCGGCGCGCCTCAAATGATTTGCGCCATTAAGGTCAGGTGCGGTAGGTCCTTTCCGTGAGGGGATTTGACTTGAAAAGATTCATTCGCAGACGGGCGCAGGGGGCGTGGGCATTTGCTGCGCGGGCAACATGACAATGGGGCCTCGCACCGCCTATGCCGCTCTTTTGAAAACAGGTGAGCTCAAGCCGGATGATGCTCAATCCGGTGCTGTGGATGCGCTGCAGCGCCTGTTTGATGAGGTCAGGTCCTATAAGCCCGGAAAGTCGGGATATCTGTGGTTTAAGCGAGACGCAAAACTTCCCACGGGCCTTTACCTGCATGGCGGTGTGGGCCGCGGCAAATCCATGTTGATGGATTTGTTTTTCGATACGGTTCCGTTCAAGAAAAAACGGCGCGCCCATTTTCATGAATTCATGCTGGAAACCCACGCCGCGATCCATGAATGGCGTCAGCTTACCCCCCGGGATCGGCGCAAGAAGATTGCGGGTTTGAGCGTGAAGAATGCAAGCGGCGATATGGACGATCCGATTCCCCCTGTGGCCGCGCGGATTGCCCATGATGCGACCCTGATTTGCTTTGATGAATTTCAGGTGCTGGACGTGACCGACGCCATGATCCTGGGCCGTCTGTTTACAGAGCTGTTCGCCAATGGTGTGGTGTTGGTGGCGACGTCAAACCGCCATCCGGACGAATTGTATAAAGGCGGATTGAACCGCCAATTGTTTTTGCCGTTCATTGAGTTGCTTAAAGAGCGTCTGGACGTTATTGAGTTGAACGGGCCGGAAGATTACCGATTGGCGCGTCTCAAGGGTGTAGAGATTTACCATCACCCCCTGGATGCACAAGCTCGGGTGCAAATGGATGCGGCGTGGAAACGTCTGACCGATCATGCTCATGGAAAGCCCTGTACGTTAACCGTCCAAGGGCGGACACTCACCATTCCGCAGGCGGATAAAGGGGTGGCAAGGTTTGAGTTCAATGATCTTTGTGCTCAGCCCTTGGGCGCGGCGGATTATCTGGCCATCGCGCACAACTTCCATACGGTTCTGATCGACGACATTCCAAAAATGGGGCCGGAATTGCGGAACGAGGCCAAGCGCTTCGTCACGTTGATCGACGCGCTCTATGAAAACAAAGTGAAGCTTGTGTGTTCAGCGGATGCGCCCGCTGAAGAGCTTTATCCCAAGGGCGATGGTGCCTTCGAGTTTGAACGCACGGCCTCGCGTCTCATTGAAATGCAGTCAGAGGAGTATATGGCCGCCGGCCACGGCGTGTGATTATGGGGTGAGTTGCACCGACGGTGTAGCCGGGCCGATGTCGCTGTTATTGTTCACCGTCTGCCCGCCATTTTGCGCGGCCTCAAGGATTACACCGAGAATGCCTAGGCTTGCCGGATCAATCGTTGCGTCCTCCAGCGCTCTGGGGGCGATTGCCGCGCTTGTGGACAGCACGTTATCGTCGCCCAAGCCATCCAACTGCTCCTTCGCCAAGTCCACGGAGGGTGCCAGGCCGATAGCGGCGCTCTGGTCTTCAAGGTCCGCGCCGGAGACCGCAATCAATTCGCTGATATCGACGATCTGATCAAACGGGTTTTGCTTTGGAACGGGCACCCGATAGGTTCCGCGCGCGCGCCGCCACGCCATTTCGTCCGGCGACAGGCCTTTCTGAGACAGGGCAGCCAAATTTATTTCTGGTGCGGGAGCTGGCGCTTGCGCGACCGGCTCTTGAATGGGGTCAGGTTCTTTGACGATGGCAGGTTTGGCGACGTCGTAGCCGACCTTATGGTCGAAGACCGTCAAGAAGAAAGCTGCACTGACCGCAGCACTTGAAACACAGATACCCAGCGCAAACAGCAACACGCGCATATTCTTCACCCCAACCAATGCATCCAAACTCTTCTTACGCAGTCGGCATGCGTCAACCTATGTTTCAGCATACCACGATTCAGGGACTTTTGTTACGCGCAACGCCAGTTTTTGTTGATGAAGGCGCCAATTTTGCTTTGGCTTTATTGATCCGGAAATACCGCCATCTCAAAAATGGCGAAAACAAAGGAGTCTTGATTGGCATTAATTATTAACTTCGCAAGTATTTCTATTAACTATACTTGAAGAAAGTTGCGAACCTTGCCTCTTCGCACTCCATGCGCGCCGCACTGGCGGGGTCGGAGCGCTCAAAACAAAATTGGAGCCGTTTTGTATTTGCAATAATTCCAAAACGGCTCTAGTCAAGCGTCCCATGCGGCTCTTTCCGTATCTCGGATATCCCAACGTTATTTCCAATAAATTTTCGCGCAGGAGGCAGTGGTGGCTCGAAATAAGATTGCACTCATCGGTGGAGGTCAGATCGGGGGCACGCTTGCCCATTTGGCCGGATTGAAAGAACTAGGCGACGTGGTGATCTTCGACATTGTCGAAGGGCTGCCGCAAGGCAAGGCCTTGGATTTGGCTCAATCGTCACCGGTCGACGGGTTTGATTCCGATCTACAAGGCACCCAGGACTATGCCGACATTAAAGGCGCCGACGTGGTCATCGTTACCGCTGGTGTCCCGCGCAAGCCAGGCATGAGCCGCGACGATCTGCTGGGCATCAATTTGAAAGTCATGAAAGCGGTTGGCGAAGGGATCGCGGCGCATGCGCCCAATGCTTTTGTGATCTGCATTACCAATCCGTTGGATGCCATGGTGTGGGCGTTGCGCCAGTTCTCGGGCTTGCCGCATAACAAAGTGGTGGGCATGGCCGGTGTTTTGGACAGCGCGCGCTTCCGCCTTTTCCTTGCGCGCGAATTTAATGTCTCCATCGAAGACGTGACGGCTTTTGTGCTCGGGGGCCATGGTGACACAATGGTGCCGCTGCTGCGCTATTCCACCGTTGCGGGGATACCGGTACCTGACCTTGTGAAAATGGGGTGGAGCACACAGGAAAAAATGGACGAGATCGTTCAGCGCACGCGCGATGGCGGTGCCGAAATCGTTGGCCTGTTAAAGACCGGATCGGCCTTCTATGCACCAGCGACCTCGGCCATTGCCATGGCGGACAGCTATCTCAAAGACAAGAAGCGCTTGCTGCCCTGCGCGGCTCACCTCAGTGGGCAATTCGGCATTGATGATCTGTATGTGGGTGTTCCGGCCATCATTGGATCGGACGGCATCGAACGCATCGCCGAAATCCAAATGACCGACGACGAAAAAGCGATGTTCGAACATTCGGTCAATGCGGTGAAAGGGTTGGTTGACGCGTGTAAGGGCATCGACTCGAGCCTCGCCTAGGCGGCCACATTGCCCGACGCCGCGCACCCGCCGAGTAGCGGTTGCGTGGCGTCCTCCCAGTGCTATAAAGCCTTGTGATTAACCACGAGTCTTTAATTGTCGAACACCTCAGCTCATCAAGCGGTTTTTTCGATCCACGTTAAGGGGTCCCATGAATATCCATGAATATCAGGCCAAAGCGGTCCTGAAAGAATTTGGAGTGCCGGTCGCACGCGGCATTCCCGCATTTACTGTCGATGAAGCCGTGAAAGCGGCGGAAGAATTGGGCGGCCCGGTTTGGGTGGTGAAAGCCCAGATCCACGCCGGTGGCCGCGGCAAAGGCGGCGGCGTGAAAGTGGTCAAGTCGATCGACGAGGTGCGCGCGGAAGCGGAACGCATGTTGGGCATGACATTGGTGACCCACCAAACCGGCCCTCAGGGCAAAGAGGTGCACCGGATCTACGTAGAAGAAGGCTCGGATATCGACCGTGAACTCTATTTGTCCTGCCTGGTCGACCGCGCCACGTCGCGCATCGCCTTTATCGCCTCCACGGAAGGCGGCATGGACATTGAAGAGGTGGCTGAAAAGACACCGGAAAAAATCCTCACCCTGACGGTTGACCCGGCATCGGGCGTGCAGCCCTTTCACGGCCGGGCTATTGCCTTTGCCCTTGGTTTGAAGGGCGATCAAAACAAAGCCTGCGTGAAACTGATCAGCAGTTTGTATAAGGCCTTTACCGAAACCGATGCGAGCCTTGTGGAAATCAATCCGCTTGTCGTCACCAAAGGCGGCGATGTGGTGTGCCTGGACGCGAAAATGAACTTCGATGACAACGCGCTCTACCGCCACAAGGACATCGCAGAATTGCGGGATGAATCTGAAGAAGACCCGGCAGAAATCGAAGCGGCCAAATACGACCTCAACTATGTGAAGCTGGACGGCAAAATTGGCTGCATGGTGAACGGTGCCGGTCTTGCCATGGCGACCATGGATATCATCAAGCTTTATGGGTCCGAACCCGCCAACTTCCTGGATGTGGGCGGCGGTGCCACGAAGGAAAAAGTGACCGAGGCTTTCAAGATCATTCTGTCGGACAAGAATGTGGAAGGCATCTTGGTGAATATTTTCGGTGGCATCATGCGCTGTGACATCATCGCGGAAGGCGTGGTCGCGGCCGCAAAAGAAGTCAGTTTGAATGTGCCGTTGGTGGTCCGCCTTGAAGGCACAAATGTGGAATTAGGCAAACAGATTATGGCCGATTCAGGCCTGCCGATCATCTCGGGCGATGACCTGGGGGATGCGGCAGAAAAAATTGTTGCCGCCGTGAAGGAGGCAGCATAATGGCCGTTCTTGTCGACGAAAATACCAAAGTCATTTGTCAGGGCTTTACCGGTAATCAGGGTACGTTCCATTCGGAACAAGCCATCGCCTATGGCACCAAAATGGTCGGTGGCACGAGCCCCGGCAAAGGCGGCACCACACATTTGGATCTGCCGGTCTTCGACACCGTGAGCCAAGCCGTGGAGGCGACGGGTGCCACCGCCTCGGCCATCTATGTGCCGCCGCCCTTTGCGGCTGACGCTATTCTGGAAGCCATCGATGCGGAAGTGGAACTGGCCGTCTGCATTACGGAAGGCATTCCGGTGCTCGACATGGTGCGCGTAAAGCGCGCGCTTCAGGGCTCCAAAACGCGTCTTGTGGGGCCGAACTGCCCTGGCGTTATCACGCCGGGCGCGTGCAAGATCGGCATTATGCCGGGACACATTCACCAACGGGGCAGTGTGGGTATCGTTTCCCGCTCCGGCACCTTGACCTATGAAGCCGTCGCCCAAACCACGGCGGTGGGCCTTGGCCAAACCACCTGTATCGGCATCGGTGGCGATCCGGTCAACGGCACCAACTTCATCGATTGTCTGGACATGTTCTTGGGCGATGATGAAACCAAGTCGATCATCATGATCGGTGAAATTGGCGGGTCGGCCGAAGAAGAAGCGGCGGAATTTCTGAAGCAATCGAAAGTGAAGAAGCCGACGGTTGGCTTTATCGCGGGCGTGACGGCCCCTCCGGGCCGCCGCATGGGCCATGCGGGCGCGATCATCGCGGGTGGCAAGGGAACTGCCGCCGATAAAATGGAAGCGATGCGCTCCGCAGGGATCACGGTGGCGGATTCGCCATCCGCTTTGGGCACCACACTCAAAAGTGTCCTTGATGGTTAATATTTATTTACCATTTGGTTTGTACGTTGGGGCGCGGAACCTAAATAATCTTCGAGCCAACGGTTAGGCGCTATTTTTATGAGGGGGTGCGGGCGCTCCCCGCATCCGACACCAGATGCGAAAAGACGAAGCTAATGAGGTTTTGGAACAGACCTCATTCCTGTACGGGGCCAATGCGCCGTTCATCGAAGAACTGTATGCGAAATATTTGGCGAACCCCAATTCGGTAGACGCCAGTTGGCAGAGCTTCTTCGCGGAACTGAAAGACAAGCGCGAATCTATTGAAAAAGACGTAAACGGGCCAAGCTGGGCGCCGGTCGGCCTGCCGGTGCAACCGAACGGCGGTGACCTCGGCGCGCTCGCGGAATCCTTCCTCAGTACGGAAGAACAAAAGACGCTTCATCAGAAAATTGCCGACCGGTCGCCGGATATTTCCTTAGAAGAGGTGCGCCGGGCGACGATCGACTCCGTCCGTGCCATTATGATGATCCGCACCTATCGTGTGCGCGGCCATTTGGATGCGGACCTTGATCCGCTTCAGCTTGAAAAGAAAAGCCTGCATCCGGAACTCATGCCGGAAACCTATGGGTTTACGGAAGAAGATATGGATCGGCCGATCTATATCGATTACGTGCTGGGGCTGGAAACCGCCACGGTGCGCGAGATCCTCGAGATCCTCCAGCGCACCTATTGTTCCACCTTCGGCGTGGAATTTATGCACATTTCGGATCCGGAGCAAAAATCATGGATCCAGTCCCGCATTGAAGGCCGCGACAAGGAAGTGTCGTTTACCCCGGAAGGGCGTAAGGCCATTCTCAATAAGCTGATCGAAGCCGAAGGTTTTGAAAAGTTTCTCCACGTGAAATTCACCGGCACGAAGCGCTTTGGCCTGGATGGCGGCGAGGCCGTGGTGCCGGCCATGGAACAGATCATCAAGCGCGGCGGCAATTTGGGGGTGAAGGAAATCATCCTCGGCATGCCGCATCGGGGGCGTTTGAATACGCTCGCCAATGTGATGTCGAAGCCCTATCGGGTGATCTTCAATGAATTCCAAGGTGGCTCCGCCACGCCGGAAGATTCGTCAAGCTCTGGCGATGTGAAATACCATTTGGGGGCGTCTTCGGACCGGGAATTCGACGGCAATAAAGTTCACCTGTCGTTGACGGCCAATCCGTCCCATTTGGAAGCGGTTGATCCGGTGGTGTTGGGGAAAGCCCGCGCCAAGCAAGATCAGTGGAATGACAAAGAACGCACCGGCGTGCTGCCGGTCTTGCTGCATGGCGATGCGGCCTTTGCCGGTCAGGGCATCGTGGCAGAATGCCTCGGCTTGTCGGGCCTCAAAGGGGCGCGGACTGGCGGCACGATCCACATCATCGTGAACAATCAGATCGGCTTTACCACCAGTCCGATTTATTCGCGCTCGTCGCCCTATCCGTCGGACGTGGCGAAAATGGTGGAAGCGCCGATTTTTCATGTGAACGGGGACGATCCCGAAGCGGTGGTCCACGCGGCCAAAGTGGCAACGGAGTTCCGTCAGGAATTTCATAAGGATGTGGTCATCGACATGTTCTGTTATCGCCGCCATGGTCACAATGAAGGCGACGAACCGGCGTTCACCCAGCCGATCATGTACAAGAAGATCAAAGAGCACCCGACCACGCTGACGATTTATTCCCAGCGCTTGATCGATGAAGGCTTATTGACGGCTGACGAATTCGAGCAAATGAAAACTGACTTCCACAACCATCTGGATATGGAATTGGAAGTCGCCCCGACCTTCAAACCGAACAAGGCAGATTGGTTGGATGGGCGCTGGTCGAGTTTCGGTGTGGCCGAAGGGGACGACCGCCGCGGCGAAACGCCGGTGGAAATCGATACGCTCAAAAAAGTGGGCGATGCGCTTACCAAGGAACCGGAAAATTTCAATGTGCACCGCACGGTGTCGCGCTTGCTTAAAAACCGCAAGAAAATGGTCGACACCGGCGAGGGCATTGATTGGGCCATGGCGGAAGCCTTGGCGTTCGGCAGCTTGCTCACCGAAGGCATTCGCGTGCGCCTGTCCGGCCAAGATTCCGGGCGCGGCACGTTTAGCCAACGGCATTCCTATTTGGTCGATCAGGAAACCGCGGAGCGGTATACGCCGTTGAACAATATTTCGGACGACCAAGCCCATTATGAAGTGGTGGATTCCATGTTGTCGGAAGCCGCCGTGTTGGGCTTTGAATATGGCTATGCCCTGGCGGAACCCCAGGCGCTGGTGTTGTGGGAAGCGCAATTCGGTGACTTTGCCAACGGTGCCCAGGTGATCATTGATCAGTTCATCGCCAGTGGCGAACGCAAATGGTTGCGCATGTGCGGCCTCGTGATGTTGCTGCCCCACGGCTATGAAGGTCAGGGGCCGGAACATTCCTCCGCGCGACTGGAACGCTATCTTCAGCTTTGCGCGGAAGACAATATGCAGGTAGCCAATTGCACCACACCGGCAAACTATTTCCATATTCTGCGGCGCCAAATTCATCGGAACTTCCGTAAACCCCTGGTGCTGATGACGCCGAAATCTCTCTTGCGTCACAAGAAGGCGGTCTCCCGCCTAGAGGAGTTGGGGCCGGGCTCGTCCTTCCACCGGGTTTTGTGGGATGACGCCGAAATGTACAAAGGCAGCTCTGTGGCCTTAAAGCCGGACAAGGACATTCGGCGGGTCATTCTGTGCTCCGGCAAGGTCTATTACGATCTGTTCGAGGAACGCGAGCGCCGCGGCATCGACAATATTCAGATCTTGCGGGTGGAACAGCTTTATCCGTTCCCGGCGCGATCCCTCATTCATGAGATGCAGCGTTTCCGGGGCGCGGAATTTGTCTGGTGCCAGGAAGAACCGAAAAACATGGGCGCGTGGAGCTTCATGGAACCGAACATTGAATGGGTGCTCAATCGCATAGAGGCGGATTACCGCCGGCCGGTCTATGCGGGCCGCGCGGCCACCGCGTCGACCGCGACCGGCTTGATGAGCCGCCACCAAAAAGAATTGAAGGCGTTTTTGAATGAGGCGCTTTCTACGTGAGGTACTGAATTGGACCTTAGGGCGCGATCCGAACCGAGATGTTGAAATAGGGCCGATGGATCTTGATCTGTCTGCACCAAATGTAGAACTGAAAGTGCCAACTCTTGGGGAAAGTGTAGATCAAGCCGAACTAACAAGATGGATAGAAATTCAGGGTGCGGAAATTAAGAAAGATCAGCCAATCTGTGAACTGGAAACAGAAAAGGTGACGATTGAAGTTCCCTCACCCGCGACTGGCAGGCTCATTCAAATCTTGGTTCTGCCTGGGGAAAACGTCAAAGTTGGTTCGATTTTAGGAAGAATTGTGCCGGAAAAAAGCTGAAACAGTCTTCGGTCCGGTTTATGAAGTGTCGATAGTGAGCAATCTCCGCCGAAAGCCCCCCAGCCCTAAGCGGAATTGGCAGCCAAGAAGGAATATGTGACATGGCCACGGAAATTCAGGTGCCGACCCTGGGCGAATCCGTCACCGAAGCAACCGTTGCGCAATGGTTTAAGCAGCCGGGCGAGGCGGTGTCGGTGGACGAACCGCTCTGCGAATTGGAAACCGATAAGGTGACGGTCGAAGTGCCGGCCCCGGCGGCGGGCGTGCTGTCCGAAATTTCGGTTGAATCCGGTGAAACGGTGGAAGTGGGGACGATACTTGGGGCGATCTCCGAAGGAAACGGGGCGACCGCCGCGAAACCGGCGGCCCCGAAACCCGCAGCCGCGCCTGAGCCCGCGCCAGAGCCGAAACCCGCGCCCGCACCGGCGGCATCTCCAGAGCCCATGCCGGCGGCCGCCCGGATCATTGAAAAGAATGAGCTGGATGCCGGCACCATCGCCGGATCAGGCAAAGGGGGCCGCATTACCAAGGGCGATGCCTTAGCCGCCCTTGACACGCGCAGCGAACCGGCAGCTCCCGCGCCCGCAACCCCAGCTCCCGCCGCAGCCCGTGCCGCCGAACCCCGTGAAGAACGGGTGCCCATGTCGCGCTTGCGCCGCACGATCGCGACCCGCTTGAAAGAAGCCCAAAATACCGCGGCCATGTTGACCACCTTTAATGAGGTGGATATGAAGCCGGTCATGGACCTCCGCAATCAGTACAAGGAACAGTTTGCGGAGAAGCACGGCGTGAAACTGGGCTTCATGAGCCTGTTCGTTAAGGCGTGCGTGGCCGCGCTGAAAGATATTCCGGCCGTGAATGGCGAAATCGACGGCGGCGATGTGATCTACAAAAACTATTATCACATCGGCGTTGCGGTCGGCACCGAGAAGGGCCTGGTGGTGCCGGTGGTGCGTGATTGCGATCAGAAGTCGCTCGCGCAAATCGAAAAAGATATCAATGATTTCGGCACCCGCGCCCGTACCGGCGACCTAAAGTTGGAAGAGCTTCAGGGCGGCACCTTCACCGTCTCGAATGGCGGCGTGTACGGATCGCTGATGTCCACGCCGATTTTGAATGCGCCGCAGTCCGGCATTTTGGGCATGCACAAGATCCAGCAGCGGCCCATGGTCGTGAATGGTGAGGTGGTGGTGCGCCCGATGATGTACACGGCGCTGAGCTATGACCACCGTTTGGTGGATGGCCGCGAAGCGGTCACCTTCCTGGTGCGTGTGAAAGAAAATCTAGAGGGGCCGGAACGGCTCTTGCTCGACCTTTAACAGGGCGGTGTGATACGGATCCGTCATCGCGAGAAGGTGTATGGCACCGACGACGCGATCCAGGGCCACGTACTCGGAACAAGGTGCTCTGGATTGCTTCGCTTCGCTCGCAATGACGCCAGAATATAGAGGCTAACGAATGTCAGACACCTACGACGTCATCTTCATCGGCGGCGGCCCCGGCGGCTACAATGGCGCCATTCGCGCGGCGCAACTGGGCTTGAAGACCGCGTGCATCGAAAAACGCGGCACATTGGGGGGCACCTGCTTGAATGTGGGGTGCATTCCGTCCAAAGCATTGTTGCACGCGTCTGAAGTCTACGAAGAAACCGCCAATGGCATCAGCAAACTGGGCGTGAAGGTGGACAATGTGGCGTTGGATTTGGACGCCATGATGGCCCACAAGGCCAAGTCGGTGGATCAGCTTACCAAGGGCATTGAGTTTCTGTTCAAGAAAAACGGTGTCGAGTACATCAAAGGCACCGGCGCCATAGCGGGGCCGGGCAAGGTGACGGTTGACGGCCAAACGCTTGAGACAAAGAACATCGTGATCTCCACCGGCTCCGAAATCATGGGGCTTCCGGGCATCGACATTGATGAAGACAAAATTGTGTCCTCCACCGGTGCCCTGTCGCTCAAAAAAGTGCCGGACAGCATGATCGTCGTGGGCGGCGGGTATATCGGCCTTGAAATGGGGTCGGTGTGGCGGCGCTTGGGCTCTAAAGTGCGGGTGGTGGAATTTCTCGACCGTATTACACCGGGGCTCGACGGCGAAGTATCGAAGCAATTTGAAAAGATCCTCAAACGCCAGGGCATTAAATTCAGCCTGGGCAAGAAGGTCACCGGTGTGACCAAGGACGGGGGCGGGCTTCGTGTCACCATCGAAGATGCCGCCGGGGGCAATGAAGAAACCCTTGAAACGGATGTGGTGCTGGTTTCGATTGGGCGCCGTCCGTATACGGACGGGCTGGGCTTGGAGACGGTGGGCGTCCAGCTCGACAATAAAGGCCGGGTGATCACCGATGGTCACTACAAAACCAATGTGGACGGCATTTTTGCCATCGGCGACGTAACGGACGGTCCTATGCTGGCGCATAAGGCTGAAGATGAAGGCGTGGCGGTGTCGGAATTGATCGCGGGCGAACCCGGCCATGTGAATTATGATGTGATCCCGGCGGTGGTCTACACCTATCCTGAAGTGGCCACGGTGGGCCGCACCGAGGAAGAGCTGAAAGCCGCAGGCATCGACTACAAAGTGGGCAAGTTTCCGTTCACCGCCAATGCCCGCGCCAAGGTGAACGACACGTCGGAAGGCTTCGTCAAAATCTTGGCGGATGCCAAGACCGACAAAGTCTATGGCGTGCACATGATTGGGCCGGAAGTGGG
This sequence comes from Alphaproteobacteria bacterium, assembly GCA_965227095.1. Taxonomy (GTDB): domain Bacteria; phylum Pseudomonadota; class Alphaproteobacteria; order JANQMY01; family JANQMY01; genus JANQMY01. Next base: position 422,986 of record CBDDFL010000001.1, on the reverse strand, counting down.
CAACATGATCGCAGAAGCCGCCCTGGCGATGGAATTCGGCGCCTGTTCCGAAGATATCGCCCGCACCTGCCACGCCCATCCGACGCTCACCGAAGCGGTCCGTCAGGCGGCCATGGGCGTTGAAGGCTGGACCATGCAGATGTAGCGCTGACAGTTTCTTGCCGCGTTTGCAGGCAGGGCGATCATTTGCTGAGCAGATGCGTGGTTAATCCGTCACAAGACGTCATATTTTGCTTAGTTCTGCGTCAATTCTAACTGGTAGGAAGATTGCAAGCTGAGGCTGTTTAAACGAATTTCCATTCGGCAGCCTCATGAATGAACAAGCAAAAATAGCGGAGCAGGCGCCACAAAACCTAGATTTTTCGCCTGTTTCGCCCAGTTCTCCGATCACCGACTATTTGCAGCGGGTCTGTTCCTTGCTGGCCCCGATGTCAGACGGGCAGGTCGCGGACTACATCCCCGAACTCAGCAAAGCCAACCCGGATTGGTTGGGAATCTGTGTTGCCACGGTAGACGGCCGCATCTATACGGCTGGTGATACCGACGTGCCTTTCACCATCCAGTCTGTATCAAAGCCATTTTTGTATGGCTATGCCTTGCGGGAATATGGCCGGGACTATGTGTTGTCTCATGTGGGTGTGGAACCGACCGGCGAAGCGTTCAATGCCATTGTTTTAGATGAAATCAACAATCGGCCGTTTAATCCCATGGTCAATGCGGGCGCCATGGCCGTTGCGGAATTAATGAAAGGGGCAACCCCGGCAGAAAGGGAAGACCATTTATTAGAACTGTTCGGACAATTTGCCGGGCGGACATTAAGGGTCAATGACGCGGTTTTCCTGTCGGAGAAAGAAACCGGTCACCGCAACCGTGCCATAGCGCACATGATGCTCAATACCAAAATGATCGGCAGCGAACCGGAAGCCCTGTTGGACGTCTATTTCAAACAGTGCTCGATCGACGTTACCTGCCAAGACTTGGCTGTCATGGCGGCAACGCTGGCCAATGACGGTGTGAATCCCAAGACCGGCAGCCGCGTGCTGGGGCCGGACCATGTGCGCGATGTGCTGACGGTGATGCACAGTTGCGGCATGTATAATTATGCCGGGCAATGGGCGTTCGAAGTGGGTGTTCCCGCAAAAAGCGGTGTGTCCGGGGGTGTGATTGCCGTCATTCCCGGCCAAATCGGGATTGGCGTGTTTTCTCCCCGCCTGGACCCGCATGGCAACAGCGTTCGCGGTGTGCAAGCGTGCAAGGAATTATCAAAAGAATTTGGCCTGCATGTTTTCGGCAATAGTACCAGCGTGCATTCCGCGCTGCGCCGGGAATATCGCGGCGACCAAGTTGGCTCAAACCGTTTGCGTACCCAGCGGGAACAAGATGTTCTGGCGGAACATGCCCACACCATTTCGGTTATTGAGGTTCAGGGGCCGCTTTATTTTGGGACGGTCGAACAAGTTGTCAATCGCGTCCAGGCGCTGGCCGAAGAATGCGATTTCGTCATTATCGATTTTAAGCGCGTTCATTCGGCGGACGCCGCCGCCAGCAAATTGTTCCAACATTTGATGAAAACCCTGTCACTCATGCCGTGCCAGGTGCTGGTCAGCCATTTCCTTCCCGACCAGTTTTCGCCGGAACTGTGCCAATCTTTATCCGACACGGCGCTCACCTCCGATACGTTTCAGCTATGCCCGGACACTGATGCGGCCCTCGAATGGTGTGAAGACACCATCTTGAAAAAACACCCAGACCTCTCGGACCGAACCAAGTTCGGGCTCGGCAAGCTTGAGCTTTTTCGCGGATTGTCGCCGGATGAATTGAGGCAAGTGGAAGATTTGGTGCGGCCCTTCAACTTCGAAAAAGGCGACGTCATTTTGCGGGAAGGGGATCAGGCACGGCTGCTTTTTGTCGTTGCCCGAGGGTCGGTGAGCGTCTTGCTCAAAACGTCAGGCGGGAAGAAACGCATTGCGTGCATGGGACCTGGCCTTTCTTTTGGCGAGATGGCTTTGTTGGATGGGGGCAAGCGGTCCGCGGAAATTGTCGCGGACGACCGTGTAATTTGCTACGGTTTGTCGGTTGAAGGCATTCATAGCTTGTCGGCGCAGTATCCAAACATATTGATCACGATGCTGACGAACATGGCGCGCGACTTTTCGGAACGGCTCCGCCGCGGAAATGACGAGATTCGCGCCCTGGATTAAGGGGGCGTCATGCAGCGCATCTTTCTATATCTCGGCGTTTTTCTTCTGGCATTTGTCTCGGTCACCATTATCGGCGTGTGGCTTACGGGGGATGGGGGCACAGGACCTGTGGCCACGGCGGATCAGCCCGCGGGAGATACGCGTGAAATCGCCTTTGTCGCCAATGCGGTGGGCGGCACGATCACCCTCATCGACCTGGACACCCAAACTGTGGTGGGCCACGTCAATGTTGTGCCCGACGGGCAGACGGTGGGGTTCTTCCGAGACCCCATCCAATCGCTCATCGGCCAACCCATTATGCAAAGCTTTGGCGGGTTGAATTTTGCACAAGACACGGATTTGTCGCCGGACGGCACGGTTCTGTATGTGGCACGCGGCCATTTGGGCGATGTGGCGGCCTTTGATATCGCCTCCGGTGCACTCCTCTGGCGTCGGCCGGTCGCCGGATTTCGGGCGGATCACATGACCCTGTCGAAGGATGGGCGACGTTTGTTTGTGGCAGCCATGACAGGCGGTGTCGTGGAGGTGTTCGACACGGCAACGGCAACGCATGTGGGCAGCTTCAAAACCGGCACCTTTCCCCATGACAATCACGTCTCCCATGACGGTCAGCGCATCTTCAACGCCAGCCTGGGCAATATGATTGAAGATGAGCCGGAACGTGGACAGTCCGACTTCGCGTACCTCATTACAATGGCGGATGTGGAGACGTTAGAGGTGGTGGACACCTATGCGTTCGACCGGGGCATTCGGCCCTTTGCCGTAACGCGGGACGAGAGCGAACTCTACGCCCAATTATCAAACACACATGCGGTGGTGGCCTATGACATGAGTGCGCGCCAGATTGTGCGCCGGATCGATCTGCCGGTTCAGGAGGGGGTGACGGAAGACGATTGGGATTTCGAAGCGCCCCATCACGGCCTGGCCATGACGTCAGCAGAAGACACGTTGTGCATCGCCGGGCGCGCGTCTGATTATGCAGCGCTTGTGTCCACCGCGGACTTGTCCCTGATCAAAACCATACCCACGGGCGATGCACCCAGTTGGTCGGCCATCAATTCGACAGATCGATTTTGCGTGGTGGCCAATACCCGCAGCGATGATGTGTCGATCATCGACCTTACCGACCAAACGGAAGCCGTGCGTCTACCAGCGGGGCGCGGCCCCAAACACGTGACCATCGGCCATGTGCCGGAGCGTGTGTTGGAACACGCAGCTAACTGATGTCCCTTGTTATCGTGGGACGCGAGCAGAGAGCGGCGCGAAGCGCACCCACACCGACGAGACGATATGCGCGTATGGCGCGCGTCTGCGATTGGCATCTATTTTTTGGAAAGGTGTTTTTGTTAGCGTTTCATTCCACCTATTTGGAGTGTGAGCGATGGACGAACAGCCGATCAACAAAGTTCAAGGGTTCTACTCGCCGATGTGGCGAGCGGTCGTTTGTGCCATCCTGTATCTTGGCGTTGCGATTTATTTCGGACGTGTGACTTACTGGTACATTGTAGATCCGCAGCATGTTTTCGAGAACATGTCCCGCATCGGTCGACATCTAGTACTCCTTTCAAGTGTCCTTCCTGAGTTCGTGGTTGCGTCATTGTTGTTAGGCTTCACGAGCCTTCTCGTCTATGGGTTCTACACGCTCGTGCCTAAGATCTTCGATGGCAAGCCAGACATTTTAGTCAGTGAGGACCGAATTCTTATCCGTCCCGTTTTGCACCTGCCATCACGCAGTGACACCTATCGAGACGGCTATCTTGAAATCAAGAAAGATGCTTATGAAGCCATCCGTTCGGCACCACAAAAGAATGGCAAGCATTCCACAGTTGGATTCTTCTATCGGACGCCTGACGGTCGGTCACGAAAACGACTTATAGACTCTCGGTGGCTTTCAACGGATTTCGAGAGTTTCCTGGACGCTCTGCGAACCTATAATTGGACTCCTAATGGCCCTCAATATCGGCGGGGTGGCTAGCTAGTTCGGTCTATTTCTAGTTGGCGCGAATCTTCAATACGGATCCGGGTGCCGCTGCCATAAAAGATCTCCAATCAATGGAGGTTTCCGCCATGACAACGATCCCGATTGAGAATGCCTCACCGATGCCGGCTAACCGGTTTGCCCCGGCGGTGCTCTTTCCCCTCTTTGTGGGTCTGTCGTTGATCGCTTATGCGGGCTTGACCGTCACTTTCGGATTTCCAGACATTCTGCGCGCACCGGCTCCGGACATCCTGGCGGCGTTCCGCGTGCAGGAAGCCTTCGTGCGCGGCTTTTATTATCTGTTTGCCATCGCTCATTTGGTGTTCGCCGCCGCTGTGCTGACGCTGTATCCCGCGCTCAAAGAGGGGGCGGGGCCCTGGCTGCTGGTGGGCACGGCGGGCGGCATTCTCTATGGCACTGCGCAAACCATGGGGTTTCTGCGCTGGCCCATTCTCATCCCACTGTTTGCGGACTATGCGGCCACGCGTGATATGAGCGGGGGCGAGGGCGACCTCGCCTTGCTGATGCTGGACGCCTTTCATCATTATGCGGGCAACGCCATTGGAGAAAATTTGAGCTTTTGGGGCTTGGGCGCTTGGCTGGTTGGGATCGGTATGACCTTGCGCCAGGCGGCCTTTGGCCACCGCGCCGTCGGAATGCTCTGGATACTGACGGGAGTGATGGTTTTCGCCTATACGTTCGAACAATTGGGCGGGCCCTTCGCGGTACTCGCACCCCTTTTATTGCTCAGCCATGGGGTCGCCTATGGCTTGATCCTGGCGCTGTCTTGGAGCCTTTGTAAATCTAGCGGCGATCACATTGGGTTGGCCCCTGTGGGCCCCATGGCGGGGTTGGCCATCACCGTGTTTTGTGCGGCGATCGTGGTCCCGGGGCTGCTACCCTAGAAACTATCCCTCCGCCCGTGGATGCGCTTTGTCGTAGACCTCTAACAGCGATGCCGTGTCCACTTCGGTGTAGCGCTGGGTCGTGCTGAGGCTCGCATGGCCCAACAATTCCTGAATGCCGCGCAGGTCACCTCCATTGCCCAACAGATGGGTGGCGAAGGAATGGCGCAAGGCATGGGGCGTGGCGGTGTCCGGCAGGTCAAGCGCCGACCGCAGCCGCACCATCAGTTTCTGCACCGCCCGCGCGCCCAGGCGCCCGCCGCGCACACCGATGAAGATGGGGCCATCGTCTTCCAGCGGCGTGGGGCGCAGATTGAGGTAGCGGTCCATGGCATTCCGAATGGGCGGGATCACCGGCACGATGCGTTCCTTGTTGCCCTTGCCCACAATGCGCAACGGACCATCCACGGGCCAGTCCTTGCCGTTGAGGCCCAAGGCCTCCGACACGCGCAAGCCCGCGCCATAAAGCAAGGTGAGCACGGCCACATCCCGCGCGCTGACCCAAGCCTGTTGGGTGTTCAGGGGGGCGGCCTGGGTGACGGCATCCGCCGCGTCGGCCGCCAAGGGCTTCGGCACCGAATGGGGCAGTTTGGGGGACCGCACGCTGTGAATGGCCGCATTCTTGGCCAAATCCTGCCGTTCCAGATAGCGGAAAAAGGTGCGGACAGAAGACAAGAGCCGCGCGATGGTCTTGGCGGAGACATCATCTTGGCGGCGCCAAGCGAGAAACGCCCTAAAATCCGTGAGCTGCAGGGCCGACAGATCCGCAAGTGTGGCCGACGTCCCCAGATGGTCGCTCAAGAATTCGAAGAATTTGGTCAGATCCCGCTCATAGGCCGCCACCGTGTGGGCGCTCATGCGCCGCTGCTTCGCCAGATGGGCAAGCCACGGCGCCACATGGTCTTCGGCGTGTTTGTGCGGTTTCGCGGGCATTTCGTTCCGTTTCTGATTCGGTGCGGTGATTATAGTGCACCCTCCCCCTAACCCCTCCCATCAAGGGAGGGGGATTATGATCCAACAAGATGCTGCCTAATTCCTCCCCCCTTGATGGGGTGAGGTTAGGAGGGGGGTGATGCAACGCATTCGACAGATCTGTTGCCTTTTTGCTATCCCTTAAGCGTTATGGCTCTGGACCCTAAAACGCTGGCGAATTTTCTGGCGTTACCTGTAGATGACGTGATCGATGTGCGGTCGCCGTCGGAATTCGCGGAAGATCACATTCCCGGCGCGGTGAACTTGCCCGTGCTGACCGATGACGAACGCGCCACGGTCGGCACCATCTATGTGCAGGAAAGCAAGTTCCGGGCACGGAAGATCGGCGCTGCCTTGGTGGCGGAAAACGCGGCGCGTCATCTCAGAACTTATCTGGCGGACAAGCCCGGCGGCTATAAGCCCTTGGTCTATTGCTGGCGCGGCGGTCAGCGGTCGGGCGCGTTCGCGACCATCCTCAAACAAGTGGGTTGGCCGGTGGAGGTGCTGGCCGGCGGTTACCGCAGTTTTCGGCGCCTGGTGGTGGCGGCGACCCACGACCAGCCCTTTCCGGCACCCGTTGTGATCCTCGAAGGCAATACGGGTACGGCGAAGACCGAAATTCTCAGTCGGGCGCGCGATCTGGGCGTGCAAGTGATCGACTTGGAAGCGGCGGCGAACCATCGCGGGTCCCTGTTTGGGGGCATGGCCACACCGCAGCCCAGCCAGAAGACCTTTGAAGCGCGGGTGGGTCTCGCCACCGCCGCGCTCGACCCCGCCCGGCCCGTGGTGGTGGAATCGGAATCGAACAAGATCGGCAACCGCACCATCCCGCCGGCCCTGTGGACAGCCATGCGGGACGCGCCGCGCATCCGCATCGAAGCGCCGCTTGCGGCCCGCGCCAAATATTTGACGCATGCCTATCGGGACATTGTGGAGAACAACAAACTGTTGGTGGAGGTGATCAATCGCCTGCGGCCCTATCAGTCCGGCGAGACGATCGAAGGCTGGCTAAAGCTCGCCGATGCCGGCCAATTCGAAGCGCTGGCCACGGACCTCATGGCCCGGCACTACGACAGCCGCTACGCCAAGCACCGTGCACGGATGAACGTGAGAGTGTTAGAGACGATTGAGGTGGCGGATTTAGGCGAGGCGGCGTTGGATCTGGCGGCGCACCAACTTGCTCGGTTTATCGGAAATGGCCTTCCCACCCTCACGCCTGCCAAACCCCTGGTCCAAGCCTGACCATCGTTGGATCCCCGGCTTCGCCGAGGATGACGTTTGTAGGGATGGGAGGCCGTGCCGGGTTTTCTGATGTCATCCTCGCACGTGAGTGCGGGGATCCAGGGACCCTTAGGAAATGCGGTAGAGGTCGGTTATTACCCCTCCGGCAGATCCAGCCACGCCCTCAGGCACCGTTCCAAGGCGCGGGCTAGAAAATCCAACAGCTCCGTGCCGTGGTCCGGGCAGAACATGTCCGGGTCGAGGCTTGCCATGGCCAACATGGCATCGGGCGCGCCGTCGGCAATGTTCAAGCGCACCAGGGCTTCCGACTGCAGGCCGTGGTCTTCAAAGCCATAGAGTTCCGGCATGCGCAGCTCATCGCTTTGCAGCAGCGCCGGTTCTTCCTGACCGATCAGCATGTCGACCATACCGATGGGCAGCATCACCAAATCGCCCAAGCCTTCGTCCGACGGAATATCGTCGCTGGCCACTTCCACGCACAGGCGCACCGCGTCCACATCCAAACACGCGCCCATCTCATGAGAGATGATGTGGATGAGATGCGCAAAGCTTTGCGCCTCCAGGAAGCGCAGAACCGCCACATGGACACGCTCTTGGGCGTTCATATTGCCGCGGGCCGTGCGCAGCAGATCGGTTTGATCCGTCTGCGCCAGGGCCAGCTGCTGTTGCAGGCGTTTCACCAAGTGAGACTGGAAACTCACTACATTGTCGTCGTCGTCAATGCCCGGCAACAGCAGGGCCATCAATTCCGCGTCGTCTTGCACCAAATCCGCGTTGTCCCGCAAATAGGCTTTGACTTCTTCCGCCGTCAGCGGAATGTGCCGCTGTTGCGCTGATGAGTTTCCAGGAAAATACGCCACAATACTCTTACGCCTCACTACATATTAGATTGTCTGGCCCGTTTTCTCCCAATCGGCCAAAAACGCCGCCAGGCCTTTATCCGTCAACGGATGATTTGCCAAAGCCCTCAGCACATTGGGAGGAACGGTCGCGACATCAGCCCCCAGCAGGGCCGCATCTCGCACGTGAATCGGATGACGCACCGAGGCCACCAAAATCTGGGTGGTCAATGCATCGTAATGGTCATAGATGGTCTTGATCTCTTCGATCAGGGCCATGCCGTCATGGGTGATATCGTCCAGCCGTCCGACAAAGGGCGAAATAAACGCCGCCCCTGCTTTCGCCGCCAGAAGCGCCTGGTTGGGCGAGAAGCATAAAGTCACATTCACCATCGTCCCCTGGTCCGCCAGCGCGCGGCAGGTTTTCAATCCATCCCACGTCAACGGCACCTTGATGGTGATGTTTTTAGCCACAGCGATCAGTTTTTGCGCTTCCGCCATCATGGCGTCATGCTCGGTGGCGGCAACTTCCGCACTCACCGGACCTGAGACAACACTGCAGATTTCCTCTAGAACTTCAAAAAAATTACGGCCAGACTTTGCGACCAAAGACGGGTTGGTTGTCACCCCATCCACCATACCGGTTGCGGCGAGATCCCGAATCTCATCAATGTCGGCTGTATCGACAAAGAACTTCATGTGACGCCTTATCTTGTTTAATCAGGAGACTATGGCAGACAACGCCACCACGCCCCTTTTGTTGGAAGAACCGGAACCAAAGCCTCGTGTGAAGGTTCTGATCCCGCTTCCTCTTGTAGGACCATACGACTATGCGGTTCAAGCGGAGTTAACGCTGCAACCGGGTGACTATGTTTCTGTTCCTCTTGGTAACCGAACCGTCAATGGGGTGGTGTGGGACCCGCCTGAGGGCGACGAGAATGGCGGAATCGCAGAGGGCAAGGTTAAAGACGTCTTGACGCGCCTGCCCGTGCCGGGCATGCCGGACGAGCTGCGGCAGTTTATTGGGTGGGTCGCGCACTATACCTGCAATCCGTTGGGGGCGGTGTTGCGGCTTGCGATGCGCGGTCCCAACACCTATGCGGCGCCCAAACCGCGAATCGCGTTTGCCCCAACGGGCAGTGAGCCCAAGCGGCTGACACCGGCGCGGAAGCGGGTGCTGGACACGCTGTCGGAAACGCCGCCGCTCATGATGCGGGATGTGTCCACCATTGCGGGGGTCTCCACCAGCGTGGTCAAGGGCCTGGTCAAAGACGGCGCGCTCGAGGAAATCTCGCTGCCGGGGGACGTGCCCTTTCCAAAACCAGATCCCGAATTTGCTCCCACTGAATTGACCCAGGATCAAGCGCCGGTGGCCGACGCCCTGCGCCGTGCGGTCAAGGAACGCGCGTTCGGACCGTCTTTGCTGGATGGCGTCACCGGATCCGGCAAGACCGAGGTCTATTTCGAAGCCATCGCGCAAGCGATCGACCAGGGACGGCAAGCGCTCATCCTGCTGCCGGAGATCGCCCTGACGGTTCAATTTTTAGAACGGTTTGAAAAACGCTTCGGTTGCCGTCCCGCCCAATGGCATTCCGACGTGAAACCGAACGACCGGCGGCGCACTTGGCGCGCCGTGGCCATGGGCGATGTGGATGTGGTGGTGGGCGCGCGCTCTGCCCTGTTCCTGCCGTTCTCGCGGCTCGGCCTCATTATTGTGGACGAAGAACATGACAGCTCGTTCAAGCAGGAAGATGGCGTCATTTATGGCGCGCGCGACATGGCGGTGGTCCGGGCGCAACTTGCTAACGTGCCCATCGTATTGGCGTCCGCCACACCGTCGCTTGAAACCATCGCCAATGCGCGAAGTGGCCGCTACACCTATTACAAACTACCAACACGCCATGGCGGGGCGGAAATGCCCGAGGTCCGTCTTATTGATTTGCGGGAAGACCCGCCGGACCGTCAGACCTGGCTGTCGCCCACGCTGACACACGCCTTAATCGACGCCTTTTCAAAGGGCGAGCAGGCGCTGTTATTTCTCAACCGACGGGGTTATGCGCCACTTACCCTGTGCCGGACCTGCGGTCATCGCCTCCATTGTCCTCATTGTTCGGCTTGGCTGGTCCAACATCGCTTTCGCCGCAAACTTATGTGTCATCATTGTGGATACGAACAACCGCAGCCAAAGGCCTGCCCTGAATGCGGCGATGAAGACACGTTGGCCCCTTGTGGGCCGGGCGTAGAGCGCATTGCCGAAGAAGTCGCCGACAAGTTTCCCGATCAAGTAACGGAAATTCTATCGAGCGACCGCATCTGGGGGCCGGCGGCATTGCAGGAAATTCTGGATCGGATGCAGTCGGGCGGTATCGACTTATTAATCGGCACACAGATCGTTGCTAAAGGGCATCACTTTCCGGGACTTACGGTGGTCGGTGTGGTCGATGCGGATCTGGGACTTGAGGGTGGCGACCCACGGGCATCGGAACGCACGTTTCAGTTGCTGGCCCAGGTCGCTGGTCGCGCGGGACGGGCGAACAAACGCGGGACAGTATATGTGCAGACCCGCCAACCGGACCATCCCGTCTTACAAGCGCTCGCGCGGGGAGACCGTGACGGGTTTCTCAGCCAAGAACTGCGGTCCCGAGAATATGGCGGCCTGCCTCCCCACGGCCGGCTTGTCTCGCTGATCGTCAGCGGGCCCGACAAACAAACTGTTGATGAACTTGCGGCGCATATTGCGCGGATCGCGCCAAATGGCAAGGATGTTTCCGTGTTAGGACCAGCCGAAGCCCCCATCGCATTGCTTCGGGGGCGTCATCGCATGCGGCTGTTGGTCAAGGCGGCACGCCACGTAAATGTGCAAGCCTTTATGGCCCAGTGGCTCGAAACGGTGAAACTCCGGGGCGGCCTAAGATTGGCCATCGATGTGGATCCCTATAGTTTTTTTTGACCCGGATATTGTCCGTACACATGGTAGTTTCCGGAGATAGTCTGGTTGCTGACAGTGCCGATGCGATTTTTTTGGTAAAACGAAGACAACTTTAGGACACCTTGTTACGACAACCGAGATGTGTCGAATGAGGGCGGAACTCTAGGGTTTTTTTGAATAGAACCTGTCTGTTGGGTTTAGGTCAAGCCTGCTGACCCAAATATCGCCGACGTCACTTTATGGTTGTATGCGGAGGAATTTCTTAGCGGTTTCAGCGAATATTTACCTTCCCGGCGCTAATCTGCATCGATTGAAAGTCAAGGGGGACTTGCACATGAAAAAGATGTTCGGATTGTCCGGGGATATGAAATTCGTTTCTGCGGCACTGGAGAACGTGTCGGCGGCGGTGATGATCGCCGATAAAGATCTCAATATTGTCTATATGAACAAGGCCGTTACCGAGTTTCTGAGTGACTCCGAACAGGATATCCAGAAGGACTTGCCGAATTTTCGCGTCAATAGACTTGTTGGCGAAAATATCGACGTTTTCCATCAAAACCCACAACATCAGCGTTCCATGCTTGCCGCTCTTGCGCGGCCTCATGAAACCATGATTGAAGTGGGCGGGAAAAAATTCGATCTGGTCGCGGTCCCTCTTTTCGACGGTTCTGGGAACCGGTTGGGGACATCTGTGGAATGGAAAGACGCGACCGTGCGCCTTGAGAAGTTGGAATTCCAAGGCCAGACAGATGCGATTTCACGTTCTCAAGCCGTGATTGAGTTCACCTTGGAAGGTGAAATTGTGACTGCGAATGAGAATTTTCTAGGGGCGCTGGGGTATCAACTGAACGAAATCGTCGGTCAGCATCACCGGATGTTCGTTGAACCAAAATATGCGCAGTCTACTGAGTATCAAGACTTCTGGAAACGCCTGAAGGACGGAGAATTTTCGTCCGGTGAGTATCGCCGCATCAAAAAAGACGGCAGCGACATCTATATTCAGGCGAGCTACAACCCCATTTTCGATGACAAGGGTAAGCCTTTTAAGGTGATCAAGTTCGCCACAGATGTCACGTCGCGTGTCCGCGCTGTCCAAGAACTGGGTACGAGCTTGCAGAAGTTGGCCCAAGGCGATGTTTCGCAACGGATTGATATCGAATTTGGCGGTGACCTTGAGGTTCTGCGGGTAGATTTCAACGATTCGATGAAAACATTGCAGAAGACGCTAACGTCAGTTGGTGATACGACGCACGAAATTGATCACGGATCGCGCGAAATCAGTATCGCGGTCGAGGATCTGTCGCGCCGGACAGAATCTCAAGCAGCCTCTGTGGAACAAACAGCGTCGGCTCTGGAGGAAATCTCCACAACGGTCAAAGATAGTACCTCACGTGCCGAGGACGCTGAAAACCTTGTGCGCGAAACACGTCAAAACGCCGAAAATTCGGGCGAAGTTGTTCAGCGCGCGGTGACCGCGATGACTCAAATCGAAGAATCTTCCAATGAAATTGGCAGCATTATCGGCGTTATTGACTCGATCGCTTTCCAAACCAATCTTCTAGCACTAAATGCCAGCGTTGAAGCGGCCCGTGCTGGTGAGGCCGGTAAAGGCTTTGCCGTTGTCGCGCAGGAAGTGCGGCAACTGGCTCAACGGTCCGCAGAATCCGCTAAGGAAATCAGTGAACTGATTAATAAGTCGGGTGAACAAGTTGAACTTGGTGTGAAGCTGGTCGGTGAAACCGGCGATGCGCTGACCACGATCGTCAGCCAGATCCAACAAATTGCTCAAAACATCGAATCGATCGTGCAGGCGGCACGTGAGCAATCGACGGGCATTGAGGAAATCAACAAAGCTGTGATCACGATCGACCAAGGTACCCAGCAAAATGCGGCGATGGTTGAAGAAACGACGGCGGCCAGCCAAGCCCTGGCGGAACAGGCCCGTCAGCTCGCGAGCTTGTTGCAACAGTTCAACCTATCTGGTGGCGGCAATCCCCAATTGGTTCGCGACACCTCGGGATCGCCGGCGAATGAACTTGTCGCCGAAGTCGCCAATGCGATGTCTGCATAGTCAGACCACACAATTTGAGCGCTTTTCATTTCCTCAATCGTGCCCTATCTAAAAGGCACGGTTGAGGTAAACATGTCTGCAAACACCATTGCCGAAAACAAATCACGCGCCACGTTCGATGGCCATGACAGCGTGTGGCTGTTCGGGTATGGCTCTCTCATTTTCAAGGCTGATTTTCCGTTTATAGAAACCCGGCCCGCGAAAATCGCCGGGTGGACTCGCCGGTTTTGGCAAGGGTCACATGACCATCGTGGCACCCATGAGGCGCCTGGCCGCGTGGCCACGCTGGTTCCGGAACACGGCGCGGTGTGCGATGGCCTCGCCTATCACATTACGCCGGATGTTTTCGATCATCTCGACTACCGCGAAAAAAATGGCTATCTGCGGTTCGCGACCGAACTTACTTTTCGGGACCGGACATCGGCTGAAGGGTTGGTTTATATCGCAACTGCCGAAAACACGGCCTTTTTGGGGCCGGCACCGGAACATGAGATCGCTGCTTATATTCAGCATAAAGAAGGCCCCAGCGGCCGCAACGCCGATTATCTGATGCAGCTTGCCGACGCGCTACGCGGTCTTGATGCACATGACGATCATGTTTTCGAGATTGAACGGCACTTGTTGACGCTTGAGACGGGTTCCTCTCGCTAAGCTAAGCGACGCGCCCCAACGCCTTTCCGAAACTAGGTGATACCAAAGACGGCGGCTTGGGCTTCCGCCGAGGATTGAAGAATGATGTTCTGGTTCTTGAAATCCGTTTCAAAGAGCATTTCGATCGTTGCGTAGCCGATTTCTATGGCCAAACGGCATTTCGCAAGAAGCGGGGCGCCGGTGTCCTGAATACCCAATGCAGCGGCTCGCGCCGCCAGTTCCTTGGCCATTTTGTCGTGGGATTCCAGACGTACGGGCTGCAATTTCGGAACCGCCCGTAAAGACACCAGCAGGGCATATCCGCCGCGAAAATTCCGCGTCACCTCCACTGTTTTGATCAACGACTCCTTTGCCAATTGGACAAACTCGGCCCGGGTCAACGGACCGTCCGAGGGCATGTGGAAGATGACGTCGTTCTGGCTGTCCATCAATCGCAGGCCAAGCTCTTCCAGAAGTGCGTGTTTGTTCGGGAAGTACCGGTAAAATGCGGGCGGTGTCAGCCCGGCCCGTTCGACCACTGCGTTTGAGGTGAGGGCTTCAAACCCTTCTTCCGCCATTAAATCCTGGGCGGCGGCGATCAGTTTCTCAAATGTCGCGAGCGCCCGGGCCTGTTGGGGAAGCTGCCGTGTTTTCATGGCGATGTGGGGTCCTTGCGGGGGTCAAACGTGTCTCAATCGTTGCTCACTATTGACACTTTCGGAAAAGATAGCAATAACTATATTTAATTATAGTAAAAGCTACTTTACCTGAGGGAACCAGATGGCGATATCCAGACGATCCGCCCTGTTAGGGGCTGGTGCCGTGGGGGCCGCGGTGATGGTGCCGACTGTTCAGCATCTCCGCTGGGGCGCTAAGGACTTTGTCCGTGATGGATACGACCCCAACATGCTGGAGCCGACTGGGTCTGATGACAGTTGGATGAATTGGGCGGGCAATCAAAAATCCACACCATCCTCTATTTTTTGGCCTGACTCCGAGGCAGAGCTCGCTGACCGGATTCGATCCACCCAACAGCGCATTCGCCCAGTGGGCAGCGGCCATTCCTTCTCCGGTGTTGCGCCGTCGGAAGGCATGATGGTCAATGTGGGCGGATTGGACGGCTTGCGGTCGTTTGATAATGAGACGGGCGAGGCCACATTTGGCGCCGGGACATTGTTGTTCAATGCCGCGCAAGAGCTTGAAGCAAAAGGCCGGGCCTTCGACAATCTGTCCGACATTGATGTGCAAACCCTGGCCGGTGCGTTTTCCACCGCCACCCATGGAACGGGACAAGCGCTAACGGCGCTGCATGATTACATCAGCGGATTTCGCCTGGTGACGCCGTCTGGCGACATTGTGGAAGTGAGCCAAGAAACGAATGCGGATTTATTCGCGGCAGGCAAAGCTTCGCTCGGGTCATTGGGGGTGATTACGGAATACCGTCTACGGACGGTTCCGGCGTTCAATCTCAAAAGAACAGTTACGGTCGAAAAAGCGGACGCGTTCCTTGCGCGTATAACAGATCTCGGAACCACCCATCGGCATTTCGAATTCTTCTACTTCCCGGGCACACGGCTGATCGCGAGCATTGTTCATGATCAAACAGACGATCCCATTTCCGAGGAGGCGCCGTCCGACGATGATGAGATTCTCGATGGTCTTCGGCAGCTACGCGATCAGTTGGGTTGGTGGCCGTGGCTGCGCCGGATGACCGCACAATCCGAATTTCCGAGCGGTGTGATTGAACAACGCGTCGGCAAATCACTAGATCTGTTGGCCACAGCACGGCCGACCCAATTTGTGGAAATGGAATACCATTTGCCCTTGGCGGAAGGCCCCGGCACGGTCGCCCAGGTGATGGAGATGCTGGATCGGCGCAACGACGTCTATTTCCCCATGGAATATCGCCATGTGGCACGCGATGATGCGTGGCTCAGCCCGTTTAACGGGGGACCGCGCGCCTCGATTGCGATCCATTCGTCGCCCGAGGAGGATTACGACTTTTTCTTTTCGGAGTTTGAGCCGCTTTATCTCCGTAAAGGGGGGCGTCCCCATTGGGGCAAACTGCATTCGTTAGAGGCTGCACGGCTTGCCAGTCTTTATCCCAAGTTCAAACAGTTCAACGAGTTACGCAAAGACCTCGACCCCAACGGAAAATTTCTAAATCCGCATCTGGCGAAGATTTTTGGGGAGGATGGAGGTGCCTGATCTCTCAAGGCGGAATGTGATGTTGGGGGCTGCCGGGGTCTTGGGGGCCGCGGCGCTCGTCAACCGCCCAGGTGATCGCAGCGGACCGCGTGACCCTTACTTCATCAGTCTACAGAATGCCTTGACGGCGGCGAACATCGCAACGCCCACTTTGGTGATCGACCGGACGCGTCTGAACGCAAATATCGATACGCTGAAATCTCATCTGCCGCCGGGCATGGGCTATCGGATCGTTACGAAATCTCTGCCGAGTGGGCGCTTGATCCAACATATCAGTGACCGCGCGGCCACAGACCGGCTGATGACGTTTAACCAGCCGATGCTGAATACATTAAGCACGCTTATGCCCGATGCCGACCAACTTCTGGGGAAACCATTGCCGGTTGCCGCGGCGCGGGCCTATTTTGACGCATTGCCGCCCGCTCAATCTGCCGCGGCGGACCCTATTCAATGGTTGATCGATACGCCTGAGCGGTTGCGGCAGTACGCCGATCTTTCATCCGCTATTGGCCGGCCCTTCAAAATCAATCTCGAGCTGGATGTGGGGCTTCACCGGGGCGGCTTTGAGCCCGGGCCCGCTTTAAAAGACGTCTTGGACACCATTCGCGCCTCGGACACTCTGACGTTTGCAGGCTTTATGGGATACGAACCCCATCTGCCCGCTGTGCCGGAAACCTTCGGGTGGCGGGCCCGCGCGAAAAACCATGCCTGGTCTTTGTATCGGGACTGTCTGAAGACCGCCGCCGATGTTTTTGGGGCGGACGCGCCGGACCGCCTTACCCGTAACGCGGCAGGCAGCCCCACCTACCGATATTATGAAGATACGAGTATCGCCAATGAGATTTCAGCGGGATCGTGTTTGGTAAAGCCCACCCATTTCGATACGGATCTGCTGGAACCGCATCTCCCGGCCAGTTTCATCGCCACGCCCGTGATCAAGTCATTTGACGAAACCCGCATACCGGGGTTGGAATTTGCCGATGGGGTGAAGCGCCTGTGGGACCCTAATCTCCAACGCACGGTGTTCATTTATGGCGGGCATTGGCTGGCGGACCCGGTAGACCCGCCAGGATTGGCCTACAACCCCACCTTCGGGCGGTCATCGAACCAAGAAATGCTCAATGGGGGTGCGCAGATTAATCTGTCACCGGACGAATTCGTGTTCTTCCGTCCGCAGCAAAGCGAAGCTGTTTTTCTACAGTTCGGCGACATAGCCGTCTATGACGACGGCGCGATTGTTGACCGATGGGCCGTTTTCGCCGCGTCTGCTTAGTGGGCCGGTAAGGCGACTTAACAAAGATTATTCGCCGCCCAGCGCTTTGTAGATTTTCTCACCGGCCCGGCCTGACGGTTCCCAGCCCAGCTTCTCTTCCGCCTTGCGGATGGCGGCTTGCGATTTAGACCCGATCTTGCCGTCGGGCGCACCGATGTCATAGCCCTCGGCGATCAACAGCTCCTGAAGTTTGTAGCGTTTCTCGCGGGACAGGCCCAAATCATCCGTTGGCCATGGTGTGCGGAAGGCGGGATAGCCCGCCATCCGGTCGGCCAAATGCGAAATCGCCAGCGCGTAGGATTCCGCGCGGTTGTAAGTCCAGATGGCATCGAAATTTTTGAAGGTCAGGAAGGCCGGGCCGTCTTTGCCCGCGGGCAACAACAAGCCGGCGGAGCCATTGCCCTTAAGCTTGGATCCGTCCCAACGGGTGAGCCCCCGGTCGCGCCAAGTTTGCACGGACGCTTTGTTCTTGCGGCCCGTGGGGCCGTTATAATTTGTCGGAAGCTTCACTTCGATCAGCCAGCTTGCGCCCGGCTGCCATCCGTTTTTCAGCAGATAATTTGCGGTCGATCCCAACGCGTCGGGGATGTTGTCCACCAGATCCCGCTTGCCGTCGCCATCGAAATCGACGGCGAAATGTTCATACGTTGTGGGGATGAATTGGGTCTGGCCAAAGGCGCCGGCCCAAGAACCGTAGAGCTTCTCGAGTTGCAGGTCGCCGCGCTCCACCAATTTCAATGCCGCGATCAACTGCTTGCGCCAAAAATCCGTACGGTGATCGTTTTTGCAGACCATGGTGGTCAAGGCATGGGGCAGGAAGTTGCGCCCCGTTGCGCGCCCGTAATCCGTTTCCACACCCCACACGGCGGCGACCACATAGCGGTTGACGCCGAAACGTTCCTCAACGGCGCGCAACGTGGCGTCGTGTTGTTTCATCCGCTCTTGGCCATCGGCGATGCGCTGGTCATCCACCAGAAAGCCGAGATAATCCCAGATGTGGTATTTGGTTTCGGGCTGTACTTCCGACAGTTTCAGAACGCGCTCGGCGGGTTCTTTCACGTCTTTCAGGGCTTCTTCCGTGATGGAGGGGCTGATACCGGCGGCTGTCGCGGCCTGCTTGATGCCCGCCAGGCAGGTGAGAAACTTCTCGCTGCGTTCTTGCGCGTGCGCGGACGCACCCCACCCCAATATCACGGCAACACTGATAGCTAGAAGACGCATAGACCCCCTCCCTCGGTTTACATCGGCCCAAATTACCCACCAATTGTGGCGGGAGCATGAGGCCTTAAGGGTCTTAAAGTCTGATTAACGTTTTCGCCAGGGCGCTTGACGCAACGAAAGCGGGCGTTTCCTCTCTCTTGCCGCATGGCCTCACTCGAGTATGATTTTCTCCAAGAGGAAACAACACCAGAAAAGAGCATCCCATGTCTGCGGCTGTCCAAATCGACCCGGCAACGGGCCTCAAGAAATTCAATACCCGCGCGGCAAAAGCCAGCGAAAAAATCGCCGGCTCCGGCTATGCGGTTCTCAACGACGACACGCTCAAAACCCTGCCGCCGGAACCGGTGGGCGCCGTCTTCAACGCGGAAGAGCAAGCCAAATATCGCGCCTTCAAGGAAGCGCGGGCCGGTAATGCGGATTACATTCCCCTGGAAGGCGAGTTCCGGAGCTATCTCGAAGACGTTTATTCCGAACCGCCGATCCCGCGCGACGCGCTGACCGATGACTGCGAGGTGCTGTGTGTGGGGGCGGGCTTTGCCGGCCTGTTGCTGTGGCACAAGCTGAAAGAAGCGGGCTTTAACGATGTGCGCTTCTGCGAAAAAGGCGGCGATGTGGGCGGCACCTGGTACTGGAACCGCTATCCCGGCATTGCCTGCGATGTGGAAGCCTACAGCTATCTGCCCTTGCTGGAAGAGATGGACTACATCCCCGCCATGAAGTTCGCCAGCGGCTTCGAGATCATGGAATATTGCCAGAACATGGCCACCAAATTCGGCTTCTATGACAAATGCCTGTTTCACACCACGGTGGAAAAAACCGAATGGGACGAAGACACCCAGCGCTGGACGGTGACCACCGACCGGGGCGATGCCATGAAGGCGCGCTTTGTGGTACTGGCCAACGGCATTCTGACAACGCCGAAGCTGGCGCGCATCGACGGCATGGAAACCTATACAGGCGAAGCGTTTCATACCTCGCGCTGGCGCTATGACATCGATTTGAAAGACAAGACGGTGGGCATTATCGGCACCGGCGCCACCGCCGTGCAGGCCATTCCCGAAATCGCGAAAGTGGTGAAGGACCTTTATGTGTTTCAACGCACGCCGTCCTCGGTGGATGTGCGCGACCAGCGGGAAACAACGGACGAGGAACGTGAAACATGGGCCAAGGAAGAAGGCTGGGCCCGGGCGCGCCGCGCGCGTTTCGCGAAAATCTCGTCGGGCCGCACCGCCATTAAAGCCAATGACGATTACCTGTCCGGCAAGGTGGCGGATTTCAAAGAACGCAAAAACCATGAGCGCGCGCTGACGCCCGAGGAAATGGTGCAGAAACAGCTCGACACCAATTTCCGCATCATGGAACAAATCCGCGCGCGGGTGGATGCGATCGTGGACGATCCAAAAACGGCGGAGGCCCTCAAACCCTATTACCCCTATGGCTGTAAACGGCCCACCTTCCACGACGAATATCTGCCCACCTTCAATCGGCCCAATGTGCATTTGGTGGACACGGCGCCGCGCGGCGTCCAAAAAATCAACGAACGCGGCGTCGTCCATGACGGCACGGAATACAAGCTGGATGTGCTGATCTATGCCACCGGCTTCGACTGGATGGCCACGGCGTCTTTCAACATGATCAAGGGCCGGGGCGGCAAAAGCCTCAGCGAGAAATGGCAAGCGGAAGGCACCAAAACCTATCTGGGCCTGCACAGCCATGGCTTCCCGAACCTGTTCATCGTCACCGGTCCGCAGGGTGGCGGCGGGTCTTTCAATTTCACCGATGCCATTGTGCAGCATACGGACTACATCATCTGGATGCTGGATCATATGCGCCGCAACGGCCACGCCGTGGTGGATGTGAAACAAGAACCGGAAGACAAATGGGCCGACCATTGCGCGAGAGCCGACACGGTCACCCGTCCCTTGCGTGATTGTATCACCTATTACAATGGCCATGGCGACGCAGCGCCCGGCAGCCTCGCCTATTACGGCGGCGGTCAATGGCACAAATGGCGCCTCCGCGCGCAAGAGTCGCTGGAGGCTTATGTGTTTGAGGATGCGAAAGCAAAAAACTAATCGTCATTGCCGGATTTATTCCGGCAATCCAAGGGCGCTTTCTGTCAGATCGACTCACCCCCCACCTATCCTCCCCCCATCAAGGGAGGGGGATAGAATGCATCACAGCTTAGCCAGTTCTCCCGCATAGGCGTCCAGTGCTTGTTCGCCCACGGGCGTGACTTTGTAAATGCCCACGGCCTCCCGCTCGAACCAGCCGTAATGGTCGTCCGACATGATGCGTCGTGCGTTTTCCACCTCGGTCGCCTTCGCCACCTCGGATGCTTTGGTGGGCCCGTTCTCACACAGCAATTTCAAACAACGCAGTGCATCCTGCCGATAGGCCGTGATGATGCCGTTCTTGGTGCCGCCGGCATTGGGGTCGCCCACGCGGCGGGCAAATTCCTTCAGCAAGCGGCGTTTCTTTTCCGCCGACTTACGCGGGCGGTAAGGCGCCGGGTCCAGGTGAATTTCCGTGAACCCGTCTTTCATCCGTACGGTGATGAGGCCAAGGCCCAAGCGTCGGCACAGCTTCTTGTTGTTCTGCAACGCTTTGTAAGACACGGCCCCCGTTTGCGCCGGTACCGCCACATAGACCGCATCGCTTAACGATTGCCGCTCGACCGCTTGATGAAACAAAGCAAGCGAAAAGCCGGTTTTCAGTTCCACGATCACGGGCTCCTCGGCGCCGCGCACCCCCACCACATCCGCATCGCCCACTTCGCCTTTCACCTCATAGCCTTGGGCTTCCAGCAAGGTTTTGATGGGGGCGTAAAGGTCGGTTTCGCGGACGGCTTTGGACATGGGGCCAGGATATCTGATTCGGTCAACTTCAATTGTGCCCACGTTTCCGGTGTGTAATCCTGCGGAAAACAGATTTGTTGATTGGCCCAGCCACCCTCTCCCCCTTCCCAACCACCCCAAGGGTATCCTCATCGGGTGGTTGGGAAGGGGGAGAGGGTGGCCAGGTAACACAATCAAAGGGGAAACAAATGGATTGGAACGCCATCGCCGCCATCGGCAGCTTCGTCAGTGCACTGGCCATGTTGATCACGCTGATCTTTCTGGCCCTTCAAGTGCGCCACAACGACAAAACCCAGCGCGAAGCCAACGCCATTGCCAGCGCGGCGGCGGTCGACCAGGTGTTCGAACAATTCACCGGCTGGCGGCGTTTGGTGGCGTCGGACGCGGATCTAACCCGCATCTGGCTGGAGGGCCGCGACGGCAAGCTGACGGACCCGGTGGAAATGCGCCGGTTTGAATTGCTTGCGCTGGATTACATGTTGGCCTTCGCCAATTGGCAAATTCGCGGCCAGGCGGTGGGCCAACAGCAGATGGCGGACATCGCCACGGAAGAATTGGCCTCCATGTTAAATCAGTACAAAGGTTTGCGCGATTTGTGGCACAGTTCCGCATCCGATACGGTGATGGCCGAATTTCGCGAGGATGTGAATTCTCGCCTAACCAAAGAATGAGGAAGCCCCATGCCCACATATGAACGCGACGGTGCGAAGATCAACTATCAAGTCACGGGCGACGGCCCCGCCGTCTTACTCATTGCCCCGGGGGGCATGCGCTCGGCCATTTCCTTTTGGGACCAAACGCCGTGGAACCCCATTGATCAGTTGGCGGACAAGTTCAAAGTCGTCGCCATGGACCAGCGCAATGCGGGTGCGTCCACGGCCCCTGTTACCGCCGGCGACAGTTGGCACACTTACACCGCCGACCAGCTGGGCCTGATGGACCATCTCGGTATCGATCAATTCCATGTGGCCGGCATGTGCATTGGCGGGCCATACAGTTTGGGCCTCATTGAGGCGGCGCCCAAACGCGTGCTCTCCGCCACGCTGTTTCAAACCATCGGGCGCGACGACAACCAACAAGCCTTTTATGACATGTATGACGGCTGGGCCGATGCGTTGAAAGAAAGCCACACCGAAGCCTCCGACGCGGATTGGGCGGCGTTCCGCGACAACATGTATGGCGGCGACAAAGTGCTGTTCAATGTGGACGAAAGCTTCGTGCGCGCGTGCCAAACGCCGTTGCTGGTGTTGCTGGGCAACGACCTCTACCACCCGGAATCAACCTCGCGCCTGGTGGCCGACCTGGCGCCCAACGCAACCCTGATTGAAGACTGGAAAGAGGGCCCGGCCAAAGACACCGCCATGGCCGCCTTCGAAGGCTTCCTCGAGAAGCATTCGGGGTAGGGGACACTAAACGCGTCATTGCCGAGTTTATCCCGGCAATCCAGGAGCCGCTTGCTCGGAATAAAGGGCTCTGACCCCTTTTCTCTCTTTTCTCTGACCCCTTTCTCTGTTGTCGCCCCAGCGCAGGCTGGGGCCCATACCCCCTAAAGCCGCTGTTTTGCTGCGGTGTTTGACGTCATCCACACCCTCTTTCCCAGGCCATGATCGCTGCGGGGTATGGATCCCTGCGTTCGCAGGGATGACAGCTTTTCTTTGGCGGTTTAGCTCTGCGATCTTTGGTCCGCCGTCATCGCGAGCCCGCCCAAAAACAAAGGGCGGGCGTGGCGATCCAGGGACCGCTGGTTCTGAGCAAGACACTCTGACCCCTTAGGTGCGGTGGGGGGTGGCGCTCGATTTTCACCTGTTTTTGGAGTATAATATGGGTGAGGGAGGCGTTGATGGAGAAAACCCATGGCGCCGAAGAAGACGTCTCGATTGTCGCCCCAGCGCAGGCTGGGGCCCATACCCCCTGAAGCAGGTGTTCTGCGACGACAGGCGCGTTCATTCACACACACTTTTCCGACCCATGATCGCTGCGGGTATGGATCCCTGCGTTCGCAGGGATGACGGTTGTGGGGCGAACACGCCCGGAAAATTGGATGAACCCCATGCGCCCATCTTCAATGTATGCATCGCCGGCCCACTCCCCCTTCCCAACCACCCGGCAGGATACCCTAGGGGTGGTTGGGAAGGGGGAGTGGGCCTGGCCAGGTCAATCAAGCAATGCGCCCATCTCATTCCCTTGGAGGTCATTGATATGATGACCTTTACAACGCCGCCCCCTGTCGCCGAGACATCACAAAACGGCACGGTTTGTCGCACCATGTCGTGGTTTTGTTGCACGCGCGAAACCAGTGTGTTAGGTAACCGCGCGAGCAGCAAGCAGGGGGTGCTCACCCTTTTTCTTGCCTGCAAAAAGCCCAATAAATTCAATAACTTGCCGGCAACGGGGATTTCGCCGCCGGCAGGCAATCAAAGGCAGCAAATTCGTGGCAGGTGAAGAACCCATTGTCGCTGGAATGGCCGGTCGCTATGCGACGGCGCTTTTCGAGCTGGCGCAGGAGTCAAATGCCCTGGATCCCGTCGCTAAAGACCTCGCCTCTGTGCGCGAGCTGATCGATGGCAGCGCCGACATGCAACGTCTGGTGCGCAGCCCGGTATTCAGTGCAGACGAACAAATGGCCGCCATCGGCGCCATCATGCAAAAGCTGGGCGCGCACGAGCTGACCCGCAAATTTGTCGGCCTTGTGGCCCGCAACCGCCGCCTGTTCGCCCTGCGCGACATGACCCGCGCCTATAAAGCCTTGCTGGCCAAGCATCGCGGGGAAATGACGGCGACGGTGACGTCGGCCCACCCGCTGACCGATGCGCAGGTCACCTCGCTGAAAGCGACGCTCAAACAAAGTTTCAAATTGGACGTGAACCTCACCTCGGAAGTCGATCCCGATCTTCTGGGCGGCCTTGTCGTGAAAGTCGGCAGCCGCATGATCGACACGTCCCTCAAAACCAAATTGGACAACCTCCAACTCGCCATGAAAGAGGCTTAAGCCGATGGATATTCAGGCCGCGGAAATCTCCGCCATCCTCAAAGAACAAATCAAAGATTTCGGCACCGAAGCCGAAGTGTCCGAAATCGGCCAGGTGCTGTCGGTGGGTGACGGTATTGCCCGTGTGTACGGCCTCGACAATGTGCAGGCCGGTGAAATGGTGGAATTCCCAGGCGGCATCGCCGGCATGGCGCTGAACCTGGAAACGGACAATGTGGGTGTTGTGATCTTCGGGTCCGACCAAAACATTAAAGAAGGCGCGACCGTGAAGCGGACCGGCGCCATCGTGGAAGTGCCCGTCGGCAAAGGCCTGCTGGGCCGCGTGGTCGATCCGCTCGGTAATCCGCTGGACGGCAAAGGCCCGATCGAAGCAACGGAACGCCGCCGCGTGGACGTGAAAGCCCCCGGCATCATCCCGCGTAAATCCGTGCACGAACCGATGCAAACCGGCCTGAAAGCCATCGACAGCTTGATCCCCATTGGCCGTGGCCAGCGCGAGCTGATCATTGGTGACCGCCAGACCGGTAAAACCGCGATCGCCATCGACACCATCATCAACCAGGCCGCGGTCAACGCGTCGGGCGATGAAAGTGAAAAGCTCTATTGTATTTATGTGGCCTGCGGTCAGCGCCGGTCGAGCGTTGCACAGTTGGTGAAGACCTTGGAAGACTACGGCGCCATGGAATATTCCATCGTTGTGGCGGCCACCGCGTCCGACCCTGCACCGCTGCAATTCTTGGCGCCGTTTGGCGGCTGCGCCATGGGCGAATATTTCCGCGACAACGGCATGCACTCCTTGATCATCTATGATGATTTGACGAAACAGGCGGTCGCCTATCGTCAGATGTCCTTGTTGCTGCGCCGTCCTCCTGGACGTGAAGCGTTCCCGGGGGACGTGTTCTATCTTCACTCTCGCTTGCTGGAACGGGCGGCGAAGATGAGCGACGATCACGGCGCCGGGTCATTGACCGCGCTGCCGGTGATTGAAACCCAAGCGAACGACGTGTCGGCCTACATTCCAACGAATGTGATTTCGATTACGGACGGTCAGATCTTCCTGGAAACGGAACTGTTCTTCCAAGGCATTCGCCCGGCCCTGAATGTGGGTCTGTCGGTGAGCCGCGTGGGCTCGTCCGCTCAGATCAAGGCCATGAAACAGGTGGCCGGCTCGATCAAACTCGAGCTTGCGCAGTTCCGTGAAATGGCGGCGTTCGCCCAGTTCGGGTCTGACTTGGACGCCTCGACCCAGCGCTTGCTGAACCGGGGCGAGAAGCTCACGGAACTGCTGAAGCAGCCGCAATATTCGCCGATGAAGGTGGAAGAACAAGTGGCGATCATCTTCTCTGGTGTGGAAGGCTTCTTGGACGATTTGGCCACCGGCGATGTGGGCCGTTTCGAAGAAGGTCTGCTGCGCTTCTTGCGGGACAAGCACCAGGCGCTTCTCGATTCGATCCGCGAAGAGAAGAAAATCAGCGACGAAAACGAAGCGGCGCTGAAATCAGCCATTGAGAGCTTTGCGAAGTCGTTCAGCTAAGAACGGCCTGCAAACAGGGATAAGTAGGACAAACCTTCATGCCTAACCTCAAAGAGCTGAAAAACCGCATCGGCAGTGTGACCTCAACGCAGAAGATCACCAAGGCCATGCAGCTTGTGGCCGCGGCGAAGTTGCGCCGGGCTCAGGACGCCGCGGAATCAGCCCGTCCCTATGCGGAACGTATGGACGCGGTGCTCGCCAATCTGTCTCAGGGCATGATCGGCAATCCCGGTGCGCCGAAGCTGTTCCAAGGCACCGGTAAAGACGATACGCATTTGTTGGTGGTGGCCACGTCCGACAAGGGTCTGTGCGGCGGCTTCAATTCCTCGATTGCCCGGATGGTGCGCCAGCATGCGGATCAGTTGATCGCGTCCGGCAAGACCATCAAGATCATCTGCATCGGCCGCAAAGGCTTCGACGCGCTGAAGCGTTTTTACGGGCCCACCGTGCTGGAAACCCATCAGCTCGGCCATCTGAAATCGGTGAGTTTTTCGGATGTCCAGCCGATCGCCAAGCAAGTGTTGGACTTGTTCGATGCGGACGAATTCGACGTTTGCAGCCTGTTTTATTCCAAATTCCAAAATGTGATGACGCAAATTCCGACGCGCGCGCAGCTCATTCCGGCAACGGTTCCGGAAGGGGTGGAAACAGCGGATTTGGGCGGGGCGATCTACGAATACGAGCCTGAAGAAGACGAGATTTTGGCCGATTTGTTGCCGCGCAACTTGGCGGTTCAAATTTATCGTGCTGTGCTTGAAAATGCCGCCGGCGAACAAGGGGCGCGGATGAGCGCCATGGATAGCGCCACACGTAATGCGGGTGAAATGATCGATGCGCTCACGCTACAGTATAATCGGACGCGTCAGGCCATCATCACCAAGGAATTGATTGAGATTATCTCTGGCGCGGAAGCGCTCTAAAACAAAAAGAAGCACGTCAATAAACTGTGCAAAATGGACGGTAGAAAAGGAAGATTGGATAGGTAACTAGTCGCTGAGTAAGGCGGGATTGGGTTTCAAACGGCAGAGGGGCTACACGCCGTTTGAAAGAGGGACACCAAAACCGTTGCAAAGGCAGGTAGCGAAAGGGGGGAGCCATGAGTTGGCTTCGACGCGCCTTTGAAACGCTGAAACAGGTGGTCATTGAGACTGCCCAGTTTCTCACCGGACTTCGTCGTCCCGGCATGTTGCTTTTGCCGCCTTCGCGGCGCAAAGCCTTGTTGGGCTCGCGATTTTTCGGGAAGAAGAATTTTGAACGATCGAGCGGGTCCGGACGAACATTGGACCTGAAGGCAAGGGACATTACGGGGCAACGCGCCCTTCTGGATTTAGGTACTTCAAGGAACGAGAATA
This sequence comes from Alphaproteobacteria bacterium, assembly GCA_965227095.1. GTDB lineage: Bacteria > Pseudomonadota > Alphaproteobacteria > JANQMY01 > JANQMY01 > JANQMY01. Next base: position 395,784 of record CBDDFL010000001.1, on the reverse strand, counting down.
TGAGCACGAATGTAGTTGGCAAAGTGACACAGGTGATCGGCGCCGTTGTGGACGTGCAGTTCGACCATCATCTGCCCTCAATTTTGAACGCACTGGAATGCGACAACCAAGGTCAGCGTCTGGTGTTGGAAGTGGCGCAGCACTTGGGCGAAAGCACCGTGCGCACGATCGCCATGGACTCCACGGAAGGTCTGGTTCGCGGACACGAAGTGCAGGACACGGGCGAACCGATCAAAGTGCCGGTGGGGCCGGAATGTCTTGGCCGCATCATGAACGTCATCGGCGAACCCGTGGACGAAGCGGGCCCGATCCAAACGGCGCAGACACGTGCGATCCACCAGGAAGCGCCGGCTTTTGAAGATCAGTCCACGGAATCGGAAGTGCTGGTGACCGGCATTAAGGTTGTGGACCTGCTGGCGCCTTACGCACGTGGCGGTAAAATTGGCCTGTTCGGCGGTGCCGGTGTGGGCAAGACCGTGCTCATTCAGGAACTGATCAACAACATCGCGAAATCTTACGGTGGTTATTCGGTGTTTGCCGGTGTGGGGGAACGGACCCGCGAAGGGAACGACCTCTACCATGAAATGATCGAATCGGGCGTGAACAAGCCCGGCGGTGCCGAAGGCTCCAAAGCCGCGCTGATCTACGGTCAGATGAACGAGCCTCCAGGGGCCCGTGCCCGTGTGGCGTTGACCGGCCTGTCGGTGGCGGAATATTTCCGCGACGAAGAAGGCCAAGACGTGCTGTTCTTCGTGGACAACATCTTCCGCTTTACGCAAGCGGGTTCTGAAGTGTCTGCCCTGTTGGGCCGTATTCCGTCTGCTGTGGGCTATCAGCCGACCCTGGCCACCGATATGGGTGCGCTGCAGGAACGGATTACAACGACGAACAAAGGGTCGATCACCTCGGTGCAAGCCATTTACGTGCCTGCTGACGACTTGACCGATCCGGCGCCGGCCACATCGTTCGCGCACTTGGACGCGACCACGGTGTTGTCTCGTGCCATCTCGGAAAAAGGGATTTATCCGGCTGTGGATCCGCTTGATTCCACCTCGCGGATTTTGGATCCGCGGATTGTCGGCGAAGACCATTACCGCGTTGCGCGTAACGTGCAGGAAATCCTCCAGCGGTACAAAGCGCTGCAAGACATCATTGCTATTTTGGGCATGGATGAATTGTCGGAAGAAGACAAGCTGGTTGTGGCCCGCGCCCGTAAGATTGAACGTTTCTTGAGCCAGCCCTTCTTTGTGGCTGAGGTGTTTACGGGTCTTTCCGGCAAGCTGGTGGATCTGCAAGACACGATCAAGAGTTTCGACGGTCTGTGTAAAGGCGAATACGACCATTTGCCGGAAGCAGCCTTCTACATGGTGGGCGGCATCGATGAAGCCGTCGAAAAAGCCGAGCAATTGGCCGCGGAAGCCGCTTAATCGACACGTTGAGTTAAGGAGCCATCATGGCAGATAAACTCCATTTCGATTTGGTGTCGCCCGATCGCTTGCTGCTGTCCGAAGAAGTGGACGGCGTGGTGGTGCCCGGTTCGGAAGGGGACTTTGGGGTCCTGCCGAACCATGCGCCGGTCATGTCCACCTTGAAGCCAGGGGTGCTGGAAGTCACTGGTGCTGCTTCTGGAGAGACGCGTATTTTCGTGCGCGGCGGTTTTGCCGAAGTCACACCAAAGGGCCTTACGGTGCTCGCCGAAGAAGCGATCCCCTTGGCGGAACTGGATGTGGCGCAGCTTGATCAAAAGATCCAAGATGCCTCGGAAGATGTGGCGGATGCCAAGGATGATGCCACGCGGGATGCCGCCCAGCTGACGCTGGATCATTTGCGCCAATTGCGCGAAAGCATGTAGGGATACACCTGCAGGTCTTGCGTGACTTGCGGGGCGGGGCGATAATTCATTATAACCAGGCTCCCGAGAGGGGTGGGGAGTTGGCCGCGTAGCTTAGCGTCGAAAGGCAAGGCACCGCATGAAGCCCGGTTGGACATTGGATGACGTGGATTGGGGGGCCTTTGATGCGTCAAAGGTAGACCCGCATGTGCTCAGCGTCATCAAAGCGTCGGCGATGATTGAGCTGAACGCGCCTGATTACGTGACCTATCTTAAAAACGTGTTCCATGACGACGACCTCATGAAAGAGGCCGCCGAACAATGGGGCAAGGAAGAACAACAGCACGGCCGCGCGCTGGGTCGGTGGGTGGCTCTTGCCGATCCCGATTTCGATTTCGACGACGCCTTCCGCCGGTTTACAGAGGGGTATTCATTGCCGCTGGATACGGATGAATCGGTCCGGGGCTCCCGCGCCGCGGAGCTGGTGGCGCGCTGCATCGTGGAAAGCGGCACCACCTCGTTTTACAGCGCGGTGAAAGACAGCACCGATGAGCCGGTTTTGAAACAAGTCGCCAGTTACATTGCCGGCGATGAAATGCGGCACTACAAATTGTTTTGGGATCATTTCAACCGCATTGATGGGCCAGCCAAAGCGTCCTTCCGCGAGCGGCTGACGGTGGCCATTGGCCGGATCCGCGAGGCCGATGACGATGACGAGATGGGCTATGCGTATTATTGCGCCAATACGGCCCCGGGCGCTGCTGAATTCGATCAGAAGCTTTATGGCGGCTCTTACGAATATTATGCCAAGGGGCTTTACCGCCCGGCGCATATCAACCGCCTGGTCTCGATGACAGCCAAAGCGGTGGGGGTAAGCCCGCAATCCTTCATTATACGGATGGTGTCGAAGCTTACCTATTTCCTGTTTCAGCGCCGCTTGCGCAGCCTTACTTGGGTGACGGATTAGCGGTTGTTGAGAAGGTGCGCGAAGGCGGCCGTCACCTCTTCATAGAGGGGCTTCTTAAACGGCACGATGGCCTCGACCACCTCTTGGCGGCTTGCCCATTTCCAAGCCTCAAACTCTGGATCATCCGTCTCAAGATTAATTTCGGCATCGGCGCCCGTAAGCCGCATGGCAAACCATCGCTGCTTTTGCCCGCGGTATTTGCCCTTCAACGCCACACCGACCAGATGCTCCGGCAAATCATAGGTGAACCAACGATCCGCTTCTTCGATCAGTTCCGCTGATTGCACGCTGGTTTCTTCGCGCAGTTCGCGGAAGGCGGCATCCACCGCCTCCTCACCCTTGTCGATGCCCCCTTGCGGCATCTGCCAGGCTTCCACGGATTGGTCGCGCCTGCGCGCGATGAAAATCTGATTGTCCGCGTTGAGCAGCATGATGCCGACGCACGGCCGATACGGCAGGTCCACCACAAGAACTCCGGTTTGGTTGGATTATTTGTTGATAATGGCCGACACCGGCGCCAGAACCAAGCCCTTTTCCGGCAGCGTGTCGGCCCAATCCCGCACGGTTTTGATGGTCACGGGATAGGGCAAGGCGCCGACACCCAGCGCCGTGCCATTGGCCCGCGCCACTTCTTCCAGTTCGAGTAGTTTTAACTCGATCCCCGTGCGTGACGGGCGCGCATCGATGGTGCGGTCTGCGAGCGCGAACCCCAGTTCAAACTCTCTGACAACGTCCGCCGTCACGCTGCGCTGAGACGAGCCATCGTCCACGTAGAACAGCCCGTATTTCTCGACCGTCTCAATCACCGGCTTGAGCGAGTCTTTCGATGAGGTGAATTTAGCCCCCAGATAGTTGGACACGCCGGCGTATCCGGTGACGCGGCTGAGCAGCCAATCCAAATCATCCATATTCTTACGCACCGGCTGCGTGGTCAGCAGCGTGTGATGGCCCGGATCGTTTTGCGGGTAATCGAACGGCTCCATGGGTAGCTGCAACATCACTTCGTGGCCGGCCTCGCGGGCAAGGTTCACATGCCGCTGCAGTTCATCCGGATAAGGCGCGAAGGACAAGGTCACTTCCGGCGGCAGTTCGCGAATGGCAAGCTCTGTTGCGGTCTTACTCAGGCCCATGCCGCCAATCATGAGGGCGATTTTGGGCTGTCCCTTCGCGCTGCCAAAGGGGCGCGCGTAAACGTGAGCGGCACTTCGCCCGTCAGAGGCCACTTGCGGCAGCGGACCATATTTCCCTTGGCGCACCAAATCCGGGTCTGGCACTTTCGGCAAGGCGCCGGTTTCAGGATCAATTATGACTTCTTTTATTTTGGCAGGGGCGCCGCCGTCGGCGGTATGCGCGGCATCATGGTCACTTGCGCCGTCAGCGCCGGGGCCATGACCGCCGGGAATATCCACGCCCGTGGACTTCGGCACGTCGCCCTTATCGCCGATACCGGCATCAAGCGCCTCGACACCTTCCAGCGCGACGGTGACAATCTGGCGGGCCCCATTGGGGTTGCCAAACAGCCCAAGGGCTAGGGTGAGCACCACCAAAAGGGCAAGGAAAGAGATCCAGGCGATAAACAATGGTGTTCGCCAAGGAGACTGCGCCTCCCCCGAGCCGTTATCGTAGTCCATTTCTGAGCCGCGATCCGCCATATCACCGAGTCGTCGTTTGCACCAGCACCCATCGCACAAACGCCCGGATGCCCCTCCGCCCGTTTGCAGTGCTCAGCGAGAGATCACACCGAAACGGGGTTAATCGATTGCTGAGAAAATGACAAAAAACTCACACTTTTTCGTTAATTCGGCAGTTTATCGCTCGCGGTGGCGATACCCCTTAGTAAATCAAGGGCATAAGACAATTGAACATCTTCTGCGCCTTCCCCAATCGGGCCAGCTTGAAGCTCGGTTTTTTCTTCCTCATCACCTTTTAGGTGGCCCGGCAAGTCCGCTTCACTCTGAATGGTGAAATCATTGTCGGGGTCGGTGGGCTGGCGCACTTCAATGTCCGGGTCAATTCCTTTGGCCTGAATCGAGCGGCCAGACGGCGTGTAGTACCGAGCCGTTGTTAACCGGATCGCACCTTGAACGCCGCCGCCAATCGGAATGATGGTCTGAACACTGCCCTTACCGAAAGAACGGGTGCCCAAAACCACGGCCCGGCGATGGTCTTGCAACGCGCCGGCGACAATCTCTGACGCAGAGGCGGACCCACCGTTCAGCAGAACGATAATGGGTTTGCCTTCCGCCAAGTCGCCCGACCGCGCATTGTAGCGCTGGGTGTCTTGCTTGTGACGGCCACGTGTGGAGACGATTTCCCCTTTTTCGAGGAAAGCGTCTGAAACGGCGATGGCCTGGTCGAGCAAGCCGCCAGGGTTATTGCGCAGGTCCACAACCCAGCCGGCCAATTTGTCTTGGCCGATTTCGCGCTTGAGCGAGGAAACCGCCTTGCTAAGGCCCGTATCGGTTTGTTCATTAAACGTGGTCACCCGGATATAACCCACATTGCCTTCAGTTCGGGATCGAACGGACCGTATACGGATGATATCGCGCGTAATGCTGATTTTGAACGGCTTCTCAACATTCTTACGCTGAACCGTCAATGAAATCGGCGTGCCAACGGGGCCGCGCATTTTATCGACTGCTTCATTCAATGTCAGACCCAGAATGGGTTCGTCATCAAGATGGGTAATCAAATCACCGGACTGAACGCCTGCTTTAGAGGCCGGCGTGTCATCAATCGGCGCCACCACTTTCACCAAGCCATCTTCCATGGTGACTTCAATGCCCAAACCGCCAAATTCGCCGCGTGTTTGGACTTGCATGTCCCGATAATTCTTGGCGTTCAGATAGCTAGAGTGGGGGTCCAGCGACGACAACATGCCGTTTATGGCAGAATCGATCAGCTCGCTGTCTTCCACCGGCTCCACATAATCGGCGCGCACACGTTCGAACACATCGCCGAACAGGTTCAGTTGGCGATAGGTTTCTGAACTGGCGCTTTCGGCTGCCATGGGAAGGGCAAACAACGCAGCTCCGGCAATAAACGCTGACAAAGCACCGGCAGATGCACCGGCGACAAACATTTTATTCATTTAACCTTTTGCCTTCCCTTCACGCGCTGCCATCCACGGTACGGGATTGAAAGGTTTCCCGTCTTTGCGGAACTCAACATACAAACTCAAAGCGTCGTTTTCGGAGCCATCCACCCCGCCGGAACCCATAACACCCACAGGTTCGCCCGCTAGTAAACGTTGGCCAACAACCCCATCGATTCTATCCATGCCGGACAATAGTATATGATATCCATCGCCCGCTTCTATGATTAAAAGCTGCCCATATCCTAAGAATGGGCCCGCAAATACGATTGTACCATCAAATGGGGCAATAACTTGGGCTTTTGCCCGCGTTGCATAACGAATTCCTCGGCTTTGTGCCCCAGAGTCCACCTTTTGACCAAAAGATTCTTGCAAAAACCCTGATACGGGCTGTTTGAGGGCGCCTTTGGCATTTGCGAACCGCCGAATAGTGGCATTGGCATGGGCCTCCCGCAGAGGGGGGAGAGAGACCTTCGCGCGTGCCACGTTTTCCGGTCTGCTGGTTGATGGCGTTTCAGGGTTAATTTCAGGCTTTATGCGCGGGACAGAAGCAATCCCCCGTCGGCTTAACTGGTCGAGCAAAGAGCGAAGATCTCGTGCTTCGGCAGCCAGGGACGCGATTTGCTTGCGTTCAGCTTCAGCTTCGTTGGCCTTGGATTTCCGCTTGTCGGCAAGTTCGGCCAACAGCGTTTCAAGGGACGCGCGTTCGGTATCCAACGCGAGGGTTGCTTTTTCCTCGGCCTGCTTTTGACGTTCAATATCGACCCGTATAGAGGCCAATCTTTCAAGATCGTCATTGAGTTTCTGCGCTTCCTTCTGAAGTTCTGGGATCAGCGCAGCCAACAACATGGCGGTACGCGCCGCTTTAACGGCGTCGTCGGGTTCGATCGCAAGCGCAGGGGGGCGGTTAATTTCAAGGGATTCCAGCGCCGCGAGCAGGTCGCTCAGGGCGGCTTCTTGGTCCAGCAGGCTCTTAACGATGACATTCTGTTGGACCAACAGTCCAATAACCTGTTTTTCGATGTCCGATAGCCGGGTTTCCGCGTCTTGAACACTTGCGGCCGCGTCGACCAACTTCTTTTGAAGCGCTTCCTCTTCTCGCTGCAGGGCAAGCGCCTCTTGATCAAGGCGTTGCTTTCGCAACCGCAATTCCTGAAGTTCGCTTTCGATGTTTTTAAGTTCTTCGGCCTCCGGGCGTTTGTCGGCACGCCCTTCATGCGGCAGCGTCAGACCTGCCGACATAAACACGGCAAGTCCAAACAAACCAAGCGTTTTCCGGCTAGGCCGAAATTCGATCATGTGCTTGTTTTTTCCCGTCAGCATGTTCCAGCAAAGAGCTGCCCGTCATTTCGGATGGCTTATGGATCCGTAGCAGGTCCAAAATAGTCGGTGCGATATCGCACAGACGCCCATCTTTAAGTGTTATCTGATTTGCAAAGACCTCGCCAACACCAACAAGAGGGACCGGGCCGTTGGTGTGGGCCGTGTGAGGATCGCCCGTTACTTGGTCGCGCATGAGTTCGATATTGCCATGATCCGCGCAAATCAACATGGCGCCGCCGGCCTTGGTTATGGCGTCCCTCAGACGGCCGAGGCATTGATCGACGGTTTCGACCGCTTCGATGGCGGCGGAGAAAACGCCTGTGTGTCCCACCATGTCTGGATTTGCGTAGTTCACGACGATCAGCTCGAATTCACCGGAAGCGATTGCTTTTTCCAACCCTTCCGTTACTTCGTAGGCGGACATTGTGGGTTGCAGGTCGTAGGTTTCGACCTTGGGGCTTGGGATCAAGATCCGTTCTTCATTTTTGAAAACGGTTTCTCTGCCGCCGTTCAAGAAGAATGTCACATGAGCGTATTTCTCGGTTTCTGAAATGCGCAATTGCTTTAAGCCTGCGTCGGACACTACCTCGCCTAAAGTGTCGACAAGATCGACAGGCGGAAACAGCGGCTGCATGAATTCGTTTAATTCATCCGCATACGCCACCATGCCCTTGACGGCGGCGAAGTCGACAACTTTTTCACGCGCAAAACCATCGAAGTGAGGGTCAAGCAATGCTTTCAGAATTTGCCGGGCGCGGTCGGCGCGGAAATTGCCCATCAGCAAACCATCGCCGTCCGTCATGCCGCCATAGCCCTCGCGGACCGTGGGGCTTACGAATTCGTCTGTTTCATCTGCCGCGTAGGCCTGTTCAATGGCGGTGAGGGGGTCGGTAAAGCGATTGCCACTGCCACTCACCATGGCCTGATAGGCTTTTTCAATACGTTCCCAACGCTTATCCCGATCCATGCCATAAAAGCGGCCGCCAATTGTGGCGATCTGAACATTGGGAAGACCGGCAATGTCGCTTTCGAACTGTTTGACGAAGTCGATGGCGCTTTTCGGCGGTGTATCGCGCCCATCCAGCAAAGCATGAATGGCAACGGGTACACCGGCCGCACTGATGATCTTTGCCAAGGCGACAAAATGATCTTGGTGGGAATGGACGCCGCCCGGCGATAGCAAGCCTGCCAGGTGGATGGTGCCGTTCGTCGCCGATACTTTTTGGATCAAAGATTGCAGCTCACCATTGCTTGCCAACGCATTGGTTGCGATGGCGTCATCAATGCGCGGCAAATCCTGCAAGACCACACGACCGGACCCGATGTTCATGTGTCCCACTTCAGAATTGCCCATCTGGCCATCGGGCAGACCAACCGCAAGGCCAGACGTTTCGAGTTGAGACATCGGGCAATCTGCAAGCAAGCGGTCGTAATTTGGCGTGCGCGCCAAGGCGATGGCGTTGTCTTTGCTGTCTTGGCGCCAGCCCCAACCGTCCAAGATGCACAGCACTACAGGTTTTGGTATTCCAGCCATTCGTGTGGATTCCCGAAGATCAGTCATTTCATGTGTATCGGCTGGTCCTTAACAGCCGGTGCGGGTCTCTATGGAACGAAAAGAGGGCATTTTCAAGGTTAAGACAAGGTTTCAGAACCGATTGAGGGGGTGTGCTCCCTATTTTGTTATCCGCGGTGATAAGGGTGCCCACTTAGAATCGTGATGGCGCGGTAGAGTTGTTCAGCGATTAGGCCGCGCACCAAAAGATGGGGCCAAGTCATGGCACCCAAGCTCAATTGCGAATCGGCTTTGCGTTTAATGTCGGGCCCATGTCCGTCCGCGCCGCCGATCAGAACCGTAAAATGGGGCCGTCCCTGATCTCTTTCTCCTCCGATCAATCTTGCGATGGCCTCGCTCGACGCTGTCTTGCCGTGTTCGTCCAGCGCCAGCACATAAGAATCGGGTGCCACAGACGCAAGTAAGGCATCAGCTTCCACGTCGCGGGTCGCCGGTTTTTTGAACGTGATTTCTTTAAGGGTTAGGGGGCCAAGCCCCATTGGTTTGCCGGACTTTTCAATCCGCGCGGCATAATGATCGTACACCCCCTTTTCAGGGCCGTTTGACCATCGGCCAATGCTGCTGATTTGCAGCTTCACTGGGTGTCAGCCACAAGCCTAGCGCGTGGCACTAAGCTTGTGCAGCAACGGGCTCCACGGGGACATCCGCGGACCACATCTTTTCGATATTGTAGAACTCTCGAACTTCTGGGCGGAAAATATGCACGATCACATCGCCCGTATCGATCAAGACCCAGTCACACCCCGGCATCCCTTCGACCTTTGCGGTACCAAAGCCTGCTTCTTTGAGGCTCCGCATTAAATGGTCCGCCACAGCGCCCACATGTCTTTGCGAGCGGCCGCTGGCCACAACCATATGATCTGCGATGGAGGTTTTCCCTGTGAGGCCAATCGACACAATGTTCTCGGCCTTGTCGTCATCAAGGGATTTTAGGATCGTCGACAATAAGTTCGTATCTGCCGTCTGGCTCGTTTCCGTACTCAGTTGTTGCTCCTCCTCATGCCCAAAACAGTCGGGGCTTGGGGGGCGCCACAAACGGCTGATCACTACCGTATTGATTCATATGACGTGAAAATGCGTCCCTTTCCGAATCCCGACCACAGGTGACAATTGGGCGTTCCAAATAGCGCCAACCTGCACAGTGATTATGCCGAAAAACGCCCATTTTGTCATGGCATTTTTGTTCTGCCTGCGATTTCAAGGTGTTATGCCGGCGGTTAAGGGTAGGACGAGATAGATTAACCAACGGATTCAAGAAAGTGGACACTGAAGAGTCCGGCCTGGTCGGTCCAGACCTGTGCCTTGCGAAAGCCAGCTTTCTCGGCAAGTTTGCAAAATTCGTCCACCTTGTATTTGTAGGAGTTTTCCGTGTGGATGGTCTCCCCCTTTGAGAACGCAAACTTTTTGTCGGCAAGCGCGATCTCCTGCGGAGAGGTTGCTTCCAAATGCATTTCGACACGGCCAAGGTCCGAATTGTAGAACGCTTTGTGGGCGAATTTGTCTTGGTCGATCTTGGCTTCGAGTTCGCGTTCCATGCGATCCAGCAAATTCAGATTGAACTTGGCAGTCACTCCCGCTTTGTCGTTGTAGGCCGCGTCGAGAATATGCTGGTCCTTCTTCAAGTCGACCCCAATCAAGAAAGCGCCCCCCGGCTCCAGCAGCTCGTGCGCATTCTCGAGAAAGTCTTCCGCATCTTCTGGATGGAAATTACCAATGGTCGATCCCGGCAAGAATCCGATCCGCCGGCCGTTGGGGGATCGTAATCCTTCCGTAGACGGAATAGGCATTTCCGCGGTGAAGTCGGCGCAGATGGCCCCCACAGAAACGTCGGGATAATCGCGAGCGATCTTTTGGGCGGATTTCTTGAGATGGTCTTTCGAGATGTCGAGGGCAACATAGTGGGCCGGATCTTCCAGCGCGTCGAGCAACAGGCGGATTTTCACGCTCGAGCCGGATCCGAATTCAACCACCGTGCTTTCCTTCCCCGCCAAATCCGCGATTTCCCCGCTGATTTTGTCTAACAGCGCGATCTCCGTGCGCGTTGGGTAATATTCGTCCGTTTCGCAAATCTCGTCGAACAATTGCGATCCCACCTCGTCGTAAAAATATTTCGGCGAAATCGATTTCGGTTTTGACGACAGACCTTCCACAACGTCCTGCAAAAAATCGCCGGTTGGTGGCGCGTAATCATGGAAAAAAACCAAGCCGTCGGCGCTTTCTTCGCGAAATGAGGGACGTGCGGATGCGGTGCTGGTCTGGGGGGAGGCCATAAAAATTCCGTTGTCTGGATTATAGATCTTTTGCGAGGCGAAGGCCGGTAAATTGCCACCGAGCGGCGGGGGGGAAGAAATTGCGGTACGTTGCCCGAATATGACCAGCCGGTGTCGCGCAACTGCCGCCTTTGAGGACTTGCTGCCCGCTCATGAATTTGCCGTTATATTCGCCGACCGCGCCGGCAGCGGGCGTGAAGCCGGGATAGGGGCTATACGCACTTTGCGTCCATTCCCACACATCGCCATAGAGTTGGCAAAGGCCTTTGGCATCTGCTTGATCGCTGGGTTTAGGATGGATATGGTCTGTGTCAAGAATATTTCCGTCAGGTAACGAGCCAATGGCGGCCAGTTCTAGTTCGGATTCGCGCGGCAGTCTAGCGCCCGCCCAAGCGGCATAGGCCGATGCTTCGTAGAAGTTGATATGGGAAACCGGGGCGTGCAGATCAAGTTTTTGCGGGCCATGCAGGGTAAACTCTACCCAGTCACTGTCTCGCCGCCGCCAATAAAGGGGTGCTGACCAATTACCAGATTGAAGGTCCGCCCAGCCGTCCGACAGCCAAAGGTGTGGGGTTTCGTAGCCACCATCTTCAATAAAATCGAGATATTCCCCATTGGTGACGGGCCGGTTGGCCAGGCTATGAGGGCGCACCAGCACTTGGTGACGCGGTCCTTCGCAGTCAAACGCAAACCCTTCACCCTCGTGTCCAATGTGGAACAGACCACCATCAAAATCCACGAATGTCAGCGTGGGCGCCGATTTTAGGATTTTCGGTTTCGATCCGTAGCCGGCCGGCTCAAGCGGGTTCCACGACAATACATGCTTGATATCGGTCAGCAGCAATTCTTGATGTTGTTGTTCGTGGTGAACTCCTAATTCAACGAGGGGCGCGATTTGGCCCCACACGTCATCGGAGACATTGTTGATCAGTTTGTCCATCGCATCATCAACATGATGCCGATAATCGATAATTTCCTTCACGGTCGGCCGCGAGAGAAGACCCCGTTCCGGCCGCGGAAACTGAGATCCAACAGCGTTGTAGTACGAGTTAAAAAGATATTCGAACGCCTCGTGAAAGGGCTCGTACCCGGTTTGGTTGGGTTTTAGCAGAAAGGTCTCAAAGAACCAGGTGGTGTGCGCCATGTGCCATTTTGTCGGGCTCACATCATCCATGGTTTGGATGACCATATCTTCCGTAGACAGAGGGTCTGCGAGCGCAAGCGTCAACGCACGTGTCGTTCTGAACTGTTCTAGAAGTGTTTTCCGGGCCGGTGCCTCGGACGCACTTATGCCGGCGGTGCCGGATACGGCCAGATCCTGGGGTGTTGGTTTGCCCATTGTATGCGTGCCCGGATCTGGGCGTCCTCATTCTGCGTTCATCGAAAGGCGCGCAATAGTTGTCGCCTATCTCATGAGATTTCGCAACCCCGTGGCAGAGGTGGGATTGAGTTTCGCGTGCAACATGACCCAGGCCGGCGGCTTCATGGTTGGCAGCATGGCCGCTTCTTCTTCGTTGATCCGTGCTTGGTCAAATGTCTGGGCCGCTTTTCCCAACTGCGCTTTGAGCCCGTAGCCGGGCCGATCGATGACGGCAACCGGCACTGTTCTCATGATTTGCTGCCATCCATACCACTTCGGCAGTTGGATCATATTGTCGGCGCCCATGAGCCAAACAAAATAAACATGCGGATAGACGGTGCACAGATGCACCAACGTGTCGCGTGTAAACTGTGTTCCCAACACACGTTCGATATCGGTCACATGAATGCGCGGATGGTTTGCTATTTTGCGCGCCGTTTCCAGCCTGTCGGTGAGGCCCGCCATGCCGTCGGTAGACTTCAGAGGATTCTGCGGTGAGACCATCCACCACACGCGATCAAGCTTCAGCCGCGCGAGCGCCGTCAAGCTGATGTCGCGATGACCTTCATGCGCCGGATTGAAAGAGCCACCTAATAGGCCGATGCGCATGCCCTTTGCCAACCAGGGGCGTTGGAGTGGAATTTTCATAAGCAAATAAATATGGGCAGATCAGGGGCGGATCTGTCCGGTGCCCCGCACCACATATTTGAAGCTGGTCAACTGTTCAACACCTACGGGTCCGCGAGCATGGAGCTTGCCGGTGGCAATGCCGATTTCGGCACCCATGCCGAATTCGCCCCCATCTGCAAATTGTGTGGACGCATTGTGCATCACAATGGCGCTGTCCACATTGCGTAGGAAAGTGTCGGCGGTGCTTTGGCTTTCGGTGATGATCGATTCCGTATGGTTCGATCCGTATTGCGCAATGTGTTGGGCGGCCCCGTCAACGCCATCCACTGCCGCGGCGGCGATAATGGTGTCTAGATATTCGATGGTCCAATCAGCGTCATTGGCGGCAGTGACCCGTGGGTCCAATGCCTGGATCGCGCTGTCGCCGCGCACCTCGCAGCCTGCATCCAAAAGGGCCTTAATGACACCGGCGGCAAGCGCGCGGTCGCACGCCTTATCGATCAGCACCGTCTCCGCCGCCCCGCAAATGCCGGTGCGCCGCAGTTTCGCGTTGACGGTAACGTCGATTGCTTTCTGGGCATCGGCGTCTTTGTCGATATAGATGTGACACAGGCCTTCCAGATGGCCCAGCACGGGCACACGGGCTTCTTGCTGAACACGGGCGATCAGGTTTTTGCCACCGCGGGGAATCACAATGTCGACTGTGTCCATCATTTGGGACAAAAGGTACCCGACCGCTGCACGATCCGTCGTCGGAATGATTTGAATGGCCTCTTTGGGCAATCCGGCGGCGGCAAGACCCTGTTCCAAACATTCATGAATGGCGCGGGACGAATAGAAGCTTTCGGAGCCGCCGCGCAAGATCACTGCATTGCCGGATTTCAAGCACAGGGCGCCGGCATCGGCGGTCACGTTGGGGCGGCTTTCATAAATAATGCCAATGACACCGATGGGCACGCGCACGCGTTCGATATGCAAGCCGTTTGTGGGTTGGTCCCATTCGGTCATGATAGATCCCACGGGATCTTCCAAGGCGGCAATGGCCTCAATGCCCGCGGCCATGCTTTCGATGCGATCGGGTGTCAGCAACAACCGATCCAGCATGGCTTTCGACAGACCTTTTTCTCGGCCGCCCGCCATGTCCTTTTCGTTTTCCGAGATAATCGTGTCGGCCCGCGCGCGGATGGCGGCCGCCATGGCGTGAAGCGCTTTGTTCTTTGTGGCGGCATCCGTTGTGCCCAACACCCGGCCTGCGGCTTTTGCGCGTTGACCCAGCGCCGTCATCACGGCGGCAATGTCGTTGTCGTTCCCGGTCTCCACCACATGCGCGGTACTCATAGAATGGCTTCCTTATCGTTTTTCTGGGCCGCGGCTGCCGCTGAGGACCCCGAAGTTCCTGTCAGGACCATGTCGTCCCGATGGATCATCTCGTCCCGGCCACGGTAGCCTAGGATCGCTTCGATTTCATGGCTTTTGTGACCGGCGATGGCTGCGGCATCCTGGGCTGCATAGGCAACCAAACCCCGGGCGAGTTCCTCGCCGGTGCTGTTGAGGACGCGCACCGCATCACCCCGGTTGAAACTGCCGGTAACGGACCGGACGCCCGCGGGCAGCAGGCTTTTGCCGCTGGTGAGCGCCGCCATGGCCCCGTCATCAATGGTCACCGACCCTTGAGGCTTGAGGCTGCCGGCGATCCACTGTTTGCGCGCGGCGGCCGGTGACGCTTGGGCGCGGAACCAGGTGCACGGGGCCCCATCTTCAATCGCTTTCAGCGGGTGGCCGATGTGACCATTGGCGATCACCATATGGCAGCCGGCGCCATTTGCGATCTTTGCGGCTTGGATTTTTGTGACCATGCCACCGGACCCCATTTGGAACGCCGTCTTGGCGGAGACGGGCGCTGCCATGCGTTCGATCTCGGGTGTGATCGTCTCCACAACAGGAATATGTTCGGCATCGCGGTTCTCGGCCGGGTTGTTTGTGTACAGACCATCGATATCCGACAAAAGAACCAAGCCGTCCGCGCCCATCATCTGGGCAACCCGGGCGGCCAGCCGGTCATTGTCGCCATAGCGAATTTCTTCCGTCGTGACCGTGTCGTTTTCATTGATCACAGGGATGCCGCCATTTTTGAGGATGGTGGCAATTGTCGCGCGCGCATTGAGATAGCGCCGCCGTTCTTCCGTATCGTCCAGCGTTACCAAAACTTGCGCAACGGGAATGTTCTTGGCGGCAAACAATTCTTCATAGGCATGGGCAAGGCGGATCTGCCCCGCGGCCGCGGCGGCTTGAGCCTGTTCGAGCTTTAAGGTTCCGTCCGGCAGGCCAAGGGCATGTCGGCCCAACGCAATCGCGCCCGATGACACGATGAGTACGTTCTGCCCGCGCCCCCGCCACAGGGCCACATCGTCTACCACGCTGCGCAACCAGTCCTGGCGCACAATGCCGGTTGATGGGTCTACCAACAGGGAGGACCCGATTTTCACCACAAGGGTTGTGAGGGACGAGAGTGACAAGCTCATGGCTGCCACGCCCCCGCCTCCACAGGCGGATCGTCCTTGTCTTGGTTTTGTAAGGTGGTATCCACCATGCGCGCGCAGGCCCGCAGCAATTCGCGCACCCCCTCGCCGCTGACGCCGGAAATGACCATGACGTCCTTGCCGGATGCCTCTTTAAGCGCGGCCACAGCGTCGGCCCGCGTTTCCTCCGTCATGGCGTCGGATTTGTTCAGTACAAGGATCTCGTGCTTATCTTCAAGTCCCGCGCCATAGGCCGCAAGTTCCTCGCGGATGGTATGGTACGCATCTGCGATGTTTTCTTGGGTGCCATCCACCAAGTGGACGATCGCGCGGCAGCGTTCAATGTGTCCCAAAAACCGGTCGCCCAGCCCATGTCCTTCGTGGGCGCCTTCGATGAGGCCGGGAATATCGGCGATGACAAAGTCCGTGGTGTCCACCGCCACCGTGCCCAAATTCGGCGATAAGGTCGTAAACGGATAATCCGCAATCTTGGGCCGCGCGCGGCTTACCGCCGCCAGCAGGGTGGATTTGCCCGCATTGGGCAGGCCGACCAATCCGATATCCGCGATGAGCTTGAGACGCAGCCAAATCCAAAAGCCTTCACCTTCCTGACCCGGATTGGCTCTGCGCGGCGCGCGGTTGGTGGAGCTTTTGAAGTGCGCATTGCCGAAACCGCCATTTCCGCCGGCCGCCAAAAGAACCCGCTGACCCACCTCTGTCAGATCCGCGAGCTGTGTTTCCCGATCTTCCAAGAAAATCTGGGTGCCCACGGGAACCTTCAGGGTGACATCCGCCCCGGCCGCGCCGGTGCGGTTCTTACCCATGCCGTGAATGCCCGTTTTGGCTTTGTAGTGCTGCTGATAGCGGTAATCGATAAGCGTGTTCAGGCCTTCGACGCATTCCACCCACACGTCGCCGCCCTTGCCGCCATCGCCCCCGTCCGGGCCGCCCAGTTCGATATATTTCTCACGGCGAAAGCTCACGCAGCCCGCACCCCCGGTGCCGGATTGCACATAGACTTTTGCCTGGTCGAGAAATTTCATCTTTGTACGTTCGCTTCGCTCAAAAAGGTGCATGGCCTTCCCACTCCCCCTGCCCAACCACCCCAAGGGTAACCTCATCGGGTGGTTGGGCAGGGGGAGTGGGAAGGTCAGGCCCCCGACAATGCCTTATACCATATCCCTGTCCGGCGGCATGTTTTAGCGGCTTCACGCCGCCAGCCAGGGTGTCTCACATGTGCTGTCATGCTGTCCATACCATGCGTTTTGCCATCACGTTTTGCCCGCGGGCCGCGCAGGGGTACGGCTCTTCATGGGTGTGAACAAAGCCAAGTTTTGTCAGCACCCGTCCCGATACGGGGTTCTCAACAAAATGACCGGACACCATGCGGCTCAGGTTCAAGGCTGATACGGCAGCGTTCTTCAAGGCTTGAGCAGCCTCTGTGGCATAACCAGATCCCCAAAAGGGCTGGCCGATCCAGTAGCCAATCTCGTAGTCGCCTTGGTCGGTTTTGTGGATGCCGGTGGAGCCGATGAGGTGGCCGCATTTGGTGATCGCGTAACAATATTCAGTGCCCGCATCGCGCAGATCTTCGTGTCTGTCGATCCAGTCTTCGGCCATGCCGTTTTCGTAAGGATACGGCACGCGTGACAACATGCTGGCAACGGACCAGCAGCCAACCAGTTTTTGCACCGGCTTTGCGTCCGTCTGGTCGAACGGTCGCAAGGTCAATCGTGGGGTGTTTAATATTCGGTCCACTTTGGTTCTCCTTTCCGGAAGGATGCTTGACCATCCCACTCCCCCGGCCCAACCACCCGGTTCCGGCGCTTCCGCGGTAGCGGAGCGCCTTCACCGTTTATTTGGCGCGTTTCCGGACGCTGAACCGGTTCCCACTTCAGCTGGAAACGCTTCCCGGTACCCTTGGGGTGGTTGGGCCGGGGGAGTGGGATGGCTTAGCCATCCAATTTGTGAGGGAGAACAAAAAAGGGAGATGGCGACCCATCTCCCTCGTTTTGGCATCGCCACCTATCGGCGCGATGCTGAAACTATGTGCTCGCGCCTATTCTGCTGCACCGGCCACCGGTGTCGTTGCCGGATCCACCGACACATACACACGGCCGTTCCGTTTCGTCGCAAACGAAACGGTGCCGTCGATAAGCGCAAAAATGGTGTGGTCTTTGCCAATGCCCACATTCTGGCCCGGATGCCATTTGGTGCCGCGTTGGCGCACGATGATGTTGCCGGGGATAACGCTTTCCCCGCCGAATTTTTTGATGCCAAGGCGACGGCCCGCTGAATCGCGACCGTTACGTGATGAACCGCCTGCTTTCTTATGTGCCATGAGCCTTTACTCCTTGCCTTCCGCCAGCGTCTTCGCTTGGCCGAGCCAGTCATCCCGATCAATACGGCCCTTAAAGTTCAATTTGTCATCCACGAACGCGATATTCTCGGGCGTGAACGCGGCGATCTGGTCGTAATGATAAATACCCAAATTGTTGAGTTTTTCTTCCAATTTGGGGCCAACACCGCCGATTTTTTTCAAATCATCCGCTTTTCCGTCCCGGGGGCCCGACAGAGCTTCCGGCGCAACGCCCTGAACGTCGGCTGCGGGTGCGTCTGCTGCCGGGGCTGCTTCTTCTTTCTTAGGGGCCGGTTCCGCTTTCTTAGCCTTCGCTGCGGGCTTTTTGCCGCCTTCCGCGAAAATATCGGTGATTTTCAGCGTGGTTTCCCACTGGCGGTGGCCTTTGGTCCGGCGATAGGTCTGGCGGCGCTTCTTTTTAAAGACGATGACTTTGTCGCCTTTTGCTTCCGACAGCACTTCCGCATGGACGCTGGCGCCTTCAATGACCGGCGCGCCGATTTTCGTGGCGCCATCGCCGCCGATCATCAGAACTTGATCCAGCGCGACCATGTCGCCTTCTTCCGCGTTCAGCTTCTCAACAACGATGATATCGTCCTTAGCGACGCGGTATTGTTTTCCGCCGGTTTTAACGACTGCAAACATGGGTAAATTCCTTAAGAGTTTCAGCCCTTTAGACGTGGGCCACACGCAAATCCGCCGCGGACACGACGGCCCCCGGCGAAGGCGCGCACTATAGCCATGGATTGGGGGGTGTCAAGGCTCTGATGTAAGCGTCAAGCAATGAAAATTTGCGGCAGAATTGGGCCTCTAGCAAAGGTAAATAAGCGGTGGATGTTGATATGGAAGAAGAAGACCTCGCCAAGGAATTAAGTGCGAGCTTCGAAGCGGGAGTTCAAAGGCGAATACAGCGAGCAAAAAAGGTGAATTTGCAGAGGATTATCCCGAACTATTGGTTTTCGGCGGCCGCCTCGGATTGCGCTTCGATGTATGTGGATGGTTTTTTCTACGGCGCTATTCTAGTCGCCCAGAGTTACGTGGAAGCTTTGGGCAAATTCGTCGCCGAGAAAAACAAAGTGCGCCAAACAAAGGACTTCAGCAAAATGTGGTGGAAGCTAGTTCATCACAAAATAGTGTCGGAGGACGTCGCTAAAGCAGCACTTCAGATTTTTGAGGATAGGCACGATTTTCATCACTTGAATAAAGAGGTGGAAACCGACTTCCAGAAGCTTGAGTCCATCGCATGCGCTCATATCAATCGATTGCACCTTATTGAATCATCAATTTTCGGATACGACATAAAGGTCCCTGGAAAAATCTCGCCAAGAGAACCTAAATATTGGCCCCTGAAAGATGATGGGACCATGGCGGTCAATCTCAGACAGGGCTATTAGAGGTTCGTAGTTTGCAATGATCACACTTTACGGAACCGTCTATTCCCGCGCCTTTCGCTGCCTCTGGATGTTGGAGGAGGCCGGGGTGGCCTATGAGTTGACATCCGTTGATTTCGCCAAGGGGGAAACGCGCAGGCCGGACTACCTCACGCTCAATCCGAATGGGCATGTGCCTCTGCTGGTGGATGGGGATTTGAAGATCTGGGAGTCGCTGGCAATCAATCTTCATATTGCGAAGCGCTATGCACCGCAGCTTTGGCCGCAAACGGCGGATCAGGAATCGCTCCTTTATATGTGGAGCCATTGGGTGATGGGCGAAATAGAAGGCCCCCATGACGCCGCCAACAAAGCGGGGACGGCGCTGGATGCCGACGCCCTCGACCACTCTCTCAAGGCGTTGCGGCAAACCGTGACTGAGACAACCTATCTTCTGGGTGCGGAGTTTTCGGTAGCCGACCTCAATGTGGCGTCCGTTCTGTTGCGCCCGAAGACAGTGGACATTGTGAAAGCGGATGACGCCTTGCAGAATTGGTTCGATCGCTGTACCACCCGGCCCGCTCTAGCACGGGTGTTTGCTGACTAACACTGTTACGTCATTACCCGGGCTCGCTGAGGCTCGCCAGGTAATGACGATTGAGGGGAGAAAACAGAAATGGCCATGACCATCTTGCGTATTGTCGCCATTCTCACGGGCGCTGGGTTGATGCTGGGCGAGGCCTACCGCACCTGGGGCGCAGACCGACCCGTGATGTTCTGGATGGACGACCAGATCATGGGCGTCCTGCTGATCAGTTCTGCCATCCTCATGGCGCGGGACACGTTTAAGCGGCGCGCTTATTTTGCTGCCGCTTGGGGCTTTGCCGCGGGCATGAATTACGGCAGCTTCTTTGCGAAAGTGTACGAACCTCAACAGGCAAATGCGGGGAATTTCGATCTCGGCATCCTAACCTTTCTCATCGGTTGGGTGTTTTTCACGTCCTGTATCGCCATGGCGGCGACCATTCTGCTACCGCGCCAGGAATAGTGGCCAAGCGTGCTTGACCTGGCTACAGTGCGGTCAAAATAAAGAGAGCGGGCGGATCACGCACCGCTTAGGCACAACAACATCGTCACAAGAATAGTTTTAAAAGGAGCGTCACATGGCGAGAGAATTCGACGTCGTGGTTTATGGAGCCACGGGGTATACGGGCCGGTTGGTGGCCGAGTATTTATCCCAACAATATGGCAATGGCGGCGATGTGACATGGGCCATGGCGGGCCGCAGCGCCGACAAGCTCGCGGCGGTGCGGGACGAGATTGGGGCGCCAGCGGACACACCCTTGATCACAGCGGATGCATCTGATCCGGCATCCCTAACGGCGATGGTGGAGCGGACAGGGTCTGTGGCCACGACGGTGGGGCCGTATCAGCTTTACGGTGCGGAATTGGTGGCGGCATGTGCGGCTGCCGGAACCGATTATGTGGATCTGTGCGGTGAAACGCCTTTTATGCGCAAAATGATTGATGCGCATGAAGACGCCGCAAAAGAAAGCGGTGCACGTATCGTGTTTTCGTGCGGGTTTGATTCCATCCCCTTCGATTTGGGTGTGTACTTCCTGCAAGACAAAGCCATCGAAAAGCTTGGCGGTGCGGTGCCGCGCGTGAAGGGCCGCGTCCGCAAGATGCAAGGGACGTTTTCTGGCGGCACCGCCGCCAGCATGCGCGCCACCATGGCCGCGGCATCCGATCCCGAAGTGTTGCAGATCTTGATCAATCCGTTTGCCTTGACACCGGGGTTCCAGGGGCCGGAACAACCGGCTGGAGATAAGCCGGAATATGACGAAGGGCTGGGCAGTTGGGCGGCCCCCTTCGTGATGGCCGCGATCAATACACGGAATATTCACCGGTCGAATTTTCTGTTGGGGCATCCTTATGGCGAAGACTTTAAGTATGACGAGATGATGCTAACCGGACCGGGAGATGACGGCGAAGCGGCCGCGAAATTCGTGGCGGAAAATCCGGGCCTTGGCGGCGACAATGATCCGCAACCCGGTGAAGGTCCGTCCAAGGAAGAACGCGAGGCGGGTTTCTACGATATTCTTTTTGTGGGTGAGGCGGCGGACGGCCGTGTGATCAAGGTGGGTGTCACCGGGGACAAAGATCCAGGCTATGGCTCCACGTCAAAAATGATCGCTGAAAGCGCCATTTGTTTGGTGAAAGATGCCGCCGACACGCCGGGTGGCATTTATTCACCGGCACCGGCCATGGGCGGGGCGCTGATCAAGCGCTTGGTCGCCAATGCGGGCCTCACCTTTGAGGTGGAAGAATAGTCTTTTATATCGTGACTTGGCCGGCCCGCTCCCCCGTCCCAACCACCCGATGAGTGTACCCTTGGGGTGGTTGGGACGGGGGAGCGGGCCGGCTAGGTTTTAACTCAAAGTCCTAAAAAACCAGCCAGCACGAGGCCTGTTGCCTTGCGCTGGCTTTTTTTATCCCCTTCGATCTTCGGCAAGGGATCGTCAATATCCGCAACACGGCTGTCATAATAGATGTGCATTGCGGGGTCCGGTAGCGTTTCCTGGTCAAGGATATTCGTGCACGGAACAAAAGCCAGGCGCACAAAGGGCATCACCGGCAGAATCCCGACGACGGGGTTGTTGCATTCTTTGCAGACGCCGCGATCAAGGGCCGGGCCTTCTTTGTATTTTCCAAACTCGATTGTGTGTGGCGTATCGACGGCCACGCGCGCAGCGGACATCACTGTCACGTCGGCAAACGGCTTTTGATAGACCTTTTGGCAGATGGTGCAATGGCAAATGAACCGCCTGGTGGGCGTTTTCGACAAACTAAATTTCGACGCACCGCATGGGCACTGTGCTTCGTTGGTAAATGGAAAAGCCATGGTTTCATGCTCCCCGATTGCAAGGGGCGGCCGGGCCGCCTGTCACTTTCGTTAACCTTATTGCGTGCGACGCGTTGTTCAATCGGCTTTTTTCGAGCGTCACGGGGCGCGATGCCACCGCATCCAATTGATTTTTATAGCTTTTTCGATGCTAAACGATCGCGACATAAGTGTCACGCTTTAGATATTGCTCCGCACAAGGAGTTTGGGGCAAGCTGACTCAAACGGAGGCACTGTTATGTTCAAAATGCGCAGTTTGATTAGGCATATCGGTTCGATGGCTTTTTTAGTTGCAATGGTTGCTTTCACCACGGCGGCCAGCAAGGCCGATGATGACTTGGGGTTTAACAAGTTTGCGGGATCATCCGGCCCGCAAGAAGAGGGCATCTACGTGGCCACGTCTCCCGAAGGGTGGCACAAGCTTTGGTCCATGGTCGGGAAACCGGCGAAAGCGACTTTCGTCCCGGGTAAGAACACGGGGGTCGGCATCTTTCTAGGCCCACGTCCCGATGGCGACCGGTTGCGCGTGCGCAATGTGCAAGACGATGACGGCCGTATTGAAGTGAAGCTTAACCATAAGCACGGCACACCGTCAGGCGAGACCATTACGCCATGGGCGATTGTTCTCGTGAAGGGCACCGGCAGCGAAGTGGTGGCCGATATACGTCACGAAGCCAGCCCCGTGGATTAGGCAGCCCATTGTGAACCGTCTCAAGTAACGGAAGATCCTAGCGTTGTGAGAATTCTGGTGGACGCGGATGCGTGTCCGGTAAAACAGGAAATTGTGCGCGTCGCCGATCGCCACAGCTTGGGTGTTGTGTTCGTTTCCAATGCACCCATGCGCTTACCGGACGGGTTTTCGGTGGTGCGAATTGTTGTCGATGACGGGCCGGACGCCGCGGACGATTGGATCGCCGACAATTTAGCGCCTGGCGATATTGTCGTCACCGCGGATATTCCGCTGGCGGATCGGTGTCTCAAAGCTCAAGGGGTGGCCCTGAAGCCGAACGGAGATGCGTTTAGCGAGGCGTCGATTGGCATGGCGCTCGCCATGCGCGACCTCAGCGCCCATTTGCGGGAGCAGGGTGGTCAAACCCGGCACCCGGAATTTTCAAAGAAAGATCGATCCCAGTTCCTGCAGTCGCTGGAAAACGCGGTCCAGCGGCAGAAGCGCTTGGGAACCAGCCAATAGAAAGCGGGTTAGATCGTGCCGGCAACTTTCTGGCGTTGCGCTGCACGGTGCCCTTCTTTCAACGCTTTGACGAACGTGTCTTCAAGGGCGATGGGGCAAATGCCTTTATAGACATAACCGGTTGCGCCCTGATTGTACCCGTTCTCAGCCGTACAAAAGCGCGCCACACCGTCGGCATAGCCGGCCATATAGCGTTCACGGCGAATATCGTTCGCGGCGGGATCGCAATCGCCGTTACGTGCTCCAAAACTGCCGGCATCCATGCCGCGAACGCCATCTTCAAAGCCGAAGCCTTTCCATTGAGCGGCATCGCACTGATTGGCAGCCATGTCGTTTTCCAACGACCCGCAGGCAACAACAAAAAGGACAGCAGCAAGAGTGAGTGATTTACGCATCGGGCACCTCCATGTGCCCGGCAGCCTAGCCGACCGGCGTTTAGGTCCGCTTAATCATTTGATTAAAATCCCACGTAACCCGATGGTTATTCAGCCGACTTTGCGTCTTCGTCGGCCAATTGCGATAGAAAGCGGCCCAAGGCCCTTTTCCAGTTACCCAATTGGGCTTTGACGTAAGCATCGGTGGCACCCCCTTCGATGCTGATCACCGTGTCGATGCCCAAAGAGGTTTCGTCTTCCGAAAAATAGGCGCGCCCAAACACTTCGTTTTCATTGTACTGATTGATTTTGGCTTTGTCCTCTGCAGTGATTTTTTGGCCCTCGCCTTCCAGAAAGTTGGCGAAGATCGCAAGGGTCGTACATTTTTCGGACTTTTTGGTTTCGCAGCCGATGAGCCGCATGATGAAACTGGTGTTGCGATAGGTGCCGACCAAGTAGCTCACCCCGTCGTCAGAGGTGACAAGCTCACTCGTGATCTCCGTGCCGCCCAGCAGATCCGCGACGGTTTTGTAGGACAAGGTGGTCAGCAATTTTGGGGCTGTGTCAGAACTCGCCGGGGCCGGAGCCGTTGTTTCCGTTTTAGGGGCTGGGGCCGTCTCTGCAAATGTGATGACAGACGTAAAGGCGAGACATGAGGCAACGATTAAAAAAAACGCTGTCGGACGACGGAAAATGAGCGATCCAACCATAACAAACCCCTATTTGGTGACCTCTTGAACAATGCGGCAAAGGCGTTCCTGTGATGGCCTTTGAGCGGCGGCATATTAGCCATATCACCCGCAGAAAGGCCAGGGCATCGCCCTTCTTATTTGCCCGCCCTTGACGTGTCCTGCTGCTTTGGCTCAGATGCGAAAAAACAGAAGAACAGGATGCGTTTATGACTCAGGAGATGCCGGCAGGAACAGTGCCGGTCTTGCCAGCCCATCAATTTGATGAAGCCAAGTTGTTTGACTATCTCGCCGAACGGATTGACGGTTTCGACGGGCCGATGGTGGTGCGTCAATTCGAAGGGGGTCAGTCCAACCCCACCTACATGCTGGTGACGCCCAAACAGAATTATGTGCTGCGCCGGAAACCCCCCGGCAAGTTGCTGCCGTCGGCGCATGCGGTGGACCGCGAATTCCGTGTCATCAGCGCGCTGAACCAGACCGATTTCCCTGTGCCCAAGGCCCATGTACTGTGCGAGGACGACAGCATCACCGGCACGATGTTTTTTGTGATGAACCATGTGGAAGGCCGGGTGTTTTGGGATGGCATCATGGAAGAGCTCTCGAAAGAAGAGCGAACCAAGGCCTTCGATTCCATGAACGAGACGTTAGCGAAGCTGCATGGGATCGATCATGTGGCCATTGGCCTGGAGGATTTTGGCCGGCCTGGGAACTATTTCGCCCGGCAAATTTCCCGGTGGTCCAAGCAGTATGTGGCCTCTGAAACAGAAAAGATTCCGGAAATGGACCGGCTCATCGACTGGCTACCGGCAAATGTCCCGGAGGACGAGACCACCTGCTTGATCCATGGCGACTATGCGATGCACAACATTATGTTCCATCCCACGGAGCCGCGTGTGGTGGCCGTGCTGGATTGGGAGTTGAGCACCACCGGACATCCGCTGGGTGACCTCACCTACAACACGCAAGCTTGGTACCTGCCGCGAATTGAAAACGAAACGCGCCCGAACTACACCACCGTGGAT
This sequence comes from Alphaproteobacteria bacterium, assembly GCA_965227095.1. GTDB lineage: Bacteria > Pseudomonadota > Alphaproteobacteria > JANQMY01 > JANQMY01 > JANQMY01. The sequence goes on along the minus strand of CBDDFL010000001.1, from coordinate 370,303 downwards.
TTGGATGCTCTTGGCATTCCCAGTTTTGAAGCCTACATCGCGCGATATTGCGAGCGTGTGGGGCGCCCGCCGGTGGACAACATTGCCTTTTACAAAGCGTATAATTTGTTCCGCTCGGCCGCGATCGCCCAAGGGATTATTGGGCGCGTGCGCGATGGAACCGCGAATAACCCCAAAGCATTAGAACTTCAGGGGCGCATACAACCGCTGGCCGTCGAGGCGTGGGCCCAGGCACAAATTGCGGGAGCAGTCGAATGATTATGCGACTGTTGAAGGGTATCGGTCTGCTGCTCGTGGTTCTGGTGGTCGCGATAACCGTGTTTTTCACGCTCATCCGGACAGATGACATGATGATCGGATTCTTTCCCGAGGGACCTGGAGAGTCGATTGAATTTTCGACCTTGGTCCTGAAAGACTCGCCAAACCAATATCTGGTGTGCCCCGAGGATCTGTGTAATGGCCAGCAACACCGTGTCAGTGCGGTTTATCCCACCACTGCGGAAGACTTGGCGTCTGTGTGGTATGACGTTGTGGAGTCGAAACCCCGTATTGAACAAAAATCCATCGACAATGGCGACGTCAATCAGGTGGATTACGTTCAACGCACAGAGCTGATGCAGTATCCGGATTGGATCACAGTGCGGTTTATTGATTTGGGGGACCGGCAATCCACATTGGCCATCTATAGCCGCTCCGTTTTCGGGCAGTCGGATATGGGCGTCAACCAACAACGCATCGACGCGTGGTTGAGTGAAATGGACTCACTTCTTCAATAACGCGCGGCTGGATTGGTTTTTTTGCCGATTTCGCATAATTCCACGCTGGATCACACGGTGGGTCCAACGGGTACTCTCACGTGTGCATGACATCTTCCTTTTCATGAGGGGGCGCTGACCCGCCCCTTTCGGAATGCGCAAAAGGAGAGATGCAATGCAACGCGAAATGATTCTGTTCAGAGGCGCCACCATGCCTCGCGGGCGCATGGCCTATCTTGGACGCCATGCCGAAGGTCCACGCCGGTCATACAGCCGTAAGGGCGCGATCAAAGCCATGACATGGATGGGGTATGTAGCGCCTCTTTTGTTGGTTGTGCCGGGCCTTACCGCCTAAATCCAATTTTAGACCATTTTCTAATCAAACCCCGAGACTTGCGAGGTGTGCTCCCCCAGGGCCGCCTCGCCTTTTTTTGTCCTGAGCTTTGGACCAATCCGATCGATCATTTTAAATGGGGCGGTCGCAGGTCAGACCTTTCAGCGACGGAACAGCTTGATATCGGAGAAATGTCGGAGTGGTCGCCCGCGGGCGGCGCCCGCTATTTGTTTGAAAAGTTCGACCACTCAATCTAAAAGAGGCGGTCGAACGGAGAGATGCCGGAGTGGTCGAACGGGGCGGTCTCGAAAACCGTTGTGCTCTTTGAGTACCGAGGGTTCGAATCCCTCTCTCTCCGCCAGCCAAATGTCTCTAATGTCAGAGCTAATTTTTTCTGTAGAAGATCACGACACTTCAAAGAGTTAGGGCGCCGGTTGGACCTCCACTGGGACCAATTGCGGCTCACCCACACTCACTGTACTCCAAGATCTCCGTTCACTTTGTTCCGATTCTCCAAAATCCGAAGCGAAGCCGGCATTGCAGCGAGCCTCATTTTTACGGCCAAGCTTGAAACACTGTCTCTTCGATAATTCAGACTCGCGATGCCATCACCGCCTGAGCGAGTTCGTTGTTTTCGAGCGACCGCCATACTAGCGATGATTAAACGTGAAGATCGATGTCGCGAGAGCGCCCGGTGATTCAGTTTCTGAGCATGGATGCGATTTTCGCCAACAAAAAGGCCGGTCGCAGGTGGACCCTTCCTTCAAGTGCGGCTTCCATCGGGCCAAAATAAGTGGTGTTGAAAAGGGGGCGAAACCCGACGGCGTTAATTCTTGAGCAGATATCGGAAGCTTTGGGGGTTGAGCCTGGCAGTTTGCTGTAACGCTGATCGTGCAAACTCTCTTTTCACGCGATAGAACGGGCTGGATCCACCTTCGCCGATGTGCCCTAATTTCGATGCGAAAATCTGATTTAATAGTAGAGACAACTGAGGGTCATTCAACATTGGCAGCGTCGTATTTGTGCGCCTCCGAGAAGAGGCTTGTTTGATGGCGAGTTGTTGAGCGCCGATAGTCACTGAACGAAAGAAATCGCTAAATATGCAGTTTTAGAAGGTTCAACGATGCGGCGTGCAGCCGGATCTTTTTTTGTTGGCGATGGCCCGTCGGTGTGCCGGAGGCACTTGTTTATTCAAAAGCGGTGGAATTCTTGCCATGCGTGGTCAGAGACATGAGTGCCCCGGATTTTTTTGCTTTTCAAGTAGCAGCAATGTTTGGGCGTGGCGTTTTTTCGAAATTTGGTAACGAGTGAGGAACAAAAAAGAAGCCACCCCACCCAGCGCGAGCACAGGTCCATCGACTATCGCAAGAGCGGTGAGCGTATCCGCCGGTACTTGTCCGATGGTTGCGTTGACCGGAAAGTTGATTAGGTCGAGCGCAATCCCGCCGATCCAGGTACCGACTCCAATGAGCGCTTTTCCTGCGAACGCATAGATTCCAAAGAAAATGCCTTCTTGGCGACGGCCTGTCTGAAGTTCATGCTCGTCGATACAATCTGCAACCATGGACCCTCCCAGTACTGTCGTCGCCGCACCACCGAATCCGGCCAACGTTGCCATGACCATCAAGGCGGGGAATGTGATCGTATGGTCGTCGCGCGAAAGGACGCCCACAAGTGCAAGACTGGGAGGCAATATCACAAATCCGCACCACCCGGCCAAACCCAGCATGAAGGCCGGTTTCTTCTCCACATAGCGAGTGAGGTAGGCCCAAACAGGAATCGACAGCGCGGTCGACAGCGTGCCGACGATCACCAAGGCGAAGTTCTGATCCGAGTTCAGCTGCCAGTAGTGGATATTCATGTGTAGGAGCAAGGTATAGCGAGCTCCGTTCACGGCATAAAATCCGAGAATCCCCAGAAACAAAGCCAAGAAGTTTGGCTGCATCAGGGCTTCCGCGTTTTCTCTCAAAAAGGTCCGTACGCCTAGATTGTGACTTGGCGGCGGTTGTGACAAATGGGGAATGCGTGTGAGAGTTCCGAAGACGGTGGTCAGGACCAAGAGTGTCATGATTGTGCCCAAGGCCACCGCAAAGGGTAGGTAAGCGGAGCCGTTAAGCTGGCCATTCGGATGTTGAGCGCTGTCAGCAAAGAAAAAACCAAAACCGAGAGCCATGGCAGAAACATATCCAAACAACGAGAAGAACTGCCTTATCGCGACGATGCGATTTCGTTCGTGATAGCCTACGGCGAGTTCCGCCCCCAAGGCCATGTGGGGAACGTAAAACAGCGTCAACGCCAGGCGTGCGGCGATATTGAATGCGCATAGCCAGATGAAGAGCCAGAAAATTGATAGTTGTGCAGGGGGTGAAAAAAGGGCAATGACGCTGATCGCAAGCGGCACCGCAGACGCCAACATAAGTGGATGACGCCGACCCCAAGAGGTTTTCAACCGGTCGGAAACGGCACCGGCAAGCGGGTCCGAAACGGCGTCGAAGATCAAACCGATGAGAAGAGCCGTTCCGGCAAGGCCGGCCCCGAGGCCGAGTACCTGATTGTAGTAGAAAAAGAGGAAGACTGAGAAAGAACTAGTAAACAGTCCTTCAGCCATCTGACCGATGCCGTATGCGTATCTTTCTCGAAGGCTTAGTGGAGGCGCGTGCACGAGAATGTCTATCGAGCGTGATCGGCAAGGAACGCAAGTGTTGCGTCGCGAACTCGATTGCCCTCAATGCCCCACCAGCAGAAGTGTCCACCTGCGCGAACAGTTACAAACACGCCGTCGGGTCGCTGCTGTTGGACATAGGTCTGGTGGTCGATCGGCACGTCCGTATCGACTTGGCTGTGCGCGGATAAAAGCGGTATTTCCGGATGCCGGAAGGGCCCATACCATTCGCCTTCGGTCAGATCCAACTCGTACATCATTCCGTCAAATCGAGCACTCATAGGCGTGATCGAATTTATGAACTCGATAAGCTCCCGCTTCCGGCCCAACACTTTAAGTTCTTCGTGGATAATGTCCTTGGTTTCTTGATCGCTCAGATCTGCCTCAGTCCGAAGAAACTCGGTCATGAGGGTCGCAGGAAAAAAGCGCGCCGATCGCGCCATCGACCATGAAATCAGATCTTTGATGCTTGCAGGCGATTTGAGCACGGCTCTTGCGAGTGGTGTATCCGCTGTCTCAGGGTTTGGGGCGTAAGTTTTGGAAATGGCTGACCAAAGCATCAAACTTTTGGACTTTTGAGGGTAGCGGTCAGCGAAAGTAATGGCACCCGGCCCCCCCATGGATACGCCAAAGATATGGGCCTTCTCGATTCCCAGCGCCTCAAGAACTGCCGCAGCATCGTCCGCCTGCGTTGCAAAGGTCACACCGTCAGTTAATGGCCGCCCGAGATAGCCCTCGCGGTTGACTGAGATCAATCGATACCCTTCGTCAGCCAACCATCTAAATTGCGACACACTGTCGGGCCCTGACCCTCCACCATAGATGTAAAGAATGGGCTCGCCTGACCCAATGTCCGTATACGCAATTTCCGAGCCAGACACCTCAACTGTTTTGAGTTGATTCTTGATCGATGTTAGGTGGGCATTTCGCCACCAGATGAAATCGATTATGATTGCAAGTAGGAGAACGACGGTTGTCGCCGAAACTATCGTCAAGATTTTGATCATTTCGTGTTTTCCTTGCGGACTTGAACTTCCTGGCTGTGTGAAACTCTGATTGGCGACCGCCTTAGGCGAGGTACTGTCGCTGTCCGCGTCTAGAGCGGATGTCAGCCAGCGGGCGCTGCATTTCCAAAGCCTCCAAACGCCGACATTCCCCCGTCAACCGGCACCACGGCGCCAGTAATGAAGCTCGCAAGTCCCGACAAAAGGAAGGCCGCGGCATTGGCGACTTCCGGAGCATTGCCGGGGCGCCCCAGTGGGACGCGCCGCACGATGGCGTCGGTGTCATAAGAGACCTGGTTTGTCATCACCTCAGCCATGGGTGCTTGGATAAAACCGGGAGCGATCGCATTGACACGAATGCCGAAGCGGGCGAGGTCGCAGGCCATTGTTCGGGTCATCATGACAACACCCGCCTTGCTAACCCCGTAGGCGTTTGAAGCCGGGAGTCCGACCAAGCCGGCGACCGACGCAATATTAACGATCGAGCCTCCTTCCTTCATGCACTTGGCGGTTTCACGCGACATCAGAAAGACGCCCTGAAGGTTGACATCGATAACCCGGCGCCAATCTTCGGTTTGCTGACGCATAGTCCCTTTGATCGGCTCAGCAATTCCCGCATTGTTCACCAGTCCGTCCAATCCTCCGAGATGCTCGGCAGCCGAAGCCACTAGTCTTTTAGCGGAATCTTCATCCGACACGTCTCCCGCAATCCCGCAGAGCGTGTCGTTGCTGCGTGTCGCCAGGGCGATCCGTTCGGCATCAATGTCGTTAATGACCACGCGTGCGCCTAAATTGGCTAAGGTCGTCGCAATAGAGAGGCCAATTCCTCCGGCCGCCCCCGTGACCAGCAGGCGTCTCCCCGCCAGGTTTAAGTTTGATTTTGCAGTAATCTACTTTCTCCCCAGAGAGCACCGTCCTTGGCCATCGGCAGTACGCTTCCGATGTTCCAAACGGGCGCTGTCTAAATTTCTGTGTACGCCTCTATTGCGCCATCGAGATGGCTCCACCGTTCCGATGGATCTATGTTGCCAAGCATAAACCATAATAGTACAAATGTACAGGTTTAATGGTATGAAATATAGCAGGATGTTTTGAGCGACGATCTGTGCCGTGAAACCTCTTAACGTTCTTCTCTAAAGCGGGAGCAATAAAGTGTTGGACTCACAAAAATCAGGGAGGCAGCAATGGATTGCGTCCACAGACGGTGGAGCAATCTGCTTTTACGTCTGGTTCCCCGACGAGGCGATCGCACCCCGAGGTGTGGTGCTTATGGTTCATGGCAGCATAGATCATGCACGCCGATATCAGCAGTTTGCTGAGTATATGTCGGCGGCCGGTTATGTTTTTGTCGCGAGCGACAACAGGGGGCACGGGAATGCAGCAAGCATTTCCGGCGGGCTGGGTGCTGCCGGCCCGGACGCTTGGAATGGCATCGTGCGTGATCTCGGCACCCTATCGACATACATGAACAAACAGTATCCCTTGCTGCCTTTGTTCCTGGTCGGTCACGCGATGGGGTCTTTGTTAGTTCAGGACTGTGCGCAAAGATGGGGAGATCGCTTGTCTGGAATCATCTTGAGCTCACCTCTGCCTCAAACGGAATCAATTGATCAGGTGATCGGGGCGCTCGAAGATTATGTGGCCGAACATGGCGTCGATGCTCCGGCCGAGGGAATGGAGGACAGCATACGCAAATACAATGCGCCGTTCGAGCCAGCGTCTTCCAAGTGGGCATGGTTTACGCGGGACACCGAGCAGCTTCGTGCCTATGAAACAGACCCGCAATGTGGCTTTGTGGAGCGTATAGGATTCTTGTTGGATCTCTCGCGCGCGGAAAAAGAAATCCGCCGTCCCGAAAACAAGGCCAAGATACCCCGTGATTTGCCTGTGCTTGTTCTCGCGGGACAAGCCAATCCCGTGGTGGAATTCGGCCAACTGGCGCAAGCGATGAATGAAATGCTTAAGTCGGAGGGATTTACCGATGTGACCCACAAGGTCTATCCAGATGCGCGCCACCAGCTGCTCCACGAGGTCAATCGCATAGAGATTTACCAGGATATTCTTGAGTGGATTGGGAAGCGAACGTAACAGCTTATGCGCATTTGCATATGATGCGGCTTCCCGTATCGGTTCCAAGAGTGGTTTTCTGACGAGGCATCGCTCTTTCACGGGTTAGCCAAAGGTTTGAGACTTTTTCATTGCACGAAGAGTTCTCGGGTGATTGCCGACGTTCAGACAAATGTGGAAATGCGCTTGCAATTATACTATTTTCAAAATACTGTACAAATGTACTATTTAAACAATAAGTGAGATTGCGATGCGGCCGAGGATCGGAGTTGGGGTAACGGGACCTTTCGGTCATTTCGATGTGGATACCCATATCCATTCCGACGACTACGCCTCGAAACCTGTCCAAACAAGTAATGTATCGGCCGTTATAGGTTTGGTGCGAGAGCTTAAACTAAGAAGCGGATTGTAGCCTCACCCGACATAACGACATACGCGGGCGGATCACTACTGTGCGACCACCACAAAGGAAATTAGGATGGCTAATGAGTTTGTTTCTTTAGATCTACCGCTGGAACAGCGCACTGTTGGCCAACAAATCGCGCGACAGGCCCAAGAACGCGGCGACAAAGTATTCGTCCAAACGACGGATGGAAAGACGCTGAGCTATCGCGACTTGCATCTTCAATCAAACAGTTTGGCACATGGTATGGCGGCGTTCGGCATTGATCGCGAGGAGCCTGTTTTGGTGATGATGCCTGACACGACCGATTTTCTTTTAATCTGGGCGGCTTTGGGCAAGCGAGGTGCGATTCAAGTTCCCATAAATCTTGCGTACCAAAAGAGCATCTTGAGGCGGATTTGCAACGATTCAACGGCAAAGTCCATCATCGTTGATGTTCAGTATTTAGATCGGCTGGAAGAGGTTTGCGAAAGCTTAGAGTCTTTGACAACGTTGATCTTGTATTCCGAGGACGGAGGAACAAATCTAAAAAATGCTGTGCCGGCTAAACTCTCCAAACGCTGCAAAAGCGTCGAATTCGGAGAGCTTTTCAGTGACTCAACAGCGGACTTCTCGGACGGTCCTCGTTTCAATGACTTGTTGGCCATTATGTATACGTCGGGAACTACCGGCGCATCGAAGGGGGTGTGTATCACGCAATCACATGCCTTCTGCTATGCTGACTCTGCCGCGGAAATCTTTCATCTATGTTCTGCTGACCGGTTCTACACCTCAGGTCTGCCCTTGTTTCATGTTGGGTGCCAATGGGCTGTTTGCTACGCCTCATTGATATACGGGGGTACTGTAGTGTTAAGGCGGGGATACAGTAATGACTATTTTTGGCCGGATGTGAAAGAACACGACTGCACCGTGGTGTTCTTATTAGGAGCCATTGCCAACTTTCTTTGGCAGCAACCAAGCACCCCTGACGATCGCGAGACCTCTCTGACAAAGGTGGGCATGTTCCCCGTCATTCCTGAGCACGAAGCCTTTTGCAAAAGGTTCGGTGTTGAGATTTCAGCTGCATATGCCAGCACGGAATGCCCAACGCCGATGATCCATCATTTTGGCCACCCATTTCCAAACAACCAGTGTGTGGGATTTCCGACAGGCAAATACGATGTCGCAATTTTAGATGAAGACGATCGCGAGTGCCCCCGAGGAACGATGGGTGAGATTTGTGTCCGACCGAAAGGCCCTTGGGAGATCCTTGCAGGATATTGGCAACAACCAGAATACACTGCCAAGGCGTTTCGAAATCTTTGGTACCATACCGGTGATGCCGGCTATCAAGATGAAGAGGGACGGTTTTATTTTGTTGACCGTCTGACGGATTCGATGCGCCGCCGAGGTGAAAATATTTCGTCCATGGAGGTCGAGGACGAAATAAACCAGCATCCCGATGTTCTCGAATGTGCAGTATTTCCTGTTTGGGACGAGCATACCGAACAGGAGGTCATGGCCGTTATCACGCCCAAACCCGGCGTTGAGATCGACCCGCAGGACCTGATCGGATTTCTAGATGCGCGCATGGCCTATTTTATGATCCCCCGTTATGTGGACTTTCAGAACGACATTCCGAAAACGCCGACCGGCAAAATCCAAAAGTACAAACTGCGCGAACAGGGTGTCACGCCGACCACATGGGATCGTGTAGAAGCGGGCGTGAAATTGTCCCGCTAGTCCGAAATCGCTGCTCTCCGTAGCCTTTAATAAAGGCTGGAACATCCTAACGAGGAAGAAGAACATGGTCGAAGAAAAAATTCAGTATGCGAAGGATGGGCATATCGCGCGTATCACCATAAACCGTCCTGAGGCTCTCAATGCTATGACCGGAGATATGATCCGTGCTTTTCGTGCAACCGTTGAGGAGGTGGAACGCGATCAAGACGTGCGTGTACTGATCCTTGCCGGAGCCGGCGATGCGTTTTGCGCCGGTTATGACATTCGAGAATTTCAGGCGATGAAAGGCCTTAATGGGATCTGGGAAATCGGGATGCTGATGACAGGGACGTGGTCATTCGTGCGCAAAATGAGCAAGCCGACCATTGCGGCGATTAGCGGGTCAACAGCCGGCGGCGGATTCGAGCTATCTTTATGCTGCGATTTACGCATCGCGAAGAAGAGCGCCAAGATCGGATCTTGCGAAGTGCGTATGCATCAACCCACCACTAACGCGTCGAGCCAGTTGTTGGCGCGATTGATCGGAGAGAGCAAAGCCAAGGAGCTCGCCCTAACGGGCAATGTGTGGAGCGCGGAGACAGCGGCCCAGTTTGGTTTGATCAACCAGGCGGTCGATGACAATAGGTTTGAGCAGACGGTAACAGCGTGGGCCGAGCTTATTGCCAGTCGCTCGCCTGTTGCCGTCAGTATGACGAAAGATCTTTTCGAAAGATTGCGGTTGGTTTCAGCGGATGCGGCCAGTTCGCTGGAGGAAGAAGCCGCGATCAAATGCTACCTCATGGAAGATATGAGGGAGGGGTTTGATGCTTTCTTGAACAAGCGTCCCCCTGTTTGGAAGGGGCGGTGACATAGGAAACGGTTGAATGGGATCGAAAGAAGACTGGCTGCCCGCCTGGATGGAAGAAGAACACATTCTGTTTCAGCGCTCCGTACGGCGGTTTTTGCAGAATGAGTTTGTGCCTCATCTCGCAGAATGGCGTCGGGCTGGCGTAGTCGACAAGACGTTTTGGAAGAAGGCGAGCGAAGCAGGCCTCCTGGGTGCGGCTATACCAGCTCGATATGGCGGCTTTGGCGGTGACCGTATTTTTGATGTGATCACTGCCTATGAGCAAGCGCGGGCTGGCGATAGCGGCTGGGGGTGGGGAGTCCATAATATTTGCACACATTATGTGCTTGCATTCGGGACGGAGGAACAGAAGAAACGATGGCTGCCGGGGCTCGTCTCAGGCGAAGTCGTACCCGCGGTCGCCATGACTGAGCCGGGTACAGGTTCAGACCTTCAGTCTGTGCAGACTTATGCGGTGAATATGGGTGGTACGTATGTTTTGAACGGCTCCAAGACATTCATAACAAATGGTCAGGTGGCGGATCTTATCATTGTTGTGGCAAAAACCGATCGTAGGGCGCGCGCACGCGGTATTTCACTGATCGTTGTTGAAGCCGATAAGGTAGATGGTTTCCGGCGTGGGCGAAATCTTGAGAAAGTCGGCATGAAGGGCCAGGACACTTCGGAAATCTTTCTCGACAACGTCCGTGTGCCTCAAGAAAATCTCTTAGGCGGCCAGGAAGGCAGAGGTTTTTCGCAATTGATGCAGGAGCTTGCGTGGGAACGCCTGCTGATTGGTATCAGTGCTGTCGGCGCGTGCGACGCGATGCTGGCAGACACGCTCGCTTATGTTAAAGAGCGTCGCGCTTTTGGTGAGCGATTGATGGACTTTCAAAATACGCGGTTCAAACTTGCTGAAGTTAAAACCAAGCTCGAGGTTACGCGTGCATTTGTTGAGCAGTGCGTCGCAAAGATGCTTGGCGGCGAACTGGATCAGGCGACTGGTTCGATGGCGAAATGGTGGGGATCTCAAATCCAATGTGAAGTTGCGGACGAGTGTTTACAGCTCCACGGCGGTTACGGCTACATGCTTGAGTATCCGATTGCACGAGCCTATGTGGACGCGCGCGTCCAAAAAATTTATGGCGGCACCAACGAAATTCAAAAGGAGCTAATAGCGCGCGCCCTTGATTTTTGAGCGCTCAAGTAAACGCATGAGCTGATCACGTTTCCGATTTAGTCCGTAAGGTGAAGAAGTCGACATTCTTCGAAGTTCGTTCCATTGGCCGTTTCCTCCCAGTGGTAGCGCAGGGCGCTGCTACTTCTTGTCGTCAGCCTTTGTCACTAATTACAGTGACTAAGGTTGGCGATCCTTTTTTAGGAAGCTTGAGTTTCGACGATCAAAGTACATCGATAAATTTTTACTGGTACAAATGTGCAACACCATGGAGATTGACCCTGCGTCAGCGGCATTGACGCGAAATCCCCGCAGAAACCCAGGCATTTACCCCTAGGCTTAGGAACGGCGATAGATTTACTGAGGAAGAGATCGATGTCGATCCCCCTCTCTCATTGGTCACGAAACATTTGAAAAACAGTACAAATGTGCTAAAAAATATAAACAGTACAAACGTACAGATTTTAGATAAACGGAGCTTTGTTCATTGGCTGTTGGCCAAGCAAAGGGGGAGAAAAATGGGTTCTGGAAAATTTTCGCTTCGGTCAACTTTGATGGCGTCTGCGGCTGTAACGATTTTTATGGTATCGGCAGACGTCGCAATGGCCAGCCTCGACGAAATCGTCATTACGGCAGCTCACAGAGAGCAGTCGCTTCAGGACGTACCGATCGCCGTGACTGCCATCGACTCGGTGGAGCTAGACAAGTTGAATGCGGTCTCTTACGCAGATCTATCCGGATATCTACCGAATTTTTCATTCAACGCTCTCACGAATGTCGGGTTCGTCGTGCCAGTAATTCGCGGTGTCGGACTGACGGGATCCGGCGAAAGCGCCATTTCGAACAACCCAACAACTGGCTTCTATATTGACGGTGTGTATATTCGAGCCGCCGGGGGTAACTTGTTCAATGTGGTGGATGTGGAGCGGGTTGAGATTCTTCGTGGTCCGCAAGGGACGCTTTATGGGCGTAACACGCTGGGCGGCGTGATTAACATCATCACCAAAAAGCCAGGCGACGAGTTCAATTTTAATGCTCGGGCTTCCTACGGAAATTTCAGCCGCAAAGATCTTCGTGCATCGCTGTCTGGACCCTTGGTGCAGGATAAGCTCTTGGGGCGGTTCGGCGTTGCATATGTCGGCAGAAACGGCCGAGTGGACAACAACTTCTCGACGCCGGATGTGCGTTTCAATGAATCCGGTGCTGACGTCGACGACCTGGATAGCCTTACGCTGCGGGGCTCTGCCATCTATAAGGCGACGCCGAATCTCGAGTTCACCTTTTCCGGTGACTACAGCATGGATAACACCACATATCCGGGTTTCAATGCGGAGGACGGCAGTCTCGACCTGTCGGGATTTTTCTTGAGCGGCACTTATGCGGATACCGATGGTGATGTCCATGAGGTTTCATACAATTCGAATAACGAAGAGATGGCCCGAAACTGGGGCGCCTCGCTGACCGGCGAGTGGTCGTCGGGCCCATACCGCGTTGTGTCAATAACAGGGTATCGCAATACGATCTTCGAGAATGACAATAGCGATATCGACGGCACGCCATTCAACCTGTTTCAGCAGTATTTGCGGCTCGAAGAAGAGGCGGTGAGTCAGGAGCTGAGGTTTCATTACGAGAATGAGCGCCTCGACACCGTCGCTGGCCTCTACTACTACGGCTATCAGGGACAGCAGGATTCGACCCTCGACATTTTCGGGATTGAGCGCGAACTCGGTTATCCGCTCTCCGTGTTTGGCGCGCCGGTATTGAGTTCGGGAATTACACGAAATGTGGTGAATACCGAAACGGATACGTTTTCGGCCTTTGGTCACGCAGGATATAGAATTCTACCGGATCTGCGTATCGAGGCTGGACTGAGATACACCACCACGGATGTAGAATTTCAACGTCCTATCTCACGCATCGAAATTGGCGGGTTAGGTAATCCATTCTATGATGGTTCGAACCCATTCGATGAGGTGCCGGGTGGCGTCACTTTGACCTCCACTGGCGGAGAAATTGCCCTTGTGGAGCAGACGTTCTCGAAAGTCACGCCGAAGGTGGGCATCAGCTACGATGTAAACGAAGACACTATGGTCTATGGCTCGTGGTCCAAAGGTTTCCGGGAAGGCGGTTTTGCAACCCGACCATCAAGCGGCAACGGTGCATTTGACGCCGAAAACCTTACCGCCTACGAAGTTGGCCTCAAATCGGATCTGTTCGATCGCCGTCTTCGGCTCAATCTTGCTGCCTATCTGTATAACTACAAAGATCAGCAAGCAGAGGAGACCTCACTCGGGGGGAGCGGCTTCTTTGTTGACATCACGAACTCCGGGCGGTCGAGAGCAAAGGGGATTGAACTCGAATTCGTTGCAAAACCAGCGGATTTCTTCTCTCTTCAAGGTGCATTCGGTTGGCAAGAGACGAAGTTTCTGGAACTCGATACGGGACTTGGCGGAAATTTGGCGGGCAACGAGTTTCCTCGGGCGCCCAACTATAGCGCATCTCTGATACCAACGTTTTACTACGACGTTCCGAATGCTGGGACGCTCTCGCTGCGCGGCGAATGGACGTATCAGTCGGATGAGTTCGATGGTCTCACCAATGATCGGAATTTAGTGTTCGAGCGGCGCAACGTGTTTGGCGCATCGGTATCTTTCGAAAACATTGATCAGGATTGGTCTTTGACGTTATGGGGCAAAAACTTGACGGATGAAGAATATGCCATCCGAGCGGTCGATCTGAGTGGGTTCTTTGGGTATCGGCTCCGCAGTTACGGTGCGCCGAGGGAGTTCGGTTTCACCGCGTCTTATTCTTACAACTAGTCATTCGACCTCCCAGACTTAAATAGCCGGCACTGTCTTGCAGTGCCGGCTTTTTTTTGCACCCTATTGCTAACTGCGATTTGACTTCTTTTCGGGAAATAGAGATTTAAAGTCATAGTCAAACTTGCTTCTGGTTCTCGCAAGTTCTGAGTCGACTTTGCCGCGTGCCATCAGGCAGAGAGATTTCCCAAGTACGGAACACTGCAGTAGCTGACCGTCTAGTGCCGCATCTTGCGAACCAGCCTGCTCTGCGGTTTTCCGCCAATAGGCCATGCGGACCTTATTAATATTGCCAATAGCGGTACTCAATTCCGGAGACCGGAACGCCTCGAATGTCAGCTCGAACGCGGCCATGGTCTGGTCCTTGAATTCTGTTGTCTCTCTAATGAGACGCGTGCTCAGGCGATCGATTATTTCCTCGCGGGTGGCGTTCTCGTTCTTTATGACTTTATTGGTTTCGCGCCAGCGCTCGACCTCTTGCTCATAGAGCAGCTGATAGGCTTTCTCTAGGATTTCGTCGCGAGAGTCGAAATGATAGGTCGTAACTGCAACAGAGACACCGGCTTCGGTTGCGACCGAACGATGGGTAACGCTGTTGGCTCCGTGTCGAGATAGAAGGCGCAAAGCTGCTGCCACACACTTGTCGTGGGTCGCTTGGCCCCGCTGTCGGCGCTCGGCCTTCTCGACCTCCTTCTTGCTTTTATTTGTCTTGGTCATCAAACATGCTTTCGACCAGTCGAGTATATGCCTGGCTCAATCTGCGGGCCCCGTAATTTTCTTTCCCCGCAGCGAGCGAAGACATCTCGTACCCGATCATGCAGTCAACGAGTCGTCTTGCATCTTCTCGCGGATCTCGGCTGTTACATTTGTACAAGATTTCTTCATAGTATTTGCATGTGTCCGAATACCATTTGTTGGCTGTTTCTTGAAGGTCAGGGTTTCGGGCTGCTTCCAGCATAAACTCGTACCATGCGGCAATGAGATGTCGATTGGTTTCCTTGCGTAGGGAGTGTCGAGAGATGTTGATTAGGAGTGTGGCGAGACCTTTTTGCGTGTAGTCATTTTTCATCGACACTCTCAGTCGTGTCCTGACCTGCGTGATGTAAATGTGGATAAGCCAATCAAATGCGGCGGACAACAGTTCTGATTTGTTCTTAAAGTGATAAGTGGTTGAGGCCAAAGAAACGCCGGCTAAGTCGGCGACACGGCGATGGGTGACTGCTTTCGCCCCTTCGGCGCCGAGGATTCGGGTGGTGGCACCTAGGATGGCTTCTCGTGTTTGCCGCGCACGATCTTGCTGTGGGCGTCTGGTGTCGGATTGAGCGTTCATAAGCCAAGTGTACTTTGTTCCTGAGGTATTCGAAAACTGTACATATACACTATTTTTAGCAAAAAGACTTGGTAAGCCGTTTTCCGACGCCAAACCACAACATCTGTCATCGGCTTCCCAAGGGCATTTTGGGCGATTCTTGAGGATTTTCTAGCGCTTGCGGTTGAGTGCCGAAGCCCTGGAGAAATCGCGTTTCGCTGAAGAAGATACAGACGCGTTGGGGAGAGCAGGCAACCGCCCAAGGAGCCGAGCACCGCAAGGGTATCTATCGATTAGCGGGTGTGATTTGAGCTCTGCAATTTTGACAAATAGTGTCGCTTGACCCGCCTCAATGCCTTGAAGGCATCAATTTTTTCATATACCGTACAAATGTACAGATATTGAAGAGGGAAACAGAAGCGTATGATATACGACGTGGCGGTCTTGGGGGCAGGGGTTGCGGGAGCGGCGGCCAGCTACGCACTTCGCGATTTCAATGTTGTCCTCTTGGAAGCCGAAAAATTTGTTGGTGGGCGGACATATTCCGAAAAGTTGGGAGATAACCTCTGGGCAAATTATGGGGCGGGGTATTTCTCTTCCGATAAAACGACGATCATGAAATTAGCCGATGAGGTCGGCGCCGACCTGGTCCGTTTCGACGACCGTGCCATGACGGGTGACTTCATGAATGACCTGTTTGACAAAGACGATGTGAAGCAGATTAGAGAGATTAAGCGGCGGCTTGGTGAAGAACAAAAAAACATACGTGACCCTGCTGACGCAGCGCTCGACGATATCTCCTTCGGTGAGTGGATGGGGCCAGTGCGGCCTAATGTTAAGCTCTATTGGGATGCTTGGTGTGAAACCATGAGTGGCCCTCCAGAAGAAGTTTCACTTTACGGCGTCCTGCTGCTTCACGGATCCGATAGGACGACGGCTTTTGCCGATCAAAATATCGACCATGACCCGCGCGGGAATCTCGTTGCCAAAGGCGGCAACAGCATGATCGCTCAGAAATTGGTGGAGGCGTCCGGAGTCGATCTTCGGCTCGAGACGAAAATCGTTCTCGTTGATGCTGCGGAAGATTTTTATAAGGTCATGACTCTATCGCCCAATGGCCCTGTTGAATTCAAAGCGCGTTCAATCGTTTCTGCTCTTACGGCACCGGTGGTGCTTGAGGTAATGCCCGGACTGCCGCAGCCCAGAGTAGATGCTTTAAACGTTATCGAATATGGGCGCATCCTGGGTATTCCGGTGGTCGTTGGGCCCAAAGGAATGAATGAACACTATGTTCCGGATGCGTCCTACCGGCGCGATGCCATATATTGTCAGAGCGAATTCTTGCTGCGCTCGCCGACTGACCTGGATGAAGATGGAGCGTATTTCGTGTGTCAGGTGTATGACCGCGCAAGCCGGGTAATTTGGGACGATGACGACGAGTCCATCCGAGCCGGTGCCTACGCGGCATTTGTAGAGAAGTTCCCAGAGTTTAGGTACCGCGTCATGAAGATCGGCGTTCGGCGATGGCCGACCGGAGTTTGCAAATACAAACTCGGACGCATGAAAGTGATGCCGGAAGTGGTCAAACCGGTCGGAGGGATCAGCTTCTGTGGCGATTACACACTGACACCTCACACCGATGGCGCGGCGCGAAGTGGATTGCGCGCCGCCAAAGAAACTCAGCGCTATCTGTCCGAGCTTATGGGTCGAGAATGAGAATTAAGTCACCTGTTATCACGATGGATGTCGATATTGAGAGCATCACTGTACGGAATAAAACGCTTATTTTGTCGGGATTTGCTGGTGTCGAAGAAATTGAAGCGCAGGTCACAGGACGTGAGGCAACGGCTCTAATGTTTAAGCTCATGCGTCTTTCCGTTCTAGTTCTGTTGGTGCGAAGCGTGTTTGTTCGGGGAGACTGAGCAGCGAATTCGTTCGCAAAGGTACCCAGTTCAGGTTCCTAAAAACGAATCAAGAACTGCACATACTACAGCAACGTAGTGGTTAGTTCTTAATATCGAAAGAACAGGCGGGGATGAAAAGGGTAAGGCGAAGAAGCTCATTGCCAGAAAGAGTCCACAGCATTTGCCGTGTTTGCCATTTGATGTGCCCCATCATTGTAGAGCGCGACGGGGACCGCTTCGGAAAGATCTATGGGGACAAATCCAACCCCGTCTACTTTGGCTACACATGCATAAAGGGTCGGCAGCAGCTCGATTATCTATCGTCGCCGGATCGATTGACGTGTTCGGTGCGCCGCTTGCCCTGTGGTGCCGTCGAGCCCGTGGCCTCAACGGAAATGATCGATGACGTGGCAACCCGGCTCAGGTCGATCATTGATCAATACGGACCGAAATCAGTGGCCCTCTATATCGGTACACAGGCAGCGCACAATCTCGTCACGCGCAACATGGCGCTGGCGTGGATGGAAGGTATCGGCTCACCGATGGTGTTTAGCAGTCTGACCATCGACCAGCCTGGCAAAGTCATTGCGCCGGCATTGCATGGGATCTGGCTTGCCGGTCCGTATGCGCCCGAGGAAGCGGATGTGTGGTTGTTGGTGGGAACCAATCCAATGGTATCCATGCAAGGCGGATTGCCCATCAATGCGGCGCACGGGCAAAAGGTCCGCCGACAACTGGGAAAGCAGTTGATCGTCATTGATCCGCGAAAAACAAGAACTACACGATCGGCAGATTTGCATTTGCAAGCACTTCCCGGCTGCGATGTGGAAATACTCGCCGCAATGATCCAAGTTATCATAGAAAAAAAGTTGTATGCCGCGCGATTTGTCGATGAGAATGCTTCCGGCCTTCAAGAATTGGCCCGGCTTGTCGCCCCATTCTCGCCGTCCAGGGTTGCCGAAATTGCTGGCATATCCGGCGCGGATATTGTGGCAGCCGCCCAAATGTATGCAGGCGGAAAAACCGGCGGCGTGAGCTTGGGAACAGGACCAAATATGTCCGGTTATCCCAATCTCAGCGAGTATCTTGGTCTCTGCCTGATGACACTATGTGGGCATTGGAGGCGTGCGGGCGAGAAAGTGCTTAATCCCGGCGTACTTGTGCGCCGCCTTGAACCCATCGCACAAGCCTTTCCACCCTATCCGGCTTGGGGTTTCGGCGAGAAGCTCAGGGTCCGAGGGCTGGCAAATTCCCTTGCCGGTCTGCCGACCACAGCATTGTCAGATGAGATCCTCCTTGACGGGGAGCGAAAGATCCGCGCGCTCATTAGCTTGGGCGGCAATCCGTTTTCTGGCTGGCCTGACCAGAAAAAAACGCATAAAGCCCTCTCCTCGCTTGACCTTTTGGTCAGCGTCGATCCGGTGATCAGCACCACAGGGCGATACGCCGACTTTGTGGTGGCACCAAAGATTTTTCTCGAAACGGCAGGTAACACGGCCCTGCAGGAAAGCTATGGAGTCTTCGGACCGGGCTGGGGGTATCAATCGCCTTATGCGCAGGCCTGCAGCCCACTGGTTGAGCCTCCGAAAGGATCTGATCTTATTGAAGACTGGGAGTTTTTTTACGACACAGCCCGGCAGATGGGTGTGCAGTTGAAGCTAAAGTCTGCTTCCCTGATCGATCAAAAAGAGTCGGCCAAGTCCGCTTATCGCGTGGACATGAAAAACAAGCCGAGTACGGATCGATTGTGGGCGGCGGTACTTGAGGGAGCGCCCGTTCCCCTCTCTAATATCGAACTGGATGCCCCTGGGCGGCACTACGACGTTCCGGCGCAAACCATAAAACCGAAACGAGAGGGTACAAGGGACCGTCTGCGGCTTGATGATGCTTGGATGATGGAACAATTGGATCAGTTGGCCAACCAAGAAATGCCGCGGGATAATCCGTACCCCTATCGATTGATTACCTGTCGCCTCGCTGATGTTCATAACTCGTCCTGGCATGGGGTAGGGGCGCTTAAGAGGTGCCATCAATTCAATCCGCTTTTTTTGAACCCGGACGATGCTCGCGCTTTAGATATTGGCGAAGGCAACCTCGTTACCGTTGAGTCTCGTCATGCCGCGATTACTGCGGTCGCTCAATTGTCTCTAGATGTCCGAAAACAAGTGGTGGCACTACCGCCTTGTTGGGGCACGCCACCTACGCCGGAACAAGACCTCATGGTTGTCGGCGGCAGTGCGGCGGCCTTGGTTACAGCAGAGTCGGACTTTGATCCTATTACAGGCATTCCAAAGATGAGTGGTCTGCCGGTCCGCCTGTACAAAACGCCGCAAGAAGAAGCCACACCAAGAAGCGAGGATAGCACGCATGCCGTACGTTGAATCACACGGACTCAATCTGTTTTACGCAAAGGCAGGGACCGGCCCGGCGCTTGTATTCGTCCACGGAACCGGCGGAAATGCGTTGTTGTGGTTCAATCAGTTTGAACGCTTTACACAAGATTACACTTGCATTGCTTACGACCATCGCGGATTTGGCAGGTCGTCAGGGCCGTCGGAACATTTCAGGGCTGACTACCTGGCGGATGACGTAAAGTCCATCCTGGACAAAGAGAACATATCAAGTTGTGTTGTTGTTTGTTCTTCTTTGGGCGGATGGACTGGGGTAAAACTTGCGCTCACATACCCGAAACTGACTGCCGGTCTTGTGATCTGCAACTCGACAGCGTCGGTAGACATTCCAATAGCGATCGACGCTTGTGAGGCATCAAAGCCAAGATCGGAAGTTGAAAGTGCTTTGGCTGTCGCGTTTAGCCCTAGCTTTGTTCAAAACAAACCACTTCTTGTCTACCTTTTCGAACAAGTGCAAATGGCAACACCTCCGGAATACCAACTCCCGTGGGAGGTTGTTTATGACCGGATTATGGGCCCGGCGGCTCTAACCAGCGTAGAATCTCTCAGGTCCATCTGCTGTCCGTCCCTTCATATCGACGGGGAACTTGACCGGATTTTTCCACCCAAGGTGATCGAAGCTGTGGCGTCAAAATTTCCAGACTCCAAAATGGCGGTGATCCCAGGTGTCGCCCATTGTCCTTGGATTGAAGATCCAGATTCGTTCAACAACGTTCTGAAATCATTTCTGTCCGAAATCGGGTGGTAGCGCGTCGTTGGAGATCCGGAAGAGTTGTGTTCGAAACTGACAACTCAAAATCGTCAAGCTGATTACAAGCTTGCCAATGGTTTTCGGGGCTGCTCCCTTCTTTCGTTCAGTAAAGCATTCGATAGCTCTCGGAATGGTCGAACGGGGGTGCGCTGTTCCGCGGTACACAGTCCCCTGTTGTCATTGTCAGGGAAACTGCAGTGATCTACTGGGGTGACACGGGCAAAGTGGTCCGATCTGAATATTAGTTTGGAAATGCCTTGAATCGACTCACTTCTTGGCGATGCACCCCCAAAATTGGATTTAAGGATTGTGCAAATGCCAATCTCACATGCCCAAACTAGTTCCCCGTTTGCCGAAAAATATTCCCTAATTTTTCATTCGGGTAATGAGTGAAAGCGGCGAGGTTTTCCGGCACTTTACTTTACGTATAAGCAGCGAGTTTGGCGAACTTCGAGAGAACTCCCTGCAAATGGTGAAGACAGGTTCGCTCAAGACTGTCTCCACCGCTAACCACCAGAATCCGCATTTTCTTCCGAAGGAGCTGCGGCCCGGTTTTGTCGCATGTTGCGGATCAGCCAGTTGCCCAACTCTTCCTTACCGTGATCCTCTTTTTTTCACGAGGCATTTGCCGACAGGCCAGCATCCGGCTGCCTGACATTTTGGATTGGGCCTATCGGCTTTTGGGTGCGCGCGGGGGGCTGGATGCTGGTTGACAAACAGGATCTGAAATGAAAAACTAATAATATTAGATAAACGTCCCGACCACGCATTAGATAGGCCAGGAATATGAATGTCGTTCAGGAAAAGACGTCCAGCGAGTATCAAGCGCCCACTTTGGAGTCTTTAAGTGCAGGCCAGATTGCCGCCATTCGGAAAATTCCGCCGCACAATCAGGCAGCGCCGAAAGCAATTGAGGCAACGCGTCCAGCTTCGATTTTCCTAGATGCGGAGCGCTATCGGCTGGAACAGGAACGCCTGTTTCGACGCCTGCCCATGGTGGTCACGCTGTCATCACAGATTCCGGAGCCCGGCAGTGTCATGGCGCATGACGGCTATGGTGTGCCGTTGCTGGTTGTGCGGGATTTAAGCGGCAGGGTGCGCTGCTTCCTCAATGCGTGCATGCATAAGGGCGCGAAGCTTGTTCACGACTGCGAGCCTCAGCGAAAGAACAAGGTAACCTGTCCATACCATGCCTGGACCTTTGCGCTTGATGGCAGTTTGGTAACGGCAGCACGGGAAGAACTGTTTAAGAATCTCGACAAAGACAATCGCGGTCTTGCAGAACTGCCTTGTCGAGAATCCGGAGGTTTGGTCTGGGTCATTTTGGATAAGGATGCCAAAGACGATTTTTCCGAAGTCGTGCCCGAATTCGTTGACGACATGGATGCCCTCGGCATTCCCAGTATGCATCTCTATGGACGCAAGACGTTCAATCTCAAGGCCAATTGGAAGTTGGTGCTGGAGCCATTCCTCGAAGGCTATCATGTGCAGAGGCTGCATGCCCGGTCGGTTGGGCCTTTGTTTGCAGATGTCCCTAATGTTACCGATAAATTGGGGGCCCACATTCGGCAGATTTCCGGAAAAGTGAATTTCACGCCGGATGTCCTCGATATTCCTGGGGAAAATATTCACAAATCGGTCACCCATGCCTATCAGGTTTTTCCCAATACCGTTGTCGTGACCAGTCCCTATTACATCAGTATCATGATGATCATGCCAAACGATGTCGGTGAAACAACCGTGGACTATCACATGTTGACTCATACGCCTGCCTACAACGAAAAAGTCGGCAATCTTTTCCAGCGTTCCTACGAGATGATTCTCGACGTGTTTGGCAACGAAGATTTCTGGGCCGCCGAAATGTCTCACGAGGGGCTGGCCTCCGGAGCCCTTGATGATGTGGTGTATTGCGGGCTCGAAGCGACCATTCCGCTTTATTATGAAACCCTTGAGCGGTATTTGGATTGAGAGATCCTGTGTTGTAAGGCAGGCGGGGCCATCTGTGGCGCCTAGACGCCGGTAAGCGTTTAATCTATTCTTCTTAGATATGATGATAAAGGAGCCACCGGGGTTGGATGTGCGTGGGAGCGCGGCATCGCAACCCGGCGACATGCTCCAGGGAGGAACGATGGTCCAGACGCTGAACAGCGCGATTAAGTGGTGGTCGAAATCGATACCCGATGCGGTCGCCATCTCATTCGAAGGGGATGCGGTTACGTACCGGGAATATGATGCCTGGTCGGAGCGGATTGCCAAAGACCTGCTGGAAGGCGGCTTGGAAGCCGGCGACCGTGTCGGCATCTGCGCAAGCAATTCCATTCAGTATTGTGCGTTGATTATGGGCATCATCCGCGCGGGCGGCATCGTTTCGCCCCTGAACATGCGCTACACCACCCATGAACTCGGGGAGATCTTAGAGGATACGAGCCCCAGATGGGTGTTTGCGGATGGTGAGCGCCGTCCGAAATTAGAAGAATTGCCCGTCCAAATTAAAGACCTGTCGGAGGTCAACGCGTTTCGTGAAGGCGATCCGGTGGATCTGGATCACGACATCGATCCCGATGCCCCGGTCGTCATCATTTCAACCAGCGGATCGACCGCGAAACCCAAAGGCGTCCTGTTCTCCCACCGCTCGATGATCAACTATGTGAGCGAAACGGTCCTGGAAGAAAATGTCTATCTCATTGGGGATCGGGTCATCGTGCCGGCACCGCTCAGCACATCGGCGGGGTTTGTCCAGCTCATTCATTACACTGTCCTCGGGTTCACGCTCTTCTTCGAGCCCGCATTCGATCCCGAGCGCTTCCTGGAAATCCTGGTGCGCGAAAAGATAACGGCTTTTGCCGGGGCGCCTGTGTTCTTCGAACAGGTCGCCCGAACGAAGGGTTTTGCCGAAGCAGATCTTTCCAGCATTCGCGTTGCCACCTGCGGCGGTGCGACGGTCACGCGCGCACTGCAAGACCAATGGCTCACAAAAGATATTGTCATTCGGCAGATTTACGGACAGACGGAGTGCGGTGGTAACGCGACCATCATGCCGGCCGACCTTGCCAGGCAGTATCCCGAAAAATGCGGGCGCGGCGGCATCTTTACCGAACTGCGAATCGTTGATGGAAACGGCAATCGTTTGCCGGCGGGGCAGGAAGGGCAAATCATCGTGCGCGGACCCGGGCGCATGCTCGGCTATTGGAACAATCCCAAAGCCACCGCCGAAACCATCCGTGACGGGTGGATCTACACGGGCGATATCGGTGTTTTGGATGAAGATGGACTTCTGACATTCGTCGATCGCATGAAAGACATCATCATATCCGGTGGCTTGAACATTTCCGCGGCGGAGGTGGAACGTGCCATTTCGGAGTATCCCGGCATCGAAGAAGTCGTCGTGATCTCGGCACAGGATCAAAAGTTCGGAGAAACACCGATGGCGGTGGTCCACGGGGCTAGTGATATTTCGGTCGAACAGTTGATCGCCCACTGCAACGAGCGGTTGGCCGACTACAAAGTTCCGCGTTATGTGGCCGTCGAAAACGACCCTTTGCCGCGGCTGGCCACGGGCAAGCTGTCGAAACCGGCGATGCGGGAAAAATACAAGGAGGCGTCGTCGTCGTTGCCGCGGGTGCGGTGACGTTTACCACGCATTCAGCGTGTCCAGATCCAGAATGGCTGCGCATGCCCGTTCGGCATTGGGCGCGCAGACTTCTTCCGGTTGCCATTCAGGCAAGCAGAGAGCCCATACAAAATTGTAAAGCGCGTGCCGGCGATATTCTTGCCATGCATCGTCGAAGGTCAGGGTGACGCCCTCCCGCGCCAGCGTATCGACGTAGTGTTGAATGAGCGCGCGTTCATGACGCCGACGGTCTTCAGTGGTCAGCGAGGTGGTCATGAAGTCGGCCACATCATGTGCCCAAAATCCGATCATCACCGTCTGCCAATCCAGATAGCCCACCTCTCCGTCGGGAGTGAAAAACGTATTTCCCAAATGCGCGTCGCCATGCACCAGGCAATGGGCGTTGGCAGCATCGTGCCGCAACATCTCAAGTGTGAGACCGCGCATTCTCTCGAAATCGTTCAAGTCGCCTGTAACAAACCGGCCGCGCGGCAAGGACAGGCACCGGTTCCAGTTTTCGTTCGACAGCACATTGTCGATAACGTTGCCTTCCAACAAAGCACCGCCACCCTTGAGCCACGCCATCTCCTGCAATGTGTGCGATTGCCAATATTGCGCGTGAAGCTTGGCCAGGAAGGCGACAAACTTCATCGCTTGCTCCGGCGTGACCGGCTTTGTGGCATGCCCGAACGTGGCGTTGCGCGCGAGCAGATCTTCCAATAACAGCATGGATCGATTGGACTGCGGGTCGAGCGTGGCCACGAAGGCCTTTGGAATATTGACGTTCAGAGTGTTTGCTAAATCCAGGAAAAAAGCCGCTTCGCCGGCATAGACCGCCAACATGTCCGCATTGTCGCTGTGTGCCTCCAAACCGCCTTTAAACCACATGGTGGGAGGCAACCGATGCTGGTGGCCGGCTTCATTGTAGCTTAGCAGCAAGCGCGCCTTTGTGGCCGTGCCGCGTATCACCGTTCCGATATGAACGGACTCGACAATCGTTCCCGGATAGAAGCGGGAAAGCGTATCGGTCAGCCAGTCGGCCGTCAGTTGCGAAATGTCGTTCGGGATTTGGGGAAGATCTCCCATTGGTCGGCTCCTTGCCTTCGACCTGGTTATCCGGCCGCGGCGGCGATGCGGGTTAGATCATCCGTATTCTGAAGAATGAGGTCCGCAGCCCGCCACGCCATCGCCATGGTCGGGCCGTTGGTGTTGCCCGACGGAATGACCGGCATGATGGAGGTGTCCATAATTCGAAGATTCGTCACGCCACGCACCCGCAATTGCGGATCGACCACAGACCCATCGCCATTGCCCATCCGGCAACTCCCCACCGCGTGGTAACCGCAGGTCCCATACCGGTCATACGCTTCGATGATCTTGTCATCCGTGTCGTAGTCCGGTCCCGGCATGGTTTCGACCTCGATCAGATCGCGCAGGGGGGGCTGGGATGCGAATTTCCGCGCCATTCGAACCGTTCCGACCATGGTTTCGCGATCAATGTCGGTGTCGCGATAGTTTGTTTTCAGTTCGGGCGGCTCGTTCGGATCGGGCGATTTAATGTGAACCTGCCCAGCCGATGTCGGCCGCAAGGGGTAGGCAGTGATGTGCATGCCGGGAAACCGTTCCACGTCTTGACGGTTCTTTTCGAAGTCGAAGCTGAACGGGGCGAGCAGAAATTGCGCGTCGGGCCGGTTGAGGCCGGGCTTGGTTTTAAGCCAAGCACCGAGTTCATAGGCCGCGGCGGCCATCGGGCCGCTCTTCGTCAGAAGGTACTGCGCAGACGATTTAAGGACACGCCAGCCGTAATATTCTTTGTTCTGCGACAGATCCTCTTTGAGCTTCCATTGTATGATGATTGCTCGGTGTTCGATGAGGTTCTCGCCGACTGCCGGATTGGCCACCAGCACGTCAATTCCAAGCCTAGACAGGCGTTCCGGATCACCAACGCCCGAACGTTCGAGCAGGCCGGGGGAGGCCATGGCGCCCCCCGCAAGTACGATCTCTTTGTCCGCTTCAATATGCCGAACCTGGCCGTCGCTCTGAACTTGCACGCCGATCGCGCGCTTGCCATCGAACACCACTTTGTCGGTGATCGTATCGGTCAGTATGGTGAGGTTTCGCCGATGTCGGATCGGGTCGAGGAAGGCCCGCGCTGCGCTCTGCCGTTTTCCTTTGAAAATGGTCCGGGGCGCGTAGCCGATACCTTCGGCGTCATCGGGTTCGTTTATGTCTTGTTTAACCGGCCAGCCGATCTTCTCTCCGGCCTCAATCATGGCGTCCGTCAATCTGTCGCGAAGCGTCGGCAAGGTGACGTGTAAGGGGCCCTGGCCGCCCCGGGTCTTGGCGGGGCCCAATTCATGGCTTTCGAGCGCCGCATAGGCCGCGCCGATATGCTCCCAATTCCAATCTTCGCTCGACAATTCCGCAATGGCGTCGTAGTCGGAGGGCTGGCCGCGTACATACATCATTCCGTTGACCGAGCTTGAGCCGCCTAATACCCGTCCGCGTACCCAGGTTTCCGGGGTCATGGCATTGGCGTCTTCGGGGGCGCTTTCATAGGTCCACAGATAGCGGGGATCCGCCATCACTTTGGCCAATCCCTTGGGCATGTGGATAAAGGGATGCTTGTCTTCCGGCCCTGCTTCCACAAGGAGGACGCGGGTTTCCGGATTTTCCGAGAGCCGATAGGCTAAGACGCACCCTGCCGCGCCCGCGCCCACAATGATGTAGTCGAACTCCGCCATAGCCTCCCCATTTCATCTTCTTTTTTGTCAGACTCAGGACGACTGCCCTGGCTGTTTGCAGAATTAATCTATTAGTAATAGATAAACAACATACGTCAAAACAGGGCCAAAAAGCAATGTGGGAGTTATCGAGTGGTCAGCATCACATTCAAGACAACCGACAATCAGCTTCACACCGTTGAAGCAAAGATCGGACAATCGGTCATGGAAGCCGCAGTTAGCCATCGCATCGCCGGCATCGAGGCCATTTGCGGTGGATCATTGGTGTGCGGAACCTGCCACGCCTTCGTTCAGGAGCCATGGTTTTCAGGCCTGCCGCCAAGGGACGAGATGGAAGAGATGATGTTGGAAAACGGCGTTCACGTGCAGGAAAACTCTCGGTTGACCTGTCAGGTCGCCGTGAGCGAAGAGCTGGAGGGTGCTGTTTTTGTCATCCCGCCATCGCAAGTATGAAAAGCTGTTCCGCAGTGTGAGGGGCAGATTTTGTGTGCCAATCATTTTGCCGCTTCAAATGCGAGCCTAATGGTGTTAGGTTTATGAGAATGCTCTGCCGGATCAATCGCGACCACGGGGAGGTGGACACCGCTGGGCGTGGAGACGGAGAGCGATCCGGCATCCGGTAACAAGCAACGATAAGGCCAATAAACAGATGGAAGCGCTGCAAAAACTGCCAGGTCATGTTCCTTCAGACCTGGTCTTCGATTTCAACATATATGGCGACCCGCGCCTGACCTCGGATCTTCATGGGTCTTACGAATCTCTGCACAAAGATGCCCCCGACATCTTTTACACGCCTGAAAATGGCGGGCATTGGGTCGTCACACGCTATGATGATGTGGCGGATATCGTGAAAGACCCGGAACATTTTTCGGTTCGTGAGATGCAGATCCCACGCGTGCCGAATCCGCCCGTGTTCATTCCCTTAAGCTTGGATCCGCCAACGAACATTCCCTATCGCCAGGCGCTCATGCCGTTTTTCTCGCCGAAAGCTGTGGCCAAGATCGAGCCGCGCATCCGGGAATTTGCCGTAGAGATTATCGATGAAATTGCGGACAAGGGGGAATGCGATTTCCTTTGGGACGTCTCGTCCCGGTTTCCCGTATCGGTGTTTATGGAGTTGATGGGATTGCCCCTCGACAAGCTTAGGCCATTTCGCGAATTGGCGGAGAATTTCTTCCAAGCGCAAGGCGATGCGTCCGTTGATTTGGAAAAATATGTAGGGCAAATCATTCAGCTGATGACGGAGCTGTTGGAGCTTCGAAAAAAAGACCCGCAGGACGATTTGGCGACCAAATTGTTGGCATTCGAAATCGAGGGTCGACCCATCACACTGGAAGAATTGCAATCGATTTGTCTCCTGCTGTTTGTGGGCGGCATGGACACGGTCACCAATGCCAGTGCCTTTCTGTATCGCTATCTTGCAACGGACAAACCGCTACAGGCGCGCCTGAGAGAGGAGCCGCAGGTCATCCCCAATTTCGTCGAAGAGGGATTGCGAAGCTTCGGGGTCGTCAATACGCCTCGCCTTGTGGTCAAGGACGTGGATTTAAAGGGGGTTCCCTTCCGAGAGGGCGACATGGTTTTGTGCCTGTTGCCGGTGGCCGGGCGCGACGATCGGGTCCACGGCGATCCGAACGCGTTTAACGTGGACCGCAAGAAATTCGAACATTTGACTTTTTCGACCGGCCCTCATCTTTGCCTCGGACATACCTTGGCGCGCCATGAAATGCGCATTCTGACAGAGGAATGGGTCAAAAGGATCCCCGAATTTTCGTTGAAACCAGGCGTCGACTACTCAGCCCGATACGGCACGGTCATGGCGCCGGACAAGGTGCCGTTGATCTGGTCTGTCGGCTGAGCTACGCGCGGCAACTCCACGTTTGAAAGCATTGCTGGCTTCGGCGATCGGAGAGGCAACGAAGGAAATTTCATGACGCCGGAAGAAATAGAAGAGCTGTCAAATGGTGCCGATCTGCCCTATTGGACGGCGCTGGATCAGGGTCAATTGGTGCTGCCGCGATGTGGTAAATGCGAAAAATGGCTTTGGCCAGCCGTCTGGCGGTGTGGCGATTGCGGTTCTTGGGAAATTCTTTGGACGGAGGTTCCACTCTCCGGCACGATCTACAGCTGGACACGCACGTGGCATCGGTTTCAAGGCACGGAAGAATTGGACCTGCCTTATGTGAGTGTGGTGGTGGCATTGGACGACGCAGACGGCGTCCGATTGATGGGGATCCTGGAGAAGGACGAGCGCGACCCGAAAATAGGTCAGCCTGTCCAAGGTGTGGTTGCTCAATCTCGGTTTGAAGAACGCTTTATTCCGTCAATCCGATGGCGGAATAAAATGCCGCCGTCAGAAAACTGATCGCTTAGGGAGGGTAAGCAAATCTCCGATACGCAAACGCTTTGGGGAAAAGCTGCGGTGGCCGGTATCGGCCTGCGGCAATTCAAAAGGGGGCAATCGCCATTGCCCGAGCAAGGGGCGTTGATCCAAGCGATTGAGGATGCGTGTGTCGATGCCGGATTCGACCCCGCCGACGTGGATGGGTTCGCGACCTATGGCGACGATCACAATGAACCGGTCCGCTTCATGCCAGATCTCGGCACTAAGGAACTGCGTTGGTCTAGTGCGGTTTTCGGCGGCGGTGGTGGTGGCATCGCGGCTGCGTTCGGTCAGGCGGTGGGGGCGATTGCGACCGGACAAGCCAGCGCGATCATCGTATTTAGAGCCCTGGTGCAGAAAAACAGCGGGCGTTTGTCGGCAGCTGTTATGCAGCATCACCTGAATGGGCACATGGTTGGTGCCGGTTTGGTGGCACCAGCTCAAATGTGTGCCATCCGCGCGCAACGTATGTTCGAACGGTTCAATGTTCCGGCATCTGCCGTGGAGGCATTTGTTCGTGCGGCTTATTTTCATGGGGCTCGAAATCCGGAAGCGGTGGCCTATGGCCAAGAGTTCGATGAAGACAAATATAGAACGGCGCGATGGATCAGCGAGCCATTCCGCCTGTTGGATTGTTCGCGGGAAAATGATGGGGCGGGCGCGCTGCTTCTGGTATCGGGCGAAAAAGCGCGGGACCTAAAACAAAAACCGGTCTATCTGGCCGGCGTTGCCCAAGGCGCCGGTAAAGGCTGGGGCGACCTTTTGGAAAACGATGCAGAAGATCAGTATGCCACGGCGGGATTCCAGGCGGTCGCGCGGCGGCTCTGGTCGCAAACCGGTCTTGCTCCCAAAGACATAGATGTGGCGCAGATCTACGAAAACTTCAGCGCTCAAGGTGTGGCGTCATTGATCGATCACGGCTTTTGCGATTACGAAAGCGTGGCTGATTTCGTCACGTTCGAAAACCTGATCGCACCGGGCGGGGCGCTGCCGATCAACACGGCGGGCGGCAATCTGGCACAAGGGTTCATTCATGGCATCGGCATAGCCATCGAAGCCGTCCGGCAATTGCGCGGCCAGTCGTCGAACCCCGTGTCCGGCGCAAAAAATTGCTTGCTGGCGGGCGGGCCGGGAGCCCCTCTGGTGAGTTCGGCGATCTTCTCGATTGAATCACATCGATAACAGCTCCGTTTCGGCGATGCTTTCCAAAAACTTTTCCCCTTAGGCGGGGATTATTGGCGGCAAAACGCAGATGGCCGATAGGTGCTTTGATTGCACCTCCGAATTGGCCCGAAGATCTCTCTCTTCTCTATCATATTGTTTTTTAAAGTAAAAATATGATGGAGGTGTCGTTTCTGAATGTTTTTTGCGGAAGTTTCTTCCCAGATTGTTGCGGCGTTGCAACGGGTTTGCCATTTCAGCTATTGAAATCGATATTCTAATGTTGTTAGATTTAATCATAACGAAACGAGAAAGCTCGGGTCTGCAGTGCGGACCGGATTTCAAGAGCCAAGTTTCCAAAGAATGTCTGTATAGGGGAGGAGTTCATGCAGAAATTTAGGGACAAGCTTGCGTGTACGACAGCGATGGCAGGCGTGGCGTGCCTTTTGGCATCAGTTCCAGCGGCCGCTCAGCTAGACGAGATTGTCGTCACGGCGCAGAAGCGCGAACAGTCTCTGACTGACGTGCCCATTTCCGTGACTGTTATCGGTGGCCAACAGATCGAAGATGCGGGCTTAGAAACAGTGATCGACCTTCCGCAATTGGTCCCCGGCTTACGAATTGACTTGGCCGGCGCCTTTGCGCAGCCCACGGTGCGCGGCGTCGGCAGCGCTATCGCCGCGGCCGGATTCAATTCGAATGTTCCAACCTATGTCGATGGGTTTTATGCGCCCAGTCAGTTGACCACAGACATGAAGCTGCTGAGCCTCGAAAGTGTTCAAGTAGCGAAAGGGCCGCAAGGCACCCTCTACGGACGAAATGCAACCGGCGGCGCGATTCTGTTGAGTTCGCGCGAGCCGTCTTATGATCCGGTGTTGGAGGTCAACACTTCCTACGCGCGCTTCAACCGCCGCGAGGTAAGTGCGTATGGTTCGTATGGCCTGTCGGAAAAATTAGCGGTTGATATCACGGGCTTTTACGAAGCCGGTAAGGGATTTCTGAACAATATCGCGACGGGTGCGGATAATGATGGTGCCTTTGAACAATGGGCGGTCCGCACCTCAGTGCTGTTTGAGCCGAACGAGTGGATCACGGCGAAGTTCGCTTATTCGCATGCCGAACGGGACGATCCCACACCGGTTGCCACCGGTAATTTCAACGGTTTATCTGCCGGGACAGCGCTTAACAATATCGGCATCCCAACAACAGTTGCGTCCGGGTATGGTGACGTCTCGAACGATTCCGCAACGAGTTTCACGTCGGACCACGATGCCTATCAGTTAACCGTTGAGTTGGATTTGGGGTGGGCGAATTTTGTCTCTTATACGCAGTACCGGGAGGAATCTTCTAAGTCCGTCCTCGACTTGGATGGGTCCGCGTCTGCCAGCGGTGTGCCGTTATTTGCGGTGTCGTTCCCCATCAATAACCGCACGGTGACACAAGAAGTCAATCTGTCGGGCATCTTTAAGGAAAGACTCGATTGGCTGGTTGGTGCTTATTATCTTAATTTCGATGAGGACTACACGAATTTCCAAGCACAGGCTCCGGGCTTCGGACTTTTATTTCCGACCACGTTGTACAATGTGGGCGCCAACAATTTAGCCTATGCGGGATTTGCTGACGTCACTTATGAATTCGCGGATCGTTGGTACCTGACCGGGGGTGTCCGGTACAGTGTGGATGCGACCCGGGCTTTCTTTAACGTACAGCCGATTGGCTCTTTGCTGTTGGGCGTTGCTCCCGGACGGACGGATGTGTCGGAATGGTTCCACGAAGTGACGACACGTGGCGTTTTGCGATATGAACCGACGGAATCGTCGAGCATCTACTTTTCTTATACCGAAGGCTATAAGGCGGGTGCTCTTACACCGAGTGCTTTCGTCACCACACCGTTGGAACCGGAAGAAATCAAGGCCTATGAAGGTGGCTTTAAATGGACCGGCAATCGCAATCGCGTAGAAGCGGCGGTTTTCTATTACGACTATAAAAATATTCAGTTGGCGACATATAACGGCCTGCAGGCACTGGTGAACAATGCGGCCGAAGCATCGGTCATCGGCGGTGAGATCCAACTTAACTCATCGATAACCGACGAGCTTTCTGTGACAGTCGGTCTCTCCTATACGGATAGCGAATACGACAGTTTTCCGAATGCGCAGCAATTTGTGCAAGACTTAAACCCAATGTCGCCGACCTTCAGTACTTTTCTGACGCCGTTTATCGATGCGAGTGGCTTCGACGTTCAGCGCGCTCCGGATTTCACCGGGAACATTACCGTCAATTATGAGCGGACCTTTGGCTTTGGGACGATCAACCTGGATGGCAATTATTACTACTCGTCCAGCTTCTTTTTCGATGTGGCCAATCAGTTCGAACAAGATGGATTTGGCATCCTCAATTTGAGAGCAGCCTGGACCGATCCGTCGGATCACTGGACGATCGCGGCATTCGGTAAGAATGTTTTGAATGAGGAGTACCTGACGCAGGTCTTGCCGGGCTTGGTTGCTGTCCAACAGACTTTTGGCGAACCGGCAACCGGTGGCGTCACGATCTCATATAAGTACTGACGTTTTCCTCCCCGATCCTCAGAAGGGGATCTTCAAACAACTGATGGCCGCGGATTATTCCGCGGCCTATTTTGTCGTGGGTGAAGGCGTAAGTAAGACAGCTAAGGTTGTGTATCGGCGTCCGACGTGCCGTTCAGTCAGCCTGTGGCACGTCCGCTTCAGCTTTTTCGGATTTGCGTTTCTTTATCTTTGGCGCTTTCTTGCTTTTTTTCTTTTCGGCGTGCGGCGTCTCGCGGAAGCCGGCCAGGAAGGCTTTAATTGTCTGCGCGAACAGTTCTTCATTGTCATAAGGATTGGCCCGCACCGCGCGTGCGAGGTCGGGGTATTTCTTTGGATCAAATTCGGGCATTGGTTCAACGGAATTGGCTCGAGCCGCCGCCTCGAACAAAGCCGATCCGAAGGTGAGTTTCTCGGTCCCGTCCAAAATAACCATTTGTATTTCAGCCGGGTACGGACATTGTGCGGTCCAAAAGTCGTATGCCCCCAACAAAATATGCCGCGGGAAGTACTGCAGCATCAAGGGGGCTGCGTTCGGGTGACGTAGAATGCCGCGCCGCGTGTCGACGCACAGCCCGGTGAGCATCTCCTCCCAATCCTCACTGTCTGGTTGCGGTGCTTCGATTTCTTCTCTGAGAATCAAGAGCGCAACTTCCGACAAGATCGCGGCCTTGTTTTTAAAGTGGTAATAGAGAGAGGGGGCTTTCACGCCAAGGCGCCGCGCCACCAGTTCAAGGCTGAGGGCATCCAGCCCATGGGTATCGATCACGCCAAGCGCTGCGCGGGCAGCACGTTCTCGAGAAATGATGGGTTTTTCTGGGCGGGCCAACTAGTCGTTCCTCAGTCTCTTCGTTTTCCGGTGCGTTTTAGTATCAGATCTTCGATCGCCATACATGGCTCGCGCCACGAAAAATGCGAAACTTTTATTCTCGATCCATCGGTCGGAAGCGGGCAACCAGCAAATTTGTCTCATCGCATTTGGGCGGATTTGCCGGACGACCGGCGATCCGCCGATTTTACCTAGCCATTATAGACAAACAGCGTGGAAACTTATAATCTAATGATATTAGATATTGTTTCCCATTCCCCAACCAAGTGGTGGGGATCGAAAGGACGCGGATCATGGGGGAAATCGGGCCACGCCTATCATCCGTTCCTGGCGCTGACGGCGACCACGTCACCTATTGCCGGACCTGCGAAGCGCTGTGCGGCATGGTTGCGACGGTGGAGGGCGGACAGGTCACGAAAGTCACGCCGGACCACGACAACCCCCACTCCAAGGGTCACATCTGCGTCAAGGGGCCCGCCATGGCGGACGTGACCAGCGATCCTGACCGGGTGATCTATCCGATGAAACGCGACGGGTCGCCAGGACAGTTCAAAAGAGTGTCCTGGGACGAGGCGCTTGATGACATCGGCGCCCGTCTCGGCGATATATTGGCGCAAGACGGACCGGATGCCTTTGCGTCCGTATTTGGCAATCCAGCATCCTTTGGTATTGCCAGCATGATGGCGCCAGGCCTGTTTCAGCAGGCGATCGGCTCGACCAAAACGTTCTCTCCGACCACCGAGGATATTGCATCGGTGATGCTCGCCCATCAGCTCTTGTTTGAGAATAGTTCATGGGTCTTCCCAGACCTTCCGAACTGCGACCACCTTTTGATGTTTGGGTCTAATCCGCTCATCTCGCATGGGTCGTTGATGATCGCGCCGCGCATTCGCGAAGACTTGGACGACATCGCTCGACGGGGCAGGGTCACGGTGATCGATCCGCGCAAAACCGAAACCGCGAAAAAATTCCATCACGTGCCCATTAAGCCCAATACGGATGTCTGGCTTTTGGCCGCTATGATCCACGTTCTTTTTCGAGAAGACCTTGCGGACACCACTTTTCTTTCGTCGATGACCACAGGATGGGAAGATCTGAGGGCCGCTGTCGCATCCGTCACGCCAGAGGCCGCATCAATGCATTGCGGTGTCGCTGCGGAAGACATTCGGAGCATGGCGGTGGCCTTCGCCCGGAATGAAAGAGCAGCGGCGATGGGCAGAACCGGCCTGTGCCGCGGCCGTTTCGCGACATTGTCCAATGTGCTGTTGCTTGCGTTAAACATTGTTGCCGGTAAATTTCACCGGGTAGGTGGTGTAGGTTTCGGTCACGGTGCCTCCGATTCCGGAGAAATGCTATCGGCCTCCGGCCTGTCCGGGTATCGTCCAGGCGCTTCCCGCACCAGCGGACTTCCGTCTCTCGGCGGGTCCTTGCCGAGTGTCACCTTGCGCGACGAGATGGTGCTGCCCGGCCCTGGCAGGGTCCGGGCACTTTTTGTGACCGGCGCCAACCCGGTCATGTCCATGCCGGGCGGCTCCAAGCTCGTCGATGGGTTCAAGATGCTGGATCTTATGGTCTCTTTCGACATTTATATGACAGAGACGAACAAACATGCCGACTACATCCTGCCTGGGCCAACGCAGTTTGAACGGGAGGATGTCCCGCTCATCTTCTTTGGCCACATGGTCCGACCATTCGTTCAGCATGTGCCGGCAGTGCTGCCCCCGCGGGGAGAGGTGCGCAGCGAATTTGATGTGTACAAAGAAATCGCCGCGCGATTAGGAAAGGCGGCACCGTTTGAGCTGTCTCCGATGGAAATTGTCGATGCCGCGTTGAGAAGTGGCCCCGAAGGGCAGGATGCCGGAGAAGACTCCGAGGATCTGTCGCTCGACGATTTAAAAGCACACCCGCATGGTTTTATGCTGAAACGCGGCCGTTGGGCGTTCGAATTGTCGTCGCGCCTCAAGCATGAGGATGGAAAAATCCATCTGTGGGCGCCGCTGATCGAAGCGGAGTTCGCGCGTCTGCAGAATGAAGATGCGCAAACAGGCGGCGGCCTGCGATTGTTTTCGTCACGCAAGCTGCGGTCGATCAATTCTTGGATGCATAATGTCGAGCGGCTTGTTCGATCGGACGCACCAAAGCTTTTGATCCATCCGGACGATGCCGCGGACATCAAGCTCTCGGAGGGTCAACAGGCCGAGCTTACCTCGAAATGGGGGAGCATTGTCGTCGATGTGGAGTTTTCCGAAGACGTTATTCAGGGCGGTGTCTCCTATCCTCATGGATGGGGCCATGAGGGGGGCTGGCAACGGGCGAACGCCAAGTCGGGCGCCAATGTGAATGCCATCGCGCCGTCGACGCCAGACTCCGTTGAACAGATCTCGGGCATGAGTTTTCTGGATGGATTCGAGGTCACCGTTCGACCGCTTTGATCAAATCGCCCAGCGAAAAAATGTCGGTAGATCCGAGCGCCGGCTTTACCGGCGTCCCGCATATGCCCATGCCAGCAGCAATGGTAAAAGGGTGAGGTCGGCGATCAAAGCAATCAGCATGGCAATGCCGGTCAGGATGCCGAAATAGGCCGTGGGAACGAAATTCGACAACACTAACACGGAAAAGCCGAGCGTGATGGTGATTGTGGTGTAATACATGGCGCGGCCAATGCTTGCGTGGCTTCTTCGCACCGCTTCCCAGGCGTCACCCGTGTCTGAATATTCATCCGTCCACCGATGAACATAGTGAATCGTATCGTCAACGGCAATGCCCACGCTGATGGCGGCAATCGTTATGGTCATAAGATCCAACGGAATTTCCAGCCATCCCATGACTCCCAGTACAAAAGCGGCCGCTAGGATATTGGGAATGATGGCAAGTGCTGCCAAGCGCACGCTCCGGAACGATATCCAGAACATCACCATGATCGACAGAAACACCACGCTCAGTGTGAGGATCTGCGATTGGAACAGGCTTTGCAGCATGTTGTTGTACAGTACCAACATGCCCGTTAGCTGTACTTGGTCAGATTCAAGGTCAAAGTCCCGAACAAGAGAGGTGCGTATCTTGTCTAGAAGTTCTGAGCGCTGAAGACCGGGATCAGACTCAAACACGCGAATGGCAAAGCGGATCTGGTTGCCATCGCTCGACAGATAGGGCGAAAATAAAAGGTCCTTAAAATCCTGCGGCATGACCTTGTACAGAAGCGACAGCTCGAAATTGGCACTGTCAATGTCTGGGTCAATCGACTTGAGAACACGCATGGCACTGGTCATCGACAGAACTTTTCCGGTTTCAGGGAGACCATCCAAAAAGTCGTGGATCTCATATACCTGGCCAATGCGATAGGCGTTAAACCAATAGCTTTGACTGGCGAAGCCAGCAGTTGCGCCATCAATATTTGGGAGGGGTTCGAACGAGTCTTCCCAGTCGTCGTCAGAGGCGTCGTCGTCAGAGGCGTCGTCGTCAGAGGCATCGACCACGATCTCTTGTGGCGGCATATCTATGATCACGTCCAACGGCGTCGTGCCGCCTAGTTCTTGGTCGATCAAAGACATGCCTTTGTAGATTTCGGTCGATGAATGGAAGTAATCCAGAAACCGGTTTTCGACCGTCAGAAAAACCATGCCAACGGCGCTCATCGTCCCGACCAAACAGAACGTCACAAATACGCCACGACCGGTGTTTTGAACCAGGCTTGCTGTTTTCCCGGTGATAAGATCCGTAAGACTGTTTTTATTGGCGGCTTTACCGGGCTTTATGAGCATGAGCACAGCGGGCATGAGGGTAAAGACCACAGCGAAGGCGATCATCACACCAACCGACATCATCATCCCAAAATCCATAATGGTGCGGATCCCGCTAAATGTCAGGGATCCGAAAGCAACGATTGTGGTGATCGCTGTGTAAAAACAGGGCGATGCTTTTGAGAAGACGGTTTGCTGCACCAACTCTTTTTGAGGCAGGTCTGGACCGGCCGCGTGCAGTTCCCGATAGCGGACAATCAAGTGAATGCACAGCGATAGCGTAAAGATCAAAAGCAGGGAAACGAAATTAGATGAGACGACCGTAATCGGCCAATTCGCAAAACCAAGAACGCCGACGGTAATCGTGCCGACCGTTCCGCAGATCAGGACCGGCAGCAGGATCCATCTGGGTCTACGAAAGATAAGAAGTAATAAGGCGACGATGATCAACAACACCGTGACGCCGAAGACACGCAAGTCTTGTTGAATGAAGGCAATGGAATCCGACGCAATCATCGGCACACCGCCAAGATAAATCTCCCCCCATTCCCGATGTTGATCCAATATCTCCCGAACGCGGGCTATATCGGCACTCTGCTGAACCTGAAGGCTGGCTGTGTGCTGGTTGAACTGATCGGAGAGACTCTTGAGGTCACGCGCTTGAGACGGCGTCAGCTCGAATTCCAGCTGTTGTTCAAGGAGCTTGTTGCGCGCCTCCAACAGCTCATGCCAGCGGTCATCCCGTTGAAAGACAACTTGGAGCGCTGTGGTTTTGCCGTCGGGACTGATCAGCAAATTGCGGTACACCGGGCTTTTCACAAACTCCACCCGCGCGAGATAGGTGTCGGCGCTTGGGCTATCCAGCGTTACCAATTCCTTTTGCAGATCAGACAGCGTTACGGGTGGACTTTTAACAAGCGGCACATCAAGCAGTGAAATGACAGAGTCTACCCGTTCAATTTTTGCCAGGTCGTCCCGCAAAGAGCGCAGCTTGTTGAGCGTGTCGTCCGCGAATAAATCAGAGTACGGAGAAAAAGTGACCACCAGAAAATCGTCGGACCCGTACCGCGCGCGGATAGACCGATAGAATTTGAGAGCGTCATCTGTTTCGAGAATGAGCGACTCTGAGGATGCGTCAAGATGAATGCGTTGGCCCAGGAATCCAAAGATGATGGTGCAAACGGCAACAAGAAAGATTGTTCGGGTGGGGTTTGCAATGATCAATTTGACGTAGAACTTTTTTAGCCAATTGCTCATCATCGCGCTCAACTTCCCCAGGGCGGATCACAGGAGTGATTCCACAATCAAGACAGTAACATAACAGCGATGAGGGGCGTTCAAAAATCAGCTCTCGCAAATGTGCCCAAGGGGTGTTTGAATTTAGGGACACGGGAACGTCGCTGTCTGCCGCCGGGAGTCGGTCAAAAAGAGAGCTGCCCGTCATTGAGCGAGATCAATGCTGGGACCGTTTGGCGGTCTATGCTGAAAAGGGGAGGATCCGCCAGATGTGTTTCTCAGCGACGGCGAGTTTCGTTATGGCCGGTGTGACTGGTGCCACGGGGATTGCCTGTCTTTATGCCGTGCAGGGGCGTCGAGAAGTATTGCTGGGTGCTTTTCCCGCGCTGTTTGCGGTTCAACAAGCGGTAGAGGGGGGCGTATGGCTATCCCTCGGGTCGTCGTCTGCCGGAGCATGCGCATTGACGGCCACATTCGTTCTATTTGCCGAAGTTGTTTGGCCGATATTGGTGCCCTATGCGCTTTTGCTGGTTGAAGAGTCGCCACAGCGAAAACGGTTCATGCGAGGGCTGTTGGCGGCGGGAACGGTCCTTGCCGCTTATCTGTTGTTCAAGATGTGGATAAGCCCCTACGGTGCCTCTGCCACGACCTTCCATATTCGATATGAAAACGGTCTAGATTATTCGTATGCGATTTATCCGATCTATCTAATGGTGACCTGCGGTCCCTTCCTGCTGTCTACACATCGATCGCTCCAGCAGCTTGGCGTGGTTTTGGTGTGTGGTTTTCTGGTGGCGGGATATTTTTATTGGTACACCTTTGTTTCCGTGTGGTGCTTTTTTGCCGCCGGCGCCAGCATTCTCATCTACCGTCATCTTGTCAGTCAAAGAACGGCATCCGCTTCGCAAAGAGAATCTGCCTAGCGGATTATTGAAGGGGCGTCGGCAGCAAAACCCGGGAGGTCGGTGTGACGCGGTATCGAAAGATGGTCCTGCACCAGGTTGGAAAACCGCTTAGGCGAGAGGAAGCGTCCCTTCCCGTTCCCGGAGATGGGCAGATACGGATCAAGGTTGCGGCATGTGCGGTCTGTCGGACGGATTTGCATGTTGTGGATGGGGATCTTACGTCACCAAAACTCCCCTTGGTGCCAGGCCACGAAATCGTCGGTCGTGTGCATGCGGTGGGGCCAGATGTCGAAGACCTTCGGGTGGGTGACCGGGTTGGCGTCCCGTGGCTGGGGTATACCTGCGGGACGTGCCGTTTTTGTTTGGGCGGTCAAGAAAACCTGTGTGCTGACGCCAAATTCACGGGATACACCATTGACGGTGGGTTCGCGGAATATACCTTGGCCGATTCCCGATACTGTTTTCCTATTCCGGACGATTACTTGGACGTAGAAGCCGCGCCGCTGATGTGCGCGGGTCTTATCGGTTTTCGGTCTTTGCGCGCGGCCGGGACCGCGCAGCGTCTTGGGGTTTATGGGTTTGGTGCTGCCGCGCATATCATAACGCAAGTCGCGGTGCATCAAGGCCGCGAAGTCTATGCGTTTACAAAACCAGATGACGAACAGGCTCAGACTTTCGCGAAGAAAATGGGGGCTGTCTGGGCGGGCGGCAGCCAAGATCATCCGCCGGTTTTGCTGGATGCCGCGAT
Organism: Alphaproteobacteria bacterium; assembly: GCA_965227095.1. Classification (GTDB taxonomy): domain Bacteria; phylum Pseudomonadota; class Alphaproteobacteria; order JANQMY01; family JANQMY01; genus JANQMY01. The sequence continues at coordinate 330,239 of CBDDFL010000001.1, read as the reverse complement.
CATTTTTGCCCCGGTGGGATCTCTCGTACCGGTGGCCTTACGCGCGGTCGACAAGGGCGGCACTGTCGTTTGCGCCGGCATCCATATGAGTGATATTCCCAGCTTTCCGTATAAAGATTTATGGGAAGAACGGACCATCACATCGGTCGCTAATCTTACACGGGACGACGGTATTGCGTTCTTGGAGGTCGCGCCTACCGTTCCCGTGAAAACGTCTACCCATACCTATCGCTTGGAAGACGCGAACACCGCGTTGGCCGATTTGCGGGAAGGCCGCTTTGACGGTGCCGCTGTATTGGTGATGGACACGTAACTGTCCGTGCCCATGCGGAGAAACGGCTGTTCTGAAATTGCGCGTGCAGACGGACGTGGGATCTTCCTACCCAGTCGATTATGTTAATTCGCAAGCTTTAGGCGAGCGGCGATGTTGTTTCTTTGCATGTTTGAAGACCCACCGACAATTGGCCAGCAAATGATATCGCGCATATACCGTTCCATGTCGTATTCTTCGGCTAATCCGTAAGCCCCCATAACCCGCTGGCAAGCCATCACGATTTCAACCGTCGTATCGGAGACAAAAAGCTTGGCCATGGAGGTTTCCACCGCACAGGGACGGTTTTCGTTTGCCAGCCAAGCGGCGTGGTACAGCATGTGACGGCATGCCGTCAATTTGGTCCGCGCGTCCACGAGTGAATGGCGAACGGCCTGATGTCCCGAAATCACGCCACCAAATTGCTTGCGTTCTTGGGCGTATTGCCACGCGTCTTCAACTGCGGCCGTTGCGATCCCCAATGCGCAGGCGGCCGTCTCGAGTTTTTCGACATCCAATGCAGGTCCGGCCAACATCTGCCAGCCTTTATTCCAGCCCTCTTTTCCACCCAGCACATTTTCGATGGGAACCTCCACATCCTCGAAAATCGTGTCCGTAGTCTCGGCGTAGCGTATGCTTGTGTGCTTGATGGGGTGCATGGTGATGCCGGGAGGCCTGTTGGCACCAAGATGAACGACAGGTTCTGATATTTCGGCGCATCTGAATCAGATTTCGTCAGACAAAGAATGTAGTCTGACTCTTTCGACGCAGTACACCAGCGTTTTGTTCCGTTGATGATCACACTCTTCCCGTCACTTGACTTGCGGGCAGTTGTTTTGACGTTGGCCAGCTCGCCGCCGACATCGGGTTCGGACAATCCATAGGCAAAAATCACGTCGCCGTTGGCGATGCGAGGCAAAAGCTCTTCCTTCTGCTGGGGGGATCCGCTTTCTCCAATATTCAACCCGCCATAGAACGCGCAGTGAATGTATGGCCCCGCCAACGCGGTGCTCTTTCGTGAAAGTTCTTCGATGACCGCAATCGCGGCGACTATGTCAATGCCGCTTCCGCCAAATTTTTCTTCGACGGTCAATCCACAGACGCCAAGATCCGCTAACTTTCGAAAGACGTCTTTCGGAAAGCGGCATTCCCGATCCCATTCGCGAACGCTTTCCCTTGGGGCTTCCTTTTCGGCAAAGCGACGGAGGGTGTCTCGAAGTATAGTGATGTGCTCCGGCTCATCTTTGAAATACATAATATCGGTCCATTGGCTTTTTAAGGCACCCATATTGGGGGGCTGGTTTTATTTAAGGGCTTCTTGGGAGCATTTGAAACATAATGGGGGTTACCTGTCACGCTCGGAACAGTGGTACCTCATCAGTATGCGGTGCTTTGGGGAACGTTGTCTCTGTTTCTTGTTATTGGGGCCGTCTTTCAAGAGAGGCCGGTCTCGGGTTCGAGAGTTAAATGGTTTGACCGCGCGCACAGAGGCTGTTTTATCCGTCCCCACACGGCTTTAAGACCCTGCGGCATGCTGGGCTGATACGCAGCGGATCATCCATTTGATAGGAGGATTTGACTCTTTAATCTCTTTCGGCGATATAGTAGGTTCAGAATTGATACCGACTATATCGTTGGGCCGACGGACGTGTCGCGGCCCCGGCAAGTTTTAAGTCGCAAATCCAGATTGAGGATATCACCCTATGAGCATGCCAGACATTTTGAAAGGTCGCTTGTCGATCCCAGCGATTGCGTCGCCCCTTTTCATCATTTCGAACCCTGATCTTGTGATCGCTCAATGTAAAGCCGGCGTGGTCGGATCTTTCCCCAGCCTCAACGCGCGGCCGTTGCCACAGTTCGATGAATGGCTCATCCGTCTCAATGACGAACTGACGGAAGAAGATGCGCCCTATGCGGTGAACCTCATCGTCCACAAATCAAATGACCGCTTGATGGAAGACCTGGACCTGTGTGTGAAATACAAAGTCCCCATCATCATCACGTCCCTCGGCGCGCGTGAAGATGTCAACGACGCGATCCACAGTTATGGGGGTATTGTGCTCCACGACGTGATCAATGATTTTTTTGCGAAGAAAGCGATCGAAAAGGGGGCCGATGGTCTTATCCCGGTCGCCGCCGGCGCAGGTGGACATGCTGGGTCGTTATCACCGTTTGCCTTCGTCCAAGAACTGCGTCAATGGTTCGATGGTCCGATTGCTCTGTCCGGCTCAATCGCGAATGGTGGTGCGGTATTGGCGGCCCAAGCCATGGGGGCCGATCTTGCTTACATTGGATCTGCGTTCATTGCCACGACAGAGGCGCGAGCAGATATTCGGTATAAAGAAATGATTGTGAATTCGGCCGCTGGCGACATCGTTTATTCCAATCTTTTTACAGGCGTTCATGGCAACTACCTCCGGCCATCTATTGAAGCTGCCGGGTTGGACCCTGACAATCTCCCGGAAAGTGACCCGTCCAAAATGAACTTTGGCAGCGGCGGCAACACGAGCGCGAAAGCGTGGAAAGATATTTGGGGGTGCGGGCAAGGGATTGGCGCCGTGACAGAAATCGTCCCCGCCGCTGATTTGGTTGCGCGCTTAGTTCGCGAGTATAACGAAGCTAAAGACAGAATTGCTGTCTAAAAATCAATACTATCTGTATAGAGATGAAATCCGGCCTCTTTTGGTAAGCTAATAACGGCGTTCTGCCTTCTTTTTTGGTTAATGCGGACGGCGGCGCGGCCCTATGTCCGACAGAAAAGATTTTCTGGGGGCTTGATGGAAAACATCAAATCGTTCATGAGAGGGCATGGCGTTTCCAAAGAACCACAGTCTGCGTTTCGATCTAAGCAATGAGGTGCACGCGCGCCCGCCGGAGCCGCTTGAGGCGACGTCTAACATTACGTGTTTGGCGCTCCTAACCCCTTGGCCTTATTGTGAAAATGATCGTTCTGTCATTGAAGACCTGACGCGCCGTTACGGGGCCACACCGCCCGGACAAGGCGCCAAACACTACAGCGTGGAACTGAGCAACTTTCGATTGGTTTGGGAACGGCACACTGAATTTACCCGGTACACATTCATCACAAAGAACGGTGCCGAAGACCCCTTCGAAAGCCGGGCGATCGACGCCGCTCCTGAAGATTGGGTTGCGTCTCTGCCGGGGGAAACGATTGCGGCAATCAATGCGGTTCTATTGCGGGATACCTATCCCTTGGGGGAGCATGCCGACATTTCGGATCGTTTCTTCAGCGGAAACGCGATCGTCGGGTCGGAAATAACAGGTGGCGCTGCGATCGCTTTTGCTGATTTTCGTATCCACAAAGACGGTTTCAGCCGATATCTTATCCAGAACCGGACTATGTCTGCATGGCACGCCGGGCGTGTTGTCCAACGATTGCTGGAAATCGAAACCTATCGCACGATAGCGATGTTGGCCTTACCTCTTGCGCAAAGGCTGAGTGAAAAGGCATCGGCTTGGGAAAGTGATCTGTCCGAAGTGACGTCGGTTATGCGGGATGCGTCGGTTGCCGACGAGCCGGACCTTCTGAACCGGCTAACAAGCTTACAATCGGCAATCGAACACAGCTACGCGGAAAGCCAGTTTCGTTTCAGCGCGGCGGATGCCTATTACGCGCTCGTACAACGACGCATTGGCGAGTTGCGCGAGGAACGTGTTAAGGGCCTTCAAACATTCGGAGAGTTTACGCAACGCCGTCTGGCGCCCGCCATCAGCACGTGCACATCTATTGCCAAGCGGCAGCACGCTTTGTCTGAACGGGTTGACCGTGCAGCCCAGCTGTTGTCGACGCGCGTCAACATGTCTTTGGAACATCAGAACCAGACCTTGCTGGAAACGATGAACCACCGGGCGGATCTGCAGATGCGGTTGCAGCAAACGGTCGAAGGGATTTCGGTTGCGGCAATCACATATTATGTGGTGGGTGTCTTCGGCTACATTCTCGCGGCGCTTCACAAAGCCGGTTTGCCCTTCGATGTCACAATAGCGAAAGGTGTTTTAGCACCGGTCGTCTTTGCAGTTGCCGCTTTCGGCGTGTGGCGAATTCGGCGGTCGGTTGAAAAGAAATCAGAATCTGTACCCCTTCAGTTAATGTTTCAACGACGCGACCGCGCCGAGAATGGACTGGAAGAGGCGGCTGATAGATAAAAGGCGGCACCGTGTGATGCCGCCTGATATTTTGGAACCTAGAACGTCTTGCTACGGATTAACCTTGCAAGCTCGCGAAGTTTTTACCTTCTTTCACTAGCTTTTCCAACAAGGGTGCCGGTTCCCACGGCTCACCATATTCAGCGTGGAATTTCTTCACGCCGTCCAGCACCTTGTCGAGGCCCTGTTGGTCGGCCCAGAACATGGGGCCGCCCGTCACTTGAGGGTAGCCATAGCCATTGATGTAGACGATATCAATGTCGCAAGGCCGAATGGCAATACCATCATCCAAGATCTGACATCCTTCATTGATCAGCGCAAACATGCAGCGATTGAGCACTTCTTCATCGCTAATCTCGCGCCGCTCGATGCCGAGTTCTTTGGAGGTGGCTTCCACAATCTCGATGACTTCCGGGTCGGCTTGGCCGGCGCGGCTGCCTTCCGGGTAGATGTAAAAGCCGCGGCCGTTCTTTTGTCCGTACCGGTCCATTTCGCACAGCTTGTCCGCAACGCGCGCCGTGATGGGCACGTCTTCCGGTTTCATGCCGGCCAGTTTGCGGGCACGCCACCCCAAATCCAGACCGACAAGGTCATTCATTTGGAACGGTCCCATGGGCATGCCGAACTTCTGAATGACACTGTCCACCTGGTAGGGCGTTGCGCCTTGCAGGATCATCTCGCCCGCCTGGCGCGTGTAGCGCCCCAGCATGCGGTTGCCGATGAAGCCGGGCGCATTGCCGGACAATACCGCGACTTTCTTGAGTGTTTTCCCAAGCTTCATCGAGGTTGCGATAATTTCTTTAGACGTCTTGGCACCGCGCACCACTTCCAACAGACGCATCACATTTGCGGGGCTGAAGAAGTGAAGCCCGATGACCGATTCCGGCCGGCTGGTTGCGGCTGCGATTTGGTCGATATCCAAGGCGGACGTGTTGCTGGCCAAGATGGCGCCCTGTTTGGCGACACCGTCCAGTTTCGCGAAGGTTTCTTTCTTGACGTCCATATTTTCGTAGATCGCTTCGATCACCACGTCCGCATTCGCGAAATCGTTGAAGTCGGTGGTGCCGGTAAGCAGAGACATGCGCTTCGCCACATCGTCTTCGGTCATCCGCCCCCGTTTTACTTGGATGTCATAGTTCTTCTTGATGACCCCAATGCCACGATCCAGGGCTTCTTGGTCCATCTCCAGAACAGTGACGGGAATGCCGACATTCAAGAAGCACATGGAAATGCCGCCCCCCATGGTGCCACAGCCGATGACACCGGCGCTTTCGATGGGCAGGGTTGGTGTGTCCTTGGGCACATCGGGAATCTTGGCCACTTCTCGTTCGGAGAAGAAATTATGGATAAGGGCGGCCCGCTGCGGGTGGTTCAAACATTCCGTAAAAGCTTCGCGTTCGAATTTCATGCCCGCATCGAAGTCGCCTAAGTTCACGGCGGCTTCTACGCATTGGATGATTTTTTCCGGGGCAAACCGGCCCCGCATGCGTCGCGCTGCGTTTTTGCGCGCTTCGTCGAAAACAGCAGAGTTTCCTTTGTCTGCCGCCAGCTTGTCATCCTCGTCGCGAATGCGGCGAACTTTACCACCATCCGCGACAACCTTTTGCGCAAAGGCAATGGCATCCTCAACCACATCGCCTTGGGTCAGTTCATCCGCAATTCCCATTTCGACCGCCGCGGGGCCGGGAATGGGATCGCCCGACACAATGAACTGAAGGGCTTTTTCCGCACCGATCAAGCGGGGCAAACGTTGGGTGCCGCCTGCGCCCGGCAAGAGGCCAAGCTTCACTTCGGGAAGGCCAACGGGTGCGGTGGGGGCGATGACGCGATAATGGCAGCATAACGCTACTTCTAAACCGCCGCCGAACGCTGTCCCGTTGATGGCGGCGACGATCGGTTTCGAACTGTTGTCCATCGTGTTCAGGCAATCAAACAGGCTAGGGCCTTGAGGCGCTTTGCCAAATTCCGAAATATCAGCGCCAGCGATAAACGCACGGCCTTGGCCAGTCATAACAATGGCTTGGACTTCATCATCGGCAAGTGCTTGATTAATGCCGTCTGTCATGCCCTGGCGAACACCGCCAGAAAGCGGATTTACCGGTGGGTTGTCCACCGTCAACAACGCGATATTGCCGCGTTTTTCGTAATGCACTGTGCCTTTCATGGTGCCTCGAGCCCTCATTTTTGTTGTGGATAGTGATCAATCAACTTCGGTGACCGCACTGTTTAGGGGGCTCAGTCATGACTCATTTTAACGCTATGTGCAAAGTGCATTTCCGCCCATTGCGCCGATAATCCCCGACACAGGCGGTGGATGGCAGCGCGCGGATGACCGTTGTTTATGATTGTGTTGTGAACTGCTCGCGGAAGACCAAAGGGGTGATCGCGGTAAAGCGCTTAAACTCGCGGGTGAAATGGGCCTGATCCGAAAATCCGCAGGCATACCCGATTTCGGCGGGTGATTGGGTCGTCTTGCCCAGCAATTGAGCGGCGGCAGCGGAGCGTACCTCCAACAAGAGGGAGGTAAAGCCGCTGTTCTCCTGTCGCAGCCTTCGTTGAAGCGTTCGGCGCGAGGTGTTGAGATCGTTGGCCAACAGGTCCAGCGTCCACGACCGGCCGGGGTCCTGCTCCATCCTGTGGCGGGCCGTTTCCAGCCAATCTGAGATGGGACCGCAGTCCGCCTCCGGGGGCGGTTTGTGATGTTGGGACTGCCATTGGATTTGCCAGGTGGAGACGTCATCTCGCATGGGCAGGTCGCGCCAGTGCTGTTTTTCACGGTGCCAGCGAGAGGTGCCGTGCACCCGCGCGCGCACGTCTTGCGCCCCGTTCTTTTCGATCAGTGCGATCAACAACCCGAAAACGAGAAAGTCTTCCTCTGGCCACGGAGCAATTGATCCGCGATGCGCATAATGTTGTAAGACCAGCTCGGCGCCAGTGTGCGAAACGATGCGCGTGCGATGCTTAGAATGAACAAATTTCTCAAGGCGTTGCCACCGGGTGATGAGATCGAACGGATCTGTCGCGAACATCAAGGCCGTGACCATCGGCTCGTCTGGTGCGTCTTTGACGGCCTCACCAAGTTTCAGCAACGTCGTGGCGCCGTGTTCTCCAAGAAGGTGGTGGATCAGGCTTCGTTTGTCCGACAACGGAATATGGGCCGACTTTGGTGCCGCAAAGGACGGCACTGGCAGGCCCTGTCTTTTGAGCCCCAGCCGGATAAGCCGCAACATGGCAGCCGATGAAAAGTCCGTTAGCTTTTCGATTGCGCCAACTCCTCTGGTTTAACGGGAAAATGTGTTGGACGAATGCCTGTGGCATTCCGTATGGCATTGGCAATGGCGCCTGCCGCCGCCACGATGACGGTCTCGCCGGCACCGGTTGGGGGGTGGTTGCCGTCAATCAGATCTATATGCATCGATGGCACATCCGTCATCCGTGGGATCGGGGCGTCTGCAAATGTTTGGGCGGCGACGCGGGATGCGGCCACCGATAAATGATCGCTCAACACCATTCCAATTCCCCAGACAAGATTGCCCTCGCATTGGGCCCGTACTTGATCGGGATTGATGATAAGCCCACAGTCGTGCGCGCACCAAAGTTTTTGAATTGAAACGATGCCGTTTGGTGACACGCGGACCTCGGCGCAGACAGCCGCGTAGCTGCTTTTCTTGTAAATGCCGCCAGCGATTCCTGTCCCAATGCGGTATCCGTCGCGCACTTGTGGTGCAATTTTCCAATCGGCAGAAGTGGCAACGGTCTCAAAAACCCGCCTAAGCTTTCGATCATCAATATGCGACAACCGAAAGTCCAGAGGGTCGACGCCGGCATGTACCGCGCATTCATCAATCGCGGATTCAATCGCCAGCATGTTTGGACCCGCCCCAAGACCCCGCCATGCTCCGGTGAAGACGGGGAGGCGATGCAGATCGAATTCGATCCGTTGCGTGGGAATCCGGTAATCGTGGTCGGCTCCGCGCGCCACACCAGGATCGCCGACAAAATCTGTGATCTGTTGCAACCAGCGCGGCATTGCTGCGTTGGTAAACAAGATGTGGCTGCTGGCGAACCCATGCCACCACGTGTCGATCTTGTTCTCTTGCAGCTTTGCACGGATGCGATGGCTTGAAGGTGGGCGATGAAACCCCAACTGATATTCTTGTTCTCGGGTCCATTGCACTTTGACCGGGCATTCGGCGGCGCGGGCCAATAAGGCTGCTTCCAATTCCACCGTACAAATCATTTTTCCGCCGAAAGCACCCCCCACTCTCTGGCCGAAAACAACGACATCTTCCGTAGGCAAGCCCAGCTCTTTGGCAACGGAATCGCGTTGGAAGAATAGGTCCTGAACGCCGGTCCAAACATGCATTTGGCCGGTGTCCATGAGGTCCGCCACCGCGCATCGGGGTTCGATAGAGCCATGGGCGGCAAGTGGAATGTCAATGCGCACATCCACGTCCCATTCCGAAGGCTCGGCCTCTATGTTGTTTTTGATTGTGTGGTCCAACGACCCAGTCGCCAGTCGCGCATCAATGTCAATGGTATCATCCACATCGTCGCGTTCGAACGCCCCCTCGATTTCCCATTGAACGTTAAGAGCTTCTGAAATGCGATCAAGGGCTGCAGGTGTTTTTGCCAAAATGCCGAGGCCGATGCTTGACCCCAGTTTAAGTTTGGCGTCAGCCACGATCCCCACAAACCCTTTTACGCGTCGGGCACGAGCGTCATTCCAGGCCACTGGCTTTGAGCCAAGTTCCGCAGATACAGGGGCGCGCAGGACACGACCAAAAATCATGTTGGGCCGACGCACATCCGCTGCGTAAAGAGGGGCGCCGGTTACAATGCGGTCTCCATCTTGCAGGGGGATCTTTTGCCCGACAAAGTGTCCGCGTTTTGACAAGCTGCGGAGATTTTCGATGGGCCTTTTCGTCGCGGTCACCGGCCCGTCGGTTTGCCCCGCCTCCACGGCAAGTCTCAAACTCGCGCAGGCTTGCGCCAGAGGTTCCGCAAAGTCTTTGATAGATTCACTCCCCACGGTCGATTTAACGCGATCAATATCGGCGGTGTTCTGTGACAGAACCGTCAGGGCATCCCACGGGATGTCGAGTTCGTCGCAAGCGATTTGTTTAAGCGCCGTGGTGACGTTCTGACCAATTTCAATCCGTGGCATGATTAACTGATATCGGCTCTCGCGAAATGAAATCCACCCAGTGGCGGTGTCGACTGTCGGTTCCGGGCGTTTGGGAAACACTGGAATGCGCGAACAGGCTGTGAACGCAACCGTCAGACCTGTAGCCAAGCCACCGGCTAGAAAAGTGCGCCGTCTCATTGGTCTGTCCCACTTGCCATTTTGATGGCGTCGCGGATCCGCTGATAGGTTCCGCAGCGGCACAGATTGTCAGACAGGGCGTCGTCAATGTCCGCGTCTGTTGGGGTTGGGGTTCTGTTAAGCAGCGCAACGGCGGACATGATTTGTCCGGCCTGGCAAAAGCCGCATTGGGGTACAGAGGCCTCAAGCCATGCTTTTTGTACAGGATGCAGCTCGCCGGCCTCATTCGCCAGGCCTTCGATGGTTGTGATGGTGGCGCCCACCACATCTTGGGGCGAGGTGATGCAACTTCTTTCCGGTTGGCCATCCACGATCACCGTACAGGCGCCACATAACCCGACTCCACACCCAAACTTGGGACCAACCAGTCCCAAATGTTCGCGCAGCACGAACAAAAGCGAGTCTTCCTGCCAGTCGTCGTCGATTAGGCGCGTTTCGCCGTTTACCTGAAGTTCCATGGGGCTCTCCACATTCAATGTGAGCCAAACATGGTCGGTCTTCAGTCTTTGGTATTGAAGATTTGCGCCAAAATGAGCTGCTTGCCAAAACGGCCTTGAGGTTCGACGCAGGGTTACGTTGGGTGATTTTCAGCCGTCTTGACATTGCCCATCAGCCCGTTTTCAACAGAAGGCGAACAAGAGTTTTGGCCGCTTGTCAGGATGGATCGATGACAAAACCGAGCGAACAGGAATTGAAGGACTACCGCGCCGAGGCATCTGCGTGGTTCGAGGAAAATACACCGGCGCAGCCGGACTTTATGTTGCCGCTCACCTTCATGGAGGTCGGCACAGATCAGCAATTCAATTTCTTGCGGGACTGGCAAAACAAAGTGTGGGAAGCGGGGTATTTAGGCGCCGCTTGGCCCACGGAATATGGCGGGCGCGGGCTCGCGCAAGCGTTTCAGAACATCGCGACCGATGAAATGCGCAAGCACAACGGTCCCATCATGCTCAATGCTATTGGCTTGAATTGGGCGGGCCCCCTCATTCTCGACATGGGAACCGATGCGGAAAAAGAACGCTATGTGAAGCGTATCTTGTCAGCAGAAGATATTTGGTGCCAAGGCTTCTCGGAACCTGAAAACGGATCAGACCTAGGTAATGCGCAGCTCAAGGCAGAGCGCGACGGGGACGAGTGGGTGCTCAATGGCAGCAAGATTTGGACGACCCAAGGCAATTACGCCAAATATATGATCCTCCTGGCACGGACAAATCCGGATGCGGAAAGCAAGTACAAAGGATTGAGCTTCTTTTTGTCGCCCATGGATGTGCCCGGCATTGAAACGGTGCCGATTAAGAAGTTGACCGGGGAATACGGCTTTACGCAGACCTTCTTTACGGATGCGCGCATTCCGGCGGATTGCTTAATGGGCGAACAAGGACAAGGGTGGCTCATTGCCATGCGCACCCTGGAATATGAACGGGGGGCCCGCGGGGGCCAGGCCGGTGGTTATGTCATGGTTATGCCGGATGTGGGCGCGATTTTCGAGCTTGCGCGGGATGCGCAGCGAGGTGGCAAGCCTGCGATCGAAGACCCACTAATCCGCGATGAATTGGTCCAGTTCATGATCGAAGCCCGCAGTATGGACCTGAACGGCAAGCGCAGCCGCATCAAGCCGCTCACGCAAGAAAAGCCAATGTCCTTGCCGTTGATGTCGAAATTAGTGTCCTCTGAATTTTTCCGGGAACTCAATCAATTCGCGCTCAGCATGCAAGGCACCAAGGCCGCTTATTATGTGGATGAGCCCGATGCCCACGACCAAGGCATATGGCAGCGCAGTTATCTCAACGCGTTTTCCGCAACGATCGGGGGCGGTACCAGCCAAATCCAACACAACATTATCGGCGAACACGTTTTGGGCCTGCCCAAAAGCTAACCGCAGCGAGCAAAGACCATGGAAATTAGAGGCCAAATCGGGTTTAGCGAAGAACAAGGCGACCTTTTGGAAGTTGCGGTCAATTTCTGCCGGGACAAATCGCCAGTAGATAAGGTCCGGTCACTGCTGACGGACGATCTTGGATATGATCCGCAGGTATGGACAGAGATCGCGGAATTAGGCTGGCTAGGCATTGCCATTCCGGAAGAATTTGGCGGTGTCGGCCTTGGTTTGGCGGAAGTTGTGCCTGTTGTCGAACAGATGGGCCGCAATCTGATGGCAGGCCCCTTTGTGTCGACGACGTTGGCGGCGCAAGCCGTCTTGGTAGGCGGAACGGCCGAGCAAAAGGCGGATTTGCTGCCGGCCTTCGCCTCAGGAACACCAGCGGCCCTGGCGCTTGCTGAAGATCATGCGGATTGGGATCTGACCCATGTGACGTGCACCGCAAAACGCGATGGGGATCAAGTGGTCCTGTCGGGCACCAAAACCTTTGTCACAGATGCGGATACCGCCAAGTGGATCTTGGCATCCGTGTCGCTGGATGGGGCGCCTCAATTGGTTGTCATTGACCGGTCGCAGGTGCCGGACGGCGCGTTCCGAAAGGAAGTGGTGATCGATGAAACACGCCGGTCATACCAGGTGACCTTGGATGGTATTACCCTGTCGGCATCTGCCGTGTTGGAGCCCGCGAAGTCAGCCGAGACCTTGGCGCATCTGCACCTAGCGGCGAACCTTTTACTATCCGCGGAAATGTGTGGCGGAACCGCCAGCGCAATTGACTATACGGTGGACTATCTGCAAACGCGCAAACAGTTCGGCAAAACCATCGGGTCCTATCAATCCTTGAAGCATCCCATTGTGGACGCTCATGTGGATTTTGAGAAAGCGCGCTCTCATCTCTACAGTGCCGCCTATACATTTTCGCAACAGGGTGAAGGCGAGATCGCCACGCGCATGGCGAAATCCACGGCCTGTAAGGCTTTTGCTTTTGCCGCCGACCGGGCCATCCAATTCCATGGAGGTTTCGGATTCACGTATGATTGCGATGCGCAACTTTATCGGCGCCGGGCGATTTGGTGTGAAGCGATGCAGGGCGACGGCGCTTATCACCGAAAGAAGCTAGCCGACCTGTTGCTTTGAACGTGGAAGGTTTGCCGACCGCGCATGGGGACCGGCACCGGGCCCTGGTTGGGCCATCACATCCCGCGCATCTAGTGGCTCGCCACATTCAGAACAAGTGCTGACAGCGTGGATCTGATGGCCGCAGGATTTATGGGTGTAGACCATTGGCACACCCTTTTCGCCTGCGCAGTACAGGTCCCCCCACCGGGAGAAGGACAGGAAGACCGGATAAATATCGAGGCCTTTACGGGTCAGTTTGTATTTGTAGCGCGGCGGGTTTTGTTGGTAGGCGACTTTTTCCAAGATGCCGTGGTCGATCAGGTGTTTTAGACGTTCCGAGATGATCGTTTTGGAAATACCGAGGTTCTGCTGAAAGTCGGCGAATTTTTTCACCCCCATAAAGCATTCCCGCAGCAGGACTAAGGTCCATCTGTCACCAAACACCGCTAAAGACCTTGCGATTGAGCAAGGTTCGTTCTCTAATTCTTCCCAACGCATTTTGGGTCCTCCGGTGTAGACACGGTTTTCAGCATAAGTTTTAAGCTTGACTAAGTCCAGTATTGATACTTAGTTACGAGCCTCGAATTTCATCGATGAGCGTCGCATCAATCGCATTTGATGTTCATCGCATCGTTTACATCAATGGGCCGAGAAAAAGGCCTCCTAACAATCCAGCTCTAGAAGGGGTTAGTCATGAAGACACGCATTACAGAACTTTTCGGCATTGAGCATCCCATCATCCAGGGCGGCATGCACTATGTGGGGTTTGCGGATATGGCGGCGGCAGTGTCCAATGCCGGTGGCCTGGGCATCATTACCGGCCTGACCCAACCCACGGCCGAGGATCTTGCGAAAGAAATTGCGCGCTGTCACGAAATGACCGACAAGCCGTTCGGCGTGAACCTGACTTTCCTGCCGACACTCACCCCGCCGGACTATCCGGCTTACATTGACGCAATTGTCGATGGCGGCATCAAGATAGTGGAAACCGCCGGCCGGAATCCGCAGGAACATTTGCCGAAGCTCAAAGAAAACGGTGTGAAGGTCATCCACAAATGCACATCTGTGCGCCACTCGCTGAAAGCGGAAGCCATTGGCTGCGATGCGGTTTCCGTGGACGGTTTTGAGTGCGGCGGCCACCCCGGTGAAGACGACATTCCGAACATGATCTTGCTGCCGCGCGCAGCGGAGGAATTGAAGATCCCGTTTGTGGCGTCTGGCGGTATGGCCGACGCGCGGTCCTTGGTGGCGTCCCTCGCCATGGGGGCCGAAGGCATGAACATGGGGACGCGCTTTATCGCGACGAAAGAAGCGCCGGTTCATGAGAATGTGAAGCAGGCCATTGTGGCCGCATCTGAGTTGGACACGCGCCTGGTGATGCGGCCCTTGCGCAATACAGAACGTGTGCTGACGAATGAAGCCGTGGAGCGGTTGCTTGAGAAAGAAAAGATGCTCGGCGACAATCTAAAATTTGAGGACATCATCGGCGAAGTAGCCGGCGTGTATCCTAAAATCATGACTGAAGGCGAGATGGATGCGGGTGCATGGAGTTGCGGCATGGTCGCGGGCCTTATTCACGACATTCCGACCTGCAAGGAATTGATCGACCGGATCATGGGCGAGGCAGACGAAATCATCAATCAACGCCTGTCGAAGTTCATGGCGGCCTAACAAAAAAACTCTGGAGGACCCTATGAGTGAAGCGGCCAAAACAGAAACATTGGTGGAAACCATTCAGCAATCGGGCATCATCCCCATGGGGCATGCGCGAGAAGCCATTCATATCGGGATCGACGAGCTTCCGTTCGTGTCCACACCGGACGGGGCATCGATCCAGGTCCTCCATATTGACCTGAACCAAAATCTTTGGATCCTGCGGACTAATTTTCCCGCAGGGTACCAGGTTGACACCCATTACCACACGGGCCCTGTGTTCGCGGTGACGCAACAGGGGCAATGGTTCTACAAAGAATATCCAGACTATGTGAACAAGGCGGGGTCTTACTTGTTTGAGCCCGCCCATTCACTTCATACATTGACCGTGCCGGAAGATTGTCCCGAAGACACGATCGTTTGGTTTGCCATCTATGGCAGCAATGTCAATGTGGATGAAAACGGCAATGTGATCGGCATGGTGGACGCCAAAAGCGTTCTGGAGTCGTACCGCGCCCTCTGCGAAATAGAAGGCAAGTCCTGCGACAAGCTGATCGTGATTGGCGAATAACGCCCGCGAGTTAGACCGTTCTTGGTTCTGCTTGACCCGAGTCCTTTTGAGCCCCCGCAACGTCGCGTGTCACCCAATGGGCACTCAGCCAGAATAGTAAGGCAGCTATTAGGTAGGTGCCCGCTGCAATCGTCAAGGCCACGCCCAATCCCTCACCGGGCACATCTGTTGCGAACACATCGCTCAGCTGACCGATAAGGGCGCCGCCAATGCCATATCCGATAAAGCTCAACGCAACTGTTTTGGTTGCGGAGGCGACCCCGCGCATTTGTACAGGGGCGGAGCTTTGTACCAGGCTATTGGTGATCGCCAGCATCGAGTTTCCGCTCAAAATAGCACAGCTGAAAAAGAAAAGAGACAAAGCATAATCCCCGGACCAAAGGGCGGCGGCGGTAAACGGAAACGCGAAGATTTGCGTACCCCCTAAAATCCAGGAATACCAACGCACGTCCTTTTCCGACAGGCGATCCGCGATATACGCGGCACCGACAAGGCTGACCAATCCCACAATGCCGAGGATGGGACCGAGAGACATGCCCGCCTCGCCAGGGGTCAAGTCAAATTTGCGGATGTAGAATGTGGGGATCCATTGAACGATGCCATAGGCGCCGATGGATTTGAAGGCCGATCCGGCGACAATGAGTACGAAAGTAGGTGTGCGTATCAAATGCAGAAATGACTCAACAAAGTTGGTTTCGCGCACCTGGCGAACGCCGTCGGCTTGCCCGCGAGCGGGGGCTTTCACGGTCAAGACGAAAACGGCGGCAAGAAGAATGCCGGGCAAGCCGAACAACACAAATGTCCAGCGCCACCCGAAATTGTCCGCGATCAATCCCCCGAGAAAGAGCGAGAGCATTAAACCAACGGGCACGCCCGCGCTGCACACCGCGATGGCGGTGGCTCGCCGCTTCAGCGGGTACTTGTCGGAAATAAGCGAATAGGTGGTCGGCGTGACGCCCGCTTCGCCGAGGGCGACGCCCATACGTGCAACAAGTAATTGGGAAAAGTTGGTGACCAAACCACACAGCGCGGTGACCGAACTCCACAAGGCCAGGCAAGACACCAACACGGTTTTACGGGGGATGCGGTCGGCCAAACGGCCAATGGGCAGGGCGAACAGTGCATTGGTCACGCCAAAGCCAAGCGCTAAAAAGCCAAGCTGTCCGTCCGTCAGGCTGAGTTCCAGCTTAATGTCTTCTTGGACGATGGACAGAACCTGCCGATCCAAAAAATTCATGACCGACACCAGGAATAATAGAACCAGCAGATAGGTTCCCGACTCCGTTTGCCATGACGCGAACGCGGTTGGCGCAGCTTGTACGGGTTGGCGATGGGTCATCTAGTGTGCCTATTCGTTGTGACCGCGAATTGGCGTGTAGTGTGCACTAAGGAATACGCGAGGTGTACGGATATGTTTCGGCGTTGGCGAATTTACTCCGCACTCATCACAAACGTGATCAGGATTCCCGGAATGGACTAGCGTTGCGCCAGCTCGAACAACCAGACCGTATCGGGAAGCGGCGAGGGGATGCGGTCGGAGAATTCCGGATATTTCGCAAGAATACCGGCGCGCACGTCGTCTTGAGAAAAATCGGTGATACGTGCCGCACGGGCCGAATAGACAAACTCCCCCACTTTGATCCGCACAGTGGGATCCTCAAGAACATAATAGGGCCAGTCTTTTTCGGCGGCATTGAGTGAGGGGACGACAAGTTTGCCGTTCACGACGAAGCAGATCGTGGTGACCGAATGGGGCGCGGACGGCCTGGTTTCCAGGAAACAATAGGGGTGGTCTTTGACAAAGGTCCAGTCAGACGGGAACGGGCGTTCCTCCCCGGACAATCTTTTGCCCGCCAAGGGGCCGATAGGATCGGTGCGAAACTGATACGCCAACGCCGCGGCCAGAATGAGGGCCGCACACACAAAGCCAATGATCCTAAAGATCCTCATCATCGGTGTGCCTCCATTTGTTTTGCGCAAGCCTATCCAAAAACGAAGAACGCGTCCAATGGGTGCGGAGGAGGGGGCACTAAATAAGCGCCGATCTTATTGATCGGCGCCTTTGATGTTTTTTAGCTTGCTTTCAGCTCTAGCCGGCGGCGGTGGAGGATTGGTTCCGTATATCCGGACGGCTGTACCCGGCCTTCAAACACCAAGTCACAGGCGGCTTTGAAGGCGATGGTGTCATAGGTCGGCGCCATGGGCTTGTAGCTCGGGTCGCCTGCATTTTGCTTGTCCACCACAATAGCCATGCGCTTCATGGTCTCCATCACCTGATCTTCTGTGCAGATACCATGATGCAGCCAGTTGGCCATATGTTGACTGGAAATCCGGCAGGTGGCGCGGTCTTCCATCAGCCCTACATCGTTGATGTCCGGCACTTTCGAACAACCCACACCTTGATCGATCCAGCGGACCACATAGCCCAAAATGCCTTGGGCGTTGTTGTCCAATTCCGCCTTCACTTCTTCTTCCGACCAGTTCGGACGGTCCGCCAACGGAATGGACAAAATGTCGTCCAGCTTGGCTTTCGGGCGGCTGGCCAATTGGGCTTGTGTTTCAGCCACGCTTACCTGGTGGTAATGGGTGGCGTGCAAGGTCGCGGCGGTCGGTGACGGCACCCAGGCGGTTGTCGCGCCGGATTTCGGATGGCCGATTTTCTGCTCGATCATGTCCGCCATCAGGTCCGGCATGGCCCACATGCCCTTACCGATTTGCGCGTGCCCCGGCAGACCGCATTCCAGCCCCACATCTACGTTCCAGTCTTCGTAGGTGTTGATCCATTTCTGGGCCTTCATCTCCGTCTTGCGGATGATGGGGCCCGCTTCCATGGAGGTGTGGATTTCGTCGCCGGTGCGGTCCAAGAAGCCGGTGTTGATGAAGCACACCCGCTGCTTCGCCACGCGAATGCATTCTTTCAAATTGACCGTTGTGCGGCGTTCTTCGTCCATAATGCCGACTTTGAGCGTATTACGCGCCAAACCCAACGCATCTTCCACGCGGCTGAACAATTCGTCCGTAAACGCCACTTCGTCAGGCCCGTGCATTTTTGGCTTCACGATATAGACCGAGCCGGTGCGCGAATTCTTGAAAGGCCCAGTGCCTTTCAAGTCGTGCATGGCAATCAGGGAGGTGCACATGGCATCCATAATGCCTTCGCCCACTTCTTCGCCGTTCGACAAGATCGCGGGGTTGGTCATCAAATGGCCCACATTGCGCACCAGCAGCAGGCTGCGGCCCGGCAAGGTGATGTCGCCGCCCCCGATTGTTGTGTAGGTGCGATCGGGATTCAAACGGCGCGTCATGGCGCTGCCGCCCTTTTGGAACGTGTCTTCCAGATCGCCCTTCATCAAGCCCAACCAATTGCGGTAGACGCCGGTCTTGTCTTCCGCATCCACGGCGGCGACGGAATCTTCGCAGTCTTGAATGGTGGTGACAGCCGCTTCCAGATAGACGTCTTTCATGCCTGCGGCGTCGTCCTTGCCCACATTGTCGGTGCGGTCGATGGCGATTTCGATATGCAAACCGTTGTGCTTGAGCAGCACGGCCGATGGATCACTGGCATCGCCATTGTAGCCGACCAAGGTGCTCGGATCTGCAAGGCCGGTTTCAGACCCATCAGCCAGCTTCACGGAAAGGGCGTCCCCGTTGATGGCATATTGGGTGGCGTCCTTGTGGGAGCCGCCGGCCAGCGGCACAGCTTGATCCAAAAAGTTGCGGGCCCAGGCGATGACCTTGTCGCCGCGCACCGGGTTATACGCTCCACCACGGGTGGCACCGCCATCTTCGGAGATGACGTCCGTGCCGTAAAGCGCATCGTAAAGGCTGCCCCAACGTGCGTTGGCTGCATTCAGGGCGAAGCGTGCATTGAGCACCGGCACCACCAACTGAGGACCGGCCATGCGCCCGATCTCGTCATCGACATTGGCGGTTTCCACCTTAAAGTCCGGGCCTTCAGGAACCAGATAGCCGATCTCCGTCAGGAATGCCTTGTACTCTTCTAGGTTCAATTCTTGGCCGCGGCGGTCTTTGTGCCAATCGTCGATCTTGGTTTGAATATCCTCGCGGATCGCTAGAAGCTCTTTGTTCCGAGGACTCAAGTCGCGCACAATCGCGCCGAAGCTGTCCCAAAAATGGGCCTGATCCACGCCGGTGCCGGGCAGGGCTTGGGTGTTGATAAAATCGTAGAGGTCCTTCGAAACCTGAAGGCCGCCTGCGTCGACGCGCTCGCTCATAACTGTCTCCACTCACTGGATTTTTTGTTTGTGTGGGGGTGTTCGGGCGGGACTATTGTTCGAAATCGTCCAGAACTCAATGGGGCAGAATGGATTCTGGTCAAATTTCGCAGCACTTGAGCAATTTTGAACAGATTTCCTCAGGATTCACGGCGTCTGATGGGGAAATAAAGACCAGAACCGTGTTCTGGTCGCCGCTTCGCTCCGTGAGCGAAATTTCCACCCGAGCACCCACTTTCTGAAGAAGGGCGCGGGTCCCGTCGGCGAAGCAGACAAATCCTTTGGCGCGCCAAACAAGATCCGGTAACTCCCCCAGCACCTTTTCGAGTTGTGTACGCGCTAAGGGGAGGTCGGTTCTGAAGCTGAACGTCTTGAAATGGGGAAGGCCGTTGGCGGCTGTAATGGTGGCCGGTGAAGATGGGGCACCGACGAAGAGGTCATCCAGGTCGGTGGCCTCCACGATGGACGCCGACGGCGCCAATCCGCTGACCCATTCTGTCACGTCCATGATTTTGTCAGCCGTCACAAGACCAGTCTTCGACAATGCGATCAGGTGGGCGGATGCAAGCTGCCGCTTGACCAGTTTGCCGACAAATTTGTCTTTCGCCCGGCCTTGCACCGTTTCC
The DNA here is from genome assembly GCA_965227095.1 of Alphaproteobacteria bacterium. Lineage (GTDB taxonomy): Bacteria > Pseudomonadota > Alphaproteobacteria > JANQMY01 > JANQMY01 > JANQMY01. The sequence continues at coordinate 310,353 of CBDDFL010000001.1, read as the reverse complement.
GTGTCGGCTAGGGTGATGACGGAAGGCCTGCCGAGGCGTGTATCGCCTGAGGCATAGCCGCCAATGCGCGCCGGGTCTGCGGCGCCTGACGCTTCGATGATGATATGGTCCGTCGTCTGATCGCTTTCGAGCAGGTCAAAAAGCGCTTTACCCAAATCATCGCCGATGGAACAGCACACGCAGCCATTGGTCAGCGACACCACATTGTCTGTCTGGCTTTCTATCAGGGCAGCATCAATGTTCACCTCGCCGAAATCATTGACGAAGATGGCCATCCGCGACGGTGTTTTCTGTGCGAGGATACGATTGATCAGCGTGGTTTTCCCCGCCCCCAAATACCCGCCCAATATGGTAACGGGAATGGGCATCAGCGTTCGATGGGAAACGGTTGACCTTCAAAGACCGTCCCCCAGATGGGAATATCGCGCAATTCGGCTGAGGGCACTTGGTAGGGGTCTTTCTCGAGCACGGTAAAATCGGCCTTCTTGCCGGCGCGCAGGCTGCCGATTTCAGTCTCCATGCCCAGCATGTAGGCCGCGTCCGTCGTAATGGCGCGGAGCGCCTGGTCGATGGTGAGTTTTTCTTCCGGTCCCATCACATCACCCGCGGCGTTCACCCGATTAACCGCGATATGTGCGCTGTTAAGGGGCAAAGCCGGTGCCATGGTGAAGTCCGAATGGAAGGCCAACGGAATGTCGTGGCGTGCGACCGAGCCCAAGCGTCCGATTTGATTGGCGCGTTCATTGCCAATGCTCTGGCGGCGGTAAATATCACTTAATTCGTATAGATAGTATATATTTGCGGATACTTGGGCGCCCAACACTTTAATGCGGCGCACTTGTTCTTGTGTGCAAAAGCCAAAATGCTCGATCGTATAGCGGTGATTAAAGCGCGGGCGTTCCCATTGCATTTTTTCTAGCGCATCCAGCGCCATTTCCAGGCCCAGATCGCCCGTGCAATGCACATGGATTTTGTAACCCGCATGCCAATAGGTGCGCACGGCGGCTTCGAATTGCTCCGGCAGCATCAGCCATTCCCCGTCATGCCCGTCAATATAACCCGGTTCCGACAATTGCATCAGTTCCGAAAAGAACGCCCCATCCGTAAACAGTTTAACGTGATCGCGAAATTCAAGCCGGTGGGTATTCTTTTCAGGCAAGGTCTTGATGAATTCCAAGGCGGCTTCATTTGTTTTATAGGTTGCGCCCAGAACGTTTCCGGCCGGAATCATTTGTGTACGGAATGGTGTGTCGTCCGTATCGAGAAGCGTCGCGGCGGCCTGCAGCTCGGACTCCAAATTGAAAAGCCCCGCCGCCATGTCGCCAATGGTGGTGTGCCCGCCGAAATGAACCACTTGCTTTAGCTTTTGCAAGCCTTCGGCATAACGCTCCGGTGCCAATATGTGTGGGTTCAGGTGATTGATGGCAAGGCGTAAGCCGTTCTCGAAAAAATGTCCGTCTTCCAGTTTCACCTGTGCGTGGGTTTCTTTCTCATTGATCCCCATCCATGTCAGCATGGCGCCGTTGACAACGATCTCGTGGAAGGAACGGTGCCACACCACGACAGGCCGGGTGATGTCGAGTGCGTCTAAGTCCTGACGGCGAATCTGCCCGTGCCACAATTGGTGATAGCCCCAGGTGAACAAGGGTTCTTCCGGATCGTCCATTGCGGCGTCGAGTTCGGCGAGCCGATTGAGAAAGCCTTCCTTGGACGTGGTTGGTTTTACAGTCTGCCAAGGCAATCGCCATTCCACGGTGGTGATGAACTGCATATTCAATAGGATTGCCGCCATGGTCGGGTGAAGATGTGGGTCGATAAAACCCGGCATGAGAATGTGATCGATAAAACGATCGTCAATCTTATGCGGATGTTTCGATAACCAGGGATGTAGGCTATCCAGTGTCCCCACTTCCAAAATCATTCCGTCGCGTACCGCAATGGCGGTGCCGCGCGGAAGGGACGGGTCCATGGTGATGACGCTGCGCGCCGTGTAAACGGTGATCTCGCTCATTTTTGGTCTCTTATCGGATCGATCGCCCCTTTACGCAGGGGCACTGTTCACTGTTGCGCGTGAGTGTAGCGTCCTTGCAGCAAGGAATCACTAGGCGGGCGCCATCTGTCATGCTTAAACAGTTTGTAAAAAAGACGGGCGAAACAAGGAATGGTGCAAAGCGACTCCACAGGCGGGCAAAGATGGCCCGACCTGTTTTATGGGTGGTACATAGTAGCAGCCGCTTTCTTCGTGATGACTGTGTCGTCCGGTTTCGGGTTCTACAATCTTGGTGTCTATCTCAACGCCTTTGTTGACGAACGCTCCTTTCCCGTGGGGATAACGTCCTCGGCAACGGCAACTTTTTTCCTTACATCCGGCTTTGCAGGCCTCGCCGTCGGGCGGTTTATCGAGAAATATGATTTGCGGTGGTCCGTCGTGGCTGGGGCGGCTATTGGCGGCGTCACCCTGTCGATGGCGCCTCTGGTTGATCAGTTATGGGAACTTTACGCCTTCCATATTTGCTTCGGCATTGGCTATACCGCGTGCGCGCTCATTCCGTGTACCACAATCGTGACACGGTGGTTCCACAAGCAGCGGCCGGTTGCGTTGTCCTTTGCGTCAACGGGGCTGTCCATTGGCGGAATAATCCTGACTCCCTTGTCTATCTACTTGATTGATCAAAACGGTATCTCCGGGGCTGGTCCTTGGTTAGGCCTTATGTTTTTTCTTGGCATCGCGCCTGTCGCGGTGTTGCTGTTTCGTGCGTCACCGGAAGCCATGGGATTGCGTCCAGATGGTGCTGCGTTCGATATGGTCGAGGAGGCCGAACCGGCACATCTGGTGGGCGTTGACTACGACACCGCAACGCGCTCTCGTTTCTTTGTCTATATGACCGGCGCCTTTTTCTTGGCCATGATGGCCCAGGTCGGTGTGCTGGCACACCATTTCCGTCTCATTTCTCTGCGTACGGATAGTGCCGAAACCGCATCCTTTCTGGTTGCGGTACTTGCTGCCTGCAGCATTGTGGGGCGGCTGGTTGGCGGGCAGATCTTGTCAAAGATATCGTCTGAAATATTCGTGCTCACTCTTGTTGGCACCCAAGCCTTTGCCCTGGTGCTGTTTTCAGTGTCTTACTCAACGGTCGCGTTGTTCATAGCAACGGTCATTTTTGGGGCAACGGTCGGGAGCTTACTCATGATGCAGCCACTGCTTATCGCTGAAAAATTCGGTATGCGCGACTACGGGCGCATTTTTGCCGCTCATAACTTTCTGACCATGTTTGGGGTTGCCTCGGGCCCTGCGGTGATTGGCATGCTCTATAGTTATTTCGATGGGTACGGTGCGGCTTATCTGGTTATGTCCTGCGCCTCGTTGGTGGCATTCGGCTTCTATTTACTGACCAATCGTTCTCTTTGGGGCCGCTTCTAAACAATTGACATTTTGAGTGTCAATATATTAAATCATCAAAAATCATCGCCGGCCTGATCGGCATGTGAAGGAGGAAACGCATGTCTTTGCCCACACCGCTTTTGCTCAGTGGCGCCCCTGGATCGCCTTACACACGGAAAATGTTGGCGGTGATGCGATACCGGCACATTCCCTACAAGGTGCTGTGGGGCTTGAACGATCAACCGGAAAATCTACCGGCGCCGAAAGTACACTTGCTGCCCACATTTTATTTGCCCAGTGCGTCAGGTGAGTTGGAAGCGGTGGTGGATTCGTCTCCTTTGATCCGGCGGTTCGAGAAGGAATTCGATGGCCGCACGATTATTCCCAGCGACCCGGCGCTCGCTTTTTTGGACCATTTGCTTGAAGACTATGGCGATGAATGGCTGACAAAAGCCATGTTCCACTACCGCTGGTATTATCAGGATGATATCGAACGGGCGGGGGATGTGTTGCCGCGTTGGCGAGGCAATTCGGCACCGGAAAGTGATTTGCTGGCCGCCAAAAAGATGTTCTCCGAACGTCAAATCTCTCGCCTATATGTGGTGGGATCTAATGACACCACGGCCCCCATCATCGAGGCGAGCTATGCGCGGTTCCTCGACATTTTCCAGGAACATTTGAAATCCTATCCCTATCTCATGGGCAACCGCCCCGGCTCATCCGACTTCGCGGCCTATGGACAGCTCACCCAACTCTCTCATTTCGATCCAACACCCATGGCGCTCACATTGGAAAAAGCACCGCGGGTCTATGCCTGGGTTGATTTGGTCGACGATCTTTCCGGGGCCAATCCAACTGAAAATGACTGGCTCAGTCGAGAGGATGCGAAATCGACACTGCGTCCGTTATTTGAGGAACTGGGCCGTACCTTCGTTCCCGTGATGTTGGCGAACGCTCAGGCGCTGATGGCTAAGGCCGAAAAGGTGGAGACCACCGTCGATGGCGCGACCTGGGTGCAACAGCCGTTCCCCTATCAAGGCAAATGTGTGCAGTGGCTGCGCGAGGCCTATCAAACCCTGTCGGCGGATGACCGTGCGTATGTCGACGATGTGCTATCCGGCACTGGGTGTGAGCCGCTGGTGGGTGCATAAGCGCACCCCAGAGTGCCAAGTGATTGTCTGGCCTTGAGATCTCAGCCGGGCTAGGGTGCGCGCAAATCACAAACCACAAGGGGTGCTTATGAGACGCGCGGCAATTGTTTCTCCTGTTCGAACTCCGGTCGGGAAATTCTTGGGCGGCATGGCAAGCGTGCCAGCTGAAGAGTTGGCGGCGACCGCGCTGAAAGCGGTGGTGTCTCGCAGTGGGATCAACCCCGAAAAAATTGATGATGTGGTGCTCGCGCAAAGCTATGCGAACAGTGAAGCTCCCTGCATTGGCCGTTGGGCGGCGCTGGCCGCCGACTTGCCCATCGAAGTGCCGGGTACACAGGTGGATCGCCGGTGCGGGGGTGGCCTTCAAGCCATCGCCAATGCGGCCATGATGGTGCAGACCGGCGCGGCAGATGCGGTGGTCGCGGGTGGTGTCGAAAGCATGAGCAATATTGAATATTACACCACCGATATGCGCGGTGGGGCCCGCTCCGGTAACGTGAAACTCTATGACCGCCTGGATCGCGGGCGCGAACGGTCCCAGCCGATCGACCGTTTCGGGCCCATTTCCGGCATGATCGAAACGGCGGAAAACTTGGCGACGGAATATCAGATCTCGCGGGATGACTGCGATGCCTATTCGGCAGAAAGCCACAAGCGGGCGGCAGCGGCCTGGGACGCAGGCAAGTTCGATGACGAGATTGTGCCTGTGGAGGTGCCCCAGCGCAAAGGCGACCCCATTACTGTGTCGAAAGACGAAGGCGTGCGCCCGGACGCAACGGCTGAAAGCCTGGGAAAGCTGCGTACACTGATGAAGGATGGCGTGGTGACGGCGGGCAATGCCAGCCAGCAAAACGATGCGGCCGCGGCGTGCTTGATTGTTGCCGAAGACCAGTTGGAAAAATTGGGGCTTGAACCCATGGGTTATTTTGTCGGGTGGGCTGCCGCGGGCTGTCATCCGGCCACCATGGGCATTGGCCCGGTGCCCGCCGTTCAGAAACTGTTCGAGCGCACAGGTCTTGGCTGGAACGACATGGATTTGGTGGAATTGAATGAAGCCTTTGCCGCGCAAGTCCTGTCGGTTCTTAAAGGCTGGGGGTTTGAGGACCGCGACAAGTTGAATGTGAATGGTTCCGGCATCTCGCTTGGCCATCCTATCGGCGCCACCGGCGCCCGTATTTTGACCAGCTTGATGCATGAGCTGAAGCGCCGCGATGGCAGATATGGTCTCGAAACCATGTGTGTCGGCGGTGGCCAAGGGATTGCAGCGATTTTTGAAGCGGCCTAGGACACACAAGATAGGAAACGTCCCATGAAAGTGCTCCGTACACCCGATGACCGATTTGCCAATTTGCCGGGCTACGATTTCGCAGCCAACTACCAAACGGTTCCCGATGGTGAAGGCGGCGAGTTACGGATCCACTATCTGGACGAAGGCCCACGGGACGGCGAGACGATCTTGTGTATGCATGGCCAGCCCAGTTGGTCGTATCTCTATCGCAAGATGTTGCCGATCCTCACGGGTGCGGGATATCGCGTCATCGCGCCGGACCTGGTGGGGTTCGGCAAATCCGACAAACCGTCAGAGCGCAACGATTACACCTATCAACGTCATGTGGATTGGATGTGTGCCTGGCTGTTGGCATTGGACCTTCAGGATCTGACCTTTGTGGGTCAGGACTGGGGTGGGCTGATTGGGTTGCGCATGTTGACGGCCCATCCTCACCGCTATGCCCGGGCGGTGGTGGCGAATACGGGCCTACCCGACGCCAAGGACATCCCTGACGAGATGGCGGGGCCCATGCGGGAGGTTTATGACAGCATTCCGGTCATAGAAGCCCACGAGCTGGGCGAAAAATTCGCCGCGAAAGATGGCCCCCCAGGGTTCTTCTATTGGCGCAAATATACGTCCGAACACCCAAATTTTAGAGTTCGTGACGTTATGGCCAGTATGTCGCTGCCCGAGGGCGACGCAGAGGCCATCTTGGACGCTTATGCCGCCCCGTTTCCAGATGACAGCTATCAGGCAGGCGCCCGTCAGTTCCCCAGCCTTGTGCCGATTTTCCCAGATGATCCGTCGGTTCCCGCCAATCGGGAGGCCTGGACAGTGTTGCAATCTTTTGAAAAGCCGTTCTTGACGGCATTTAGCGACCGCGATCCTGTCACCGCGGGCGGCGAAAAGCGGTTTCAAGCCGAGGTGCCCGGCGCTAAAGGGCAAAATCACGTCACCATCAAGGGGGCAGGCCACTTTTTGCAGGAAGAAAACCCAGAAGATCTGGCCAATGCGGTTATAGGCTTTATCAAAGACAATCCTTTGCCCTAGACTGTCTCCATTAGAGTTTCACGGTGACGTTAGGGGGAGTAGCGACCATGCAGGCTTTGCGGACAGCCGGAAGACGCCTTTGGTTTGGAAAATTGGTGGGACTTGGGGCCTTAGCGCTGACGACGCTGGCCAGTTGCACCACAGCGCCGGAAACCGGGCGCAGCCAGCTTATTTTGATTTCAGAGGCTCAGGGCTTACAGCTTGGGGCCGACGCCTATAGCCAAATCAAGTCCAAGAAGAAAATATCCAAGGACCCCAAATATACGCTGCCGGTGGTGCGCATTGGGGGCCGCATCGCCGCCATTAGCCCGCGGCCGAATTACAAATGGGAATTCACCGTCTTTGAAGACGACACCCCCAACGCATTTGCGTTGCCCGGCGGCAAAGTCGGGGTTCATACGGGTCTTTTTAAAGTTGCCAAAAATGACGCCCAGCTCGCCACTGTGATGGCACATGAAGTGGCGCACGCCATCGCCCGCCATGGCGAAGAACGGATGTCCAGCCAAATGGCTGTAGGTATTGGTGTGGGGGTCGCAGGGGCTGCGACCGGTATCAATCCGAACGTATTGGCGCAAGCCGCAACCTTGGGCGTGGTGTTGCCATTTAGCCGAACACAGGAAGCGGAAGCCGATGCCATCGGGCTGAAATATATGGCGCGGGCGGGATATGACCCACGGCAGTCCATACCGTTGTGGCAGAATTTTGCGAAATATGGTGGTAACCGTCCGCCGGAATTTTTGTCCACGCACCCGTCACCGGGATCTCGCATCCAAAACCTGCAACGCATGATGCCGCAGGCGATGGCGGAATATAATAAAAGTCCGTACAAAGGCAGAAAATAAAGCAAGCGCATTCCCGGCTTGCAAAACAAAATTGGCTGCGATGACGCCGCCGATCACAGGAGACGCTTGTCATGATTGATGTGCATTATTGGCCCACGCCCAATGGGTGGAAAGTCACCATCATGCTCGAAGAATGCGGGCTCAAGTACAAAGTCATTCCCGTTGACATCGGTGGCGGCGATCAGTTCACGGCAGAATTTTTGCGCCTCAGTCCGAACAACCGCATGCCGGCCATTGTGGATCATGAGCCGATGGGGGGCGGTGACCCGTTATCCCTGTTTGAATCCGGCGCTATTCTTGAGTACCTGGCCGATAAATCAGGGAAGTTCCTGCCGAAAGAAGGGCCGGAACGATACCGTGTCCTGCAATGGGTGCATTGGCAGATGGCCAATCTGGGCCCCATGATGGGCAATGCCAACCATTTCAAAAACTATGGCAAAAACATCGCCGGTGATCCAAAGCAGCTCGAATACGGCACCAAGCGGTTTGTAGGGGAAGTCGATCGCTTGTCTGGCGTGATGGACGCGCAACTATCGGCAAACCAGTATTTGGCGGGTGCCGACTACACCATTGCCGATATCATCACCTGGCCCTGGGCCATGGCGATCGGACGGCTTATTGACGAAAGCATGTGGGACACCTTCCCCAATCTGAAGCGCTGGGTCGATGAAGTTGGCGCGCGGGATGCGGTTCAAAAAGGTTTTGCTGTGAAACGCGAGCTCCGGGAACAAAAGCTTTCCGAGGAAGAAGAAAAACGGCGGCGGGATCTTTTGTTTAATCAAACGAATGAGAGTGTTCGGGCCGCCCGTGAAGCGGCGGCGAAAGGGGCCGCGTAAAACGGCTACGCGGTCGCCGTTGCCACTTGCTCCTTCTTGTCGCCGCGTTCAAACAAGACCAAGAAGGCGGAAGGCACAAAGAAAACGGTAATGAGTGACGCGGCGCCTAAGCCCGCCATCATGACGACCGCCAATGGCGACCACATGGCGCCACCAAACAAATAGAGCGGCACCAGCCCCAATATTGTCGTTGCTGATGTCAGTAGGATTGGCCGTAAGCGCCGCCGCGCCGCTGTTTCGATCGCTTGCCTCAACGGCGCCGATCTTAGTTCCTCGTCAATTTGGTCGATGAGGATAATAGAATTGTTGATGATAATGCCCGCCAGGCTGATGAGGCCCAGTGTCCCAAAGAATGACATTGGTTCGCCGGTCAGCAACAAACCCATCGGCGCGCCGACCACCACCAAGGGGATGGTCATAAAGACAATCAGTGTACGCCGGAATGAGTTGAACTGATAGACAATCGCCAGCAACATCAACATCAAGGCGACCGGTAAACCCGCCCCAAGTTTTCCGTTGATCTCGCTATTGGTGGCGGTTTCGCCCGCGATAGTGACTTCATATCCGCCGGATAGATCAAGGGCGTCAAGGTCGTCTTGGATGGACGCAAGAAGTTCTCCGGCTGTGAGATCCCGGCTTTTGGCGGACACGATAATGGTGCGTTCCTGGTTCTTGCGACGAATTTGAGAAAATTCAATCTGCGGCGCCAAGACAGCCACTTGTTCTAGGGAAACGATTTCATTGTTACCGCCGACGATAATGTTCAGCAGGTCTTCCACACTGTCCCGGCTGCGTTCCGTTGCCCGCAGAACCACAGGGATCGACTTATCGTCTTCGCGATATTCCGATACTTGAAAACCATCGAAATAGGCGCTCAGCAGTTGCGCCATGTCTTCTGAGGTGATGCCAAGGCGCCGCGCCTTGTCCTGGTTGATTTCGATTGCGGCCTTGATGATCTTGTTGCCCCAGTCATTTTCGTTTTGCACGATTCCCGGCGCTTCGGCGAATGCATCTTCCACCTTCTCAGCCAATGACAAAAGACGGTCAAGGTCCGGCCCTTTGATCTCAATCTCAACAATGCCGGATTCCGATGCCCCCATTGATAATTGTTTGATTTTGAAGCGGGCTTCCGGATGGTTCTCCACGAAATAGCGTTCAGCCCGCCGCGACAGAGCCAAGGCGCCGGCCAAATCGTCTGTGTTCACCAGAAAGAATGAGGATGAGGGATTAGGCTCGTTCGGATTGAGGGACAAATAGAAACGCGGACCGCCATCGCCCACATAGACAATGTGGTTTTGTACCTCGGGATTTTGGTCTGTATCCGACAACCAGCGCCCCACCGCTAGGGACGATGCTTCGGTCGCGCTGATATGCGTGCCTTGGGGCATATCCATGAAAATGAGGATTTGGTTGCGATCGCTCAGGGGGAACATCTGGTTCGGCACCATGCTGAACAAGAAGGCTGCCAAACCTACAAGGGCGTAACACGCGCCAATGGTGGCATGCGGCGACTTCAGCGCAATGGCCAAAAGGCGTGCATAGGTGTCGTACAGCCATTTCAAGAAACCCGAGGGATTGTCCGGATCCTGCGTCTTCTGTTGGCTATGGGGTTTAAGAACGTTTGCCGCCGTAAAGGGCAGGAAGTAAAATGCGGCAATCCAAGACCCAAGCAAGGTGAGCGCCACCACTGCACCCAGAGAAAACGCATATTCACCTTCAGAGCCTTCCAAAAGCAGAAGTGGCATAAACGCAAAGACCGTCGTCATTGAGGAAATGAGAAGGGGCACAGCGAATTGTCGGCCCGCCGCCAGGGCGGCTTCCGACCGCCGTGAACCTGCTTGTACTCGCCGCAATATGTCTTCGACGATCACCACGCCATTGTCGACCAACAGGCCCAGTGAGATGATGATGGCGGCGATGGACACCTGCTCAAGTTCAATGCCCAGAACGTTCATACCGATAAGGGCGAACATGATGGCGAACGGCACGATGCTTGAGACAACGAGACCGGCGCGCGGGGTTAGGAAGATCAAAACGACGATCAGCACCACAATGAATGTCTGCGCGACATTGGTGACGGCGTCGTTGACGGATCGTTCCACTTTTTCAGGCTGGAATGTTGCAAACGAAAGGTCAATCCCGATGGGTTGGCGGGTCTCAAACTCTTGAGCTGCCTGTTTTAAGTCACGGCCCACTTGCGCAATGTCTTGGCCGGACTGCATCTCCACAGAAACGACCAATGCCGGCTTGCCATTGTAGTAGACCGGCTTCTCATGAGGGGAAACAAAACCGCGTCTGACGCTTAGAAGATCGTTCAACCTGACAAAATCGTCGATGCTTTCCACACGGGTGAGCACGTTTCGAATGTCAATCACCTGCTCAAAATCGCCGGAGGTTTCCAGCAATATGGATGTGCCGTCGGCGTCCAGCGTTCCGCCCGGAAGGATAATGTTTTGTTTTTGAATGTCGTTGATCAGCGTATTGATTTGACTGCCGATGGAGGCCAAGCGTTCTTCTTCTAGCTCTAACCATATCCTTTCTTCTTGGATGCCGTAGATTGACACTTTCGAGATACCGCTGACCGTATAGAGATGTTGTTGTAACGCTTCGGCGGTGTCTTCTATCTCGCGGTAACTAAACCCATCGCCCGTGACGGCAATGGTGGCGATGGCCACATTGCCAAAGTCCGTGTTTACGAATGGTCCGCGGGTGTTGTCCGGCAGCTCCCGGGCAACCTCTTCCATTTTGTCGCGTAACTCTTGCCAAATCGGTTCAAGGTCAAACACTTGATCTTTGAGTGTGACTTGAACGCGCATTTGTCCCGTGGAGAGAAGCGTTTCAATATCTTCCACTTCGGGAATTGCGCGGATTTTCCGCTCTACGGGGTCGGCAATCAATTGTTCGACCCGTTCGGGCGTCATGCCCGCGAATTCAGCAGTCACCAAAGCCGTACGAATGGTAATTTCCGGATCTTCGCGTTTGGGAAAATCCGAATACAGAAGAAGGCCCGTCATCACCAGCCCGATCATGGCAAGGATGGTGAATTGAGAGCGTCCAATGCCAAAAGGCGTAAGCCATGCAATCATGGTTGAGCCCCTTATTTGTCAAGTGGCAAAAGGCGAACCTTCTGGCCGTCTTTCAGGTAGGAAACCCCGGCTGATGCAACGATATCGCCTTCTTTGACGCCCTCAAAAACGATCGCCATGTTTTCGCGAATACCAGAAATATCGACCTCCCGAGCTGAGACGGTTGAGGTTTCTTCGTCGAAGAAAAACAGGTTCGCCCGATTTCGGCTGCCAACGGTCATATTCAGCGCTTGAGTCCCTTGTTGGTCTGCTGATCCGACTAAGAAAGCGCTAAGTGGTACAAGATAACCATCCGTGTTGCGGCCCAACTTGATCGACAGAGTAACTTCGGCGGCCATGCCGGCGCGAAGAATGTCTGTTTTCTCGTCGATCGTCACAACCACAGGGAAGGCCGACACGCTGGCGGCTCGAGAACCTATTTCCTTGATGCGGCCCTTGTAGGACACATTGCCTAGATCTGCGATTTGAATATCGGCGACATCCCCGATCTCGATTATATTGATGATGGAAGACGGTACGCGGAAGGAAATCTCGAACACACCTTCGCTGTAAACGCCAACGATCTGCTGTCCTGCACCGACTTGGGCGAAAGACTCCACGTCAACACTGGAGATCACCCCATCAAAAGGGGAGATTAAGGTGGCCTTGCTGAGATTTTCCGTTGCAATATCCAACTGTTTTTGAGCTTGCAGCACGAGCGCTTTGCTGCCGGACAATGTGCTACTGGATTGGTCGAATTCTGCTTGTGTGACAAAGCCGTCATTTTTCAATTTGGCTTTTCGGTCATAGTCAGATTGGGCGTTTCTTACATTCGCGTCTGCTTCTTCCAAGCGCGCGCGTGCTTCTTGTTCTTGCAGCTCCAGGGACGTGGAGTTGAGCGTCGCGAGTACTTCCCCTTCTATAACCTTTTGGCCGACTTCCAAATCGACCTCTAACAATTGTCCGGCCACTTCGAACGACAATTTACTTTCTTTCGCCGGTTCAACGATGCTTGGGTAACGTCGCAGTTCTGTGTTTGCGGTTTGCGTAATCCGGTAGGCTTTCAGACCCCGGATGACATCGTCGGCCGTATCAGTTTGTGTGTCACCGCAGGCACTAAGAAAAAGCAACGAACATAGAGAAGCGATTGGTAGACGCATGATTTTCCTTTTGGCGACGCGTCGTCACAAGAGTTTAAAGGAATGTCCAGCTGGCAAAGGTCGCTGCTTGCCCACAATAAATTTTGTCCGCTGTCGTAACATTCCAAATCACTGTATCATTGATCAGAAAGCGGCGGCCAGATTTTGATATGCGTATCCCGCTATAACCTTCCGTGAACCCTGCTTTTTTTACGCGCGCCATGGCCTCGGCCCGTTCCTGTTGGTTTGCGGGCTCTGCCGTCTGGCGGGAGGGGGTGGAGGTCAGCTCATCCCAACTCATCTCCCATAGCTCCAGCGCGATCGCATTTCCATAATTCAGCAGAGGATCGTCTTCTAATCCGTGGGAAACGACCACGAAAGGGGCATTGAATAAGGCTTCGGCAAGGGACGCATGGCTTTTTGTTTCAACTAAGGGACGTCCGACCAGCCGGTGAAAACTGTCTGCGAGCAGATTGGAGTGCATTTCCAAATGGTCCAGGCTTATACCTGTAGGAAAATCCATGCCTAATAATCCCAGCTCCAGTTGAGGCCGATATTAGAGTTTGCCTTTTGGCCAACTTCAGTCGACAGACTTAGGTGCCGTGTAATGTCCACCTCTACTTCCACTGCTGTGGAATCTTCGTCCGTGCCCTGCGTGATACCTACATAGACGCGATCACTGACATATTTGCCCACCGTGAGGCTGGGGCCAACCACTTCCTCGTCATCGGCGGCAGCGCTCGCGATCGATCCTGTATCCACAGACAGGACATCGACCCCTAAGGATTGTCGTACATTGCCGAAAAAGCCTCGGCCACCGCCGCCCAGTCCCTTGCCGCTTAAACTCGCCACCGACTCGCCTAACTGAGCAAGCTCCACATAGGTCAAATTCTCCAGCGGTTTGCCGAACAGGATGCGCGCCAATACATCTTCCTGAGGCAAGGAGGGGTTGGACTGAAAAGAGAAATCGGGGTCAGACGCAAGCCCAGTCACCTCAACACTGACGGTAATGTCGTCATCCTCTCGGGATGCCAAGACATCGAGGCGCGGGTCGATACTCTTTCCGCCATCAAACACGACCTGTCCTTGCTCAAGATCGAAAGGGCGGCCGGCAAAATCAAAGGTGCCCTTTACAACTTCTGCAAGGCCGTCGATTCGTGGGGTATTGGTGTCGCCAAAAATTCTGGCCTTTGCCTTCCATTCCGAATTGAGGCCACGGCCTTCCACAAAAATTCGGTTTGGCGCCCGAAGATTGAGATCAAGCGCAATGGGAGTCTCTGTTGCTTGGTCCAAGGATTGGGCGGTATCGCGCAAAGCCGGGGGGACATTGACCAACTCCACCGGAATATCCACCACACTGGGCGGGAGATCATTTGGGATGCGAATATCCATGCGATTGATCAACACATCGCCAGTAAGGCTCAAAGCGTCCGTTTTGCCCGCGAGTTTGACCTGCCCGGAAATTTGCGCGTCATAGTTCTCACTACGGAGGATTTTTGCTTTATCAAATTCGGCGGTGATCGAGAGGGGGACGTTGTTGTCCGCCTCAAGCCTGATCGTCCCGTCCCCTTTGATACGCCCCCCATCACCATCGGTCGCGGTCATGGAAAGGGCGGCGCGCTCAGAGTTCTGGGCCGAAAGGTCAACGGACACGTTCTCGAACAGGATACCATCGGCGAAACTCTCAAATCGTCCGTTGGCAAGGCGGCCATGGCCGGATATCACCGGTTTACCCCACGTACCGGAAGCCGTCATGTCCAAGGACGCGTCGCCCGCCAGGTCATATTCGGAAAATGGACCCAACTGCCACAAGGGCCCCAAGCGCCCGGACAGGTTTGCCGAAAACCCGATTGTTCCATTGGGTGCGATTCCGAAGGCACCGTTTGAGAATGTAAGCGGTAGTGATCCGTCAAAGCGGCCAACCTCTTCAAGGTCGCCGGTAATCCGCAATTCTTCCCCATCCCAGGTGGCGGTCGCGCGCGTCGGGGCCAGAGGTGTGTCGCCGGATGTAGACGCGAGGCTGAAATCCGCACTGCCGGTTTTCTGTGTGCTGATCGTATCCAACTGAACGCGGGCGTTAAACCGGCCTTCGATTGGGTCGAATGCTTCTGTTTCGATCGTAAGCGGTAAGCGCGATACGTCCAAATCGGCGCTTAGTCCTTGGTTGAGGGATTTGGCTGTCCCCACAATCGTGCCGTCTCCGTAGGCAAGGTCGAGTTTGGATAAATCCCAGCCGGTTTCCGTCTGGGTGAACGTAGTTGGGCTCTTCAGCGTGATCGTTTCGCCGGCCAATTGTCCGGTTAGGCCGCTCAAGACAATTTTTTGCGGGCCTTTGTCTTCTGTTTGAAATGTGCCGCGCGCTGACAGCCGGTCGCTGGTTCGATTGATCTCATCGGCGGTCATGCGCCATTGCGCGTCGGTCAATCGCCCGTCAATTGTGACCTCGGCGCGCGCCAGGGTGGTCGCACTAAACACGCCTGGTAGAAGAATTCCGTTGCCGACAAGGGACGCGCTGACCCTTTGGTCTGCCCCCGTGCCCACCGCGCCAATGAGCGTCAATGTGTCGGCGGCGATCATTTCCGTGCCGTTGCCAAAGCGAAAATTGGCGAAGTTTGCGTCAATCTTCTGCGTGCCGGGGTCATCAGGCCGTGGCAGGTGAACGGCACCTTGGGCGGATCCACCGATTGATGAAAAGCCCGCAAATTGGCTGAGGAAAGAAATTTGTTCGAGTGAGGCAATGTTGAAAGTCAGCGACCCAGATGGATTCGCATTCGGGTGCAATGTGATATCGCCCTTAAACTGGCTGGACAGCCAATCTCCGGAAAGGCCAGCCAGGCGGATCTCATTGCCTTTGGTGCGGGAGACGGAAGACACGAAACTGCCCGGCCCAAGCGGGCTGTCAATCGATAGTTCTAAGGAACCCTGTTGGGTACCGCGGCCGGGCCAAAAAATATTTCCCAGAACGGTGCCGAACGGTGTGTCATCAATGCGAATGGTCTGTCCTCGGAGGGTTGCGGTCACATCCGGGGCATTTAGCGCACCTGACGCTTTTGCGTTGACGGATAGCGTGCCCGACATATCGCTGTTCGCCAGGGCCGATAAGGTGGATAAGTCGCCGATTGAAAAAGCTGCATCACCGGCCATAGACCCTGACTGCCAATTGGCAGTTCCGGTCGCGGTTCCGGCAATTCCGCTATCCGTTTCGATGGCCAGTTGATCGACCACTATGCTTTCGACGGTGATGTTTCTTCCCGACAGTTTAAGCGTCGCTTGCTTGCCTAATAGCTGGGCGATCTCGTCGGGTGTATCCGGGCCGGGGTAAGCCCGTATGTCGGTCTCTATCACCAGCGGACGAACGTCGCTCACGTTGATCGTCCCGGATACCTTGCCAGCGCTATCCGTTTCGACGGCGAATTGACCGCGCCAATCGGTTTCCGGTCCATTGCCCGACGCGCTCACGGTGATACCTTGACCCTCACCGAGGCCGGACAAATGATTAAGCAGTCCGGTACCGCCGTCTTTTAAGTCCAAGTCCAGCTCCAGCACATTTCTGCGCGCATCGATTTTGCTTTTAAGGTTGGCGCGAAGCGACCGGTCCCTGTCTTCCGATAGTTGAGCGAGCAATCGGATCGTGTCGCCCTGCCAAAAAAGCTTCCCGTTTAAATTGGCGGCCACAGGGGCTCCAAGAACCGCTTTGTCAACGGTGACATTGGTGGCTTCAAAGCGGCTGACATTGATGGACACAGGCAGTGTCGGAAGCGGCGGCAGAATATGCGGGTCGCTTGGTTCCGTTGTGTCGGAAACTGGCGTGCGAGCGATGTGAATTTGGTCGAGTTTTAAATGTGACGCGGTAACATTCCCGCGCACCAGGGCGAAGGGCGACCAGTTTAGGGTGACGTCGGCAGCGGATAGCCACACCCCTTCTTTGTCGGAGACGTCAATATTCTGGATGCGGATGGACCAGGGCCAATTGCCGCCGATGCGTTCATAGCTCAGTTTGAAATTTTCGCTTTCGGCGGCGGCGAGACCGCTATCAACAATCAGGCGCCGCATGGGATCGAGTTGCAGCGCTGCCCAGAGTGCGAGGAACAGCGCGCCAATGACGGCCACAGAGATGATCGCGCGGCGGGTGTATCGATTCTCGGGTTTTGCTGTCTCACTTGTCATCAGAAAGCCTGCCCTAGGCTAATGTAGAATTCAATGGTGCCATCTATACCGTCGCGCGGATTGAGCGGCGTCGCGATGTCGAACCGTAAGGGACCGATCGCCGTGAAGTAGCGCAGCCCAAGGCCGGCGCCCCAACGCAATTCGCCGTCAAAATCCGGATAGGCCTCGTCATACACATTACCCCCTTCGATAAAGGGCACCAGACCAATGTCGCGGGTAATTTTGGTACGCAGTTCCAATCCAAGCTCGAGGCGCGACCGCCCACCAATCGGGTCGCCACTGGCGTCCAGCGGTCCCACATCCCTAAAATCGAATCCGCGGATAGAACCAGCGCCACCTGAATAGAAGCGCCGGTTTGCCGGAATGTCCTCGGTGCGTTCACCGGCGGCGACGCTGATGCGCGCGCGGCCCGCCAAGGTAAATCGTTTCGCCGCGCCGAAGCTCTGATAGGTGGATGCTGTCGTGTCAAAAGAGACGAACGTTAACAGCCCTTGATTGGCGCCAATATGCGGCACCAAACGGCCAGAAGCACGCACGCCTTTTTTGGGGTCCAGCAGATTGTCCGTGGAGTCCCACCGGGCTTGCAAGGGAAAGGCGAGGAGTTGTGATTGGCTATTGCCGAAGCTGTCCTCGATGTCAGCGAATTCGGCCTCGGTGGTGCCGGTCAGTGTCAATCGCGGGCTGATGCGGCGCTCAATTGCAGCCGAGATTGTACCGCTCAGCTCGTCAAACGCGTCAGAATCCTCACGCTGCAACCCGGACCCCAAAATGAGCACTTGGTCGGAACGGCCAAATTCCGGCTGGCGGTATGTGGCATCAATCCCCTGACGTAATTGCGTACCGCCGGCCTCCAACGAAAAGCGCTCACCGCGGCCAAACAGGTTTCGGTTTTCCCACAGGATACGTCCGCCGGCTCCTTCGTTAGTTGAATAGTTCACGCCCAGTCCGATAGACCGGTGTTTGCGTTCTTTAACAATCAACGTCATGGGCTGACGGGTATCGGCACCGGCGTCTTCGGCTTTATATTCTACGCGTACCGATTGAAAGAGTTCCAAACTCTCAAGTTTTTGATCGAATGATGAAACTTTCCGAACATCGAAAGGGGCGCCTTGGGCCCACGGAACAAATTTCTGAACAAACCCCTCCTGAACGCGCTGTTCACCCTCAATGCGTAGCGGACCAAAGGTGCGAAAGCCGCCATCGTCTATGGTGGTGACGATCCGCGCGGACTTCGTTGCAAAGTCGATACGCACGCGGCGGTCACTTACTTCCGCAAAAGGGTAGCCGATATTTTTGAGCCGCCGGATGAGCCGACGCTCGGCATCTACGATGCGCTGTGACTTTATTCGTGTGCCGGGGGCAAGCGTTGCGTCTCTCTGCCCGATGGGAGGGGCCTCTAAGGGTGACTGTTCATCGCCGTTTTCAACGAACAAAATTGTGTGCTGATCAATAAAGAACCAATCACCCAGCTTAATCTTAAAGGTGATCTTTACGGGCGATTGTGTTTGATCAATTCGCGTCTCAATCTCAGCGCCATAATACCCTTCGCTGCGCAATACGCGTTGGAACCTTGAAAGGTCCTCATCAATGCGCCGGCTGAGGCCGGCTTGGGACGGGGGCGGCAGGTTACGCAATGCCAATAGGCGCGAGCTGTCATTCAGCAGACGATAAAGCCGGTTTTTTTCAATGCCTAGAAAATCGACGTCATAGTCAAGGTTGTTTTTGCGGGCGGTAGAGGGCCGGTCTTGGGCGAAGGCCACGGAAATTGGGTCGACCAGACCCGAAATAATGGCCGCAACACCCAGCGCTAACGCAGCTAGGGTGCATGTGAGTGGGTTTTTGGGGGAATAATGGCAGGGCATGCGACGCGGGTATTTCTCTTTACTGTTCTTTCGCCCAGACGTGGCAGCCAATACTACTCTTCGACACAATTTCCCCACACCCACCGAAGGCCACCATCGCCATTGCCATCCAGATGTCAATTTTTTTGTTGCGGTGGCTTGCCTGCCCGCTCAAATTGACGGTGTCTCAATGTTAATAGAACCAGGAAGCCCAACCCATGCTTATCGTCGCCGCAAAGGTCTTTATCGGCCCGGATGCCATTCAAACCCTCACTCCGTTGGCCCAAAAAATGGCCGAAGAGACGCTGAAGGAACCGGGCTGTATCGAATATGCCTTTTCCGTGGACCTGTCAGACCCGGGCCTTGTGCGCATTTTTGAGAAATGGGAAAGCCAGGAAGATCTCGACAAGCATTTCGCCACACCGCATATGGCGACGTTTCAGGCTGGGCTTGCCAATGCCGACGTGAAGGGGGTTGAGGCAAAGATCTATGACATCTCAGCAGAGCGAGATTTAGGTTAGGGCGCAACCATCAGCACCGATTCAACGTAGCGCCGGAATTGGTCTTCGGTAAGATCGGTGCTTGCCAAGCCAATATACATGTCAGGCCGTACGAGATAAGTGCGGCCTTCGACTTCCGTGCGCCATTGATCGTCCAGGCAAATCGCCTCGGTGTAGTGAATGGCCATTGGCATTGCTTCCGCGATCGTCTTGAACACGCGCGCATTCTGACCTGCTTTCGCCGGCGCGGAAAAATCGATCAGGTGGAAACCGGGTGCCTTGAGCAGGTCTAAGGTGGATCGCTCCTTGCGGTTGGTCTCTATTTGGAAATCGGGGAATCTGTCTCCCGCCCGCAAAGTGTCGTTGTCCGTGCCGTGATCAACCGACAAGGCGCGCTTTCGATGCGTGATCCCGATCTGCGAGATGGTTTCGAAGAAGAACCGCCGGGCGAACGGCATCCGCATAGCGGTCCGGACGAGACGGGGAAACACCTTGGTGCGCAAAAACACCATCCAGGATGTCTGTGACATGGCGGCCTGAAACACGCGATCGGTGGTTTCCAGAAGCCTGTGGGCAAAGGGCAGGCGTTCTTCCGAATAGGTGTTGACCAGGTCATCTTTGGCGGCCCCCTGACACACCAATGCCAATTTCCAAGCCAGATTCTGGGCGTCCAACAGACCCGTATTCATGCCCTGGCCGCCCGCAGGGGAATGAATATGGGCCGCATCTCCCGCAAACAGCACCCGACCGGCTTGAAAACTGTCCACACATCGATGGTGAACGGTATAGGAGGAAAACCAATTCGGTTCATGAAACGAGAGTGATTTCCGGAAAATGGGTTCAAGGTCGTGTTCGATGTCCGCGAAAGTTGGCGTGTCCGCCGCCACCGACTGAGGCACGATCCCTACCAAGCGGAAGCGCCGGTCACCGTCCATGGGCAGGATCAGGGCGAACCCCTTTTGGGCCAGAAAGATCGACCCCTCCGTATGGAGAATATCCCCGTCGATCTCAAGATCGGCCACATAAAACCGCTCGCTATAGGTGCCGCCTTCAAAAGGCATCTTCAGCGCATGGCGCACCGGGCTAGAGGCGCCGTCCGCCGCGATCACCCAATCGGCGGTGACGGTGTTTGCCTGGCCATCGGGTGTTGCCGTCGAGACGGTGACTCCGTTTGAGGACTGTTCCAGTCCGGTAAAAGACGTGTTCCAGGTCACGGTGCCGCCACTGCCCGTCAAATGCTCCAGCAAAATCTCTTCGTTGTGGCATTGTTCCAATACCAACAAAAACGGAAACGGGCTCAAACCTTTACCAATATCGCCGAGGGGGACGCGCGCGCGGTGTTTGCCGTCGGTGTGAAAGTTCATGCCGGTGGCAATGTACCCTTTGTCCAGCGCCTGCTTGGCGATACCCAGCTGGTCGTAGATCTCCAATGTCCGCGCTTGCACCACAAGGGCGCGCGATTCCGTTGTGGGACCGCCTTTCGCGTCAATGATTTGGACATCAATCCCAAAGCGGGCGAGCTGGCAGGCCGCCATAAGCCCT
The DNA here is from genome assembly GCA_965227095.1 of Alphaproteobacteria bacterium. Taxonomy (GTDB): domain Bacteria; phylum Pseudomonadota; class Alphaproteobacteria; order JANQMY01; family JANQMY01; genus JANQMY01. Next base: position 289,568 of record CBDDFL010000001.1, on the reverse strand, counting down.
GTGGGCCCTGCGCCGATGATGAGAACAGACGTCTTCTGATCGCTCATGCTCTAATATTAGGGCACGATGACAGCCTTGCCCAAGACCTTTCGATCCAGCAGATCGCGCAGCGCTTGTGGTGCGTTGTCTAGCGGGTAGGTTTGACCCTGGGGCGGGTTTAGGTGCTTCATTGCCACCCATTCCAACAATTGCGTCAGCAAGGGAATGTTGCGGCTGGGGTCTTCCCGCATCCAGCCGCCCCAATCGACACCCACAATCTGACAGCGTTTCAGCAAAGGCAGGTTCAAGGGAATGCGGGGGATTTCGCCAGCCGCAAATCCAATGACCAAGTGGCGCCCGCCATGACCTAAAGATCTCAGCGCAAGCTCCGACATAGAGCCGCCCACCGGATCATAGACCACATCCACGCCTTTGCCGTCCGTCAGCTCTTTAACGGTCTGCCGCCAATTTTCTTGGGTGTAGTCAACCGTCTCGTCAGCGCCTTGCGCAATACATAATGCGCGTTTTTCTTCGGTCGATGCCGCCGCAATAACGTTTGCCCCAAGAGCTTTCGCAATGTCGATGGCCGCAAGCCCCACGCCTCCGGCAGCGCCCAGCACAAGAACCGTTTCGCCCTTTTTCAGGTTGCCTTGGTCCTTCAGACCATAGAGGCCTGTGCAATAGGACACTGTAAAACCGGCTGCCGCTTCAAAGGACAAATTGTCCGGAATCGGAATGCAACCGAGTGCTTTGGCTTTCGCTTTTTCGGCAAACCCACCCGCGGGCGCCAAAGTCATCACGCGATCACCGGGTTTGAGGGTTTCCACCTCAGTGCCGATGTCAGAAATGACACCAGCAATCTCACCTCCGGGGATGAACGGCAAGGGCGGTTTTACTTGGTAAAGCCCTTGGACGATCAGTCCATCCACAAAGCCCACACCTGCCGCCTTCACATCAATCACCACATCCTGAGGGCCTGGCGCGGGAGCGTCCACCTCCTGGATTTGAGCGTGTTCCGGCGGAGCGAATTCTGAAACCACAAGGGCGCGCATGCTGTTTCCTTATCTATCGTTTTCGATTCCATACCCCAACGGCGCGCGGAACTCACGCTTTTTGACATGACGTCGCGTGTGGTGAAGTCTGTCCTCGAGAGATTCTTGCGCGAGGGAGTATGAACGCGGTTTTAGACAGTTTCTTTGGGCTGCGGGAAAACGGGACGACAGTGCGCCAAGAGGTTTTGGCCGGTGCGACCACCTTTGTCACCATGGCGTATATCATTTTTGTGAATCCGGCGATCCTGGCGGAAGCGGGCATGGATAAAGGGGCGGTGTTTGTGGCCACTTGTTTGGCCGCCGCGCTTGGATCCTTGTTAATGGGGCTGCTCGCTAATTACCCCATCGCCGTTGCGCCAGGCATGGGCCTCAATGCTTTCTTCACTTACGGCGTGGTGTTGGGATTGGGACACAGTTGGGAGGCGGCACTGGGTGCTGTCTTTATTTCTGGAATCTTGTTCCTTGTTCTGAGTATTTTGCCCGTGCGCGCTTGGATCATCAACGCCATCCCGCGATCGCAACGCCTGGCAATTTCCGCAGGCCTCGGCTTTTTTCTTGGTCTGATCGCCTTGCGCAATGCGGGCATTGTGGTCGATCACCCCGCAACCTTGGTGGGGATCGGTGATCTTGCGTCAATGCCTGTGGTGTTGGCCATTATGTGTTTCCTTGGAATTGGTGCGCTGGACGCGCGCGGCGTTCCGGGGGCTATCCTCATTGGCATGGGGGGTATAACGGCTCTCGGTGTTGCGCTTGGCGTGTCGCCATTTGAAGGTATCGTTTCTTTGCCCCCCAGCATGGCGCCGACCTTCATGGCGATGGATATTGGCGCGGCACTGGAACTCACCATGATTAGCGTTGTGCTGGCGTTTCTATTTGTCGACATCTTCGATACGGCCGGCACATTGATCGGCGTGTCCCACCGGGCCGGGCTGTTGGATGAGCACGGCAATCTGCCGCGCATGAACCGCGCCTTCATTGCGGACAGCAGTGCGACCATGGTGGGGGCGGCGCTCGGAACCTCACCCGTAACCAGCTACATGGAAAGTGCGGCGGGCGTGAAAGCGGGCGGCCGCACCGGCCTTACCGCCATTGTCGCCGCGATACTGTTCCTTGCGTGCATCTTTCTGGCGCCCGCTGCGGGGACCATTCAGAACTATGCGACTGCTCCGGCATTGTTGTTTGTCGCCTGTGTCATGGCTCGGGGGATTGCCGAATTCGATTGGGATGATGTGACGGATTTCGTCCCCGGTATTGTCACGGTGCTGACCATGCCGCTCACTTTTTCCATCGCCAATGGCATCGGCTTCGGGCTGATCACCTTTGCCGCCCTTAAACTGCTAAGTGGCCGCCATAAAGAGGTCTCCGTTGGACTTTTGATCGTCTGCGGCCTTTTCGTTGCAAAATTCATCTGGCTGGAAGGCTAGGCACCGGCAAATTCCACTCTGGACCGGCGGTGTAAATGGTCTAAGTTGGGGAAAACCAAGCAAACAGGGTGGAGGATCGTCATGAAGATCGATGCAGGCATAGGGTTCGATTTAGGAAAAGCAGCGGAAACAGCAAAAGCGCTCGAAGACAGCGGCTATGACGGCATTCTTGCCGCGGAAACGTCGCACGATCCGTTTTTTCCGCTTCTGCTTGCGGCGGAACACACCAGTCGTATCGAACTCTACACCTCCATTGCCGTAGCGTTTGCCCGCAACCCCATGGTGCTTGCGAATTTGGCCCATGATCTCAATGCATTCTCGAAAGGCCGTTTTACGTTAGGACTTGGCTCTCAAATCAAGCCGCATATCACCAAGCGCTTCTCCATGCCGTGGGGGAAACCAGCGGCGCAGATGAAGGAAATGATTCAAGCGATCCAGGCCATTTGGGATTGTTGGTATGACGGCAAGCCGTTGGAATTCAGGGGCGAATACTACACCCATACCCTGATGACCCCGATGTTCACGCCGCTCGATACACAATATGGCAAGCCAAGAATTGTGCTGGCAGCGGTCGGCCCTAAGATGACGGAAACGGCGGCATCCGTTGCCGATGGCATGTTGATCCACGCGTTCACCACGGAAAAATACCTCCGTGAAGTAACCGTTCCGACTGTTGAAAAAACGCTAGCGGAAAATGGACGCCAGCGGGAAGACTTCCAGCTCGTCTACCCGGCGTTCGCGGTAACCGCCGACACGGAAGAAAAATTCAACGAGATCAAAACGGCGACATGTAAACAGATTGCGTTTTACGGTTCGACGCCTGCGTATAAGGGCGTGTTGGACCTTCATGGCTGGGGCGATCTGCAGCCTGAACTCAATCGCCTGTCCAAAATTGGCCAGTGGGATGAAATGGGCACCATGATCACGGACGATATTCTTGACGCATTCGCTGTCGTCGGAGAGCCAAAGGACGTGATCAAGGGGCTAAAATCCCGCTATGCCGGTTTGATTGACCGCGCATCCGTGTCCTTTGCCGGTGTCGATAAGACGAAGGTAGCGGAGCTGGTTCAGGAATTTAAAGCGGGGTAGGTGTTGGTCAGAACGAACGATCAAAAATCGTTCTCGTCATCCTCGCTATCACCGCGCGCCCAACTGGCATACCAACTATCACTGTCGGTGACAGGCGCGGGCTTTCCGTCGACGATGCGCCGTTTGATGCCGCGGCGGACATCCAGTTCCGCCATCTTTTCATTCAGCGTGAGGCGATCATCGCCGCTGCAATAGCCGATGGCGCGGTTGATAAACTCCGCCGATTCCAAATAGGCGTCTTTGGCGGTTTGCGGTGTTCTGCCCCCAAGGCCCGCGCGGGATTTGAGAACGTCCCCATGCAGCATGGTCAGGGTGGCCAGTTCTGACAGTTCGCGGCACGTCGACACCCGGTTCAGTGACTGCGCCACATTCATTTCCGCAATGTAAAACTGCGGGTCGTCTTTCGGGCAATGGGACATCAACCGCTGATAACGCGTTTGGGCGATCGACGCTTCAATCCGTGCACTGCTGTATACTTCTTCTTCAAGGAATTTCTTGCTTTGGTCTACAGATGTCAGCGCGTCTTCATGGGATTGCTTGCAGTGAGTGTCCAACTGCTTCTTTGTCAGTTGGCTGACCGATTTGGCGAGACGTTTTCGAACCGCTAATTGAACTTGGCGGTGTTCCTGGCTGCGGTCTTCGCACCAAATTTTCACGTAATAACCGGCATCATCCGTTGCCGTGAGGATTTGGGCGAGATTTGCAGGGTTCTTTGTGAACTGGTCGGTTTTCGACAGCGTCAGGGCCCCATCGAAGGTTTGCCGGGCGCGCTGGCAATCGTCTTCCGCCGCGGCTGTGCCTATGGCGATAAGTGACAGGACCAGACAGAAGACGCCGGCCCGCAATGTATGTGTGCTGTGAAACACCCCAAACTCCAACAACGGATCATCGTGAAAGCTGCGGCGATTATGCCTTCTTGCGATTAGCGGCGCAAAGGGTCATTCGGTCTCAAACCGAGCTTGTTTTCTTGTTTTGTCACAAAAGCGTCACGCCAGTGGCTTAGTCCGGCCAGCCGTCTCGGGTGCCGTGTTCGATGGACTTACCGCCGGTGATCACCAGTCCGGCCCAAGCCGCGACCATGACAATAAAAACGATGGCGCCGGATATTAGCATCGAAAATCTCTCAGTCGGTTGATCGTAAGATTATATCCAAGAAATAATCCCGCTGAAAGTTTTGGCCGGAAAAGATTAAATCACCATTTCCGCTTTCTCGGGAACGATTTCGTTTTCGATGGCGCCTAGTTTCTCAATCTCGATACGCACTTTATCGCCGACTTTCAGCAAGCCCGGCGGTTTCATGGCGGCGCCCACGCCGTCGGGCGTGCCGGTGAAAATGACATCGCCCACATCCAAGGTGAATGCTTGGGTGAGATGTTCGATCTGCGCATAGCAATCGAAGATCATGTGTTTGGTGTTCGAGTTTTGCCGAAGCTCACCGTTTACCCAGGTTTTTACATCCAGATTGTGCGGGTCGCCTACTTCGTCGGGCGTCGTGAGCCAAGGGCCCAGTGGCCCGTGGGTGTCAAAGGATTTCCCGATCTGCATGGTGGGGACGCGCCGCTGCCAGTCACGAACGCTCACGTCGTTGCCTACGCAAAATCCGGCGATGACCTCGGGCACGCGTTCGCGGGGCACATGTTTACAGCGCCGCCCGATGACGAAACACATCTCACCTTCATAGTCGAGATAGTCTTTAGACACCTTAGGCAGGTTGACCGGATCGAACGGGCCGTTGATACAATTACGTTGTTTATTGAACCAGATCTGGTGCTTTGGCAGGTCGCGCCCAGTTTCTTTCACGTGGTCCGCATAGTTGAGGCCAATCGCCAAAATCTTGCCCGGATTAAGCACCGGAGGACCTAATGTCACGTCGCTGAGGCTGATTCGCTCAGTAGCGGAGACGGCGGCGTCTTCTGCTTGCTTTAGCGCCGAATCACCTGCTTCCAGCAACGAAATCATGTCTTTTGGCAGCGATGGGGCGGCTGTAGATAGGTCGATTAGGGCCTCGCCGTCCACCACTCCAACACGAAAACCCTCATTTTCTGCGGTTTTTTTCCGGAAATTGGCAAGTTTCATGACTTGGTAATCCTGGTTAATAAAGCTTTAATACTTTAGCACCCATGTACTATAAAGACATCGGACTGGGTGTTGCCAAGTGGAGCGATGTTTGGTTCCGCCGTTTGAAAGCGGAAGAGCGCTTTTGCCTTAAAGGCTTGGCGCCTCGGCGTTTTCTGGTGTGCGGGGTGCTGTTCGAAAGCTGGAGTTCAATCGAACGGCAAGGTTTATTTCTTGGAGGGACATCAGAATGATGATGACGAAGGAATCTTTGCGCCGGCTCATGTTGGCCGGTCTTGTGGCAGGTGCTGGTGCATTTGTCGTTGCATGTGATCAGGGCAGTGACTCTGGTGCAAGTGGTGACGCGCCAGATCCAACAGCTGCCGAAGAAGGCACCAGCATTGTGGATGATGCAATGGATGCTGCATCAGACGCCGCTGAAGGGGCTGCTGACGCGGCCGGTGATGCGATGGACGCTGCTGCAGATGCGGCAAGTGACGCCGCTGACGCGGTGACAGATGCTGCTTCAGACGCTGTCGATGCTGCGGGTGATGCAGTTGATGATGCTATGGATGCGGCCGCTGACGCTGTGAGTGGTGGTGAGGAAGCTGCCGCTGATGTGGCTGACGACGCTGCTGATGCTGCGGCCGATGCCGCTGACGACGCTGCTGATGCGGTCGATGCAACCGCTGACGATGCAGCAGACGCTGCTGACGACGCTGCGGATGCTCTGGAAGGCACAGCTGGCGAAGCGATTCAGTAAGCTGATTACAGAGAATTTCATCGCCAATCTTAAAACGGTGATGCTTAAGCCCGGCAAGAAATTGCCGGGCTTTTTGTTTTGCGTGTCTCCTGCGGTTGCGGTGCCCCCGGCAAAACGGCAGAGTCGGCATTTGGTAACCAAGTAGAAACCAAATCACCGCGCTATATCCCTCTGCGTTTTTCTTTCCACGGCGAATGACGGACATCACCTTATGGAAGCCTTTCAGAGCGTATTGAACCAAGTAAATGCTTTTGTATGGGGACCTGTCATGCTGGTCCTTCTGCTGGGCACAGGGATCTACCTCACCATTGGCTTGCGCTTCATGCCCATTCGCCGATTGGGCGTGGGCTTTCGCCTCGCCTTTTCGAGCCGCACGGCACCTGACAGTGCCAAAGGGGAAATCACTCCGTTCCAAGCGCTGGCCACGGCGCTCTCCGCGACCGTCGGTACAGGGAATATCGGTGGGGTGGCCACAGCAATCTTTGTGGGCGGGCCCGGCGCCATTTTTTGGATGTGGATGACGGCTTTGGTCGGCATGGCGACCAAATATGCGGAAGCCGTCCTGGCGGTAAAATATCGCGAAATAGATGAAGATGGGCGGTATGTGGGCGGCCCCATGTATTACATCAAAAATGGCATGGGTCCGAAATGGGCGTGGCTCGGGGCTGCGTTCGCTTTCTTTGCCATGATCGCCGGCTTTGGTATCGGCAATATGTTCCAAGCGAACAATGTGGCGCTGGTCATGAAAGACAGTTTCTCGGTTCCGCCCCTGGCAACGGGAGTGCTGCTGTCCCTTGGCGCCTTTGCCGTGATTATTGGCGGCATCAAATCCATTGCCTATGTGGCGGAACGTTTGGTGCCGTTTATGGCGGTGGCTTATGTGTCCGCCGCGCTGATAGTTATTCTCATGAACATCAGCTATGTGCCCGCGGCGATTTGGTTGATCATTGACGATGCCTTCACCGGCAGTGCGGCGGCCGGCGGTTTTGCGGGCGCCGCGATTATGCAAGCCATTCGGTTCGGTGTTGCACGCGGTATTTTCTCCAACGAAGCGGGTCTGGGCAGCGCCGCGATCGCGCATGCGGCGGCGCGCACGAACAATCCTGTGCGGCAGGGCACCGTTGCCATGTTGGGTACGTTTATCGATACCATTATCGTCTGTACCATGACGGCTCTGGTCATTCTGACGGTGCAACTCAGCTCTCCGGCCAAAGTGTCCCTCGTGCCTCAGGCCGGCAGTGTTGAAACAGCAACGGCCTGGCGTTGCCCGTCGGGTGAAGAACAAGCCGCCATCGAACAAGGCACGCTTGCCGCGAAGACCATTGAGACCAGCACGGTCTGGCATACCTGCAACCAAGGGGCCAGCATGACCCGTCTGGCCTTCTCGGACAGCCTGTTCGGTGGCGAATATGTGGTGGTGATTGGGCTGATCATTTTCGCGTTCACCACGATTTTGGGGTGGAGCTATTACGGGGAACGCGCGGCGGAATATCTGTTGGGCACCGGCGCCATCATGCCGTACCGATTGCTTTGGGTGGTGTTTCTCACCGTCGGGGCCACGTGGGAGCTTAATCTCATTCTCTTGGTCTCGGACACGTTTAATGCGCTCATGGCCATCCCCAATCTAATCGCGCTGCTGGCTCTTAGCGGAACGATATTTGCGGTGACGAAAGCGGCGTTGGACGCCGGCACGGCCGATAAGGAATAATGCGTTAGCTCTCTGGCTAGCTATCGGAAAAATGCAGGATCACCCGCCGTTGGTGGGGATCGGTGCGGTGTTCGTAGAGATAGATGCCTTGCCACGTCCCAAGGCATAGGCGCCCCGATGAAATCGGGATGGATAAATGGGTCTGTGTAAGGGCGGATCGGATGTGGGCCGGCATGTCATCGGGCCCCTCGGACCGGTGCTCGTAGCCCGGGTCGCCGTCGGGTACCAGTTTAGTGAAAAAATTTTCAAGGTCATGCAGCACCGCCGGATCCGCATTTTCCTGGATGATGAGGGATGCCGATGTATGCGGAATAAAAAGCGTGAGCAGGCCAATGTCCAACCGCCGGGCAGCGACACGGCCTTTTACGTCAGCGCTGATGTCATAAAAGCCGCGGTGCTGTGTTTGAATAAAAAGCTCTTCCTGCGTCGTCATGCGGTGTATCCGTACGGAAGCTTGCGTTACAACCATCTGCGCACTCGTTTTTTATAGTCCAAGTAGGCAGATCCAAATTTGCGCTCAAGATAGCGTTCTTCGCGCGCAATCACGCCATATCTCATAATCAGAAGCACCGGCACAATCAATGAAAGTGTCCAGGCGCTTTTCGCCGCAATGGCGATGCCGAGATAAATCAAGGTCAAGGCCACATAGATAGGATTGCGCGAAAAAGCGTAAGGACCGCTTTCAACGATTGCTTCCGTCGGAAGATTTGTTGGAACATTCGTCCCCGCATTGCGAAACTGAACCATGCACAGGCTCATCAACAAAATTCCGCAAACGGATAATGCGACGCCAATCATACGTTGATGGGGTTCCAGCCAGGTAAAATCGAAGAGCGACGCGGGCAGGAAAAATTCCAACAACAGGCCAAGGACAAGCGCCACCAAGTAAAGCCGAGGGGGCCGTACGACAACACCGGGAGCGTCTTGCTGCGGGGCGCTCGAGTGGGGTGTGGACATGTCCAAGAACCTGCTGCTGAATCTCGTTAGGGCTTAATGCCACCAGCCGCGGCGCTTGCCGTGCTGTAAGAAGTCATCCACTTGGGCTTTTTGGTCTGCATCCAGCGTGGCATAGAAATCTGCGAAGGCCACACGCACTTCTTTCATGGCGGTCAGCGCCGCTTCCGTCATGCCCTCGATCACAGCTAATTTTTCCGGTGCGGACGCATCGACGGTTGCCGACACATTCGTGGTGCAGGCTTTGTAAACGGCGGCGGTAAGTGCATTCAGTTTTTCAGTGACTTTTCCAAGCGCTGCTTTTTGCTGTGCGGTCAAGGAAAGCTCATCTTCGATGTGTTCCGCCCCATGGCGTGTCCATCGGGAGGACGGTTCGCGGCAGAGGCGGGCAATGCCGCGGTTTTCCCGCGAATGCCAAACTGGGGTGACATAACGTGCGTCGACATTGCTTGTGGCACCGACAATTTCTTCAGCTTGGGCGGCGCTCGGATTGGCAATCGCGAAGACCGAAAAACTTATGGCGACGCTCAGACACAGGAAAAAAAGGCTCATAAAAGCGTTGCGGAGGGTCATTTGGGGCATCCTTTAAACTGCTATCGTTTTGGCGGTCCGGTTGGCCGGGCTGCCGTGAGTTTGGAGGATGAGGGGGGCCTGTTTCCGTTTGATGTCCAGAACGGCTGGTTTCTGTTACATCTGGTGTCAATTCGGGCCGTTATTCGAGAAGGCCGATGTCACGATTGGCCCTCCCGAATCTCTCAAGGATGCCCCGATTTGAGCGAAATCGGCCTGCAGATCAGCCCTGCCTACTGGGGCGGTATGAAACAGTTTGTTACAGTTTTTCGCGGAAATCTCTGTCGAATGTTTCTAAATTAGGCTCATGTCCAGAACACCACATATCCTCATCGTCGATGATGACCGAGAAATTCGGGATCTGCTCTCGCGATTCCTCAAGAAACACGAGCTGCGGGTCGATACCGCCGCCAATGGCCGGGAAATGACTCAGCTGATGGGCGAGGGCCGCTATGACCTCATCGTCTTGGATCTTATGATGCCGGGCGAAGATGGCCTCACCCTGTGCCGGAAGGTTCGGAATACGTCGCGTGTTCCCATCATTATGCTGACCGCATTGGGAGAGGAAACCGACCGGATCATCGGTCTTGAAATGGGGGCCGATGATTACATCGCCAAGCCGTTCAACCCGCGAGAGCTGCTCGCCCGCATTAAGGCCGTTCTCAGACGGTCGGATGGCGGTGCCCCCACAGATGGCGAAATGCAACAACGGGCGTTCTTGTTTGCCAGTTGGACGTTAGATGTGACCAAACGGGAATTGCGCTCGCCGGACGATGTCTTGGTGCCGCTTACCGCTGGCGAATACGACTTGCTGGTGGCGTTTGTCGAGCACCCCAACCGAGTCCTCACGCGCGATCAGCTTCTGGATCTGGCAAAAGGGCGCACGGCAATTCCGTTCGATCGCAGCATCGATGTGCAGCTCAGCCGTTTGCGCCGCAAGATCGAGGTTGATCCGAAGGAACCTGAAATCATCAAAACGGTGCGCGGCGGCGGATATATCCTGGCGGCCGAGGTGGAACCTGCCCAATGACACGTGACACGACACCATCGGATGCCGCCGGCCAGGAGCGGTCTTGGGTCGGGCGGCATCGAGGCAGGCTTTCCGAAAGAGGCTGGACCGGTGGGATGGCGTTTCGGGTGGCGATGGTCCTGCTCGTGAGCTTGTTTTTGATCGAGCTGATCACCCATTTCGTCATTTTCCGGGAGCGTAATCAGAATGCCCAATTGGCGCTTCAACAAGCGGTCGCACGGCAAATTCAGGAGATTGTGATTCTGTGGGAACAAGAACCCATGGAACGCGACTCGTTGTTGAAAGCAGTCAACAGCCCGATTTTTCGGGTGGCGCACGCCGCAGAACCGCCCGACGTTTGGGAAGTGCCGAAATATATTTCCGACGATATTGATAAGTACAAAGACAAAATACTTGGTGACTTGAAATCCCGCGTGGTGAGTTTCGGGCTGGCGTCGCGCAAAAAACATACGGACTTTGCGCGTCTGATGCTCAAAGATGATGGCAGTGTTGTCGATCATCGTTATTGGATCACCGTCATGGTCACCGTGGACAAGGGTGTCCTCGTCTTTGGCATGGCTGATTCCGATATGTGGGATGTGGGCGATGGGCCGGGTTTTTGGGGCTTTTTTACGTGGGCCCTGATTATTATGGGCGTTTTCTGGGCGGCGCATCGCATGACGCGTCCGCTGCGCAAATTTGCCTATGCCGCCGATCGGTTGGGTGTTGATGTAAACGCGCCGCCGCTTCCTGAAAAGGGATCGCGTGAGCTGCGCAACGCAACGCGCGCCTTCAATCAAATGCAGGAACGGCTAAAGCGTTTCATTGATGATCGTACACAGATGTTTGCGGCGATCTCGCACGATTTACGCACGTCACTCACGCGCTTGCGGTTGCGGTCGGAATTCATTGAGGATGAAGAGCAAAAAGCAAAAGCGCTCGCCGATCTCGACGAAATGGAACAAATGCTGTCAGAAACACTGGCCTTTGCCCGTGACGACAACAAAACAGAAGCCACCACCAAGTTCGATCTCGGCCAGTTGCTGCACAGCCTGGGCGACGATCTGTCCGATATGGGCCACACGGCGAAGTATGAAGGCCCTGCTCACGCAATCTTCAAGGGCCGCCCGGTCGCCTTACGGCGTGCCTTTGCCAATCTGGCGAACAATGCCGTTTCATACGGCAAAGAAGTCGACATCGCGCTGTCGGCCGCGCCTGATGAGGTTGTCGTTGAATTTCGCGATCGTGGTCCCGGGATACCGGAAGATCACCGGGAAAAAGTTTTCGCACCGTTCTTCCGGTTGGAGACATCGCGTAACCGGGAAACGGGCGGGACGGGGCTTGGCATGTCGGTGGCCCGCAACATTGCCCGTCAACACGGTGGCGACATCGAATTGTTGGATCGTGACGGCGGCGGGTTGATTGTGCGGATGGTTTTGCCAAATATCCCGGCCTAGGTGGCGCTAAATCTCAACGAAATGTAAACGACCAAGGGGCACACTAAGACCATGGGGCGTTTCTGCGCGTCCAACGGTTATGAGGTCTGGCCATGCGTACTCTTCTGACGGCATCCGTTATGTGTTTTATCCTATCGCCCATCGTGGCGGGGACGGCGGCCGCGCAAAGCGCCGGCATTCCGCGCTGCACGGCAGAAGTGGCGGGCGGCTTGTCCTGCCAAGCGAATGTGGCCTGCCGCTGCCAGTATTTTCACGCAAGCGCTGCTCATGGGACACCGGCGGGATATCGGTGGGATTGTGGGATCAAACGCCCGAAATGCGAGGTCACGCCGGCGGATGCCGGCTATCAAGGGCCATTCCCGGAAGCCGTTGCCATTGACCGTTCAACGGAAATTGTGACCCAAAGCCAAGAAAACACTCAATCGTCTAGCGCGAGCTCAGGCCCCTAGTTCTCGCCGTCAGACACAATCGTCTGGTCCCGAACCTGCATTGGCGCGACCGGTACTGGGTTTCCGCTGGGCTTTCGATTTTCCGATACACCACTGATCAACAGATTGGACAAATAGGTTTCGTCCCAATTGGGGTCTGTCTGCGTGGCCGCGCGGACGACAACAAGGTCATACTCCGGAAAGATCCAAACCCGGTGCTGACCGGGACTGTGCAGCACCATGACCTCATTTGCGGCAAAAGGTTCGGAGGCAGGTGCCATGAAGCTGCCGGGCTGTGTCAAGGTGGCTCCGGAATAGTCGACATAACTATCACCCAGCCAGACTTGGAAGCCAAAAGAATTGGCCCCGCTGCCCGGCGTGGTCATTTTACGGATCCAGCTTGCAGAAACGATGCGCTCTCCATTGAAACGGCCTTTGTTCAGAATGAGCTGCGCAAGTTTGGCCCAATCCATCGGACGGGACAGCAAACAACAAGACAGCATGGCCTGGCCGTTTTTCCGATCCACATAGACTAAGCTATGGGCCATGCCCAGCGGTTGCCACAGCTTTTCGGACAAATAGTCCGCATAGGGCTTGCCGGTGGCCTTTTCGAGGACGAGGCCGGCAAGGTTGATGTCTTCCGGATTGAACACCCATGTCTTGCCGGGTGTTTGCGTTGCTTCGCGGGCGATCAGTGACTTCTCGAAATTCGCGCCAAAGAGATAAGCGCTGCCTGCGGACCACGGCCAGCCGTTGTAGGGAATGGGGGCAAGTCCGCTCGTCATCTGTAAAGCGTGTCGAATGGTGATGGCTCCACGCGGATCGTCTTGCCATGCGGTGAGGTAATTGCCGATCGGATCATCGACACTCTCGATATGCCCTTCATCGATGGCAATGCCGATCAACAGCGCTGCGGTTACCGCGGACACCACGGAACCGTTGTAGACCGTATCACGGGTGGCAGAGCCCCAATAACGCTCGATTTCAACCCTGCCATTTTGCAAGACGATGAAAGCATCCGTGTTGCGTAAACTTGCATGATTGATCGCAGCGTCGATCGCGCGCGGGGCGATTGCCCAACTATCCGCATCGACGAAAGGAAGGTCGGCACCCTGTGCACCCTTCACCACATCTGTGGGTCGGAAAACGATTGGTTGGGCTGTCCAAATGTCCGTTCCGATCGCGAAATAGCGATACCAAAATACGGGCCGTTGCAGCAAAACAATGGTTGCAACGACAAGAAGCGCGATAATTGCTCCGGCTATAAGGCGGTTTTTCTGCATTCCGAAACGACTTTGACCTATTCCCATTCGAAACAGGGTGTCGAGACCGTTAATGCGGTTGGACCCTGCAAGAAGTGTATCAAACTTCAAGCTAAAGTATCAGATGAAAGTAAACCGACGCCTACCTTGGCGGGTGTGAGGGGGTTATCTGCACGCGGCTTTGTGCGCAGGCGTAAAAAAAGCCGCAGCGGGTGGCGCTGCGGCTTCCGTGGCAAGGATTAAAGGTTTGTTAGTTGACCATGATCGTGCAGGCACTCAGACCTGGGGCGCCATAGACGTGCGAATAGCCAACTTTGGCATTTTCGACCTGCCGCTCGCCTGCATGGCCACGCAACTGTAAAACGTTTTCATAGACTTGGCGCAGTCCTGATGCGCCGATGGGTTCTCCATTCGCCAGGCAGCCCCCATCCGTATTGACCGGTAGTTTTCCGCCGATCCGCGTGGCGCCTGTTTTGATCAGCTCTTCCTGATCGCCGTCTTTGCAGAAACCATTTTCCGCCATGTGCATGATTTCAGCGCCGCTTTCCGTATCCTGAAGTTGCGCCACGTCCACGTCTTCGGGGCCGATACCGGCCATTTCGAAGGCTGCTTTTGCCGCAAAAACGGTTGGGCTGGGCGCTTGGTCAACGGCAAGGCTTGGATTGAAGACTTCAAACGACCCGTAATGGCGGGTGCGAATGCTCGCCGCCTTTAAGTAGACCGGGCGATCTGTGTAATTTTTGGCTTTGTCGGCCCGGGCAAGAATAAGTGCTACGCCACCTTCCGAGGGCGAACAGAACATATACTTGGTGAGCGGATCATTCACCATCATGCCATTGAGAATTTCGTCAATATCGACGGGCGATTGACGCCAGGCATTGGGATTTTTAGACCCATTGATGAAGGCCTTTTCCGCAACCATCGCAAGCGTTTCGCGGGAGATGCCATAATCGTGCATATAGCGCTGGATTTTCATGCCGAAGAACTGGGTCGTCAGCATCATGCCCACATCGCCATACCACTTGCCCAAGCCCGATGCTTCCGGGTCGGGGTTGAAGCTGCCGCGCGGGTGCTTGTCGAAGCCAACGGCCATGCCGATGTCATATTCACCGGATTTGATGGACGTATAGGCGGACAAAAGCGCGCTGCCGCCGGTGGCACAGCCATTCGACACATTGACGAACGGCAATCCGGTAAGACCAAGGTCGTTGACCAGTGAATCAGCGGTTCCGGCCGCGGCACTGCCTCCAAACGCAAACTGCATATCGGACCATTCGGCCCCCGCATCCGCCAGGGCTTGCCGCGCGGCGAATGCCCCCTGTTCCCGGCCGGACACACCTTCCGTGCGGCCAAATTTGTGAATACCTATGCCGACAATCGCCACATCCATTTTGCGTCTCCTATTGGCCGTTTATCTCTGTGCTGATAATCAAACTATTTTGCGGGTCGGAACGCGAACATCATCACGTCGTTGCCAGCGTCATCTTCCTTGAATTTGGTAATCACCAATTCCATTTCCATGCCGATCTTTAGATCGTCCGGGTCGCACTCCACCAGACGGCTTTCGACCTTTACTTCCCCGGGAAGTTCCACATAGCCGACCGGATAGGGTTTGAACGTTTCCATGGTTTCCGGCCCCGCATAAGGCGGTGATTTTGGAAGAAAGCGCTGAATGGTCCATGTCCAAAGCGTCCCGCGTTGTGCAAGTTCGATGTCTTCGTAACGCGCTTCCTGTTCTTCGCCATATCTTTTGATCGGTGGAAATGTGATATGCCCCGTAGATTTTTCGCGTGTGCCAATCAAATGCGGATCGTTTGACGGCCAGGTGAACAGGCCGTCGGCAATAGGAACTTGTTGATTCTGCGACATGGGTGTTTGGACCTCGGTTGTTGTTGCCAAACCATAGCAAAACCGGGCCACAAGAAAAGTCTTGTTGCCGCTAAAAGCTTGATTTTATTGGAAAAGTAGAACGCGGCCAGACGTTTATGAAATGAACTCACCCTTTAGGGTGCGTCTCCGGAATGCTCTCTGTTTCTCGGATGTGTATCTCGCGAGGGGGCAGAATACTGGGGCTGAATTTTTTGGCTGGTAGGTAGGAGAGAAGCAGTTCAAACAAAATCGTCAGTAAACGGACCACCCATATGTGTTTGGCGCACCGTACAGATCCATGGCGCCGGTATCTCCCTTCCGGTATCTCGCGAGGCTTAGAATGTCGGCGCGGCGGTCGTTTATCGTCGCAAATCGGCACGCGACAACTCGAAAGAACGGCGGAAATCTGGGGTTTAAGGCGCGTCAGTTATTCGCTGCCATTTGAGCTAGGTCAATGCGCAAAAAGCTACATTTAGTAAACTTAAACGTTTTAAGCTTTGAGGTCTGACGGGGTCGGAATGGACCAATGACCACCTGATATTGGGGAGCATTATGGACACCATCAAACGTGGCACGGCGCGATTGGGGGAATCGCAAACAGCATCACCGACAAACGCTCGCGCGGTCGAAACAGAAGATGAGACGGCTGGGGCAGCGTCTTGCGAACAGCCTACAGTACAATCTTCAGACCAAACCGAGGCTGCCGCGCCAGACGTCGAGGTGCCGCCGATCGCCTCGCCGGTGCCTCCGGCGAATAAGGCGGACAGCAACGTCACTTCTGCCCATGACGAAAACCGTTTGCACGAACTGGCGGTGGCAAGACATGACCCTGAAGCGATTCGCCGAGCTTTTCAGACGGGTGAATATCCGTATTCGACCAAAATGCGCCGGCGGCCTTACGAAAAACGCAAGGCGGAGCTTCAGGTTGAGCTTTTAAAGGTACAGCGCTGGGTGGAAGAAACCGGACAGAAGATTGTGGTTCTGTTCGAAGGGCGCGATGCCGCTGGCAAGGGGGGGACGATCAAACGGTTTATGGAGCACCTCAATCCTCGTGGTGCGCGCGTTGTTGCTTTGTCAAAACCGACCGAGCGAGAACGGACCCAATGGTTCTTCCAACGCTATATCTCCAATCTACCGGCGGCGGGCGAATTGGTTCTGTTCGACCGATCTTGGTACAATCGTGCCGGTGTCGAACGGGTGATGGGGTTTTGTTCGCCAACGGAGTATTTGGAATTTATGCGGCAATGTCCGGATATCGAACGCATGATGACCCGGTCCGGCATCCGATTGTTTAAATACTGGTTTTCGGTGACGCAGGACGAACAATTGCGCCGCTTCACGGCCCGGCAACATGACCCACTTAAACAGTGGAAACTGTCGCCGATTGATAAGGCTTCGCTCAACAAGTGGGAAGATTACACGGAAGCGAAAGAAGCCATGTTCTTCTACACGGATACGGCCGATGCGCCGTGGGTCGTGATCAAAAGCGATGACAAGAAACGGGCTCGCCTGAACTGTATGCGCCACTTCTTGTCGACGTTGCCCTATCCCAACAAAGACAAATCAGTTGTTCACGCGCCTGACCCATTGATTGTCGGATCAAGTACGCATGTCATTGATCGGGACGAGCATATTTTGGGCAAGTCTCTGCATCCCAACCAAAAAACAGGCGGAAGTTCGTCTTAAGGGTGGTATCGCGCTATGACGCGATATGAATGACGACTTTGCCGAACACTTGCCGGTTGATCAGCCGGTCGAGACCCAATTGCAGGTCGCCGATGTCGAACTCTGAATCGATGACGGGCCGAATGCCCCGGGCCATCTTGTCCAGCCCGTCGGCCACGCTGCGGATGGGCGCGCCAAACGAGCCGAATATGTGAAGCTGTTGCTGGAATACGCTGAACAGATTGGTTTCGGCGGAGACGCCGCTGGTGGATCCGCAGGTGACCAAGCGCCCGCCGCGCTTCAATGCAAACAGGCTGCCCGCCCAGGTGTCCGGGCCGATATGTTCGAACACAACGTCCACGCCTTTTTTGCCCGTTTGGCGGCGCACATAGCTTTCGAAGCGTTTTTCATTGTAGTTGATCACATGATCCGCACCCAGAGCTTTGGCTTTCTCCACCTTTTCCTCAGAGCCAACCGTCGTAAAAACCTCGCAGTCCAAATCCTTGGCCATACGAATGGCGCTTGATCCAATACCGCTTCCGGCGGCATGGATGAGGATCTTTTCACCTTTCTTCAGTTTGGCATTGTCGAACAGCATGTGTTCGACCGTGGAAAAGGTAACCGGGGCGCAGGCCGCATCGGTCCACGACACACCGTCGGGAATGGGCACCACCAGGCGCGCTTCGATGTTGATCAATTCAGCCGCCATACCGTCCACATGGAACCCCATGACACCCATGATATTCTCACACAGATTATCGCGTCCCTCTTTACAGGCATCGCAATAACCGCAGGTCTTGCCGCCATAAAGGGCCACCCGATCACCGGGCTTGTAAGACGTGACATCGCTGCCGACAGCCACCACTTCGCCCACACCTTCCGCGCCCACCACAATCGGTAGCGTGCGTTGGGCGAAGGCCATGCCGCGATATCCCCACACATCGATATGGTTGAGGGCAACCGATTTCATGGCCACTTGAACTTCATTGGCACCGGGGGCCGCCGGATCGGGGCCGTCCACCAATTCCAGTTTGCGTTCTTCGATGAGCTGTAGGGATTTCATAGATGTATTATCCGTTTTGCGTCGCCAACGCAGACGATAAGCCACCGTCGACGGTCAATGTGGTGCCGGAAATATAGGCTGCCGCGTCAGATAAAAGAAATGCGACGCAGCCGGCGACTTCTTCGGGCTGGCCGAAGCGCCCGGCCGGGATTTGTTTTTCCAGGGCATCGCGGACAGCGGCGTAGGGTTCCAGCATGTCCGTATCGATAAATCCGGGGGCGATGTAATTGGCGGTGACGTGTCGGCGCGACACTTCCCCGGCGAGCGTGGTGATGTAGCCGCTCAACGCCGCCTTACTGGCCGCGTAAATGGCGTTGCCTTTTGTGCCGCGAATGGCGGTGATGGACCCGATTGCGACGATGCGCCCATCGCGCGCCCGTGTCATGGGGCGGATGACGGCTTTCACCAGACGCGTTAGCGACCAGAAATTCACCTGCATGAGGCGCTCGGCGGCTTCTTGATCCACCATGGCGGCCAGGCTGTCATAGGTGGTGCCCGCATTGTGAACGAGAGCGAAGTAATTACCCTCGTCCTCAAGGGAAAGGGCCAAATCTTCCACTTCCTGTTTATCGGCAAAATCACATTTGATGGCACGCAGCTGCGCGTCGGGGGACGCTGCTTTGCAAATGTTGATCAACTCATTTGCCTGAGCTTCCGATGAGGCATAGGTGAAATCAACGCTGTAGTCTAAGGCCGTCAGCGCGCGCACAATGGCCGCGCCTGTGCCCCGTGCGCCGCCAGTCACCAGCACCCGTTTGGGTGCTGTGTCTGACATTATTCAGGCTCCGATGACAGGATCAGGCACACATTTTGTCCGCCAAAACCAAAGGAATTGGACATGATCGCCTTAACCTCCGCCGGCCGGGCTTCATTGGGCACCACGTCCAGCGGAATGCTTTCATCCGGCTCGTCATAATTGATGGTCGGGGGCAGCAATTGGTTTTTGAGGGTCAGCACGGAAAAGGCCGCTTCAATAGCGCCTGCTGCCGTGAGCGTATGGCCGATCATGGATTTGTTTGAGCTGACGGGGGTCGATTTGGCGGCATCGCCAAACACGCTTTCAATGGCCATGCATTCCATTTTGTCGTTTTCCGGCGTACCCGTGCCGTGGGCATTGATGTAATCAATGTCGCTCGCCGACATGCCCGCATCTTCGAGCGCGGTTTCCAGGCATCGGATGATGGCTTTGCCGCTGGGGTCGCTCCGTGTACGGTGGAACGTGTCAGCAGCTTCCCCACAGCCGCGCACATAGCCCAGAATGGTGGCGCCTCTTGCTTTCGCATGGTCCACATCTTCCAAGACCAAAGCGGCGGCGCCTTCGGCCATGACAAACCCGCCGCGATTGGCGGAAAACGGCTTTGCCGTTTTGACGGGGTCGTCATTATCCGTCGACAGGGCGGACAAAAGGCTAAAGCGGATCAGCGATTCCGGATGCATGGACCCGTCCGTACCGACGGATAGGGCGGCTTTACAGGAACCGCGCCGAATGGCTTCCACACCCAGCTGGATGGCGGTTGCGCCGGAAGCGCAGGCGGTCGACAAAGTGATGGGCGATCCTTGTGTGCCGAATTCGTCGGCCAAACGGTCCGCGATGGTGCCATAGAGAAAGTCATCATGCAGATCTTCCCGGTCGGTCGGGGCATTGGCCAACATGTCCGCATAGGACCGGCCCTCGCCCGGCACGTTGCTGGCCAGTTCAAACCGTTGCGTCCATTCTTGTTCCACCGGAGGGGCGGCCAGAAACAATTGTCCGGGGAAGGGGGCCGCGTCTTCCATCCCGCTTTCGCCCAAGGCTTCCAAAATCGCGAGGCGCGCCATTGCGTGGCTCAACGCTGGCGCTGTCATGTTTTCGATGTCCACCGTGTCTACAGAGCCGCCCACCGTTGTGCGCATATTGTCGATGCTGAACCGGGTGAGGCGATGGATGCCCGATTGACCGCCTGACAGCTTTTCCCAGTTTTCCTGTGTGCCGTGGCCAAGGGACGTGATCATGCCGATGCCGGTGATGGCGATTGGTTTTTTTGACATACTCATCTCCTTACAGGCGATTGGACCGGTTTAGCTGGCGGCCTCGATCAGAGCCAATGCTTCACCGCGTTGGTGCCCCCATTGAGTGACCACGATCTGATCAATTTTATCAGAGCTGGAGCGTTCCAAGGTTTGTTCGGGCGACAGCGGCGGGAACAAGGCACCATGTTGGGCTGCAATCGCTGCCAGGGCCACATTGGCTGGGAAGGCGGCTTCCACGCCGTGGCCCCAGGCAGCCGCCGTGCCGCGCAGGCAGGCACCCGGTCCCATCGCCTCGACAAAAGCGAGTTCTTGTTTGGCCAGGTCGCCCGCCCCGCAAGCGCCGCTCAGTACACCGAAGGGCCCCTCATGGATGAGCGGTTTTACATCCGCCCACTGACGGTCTGCAATTTCTTCGGACGTGGTTTTCGACCTGTTGGCGCGATCGCTCAAGATGGCGCTGATTTTCGCGATGGGGGGAACCCCGCGGGCTTTTGCGTGATCGGCAGATTCGATCACGAGGAAGACACCAAGGCTGCCCAAACACATGCCTTGTTGAGGCCGTTCCCAGAAAGGGGGCAAGGGGCCTTCGGCGATCATGCCGCCAGGCTTATAGATGCCCAGAATATCGCGCCGCTCTCCGTTGAAGGCGGACCCGACCAGGAAAAGATCGCCCTGATCCGCTTGGACGCGCTCAAACGCAATGCGCAGGGCATCGACACCCGCGGACTCCTCGCCCATGAAGGTGCGACTGGAGCCGGTGACCCCGTGGACGATGGAAATGTTTCCCGCAAACAGGTTCGGAAGCTGCGCCAGAAACAAGGTGGGGCGCAGTTCGTTGAGCAACAGCTCATTGAGCGCTGGTCCTTTGTCATTGGTCTTGTCTAGCTGCTCGAGAATGGTTTGATCGGCGGCTTCATCCCGTTCGCCGCCGCCGCACCCCACGATCAGATGAGTCTCGCCCAGCAGCTCTTCCTGACCGGCGATCCCCGCCTGCTCCAGGGCCATGCCGGCGGCACACGCGCCGTAATGCATAAACGGACCCATGGCCCGCTGATCGCCGCGTTTGGGGATGTATTTGCTGACGTCCAGATCGCGGATCGGATGCATGTGAAAAGGGGCGATCGATTCGTGATCGGCCCATTCCGGCTTCAGCCCACCGGTCTGCAAAGCGGCCCAGGTGGCATCCGTGCCTTCGCCGAGGCTTGAGATGAGGCCAATTCCAGTTATCCAGACGTCTCGGGTCACCCCTTACTCCACTGGTTTTTTCACGAGATCCATCAAGCCGACCTTGGTGGCAAAATCAACCACCATCTTTTCAATGCCCTCTGACGGGAAAGGCAAGGTGCGAAAGCGCAGCTCGGCATCCGCCACGCGTCCTTCAGGCATTGTGATGCGCGCCCGCGTGCCGGCAAAGCCCGCGCTTTGATGTTCGAACGTGGCTTCGATTTGGATGCGTGTTTTGGGTTCCACGAAATGGCGCAGCTTGGCCTGTTTGATGGCCGCCAGGAACGGCATTTCCTTGAACCCGTTCAGCGCCAGCAAGAGATAGCCGGAGGTCTGCGCCATGGCTTCGGTGAGCAGCACGCCGGGCATGATCGGATAGCCCGGAAAATGACCTTCAAAAATGGTGGAATGCTCCGGCACCTCGCCATAGGCGACGATGCGCTTTTTCTCCATGTCCAACTCGTCCACGCCGGTGACAAGTTGGAAATATTCGAGGTTCATGGAGCGTCACTAAATCTGTTGTTAGGCGTCTTTGGCGGCGATCAATTCGTCGATGCGCATGCACAGGTTCTTCATGATGAAGTAGCGGTCGGCCGGCGCCTTGCCTTCATTCACTTCCTGCGTCCAGGCTTCGATGGGCATTTTGATGCCGAACTTTTTGTCGATGTCGAAGGTGACGTCCAAAAAGTCCAGGCTGTCGATGCCCAGATCGTTGATCACATGGGTGTCTTCCTTGATTTCTTCCAGATCGATGTTGCACACATCGGAAATGACTTCGGAAACCGCTTCAAACGTGGTGCTCATACTTTTGTCAAACCTTCGGTCACGTGAGGTGGAAGACGCCCTGGAAATTGGCCGCGCGCCGACCCCCTCCGGGTGTGCAAAGCGCGTCCCAAGAGCCGGAATGTAGGGGCAAGGCATTTAAATGGCAAGCGCTGGGATTATGGCGTGTTTACGGTGTTTTACCCTTGGGGTTGAATTTCGGGCCCCAAGCGGCGATCCTATGACGGATGAGTGACACCGATCCCATAGTTTTCGGTCCGGCTTCCGAGAAATTGGCGGGCCGGACCAGCCAAAACCGCCCAAATTCCGCGGCGTCCGCGCCCGCAGCCGTCGCTTTCGACCGCCGCGAGTTGAATGCCATCCTCTCGATCTACGGACAAAAAGTCGCTGAGGGCGAATGGCGCGACTACGCGATGGATTTCCATCCCCAATGCGCCACGTTTTCGGTTTTCCGGCGCACCAGTGAAGTGCCGATTTACCGAATCGAAAAGCGCCCCAAGCTGCGGCGCAAGCAAGGCATGTATGCGGTGATCGCGGCGACCGGCCTCATTGTGAAGCGCGGCCACGACCTGAAACAGGTCTTGAAAGTGTTTGAGAAGAAAACAGCCCAGCTTCATCTGGTAGAATAACCTTCTAGTTACACCGCCACCGACGGGGCCGGGGCCGCCGCAGCGCTGCTGGCCGCCGCCATCAAACGCTGCAGAACCGGCACGCCAGGCCGGGCCTCGACCCTTTCTTTCAACAAGGGGGCCGCCTCTTGAGGCCGTTCGGTTTTCATTAGAACGTCGATCCAGGTTTGCACGAACACATCCCGTTGGGCGTGGCTGCCGCCGATCGCTTGCAGATGGGGCATGACCTCTTTCAACAGCGGATAAGCCCGGTCGTTCCGGTCAAACGCATAATGGGCGATCGCGTTAGCGGCCGGCAACGCAATGTTCTGCCAGATGGGCGCAAGCGCCTCGTCCAGGGCGTCAGTGTGACGGCGCATAGAGTCTAAGAAACGCTCCACATCTGTTACGCGCCCGGCCCGCGCCAGCGCGAAGATGTAATGCAAGTCCAGAAAGGGCTGCAGGTGCTCAAGTTCGCGCTCGGCGACCTTGTCGGCGACGGGGCCCCATCGATCCCCCACATCAAGGCCCCGCATTTCGAGCCGCCAGAGCATGGATATGGCGCCGATCTGTTCTTGGGAAAAGTCGGGCCATTCGCCCCACAGGCGCCGATCGAAGATTTCTAGAACGCTGTTATAGTCTTCAAGGTCCAGTTTAAACAACGCCAGATGCCACCAATTGTGGCCCCGCATGAAGATGCTGCGGTCTTCCCAAGTGTCGCTGTGGTCTTCAAGCCAGGCAATGCCTTCTTCGACGCGGCCTTGGGTTTCCATCACATGGGCCACCGCATGGTGGGCCCAAGCGTCCCCCCGGTGCATGAGAACCGCTTTGCGGCCCGCGGCTTCCGCTTCGGTCAAACGATGGCTTTGTTCCAAGCCAAAGGCATGCATGCCATGGGTGTACGCAACCTCTTGGTGGGCTGGCAGCACGGCTTCGGCGATGGCCAGCATGCTGTCCGCATCGCCCAGATTGAAGGTGAAATATTGCCCCCACTTGGCCGCCACTAAATCCTGCGGCCATTCTTGGGCTATGTGCCGCTGCAGTGCGACCGCCCGTTGCGGCTTGTTTTGCCACCAGGCGTCCACCGCCTCCACAAAACATTGTTCGCGGGCGGTCGCGTCTTTGGCGGTGGCCTTTGCGCGGGCAAGATACGGCTCGGCGGCGCGGTAGCCCGCCGCTGCTTCCAAGCCCATATGGGCCGCCGCCGCGTGGGCGTTCAAATAGGCGCTGCCGGGAGATCCGTCCGCCGCGTTAAAAATCTGCGCAATGCGCGTGCCATAGCCCAGCCAGTCTTCGCCGTAGGTGTCGAAGGCGTCGATGGCGTCGGCGCTGGCGCCGGTGATGATATTTCCAAATCTGTCTCTAAGCATGCAGGCACATATAAGGGGTCTTCGCGACGGATGAACTACACATTTCTTCAACTGTCTCTAAACAGGCGGTGAACAGAATTTGACCCCCCAGAGGCCGCGCAAGAAAAAACCCCCCGACGCTGTCGAGGGGTTTGTCCAGATTGCTCATGTTAGAGCAAATCCTCATTCGCGGTCTCCCAAGAGACTGAGCAGGTGAGAGAACATGACCACGAAATTGATATAGAGCGATGTGGCCCCCAAAATGGTGACCTTCGCCATCAGTTCGTTGTTACCAACAACTTCGTAGTACTGGTTCTTCAGATTTTGAGTGTCCCACGCCGTCAGGCCAGCAAACACCAGCACGGCGATCACGGACAAGGCGAAGCCGAAGGCGGTGGACGGTTCGTACCAACCGGTAATGCCTGGAACCAGATAGTTGAAGATCATGCCGAAGAAGACACCGAACACACCCATCATCAAGAAGGTGCGCCAAGGGCCCAAGTCTCGCTTGGTGGTGTATCCATAAAGGCTTAATGCGGCAAAGGACGCTGTGGTGATGAAAAACACGCGGGCGATGCTCTCACCGGTGTACACCACAAAGATTGCTGCCATGGACAGGCCCATGACGGCTGCGAAAGCCCAAAAAATCGCTTGAAGCGATCCGGCACTCAAACGTTGCAAGCCCATATTCATGACGAGAATGAAGGCAAGGGGTGCTAGAAACATCGCCCATTTCAGCGGTGTGCCGTAAATCAGCTGCACCATCGCAGGCGACGTGGAGGTGAAGTAGGCAACAATGCCCGTCAGCGCCACGCCCAGCGCCATGTAGTTATAGATCCCCAGCATATAACTGCGGAGACCCTGATCGATGTCAGCGCTGCCCACATCGGCGCGGGAGCGAAGGATACGATCGTCAAATTCAGCCATGAGATAAGACCCTTTCTCAAATGGTCGGAAAGCTATCGGCCAGAATATCGGTGCAAAAATCCCCTATTTCAAGGAAAATCGCCATAGGATACGGCTAACAAAACCTTGAAAGGCTTAAGGATTTCCTCATTCCGACCTCAAAATCGGCGTGGCTTTCTGGCTTAACACCTGCCACGTGCTCAATAAACCAAGAACAATCGTCAAAAGTGTGGCGCCAAGCGCCGTTACGACCATAAGGCCCGGCAGGAAGGTCCACGTTCCTTCCATCACAAACACAATAACCAGATAGGCCGCCAAGGTGCCGATGGCCCCCGCCACCAATGCGGTGGTGAGGCCCAAAATGGCGTATTCCATCACATAAGCTTCCAAAATGCGGGCGCGGGTGGCGCCCAGCACTTTCAACACCACCGCATCATAGACCCGGTGACGGTGCCCCGCCGCCATGGCGCCCGCCAGTACCAGAATGCCCGCTGCCAAAGTGATGAGGCTGGTGCCCCGCACGGCTAGAACGAGGTTCTGTAGTATGCCGTTAATGGCCTCAATCGCCTCGCGAATGCTGACCACGGTGATGTTGGAAAAGGCGTCGGTCACTTTCCGCTGAAGGGATTCTTCCTCTTCGGCGTCCGCCGTGGCCGTGGCTAAGAATGTGTGGGGCGCGCCCGCAAAAGCCCCCGGCGAAAAGATGATGGTGAAGTTGATGCCGGCGGTGGAAAAGTCGATGTCGCGCAAATTGGCGATGGTGCCCATGATGTCCCGGCCCAAAATGCGCACAGTCATGGTGTCGCCCACGCTGAGCCCCATGCCCTCGGCCAAATCCCGCGCGAAGGAGATAAGCGGCGGCCCGCTATAATCGGCGTCCCACCAGCTACCGGCCACGATCTCTGATCCTTCATTGGGCGGCTCGGCGGAATAGCTCACCCCCCGGTCGCCGCGCAAGGCCCAGCGCGCATCGGGCGCAACTTTCTCCAGATCAATGGGCGCGCCATTTAGAAGTTTGATTTGCCCGCGCAGGGCCGGCACTTTTTCGAACTGGCTCACGGACGTGTGCCCCGTCACCATCTCTTCGAACGGGGCCGATTGATCGCGCTGTATGTCCACAAAGAAGAACGACGGCGCTTTTTCTGGAATCTCGTTCGACACCTGCCGCTGAATGTTGCCGTCGATCTGGGTAATGGTGACGAGCAGGGTCAGGCCCAACCCCATGGACAGAACCACGCTCAAGGTGGGCGCGCCGGGCCGGTGCAAATTGGCAAGGGCCAAACGCAGCCCCGGATGTTTGACCGATGGCAAGCGGCTGGCGCCCCAGGTAAGGCCGGCACCGGTGCCCATCAACAGGCCGAAAGTGGCGGCGGCCCCCACCACAAACCAGGCGGCAAAACTGGGATAGGCCGATGTGCCCACGGCCAGGGCCGTTAAAGCAACGAAGGTGATACCAAGGCCCAGCCCATAGGGCAGACGCGGCCATTGACGGGAAGGGGCCACGATGTCCCGGAACAGGCCGGTGGCGGGAATTTCCCGGGCCCGGGCCAAGGGCCAAATGGTGAAGGCAAGGGCCGCCAACACCCCAAAAATCGCCGCCAAAATAAGAGGCGCCGCATAAAGCTCCGTCCGCGCGGGCACGGGGAACAAATGGCCGAAGAAGCTGTTCACCAGAAACGGCACAATGGCGCCAATGATCAAACCGAACGCTATTCCAATGGCGGCAATGGCCAGCACTTGCAGCAGATAGGTGGAAAAGATGAGGCTTCCCGGTGCGCCCAGGCATTTGAAGGTGGCAATCACGCGGCGCTTGGTGTCGAGATAGCTTTTCACCCCATTGCCGACGCCCACGCCGCCCACCACCAACGCGGTCAGACCCACCAAGGTCAGGAACAAGGTCACTTGCACCACGAAGCGGCGCACGCCCGGCGCGCCATTGGTGCGGTCTTGGACGCGCCACCCCGCATCGGGCAGGGCCGCGTCCAATTCCTCTTTCCAGACGGTCAGAGCGTCGTCTGGAACACCGTTCGGTTCCAGCAGGGCGCGGTAATGGAACCGGATCAGGCTGCCCAAGGTGAACAGGCCGGTGTCATCCAGGGCGTCCCGGGTGATCATCAGGCGGGGGCCAATGGCCATGCCGCCGGCCATGCGGTCCGGTTCGTCCTCAATGACGGCGCGGATCACCACATCTGTGTTGCCGAGCGTCAGGCGGTCGCCCACTTGCACCTGTAGGCGGCTTAGAAGGTTGGGTTCCACCACGGCGCCCCACAGACCGTCTTCTTGGCGCAGGGCATCGGCCAAGGGCAGGGCGGGAGATAGAAAAACCGCACTTTGCAGCGGGTAAGCGGCATCCACGGCCTTCAGTTCCACCAAGGTACGGGCGGTGGCGTCCGCCTCGGCACTGCGGGTCATGGCGCGCATTTCCGCCACTTCCGACACGGCAGCCGTGTTGGCGTCGAGCCACGCCCGTTCGTCCGCCGTGGCGGCCCGGTGGGTGAGGCGCAAATCGACGTCCCCGCCCAGAATGGAACGCCCTTCTTCCGCCAGGCCTTTCAGGAAGGCCGCGCTCATGGACCCGACGCCTGCAATGGCGGCAACCCCCAGGATCAGGCAGGCCAGGAAAATCCGGAAACCGGCAAGCCCCCCGCGCAATTCGCGGCGGGCAAAACGGGCGGCAAGGCTAAGGTGGCTCATCATGGGCGGTTCCTTGCCACGGCACCGTTAGGGCCCCCAAACCATGGGCGCATGGGGTTGATCCAATTTCTGCATATTACACCGCTCATCCCGGCCGCGTTGAAGCGAGCCGGGATCTCTGAAAAATGTGCAGCCAGATTCCGGCTTTCGCGGGAATGAGCGAATTTATCGGCGCGATAGCCTACTTTCAGAAGCATTTCGTTTGTCGTGAAGGTATCAGTGAGCGGCATCATCAATGGCGGCACTTTGGACTTCCTGAAGGGGATGTATTCTTCATTCGGGATCCGTCAACCTACGCACCCTATGTTGCGCGATGATTTCAGAGCGATATAAGTATAACCAATATTTCTGAAAAGGGAAAGCGCGAGGCCCGGACCGCAAGTCTGTCTATCCTTTGCTGAGATCGGCAATGGCGTGTCCGATCACCTGTTCGAAGGTTTGGTCTGGGGCGGGATCCGGCCACGAAGCGGCTTCTAGAGCGACCGGTCCATGCATGGCCGCCCAAAACTGGTGGGCCAGGGCACGGGGATCGCCCGGTCCAATTTGGTGTGTGACCTGGCCGCTGAGCACGATCTTTGCCACCAGATCAATGCACTGTTCCGCGGGCAGCCGCTCCTCGTCCTGATTGGCCAGCCATTTCGCGTAAGGGCCAAACATAAGATCATAAAGATCGGGATAGATGCGTGCGAATTGCCGATAGGCAATGGCGATGCCCGCCAGCCTGTCCTGGACCGACAGGTCTATATTGTCTGCCGCTTCCAAGGCTTCGATCAACTGACCAAAGCCTTGGGTATAGACCGCGGAGACCACGCCCTGCATGCCGCCGAAATGGGAATAGATAACCTTTGTAGAGGCCCCCACTTCCTTTGCCAATTGCCGAGCAGACAGACCGTCCGGTCCATTTTGAATCAATAAACGCGTTGCAGACCGGACAATGGCCTCCCGTAACGCGGCATGGTTGGCAGCCTGCTGTGATTTGAAGTTATAGGTTCCGGATTCGCTCATATTTAAGAGATAGTATGGACGTTTCTTTATGCAACACTGTTTCCAATAATTTTGATAGAGAGGCTCGGACCGTTTTGTCGAAGGCCGTATTTTTCGCAAATATGGACCAATCAGTCTATTCGGGCCTTTTTTGAGCGCCAAACAATGCTGAAATTGAAAGCACTTTCTTAAGGCCTCGCCCGCATACTCATAAAAAAATTACACACAGTGGAGTTGCGTTTGTCATGCGTTTTAGGTCGATTGCCTGCCTTGCCCTGATTCTCACCACGTCCGGTCTCGTTCTGCCGACCGCGCTCTCCGCGAAGGATGTCGGTGGCTTTCCCGGCGCCAAAGCCGTCATGCGCGCAGGCCCCTTCGAAGCCGTCTATGAAGGCCGCCAGCGGGGCCTCTACCCCGATTGGTACTTGGACGGCATGCGCACGGTGGCGGCAAGCCGCCTCAACGAGGCACGCACTCTGTCGGCGGGCGACACGCTTCATACGGAAGAACTGCGCCTTCAGAAGAAAACCATCCGTCTTACGGAACCCCTTCCCAATGTGGCGAAGAACCAAGGGGTTTGGACTGTTGGAACAACGTTCGATCTTTATGGCAACCTCAACCGGGGCAGCTATTGCCGGACCGACTACACGCGCAACCAATTTAATGTGCCGGCGGGGTTTTACTGCCTAGTGGATTCAGACCGGGATGGGCGCATGGACATGATGCGCTTTAAGGAAAACAAGAAAGGCGCCATGTTTGACTTCCCGGTTCAAATCATGGGGACGCCTTATGAAGACGCCGGCCCCTCGGAGGAAACGGCTTGGAAGCGCGATTTGGTGATTCACGCCATCGATAGCGAAAAGGTCGTGGTGGCGGCCCCCATTCTTGATTGGGTGGTGGTGCGCGAGGAATTGCAGTCCTTTCCCCAGTTTCGCGCCCGGCTTGAGACCGGCGAAACCGATTTGATAGACCTTCATTTTAATGAAGGGCAGGCGGTGCTGGCCTATGAGGGGGCGCAGTTCAAATTCTCCCAGTCCGGGGCGGATCAGGTGTCGGTGGTGCGCACCTCAAACTTTTCGCCCTGGGCGGAAACCGTGCGGGGCCGCGGCGTGGCGCTCATTGAAACGCGGTTCCCGGCTGGCCAGTAAAAGCGCCCCACTTGCTCAGCCTTTAAGGTGCGTCCCACAGGGACAAGATCCCGGATGGGCCCAAATCGGCCCTCCGGAAGGGGCGTGATCGGGTGTCACAAACCGGACTTAATGAAGAGACAGTCGTATTAGAACGCTGCCCATGTTTGGCCGAACGCTGTTCCTCTTCTCTAGAAATCCGCAGTTTTTTGCCAAAAAATGCTCTGTCATAAAACTGTTATAGGCGCACTCAGTGCGTCACATAACTGTCATTCGACCATTCTTAGGATAACATTCCAATTCCGGCCATATGATCGATATAGATCGCGGCATCCCGAATGTCGAAGACGAATGAGAACAGAATGACGACCGTCATCAGTGCGGTCCACAGCCGATACCCGATGGCTTCGGCCCTGTCGAAGAAGGGCCGCCAGCTAAGAAGCAGGACCAGGGCTGGGCTCCAGAACACGATATGAGCAATGGCGATCGCGCCCGACAAATAGGGCAGGCCCAGCGCCTGGAAAATCGGCCCGCCCAAGAACATGCTGCAGAGAAACCCGCCGACAGCAAATCGGGCGATGGGCCGCCACCACACAAAAATGAGCCCCAGCGCAAAGGCCGGCAACATGACATAGAAAATCCACATCTGAACCCATTGGGGGGAGTTGGCAATCCCCTCCTCGTCGAACACTTGCAGGGCGCCATGCCCTTTGGCGTAGTCTTCGGCCCCCGCCGTTCCAGATACCGCCAGAGCCAAAAGCCCGACGGCGACCATCAATGATGATGTCCTGATCATTGTCTTCTCCCCACCAGAATTATGTTCTAATTTAGAGACCTATGGTAGCCGACCCTGCAATCGGGCGCATCTCACATAATCGTGGTCGTGGCCGCAGCAATTCCTTGTGGCCCCCACCGCCAACGGGATAGGGTGGCGCATAAGCGGCAATGTCAGGGCGCCTGCCATGAAAACCCCCCGGAACTGTCCCAATTGTGGCGCGGAAGCGTATGATGATTTGCGTCTTGGGAATGAGGAATGGACGATCGGTGCCTGCCAGGCCTGTGGCTTCGCCTATCTGACCGCGGCGCTGCCCTACGAAGATTTGTCGGAGGCGCATGCGTGGGAAAAATCTTTCGAGGTAGAAGCCAAGCGCCGCAAAACAAAGCGCCCCGTTTTTAGCTGGATCGATCAAAAAACCCGCTGGCGGTTGCACCTATTCCCGCGCCCGGAAACGGAACTCTTCCTGTCCAAGTTTGTCCGCAGCGGCAATGTGGTGGATGTGGGATGTGGCAGCGGCGGTCATGTGCTGCGCCTGCCGGAAGACACGGTGCCCTATGGCGTGGAGATTTCAAAAGGCCTTGCGGCCCAGGCCGATGAATTGTTCAGATCGAAGGGCGGCTATTGCGTTCACGCCCCGTCGGTCCAGGGATTGCAGCAATTCGACAGCGGCATGTTCGACGGCGCCATGCTGAATTCTTATCTGGAACACGAAACGCAGCCC
The DNA here is from genome assembly GCA_965227095.1 of Alphaproteobacteria bacterium. Lineage (GTDB taxonomy): Bacteria > Pseudomonadota > Alphaproteobacteria > JANQMY01 > JANQMY01 > JANQMY01. The sequence goes on along the minus strand of CBDDFL010000001.1, from coordinate 258,037 downwards.
TTGGAAGTGCTGCAAGAAGTGAAGCGGGTTCTAAAGCCCGACGGCCTGGCGGTGGTGAAAGTGCCCAATTTTGGCTCGCTCAACGCCAAAGTCATGCGTGCGTCGTGGTGCGGCATTCGTTTGCCGGATCACGTCAATTACTTCACGGAACACAGCCTGTCGGATATGGCGGCTAAGGCTGGCCTGTCCGCGAAATTTCCGCGCCTGGCGAATTTGCCCACCAACGACAATTTCTGGGCCTTTCTGCGCCCCGTCGCGTAAGGATCGCTTGACATTAACGGGCGTGGCCCCTAGGTTCCGCGCACTTCAGGTTAGGTGTGTCATGCATCCGCCTACGGCTCGATGATGATCCGAAAAGGAGCATTGGGGGGGTCGGGGTCAACGTCCGTCAGCGAGGGTTCGCCCACGGACGCCATTGGTGCATGGGCGCATTGTTTGTGACTTAGCCTGCCCGCTCCCCCGTCCCAACCACCCCTAGGGTATCCTGTCGGGTGGTTGGGACGGGGGAGCGGGCAGGCCAGGTAGCCAAAGATATGTTTGAGAATTTAACAGATCGCCTGGGCGGCGTGTTCGACCGCCTCAAGAAGCGCGGCGCGTTGAACGAAAAAGACGTCAACGAAGCCATGCGCCAAGTGCGCGTGGCGTTGCTCGAAGCGGATGTGGCGCTGCCGGTGGTCAAATCCTTCATCGACAAGGTGAAGGCGAAGGCCGTCGGCTCTGACGTTCTCAAATCGGTGACCCCGGGCCAGCAAGTGGTCAAGATCGTCAATGACGAGCTGGTGGAGATGTTGGGGTCGGAGCAAGCCTCCCTCAACATTGCGGCGGTACCGCCGGTGGTCATTATGATGGTGGGCCTTCAAGGGTCCGGTAAAACCACCACATCCGCCAAAATCGCCAAACGCATCACCGACAAAGACAAGAAGAAGGTGATCATGGCGTCGCTCGACACGCGGCGCCCGGCGGCCCAAGAACAATTGAAAGTGCTGGGTGAACAAACCGGCATCGACACGCTGCCCATTATTGACGGGCAAATGCCCACCGACATCGCCAACCGCGCGCTCAGCGCCGCCAAGCTGTCCGGGTATGACGTTCTGATTTTGGATACGGCGGGCCGCTTGCACGTGGACGAAGCGCTGATGGCCGAAGTGGCCGCGGTGCGGGATTCCACGAACCCGCATGAAACGCTGTTGGTGGTCGACAGCTTGACCGGTCAAGACGCGGTCAATGTGGCGGAACAGTTTGAAGGCCGTATCGGTCTATCGGGCATTGTGATGACCCGGATCGATGGCGATGGCCGCGGCGGTGCGGCGCTGTCCATGCGGGCCGTGACCGGCAAGCCCATCAAGCTGCTGGGCACGGGCGAAAAGCTCGACGCGTTGGAAGATTTCCATCCGGAACGGATCGCTGGCCGCATTTTGGGCATGGGCGATGTGGTGAGCCTTGTTGAAAAGGCCGCCGAGACCATCGACAAGGAAGACGCCGAAAAACTTGCCCGCAAAATGAAGAAGGGCACGTTCGACCTGGAAGATTTTGCGGAACAATTACGCCAGGTGAGCAAGTTGGGCGGCATGCAGGGCGTGCTCAACATGTTGCCGGGCATGGGCAAGATGAAGGGCCAGCTCGACGAAGCGAATTTGGATGGCAAGGTGCTGAAACACCAAGAAGCCATCATCAGTTCCATGACGCCGAAGGAACGGCGCAATCCGAAAATGCTGAACGGCAGCCGCAAGAAACGCATCGCTGCGGGGTCCGGCACCTCCGTGCAGGACGTCAACCGTCTCATCAAAACCCATCGGCAGATGGCCGACATGATGAAGAAAATGGGCAAGATGGGAAAGAAAGGCATGATGCGCGGCGGCCTGGGCAGCTTGTTTGGCGGCGGCATGCCCGCCATGCCGCAAGGTGGAATGCCGGGCGGTGGCCTGCCGGGATTGGGCGGCGACGGCTTGCCCCCGGGCTTAGGCGGACCGGGTGGATCGGACCTGCCGGGGCTTCCCGGATTGCCCGGCGGCAAAAAGAAATAAAAGGCTAGAATTGTGTTCTAGCCATAGTGACGATCAACACGATGACTTAAAGAGACGAGAAAAGAAGGCAAAATTTCAATGGCTCTTAAAATTAGACTAGCTCGGGGCGGCACCAAAAAGCGCCCATTTTACCGCATTGTGGTGGCGGACAGCCGCAGCCCGCGCGATGGCCGCTTTATCGAACGGCTGGGGGTGTACAACCCGCTGCTGCCAAAAGACAGCGATCAGCGCGTTACCTTTGACGCGGACCGCGTGAAGCATTGGCTCGGCCATGGCGCCAAGCCAACGGATCGCGTGGCGCGGTTCTTGGGCGCTGCCGACTTGGTAAAGTTTGAAGCAGGCAACAACCCGCAAAAAGCAAAACCAAAGGCGAAGGCGCAAGAACGCATGGAAGCCGCTCGTTTAGCGGCGGAAGAAGCAGCCCAGGCCGAGAAGGAAGCGGCGGAAGCACCCGCGGAAGACGCTCCGGCCGAAGAAAATGCGGAGGCCGCCGAAGGCTGATCCGTCGCGCGTATGTCTTGGCGCCATTTCGGGCGCGCATGGCGTGCGTGGGGCGGTGACCATCAAGCCTTTCACCGAAACGCCCGAGGGCGTGGCCGCCTACGGGCCGGTGGAAACGGAAGATGGGGCGCGCAGCTTCGAGATACGGATTACCGGCCAGGCCAAAGCTGGCATCGTGGCCAAATTGGATGGCATTAATACGCGGGAACAGGCCCACGCGCTCAAAGGCACGAGATTGTATGTGCCGCGTGACCGGCTCCCGCCAGCAGAGGAGGACGAATTCTACATCGCCGATTTGATCGGGCTGAAAGTTGTCGATCAGACGGGCGCGGGACTGGGCGAGGTGGTCCAAGTGGCGGACTTCGGCGCAGGCGACGTGATGGAAGTGGCGTTGAGCGGGCAAGAAACGGGCAAGAAAAGACCAACGGTCTTTATTCCCTTCACCCTCGACGCGGTACCAAACGTAGACCTTGCCGCCGGCATCGTGACGGTGGACCCGCCGGACGGTCTTTTGGATGATGGTTCCGATGAACAGAATAATGTTCTAGAGGAAAAATCATGACCGGCTGGCAGGCGCAGATCCTAACGCTCTATCCGGATATGTTTCCGGGGCCGTTGGGGCAGTCCTTGGCGGGCAAAGCGTTGGACGCAGGCACATGGCAGCTTGATGTGTTGGACATCCGGGACCATGCGCGCGATAAACACCGCACCGTCGATGACACGCCCGCGGGCGGCGGCCCGGGCATGGTTTTGAAGCCGGATGTGGTGGCCGCGGCCATCGATGCGGCGCGCGACACAGCCGATCTGCCCTTACTGGTGATGACACCACGGGGGCGGCCGGCGCGGCAGGATCGGATCGCGGAACTCGCAGAAGGACCAGGGGTTGCCATTTTATGCGGCCGGTTCGAAGGGATTGATCAGCGCGTGATTGACGCGCGCGGCGGTGAAGAGATCAGTGTGGGGGACATTGTATTGTCCGGCGGCGAACTTGCCGCCATGGCGATTGTGGATGCAGCCGTTCGGCTCTTGCCCGGGGTAATGGGCACCGGCCAATCGGCTCTAGAAGAGAGTTTTACAAACGGGATTTTAGAATATCCCCAGTATACGCGGCCCCAATCTTGGGAAGGCCATGACATTCCGCCGGTGCTTTTGTCCGGCCATCATGGCGAGATCGAGAAATGGCGGCGGCAACAGGCGGAACAGGACACTAAGGAGCGGCGCCCGGATTTGTGGGCCCGCTTGAACGACGAACGAGACGAAACGTAATTTTGAGAAGAAAGAGGCCGGGTCATGAACTTGATTGAGCAGCTCGAAAAAGAACAGCGTGAAACGCTGGAAGAGAAAAAGAATGTGCCGGAATTCGCCCCAGGCGACACGCTGCGGGTGAATGTGAAGGTGAAGGAAGGCAGCCGCGAGCGGATCCAGGCCTATGAAGGCGTGTGCATCAGCCGGTCCGGCGAAGGCCTGACGGAAAGCTTCACGGTCCGTAAGATTTCCTACGGTGAAGGCGTGGAACGGGTGTTCCCGATATACAGCCCGCTGGTGGATTCGATTGATGTGGTCCGCCGGGGCCGCGTGCGCCGCGCCAAGCTTTATTATCTGCGCTCGCGCCGCGGTAAATCCGCCCGGATCGCGGAAAAGCAAGACAACCGCGCCAAAGAAAAAGCCGAAGGCTAGCTCTTTAGGTAGAGAATTCCTGGCCGCCCACTCCCCCTCCCAACCACCCGGATACCGTACCCTGTCGGGTGGTTGGGAGGGGGAGCGGGCTGGCCAGGTCCCTTCCCGATAGGGATTCAAGACAATGCCCAAGACACTGTACGAAAAAATCCTCGACGCCCATATGGTGGATGAACAAGACGACGGCACCTGCCTGGTCTATATCGATCTGCATCTGGTGCATGAAGTGACCAGCCCCCAGGCCTTTGAAGGTTTGCGCATGGCGAACCGTCAGGTGCGCCGCCCGCAAAACACGCTGGCCGTGCCCGATCACAACGTGCCCACCACCGACCGGTCCAAGGGGATCGACGATCCGGAATCAAAGCTGCAGGTGGACACGCTCGAAAAGAACGCCACCGATTTCGGCATCGACTATTTCCCCATGAGCGATATTCGCCAGGGCATCGTGCATATTGTGGGGCCCGAACAAGGCGCCACCCAGCCGGGCATGACGGTTGTCTGCGGCGACAGCCACACGGCAACCCACGGTGCGTTCGGCGCGCTCGCCTTCGGCATCGGCACGTCGGAAGTGGAACATGTGCTGGCCACCCAAACACTCATCCACCAGCGCTCTAAAAACATGCGCGTCGCCGTGAACGGGCAATTGCCCGCGGGCGTCACCGCCAAAGACATGGTGCTGGCCATCATCGGTAAGATCGGCACGGCGGGCGGCACCGGCCACGTCATTGAATATACGGGCGATGCCATCAAGGCGCTCAGCATGGAAGGGCGCATGACGGTCTGCAACATGACCATCGAAGGCGGCGCCCGCGCGGGCCTCATCGCGCCCGACGAAAAAACCTTTGACTATGTGCAAGGCCGGCCCCGTGCCCCCAAGGGCGGTGCGTGGGAAATGGCGCTCAATTATTGGAAGACGCTCTATACGGATGACGGCGCACAATTCGATACCGACATTCAATTGAATGCCGCCGACATTGTGCCGCAAGTCACCTGGGGCACCAGCCCGGAAGATGTGGTGCCCATCACCGGTCATGTGCCGAACCCAAGCGATGCATCGGACGAGGGCAAGGCCCGCGCCATCGAACGCGCGCTTGATTATATGGGGCTTGCCGCCGGCACCGCCATGCAAGACGTCACCGTCGACAAGGTGTTCATCGGCTCGTGCACCAATGGCCGCATTGAAGATCTGCGCGAAGCAGCCGCCATCGCCAAGGGCCGCAAAGTGGCCAGCACCGTCAATGCCATGATCGTACCGGGCTCGGGCCTTGTGAAAGCACAAGCCGAAGAAGAAGGCTTGGATGAAATCTTCACCGAAGCGGGCTTTGAATGGCGCGAACCGGGCTGTTCCATGTGCCTGGCCATGAACGCGGACAAGCTGGAACCCGGCGAACGCTGCGCCTCCACCTCCAACCGGAATTTCGAAGGCCGCCAAGGCCGCGGGGGCCGCACCCATTTGGTCAGCCCCGCCATGGCGGTGGCGGCGGCCATTGAAGGGCGCCTGACCGACGTGCGCGATCTTCAGTAGGGGAACAGAACCATGGATAAATTCAAAACCGTCACCGGCGTTGCCGCTCCCCTCAACCTGATCAATATCGACACGGATATGATCATCCCGAAGCAGTTCCTGAAAACCATCAAGCGCACGGGGCTTGGCAAACATTTGTTCGATGAAATGCGCTTTACGCCAGAGGGCAAAGAAATCGACGATTTCGTGCTCAACAAACCGGCCTATCGCTCCGCGGAAATTTTGATCGCGGGCGATAATTTCGGCTGCGGCTCGTCGCGGGAACACGCCCCTTGGGCGCTGAAGGATTTCGGCATCAAGGTGGTCATCTCCACCAGCTTTGCCGACATCTTCTATAACAACTGTTTCAAGAACGGCATTCTACCGATCGTCGTGGATCAAGCGACGCTGGACGCGCTGTTCGATGACGCAGAACGTGGTTCTAACGCCACGCTGACGGTGGATCTCGAAAACCAGGAAATCAAAGGCCCCGATGGCGGTACGGTCACATTCGACATCGACCCGTTCCGCAAGCATTGCCTGTTGGAAGGCTTGGACGATATCGGCCAGACCCTGCAAAAGGCAGACAAGATCGATGCGTTCGAAGAAAAGTTGAAGCTCAGCCAACCTTGGCTGAACGCGGGGTAAGCGGACGTCGCAACGGCGTCCTGCCGAACATTTGCCGATCTGATACTCGCTGATAAAGTCGCCGTCTTTCAGGCAAGGACAACAGCGAGGCAACATGAGCAAAACACTAACTTTTGACGGCCAAGTGGTCGTGGTCACGGGTGCCGGCAATGGCATTGGCCGCGCCTACGCTCATGAATTCGCCAAACGCGGCGCCAAGGTGGTGGTCAATGATCTGGGCGGCTCGGTAGATGGCCAAGGCGCCAGCAGCGCGGCAGCCGATGCGGTGGTGGCCGAAATTACCCAAGCCAACGGCCACGCCATTGCCAATTATGAGTCCGTGGTGGACGGTGAAAAAATCGTCCAAGCAGCGCTCGACACCTGGGGCCGGGTGGATGTGCTGCTCAACAATGCGGGCATCGCCTATGCGACCCCGTTCGAAGAGATGACACCCGCTTTGTGGAAGCGCATGTTGGACGTGCACATCGACGGCACCTATGCCTGCACCCACGCGGTGTGGCGGCACATGCTCGAACAAGGCTATGGCCGTTTGCTGTTTACGTCGTCCCCCTTTGGTCTGCATGCGCAGGCGAACTTCGCGCATTATTCAGCAGCAAAGGCCGCCATGCTAGGCCTGTCGAAAGCGCTGGCCTTGGAAGGCATGGAGAAAAACATTCACGCCAATGCGGTGGCGCCCTTTTCGGCAAGCCGCATGACCGGGCGCACCAATAACGAACAAGCGTCCAGCCCTTTTAGTCCGGTTTATCTCGCGCAATTGGCGGTATGGCTGTGTCACGCGGAGACAAAAGAAACCGGCGGCGTGTTCGAAGTGGGCGGCGGTTACATTCATCGGGTGCGCAATGAATTCAGCCGGGGCCTCCATGTGCCGGACGCGCAAAACACGGCGGAAAACATCGCCGCCGGTGTGGATGTGTTGAACGATTTTGACGTGGATATCCATCCCGGCTTAGGAGAGGCCTGGACCATCGGCCGCGAAGTGCTTGGGGACGATTGGGCAAACGAGTTTTAAGATTTCGGTGACAGTGCACTTAATAGACCAAAGCCAGTCGCTGTTGAGCTCGATCAATACCTATTTAGTGCACTGTCACCGAAACCCAGTCCTGGTTGAACAACAACGAACCAGCGGTTGCGGGTTTTTCATTTTACGGCCTATTAAACCCTCTCTTTTATCGTTTCGGCGAAGGAAAGAGATATGCTGCAAATTCTTTACTACAGCGCGGCGTGCAAATTGTTCGAGGCCGATGAACTCGACGAATTGTTGGTCGAGGCTCAGCAGAACAACGCAGCCCTGAACGTTACCGGCATGCTTCTTTATGCCGATGGGGCGTTCTTTCAAATCCTCGAGGGTCCGGACGACGCGGTCCGTGATGTCTACGCCGCGGTGCAGCGGGACACGCGCCATCAGAACATTATCAAAATGTTGGAACGCGAGATTGCCCAGCGCGATTTTCCGGACTGGTCCATGGGGTTTAAACGCAGCGCCAGCCTGTCCGATTTGCCGCCGGCTTTTTTTCAGTTGTCCAAAGATGCCCTGGCCCGAAAGGGGAACGAAGCCATCTCCAAAGAAGTGGTTCTTCTCATGGGGACGTTCCTCCAAACCAACACCCTGCAGCACTCAGCTTAACCGCGGGCCTCTTTCGATTACGGTGGATTACGGTGACAGTGCACTTAATAGACCAAAGCCAGTCGCTGGTGAGCCTGATCCATACCTATTTAGTGCACTGTCACCGAAAAAGATTCATAGCTTTTTCTTCCGCGCTTGACGCAGGCCTCAATCTGCGGCTGGATTGACGCAACAAAAACAACCTCACGGGAGAATGCGTCATGGCCAATCAGGTCCCCCTTGTCGATTATCTGGAACTGGGCAACGACCCCCATTTAGTGGCCCATGAATGCACCAATTGCGGTGCCAAATTTTTTGACCGGCGCAATGCTTGCGCCAGTTGCTTCGGGACGGACTTCAAGACCACCGCTGTCGCCACCGACGGCGAAGTCCGCGCCTTCACCATCGTGGCCCACGCCGCCAAAGGCATTCCCGTCCCGTTCGTCTCTGCCGTGGTGGATTGCGGCGGCACCTCGGTACGCGCCAACATCATCAATACGGAACCGGACCCGGAGCATGTGTCATTGGGCATGAAAGTGCGCCTGGCCACCTTTTCCATGGGCACCGATGGCGCGGGCACCGAAGCCATCGGCTTTGGCTTCGAACCGGCCTAACAGACCGACATAAAAAACTTCATAGGAGAAACGACCATGAGTGCACGTGACGACATTTGGATCTTGGGCATCAACATGACCAAGTTCGGCAAACATCCGGACAAAGACGTTGTGGATTTGGGCGCCGAAGCAATTCAAGCGGCCTTGAAAGACGCGGGCGTCACCATGAAGGATATCGGCGTCATGGCCGCTGGTAATTTGATGGGGCGCGGCGGTGTCGGCCAGCAATTGCAAAAGCAAATCGGGCAAACCGGCATCCCCGTCTATAATGTCTCGAATGCTTGTGCCACGGGGGCAACGGCGCTGCGTACCGTGATCATGGCGGTGAAGGCGGGCGAATGCGATATGGGCCTGGCCGTGGGGGTTGAAAAGCTGGCGGGGGCCGGGCTTCTCAGCGGCAATGCCAAGAAAGACGATGGCAATGAATGGCAGCCCTCCGGCCGTTATGGCGCTGTCGCGCCGATCGACGGCCGCATCGGCACGGAAACCATGCCCGGCGTGTTTGCGCAAATCGGCATGGAATACGGCCACAAATATGGCGGCACCAGCTTCGAATTGTTCGCAAAGATCAGCGAAAAGAACCACTTCCATTCCACGCTGAACCCCTTGGCGGCCTACACCAAGGCCATGCCGGCGGAACAAATCATGGGCGATGTGATGATCGCCTATCCCAACACGCGGCCCATGTGTTCGGCGAACTGCGATGGCGCTGCCGCCGCCGTGGTGGTGAGCGACAGCAAGCTCAAAACCCTGTCGCTGGAACAACAACGCCGCGCCATCAAGGTAACGGCGTCTGTGCTGACCACCGACCCGTATGAAGAAGCCTGCCAGGTTTTGCCCAACGTCAACACGCTGACGCGCAATGCCGCCAAGACCGCCTATGAACAAGCGGGTGTCGGACCGGAAGATTTGGATCTGGTCGAGCTGCATGATTGTTTCGCCACGGCGGAGCTTGTGCATTACGACAATCTCATGCTGTGCGACGAAGGCGGGGCGGCGGATTACTTCAATTCCGGTGCCACCTGGCGGGACGGTAAAACGCCGGTGAATGTTTCGGGCGGCTTGCAATCTAAAGGGCACCCGATTTCGGCCACCGGCATCGCGAATATCTGGGAAGTGTGCCAGCACGTGCGCGGCGAATGCGGCGACCGTCAGATTGAAGGCGCCAAAGTGGGCCTTGCCCATGTGATCGGTCTGGGGTCTGCCTGCGGTGTGCACATTCTCGAGAAAAGCGGTCTTTAGAGGCTCCACCGACGACCTTAACCTTCCCCGGGTGGGGACCTTGCCCGAGATCCCGGTTCGCCAAAGGGCGACCGGGACGAGCGCTAGAGCAGTCGCCATCCATAGGCGGCCCCCGATCACGGGTGGGGGGAGGCGCCCCTGGTGTTGCGTCCCGGAAACCACGCCGTCGGGCGCAGCAAGCCCTTATCCCACCTCGTTTTTGACCCCATCGCGCAGAAGGTCTAACCTTTTAACCGTTTCACGGGTTTCTGGGGGGAAAAGGCGTGACGGGGATCAGAAATAAGCGGACGCAAACACCGTTTCTCGCGAGCGCTGCGCTATTGCTTTCCTTGCCATTCACATCGGGCGCCATAGGGCAGACGCTCACCGGCACGGGTCCAGACGGGAACGAACTGACGGGCTTGGGCGATTTGGCCGGCGGGGCGGACTCCAGTGTCGCCACAGGGATCAGTGGCGATGGGTCCGTGGTCGTCGGTGTCAGTCCGTCGGCAAGCGGCAGTGAAGCCTTTCGTTGGACGCAAAGCGGTGGCTTGGTTGGTTTGGGCGATCTTGCCGGGGGCGGGTTCTCCAGCGTTGCCGTTGATGCGAATACGGACGGTTCGGTGGTGGTCGGCTATGGGGACAGCGGGGGGCGCGAAGCCTTCCGGTGGACGCAAGGGACGGGCCTGGTCAATATTGGCGATCTTGCCGGAGGCGCAACATTTGCCGAAGCATGGGGCGTCAGTGCGGATGGTTCCGTCGTGGTGGGGCGCGGCAACTCGGCCAGTGGGCCCGAAGCGTTTCGGTGGACGCAGGGCACCGGCATGGTCGGCCTTGGGGACCTCGCCGGTGGTGCATTTTCAAGTGAAGCGCTTGGCATTAGCGACGATGGGCTGGTCATCGTCGGGTCCGGTCAGTCTGCGAGTGGTCGCGAAGCCTTCCGCTGGACCCAAGGGACCGGCCTGGTCGGTCTTGGGGATCTTGCCGGCGGCGCTTTTACAAGTTTTGCCTATGCCGCGAACAGCGATGGATCTGTGATTGTTGGCTATGGAACGTCCGGCAGTGGCACTGAAGCCTTTCGCTGGACGCAATCCGGCGGCATGGCCGGATTGGGGGATCTGCCAGGCGGTGCTTTTGAAAGTTTGGCGTTCGATGTGAATTCGGATGGGTCCGTCGTTGTAGGGCGCAGCGTGACGGCCAGTACGACCGAAGCGTTTCGCTGGTGGTCCGGCAGCGGCGCCGGGGCCGGCATGCAGCGTGTCGCGGACCTGTTGATGGATGATGGCGTCGATCTTGGTACGTGGGTGCTTACCTCCGCACGGGGTGTGTCGGATGACGGGACAGTTATCGTCGGATTTGGGACCAATCCATCCGGAGATATGGAAGCCTGGCTTGCGCGGGTGAACACCGGGTTGGTCATTGCCCCGTCGGCGATGATCAGTATCAATGATTTCAGCAGTACACTGACGGAAGCCGCCGGTACATCCAGCGCGACCGAAGACGGATTGCAAACCAGCACCAATAACCTCATCAATATTGGCCGTCATTTGGGCATGTCTCCAAAGGGGACCGGCGGCGGTCCGCAACGCACAGCCTGGTCAAACCTGCAATATGCCAGTACCAGCGATGAAATCTCCCTTCCGAGAGAGCGGAACTGGAGCGTCTGGGGCTTGGGGGGTGCTTACACCCAAGACCGGAGCAATGGTGACCAAGATGATGTGATCGGATCGCTCGGCCTGGCCAGCCGCCTGACGCCGGATACGCGGTTTGGGTTGGGCGTGAATATTGGTGAAAGCGAGCTGCAACTCAATGATACCGGCAGCGAGAGCGACCAATCCTTCTGGGGCGTGAATTCCTTTGCGTCTTACGAGCCAAGCGGTTTGCCATTGCGTGTGTATGCCGGCGTGGTGGCGTCTTGGCTGGATGAAGAATTGGTCCGCGGCTATTTGAACGGCGTTACGCCTGTGTCTTCCCGTGGCCAGCGCGATGGCAACGCCTTTGGCGGGGCCGTGCAGGCAGGCTGGGAATATGGGGTCAGTCAATCCTTATCCGTGATGCCCTTTGCCGGCTATCAGATCAGCCACATACGCCTTGATGGGTATTCAGAGAGTGGCGGCCCTTTCCCGGCGGTATTCAATGAAGTGTCTGAAACCGCTCATGTGGGACGGGTTGGGGCCGAAGTCACCAATTGGTTTGGCGGCCGCACGGCGCTCTGGGGAAGCGTTGCTTACGCCCATCAGTTCGACGATGATGGCCTCACATCCAGCGGGTCTGTACCCACCTTGGGATCGAGCTTTTCGTTTACCGACCGCTCGTCGGATCGAGACTGGGGAGAGCTTAAGGTCGGCGTTAGCGGCCGTTTAAGCGAGCGGTTTAGCGCAAACCTGTCTGTCGATGTCGCCTCCGATTTCGACGATGAACCAAGCCTGGGCGGGATACTCGGGTTTGATTACAAAATCTAAGGACAGCCCGAAGTCTGTTCCGAGGTTTTGAGGCGCTCGAGCCCATCCAAGATCAAGTCGAGCATAAAGGCGAACTCATCGTCTTCATGGTGATCTGACAAATGATGCCGCACATGTTCCATGAAATAGGGGATGTCGTGATCCGCAAAATCGCGCATGAAGTTTCCCGCGGCCTCTTTAATCTCAGCCTCGCCTTTTATAGGAAAGTCCAGCTCTTGAAACGTGAAGCCGACGATATGCATGGTGATGGCGTGATAGGCGCGGCAGGCCAGCGCCACTGAAAATCCCGCCTCGCGCAGTACACGGAGGATCGATTCCATGTGTTGCAATTTCGCGGGCCCCAATTTCTGAGTTGACCAAAAACGGATCGCCCAGGAATGGCGCGTTAAGGTGCGCTGGGCCGAAATCGCGGTGTCCCGCAACGCCGCTTTCCAATCGGTTACCGCCGCTGGGGGAAGGTCGATCTCGCTTGCGATCAGATCGACCATGCCGTCGAACATGTCGTCTTTGTTGGCCACGTGATTGTAAAGCGACATGGCCCCACAGTGCAGTTCGCTTGCCAACACCCGCATGCTCAGGCGGTCGGTGCCGTGTTGATCGGCATAGGCGACGGCGGCCTGAAGAATGGTGTGACGGGTCAGTTTTTCTCGAACTGGCAAGAGTGAGACCTTTTTTGGTGGAGGATGGTTGACTCACGTACATCGTACGTATAGCGTAAACGTACACTGTACGTCGAGAGGGAGGTTCCCGTGAATGTTTTCTGGATCGTTGGCATTATTTTTCTTGGATATGTGTGCATCGTCGCGCTGGCCGAAGTGGCGATCCGCGTATTCCAGCCGGACATGGACGGCGGCATCACCTTGTTTGTGACCGATGGGCAGGGTGGTGACATCAAGCGGAACCTGGCGGTTTTGGTACACAATGAGGCGCTCTACATTTCCTCCAATCACTGGGTGCGTAAATGGTATTACGCGGTCCTCAAAAATCCGGATGTGGAAGGCATCCGTCATGGCGAGCGCGCGGCCTATACGGCCGTGCCGATCAACGGACAAGAATGGATCTCGGTGTCGCGCAACTACAAAATGGGCCTTGTCTTGCGCATGGTGTGTGGCTTTGCGCCCAGCCGGTTTTTAAGGCTCGATCCGCGCTAAGGCGGGGCATTGAGGCAATTCGTTTTGGGCGCGGGCGCAATATGCTGTTAGGCTGTTGGTGCAAAACAGACCACCACCGGAGGCGCCCCCATGAAAATCGGACTGATCCCTATCAATATTGGCTTTGAAAATGTTGACCAGATCGTGGGAACTGCTCAGCTTGCGGAAAGTGTGGGAATTGAGTCCGTATGGACCTTTGAACATGTGATCGTACCGAAAGATTACGCCTCCAAATATCCCTATAACGACAGCGGCAAAATGGGGGCGGAACCAGAAACACCGTTTGTCGATCCGTTGATCGCACTCAGTGCCGTTGCCACTGCCACCAAAACCATTCGTTTGGGAACAGGCGTGAACATCGTGGCGCAAGCCAACCCGCTGTTGATGGCCAAACAAGTGGCCAGCCTCGATTTTGTGTCCGGCGGCCGTTTTATGTTGGGCGCGGGCATCGGTTGGCTGAAGGAAGAATTCCGCGCCATGGGCACTCCGTTTGAAAAACGCGGCGCCCGCTTTGATGACTATATTGCGGGTATGCGGAAGATTTGGTCCGGCGACATGGTGGAACACCAAAGTGAGTTTCTGGATTGGACTGGCTTCAAAAGCTATCCGACGCCGATCCAAGATCCGTTTCCGGTCATTATGGGCGGCAATAAAGGCAAGATATTCGAACGCACGGCAACGCTCGGCAATGGTTGGTTCGCGCCGACCGCCGATCCCGCCGAACTGGCCCCGCAATTGGAGCAGCTTAAAGAAGCCTGCGCAAAGGTGGGCCGCAATTACGACGAGCTTGAAATCACCGTGATGTGGCCGGGCGGCAGCCCAGACAGCCTTAAGCCCATGCAGGATCTGGGGGTTGCCCGCGCCGTGGTGCCGACCATGGCACTGGGGCCGAACCCGATCGACGGCATAAAAAAATTGGGGGACGAGGTCGTCGGTAAGGTGTAGGCCTGCGCGCCCCACCCTCTTTGTCAGCTGCGGTCCCCTTATGACAGACGCGCCCTCGGAAGACAGGCCCCATCACTTGATCCAATTTGCGGATCGACTGGGGCTCTCGGCGTTCGCGGTGGCGGGGATCGTCTGGTGCGGATTTGCGGTATCAGGAGGCTTGCCGATTATCGCTCTGAGTTACCTGCAAGATATCCCGGCGCAAGAGTTGGTACGCCCAGCCGTCACGATGCTGATTAATGTGATCGCCATCGCCTATATGTGCGGTATGGCGGTGTTTAGCGTGCGTCAACTGCAGCGTGACTTGAGGCAATTGGATTTTTATTTCGAGCGTGACCCTGTCGGTTTTGACGCTGTGTGTCGCGCACCGGCAATCGACCGTCATCCCAAAACCCATATCCGGATTACGATCGCGGGTTTTCTGTTTGGGGCGATCATGTTTGCGGTTGGGCGCATTTACGAGAATGTGGTTCGAGACGGTTTGCCGCCTGGATATGAAGTGTGGCCCATCATTATTATCCCCGCTTTATGGGCCGCTATTGCCTATACCGCTTGGATCATCTCCGATAATGCCCGCTATATTGGGCGCGTGGCCCGCACGTTGCCGAATATTGATTTGCTCAACAATGAGCGCATGATCATTTTTACACGGATCACCACCCTACAAATCTTGTTCGTGCTGGGGGCCTTGGCCGTGTTGCCGTTACAGGTGATCATCATCGGCAATCTAGAAGCTGATGACATTATCCCTAGCAGCGTCGTGTCAACGCTGCTTATTGGATACGGCATCTTGCACCCGCTCGGCGATGCGCGGGCGCGTATTCGACAAGTGAAGTCGGCAGAGCTAGAGCGTGTGGCAGCGGCTCTGCGGGCGATCCCCAGCGAAGCGCGCATGACACATGGAGATGTGCCAAGACTGTTGGCTTATCGAGAGGCTGTGGAGAAAGTCGACGAGTGGCCGTTGAGTGGCTCCACGCTCTTTCGTTTGATCCTCTTTGTCTTCATTCCACCAGTGACGTGGACCTTAGCGGCCATCATTTCCGTCTATGTGGAAGGATTTTTCGCCACCTTGTGACCCATGCGCGTGGAAGCGCAGATCAAGTCGGCTTTGATTCCCCGTCTTGTTTTTCTTTTGCGTGGTCGAAGCTGTCCGGATCCACGCCAATATTGCGCATACGCTCGCGCCAGCGCTTATGCGCCAGCACTTGCATGTCTTCCACCGTGTCTAATTCGTCTGTAATCTGAAGACCGATCAAAGTTTCCAATACGTCTTCCAACGTGACAAGCCCCGCCATGGAGCCGTATTCATCGATCACCAAGGCGATATGGGCGCGTTCCTGGGTCAACTTATCGAAACAGGAGGACGCCGAGAGAATATCGGGCAGCATCATGAATTCGCGTTTGAAGTCGGACAGGGGCCGGGCGAATTCGTCTTTTGCCTGAGCGACCAGCAAGTCCGCCTTGAGCACGTAATGGCCCACATCGTCGATGCCGTCGCCATAAAGCGGGATGCGCGAGAACGGGTTCTTTTCGTATTGGATAAAAAAGTCCTGCACCTGCATGTCCGCCGGAACCGAGAACACGACGGAACGCGGGGTCATGATGTCCCGCACCGACAATTGCTGAAGCGCCATGAGGTTTTTGACGATCTTCAGTTCTTTGTCCTCCAGCACGCCTTCGGTGGCGCCGATTTCGGCCATGGCTTCCATTTCTTCGCGGCTGAAGGTAAAGCCGCTCACCCCCGCGGGGGCCAGCATGCGGGTGAGCAAGGCCGACAGCCACACAAAGGGCAGAAGCATGAGGGTCAACCCGTCGATCAAGCGGCCAAAGGTGGGCGCCAATTGCTTCCAATAAGTGGCGCCAATGGTTTTGGGAATGATTTCGGAAAAGATCAGAATGAGCAGGGTCAACACGCCGGAGATGACCCCCAAATATTCATTGCCGAACAGAACGGCGGCCTGCGCGCCCACGCCCGCGGCCCCGACCGTGTGGGCAATGGTGTTGGCGGTCAAAATGGCGGCCAAGGGGCGGTCCAGATTATCCCTTAGTTTTTGAAGGGTTTTGGCGCGTTTGTCGCCCTGTTGCTCCAGGGTGGCGATGTAGGACGGGCGGACGGACAGCAAAACGGCTTCTGAAATGGAGCAGAAAAACGACACCCCGATGGCCAGCACCAGGAAAAAAATGAGAAGGGTCATGTATCTTTCTTGGGATTTTTCGTGTGAACGGTCTGAGGTTCTTTCGCATGGCTGACGGCTTCGTAGGTACTCTGGTAAGGCAATTCGCCTTTTTTGTCGAAGAGTTTAGGGGGGCGCCGCGCGTCCCCGAGACAAGCCCTGCTGGTTTTGCTAGCGTCTGCCTCAACTAAAAATACGCAGGAGGACCCCCATGACCGAGTTACACAAAAAAAGCGCCCATGAATTGGCGGCAATGATCCGGGCCAAAGACGTGTCCAGCCGCGAAGTGGTGCAAGCGCATCTCGATCGCATCGACCAGGTCAATGGTGAGGTGAACGCCGTGGTGGTGGTCATGGCGGATGAAGCGCTTGCCGCCGCGGATAAGGCCGATGCGTCAGAGCCGGTTGGCCCGTTCCATGGGGTGCCCTTCACCGTCAAAGAAAATATCGATTTTGCGGGCAAGCCCACCACCAACGGCGTGCCCGCCTTCGCCGACGCCCTGCCGGTGGGGGATGCCCCCGTGGTGGCGCGCATGAAGGCGGCGGGGGCGGTGCCCATCGGGCGCACCAATATGCCGGAAATGGGGCTTCGTCTGTCAACGGATAATCCACTGCGCGGGCGCACGCTCAACCCGTGGAACAAAGACCTGACCGCCGGCGGCTCCAGTGGCGGTGAGGGGGTCGCGTTGGCAACTGGCATGACACCCTTTGGGTTGGGCAATGACATTGGTGGGTCTTTGCGCAACCCCGCCTATTGCAATGGCATTACGTCGTTAAAACCAACGGCGGGGCGCATTCCTCATGTCCAATCCATCGACCCGCAAGACGGCGGCATGGCGGTGCAAGCCATGTTGGTGGAAGGCCCCATGACGCGGTCTGTCACGGATTTGAAGATAGGGCTGGAGGTTCTGTCGGGGCGCGATATCCGGGACCCGGTGTCGGTCGATGTGCCGCTTCAGGGCCCGCCGGCGCCAAAAAAAGCAGCTCTGGTGACCGACATTCCCGGCGGCCCAGTGCCGGCGGCAACCAATGCCGAAATTGAGCGGGCGGGGGAAATTTTAAAGGCGTCGGGCTGGCAGGTGGACCACGCTGAGCCACCGGAACTCGCGCGCGTGAGCGAGATTTGGGGCTTTGTCTTGGCGGCGGACTTTTCCGTTTTGCTGCCCGTACTGGAACATGTCCTCACCCCGCCGCTGCACACGGTGATCGGCCAATTGTGTGACGAATTTGCGCCCAGTAAAATCACCAGCCCGGAACTCCATGCGGATCGCGCGCGTCTCAGCCGTCTGTGGTCGGCATTTTTCGAAACCTATCCGGTTGTGATCGGCCCCACATGGACCTGCACCCCTTGGCCGGCGGATGCCGATCTGGACCCGAACACAGGGCTTCGAACGGTTGAAGACACCGTGCGCTTTATCACGCCGGGCAATGCGCTGGGGCTGCCATCCGTGGCCTTGCCCATGGGCGTGGCCGACGGTCTGCCAACGGGCATTCAGATCTATGCGGACCGCTGGCGCGAGGATTTGTGCCTGGAGGCCGCCGGTATTGTGGAAGCGGGCGTCACCTGTCCCACGCCGATCGATCCTCGGTAGACATACCACCCCCATGATCCGCACTTCCCGTGTCTGTGCAGCACGACGCCGTCATGACGCACGCACGGGATGAGCGCCCCAGTTACCGAGGCGTCGGGATCTTGTGCTCCTCCGGCAGTGTACAGATGCGCTTCAGGCGCGTGACGCTGCCATCCACATATTCCCAGACCAGCTCGTCACCCTCCCTATAGCGGCGCACAGCCAGTAAGGGGGTTAAGCCAAATGCGTAAAAATTGAGGATGCCGTTCTTCCAGATCATGCTGGCGGAGGTGCGCGGGCAATAGGGCTTGCCGCCAAGGCGAAAGCGCACGCCGCCTTCCGTGTCATTGGTGTTCAGCACACCGGTGCTGTTGGGACCGTAATCATGAATGATCCCAGCGGCGGTCACCACCACGCGGCTGCCGCATTGCTCGATGCGTTCCACATGACCGACGCGGCCGGACACAGCCTGCCATAGGCCCCGAATGTCATCGGCGCCGTCGGCCAGCGGCTCTGTGCATTTGGCAAGGATCGGCAACGGAAAATGGCTGTAGCTGCATCCCGGCGTATTGCCTTTGGGAATGTCGGCGGCGTTCAACCCGCTGCCGTCAAGCTTGGGCAGGGCGCAATAATCGATGGTGCTGCCGTCACCCGCAAGCGTTGCCGGGTCTGTCATGACGGGCGGTCGTGGGGAAAGGAAGGCGTACCAGAACAGCGCCGCAAAAGTCGTCGCCGCAACGGCCGCCAATCCCAAAGCTGAACGCACAATTGTTTTCATGGCCTTGTGACATAACTATTGGCATTGCGTGTGTCAATATAAGTTAATCATTGAGTCTTCTGCCTACAGATAAAATGTCGAGGAAGTTACAGCTGAAATCCTAGTTGTTCGTTTCCGGCGGAAGATCCGGTATGAAACCGAACGAATTTTCGGGTCTGGTATTGGCCCTAATCGTGGACCCTGGGCGTCGTCTTTTGTAGAGGTTTGTTGCGTATTCTGTGTCGTTTGCAGTTCCCGTTGTCATATAGAAAGTGGGGCTCGAAACGTTGCCGGATGCTGTCATGTTGGAAAATGGGTGCGGTGAGTATGCGGTAAAGGTCGCCTTATCTTTCACCTTCAACAAAGCCGCGGCCGGTTTTGACCGAATGCAGATGTTTTGGAAGTTGGCCGAGCGCGGTTCCCAGGGCGACCGTGTTCCCTCCACATTTGAATGAAGCCCATTGCGTTTGAAGTCTTCAATGAATGAATAAAATCCCCTGGTAAAAAGTTGGCCCTGCGCGTAAGGGAAGAATAACGTGGCCATGTGGTGCCAGCCCGCGCGGTCAAGGTCGGCATAAGCGCTGACCAATGTGCCGGTCTTATGACCAAGGTCTCCGGGATGGTCCGTATTCGTGTAAGGTTCAGCATGCAGGCAAAACCGCTGCCAGTGCGTGTCGGTCCAGGCCGCCGGTGTCAGGCGTGTAGAGATCCCGGTGCCTTCGTTTCCGAAACCGACAACTTTTACACTGTCCGCTTTCCAATGAACTGTGGGATTGTCATTCGGAAATTCCGGTTTGTTCCAACCGGAAAAGATGAGCATCTTTTGTCCGTTGGGTAATCTCTGAATACCAAAATACCCACAGGGTTGTCTGTCGCCGCGACGTGAACTGCCGTACCCAATTGCACAGTAGTATGTCCCCGTCGGAGTCGTATCGTCCTGTCCGGGCTGCACCTCGATGTAAAACAGGTCAGCCAAATTAATGTCTTTTGGAAGATTGTAACGAAGATGAACGGATCGCGCGTCGGGGACCGCTTGGTCCAAGAGTTGCCACATGGCAAACCGTCTTTCTTCCTCAGCGGGAAGCGCGCCGACGAATGTTCCAGTGCCGCGATCCGGCTGGACTTGAAGGTAGGTCTGGCTGGCTTCGTTCTGAAGATAGACATCCCCGGCGTTTCCGTCTGCCGATGCGTCAACGGCAGTCCACACTTGCTCCGGGCCCGAATGATCTGTGTCTGTGAGAGTCAGCTCTTGGTCCGTGCCGACGACGGACAAGTAGTTGCCGGTGGATAAGCGTCGAATGGCAAGTTTGTTTTGGCCTGGGTTTTTCTCAATGAACCACAATGCCGGCGAAAGACCTTCACGCGGTATATCCGTCTCAACCGTTTCTCTGGCCTCGTCATACTGTAGATATCGGCATTGTTTCCGATTCATCAGGGTGTTGAGGGTTTCCAAAAACCACACGGCGGTGGACTGTGTGTTCTCCAGCCCCTCCATGATCAGTGCTTCGGCGTTAGACGGGTCGACATTGAGGTAGCTGTCCGGTGTAGCGGCGTTTGCCAAGAACACTAGGTCTTTCGAATCGAGATAAGGCGGGAGGGTTCCTGGCGAAGCCGGGACAGTCGATGCGATCCACTTATGTCTAGCCGGCTGTGACAAATCTATGTCGGCCAGCTTAACCTTTCCATCCACCACACTCAGGAATTTCTGGTCATGCGGGCTCAGGAATGTGTATTGATTAGAGCCGATCTTTTCAACGATCCAAATGTCTTGGTCTGCCTCAGTCGCGTTTTGATCCCCTGTAACACGGAGCTGATCATTGACATGCAAAATGACGCCGCCACCGCCGGCGGCAAGTCTTACAAAGTGAAACATCAAGATCTCCCTGTCTTGTCCTTCTTGTGCAACGCTATAAGAGCATTCCTGTGGACAAAGTAGTAGAGTTTCGTTTTGCACGGATCGCGCGAAAAGAAGGCGTCGTTAAACTCAAACAGAATGGTACGGTAACACTACTCGGGTTTGAATACCGAACGACTTCGTATCATATCCAGCCGCCGTGCTTAGGGCCGGTTTGAGTGGACTATTGACATTGTATATGTCAATAGTTGTCAAAAAGCAGAGCTGAGGACGCACATGCTGGAACCCGATAAAAACCCCAACTCCTCCTGGATGGTCGATCCGCCCGCGCTGGTGCGGCGCGCCATGCGCCATATCGTAGCCCGCGTGATTGATCCAGCGCAGAGGCAAAAGCGGCGGGACCAAGCAGAAGCCACGCGCCAAAAGACAGGCGCGCCTCACGAAGTGCACTATTTTCATCAACTGGATGATCCGTATTGCGCCTTAACGGCTCAAGTGCTGGCGCGTTTTGCGGAACGCTATGACATCGGATTGAAGCCGCATTTGGTGCGCGCGGCGGGTGGGGCGGACCAGCCCTATCTCGACAAGCTAGCGGTGTGGTCGCACCGCGACGTGGCGCTGATCGCCCCCCATTACGGGCTGACGTTTCCGGCATCGGCGCCGGTGACGCCCGACCCCGCTTTGCAAATGAAAGCCGCGCAAAGACTAGCTGGGTTGTCCGATGCTGACTTCATTGCCCAAGTGGGAGAGGTCACTGCGGCGCTATGGGCGCAGGATGAGGCCGTCTTATCGGCGGGCGCCGCGGTAAACGATGCAGAAGCAGGGGCCGCGCTCGAAAACGGCGCCGCCCTGCTGAAAGACATGAACCATTATTCGGGTGGCACCTTCTTTTATGGTGGGGAGTGGTGTTGGGGCGTGGACCGCTTGTTCTATTTAGAGCAGCGATTGCGGGATCTGGGGGCCTGCCGTGTCCCGAATGACCCTTATCTGGTCCCCCGCCCGGACATCGATGTCAGCGGGGTGGACGCCAGTAAACTGACGCTCGATTTTTATCCATCGCTTAATTCTCCGTACACGTCTATTATCTTCGACCGCACCATCGACATGGCGACGGAATGCGGCATTCAACTCAATCACAATCCCGTCCTGCCCATGATCATGCGCGGCGTGCCGGCCACCCGTGCCAAGGGCCAGTACATTATGTTTGACACCAAACGGGAGGGCGAGTTTCTGGGCGTGCCCTTTGGCCCTGTCTGGACGCCCATCGGAACGCCCGTGCGCAACGTCTATTCCCTGCTGCCTTGGGCGAAGGAACAGGGCAAAGATATCGCTCTGCTGAGTGCCACGCTCAAATGTTCGTTTTCCGGAAACACACCGCTTCACCAAACACGGGGCTTGCGCAAAGCCATCGAAATGGCGGGGTTAGACTGGACAGAAGCGCAACAACATTTGGGCGATCCCGCGTGGAAGGCGATGGTGGAACAGCATCAAGACGACATGGTGGACGGTTTGGGCCTGTGGGGTGTGCCCAGCTTTAAGCTCAGCGGACCCGACGGCGAACCCGATGTGGCGGTGTGGGGACAGGACCGGCTGTGGGTGATTGCCGCCGAAATCCGGCGCCGCGCCGGAACGTGATCTCAAATATGCGTGCTCAATAACGCCCGCGAAAGGACCGCTTTATGCCGGGAACGGAATATAATCTCCATGGTGCCCCCCTCAGCCTTTTTACCCGGAAACTAGAAGCCGCATTGACCTTTTATGGTGTGCCGTTTGAACACACACAAAAAGGGACCAATGAAGAGAGCGATTTAGAGAAGCGCGCCGGGACGCATCAAATACCCATATTGGTCACGCCGGAAAACTGGGCGCTTGCGGATACCACGCCCATTCTTCAGCTATTGGACAGCCGCTTTCCCCACCGCCGCTTGTTTCCGGAAGGCCCGTTGGGCGTGCTGGTTCATATTGCGGAGGAGGTGCTGGACGAATGGGTGGCGCGGGTGATGGTGCACTATCGTTGGCATAAGGAAGAGAACACGCGGGACGTGATTTCTTTGTTTTCCGGGCAAAACATTTCCCTTGAGGAGGCGAGGAAGCACCCGGTCGCTCAATGGGGGCCGCGCGCCTGCCGCGCCACCGGCACCGAGCGGCCGGAACATCAAGAGGCAGCGGAGCAAGAATATTTGGCTCTCATGGCCGCTCTCGAGGCCCAATTGACCCATACCGCCTTTGCGCTTGGGGATCGCCCCACAGCGGTTGATTGCATTTTGCTGGGTGGTCTTCGGGCCCACACGAATAGGGATCCGTATCCTGACTTAAGCCAATTCAAGAATGTCATGGCCTGGGATGCGCATCGGGCGGATCGCTGGGATGGAACCGGTGGTTTGGCGCCGTTTCCGACGACCACGCCCCTTGGCACTTTCTTGCTTGAGATGACCCGTGATCACTATGTGCCGGTTTTGGCGGGACATGAAAAAGCACTTGTTGCCGGTGACAAAACCTTCACCGTCGATACGTACGGTGCGCCGTGCACCTATCTGGCGCGGCCCTATCCGGTTGCCTCCGCAAACATGGTTCGACGGCGTATCGCGAATGAATTGACAGACGATGGCCGCGATCAGGTAACATCGTGGCTGGAAGATACTGGCCTGACATGTTTCCTGCCTACCTAAAAGTCTTCCCAACAGCGTGCTCTAAAAGTTGAAGCTCACGCTTTCAAAGGAGGAAAAATGACCGGCGGCAAACCCATTTGTGTGATCGGTGCCAGCGGTTTCGTGGGAAGCCACGTGACCGCGGCGCTTCTGGCGCGGGGCACGCCCGTTCACGGCACCACCCGCGACGCGAGCGCTGCAAAAACCGGTTGGTTGCGGGACATGGCGGCGGAGGTTTCGTCAGACGGCGCAACGCTCACGCTCTTTTCCGCCAGTGCCTTTGACAAAGACAGCCTGGTCGCGGCCATGGACGGATGTGATGGTGTCATCATGTGCGCGGGGTCTGCCACCATTGAGCCGGAAACCATCCCGCTGATGGAAGCGCTCGCCGAAAATGTGTCGGAAGCGTGCCTGGAAACGGGCATTGAGCGCGCCGTGTTTACCTCCAGCACCGGCTCCACCAACCCGCCGGAAGGGGAACCGGAGTTAAAGCGGGAAATGGATCATTGGTCCGATCCCGACGTGCAGCTTGCCGCGAAAAAATATGCAGCGGTGGGCAAAACACGGCTCGACCAAACGGTGCTCGGCAAAATGGCGGCCTCTGATGGCCGGTTTCGGGCCGTCACCATCAATCCGTCTATGATCACGGGCCCTTGCTATCAGCCCGAACCGGTTACCAGCCTGAAGTCCTTTGCTGCGATCCTGTCCGGAAAACGGCTGGCCGAAAAAGTGCCCAACAGCTCCATGTCCATGATTGATGTGCGCGATCTTGCGGCATTGCACTTGGCGGCGCTCGATAATCCGTCCGCCAGCGGACGGTATTTCGGCGTGAAGAAAAGCTGGCATTGGCGGGACATTCTGGCGGCTCTTGAACAGGCGGTGCCCGGCTACAAGATGCCCGCCCTTGATCCGGAGGAAACGCCGGTGCGGGCGACCCAATTTGATCTGTCCCGGCAGGCAAGTTTAGGGGTTTCCATTCGCGATATAGATGAGATCCTGGCAGGCCTGGTGGGGGAACTGACGCGCCGTCAGATGATGTGACGGTTACCAAACGGTTAACCATTCCAGACTACGCTCGCGCCACTGAATTTCTAAATGGGTATTTGGGGGACCTGCCATGAACCGCATCTATGTCGTTATCTTTTTCGTGATCGTGCTGATACCGGTGGTGTCGTGGGGCTGGAAAGTGTTCAATTATGTGGACGCCGAACGCAAAACCGCCGAATACGAAACGCTGGCTGACCAAAACAATGAAGTGGTCGACGCCATCAACGATGTGATTTCCTCCGCGAATGCCAGGAGCGACCTCATTCGCCAAGCCATCAATCCGGCCAACGAGTTTCGGAACGGGGCCGTTGAATTGTTGAAAATGACCACAGATGACTTGGCCGAACGTGTGGAAGCGGTTCGGCCAACCGTCGAAACGGCGGTTCTTGCGGACAATGATGCGGCGAACGCCTTTCGCGCGGAAGGTCTGCGGCTGTTGCAGGTATACGAGCAATCGGTGCCGGTCTTCGCGGAAATCACCGCCATCGTTACCAATAGCGACCTGTCGGACGACGAACGCCAGCAAAGAGTGGAAAGCAAGCTCGGCCCCCTGGAGCAGGGGCTCGGCGACGCTGTGACCCGCTTGGAAGACGCGCGCATGGCCTATGTGGACGCCAGCCGACCGAAATAAGCCCATTGAACACGGGGGCGGCCGCGTTTTCGCCTTGACGAAATGGTTCTGCGGTTGGCGTACTACGCTCAAGAAAATCACAGGAGCGAGACGTCATGCCCAGAAGCCTCATTGTCAACAAAAGCGACCTGCGCACCACCCAATCCATTGAGGTGCCGGCGGCGCAAGCTGCCGATGGTCAGATCGTGATGGCGGTCAATCGGTTCGCGCTGACGGCGAACAATGTGTCTTATGGGGTGGCCGGCGACTTGTTGGGATATTGGGGGTTCTTCCCCGCGGATGAAGGCTGGGGCCGCATTCCCGTGTGGGGCATCGCGACCGTGACCCAATCAAAGCACGCAGACGTGTCGGTGGGCAGCCGATTTTACGGCTATTTCCCGATGGCCGAAGAATTGGTGATGCAGCCATCAAATGTGTCGTCTTTGGGGTTTTCGGACGCCATTCCCCACCGCGCGGTTCTGCCGCCCATGTATCAGGAATATGTTCAGGTGACGGAAGAAAACGGCTTTGCACCCGCTTTCGACAATCATCAGCTTCTTTACCGCATCTTGTTCGCGACCTCGTTCCATCTGGATGATTACTTGGCGCTGCAAAACTTCTATGGCGGTAACACGGTGATCCTGGGCAGTGCATCCAGTAAGACGGCCATGGGCCTTGCCTTCCTCATCAAACAGCGTGCCGGTATTTCTTGCGTGGGCCTGACGTCAGCGGGAAACAAAGACTTTGTATCGGGCCTTGGGATTTATGATTCTGTTGCGACTTATGACGATGTGGCGTCATTAGACGCCTCAAAACCCAGCATCTATGTGGATATGGCGGGGAACCGGGCGGTCTTGGCGCAGGTCCACCAGCACCTTGGCGACAATCTGGTGGCCAGCATCGGCGTGGGGGCGACCCATTGGAATGCGGACGCCGAAGGAGCTGCCGAGCTGCCGGGGCCCACGCCCGAATTCTTTTTTGTGCCGGATCACATCATCAAGCGGCGCGACGAAATGGGGGCGGATGCCTACCGCCAGGCGATTGGGGCTGCGACCAATGCGTTCTACGCTGCCGTGGATGACTGGATCCGCATCGAGGAACATCCCTATGCGGAACTATCGTCGGTCTATCAAGCCATGCTGGACGGTGTCGCACCCAATCGCGGCATCATCGTGACGGTTGCTTAAGGCCCACCCACGATGGCGCATCTGCGTGGATTGAGCGGTTGCTCCCTTTTCTGACGTCATCCTCGCGCGGACGCGCGGGGATCCAGGGGCGTCACCGCTCACCCTAGGATGACGGGGGAAGGGGGCCTCCCGTTTCTTGTGTTTTTAATGGGGTCAGGCCCAATTGATAACACACAAAAAAAGAGGCGGCCCGAAAGCCGCCCCTTGCAGTCAGTTCTGACCCGTTGGTCTTTTTATACTTAGAACTGGTTCATGGTGTTGTCTTCACCGCTGGCTTTCAGAGCCTGATCGCCGGAGAAGTATTCTTTGTGATCATCACCAATGTTGGACCCCGCCAAGTCTTGGTGCTTGACCGAGGCTTGGTCGCGGCGGATTTCCTGACGCTGAACGTCCCGCACATAGGCCAACATGCCCAGATCACCGAAGTAACCTTCAGACAGGATGTCCGTACCCAGAGCCGTTTCGTGATAGGTCGGCAGGGTGATCAGGTGGTGGAAGATACCCGCTTCGCGTGCCGCATCTTTCTGGAAGCTCTGGACCAATTCGTCGGCAGCATTTGCCAATTCCGATCCATCGAACTTCGCGTCCATCAGGCCTTTCGGCGTGGTGGCTGGATCCGGATAAGCAGACACGTCTTTGCCGGCTTCTTTCCATTCCGCGTAAACTTGCTCGCGGAACGACAAGGTCCAGTTGAAGCTTGGGCTGTTGTTGTACACCAGCTTGGCTTCCGGGCGCGTCTTGCGGATTTCGTTCACCATGCCGGCGATCTGCGCCACGTTCGGCTTTTCGGTTTCGATCCACAACAGGTCGGCACCATTTTGCAGGCTGGTCACACAGTCGAGAACAACCCGGTCGAAGCCCGTGTCTTTCTTGAATGCATACAGACCATTTGGCAGACGTGTCGGCACGTGCGTTTCGCCATTGCGCTGGATCAGCACATCGCCTTCTTTCGGCGTGCCCACTTGGCTAAGCGGTGTTGATTCAACGAAATCCGTATATTGAGACGCCAGATCGCCTTCCTTGTGAGACACAGGGATCTTCTGGGTCAGGCCGGCGCCCAAGCTGTCCGTCCGGGCAACGATGATGCCGTTGTCCACGCCCAATTCCATGAAAGCGTACCGCACAGCGTTGATCTTGGACAAGAAGTCTTCATGGGGCACGGTCACTTTGCCGTCTTGGTGGCCGCACTGCTTGGCGTCAGACACCTGGTTTTCGATTTGGATCGCGCAGGCGCCCGCTTCGATCATTTTCTTTGCCAGCAGATAGGTCGCTTCTTCGTTACCGAAGCCAGCGTCAATGTCCGCAATGATCGGCACAACGTGGGTTTCGTAATTGTCGATCTTGGCAAGAACCGCATCCACGTCGCCGCCATTGGCGCGCGCTTCGTCCAGCTCCACAAAGATGTGACGCAATTCGCGGGCATCGGCCTGCTTCAAGAAGGTATAAATTTCTTCGATCAGGGCAGGAACAGATGTCTTCTCATGCATGGACTGATCCGGCAGCGGACCGAATTCAGACCGCAGAGCCGCAACCATCCAACCGGACAGATAGACGTAAGATTTGTTGGTCGTCTTTTGGTGGCGCTTCACAGCCATGATCATTTGCTGGGCGGTAAAGCCGTGCCAGCAGCCCAAAGACTGGGTGTAGTTGGCGCTGTCGGCGTCATATTCCGCCATATCGCGCCGCATGATGTCGGCGGTGTATTTCGCGATGTCCAAACCGGTCTTGAAGCGGTTTTGGGCGCGCATGCGCACCACGAATTCGGGGTTGATAGCATTCCACTCATCGCGCTTCTTAAGTTCCGCGCGAACAGCATCGATCTCTTTGAGATACGCTGACATTTTTCACCTCACCAATATAAGCGCGACTTGGGGCATCGAACCGTCCTCAACCCGAATAACGCGCGGCCAAAACGACGCTAAGGCCTGATCATGTCTCATCGAAACATGGTCATGCCTTAGGAAATTTGTGCGCCAGGTATCACTCCGCACATGATTAACACAATGGAATAATTGGAAACATATACATTCCCTGCGGGAATGGATAAGGCAGGGCTAGTTTTTTAGTAAACTGTGGTGCCGCATAAAGGCCCAGGCCAGCGCCGCTCCGTCCGCGTCCCGGCATTGGGTGCCGAGCACGCGCTTGGCCATCCAGCCAAGGGTTTTGGCGTTTTTGGCCGGAATGGTATGCCCGCCGCCGTCCATTTTGACGAACAAAACGTCCTGGCCGTCGTCTCCCGCCGGATAAAGGGTTTCAATCAATCGGCAGCCGTCGCTCGGATCGCGATCCGGCAAAGGGCGGGTCACGGCGCCGCTCCGATTGGCGCGGTTGACGTCAATCCAATAATCCAGCGTTGCGTCCGTGGACCGTGTGTCCCCCCGCCGGCCGCCGGCCACGGGACCGCCATCGTATAGGATCAACTTATCCTCGGTGCCGTTCATGATCATGATGGGGGTTGGCGCGCGGGCGCGTGCAACCTCTTCTTTCGGGAGGTTGGCAATGACGGCGACGCCGGCGGCAAATTTTTCTGGGCGCTCGA
Source organism: Alphaproteobacteria bacterium (assembly GCA_965227095.1). GTDB lineage: Bacteria > Pseudomonadota > Alphaproteobacteria > JANQMY01 > JANQMY01 > JANQMY01. The sequence continues at coordinate 229,300 of CBDDFL010000001.1, read as the reverse complement.
TCAACAAACGAAAGGTCATCATGCCTCCGTTAGACGCGCCGGTGACATAGATTTGCGTCGGTTCGAAGGTGATATCCGCTTTAAGCGCATCGATCAGTATACTTATGAATTGAACATCGTCCGCGGTAGAGTTGCCCGCGGACCGTGCACGCCGAAGGTCGTTCCAATGTTGGCGGTCGCCGTCGGTATCGCCTGTTTTGGGGTTGGTGCCATTCGGGACAATCAGCAGAATGTTGTGCTGATCCGCGATGTCGAGCCATTTGCGGGAGCCGGCCCGGTTGGGGGCGAACAGCTTGCGCATGCTCTGACCGCCCCCATGAAGCAGCACCACCGCCGCGCTAAAGGTCTTGTGGGGCTTTGCCTTGTACAGCAGGTAATGCCGTTGTGTGCCATCCACCATGAGTGCCCGTTCGCTCATGCCGTCGGGAAGGGGCGCTGCAAAAACCGGCTGGATCACGGCGGCGATCATCCCAACAATCACGGCGCTTAGGTAGAAATGCCCAAAGATCTGTCGTTTTTGCATGGCTCCCCTCTCACTTCCGGTCATGTTAGTCTAGGGGCCTAAAACAAACAAAGGTAGGGGAGCAGACGTGATGGGACGGATTATAGCGTTTCTGCTGTTGGTCGTTGTGGCCGCGGCGATTGTCATTCCGTATGAATTCAAGCCGGGCATGTATCTCGGCGGCACGACCGAGGCAGCGCCGGCGGATTTCAATTTCGTCAATGACCGGTCGAAATACGACCAGGTGTTGGTTCAAACCAAAGGCATTGCGGGGCTGCCGCAGGTGCACGTCATTTGGGCGATCGGTATCGACGATGCGCTCTATGCATTCGGCGAAGAGCATGGCCGTTGGCGCACCGCCGCGGTGGAAGCGGGGGAATTGCGCATGCGCGTGGGCGATGCGGTCTATGATTTGAAGGTGACGCCGCTGACCGACGCGTCTGACGAGCAGCTCTTGGCAATCCATGAAGCCTATCGCGCGAAATATAACCCCGAATATGATCGGCTCCTGGAAGAGGCTCTGGGCCATGCGCCGACCCCCGAAGATATGCGGGTCACGTTGCGCATGACGGCGAAGTAATCCACGCGACCACGCGCGATGACGATTACAACAATCACCGAACCCGCCCGCCGCACACCGGTCATCCACACGACCGATGTCTTGGTGGTGGGCTCGGGACCTGGGGGACTTGCCGCCGCCTTGGCCGCGGCCCGCGCCGGGGTTGACGTGACGTTGGTGGAACGGTTCGGCTGTTTCGGCGGCAATATCACCGCGGTGGGTGTCGAAGGCATGGCCTGGTACCGCCACGAAGACACGATCGAAGCCAATGGCATTGGGCGCGAATTCGAAGACCGGGCCGCCGCTATGGGGGCCGCGGTGCCGGAATCTCAAAGTCAATCTCAAGAGCTCGATGCCGAAGGTTTCAAAGTGGTGGCCGATGTGCTGGTCCAGGAAGCGGGCCTCACGCCCATGCTGCACCGGGCCTTCGCCGCACCCATCATGGAAGGCGACACCATCACCGGCATCATCACGGAATCCAAAGCGGGCCGGGAAGCGATCCTCGCCAAGCGGGTCATCGATGCCACGGGGGATGCCGATGTGGCGCACCGCGCGGGCGCGCCCACGGGCATGACGCCCCGCGAGAAGATGATGGGCGCCTCGGTGATGTTTCATCTGGCGGGTGTGGACAAAAAGAAGTTTCTGGACGGCGTGAAGGCCGACCCGCAAACCTATCGCGATTGGGATGGCGGTGAAGCCTGGACCATTGAAACCTCCGGCAAGGAAGATGAGATGTTCTCGCCCTTCCTGAAGAAGCCCTTCGAACGGGCCATGGAAGACGGCATCATTCCCGCCGACATTACCACCATTGCCGGCACGTGGGGGGCGATCCACGACACGGGCGAGCTCACTTACATGAACCTCATCCATATGACGGACTGCGATGGGACGAACCCGGACGATCTGACGAAGTTCGAAATTGAAGGCCGCCGCCAAGCCATGATGGCCATCGACGCCATGCGCCGCCACACGCCCGGGTGCGATGGCGCGCGCTTGCGCAATTTCGGCATGACCATCGGTATTCGCGACACGCGTAAAATCGATGCGGCGTACAATATGACGGCGCAAGATGTGCGCGAACAGGGCCGGTTTGACGATGCCATCGGCATCTTCCCGGAATTCATCGATGGCTATGGCGTGCTGATCCTGCCCACCACGGGGCGGTATTTTCAGGTGCCCTATCGCACCTTGCTGCCGAAGAGGGTGAAGAACTTGTTCGTGGCGGGCCGCGCCACCGGCGGCGACGGCATCAGCCATGCGGCGACGCGCAACATGGCGTGTTGTGCGGTCACGGGCCAGGGCGCGGGCATCGCCGCGGCGGTATCTCTTGCCTCAAACCGCGAGCCTGACCGGATTGATATCGCACTGGTGCACAAGGAACTCGACCGCCAGGGCGTGCGGTTTAGCTAACTTCACTGCCGTTCCCCGCCTGCGCAGCGAATGACACCCTATTTTTTTGGCTTTTGTTGTTCATCTTCATCGATAATCCGCTTGATCGAGTCCAACATTTCTCGCATCGACGGGTCGCCAGCATTTTCTTCATACGTCGGGTTGAGGCGTCGTAAGATCAACAAAACAACAAAGGCGCCTACGCCGAACCCTATTAAAAATGATGTTCCATCAAACCAATCCATTGTGATGGCCTCGACGATCAACCTACTGAGGGATCAGCTCTACAATAGGAATGTGGCGTTCGGTTCTTTCCTTATACAGAGCGAAATCAGGATACATCTCTACCGCACGCTGCCAGATATCCGCATAATGGTTGCCCTCGGGAACGGTTTCGGCTTTGGCAGCGGTGCGCGTGGACCTTACTTGAATGTCCACGTCCGGATGGGCGGTGAGGTTCAGATACCAAGCGGGATGCCGGTCCGATCCTGCATAGGACGCAACCACGGCGTATCCTTGGGCGGTATCTACATACATGACGGGCAGAGTGCGGGCTTGGCCCGATTTCCGGCCGGTTGTGGTCAGCAGCAACATCTGGGTGGCGCCGGATTTGTGGCCAATCACCCCACCGGTCAGGCGATAGATGAAGATGTGGAACCGCACCATGATCTGAAACAGGCGTTCTTGGAAATTACCGTCATGTTTAGGTTTGGGGACCGAAGCCATGGTTTTCTCCCATTGTCGCTCATCCTTTATGTCGGTGTTGCGGCCAAGACTACGCCCCTTTGACCCAAAGCCCCAAATTCTTTAAGACACCGGCTCTTTCTTATTTTGAGCATTCAGGAGTGCGGCCATGGCCAGCAATAGAAGTCTTTTGATCCTGCCGGGGGACGGCATTGGTCCCGAAGTGATGGGCCAGGTGCGCCGGGTGGTGGACTGGCTGGGCACGGCCAAGGGCGTTTCCTTCGATGTGGACGAAGATTTGGTGGGCGGTGCCGCCATCGATGCCCATGGGGTGCCCTTGACCGACGCCACCATGGACAAGGCGCTTGGCGTGGATGCGGTGCTGTTGGGTGCCGTGGGCGGGCCCAAATGGGATGATTTGGACTTCTCCATCAAGCCAGAGCGCGGCCTGCTGCGTTTGCGCAAAGACATGGAACTGTTCGCCAATCTGCGCCCGGCCATTTGCTTTAACGCGCTGACCGAAGCGTCCAGCCTGAAGCCCGACATTGTGGGCGGCTTGAACATCATGATCGTGCGCGAGCTCACCGGCGGGGTCTATTTCGGTGAACCGCGGGGCATCGAAGATCTACCCAATGGCGAACGCCGCGGCATCAACACCCAAGTCTACACCACCTCCGAAATTCGCCGGGTGGCGCGGGTTGCGTTCGACCTGGCGGGCAAGCGCGATGGCCGCGTTACCTCCGCGGAGAAAGCCAATGTGATGGAATCCGGCATTCTGTGGCGCGAAGAAGTGCAATGGGTGCACGACAATGAATTCCCCAATATCGAGCTTGAGCATATGTATGCGGACAATTGCGCCATGCAATTGGTGCGGGCACCAAAACAATTCGATGTGATCGTCACGGACAATCTGTTCGGCGATATTCTATCGGACGCCGCCGCCATGCTCACCGGCTCGCTGGGCATGCTGCCGTCTGCGTCCTTGGGCGCGCCCGATGAGACCGGTAAAGCCAAAGCGCTGTATGAACCGGTGCACGGCTCCGCGCCGGACATTGCCGGTCAAGGCATCGCCAACCCGATCGCCACCATTTCAAGCTTTGCCATGGCCTTGCGCTATACCTTCGATATGGGCGCTGAAGCCGATTTGGTGGAACAGGCCGTGGAAAACGTGCTGGCCAGTGGCAAGCGCACCGGCGACATCATGCAGCCCGGCATGACCAAGATCTCCACGGAAGAAATGGGCACAGCCGTTCTCACGGAATTGGATAAACTGTCCGCCACGTAATTTTGACTTGAGGTCTTGGCCGATTTTGCCGTAAGCGATGCGGCCTTGATATTGGAGTATGTCCTATGGGCTATAAAGTAGCTGTTGTCGGCGCCACCGGAAATGTGGGCCGCGAAATGTTGAACATCCTGTCGGAACGCGAGTTTCCCGCGGATGAAGTGGTGGCCCTGGCCTCCACCCGGTCCATCGGCAAAGAAGTGTCCTTTGGCGACGCGACGCTCAAATGCCAGGCCTTGGAAAACTATGACTTCACCGGTACGGACATTGCGCTGATGTCGGCGGGTGGTTCTGTGTCGGGCGAATGGTCCCCCAAGATCGGCAAGCAAGGCTGTGTGGTAATCGACAATTCCTCCAAGTTTCGCATGGAACCGGATGTGCCGCTGATCGTGCCGGAGGTAAATGCGGATGATATTGACGGCTATACCAAGCGCAACATTATCGCCAACCCGAATTGTTCAACGGCACAAATGGTGGTGGCGCTAAAGCCGTTGCACGATCACGCCAAGATCAAGCGCGTGGTGGTGTCCACCTATCAGTCCGTATCGGGCGCGGGCAATGAGGCCATGGACGAGCTGTTCAATCAAACACGCTCCATCTTCGTGAACGACCCCATCGAAAAGGACAAATTCACCAAGCAGATCGCATTCAATGTGATCCCCCATATCGACGTGTTCATGAAAGACGGGTCCACCAAGGAAGAGTGGAAGATGGTGGTGGAAACCCAAAAGATGCTGGACCCCAAAATCGATGTGACCGCCACGTGCGTGCGCGTGCCGGTCTTTGTGGGCCATGCGGAATCCATTAATTTAGAATTCGAAAATCCGATCACGGACGAAGAAGCCCAGGAAATTTTGCGCGAATCTCCGGGGTGCCTGGTTGTGGATAAGCGAGAAGATGAAGGCTATGTAACGCCCGTTGAATGCGTTGGCGACTATGCCACATTCATCAGCCGCATCCGCACAGATCCAACGGTCGATAACGGCCTTAATATTTGGGTGGTCTCTGACAATCTGCGCAAAGGGGCCGCACTCAATACGGTGCAAATTGCGGAGATATTGATCAACCGCCACCTCAGCAAAGCCGCTTAACAAATCATTACACAGAACATGATCTGCCGATTGCAACTGGCGGTCGATAACTAACGGAATGTAAACCTATTTATCCGAGCATAAACGTGCGCCGATGGCGCATGATTATGTAGTGGGGGTTTACCGTGTCCGAAGCTGTCTCGTTAGACGTTACATGGGTGCTCGTCTGCACCGTCTTCGTTCTCATGATGCAAGCGGGTTTTGTGTGTCTTGAGACGGGTAATGTCAGGGCAAAGAACAGCGTCAATGTCGCCATTAAAAACATTGCTGATTTTTGTTTTGCAGCGTTGATTTTCTGGGCATTTGGATTCGCGTTCATGTTCGGCGTTACAGCCGATGGCCTGATTGGCACGAACGGATACTTTTTTGATTTGTCGCATGCCGCTATTCCCGGTGTGTCGGCGGCTGAAGCGGGCGCATTCTTCTTCTTCCAATTGGCGTTTTGTGCGACCGCCACGACGATTGTGTCCGGGGCCGTCGCCGAGCGCATGACCCTGGCAGGGTATCTGGTGACGGCGGCCATATTGTCAGGGTTTATCTATCCAATATTTGGGCATTGGGCCTGGGGTGGTTTGCCGCTGGGCAATACGGATGGCTGGCTGGCGGCGGCTGGTTTTGTGGACTTTGCCGGGTCAACCGTGGTCCATTCGATCGGCGGTTGGGTCGCCTTAGCGGCGATTTTAATCATTGGCCCCCGTATCGGCCGGTTCGATTCCGATCGGCCGATTGAAGGGCATGATCTGTCTGTGGCCGCCCTTGGTGTCATGTTTATCTGGATCGGGTGGTTCGGGTTTAACGGTGGATCAACGCTTGCGCTCAACGAAGCGGTCCCCCAGATCCTAGTCAACACATTGCTGGCCGCCGCAGCGGGGGGATTGTTCGCCATCTTGGCATCATGGTACCTTTTTAGCCGGCCGCATGCGGGACATGCCATGAACGGTGTCTTGGCGGGTTTGGTCGCCATAACCGCAAGCGCTCATGCGGTCGGTACCATGCAAGCGGTCGTCATCGGCGCCATTGGTGGGCTGGTCTGTCTGGCAATGACGGAAGCGCTCTTTCGTTTCAAGATCGATGATGCCGTTGCCGCCGTGCCGGTCCATTTGGCGGGCGGTATATGGGGTACCATCGCGGTGGCCTTGTTTGCCGACCTGACGGTTTTAGGCACGGGTCTTTCTCGCATGGATCAGCTTGGTGTCCAACTTGCGGGCGTTGTTGTCGCTGGGATAAGTGCTTTCACCATCGGGTATCTTTCGCTGTTATTGGTTTCCAAAATTGTGCGCCTTCGCGTCACTGCGGCAGCCGAAAAAGCGGGATTAAACATTGCCTTTCACGGCGCGTCTTCAGCGCTTATCGATCTGTTGGCTGACCTTAACGAACAAGAAAAGAACGGGGATTTTTCCCGGTCCGTTCCTGTGGAGCCGCACACCGAAGCGGGGCTTTTTGCGGAACAGTACAACAAAGTGCGCCAGCGGTTTCAGCAAGAAGTCGGGAAACGGGAACAATCCGCGAAAGCGCTGCGAGAGGCGAAAACGGAAGCGGAAATGGCCAATGCAACCAAGTCCCAGTTTTTGGCCAATATGAGCCATGAGTTACGAACCCCGCTCAACGCAATCATCGGCTTCTCCGAACTCATGCATCGGGAATCTTTCGGCCCGTTAGGCAATGATCGGTACAAGGAATATATCGGCGATATACTTGGCGCTGGTAAGAATCTACTGGGAATTGTGAATGACATTCTCGATCTCTCAAAAATCGAAACGAACAAAATGGAACTTCTAGAGGAAGAGGTTCGCATCGGCGACGTCATAGAAGACTGTCGCCAAGTGGTTGCGGAACGTGCGGAAAAGGAAAGCATCGGCCTCACCTGTACGGTCGCGCAGGATTTACCGGCGGTTTTTGCCGACGCCCGCGTATTGCGGCAAATCTTGTTGAACCTTCTATCTAACGCGCTCAAGTTTTCTCAAGCCGGTGGGCGCGTTCAAATATCCGCCCGATTAGAGGCGGATGGACGGCTTGCGATGTCTGTTTCAGATACAGGTATCGGAATCAGTCCGGAAAATGTCGAACGTGCCTTGTCGCCGTTTGGGCAAATTCTTCAGACGCAGTCAAATCATGCACCCGATGGCGTCGGCCTGGGCCTACCCTTGTCGCGCGCGCTGATCGAGATGCATGATGGCACCTTCGTTCTGGAAAGTAAGGCCGGTATTGGGACGACGGTAACCTGCCGCCTGCCGGCAAGCCGTGTTTTGGCGGACAAAATGCATCGGCAAAACGCCATCGCGGTCTAATGGACCGTGTTAGACTTCCTGCACCTGCAGTAACGGACAGCTGACAATGAGCTCCTGATGCTGAATAAGCGGTAGTTCATCCAAAGAGCGATCTGCACTTTCCTTGATAAGTGCATATACCGAGCTTACGGCTTTTTGCAATGACGTGGGAATGTCCGTTCCCAAGAGCTGATGTCCCAGAAATAGGGCACTGGTCAGGTCGCCCACCCCGTGGGGGGCTTTTGGCACAATGTCCGTTTCCACAAACCACGCCTGACTGTCGGTAATAGCGATCGTGGCGTATTTATCTTTGTACGGAATGGAGGTCGCGACAACGATGGGAGATTGCAGGGGGAGGGCCGCGGCGATCGTGGAGGCAAAATCCGTGACAGGCTGCCCGCTTAGGAACTCCAGCTCAAAATGGTTCGGCATCAAAATGTCCGCCTCGGGGACGAGAATTTTGGGCAATGTATCGGCCACATCCAGGGGCACATAGGCGCCTGTATCCGCGTCCCCGAGAACCGGGTCAATGGCAAAGACAGCACTTGGGTTTTGCGTTTTGACCGTGTCGATGGCATTCGCCATCACCGCCACTTGGTCGGCGGTGCGGGCATAGCCGGTAAGGACGGCATCGCAGCGGGCAAGGTGCCCTTGGCGGTCGAGCGCGTCGATCAGACGCGTCATCTCCGCGGCGGCCACATTGTCGCCGCCGAAATCGCCATGACCGGGGTGGTTGGAGTATAAAACGGTGGGAACGCTCCATACCTCGAACCCAAGCCGTTGCAGGGCAAAACGGGCAGCGGCATTGCCCACATGGCCATATACCACTTCGGATTGGAGGGAGAGTATGCCGCGCAGCATGGGCAATCCTATCTGTGATCAAAAACAAGACGTGGCTAGCGTGGGGGCCGGTGACTTTGTAGTCTGCCGCCCAAACGAACCAACAGGAGCCTTTTATCATGTCCGCCCCTTTACGTCCGCGCCGCAGTGCTCTGTATATGCCCGGCTCTAACGCCCGCGCCATGGAAAAAGCCAAAACGCTGGATGCCGACACGGTGATTTTCGACCTGGAAGATGCGGTCGCGCCCGAGGCAAAACCCGAAGCGCGGCGGCAAGTGTGCGACATGGTGTCGGCGGGCGGTTACGGCCCGCGGGAAGTCATTATTCGGGTCAACGGCCTAGACACGGAATGGGGCAAGGATGACATTGCGGCGGCCGCCAAAACAGGTGCGGACGGATTGCTGGTGCCGAAGATCAACCACGCAGAGGATGTGGCGGCGGCCAATAAATTGATGGATGAAGCGGGCGCGCCGCCTGACATGCGCCTGTGGATCATGATGGAAACGCCGATCGCCATGTTGCGCGCCCAGGAAATCGCCGCCGCCGGGGGCCGTCTCGACTGTATGGTGATGGGGACCAACGATCTGGCGAAGGAACTGAACGCCAGCCACACGGATGCCCGAACCCCTATGATCACCAGCTTGGCCCTCAGCATGTTGGCCGCCCGTGCCTACAATCTAACCATTCTGGATGGGGTGTATAATGACATTAAGAACGACGCGGGTTTCCAAGCGGTGTGCGACCAAGGGCGGGAATTGGGGTTTGACGGTAAGACCTTGATCCACCCAAGCCAGCTTGAGATTTGCAATCAGGTCTTCTCGCCCCCTGCCGAAGCGGTCGAAGAAGCGCGCGAGGTGATTGCCGCTTTCGCGTCGCCGGAGGCCGCGGGCAAAGGCGTGCTGAAGGTGGGCGGCAAGATGGTGGAGCTGCTGCATCTGGAACAGGCGAAGCAAACCGTCGCCATCGCAGATGCAATCGCCGCGCGGCAGGCGGGCTAAGCGCTGTTTTTCTTCGGTGGCGGGCCCGCTTTGGTATAGCGCGTGCCCGGCGGGTCGATGGCCCAATCGGCGGCCTCTCCCCATGTGTCACTGTAAACCAATTCGCGCATGGGGCGCCTGCGCACCGGGCCGTGACCGCCTTGGGGTTTGCCCAAGGTCACGGTGCAGCCAATGAATACGTCTTCCGGAATGCCCAGCAGTTCCTTGAGCTCTGCGTCCACACTGCCGTGAAACCCCGTGATCACACCGCCATAGCCCAAAGCGCGCGCGGCGAGCAGAAGGTTCTGGACCGCGGGATATAGAGACGCGCCTTCCATGGGCGTCGGTTCGCGATAGCGCACCAGACACGGCAGGATCAGCACCGGCACCCTTTCGAAATTGTCCACATAGCTTTGCATCACATTCGCCATGCGGGCTTTGGGCGACTCCGCCTTAGCGCCCGACCCCTCATCGTACTGATCGTTTTTGCGTTTAAACGCCCACAGTTTCTGGGCGCCCGTTGCGATGAGTTTCTTGGCAGCGCGCGCTTTATCGCTGTCTGACAAAACCAAAAAGCGAAAGGGTTGCCGGTTCGATCCACTAGGCCCGCGAGTGGCCGCGAATAAGATATCACGCAGTACGTTTTCCGGGACGGGGTCATCCGTATAACGACGGATGGCGCGTGTAGAACACAGACCTTCCAGCAGCCCGATGTTTGAGGGGGCTATGTCTGTGTCGCCTAAGTTGAAACGGTCGGTCATTGTGGCTCCGATTTCCTGAATGTGTTTATGCCGTGGTGATGCGCCGGGTTATGTCCAAAGCTTTCCGGTGTTTGTGCCGCCGCGTATACACAAAGCGGGCAAACCGCGCCACGAACGGCGTTTGCCAACCTGCCTCAATGTCGATGCGGTCGACCCAGCGTGCTTTCCCGTTTTCGGGATGCACCGACAGATTATGATCCCATCGCTCAATGCCATTTCCACCTTCGCGGCTTTGCAGTTCCCGATTGGGAACATCCAGCGTCTCCACGAACATGGTGTGACCCTTCATTTTGAGAAGACCCCAAAACGTGACATCGACCCTGTAGGTCTTGCCTTCCTCTGCAACCGTGCCGGGATCAAGCCCTTCATACACCGCAAGGCCGGACATGGCCTCTATCAACTCATCGAAATTGAGGGCGGCGGCAAAGGTTGCATCCGGATCTGCATCGTACAGCGCGGTGACTTCTACGCGGGCGGCCACAATGCCTCCTTTTATGGTTAACAGCCCGTAACCAGGCGGTTTTTGTCATCCTTGATACACATTGGGACCAATTGAGAATAGTGTTCACGATTTCGTGAGGGTACAGTTCCTATAGTCTAGCCCGAGTTGAATGAGGGAGGTTATCTGTGCGTCTTACCAGAAGAAGCGTCCTCGCGGGGGCTGGGGCAGCGTCGGCCTTAGCTTTGTCCGGGTGTGTGAGCCGGTTTGGAAGTTCCACATCCTATTTGACCCCTATTCTTGATCCTAAGAACCAGAACACGGTTTTTCATTGGACGGATGCGGCCCTCCAGCAGATACGCGATCAGCGTGTTCCGCCCCCTCGGGCGGCGTATAATTTGTCTTTGCCCATGGCGGCGGGCTTCCTGGCGGCGAACGGGATCACGCAGACCTATGCGGATCCGTTTGGCGTTGGCGTGGGTCCATCGGGCGCCGATCCTGAAATTGCCTATGGCGTGGCATTCGGCTATGCGGCGGCGGAAGCCTTTCAACAACCTTTCGCCATTGAACGGCATCAGTTCTTGAAACGCTTCCCCGACAGCGATGCGAAATCTCAGGCGGTGGCTTGGGGGCGGCGCGTCGGCCATCATGTGGTCAGTATGCGAACCGATGATGGTTCTGAACCAAGCGAGGCGAACTTTTACCTTGGCCGGTATGAACGCCGGCAAGATGCCTTGCGGTGGACGCCCACCGGGCCGTTTTACAGCGCGACCCCCGGGCCTGCGTTCGACACGTTTGCGCGGCCTCTGTTCCCCGGGCAAGGCAAGATCAAGCCGTGGACCATGACCAGCGGTGCGCAGTTCCGGTCGGACCCGTTTTATGATCCGGCAAGCCCGGAATTCGCGGAGGAATTCGATACCATTCGCCGTCTAGGCGGAGCGGACAGTACGATCCGTACGGCGGATCAATCGGAAATCGCCCTGTTTTGGGAAGATGGCCCATGGGGCATCACGCCCCCCGGCCATTTCGTGTTTATCGCCATTCAGGTGTTGCAAGACCGCGGCTTGAGCTTCATCGAGCTTGCCCGCATCTTTGCTTTGCTGGGCATGACGCAAGCGGATGCGTCCATCAATGCGTGGGACAATAAATACACCTACGACGTGATCCGTCCGGAAACGGCCATTAAGCATCGCGCCGCCGCGTTCGGTAATTCGGATCCGCGGGTGGAGCGTCAGCGCAATTGGCGCAGCTACATTCCGACCCCAGAATTCCCGGCTTATACGTCAGGCCATTCCACGTTTGGCGCGGCGGGTGTTGAGATTACCAGGCTTGCTCTTGGGACGGATAATGTTTCGTTCTCTCATGAATCTCCCGATCAAGTGTTGTGGCCGCAACTGACAGGGCGACGGCGGAGCTGGACCAGCTTAAGCCAAGCCGCCGACGAAAACGGTCTCAGCAGGCTCTATGGCGGCGTCCATTGGGAAGCCGATCACACGGCGGCGATGAAGGCCGGCACCGCGATTGCGCGCCAAGCCTTCGAAAAAACGTTTCCCAAAAAGGGTTGATGTCATGGCGTATCGTTCACCAAAAACGTTTTTCAAAACGACCACCGCGCTTGCAAGCGCGTCGGCATTGTTTCTGACTGCGCCGGCTGTCGCGAATGGTGTGTCGCTTAATTACGATTCCTTGGCCTCGCTGGAAGAGCCTTTGGCTACGGAAATCGGCGATGTCACCCTGTCCCTTACCGGTTTGCTGGACATGCCTCTGTCGCTCGATTTCGAAAACGACGATGATTTTGATATCGGCTTCATCGGCAATTACCAGGTGAGTGCAGAGACCCAACTCGATAATCGCTGGACCGTGGGCGTGGCCTATTTCGGACAGTATGAAACCGATCAAGGCAGTTTCGACGCAGGGTATACAGACAATGTTGCCGGGTTCATTGGCGGTGTCTGGGGCACTGTGTTGGGCGGCAATGTGAACGGTGTCGTGCGGGAAGAAACGCGGCGGTTGCGCGGTGTGGGCAATGGCGCGCTATCCTTTGACGATATGTATGGCGGGTTTGACGATCTGGGCGGGGCCTATGTGGGCCGCTACGGCCCGGCGCTGCTCAGCGCCGTTGTGGATGAAGAGGGAAATTTTGACCTCGGCGGGTCTTGGTCGCGGCCGATCGGCAATAAGGATTATCGTTTAACGGTGCGCTATACGAACGCTGAATTCACCTCTGCCGATCTAACGACCCAATTCGATACCCATGGTGTTGGCCTTGTGGGTGAGTTCATTTACGGCAGCAGCCTGTTCGATTTGGGCCTCGGCTTCGAAGATTTGTCGTCATCGGCGGTGGACGCGGAACGGTGGTTCGCGTCGATCGGGGCGCGTCATAAAGTTGGTGCACTGACACTTTCCGCGGAAGGGCATTATGGCGATGTGGACGGCGACACAGAAGTGTCGGCGGCATTCGGGGCGCAATACGACATTGCCCGTGGGCTGTCGCTGAACCTTGGCGTCAATCATTCCGATGCCATGATCTCCACCGGTGGCGTCACGCTGGTGTCGGAAAAAGAAACCAAAGGCATTCTGTCGCTCAGATACAGCTTCTAAGCGGGCGCCGCTGCGGCGCACGATGTGGTACCCTGACAGGTGAAAGAGAAACACATGTTAGGGAAACGCCATGTCTGTTGTGACGATTTATGCCGGGATCTTGGGCCTTTGGTTGGTCATTCTGTCGATGCGTGTGATCGCGCTGCGCCGGGGCGGGGGCACCAGCCTCGGGGATGGCGGGAATGAGCAATTACAGCGCCGCATTCGCGCCCAAGGCAATTTGACGGAATATGCCCCCATTGCCCTCATTCTGTTGTTCGCGCTGGAAACGGCACAGATATCGGATCTGCTTCTTCATGCGTTAGGAAGTGTGCTCGTGGTGGCGCGTATGCTGCACGGTTGGGCGTTGTCGTTTACGGCAAATAATTCTTTTGGCCGCTTCTGGGGCACATTGCTGACTTTCATCATGATCGGCACCGCATCGATCTTGTGCCTTTTGGCGTTCGCAGGGATGACACTTTGATTGAATAGCTTCAACGCCTCAAAAAATGACCTACGACGAATTCAACGCGTTCTGCGACAAGCTGCCCGCCACCACCTATGTGGTCCAATGGGGCGGGTCCCATGTGTGGAAGGTGGGCGGCAAAGTGTTTGCCATTGGCGGTTGGGCCGACGACCGGCCGGCCTTCACCTTTAAAACAAGCCCGTTGTCGTTTGAAATGCTGAAGGACGCGCCCGGGCTGCGGCCGGCCCCATACCTTGCATCGCGCGGCATGAAATGGATCCAGAACTATGGCAAACCAGGGCTCACCAAGAAGGAACTGAAGGGCTACATCCAACAGTCCCACACCATCGTGGCGTCCGGATTGTCCAAGAAAAACCAGAGGGAGCTTGGGCTGTTGCCGGGCGAATAGCCCTAAGCGATCCGGCAAAAATTCGCCCCTGTCGGACGGCTGAGGCCCTATTTCACTCGTAAGGCGCGTGAAATCCGCACATCATCTTGAATTTTGGCGCAAATCGGCGCATGAAACTGCTCACACACTGATCCAAAGCCAGGTCAGCAACGAAAGAATCGACAAATCGGGCCGTTTCGCTCTAAGCGGCCGACATCATTTATGGGGATCTTTATGGCTGAGTCCAAAGCCAGCGGCGTGGGCGCGGAAAACCGCCCAAAATCGCCCCACTTGCAGGTGTACCGGTGGGAAATCACCATGTTCACCTCCATCATGCACCGGGTCACGGGGGTGGGTCTGTATATCGGCACCCTTATACTGGCGTGGTGGCTGATCGCCTTGGCGTCCGGACCAGAGGCCTATGCCGTGTTCCAAGACGTCGCCGGCAGCCTGTTGGGCCGCTTCGTGCTCTTCATGTACACGCTGACCATCACCTATCACATGCTGAACGGCATTCGGCACCTCTATTGGGATGTGGGCTATGGCTTCGCGCCCGGCACCGCGTCTCTCACCGGCTGGACGGTGGTGTTAAGCGCCATCGTCGTGACGGTACTTATTTGGGCGGCCGGTTACGGCTTGATCGGAGGCTGATTGATGAGCTTACGCACACCTCTTGGACAAGTCCGCGGTCTTGGTTCCGCGAAGGAAGGCACCGGCCATTTCTGGCAGCAACGCATGACAGGCGTTGCCTTGGTGCCGCTGGTCATTTGGTTCTTAATCAATGCGGTCAGCCTGGTGGGCGCCGATTACGCAACGGCATCCGCAGCCCTTGCCCAACCTCTGGTCGCCATCCCCACACTGTTGCTGATAGGTGCGGGCTTTTACCACATGAAGCTCGGTTTGCAGGTGGTGATCGAGGACTACATTTCAAAAGAAGGCTCAAAAATCGCGTTGTTGATGCTCAACAATTTTTTCGCGGTGGCCATCGGGCTTGCCTGCGTTTATGCGGTTTTGAAGCTTAGTTTTGCCGGATGAGGAATTAGATGACAGCGTATGACATTGTTGACCACACGTTTGATGTGGTGGTCGTTGGCGCCGGGGGCGCCGGATTGCGCGCCACACTGGGCGCCGCACAAGCAGGGTTACGCACGGCGAACATCACCAAAGTGTTCCCCACCCGCAGTCACACGGTGGCTGCCCAGGGCGGCATTTCCGCGGCCCTTGGGAACATGATGGAAGATGATTGGCGCTGGCACATGTACGACACCGTGAAGGGGTCGGACTGGCTGGGCGACCAGGATTCCATTGAATATCTCTGCCGCAACGCGCCGGAATCCGTGTACGAACTGGAACATTTCGGCGTGCCCTTCAGCCGGACTGAAGAAGGCAAGATATATCAGCGCGCCTTTGGCGGCATGACGTCCAATTTCGGCGAAGGCATTGTGCAGCGCACCTGCGCCGCCGCCGACCGTACCGGCCACGCCATTCTGCACACGCTCTACGGTCAAAGCCTGCGCTACAACGCGGAATTCTACATCGAATATTTCGTCCTTGATCTGATCATGGAAGAAGGCGAATGCCGCGGCGTCATGGCCTGGTGCTTGGACGATGGCTCCATCCACCGCTTCCGCGCAAAGCGCACCATTTTGGCGACCGGCGGCTATGGCCGGGCTTATTTCTCGTGCACGTCCGCGCATACCTGCACGGGCGACGGCAATGCCATGGTGCTGCGCGCCGGGTTGCCCTTGCAAGACATGGAATTCGTGCAGTTCCATCCGACCGGCATTTACGGCGCCGGCGTGTTGATCACCGAAGGGTCGCGCGGGGAAGGCGGCTATCTCGTCAATTCCGAAGGCGAACGCTTCATGGAACGCTATGCCCCGTCGGCGAAGGATTTGGCCTCGCGCGATGTGGTGTCCCGCTCCATGACCATCGAAATCCGCGAAGGCCGGGGTGTGGGGCCGAAGAAAGACCATATCTATCTGCATCTGGATCATTTGGACCCGAAAGTGCTGGCCGAACGTCTGCCGGGCATTTCGGAAAGCGCGCGCATTTTTGCGGGCGTGGACGTTACCAAGGAACCGATCCCGGTGCTGCCGACCGTGCACTACAATATGGGCGGCATTCCCACCAATTATCACGGCGAAGTGCTGACCAAGGTGGACGGCGATCCGGACAGTGTGGTGCCGGGCCTCATGGCCATCGGCGAAGCGGCCTGTGTGTCCGTCCACGGCGCGAACCGGTTGGGCTCGAACTCGCTCATCGACTTGGTGGTGTTTGGCCGCGCGGCGGGCTTGCGGGTTGCGGAAAAATTGGACGCAGCCGAAGGACAGCCGGACCTTGCAAAAGATGCGGGTCAGGATTCCTTGGCGCGCCTTGACAAATTCCGCTATGCGAAAGGCGATACGCCGACGGCGGTCCTGCGCGACCGCATGCAGGAAGTCATGCAAAACAATTGCGCGGTGTTCCGCACCGGCGACGTGCTGGAAGAAGGCACCAAACTGATCGCCGATGTGTTCGCCGGCATGCCGGATATCAACGTGTCCGACGACAGCATGATCTGGAATTCCGACCTCATGGAAACGCTGGAATTCGACAACCTGATCAGCCAGGCGGTCGTGACCGTGAATTCCGCCGTGAACCGCAAAGAAAGCCGGGGCGCCCATGCGCGGGAAGACTTCCCCGACCGCGACGACGAAGAATGGATGAAGCACACCCTTGCCTGGATCGATACCGAGAAAGGCGATGTGACCATCGATTACCGTCCGGTGCACAATTACACCATGAGTAATGACATCCAATACATCGCGCCGAAAGCGCGGGTGTACTGATCATCAAGCGCGTAAAGATTTGAGAATTGACCAAAAGGCACTGACACATGGTTGAGTTAACACTGCCAAAAAACAGCACCATGAAAGAGGGCAAGAAGTGGCCTGCCCAAAAGACCGCGGACGGGAAGAAGCCGAAACGCACGAAGAAATTTCGGATCTACCGCTGGAGCCCGGACGACGACAAAAACCCCACCATCGACACCTATGTGGTGAATATGGACGAATGCGGGCCCATGGTGTTGGACGCGCTGATCAAGATCAAAAATGAAATCGACCCCTCGCTGACCTTCCGCCGGTCCTGCCGGGAAGGGGTGTGCGGGTCCTGCGCCATGAATATCGATGGCAAGAACACGCTGGCCTGTACCAAAGGCATTGACGAAGTGAGCGGCACGGTAAAAATCTATCCGTTGCCATCGTTGCAAGTGGTGAAAGATTTGGTGGGCGACCTCACCAATTTCTATGCTCAGTACGCGTCTATTGAACCCTGGCTGCACAACACCACGCCGCAGCCGGAAAAAGAATGGAAGCAAAGCCAGGACGACCGCGAAAAGCTGGACGGCCTCTACGAATGTATTCTGTGTGCGTGCTGTTCCACGTCCTGCCCCAGCTATTGGTGGAACCCGGACCGCTATCTAGGCCCGGCGGCGCTGCTGCAAGCCTATCGCTGGCTGGCGGACAGCCGCGATGAATCGACGGGCGAGCGGTTGGATAATTTGGAAGATCCTTTCCGGCTCTATCGCTGCCACACCATTATGAACTGTGCGCAAACCTGCCCGAAAGGCTTGAACCCCGCTAAAGCCATCGCCGAAATCAAAAAGATGATGGTGGAGCGGACGGTTTAATAGGTGTCTGCCGAGACAGGCGCGTACTTGCTGCGCATTCGTCTCGATACGCCCTTGAAACTTTCCCTGCGCCGTGGAGCGATCCGCGGCGTTTTGGCGCCTGGCACCTATGTCTATGCGGGCAATGCCTATGGGCCCGGCGGGTTGGACGCGCGCGTTCGGCGCCACATAGAAAAAACCAAGACACCCCATTGGCATGTGGATCATGTGACCATCCAAGCGGCGGAGGTGACGGCGGATTTATTTCCTGGTGGTCAGGAATGCGACCTCATCTCGGAACTGCTGGCGTCGGGTGACTACACCGTGCCCATCCCCCATTTCGGTAGTAGCGATTGCCGGCAGTGTCCATCGCATTTTCTCAGAATGAAGGATGGATCGCCGCGCGCCACTCACAATTGAGATGTGGACAGCCACCATCCATCGCCATCCTGGATTACCCGATCAAGTCGGGCAAGGACGAGTCCGTTTTAGTCCTTCGGATAGCCGGCGTAGCTGTCTTTCAGGGTCGCATGGTTGAGCAACATTTCCGCGACTTGCTTCGTGCCGCTCTTGTCGAAGATCCGTGTACGCACCCAATAGGATTCGGTTCGCCGGCTTTCCGACAGGGCCGCAATCTCCCGGCGCAGGATATATTCTTCCCCGACAAACAGCGGGCCGTCGATCATACGAATTTCCTGGTCGGCAAACAGCCCGACGGCCGGGCCTTTGGTGGGAAACTTGGCTTTACGATTGCTGTATTCCGCCAGCACGCTCACCATTTCCAAGGGGATGATGGGCCGCCCCCAAGGCGTGTCGTTGCTGGAATACCAGGGTGAATTCTCGGTGATGACTTTGAGCTTCTGATTGAGCGAGAAGGGGTAGAGGTCGCCCATATGTTGATCGGGATCCATCTTCACTGTTTCGTCTTCCGCACCTGTCATGCCCACGGAAAGATCTTCCAAAATGACCAATCTTTCCGGCGGACGCAGCTTGGCCATGCGAGCCTCCAAAAGGGTTTCCCCGTAATCCGGTCCTAAGCTCGCGCTCGCGTCCAAGACCGGGGTGCCATCGGCTTTTTCCGCCCAAACGCGGGTAGCGGTGGCGCCGTCCTTGGGCATGTCGGCAAAGGCACGCACGTCGTCGCCTTCCACACACATGTTTTGGTAATGCGCTGAAATGCAGCCGCGCTCGTACCATGCCTGGCCCCAAATTTGTTCCAGCAATGGGGGGAACAGACTGAAATGGGTGGGGCCTTCAATCGGTCCCGCTTTGAAACCCAGCTTTTCGGCCATGTCATCGTCGTGGATGGACGAATGGCCATCATAGGTTTGCTCTTCCAACATTTGGCGAGGCTGGCGCAGCGGGCCGGTGAGGGTCAGAGGTGTGTCGAAGGTCATGTTTTTCTCAGTGTCTGAAGGGGAGTAGGATGGTCCAGCGGCCCTAAAATATAAGCGAATCGTGAAATCATGTAAGGTGCGATCATGCGTATTGTCTCTCTCCTCCCAAGTGCGACGGAAATCATTTGCGCGCTTGGTCTGCGGGATCAATTGGTGGGCGTCTCCCATTCCTGCGATTATCCCGCCGATGTGACAGGCCTGCCGGTGGTGACCGAAACCGTTATCGATGACGCCAAGTCGCAAACAGATATCGATCAAGATGTGCGGGACCGTCTTGGCTCAGCGGACGCGCTCTACACGCTCGATATGGAAAAACTGCGCGAGCTGAAACCAGACATCATCGTTACCCAAGCCCTCTGCGATGTGTGCGCGGTTTCCGCGGACGAGGTGGAGGCCGCTCTCTGCACGCTGCCTGGCGCGCCGGAGGTCGTAAACATGGAACCGTCCGTTCTGGGCGATGTCTTAGAGACCGTGTCGCTGACGGCGGCCGCCGCGGGGGTTGAGGCGCGGGGAACCCGGTTGCGTCAGCAGTTGGTAGAGCGCATCAATGCGGTGCGCGCGCGCACGCAACACATGGCCCAAGGCGACCGCCCACGTGTGGCCTTCATCGAATGGCTCGACCCGCCGTTTAATGGCGGTCACTGGATGCCGGAACTGATTGAGATCGCGGGCGGGATCGATGTGCTCGGCAATCCCGGAAAACCCTCCACCACCCTTACGTGGCAGGCGGTGGCAGAGTCGCGCCCGGATTTGATCTTTATTTCGTGCTGTGGGTTTCCGATTGACCGCACGCTGAGCGATCTCCAGCCCATCACGGAAACGGATTCCTGGCGTGATCTCACGCGCCAGGCCGCGCGTGGTGTTTTTCTATCGGATGGAAATGCTTATTTCGCGCGTCCCGGCCCCCGGCTGGTTGAAAGCCTGGAGATTATGGCACATGCATGCCACCCGACCGTCCATCCGGCAGCGCCGTTCATGGACGGTGGATTGCGCAAAATTTGGTGAGTGTCAGTCGGCAGCTCTCGTCAAAACCGCGTTGATTTCATCCTTTAGTTTCAAGCGTTGCTTGCGCAATTCTATGTCGCGCGTATCCGAGGCGGCTTCAACTTGGGCTTCAATCCGGTGAATCTCCCGATTGATCTGATGATAGGTATCGGCCAAATGGGCGAAGTGCGCATCGCTGGTTTTTAGCTGATGCATTTTCTCAACGTGGTTCGGGAATTCTTCGACCAATTCATGCGGGACGTGGGACATGCGCGTTCTCCATATGTGTTCACATAAAAACGCTAATTTGAGCCCCGATTTCCGGCCATGACATAGATCAAATAGGCTTAGGCCATTTGAGTAAGCTTCTTAATACGCATTAACGTTCAGCAATAGCTGCGCGTAGAACACGGTCGCCTTCTCCAGATTGTCGATGGAAATCTTCTCGTTCGTGCCGTGGAAGGTGGCAAGATCCCCCGGGCCGACGATCATCGGGTTGAAGCGATAGGCGTTGTCGGAGACTTTACCGTAATACCGGCTGTCGGTCGCCGCCACTGTCAGCCCGGGGGCGATCACGGCGTCCGGAAAGATCTGTCGCGCGGTTTTTTCGATCGCGGCGTAACTGCGCGATTGGATGTCGGCGATGTTTGACGCTTCATTGCCGCCAAGCACTTTGATCTCGATATTGTCATTCTGGATTGCTTGGCGCACATGTTCGACCACCCCATCGACGCTGTCGCGGGGGTGAATGCGGAAATTCACGGTGGCCGTGGCGCGAATGGGCAGAACGTTTTCTTTGATGCTGCCGGACAACATGGTGGGTGCAATGGTTGTGCGCATCATGGCATTGCCGGCGGTGGAGCCGCCGAATTGTGATTCCACCATCCACCCAAACAACCATTGATTGGCAATCGCCATGCGTGTGCTGAACGTCATGTGCCGACCAAGCTGGTTCAGCATGTCCCCCACAATGCCGTCGACGCCGCCTTTAAAGGGCGCGCTCTGCAATTTTGTGATGGCTTCCGCGAGTTCGCCGACGGCTGTTCGCGACGGCGGCATGGAAGAGTGTCCCCCAGCGCCTGAGGCGATCAAGCGCAAAGTGGTATAGCCCTTCTCCGCCACATTGATGCTGGCCACGGGCTTGTCGATGCCGGGCATCATGCCGTTAATCACGAACGATCCTTCGTCCAGCGACCATTCAAGTTGAATGCCTTGTTTTTTCAGGTGGGCTGCCACCCTGTCGGCGCCATCTTTGCCGGACACTTCTTCGTCATGTCCGAAGCTTAGATAGACCGTTTGTTTGGGTTGGAATCCCTGCTTTACCAGCAAGGTTGCGGCTTCCATAATCGCTATGGCGGCACTTTTGTCATCCAAAGCGCCGCGGCCCCAGACATATCCATCGACGATATTTCCGGAATACGGCGGCTGCTTCCACATTGACTCCGTACCCGGAATAACGGGAACCACATCGTAATGCCCGGTCAGCAAAACCGGTTGCGCATCAGGGTCCGACCCCTCCCACTTTAGAAGGATCGTGTAGTTGATGAGTTCCCGCGTGGTTGCGCCATGGACTTCCGGATAAGCCTTTTCGAACCAGTTGATAAACCCCTCAAATGCCTCTGGATTGGGACGGGACGGTTTCTGCTTTGAAACGGTCTTAAATTGAATCGCTTCTGAGAGATGCTGCGCCACACGATCGCGGTCAACCTTGAGGGTGGACGGTTCCGCCGTTTGATTTTCTGACGGCGTGAAATTGATCGTCCGTACTAAGACGATCACGGCAAGTAAAATAACCAATCCGACAATGGCGATGGCAGCGCGTTTCATGAATGTCCCCTCGGCGTTTCTTTTATTCAACCTATCTGGTTGGTGTGTTTCTGGAATGGCCTATTTCCCTGGCAGACGCAAGGGATTTTTACGATCCGTTTACGCCGATTACCAGGAGATGAAGATGGCATTTAATTAAAAATGCGACCGTGAAATTAGCAATCGCTTCACGGAAATTTAGCTATGTCGATCTTTGATGGGGGCGCCGGATAGAAAAGTCAGGGCCTTTGTCACATGCGTAACATCTCGCTTCGTTCTTTCTTGAAATATGGTGTCTCCGCCGCGCCCATTTTGCTGGGGCTTGCAGCGTGTGGATCGGGTGGGGGTGGTGATGCCGCTCCCGCCGGTGTGGGGAGTGCGGGAGGAGGCGTTGCCTTAAACTCGACCGTGGATCAGAACCTTTCGGAACCGAGTGCCGGTTTGGGCGCTGCGGGATGGTTCAGCGCCGAATACAGCAACAGTACTGGCTTGAACATGATCAAGGCAGCGGAAGCCTATGCGGGCCGCACAGGCGGGTCACCGGCGGGCAGCGGCATTCGCGTCGCCATCATCGATCAGGGTATCGATCTTAATCATCCAGACTTGCAAACCGCGTTGTCCGGTCAGCCGAGTTTTGTCTTCAATTCGGAGTCAGGCCCCGCGGCGTCGTCTCACGGCACCCATGTGGCCGGCATTGTGGCCGCCGCACGGGACAGTGTGGGGCGCCACGGCGTGGCCTACCGCGCGAGCCTGGTGAACATCCAAGGCACGCGCCCTTCTCTCTTCGGCGGTGATTTTGAAAATGCGACTTTTGATTCGGTAGATCTCGCAATTGCGATCGGGTCGGCGGCGGGCATCGCCAAATGCTACGGCACCGGCGTCCAATGCGCCGGGGCGAATGCGGGCGATTACACCAGTAATGCGTCGTTCTCCTCGCAAATCATCAATATGAGCCTGGGCGGATCGTCGCCGGTGTCCAAAGTCTTAGAAGCCATGCGCGATGCGGCGGGCCAAGAACGCATCATGGTGATCTCGTCCGGTAATGATTCCGCCGCGCAACCGTCCTATCCCGCGCGCTATGCGACGGATGGGTTGGTGGCGGGCTACGCGGTGGTGGTGGGCAATCTGCAAGCCGACAACACACCGCGCCCCAGCAGCAATGGATGCGGGGCCCAAGCCGCCTATTGCTTAATGGCGCCGGGCACGAACATTTATTCGACCTTGCCCGGAGCAGCCTACGGTTTCGGCACCGGCACCTCCATGGCAGCCCCCCAAGTTGCCGGCGCCTTGGCCGTCTTGAAAGCGGCCTTTCAGGGCGTGAACAACGCGTCCTTGGTACAACGCATCTTGGATACGGCAGCGCCTTTGCCTTATGCCGCTGCGATTGTGGGTCAAGGCCTTCTTGATCTGGAAGCGGCCATCAATCCGGTCGGCATTGTCAGCGTGCCGGGCGGGGGCGGCGGAGGTGGCGGCGGAGGTGGCGGTGGCGGCGGCGTCGGCTCCATGGCCGAAGCCACCACCTTTTCCCTGGCGCCGGCCTTTGGTGTCCAGTCCGGTGGGTATGACATTCTGTCGAGCGTCATGGGATTGGACGAACAGGGCTTCCCCTTCTTTTTTGATCTGAACCAGCAGATGTCCACGCAAGAACGGCGCACGGGTCTTGAGAGTTTTGTCTCCAGTGATCAGTACACAACCGTACAAGGCATTGCGGGACCGAATTTCGAAACCGCTTTCTTTGTGGACCGGAATGTAACCGACAGTGTGCTGCCCTTCTGGTCCTTATTGGGGCCGGATCCGCGCGGACGGGCGCTGACGGAAACACCGGCCATGGCACGCGCCAGCGGGATGGTCACGAAGCGGTTGAGCTATTTCGCGGGCATCAATACGTCACCGGCGGACACGGTGGGCGCTTTGCAGCCCTTCACCCGAACGGGGGCGGAATTTCTGTCGGGGGCAACGTTCTTTGCGCCTTATGAAGACTTGGCCGGGCCATCCATGGGCGGCGGCATTGGCTGGGCTTTGACGCCGACACTAACGGTGAAAGTCTCAGGCTTTCAGAGTTCCAACGACTTGGCGGAAGACCAGGATGCGGATCTTGCGCGGTTAGAAATGGCGTACGCTCTGCGCAATGTGGAGCTGCGGGTCGGTTTCGGGCACTTGTCCCAGAAAGGGGGCGCGCTTGGGTCCATCGCCGAGGGCGCGTTTGATGGGGGCCAAAGCGCTGCGTCCAACTTCGCGACTGTCTCGATCGCAGCACCGATCAATGACCGTGTCACTATTTTTGCATCGTATACGGATGGTATCACCGATCAACGGTCGGCGAATGGCTTGATCACGGATGTCTCCGGCGCGCGGGCCAATGCCTTTGGCGTCGGTGTATCGGCGCGCGACGTGGTGCGGAAAAATGACGGCATCACCTTTGTGGTCGGTCAGCCGTTGCGGGTGGCGTCCTCGCGCACCACCGTTACGGTTCCTGTGTCTCTGGCAAACAGCGAGATCGTGAGGTTCGACACAGCGCAGATCGATCTGTCGGCCGAAGCACGGGAAATTGCGTTGGAGGCGGTTTATTCGACGCCGGTGGCCGCTGAATCCACCGTGTCTTTCGGACTGTTTGGGCGCTTAAACCCAGACCACAATCCCAATGCCGCGCCGGATATCGGTGTCGGCACCAAATTCTCCCATCGGTTTTAAAAGTCGTGCACCCGCACCAAGGTTGCACCCCGTGATGTTTCCCCCATAAGATGGTTCGGCGTCGCAAGGCGCTGACCATAGGGGGAACACATGCGGCCAGGAAAGATACCTGTCTTCCGAACCGTCGGGGCGGGCATCTCATTTCTAGTTGTGAGATTTCCGGGCATTGTACGCGCGGCGATCGTGCCCGGCCTTCTAGCGGGGGCCAGCCTCTTCGCCATGCACTGGTATGTCTTGCCGAACCTCACCCAGGAAAGCGCTTTTGGGGACGCCACCATTCGGAACCCCTTTCTCGCCGTTCCTTTTGTTTTGGTCTATCTCTTCGCGACGATCATGTTTTTCGTGGGCGTGGCCAAGGTCTATTTCCGTGAACCGATTGGCCTGCTCTATGGGGGGTCTCGAACGGATGAATGGCGATTGCTGGGCGGCACGGTGGGTGTCGTCTTGTTTATGTTTCTCGTGTGCGGACTGCCGACACTGGGGTTGATTTGGGTCGCCGTCACCTTCTTGGAGTTCAGCACGGTGGCACCGCCGGTTACCCGGCATGTAAACCAGGTGCCTTTATCTTTGGAACAAGACTCCAGCCTGGTCCTGATGTTGGCGCTCGGGGTTATTGTTCTCTTCTGTTTCTACATGTTCCTGGCGATGCGCTTCAGTTTACTGGTGCCGGCTGCCATAAAAGACGGACGGTTTGGCATGTGGCGCTCATGGAAACTGATGCGGGGAAATGTATGGCGGATGATCATTGTCACTTTTCTTGCGTTGTTTCCCCTCTTGTTATTCCTGCTTCCGGTTTTAGCGGGTGTGTTTTGGCTCATGACTTTGGTCAGTGAGGACGAGGTAACGGGCATTGAACTAAATGGAACGATCAATATCGATTCCTTTACAACGGTCCCGGGGCTGATCATGCTTGCTGGCGATGCGCTGCTTTATATGCTGGCGACCGCACTCTTCATCGGCATGTTCAGTTACGCGTTTCAGAAACTGTCAGAGGACGAGGCCGCCTCGGCTTAAGGCAGGCCCAGCAATTTGTGGGTTTGCAGGCTGAGCTGCCATTGCGGGTGTTCCAAGCAATAGGCGATGGCGGCTTGTGTGTGGGCCGCGCGTTCGGCATCGTCCAACGGCTGAAGCGAGAAGCGTTTAAAATTCAGCTTCGCGAAATCTTCCGGCATCGCTTTTTCTTGGGGATACACCAGTTTTAGTTCGTCGCCGGAACGTTGCACGATTTCGGCATCGGCCTTGGGGCTGATGCACAGCCAATCAATGCCGTCGGGAGCGGGGACGGTGCCATTGGATTCAACGGCAATGGCAAATCCCGCTTTGTGCAAGGCATCGATCGCGTCGGCGTCGAGCTGCAATAGGGGTTCTCCGCCGGTGCAGACGACGAATTTGTCGTCGTCCTGCGCGGCGGGCCATTTGGCGCTAACCGCCAATGCTAAATCTTGCGCTGTTTTGAATTGGCCGCCATTGGGACCGTCAGTGCCCACAAAATCCGTGTCGCAAAACTGGCAGACCGCTTTCGTGCGGTCTTCCTCGCGGCCTGTCCAGAGATTGCAGCCCGCAAAACGGCAAAACACAGCCGGGCGCCCGGTCTGCGCCCCTTCGCCTTGCAGGGTGAAGTAGATTTCCTTGACGCTATAGGTCATGGCATGGGGGTGCCCAGATATTTTTCATAACCGGTTTTGCGCAAGCGGCAGGCCGGGCAGGTACCGCAGCCATAGCCCCATTCTTGTTTGTTTTCCCGGTCCCCCAAATAGCAAGTATGGGTATCGACGCGGATAAGGTCGATCAGTTGATCGCCGCCCAATTCCTTGGCCATGGCCCAGGTCTGGGCTTTGTCCTGCCACATTAAGGGCGTGTGCAAAACCAGCCGCGCCTCCAGGCCGAGGTTGAGGGCCGTCTGCAGGGCTTTCAGCGTATCGTCCCGGCAATCGGGATAGCCCGAATAATCCGTTTCGCACATGCCGCCGATCACATGTTTGAGCGAGCGGCGATAGGCAATGACCGCCGCCGTGGTCAGGAAGAAAATATTCCGTCCGGGCACGAATGTGTTGGGCAGACCATTTTCGGCAAACTCAATTTCCATGTCCTTGGTCATGGCTGTATCGCCCAATTCGGCGATAAAGGGCAGGGCGATCATATGATCGCGGCCCAGGCGGTTTGCCCAATCGGGAAACTGGCCGCGCAGCGAGGTTAAGAACTCGGTGCGGCAGTCCAGTTCCACCGCATGGCGTTGGCCATAGTCGAAGCCGATGGTTTCCACATAGGAAAAGCGGTCCAGTGCCCAGGCCAGACAGGTGGCGGAATCTTGTCCGCCGGAAAAAAGAACCAATGCGCGTTCGTTCGTGTTCGTCATCGTTCAATTAGCTTTTGCCAATTTGAATTTCATATCGTCATCCCAGGATGAGCTTAGGCACTTCTATTACAATAGAAGTGCCTGTGCATTCATAATTCGCCATTCCGAACCGTCAACCATTACCCACTTTGCTGGGAAACGCGTGTGCGACTTCCTGGGATCCATGGCAACGATATCCGTGCCAACGAATAGAAAGCGTGATGTGCCGCTCCGGATGCTAGGAACAAGTCCTGGCAGGACGATCAGAGGACAAATCTATGCCTTCCGTTCCCGAATGCGCCACTCAAAACAGTCATCGCCATAATCCTGCCGCTGCAAAACCTCCATCACCAGGAAACGGTTATGGGCGATCAGCAATCCTTCCCACAAGCCATTCCACATGTCGAAAACACCGGTGGAGAGCGACGGAATGTCCTTCGCAAAGCGCCAGCCTTTCTGCTGGATGTGGACCGCCTCGCCGGACGTTTCAAGGGTACACAGATCACCTTGGCTATCCGCGAGAGCCTGGAAAATCTGTCCGAAGGCGGCGGGTGACGTGTCCGTCACGCCCAAGGCGCGCGCGGTTTGTTCGTAATATTGCAGACCGATCAACTTTCCGGCTTTGCGCCCCAAATGGACCGCATCGTCCCGGCCGAACAGATCGATCATCACCGGCAGCATCAGCCGTGGCGGTTCCATGGCATAGTTCCGATTGGCTTTGGCCAGGCGTTCTTCGGGCCAGGTGTCCACATCCAGCGGCGGGGCTTTGGCCGGATCGAAAGGCGGGGGGGCTTCGCCCGGCGCGAATTTCAAGCGTTCCTCCGGCGCAAGGTCGTGGTCATGCTCCAAGAAGTACCCTGCCAAGCCGTATTGCCCGTCCATATCTTCAGATGTGCACACAAAGCCCAACCGCGGGTTCCCCAGGCTTACGCCATTTTGCGCGTACCATCCGCGCAACATGCCGCGCGACACATCAATGGGCATGCCGCAAATGGCAGCCCCCTCGTAGATCCAACGGGGATGGACAAATCGCACCCAGGCCTTTGTGTCGCTCTCGGGCATAAATTCGACCCGCACGCCGCCAATGCTGTTGGACAGATAATGATACTGCGCCGATGCCACCGCATCGGGCAGGCCTTTCACCCCCAACTTTTCGAAACTCGACAAAAATTTATTCTCATGGTGCTGACGATAGACGCGAAACACAGCCTCGCCCGCCGCCGCCGCGCCTTTGTGCAGCGCTACGGTGAGGATCAGCCCGGTGAGATAGCTGTGATAGATCTCGGCGATCGCACGATAGGGCGACGCCATGGCTTCTGTTTTTTGTTTAAGAGGGAGTATCTCGGCCATTTAGGATTCCTCTGTCGGGCGGTCTGCAATTCGGTCCGGGCAGGTAAAGATGGTCATCGCATCGGTCCGCGCAATGCCAATGATGGTCATATTATTTTGCGACGCCAAGTCCAAGGCTAAGGCGGTGGGGGCGGAGATGGCGGCGATCAGCGGCGCGCCAAACATGTTTGCTTTTTGCACCATTTCGTAGGAACAGCGGCTGGTGAGGACGAGAAACCCGTTCGCGCTGTTTTCCTGCGCCCGGGCGGCGGCGCCGATGACCTTATCCAGCGCATTGTGTCGGCCAATATCCTCGCGCACCAACCGAATATCACCAGATGGGGTTGCCCAAGCCGCGCCATGAACGGACTTTGTTTCTGCGTTGAGCACTTGTTGAGCCGCGAGAGCCGACACGGCCGACCGAATGGCCTCCACCGCGATGGCGGGCCCGGATGCTATGGGCGTGAGCGGGCGCACCGCCTGTTCCAGGCTTTCAATGCCGCACAGGCCACAGCCGGAGCGCCCGGCAAGGGTGCGTTTTTGGTCGGCGAGTTTTGCCGCGGCGTTCTCCACGATCCACATATTGACCGTGATCCCGACGTCCACCTCCGAGACCGCGATCTCTTCGATGTCCTCGGCCCGTGCCACGATGCCTTCGCTGAGGCTGAAGCCGATGGCGAAATCCTTGAGGTCCGCCGGTGTGGCCATCATCACCGCATGGGGCGTCCCATTGTAGATGAGGGCAACGGGCACCTCTTCCGCCACGGCCCAATCGCGTTCGGATTGCCCCTCCGCTGACACGGTAATCCCCCGAAAGGTCCGGTTTTTGTGGCCGTTTGGTGTCATTGTGTCCGTCGACAAGAAAGTACTGACAATTTAGACTCGTCACATGAGCCAAAACGCACAAAAAAGCAAACGCGCCGCTGGGGGGTGGGGCTCGCTTGCGTCCACCGCCAAGCAATTGGTGACCCAGGGTATCCCGGCGAAGGGCGCGTCCACGCTGCTGCAAACAAACCAACCGGAAGGCTTCGATTGCCCGGGCTGTGCGTGGCCTGACCCCAAACATACATCGTCCTTCGAATTCTGCGAAAACGGCGTCAAGGCGGTGGCGTGGGAAGCAACGTCCAGACGTGTGACGCCCGACTTTTTCGCCCAGCACAGCGTCACCGAGCTGCGGGGGAAGACCGACCATTTCCTAGAAGCGCAAGGCCGTCTTACCCACCCCATGCGGTATAATCGGTTGACGGATCATTATGAATCGATTGCGTGGGACGACCTTTTTCAAGACATCGGCCACTGCCTGCGCGGGCTCGGCACGCCGGATGAAGCGGCGTTTTACACATCGGGCCGAACCAGCAATGAAGCGGCGTTTCTCTACCAGCTCTTTGTGCGGGCATTCGGCACCAACAATCTGCCGGATTGCTCGAATATGTGCCATGAATCGTCCGGCATGGCGCTGACGGAAACCCTTGGCACCGGCAAGGGCACGGTGACGCTGGATGATTTCGATGAAGCGGATGCCATCTTCATCTTCGGCCAGAACCCCGGCACCAATCACCCCCGCATGCTGACCAGTCTGCGCAAAGCGGCAAAGCGCGGGGCGCGCATTGTGACCTTCAATCCTATCCGGGAACGCGGACTTGAAAAATTCGCCAACCCAAAAGACCCGCGCGACATGATGCCGGGCGGTGGCACCACTATTTCCTCGCACTATTTTCAACTGCGCATCGGGGGGGATTTGGCGGCGCTGAAGGGCATCATGAAAGCCATCGTCGACTGGGATGACGCGGGTGGCCATGGGGCGAACACGGCCATCATCGATCATGATTTCGTTCGGGAACATACGGCTGGTTTTGACGCTCTGGCGCAAGATGTGCGGTCCACACCGTGGCGCGAGATTGAAGCGGCCAGCGGATTGTCGGAAGAACAGCTACGGGAAGCCGCCTCTGTCTATTGCGATTCCGACCGTGTGATCTGTACCTGGGCCATGGGGCTCACCCAGCACACCCATGCGGTGGCGACCATCCAGCAGATCACCAACCTGTTGCTGTTGCGGGGTAATGTGGGGAAGCCGGGCGCGGGGGCGTGCCCCGTGCGCGGGCACAGTAATGTGCAGGGCGACCGCACCATGGGCATCACGGAAAAGCCAAGCCCCGTTTTCCTCAACCGTTTGGCGCAGAATTTCGATCTATTGCCACCGCGCACGAACGGGTTGGACACGGTCGGTACCATCGAAGCCATGGCGCGGGGCGACGTGAAAGTGTTTTTTGCCATGGGCGGAAATTTCGCCGCCGCCACACCCGATACAGCCTATACGGAAGCGGCGCTGGAAAACTGTCAGCTTACGGCACATGTGAGCACAAAGCTCAACCGCAGCCATTTGGTAACGGGGCAGCAAGCCTACATCTTGCCCTGCCTCGGGCGCACGGAATTGGACGTTCAAGCGGCCGGCCCCCAAGCGGTAACCGTGGAAGATTCCATGAGCATGGTTCATGCCTCGTCGGGCACCAATGCGCCCGCGTCGGACCATTTGTTATCGGAACCGATGATTGTGGCGCGGCTGGCCGCGGCCACACTGCCCGACAGTTCCATCGATTGGCTCGACTTCGCCGGCAATTACGACCGGATCCGCGACCGGATCGCAGATGTGATAGACGGGTTCGACGATTTCAATGCGCGCATTCGGGAACCAGGCGGGTTTTATTTGGGCAACAGCGCCGGGTCGCGGCACTGGAACACAAAGTCTGGCAAAGCCAATTTTGTGGTGGCCCCGATCCCGTCGGTCGCGCGGGCGGACAATGTGCTGACCTTGATGACCGTGCGGTCTCACGACCAGTATAACACCACGGTCTATGGGCTGAATGACCGCTATCGCGGTGTGTTCGGGCAGCGGCGGGTGATCTTTCTCAATCGACAAGACATGGGGCGGCTGGGGTTCTCAGACGGTCAATGGGTCGATCTTCACAGTACGGACAAAAAAGGGCAGACGCGCACAGCGAAGCGGTTCAAGATTGTCGCCTACGATATTCCGGCCGGGTGCGCGGCGGCCTATTTCCCGGAAACGAATGGGCTGGTGCCGGTGGATTCCTATGCAGTCGGCAGCCGCACGCCCACATCGAAGGACATTCCGGTAACGCTGCAAATGAGTGAGACGTGAGGGTGAGTGCCTATCACCGCCCTCCTAACCTCCCCCCATCAAGGGGGGAGGAACTAGGGTGCGACCTGGCACCTATTTATTCCCCTCCCTTGATGGGAGGGGTTAGGGGAGGGTGACATCAAGATGAACGTCGCCGGGCTCATCCTCGCGGGCGGACAGTCGCGCCGTATGGGGACGGACAAAAGCTTTGTGGCGTTGAACGGCGTGCCGTTGATCCAACAGGTGATCGACCGCGCGCGCCCCCAAGTGTCAGTGCTTGCCGTTAACACCAATAGTGACGACCCGCGCTATGAGGCGTTGGGGTTGCCGCTGGTGCACGACCTTCACACCGGCTTTCAAGGGCCGTTGGCTGGTCTGCACGCGGGGCTCACCTGGCTGCAATCCCAAGACGCGGAGTGGCTTGCCACCTTTGCCTGCGATACGCCGTTCGTTCCCCCAGATCTGGTTCAGAAATTGTGGGACTGTGTTCACGCGTCGTCTGGCCGTGCGGCGATCGCGCGTTCCGGAGGCAAAACGCATCCGGTGATCGGATTGTGGCATCAAGACATTTTGGCGGATGCCGATTCATGGCTGCGCGCCGACACACACAAGATGATGGCCTTTGCGGACCATGTGTCCGTCGCCTTGGTCGATTTTTCCGGCGCTGTAGAAGATCCGTTTATCAACATCAACTCACTGAGTGATTCCTTTGGATTGAAACAGCCGTAGAAATTGTCGGCAGTCTTCAAACAGTCGGCAACTCCAGTGCGATCGAACCACCTATGAAGATACCTATTGCCATGGCGATGAATGTGCTTGAGAGGCCAAGGCGGTCCGTCCCATCCGATAAACGCGTTTCCATAGTGGGAAAGTTCGTGGTGTAGTGAGCGACAACAAACAACGGAAAAATAGAAAACGCCACGGCGGGCAAACCTAATAATGGGGGTGCTTCGAGGTGATCCAATGTAGCTAAAGTCAGTACCAAGAAACTTGGCGTGATGCCTGCCGTAAGTGTGAGGAGTGCAAAACATCGCGCACGTTTGATCATTTTGCCTTCGGCTTTCGTGTGTAATCCAGCAGGGCCGCACCGCCAATCAACGCAATATACGCGAACAGCGCCGTAATGGCCGCCGCAGTTGGACCCGGGGGTGGCGGGCCGAAGGTATTAAACGCCTGAAGGGCGATCATGAACCCCATAAACAGGCCAGGGGAATATTCACCCAGCTGGTGCGATGGCTCGGTGTATTGCTGATAGAGGAATACGCCGCCCACCAGTACGCCAATCTCCACCAGCAAAGAAATTTCGCGGTAATGCCACAGGCCAAGACCCACTTTCGGTCCGCCAATCCATAATTCCAGGTCTTGAGTGTGCACGATTAAATCCGCAAACCAATGGGATAGGATACCCGCACCGATCACAAGCGCCGCCATGCGTCCCGCCCCGCGCCGCAGCAGAAAATAAGCCCCGGCACCGGCACCCGCCCACACAAATGACATGACCAAACTGTGCGTATACGGCATATGATACAGATCCAGCGGGCTTGCCGCCGTGTGGCCGGGGGTGACACGCATCTGTTCAATGCCGGTCAGAATGAAAATAGCCCACACAATATCCACCAGCTGAACGGCGGCAAACATATGCCACAGCTTCACTTTCGGTTCGACGGCAGCGCCCACAAAGGCGGGTCCGTAATGGCCAATGAACATGGGCGGTTCCTTTTCTACTCTTCTTTCTTGAGGGCGCTTACCCACTCATAAAATTCTTGGACGACATCCGCGTCCAACGGATTGGGCGACAGCCCGACTTTCGCTGCCACTTCTTCCTGGTTGAACAGGAACTCACGCATAACGGTGTCGGAGTATTCTTCCAGCGCCAAGGCCACACCCCCTTGGGGCTGCGCCGTATAGGCATTGAGATGGTGGTTGCGCCCGCCCACCCCTTCAATGGAATGGCAGTAAATGCATTCATTGCTTTTGGTGATAACGGTTTGAATGGTCGGCGGATAGGACTTCATCTTGATGAGCGGATCGTCGTTTGAAAACGACATGCCTTTGAAATGAAGTGCCGTGCGCTGCCGGAAGGGCAGGGCCAAGTCGTCGGGAACGGGCTTGGTGAACACCAGCGCGGGGCCCAGCGGCTTCGCGGAAATGTTGGGCACTTTCGTGTCCCAGCTATACATCAGGTCGTTCCAATAATACCACGCCAGTTGGTACATATTGGTTTCGTCATCCACGCCCACCACGATTTCCGGCCCATAGGCCGCATACTGATCAAGGTCCACCACCATGTATTGGTTGAGGCGGGTGTTGAACGACACATATTTCTGTCCGGGCGCCACGGCATCGCGATAGGCGAGCAGGTCGAAGGACAGATAGGATTCAAACGCCCATTGCTTGGCCACGTGCGGACCTTGGCCGAAATGGCGTTTCAGAAAGGTGCGCACAGGTTCCGTCATGGGTTTGCGCGTAACGAAATCCGTTTGCGCCAGAAAGCCCTTATTGTTGTGGCCGAGATTGGGCCATAGCTCGTTGGCGGTGAGCAGCTTCATGAGCAGTTCGGATCGGGGTGCATAGCCCATGAAGTGGGAGACGCCCATGACCACGCCTGGATGCACAGGCCCCGCCGCCATCATGTCGGGATCGAAGAACTTGACCGAGCCGGTCACGCCCTGTTGGCGGAACGCGGCGGCATAGACTTGCGCCGATGTGACGGCCTCCGCCGCGTCTGATTTTTCTACAAAGACGGTCAGTTTAGGTGCCTCAGGACCCACCGTTATGGCGGTGTCTTTCGGCAGCGCCGCGCGCATCATCGCCACGCCGGTCAGCGTGTCAGACGTGATGCCCGAGGCGAACAGGTCGATGACCGCTTTGGACGACACCCCGTCGGCAATGAGGATGCGTTTGTCGGCAGCGCCAAGTGCCGACAGGCCTTTTGTCACGCACGCCGCATCGGTCGCGTCACAGCCCAATGCCGTAACGTCATAGCCTTCTTTCTGCCAGATCGCTTTGTCGCCGACGGACACGTCTTGCCAAAACACGACGGACCCGGCGGAGGCGAAGGCCGCACCCGATACCGTTAGACAAACCAAAAAACTGAGAAGCCCCCGAACCAGCATGGGCGAAATCTAATGCAGAAAAGTGGCTCGGGGAAACCTTATTCTCCGTCAAAGCCTTGGCGGCGGGCCATGCACCCCCTATGCTGACAAAAAGTCAGTTAAATGGAGGAAGCATGTTTGATCTCAGCAATAAAGTGGCAGTGATTACGGGCGGATGCAGTGGCATTGGCCGGGGCACCATTGATGTGTTCCAAAACGCAGGCGCTAAGGTGGTCTGTTTTGATATTCAGGACGATAAAGGCGCGGCCATCGATACCCTTCTGGGCGACAACGGCATGTATGTGCATGTGGATGTGACCAGTCAGGAACAGATGGAAGCGGGCTTTGCCAAGGTCATGGAGCGCTTCGGCCGCATCGACACGCTGTTCAACAATGCGGGCGGATCTGAAGGCATTGGCACGGACCCGTTTGATATCGACGCGCTTCACCGCACACAGGATTTACTCGTCACCAGTGTCATTCTGGGGATGAAATATGCAGTGCCGGTGATGGCCGCGCAAGGCGGTGGTTCCATCGTTAATACGGCCAGTATTGCGGGCCTTCAGGCAGGCTATGGCGGCCTTGCCTATTCGCTTGCCAAGTCGTCCGTGGTGCATTTGTCCCGGGTGTCTGCCGCGAGTTTGGCGCAACAGAAGATCCGGGTGAATGCGATCTGCCCAGGGCTTATCCCCACCTCGATCTTTGGGCGGGTGTTGGGCGACTCGATTGCGGAAGCCGACCAGCGCGCGGCGATGATTGCGGAGAACGCTCACACGGCACAGCCGATTCCTCAGGCCGGCAAGCCCGAAGACATCGGACACGCAGTGGCCTTTTTCGCGAGCGACGAGGCAAGCTTTGTCACCGGTCAATATCTTGCGGTGGATGGCGGCATCACCACTGGCCCGCGCAGCGCCTGGGACGTGGAAGCGTCCGGCGGCCTCTGGCGGAACATGGGCATGACCGAAGAGCAGATGGAAGAAATCATGAACATGCGCTCCGGCGGGTAAGCCTTAGCTGTCACCCCGCCCACGAAAAGGGATCCATCACGCCGGTGAGGTCGCTTGTTTAGATGGATCCCGGGCCAAGCCCGGGATGACACTTAGAAAGACCTACAAAATTTCCAGCACGTCTTCCGGGGGGCGGCCAAGGCGCGCGCCCTTCGGTGTCATGACGATGGGGCGCTCGATCAAGATTGGGTTGTTCACCATCGCCTCGATCAGCTCATCGTCGGACTTGTTCTCATCCGCAAGGTTCAACTCTTTATAAGGCGCTTCTTTCTTGCGCATGAGATCGCGCGGTTTCAGACCCAGCTCTTTCAGCAACGTCTTCATCGTCGCCTTGGTGGGCGCGTCCTTCAAATATTCCACAATGGTGGGCGTCAGCCCTTTTTCTTCAATCAAGCCTAAGGTCTGACGCGATTTGGAGCAGCGCGGATTGTGGAAGATCGTGATGGTCATGGTTCTTGTCCTTCATCCTGACGGCGCGATATCTCGAACAGATCGACAATTTCATTGAGATGTTCAATCGCGTGATTGGGCTGGCGTTTGGCGTCGCTTGGCACATCAAGTTGCGTTGGGTTGTGCCATATGGCGAAAATACCGTGATCTTGTGGGGCTTCCACTTCCCATGTGTAATTGTCGCCGATCATCCAGGTGTTTGACGCGTCAGCGTCAAGTGTTGCCAGAGCATGTTGATACGCACGCGGGTCTGGCTTTCCGAAGCCGGCTTCTTCCTCGATCTGGATATGATCAAAATAGGGTTCAAGGTTAAACTGCTCAATCTTCCAACGCTGCGACGTGGACGCGCCGTTGGTAACCAACGCCAAGCGGATATTTGCCGACCGCAAATGGTCCAGGGTATCGAGGGCACCGTCGGCAATATGAAAACTGTCCTCACGTCTTTGCGTGAAGGTATCTGCCAGGCGAAGAGCGCCCGCTTCGTCATCCAACCCGACGTCCTTAAAGGCGGCGTAGACGATATCCCGCCTAATGTCGCTCATGGATTGCCAAGGTTGAATCTTGCTTTCAAGTAAACCATGCCAAATACGCCGCGCGGACTGTTGAATCGCATTCGCCAATGCGTGGCCATCAACACCGGGCAGCGCATGGGTGTGCTGTTCAATCACCTCGCGCCACAAGGCTTCGGCATCCTGATGGCGATAGGTATTGAGCAGCGTATCGTCGAGGTCGAACAGTATGGCTTTTGGGTGCGGGGCCAATTGGCTTATTTCATTGTTGGAATCACAAAATCGGATCCCGATCTTACACCTGTTGGCCAGCGGGAGGTGACGGTTTTGATCTTCGTGTAGAAGCGCACACCTTCCGGCCCATGTTGGTTGACGCCACCATAGGCTGACCGTTTCCAGCCGCCAAAGGTGTGATAGGCCAACGGCACGGGGATCGGCACGTTCACGCCCACCATGCCTACATTCACATTGCTGGCAAATTCGCGGGCGGCATCACCGTCCTGGGTGTAGATCGCAACGCCATTGCCATATTGGTGCTTGCTCGGCAGGGCGACGGCGTCCTGATAATTATCAGCGCGGACAATTTGAAGAACGGGACCGAAAATTTCTTCTTTGTAGGACTCCATCTCCGGGGTGACATTGTCGAACAAGCAGCCGCCCATGAAATTGCCGTTTTCATAACCTTGCAAGGTGAAATCGCGGCCATCGACCACCAGGTCGGCGCCTTCCTGCACGCCTTGGTCCACAAACCCTTTCACCTTGGCCATGTGTTCCTTCGTCACCAAGGGGCCGTAATTTGCGTCCGGGTCGGTGGACACACCCACGACCAGAGATTCGACCCGTGGCTTCAAGCGCGAGACAAGTTCGTCGCCGATTTCTTTGCCGACGGGGACGGCAACGGGTAAGGCCATGCAGCGTTCGCCGGCAGAGCCATAGGCCGAGCCGATTAAATCATCCACCACACGGTCGAGATCCGCATCGGGCAGGATGATGGCATGGTTCTTTGCACCGCCCATGGCTTGGACGCGCTTCCCGTGGGCCGTGCCGGTGGCATAGATGTATTCGGCAATTGCTGACGAGCCCACAAAGCTCACCGCTTGAATGGTCGGATCGGTGAGGATCGTGTCCACCGCTTCTTTGTCGCCATTGACCACATTCAGCACACCGGCAGGTCCGCCCGCTTCCATGAACAATTCCGCAAGCCGCATCGGCACGGACGGGTCTTTTTCAGATGGTTTGCACACGAATGTATTGCCGCAGGCAATGGCAACACCGAACATCCACATGGGGATCATGGCCGGGAAGTTGAACGGCGTGATACCGGCAACCACGCCTAAGGGCTGGCGCATGGAATAAACATCGATACCGGGGCCGGCGCCTTCCGTATATTCACCCTTCATCAGGTGGGGGATGCCGCAAGCAAATTCGATGACTTCAAGCCCACGCTGGACGTCACCTTTTGAGTCGGCGATCACCTTGCCATGTTCGTTGGACAGCATCTCCGCCAACTGATCCATGTTCTTTTCAACAAGATGTTTGAATTCGAACATCACCCGGGCGCGGCGTTGCGGGTTGGTGGCGCGCCATTCCGGAAAGGCTTTTTCTGCCGCGGCAACCGCGCTGCGCACTTCGTCGGCGGTGGCCAGGGCAACTTTCGCCTGAACCTCGCCCGTATTTGGATTGAATACGTCACCCGTCCGGCCGCTGGTGCCGGTTACATGTTGGCCATTGATGAAGTGATTGATCTCGCGGGTCATGCTCTCGTCTCCTCGCTGCGCGTCGCGCCTTATTTAGCGCGTGTCTTAGCAGGACGAGATTATTGGCCACAAGCAGGAACCTTAAAAAGCCCCTGAAATCTTGCGCTTACTGCAAGAAATAATATGGGCGTGCAAGAAATCCTGGCGTATGGCGCAGCTAAGGACCGAAGACCCCCGGTTCGATGGCGGTGGCACAGGAAAAGCCGTTCACGCTGGCGTGGCCATTGTTGGTCACGGATCGAAGGGTGGATTTCTTGCCGCCGCCGGACCCTAGCGGCGCGCCCATGGAATTCACCAGCGCGAGGCACCATTGGTGCGCGGCCGTTTCGGGAGCCGGGGTGGTTTTTGCGGGAAAGGTGAACAGGCCCGCGGTCCCGTGATCACCGTCCACACTTTTCCATCGGGCCATGAGGGAACAGGTTCCATCCATGCAATTGCTTTTACATTGGCGGACGGAGCCATCGGTGCACGGCAAATTGACTTTGCGATCAGCGCCCTGGGCGGAAGCGGATAGGGTGACCGTGCCGTTTTTCGTGGTGGTGGATGTGACGGTGGTGGCGGCTAACGACGATCCGCCGATTAGGAGCGCACCAAAAAACAGGGCGCCCGCCATAATAGGGCCGCATCGTGCTACAAGAGTGTCGCTCATCACCGTTCCTCATCTACCGTGGGGTCATGGTAAGAGTGCACCTCAATTGAGTTAAAATTTTGATCGCCTATGTCCTCAGAACCAGATTGGCTGGCCCTTGCCCGTGAATTGCAGGCACTGGCCCAGAACGGCCTGACCTTCACCGAAAACCCCTATGACGTGGAACGGTATGAGCAATTGCAGCTCGCGGCCGCCAAGGTACTGGCCCATGGCTTCAGCGTGGAGCCGGTGGAGGTGCATGACGCGGTCAAGGAATTGCGCGGGTATGTGACGCCGCAAGTGGATGTGCGCGGCGCGATCTTTCGTGGCGACACTGTGTTGATGGTCCAAGAAAAATCCGATCAGAAATGGACCCTGCCCGGCGGATTTGCGGACGTGAACATCTCACCCGCCGAAAACGTCGTGAAAGAAATTTCCGAAGAAGCCAATGTGGAAGCACGCGTGACCAAAATGGTGGGGGTGTATGACCGCCGGTATCACGTGCCCGAGGGCGAGGAAAAATTCCGCCACATCTATAAGCTCTTCTTTTTATGCGACCTGGTGTCGGGCGACCCAAGCCCTGGCATGGAAACTCAGGGGGCTGAGTTCTTTCCGGTGACGGATCTTCCGCCCCTGTCCATTGGGCGCATTGCCGAAGCGCAAATCTTGGAAGCGTACGCGCACCACCAAGACCCGACCCGCGTTCCGTATTTTGAATAGGCCTCAGGTTAGCGGCGTTGCTTCCCGCGTGGCTTCTGACAAAACCTTCGACGCGGCCTTTCGGTACTTGGCGTCCAAGTGCGGCACCAAAATGTCCATGGTTTGGAACGCGCCTTGGGCCAGATCTCCCTTGGTGATGGCGTGATCGTCTTTGGTGGTTTGCACAAAGCGGATCCAGTTCAGCCAGATCAGCCACGTGTTCGTCGCGACGGATTTAAGGCTGCTGGGCCCGGGGGGCTTTGCCATGCTGCCGTCTTTGACCAATTGGGCGGCGATGGATTCGAGCGCGTCCAAGGCCCAGCGCTGAAACGCGTCATAGCGCGCGGCCAGATCGTCGTCGCGGCGCAGGAGGTCCACCAGCGCCCCAAAGAAAAAGCGGTACCGCCACAAAATGTCGAACGCCAGGATGTAAAAGCCTGCAAACCGCTCTGCGCTCAGGGGCGGGGTCGCATTACCGGTGAGGGCTGCGTGAAATTCCGGTTCCATGCGGTCGAACAGGGCTGCCACAATCTCTTCCCGGTTTCGATAGTGGTAGTAGAGATTGCCGGGGCTCATGCCCAGCGCCTCTCCGATATGGGTCGTGCCGATGGCGCGGGCACCGCCTGCGTTAAACAATTCCAGGCTTTTATTGAGGATTCGGTCTTTTGTACTCAACGACATGTGGACTCACGGATAGGCGGCCAGGCTTGACTTTAGGGTGAAATTAGAGGATACCCTCTAATAATTAGAGGAAACATTCTAATAACGCAACCGGGCAGAGGGAGCCGTGCGTCATGGAAATGGATCAAAAAATCGATACGGGCATGGAACGCCGCGTGATGACATTTGAGTATCCGGCGGACATTCACCCCCATTGGAAAAAGGGGTCACCGGAATTCAGCCAGATTGTGAATGCCGGGTCCTTGGCCATGCCGTTTTTAGAGCCCTATTTGATCCGCACCATGGGGGTTGCCAAAAAGCACATCACCGATCCGCAACTTTTGGCGGAAGTGGAAGACTACATCGCCCAGGAAGCCCAACACTTTCAACAGCACAAGCGGTTCAACGATTTGCTGAAAGCGCGCGGCTATACCTGCATTGAAAAGCTGGAAGAACAATTATTGGCCGATTACACCAAATTCTTCCAAGACCGTTCGCTCAAATTTAATGTGGCGTACGCGGAAGGGTTTGAATCCATGGCGCTCGCCATCGGCCACATGCTGGTTGAACACCGGCAGGAATTGTTCGGCGGGGCAGATCCGAATGTGGCGTCTTTGGTGCTGTGGCATTTCGTGGAAGAAATCGAACATAAGAATGTGACGTTCGGTGTCTACGAACACCTCTATGGCGGGTATTTCTATCGCGTCTTTGGCCTTCTCTATGCGACCGCACACATTTTCGCCTATACGGGGCGCGCCTATCGCGCCTTGCTGCGGGAAGATGGACTTTGGCCCGGTCTCAAAACCAAATGGGCCATGTGGAAACAGCTTGCCAAGATCTTCTGGTGGCTGGGCCCCAAATGGGCACGGCCCTTCAAGCCGGGCTATGATCCCGCCAAGGTCAAAGACCCACAATGGGCGAAAGACTGGGTTGCCCTCCACCGGCAAGGCGAAGACCGCCTCAACCGTCTTGATACAGATCATCTAGAAAATAAGTCGCCGGCCTTGGCGGCATAACAACATAACGGGGAAATGATAATGAGCGATCGTCACCGCATTTTGTTGGTGCTGAATGGCGCCGGCCTGTTGATCACCGCCGTGCTGGTGGGGTGGATGTATATGTTCATGCTGCTGGGGCAAATCGTGCTGTGGCCAGTCGTGCCCGCAATAGACGTGCAGGTGCCGGGCGAAGCGCGGGCCTGGAACATGGCGCATTTGGAAGGCATCACCAATGGGTTGATGCTGATCGGCTTTGCCGCCATCGCCCCCTTCCTGGCGCTGACCGAACGCCAGACCAAATGGTTCTTTTGGTCGTCGCTGGTGACCGCCTGGATGTTTACGCTGCCCGCTTGGGCCAATGCACTGGCCGGGACACGGGGGCTTGCCTTTGGGGGCGGCCCGTTTCCGGGCGGCTGGGTCAATAATGTGATTTATGTGTCCGGGTGGCCGCCGGTTGTTGCTGTTCATATCGCCTTTGGGTTGCTCGCCTGGGGCGCTTGGCAGAAATACACGCACACGGCCGGAAATCTCTGAATGACTCGGGAAGGCAATATGGTGACTCTCATCGTTTAGTCTGTAATCTGAGCGCAAGCGTCCGAGGGAGGTGGAGTAACATTCCTCTGGGGAATCGCGCCGACTACTATTTGATCCAAGGCGCCTGTCATCATCTCCAAACCGAGATAGTGAAGGTAAAAATAGTCAAGGTTGGGTGATTGCAGTTTTTGTTTGAGTGCCCGCCATTGATGGTCATCCGGATAGCCTTCCAATTTGGCGAGTTCGTACC
The DNA here is from genome assembly GCA_965227095.1 of Alphaproteobacteria bacterium. Lineage (GTDB taxonomy): Bacteria > Pseudomonadota > Alphaproteobacteria > JANQMY01 > JANQMY01 > JANQMY01. The sequence continues at coordinate 187,158 of CBDDFL010000001.1, read as the reverse complement.
AGATTTGCCGGCTCATCACGAAAGCATAAATGTATCCCGTCGGGTAAGCGCCGGTAACCATTTGGAGTAAAGGCTCGAGTTCGGATTGAGACGGATTCGATGTGTCGGCAAATGTGAGCGTCATATCTCTGCCGAACTGAGCACCCGGGCATAAGTTGCCCTGCGATAAAGCTGTTTTGATAGCTTTTGAGGTGACGGAAAATCGGTTTGTACTAGGTTGTGCCTTATTCACCGCGTAAACCATTTGCACGGTGGAGGACACCCCACTCGACGGACAGTTTTCTTCCATGAGAAGGCCGATCCAACCGCTTTTGGATACTCGTTCCACTGCGTAACAAATGTTCTTCGCGGATTTTGGATCGACATTAAATGGCTTCGCTTTGGGTTCGATGACGCGTCCGTGCCGGAACAGAAGCTTGAGGTTGGGGTATTGGGGCGTTTCCAAGCCGACGGTTATTTTTTCGTCTTTAGAGGTTGCGCACGCACTCAGGACGAGCGCCATCATCAGCATTAACACGAGCGTTAGTCTTGGCATCGCTATCTCCCGCCTATCTTGCGAAGCATATCTTTTAAGTAGAGTGTTGGTAAACAGCACTAAATACGGGAAATTTTGCGGGGTATGCACGTCCCTAGGCGAGTGCACGAAGTTTTGGCCTCTTTATGTTGGCGCTGCGTAAATATGCACCGCTGTTGAAGCCCTTGCCGGGATAGACTGTCTGCCTATGTGTAAAAAAAGGCCGCCCATTAGGGAAGCGGTCGTGGGCAGAGAGGGCGCGTGCGGTTCATTCTGACATTGTTGGTTTGCTTGGGCGTGGCGGCGACGGTTTGGCCGGGCCACGCCATGGCGGAAACCGATACGGTGCCGTTTCGGAAAACGGAACGGGGCTTGCTGTTGGTTGACGTGCGGATCAATGATCACGGTCCGTTTCCGTTTCTGATCGATACGGGCGCCACAACTTCGGTCATTTTTGAACCGCTTGCTCAACGTCTCAATCTTGAGCAGACCCAAAACACCTATGCGATGGTTCATGGCATTGTTGAAAGCGGAGAACACCCCCTCACGCGGCTTGACCGCCTGAGCATGGGAAGCGCTCAGGTAACAGATCTTGAGGCGATCGTGCTAAAATCGCCATCGGTTGAGCGCGACTGGGTGGGCATTATCGGCCTAAACTTTTTGAGTGAGTTCGTTTTGGTCTTTGACAATAACAATCAGACGCTCACACTCTACAATCATGATGACGTTCCCCGGCGGCTCTTTTCCGGTTGGCGCAAACTGCCGGTCTATCATGACACCACGCTCAAACGCCCGTTCAAGCTTTTGTTCGTGCCGGTGCGCGTGGATGGCAAAAAGATAGACGCGCTCATTGATCTGGGGTCCACCACATTGATCTTGAATTGGCCGGGCGCGCGCCGGATCGGTTTGGAACGCTTGTATCGCCGCCTCGAAGAAAAATGGCTGGTGGAGGGAGCCACCGGCGAATTTCGTCCGCGTACGGTTCTCAAAGACGCGGAAATCAAGATCGGCCGCCTCACCGCCACAGGGTCCATGTTGATCGTCGATACCAAGGCGCTGCGTGAGCTCAATCGGCAAGATGTCCCCTTCCTCATTTTGAGCGCGGGCTTGTTTGGTCAAGGCGCGTTCGCGGTGGATGTAACGACACCGGCGGTGTTTCTCAAGGTGTTCTCGACTGCCCGACCTCCCGCGACGATACGATAGCGAGCCCCCAATTTTCCGCGCTGGTATCTTGGCGCCTGGCGGTCTACGATCGCTGTAGAAGAAAAACCAATCTGCCTGGGGGTGAGGCATGTGGAATTTTCTCAAGGCACTGCCGATTTTTGTTCTTGTGCTGGCGGTTTTCGCGCTGATCATCTGGTTCAGCGGCGGCACGTCCTATGTGGACGATGTGGGCATCGCAGAAGATCAGATCGGGATGGGCCTCGATAGCCAGCGCGTGGATGTGGGCGAGGTGACGCTACATGTGGTGTTTGCGGGGCCGGAAGACGGCAAGCCTGTCATCCTCATGCATGGCTTTCCGGAATTCTGGTTTGCCTGGCGTCATCAGATCAAGCCGCTAGCAGAGGCGGGGTATCGCGTCGCGGTGCCGGATCTTCGCGGCTATAACCGGTCCGACAAACCCGCCGGCGTGAAGAACTACACCCAACGCAAATATGCCGGCGACATGCTGGGGCTGATGGACAGCCAGGGCTGGGACAGCGCCAACATCGTTGCCCACGACATCGGGGCGGGTGTTGCCTGGCGCATGATCTTCGAACATCCGGACAGGGTGATGTCCGCCGTGATTTTCAGCGTGGGTCACCCCTTGGCGTTTCAGGCGGTGGGCAATGAGTCCGATGTCAGCTGGTACCGGTCCTTTCTCAAACTACCGATCTTGCCGGAACTATTGATGCGGACCTACGGCCCGACCTTGATCAAGAACAGTCTGCGGGACACCAGCCGGCCCGGTACGTTTTCGGACGACGATCTCTCCGTCTACGAACAGGTCTGGGATCGGGATCACGCCATGGACACCATGATCAATGCCTATCGTGCGGAAAACCCGCCCATTGATGGCATCCCCGAAGATGGAGAGCCAAATATGCTGGTGAGCTTTGTGTTTGGTGCGAAAGATGCGTTCATCTCATTGACGAGTGCAGAACGTTCGCAAGATTTTATGTCTAACGTGCTCATACATCCTGAGCTGGGGCACTGGTTGATTGCCGAAGAACCAGAGGAAATGGCGAAACAAATCTTGTTCACTCTTTCCCTTCCAGACCTTTTAAAGGCTGTAAAGTCTGGTCGTGATAGAGACCTTTCTGCTGATGATAATTCCACCGCCGAAATCGGCCAGACATCCGAAGATCGCTGATCTAAGCTGCGCCAAAAAAGGGAAAAGACATGCGCATTCTGATCACAGCGACTGTATTAATCTTCGGATTGGCCGCTGTACTTGTGTGGCAGCGCCATGAAATTGCGTTTCAATCTCTGGCAACGGGCGAGATGCCGCCCCTTCTGGAGGCACAAGACGAAGGCCCCAACGTACGCTGGGTGGATGACTATTTCACGGTCGAGGCCCTCGACCGTCAAACCTTCGCCATCGGCGAGCCGCGTTATGCCCAGCAATGCTACAGCTATTTGATCGTCGGGTCGGAACGCGCGGTGTTGTTCGATGCGGGGCCCGGCTATTTCGACATTCGGTCCGTGGCGGAAAGTCTGACCGATAAACCCATCACCTTTGTGCCGTCTCATTTTCATTTCGATCACACGGGCAATACGGTCACGTTTGAAAACATCGCCGTGGTGGATCTGCCCTATCTGCGGGACCGTGCGCCGGACAACAAATTGTCGCTGACGCGGGATGAGCATCTGGGCTTTGTGGAAGGCATCGACAACATCACCCTAGAGGTGGACGAATGGCTCGAGCCTGGCGGCACTTTATCGCTCGGGGACCGCACGCTGAAAGTGCTCTACACGCCGGGCCATACGGAAGATTCAATCTCGCTGTTGGACGAGGAAAACAGAACGCTGTTCACCGGTGACTTTATTTATCCCGGTCCGCTATTCGCCTTTCTTCCTAACAGCAGCATGGGCGATTATGTTCAGGGGGCGGATCGTGTGCTGGCCGAAGTGACCGCGGACTATAAAATTTGGGGCGCCCACCGCATTACCCCACCGGGTGCCCCGGAAGTGACGCTGCAAGACGTGAGCGACCTGCGCGCGGCATTGGATGCCATCAAGGCGGGCGAGTTGGGCGGCGAGGGCGTGTTCCCCGTGACCTACCGCATCAATGACCGGATCGACATGATCGCCGAACCACGCGCTTTGCAGGATTGGCGGTGACAGCGGATATTCACCCGTCAGATCATGCCGCGTTCATCGAACAGATAGCCCGCAATTAGAACCTTCAGCTCACGGATGACATCGGCGCGGGCGTCATCTGTGGGTTGGTCGAACGCATGGGCGATCAAGCGGTCCCCCACTTCCGCGGCAATACGCAGTTTCAAGTCCAAATCATGGGATGGGTCCATGCCCAGCGCATTGACCATGAAATGCTTCATGAAGCCGGAGCCCCCTTCGGCGGGGTCGGATTGTTCCTGGCGCACCCGTGCTGAAATGTAACTGCCGCCATAGGCGATCTGGCGGAACTCCGGGTGGTCTTCCAGGAACGCCACAAACGAATCCACCACCACATTCAGATAGCCGGCGCCACCTTCCGGCTGCGTCTCGGCCACCTTGTCCAACAACAGGGTTTGAAACTCGTCCAGCCGTTGGACCGCGATGGCATCAATGATGGCCTGTTTGTCGGAAAAGAAGCGATAGAGGCCCCCCACCGACACCCCGGCCGCTTCCGCGACGCGGTTGGTGGTCAAGGTGCGGATGTCCGTGCCGCCCGCCAGCAAGGCAGACGCCGCATCGATGATCTTGCCCACGGTTTCTTGGCTGCGACCTTGGCGTGGGGTGCGTCGGCCGGGCGGAGGCACTTTCCGCTTCTTGCGCGGTGTTTCCACGGTTTCGGCGTCGTCGGCCTTGTCCACCGGTGCCGGTGACGCCTCTGGCTGTGGTGTTTCTGCCTCAGTGACTTTGGAATTGTCCGACATACGAAATGTTTATCCGCCCTGGGGTGCGTGAAGCCTTGTTGTGTGAATTGACTCGGCTATCGTGGTACGATAAAACGCGAACACGAACTCGCGTTTTTATTACCAATTCGTTAAAAACTCAACCGCGCCTCCCAGTTTACCTCTTTTCGGTTGAGATCAGGAGACAGTTTGATGGGCATTCCAGTCATGCAAGCCGTTCGCGTCGGCGCTTACCTTATGAAGAAGAAGCTGACCGGGCAGAAGCGGTTTCCGTTGGTGCTCATGCTGGAGCCCCTATTTCAGTGCAATTTGGCCTGTGCCGGATGCGGCAAGATCGATTATCCAAAGCCCATCCTGCAGCGGCGCCTGTCCGCCAAAGAATGCCTGGAGGCCGTGGACGAATGTGGCGCGCCGTTGGTGGCCATTCCCGGCGGTGAGCCCCTCATCCATGACGAAATCAAAGAGATCGTGGACGGCATCGTTGCCCGCAAGAAATATGTCTCTTTGTGCACCAACGCGATCCTGCTGGAAAAGAAGCTTCATCTGTTCACACCTTCGCCTTTCCTGTTCTTCTCGGTCCATTTGGATGGCCTGAAGGAAGAACACGACAAAGCCGTGTGCCGCGACGGGGTGTTCGACAAAGCGGTTAGCGCCATCAAGCTTGCCCGTTCCAAAGGCTTCCGCGTCAACGTAAACGCCACCATCTTTGACGGCGCCGATCCGAAGCGTCTAGCGGAATTTTTGGACTATGCCCGGGACATGGGCGTCGACGGCATTTCCATAGCACCTGGCTTTGCCTATGAGCGTGCGCCGGACACGGAACATTTCCTCAATCGCCAAAAAACGAAGACCCTGTTCCGGGAAGTCTTGTCCATCGGTAAAAAGCGCAAATGGCCGTTGAACCACTCAACCCATTATTTGGACTTCCTGGCCGGTAATCAGGAATATAAGTGCACACCTTGGGGCATGCCCACCCGCAACATCTTTGGCTGGCAGCGTCCGTGCTACCTGCTGGGCGAAGGCTATGCGGACACGTTCCAGGAATTGATGGACACCACCGAATGGGACAATTACGGCACCGGCAATTATGAGAAGTGCCACGATTGCATGGCCCATTGCGGGTACGAACCAACGGCTGCCGTGGATGCGTTGACCAATCCGCTGAAAACCATGTGGCTGGGTATTCGTGGTCCACGGACGACAGGCCCGATGGCGCCGGAAATCGACATCACCAATGCCCGCCCAGCAATCGACGTACACGAACAAATCGTTGCCGAACAATTGGAAGTGGCGAAGCAGAAAAACGCCGCTGAAGCCCAAGCTAAAGCGGAAAGTCAGACCGAAGCGGCTTAGCTTGGTTCAATTGCGCCCTTTTTTCGTCATTACCCGATAAGCAGCCAATCGGGCTGCGCATCCGGGTCATCCACGCACTCCGCCTAACAGTCTTCAATAGGGCTTACCTGCCGTGGCAGCGTAAGGCCGCCTCGCGATGACGATTGTGGTTAATGCCCCCTCAAGAGATGGGCGCATGGGGTTCATCCAAATTTCTTTGACATCCCCTCAATGTCATCCGCGCACCCGTGTCTGGCCGTTGACCAGGATGACCGTCGGCGCCGTGCACCCACTTATTCACAAATCAAAGAGCGGCCCCCCAAATCCAATTGGCCGCCTCCATCGCATCCGACAGTGTATCACTTTCAGCATTTAGGAACAATTTCAGAAGCAAATAGGACTAACGCAAATTTTTTGCGAAGCAGGTAATTTGTCTTACACGGCCCATCCAAGGGTCACCGGTCCATTTCGGCTGAAACCTAACTTGTTGTGTGAAGTAGGACGTTGGTGGTTATTGGATAGGACACTCTGCAGCACTCGACCTGCGGGGGCGATCAGGTCCGGCCGGTCCGAGGTGATGTTTTCCGTATCTTATATCTTTGCCCGCTCGGATAAGCGGCTTCAGCTAAGAATTGACGATTCTCAGCTCCTCATCACGGTTTCCCCATTTGAGCAAAATCTCATTAAGTGCTTTTGCCGGAACTGGCTTCGAGAGGTATCCATCCATGCCGACACTTTCGAAGCGCTCGCGGTCGCCGGACATCTTATGCGCCGTCAATGCGACGATCGGTGTCGGCGAAAGCCCCTGTGAAACTTCAAACGACCGGATAGCTTTCGTGGCTTCAATGCCATCCATTTCCGGCATGGAGATGTCCATCAGGATCAGGTCGAATCTGCTTTGCCGAAAAAGGTCCAACGCTTGCTTACCGTTATCCGCAAATGTCAGTTTGTACACTGTTTGATCGATCATATGTTGCAGAAGCATGCGATTGGTCTCGTTGTCTTCCGCGATCAAAACCCGGGCGCGAGATGTATCTTCCCGTTCACCCGAGTCACCCAGATCAATTCCCTGTTTGGTGGTAGACAATTCGACATGCCTATTTCCGCCGACTGCTTTCGCCAACAACGTGCGTAAGGTGTTGAGGCGGATTGGCTTTGCGGCAATGTCGACCACGCCAAGCGCTTCGAACTGTTTTGTTATCGTTTTGTCGTCTACCGAAGACAGAACGATAACCCGCGCATCGGCAGCTGTTGGGTGGCGCCTCACCTTTTCCAAGAACGTCAATCCATCCATTTCGGGCATATGGTAATCGAGCAAGATGATAGGAGAGGGTTGGGCGCCGCCGCGCCCATCTAAATGCGCTAACGCCGCTTGCCCGCCGTCGAAGTTTCGTGACTTGATTCCCCAGGTTTGAAGCTGTTCTGCCAATATCAATCGGTTTACCGCATTGTCATCGACGACAAGGACTGTTTGATCAACATCGACATCGTTCGGGACAGCAGAAGCGCGGCCCCCCACCTCTTCTGACAATTCAAGCGTCAAACTGACCTCAAACACGGATCCTTCGCCATAGGTCGACTGCACGGAAATGTCCCCGCCCATTTCAGTGACAAGGCTCGACGAGATCGCTAATCCAAGACCGGTCCCACCGAACATCCGTGTGGTCGAGGTTTCCGCTTGAGTGAACATGCCAAACACATGGTCGATTTTATCTTCAGGAATACCAATGCCGGTGTCTTCCACCGAAATCTTGATCAAGGCGGTTTCTTGCGACACGGTTGCCGACACATCAATGAGGACATGCCCTTCGTGTGTAAACTTGATCGCGTTTCCCGTTAAATTCGTCAGTACCTGGCGAATGCGCCCCACATCGCCTATCATGGAAGCTGGAACGGACGGGCGGCATCTGACCAGCAGTTCAATCCCTTTTTCATTGGCTGAGGGAGACAGAAGCGCGGCCACATCTTCCACGGCGCTTCGCAGGCAAAATGGTGCTGGATCAAGTTCTACTTTTCCGGCTTCGATTTTCGAGAAATCCAATATGTCGTTCAGAATCGTCAACAACGCCGATCCGGACGAATGTATCGTTTCCGCAAAATCTTTTTGACGCTCCCCGATATCAGAATTTTTAAGCAGTTCCGCAAATCCGAGAATACCATTCATCGGTGTGCGGATTTCATGGCTCATATTGGCAAGGAACTCAGCTTTTGACCGCGCTAGTTCTTCGGCTTGTCTGCGCGCTTCCACAAGATTTTGTGTCAGCTGTTTGTTGCGGAATGTCGCGGGCAAGCCATAGGCAATAAGCAATCCGCAGCCGATAAGCGCTCCAAGAAATTCCCTTGAAAATATTGAATTGCCGAAGAGCAAAAACGGTATGAATGTGACCCCAAAAATGATGGGCGTCATCGCAAAAACAAGTAACCGTGCGGAGCTGGTGTAACAGAACATAATGTTCACCAGCACGCCGAACAAAACAGCAAAACCCAGGACGATCTCCATTGGATTGTTTGTAGCGCAAAGAGCGAGCGCCAGTCCCACCCAAGCACACACGCCGAATGTTGTATTCCAAGCTGCCAAATCAAAGACATTCGGTGAATAGGTCGGGTCCACCGCAATCTTGGGTAGGGTTACGGTGTCGATAAGCTCATTTACGATTGACCACACCAAAAACACAACAGCAACTGTTTGATGGCCAAGCAGGAAAATCAAAACCGCCGTCGCAAAAATACTCACTACACGCATCGTGGCATCCAGACGAAGGGATTTTAAGTCTTCGCGAATTTCCTCGAATTCTGTAGGCGACACCTGCAGGTATCGGCTGAGGGTATGGGGTACTGATTTAAGATCGAACATCCGTGTCAGTCCGAGCGTTCGTGACAGAAAGGGAAACCTATCCCTTTATGATTAACAGTGTGTTGGCTAGGGCAATCCTAAAGAGCAGCTAGGTTTAGACACCAACCAGAATGTGTTGTGCGGACGACCGACTATTTCGCCGGCGCTAATCTGGTCTCTAAAAAACGCTCCTCCCAAGTGTTTCGCCGAAACGCATGGCCTGGTTAATGAAGTCTAAACCATCAGAACAAACGATTCATTGGCGCTCAAAGATAGGCAGCGGGTCTACGAAGCAGGTCTCAATCTAACGGCTTTTCTAGGTGTATCTTCGAGGGCTTCTGACGCACCTTACCGTCGCGTCTTGCCATGGAACAAATTGCAGAGCACGCCGCCCGCTTTGATATGTTCTTTACCTGAATATCAATAGCGGATATAAAATATCTGAAATAGGATTGTTGCCGGGAGGGGCTTCACGATGAAATATGTGCTTTATGGGGCGGTTCTTTTGGTGGTGCTGGGTATCGGCACATTTGTTTATCTGGGACAAAGTTCGAAAGGCGGCACGGCGCCCGGCCTGGTCGATGGGCGGTTGGCGCCATGTCCAGACTCGCCCAATTGTGTGTCCAGCGAAGTGGGCACCCCCGACGAGAAAGCGGTCGAGCCGCTGCCGGCTGAGACGTGGGGACAACTCCCTGATGCAATCGCCGGCATGGGGGGCGTCATCACAACGCAGACCGACACCTATCTTGCGGCGGAGTTCACCTCTGCCACATTCGGCTTTGTAGATGATGTGGAGTTCCGCCTTACCGAGGGTGCGGTGCAGGTGCGGTCCGCATCGCGCGTGGGATATTCGGACCGGGGCGTGAACAGCGCCCGTGTAGCAGCGCTTCGGGAAAAATTGGGAGGCTGACGGTTTTACTCAGTCCGATCTACCGATCGATGGGCCGCACCTAATTGGGTGATCAGAAGAGCGGCCCCGGTCAAGGCGATGCCTTTGAAGAAATGGGCTTGCTGCATGACGCGCTCGGGTTCTGTGTCGGCGGCCACCATCTCATAGCCGTGGACCAGAAAGGTGACGGGCACAAGGAAAAGCACCAGCAACCAAGCGCCAAGGCGGGGCCGCCAGGCGGCCAAAACCATCGTGGCGCCCGCCAATTCAACCACGCCCGTAACCAGCGTCCAAAAGATGGGAAAAGGGATCACATCCGGCATGAGGGAGACGTAATACGGAATGTTCGTGAAATGGGTAATGCCCGAAATAATGAACAAGGACGCAAAGAGTGCGCGCGCTGTCAGGGTGAACGCGGCGTGATTTGGCAGGCGGTTTTCGGCGAGCATGTTTTCTGTCCGGGTTCTGGTTGCGGGACAGGATGAAGTTCACCTGTCTCATTAATACCGGATAAAAAATATCCACAATAGAGATGAAAGTAAAGAGGGTCACTCATGAAGATCGGCAAAGGCGTAGAATGGGCCGCTCATACCTGTGCATTGCTGGCCGCAGTACCGCCCGGTCGCGCGCTCTCGGGTGAGGCTCTCGCGGATTTTCTGGGGGTGCCGCCGCCTTATCTTGCCAAACAGTTACAGGCACTCAGCCGGGCAGGGCTTGTGGTGGCCCAGCGCGGCGTTGCCGGTGGCTACCGGCTGGCGCGGGAGCCGGCGAAGATTACTCTGTGGGATGTCACCGCTGCGGTCGAGGGCACGGCCCCCAGTTTTCGCTGCACGGAAGTGCGGCGCAACGGCCCCTGCGGTGCGTCCCCAAAAGAATGTGCCGCACCGTGTGTAATCGCCGGGGCGTTCCATCGGGCAGAGGCGGTTTATCGTCAAGCCTTGGCGGCCGTTCCCCTAACGGACCTCGTTGCAGGCGTGACGCGTGATGCGACCAAAACCCGGAAAAAGCGCATCACCGCATGGATTGAGGAAAATGCGTCGCACCGGGACGGCTGACGGGCCTCACTGTAATCGACTCCGGCGTGCTGGTTAGTGTGGTTGTTTTACCGGCGGGAGGGTTCTTAGAGGCGATGCTCTACGGCGACGCCCGGCGGCGGCGAATGAAAAGAATCACGCCGACAGTTAACGCGATACCGATGACACCGGCCACAATGAATGTGGGCATCTGGCGGGCCAACACTTTGTTCATCGTGTTGGTTCCAATCTGCGCTTGGATATCAAAGTCCTTGGGCAGGGGCACAACACCCATAGCATCCGCATACCGATCAAAGTCGGCCAAAAGGACGGCACGAACCTCCGGAAGTTTGTCGGATAGGTCGACGGACTCCATTGGGTCTTGGTGCAGATCGTGTAGCCGCCATTCCGCATCACCGTGCGGAAGCGTGTTTTTGGTCATCTTGTAGCGCCCTTTAAACAGGGCTGCGTTCCCGGCCACCTCGAGACCAACAGGCTCGTCGTCGGCATACACCTCTGACGCGTCCCCAGTCAGGAGAGGGCGAAGGCTTTTACCGTCCATCCCTTCTGACGACAGGCCGGCAAGCTCAGCGATGGTCGGTGCCACGTCGGTGACGAAGGTCAGGGCACTGTTAAATTCTTGAGGTGCGATTCCGGGGCCTCGAACGATAAGGGGAACGCGGGTTCCGCCTTCACTTGCGTACATTTTGAATAACGATCCGGGCACCGCGGCCGCACTGGCCCATTCCGGACCGATGGCCCCCATAAAGCCTTTCTCGCCCAGCTGATTAAGATCTGTGTGGTAACCATTTTGGCTCATCCAGGCCCGAAATCTCGAATCGGATGCGGGATCGCCGAATTCCGGCCCATTATCAGACGTGACGACAATGATCGTGTTTTCAAGCTGACCAGACGATTCTAGGTATTGGATGAGCCGGCCGATGTGATGGTCCATCGCGTCCAACATGCCGGCATTGACCATCATGTTCCCTTCGTAATGGTCTTTTTCGGCAGGGGTGAGCGATTCCCACTGTCGCAATTTCGGATGCATGCGGGGGGCTGACGCCTCCGCGGGGACCAAACCGAGTTCCTTCGCCTTCTGGAAACGCCGTTCCAAAAGGGCGTGCCAGCCATCCTCGTAAACGCCTTCATACCGGTCGACGAACTCTCGGGGGGCCTGAACCGGTATGTGGATGGCTTGGAACGCAATGTACGCAAAGAACGGATCTTGAGACTGTCCCGACTTTAAATAGTCGATCATTTTGTCCACAAGAAACTTCGACGAGTAGAAGTCGTCGGGAAGGCGCGCCGGTTCGCCATCTTCGAACCAGGGGGCTTCATCGTAAAATGGCATGAACGATTTTTGTTCCCAATTGTCCGCGCCGGATGCATCCAACACAAAAGACCGATCGAAGCCGTGGTGGTTGGGAAGGTCGCCATCGCCGCGCCCAAGGTGCCATTTCCCGGTCATGTAGGTTTGATAGCCGGCGCCTTTCAAATGATCCGCAATCGTTTCAACGCCGGGTAACAACCGCAGGGCATAGGCAGGCGAGTCTTTCTGTTCCTTTGTGACAACCTCGGGAATGGTCGCCACCCCAGTTTTGTGGTTGTCCAGTCCGGTGAGAAGCATGGCCCGGGACGGTGCGCAGAGAGGCGACGTATGGTAGTTGCTAAACCGTACCCCTTCTTGGGCGAGCCGCGTGATATGCGGCGTATTCGCCTCACCCCCATAGGCCCCAAAATCCATGAAACCTGCATCGTCCACCAAAAGAACGACCACATTGGGCTGTGCCGCGCCCGCTTGAGCCGAAAGGCATACGCAGATGGCACTCAAGAGGAGTGCAACAGGCTGGAACAGTCTTTTCATTTTATACCCTTTAGGTGTTTTTGACCCGTGTGGTCACGGTACGCTCACGCAACGTCAAAGCGCCGATTAATCTGGTTAGATCCGGTCAGACGACGCCGTCTTCTGCATGTTGCGTCTTTCTGCCGTTGTTGTGCACAACATCTTACACGGGAAATCAAACAATTGACACAGATAATGTCATAATATCCGTTCTCCAGTCTGGAGATCCAGGTGGGAACGTAGGGTTTTTACCAGGCGCGGATTGCGATCCCGCCGGGGCCGGCCAGGCGCCGAGGAAAACCAAGTCGGTCGGTCGTGGCGGCTAATGTTTACCGTTTCGTCTTGCCACGGAATAAGTTGCCCAATACGCCGCGTACCAACTCGCGGGTGAGGGTGGAGCCCAAGGTGCGGGCCACTTGTTTGGCAAGCGTTTCGCCCACCGACTGCCGGCGCGAAGATCGCGCGCGCTTCTTCGGTTGCTTCTTTGCTTTCTTCAAGCTTTCCACAACGTCTTCTTCGGCCTGTTGGGCGCGGGCTTGCAGCATTTCATGGGCGGATTTACGGTCGATCCGTTCTTCGTATTGTCCGTAGACGTCGCTTGCCTGAATGATGGCGTTGCGCTCGCCTGGTTTGGCGGGTCCCATGCGGGACGCCGGTGGTCGGATCAGCGTCCGGTCCACCATGGACGGGCGGCCCTTTTTTTCAAGTGTGGACACCAGCGCTTCGCCAATCCCTAAATCCGGGATCACGGCGGCCGCATCATATTTCGGGTTTTGCCGAAAGGTGTCGCCCACCGCCTTCACCGCTTTTTTATCTTTCGGGGTAAAGGCGCGCAGCGCGTGTTGCACCTTGTTGCCCAATTGTCCCAGCACGCTCTCGGGCACGTCCAGCGGGCTTTGGGTGACGAAATAAATGCCCACGGCTTTGGACCGGATGAGGCGCACCATCTGTTCGATCTTGTCAAGCAAAGCGGGCGGCGCGTCCTTGAACAGCAAATGCGCTTCGTCAAAAAAGAAAACCAATTTCGGTTTGTCTAAATCGCCCACTTCCGGCAATTGCTCGAACAATTCCGACAGCAGCCACAACAGGAACGTGGCATAGAGCTTCGGGTTCATCATCAGATCTTCGGCGGCCAGAATGTTGATGTGCCCGCGGCCTTTTGAATCCGTGCGCATGAGATCGCTCAAGTCAAAGGCCGGTTCGCCGAAGAATTTTTTGCCGCCTTGGTCTTCAAGGGACAGAAGCCGGCGTTGGATGGCCCCCACGGATGCTTTAGACACATTGCCATAGGCCAGCGAGATATCTTTGGCGTTCTCGCCCACGAAACGCAGCATGGAGCGCAGATCTTTCAGATCCAAAATCAGCATGCCTTCGTCGTCGGCCACGCGGAAAGTGATGTCCAGCACGCCCGCTTGGGTATCGTTCAGATTCATTAAGCGTGACAGCAGCAGAGGTCCCATTTCCGTGACGGTGGTGCGGATCGGATGGCCCTTCTTGCCGAACAGATCCCAAAAGACGGTGGGGGCGCCTTCAAACTCGTATGGATCCAGCCCAATTTTCTCCGCACGCTCAAACAGAAAGTCCTTAGGCTCGCCTTTCTGGCTGATGCCGGACAGGTCGCCTTTTATGTCGGCGGCGAATACGGGCACGCCGGCGTTCGAAAACCCTTGGGCCATGATCTGAAGCGTCACGGTTTTTCCGGTACCCGTCGCGCCGGTGACCAGGCCATGGCGGTTGGCATATTTCAGGGGCAAATGTTGGGGGTGATCTCCTTTGCCGAGAAAGATGGAAGTGGGGTCCGTCATGTAAGCCTCGCAAAATGTGCGTAAAGAAAACTCGAATTGGAAGAACTTGGGTTGGCGGTGGTGAGTGGTTATAACAGCTTGGCAGAAAGATGAGGCAAAAATGGAAGAATTGATTGAGCGTTTGGTGTCTTCGTTAGGCGTTGATGAAGGCATCGCCAACAATTTCATGGGCACGGTTCTTAATCTGCTTAAGGAGAATGTGGACACCGCGCAATTCGAGCAGCTCTTGGCGCTGTTGCCGGGGGCAACCGCTTTACTGCAGGGCGGGCAAGACGCCGGGTCCGGCGGTGGTTTGTTAGGCGGGTTGGCCGACACACTGGGAAAAAGCCTTGGTGGCGATATCGGTTCCACCATCAGTGGTCTGGGCGCGCTGTCCGACACGGGCCTTGATCCCAGCCAGTTTGGTCAGGCTGCGGAAGTTTTTGGAAGTTTTTTGCAGGAGAAGGGCGCGGGCGATCTGGCCAGTGCTTTACTTGATACCCTTCCTGGGGTGAAGTGAAGGTCGTGATTCTGGGCGTCTTCCCCAATTGAGAGGAAATAGAAATGGCATACAAAATTGATGAGATTGAAGGCATCGGCCCTGCCTACAAAGAGAAGCTGAATAGCGCGGGCATCAATACAACGGATGATTTGCTAGAGGCGGGTGCCGACAAGAAGGGCCGGGCCGCGCTCGCGGAAAAAACCGGTGTGGGTGAAGGCCAAATCCTGAAATGGACCAATATGGCGGACCTCATGCGGATTTCCGGTGTGGGCGAAGAATACTCGGAGCTGCTCGAAGCCGCCGGAGTGGACACCGTGAAAGAGCTGCGCAATCGCAATGCGGAAAACCTTGCCGCCAAAATGGCCGAGGTCAATGAAGAGAAGAAGCTGACCCGCGCGGTCCCGTCTGCATCCCAAGTGGAAAAGTGGGTTGAACAGGCGAAGACATTGGATCCGAAAATCACTTACTAAGCGTCATGACGCCCCTTTGGTTGCCTTGGTTTGGTTAAGAAATCACGCCAAGGGGGCGTCCTACGGGCCCGTTCTCTCTTACGGTCATTTGCCGCAAGAATTTGTGAAACGGAAAGCGTAACCCTCGATTCTTCCTAACGTACTGAAATGACGGGATAAAATGGCTGCCAGGGATTCGTAACAAAAATGCAACACTTTAAGTAACTGTATGTATTGGGGCTTTCCTGGCAAACGAAATTCCGCTTATTATTAATTATACATCAGGGGTGAGCCCGTCCGCGTGGCTGGCTACGGATGAGGGAGGGCCCTAGCTTAGTTGGCTCTCAGTTTTCAAAAAAAGTTAGGGAAATAGGGCAAAAGCTATGACTTTAAAACGCGTTTTACTCGCAGGGCTTGTCGCCGGCGGGATGATCGGAACGGCTGCCGCTGACGATTACCAACGTCCGAACGGTTTCTACCTGCAAGGTGGTGGTGGCGCCAACTTCTTGGATGACGACAATATTCCAAACATTTTGGGCACCACGGGTGGCCATGACCTGGCATACGAAGCCGGCTGGCTCGGATTGGGGGCTGCCGGTTGGGCGTTCGACGAAACCCTTCGCCTTGAAATCGAACTTGGCTATCGTAACAATAGCTATCTGGGCGTGAGCAACGTTGGATCGATTGCGACGCAACCGAACTTCGTAAATGGCGACAGCAACACAACCGCATTTTCTCAAATGCTGAATGTTCTGTTCGACATTCCTCTTTCAGAACGCGTGGACCTGAGTGTCGGTGGTGGTGCCGGTGGTGCTTTGATTGATACCGACATTGCAGTGGTAAATCCGCTTGCACCTGGTGTCGTGACAACAGCCGCGGACGATAGCAAATACGCTTTCGCATATCAGGCCATCGCTGGACTGAGCTATCAGCTGTTCCCGAACTGGCAAGCCTTCGTCGACTATCGCTACTTTGCGACCTCTGGCGCTGACATTGATGCGTCGCTGGTACCGGGCGATTTCGAGCTGGACTATGACTCACACTCCGCTGTGATCGGTCTTCGCTACTTCTTCAACGATCCTGCACCAGCACCGGCTCCAGAGCCTGTTGCTCAAGATCTTGGTCCTTGGAACGTCTTCTTTGACACCAACAAGTCCAACATCAGTGCCGCCGCAGCGTCCACAATTTCGACAGCTGTTGCTCAAACGCAGGACGCAAACATTCCACTCCGTTTCAATGTGGTTGGTCACACGGATACGGTTGGTTCCGCTTCTTACAACGATGCACTGTCGCTCCGTCGTGCTGAAGCTGTAAAAGGCGAACTGGAACGCCTTGGTGTTCCTGCCAACGAAATTGCCATCACCGGCCGTGGCTTTAGCGATCCGCTGGTCGCAACAGGCCCAGGCGTTGATGAGCCTCAAAACCGTCGCGCGGAAATCATTCTTCCGTAACACGGGTCAAACGAACAAACGAAAAGGCGCTGAGTTTTCTCAGCGCCTTTTTTGTTGGGTGACGATCACCCAGAAAAGCTTGACGTTCGAGCCCCGAGAGATAGGGGCTCTGGGCGGGGGGTCAGGGGGCGCCGCCCCCTCTCACCGGCCGTGCTGGGGCATCGTCACCACCACCGCCGCCAAAGAGACGGCCGACCATGCCGCTCTCTTCCTCACCTTCACCGTTGTCAGCGGCCTGCTGGGCCTCGGGCGCAGGGGTTTGGGCAATTTCTTCAACAGCAACAAATTGCTTCTGTTTGTGTTCGGTGCCAAACAACAAGGGATGGGTCGTCGCGCCGTCCCGTTCTTTCAGCTTAGCCATCGTCACAAGCGGTTTCGCGGAACAGCTGCTATAGCCGTGCAAGTCACCCAGTGGCTGAGCGCGGACGAAAGCGACCATGTCCTGACTGCTTTTGCCAAGCGTATTGTCGAAAACATAAGAGGCGTTCTGGCAGAACCGCGCTTTGTTTTTGTTGCCGCGCTGCGATGAGGCATTGGCCAGTTGCGTGTTGAAGGCATTGAGCTCACTTTTTGCCCGGCCGCGATAGATGCGGCCGAACGCGCGCCGCACGCCCTGATAGGCCCCGGCGAGGTCGCCCTTAAAGGCAGTCACGAATTGGTTGTACCGATCGCTTTCGCCACAACTGAGCGCGGCCACCATGAGTTCCGTTTGAACCACACGCAGTTCAAACGCTTCGCGCTCGCCATGAGCGACGCAATTTGCAGCGGATGCGGGAAAGGCGAGGCAACTCGCTGCCACTGTCCCCAGCATGAGTTTTCTTAGCCCCAATGCCATGATGTTACCCTCTGAGTGTTACGCAAATAGACTTTTTCCAAGATTATGAGGTCCGCAACAGTGTGAACGCAAGTGGAATGATTGTGATGTGTCGCGATCATTTTTGCGGGCGGCCCTCTAGGGCGCGTGCATGAAAATGCCCGGCAGGGGGAATGCCGGGCATTTCACAACGCCAGATTAGTCGCTCTTCTTTTTAAACAAAGAAAAACGGGACGAACCTGGTTTGTCGCGTGGTACGGGGGCTTTGGCGTCCCGCTGGCAAGCCTTCATGCCGTGATTTTGGGCGGCATCGATTTTCTGAACATAGCGCGCCATGTTCACGCCGCCCGGCTTCAAGGTTTGGCTGAAGATCTTTTTGGCGCTCGCGCAAAACGCAGCCTTATCCTTGGAACTGCGCAAGGAGGCATCGTTGGCAAGGTGCGTCATGAAGGCGTTGGTGTCCTTTTTTGCGCTTCCTGTCGACGTGCGTTTGAAATAGTTAGAAATGTCCGAATGGCTTTCCATAAGCTGCGGGCGATACGCCTTCACAAAGGCATTATAGCGGGCCGCTTCATTGCAGCTTAGTGCGGCAACCATCAGTTCCGTTTGCAGCGTCCGTGTCTGTAGGGAAATGTCTTCTTTCTGCGTCACGCAGGCGGCAGCCATGGCGGGTGAGCTTGCCATGAAGAGCCAAGATGTTGCGATTGCTGTTGTCGTTGCAAGTGTTTTCCAGCGCGTTTTGTCCGTGCGGATTGCTCTTGTCATCTAGATACGCCTCCTAAACCGTCGCAGTCGGCGATTGTCTTTTTTCTGCCGAATGCTGTCCTGTCTTCGACGGCGCAGCTAAAAAACCAATAAGCTGTGAGGAGGTTGGAGAAAAAGTCTAACAGCTAACAAAACTGTCAGTAGAAAGATCAAATGCCCGTCGCCCCACAGCGCAAGTGTCACCTGCACCGTAACGAGGGCATGCTGCGCTTAACTTATTGAGCGTCGGTTAAACGTAAAGATGTCATTAAATGCGCTGAAAAGTGTAGGGACTAATCGGATGCTGGGCGGTTTGTGAATGTGTCCTGATAGGCAAAAAGCCCCGGCGCGCCGCCGGTATGAACGAATAAAATTTTATCAGTTGCCGCATGCTGACCTTTTCGGCATTGGTCAAATAGGGCGGCCATGGCTTTGCCCGTATAAACGGGATCCAGCAGAATGCCCTCTAGTTGAAATGTTTTGCGGACGGCTTCGATCATTCCGTCCGTTGGCACGCCATAGCCATCGCCCACATATCCGTGGACGATGTTCAGGGCCGGTGTTTTTTCCAGTTTCCAGGCATCGGCTGCTTCAGCGGCAAACGCGTGCAGCTTCCCGTCGAACGCCGCCTCATCTACGTCATAAACATTGACGCCCCATACTTTAGTTGCCGCATCGATATTGTTTTGTCCCACTGTCAAACCGACTTGTGTGCCGCCGGTGGCCGACGCATGCAGGATTGCATCGAAGGTAAGCCCAAGCTCGGTGCATTGCTGCCGCAATTCGAAGGCAGCTAACACATAGGCCATCGCCCCCACGGTGGAGGAACCGCCGGCCGGCACAATGTAAGGCGTTTTTGCCTGTGTCTCTAAATCGGCCAGAATGGCTTTGAACGTTGCGGTCGCATCACCGCCGGGCGGAACCACGTGCAGATGGGCTGTGCTCATATGGTCGAGGAAGAGGTTGCCCGACTGCCGATAAGCAGGGTCTTGATAGGGCACGATATCCGCCAGAATGGCATGGCATTCTAGGTTATGTTTGGCGCAGGCCGCGATCGTCTGGCGCACATGATTGGATTGCACGGCGCCGAATGTGATCATGGCGTCTGCGTTTTGTGCCCGCGCATCCGCGATCAGATATTCAAGCTTGCGGGTCTTGTTGCCGCCGAAGGCGAGGCCCGTGCAGTCGTCTCGTTTGATCCAGATTTCAGGGCCGCCCAGGAATTCGCTCAGCCGATCCAACCGTTCCAGCGGGGTGGGAAAGTGTCCAAGCGATACTCTTGCGATGGGCTCAAGCTCTGGGGTCATGTGTTTTCTAGCAATTGGATGACGTGGTCGCGGCAAGTCTGCAGCGTTTGTTGCGCCAGGTCATCATCCGTCATGCCGCGCGCGATGGTCAAGCCGCCCACGCAAATGGCGATGCACAACAGGCCGCGCGGATCTTTGGGGTCGTCTTCGTTCAGGCTTCGATTGAATTGGGCGGTCAGGTCTTCGATAAAATTGGTGTAGGCCTTTTTTGTCTTGGTGTCGGATCTTGCCACATCGACCGATAGAGCCGCCATGGTACAGCCTTGTCCGACAGCCTGCCGATTTTTGATGTCGAGATACCCGGACACAATCTCCGCCGCTTGGGACGCAAGGTCGGCTTTTGTGGTGCCGTCACGCGCCGCCATGCGGGCGTTAAAGTCATGTTCCGCATCCACCACGTGCCGGAACAGATCTTTCTTGGATTTGAAATAGCCGTAAAAACCGCCGCGGGTGAGCTTGGCGTCCGCCATGATGCGGTCAATGCCGACCCCTTCATAGCCATGTTTGCGAAACAGTCGCCCGGCAACGGTCACGATCCGGTTCTTGGTTTCTTGTTTGTGTTCGGGGGCGTAACGCATGAGGCCTCCTGTCTTGACTTCCGGCTCTCCGACATCTCTAATGTATTGCATGTTAAGTAACATGCAATAAAGTTTGACTCAATCCGGGGAGGTCCAGATGAGCGCTGATGTCACGCTCTATCAGTTTCCGTTTTCCACCTTTAACGAGAAGGCGCGCTGGGCGCTGGATTACAAAGGGGTGCCCCACAAACGGGTGAGTTGTTTGCCCGGCCCCCATGCGGGCTACATCACGAAACTCTCAGGCCAGCCTAAAACACCTGTGGTGACCTTTGGCGATGAGGTGGTGGCCGGGTCTGCGTCGATCCTTGCAGCGCTTGACGACCGATATCCGCCAAAGCCTCTTTTACCCAAAGACGAATCCGCTCGGCGGGACGTCCTGGCCATTCAGGAACGGTTCGATGAAGACCTTGGGGTGCGTACGCGCCGGGCCGTGTTGTCGACACTTATGGGGGATCCGGCCTATATGGCGAACATGTTCTCGACCGGGCGTCCTTGGTATGTGCGCCTGTCCTATCGGTGGCTGCTGCCTATGGTGCTGGACCGGGTGCGGGACGGTAACGGCATCACAGGGCCGGAAGCCATAGAGGACGGAATGAATGCCATCCGGGAAAGCTTGGATCTTGTTTATGAAAAAAGCCAAGCCACCGGCTATCTTGTGGGGGATGGGTTTTCGGCGGCGGATTTAACAGCCTGCGCCCATCTTGCGCCGGCCGTGAACCCGCCTGACTGTGACATGACCCGTCCCGAACCGATGCCGGACACTTTTCGGCAGCAACTTGATGAGTGGGCGAAACATCCGGGAACGGATTGGGTGCGGAAGATCTATCGGGATCACCGACCCCCTTCTTCCGCTGTCTGACGAAGAACTGCCTAGGCAGCCACCAGTTCCTGAATACCTTTCATCAGGTAGATCACACCGATGGTCACCACGGCGATGCGGCTGGCGGTGCGGAACTGGCCTTCGCTCAAGCGGTCAAACACGATGCGGCCGGTGCGTGTTCCCGCCATTGCCGTCAGAATTACCGCCGGAAAGATCCAATAGGGGAGCGCGCCGTCTTCCGCCACCAGGCCCACGATTACGCCGTAATAGAGAATTTTCAGCACATGCCCCAAGGTTTGCGTGACCGCTTTTGTGGCGATCACCGCGTTCTTGTTCATGGTGCTTTTGACATAGAACACATCCAAGACGGGGCCGGATGCCCCGGCCATCAATTGAGCGGCGGTCACAACAATGCCACTGGTAAAGGCGGTTTCCGGGCGTTGAATTTCAAGGAACGGGGCATTCTTAAGCAGAAGCGCTGAAATCGGAAAAATCCCGATCAATATGAAGATAACAGCTTTGCTCGGCACCAATTGCACAATGGAAAAAACGCCAAGCGCAAGCACAGCGCCAAACACGTAAATGCGCAGCACGGCGTAATTGATGTGGTCGCGCAGAAGAAACGCGCGAAAGCCGTTTGACGCCGCCTGCGTTACACCATGCAGGATCATTGCGGCCGACACGGGCAACAGCCACGTATAAATCCCCATCAAAATCATGCCGCCGGCCATGCCTAAGACAGCTGAAATGAAGCTTGTGACGGCAACGCCGATGAGAATAAGGATGTACAGCAAAAGAACCCTCCCGTGGTTTGGGTCAAAATAGGGCTCGACTTCACATGAAAAAAGCGAATAGAAAGAAAATTATATATTCTTATTGAGACTGAATGATGATCGAGAACATAGAAGCGCTGATTGTTCTGGCCCGCGAAGATACGATCACCAAGACGGCGACACGGTTACGGATTACCCAGTCTGCGGTAAGCAAACGGCTGGCCGCATTGGAAGCCGCCATCGGAGAACCCGTGATTGAAAAGAAAGGGCGGGGGGTGGCGCTCACCGAAACAGGACTTCGGCTTGTTTCGCAAGCCCAGCCATTACTCAGCGAACTGAGAAGCGTGCTCGCGACCCAGCAATCCGGCAGCCATATGGATGTCACCGTGGGGGTATCTGAATCCTTGTTGTGTTCTTGGGGGGCGGAAGTGCTTCACCGGGCCGAAAAAGCAACGCCTGGTCTGCGCTTGTCGCCTCATACGCACCGCAGCCCCGTTGTTCTCGACCGGGTGCGGTCGGGGGAATATATGTTGGGCTTGTGCAGCGGTCTTGAGAAACTACCCTCCGGGATCGTCGGTGAAACGGTTTTTCGTGAGCCTATGGTTCTGATTGGCAACAAATCACAATTAGACCGCGAGGCGAATGCGACCCTATTATCGATCGAGCCGCAATCCGTGACCTGGCGGTCTCTTGGGGCTGCCGCATCGACATTGGGCTTACGTCCAACGCAAACACTGGAAACATTCTTCGCAGTGGCGCAAGTTGCCAATGTGGGGTTTGGCGTGGGGCTGGTGCCGCTGGGTGTGGCGCGGGCCATGCGGATCTCGCCAAAGAAAATTCACCCCGTAACGCCTCAATTGACGCGGCCCGTCACCATCATTGGGCAAAAGACCGCTTACAACAAACCGGCCATTCGCAAATTTGTGGATGAGGTTAAAAACGAAATTGGACGCTTAAATCTACAGTAGACGGAGCAACTTATGATCATCATCACGGGCCGCGCTGTTGTGGCAGAAGGAAATCGCACGAGATTCCTCCAAATCGCCGAGGCGCAAACCAGGGCCTCCCGCATGGAAGCCGGATGCCTTGAATATGGGTTTTACGAAGACGGCATGGTGCCGGGTCAGTTCCTGTTTTTAGAGAAATGGAAGGATCAAGCGGCCGTCGATTTCCATTTTAAGCAAGACTATTGCCTTGAGTTCATTTCAAAAGCCCGAGATTTGGCAACCGGCGACCCTGACATCACCATTTTTGAGGTGCAGGAACAGCGTGCGGTCGAGCCTTAGTTTAAGTCGAAAGTCTCAAGTGAAAACTCTTGGGGCGGGTTAGCTGCTCATATCCAATTTTTGACAAGGTGCATCCACGGCCTGAATCGCCCACCCCTGTCCAGGCAAGCGACGGATCAAGATAATCGCATCGGTTCATGAACCAAGTGCCGGTGTTGATCTGCCCCCCAATGGTACGGGCGGCGGCGGCATCTTCGGTCCAGACAGACGCGGTAAGCCCGAAAGGGCTGTCATTCATCAAGCGGATGGCCTCGTCGTCATCTCCGACTTTCATAATGCCAATGACGGGCCCAAAGCTCTCTTCAGTCATCACATCCATGGAATGGTCCACATCCACCAGCACTTGGGGGGCCTGGTAAGGCGTGCCTTCTTTCGCTTGCGAAAAGGATGCCGTATCGATCAACGCCCGCGCCCCTTTAAGGCAAGCATCATCGATTTGTGTTTGCACGAACTGAGCGGCGCTGGTGCGCACCATCGGGCCTAAATTCGTGTCCGGATCCAACGGATTTCCAAGGCGGTATTGGGACGTCATGCTGACAAATGCATCTACAAACTGATCATAAATGTCCCCATGCACGTAAAGACGTTCTTTTGCGCAGCAGGATTGTCCCGAATTAAAGAAAGCGCCGTCCACAAGGTTTTCCACGGCAAAGGACAGATTCGCATCAGCGCGCACATAGGCGGGGTCTTTGCCGCCCAACTCAAGCCCCACGCCAATAAACCGGTTGGCGGCTGCTTGCTGAATGCTGTGGCCACCGGCGACGGACCCCGTGAAGGCAACAAATGAGGTGTTGGGGTGTTGAATGGCGGCAGCCGTTGTTGCGTGGTCTGTGTGTATGGTTTGAAACGTGTGTGGGGGCAGGCCGGCTGCATCAAACGCCATTTGAAACCGTTCCGCGCACAATAATGTTTGGCTGGAATGTTTAAGGACCACGGCATTGCCTGCCATCAGGGCCGGTACGACGGAATTGACCGCGATCAAATAGGGGTAATTCCATGCGGCGATAACAAAAACAACGCCAAGCGGGCTGCGCTCAATATATCTGTCAAATCCATCTATCGGAGAGGGGCGCAGCGGCGCTAACGCGTCTTCCGCGATGGAAATCATATGACGCGCCCGTTCTTCGAAGCCGCGAATCTCCCCGGCACCGGCCGAGATGGGGCGTCCCATTTGCCACGCAAGTTCCGGAACCATGTCGTCTTGCATGGCGACGAAAGCGTCGACAAACCGCGCGCAAAACTCGGCCCGCTCGGCGATTGACGTAGGGGCCCAGTCACGTTGTGCCGCCGCCGCTTGATTGAAAACGCGCGCCACCTCGTTCGCTGTTGCCGCGGGCCGGCTGGCATAAATGCTGCCGTCAACGGGGCTCACAATGGTCAATTCGTTGGTCATGTATAGGAGCTTCCTCGTGTCTCACCTGGGGGCCTTATCATGTGTTTCCCTCGCCAGTGACGCAAGCTATGCTGGCCGAAAGAAAACTGACAATAGAAAGAGGATAGCCATGACTGATGCACAGGACGAAGTACTCTATTCGGTAGAAGACAATGTCGCGACGATCACGCTTAATGCGCCGGAACGCATGAACACCATCTCAGGGCCCATGCTCGACCGGTTGTCAGAGCTGCTGTTAAAAGCCGATGCGGATAAAGAGGTGCGCGCTGTCATTCTAACAGGGGCCGGCCGCGCGTTCTGCGCAGGGCTCAACCTGCAAACGGCGACGAAGGGCGAGGGGATCTCTGCGAACAGTGTTGGCGTCAACAACCTCGATCTTCGGAATACGCCGCCGACGGTTCTGCACAACATGGATACACCGACGATCTGTGCCTTGAATGGGGGTGCTGCCGGGTATGGCATGGATACAGCCCTCGGGTGCGATATTCGCATCATGGCCGAGAATGCAAAAATGGCGGCGGCTTTTACGAAACGGGGCATCGTTCCGGAATCAGGTGGCACCTGGTTCTTGCCGCGGATGCTGGGGTGGGCCAAGGCTTCGGAAATCATCTTTACCGGACGCACACTCAGTGCCGATGAATGTCTCAACGAAGGCCTTGCCAACAAAGTTGTCCCCACACAGGAACTTATGAATGAAGCACGCGCCATGGCGAAGGAAATTGCCGAGAACGCGCCATTGGCGGTACAGGCGTCCAAACGCATGATGCGTATGGGAATGAACGAGCCCTTCACCGAACATGTGCATCACGTCTATCTGCAACTCCTTCCTTTGTTGAAAAGCGAAGATGCAGCAGAGGGCATGAAAGCGTTCCTTGAAAAAAGAATGCCTGAATTCAAGGGGCAATAAAGCGACGGCACGTGGTGTGATCCGGGGAACGCTGTGAACACCCCCACCCATGTGCTGGTCAGTGCTGCTGTTCTTGCAAAACCGGGTGAGCAACACACAGGTCGCAATTGGGCGGTTTTGATCGGCGCGATCATCGCGGACCTATCTATTTTTGTGATGTATTTCTGGACACGCCTTTTGATGGGGCAGCCGGAAGACCTCATTTGGCGCGAGATCTACTTCACGCCGTTTTGGCAGAGCATTGGCATGATCGCCAATTCGTTCCCCCTATACGCGAGCGCGGCGTTGCTGGCATGGTGGCGCGGATGGCAGATTGTGTTTGTGTTCGCAGTGTCCGCGCTGTTGCATGTGAGTTTTGATTTTCCCGTCCACAATGATGATGCCCATGCCCATTTCTGGCCCTTCACCACGTGGCGCTTTGAAAGCCCGCTGTCTTATTGGGACCCGGATCATTTTGGCCTTTGGGTCGCGGGCTTTGAGGTCATTTTCGCCATAATTCTGGTTGTGACTTTGTGGACTCGGTTTCCGAAGCCTATTCCGCGCACGGCAATGAGTATTGGCTTGCTGGCCCATGTGGCGGTTCCGGCCTACTTCCTCAAGCAGTTTGGCGTCTGGTAAATCACTTCGCGCCTAATCTTGGGAAGTTCGGTGGGCGCCGCTCGATGAAGGACTGAACACCTTCCTTGGCATCCACACGCGTCAGGCTTTCTTCCATCGCTGTTTGGGTTTCTTCCAAGGCCGGCTGATACTCAATCCCCATATGCCGATAGAGAAGACGCTTGGTTTCTGCAAGTGAGGATGGTGCAACCGTCTCTGAGAGCGTGATGACATAGTCTTTGGCAGCGGTCAGCAGGTCGTCATGCGGCACCACATATTCAACCAGACCCATCTTCAGCGCTTCGTCGGCGCCGATCTTGCGGGATGTCCATAACAGGTCCAGTGCGCGGCCTGGCCCCACAAGGCGGGGCATGATCCAGCTTAGTCCGTGCTCTGATATAAGGCCGCGCTTTGAAAACACTGTGGTGAAAGCGGCTTCCGTTGACGCAAATCGTATGTCGGCCATGGCAGGCAAGACGAACCCGCCCCCTGCCGCCACGCCATTTACGGCGGCAATGATCGGTTTGGGAACGTTCAGGAAATAAGTGAACATGCCAGGCACATCGTCCCGCTGAGCGGTGTCCTGACTGCTTGTGGTTTTGCCGGCCGCTGCGGTTTGCGCAAGAACTTCGGAATCCAGCCCGGCGCAAAATCCCCGGCCTTCTCCGGTTATAACAATGCCCACGACCCGTTCGTCGCCGGTTGCCCGGTCAATCGCCTCCCGCAATTCGGCCAGCATTTTGTAAGTGATGGCATTGAGGCGATCCGGCCGGTTGAGCCGAATGACGGCAACCGGGTCTTCGATCTCAAAGATGATATCGTTGTATTCCTTGGACATCGTTGCGCTCCTCTTTTTTTCAGTCGGCTTTTGCGCGAGTATAGGGTGCTCAATTGTCTTTGCCAGCGCTGATGAATTGTTTTAATCCCTAAGGGTGCTCATGGGCAAAGTGAGCGAAGATCTGTCGTGAAATCAGAGCCACTCTTGGTGGCCTTTCACATTTGGGGCCTTGCGCGTGTTTGACCTTCAAACGCTGGGTGAATTTCGCCTGTTATGGAATGGCGAAACCGTCGACTTGCCGCCCTCTCGAAAAGTGCGCGGTTTGTTGGGGTATCTGGCTGTTTCCGGCAGAAAGCACCGGCGCGATCATCTGAGCGATTTACTGTGGGCCGAGTCGCTGGATCCGAAAGGATCCCTGCGTTGGGCCCTAAGTCGCTTGCGTGCCGTATTTGACAAGATAGAGCAAGACGAGAGCCAGCGTTGGCGGATCGTTGCCGACCGGGACGCGGTTCAGCTTGAGTGCGCCGGCGGAACCGTTGATTTTCTAGAGGCAAAAAAATGCCTCAGCCATCCGGCGGATTTTTCGCTGAGCGACCTGATCGACGTTGAAAAAAAGTTCAAAGGCCGTCAATTCAGCGGGCTTGAAATGCTTGATCAGCCGTCGTTCGAAGCATGGCGGGTTCGCCAAGCGGATGAGGCGGAAGATCTTTATAGCAAGCTGCTGCATGTTTTGGTGGACCGTCTGGCTGACGATCCCGATGCGGCGCTGCCATTTGCCCGCAAAGCGGCGAAGCTAGAGGGCCAAGATCAAGCAGCCCACGCCAGGCTGATAGAGCTTCTCCTCCAGGCGGGGCGTCCGCAAGAAGCGGAGGCTCACCTTGCAATTGCCCTTGCTCAGCTGAAACAGGTTGATCCCGCCGATGCCCATCACCTGGAGGCTCACTGGCAACGGCTTAAGTCGGAGACCGAAGACGGCACACAGCACCGCTCGCCATCACCTCCGCTGCGGTCCGATCCGGTGCGGAAAAACACCACCATTCTCGCCGCCGATGTGGTCGGCTTCAGCCGTCATATGGGAAATGACGAAACGGGCACATTGGAGGCGCTGCGGACGCTTCGGGAACATGTATGGGATCCCCATATCGGGCGCCATGGCGGAACGGTTTATTCCACCGCCGGTGATGGATTGGTGGCCGGTTTCGACAAACCAGACCTTGCGGTGAAAGCAAGTCTGGCGATGCAAGAGGATATGGCCGACAAAGACCAGACGGCTCTGAATGCCCCCATCGAACAACGCATCGGTGTGCATAAAGGTCCGGTTCTCTTTGTGGATCATGATGTGCTGGGGGCGCCCATTGCCATTGCTGACGCCTTGCAGAGATCATGCACCATTGGAGGGGTGGTGATTTCCGACGTGGTGCGCGATGCTCTGCCTGACCCTTTGAAGGACCTGTTTGATCAGGTTGGAGAGTTGCACTTCGAGGACTTTGAGACCTCCGTCATCTCGTATGGCTGGACACCGGAACGTCTGGAGAACGGACCTCACACCTCTTCGCTCTCCGTGCAGACCATCAAACGCCCTTGTGTGGCCGTCCTGCCCTTTGCGAACTTATCGGGCGACGTTACCCAGGATTATATTGGCCAGGGCTTGGCGGATGATCTTATCACGGAGCTTACCAAGTTTCGCTGGTTCGATGTGGTTACCCGCGATTCCAGCTTTGCCTATCAAGACCGCGCGGCAAACACCCAACTCATCGCAAGTGAATTGGATGTTGACTACATTTTGGAAGGCAGCGTGCGCATGGCCGGCCCACGCATTCGCGTTAGCGCCCAATTGATAGATGGCGACACGGGACGTCTTGTTTGGACGGATCAATTTGATGGATCCATGGATGCCATCTTCGATTTTAAGGACGAGATAACGGATCATATTGTGGGGTCCATAGAGCCGGAACTGAGCCATGTGGAGCGCGAACGCGCCGTGGGCAAGAAAATCGGTTCGCTGGAACTTTGGGATGTTTTTCAAAAGGCGGTTTGGCATCTCACCCGGTTTAATCCAGACGACATGATGGAAGCGGATCGACTTTTCCAAGATGTGGTCCAACGGGATCCAAATTTTCACCGAGGTCATGCCTATATTGCGGTGCTGCGATATCTCTCCATCTTAGTTGGCGATCCCAGGGAGGCCGAGAGCATTCTAGAAGATGGAGAGCGGCATGGCCGCCATGCCGTTTCCCTCGATTTTTATGATCCGTTGGGCCACTACGCCCTCGGACTGGTTCTATTGGCGCGCCGCCAACTCAACGATGCCATGTTTGAGTTCCAAACGGCGCTCGATCTCAATCCGCGTTTTGTCTATGCGAATTATGGCATGGCGCTCGCCTTGCGGGGCATCGATAAATCCGCAGAGGCCGCAGACCATTTTCAACGCGTCATAAAACTATCGCCTCGCGACCCCATTTTATGGAGCGCCCATTGGGGGCTGGCTTTCGCTTATTTGCTGGACGGTCAATACGACAAGGCGGAACACGAATGCGCGCAGGCCCGGCAATACCCGGAAACCGGCTATTGGCCCGACATCACTCAGGTGGCGCTGTTTGTGGCCAAGGGGCAAAAAGGAAAAGCTCAGAATGAGTTGGCCAAATGCTTAGAAACATGGCCGGGCCTCACGCGGGGCCAATTGTATTCCCAGGCGAGAATCTTATCGGCCGACGGGCCCGCATTCGACAGATTTCTCGATATGCTTGAAGAAGCGGGCCTGCCGTGTGACGGCTGACACTTTTTCGCGACTTTAGCCGACCCATATCCGCTGTGCTAAGATGTAGGGCGGAAGGGAAACGTCAGCGTGCTTGAGTTACGTCTGTTGGGAAAAATGTCGGTGATGCGTGATGGGGCGGAGCTTACCCTGCCGCCATCGAAGAAAACGCGCGCCCTCCTCGCCTATCTAGCGGTTAGCGGTAAGCGCTTCCGGCGGGACGATTTATGCCGTCTGCTTTGGCACATTCCCGACGATCCGCGCGGCGCCCTGCGCTGGAGCTTAAGTAAATTACGTCCTCTGCTGAACGACGACGGCGGTGACCGAGTGGTGGCCGACCGCCAATCTGTCCAAATCGACAATCAAGATATTCGGATTGATTATTTGGATCTTCTCGCGGTGGCGACTGGCAAGGACGAAAGGTCGGAAGATCTGATGTCATTGGCGAGCTCGGTGGCGGACGGATCAGCCCCGTTTCTGGACGGCATTGAATTTCCAGATTTGCCTGACTTTCAAGCTTGGCTGAACACTCAACGCCAGGAAGCACGCGCTGCCGCGGAGGCGGTGCTGTCAAAGGTGCCGGTTCCCGCAGGGGACGCGCCGACTGTCCCCCAAAAAGAAGCCCCAATCGCGCCGGGCCGGCACGGGATCGAGCGCCGGCTTTCGGCGATCCTGTCGGCGGATGTGGCAGATTACAGCCGCCTCATCGGCGCCGACGAATTGGAAGCCGTGAATGCCATGCGCACGCTCCGGCAGGAAATGTGGGAACCAACGTTGAATGATCATGGCGGCCGGATCATAAAATCGTCGATTGACGGCATGATCGTGGAATTTTCTAGTGTCAATCAAGCGGTCGAAGCGGGCTTGTCACTTCAAAAACAAATGCACTCACTCAATCCGGGGACGGATATGTTGCCGCGCGTTCAATTACGGATCGGCATCAATCTCGGTGATATTCTAATTGAAGGAGACGATATTTTTGGTGACGGGGTGAATATTGCAGCCCGCTTGAAATCTGTTTGTTCAGCAGGCGGATTATTGATATCGAGTAATGTCTTTGACCAATTGGATGACGCGCACGGGCAAGATTTTGTGTCATTTGGCGGCCTTGACCTTAAAAACATTTCGCGTCCGGTCAAAGTGTATCATTGGTCCGGTGGGCCCGCGCCGCAAAGTGCGGCTGAGGCGACGCCCAAACCAAGCCTTTCCGACCCGGGAAAACCCTCTATTGCCGTTCTTCCCTTCGCGAATATGAGCGGTATTTCGGAGGAGGAATATTTTGCGGACGGCATGACCGATGGAATCATCACAGCCATGTCGTGCATGCCGTGGGTATTCGTGATCTCTCGCACGTCAAGTTTTACCTACAAGAATACGCCAATCGACATTCGTAAAGTGGCTGACGAACTGGGCGTGCGCTACCTATTGGAAGGAACGGTCAGCCGATCAAACGACAAGGTGCGGGTGTCTTGTCAATTGGTCGATGCGGAGACGGCGCGGTACATTTGGGCCCAACGGTTCGACCGCAGCCCGACGGATGTATTCGAAATGCAGGATGACATTGCCGGTCAGGTGGTGGCGATACTAGAACCGAAACTGCGCTTAATCGAACTTGAACGATCCCAGCGAAAGCCTCCCGCCGAACTTGAAGCGTACGATTATTATTTAAGGTCGTTACCGCATTCGTTTGGCGCGCGCGGCACCAATATCCCCGAAGCAATTAAGTTTTTGGAGAAGTCGCTGGAGCTAGATCCGAAATTTGCACCAGCGGCGGGGCTGGCTGCGTGGCTGCGCACCCAAGCGTCGGAATATTTCACCGCCGACGGCATGACCGAAACCAAACGGTTGGCAAATGTGGCGGTAGAGTATGGCGGCGATGATGCCTTTGTATTGGCGATCGCGGCGACGGTGGTTGGATATTTTGAACGAAGCTGGCCGGCAGCTCTGTCCCTGATCGACCGTGCGATCAAGCTCAACCCCAACAATCTGCATGTGTGGACGGCGAGTGGCTGGATCCGCATGTATTACGGCGATAGTGCCGCGGCCTTGGCGGATTTCGAAAAAGCCGAACGGCTCAGCCCTCTTGATCCATCAAGCTATGTTGTTCATTCGGGGCGGGCATGTGCGCTTTTCCAGCTTGAAGATTTTGAGGGGGCTGCCAAATGGGCGCGGATCGCGGCGGCGGAAAATCCAAGGTTCACGGCCAGTTGGCGGGTGCTGGCGGCCAGTCTCGTCTATTTGGGTGATTTGAATGGCGCGCAAGAAGCGGCAGACCAGATCATGAAACATGCGTCATACGAAACCATTGCCTTCATCACAGAGCTGCTGCCTTATCATCGCAAAGAAATGGGCGATCTGTTCGCTAATGCGCTTCGGCAGCTCGATTATCCGGAGTAACGTCAGTGGGAAGAGCTTTTTTCTCGCAAGCGTTTGATCCGTTCTTCCGAACCGGGATGGGTCGATAACCAACCTGGCTCGCCGTCGCATGACGCCCCGCATTGCTTCTGGAGAAGCGCAAACAAATCCGCCAAATGCTTTGGATCATGTCCAAGCTTGCTCATCAAATCAGCACCGTAAGTATCGGCTTCTCGTTCGAAATCCCGCGAGTAACCGGTTTGAACCAACAGGGCGGGCACGGTCAGCGCCAATTCCGCCATTTCCGACAAATCACCCGCAACAAACACAATGGCCAGCGTGATCACGGCCCCTTGCAGGACCGATTGCATAATATGGCGACGGTCCACATGCCCCAGCTCATGGGCAAGCACGCCAATCAACTGCCGGTCGTCTGTGGCCAAGCGCACCATGCCGTCCAGCATCACCACCGTGCCATCCGGCAGGGCAAACGCATTGGCGCCGAGCGCCTGAGACTTGCGGAACAAAAGGGTGCAGCAATTGGCGGGCAGGTCAGACGCCGCGATCAACTCGTCGAAATAGGCGCGCAACTCGGCGCGCCGGTCCCGTTTGAGATCCGACGGTTGGAAATAAGCGTCGTCCAGCAGCTGCAGGGTTTGCTTGCCGGTGCTGTTCATCAGATTGGGGGGAAGGGTATGCGCCACCTGTTCGGCCGCATACGGAACACCCCAACGGAAGAATGCGAACAGGCTGACGCCAAAGGCGATGACAAAAATGCCGGTATAAAGCGTCAGGCGTTCGATATTATGGGCCACCGCGCCACGGGTGAGACCTTTGAGCTGCCGCTCAATGCTATCGACCGCGTCATTGTCCGGGGTCTCGATGATGGCGCCATCGGGTAGTGTCAGCCGGCGGGGGGTGCGGCCCACCCGGCTTGAGATCTTGAAGTCCCTCCAGTTAAGGTCCAACGACTGGGGTGGATCTTCAAGGTCGATCTTGGTCCCGCCGTCCTCCACAACCGTCACTGTTGCCGGTCGCCGTGCGGACTGACCTTCCGGGAAATACCAGCCTGTAAACTGTCCAATCAAATGGGAATCTCCAGATCGAAGGCTTGGGCCACTTCCTCGCCAATCGCACTTTCCTGCGCCACCGTCGATGTGTACTGGTCGAGCGGTCCACCGGCGAGCAGCGCTGTGCGGTTGGCCCGGTACTTGGCAACCCGCACCCGCGCCCACGGAATCATGAGACCATAGGTGACGATGATCAACAGAAGATTGGTCACAACGATCCACACCATGGTTGCGGGGTTCATGGCGGATTCGAATTCATGTTTTTCGTCCAGCACCAAATTGTTGAACGTAATATTCGTGATCATGGTCTGAACAAAAATGGGGGCGATGGCAAACATGCCAAGCACCAACAGGTAGCCCGCAGCAAAAAGGATCAGAATGTTTGGCGGAGGCAATTGCCCTTCTTCGAGCACTGACGGATCAAAACCTTCCAGCATGGGAATGGCGGCGATGACCACGGCGGTCGCAACGGCAGCCAAGGCCAAAAGAATGAG
The DNA here is from genome assembly GCA_965227095.1 of Alphaproteobacteria bacterium. GTDB lineage: Bacteria > Pseudomonadota > Alphaproteobacteria > JANQMY01 > JANQMY01 > JANQMY01. The sequence goes on along the minus strand of CBDDFL010000001.1, from coordinate 153,813 downwards.
GAAGCCTAAAAAATAAGCCCAATAGAATGGGCCGAGGCCGGCAGTCATCACCATCGGTCGCCCGCCATAGGTAAAGCTGTCGGCTAAATAACGTTGGGCCGCCCGGGCGATCACGGGCATCAATAAGAAGAGTGTGAAGAAGGCGAGGATGGGGCCAATCAGAAACACCCAGAGGGCGCGCCAGTAATTGCCATGAAAATCGAACCGCACATTGCGATAGCTGGTCATCCGCGCGGTAAATCGAAGACTTCGGTTGATCAGCCAAGGAATTGCGATCAACAAAATCGCGGTCAACCCGACATAAACCATCGGATCAATCAACTGCGACATGCTGTAGAATGTAATGATCAGTACCGCAATGATCCGGCCGATCAAGATCTTCACGGGTTCTGCGTGATACTCAAACCCATGACCGTCGACTTGGGTGTTTCCATAAAAATATCGGGTGGTGCGCACCTTCGCCCAGGCAGAATAAATGCCCAGCGTGACGATCGTAAGCAGCAAGTTGACGATCCAAATGCCGAAAAACTCACTGGCGCCGCCATGAAAGGAAAATGGAAAACGCTCTTTCGTCGGCTGTGCGTTGTCAGCCGGGACGGACAAATCGGTCATGGAAACCCCCACATGGATCGCATGTTCTCTTACCATGCAGGAGGTTACAATGTCGCTAAGATTGTATGAGGTCCGGCTTCTACACCAATAGTCTGCAACCGAGCACCGTGGTGCGCCTACTCAAAGCCTATTCCGGCTTTTTGAAGCGCAGGGTGAAGCGGTCGCTTTCTCCGATTTCTTTGTATTTGGTCTGGTCGAATGCTTCATCGGCTGGCTCACCCCGGGGCGCGCTGCGCAGTACCGGCGGCAGGGTCCACACGCCAAAGGGATGGTCCGCCGTGTCTTTGGGGTTGTTGTTGATGTCGGACGATCCGTCCAACACAAACCCGGCTTTTTCGGCAAGGTCGATTACGGCCTGTTCGTGGATGTATCCGCTGGTAAGGTCCGCATCCGCTTCTACGTCCGCTGGAAGGCGGTGATCCACCACACCCAAAATGCCGCCAGGCTTAAGCGCCCGATACATTTGCACGAACCCTTCTTCGGCATATCCACGAGGTACCCAATTGTGAACGTTGCGGAAGGTCAGCACCATGTCGGCGCTGCCCGCAGGAGCGATATCGCCCACATTGGGGCCAAACACCGTGGCTGTGACGTCGCCAAAGGTGTCTGCATCGTTGATGTATTTTGTCTGAAAGGCGGCGATCGCTTTCACAATGCGCTCATTGTCGGAGGCCGGATCAAATCCCGCGGCGTAATATTTGCCGTCCTCTTTCACGAACGGCGCAATGACATCGGCATACCAGCCCCCACCGGGCCACACTTCGACAACGGTCATATCGGGCTGAAGGCCAAAGAAAGTCAGTGTCTCTTTCGGATTGCGGAAACCGTCTCGGGCTTTGTTTTTGTCTTCCCGCCACGCACCGGCCAATATTTCATCAAAACGGGCGGCGTTCTTTTCTTCTTGCGTCAACTCGCGCGGGGCGTCCGGTTCGGCAGTGGCGGGTGTTTCTGCTTCTGCCGGGGCGGGGGCCTGCGCAACGTCTTCATCCTGCCCGCAGGCCGCAAGCGCGAGCAAGGAGATGGTGCCAAAAACAAGGCCAAGGTGTCGTGTGGCGGTCTTCATGTGCGGGGTCCCTCCAGCAGATCAGCTATTCGGCGCTCTCCTAGCATGGTTGGAGCCCCTGTGTCAGACAAAAAGGGCAGACTATTCGATTGGAGGTTCCAAATCGCCCGGCCCCAAAGGCCGTTGTAAATAGGTTGTATCAATCCACCGGCCAAATTTTTGGCCCACGGCTTTGGTCACCCCCACTTGCTCAAATTTTAGTGATTTGTGCAGATTGATCGAGGCGGCGTTCTCATGCCCGGCCACAATGCCGATCATTTGTCGAAAGCCCTTTTCTGTGCAGATGTCGATGATGTCGGACAAAAGGCGTTTGCCCAAGCCTTTGCCGGTCGCGCCGGGGTCCAAATAAACCGTGTCTTCCACCGTAAAGCGATAGGCGGGCCGCGTCCGGTATGGGGCGGCATAGGCGTATCCCAGCACCATGCCGGCCTGGTCGGCGACCAGATAGGGAAAACCACTGGATTGTATGGAGGCTGCGCGGCGTGCCATTTCGGCGGCATCGGGTGGGTCCAGTTCGAAGGTAATCACCGTGTTCAGCACGTAATGGGCGTAGATCTCGCTGATCCGGTCCATATCCTGTGGCGTGGCATCACGAATATGAATGGTGTCTTGTGCCAAGTTCGTGCAGCCCTTTCTTGTCGTCACCTGGAATTTAGGTACTCTGGCGCGCAGCCGTCTTATCGGAGTGTCAGTATAATGAGTCTTATCCGCTATGGCATCATCGGCAGTGGCATGATGGGCCTGGAACATATCCGCAATATCAATTTGATCGAGAATGCGGAAGTGGTGGCCATCGCTGAGCCCAATGAGGAACCGCAAGAATGGGCGAAGTTCACGTTGGAATACCATGGCGGGCCAACCAAGGGCACTGACGTTCGGTATTACACGGATCATCGCGATTTACTGGACGCGGGCGATGTGGACGCGCTGGTGATCGCCACGCCAAACTTTACCCACAAGGCGATCGCTGATGATGTGTTGGGGTCGTCCTTGCATGTGCTCATGGAAAAACCTTTGTGCACGACGCTTGAAGATTGCCGGGCATTACAAGACGCAGCGAATGGGCACGATGGTGTCATTTGGATGGGGCTTGAATATCGCTACATGCCGCCGGTGGCCAAATTTGTGGAGATGGCAAAAGGCGGCGTTGTGGGCACGCCGCATATGTTGAGCATTCGCGAACATCGGTTTCCCTTCCTCCCCAAGGTAGAGGACTGGAACCGGTTTAATCACAACACCGGCGGAACCTTTGTGGAAAAATGTTGTCACTTTTTCGACCTGATGTGTCTGGTCATGGCGGACAAGCCGGTGCGGGTTTTCGGATCGGGTGGTCAAAATGTGAATCACAAAGATGAAGAATATGGCGGCCGCCAACCCGACATCTTCGACAATGGATTTGTGGTGGTGGAGTTTGAAAACGGGTCCCGCGCCATGCTGGATCTGTGCATGTTCGCGGAAGGCTCCCAAAATCAGGAAGAGATCTCGTTGGTGGGCGACAAAGCCAAGTTGGAAGTGGCTATTCCCGACGGCCATATCACGCTCAGCGATCGCCAGCGCGACCGCGACCGGTTTCATGTGCCCGTGCCGCCCGAGGTGTTGGAGGTAGGCCAGCATCACGGAGCGACCTATTATCAGCATAAAGAATTTGTAGAAGCGATCCGGACCGGGTCGGCGCCAACCGTGACCCTTGCCGATGGTGTATTGTCGGTCGCCATTGGGGTGGCCGCCCACAGATCCATGGCGACGGGGCAGGCTGTTCTAATGTCTGATCTGGGGTTCTAAGCAGCCAGAACGGCCACAGCCGCGAGGGCGCCCACGCCGGATAAAATAACTCCAGCGATCGGGCGCAAGGGTTGTTTCTCGCGTAACCTGCCTGCCAAAAAAGCGATGGCACCAGCAATGGCCCCTTGCACCAGCGTGAGCCCAACCAAATAGGCCACCAAGGGCACCATGCCGGCCCCTAATATGGCTTCCGCATAGGCCGCCCCGTGAACGGCCCCGATCAGGAACAAGCCCGCTACCAGAGTGAAACGCTGAGCGGGCAGTTGGATGAGGACCGACAGCCCCAACACAAAGACGGAGATGGCAACGGCAAGTTCCAGCATCAGTCCGGAAGCGGCGGCCCCCGTGGCCCATGTGGCCAAGAACCCGCCAATGACAAAGGCGGCTACGCCGGAATAGGGCTTGCCGCGTAAACCGCACAGCACGCCAACCGCAATGACGGCCACAAAATGCAAGGGCTCTATAACGGGATGCGCTAGCCCAGATAAAAAACCTTCCAGAAGGGTCACCGGTGTCCGGCCATACAGGGCGTGATGCGCCCACGCCTGGGATGACCACGCCATGAACACCATGGCCAATGGCAAATATACTCGCTTCAATGGGAAGTCCTTCCGGTCTGCGCCTTATCGCTTTAGACTTGTCCCCAAACGCAACACGGAACGCATCAGGACTATCACAGACCATGGGCAAAGGCCACGATCACGATCATGAGCATCAACACCCGCCGTCCGACATGACCTTGCGGGTCAAAGCGCTGGAAACCGCTTTGGTCAATAAAGGGTTGGTTGATCCCGCCACGTTGGACGGCATTGTGGATCTCTATGAAAACAAAGTGGGCCCGAAAAACGGCGCCCGTGTTGTGGCCCGTGCCTGGTCCGACCCGGCCTTCAAACAAAAACTGCTGGCAGACGGGTCGGCCACCATCGCGGACTTTGGCTTTCCCGCCATGCAAGGCGAAGATATGGTGGTTGTGGAAAATACGGACGCGGTGCACAACATGGTCGTGTGCACATTGTGTTCGTGTTACCCCTGGCCGGTCCTGGGGCTGCCGCCTGCTTGGTACAAGTCTTCCGCTTACCGTGCCCGTGCGGTCAGCGAACCGCGAAAGGTGTTGGAAGAATTCGGCGTTACGGTAAGCGATGACACGGAAGTGCGGGTGTGGGATTCCACCGCTGAAGTGCGGTATCTGGTGTTGCCCGAGCGGCCGCACGGCACGGACGGTATGACGGAAGATCAGCTCGCGGAATTGGTAACACGCGATTCAATGATCGGCACGGGTCTTGCCGCTGCGCCGGAAAAAGGGTGACGCTCATGGATGGCATTCACGATATGGGCGGCATGGCGGGCTTCGGTCCCATCCCGATCGAAATTGATGAGCCCGTGTTTCACGCGCCATGGGAAGGACGCGTCTTGGCCCTCAATCTTGTCAGCACGGCATTTTTACCAGGCAATACGGACAATACCCGTCATTCCATGGAAACCGTTCCGCCAGCGGACTATCTGCGTATATCCTATTACGAACGCTGGTTTGAAGGCGTGATGTCCCGATGTCGCGTTAACGGCGTGCTGTCGGACGATCAGATTGATCAGGTGAACCAGGGCAGGACGCCGGATTTGGGGGCGAAGCCGGATACGCCACCCGTGCCGGCTGACCTGGTGCTGGCAGTCCTGCAAGCAGGGGCCCCGGCTTCTCGAGAGATTGAGGCGACACCAGCTTTCAAGGTAGGCGACCAGATTCACACGAAAAATCTTCGGGTGGAGGGGCACACCAGGCTGCCGCGCTATGCGCGCGACAAGGTGGGCACCATCGTTGCCCATCACGGCGCCCATGTCTTTCCCGATACCAACGCAAAGTTTGAGGGGGAAAATCCCGCGCATCTTTATTCGGTGCGGTTTACAGCGCGAACCCTGTGGGGCGAGACGGCCCATCCGAAAGACACCGTGACCCTTGATCTGTGGGAGCCCTATCTTGAACGCGCCTGACCCATCACAACAGAAATTCGCGTCCCTGGTGCCGGACGCGTTGAAACAAGAGGCGGACCCCGTCTTTGCCGAACCGTGGCAGGCGCACGCCTTCGCCATGACCATCGCGCTGTATCAAAACGGCCTTTTTTCGTGGGACGAGTGGGCCAGTACCTTGGGAGCCGTTATCGGCGACCATCGCGGTCAAGATGACCAGTCGGGCGGGCGCTATTATGAGTTCTGGTTGGCGGCATTGGAACGGATCGTCACCCAGAAAGGGGCGGCAGATGCCGACGGTCTGACCGATTTGAAGGTGGCCTGGGCCCAGGCCTATCGCGACACCCCCCATGGCAAACCAGTGGTCTTGCCGAACGATTAGGCGGTCATCAAGATCCGAAATCCGTGTCCCTCCTTGAATGCTTTTCTGCGCGGTTGGCGTGAGAGGCATTTTCTGGCACACAGGGAGAAATATTTTCCACCTCTATCTGCGGGTTCGCTAACGCCCGCAATTGTGCCGATACATGACAAAGACCGATATTGCTGCCACGGAAACGGATGCAGCCCCCCGCGAAAAGACCGATTTCGTCCGCACCATCATTCGTGAAGACCTTGCGTCCGGAAAACATAAAAGCATCGTGACCCGGTTTCCGCCGGAACCAAATGGCTATCTGCATATGGGACATGCTTTGTCCATCTGCCTCAATTTTGGGTTGGCGGAAGAATTTGGCGGCACCTGCCATCTGCGTTTTGATGACACCAATCCCAAGAAGGAAGAGCAAGAATATATCGATGCCATCCAGCGCGATGTGAAATGGCTGGGCTTCGATTGGGGCGACAATCTGTTCTTTGCGTCAGACTATTTCCAGCAGCTCTATGATTGGGCGGAATATCTAATCGAACAAGGGCTTGCTTATGTGGAAGATCTGTCCGCGGAAGAAATGCGGGAATATCGCGGCACCTTGACCGAACCCGGCAAACCCAGCCCCTACCGCGACCGCAGCGTTGAGGAAAATCTCGACCTGTTCCGGCGTATGAAGGCGGGCGAATTCGCCGATGGGGAACGGGTTCTGCGCGCGAAAATCGACATGGCCGCGGGCAATATCAATATGCGCGACCCGACGCTCTACCGCATTTTGAATGCCCATCACCCGCGCACGGGCGATACCTGGCATATCTATCCGACCTACGACTTTGCCCATGGCCAGTCGGATTCGCTGGAACACATCACCCATTCCCTGTGTACGCTGGAATTTGCCGACCATCGACCGCTTTATGATTGGCTGGTGGAAAAACTGCCCGTGCCGTCGGAACCGCGCCAGTATGAATTCGCGCGGCTCGGCGTGACCTATACGGTGCTGTCCAAACGCCGTTTGATACAACTGGTTCAGGAAAACCATGTGGACGGTTGGGATGATCCGCGCATGCCCACCATTTCAGGGATGCGGCGCCGGGGCATCCCCCCCGAAGCGCTGCGGGATTTCATCGGCCGGCTTGATATCAACAAGAATGAAGGCACGGTGGAAATTGAGCTGCTGGATGCCTGTGTTCGGGAATATCTCAACAAAGCAGCTCCGCGCCGCATGGCCGTGCTCAATCCGTTGAAAGTGGTGATTGAAAACTATCCGGAAGACCAAGTGGAAGAGGTTCAGGCCATCAATAATCCGGAAGATGAAGAAGCGGGCCGCCGGCCCGTGCCGTTCTCGCGCGAGCTTTACATTGAGCGGGACGACTTCATGGAAGATCCGCCGAAAAAGTTCTTCCGTCTGGCCCCAGGCCGGGAAGTGCGCTTTCGCTATGCCTATTTCCTTACCTGCACCGGTGTCATCAAAGATGAAAATGGCGAGGTTATAGAAGTCCGTTGCACCTATGACCCGGAAACAAAGGGCGGCAACGCACCGGATGGACGTAAAGTGAAATCGACCATGCATTGGGTCTCTGCCCGCCATGCGGTGGATGCGGAAGTGCGGATCTATGACCGGTTGTTTGCCTCGGAAGTGCCGGGGGCGGGCAAGGAAGACGTGATGGAAGATTTGAACCCGACCTCGCGGGAGGTTCTGCTGAACTGCAAACTGGAACCTTCCCTTGCGGCGGCGAACAATCCGGAAACCGTGCAGTTTGAACGGTTGGGCTATTTTGTTCCGGATCCGGACAGTACGCCGGATCATCTGGTCTATAACCGCACCATCGGGTTGCGGGATAGCTGGAGCAAAGCCAAAGGCAAGAAAGGCTGACCATGTCATTCCTCAGATCAGCGGCGTTCATGTGTGCAGGCGTTGTGGCCATCGGTTTCATGGCAGTTCCCTATGCCAGCGTGGCGGAAGACGACCCGGTTCAAGAACAGGTGGTGCTGTCGCCGGAACTTGAACGCTTGGGCGATTTGCTGGTGCACCGTCTCTATCTGATGGAACAAGTGGCCGCTGCCAAATGGCAGGCCTATGGCAAGATCACCGACGCACCGCGCGAGGCACGTGTGATCGATGCGTCCAAGAAAAACGCGGCGGCAGCGGGCCTTGACCCCGATACCATCACGCCCTTTGTGGTGGCGCAAATGGATGCCGCTAAGGCCATTCAGAACCAAGCGACCAAACAATGGCGCGCCGGTAAGTCTTCTCCCGCGCCAGCACCCAGTTTAAGCAGAACGTTACGCCCGGCGATCTCCGCCGTCACGGCGCGGATTTTGGATCAGTTGCTGATGGTCCAGCCCCTTCTTGCGTCGGATGATCAGAAGGAAGCATTGGCTATCCGATTGGCCGCCCAATTGGAGCCCTTGGGGCTGGGCGCGGAAACCGCCGACACTCTGGTGCGCACCGCCGCGCAAATTGAATATGGCACGGGCGATGCCTCCACAGAACCGGACGGCGTCTTAGGCGCGGTGCTGGCCGCCGGCACATTGCGCGTGGGCACCACGGGGGATTATCCGCCGTTTTCGATTGCAAAAGGGGACGGCTTCACCGGCATCGACATCGATCTTGCCAATAGTCTGGGCCAAACGCTGGGTGTTGAGGTGGAATTTGTGCAGACCACCTGGCCTACCCTGATGCAAGATTTTGAAGCGGGCAAATTCGACATCGCCATGAGCGGCATCACCCGCACACTTGCCCGGGCGCAGAAGGCCTATTTCTCGGGCGCCTATCATTCGGGCGGTAAAGCACCCATCGTCCGGTGCGGTGATGTGAGCAAATACCATTCGCTCAGCGATCTCAACCGGCCAACCACGCGGGTGGTGGTGAACCCGGGTGGCACAAATCAAAAGTTCACCACCAAAAATCTATACGCCGCGAACGTGACGGTGTTCGACGATAATACGAAGATCTTCCAGGAAATAGCAGCGAACCGCGCGGATGTGATGGTCACGGATTTGATCGAAGTGCTCTATCAAGCCGGGCGCAACCCGTCTTTGTGCCGGGCCATGCCGGGGCGCACCTTGACGGTTGCGGAAAAGGGATTCCTTCTGCCTCAGGACGATGCTTGGCGCCATTATGTGGATACCTGGCTTACCCAAAAAACCATTGACGGCACGCGTGATGGGATTTTCCAGAAATATTTGGGCGGCGTCTCCATAGGTTCGGGTGGATAACAACAAGGACGCGTCCCGTGGCCCATTACAAAAGCTTTCTCGATCAAACCCTGCATTATTTTGACCGTCCCCATACGGATGTATTGTCGGAACCGCTGCGCGTTGCGGCCGCATGGCGTGGCGACGAGGTGCGGCAGACGGATGGCTGGCGTTATGCACTGACACCATCGGATGTGGGTGAAATTACGCAGGCCATCACTCAGTCCAAGGCCACAGGAAAACCGGTGGGGGAGCTGGTGGCCAATGACTTCCCACTGCCGTCCCTGGCCGATCAGTTTAGCGCCTGGCGTGAAGAGCTTACGTCGGGACGCGGCTTCCAAGTGATCTCTGGCGTCCCTGTGTCAGAGTGGAGCCAAGAAGACTCCGAACGGGTCTTTTGGTGTTTTGGCCTGCATTTGGGTCTGCCGGGTGCGCAAAATCCGCAAGGAGATCTGCTGGGCCATGTGACCGATACGGGCGACAGTGCCGACGATCCGTTTGTGCGGCTCTATCGCACCGCTTCGAATATTGAATATCACTGCGATGCGGCGGATGTGGTGGGCCTCCTCTGCTTGCAAAAAGCAAAATCCGGCGGCAAAAGCCGGATCGTCAGCTCCGTGACGGTTTTCAATGAAGTACTCGCACAACGGCCGGACCTTGCGCCGCAATTGTTCGAGGCGTTTTTGTTGGACCGGCGCAATGAAGGCAATGATGGCATGCCGGGCCACATTCCCATTGAACCCTGCCGGTTTGCTAATGGGTCGTTGCGGACGTTTTATCATTCGGATTATTTTCGATCCGTGGTACGCCACGACGATGTGCCGCCCTTCACGGAAGAGCGCCAAACCTTGATGGACCTCTATGAAAAGGTGGCCGCCGACCCAGCGCTCTATTTCGATATGGATCTGGAACCCGGCGACATTCAGCTGTTATCGAACCACACCAACCTTCATGCCCGCACGAATTATGAGGATTGGCCGGAACCGGACCGCAAGCGCCACCTGCTGCGCCTATGGTTGTCGCTGGACGCGAAACACTAGGCCCGAGAGTTCATTCCTTTCCACATGCAAGGTTCGTCTTGCAAAAAGGATCGGTTTCCAGGCTGTGTTCACCTTTCGCAGCTAATTCGTCTACCATGAAGCGACTATGGCACTAGACGTTCAAAAATATCGCTCTCTATTATCTCAGGAACGCGAAGAGATCACCGCCCTGCAAACGGCCAGTGCGGACGAGCGCGCGCCGGTGGAGCTGGACCAGCAAAGCGTCGGGCGTTTGTCGCGCATGGACGCCCTGCAACAGCAAAGCATGGCCCTGGCGGAAGAACGGCGGCGCGGTGTGCGCCTGAAGCAAATTGCGGCAGCACTTGCCCGAATGGATGATGACGAATTTGGCTACTGTGTGGCCTGCGGGGAAGAGATTGTGGAGAAGAGATTGGATCTAGATCCGGCTGCGGCCGTCTGCACCGCGTGCGCCAGCGCGCGTGAGGTGAACACGTGAAGCTCGAACCCGCTGTTTTAGAAAATGATTTCGTCCGTATGGAGCCGATTGTGGATGCCCACCTGCCGGGTCTTCTGGACATGGCAGATGATACAGACATCTGGACCTATATGCCGGCCGGGGGCGCCGGCGAACAATTCAAACCTTTCTTTGCCTATCTGCGGCACGAATTTGACGCGCGCCGGTGGATCCCGCACACGGTGTTTGCCAAAGGCATGTCAGGCGACCGCATCGTCGGCATGAGCTGTTATCTCAACATCGCGCCGCATGATCATAAGGTGGAAATCGGTGGCACCTGGTATCACCCCTCCGTTCACGGAACGCAGGTGAATCCCTCTTGCAAACGCTTGCTGTTGCAACATGCGTTCGATTGTGGGGCGAACCGGGTAGAGTTTAAGACCGATGCGCGCAATGCCCGGTCCCGCGCCGCGTTGCGCAAGTTAGGGGCCGTCGAAGAAGGCATTTTGCGCCACCACATGCTGCTGCCGGACGGCACGTATCGGGACAGCGCCTATTTCTCAATCCTGCGGGGCGAGTGGCCATCAGTCGATCGCGCCCTAGATCAACGCATACAGAATTCATAACAACCCAAACGCCGGAGGACGCCATGGCTTTTCTCAAACATCCCATCCAACAATACGCCTATGTGGTGAATGACGTAAAAGCGGCCTGCGCCAAGTGGACAGAAATGTTCGGGGCCGGTCCTTTCTACCTCATGGAAAATGTGCAAATCGATTCCACAACCTTCTTGGGTCAGAAGGCGGTGGTCGATGTGACCTATGCCTTCGGTCAAGTGGGGCCTGCTCACGTGCAGCTCATCCAACAGAATGACGACACGCCGTCGGTGTATCGCCATGCCTATAAACCGGGCGAAGAAGGCTTTCACCATTGGGCGATCTTGGTGGAAGATTTCCCTGCGGAAAAGAAACGCTTCGAAGAAGCGGGCTATCCCTCCATCACGGAACTGGTGGCCACGGGCCGCGTTGCCTATATGGATGCGCGCAAGGATCTGGGCGGCTATGTGGAAATCTATGAAGACAATCCGGGTGTCCGCGCCTTCTTCGGGGTTCTGGAACAAAGCCACGCCGAATGGGACGGCAAGACCGACCCGATCCGTCAGTTCGGCGCCGACTAAGAATGATCATCGGTGCTGCCGGACCAACCACAGTCCGGCGGCAACGATGACTGTGGCACCCACCAAAGTGGGCACGCCGGGCACATCGCCAAAAATGAGATAGCCGTAAAATCCGCCCCACAGGATCGATGAATAATCGATGGGGGAAATCACCGCAGCGGGGGCGAAGCGAAAACTCGCGGCCAACGCGATTGAGCCAAGCCCTGCCAACAACCCCACCCCAATCATCATGAAGGCGTCACCAACGCTTGGCATCACCCAGAACGGCAGCGCCACCAACAGCGACAGCGCGCCACCTCCGCCCATGCCATAGATACTCGTCACCAACGGATTCTCAGTGGGGCCGACCCAGCGCATGAGGATGTTCGAAATGGCATAGGAAAAAGTGGCCAGGAAGCCGATGGCCGCCGCAGTTCCAAAGGTCACGCCGCTTGGCTGAAAAGCAATCAGCACACCAATGAATCCGGCACCAATGGCCCACCAGGTGCCGTGCGCCACCCGTTCGCGCAGCAGGGGCCAGGACATGGCCGCGACCATGAAAGGCGCCGTGAAGGCGATGACATAGAGGTCGGCGATCGGCATCTGCGACAGGGCAAAAAAGAACGATGAGGCGGCGACGAAGCTCAAGACGCCGCGGAGAAGGTGGAGTTTGAGGAACGGCGAGCGTAGCTGTGCGTGTTCCTGGCGCCAGAAGAGAATCGCCAGAGATAAACTGCAGGCGATCAGACCCCTCATGGCGGTGAGCTGAAACACCACATAATCGCCCGACAGCGTTTTGACCATGGCGTCCACCGCTGCCAGGATCGCAAAAGCCAAGGCGGCCAGGCCAATCCCGAAAAGTGTTTGTTTTGAGGGGCTTAGGGCGGCGCTGCTGGTCGGGGCGCTGGGCGGGGAACGCCCTGCCAGGCGGGTTAAATTCGGTGCTTGAGCTTTGGCTATGTCTTGTGGCACTTGTTTTCGGCGATAAAATCGCTAGATTAGGTCAGTATTCATGACGTTTTTTGGGGTGTCGCCCCAGAAAACGGGCCGTTATTGGGGCAATAGGAAGCAGTATCACTTCTGAATTTGTGATATAAGGCCCCTTCGGGATGCGTTATTCCCGACACAAATGGAGCATAGGGCCGACAAGCGCAAGGACTGGGCTTGTTGGATAAAGTGTGTGCGCAACGGCACACTGGCCGCGGCCCGCTCACCGGTCTCATCGGCAACCGGAAAAACAAAAATTAGAGAATGCGTAAGCATTTTCAGAGGGTTACGAGATCGGCTGGTCGGTCCAACGGGAGCGGAAGTTTCTGGAGAGGCTCGGCTGGCGGCGGTGATTTGGATGACCAAAGGACCGCTTTCTGAGGCGACAAGATAGGGTTTTGGCGACTGTGGGAATGCTGGAACAGAACAAGCAGATGACGGGCGGGCTTTACCGTGCCGACAAGGAACATGACAATTGCGGCGTTGGCTTCGTGGCCAACATTAAAGGCCGCAAAAGCCATGAAATCGTCCGGCAGGGATTAGAGATCCTCGTGAACTTGGATCACCGTGGCGCTGTTGGGGCGGACCCATTGGCGGGCGATGGTGCGGGCATTTTGATTCAGGTGCCCGATACATTGCTGCGTGAAGATTGTGCGTCGAAAGGCATGGACCTGCCGACGGAAGGGGACTACGCCGTCGGGCTGGTATTCATTCCGCCGATAAAAGGGCTTGATGAAATTTGTGCCCAAGCGGTGTCGGACACGGTCGCGCAAGAAGGCCAAAAGATGCTGGGCTGGCGCGATGTGCCCACGGATAATGCCGTGCTGGGTGAAAGCGTCAAACCGGACGAACCAATCATTCGTCAGTTCTTTGTGGGGCGGGGTGCCGATACCCCGGACCAAGATGCGTTCGAGCGCAAGCTCTTCGTGATCCGCAAGCAAGCGCACCGCGTCGCAAAAAGCCGCGCTGGTCAGCCTGCGGAAGATTTTTACATCACGTCACTTTCTACACGGACGATTGTGTACAAGGGCATGGTGTTGGCGCCGAACCTTCCGTCCTATTTCAAGGATCTGACGGACCCGCGCTGTACCTCCGCCTTAGCGTTGGTGCATCAACGTTTTTCTACTAATACCTTCCCATCGTGGAAGCTGGCGCAGCCGTTCCGTTATCTGTGCCACAATGGCGAGATCAACACGGTTCGCGGCAACATCAATTGGATGGCGGCGCGGCGCCATTCCATGGTCTCGGCGATCCTGGGCAACGATCTCAACAAATTATGGCCGTTGATCGGCGATGGGTCGTCGGATTCGGCGACCTTCGACAATGCGCTCGAGCTGCTGGTGGCGGGCGGTTATTCCTTGTCCCACGCCATGATGATGATGATCCCGGAAGCGTGGAACGACAATCCACTCATGGATGAAGATCGCCGCGCTTTCTACGAATATCACGCTGCCATGATGGAGCCCTGGGACGGGCCGGCCGCTGTCGCCTTTACCGACGGACGCCAAATCGGCGCGACGCTGGACCGCAATGGGTTGCGTCCCGCCCGTTATGTGGTGACCGACGACGATCTGGTGGTCATGGGATCGGAAGTGGGTGTGTTGCCCATTCCGGAGGAAAAGATTGTCAAAAAATGGCGTTTGCAGCCGGGCAAGATGTTCCTGATCGATATGGAACAAGGCCGCATCATCGACGATGAGGAGCTGAAAGCAGAGCTTGCGAACAACAAGCCCTATCAGCAATGGCTGAACGAAACCCAGATCCATTTGGAAGATTTGCCGACCGAAGTGGCACCCATGCCGCCGGATCCAAAAACCTTGCTCGATTGCCAGCAAGCGTTTGGTTATACGCAAGAAGACATTCGTACTTTCTTGATGCCCATGGTGGAAAGCGGCCAAGACCCGATTGGCTCCATGGGGCGGGACACGCCCATCGCGGTGCTGTCCGACCGATCGAAGGTTCTCTACGACTATTTCAAACAGTGTTTTGCGCAGGTGACCAACCCGCCGATCGACCCGATCCGCGAGGAATCGGTGATGTCCCTCGTGTCCCTCATCGGGCCGCGCCCGAACCTGTTGGACCATGATAAGGGCGGCTCCCAATTGCGCTTGGAAGTGCGCGAGCCAATCCTGTCGAACTTCGACTTGGAACGTATTCGCCGCATCGAAAATCATTTGGACGATGCCTTCCGTGCAAAGACAATTGATATCACCTATCCGGCGATCGAAGGGGCCGCCGGCATGGAAAGCGCGCTTGAGCGGATCTTCGCGTTGGCCGAAGAAGCCCAAGGCGAAGGCTGCAATATCTTGATCTTGTCGGACCGGGCAATGGACGCGGATCGCGTGGCGATCCCTGCTTTACTGGCCACGGCAGGTGTGCATCATCACCTTATTCGTGAAGGTCTGCGTACGGAAGTTGGCCTGGTGGTGGAGACCGGCGAAGCGCGCAAGGTCCATGATTTCTGCTTGCTGGCAGGCTATGGCGCCGAAGCGATCAATCCTTATTTGGCCCTCGACACGCTGACGTCCTTGAAGGCGTCCCTTCCCGGTGATCTCAGCGTGGAAGATATCCACAAGCGGTATGTAAAAGCGGTGGGCAAGGGGATTTTGAAGGTGATGTCCAAAATGGGCATTTCCACCTATCAGTCCTATTGCGGCGCCCAGATTTTTGATGCGGTCGGGTTGAGCCAAGAATTCTTGGACAATTACTTTACCGGCACCCATTGCGCGATCGATGGTGTGGGTCTTGCGGAAGTGGCCGAAGAAACCGTTCGGCGCCACAGCATCGCCTATAGCGATGCTCTGATCTATCGCGATGCGTTGGATGTGGGGGGCGAAGTGGCCTATCGCTTGCGCGGTGAGGAACACGCTTGGACACCGGAAACCATCGGCCTGCTACAACATGCGGCGCGGTCGGGCGATGAAGCCAAATATCTCGCCTTCTCCAAGCGGATGAATGTGCAGGACAAAAAACTGCGCAATTTGCGCGGTCTTTTCGAGTTCAAATTAGCGGACACGCCCGTGCCGCTGGATGAAGTTGAGCCGGCGTCCGAGATCGTGAAGCGTTTTGCGTCGGGCGCCATGTCCTTCGGCTCCATCTCTTGGGAAGCGCATACCACTTTGGCCATCGCCATGAACCGCATGGGCGGCAAGTCCAATAGTGGCGAAGGCGGGGAAGAATCGTCCCGCTACCAACCGGACGAAAAAGGCGATCTGATGCGGTCGGCCATCAAGCAGGTGGCGTCGGGCCGGTTTGGCGTCACGGCGGAGTATTTGGTCAATGCGTCGGACATTCAAATCAAGATGGCGCAAGGTGCAAAGCCCGGTGAAGGCGGACAGTTGCCGGGCCACAAGGTGGATGAATGGATTGCGCGGGTGCGCCATTCGACACCGGGTGTGGGCCTCATCTCACCACCGCCGCACCATGACATTTATTCCATCGAGGATTTGGCGCAGCTGATCCACGACCTCAAAAATGTGAATCCAGAGGCCCGCATCAGTGTGAAGCTGGTGTCCGAAATTGGTGTGGGCACCGTGGCTGCCGGCGTTGCAAAGGCGCATGCGGATCATGTGACCATTTCCGGTTTCGACGGCGGTACAGGGGCGAGCCCCATCACTTCGATCCAAAGTGCCGGCAGCCCATGGGAAATCGGCTTGGCCGAAACCCACGAGACGCTGGTGCGCAATCGGTTGCGCGGCCGCATCGCCGTTCAGGTGGATGGTGGTATCCGTACCGGCCGCGATGTTGTGGTCGGCGCCCTTCTGGGGGCGGATGAATTTGGCATCGCCACGGCGGCGTTGATTTCCGCCGGCTGTATTATGATGCGCAAATGTCATCTGAATACCTGTCCTGTCGGTGTCGCCACCCAAGATCCGGAATTGCGGAAATTGTTCACCGGCCAGCCAGAACATGTGATCAACTTCTTCACCTTTGTGGCCAATGAGGTGCGCCAACTGATGTCGCAGCTTGGCTTCCGTTCCTTCGATGAGATGATCGGCCGCCGTGACAAGTTGGAAGTGCGTGAAGCGGTCGAACATTGGAAAGCGAAAGGGCTGAACCTGGCCCCGTTGATCCATGAGTTGGACGTCGGGCCGGATGTGGCAATCTACAATTGTGAACGTCAAGACCATGGCCTGGACAAAGCACTGGATCACACCCTGATTGCGGAGGCCCAACCGGCCATCAACGATGGCACGCCGGTGCGCATTGATACGAAGATCACCAATGTGAACCGTACCGTTGGGGCTATGCTGGCGGGCCGCATTGCCGAAAAACATGGGCATGAAGGCCTTGGTGACGAGACCTTGCATGTGAAGTTTACCGGGAATGCCGGGCAAACCTTCGGCGGTTTCCTGTCGAAAGGGGTGACCTTCGAATTGGAAGGCGATGCCAACGATTATGTGGGCAAAGGCTTGTCCGGTGGCCGCTTGGTGATTTATCCGCCATCGGTCAGCAGTTTTAAGCCTGAAGAAAACATTATTGTCGGCAACACGGTGCTCTATGGCGCCATCGGCGGCGAATGCTACTTCCGAGGCGTCGGCGGAGAACGGTTTGGCGTTCGTAACTCCGGCGCGCATGCGGTTGTTGAAGGCGTCGGCGACCACGGTTGCGAATATATGACCGGTGGTGTCGTGGTGGTGCTGGGCGAAACAGGCCGTAACTTTGCCGCCGGTATGAGTGGCGGTTTGGCCTATGTGTTGGACGAAAACGATTGCTTCAAAGAGCGGTGCAATCCGGCGATGGTTGAACTGGAAAAAATCCGAGACGAAGGAACTGTGTCCGACGCAGACATCGCGGCAGATATGTTGAGCCATGATGCGGCGCGGTTAAAACGTCTCATCGAAAAACACATGCTGTACACGGATAGTGCACGCGCACGTCACATTCTGGATAACTGGGACAGCTATCTTCCGAAATTTGTCAAAGTGATCCCGACGGATTATCGCCGGGCTTTGACGGAAATGAAAGACCGGCCGCAAGCCGCGCCCGCACAAAAAGTCAGCGCGGTGGCAGGAGAGTAAAGTTCATGGGAAAACCAACCGGATTTAAAGAGATCGATCGAAAGGATCGGGTCTACGCCCCCGTCGCTGATCGGTTGAAGAACTATAACGAGTTCGTTATTCCGTTGTCGGAAGACGAAGTCCGTGCCCAAGGGGCGCGCTGCATGGATTGTGGCATTCCGTTTTGCCACAATGGCTGCCCGGTCAATAACATTATCCCCGACTGGAATGATTTGGTCTACCAGGGGGATTGGAAGCGGGCGAGCGATGTTCTCCATTCCACGAATAATTTTCCGGAATTTACGGGTCGTATTTGTCCGGCGCCCTGTGAAGAAGCCTGTACATTGAATATCTCGGAGCGGCCTGTAACGATTAAAACGATCGAATGCGCGATCGTAGACCGGGCCTGGGAAGAAGGCTGGATTGTCCCTCAAATTGCCCAGCATCGTACCGGCAAGACCGTTGCTGTTGTCGGCTCGGGACCGGCGGGAATGGCCTGTGCCCAGCAATTGGCCCGCGCGGGCCATAAAATCGTTGTGTTTGAAAAAAATGCCCGCATCGGCGGGTTGCTGCGCTACGGCATTCCTGATTTTAAGATGGAAAAGCACCTTATTGATCGGCGCATGGCGCAGATGCAGGCGGAAGGGGTGGAATTCCGCCCGAACAGCCATGTGGGCGTCAATGTGGACATCAAGAAGCTCTATGACGACTTCGATGCGGTCGTGCTGACGGGCGGGGCTGAAGTGCCACGGCCCTTAGGTGTGCCGGGTGAAGAACTGGACGGCGTCCATTTCGCCATGAAGTTCCTCACCCAACAGAATCGGCGCGTTGCCGGTGAACAGATCGGGGATAATCAGCCCATCTTGGCCGACGGTAAAAACGTCATCGTTATCGGTGGCGGCGATACGGGCTCTGACTGTATCGGCACGTCAAACCGGCATGGGGCGAAATCAATCACCCAATTGGAAATCATGCCGCAGCCGCCGGAAAAAGAAAATAAAGGGTTGGTGTGGCCCGATTGGCCGTTGAAGCTGCGCACCTCCAGTTCGCATCTGGAAGGTTGTGACCGCGATTGGGCCGTGAATACGAAATCTGTCAAAGGCAAGGACGGTAAAGTTACCGCGCTGGAATTGGTGCGCGTTACCTGGGAAAAAGGCGACGATGGCCGCATGACCATGAAAGAAGTACCGGGGTCCGAATTTGAGTTGCCCGCGGACCTTGTGTTGCTGGCCATGGGGTTCATTCATCCGGAACAGGGCGGCATGGTGAAGGAACTGGCGCTCGACCTGGACGGTCGCGGCAATGTGAAAGCCAATACGGATGATTACAAAACATCTGTGGACAAAGTATTTTCCGCTGGCGACATGCGGCGCGGCCAATCCTTGGTGGTGTGGGCCATTCGGGAAGGGCGCCAATGCGCCCGGTCGGTGGATGAATATCTGACCGGTTCCACATTGTTGCCACGGTAAGGCGGACACGGCTGATGTCCACGTCTCGCGTCCATCCCCGCAACGCGGCAAGCTTGGTCATTTACCGGCGGCGCGGGGGACAGGTCGAAATTTTAATGGGCAAGCGCCCGTCCAAAGCATCCTTCATTCCCGATGCGTTTGTGTTTCCAGGCGGCCGCATGGATGCGACCGATCGGTTGATCCCGATTGATCGCCCTTTGCCCAAGATCACGCATGCTCAAATGCACCCGCATGGCGCGGCGAACCGCGACAAGGCGGCGATACTTGCCACCACCGCTTTGCGGGAAACCTTCGAAGAAACGGGTCTTATGATCGGACCCAAAACGGACGGGACTGATCTACCTTTTTTGCCAGACCAAGCGGATATGTTTTTTCTCGGGCGTGCGATCACGCCGCCGGAAAGCCCCATCCGGTTTCACGCCCGGTTCTTCATTACGGACGGGGCGGCGACGCACGGCACGTTGCGCAGCAATGGCGAACTCAACGAGTTGGATTGGTACCCCATTGATGAGGCGCTCAAACTGCCCATCATCGATGTGACTGAATTTATGCTCGGCGAAACCAAGCGGCGGTTGGCGGACGACAATGCGGCATCCACACCGACGCCTTTGTTTACCTACTATGGCGGCAAACCAAAAATCCGCTACCTCTAAACCTTCCTAAGTAGCTGTTTACAACAGAAAATTAGCGCCAAACGGTCATGGAGATCGTTTTTTCGGATTAATATTTGTTGCAACAAATAATGTGACAACGTATATAAGTCAAAACCGAGCAAAGGGAGGAATAAGATGTCTGACGTTAACGTGCCCGTCCTCATTGTCGGCGGCGGTGGTGCCGGCCTGACCGCGTCCATGTTGTTGTCTCAATTGGGTATCGAAACCTGGCTGGTGAATGCCCGCCCTTCAACATCAGACCTTCCCAAAGCTCATGTGTTGAATCAACGGGCCATGGAAATCTTGAAGGATGTGGGGATCGCGGACGCGATCTACGCGCGCGGCACGCCGCTCGAAAACATGAAAGCATCCGCATGGTATGCAGGCCTTGCGGGAGATGACGAAGACTATGGGCGTAAGATCGGGCAGTTGGAAGCCTGGGGGGCGGGCTACACCAATCCCGATTGGGCCGCCGCAAGTCCGTGCCCGTCGACAAATCTTCCGCAAATACGTCTGGAGCCTATCTTGCGGCAGCGAGCGGAAGAATTAGCACCCGGCAAAATTCACTTTTCTCACGAAGTGGTGGACATCCACCAAGATGAGGACGGGGTAACAACAACAATCCGTAATCTGAACGAAAACAGTGAGTACACGGTAACATCAAAATATGTGCTGGCATGCGATGGAGGGCGAACCATTGGCCCGGCTCTTGGAATCGCCATGGAAGGCCCTCGCGACTTGCAGCGGCAAGTGACCATCCACATGACTGCGGATCTGTCTGCCTGGGCGCGCGACCCGGAGGTGCTGATCAGATGGATTTGGCCGCCGCATAAAGGGGTGATGTGTGTGTTGGTTCCGATGGGGCCGGAAAAATGGGGGCCTCATTCCGAGGAATGGGTGTTTCACCTGAATTATCCCATGGATGATCCGAAAGCGGTGGATGATGCTCAAATCGAAGACGCCATGCGAGACGCGTTAGGTATTGGGGATCATCCTGTGAAGATCCACAAGATCACCCGGTGGTCCTTGGAAGGTGTGGTGGCGGAACGGTTTCAGGCGGGCCGGGTGTTTCTGATGGGAGATGCCGCCCATCGGCATCCGCCCACCGGTGGATTGGGCCTAAACAGCGCGATCCAAGATGCTCACAATTTATGTTGGAAGTTGGCCGCCGTTCTGACCGGGAAGGCCTCCGATCGCCTTCTTGAGTCTTATGAAGTCGAACGCAAACCTGTGGTGCAAAACAATGTGAATTGTTCCATTGAGAGCGCGCTTAATCATTCTGCAATAGCGGAAGCGATGCAAGTTGGCCCAAATGCAGGAACAGATGCGAACTGGAAAAACCTCAAGCGCCTGTGGAGTGACCGCCCCGAGGACGATGATTTCCGTCGGAATGTGGTGCGCGCCATCCACACGCAGACCATGGAGTTTGCGGAACACAATGTGGAATACGGCTACAATTATCGGGCGGAAGGTGCTGCCATTGTACCCAGCGCCGGGGAGCTTCCGCCCTCGCCGGACATGCGGCGGATTTATCAAGCAAACACGGAACCCGGCAGTTGTTTGCCCCATGCTTGGCTGGACACTTACGACGCCGATCGCATCTCCACGCTCGATCTCGTGCGGCCTGGGCATTTCCTGTTGATTGCCGGCGAAGACGGAGGTGCCTGGGTGGACGCGGCCAAACACCTGGCGGAGATGATGCAGATACCGCTCGATTCAGTTACCATTGGGGCGGCACGTGGGGACTATCTGGACCAGCGAAGTGATTGGCTGAGCCAACGGGGGATATCCAAGGCCGGCGCTGTGCTTGTCAGGCCGGATCGCTTCGTCGCCTGGCGTAGCTTAGGTGCCGCTGGCTCGCCCGTGGCGGAGCTTCAACAGGCTCTCTCTCTTGTTTTGAGGAAGGATGAATTGAGAAACGCTGCATGACCAAAATCAAAACACGTGAACCGGAAATCGATCGGATCGGCCGCGAAACCTTTATCAATTTGTTCCTGGCGGCTGGGCGCCTGACGGACGAAGTGGAAACCGTCTGTAAGGCGCAAGACCTCACCATGGCGCACTACACGGTGTTGTGGATTGTCTGTCTTTCGGACGGCGAGCACCAAAATGGTGTGCCCATGGGGGCGATCGCCGATGGTCTGTTCACGAGGGCATCGGATGTGACGCGTCTGGTGGATCGTTTGACAAAAGCAGGGCATCTAGAACGTTTCCCATCTGAATATGACCGGCGTGTTGTTCTGGTTAAAGCGACGCCAAGCGGCCGGGATCTTTTTTTGCGCCTCACCGCAGATATAAAAAGTCTGCATCGGGAACAATGGAGTGCGCTTTCCCAGTCAGAGGTGCGGCAGTTGCTGGGTTTATTGTCCAAGGTGTATTGGCGCGAGAAAGCGCCATCCAGTAAACACCCCTTGGAATCAATGCCTCCGATATTGGCGGCAAGCAATGACTAGGGGCCACAAGAAGTCCGGGAGGGAAAGATGATCAACAGAAGAACCATGATAAAGACGAGCGCAGCCGCGCTTGCGATGGGAGCAATGGGCGCTGGCGCCGCGATAGGGAACACCAACATGTCAAAAATAGACGTACACCAGCATTTTTTACCGGATGTCTATGTGACCGCACTGGCGAAGCTGGGGATTTACGGCGCAGGGGGCGTCGATTTTCCTAAATGGACACCCGACGGTGCGCTTGAGATGATGGACGGCCAAAACATCAAAACCGGCATCCTTTCCATTTCGGCGCCGGGCGTGCATTTCGGCGATGACGGGGCTGCCGTGGACTTGGCGAGATCTTGCAATGAATACGCCGCGTCTCTGGTAAAACAAGACCCTGACCGTTTTGGTGTTTTCGCCGTCTTGCCCATGCCGTTGGTTGACGCCTCGCTTGCAGAAGCAGAATTTGCACTCGACCAGCTCGAATTGGATGGCGTTGTTCTTTTGTCCAGCTATTCAGACGGCACCTATCTGGGCGATCCTAAATTCGATGCCTTGATGGCCGCGCTGGATGCCCGTTCCGCCGTTGCATTCGTGCACCCGACGGTGCCGGTCAGCGCGCCGGGCGAGCAGCTCACCATTCCGCCCTTTGCCACCGAGTTTGTGTTCGATACCAGCCGGGCTATTGCGAACTTGATCTGGACGGGCGTGGCGGAAAAATATCCCAACATCAAATTCATCTTTTCCCACGCAGGTGGCACGGCGCCGTTTCTGGCGTGGCGTTGGTCACTTTTGGAGCAGCTGCCGGTCACCAAGACAAACTTTCCGAAGGGGTTTCTGCATTATCTGCAAAACTTCTACTACGACACGGCCTTGTCAGGCGGCGCGCAAGCGCTCGGGGCGCTTACAAATCTGGTTCCCAGCGACAAGATCCTGTTTGGCAGCGACTTCCCATTCGCACCGCCGCCGGTAAGTGTGGCGGCTTGGGCGGGTGTGTCGAAGTTTGACGGGCTGAATGCTGCGGACAGAGACAAGATCGCAAGCGGTAACGCCAAGAAAATATTCCCGCGTTTGGCTTAGCGCATCGATCCGTACTGCCATGCGATGATGTCAGAACCTGACAGACGAAAAAGGCAGCATGACCGACATCGGTCAGGCTAAATGTCTGCCACTCCGGCCTCAACCGAACTTAAGTGTGCGGTACCCGTCCTCTGCCACTTGTTTGATGATCGACGTGTATTTGGGGCCTGTGCCGAAATAGGCTTGGTAACGGATTTTTCCAACTTCGCGCCCGGCGATGTTCGAGTTATATCCCGTGAACCATCCTTGGCTTTTACGCAGAAGCAATGCCGCGTAGGCGTCCTGGACGGCTTCTTGCCAGCTTTCTTCCGCTGAAGCCGTCGCCTCGAACCTGTTTATGTCGTTCGCGACCAAGTGTTCGATCAGATCGGTGACCCAGTTAACCCCGTTTTCGATCGCACGCGGGTAATTTGTAGACCCTGAAGCACTTTGTGGCCCTGCGACCATGAACATGTTTGGAAATCCATGAACGAGAAGGCCGAGATAGGTCTTCGGCCCGTCTTTCCATTTGTCACGAAGATCCACGCCTCCGACACCTTTGACAGTCAGACGGTCGAAGGCGCCGGTCACCGCGTCAAAGCCCGTGGCATAAATGATCATATCGAGGTCATGGTGTGCGTTGGTTGTTTGAATGCCTGTTTCCGTAATCCTCTCGATCGGTGAGTCTGTAATGTCCACCAGCTCAACATTGTCGCGATTGTACGCCTCAAAATATCGGCTTTCTAACGGCAGCCGTTGCACGCCAAATCCGTGATCCTTCGGGATAAGTTTTTCGGCGACCTTCGGGTCGTTTACGCGCTGACGAATGCGATCGGCCACGTAGTCAGAGATCTCTTTGTTCGCAGCCTCATCCATGAAGATTTCGCGAAAATTTCCCGCCAGAAGGGCAAAACCTGGCGTGTCATAAAGGCGATCCCACGTGGCAATACGTTCTTCCTTGCTCACGTTCCAAAAGCCACGCCGGTCCGGCACATGTTCGAAACCGCCGGGTGACATGGCGCAATTCGCGAAAATCTCGTCATAGCGAGACCGGATCTCCGCCATCTCACTTTCAGAGATCGGCGCGTTGTTTAAAGGTGTGCTCCAATTTGGGCGGCGCTGGAAGACGGTCAGTGTACCGACTTTGTCGGCGATCTCCGCGATGACCTGAATGCCGGTCGCCCCTGTTCCGATCACGCCAACCCGTTTGCCGGCAAACGATACAGGTTCTTTGGGCCACCAATAGGTGTGGAAGGATTCACCTTTGAAATCGTCAATTCCCTTGATGCGGGGCATCGTCGGCATCGACAAGACGCCAATACCGGTGATTACAAATTGGGCCGTGTATGTTTCACCATTCTGTAAGGTTAGCTGCCATTGATTTGCGGTGTCGTCCCAGATCATGGACTCAACGCGGGCGTTAAACTTCATGTATTGGCGCAGGTTGAATTTGTCAGCGACGAAGTTCAGGTATTTCAGATTTTCCGGTTGGGACGAAAAGCGTTCTGTCCAGTGCCATTCATCCAAAAGTTCCTGCGAAAATGAATAGCCATAAGTGTAGCTTTCGGAATCGAAACGGGCGCCTGGATATCTGTTGCGATACCACGTGCCTCCCAAATCTTCGTCGCCCTCCAGTACAATTGCATCGAGCCCCATGTCACTGAGACGCTTGATTTGATAAATGCCTGAAACCCCTGCGCCGATGATAATGAATTGATGGTGTGTGCTGTCTGTGGTCATGGTGCGTTTCTTCAATCGGATCGCGGATGTGAATTAAGGTCCAAGATGTTTTCTATCGCATCGTCAAGCGTGGCATCAGGATGGGCTTGTTGGTATGTCCCGTGCATCCAAAGCGTAGACAGCCCATGCACGGACGACCAAAGAGACCCCGCAAGCAGTTTGGGGTCCATCCCTTTTTTCCACCCTCTTTCCTGAAGCTTTAAAACCATGCGATGGAAGCGTTCGTAAGTTGATTGGGATTCGACGCGCAGCGCGTCGTTCGATGCGGGCAGCGTGCCCGTCCGAATGATAAGCGAAAAAAGGCCCGGGTTCTCAAGGGCGCAATTTACATATGCGCGTGAGGCCGCCATGAGCAGCGTTTTGGGGGGGCTGCCGGGGGGGACTTGAGCCATGGCATCCGATACGTCGCCGGAAACGATACGCAGGCCTTCCGCCGCCACTTCGGCCTTCAGATCATCCAAATTCCTGAAATGCCGCGCGGGCGCGCCATGCGAGACACAGGCCCCGCGTGCCACAGCCCGCAGCGTAAGGGCTTCAATCCCTTGGTCTTTTAGGATCTTCAGGGCCACAGATATGAGTCTTGCGCGCAAACCGTCACTGCGCGGGGGGGTGGGTGACTCTAGCAATGCTGCTTCCATGTTGACACTGTCTACAGATTTGAGTAGACAGTGTCAACAGTCGTGATCATGAGGAACAAATCCCATGGGGGAAGCCGCCCGCAGCCTGACGTTGGAACGTCCAACTCTCAGTTACCGCAAGCCCGCTCGGCCTCAATATTTAGATCAAGGGGATCGCGTCCCTCCGGCGAGCGAATTGGATCTGGAAACGCTCGATCTCATTGACGTGGAAGTCTGGCGGCAGAACAAAATGTGGGATCGGTTCGACCGTCTGCGCAAAGAAGATCCGTTGCATTGGACGCCTGATAGCATTTCTGGTCCCTATTGGTCGGTCACCCGCTATAAGGACGTGCTGGCGATAGATACGGATCACACGCGTTTTTCATCAGACGCTAAATATGGCGGCATCGTGTTGGGCCCGCCAGCCAAGGGCTTTGACGCCAACAGTTTTATAACGGCGGATGAACCCATTCATTCGGTTCAGCGCAAAACTGTTCAGCCCGGCGTTGCCCCGAACATGCTGCAGGAATATGAACCCCTTATCCGTGGTCGGACGCAAAAAGTATTGGATCGGTTGCCGGTGGGGGAGCCCTTCGATTGGGTCGATACTGTCTCTATCGAATTGACGGCCATGATGCTGGCGACCTTGTTCGGGTTTCCTCAGGAAAGACGGCGCCAACTCACCCGCTGGTCAGATGTGACCACCAATCCATTCGATAAAGACGTGTGTCCTGGGGGCCGGGACCAATGGCAGCAGGAATTGTCTGACTGCCTCACAACGTTCTCCGGTATCTATGAAGAACGTAAGTCGGCCCCTGCTGGTCATGACTTGATGAGCCTGTTGGCCCATGGTGCGTCCACACGCAATCTCGATATGAATTGGTTGCTGGGGAACGTGTTGCTGCTGATTGTTGGGGGGAACGATACGACCCGCAACAGCATGTCGGGCGGTGTCTATGCGCTCAACAAATTCCCGGATGAATATGCCAAGTTAAAAGCAAACCCCGCGCTCATCCCCAATATGGTTGCGGAAATTATCCGCTGGCAGACACCGCTGTCCTATATGCGGCGGACCGCGCTGGAAGACGTAGAGATGCATGGCAAAACCATCAAGAAAGGCGATCAAATCGCCATGTGGTACATATCCGCCAATCGCGATGAAACGTTCTGGGAAGAAGATCCAAACCGCCTAATCATTGACCGCAAACAAGCGCGTAACCACGTCTCATTTGGATTTGGCATTCATAGATGCGTGGGCAACCGCCTTGCGGAGCTTCAATTGCGTGTGTTGTGGGAAGAATTGCTCAAGCGGTTTGAGCATATCGAGGTGTTGGACGAGCCGAATTTGGTGCCGAATTCATTCGTACACGGATATGCGTGGCTGCCCGTGGTCTGCCACCGCAAAGCCTAGCCGATAAACGTCGATACGGCCTAAATTTTATAGCCTTTAGCCTTCAGTCGTCGAAATCGTCATCCTCGACGGATCGGGACGCCAACTCAATATCTTGATCCACCGGGAGGGGGCCATTGTAGCGATAGTGGCCTGTAATCTGGAACTTAAACAACATATCGTTCATGTCAGGTCCCCATCCGATATTGTGAATGACCTTGGGCCGTACCCCATTTAAGGACCGTTCATTGGCCACGATGCCGATATGTGGTTTCTTGGTGCCGTCGCCATCATCCGCTAAATCCCACGTCACCAGATCGCCCGGTCTGTAATTGTTCGGGTCTTGCGTGACAGGCAGGCTTTCGCCATGGCGCTCAAAGAAGACACGAAGATTGAGTACGCGACGGTGGTCGATATTTGTATCCGGCGCCCGGAGGCCCCACATTTCCAGATTAGGATATTCCGAGAACGCAACTTTCATGTCCTCGTGAACCAGTTCTTGAAGGTCGATCCCTAAGGCACGATAGCTACGGATCACAACATCCGTGCACACCCCAATATTGTTGGGCACATCGCCATTCGGGTAGCCGATCTGCATATAGGCGCCGTCATAGGTCACTCTATGGGTCGTGCGCTCCATCGCGGCGTCGACCAGAAGCTCCGCCACTGAATTCTCTTCGGGCGCCGCACATGCGCTGGTGAAGAGAAATGCACCCAAAGCTAAGACCTTGGTTGTCACAGAAACGACATAATAATCCGTACGCAACACTGACATGACACACCCACTGCTACTCTCGAAGAGCCGAAATACTACCCTTGAGATCTTAAACAATTGACCCATGAAGGCGAGTCGAAACTGACCTAGTTAGAAGTTTCTATGGCGGGAATGCCAGCAATATGGCCGAATTGAGGAGGTTTTGGGGCTAGCCGTAAGAGGCGTCATACCAACTCGATTGAATATAGGCATCGACGTCCGCCATAGAGTTCGCTTGGGCAACCTCGTCATCAAATCCGGCCTGTGCCACTGCTCTGGCAATTCCCTTGGACACGCGCCGAAGGTGAGTCAGAGGGGGATAAAGCGTGCCCCGATCAACTTGTTCTTGGGCGACTTGGTCAGCGAGAGACCGGGCCGCGGCCAGGAACATGCTGTCCGTCACACGAGAGGCTGTGCAGGCGAGGGCTCCCAGACCGATGCCCGGGAATATATAGGCATTATTGCCTTGGCCTGGTTGAAGCTGCCCATTCTTGGTGTCTACCGCGTCGAAGGGGCTGCCGCTTACAAAAATTGCGCGTCCGTCCGACCAGTCATAAGCCTGTTCCGCTGTGCATTCGGCGCGAGACGTCGGGTTGGACAAGGCGAAAATGGCCGGCCGTTCGTGATGGGTGCTCATGGCGCGGATGGCGGCTTCAGTGAAGGTCCCGGGTGCGCCTGTCGCGCCGATCAGGATATGCGGTTTTAAGGAATTGATCGCGCTCAAGAAATCCGCCGGCGCCGCATCATGGGCGTAGGGCAGATTGTGGGGCATGAGATTGGTTCGCGACTTCACCACCAAGCCGTCAACGTCCACAAACCATAGCCGCTCACGGGCTTGCGTGTTGGACAACCCTTCCGCTTCAAAGGCCGACGTCATCAGATCCGCAATGCCAGTCGCTGCTGATCCGGCGCCCAGAAACATGATCTTAAGGTCTTCAAACGGCGTGTTGGATATGCGCGTGGACGCATAGACGCCCGACAAGGCCACGGCTGCGGTGCCTTGAATATCGTCGTTAAAACAAAGGACTTTGTCCCGATATCGATTGAGAAGCTTGTAGGCGTTGGGGGTCAGAAAATCCTCAAACTGGATCAGGGCGCCCGGATACCGCTTTTGCACTGCTTGGACAAATTCCTCAACCAGCGAATCATATGCGTCACCCTCCAAGCGCGGATGAGGGTAGCCGAGGTAAAGCGGGTCATTGCGCATGTCTTCATTGTTGGTGCCGACATCCAGCATGACCGGTAGACAGTGTTTGGGGTGGATACCGGCGCCCGCGACATAGAGCGATAATTTACCGATGGGGATACCCATACCATTGGCACCGAGGTCACCTAATCCCAGTATGCGTTCCCCATCGGTGACAACGATCATGCGAATGTCGTCTTCATGCCAATTGCCCAGAATTTTGTGAATTTCTCCACGGTCTTCCGGGGTGATGTAGAAACCTTGCGCTTTTCGAAAGATGTGGGCGAATTCCTTGCACGCCTGTCCGACAGTGGGCGTGTAAATGAGCGGCATCAGTTCTTCGATATTGTCGATCAGTGTACGGTAGAAGAGAACCTGATTCCGTTCCAGCAAAGCGTTCAAAAAAATATATTTCTCAATGTCATATGCTTTGCGCCGCATATTTTCCAGCGCGCGGCGTTGCTGAGTTTCGAAATCAGCGACAGCGTAAGGCAAAAGACCGCGCAGCCCCAAACGTTCACGCTCTTCACGTGAAAAGGCCGTTGATTTGTTGCGCGCATTGTCGCGTAAGATATCTTGTCCGGTGCTCATGGTGACCTCAATAGCGTGATCGATGGAAGACCGAAGCTCTTGAGCACTGTTGGTTAGTTACGCAAAGACTGCGGTCGCGCCCATTATGAGACTCCTAAAACATCAATCTATGACATTCGTGCCGTTTCGGCTTGATCAATCGTGAATGCGCACGATCACCGATTGGTTTGCCGTGGCAAGAAGCTTTCCGTTCTGGCCCCACAGGTGGATTCGGCCATGACCAAACCCTCTTGCCAACGCATGAACATGCACGTCGCAAAGCACCCATTCAGTAGGCTCTAAGGCAATGACCCGCAAGGTGTTGTCCAGGCTGTTACCGCCGGCCCGCCGGTTCAGCACATTGCCCACGCCGGACGGCATGAAATCCGCGATCATGGCCAGGGTGGCGGCGCTCATCTCGACATTGGGAAATTTGCACCAAAAGATTAATCGTCCGTCATCGGACGGCTCGCCAAAATCAAAGAAACCAAATTTACCGTGAACCAGGCGTTTTTCCACATGGTTGTGAATGTTGGGTGGGAACTCTGGTGGCAGTTGGACCACATCGCAGTCTTCCGGCGGCGCAACGTTAGGGCACTCAGCCCACACGCCTTCCGGGCTGTTCGGTCGGTCCCCCAAAGCAGCGTTGACGGCAATCACTTCTTTGTCCCCCACATGGGCGATAGCGCGCGCTTGGCTGATATTGTTGCCTGACACGGGTACTTCCACATCGATATCAATTATGGCGGGGCGCCGAGCGAAGGAGAGATACTGCGCGGTGGCCCAAACCGTCTTACGACCGGTAGTTTGCTCCATCGCCTCAATACCCGCGGCAAGGGCGGCGCCTCCGAAGAGAAAATCCCCTGGGGTGCAGATGCGCTGTTCCACCGGCAGGATCCAACGGTGAGGGTTGTGGGTGGATTTTAGGCCTAGAAAATCGGTGATAGACATACGAACGCTGGTTTGTCCCTTCGAAAACGATTATGAATGGGGGTTTATGTGAAAGCGGAAATACAGGGTTCATGTCAAGAATAACAGCGATTTATCATGTGCGGGAAGCGGCGGATCAAATTGACGCCCGCGCCCACACCATTGCCGTTGAGCAAAGCGTCGAAATGCCCGTGTCCGCGATCGCCGATGAACGTGTGCTTTCCGATATTGTGGGCAAGGTTACCCAGATAGACGATCTTGGCAGCGGTGTCTTTCAAGTAAAAATCGGTTTGGCGACCGAAACCACCGGCCTTGAACCCGGGCAGCTCATGAATATGGCGTTTGGCAACACGTCCATCCATGCGGACGTGACGCTTGCGGATATCGAGTTTCCGTCAGAGGTTGCCGGCGCGTTTGGCGGACCAAATCAAGGACTTGAAGGCTGGCGCGCGCGGTGCGGGGCCGAGAATCGGGGCATGACCTGTTCGGCGCTAAAGCCGCAAGGCTTGCCGGCGAAGGCGTTGGGACGGGTTGCGCATCAAATGGCTTTGGGCGGACTTGATTTCATTAAAGACGATCATGGTTTGGCCGATCAGGCCTATAGTCCGTTTGCGGATCGCGTGGATGCCTGTAGCGATGCTGTCGCGACGGCCAATGCCCAGACCGGGGGCAAAACCAGCTATGTGCCGAGCCTCTCGGGCCATCTTGATCAGCTGCGGGAACAGGTCGCCCGTGGTAAAGAACGCGGCCTCAACACGTTTTTGATTGCGCCGATGATTACGGGGCTCGCTGCATTTCGGCAATTGTCGCGCGAAAACCCGGAAGTGGCGTTCATGGCGCATCCGGCGTTGGCGGGCGCGTCGCACATTCTGCCGCCATTGTTGTTGGGGAAAATCTTTCGCGTGATGGGGGCGGATGCAACCATCTTTCCCAATCATGGCGGCCGCTTCGGCTATTCTCCGCAGACCTGCAAAACACTGGCGGAGACCGCATTGACGAGCGGTCTGCCGGTTAAGTCTTGCGTGCCTATTCCCGCCGGCGGCATGACGGTCGACCGTGTTCCGGAAATGTTAGATTTTTACGGTCAGGATGTGATGTTGTTGATTGGTGGCGGGCTGCTGTCCGCCGGCGACAAGCTCACCGAACAGACCGCTCTGTTCACAGATAAAGTCAAATCTCATTCCTACGCGTGAAGGCCAGATCGCTATGTCTAAGACTCCATTCCGACCAGCTCAGCCGGATTACCGCTGGGACAATGTGGATCTTCTGGCTTACAAGGAAGAAGGCGCGGCGCCGTTTAAAGATATCACGCGCCAGGTTTTGTTTCAGGATCAGAACCTTGGCTGCGAATTGCGCTATTTCGAAATGGCCGCGGGCGGACATTCAACGCTCGAGCGTCATGAACATGTACATGCGGTGATGATCCTGCGCGGGCATGGGCATTGCCTGGTAGGCGATGAGGTGCGGGAGGTGGCGCCGAACGATCTTGTTAAAATCGATCCGATGACGTGGCATCAGTTCCGTGCGACCAAAGGCGAACCGCTGGGCTTTTTATGCATGGTCAACGCGGAGAGGGATCGTCCACAGCTTCCGACCACGGACGAACTTGATCAGCTTAAAGATAATCCCGGCATTCGCGCGTTTCTCGACGGTATCTAGCAGCCCTTGCTGCGCAAAAAGCGCCCCTAGTATCGCTTCGGCGTTACCTTCAGCACGCGGCCCTCCGGATTGTCGGTCAGCAAATAAAGATACCCATCCGGTCCCGCCGCAATCTGGCGGATGCGTTCTTCCAATTCGGCAAACAGTGTTTCTTCAAGCCCCAGGCCGAATTCCTGCACATCGATGCGGCGCACATCCCCCGGCACCAGGGCCGACACGAACAGGTCCCCCTGCCATTGGGGGAATTTATCGCCGTTATAAATCGCCATGCCGGACGGTGCGATGGACGGCACCCAATAGGTCAGCGGTTGCTCGGTTCCTTCACGCTCCGTATAGGGAGAAATGCGCGCGCCCGAATAATCAAGGCCATAGGTGGCGACCGGCCACCCATAGTTTTTACCCTTTTCGGTGAGGTTTAATTCGTCACCGCCCTGCGGTCCGTGTTCGTTGGTGTAGACGCGGTTCGTCGCCGCGTCATAGACAATGCCTTGCACATTGCGGTGGCCATAGGACCACACTTCAGGCGCCGCATCGCCCGCGCCCACAAAGGGATTGTCGTCCGGCACGGAGCCGTCCTTGTTGAGGCGCACCACCTTACCGAGATGGTTGCTCAACACTTGTGCCTGCTCGCGGTAATCAAAGCCGTCGCCCAAGGTCAGCAACAAGGTACCGTCCGGCAAGAACGCCATGCGGCCGCCATAATGGGCAGAGGTTTGCCGCATGGGTCCGGCTTCGAAAATGACCTGCAGGTCCGTGAGCGTCACACCGTCAAAGGTCGCGCGGGCCAGGCGCGTGGTGTTCGCGTTGGGCGTGCCATGGGCATAAGAAATGAAAATCGTGCGGGTCGATGCAAAATCAGGGTCCAATGCCACTTCCAACAGGCCGCCTTGATTGACCCCATACACATTGGGCACGCCACCAATCGGGTCCGGCATCAGCGAGCCATTGCGGATCACGCGCAACCGGCCCGGCCGTTCCGTCACCAGCATGTCGCCATTGGGCAGGAAGGCGATGCTCCACGGGTGGTCCAATCCCTCGGCCACCGTTGAAACCTCATAGACCTCGTCGGCGAAAGCGCCGGTCCAGAACATTGCCCCCACGGCCATGGCCGCCGCGCCCCGGGCGATGCCCCTAATCATGTTATGAAGAAGTGTCACTGGGCCCTCTTTGATTTTCATTCCCCACCAGACTAACCTGTATACCTTACGTGGCTGACCGAGCACACACAATGTCCGGTTCTTTGCGGCGATAAAGCCGGAGGATAATCCGGCGAAAACAGGGGGATGTCCGGTGGTAGCATCAATTGGCAGGGTGTTTCTTGCATTCTTGGTAGCGGTGATCGTCGCGGTTGTGGCGGGCTGCTTTTCGCACACCCAATTCGTGTTGGCGGCCTTGGCGGAGGTCAGTGGCCCCATTCCCTTTGCCGACCGGGTGGCCACCACCTGGTTTGATCTGACCGGCATGGCGCCCACATATGGCGCGGTCGTGGCCATCGGCTTTTTGATCGCCTTTTTGGTGGCGGCGGCCATCATCTATTTTGTGCCCTTCCTGCGGACCACCGGATATGTGCTGGCGGGGGCCGTTGCCATTGTGGTGGCGCTCGAAGCCATGAGCGCGCAGTTTTGGGGTGTCACCCCCATTGCAGGCGCCCGCGGTCTGCTCGGCATGTCGGGCCAAGCCGTGGCGGGCGCCTTGGGCGGATATGTGTTCGCGGTCCTGTCCGCCACGCGCTAAGCCTCCAAATCGAACAGCAAGATTTTGGCGTCGCCGGTTCCGGTAACGGCAATGCCCTCTTCCTGGCGGATGGCCACCGCATCGCCGGAGGACAGATCCTGCCCGTTGACGCGCACATTGCCTAAGATCACATGCAGCCAGGCTTGCCGGTTGGGCCGTAAAGCCTGGTTCAGCATTGTGCCGTCCTCAAGCGCCGCCAGATACACATCCGCATCCCGGTTCATGGACAAGGATCCGCCGCGGCCATCGCCGCTCACCACCAGCACCAGGCCATCTGCCGTGCTGATATCCGCAAACGACTTTTGCGCATAGCCGGGGGCAAGCCGCGTGGCATGGGGCTCAATCCAAATCTGAAGAAAGTGAACCGGATCGGTCTGTGACGCATTGTATTCGCTGTGCATCACACCCGTGCCGGCGGACATGCGCTGCACATCGCCTGCGCGGATGACAGAGCCGTTGCCCATGGAATCCTTATGTTCCAAGGCGCCGTCAATCACATAGGAAATGATTTCCATGTCCCGGTGGCCATGGCCGTCAAACCCCGCACCACCCAGCACTGTGTCTTCATTGATCACGCGCAAGGGGCCAAAACCCATGTGATCCGGATCGTGATAATGCGCGAAAGAAAAGCTGTGGCGGCTGTCCAGCCATCCGCCATATTTTGAGTGTCCTCGGTCTTCATGTCTCCGTGTTGTGATCATAATACATCTCCACGATTTGGACGGGTACACGTTGCGCCTGCCCAATAATGTTTGTTCCTGTACATCCTTTCTCCAACCCCGGCGTCATTCCCGCGCGCGGGAGCGCGTTGCGGGAATCCAGGGGCCACAAGACGATGAGCGTGCCGTCACGCCCTTGAGCCTCACCCTGGATACCAGCGACAGGCGCTGGTATGACGCGCAGTCTGCTATCAAGATGTTCATCCTTTCATCAGCATTTCAATTTTAGGCCCGGCCGTGCGGCCGGTCATAGTCCAATTCGGGGCCGGCGGGCACCACTTGGGTGGGGTTAATCGTCCGCTGACTGACATAATAATGTTCTTTGATGTGCCAGAAATCCACGGTCTCCTTGACGCCGGGGTGCTGGTACAAATCCCGCAGATAGGCGGACAGGTGTTCGTAATCCTCGATCCGCTTCTTGTTGGTTTTGAAATGGCCGTGATAGACCGCATCAAACCGGATCAAAGTGGTGAACAAGCGCCAATCGGCTTCGGTCAATCGGCCGCCAAACAAATAGCGCTGTTGGCTCACGCGTTCGTCCAGCCAATCCAGACTGTCGAACAAATCGGCGAACGCTGTTTCATAGGCATCCTGGGTGGTGGCAAAGCCCGCGCGATACACTCCATTGTTCACCGTGTGATAGACACGTTCGTTCAGCGCATCGATCTCATCTTGCAAATCAGCGGGGTAATAATCATCCCTATTGCCGGTTAAGTGATTGAAGGCGGAGTTGAACATGCGGATGATTTCCGACGATTCATTGCTCACGATCGTGTTGGTCTGGGTATCCCACAGAACCGGCACCGTCACGCGTCCGGTCATGTCCGGCACCACAGAGGTGTAAACCTGGTGCATGAACCGGTGGCCGTGCAACGGATCCACACTGTTGCCGTTGTCGTCGCGCAGCTCCCAGCCGTTTTCCAGCATATGGGGGTGCACGATGGTCAGGCCGATCATGTCTTCCAAGCCCTTCAGCTTACGGAAGATCACGGTCCGGTGTGCCCAGGGGCAGGCCAGTGAGACATAAAGATGGTAGCGGTTTGCTTCCGCCTTATATCCGCCCGTGCCGGACGGGCCCGGTGACCCATCCGCCGTGATCCAATTACGGAATTTGGCCTCTTGGCGCACAAATTCGCCTTTGGTTTTTCCGGTGTCGTACCACTGGTCTTTCCAAGCGCCGTCGATAAGCAGTCCCATCTTAAAATTCCCTTCCAATCATGCGGTCCAGCGAATAGGCGCCGCCGCCTTTAACAACAAAGGTAAGTGTCACGATCAGCCAGAGAAGGGGGTATTCGTAGCCGCCCTCTGTCCAGAAGAAGCCGTTGCTCACATGCATGGTCAGCGCCACCAACAGCAGAACCGAGGCTGCTGCCGCGGCGGGCCGGGTGAGCAGGCCCAGGGCCAGCAACATGCCGCCGAAGAATTCGACGGAGCCCGCGGCCACGGCCATGAGCAAGCCGTTAGAAAAGCCCAATTGCTGTTCGAAGAATTGACCTGTAGCGGCAGGTCCGTAACCGCCGAACCAGCCGAACAGTTTCTGTGCGCCGTGGGGTACCAGGAACAAGCCGGCGGCCACGCGCACGGCGGTGTCCGTATATTTGGTAAGGCCGTCATAGAGCGGCTCAAACACCGGCAAGATGAGGGAATTCTGTGTCATGGCCCGTATCTCCAAAAGGGTTTCGATTGCGTCTGGGGGAAATATGCGGGCGCGATGGTTCGAAAACAATTCGGATAATTCGAAACACATTGTTCGGTAAAACAAAACAATAGGGATTGGCCTACTGCCGTCGTCATCCCAAGGCTTGTCCCTGGGATCCAGAGCAGCTTGTTCGGAGCAGATGGCCCCTGGATTGCCGGAACACGACAGGCAATGGCGTGGAGAAGAGAGTCGGGTGGCGCAGCCCATAGAAGATGGGCGCATGGGGTTCATCCAATGTTTGATCACCATGCCACCCACTCCCCCTCCCAAGCACCCGGATACGGTACCCTGGCGGGTGGCTTCGAGTGGGGGCAGAACGGGCCAAGCGGATAGACACTGTGCTCGCAATGACGGCGGTGTTTCGTTTTGGCTCTTGTTATCGCGGAGGTGGCGGTCGGGGAACCGGACGGCCGCACCCTCTTGCTGTCATCCCAAGGAGCGGACCCT
This sequence comes from Alphaproteobacteria bacterium, assembly GCA_965227095.1. GTDB lineage: Bacteria > Pseudomonadota > Alphaproteobacteria > JANQMY01 > JANQMY01 > JANQMY01. The sequence continues at coordinate 117,179 of CBDDFL010000001.1, read as the reverse complement.
GTCCGCGAGCTTGGGATCCATACGCCGCAGCACACAAGGTGCGACGACGCCTCGTTTCCCGTCACAAAGGCCTCGGCCAAACCCGTAAAATTAGGGGCTATGGGTCCCAGCTCAGGGCTGGGACGACATCCCTGATTTGGCGTGCCGCCAACCCAATTCACGGGCACACAGGGGGTCATCCACCTAACGGAAAAGTGACCCCGATTAACCACACAAAACAAAAGGGCCCTGGTGGACCCTCTGGTACTCTCGGTGCGGTTTGTTCGCTCTCTCATGTGAGGCCTCTGCTGTCAGATGCCTCCCTCACCAAAGAGGATAGCAGAAAACGCCCATGGGGTCATTGGTCAAAATTCTCGCCCTCATAGGGGCGTTATTGGGTGCGGTGCCCGCAGGGGCCAGCACCTTGCCCGATCCGGTGGAGCAAGCGCTGCGAGAGGCCGAAGCCCATGCGGATCTGCGCCTATCGTTCACCTTGGTGTTTCAATGGGCGGACGGCCCCGAAATCGTCGAACGCTACAACGCCTCAAGCGGGCGGTGGACGGTGCTCAAGGGCGACCCGAATGCACTCGACGCGACGGCGCGCGGTAAACTGGCCCACGCCAAACGGTTGGAGGCCATGCCAGGCGGCTTGGTGGCGGCGGACTACCGCAAGTCCATCGCGGGAGCGGAATTGATCTCCATGTCACCTGTCGAAACGGTCTATCGGTTTCAGGCGCCGCGGCAGTCCAAGGTGGCTGAAAACGTGCAGGCGGAACTTGGTTTAGGTCCACTAGGCGGCCTTACCCGATATAGTATCCGTACGGATGAAAAAATCGAACCGACCCTATTCATGCGTTTCGACAAGTTCGTGTTCGAACACCATTTCGAACGCGTGTTCGCGGACCTGCCGCCACTGCTTACCCGTGCCGTCATCTGCCGCGAAGGCTCAACCCTGCGCCGCGCCATCTCGGAAGACTATGTGCTGCTGTTCAAGGATTTCGAGCGGGTGGAGTAGGGGCCAGTTTGCTGTGATAACGTGGAGGTCGCTAGAAACTTATTTGATTTTTGGGGAACTTGTCGTGAAAGCCTTTTTTTATCTTGATTCGAGCAGTTCCTGCAGGTGCACCATCGTAAGAAAGATTAAAACCAAGTCGGCGCCAAAAATCAAAAAAAACACGCTCGTCATCCAATTGATAGCGGTCATCCAAAAAAACTTTGCCAATTGGTTTGGGTCTCATTTTTAAGCCCAACAAGACTTTTAGCTCATCCCATATTCCATAGCTTTCAATGTGCCGCAAATACGGAATGATATTCTGTGTAGGGATGTTGAAGTGTTTAGCCAAAATCTCTGCATTCCCGACGTAATCTTTTGCCTCCTCCTCGGTAAGGTTATATCTGAAACGTGAATTTACAAACTTGTCCTTGATCACGCCTCGATCCAGAATCACATAGGTCCATCCGTGGTCATCAAGAAATTCCGAGGAAACGACGACAGAATCAAGCGCTCGTGAAAAATACTCTGAAGCTGGGACCGTGTTTATACCGAATAACGGAGGCCATTCCACGCGCACCCAACTGTTCTGATCTGCAAAAATATCAATATCGGTTTCCCAATCGGATTCGGCGAAAACTTTTGGACGACAATGGGAAACATCATGGAGCTCGCAATATGTCTCGATCCACCGTATTAGTACCTTCTCATTTAATTTTGGAAATATAGTCATGGTGAGAGGCATTCAGCGAAACCCCACATAGATTATCTATCGACAGTTTGATATCTCGTCCGCAAAGGTTCTGTGCTGATGTTTCAATGTCTTACTTAACGACGCGGTCATGTGGGGATCCGCATTTGGCTCCGTAAGAAGCTAGAACTGTGTATCCGCCGTTTGTTGTTACTCGATATGGGGTGTTTCCAGGGACAAGTACCCAATCACCTGGTCCGTGTGCCAGACCATTTATTGTAAGGTCGCCATCCAGGACATATCGGAATACGGATTCCACATGCTTATGTGTGTCGACAAGAGTGCCGGGTTCAACTTTTGTGACAATCTGCATCCGATATTCTTCAAAATCTATTGGGATGACATTTTTCGAAATTTTGCCGGGGAACTGCTTTACCGGCGATAGTTTATCCCACGAAGGATTTTTGACACTGCTGATTATTCCAGAGGCTTGATCAACAGCTGTGTTTAAGACAGCGTCTAGATTTAGGGCGTCAAAACTACCGTCTGTCGGTGTAGACACGAGCTTCCTCCATTATCGTTAAGATTGTCCCAGAATAACAAAGCACCGATGGAGGGCAAGTGCGATCCATTTGGTTTCCCACCAAATTGGCACCTGCTATACTTAATTAGGCTGCCAGGTTAGTGATTCGTTCGCTAATGTTGCCTATTCCCGCGTAGAGAGCGGGATAAGCACGCATCATGTCTATGCCATACTGAGAAGCGTCTTCAGCCGCCCAAACAAATACGGACGTAAACGTGCTGCCGCCTCTCGTTGACAACGCTGCCTATGCCATTGACGGACGGGGTTTGTAACCCCGTCCGCAGGTTCATTGCTGTCCCGTCAATAAGGATAACGGTTCAATTTTTAGAGGGCTATCCGGATTAGCGGATGACCATTTCCAGTGTTCGGCTTGTGACCCGTCGTCTTTGCGTACGGGGTTGGCGTGAATGTAATCGAGCTTCTGGCGAAAGAACTTTTCCGTTTCAATCAGCTGTGGTTGGTTATCTGCTTTCCAAAGACGCCAGGTGCTATCAGTGGTTTCGAATAATGTCAGGACATTTGGTTCCGTTGCGCGAATATTCTCTTTGAGCGCTTTTGAGGTGTGCCGCTTAAAATCCCGCAAAACGTTTTCGGCATCGTCCGCCTGAATGATCAAATGCAGATGGTTCAGCATGAAGACGTAAGCGTAGATCTTGAGAGATTTGTGATCTTGGCAATACCGCAGACTGTCCGCGATGATCTGCCACCGATTGTGCCGATCGAACAGGTAGTACCAATTCCAAACCGTCGGCGTCACGAAATAGACACCATCTTTTGCAAACGGTTTGATACGCACGATTGGCATAGGCCACGTTCTCCGATCTAATAGGCGGATCATATGAACCTGCGGACGGGGTTACAAAACCCGTCTGTCGAGAGTGAAGAATTTTTATGACGTGGACGTTGTTATGATGTTCATAAACGGCCGGATAACCTTAGATCTCTTTCAAAAAAACCAAACGCTGCAATACTTGATCCGGTCATCACAGTCCAAAGGCAATGTCGAAGGGAGCAGACCAGACTGCATCGCATTTCATTGAGTTGCCTCTTCCGGCGGTACATAAAACGGCAAGGACCCGGGGTCACTATTGGGGATCGCTGTCACCTTCTCTGTAATTTTATCGACGTAGGCCATAAAATCCGCCGCGTAATTTGCTTGGCGCCAATATTCCCTTACGCCGGCGTTTCGGAAGAGTTGGACGATCATGCCGTCCATCGCCTCAATGGTTTCAGGCTTAATATCGCCCGTCTTACCGGCCTCTCGTCCCGCCTCGAGAGTTACCAGAATTTCTATGATGAGGGCATTGAAATGGATTTTTTCTTCAACGGGAAGACTGTCAAAGTTCTGCAGCCCTTTGACCCAGCTATCCACATGAGTCGGCGTGCTGGTTAGCCTTGACTGCCACCGAACAATTCGGTCAATCACGCCGTCTAGAGATTGTCTTCTGGTCGCAAGCGTATTCTGGCGAATTTGAACGCCAACAAATATGAGCGAACCTAGAATCGCCGCAACGGCAATCGTTTGGCCGATATAGTAAATGGTCTCGAGCGACATGACCTTCTCCCCGCATAAAAGAGGTGTTTTGCAGACGAGCGACATTATCTGTCTGATCAAAGAATGTCATTGTCAGGCCGATGAGAGAAGTGACATTGGTTGCATCACAGTTTCCGTTGACGGACGGAGTTTGTAACCCCGTCCCCCCGTCCGTCGAGAGAATGTAGAGAAGACATCCTTTGGAAAATCAACTAAAAATCCCTGATGTGAACGAGAGGAAAGATGATGAACTGGTCAGCCATTAGCGCGATTTCAGATTTTTTGGCGGCAGTGGGCGTCATCTTATCGCTCATTTACCTCGCGATTCAGATCCGCCAGTCAAATCGCAACTATCGCATCGAAAGCGCACGGTCCGTTATGGGCAATTTTCACGGCAACTCTTGGGATGTTGCGAAAAACGCCGAATTGCGTCGCATCATGCTGGCGGCGGTAAATGGATACGCAACAATGGACCAGCAGGACAGCTCGTCGTTCGACATGTTCATGTGGCGCTATTTGGGAAATGCGCATGACGCGTTGCAATTGTACGAAAAGGGCCTGTTGGATGAGGAATCGTTTGAAGTGATCATGCAATCTCTTCTTGTTACCATTCGGTCAATTCCGGAATGGTGGACCCAAACAGAAAACACCCATATCGTTCCCCCCAGCCCGCGAACTTATCTTCAATCCCGTCTCGACTCGCCTGATCAGCAGTCCAAACTGTGGACAGACCTTCAACAGAATTGGAAGGATGGCGGCGAAAGTGATCCCGACGGTAGAAGCTAAGGATTGGTTCCCAGTTGATGGACGGGGTTTGTAACCCCGACCGTCAATAGGGAGGTGTATGTCAATTGGTTGTGTCATACTATGAGATCGTCACAACCGCTGCACAAATCTGGACGTAACCATGCTCCCTCCCGTCGTTGATAACGCTGCCGATGCCAAGGACCATATTCGCGAGCACGGATTGGCGTTGATCTGTGGACAGCTGTCGGCCGCGCAACTGGAAACGGCGCGCGCCGCGACCTATGCGGCGGTGGACGAGGACCGGCGTCTGGGCCGAAAAGCCGATATGTTCGGCCTGGATTATGGCGATAAAAATGTCCGTGTTTGGAACATTCTCAATCGCGATGCGGTGTTTCGCGACATCGTCCAATTGCCGATCGTGCTCGACCTGTTACGCGAGGTGATCGGCTGGCCGGCGCTCCTCGGTAATATCTCCGCCAATATCGCCGAACCAGGCAGTGACGGCGGCATGTTACATGCCGATCAGCTTTTCGTGCCCACGCCATGGCCGGCGGCCCCGCAAGGCATGAATGTGGGTGTGCTGCTGGACGATTTCACGGCGGATAATGGGGCAACCGAAGTGGTGCCACACAGCCATGTGTTGCCCGGCGATGCGGACGAAACCGAGCTTCCCGCAAAAGCGATTCCCGTGATCGCACCGGCGGGAACGCTGATGGTGTTCGAAAGCCGCGTGCGCCACCGCACCGGCAGCAACCGTTCCCAACATCCGCGCGCGGCGTTGTTCGGCTGGTACACGAGGCCGATTTACCGAACGCAGGAAAACTGGTTTCTGTCACTCGACAAGGAAGTGATCGAAACCGCGTCGGACGAATTGTTGGTATTGTTAGGATACAAGACACAAGGCCTCGGCCTCGTCTATGGGCGGTCGCCGCGCTAAGACGCTTTAAGGCGGGCGACCGACGGGGTTTGTAACCCCGCCCATCAATAGAGAAACTAGACCCATTTTCCGAATTGGGGGTTAGAAAATGCCAAGACTCATTGCCAGCGTCGTTATGGCCTTGTTGCTCTGTTCGTGTGGCATTTCCTATTCGGTTCCATCAGCGACGGTGCATGTCGAGCTTCTCGAGGGTAGGATTACAAAACACGATGTCAGCTTCTCCGGCGCGACCGACATAAGGAATTGAATGAGAATGTCTAACACAGACTTAGAGCTCAGACGTGAACCCGAGCAAACCCGAAGCAAGACCGGTGTTGAATCGATTCTGGGGGCGCTGGAGGAGTTGTTGTCGTCCAATAGTATCGACAAGATCACGATTACCGAAATCGCGAAACGGGCCGGGATATCGAAAGCGGCAGTCTATCGGTATTTCCCGGGAAAACCGGCAATCGTCCATGCGCTTATCAAACGGGTCTATAAGGATGGGGCTGATCTGATCCACGCAACGATTGGGCCGGATATATCGCCGGAGGAAATATTGCGCATTGGCTTTCGGGAATATCTTGAACGGCATCAAAGAGAACCGTTTCGTGTGCAGTTGAGAGCCGTTATTCGTGAAGATCCGGAGCTCTCGCGTCTGGATTTGGAAGACAGTCGAAAGAACGCAAAAATCGTCGCTGGGTTTTTGGCGAGCCGAGGTGTTCACGGGTCCCGCAAATCGATTGCGGAGCGCGTCTTGTTGATGCTGGAATTGGCAGATGCCGCAATTCGTCTCGTAGCAGTCCTGTCTCCAGCGGAGGCAAAAAGAACGATTGATGCCTTCTGTGGATTAACCTGCTTGCATATTTTGGAAAATCGATCGGTATCTTAAGTGCTGAGTGCTGAGTGCTGAGTGCTGAGTGCTGAGTGCTGAGTGCTGAGTGCTGAGTGCTGAGTGCTGAGTGCTGAGTAATGCTGCTTAGCACGGCGCAACCGACATTCTCGCGGCACATTGTTTCGACCGCGTGCTTTAATTTGAACACCCCAACTTTCCTTTTGGAGAACGGTCGGCTCCCTCATCCGGTGAAAGAGCAGCGAAACTTTTCTGTCGTCTGCGTGTTTCCGATGCGGAGTTCCGCTTGACAAAACTCAAAACGTGACTAATAGTCGTATTTTGTAACGTGACTACTAGTCACGAAAGAGGGGGGGTATTTGAATGAATGAGACGAAAGAATGGGATGTTTTGGTTGTTGGTGCGGGCCCTGCCGGATTGATTCTGGCAAAACACCTCCAGTCATATGACACAAGGTTTCAGTTAATTGATCGTGGGTCTGACGTAGGAGGTGTTTGGGACATTGATGCACCTGGATCGCCGATGTACGACTCCGCCCACTTTATTTCGTCTCGGTCATTGTCGGGAATTCCCGGATTTCCAATGCCCGATGGTTACCCCGACTACCCAAATCACACACTTGTTCTCGACTATATCCGGTCGTTCGCCGACACGTTTGATTTACGCAAACACGTAAGACTGAACACCCATATTACCCATGCCAAGCGTGACCGTCAGGGGAAATGGAAGTTAGAAACGAAAGAGGGTGAAACCCTTACCGCCCGTTATTTGATCTGCGCCAATGGAGTGACTTGGGAACCTAACTTAGTTTCATGGCCCGGAAATTTTGACGGAGAAATTCGACATTCAATCACATATCGATCGCCGTCGGAGTTTGCTGGAAAACGTGTGCTGATCGTTGGCGCTGGGAATTCCGGCGCAGACATTGCGTGTGATGCGGCATTTGCAGCGAAGCAGACATTCATCAGCGTACGAAGGGGTTATCATTTTGTGCCGAAATACATCATGGGACAGCCGACGGATGTGTTTGCGAGGAAAGGGGCCAAGCTTCCGGACTGGATTTCCACGCCGGCAATCACGTTGATCCTGAACTTGATGAATGGCAATGTTGCGAGATACGGATTTCCGAAGCCGGACCACAAACTGTTTCAATCTCATCCGTTGATGAACACCCAGATTCTGCACTATGTGGGGCACGGCGATTGTGTCGTTAAACCGGACATTGCGAGATTGGATGGCCATTGTGTTGAATTTGTTGACGGGTCTAGAGAGCAGGTGGATCTCATCATAGCGGCGACCGGATACAAACACGACATCCCGTTCCTGGACCCAGCCGACGTAGACAAAAAGAAGGGGCGGCCCGATCTTTATTTGGGAATGTTTTCCAGAAAGCACAGCAATTTGGCGTTTCTTGGGTTTGTGGAATTCTCCTCGGCGGCATACGCAAATTTTGATCAGATGGCTGAGTTAATCGCGGCAGATGCCGCGGCCAATGCCGAATCGCCCTTGAAAGAAAAGCTTTCAAAAATGAAAAAGACGCATAAGCCCGACCTCACGGCTGGCCACCGTTATGTCGACTCTCAACGACATGCAAATTATGTGCATATCGACACCTATCGCGCTGCTTTGGCCCAGGTCAAAAAGCAAGTGGGGCTGAGCTTGTCAGCCTAACACTCGACATCATTAGACCCTAAAAAAAAGGAAAAGGCCGTGACGTATAAATTGGTACTTTCAATTTTGGCCGTAGTAACCATTGTCTCTGGCGCTCTATGTGTTCTGTTCCCCGAAGATATGTTGGCAAATTACGATGTTCAATTGAGCGCCATGGGGATCGTCATCTATCGGTTCTGGGGCTCGACACTCATCGGCATGGGCATGTGCGCATGGTTCGCCCGTCGAACTGAGGATAGAAACCTGCGTATGGGGTTTGTGTCATCCCTTCTGATCGCAACGTCTTTGAGCACGGTCATGGCGATCCAGGGACAGTATGCCGGGGCGAATGAAAATGGCTGGTCAATCGTCGGCCTCTACGGTCTAATCTCTTTGACCTTGCTTGGACTGTTGGTCAGACTCCTCTCCACCGCGCAAGGTGAACCTGGTGAGAAATAAACAGAGGTAAACGGGGTTGCAAACCCCGTCCGTCAAGGCTGATCGCCTAGCTCGTCTTCGGGTGCACGACGACAGGTAGGTCGGTGAAGCCCATCACGAAGTTCGAGAAAGTGCGCACGGGCGTGCCCACCACTTCCACCCGGTCGAAGCGGTTGAGAATTTCTTCCCACAGAATGCGCACCTGCATTTCGCCCACACGGTTGCCCATGCAGCGGTGAATGCCGAAGCCAAAGGATAGGTGGCGGCGGGCGCCTTCCCGGTCGATCAGGAATTCATTGGGGCGGTCAATGTCCCGCTCGTCGCGGTTGCCGGAGATGTACCACATCAATACCCGGTCGCCTTTTTTGATGGTCTTGCCGCCCAGTTCCACATCTTCCGTGGCAGTGCGGCGCATATAGGCCAGCGGCGTCTGCCAACGAATGATTTCCGACACCATGTTCGGGATGACCGACGGGTCGGCCTTCAGCTTCGCGAATTGGTCCGGATGGTTATGCAGGGCCAGCACGCCGCCGGACATGGAATTCCGCGTGGTGTCGTTGCCGCCCACGATCAGCAGCATCAGATTGCCGAGCAAGTTCATGGGGTCCAGGCTTTTCATATGCTCGTTATGAGCCATCAGCGAGATGAAATCATTCGCAGGCGGAAGAGCCGCGCGTTCGGCGTAAAGCTTGCCGAAAGTTTCCAAGCATTCATACAGGTGTCCGCGGCGTTCTTCTTCCGTGAGCCCCATTTCTTCCAACACTTCTTCGTTGGCGGTTGTGAGGTCTGACCAGAAGGTCAGCTTGTAGCGGTCTTCGAAGGGGAAATCGAACAGGGTGGCCAACATTTGGGTGGTGATTTCGATCGACACCCGGTCCACCCAGTTGAAGGTTTCGCCCACCGGCAAGCCGTCGAGCACCTTGCACACACGCTCGCGGATCAGGGGTTCCAAATCCATCAACGCAGAGGGCGAAACGGCCGGGGTCACCGCTTTGCGCTGAATGTCGTGTTTTGGCGGGTCCATGGCGATGAAGGTTTCCGGGTCGAAGTTTTCATCGTCGCCCGTGGGCCCATCGACGATAAAGATGGACGGTTCGGAGGAGAACGTTTTGTGGTTGGTGTCCACCGCCATGATGTCCGCATAGCGGGTCACCGACCAGATGCGGCCAAATTCTTCATGGTCATAGAAATGCACCGGATCTTCATTGCGCAGGCGTTCGAACAGGGCCCAATGCTGTTGGTTGAAATAGTAATTCGCGTCCGTCAGATCGATGTCCTCCAGCGCGATCGCGTTTGGGTCGAAAGTGTCTGTTGTGGACGGTTTCAGGGCGGCCTGACTCATGGAGATCTCCGGGAAAATCTTGACTACAACAATGTTGTAAGTTACAACGGCGTTGTAGTCAAGCAAAATGTGAATGGCACTTGCGGATTGCGGCGCCAACTTGCTAGATGCCAAAGATCGGGGACTCAATGGGATCGACCGTGGTCGGGATGGATCAACGCGCACTCAATATGGAGGCCAGGCGCCAGCGAATCTTGGATTCGGCGGAGCGGTTGATCATGCGCGATTCCTTGAGCGCTTTCACCATGCGGGCGCTGGCCCAGGAAGTGGGGCTGAGCGTCAAGACGCTTTACAACCTCTATGGCGGCGGCAAGGAAGCCATCGCCGCCGTGCTGGAAGACCGCGCCTTTTCGACCCTGGAAGAAGAACTGACGGCGCTCCCCGAAGATCAAGACCCCATCGAGCAGGTGCTGACCATCATGACGGTGGCGGCGGAAAAATGCATTGCGCGCAAGGCGCTCTTTCATCCCATGTGGGCGGGCGACAAGGACCGCCCCTTGGGCTCCCCCAGCCGCCCTTTGGAGTTCATGGAATTTGGCGCCGGACTTGCGGAAACCGCCTTGATCCGCGCCTTGGAACAAGGGGCGCTGGCGGCGCGCTTCGACCCGCACATTCTCGCTTCTCAATTGACGGTGGGCTGGTTCGGCACGGCCATTTTGTGGGCGCGGGGGGCGTTGAGCGATGCGGACTTTGTGACCCGCGTCGAACATACGGGGCTGTGCAATCTTCTGGCCTATGCCGATGACGACACGGCGCGACGGTTTCGGGACCAGATTTCGGCGCTTGAAACGAAGATGGCGCCCCTCCCCAAAGAGACGGGCGCCGATCAAAAAGTGTCCGTGTAGGGGCGCCGTGCCCCTTGAACTCTAGTCGTAGGAAATGCCTACAAATCCCAGCGCCCAATAGGTGGAATAGGACGGGATGTAGAAGCAAATTTCCTTGTGGGTCAGTTTGATTTTCTGATCGCTGAATTTGTCTTTCAGCGCGCCGAGCAACAGCTCAAAATTCTGCGTCGGCGTGTGACAGAAGCGCGACCCCAGTTGCACCGCCAGAACCAATTCTTGCTTTTGGTCGGCGATGAAGTAGTTGAGCAGGTCGACCATTTGGCCGGACCAGGCGGGGTCGTCCACCGCTTCGTCGGTCAAATCGAAATAAAGGATGTCGACACTGTCGCCCAAGGCTTCGAATTGATAATCCCGAAAGTCCTCGCTGTAGACCTTGACCGTGTCGGATGCAAACACCCGCTTGGTGTTAAACACATCCGCCATCTCGCCATCGCTGAAAAGGCCCAGCACATCCTTGTCCCAATCGATGATTTCGATGGAATTAAATTTATCCGTATCCAGCATTTCGCGGGCCAGGCAGCCGTCGCCGCCGCCGAACACCATGGCTTTGTAGGTGGGTTTAGCGTTGCGCTCTTCCAGGAAGGCAAGGGATTCGCGGGCAAAGGCACCATGATATTCGTGTTCGTCGGCGCTGGCGATTTGCACCTCGCCATCCAGCACCAGAAAATGCCCATGCACAGGCGAGCGAATGATTTCAATCAGTTGCCGTTCGCTTTCAATGCGCTTGAGAAGTTCTACTTCGAAGAAATGGTAACTGCCGCCGCGTGCTTTGTCGTACAGCGCATAATCGCCTTTAAGATCAAGAGTGCTGACCAACTCTGCCGGAAGATCGGATACTTTGTATACGCCAGGTTTCATGAAACGCCCGCCTGAGAACTACTTTGAAATACCAGTAAAACTGGGGCGACTATGGCGCATTAATCCTAATAAACCGCTAGCGTTAACGCGGGCAAAGCTTACCGCGGTGTTAACGTGCGTCTTCGAGCATGCGGGCGGCGGCGGGCAGATGCTCAATCGGTTTTCCCGGGAAGCCTGGGGCTGCCACACCCAATGCTTGGCACACTGTCGGAAAGAAATCCACGGCGTTGACGGTAGCGTTGAGTTTCCGGGGCGGGATGCCAGCGCCCGTGGCCGCAAACAGTCCGTAACGGGAATGATCGCCGGACCGGGCGGGTGGAAAGGCGCGTTCAATCAGACCAATTTTATCTGACGAGATACGGTTGATCGGCGCCCGCCGGTCGAACGAGACCAAGAGGTCAGGCAGATAGTCTACATAGGCGCCGTCGTAAAGGTCGCGCGGGCGCAGCACTTCTTCCACCAAATTGTCGCCCGTATCCGCATTCTTCAGCGCCAGCAGATCGGTTGTCAGTTCCGTGAGCAGCGCATCATAGTCTTCTGGGGCGACCAATCCATTGGCTTCCCGCCCTTGCAGATTAATCCGTACACCGCCGGTTCTGTAATTCGCATAGACTTCGAAGAAGCGACGGTCACGGCGGTTGCCCGCGAAATCTTGTTCGCGCGGAGACAGCGCACCGTGGAAAAACTTCTTGAAGGGACGCAAGCGCCCCCGGGTTTCAGACGGGATCGACCGCCACGCGCCGCGCAATTTTTCCTTGAGCGACCGGTCTCCGGTGGCCGGCACGCCACGTTCAAGTTGAACCAAGGCTTCATCCAGAAGACCAACGCCGGTGTAATGGTTTTCCATGCCGTGGCTTATGTAGAAAATCACCAGCGTACGGTCATCCAACTGGGCTAGAACCTCGCCGATCGCCTTGTCGGTCAGTTCATAAAGATCGCGGATGGGATCTCCCAGGGCCTCATGCAGATGCCGCTGATATTGGTCGTGGTCGGGATTGGCCACATGCCACAACCGATGCCCCACACTGTGGGGTTCGGTAAACACGGCCTCTACATAGTCCCACGGCTCTTTTTGCAGGATGTGGTTGATGAGGCGCCCCTTTTTCTCGACGCGGGCGAAATATTTATCGCGGAAGTCGATATGGTCTTGCAGTGTTTCCACCAGCGGAATGTCACTTTGAATGCCCCCCGTGGGGTCGGGACCTACCAGGTCCAGCAGCTCTTGCGCCAGAGGGGCGGGGTCGGTTGCAAAGGTGATCACATTGTCGCCGAGGGCGGCGTCATGCACCGCATAGTCCGCAACCAGAATGCCATTGATGGTTTGGCCGATCTGACAATAAGGCGCGTCAATCACCGCGCACCGTTTGCCGTGCTTTGACAAATGTTCCCAGATGAGATCGGCGCCGACCTCTGATTGTTCGAGAAACGAAAAACCATAGGTTTGCGGATTGAAATAGCGTAGCCCATCATACATGGGATGGCCGCCGGGTTCTTTGCCCGTATGAAAGCTCTGCCACACCGTGCCGGATTCGAAACCGCGAGGGTTCTGAACCGCCCCTGTTAGGCCGCCTTTAAGCAAGGAGGCGACATGGGGCAGACGCCCCGCACCCGCCATTTCATGCACAAGTCGTGGCTCCGCGGAATCAATGCCCAATACCAGTATACGTGTACGCGGTTCAGTCATTCAGTCCCCAACACTCTGTTACCGAATAGGTTTTCTATTCGGAGTTGGTTTAACGGGGGGCAGATTTTATCAACTGGCCAATTCGAGTTTCTGGTCGAATACCAGCAATTGTTCGATGGCATCGCCATCAGTGTCTTCAGGCGACACGCCCAATATTTCCATCAATGTAAGGCCGAAGTCTTCCGCATTCACATCATGGTTGAGGGGCGTGCGTTCAATGCCGCCGCCTTGCGCCGCGAATAGTCCGTAAGAGGAATGATCCCCGCTACGCGTGTTTTCGAAGTTCTGATCAATCCTGCCAATTGTGGGCGACGTCACCGCGCGGATCGGATGGTGCTGATTCCAGCGCACCAGCAGGTCCGGCAACCGATCAATGCAATGGCCGTCATGCACGTCGCGGGTTTTGATAAATTCCTCCACCAACGGCGTTCCGGACTCCACATTGGTTATTTTGGAGAGTTCCGCAATAATCTCATCCAGCACCATGTCGAATTCTTCCGGGGCTACTTTTCCGTTGGCTTCCCGGCCGATCAGATTGAGGCGAACACCCCCCGTGCGCCGATTGTTATGCACTTCGAAAAAACGCCGGTCGTCCCGGTTCTCAAGCAGGGTGGAAACTTCCAGAGCACCGCGGAATTTGCGTCTCAAGGGCGCCACTAAAGACCGAAACTCAGCGGGTGTCTTTTGCCATAATTTCTTAAGGCGGGTTTTAGTGGTCGCGCCGCCAAGATCAAGGGTCTGACCGTCAATCAAGGCCAGCGCCCGATCCAACACTCCCGTGCCCGTGCGTTGTTGGCGCATGCCATGACTGAAATAGAGCAGGGTGAGCGACCGGTCATCCACATTGGCCATGATATCACCGATGGCCTGGTCAATGGCGATGAACGCATCTTTGTACAAATCTCCGGTCTTTTTCGCGAAGTCCGGATCGTGGTCAGGGTGGTTCTCATCGCTGATATGCCACACGTGATGTCCCACACAATGCATATCGGGGAAGACAGTCTGAAAGTAATCCCAATCACCCTTTTTCAGAAAGTAACTCGCGATCTTTGCTTTTCTCTGTATGCGGTCAATATGCTGATCGACGAACTCCCGATAGTCCGCGGCTGACGCGATAGACAGGTCATCACACATTTCACCGCAGAACGGGTCGGGACCGCCAACCGCGAGCACTTCTTCCGCCACTTCGGGCGGTTGCGTTTGAAAATCAGCCTGGCCATAGCCTTTGGCGGGCAAATGAGGACCCCAATCTACAATCATCGTACCGTTGATGGATCGGTCAAGCAGCGCATAAGGCGCATCGAATACGAAGCAACGCTTACCGGCACGCGACAAACGCTGCCATAGATAGTCTTCCGGCACTTGATCTTCGGTGAAGTGGTCGAAATCGTACCAGACCGTGTGAAAACGGCGGCCTTCTGGCCGCGAATACGGAGAACGATCGGTCTTTGGATATATCGTGTGGAAATGGGCTTTGAGTGGCCTAACGTCGGCCAGCAGAGGCTATTGAGGGCGTGACAGGGCCAGCCGCGCATTTTCTGGCGCCGAAACAGTCGCAGGTTGGTTGCCTACACCCGTGCTGCTTGGATTAGGGTCGGCACTCCGACCAATGTGATCGCCCGGCGGATGTTGTAGGCGAGCGCCGTTAGGCTGAACTCGCCACGGACGTTATCCAGACGGCGTGTCAAAAACGCGCCTTGACCCATCCATTGCTTGATGGATCCGAAGGGGTGCTCGACGGTCTCGCGGCGCTGATCGAGCGCTTCGGGGCGGGCGGCAAGGCGCTCAGCCATACGTTCTAAAACCTCTTCGTTTTCATATCGCGAAACAGTTCGAGCCTCACTTCCGGTACATCGCGGCTTGAGCTGGCACTGCTTGCAGGCGCGGTAGTTGCGATATTTCTGCTCGAAAACACCATCTCGGACGTAAAGCTTTTTCCCATTCGGGGGGAGGGTCTGACCGCCGGGGCAGGTGTAGCGGTCTGCCGTCGCGTCGTATTGAAATCGCTCTTTGACAAACAAATTTCTACTCGCGGCAGCCCCACGCCGCGGCCTTGGGACGATTGGAAAGGCGCTCCCTGCTTCGCTGGCCTCGATATCCTCGATCGCGAAATACCCCTTGTCCGCGACCACATTGATGCGCTCAACATCCAGCGCCTCGCGTGCCGCAACCGCGGTCGTTGCGAGCAGCCCAAGGTCGCTTACCTTGGAATGAACTTGTTGCTCAGCGATCAACTTGTGCTTCACATCCACGGCGATCTGGATGTTATAGCCAACGCCAACGCGCGTGTTGCGATCCATGGCGCGGGCGTCAGGGTCGGTCAGAGACAGTTGGTCCGCGCCGGTCTCCTCCAGTTCTTTTTGATGGCCGATCAGCCGTTCGCGCCGCGCCTTCATAGCTTCGATTTTCTTGGAAATATCCTCCTTCGACGCGATATCAGCGTTACCGTCATCCTCTGCATCTGCATTGTTGAGGGAGGTGAGATAATGTTCCAATCGCTTGTCGATCAGAGCCAAATCGCGCTTGAGCGAAGCTTTGGTGAAATTCTTGCCACCGTTGTTCACCGCCTTGATCCGTGTCCCGTCCACAGCCAGCAGCTCGCGCCCGAAAAGATCAAGGTCTCGGCACAGCCGAACAAACTGCCGGAAGACGTTCCGAAATGCTGATCGATTATCCTTCCGGAAATCGGCTATTGTTTTGAAATCCGGCTTTAGATGCCGCATCAGCCAGATCACCTCAAGATTGCGGTGCGCTTCGGCCTGCAGACGGCGGCTTGAACGCACCCGGTTTAAGTAACCGTAGATGTAGAGTTTGAGCAGGTCAGCCGGATCGTAACCTGGTCGGCCGGTCGACTTGGGCATCGCCCGCGCGAACCCAGCTGCAGCGAGGTCAAGCCCGTCAACAAAGGCATCGATAAACCGCACTGGATTGTTTGGGCCAACGTAGTCTTCAACGCGCTCCGGCAAAAGCAACGCTTGCGAACGTGGTGTTCCGGTCATGTATCTCATGCCTCAGCATACTCCACAAACGCCGCAACAGGAATCCCAAGCCGCCGTTTTCACACGGTCTGGTACGTTTGCGGATCGAAATACCGCAAGCCCTCATACTGCCCCATATTGCCGGGCCGTTTTGCCGTTTGAAAGGTGGGCCAAACAGCGCTGGATTCGAACCCTTTTGGATTTGCAACGCGCCCCCAAACGGAGCGGTTCTGCAAGCGTTGAATATTGGGCAGCAATCCTTCGGCAGCATAGCGGGTGACCATGCTCGGCTCGCCGGAATCAATTCCCAGCACCAGGACCTTAGCTAGCGGTTTACGTGTCATTTGGGAACCGATCGAACTCTTACGCGTTATAACGGGTATTCTATTTCCGATCAGCTTCTCAAAGTAAAGTATTTATAGAGTAAAGGGCGCTTCTAAGGGCATAATTCTGTTTTTTATGTTAACGCCAACCGTTTCATTGAAGGTGAATTGGTAAAAAATGGCGCATTTTCAAGTATTGCTTTTGCGACTTAAGAATAGTTTTTCTAAACGCGCTTAGAAAACCCCGAAATAGATCCCAATAAATCTCTATAAGCGTCAGGCACCACGTCGGCGAACATTTGATCGCCCGCATGGGGGGTGCCCATCGCCGTCCGCGCCATCGCGGGCACACCCGCTGCCAGCAATTTGCGGAAAAAGGCAAGACCTTCATCACGCAGAGGGTCCAGTTCATTGACGGAAATGATATGAGGGGGCAAGCCCGCCAACTCTTGTGGAGCCGCGGAAAGCGGCCATGCCATTGGATTGTTCTTGTTGTCCCCCGACGGATCGTACACGTAGGCCAGAGCGGCCATTTGCTTTGTGTCCAGCATATAGCCATTGTTTTCGGTGAGCGAGGTCAGTTCTGCCGGCGGGCTGGCATAATCGCCGCAAATAAAGGGGCACATGGCATAGACACCGCTTATCATGTCGAGCCAGCCTTCTTGCTTCGCTTTCATTGTGGTCGCGATTGCCAAATTGCCGCCGCCGGATTCGCCCGCGATCGTGATCTTGCCGACGCCTAGGTCCTTAGCGTTTTCATGCACCCATTGCAGGCCGCTGGCGCAATCGTTGAGGCCGGCGGGAAAGGGGTGAGCGCCCAGACGACCGCCCCCGTTGCGGAACTCCACGCCAACAACCACATGGCCGTGACTCGCAAGATCATTTCGTATGCGGATGAAGCCAGGATCTTCCGCGCTCATCACCACCATGCCGCCGCCATGGGTGTGGTAAATGCAGGGAAGAGGCCCGTCCTGATCGCGCGGATGGTGGATGAAAAGCTTTATGTCATTGCCATCCACACCTTTAATGGTTTCCGTGCGGGAGATGATGTGGGGCCAGTCCGGCAGCGCGGCCCGCAAGGCCTCATTGCCCGCATCGGCGCTTTCTTCGAAAGCGGTGCAATAGGCCAAAGCCTCTTCGTAAGACGCATTCGGCCCAATGGGTTCGACGCCATTACCAAATCCACCCATCAATTCAACCGCAGCCACGATCCGCGGATCGGCGCGGCTGTCTGTTTCAAAGGTGCTATCTGGGTTGCCCAAGCGTCCGGGCAGCTGTGTGGTCGTCATTGTCTCGCCTCCAACATTCTGTTTGGCATCACTTTAGGCGAAGTAGAGAAGAACTGCAATATCAGATGGCGTTAAGAGGCCAGGCTGGCCAGTATGATGAAATAGAATGGCAGAGACACCAGTATCTGGCCGATAAGAACGTTTCGTGAGCTGTAGGATGGCAGAAACGGAACGGCGGTTGCCAGGGCGACCGGAAACCAAAACCAGTTTTTTCGTTTTGTCCGGCCGGTCTCCGGAAGTGGTGCGTTCTGAATTTCCGCGACAGCGTCATCCATGTACCCGTTTAGGGCGTTGCGCACGTCCGCGGCGTCTTGTTCCAGGACAATCAATCGAAACCCTTCTAGGCCGATGCGCAGGGCCGGCGCGACACCTAAATGGTGTTCATTATACAGAATACTATAGCACCCCCCGGATCGCACTGCCGCTTGGGCGCAATAGGCTTCTTCGGGGTCATAGAAGGTCGCGATTTCCACAAGGCGG
This sequence comes from Alphaproteobacteria bacterium, assembly GCA_965227095.1. Lineage (GTDB taxonomy): Bacteria > Pseudomonadota > Alphaproteobacteria > JANQMY01 > JANQMY01 > JANQMY01. Next base: position 98,998 of record CBDDFL010000001.1, on the reverse strand, counting down.
CTCATGCCAACATTATGGTGTGGCTAATCGTTTTATTCAATCGAAAGATGTGCCTGTCGAGGGCTACCGGCATGCCATCTTTCTGCCGGTTCCGTGATCTTCTTTCTCGGCACCACATGGCACGGCGGCGGTGAAAACATGTCCACGGCTCCGCGTTTCGGTGTGACGCATCAATATTGCGAGGCCTATATGCGCCAACAGGAAAACTATTTGCTGGAGTTGTCCAAGGAAACAGTGCGTGGCCTATCTCCGGACCTTCAGGCCTTGGTGGGGTATTCCGTCTATCCGCCCTTTATGGGGATGGTTGATGGAAAACATCCTCTGCGACTGTTGGAGGCGGCGTGACCTCGTTTGGTATTTCGGTCTGAGGGTTGGGCACCTCTACCAGGGGAGGCGGTGCACTGTCGTCCAACACGGGCCCCATTGCGGGGTCCGCCTGTAGCGCGCCGGTTGCTTCCGTGTCAACCAATGGCTCTTCCTGAGCCACCTGCTCGATTTTTTCTTGAACGGCAGGGGTCCCAAGCACAGACACCCGTTGCTCCATGATTTTGCTTGTGGGCTTCAAACCGGCATTCGGGTCTTTCGGCGTGCTGTCCAAAAACGCCGTCATGGCGCTGTCGCTTTGATAACAGGCGGCGCGCACATCTTCGGGGGTTTCAGAACATACTTTCATTTCCCGTAAGGTCAGGCTGCCTCCGGCGCACATCGCAAAGGTGTGAATGTCGCCTTTCGATGTGGCGGCACAGGTTGCGACAAGCTGATCAGAGGCCGAAAAGCCTAAATCGCTTCCCAATGTACAGACACCAAAAGCCGTCAGCGACGACGTTTGCGACCAACACTCAAGAGTCTGCCGTTGACGGGCCGTGAGGTAGAATTCCGCCGCACACAAACCGGTTGCGATAGGATCGTTGTCTGATTTTTGGGCGCACTCGGTAACGCGCTGATCGGTCACGGCACTGACATTTGTTGCGATACAGGAGGCAAAGGTTTCCGTTGTCCGGTTGTCGAAACATGTGGTTACCGCGCGGCTGTCGGCGGCGGCATAATCGGTCATGAGGCACGTGGACATGGGCGCCGTGCCGTCATTGTTCTGTAGGCAGGTGAGCATTTTCTTTTCGGTCGGACCAAGACGCGGACCCGCCATACAGGCCAGCGCGTCGGCTTCTGTTTCCGAGCTGCGGCTGCAGCTGAGCATTTTGCGCTGATCCGCGGATAGCATCAGGTTGATACCGCATTCCGTGACGTTTCCATCTTCGGCGTTTGCGTCACAGGCGGCAATTTGGTCGCCGATCCAAGGTTGTTCGATCAGGGCTCGTTCCGGCACCGAGCTAAGGGGCGTGCCCGAAATCGGGGCAAGTTGTGGCGGCCTGCACAATCCGCCATTTAGGCACGAGGTCAGCTGTGTTGCATCCACGACCAAACCGGAGCAATGGGCCATGGCGCGCTGTGTTTCGTGCCCCTGATGGAAACAAGAAGCCACGGCATATCGTTGCCAGTCCGCCGCAATTTTGCTGCCAAAGGGGGCGAACAGATCGAGCACCTGTCCGTCGGGGGATGCGGCCGCCCCTATTTTCTCGACTAAAGCGCGTGCCCCATCTTCTGAGGCCTCGGCGCCCGCATAAACGGAAAAGGGCAGGCCACTTTGTGTAAGTTTGCGGATATGAACAGGAACAAGCGGCAGCATGCGCTTAATGCCGGCGGCGAAAATTTGCGCATCGTCCTCCGTTTTGAAGGCATCAATAAGGACCGCATAGCGCCCATGGTCTGCTGCTGTGCGCCCGACCAAGGACGAGACATCGTGATGAGGGCCTTCTCCGGCGGCGCTTACATTATTCGTGCACTGATAACCGCCGACCTTGAGATTGTTGAGAATGTTCTTTTCGATAGATTCGCAACTCTTGGCCCCAGGGGGGGTGTTGTTGCCGCTGCCCACCTGGCGGCGTAGGCCTTGTTTTGTATGGTACACCCGGCAGGGGGCGGCTTGGTCAGGCCGCGCGTAAACCGTTTCTAACGTATGTGGGTCGCGATTGTCCGCCTTGGTACACATTGTTGTGCTGAGGAAGATATGGTTTGCCTGCACCGGTGCCACAGTCAGAACAGACAAAGCACCCAGAGCAGCGCACAGCGTTGATAGAAAAAAGGTCTCGCGGAGATGTCGTGTCATTGTCTGGTATCCTGAGCGGCAGAAGGCAAAATCGATCTAGGTGCCGGAGAATTTGGCGGGGCGGCGTTCCAAGAAGGAGGCGACGCCTTCAGCGTGATCATCACTTTTGAAACATTCCGACATGGCTTGCGTATGGCGCTGCATATGATCGTCCACGTGACTGCCCATGCCTTCGTAGACGAGGGATTTGATGCGGCGTAACGAAAAGGGCGAGCTTTGCAACATTTTCTGGGCCAGCGCGTTGGCCGCCGGCAAGAGGTCTTCGGACGGAAGAACTTGGTGAAGGTAACCAAGATCAAGCGCTTCTTCGGCGGAGATGAAGTCGGCCGTGTACAGCAGACGCAAGGCATTTGAATGCCCGATCAAGCGAGGCAGTAGCCAAGATCCGGCGCCGGTATCAGGCACCAATCCTCGCTGTGCGAAGTTCCAAGCAAAACGGGCATTGGAAGACGCCAATCGAATGTCGCATTGGCTGGAAAATTCGGCCCCCATGCCAACGGCGGGACCATCAATGGCCGCGATGACCGGAACGGGGCATTCCACAATGGGCCACCACCGGTGTTTTTCTTCAGCGCTTCCTCGGAGCCCGCGTTCTTTGCCGGGAACGGTCGCGAGATCCGCAAGGTCGGTTCCGGCACAAAATGCCCCTTGCGTGCCGGTAATAATCAGAACACGGACATCCGGATTTTGCCCGAGTGTGCCGACAAGTTCCGTAAACTCCATGAGCATCGCATAGGTCATGGCGTTTTTCTTTTCCGGCCGGTTGATGGTCAGTGTGGCGATGCCGTCTTGAATGTCAGTCAATAAGAGATCGGTCATAATGTCTTTCTGTTAGAGATGCGCGTACACCAAATGACCGAAGCAGGTCCTTCGGCGATACGTTCCACTAGTGTGAAATCAATTCGAATGTCCATCACTGTCCCCCACGGGCATTTTTGTTTTTCTTATCGCCCGTCAAGTCACTGCGGATCTCGCGAAACCGAGTGTTTTGCAAAGAATCGCTGCTGTGACGCTATATCTTAACGCGGAAACGCCCCCAAATGGCAATGGATTCGCGGATGGAGTAACAATGGGAAGTATTTGCTGTGTTTTGTTTGTCAAAGGGAAACAAACTGATGGATGTTTTGCGCGCCATGAAGACGTTTGTGGCGGTCGAAGAGGAAGGTGGCTTCGCCGCCGCAGGCCGCAAGCTGAACCTGTCAAAGCCGGTTGTGAGCAAACAGATTGCGTCACTGGAAGACCATCTTGGGACGCGTCTTCTCAATCGTACCACGCGGCGAAACAGTTTGACGGAAGCAGGGCGTCTGTATCTAGACCATGCGCGCAGCGTGCTCGAACAGATCGCCACCACTGAAGACGCGCTTGCCGAACAATCGGCAAAACCGCACGGGGTGTTGCGGATAAGCGCGCCGGTCTCCTATGGCCAATTCGCGATTGCGCCGTTGTTGCCTGATTTCTTGGACGCTTTTCCTCAATTGCGCCTTGAACTGGACCTCACGGACCGATTTGTGGATCTGGTGGAAGAGGGCATTGATGTGGCCATCCGGGTCGGCGGCGATATGGAAAGCAATCTGATTGGCCGCGCCATAGATGAGACGCGGCATGGCTATTTCGCGAGCCCTGCTTACGTGAAGAAGTACGGCACACCCGCCTCAAAGCGGGACCTGACGCAGCATCGCTGCTTGGTCTTCGCGCAAGGCACGCGCATAACGGACTGGGAAATGTCCGGCCGAGGGTTCGTCCCGGCGTGGGCCGTGCGGTGCTCAAGTGGTGATGGGTTGAGGCGCCTGGCCCTTGAGGGTGCCGGGATTGCCTTTTTGCCTGATTTCTTTGTGGCGACGGATGTGCGCGCCAAGCGCTTGGTCCAACTGCCGTTTGGTGGGGCCCAGCGGACCCTCACCATTCGGGCACTCTACGCCCACCGGGCGTTTTTACCGTTGAAGGTGCGTGTGTTTCTGGATCACTTGACCGAAAACTTCCGGCTTAGGGCCGCATAAATTCTTGGTCTTCGTCGCTCACCACGTTGCTGATCATATATTCCAGTTCGCTTTTGACGTCATCCGGAGACCGTTCCTTGAGAAAAATCTCAATCGCCAGGGACATCATGGCGCGGGCCACGCTGTCATGGGGGATTTTGTGTTCGTCGGCAGCTTTTAGCGTCGCATCCACATGCCCCCTTACAAGTTCGGTTGTTCCAACCATTTCTCTTCTCCTATAGCTAACAAGCCTGTTTTAGAAGACCGCGCCGCCTGCCAGCGATGATCTAGATCAACGCCTTTATCTAGGCATTCTTTAAGGTATCGCGGAGTTCCGCCAATTCCGCCCGAACGGCGCGCAGTTCCGCCATCAGGGCCTCTCGCTCGCGATGGGCGACGGCCTCTTTCTTATCGGCATCTTCTTTGTCCTCGAAGGCGTGCATGGCTTGCATGGAATCCACAATCAAGGCGATGAACAGATTCAAAACGGCGAAACTGGTGACGATAATGAAGGGGACAAAGAACACCCAGGACCAGGGGTGTACGTCCATCACAGGGCGGACAATCCCCATGGACCAGCTTTCCAGCGTCATGATTTGGAACAGCGTGTACATGGAAGAGGGGACGCTGCCGAACCAATCCGGAAACGTTGCGGCGAACAATTTCGTTGCCATGACGGCGGCAATGTAAAACACCAACAACAACACCGCGACGATCGCACCCATGCCCGGCACCGCGCCCAGCAGCGCGCCCACAACCGCGCGCATTTGGGGCACTACGGATAATAAGCGCAGGGCCCTCAAAATCCGTAAGGTACGCAGCACGGAAAACGCGCCGGCGGACGGCACAAGCGCAACGCCCACAATGACAAAGTCAAACACATTCCATCCGGACCGGAAGAAGCTCAAGCGATAGGCGAACAGTTTGAGGCCGATCTCGACAACGAAGATAGAGATTGCCAGTGTGTCCAAAATACGCAGTAGACCGCCGATGCGGTTCATGGCAAAGGGCCAGGTTTCCAATCCCAAGGTGACGGCGTTGATCACCACGACCAGGGTGACGAGGTTCTTAAAATCGTCGCGCTCGACGAGCTTCAAGACAGATGATCTCATTTCTATGCTCGATATGACGTTGGGTAACGATGCGATTTGTGGGCGACAAACATGTAAACATGACGGGGCGATTGTAAAGGCGTATGGTGGGGGCTCATGTTGACGGGCGGATCTGGAAGCGGACCATATGAGTGAAAAACCATCGGAAGACCTGCTCGAGACCATTTCCGAAATTCTTCCGCCTTTATTGAACTGCCTGGAAGCGCTCGGCTTCGTGGCGCGGCACTTACACCCTCCCCGGCTGGATCAGGTGATGGCGAATGTGGGCGATATCGATGCGGATCTGCGCGCCAAGCTGCCAGGCTTTCAATCAGCACAATGGCCAGAGGGATTGGTCCCCTTCAAAGACCGGGTGGCCAAGTCCGCCGAGGCGGCGTGTCAGGCGTTCGACGGGTTGCGCGGCGCGGCGACCGATCCAAATGGTGCCATGGCCGCCTATCGCGCCTTGCGCCGCTATACCCGCGCGGTGGAAGTTCTGTACCCGGTCGCGTCCACGCTGCCGCCGGTCAGCCAGTTTTATCTCGATCACGAGCGGCAGGGCGATGCCGACCTGATTGCGCGTCTCGATAACGCGGATGCGGGCCGCGACAATGTGGGCGTCCTGCATGCGGAAAATGGCCGGGATCAGCGTGGCGGTTGTTCGATCTATGTGCCCGAATTTTATGACGAGACTCAATCCTATCCGTTGATCATGGCCATGCATGGGGGCTCGGGCCATGGTCGCGGGTTTTTATGGACCTGGCTCAACACGGCCCGCACAAACGGCGCCATCCTTGTCAGCCCCACTTCGCGGGGCGATACGTGGTCGCTGATGGGGCCGGATATCGACAGCGAAAATCTGGATCACATTCTGGAACAAGTGTGTGGGCGTTGGAATATCAATCGCGAGAAGTTGCTGCTCACCGGCATGAGCGATGGCGGCACGTTTTCATATGTCAGTGGACTGAGAAAAGAGTCGCCCTTCACCCATCTCGCCCCCATATCCGCTGCCTTCCACCCCATGTTGCTGGAGATGATGGATCCGGGACGCATTAAAAACCTTCCCGTTTATTTGGTGCACGGCGCGTGGGATTGGATGTTCCCGGTCGACATTGCCCGCACGGCACAGGCGGCGTTGTTGGCGGCGGGGGCCGATGTCACCTACAGCGAAGTGGCGGATCTGTCCCACACCTATCCGCGCGAAGAAAACGCGAAAATTATGAACTGGTTTTTGGGCGACGGTGCGCGCGCGTCTTGAATGAGCGTTTAAGAGCTGAGATGGAACGTGTTGCCCTTGTCGGTCTTCTCAACGGTCACAGGCTTGCCGATGGGATCGCCGGACACAAGCTCTTGCAATGTCCGCATATCTTCTTGGCCTACGCGCGCCATGAAACGTTGACCGTTTGACAGCCCGGTGATCATACCGGAATAGGCTTCCTTCTTTTTGTAGAAGGCCGTGAAGCTTTCAACCGTTCCACTGGTCGGCGTTTCAAAAACGGGCATTTCGGCATCGCGGTCCACCTCCGCTTGGGCTTGCTTGCGGCGGTTCGGTGTCCAATCCGCTTGCGGGCTGGTCGAATAAACCCCAACGGCTTCCTTCGTCAAAAAGCCCCCATTGGCGAGGACCAGTCCCGTGTCGCCGGGATGGGCGCGCAATTTTTCCACCATGGCGGCAATACCATGCATGCTGTAATTGTTGCCGGGGCCGCCAAAGAAGGGAAGGCCGCCTGTTTGCGTCAGTTGGTGCTGGCGCCAATCGATTCCCAAGGCATCGCAGGCAAAGAGCACCGCGCAGGGAAAGCAGCTGTAGATCTCAAAATGGTCGATCTGATCGACCGTGCGTCCGGACGTGGATAAGCCTTCGCTCACCGTTGCATGCATGGCGTTTGACCGGGTGAAATCGCGGCGGGCGGTTACCAACCGGTCATAGGCGTCGGAATAGCCATGCAGGTACACCCATTTGCTTTCCGGAATGCCAAGTTCTCGCGCTTTGGCGACCGAGGTCAGGATGACGGCGGCGCCCTGGTTTACGGAATCCTGCGCCACATGCCATTTCAGATAGGGGTCTACCAGCTCAAAGTTCCCATCCGACGGTGTTGCCAGATAGTCCGGCGTTCGTGCTTCTCTAAACTGCGCATACGGATTTTGAGCCGCCACCTCGGAAAAGGGGGCGAACAATTCACCGATCAGGGCGCGATGCTGGTCTCGAGAGAGGCCGTGTTTGTTGCGCCACGCATTTTCAAACAGAGCATAGGCGCGGGCTGGTTGAACCATGCCATTCGCGATTTCATAGTCGTTGAGCATGCGGGTGCCGAAGCCCCGGTGTCGCGTAGCCCTTAATTGTGAGATGAGAAATCCAACGAAATCAACGGCCTTGCTTTGCCCTTAAATATGATATTTTGCCTTTAAATCCGATATTTTTGCCCTTAAACCTGAGACAGGGTTCGCAGCTTCGTGTGGCAAATATTGATGGATGATGATCGCGAAGACTTCGTTGCCGCTGGTGCTGAGGAGGCGCGCAGGGCGGCCGTTCTGCGTCCGCTTGTTCAGGCATATCTCAAAGGAACTGGCAGTCTGGAAAGTGGCATCAATGACGCCGTTTGGGAGCTTGGTGTCAGCAGGGCGACTGTCTGGCGCTGGATAAAGCGTCTGGCCGAAGAGGGTGGGCGCACCAGCGCGCTGGCTTCTCGGAAACGGGGCCGCCCGACTGGTACAACCTTGATATCCGGCAAGGTGGAAGCGGTGATCGAAGAACATCTTCGCCGTTATTTCTTACGGCGGGAACGCCCAAGCCTGTCGCGCATCGTGACAGAAATCCGAAGCGCGTGCTGGCAGCAGGGCTTGCAACCGCCGACACGTCGGACGGTTCAGCGCAGGCTGGATGCAATGGATGCCCGTGAAATTGCCAAGGCACGCGAAGGCGCAAAGGCGGCCCGCCAGAAATTTGCGCCGGTCGTAGGCGACAACAAGGCAAACCGGCCACTGGAGGTCGTGCAAATCGACCATACGCCTGCGGACATCATTCTCGTCGACAGTTTTGAACGCAAACCAATTGGGCGGCCTTGGGTCACGCTGGCGATCGACGTCGCAACGCGGATGGTGACCGGATATTACACCTCTCTCGAGGCACCTTCGCGTCTGTCGGTGGCGCTTTGCCTGACACAGGCTGTGGCCCCCAAGGCGGAACTTCTGGCGGAATTGGTGCGCAATGTTCCTTGGCCCGCGCAGGGTAAACCGCATAGCATCCACGTCGATAACGGGCGCGATTTCCGGTCGCATGCCTTTCGGTCGGCATGTGCGGAATGGGGGATCGATCTGGTCTATCGGCCGCCAGGCAGTCCTCATTTCGGAGGGCACATCGAACGATTGATCGGCACGATGATGGGGGCCGTGCACCTGTTGCCTGGAACAACGCAATCCTCGGTCGTGGCCAAGGGCGACTATGACGCCGAGGGCATGGCCACGATGACCTTAAGCGACTTCGATCGCTGGTTTGCTCTGGAAATCTGCCGCTACAACAACAGCATTCATTCAAGTCTTGGCTGCACGCCCGTTGCCAAATGGGAGGCGCTCTCAGAGCAAATGATGGGCGATATCCCCTTCGAGATTGAAGCCTTTCGGGTGAGCTTTCTGCCAAGTGAACTGCGCAAGGTCAGGCGTGACGGCATCCATCTGTTCCAGATACGGTACTGGTCCGATGCGCTTGCAGGCCACATCGGGCGCGGGGATGGAAAGGTGGTCGTCCGCTACGACCCTCGCGACCTCTCGGTGATCTGGGTCGAACTGGATAATGACCGATACGTCGAAGCTCGGTACCGAAACCTGGAAATTCCGCCTGTGTCGCTCTGGGAATATCGCGAAGCCATGAGGAATGCCCGTGCCCTTGGCAAGTCCGGGTCCAATGAGCTGGTCCTGGCTGAGCTGATCCGACAGCAACGCCAAATCGAGTCTGAAAGCCGGAGCCTGACGAGGGCCGAACGCCGATCCCGTGAAAGAAAAGGGACATTGGAGGGCGCCAACTCGGCCGTCTCAACAACCGAAGGGCTGCGCGCGATCGATACGGGTGATACATCGCGCCCATTGTTCAAGGTGGAGAGATGGTGAATTGAGGGCAGGAAAAACAGAGGAAGACGGTCGGATCACCCTCATTCAATCGGATATCTGGATTGGCTTTCCGCGGGCCGAACAAGTTCTGGACCGTTTGCAGTGTATGATCGAAGCGCCAAGGCAAACCCGTATGCCTGGCCTTCTTGTGCATGGCGCGTCCGGGATCGGAAAGACGATGATCGCCCGCAATCTTTCGCGCAGATATGCACCGGAATATGACCCAGCATCGGGAATTACGCGAACGCCGCTGTTACTGTTACAAGCACCACCAGCTCCCGACGAACGACGGTTCTATCTGCACATCCTGGCGACCGTCGGGGCACCGGCCACGGCACTGAGCGCGCGCGCTCAAAATGTGGCCTCCCTCGAAGTCCGTGTCGTCGCGCTCTTGCGCGACCTTGGCCTGCGGATGATCATGATCGACGAAGTCCACAACCTCTTGGCCGGGACCCACCGCGAACAGCGCCGCTTTCTCAATGTTCTGCGGTATCTCAGCAATGAACTCGAAGTGTCGCTGGTCTGCCTGGGGGTCAGCGAGGCCGTCGATGCCATCCGTGGTGATATCCAGCTTGCCAGGCGGCTGGACGAACATCACCTTCCAAACTGGCGCGACGACGCCGAGTTCTCGGACATGATCCAGACACTCATCGCGGCAATGCCCCTCGAGAAGAAATCCAATCTGAAGGTCAAGTCACTAAAGCAGATACTTGCGCTGACCGGCGGGGTGACCTCGCGCATCTTCGCCCTGATCAAGGATCTTTCCATCGACGCCATTGTCACAGGTGATGAATGCATCACCGATGACGCAATCGCAAAATGGACGCCGGTTTGGTCGCGCCATGCGAACCCCCATCGGCGGCTCGAGAAGTCCGGGGTGTGAAGCCGCACCCGCTGCCCAAGACTGTCGCGCCGCTGCCCGACGAGTTGTTGTCAGGTTGGTTGTCTAGGCTGGCGGCGGCCAACTACTGTGATGATGCGGAACTACTGGCTCATCTCAGAATCGATACCGCGCATGGCACCGCCTTGAACTTCAACGTCGACGCGGCTGCGGCGGCGAAGATTGCCAACGCCGCACGGATTGACCCAGATGTTGTGCGATCTTTGACCTTCCCAGCAATGACGACACGAGAAGCCTCGCTGACGGCCCAGATACCATTCCAGCATTGCCTGCAATGTTCCAGAGAGGGCCTTTCGCTCAAGCATTGGAGGCGAGCCTGGGCATTCGACTGCCAGGTTTGTGGGACGAGACTTGTGCCGACGCTCGGCAAGGCCAGTGGCGAACAGATGCCCGAAAAGCTGATAAATCGTGCGCGCAACGGCGCCGCGCGGCTTGAATACGCCGCGCGATTACGCAGCTCCAAGCAATTTCGGCGCGCAATGCGCGCGGTCACCTTTGCCATATCATTAAAGGCCTTCCGCGGAGATCCGTTATACGCTCTTCAGGGCCACAGGCTGGAAGTAAGGCTGTTTGGCCTTGCTGCAATTGATGCAGCCCAATCCCGTCCACTGGTCAAAGCGGCCATCTCAAGCTCCGGCATCGACGACTATGCAAGGGTTGCTCTATTGCGCGCCTTCGATAAGGAGCCACGTCTGCTTGCCGCGGTTGTTTACATCGCCCGGCAGCGCGCGAAAAGCATAGGCGCGATGGCAGTGGAATCTCATAATTAAGGGCAAAAAATATCCCCGAACGCGTCGTGTCTCAGATTTAAGGGCAACGCGACAAGCACGCAAGCGACCGAAAGTCGTTGCGGTCGCGCTCGCCAACAAGACTGCCCGGATCGCTTGGGCGCTCCTGCGCCGCAACGAGATCTACGCGGCCCCTGTCTCCTGAGCGCGGAACCGCTGACGGAATGCGTGAAGCTGAGAAGAGATGACAAACCGGTCGAACCGGGGATCGGGACACCCCAGGGGGTCAAGGCGCAGAAAGCGCGCAATTTTGATTGGGACCCGATCCGCGGACTTCATCTGGGCCAGCGGCTAGACCGCACCACAAAGGCCGTAGACATGACTGCTTTCGGCATAGGCGCGTCAATTCCCAGCTTGCGCAGCAGGGGTCGTCCAGACATGGGAACACTTGCCCTCGCCAGAGATGCCCACTGCGCGTTGGCGACGGTCCACCAATGACTTGCGCCACCGGACCTGTGGGGGAACCGGCGCAGCGCCAGTTCCCCATCGGCTCATTCTGCCGGAACCCAGGGCCGGTTATAGGCTGCCACGCGCCAATCACCGTGTTCGATGAACCGGGGGGCGCTCCCGGTTTCCAGCGCCTCGGCTGCGGCGTTCAGCGCCTCGGGCGATGTCTCGGGCCAGGCGCCCGTTTCGATCCGTTCGACCAGGGTCTCGACGATGGCCGTGCTTTCGGCAGCCGTGAACTCGCAATGGCCCGTGCCCTGGACCAGCGACTGCCGATACAGATCGCCGGTACCCTGCTCCTGCACCAGCGCGCCGTAGCCTTCCATCAGCGTGTAGGGAATGGCCCAGTCGCCCAGCATGTGGATGCGGATCGCCGGAACCTGCAGATCGCCGGTCGTCGTGCGCCCGTCTGCGGCCCAGAAATCGCGCGCATAATCCGAGGCCGCGATGCGGGGGGCGGCGTCGATCCTGGCAATGTCGGCCTGAAGGTCCAAACCGGCCTGTTCGTAGAGCGCCTCAACCGTCCGCGCCATCGCGGGTGCGGCATTCTGGTAGAAGGCGGCATAGTCGACCCCCTCGTTCCCGGAAAGTTGCTGCCCCGATGCGGCGTTTTCGAACAGAAGCCGCGAGGACCCGCCAACATTACCGCCGATGCGCAGCGCCGAGGCCACGATCATGTCGGCCATGGCGCCGGCATCCGCGGTGTCGGGTAGTTCGGTCCCCTCGACCATCCACGGCGACCACTGTCCGATGGCGAAGGCAAGCGCCAGCCGCGCGCGGCCCTCCGGGCTTTCGCCCGCCGTTTCGATGGCGGCCATCCAGGACGCACGGATCGCGTCAAGGCTGCGCTCGCCACCCGCTCCGGCATTGGGCAGGCCGACGATGGCGAGATCGCTGGCCGGACCGTGCCCAGCGGCCTCATAGCTTTCGCCCAGCAGGGTCTGCATGGCGAACCAGCCATCCAGGAAACTGCTCATGATCCAGACCGGCGTATGGGCGGCAAGCACGGCGGCACCGTCGATCCTGTCCGGGTAATCCTCGGCCGAAGCGAGGCTGTCGAGCCCTCCGCCAGAACAGCCGTATTGCAGCACCATGTCAGGAGCGCGCTCCAGGTCCGTGAAAATGTCCTGAACAGCTTGTAGATTCAGGATTTCACGCTGCGGATCGTATTGCCACAGGCGCAGCGGGTGCCGGGCGAGCCCGGCGAAGGCATAGCCACGACCGAGCAGGTCGTCATACCGCTGGACCGCTGACGCGACCGAAACGTTGCTGGCGAAATCCAGATCCCTGAGTAGTCGACCATTCCAGTTCTCGGGCACGCGGATCAGCCATGCCGTCCCGTCCGGCAGGGTTCCCGCATGTTCGTTGAAGGCGGGCTGCTCCTGCGCCGACGCGAGCGGGCCGGCCAAATTGGCTGTCCGTGACATGAATTTCCTCCAGTTTGATGCAGCGATGAAATCCGGCTCCTCTTCCGGGGAACCATCGCCGGGAAAAACATAGATAGCTAATTATTAGTGTCAAGGGCTCTGATGCACAAATCGGCTTAAGGCCGAGGTTCCCCTTTCCCCGGACGGACTTATCCCACAGCTTCCGTGACGGGTATTCCGAGCGCGGTGTAGCCGTTCAGGACGGCGATGCGGACCTGGAGTTCGGCGACCTGTCGATCGAAGTCCCGTGCCATGAGCCGCTGGCCCAGCAACTTGATACAATGCATCTTTGTCTCGACGCGGCTTCGGCGGTGGTATCCACTCCATCGTCGCCAGAGCGCGCGGCCCAGGTATTTCGCCGCGCGCAGGGCCTCATTTCGCGCCACGGCTCCGGCGGTGATCGTCTTCCAGGGCTTCGCGTTCTTGCGGGGCGGGATGACGGCATGGGCACCGCGATCTGCAATCGCATCGTGGCATTTGCGCGTGTCGTAGGCGCCATCAGCCGTAACGCTACCGATTTCCTGGTCCTGCGGGATTTGGTCGAGAAGGTGGGTAGGATGGGCGCATCACCGATGTGGCTCCCGGTGACTTCGACGGCCCGGATCTCCAACGTTTCTTCATCGATCCCAAGGTGGAGCTTGCGCCAGACGCGCCGTTTCGGGCCGCCATGCTTGCGTGCGTGCCACTCGCCTTCACCTTCGACCTTGATCCCGGTGCTGTCGATCAGCAGGTGCAACGGCCCCTTGGAGCCGCGGTAGGGGATGTTCACGGCCAAGGTCTTCTGGCGGCGAGATAGCGTGCTGAAGTCGGGCACCGTCCAGTTCAGGCCGACCAGCCGTAGCAGGCTCTCGACGAACCCGGTCGTCTGCCGGAGCGCCATGCCGAACAGCACTTTCATCGAGAGGCACGTCTGGATAGCGGCATCGCTGTAGGTCTGCTGGCGGCCACGCCTGCCTGTCGGCGCGGCATCCCAGCTCATCTCGGGGTCAAACCAGATCGTCAGCGAGCCCCGGCGCTTGACTGCTTCATTGTAGGCTGGCCAGTTCCTGGTCTTGTAGGTCGGGGGTATGGGTCTGCTCATGCAGCCTGACTAACAGACTGGATTCGCAAGGTGAAACCTTCACAGCATTTGCGCAACATGTATAACCGCCCCTTGCGCAAGAGGGTTTCTGGATCAGTTTCGCGCGGTGTCGGGTGCTGACATGTATCCGGCCTCTGTTGCGGCCATCATCACGCCGCGGGCCCGTATGGTGTTCGCAGGTCGGGTCCAGATCAAAGCCGCGTGCTCGATGGCACTCTGTTGCGCTCTGGTTCTCCCGATCCCGTCTCACGACCGTGCGCCAAACGTCTCCTTGCCCTCTTCCGCTCCGACGTCCTCGCGACCAGTGACGGCTTACGCCGCAGCGGTCGGAGACTGGTAGGCGCCGCCTCGGGCCATCAGCGCCCAGACGATCCGCGCCATTTTGTTCGCCAGCGCGACCCGCACCAGCATCGGCGGCTTGCGCGTCAGCATCTCGCCAAGCCATGTGCCCGGCCGGGCAGCGGCATGAACATGCCTGTCGCGTAGCCCTTAATTGTGAGATGAGAAATCCAACGAAATCAACGGCCTTGCTTTGCCCTTAAATATGATATTTTGCCTTTAAATCCGATATTTTTGCCCTTAAACCTGAGACAGGGTTCGCAGCTTCGTGTGGCAAATATTGATGGATGATGATCGCGAAGACTTCGTTGCCGCTGGTGCTGAGGAGGCGCGCAGGGCGGCCGTTCTGCGTCCGCTTGTTCAGGCATATCTCAAAGGAACTGGCAGTCTGGAAAGTGGCATCAATGACGCCGTTTGGGAGCTTGGTGTCAGCAGGGCGACTGTCTGGCGCTGGATAAAGCGTCTGGCCGAAGAGGGTGGGCGCACCAGCGCGCTGGCTTCTCGGAAACGGGGCCGCCCGACTGGTACAACCTTGATATCCGGCAAGGTGGAAGCGGTGATCGAAGAACATCTTCGCCGTTATTTCTTACGGCGGGAACGCCCAAGCCTGTCGCGCATCGTGACAGAAATCCGAAGCGCGTGCTGGCAGCAGGGCTTGCAACCGCCGACACGTCGGACGGTTCAGCGCAGGCTGGATGCAATGGATGCCCGTGAAATTGCCAAGGCACGCGAAGGCGCAAAGGCGGCCCGCCAGAAATTTGCGCCGGTCGTAGGCGACAACAAGGCAAACCGGCCACTGGAGGTCGTGCAAATCGACCATACGCCTGCGGACATCATTCTCGTCGACAGTTTTGAACGCAAACCAATTGGGCGGCCTTGGGTCACGCTGGCGATCGACGTCGCAACGCGGATGGTGACCGGATATTACACCTCTCTCGAGGCACCTTCGCGTCTGTCGGTGGCGCTTTGCCTGACACAGGCTGTGGCCCCCAAGGCGGAACTTCTGGCGGAATTGGTGCGCAATGTTCCTTGGCCCGCGCAGGGTAAACCGCATAGCATCCACGTCGATAACGGGCGCGATTTCCGGTCGCATGCCTTTCGGTCGGCATGTGCGGAATGGGGGATCGATCTGGTCTATCGGCCGCCAGGCAGTCCTCATTTCGGAGGGCACATCGAACGATTGATCGGCACGATGATGGGGGCCGTGCACCTGTTGCCTGGAACAACGCAATCCTCGGTCGTGGCCAAGGGCGACTATGACGCCGAGGGCATGGCCACGATGACCTTAAGCGACTTCGATCGCTGGTTTGCTCTGGAAATCTGCCGCTACAACAACAGCATTCATTCAAGTCTTGGCTGCACGCCCGTTGCCAAATGGGAGGCGCTCTCAGAGCAAATGATGGGCGATATCCCCTTCGAGATTGAAGCCTTTCGGGTGAGCTTTCTGCCAAGTGAACTGCGCAAGGTCAGGCGTGACGGCATCCATCTGTTCCAGATACGGTACTGGTCCGATGCGCTTGCAGGCCACATCGGGCGCGGGGATGGAAAGGTGGTCGTCCGCTACGACCCTCGCGACCTCTCGGTGATCTGGGTCGAACTGGATAATGACCGATACGTCGAAGCTCGGTACCGAAACCTGGAAATTCCGCCTGTGTCGCTCTGGGAATATCGCGAAGCCATGAGGAATGCCCGTGCCCTTGGCAAGTCCGGGTCCAATGAGCTGGTCCTGGCTGAGCTGATCCGACAGCAACGCCAAATCGAGTCTGAAAGCCGGAGCCTGACGAGGGCCGAACGCCGATCCCGTGAAAGAAAAGGGACATTGGAGGGCGCCAACTCGGCCGTCTCAACAACCGAAGGGCTGCGCGCGATCGATACGGGTGATACATCGCGCCCATTGTTCAAGGTGGAGAGATGGTGAATTGAGGGCAGGAAAAACAGAGGAAGACGGTCGGATCACCCTCATTCAATCGGATATCTGGATTGGCTTTCCGCGGGCCGAACAAGTTCTGGACCGTTTGCAGTGTATGATCGAAGCGCCAAGGCAAACCCGTATGCCTGGCCTTCTTGTGCATGGCGCGTCCGGGATCGGAAAGACGATGATCGCCCGCAATCTTTCGCGCAGATATGCACCGGAATATGACCCAGCATCGGGAATTACGCGAACGCCGCTGTTACTGTTACAAGCACCACCAGCTCCCGACGAACGACGGTTCTATCTGCACATCCTGGCGACCGTCGGGGCACCGGCCACGGCACTGAGCGCGCGCGCTCAAAATGTGGCCTCCCTCGAAGTCCGTGTCGTCGCGCTCTTGCGCGACCTTGGCCTGCGGATGATCATGATCGACGAAGTCCACAACCTCTTGGCCGGGACCCACCGCGAACAGCGCCGCTTTCTCAATGTTCTGCGGTATCTCAGCAATGAACTCGAAGTGTCGCTGGTCTGCCTGGGGGTCAGCGAGGCCGTCGATGCCATCCGTGGTGATATCCAGCTTGCCAGGCGGCTGGACGAACATCACCTTCCAAACTGGCGCGACGACGCCGAGTTCTCGGACATGATCCAGACACTCATCGCGGCAATGCCCCTCGAGAAGAAATCCAATCTGAAGGTCAAGTCACTAAAGCAGATACTTGCGCTGACCGGCGGGGTGACCTCGCGCATCTTCGCCCTGATCAAGGATCTTTCCATCGACGCCATTGTCACAGGTGATGAATGCATCACCGATGACGCAATCGCAAAATGGACGCCGGTTTGGTCGCGCCATGCGAACCCCCATCGGCGGCTCGAGAAGTCCGGGGTGTGAAGCCGCACCCGCTGCCCAAGACTGTCGCGCCGCTGCCCGACGAGTTGTTGTCAGGTTGGTTGTCTAGGCTGGCGGCGGCCAACTACTGTGATGATGCGGAACTACTGGCTCATCTCAGAATCGATACCGCGCATGGCACCGCCTTGAACTTCAACGTCGACGCGGCTGCGGCGGCGAAGATTGCCAACGCCGCACGGATTGACCCAGATGTTGTGCGATCTTTGACCTTCCCAGCAATGACGACACGAGAAGCCTCGCTGACGGCCCAGATACCATTCCAGCATTGCCTGCAATGTTCCAGAGAGGGCCTTTCGCTCAAGCATTGGAGGCGAGCCTGGGCATTCGACTGCCAGGTTTGTGGGACGAGACTTGTGCCGACGCTCGGCAAGGCCAGTGGCGAACAGATGCCCGAAAAGCTGATAAATCGTGCGCGCAACGGCGCCGCGCGGCTTGAATACGCCGCGCGATTACGCAGCTCCAAGCAATTTCGGCGCGCAATGCGCGCGGTCACCTTTGCCATATCATTAAAGGCCTTCCGCGGAGATCCGTTATACGCTCTTCAGGGCCACAGGCTGGAAGTAAGGCTGTTTGGCCTTGCTGCAATTGATGCAGCCCAATCCCGTCCACTGGTCAAAGCGGCCATCTCAAGCTCCGGCATCGACGACTATGCAAGGGTTGCTCTATTGCGCGCCTTCGATAAGGAGCCACGTCTGCTTGCCGCGGTTGTTTACATCGCCCGGCAGCGCGCGAAAAGCATAGGCGCGATGGCAGTGGAATCTCATAATTAAGGGCAAAAAATATCCCCGAACGCGTCGTGTCTCAGATTTAAGGGCAACGCGACAGCCGCTTATTCTGGATTCCAAGAACCAGATCACCCGGGTTCTGCTGGAGTCGATGGCCGAAGCCGAAGGCATCGCGCTGAATGTCGTCATGGAGGTTGAAGCGGTCAACCTGAAGCGCGAGTTGATGGAAAGCCTGCGCGCCTTTTCCATCGTGCCCTTCGGGCTTTTTTCCGATGACATCGCCAATGGTCGATTTGCCATCAGGCCCATCGTGAGCCCGCGGATCACCCGTACGCTGTGCCTTGTGAACCGGTGCAACGGGCGGCATGGGGCGCATAAAGAGCTGGTCACGATCCTGTTGAAAATACTGTCGGACAAGATCGGCACACAGTTGAACTGGCATACGGGCGATCCGGCTTAGGATGCGGGAGCTTTCTTAAGGGTTTGGGAAATTTCCTGCGCCGCCCCCGCAACGGTTACGCCAAGCGTGCGAATGTCTTCGGAGGTCACGTTTCCGGCCGGAAGGGTCAGGCTGTAACTGCCGGTGATGTCGCCGCGTTCGTCAAATAGCGGGGCGGCAATGCCGACGACACCGGGAGTTACCTGACCTTCGGTCGCGTGCCACCCGACGGCGCGAATGGCGCTAAGCGATTGCCGCACACCGGCCAGATCATCGCCCAGACGCGCTTCGCTGAACGCTGCCGCGTTCGGTGTGTATAGGCGGTTAAGCTGATAGGCGGACAGATGCGCAAGGATGACCTGTGACGCGGCCCCCCGAAAGATCGGGCGCGCTTTGCCCCGTTCGTAACTGCTGTGAATCTTGGTCGTGGCCGTGTGTTGAAAGACGCATAGAACCTTGTCCGAATAGCGCCGACACAGCAGACCAACGCAGGCATTCGTCTCGGCAAGTTGGGTCAGAACCGGCCCGGCAAGGCGAATCAGCGGATCGGTGACCCGAATCAGATAATCAAATTCGACAAACCGCGATCCCAAACTGTACCCGCGCCCGGGAAAGGTCGTCAGCAACCCCGCGTCGGTCAGGGTTTTCAGATAGCGATACAGCGTCGATTTGCTATGCCCAAGGGCTGTATGAATCTCCTCCAGCTCCCAATTGGGCTTTTCCTGAGAAAACAGATCAAGGATCTGAATAAGCCGCTCGTGGCGCTGCATTGTGTGCCTCCTGCCAGTGCTGGGGTGAAAATGGAACAAAGCCGGGGCCGGGGCAATATGGATCGCGGCATCATTTAAAATTCCTACATAATGATAAAATTAATTGATTATTGCGCCCGTGACAGTAGGGTCGCCCTGCGTATTGCCACCTGACGGAGAGATCAATGCAAACGGACGTTCTGATTGTCGGCGCCGGACCAGTGGGTCTGGTTCTTGCCATTGCCCTTGGCCAAAAGGGCGTGCGCTGTACGCTTGTGGAAAAGAAAGACGCGCCGGAATTCCTGCCCAAGATGGAGCGTTGCAACGCACGGACGATGGAAATTTTCCGCCGTATGGGCATTGCCGACAAGATACGCGCCGCCGGGCTGGATGCCGATGTGCCGATGGATGTTTTCGTCGTCACCAAGATGACAGAGGCGCCATTGCTGCATCTGGAATACCCGTCTGTCAGCACGGCGCAGGCAGAAATTGCGGCCACCGAGGACAGTTCGCAACCCGCCGAGGCATATCAGCTTGTGTCGCAATACACGCTGGAACCGTTGTTGAAGGACATCGCTGAGGCGTTGCCTTCGGTCACGGTCATGTATGGCGTCGAATTCGAAGGCCAGCATCAGGATCACAACGGTGTCACGGCGCATCTGTGCCGAGCGGACGGAACCCCGGTAACGGTGAATGCAAACTATCTAGTCGGCTGCGATGGCGGGGCCAGCCCGGTGCGTAAATCGCTGGATATTTCGCTGCGCGGCGAAGGCAATTTGTTGAAACTGCGCCAAGCGCTTTATCGGTGTGACGATCTGTTTGACCGGCTGCCGCTCGGAAATGGGCCGGGGCAGGGGCGGCACTACCATGTGGCTGACAATCAGGCCTCGTTCCTGATCATGCAGGATTCGACCAGACACTGGACCCTGCACGCGGTGGTCGAGGACGACGCGGCGATGGCGCGTCAGTTCGAACAGGTCGTCGGCGCTCACGTCGATTACGAAATGCTGTATGTCGGCGAATGGAAGCAGAACCTGTTGTTGGCCGACCGCTATGGCGAAGGGCGCATTTTCCTTGCCGGGGATTCCGCGCATCTGGTCATTCCGACGGGTGGGCTGGGCATGAACACCGGGGTTGGAGACGCGATCGATCTGGCATGGAAACTGGCCGCCACCCTACAGGGCTGGGCCGGGCCAAATCTGTTGCGATCCTATGAAGTTGAGCGTCGCCAGATCGGTGACCGCAATATAGGCGCCTCAAGATACGCATCGACCGGGCGGCGGAAATGGCGGGGGCAATGGCAGCCGGGGTTCAACGACGACACGCCCGAGGGTGCGGCCAAGCGCCGGAACCTGGCGGATGTCGCGGATGTCGAACAGCGCAAGACCAATGAAATGATCGGGGCCGAACTGGGATACCGCTATGTCGACAGCCCGGTGATCTGGGATGAACCCGGCGGGCCCGAGCCGTTGTTTCGGACCTATGTTCCCACCGCTTGGACCGGCGTGCGGTTCCCGCATGTGTGGATTTCCAAAGGTGTCTCCATTCACGACGTGATCGGGGGCGGGTTCACCCTTGTCTGTTTTGGCGCGGGGAATGCGACCGATCCAATTGAAAAAGCCTTTCTCGCCTGTGGTTTGCCGTTGGAGGTCAAGATCTTCCCGGACGACCGCCTGCGCGCGATTTATGGCCGGGATTATTTCCTGCTGCGCCCCGATTTGCACATCGCCTGGCGCGGCAATGCGCTGGACGTCGATGCCGATACCCTTGCCGCGTTGGTCAGCGGTCATCACGTCGGCCACATGTCCCGGTGCCACGAGGTAGGTGCGCACGCTTGATCAATAAATTTCTCGATATATAGGAAAATTAACGCAACTTATTGACACGATGTCCCTGCACCATACGATGTGGGCGCGCAGTGCCGGAACAGAACAGGACGCAAATTTCATGACCCAGATTTCAGACATCATCGACGATCTTGTCGTCGCCAGCCATATCTTGGCCTCAGAAGGGGTCTGCGATGCGTTCGGGCATGTCAGCGCGCGCCACCCGGACAACCCTAATCATTTCGTAATGGCTCGCGCCCGCGCGCCCGAGCTTGTCGAACATGACGACATGATGGTCTTTACGCACGATGGGGCGCCGGTCGGTGGCGATGATCGCAAACCCTTTCTGGAACGGTTCATCCACGGATCGCTTTATGCGGCCCGGCCGGACGTGCAATCGGTGGTGCACAGCCATTCGCGCAGCGTCATCCCCTTCAGCGTCACGCCCGGATCGATGCGTCCGATCGTGCACAGCTGCGGCGTATTGGGAAAAGATATTCCGGTCTGGGACGCACAGGACAGTTTCGGCGACACCAATCTGCTGATCTCGTCGCAGGAAATGGGACACGATTTTGCAGGTGTGGTCGCAGAAGGCCGCTGCGCACTGATGCGCGGGCATGGATCAACGGTGATCGGGTCCTCGATCCGCGAGGCGGTGTATTCCGCCGTCTATCTGGAGGTGAACGCCCAACTTCAGATCACCGCGCAAAGCCTGGGGCCGGTCAAGTTCCTGACCGACGGAGAGATTGATCTTATCCAGTCCCGCCTTGCCGATGGCAAACCCGGCGAAGGCTATGACCGGGCGTGGGAATATTGGGCGCGCCGGACAGACTGAGCTCAGGTGCCTAGGGCACTGTCAATTATTGGAGCAACGAAAAAGAGCAAGATATGTCTTCACCCCGCACACGTTATTGCGCGGAATTACGACGAGGACGTCGTGATGATAAGCGGGTTTGACGCGGCTAGAGCTTTTGCAGTCCGATTCGACATGGTCTAGTTGAACAATGCTTTTGCCTGCCTTGTTCTGGCGGCACACAGCGATCTGGGCATTGTCGATCGAGTAACCGCCAACGGCTGCTCGATCGCTTTGGAAGCAATTTGAATAAGCTATGTCAAAACTGGTCGGCCACCCAATTAACATAAACTTCATTATGCGCCGTTATACTTAGTGTTGCGATAGTATATTTTCGTATGTATGCTGAAGCCTGTCACAGAGGGCCCTCAGTATGCACCATCTATTCAAGAAGCTCCTCCCCTCGGTCGCAGTTGCCTTAACCGTGACAGGCCTTTCGCTGCCGATGCCCGTCCGCGCGCAGACATACCCGATCGATTGCGCGATCCTCTTGTGCTTGTCTGGCGGCTGGCCTGCTTCCGTACCATGCGCCAGGGCTCGAGCCGAATTCATCCGACGCATTACCCCTTGGCCGGTGGAACCGCCGCTTCAAATCTGGCGCTGTCCCATGGGTGCGTCCTTTGAGACCGTTCCGGCAGCAAACAGTGCAGACCGCATCTTTGATGCGTTCTTCCAGAACAACAGCACTGGACCGCGACAATCATTTCCAGCGCGCAATACCGCTGATCCAACTATGGCTGCTGGACGCATTCCAGAAGCACCTAGTGACTTCGTTCCTGCCGACCAGGCCCTCCGGCTCATTCAAGATCGCGCGGACATCGATATCAGCGGACCTGAGTTCAATTTCGTACGTTCCATCCGCGTCTTTGATGTCCGGTATGCGCGGCAACACGAATCCGGTCGTGATGGTGACTGCAATCGTAGCGCCACCGTGGTCCTCGGCACATATGGGACGCAAGGTGACTTCGCCTGGCAGAGGTCTTCCATAACCGCCCTACCCTCCGCCCATATCGGCCTCGAACGCTGGGGCCAGAATTGCCCCAGCATCTATCACCGTTCTGTCTTCGTCGACTGGCGTGACTATGAAGGGAACTACGGCTTTGAGCAGGTGAACTACTAGCGCCGACAAAGACAGCGTTGGCATTCATTCGTGTCGGCCCAAGTGCTCGGAGCTACTCAATCACCGGTCGTTCGCTGCTGTCGATGTCAAGGTCAGCTGAGCGGGACACAGCCGCCTTTTGCCCGTGTCGCCAATGCTTGCGCAGAAAGTCTTCGCCCTTGCAGCGCGAAAAATTCGGCGATGCAGAAGATTTCACCGAACCGGGCATTCACCCGTACTGATCTCACTGGATTTCAAACCGCTGTTTCTCTGCGTCTGATCACAAGCACCGAGGCGCGTACCTTGCTGCCGTTGGCCCGTACAGCTCTCGCTCATGCAGAAACCGATTGCACATGCAACACGTCTTCCGCCGCTGCCACATTGATGCATTGCGGTGTTCACGTTTGACTAAACCCACCAGCAGAATAGATTTTTTCACGACCCCATCGGGAAGCGCCGGGAACCCAATATGCTGGGCATCGGCAAATCCGCCCGATCTGCGCGAGATCTTGGAACTTAGAAGGCAACGTGAACGTTGATATCGCAGCGGGTGTGCTTAACCGAATGTGCGACTGCTGAGCGCCACGGGGATTTCTGCGGGCCCATAGCTGAGTTTGGCAAACTAACGTTCGCATAATTTGGGGCGATTTTGAACATGCAGCCGCTGTTCATTGTCACCCTCGAGACGGGTGTCCTGGCCACGGTTCACGGCAGAAAAACACTAAGCTTGACTCGTTGGAGCAATTTACACTATTGTTCGCATAATTGGAAATCAAAACCGCATAGTAGAATTTAGGGAGGAGACCTAATGAAACCCCTGCTAGCTTCCACCGCTACTGCACTCTGCTTGGCAGCCGCGACAATCGCGAGTGCCGAAACCACGCTGATTCTGGGAGAGGCCGGTCCGAATCGGGGCGCCCGGGCCGCAGCATTGCAGTCCTTTGCCGACGACGTAACGGCCCGTACCAACGGCGAAGTCAATATTGACATTCAATGGGGGGGCGCGCTGTTTAAGGCCAATGCGGCTGCACAATCCATTGCTGACGGGGTGGCTGACCTCGGCACAGTGATCGCAGTGTATTTCCCGCAGGAAATGCTGAGCTACAGCTTCGCCGACCTGCCTATGCGCAATGAGGATGCCTGGGTCGGAATGCGCGCGACGGACGAGTTGATGAGGACATCTGACGCGATCGCGGCCAGCCTGGCAGACCAGAACCTGGTATACATCGGCACCTTCACAACCTCGGCTGTGAATATCGCGTGCAAGGACGTGGCAATTCGCACGGTCGAGGATATCTCGGGCCTGAAGATCCGTGGTGTCGGTGCCTATGGCGACACTTTCCGGGACTTTGGTGCAAACATGGTCGCAATGCCGATCTACGATGCCTATCAGGGTCTCGATACCGGGTTGCTGGACTGCTCGCAGGGCTACTCCTACGCGGTAACCGCGCTGAAACAGCAGGAGGTCATGACCAGCTATACCCTGCTCAACTGGGGGCAGGTTGGCGCCTTGGGCATTTTCATGAACAAGGACGCCCATGATGCGCTCGACGCTGAGACGCAATCCGCGCTGTCCGAGGCCGGCATTGCGATGGCCGACAAGCTGGGTGAACTGATCACCGCGGCCAATGATGCCGCGGTCCAGACCATGCAGGAGGCCGGTA
Organism: Alphaproteobacteria bacterium; assembly: GCA_965227095.1. Classification (GTDB taxonomy): domain Bacteria; phylum Pseudomonadota; class Alphaproteobacteria; order JANQMY01; family JANQMY01; genus JANQMY01. Next base: position 74,506 of record CBDDFL010000001.1, on the reverse strand, counting down.
TCGAGGTCATCGACCTGCCCGCGGAAGAGCGCGACAAGCTTGTGCAGAAAGGCCAGCAATATGTCGATGAATGGGTCGAGCGCGCCAATGCAGCAGGTCTCGACGGGGTTTCGCTGTTGGAGCAATACCGTGCCTTGCTAGAAAAATATGCCGGTGAGCGTGACAGCCAGGGCTATCCCTGGGCGCGCAACTGATATCGGTCGCATGTCTGCCCGCGGCGCAAGACCGGCGCCGCGGTACTTCAATGTCCCCAATCTCAACGGAGTTGACCGATGTTGCGTCGCATCGAAAGGCTGCTGCTCGACCTGGCCGTATTTGCCGTAATCGGCCTGGGTGTGTTGATCACGGCAAGCGTGCTTCTGCGGGCCGCATTCAATTCCGGTATCCCCGACACTATCGTGATCGTGCGCGAGTTGATGGTCGTCGCCATCGTCCTTCCCCTGGCCGTGGCGACCCTGGACCGGGCGCATATCGTGGTCGAGTTTCTCAGCAACAAAATGCCAACCCGTGTGCAAGACTGGCTGATCGTTGGGGGTAGCATATTCGGGCTTTTCGCCCTGTCACCCCTGATCTTTGCTGGCTGGCGCGAGACCGTCCACACCATTGAGAGCGGTGCTTTTTTCTTCGGTCAGCTCAACCTGCCAAAATGGCCAGGCCGGGTGATCTTTCTGATCGGAATTTCATTCTGTTGGCTTCGGCTGCTGCTGATGGTGATCGGCGACATCCGCACGATCCGCAGCGGCGGCAGCGTGATCAAACCGACACATGAACATGAGGAGAGCGTCTGATGGACGGCACCTTAATCGGCATCGTCGCCTTCGCATCAGTCATCAGTTTGCTTGCGGTACGGGTGCCCATTGCATTTGCGCTTGCCGGTGTCGCCACGGTGGGAACCTTTGTGGTCTTTGCGTTTCGCACTGGTGCCTTTGCACCGGAACGGGCGCTAAAGCCTACGACCTCGCTGGTGTTCTCCAACTCTTTCGACCTGATTCATTCTTACGATCTGTCGATGATCCCGTTGTTCATCGCACTTGGTCACATCGCCTATCGGGCTGAGATTACGACGAAAATCTATCATGCCGCCCGGGTCTGGCTGGCGAGCGTGCCGGGCGGTGTCGCGATGGCCTCGGTTGTGGGTTGCGGCGGGTTCTCTGCCATCACCGGGTCCTCCATCGCTTGTGCATCGACCATGGGCCGCATCTGCTCGCCGGAGATGCTGCGCATGGGCTACGACAAGCGGCTTGCGACCGCCAGCGTCGCGGCGGGCGGGACACTTGGGTCCCTCATTCCGCCCTCCGTCCTATTCATCATCTACGGTATCTTCACCGAAACCTCGATCAGCGCGCTGTTCCTGGCGGGCATCCTGCCCGGGATCATCTCACTGCTTGGTTTCGTTCTGGTCATCTTTGTCTGGGTTCGCCGGACACCCGAAGCCGCGCCAAGGTTCGAAGGCCAGATCACGATGCGGGATCGCGGCCGGGCCGCGTTCGAATCCTGGCCGGCCATCAGCCTGTTCGTGATTATTGTCGGCGGCATCTACGGTGGTTTCTTCACAGCAACCGAAGCAGCTGCGATCTGTGTATCGGCCGCTGTCGCCATTGGCTTTGCACAAGGCAAGCTTGATCTGAGCGGGTTGATCGACTCTTTGCGTGAGACCTGCATCCAGACGGCCAGCATTTTCCTGATCGCCGCCGCTGCCAAGATCTTTGTGGCCTTTGTTGCCCTGACCGGTGTTGCGCCCGCCATCGTCAGTGCCGTGACAGAGGCACAGCTTTCTGCCGTCCTGCTGCTGGGGGCCATCGCGGTGATCTATCTGGTGCTTGGAATGTTCCTTGATCCGATCGGCATCATGGTGCTGACCCTGCCGCTGATGATCCCGCTGGTGGAAACCTACGGGTTCGATTTGATCTGGTTCGGCGTGGTTGTCATCAAGCTGCTTGAGATCGGGCTGATCACACCACCGGTTGGGCTGAATGTATTTGTCATTGCCAACGTTGTGGGCAAAGAAGTGTCGATCGACAAGATCTTCTCGGGCATCCTGCGGTTTTTGACGGTTGACGTGATTGTTCTGATCCTGATCATGGCGTTTCCAATCATTTCGCTGCTGATCCCGAATTCGATGTGATTAGGGGCCCCAAAATGTTGAGGAACGTCATGCCCAACGAGATTGAGACAGACAGAAGGTTCGCAACCACTCTTGCGCGGGGCTTGAGCGTGCTGCGGGCGTTCAGGCCATCCGATGACGGCTTGGGCAATGCGGAAATCTCGGAGCGTACGGGCATTCCAAAATCCACCGTTTCGCGCCTGACTTTCACCTTGCAGAAGCTCGGCTATCTCACCCATGCGCGGCGCCATGACCGGTATCGCCCCGGCCCTGCGCTGCTGGCGCTTGGAAATATGGCCAGCGCGTCGATCTCATTTGTCGATCTTTCGTCACCGCTGATGCAGCGGCTGGCGGATGAAACGGGAACTCTTGCCCTGTTGCTGGTGCGCGACGGAGGCAAGCTGCTGATCGTCAAGACATGGCGCCCCCGCGGGGTTGCCTCCCTCTGGCTGGAGGTCGGGCATCGCTTGCCGTTCAACGGCACCTCGTCCGGCCATGCGCTGCTCGCCTCAGCCTCCGAAGAAGGGTTTGATGAAATTGTGACTGCGGCAGACGGTGATCACGGGCTGACCCAAGATCGTGCGGAAGAGATTCGGCGCGTTGCGCACAATCAGCTGGTGACAACAGGTTTCGTCGTCACCGACCCTGGTGAATATTTTGCAGCCAATATTCACGCGGTTGCCACCCCGTTCTACTCTCGCGACTTGAGTGAGCCGGTGATTTTCACCTGTGGCGCGTTGCCCGAGGTCCTCTCAGTGCCCCGCATGCGTACGGAGGTTGGGCCAAGGCTGCGTGAAACGGTGCAGGAACTGGAACGCATGATGGGTCAGGGCTTCTCCCAGGCATATCAAGAACTATAATGATGCAAAATTCTGCATAGTAGAATTCAATATCGCATGTTGAAATTCGTGAGTGAACCTGTTATCAAGAAAATGAATCAATGAAAGGCAGATTGATGGGGTCAGTATCCTACGAAAATGTTGACAGGGTGGCGGTCGTGACCGTCGACAATGCTCCAGTCAACGCGTTGTCGCAGGCCATCCGCAGCGGTCTGTCAGACGCTTTCGGCCGCTTTCAGACCGACGAGTCGGCCGATATTGCCGTCATCATTGGGGCTGGTCGGATGCTCATTGGCGGCGCTGACATTTCCGAATTCGGCAAGCCACCACAAAGCCCCAGCCTGCCCGACGTGATCCTCCAGATAGAACAATCTGCAAAACCTGTCGTCGCTGCCATTCACGGCATGGCATTGGGCGGCGGGCTTGAAGTTGCCCTTGGGGCGCATTACCGCATCGCGGCTCCCGGCACGCGGCTGGGTCTGCCCGAGGTCAAGCTGGGCATCATGCCCGGCGCGGGCGGGACACAGCGTATGCCGCGCCTCGTTGGTGCTGACACAGCGCTGAAAATGATCACCAGCGGCACCCCTGTGACCGAAGCTGAAGCACTCCAGTCCGGGTTGATCGATCAAATCTGCGAAGGCGTTGATATTCGCGAAGCCGCAATCGACTATGCGCAATCGCTGCTGTCCGACAATGCCCCGGCACGACCAATCAGCGGTTTGCCCCGCGCCACGGACAGTGAGGGCGTCATTCAGCAATGGCGCGCGAAGCTGCAGAAATCGTCGCGTGGCGAAGTGGCCCCGCTGGTTGCAGTCGATGCGGTGGAAGCATCGGTCCAGAAGTCCTTTGCCGAAGGGTTGAAGGAGGAACGCCGCTTGTTCCTGCATCTGATGGACACTCCCCAGCGCGCCGGGCTCATCCACGCCTTCTTTGCCGAACGCGCCGTGGCGAAACTGCCGGAAATCGCCGGTATCGCGCCCCGTGACTTCACGCGTATCGGCGTCATCGGCGGCGGCACGATGGGGGCCGGTATTGCCACTTCGGCGGTGCTGAACGGCCTGGCGGTGACGTTGGTGGAGCGGGACTCTGAGGCCGCCGACAAAGCCCGCACGACCATTGCAAGCAACCTCGACGCCGCCGTGAAACGCGGCAAGCTGAATGCCGAACGGCGTGACGCGATCCTCAATGACGCCCTCACGACCGTCACCGACTACGACGCCTTGTCCGACGTCGATCTGGCCATCGAAGCCGTGTTTGAAAGCATGGATGTGAAAAAGGAAGTGTTCGCCAAGCTCGACGAAATCCTACCGCGCGGTGCGATCCTGGCGACCAATACCTCATACCTCGACGTAGACGAAATCGCCGCCTCGACTTCGCGGCCCGAGGATGTGATCGGCCTGCACTTCTTCTCTCCCGCGCATATCATGAAGCTGCTGGAGGTGGTTGTCGCCGGCAAGACCGCGCCGGACGTGGTGTCCACCGCCTTTGCGCTGGCGAAGAAACTCCGCAAGACCGGCGTGCGTGCCGGTGTCTGCGATGGTTTCATCGGCAACCGCATCTTGTCGCACTACCGCACGGCGGCCGATCATTTGGTGCTGGACGGGGCAAGCCCCTATCAGATCGACAAGGCGCTGACCGATTTCGGCTTTGCCATGGGTCCCTATCAGGTCTCGGATCTTGCCGGGCTCGATATTGGCTACGCCACCCGCCAGCGCAAGGCGGCGGACGCCCACCCGCGTGACCGCTACCCGGCCTTCGCCGATGCGCTTTACCACAAAGGCTGGCTGGGGCAGAAAACCGGTCACGGCTATTACATCTACGAAAAGGGCGATCGCAAAGGGCAACCCGACCCCGAGGTCGAGCAAATCATCGCGCAGGCCCGCAAGGAGGCCGGCACCAGCACCCGCACCTTCACCGATGACGAGATCGTGCGCCGCTACATGGCCGCGATGGTCAACGAAGGCGCGCGCGTGGTGGAAGCCGGCATCGCGCAGCGCCCGCTCGATGTGGATGTCGTGTTTCTCTATGGCTACGGCTTTCCGCGCTGGCGCGGCGGGCCGATGAAATATGCCGATATGCGTGGCCTCGACAGCATTCTCGCCGACATCCGCACATTCGCCGAAACCGACGATCATTTCTGGACCCCCGCGCCGCTGCTGGAAAAGCTGGTGGCCGAAGGCCGCAACTTTGACAACCTGAACAAGGCCGGAAAGGAATAAACCTATGTCCAAAGCCGTTATCGTATCCATCGCCCGCACACCGATCGGAAAGGCCGGGCGTGGCGCGTTCAATATCACCCATGGCGCGACAATGGGTGGACACGCCGCGGCAGAGGCCGTCAAGCGCGCCGGGATCGACCCGGCCCTGATCGAAGACAGCATCTGGGGCTGCGGCTATCCGGAATACGTCACCGGCGGCAATATCGCACGCCAGATCGTGATCCGCGCGGGCCTGCCGGTCAGCATCGCGGGCACCACCGTCAACCGGTTCTGCGCCAGCGGGCTGCAGGCGGTCGCTATGGGCGCCCACATGATCGACAGCGAAGGCGCAAAGGCGGTGCTGGTCGGTGGCGTTGAAAGCATTTCGATGGTGCAACCCCCGGTGCGTCATTCACGCGAAACGTGGATCGAAAGCCACAAGCCCGACCTCTACCTGCCGATGATCGAAACCGCCGATATCGTCGCCAAACGCTACAATGTCAGTCGCGAGGCGCAGGACGAACTCGGCTTGCAAAGCCAACAACGCACGGCGGCGGCGCAGGACGCCGGACGGTTTGATCAGGAGCTTACCCCGATCACTGTCACCATGGCGAAGAAAGACAAGGAAACCGGCGAGGTTTCGGAGGTCGAAATCACCATCTCACAGGACGAATGCAACCGCCCTTCGACCACGTTGGAGGGGTTGCAAAAACTTGACCCGGTGCGCGGCCCTGATCAATTCATCACCGCCGGGAACGCATCGCAGCTCAGCGATGGCGCGGCGGCGCTGGTGATGATGGACGAGAAAGAGGCGGAGCGACTTGGCATAACCCCGCTTGGTGCCTTCCGCGGCCTCGCCGTTGCCGGATGCGAGCCGGACGAGATGGGCATCGGCCCGGTCTTCGCCGTCCCCCGTTTGCTGGAACGGCAGGGGCTGAAAGTCGATGATATCGACCTCTGGGAACTGAACGAAGCCTTTGCGAGCCAGGCGATCTACTGTCGGGATACGCTCGGCATCGACAATGACATCTGCAACGTCGATGGCGGCTCCATCGCGGTTGGGCACCCGTTCGGCATGACCGGCGCGCGGATGACCGGGCATCTGATGGCCGAGGGCGGTCGCCGTGGCGCGAAACTGGGCGTCGCGACGATGTGCATCGGTGGCGGCCAGGGTGCCGCCGGTCTGTTTGAAATCTACTGAATAGGAACGCGCAATGGATCTGAACTACACGGATGAACAGAAGGCGTTTCGCGACGAGGTGCGCAGCTTTCTGGCCGAAAAACTTCCCTCCCGACTGTCCGACAAGGTGAAGCGCGGTCAGACCCTTACCAAGGCGGATCACGAGAAATGGCACGCGATCCTCAATGAAAAGGGTTGGCTTGCAGGGAACTGGCCTAAGAAATTCGGCGGCGCAGGCTGGAACGCGGTCGAGCGGCATATCTTCGAGGACGAGATGACCAAGGCCTCCGCGCCGCGCATCTTGCCCTTCGGTCTCGCGATGCTCGGCCCGGTGTTGCAGCAATTCGGCTCGAAGGAGCAGCAGGAACACTACCTGCCGCGCATCCTCAATGGCGACGACTGGTGGTGCCAGGGATATTCCGAACCCGGCGCGGGTTCAGATCTGGCGTCTGTCCGCACAACGGCGGAACGCAATGACGACCACTATATCGTCAACGGTCAGAAGACCTGGACGACGCTGGGCCAGCACGCCAACATGATTTTCTGCCTTGTGCGCACCTCGAAAGAGGGCAAGCCGCAGGAAGGCATTTCCTTCCTTCTGATCGACATGGACAGCCCCGGCATCAAGGTTCGCCCGATCATCCTGATCGACGGCGAACCTGAAGTGAACGAGGTCTTTTTCGACGATGTGAAGGTTCCCGTCGAAAACCTGGTGGGTGAGGAAAACAAGGGGTGGACCTATGCCAAGTACCTGCTGACCCACGAGCGCACCAATATTGCGGGTGTCGGCTTTGCCAACGCTGGACTTGAGAACCTGAAGCGCATTGCCCGAGCCGAACAGGCCAGCGGTCGCCCGCTGATCGAGAACCCCCATTTCGCGGCGCGTATCGCGCGGCTCGAAATCGACCTGATGGCGATGTCCACTACCAACCTGCGCGTTGTCTCGAAGGCCGCGGCAGGGCAGGCGCCTGGCGCCGAAAGTTCGATGCTGAAAATCAAGGGCACGATCATCCGTCAGGAAATCAACGCGCTGACCCGTTCCGCCGTTGGCCCCTACGCGATGCCCTTCGCCTCCGAAGCGCTGGAGGACGGCAGCAACCAGCAACCCGTCGGCCCCGATTACGCCGCTTCAGCCACCGCGCAATATCTGAACAACCGCAAGCTGTCGATTTATGGCGGATCGAATGAGGTCCAGCGCACAATCATCAGCAAGGCCATTCTGGAACTGTAAGGGACAGAACATGAATTTTGAACTGACAGAAGAACGCCAGATGTTGCAGGACGGCCTGCGCCGTTTCCTGCGGGACACCTACACCCCTGCCTTGAGGGCCGAACTTACAGAGGCCGAAAGCGGATTTTCTGCCGATGTCTGGAACGGGCTTGCGGAAATGGGTGTCATCGGCGCGCTGTTTTCCGAAGACGACGGCGGTTTCGCCGGGGCCGGGTTCGATATCGCGCTGGTGTTCGAGGAACTGGGCCGCGTCGGCGCGGTCGATCCCCTGCTGGACACTGCCATCCTTGGCGGTGGGCTGATCGCCGCGCTTGGTAACGACGATCAGAAGCAGATGATCGCAGACACCATCGCAGGCACGACCCAGCTAGCCTTTGCCCACAGCGAGCCGTCCAGCCGCTATGACATGTCGCGTGTCGAAACCAATGCGACCCGTGACGGTGACAGCCATGTGCTGAACGGGCGTAAGTCCGTCGTGGTCAATGCCCCGGCGGCGGACCACATCCTGGTCAGCGCCCGGTCCAGCGGCGATGCAGCGGCCAAATCCGGCATCAGCCTGTTCCTTGTTCCGGCCGACGCCCCTGCCATGTCGTTGCGCAGCTACCCGCTTGTCTCCGGCGGGCGCGCAGCCGAGGTCCTGCTGGAAGACGTCAAGCTTGGCGCCGACGCCCTGATCGGCCCCGAAGGTGCGGCGTATGACGAAATCACCCGCATTCACGCCCGCGCCACGCTTGCCATCAGCGCCGAGGCACTTGGCCTGATGGAGAGCATCCGGGAGCTGACGACAGATTACCTGAAGACCCGCAAGCAATTCGGCAAACCCATCGGCAAGTTCCAGGCGCTGCAGCACCGGATGGCCGACGTTCTGATCGAAATCGAACAGGCGCGGTCCGCTGTCATCAACCTGGCAGGGCACGTCGACGAACCAACGGACATTCGCGATAAGCATGTCAGCGCAACCAAGAACCTGATCGGCAATGTCGCGAAACTCGTTGCCGAAGAGAGCATTCAGATGCACGGCGGCATCGGCATGACCGACGAGTACGAGTTGGGGCATCTCGCAAAACGGCTGATCATGGTCGATCACCGCTTTGGTGACGCGATCCATCATCTTGAACGCTTTATCGCGCTGGCAGTGGCTTGAACTATGGTGCCCGGCGATCTGATCGAAAACGAAACCGGCGCGCAGCGCCTGATGGGTTATGTCCTTGACGTGGGGCAACCGGACATGCGCGCACGTTGTACCTTGTCGATGACGGATCTGCATCTCAACCGACACGGTGTCCTGCACGGCGGCATCGCCGCGACAATGCTGGACAGCGCGATGGGAGCGACCGCCAGCCTGTCGGTCGACCCATGCGGCCGCGCACCATTCCTCACCATCTCGCTTTCGACCCAGTTCATCGCCCCGGCAACCGGCCAATCGGAATTGATCGCAACCGGTCAGATTGTCGGCGGTGGCCGCGCACTGGTGTTCGCCAAAGGGGAATTGCGCGACGGATCGGATTGGCTCATCGCCACGGCAACGGGTGTGTTCAAACGCGTGCCGCCGGACCAGTTGACCGTACCGAAGAGGGGTGGTCAGTGATGCAACAGCTTGCCCGTTGCGAAGATCATGGCGACCGCCTGATCGTCGTCAATTCGAACACTAGAAAGCGCAACGCCTTGTCGCCGGAACTATATCGCGTATTGGTCGATTCAATGGACCTTGCGACGAGAGAGCCTCGCATCACCTCGGTCATCCTGCGCAGCGAAGGCGGCTATTTCTGCGCCGGTGGCGATCTTGGTCAGCTGGCGACCCGCCGGGACATGCCCCGAGATCAGCGTGTCGCCCGCATTGAAGAACTGCATGACGTGATCCGCGCGGTGATGAACTGCCCGAAACCGGTGATCGCCGCCGTCGAAGGAGGCGCGGCTGGTGCCGGGGTCTCGCTTGCCTTTGCCTGTGACATGATCGTGGCCGACCGGGATGCGACTTTCACCGTCGCCTATGTCAAGGCGGGACTTGTCCCCGACGGTGGCCTGACCAGCACATTGGCCGCCCATCTGCCGCGCGAGCTGTTGATGCGCATGGCGCTGCTCGGGGAGCCGATGACGGCGGAACGCCTTTTCGGTCTCGGCGCAATCTCGCAGATCGAACCGGCGAGCAACGTGCTGCCGGCGGCACTTGCGCTGGCCGGCCGGTTGGGCGCTGGACCAACGCACGCGCAAGGCCGCATCAAAGCGCTAGTCAACAGCGCACATACGTCATCCCGGTTGGATCAGATGAATGCTGAACGCGATTCGATGGCTGATGCCATTGCTGCCGCCGAAGCCGCCGAAGGCATCGCCGCATTCCTCGAAAAGCGCCGTCCGGACTTTGCCAAAGCACGAGCCTCCAAATGACAGATCCGACCTTCAAAACCGCTGTTACACGTACATTTGGGTGCCGCCTGCCCATCGTCGCGGGTGGTCTGATGTGGCTTTCAAATGCGCCCTATGTCGCTGCCGGCGCCAATGCGGGCATCATGTCCTTCATCACGGCGGCCAGCTTTCCCGACCCAAACGACCTGCGCGCGGAGATCGCGAAATGTCGGGAACTTTGCGGTGATCGCACGTTTGGTGTCAACGTGTCCATGCTGCCCAAACTGGTCGAAGGTGAGAGGATCGCGGACACTTTCCGCCTGATCGCAGATGAGGGCGTGCGTTTTGTCGAAACCTCGGGCCGCAATCCCGAGGCCTTCCTGCCGATCCTCAACGACGCGGGCATCAAAGTGCTGCACAAGGTTCCAAGCGTGCGCTACGCCGTGAAGGCGCAGGAGGTTGGGGTCGACATGGTCTCCATCGTCGGTGCGGAATGCGGCGGCCATCCCGGGCTCGATCTGATCGGCAGCATGGTCAACCAAGCGCTCGCCGAGCGTCGGCTCGACATCCCTTTCCTGATTGGCGGTGGCATCGGTGCCGGCAGTCAGATCGTCTCGGCCTTGGCCTCCGGCGCTTCGGGTGTCGTGATCGGCACGCGTTTTCTGGTGTCCGAAGAAATCTCGGCGCACCCGCAGTACAAGCAGGCCCTGGTGACGGCCAATGAACGTGACACGACATTGACGATGAGCAGCGTGCGCAACACCATCCGCACCCTCACCAACGAAACGACGGAGATCGTACGGCAGCTTGAGGTTGATAACCCCGATGTCGGCATTGCCGAATTGATGCCTTATGTGTCTGGCGCAATTGGCCGCAAGGCTTATGAGACCGGCGATGTGTCGCGCGGGATGTTGTCCGCAGGGCAGGCTCTGGGCCTAACCAACGGCATCGCCCCGCTGGCAGACATTGTCGCCCAGCTGGAACAAGAGGCAGGTGTCGCCCTGGCGCGCCTGCGTCCCCAACCCCTTGCAACGCAACGCCCAGAGGTGCTGGTGTCATGACCGAATACAGCTTCCGGATACATCATCTTGTCGAGGACAGCGCGCGTGCCTATCCCGATGCGATTGCGCTGATAGATGGCAGCGGCCATCAGGTCACATATACCGAATACCAGGCCGCGATCACCGAAGCTGCAGCCCTGTTGCAAAACCGGGGCGTGCAGCCAGGCGACCGCGTCGCGATTGTGGCAGAAAACTGCATCACCACTGCCGCTTTCATCTTTGCCGCCAGCACCGTCGGGGCCTATGCGCTGCCAATCAATGCACGGATGACCGCAGCCGAAATTGCCCGCGTGATGACCCATGCAACGCCGTGCGTTACCGTTTTCACGACCGAAGCGTCCAAGGAAGCGGCGGCACATGCTGCGACCGCAAACGCGGGCACGCAGGAAACATCTTTTGGAAGTTTCGCCATCGCCGTCACGGGGACCAGCGCACCGGAACAGGTCGCAGACGGCCCGGACGAAACCGCCGTTCTTCTCTACACGACCGGCACGACGGGCGATCCCAAGGGCGTGATGCTGACCCATACCAACCTGCGCTATGCGGGCTGGGCCTCGACCGAGTTGCGCGGCATGAGACAGGACGACAGGATTTACGGCGTGCTGCCGTTGACCCATGTTTTCGGGCTTGCATCCATGCTGATGGCCGCCAGCGGTATCGGCGCAACCATCCAGCTTGAACCCCGGTTCCGTCCTGATGCGCTTTATGCGGCACTGATGGACAAGGCGACCATCCTTCCGGCAGTGCCGCAAATGCACGCGCTGCTTATGCAATACGCCAGGGATCAGGGGCTTTCGCGCCTGGAAAACAGCAATCTGCGCTATGTTTCCTCCGGAGCCGCCCCGCTGGACCCGGCATGGAAACGCAAGGCCGAGGCCTTTTATGGTCTGCCCCTGCAAAACGGCTATGGCATGACGGAAAGCACTGCAGGTGTCTGCGGTACTCGCAATTCCATCGGTTCACCCGATATCAGCGCGGGCTTTCCGTTGCCTGAGACCGAAATCCGGCTTGACGCTTCGGTAAGTGCCGCAGGCGATCCCGATGCTGGTGAAATTCTCGTGCGCGGGCCGCAGGTCATGAAGGGGTATTTCCGAAATCCGGCGGAAACCGCCCGCACGATTGATGCAGACGGATGGCTTCGAACCGGTGATCTAGGAAAGATCGACGAGGTCGGCAATCTGCACGTTGTCGGGCGTTGCAAGGAACTCATCATTCGCGGTGGGTTCAACGTCTACCCGCCCGAGGTCGAGGCCGCGCTGAACGACCATCCCGATGTGATTCAGTCAGCGGTGATAGGCAATGTCACGGACGGCGACGAGGAAATCCTTGCATTCGTTCAATGCGCAGATCCGGCGACGCTGGACCAGGACGCGCTTGCCGCTTTTGTCGCCAAGCGGCTCACGGGCTACAAGCGCCCTTCCCGCATCATCCTGACAACCGAACTTCCGGCCGCCCCGACTGGCAAGATACTGAAACAAAAGCTGGCTTCCGTTTTCGCGGAACAGCTGGCCCAACCCGCAACAAAGGAATGACTGAGATGGCAAAAGACATGAACGGCCCCGGCCTCGGCCCCTTCGATTGGGCTGACGCGTTCCGAATCGAGGACCAGCTGGATCAGGATGAGCGCATGCTGCGCGACGCAGCCCACGACTTTGCCCAGGACCGGCTGCAACCCCGCGTAATGAAGGCCTATAGCGAGGAAAGTGACGACCCCGGCGTATTCCGCGAAATGGGCGAGGCGGGCCTGCTTGGCGTCACCATTCCCGAAGAATACGGCGGGTTGGGTGCGTCTTACGTCACCTACGGGCTGATCGCGCGCGAAATTGAACGGGTGGACAGTGGCTATCGCTCGATGATGTCAGTGCAATCGTCGCTGGTCATGTACCCGATCTACGCCTACGGGTCGGAAGAACAGCGCAAGAAGTACCTGCCAAAGCTGGTATCGGGCGAATATATCGGCTGTTTCGGCCTGACTGAACCTGATGCGGGTTCGGACCCGGCCGGGATGAAAACCACCGCCAGAAAAACGGCCGAAGGTTATGTCCTCAATGGCTCCAAAATGTGGATCTCCAACTCCCCCTTCGCGGATGTATTCGTTGTCTGGGCCAAATCCGACGCTCATGGCGGCAAGATCCGCGGGTTCGTCCTTGAGAAGGGGATGGAGGGCCTGTCCGCGCCGAAAATTGGTGGCAAGCTTTCCCTACGGGCATCGACAACGGGCGAAATTGTGATGAAGGACGTGGCCGTCGGCGAGGATGCCCTTTTGCCCGGTGTCGAAGGTCTGAAAGGCCCGTTTGGTTGCCTTAATCGCGCGCGATACGGCATCGCCTGGGGCGTGTTGGGGGCGGCAGAATACTGTTTTCATGCCGCGCGACAATACGGTCTTGACCGCAAGCAGTTCAACAAACCGCTGGCCCAGACACAGCTTTTCCAGAAGAAGCTTGCCGATATGCAAACGGATATTTCGTTTGGATTGCAGGCCGCGCTGCGTGTCGGTCGATTGATGGATGAGGGCCGCGCCGCGCCCGAAATGATCTCACTGATCAAGCGCAACAACTGCGGCAAGGCGCTCGATATAGCGCGCCACGCCCGCGACATGCATGGCGGCAACGGTATATCCGAAGAATTTCACGTCATTCGGCACATGCTGAACCTTGAAACCGTGAACACCTATGAAGGCACCCACGATGTCCACGCGCTGATCCTCGGGCGCGCAATCACCGGCCTTCAGGCGTTTTATTAATTCCAAACAACAACTCGGAGACCATGCCAATGAAGGTGCTCGTACCTGTCAAACGCGTGATCGACTATAACGTGAAAGTCCGTGTCAAAGCGGATGGCAGCAGTGTCGATCTCGCCAATGTCAAAATGTCGATGAACCCCTTCGACGAAATCGCCGTCGAAGAGGCGATCCGCCTGAAGGAAGCTGGAAAGGCTGAAGAGGTCGTTGCGGTCTCCATCGGTGTCAAGCAGGCCCAGGAAACCCTGCGGACCGCGCTTGCAATGGGTGCGGATCGGGCGATCCTTGTGGTGGCTGCCGATGACGTGCACACCGACATCGAACCGCTGGCGGTGGCCAAGATCCTCGCCAAGGTTGTCGAGGAAGAGCAGCCGGACCTCGTTCTCTGCGGCAAGCAGGCGATCGACAACGACATGAACGCCACCGGCCAGATGCTGTCGGCGCTGCTCGGCTGGTCGCAGGCAACCTTTGCCTCCGAGGTCGACATCGAGGGCGACAACGCCAAGGTCACCCGCGAGGTTGATGGCGGGTTGCAGACGATCTCGGTCAAGATGCCGACCATCGTGACCGTGGACCTGCGCCTGAACGAGCCGCGCTACGCGAGCTTGCCGAACATCATGAAGGCAAAGAAAAAGCCGCTGGACGAGAAAACCGCCGCCGATTACGGCGTCGATGTCTCGCCGCGCCTGTCGATCGTATCGACCACTGAACCCGAGGCCCGCAAGGCCGGCGAAATCGTCGGCTCCGTGGATGAGCTGGTCGCGAAACTCAAAGAAGCGGGGGCTGTGTAATGGCTGTTCTTCTTCTCGCAGAAGTCACCGGTGGTGAATTGGCGCTCGACGCAACCGCAAAGGCCGTGACGGCTGCTGCGAAACTCGGTGATGTGACCGCGCTTTGCGCAGGCGCCTCGGCTTCGGCCGCAGGCGAAGCTGCCGCCAAGATCGACGGCGTGTCGAAGGTGCTGGTCGCCGAAGACGCCTCGCTGGGCCACCGCCTGGCGGAATCGACCGCGGCGCTGATCGTTTCGCTGGCGGGTGACTATGACCACATCGTTGCCCCGGCCACCACCGACGCCAAGAACGTGATGCCCCGGGTTGCGGCGCTTCTCGACGTGATGGTGATCTCCGACGCCTCCGGCGTGGTTGATGCCGACACGTTTGAACGCCCGATCTACGCTGGCAACGCGATCCAGACGGTGAAATCCTCGGACGCGAAAAAGGTTGTGACCTTCCGGACTTCGACCTTCGACGCCGCTGGTGAAGTTGGCGCAGCCCCGGTTGAAACCGTTTCCGCCGCGGCTGATCCGGGCCTGTCGAGCTGGGTTGAGGACAAGGTTGCCGAAAGCGATCGTCCGGAACTCACCTCCGCCGGTGTGGTTGTCTCCGGTGGTCGTGGGGTCGGTTCGGAAGAGGACTTCAAGATCATCGAAGCGCTGGCTGACAAGCTTGGTGCAGCCGTTGGCGCGTCGCGTGCGGCGGTCGACTCCGGCTATGCACCGAACGACTGGCAGGTGGGTCAGACCGGCAAGGTTGTTGCCCCGGACCTTTATGTTGCGGTTGGTATCTCCGGCGCGATCCAGCACCTTGCTGGCATGAAGGATTCGAAGATCATCGTTGCGATCAACAAGGACGAAGAGGCGCCGATCTTCCAGGTTGCCGACTACGGACTGGTCGCCGACCTCTTCGACGCCGTGCCGGAACTGAACGAAAAACTGTGACAATCGCGCGGCGGTGAGGGAATCCCCGTTCTCTCTGGTCGGGATCCCGGACGTTTTTCAAGTCCGGTCACGCGGTTGGGCATTGCTAATGGGAGAGAGGCCAGCGGGCCAAGTGGCCCGCTGGCCCGATCCGGTGCATGTAGCTGCCGGCACGGGCGGCATCGCAGAACTGGAGACGATATGAACAGACCCACCGAATTCGTATCGGTGCCGCTAATGACCGCGCAGCGGGTCAGCCTGATCGGCGGGTTGATGGTCGCGATTGGTCCGATTGCCATGGCGCTCTATACGCCGGCGATGCCGGGCGTGGTTGCAGCGTACGAGTCCACCAATAGCATCGTGAAACTGACCCTGACGCTCTATTTCGCAGGTTTCGCTATTTCCCAGCTGGTCGCGGGGCCGTTATCGGATGCGATCGGGCGCCGTCCGGTGACGGTGATCTTCGCGGCGATTTTCTGCGCAGCGTCGCTGGGCGCGCTGCTGGCGCCGACAATCGAGACGCTGACCTTTGCCCGCTTCGCCCAAGGGGTTGGCGCGTCTGCCGGGGTGGCGATCTCGCGCGCTATCGTACGCGATTGTTTCCAGGGCGACGAATCGTCCAGCATCATGAACATGATCGGAATCATTCTTGCGGTCGGCCCGGCGGTTTCGCCGACGATTGGCGGGTTGCTCGTGCTGCATGTTGGGTGGAAATCGGTGTTCGCGGTGATGATCCTCTTCGGCCTTGCTGTTGCGCTGGTCGCGCAGGTCGCGATGCGCGAAACCCTGCCTGCGCCGCAACCGCTGCGGCTGGCGGCCCTGGGCAGGTCTTACCTTCGGCTCCTTGGCAACCGGAATTTCATGACGGCGAGCCTGACGGTTGCGGGCTCGGTCGGGGCAATCTATGCGCAGGCGACACTGTTGCCCTTCATCTTGATGGGGCAGATCGGCCTGAGCCCCAGCAGCTTCGGCCTGGCGATGCTGTTACAATCGGGGCTGTTCTTCTCGGGCGCACTGGTGGCACGATCTGTCATGAAACGAACCAGCGCATACCGGCTGGTCTGGCCCGGGCTGGGTGCCATCGCCCTGGGGGCGTTGTTCATCTTCTTGCTTCTCTGGGCGGATGACCCGAAAACCTTCCGGGTGATGGTCCCGGTGGGCATCTACGCCTTCGGTATCGCCTTCGTGATGCCGGCAATGTCCACCGCCGCACTGGCGCCCTTCCCCCGGATCGCCGGGGCGGCAGCAGCGCTGATGGGATTCCTGCAAATGGGTGCAGGGGTGTTGGTTGGCACAATCGGCGCATTTTTTGCGGATACGCTGGTCGCGTTCGCGGTGCTGATCCCCACCATGGCTGTGGTGGCCTGCATAAGCTACGCGATCTACCGTCTGAACCCGCATCTGGCCAAACCGGAACCGCGCGAAAACGTGATTGGCGCTGCTCCACCAGGGCGAACATTCCTGCGAGAGGAGTGAGGATACAAGACACCACACACCTTCTTACGGACTCTTGGCCCCAAGACAAACTGGTGGCGGTGGTACTATGCAATATACTCGATACAAAGTTGATTCATGATCCTGCTCCTCCTGCAGTGAAGTGGTCCTCAGCTAACTTTAGAAAAACGGAGGATACAGATGCCGGATGCCTCGACAATTTCGGGATCGGGGCGCGGACGGCGATCAAGGGTGTCGCCGATCGCATAGAACTGATCGCCCGAGATGGTGCCGCAGATGCAGCCATTGGCGCGAAACTGTTGTTGGTCACTCGCAACTGGTCCGGCAAATTGATACGCGCGCTACGAAATACTAAGGACTATGAGTCCGAGTTAAAGTCGCGTTCGCCACCAGTTCTTGGACCGGCTATCAAATGATGAAGGTCGCCTTTGGCCCGCGACCCGGTTAATGCCGATCAATACTTCGCGGCACTTGGCAAGAATGGCTGCACTACACGATGCGCAGCGGCGTTACTGCGCGCCGCATGAACGGCAGTCTTGCACGCCGTGAAGCGGCACCAATCGTCACGCTCTCGCAGCAACTTTCGTGCTGCATGCGCGCGCAGCGAGAATTTGAGAGGTCTCCTGAGGGCTCAGAGTCCGCATTTGCCGCGTGCGGCCCCAATGTCCGGTATGCCGGCCGACCCCAACCATCAAATATGAACTGGCGGCTAGCTGAGGAGCCTATCCGCCTTCGCCGCTTCCGATCCGCTTCAAACCATCGAAGTCGATTTCCCGCTTCTGTTCCGCAGTGAGATCCGGCCGGGTTTCCGATACCGGCTGGGGCCCTTGGACGTCCCACATCACCGCATGCGCGCCTATACTCCAGCGATACACCCAACCAACAACACTGCACCCTTCGGTCCCGATCAGATTGGCGATCGCGACGCCCTCACCCTTATCTTCGTTCACTGTTTAATGACTTCCTGCACTGCGGCGCTGCGAATCGCGGCGTGGGGTTGCAGAGCGTTCACTACGACCGCGCGCCGGACTTCGTTGATTTTGGCTACCTGGTCCTCGATGAGGGAATGATCATCAGACCGGGAAAATGGGTTCCCGTGTTCTCAACAATTCATTTGGTTCAAATCCTGTGGTCGGGCTCCGTGGCGGCTTCGATAATCGACAGGACTTCATCTTTGTCAAAACCAATGACCCTCGCCAGAACTGTAAACTCCACGACGTCGATACGACGCTCGCCACTTTCGAGACGTGCCACAAATGACTGGTGGCGTTTGAGCTTCGCCGCCAACTGCTGCTGGCTGAGACCCGCATTTTGACGTGCGTCAACCAACGCACGGACGAGCGCCAACTGGCCATTTGTTCTGATTGTTTTTGCCACGCGTCACATACCTTTTGTGACGTCGCTAGCGGATGAAATCTGTTATCTAAAAAGTAGATACTTGAGGGTGTTATCGGCGTCGGGTTTCCATGGGCTGCAAGTCTGATGCTCCCCGGATAACCCATCAATCCCCTACCAATTGCAGAAACCGGCCATAGTCCTCGCTGACCTCCCTCGCTTCCTTGAATGCACGGGCGCGCTCGTCGTCGTGGCAACGGAAGTAGCTCTGGATATCCTGGATGTAGTCTTCGAAATCGCGACGGATGAGGTCGGCGTAGTCACGGGCCGCTTGCGAATCGCTTGGCAGGAAGGGACGGGCCGGTGCGAGGCAGGAGTCGGTGAAACCCGGCCCGGGGACGCAGATCAGAAGGGCCATAGCTTGCAATGGGAGCAGGCCTGTCAACCTTGGGTTTTTCAAACCTGTTATCTCCTTGATCGCGGACACTGGCCGAGACTAGTGTTTGCGTGACCAAACTACAGCCAAAGCATGATATTACATCTTGCGGTTGATAGTATACTATCGTAACTCTGGGCTTCAAGTAGGAATGCCTGGGGTCGCGCCATTGGAGAAAGCGTGAGCCGGGCCATGAACTGGGACATCGAAGCACCAAATGTGGTTACGGAAGCCAGGTTCCGCGAACTCGTGGAAAGCGGCTATAGCGCAGAAATCCTGTGCCAGGAGTCGGCACATAAGAAAGGCCCCAGCTATTACGGGGTCTGGATCATGCGCGTTGTCTCTGATGACGGGGTGGAAAAGCTCCTCGTCACTGCGCGCACCCGGACGACTTACAACGATATCAAGATCCGCGAGTTCAAGACGATCTCCGGCGTGGTGTCTTTCTTCATTGGCCTTGGCTTTGCGCATGTCGACCTGCCGCTTGAAGCGGGGACAAGCCGTACGCATAAACTCGCCCCGCCAGACAAAGCTCCATCAGACAAGGGCACTGGCAACTAACCTCGTCTGTCTCTGGCTGGTCGCAGCACCTGCCTCCGCACAGATGGTCCTGGTCATGGAGAGCGACGGCTCTCTAACCCCGTCCCGCTCCCAAAGCAGCTTTGCTCGAAACTACAATGACGGGATTGGTCAGGGTTCGGCCTCCGATGGGATCGCGATCTTCGGCGAGGTAGAGACCGAGCAAGAGGGCGTCCAAGTCGCGGCCCTTGCCCGCCCGACTCCCCTGCCCCGCGCCGATGTCCTCTCCGGGATTCAGACCACGGCCTTGCGCTATGCCGGCCATCCCGGCCTGCGTCGCGCGGGGCTTTCCGTGACGGATTGGCTGGTCCTCTACCGCGCCAATATCGAGGTTGAGAGCGCCTACCGGCAGGATGCGATTTCAAGTGCAGGTGCTATTGGCCTTGGTCAATTGATGCCTGCGACGGCGCGTGATCTGGGCGTCGACCCGCGTGATCCGCTGCAGAACCTTGACGGCTCCGCCCGCTACCTCGCGATGATGCTGGAGACGTTCGGCGATCCGCACCTGGCGCTGGCTGCCTACAACGCCGGACCCGATGCGGTCCGCCAGTATGGCGGCGTCCCCCCCTACCGAGAAACCCAGAACCACGTGGCCCGCGTCATGGCCGTCGTAGCCCGATTGGAAGGATCAAATTCATGAGACAGATTTCAAACCTCTTTGTCGCCTCGCTGGCGCTATTCCTGTTCATTGCCGAGCCCGCCCTTGCACAGAGCATTGATCTCTCCCCGATCCAAAGCTTGTTGCAGGGCATTGTCGATGCGCTGACCGGCCCTCTTGGTGTGGTCATCGCCACACTCGCGGTCCTCGGCGTTTTCTTGAGCTGGTTCTTCAACATCATCGACCTGCGCCAAGCGCTTTGGGTCCTCGTGGGCATCGCCGGTGTTGCGGCCGCCCCCACCATTGTTGCCGCGGTCTTTGCCGGTGGCTGAGCGCTCGCCTCTCTTTCTCGGCCTCGTGCGTCCGCCAAAGCTTCTGGGCCTGCCCATCATGTACGCGATGGTCTGGCTTTTCGGCTCGGTGCTCTTGTTCGTCTGGGTCCAGCACATCGGGGTGCTGGGCGTGGCCGCCCTTCTTTATCCGGTACTGTGGAAGGCCGCAGATTGGGACCCGCGTTTCATCGACGTGATGATGACGGCCCTGCAGGAGACACCGCCCACGCGCAACAGGTCCATCCATGGCGGGGACAGCTATGCCCCGTGATGACGCCCGTGATGCTGCGCTCGATGCCCGCACAATGACGCCAGACTGGTATGCGCGCGAGACCCGCCTCGCGCATATGCTGCCCTATGTGAGCCTCGTCGACGACCAGACCGTGCGGACCCGGGTGAACGAACTCTTCCGCTGCATCCGGCTCGAGGGGATCAACAGCTACACGACAGATGATGCCTATCTCGACAAGGTGACGGCGCTCTTTGCCCGCATCGTTGCGCAGCTGGGGCCGGAATTCAGCTATTACGTCCACAAGGTCTCCAAGGCCATCAAACCTGATCTCGACCCGATCCGTGAGGACAGCTTCGCAGGCGAGGTCGACCGGCGCTGGCGCGCGAAACTCGAGACCAGCGGGCTGCGCGACAAGACGCTGACGCTCACCGTCATTCACCGCCCACCCCCGAAAAGCCTCCTGCCGTTCCTCAGCCGCAGCGCGCCGGACCGGCTGAGAGAGGAGACCCGCAAACGCCTGCAGCGCCTCGGTGAGGCCGTGAACGTCTTCCTCTCGGGGCTTACCGAGCTCAAGCCGCGCCTGCTGTCAGCCGGATCGGGAGAGTTGGTGGGGTTTCTGGGCGCGCTCAACACAGGAACCGAGCTGCCGCTCTATCCCGCCAATACCTACGGCTTTTTGTCCTTCAACGTCGCCAATACCCGCGTGACGTTTCACGGCGACCATTTCGAGCTTTCCGAGGGCGTCGTGGGCCACCGCTACGGCAAGAGCTTCACCATCGGAGAATACTCGGAAGGCACCTCCTGCACCATGTTCGACATGCTGAACCTGCCGGTCGACATGATCGTCACCCATTCCTTCACACCGATCAATTCGAACCTCATGGCGGGCCGCATCAAACGACAAAAGCGCCAGATGCAGGCCAGCCAGGATGCGGCCCTCTCCCTCCTGGAAGCCCTCGATATCGCCGCCGATGATCTCGAGGCCAAGCGCCAAAGCTTCGGCGAGCATCACATGATCGTGACGCTCTTCTGCGACACGCTCGAAGAACTGCAAACCCTCAGCGCCGAAATCGTGAACGCCGCCGCGACCGAAGGCGTGAAGATGATCGGTGAGCGGGTCGCCGCAAAGGCCCATTACCTCAGCCAGCATCCCGGCAACCAGCCCAAGCGCGTGCGTGCCAGCGCCGTCACCAATCGCAACTTTGCAGATTTCGCGGCCTTCCACCGAACGCAGCTCGGCAAACCTGCAGCACTTACCCCCTGGGGCCGGGTCGTCACATATTTGCCCACGCCGGAGCAGAGCGCCTACCGGTTTTCTTATCACGAGCAAGGCTCGCCCGACAAAGAACCGACCAGCGGGCATACCCTGATCATGGGGCGGCCCGGGTCGGGCAAATCGGTGCTGTCCGCCTTTCTGATGACGCAAGCCCGTCGCGCAGGCGCGCGGATCTTCGTCTTCGATTACCGTCTTGGTATGGAGATGGCGGTCCGCGCCAATGGCGGGCGCTACGCGTCCCTGAACGCCGGTCAGCCCACGGGCCTCAACCCGCTCTGGACCGAGACCGATGCGCGCGGCACCGCCTGGCTCTCGGACTGGCTTGTCACCCTGCTCTACCGCGCCGACAAGCCGCTCACTCCTGCCCAGACCAATCGCATCCAGGAAGTCGTGCGCCAGAACGCGCAGGCCACAAACCCGGCCCTGCGGAACTGGCGGGATTTCGCATCGCTTTTTGTGTCCACCGACGATGGCGGCGATCTGCACCAGCGCCTGCTCGAATGGACCGAGGACGGCCGCTATGGCTGGATCTTCGGGCAGAGCCTCGAGGACACGTTCTCGCTCAAGGGCGATGTGGTGGGCTTCGATCTGACCGGCATTCTCGACAGCGAGGCCGACAAGGAACGGATGGCGGTCCTGTCCTATCTCTTCCGCCGGGTCGAGCGCGAAATCGAGGACCGCCGCCCCACCATCATCGTGATCGACGAGGCCTGGAAGGCCCTCGACAACGCGTATTTCGCCGAGCGGCTCTCGAACTGGCTGGTGACCGCGCGCAAGCAAAACACGGTTGCCGTGATGATGACGCAATACGCAAGCCAGCTCGAACGCACCCGCACCGGCAAGACCATCGTCGAAGCAGTGCCGACGCAGATCCTGCTCCCGAACATCCGCGCCAACGCCTCGGATTACGCCATGCTCAATCTCTACGAGAAGGAGCTCGACGTGCTTCTCAACACCGGCAGCGACAGCCGCCTTGCGCTCATCCGCGACGACCAGGGATCCATCGTCGTCGATGCCGATCTCAGCGCCCTCGGAGCCAATCTCACCATCCTCGGCGGCATGGAGAAAGGTGAGGCGCTGGTCGGCGCCGATTACCGCGACCGCTCGGACTTCTGGAGGATTTCATGACACGCATTTTGTTGTTTCTCGCCGCGCTCGGCGCCTTGGCCTCCTGCGCCCAGTACCAGGAACCGCAGGCCAATTGCTTTACCTTCCTCGCCTCGACGGCACCCGTCGCACCCGATTGTACCTTCACGCCCCTTGGCACCCCGGAGGGTGACGTTGAGGTCTAAGCTGCCCCATATCCTGGCGCTTTGCCTGCTGCCCGGCATCGCCCTGTCCCAAGGTGTGCCGACCAATGACAGCGGGCTGACCGCGCGCGATATCGTCGAGACCGGCGACCGCGAAGCGGACTTGGCCGTTCAGGCGGACAAGCTTGCCGTGCGCGAACTGATTGCCGAGATCGAACGGGAGCAACTCGAGACCCTGCAGCGCATCCTGGATGCCCAAACCAGCTTCGGCGGTCAGGGACTGTCGGCGATGGTCTCGGGACTGGAAAACGGAAGCGGCGATCCAGCCCGTTCCGTCGAAGCGGTCTACGGCAATGCCGACATCGACCCCAATCCCGGCGGCGCACAGATGTTCGGGGATGCGGCAGAAAACATAGAGCAGCTCATCATCCGCGTCGCGCAAGAGACCAGCGGTTTTGCGGGTGTTGGCCGCGCCGGTCTCTCACCGGTGCAGTGGCGCGCGCTCCTCCAGGCACTCATCTGGCAGGAAAGCCGCTTCACCATCGGCGCGCGCTCGCCGGTCGGCGCCTTCGGCCTCACCCAGATCATGCCGGGCACCGCCAGCGATCTCGGCATCAACCCGGAATACTACGACAGCCCCTACCTGCAGGTGCATGGCGGCGCGCGCTATCTCGCCACCCAACTCAACACCTTCGATGGCAACATCATCAACGCGCTCGCGGCCTATAATGCCGGACCCGGCCGGGTCTTTGAATATGGCGGTGTCCCGCCCTTTGCCGAGACCCAGCACTACGTCCAGGTGATCCCCGAACGCTACAATCTCTATCTGAGCCGCATCGGTGGGATCGAAGCGCTCGGCACGATCGATCCGGCGCTTCTCGCCAATGCGAACCTCTCGCTCACTGGGCATGGCGCGGCTTTCTATGGCAACAACTCGCCCGCCGCGATCAGGCAAGCTGCCCTGCGTATCCAAGACATCGTCACGCGGATTTCCGAAACCGAGGATGTGCAGGAAAGCATCGCGCTCAACACCTATGCCCGCGCCGAACTCGTGCGCCTCGTCGCCGCGCGCATCCGGCTTCAGTCGGCGCGGACCCATGTCCTGAGCGCAGAAGAATTGGCGCAGGCCACCGCCCGCATGGCCGAGGGCGCATTCATGGATTTCACGATCAGGGAGATTGAATGATGGGACATCTGCTCTTGAGGACAGCTTTGGCCACGACATTTGGCGTTGGCTTGCAGTTCAGCGTCCTACCCCCTGCCGCAGCACAAGGTGTACCGGTCGTCGACACCCAGAACATCGCGCAAAACATCCAACAGCTGCGGCAGATGATCGAAGACGAGATTTTGCAGAACGAGCAGCTGACGCAGCTCCGCGAACAGCTTGCCACACTCACGGATCAACTCGCGGAGCTGCAAAGAACCTATGAAGCGCTCACCCGACTTGCCGAGCTTCCAGAAATCATCCGCACCGAGATGGAAGACGAGTTGAACGGTCTACTCGACCAGGAGTTCGGGGACATCCTCGCCACGATTGAGGCGATCAAGACTGGGGATTTCTCCGGCCTGTCCGGTTCTGGCGCAGGCGAGATCGAAACCCAGATGGATCGGGTGCTGGCCGATCTCGGATTTGACGATGACACCCTCTCGGAAATGGCCACGAGCGGCAATCCCGGGGCCAACCGCGTGGCGACGCAGGCCACCACCGGTGCCCTTGTCTCGGCGGCGGCCCAGAACAGCTATGAGGATGCCGGCCAATCGCTCGAGCGGGTAGACCGCCTTGTCGGGCTCATTGACGACATGGAAGAGCTCAAGCAAAGCGTCGATCTCAACACGCGCGTGACAGCTGAATTGGCCATCGCTCTCGTGGCGATGTGGCAGCTGGAAGCGATTCAAACGGTGGGCGA
This sequence comes from Alphaproteobacteria bacterium, assembly GCA_965227095.1. Taxonomy (GTDB): domain Bacteria; phylum Pseudomonadota; class Alphaproteobacteria; order JANQMY01; family JANQMY01; genus JANQMY01. Next base: position 49,714 of record CBDDFL010000001.1, on the reverse strand, counting down.
TGGCACCGGCGGCGTGATCGATGCCGCCACCATCGCCGAAGAGCAGCGCTTCATGGATTTCACGCTACCGGACCTCCGGGCAGACTGATCGTGGGGGCATGAATGGTGGCGACTGAACAAGAAATCATCGAGGAAGAACTGGTCTATGGTGCCTTACGCCGCGAACGGCTCTGGCAACGCCTTGGCCTGATGGGCCTTGTCTTCGGTATCATCGGCTGTCTGAGTGCCGCGGCTGTCTCGATCCTCGATGTCGACCCGCCCCCGGTTGTTGTCCCCTACGATCCCGCCACCGGTTTTGCTCTCCCCGAAGCCTCGGTGGGCGCCTCCTCGGTGACCGCCAATCAGGCGATCATCGAGGCGGAGGTCTTCCGCTATGTGACCGACCGGGAGGTCTATAACCAGCTGGACAACGATCTGCGCATCCGCAGCGTCCTGCGCCGCTCGGATGGGGCCGCCGAGAGCGGGCTGCGCCAGATCTGGAACAGCGCCAACGAAAATTACCCGCCGACCGTCTATGGCCCCAATGCCCGGCTCGACGTGGAAATCCTCAGCATCAACCGGATCGGAACCAACCGCGCCACGGTCCGCCTGCGCAAGCGCCTGACGTCTATCAATGGCGTTCAGACAGGCCTCTTCACTGCCACGCTTCTCTTCGAGTTCCGCCCGGAGACCCGCCGCTCCATCGACGAGGTCTGGACCAATCCATTCGGCTTCACCGTGCTCGAGTATTCCATCCGCTCCGACAGATTGGAGAATTAATGCGCTTCTGGAATTCACTTCAAATTATCTTGTCGTCAATGTGCCGAGAGCGCGCAGCGCGGCAGGGTATCGGTGACACTACTTATTCCGGAAACGCATGTTTGTTGCTCGTACGAACTGCAGTTGTTGTCCTTTTCGTTTTGCTGCCAGTCGTTGCCTTCGCCGAAGCCATCCCGCGTGGCGGGCCCAATGACAATCGGGTGCGGCTGGCAACATATCAAGAAGGTCAGGTCTACCGCCTCAGCGTGTCGCTCACCCATGTGACCACGGTCGAGTTCGGGGAAGGCGAGAGCATCCGCTCGATCATTGCGGGCGACACGGAAGGCTTCGAGATCGACGGCGTACCCGGCGGTCAGGCCTTCGCGATCAAGCCGGTGGCGCGCGGGGTGCATACCAATGTGACCGTCTACACGAACAGGCGCAGTTATTACTTTAACGTCCAGGAGACCCGCAGTCCGACCTTTTACGTGGTCCAGTTCCGCTACCCTGAAGACAATACGCGGCCCACACGTGCCATCGCGGCCCAAGCGCCGAACTATAATTACGGTGCCAGCGCGCGGACCGAGTTCACCCCCACCCGTGTCTGGGATGACGGGACGTTTACGTATTTCGAATTTCCGCGGAACGCGCCGGTGCCTGCGATCTTCCGCTACGCCAATGGCCGTGAGCGCACGGTCAACACGCAAGCCACCGAGGACGGCGTGATCCGGGTTTCAGGCGTGAACCGACAATGGGTGCTGCGGATCGGGGAGGAGGTGGTCTGCATCGAGGCCACACCACCTGCGGGGGTAGGCTCATGAGCGATACTGGAAACGCAGACCTCGAGAAACGCCTCGCTGCTCTAGAACAAGGCAAGGGCGCTGGTTCGCCCCCTGCCCCACGGCGCTCACCGCTGCTCGCTTTGGTCGTCGTCCTCGTGATCGGCGCCGGCGGTGCGTTGCTCTATCTCATGTCCCAACCCGAGGAAGAGGAAGCCCTTCCCACGGCCACGCCGGACGTGTTCCAGAACGAAGGCGACGGGTTCGGCGCCATCGAGACCTTGCCCCCGCCCGAGCCCGAGGTTGTGTTCGTCGCACCCGATCCGGTCGAGCCCAATGCTGAGCTTCTGGCACAGCTCGCAGCCCTTCAGGCCCAGATCGAGGAATTGCGCAACGCCCCTGAACCGGTCGTCGAGGAAGACACCGCCGCCGCAGAGGCGATCGGCGCGCTGACCGCTCAGATCGCTGCGCTCCAAGCCGCCTCGGAAGCCGCACAGCAACGATTCCAGGACGAACTGACGGCGCGGGATCGCGAGTTGGAGCAGCTCCGCATGGACCTCGAACTCGCGCTACTCGAAGCCAATCGCCCTGCCCCCGCGCCGTTGGGCCCATCTGAGGACGAGCTGCGCGCACGAGAAGAGGAACGCCTGCGCCGGGAAGAGGAGGCCAGACAGCTCGCGGAACTTGAACGCCGCGCGGCTGAGGAACGCGCATTCCAGGAGCGCCGCATCGCCTCGCCAACGATCGCTTTTGGCGGCACCACCGGCGCGAACGAGACGGCGTTAGCCGAGCGGACTTTTGGCGAAGTGACGGATTTCGTGCTGAACGGCGCGCTGCCGACGTCGGTGACACAAGCCGAGGTCATCGCAAACCCGTCCAACACGATTCTACAGGGCACGATGATCCAGGCCGTCATGGAAACCGCTCTCGACAGCTCCTTGCCGGGCCAGACCCGCGCCGTCGTTTCCGAAGACGTGTTCAGTTTCGATGGCTCGCGCCTTCTGATCCCGCGCGGCTCCCGCCTCATCGGGCGCTATCGCTCGGGCGTCGATATCGCGCAGCGCCGGGTGACGATCGCTTGGGATCGTATCATCCTGCCCGACAATCAAACCATCCAGATCAGTTCCTTTGGGGGCGATGAACTGGGTCGTTCCGGCGTGACTGGGTTTGTCGACACCCGGTTCGATGAGCGCTTCGGCTCGGCGGCGCTGATTTCGCTGATCTCCGCCGCGCCAAGTGCCGCCGCTGCAAACGTGCAGGACGAGACCGCCGCGGACGTGCTCGAAGACGTGGGCGATGATCTGGCCGATGCCACGGACAGCGTGATTGGCGACTATCTCTCCATCGGCCCCGTCATCTATGTCGACCAGGGCGCCCGCGTGACGGTGATGGTCGACCGCGATCTGGAGATCTTCTGAGTCCATGTCGCTGAGCTATCTCCAGACCTCGCTTGATCGGATCGACGCCGCCGCACGCGACGATGTCATCGAGATCTGCATCAATCCCGATGGCACCTGCTGGGGAGAACTCCAGGGCGATCACTTCATGCGAAAGCTGGAGCAGGCGTTGACCACGACAGAGGTGAAAGACCTCGGCAACCAGATCGCCTCTTCCGCAAACACCACGATGAGCAAGGACCGCCCCATCGTCTCGGTCTCGATCACCTACAAGGGCCGCCCGATCCGGGCCCAGGTCATCACACCACCCGCTGTGCTCTCTGCCATGTCGATCAGCCTACGGTTCTTCTCAAGCCTGCCGCTCGACGGGATCGCGCTTGATTTCCTCTACGGCAAAGAACGCAAGCTTGAAGAACTCCGCCTCGAGAAAACCCGGGAACTGCGCGAGGTCGTGGCGTCTGGCGTGATCGACGATGCCTTGGCCTTCTGCGTCGAAAACAAGCTCAACATGATTGTCTCTGGCGGCACCTCCACCGGCAAAACCGTCGCCGCGCGCAAGATCCTCTCCCACGTGCCGTCCGAGGAACGGATCATCACCATCGAGGAAGCCGCCGAGCTTCTGCCGACCCAGCCCAATGCCGTGACCCTCATCGCCAATCGCGACGCAGAATTCCAGACCGCCGATGTGCTGCTCACCGCCACGCTGCGCATGCGTCCCGACCGGATCATCCTGGGCGAGGTGCGTGGAAAGGAAGCCATGACATTCCTCGAGGCCATCAACACCGGCCATGGCGGCTCCATGACCACGCTGCACGCAGAAACCCCGCAATTAGCTGTGCAGCGCCTCGCAATCGCCGCGCTCAAGACCGAAATCCCGATGACCTATGCCGACATGATCCAATACATTGAGAACTCCATCGATGTGATTATTCAGGCCGGTCGCCACGATGGCAGGCGCGGCATCACCGAGTTCTACCTCCCCGGCGCAACCGAGTTCGGAGCTTCCCAATGAAGACCTTTGAATATGACATTCTCAGCTTCCCCATGACCCGCAAAACCAGCCTTGCCGATATGAAGAGCACCCTGAATGCGAAAGGTGCAGAAGGCTGGGAGGTCGTCTCGATCAGCCCCTCGGAATTCGCCAATGTGGGACACACGGTCTTCCTGAAGCGTGAGACCACACCAGCCGGAGCCACGGCATGAGGCAGGCGCAGCACCTCGCCTTGGCCGCGCTGGCCCTAAGCCTGACGCCTACCTTCGCCGTTGCCGAGCGCAACCTAGTGCCAACCCTCGATCGCAGCTTTGACGTCTGTCCGGACCGGCCCGCCGAGCCCGTCTGGATGCAGGAGATCCCCCTGCGCCAAGCCTATCAGCGGGTTCTGGTTCAGGACATCTATCGCGCCCAGAATCTCGAGCGGATCGTCGAGATCGAAAGCTGTGACTGTGAAACCCGGTTCCCAACCTGGGACGAGGCCGAAGCGGTGTTTCGTGAGCGCCACGCCAGTGATGAACGCTGGGAAATGCTGGAAGCTTCGGACGCCAACAATCGGCGCGCCAACGCTGCCCGCCCTGCCGCCAAGGCCATCTGCGAAGCCGCAGGCAATTGGCAAGGCTGATCCACGATGAGCGTCGTCACCTACTTCGTTGAAACCTCCCAGGGCTATCTCGACACCGCCGCAGAAACCCAGTTCGGGTCGGTCGCGGCAACGGTCGGCACGCTTCTCGTCCTGGGAACAACGCTCGTGGTGATCCTCGTCTTCCTGAACATGATCTACCAGTACAAAGCGATGGACGGGCGCACGGCCTTCTGGCTCGCGGTCAAGATCGGGTTGATCGGAATATTCGCGACCAACTGGGTGCAGTTCAACGCCCTCTCTTCCGCTATCCTGGCCGGGATCGACAGCATTGCGGGGGCGCTCGTGGCTTCGGTCGGTGGTGGAACTCCTGGCCCTTCTGGAACTTTCGCCGAAGAGTTTGACCGGCTGATCGCGGAACTAGGGGACTATCTCAACGCCGCCGGGTCTGAGCTGAACTGGATGGCCGGCGCCATGCTCGACATTGTCGGGGTCCTCTTGCTCTCGATCCTGGGCGGTTTGGCCGCCTTTATCCTCGTGGCATCCCGCCTGATGATCGCACTTCTGATCGGGATCGCACCGGTGATGATTTTCCTGACCCTCTTCGAGGTCACCAAGGACTACTTCGCGCGCTGGCTGTCGGCGCTGGTCTCCTTCGCGCTCTACCCCATAGTCGTGGCCGGTGTGTTCGCGACAATCACGGGCGTCTCCTCTGCCCTCATCGGCGAACTCGGCGACCCGGAGGGAGCCTCAAACATCGGCGCGCTCATTCCCTTCTTCATGATGGTGCTCATGGCCAAGGGCTTCATCATTGCCACGCCCTTCATCGTCCGCGCGATCTCCGGAAATATTATGATGCCCGCCCTCTCCGGTGGTCTCGGCGGCGGCTACAGCTTTGCCCGCGCCGCCGTGGGCAGCCAGCAGGCCTACAATCGCTACCTGATCGGAGGCGCAAGTGGCGCAGAATACGCAGCCCTCAGGGCGCGGCAGTTCTTCGGCGTGCAGCAGATGCCCGTGAGGCAAGGCATGGGGCAGACGGGTTCCGCAGGAGGCACAGGATCCGCAGACTCGGGGTCAAAAATGCTGGCGCAGCTGGCGAGACTGGGTCGACTTGGCCGACGGTGACGGTGACGGTGACGGTGACGGTGACGGTGACGGTGACGGTGACGGTGACGGTGACGGTGACGGTGACGGTGACGGTGACGGTGACGGTGACGGCCCAAATGTATGTACCGGCTGCTGTTCGCAAATGATTTCTCGCATGTTCTCGGAAGTCGCTCATATGTATCCGGCCTACTGATCGACACGCGGGTCGTGGCCTTGTTGGGGTTACGCACGCGCCGTGATCTCATTACCGGCAAGGTCCATGATGACCGTTTGGGCCGTCAGACTCTGGGGGCGTAATCGTTCCGTTCCATGCTTTCTTTCAGTCGCGAACTCCTTTGGATTGCCTCGGTGTATTAGACGCCGATGGCAATCTCGTCTCTGTTGGCGTCGAACGCCGTCTTATTCCGCAAGATACTCCAAGCCATGCGCGCCAGCTTGTTGGCCAGAGCGACCGCCAGTTTGTTGCGATTCATCCGTTCCGCCGCTTTGGCGAGCCAATCCCCAAAGCTGAAGTCTGGCCATCTATTTGTGCGCATCAGAATGACTTTTGCGGCCTGAACGAAGAGCATCCGCAAGTATCGACTGCCCCGTTTGGTGATGCGCCCAAGGACCGTTCGCCCGCCTGTGCTGAACTGTCGAGGCACAAGCCCAACCCAAGCGGCGAAGTCGCGGCCTCGGCCAAACGCCTCCCCCGTGCCAATGGCAGCAACCATCGCCGTCGAAATCATCGGGCCAATGCCGGGAATAGTCATGACATTTACGCAGTTCTCTTCGGTTCGACTGATCAACTCAATCTCTTTGGAGACGGTTTCGATCCGATCATCAAGCCAGAGCCAATCACCGTAAAGCCCAATCAGGATGGTCCGCATGCGCGGCGATATCTCATCCTTTCGCTCTTCCAGGATCGTCTCGAATGAGTTCTTCAGAGCCCGCAAACCTTTGCGAACCGTAATGCCCTGTTCGATCAGGAATGCGCGGATCTGGTTGATCGTCGCCGTGCGTCGCGACACGAGCCGTGACCGAACGCGATGTAGCGCCTGCAAGTCGAGCTGTTCTTGGCTCTTCTCGGGGACAACCGGCAGATTGGGTCGCAATGCTGCTTCAGCTATCGCCTCCGCGTCGTTGTAGTCATTCTTCTGTCCTTTGGTGAACTGCTTCACGTAGATCGCGGGAATGATCCGCGGTTCGAAGCCCATCTTGCGGAGCGTTCGGCTGACAAAATGAGCGCTGAGGCACGCCTCCATGCCGACCACGCAACGGGGCAGTTTCTCAAACGTCGCAACAAGCGCCAATCGTTTGATCTGCTTGCGCATCACCAATTGCCCGTCGGGGTCGAATGCCACGATGTGGAATGTGTCTTTGCCAATATCGATGCCAATCGACATCAGCTCATCAATTGAGTCCTTCGCCATGCTACTTCTCCTGTGTGCAGAAATAGGCAAAGCCTAACCTGCTGGGTGAAGCAGCCGGTACATCCCATTACCGGACCTCGGGAGAAATCTCTCGCCGCTGCACTGCGGCTCGTCATTCCGGACTTTCGCTGCGGCTGCATTCCCAAAAAACTGCCAAACTTCTGCTCGGCGGTACGAAGCGGCCCTTCGACCCCGACTATCCAACAACCGCTTCATTCCTATGGACTGAATCGCTTGCAAAAGGGCATCCAAACACAACTTTAGGGCAAGAGGTAAACATGCTACTGTCCCAGTATGTTAGAGGTGAATTATGACTGTCATCCGAGAAATTTCGATCTCCAATTTTCGAGGCATCAAGGCACTAAAGTGGTGGCCGAACCCAGGCATCAATTGCTTGATTGGGCCGGGAGACGGCGGAAAATCGACCATTCTCGATGCAATAGAACTCACCTTGGGGACTAGACAGAGCATTGTCTTTACCGATGCTGACTTCCACAGATGCCTGGTTGGTGAGCCAATTGTGATCGATGTGACACTGGGAGCTCTTCCCGATGAGTTGCTAAACCTAGAGGCATACGGCCACTTTCTGCGAGGTTGGGACCCGCAGACCGGGGCTATTCACAACGAGACATCCGCAGCGCTGGAAACGGTGTTGACTGTTCGGTTGATTGTAAGGAACGATTTGGAGCCGCAATGGTTGCTGTTTTCTGAAGGCCCATCAGCCGAGGGCCGTGAGCGGAACCTTCAATGGAAGCATCGGCAGCTAGTTGCGCCAACACGGCTCGGCACCGTGGCATCACACCATATGGCTCTGGGCCCGCGATCCGTGCTCGGGAAGCTCTCTTCCGACAAGACACAGGCGTCAGCCGCTTTGGCGGCTGCATCCAGACAAGCCCGGCAGGCTTTTGCAGAGCAGGGATGTGATGGCGTCGATGAAGTGCTGGCGACCTCCAGAACCATCGCCAACAACATGGGAATCCCCGTTGAGCAGGTGAATGCCCTATTGGACGTAAAAGGGGTAACGTTTTCAGGGGGTGCAATTGCCCTTCACGACGAAGATCAGGTTCCGCTCAAGAATCTTGGTTCCGGTTCCATGCGCTTGCTCGTCGCAGGACTTCAAAAGGTCGCAGGTCAATCAAGTATCTCGATCATTGACGAAGCAGAGTTTGGCTTGGAACCCTACCGGATTATACGCTTGCTTGATTCGCTCGGTGCAAAATCAAACGATGCTTCGCAGCAAGTCTTTTTGACAACACACTCGCCAGTTGTATTGCGTGAGCTATCGTCAATTCAGTTACATGCAGTGCGGGCGACGCGCACCACTACACCCGCCGTGGTTAATAACGGTGAACTCATTCAGCCTGCAACAAAGACGACTTCCAATGCTGTGTTCCCACTTGGGGAATCTGAAGACGCTCAGAAGACGCTGAGGGCGTGCGCAGACGCCTTTCTCGCACCGAGTGTCATTGTTTGTGAGGGGAAGACAGAGATTGGCGTAATCCGAGGGTTGGATTTGTGGCGGCAAAGCCTTGATCAGAGGAGTTTGCTAGCAAACGGTTGCCACTGGGCCGATGGTGGCGGCTCAACTATGATGGAACGTGCTAAAATCTTTGCGCGTATGGGTTATCGAACCGCTTTGTTCATGGACTCCGATGTCGCCTACGATGCCGCGAGATATGCGGAATTGGCAGCCTACGGCATTTCTGTGTTCCGGTGGCAAGATGGGTATTCCACCGAAGCTGCAATCTTCGCATCAGTACCCGCGGCGCAGATACCAGGGCTTCTTTCAATTGCCTGCGCATGGCGATCTGAAGACTCCATTGATGGAAAAATCCGTCACGCGAGCAACGGTCAATACAATCTACAGCAATGCCGAGATCACTTTGTCGATGTAATGCGACCTGTGTTGGGGCAATGCGCTGGCGATGGCAAATGGTTCAAAGACATTGAGCCTGCTGAACGGGCGTTGAGGGAAGTCATTGCCCCGGCTTGGCAAAATACAGATGCAATTTTCGCGGCACCCCTGAATTCGCTTTGGCAATGGATCAGCACATCGCCGACAGCGCAACCAGCGAATTCCCCTGTCGGTGTGTAAACTCAGGTGGTTGGCGTACCCGACATACTTCAGGCGCAACGCGGGCATGTCATAGCTCCCGCAGGATGCGGCAAGACCGAGTTGATCGCAAAGACCATTGTTCAGGCAGAAGGTAAGCCGGTCCTGGTCCTTACCCACACCACCGCTGGCGTTGCCGCGCTAAGGCAGAGGTTGCATCGAGATGGCGTGCCAGCGTCCAACTACAGGCTCAATACGATTGCGGGCTGGGCACTGACAATTATCTCCATGTTTCCGGAGCGAGCAGGATACCTGCATGATCCGGAAAATGCGCCCAACTACACCGCAGTGCAAAACGCGGTTGGTGGGTTATGTGCATCTGGGGCCATCAATTCAGAGATTGCCGCAACGTATTCGCGGGTCTTGGTCGATGAGTACCAAGACTGTTCGGTGAGCCAACACCTGATCACTTCTGGCCTCGCGAACGCAATTCCAACGGTTGTGTTCGGTGATCCGATGCAAGCAATCTTTGGGTTTGGTGGCGACCCGCTTCCGGACTGGACGACACAAGTGGTCCCAACCTTTCCTGCCAACTTCATACAAGGCTGCCCCACCATACGATACTATACCAGACTGTCAATAATATACTTATGTTGCTTCTGGTCTCCGCAGCCTTGTATTCCGCTTCACGCCGAGCACCAAAGGTGCGAGGCCCTGCCTCCCTCACCATCAAGGAACCCACCTGTCCAATGGGTCCCCTTCTCCAGCCCCGCCCGAGGGTCTGGCCGAACACGCATCAGACCGTGTGAAAACGGCGGCTTGGGATTCCTGTTGCGGCGTTTGTGGAGTATGCTGAGGCATGAGATACATGACCGGAACACCACGTTCGCAAGCGTTGCTTTTGCCGGAGCGCGTTGAAGACTACGTTGGCCCAAACAATCCAGTGCGGTTTATCGATGCCTTTGTTGACGGGCTTGACCTCGCTGCAGCTGGGTTCGCGCGGGCGATGCCCAAGTCGACCGGCCGACCAGGTTACGATCCGGCTGACCTGCTCAAACTCTACATCTACGGTTACTTAAACCGGGTGCGTTCAAGCCGCCGTCTGCAGGCCGAAGCGCACCGCAATCTTGAGGTGATCTGGCTGATGCGGCATCTAAAGCCGGATTTCAAAACAATAGCCGATTTCCGGAAGGATAATCGATCAGCATTTCGGAACGTCTTCCGGCAGTTTGTTCGGCTGTGCCGAGACCTTGATCTTTTCGGGCGCGAGCTGCTGGCTGTGGACGGGACACGGATCAAGGCGGTGAACAACGGTGGCAAGAATTTCACCAAAGCTTCGCTCAAGCGCGATTTGGCTCTGATCGACAAGCGATTGGAACATTATCTCACCTCCCTCAACAATGCAGATGCAGAGGATGACGGTAACGCTGATATCGCGTCGAAGGAGGATATTTCCAAGAAAATCGAAGCTATGAAGGCGCGGCGCGAACGGCTGATCGGCCATCAAAAAGAACTGGAGGAGACCGGCGCGGACCAACTGTCTCTGACCGACCCTGACGCCCGCGCCATGGATCGCAACACGCGCGTTGGCGTTGGCTATAACATCCAGATCGCCGTGGATGTGAAGCACAAGTTGATCGCTGAGCAACAAGTTCATTCCAAGGTAAGCGACCTTGGGCTGCTCGCAACGACCGCGGTTGCGGCACGCGAGGCGCTGGATGTTGAGCGCATCAATGTGGTCGCGGACAAGGGGTATTTCGCGATCGAGGATATCGAGGCCAGCGAAGCAGGGAGCGCCTTTCCAATCGTCCCAAGGCCGCGGCGTGGGGCTGCCGCGAGTAGAAATTTGTTTGTCAAAGAGCGATTTCAATACGACGCGACGGCAGACCGCTACACCTGCCCCGGCGGTCAGACCCTCCCCCCGAATGGGAAAAAGCTTTACGTCCGAGATGGTGTTTTCGAGCAGAAATATCGCAACTACCGCGCCTGCAAGCAGTGCCAGCTCAAGCCGCGATGTACCGGAAGTGAGGCTCGAACTGTTTCGCGATATGAAAACGAAGAGGTTTTAGAACGTATGGCTGAGCGCCTTGCCGCCCGCCCCGAAGCGCTCGATCAGCGCCGCGAGACCGTCGAGCACCCCTTCGGATCCATCAAGCAATGGATGGGTCAAGGCGCGTTTTTGACACGCCGTCTGGATAACGTCCGTGGCGAGTTCAGCCTAACGGCGCTCGCCTACAACATCCGCCGGGCGATCACATTGGTCGGAGTGCCGACCCTAATCCAAGCAGCACGGGTGTAGGCAACCAACCTGCGACTGTTTCGGCGCCAGAAAATGCGCGGCTGGCCCTGTCACGCCCTCAATAGCCTCTGCTGGCCGACGTTAGGCCACTCAAAGCCCATTTCCACACGATATATCCAAAGACCGATCGTTCTCCGTATTCGCGGCCAGAAGGCCGCCGTTTTCACACGGTCTGGCATGTGTTCGGACGGAAACGCGGGCAGGCGCAAACCCCATCGACAGGGCTGACAGACAGGGTCAAGGGAGGCCAGATTTGGCTTGGCCAAATCTCTGCCGCAAAAACCGTCAGGCCCGGCCTGGCTGTTTTTGGGGATGGCCCCCTTGAGGCTGGTTGGCTGCTCTGTCGCGATCCCTTTGATCTTGGCGGCGTTCGACCTTTGAGCGCGCAGCGACCGATACTTGGGGGTCGCCACCGGCGATCAACCCCGCCGGTGACGGCGTCCCTGGAACAGGGAAAGGGCCGCCTGATGGCGGCCCATCCTCGTCAGAGGATTTACTCCTGCGGTTCCTTCGAACTCGGCGGGAACATCACCAGCTCCGAAACCGCGACCGGGAAGTCGAGCTTGAGGCTGAAGAACTCCGAGCCATCCCCGTTGCGAGTGTTGCGGAACATGGCACCCACGCGCTGGAAGCGAGTGCGTTCCTGGCCGTCATTGTCGGTGAACTTGACGGGGACGGTGGCGACGTAGTGGTTGGTCATTTGGGTTACTCCTTTTTGCGATGGGGATCTCACAGCACGGGGGCAAGAGGCCCGGTCGCAAGCGCAAATGCGGAGGGTCCGCGCCAAAGGCGTGGAAGCCGTATTTGTGCTTGCCGAAGCGCAAGCGGAGGGCACGGCCGGACCGACCCCGTGCGATCCACATCAGTGAGCAAAAAGGAGATACCCAAATGACCTCTGCCATCACGCAGTCGCTACTGGCCTTGTGCATGTCGAGATGACGTGCCCGGTTGCCTCGAACCGCCACATAGGGGGGCCATGTTCCGGATGGCCGCCGATCAGGAAGTGCCGTTCATCTGCCTCAAGTTTGACTTCCAGCTTCCGGCATGAATGCGTCGGGCTGACCGCCTGGCACGAGCCCCAAATCAATCCAACAAGGATTGGTCGCTGGCCGGCAATCCGAGACCAAGGGCTCGGGAACAAGGGACGGTGTTAGGCGGCGGTCAGATCGAGCGTTCCATGAGAGGTCTGCTTGGGACACCAAGGACTGCAGCAGTCGTCGCCCTGACGATCACGCGCCCAAGCTTTCGAGGATGGACTTCGTCTCCGGCATGCGCTTCAGCGAATTGTCGATGTGCTCTCGCCAGCGCGGGCCAACCTCCAGCGCGGTGGCATAAGCCTGGGCCAGATCATCAGGGCGGTCCTCGCCCATCGCTTCGATCAGAAAGGCCGCCTGTTCCCGGTCCTTGGCCGACTTGAGGCTGCCGGCCCCGTCGCGTCGCCGATCGGCGATGATCAGCTTGTGGATCGCATAGCGCTCCGGGCGCGGCACCTGAACGAGAACTCCTGATCGATAGAGGGCTGCGGCAAAGATCGGTTCAGCGATCAGGAAGTTGAGGTAGTTGAGCGCCTGCGCGCCCACGCCGAGAGCGGGCAAATCTCGGATGGTCTCATTCCCGAAGGCAGGCGTCAGGAACTCGACCAACTGGCCGCTGCCCCCCTGCGCCCATCGCCATGTCCGGCCGTTGTCGAGCCCGGGCACGGGCGCGAACTTCAGTGCCGAAAAGGTCTCGGCCAAACCCGGATCGACCTGATCCTGCAAGGCGACGCTGAGCTTCTCGAATTGCGCGATGTCGATATCGCCGGTGTTGGCCATGCCGCCGAGAGGCAAGCGGATGCCAAGCTCGCCTTCATAGAGCCGGAACGCATTCGTCCCGACAATCGTACCACCCAGCCGGAAGGTCCCGGCACCCGCCATTGCGGAGAGGATCGAGCCGGTCGCCCGGTCGGTCGGCGTCATGCCTTCGGCGCGCAAGAGTCGGACCAGCCGGGACCGCTCAGCCTGTCGGTCCTTGGCGGTCGCGCGCAGCTCCTCGATACGCTCGATGCGCGCGCGCGTCTCATCACTGTTTTCGCCGATATAGATGAAGCGCATCTCGGTTCCGACACGGCGGGCCGCGTACCAATAGGCCTTGTCGCCGCGCTCTTTGAGCGTTGGTTTGCCCTCCACACCGGATAGCGCGTCATCCTTCAGGAGCCGCACCAGATCGGTGTAGGCGCTCATCGCGATACTGCTAAGAGGGGTCATGCCTATCATTTCCTAATTTTGCTTGGCACACATATACCTATCAAAACAGGAAATTGCTAGGCAAGGCGAAAAATAGACTTCAGCGATGTGCGCTCCGCACCTCAAGATCACGCCAGAACCGGGCACCAGGAAACGCAAAGGCCAGGCCCCCACTGACTCGTCTCTTGATCAGCGTTGAGCGATAAAAAAGCGACACCACCCCTGAGAAAAGATGAAAGGGCCGCGCCACGCGCGACCCTCTCAATTCAAATCTCCGCGGTCTTCTTCGCCGGATCGGCGACCCGCATGACCGTCAGCCCTTTCGCCTCTGCCTTCTGGCCGAGGTTCAGCGCCACGCCATTGCCGCCGAAGAGAACAACCCCCGTCGCCGCAAACTTGTCGTCCAGCATCTCGTCATTGCACTTGAACGGTGCCGCCCGCCCATGCGCGGACCAGCGCGGATCGAACCGCGCCTGCGCGACCCCGCGCGCCCGGGCCCACCGGGCCGCGATCATCTCGGCCCCGTGCTTGCCACCCTTGTGGCAGAGGAAGATCTCCTGATTGCGGTTTTGTTTGATCCGCTCCCGAACCTTGTCGAGCGTATTGAAGATCACATCGATATCGGTCCAGTCGGTTGCGCCGGAGACAATCAGCGGCACGCCTTCGACCTTGGACTTCGCGGCCGTCTCGCGATCATGCTGCTCCAGAAGCTGCCGGGCCTCGAAGACGGCCCCGGTCTCCTGCGCCCGACCACTGGCGCGTGACCCTGCCGCCGGGATGAAGGCATGTCCCGTCTCGATCTCGTAGCATTCCGCTGCTGCTTCGCTCATCACCTCGATGGCGCCTACGATCTCGCGCAGCTGCAGAAAGCGCGCCTGCGCCTCTTCGAGCGCCGTCTCGGCGATCTCCGATCCGTCGTGAGATTTTGCCAGCGCGCCGATCTTGTCGGCTGTGCGATCGACCTCCTTGCCGAGCGTCACCTTGCGCCGTTGCAGGATCGTCGCGAACCCGTGGGCCAGCGGTTCGATTTCTGCCTCGAGGCCGGTCCCGCGCAATTGCCCGAGCAGGGTCTCGAAGGTTTCGCGGATGATGCTGTCCTTCAGGATGTGATCTTCCGGGATCGGCAGATGGGCGTCCTTCTCGGTCAGCCCGAAAAGCTCGATGGTCTCGTAGGTGTTCGCTTGGTCGTAAGCCATTTTGGTATCTCCAGATGTTTGACTGACCACCACGTGAGTGTGGTGGCATGGCCGAATATCTGGTTTCCGAATCTGCCCGGGTCAGGGACGGCGCAGCCGCCGGCCTGCCGGGCGCAAAAGTTTTCCACGCGCAGCACCCGATACATGCGCGCGCTCACATACGGGACCGCCCCGCGCCATAGGCCCCGCCCTCGCCGAAAAGTTTTGTGATCCTTGACGCGGGCTGATTTGGGGGCCATCCGGAGGATATGCTTCCACGCTCATGTGTGTGTGTTTTGACGGTAGGTTTGCCCGACCCGAGCAGGCAAACGGCGTGACCGGACGCGGGACAGACGGATGGAGCGGCGGGATCGTTTTGCCCCGCAAAACAGACCAGAGCGCAATCCGGCGGAGCGGCCGGGGAGCGCAGTGCTCGCGAGGCGGGCAAACCGGGATGCTGGCGCAACGCCGCGGTGAGGCCGAATGGCCGAATGCGCGACGGACCGAAGGGCCGTTCTCGCCTGCGACACGCGAAGCCGAGCAGGGGAGGCCGTGAGGCTAGATCAAAGAAAAACTTGGCAACATTTGTCTTTCACCAGAGTGTGGGAACATATTAGTATCGCGCGAGGCGCCGATTGATTTCCCTTATGGGAAGTCTGCATCTCGGATGATCACGAACCGCTTCGAGACCCGACTTGAGGAGGGCGGTCGAACAAACCTCGTGATGCTCCATCTCATCGAAGACCCACAAGACGCCATGCATCGCGATTTCTTGGCGCTCTGCCTCAACCCTGAGCGCACCGTCTCCGGTAAGGAGAACCCAACCCCTTTCAGCCGCGAGGCAAAATGCAAAGACATCTGGCGTCGATAACATAGCTTTCGCCCGCTTCAGCTCTGTCGCGCGTGTGGTTTCTTCTGGCGTAAGCTCTTCCACTCTCAGTCCCAGATCGATCAGATCAGGGCCCATCCAGTCGAGGAGTTCCGCTTCATAAAGAATATCTGGAACAACAAAATCATAGGGGAGGTCAAAGAGCCTCGCAGTCAGCGAGGCTCTCTCGATGTCGATCAGGACGGAGGTATCGGAAACAAGAACTTGCACATGGGCACTATGCCATGTGGTCCAAACGTTCTTCCAGTTCTTTTACTCGTATTTCGAGAAGCTCAGCTGCGCGAGACAACCCAATCAACCCCTCGGAGAGGGCACGAAAACACAACCTCTGAAAGCGGTCCGGTTCTTCTCGCTCCCAAGGAATGGAATTTGGCTCCTCGAACGGCTCATCCCGCCAACCTCGTTGCTTATAGACCTTGAACAGGCGCGCAAAGGTTGGTTGGTTGATAATCTCCAAATCCTTGCATCGATACGTCAGCGCTTGAATGCTGACGCCAAACCGATCCTTCAGACTAATGAGCTCACCAATGCTTATGTCCGTTCTGCGGGCACCAATCTCCTGCCGTAGCACTTCTGCCGGAACGAGGAATGCACCAGCAAATCGATTTGCGGCGCGTTCTGAATCGCACCCTTCGGCGACTTTAAGAACCATGTGGCCCAATTCGTGAGCTAAACTGAAGCGCTTCCGCTCAGACCAGGTCTTCTTCTTGATCATGATAACACGGGCGGAGTGATGCTCTTTTCGACGCACTTTCGCCGCAAGCCCGTCAATCCGATCAACATCCAAAGACAGCACTTTGATCCCGTGCTCCTCGAGGAGTTCGGCAAGCATTGGAATCGGGTCATGACCCAACTGCCAAGAAGCACGCATGTTGCGAGCCGCGTCCTCGGCATCACGAACATCGGCCACCCAATAGGGTGCTTCGTGCGGGGCATCCCATTCCTGGCTCGAAAGATTCAGCAAGCTTTCGATAGCTAGGTACTTTTCAACCATATTGAGCGTCTTGGCTTCGATCGTCGCGATCTCTTTGGCTGAAGAGCTGGCTGACTTGCGAAACTCAACGCCCTCCAACTCAAGCTCATCATCGCTGAGCAGGAAATCCACAGAGACGCCGAGTGCTCGGGCAAGACTTAGCAGCACGCCCGATCCGGGCATGTCTTCATTGCGCTCGTACTTGCCTATGGCTTGAGCGGACACCTTGTTCTCCATGGCATCGGAAAGTGCACGTAGCGAGAGGCCAGATGCCGCCCGGGCTCCTTTGAGTCTCTTGCCAATCATAACGTCCTCCCAGTGGGTGGTTTACATTTCACCCATATGATTGATATTTTGTAAACTACAACGCTTGAAAGCGCGGCAGATTGTCCCTAGATTGTAACATGACGCCAAAAGGAAGGCAAATTTGTAAACCGCCGCATCGGCCTAAGAGGCGCTGAACCGGTAAAAACGCGAGGCTTCAATGGGCATCTCGGAAGACTTCAAGACCTTTCTCGATAACATCAAGATCGACAATGCCGCGACGATTGCCTTGCGATACGGCGAAGTCACTGCTTCCCTTAACAAGGAGTTTCGCGACACAGAGTCAAAAACGGCTAACAGCCTTCAAGTTGGCTCCTATGGCCGTTGGACGGCGATCAAGGGCATTTCCGACTTGGACATGATCTACATCATGCCTGCCGGGAAGTGGGATAGCTACAAGGATGGGGGCCAGTATAGGCTTCTTCACGATGCCAAGGCTGCGATCAAGCGGCGATACCCTTCGACGACCGTCAAGGTGGATCGTTTGGTTGTCCGAGTGCTTTACAACGATTTCCACATCGAAGTGATGCCGGCCTTCAAGCTGGCTGATGGCAGCTACAAGTACCCTGACACCGCAAAAGGTGGGTCGTGGAAGATTACCAAGCCACAGGCTGAACTCAATGAAATGAGTGAAGCCAATGAGCGCAAGAACCGGAACCTTCGCCGCTTGTGCAAGATGGCGCGCGCCTGGAAGAACAAGCACGGCGTGGCCATGGGTGGCCTTCTGATCGACACTCTCGCCTACAACTTCCTCGAGTCGACCGACAAATACGATACCAAGAGCTTCCACTACTACGACTACATGTGCCGAGATTTCTTCGAATTCCTGGCTGATCAGCCCAAGCAATCCGAGTATGCAGCTCTTGGCAGTCGCCAACGCGTCCGTGTCAAGAAGCGGTTCGAGCGGAAGGCGAAGAAGGCATACGATTTATGTCTGAAAGCCATCGACGCGAGCGGACAGAAGAATGAGCGCCAGAAATGGCGGGATGTGTTCGGAAACGCCTACCCAGCGCCCGCAAGAAGTGCTGCGGGAGAGGCCACGGCATTCGCACATGTCTTCAAAAATACTGAACAGTTTGTCGAAGACAGATTTCCGGTCGATATTCGATACCACCTTCGCATCAACTGCGAAGTGACGCAGGATGGATTCCGGCCGGGAATGCTCCGTGACCTCTTGGAGCGGCATGGCGTCCTGCTGCCGAAGAAGAGCCTTCGATTCTTCATCGCAGATGCAACCGATCTTCCCGACGATGCCGAGGTGTTCTGGAAGGTCTTGAACCGTGGCGAAGAAGCCGAGCGTCGAGACATGATACGGGGACAGATCCTGCGCGATGAAGGTCGCGGTGAGCGCCGAGAGACCACTAATTTCCGTGGTGATCACCTCGTAGAATGCTACGCGGTCAGTCGGGGCGTGGTCGTTGCGCGCGACACCGTCCGGGTTCCGATTCGTGTCCGGGATGCCGAGGATGAACACTATGCCGCCTGATTACGATATCGCGTTCGAGGATCAGGTCCGTGAATGCTTCGGACGGGTGGTCTATACCCACAAAACCCACGAACGTATGGCCGATCGCTCTGCCGATACACTTCGCTGGTACAAGATTGTGCAAATCACCCTTTCAGCACTGACGAGCGCAGGGGCGATCGGAGTCGTGGTGGGAGAAGAATTATGGGTCGAGATCGCGACTGTCGGCATTTCATTTATGACGCTATTTGTGGCGGCCTATCTGAAGAACTTCGACCCCGGTGCTATCGCCCAAAAACATCGTGACGCAGCCGCGAAGCTCTGGAACGTCCGAGAATGCTACCTCTCACTGCTAACCGATCTGCCGAGACTGTCACGTGAAGCCGCAGTTGAGCGTCGGGACGAGTTACAGGCCATACTTGCAGCCCTCTATGAAGGCGCACCTCAGACTGACGGAAAAGCCTACGAGGAGGCCCAAAGACGGCTGAAGGAGATGGAAGACATGACCTTCACAGCTGACGAGATAGACTGTTTTCTTCCGCTCTCGCTAAAGCGATCCGGCGGACGGCCTAAACAGACAGAAGTCAATCAAGCTGAAGGCAAAAGGTAAATAATGACAAAGAATATCTGTATTTTTTCCGATGGAACCGGGCAAATGGGCGGGTCTAGGCCGGACCAACGCCTTTCGAACGTCTACAAGATGTATCGCGCCATGCGTCCCGGCCCAGACTCACCAATTAGCCCAAAGGATCAAGTCACCTTTTACGATCCTGGGCTGGGCACGGGCGAAAGCGGGGGACTCTTTGGCCGCGTCAAACCTATCCTTGAAAGCGCAGTCGGCACCGGCATCGATCACAATATCATCGATTGCTATGAACAGATCATCGCCCATTATGAGCCCGGTGACCGTGTGCTGCTGTTCGGCTTCTCGCGCGGGGCGTACACGGTCAGGGCACTGGCGAATGTCATGAACCTTTGCGGTATCCCGACACAAATGCCCGATGGCGAACCCGTCCCGCGCCACGGGCCCGGTTTGCGCAAGATCGCTAAGGATGCAGTGAAGTTCGTCTATAACCACGGTGCCGGAAAGCCTCGCGGGCAGAACCCGTACTTCAAGCACCGCGAAGAGCTTGGTCGCAGGTTTCGCCAGAAGTATTCGAGTACCCCGCAGGAGGGTGATGACAACCAAGGCAACGTCCAGCCGACCTTCATCGGGGTTTTCGATACGGTGGCATCATTGCGGACGGCAGTCGTGCGCACTCTGGTCTGGGGCATTACGTTTGCAACCGGTGCCGCCTTCGTCGCCGGGCTTGTGCTAGGGTGGTCATTGCTTCTGGTCGTCCCTCTCGGCTTCTTACTCGGCGCGCTCATGTGGCAGCTTGGCTCTCTACTGCTGGATAATTTCAAGTATTTCTCGGATGATCCTGATCGCAAATTGAAGATATTGCGCCCTACAGACTGGCCAAAGATTCTGAAGACAGGGCATTTCGCCGCTTGGAACAAGCGCAACTACGACATGTGGCTGGACCCCGACGTAAACCACGCCCGCCACGCCATGGCGATCGATGAAGACCGCGCAGACTTCCCGCGAGTTGGTTGGGCGTCCAAAAAAGCCGCGATTGAGACCAAGAACCGAGAGCCGGCTTGGCTCAAGCAGGTCTGGTTCCCCGGTTGTCACAGCGACATCGGTGGCAGCTACCCCGAGGCCGAATCCCGTCTCAGTGATATCGCCCTAGACTGGATGGTCGATGAGTTGAAGGAGTGTGTGCCTTCAATCAAAATCAACGAAAATTACCTTAACCGCGCTCCTGACCCTTTGGGCCTGCAGCACCGCGAGGACGCGATCTTGGCG
Organism: Alphaproteobacteria bacterium; assembly: GCA_965227095.1. Taxonomy (GTDB): domain Bacteria; phylum Pseudomonadota; class Alphaproteobacteria; order JANQMY01; family JANQMY01; genus JANQMY01. Next base: position 29,452 of record CBDDFL010000001.1, on the reverse strand, counting down.
TTCGGACCAGTCAGCATTCCATGGAAAAAAGGAATCCGAGAAGTCGGCGACGATTTCCCTCTCCACCCATCCGTACAAGAACGCATGCAGGCGACCGCGGTCGCTCAATTCGGAGAGGTCAAACCATACCGACCGCAACAACTGAGCAAGCGACGCGATCTAAAGCGTTTCTATGAGACGTAAAACGCGTCTTCGGGCCTTTTCCGCAACAACTCTCTCGGCGCACCTTAATGTGGGACTGACCACGTCACATTAGGAACAGCAAGTGAGAGAAGACCATAGTGCCGCGCGAAAGGAGCCCCCTGAGATCACGCTCTGCGCAGCGATGTGCGAGTTCAATTGACCCGGCGCCCAACAACCACAGCGAGTGATTCATTTGCCAAGCTGCAGCGTCGCATCCTGAAATTGATGTAAATCTCAACCTCTGGTAGGATATGGATGGTATCGTCCCAAGGATCGTAAGATATGTCTCGCTGCGACATCGAGATAAGAAAAAGGGGAACCGTGATCCCACGGCTCCCCTTTCGGTGCAGATCGTCTAATCTCGCGCGTTGATCATGCGACCAGCGACAACCCCGCGCCTGCGTCCTGCGGCTGCTCACCGTTGTCGATGAACGGGATGATCGAGAAGGTCTGGCCGCCACGCTGTTCTTCGTTCTGCACGGCGTTGACGCGCAGGTCGCCATCGGGCGTGTTGATCAGCAGCGACAGGTAGTCATTGCCCGTGCGGCCGCTTTTCGCCATCCAGGCCGAGCCGACGCGGACCGGTGTGCCCCTGGGGGAGCTGACCTCGATGCGGTAATCGGGGTGGGTCTCCTCGGATTTGTAGCTGTTCTCGATCAGCATGAACTCCAGATCGAACATCATGTTGGCGATATAGCCGGTGAAGGCATTGTCGGCGTCCATGGCGGTGAGCTCGCCCGAGATCGAGCCGGATTTCATCAGGCCGTTCGAGGCCAGCGGGATGATCTCGAATTCGCCGCTCTGGGCCGCACGCGCCTCTTTCGTCTGCACCGCGTTGACCCGGAACGGGCCGAAGCCGACATCGATCTGCATCGAGATGTAGGGGTTGCCGCTGGTATTGCCGGTCTCGTTCCAGGCCGTGCCGATGCGCACCTTGCGGCCTGATTTGTTGACTGCCGTCACGTCAAAATCCGGGCTGCGTTCGGACATCTTGGCCCGCGCCTCCAACTGGATGGCGATGTCAAAGCGCGTCGAGTGGATCATGCCGGTGTACTGAGCGGCTGCGGTCTCGACATTGCGGGTGAGGGTTCCTGCGAACATGGGATGGTTCCTTTTGGATTGGCCGGTGTCTGACGTCCTTGCCAGCGCATCCGGGATTGCTTTCTCGACCCCTCGTGGGATCACAAATCAGAAAGCCTGCTTTCCTTTCAGCCCCGCCCACGGGTCAGAGCTGCCGTCCGAGTGGGAATGCCCCCGCGCCTCCGGGTGCTACGCCCCTCCCCTGCCGGTCTGGTCTTGATTGGCTGCCCGGATTTTCCGCGCCGTCCTCCAATCGCGCGATGAAGAACTCCGCCTCTTTTCCGTTCAGCCGGTGCCCGCCCCGGTCGGTCAGACCGATGCAGCTACCATTCGGCAAATAGGTGATGAGGTACTGACCGAGCCGGTCCTTGTGGACAACGTAGCCGGTATTGGCCCAGTGCACGGTCTGGCCGGCATCGACGGCCGCCTTGATTTCATCGAGTGTCATGCGAACCTCCTCAAGAAGAATAGTGGGGAAACGACGCAAGAAGCCCGGTCGTCCAACCGGGCTTCCATGCAGCATTTGTTTGGCCAACGGCCGAGAGCTGTCAGGCACCTTGCGTGGCTTGCGTCGCGCGCGCCGCCATCCAATCCTTCAGGCCAAGAACCGTTCTTCCGGCGGCGACCTCGGAGGCCCAGGCAACCCTTGGGTCGCCGCAGGGCTCATCGCCGGAATGCCGGTCGATGTGGCCATTGGCCATCCATGGCTCAGGCTGTATCCGTCGCAGCCAGTCCGCCATGCTCGGGATACGGCCCTGGCAGTCTTCGCGAACATGTTGCTCGCCGATCCAGCGCACGGGGATGTCGCGACCAGCGCTATTGGTCAGGGTCAGGCCGAAGACACGTTCGGCCTCGAACAGGCCTTGGGCATGGTGACGCAAGGCTCTGTGCGTGAAGAGCGCGAGGTGCTCTTTCGAGGCGTCAAACCAGTCGTGCACAGCCTGATAGTCAGACGGCACCCCGCCGAATTTCCGGGCAGAGCTTTCGGCATGATGAAGCGGGTGAGCCATATCAAAGCCCCTCGTCATAGCTGTGCGAGCATTCGACATAGCGGTCCGCGTGATCGAGAGTGATACTGTCGCCGGTGATCTCCCAGGTCAGCGTGCCGTAGCCGCCCTCGTTGTTTTCGAACCCCGGGTGATGGTGATAGGCGAGCGACCAGGCGAAGTCGCCAACCTCTGTGGCAAGCGGCTCCGGTAGTTTGACGTCTGCAGGCTGCACCGTCACATCCTCGACATTGCCGGAGTCGCCATAGCCTTCGTATTCGGCAGTGACCTCGCTGATGCCAAGCGCACGTAGTTGCGCGAGCAGCTCCGCTCGGGTCGCCTTTAGGGTGGTTTCACGCTCCGCGCGCCACTGAGCCGAAAGCGCGGCATAGTCCATTTGGGGATTGGTCATAGGTCTGTCCTCTTGTCTGAATTTGGGGGCCGGGCGTGGCATTGGTCAGCGCGCGCCCGAAAAGCGCAGACCGGTCAAATCCAGATCCGCGACGCCCGACCGGAAGCCCGCTTTGACTTTTCAGGCGGCTTGTTCTGCCGTCATGGCGGCTCCCTGCCCCACGATCCGGGCCAGAATGCGGCCCGTGTCGACCCCGTCCCCATGCGGCAGGAACACCCGCAGCTGGAAGGCGATGATCTCAGTGAAACAGCCGGCGGCCTTGAGGCCATCAATCATGCCCTTGTCGGCGCCGCCAAGCTCGAGGCGCATCTCGCCTGCGACACGGCGACGGGTCAGGGTGAGACCCCGGCCGAGATCGACCGGCGCCGTGGTGTCAAGGGCGGCGGTCAGCATCTCTTGCGGTGTTTGCGGGTTGGAGACGAGGAAGCGGGCGCGCAGCGCGGCCGCCCCTTCCTCGCTCAGTGTGCGCCCGATCATGGCGGTCGCCCCATCCGGCGTGACCCGGTAGATGCGCTCATTGGTGGTCGGGATGTCTTTCCAGATCGGCAGCAGCAGCCCGGTCAGCAGGTAGAGCTTGGTCGTGGTGGTTTTTGGCAGGGGCGCAGCCTCGGCATCCCAAAGCCCTGCAAACTCGTGCCTCCCGATGTCTTCCCAGGCCGAGGACTCGAACCGCGCCTCCTCCAGATAGCTGGACCCGTTTGGCCGCACCGCCTTGCGCATGAGGGTGACGATATCCTCGTCATACATCTGCATGGGGCGCGCCGAGATGAGCGCCGCGCGTCCCGAAGCGCGGTTTACCATCGTGGTCTTATCCGGATTGCGCGAGAGCGCCTCATCCGCGGACAACACATACACCGGGTCCTTGACCTGAAGCCCAATGATCCGCGTCACCGCGCCGGATTTCGGGCAGGTCCAGAGGTCCTCCGTGGAGACCTGTTCGATCTTTTCGCCACGCAGGGTTTCGACGCCGAGATCGAGCGTACCCGCCGCGCGCGCCCGTTCGGTCTGATCGGCGATCCGGCGCATGAACTCGGCAAAGAGTGCGTTCTGCATGTGGATGGGCAGCGCCAGCACCCGGTTCAGAAACCGCTGGATCGGCGGAAGCTCTTCGAGCAGCACCCCGTCCTTGTCGATCAGGCGGAGGGCTGTCCAGTCGGTGAAGCTCTCATAGCTCATCGCCTCGGCCCGCCCGGCGGCAAGATCGGCGTAGTAGCCGCGCAGAGCCGCCCGCGCGATCGGGCTTTCGAGATTGTCCTCCTCGCGGAACATGCCTTGCGAGCCGGTCTCGCGTTGGCCCTTGGTCAAGGCCCCCAGCTGGTCGAGGCGCTTGGCTATAGTCGAGGTGAAACGTTTCTCGCCATGCACATCCGAGGTGCAGACCCGAAAGAAGGGCGCGCTGACCTGGGCTGAGCGATGCGTGCGGCCCAGCCCCTGGATGGCCGCGTCGGCGCGCCAGCCGGGCTCCAGAAGATAGTGCCGCCGCCGTTTCTGGTTCTTTGCCGTCTTTGCGGCATGATAGGAGCGGCCCGTGCCGCCCGCATCGGAGAAGATCAGGATGTCCTTCTCGCCGTCCATGAAGGCTTGGGTCTCGGAGGAATTGCTGCTGGCCGACCGCTTCTCGATGAAGAGATGGCCATCGTCGGCCTTCAGTGGCCGGATCGAGCGCCCGGTCACCTCCGCCACGGCCTCGTCGCCGAAGGCCCAGAGGATCTGATCGAGCGCCGAGGGGATCGGCGCCAGCGTCATCAACTCCATCATGGCCGCATCGCGCAGGGCGAGCGCCTCGCGCGAGACGACCAACGCACCGGTCTCGTCGCGCAAAGGTTCCGCCACCATGTTGCCGTCGATCTCGACCAACTTTTGCGCATGAATCGGGAAGGCCTGCTCAAGATAACCCAGCACGTAGTCGCGAGGCGTCAGCGCGCCCACGACCAGCTCGTCCTCCGGGTCCATGGTCTCAAGTCGGCGTTTCAGCAGGCTTTCCCCCGTCGAAACCACCTGGATGACGCAAGCCTTGCCCGCCGCCAGATCCTGCTCGATGGCACGGATAATGCTCGGGGCTTTCATGCCCATCAGGAGATGGTTGAAGAAGCGCTGCTTCGTGCTCTCGAAGCGAGATTTGGCCGAGGCGCGTGCGGCCGAGGCATTGGTCTCTCCCGAGGCATCGTTGACGCCAGTCGCGGTCAGTGCAGCCTCGAGATTGTGGTGGATCGTGCGAAACGCACCCGCATAGGCGTCGTAGATCTCGATCTGGGCCGCGGTGAGCGCGTGCTCGAGCACGTCATATTCCACGCCATCAAAGCTGAGGGCGCGCGCCGTGTAGAGCCCGAGCGTCTTGAGATCGCGCGCGACCACTTCCATGGCAGCGACACCGCCTGCCTCCATCGCCGAGACGAAACTCTCGCTGCTCGGGAAGGGGTATTCGGGGCCTTGCCCCCAGAGCCCCAGCCGCGCGGCATAGGCCAGGTTGTGCACGCTGGTGGCGCCCGTGGCCGAGATGTAAAAGACGCGAGCGCGTGGCGCGGCCAGTTGCAGCCGGAGGCCTGCAAGGCCCTGCTGGGAGGGTTTGACCCCCCTGCCCTGCCCGGACCCGGCCGCGTTCTGCATGGCATGGGCTTCGTCGAAAGCCAGAACACCATCGAACCCCGCGCCCATCCAGTCGAGGACCTGGCTCAGCCGCGAGGTGCCGCATTTGCCCGCCGAACGCAGCGTGGCGTAGGTGACGAAGAGGATGCCGTCGCCCATGGGGATGGGCTGATCCGGTTTCCATTTCGACAGCGGCTGGATGTCGGCGGGCGAGCCGCCGAGATCAGTCCAGTCGCGGATCGCGTCCTCGATGAGCGTGGCGGATTTGGAGACCCAGATCGCCTTCCTGCGCCCGGCAAGCCAGTTCACGAGGATGAGCCCCGCGCATTCCCGTCCCTTGCCACAGCCGGTGCCGTCACCGAGGAAATAGCCGAGACGATAGGCATTGGCGTCCAGGTCATCATCGGCGCGCGTCAGCTTGGTCTGGTCGTCATCGATGGTGAACCTCCCCGGCAGGTCGCGCCCATGGGCATCATGCGCCATGATGATGGTCTCGAGCTGCGCTTCGGAGAGATGCCCCTCCTCGATCAGCCTGGCGGGCAGGCGCAATTCCACGCTGGCCGTCTCCGCCAGTTAACCCGGTATCTAAGTCCTTGATATCATTCATGTGGTTCCCACTTTCGTCCCACTTGTGAGGGGTGTGTTCCCACTTTTCCCTCCATTAGTGACTCGTTTCAGTCTCAGATAAACGTCTTTCAATTAGCTCTGGCGACTCATCAAACAGTTTGTCTGCGTCCCGTTTTGGGTCATAGGAGATACACGTCTTTGCCTGGCATCCGCCCCAGTCAGAATTGCTAGGCGGGCAGACGGTGAACTCGCTTCCACAGTCAGGGCATTTGTGAACCGATACCAGGGTGCCGTACTCGTTAAACCGCTCGCCGATCTTAGTCATTGGCGGCCTCCTTGCTTCCCCCGGTACAATTTGGCTTTCTCGTCAAACAGGTGGATCATTTGCCTCAAGTCCTGCAGGCGCTCCTTGGCGCCCTCGGCATAAACATCTTCACCTGTCAGCCTAAGAGGGGCGTCGTCGCCCCCGAGTGTCTTGAAGAGATACTGCTCAAGCTCGCGGGCCTGTGTAACGACGTATTCGGCATATTTTCGAAGTTCGCTTTCGCGCATCATGTCTTGGTACCAAGCGTGCCTTTGTTCTTTCGGAAGGCTGTCTAGGTTGTCCCAAGTCGTCATTCGCTTTCCTCCTCAAAACGGCGAAACGCCCTTAGCGACGTCCCATTCGATGCGCAGCCAACCAGGAGATATCGTATGCCCACGTCCTTGACTGTCGATGATGTGGTGCGTTTCTCCATTGTGGCTGATCTTCACATGTACCCAGGCTGGGCAACTGACGACGGTTCGCTTGCCGTGCCCAAACTCATAGGTGCGCGTAATTTCGTTAGTGGGCAGAAAAACCATGCCGCCAAAGGTCCGCGCCGTCGCAGCTGACTTCTCTGACATTACTTCGTCCATAGCTATTGAGTCCTATCTTTGAGGGGTGCGTTCCCACTTTCCCCTCCGTCTGAGGGTTGCTCTTCGACAATGTCGAAGCCATAGTCAATCCTATCGAACACCCATTGTTGGACCTCGCGCTCAACCACCAGCATCGGCGTGTTATCGTCAAATTCCAACTCATCTTCGTGAGTCGCGCCGACAAATCCGGTGTCTATCCAGACCTTAACTTTCATTCTGTATTCTCCGCTACGTTGATCGCTAAATGTCTCCGCCCCACCAAACGCTTCTCAGCTATCTGACGAGACTTCTCTACTGTCTTAGGTGTGTAGGTGGCATCCAATGACGGATCTTTATCCAGCGCGTTGGCCAGCAAGTCGGCACGCTCTTCTGGTGTGGCGGCGCCAAGGTCTGCTTCAACGTTTGCCGAGCGCCTAATATCCTGGAAGCGGCGCTTCTCTTGCTTGCCGAAGGCCTTTTCTCGCACAATTCGGAAGTCTGTTAAAAAACGCGCCTTTTTATATTCATGGGCGTCACGTGACGTTCTTAGAAACGGTTGGTCCGGCAATACCACCACACCCAAAGATGAAACATAAGCGTCTATATCCCGGCTCAATTCGTCTGAGACCACCGCTACAATAGGTCTCTTGGTTTTGGAGCGCGATGTATCGAACCAGGCGCCCTTCGCGTCTGACAGGCGTTCTGACAGCGTTAGAGTCCGCACGTCAATGGGCTGCATTGCCGTTTCCCAGCCAATGCGAATGGCGAGTGACATTGCGGGCTTGTTTAATTCATTGGCCGCTTTAACAAGATTGCCGATTTCCGCCGCACGCCAAATTTGGTAGCGCGGGGCCGGGCGCGGATTCGGAAGAGACTTTGCCGGGGAGGCCTCGATAACGAAGTTGTTGACCGCCGCGTTAAAGAGCGCCCGGGACACCTTCACCACACGCCAGCGGATATTGTCGCCCTTTGTCTCTTGAAGATGTTCTTGAAACTCCGCGAACTCAGCGGGGGAGATATCCTTTATGCCCCGATCACCAAAAAATGGGCGGATGTACTTCCAACAATTGGACCACTCTGTCTGTGTGGTGAGCTTCTTTTTCTCCCAGGCTTTCGTATAGCGGTAGGCGTCCCAGAACGCTCCCAAAGACCCCTTGGGGTATTCTTTGTCGTCGGACATAACATCACCAAGGCCAGACTTTTCGAGCCATTCGTGATAGTAGACCCAAGCCGTGGCGCGTGTCTTTTTGCTGTCCACGCCCAAGGGGATACTAGAATTCATGCCAGCCTTGCGGGCGCGCTTCTTACCAAGCTGAAAAAAGCCACGTCCTTTTCTGACTTTGTAATAGGGCGCCTTATCACTAGCCACCGGCTTTCATCCTTTCGATACGATCTTGGATATCGTCGTTCGCGTGTTTCTCTGAAAACACTTCAATTTCGTACTTCTTACCAAGCTTCGACACTTTGAAATTCTCCAAGCCAGCCGCTTTCGCGGACGCAATCATTCGCAACATTTGCGGATCTGGCTTTGGGGTGTCACTCATAGCCGCCAAGACTCCGGATCAAAGCCGCTTTCGCGCAAATGTTCCTTGTGCACCTTAAGCTGTTTTTCCATTTCCGACACAAGTGCGGCACGCACTGCTGGCCAATAGCGACAATTTTTTAACAAGTCGAGAAGTTCGCTGCTGTTGAAAATAGATGGCGCATAATGGCTATCCAGCTCATTTAATTTAGCAATTTGCTTTGTACGCATCTCAATGTATTCGAAGTTGCTGATAGCGCCTTCGATTTGGCGCCGTTTTACAAGCTTACTCATCACTCACCTTCTCCAACAATGTCAGCTCATTATTACGCATCGCTATGGCGAGGGGGCACGTCATTGGGTCCGTCATTTCGTGAACGCACTTGTTCTCGTGCGGCGGGCCGTAGTAACACGCCCAGACCGCGTAGCCACAGACATGACAGAGATCGTGCTCACTTACTGTTGTGCCCTCGTGTATACGCATTGAGTAACCTTCTCTGTTGGCGCCATTGGGAAATTGACCTACCAAGGGCCTCGAAATATTTGCGCTGTTGAAAATGGAAGCTCATAAAGGCCATCTACTCTTCCTCCGGCAGTTCGATTGGTGAGATGAATTCGTAACCCGCCTCATCATCGTCTGGCCCTTGGGAGACATGAAAGTACATATTCTCTGGCCAGCCCCAAACCTGCACTTGACTATCGTCAGACTCTTCCAAAAACACGATTGTTGGCAGGCTTTGAAAACCATTCCACTTTGCCCACCAATACCCCGGCTTCACTTCTTCAGTCATCTGATATGTCCGCTAAACTCGCGATTTACGAGGCGACGAAAGGGTCTCCACACCTCACTAGATAGTTCTTTTAAGTCGCGCTTTACGTAATCAGGCCCCGCAGCTTCGATCACGGCAGTGGCAAAAGCCTCATCCATGATCCATGCGTGTTCGAGCTTGCCGGTAAATTTTACACGACCGTTCGTGATATCGCTTACAAACTTGTCGCTTTTCGTCACCACAAAATGCTCAGTCATCTGATATGTCCTTGAGTGCTTCGCGTGCAACCGCCTGAAGGTCTGCCAGTTGTTGCAGTGTGACCTCTTCCTCTTCGCCAACATCGTGGATGAGTTCAGAAATCATGATGTGTGTCTCTTCCAACGCCGCTTTCATCTTTGGAGCCGCTGCGGCTAGGGCGGCAACTTCTTCGCATTCTTTCTGGCCGTACATGTCATGGACTGTCATTATGACGATGCAGTTATTCTCATCTGGCCAGTGACTGACGAAACAACCTTCGCAGTTGCCGTTTCCATTACGGCTCCATGCCCACCAACCTTTAGCCCACTCTTTGATATCTGCACTTCTTGTCTCAGTCATATGTCACCACTTGAATACATTTGAGCTTTTGTCACCACTCGTTTACATGGCGCGTCTACGCGGCTAGCCCAACAAAAATCCGTCATTGTACGCAAGAACATCGCCCATGTAGTAATCGGGGCCTTCTTCCGGTGGTGTCCCTTTGCAATAGAAATATCCACTGGAATAAGTCGCCTCGATAGGTTTCTTATGCAGCGGATTGTTTTCGTTCGGCACCAGCGTAATAACGACGCCATCAGTTAAGTTTTCAAAGTCAGTTCGCATTCTTCTCTCCTTCCGGGCGCGGTGGCCCTTTCAAGTTCCCGCTGTTTTGATGGCTTAGAGCCATACAATTCGGCAGTTGTTAAAATTGGCGGGGGAGGCCAGGCGTTTTATTCTGACTCCCCGGCAAATCAATGCCGTACTTAAACTTGACGTACTCACGCGCCCTTTCTTCGCTATCAGGCCCCTTGAAGTGAGTGCGGTAGGTCGCGCCTTTCTCGAAATCAATCGCCTCAACAATCCGATCACTGAATTGTTCGTGGTCATACCAACCGATCAACTCCATAATTTCATTAATTAGGTTGGGGGCACCTTCTAAGACCGGGTCAAATTGCCAAATGGTTTCGCCGCAACGAATCTCGTGTTTGTCCCGGAAGTTTTCACAGAGCTTAACGACAGGATGGGGCGGCTGTTCTTCCGTGTCCGGTTCTTTATTCTGTTTCTGGACGCATTTGTCATAGACCTCGTCCAGTATTTGGTTTTGGGTCGGTTCTTCTGCGAGGGCGGCTTTGGCTTCTCTCACTGCCGCCACATCATCGCCATACCGGTCTGGATATGTGCACAAATAACTTGCGGCCATGTCCACAACCCGCTGAAACACATCGCGATCTACACTCAACCTATCCATGTCAGCTCGCCTCCGGTTTCTTGAAGACAAGGACGTGTTTCACTTCGCCACCCTTATAAATGTGCTTAACATCTTTCTGGGCAGCGTCTTCGCTTTGGTGGACCTCATATTCGATACCACCGTCACAAACAAACCAACGTTCCTCCACCAACTCTTCTGGAACGCCCCAGACGGCTTTTACTGCCGCCTCGGCTTCGGCTTCGGTCGCATACCCTTGGTGGGCAACGTGGAGAAGACCAGCCTTGTCCGGCCCCCAGTCAACTATTGAGCCGTCAGGAGCGAATAGCGTCCACATTTTCACCGCTTCAGTCATTGGTAGCCTCCGGGGGTATAAATGGGAGTGGGTGAACTTCTCTCCAAATCAGCGGACCTTCCGGCCACTCCGGGTGCGGTTCGCCGGTCGCGACCATTACCCATTGGCCGTCATCAAACTCAGCAATCCATTGTTCGCCCTTTGAATAATACGGTGGGCCGTCCCAACCATCGGGGATGCCGACGACAAGAGGTTTACACTTCGGCGCTGCGCTCATGTCAGAATTCCAGTTCACGACCGCTGCTCCTTGAGTTCTTTTGTGGAACGCTCAATAAAATCCCACACAGCCATACCCATGCCCCCAGGTTGGGTTCCGAGACGCACATCCTCAGCCTCCAGCCACGCGACAATGACGGCGGCTGCGATTTTGTTGCAGTCCTTCTTCGCTTCTTCTGGCCCGGCCCATTCCCAGCCATCAGCGTCCAGAATGTCGTAAACAACTTGCCCAGCAGGTGTTAGGCTATTGGTCATTGTGCTGATCCTTGAGAAGTTGTTGGGCCGCGTCCATTAGGTAGCCTGGGGCGTCGTCCTCATGCAGGCCGTCTGTTACGGACTTAACCCAAGCGGTGATAGCGGCGGCTGCGACTTTGTCACCGTCGAACAGTGCGGCGCCGTCCTTTTCATAGTTGTCGATGAACTCGTCCACGGCCTTAATGATGACTGCACCGGCGGGCTTTAAGCTATTGGTCATTGGGTGTGTCCTCTAAGGCAAAAAGAATGGCGATCAGCACCGCGTAAGAGAGTTTCCGGTGCACGCCTTCAAAATCTTGATTTGCTTCCAAGGTTTTTCGAAACGTAAAAACTGTTTCTCGGCCAATAGACTCAGCCCGCCAAACACAGTCGGCGAAGGTCTCTTGTAAGAGGGCAATGGCGCAACTTGGGTTGCGCAAAATGTCGGGGGCCGAAACCCAATGCCCACCAGACTTCGGGCGAACGCGCCAACCATTCTTGTTGAATTTGAATTCGTGCTCGCCAGTGATCGCGCAATAGACTTCGCACTCAAGCTCGTTGCCGTAGCGATCAGCGGCAAGGTCGCTGATAAGCTGATTATCCATTCTCTCCCCCTTCACCCGCGCGTGGCGCCGCAGCGTCGAGGGCCTGAAGCTTTGATTTAAGAATAGAGGCAGTCTCGACCGTCCATCCCTTAGATGAGCATTGTCGCGCAGCTTCAATCACGGCCTGCTCTGCCTTGTGGCGTGCGAGAAGTTCTTTGCGGGGAGTGTCTAGAAGCGTCTCGAAGGCCTTTCGAGGTAAGCGACCAACGCAGTAATTAACCACTGCGCTATACCACTTGTTTTCTTCCTTAAGACGCTGGATTTCCTCGTCGCGCCTAAGACGTAGCCCAAGTTCGCTCATTGCAACATTTCGATATTCTTCTTCAGCTTGGCTCATCGAACAATCTCCGCCAGTGCATCCAGGCCTAAATAGAAAATAAAATATGCTGCGATTATCGCGCACACGATTGCGTTGGCGTTCATGACTGCTCCAGTTCGTCTAGCTTGTGGCGGGCGTTCGCCTGCAAAATGTTTAGGCGTACCTTGGACCCGCGAATTCCGTCCGTGTGGGCTGCAATTTCGTCAAGGGGCTGGTTTTCGAGGTCTTCAATCGTGCGGTTGAGCTTTGAGAGAAGACGCTGCACGCGGGTTGTCATCCTTCACTCCCCGCAATCCGGGCATAGATTTTCCCAACCAAACTTCTCTTTAACGTTCGCCCAGCCCTCACATTTCATCTCGGCGATAACGTCGTCAAAGTCCGGGCAATCGTCCGTGGTGGGCTGCGGGTCCAACTCTGCGCCACAATGATCGCAGGTCACGTTCCAGAAAAATGGTCCGTCTCGACTAATCATCGGCTCCACCACTGCTTAAGTCTAAAGATCAGACCTCGACGCCTACGCTCTGCGGCCTTGAAGGCGTTGCCGGTTAGGATGAGTTCCATTACCAAGCCTCCGCTTCTGCACGCGTAATAAAAAAGTGAATGCCGCCCGCGCACTCTTCCCAGCGGTCCTCGCACCACTCATGGCACTCAATTACTTCGCCAACGCGGTAGACACCGCCGCGAGTCGAAGTGACTTCTTTGCGGCCATCAGAAATGGAGAGAACCTTTGCCTTAGAAGCCCGGCACTTGCGTCCGGTTGCATTTGATCGCTTGGCGCTTGCGGGGATGCGAAGGCTCACGATTGCACCATCGGCTTTTTTGAACGCGTCAAACGCGCCAACTTCTGGGACAATAGAGGTTTCAGCCAAAACGTGTGCGGGAACATCTTTAGCGCCCCCGAGATTGGCGCCCCTGAGATCGGCGCCCCTGAGATTGGCGCCCCCGAGATAGGCGCCCCCGAGATTGGCGCCCCTGAGATAGGCGTCCCTGAGATTAGCGTCCCCGAGATTGGCGCCCCCGAGATTGGCGTCCCCGAGATTGGCGCCCCCGAGATAGGCGCCCCCGAGATCGGCGTCCCCGAGATTGGCGTCCCCGAGATTGGCGCCCCCGAGATTGGCGCCCCTGAGATCGGCGCCCCTGAGATTAGCGTCCCCGAGATTGGCGCCCCCGAGATAGGCGCCCCCGAGATTGGCGCCCCCGAGATTGGCGCCCCTGAGATCGGCGCCCCCGAGATAGGCGCCCCCGAGATTGGCGCCCCCGAGATTGGCGCCCCTGAGATCGGCGCCCCTGAGATTGGCGCCCCTGAGATCGGCGCCCCCGAGATTGGCGCCCCTGAGATCGGCGCCCCTGAGATTAGCGTCCCCGAGATAGGCGCCCCCGAGATTGGCGTCCTTTTTAACTGCTAGCTTTACCGCCGCCCCCAACTGAATCGAGTACGGCTCGCCTTTAAACGACGCCTCTAATTCAGCCGTAAACTGAACATCCCCGCTAAAGCGGTTTTTGATTTCGAATTTCATTTGCGGACCTCATCTATTGGGGTAGGGGATGGCTGGGTGTTCAGAAGTCGAAGCTAGACGCAACTTCGGAGCCATCCCCATAAGAACTTCGGTGAATAGTTGGGTCATGAAACCAGCTCCTCAACTTCGGCACGGAGTTCGGCGTCGGTTACGCCTGGTAGGAAGTGTTTGCAAATGATCCGGATGCAACGTTCGTAAAACTGGGAAACTCGTCCTGGTCCATTTTGTTGAACGCGATAGAGCCGAGCTTGTAATAGACGTTTCCGTCTTGTTGAATTCTCTTTTCAGCAATCCCAAGTTTTATCTTGAGAACGTCGCATAGCTCTTCCGCTGTTTCGTAGTGATCTGAATTGCTTGCAACGACGTCCAGCAACTTCCAAAATTTGTTATGGTGGCGCAGGTTGCGAGGCCTGCTGAACCGCACCTTCAGCAGTTCGCCATTTTTTAGGCCGTTTATAACTTCCTCGTCAGGAAGACGAGTGGGGACAAGCCGTCCGGGCATTTTGCGCATCAACATTTCAGCCATCGTATTCAACCATGGCCTTAGCGCGGTGGAACTGAATGATGTCACGAGCGCGCGTGAGATCCGGATATACTTTTTGCAAGTCAATACACAGCTCGAACGGGTTTATATGGTGGCTTGCCCACCATTCCAATTCGTTGTGATTGTGTTGGGCGTCATTTGAGAGTCGGTGCATTTCCGCAGAGAGGGGTAGCGTCCATTTGTCTGATGGTTTCTCCGCCATGCCGGTCGGCCGTTTTTTGTATAACGGAGAGCCAGAGCGCAGGTGCGCGACTTCGACAGGGCGCGAGTTTAGAATCACGCAGGGCAGGGCCGCGATATACCCCTTGTATTTCTTGTCGATGATGCGGGGCAGGCGTTGGCGCACACGGTGTTTGATTGGCAGACGGAACATTATTCAGCCTCCACCTTGTCTTCAAGCTTTGCTTTTTTGCTTTCGAACAATTCAATGAAATAGTCACGGGTGATTTTGGGCGTGTCGTCGTCTAGCAAGACGTCTTTGTTTGCCTTCTGAAGATCCTTCAGCTCCTTCAACGTGGTGGCGTCGTTGATGCCCTTTCGGTAGTTGTAAGCCCATGCTTCCAGCGTGTTGTTGGAACGGGCCTTGGCTTCGGCTAAGTCCCTACCGCGCACGTGTTCGGATTCGTGGGGAATGTTGTCCAGCTCAATATCGTCGGCTGAATTCAACTGGAAGGCCTTCAACAGCGCATTTTTGACAGCGTAGGAATATGCCTTTCCCGGGCCCTTGTCGGTATTGTCCACCCCATATCCAACGGCCTCGGTAGAGATAGCCTCGTCCGGGTTGTCTACGTTAATGAAGACAACGCGCACATTGAGTTCCGTTCTGTTCCCGTCTTTTGAATGGCTGGTGACAGTGGGCCAGACAAGAATGCCGTGCTTTTGGCAGGCCTGCTTTACAGCCAATGTGACGTCGTCGTGTGAAATAAAGTCGTAAGTGTATTGTCCGCCGGACTTTGTTTCGACCTTGGCCGTGTCCCGCTTCTCCAACCTGCCGATTTCACCTACAGCAAGGAAAAGGCGCGTGTGTAGCGGTAGATTCATGTCCCATGCGTCACCCACTAATCCCGGGACTTCTTCTTCAACAGGGGCAAGCGCGCTCTCAGCCATTCGTATTCATCCTTCGTGATTGGGCGTTTAGCGAGAAAGGGCCATTGCTCGAAGGCGTCTCGATGGCGGCCATTAACAACGCATTGGGGGCGCTCGTCGTCGAGAAGTTCGGTCGTTCGCCAGTCGATGGTTTGTTCAATCCAGATTCGCGCAGGGTAGAGAAACTTCGCCCCGTAGTAAGGACGGGCCGCGTAAAATCCGGGTTGAGGATCATCCAGGTGAACGGATCCAATTCGTCCGTTAACGGCATTGCGCCACCATTCGCTCTCATAGGGGTTCTCAGTTGGTGTTCGAAAACAGCTCAATCACGTCTGCCTTGTCGTCGCTTGGGGCGTCTTTCACGTTCACCATGCTGGGCGCCGGCACGTCGATAACAGGTTGGGGGATTGCGTCTTCCAGTGTTAGTATGTTGTCGATAATGTCGGTTATCTGACGATTGAGCTTGAGGCCGCTTTCCGCAAATTCCTTGCGGTTCTCATCAATCCGGGTGGCGCAGGTTTCAAACAACCGCACCGCCTGCTCCCCGTTCAACTGACGAATTTGAAGTAAGGCGTCTATCAGCTTCGCATTCATGGCTTTGTCCTTTCACGGTAAAGGCGTAGCTCGCCAATCAGTGCACCGAGCAACTGCATATGGCGGTCTAGGTCATATTCATTAGAATCGGAGTTCAGGAATTTGAGCTGACGCTTGACGTTCGCTTTGTTTACGCGAATGGCGTCCAGGTTTTCCCGAAGGGTGTTGCCGGGCAGGCGGTTGATGAAAGTATGCGGATACAGCTCTGCCCGCTGGTAAATCGTGTATTCGTCCGCAAACCGAAGAACCCGGGACTTGAACCAATCTCTGGCGTCGTCTTGTGGGGGAATTTGGTGTGTAAGTGCCATCTGGGCATCTCCTTATGAGAACCCAGGGTAATGGGCAAAAACCCATCAGTCAAATACAAATGGGCAAAAACCCATCAAAAAACTACTGGCGCATCAATCTTCCCGAATCGTCCCCAAACGAGGGAGACAATGGAAACGGAGGTATCATCTTCAAGCGCGCCCAACTCAATTGGTGTTTGATGTTTTGGGTCTGTGGAGCGCGGCCACAAAGAAATATGGCTTCCATTTTCCGGCTCCAAGTCAAAAACAACCTGCTTAATAGTGGTTTCCCGTATGCCGTCTTGGCCTCGGGTTCGCTGGACGACCACCACATCGTTGTGTTTTGCCTCACGGCCTAAGTCAGCAAAATCAACGCAAAGCGCGTAATCATTTTCCGGAATTATTTTGTTTATGCTCGTGCCTTTCACCAACAATGCGTATTGGCGACAGCTAAAGAATTCCGATGTTTCTTCAACAGGGATGTACTGACCGACGAACTCTTCTTCCTCAAACTCGAGCCATGCACCTGCTTGGCTGCTACCAATAACCGATAGCTGTCTTTTTGCCTGATACTCAATGCTCCGCGACGCCTCGACGAGCAAATCTCCAGGAGAGACCTCCAGCGTCTCAGCTACAGCGATGAAGTTGTCTATCGTCATTGAGCGGTTTCGCTTCAGCGCATCCCGCAACGTTGTTTCGCCAAGTCCAGCCGCAATTGATGCTGCT
This sequence comes from Alphaproteobacteria bacterium, assembly GCA_965227095.1. GTDB lineage: Bacteria > Pseudomonadota > Alphaproteobacteria > JANQMY01 > JANQMY01 > JANQMY01. The sequence continues at coordinate 12,543 of CBDDFL010000001.1, read as the reverse complement.
TTCATCGACATGCCTTTTTTATGCAGCGCGTTCTCCAGCAAAAGGCGCCAAATAACTTCTCTCTGTTCCATAGATGGGAGTTTGCCCACTAACCCTGAATATTGCACGAAGGCAATTGCCCATTGACGAATGGGTTTTTGCCCATTAACCTTCAGTGGTTATGACAGCCCAGCAAGAACTTCTGGAACAGATAGAAAGCTTTCTCAGCCACGGCAGTATGGCTGAAAGCACTTTTGGTCGCCTTGCAGTCAATGACGGCAAGTTGGTGCGCCGTTTGCGAGGCGGCGGACGGGTTTGGCCCGAAACTGCGGAGAAGGTTGCAGCCTTTATCCGGCAGATGGAATCGGGAGAGGCGGCCTGATGATGCTCGCCTCCTTAAAGTTTCAAAATGCGGGACCGACCGCAAAAAGCGGAGATGCCAAGCAGCCGGCCCCCAGTTCAGATGTATGCGCACCTTCCGGGAGCCCCCACGGCTGGAACCGGTCAGCGCGAGTTGATGAAAACAGGTTTTCCACAGCCAATCACTACCCAAGATGGGTATCGGAGGGGAACTGATGCGTAACGAAGCCCCGCTACAAGAATGTGTTGAGCAGTTCAGCCAGGCTTTGCCTGACTATCTGGGCGAGCGAAGCACTGCGAAAAAAATCGCAAGGCAGTTCGGTTCGAAGGTGGAAACCACCAGAAAATGGACTACGGCCCACAATCTACCCGAATGGCGCGTCTTTACCGAAATGGTGGCCACATGGGGCGCGCCTTTTTTGCTCAGAGTGTTTCGTCCAGCGCTTCAGAAGTTCTCCCAACAGTCATTGCGACACCGAATTCAAATGCTACGCGGCGAACTCGCTGACCTAGATCGCGAGCTTGCCGAACTCGAAAGACGGGCCCCCGATGTCAACACTCCGACACATTATCAGCTGGATTTACCTCTCGCTGGGGGAGACGTTTGCAAAAATTGCAAAGTTTTTCCGCTCACTGAGCAAATGGATGCTGCGTAAGGCTGAAGACGAATGAACGAGGCAGTGCAACTTCCAGCCCTTATCGATAGAGCGTCAACCCGTCTCTCTGAAGCGCGCAATAGCGCCGAGGTGTTGGAGGCGCGTGCTGTTGCACAGTCTGCTTTGCACTACGCAAAAATCACCAAGGCTGCAAATGAAACCCAAGCTGATTGCCTCCGCATGATTGTTCGCGCCGAAATGCGGATGGCGGATGAGATTGATAGGGGGCAGGAAGAAGGTCACATTCAAGGTGCGCATGCTGGGGTCCAAAGTTCGGACCGCGCAAATTTGGAAGAGGTTGGTGTTGACAAACGCCGCCTATCGGAGTGGCGCCAAATTCGCGACGCAGGCGAAGACGTTGTCGAAAGCACCATTCAGCGCGCACTAGATGAAGGCCGCGCGCCTTCCAAGAACGAAATCAACGTCGCGGTTTTTCACCACCGCACCAATGGTACGGGCCTTAACGAGTGGTACACGCCGCCTGAATACATCGAGTCAGCGCGCGAAGTACTTGGCGATATCGACTTAGACCCTGCCAGCAACGCGTTGGCGCAAGAAACCGTGCGGGCACAAACGTTTTTCACGGAAGACGACAATGGGTTGGAAAAGGTTTGGTCGGGGCGCCTTTGGTTGAACCCTCCGTATTCACAGCCGTTAATCTCCCAGTTCTGCGAAAAACTTACCAACGAGCTTACTAACGGCGCCGTGAGCGCTGCCATCACGCTAACGCACAATTACACAGACACTAATTGGTTTCACATTCTTGCGGGGCACGCGAATGCGTTTTGTTTCAAGCGAGGCCGGATTCGATTCATAAACCAGAATGGTGAGCTTGCCTCGCCAACACAAGGGCAGGTGTTTTGTTACTTCGGTAGTGATGCACTTCGCTTTGCGCAACACTTCTCAAAACACGGGGCGGTGTTGTGTCGAATGTAGCTGGCTTTAACCCCCTTCGTTGGAAGTGTGAGAAAAACGGCTGCTTCAATATCAAGCGGCGCCCGAAGATAGAGCAATTCGCGCAGTGTTTTCCGGGGCTCATCAACTTTGGCGACGTAGACGGGCTGGTGGAAATCAATTCGAGCTTTCTTTTTCTTGAATGGAAATCAGGAGGTGGGCTTCCGACGGGCCAAAAAATTCTTTACCAGCGCCTAACCCAAAATCCAGACTGCATTGTGATGGTAGTTGAGGGCGATCCAGAACACATGACGGCAACTCGATACAGCCTTTTCTCAAACGGAAGGCAAACAAAATGGATAGACGGCTCAATTGATGATGTGAAAGACCGAATGAAGTCGTGGGCCGTTTGGGCCAAAAACAAACAACTGAAGGCGGTAAATTCGTAGACAAACTAACCCCGGGAGCGCCGCGACACGCTGCCCTAAGCGTTTCAGCCCAGACCTCGCCTCCCGCATCTCCTGATGAGGTCAAAACAGCGGCACACTTATACGGAGCCCCCACATGGCCAGACAAGATACATGGACCGAAGAACAGGACGAGATAATCCGCCGGCGCGCTCGGCAGGGTTACTCTATGGCGGACGTTGCCCAAGAGCTGGGGAAGACACGCTCGGCGGTTTCCGGACGCTCTTATCGCATTGGCGCAACGTTCAATCGAGAGCTGAGTGCGCGTCGCCGTGAGATACGCCGTTTATCAAACCAGTTCCTAGACGCCGCCACAGCTTTCGCTCACGCCCGTTCTCGTGGGGAAGGCGAGGACATACAAGCCAGTGAGTTCGATGTTGCCTACGCTCGCCTACAAGCCCACAGGGAGGCCGACTGATGGGGTACGTCAAAGTCACACGCGGTTGGCGCGATAAGACTCCCTGGAATCGAGAGCCGTTTTCTAAGAACGAAGCATGGCTGTGGTTGATCGAGGAGGCCAACTGGAAAGACGGTTCTCGGCTGAAAAGAGGGCAGCTTTCGCACTCCATTCGGCACATGGCAGGGGTGTGGAAATGGGACAAAAGTAAGGTGTCTCGCTTCATTTTTGTGCTCAAAAACCAAGACATGATCGAGACAGCTAGCGAGACAGGCCAGACCGTCATAACCATTTGTAATTACGACAAATATCAGTCTCGAGACAAAGAGGGCGCAACACCTGATGAATCAAAACCGAGACGCGAGCGAGACAGCAGCGAGACAATACATAAGAAGGGAAGAAGGAAAGAAGAAGAAATAGAAGGAGGGGCTGCGCCCCCACCTGCAGAAATTTTGGAATTGCCAAAGTACCGGTTCCAAGGGGATAGGCTGCGCCTCAACCAGAAAGACTTCGACAAGTGGCAAGCTCAGTGTCCAGACATTCCAGATTTGGAGCTGGAGCTTGGGCGAATTGACTATCACATTTCGCAAAACCCAGAGAAATACACCGGCAACGCCTTTTGGCCGGCGCTGGCCATGCTTAAGAAACGAAACGACAGATATGCGGCTGAGAAACGCGAGGCCGATAGGCCGTACCGCATGGAATTTGGCAAGAAAATTTACCGGCGCGCGAACGGGCGAGAATTCGTCATTCAAGGCGGGGAAGAAGTTCCCTGGTACGGGCCGGGCTAAATGAAAACAGCCGCAGAAATACTTTCCGAAGCTCACATAACCGTAAACTCATCACCAGGAACACGAAAAACTCAATGCCCCCAATGTTCACACACCAGAAAAAAGAAGCGCGAAAGGTGCCTGTCGGTGACGATTGGGGACGAGGGTGTCCGTTGGTTTTGTCACCACTGCGGACACAGGGGAGGGCAGTTCTATGAGCCTAAGCGCCAAAGCCCAGCGGTTTTTCGAAACCAGAGGAATCGATCCCGAAACAGCCATTCGGTTCGGAATCTACAGCAATCCGCAAAGCAACATTGGTGAGGTGATTGTGTTCCCGTTCTTCGAAGACGGCGAGGTGGTGAACAACAAATACCGCGGAAGCGGAAAGAAGTTTTGGCAGGACAAAGACGCCAAGAAAACTTTCTGGAACGTCGACGCATTGCAAGATCCCTTGCTTGAGGGGGACATGCGGCTGGTGATAACCGAGGGGGAATTGGACGCGCTTTCGGCGATTGAATGTGGTTTTCCGTTGTCCGTGTCCGTTCCGGACGGCGCCCCTCCACAGGCTTCAAATGAACCGATCGATCCGGAACATGACGACAAGTTCAAATTCGTCTGGAACAATTGGGACAGGCTTAGCCGGATCAAGAGAATTATTCTGGCGGTTGACAATGACGGCCCCGGCAGAGCGTTAGCGTCGGAGTTGGTGCGCCGCCTCGGGGCGGTTCGGTGTTTGTTTGTTGAGTATCCGGAAGGGGCGAAGGATTTGAACGACGTCCTTATGAAGGCCGGCCCGGAAGAAGTAGTTCGACTGCTCAATGCTGCAAAACCTTATCCAGTCAAAGGCCTATATCGCATGTCGGACTTCCCAGACGTGCCAGAGGCAAAAACATTCTCAACCGGCTGGCCGGATTTAGACGAGCACTTCAGGCCCTTTCTCGGAGAGTTCGCCGTTGTTACGGGAATTCCAAACCATGGGAAGTCAACTTGGGCAATGGCGCTGATATGCAACCTCGTCATGAACGAAGGGTTGAACGCGACAATAGCGTCGTTTGAAATGAATCCATCTCGGGATTTGCGGAAGGTGCTTCGTAAGTATTTCCTGAATGCACATGAGCTTAAAGGCACGCCGAAGAAAATGGCGGACGCTGACGCGTGGATAGACGAGAAATTCTCGTTTCTCTACCAGGATCCACGAGATTTGGATGAGGACGGCGATCTGGGGTGGTTGATTGAGAAAGCGTCGGACGCCGTTATTCGTCACGGCACGAATATTCTTCTCATTGATCCATGGAACGAGGTTGAGCACCGACGCGGGCGAAACGAAACAGAAACCGAATATGTAAGCAGGGCAATACGTGAGCTGAAACGTTTCGCCATGTCCTATGAGGTACTAACGATTGTTGTTGCCCACCCCGTCAAAATGGGGGGAGGTAAGGAAGGCGTTGCAAAGCCTAGCCTCTACGACATTTCGGGCAGTGCCAATTGGTACAACAAATGCGATCATGGCATTGTGGTGTGGCGGGAAAACATTCAGTCCGCCCGCTCTGAGGTGGATGTAAAGAAATCGCGCTTTCAAGATTTCGCCGGCGTGCCCGGTAAAGCAGAATTCCAATTTAACAAAGAACTCGGACGATTTGAGGTTATCCCGGAGGAACTGGATATGGGGTAGACGAACTTCAACGCCTACGGGCGCGCTGCGAAGAGCTGACAGAAGAAAACAGACAGCTGAAAGAGCTGCTCAACTTTTCCACGGAGCCGCACCCCTACGGACTGACGAACAAGGAAAATCAGATCTTCCAACTGATAAAGCGCAGAGGCCGCACAACACGCGAATACGTTCGAGCGGCACTATACGGACAAGACCCAAACGGAGGCTGCTCCATGAAGAACATAGACGTCATGTTGCACAAGATACGCCAGAAGCTTCCGGGCCATGTGCGGATTCGGACTTTGTTTGGCGGCGGCTGGTTGGCCTACGAAGTTAACGACGGTAACGGATTTCACGTGAAACAAGGTGAGTGATATGACACCCCAAGAAAACTATCACCCCACAGACAAGGTGGCCGAAACAAAGCACCGTCAACACCGTGAGTGGTTGAGACAAAGAACGCTCTCGAGGAAGTACGCCGGTGATTTGAACGACGAGGCTAAGGAGAAAGAGCTAGGCCGCGCCGTTCGGCAGGCACACACAGAGGGGACAAAGCGCAAGTTTCGCAAGTCCCTCATTGAACACCTAGAAGAAAAGGGCCGCATAGGCGCTGAAGAGATACGCGCCGCTGACGAAATAGGCCGGTGCTACATTGCCATCACGGGTGAGCTGCTTCCGCGAGCGCAGCAGTACGAGAGAACTGGACACTCACACGCGTCTCCGAACTGGCCGGCAAGCCTAACAGACGCAGTGGTGAACCGATACAGGCCGTGGACGGATGAGCTGTCTAACCGCTACAAACTAGGCGGCCCGCCGATTATTGACGTGTGCATTGGTGTCATTGTGGACGGTCAGAACTCAGATGAGCTTCGCCACACCTATCACTGCCGCAGAGACAAGGTGCAGGACTGGCTTATATCCGGGCTGGATTTGTATGCACGGTGGGCGAGGTGGGTGTGAAGACTAAAGACTACGCCATTCGAAACTTCAAGCTCACTCAGCATGCGATTGATCGGTACATACAACGCATTGAGAAGGTGAAGCCGCGTCGCGTGCGCCCCTTGATTACACATGATTTGAAGCGTTGGCAGGCGCCTGAGCACTGTTGGTTACGAATAGTAACAACAGGCTGCAAGTTCTATACGAAGAAAGCAGGCTATGTATTTGAGAATGGACACTTAGTGACAGTCCTTGAGCCTCGCCCATTCGGAAAAAGGTTCGTGAACGCACAAAAGAGAGCATGGAGCGCTTGACTTGGGGCGGTTAAATGGTACTCTTCAGGCAAATAGATAACTGCGTCCGAAATAGTGCGATCCTGCAAATTCTGAATAGCCTGGTTGGGGAAGCCCTGCCGGGCTTTTTGATTCATGGCTACGAACAAGCGTCCAGCCTATCACAAGCTATTCAAAACAAAGCGGTGGCAAAAGCTTAGAGCTAAGAAGCTCGCGGTCGATCCTTATTGCGAATGTCCTCATCACAAAGGGAAGTTTGTTGAGGCCAACACTGTGGATCACATCATTCCGCACAAGGGTGATCCAGCGTTGTTCTGGGACTGGGACAACCTCCAATCGATGACAAAGACATGTCATGACTCGTTCAAGCAAAGCCAAGAGCGCGGTGGCGCAGGCTTCCTCAAAGGGTGTGACGAACATGGAAACCCCCTTGATCCAAGCCACCCTTGGTACGAATGACAAGGTAGGCCTGAAGATTGGCTATTCAGAGCATGGACTGTCGCTGTTGATTATGTTGAGGCGGCAGCCGGACGGCGGCCCAATAGTAACGATACCGTTCACCGAAATGGCTGAGCACATGACAGATGAGCAGGCAGCGTATTTGTTTGATATAGCCTCAAGCAGAGTGGATCATTGGTGTGAAGATTACGTCTGATATTGCCGACACAGAAGACTACGACGACTGGTCAGTCCCAGCATGGGTACAAGCAATGCAGACTATCCAAGTAGACGCAGGCGACAGCGAGCATATGGACACAGGGCTGATAGACAAGCACGGCAACCCAATCACAAAGACAGCAACACCAAGGCCAGTGGGGTTTTGTAGATGAGTGAAGAGCGCATGAGTGGCGATGAGTTGGCTCAGGCCATCTACAACATTCAGCCTGTACCACTTACTGAAGAGCAGTCATGGAAGATGCAAGCGAGAACGATAGCTGACGTCTTTTTCCCGGGTATGTCTGAAGAGGCAATAGACAAGGCCTGGAAAGCCCACAGAGACTCAACAGAGTCCCTTCTTTCTCCCTAGTACAAGGGTAGGGGGAGGGGCCTCAAAGCTCTCACAAGCGAAGGGGCGAGCGGCGTGGGGCGGTCCTTGTGAGTAACCGTCCTAAAAACGGTTTTAACGGAGAATTTTTGTAAAATGGGCGCACGCGGGCCTAAATCGTCGGCGGACTTGGAGGTTATCGAGTCCGGGAAGGTGATTTCTATGCCTTCGCCAGAGCCTCCTGAGGATTTGACGGCGGAGCAGGCCAAAGAATGGCGGAAAATTATCGAAAGTCTGGGTGCAGACTGGTTTCCGCGTGAAACTTGGCCTGTTTTGGCTCAATTATGCCGTCATATCGTCCGTGCACGTGAGTTCGCCCAGTTGATTGAGACAGTGAAGGCCGCTGAAGAGCTTGATTTGAAGCTTTTCCGCGACTTATCTCGTTCTGAGGAAGAGCAATCGCGTGCCATTGCGTCTTTATCGACGAAACTGCGCATTACACAACAGGCGACGGTCGATAAGCGGACTTCTAAACCTCCTCAATTCGAGCCGCCTTGGGCTGGATAGCCCATGTCCCCGGCGAAACGCGCGGTGAGCGCAATATTCGCTGGATCGAGTACTATTGTAGGGTCCCTGAAGGCAAAGACGTCGGAAAACGCGTCAAGCTTCGAGATTTTCAAAGAGACGCTCTTTTAAAAATCTACGACAACCCGTACGGGACGCGACTGGCTATTATTTCCTTTGCGAAGAAGAACGCGAAGAGCAGCCTCTGCGGGTTTCTTATTCTCCTGCATGTGGCGGGGCCGGAAGCGAAACGCAATTCGCAAATTCCGAGTACGGCACAATCCAAAGAGCAGGCTGCGGTCGTTTTCCAGCTCGCGGCGAAGATTGTTCGGCTTAATCCGGAGCTGGACGCATACATTAACGTTCGCGATACGGCGAAGCAGCTTGTATGCCCGGCTCTAGGGACGGTTTACAAGGCGCTCTCTGCCGACGCACATACGGCGCACGGCCAGTCGCCGATTTTTGCCATTCACGATGAACTTGGCCAGGTACAGGGGCCGATTTCGGAATTATACAACGCGATTGAGAACGCCATGGGTGCTCACGAAGACCCCATGTCGATCATTATTTCGACACAGGCGCCGACAGACTTCGATTTGCTGAGTCAGCTAATTGATAAGGGCCTTGAAGGCGACGACCCGCACACAGTTGTCATTCTGTATGTGGCGGATGAAGACTTAGATCCGTTCTCGGACGAAGCCATCAAACAGGCCAATCCTGCAGCGGGCGATTTTCTCAACATGAAAGAGTTGAGGAAGCAGGCAGATAACGCCAGGCGCCTACCGGCTCAAGAGCCGCTTTATCGAAACTACACTTTGAACCAACGGGTAGAGGCATCCAGCCCGTTCGTTACGAAATCAGTTTGGAAGGCAAACGGGGGTTCGCCGTCTAAGCTGGGGCCGGTATATGCGGGCCTTGACTTGTCTGAAACGAATGACCTCACGGCGTTCGTGATGGCTAGCCCAGTTGATGGCCTCTTGCATGTCCGGCCTATTTTTTGGCTCCCAAAGGAAGGGTTGGTAGAGCGGTCCCGTAAGGATCATGTTCCCTACGACGTTTGGGAGAAGAAAGGCTTTATCCAGGGCACGCCCGGCAGGTCAATTGAGTACAAGTACGTGGCCGGCGTGATCGCAGAGGCCTTTCAGGAATACGATATCCGGAAGGTTGCCTTCGACAGGTACAACATGAAGCACCTTCGGTCCTGGCTTGTCGAAGCTGGCCTGACAGAGTCGTTCATTGATGACAGGTTCGAAGAGTTCGGACAGGGCTTTGTGTCCATGTCGCCGGCTCTACGAGAGTTGGAGTCCATGCTTCTTAACGAGAAGGTGCGGCACGGCAATCACCTCGTTTTAGAAATGTGCGCGCGGAACGCAGTGGTTGAAACAGACCCAGCGGGAAACCGAAAGCTCACAAAAAAGAAAAGCCGTGGCCGGATAGACGGCATGGTCGCTTTAGCCATGGCGGCAAGCTTGGCATCGCGAGAAATGAACCAGAAGAAGGTCTACGACGTGAAGTGGGACAACGTGTTTGAGGAAATGGAAGTTTAGTGGCCGTCACAGTTTCGCCGTTTAACCACACTTTGACAATCCTGCTTAATCAGGACGTGGACTTGGCCGCGCTAAAGTGGATGCTCCGCACCGGGGGTACTTTTACCGCGAGTCACACGGCAATGGCTTCTTTGGACGGTTCCGAGGTTTCTGGAAATGGCTGGGACGTGGGCGGTGAGTTACTGACACCTACCATCAGCATTTTCAACACAAACGGGGCTTCGATTGATTTTGCCGACGTGTCAGAAACGGCGACGGGAGGTACGATAGGCCCTACCACTGAGGGTGTGATTTACGACGACACCAATGATTTTCCAATGTTCTGGATTGACTACGGCGGTTCGGAATCTGCCGGCGTCGGCACAGACTTTAAGATCACGTTTGGGGCTAACGGACAGGTCACCGTTAGCTGGACCTAATGGCTTGGTACAACGCCGGTTGGCAGTTCCGAGCGAAAGTTACTTCTCAAGCGTCTCAAGTAAACGCTGCGTACCCATATTGCCTGGCCATAGATTTGGGGTCGCATTTCTCAGGCGTTACTGACTTCTGGAACAACGTCCAGTCGTCAGGAGCGGACATAAGGGTCACGAAAGCAGACGAGACGACGGAAGTTGCTCGCGGCGTCCGGGGCGTAAGCGTTAGTTCTGAGGCGGGGGTGGTTTATGTTCATCACCCGGATATATCTGCAAGTTCGGACGTGGACTTATATATCTACTGGGGCAACTCAGGGGCTGCGGATTACGCGGACGACGCCACCTATGGCATGCAGGCAACATGGGCGTCGGAAAGTGTTTTGCTTCATTTAACGTTAGACGACGAAGATATTGCCGCGGATCAGTCCGGTAATGACAATGACGGGGCGGTTCAGAATACGCCAACTTCTACAGCGGGGAAGGTCGGCAAGGCCAGGAGTTTTCAGAAGTCCGAACCGGATTGGATATCTGTTCCGCACAGTACCGACTTTGAAGGCCTAACCGCTCTCACAGTTTTGGCCTGGTGTAAGCCATCGGCAACAAACCATGGTGGTTTCTTCGCGCGGGTGGTCTCAAAGCCGAATACCGCAACCAGCGATGACTTTTTTCTAGGATATCTTCCGGTTGGCGGGGGGAATTACTCAGGCGCTTTCCGGATAACGACGGGCGGTTTCGTCGGTACAAGTATCGAAGCGTCAAGCACCATGACAACGGGGGCTTGGAACCATCTTGCGGGAACGTGGAACGGTTCGGTAAGAAAAATCTACGTAAACGCTGTTGAGCGCAAAAGCGAAAGTGCCACGGGAAGCCTACAGCAGTCTTCCCAGCCCTTCGGTATCGGCTCTCACCCGAACAACGCGGTGTCGAATTCGAACCGATCGGTCGAGGGCGAAGAAGATCAGATCGTCGTCATTGGCCGAACGTTATCGTCAGACGAAATTTCGACGCGGTTTAACTGCGAGAATGCCAACGACAATTTCTGGGTTCGCGACGTCGTTGAGACGCAGTCGGGCGCGTTTATCAATCCACCTACAAAGGCAGCCGACGCAACGATAATTGCGCCGTCCATTGCATCGGGTGGAAGTGTTGTGGTTCCCACCATTGCGGCGGCGGCAACAGCAATTGCTCCGCAGATTGTCACAACAACGAACGAAATCGTAATACCGACATTGACGGCGGAAGCGTCACTTACGTCGCCGCAGGTGATTGTGCAGACACCCGGCGTCCCGCGAGACAGACGACGTCCCTGGCAGAAACTAAACAAGCCTATCGCTCGCATGCCGGCGCGATTGAGACGATGAACATAGAAGAAAGCTGGCGGCGCATATGCGGGATACATGCGGAGCCAAGCGGACGAATTACCGCGGTATGGTTTGCCCACGACAGGCAGACAGACACGCTTCACCTTTACAACGCGGTGGAGTTCCAAACCGAGGAAATGCCCATCATCGCCGAGGGGCTCGCCTCCATGGGGCGGTGGATACCCATCGCTTGGGAACGTGGGTCTAAATCGGTTGCGGATAAGTTGCTTGAGCGTGGCTGCAACATGATCTCCGAGCCGGTGAAGGAAGACGAGGCGTTAGCCGATGTTCTTTCACGGGAGATTTCAACGCGCATCCGGACAGGGCGGTTTGTTGCGAACGCACGGTTAAAGAAATTAGAGGCGGAACTGAAGTCCTCACGACGCAAGGACGGCAAGGTCCCCCTTAAAGCACAGCCCTACAACTCCGCTATGAGGCATGCGGTCGCGAGTTTGGATTGGGCCCGCAGTTACAAAAAGAAAAAGGCAAACGTGAAGAGAAAACGTGAGGTCGCCATCCTATGATGACGGATGAGCAGCTTGTTGCGCTTGTGGATCAAGAGTTCCGCAGCGCAATGGGTAAGCCAGACTCAGATATCGCAAACGAACGCGCGGCGGCGCTCGATTTTTATCATTCAAAGAAATATGGAACTGAAGTTGAGGGTGAGTCTGAGTTTGTAACATCGGAATCGTCAGATCATGTGGACGCCATGGTTCCGTCAATGCTGCGCATGTTCACGACGGCAGAGAATTTGGTATCGTTCGACCCGGTGGATGAGGATGATGTTGATCAGGCTCAAGACGAGTCGGATTACGTCTCCCACATATTCCATAAAGAAAACGACTCTTTCCTCATTATCTACACGGTCTTGTACGATGCGTTCATTCAGAAGAACGGAATCGTGAAGGCATGGCGCGAAGAAAAGGAAGTCGTCACTCACGAGACGTATAACGGGATTGATGAGCAAACGGCGATCTTCCTTGCCTCTCGTGACAATGCAGAGGTTGCAGAAAGAACTCAATTCTTTGAACCCGCTACGAACGATTTGGGCGAGCCGATGGTGGACGAGTTCGGCAACCCTATGCTCGCAACAAAGTACGACATAAAATTTCGCGTTATCGAGACAGAGGGGCGGATCAAGTGCGGGAATATCGCGCCCGAGCACTATCGAATATCGAGGGATGCGAACAGTCTTGATCCTTCCTCAGCCCGCATGGTTGGTGAGGAGCGAGAGCTTACTCGAACCGAACTCATTGAAATGGGTATT